>OY970289.1:0-4246306 GCA_963716135.1 Pirellulales bacterium | reverse complement strand
CATCCTGATCCATGAATTAGGGCATCTGCTGGACGACCGGAACTCTCGTTCGGTCGATCGAGAGCGGTATGCGGAATGGTTCGCCGTGGAATACGGCTACAAGCCGACACGTCGGATGTTTGCCGTTCCGCGCGAGGTGGTGCGCCGCCACGATCGGCCCCGGCAGCCGCGATAAGCGGCGGCGCCGCTAGAAGAGGAGAAGACTAGAAGAGCAGACAAGGAGATTTTGTATGCGCTTCTCTTCTCATCTCTTGTTCTTCTGATCTTCTTCCGTCTTGTCCGCTTGGAAGTTGAAGCTGTTGCCGCGGGGGGCGGGGATTTATATTGAACGGATGCGAATCGCGGCCTTTGGAAAGCAATGTTCGAGAGCGTTTGTGGCGTTGGCGATTGTCGTTGCCGGCGCGTCGGGCTCGCGAGCGGCTGATCGGGTGCCGGCCAACCCAAGCTTTGTGAGAGACATTGCGCCGTTGTTGGTGGAAAAGTGCGGCCGCTGCCACGTGAACAACAACCGCGGCCGGTTGAGCATGAGCACGTTTGACGCGCTGATGAAGGGAACGCCCAAGGGCGCGGTCGTTGTGCCGGGCGATGCAAAAGTGAGCCGGCTCATGGCCGTGGTGGAATCGGGGAAGATGCCCAAGGGCGGACCCAAGTTGAGCGAAGAGGATATTTCGCTGTTGACGAACTGGATTAAGGCCGGGGCGAAATTCGACGGGCCCGACGCCAAGGTTTCGCTGAACAAGCTGGTTCCGGCCGTGGTCGCCAAACAGCATACGGAGAATCCGCGGCTGACGTTGGCGATCCCGACCGGAAAAGAAACGGTCCGCTTTTCTCTCGACATTGCACCGGTGTTGGTGGCCAACTGCCTGAATTGCCACGTGAGGAAGATGGCCGGCGGGCAAATGCGGATGGATTCGTTCCGCGATTTTATGGCGGGCGGGCAAAGCGGAAATCTCTGGAAGCCCGGCAATCCCGAGGACAGCTTGCTCATCAGGAAACTCAAAGGGACGGCCGGTGCGCGGATGCCGCTGCGTAAGCCGGCGCTGGACGACGAGGTGATCGCCAAATTCGAAACGTGGATAGCCGAGGGGGGAAAGTTCGACGGAGCGAATCCGGCGGAAGCGCTGCCGGTGCTGGCGTCAACGTCGCGGGCAAAATCGCTTTCGCACGAAGATCTGATCGCCGATCGGCGCGATCAGGCGCAGCTCAAATGGCGGTTGGCCGATCCGAGCGAAAAGCCGTTGACTGCCGAAACGAAGAATTTTCTTTTGATTGGCAACGTCAATCAAGCGGTGCTGGATGAGGCCGCCGAAGCGGCCGAAACCCAGGCGACGGCGCTGGTGAAGCTGTTGCGCGTGCCGGCCGACCAGCCGTTGGTGAAGGGACGAATCACACTGTTTCTATTTCCGACGCGCTACGAGTACAGCGAGTTCGGCCGAATGGTCGAAGAGCGCGACCTGCCGTCGGAGTGGCGCGGCCATTGGAAATATGACATCGTCGACGCTTACGGAGTGTTCGTGGCGCCGGAAAGCGGCGGCGACTATTCGCTGGCGGACATGATCGCCCAACAAGCGGCGTCGGTGTACGCGGCCAGCCTGCCGGGAGCGCCGCCGGCATGGTTTTGCGAAGGCTTGGGCCGGGTTTGCGCGTCGCGGGCAGATGGGCGTTCCGCACGGGTTCACCGCTGGAACGCGCGCTTGGACGAGCTGTTCGCGGGGGGCAAGGTCGGAGGATTTCTGGAACACAAACTGCCGCCAGAGGACGGCGCCGTGGCCGCTTATGGATTCGTGAAAGACTTGATGGCCAGCAGCACGAAGTTTTCGTCGCTGATTGTGGCGCTGCGCGAAGGGGAAGAGTTCGAGCCGGCCTTCACGCGGATCTATGGCCCACCGCAGAAAGTGGTGGAGACTTGGGTGCACTCGGTGAAGCCGCTGTGAGAGCGAATGGCCAATGGCCAATGACCAATGACCAATGACCAATGACCAAATTGCCCAGTAGCGCGGTTGGAGATGGTTGGTATTGTGGTACGGCTCCGGAGGGCGTTGCCCTCCGGCTATCGTTTTGAATTAAGTTGTATCGACGATTGGCAGCGAACTATCGGCGGGAAGTCCGACCAGCGCTTCGTTTTGGCTGCCGGAGCGGAAGCCTTCGAGGTCGAGCGTCACGTAGTGGAAGCCCAATTTCTTTAGTTCCGCGGTCAGACGAGCGCGCGTTTCAGGCGCCGCCAGCAGCGGGATGGCGTCGATGGGAACTTCCAATCGAGCCAGGTCGCCGTGATGATACCGCACGCGAACGGTTTGCAGTCCCAATGAACGCAGCAGTTGTTCGGCACGGTCGATCATTTGCAGGCGCGGCGGCGTGACTTCTTCGCCGTAGGCCACGCGGCTGGAAAGGCATGGGGTGGCCGGCTTATCGGATACGGACAGTTGCCAAATCGCGGCGAGTGCGCGCACATCGGCCTTGGTGAATCCGCACTGAGCGAGAGGACTGTGCACACGATGTTCTTGCGCGGCTGCAGTTCCGGGGCGCCAATCAGCGGTGTCGTCGGCGTTGGCTCCATTGACGATCACCGCCAGATTGAGCTTGGCCGCCAGCGGTTCGATTTGCTCGTAGAGCTCGGTCTTGCAGAAATAACAGCGATTGGCTGGATTGGCCGTGTAATGGGGGTCGTCGAATTCGCCGGTGGTCAGCACTTCGTGGCGGATGCCGATATCGCGAGCCAACTGGCGGGCGGCTTCCAACTCGCCTTCGGCAAGGCTGGCGCTTGCCCCTGTGATGGCGACCGCACGATCGCCGAGCGCGTAACTGGGCGGCTTTGGCCACCACGGCGCTATCGACGCCGCCGGAAAACGCCACCGCGCAGCTTCCGTAGCCGCGATGCAAGTTCAGTAGAGCGTCTCGTTTTTCTTGAAGCGCCGCGGACATGGGCGATGAAGACATTTGCAGATTTAACTGTGGCCCCGATGCGCACCAGATTATACAAGCTAACCATCGGTTGCGCAAACGGCACGAATGTGCCGAGCGTAGATTCGCCGGGCTTGGCGCGTTTCCGGCTATCGCACAGCGTCGCGGTCCGGACGAGAGCCGATTACTTTGTGCGTACCCAGGCGAGTGCTGATTCCCGATCCGCGTGACTGAAGTAGCGGAACTTGCCTGAAAACAAGAACGACATCATTCGCGGGAAGATCGACAACAACTTGTTGTCAGTCACCGCCGCGATCTTTTTGATCTTGGCGATGTGATTGCGAACAAATCGTACGTGCGACCTGAGCCCCGCAAAATTTCGCCATCCCGGAAACCGTTCGGCCACGACCATCAAGCCCTGCAAGTTGCCGTGTTCGGCGATGTAGGGATCGACTTCACTGGCCAACTCTTGGAAATCGCTGGCCTCCAGCGGCGCCTTGGGCGAGAGCATCAAAACGCCTTCGTCGCGAAGTAAAGTGTGAGAGATCATAGAAGCCTCCTCCCTCAAACGAAGTTTGCTCGACGTTTGCGTCTCCAATGGAATTATACGCTGTTAGAGAAGAGGAAGAATTCAGACGGCTTCCTACCTGTTTCGACAAAATGCCGGGAGACCGCTTAGCCGAGGTTTGTGCGGCGGCGGAGCTCGTCACGCAGCCGGGCGGCCTCTTCGAAATTTTCCTCGGCCACGGCTTGCTGCAGGTCGGAGCGCAATTGATCGACGGGATCGGGGGGCGGCGCCGGAAGCGCCGGCTTGCGGGCCAAGATTTGATCGCGCCAGCGCTCCAGATGCGTGAGCTCGCCGCAGCGATCGGCCCGATCGCTTTGGCCGTATTCGGACAGGAATTTTTGGATGGCCGAGACGCCGGCGTTGATTACTTGAATGGCGGCATCGAATTGCTGCAGTTGAACGAGCGGCGTGGCCACGGCTTTGGCGTGCATCATCGTCACGTACGGTCGATATTGATCGAACAGCAGTCGATCCTGATCCTTGCTGGCGAACTCCTTGACGAAGGCGAACAGCTTCAGATTCCGGGACGTATCACGGGCACACAGTTCGTACCGTTCCAAATGCCAAAAGCTCAAGTAGCGGTGGTAATACTGGACGCCTTCGCGGAGCAGCAATTGGCAATCATCGGGGGAAAGCTGAAACGATGCGCCGTCTGGATTGGCGGTATCGTGCTCCCGTTGACGGGAGCGGAAGACGTCGAACCACGACTCCAGACCTTCGGGCTGCTGGCCGTCGGGGCGGCCGTCGATTTCCATTTGCAGGATTCCCAGGTCGAGCCGCACCTGGATTTTGTCGCGGCCGTCGTCGCCGGGCACGATGCGGACGGAGAACCGGTCGGGCTCGTGCTGCCAGCCGTCCAAAATGGAAGTGAGATCTTTCGACACGGGGGCCACGCAATTACGGCGTAAAAGCGGCGTGTTAACGCATCGCACCATCATGCGTTGCGCCGGCGGATGCGGCAAGGGGACCTTCGGGACGAATGCAAAATGCGGATTGCAGAATGCAAAATGCGGCGGAGAAGAATCCAGGCAGGAGGGCCGCGAATTATTCGCTCGGTTCGCGGTGGATCGGTTCCATGACCTTGGTGTTCCGCTCGACGGCCACGACGATAGTGCGCTGCGAGGCGCCATCCTTTGTGCTGGCGACCAGCGGAATCACCTGGCGGCGATTGGGCAGCTCGAGCCGCACGCTGAACGTGCCATCCGGCCGCAGCTTCAGTGGTGCGCCCTGCAACGTCACCTGCGCTTCGGGATGCGTGGTGCCGTGAAGCACCATTTCAGCATCGACTTTGAATTGCACTGCGCGTTCACGCATGACCAGGTATTCGGCGCCGGTGCCGTAGCGATTGCCAATGGACGAACCGACGGGTCGCCGCAGACGTTCTTCCAACACCTCCTGCAACTCGCTGGAATTGACTTCGGGCGAGTAGCCGCCGCTCATGGCGTAGATCTTGTCGCAATCCTGCACTACTTCAGACCAATGGTTGTCGAGCTTCTCGTCGACGGGGGAAGAGGGCGTGACCACCGTGTTGCTGCGGGCCAAGGAGAAGAAACGGCCGCCAGTTGCCAGGTAGCCGATTTCCATGCGGTAGGTCTGCGGCGGTTCGACAACATCGACATACCAGTTTGTCACTCCGCCGTGGATGGCGATGTCGCGCACCACGCGCTCCGAAGCGGTGGATGCACCCGGCGAGGAGACCGTCAGCAGGCGGAGGATCGGTTTGGCGGTGTGCCATAGTTCGCCCAGGGCGGCCTGGGCACGAACGACGCCGCTGGGCGTCAGTTCCCAGTAAACGTGGAGCCAGTATGGGCCGCGAACCATGACGACCAGGCGATCTTTCGCCCTGCTGCTGCGGCCATCTGTGGAATTGGTTGCCAGAATCTTGGCGCGTAGCAGTCGCAACTTGGCTTGTTCGAGGCGTTTGACTATGCGCGAGCCGGAATGGACCGGTGAGGCATGCGAGGTAGCGCGGCTGCGCGTGGTGGTGCGTTTTGGAGCGCCGCGACCGACGGACAGCGATTTTTTAGTGCGTGATTTCGAAACGGCCGCATGCTTCACGGCGTTTTTTAGAAGAGCCCGCACCAATTGGTCTTTGCGCATGGACTGCCAACCGCGGACTCCGCGTTTGCGCGCCATCTCGCCGAGATTTTTTAGGCTGTGGGTGCGTAGCGATCGGGCGGTCATACTTGGACTTCCTCCGCTTTCCCGACGCAACGCGGTTACGTTGCTGCCGAGACCAGTGATTCAGAGAATCGTCCGTGACCTGAACCATGCAAACACTTACGACGATTCGGCCGGCACGACACTGAAGCCCGAAGAGCCTTTCCTGGCGCAGCGGATAGAGTGTTTCCCCCCAGGATTATCGAGTGGTCGCTATGCGACCGATCGAATATCCCACCGCATTTAAGTTTAATCAACCGCGGGGTTTTCCACAATGATTGACCGTGCCGTTTCGACTTAAAATGGGATGCAACTTTGAGCAGTAACACGATGCAAATGAATAACTTGCGTCGCGCGACGGTGTGAGGAGTCGCGAGTTGGTCGGCGGGGGTCTGTGGCTTGGAGTCGTCCGCAACTGCGGATCGATCGGGCGGAGTTGGCTGCGTTGCAAGGTCGGGGTGCGCAAGAGGATGCGCGCGGTGGGGAGATTTTGTGAAAAAAATCACAAATACGGACCAACTCTCGTTGACGCTGCCAGCAAGCTTAATTAGATTGACCCCAACCATTGCGGCCCGAAGTGTGAAAACGGTTGGTGTTAAGCCTCTGTTTGAAGCGGTGTTGAGGTCGGTTTTTCCACTCGGCGAAGCCGGCTGCAACGATTTCTGAAACCCAGTCCCCCCGTGGATCAGAGATCGCCCTTCATGGACCGCCATTCCGCGGACGATCGCTCGGCCATTTCCCTAGCCTGGGCGTGGGGTACGCGGGTCACCGTTGTCGCGGCCGAAATGGTGGTGCCGGGCTTGATCGGCTATTGGATCGATCTGAAGCTCGGCACACGGATTGTATTTATGCTGATTGGTTTTGCGTTGGGCATCACGACGGCGATCATGCAATTGATACGCATCACTGCCGCCGAGACCCGCGCCAAGCATCCTACCGATAAGAATCACCCGCAATCGTGACCCCTGCCGCCAGAGATTGGCTTCGAAGGTTGGGACCCTTAGGGCGCTCGCTGGTATTGGCGCTGTTGTTAATTATTGCACTGGCGGTAGCGTTGCCGGTTGCATTCGCATGGCAAGGCTCGCCGGCCTGCGTTGCTGCGATCATCGCCGGGGCGGTCGTCTGGATTTCGTCGACGATGG
Source organism: Pirellulales bacterium (assembly GCA_963716135.1). Taxonomy (GTDB): domain Bacteria; phylum Planctomycetota; class Planctomycetia; order Pirellulales; family JADZDJ01; genus CAVRAW01. Next base: position 4,239,535 of record OY970289.1, on the reverse strand, counting down.
CGCTAGCGATCAGCGAATTATTGCGACGTCCTGGTCAAATCATGGCCAGCCTGCTGCTGGGCATGGCCGTGCGGATATTCCTGCCATTGGCGGCGTGTGTGCTTGTGCAATTGAATCGCGGCGCGCTGTCGGACGCCGGATTTGTGTATTTCGTATTGGCCTTTTATTTGATCGCATTGCCGTTCGATACGCTTCTGGCGGTGTCTCAAATTCAGCCGACGAAGGCTACTTGACGATATGCCCGATCACGCCGCACATTCCGCCGCAGCGCACAATCCCTTCGAGCCGAGCCATTTGTTCGGGCACATACAGGACGCGGATCATTTCGAGGTTCCGAAGTTTTTGGCGCCGCCTGATGGAATCGTGCAGATTCCGCAGCCGTTTATCGGCGACAGCACGGAGGGACACGTGCGCGGATTCAAGATCACCAAGTTCATGCTCATTGAATTGGTGGTCGCGATATTGATCGCGGCGATTTTCATCCGCTTGTCGCAACGGATGCGCAAGAGCGACGTGCCAAAAGGCCGGTGGTGGAATTTGCTGGAATCGCTGTTGGTGTATTTGCGCGACGAAGTGGCGCGGCCGGCGATCGGTCATCACGAGGCGGACAAGTTCTTGCCGTTCATCTGGACGATGTTCTTCTTTGTGCTGTTTTGCAATTTGTTCGGCCTGTTGCCTTGGGCCGGGTCGCCGACCGGGGCATTGGCCACGACCGGCGCGCTGGCGATCGTCACTTTTGTGACGGTGCTGGGGGCGGGGATGGTGAAATTGGGGCCGGCGAAGTTTTGGTTGGCCCAGGTGCCGCACATCGACGTGCCGCTGCCGTTGGCGATCTTTCTGATTCCCATGATTTTCATGATCGAGATCATCGGCCTGTGCATTCGGCACTTCGTGTTGGCCATTCGTCTTTTGGCGAACATGATGGGCGGGCACATGGTGCTGGCGGTGCTGTTGAGCTTCATCGTGGCGACGGCCGGTCAGATGGTTTTTTGGGGGGTGATGCCGGCGAGCGTGCTGGGCGCCACCGCGTTGAGTTTGCTGGAATTATTCGTGGGAGTATTACAAGCCTATATCTTCACCTTTTTGTCGGCCTTGTTCATCGGAATGGCGGTCCATCCGCATTGATCGGCGGAGGTCTGCAAGCGACGAACGGGCCCAATCCTTTAAGGAGACGCGAGAGTGAATAAGTTGACGCGAGTTTTAGTGTTGTGCGGAATCGTGTTGCTGGTGGCTTCGCCAGCGTTTGCTCAGGGGCCGGGCGGGGCTGCTGGAAGCGCCGGCGGCTTCAGCATGAACTTTGGCAGCGCGTTCGGCGCAGGCATCGTGCTGTTGGGCGCGGGCTTGGGCATCGGGCGCATCGGTTCGTCGGCCGTGGAGAGCATGGCCCGACAGCCGGAAGTGGCCGGCAACGTGCAAACCGCGATGATCATCGCCGCGGCGTTGATTGAAGGGGCGACGTTCTTCGCCTTGATCGTGTGCATGTTGTTCAACAAGTAAGGGGCGAGATGCGTGGGGCGAGTAAGCGGCGGCTTTATACAGCGGAGTTTGAGATGCTCAGTTCCTATCGACGGATGTTTGTAATCGCGCTGGCTGCGCTGGTGGTGGCCGGCGGGATTTCCTGGCGGCAATCGGCGGCATTCGCTCAGCGCGAAGAGTCACCTGGAACCGAGTTCAGAGAGTCGGTGAGCACCGCGGAAGTAAAAGCCGAAGAGGCGCTGCATCAGGAGCCGAATCCGCTGGCGGTGGATACCGATTTGGCGGTCTGGACGTTCGTTGTGTTCCTGGTGTTGTTCGGAGTACTGTGGAAGTTCGCTTGGGGGCCGATTGCTCACGCATTGGACCGCCGAGAGCATCACATCGCCGAGAACATCGCCGCGGCACAGCGTGCCCAGGACGATGCTAAATCGATGCTGGCGGAGTACGAGAGCAAATTGGCCGGTGCTGCCGACCAGGTGCGCCAAATGCTCGAGGAAGCGCGCAAGGATGCCGAAGGCGTGAAGCAGGAAATTGTGGGCGAGGCCCGCACGGCCGCGCAGCAGGAGCACCAGCGGGCGATGCGCGATATTCGCACGGCGACCGATGCGGCTGTGGAAGAGCTGTCGCAACGCAGTGCTGATCTGGCGATCCAACTGGCGGGCAAGGTGATCAGCGCGAAACTTTCGGCGGAGGAGCGTGCGAAGTTGGTGCAGGAATCGCTGAACAAGTTTGCGGCGGCGACGCCGAGCGAGAACTAGTTTCGGGTTTCGAGTTTCGGGTTTCAAGATTGGACTTACTAGGTTGGAAGAAACGCTGACATCACCGCGACGGTTTTCGAAGCTGCCGACGTATGACACGGGGGAGTGGCGGGCGGCGAGGTTTATGCGCAGGCGCTTCTGGCCGCCACGGAGCAGGCCAAGGCCACCGAAAGCGTTCTGCAGGAATACGATTCGCTGGTGGACGACGTCTTGGAAAAGATGCCGAAACTCGAGGCGGTGTGGGAATCGAGCTTCGTCGAAGAGAATGCCAAGGAAGCCATGATTCAGAAAGCGTTCGGCGATCGGGCATCGCCGGTGTTTCTGAGTTTCTTGAAAGTGGTGGCTCGGCATGGGCGGCTGGACATGCTGCGGCTCGTGCATTTGGCGTTTCATGAGGAATACAACAAGGCGCGGAAGCGAGTGACCGTCATGGTCAGCACCGCGGAGCCGTTGGATGCGGCGGCCGAGAAACGAATCGTTGAGGACCTTCAAAACCGGCTGCACCTGCAACCGTTGTTAGACAAACAAATTCATCCCGAGTTGATCGGCGGCATCGTGCTGCGGATTGGAGATCGGGTGTTCGATGGATCCATAGCCACGCAGCTCAAGGGGCTGCGGGAACAAATGCTCAACAGGAGCGTGCATGAAATTCAAAGCCGACGAGATCGCTTCAGTTCTGCAGAGTGAAATCCAACAGTACCAGACGAAGATCGACATCCGCGATGTCGGCCGGGTGCTGGAGGTGGGGGATGGCATCGCGCGCGTGTATGGTCTGTCGGGCGTGATGGCCGGTGAAATGGTGGAATTTCCCAGCGGCATCAATGGCCTGGCGTTCAACCTGGAAGAGAACTCCGTGGGCGTGATCATTCTGGGCGATTATCTGAAGATCGAAGAAGGGGATGAGGTACGCAGCACAGGTCGGTTGTTGAGCGTGCCGGTGGGGGATGCGGTGATTGGCCGTGTGTTGGATCCGTTGGGCAATCCGTTGGACGGGAAAGGTCCGGTCGTGACGACCGAGCGGCGGCCGGTGGAATTCTTGGCCCCGGGCGTGGCCGAACGTCAGCCGGTGCGCGAACCGCTGCAGACAGGCATCAAGGCGATCGACGCCATGACGCCGATCGGTCGCGGCCAGCGCGAATTGATCATCGGCGACCGCAAGACGGGCAAAACCGCCGTCGGCATCGACGCGATCATCAATCAGCGCGACAGCGGCGTGAAATGCTTTTATGTGGCCATCGGACAGAAGGAATCTTCCGTGGCCAATACGATCGAAGCCTTGCGGAAGCACGGCGCGATGGATTACACGACGGTGATTTTGTCCGGGGCCAGCTCCCCTGCCCCGCTGCAATACGTGGCCCCGTATGCGGGCACGGCCATGGCTGAATACTTCATGTACAACAAGCAACATGCGTTGATTGTGTACGACGATCTTTCGAAACAGGCACAGGCCTACCGGCAGTTGTCGTTGTTGTTGCGGCGGCCGCCGGGACGCGAGGCATATCCAGGGGATATTTTTTACGCTCACAGCCGGCTGCTGGAACGCTCCGCCAAGTTAAGCGATGCGATGGGAGGCGGCTCGCTAACGTCGTTGCCGATTATCGAAACGCTGGAAGGCGAAGTGTCGGCGTATATTCCCACGAATGTGATTTCGATCACCGACGGGCAGATTTATTTGCAGCCGAACTTGTTCTTCGCCGGCATTCGGCCGGCTATGAACGTGGGTATTTCGGTGAGCCGCGTAGGCGGCAACGCTCAGATCAAGGCGATGAAGAAAGTGGCCGGCGGTTTGCGGCTGGACCTGGCAAGCTTCCGCGAATTGGAAGCGTTTGCCCAGTTGGGCACCGATTTGGACGCCGCCACGCAGGCCCGGTTGGATCGCGGCTATCGCATGGTCGAACTGTTGAAGCAGGGCCAGTACCAGCCGATGGACGTGACCGATCAGGTGATGAGCATCTATGCTGGCACGCGCGGCTATCTGGACGAAGTGCCGCGTAATGAAGTTTTGAATTGGGAGAAAGCCTTCATCACGTTCATCCGCGACCAGAAACCGGAGATTCGCAAAAAGATCGCCGACACGAAAGATTTCGACGCCGAAACGGAAAAGGCACTGACTGCCGCCATCGGCCAATTTAAGGCGCAATGGGGCGGCGCCAAGAAAAAGGAAAAGCAGGTAGCGCGAGTTTGATATGGCCAAGGCCCGAGCACTCGATCGACGTCGCCGCAGCGTCCGCAATATTCGCAAGATTACGCGGACAATGGAATTGATCGCCACGGCGCGATTCAAGAAGGCGATGGACCGCGCGCATGCGGCCACGGCTTACACGAAGCGGATCACCAGGCTCGTGGCCGATTTGGCACAAAGCGGCATGGAGGTCAGCCATCCGTTGCTTCAGCCGCGGGAAAAAACGAACCGGGCGATTTTGTTGGTGATCACGGGCAACCGCGGGCTGTGCGGCGGTTACAATTCGAACGTGTTTCGGCAGGCTTTGGCGCGTTACAACGAGCTGAAGGCGTCGGTGCCGGAGGTGGAACTGGAAATTTCCGGCAAGCGCGGCATCGCGGCGTTCAGGTATCGCGCTATTAAGGGGGACGAGACCTACACGCACTTCGAAGATAAGCCGTCCTTTGCGGAAGTCGACGTGCTGGCCGATCGCTATCTGGAGGAATACGCCCTGGGCGATCTCGATCGGCTCGACGTGGCATATACCCGCTTCGACAGCCTGAGCAAGCAAACCGCGACGGTCGAAACGCTGTTGCCGTTGTCGTCGTTGGGAGGCCCGGAGGAGAAGATGGCGGAAGGCACGGGCGAATCGATGTACGAGTTTCTGCCTTCGGCCGAAAGCATTTTGGAAGAGGTTGTGCCGACCAGCTTCAAGGTGAAGTTGTTCAAGTGCTTTCTCGATTCCGCCGTGAGCGAGCAGATCGCCCGGAAGGTGGCGATGAAGTCGGCCACCGACAATGCGGACAAATTGATCAAGGCGCTGAGCATGGCGTACAACCGTGCACGGCAGAGCCAGATTACCGGCGAGATTATGGAAGTGTTGGGGGGCGTTGAGGCGCTGAAGTAGGAAGTACAAAGTAGGAATGGGGAATGACGAGTAACGGCCGATGGTTGGGTCGGTGTTTAACGAGCAAAATAAATCACTAATCACGGTTAATGGATAATTGAAATGGCCACTGCACCTGCCGCTAAGAAACAACCTGCTCCCCACGGCGCTGCCGCGAAACAGACGGGGCGAGTGACGCAAATTATCGGCTCCACGTTTGACGTGGAGTTCCCCGAAGAGCATTTGCCGGCGATTTACAACGCCATCAAAGTGGATGCCGACATCAAAGGCACCAAGATTCATCTCACCGGCGAGGTGCAACAGCACCTTGGCGGCGGACGAGTGCGTTGCGTTGCGCTGGGCAATACCGACGGCATGGTCCGCGGCATGGAAGTGGTCGATACCGGCGGGCCGGTGACGGTGCCGGTGGGTGAAGCCACTTTGGGTCGCGTGTTCAATCTGCTGGGCGAGCCGATCGACAATCGCGGGCCGGTGAACGCCAAGGAATTTTGGCCGATCCATCGCGATCCGCCGTTGGTCACCGATCTATCGACCAAGACCGAAGTGTTTGAGACGGGCATCAAAGTGATCGACCTGCTCACGCCGTTTGTGCGCGGCGGAAAGGCCGGCTTGTTCGGCGGGGCGGGTTTGGGCAAGACGGTGATCCTGACCGAATTGATTGCCCGTATCGCCAGCGCTCACGGTGGATATTCGGTATTCGCGGGCGTGGGCGAGCGAACCCGTGAAGGAACCGATCTGTGGATTGAAATGCAGGAAGCAAAGATCGGCGACACGGGGCGGCACGTGATCGAGCAAACGTGCATGGTGTTCGGCCAGATGAACGAGCCGCCTGGGGCCCGTTTGCGAGTGGCGCTTTCGGCGCTGACGATGGCTGAATATTTCCGCGACAAGACCGGTGCGGATACCCTGCTGTTCATCGACAACATTTTCCGTTTTTCACAAGCGGGGAGCGAAGTGTCGGCGCTTTTGGGCCGCATGCCTAGCGCGGTAGGATATCAGCCGACGTTGGGCACCGAGATGGGCGCCTTGCAGGAGCGGATTGCTTCGACATCGCGCGGCGCCATCACGAGCGTGCAGGCAGTGTACGTGCCGGCCGACGATCCGACCGATCCCGCCCCGGCGACTGCGTTCGGTCAGTTGGATGCATTTTTGTATCTGGAGCGTGCGATTTCGGAGAAGGGTATTTACCCCGCGGTGGATCCGCTGGCTTCGTCGAGCCGAATTTTGGATCCACAGTACGTCGGCGAACGGCACTATGCGATCGCTCGCCGCGTGCAGGGCATTCTGCAGCGGTATCGTGAGTTGCAGGACATCATCGCCATCCTCGGCGTGGAAGAATTGAGCGAAGAGGATAAGCAGGTGGTGAACCGGGCTCGCCGCATCGAGCGGTTCCTTTCGCAGCCGTTCTTGGTGGCCGAAGTGTTCACCGGGAAGCCGGGCGAAATCACGCCGCTGCGCGAGACGATCCGCAGCTTCGAAGAAATTTGCGACGGCAAGTGGGATCACTTGCCGGAGTCGGCGTTCATGTACGTCGGAGTGGTCGAGCAGGCGGAAGAGCAAGCCAAGAAAATGAGCAAGAAGTAATGACTGAATGGCTAAGTAACGGAATATCGGACGTGTCGTTTAGTCGTTTAGGCATTTAGTCACTCAGGCATTTGCTAAAATATGGTTGAGCATTACGAAGCAGGCGTCGACGTTACCAGCCCGATACCGATCATGGAATGCATTGTGGTCACTCCTGAGGCGACGGCTTTGCAGATGCCGGCGGAGTTTATCGCGCTGCCGCTGTACGACGGCGAAATGGGCATCGCGCCGGGGCATAGCCCGTTCATCGGCCGGCTGGGGTACGGCGAGCTGCGGGTGCGGGAGGATGGGCGGACGGTGCGGTTGTACATCGATGGGGGTTTCGTGCAGGTGGCCAACGACCAGATTTCGATCCTCACCCAGCAGGCCATCCCGGTGGAGAAGCTCGACGCCGGCGTGGCTCGGGAACATTTGGCGAGCGCGGGCCCGCAAGGCGGACTCGCCGGAACTGATGGCGATCCGCGATCGGGCAGAGTTGCAAGCACGCGCTCAGTTGCGGATGGCGGAGCACAGCACGGCATCGTGAGCAGTGCTGGTTGCCCGTCACGATTCAATCTCTCCGCATAAACCGGCCGCGCGGATGTTCGCCTTGGCGAATTCCGGCCGACAAATGCGGTGTCTGGCTTACGGCGATTCGCCGAGGATGCCGAAAGAAAGTGTTGGCGGCGGCTGATGCGAAACACGGGGCAGGCGGATCGGCAATCTCTTGAGCCACCGCGGCAGGCGTAACAGGCCATATAATCGGCCAACTCGAAGGGAGCTTGCGTTGTCTAGTCGAATCGTTGGATGGATCGAAGTCGACGGAACGATTAGCGAATTCTTCGAACGGCACCGGCACCCGGTCTTGCTGTCGCTGTACCGGCATCGCCTGGCGTGCCTGAATTCGAGAATCACCTCGGTGACGGAGGCGTGCCTGGCCGAGTGCCTCGAGGCAGACTTTGAGCAGTTGCACGCCGATCTGGAAGCCGAATTCGAGCAGCTTCAGCGGCTGGCCGGCTAGATCACGTAATTCAGTTCCGGCGCCAGCTCTTCGGCTTCGTTCTTCATTTTCAGCTTCGGCGCTTCGAGCACCACCGTCGTGTTTGGCTCGACGCTGCGAGTGAGCCACACGCTGGAACCGACCACCGAATGGTGCCCAATTCGTGTGCGGCCGCCCAAAATGGTGGCACTCGCGTACACGATCACGTAATCTTCCAGCGTCGGGTGCCGCTTGTGGCCGCGCTGGAGGTTGCCTTCGCCGTCGGTGGGGAAGCTTAGAGCACCAAGCGTGACGCCTTGGTAAAGCTTGACGTGGTCGCCGATTTCGGTCGTCTCGCCGACCACCACGCCGGTGCCATGGTCGATGAAAAAATACTTGCCGATCGTCGCGCCCGGATGGATATCGATGCCGGTGCGCGAGTGGGCCCATTCGGTCATCATGCGCGGAATATACGGCACACCCAAGCCGTGCAGGACATGAGCCAAGCGAAAAATAGTGATTGCTTCCAGGCCGGGGTAGCAGAAGATGACTTCGTCGGGGGTGCGGACGGCCGGATCGCCTGCGAAGGCGGCTTCCACATCGAGCGCGAGGAGCTTGCGGATTTCGGGAATCTGCTCCAGAAATTGAATGGTCTTTACCTGGCCAAGGGCTTCAAAGTCGGCTTCCTCGGTGCACATTTCGCTGGCGCCGGCGTCGTGGCGCAGGGCGCGGCCGATTTGGACGGTGAGCTTATCGTGCAGCGAATCGATCAGATCGCCGACGTGGTACAGCACATTGCCCATGTGCAGCCCTTCGCGGCGGCGGAAGCCGGGGTAGAGAATCTCCTTCAGATCTTCGCAGCAGGCGATGATTACGTCGTAGTTCGGCAGCGGGCAATGGCCCAAGTGATTGATCGAGCCGACCTCGCTGTAGGTCTGCACGATCTTCTTGGTGAGCTCGGGCAATTGTTCGCGGAGACGAATATCGGTGGCCATGGCTGGGGCCAGAGTTCAGGAGGGTCTAGGGGTTAGGAGTCAGGGGTCCAGTTGTTAAGCGAGATTTGAAGGCACGATGTTACGGAAAACTTCCGCTATTTGGCGGACCTGGGGAACTGGACACAGACGCACAGGAAATCGCGTCCGGAACTAGACCGGGCAACAACACACGCAAACACACAAGCTGCGGGTGAAATTGTCCATAGGAATGATAGGATGCTCGAGGCGACCGCAGCGAAGACGGTAAAACAGGGCAAACATTAACGGCGGCCCTGACGCTCAACTGCGATTATCGTAGGCGTCAAAGTGGGCAAAATCAACCGTCCTCTGACTGTTGTCGGCCGGGCGTCTAAAGGAAATTGAGGCAATTCGGAGGACTATTCCTCCTCTTCCTTTTCCATCACCGCCTTTTCGATGATCGACTTTTGGACGTTGCCCGGCACCACGTCGTAGTGGCTGAAATCCATCGTGTAGCTGCCCTGCCCGCCGGTGATGCTCGACAGGGTGCGGGCGTAGGTGGTGACTTCGGCCAGCGGAACGGAGACGGAAATGGTTTGCAGGTCGCCGCCGGCGGATTCCATTCCCAGCGGGCGGCCGCGGCGGCCGGACATGTCGCTGTTGATATCGCCCACTTTGTTGTTGGGCACGGTGATGTGCAGCGTGACGATCGGCTCCAACAGCGCGGGCCTCGCCTCTTGAAAAACATTGCGGAAGGCCATTGAGCCAGCGGTCTTGAAAGCGGCTTCGGAGCTATCGACGTCGTGATACTTGCCGAAGTGGACTTCGACGCCGACGTTTTGCACCTGATAGCCGGCGATGACGCCACGATCGAGCCTTTCCTTGAAACCTTTTTCCACGGCCGGCAGGAAGTTGTTCGGGATCGTGCCGCCGACGATGGAATCGACCCACACGAAGTTGTGCTTTTCGTCGTAGTGATATTCCCGCATGTGGGGGAAGTGGGCCTTGGTGCAAAATTCTTCGACTTTGGTGTCTTTGGGGAAGGGGAACATGCGGATGTGCACTTCGCCGAACTGGCCGCGGCCGCCCGATTGCTTCTTGTGGCGGTAGCTTCCCTCGGCCTTATTTTGCACCGTTTCGCGATAAGGGATTTTTGGTTCATGCACTTCGACTTCCACTTTGTCGCGGCGTTTGAGCCGCTCGCGCAGAATCATCAGGTGCAGCTCGCTCATGCCCGTCATCACCATTTCTTTGGTCTGCGGGTCGCGATCCAAGCGGAAAGTGGAATCTTCTTCCACGATTTTGTGCAGCGCGCCAGAAAGTTTGGCTTCATCCCCGCGCGTCTTCGGCACCGCGGCCAGGCCGACCATCGGCGTGGGGAACTTTAACGGGGGCATGATGTATTTGCCCAGTGTGGCCCCGGTGTGCAGATCCTCGGTTTTAGAGATGGCGACAATTTCGCCCGCCGAGGCTGATTCGACGGCCTTGGTTTCGCTGGCCTGCACCTCCAGGAGTGGCCCGATTTTGACATCCTTTTTGACGCCCGACACGTGCACGTTGGCGTCTTTCTTAATCGAGCCGCTAAAGATGCGGATGAAGCTCAGCTTTTGCACGAAGGGATCGATGCGGGTGCGCCAGACTTGGGCCACTAGCGGGCCGGCCGGATCGGCTTTCACTTCTGTTTCGTTTCCTGCCTCGTCCGTGGCGGAGTGCTTGATTTTATCGGGCGAGAGGGCGCACAGCGTCAGGGCCTCTAAAAACTCCTTCACGCCGCCGCCGGTTTTGCCCGACAGGCAGACGATGGGGATCAAACTTCCCTGGGCGACCGCTTGCACCAACAATCGCGAGATCTCTTCCTCTGTGGGGGGCTTGCCGTCGAAATAGCGGGCCAGCACTTCCTCGTCCGTCTCGACGATAGTTTCAATCAGCGATTGATTCACGTCCGCCGGCTTCATCAGCGCCCGGGGGCATCGGCCGGGGGCTTCAGCGTGCTGACAACGCCTTTGAAATCGTGGCCGGAGCCGAGCGGCACATTCAGCGGCACGCAGGCTTTGCCCCACATTTCCTGGATGCTGGCGATAAGCTTGGGGAAGTTGATATTTTCGGTGTCCATCTTGGTGATGGCGATCATGCGGCCCACGCCCGCTTTACCGGCTTCTTGAAAGACGCGGCGGGTGTTCACTTCGATTCCGGAGTGGGCGTTGACGGCGATGACCGCCGTTTCGACCGCTCGCAAAGCGCCGATGGCCTGACCGATGAAGTCGGGATATCCCGGCGTGTCGATGAAATTGAAATGCTTGCCGCCGTGATCGAAGTGCACCAGCGCCGCTTCGATCGAGTACTTGTGATGCTTTTCTTCTTCGTCAAAATCGCAGACGCTGGTGCCGTCGTCGACGCTGGCCGGCCGGGTGACCGCCCCGGTCACGTTCAGCAGCTTGTCGACCAGCATCGTTTTGCCGGATGAGCCATGACCACAGATCGCGATGTTGCGGAGATCTTCAACTTTGTACTTTGCCATGGTCTAAATTCCTTGCGGTGTTCACGATTCCATTAGTGCGCGGGCACGGGACGTGCCGCGGCCAGGGCGTCGGCCAGAGTTAATTTGCCTTCGTATAGTGCGCGGCCGATGATGCAGCCGGCCATCGGAATGGCGGCCAGCGCGGCGACGTCGGCCGCCGAAGTCACACCGCCGGAGGCGATGACCGGCAGCCGCACCGCCTGTTGCATGGCGCGCATCGCCGGCAGATTGGGACCGGCCAGCATTCCGTCGCGGGAAATGTCGGTATAAACGAGGGCCGCCAACGGTTCTCGCTCGAGTTGCATTGCCAGATCGATCGCCGGAGTCGTGCTGGTGTTCAGCCACCCCTCGGTGGCCACCATGCCGTCGCGGGCATCGATGCCCAGCACGAGCTTGTGGGGATATTGTCGTGTGACCGATCGAAACCAGTTCGGCTCGCGCAGCGCATTGGTGCCGATCACGAGGCGCGAAAGGCCCAGTTGGAGCAGTTGGCCGATCATCTGATCGTCGCGGATTCCGCCGCCAAGCTCGCAGGGCACGCTGACGGCCGACATGATGGCGCGGACGGCATCCAGATTCGCGGGGCGTCCGTTTCGCGCGCCGTCTAAATCGACCAGGTGCAGGCACTCGGCGCCTTCGCTGACCAGGCGGCGAGCGGCGGCGGCGGGATCGTCGTCGAAGACGGTCTCTCGGCCATAGTCTCCCTGCTGGAGGCGGACGCACTTTCCGCCGCGCAAATCGATAGCCGGCCAAATCTGCATGGGTGAAAGAACTCCCCCCAGCTTGAGAGCCAAATTTGGTTACAGAAACTCGAAATATGCCACACTTGCCCGGCCTACGCAAGTGCCGGTCCGGCAGCGCAGAGTGCATTAAAGTTGGCCGAAATTCCGCAGCATCCGCAATCCGTCGGCTTGGCTCTTTTCGGGATGGAACTGAGTTGCGAATAGATTGTCGCGCCAGATCATCGAGCAGAACGGACCGCCGTAATCGGTTTCAGTGGCGATGACTGCGGGATCGCGCGGCTTGACGTAGTACGAGTGGACGAAGTAAACGTGCGTGCCTTCGGCCAACCCTTCCAACAGCGGCGGGCGACGACGGATCGACAACGAGTTCCAACCCATGTGCGGCACTTTCAATTCGGCGGGCACGTCGAACTTCACCACCTCGCCTGGCAGAATGCCGAGGCCTTCATGCGTGCCGTTCTCGTAGCCGACGTCGAACAATAGTTGTAGTCCCAAGCAGATGCCGAGGAACGGCTTGTTGGCTGCCACCACATCTTTGATGGAGCCGACCAAGTCGCGGCGACGCAGCTCGGCAATCGCATCTTCAAAGGCGCCGACGCCGGGGAGGATGACTTTGTCGGCGCGGGCGATCTCGCGGGCGTCGCTGGTGATGGTGGCCTGCTGGCCCACGCGCTCCAGCGCCTTTTGCACGCTGCGGAGGTTGCCCATCTGGTAGTCGATGATGGCGATCATGGACGGCAAGCTGTGAGCTATGAGCAGTGAACAGTGAACTTACTTTGCTAAGGACAAGGCAACGAGCGGCAAGTTCGCGTTGATGAATTCTAACGGGATTCCGCGTGCGGCGGCAGGTTGGCGGCGCGTAAAAAAGCCCAGGAGTTTCAACTCCTGGGCTTGGAAACTTCACGATTTCACGCGATCACTTTTGCCACTGTTCGGGGTAGACCACCAACTCCACGCGGCGGTTGCGGGCTTTGCCCTGCAGCGAGGCGTTGGACACGACTGGATGATTCGAGCCGTGCGCGACCAGGAATAATTGCTGCGGCTTCATTCGTGAGCGGGTGGTCAGATAATCCATCACCGAGCTGGCCCGAGATGTGGAAAGTTGCTGGTTTGAGGTCCAGCCGGCGGGTGGGTTATCGGTATCCGTGTGCCCTTCCACGCCGATGATCTGATTCGGGTAGGCCCGCTGTAATTCATTCGCAACAGTATCCAATAGCAGCGGTGCGTCGGAACGCAATTGTGCGGTGCCCGGATTGAATAATTTATCGGCCGGCAGTTCCACCCGCACGACGTCGGCATCCTGGCGTACTTCGATCCCGGGGATATTCATCTGCGGCAAGTTGCGCGAGGCTGCTATTGGCGGTGATCGAGGCGCCGTTGCGCTTTTGCAGAGACGCGGTCAGGGCCCGGGCCTGCTGCTCGGTGTTCAGTTGGTTTTCGTGAGCTTGGGCCAATTGCTGCGTGGTGCTATTCAATTGGTCGCGCATCACGTTGACCTGGTCTTGCAGCAGATGATTCTGCTGCTGCGCCTGGGCGAGCTTCGACTGCAATTCCTGGTTGTCAGTGTCTAGCGAACTGGTACGGCTGGCCAACTCCTGTTGCCGCTGCATCATCGCCAACTGTTGTTGCTGAAACGGCGCTTGCTGCTGCGCAACATTGGGGTTCTGCTGACAGCCGGCCGCGGCCAGTGCCAGTAGCGCAACGACAATTAGCCGGCAGAAGCCCGGCATGGCGCACTCCTTGGAAAAACCAAACGACGAGACGTGAGATAAGAAAAGATCGTGCTGCGGCGGCAATCGCTGCTGCCGGAGACAATTGGGGCGGGATGATAGCGGGGAAAATCTAGTGCCGCAAGGGCAGTTGGTACAACGATGAGCGATGAACAATGAGCGATGAGCAGAATACCGGCGGATTCAAGCCATCACTGCCAGCGTGTCGGCAGACTGGCGATTTTGCTGCAGTGGCGGGTCGGTTCTATCGAATCGCTTGATGTAGTTGTGATGCCAGCGGCTGGGGGCATGGGGTTGCCATCCCATACGTGCTAGCAAACGCGGGGTGAGGCGCAAATTGGCGGCATCGCACAAGAGCGCGTCGCTCTGCTTGATCGCGGCGATTTCGTCGAGCACTGCCGATGCCCGCACGATGCTGGCCCAACTCGTGTTGCGCGAGGAGACGACGTATTTGAGTGCCAGAAATTTTGGATGGCGGCGCGGTTGATTGTAGTAGAGCCAGAGACGATCGCCGCGTGAGTGGCGATGATACCATTGGCCCCACATGGCGCCGAGCAGCGACACAAACTTCGGCCAAGGGCGAAGATGGATTGCTGTGAATCGCCTGCCACGGACTTCGATGATGCCGTATCGGCGACGACGCAGCGTCGCAGCATCGGTGCGCAGATCGGTCACGGTTTCAAAGAGTCGGCCCATGTGGAAATAATAGCATGGGTAAATGACCAATGACCAAGCACCAATGACCAAATTGGCCGGCAGACTCCATTGGTCATTGTCGGGCGAATCGACTTCGCAGCATGCGGACGACGAACAGCAAGAGCACCAATGCCGGCACACAGGCGATCAAGGCCGAGGGGACCAGCCAATGGATTTCAAACATCCGGCTGCAATACTCCCAAAGCGGTCCCCAAAACACGACAACCAAGAGCGTTGAGAGGCACAAGAATGGGCCGTAAGGGATGACATTGTTGCGGATCAAGACCCACTGAATCAGGCCGACTAGTGCGCCGGCGAAGGGGGAGAGGAAGAATACGATGACCATCGGTTGCCAGCCGAGGTAGGCGCCGATCATAGCCATCAGGGTGACGTCGCCGAAGCCCATCGCTTCGCGCTGGAGAATCAGGCTGGCGATGAATCGTACGGTCCAGATGACGGCTCCTCCGGCCGCCATGCCGATCAGAGAAGAGGTCAGTGAGTGCCATCGCTCGCCGTCGCGCGTCCAAACGAGCGCGATGCCTGCACAGCCGACGATGGCCATCGGCAGCACCCATTTCCATTCGGATCTGGCGAGGATCCGCCGCCACATGACGCGCCAGGCCTTTCCGAAGCCGACGCCGAATCGCCAGCGCCTCGGCAGCAGGGCGCCGCACCAGTCGAGATAGCATGCGATCGCTAGAACCAGGGAAGCGAATCCGGATAAGAATGCGGCGGCGAGGTGCGGCGAATCGAAGCGGAGCGGTTGAATAATGAATCGCTGGCTTTCCGGATCATGTTGTATCCATGGCAGACTCCCGGCGGGGCACAGAATTGCCAATGCCAACGCCAGCAGAGTTCCCGGAACCGTGATGCCGTCGGGAATCGTTTGCTCGTCGAAGTCGATAAAAGTGGCCGCGGCCAAGAGTGCCAACAGCGCCACGTGCACGGCATATTGGCAAAACACTGCGACCTTGGCGACGTTGTCCAGGTTTGCGAGATCGGATGCGAATGGGAGAACAATCAACGCATGCCGCTCGATTTCCCACCAGTACAGCCACGGGACACCGAGCGCGAAACCCAGTTCGATGAGCATGGGACGAATCCAGAAACCGCGGCCGTGCACCGATGCTTCGCGCGCGAGCCCCGGCCAGCCGATGATTGGAATTCGATCCAGCCAGTTTCGCGGCGGCACGATTCCTCGGGTGAACGACCAGGGGCTGATTCTTCGCCGCAAGTAGGCGAGGCGATAAATGCCCAGGTTGACGGCCGCGCCAGACAAGCCCCGGCCAAGAACAACAGCGCGAAACGTACCGGCAAAGGGATGCTAAGGAACCAGGAAATGAGTTGCATGGTCGCCCCTTTCCGGGCAATCATCGGGCCGTCACAATAGCCGCATTGGCGCCAATTGAACCTCAATGCCTGTGCAGTGTCCATATGAATACAGGCAGTGAGGTTGCTGAAAGTATACAACATGTCGGAAACGCTCAAGTTGTTGCGGATTGAGACGCGGCAAGCCCATGTTCGCCAGTCGCTGGCCGAGTTGCGCGCGCGTCTGAGTCCGCGCGGCAACGTCGTGAGCGAGGCGGGGCGGCGGCGGACGATCGAAGTCTTTGGCGAGGCACTGTCGCCGCAGCAAGTGGTGCAGCGGATTTGCGACGATGTGCGCACCAAGGGGCTGGCGGCGGTTTTGGATTATTCCGCGCGGATCGATCAGGCGAAGTTGACGTCCGAGACGATTCGCGTGCCGGCCGCCGAATTGTCCGCCGCGCATGCCGCGGCCGATCCGACTTTTCTGGCGGTCATTCGCCGCATTCGTGAGAACATTCTTCGGTTTCAGCGCGCGATTCTGCAGCGCGATGTGCGCGTGGAGTTGGGTGACGGTGGATATTTGGCCCAGCGATATTTGCCGCTGTCGAGAGTCGGCATTTGCGTGCCGGGCGGGGCGGCGGCGTATCCTTCCACCGTGTTGATGACTGCGGTGCCGGCGCAGGCGGCGGGGGTGAAACAATTGGCAATCGTGGCGCCGCCGACGCCATTTGGCGCCTATAACAAGGATTTGCTGGCGACGTGTCACGAATTGGGAGTGACCGAGGTCTATCGGCTGGGCGGAGCGCAAGCGGTCGCGGCCTTGGCGTACGGCGTGGAAGGCCTGGCGAAGGTCGATAAGATTGTCGGGCCGGGCAATTTGTTTGTGGCGCTGGCCAAGCGGTATGTGTTTGGCGAGGTGGATATCGATTCGATCGCTGGGCCGAGTGAGGTTGTGGTGGTCGCCGACGAAACTGCGCGGCCAGATTTTGTCGCCGCCGATTTGATTGCGCAGGCCGAGCATTCGCCGGGTTCGGGGATTGTCATCACGTGGCACGCGCCGCTGGTGGAGGCGGTGGCCATGGAATTAGAAAAACAGACGTCGCATTTATCTCGCGGCGATTTGGCGCGGCAAAGCTTGGAGCAATTCGGGGCATTGATCCTGGCGCGAGATGCCAGCGAAGCTTGCGCGCTAGCGGATGAGCTGGCACCGGAGCATTTGCACATTGCGGCGGCGAACGCGGAGCAACTGTTGGAAAAGATTCCGCACGCGGGAGCCGCGTTTTTGGGCCACTACAGTCCGGTGGCGGCGGGGGACTATGCCGCCGGGCCATCGCACGTGCTTCCCACCGGCGGCACGGCGCGTTTCGCCGCGGGGCTAACCGCCAACGATTTTCTGCGCGGCGGCAGCGTGATCGCGCTGAACGAAAAAGGATTGTCCGCGCTGGCCGACGATATTCGATTGCTGGCGGATAAAGAAGGATTGACGGCACACAAAGCGAGCATTGATATTCGCAACAAGAAGAACTGACATATGTCAACTATCCGCTCCGAAATTCTGGCGATGCAGGGATACGTGCCCGGCGAGCAGCCGCGCGAGGGGAGCGTGGTCAAGCTGAACACGAATGAGAATCCGTATCCGTCGTCGCCGGCGGTGCAGCGGGCGATCGGCACGGCCATCAAGATGGGCTTGCAGAAGTATCCCGATCCGATGGCGGAGGCTTTTCGCAATCGCGCCGCGCAGCTTTTGGGCATCGAACCGAATTGGATTTTGTGCGGCAACGGCAGCGACGATTTGCTGACGATTGTCACCCGGGCGTTCGTCGGCCAGGGAGATTGTTTGCGGCTGCCGTATCCGAGTTACATCCTCTACAAAACGCTAGCGCAGTTGCAGGGTGCCGAGGCGGAGGAGATTCATTTTCAAAAGGATTGGTCGCTGGGGGATGATTTTTCCAAGCCGCGCACGCGGCTGAAGCTGGCGTATTTGCCGAATCCCAACAGTCCCTCGGGCACGATGATCGCGCCTGCGCGGGTGCGCGAAATTGCGGATGCCTTGCCATGCCCGTTGGTGGTCGACGAAGCGTATGTCGATTTCGCGGACAGCAATTGCATGGCATTGGTGAAAGAGACCGACAAGATCATGGTCACGCGCTCGCTGAGCAAGTCGTACGCGCTGGCGGGGTTGCGGTTTGGATATATCGTGGCGCGACCGCAGATCATCGAGCAACTGGTGAAAGTGAAGGATTCGTACAATTGCGATGCATTGTCGATCGCGGGGGCCACGGCCGCCATCGACGACCAGGCGTGGCTGGCGGAGAATCGGGCCAAGGTATTGGCCACTCGGGGCAGACTGACCTCCGGGCTCAAGAAACTCGGATTTGCCACGGTCGATTCCCAGGCGAACTTTGTTTGGAACCCGCACCCGAGCGTGCCGGTGCGGCGGCTATACGAGCAATTGAAGGCGTCGGGGGTGCTGGTGCGATACATGGACTATGCGGGCTGGGGGGACGGTTTACGCATATCTGTCGGCACGGATGAGCAGATCGAGGGGTTGCTGACGCTAGTGCAAGGTATGCTCTAGAAGCCCGCCAACTGCCCTGCCCTGCTTGAGCCTTCCCATGCCTCGTACTGCGAAAATCGACCGCAAGACCGACGAAACGAAAGTCCGCGTCGAGTTGAATCTCGACGGCAAGGGTCAAAGCAAAATTGCCACGGGGGTCGGGTTCTTCGATCACATGCTGACGCTGTTGGCGAAGCACTCGGCGATCGATTTGAACGTGCAGGCCAAGGGGGATTTGCACGTCGATCAGCACCACACCGTGGAAGACGTCGGCATTGCCGTCGGCCAGGCGCTGAAGAAGGCGCTGGGCGATAAGAAGGGCATTCGCCGCTACGGGTCCTTCACGCTGCCGATGGAAGAAACGCTGGTCACCACGGCCATCGATCTGAGCGGGCGGTACGCGCTGGTATTCCAGGCGCCGATTCGCGCCAAGAAGATCGGCGAGTTCGACAGCGAACTGGTGGAAGATTTCTGGCAGGCGGTGGCGGCCAATGCGCTGATGAATTTGCACGTGATTCTGCACCACGGGCGCAATGCGCATCACATTGCCGAAGGCATCTTTAAGGCCACGGCGCGTGCGCTGCGGATGGCGGTTGAGCCCGATCCGCGGATGACCGGCGTGCCGAGCACGAAGGGGACGCTGAGCGACTAGCTTTTAGCCTTCAGCGATCAGCGTTTAGCCAAAAGAAGCGACGTCGATGCCTGGCCGATCGCTGAGTGCTGACCGCTAGTCTTCCACGTCGGTTTCCAGGAAGTGCGCCAGCTTGTGGAAATCGGAATTGAGGTCGATAAACCTGGTGTGGGTGATCAACGTCAGTGGATCGACCAAGTCTTCGAATTTGCGATAGACCAGCTTCAGTTGCCCTTCGACGGAGACCATGACGCCGTCGAGTCGCTGTTCGACCAGGGCGCGATACGCACCCACGCCGAGCTGGCTTCCGAGCATGACGTCGAAGGCATGCGGCTTGGCACAACGAGCTTCGTATCCTAGCTGCAGACCGATGACGCGGCGCTCCTGACCGGTTTGCTTTTTGTACTCGTCGGCCACGAGTCGGGCGAAGCGGCGGTTCAAATTCACTTGCGACACGGAAATGTGTTGGTGTTCATCGCGAGGAATGTCTTTCAGGAACGACATCGGCAAATATTCGGCAAGTCCTTCTGCGACGACGATCACGCCGTAGCGCTTGCCTTCCCGCTCGTAGCGGACGCGCATGGTTTTGACGATCCGCTTGATCACTTGATCGACGTTCATGATGGTGCGTTTGACGGTCTTGCCCGACGTTTCATCGACGTACTCTTCAGTATCCTCGTAGGCGCCGTGGATGTCTTCGATGCTGATCACGAGGCTGGCTTCCCCGGCGATGGCTGCGCCGTAGGCCAGCCAGCCGGCGCTGCGGCCCATGGTTTCGGTGAGGTAGTAGGTGCCTGAGGCTTCGGCATCATGCAGTAGATTGCGGATTTCGGTGGCCAACATGTCGACCGCCGTGAAATAGCCGAACGTGAAATCGATGCCGGTGTAATCGTTGTCGATCGTCTTGGGCAGATGTACGACCGGAATGCGTTTGGATCCGGCGGGCATGCGATCTTGAAACAACTTCAGCTTGTTGACGGTTTTCAGCGTGTCGTCGCCGCCGATGGAAATCAGGGCGTCCACCCGCAGCGAACACAACGCGTCGTACACCGTGCGCAGCGGCTTGGTTTTTTCCGGATCATCCAGATGCTTGACGTCGGAAACGAACTTGCCCGGGTTGGCCCGGGCGGTGCCAATCAAAATGCCTTGCGAGTTTCGCACGCGGCGCATGGTTCGCGGCGTGATGACGATGTAATCCCGCCCCGTGCCTTCTTGCAGCGGCCGATCGGGCACAAATTGCATGAGGTTCGAATAACCATTCAGAATTCCCATCACTTCGATGTTGTTGCGCATGAACGAATCGGCGGCGGCAGAGATAACGGCGTTGGCCGCCGGGGCCGGGCCGCCTGCGAACACAATCGCTACGCGGTGGATGGGAGTGACGGCATGGGCGGGGCTGGAAAGCGGGCTGGACATCGGTGGCTCCGCGGCGGGGGCGTGCAATTAGGCCGCCAGTATATGGCGGTCCAGTGGTTAGTGACTAGTGGAGAGTGGCTGGCCAACTGGTGCGCCTCCGGAGGTCGTTGACCTCCGGCTATTGCCCATTCGATGGGGTCGGCTCACTAGCCCAAGAAGGTGCGTTCCACGAACGTGGTGTCGACCTTGCACTCATGGAAGGCGGAGTGGCCGAGGATTTCCAGGTGCAGCGGCACGGTGGTTTTGATTCCTTCGACGCGCAGTTCCATGAGAGCTCGTTGCATGGTGTCGATGGCCGCGTCGCGCGTCGGTTGATGCACGATCAGTTTGCCAATCAAGGAGTCATAGTACGGCGAGACCGTGTAGCCGCAATGGGCGTGCGAATCCCAGCGCACGCCGAAGCCGCCGGGAACGATCAATTGTTCGATCTTGCCGGGACATGGTTGAAAATTGCGCTTTGGGATCTTCGGCATTGATGCGGCATTCGATGGCGGCGCCGCGCTGCTCGACGTCGGCTTGCGAAAACCAGAGCTTCTCGCCGGAGGCCACGCGGATTTGGGCTTTGATCAGGTCGATGCCGGTGACCATTTCCGTGACCGGATGCTCCACCTGGATGCGGGCATTCACCTCGATGAAAAAGAAGTTGCCGGACTGATCGACGATGAACTCCACGGTGCCGGCGTTGGTGTAGCCGGCGGTTTGAATCATCCGCACGGCGGCCTCGCACATTGCTTTGCGAGTTTCCGGTTTCAGATGGGCGGCGGGGCTTTCCTCGATTAGCTTCTGATGGCGGCGCTGCGTGGAGCATTCGCGCTCGAACAGGTGCACCGCGTTGCCATGATGATCGGCCAGCACTTGCACTTCGACGTGCCGGGGCCGTTCGATGTAGCGCTCCATGTAGATGCCGGCATTGCCGAACGCGGCTTCGGCCTCGACGGCGGCTTGTTGCAGGGCGCTTTTCAGCGCCAGGTCGTTGGCCGCCACGCGCATGCCTTTACCACCGCCTCCGGCCGTGGCTTTGATCAGGACCGGGAAGCCGATTTCATGGGCCAGCCGCACCGCGTCTTTTTCATTTTGGATTAGGCCTTCGCTGCCGGGCACGACGGGCACGTTGGCCGCTTTGGCAAGTTGCCGCGCCGAGTTCTTGTCGCCGAGCTTGGCCATGGCCTCCGGCGTGGGGCCGATGAAATCGATGTTGCAACTGCGGCAGACCTCGTTGAAATGGGCATTCTCTGAGAGGAAACCGTAGCCTGGATGGATCGCCTGCACGTTGCCGATTTCGGCCGCGCTGATCACGCGGTCGATCTTCAGATAGCTGTCGGTGGTTTTCGGCGGGCCGACGCAATACTTTTCGTCGGCCAGTTCCAGGTAGCGTGCGCCGCGGTCGGCGTCGCTGAAGATGACCACGGTTTCGATGCCAAGCTCGCGGCAGGCGCGGATGATCCGCAGAGCGATTTCACCCCGATTGGCCACCAGAATGCGTTTGAACATAGGAGCGACTAGCCATTAGCGATTAGCAACTAGCCCTGAGCACGCCAGTTGCTCATTTCCGCGTGTCGATTTTGAACAGCGGCTGGCCAAAGTCGACTGCGGCGCCATTTTCCACCAGCACGGCCGCCACTCGGCCGGAGATTTCAGCGGGAATTTCGTTAAACACTTTCATCGCTTCGATGATGCAGACGATCGTTTCCGGCCCGACGTGGTCGCCGACTTTGACGAAGGGGCGCGAATCGGGGTTGGCGGCCGTATAGAAGGTGCCGACCATCGGACTCTTGATGACCGCCAAGTGAGTGTCGGCCGCTGACTCGGCGCTTTTGGCGGCCGCGGGTGAGGAATTCGTTGTGCCAGCATGCGCGCCGGTTGTGGATTGGTGCCCGGCCGACGGGCCGCCAGTGATGAGCGGCTCGCCGCCGCGCTTGATTTTTACGCGTTGTTCGCCCTGCTTCAGATCGAGCTCGGCCAGATCGTGCTCTTTCATGAGTTCGATCAATTGGCGGACCTTTTTGACGTCGAAGATATCGCCGCCGCTGGTGGAACGGGGCGCCGGATTGGCCATAGTCGACATCTCCACGCGGCGAGGCCGGAATCAAACTGCCGGCCAGCGGTTCGTCCTTGAATTGAGCTGAACTAGTATATCTCCGGCCGGCACTCGGCCGTCAGGCAAGAATCGCATCTTCCCATTTTTTGGGCAGGTTTGTCAGTACTTCGTGTCCGCTTCGGGTGACCAACACATCGTCTTCGATCCGCACGCCGCCGAAGCCCGGCACGTAAATCCCTGGCTCGACCGTAACCACCATGCCCGGCTTCAATTTTACCGATTGCCCTTTGGCCAGCCGCGGGGCTTCGTGAATTTCCAGGCCGATGCCGTGACCCAACCCGTGACCAAACTGCCGGCCGAAACCCGCCTTTTCAATCACACCGCGAGCCACGGCGTCGACTTGCTCGCAAGCCAAGCCCGGCTTGATGGCCGCGATCGCACGTTCCTGCGCGTTTAACACAACTTCATATATGCGCTGGAGTTTGGGCGGGATTTTACCGGTGACCAGAACGCGCGTCAAGTCGCTTACATATCCGCGGCCCACTGCGCCCCAGTCGATGAGCACAAAGGGCGCTTCGCTCATGCGGCGGTCACGCGGTCGATAGTGCGGCAAGGCGGCGCGATCGCCGACGGCCACGATGGAGGGGAAACTTGCGCCTCTTGCGCCGAAGCGGCGCATTTGATGTTCCAGCGCGTCGGCGAGTTCCTTTTCCGTTTGCTCCGGATGCACGAGCTTGCGGACGGTGTTGAAAGCGTCTTGCGCATATTCGATGGCGCGGCGAATTTCGGCGACTTCTTCCTTGTCTTTGCACATCCGCAGGTCTTCGACGGCGCCGCAGGTCGTGACAAGTTCCACGTGGCCCAGTTTGGCGGCCAGGCGCTCGCGAAAACTGACGGTCATTGAATCGCCTTCGATCCCGAGGCGCTTGAGCTTGGCTTGTTTGCACAGTTTTTCGACGGCCGTCAACATCCCCTGCCCCGGCGGCCGAATGTGCGCATCGACCTTTGGGCATTCTTCTTCGAGCTGCGTGGTGTAGCGCGGATCGCTGATGACGAACTGATGCTTCGGAGTGAGCAAGAGATAACTGTCGTCGCCGGTGAAGCCGGTGAGGTAAGTGACGTTGGTGAAGTTGGTCACCAAGAGCGCATCGACTTTGGCCTTCTTGAGGGCTTTGCGGAGGTGGTCGCGGCGGTCGGCGTGGCGGTCCATCGTGCGAGATCAAATGCCTGTTCGAGGTCAGGCGCAATTGGTTCTTCCCGCGACCAACGGTCGCGGCTTTATGTTCGGCAACCAAATTGCTAACACGCCGCAACAAGCTAGGCAAGCCGAATAATCTGGCCCATCGAAAAGGAATGGCATAAGCGGTACGATGAATTCATGGATTCCAAAGACCTAAGTCAGTTGGCCGAACGGTTATCGCGACGCGAGGTATCGCTGGAGGAATTCATGCGCGAGTTGGCGCGGCCGAAGACGGCCGATTTGATTGAAGTGCAGTTGGATTTGGATCGGGGACGACGGTGTGGATTTCCGGAAGTCGTGTACGGCGAGGGGAAGAGCCTGGCGACGTTGGAGAAAACGCTCGCGCGGATGTTGGAGGAGAAAATCGACGCACTTGTGACGCGGTTGGCGCCGGAGATAGCGGCGGAATTGCAGAAGAAGTTTCCGGCTTCGAGGCTCAATCCCATCGCCCGCACTTTGCGCCTGCCGATCTCCTCCCTCGCTTCTCGTCCCTCATCTGCTCGCGTGGCAATTGTCACGGCTGGAACCTCGGATTTGCCAGTGGCGGAGGAAGCTCGTGAAACGCTGGCGTGGATGGGGATTGATGCCACGATGATCCAAGATGTCGGAGTGGCGGGGCCGCATCGATTGCAGGAACGGCTGCATTTGCTTAAGGATGTGGATGCGGTGGTGGTGGTGGCAGGCATGGAAGGCGCACTGCCCAGCGTGGTAGGCGGGCATGTCGATTGCCCGGTGATCGCGGTGCCGACCAGCGTGGGCTACGGCGCCAATTGCGGCGGGCTGGCGGCGATGCTGACGATGCTCAATAGTTGCGCGGCCAATGTGACGGTGGTGAACGTCGATGCCGGATTCAAAGGGGGCTATGTGGCGGGATTGATCGCCCAGCGGGCGGCACGATCGGCATAATCGGACTGAGTGGCCCGAAGTGGTTCGCGTCGCAGCGCGCACGTTGCTAGCCATGCTTCATACTTTGTTGGCAGCGAGCACGTTGATGCAAGGCGCTGATAAATTCCATGCCGACACCAAATCTTCCAAAACTGGCGCCGCGACCGGCCGACAGCCACAAAGGCATGTTCGGCCATGTGCTATTGGTCGGCGGTTCGCGCGGCATGGCCGGGGCGATGGGTTTGGCAGGCATGGGGGCGCTGCGCAGCGGGGCGGGATTGGTGACGATCGCCACGGCCGATGTTTGCCAGCCGATCGTTGCCAGCTTTGAACCTTCGTACATGACGGTGCCGCTGCCGGCCGACGAGCAGGGACGCATAGCCAAAGGCGCGCATCGCCGCATCGCGGAGGTGGCGGCCAAGTGCACGTCGATCGGGTGTGGTCCGGGGATGCAGCATACGCCGGACGTCGATTACCTTGTGGGCCGAATGTATCTGGAGTTTGCGCAGCCGATGGTGTTCGATGCCGACGCGCTCAACGCTTTGGCGACGCAGCCAGATTTGTTTCCGCGACACGCCGGGCCACGGATTGTGACGCCGCATCCGGGGGAGTTTGCCAGGCTGGTGGGGATTCCGCGGTTGGATCCGCAGGAGCGCGCCGACCGCGCGAAAGATCTGGCGATTCGAGGCGGAATCATCGTGGTGCTCAAAGGGCATCGCACGATCGTTACCGACGGGCGCGAAGTGTATGAGAACACGACCGGCAATGCGGGCATGGCCACCGGCGGATGCGGCGACGTGCTGACGGGAATCATCACGGCGCTATTGGGAGAGAACCTGGCGCCGTTTGCCGCCGCGCAATTGGGCGTGTACGTGCACGGCCTGGCGGGCGATCTGGCGGCCGCGGCGCTAGGACAGACGTCGCTCATTGCCAGCGACCTGATTCATTACTTGCCGCAGGCGTTTCAGCGCGCGGCGAACTGATCACACTCGTTCTTGGAGCGCTGCGTCAACTCGTCGCGCTCCGGAGGGGCGTTGCCCTCCGGCTATTGGTTACGACTTTGCACTACCAGCGGTAGTAGTAGTACGCCGGGCCGAAGTAGCGGCGCGGATAGTAATAGTATCCGTAGGGCGCGCCATAGTAGCTGACATACGGCGCTGGGGCGTAGTAAGTCGTGTACGGATTTGCGTAATAGGTTGTGTACGGAGCGGAGTAGTACGTGTAGTACGGAGCGGGATAATAGGCGCGATACGGGCGCCATAGTAATACGCCCGATACGGCCGTCCCCACCAGCGCACTGATTGCACGCTCACTTTGGCCTGATCAGCGGCAGAGTAGATCGCCGTGCGAACCGGCGTGTCTGCGGAGCCGGCGGTCGTTTGCACCGCGAACTGAACCGGCACGTTGGATTGTGCCGCCGCGGTGCCGGCCGCGAACATCAACAGAGCCGCGGTTCCGAGCGCGATCCAAAGCCACTCCTTCGAAAGCATCTTCGCCAACATATTGCACCTCCTTAGGACACATCCAACAGTCCGCTGAAGTTGTTGATTGGCGGGCGAACTTCCTAGTCAATTCTATGCCAAGCCGGAAACCTGCACGTTCGATGCTGCCGGTTATGCAGGCAATCCGGCGTGTGGGTGCGATGTTCCGGCGGCACAGGTTCGCCGACGCACATTAATATATGCGCCCGGGGATTTAGGGAAACTAAATTTGCTCTAGAACGGACAGTTAGGCGATTTCCGCCTGCGGCGGCTTGCTGCCGGGGCGAAAATGCGGGAAGTTTTTGAGCGGACATTCTGGCCCGTCAGCTCGTCGCCAAATTATGAACAAGCAAACCGACGACGAACTGTTTCGCGGCTCGGTGATGTCCTTCGGGGAACATCTCGGCGAGCTGCGCATCTGTTTGTGGAAAGCGATCCTGGGCCTGGCGATCGGTTTTGGCTTCGGGCTGTGCGTGGGGCAATATGTGGTGCGGTTCATTCAAACGCCGCTCACTAGCGCGCTGGACAAGTTCTACGAGGCACAAAACGAAGAGAAGCTGCGCGCGCAGTTCGGGGGCCAGATACCGCCGGAGCAATTGGACCACATTCGCCAGCAGCACATGGTGTTCGACGAGGTGTTTGTCGATCCGCAGGCGGTGATGCAATCGCTGCGAGAGCGGTTTCCGGAGGAATTTCCACAGCCGGCTGCCGGGGCCACTCCGGCCGCCCCCGCGACGGAAAAATTGCTGCCGCTGAAAGTCTGGCGCAAGACCGAGGAACTTACGCAGGTGGTCGGCATGAACGCGCTGGAGGCGTTCATGGTTTACATGAAGGCGTCGCTATTGGTCGGCGTGGTGCTGTCCAGCCCGTGGGTGTTTTATCAGTTGTGGACGTTTGTGGCGGCGGGACTTTATCAGCGCGAGCGGCACTATGTGCACATTTTCTTGCCATTCAGTCTGGCATTGTTCGTCGTCGGAGTGCTGCTTGCGTTCTTCGCCGTGTTTCCGGTCGTGCTGAGATTTCTATTCCAATTCAATGCCTGGCTGGGGATCGGCATCACGCCGCGGATCAGCGAATGGCTGAGCTTCGCGCTGTTGCTGCCGCTGGCGTTTGGCATCAGCTTTCAATTGCCGCTGGTGATGCTGTTCCTGGAGCGGATTGGCGTGTTCACCGTGAAATCCTACACGTCGCAATGGCGCGTGGCGGTGCTGACGATTTTCATTCTGGCCATGGTCTTAAACCCTTCGCCCGATCCGCAAAGCATGCTGCTGATGGCATTGCCGCTGGTGGGGCTGTATTTCGGCGGGATCGAATTGTGCAAGCGCTGGCCGCGGAATCAGAATGACAGAATGACTAAATGACTGAATGACTGAATGGCATGGGGCATTCATGCGTACATTCAGACATTTAGTCATTTAGACATTTAGACATTCCCCTAAATCGCTTCGCCGCCGCGTTCGCCGGTGCGGATGCGGATGCAATCTTCCAGGGGGAGAACGAAGATTTTGCCGTCGCCGATTTCGCCGGTTTCGCCAGTGCGGCCCCCTTTGATGATGGCGTTCACCGTCGGTTCGACGAACTCTTCATTGACGGCGATTTGCAATTGCACCTTGCGCAGCAGGTTCACGCTGATTTCGTGGCCGCGGTAAACTTCGGCGTGTCCCTTCTGGCGGCCGAAGCCTTGCACGTCCATCACGGTGAGGCGGAAGACTTCGACCTCGGTGAGCGCGGCCTTGACCGCTTCGAGCTTGCTGGGCTGAATGATGGCGATGATGAGCTTCATGGGGGCCATTATTGCGTTTGTGGCCCACAAAAACAACGCAGCCCGGAGGTCTTGCGACCCCCGGGCTGATTGCGGTCATCAAACTAATCGACGTCCGTGCCGATCAACTAAAATTGCACGATGCCATCGATACCAATCAGGAACTGATTCTTGTCCAAGCTGTCGTTGAAAGGTTGGGCTCCGGGTACAGGCACCCCAGGGGCAATGAATCCGCCCGGTCCGGTGTACCAGTCGTAGCGGATTTCGGGCCGAATGATGACGTTCGCATTCGGTTTGTAATTGAAGCCCAACGACGTTTCGTAGAAGCTGCCGGGGAAGCGGTACAGGCGGTCGATGTTGCCAGGGCGCAGGCCAGTGACGACATAGCCCTGGGGATCGTCGAACCATTCAAACCGTGCGCCGAACGTCCAGCGGCAGTTGATGCGGTAGAACAAATACTGGTTGATGCCGTACCAGTCGGCTTGCTGGCGAGCGGCCGCGTTGAAGCCTTGCGTATCGGCTTGGACGCCCAAGTCGTGCTCGAAGACGTAGGTCCAGCGGCTGTTGAGCGTGCGCGTCCAGACGATGCTATACATCGTGCGATTAGAAAACGGACCGACGCCGGCGGCGTTGAAATCGCTTTCGTCGCCGGTTTGGATGGCGAAGGCCAGGCTGCCCCAATCTTTGTCGGCATAGGTCACGCCGCCGAGGAAGTTCGCGCGGCTATTGCAGTCGAAGGCGTTCCAGCCGTTGTCGATGCCGGCATACCAGGTCCAATTCTCGTTGTAGGGCTTGCTGGCCAAGATGCCGGTGTGCGTGAACGGCTCGCCGTACATATGGGTATAGGCGTGGGTATAGAAGAAGTTGCCGATGGCCGGCACGACTTCGTACCCGATGATCGTGTAGAAGTGGCCCCACTTTATTTTCAGATCGTTGTAGTCGGTTTCGACATAGGCTTGCGGCATGGCGGCCCCGTACTGGAACGAGGCGTTGCCCCAGCGCGGAGTGTTGCCGACCGGGGAGCCGTCGAGGCCGGCGGCGGTGGTGTAGATGTAGTCGCTGCCGTAGAGCATGTCGACGCGGCCACCGAGGAACCAGCCGCAATTATCCTGCGGCGCGGTGCGTTCCATCACGCCGTAGAGCTGGTTGAACTGGCCGTCGTCACGATCGGGAAATGTGACCGGCCCGTTGTATGGATTCGTGGGACTCTGTGTGTTTCCCATGATGCCGCCGTCGGCCCAGCCGTAAATGTTGATGTCGCGGTCTTTGAGCCAGCAGCAATCGCCGAAATAGCGGTGGGCGTCTTCGTCACAGCATTCCAGGGGATTGCAGTCATTGCAATCCAGCAACCAGCAACCGAAGATGCCGCCGTGATGATGGTGGCACGACTCGCAGCTTTGAGTGGAACTGCAGTTTTCGCTGCTTCTTTGTGTTGTGGCGCAGGACGGCATGGCGCCTGCCGGCGGCGGTGCTGGAACGGGAGCCGGCGCGGCGGACTCGGGCGCTGTGGCCGGAGTCGGGACTTGCGAGTTGACGTTGTAGTAGTCGTAGTTGCCGTACTCGTAGGCGCTCGTCACGGCCACTGAGTAAGTGGAATTCGTCGGCTCGTCCGCCGCGGCCACAGAAAGGCCGCCGGCAAAGGCGATCATGATCGCCCATTTCGTGTAGCGCATCGTCCAAACTCCAATCCGTTGATGGACTCGGTACAAGGCGTGCGTCCGTCACGCCTTCAGCGACATCGGGTCGCACCCCTGCGCCCTTGCACGGAGAAGCAGCCCCGAGCGCCTCCAATGCCACGATAAGCTATCGGAATCGCCGGTTTGAGGAATTCATCTGAAAAAAGCGACAAATCACCAACCGCCCGCACATCATGCCTTCGAGAAGTAGACCCTACGGCTTGTGCGGAACGGATGCATTTTGCTCCCGCACTTGTGCAGAGTTATCGCCAAACTTTGACTGGCCCGCACAAGCGACAAGGCGAGAGATGTCGGCGTGACAGAAAAGTTGCGCGCGCCTTTGAGTTGACCGGCGCGGCCGAGTTGCGCCGAAGGTATGGAAGAAACCAGGCGCGCCTGAAGTGTGGCCTGGTGAAACTGTGACGACGAAGGTGTTAAACCCTGACGGTCAAGCCGCTTGTTCGACCAACCCCTCGAACATGGCGTCGACGAACTCCTCAGGGCGGAAGACGGCCAGATCCTCGGCCTTTTCGCCGACGCCCACGAGCTTCACGGGCAGGCCGAATTGCTGACGAATGGGCACGATCACGCCGCCTTTGGCCGTGCCGTCGATCTTGGCCAACACGATGCCGGTGCACTTCACGGCCTCGGAAAAGCCGCGGGCCTGGCTGATGCCGTTCTGACCTGCGGTGGCGTCGAGGACCAGCAGCACTTCGTGCGGCGCTTCGGGAATTTGCTTGCCGATGACGCGATGGATTTTGCTCAGCTCGGCCATCAGATTTTGCTGCGTTTGCAGGCGGCCGGCGGTATCGACGATGCACACGTCGGCGCCGGTGTCGATGGCTTGTTTTACCGCGGCGAAAGCCACGCTGGCGGGATCGCTCTTCGGCGCGCCTTTGACGATTTCGCATCCAAGGCGCTGCGCCCAGATGCCAAGTTGTTCCACCGCCGCGGCGCGGAAAGTGTCGCCTGCGCCGAGCACGACTTTCTTGCCTTGCTTGGAGAACATCTGCGCGAGTTTAGCGATGCTGGTCGTCTTGCCCGAACCGTTCACGCCGCAGACCATGATGACCGTGGTACCGGCGTCGGCGGTCTTTAGCGGCGCTTCGTCTTGGGCCATCAACTGCTTGAGCTTTTCCTTAATGACGTTCAATACTTCGGCGAGTTGCACCACGCGGGCACGAAATTGCGTGCCGATTTCCTGGACGATTTGAGTCGCGGCGGCGGGGCCCATGTCGGTGCGCACGAGGATGCCGCGAAGATCTTCCAGAAACGCATCGTCGACCAGCCGGCCTTCGCTTTTGAACAGGTCGCGAATGTCGGTGCGCAGCAGTTGGGTGGTTTTGCTGAGTCCCTGCTTGAGGCGGGCGAAGATTCCGCGTCGCGGCGTTTCGGCGGCAGGTTGCTCCGCGATTGCCTCGGACTCGATGATTTCTTCCGTCGCCGGTGCGGGTTCGGTCGGCGGCGGCTTTTTGGAGCGGCTGAAGATGCCCATGGGGGGAGTGCTGCTTTAGTTGTGCCGCGCGCTCCGCTGCCGCGTCGCGGCTAAACGAGATCGCTGCGTGGGTTATTGTTTACGATGACCTTCGAGGAACTTGTCGAGGATTCCGTTGACGAACTGGGCGCTGTGGGCCGTGCCGAAGCGCTTGGCCAATTCCACGGCTTCGTTGATCGCCACCGGCCCCGGCGTTTCGGTGAACAGGATCTCATAGGCCCCGAGGCGCAATAGGCTGCGGTCGGTGGCGGCCATACGCTCCAGGCTCCAGTTGTCGGCGGTGCGCGTGAGCAGCCCATCCAACTCCGATCGATTGCGCCGGACGCCGTCGATCAGCGATTGCGCGAAGGCGATCAACTCGTCGTCTTCCCGCAGCCGCGTGCGCAAAAAGGTAGCCCGGAGTGCCGGCTCCTCGCCAGGATTCACGTCGTCCTGATACAGGACTTGCAGGGCGACTTCTCGTGCTTTGGTGCGTTTGGCCATGAGGAATCAACGACAAAAGATAAGTGCTGAGACAAACGATAAACGATAAATGCTAAATGCTAAACGGCGGAAAGTTCGGTTCGTTCCGCTTGCGATATAGCGTTTATCGTTTAGCGTTTATCGTTCTCCTTGAGTTTGTTCAAAAGGCTGACCATTTCGAGTGCTGCTTGGGCACATTCTGCGCCTTTGTTGCCGACGGGCATTTTGCCTTCGGCCGCATAGGGCTTTTTGCTTACGTCGCCGCCGGAGCGTTGGATCGCTTGTTCGAAGCTATCGCAGGTGAGCACGCCGAACAAGACCGGTACGCCGTGGCGCAAGTTCGCGTCCATGATGCCGACGCTTACGGCCCGATTGATATGCTGATCATGAGTTGTTTCGCCGCGAATCACAGCGCCCAAGCAGAGGACGGCGACATATCGCCTGGTCGCGGCCATCTGATCGGCGGCCAGCGGAATTTCGAATGCGCCTGGCACCCAGGCGACGTCGATTTCGTTGTCCGCGACGCGAGCCGATTTCAATGTTTCCAGCGCGCCTTCGAGCAGCTTGGAAGTGATCGATTCGTTGTATCGAGAGACCACGATGCCGTAGCGGCCTGCGACGTTCTCGCGTTTGCCTTGAAGAACATTTGGCATGAATCAACCTCGCCGTCGGTCGCCCTACCCCTTCATATTCATGCTCATGAGGAATTCGGCATTCGTTTTCGTTTTTTGCAAACGGCCGACGAGGAATTCCATGGCGTCGGGCGGGTTCATTTCGTGCAGCACGCGGCGCAAGATGCTCACGCGGCGGTGCTCTTCGGGGTCCAGCAGCATTTCCTCGCGGCGGGTGCCGCTTTTAGCGACGTCGATCGACGGCCAGATGCGCTTGTCGACCAGGGCGCGATCGAGCACGATTTCCAAATTGCCAGTGCCTTTGAATTCTTCGAAGATCACGTCGTCCATTTTGCTGCCGGTTTCGACCAGCGCGGTGGCCAGGATGCTGAGCGAGCCCCCCTCCTCCACTTTGCGGGCGGAGCCGAAGAATTTTTTGGGACCCTGCAGCGCGTTGGCATCGACGCCGCCGGTGAGCACGCGGCCGGAGCTGGGGCATTCGGAGTTCCAGGCGCGGGCCAGGCGGGTGATCGAGTCGAGGAAGATCACCACGTCGTGGCCGTATTCCACCATCCGCTTGGCTTTTTCCAGCACCATTTCGGACACCTGAATGTGACGGGCGGAATCTTCGTCGAACGTGCTGCTGATCACTTCGCACTGCGGGCCCTTGACCTGGCGCTCCATGTCGGTGACTTCTTCCGGGCGTTCGTCGATCAGGAGCATGATCACGTACACTTCGGGGAAGTTGTGCAGCACGGCTTTGGCCATCTTTTGCAGCAGAATGGTTTTGCCGGCACGAGGCGGGCTGACGATCAGGCCGCGCTGGCCGAAGCCGATGGGCACGATGAGATCGGTCACGCGCATGTCGGTTTCTTCGGCGGTGGTTTCCAGCACGATGCGCTTATCGGGATGCAGCGGCGTGAGATCGTCGAAGAATATCTTGTCGGTTAATTTGTTAGGATCGTCGCCGTTGATCGCTTCGACGCGCAACAGCGCGAAGTAGCGTTCGTTTTCCTTCGGCGGACGAATCTGGCCGGCGACGGTCGTTCCAGTGCGCAGGCCGAAGCGGCGAATCTGGCTGGGGGACACGTAAATGTCGTCGGGGCAGGAAAGGTAGTGGTAGTCGGGGCTGCGCAGAAAGCCGAAGCCGTCGGGAAGGATTTCCAGCGTGCCTTCGCCGAACATCAGGCCGTTCATCTTCACGCGCTCTTTGAGGAGCTTGAAGATCAGGTCCTGCCGTTTGATGCCGGTGATTTCGGCGATATTTTCTTTGCGGGCTTCCTCGATGAGCTGGGTCATCGACATTTTTTGCAGCTCGGCGATGTGGATGTCGGCGCCTTGCTTGACGGATTCGTAGTGCTGGTGCACGACGTCGCCGGAGCCGACCTCCTCGGCGATTTCTTCGGCCAGGGAAAGGGGCTCGCCTTCGGCCTCCAATTGGGCTTCGATTTCGTCGAGCGTGGGCTTGAGCGGATCGCCATCGGAGGGCCGGCGCGAATGGGGAGTTTGAGCGGAACGCTCCGCGCCGGATTGAGTTGTGCGTGATTGCGACATAATTGGGTGCTCCTTGCGAACGACTCCTGATGTGAATAACTGCCGGGCGCGGAAGGCTCCAGCGGTGGGAAGGGTCGGAATTAGGTCTAAAAGTCGAAAGGGTCCAAAAGTCGAAGAGTTTCTTTTCGACTTTTACACTCGTTGACTTCGTGTTTTTGGCAACCTCGTGTCGGCCGAAATGTGATACGCGAAAGGATGGGATTTCGACGCGCGCCGGCAATGGCTTCCTTTGCCGACGGGCGATGAAGCGGGTGCGCCGCAAGGCGGCGCATTGAATTCATGGATGTGTGGCTGTACCGTTTGGTGGGAGATTCGGCGCCGGGGACGTGGCGGCCAGGAGAGCATTCCGTCGCCGGCCGATCTGGCTAGGGCGCCTTAGCTTTTGGGGCTAGTGAGCGATTGCCAGTAGCGCTGAACCTGTGCTTGAATATAGCCTACCTCCCGCGAATTATCTAGCACAAAATCGGCCCGGCGACGCTTCTCGTCGATGCTTTCCTGGGCCGCCTCCCGGCGCCGGAATTCTTCGGCATCCCATCCCCGTGCGGCAGCCCGCTGGCGGCGCTGCTCGACGGGGGCATCGACAAAGATTATGGAATCGCAAAACCGATCCCAACCGGCTTTCAACATCACGGGAGCATCGAGAATGACCACCTGGGCGCCGCGGCCAGCGAGCTGTTGGACCTGAGCCTTAAGCCGTGCGCGGATTTCCGGATGCGTGATCCGCTCGAGTTCCGCCAGCTCGCGAGGACCGTCCGGGGGCGGCGCGAAAACGATTTTCGCCAGCGCGCTGCGATCGATCTCGCCGTCGGGGCCGATTACGTCTTTGCCCCATCGCCCGCCGATGGCCGCGCGCACGGC
Organism: Pirellulales bacterium; assembly: GCA_963716135.1. GTDB lineage: Bacteria > Planctomycetota > Planctomycetia > Pirellulales > JADZDJ01 > CAVRAW01. The sequence goes on along the minus strand of OY970289.1, from coordinate 4,205,077 downwards.
CGGCAACCGGAGCACTTCGTGCCCTGCCCGATCGGCATCGAGCACGACCGCGCCAAGTTTCTGGAACATTTGGGCGACGGTGCTTTTTCCGCAGGCGACGCCGCCCACCAGGCCGATAATTTTCATCATTCGCACTGGGCCCAGTTGCGGCCGGTTTTGAGGTCGACTTTCAGGGGGACGTCCAGTTTCATGACGCCGGCCATCTCTTCGCTCACTAGTTTCTTCATTTCGTCCAATTCGGCCGGCGGCGTTTCGAAGATCAGTTCGTCGTGGATTTGCAGCAGCATGCGGGACTGGAGCTTTTGCTTCTTCAGGCGGCGATGGATGTTGAGCATGGCGAGCTTCATCAGGTCGGCGGCGCTGCCCTGGATGACGGTGTTGATCGCGGTGCGTTCGGGCAAGTTGCGCTGGCGGGAGGCGGGATCGCCGAGTTTGGAGCCGCTTAGATCGCGCACTCCTTGGATGGCGCGGCGACGGCCCAGGATGGTGGTCACGTAGCCTTGCTTGCGGCAGGTGACCAGAATCTCGCGCAAGAATTTCTCGACTCCCGGGTAGCCGTTGAAATAGGCGTCGATGAATTTCGCCGCTTCCTCCTGATCGATGTCGAGCATCTTGGCCAGGCCGAAGGGGCTTTGGCCGTAGATGACGCCGAAGTTCACCGCCTTGGCGACTCGGCGCTGCGCGGAATCGACTTCGTCCAACGGCACTTCGAACACCTGGCTGGCGACGCGGGCGTGAATATCTTCATCGCGCGCGAAGGCGGCACGCAAAGTCTTGTCGCCGGAGAAATGCGCCAGCACGCGCAGTTCGATCTGCGAATAGTCGGCGGCCAGCAGCATCCAATCGGGCTGGCCGGGCAGGAATGCCGAGCGGATTTCGCGTCCTTCTTCGGTGCGGATCGGAATATTCTGCAGATTTGGATCGCTGGAGCTGAGACGGCCGGTGGCCGCCACCACCTGATTGAACGAGGCGTGCACGCGGCCGGTGGTTGGATGCACCAGGCTGGGCAGCGCATCGACGTAGGTGCCTTTGAGTTTCGCGTATTGCCGGTACTCGAGAATCTTTTTCAGCAGCGGATCGGGATGGGTGTCGGCCAGCTCTTCGAGCACTTCTGCGTCGGTGCTGGGGCCGGTCTTCGTTTTTTTGAGCACCGGCAACTTGCGCTCGACGAACAGGACTTGCTGCATTTGTTTCGGCGAAGCGATGTTGAATTCGTGGCCCGCCAATTCGTAAATTTCCATTTCCAACGCCACAAGCCGCTTGCCGTATTTCTTGCTCAGTTCAGTCAGCCGCGAGGCGTCGACCTTGATGCCGTTGGATTCCAATTCGACGAGCACGTCGATCAGGGGCACTTCAACTTCGTCCAGCAACCTGGTTAGTTTGGATTCTTTCAGGCGGGCTTCCAACAGCGGGACTAATCGCAAGGCGACGTCGGCGTCTTCGGCCGCGTAGTGCGTGATTTGCGTTACCGGCACTTCATCCATCCGCTTCTGATTCTTGCCGCTGCCGATCAGGGTTTCGATTTTCGTGGTGATGTGGTTCAGGTAGCGGCCGGCGAGCTCGTCGAGATTGTGATTGCGCTCGCCGGCATCGAGCAGGTAGCTGGCCACCATAGTGTCGAACTGCACTCCGGCAACTTCCAGGCCGGCGGAGCGCAGCACGATCATGTCGTATTTCAGGTTCTGGCCGATCTTGGCGATCTTCGGGTTTTCCAATACCGGCCGCAGGGCTTCGAGCGTGGCTGCGGGATCGAGTTGCGGCTCGCCGGCCGGGGCGCGCACGGGCACGTAGTACGCCTCGCCTTCTTTCCAGGCGAAGGAGTAGCCGACGATTTCGGCCCAGCGCGGGTAGATGCTGGTGGTTTCGGTGTCGATTGAGATTTGCTTTTGCTTGCACATCTCGCCGACGAGCCGTTTCAATCGCTCCGGCGTGGCGACCGTTTCGTATTTGTGCGTGAACTTCGGCGCTTCGCCGTGCGCCCGTTCGCGCATCTGATTGGTGAGGCTGTGGAAGCCGAACTCGGCGAACAGTTCCGCGGCGCCGGCGGGATCGAAGCTGCCGGTGATGGCGTCGTTCCAATCCAGCGAGATCGGCACGTGTGTTTCCAACCGCGCCAATTGGCGGCTGATGGGAATCTGCTGGCGCGATGCGATCAGGTTGTCCTTCCGTTTGCCTTTGGGCAGCTTGTCGGCATGCGCCAAGAGATTCTCAAGCGTGTCGAATTCCTTGAGCCACTGGCCGGCCACTTTGGGGCCCACCAGGGGGACTCCGGGAATGTTGTCGACCGAATCGCCAACGAGTGTTTGGAAATCGATTACTTGATCGGGGCGGATGCCCCAGTCGGCCGCCAGCGCGGCAGCGTCCATGACCGAGTCTTTGCGAACGTTGTAAAGCTTGACCCGATCGGTGATGAGCTGGCGGCAATCTTTATCGCTGGTTACCACCAGGCACTCGCCGCCGGCCTCGTCGACGATGCGAGCGATGGTGGCCATCACATCGTCGGCTTCATAACTTTCGCACTCGACGGCGGGAATTCCCAGGGCGGCAATCACGCGGCGAATCTGCGGAATTTGCGGCCGCAGCGCGTCGGGCATTTCGGTCCGATGTTCCTTGTAGGGCTTGTACAAGTCGTGGCGAAATGTCGGGCCGGAAAGATCAAATGCCGCGAACAGGTAGTCCGGTTTTTTCTGATCCAACAGATACATCATGTCGCGGGCGAAGCCGAACACGGCGCCGGTCGGTTGGCCGCGCGGCCCGGTCATTTCCGGCATGGCATGGAACACCTGAAAGATGAGCGAGTGCGCGTCGACCACGTAGACGACTTTGCCCTTCAGGTCGGGCGTTTTTTGAGCATGCTGGCCGGCAGCTTCAGTGGCTTCAGCGGGCAGCTCTGTGGGGTCGGCTCCCATGTGCGCCAGCAGCGACGCGTCGGGATCGGCGCATGGCGAGTCGGCACGCGGACTCTTCGGCGGCGCGGCGGGTTCGCTTTCCAATCCGGGCAGACGCTGTTGTCGCGATTTGGCCATTGATCAATCGTAAGCCAGCCGTAGGAATAGGGGATACGCGGCGGCGGCTCATGGATCGTAGGTGTCGCGCTCGATCGTCGTCAAGCGGCACAAAAACGTGATAAATCGGCGTGCATGTGGCAATTAGGAAACATTCCCCGCCGGCCGGTGTTTCATAACTTGTCAAGTTGCCGGCGGACGATTAGGGTGGAGTTAAGGGGAGAGGAATCTGATCGCCGCGGCGGACGCGCTTCTATAGGGTTGGCAACCTCTTTTGTGTTGCGCGATACGGGCAGGAAACGGTCGACGTACGGGTTCGTTCGCTACTTAGAATTGCAACTGGGAGAGACTCGCGTGTCTTCGTGGAAAGCGTTTCGCACGTTGTTTTCGGGCTCGAAATCCAAGGGCAAGCCTCGCCGCGAGTCGAATCGACGCCGCGCGGGCTTACGAACTCGGTTTGAACCGCTGGAAGGCCGCGCGATGCTCAGCGCCGTGACCGGCGATTTCAACGGTGATGGCATTGCGGACCTGGCGATCGGCGTGCCAGCGCAAACAATCGATGGCGTCAACGCCGGAGCAGTCCAAGTACTGTACGGCACGCACGGCGGTCAGTTTTCATTTGGTCTGGTGGAAACGAACGCCCAATTAATCACTGAGGCCAGCATCGGCGGCAGTCTGCATGACGGCGACAACTTCGGCGTTGCGTTGGCAGTGGCCGATTTCAACAGGGATGGGATCGCCGATCTTGCCGTCGGCATTTCCGGTCTAACCGTCGATGGCGCGGCGGCGCCGGCGCAGTCGCGATCTTGTTTGGCAGCAAGGCCGGCCTAAAGACAACCGGTGTGCAGATGTGGACTCAAAACAGTCCCAAGATTCTTGATACTGCGGAATCCGGCGATCACTTCGGGGCTGCGCTGGTGGTGGGCGATTTCAACGGAGACCGTCGACCGGATCTGGCGATTGGCGTGCCTAACGAAAATATCGGCTCCATCTCCGACGCGGGCGCGGTCAACATAATTTACGGCGGCAAAGTTGGATTGGTTGCCAAAAAGAATCAATTCTTCAGCCAATCGACGGCCGGCATAATTGGCGGAGCCGCGGCTGGAGATTTATTCGGCACCGCACTGGCCGCGGGCGATTTCGATGCCAACGGTTTTCAAGATTTGGCGATTGGAGCGCCGGGTCAAAGTGTCAGCAGCAATGCCGCGGCCGGGGCTGTGAATGTGATCTACGGCAGCCGGGTGGGACTACGGACGCTCAAAAATCAGTTTTGGACCGCTGATTCCGCCAATGTTCAGGGAACTTCGAACGCCAGTGCGAATTTCGGCGCTGCCTTGGCGAGCGGGGATTTCAACGGCGATAACCGGTCGGATTTGGCAATCGGCGCTCCTGGAGAGAATATTCCCGAGGGGGACGGCGCTGCGATCGACAACGCCGGCGCGGTGCACGTGCTGTTCGGCAGCACCGCCCGACTGACCGCGGTTAATAATCAGTTCTGGCATGAAAACGTCGCGGACATTTCTTCTTCCACCGCGGCGCCCGGCGATCGCTTCGGCGCGGCACTGACTGCCGGCCAACTGAATTCCGACCACGTGGCTGACCTGGCAATCGGCATTCCCAATGCGTCGGCGACACTGACGTCCGTGGGCGGGGCTCGCGTGCTGTATGGGGCTCGTTCAACGGGCCTGGCTACCACCAACACTCAGATATTTACCCGCGACGTGATCGGCGGCGCTGCCGCGAACGATCAATTCGGGGCCTTCCTGGCGATCGGTGATTTCAACGGCGATCGCATTGGCGATTTAGCAGCCGGGGTTCCTCGGAACAATCCGAACAGCCTGGATGCGGGAAGCATGGTGGTGTTGTATGGCCATGCGGGCTTTTTGCCGAACGGAACTGCCAATCCGCTTACGACGACCGGCGTTCAGCTTTGGGCGCCGAACTCCGGTGGATTGCTCGGCTTGTCTGCGCAATTGAGTTTGATCAAAGGAGAGATTTTCCTCAACAAAAATCGGATCATGCCCGGCGTCGTGACGACGTTCGATGGCTTGCAGTACAAGGTAATAAGCGACGGGACCGGACCTCGACCCACCAACAGCGACAAGGTCATCGTGAATTACACAGGGAAGCTGATCAACGGTACGGTATTCGATAGCGGAACGGGTTCCTCGTTCTTCCTTTCCGGGGTAATCACTGGCTTCGCAGAAGCATTGAAGCTGATGCGAGTGGGTTCTCATTGGACAGTCTTCATACCGTCGAACCTGGGATATGGCACTGGTGGCAATCCAAGCGCCGGCATTGGCGCGAATGAAGTATTGGTCTTCGACCTGACGCTGGTGGCGATCGCCTAGGCGCAAACGTATTGGGCGTTTGAAAGCGACTACTCGGCCGGGGGCGGCTCGTATTCGAAATCCTTCCACTTCATGGCGCGGCGGAAGGGCTCGATCCGCAAGATCACTTCGCCGTTGTGGAAGATGCGCACGGTGCCGTTGGATTCGCTGACGGCCACGGCCACGGCCTTGGTTTTTCTGGTGACTGCCGCGGCCGCCCAGTGTCGCGCTCCAAGGCCTTTGGAAAGCGTGATGGTTTCGGCCGAGGCGTCAATGTACCGCGAAGCGGCCTCGACGGTGCCGTCGGGATTGACGACAAAGGCGCCGTCCATTTGCGCGATCTCCTTGATGCCTTCCCGCACCTTCGGATCGAACAGGTTGCGTTCCTTGCGGCTGTAGCCGCGTACCGGATCGAAGCCGACGGGATGGCTGCAAGCGACGACCTTTCGCGTGTCGCCGACGACGAACAGAGTTCCCACGGGTTTGCCTTCGCGCCCTTCACGGCCGATGTCCAGCGCCAAATCGACGACGACTTTCAACGTATCGAGCGGCACTTTCGTTTCGAGCTGCCGCAAATCTCGCGACGTCAGCCGACCCAGATGTTCGCCCAGATGAATGATGCTGATCGAGTCGATCGTGTCGGCCTCGAAGCCGCTGTAAATGGCCACGACGCGGGCGCCGGGCGTCAGGATATCGTCGGCCACGCTTTCCAAAAGAGCTTGCGTGAGCTTTTCTTGCACGGGGCTGTCGGCCATGTTGAGGACGACGACGGGGAAGCCCGCGTCGGCGGCCCCTTCCAATTCCGAGGCGAGATCGGCGGCGAGCAGGACCCGGCGCCGGCCGACCGCGCGCCGCAATTGCGCCCAATCGGTCAAGCCTTCCAGCAGGATCATCAGCGCGTCGGCCGATACGACCTCGGCCAACTGGGCAGCCAGATCGATGACGTGCTGAAACTGATCGGTGAGCTTTTGCGTTCGCATCGGACTGCTAACTAATGCTTCGTCGAACGAATCGAAAATCGGAGCGGTCGTGTGGATGGTACGGAGTTTGTCGGGCCAGGGCAAGCACGATGCGCTGCGTTCCGCGCTGGCGTCGATTGATCGAGAGGGTTAGACTTAACTCTACTATTTACTTTCAAGCCTCGCAGGCACATCTCGGATTGTCGAAGACGTGAATTTATCCATGGCCTCGGGCGCTACATCGTCGACTTCCGCCGCGCCGGCCGCATCGATTGCGGGCCAATCGGGCATCGATCCGGTTGATCCACCTCAAGCGATGTCGGTGGGGCGACCATCGACGGTCGCCTATTGGTCGGGCAAGGTGGTGCTGATTACCGGCGGTTCCAGCGGATTGGGCCGGTCCCTGGCGGAGTCGTTTGCCCAAGCCGGCGCCGACGTGGTGGTGTCCGCACGGTCGGCGGAAGTCCTGGAAAGCGTCGCGGTTCAACTGCGCAGGTTCGGCACGCGGGTGCTGGCCATCCCCGCCGACGTGACCCAGCAGGATCAAGTCGATTCCTTAATCGAGCAAACGATCGCTCATTTTGGCAGGCTGGACGTGCTGGTGAATAACGTGGGCCGGTCGGCCCGTGCGGCCGTGCTCGACGTTACGCCCGAAGATTTTCAGAGCCTGTTTGATCTGAATTTTTTGGGGGCGGTGCGGTGTACGAGGGCGGCCGCACCCTATTTGATCCGCAGCCGCGGACATCTGGTCAACATCGGCTCGCTGTCGGGCAAATCGGCCAGCCGTTATGTGGGCGCCTACGCCGTCACGAAATTTGCTTTGGCCGCGTACACGCAGCAATTGCGATTGGAGCTTGGCCCGCAGGGGGTTCACGTCTTGCTGGTGTCGCCGGGGCCGATCGCCCGCGAAGATTCCGGCCAGCGGTACGCCGATCAGCTCGAGGGCTTGCCGGCGCGGGCGGGAAAGCCGGGTGCTGGAGTGCGGATTCAGCCGATTCGGCCGGAGAAGCTTGCAGCAGTCATCTTGCGAGCGTGCCGGCGGCGGCAGCCGGAGTTGATTTATCCCGGCTTGGCGCGGCTGTTCATCGGCGTGATTCAGTTGTTTCCGCGGTTTGGCGATTGGCTGGTGCGGAAAATGACGTGAATTGAGATGGGTGCCATGCGGCCGGCGCCAACGAACGCAGCTTTCGCGTCACGCGGCGGCTTTGCGAACTTGGGCGCGGATGTAATGCTGAATGGCGGCCAGGCCGCGCATGCGGACCATGCCCAACGCTTCGATCAGCCCCAGCCGCTTGAGCAGATCTTCGGGTGTGGCCAAAACTTCCTCCGGCTTTGAGCCGCTGAAAGCTTCGACCAAGATGCTGACGAAGCCTTTTACCGTGGGGGCTTCGGGGCGCAATCGGCGTACATCTGCACGCGGCCGTCGACGATTTCCACCCAAATGAACGTGGGGGTCTGACACTCGACGATGCGATTCAGTCCGGCGTCGCGCTCGGCATGATAACGCTCAGGCAGCGGCGGCAGCTTTTCCGCGAATTCCAGCAGCAGTTCCAATCGCTCGCGCGGTTCCAGATCGGCAAACTCGCCGATGATCTGTTCGAGCTTGGCGTTGACGGGCATGGAATAAGAGACGAGGGGCGAGATTTACGTTGCGGCACTCGGTTCAGCCGCTTTTTGCGGCTGCGCACTGCCGACTTCGGGGCCGCGCTGGATGGGCATGCCGACCATGTTGCCCCACTCGGTCCAGGAGCCATCGTAATTCTTGACGTTGCCGAAGCCGAGCAAATATCTCAGCACGAACCAGGTGTGGCTGGAACGTTCGCCGATGCGGCAATAGGCGATGGTGCGGCCGCGGCGGGAAAGATGGTTTTCCTTGCAGTACAGTTTTTCCAGTTCTTTGGCCGATTTGAAGGTGCCATCGTCGTTGGTGGCCTTCGACCAGGGGATGTTCGCCGCTCCGGGAATGTGGCCGCCGCGCAGGGCCCCTTCCTGCGGATAATCGGGCATGGCGATCAAATCGCCGACGTATTCCCCCGGCGAACGCACATCGACTAGCGGCTTGCCGGCGCGGGTGTGCTTGAGCACCTCGTCGCGGAAGGCGCGGATCGAAAGATCGGGATCTTTGGCCGTGTATGAAGTGCGGGGATAATTGGACTCCTGGTCGCGCGACCACGCTCGGCCATCGGCTTCCCAACGTTTGCGGCCGCCGTCCATGATCAGACATTTTTCGTGGCCAAACAGCTTGAACACCCAGAAGGCGTAGCAAGCCCACCAGTTGTTTTTGTCGCCGTAGAAGACGACCGTGGTGTCGTTGGCGATGCCTTTGGAGGCACACAACTGGGCGAAGCGCTCTTTGCCGATGTAATCGCGCACGATCGCGTCCTGCAAATCGGTATGCCAATCGATCTTCACGGCGCCGGGGACGTGGCCTTGCGTGTACAAGAGCACGTCTTCGTCCGATTCCACGATGCGAATGTTTGGATCGTTCAAGTGCTCCGCCACCCAAGCGGTGGACACGAGCACTTCTGGATGAGCGTAGCCGGTCATGTCGATCCTCCAGTGGGCGGATGAAAAATGCAGCGCCACGGAATGTTAAATTGTAACACTTTGCAAGCAGCCGGCAGGAGCGCGCTGGCGGCGGAATTTGCCCAAAGCTATCGGCGACACCAGCCTACAAGAACCGCAATCGGGCTGCAATTGGCACGGAGCCGCACTCGCGCTTGCAACAAAAACATGGATGTGCGAAACTACGAGAATCCTGCCAGTAAGTCCCACCGCTTTTAGCCTTCCTACTAACCTCGGCGAGCGTTAATCGTTGAGGAGTCACACGCCCATGACGCCCAAACCGGGTCCGGGTTCGTCTCGTACGCACCGGCAAAGTGGACGCGCAAAATCTCTACTGATATGCCTCGCCGTGCTGGTCCCTGGCGCGATGGCGAGCGGGAGGAATCTGGCTGCTGCCGCCGAAGCGCCGAGGGTCGAGACTTCCGCCGCGGCAACCGGGGAGTTCAAAACGGGCGATTGGCCCTTTTTGCCTTTGGGTCGGCCGGCCGTGCCCGAGGTGAAGCGGCTTGGCAATTGGGTCCGCAATCCGATCGACGCCTTCGTTGCACAGAAGCTGGAAGATAAGCAGTTGTCGCCCAGCGCCGCGGCCGACAAGCTGACGGTATTGCGGCGGGTGACGTACGATCTGACCGGTTTGCCCCCTACGCCGAAAGAGCAGGCCGATTTTCTCGCCGATCGTTCGCCGGAGGCATACACGAAAGTGGTCGATCGGCTGCTGGACTCGCCGCGGTACGGCGAGCGCTGGGCGCAGCACTGGCTGGACCTGGTGCGATATAGCGAGACCGAGGGCTTCAAAAAAGACAGTCTGCGGCCGGATGCGTACAAGTACCGCGATTATGTGATTCGCGCATTCAACGACGATCTGCCTTACGACCAATTTATCCGCCAACAATTGGCCGGCGATGAATTGGAGCCGAACAATCCGCAGGCGTTGATTGCCACGGGTTTGCTGCGCCTGTATCCCGAAGAGGCGAATGCATCGAACATCGTGCAAGAGCGGCAGGAAATTCTGGACGACATTACGGAGAACACGTCGTTGGCGTTCCTCGGGTTGACGGTCGGATGCGCCCGCTGCCACGACCACAAATTCGACGCGATCAAGCAGATCGACTATTACCGCTTGCAGGCTTGTTTTGCGGCCGTGTTGCCGGCCGACGATGTTCCGATTGCGACGGCCGACCAAAAGTCGGAATACGACAAGCGCATGTCGGCGTGGGACGAAGCCACCAAGTCGATCCGCAGCGCGATCGACAGCGAACTGGCCGACGAGCGCCAGGAGGCCATGCAGGATGCGATCTCAGCGTACGATCCCGACACGATCAAGGCCATCAACACGCCGCCAGAAAAGCGGAACTGCATGCAAAAGCAGCTCGTGGCGGAAACAGAGGAATGGGTGGAATCGCGCGTCCAGCGGGCATACCGCCGGTGCAGTCCGGAGGAGCGCAAGCAGTACGACCAGCAAATGGACGAGTTGGCGAAGTTCGATTCGATGAAGCCGCAGCCGCTGCCCACGGCGATGGCGGTCTACGATGGCGATGCTGAGGCGCCGCCGACGTGCGTGCTGGCCGGGGGCGATTTTCACAAGCCCGGCAAGGAAGTGACCCCCGGCTTTCCGGAGTTTTTGGGCGTCAGTGAACCGGAGATCAAAGCGCCCAGGCTCGGCCGAATTCCACCGGCCGTCGGACGGCATTGGCGAATTGGCTGACGCGGCCCGATCATCCGTTGACGGCGCGTGTGATCGTCAATCGCCTGTGGCAGTTTCATTTTGGCCAGGGCATCGTGGCGACGACGAACGATTTCGGCGCGATGGGCGGAAACCCCTCGCATCAAGAGTTGCTCGACTGGTTGGCGGCCGAATTGGTGGCTAATGGTTGGCATCTGAAGCCGCTGCAGCGACTGATGGTGATGTCGGCCGCCTATTGTCAATCGTCGCAGGTCGACCCCAAGGAACCTGAGCAAGAGAAGGCGCTGGCTGCCGATGCGAGCGACAATTTGCTTTGGCACGCTCGCCGCCAGCGATTGGAGGGGGAGGCGCTGCGCGATGCGATGCTGGAGGTTTCCGATCAACTAAACCTGCGAATGTACGGGCCCAGCGCGATGCCGGAACTGCCGGCCGATCTGGCGTCGTCGCGCTATAGTTGGGATCCCGACGCGAAAATCGAAGACCGCAATCGACGTTCGATCTACGTGTTTGCGAAGCGCAACATGCGGCTGCCGATTTTCGAGGCGTTCGATCAGCCCGACATGCACAATAGCTGCCCGCGGCGCACAACGACCACCACGGCGCCGCAAGCGCTGGAATTATTGAATGGCGAACTGACCGCCCAGGCGGCGCGGCATTGGAGTGGAAAGCTGATAAGCAATTGCGGCGACGACGAGGCGAAGTTGGTTCGCGAGGCATACTTCGAAGCGTACGGCCGGGTGCCGCACGACGAAGAAATTAAAGCCGCCGAGACATTCATCGACGCCGAAGCCGAGACAATCGCGCGCGAAGAATTCAAGCTAGATGACGAGCATTTGCCGGCGCCGCTGCCGGCGAAGGTGGCTCGAGCGAAAGCCGCCGCCGTGCTTGATTTTTGCCATGCGATGCTGTGCTCCAACGAGTTTTTATATGTCGATTGAAAGTAGTGCGGAGCTCGGAGTTCGGAATTCGGAGTAACAATCTATGAGCAACAACTTCGTCCCGCCGCACTCCGCACTCCGCATTCCGCACTCTGAGGCTGCCCATTCGCGGCGGGATTTTCTGTATCGCGCGGGGGCGGGGTTTGGGTCGCTGGCCTTGTGGTCGTTATTGAGCCGCGAAGTATTTGCGACCGAGAGCGCGGCATCGGCGGCCGCGACGAATCCGTTGGCCGCCAAGCCGCCGCAATTCCCTGCCAAAGCAAAGTCGGTCATCTGGTGCTTTATCGACGGCGGGCCGAGTCATCTCGATTTGTTCGATCCGAAGCCGGCATTGACCAAGCTTGCCGGCAAGCCGTTGCCGGAAAGCTTCACCAAGCCGGAAACAGCGATGGGCAAAACGGCCTTCACGCCCTTGTTGGCCAGCCAGCGGAAGTTCAAGCAGCACGGCGAGTCGGGCATTTGGGTGAGCGATTGGTATCCTGAAATCGCCACGTGTGCCGACGAGATGGCGGTGATCCGATCCTGTTGGGCAGACGGATTGACGCACGTGAGCAGCGTTTGCGAGATGAACACCGGCGCACTTTTGGGCGGCAGGCCATGCTTGGGATCGTGGACGTTGTATGGCTTGGGGGCGGTGACGGATAGCCTGCCAGGCTTCGTGGTGATGACGGATTATCAGAACGAGCCGCCCGGGGGCAGCCGGCAATGGAGCACCGGCTTCATGCCGTCCACCTATCAGGGAACAAAGTTCCGCGATGGCAAGACGCCGATTTTGCACGTGTCGCCTGCAGACGGAAACACCGCTGATCGGCAGCGGCACACGCTGGATTTCATCCAGCAGCTCAATCGTCAGCATCTGCAGGGCCGGCAGGACGATGATGGACTGGAAGCGCGGATTGCCGCGTACGAGCTGGCTTACCGCATGCAATCGGCGGCGCCGGAAGCGACCGATTTCACCAGCGAGACGGCGGAAACGCTGGCGCTGTATGGGATCGATCAAACAGAAACTGCCGCCAATGGGCGTAATTGCTTGATGGCGCGGCGATTGGTGGAGCGCGGCGTGCGCTTCGTGCAGCTTTATATGGGCTCGGGCAGCAAGTGGGATGCACACAGCGACGTGGAAGGGAATCACAGCCAATATTGCAAGGAAACCGATCGGCCGATCGCCGGGCTGATCAAAGATCTCAAGCGCCGGGGCCTATTGGATAGCACGCTGGTGATCTGGGGGGGCGAATTCGGCCGCACGCCGATGAGCGAAAGCGGCACCGGGCGAGATCACAACCCATACGGCTTCACGATGTGGATGGCCGGCGGCGGCACCAAGGGAGGCACCGTTTACGGCGCGACCGACGAGGTGGGACTATATGCGGTCGAGAACAAAGCCCACGTGCACGACATTCACGCCACGATCCTGGCACTACTGGGTCTTGACCACGAGCAGCTCACATTCCAGCACAATGGGCGCGACGAACGATTGACGATCACCAGCGGGAAGGTGATCAAGGAAATCATTGCTTAGTCGCCGCTACCTCGTCTAGCAACTTCCGTGGCGCACCGATATCCAGCACGTGCAATTGGCCAACGTATTGTTCTGCGCCGGCGCAAAAAATCCTGGCTTCGCGGCGACGAATGTACACGTGTGGGCGGCGCGAATCGTGTGCTTCGCCGCGGCGCCGGTGTCGCAATCCAAACCGCTGGGCACATCGACGGCGAGGATCGGGATGCCACTGGCATTCATGGCATCGATCGCTTCAGCCAGCGGCGATTTGGGTTCGCCGGTTGCGCCCGTGCCAAGTATGGCGTCAACCAACCACGTTGCTTCGGCGAGTTCTGACGCGGCAAACGGAACGATTCGCAGGCCGGCTTTGGCAATGATTTGATAATTCGCCGCGGCGTCGCCGGTTAGATCTTTTGGGTCGGCCAACATCAGCACGCGCACGTCGATACCGCGCAGACCGAGATGACGAGCAATCACAAATCCGTCGCCGCCGTTGTTGCCTTTCCCGCAAACGATGACGACTTGCGGAGTGGCGGGTTTGTTGGCAGCGCGATCCCCCGGTGGAACCGGGGGCTTCAGAAGCAACTTGCAGAGCACGTCGGTGCAGCCGCGGCCGGCGTTTTCCATCAGCACCAGGCCACTGATGCCGTATTCTTGGATCGCGCGGCGATCGAGTTGGCGAACCTGGTTGCGGGTAAGAACGAACATGGAGGAATGCCTGAATGACTAAATGAAGGATGATACTCGATGTCGTTTAGTCATTCAGTCATTTAGACATTTAGTCATTCAATAAAAAACCCCGGCCTGGGGGCCGGGGCTAAACGGGATTTGATTTACGCGCGGCTGAGCGCGCTTACGATTACGGGAACAGGGCGACGACCGCTCCGTAACCCACCGCGGCGGTGCAGCAGCCGCGCAGGCTGATCGGGAACGGATCGAGGATGTACGGAGCACAATCGCCGGGGCGATACACGCCCAGATCGTAAATGCATTCGCACGGCGTTTCCACGCCCACGTGGTACGGCAGCAAGGCAACATTGCCGAAGAAGTGGGCACAGGAAACGAGGTCTTCGCAAATCCAACCGTGCGAGTGGCCGTAGCGCTCGAGCGCCTCTTCCTCGAAGTACAGCGGCTTGTGGCACAGGCTCGATGCCTTCCACGTGTAGCAGGTTTCCTGCCAGCAGCGCGGCACGAATGGATCGGTGGTGAGCGCGCATTCGTAGGGAATATCGTCCCCGGGTTTGCCGTTCACCGTGATGTCGATGCTCACTTTTTCCAGCGTATTGCCGCGGAGTTTGTCATAAGCGCTGCGGCAGTCGTCCGACGGATTTTGCAGAGCCTGCCGCGGCGAGCTTTCCATGTCCGGCAATGGCTCGGCCTGGCCCTGATAGGAATCAGGACTGGGGGTGGCCGGCGGCCGAGATTGATAGACCTTCACCGATTCGCCCGGCAGTTCGCGCGGCTCCATGGGCACTCGTTGGGCCACGCGCTGCGGTTGCCTGGTCGGCTCGTGCTGCGAAGGCGGCGAATCGACGTCTTCGGGGGAGATGGAAAGCGGATGCTGGTAGCCCGACGAAGAATGATTGTCTTCGAAAGGATCGTTGAGCGCAGGCGCGCCTTCGTCGTCCATCGCGGCCAAGCGCACTTTCGAATGCGGCGTGGCCGATTCGCCGGCGGTCTGGTGGACTTCGACGCGTTGCACGCTGCTGCCGCTGCACTGATAGTCGGCGCGATTGCACGGGCCGCTTCGCCGGACGACTGCTTGCACGAGGTGGATTTGTCGTCGGCGGTTTTCGAGTCGCTATCTTGGTGCTCCGGCCGATATGGCAGCCAGCGCAGCTTGTTCTCGTGAGTCGAATCGCCCCAACTGAGCGAATCGGAGGCGATCGTCCGGCCGGAAGATGCGAGCTGCCAGGCCGTCAGCGTGAAGAGTACGGCCAGCGCGGCGAGCGAAACTCTAGTCGAGCTCCTCCCGGTATTCCGCGGTGTAATTGGGCGCTTCCTGCGTAATGGCGATGTCATGTGGATGGCTCTCCCTAACACTGGCGTGCGACACTTGAATGAATTGTGCCGCACTGCGCAGCTCCTCGATGTCGCGCGTCCCCAGGTAGCCCATGCCCGCTTTCAGTCCGCCGACCAACTGATACACGAACGTGCTCAGTGGTCCTTTGAAGGGCACTCGCCCTTCGACGCCTTCGGGCACCAGCTTGTTGGAGGTGCGCTGTTCTCCTTGGCGATACCGTTCGCTCGATCCCTTGACCATGGCCCCCAGGGAACCCATTCCCCGGTAGACCTTGAATGTTCTGCCTTGATACAGGATTTGTTGACCCGGGCTTTCGGCGGTGCCGGCGAACAAGCCGCCGACCATGACCGCGCTTGCCCCGGCGGCCAGCGCCTTGGTGATGTCGCCGGAGTAGCGAATTCCGCCGTCGGCCACGATCGGCACGCCAGAGGAACTTGCCGCTTCGGCCGCATCCATGATCGCCGTAATCTGCGGAACGCCCACGCCGGAAATCACGCGCGTGGTGCAGATCGAACCGGGCCCGATGCCAATTTTGACGGCGTCGGCTCCGGCTGCGATCAAATCGGCGCAGCCTTGGGTGGTCGCCACGTTTCCGGCGACCACGTCAATCTTCTCCCATCGTTTTTTAATGGTTCGAACCGTCTCGATCACGTTGGCCGAATGCCCGTGGGCACTGTCGACCACCAGCACGTCGACCTGCTTGCCGATCAAACTTTCCGCGCGCTCGTAGTCGTGAACTCCGATGGCGGCGCCGACGCGCAGGCGTCCCCGGCGGTCTTTGCAGGCCGCCGGGAAGCGTTTCTGCATGTCGATGTCTTTGATGGTAATCAGGCCCGTCAGCGTATAATCTTCGTCAACCAGTAAAAGTTTCTCGACCTTATTTGCCATCAAAATCTTCTCAGCTTCCTCAAGCGTTACAGTCCCCTGTGCTGTCACCAGGTGCTGTCGCGTCATAATCTCGGAGATCGGCCTGCTATCGTCTTCCTGAAACCGCAGATCGCGGCGGGTGATGATGCCCAGCAGCTTGCGCGTTCGGCTTCGCCCCCGGCGAGGCATTGCTAGCAACGATGGGCACGCCCGACACATTCGCCTGGTCCATGATCTCCCGCGCCCGCCCAACTGGCGCCTCCGGCGGCAGCGTGACCGGATCGAAGATGATGCCGTTGGCGGAACGCTTCACTTTGTCAACTTCTTCCGTCTGGCGCTCGACCGACATGTTTTTGTGAATGACGCCCAGGCCCCCCTCTTGCGCCAGCGCAATGGCCATGTCGCTTTCAGTGACGGTATCCATCGGCGAACTCACGAGCGGAATGTTCAGCCGGATGTTGCGCGTGAGTTGCGTGCCGACGTTCACCTCCGCCGGCACAACTTCGCTATAGCGTGGGACGAGCAGGACGTCGTCGAAGGTGATGGCTTGCTTGATGAGTTTGGAGGACATGTTAGACAACTTTGCGCGGCAAATGGGAATCCGGTATTATCGCGAGTAAACCCGGCCTTAGCAATTGGCCGCATAAGCAACTCCTTCGCATCCGTTTGCGGCGCGATTGTTAGGGATTCGCCACGATTGTCCGGCGTGGTAGGATTGAGATATGAGAATCATCGATGCGAAAGCGCTGCCGCAGTTTCGCTTGGAGTTGCGGTTCGATAATGGGGAAAGCGGCGTGGTCGATTTGTCTTCGCTGGCCGGGCACGGTGTGTTCGAAGCGTGGAATGTGCCCGGCGTGTTCGAAGACGTTTCGGTCACCGACGACGGCGCGGTGCAATGGCCGGGCGAACTCGATCTTTGTCCCGACGCCCTTTACTTGCGCATGACCGGCAAGACGGCAGAGGAAGTCTTTCCTACACTTCGCAACCGCGTATCTCATGCCTGAGATTTCTCGCCATCCCCCACGCTAGATATCTCACTGCAAAAACCACCGGCTAGAAATTGTGCCAGCCTTTCTGCTAAGGTCGATCTACGCGCCATCCTCTGCACACCACAACAGCGCGCCGCCAGATCATTCGCCAACAATGCACCTAAACCCGTCAACAACGCAAGTAAATCGAGCTCATTTTGCTCGCCACCAACACCGTCCTGATCCGAAAATTGCAGCAACTGGCCCCGATGCCGCCGCGCAAAATCAACCAATTTTGCGCGTCAAAACGCATTACCCACAAACCCTCGCTCGCCGCGCAAAATTCAAAAAAACCACCTCCCCGCGCGCCTATAACTCAAGCCATCCTCCTCAATCAACCCATTTGCAAACCGCTTAAACTGGCCCTAAGATAATCGCATCCAGGCATCACTTCACGCAGCTATTCTAACGGTGATCTTCATGAATTTGCGAATTGGAACTCTCCTCGGACTATTTCTTACCTCTTCCCTGTTTGTCGCCTGCGTTCGGTCTGAAGACGCGCCGTCCGTTCCTGGGGAGCCGAAGCCGGTCGTCAACGCGACGGCCGAACCGGCAAAGCCCAACGATGATGCGGCCGCTGCGCCGGCGGAGCAGCAAGGCAAAAACGTCGTGCTATGGATCAGCACCGATGGTTGCCGCGGCGATTATGTCGATCGGGGAGAGACGCCGTTTTTGCGCAGCCTGATGGATCACGGCGATTACAGTCAGAAGCTGACGCCGATGTTCCCGTCGCTCACGTTTCCCAGCCACAGCACCGAAGCCACGGGGGTGCCGGCGGGCGTGCACGGCATCACGTCGAACAAGTTTTACGACATGACGATCGGGCAGGAATTCAACCTGCCCAGCGACCCGACCTTGCTGATGGCCGAGCCGATGTGGCTGACGGCCTCGCGGCAGGGAGTGCGCACGGCGGTGATGGATTGGCCCTTCTCGCAGATGGAAGACAAGCTGCCGGAGGGTTCGCCCCGCGCCGCCTACTACAACGAAAAATTCGACACGAAACTTACTGATACCGAGCGCTTGGAGAAACTTGTCGATGCCTATCGCAAGGACTCGGAGAATCCTGAGACCAAAGAACCGCTGCGGTTGCTGATGGGCTATTGCTTCTCGATGGATCATGCGGGGCACGGCGACGGCCCGGAAAGCGAAGGCGAAAACAAAGCCATTCGCGAGACCGACGGTGTGCTGGAGAAAATCGTCGGCGAGGTATCTGACATTTTCAAAGCGCACATGCATCCCGAGCAAGGGGACAAGCTATACATCCTGATCACGACCGACCACGGGATGGAAACGATCGAGCATCTTTGCAGCCTGAAGCATGCGATGGGGCGCTGGAATACGCCCGATCCCGACCCCGTGCGGGCCCTGTGGAGCGGCAGCCTGGCGAACATTTATTTGAACGACGTTCCCGGGCCGCAGCGCGAGAAGGTAAAGCAATCGATTTTGGAGAATTTGCGGAAGTGCGATTACATGAAGGTTTGGACTCGCGAGGAGTTGCCGGAGAAATGGGGATACAACAATCCCACGCGCACCGGCGACATCGTGGTGAGCCTGAATCCGGGTTACTACTTCTCGAACCACGACTATCCCGAGCCGGTGCCTGTCACCAAAGATCCCAAGGCGCTCAAAGGGATGCACGGCTACGATCCCGAGGGGGACGACAAGATGTTGGGCTTCATGGTGCTAAGCCAGTGGGGTTCGGATGAGCCGGGGCGCGATGTGGGCAAGGTCGATACGATGCAGATTCATCCCACGGTGGCTAAGTTGTTGGGCATTCAGCCGGCGGCCGGGGCGACGGCGAAGCCGATCGAGCCGCTGCCGCAGTAGGCGGAAGAGGCGAGGGACGAGGGGCGAGTTTAGCGGGCGTGGCGCACGGCGCATTTCGCGGCGAGAATAGAATCGCTGCATGTTGCTGACGTTGTCTTTGTCGGTGCCGCCGTCGTCTGTCGCGATCTTGTAGTCGACCAGTTCCAACATGCTGCGCCGCACCACGCGTCCCTTTTCGTCCAGCTCGTTGGAAGCTCGGGCCACGATGCCGCCGGGAATATCCAGGCAAGTCACGTCGAGGGTCACGCTGGTGCCCTTGGAAGTTCGCTGGATGGTGCGCTCAAACGCCGCCGGCTTGATGCCATGCAGCACATGGTAAGGCAAATCCAGCCCGATCACTTCGGCGGTCGTCTTTTGATCGCTCGGGGATTTGCCGTCTTCCTTCAGCGGAATGGTTTCGCGCTTGAGCACAAATGGTTCGACGTCGTCGGATAAGAACAATCGAACCAACTGCTTCTGCTGCCCGCTGCCGGTGACGACCTGGCGAATCTGGCAGGGCACCTGGCGGCCTTCGATGGTGAGCATCTCGGTGCCCAGCACTTTGGGCTCGGCCGGGTCGCCGGCGGTTTCGCCGTAGTAGCCGCACTCGATCGTTTTCGGCTGGCTTTCAAATCGCTTGCCGGCCACGTCGACCGTGGCGTCGATGCGCAAGGCCAACTGGCGCGAGTCGGCCCGCACAAGCGTGGTGGTGGATTCGGTCAGCGTGGTATCGACCACTCTGCCTTGTTCATTGAGAGTTTCGGTGACGATGCGCACCCGCTTCCATGTGCCGGCGCCGAAGCGACCCCACACATTCATGTCGCGGGCGGAGAGCGGCTGCTGCTGGGTGGTGGATTCGCCAGGCGCCGTTTCGGGTCCGCATAACACCACTGCCGCGCCGGCCAGAAGCAGCGCCGTACGAACGCATCGCAGTGCAAGCATTCGGATCATGTTGGCAAGTGAGGGTTGGTACCGTGCTACGCTACCCGGGTGTAACAGACCGGCGATTTTGGGCGGGACCGGCTGAAGCGGGCAGCGATTTCGGCCGCGAGCCCGCGACAGCACGCACGTGCTGACCGGAACCTCCCTGTGGTGCTCGATCGAAGCGAATTCGCGAATCGGGCAACCACCATCGCCAGCGGCGTCAACACGCCGTCCTGCTTGCATTACTTCGACCAGATCGGATGAAGTCTTGCTAGCGGCGGCGATGCAATCGCCCGATGCATCATTTGATAGCAAAAATGGGTAATTCCGGCTAGATGGCGCGGAAGACGAGCAATCCTTATGCCCGGCGAACCCCTCGGATTGGGATAGCGCCGCAACCCGGTCTCATTGCTTGTGTTGCGCCTGGGGGGGCAGCAGGCCGACAGTCGCCGCATCCGGAAAATTATCGGAAACCTTTTTCGAATGCGTGGGCTTGGCCGCCAGCTTCGAAGATTTGGGCGGCGTGGCGCAGCCGGCGATCAGCGCCGCGGATGAGCACGCCGATGCCAGAAGAATCCAACGTAGAGAAGAGAATCTGCCCATGCAATGCAATTGAACGAAAACGCCACGATCAACTTTTCCGTGCCGCACGACGCGCGCCGCTGCGACAAGAATCAGGGTTCGACGCGCGGCTGCTTCATCCATTCGCCGACCGTTTGGGGACTGTCCTTTTGCTGTCTGGCGGTGTTCGAGTTTTGGCCGAACAGCCTGCAGCCCGGCAGCGCCACCAGCAGCAGCAGACAGCCTGCCAGCAGCGCGGCGCCGAATGAACGACGTGAAGGGAACATCATCGGCATGTGAACTGCCTAATTGTTACTCCGGTCGCTGACGCTCCCGGCTCGCCTGGTCGAAGTTACTTTTTCGATTTTGAGCTGCTGAACCATTGGCTGGGATGCCTCAATCGGCTCCAGAACGATGGCGGCGGCTTCTTCTTCAATTTGCTGTTGCTGGCCACGTCGACAAGCGGAATGTCTCGATCCAAATCGTTGCCGCCCACGACCGTCATTTGCGAACCATCCTTGGTGACCGCGGCGCCGCCATTGGACCAGGGGGGCGCTTGCGACAACGCGGGACCGGATCCACGCGCCCAGCTATCCGCCGGCGTGAGGAGCGCCATGCATCCGAGGGCCGCCGCACATACCGCTGCAAAAATTCGACCCAACGACATGATTTGAATCCTCCGTGACGAGTGCCGTCGTGCAAGATTGGATTCTCGGGCCGCACGCCCGAATTGGTCCGGAAAGGCCGCGGAGTGTCGCAAAAAGTCGCCGATTGGTCCAGACGAATTCGCCATGCGGCGTTGTCGGATCGTGCGGCGTGACGTAGCATTGCAGCAGATTGATAGCGGCCTTTCCCAACCGCTTAATGACCCGCATGTTGAGTCAAACGATTGGCTTTATCGGCGCCGGACAGATGGCCCGGGCATTGGCCCAGGGGTTTGTGCGCGGCGGCTTGCTAGCAGGCGGGCAGATTGCCGCCGCCGATCCGGTGGCGGCCGCGCTCGATGAGTTTGCCCGTTTGTTGCCCGGCTGCAAGAAATGCGCCGGCAATTCCGAGCTGGCGAAGCAATGCGACGTGATCGTGCTGGCGGTCAAGCCGCAGCAAGCAATGGCGGCGATGAGCGAATTGCGTGGCGCTTTGTCGGCCGACAAGTTGTTGATCTCCATCGTCACCGGAGTTCGGTTGGCGTCGCTGGCCGAAAGCTTGGGCGCATGTCGGCTGGTGCGCGTGATGCCGAACACTCCCTGCCTCGTGGGACAAAGCGCGAGCGCTTATTGCCTGGGTCCCGGCGCGACGGCCGCCGATGGTCAACTGGTGGCGCAGCTTCTCGGTTCGGTAGGCCTGGCCGTGGCGGTCGAAGAAAAGTTGTTGGATGCCGTCACCGGGCTTTCGGGCTCCGGTCCGGCGTATGTGTACGTGATGATCGAGGCACTGGCCGACGGCGGCGTTCGCCTGGGCCTGGCGCGCGAGGTGGCTTTGCGGCTGGCGGCGCAAACCGTAAAGGGGGCCGCCGAAATGATCTTGGCGACGGGCGAACATCCCGGGGTGCTCAAAGACAAGGTGGCCAGCCCGGGCGGCACTACCATTGCCGGACTGCATGTCATGGAGAATCATGGCGTGCGCGGTGCATTGATTTCGGCCGTCGAGGCCGCGGCCCGCCGAGCAACCGAGTTGGCAGGCGGTTAATGGAAGCGTATAACGCTGGAACAAATAATGGGAAAAGAAGGACCAATGACCAAGCACGAATGACCAATGACGAGGACAGTCAGGGTATTGGTGATTGGTCATTGGGATTTGGTCATTAGAGAATTACGCCATGTCAATTTTCTGCGTAGTCGACGATAAGCATATCCCGCTGTACCGCATCTTGTGGGTGGCGGCGACGCCGCATTTTTGCGGCCATGAAGATTGCACCCAAGAAGGGAATTACGAAATCCGCTTGGAGCAGGGAGAATCGGTGTGGGCCAAGCGCGAGGAGCGCGACACCGTGCTGGAAGCGCTGGAGCAATGGCAAGGGGGCGTGGGCGACGGCGACGGAAATTGGGAAGAAGAAGAGTAGTCGCTCGCTTCGGCACGGCATGATACACTGTCGGCGCGCATGCCGTGTATGTCGGGCCCGGAGGCAATCGCCATGTCAACCTTCGAAGAACAAGGCTACAAGTGGCGCGAAACCTACTTCGTGATGTTTCCTCTCTCGCGCCGTCCGTCATTGGCGAAAGTGGAGCGCGCCTTGAAAACGCTCAGTTCGCGGTTCGAGCTGGTCAACGCCGAGGCCGACGATAAGGGACGATTCGAATCGCTGACGATCCGTGCGCCGCAAGATTACGCCGCCATGGACATCAGCTTCGAAACCGGCGACGAAGTCGCTGAACAAGTGGTGCAACTGCAGCAGGAGATGAAAGGATTGGTCGACGCCGCCGACCGTCCCAAGCTGGCCGAGTTGGGCAACTGTGACGCCAAGTTCGACATCCTGCACTTCGAGCAGCAGATCGACGCTGTGGGGGACGAGGAGGAAGACGAGGGAGACATGCTCGACCCTAGCGCGCTTTTGAGCGTGATGGACGCGCTGGTGGAACTGACCGGCGGAATCGGCGTCGACCCGCAATCGGGCACGCTGATGTGAGAATGACCAATGACCAAATCGCAATGACCAATTGAGAACACCTCAGACATTGGTCATTGGTGCTTGGTCATTTGCGCCTTTATCGCTTCGCTTTTCGCTTTTTTCTCTTCATGGCCGTTGCCGTTGAGCCCGACTTCCGCTTGTTGCCTTTGCCGAACGCGAGTTCCCAGCCTTCGGCGTACTTCTGCGTGGTTCCCACACGAATGACGGTCACAGCTCACTCCCCGCAATAAATGATTGGTTCCTGAACGACTGCCGTGCATGCCGCGAGCGCGGCAACAGGCGTAGTAGATTCTAGTTAACCCGCGGCTGCGAGGAGGTCAAGTGGTGCGCAACTAACTTGAACGAAATGGGGGGGGCTGTTTTCCGTCGACGTCGGTAAAACCGTATTCTTGTGCAAGGTCGCCGACGGTCAGCGTCTGGCCGCTGCGCTGCATGATGTTGGGGTCGCCGGCCAGCGCCGCCACCGCTCGCCCTAAATACTCGGTCGATTCGGTGCCGCTTAGGTCGAAGGGGTGCTGGGCGTGCGCGGCCATCACTCTTTCGGTGCGCATGAACCCCGGGGCCAGCGCGATGGCGGCGACATTGTGCGGTTTGAGTTCCTGGGCCATGCCCAGCGCCATGCGCGAGATCGCTGTCTTGGAAAGGTCGTAGTAGATGTTTTTGAGATACTTGCCGCCGTCCCAGGCGATCGTGCTGACAATTAAACCTTGCTTTTGCGGCATCATCAGCGGCACGGCCATTTGGCTGGCGACGAGATGGGCGCGAACTCCGGCGACGAACATTTTGTCCCAGTACTCTCGGGGTTGTTCCCAGAAGGGGGCCATGAACGATTTGAAATCGTGCTGCTCGTATCCACCCCATACGTTGTTCACCAGCAGATCGAGCCGGCCCTGTTCCTCGCGAATGCGCGCGAACAGTTGCTCCACTTCATCGTCCACGGTGTGGTCGCAGCGGACAGCGATGCCTCTTCCTCCGCGGCGGGTGACTTCGTCGGCTGTGTCTTCGATCGTGCCGGGCATGTCTTCCGTGGAATTGCCGCGCACGCTGCGGCCGGTGACGTAGACCGTCGCGCCGGCCTCTCCGAGCGATGCTGCAATTCCCGCCCCTGCCCCGCGACTGGCGCCGGTGACTAAAGCGATTTTCCCGCGTAGCGCTGCTGAGTTCATGATATGCCTCCTTTGACTGGCGATGGGCAGAAATCGTAGTCGTCTGGGAGCACGTCGTCGATAACGCGGATGCGTGTAAGACAAAAAAAGTCAAAAATTGCTGCCTAAAAGTGTGACACGGATTGATTTTTGGTGTACTCTAAGGGGGTCTTAGGCGTCCGCGGGAACGTGCTTCTAAATTCAACGCTCTGGAATTGCTAATCACCCACGCGTTTGGCTCGGTTTCATTTCTGCCAACGTTCCTTCTTTTGGGTGATGGATGCGGATTGTTCGATACGCGGATTCCTGGTTTTTGTTTTGCGTTGCTGCCTGCGCGGGCGTGTCGCCAGCGATTGCCTTGGCTCAACCAGAACTCCGCGCATCGTTTGAGCTTTCGACGTTCGTGCTGGCGGCGCTGGGAGTAGGATTGGTGACGCTGCGCTTTCGCCAGCTTCGAAACAAAGATTTCAAATCTTCGATGGTAAACCTTTAGATTCTCGGAGGGGGGCAATGCTTCGGACTGGTTATGCGATTTGTTTCGCTCTGTGCGCTGCTGTCTGGTTGAACCGGGATTGTTTCGGCGCCGACCCGTTGGGCACCGTGGAAAGGCAGTTCGACTTTCATGCAAACGGGCTTTTGGCGGATCCGTATCTCCCGTACGTTTATGCCACCACTGACTCAGGCCTCGAGATTATCGACACTAATAGCATTACGGTTACCAATACCATTCCCTTGCCCAGTGCATCTTATGGGATGTCGCTCTCGCCGGATGGCCAATATTTGTATATCGCCGGCGGTTCGACTTATGTGGTAGATACGCAAACCCAAACTTTGCAAAACACACTTCCTGGAGCAGGACTCTCGGTGGCAGCCGGTTTCGAGAATCGGCTTTATGTGCTAACGGGCACTAACATCTTCCAAATGGATGCGACGACAGGCGCCTCCACGGGTCCCGACGTGCCGGCCGACTCGGTGAATTACGGCGGCTTGCAGATCAGCCCGGACCGCAAAACGCTCTACTATGCGAACTTTGGCATCTCTCCGGGGAGCATTACGAAAATCGATGTGACGACATCCACGCCAAACGTACTTTGGACTAATAACGGCACCGACTTTGGCGAAAACGGCGAGCAATTAGTGCTCAGCCACAATGGCTCGAAGCTCGCTTATGTTAGTGGCTACGGATATCTAGGCTACAAGATCCCAGCTTTTGACACGGACGATATGACGGTTAACAAAGACTTTGCAACAGGAGCCTATCCGAATGCGTTAGCATTCAGTCCAGGTGACAAGTTTGCATTTGCGCTGCATTCGCTTTATCCGACCGCTGTTGACGTGTACGATGTAGCGACGTCCGAATACCTTGGGCAATTTTCCGCTGCTGATCGTGGGCACGACATGGTTGTGGATCGAACAGGAGCGACCGTATTTGTCAGTTTCGATGGCATTTACTACAGCAATTCGAACCTCATTGCCTATTCAACGGGCGAGTTTGTGCCGGAACCTTCGACGATGGTTTTAGCGGCGCTGGGCATTTGCTTGGTGGTAGCGCCCGGCAAAGCGTTGTCTAAGCGGCGCCGCTAGCAGTGAAACTTGCGCCCTTTCTGCGCCGCTGTGCGCTTTTGGACGCTTCCGCTAAAATGTCGCGACACACTTTTGCCGTTGTCTAACCCTACGGAGAGGATCATGATTTCTCGCAAGCTGCTAGTTCTGTCGTTCATTGCCGTGACTAGTGCGATGGGCGCTTCGATTGCGTTCGGCGCCGACAATCAAAAATTGCCGCGGGTGTATTTCGACGTGACGGCCGACGGGAAGCCGCTGGGGCGCGTGGTGATTGAACTGCGCAGCGACGCGGTGCCCAAGACCGCTGAAAACTTCCGCGAACTGTGCACCGGCGAAAAGGGCTTCGGCTATAAGGGCTGCCCGTTCCATCGCGTGATTCCCGGCTTCATGTGCCAGGGGGGAGATTTCACCGCGGGCAACGGCACGGGGGGAAAATCGATCTACGGCGAAAAATTCGCCGACGAGAATTTTAATCTCAAGCACACTGGCCCGGGCACCGTGAGCATGGCGAACGCCGGTCCGAACACGAACGGTTCGCAGTTTTTCATCTGCACCGCGCCGACGCCGTTTTTGGACGGCAAGCACGTGGTGTTCGGCCACGTGGTCGACGGCATGGACGTGGTGCAGAAGATCGAAGCGCTCGGATCGCCCAGCGGGGCGACGCAGGCCAAGATCATCATCGCCGACTGCGGCGAGGTGAAGTGAAGCGCCGGTTCAATGCACCAGCTTTTTGTACTTAAACCGATGCGGCTGTTCGGCGTCTTGGCCTAAGCGGCGGCGGCGTTCTTCTTCGTAGGCTTGGAAGTTGCCGTCGCAGATGTGCACGTAGCCGTCCCCTTCGAAGCTGATAATGTGCGTGGCGATGCGGTCCAGGAACCAGCGGTCGTGGCTGATCACCACCACGCAGCCGGCGAAATTGACGATCGCTTCCTCGAGTGCCCGCAGCGTGTCGACGTCCAAGTCGTTGGTGGGCTCGTCGAGCAACAGCAAATTGCAGCCGCGGCGCAAGAGCTTGGCCAAATGCACGCGATTGCGCTCGCCGCCGGACAGATCGCCGACTTTTTTCTGTTGATCGGGGCCGGTGAAGTTGAACCGCGCCAGGTAGGCCCGGGCGTTGATTTTTCGGCCGCCCATTTCCAGGGTGTCGTGGCCGCCGGAGATTTCCTCGAAGACGTTGTTTTCGGCTGTAAGCGCGTCGCGGTTTTGGTCCACATAACCCAACTCGACGGTGTCGCCGATTTTGACGGTGCCTTTGTCCGGCTTTTCCTCGCCGGTGATCATGCGGAACAGCGTGGTCTTGCCGGCGCCGTTGGGGCCGATGACGCCCACGATGCCTCCGGGCGGCAAGCGGAAGCTCAAGTTCTCCATCAGCACCTGATCGCCGTAACCCTTACTGACGTTTTTCATCTCCACGACCAAACTGCCCAGATGTTTGCCAGGCGGAATTTGGATTTCGAACTCCTGCTCGCGCTCTTCGAATTTTTCCTTGGACATTTGCTCATAGGCGTTGATGCGGGCTTTGCTTTTGGCCTGCCGGCGCGCGGGGCCAGGCGAATCCACTCCAATTCCCGCTCCAGCGATTTCTGCCGGGCGCTGGCTTGCTTTTCCTCGACTTCGAGACGGGATTTTTTTTGCTCCAGCCACGACGAGTAGTTTCCCTCCCAGGGAATTCCGCGGCCGCGGTCCAGTTCCAAAATCCATTTGGCCACGTTGTCGAGAAAATAGCGATCGTGGGTGACGGCCACCACGGTGCCGGGATATTCGGCCAGGTGGCGTTCCAACCAGTTGACGCTTTCGGCGTCGAGATGGTTCGTGGGCTCGTCCAAGAGCAGCAAGTCGGGCTTTTCCAACAGGATTTTGCACAGCGCCACGCGCCGCCGCTCGCCGCCGGAAAGTTTTGTCACGTCGGCATCGCCGGGGGGCAGGTTCATCGCGTCCATGGCGATTTCGATTTGCCGATCCAGTTCCCAGGCGTTGTGCATATCGATTTCGTCTTGCACGCGGACTTGCTCGCCCAGCAGCTTTTCCATCTCCTTGGGATCGGTGACGTCGCCCAGCCGGTTATTGATTTCGTCGAACCGCCGCAGGATGGCGCGCACGTGATCGACGGCTTCATCGACGTTGCCTTGTACGTTTTTGGCCGGGTTGAGTTGCGGCTCCTGCGGAAGATATCCTGCGGTGTAGCCTTCGGAGAGACGTGCTTCGCCGTCGAAGTTTTTGTCGGCACCGGCCATGATCCGCAGCAGCGTGCTTTTGCCGGCGCCGTTCTTGCCGAGCACGCCGATCTTGGCTCCCGGATAAAACGCCAGCCAGATGTTCTTGAGCACCTCTTTCTGGCCGTGCTTTTTGGAGAGGTCGGCGACGGTGAAGATGTATTTTTCAGACATGGGAATGCCGGATCGTCCGTGGGGATTTTGGAAACCGCATATTCTACCGATCTGAATGCTTCTCTGGCGGCATTTTGATTGCGAGCGGTTGGGGTCGGCGACGGTGGCCCCCCCGTTAAGGTGCTACGTTTATGCCGGATATTATGAGAATGCACCACTACGGCAGGCCGCCTTTTTTCAGGTGGCAGTTCCTCCACCGCTACGTGCCATTACGCACTGCATACTTTTCTTGGGACCTTTTGTCGGCCTGTCGATCTGGCCGGCCATCCGGAAAGGCTTTCGCGACAAGCTAGTAGTTCGAAATTCACATAGGGGCACATGTGATGGGTACGTACGGAGAGGGACCGCTTGCGGTCCAAGACGAGTTAGAAGCACCGCCGCCGGCCGAGGTGGTCAATTTTATCCGGCGAGTGATACGGGGCGAGAAATTCTATGCCGGCCCCGAACGCCGACAGCATCTACGCTATCCGATCACGATTCCGGTGCGCGTGACGCCGCTGGACGATCAGCACCAGCCCACCGCCGAGCCGTTCCTGGCGATCACCCGCGACATTTCGATCGTCGGAATGTGCATGTATCACACGCAGTCGGTCAAAGAGAAAGTGCTCCGCTTGGAAATGACGGGTCTCAATCAGGAACATGTGACGGTGCTTTTGAGAGTGGCACGTTGCCGACCGGCCGGCCCGTTCTTTGAAATTGCCGGGCGATTCCTGGCGGAGACGTAAACCGGCAGTCCAAGCACGACCGTTGCTCGGCGCGGCCGCGGCTTCCCGCAGATTAAGCGGATTGCAGTCTGCGCGAAGGAGCGCCAACCTAGGGTTGAATGTTGTGAGGTGTCCTTGAGGAGCGAGACTGACAATCGGAATTTTTTCGTCGGCGCTAGCGTGACTTTTTCACTGACAAGCGGGGCGACTGTCGGTGCTTCCCAAATCAACGAAATAATCGAAAATGATTGCCGATCGTACTCATCAAGCGAAAAAAACCACAGTCGTCATTGACCTGATCGTGATGGCGGTGCTGGCTGTGGTGGTTTGGGCGGCGTCCGTCACCTTCAACGTGTTTGACCACCTCGCCACCTTCATCCAACGATATGAAGAGTGGGATATCGACGAATTCTTCGTGGTGGGGATTTTTTTGACGTTCGCGCTGACTGTTTTTTCGGTGCGCCGCTGGCGTGAGATTCGCCGGCTGCTGGCGGAACGCGAATGTTCGATGGACGCCCTTCGTGCGGCCAAAGAAAGCGCCGAGGCGGCGAGCAAGGCCAAAGGCGAGTTTCTGGCGAACATGTCGCATGAAATTCGCACGCCCATGAACGGCATCATCGGCATGACGGATTTGACCCTCGATACGGCGTTGGACGAGGAGCAACGCGAATACCTGGGCATGGTCAAGAGCTCGGCCGATGCGCTGTTGCAGGTATTGAACGACGTTCTCGATTTTTCCAAGGTCGAGGCGGGGAAGCTGGAGCTTAACCCGGCGCCATTTTCTTTGCGCACATATTTGGGCGACGTGCTGAAAACGCTGGGCTTGCGCGCGGCGGAAAAAGGACTGGAGCTGACGCAACGCATCGCAGCCGACGTGCCCGATTCGTTGATCGGCGATTCGCTGCGTTTGAGGCAAGTGGTTGTGAATTTGGTGGGCAACGCCATCAAGTTCACTGAACATGGCGAAGTGGTCCTGGAGGTGGTTGCAGAGAATCGATTTGAAAACTTCGCCGTGTTGCACTTCACGGTGAGCGACACGGGCATCGGCATTCCGGCGGAAAAGCAGCAAGTGATTTTCGAAGCCTTCATGCAAGGTGATGCTACGCCCAGCCGCCGCTACGGCGGAACCGGCCTGGGTCTGGCGATTTCCAAACAACTGGTGGAGCTGATGCAGGGCCGGATCTGGGCGGAAAGCGAACCGGGCCACGGCAGCACGTTCCACTTCACCATGCGCTTTGAAATCGGCGCGTGGGAGGCCGCCCAGCCGCCGCTTTTGAATATCGAAGTGCGCGGGGTGCGGGCCTTGATTGTGGACGACAACGCCGTCAACCGTCGAATCCTGGAAGAATTGATTTCCGGCTGGTCGATGCGACCGGTGACCGCCGCCGCCGGTCCCGCCGCCATCACTGCCATGGAGCAAGCGGTCGCGGAGCATGATCCTTTCGTCTTGGTGCTGTTGGATGCCATGATGCCGGGGATGGATGGCTTCGCCGTGGCCGAAAAAATCAGAGCCCGACCCGAGCTGGCGCAGGCGACGATCATGATGTTGTCTTCAGCCGACAGCGGCGGCGATTCCGCTCGTTGCCGGGCCGTGGGAATCCGCAACTATCTGCGCAAGCCTGTGGCCTCGCCGGAATTGTACGGAGCGATCATGGTAGCCCTTAGCGATCAAGGCCACGGCGCCGGCGAGAAGCCTGCTGCCGGCGCCATCGAAAACCGCGCCGCTGCGAACAACCCGCGGCATGCACGAAGCGTTTTGCTGGTTGAAGATAACGCCGTGAATCGCTGCGTGGCGGCAGGCCTGCTCAAGAAGCGCGGTTTCGTCGTGGAGGCTGTCGAAAATGGCAAGCAGGCGCTGGAAGCATTGGCCTGTGAACGGTTCGACCTGGTGCTGATGGACGTTCAAATGCCCGAAATGGATGGTTTCGAAACCACTGACGCCATCCGCCGACAGGAGCGCTCGACCGGCGAGCATGTGCCGATTGTCGCCATGACCGCCCACGCCATGCAGGGCGATCGTGAACGGTGTCTGCAGGCGGGAATGGACGATTACGTGTCCAAACCGATCGAGCCGCTGCAACTATTTGCCACGCTGGAGCGGTTTTTGCCGCGCGACGAAGTGGGGGAACTAAATGATTCGACGGGCGACGTGCGCAACGCGCAGACGGCGTGCCGGGCGTCGGACGCCAGCGAGGCATCGCCCGCTGATGCCTCGACAAACGCCGGTGAACCGCTCGACGTGCCGGCGCTGCGGGCGCGAGTTGAATCCGACCTGGATTTGCTGGAAGAAATGATCAAGCTTTTCTTCAGCAGTTCCCCTGCCCTGCTGGCCGAAATCGAAACGGCGGTCGTGCAGCGCGATTGTCAAACCGTGGCTCGGGCCGCTCATTGCCTAAAAGGCGCTTTGCTGAACATGTGCGCCGGGCCTTGTTCCAATGCCGCCATCGAGCTGGAACAGGCGGGCCGCAAGGGCGATCTTGCACAAATCAATGAATCGCTTCAAACGCTGCGGGCCGAATTGCAACGGCTGCTATCGGAATTAACCGACGTCGAAAAGGAAATCGGCGTGGAAAAGCGCCGCCGCACCGGCAATCGAAACGCTCACCCGCTGGTGCAAACCGTTGGCTAGGGGCGCGGCATCTTACGGCGGGCCGAGGTCGAATCGACGGCCAGTGGCGTCGGTCGTCGTTTGCGGCACATGCGGGCGAACCGCGAGTGCTTTTACTGCGGTGCTCTTCGAATTTGCGACAAATTCGCCGGTTCCAGCCTTGGTTCAGCAGGGCAAATGCGAGGTTTACTAATGTGACGCGGAGCATTACGTTATTCAGTTATTGGACTTGCTCATGGCACAGTTACTCGGTGCGGGGGATGCATGAAGAAGATCGAAGCGATAATTCGACATTTCAAACTGGAAGATGTGAAGAATGCGTTGCACGCGCAAGGCGTACTCGGCATGACGGCTTCGGAAGTGCGGGGATTTGGACGCCAAAAAGGTCACGTCGAATCGTACCGCGGCGCCGAATATGCCGTCGATTTTGTGCCCAAGGTAAAAATTGAAGTGGTCGTGTCGGACGCCCAGCTGCAAACCGCCGTGAATACAATTCTTAAAGCGGCACAGACGGGACAAATCGGCGACGGCAAGATATTTGTTTCCGACCTGGCAGATGCCATCCGGATCCGCACCGGCGAAAGCGGCGACGGCGCCGTGTAACACGGCATGGAGCGCAAAGGGCGGCGCCGATGATGTCTTCCAGCGTGACGTTGCGCCCCGGTGTATTGGCCGCCAAGCAGTGGTTGGCCCACCAGCGCGCCAAGCTCAAGCATCAGCACGACGGCGGCTCCCCGAGCATTCAGGTGTGTAGCCACCTGGCGGATATTTGGGACCACGTGGTGCTGGGCAACTATGAAGCAGCGATGGCGGATTTTTCGCCCGCGGATCGTCAATCCCTGGCAAGTGAAACTGCCCTGGTTGCCCACGGCGGCTACGGCCGGCGCGAAGTGGCGCCGTACTCCGATGTCGACCTGATGATTTTGCATTCGTCCGCCGCCAATCGCGTTGCTCCCCTGGCGCAGCGGCTGGTGTGCGACTTATCGGACGTCGGCTTGATCGTCGGCCAGAGCGTGCGAACCGTTTCCGAGGCTTGCACGTTGGCACTGCGAGATGCAACCATCTTCACTTCCTTGATCGAATCCAGACTGCTGGCCGGCAGCGAGTCGTTGTTCAACCGCTTCAGCGAAAAGTTTCGCGCCAAAGCCCAACGGCATTGGCGGCGCCTGGCCACGGCGGTGGACAAATCGAGAACCGAGGAACGACTGCAATTCGGCGATACGGTTTACTTGCTGGAACCCAATGTCAAACGCTCCCCCGGCGGACTGCGCGATCTTCAACTGCTTCGCTGGATAGGATTTGCCCGATACGGGCAGGCCTCGGCCGATGATTTGGAACGATCCGGGCTGTTGAGCACGGACGATCATGCGGCGCTGGCCCGAGCGAGCGAATTCTTGCTTCGCGTGCGCAATGAGTTGCAATTTCATGCCGGCCAAGCGCAAGACGTGCTCGATCGGGCGGAGCAAGTGCGGCAGGCACAGGTGCTGGGTTTCGCAGGCGCCAGCGGACTGCTGCCGGTGGAGCAGTTCATGCGCGAATACTTTCGCAACACCAGCGCCGTGTTGCACATTGTGCCGCGATTCGTCGAAGGAGCGCGCCATCGTGGCGATGTTCGCATGGCCCTGGCGCCGGTTTTGAGCCGCCGAGTGGGCGGAAACTATCGAATGGGCCCCAGATCGATTTGGGCGACCCGTGCCGGCATTCCAAAACTGCAGCAGAGCTTGGACGAGATTCTGCAACTGGCGGAGCTGGCCTGCAAATACGATCGGCGGATTAAGCATAGTACCTGGGAAGCGGTTCGCCGGGCGGCGCAAGCTTGCCCGACGCGGTGACGCCCGAGGCCGCCGCTCGATTCTTGTCGCTATTGGAGCACCCGCGCCGCTTGGGCGCGGTGCTGCACGACCTGCACGAAGTCGGCGTGCTCGAAAAATTGATTCCGGCCATGGTGCACGCCCGATGCCTCTTGCAGTTCAACGAGTACCACAAATTCACGGTCGACGAGCACTGCCTGCGGGCGGTGGAGGAGGCCGCATCGTTGGAGCGCGATCCGCGACCGTGGGGCGAAGTGTACCGTTGTGTTCCGCAGAAGCGCATTTTGCATTTGGCGTTGTTGATTCACGATTTGGGCAAAGGATTCGCGGAGGATCATAGCGAGGTGGGTCGGCGCATTGCGGAGGAAACGGCTGCGCGCTTGCGATTGCCGCCGCGCGACGCGGAAGCGTTGAGATTTCTGGTGCACAAACATTTGATCATGTCGCATTTGGCATTCCGCCGCGATACCAGCGACGATCAATTGATTGTGCGATTTGCCGTGGAGGTCGGCTCCACGGAATGGTTGCGGATGCTGTTCGTGTTGACCTGTGCCGACCTGGCTGCAGTGGGGCCAGGCGTGCTCAGTTCCTGGAAGGGAGAAGTGCTGCACGATTTGTATCTGCGCACGCTGCGGCATCTATCGGGCGATTCACCGTCGCTGCTGGCGGACCAGCAACGTGCGCAGGTGAAATCGCTTTGCGGCGACGAATCGCGCGACCCCTGGTTCGATCAGCAAGCCGACGCGCTTCCTTCGTCTTATCTTGCCAGCACGCCGCCGGAACAAGTGGCTGTGGAACTACAACGGCTGCGGAAACTGCGCCCCCGCGAAGTGGAGGTGTGGCATCGCGTCGTGCCGGAAACGAAGACGGTGGAATACACAATCGGCACGTACGACGACATTACGCCGGGCATCGTGTTCAAGCTCACCGGCGCGCTCTCGAGCCAAGGCCTGCAAATTCTTTCGGCCGACATCAACACGCTGGTGGATGGCCTGGTGTTGGACCGATTTCGCGTTCGGGACCCCGATTACGCGGACGAGCCGCCGCCCGAGCGACAACAGGAAATCGAGCGTTGTCTGCAGGAGGCGCTAATTTCTGGCCAGGTGCCGCCATTCCGCCGTGTGTGGCGTGCCGCAGCCAGCAATCGCGACGCCGCGCTGCCGGGATTGCCGACGCAAGTGCGTGTCGACAATAGCAGCTCGCAACGGTTCACCATCGTCGATGTATTCGCGTCGGATCGCATGGGTTTGATGTACACGACGACCAGGACTTTATTCGAGCTGGGGCTTTCGGTGTCGCTGGCGAAAATCAGCACGTATCTCGATCAAGGCGTGGACGTTTTCTATGTGACCGATCAAAACGGCCGCAAAGTTATGGAGGAAGCGCAGCTTGAGCAAATTCGCCAACGACTACTAGAAGCGATCGAAAAGCTAGAGCAGGAACAATAGACTCTTCAGCGATTTCGATGCGTCGTTGGCGCACGATGGGCATCTTGATATATTCTCGCTGGTTCGCATGCCCGCACCAATGGCCATTTCACGATGATCAAGCTACTTCGGCTGATCTGCGTTATTGGGGTTCTGCAGTTCGCGCTGCCGGCGAGCGCGATGGCTCAAACTGCAGAACATCATCTTGATCGAGGCGATAACGCCTGGATGCTCGTTTCTTCGGCGCTGGTGCTGGCGATGACCGCTCCGGGCCTGGCCATGTTCTACGGCGGGTTGGTCCGGAAGAAGAACGTGCTCAGTATTTTGATGCAGTGCATCTTTTTGATGGGTTTGATGACAGTGATTTGGGCGACAGTGGGTTATTCGCTGGCATTCGGCGGCACGGGCGCCTGGATCGGCAACCTCGATTACTTGTTCATGAAAGGCGTGCAGCCGGAATGGACCAGTCAGGCGCGCAGGTTCCACTGCATCCCACACTGAACATCCCCATGCTCACGCACATGCTGTTCCAAGGGATGTTCTTTATCATCACGCCGGCGCTGATTTGCGGCGCTTTTGCGGAACGGATGAAGTTCAGCACGCTGGTCGTGTTTATGATTCTGTGGGGGTTACTGGTGTATTGTCCTTTGTGCCATTGGGTGTGGGGCGGTGGCGCGCTGGCGTACGGAACCGAAGCGGCGCAAAATACTGTGCCGGCGGCGCGCTCGATTTTGCCGGCGGCACCGTGGTGCACATCAGCTCGGGGGTTTCAGCGCTGATTTGCGCTATTGATCGGCAAGCGCATCGGCTATCCGCGGGAACCGATGCCGCCTCACAACCTCAGCTATACCGTGTTGGGCGCCGGTTTGTTATGGGTCGGC
This sequence comes from Pirellulales bacterium, assembly GCA_963716135.1. GTDB lineage: Bacteria > Planctomycetota > Planctomycetia > Pirellulales > JADZDJ01 > CAVRAW01. Next base: position 4,169,737 of record OY970289.1, on the reverse strand, counting down.
TGGTTCGGCTTCAATGCCGGCAGCGCCTTGGCGGCCGACGGCATCGCGGCCAGCGCCTTCGCGGCCACGCACTTTTCCGCCGCGGCCGGAGCGCTGGCCTGGGCAAGCATGGAATGGATCCTGCGCGGCAAGCCGACCGTATTGGGCACGGCCTCGGGCGCAGTCGCTGGATTGGTTTGCATTACGCCCGCCGCCGGCTACGTGTTGATGATGCCCGCCTTAATCATCGGCGCGGCCGCCGGAATCGTTTGCTGTCTGGCGTGTTTGTATCTCAAGCCGAAATTGGGCTACGACGATTCGCTCGATGCTTTCGGCGTTCACGGCATCGGCGGTACCTTGGGAGCCCTGCTGACCGGAGTGTTCGCCACGCGGGCGGTATCGGATGTCGGGCAAGGCAAGCTGCTGGGCCTGCTGGAAGGCGGACCGCTGCTGATGGCCCAACTGATCGCAATCGCGGCGACGTGGGTGCTGGCGATCGTTGCCACCTTCATCATTCTGAAGGTGCTGGATGCGATTATGGGACTGCGAGTGACTCCGCAAGACGAAGTCCAAGGACTCGACGTCAGTCAGCACGGCGAGGAAGGTTACGTCTTTTACTGAAGTGCATCGACCGCCGCGGCATATCAAGCCGCTTCGTTGCGATACTTGCGGTCAAATGGAGACGACCGGGATCGAACCGGCAACCTCCGGCTTGCAAAGCCGGCGCTCTCCCAATTGAGCTACGTCCCCAAACCCTTGAGTCATAAGGGTTATTCACTTTTCAGCGGATTCGTGTACTATTCGGCTGACACCCGTTTTGACACCTGACAGCCGGAAACCTCAAAATCCCCCGGAGCAGTGACCGTGATTAAATCTAGCACAACGGCGATATCCAACAAGCCGAGGAAACCCCGGCCAGACTTTCCCCTCTTTCCCCATGCGACAGGCCGCTGGGCCAAGAAGGTTCGGAGCCGATTCTGCTACTTCGGCAAAGTGGCCGACGATCCACACGGCAAAGCCGCGTTGGAATTGTGGCTCCAGCAGCGGGATGATCTCCTGGCCGGCCGCACGCCGCGGGTATCTGGAACCGGCCTGACGGTCCATGATCTGTGCAACCGATTCCTGATGGTCAAAAAGGGACAGGTTAACACCCGCGAAATCACCCGGCGGCATTTCGAGGATCTCTACACCACCTGCCGATTGCTGTTGGGCTACTTCGGCAAGGCCCGGCTGGTGGACGACCTGGCCGCAGATGACTTCGAGGCCTTGCGGTGTAGCTTGGCGAAAACCCGCGGGGCCTGGGCACTGGGCGGAGTGGTTGCGAAAATCCGCAGCGTATTCAAGTATGGGTATGAAGCGGGTTTGATCGACAAACCCATTCGCCATGGTCCGCAATTTAAGCCGCCTGGGAAATCGGCAATTCGCCGGGAGCGTAACGAAAAGCCACCCCGGCTGTTCTCCGCCGCCGAATTGCGGAAGATCATCAGAGCCGCCGACGGGCAGCTAAAAGCGATGGTCCTGTTGGGCATCAACTGCGGCCTGGGCAATGCGGACTGTGGGCAACTCCGCTTCCGCAACATCGATCTATCGAACGGCTGGCTCAACTTTCCCCGGCCGAAAACCGGCATTGATCGGCGTTGTCCCCTGTGGCCGGAAACGGTCAAGGCACTGCAACAGGGCATCGACAAGCGGCCTGAGGCAAAAGAGGATGCCAACCGGGAGCACGTTTTTCTCACCATGTTCGGCGAGCCGTGGTACAAAGATCAAGGCGGTGCGAGCTCACTCGGGCACGAATTCATCAAGCTACTAGTCAAATTGAAGCTACGCCGCGAGGGGTTGAGCTTCTACACGATCCGCCACACGTTCGCCACGGAGGCCGGCGGGAGCCGGGACCAAGTGGCCGTCAACGCGATCATGGGGCATGGCGATGCGTCGATGGCGGCAGTGTACCGGGAGCGAATCGACGATGCTCGGCTGCTGGCCGTGAGCGACAACGTTCGCCGGTGGCTGTTCCCGCACAAGCAGCAGAAGGCGAAGGCCAAGAAGAAACCCAAACCTAGGTAATATCCGACTGATTGGTCGCGAACGGTGATTCAATGTAAACTGACTGTCGCTGGGTTTCGGCGGCCGTACACCGCTATACAACCACCGTCGTCGGCGGGCGCTCACCTGACGCTGGCGGCGGGGGTTGGCCCGGCCACGTACAGGTGAGCATCATGGCGCCGCGCAAAAAGCCGTCGGGCACTAAGTCAAAACTGGACGCCAAGCGACAGCACTCCGAGTCCGCGTCGGCAGATCAACGGCGAACCGATGCCCTTGCCGCTTGTGATGTGGCCAGGAAAGTGGCGGTGGGCGTAAGCATTTTGCGGCAAGCCGCGATGTTTACGCCGCAGGACCTTAGCGATACTTGCGAATTTCAAGAAGCCGCCGACTATGGGGTTAGTGGGGCTAAGCATTTAGCAAAGGACCTCAGTGAGCTGGATCGGCTCCTATGCTTTGGCGATGACGCCCTACAGGCCGTCAATGATTACCAGCCGATTTTGGTAGATGAGCACCCGTATTCGAGTTATTGCCAAGCTGCATTGTCAATCGGAACGTCGCTGTACCTGATGCTACTAAAAGGTACACATGCCTTCGATGCTTACAGGGCGTGGTGGTCACAAAAGACTTCGTTTGCAGGCGACTGGCTCGACCTTGATGCGGCCTCCGTTAAAACAAACTGGCAGGCAATCAGCAGCGAGATTGTTGCCCGAGAAGAATCCGCACAAGAAATGCAGAACTTGCGCAGTCAGATAGATTTCGAGCGAGTGCGGGTGGAAAAGAAACTCGACGTGGAAAAGAAACTCGACGATGATTCGGCCTATCAGCCGGCAATCAAGCTGTGGAAATGCAGATTTAAAACTTACAAATTGTTTCAAAAATTCTTGCATACGTATCCCATCCGCACGAAGAGCCTGAGGCCAAACCGCCTCTCTGTCCATGCTGGTGACTTCATACACTATCTAGCAATACACGACGCAAACGAAGTTGCTCAGATGGCCAATGCAGCGGAAGTGGCCCCTGCGATCGCGCAGGGCGTTGAAGAGCGAAGGGAGATGATCCGTGAGCAAAAGCAGCATGGAGAGTAGCCTCGCAACTTGCCGACTACTGCCGTAGGGTCTTAGCCTTTCACGGCGAACACCACTATCTACAGTGGTTTCTTCTTCCCGGTCACACACCACAGGCCGGTCGCTTGTAAATTCGGGGCATGAGTGCCCCTCTAAAAAAAGCGAGTAGTCCTGCTGCAAAACGCCAGATCCAACGGATTGTCGGCCGTTTGCTGACCGCGATCGATCGCGCCATCACGGCAATCGATGACGTGCGCGAAGCCCGCGACATTCTTTTCCGCGTCTCCCGCGGCGGAGGTCGACGTGGCAAATAGGTTCAGGCAGTCAACTGCACGTTATACAAGAGTAACGCCACCTTCTCCCCATTGGCAGTCCCCGCCGCAGGTTGGCCAGCAACTCGGCATCGAGGCGGCAAAGGTACTGGATTGGATCAAAAGCGGCGAGTTATCAGCAGTCAACGTGGCGACCCGTGTCGGTGGACGCCCGCGGTGGCGGATTTCGCCGGAAGCTTTAGCCGAGTTCCTTGAGCGACGGCGGTCGGCGGCGGCGCCTGTGCCACGCCAGCGTCGACGACGAAGCCCAGACGTAATCGATTTTTTTGACGACGCCTCATTAACGCCGCAGGCGGGCAACCTTGGAAAAATTGCTGGCCGTGGCCATGGAGAATTCAATGACGCCTAAACGCGAATCCGCCACGCTGCCAGCGGCGAACAAACAAAAACGGAAGGAATACGCTATCGCCATTGAGCAGGCGAAGGCACGGACCATCGAGAGGATTGTTGCAATCACCCGAAATATGAAAAACGTCCATGACCTGTTGGCGCAGCGTGCCAAGTGCGCGGAGGCCAAGCTCCACAGAATCATGCGTATCCTACGCGATCTGGCGGACGAGATCGAAGGCGGGTCGATGGCCCGGACGACCCCGCAAACGCAAGATGACTGCAAACGTCCGCCATCCGGCGGCCGGCGCGGCAAAAGCGCGAGAATTGAACTGCCGAGGAGGTGCAGCGACGCGACCGAATTAAAGCTGAGAAAAGAAGCGGCGGCCGCCTTGATGAAAAGCGGCGGCAATCGCCGGCGCCAGCCACAGCACATCCAAGGCGGCGCCGAAGAAACCCAGAAATCAGCGAGTTTGAGGGGAACCCATTAATGCCAAGGAGAAGCCTAATGTCAACGAAAAATTCTGCGCGACGCTTTCCCCCACCCGAGGCGCCGTGGCGACGATGGAGACAGAATTGGAAAACTGTGCGCTTGCGATCAAGCGGGCGAAAGGGCAGATTGTCGAGCGAATTTTCGAAATCGGCGAGATCCTGAAAAAGGCCCACCGCCTTTTCGCAAATCGAGGTAACGGCCAGTATGAGCAGTGGGTCGAGAATGAATGTGGATTCACCTCGGCGTGTGCGCGGAATTATCTGAGAGTCGTCGAGGCTTTCCGTGTAAAAGATCCGAAAAGCCTTTTCGGAACTGTCACGGCGGAGGGCCTCTATTACCTCGCCCGCGACGCGACGCCCGAGGCGGCAAGAAAGGATGCCGTGCGGCGGGCGAAAAGAGGCGAATATATTACGTTTACTACGGCGAAGGCAATCGTTGCCAAACATTCTGTTAAGGAAGACAACGAGAGTGAAAGTTCTACGCCGGAGGAAGCGTTAACGGACGCACCGATCGGCGGCAAGGCTGCCGAAGATGTCGTGGAAGAGGTGGAATGGGAATCGGTGCAATCCGCAGAATCTGCAGCACCAGTCCAGGAGCAGGCTGATCCGCAGACTGACGATCTGCCGTGTCCGCCTGCCAGTTTCATTGAGGCCCTTCGAGCCTTGGTCCACGAATGGACCATCACATGCCCCCAGGATGAGTTGCCCGAATACGCACGAGTTCTGCGCGAATTGGCTGACGAAGTTGAATCTGGGCCGATTGATCTCGAGAGCTGAAGCGTCCCCCCCGCTCTCAGCATGTGGTCGTTTGACAATGGTTAAGAGACCAAAGCTATGCACCTGGAAGCCCCTAATCGCCTATCACGTTATCGGGACGCGGTCGTCCACCGGCTGACCGCCGCAGTTGTCGATGTCGCCGTCGATACCGAATATCAGCTTCGCCACACGCTGACCATCCAGTGCTCTGTTCGCTGGAGACAGCGTTGGCTGTTGGTCCAGGTATACCATTCGCCTGCGATTAAGCTTCCACCGAGCGACTTTGATCCCGAGCGGTACCTTCCACGGACAGCCGGCGGGTACGGCCATTTTTTTGACGTGCTGAAGGTATGGCCTGCGAAACCGATTCACTCCCAGCTTTCCCCGGTCGAAGTGATCAATGACCTCTTCCGCCTCCAACCGGCGTTGATACCGCTGTCACGGGAGGAAGGCTACGCATTGCTGCGTCAACGGTCCAGCGACGACACTCCCGCGGCCCGCCATCTTCCTCCTGGCATCCAGCTACGGTTGATCGGTCACTTCTGGCCGGCTGATTTCCTCAAAGCCTTCGGGAGCGAATTCTACCAGGCCCTGCTGCAGCAGCCTTCGCAGTTCGGGGCCGTAGGGATAAGCGGCGGCAAGACCCTGAGGTTCGAGACGAAATCCAGCACCTTCACAAATTTCCATCCCGTGATCCAATTCGCGCAGGATGTCGACGGATCCATTTACCCGGTCACCGCCCGCTTTTGCGATACGCACGGCCCTTTCGGGTCAGCAAGCCTCAACTCGCACAGCCGCACATTTCTCCAGTTGGGCAAAAGTGATTTGCTCGCTGAAAAAGATAAACGGGAAATGTTCAAGACCTTCCGAGAACGACCCCACGATGCCTATGGCTATGCGATTGTCGACGCAGTGAACACGCTGCTGGTCTATGAACAGATGGCCGAGTATGACCGCGGCATATATCAACATTTTGGCCATCCAGGTCCTGCGGAGATGGCGCCCACCCTGGGAAGGCGGGTGGCGAATTTTCTAGTGGCGATGACCCGGGAAAGTGTCGCCAAGGATTCCCAGGTTCTGGCCACTGCCCGGGATTTGAAGCAGCTCATGGCCAAAGGCGGCGGCAGGACCTTCACCAGCGACGCGCGCGCCAGCCGATACGGCGCTACCACCGGCACAGTCCATGGGGGGCTTAATTACTCGCGATCCCCTTACCAATTCGCTCATATCGCTGTAGGCATGCTCCGCGACATCGACATGTCGCAGTGCTATCCCGCTATTCTCTCCGAGCGCAACGTCTACTGGGGACGCCCGGTGGTATTCGAGCCGGGCAGCCGTAAGCTGACGTTGCGTGAGGCGGTCAAGTTGATCCAGGAACGCTGCGAGCAGGATGCCTGGTTTCTGCGTGTTACGGGTGCCATCAAATCGTTCCCGAATACGTTGATCCCGTCGACGGAAGGCGCCCGCACTTCGGAGAACTTCAAAAAGCGGATCCCGCAAGCTGTAGCAGGAGCCCGGCTGTATTCACAGCGGATCGAGTCGGGCGTGGTGACGTGGCCTACTTGGCTCATGATCCAGGCGTTGCCGCCCGCCGCACGACGCGAATATGAAGCGTTGAATGTCGACAGCGTCGTCATGTATCCCGCTCAGTTTGTGGCCGACGACGGCATTGCGTTTGATGACTTGTTGCAGCGCCTTCGCCAGGACCACCTCCCTTGGGAATCGCTGTTGGATCTGCCAGGGTGCAAAATTCGCCACGTGGAGACGCTCGATGAAGAGTACGGATGCTTGCGGTTTCCGGCGCACGAGTATGCCACGACGATGGCCCGACTGCGCCAGGAAGCCCAACAACACGAGGGAAAGGGTTCCGGATTGGCGGTAGCACTGAAGCTCCAAGCTAATAGCGTCTACGGCGTCCTCGCGTCCGACTATCTGCCCACCAGCAACTTGGTGGCGGCCAACCAGATTACGGCGCTTGCCCGCTCAGCGGCCTACGCCATGATGATGGTCCTCAATGGGATCCAGGTGATCACGGACGGCTGCACGTTCCGCAAGGATCGCGTCCCGGCTTGTACCTTCGCCGAATGCCTGAAGCGGCAACCCGACTATCCGCTGCGTGGTGCTGACGAGATGTCCGGAGTGCCGTTTCTGGATCCAGCGCAGGTGCCTGACGACCCAGACCAATTCAACCACTGGTACCGCCAACATGTAATATCGTTCTTTGAGGTGGGCGATGAGTACGACGAGATTTTTGGACTGCATTCCTTGCAGTTCAAGGAACTGCCATCGACAGGTTCCGTGGCATTTGACGCGCTGCTGTGCGACGGTTCTGGGAACTACCTCAAGTGTCTACTTAATGCCCAGAACCAGCTGGTTCCGGTGCAGGCCGCTTTTCGCGGGTACCACTCCAAGTCCATTGACCAACTGACTCCGTGGCTACAGCAGACCTACGTCGAGGACCACTTTACAGGCCCTGCGCCGCTGGTCCTGGAAAAAGGCCTGCTGAAGCTGCCGGAGGCTAAACAGCAGGCGGAAATAGCGCTGCGCGAGGGAATCGAGCCCGTGCTATTACCTCTGGGCTTGCCCGTCTACAAAGTTCGCGATTATCGGATCATCAAGCCCTCGGCATTCGTCTTCCAAACTCCCGGACAACGACGGAACTTCGAACGCCAGTGGCAGCGGTTTACGCGACGAACAGGCTGTGGACTTGAGGTGCTCGCCCTCCGCCGAAGCTATCGCAACCGGAGCGCCAACTCGATCGCCGACTTGGCACAAGCCGTTTACGAGCTCATTCAGGAGGGAAAGAAAGATTTCTCAAAAGCCCTTCATTGGAACCGTCCATTCAGCGGCCTCGCAGAGCTCTCCGAAAAGCGGCGCACGGAGCGCACACGACTTCGACACAAGGCGGCCCAGTGGCTGCGGGAACGTATTCAGCTGGATCAACTCCGTTCGGACCATCCGGCGCTGCTCACGGGATACCACTGCCGGCACGGCGATCCACTCTTGGACTAATTGCACCATGAACGACAGCCACGAAAAAGCGTTTCCTGTTGCCAGACCAGGCCGTGGGAGAGCCAGGAGTGTGCACATCGGAAACTCGAGAATGCCACTAACCTGGCTCGACAGGGCCGCTTTCTATCACGCGAATTGGCGGGAAATCCGCGCAGCGTATTTGGTCAGATTTCCCGCCAATTGGCCGCGAGTACGGAAATCCTGCATTTCCGGCCTCATATACAAAGGGAGGGAGAGGACGGCGATCCGCCGTCCCCTCCCGACCACCCGTGATGATGGAAACACCGACCTTTGGCAGTCTGGATATGCCGAGCTGTCCGCCTGAGGAGGCACCCACGGCCGTCGATTTGGAGGAACGTGTATCGGTGCAAAGCAATCGGCGTTCTGGTGTCAGAGTGTCGCGTATTGAGAGCTGCGATGGTAACGGGTGGAAGACGGCACCTGCTATTGATTGTTGGGCATCACCGTTAACTACAGCAAGCCGCCGAGATCTTCCTGAACATGAAGGACCCTCGGGCGGAAAGTCAACACGAGTGACAGTAGTCATTTCGGATAGCTGCGACGTGATGTTGGCTAAGCGCGGCCTAACGCCGCTGTGAAGCTTCGAGAGTCCAGGGATATTTAACATCAAATAAACCCAGAGGTGGGGGGGGCTAGGAATGTTTCAGCGGTACCCTACGACCACAGCCCGCCGTTGCGGCGCCGGGGCTACCGACCCTTGATTCAAATTCGTTCTAACGGGGCTCAAGTTCGTTCCATTACGGAGGCAACTGTCATGAAGCCGAAGAACAAGAACGGCGTGCTAGTCGAGATATTTTCCAACGGCAGGCTAGTCTTTACGACGGAATGTCCCCCGGAGGACTCGAGCGAACAACAGACGGTGATCGTGAAGAGCCTGGGAAAAGGCATGCTGAAGACCGCTCGGTTTTTTCCAGACCGGTGCGTGGTTCGGGTCGTTAAGAGGAACAAGTCCCCTCGTGCGACGAAGGGAAAAGGTAATACCTGGTTGGTCGGGGGTTTGGCGCTTCGTTCGGCCAATAGCGAGGTGAAGTCGAAGGATTAGCCGACGGCCCGCCACGAATCTTGTTGGTGGAACCGTTTCACTTACAACACGCCGCCCTCGTGGCGGCAGGAGGTTCCCAATGAACAAAAGCACATCAGCCCGCACAAGAACCGGCCGGGAAACGCCGCGCGTGAAGCGCCGCCAGAACACCCAGAAGGCCCCTGCGATTGGCACGCAGAAGGCCGGGTACCAGAAGCGGTTCCTCGATTCTGAGATCGAGCACTTCCACGACGCATTGCAGGAAGCGGTGCGGACGGCCTCCTATGAGGAGGCGCTTTTCAAAAAGCTGCAGCTCGACTGCGCACAGAAATTGTTGATGGACCTTGGATACGTCGAAGTCGGCAAAGACAGGTAGCGACGGCCGAAGCGCCGTGGATAGCGATCTGACGGCTCGAGGAAAATCGCCACGGCGACGGCGGCGCCGCAGACATCGGCCCCGCTGGCCTTGGATCGGCAACAGCCAGCCGCCTGGGCGTAGCCTGCCGGCGGACGGAGGTGACGGGAATATGACGGCCGCCGCCAAGCAGCATGTCCGGACTGGCCCCTCCATCATGGTCGGACGGCTGGACGGCCAAGGAGGCATATCGGAGGAGGCATGTGTAGATGGAATGATGGTGGGGATGGTCGGCGGGCGTCTATATACTTGGCGCCCCACCCGACCAACCACCCGGCGATGTACCACGACGAACTGGGTGGCTAACATCCGACCGTCGACCAGCGGCCTGTTGGCAATTTCGCTAGGGAGTTGTCGCCTGGATTACCGGCACACGACCAAGCGACGTTGAAACCGCCTGCGATGTCGCCGACCAGATGTTGGAGGTTGGCCGAGGAAACGATGACCCCACGACTGGGGATATTTGACATCAAATAATCCGGCCGAGCGAGGCCGCACAACCCCCGCTGCCAATTCGTAAGCCGCTTGGCGCTGAAGGAGCGGGTAGATGTTTCGTAGAATGGAAGTTGGCAATCCAGGGATCGGTTCACCCGCTTGAAACACGGAAGTTGCTCATGCCGACCGACACTGCTGTCTGCGATGACGATCAACTCGACGTAGCACCCTGGTTTGACCCCAGCTGGTTATCGCCCTTGTCCCCGCTAACGCCGGTCGACTGGCGCTGGCGCTGTGCTGAGCATCTGGCTGCATCCAGCGACCGCGGTCGCAAGCCGCATTGGCGAAAGACGCTCACCGACCCATCGATTTGGGCGGCAGTTGCGTATCTGCGCTCCGCCTGGCGACTTGGGCAGCAGGCGAACCAGGACATCCTGATTGGACACGCACAGCGGCTTGCCGGCAGTCCTGAGATATATCGCTTGCAAGCCCGGTTGCTCGCGGGATTATCCACAGACCAGGCCGCCGCGGCTGAAGGGCTCGATACCGAGGTTGTGCGGTGGTATGCACTGCTGTTTTTCGACGTCGCCGAATGCTTGGCAGCGCATGACTACATCATCACCCACGCAGTCGGATCCCGCACGTCGGACAGTGGTGCTGCCGCACTACCGGCCGCAGTCAGGATGATCGGCTACTATGGCGGGCCGCACCTGCTGGATGCTGTGCTGCCTGAGGTGCCTGCGGTGGCCGCGCTGCTGGAGGCGAAAGTGCCGCCTTCCTCTGTCCCGCACCAGTCAGATTCAGTGCTCTCGTACCTAGCGCGAGCGCTGCTGTTAAGCTGTTCGGTAACCGCGGACGAGGGGCCGCTAGCGGCTTGGCTAGACGCAGCACTAAGCGCTGAATCGGAGGTGGATGACGCATTTCCGGGGGCCTTGGGGCCAGTACTGCGTGTTTTAGAAGCCATTGAGGCGCGGAAACAGCGGGCAACTGCCAGTCCGCAAACCGTAAGTCCCCTGGCGGGCGAGGCGAAAGGACCCGAACAAGTTGAAGTGGCGTAATCTGCGCGACGGATGCGGCGGATTGATGTTCAGTTTTGGCAGATGCCGCGGCGCACAAAGGAAGGTGTAGCACATGGGATGGGAGCAGCGAGGTCGGCATTTTTACTTTTATCGCACCGTCCGCCGGCGGGGCCGCGTGCGGAAGTGGTATTTGGGGCGTACTCCAGTGGCACTATTCATGGCTCAACTCTATGGTTCACGACGGGCAGAGTTGAGGGAGTGGCGGGCCCTTCGCACCCGCCTGGCGGGCCTGCAGCGTGAGCTGTCCCAGCTCAACGCCGGTGTGGCCACCCTGCTGGCTGGCGTGCTTTATGCGCTGGGTTTCCACCGCCCCGGTCGGCACCGCTGGAGGCTTCGCAAATCGCCGTTCCTCTTCTTCGATGCAGCCAGCGCCGCGATCCTTGACCCTCCCGCAGCGGCTGGCGATATCGTGTCGATCGCAGACGGGCTAGTATTGGATCTGCGGCATGTGGTCAAGCGCGCTCAGTCGGGGGACTGGAAAGTCTTGCCGAAGCTTGCCCAATTGCTGGAAGATCGCGGCGATATCTGGGAGTATTTCTGGGAATTCGGCCAGCGGCTAGAACGGGACTGGCTAGCGCTTCTGGCCGCTGGGCAGCCGGTCGAGGTGGTCGAATTTGTGAAGCAGCAGCGACAGGCTCGGTGGGAAGAGATGGGGCCATTTACGCTCCGGCTCGAACGCCTGTTGGCACAGCGCGCGATGGCCAACTGGATGGCAGGGCAATTCTTCGAACAAGCGCTGCATCTGGCCGAGGGCAAACCTTCCGGTCGCTTCCTGAAGCGCTGTTTCACCACAGCCGAGCGATCGCAGGCCCTGGCGCTCAAGGCATTGGCCGAACTGCAGCGGCTCCTGCCGCGGATTCGTCGCGTTAGTACTCGGCGTTGCAGTTATATCGCCTAGGAGGCTCGGACCGCCTAAACGTGCTTGCACACAAACCTGGAAGGGAATTGAATAGGTTGCGTATGCGGACAATATGTAGCGACGTCTGACTCTTAACCCCGGAGTTCTTCATCGATGCTAATTGCCCTGACCGGCGCGACGGGATTCATCGGGCGCTACATTGCTCGGCATCTCATCCACCATGGCCATAACTGTCGCTGCTGGTACCGGGAGGGAAGTGACCGCAGCGGCCTGGAGGATCTGGCCGCCAATCTCCAGTGGTCGGCTGGCGAGCTGGGAGAACGTGCCGCCTGCCAGTCCCTGGTCCGTGGTTGCGACGCGGTGGTGCATGCGGTGCTCGATCATCCTGAAGGACGCTTCCGCGAAGGCCAAGGAGACCTGCTGGAGTTTGTCCGGAGGAATGTGCTGGGCACCTTGGAACTGATTGAAACGGCACGCGCCAGCGGCGTTCGCCGCTTCGTGCTGATCTCAAGCTGCGCGGTCCATGACAAGATCCTGGACGATCGGCCGCTGGATGAAACGCATCCCATGTGGCCGACCAGTCACTATGGCGCCCACAAGGCGGCCCTGGAAGAATTCGTGTACAGTTACGGCCTGGGGCATGGCTACGAGATTTCGCCCTGCGTCCCTGCGGCGTATATGGACTGGCGCACCGGCCCGCGGACAGCAAATGGTTCGATCTGGTCCAGGCGGTCGTGCAGGGACAGCCGGTCACCTGCCAAGGCGGGGGCAAAGAAGTGCATGCCGCCGATGTGGCCCAGGCTGTCCATATATTACTGTCAGCTGAGGACGTAGCCGGACAAGCTTACAACTGCTGCGACCGGTATGTTTCGCAGTGGGATGTGGCCCAGATCGCCCGACGCCTTTCCGGAAGTACCAGTGAAATCCGCGGCCAGCAAAGCGCTCCACGGCATCAGATCGCGACCGACAAGCTCCGCAAGCTCGGCATGCGATTCGGTGGCACAAGGCTCCTAGAAGAAACGATCAGTCAGCTGGTGCGAGCGGCTGGATACCATGGCTGAGGAACTTGTCCATTTCGTTACCGCGGATTCGATCCATCACAGCGTTGCCGCGGCACTAGAGCGGCATTGGCAACAGCTGAGGAAACTATTGCCTGGCGCCGAAATCGAGCACGTCGGCAGCACCGCGGTCCCCGGCTTACTGACCAAAGGAGATATCGATATCCAAGTGCGGGTTCCGCAAAACGCTTTTGCGCAGTCAGAGCAGATTCTTTCTGCCTATTACCCCAGAAACGAGAATTCCGTCCGCACCAGCGACTTTGCCAGCTTCAAGAATGCGGCTGCAACGCCACCGCTGGGAATTCAACTGACCGCAGCCGGTGGTCAGTTTGATGTGTTTTCCAAGTTACGAGACTTGCTGCGGGACCATCCCTATTTGATCGAAGATTTTAATGCTCTCAAGCAGCGACATGAAGGGCGGCCGATGGAGGAGTACCGTGCCGCCAAGTCGCAATGGATCGAGGCCTTGCTGTCAAATCGAGCAGAGATGTTGAAATAGGTGTCGCTCGCAAGCCCGCGGCCGACAACCTTGCGCTCTAATGCAGCCAGCTGATCAACAAACCGCCGATTATTGAAACCGGCGCAGATCAGCGCCACAAGCCAGACGACCGGGCGAAAATCGGCATCTTCCTCCGGCGTCGCTGCAATGTAAGTCGTCCAGAAAATCATCCTCGTTGTCATCGTTCATGGACACCCCGGCGCGGGGGCCATGTTGAGCGACCGCCGGAACGAATTCTGCGGCTCAGCCGGACCAACCTGCCCGTGTCTACGCACGACAGGCTGTGGACATGTCCTGCGATGGCGAAGCCTGAAGTGCCGCGTACCACTCCCACAACTCGATGCGTCTTAAATCGCTCGACACCGGAAGGTCAAAGGCCCTGAGCTCCCCAGCCAGATCTCCTGAGTTCGGGGGCCAAATACTGCAATACATTCTCATCGGAAGGTTTGGCACTGGAGTAGGCTCCCAAAGCGCTCTGACGTGAATCAGATGGTCGTCGACAAACCACCTCACCTCGTGAGGCTCCCACTCGATTGCGTACCGATGGTAGTCCTCGGCCGCATCAAATGTGAGATCAATCACAACGGGCGTGCCTCTATTCCCGAAATTGCACTTGGTGCCGGGATCTCCTGGGTTAAAGTACACATTCACCAAAACCTTAGTCGTATCCCGACCCAACAGTTCCATGTCAATCTCTTGCCATGGATCGTTTCTATGTAAGAAGAATGCCGTCACCACTCCTGGAGCGCGCGCCGGCCTCATGATTACTTCAAAGCGGCCATAGTGATATGACTGCTTACTGATAAGTGATGCTGCGGAGTATTCACGATCCCCGACATTGCTCGCGTTGAGCGTCATACCGCAGCCATGAGGGATCTGGAGTGCAATATTCTCACGTCGAAACATCGCAAGATTCGATGGAAATGAGTCCTCCAGAGCCGTCCATCGCGACTCATCGAAAGACGAAAAGTCATCAGCAACAACAGATTTGAACACCCCGGCTTGCGTGCCACATGTTCTGGTCTCACGAAGAACACCGAAGGCAGACATTCTTTCGTAGGGAACAATCCAAGGATGAACATCATGCTCCTGTACAGAAGACTTGCGATCAACCACCGTCGTGCGCTGCACGGATCCGCTCAAGAGAGCAGGGATGTGATTCGTGTCCCCATTAGTAGGAAATGGGTGACTGGGTCCCTCACAGCAAAGGAACTTACATAGGTTGCGCCAGCCCGACGGATCGCGAACATCGAAGTTTATCAGCTTATCCTCTTCACCGAGAAAGTGCGTCCTAACAGCCCAATATTCCTCAGGAGACAGGTCGCTTCCTTCTTGCGGTGCGGGCGGCAAAATAAAAGCCGCCTCGGGGTACAAATCTTGGACTTGTGTGAATGCTTTTGAAACGTTCCTGACATGGATATAGGCGTCGAAGAGCAACGGCAGATTATTATCAAGAAGCTGTCCCACATTGGCTGAAAGCAGACCCCACCGGTCATTGCAGCATCGGTAGCCCAAGAGGCTCAGAGCTGACTCTAAAATAGCAGCCGATTCTCGATCGAACCCAACACCGAAGACTGGACGCCGGCCTTTGGTCTGCTCTAGGACTAAGTGTGTCTTGTCTGTCTGCACCCCAATCTGTGAGAGCAGCGGTAGAATCGAATACCGATTGTCCGATTGGAGATCCGCTCGCTGAGAGATCACCGATCTGGGCGTCGAATAAACATCGAGATCGGGGAAGCGATGATTCATCCACAGATCCACGGGTCCTATTACCGGGAGCAAACCCAACAGCTTTCTAGCGCCCGCATACGAAAGTACATACCCTGAGAGCCACCAGTATCCCCTGATAGGACGACAGAGATTTCGTGTACAGGGAACCCTCTGGGCTCCCCGCTCGACTTCACGAAATGACAAGTACATGAGGTCGAAACTCGGGCCATTGTTATGCCTCTTCGGCAACTCCCGCCATGATCGATTGAGCTGAGCGGCGAATTCCTTTTCGAAGAACACGTCGTCCTCGAGAATTAAGGCATAGGAGCGATTCTCCGCCACAATGCGGCGCCACGCCTTTATATGGGAAAGGGCAACGGCGATCTCTTCTCGCGACATAGAAATGTGGACTGACTTTTCCCTGATCAGTGTTAGCAGCCGTGGATCCGGGTCGACATAGTATTGAGCATCCAGCGGATAGGTCAGGGCGACTGACTCATTCACCTCACCCTCATTCAGCAACTTGCCGTCAACTGCCGAGACGCGATGGCAGACGCTGAGCAGGTGTTCCCTGCCCTCAATTACTTGGCGACGCGCCTCCCCCATGACGTTCTTCCAGCGGGAAGGCTGGCGATCCAAATTGATTATGTAAGCGGCTTCTATGCATCCGGAGTCAGGATCCTTTGGGGCGCCAAACACCTGAAGCGGCTCTTTTGCAGCTAGGGATCGCAGGACCCATTTGAATGCAAACCCAAGCCTTCTTGTGAGATGGTTGTCGCGAGGAATGTTCAATCCATGGTCCTTTTAGCTCGCTGTGTCGTGCTCTGGCTATCAGGGATGCCAAGCGCCGAGAGCAGCGCAGCGCTCACATCTATGTCAACGCATCAGAGTTGAAAGCTAATTCTTTGCCAGTTCTCGCTCTGCAAGCCGGCCAACAAGTGCGATCGGGAAGCCGAAGATGATTCGTTTACTTTTGAGCCACCCGCTTTGAACGGCGATGAGGCGTTTCTCTAACGTCTCCAAATTTATCCCGAAGATTGGTCCGCCGCTCATGCCTTTGATGTCGTCCTTAGATCCGACTTTGCCAATGAGACGCGGATACTTTCTCTGCCAAGATTTTTGAATTCGACGTACCGGCTTGATGTAGAAAGCAGAGACTGATGGATTGGCGCGGACGACGTATGAATTGCGTGTTTCAAACGATGAAGGGTTGTAGGAATCTTCGGGAAATCCAAACATGAGGAAGGCATGAGCAGGTAGTGGCTTGGTATTGTCCCATTCTTTTTTCGGAAGCGCGATAATGTGGTTTGCCTTCAACATTCTGGTCTGTAACGAATTCAGTTCGATGAGTCCGTAGTCGGCGCCCGTAGCTTTGTCGTCAACGATGATTTTGCGGGCGTTGTCATAATCGAACGGAATCGGCTCCCGATTTTCCCCCGTGCCGTACGAGTCAATGAGTCTGAACCGTGAGTATTCTGCGGTCTTGGATTTGCGGTTCATTTCGATCGCGGAAAGATTATGGCCAGCAGTCACCCACCACCATGACCGTCGGAGTTGAATGATGAAACCGGAACAGAAAATGAATCCCGGTTTGCCCTTCGGCTTCCCAGACTGGTCCAGCGGTTGCTGAAGCCCAGATAAAGCAACAAGGTGGCATCCGTACTCTTGTAACATCTGCCGCATCGCTTCTTCCAGATCGACGTCTCGCCGCTTTGTCTTCGGGAATTGCTTGATCTTGGCTTTGACGAACGCCTGCGGGCTCATTCGATTATTTGTCGTATTCGATTTTTTTCTGTTCATGCTAACAGCGGCATTGCCTCGCGGAGCGCCGCTTAATCCAGAAGACCGAAGCGAAGGCCAATGATGAATTCGTCGAGCGTATGCCCGGTCTTTGCGCAAAACTCCTTGATTTCGGTCCAAATATCCCACGGACCTTGGCCGATCATTCGGAGGCAAATCTCCTCGGTGTTGTCGGCGGCCGAATAATCGTGGTACGCAATGCGATAGCGGTCGAGAATCTTTACCTGGTCGTACACATCGCTCGGTTCAAGGCTGCATGCCGTTACGATCTCCGTAAAGGGAACAGTCGAGCATCCCGAAGAAGAATTGCCTTTGCCAGCACGACGCACAATGGATATGAGTAGCTGTCGTGTCCGCACAGGCACTTCGCGCAGCCGAGTGAGCAGTTCGGCTACCTCCTCAACTTCGGAAGCAACTTGCTCGGGATTGGCATCCCATCCGAACACGGAATTGAATCGAGCGAAAGTCTTTGGCGTCGATGAGACGGTATGACTCGCTTCATCGACGATCGCATTGAAAATCTTTTCTGGCGCGAGCGTATACTTGGCCTCGTGGTCCGCTTTCATTTCCTGGAGGACAGGTACCGTGTACTTCTCAACGTTGTTCGTGATGACGTGGTGTTCGTAGCACATGAGCATGAGGTTGGGGAACGCTGCCCTCGTATCGTTGTTCATGTCCTTGTTGAATCGCTCGCCGCCCTCTTCGGCCGCTTCGATGTGGCAAATCTGGGCAATGAAGTCGCCGGCTTGGTTGATAATCCTTTGTGTGCAGCCCGGGAACGCGCATTCATTCCCTGATTTCACGAACAGCTGCTTGATCGTCTCCAAGTCCGGCTGTTTACGCTTTACTTTCTCATTGGCATCGGCCATCGTCGGCTCTCTGTGGTGGGATCATGATTTTACCGCTGAAAGCCGCGGTCGGCGATCCATTGCCGAACCTGTTATTATCTCGGCATGTCTAGGTGAGCGCCGACAACGGCCGGAAAGTAGAGGATTCCTTGGCCCTGAAAACGAACGTTTTCACGAAGGACTTCGAGAAGTTCCAGGAGTCGATGACCGATTTCTCACATCTTCTCCTCCTCGTCGGCTGGCAGCTCGGGGAATCGAAGAAGAGCGTGGAACGGTCGCTCGCGATCCTCGAGAAGCAGGGGCTCAAGAACAAGTTCGGCGCGGGTAACGGCCTAAGCATCGTCAACGTGTTCAACAAAATCGGCCCACAGCGTGCGCCGGGTAGTAAGCGGATCACGGAAGGCGAATCCATCATTCCTATGACGCAGGAAATGGAGGGGCGCTTTCACAGCTACCTTTTCGTCGCAGGGTATGAGCGTATGGAGTCCTACCTCAAAGCTCTGTACGGCCAAATGCTCTACCAACTGCGCGGACAGGTGACGCTGAAGTCCAAGCGCGAATTCCACAAAAGCATTCCCAAGTGGGCTAAGATGCAAAACACGCCTCTTTACTTCGCTGCCTATACAAAGTTTGCTTGCCGACGGAACTGCGACGAGGCGATTGCGTCATTCCAGAATGTAGTCCCGTGGGACACGATGGTCTTTCATCTTATGCACCGTATGCCGTTTGAGCAGATTTTCGATCTACTTGGTTTCTGCCGGCACTGCATTGTCCACGACGAGGGGAGACTGCCGGACAAGATTCGAACGCCGCTGGACACCAACCAACTGAACTTCATGCGCCGCTGCATGCGGAAGAGCGTCCTCACAGGAAAGCGAACGATCCTGCCCGACAAACAGCAAACCGGTCTCGTGATTGAAATGCTCGTGAGCTACGGGTATGCGCTCTACGTCCTGCTCACCGAGAAGTGCAGCATGGTCTTGGAGCACAACTATTTCCGTCGGTAGCTCGGCGATCTAACCAAAATAGAAAGGGGGCGCAGACTGTCGGTTATGCAAATGGGCACGATGGCGGATTATTTCTAGTGGGCGATTCAGGCACCGGTCAGTTTATCGACCACGTGACGGAGGACCGCTTGCATTCAGCGAGTCCTTATTCGCGAGTGAAGGACTACGGATTCTCGTGGATCGAATGCAGCCCGGCATTGCAGGCCAAGTTGAACCCATGAACGCGCATCAAGAGAGGATCGACTAACGAAGCACCGCTGGACCGAACTCTGCGGCTCAGCCTGACCAACTGGCTGATGTCATCAAACGTATGAGTTTCCGGCGCACGATTCCTGTCTCATAAACGGGTCGTTTTTTTGGAGTCCACGAAAACGTATGAGTTGATGAGACCGGGGCATCATCCCAGAATTATCTTTCCGTAATTCAGCCTTGAACTCTGGCATAATGAAAAGGCGAGCAGGATACTTCCTGCGTGTTAACTTCAAGGATAAGTCCCTTGGCGTAATCACCCGCACATATACTGTGAAACGATGGGTGCCGGCGCAGTTGCGTCTCGCCCAAATAGAAAGAGAATCTGTATGTCGCCAGCAAGTGCGCACTGCGGCAGTCGTGGCCACGCGAGACAGGGATTGATACTCGCTGCCAGCCTTGTTGTAGTCGGAGCAATTCTTAGAATCGACTGGAACTACCTGCCTTTGGCTTTTTATGCCGGAATTGTGGCGGCGTGGGGCAGTATGGTCCGTAATGAGGGAATTCGGCCAAGCGGTGTCTTGTTGTTGCGCAGCGGTTTGACTGCCATCGGCAGTCTGGCGGCTTTGTGCGTTTTCTTGATGGTATTGGTCGCGGTTATGGGTGCTTGGTCATTGCTCGTAACGCATCGGCTGGACGTTAATTCATGGTGGAACGATTTTGTTCCTAATAGAGCACATATTGAAAGTCCCAAAGGACATCGATCAACCCTTGCGGTCTGTATAGCTGTCGGCAGTGGTGTCGGGGCTGTAGCTGGCGTGGCCGCGTGGTATGTTGCATCCCGTCGTTGGGCCATTTGCGGCGCAGTCAGTTTTCCGCTCTTATGGCTCACAATGTTCTGGTCAGAAAGCTTCAAGGCCGGGGCTGTTGCCGTGCCAACGAGAGTACCAATAGTTGGTACGGTGGATGGGGGTTTGATTACGCTGTACCTCTCAACGGCGTGGGTGGCGCTGGGGGGATGGCTGGGGGATCGATCACGCACTAGGAGGCAAATAAGAGGAACGATGGATGGGGAGACGGCGGCCGCCGTTTCTAATGCTAAATGAAACAATCCATCAGGCGCAAATCGTCGGTGTTTTGAATCCGTTCGTTTTCTGCGGCTCGCAGCAGGGCCAGATCAGCAGCAAGTCACCGCCGCGCATCATTCCGAGAATACGGATGGGTTTCCAGGACGCTAAAACTGTCCCATCAAACCCATGAGTTTATGACGCGGGCAACGAGAAGCGCATCTATCGGTCGTTTTTTTGGACAATTGAGAAACGGGTAGGTTGATGAGACAAAGGTCCCGAGATAAGCAATTAAACAGCCGTTTACTATTGCTCGGGAATCGGAAACCAGCATCCCTTTCCCCAAGCCACATATCGAGGCAGTTCTTCCGAGCTACCAATCTCCGCGTAGTACGAAATTGTGCTGTCATCAGCATCTTGAGGATGTAGATTTTCCCAATATCGCACCCACAAATTTCGTCCGGTGCACCAGATGCAAGGCATTCCCGGCGTCAGCGGCGCGGCGTTTTCGCTGGAACTATCCTTGGCCGCGGCTTCGAGTTGTTTGGCCTCCAATGCAGTCTCCGGTTTGGGCAATCCGTCGCGGAAATAAACAAAAGGCAGCGCCGCATAGGGGTCGAGCGGCACTTTGTCGAAGTATGTGCCTTTCAACTCCGCTAGCGTTTGCGGCAAAGTGCCGTGCTCCAGTCGATACGCCTCGAGCGCCAATATGATCATGGTGGCCCGGCGAGTCGTTTCAAACTTGGCAAGCACTCGCGGCGCTTCATTGCAGAAGTATGAAAACTGCGCCGCCCAAGTCGCGGTGATCGGCAGACGATACCAAGAGAACAGATCACGGTGATAGAATCCGGCGATTGCCATGCCGCTATCTAACATTAGCTGGATCTGCAACAGTTTGGATAGTCCGTCCTGGGAGAGGTAATTGAGCTCGCGCAACCTGCGATATTTCTCCCAAGGCATGAGTGTGCGCAGTAGGGAGTCCTGGAACACCAGTGCATTGCCTGCATTGCCGCTGAAAAAGGCTTGCAGCAGCGATTCATCGTGGGAAATTCCACGATCTTCAACGATGTATTCGCGCTTCAGGCCGTCGGCGAGGTGTAAGATGCCCCCGCCGACTGCTTTCAGCTTTTCAATCGCAGTGCGGATTTGCGCGGGCGTCTGGCCTTTCTGCGCCGCCCAAGTGGGAAGTTCGTCAAGGATGTCGTCGGCCTGCTTAACACAGATTACTGTTAGCCACGCGGACGAAAACTGCGAGAATTGCGAAACCATTCGCAGCGCAGCAATGTAATGTTCCAGCGCCTCAGCGAATTTTCCCTGGGACGTCAGCGTTTGCCCGCTGCGAAACAACAGCCGGATCAAATCTATCGGCAACTCAGATCCGTTGTACAATGCGCCTGCTTCGTTGAATGCGCAGGACTCGCGCCGGCTAACGGCCAGCAATTTTGGGATTAATTCGGCATTTACTTCCACCCATTGTTGGTGCCAGGCGGCGTATCTGCGGCTCGATTCCGCCGCCGATTCCGGTTGGGCGTCTGTTATCTCTCCCGATTGCCCACTCGTTGAATCAACTAGGGGCCGCGGAACGTATTTGATTTGTGCAGCGAGTTGCCGATAAAGCAAGGCGGTTTCTCTGGCTTCGGGCGTAATGCCCGACAGGTACTCGGCCGGATTAAAGCCCGGCGAGACCAATGGAACCGAATAAACGCGAACCAGGGGCACAGCAATCAAGAGAGCTGTTGCCGGAACAAGGACGGCTGCGGCAGCTTTGAAGCGAGCGCGCAAGTCGTGTTTTCGCGGATCCAATCCGGCGCCCGCAACCAGGTGGCGCACAATAGCACCAGCGGAATCGGCGCGACGGACCAGGTCCAAGAAATATGCAGAAGAGTCATCAAACTGGCCCAGCTGCAAAGCACAGCGGTCAGCAACACGCCGGTGAACCCCGCCAACAGACCGCTACGGAGGAACATCGAGGTCCATTGTCCGGCAGCATAGGCAAGCCCGATGCTGGTGAGAATGAACATTGCCGCGTTCAGTAGCTCCAGCCGCGAGCGGTCGTCGAGCCCATGAAGTCTTGGAAGTGCGAACTTGGAATAACCCATCGACCAGATGAACCCGATCAGGGTCGACACCAGCAGCGCGAATAGCCACGGAATCTGACGCGATATCCATACCAGTCGCGGCGGCACGTTGTGTTCGACAAAAAACCGGAAGTGATGCCCTTCTTGATCCGCCCGAAATACAAATGCACCCATCAGTACTGCCAGTACGGGTGTGAGAAGAATTCCCACTGACTCCGGGATGCCGATCACGGCAGCGATCGACAACGAGGTCAGCAGAATCATCAGCCAGCCGGATTGCCGCAAGTGCTGCCAAGTGAGATGGGCTAGCATCGTCGGTCGTTCCGGCGTCGCAAGAACAACATGGACGTGCGCGATGTCGCATGGCGATGAAGCAGTCAGCGGCGCGGCAGCAATGGCGCTGACTTGACCTGTTGCGCGCTTTTGGCGATGCCTGCCGTGCAACCAGTTCAGTCCGAGATAGACATCAATTGCTCCCACAATCAAGGCGACCAGCACGCGCAAGGGAATAGCTCGGGCGTAGGCAGCCAGTTCAAAT
The DNA here is from genome assembly GCA_963716135.1 of Pirellulales bacterium. Lineage (GTDB taxonomy): Bacteria > Planctomycetota > Planctomycetia > Pirellulales > JADZDJ01 > CAVRAW01. The sequence continues at coordinate 4,147,108 of OY970289.1, read as the reverse complement.
CCAAACTGTCGCTGGCCGTGACTCGCCAGCAGGTGCGTGATTGTCGAACCGATCGTCACGGCCAAACAGATCGAGAGCAGCGGCCGCGCGGTGATAAGTGAGAACAGCGTTCCCCAGACAATCGCTTCCAGCGCCGCTACGAGCCACAATCCCAGCATGTTCCTTAGCAATTCACTCTGGGCGTCTGGAAACATCCGATCGAGCGCTGGCGTTGCATGCCCAGTAATCCACATCGCCGCCAGCCAGAGCACCAAATACATCGCCACGCTCGCCAACACGGTCAGCAGCAGCTTGCTAATGAATAGTTGCTGCGAGCTGATCGGGATTGCTCGCAAAAATTCGAAAGTGCCGTCCTCCTTTTCAATCGCAAAGGCAGTTCCCGCGCAGCCCAAGGCAAATAGCGCGGGCGCCATCAGTGCAAGGTGAAATTGGGGCACGACGCCCTGCACATGGATGGTGACGGCCATAAGCCATTGGATGAAGATCACCAATACCACCAGGCACAGCCAGAACAGCCGGATGGCGCGGTATTCCTTCCACACAAGTCGCAGGTAGGGGGCGAAATTCATGACACGCTAACCTCCGATGCTGCAGCCGGCGCTCTGTCGGTCGGTTCGGCCGATTTCAGATACGCCACGAAGATTTCTTCCAGGCTGGGGGTGCGGATACGAAGCTCTTCGACGTTGTTGTGGCTGCGGACAGCTTCCATTTCGGCGTCGCTGACGCCCCGCGCCAACACTTGCAATTGTTTTTGATGCCGGCGCTGCCCAAGAATGTGGCCGCCGATCGCCGGCGCCGCCGTGGAGTTTTCCTTCAGCGTGATGTTCAACTCGCGAATCTGGTCTTTCAAATCTTCTAGCCGTTCGACCAGCAGCAGTTTGCCGGCACGAATGATGGCAATAATGTCGGCCACGCGTTCCACTTCACTGATTTGATGGCTCGACAAGAGGACCGTGCGGCCGGCGGCGGCGATATCGACCATGCCTTCCAGAAAGTCGCGGCGCACCAGCGTATCCAAGCCGGAGGTCGGCTCGTCGAGTACCAACACTTCCGGTTCGTGCGCCAAGGCCAGCGACAGCGAAACTTTGGCGCGCATGCCTTTGGAGAGGCTTTTGATTTTTCGTTTCAGTGGCAGTTGATACCCGGTGACCAACCGGACGTAGCGTTCGAAGAAACCGCTGCCGTAGAAGCCGGCGGTAAACCAGCCAATTTCGCTGACCGTCATCCATTCGTACAGTGTGGGTCGCTCGGGCACGTAGCCCACGCGACTGCGGACGGCCTGCCCCTGCCGCCCGCTGTCGAGCCCCAACACGCTTGCTTGGCCCTCATCGGCTTCGGTAAGCCCCAGCAGAATGCGAATGGCAGTGGTTTTGCCGGCGCCGTTTTCACCAAGCAAAGCGCACACGACGCCCGGAGGCACGTCCAATGACACGTTGTCGAGCGCGACCTGCGCACCGTATCGCTTTGTGACATTTTGCAAACGAATGACGGATTCCATGGTTAGATCCCTTCTTTCTCAATAATGCGTAATTCTTTTTCCACGAGTCCGCGCAGCCCGCGGGCGTCGAGTCTGCTCTGCTTCGCTTCCGAGAGTACTTGCCGCAGTCGGGCACTGAGGAGTTTCAATCGCTCGTGACGGCAACGCTCAGTGGCACCGGTGGCGACCTCCAGCCCAGTGCCCCGCACGGGTTGGAGCACCCGATCGATTTGCAATTGGCGATAGGCCCGGGCAATGGTGTTGGGATTGATCGTCAGTTCACGCGCCAGTTCACGCACCGAAGGCACGAGTTCGCCGGTTTTCAGCACGCCACCGGCCACGGCAAACTTGATTTGCCGAACGATCTGATCGTAGATGGCCAGCCCGTTGTGCGGATCGACTTGAAAGAACATGCCTGGCTCCCGCGTGTACTACCGTGATAGTACAGGATGTGAGCCAAGCCGTCAAGCAATTGGTATTTCCGAAAACAGGTTCGTTTAACGAAGTGACCGCCGAAAAGAATGCTGCGGGTGAGCCGGCTTTACCGACCCGTGTCATCAAACGCATGATTTCCCGTAGCGCATTCTCTGTCTCATAAACACAGTGGTTACTTCGGAGTCCGAGAATCCGTACAAGTTGATGAGACCGGAGCGTTGCGGATTTGTCTAAAACCGGCGAGCTGCCCAAAAACTAAGAAGTCTGCCCAAAAAGTCATTCGGCAGTTTTAAGAAGATGGACGGCTTCCAACAATACTCCGAGAATTGCCAATCCCTCGAAAATGACAAAGACCGTTACGAGCCGCCACGTCAATGGTCTATGGCTCGCAAGTGCGAATGACGCGAAGCCAACCGGAATTAGAATCGGGGATATAAACAGTATTGCAGCCACCAGCCAGTCAATCGGTACCATCCCCGCATTGTGATATGGTTGGACCAGTCAAGCAAGTTTTTGGTTTTTGTCTGCCAGTGTTTAGTTTTCCACGCGGCAGGGTGATTGTAGCCGATGGGGAATAGCATAGGAATTTAGCGGCATTCCGGGGCGCATTCAGTGTCCCGAAAACCTTCGTTTTCTGTTAGCGTCCGAGGGATCCATACTTGTCGGCCTTGATAGACTTGGGGACGTTTGCTCTCAGTTCCCAAGGAGTCAAGTTGTGGGTAAACCCGGCAGGCCTAGTCCGACGCTTGATGACTACTTGTATTGGCAGGAACGTCTTGAGAATCGTCAGGCGAGCGATTTGAGCATCGATGATTTCTGCATTGCAGAAGGTGTTTCCCGGTCGACTTTCTATCGCTGGGCGCAGCGACTTCGCGAGGGCATACCGGATTGTGTGCGAGAAGAAGGGGCCATTCCGACCCTAGCCGAATTGGCAGAGCCGAAGTTTTTGCCCGTCTCGCTAACGGCATCTCCGGTCGAGATCAAGTTGCCCAATGGAGGCTCGGTGCGACTCCCCATCGGTGTCGGCGAAGCCGTGCTGGTGAAAGTCATCGAATCCGTGGGGGCCTTGCGTCCCAGAGTGGGTACAGCATGACCAACTTCAATCTTTCCGACGTGCGCATCTTTCTCTGTCTGACGCCGATCAAGATGCACTACAGCTTCGATAGCTTGATGGGCTTTGCCCAAACGGTTTTCGACCAAGATCCTTTGTCGGGCCACTTGTTCCTGTTCTTCAATCAGGATCGCAACCGGGTCAAGATCTTGTTCTGGGATCAGGACGGCTTCTGCATTTGGTACAAGCGGTTGGAGGCCGGCACGTTTCAATTGCCTGAGGCAGCCAGTGAAGCGCAAGGCATCGAACTGGACTACGCTCAGCTGACGAAGATCTTAGGCGGCGTGGACCTCAGAAACGGGCGTCGGCGGAGGCGGTATCGTCGGGTTGGTTGATGAGGTTTTTTGAGAAGTGGCCTTGCGCGATTGGCAAGAGTCGGTAAAACTGTTGGCGTTATGGATGACGCCAACTCTCTTCCCACCGACCTTGCCGAGTGCCACCAGCTCTTGTTGGCAGCCTTCCAGCAAGCCACACAACTTGAGCGGCGAGCTGTCGATTCCGCGCAGCAGGCGGCTGAACTCCGTCGCGTGTTGGACGAGACGGCCGCCTCGTACGAGCAGCTGCAAGAGACGCATCAGGCCGCGGTCGATGAACTCAATGCCTTGAAGCAATGGATCTACGGTCGCCGACGCGAACGACTTTTGGAGGGCGAAGGCCAGGGGCATCTGTTCGAGTTGAATCCACCATCCGCCCAGCCTGTTCCGCCAGGCGCAGCTGGAGAGCAGCCCCGACTCGAAGTGGCGGACCACCGTCGCCGGCGTCGCCGAGAACTCAACCTCGACAAGCTGCCGCACTACCGGCATGAGCACGACCTGAACGAGGCTGACAAGCGGTGCTCCGGCTGCGGCCGCGCCAAAGATCGCATCGGCCAGGACGAGAGCAGGATCCTGGAGTACGTCCCGGCGAAGCTCGAAGTGCACGTCCACGTGCGTCCCAAGTACGCCTGCCGCTACTGCAAAGACGGCGTGGCGAGCCCGCCGCCGCCGGTGCGGCCGATCGACCGCGGCATCGCTGGGCCGGGATTGATCGCTCAGATCATCGTCGCCAAATTCGGTGACCACCTGCCGCTGTACCGGCAAGAAGACTTCTTTACGCGCCACGGGCTGCACGTTCCCCGCAGCACGCAGTGCGACTGGGTCCAGGCAGCGGCTGAACTCTTGAGGCCGCTCTATCAGCGACAGAAGGAATTGGTCCTTCAATCGCCGGTACTGTGGACCGACGACACGCCGGTGACGGTACTGGTTGGCGGAGATCAAGGCAGCCGCCAGGGCCGCTTCTGGACGTACATCGCCGAAGAACATCCCTATTCGATCTACGATTTTACGGAGAGTCGCGCACGCGACGGACCGGCAAGCTTCCTGCGAACATTCCAAGGCTACCTCCATGCCGATGCCTATGGCGGCTACGACCAGATCTACCTCGGGTCGAACGAAGCGATCCTTGAAGTTGCGTGCTGGGCGCATGCGCGCCGCAAGTTCTTCGAGGCACGTCACAGTTCACCGCGGCAGGCGCACCAGGTCCTGGAGTGGATCCGACAGCTGTACGACATCGAGGAGCGAGCCCGCGAATTGTCGGCCGACGCGCGGCGTGAGCTCCGTGCGACCGAAGCGGAACTGGTGCTCGACCGAATCGAGGCGTATCTCGCAGAGCTGTCGCGCCGGGCGCTGCCCAAGAGCCTGCTGGGCAAGGCCGTCTTCTACGCCCGCAATCAGTGGCTGGCACTGCGCCGCTACACCGCGGACGGTCGACTCTCGATCGACAACAACGTCAGCGAGAGAACGCTGCGTCACCAGGCGATCGGACGCAAGAACTGGCTGTTCCTCGGCAGCCAGCAGGCCGGACCGCGAGCGGCCGTCTTGTTCACGATTCTGGCCGGCGCGAAACGCCACCGAATCGAACCGTGGGCCTACCTGCGCGAACTGCTTCTGCGCCTGCACGCTGACGATCCGCGACTCGATGAGATGCTGCCGGACCACTGGGCGGCCGCGCACCCTGAGGCAGTGCTGAACTATCGCCTTGAAGAGTCCCGCCGCAAAGCGGCCACACGGAGCACGCGCCGTCGTCACGCCCGCGCAGCGAGCACAACCGGTTGATAAGCGACGGGACACCATGCCTCGGCCGGACGCTTACCGTTTTCTGAGGAGTCCGGCGGAACGAATTCTCGACTCAGCCTGGCTGACGGGTCCGTGCCATTAAACGCATGACTTCCCGGGCGCGAAATCCGTCCCAAAAACTTGGTGGTTAAATGGGATAGTGTCGAAGAGAATTCTTGGAAAGCTATTTATAGAGAGAATCGCCGGTTCCGAAATAAACGCCGCCAGTCGCTTGGCCGTTGGCATAAAAGCTAACGTGCGGATGACCGTCGTACCACATGTAGAGAATGAGCGAAAATGTTCCGTCCCCTTGATCGACCATCATGGTTTGAGTTCTTTGATTTGGGATGCTTTGCATTTGCACATGCTGGGGGTTACTGGCATCGCCGGTCGTGAAAGCCGCCAGCATCGCTTTTTTCTCTGAGGCCAGGTGATACGTGCCTTTAATAATGTAAGTGTTTCCGGCAGCGATCTTATCGGAAGTGCCACGAATTTCTTCGATTGTGATTTTATCGCCGTTTACAAATTGCGTTCTCCCAAGTTCGAAATGCACGACGTGCGACATATCGTAGCCGGCGTCGTCCTGAGTCGGAGAGTCCGATTTGCCGGTAGCAATTGCGGCCGACTGCTCTTCATTTTGCGCAGCGCTCGGCGATTTTACCTCAACATGGTGCGGGGCAATTCTGACCTCAATTTCGACCGTCTTTCCCTTTGGGACATCGACACCGTCCTCAAGCAGATAGTCGGTATTGGTCGGGATCCAATTTGGCCCGAGGTACATTCCCATGTAGTTTTTGCCGCTTGGTACTAACATGGTAAACGTACCGTCGTCTTGTACGTCAGCGTATGGCATACCGGCACCTGAATAGCCGTGATGATCGCAACCGCTGATTTGCATTCGCACGCCCGGTTTTGCCCAGGTCACGGGTTTGTCCGTTGTGATGTCGATCACGCGACCATGAACGATCCCGCCTTTTTCCATGCGCAGGTCCAGCACATTGGCGCCGGTTTGCAATTGAACATCATCTCGCCATAGCGGCGGGAAGTTCGGCAATTTGCAGTACATCCGATACTTTCCTGGAGGCAACTTGGTCAATTGATATCGTCCTTCTTCGTCGGTCCGCGTGCGTGCCGGATGGTTTGGATCCATTCGACCGTTGTCGAATTCCACCGTTGCGCCAGGCGCGGGCTCTCCGCTTTCGTCGAATATCACTCTGCCGCTGACCACAGCTTCATGGGGAAGTGTGATGTCGACGGTGTCGGGAACCTTTGAATACGTAAACGACTGTTTAGCATAGTCGGGATGTTGGGCGAACCCGATAAAAGGCTGTACGACAATGGAGTTGTGCGGGCCTGCCGGGTCCCAGGGCCGCAAATCCGCGATTACGAAGCGTCCATCGGCATCCGTCGTCGCGGCGCAAATGCCCGGCACCGGCTCGATCAGGCAGGACATTGTGAAAACGGTCGCTCCGGCCACAGGCTTGCCTTCCGAGTTGAGAACTCGACCGCGAATCGCGGCAGCGGGGATCAGTTTGAAATCAAGTTTTGCTTGTTCTAGGTGCTGTGGTCCGATGTACTCGGATACGGTCGCTCTTTCGGGCGTTTGCGCCACGACAACTAAGGTTGCCCGTTTATCGCGTACTGGCTTTGCGTCTACATTGGCAAATACGAAGTTGCCGTTCTCGTCAGTGCGAACCTCTTGCAATTGACGCTGCGAGGTGTCGGAGCGGGTGTAGTCTTCAATAAATAGGCGTGCCCGGGCATTAGCGACGGGTTGTTCGTGTTCGTCGATGCATTTGCCGGAGAGGGTGATCTTCTCGGAGGCGTGATCTGAGTTCTTGGAGATTGCGGTTTCTTGAGCGACAAGGCGCCAAGGAACGATGACGAAGGGCGCTAGAATCAACAGCACGGTGGCCGCCAGCAGCAAGCGGCGGTGAGAAAACGGCTTTACTCGGGACATTGCGAGTAGGCGGCGTTCGAGATCGCGGTAGGCTCCCATAACTCCTGCAGCTGCCAGACCGGCGCGCGGCGGCTCCGAGAATCGCGTGGATAGTTTCAGCAGTAGCCGCCCATACTCCGACGGTCGGGCAGCGGAATTCTGAAGCAGCAGTTCGTCGCATGCTGCTTCCTGACTTTCGAGCCAGGATCGCTTAAGAAGCCACACGAGCGGATGGAAGAAGAACAGCCAGCCAACAATGGTAGGAAGCCAATTCCACATCAGGTCGTGGCGTTTGAGATGCGCCAGCTCGTGAGCCAACATCAGCCGCCATTCAGCTTCGTCATACGATCGATCGAAATCGGCAGGCAAAATAATCGTTGGCCGCCCGACGCCTGTCAGCAGCGGCCCGTCTGTCTGTGACGAACTTCGAAGTTCCGGCAGGCGCCGACGCGCAATCGGCCTGCTTCTTGCCGGCAGGCCTGTTGCAAGAACGAATTGGACGTTGGGGTGGCGTTTCGGCGAAGTTGGCCGACGCGGCGTCGCTCGTTTATAGCTACGGCAATACAGCAACAAGCGCCGACGATCCAACACAGCATCAATATCGAAAGGCTGCTGAATCCGTTTTCATGCGGAACGGTTGGCGGGATCATCGTTGGACTCTCGGCGGCAGGTTTTGGTATTGGGATCGGCGCCTCGACGGATGGAATCCGGGCCGCGGAGGTCTTAACGGCCACAATTGGTTTGGCCGGCAATACCGCTATGACCACCGGTTGGCCCCAGCAAAGTGCTATTAGCAGCTTCAAACCCACCAGTCGCCAGGCCCAGTGAATCACTCGCGGAGAAAGAAATTTGCACCATCGGGCAATCACCCAGACAAATGCAATGGCAATGCCTCCTTCGACCGTCGCCCGCCAGATGCTCGCGCTCCATAATCCCGCACTGATTTCGACGACATGGATGAACGTGCTCATGGTTTACTCCTTCTCTCGCGCACTTCGATGTCTTTTAGCACCTGCTCGAGCTTGCGAATTTCGTCAGCGCTCAATTTCGCGTGCCGCGTGAGATAGGCGACGAACGGCGACACGCTGCCGCCGAGAATTCCATCAACGAAATCTGCCACTAGGCGGTGCAGCAGGTCGGCTTTGGGAATGGTCGGCGAATACTGCTGCACTCCGCCGTTCTTGCGTCGTGTCAGGTATCGCTTACGGCGCAATCGCTCCATGACGGTCAACACTGTGGTTCGCGCTTGTCCCGAAGTCTCGGCAAAATGCGCAGCCACCTTCCCCACGCTGATCGGAGCATGATCGGCAATGTACCCCAGCACGTCAAATTCCAACCTTCCCAGCGGCTCATTACTTTGCGCCATTTTTGCCATCCCTTAGAGTTGGTTCCGGCGAATGACTACCAACGTAGTCTATTTATCAGATGACGACACTCGTAGTCAAGAAAAAATGTAGAAAAAATCAAAAAGACGTTTGGATTCGCCGAACAAGTCTCGAGCTGTTTCGGCGCGAGGTGGAAAGTGTATTTTCAGAACAAACTGGGGCATCTACTGCTGCCCCGTAATTTGTTGGTTTGATGGTGCGACCACCGGAACGAATTAGCTGTTCAGCCGGACAAACCCGCGAGTGTCATCAAACGCATGAGTTTCCGGGCGCGATATCGGTCTCAAAAACTCGGTCGTTTTTTTGGACAATCAGGAAACACGGTTGGGTTTCTGAACACCCCACAGCCCCCGAGACGGATCACCGCCTACGGAGAATTGCGCATCACTGGTTTCGATTGGCTTAACGAGCGATAATCAGAGTCCCATTGAAGGTTCCGAGCATCAGACAGAAGCCATCATATGAAATGGTTACTTTCCCTAACGCTCAGCGTCTTCGTAATCGTGCTGGATCTCAACAACATCGGGTCGGCTCAGGAGAAAACAGAGTCAGACCCCAAGTACGAGAAGATGCTCTATGACTTGGGGGCTTTCCCCGTGTCCAAGCTTACTCAGCCTTATTGGACGAATGGGAATCCGGGGAAAGTATATAGCAAAGGGGGGAGAGTTGACGTGGACGGTTGGCTCCCACCGCACAGCGCCGAGGGCTATCTAACCGAAGCAGAGAGGGCCCAATACGGGATTCCAAAAAAGCCACTGAGTTACGAGCAATACATGGCGATGCTCGACATTGACGAGTACAAACGTACTCACGATCCGATGCTCTTTGTGGTCATGCGATTTGCGCTCGAATGCATGGAGAGGAACAGCGTCCCAGTCCAAAAAAAAGAAATCCTCCGTGTCTACGAAGCGAAGGTCGGCCTGGAACCTTTCGCAGTCTGGTTGCTGCGGGGAAAATTGTCGAGTGCGGATGCGATGCGATTGCTAAAAACCTATGGAGACGAGGAACTCTTTTGGGTGCTTCCCGCGCCACAACCTGACGACAAGGCATATATCGCCTTTCTCGCTGAGCAGGCCAGCGCTACTAAATGGTCGATCTTTCGCCGACAAACTGCCTACAAACTCTTGTTTGCCGTCAACGAAAATGCCTATCGCACGCCCTACCGAGAGTTTCTCCTAAGTCATGTGAAGACGACGAACGACTGGTGGGAACGCTCCGGCTTGTACGATGGATTGGTCCGGATGAAAGACGAAGAATCCATGAAGACGATCCGGGAGGCATTGGTGCACGATCCGATCACCGAGTGCCGAGAACAAATTCTGCTTTATCTGCAAGAGCAAGGGGAGGTGGCTCCGGCCATTGACGCCATTCTTGTGGTGGTCAATGGCCAGGATGATAAGCCCCACTCGGTAACTGTGGCCCGTAGGTTGGCACAATGGACGTACACGCTAAACGAGTACTTGGAATGGGCAAAGTCGCAGAAAAACCTTGATGCCACAACTTCCCGAAAAGTGGACGAGGCGATTGAGAAACTAAAAGCGATTAAGTATTTACCAGATGATTGATGAACGGGGGGACAACGCTATTCTCCTTTCCGCATTTCCTTCGTTTGATGAAGCGACGACCGAGGGTATCCTACGGTTCAGCCGGACCAACCTGCCCGTGTCTTCAAACGAATGAGTTCACAGCACACGACCACCGTCTCATAAACAGGGTGGTTTCTTGGGATGTCCGATAATCCGTACGAGTTAATGAGACCGCCCCGAATAGTGGTCGCTCGCCGGTTATTCTTCTTGGTAGCGTCCTAACAGTGCGGTGTTTGGGGTCAGCAGCTAGCGCTTTTGTAGATCGTTCACCTTCGACTGCAAAGAGCGGATGTCCTGCCGCTGGCCTTCGATTTCGGATTTCAATCCACGAACTTCGGTGGTCAGCTTTTGGACCTCGTTTTCTAAGTTAATATTGCTGCCACGATTGCCTCCATTACTGAAAAGCAGGACGATCAAGGCAATCAGAATGAGAGTGCCGCAGCCGAGTTGGGTTGTTTGAGCCCGTCGTTCCCAGGGCATTGTTGATTACCTCCCTTGTAATGAGAATATTGTCCACGCGGCGCTCAAGGTGATTATCGCCGAGGCGAACGCCACGGGAGTTGATCGGCGGCTAACAATCTGGCAATAGGATTCGGCGATCATACGGCGGCTCTCTTCATCAGCCAGATTGCCGACGAGGGTCATACCGGCGGAGCGCCAGCCATCCGACCAGGATCGATGTAAAAAGCGCGACACCCATCGCCATTGCGACGACCGGGTAACCGTGTGCCGTGAAATCGAGCGGTCCGCGCATGGCTAAATGGTTATAGACTTCGACGGGACTAAAATCGCGTGTTGCGTCTGACCATTCAAGCATGATATTGATGAGGCCGAAAGTGACGATCGCGGCCATTCCTCCCAACACCGCTCGACGCAACACGCACGCCCAGGCTACGGCAATGGCGAACATGGTCGCGTGTAGCGGCAGGAAGCAGGCGATGTACGGCCAGTTCATTGTGTAGTAGTCTCCCCACTGGGGAGAACGCCACGAGACGGCGATGGTGGATGCATCCAGCACAAGCAGCACGGCTAACAACCCGACGAAAAATTTAACGATGAACAAACTCCCGGTCGAAATCGGCAGCGTTCGCCAGAACTCGCCGATTCGGCTATCGATTTCCGGGGCGAAGGTTCCCGCTCCTACGACGACGGCCCACACCAGGCCGATGGACCACATGCTTGACGGCAGCGCATCGGTGAGCCTTTGCAGAAGCTGGTGCTCTGAACCGTGGGTGCCGACTTCCAATTCAAACAGTGTCATTACGCAGGCAATCAGTAGGCCCGGAAGACACATCGGCACGGCCTGCCGTAGGGTCAGCCATGACAAAGCGATGGTGCGCGTCGGCAATGGGAACGTCCATTGACGCCAAACCTGGCGTGCAGTGTCGCTCTGCTTCTCGGCAGCTCGGCACGAGAGTCTTCTGCTATAGCGGCGGACGAATATCGCTGCCAAGCCAAATTGAAATACGGCGTTGACGAGCAAGGGGCCGACCACCACACTCGAGATGGAAAGGTCTCCATACCCGCCTCGTTCGGTACCGTATCCATAATTGACGATCATCGATTGTGGCGCGATCGCGCCGATCCATTCCAAGATTCCCTGGAGGTGGGCATCTTCCAGGACTGGCCTGAGACCTATGCCCAGGAGCCAGATTGCGGCGACCGCGGCTCCGGCGAACCCGGCTTGAGATTCGGCACGTAGAGCGGTGCCCAGGAGCGAAAGCACTAGATACAGCGCGACGGCCGACCACGCGACGATGGCCGTAACAAGCCACACGAGTCCCACGGCGGAGATTGCGCTCAAGCTCTCCCGATCCAATAGCTTAACGTAGACGGAGCCGACGAGCGGACGTGGCGGAGTTTGCTTTATCCAACTGATCGCCAGGCACGCCGATAACAGTACGGCGCCCAGCACGATGGGCGCGATCAGCGTGCCCGCGCCACCGGCCAGACGAATCCACCCCCGTCGACGGGCCGAGATCGGCAGCCCGTCGCTAAATGGCCGGGTCCTGTCGGTCGTCTCGCCGAGCGACGTTCGCATAGCGATGAAGATCGGCATAAACAGCCCAAAGAGCGACGCGGTGCTGTAGAAGCTGGCGACGGGCGCCCGAAATCCACTCGACAGTTCGTACGCGACGACATAGGCCGTCCCGAATACCATCCACAGCAGACAGAGGGCGAATTGCGTCCGGCGTTGGCACCATTCCGACCACAGCAGCGCCTGCAATTGTGAATTCATACGAACGCGTCTCTGAGCAAATCGACTAGTTGATCAAAAAGCGAGACTGTCTACGCAATCGCGACATTACGAGAGGAGGAGTGATCAGGCCAGAGGGCGACCTTACCGATAACGAATGCCTCGAAAATGTCGTCCAGGGTCAAATCTTGGACGACATAGTCGACCCCGTCTGAACTCAGTTTGGCGATCCACGCGGCGGAGTCGTCGAGCGTGACGGCAATGCGCTCGGCCTTGCGGCTGACATCGAGCAACTTCGAGGGTCGCGGACGATCGGCGATCGCATCCACCGAAAGCACAACCCGTTTGACATGGCGTTGTAAGTCTTCAGTGCGACCGGCTCGGACGAGACGTCCCTGGTCGATGATTGCCACGGCATCAGCCACCGCTTCGACTTCGTACAGCAAGTGCGAGCTATAGAACACAGTGCGTCCCTCCGCTTGGAGATGATCGATCACGTCACGGTTGAATTGTTTGCGCGTGATGGGATCGAGTCCGAGGGCGGGATCGTCAAGGATTACCAGTTCCGGCCGGTGGGCTAGTGCCAGTGCCAGCCCGAGACGAACATTATGTCCTTTGGAAAGATGTTTGATCCGCACGCGGCGCGGCACGCCGAAGAGATCCAACAGATTACTGGCCAGACTCACGTCCCATGTAGGAAAGAACGGCGCCAAAAACCGCGCCATCTCGTCGGCGGTCATCCAGCCGTACATTGCTTGATCTTCAGCCAGATAGCCGACGCGGGCGCGGATCTCCAGTGGTTGGATGGAAGGGTTTAGCCCCAGCACCTCCACCAATCCACCGTTGGGCTGCAGCAGTCCGAGCAGCGTTCTTATCAGGGTGGTCTTTCCCGCGCCATTACGGCCGAGCAGCGCGAAAGTCTGCCCGTGGGGAATCTCCAGCGAAACATCCTCAAGCACAGTATGTGTGCCATAACCTTGACGCAGGTGTTGGATCACAATTGCGGCACGACTCATGAGGAAGCCTCCGTAACGTGGGAGAGGAGATCGGGTGAAGATGCATCCTGCTGTACGCGCTTGATCGATTCTGAGAGCCACTTCGGCAAATCGGCGGCGGCGAGACCCAGCATTAGGGCCCGGCGGACCAACGCATCGAGTTCGAGAGAGAACTCGTGCCGCCGCTGGGCCAACTGCGCCGAGACAGTGCTCTTACGGCGTTGAGCGACGTAAGTCCCGTCGCCGTGTCGCAGTTCAATCAGCCCGTCGGCCGCCAGTCGTTCATAAACGCGAAAAATCGTGTTGACATTGACCGCCAACTCGCGGGCCAACTGGCGGACCGAGGAAAGCTGTTCCGCCGGTCGCAACGCTCCGGCCAGGATCTGCGATCGGATTTGAGCGTCGATCTGCCGAGAGATCGGAATTGAAGAACCACGCTGGACGCGGATAAACATCGAACCCTCAATGTGTACACAGAGGTATAACAGTCGTCACCCGGCATGTCAAGCCAGCTGGCGCCGTAGCAGAGCATTAACGAAGCAACCGCCGGATCAAATATTGCGGCTCAGCCGGACCAGCCTGCCCGTGTCATCAATCGCTTGAGTTCCTGGCACTCGAATACTGTCCCATAAACTCGGTGGTTTATTGGGATGTCCGATAATCCGTGTGAGTTGATGAGACCAGCGTGACCGGCATTGCCTAAAAAGGGCGAGTTGCCCAAAAACTCAGAAGTCTGCCCAAAAAGTCATTCGCGCGGCACTGGATAGCGAATCAATGTGCAGATGATGCTTCCTGCGAAGGCTCCCCATATCAAAATCTTCGCACCAATCTGCCATCTTTGTGGCCAGATGGCTATGGCGATCGCCGCACCAACCGCTGCACCGGCCACTAACCAATATCCGGCCCGAATCAATTGGTTATCAGAGAAGGCGAAAATTGCATAATCCGTGAAGGTGTAGTAGACGAGCCATGCGGAGCAGGCCAGTAAGGGAAGGCCGAACCACATTCGTATTTTGAAATTCATTTCCCGCATTGGCAGGCGGCGGAAAATCATCAGCGCGCCGAGCGTGACGGCGAGCGATATCGGCCACCAAATTGCCAGCCGCCACGCAATTCTGCTGCAGGGCGGCAAATAATACAGCTCTCCCACCTTCCAACTGTAATACGATCCGCTGCCCGTGATTATCTCCAAGCTGGGAGCTGTCACAGCAATGAAGCAGACCGCCGCCAGCACGGCAATGCAAATCAGTATCGCGGCAAACAAAAACTTCATCCCCGCATTGTACCCGATGGGCACGGGAGTTGAGCGGAGTTGGCTACGCGCCAAGCTTCAGGACGCCCCACAACAACAACGTCCAAACCAGGCCAACCGCTATGGCGATAACGATGCGGGTGGCGATTCCGTGATTCTTGCGGCTGGCAAAGAAAGCGATAAGCGGTGCAGCTAACCAGATCAAAAACACCGCTGCGGTTATGGCGATGTCTCGCATTCCTCAGCCTTAGGCACTGTCCCGCTGGAACAAAGCAGGCGACCTAATCCTCTTTGATTTCGTCGGTTGGGAGCACGTCGATTTTTTTCTTTACTTTGAATTGCCAGTACGCCACCCAATAGCCGAAGGTGACCATTGGCAGGATGATTAGGTATTTGAGTACGGCCCTCTGTTCATTTGTTTGCGGGTTATGTATCTCGTGGTCGGGGCTGAAAAGCTTGCAAAACAATAGGAATAGGACGGTGAGCGCGCAGCCATACAACCATGCGCAAAAATGAATCCGGTTCCACTCGAGTACACTGTCTAATGTCTTTTGGGTTTCTAGCTGCCGCTCAAACTCAGCGCGAGATTCTTTCATATCTACCCTTCCGCTGATCGTTCAAATAGCTCTTTGATTGTCCAAAATGGTCGCTTAATCCGCTGGCCATCGCTGGCGACTTCCCTCCAAGCGTCTCATGCTTCCGGGCGAAATTATACCACGCTACGAAGACGGCCCTGCATTGCGCGTAGCCATTGTTTCAAAAACAGGGTCGACTATGAAGCCGTGTGTGGGTCAACGGTGGTACTATCTAATTTCGCCTGTTGCCGAGTCCCGATCGCGGAACTCGAGCCGAGGTGGTTGTTTCGCGTTCCGTTTCGGATTTAGTCGACTATTCGAGTTGCCGACGCCTGTTTCTCTTCCCTGAGCGGGAATTTCTTGTGCGTCGTCTCAGGAGTTCATTCAATAGCCGCGCTGCTCATTCGTTTAACCGATCTCGGGGATCAGACCGTAGTTCCGAGCTGCACGCGGCACCCAAGCCGAAGCGGAAGGCAAATCCTACTCCAGATTCAAGTCGCAACGATTCATCAAACAGCAACGGACTTCGCGATCCGGGGCGCCTGCTGCCAAGGTTCTTTCCGCAAGAGCATCACCCAACAACGCACCAGTAGCTTACGAGCCACCGCCACGATCGCCTTCTTCTTGCGGGTCTTCTGCCCGCCGGTGAGTCGCTCGTAGACCGACCGGGCCCAAGGGTTGTAGCGCAGCATCAGCCAGGCCGCTTCGACCAGGGCGCTACGCAGCTGTCGTGGGCCCCGTTTGTGAATCCGCCCCTGGCGGTCCATCTCGCCGGATTGATAACGACGCGGAACCATGCCGGCGTAGGACGAGACTTGCCGCGCGTTTCGGAAGCGATGCGGATCATCCAGGTAGGCCACCACGACTTCCGCCGTCCTACGCCCCACGCCAGGGATCGTCTCGAGCAGCTGCACGCGCTGGTCAGCCCGCGCCAGCGCCTGGAGCTGCTGGTGGATGTCGTGCTGCTGTTGTCGGAGGTGGTCCAACTGGATCAGCTCCAGGTCCAACTCGCCCCGCCACAACTCGTCCAAGGAACACTCGGCCAGTGGTTTGCGATGTTGAGCGAGCTCCTCGTATCTTTCCAATGCCCACGCTTTCGGACCCCGCATCATCTCCATCCCCCGCTGGGCAAAGATCGAGCGGATGTTGTTCTGCACGCGGTTGATTCGTCCCAAGACCACTTGGCGATACTTTACCAGCCGGCGATATTCCCGTTGTGGGCGGCAGGGGATGTACACCGGCACGAGCTGTTCCAGCGCGGCCAGCTTGGCCAACTTCAGCGCGTCGTCCCGGTCGGTCTTGCGTTTGACGTGCTTCCACTTCCACGCTTCTTGGTTGGGGTTGCAGACCAGCACCTGGTAGCCCTCCGCGGTGCAGACGTCGTGAACCCAACCGGCCAGGCTGCAGGACTCAATCACCACCAGTTCCGGCGCGTACTTCTTGAGCACCGCCAGCAGGTACTGCCGATCGGTGGTCATGGTCCAGAACTCCGTCTGGTTCGTAGCGGTGTCCAACAGACAGGTCACTGACTTGAATTTGCCCAGGTCGATTGCCAGAATCCGTGACATGGTCGTGTGCTCCTTTGGGGAACGTGGGGGAGTTGAAGTCACCCACTAACCTGTTGACCGCTGTCAAAGCGGTCAACAGGCACACGGCTTACATGGGATTCTTTTAATTGGACGTCCCGCCATTCACGAGTTGCTGAGACGATTTCGGGCATTCAGACAATCAAAACCCTGCGACCCGGCAGCATTGGGAGTGTCAGCGCTTAGTGCCCGTCGATGGCTGCCGCCGGCCACCAAAGATTGCCGCACGGGTCTTTCACCCCCCCATACCGTTCGCCGGCATGCGGCTGATCCTTTGGCTCGCTCACCGAAGTGCCCCCGGCCTGAAGTGCCTTGAGATACGCCGCATCGGCATCCTGCACCCGCAGAAATATCGAGGCCGGCATGGCTTTCACGGTGCCGGTCGGCTCCCCCATCGCCACGATCGAATCGCCGATCTGCACTTCGGCGTGCATCACCGAACCATCGGCCCTTGGCACGCGAATCCGCTCAGTCCCGCCAAATGCCTCCCTCAAAAACTCAATCAGCCGCGCCACGTTTTCCACAATCAAATACGGTGTGACCGTGTGGTAATCCTTGGCAGTTTCAATGGCAGCCATGGCAGATTCTCCAGATTCAATTTACGCATTTTTGCAGTCGGCGAGGCGATTGTAGCGACGCCGTTGGCGCATTAATTGTGCCCCATCGGCTTTGTGATCCCAATCAACGTACTGGAAATCCTTCCAGAAGCCAACGTCGTAATGCCAGCCATTTTGAATCCACCAAACGAACTTGGACGGTCCGTGTGGGTCATATCAATTGTTGCACTCTTACTAAGCCATGGCGCAAACATTTATTTGCGCGACAGTCGAGAAAAAACCGCAATACAGCGCGCTGAAGAAGCCGGTCAAAAAGAAGTAGTCGAAGAGCTCGAGGACGCCATTTTCAGAAGGAGTCATTAAGACGGATCAACCCTGCTCTCGTAAACGGGTGGTTTTATTGGACGATTGAGAAACAGTTAGGTTGATGAGACAAGGAAGGGTCAAAGCCCACACAAATGTCCCAAGGTAAGTGTTTCGCGACTTACTGAAGATTTACATTGCCCGCGATCCAGCGGATAATCACGAGGGTCAAGTTCGCCTCGGCCTTGGCGTCCTGCGAGAGTGACGCATGCAAATACGCTGTCCGCATTGCCACGTGCCGTTTGATTCGGTCGAGCAGGATTCTTGGGCCGATATGCTCTGCCCGGCCTGCGGCAGCAGTTTCAGTCTGTCGGGAAACGACGCCACCAATACCTACCGACCCGGCGTACAGGTTCTGGGGCATTTTGAACTACTCGAGCATGTCGGCTCGGGCCGCTTCGGCACTGTCTGGAAGGCACGCGATACGCAATTGCAGCGGACGGTGGCCATTAAGATTCCGCGGCAGCGGGATCTCGATCCGAAAGAAACCGATGCGTTTCTGCGCGATGCCCGAGCGGCGGCCCAGTTGAACCATCCCAGGATTGCCGGCGTGCATGAAGTTGGGCGCGAGTCCGATACCGTTTATATCGTCACCGATTACATCGACGGAGCGAACCTCAGCGAATGGCTCACGGGACAGCGGTTAACTTCCCGGGAAGCGGCCGAATTGGTGGTGAAGATTGCCGAAGCCCTGCACCATGCGCATGAAGCGGGTGTTGTGCACCGCGATTTGAAGCCCAGCAACATCATGCTGGATCGGGACGGTGAGCCGCATGTGATCGATTTCGGACTGGCCCGCCGCGAGACCGGTGAGATTGCCATGACGGTCGAAGGGCAGGTGCTGGGCACTCCGGCGTATATGTCGCCGGAGCAAGCACGTGGGGAAGGCCACCAGGCCGATCGCCGCAGCGACGTGTATGCGTTGGGGGTGATCTTATTCGAACTGTTGACCGGGGAACTTCCCTTCCGCGGCGACGCCCGGATGCTGATCGTTCAAATCCTCGATGAAGAACCGCCTAGCCCGCGGAAACTCAAGGGGAGCGTTTCACGCGACCTGGATACGATTACGCTCAAATGTCTGGAAAAGGAGGCGGCTAAGCGTTACCAAACGGCTCAGGAACTGGCTGATGACTTGAAACGATTCTTGGCAGGCGAACCGATTCATGCTCGGCCTGCGGGGCGGGCCGAACGCGCCTGGCGGTGGTGCCGACGGAACCCGGTGGTGGCGGGATTGTTGGTGGTGGTATTGGCAATTTTGAGTCTAGGAATCGCCACGTCTTCGTACTTCGCGGTCTCCGCCTCGCGCGAAGCAAGCGCTGCCTTACGTGAAGCCAGCGCTGCCAAAAGTGCGCTGGCGAAGGCCGAGTTTCAGCAGCAGCGTGCCCAGGGTGTTAATGCGTTTTTTACGGAAGAAGTATTCGGTTTAGCCGACCCCAATCGATCTGGCCGGGCAGGCATCAGTTTGTTGGAAGCGTTGGATCTTGCGGCCAGCAGAATCGACGAGCGATTCCCCGACGATCCGGAACTTCGCGCCACGATCCGCCATCGCTTCGGCGAGGTTTTCAGTCAAGTTGACGAGCCCGATAAAGCGGTACAACAGTTCGAGATGGCCATTGCGCTGCGACGCACGCTTGCAGGTGAATTGGATCCCAACACCCTCTTGAGCCGCAGCTATCTCGGGTCCTCCCTGTTCAAGGCACATCGGCTCAGCGATGCGAAGGAGTCGTTGAAGAAAACGCTATCCGATCAATCTAAGGTGCTGGGGGAAGGTCATCCGGACACGATTCGCACCGCGATTTATTTAGTTGTTGTACTCCAAGAGTTACACGACACAGATGATCTCGCATTCGCCGAGAAGACGTACCGGCGGGCTCTCGAAAATTTGGGTCCACGGCACGAGCGCACCTTAGAGGCGCAATCTCAATATGCCTGGGTGCTGCGTCACCGAGGACAGGCTGAAAAAGCGCTCGAACATGCCCAAGCTGCGGCCCTCGGAGAGCGCGCAGTCATTGGTGAGGATCAAACCCGCACCATGGATGCAGATTACAATTATGCCGCTTGCCTCCACGAGCTTCATCGCTACGAAGAAGCCGCCAAGGAACTCAAGAGGCTGTTGGCTGTGCAATATCGTGTGCTTGGACCGACGCACTCCAGAAGTCTGACCGCTGCGGAACGGCTCGCGAATGTTCATCGGCAAGCGGGCGACAATGCGGCGGCGCTGGCGGTCCTGGAAGAGGTCTGCTCCCGCCTCAAGTCGATTGAGAGCGTTCCTAGCGTACTCCGTATCGATCTATTCACCTCGATCGCCAACATGTTTGCCGCTTTGGGACGCCTCGATCGCGCCGCAGACGTTCAATCGGTTGTCTATAAGATGTACCGTGGAGTATTGCGCGCCGGCAATCCCCATAATTTCAATTTGGGGAATCTGAATGGCTTCGTTGTGACTTTGGCCACTTCGCCGCACGCCGAATTGCGCCACATCGACTGGGCTCTGGAATTGGCGAAAGAGGCGTGCAAAGCGACCGATTACAAGGATGCGGACGCACTTAAGGCCCTGGCAATCGCCAGCGCAGCGAGCGGGAGCACTGAACCTGCCACTGCGACCCAGGAACCTTGACCCTCAAAGCCAACGTGGGTTTGCACCCCGCTGGCACGGACGTCCGCCCGAGAATCCTCTGCGGCACTCCAAGCGACAGTGGAGTTCGCGAATCGTTGGTTTAACGAAGCACCGCCGGAACCAATTCTGCGTTTCAGCCTGATCGATCTGCCGATTTCATCAAACGCTTGAATTTCCGGCACGAGATCCTAGTCCCATTAACTCGGTCGTTTGTTGGGACTGTCGAGAAACGGTTGGGTTGATGGGAGCGGAGCGGCTACCATCGCATAAATCGCGGTAGCCAGCGGTGTCTCTTGCGCTCGGGTGTGGTACTCGGTTCGGCGACCTTGAGCTTGTCGAGAACGCACACCCGATATTTGATCCAGACATCATCCTCCTTGCCATCGAAGATTCGCTTCTGGCACCATCCGTAAAGGAATAAATCACCCCCATTCCACGCAAACGGGAACGAGTCTTCTCCGATGGTGGGATGGTTCCTACTCCATGATCCTCCAAGCCCCTTGCGACGAATTACTTCACCGAGATAAGCCGCAAAGAATAGTGCAATTCCCCGCAGGCCAGAATCGTCTTTCGTTTTTTTGAACTCATTGTGAAAATCACCGAGTATCGACTCTACGCCTTGCACCGATTCGTCCGAGTAATCCAAAGCCACTCCATACGAGGATGCCACCTTGAACGCAGATTGGTTCATCTGCTGCATGAGTGTTTCGACATCCGGCGGGGGATTATTTTTCATGTCCGACCCCTAACGCTTCTGCACCTGAAAAGTTGCTCGATCCCACGCGGCGGCAGGATGATTGTAGCCGACGGGCGTTGCAGGCCGACAACAGCTAATAATTAGTGCCGTCTCTTAACGGCGTTGCTGGGGAATGCATCAGTGGTCCAACGCAGTTAAGTAAAGGTATCCGTGTTCGTACTTTGCAAACATCCAAAAATCATCTTCCTGACGGACGAATGTAAATTCCAAAGAGTTGGATGGGTTCCACCAGTCGCCGACAGAGCCAGGCAGCGATTCCCAGCTTAACCAATCGGCTGACTGTGTATATTGACGCGTGGATGTGTGTGGAGTGAGACCGAATTTGTCGACATAGTGGTGGAAATGCTCTTCTGTAATTTTGGCCTTTAGGTGATAGGTGAAGTCCGGCAAAAAGCCGAAGTCCTGTTCCCACTCGTGGATGTCCTCCGCACTGGATGGCAACGCCCGACGAGCAGTAGTTTCGTCAGGTCGTATCCAAAGGAACGCAATTATTCCGGCTACTGCCAGAGGCGCCAATGCGAGCAGACATCCACGGAATTTTGTCGACTTCCTTAGGCGTTGATTGGACATGTGCGTATCCCCACGCGGCGGCAGGGGCTATGCCCGGCAAATCTCTTTTGCCCGACAATTCTTTAGGCTTCCCGAACAATCGGGGCTAATCTGCGAGCGTCACTGCGCACTTTCTTTTGGCCGATAGCTACCCCGATTCCTGCGCCGAATCCGGCAGCTAGCCCATACCCACTCCACCGCCAGAGGGCAAATGGAAAATCGCGGCGACGATAAGCCTTACACCTGTGGAGATTGTTCCAGCCCTTTGTTCGAACGGCAATTTATGAACAATCAGCGATCTTCACGTTCCGACCCAATTTGTATTTTTGAAGCACTATGACCACCGTGCCCGCTAGGAGGCCACTTATTAGAGGCAGGCCGAGGACGAACGATTGCAACGCAACAAAAAACGGCAATTCAAATTGCTCGGCCACAAATTGGCTTGCCACGACTGCAATACATTGATCATTGGAAATTGGAATCGCCTGCAACGGAAACGTGACAGCCGTTGCACAGAATGCGACAAGGACTGCCAATCGATAGCGGTACTCGGGGCACAGCACAGCATACGACGCGACACAGGTGTAAAGAATGTATGCGCAAGCTGCAATTAGAATGAATACCATTGAAGGTGCTTTCTGCGGCTCCCCACGCGGCGGCAGGGTAATTGCAGCCGATCAACATCATTGAGAGACGTGGCGCACAGACACATCAAGTTCTAGTTGCCGTACCTGTACCAATACCGATCAATGGCTTCACGCGCTTCGGTCGCTAGAGGTTCATACCCGTTCTCAATTGCTGTCAAGAAGTGCCAAATTACTTTCTGTTGTGCGTCAGTTAATGCGTTCTTTTGCAAGTTAAAATGGGTCCGCAGCGCCTGAGTCTTCCGGCATTATCAAGTTGTAGACTACAAACTCGATGACATTATTGGCCGGTTCTGCTGTACAGCTCGTAAGTCCCCGAAGCAAGTACGCGGGAAGGAAAAATCGGTAGGCTTCTGGTGCAAAAAAAGGCAACACATCGTAGTGATAATCGATTAATTGCGTTGAGATTTGCTCCCAACTCGGAGGCATCAAGTCTTTGCGAAAACTTTCTATTTCACTTCCATCAAATGAGTCCGACGAAAGCAATCGCTCATCGCCGGGGTGTGTCACCCCTGCGAAAGCACTTCGAATTGCATTGATCAAGGATTCGTCGTCTTGCAGGCTTATCATGGTTTTGGTGGTAACCGGGCTACAAGTAAAACGGTGAGTGGAAGAATGAATATGGTTCCAAGCAGTAATCCATTGAGAATCGGAGAAATAAAAATTGGGGGACCCTCATAAGCCACCCAGCCGCCATCTTCGTAAAGCAATTCCGTGGCGGGAATCGGAAAGCCTACGTACTCGAGATTAGCCGAGGGCTGCCAACGAACGACATGCCCAGAAACGAGTCCCACAATCGAACCAAAACCAACCGCCGCAATAGCGGAAAATTTCCAGTGCCTCGAAAGTTTTCGTTGCTGTATCGTGCGAAATGTCCAGTACTGAACGTAGACCATCGCCGTTATTGCCAAAAGAACGATGGCCATTAAGAGGATAAACATGTCATTGCCCAGCCGTATAGCCTATCGGATATCTTGAAGGAAACGCTATCAATGTTCACGAACACCATGCCTTCATCAAGTCACATGCCGTTCCGTTCGGTTACGTTTTGAAAACTTGGAATAGGCCCAAAGCGTTATGACGGCAACTGGCGTGGTGGAAACCAGCCAAGCGATGATCCGAGGGAGAAAAAGATTGCGGAAGCTATACAGGTCATCAGACGGACCAAATAATTTCCAGTCGAGCTGATGGATCTCATACGCGAAGCCGATCTGGATCGCCCAAATCAGGACGGCGATAGCAGCCACTTCCCATGCCAGGGAAGTAACTGCCAATAACTTCCAGCTCGTCGTTCGCTGAGCAAGCTTGTTGAAGAGCCACAGGCTGAGCAGAGTTGCCGTTAGTGTGCTAACAGTAATTTCGACAATGGTGCTGACCTGAATGAACCTTCCGTAATTAGCCTCGGGATCTCCATACCATGCACTATAAGCCGCGATGACAAGGTGACCGATGGCATGGTGGTAAACGCTGATCATGACAGCACCGGCCAGCTGCCATGCAGCGATTGCGAGTATCAGCGGTTTTACTTGATGCCACATGCGGTTTCGTGCTCAACAATCGCGTAATGTTGGGCGGGCGTCAGGAACCAAATCATGAATTGCTGCAACATGTGAATTGATGAAACCATTTACCCGCTTTTCGCTTTGCACGTTCATTGCAATTCCCTTTTTAGGATATTCGCAATCGTGCTGACGATCGCAGCGGTTTTCATATTCGATTCTAGAATCTTCGCAGGAAACGGTTTGCTCACTAAACCAATTAAGAGCAGCGCCATTCCGACGAGAATGCCGGCGAATAATATTACGCCTAGGATTCCGAACGGCGTGTCCCCATTAATGAAATGTATGCTTATCATTTCCTTTTGCTCTCGAAGGCCCAAAGGCCCGGCATGGGAGGTAAGCGGGGTTACTTTTGGGGTGCGCTGCCGGGCGCATTTGCCTCTGTAGCATTCTTAGAATCGCTGTCTCCGATGCCCAGTATTTCCTTTAGCCAGTTGGGTAGCTTAAAGGAAACACTATCAACATTCACGAACCTAATGGGGAGCGTAACTTCGCGTTCCTGCGCGCCGGACCTCCGAGCCGGATGACCACGCGAGCGCCCTGGCATAGTGGATAATCGCGCAGCGTCTGTTCAATGCCAGCAAATAGCCGCTCGGCATCGGGCCCGTACATAAATAGTGTCGTCTCAGTCGGCCCAGTCTCGTTGCCGTCGAATTCGCCTAGGCGCTGATTCTTGATAACCTTAATGAGCTTGTCCTCAATCGTGGCTAAACCGCACTCACGATAAACCTGATCGGGTAGGTTAGTGCCGTCGAGTGTGACGATTACAGCCTGTTCATTTTTCTGAGGATTGGACATGGCGAGATTTGTGGGGTGGGCATTGCCGCCGCATCCCATGAGGGCTGCGAGAAATATAGCAGATAGGTGAACGCGCACTTTGGAGCGATTCATAGATTGATGTCCTCCACACGCGGCGGCAGGGTGATTGTAGCCGATGGACAGCCGCTCAGGAATTTAGCGGTTTCCGGAGCGCAGCAGAGCGCGTTGGCAGCCGTTCGCTACAGCATGTGGTTAAGTTTGTGCAAACAAGGAAGTTTGGCCTCGGAGCACAATGGGTGAGCCTTCCGCAATGAATGCAGACGTCGGTAGTCCTGATAGGCTTCCGACAAACTGCTCTCCATAGAGGCTGGAAATGTCAGCATCGAGGGCGGCTTCGTCGCAGGACCATACGCGCCAGCTAGGATGCTCCACCTGATACTCGCTACACCCCGTGCGGCGCGCTGTGTAACCCCAATTGTGTTCGGTGATGAACTCCTCCTCCGAACCGCTTACTATGCCATGAGGCTGTCCGATCGCGGTGGCACGAAGTGATTCCCAGCGTCCAGCGCGTCGCCATGCGTATTCGACGCGAACGTCCGAAGCGGACGCGACAATGCTGTGTCTCATAGGAAACGCCGAATAAGGCTCGCCGTAGAAAGCGCGCGCAATAAAGGCAATAGCACGCCTGGGAACCAATTCACGAATGAAAACAACACCTCGACGCCAGCCCGCCTCGGTTCTGCGACGAACATAAAACCGCAGATTCACTTCCTCAAAGTTCGTGTGCAGCGGGAATGGAATGCGAAAGACACGAGTGCGTGTGAAATGAAACCCGACGACGCTCAGGAATGCATTGCCGCCGTAAAGATCTAGTTCAGTCCCGGGCGGAACAAGCGGTTGCAGCAGCCCGCAATCCACGACGTAATTCAGCAACGTGATGTATCGCCACTCAGCGGTGAGAAATATGAATGTCTGCATCGGGATTCGAACATGAATCGTGCTTAAGGCCACAAGCCCGCGAGAAGCGGAATCGATTGGTCGCGAATGACCGATAGCACAGGTCAAAAATACGACGCAACACCGGGGCGCAGGCCAAGAGGTACAGCGGGTAAGCCCACCAGATCCGCCGCATGACATGTCGATAAACGTCGGCACCTTGCACTCGCGTCCCATCCGTGAGTAGAAGGCGCAAATCGTGTATCAACTCATCATGTGGCAGCCCGAACTGCTCGGAAACCCATTTGCTCTGCAATGGAGCAATGTCGTAACCGCGTCGTCGCAGGGTAGATGCCCAAAACGGTACCCATATGCGGCAGAATCCACAGGAATCATCATAAAGCACCCAGCCGCGACTTGGGTTCGTACTTGGGGTTTTCACAATGTCGATCTCTGCCATGCCCACATTGTACCCGATGGGCACGGGAGTTGAGCGTCCGCTTTCGCCGACCGCTTTTACAAACCTTGGTTTGCTGGAGCGACCACCGGAACGAATTAGGGCTTCAGCCGGACAAATCAGCCCGTGTCATCAAAGGCATGAGTTTCCGGCACGCCAAATGTGTCTCAGAAACTCGGTGGTTTGTTGAGACGATCGGGCAACCGCGGCCGCCGCTACGCCAGCCAATGCCGCGACCTCCGCTTGATGGCGCTGACCCACAATGTCATGATTCTCTGGCAGAATCAAGCTTTTTTACAGAGCCAGAATGTCCCCTTCTCTCTCCTTAATTCTTCCTTGGATCAGAACGTCTCGAATCTGCGGGCTAGAGTTGATCATGTGGGACGATGGTTAAGCTGGGGTGGCACTTATTGGAGGCGTCGAATGAAGACTATTGCTTTACTTGCCGCTGGTGCTTTTCTATGGATGGCTGCGGTTCGGGCGCAGGCGATTGAGGGTTGGCGGGAGGATGGCAAGCCCATCGCGGACACCGACAACGTGAAGGCGAAGGATGGATTTGGCGCTCAACTGTTTCTTACGGAAAGCGAGAAATTCTTTGACGACTGGAATAAGCCAGAGACACCGATCATTAGTAGAGTCCAAAAGGTCCGCCGGAATGTCCCGATTTATACGGTGATTGTTTTTGCCGATCCCGGCGTAGATAGCGCCAAGCGGGCCAAGGTCAACTGCCATGCGATCGTTCGCAAGCCTGACGGGAGCGTGTACGGGAAGCTGGACCTGGTCGTGTGGAACGGCGACTATGTTGTTCCACCCCGCAATCTGCAGCTCGCAAAAGACCGGATCGGCATTCGCATTGAGCCGACCGACCCGGCTGGAATGTACACGGTCGAGGCAACGGTCCGCGACGAGATCAAGAAGGTTGAGCTGCCATTGAAGATAACCTTTGCGGTGGAGCAATGATGCGTGAACGGTTGGCGTCTCGATAGGCATGAGTGTCGCGTAGCGACTATCAGTGTGCAATCGTTAATAATTTCTGATTCCGGCACTGCCCTAGCGCCGTCAGCGATTCGCTGGCGAATATATTCGAGCATTTTGGATTCGACATTGGCCATGTTGCCCTCCCCTCGCGGCGGCAGGGTGATCGTAGCCGATCAGCCGGGACCACCCTGCCCATGTCATCAAAGCCGTGAGTCCCGGCGAGCTCCGAGATCCACAGGCATCTTGCCTGCCGACGGTCGAGTTAACGTTTCACCGACTATTTCCAATCATGTTCGTGCGGATAGCCCGGCGGGCCGAGGCCCCAATCGCCGTTCTCGTAATTGAATCGCCCGCCATCGTCGACGTTGTTACGCCATACGGAATAGACAACCCAACCCTGATCGGTCTTTTTTAGCAACAACGGCTTGCCTGAATAGGGGTCAATCGTTGCATCGTGCGGCAGCGACAGTTGATCGATGCTCTCGGCGTCCTTTCCCGTACGCTGCTTGTATTCTGCAAGAGCATTTAGCACTTGCAAGCAACGCAGCTTTGCCAACAGTCTGAATTGGCCATCGAAAACCATTGCGATCACCGGGCCCAGTAGCTTGTCCGATTGACTTTTATCCAACGCCAGCGGAAGTTGTTCACGTTTGGCAGCGGTATCCCATCGTGGCCGAATTTGGTCCAGCGGCATTTTTGCGGCATAAAACGCTTGATCGTACACATCCAACCATTTCAGTTGCCAGGTACGCGCAATCCACCGCAAGAATATGGGTACTCTTTCGGTTTGTTCTCCAATTTTTGAGATCGCAAACGCTCGGTCCGTGGTGAGCGCAAATTGAAGCAATTCGCAATTATCGAATGTTGTTAGTTCTTTTTCTAGTTCCGATCGAACCTGCGGACTTACTGATTCTTGGCGTACCGCCAAGTTTAATGCCTCGAAAGTTGCATCCTGTGCAGCCACCGACAAGAAGTAGTTTAATGTGAATGGCTCTCGCCACAGCTTCATGAACTGCAACATCTGAATACCCAAGCGTACTGCGGCATCTGGTTTTCCTTCAGCCGCAAGTGTTCGCATCTGACAATCGACAAAGTTCATTAATTCCCGAACCGGATTAATCTGATTGAGCATTTGCTCGCTCAACTTACTGGGCGGCAGGCTGAAATCGGCCAGCGATGCGTAATCGCTACATGCAGATGCTTGTGCCAACCTAGGCAAAATCGCTGGATATGCGTCTAAAATCGCCCGCATGGCCTTGGCTTGCTCCGCATCTGGTAGTTCGTAGGTGTCCGTTCTTGCTTTGTTCCAGCCCTCACCTAATGGCGTTCCCTCAAAAACGCCCAGTTGTTTATCGTAAGCTTTTAGTTCTTGTCGCATTTGCTCCAAGTAAGCGGCGGGATTGTTTCCCGGCGGAATCGGATTGGGAGCGAGCTCGCCCAACGACGCTGGTTCGCCGGCAGCGCGAAGTTCTGCCACGATCACATCCATTCGGTGCTGTGCACGCCAAGCCAATATGCCGTTGACGACCAGCGCCGCGCCAATCAACAGGCCTAAGCCAATCGCAATTCGTTTTATTGCCCGTTTCGAACAAATCTTCACGGTTATCCTTCCTTCCGGCCCAGTGCGCTGCTTCTCACGCGTCGCTGGATTTCTTGTTGCATCGCAGCCGATTGCTGCGGACTCAAAGATGCTCCATTGAGTGCGGCTAAATGTTGGGCAAAGCTGGTGGCCGTTTGTACGTCGGTTGCCTGCGCCACAGCCACGGCTACTTCAACGATCGCTTCCGGCTTCTGGCCATCGCCTATCTGCCCGTGCAATCCTGTCCCATCGCGCAAAATCACAGTCCAATTCAGAGCAATTCCCGTCACCAACAGCGCGGCTGCTACACGGACTAAGCGGCGATCCCACCGCTGCGCAATCAGTTGGCGATGTACCGCCATCATCACCGTGGCCCGCAGTTCTTGCGGAACTCCGGACGGTTGAATGCGAGCCAACTGTTGTTCTAGATGTTCTGATGATTCCTCATTCATCACACCGCTCCCGTAGTAAGTACAAGCTCATCGAAATTGCTTCTCCAGCCATGGCCGGAGCGATTGCAAGGCCCGACGGTATCGCGTAGCCACCGTGGCCGCCGGCAGGCCAGTTACGCTTGCGATTTCTTCAAAGGTCAATCCAGCGTAAATCTTGAGTTCGATCAGTTCTCGATCGTCAGCTGCAAGCCTCGCCAGGGCAGCTACTACGGCGTTTGCGTCATCCTGAATGGAACGTAGCTCGACTTGCGACGATTCGCTGTTCGGTAATTGCTGGAAGCTTTGTCGTGTCTCACGTTGAGAATGCCGAACAGCTTCGTTGCGCAATCTGGAATAAGTACGCGATTGGATTCTCTACCCGCCTAAACCGTCGCCGATGGCTTACGGTGCGCAGGAATGTCGCCTGCAAAACATCTGCGGCACGATCACGCAATCCCAGCCGAATGGCCAAATAGTGGTGCAAACGGTCGGCGCAGGCATCGTACAACTCGGCGAAGGCCGATTCTTCGCCGCGTGACAACCGCACCCCCAGTAATTGCATGCTCGCTCCCATCTCTGGACTGCATTATAAGGACCCCTCTAGACGATTGGTTTGTTCAAAAATCCATTGAGGAAAGCGAAAAAATCCAAAATACCAAGCTGAATGCACTGCCGAATCAGATGGTGATGCACTTTGGGAACGATCGTTACTCCAGACATGCCAGCGAACACTGGGAATTAGGCGCCGTTGATGGCATGATATGATCAATCGCGGGAGGACGCCTTATGGTTGTTCCAAAATGCGGCCAATTGTTTCTCGTTGCCGCAATGTGCGCATGGGCTGGTATTTGCACCGCTGCCCACGCTGCTGAGCAGCCTTCACAAAGCGACGATTCAGAGCAAAAAGTAACTGTCACGATTCGATTAGTAGATGTCGATGGCAAGCCGGTCGCAGACGCGCACGTCGGTCATGCAGCGGAATTCGGTGAGGACTACACAAGCCCGGCGGATGAGTCGGGCTGGCATTATTGGGGTGGCGTCAGATCGGATAGCGACGGTATTGCGCATCTGACCTATTACCGGGAATTGCTCGATTGTGTTGTTGCGCGGCATGCCGGCAGGAAGCTGGTTGCAATTCAGATCCTGAGCCCGGAGCAATTCAATGAGACCATTACGGTGACGATGCGACCGGAGTCCCGGATTTCCGGCCGACTGGTGTCAACAGAACTGGCAGTGCGCAAGCGGGCGATTACGTGGAGCAATGTTTACTTATACTCGGACAAAGCACGGGCTATGGGTTGCATCTCGAGGAAGGCGGAGTTTCACTTCTATGTCCCTGCCGGTACTTACAAACTCGAGGCGTATGGGATGGAAACCTTCGAGGTGAATAAGAGCGTGACCGTTTTGCCGGGTCAGCATGAACTGGAGATTGAACCGATCCGTTTGCCTACGAAGCCATGGGTGTTGCTGGAAGGCAAACCGGCGCCGGAGCTTGAGGATGTGGTGGCTTGGAAGAACGGCGGTCCGATTAAGCTTTCCGATCTTCGAGGCAAGGTGGTCCTGTTAGAATTCTGGGGACATTGGTGCGGGCCGTGCATCGGAGCGATGCCGAAGTTGTTCTCGATGTACGACGAGTATCGAGACAAGGGGCTGGAGATTATCGGAGTACACGTCGACATTGGCCAGGGAATCGACTCTGTCGCGAAACTCGATGAAAAGCTGGCGGAGATCAAAAAGAATCGTTGGAACGGCCGCGATATTCCGTTCCCGGTGGCCCTGGTGCTTGAGAATAAGATGCCGTTTCGATCCGACGTGGAGCGCCAGGCACGCTCTCCCCTAGCGGCGAAATACGGGATTAATAGCTTCCCGACCGGTATTCTTATCGACCGTCAGGGCAATGTCGCGGGCATCTTCCACGTTGGCTACAAGCCGGACGAGCCGATTTTGGAGAAGTTGCTCAAAGAAAAATATGTCGAGACCAGTGGCGCCAAGTAGCAGATATTCACTCGCAGATCGGTCAATCGCAGCATTAGAATTGCCCTACTTCGTGGGTTGGACTCAGCATCGACGTACCTATGTGAGGGCGTAAAATGATTGCGAAGCTGATGTGGACCAACCAAGTCGCCAGCCGCCACGACACCTCCAGGATGTCCAAGCTGGCGTTTTTCATTCTCCGCTGCACCGTTCCGCTTTTTATTGGGACGCTTGCGTGGTCTGCCCATGCTGACGGACAAGATTCCGACGCCACGGCAGCCAGAAGCGTGCTGGACGGAGTGGAACGAAAGATTGCAAAAGAGCCTGCGTACGATTCTTCACCGCGTTATGCAATGCTCGTGTTGGGCACCAAGGCTGAATCGAAGATTTGGATGGTTGAGGATGGCAAGGCGCTGTATGTCGATAAAAACGCAAATGGTGATTTGTCCGACGATGGCCCGCCCATCGCGCCAACGCACATGCGTCAGTTGGGTCTCTCCGATAAAGGTATCCCGAAGTGGGACTGCGATTACGTTATCGACGAACTCACTCCGCAGGATGGATCACGACACACGGAATTTGTTCTGCGCCGCTGGAACTATGGTGACAAAGAAGTTCAGTACGGACTTTCCCTCATGCTGGATGGGAGGACGCCGATGTACGCCGGTTGGTTTGGGACGTTCTGGGCAGCTTCTCCGGAAAAAGTGCCGCTAATTCATTTCGGCGGACCACTCTATCCGCATGTGCGGTTCAAGGAATTTGTTGTTGATTCGGGAGCCAGGCGACTGAGCATTGCTTTTATTAATCCCGGACGTGGCGAAGGAGCCAGTTCGTATTTGAGTTTCAATGCTCTTCCAACGACAATGATTCCGCTGGTTCAGATCGACTGGCCTGTGGCCGAAGGCGCACCGCCCCTGCGCACCTCTAATCAACTGACGGAGCGCTGCTGTTACTGGGAATTCTATGATCCGAAGTTCCAAGTTCCGCAAGGCGCAGTTGCGGGAACTGCAACTGTGACAATATCGTTGCCAGGCGGAGCTTTCCCCTTGGAACTTGCTACAGACCAGCTCAAGGTTCCGGTCCGTGCGAAAGATTTGGATTCAGCAGTTAAGTAGTTTCGCTAGGATGTTCGGAGCGCGGAAAATCAGAATTCGAAGAGATCTGCGCCATCGGGACCGAGCGTAATTGGCCACACGCAACGGCCTATCGAGGACTCCGGTTCACCGCATTGTTCTACCTTCGAGTGATGTGTCGTTACGGCCTTGTTAGAGCCTCAATGGCGTGTGTAAAGCGCACATCGTGGCCAGAAATCTGGAACGATTCTTTGATTGGGCCAAACAACTTCGGAGTGCAAACAACTTGCCCATTGATGACTACGGCAATTGATTGTCCCTTGGGTAATGTTGCGGTCGCCGCCGCCATTTTCGTAGACCCAGCAGGCGTAAGCTTCACGTCTAAAACGGTCTGGGTGCTTTCGGAGGGTATACCGCTTACCGTTTTAACTTCAATCTCGGAACGGGCGACAGTCGCTATGTCGGCTGTCGTGATGATTGGCGGGGTTTGTAGAAACAGTGGACCGCCAGTGCCGGGATCAACAGCCTCGGTCGAATTCGGAGCCTTTGCGGCGGTGATTGTATAAACTTCAAGCGTCGCACCCGGCGCAAGCTTCGCCGGGGTGCTTTTGGGGGAGCATCCCGAAAGCGCGGCCGTCAAGGCAGATAGCAGTAGCAGTTTCAGCATGTGCGCCATCTTTATGCAGTCGACTTTCCCTGCTGGGGCAAAACTGCCCAGGACTTTTTGCTATCTTACTCGTACCACCAGCGGCTCCGTCGTCTCGACCGTCGATTCAATCCGCAGACCAAGATCATCGGTCCAGACTTCGAACTGTACCAGGGTGACGTCTTCAGGGACTTCGGACAGTGTGAATTCGCCGTTCTTGTCCGATTCACCCCAGCCGTAGCGAGCGTTGCCGATCACTCCGTTGATGCGACAGTTTGGCAGCGGTTTGCCATTGCTGGCCAATAGGTGTCCAGTCACTTTCTTGGTCGTTGTAAGATCAATTGGCGGCAACTCGAATTCAGCAACGCCGTCGGGCACTGAAAATCGTAACGTTCGCGGTTCATAGAATCGGTCCGAGCCGTTTTGCGGCGGACTATACACCACCAAGTTACCATGTGGAATATAGATCGCTTCGACTCGCACCTGCCCCGGTAAAATGTAAGCAGTGTACTTTCCAGCCGCGTCAGTTTTTACGCGATCGCTCTGACGTCCGACTCCATAACCCACATTGAAAATCGCTCCGGCGACTGGTTCGCCGCTTCCCTTCTTGCGAACGACGCCGTGCGATTGGACAGCCGTCTCCAAGGGAATTTCGAGTTGCGTTGTTTTGCCGGGAGCTACCGCGAATCGGTGACGTTCCGGCAGGCGAGGTCGCATTGGCAATCGCCGATCGGTAATGGCGTCAACAGTAATCGCACCGGCAGCAATGTGAGGAATTACGAATCGCCCCTCGTGATCGACACGCGATGAAGCTATTCCTTTGCCGCTTCGCAGTTCGGATCTCGATTCCTCGCCCTCCGTTTCGATCGAGATAACCATGTCTTGGAATAATTCCTTTTGATCGGCCAGCACGCGGCCTTCGACACGGCCGACCGGCAGCAATTCCAGCTCGCTTTGCGAGTTGCGCGGCTGTTGAAGCAATTGAAATTGCTGTGAGCCAAGCTCCTCGCTCTTCACGCCAAGGTACAAAATCTTCTCGAGCGGATATGTCGCAAGACTTGCGTGCCCCTGCTGGTCTGTTGTCGCGCTGGTCTTAGCAAGCAATTCCGGCGGAGGCGGTTCGTATCCCTGGCTGCCGCGAAATTGATCTGGCTGAACGTGAACACCGGCGGCGGGTTGACCGTCGGGCAACAACACTGTGAATTTGGTGTCGCTAGGCGGGCCAAGTTGAATTTCGCAGGGTTGGTCCATTTTTTGGTCCCGAAGCTGATCGAAAACCTTCCCGATGCCAATGCTGTGGCCGGGTGCATAGGCCCACACCGTGGAATGGATCTGCGTTAAATCGTCGGGAACCCACTCGGCGGGAAATACTAGTTCGAACTTTCCGTCGTGGCCACAGTTTGCATGGGCGGTAAGAATCTTTTGCGCGGATACCCAGTGCACTGGCAGCCAAACTTCCGCGTCCGCGATAGGCTTTCCGTCTAAGTCGCTTACGCGTCCGCTAATGGTCCGATTAGGTAAATCGGCATCTGGGACGTGCTTCGGAGCAGCCACCGGGCGATGCATTCCGGACTGAACATAGTTGTCGTAAGCTTTGAAGTCTTTTTTGCCGTCGTTAGCTTGGATGTAATTTACGTGTTGAAATTCGTCACGAACAACGGTGCCTGGGGGGAACGGCAGTTGAAATACTACTGGATCAATAGCGATATTGAAGTTGCTTTGCGCCATGTCCAGCTCTTCGACCACCACGTTCAAAGGCACATTCAAATCGCCGGTCCCCAGTTTTGAATAGATAGTGCGGGTTGTTTTATGCGGCACCCACAGACCGTTTTCTGTTTTTGTCAGATCATTCGTTGTTTCGACGCGCGAGTCGCCAGATTGTCGTGATCGCCGAATGAGGACCGGCATGTAGCCTTTGCTTGAGTCGAGAACGATTTCAAACCGATATTCAGCATCATTTATCGGCAACGAGCGATCGGAGCACGGCGGAAATTGCAACGTTACTAAGTCACCATCGGAAGACACCTTGGCATCTTTCAACCTCGGTTGCAACATTTGAATGTACGTTTGTCCCCAAAATTGCTCCCGAAAGGACTCGTAAAGTTGCGGAGCCTGGAGCTTAGCAACAATACGGTCATTCAAGGGTTGGAACTGGCCAAAATTCTGTGGTGATGAGAAAAACCGTACTTGCTGAGCGCGGATATCGTAGGCAATAGCATTTGTTTCATCTGCACCGGTCTCCGTTAGTTCAGGTTTTAGGCCACCTCTAAAAATGTGCCGAACTTTGATTAGGTCGACTCGCCAATTTCGATCCATAAAACGCTGCCGCAACGTATGTTCGCCGACACGTACTAAATGGCCATCTTCTTTGGCGAATGTGTCCGTTGTTACGTGCAGCAGAACATCGTAGGAGCGCAAGCCCTCGATCGAACGACTCCACAAATCGAGAATCCGGGCGGCGCTGTCGTCAGCGGCGAGTGCGCCAGATGTTGCATTGCTCCGTACTTTTGAATCTGGATCGGAAGCGACATCACCGGCATTCTCTATCCCTAGTTTGACTGAAATCACCGGCTTATCGGCGGCGTACAAATGGGGCAGCGAGATCATCGCCAGCAGTATGATTGCACAAATTGATTTCGCGTTAACCCGGACGCGGATCGTGCGTTCGGTGTCCAGTAATCGTCGTACGCGTAGCATGCACACTGCCTTCGAATCCATACCAAAAACACCCAGTGATCCGCGGATACGACTGCGGCCGTCGCTCGCATACCGCAATATTTCAAGGAACGCCTGTCCCGATTCGACCGCGGAACTTTCGCTCCACAATGTCGCCAGATCGTCGCAGGCGTATTCGCGCAATCGATTAATGATGCGATTGGCAATCCAAACGGTCGGATTAAAAAAGTGAAGGATCGAGGCGCACCGTTGTACCGCCACGATCAAGAGGTCGCGGTGTCGGATATGCGCCAGCTCGTGCAGTAAGACCCATCGTAATTGCTGCATTGTGAGCGATGCCCAAACCTGTCGCGGTAGAATGATCGTCGGTCGAAATATTCCCCAGACAGCCGGGGCAGTAATCTCATCGCTTTCGACAAAACTAACGACCTGAGTCACTCGAGCGCGCCGGCACAACTGACGACAATCGACGCCCATTCGTACCTCATCGATCGACTTGGCTTGCCACAATCGTGAGCGAAATCGCAGCTGGATCCAGACCAATCGCCACATCAGGAAAAAAACCGCGGTCAGCCAGACGAGCATGAATAGCGCAACGATCGTCATTCGTGGCGCGATGGCGGCCCCTGCCGGCAAGCCTGTGGAGTCGGCCACAAATGCTGGCTGCTCAAGGTCACGGTTCTGAACAGACGAAGTATTTATCGCCGTTGCGCTTTGCAACTCGATGGACGGACGCGCAGGCTGCGTTACGGCATCGTGCTGTTCATTAAACCACTGGGACGCAAGGACTGAAGGGGTCCAGCGGGCTAATTCCGGCGGGACACTTATGTTAATAGGGAGCAGCAATTTGAGCGGCACCAGCAGAAACAGGCAGTAGCCTATCCACGGCGCCGCACGTCGCCGGATTGCAAGCCAGATCATGCCGACCAGTACGAGAAGCACAGCGCTATCCAGCGTTGCTGCAACAAACCAGGCTGCCCATCGTGCCGCCGCGGAATTAGCGTGATCGATAATCGTAACTATCATCGCCGTTTCCTCCCGTCTGCGGTTGTTCGCCCTGCTTTGCGACTCCGCTTGAGCGATTGTTTTTTGGTATCGATCAACTTCTGAAGTGATTCGAGGTCGTCTTCACTTAATGAAACCTGCTCCACCATGTGAGCTAAAAGTGGACCGGTGGCGCCTTCGACGGTGTTGGTTAGTAACGTATCGGCTGCCGACTGCAGTGTGGATAGGGCGCTTTGCGCCGGTCGATAGACGAATCCATTCCCAACGGGTGTGGTCGAGACGTAGCCCTTGTCGACCAAACGTTTGAGAATGGTTTTCACAGTCGCTGGTGTCCACGACATCTCCTCCCCTGCGACGGTATAGACTTCGCGAGCCATGGCCCTGCCCAGCTCCCAAACGATCTTCATGACTTTCCATTCCGCCTTGGAAAGATCCTTCAATGTGCTAGTGGCCATCCGCAGGGCTCCGGGATTGCTAAATCTGTACTCGCCATCTACCAGACGAAACCACAGCTTGCCGTGTTACATCGTAGATTAAACGGAATGTAAGCGAATCGATTACAAATGTCAACGTCTGGGTGCCGGGAACCATGGACAGCTTTGAAAATGCCCCCACCGAGAGGAGAAACACAAGAAAATTCGGAGGGAACCATCGTCTCGAAAACACTTCCATTTCTGCGGCTCGAAGCAGGGCTAGATCAGCAGCAAATGACCTCCGCGCATCATTCCGAGAATACGGATGGGTTTCCAGGAAGCTAAAACTGTCCCATCAAACCGATGAGTTTCTGACGCAGGCAGCAAGAAGGGTCATCTATCGGTGGTTTGATGGGACAGTCGAGAAACACGTGCAGAGCGGTTATAGCCGACGGCGAACGGCACGGGGGTTACGTCGATCGTCGTTGTGTCCACCACCGCATCGCGATCAAGATCGATGTAATGGGGAACAAGAAAATCGCCACGATGAATGCGCCCATCATGAATGGAGGGAAAATGTAGCCCCAGGGTGGCTGGTTCAGCTCGATCGGATATTGCAACTGGATCCGCCTGGCCGCCTCGAAGATAAACCACAATCCGATGCTCGCCAGCCAGCCGGCTTTGAGCAATCTATCTTCTCGCGAGCTACGTGAAGGGGTTGAGGCCACCTGCGACCCCGGACCCCAAATGCCATACAGCACCAATCCGACCAGGTTCAAACTACAAACGACTACCACCCAGCAGATTTTAGTGGTGCCGTCCAAGTCGGTACGTTTTATGAGCCGGATCAGCACCGCGATCCATACAACAAAGACGATTGGGACTAACACTGTCATCCAAATTGAAGACCCTGAAGTAAAATTGAGGTTTATGTTGTTCATTAGATGCAATCTCCGTTTAGGTTCCCTCCCCACGCGTCGGCAACTCGAATAGTCGACTAAATCCGAAACGGAAAGCGAAAATACCACCTCGGGACTCGGCAGCAGGCAAGATTAGCATTACCGCAGTTGACCCACACACGGCTTCATAGTCGCTTGAGTTTCCGGCACGCGTTCTCTGTCTCAAAAACAGAGTCGTTTTGCGGAATTTCTAAGAGACGATTTACTCTTGTTCATATTTTTGGCTGATCGGGCATTGCGGGACCAAGCAAGGCGAGTGTCTCTGCTCGAATGCCCTCTACCGTGACCCCTAGGTTGTTTAGCACTTGCCCCGCAATCCATTTCGGCTCGCGCAAGCCCGAGCAGAACGTGTTCAGTGCCAATCCATGTATGCTTGAGTCCATGAGCTTCTTCCATTGCATATTCGATTAGTCTTTTGACGGCTGGGGTTTGCGGTCGTCTGCTTGTCGTGATTGCGTCGGGGCCAGCCGCAATTAGGTTTTCGATTTCCATGCCAATTTTGCGCAGGTCGATATCGAGGTTCTTCAACACATTCGCGGCCACGCCGTTGCCTTCTCTGAGTAGCCCCAGAAACACATGGTCTGTGCCAAGGTATCCGTGGTGGAGTCGCTCAGCCTCTTCATCGGCCAGCGCGAATACCTTGCGAGCCCGATCGGTAAGGTTTTGTGGGAGGATATCCATGCCTGGTAGGGTCTGAGCACTCCCAGTTCCATTTTGACCGTCGTTTAGTTAGACGTCCCGCCATTCACGAGTTGCTGAGAGTAATTCGGAGATTCAATACTCGCGATACCGCGGAGCAAAGAGCTGCCACTTTGCTCATACCCAGCGCGACCTGCCGGCTATGGCACGGCAGGTCGTGCACGGTCTGTTAGTTCAGATTGGTCGGATGCCAACCGTGCTGTGCCGTCCAGATACACCACGCCGGCATTATTAGGGACCAGGTTACTTCAAAGCGGATTCAATTCGTGCTTCTAACGTCCGATTACCACCATTATCCATTGCCGGGTAGCCGCGCCAAATGATGTGCCCATCGCGATCGATCAGCAATGATTCCGGAACCCCATGCACAACATAGGCGTGCGCGGCGGGAGAATCCCAGCCGACTTTCCCCTCGCTTCCACTCCAATACGCCGTGAGATGCGTGAACCCAAGTTCAACCAGGCGCTGCTTCGCTTGCGTTGCCTCGTCGTCGATGCTTAGCGGCACCACCACTACGCGATCTTTCCATCCGTCCGCCTGTTCGGCAACCAGTTGATCGAGCATCTTCAATGCTGAGGGACACATCGCACAATCTGTGGCCCAAAAATCGACCAACACGACTTTGCCTCGCAGGTCGCTGAGCTTAATCGTCTTTGTATCCGCCGTATTTAATAATTCGACTTCTGGCGCAAGATCGCCAGCTTGCGGCGACCATGCAAATTTAAATTGCTCTGATGCCTCCGTCGAGCGAAATCCGAATGTGCCCAAGCGAAATTTGTCGATCGTGATCGAATATGGATCGCGAGCATCGATGGTCGGAGGCCGCTCGTCGGTAATCTCTTTCAATATCACTTCGCCCGATTCCGGCACCTTCCCCGTAAAGACCGGCAAATCGCCATAGTGGCCGTCGTCAAACTGGACGCTGCATTCCCGGCCGACGGCTGCGGGTCGACCGTCGGCTGTTTCAATTCGGATCGTCGCCGATCGTTGGCCGCGGAATGCTTTTAGATCGAGCGGTGGCACCTGGACGGCCACTCGCTGCGTTTCTCCGGAGTGCAGCGAAATCTGATTGAAGTAGGAAAACCGTCCCGCATTGGGTTCGCCTGTCGAGGGTTTTATCCCATCTTCTGCCGGCGTGGTGTTGACTACAACCCGATAGTCGCCTGCAGGCAGTTTCGCCAGCGTGAATGGCTCGAAATTCGAGGCCGTATGGCTTGCGATATCTAGATAGGTGTTCTCACCGGCGGACCGCTGTTGCGCTCGTACCGTGACGGCTTTGAAGCGCCGCGCATCCGCGCGCGACATGTCGAAATTCACTTCCAAGCTGGCTGATTTCGAATCCGCCGCATCGGCTGATTTCGCTTCGTCGTTTTCAACCGCTCCAATCTTGTATCTGGTATTACTTACCCGATCATCGACTCGAGTGCCTGCTGGAAAATTGAATTCAAATGCATTTTCGGGCAGCCTCACATTGATTGCCACGTCGGAATACTTCCAGATCGATGCCACGCAGGGTTTGTCGAGCAAGTACACACAGGACCATTGATCGGGCGCCCAAATGCCCGGCGACACCTCGCGTGAGGCAATTTGAAGCTCGCACCAGACAACATGTTCCTTTGTCGAAAGACATTTAATCCCCAATAGTTTGCAGCCTTTCGTTGGATCGATCCGAATCTCCATCATGTCGTGATATCTCTTCTGATCGTTGATGGCGATCGTCCAGATTGCAGCGTCATCTTCCACGATCGTTATTGAAATGCCGTCTGCCTTCGCGTGGCGGAGGAGTTGCGATAGCGGTTGGGGGTCGTGACCGACCGAACGATCGTCGAAAAACGGCGGCAAATATTCCATTCCCCAAGAACGCATTTCGAGCTGCGTAATCTCTGGACGATCGTTGCGAACAATGCCTTCTGCGAAGTCGTCGTTTTCTTTTGGAATCTCGGTCCCGGCTTTGCCAATCCTCCAAGATCGGTACAGTGCGCCGTCGAAACATATTCCTTGGCGATCCGAAAGATATGGGGCGGTTCCATTCTGCCATTGGAGAACACTTTGATAGTCGACGCGAATGCGCTTTCTCTTTCGATCCCAAACTACGGCAGCCTCAATCTTTTCGGGCCTTGTCTTGATGATCGACGTGATGTCGTTTGGGTTGGCCAGTTCGACGACGGAGAGATGCGCCTTCCACTGCGCTGACTCGATTTTGCCTTCGCACGATTCGAGCGTGGCAATCGTGCGCTGCAATTCGACCGGACCGGCCGCCCAAGCATTTGCGGCGAAGAGCGTTGGCGTAACTCCGAAGACAGCCAACCGCAAGCATGCAAGTGCGTTCCGCAATGAAACCGATGTCATTTGGTTGAAGCTACGGCGCATGGGATTTTAACGCGGCGTCTGGCCCAAGGCAGATTCTACCATATTGCCGCGGGCTAACGAACTACGGATTGCCGCCGCGGCAAACGCTGCAGGTCGCTGCCGGTTATTTGGTGCGCGTGATTTATGAAGAACAAAAGAATTCGCCGAGCCTCAAACGGACCTATTACCTGATCAGGTTCGATTGCCGCCAAGCCACCCTAGGTAATGGAAATCGTTCGTTGCTGAAGCGGCCGCCCACGAATTCTGCGGCGCAGTCGGGCCAACCGGCCGGTGTCATCAAACGGGTGAGTTCCCGGCACACGAATTCCGTCTCGGAAACACAATTATGGCACTGTAGGCCGATAAACCGGGCTACGCGCTGTCGATTGTTTCATCGTCTTCCGCTGGAACGGGTTCAGGAAACGCCAATCCCACGACCCAATTCGTGGCGAAAAACAACACGCAGCCACAGATGATCACAATTGCTGGAGGCGCGATCGTGTCCCGAATTGTGGGAAGAAGTGGTTCCACAGTTGGGACAATAAAAGCACGGTTAATTTTACTTGGCAACCTCGCCACCCCATAAACAAGGAACCAGACTCCCAGCGCTTTCGTAATGACTCCGAGCAATTCATGCGATGAATTCGTCAGAACGTCTCCTTTTGTTTCGCCGCTATTTGCAGGATTGGCCTCTGGATATGCAAACCGCACAAACCAACCTGTTTTGAACACCAAACAGAAACCAAAAATGATTGAGATTGCTGCGAATCCGAAAGAATCGATTATCCAATAAAAGAATGGTTCGAACTTCGCTGGTCGATGAGCAATCACAATATCTAACGGCACTGTTGCAATTCCATGCACAATCTTAAATGCTCCAATTGCTTTCAATACGACCGACAAGAGATCGGGGTACGGTACACTCGGAGCCAAATCACGTTTGGTATTCTTAACGTCCGCCAAGATCGCGTTGGGGAATGCAAGCCCGACGAAAATATCTGTTGTGACAAACAACCACATTCCAGCGATAATCGCAACTGCGGGAAAACCGAAACTGCCCATCATCAAATAAAAAAACTCTTCCGCATTGTCATACTTATGAACGGAGCGCATCGCATCAGGTAGCATTTCCAAACCATTGACAAAAAACCAAATCCCGATTGCCTTCAGAAAGACAGTAAGCAGTTCATGCGGTTTCATCGAGATTTCCTCCCCACGCGACGGCAGGGTGATTGTAGCCGACGGACAGCGGCTCAGGAAATTCGCGGC
The DNA here is from genome assembly GCA_963716135.1 of Pirellulales bacterium. GTDB lineage: Bacteria > Planctomycetota > Planctomycetia > Pirellulales > JADZDJ01 > CAVRAW01. Next base: position 4,105,228 of record OY970289.1, on the reverse strand, counting down.
TCCCTCCCGGGACATTCAGCGTCCCGAAAACCTTCCTTTAGTGGGAAAGCGTTGCGGGCGTGACACATGCGCAAAATGCCGATTTGGCTAATTCCAATTAACTCATCTCGGAATTCAAAGTGCCGCATCGCCGTCAAATTAGCGGTTCTCGATTCTGTAATTCCCGGCGGTCCTGCTACCTCGACCAGCACCGACGAGCTTCGGGTGCGCCGTTAGCCGATCGTCAGGAAGTACCGCCGCCGCGGGCTGCGAAGGTCCTGACAATCGGACGAGCAGGTCGCGGCAGAGCTAAAAAAGACACCCAAGCACTGGTGGTACTTGGGCGTCTTGGTGCTTTACTCAGTCAACTTGTAGCGCCAGGCATCGAGTTCGTTCCAATCGACGACCTGCGGCGGCCGATCAGCTGTATCGGAGCGATCGTCTGCTCTGAGTGTGCCCACCAGGTAGCAGCCGCGAGGGACGCATTCAGGCACTGATTTTCCAGTGACTTGTGATACGGTGCGCTTGATTTGAGTAGCAGTCATATCCTTCCCTCCGAAATAGTTGGGTGCGTGTTGAATTTTGGTACGATCGTTGCTCAGCCGTGCGCGCTCAGCGGCCGAAGGCGAACCTGCGATCCGGCCAGAACTGCGGCCAGCGTTGCCTGTCAGACCACGGCCAGCTCACTGGCCAGCAGATTCAAAGAAACGTCTTTATCCACCGGCAGTCCCCGAAGCCAGCGCGTGAATTGATGGACCATAAATCCGGCCGCAACGCTGGCGGAATAGATCGTGCTACGGGCGGTACAGCTGCCCTGCTGAGCTTCAGCCGCGGCAAACAAGGTCGACGGGTAGTGCCGCCGCCCTTCTGGATCTGCTGCAACCAGAATGCGGATCACTTCACCCAGCATCCGCCCATCCGCCCAAAACCGGCATCGCCCCTGAACCGCGCGCCAGATCGCCGCCCGTGTGTCGATCGAATCGACGCAGCAGAACACGGCATCTTCCACCGGTATCTTTGGGCGAAACCGCTCGTCAACCTGTTGGATCTCGATCTCCGGATCGATCCTCGTCACTGCCGCAGCCAGCGCCACGACTTTGGGCATACCAATCTCAGCGTGCAGGTAGCCTTGGGTCGTGACGTTGGTCGCATCCACTTCGTCGAAATCGATCAGTTGCAGCTTGCGAATTCCAATTGAAGCCAACTGCAGCGCCACCTGGCGGCCGATGGCGCCGCAGCCGATTACGCTGGCCGATACCTGGGCCAGTCGGTCCATCGGTACCAGTTCCGCCTGGCGTACAAAACGATTTAGTTGGTCAGTCATACCAGGGATCATCCTCCATCCAGTAAGGGTTCCAATCAGAAAATTCCGAAACCGCCGCGGCCACCTGCTCTTCTTCGTGGACATCGCCTTTGGCGGCGCTTCCATCCAATTGCGCCTTCTCCGCAGGCGGCCAAATTTTCTGCTGCACCTTCGCCAGATATTCAGCCTCCCAAGCCTCATGGTCACTGGCATCAAAAGGCTGCGAGTAATCCACCTGAACCGGCAGTTCGATAGCGCCGCCGGGGCCGTTGTTGAATCGCAAGCGAGCGTAGGTTTCTCCGCCGCGGGCCAGAATGAACATCACCGCCCAATCGGTTCCGCCAAATACGCGCCCAAACGTTTCCTCATCGACGGAACTTGGATCGGCTGAATCGCCGGGATGAGTATGCGCCCAGATTCGGGCGAACTGTGCCGGGCGCAATCCCAGATCCACCTGCTCGTCAAACAAATCCGCCACGGCCGCGTCGTCAAACGCTACCGTGGCAAAGGAGCAGACCTGGTCGACCAACGTCAAATCAGTGACCAGCAATAGATCCTCCGTTTCGGCAATCCCGAAGCCGCCCACTTCGGTTTCACCACAGTCACGCAGATACAGCAGCTTGGCCCAGGCCGTCGGCGTGAACCGCAGGCTCGGGTTGGAGGGCCGGCTCGGCTTGGGCATCAGATTCAGTTTGTGGTTGTAGTTCTTCATGGCACCTTGTGCAGTGGTTATCGTCCGGTAACAGGCAATCGGGACAAACACGCCGCCCACACGATGGGCAACGTTCCAAGCAACTAGCACAGCAACTCCCCTCGCACAGCGGACACTCGGCAGAACAACCGCTGCAGTAGGTCCGATCGCAATGCTGGCAGCAACCGCCGCAATCGCAGCAGATCGTCTCCTCACAGCGCTCGCAGCACCAGCGTTCATCTTCCGAAACCACGCAGCCGCAATCGTGGCAGGTGACGCCGTTCCAGTTGTTCAATTCGACGTAGGCCCTCCCCTCGGCGTACGTGCGCAGCAAGCGATCGACGATCGTAAAGAAATCCGCCAGCCGCCCCTGCGCAGCGCAGCCTGAATCGTCCGGCGCCCGTCTCCTTCACACAGGATCTCGTCGCTCACATGGGGATGAGTGACGGCGGAGTTGGCTGCCGCCGGATTGGGATCCAACGCCACGATCGTGTAGGGCTGGGCATCTCCAAGCTGCTGCCAATTGAGTCGGATCTGGAAACGGCCTAGGTCGATCCCATCCAGCACCACCGGATCGGTGGTAACGGCGATGACCTGCTCTTCAAAATCGCAGCGGACCTCGGCAAACTCGCCGTCCAAGGCCACCAGGTCTCGGTACACCTCGGTGTCGCTAGCCAGCACGTTTGCCGGCCGTGTGTCCCGCCGCTGATCGACCAGCTGCGAAATCGACCGCTCAAAATAGTCCAACTCCGATAGCAATTCCTCGTGCCGGCGGCGGGCTGCGTGGCGCCAGCCACGATCGCCGGCCAGCTGGATATCGCGCACCAGTTTCACCAGTGTCTGCCACTGGGAAGTTGGCAAGGTGAAGGTTTGGCTTCCGGCGGCAGCTTTGGCCAGCTGCCCGCAGACGAGGCCTGCTGCGCGCCAAAACGGTTTGTGGTAAATCGGCATATCAATCTCCGTCGGGATACAAAAAAGCGGGGCCGCCGCGTCGAAGCGCGACAGGCCCCGAGGCAGGTCTCAAATGAATGTTTTCAGGCACCTTGGATCTTGGTGGGGCTGCAGCTGCAGCGATCCCCTTCCTGCAGCACATAGTCGGCCGCCACTGGCTGGCGGTTGACGCGGATCAAGAAGTCCTGCGGCTTGCCGTGCGGAATCCGCTCTTGGAAGAGTGTCGCCACGGTGATTCCCGCAGGCACGTCGATGTAGTCGGCAAAGCCGCCGCCGTCGTTGTTAATGAACAAAATCTTCATGCAGGCCTCCGATTTTCGAAAAAGGAAGTTAGTAAGTTGCATCGCTTGCTGACAAAGAGCCGAATCAGCGGGCTGAATCCTTGCGGTCCCTGGCCATCCCATGCCGCTCGGCCTCCAGCCGATCCCAATCGACCACTAGCGGCGGTGGGTAATGCGGTTGGGCAACACTGAAGCCCCGCCGGTGAATCGTGCAGACTGATTCGCCGGTGTGCTGTGCCACTTCGCGTTCCAGCTCGACCTGGGTCATGGCAAAATCCTTTCTTTTGAGTGGCGGCGGTGGCGCATGCTGCGCAGTACCGCCTGGGTAAAAACGTTCTAGAGAACGCTCCGACAGCAACAGCCGCCAAAGCACGAGGTACCAGCTACGACCCTTCAAGCTTCTCAGGATCGGGCCCGGGCAGCTCCGCTAGGGGACTGTGCCCCAGCGGCAGCGGATCGTCGCGTAGCAAAAGCTGCTCAGTCAGCATGCCGGTCACCTCGGTCTCCGAGGACTCGGCGCCCAGTCCATGCAGCAGATACCAGCACAGCACCAGCGGCAGCGCACACACGATAAGTGCCCCAATCGTCGTCAGCACCGGCGCCAAGAGCGACTCCCGGCGGCGTGCAGCGCCCATTGAGCGGCGCTCGGCGTCCAGGTCATCACGCTGCGTCTGCAGGTTCTGCTCCATGGCCAGTAGCTGGCGATTGGCTTCGCCGCGCTCCGCGGTCATCTGCCGGGTACCTTCAGCGACCGTTTGGTTGAGCTTGGCCATTTCCTGGTCTTGGGCGGCTTGCCGCTGCGATGCTTCCAGGGCAATCTGGGCCACTCGATCACTATCACTGCCGCAGCCCTCTGCGGCGATCATCGCCAGCAGAAGAGCGATCATCATCAGGGCGGAAGGTTTTCCGTGAGACATAATCCCTCCAGCGCGAGAATGCGGGCCAACAAGGCCTGCAGGGCTCGTCGCAGGCGCACCTCGCGCACCAGCGCCGCGACGGCCAACAGCAAGGTCAGCGAACAGCAAATCAACAAGGTGATATCCAAGGCTGTCTCCTCAGGCTAAGAGGAAGAAAGACGACCTGCGAGCATGCAGGCCGTCATCGGGATGCCCCGAAAGGCAGCTCGGCAAGCTGCGCCGGGGCCGATGCCAGAAGGAAGCGGAAGCGCCTAGCTAAGCCGCGTCCGTGATTTATGGCGCAGGAGTGAAAGAAATTTAGTTCCTGAACCCGGCATCGCGATCATGTCGCGCATTTCTAAACCGTGATGACCGCGCAGGTATCGTTGCTTGCGATCCCATTTCATAAGAATTACAGATCTATCACGACTCGGATGTGCCCGAGTTTGCGGGGCGGATCTGGGCACTGTCCCGCTAGAAGCGCACAGGCGGGCATAAGCCGATGACAGCAAATTGCCTTCGTTTACGAATGCAGAAATGCCGAAAAAAGTTAAGCAAATGCCCTTTGCACGCGTAACAGCCGTGTTAGTCTGTAACACCACCCGCCCAATTACGCTTAAAATCTGAGGGGTAGCACTATGGCAACCGGTCGAACCAAAGGCGAATCTCATGGCAAGCAGATGTGGTATGCAGTTATTGGCGGCCTTATTACGGCGGCTGTCATTGCCGTGTTTACGTGGTGCAATAGTGTAAGTTCGCATCTATCATCAATTGACACAGAACTAAAGGGAATCACTAAGGTAACGGACTGCTACCCAACAGTGATTGAGCGCCTTACCAAAATCGAAACAACAGTCGCCGCCGCGAAAGGCGCAATCAGCCAACAGCTCAATCTCAATGTCCAGGTTCGCTTAGGCGAATTTAAGGCTGACAACAAAATCAGCGACGATCCACTGACCTTTGAATGGGGGCTGGCGGAGCCGATTGAACCTACGAAACTGGTCTCTATGGTTGCTGAGCCGACAGTATCTGTTCCCGGAATATCGATGACTGCTAGATGTGTAAAGAATGGCAAGGCATGCCAAATGACTGTTAGGGGGCCGAAAGAAAAAGTTAGCGAGATGGTTTCCAAGCTCGACTCAGGACTGCCCGGAAAAGTGACGATCACAATGGCAGGCGAGCCAGCTAACTGACCACCGCCGCGCTCTCAAGCAATTCTTTGATCGTCCAAACGTGTTTGCTCAATCGAGCCGCCATCGCTGGCGCGGTTTTCTTACCGCAAGCCGAATTGTTCCGGCAGTAGTTGTAAAAGGCCACAAACAGCGCCGTCATCGCCGTGGGGTGGCGCACCGTTTTGCTGTGGGCATTCGTCAATCGCGTGTATCGCCGCACGTGCATCCGCAAGCCAAGGTTGAACTGTTCCGCATAGGACGTGCTGAAGCGCGGCGTCTTCTCGGCGCTTATTATCGTGGCCGGACTGTAGCGGGACCTGCTCGTGCGAGTAGGTTTTCGCCAATTGGGCGAACGATGCGCGGGAGCCGAGATAGGGCTTGCGAGCTGGCCGCCAAGCGGGAAGGCGTGAAGTTGTCTACGTGGGTCCGGCGTGCCCTGCTAAGGGCGTGCGACCAGTCCTAGCGGGACTAGCGGAGAGAGGGGGAATCGAACCCTATCGGCGGTTGCCGACTCCTACGGCAGGGTATAAGGCTGCTGCGCCACCAAGACGCGGAACACTCTCCGAGTAGCGAGAGGTCCGCTATGCTGCGCTGTCAGTGGGTGGGGCTGTGACTTACATACGGGCCAAGACCGCGTCCTGCAAGCATGGGTCTCTCGCAACCGCCCGACTGTCGCTTTGACCGCCAAAAGAACGAGGGCATCCTAAGGTGCTGGCGGGACGATGTTTCTGTGAAAACCAGAAAAAACACGGGTTTTCTTGAGTTGACTCAGCGAGCCTAGACGATATTCTATAGATGTAATTGGCCCGTAGCCGAACTGTCGCCGTACTGGCGTGCGTGCCCGAAAGGGATAGGCTGCGGGTTTTTTATGCGCCTATGGCAAGATCGTCACGATCAATTCTTTGTGATGAATCATCTCACGGTAAGCGTCCGGGTGTGGTTGTTTTTTTCCTATCGATCGGCACACGGCGCCGCACACCATATCGGCCATTTGCAGCAGATTGTTACCATTAGATCGTGCGCACTTTACCTTCTTGATCGCGCGAGGATTCCCGTTGCCGTTGACGGCCTTCGGCAAGTCTTTCGCCAGTGCCTTGCGAAACTCGCTGCTGCCCGTTTCGTCGATTGTGATAATCACATCGGATAACTTGTCGGCCATGCCGGCGAATAGGTACTGCACGGCCATGTGGGTGAACGGCCTTGGGAAGCCGAGCGACTTCTCGGCCATTTTGCGCTTATCCAAATAGACACCAAAATACTGGAAATCAAAACCTTTGACCAAATCGAAAAACTGCTCACGGTGGTAGTGCTTGAGCTTGGTGAAATGAAATTCAGTTTTGAGAACCGGTATTTTCGTCCGCAACGCGGCGATAGCATCGTCGCACCGCTGGGCCTCGTCCTTGTCAGGAAACCATACGGCGATCACGCCGAAGTAATCCGACGAGCCAGATTCTAGCTTCATCCCTAGGTCACCGGATTCGTCAACAAATGCAAGCATCGGGCGCACCGATTGCAAAAAGAATTAGTTTCGTAATTTCACTGGCGTTTTCTGTAATTTTGCCCTAAACTGCAAAAACGGAAGGCGTGGGAATCAAACCCGCCGGTGTAAACCGGGTCCTCCAGCGGTTTTAAAGACCGCTGCGCCACCAAGACGCGGACCACCTTCCGAGTAGTATCGCCTAGCCCGGTGAGCGTTGTACTATCGCTAAACAACAAACGCTCACCGGGCTCTTTTTGCGCCCTACCGACCGGCAACGGCATCAGTAGCGCTTTACTGGTCTTCTCATTGCTGTTCCCTCGGTCCGCAATGTCCAATAAAAAAGCCCGCACCATCTCCGCAGAGATCGCGCGGGCTTTCCCACCAAAAAGCCAATGGTTCGCACGCCGCCTTCCGTCGGCTTACGTTCCAATAACAAAAAACCCGTTCCCCACGTCACCTGCAAACGGTACGGCGGAACGGGCTAAATCTGCCTTGCGGCAATTTAATTCGAGTTGTTCGGACCATACCGTTTGCGGATTCAGCCTAAGCCGAAAGCTGCAAAATAGTCAACCTGGTTTTTTTGGTTTAGTTTTAATGCCCATTTTCCGACCTCTGGCCGGATATCAGTCGGGTTTTTCCGCATAGCCACCCCAGCGCCGTCCGCAACGCCTTCGGTTTCATCGTGGTTCGATAGCCCGCTTCCAGCATCGCCACAGCCAGTTCAGTCATCGTCATCCGCTTGTCGCCCAGCACTTCGCGGGGGACTTCCATCATCGTTTGATCGTCGAACGGGAACGGTTCTACCGCCGCACCAGCACGAACGTAGATGGCCGGTTCGCCGGTCCCCTTAGCCTTGCTCAATCGCTTCACCAGGCCCCGCGCTCGTAGCCGGGAGACATGGTGGTCGATGCTGCGCTTCCGCCAGTTGCCGCGCGGGTCGAATGCCTCTAGGCTTGCCAGTACGTCAACGGTGGTGAATTGCCTGTCGGCGGGAATCACGCGCTCGATGCAACTGGCGATGCTCTTATGCGTCGATAGGTCGCGCCCTAACAGGTCTTGCTCTAGCGCCGCGATCCGCGTCAGCGTGGCCGCGTAGTCGTCTTTGGCCTCGTTAATGGCCCGGTCCGCTTCTCGCGCACTTTCGTGCGTAGGGCTGTGAATGCTTCCATAGGCGAATCGGGTACAATTCCGCCATGAATATCCCTTGGTTTCTGATCAATGCTTTAGGCGGAATGGCTGTCAGTGCAGTGGTAGTGTTCCCGTTGGTAGCTGACCTGATGCGAATTGTTGCCGATCCGCATTCACGCTGGCCGTATTATCTCTCTTGGGACATTTGCGCTACGATTGCGTTAGCGAGCGGGTTGTTGCTGGATTTTCGTAAGCGACGGGGAACCAAAAATTCTCAGGAGTGGACTGACCACCACTACCCTACGGATGGCGCGCTTCGGGCCGAAGGGGTACAATCAGGTGTGCGCTTTTGGTGGGAGAGTGCCCGGATCTGCAAACGCTGTGTTAGTACTCTCAAGGCGGACAGTGCCCCCGACTGCACCCTAGTCCAAGTATTAGTCTATCAAATGCATCAATACCTCGCGGCATCAGAGATACGAAAGGGCTTTCCTATTCGGCCCGCGCCCGTATGCGGGTCTCGCTCAGCGACTACCCACCTTTGGGCCGTGTCTTTCGTGACGATCACTACGCGACCATACGCAGCGTGCTCTGCCAGCAGTTTCGGAAGCTCCCTTGCGGTCTCGTAAGCGTACTTTGTGTCGGCAAGCAATCCTCCGTCTTCACGCGGCCGATCATTGATGCCAACGATGAAGTCTGGGAAGAATCCGCGTCCCGATTCCAGCAGCACATTTATGGACCACTCCTTGTGCGGCAGGTTGCGGTGCCACCACAGGACAGTATTTGTGTCATCTGCATCGAGATACTCGGCGAACGGACGCTCCCAAGAGTTCAGGCTGGACGGGTAGATACCATAGATATTAAGCGGAGAGGGCGAGAGGGGTGTTTGCGATTCGATATTCGCAGGCAACTCAGCAGCTTCAAAGACCTCGGCCTTTGCTGCCAGGGCCGCTCGTTGCGCATCTCGTAGCAATTGAGGATACTGCGACAGCAGCACATCAAGATATTGGTATACCCGATCCCGGTCGTTCGCATCTTCCACACCCTTGGCAGCGAGCAACTGATATAGACGATTCGCCAGGGCCCGGCGAAGTTCTTTGGCGCTAAACATACCGCAACTCACCAACGCCTTCAGCGCTCGTCGTTGCATTTCTTCCAGCGATGGGGGGGCGTAGCTGAACTCTAGTTGGATTTGCTGCGTGAAGATCTCAATCGTTTTCTTTTGCACGCGCACCGAGTCGCTGCCGAGTATAGCCGCGAGAAGTTTTTCAGCTCCCACAACAAAGTGCTCGGCGCATTCCTCTTCAGTAATCTCGCAATCCTCCGGAAATTCCTGAGTCTTGAACTTCCGCGGCACGCCGTCTCGCAGACTGTACGAATACTGCCCCAGCACCGGCGGCGGCGAGACCAGCGCCGCCCGCAACGTGTCCCTCATCTCCGTCGGAGCCCACGAGGTCTGCCAAAGCATCATTTGCGCTGGGTCAACATTGCCTTCTGAATCAGGTACCGGAGTGGGTGGTGGCGTGAAGAGCGCACCTGCAGGCGGAGTAGGGTTAAAAACGAGTTGTCCGCCCGCATTGACCGACTGCACCAGATTCTGTCCGCTCGCATGCACGATAATCGTTGTCGGGCTAACTGTAGCGTACTGCGTTCGCATGCGGTTGATCCGCTGCCCGGCGGCATCGAGTCCGCCTTGCGCGGCGATATCTGCGAGCAACACATATCCGTATCGCAATACGTCGGGTACGACCTTTCCTTGCAGTCGGCGATGCACGCGAAGGATGCGTCCTACCAATTGCACGCCAAAGTCCTCGTCCTGCGCGGCTCGCATTGAGACCAGCGCCCATGCCCGTGGCGCGTCGAATCCCAGAGCCACTGCCATCTTAAAGATCAATACCTCGCGCGTCTCATCGTTCGCCAGTGCCAAGAGCCCCGCGTCTGGCTCATCCGCCGTGTGTATTGCGATCTGCGATTCGGTGAATCCCAGCGCTACCAACTTTTCTTTTGCCCGTTCGACCGACTTAGGCTTAGAATCGACCTGCACCAGCATCAGCGGCGTCAAGTTGATCCCCGCCCTCCGCAATTCGGCCTTCAGAAATTTGTGAAGTTCCGCCCCGTCCCGCAGCGCTGTTGTTTCGAAATCGACCAGCGCATCCGATCCTTCTTCTAGCCGCCACGCGATCACTTTGACGCCGCGTTTAATCAAACCTTCTGCCGGTCCCGGTCCCACCGCGTCAGTTCTGCTCACACCTACACGGTGAATGTTGCCGATCTGCATCCGTTCTTGAAGGTCACGCAAGTCCGCGTCATCCGGCGTGGCGGTCACAAGGATTGTGAATTCCGGCTTGAGCACGGTTCGGAGAAAAACTGCCGCCTGCGTGTCGCCGTGGAATCCGTGATGCGCTTCGTCTACTACAACGCCGATGCGAAATCCCTGCTCGCGGAGTGAAACGACCAAGTCATCCACGCTCCCATTTAGCTCGCCGCTCTGCCGGACGCTTCTGCGGTCGCGCACCCGGGTGGCAACCAGTCCCCATGTCGTCACGAACACATCCCCACTGCGCGTCCCAATCGGATTACGGTCTTCAATCATCGTACGCAGACGCAGCCCTTGAAACTGCTCTCGCAAAAACGCGGCGGATTGATCCACCACGCCTTTAAACGGTGCAAACCAGAACCAGACGACGCGGTCAGCCGCGCTTACCCGCTCCACGATGTTCCCCGCCATCAGCGTCTTGCCCGATCCAGTGGGGGCTTCGATCAGCAGATACCCGTTGTCGTAAATCGCTGTCGCGCGGTTTTCTTCATTCGCACCGGCGGTATCGAGAATCGAGCGCATGTGGTCGAAAACCGCGATGGCACTGTCGACGGCCTGTTGTTGGAACGGTTTGAGGGTAATTATCGCCATGAGTTCAAATCCGCATTCCGAACCGCCGAGCCAAGCTCTCCGGCACGGCTTCGACCTGCACGTTGTTCGCCTCGCGTAGTCGGGCCCTCACCAGATCAGGTTGCCAGGTGTAAACGATGACCGCTGGGCTTTGTTTGACTGCCTTGGCTAGCGCCCTTGCATCCTTTGCGTGGAAATGCGGGATGTAGATCAATCGCTGATCGTCATGATCGGCAATTGCCAGCGGCTTGGCGTCATCAAGCACCGAGAGCATCGGCATGTGCGTGAGTTGCAACGCCGTCCAGACCTGGGCATGGTCGATGTCGGTGAGCATGGCGGGCGCGATCCGCCGGCAGCGGAGGTAGGCAAAGTCGCCGCCCGCACCTGGCGTATTTCGATACCCATTGATGACATTCTCGACTCGCTTCCTACATACATCCAGGCAGATGTTTTTGTCCGGCTCGTCCTTCGTGGCTTCTGTATTAGACACAAGGATGAATCGCCGTTCGCCATCATTACTATCAGACTTGCTAAGTTCCAGCACGGCCTGCGCTGTTGTTCCACTGCCGGCGAAGAAATCTAAGACAAGATCATTCGGGCCAGTTGATTGACGTAGGAGGTTGCGGACGAGTGTGGGAGGTTTGGGATGATTGAATGCTTTAGTACCAAGTATCGCGTTCACAGCATCCGTGCCTTCGCCACCCCGCGGTGAGCGCATCAACTCAAGTTGCTCATCGAGTTCGTCATAAAAGAAATCGACCTCTTCGTTTTGTCCCGCGATCCAGCTGCTCACGGGGGCAACGAGCTTTTGTTTCCGCTTTAAGTAATCCTTCCGCGACGGCCGGCCTGGCGCAATTGGCTTGCCAATCCAGAAATCAAAGTCGGGCAAGTCCTCCCGCAGCAATGGGGTTTTCTTCTTGGGTAGGATGGGGCCATCGCCACGGCGGACCGCTTCAAGCAATTCTTCTCGGGTGTCCCATTGCATTACGTCCGACGGCCCGCAGAACGGGAAGTAGATTTCCTTCTTGCGAATTAGATCTTCAATTGTGTCCGATCGCAGTTTCGTGCCGGGTTTTAGTTTCGTCTCAGTCGCGTAGGCCCACACACGCTCAGGATCACACGGGTACCAATAGCCCGTATCCGGATTTTGGATGGGATAATAAGTATTTTCCCGTGTCTTAAATGTTTCAGCTTTCGTCAATGGCTGTGGAGTCCAGGGTCCTTCCGGGTCGTTGTCTGGGTTGCGATAATCATCCAAACTCAAAGTCTTGCCGGCAAAGGCAAACAGCGGATTTGCATAAACGAGCACATGTTCATGCACCTGACTGAGATTGCCGCCAGCATCGTTAGCGGAGTCCTTTGTCCGCCAGACAAAGCTGCCAATTCGCCGGCCTTTAAACACTTCGTCAAGCAGCAATTCCAACTTGGCGCGATTTTCATCGTTGATGAAACAAAGGAACACGCCGTCTTCGCGCAGCAGATCGCGGGCAATCATGAGGCGTTGATAGAGAAATTCCAACCATGTCGAGAATCGCCATAAATCATCCTCGCCGACAAAATGGTCATTGAAGATGAAATCCTTTTTGCCCGTGTTATACGGCGGATCAATCAGGATGCACTTCACTCTGCCGGCGAAGGTCATGCGGAGGTAGCGGAGGGCATCGAAGTTGTCGCCTTCAATGATGAGATTTTTCCACGCAGACGCTGTCCTGGGACAGGACAATTCGGCGTCGAGGTCGAGAGCGACGAAGTCGGCATTGAGGGCTTTATCGCGCTCGATCTCGTTGGCCTCCCAGACCAAGCCGTATCGAGTGGCATCGCGGCCGTCGCGAGTTTCGAGCAGGCGAATCAGTTCTCCCTTGCTCAGGTCGTCGTATTTCTTCTGCGCCATATTTGCTTTGCGCGCTGTCACTCGTTTAATTCTCGCCGCCCGCGCAATGCAGCGCGGGACGTACTTCAGCAGCCGTTAGGAGTACCTACTACTCTTGAGGCTCGCCTGCCGAAGTTTACTGCAGCGGGATCAAGTTTAACGCTGCCGGCGGTAGGCTGGAAGAAGGCAGAAACTCGTGACTTTTCGGAATGGATCGTTCAACCGAATGGTCAGAAGTGCCAGTGGAGCAATAGATACCCGAAACCGTGCAACATTCACCAGTATTTCCAGACATGACAGCAAACCTCCATCAAACAGCGCGCAATGTACGCGCCGCGGGATCGTACCTACATTAGCCGCATGGAACACGACAAGAAGTCGCCAACGCTCGACACCCTGTTTCGCATTTGCGACGCTCTCGGTATTCAGCGCCTCCACGCTGATTGCTCGAGTCGAACGGACCAGGACCCGAGGCAGACGCTGAGCGGCGTTTCTTGAGCGGCACTTCGTGCGATGAGTACTTCCCGAGGTGGCGGCGCTGGCGATCGCTGTCCAGAATGCATTGGGTCGGCTCGCGGATCGGATAGTACTTTGGTAGTTGCCGAAGCCGAGAGCCGATTCAAATGATCCGCGACCGGTGCTGCACATCGACGTGACGGCAGCCACAGAGTTAGCCGGCGCGGCAGGGCGAGAGATTTATTTGACATCAAATATCCACACAAGGGGGGATTCGCCCCGAAGCGGTCGGTTTGTCCCTCCTTTGAATCGGCCATGAGCTGCCCTGCCGCATCTACGCCGATCCTGCACGATCGACTCGGCGTCTGGTTTGGCCACACTCAAAACCCACACTACTGCGGCCAACTCCCTCGCGGTGGGTTTCGATTTGCCTCCGGCGGGCGCTACACGTGCTCAAGGCCGACGATAAAGCCATCACGGTGGTGGTGCCCATGCCGCTATGCCCTGCGGGTTGGAAGTACCGGTTCTGGAAACAAGTTCCGGCCGGCTCGAGGTCACCCGGGCATCTGAGCCACTGAACCAAGGGATCGGGTGTGCTAGCAGCCGAGGTCTGCAGGTACTGGGAGCAGCGTGGCCATGGCCGTTCTGCGTCTCCGGCCGTGTGCTGAGCTCGGTCGGTCGTATCCGGCGGAATGGGTGCTGCTCTACGAAATCGCGTTAGCGGCACTCTATCGGCCGCTGCGGCTGGAAGTGTCAAACATCGACCGAGGCCGCTGGCGTGCATCCTGGGGGCAATGGCGCAAAGTTTCAGCGGCGGACGGGTGTTCACGATCTCCCATACGCCCGAAGTTTTTTTAGCGGGTGTCAATGACACCCGCAAACACCATTTTGTGAACGGTTATACACCTATTGGTGAGAGTGGCCGAAAGCACAGAAAGTGCCGAGAAACGTAGGCTTTTCTCGATGTTTCCTCGGTCTAATGCCGACTGGCGTTTTTGCCTTGCAAAGCCGGCGCTCTCCCAATTGAGCTACGTCCCCGGTGAAGGGTTCAGAGTTCAGGAATTAGGGTTCTGCGAAATAGTGCGCGCACTTAGATTCGAACTAAGGACCTCCACCTTATCAGGGTGGCGCTCTAACCAACTGAGCTATGCGCGCCGATGAGCCTGCCAGGTATCGACTTTCGCGGAAGCGACGTGGTTCGCTAGTAAGTCCGCGGACACAGGCCTCTCAATCAAGATAGCGTATTTTATTGACTGCTTGATGGCTGTCAAAGGCACGCCGCGACGCCTGATTTTCGGCCACTGCTCACCGATTCTAACAACGCCACCTCGGATCGACCTGCCCTAACAGTCTCCGCAGGCGGAAAAGTCGTTTTTCCAGGCTGATGCGGCATACCCCGGTTGGCCGAAAAAGATAGCAGGGTTTGTGATTGCGCACTTGCCTGCGCGGGCGATTACCACCATTTGGCGGTGGATCGCTACGCGGTTGATCTCCGGAGGTCGTTGACCTCCGGCTAGTTGGTGTGAAAGTCCCCTACAAACTAACTGCTAATCGCTATACGAGGATCGTACCGATGACCCACACGCTTCGCCGACTGCAAATATTGGCCGTCGCCACCTCCGTCTGCTTTCTACCGGCATTTGCCAAGGCCGCCGCGCCCAGCGTCGAACAGGCGCTGAAGCTCGCCCCCATCCAAAAAGACGTCGATTACGAGATTCCCAGCTCTGCCGATGCCGTGAAATGCACCATCAAGGCGGAGAAAGTGGACGGCCAAACGGGTTGGGTCGTGCGCAATCCGCACGGGCAAATTCTGCGTGAATTCGTCGACACCAACGGCGACAACGTGGTCGATCGCTGGAGCTATTTCAAGGATGGCATCGAAGTGTACCGCGACATCGATTCGAACTACAACGGCAAGGCCGATCAGTCGCGCTGGCTAAACACGGCCGGCACGCGGTGGGGACTTGATAAGGCGGAGGACGGTAAGGTCGATTCTTGGAAGGCGATTTCGCCGGAGGAAGTGACCGCCGAAGTAGTGCTGGCAATCCGCGACAAAGATCCCGCCCGCTTCGCCCGCGTGCTGCTGACGCCGGCCGAAGCCAAATCGCTAGGCCTGAGCGCCGCCAAAGCGAAGCAGCTCAACGACAAAATCACGGCCGCGCCCGACGGTTTCGCCGACGTGGTGCGCAAACAAAAAGCCATTGGCCCCAAAACGAATTGGGTGCATTTCGGCGGCACGAAGCCCGGCCTGGTTCCCACCGGCGATGCGGCCGGCAAGGACATCACGGTCTATGAAAACGTGCTGGCGATGATCGAAACCGAGGGCAAAGATGCCCAGGTGCAGATTGGCACGCTGGTCAAATTGGGCGACACGTGGCGAGTGATCGACGCCCCGTCGATTCCTGAATCGGCCGAGAAAATCGCCGATTCCGACGGCTTCTTCTTCAACACGACCACTCGTCCGGAATCTTCGACCGCCACCGCCGCAGAAGGCAATCCGAACGAGCAAGTGCAGAAGATGATGGACGAGCTATCGAAGCTCGACGAAGCCGTGGGCCGTGCCACCAACGAAGCCGAGCAGGCAAAACTGAACGATCGCCGCGCGGAGTTGATGTTGCAAATCGCCGACGAAATCGGGGAAAAAGATCGCCCGCAGTGGATCAAGCAATTCGCCGACGCCATCAGTGCGGCCGCTCAGACCGGCGCCTATCCGGCCGGCGTGGAAAAGCTGAAGGCATTGGCCGAGAAATTGGCTGCCAATCCCGCCGACGCGGCTTTGGCGCCGACGGTGAAATATCGCTATTTGCAAGCCGACTATGGCTCGAAGCTGCAAAAGCACGAGATCGATTTTGTGAAAGTGCAAGCCGAATGGCTGGAAAATCTTGAACAGTTCGTCAAGGATTTTCCCAAGGCTAACGATACGGCCGAAGCCCTGCTGCAGCTTGGCTTGGCACAAGAGTTCGCCGGCCAGGAAGAGAAGGCCAAGAAGTGGTACGGCCAGTTGGTTTCGGATTTCGGCGGCAGCTCGGCGGCGGTGAAGGCCCGCGGCGCCATCACGCGGCTGGACAGCGTCGGTCAGCCGATGCAGTTGCGCGCGAAAAACACGCTGGGCCAGGTCGAAGATATTTCGAAGTATCGCGGCAAATACGTGCTGATCGACTATTGGGCCACGTGGTGCGAACCGTCCAAAGTCGATCTGGCACAGCTGAAAGAAATGTATGCCCGGTACGGCAAGAACGGTTTCACGCTGATCGGCGTGAGCCTGGACAACAACTTCGCCGATTTGAGCGACTATTTGACCAAGAACCGGCTGCCCTGGCCGCAGTTGTACGAGACGGGCGGATTGGATAGCCGGTTGGCCAACGAGATGGGCATTCTCACGTTGCCCACCATGATTCTGGTCGACGACAAGGGGAAAGTGGTGAACCGCAACATTCACATCACGGACCTCGAGACGGAATTGAAGTCGCGGTTGAAGCCCGCTAGCACGGCGCACAGCGATGGCGGTGGGCGGGATCGGTAGAACATCCTGCCTGGCGGCTCCGGAAGGGGTTGCCCTCCGGCTATTGGACTTTGCCGGTTGTAGAATTTGCAAAGCCGGCGGCGTGCGCTGGGCCGCTGGCGCGCTATTGCGCGAAAAAAAATCGGCGAAATTCTCGGGGCATATCGAGCAAATGAGTGCGCGCACCGCCGAGTGCGCTGATCGCGGCCTTTCTTGGCACGCGAATCGCTTTATGCCGTCGCCAGGCCCGGCATGGATGCTGGACCGCAGTGTACTCACACACCGGAAGGATCCGGGGAGCGTGACGCGATGGCGGATTTGTGTCCCACGGCGGCGATTTTTCTGTTTGCCCTGGTGCAGATGGTCGGTTGGATCGGCGGAATGCTAGCTCGATTGAGCATCCGCAGCCGGCACCAGACTTTGTGCCATGGCTTCTTTGTCCTGGCCCTGGTTGCTGTCGGCATCTCGACGTCGATGGCGTGGGTCATGGGCAGCACCTGCTGGATGCTGTCTGCTACCAGCTTTTGCGGGATGATTCTGCTGGCGATCAGCGATTTTGATCACGCCAGCCGGCCGGTGACGATTTAGGCCGCGCACAACACGTGGTAGTGCTCCGGAGGGCGTTGCCCTCCGGCTATTGGGGAGATTCTAGCGACATCATTGCATGCATCGATTGCTATCGGTGCTGGCTCGGCAGAATCGCCACTTCCGGCAAAATCGAAAAAAAACTCCCCTTCGGCATAATCCGCAACCGACACCTATAGTCAGTGAGATACCTCGGGCGTCGAGGTTGCGCGGGGATAGCGCGGCCAGCGAGTCTCAGTTTTTTGCGACTGGCCGGCTGCATTCTGAGGCGGATCCGCTCCGGCAGATCAGCCAACTCCCGACGAGCGCCGCGATCGCCGAGCATGCGATTACACAGGAGGGGAATCATGCGACGTTTGTTTTGCATTGCCGCAGCGCTTGGCCTGGTGATGTGCGCGCCCGGCGGAGCTTGGGCCGACAACCAGGAAACCGCGCAGCAAATCGCCAGCAACCTCCGCACTAGCGGCAAGATGAAGGGCTATAGTGTGGGCGTGAAGGTCGAAGACGGCACGGCCTGGCTCAATGGCACGGTGGCCAACCAGGAACAGATGGTGACCGCCCTGTCGATCGCCCAGCAGACCGACGGAATCGATCGCGTGGTGAACAACCTCACCATCGCCACGGCGAAAGCCGGCGGAAAATCGTCCAGCGGACTGCATCAGCCTGAGAACGTTTCTCGGAACGGGGATGCCGCGGTCAAGACGCCGGTGAACGCACTGACTTCGCGCCGCAATCCGATCATGCAGGCCGGCATGATGGACATTCCCGACCAGGCCAAGAGCGACCTGATGGTCGCCGGTCCGCCGGCTCAGTTGGACGAGCCCAACATCGTTGCGCCGGGTCAATCGGGTCCGCCGATGCCGCTGCCGATGGGCGCCAGCTCGCATGTGCCGTATCAATCGGTTGCGATGCAACACGGCGGTCCGCCTGCCCCGATGGGTGCGATGGGTCCCGGTGGTCCTGGTGGTCAGGGTGAAATGATTGGCACTCCCAAACCGATGCCGGCGTATGTGCCGACCGGTCCGGGGGCCGCGGCGCCGTATCGCTACGATCATCCGCAGATGCCGGGTTATGCGTGGCCGAGCTACGCTTCGTATCCGAACTACGCGGCGGTCACGTATCCGAAGCAGTATTCGCCGACCGCCTGGCCGTACATCGGCCCGTTCTATCCCTATCCGCAAGTGCCGTTGGGCTGGCGGAAGGTGACGTTGGAATGGGACGACGGCTGGTGGTTCTTGGACTTCAAGGATTCGCACTAATCGCGGATCACGAAAAACATTTGGCGGGCTAAAAACAGCACGTCGAACATCTCCGGCCCCTGTCGATGTGCAAGCATCGGCAGGGGTTTTTGCTTTGAGGGCCGCGAGACGAGAGGCAAGGGATGAGAGGCGAGAGTTGAGTGCTAGCGGCTTCACCTGGGTCGCCCGATTTTTCCGCATATCAGGAAAAATCCGCAAGTTCAGCCCAGCTTCACTCGATAACAACTCTGGCGATTTCGTGCGCCACCGATTCGTTCGAGGAGCCTTTGGCATGTCACGCAATTCCTTCTGGTGTTTGTTGGCGTTGGCTGCGAGCGTCACGCTCACCAACACCGGCTGCTTTTGGATCACCACGCAAGGGCCCAACTTGGGCTTCTTGTCGATCCCGATCCCGGTGAGCCCGTACGTCCAGAAGGAACAAGAAGACCGCTTCTGGATCCACGAGCGTTATGAGCGGGTGCCGATTCTAGGACCGATCACCGCCGGCGGCCCGGTGGAAGCGATCGATCCGCCCAGCGACGACGAAGTGATGCGGGCGCTGGAAAAGGCCCGTCCGATTCAGGGCGGCCTGCCGATGTTGCACGAAATCCAGCGGAATAAGTGCCGCATTGTGAAGGTGAAAATCTCGGATTACGTCGATCCGCCGCGCTTCTATCCGCTGATTGGTCCGGCCCAAGTCCACCATGCTCACTACAAGTGCACGGTGTACTTCACCGAAATCACGCGGGTGGGCTGGCCAGTTCCGTTTACGAAGGTTGACGAAGACGCCCAAGAAGTGGTGTACGTCGACCACGAGCACTTCCACGTGGTGGGCGACGTGAGCTTCGGCCCGTCGAACGAATACTAACGCGACACACGTGGTCATTTTCCGGAGGCTGTTGGCCTCCGGCAATCGGTTGCCTTTCAAAACCTCCGGTTAATCGCCGGAGGTTTTTTGTTGCGCGGCGGGCAAACCCTCACTTGGGTGATCGAGTTGAAACTCTCGCTCCGATTATGCGGCCACGCTAGCACGTCAAAGTGATGGGATGCCGGTTTTGCTATCAGTACGACCTTTTGAAACTGGTGCGCAGGGGCCGATAAAACCGTTAGCCGAACCCACCCTTCGGCTTTTGCCATGGATGGCAAGATAGCCGGCGCAGGCACCCGTGGCCGTTGGCCATGCCCGCCTACAAATCTGCGCCGCATTGAATCCCGCCGCTACCCGATTGCCAATAGGCAGGAAGTACAAGGATGTACGCCGCCAAATTGCGTGTGGTCTTTTCGTTTGCTTGCGCTGATCGCCGCGGCCGTCGCTCGGCCGTCGCTTGCGGACGAGGCGGACGATCTGTTCAACGCCGCCGCCCAGCAATACTCCGCGCAGCGTTGGGCGCCGGCGGCCGAGGCGTTCCGCCAGTTCGTGCGCGAGAATCCGTACAGCCCAAAACGCAACAAGGGCATGTACTACCGCGGCGAGGCCTTGGTGCAATTGGGTCGGTACGCGGATGCCTACCCGGTGTTCTGCGATCTATTGGCGGACGCTCCCAGCGGCCCGTATGCCAAGCACGCCATGTTTCGCGCCGGCGAAGCGGCGCTGTTAAGCGGCAAGGTCGACGAAGCCCGAGTTCGCTTGTCGCAGTTCCGCGTCCTGTATCCCGATGACAAGCTGAATTCGATCGTGCTGATGTATCAGGCCGACATCGCGATGAAGTCGGGGGACGCAGCCGACGCCACGCAATACTATCGTGAATCGATCACGCGCTTCGCCGACCAGCCCTCGGCCGATGAATGCCGCCTGAACCTGGCCCACACGCTGGCGGCGCAAAAAAGGGATGATGAAGCTGCAGCTTTGCTGCGCGAAATCGCCCAGCGCGACCACAGTCCCTGGACCGAAATGGCGCTGTTGGAACTGGGCGACGACGCGACGGTCATGGGGCGCAATCAGCAGGCTTACGAGATGTACGACGCGGTCGTGCAACGATTCCCGAACAGCCCGTTGATTACTCAGGCGCAATTGGGCCGCGGCCACGCGCTGTATCAATTGGGCCGTTACGACGACGCACGACATGCGTTGACGGAAGCTGCGCAGAACAAAGACCTGGCCCCGGAAGCGAAACATTGGCTGGCGGAAGCTCAAAAGGCTCAAAAGCAATGGAACGCCGCCGCCGACACATTGAGTGCGGCATTGCAGAGCCGCGCCAAGACGGAAATCGCTCCCTTAGGCGCCATGTCAACCGCGCCGTATGACGCACCCTCAGCGGGCGAAGCCCCGGCGCAATCCGCACGCCGCTCCAGTCCGGAACACGTCGCGCAGGCCAAGCAAACTCCGGATGCTCCTCAATCGCAGGCCTCGCAAGAACCGACGCCGGCCCGGGAGCCGGGCGCCGAAGAGCCAACTCCCGCCCGTCAACCGGTCGCCGCCGGCGAGACATCGCCGGGCGACGCCGAGGCGGAAGTCTCCGTGGAAATCAACAACGACGTCGCCGCGGAAAAGCCGGCCATTCAACCGCGCGTTGCCGCCGAGAAAACTCCCGCCCAAAAAGCGGCGGTCTTCGACGAGCAACAGCGTCGCCGCGCCGCGGTGGCCCGCTTTCAGGCGGCCGAAGCCATGATTCGCGCGGGCGACTTCCGCCGCGCCATCGGCACCTTGCAAGTCGTCGACGAAACGGCCGACGATCCCGCTTCGCTGGCCAACCGCTACATGCTGGCCGTGGCGCTGCAAGGCGCCAAGCGCAACGACGAGGCCATGACCACGCTGCGCGATCTGAGCACGGCGATCGACAACAAGATTGCATCGATCGCCACCGATCGGCCCGAGGAGCCCGGCGCCATCGATCCCATTTCGAAGGATGATCTCACGGCATTGCGGTCGCTGCGGGCTAATGTGCTTCTGGCGCAGGCCACGTCGCTGGTGGCCGCGGGAAAATTCGAACAAGCCATTGAACCGCTGCAAAAATATCTGGCCATCGGCCGGCAAGATGTCGGCGCCGAACGCGCCAGCTCGGCTCTGGTCGTCTGCTTCGCGCGAATCAATAAGCTGGATGAAGCCCGAAAGGCGCTAGACGATTTCCGAGCGAAATATCCCAGCAGCACAATGACGGCGGCGATCACGCTGCAGGTTGCCGATGCCGCGTATCTGGCCGATAAATTCGACACTGCCGCCGATCTATTTTCGGCGCTACAAGCGGAAGACAATTCGCCGGAGATGAAGGCGAAGGCAATGGCTGGGCTCGGCTGGAGCCGCGCAAAGCTGGGCGACTACGAAGGCTCCGACCGCATTTTCGCGGAGTTCCTGGAAAAATATCCGACCGATCCCAATGCGGCTGGCGCCTCGCTAGCGCGCGGTCAGGCCATGGAACACTTGGGCCGCGATTCAGCCGCCGCCACCCTGTATCGCCAAGCGCTGGCTCGGTACCGCAACTCGCCGCAACTACCCGGCTTGCTGGCCGCCGCCGCGCATCTGCACGATCGATTGGGCGAGGACGAAGAAGCGATTCAAATGTATCAGCGTTTGGCCCGCGAATATCCCAACAGTCCGGAAGTCGATGCTGCGCTGTACGGCTGGGCCTGGGCACTGCGCGACATGGGCGCGGCAGTGAATCGGACAAGGTTTTCCGCCAGATTCACCGCGAACATCCCGACAGCCGCTTCTGGGCCGATGCCACGTATCGGCTTGCTGAGCGCGCTTCGCAGCACGGCAATCGCGCCGCGGCGACGGAGCTGCTCAAGCCGCTCATCAACGGCGAATGCCCGCCGGCGGTGCTGGAGCACGCCTTGTATCTGCAGGCACAAATGGCCATCGGGGAACATCATTGGGCTGATGCCGAGCCGCCGCTGAAAAGGCTGATCGCCGAATTCCCCCGCGGCGAACTCGCGCTGGCCGCCGAATTCTGGTTTGCGGAAATTGCCTACCGCACCGACGATTTCGACACCGCCGCGAAACGCTTCGATGAACTGGCCCAGCACATTACCGGCCACAACGATCGCTGGACGGCCATTGTGCCGCTGCGCCGCGCCAGATGTTGTTCCAACAAAAGCACTGGCCCGAAGCGCGCGAGCTGGCCGAAACGATTTCCCGCGACTATCCCGAATTCGATCAGCAGTACGAGGCCGATTGCTTGATCGGCCGCTGCCGAATGGCGGAGAACGCATTCGATGAGGCCCGCAACTCGTTTACTCGGGTGGTGCATTCGGCCGCCGGGGGCAAAACCGAAACCGCCGCCATGGCCCAGTGGATGATCGGCGATTCGTACTTCC
Organism: Pirellulales bacterium; assembly: GCA_963716135.1. Lineage (GTDB taxonomy): Bacteria > Planctomycetota > Planctomycetia > Pirellulales > JADZDJ01 > CAVRAW01. The sequence goes on along the minus strand of OY970289.1, from coordinate 4,082,558 downwards.
AGCAGGAAAACTACGCTTCCGCTTTGCGCGAGTACATGCGCGTCGAAATCCTTTATCCCTATCCGCATTGGCAGGCCGCGGCGTTGCTGCAAGCCGGCAAGTGCTACGAGAAGTTGGGGCAAAGCCGCGAGGCGGCCGAATTGTACGCCCGCATGATGGAAAAATATCCGCAGACCGAGTTCACCGCCGATGCCAGCCAACGGCTGCAAGAAACCACCACCCGACGCTAGTGGTCGGGTTTAGCGATCTCCACTCCAGGAAGTACTGATGCGCAAGCTGTTCCGCGATCGTTCGAGGGCCTGGTGGTGCGCCGGCTGGGCGATCATCGTTCTGTTCGGGATCTCAACGCAGATCGCCTGGGGGCAAAGCGTTGCCGCCGAATCAGGCGCAGCCGCCAATCTTGGTGCGGCCAATGACGGCGGCGGAATGGCCAACAAAAGCCTGCTGGGCATCATTCGCGACGGCGGACTCATGATGTATCCGCTGTTCGCTTGCTCGTTTGTGCTGCTGGTGTTCGCCTTTGAACGCTTCATCAGCCTGCGAACCGCCCGCGTTATTCCCGGCCCATTCGTCAAACGGTTTTTGCATCAATTGGAAGATGGACAGCTCGACCGCGATGATGCAATGGAGGTTTGCGAGGAAAACGGCAGCCCGGCGGCGAAGATTTTCGGCGCCGCGGCGCGAAATGGGGCCGCCCCGCCGTCGAAGTCGAACAGGCTGTGATCGACGCCGGCGAGCGTGCCGCGGGCGATTTGCGGCGTTATCTCCGCGTGTTCAACGGCGTGGCCACGATCAGTCCTTTGATGGGTCTGCTGGGCACGGTGTTTGGCATCATCCGCGCTTTCAGCGACATGGCCGCTTCCGAAGCGGTCGGCCGCATGGAAATGCTTTCCAAGGGCATTAGCGAAGCCTTGTTTTGCACGGCGATGGGACTCTTGGTTGCCATTCCCGCTGTGGTGGCTCATTTGTATTTCGTTAGCCGCGTCGATCGCCTGGTGGTGCAGTTGGACAATTTGAGCCAGGACGTGGTGAATATGGTTTCCGCCGAGGCGCTGCAGGATTCCGGTCCGTCGCGCCGAAGCCGCAAATCCGCTGCATGAGCAATCAATGCCACTCAAAACTGCCGCACCCGAGGAACCGACGCTCAATTTGACGCCGATGATCGACGTCATTTTGACATTGGTCATCTTCTTTTTGGTGGCGGCGCGGTTCACCGACGTCGAAAAGGCGATCGACCTGCAGGTGCCGACGGTGAGCAGTCACGGCGCGCTGGCCGCGGCGCCTTCGCCGAAAGTCGTCAGCGTGCTGCCCGACGGCCACATTCTGTTGGGCAAGCAACCGGTGAGCATGGATGAATTGGTCCGTCAATTGACCGAGGCGCGCAAGCAATATCAGAAACAATGTGTGCTGGTGCGCGGCGACCGGAACGCGCTGCACGGTCGCATGACCGACGTGTACGACGCTTGCCGCCAGGCCGGGATTACCGAAGTCGCCATATCGGTAAAAGTCGACAGCAAGAAACGGTAGGCCCATGCACCGCTTCTTCACTCTGCATAACCTGCCGTGGATTTTGCTGTGGATGGGCCTGGCGGCGCTGATCATTACGCTGGGCGTGATGATTCGCACCAGTTGGGGACAATCGCATCCGCTGCGCAAATGCGCGGGATTGTCGCTTTTGGCCCACCTGCTGTTGTTGTGCTATGCGACGACAGTAGAAATCGTCACCGGGACCGGCGGATATTCCCACAACATCAACGTGACGCTGGTCGATGGCGCCGAGGATGGCAGCGACGATCCGTCGGCGATCGTTTCCGACGATGCTTCCAGTCAACCGGGCCTTGGCGTGATCGACGGAGCGCAACCGCCTGGCGAGTCGCCGCATGAACCACTTTCACAAGCGGCTCCGAAAATCCCTCCGCCGCTTTTGACTGCTCCGCCCGTGGAACCCCCTGCCCCGCCGCCCACAGAGGTGACGGCCAAAACTGAAATAGCAGCCGAAAAACCGGATGAGTCGCAGCCGTCCAATAATGCGGAAGTGCCAGTCGCCAAAATTCCCGAGCCAGCGGAGACGAGCAACGATAGCCAATGGATGTCGGGCGATGTTGCCAACACGGAAAAAGCGCCGTCTGCGGACGCCAATGCGAGACGGCGCCGCCGAATCGCAACCGATGGTTGAAGTCGCGTCCGCGCCGATTGCCTCGCGCGGCGTGCCGGATGCTTATGCGGATCGCTTCGCCGCCGATCGCGCCGAGCTGGTTCGCCGCCGCGGCGGCAGCGCCGAATCGGAAGCGGCTGTGCAAAACGCGCTGCAATGGCTGGCGGACAATCAAAGCGCCGATGGGCGTTGGGATGCCGATCGCTACGGCGCGGGTCACGAAACCGCCGCGCTGGGTCAGAATCGCCAAGGCGCCGGCGCCAGAGCCGACACCGCCATGACCGGTCTGGCTCTGTTGGCGTTTCTGGGCGCCGGCAACACGCATCAGCACGGCGACTACGCGAAAAATGTGCGGCGCGGATTGGAGTTTCTGATTGCCAGCCAAGGCAGCGACGGGAATCTGGCCGGCCAGGCCGAAACCTACGCCTATATGTATTGTCACGGGATGGCCACGTTCGCGCTGTGCGAAGCGTACGCCGTGAGCGGCGACAAACGCCTGGAAGGTCCCGCCAAAGCAGCGATCAACTACACGTTGGGCGGGCAGATCAAAGCCACCGGCGGTTGGCGCTACCGGCAGATCGAATCGCCCGGCGAACAAGGGGACACCAGCCAACTCGGCTGGCAATGGATGTCGCTGAAAAGCGCCGAAATGGCGGGCATCGATGTTCCGCCGGCGGCCCGCGAGGGCGTGGCACGATTTCTGACTCGAGTTTCCTCCGGCCCCAGCGGTGGCAAGGCGAGTTACCGTCCCGGCGAGCGAGCGACGCGCACCATGACGGCCGAGGCGCTAGTGTGCCGCGAATTCCTGGGGATGCCGCGCACGAATCCCGCCGCCGATGAAGCCGCCAATTTTGTGCTGGAAGAATTGCCCGGCTCGAGCAAAATCAATTTGTACTACTGGTACTATGCCACGCTGGGCATGTATCAACTTCAAGGGCCGTATTGGGATCGCTGGAACCAGGCGATGCAGAACACGTTGGTGCCGCGCCAGCGCACCGACGGGGAGGCCGCCGGCAGTTGGGATCCTGAGTGCATCTGGGGCGGGTACGGCGGGCGAGTGTACAGCACCGCGATGTCGGCCCTGTGCCTGGAGGTGTATTACCGCTATCTGCCGCTGTATCGCAGCAACCCACAAGAGCGAATCGGCGCCCGGCCGGGTCCGTAGAGCATGCAAGAGAGTTAAGGGATAATCGCTGCGCTCCACTGACAAGCGAGGCGCTTGTCAGTGCCACCCCAGGAGGTAGGCCGCGCGGTTCCAAGTGTAACCGCCGTAACGGTTATCCGCCGTGAAACCCCGGCCTCTGTCAGTTTGACATCCCCACCCAGCCCAGTAAAATAAGGTAGATTCTTGCAGCCGGCAGGAGCGCAAAATTCGGCGCAATTGCAACGCTCGGACGAGAGACCGGCAACGCGCGGTACCAGTGAGCGATTGTTCTGCGCCCCCCGGCCGATCCCGCCACAACAAACTGAGCTTTCCATGGTTCCCGTATTCGGCTTTTTTGGTTCCACCCCCGATCTGCTGATCATCGCCTTTGTCATCCTGTTGCTGTTCGGCAATCGGCTGCCGAGCGTAATGCGTTCCTTGGGCGAAGGGGTTGTGGAATTCAAAAAGGGAATTCAGGGCATCGAAGACAAGAAAGACGAACCGGCCTCGACGGAAAAGAAGCCGGAGTAACAATCGTCTGCATCTTGGTTTAGCACCGGCCCTTAGGCCGGGATTGTGCGTCAACACAGAAGGATCGCCACCATGCCCATCTTGGCTTCATTCATGAGCCCGATGGATATGGCGATCATCGCGGTGCTGGCGGTGCTGCTGTTCGGCGACCGGTTGCCGCAAGTGATGCGCGCGCTGGGACAGGGTCTGACGGAATTCAAGAAAGGGATGCGCGACATCGAAGACCAGATCGAATCGGCGACTCGACTTCCTGATACGCGCATCGCGCAGCAGCCAAAGAGCGAAGAGCCCGCCGTTCCGCAATTCCAGCCGCCGACGTCCGCGCCCACCTCGGAGCCAAACCCCGGCGAGCATTCCACGCCGTAGGTCGGCTGCCGTGTGAGTTTCAAATTCTTGCGCCACTTGCGTCGCTATTTATTGCGCGACGTATCTGTCTCGGCTGGCATCGTGTTGCTGCCGCTTGGCGAACTTGCCGCTGGGGATGTTCCGCTGGGCGGAACGGCTCCTGCTGCTGGTTCCATTGGTCCAGGCGCGCCTGGTGTGGACGGTTGGCCAGGCGTAGCAGGCGGCGTCGCTTGATTTGGCAATTGGTCGTTGGTCGCGGGCTTGTTCACGGTGTGTGGGGTTGCGCCGGTCGATTTCCGGTCGGGCTGGTCGATTGCGACTCGCAGCCTGCAAGCAGCAGTGCACCGCAAACGGCCCAAAGTGGCAAATAACGCATGATCGGCTCCTTGTAAGAGGACAAAATGCATTCAAGACGCATCGAAAATGCATGTCGCGTGTCGATGCAAGAGGCGTGCCGCCAGCGGAAGCTGCCCCACTTGCGGCGCGGAGTTCCGTAATTTATCCTCGCAGCCTCTATTCGCATTTGCGAGAATTCGTATTCTAGAAGATTACGCCGGGCGGCTAGCTCAGTTGGTTAGAGCACTATCCTCACACGGTAGGGGTCACTGGTTCGAGTCCAGTGCCGCCCATTTGTGGTTGGGAGCATTTTCGCGGCATCGCACATTGGCATTCGCAGGCGGAAAGCGACGGCAGCCGGTGATCGCCGCGGCGGATGAAACGGATGTGCCGGCCATGGGGCCGACATGGCGCCGCGCACAGCAATTCATGCTGGCTCAAGAGTCTTCGTGCGACTCCGAGGCGGCGGTTTTGTGCTCCATCACCCGCCGATTATACAGCGAGATGGTGTCTTTTCGCCGCAACATTCCCAGCAGGCGTGCGCGGTCTTGTGAATCGACAATCGGCAATTCATCCAAATTGAGTTGCGTGAATCGGGTGAGCGCCGTGTTGAGGTCGTCGTCGGGCGTGACCGTCACCAACTTCGACGTCATCACGTCGCGCGCCACGGTGAGGGCCCAAATGGCGTCATCGTAGAGGAATGCCCGGACGTCGTCAGTCGAAAAGATGCCGATCATTCGGCCTTCGTCATCGACGACCGGAAAATATTGCTGCCGCGTATCGGCCACCGTTTGCAGGATTTGGCGCAAAGGCATTGCTTGAGGAATTCGGAGCAAAGGCCGGGCGTTGGGCGGCACGTCGCGCACGTGCAAGCCTTCCAGCACGTCGACGATGAAATCGCCGCGGTGGGCCGGCGAATCCAAGCGCGTGGGCACCTGCCGGTGGTACAGCTTCCAGCGCCGACAAAACAAAAAACACAATGCCGAAACCCACATCGTGGGCAACAATAGCTGATAATCGCCCGTCATTTCCGAAACCATGATGATGGTGGAAATCGGCGCGTGGGCGCTGCCGGCAAAGAAGCCTGCCATGCCGACAATGCCGTAGGCCTCTGGATTGGGCACCGCGGAGGGCCAGAGGCCGTGGAAGATTTGTCCGACCGCTGCGCCCGTGCAACCGCCGATCAAAACCGAGGGGCCGAACACGCCTCCGGAGCCGCCGGAGCCAATCGTCAACGAGGTGGCGATCAGTTTTCCCAGCCCGATGACCAGCAAAAGGGGAACTCCCAGTTGAGCTGGATCTTGAATGGCTGATTGTAGCGCGCCATGGCCGGTGGATAACACCGCCAGCGCGCAGAATCGAAACCGGTGAGAAGGTACAGGATCAATGCGACAATTCCGGCCAGACCGGCGCCGATGGGAGGGCACAAATAGCGCGAGATCGGCAGCTTTTTGAACAGACGATGCGTTCCGTAGAACGACTCGACAAAACCGATGGCGGCCAGCGTCAGGATGACCGCCAGCAAAAACAGGGGTAAAAGCTCCAGCGGTGAGGAAATGGCATAGTTTAATTTGTTGCCGAATACCGGCACGAAACGGAAATTCACCGGCAGGCACAGTTCGTAAACACTGTAGGCAATGATCGAGGCGATGGCGCTTGGCAGCAGCACCTCGCTTTCCAGATCTGCGGTGCTATAGAGAATTTCGGCGGCGAACAATGCGCCGGCCAGCGGCGCGCGGAAAATGGCGCCGATGCCGGCGCCCATTCCAGCGGCCAACATGATCCGGCGATCGCGCGCGGAAGCTTTAGTCGTGTGGCGAGAAAGGAACCGAATCCAGCGCCGATTTGCGCAATCGGACCCTCGCGACCGCCGGAGCCGCCGGTTCCCAGGGTAATGGCAGAGGCGAGCGTCTTGATGATCGGCACTTGCGGCCGGATATAGCCGCGATGATTGTGATACGCGTCGATGGCGGCATCCGTGCCGTGTCCTTCGGCTTCGGGAGCGAAGGCATACACCAAAAATCCTGACGCCGCGCCACCGACAACCATCACCACCAGGATCATCCAGGGACGAAACGGCGTGGTCGCGCCGGCCTCGAAGACGCTGCGTTCGCCGGCGGTTTCGCTGGGCACGTAGCCGGCCATTTCACCCAGCGCGTAGTGAACGACCACCTGAATTGCCAACTGGAAGAAAATGGCTCCCAAGCCTGCCACGATTCCGATCAGGCCGGAAAGCAAGAACCATTTGCCGGTCGTCTTCAATTCGAGTCGAGCGAGCCAACCAGGCAGTCGTGCCACAACTAATTCCCGGACCAGAGGTGCCATTCGAGTACTGGAAGCATTTCAACGTACCGAAGGGAGAATCTCAAGAGTCTCAGGCGACTCGAAACCACGCTTTGGGCGATTTTCTACGTGCGCCGGCAATCCCTGGATCTCGGGAGCCCCGGCGTCCACCGTTTCAGGGCCTTGAGGCGCTTCATGCCGATTTTTGCTTGCGGGCAACATATTTGATACGATCAAGGTGTTCTTCGGGAACAGGCTCTTCTTTGAGGGCGGAGGCAGCCATCATGCGGCAGGTCGTCGAAGACGAACGTCTTGCGCTGGCACAACAGCAGTATCGATGCTGCCGCCTTTGCGAACACGACTGTGGCGTAGATCGGGCCGCGGGCGAGCGCGGCTTCTGCAAAGCCGACGCTCAGGCCCGGGTGTACCGCCACCGGATCGAGGTGGGCGAAGAGGTGGAGCTGATCCCCTCGCATCTGTTTTATTTGTCGGGATGTGATCTGCGGTGCGCGTTCTGCATCGCGGAGCAGCGGGCATTCAATCCGCAAATTGGCCAGCCATTGACCGCAAGCTTTTTGAATGAAGCAGTGAAATGGGGGCGGCAGCGTGGAGCGCGGAATATCCAATGGGTCGGCGGCGAGCCTACGATCCACCTGCCGGCTATCCTCGAGGCGATGCATGGTTGCGACGATTTGCCGCCGGTGATTTGGAAATCGGATTTTTACGGCACGCCGGTGGCGCTGGAATTGTTGGCGGGAGTCGCCGATATCTACGTCGCCGATTTCAAGTTCGGAAACAACCAATGCGCGGAGCGCATCGCCGGAGTTCCCAATTATCTGGAAGTGATCACGCGAAATTTGCAGATCGCCGCCGGCCAGGGCAACCTGATCGTGCGGCACTTGTTGCTGCCGGGACATCGAGATTGCTGCTTCCGACCGATCGTTGCCTGGATGCACGAACATCTGCCGCAAACGAAGTTCAGCATTCGCGACGGTTATTTGCCGCGCTGGTTGGCGCACCATCACGCCGATCTGGCCCAATACCTGCCTGCCGACGCCGGTTCGCAGGCGAGAGAGTTTGCCGCGACCGAAGGCTTATGTGTGATTGTGTGAGGGCGCCATGTCGCTGGTCGATGAAAACAAGCTGACCGAACTGGAGATCGCACCGGATGGCCGAATCTATTTATTCGGCGCTTCGGCGGAGATGCTGGAGATTCTGAGCAGATTGTTCAGCGACAATCAAGCCGTCCAGTTGCGGCACGAGCAAATTCAGCGGCAGACGTCAGTGCCCGCAGCGGCCGTGCATGCCCAGGCATCGCAGAGGAACAACAGCCATGAGTGACGCTTCGCCTGCCCAAGCGACCAACGTGGGCGCCCCGCCCCAGTCAAGCCGGCTGCGAGCAAACCGACAAAGGCCGCGCCAAAGACGCCACAGCGAATGTCGGCCTGGCAGGAATTGGAAATCCTGATCCGCGCGATACCCGATTATCTACGTAACGACTTGGGAAGAAGAGCGGCTGGAGCGATGCTTGCGCGAGATCGCCCAGCGGCGGGAAAAGAATCTTTTCATTTGGACGATCACCGATGGCATTGTGAAGGCCGGCACCGAACCGTCGCGCAACAAGATGGGCAGCAGCAACACGTCGGACCCGCTGGCGGCGCTCGACGCGGTGTTGGCGCAAATGGAGCCGGCGATTTATCTGTTCAAAGACTTTCACCCCTTTACGGAAGGCGAACGTTGCAACCTGACGGTGATCCGCCGGTTGCGCGACGCGGCGCACCTGCTGCGCGACACTTATAAAACGATCGTCATCTCCAGTCCGCTGATGCAGATCGCTCCGGAGTTGAGCAAGGACGTGACAGTGATCGATTTCGGATTGCCCTCGGTTGAGGATTTCGGAGTGCTGTTGGATCGCATCATCGAAGACGTGCAGGGCAAGGCCAAGATTACAATCGACATGGACTCGGATGGCCGGGAACGATTGCTCAATGCCGCCAAGGGCCTGACGCTGAAGGAAGCCGAAAACGTGTTTGCCAAGACCCTAGTGATGGATGGCAAGCTCAGCTCGGATGACGTGAGCATCGTGTTCAGCGAGAAGCAGCAAATCATCCGCAAAAGCGGCCTGCTGGAATATTACGAGACCACGGAAAAAATGAACCACGTGGCCGGACTGGAAAACCTTAAGCAGTGGCTGATTAAGCGCAGCATCGCCTTTTCCGACCGGGCGGCGCGATTCGGTTTGCCTTCGCCGCGCGGCGTGATGCTGCTGGGGGTTCAAGGCTGCGGGAAGAGTTTGTGCGTCAAGGCGATTGCGAACTTGTGGAAGCTGCCGCTGTTGCGGTTCGACGTCGGCCGGATGTTCAGCAGTCTGGTCGGTTCCAGCGAGGAGAACATGCGGCGAGCCGTGCAGATTGCCGAAAGCGTGGCGCCCTGCATCCTGTGGTGCGATGAAATCGACAAAGCTTTGGCCGGGGCCACCGCGTCGGGCGGCAGCGACGGCGGCACCTCGGCCCGCGTGTTCGGCACGCTGCTGACGTGGCTTTCGGAAAAAACCGCGCCGGTATTTTTGGCCGCCACGGCGAACAACATCAGCCATCTTCCGCCGGAGCTATTGCGTAAGGGTCGCTTGGACGAAATATTTTTCGTCGATCTGCCGAACGAGCAGGAGCGGCGCGATGTATTTGCGATCCATCTCGCCAAGCGCGGTCGTGATCCGCGCGAGTTCGATTTGGCGGCGCTGGCGGTGGCGAGTGAGGGTTTCAACGGCGCGGAGATCGAGGAGGCCGTCGTCTCGGCCTTGTTCGACGCATTCAGCAAACAGGCCAAGCTGAACAGCGAGATTGTGGAAGCTAGTCTCCGCGAAACCGTGCCGCTTTCGCGGACCATGAGCGAAGAGCTGCAGCGCTTGCGAAGTTGGGCGACCGGGCGCGCTCGACCAGCTTCGATCACCACGAGCACCGCGGCTCAGGAGGTGCGGAGGAAAATCGAACTATGAGCGGCGCAGTCGTTGAGCTGAGGCAGGAATTGATAACTCTCATTGCTTTCATTTTTTCAGTGCGAGGTGTTTCATGAGTGCCGTATTAGTGGTCACGCCGATCGTGATCGCTCATTGGCCGGTGATTGCTGCGGCCATTACCGCTGCAATCGCCAGCATGGGCTTCACCACGGTTGAGGAGGCGATCTCGTCGTCGACGTCGGGCAGTGTTACCGCGATGGAAAAGCAAAAGGAAACCATCGAAGTTGACAACAGCGAAATTCTGGCCGGCACGGAAGGCCGCGACGAACAAATGGTGGTTGAAAAGGACGGCATTCGGGCGACATTCAGCCGGGATGCCCGGGGCGCCCTGAAGGTTTGCATGGAGGGCAAAGGGCTGTCGAAGCAGCAATTGCGCGAGTTGGGCGAAGAGTTGATCGGCCGCGTCACGCAGCAATTCGTCTACCACCGAATTGTGAGCGAGTTGAAAGAGAAAAACATGACGGTCGTCGGTGAAGAAGTTACTGCTGATCGCGTGGTTCGGCTGCGTGTTCGGAATTGGTAGCAGGCTCGTGCGGATGTGTGCTCACGAAAAACCAACAAAACCAAATCACAATTACACGATAACCATGGCAAAAGAAGAACTGGAAATCGAAATCGGCCCCGACGGCAAAGTGGTGGTTCGCACCATCGGGATCAAAGGATCCCGCTGCTTGGATGTGGCGGAAGTCGTGGCCCGCATCGTGGGCCAGGAACAATCGCGGCAATTGACCAGCGAGTACTACGAAGCTCAATCCGACGTTCGACAACACGTAGACGTACATCGGCGGACATAACCATCCATGCAATGCCCTAGCTGCAGTTTTCAGAACATGCCTGGAAGCAGCAACTGCGCCCGTTGCGGCGCGATGTTGGCGCTATCGAGCATCGCGATCAACGTTCATCCGCCCAGAGCCAGCGCGCTGGGGAAGTCGATGTTCGGATGGTGGCGACTGCGGCGTCTGGCGAATCAGCTCTGGCATCTGCTCCCTAAGGAAATTCCCTGGCCGGCGATCGACCGAGGCGCCGCAAATATTGAGCTTCCCACGGTGCTGCGTGCCGTGGCGCCGGGCTGGGCGAATATCCATGTCGGCCAGCGCGGCATCGGATGGATTTACCTGGCAGGGTACATTGTCTGTGGACTATCGGGCCTGTTGCTGATGGGCTCACCGTATGGAGGCATTCTGTTGGGACTCGCATTCGCCATTCATGTGGCATCAATTGTCACAGCACTGGCGCCAAGATTCGATTCTTTTGGCAATCGATTGATTTTCACCGCGGCATGCAGCTTTCTGCTGGGGCTATTTGTGTATCTTCCCGCCGGGGCATTACTTTCACGGATTGCCGCACCGCTATCGATCAATGGGAATGTCGATCCGTTTCGTCCGGGCGATGTCGTGTGGTACCGGCCCACCAGCCACGTCGAGGCCGGGCAATACGTCCTTTATAATTCGGCCGACACGATGCAAGGCCGACGGTACATTCGCGCCGGGATGCGAATTAATCGTGTGATTGCCGTCGCTGGGCAGACGCTTACCTGGGAGGACGGAAAACTATTCGTGGACGGCAAACTTGCGCGGCGCAGTTATCGCCCGATTGCCAAACTCTGTTTTCGAAGTTGGAAGTTCCTGCCGATTCAGTTCTTGTGGATCCGTCGAATCTTGCTCCCGACAGTCCGGCACTTTGGCACCACCTGGCCCGAGTGCCAATTAATCGGTTGACCGGAGTCGTCTTTTTCCAATCCTGGCCCTGGTCGCGCGGAGGGTTCCGCTAACCAAGCGGACGCAGATCGATGCGATTCGACAAGCTTGAATTTCCCGACGAGACACCCAAGCCGCGCGACCCCGGCGTCGATCTTGCGGCCAAGGACGAGCAGCACTGGCTGAAGCAAGCCGATCTGCATCGCCGCAACGGGAATTACGAAAATGCGCTGCGATTTTACTCGCGGGCTCTGGAAATCGAAAAATCGTTGGTGGTGGCCTGGGTCGGGCAGGTGCAGATGCTGGTACATCTGGCGGAATTCCCGCAGGCTGAACTGTGGAGCCGCAAGGCGTTGGAACTTTTTCCCAACCAGTGCGATCTGAGTTCCGGTCGGGCCCAATCGCTGTGCCGAATGGGCGACATGCAAAAGGCGCATGAATCCAGCGACGGTGCGATGCAACAGCGAGGCGATTCCGCCTATTGCTGGATGGTGCGCGGCGAATTGATGGTGGCCGGGCGTCAGGAAAGCGACCGCTATTGCTTCGACCGGGCGCAAATCGCCAGCCGCGATTGGCTGGTGCCCCTGGAGGCGGCCTTGATTTACTTGTACTATCGCTCGCCAAGCAAGGCACTAGCCCGCGCGCAGCTTGCGGTCGAATCGGCGTCGCAGGCATACTACGGATGGCTGGTGTTGGGCCGTTGTCAGCAGGAACTAGGGTTCACGACTTCCGCTCGAAACAGTTATGACCGATGCTTGGAGCTGTGTCCCCGTCATCAGGAGGCCAGCCAACGACTGGCGGAGTTGGGGCAAGAATCATGGACGACCACCGTTCGCCGTTGGCTGAGGCCGCGTGATTCGCGCCGCTAAGGTTTCTCATCAGAAAATTATGTCCTGGACCATCGAAAAAATCCTGAAGAGCGCCCGCCATCACCATGCCAGCGACGTGCATTTGGTGCGCGGCATGGCGCCGACGGTGCGAGTCACCGGCGAGATCAGGCCGATGGAAGGACCTCCGCTCACGCAATCCGATTTGCAAAAGCTCTACGATGCGCTGTTGGATGAGGGGCAACGACGCCAGTTCGAGGCCGATTGGCAGTTGTGCTTCTCCCGGAATCTCGAGGGGATCGGACGATTTCGCGTCAGCGTTTACCGCCACGCGGGCGACAATGAGTTCGCGATTCGACTGTGCGAAACGGTAATCCGTTCGGCAGAAGAACTCGGATTGCCGCCTGTTGTCGAAGAGCTGACGCGGCTGCCCAGCGGCTTGATCCTGGTCACCGGGCCGACCGGAATGGGCAAGACCACCACCCTGAACTTCATGATCGACGCCATCAATTCGAGCCGGCGGGCCAAAATTATCACGGTGGAAGATCCGGTCGAATTTGCCCACGACAACAACCGCAGTCTGGTGATTCAGCAAGAGCTGCTCAGCGACGTCAAATCGTATCAAGCGGCTCTAAGGCATATTCTCCGGCAAGATCCCGACGTGATCGTGATCGGTGAAATGCGGGATTTGGACACCATTGAAACGGCCCTGATTGCCGCCGAGACCGGGCATTTGGTGATCGCCACCTTGCACACCCCCGATGCGGCTCAAACTATCCAGCGTATCTACAGCGTGTTTCCCGCCGAGCAGCAAAATGCGATTACGGTGCAACTGGCCAACAGCCTGCAGGCCTTGCTCGCTCAAAAGCTGCTGCCGCGGGCCGACGGCTCGGGGCGGGTGCTGGCTTGCGAAGTTTGCATCGCCACCCACGCCGTGCGCAACCACATTCGCGAGCGCCAAGTGCACCAGCTTTACAGTGAGATGCAAATGGGGCGACGCAGCCAGATGCAAACGATGGATCAGGTTCTATTGGAGCTGTACCAGCGCGGCGAGATCACCTACGACACCGCCGTGACTAATGCGCGCGAGCCCGATTACATTCGCCATCACGTGGGCGAGAAAGTTCGGCGGGCTTAGCGCCAGGCCTTGCAGATTTGAACTCGAATCGCAAAACTTTCAGGCATTCGCGCGACGCCTGGCAGGCCCGGAGAGAAAATCATGAAAATTAGCGCCCGAAATCAACTCAAAGGCAAAATCAAGTCGATCGTGCCCGGGGCGGTCAATTCAGAGATCACGGTAGAACTGGCCGGCGGGCAGCAGATCGTGTCGGTGATTACGAAAAACTCGGCCGACAACTTGCAATTGAAGGTGGGGAAAGAAGTTTACGCAGTGGTGAAATCGTCGGAGGTGATGATCGGCGTCGATTGACGGACTCTTGCCGCGAATGGGATGGCAAATTGGGCGGTCCTGGCGGGCTTGCAAAAGTCGTGCCGCAAAGCGTCTCGCTAATTACTGGCGGAAATAGCAAGATGCCGACGGCAAAAAATCTGTCTTGCGCTGATTGTCAATTCGCGCGATCAAGTCTTTAATAGTGGCGTTATCGCATCCATCGGAGTCGGTGGTACGCAGCCGTTCATGGCGGTCGGCGTCGAGCGCAAGCTTTGTACGCCGGATCGACCTCGCCCTAGTGGCACGGCATTAGGAGTCTGAATTAATCAGATGCGATGGCTCTTGTCAGCCCTTTGGTTCGGCCCTTCAAACAAAAGGAATTATGTCATGGCTAAACCGCTTTCTTGGTTGGCTGGGGCCGGTCTCGGCGCCGGCTTGATGTATCTTTGCGATCCCGAACGCGGTCACCGCCGGCGAGCGCAGCTCCGCGATCAAGCCCGGCATTCGATGGGCAAAGCAAATAAGGCCGCGATGTTGGCCGCCCGCGACGCGGCGAACCGCTTCTATGGAAACCTTGCGGAGGCGGCGTCCTCAATGTGGCGCAAACAAGTTTCCGACGAGGTGCTGGAAGAGCGAGTGCGTTCGAAGTTGGGCCGCTATGTTTCGCAACCTTCGTCGGTGCGCGTCGCCGCCCGCCGCGGCCGCGTAACACTCAGTGGAAGAATCCTGCGCAACGAGCTCGATCATTTCGTCTCGGCCGTGCAGTCGATCCACGGAGTGCAAAGCGTAGAGAACGAGCTAGATGCGTTGGACGGCTCGGGCGGGTCTTCCGGACAAGCAAGCTCCGGCCACAGCGGCCAGCACAGCCATCATGCGAAACACCAATGGTCGCCGAGGGCGCGCTGGGCCGCCGGAACGGCCGGAGCGGCGTTGGTCGCCAATTCGCTCGCTCGCCGCTCGCCTTGGGCGGTTTTGTTGGGCACCTGCGGATTGGGACTGTGTGCACGGGCGGCCACGAATCGCAACGGCCGCAGCCTGCTGGGACTGACCGATGAAGCCGGCGGCATCCGGATGCAAAAGTCGATCACCATCGAGGCGCCGGTGGAGCAAGTGTTCGAGTTGTTTAGCGATCCTCAGAACCTCCCCAAGCTGAGCAGCACCGTGAAATCCGTGCGACCCTTGGGCGGCAGCCGATATGAGAAAACGGTGGCCGGGCCGGCAGGACGCGACGTCGTCATAACGGAAACCATCACCCGCTGCGAGCCCAACGAGCATCTGGCGTGGGAAAGCTCGCCGGCGTCGGCTGTGCGGTATCACGGTTGCGCGCAGTTCGCCAGCCACGGCAATCGCCAGACGCAGGTGACGGTTTCGCTGACCTATCACCCGCCGGGCGGGCTCTTGAGCCACGCCGCGGCGCGGTTGTTTGGCGCCGATCCCAAAGCCCGCATGAGCGACATCCTCAGCCGGGCGAAGTCGTACTTGGAAACGGGACGACAACCTCACGATTCGGCGGACCAATCGCCGATCAGCGTCGGTCAACCCGCCAGGTCGCATTGATTGATCGATAAGCCTTGAAGCGGTTACGGCGGGTGCCGTGAATGACCCGGCGGCGGTCCGCTCGGGCTGGCGCTACCCTTATCGGCAAATTGTCTGGCAATTACCACAGAGAATAGGTAGATTCTCAGGTAGGGGCGTTCGCTTCGGCGAACCGGGTATTTGCCGGCAGTGGTCGGGCCACACTGCCGCATCTTTGCAAACGTCGGAATTCCGACAGCGAGGAATCTATGCGGTTAGCCATCATTCGATTGACCTATTTGGCGATTGCGCTGATAGCCCTGCAGCAGTCGGTCGTCCGTGGGGCAGATCGCGGAAATTCCACCGATCAACCAGCCGCGCCGGCGCAGAATGTAGAACAAGCCAAGCTGCTGGTGCAGCAGGCACTTGAGGCAGAAGTTCAAGGCAGGTCCGACCGGCGCGCCGCTTTGCTCGCGCAGGCGCGGAAGCTCGATCCCAATTTGGCAATCGCCCATTGGCATTCAGGCGATGTCAAGCTGGATGGAAAATGGGTGGCGTTCGATGCGCCTTCGCAAGATCCGCAACGCGTTGCCAAGTTAGACGAATATCGCCAGCGCCGAGACCAGGCACAAAATATTGCTGACGATCAACGGCAGCTTGCCCGATGGTGCGAAAAGGTTGGATTGTCGCAGGAGGCGCAAACGCACTGGCGAGCGGTTCTGGCGCTCGATCGCAGTTCGGTCGAAGCCAGGAGCAAGTTGGGCCTGGTTTACTATCACAAGCAGTTAATGCCGGCATCGGAAGTCGAAGCGTTCGATGCCGACTTGAAAAAGCAACAGGAAGACTATTTGAAGTGGAAAGATCGCTTCGTCAAGATGCGCAGCCAAATCGAGAACAAGCAGACGGCGGCCGAGGCCCTGCAAGAATTGCGCGGGATCTCCGACCCGAGGGCCATTCCTGCCATGGAGGCCGTATTTGCCAAGGGCAAAACCGAAGCGGCGGCCGCTGCGGTTGAAAGCCTTTCGAAAATGCCCGACGTGGCGGCGACGCAGTCGCTGGTGCGGTTCGCGGTATTTTCTCCGAGCGCTGAAGTTCGCCAGGCGGCAGCCAAGGCGCTGCGGCCGCGGTCGCTATATGCGTATGTGCCGCAGTTGATTGCTGGCTTGGATACGCCGATTTCGGTGCAGTTCGAAAGATATCAGACTCCCAATGGCAGTTTGGGTTATCAAATGTCGCTGTTCAAGGAAAATCCCTGGGGCGACAAGATGTACACTTCTACCGGCGTGATGGATAACACGTGGTATCCGTCGGCCGTCGCTCGAATGAGCGCGCGAATGAACGCCAATTTGCCGTCAGGCTGGACGCCGGGAACGGTGGTCGTGAAATCGGATCCTGAGAAGGCGACGGCCAAGGTGGCCAAAGCGGAAGCCAGGGCTGAACAGCGCGCCAACCAGGCGCTGGCGCAGAACGACGACATTGCGGCGTCGAACGAGCGAATAATCTCCGTCCTCCGCACTGCCACGGGAAAGGATTTTGGCTCTGACTCCATCGCGTGGTTCAATTGGTGGAACGATTACAATGAATACGATCGGCCGCAAAAGCGACCCACGCGATATGCCCGCGAAGAAACGTACAGCTCGCCGTATACGGTGGCTGCGATCGCACCAGCGCCTCCTTACGTCCCGCCTGGCCCAACCGGAGGTCGCAACTCATGTTTTGCCGCCGGCACGCCGGTCTGGACCATCAGCGGGCTTGTGCAGATCGAAAAGGTACGACCTGGCGATTGGGTCCTGGCACAGGATGCGGCAACCGGTGAACTGGGATATAAGCCGGTTACCGATGCCACAGTTCGCTCGCCCAGTTCTCTGATCAAGATTCAGGCTGGAGACACGCTAATTCGTTGTACGGCGGGTCATCCGATGTGGGTTTCCGGCGTCGGCTGGAAAATGGCCAAAGAAATTAATGCCGGCGACTGGTTGCATACCATACGAGGGCCGATGCTGATCGAAGCGGTCGAGTCGGAAAAAGATCCATCGACGGGATATAACCTGGTGGTTGCCGACTTCGATTCGTACTTTGTCGGCAAGGCGATGGTTCTGGTGCACGACAACAATCTGCGTAAGCCAACAGACGCCGTCGTCCCCGGATTGGCCAGGCAATAGATTTTGCTCTCCGCCGGGCTTGTTGAGGCGCTGGCGTCAATCATCGGGCGCCGCCATTATTGTCGCGCAAAAAAACCCGGCGGTGGTTTTTGCCGCCGCCGGGCGAATGAGCCGCCGCGATTGATTAGTCAAGGTGCGATATTCTTCCGTCTGCTATTTCGCAGCGCTCTCGGTGACTTTGTTGCTGTCTCCCGCCGCCGGCGCGGTTGCCTTCACGTCGGCCGTTTTCACGTCTTTCGATTTTTTGCTTTTTCGTTCGCTGATCAGTTCGTCCAGTTTGGCTTGCTGGTCGGCCGTTAGAACGGTTCTCGCTTCGGCGTTGCATTGCGCTTTCAATTCCTGCAACTGTTTTTCCAGCGCATCGGTCTTGGCCGCGTAGGAAGCTTGAATTCGATAAATCCTTTGGCGTTGCTCGGTGCTCACGTCGAGCTTGGAATAGAATTGCGGCAAACGTCCGTGCAATTTGCCCTCGGCCGGCGCCGCTTGATCATCGCTCGCCGCAGCGCCCTGCATTTGAGCGTCAGCAGGCTTGCGGTTGTCAGCATTCACCAACGGCGGCATCAAAAAGCCGGCCGTTAACACCAAAACACAAGAGAACTTGATCAACATGATGTGCCTCAAAGAAATGCGAGGCGTCAGTGTGTTCCGTGCTCTAGCCAATCGTGGGAATCATGCTACACCCGCAATAGTGCATATTCAAGCAACTGAGGTGGAATATTTTTTTCGGCGGACCGGGAGCGGTCGTAAATCGCAAGAATTGCCAGTACCCAAAGGCAGTATTCGAATCGCCGCATCCCGCAAAAGGCCGCCAATTCTCGCACCTTACCCAGGCTTGTAGTTTGTTCCCCGACGGCAGTAGACTGGATGGCGTCCGGGGCACCTTGTCGCTGCCGTGCCGCTGGCGCACGGCAAAGAAAAAGTGAGGCAGGCCATGCGCCGTTCCGCGCCCATTCTGTGCGTGGTGTTGTGGGCCATTGTCAGTGAACTGAGCGAAACTGCGCGTGGGCAGGCTAATCAACCGCAGCGAGCCCAGCGCCAATTCGGGGCGCCGCAGAATCAGCCCCCTCCTCAGCGGCCGGCGCCCAATATGGGTGATTTAATGCGGATGCTCTCGCCGCCGCCGGCGAACAATTACGACTCGTACGACAACGCGCCGCGCCGCTACCAGGAAGAGGCGCCGCAGCCTGCGCCTGTCCCCTCGCAGCAAGAAGTCGCCCGCATGTCGAACGAACAGTTGCAACGCAGCGTGCGCCGCGCGCTGGCCAGCTTGGATGACGATCTCGACAACCTGTCCACCGGCGATCAATGGCGAAAACATTTCGATCTGGGGGGTCTGGCCTGCACTGCATGGCGCGATCCTCCCGGAGCGACGGACGCTGCGACACGAGGGCAACTCCAGTCGATCGCGAAGCGAGTCAGCGAAGCCCGCCGCCAGCCTGAGTATCAAGCTTTGGCGCAAATGTGGGGTGTGCGCGCACTGGACGTATTGCTTCCCGAGTATGCGCTCGGGTCGGTCGGACGCAGCCATCGCGACCTGGCCGCCAGCACCCGGCAGCTCGATGAATCTCTGGGTCGAATGGAAACGGGCGCCGGCTGGCAGCAGTTTCTCGATACGAAAAAGATCCAACAATTGCCCGCGGCGCACGCGATTTGACGCTGGAGGAATCCGATCAAGTGCGTGCGTTGGCCAAGCGCTACGACGATGTCGCCAAGCAATCTCAATATGCTGTCATAGCGAATCTTCCCACATTTCGTAAAACGCACGTGTATCTGCTGCAATTCGTGGATCAAGTGAATGCCCAGCATGTGTATCTGATGCAATTTAGCCCGCAGCCCAAATCACCCGGCAGCAACAAAGTGCTGCAGCTCAATCCGCAGCCCGAACCCCCCGGATCGAACAAAGTGCTGCAGCTCAATCCGCAGCCGGAGCCGCCCGGCAAACCGACGCAAAAAGGCTCTGACTCGAATCCACAGCCTGGCAAATCGCTGCAGCTTGATCCACAGCCGGAGCCTCCCGGTCAATCGACGCAAAAGGGCTCGGAATCGAATCCACAGCCCGCGCCGCCTGGTTAATCCGCAATATTAAATCGAGGACCGGAGAATATTTCATTCGGCCGGATGTTCAGCGCTGGAATCGATCTGCGCATCCTCGCGCCGATCGACACTGCGGCCGAACCGCTCGCGCTGCTTTCGTTTGCGCGTTTCGAAGCGGCGCCGGGCTGCTGAATATGCCCCCCGGTTCCATGCCCAAAAGTCGATCAGGAGCGCCGCCACCGCAACGAGCACTACGCCGCCGCCCACGGCAATCGCGCCGGCCCACATTGGCCAACCCACCAGCGCGACAAGCAGCGTGGCTAACCCCCACAGCAGTAATCCGACGGCCGTTACCAGAATCGCCAAAAACACGACGACGGCTGCCACGCCGACGATGGCCCACATGGCCATGCGCCGAAGCCGCATTTTCAGGCGATCGAATTCTGCGCCGGCAAGATGCGCCGCATATTCGCGCGCTTCGGCCAGGTGTTCCAGCGCTTCATAGATTGCATCGGGCCCGTGGCGATCGTCCAGGTTTGGTCCGCCGCCCATGGCGTCCGAAGGATCGTCGGACGGCGGAACCCGGCCGGTTGCATCCTGCGCGTGGGGCGTGCCGTCGTCCGCCATGTGGGATCGCTTTGAGTACAAAGAGAGATTGAAGAATCGGTGCGACGCAAACTATCGCCGCGCCAACAGCACCCCAGCCACAAAACCCAGTCCCACGGCAATCACCGCCGCCTTCACCGGCTCCTTCCGCACGTAGGTTTCGACCGACTGGCACAATTCGGCGGCCTTCTCTCGCATCTCGATGTAGCACTCTTCGGCCGAACGATCGATATCGTTCATCACCTTGTCCAGATCTTCATTCATCGGATGACCTTTTACGTTGTGGCAATCGCTAGTTCATTGAGCCGATGATCCGGCCGCACCATTGTAAAGCGGTGCAAGCGACCTGACAAACACCCTCAGCGCGGTTGATTGGAGCTGTCGGCGGCCGCCAGCCGCTGGTCAATCCAGCGGTCGGACACAAAGCGGCGGAGCAGGTTGCGCAGGCCGGGTTCCAACAGCGCCATCTGGTCCAGAGAGGGCGCTTGTTGCGTGCCGGCGGATGGGGCCGCGGAAACGCTTGCAGCTTGAAGCGGTTGACTTGCATGAAAGCCCCACCAGTCGAGTGCCACTTCGGCGCCCACGGAGATGGCCAGCGCGTTGGCGCGCTCCATCACGCGCCGCGCCCAAACGACGCCGTACAGATTGCGAAAATCGCGCCACACTCGGTTCCAGTTTCCCGCCGAGTTCGCGGACCTCCATCGCTTTACCGCCAATACACCGGCGATGCAGGCCACTGCCGGCGCAAAGATCTGCAACCAATGGATGGTTCCGCCCCAAGCCCACCACAGCCCGGGCAGCGACCAAAGTGTGGCGGCCAACATCAATCGTGTGGGCAAAAAGTTTAACCAGCCCACCAGCAACAGCCCGGCGAAAAACCACTGCCACACACTGTGCGCCAATTGCCGATCGCCTTGTCCGAACAGGTTCGGTAACTCCGGCAGAATCAAGATTCCCAGCAACGATGCCACCACCAATGGCCAAATTTTGTTTTGCGGACGCCGCGCACCCAAAAGCGCAACCATCGGGCAAGCCATGCTGAGCAACGCAATTGCCGCTATGGTTTGGCGATCTGCCGGCAAGGCACTTCCCCGTGCGTCTCGCATGGGCGCTACGACTGCATATGCCCAGAGTACGAGGCTCAGTATTACCCATGCCATAGGGGCCACGAGCGTGGTATCTCGAAGTCGGTAAGCCGCCACGCATAGAAAGATGATCGAAATGATCGACAGCACAACGCATACCGCGATCAGCAACATCACAATTCCCAAGTAGAGCAGTCCGCCAAAGTCGCTCGCCACGATTGCCATAACCGCCAATCTCCCGGGAATTGGCACGCACCCGCTGACGTCGAGAAAATAATTCCCCAGAGTCTATCCAGAGCAGGTTAGGCCGACTACACGATCGTTATAGGCGTCTGTTTCGCCGTGCGGAATCCCGCCGTATTGGAATATGCAACGTCTGCGATGGCCTTGCAGTTTGTGTGGGGAATGCCTGATTACCGCCCTGCCCTGGCGCCGCAGCACCGGATTGGCGTGCATAGGTGGTTCAGGCTTCCAGAAGTTGGAGATTTGATGGTTTGTGACCCATCATTTTCTGGGAGGGCGGGACTCAAAGTGCAAAATAGAGCGCACAATAGAGATGCGTAACACCCGCGCTCGCCGAAAGCGCCGCTGCACCGCCCGCCCCGTTACGTCCTTCCCCCTTCGGAGCCCTCCATGTACCGTCTGGTCTTGCTGTGTTGTATTGCGATGGCGGCATTGGTTTCCAACGCTGCGGCCCTCGAGATGTTCACCAGCTTTCATAACGGCGAGAACGTCGGCTTCCCGCCGCTGGAAGTGCCCACCAAGTTCTACGGCCACGGCGGATGGCACGCCACCGCGCAATGCCGGCCGGAGCGCATCGAGTCGATCGAGCCTGTGCCCGCCATGACGCCGACCGGCCGGGCCGCGGTAAGCCCAACCGGCTTCATTCGGCGCGATCGCGGGCGTCGAGGCAATGACATGCAACACTTTGGCAATCAGCGTAGCGACAACCAGCAAATCGAAAATCCACAAAGCAACAATCAACCGGTCGATAACCAAGGGCAGTACGTAAGCGACCGCCGGCGTTCAAGCGGAACCAGC
This sequence comes from Pirellulales bacterium, assembly GCA_963716135.1. GTDB lineage: Bacteria > Planctomycetota > Planctomycetia > Pirellulales > JADZDJ01 > CAVRAW01. The sequence goes on along the minus strand of OY970289.1, from coordinate 4,060,391 downwards.
GACACCTCGATGGTTGGATACAATCAACAGGGAAACGACTACGATACGTCTCAATCGCCCACGCCCGCCAAGATCGCTCCAAAATCTGACGGCTGGACCCGATCCTTGGAGCCAGCCCCGACCGACGATCAAAAACCAGTGAAGCGGCCGACCTCGGTTTACGCGCAGCCGGGGTCGGCCCCGCTCACCGAATCGTTGGGGAAGACGAAATCGAACGCCCAGGGGACAACCGATCCGCGTACGCAGCCGGCCGGGAGCGGCTCGTCGCGCCGCAGGAACGACTTGCCGTCGGTGATGCCGCCCCAGCGGCTGGATTAGAAATCCGGCTTAGCTGCCTTGGGTCCGAAAACCAAACTTGTGAGCTAGACGTCAGCTCATTTGGACTTGAAGTCTTCGGACGAGGTTTTTTGGCTTTTGGCGGGCTGGGCGTCCGCCGCTTTCGTGGCAGAAATTTGTTTGAGCAATTCGGACGCATTCTGCCGCTGGATAAACGGCGCCGGATTTTTCAATGCGGCTTCCAGCAGGTTTGTCGCGTCGTCAGCCCGTCCGCGCTCCTGCAGGATTTTAGCAACATAGTAAGCGATATCAGCATTCAGCATTCCGCCGGCCAGAATCCTGCCTACCAACTGTTCGGCTTCGGCGCCCTTGCCCATTCGGTAGTAGACCCAAGCCAGCGTGGTTAGTGCGGCGGGATTCACTTGATTTCCCTGGGCGGAAACGCGCAGCGTCAATTGAGCGAGTTCCAAAGCGCGTTGCTTCTTGACGTTGTCATTGGAATCCGCCAAGGCAATCGCCAACTGATTCGCGGCGTTGAGATTGCTGGGCGCCTGCAGATGCGCTTGCTCCAACAGCGATTCCGCCGTCTTCAAATCGCCCATCATGCGGGCAACCTGACCACGGACTACTTGCGCGTCGACGGATTTGGGGTCGACCCGCAACGCCGAGTCGGCGTAGCTTTGGGCATCTGCCATGCGGTTGGTAACCATCGCCCAGATGGCGGCGTCTAACAGTACCTTTAGACTCTGCGGATTCTTTTTGACCGCGGCTTGAATGAACTTGACAGCCTGGTCGCGGTTTTTGCTGTCCTCGTACATCTGCCCCATCATGATGTCAGCATTCATCAGTTGCGGATCGAGCTTCACGGCGGATTGGAATTCCTCGTATGCGTCCTTGTCATTTTTTAGCTTGAAATAAGCGCGGCCCAAATGCTGATGCGCCGCCGCGCTGTCGGGGTCCAGTTCGAGCCAGGCCTTCAAAAATTTCGTCGCTTGGTCCCATTGATCGCGGTTTTCAGCGACGCCCGTCAGGCCGGCATTGGCCCGCATCAAAAAATTGCGTTGCCGCTTGGAGTTCTCCTTGAAATTGTCGGAGAGTGTTTTGGCTTTTGCGAACAGTGTTTCGGCGTCCGTCGTGCGTCCTTCGCGCAGCGCCAATTCCGCGAACAATAAATAGGCTTCCGGATCGTCCGGGTAGGCAACGACAGCACGTTCCAATTCGGCCCGGGCGAGCGTCAATTGCCCGGCTGCCACGAGCAATCTAGCGAGCATCACTTCGCTGGGCGCCAGTTTGGGATTTTTCTGTTTGGCGCGAGCCAGAAGTTCACGCGCGGCGTTCACGTCGCCGTTTTGAAATCGCGTCAGAGCGTCGGCCACGTCTTGATATTGAGCATCGTTCGAATTCGATACGGCCGTGCCAATCACCGACTCCACCGTAATTTGGGCCTCCGCCGGTCGGCTGCCGAACAGCCAAACGCTTGCGGCCGTCAAGATGAGGACAAAGTTGCGGGAAACCCAGGGCCGACTGCACAAATTCCGCATGCAAAGCTCCTCGCAATCAAAAAAGACTCAAATAAGACTACGCAAATCGAGCCAATCGCAGGCTTCACTGGGAGGACCAAGGCCACCCGGCGCAGTGCGCCCGCAGAATTGCGGCGCGGATCGACAAATGCATTCTAATCGGCATTTGGGCGGATTCCAATGGCGTGGCCACCTGGCGTTTCTACGTAGCCCATTGCCTGAAGGCTTGCGCTATCGCATACTCAATTGCTGGATTCCGCGTGTAATCCGATGGCCTTTCCGCTCGATTGCATTCATCGTTGGATTCAATGCAGATGAGCTCGCTCGAAGGCAATCTGCTCGTGGCCTCGCCCAAGCTTGGCGACCCGAACTTTTTTCGCACCGTCGTGCTGTTGGTGCGCTCCGGCGATGAAGGAGCCCTGGGTTTGATCCTCAATCGCCCCAGCACCACGCTATTGAAGAACGTGTGGGGAAACGTCAGCGAAACTCCCTGCACGACGGAGGCCGTCATTTACCACGGCGGGCCTTGTGCGGGGCCGCTGATGGCCATTCACACCGAGGAATTTCTGTCGGAAAACGAAGTGTTGCCGAATCTATTTTTCGCCACGGCCAAGGATAAGATCGAACACTTAGTGCTTAAGCCGGAAAGTGCAGCTCGTTTCTATGCGGGCTATGCGGGCTGGAATTCCGGTCAGTTGGCAGTGGAATTGGCCGAAGGGGCGTGGTTCCCTGCTCCCGCCAAGAGCGAATATGTCTTTTGGCCCGGCGACGATTTGTGGGACAAATTGTGCCACGACGTTACTTCCACGACTCGCCTAGCCGGCATCAAGCTCAAGCACGAGCCGCCCGATCCGTCGGTAAACTAGCGTCCGAAGCGCTGGCGGTTTTTTTTCGAGGATCCGAGATCCCGGCACTTGACGGCAGGTGGAAAAGGTTTAGAATGAGCCGATTGCAATTGAGACTCAGTCTCAAGTACGATTGCGAGTGTAGCCTGCCACGGGTAAGCCGTTTTCCCTCTCGCCCGCCAAACTCGCCCTCCGCGACTCGCATTGTGCCAAATCGCGCGGTCGATGTTGCTTGATCCCTTAGGGCGGGAGAACAAATTCATGCGATCGACATCTCTGTCGTTCATCCACAATTCCCAGGTGTTACGGAAGTCGGTTCCCCTGGTTGTGCACCGTTTTTCGTTGGCAGTGTTGGGCCCCTTGTCGCTGGTAGTGCTGATGGCATCGTCGGCCGATGCCTCCGTCATTAATATCCAGCCCGACGAAACCGCCAGCGCCGACACTTTTTTATATCAAGGCTTCGTCGGCACGCCTTCGGATGCGTTTTTCAACTTCGGGAACCTTGGCGATCAGACTCCCTACAAGAATATTCTCGGAGTATCGAAGACGACCACGTCGCCGAGCATTCACAACACGGTGGCGTTGCTTCAATTCGATCTTTCTTCGCTGTCCGCGTACACCGACTCCGACATTGTTTCCGCGACGCTCACGCTCCAGGCAACGCCCGGTTTGGGTTTTTACGAGGATCCCAGCGCCAGTTGGCCGGTGACAATCGAGGCTTTTGCGATCACCGGCGCCTGGACCGAATCGGGCGTTACGTGGGCGACGCAGCCGTCGGTCGGCGGTTCGGCCTATGCCTCTCAGGTGGTCAGCGGCACCAGCGGCGCGATTTCGTTCGACCTCACGCAATTGGTCAAAGACTGGAAGAGCGGCGATGTCACAAACAACGGCCTGGAGCTGATCCAGCAGTTGGAAGTGAAAGACACCGATACTGGCCGCCGCGTCGGCGCCACGTTTTTCGGCGCCAGCGCCGGCGACCCAACCTATACCGGCTCGTCGTCCGATCGCCCCTTGTTGCAAGTGGTCACCGTTCCTGAGCCCGCGACCTTGTGGCTGATGGTTTTTGGGAGCGGACTGGCGTTGGTCGTCAGATATCGACGGAAAATGTCGAATCGCGCAATGCAAATATGATAAACGTAACGTGCTTTCGACCGATGCGCCGCTGGACATGCCGGGCGGCCTTCACGCTGGTCGAACTGTTGGTCGTGATTGCCATCGTGGGCGTGTTGCTGGCGATCTTGTTGCCGGCCGTCCAGTCGGCGCGGGAGGCGGCGCGCGACGCGGTATGCCGGAACAATCTCAAGCAGCAGGCGCTGGCGGTGCAGCTTTATCACGGCTGCAACAAGCGCTTGCCGCCGGCGGCCGCGGTCGAAAACGCCAGTGCATTCAATTTCAACGGCACGTTCCTGCTTATTTTGCCGTTTATCGACGAAAGAGGCGCGGCCACGCAGTTTACGGTTTCGAAAAAATATGACTTTGGCGATTCCAACCAGCAGATTTCCAACATTCATATGCCGATCTATCTCTGCCCCAGCATGCACCTGCCGCGCGAAGTGCCCGATCCGGATCCGAGTTGCGCGGAAGTTCGCGCACCGGGCAGTTACGCCGTTTCGACTGGCTCGGAGATTTCCTTTTCCGGTGCGTTTAGCATTCCCGGGCTGCCGCCGCAAAACGGCGCGATTGTGCATTGCAAGTTTGGCATTGTCACGATTCCCAAAATTGCCGCCGGCGACGGCACTTCCAAAACTCTGCTGATCGGCGAAATGAACTACGGTCTGAAGAATTACACCTGGTCGGCCTGCAAGCCGGGCAACCCTGTGAAATGGGGCGAAACGCGCTGGGCCGTCGGTTATCCCGGCATCACGTGGGGGTCTGCCGCCGCGGCGCTGAATGCCACGCAAATCGCGACGTATCCGTATGGCTTTCCCGCCGAGTATGAATCGTTTCGCAGCGATCACCCCGGCGGCGTGAATTTTGCCATGGTCGACGGCAGCGTCCGCCGGCTGCGCGACAACATCGATCTGGCAGTCCTGAAACAACTTGCCAACCGCAACGATGGAGAACCGAAAGCTGATTTCTAGGCCCAGCGGGCAATATACCCCTTGAATGTCCCACTCCGTTCCATGACCAACGAACCTCCGCGATCGCCGCCTGCCACTGCTTCTACCCGACGCGAAATTTCCTCGGCCGAATTATTGCGCAGGCCAAAAAGAGATTTGGATTCGCCACGGCGAGGAGATTTATCGCCTCCGGCTGACTCGCAGTGGCAAGCTGATTTTGCAAAAATGAGGGCGTGCGTTCGTTGCCCCGCCACTTTCCCCCACCCCCAAACCTCGATCATGAAACACATAATCAAATTTGCATTTCTGTTCGCGCTAATCTTCGTTTGCCGCTCCGCCGCGGCCCATTTCCTCTGGCTCGAAGCGTCTCCCGCCGACAAGCCATCGACGGTCAACCTCTGGTTCTCGGAAACCTGTGCGCCGGGGGAAGCCAAGCTGCTCGATAAGGTGGCGCAGACCAAAGCCTGGGTTTCCACGCCCAACGGCACTGCCCAGCCGCTGACGCTGGAGAAAAAAGATAATGGGGACACGGGCAGTTGGTCGTCGTCCATCGAGCCAAAATCCCCCTGTTCGATCGACGCCATGTGCGATTACGGCGTCGTTACCCGCGGTGGCGAAACCTTCCTGCTGCAATACGACGCCCGCCATTTGGTGATCGATCGCGGCGAAGACCTGGCCTCGGCCGGCGCTTCGGATGCGCTCGCGCTGCAAGTGCGGCCGCACTGGAAGGGCAATTCCCTTACGCTCTCGGTGATGTTCGACGGCAAACCGGCCACGGACGCGCAGTTGCTGGCTATTCTCCCCAGCAATGAAGAGCGCGAATTAAAGCTCGATTCCTCCGCAATGGCGACGATCGATCAACCTGCCACTGGTGACTACGCATTCCGCCCGCACGCAGCAGAAGCAGCCCGGCGATCGCGACGGCAAGCACTATGACGAGGTGCGCCATTATTCCACGCTCACCTTCCGCTTGCCGCAATCGGCCGGCGAACCGCTGGCGGTTGCCGATGCTTCGACGCCGCAGACCGCGCCGGCCGCGAAGAAAGCCCCGGATGCCGCCGCGGTCGATTTGCTCAACCGCGTCGCGCCAATCGGGCCGTATGGGAACATTTTCCCGGTTTCTCAGCCAGCGTCACCGTGCGAATCGACGACAAGGTGGAAAAGGGAACAGTCGGCGTCGACGAACACGGCACGGTAACCTCGCAGCTCAAAGATGAAAAGCTGCGTGACTGGGTCGACGAGCAGCTCGGCTCGCTGGTCGATCACCGCATGCCGTCGGTGCCGGAAGACGAACAGCCAACGCTGGCCGACGACGATGTTAACCATCCTTTAGGCCGCCTGATCCGCCTGGGCGACGCCAAGTATGACAGTTCTTACCGCATCCGCGACGACATGGTGACGGAAGTCAATCGCCGCGTCGGTCCGGACAAGTTTTCCATCAGCGTGTTCGAGACCGAGCGCAACAAGGAAGGAAAATATCTGCCGCGCACATTCAGCGCCACGTTTTGGGACGCGAAAACGGGCGAAATCAAAAGCAGCAGCACCTATCTGAACACGTGGGAGCGCGTGGGGAAATTCGATCTGCCCGATCGATTTCTGGAGGTTGAAACGCTGCCTGGCGAGCGCCACGTGAAAGAGATCACTTTCCACGATTACTCGTTGCACGAAAAATCCAATTGAGCCGGCCGCGGCGGCTTGCCCGCCGGCTGGGTCAGCACGTCGACCAGCAGCGGGCGCATCCGTTCCCAGACGTCGTTGGCTTTCTCTACGTAATACGCGCACATCGAGTGGCAGCGTCGGATCGTGTCGGGATCGCTGCGGCCGGTGAGAATGATTTTCGGAATGTCGGCGACGGAATCGTCGGTGCAGAGCATTTCGCAAAGGCTCAGTCCATTGCCGCCGGGCAGATTCACGTCGAGGCACACCACGTCGGGGCACGTGGCGTGGATTTGCGTCAGCGCCGACACGCAGTCGTACGCCTCGCGCACTTCCAAACCCAACTGCCGGCATCGCAGCGCCAGAAGATACACCAGATGTCGATCGTCGTCGGCGATCAGAATAGATTTTCCGGAGAGCATTGCTGCCTCGCGGTGATGATCTATGCCACAACCGGGGCTCGTTCCGAAACCGAGTGCAGCGCCGTCAACAACGTGCGCGGATCGCACGGCTTGTCCAAAAAGTATCGGGCTCCCATGTCCAACGCCATCTGGTGATCGCTGAGGCTGGCCGACAGGACGATCACCGGCGTCGTGCGCATCTCGGGCCGCTGGCGGAGCTTGGCCAGCATCGACAACCCGTCCATCTTTGGCATCCGCACGTCCAAAATCATGGCGTCGGGCTTGGTGGCCAAGGCCGTGTCGTAGCCGCTGGCGCCGTCGAAGGCTGAATGCACCTCGTAGCCGGCCGCCTCGAGCCGCACGCTCAGTCCGCTGACGATGTCTCGATCATCGTCGACGACCAGCACGCGCTTCGTCGCATGGCTGGCATCGGGGGCGTTTTGTATGTGGCTCGCCATAATGCTTCTCAGCTTTCCTTGCTCGTCTCTCGCTATTCGTCCCTCACCCCCTCGTCATTCGCTTCCAACGGAATATGCCGCTTTAGTTCCTCGCACAATTCGGAAAACGGTGTTGGTTTCACGAAATAGCGCACCACGCCGAGTACTGCTAAATAACGCTGCAAAGCCGGGTCGTCACGCCCGGAAAGCACAATCACCGGGATGTGCCGCGTGGCCAAATTCCGCTTCAGGCATTCCACCACGTAATCGCCCGAACCTTGCGGCATGCGCAGGTCGGTGATAATCACGTCGGGCCGGTGCATCAGCGCTTCCCAGTAGCCGTGTGTTCCGTACCGCGCGGAAAGCAGTTCCACGCGGTAGTCGCTCAGGTGCGCCTGCATGAATTCCGAGACGGCAGGATCGTCGTCGATGCACAAAACCTTGGGCACTTTTGACAGTTTTCGATCGCCGCAAGGAGCCGGCGACGTTCGCGGCAAACTGACGGGCGCTGCGCTCATGATGGCGCTCCGGCGAATTGAGGCGGGAATGGATCGGCTTTCTTGTTGAGCCCGATCGGAAGGCGTGCGGCCCGGGAGTGATGCCACTCTGAAACCTAGCTCGAAAGTCCCCCAGCAAGTGGGACTAAGGCCGCGTGAGAACGCCAAATTGCGGGAAACCGCTAGCCCTTCCACGGCGCAATCAGACCGGCCCGAACTGCGGCAAACCGCGCCGCGCCGCGGAGGGCCGCTTGATCGTTCGTAATGACCCGGATCGGGATCATTTCCATCACGGGGCGATGCCGGCCTTTGGCGCAGAATGCTTCTCGAAATCGCGGCTCTTTCAACTTGCTGATGATTCTGGGCGCAATTCCGCCGCCAATATAGATGCCCCGCGTGGCCATCATCTTCAGGGCCAGATTGCCCGCTTCGGCGCCGTAGATCGAAACAAACATGTCCATCGCTTGCACGCAAAGGCGCAGGTTCCGGCCAGCGCCGCTTGCGAAATGACGGCCGCGGGATCGGCCGATTGCATCGCGGCGGCGACTTGCGGCGTTTCCTTGCCGCGGCCGGTGTCGCGCAAAAACTCGTAGATGTTGTGCAAGCCCGGACCGGAAACCAGGCGTTCGTAGCTCACGTGTCCGTCGCTATCTTGGGCGAATTTCTCCTTCAGATGCAGCAGCAGTTGCGTTTCGAGTTGGTCTTGCGGGCCAAAATCGGTGTGCCCACCTTCGCAGGCGAAGGGATGCAACTGTTGACCGTCGAAATAGATTCCCGCCTCGCCCAGCCCGGTGCCGGCTGAAATGATTGCCGCGTTTCCCTGTGGGTCGGGCTTGCCGGCGTTGAGCGTTACGAAATCGTTCGGTTCCAGCGCGGGAATGCCGTGTGCGTTCGCCTCCAGATCGTTCAGCAGGTGAACTTCTTTTAGTTTCAATTCTTTCGAGAGCTGAGCGGCAGACACGATCCAAGGCAAATTCACGGTGTGAACTTGTCCTTCGCGCACCACGCCCGCGATGCCGAAGGCGGCATGCTCAATCGGCAGTTTCTGGCCGTCGCATGGCTGCGCCGCCACAAACGTCTTGACGATTTCATCCAGCCCAAGATGCTCGCGGCTGTGATACTTCGCCTCCACCAGCGGCGACAATTGCCCGTTTTTGACATCGAACAGCGCCAAGCGCGTCGAGGTGCCGCCAATGTCGCCGGCCAGAATCATGGTCAGGATTTCTTTTCCAGATGGCCGCCGAACTCGTAGCGCATCGCGGACAGCAGCTTGTCGGCGAACTCGGCTTCGCCGCGCGACGTGAAGCGTTCGTATAGGGCGGCGCTCAGCACCGGCGCCGGGCGCCTTCCTCGATCGCCGCTTGAATGGTCCAGCGCCCTTCGCCGGAATCGGAGACTCGGCCGGCAAACTGCTTCAACTGCGCATCGCCGGCAAGGGCCGCCGCCGTTAGATCCAACAGCCACGAGGCGATCACGCTGCCGCGCCGCCATACTTCGGCGATATCGGGCAGATTCAAGTCGTATTGATAGTGTTCGGGATTGCGCAGCGGAGTGGTTTCGGCGTCGGTCGCCTGCTTCTGTTTGCCGACATTGGCGTGTTTGAGCACATTCAGCCCTTCGGCGTACGCGGCCATCAGTCCGTACTCGATGCCGTTGTGAACCATCTTCACGAAGTGCCCTGCCCCGCTTTCGCCGCAATGCAAATAGCCCAGCTCGGAAGTGCCGCCAAGTTTTTCGCGTCCCGGCGTGCGTTCGATATCGCCGATGCCGGGCGCAAGCGTTTTGAAAATCGGATCCAGATGTTGCACGGCATCTTTGGGGCCTCCGATCATCATGCAGTAGCCGCGCTCCAAGCCCCACACGCCGCCGCTGGTGCCGACGTCGAGGTAGCGAATTCCTTTGGCGGCCACATCCTTGGCCCGGCGAATATCGTCGATGTAATACGAGTTGCCGCCATCGATGACGATGTCGCCTTTTTCCAATTTCGGCACGAGATCGCGCAAAAGACTATCGACCACGCCGGCCGGGACCATCATCCAAATCGCGCGAGGTTTCGTGAGCTTAGCGAGAAACTCGTCGAGAGTTTTGCCGGGGATTGCGCCTTCCTTGCCAAGCGCTTCGGCGGCTGCCGGATTGTGATCGTTGACCACACACTGATGCCCGTTCTTCATCAGCCGCCGCACCATATTGGCGCCCATGCGACCCAAACCAATCATTCCCAGTTGCATTGTGAAGGCTCCTTCGCGATTCCCGCGACCAGAGGTCGCGGCTTTATGAATTACTCCGGAATGCGCCATTTTCCCTGGCAATCTGAAACCAACTGGTCCGCCGCGGCAGGTCCCCACGTGCCGGCTGCGTAATTTGGAAATTTCGGCGGCGGTTGTTGCTGCCAGGCTTCGATGATCGGCGTGATGAATTCCCATTGGGCGTCCACTTCGTCGGTGCGCATGAACAGCAGCGGGATGCCTTTGATCGCATCGAGCACCAGTCGCTCGTACGCCTCGGGCAAGCCGACGTGGAACGATTGCTCGTAATCGAAATCCATTCGCACCGGCTGAATGGCAAAGCCCATGCCGGGCTGCTTGGTGACAAACGACAAGCTAATGCCTTCATCGGGTTGGATACGGAACACGAGCACATTGGGTTCCGGCGCAATTGCCCCCACGCCATCCAATTCCACCTCCATCGTGGGCGTGCGCCGCAACGGGCGATCCTTGAAGCGGATGGCGATCTCCGTGGACCGTTTCGGCAATCGCTTGCCGGTGCGCAGCAGAAACGGCACGCCGGCCCAGCGCCACAAGTCGACCATCGTGCGCACGGCCACATAAGTTTCTGTATTCGAATCCTTGGCGATGCCGATTTCATCGCGGTACGCGGGCACCTTTTCACCGTCGACCGTGCCCGCGGAATACTGCCCGCGCACGACGAACTTATCGATGTTCTTGGCCGTGATTGGCACCAAATTCCGCAGCACGCGCAGCTTTTCCGTGCGCACGTTCACGCCTTTCAAACCGCCCGGCGCATCCATGGCGGCGTAGGCCAGCAATTGCAGCACGTGATTTTGCATCACGTCGCGAATCGCGCCGGCATGATCGTAGTAACTGCCGCGGTGGCCTTCCATGCCGACCGTCTCGGCCACGGTAATTTGCACGTGATCGACAAACTGGCAGTTCAGCAGCGGTTCGAAGATGGCGTTGGCGAATCGGAACGCCATCAGGTTCAGCACCGTCTCTTTCCCTAAATAGTGGTCGATGCGATAAATTTGATCTTCCAACAGGTACAGGTGAATCTCGGCATCCAGCGCCCGGGCGCTGGTCAAATCGTGTCCGAACGGCTTTTCGATCACCACGCGATACCAGGGCTTATTGGGCCGGGGCCGATGAATCAGCTTGTGATCTGAAAGCTGCTTGATCACCGGCGCGAAAAACGACGGGGCAATGGCCAGATAGAACATCCGATTGCCCGGCAGGCCGCGCTCTTTTTCCAAGGCGCCAAGCCGCTGGCCCAGGCTGTCGAAACTGGCGCCGTCGGAAAAATCAACGGTCTGATAGGAAAGCATCGCGGCAAATTTATTCCACTGGTCATCGTTGGCGGGCTTCAATCGGCCGTGGTCGTTGATCGATTTGCGAGCCAGATCGCGGAACTGATCGTCCGTGAGCTTGTCGATCGCGACTCCGAGCACGGCCATTTTTTCCGGCAGATACTTCTCCTGCCAGAGAGAAAACAGCGCGGGCAATATTTTTCGGCCGGACAAATCGCCGGTCGCGCCAAACAGCACCAGCGCCAGCGGCTCCTTGGCCGCGGCGGCCGCCATCAGGGTTTGCGCCTTGGCCGGCGCGGGACTTCGTGCACGAATAACTTGTGGTGAAGCCATTGTGGAGGGTTCAGGGTTCAGCGGTTTTGGTCGTTAACAATCGTGCCGAGTCTTGGTCCAATAGCCAAGTCAACTTCCCGTTGGTCGGCCGCACTCCCGCGGCAGGATATTTTTCCAGCGCGGGGTTTCCTTCGAGAATCGCATGCACAATCGTAGCTTTTCCTGCGCCCGATACCAGGAACATTACCTCTCCGGCGGCATTCAGCACGGGAAACGTCAGAGTTACCCGATCGACCGGCGGCGGCAGAATTCCCGGTTTGCTCCAGGCGGCCCATTTGACCGTTTCTTTCAGCGCCGGCTTGCCGGGGAACAGCGATGCCGTATGCCCATCGTTGCCCAGGCCCAACAAGACAAGATCGAACCGCGGCCACTGGCCCGTTTCGTCGTGTGCGCCAAAAAACGATCGCAGTTGCGATTCGTACGTCCGGGCGCAATCGTCCGGCGTGCCGACGTCGGTCGGGATCCGCAGGACGTGCTTGGGATCGATGTGCGCCGGCTCCAAGAGAGCGCGCGCCGCCATGCGATAGTTGCTGTTGGCTTGAGCCGGGGCCACGGCGCGTTCGTCGCCGAAGAAAATCCACGTGTGCGACCAGTCGATTCGCGTTTTCCAATCGGGCCGCGCCAAGAGCGTATAGGTTTGCTCCGGCGTCGAACCACCCGATAGAACCAGCGTGAATCGTCCGTGCGCTTGGATGGCGGCTTGTGATGCGGCGACGATTCGCCCGGCCGCCTCGGCCGCCAGCGCCGCGCCGTCGTGGCACACAAAAATCTCGCGCTGGCCGCTGATATTCATCATCGCACCGGCGACTGCTGTGAAACGCATTCGCGGATCGAAGTAAGTGCAAAAAGCGCTTTACCAAATCGCCTTTCTTTGTATACATTGATCGCACGTTCGTCTACGAGCGGTGCGCATCAGAGCTGGCCGCTTGCGAGTCATGGAAGCAACCGGCGACGCCGCGGCGTCGTCCAAGGGGCCCAAGATGCCCAATCTGTTTTTAATTGCCGCCGCAGCGGGTGGACCGTTGGAGAATGTGTCCACCCTCAGCCCCGCTTCTCCGCCGGCGGAGTCGATTCGTTATCTGTTCCTGTTTGTGACGGCGGCGTCATTGTTCATTTTGGCGGTGGTCTGGGGAGTGCTGCTTTATTCCCTGGTTCGATTCCGGCGCGGAAAGCCGGCAGACGATATTGCCCCGCGAACAGTGGCCACCGAGCCGCCGCAAGTCTACGGCAGCATCCCCATTGAAATCGCCTGGACCGTGGCGCCGGCGATCATCGTCTTTCTGCTCACGCTGGTCATCGTGCGCACGGAGTTTGAAGTGCGCGTGAATCCAGATCGCGTGCCCGCCGGCGCGCAGCCTTTGCGCGCGACCGTGATCGGTCATCAATGGTGGTGGGAATATGTGATCGAACCGGCCGACGAGCAAGCGCCCGGCATCGTGACCGCCAACGAATTGCATGTTCCGGCAACTGCGGCAATCGAGGAAGACTCGGCATCGCGCGGCGGGCCGGCCCGGCCGATTTATCTGACGCTGCAATCGGCCGATGTGTGCCATAGCTTTTGGGTGCCGCGGCTGGCCGGTAAGACCGATTTGATTCCGGGCGCACGAATCAGACGTGGTTTCAAGCGGCAGAGCCGGGGCTGTATGTCGGCCAGTGCGCCGAATATTGCGGCACGCAGCATGCCGGCATGCTATTGCGAGTTTACGTCGATCCGCCGCGAGAATTCGCCGCCTGGCTGGCGAACGAGGCCAAGCCTGCCGCCAGTGACGCCGCCACGAGCGACGGCAGGCAAAGTTTCCTCGCGCATTCGTGCGTCAACTGCCACACCATCCGCGGCACGGCGGCACAAGGTAAATTCGGGCCCGACCTCACGCACCTGGCGGCTCGGAAAACGATCGCCGGCGGCACGATCGAGCTGAATCGTCTGAATTTGCGCCGCTGGATCGCCAATCCGCAGCAGGCCAAGACCGGCTGCCTGATGCCGGCATTCGGACTGAACGATCAAACCGTAGACCAGATCACCGATTATCTGATGACGTTGAGATAATTTTTATAACCACGCCGGGCAAGCCCGACGGATAACTGACAATCCCGAAACGCACCGCATGGCCACCGTCGCTAAACCCACACTGTTGGATCGTCCCGCGTGGACCGCTCGTCTGCACGAGTGGGTCATCACCGTCGACCACAAGCGCATCGGCATCATGTACGTGCTGATGGCGATCGTGTTTTTAGTGATCGCCGGCTCCGAGGCGCTTGCATTGCGCTGGCAACTGGTCAAGCCGGCCAATAATTTCTTGGGGCCGGACACCTTCAATCAATTCTTCACGATGCATGGCACCACGATGGTGTTCTTCGTGGGGATGCCCATCCTGATCGGCATCGCCAATTATGTGGTGCCGCTGCAAATTGGGGCGCGCGACATGGCTTTCCCGCGGATCAATGCTTTCGGATTCTGGGTGACGCTGTTCGGCGGCTTGTTGGCGTACTTCAGCTTTTTCGTGCCTGGTGGTCCCCCGGCGATCGGTTGGTTTGCGTACGCGCCGCTTACGGAGCGCACGTTTGCTCGTGGGTCGGGCGTCGATTTCTGGGCCCTGGGGTTGCTCGTCAGCGGCATCGGCACGATTGCCGCAGGGGTGAACTTCGTTGCCACGATTCTTACCATGCGCTGCCCCGGCATGACCCTGCGCAAGATTCCATTTTTCACCTGGACGATTCTCTGGACCGCCGTCCAGATCCTGCTTGCCATACCGCCGCTCACCGCTGCCTTGGTGATGGTCGAATTCGATCGAGTGTTGGGGGCCAATTTCTTCAGTCCGCAAAACGGCGGCTCGGCCTATTTGTGGCAGCATTTGTTTTGGTTCTTTGGCCATCCCGAGGTGTACATCTTGATTTTGCCCGCGTTCGGCATGATCTCCGACGTCATTCCGGTGTTTGCGCAAGGTGCTGTTCGGCTACGAATTCATGGCCGCCGCGACGATGGCGATCGTGTTCATCAGCATGGGAGTGTGGGCGCACCACATGTTTGCCGCCGGCATGAACCGCACGCTGGACATGTATTTCGCCGGCGCGAGTTTGCTGGTCTCCATTCCTACCGGCATCAAGTTTTTCAATTGGCTAGCCACGATGTATGGCGGGCACATCCGCCTGGCATCTCCCATGCTGTTTTGCTGCGGCTTCCTTTCGATGTTCGTGCTGGGCGGATTGACGGGCATCATGCTCGCCGCGGCGCCGTTTGATTTTCAGGTGTCCGACACGTATTTCGTGGTCGGGCATTTCCATTGGGTGCTGATCGGCGGCACGCTGTTTGGCGTTTTTTCCGGCATCCATTATTGGTTTCCCAAAGTCACCGGGCGCATGCTGTCGGAGCGTCTGGCCAAGTGGCAATTCTGGCTGCTGTTGATCGGTTTCATTCTGACCTTTGGGCCGATGCACATCTCCGGCATGCTGGGGATGCCGCGGCGAATCTATACCTATCTGCCCGATCGCCCTTGGGAATTGTGGAACAAAATCAGCACTTTCGGCGCGGCCGTGCAGGTGCCCAGCTATTTAATTTTCGTGATCAACATTATTTGGTCGCTGCGCTGGGGCAAACCCGCGGGGGACGACCCTTGGGACGCCTGGACGCTGGAATGGGCGACCACGTCGCCGCCGCCGAGCTACAACTTCGACGTGGTGCCCACGGTGCGCAGCCGCCGCCCGCTGTGGGACTTGAAGCACCCTGACGACCCGGATTGGAAATACGAATGACGACCGATACTGCCGTTGCCGCTGCGCCGTTGGAATCGCCGTCCGCCAGTCGCTGGCTGCCTGAGCAGGCCGGAATGCTCGCATTTTTGTTATCTGAAGTCGCGTTCTTCAGCACGCTGATCACTACCTATATTGTCTTCCTCCGGGAAACGAAGGACAGCGTTCCGTCGCCGGCGCAGGTTTTTCATCTGCCTCTGGTCTTGGTCGGGACCGCTTGCTTGTTCACCAGCAGCGCCACCGTGCATTTCGCCGAGCGCGCGGCGCATGGCGGCCGCCGCGGCGCATTTCTCGGATTTTGGGGATTAACGATCTTGCTGGGCGCCACATTCCTGGCTTGCACCGCCAAGGAATGGAGCGAACTGATCGGCCGCTACGGACTGACCATTAGCCGCAATCTATTCGGCAGCAGTTATTTCACGTTGGTCGGTTTCCACGCTGCTCACGTAACGGTCGGCCTGATCGTTCTGTCGATTGTCTTCGTGCTGGCCTGGCGGAGGAAAATCACCGCCGATAATCCGGTCGGCGTGCAAGTCGTCTCCTGGTATTGGCACTTCGTCGACGGAGTGTGGGTGGTCGTGTTTTCGTTGGTGTATTTGATCGGAACTTGATGGGCGATGGCCACGAACCCGCGGGAACATGAATCGGTTGAAATGCCGCGACCTACGGCGTGGCCGATCGTGATCGCGCTGGCGGTTGCGCTATTTGCCCTTGGCGTGGCAACCAGCCTGGTGTTTTGCATCCTCGGCGGTGCGCTGTTGGTCATCAGCCTGCTCGGCTGGATCGTGCAATTGCTTCCCGGCCGCGGCCACGAGCATGAACCCCTCGTGGAAGCAGCGCAGCGGGCAAAAGAGGTGGCCCCGCGTCCCGGCACCGTCGGGCAGCTCAAACCTGGCGCCGTCGGCTATCGTTTCCAATTGCCGGAAAAAGTGCATCCGATTTCCGCCGGCATCAAAGGTGGCATCCTCGGTGGTTTGTTGATGCCGATCCCCGCGCTGGCCTGGGGCGTTTGGAGCGGCCACACGATTTGGTTCCCTGTCAACCTGCTGGCCGGCATGGTCGTGCCCGGCTTGTCCGATCTGCCGCCGGACCAACTCGTGCAGCAATTGGAGGCATTTCATCCGTGGCTGTTCGTCGGCGCCGGCGTGATGCATGTATTGATGTCGATCAGCTTCGGCATGGTCGGCGGCGTGCTATTGCCGACCTTGCCATCCATTCCAGGCGGGCCGTTGCTTTTCGGCGGGCTGATCCTGCCGCTTCTGTGGTCGGGCGCAAACCACAGCATGATGGGACTAGTCAACCCGGTGCTCAACCACTACATCCAGTGGCCCTGGTATGTCGTCTCGCAATTGTTGTACGGAATTGCCACGTCGATCGTGATCATGCGTTCCGAAAAAATTCCGATCGCGCCGCGCGGCTCCGGCGGCGGGTCTTCGATTCCCGGCGGGTGGCTCGGCTGTCTGGCGGCCATGTGCATTCTGTTTTCCGGCTGCAACGACAACCTGCCCGGCAAGCCGAATCCTGCCGACGCATATCGCATGCCACAAGACATCACACAGTTCTCTACGCTGTATGCGCAGCGCTGCGCGGCTTGCCACGGCGCGGACGGAATCGAAGGGCCTGGCCCGCCGTTGAATGAATCGCTGTATCTGTCGCTGGTCACCGACGACGAGCTCCACAAAGTAATTGCCGACGGCCGCTCCGGCACGTTGATGCCGGCCTGGTCGCAAAGAAGCGGCGGCCCGCTCACCGAGAAGCAAGTGGCGGCGCTGGTGGAAGGAATCCGCGCGAAATGGCAGGAGGCCGGCTCCGCGGAAGTTCCGCAGAACGCACCTCCCCTCGTTCCCGGGAATACCGCCGGTAATGCAACCGCCGGCGCCAAAGTGTGGGCGGACGCCTGCGCCAGTTGCCACGGCGCCAACGGCGAAGGAGCCAACATCGGCGGCGCGATCCACGATCCCGCGTTCCTGGCGCTATCGAGCGACCAGATCTTGCGTCGATACATTATCACCGGCCGCAACGATCTGTCTGAACACATGCCGAGTTTCGCCGAGACCGACGGCCGCGACGAAAACTTCAAGCCGCTCACCGCCGAACAAGTTACTGACCTGGTCGCATTGTTGGCCCAATGGCGGGCCGACAAAAAACGCCCTGAGCGAATACTCGTTGAGCCCACGGAACAACAACTTCCATGAACACCAATCCCAGCCCGCTGACATCCACCGCTCCGCGCCGTAGCTTTCTCATATGGCTCACTGCCTTGGTGAGCGCCGCCGCGGCGGCGGTGCTTGCCGTACCGGGGGTCGGGTATCTCGCCGGCGCTTTGAAACTTGCCAAGCCCGATCCGTGGACGCCGCTCGGGCCCGTTAGCAAATTCCCCTTGCACGAAACGCGATTGGCAACATTCAGAAACCCCTTGGGCCAACCTTGGGACGGCGTCGTGGCGCAAACCGGCGTCTATGTGCGCTATATGGGCGCGACGACAAATATCAGGATCAATTTCTGGTGTTCACCAATTTCTGCACGCACTTGGGCTGCCCCGTCGAATGGTTCCCGCAATCGGGCCTGTTCATGTGCCCCTGCCATGGCGGCGTGTACTACGAGGATGGCGAGCGCGCGAGCGGTCCGCCGCCGGAAGGCCTTTACAAATGCGTGTGGCGTGTGGCTCAAGAGGCCAACGATTCCGAGCCGCAACTGTACATCAAAGCCCCTTTCCTGCCGACGTTGCATCACAAATTCATCGAAGGACCCTCCGGCAACGGATAATCGGATGAAACGTTTACTGCGATGGTTCGACGTTCGGCTGGGCATCAGCGAAAGCCTGATGCCGATGATGCGTCATCCCGTGCCGCGCGAATTGTCGGGTCCGATGGGCTGGTGGTATGTGTTCGGCAGCGCTTCGCTGACGCTGTTTGTGATTCAGATTCTGACCGGCATCTGCCTGGCTCTGACGTATGTGCCTGGCGCCGACCAGGCTTACGAAACGCTGTTGTACTTGAATTATCAGCAGCCCTGGGGCTGGTTTCTGCGGTCGCTGCATTACTGGTCCAGCTCGGCCATGGTGGTGATGGTGTTGGTGCACATGACGCAAGTGTTCTTGCACGGGGCGTATAAATATCCGCGCGAACTTACCTGGGTCGTCGGCGTGTTTTTGTTGTTGTGCACGTTGGGCATGGCGTTCACCGGCCAGGTTTTGCGCTGGGACCCAGATGCTTATTGGGGCGTCGGCGTGGGGGCGGCCATGATGGGCCGAGTGCCCGGCGCGGGACCAACCATTGTCGATTTACTGTTGGGCGGACCGATCATCGGCGCCGACACGCTGAGCCGCTTCTTTGCGCTGCACGTGTTTGTGATCCCCGCGCTTTTGATCATTTTGCTGAGCGTGCACTTGTGGCTAGTGGTGAAGTTGGGCGTGAGCGTGCCGCCGCGGCCCGGCCAAATTGTCGAGCCTCGCACTTACGACGCTGAATATGAATTGGAATTGCGCCGCGGCGAGCCGTTCTGCGGCGATTCGATGACCAAAGATATTCTCTTCTCCGCATTGACCGTGATCGTCGTGGTCGTGATCGCTGCCGTGGTGGGCCCGAAGGGGCCAACATCGCCCCCCGATCCCACGCTGGCCGGCGCCAATCCGCGGCCGGATTGGCCATTCATGTGGCTGTTCGGACTGTTGTCGCTCAGCCCGCCGTCGGCAGAAACGGTGATCATGCTGGTGCTGCCGCCGGTGCTGGTCCTCGGTTTGCTGGCGGTGCCGTTTGTTTCCAACCGCGGCGAGCGAGCGCCCAGCCGCAGGCCGGTTGCCGTGTTGGGAGTGATCGTGATTTACACGATCCTGGGAGTGCTCACGCATCTGGGGAATGAGTCGCCTTGGTCGCCGGTGATGACCGCCTGGAGCGCCGACCCCGTGCCGCCGTCGATGGTCGGCGCCGCCACGCCGCTGGAGCTGCAGGGCGCAGTCGCGTTTCAAAACAAACAGTGCCGCAATTGCCATGCACTGAATGGCGTCGGCGGAAAGCGCGGGCCCGATCTGAGCAAAGTCGGCGCGAAGCTCACCGCGGATCAACTCGTCGATCAAATCAGCAACGGCACCCCCGGCGGCGGCAATATGCCCGCCTACGGGAAGCAAATCAGCCCGGCGGAGATGACGGCGCTGGTCACCTTTTTGGTGAGCTTGCGTCCCTCCGGGACCGAGCCGCCGCAGCCGCCCGTGAAATAATTTGGTCAGGCGCGATCCTTGGGCATTCGCAACCCTGTTGCTCTGCCATGACTACGACCTTCGATGCTGTGTTTTCCTCTTGGCCCGCGCAGCCTGCGCTGGCGGCCGCTTTGCTGCTGACCGCGGCGATTTATTTGCGCGGCTGGCGCGCGTTGCGGCGTCGCGCTGCGAAAAGCTGGGATGGTAGCCTGCCGGCCGCATTCATCGGCGGATTGATCGTCATTTATCTTGCGCTGGCCTCGCCGATTGAAACGTTCGCGCCACTGCTTTTGCAGGTGCACATGCTGCAGCACCTGCTATTGATGATGGTCGCCCCGCCCTTGCTGTGGCTGGGTGCGCCGCTATTTCCACTAGTGCGCGGATTGCCACGAGAGATTCGGCGTTGCTGGGCGGCGCCGCTTTTGCGATGGACGCCATTGGTGCGATTGGCCACTGTCCTGACGCATCCGATCACCGCGTGGATAATTTTTGTCGCTGCCACTTGGTTATGGCATCTGCCGCCCACCTACGAACTGGCACTCGCCAATCCCGCCTGGCATTATGCGCAACATGTTTGTTTCTTGCTTGCGGGAATGATTTTCTGGTATCCGGTCGTACGTCCGTATCCTGCGCGGCCCGAATGGTCGACGTGGTTGCTTGTGCCGTATTTGATACTTGCCGACGTGCAAAACACGATTCTCGCGGCGCTGCTCACATTTTCAGACCAGGTTTTATATCCGTACTACCTCACGATGCCGCGACTGGGCGGAGTTTCGGCGCTTGACGATCAATCGATCGCCGGCGTAATCATGTGGGTTCCCGGTTCGGTGGTGTTTTTGGTGCCGTTGGCATGGATCGGGGTGCGGTTGTTACAAGCGCGGAGTTCGGAGTTCGGAGTGCGGAGTCAAAGCGCGATCAGCATTCCGCACTCCGCACTCCGCACTCCGCACTTCGATCTTCTCGCTGTTCCCTTGATCGGCCTCATCCTCCGCTGGCGCTATACCCGCCGCATCGTGCAGTGCGCCGTGCTGCTGGTGACGCTGGTGGTGATGTTCGACGGATTCCGCGGTCCGCAGGCCGCACCGATGAATTTGGCCGGCATCGTTCCATGGATTCATTGGCGCGGGCTGGTGGTGATCGGGCTCTTGGCCGCAGGGAACGTGTTTTGTTACGGCTGCCCGTTCATGTTGCCGCGCGCGATCGCTCGGCGCTGGCTGCCGGCCGCGCGCGTTTGGCCCACCTGGTTGCGAACGAAATGGCTCGCCGTGGCGCTGGTGGCGATCTTCTTATGGGCCTATGAGGCAATGGCGCTGTGGAACAGTCCTTGGCTAACCGCCTGGATCATTCTGGCCTACTTCATCGGTGCGCTGGTGATCGACGGCACTTTCCGCGACGCGGCCTTTTGCAAATACGTGTGCCCCATCGGGCAATTCAACTTCGTGCTATCGATCATTTCGCCGCTGGAAGTGAAAGTGCGCGAACCGGCGATTTGCACTTCCTGCCGCACTCACGACTGCATTCACGGCAGAACAGATCCCGCAGTCGGCGCCTTGCGCGGGTGCGAACTGCATTTGTTCCAGCCGCGAAAGACGGGCAATCTCGATTGCACGTTCTGTCTCGATTGCGTGCAAGCATGCCCGCACGACAATGTCGGCGTGCTTGCCGTCGTCCCCTCGAAGACGCTTTGGCGCGATGGGCCGCGCTCGGGCATTGGCCGGTTGAGCCGTCGGTTCGATTTCACCGCTCTGGCGCTTGTGTTGGTATTCGGCGCGTTTGCCAATGCCGCTGGGATGGTGTCGCCGGTTGTCGAAGTTCTGCACCAATCAAGCGCCGCAATGGGATTGTCGTCCACGCTATTAGCGACCACGCTCTTCTATGGCCTGGCGCTGTTCTTGTTGCCTGCGATCGCCATCAGCGCGGCGACAATTGCCAGCCGCACGCTTGGCCTGCGAAAAATGTCGGCGCGGCAATTGGGCTGTCGATTTGCGTGGTCGCTTGTGCCACTGGGTTTTGCGATGTGGCTGGCGCACTACAGTTTTCATTTTTTCACCAGTTTCGACACGATCGTTCCCGTCACGCAGCGATTCGCGGCCGACTTTGGCCTAGCGTCATTGGGCGCGCCGAACTGGGTTTGCTCGTGCTGCCGGCCCGCACCGGATTGGCTGTTGAAGGCGGAGCTATTGATGCTCGACGTGGGTTTGTTGCTCTCGTTATACACGGCCTGGCGTATGGCGCTGTCGCTGATCAACTCGCGGATGTCCGCGGTGAAGGCCGCCGCGCCGTGGGCGACATTGCTGCTGGCATTGTTTGCGGCCGGCGTTTGGATTTTGCTGCAGCCAATGCAGATGCGCGGCACGCTGGGGGGATAGACGAATGCAGAACGCAGAATGCAGAAGGCAGAAGGCGGTGGGTGGGCTGTTGTTGGTGCTGGCGAGCATCATCGCACTGCCGGGGACAGCGTGGGCCGACGGCGGCACGCTGCGATTATCGCAGCGATCGGGCGATTATCAGATTAGCGTCTTTACGTCGCCGGCCGTGTTGCGAGCCGGCGTCGTCGATATCAGCGTGTTGATGCAAGACTCAGCCACCGGCGCAGTGCGAAATGACGTTCCGATTTCCATTGAACTGATTCCGGCCGATCAGCCGGCGCTAAAACTCGAACAGCCGGCGACAACCTCGGCCGCGACGAACAAGATGTTTCGGGCCGCGCAGTTTGATGTGCCGCGCCCAGGATCGTGGGAAGCAAGGGTTTGCATCGGAGAGCGTCAGCCCGCCCACGTCAGCTTCAAGTTCGACGTTGCCCCGCCTCCGCCTGCCTGGCTGCAACTGGCGCCGTGGGTGGGCTGGCCGCTGGTGCTAGTTGCGCTATTCATTTGGCATCAGCGACTGGCGTCGCGCCGCGAAACCCGCACTTCGCTGGCCGCGGCGCACGCTGGTTCTAAACCGTCCGCTCTGTGGGCTGGTACGGTTCGATAGACTCTGCCTGCCGGGCATCGAAGCTCATTGGCCCCGGCCCGTTGGCGATGATCATCAGCATGGCCCCCATCATCGAAAGATTTTTCATGAACTGCCCGAATTGCATTTGCCGCTGCGCTTCTTCCACGGCCCAGAAATTGTGAAAGTAGTACGAAGCGACCGCCAGGAACGCCAATAGCAGGAAGGCTCCCAAGCGTGCCTTGAAGCCGACGACGACCGACAAGCTGCCGACGATCAAGCAAGCAATCGCCGCGACCAAAAGCACTTTGGCAGCGGGCATTCCTTGAGCTTCCATCATGGCGGCGACGTCGTTGAAATGTGGAATTATTTGTCCCACGGCGCTGGCGAAAAAAATGGCGCACAACAGGACGCGCCCGACAACGGTGATCAACCCGCGGAGTATGACAAGCATCGAATCTGCTCCTGAATGCGGCACTTATCGGCAACCCAGGGCCACGGCCGCACAATGTTAGCAGTCGGGCCGGATTTTGTAAAAACCAAATGCCGGGCCATTCGCGGCACATTATCTCTTCGCCGGCAGATTGAGAACCGCCGAACGTAGGGCTAGAATTGAGTCAGTCGCAAATCCGGCGCACCAGAGGCATGCGTGTGCAAGTGCGCCGGATGTCTCTTCCCGCGATCCGTAAGCAGAGCGGAACATGACGGATCCGATGAATCGATCTACGACCCGTCCTCACTCGCCGGGGCAACGCAGTTCGCTCTCCGGCACCGACGTTGTGGTGGCCTCGGAGCGCCGCCGTCTGTGGCTGATCACGCCGGAGTTGGAAGATCTGTTCCAAAACGCGCCTCCGTGGCTGGCAAGCCTGGTTCTGCACATGTGCATTCTTGTCGTGCTCGGGCTGACCATCTTGACCACGTCGAAAAAAGCGACGCAGGAGATGCAGGCCGTGTACGGCGAAAAACTGGGCGAGCAATTGTTGGACAACTCGGTCGATCTGTCGACGCCCACGCCCGATCCCACCGCCGACAAAGCGGTGTACTCGCCGTCGGACCTGCCGCCGGTGAACGATCCACTGGCTACGCCGCGGCCGGGAGCGCTCGATATTCCGCTGATGGCTTCTCCGTTTGCTCCGGCGAGCGGTCCGGGCTACGCGGGGGCGATACCCGACGTGCCCATCGGATTGGCGCTCACTGGGCGTGAAAAGGGAATGAAGGTGGTGCTGCTGAAGGCGTTTGGCGGAAACGCCACGACGCAAGATGCCGTGCATCGCGCGCTGGAATGGCTCAAGCGCATCCAGCGCACCGACGGCTCCTGGAACTTGCGCGGCTCCTACGCCGATAGCGGATCGTCGGATAATTCCGCCGCCGCCACCGCCATGGCGCTCTTGGCGTTCCAAGGCGACGGGAGCACGCACGTCGCGGGCGAATATCGCCAGGTTGTGAAAAAAGGTTGGGATGCGCTTTTGAAGATGCAGAGCAAGGAGGGCCAATTCAATAGTCCCGGCGCTCCGACGAGCCACGAGCTTTACACGCATGCCCTGGCGACGATCGCGGTTTGCGAACTTTACGGCATGACATCCGATTCCGCTTTCCGTGGCCCTGCGGAACGAGCCATCAAATTTTGCGTGAAGTATCAAGGGCGCGAGGGGGGCTGGCGCTATGTTCCGAATCGGGAGGAGTCCGACACTTCCGTCAGCGGATGGTTCTCTATGGCTCTGCAAAGCGCCCGCATGGCGAAACTCGATGTTCCACCCAAGACGCTAGAGAATCTGTCGCGCTACCTCGACAGCGCGCAAGTGGAGGAAGGCTCTGCCTATTGCTATCGCCCCGGCTCGCCACCGACTCTCTCCATGACAGCCGAAGGTTTGCTGTGCCGCGAATACTTAGGTTGGCCGCATAACGATCCGCGGCTGATAAACGGCGTGAACACTTTGGTCGACAATCCCATCCGGCTCAGCGAAAACGTGCTTGATCCTTACTACTGGTATTACGCCACGCAGGTGCTGCACCATTTCGGCGGCGAGCCGTGGAAACGATGGAACGAAGTCATGCGGCAGCTTGTTCCCGAATTACAAGTCAAAAAAGGCGCCGAGGCCGGCAGTTGGGACCCCAACAACTGTAAATTCGGCAGCGAAGGGGGCAGGCTCTACATCACGTGCCTGAATACGTACATGCTGGAGGTCTACTACCGCCACCTGCCGCTGTATAACAATGTCTTTGTGCAGCAGGGGCAGTCGGAGTGAATGACTAAATGACTGAATGTCTGAATGACTAAATGGTCAACAATGCGTGCCTCATTTAGACATTCAGTCATTGAGACATTCAGTCATTGCGTTGCTGTCCGTCCCACTGCCGCAGCGCCTCGTAAGCGGCAATCGCCACGCTGTTCGATAAGTTCAAACTCCGCACTTCGGGGCGAATTGGAATTCGCAGAGTTCGCTCGCGATTGGTTTCCAATACCGTGGCCGGCAGCCCGTTGGATTCACCGCCGAAAACGAGCACGTCTCCCTCCAGAAAATCGATGCTCGTGTAGATTTGCGTGGCGGTTTTTGTGAAATACCACGGCAGCTTGCCGGGGGCTTCGATGTTCAGCCGAGCCAGAAGCCCCGCCCAGTCGTCCACCGCTTCCCACTGGAGGTGTTCCCAGTAATCCAGCCCCGCGCGGCGCAGATAATAGTCGTCGATGCGAAACCCCAGCGGCCGCACCAGCCACAATTTTGCCCCGACTGCCACACAGGTGCGTCCCACGCTGCCAGTGTTGTAGGGAATCTCCGGTTGATACAGCACAACGTGCAATCGCGGCTGGTATTTCATCCCCCGCCGATACCGCGCCGGGGCTACGGCGTCAAGTATTCGGCGGCCATCGCTCGCTATATGTGGCTTCGGCCAGTTGAATTGGCTTACAACAGTTCGTGAAGCCGCTAGTATTATGCTTGGGCTCGATTACGTCAGGATTCTCACCCACTAGATGCAGCAGGTTTCAAAATGACCGCGCATCGGCATTTTCGCGGAGCTGCTTCAGAGGCGACCGCTCAGCCCGATCTGGCGAAGCTGCCGCTGCCGGAGTTGCAAGAGCAACTCAAGACATCGCACGAAGGATTGGCGGCCGACGAGGTCACGCGCCGCTTGCAGCAATACGGCTATAACGAACTTGCGGAGCATGAACAAAGCGCGATCTTAAAACTCTTGTCGTATTTTTGGGGCCCGATTCCCTGGATGATCGAGGTGGCGATAATCCTGTCGGCCGTGGTGCGGCACTGGACCGATTTCGCCATCATCCTGGTGCTGCTGGTGATGAACGCCGTGGTCGGTTTCTGGGAGGAATACCAGGCCGCCGGCGTGATTGCGGCGTTGAAGGCCCATTTGGCGTTGCAAGCCAAGGTTCGGCGAGGCGGCAAGTGGACAACGGCCCCGGCGCGTGAATTGGTGCCGGGCGACGTGATTCGCCTTCGCTTGGGCGATATCGTGCCGGCTGATGCGAAGCTGTTCGACGACGATCCGGTGGAGGTCGATCAATCGGCGCTCACCGGCGAATCGCTCCCCGTTTCGCGCACCAAAGGGGAAGTGGTGTACTCCGGTTCGGCACTGAAGCGCGGCGAAGCCGACGCGCTGGTGTATGCGACCGGCCAGCACACCTACTTCGGCAAGACGGCGCAGTTGGTCGAAACGGCGCACACAGTCAGCCATTTTCAAAAGGCCGTGTTGCGAATTGGCAATTATTTGATCGTAATCGCCGTGGCGTTGGTTGCTTTGATTCTGGTTGTGGCCGTGGTGCGGGGCGATCCGCTTTTGGAAACCGTGCAATTCGCGCTGATACTTACCGTGGCGGCCATTCCCGTGGCGATGCCAACCGTGCTGTCCGTCACGATGGCGGTTGGCGCGCGAAAGCTGGCACACAAGCAGGCCGTGGTCACGCGGCTGGTGGCGGTCGAAGAAATGGCCGGCATGGAAGTGCTTTGCTCCGACAAAACCGGCACGCTCACGCAAAATCATCTGACGCTGGGCGAACCGTTCACCGTCGCCGGAGTTACTTCCGAATTGTTGCTGACCAGCGCGGCGCTGGCATTGCGCAGAGGATCAGGATCCGATCGATCTGGTGGTGTTGGCGGGATTGAAAGATGCCGCCGAGACATCCAAATACCAGGTCACTCACTTTCAACCGTTCGATCCGGTGGGCAAGCGCACCGAGGCGACCGTCCGCGCCGCCGATGGCCAGGAATTTCGCGTCACTAAGGGCGCCCCGCAAGTTATTTTGGCGTTGGTGCAGCAGGTTGATACGGTTCACGCTCAGGTTGAGTCTGTCATCAACGAATCTGCTCGTCGCGGCTTTCGCTCGCTCGGCGTGGCGCGCGGAGGGGACTGGCCCATGGAAACTGCTGGGCTTGCTAGCACTTTATGATCCGCCGCGCGGAGATTCGCGCCCCACCATCGCCACGGCCCGGCAAATGGGAATCGCCGTGAAAATGGTCACCGGCGACCAGGTGGCCATCAGCAAGGAAATAGCCCGCCAGGTTGGGCTGGGCGACAACATCCTCGATGCCGCTGCATTTCTCAGCGATGGCTCGACGGCGCCGGTCGATAGCGCCGCTTTGGCGGCTATCATCCAGAAGGCCGATGGCTTTGCGCAGGTGTTTCCCGAGCACAAGTATCGCATCGTGGAAGTGCTGCAGCAGCAGGGAGACATTGTCGGGATGACCGGCGACGGGGTGAACGATGCCCCCGCCCTGAAAAAAGCCGACGCCGGCATCGCCGTGTCCGGCGCCACCGATGCCGCCCGCGCCGCCGCCGACATCGTGCTGCTCACGCCGGGCCTGTCGGTGATCATCGACGCCATCAAGGAAAGCCGCAAAATTTTCCAGCGGATGAACAGCTATGCGATCTACCGCATCGCCGAAACGATCCGCGTATTGCTGTTCATGACGCTATCGATTCTGGTGTTCAACTTTTATCCCGTCACGGCCGTGATGATCGTCCTCTTGGCGCTATTGAACGACGGCGCCATTTTGTCCATTGCCTACGACCGGGTGCATTACGCCGATTCGCCGGAAAGCTGGAACATGCGCCGCGTGCTCACCGTGGCCACGGTGCTGGGAATCGCGGGCGTGATGGCTTCATTCGGCTTGTTCTATCTCGGCGAGCGGGTGTTTCACCTCAGCCGCGACGCAATCCAGACGTTTATGTATTTAAAGCTTTCGGTGGCCGGGCATCTGACGATCTTTGTCACGCGTACTCGCGGACCATTTTGGTCAATTCGTCCTGCGACGATCCTTGTGCTGGCGGTGTTCGGCACCCAAGCAGTCGCCACGCTGATTGCCGTTTACGGCATTTTGATGACTCCCATCGGCTGGGGCTGGGCTGCTGTGGTCTGGGGGTATTCCGTCGGGTGGTTCCTGGTCAACGATCGCGTGAAACTCCTGACGTATCGGCTATTGGATCGCGCTTGATTGCTCGAGCAGCGCTATGCCAGCAGGGTTCCCTGGCCGCCCCATCTCCATTCATCGCTCTTGTTGCACTCGCCGCGATTTGATACTTACCCGCCATCCAAACGACGTTCGTCGTTAGTTAGTAGCAGCCGTCGGTCGACGTTACGTTCCGGATGGCGCACGCGGCCGGGCCTTGTCGCGCGTGGACAGCCAATCGGCCTTATCTTCATCCTTTCGGAACCATGGCATGCGTAAACGAACCAGTCGAATCTGCGCCTTTGAATCGTTGGAAAATCGCCGTGTGTTGGCAGGCACCGTCACCACCTCGCTATTGGGCAACGTGCTCACGATTTCCGGCGACGACGCGGCCAACAGCGTGGCGGTGTTCAACAGCTCTGCCGGGGTCGTGCAAGTGCTGGGGTTGGACGGCACGACGATCAGCGGCACCAGCCTGTACGCGGGTATTACTGGAATCAACTTCAATTTCAATGCCGGTCTGGCCGGAGTCAACAAGGGCAACGACGTCATCGTCGTCACCAATTTGACGCTTTCGGCGGGCCTTGCGATCGCCGCCGCCGACGGCAATATCATCGTCGCCCTGGGAAATTTCGACAACAGCGGCGGCCTGGTCGATTCCGCGGTTGACGCTCACCTCGGCTCCGTGTCGATCGGCAATGGCCTGGGCATCAACTTGGGCAGCGGAACCAATACCGTCGTGGCGAACGACGTCACGGTGCATGGCGGGGTCGGTCTGAATTTCGCGCTTGTCAGCGGAACGGGCGCCAACACGTTCACGTTGGAGAATTTTTCTGTAGAGCACGCCGCGCTGATCAACGATTTTGGCCCGCTGACGCTGAACATCGACGGCTTCACCGCGAAGAATCTGACCATCGCCAGCTCTATCGGCAACGACACCATTTCTTTGTCCAACTGCACGATTGCCAAAAAATTCATCCTCGGCTCCACGTTCGGCAACGATACCATCAGCCTGGATCACGTTACCGCGGATTCGATGAACATTGCCTTGGGACCGGGCATCGACCAGCTCACCGCCGATACCGTGGATGTGACGCACGCATTCAACCTGGACGGCGGCGCCAACGGCGACACGATCGACA
The DNA here is from genome assembly GCA_963716135.1 of Pirellulales bacterium. Classification (GTDB taxonomy): domain Bacteria; phylum Planctomycetota; class Planctomycetia; order Pirellulales; family JADZDJ01; genus CAVRAW01. The sequence continues at coordinate 4,031,405 of OY970289.1, read as the reverse complement.
TGACGACGGTGACCGCGGGCTCATTGACCGTTTTCCTTTCGGCAGGCGACGATTCATTTACTTTGACGAGTTCCGCGGCCGGCCGGATCACCATCTCGGGCGGCGAAGGGACCGACTCGATCACGCTGACCAGCGTCAATGCGAATCAATTGACGGTCGGCGGCGGCGCGGGCAACGATACATGTTCGCTCACGACGGTTACCGTCAATCGCCTGGTCCGAATCAACGGAGGTTTAGGCTCAGACACGGTGACACTGACTAGCTTGAGCGCCAACCGACTGAACGTCGTACTGGGTGTCGGCCTCGACGACATTACGTTGCAAAACGTCACCATCGCCGGCGCGGCGGTGATCAACGGCGGCCCCGGCAGCGACACCTACACCGACGACGGCGGAAACACTTTTGGCACGCTGAACCGCAAAAGTTTTGAAACGGTCGCTTAGAAAAGACGTCCCGCAATTGGCGAATTTCCGAGACGATTCTGGAGATTTGCCATCGTGCGCACGGGTCGAGGTGGCTTATCAAATCGTCTCCGCGATTGGTCGAGACTAGCACGGGACTTATCGGATGTGGCAAGAAATCACGCGGAACGGTAAGCACCCATATTGATCCCGTTCCAACGCGCTTGCGTACCGCCGCAACTGCTTGCTGGGCCGGGACACCAGTTCCAACGTTTCCTCCGGCGCAGGATTTTCAATGGTCCCATAAAGACGCAGCCGGAGAAGCCCTTTCTTTTTTGCCCAAGTGCGGAACCGGATGCGGGCCAGATGACTTTTGGCCGAATTGATCTCCATTTCAATTCGGCGCCGTGTCGAGGTCGTCTGAACATCCAGCAGAATATCGAGATTGAGCGTGCCTTGCCGATGGCATTGAGACGACCGGTCCAAGCGATAAGCCCCGACAAACGCACCGGCTCCGCAGGCATCGGTGTAGCGGACCCGGCGGACCGCCAGTTTGCGGTCTTTGATTCGAGTCGGCATCTGTCGGGAGCCGGCCACCTTGCGCTGCTTTTTTGCGACTGCGCGAAAGACTTGACCAAGTGGTCCCGCGCGATCTTTGGGTCGAGCCTGAATCAGGCCCGAGCACATGGCCAGCGGGCGACGCATGGCGGCTTGGGAAAGTTGTCCCAAAAAGCCTGCCGGGATGTCGAAGTCCAATCGATCGCTCAGATAGTGGAAAGTAATCGCCGCGGGCACCGATAATCGGCGCGCCAGGAGAATCTCTTGCAGGCGTTGCCAGTCGCACTTTTCAGCTCGTAGAATTTGCGCGCAATCCACCAGCCAATCGCTATGCGTATGTCCGTCCATTCCGCCGTGTGCCAGTGCCAGCGCAATTCGATCTTCCGGCGCGGAATACAAACCGTGGTTCCCGCGAAGCTGGCCGGCAGCGCGGCGTCCCACAAGACAGCATCTTCTTTTTCGCCACCCTGTCCGGGATGGAAGGGGCGGCTGTGGAGATCAAGATCGCCGAAGTCGCCGCGGAACAGGTTCATCCCGCGAGTGGACGCCAGACGCTCTCGAAGATACTGAGGGCTTGTTCCCGGCGACGGACTCCAGTTCTCTGCTACTAGGATGTCAAATGCGCGCAACATGCACTCGGGCTTGACGACCACGTCGATGTCCCATGCCACACGCTGTTTGCCGGCGGCTTCGTTCAATGCCAGGCGCGATGCGCCCTTGATCAAGAGCAGCTCAATGCCGGCCCCGCGCAGGCTTTGCAACGTCGCGGTTGCTTCCTGAATCGCTAGCCGCGATTTCGTCCACAGCATTCTTTGCAGACCGACCAACCGAGGGTATGCATCATGGTCGCCCAGGGTTTGCCCAAATCGGGAGACAATCGCGAAGAGCAGTCGATGGTCCCGAAATTGCGCATCGTTAATGTTGTGCTCGGTCAGCCAACTCCGCGCGGCTTCTAAACTTTGCTTTTGGTCGGCGCCAATGGCCGCGCGGATCAACTGGTGATGTGCGCCCGCGGGAAACGCCCAGGACCATTTCGGGTATAGCCAGCGCCCAAACTTCATGCTGGGGAAACTCCTCCTTCACGAGCTCGCTTCCGGCGCAGAGACGCAATTGCCGCCAGCGCATATCCGCGATTGTCTGTCATGCTACGGCCGGCCGAGAGGCTATTCGCGGACACACGCCTAAGAGCCAGGATGTCGGGCAGCATGACCAGTTCAAATCCGGCTTCTCGTGCCCGAGCGAGCCAATCGATCATTTCACCCAGCTTGCCGGGAAGATCTGCGATACCTCCCAGACAATCGTAAACGTCGCGGTGGATCAGCATGGTGGATCGACTCCAACCTTCCTGGACTATCTCGGATCGCACCGTTTCGCCGAAATGTTGCATTCGCGCAAATACTCCCTTGCAGGTAGGGTTACGGCCAGAAAGTCCAGTTGCCGCTGAATTTTTTCGGGCAACCAAATGTCGTCGGCATCGATCGTGGCGATCAACGGCGTATCGCATTGCTGCATGCCCAAACTCGTTGCGGCACCGGGTCCTAGGTTGGGTTGAGACTGGACGCAGACACACCCGCCAAAAGACTCGGCAACCCAGCGCGTGGCGTCAGTCGATCCGTCGTCAACTACCAAAATGCGCGCTGGCGGAACCGTTTGCCGCAAGACCGACTCGATCGTCTCGCCGATCGTGCCGGCCGCGTTGAATGCCGGGAGTACGACCGTGTAGTTCATCGTCATAATTAAAGCCTTGTTTGCATCAGTTCTTGGAGGTCAAACACTCCGACGGGGATTTTTATGTCGGGATTGAGCCGACGGCGGCTTAACGATTTATAAACAGCGCGCATAAAACACTTCATAGCCACGGTTGTGTTGCGCGTCATGTTTCCGGGATGACGCCGATAGTAAACACAAATGGTGTCGGTTAGGCGATATTCCGCCTGGCTTTCGAACGCGCGGAGAAGATAGTCTGTGTCTTCGGCCTGCTCAAACGATTCGTCGAAGGGGCCCAACTTACGCAGAAACTGGGCGCGGTACATACCCGCGCTGAGCGAAACACCGCGGACGGTCGCAATTTGCGCGGTGGGGGCTGGCGTGAATGCCGCGTCATCGATGTTGTCTGTCAGCCTCATTTTTCCGTACGTGAATTGCAACGATGGATTTTGCTTGAAGGCGGCCAGATCATCCCGGATTCGACTTTCGGGCGAAACATCGTCGGAATCCAAAAACGTAACGAACTCCACATCGTCGGGCAGATTCCGCAAACCGACATTCCGAGCTTTGGTCACGCCTTGGTTCACGGTGCTGACCATGCGAATTTGTCCATACCGTTCCGCTATGGCTCGCACTCGATCGGGCCCTCGGTCGGTCGAGCCATCGTTTACCACAAGCACGTCCAACTCACATTCGTGTCGTTGCCGCAGCAACGAGTGCAAAGCGGTTTCAATGAAAGGCTCGCGATTGAATAGCGGCACGATGACTGTCAGTCGCACGGCAAGCCTCCGTCGAGAAATGCTTCCATGGCTCGCGAAACATCAGCCGGATCGGCGCTCAACGCCAATTCAAAGCAGGGCAGCCGCCGAATCAGGTCTGTAAAGAATTTCGCCCCCGACGTGCGCTCACCGGGCAATTGAAAAATTCCGGTCGGCGCCAGCGCCATCATCGCTCGCTGTTGGGTCGTCGGCCGAATCGTTGAACGCCCTGCGGCGCCGATCTTGGGGATCACGATCGCGCGGATCCTCAACTGGGCGACCAAGGCCTGGCCGCCGACCTCCTCGCTGGTGAACTCGAACTTGTCTTGCCAATTCGGCGTGCGATTTTCGCAAATTCGTGACTCCAATCCCAATCGGCGCAGCCCGCTGCGATCTTGTTTGAGCGTTTGAAACAACGGGTAGGCATGCACGTCGGTGGCGGCGTTGTCGAGCAGCACGTAATCGTCGCCGACGGACTCAAGACCGTGGGCGATTCCCCCTACGACCGTCCCGGATTTACCTGCGCCGCCCCTACCAGCCAGAAGGATTCCCGCGCCCCCTTTTCCCAAAGCCCCCGCATGCGTCAATCGCATGTTCTGAAATCGATAGCACCAATGGAGAAAGACCCGCAAGGGAGCAGCCGGTTCCCAATCGCAATAGCGATGCGTCCCGGTGAGCCAAAGCAGGCCAAAACGCTCCTGATGATCGTAAATTTGCCAAACGCGCGGGTCATGGAAGTAGGTGGCCCGTAACGTACTGTCGCTCAGTAACTTTTCAAATTGCCTTGGATGAAAGATCGGCTCGCCCCAGGCGGGCGGCGGGGGCAGCGAGCTGTCTTCCGGTGAAAGCACGGCAATCCGGCATGTTTCGCAGCTTGCAGAATCCGTTTCGCCGCAAAACACTCGTTGCCGAACCAGATCGGCGTAGTGCTGATTGCGCGTGACCAACTGGATTCGGAGCCTGTGCAAGCGTGACGTTTGAATCGGCTTAAGACACTCGGTGTCGTCTCTCGCCTCATCGATGACGCCACGCAGAAACTCGACCAGGTTGGCGGACGTGGGCCGCGTGTGTCGCGGGCGAAGTGGCAGAGTCTTCACGTTCCACTCTCTCTTGCGCGGAAGTTCAGCGAGCTAAGCAGCTTTCCGGACTGGCCAGCCAGACGCTTCATCGCTGTCGTGAATCGGATCGGCAATGACTAGATCAGCCAGATCATCGTGCATTTCCAGAGTGGGCTCTTCCAACAGGCATGCGACAGCTTCGCGGATCGATGAATCAAGTGGCGCGGGCAATTGAGAAGTGTCTACCGCCACCAATTCGTGGGCCGCCAGTTTGCGAAATAAATCAATGGCCGCTTCAGCGGCCAACGACGCGCTACTTACCGACGATAATTCACTTGGCGCATGGCCCTGCAGTAAGCCTTTCATCAAAACGGTGGCCGACCCATTGAGAGCGAAATAGTGGCCCGAGCTCAGGTTCAAAATTACCATCTCGCCATCAAATTCCTCACAAACAATATCCGAGGATGCCAACTGATATCTCGCATTCAATTCCGACATGACTTCCTCGTCTTTCTTTCAATTCGACCCCGTGGCGTACCGGCACGGGATTGCGCAAAACCGCAAAAATTGAACCTCTGAACCCGTAAAATTGGGGCAACTTATCCCAAAACGGCGCGGCTGGGTCAATGTGGGAAGCTGTGTCCGGCGTTGGCGGAGTGAGATAACCAACGGCGATGCTAGCACGTTGGCAAGCGTCAAGCAGACGTTCATCGCTCCAGATCCGCACGCGATGACAAAGCGGGCCGACCGTCTACAAGGTGCTCAGGAAAACGGTCGTCTAGTGACATGCGCACCTAGCCGACAGACCGTTAGCTCTGCGGTAAATGCTGCGCAATGATCCGCTCGGCAATTCGCCGCGCGATGGCGATCGTTTCTGGGTTCCCCGTCACGTGGCGCGTGACATAGACGCCCTCCATCACCAGGCACAGTTCCTGCGCGCAGTGGCGCGGATTTTTGGCCCCGGCCTGCGTGGCGATTTCGGTCACGAGATCCTCGATCGCTTTCTTGCTGCGGGCGGCGGCGAGGTGGGCCGGGTCGTGCTGCAGTGGAAATTCCATCGCTACGTTGACGAAGATGCAACCTTGAAAATCGTCGGAGTGGATGATCTCGTCCACCACGTCGAATAGCGCGTTCAATTGGCCGACGCCGGTTTCGCCGCCCCGCGTGCGCACCATTTCCAAGAACGTGTTTTGCACCCAGCGGTCTTGGTCTTCCAGCGCGGCGAGCATCAGGTCTTCCTTGCACTCGAAGTGCTTGTAGAAGGCGGTCTTGCTGATGCCGACGTCGGAGAGAATCTGATCGATGCCGACGTTGCGGAAGCCATCGCGGTAGAAGCGTTTACGGGCGGTTTCAACAAGTTTTTGGCGAGTGGCGGTGGGCATGTAGGCACTCCGCGTACGTTGGGCTCCGAATAATCCCGAGGGTGTACTTCAAGTCAACCCGAAAGTGCACTGTAAGTCAACTTTTCTTCAATCCCTCCCTGCGTCATACTTCGAGCAACAATCACTGGACACTGCTTTTTTTGAGGAGTTGATGCACATGAAGCGGGTAGCATTTTTCACTTACGGCCTGATTTGTTACGTGATGTTTCTCGCGGTGTACGCCTATTTCTGCGGTTTTGTCGGAAATTACTTTGTTCCCAAAACCATCGATGCTCCGACCAGCGATTCGATCGGCTTGGCGCTGGCAATCGACTTGGGCCTGATCGCCCTGTCTAGCCTGCAGCACTCCGTCATGGCGCGGCCGGCGTTCAAGCAGGTCTGGACGCGAATCGTTCCCCATGCGATCGAGCGCAGCACGTACGTGCTGATATCGAACCTCATGGTGATGCTGCTGATTTGGCAGTGGCGCACGATCGATATCACGGTCTGGAACTTCAGTTCCGGTCCGCTTTACTATCTGCTGACGGCTTTATTCGTGGCGGGCTGGCTGTTGGTGCCGGCGGCCAGCTTGATGATCAGTCATTTCGATCTGTTCGGAATGCGGCAGGTTTGGCTGCATTTGAAGGATCGGGAATATACGTCGCTTCCGTTTCGCACGCCGATGTTATACGGGGTGGTGCGCCATCCGCTTTACGTTGGCTGGTTCTTGGCGAGCTGGGCGACGCCGACGATGAGCGTCGGACATTTGCTGTTTGCCGTGACGTTGACGGCCTACATCGTGCTGGCTTCGAAAATCGAAGAGCGCGACCTGGCGGCCCACTTCGGCCCCAAATACACGTCGTACCAACGTCGCGTGCCGGCTTTTGTGCCCTGGCCGCGCCGCGCAGATGCCACTGAGTATGAAGCGCAGCCGCTGCGGATGGCGCAAGACTAATCCGAAGGATACGGCACTTCCTCGCCGCTGATCTCACACAGGGCATTGCGCAGCGCGCGCTGCTCGGCTTCCTTCTTATTGCGTCCCCAAGCGCCCTGGTAGCGGTGGCTGCCCACCTGTGCCGAAATTTTGAAGCATTTGCTATGGTCGGGGCCTTTCTCGTCCAGCAGCGAATACGTCGGCGTGGTGCCGAAATCGCGCTGCGCCATTTGCTGCAGCGCCGATTTATAGTTGCCTCCCACTTCCCCCGAAGCCGCCGCTTCGATTTCGGGACCCATGAAGCGGTGGATGAACTCCCGCGCCGCTTCCTGTCCTCCGTCCAAATAAATCGCCGCAATCAGCGATTCGAACACGTCGGCCAACAGCGACGGCGGCACGCGCGGATGCGTCGTCATCCCCTTGCCCAGAATCAGGAACTCCTGCAGTTGCAATTCCTGGCTGATTTTGGCGCAACTGGTGCGGCTGACGACGACTGATTTGATCTTCGTCAAATCGCCTTCCAAATAGTCGGGATACAAATGGAACAGGCGCTCGCAAACGACGAAGCCCAAAATGGCGTCGCCCAGAAATTCCAGCCGCTCGTTCGATTTCAGCCGGTGCAGCGCACCGGAGGCGTGCGTGAGCGCAGCCTGGAGCAGCAGTTTATTCGAGAACGTGTAACCGACGCGCGCCTCGCAGCGCGCGATCAGTTCAGGAGACAGATCCTCTGTCCCCCCGGGGCCGGAGCGTTTACTCATGCAAGCCATGCTCGCAACAAGCGGCTACTTTTGACCGGCAGCCCGTAGAAAAAGGGGATTCCCGCGAGCCGATCTTCGAGCGATCAGCTCCAGCGAACCGTCCCCCTTTTCAACGGACGGCGAAAACTCAAATCTGCTGCAAACCTAGCTCCCGTCCGGGGTTTTGTCAATCTCTTGGCTGATCTTGAGCCGCTGGCCGGGGCTTGGTATCTCACTGCGACCCGTTGCGGACCCTTCCAGACCGAACCTGGGGAAATGTGATCTCGTAAGTGTTTGATAGAGGCGCATCCGGCCGCCGGTCCCCTCGTGGCTTGCTTTCCCCCGGCCGGCCCCCCTTGATTCTAAATTTCTCGTGATTTTCGATTGCAGGAGGATTCGTGTATGAGCGGAGCATCGTTTCGAAGAGGCTGGTTCTTAATCGTGGTCGTGGCATTGGCAGCCTCTTTCGCACTCGGCCTCACGCTGCGACAAAACCAGGTGGTCGGTCAGGATCACACCAAAACAGCCGCAGTCTCAACTGATAACACAGCCAAGGTCACCTCGGATACCGCCAAGCCTCCCAAGACGCCGGAGCAACTGCGCAACGATCCGGCGGTGATTCATGCCAAGGCCCTTTCCAACGCCTTCCGTGAAGCGGCCGGCGCCGCCACGCCCAGCGTGGTTACCGTGTACTCGCATGAGACCGCCAAGAAGGTGAAATCGCATGGCGAGAATCCCTTCCACAATTTTCAGCAGTTTGGCGACGAGAATCCGTTCAAAGGCACCCCGTTTGAAAAGATGTTCCCCAACATGCCAGGCGATGGTCAGGAATTCACCTGGCAAACTCCGCCGCGCGAAGGCATGGGATCGGGCGTGATCATCGACCGTTCGGGCATCGTGCTCACCAACAATCACGTAGTGGACGGCGCCGACAATGTCACCGTCCGCTTGGCCGATGGCCGTGAGTTCAAAGCCACCGATATTAAGACCGATCCGCAAAGCGATCTGGCGGTTCTGCACATCAAGGCCGATGCCGATCTACCCGCGGCTCATTTGGGCAACAGCGACAACCTGGAAGTCGGCGACTGGGTCGTCGCCATCGGCAATCCATTTGGCCAGGAAAAAACCGTGACCGCCGGCATCATCAGCGGCAAGGGGCGTGAACTAGGTTCGACGCGCACCAAGTTCCTGCAAACCGATGCCGCCATCAATCCCGGCAATTCGGGCGGACCGCTGGTGAACCTCGACGGTGAAGTGGTTGGCATCAATACCGCCATCGCCTCCAGCAGCGGCGGCTACCAAGGGCTGGGCTTTGCCATTCCGATCAATCAGGCCAAGTGGGTCACTGACCAGTTGGTGAAGACCGGCGCCGTCAGTCGCGCCTATCTGGGCGTGGCGATCGGCGAGCTGACCGAAGAGTTGGCGCCGAAGTTCGGCGCGCAGCGCGGCGAAGGCGTGCTGATTTCCCAAGTCTATCCCGACACTCCGGCCGCCGAGGCCAAGCTGCAAGACGGCGACATCATCACCAAGTTTGCCGGGAAGGCAGTTCACAATCCGCGCGAAGTGCAGGAGCTTGTCGAACGTGCTCCGTTGGATACGGCGCAGCCAGTCGAGATTCTCCGCGACGGCAAGACGATGACCGTCAACGTCACCGTCAAAGCGTTGCCGAAGAACTTCGGCCTGGCCAGCATGAACGGCCGCCAAAAGCAATCGGAGGAAGAATCGACTTCGAACTACACGTCCGACGATTTGGGTGTCGAGGTTTCCGATTTGACCCCCGATGAAGCCGACGCTTATCACGCCACCGATGGCGTGCTGATCCGCAAGGTCGATCCCGACGGCGTCGCCGCGGAGAAAGGCCTGCGTCCGGGAATGTTGATCCACAAGGTCGGCAAGACGGTCGTCAAGAATGTCCACGATTTCGAGACGGCGCTGAAGCATGAGTCGCTCAAAGATGGCGTGCTCATGCAGGTCCGCACACAGCGCGGCAGTCAATTCGTAGTGCTTCAGGCAGGGTGATTGCCACGGTCCGGCCCCGTCATGAGGGGGCCGGGCCGGTTTTTCCACCGCACCCCACGAGCCCGGGTACCCACGAGCCCTGGCTCACCTCAGCCCCGCAAGGACGCGGGGCTTTTTTTGTTGTTGGTCCGTTGTTCTTTGTCCGTGGTCCGTTGCATTAGGTTTGCCATAGTCTGCAACTGGCAACGGAAAACTGACAACGGATGACGGCTCACCATCCACGGTGGCAGCCGGGGCCGTAGTAGAAACCGGGGCTGGCTACAAAGACGGTCGTGGGAGGCGGCGGAGGTGCGCCGGGCACGACGACCGCGGCCGGTTGCGCCGACACAGCGACGCGAGTTCGTTGCATGGCGTCGATCACGCCTGGGTTGATGCCGTTCTGCTGCAGATAGATGACGTCGTTGGCCACTAGCGGCCGGGCCAATCCGTTGGCGTTGAGATGATTGACAATCAATTGATCGTTGACGCCGGCGCGCGACATTGCCACCACGTCGGTCACGTTCACGGCGCCGGGGGGCGGGGCACGTCCCATTTGGGCCGCGATTTGCGCACGATTCGCGCTTCGATGTCGTCCAGCGCGCCGCCCACCGCGCCGCCTGTAACGGCGCCCGCCACGGCGCCGATGGCCGCACCCGCGCCGGCATTTCCGCTCGCGCTACCGACCAAGGCGCCCAACCCGGCGCCCCCTAATCCGCCGGCCAGCGCTCCCTGGTCGGCATAGTACGGCGAGCGACACCCGCTTTGCGACGCAAAGACCAGTGCAGTGACAACGAGTAACCAGGCCGTGACGGGGCGGGTCATAAGGGCATCCTTGCTCGATGGACGCGCATGCAGGAGGCACACGCCAGAGGTGCGCGGGGCAGACTTGTCCCAATTTCAGCGGAAACCGTCAAGACAGGCTCCGCGGCATTGCATGGGCGCCGGTGTAAAGGGAGGAAAACGGCACGCTTCTGCGGGCTCAGAGGACGGTCGACAAATCAGCCACCGTACCCCCGCTTGTCAGGTTTTTCCGCTAAATTGCCGTAATCCACAATTTTCCGCCGTTAGAGTCTTCCTGTATTTTGTGATCCTTGTATATTCCTCAGATTATCAGGGCTCATTTCTCAGCCATCTCTTCGCACGAAAACGGAGTAGCGTCATGAGATCTACCAGAAGCTATCACCGCCGAACTCGCCGGTTCGAAACCCTCGAAAACCGCATGATGATGGCCGGCAATGTGACCGCCAGCCTTTCGGGCGGCTGTCTTCAACTTTGCGGCGACACCAAGAACAACATCATCGCCGTCAAGCAACTGAGTTCCGGCGATTGGTGCGTTACGGGTTTGCTGGGAACCAAAATCTGCGGGCAGAAATCGGCCACGTTTTGCAACGTTTGCTCGATCTGCGCGAAGCTCGACTGCGGCAACGACGTGGTGGCATTCTTAAACGGCTGCTTGCCTGGCGATCTCTGCGTGGACACGAGCAAGGGCAACGACGCCGTGGTGTTGTTGCACCTTACCGCAGCAAACGTTTGCGTCACCACCGGCGTCGGCAACGACCTGCTGGTGGCAGTCGGCGTCACGACGTGTCAAACTTCCACGCCTTACAGCGTAAGCACCAGCTCGTATTCGCCAGGTTGTTCGACAGCCAGTTTCGACACGGGCGATGGGATGGACCTGGTATTTCTCGCCGGAATCCATTGCGATAATCTGTCATTGTGCACGGGCAAAGGAATCGACTTTGTCGGCGTGCTCGACGTGCTGCGCCAGCAACTGTATGAACGTCGATACCGGCGCCGGCTTCGACCTGGTGGCCGTGGTCCATTGCAATGCCAACGACGCCAAGTTCTGCGGCGGCAACGATTCGGGCGATATCATGGCAACCGCCCTGAATTGCTTTGATTCGACGTCGTCGAACTTCAAGCATACTTTCAATTTCGACATCCTGGCCAAGTCGATTGCAGGTTCACTGAAAGCGGCCAAAACGACCCTGTTGAAATCGCTCAGCGGCGTCGGCAGCCTGCCCGATTTGAAGTTTTAGCGACGCAATTGCGGAAAAAGCCACCAGGCTTGCGACCGCATTGGCGGCACATTACAATCTTGGGTAACGGGATTTGCGGCCGCTTGCAGCCTTCAGAACTGCTAAAGAGCCATCGCGTGAATTTGAGCCCGCTCATTGGAGCCGCTCGGCGCGATAAAGCCTAAACCAGAACATGAAAGCCGCCTGTGGTGCATTATGCCACAGGCGGCTTTTTTTGTTGGTCCGGCAACTTCCCGCAGCGAGAAGACATTTTTTCCTCAACGTGGGGAGCTGCCAACGGCTCCGCAAGATCATGGCAACCAAACCAATGACCAAAGAACCGGCCAAGCCCAAGTCGAAGCCTACCGATCCAACTTCCGCGGCCAATGAAGGCGCTCCCGTGAAACCGGGCGCAACGGGAGAGCTAGGCCCTTCGACACTTTCGGTACACGGCGGCGAAGATCGTCAGAAAGTTGGCAACTCGATCACCGATCCGATTTATCCTGCCGCCACCTACACGTTTGCCGACACGCAGTCGGTCATCGATTACATCGAGCAGAAGCAGGAGCGCGAAGAATACGGCCGCTACGGCAATCCCAGCGAGCGCGTCGTCGAGCGCAAGTTGGCGGCGCTGGAGGGGGGCGAATCCGCCCTGCTCTTCTCCACCGGCATGTCGGCCCTGGTGGTTTTGCTGTTGTCGAAGCTGAAAGCTGGCGACGAGATCGTCTTTTTCGACGAATGTTACCACCGCAGCCGCGAATTTTGCCTCAAGTACTTGTCTCGCTTCGGGATCGTCACGCGGCATGTTCCGGCGTGCGATTACGACGCTATGGAAGCGGCGATCACGCCGTTGACTCGCCTGCTGTTGAGCGAATCGCCCACCAACCCGCACCTCAGCGTAATTGATTTGGAGCGGTTCGCCGACATCGGCCGGCGGAACAATATCGAAACGCTGATCGATGCCACGCTGGGCACTCCCTACAACATCCGGCCGCTGGCCGCCGGGATCGATTACGTCTTGCATTCGGCCACCAAATACCTGGGCGGCCACAACGATTTGCTGGCCGGTACGCTCATCAGCACCGCCGAGAAGCTGGAACCGGTCCGCAAACTGCGAGGCATCACCGGTGCAATCAATTCGCCGCAGAATATCTACTTGCTGCAGCGCGGTTTGAAAACGTTCGAGCTACGCATGCAGCGGCAGAACGAAAACGGGCTGGCGGTTGCGCAATACTTGGAATCGCACCCGCGCATCGAAAAGGTGTTTTATCCGGGATTGCCATCGCACAAATATTACGAGGTGGCCAAGCGCACAATGCGGGGTTTCGGCGGCCTGGTCACGTTTCTAGTGAAGAACGCCGATTGGCGCCAGACCGCCAAGATCGTCGATCGAGTGCGCATTCCGCGGATTGCGCCGAGCCTGGGCGGCGTCGAATCGCTCATCGAACAGCCGCTGGTGATGAGCTATTACGAATGCTCGCCCGAAGAGCGCCGGCAGTACGGCATTTACGACAACATGATCCGCCTATCCTGCGGCATCGAGAATTCAGAAGACCTGTTGGCGGACTTAAAGCAAGCGCTCGAAGCGTGACACGGAGCGCTCATGGAATTCAGGACTCGGGCCATCCACGTCGGCAACCAGCGCGATCCGCAGACCGGCGCGGTCACTCCGCCGATCCACATTTCGTCGACTTATGTCCAGCCGGGCGCCGGCGTGTGGGGCGAGTTCGATTACACCCGCAGCGGGAATCCGACGCGCAAAGCGTTCGAAACGACGCTGGCGGATTTGGAATCGGGCATCGGCGGTTTGGCCTTCTCCGCCGGCATGGCCGCCATTCATTGCGTGACGATGCTCTTCAAGCCGGGCGACCATATTCTGGCCGGCAGCGACATTTACGGCGGCACGTATCGCCTGTTGCACAAGATCGCACAGCCGGCCGGATTGAAGGTATCGCTAGTGAATACCACCGATCTAAAAGCAGTCGAAGCCGCCTTGACGGCGCAAACCAAATTGCTGTGGATCGAAAGCCCCGGCAACCCGCTGCTGTCGATCACCGATATCGCCGCCTGTGCGAAACTCGCTTCCAGCCGTAGAGTATTGCTTGGAGTCGATAGCACGTTTGCCACGCCGGCGCTTACTCGGCCGCTGGAGCTGGGGGCGAACATCGTGATGCATTCGACCACCAAATACATCGGCGGGCACAGCGATTTGCTCGGCGGGGCACTAGTAGTGAAAGATAAAGAACTGTTCGATCGCTTGTATTTCATTCAGAACGCCACCGGCGCAGTGCATGCGCCCTGGGAATCGTATCTATGTTCGCGCGGCCTGAAAACCTTGGAGCTGCGCATGCGCGAGCACTGCCGCACCGCGCAACAATTGGCTGAATGGTTGACTAAGCACCCGCGAGTGAAGCGAGTGCTGTATCCTGGCTTGCCGACTCAACCGGGGCACGAAGTTGCGAAGCGTCAGATGCACGGCGGATTTGGCGCGATGCTCAGCTTTGATTTGGGAGATAGCTTCGACGCCGCCAAGCGAGTGGCTGAATCGACGAAGCTATTTCAACTTGCGGTGAGTTTGGGCGCGGTCGAGTCGCTGATCGAGCAACCCGCCTCGATGTCGCATGCCAGCTACGATGCCGCCGATCGCCGCGCGCATGGCATTTCCGACGGATTAGTGCGCCTTTCTGTGGGGCTCGAAGCATTCGAAGACCTGCGCGACGATCTCGATCAGGCTCTCGCCAAAGCTTTCGTCTGATGCCACCGCTAGCATGCCGGCGGTAATCTGCGCAAACTTTTCGGGTTCCAGAAACTTTTCCGAAAGTTCCGCCTGGGCAAACCCCGATAGAACCGCGGGCACACCTTAGTGCCGCATTATGTCCTTATCTTTGGACACTTGGATTTGCAAGGATGCGTAGCGGAATCGGGAAACTTGCGAGATCGATCGTCGCGCTGGGCGCTTTCGGGATGGTCATGTCCCTCGCCCAGACAGTCCGCGCAGATGGATCTCAGTCGCATGCTGTTTCCCGGCGAGCGTTCCGACAACCGCCAGGTCGGATACAACGAGTACGGCAACTTTCAACCGACGCCGGCGAATTATCAAAACAACAATCAGCGCAACTATCAAAACGCTCCGAGCTACCAGCAGCCGCATTATGCCGCGCCGCGCAACAACAGTGCGCAACAGCAGTGGAACCAATACGGAAATCAGAATTCCGTTTCGCAAACGGGATACGAGGGCCGTCAATACGACCGCCAATACGATCGTCAGTCGAATCGCAATTTCCAGAGCGATGCACCGCAGGACGAGATGCTTTCCGATGCCTCCGCCAATGAGGCGCCAGTGCAAGTGCAACGCCCGATTCGTTCGGTCGTGACCGGCTCCGGCGCTTCGGAAGCGATGCACCCTTCGCCCAAGGCAGTGTTCATCGAGGGCAATAAGGTATTGGTCGGCCAACTCAACGGGGGCGAGACGATCATGCCCGGCACGCCGATGCAGCGTTCTCGCTCGATGATGCCGGGCGCAACCATTCAGAACGGCCCGATGCCAGGCCCGGCTACGCAAGCGGGCCCGGTGACGTGGGGCCCGATTCAATATGAAAACGGCGGCGACGGCAGCGACGGTCAGATGATGGGCGAAGGAGGCCCGATGATGGGCGGCCCGTTCCCGACCGGTTGCGGCTGCGACGGATACACCAATCCGTTTTGCAACGATTGTTCTTGCGCGTGCTCCGGTCAGCACGGCTGCGGTTTCGGCAAACATTATTCGATGTGCTGCGGCGGCGGCGGTTGTGGAAATAATTGCGGCAGCGGTTGTTGCGGCGGCTCGGGTGGAGGATGTGGTGGCGGCGGTTGCGATGGCGGCGGCTACGGCGGCGGTTGTGGCGGGAATTGCTGCAGCCCCTATGGCCGCCCGTGGTTTCTGGCGCCGATCGACCGCTGCTTAGGAATCGGTCCGTATGCAAATTCCTGCAACGATTGGTACTGGACCAAGGAATTGACGGTGTACGGCGGCGTGCACAGTTTTAAAGTGCCGTCCGACATCAATTTGACGGGACCGTCTACTCACAATTTCGGATTCCAGCAAGGCGTGAACTGGGCGATGCCGATCGTGAGGCGGATGGGCCTGAATGGACAGGTTGGTTTCGAAGCGACGCAAAGCGACTTATTTGGCACCGCGAGCACTCCCGACGCCCGCACGCAAATCTTCCTCACGGCCGGCTTGTTTCATCGCCCCGATTGCTGCGAAGGCCTGCAATACGGCGTAGTGTACGACTGGCTGCATAACGACTTCAATGCCGCCGACACGTTCGACGTGGGGCAGATTCGAGCTGAGATTAGTTGGCTTTGCGATTGTCGCAACGAAGTGGGCTTTTGGTTTGGAACCGGCGTGATGGACGCGAATTTCGCCGAAACCGTCAGTCAATACAATTTCTTCTACCAACGGCGTTTTTGTTCGGGCGGCGACATTCGCTTCTTAGTCGGCTTCTTCAACGACGACGGCGACACGGGAGACATCGTCGACAAAATGGGACCGTTGGTGGGCGTCGATTTCGAAGTGCCGCTGGCCAAGTGCTGGTCGATCGATGGCGGCTTTACCTACCTGATTCCCTCGAGCAATTCGAATCACAACGGTTTTGCTCAAGAGTCTTGGAATCTTGGAATCAACCTTGTTTACCATTTTGGCTGCAACGCTTGCTGCAACTGCGATCCCTACCGGCCGCTATTCAACGTCGCCAACAACGGCAGCCTGATGACGACCTCGACGGCCCACCTGCGCTGATCTCGCGCTGCCGATGCTTTTCTCTTGAGCCCGAAGCGTTAGAATGATCTCGTTCTGCGCACGTTGCTTTCAGGAGAGAAACGATGCCCGACCGCTCGATCGGCCGATTCGCCCGATTGTGCTTCGCGTTGCTCGTCTTCGGCGCTGGGCAGTCGGCGTTTGCAGCCGATGGGTCGCGTTTCATGGCCGGCTCGTGTCAAACGGGCAAGCTGGAATTCGTTCAAGGCTTGCCTGTTGTCACGGTCAGCGGCACGCCCGAGGAAATGGGCCGGCAGTTGGGCACCTTGC
Source organism: Pirellulales bacterium (assembly GCA_963716135.1). Taxonomy (GTDB): domain Bacteria; phylum Planctomycetota; class Planctomycetia; order Pirellulales; family JADZDJ01; genus CAVRAW01. The sequence goes on along the minus strand of OY970289.1, from coordinate 4,014,807 downwards.
TTAAGCAACCGCTGAGCGAGCTGGCGGGCAGGCAGGAATCGTTCGCGCACGGTTTTGGTTTCGACAAGCCGGTCGCGGCGTTGTTCAAAACCGGCCAATTGCTGCTGCCGAAGTTTCCCGAAGCTCATCGCCATGAACTGGAGACGATGGCGCAAGCGTCGGCGGTCGATCTGAATTTTCTGATCCTGGGCAACGTGATGTACGAACTATCGCAGGCGCCGGCGTGTTCGACGTTGTCCGTGGAAAGCGAGCGGTCGGTCGGCAATGGACCGTTGTTCGGCCGCAACCTCGACTTTCCCACGTTCGGCTTTCTCGATCGCTACAGCTTGCTGATCATCTACCGGCCGCAAGGCAAACACGCCTTCGCCTCGGCGGCATTCCCCGGCGTCGTGGGAGTATTTACCGGGATGAACGATGCGGGCTTGTGCCTGGCACAGCTCGAAGTGCACCGTTCAGCGGAAAACTCGCCGCGAATTAACCTGCTCGGAACGCCGATCGATCTTTGCTTTCGCCGCGTGCTGGAGGAATGCACCACGGTCGATGAAGCCGAGAAACTGCTCCGCCAGCAAAATCGGATGCTGATGTGCAACGTGGCGTTGTGCGACCGGCATCAAGCGATCGTGCTGGAAATGACCACGAAGACGGTCGCGCGGCACCCGCCGACCATGGGTTGTGCGCCTGCACCAATCACTTCCGCACCGCCGGCTTGACGGTGAATACTATGTGTCCGCGCTATGCAAAGCTGACAACCGCCCAGCGGATCGACAAGCTGGATGTCAGCGACGTGGGCCGACTGCTCAACGACGTCAATCAAGGCGGCAACACGATCCAAACGATGATTTTCGAACCTGCCACGCTGCGGGTGCATTTGTCGCTTGGACCGCCTCCGTCATCGTCGCGCCCGCTGAAAACGATCGACCTGAAGGGCATGTTCAACGGCTCGGCCGACGCTACGTCCGCCAGAGCCGCAGCGCAGACGACCTCGCGGTGACTCGTTCGCGGCGTGCCTCGCCGAACGTCGCGCTCTCGCCTCTGGTGCCCCTTTCTTGCTACACTGGAGGCAATCGATGGAAACGCTATGGCCGTGATAAAAGATCGTTTGGAGATCGCCCGCAACTGGCTGCCGCGCTATACCGGCATGCCGCTGGATCAGTTCGGCGATTACGTCCTGCTGACGAATTTTCAGTATTATCTGGAGCGATTCGCAGAGAAGTTCAAATGCAACATCTGCGGCGAAGGGCGGCCAATGCAGTCGGCAACCAATAGTGCCGGCCTGACGATCATCAATTTCGGCATCGGCTCGGCCAACGCCGCCACGATTATGGACCTGCTCTCTGCCAAGCATCCCAAGGGCGTGTTGTTCCTGGGCAAATGCGGCGGCTTGAAAGACTCGACCGAAATCGGCCACTTCATCCTGCCGATCGCCGCCATCCGCCGCGACGGCACCAGCGACGAATATTTTCCGCCCGAAGTACCCGCCCTGCCCTCGTTCAAGCTGCACAAGTTCGTGTCCGAAAAAATCGCCCAGCGCAATCTCGATTACCGTACCGGCGTGGTCTACACCACCAACCGCCGCCTGTGGGAGCACGACGGCGAATTCCTGGCCCGGCTGCAGCGAATGACCTGCATCGGCATCGACATGGAAACTGCCACCATCTTCATCGTCGGCCACTACAACGAAATCTCCCGCGGCGCGCTCTTGCTGGTTTCCGACACGCCGCACACGCCCGAGGGGATTAAGACCGAGGAATCGGACCGCAAGGTCACTCAGAATTGGTCGGACGTGCATCTGGAGATCGGCATCGAAGCCATGACCGAAATCGACCACCGCGGCGAAAAGATCAAGCACTTCCGGTATTGATCGCCGACTGCCGCGAAATGGCGTCATTGCGGCTTATCGACAGGCGATGGGCGGCGCAGAAGGTCACTGGGCGCTTTTCTTAAACAGACCGAATGAGGCGTCGATGTGCAAAAGCAGCTTTCCCGGGACGAAGTCGTATTTGTTCAGATTCTCATTCACATCGAATACCTGAACGAGTTGGTATTCATTCTGGAACCTCAGCGCATCGGGCGAGTTCTTGAGACGACTGAAATCCCAAGACCGCAAAATGACCCAATCGGGCTGGAGATCCAAAATCAACGACTCGACCCGCGTCGTTTTCTTTTCCGCACGCAAACGCACGACCTCGGGAGCGACCAATCCCGGCCAATCGATCATTCTCATTTTGCTGAAATAGCCGATATAGCCGAGTGGTTCCAAGTAAACGCTTTCACCGGGTCGTCCATGATCGTGGAGCCACTCCCCGATTCGAGCGCGGTTGCCCATTTCGATCTCTAATTGCTGAAGTTTCATCTCCCAGCACGTCAGGAAAAACAGGGCAATCTGGCACGCTACGAGGACAGAAAAAATGCCCCGCGCGATCAGTTCGGCCTTCTCGCCGGTCTGATTGCCAAAAAAGCGTACTTGAACCGCCTTTGCCACCAACGGAATTCCGCGCGCAACGTGAGCAGACCAAACAATTCCACAGGCGGCGAATACCACGGCGTAATGCCAACGACATAATCGCCAGGTCCCATAATCAGAAACGCAAGGTAAAAGCTGAGCACCGTGAAACAGAATGATGAGAACCGCCCCAGCCGATCATTCAGGGGAATCAGCCAATACGCCAGGCAAAACAGACCCGCACATTTAGTAATCAAGGTCATCAAGCGCAGCCAGCCGCTGCTTTCAATCCAGTTTGCACCGCCGATGCCATAGTAAATCGGACGAAAGACTGCGGCAGCAACGCCCGTCAGCCGTTCCACCAAATAGTCGCCAGTCACCAGAATTTGCCCTATCACACCGTCCACGGGATTTCCTTTGGCGGCAATGGTTTGGGGAATTGGCGAGCCGTAATAACTCCAGGCCCAGATAAACCACGGACCGTACAACAGAGCGCACGAGCAAGCGCTTTTGGCCAGCGACCAAAACACGAGTTTCCGCTGCAAGGGAGAAAAGATCAGCTCCCCTGCGCTCAGGGCGGCGATATAGACGCAGCCGTCGGGCCGAGTCCACATCAGGCCCGCCCAGCATAAGCCCCGACCCAGCCAATGTTGCGGCTCCCCTTGCGAGAACAGGAGCAAACACCCGGCCATAAACAAAAGCATGAATGCGGATTCCATGCCGTTGGTGGAAAAGGCCACGGGCTTGGCAGCAAAGAGATACGCCAGCCCTAGAAACCAAGTGGCGAACCCCCAACGACCGGTGGCATTGATCAAGCTTCGCAACAACAGCACTCCGCTGCAGGCGAAGGCGGCAATCGAGAATATGCGATACAACCAGAACGTTGCCTGAAATGACGATTGACCTGTCAATACACTGCACAAGGCCAGCAACAACACGGCCAATGGCGAGGAAAAACCCTGAACCCGCTCGCCAGGGTTGTAAACCAATCCTTCTCCCCTGACCAAATTCTCGCTGTAGCGCAAGGCGGTCAGCGAGTCTTCCCAAATGTGCTTGGTGTAGAACGCGTAACCGACGGGAATCAAGCAGGCGGCAATCGCAAACAGGATCATTCTCGGGTCAGAAACGACGCTGCGCCACTCGGCCCTTTCTATGAAAGCAGACTGGTCTTCGATTTGCTCGTTAGCGGCGGCCGCCGTATGCATGGGCTTCGTGGCGTCCTCGTGAGGAAACTGTCTAATGTGCGATGCGCTGCATTGATCAGCGCGAGTCCGCTGCGTTTACTGCCATTGCTTCCTGAAAATCGCGGGTGCCGCGATTGATTCTGATTTAGTGCCCTAGCCGAATGGTGGGGCTATTATATCAAGCATTCTCCACGAAACCACACAATGCCGTCGCAGAATCTCGTGTCGGCTGGTTAGCTAAAAGCCCGAACGAAATGGCGGCTCGTCCGACCGACTGTGGCTAGTGCGAAACATTGGTTATGCTATCGATCCAGGCGGTTCAATCACTAATATTCAAATCTCCAATCAATCATGGCCAAAAGCGGAAACCCAATTGCCCACAAGCAGGACGAAGAACTTCCGTCGTTTCGCTATGCGATGGAGCATCAAAAAGGGCGCGTAAACGCCGCGGGATCGGCCAAGGAAGCCAACGTGGATGAGTTCCCGGTGTCGGAGGGCATCGCCGCGGTTTCGATGCGGCTAACGCCCGGCAGCATCCGCGAGTTGCACTGGCATGCGATTGCGGCCGAGTGGGCCTACATGCTCAGCGGGCATTGCCGGATCACGGTGTTCTCTCCCGACGGGACGCGCGAAACGGCCGATTTTGGTCCGGGCGACGTGTGGTACTTCCCGCGCGGCTACCCACATTCGATCCAGGCGCTGGCCGATGGTTGCCATTTCATACTGACGTTCGACGACGGGAAGTTTTCCGAGTTCGGCACGTTCAGCCTGACCGATTGGGTCGGGCACACGCCGGCGGAAGTGTTGGCGAAGAATTTTGGCGTGCCGGCGGGCGACTTCGCGAAATTTCCGAAAGAGGAGGTCTACATCGTGCCGGGCAAGGTGCCACCGCCCTTGTCGGCCGATCCGGCATCCGGCTCGCAGCACACCGGGCCGCTGACGCACAAGTATTCGCTCGATGCGCAGGAGCCGCGGAAATTTACCGGCGGGTATTTGCGCATCGTCTCGCAGGTCGAGTTTCCGATTTCCACCACCATGACCGGCGCGACGATGACCATTCATCCCGGCGGCGTGCGCGGTCTACATTGGCATCCGCATGCTGCGGAATGGCAATATATTATTGGCGGGCGAGCGCGCGCCACGGTTTTTGCATCGCATGGCCATGCCCGCACGGATGAATTCGGCGTCGGCGACATCGCCTACATCCCTCAAGGCTTCGGCCACTACATCGAGAACATCGGCAACGACGATTTGAAGCTGCTACTGGTGTTCAACCACGGCGACTACAAATCGCTCGACCTGGCGGATTGGCTGGCTTCGAATCCGCGGGCGCTGGTGGCGCAGAATTTTGGCGTGCCGGAGGACGTGGTCGCCAGGTTTGCGACCGGCGGAATGATTGTGAAGCAAAAATGATTTGCCTCACGCGGTGCGCGAGCTCTTCTTGCGGCGGCGCAGGCCGGGGATTTTCAGTGTCGGCGCTTCGGTGGTCGATTCATCCAAGCCGCGCTTGAAGGCCGACAAGATATCGGTGCGCGTGACCATGCCCACCAGCTTTGGCGGCTTACCGTGCGTCATCACCGGCAGCCGGCCGATATCGTGGCGCACCATGTGATCAACGGCTTGCCGCACCGTGCATTCTTCATATACGAATTTCGGCAGCCGCGGCGGCAGGTCTTTGAGTTGCTTGTTGCCGTGAATCTCCGGATTCAATAAATCGCGCCGCGTCAGCACGCCCACGAGAACGCCGTGGGCATCTAAAACGGGGAACCCCTGATGGCGGGCTTCGGGCTTGCCCGATTCAAACCAATTTCGCACATCGCCGACCGTTTGCGTTGCCGACAGCGTGACGACTTTTTTGGTGGCCACGTCGCGCACCGTAACTTGCGCGAGCAAATCGGCTGTGTATTCATGAGTGGTCGCCACGCCGCGGCGGACTATTTTCTCCGTCATCAGCGAGTTTTTCATAATCAGCGTGGCCGCCAGATAACTGGCCGCGCAGCCGCCCAGCAGCGGCAACAAGCTGAAGGGCTGCTCGGTGGCTTCGAAAGCGAAGACCGTGCAGGCCAGAAACGCCCGCGATGCGCCGGCGAACATTGCGGCCATGCCGACCAGTCCGGCGACTTTCAGATCGATTCCCGCCGCCGGAAGGATTGCCGCGGCCAAAGCGCCGACGACCTGCCCCATCGCGCCGCCGATGGTGAACAACGGCGCCATCGTGCCGCCGGACGTGCCGCTGCCGATCGCGATGGTCCACGAGATTAGCTTCACCACGCCCAATGTGGCAACCGTCGAGACGGCCCAATCGGTCGACAGGACCGCCGAGATATTTTCGTATCCCACGCCCAAGGTGCGCGGCACGAAGTAACCGCAGATTCCCACCACGGCGCCGCCGATCAATGGCCACCACATCCAATGAATTGGCAATTTTTCGAACGCATCTTCGGTGAAATAAACAAGTCGTGTAATCAAGGCGGCGGCGATGCCCATCACCGCGCCCAGGAAAACGTAAAACACCATCGCCGAAATGATCGGCGCGGCAACGTCGGGCATTGGAAACACCGGCTGCGGTCCCTGGAACACCAGCCGCAACCCATCGGCGGTGGCGCTAGCCAGCGCAACGGGGATAATCGAACGGGGGCGAAATTCGAACAGCAATAATTCGATCGCCAATAACACCGCGGCCACAGGACTGCCAAAGATCGCGGCCATGCCTGCCGCGGCGCCGCAGGCCAACAGCGTTCGTCGTTCGGCCGGCGAAATGCGAAAGAACTGCCCAAACAGCGACCCCAGCGCGCCGCCAGTGGCGATAATCGGTCCTTCGGCGCCGAAGGGGCCTCCGGTGCCAATGGCGACCGCCGATGCCACGGGCTTCAAAAAAGTGATTCTGGCCGGTATGCGGCTGCGATTGGTCAACACCGTTTCCATGGCTTCGGGAATGCCGTGGCCGCGAATCGCTTTCGAACCGTATCGGGCCATCAGCCCGCAAATAAATCCGCCGACGATCGGCACAAACAGCACCCCCAGGCCCAAATGATTATCGCCTGGGCTGATGGGCTCAAGCGAGAGACGGCCGAAGAAGGCCAGGTTGGTGATGAATGCAATCAGGTTGATGAACAACTGCGCGACTAGCGAGCCGGCGACTCCGATGGCGATCGCCAGGCCGCACACCCAAATGACGCGGCTATCGATGGCGACGACCTCGGCGGGCGATTGCGCCTCTTCGACCAGGTAATTGATCGCCGGCAAGATGGTGGGACCGGCTGCTGCGAGGGGGGAGAGCTTATCGTCGTTGTCCGCCATGCTGTTTCGTCCAGGGGTCAATCAATATGTAATCATACGATCAGATCATGATTGCGGTATCGATGCAAGATTATGGGTGTTTCCAAGCCGCCGCTTCTTCGCCATCTAGCCGCAATGTGAGGCATTTGGCGCTTCCACCGGCTTTGACGAATTCATCCAGCGGCGTTTCTCGCGGGGTGAAGCCGCGCTGGCGCAACGACTCGTGCAATTGGCGGCAGCCGGTGTTGGTCACGACGGTGTGGCCCACGACCACCGCGTTGCAGGCGAAGCGCGGGGCTTCGTCGGGATGGACTTCGATCAATTCATCGACGTGCGCTTCCAAAGCGGCGCGGCCGTAGTCATCGAAGGCCGGCGGAAAGTAGATCGCTTGCCCCGGCGCGAGCGGGCAAAAGCAAGTGTCGAGGTGGTAGTAATACGGATCGATCAGTTCAACGGGGATTACGCGGCAGCCCAGCATTTCGCCGATTTGTTGATGGCCGCGGGCGTGGCTGCGAATGCGATAGCCGGCGAACAAGGTTTCGCCGCAGAACAAGGCGTCGCCGGCCCCCTCGAAGTGAATGTCCTCGGGAACGTGACGGATTTCGAAGCCGTCGGTATGCAGCCAGTCTTCATCGTATTGCACTTCGCCTTGCCGCTGTGCGTGTCGAAATCGCGCCATCACCGCGATCTTGCGATAGATCATGGCCGCATTGGCCGTGAATACCATGTCGGGCAAGCCGGGCTGCGGTTGGAGCAGTTCGATCCTCGCGCCGGCCTCTTCCAGAATCTGCTTCAGGCTGTTCCATTGTTGCGCCGCCGCCTGAGGGTCGCTTTGCCGCTTGCGGCTCATCCAGGGATTGATTTCATATTCAATCCCGTAGTAATCCGGCGGACACATGAGGATGCGAGACATGGGCAATGCAGAAGGCAGAAAGCAGAAGGCAGAAAGGGAAGGTGTCGTTAGGTTTTGCGCTCCAGCGATTGCAAATCTTCAACCAGAGCGCGGAGGAAGGGTTCGACGTCGGTCACCAGCCCAACGGTTTGGAACGAACCGCGGTCATTGAGCTTGATGACCGTGGAAGGATTGATGTCAACGCAGACCACTTTGACCCAGGCCGGCAGCAAGTTGCCCACGGCCACGGAGTGCAGCGTCGTGGCGATCATCAGGCAGAAGGTGACGTCGCGAATTTTGGCGCGCATTTGGCGCTGGGCTTCCAGAGCATCGGTAATCACGTCGGGCAGCGGACCGTCGTCGCGGATGCTGCCGGCGAGCAGGAAATCGACATGGTGCTTGACGCACTCGTACATGATGCCGCCGGTGAGCACCCCCTGCTCCACAGCTTGGCGGATGTCGCCGGCGCGGCGGATGCGGTTGATCGCCCGCAAGTGATGTTCGTGGCCGGCTTCGGCCAGATCGCCACGTTCCAGATGCACGCCCAGGCTCGTGCCGAACAGCGATTGTTCGATATCGTGCGTGGCCAGCGCATTGCCGGCGAAGAGTTTTTGGATATATCCGGCGCGGATCAACTGGCACACGTAGGGCCCGCTGCCGGTGTGGACGATGGCCGGGCCACCGACCAGAAGCAGCTTGCCGCCGCTTTGTTTGGTGCGAAACATTTCGGAGGCGATCTGGCGGATGGCCACCCCCTTGGGCTTTTCGGTCGAGACGGCGCTGTTCATGAATTCGAAGGAATGGCGTTCGATCTTGCGCTCTTCCGGAAAGACGCGGACGCCTGAGTGGCCGACGACGATGGGCATGCCCCGCTTCACATCGGTCATGGGAATGCAGCGTGCGGTTTTTGCCTTGCGATCGACGACCACGCCGCAATCCATTTCCTGCTCCTCGACCTCGATCCAATTTCCACTGATGCGAATTTCCGTGCGCTGGTTGGTGGTGCTGTAAAAGCTTTCCGGGAATGCGCCGTCGAGGTCGGCATCGACAAGTTGGGCGTCGTTGAGCGCCGTCGGCACGCCGCCGTGATCGGCGATTTGAGCGAGGATGTTTTTCAACTCTTCGTCGGAATCGGCGCGCACTTCCAGCAGCGCGTAGCTTGGGTCGGTGCGGCCCTGGCCGATGGTGATGTGCTTGATGATGAAAGCGCCGCCGCCGGCGGTGATCAGATCGAGCACCTTGGGCAAAATCAGGCTATCGATGATGTGGCCGCGCACCTCGACCTCCTCAACGTGCGACATGGCGGCGGCCGGCGTGCGATCTTGTTTCATGAATCCTCCGTAGAAAAACTACCTCATGCTGACGCCAGGAATTCTACGATTTTCGGCCGATTTCAACCAACCGAAACGTGGCGCGGGCGGCGTACGGCGCCAATCGGGAAACCAGAAAGCCAGGAAATGGCCGCGCAAATAGACGGCTTCCAAGGCTGCGCCGACCCCTTTATACTGACGTGCGTTCAATGAGTTTTCATGTTCGCCGCGGGCGCCTCTGGTTTTTGGCGGCCTGGCGCGCGATTACTTCAATAGGACCATCATGACGGACGACCAACGGGATACTTGGAATTCGCTGGCCTCGGAGTTGGGGGTCGATCCCACCACTTCGCCTCCACCGCCGCCTGCTTCGACGCCACCAGCCTCACAGCAATCGCGCTCCACGCCGCCGGCGCGGCAATCACCGCCGAAAAAATCGCAACCCGGTTGGGCTTCACTGGCCAGCGAGTTTGGGATCGAGCTTCCGGCCGAGTCGGAACCAGCGTCGTCCATCCTGCCGCCGAAATCTTCGCACGATCCTGTGGCGGAAGCGTTGGGCTGGCCACCTCCTGGTGTGCGCGGGCCTGAGGCGGAGGAAAAGGAGCGAGTTGCGTACGAGGAGGAAGAGTGGCAAGAGGAGCGCGTGGAGCAACGTGCGGAATTGCGCGACGAAGATCGCGAGGTTGAAGTTCGTGATGCTGATTTCGATGAGGTTGAATTCGGCGAAAAATCGGCGTATCGCGAGCGGAGTCCGGAAGGACCGGAAGATCGCGATCGTTCACAACGACGTCCTCGACGACGCCGAGGTGGCCGCGGCCGGGGCACTGGTCGCCGCGAGCCAATCCGCGATCTGGAATCGAGCGGGGGCGATCAACCGCGCGAAGAAGGCGCCGAATTCGGCGAAGACGTGGAAAGTTCATCCACAAGCGGAGAATCGTTCCGCCCGGAAGGAGCTTCGGGGCGCGACGAGGAGCGAGGCCAGCGCGGCCGCAGGCGGCGCGGGCGGCGCGGGCGTGGCCGTTCCCGGCCCGAAGCGGGCGGCCATACGACGAGTCGAGATCGGGGCGATCGGCCTGCAGAAGTGACCGGCCGTTTGGGCGAAGAAGACGAGTTAGATCAGGATTTCGTCGAGTTGGATCATCTGGCGCAATCGGTGGACGCTGGAGAACATCCACTGGGAATGGACGACAGCGATTTGGATAACGGCGACGAAGAGGCGGGCGAGCAGCACGGCGGCAAAAGCTCCGTGCGCGACATTCTGACGTGGAAAGAAGCCATCGGCATGATCATCGAAACGAACATGCAGGCGCGGGCCAATTCGCCGCACGAGCATCATCATGGATCGCACCATGGTTCGCGCGGCGGTCGCGGGCGGGGCCGAGGTCGCGGCCGCGGGCGGCGAGAATAACCGCACTACTGAAGATCGCGCCGACGAGGATGAGGGCGACGATCGGTTCGCATCATTTTGTCTTGCGCTTTTTCTTTGCCACTATTTCGTGCTCCTGACATCCACGGCAAGCCAACCTATCGGGCGTGCTAAGGAGACGTGGCAGATATTAGGAATCTCCTGACGCCTCTTCGGTACTTGGTGCACGTTCCGCACTTACACCTTCGCAGATTGTCATACGGTTGGTTTCGGCAATCTCCTGCGATGAGTTTTTCTTGACAACCGTGCAAATGGCCGGACAAATAGCGTGTAAGACGCGATGCACCTTGATCGGCATCGGTACTGGCGTGAGAGATTGGTGCTAAAGGGGGGCGCTAATGCAACTAGATGGGCCTCTGGTTTCTTCTGGGCGGCAGGCCGCTGGGCACTGTTTGTCGCGCTCGAATCTGTTCGCGCTGGGCGTTGTTCTGACGACGCTCGCCGTTTCCGCGCTAGCGACAGTCGCCCGTGCGACTCCTACTTACTCCGGCAGTCGCTCGACGTCCTCCCCGGGTCAATTGGTGACGGACGATGACTGGAGCACGAGCCACGGAGGATTCAAGATCAAATTCTCGGTGGACTGGAACGGCAGCTATTGGACGTATGATTATCATTTCTACGATGCCGACGGTTCGAGTCTCGATCCGCACATTAGCCGCTTTCTCAAGCTTCAAGTGAGCAACGTCGAGGGCGCTTGGTTCAAGTTAATCTCCGACGGGCACACGCCTGGCTACTCCAGCGGCGATCTGATTGACTTGGAGCCTTTTGACATCTCTTTCCATTTGTGGGACGCGCCAGTGGAGGATCCTACGTACGGATTCTTCGGCCTGTTTATCGGCGACGACAACGACAATACCACGGACGAGTTGTCGGACAGCCATGTCACGTTTGTCAGTTCCCAGGGGCCGATGTGGGGCAGCTTCTATGCGCGGGATGGGGATGCTGCCGGCGAGGGTGGCGTCGGGCCAGCAGAGGCCGTCAATCGAGGCATCGACGGCGGCGATATTCCCAGTCCGGGCGGCGGGACGCTGAGTTCGGTTGGCGCGCCGCCGGCGTTCGATCCGCTGCAAAGTCCAGATGACGCGGCTGTCAAACATTGGATCCTTGTTCCGGATACGTATCTCGTACCGAAGCCGGCCTCGCTCGTTCTGGCCGGCTAGCTCGCCATTCTTGGCTTGCTGATGTTCAAGCGGCTGCGGAAGCGCAACTGCTGCTGAAGCCGAAGGCCCTCATCTGGCGCCGGCAGGAGGCCGGGAAGAACTTGGCACCTCACTTCGCGGCGATGGTGCGCTGCAGCGGATGCAGAATATTGTCGGCCACGTAGTTGTCGACCACGTCGCGGCAGAGCGTGGCGAGCTTGTCCAAGGTTTGGACGTACGTGGCGTCGGGGCTTAAACTGCCGTATTGCCGAGCGGTGACGTAGACGCTGAGCTGCTCTTCGGGAAATTCGCCGGTGCGAATCTGATATGCATTCGTGCGGCTTTCGACGCTCACACGAACTTGCACTCGGCATTCTTCGTCCAGCGACAATGTGAGCGAAGGTTCGTAGTTGATCACCCCCGCGCCGGGGATGTCGAGCAGCCGCTCCAATGCCGGATTCAGGCCCAATGCTTCGGCCACTACCTGGTTGTGATTGCCGCGATACGTGAAATCGAAACCGAACAGCAAATCGAGAGCTTCGCAGTCCAGCGGGCTGACCGAGAGCATGTACGGGGCCAGCTCGAGCACCAGGCGATGCTGCTCCAGCGTCTCTTCGATTTCGCTGGGATTCACTTGCCCGGAGCAAAGCCGGCGCGGCTCGACCGTGGTCCAGCGGTATTGGGAACGGTCTTTGTCTTCCTCAAGCACGAAATCGCGCTTTTCGCGGCAGTAAAACTTGCGCATCGTCGGGTATTTTTTCTGGATGCGCTCGAAATAATGCAGCACCGTGTCGCGCTGCTGGGGGAGCTCCATCTCGGTGCTGAGATTCATGTTGACGTAGAAATCGTCAGACAAGTTAGCGTATCGGTTCATTCAATTTTGCTCCTTCCAAACTCAAGGTGGCATCCACGATAAGGAGCAGAGCCCTCTGCTTGCGACTTTCGCCAGCCAGTATAAAATGCGGTCGGTAAGCATGTCAAAGCCGTATTCGTGCCACCAATCGAGATGCCAATTCGCCCGGGAGCAAGAATCTTTCAGGAGGAACCGCCATGCATGACGAACTCGCTGTTTTCAAGACGCTACAGGGATGGTGTGCCATGTTGGGTCGCGGGGAGGTGTTGCGAGCCTTGACGTTTGGGCACCGCAGCGCGCAATCGGCCATCGATTGGCTGAACGTCGACGGGGCCTTTAACGTGCGGCGGTCGTCGTGGAACCCGCTCTTGGCGGAGCGCATCGCGGCGGTGTTGGCGGGCGAGCCGGATGATCTGCGGGATGTAGCGATCGACGACGATCATTTGACGCCCTTTGCACGCAAGGTTGTGGCCGCCTGCCGGCGGATTCCCTGGGGGCAGACGCGCGAGCTATGCGCAGTTGGCGGCGGTGGCGGGACGCCCCGGCGCGGCGCGGGCGGTGGGCAGCGTGATGGCCAAGAATCGCGTGCCGCTGGTGGTGCCGTGCCATCGAGTGATCGCCAGCGGCGGGCAATTGGGCGGATATTCCGCGCCCCAGGGATTGTCGCTGAAACGCCGGCTGCTAGCGATGGAATCGGGCGTGAAATACCGCCGGGAATCGCGCACGCCGATCTTGACCTAGACTGCAATAATGTGTCTAAGTCCGACCCGCCCAGCGGAGAGATAATCTCCGCTGCCTAAGGCAGGATCGTTTCAACATCCCACCACCGCGCCTGCACCCACCTAGGCGGCATGATCGCCGATTCCCCGCAATCCCTTCCCGACGCCTGGACCCTGGAGCGGCGCTCCGATGGGGCGGTGGTAGTGCGCATACCTTCGCGGCGCGACGTGGAGGCGCCCTTGCCCGACGCGGTGTTCACGTTCCGCGAGGGGGATCCGCAGTGGGATTTCTGCGCGCGCAGATGGCGCGGCACGAAGGAAAGTGAAGCCGGCGGTTTTCGGCGAATATCTCTGAATCGACGGCTGTCGATCGAAAGCAGGCCAACCGCGGATGGGCTTGCCGCGTAGCGAAATCGTGGTAACTTAGGTCTGCGATTCTGCACCCCTAGCTCAATTGGATAGAGCATCGGTCTACGGAACCGAAGGTTAGAGGTTCGAGCCCTCTGGGGTGTACTACTTCTTCAGGGCAACCCGGGCTGGGCACTTTCGGCTTAGACGCACAGGTATAAGCCGAACAATGCGATGACCGCGCCGGCGTAGCGCATGAGCCACGTCGCGCCGGATTGTCGGGCGAGCACACCTAGGCCGATGCCGCAGCCGTGCAATAGCGCAGTGGTCGCCAGGAATCCGATGCCGTAGGCCAGGCCCGAATAGGTCTGAGCCATTTCGACGCCGTGGGCATGGCCGTGGAACAAGGCGAACGTGCCGACGATCAGCACGCTCAGCACCAGCGGCAGGCGGACCGAGGCGGCGATCAGAATTCCCAAAATCAGCACGGAAGCGACGATGCCTTGCTCGACCAGCGGCAGGGCGATCGCCATCATTCCCAATAGTCCTCCCAGGGCCATGACGGCGAGGAAAGCCAAGGGCACCAGCCAAATGGCGCGGCCGCCGCGCTGCGCGGCCCAGAGGCCGACGCCGATCATCGCGCACAGATGATCCAAGCCGCCCAGCGGATGCATCAGGCCGTTCCACAGGCCGCTGGTGCTGCCCACGCCGGTGTGTGCGAAAGCGACCGAGGGAGACAAAAGAATAACGAAGAGCGGGATTAATCCTCGCCAGTGCGACGTGTGCCTAGGTTTCATGGCATCCTCGCTATCGATTGAAAAAATACGGTTCAGATTCTTTCGGCTTCGGCCACGGGCTGAATATTCTGGCACTGTAATTCCAGTGTTTCCAGCGATTGATTCACGTCAATACTGCTGGTGGCCGACGTTTTCAGAATTTGCATGGCTGGCCGCACCGCTTAAATGTTCGCAGACGACATACTAGATTACCGACATTCTCGATGAAGAAGAAGTCGAGTTCAGCGACGTTCCAATCGGCCAATGAGCTGCGGACCGCGTCGGCTTCCAGATGACAATCGGTGCCGGCGGTGATTTGCTTGATGGGCGCTTCCCGACAGCCTGATTCCAGCGATCGTTCTAAGCCGGTCTGTTTAATTTCGGTCGCCGCCGGTTTTGACCGATCCTGGGGACGGACTGCCGGCCGATTTTTCGGCCAGCGGATCGGCCAGTGAAGCGAGCTGGTCGCTGGGAGTGAAAATCAGCGAGGCGGAGTTCAAGCAATATCGCAGGCCGGTTGGTCGCGGACCGTCGTCGAATACGTGGCCCAGGTGGCCGTCGCAGCGGGCGCAGTTGATTTCCGTGCGCGACATGCCGTAACTGTGGTCGACCTGCTCGGCGATATTGCCCTCGGCGATCGGTTGGAAGAAGCTCGGCCAGCCGGAGCCGGAGTGGAATTTGGAATCCGAGGCGAATAGCGGCAGCCCGCAGCCGGCGCAGGAGTAGACGCCCGGCGTCTTGTTATCCAGCAGCACGCCGCAGAAGGGGCGCTCCGTGCCGCTGCTGCGTAGCACGTGGAATTGTTCGGGGCTGAGCCGCTTGCGCCACTCGTCGTCGCTCAAGGCGACTTTCGGTGAGTCGATAGGGCCGACGAGTTTGCCGTCCTTGTTGAACACGTGGACGTGCGCCATGGTTGAATCTCCTTTGTACGCAGAGCCAGCGAGATTGATTTGAAAACCGCGAGATTGCAGCAGCGAAACGCCGAGGGCCGCCAACGCGGTCAGTAAGCAGAGTTGGCCGAATATTTTCATTGGTTATCCTCTCCAACCGCCAAGCCGCTCAGCGAGCCCCCAATTATATGGAATCGGGCAAATGTCTGTATCCTACGAGCCAACTGGTGAAAGGGTTGGCTGGACCGGCTACACTTGTGCCTAGTTTGGCCGGGCTGGCTGCGAACGAACGACGGAATCGCGCAATATGAGCATGGAAACCTTGCCGGAATATTCGTTACAGTGCATGGAAATTGTCGGCGGCAATCGGGCCGTGCGGCAGTTGACGCATGCTCCGGGCCTGGACGTTTGGATCGACAGTTGCCCCCTGGAAGCGGGCGCCGGAGGCGGTGACATCCATTACGTATCGACCTGCGGTGCGGGCTATGTTACTCGATTCGCACTGGCAGACGTGTCGGGGCACGGCTCTTCGGTCGACGGCGTGGCGGTCAATCTGCGAAAGTTGATGCGCAAATACATCAACACGCTGGATCAGACGCGATTCGCCAAGGAATTGAACCGCGAGTTCGCGACGATCGATGAAGAGGGACGCTTCGCCACGGCTGTCTTGTTGACGTATTTTGAACCGACGAATCATCTCATGATTTGCAACGCCGGGCATGGCCGGCCGCTGTGGTACAGCAAGAAACAGAATCAGTGGCAGTTCGTCGATTTAGAGTCGCTTGCCGATTGCGAATCGCTGCGCGGCTCCAAAGCCCGATACCATTTGGAGCGTGTCTCGAATCTGCCGTTGGGGATTTTGGATCCGACGGATTACGAGCAGTTCGCGCTGCGGCTGGAAGTGGGCGATTTCATCGTGCTCTATACCGACGCGATCACGGAATGCGAAAACTCGCAAGGGAAGCAACTGGGAGAGGCGGGACTGCTGGAAGTCGTGCAGCGGGCGTCGCCGAAAGATCCCATGCGGCTGGCGGACGAGATCGTTGGCGCTTTGCGAAAGTGGCGCGGCGAAGCTTCCTCGCAGGACGATCAGACGGTGATCGTGATCCAACGGACGACGTCGAAGCCGCCGCGCGCGTCGATCGGCCGCACATTCGGCACGCTGGCCAAAATGCTGGGGCTCAAGAAGGTTTGAGGCGGCCGCTGGCGCGAATTTCGCGCCGGGCACTTAGCCGATCAAGGATTCACGCACATCACGTTTGGGCGGCTCTTAACATCTGTGCCTTTCCAGGCGAGCCAAATCTTATTGTTGAATGCGGCGATTGCTGGGCTGTGACTACTTGAATCGTCAAGCGTTGTTTTTTTGGAGAAGTGTACAAGGTCGGCGGACGAAACGATGTTCAACCAGCCGTTTTGGGTGCCCGCCCAGGCCATGTACAGACTTCCGTCTAGCCAGGCGAGCGACGGGGTGTTTTCAGTTGTTTCATCTGGCAGCGATATTTTACCGCCGAAATTTCTGCCATCGGAGGAAGTCAGTAGGTTCAGATGTTGACGTGGACCTTTTTCTGCCCAGGCAATGAACAGGCGATTTGAATCGGACGCAAGTGCAACGCCGCTGCCGGCGTGTTCCGTGAGCCTGACATGATGTCCGACGGATTTGCCGTCGTACGAAGCAACGTTGATTTGGCCATTGGCGGCTGTCCAAGAAACAATCAGCTCGCCTTGGAAATTACAAATTGCCGGACTGTGACTTGATTCTTCGGTGGGTAGACCGCGGACGGCGCCGGAACCGGACTTGAACGACAAATCATCGTTCGATTCGATTACCATCGGGGCACCGGTCGCACAATCGATGAGACCAACGCAAAGATGATTCGCCAAAAACGCTAAACGAACGTCTGCGCCGTTGACGATTTGATCCGACAAAATGTCGTCAGGAAAACTTTCGCCGTTGGTGGACTGCGTTATGTGCAATAAGCCGCCACCGGGCTCGATTCCAGCCCAGCCGAGAAACAACCGGTTTTGGAATGCGACCAAACCCGGGCCGCTCCGGGTAGATTTATGTAGCGTTAATTTCATCGGTGAATATCTTCTGCGAGCGATAAAAAGCAGGTTCACCATCTTAAATGCGGAAATCCCTGGGTCAATATCCTCTGATTGGCGGAGACAGTCGGAGTAAACCTGAAGTTTCCAAACAGGCCAAGGGAAGGCGAGCCGATCAATCCTTGCCGGGCGTTGAACAGCATCTAAGTTTTGCCGAACGGTCCCAAGGGCACGTGCTTCCTCTGTAAGGTATGGCCCCACCCTTCGGTGTGGCCTTGGCTGAAACCGAATCGGTTGCCAACTGCTTTGATCGTGTACTAGCTATCTATTGAGATTAATGACGACAGCGCATGCATCGTGAACGCAAAGTATGAAATCAATGTGCATCGCTAAATTGAATTAGCAGCGTTGCATACCGGGATTTTGGCAATTGCTACCGCAAAACAGATGCCGATGCCCAGAATTGCTGAACAAATCGCTTGATTACACGATGCTTCGGCGATATGTTCGCAGCCTGTCGGGCCGGAGTGAGCCGTGCCAACAGAGAACCATCGAGCGTGGAAATTCGTATTCAAACTGAGAAACAAATCAGGGAAATACAGCATGCAATTGCGCACTATCGGCCGGTTGATCGCGGTCTTGGCGATTTTTCTATTCTTCGGCGGCAACTGTTTGTGCGGCGCCGGCGCGACAAAGGAAGCGGCTGAAGAATCTTCGCCCACCAGCGGCATCGATCGCACGGCGTTCGATACGTCGGTCAAGCCCGGCGACGATTTCTTTCAGTACGTCAACGGCAACTGGATCAAGAACAATCCGATTCCGGCGGAGTACAGCCGCTGGGGCGCCTTTTCGAAGCTCGGCGACGATAATTTGATTTTGCTGCGAGAGATCGTCGAAGACTTGCCGAAGAAACAAGGCAAGCTCAGCGACAACGAGCGCAAGCTGCGCGACTTCTATCAGACGGCCATGGACGAAGCCAAGATTGAGAAACTCGGGGTTACTCCGCTGGCCGATGAGTTCGCGGAAATTTCGAAAGTCCAAGGGCCGGACGACGTCATCGCGCTCGCCGGGCGCTGGCAGGCGATGGGAATCCCGGTCATGTTTCACTTCGGCGTCGATCAAGACGAAAAGATGAGCACGCGCTACGCCGTGCAGTTGTGGCAAGGGGGCCTGGGCCTGCCCGATCCCGAGTATTATCTGGGCACCGGCGATTATTCGAAGCGAATTCGCGAGCAATACCGCGAGCACGTGGCGAAAATGTTCACGCTCTTGGGCGAATCGTCCGAGCAGGCGGCGAAAGACGCCGACACGGTGCTGGCGATCGAAACCAAGCTGGCCGAAGCCTCGCGCACGCCGGTGCAATTGCGCGACCGCGAGAACAACTATAACAAGAAGTCGCTGGCCGAGCTGAAGTCGCTGGCGCCGAAGCTGAATTGGGATTTGTATTGGAAGGGACTCGACGTCGCCGGGTTTAACGACGTGATCGTGGGGCAGCCCGAGTTTCTCAAGCGCGTGAGCGAATTGCTGGGGTCGATTCCGGCGAAGGATTGGCAAACCTTTTTGCGATGGAAATTGATTCACGCCGCGGCGCCTTATTTGAACGACGCCTTCGTGCAGGAAAACTTTCATTTCTACAGCGAGCAATTGCGCGGCGTGAAGCAAATGCGGCCGCGTTGGAAGCGGGCCATCGGCGCGATCGACGGCTCGATGGGCGAGGCATTGGGGCAACTTTACGTGGAAAAGTGCTTCTCGCCCGAGTCGAAGAAGCGGATGGACCAATTGGTGCGCAACGTGATGGCCGCTTACAAAGAGCGAATTGAATCGCGCGACTGGATGAGCCCGGAGACAAAAAAACAGGCGTTGGCGAAACTGGCCACCGTGATGCCGAAGATCGGCTATCCGGATAAGTGGCGCGACTATTCGAAGCTCGAAGTCGGCACCGATTCGTACGTGCAAAACATGCTGCGGGCGTCGGCCTTCGAAACGCGGTATCGGATCAACAAGCTCGGTCATCCGGTGGACCGTGGAGAATGGGGGATGAGCCCGCCGACGGTGAACGCCTATTACAATCCCTCGCTGAACGAGATCGTCTTTCCGGCGGGTATTTTGCAGCCGCCGTTTTTCAATCCGGCCGCCGATGATGCCGTGAATTATGGCTCGATCGGGGCGGTCATCGGCCACGAGATCACGCACGGATTCGACGATCAAGGAAGCCGATCGGACGCCGACGGGAATCTGAAGAACTGGTGGACCGCGGAGGATCGGGCGCAATTCAACGCGAAAACCGACAAGCTGGTGAAGCAATACGACGACTGCGTGGCGGTGGACGATCAGCACGTCAACGGCAAGTTGACGCTGGGAGAGAATATCGCGGACTTGGGAGGCCTGACGATCGCTTATGCGGCGTATTTGAAATCGCTCGATGGGAAGGAGGCGCCCGTGATCGACGGACTTACCGGGCCGCAGCGATTCTTCCTGGGCTATGCGCAATCGTGGCGTGCGGCCATTCGCGACGCCGATCTCATCTTGATGCTGCGCACCAATGCACACTCGCCGGATCGCTTTCGCACGGTGGTGCCGCTGTCGAACGTGCAGGCATTTTATGACGCCTTCGAGATCAAGCCCGGCGATAAGATGTACCGAGCGCCGGAAGAGCGGGTGGAGATCTGGTAATCGCGCAGTTGCCGCCACCTGTCACGGTTTCGGCGTTTTTTGCTGGAGGATGATGCGCATGCCGTCGAAATCGAACGTGACGGCATAGAGTTTGAGAAAGTCGTGTCCGATCATCCCGCCCACGTGAAAGCCGAGCGAGTTTTCCCAGGGGAAGGCGGCTTCGCACCAGCCGCGAACGTTTTGCTGCGTGGCATCGCCCAGCGACAAATCTTTCAGCTTGAAGGGTATCGATTCCAGCGTGCCGCCGCCCCCGACGCCTTCGAAGGCCTGGTTTTGCGACAACTTGATTCCGGCCTGTTTGAGCGTGGATTCGGCGAGCTTCGCGGCGCCCCCTGCCGAGCCCGTGTCGACCAAAAGCAGCGTGGGCTCGAGGTTGTTGATTTTTCCCCGGGCGACGAGGAAGTGATCGCGGGCCATCCAAAAGGGCACGATCACTGAATTGTCCGAGGCCATGGTTTCGATCTGCGACAGGTTCTGAGCGGTTTTGCGGCGCAGCACAAGGTTGCCATCGGGATAATCGAAAGTGGCGACGAAGCGGTACAACAGCGCCGTGCCGATGATGCCGTTAATCTCTCGGCCCCCGAATAGATTGGAATGTTGGCGCGTGTTGACGATTTCGACGGGAACATTTTTGACGGTCCAATCGCCCAGCGAGATCGAGGAGATCTTGCCATGCCCCACGGCGGTTTTTTTACCGCCGGCGAATGTGCCTGCCGCCGAGCCGAATTGCTTGATTCCGAGCTGGCGGGCAAAGTCGGCATCCAACAAAACCTCGGACGCGCCGGTGTCGAGGAAGAAATACACCTCGCGGCCGCCGTTGATGCGCACTTGCACCAGCGGCAAAGGGTCGGTTGTGACAAACTTCAGGGTCGTGCTGTTGCCGGCGCCTTGAACGTCGTACGGCTTGACGCCTTGGAAGCTGGCCAACGTGTCGGCTTGGGCCAGCTTTCCGGCGGCGCGCAGAAATGCCGCGGCCTTTTGAAAATCGTCGCGGCGATAGCAGACCTCGGCCAGTTGAAGGTCGACGGCCGAATTGATCGGCCTGAGCTTTCGCGCCTGTTGCAGCCATTTTTGCGCATCGTCCAACTCGTTGTTCAATAGCGCGATCTCGCCCAAATGAAGCGGGGCCGAGTAGCTCAGAGAGTCACGAGCGGCGACTTGCGCGTAGATTTTTCCGGCTTCGGCGAATTTGCCAGCTTTGTAAAGCGAATCGGCTGCATCGAGGGCAGACCCGGACTGCGGGTTTGCGGGCGCAATGCCGGAGCGACGGTGGCAGCAACTGACAGGCAAATTGCCGCGGCGATATGTCGAGCGTTCAACATCGTGATTCGGGATTTCTCAAAAAAGCGGCCATACGTCTCGGCGAATCTTCGCGCCGGTTTTCCCTCAAGAGCGTTTGAATTCAGGTTGCTTTATATTGCTCTGCAACGCATCTTGACCATAGAGATTTCCCTGGCCGCCTCCCATGCACCGGGCCCGCTTATGCTCGATTATCACGGTCATTCACGGACTGCTGGCGAATCTCGGTCGGGCGGTCGCGCGTCATTCCTGTGCAAGGCGGGGGGCGCGGCACTGGTCGCAGCGTGCGTGGTGGCAGCGTATTGGCCATGCTTGCGCGGCGGATTTATTTTAGATGACGACAAGCTGGTGACCGACAATGATCTGGTGCGGTCGCCGGAGGGATTGGGGCGGATTTGGTTCTCGACACAAGCGCAGGATTATTGGCCGCTGACGAATTCGTTATTTTGGCTCCAGTGGCGAATGTGGGATACCAGCCCGATCGGCTACCACGCCACGAGTTTGCTGTTGCACGTCGCGGCGGCGCTGTTGATTTGGCGCATTCTGCGAATCCTGAATATTCCCGGCGCATTCCTGGCGGGGCTGTTGTTCGCCGTGCACCCGGTGAATGTGCAATCGGTGGCCTGGATTTCAGAGCAGAAGAATACGCTGGCGATGGTGTTGTTTCTGTTGTCTGTCATGTGGTATCTGCGGGCGGAAGAGGGACGAGAGGCGAGGGACGTCGGGCGAACTCTGGGGATGTGGTATTGGCTGAGTCTGGCGACGTTTCTGCTGGCGATGCTAAGCAAAGGCTCGGCGGCCGTCTTGCCATTGGTGCTGCTGCTAATTATTTGGTGGCGGCGCGCGGATCACCAGGGACGATTTTTGGCGGACGGCGTCATTTTTCGCCGTCGCCATCGTTCTTACGGCCGTTAATTTTTGGTTTACGACGCATGGCGCCGACATCGTCGTTCGCAACGCCACTTTTGGCGAGCGCGTTGCCGGCGCGGGGGCCGCCGTGTGGTTTTATTTGTCGAAGGCGCTCGTGCCCATCGACTTGATTTTCATCTATCCGCAATGGCAAATCCTGGAGGGCAAAATTCTTTGGTGGTTGCCGGCGCTGGCCGGACTGGCGGTTACGGCGGTGCTGTGGTGGAGGCGCAATCTGCGGCCGGCAGGATGGATGCGACCCTTATTGATTGCTTGGATATTCTTCTGCGTGGCATTGTCGCCGGTTTTGGGATTTGCGGACGTCGGGTTTATGAAGTTTTCGCTCGTGGCCGATCATTATCAGCATCTGGCCATCATCGGCGTGGTGGCGCTCGTGGCTGCCGCTTGGAGCGTTTGGCATTTCAAGGTACGCGGGTTGCCGCGAGTCGCGTGCAACTGCGCTGCGATTGTGGCGCTGGGCGCGCTCGCGTTTCTGACCTGGCAGCAAGCAAGTTTGTACGCCGACCCCGTCACGCTGTACTGGGAAACGCTTCGCAGGAATCCTGATTGCTGGGTGGTGCATAACAATTTGGGAGTGCGATTTCTTGAATCGGGCGACCTCCGCGGCGCAAGCGCACTTGGAGGAAAGCGTGCGGCTGAATCCAAATTACGCCGACGCATACAACAACTTGGGCAACGTGCTGCTGAAGACGGGTCGCTACGCGGAGGCGCTGAAAAAATACCAGGAAACGCTGCGGCTGAAGCCCAACTCCGCCGAGACGTACGCCAATCTGGCGTTAACCTATGCCCAGATGGGACGCTCATCGGAAGCCATTGCCGCGGCCGAGAAGGCGCTAGCGCTCGCACGATCGCAGAACAAGATGCTGGTGGCCCGCAGGATTGAAGATTGGCTGGCAACGTACCGGGCTGGCCAAAAAGGAATCGACGCGGCGCCGCGGTAATGGGCTCGACTGCGCTGCATTTTGTGATACAATCCATTGCACGCGAAATGCAGCAATAAAGATGCTGCCGCGGCTAAAAATGACGCGGGGTGGAGCAGTCCGGTAGCTCGCGAGGCTCATAACCTCGAGGTCGCAGGTTCAAATCCTGTCCCCGCCACTTAAAACCCAGAGATGAACTCTCTGGGTTTTTTTCTAGGCGTCGGCGATCGCCGTTGGATACGACGAGTTTGCAGTGACTTGAAATTTCGGGGCGAACTATGGCGAAGGTCCGGTGGAAACGGCTGGTCGCAACGGGCCTGGTGGGCGGATTGATTGTCAATCTCTGCGAATGGACGGCCCATCGCATTTGGCTGGAGGCCCAGTGGCACGAGGCTTTTGCGGCGCTGGGTAAAACGCCGGCCGGTTGGACTATCTTTATCCCTGCCAATTTCCTGGTGGGCATCGTGGCCGTTTGGGGCTATTGTTGGCTGAGCGGCATTTACGGGACTAGCTTCTCCACCGCGCTGCGCACCGCAATCGCGGTGTGGTGCATCTTCTGGGTGATACCCATCGCCGCGCTGGTGCCTTTGGAGATCTTTCCTGTCCGGTTGATGATCCTGGTTATTGGAGTTGGAGTTGCGGACGCGGGGCTGGCCACGCTGCTGGCTACGTGGTTGTACGACGGCTGGAAACCATCAGGGCAAAACGCGGGCCGTCCTACCGCAACAAGTTAGCTGTGAGCGAAGAGAATCCCACCGCCGTTTGGCTCGTCTGCCCGAAGTGCCGCTCCAGGCAAGAGGTGGCTCGAGAGCGCATCGGGCAGCGCATTTTGTGCCGACAATGTTCGACCGAGTTGGTTGCCGGACCCGCGGAGATGCCGGGCGAGCTCAAGCAAGCAGCGTCGGCCGATGCGGCGGCGGAGAACAAGGATCTGGCCGAAGAAGATCTGGTGCCCGAGCCGCCGCCGGAACGGCTCGAAATCCACCGGGCTGCGCTGGAGGCGGGGCCGGAAAAGGAAATTCCGCACGAAGATTGGGTGCTGCCGCCCGAGGGATTCGGGCTGTCGTGGGCCTTCTTCTCCGGCGTGTTTTTGTTTGCCTGGTGGCCCAACGCGGTGGGGAAATGGATTTTCCTCTCGATTTTTTTGAGCATCGCAGGTTGCCTGGCGGGACTGGTCATGTTGGCATTTGAGGCGGGCGGGCATATGGGAATTGTTTCGGCGGGGAGCCTCGCGCTGGCGGCATTTTTCATTGGGTTGTTTGGGCTCAGCTACGGCGCGGCGTGCATGGTCGATATCATTGTGAACACGGCTTACAACAATGACAAAGCCGCCGATTGGCCCGATTTCGATTGGCGCGAGCGGCTGGTGGTATTCGTGCGAGTCGGATATCTCCTGGTGTGGTCGATTGTGCCGGCGGCCGCCATCGCCTCGCTTCTTTCGCTGACGCCGCCGGGCGCTAGAAGTTTTAACGCCAGCTTCGTGGTCGGTACTTTCGTGCTGTTTCCGATTGTCCTGCTTTCGTCGATGGAGGCG
Organism: Pirellulales bacterium; assembly: GCA_963716135.1. Lineage (GTDB taxonomy): Bacteria > Planctomycetota > Planctomycetia > Pirellulales > JADZDJ01 > CAVRAW01. Next base: position 3,990,149 of record OY970289.1, on the reverse strand, counting down.
GATTCGATTTGGCCGCTGTCGCCGCCGACCTGGCGCAGTCTCGTAACCGCATGGCCCGGATGGATTGTGTTTTATGCGGTGGCCGCGATCATGGCGGCGGGAGTCGCTGTCGTCTACATCGTGGCTCTGGCTGCCATTGGAAATCTGGCGCCGCTGATTGCTTGCCCATTTGCGGCCGCGATGTGGTTTAGCTATGCCCGATTGTTGGGCCGGCTGGCTTGGTTCATCAGGCATCGCGACGGAGATGATGCGCGGTTGATCGCGCGATATTCCGATCGCCCGGCGAAGAACGATCAATAGACGGTTGCGGCCGGATTACGCCGGCGGCGCGTGCACTTCTTCGGCGATCTCTTCGATCATCTTCCGATTGAACGCCGGCAAATCGTCGGGATTGCGGCTGGTGATCAGGCCGTTGTCGACCACCACTTCTTCGTCGACCCAATTGGCCCCGGCGTTTTTCAGATCGGTCTGAATCGAGTGGTACGAAGTCATCTTGCGGCCGGCGACCACGTCGGCGTCGATCAGCGTCCAAGGCCCGTGGCAGATCGCGGCGATGGGCTTGCCGGAGTCGAAAAACGCGCGCACAAATTGCAAGGCCCATTCGTTGCGCCTGAGCTTGTCGGGGTTCATCACGCCGCCGGGGAGCACCAGAGCGTCGAACTCGTCGGCCTTGGCTTCCGACAGAGGAACATCAACCGGGAACTCGTCACCCCAGTTGGCATGCTGCCAGCCTTTGACCTTGCCTTTTTCCGGCGACACGATCAGCGCTTTTGCCCCGGCAGCTTCCAGGGCCCGTTTCGGTTCCGTGAGTTCGACCTGTTCGAAACCGTTGGCCACGAGGATGGCCACTTTCGTGCCTTTCAATTCGTCTGCCATGGCGATATCTCCAAATTTCATGAAACGCGCATCGCGCAGGGAGGTGCAAATTTTACGCCAATGTCGCCCGCCGTTGATGAAGGCGCTGTGAAGCATGGCTGAAAAGCAAAGTTGCCATGGCGGGCTTCAACTGCATCGTACCATTTTGTCCGCACGTTTGTCAGTGCTTCGCTACTTCACTTCACTCTGCGTGAACGAAGCGTGGTAAGATGGGTGAAATACTGTCGCCACGAATCCTCGTGTGATTTCTGCGATGCCAGCGGCCCGAACTCCTTAGAGCTTTTAGATGGATCGCCGAAATCACAGCGCGAAATTGCACTGGCGCAATGCCCATTGGATTGTTTCTAGCGATTGTTGGGTTGGCCGCAATTTTTGTGGATGCGCTAGGGGCGGAAGATCGTGAAGATCTGGCGGCAAAACATGTTCAATCGAAAGAGATCAAAGCGTTTCGGCAAACCGCAATTGCTGTGAAATTTCCCAGCCACGGTCTGATGTTGCACGGTTGGATATACAAACCGCCCGGACCGGGGCCGTTTCCGGCGGTGATTTGGAACCACGGGAGCGAATTGACGCCGACGGCGCATCCGGAGCTTGGAAAATTTTACACCGATCATGGCTACGTGCTGTTCTTGCCGATTCGACACGGTCATGGCCAGTCGCCGGGAAAGTACATCGGCGACGCGCTGGACGAATACAAATCGCTGACGACAAACAAGGCGCTGGTCGAAAAGAAGGCCGTCGATCTGCAGGAGTCATACAACGTCGACATTGTGGCCGCGGTCGTTTGGCTGCGGGAGCAGTCGTATGTCGACGCAAAGCGCATCGCCGTTTCGGGCTGCTCCTACGGCGGCATTCAAACGCTGCTGGCCGCCGAGAAAGGGCTGGATTGCAAGGCATTCATCGCGTTTGCGCCCGGGGCGATGTCGTGGGGCAATCCCCTACTGCAGAAGCGCGAGGAGGAAGCGGTACGCCGAACGCACGCTCCGTTGTTTCTGATTCAGGCGAAGAACGACGACAGCATCGGGCCCAGCGACGTGCTGGGGCCAATCATCAAAGAAAAGAGCGGGCTGAATCGCGCCAAGCTGTATCCAGCCTTCGGCGCCACGCCCCAGGAAGGACACTATGGGTTTGCCACGTGGGAAGAAGGCATTGCCATCTGGGGGCCGGATGTGCTTGAATTCCTTAGTACCGCGGGCATGAGCGAGCCGCCGAAACACTCCGCCGAAAAATAGGTTCTTCTTGCCGTCATTATGGATCCATTTCTGCAAGCTGCAATCGAAGAGGCCGAAGCGGGGCTGAAGGAAGGAGGCATTCCGATCGGCTCGGTGATTGTTCATCAAGGAAAAATCATCGGCCGGGGGCACAATCGGCGCGTGCAGAAAGAGAGCGCGATTTTGCACGGCGAAATGGATGCTTTAGAAAATGCCGGCCGCCAGCCGGCGAAGGTTTATCGAGAGTGTGTGCTGTACACGACGCTTTCCCCCTGCCCCATGTGCAGCGGCACGATTTTGCTGTACGGCATTCCGCGCGTGATCGTCGGCGAGAATCAAACCTTCATGGGCGAGGAAGAATTGCTCCGCAGCCGCGGCGTGAAGGTCGAAGTGCTGCAAGACCCCCGCTGCATCGAAATGATGCGCAAATTCATCCGCGACAAGCCGGAGCTGTGGAACGAGGACATCGGCGTCTAGCCTTTGCGGCGCGGAAGCACAATCTCCTTGTCGGCGCGCTGGAGCTGGAGTATCTTCCGCGTAGTTCTTCTTGGTGCCCAACGATAGGATTGTCGCATGACCACCGAAAAAACGATCAAAGCGACCTCCGGCTGGGTGGCTTTGCCAGTCAATCTGTTCCTGTTCCTACTTGGAACGCTGGCGACGCTAGGGTTGTTCGCGGCGGAGAATCCGGGCGGATTCCTCGGAATTCTGATCGCGGGGCTCGGTTTGTTCTTGCTCAGGGGGCATTTCACGCTGCAGCCCAACGAAGCGGCCGTGTTCAGCTTTTTTGGCCCCTACGTCGGCACGGTCCGCGAGAGCGGCTTCTATTGGATTAATCCTTTTTATTCCAAACAGAAGATCTCGCTAAGGGCGCGCAACTTCGAAAGCAACACGCTGAAGGTGAACGACAAGCAGGGCAACCCGATCGAGATTGCCACGGTTGTGGTGTGGCGAGTGAACAGTCCCGCGCAGGCCTGCTTCGACGTCGACCGATACGAAAACTATGTCAGGGTGCAAAGCGAAACGGCCCTGCGGCATCTGGCCAACAATTACGCCTACGATCATGGCGAGGAGCATGAGAACACGCTCCGCAGCAGCGTGGACGAGGTTTCCGCGGCATTAAAAGACGAGCTGCATCAGCGGCTCGCCAAGGCCGGCGTGGTGGTCGATGAAGCGCGGCTGACGCACCTGGCCTACGCACCGGAGATCGCCAGCGTGATGCTGCGCCGCCAACAGGCCGACGCGGTGATCGCCGCCCGATCGAAAATTGTGCATGGAGCCGTGAGCATGGTGCAGATGGCGCTCAACGAATTGGCGGAAAAACAGGTAGTGGCGTTCGACGACGCGCAGCGCGCCAGGCTAGTGAGCAACCTGCTGATTGTGTTGTGCGGCGAGACCGAGGCGCAACCGGTGATCAATACCAGCGCGGCGCAGGAATGAGCACAAATCGGAATTTCAAGGCGGAGATTTATTTAAGGAGTCGCTTCCATGCGCATGTTTGTCACGGCCCGGTGTCCGAATGAACCATTCAATTCGCTGGTTCGCAAGGGAACGGCGGGGGAAATCATTGGGAAGATTTTGGCGGCGATCAAACCCGAATCGGTTTACTTCACCGAAATCGACGGCCAGCGCACGACATTGATGATCGTGGACGTGGAAAATGCATCGCAGATTCCCGCCCTGGCCGAGCCCTGGTTCTTGAATTTCAACGCCGGCGTCCGATTCCATCCGGTGCTTTCGACGGAAGATTTGCAGCGCACCGGCCTGGCCGAACTGGGCAAGAAGTGGGGCTAACGAGCCGGCAATCGGGTAGAATGGTCGGCAGTCCCCTTCGGGTCGTCAATGACGTACGCGCGGATGAGATACATCCCTCGATCGTGTTGTGTGGCGCTGTTGACGTGCGCACTTTTTGTGCGCCAGCCCGTGGACCGGCCGCTGTGCGGAATCGGCGGCGCAAAAGCAAAAGGACTTCTTTTTTATTTTGAGCCAGCACTTTGCCGAGTGGGATGGAGATCACGACGGCGTCCTGTCCCCCGAAGAAATCGACGTGCTGATTTCCGACCCGAAAATCTCGGGAAAAACTGCAGCGACGGTTGTCGCGCTAAAAGAAGCCGTGCGCAATGTCAAGAAATGGCACCTGCCCCCGCTGAACAATGACGTGTTACAGCAATACGCGCGCAGCGCTCCGGGAGCGCAATCCGATGCGCCCAACTTCGGCCAGCTGTATTTCGGCGCACTGAAGCAAATCGAAACGGTCAATCATGGGCTGTTTTCCGGCGGAGCGCCCAAGCTTGAATCGTTCCATCAAGGGCGGCTGGGCGATTGTTACTTTCTGGCCCCGTTGGGGGCCGCCGTCAATCGCGACGGTCGGCTCGTGCAGGAGCTAATCCAGCAAAACGCCGATGGATCGTATGAAGTGAACTTCAAGGATGGCCGCAGCGTGCACGTGCCGCGGCTCACCGATGCGGAAATTGCGCCGACAACCATGTCGAGTCACAAGGCCGGGCTGTGGCTGAACGTGCTGGAAAATGCTTATTCCACCGTGCGCAACGAAACGGCGCCGAAGAAAAGGCAGGCCAACGAATCGATCGACATGGTCAACCGCGGCGGCTCGCCCGGCCCCGTCATTAAGCTCTTCACCGGGCACGCCGTCGATCACGTGACGATCCGTAAAAAGGGCGAAAAAGATCATCCACCCAGCGATGCGCAATGCGAGCAGTTGATTCCCAAACTGGCCGAGGCAATCCAGTCGGCCCTCGATGAACGTCGTTTACTTTGTTGCGGCGTGCCCGGCGCGCCCAACGCCCCCGGCATCACCACAAGCCACGTATATGCGATTTTGAATTTCGACCCGCGAGCGGGAATCGTGGAAGTGTGGAACCCGCACGGAAACCGCTTCAATCCGAAAGGGCCGCCCGGGCTGGAGAATGGTTATGCAACTGTCGGCGGGCGTTTTCTGGTTCCCCTGCCGCAATTTGTAAAAATTTTCGGCGAGATCGTTTTCGAGACCAAAGACGATCTTCAACCGAAAGCGTCGAAACCGCGCTAGCAACTTGGCGGCCTGATAGCCGTTTATCTCGCAGCGCGGAATGGCTAAAATTAACCGCATGGCATCGATCGAACGTAAACCCACACGAGCGGTACGGATCGGCACGGTGACGATCGGCGCGGGCAATCCGATTGCCGTGCAGAGCATGACGGCCACGGCCACGCAGGACGTCGCGGCCACCGTGGCCCAGGTGCGCGATCTGGAACGGGCCGGGGCCGACGTGGTGCGAATCGCCGTCGATAACCGCAAGGATGCCGAGGCGCTGGCGGAAATTCGCCGGCAAACGTCGGCGAATCTCGCGGTCGATTTGCAGGAAAACTATCGCCTGGTCACCGATGTTGCCCCGCATGTGGACAAGGTGCGATACAACCCCGGGCATCTGTACCACCACGAGCGGGAAAAGCCGTGGCAGGAGAAGGTGAAGTTCATCGTCGCCGCGGCGGCGCAGCACGATTGTGCCATTCGCATCGGCGTGAACTGCGGCAGCGTCGACCCGGCCAAGAAAGAGAAGTACGAGCCGGCCGATTCGATCACGCCGATGCTGGAAAGCGCCTGGGAACATTGCGAACTGCTGGATTCGCTGGGCTTCACGCGCTACTGCGTGTCGCTGAAGGATTCCGATCCGGCGAAGGTAATTGAAGTCAACCGCCGGTTTGCCGAGCAAAGGCCCGACGTGCCGCTGCACCTGGGCGTGACCGAAGCGGGCTTGCCGCCCGACGGCATCATCAAAACGCGGATCGCCTTTGAGCAGCTCATCAGCCGCGGCATCGGCGACACGATTCGCGTTTCGCTCACGGTGCCCAATACGCGCAAAGGAGAGGAAATCGCCGCGGGGCGAGCGATTCTGGCCGACATCGCCGCCGGCCGCGTGCGCAGCGTGGTCGATTACGGACTCAAAACGCTGAACATCATCAGCTGCCCAAGTTGTTCGCGCGTCGAGAACGAAGCATTTGTCGAGTTGGCGCAGCAAGTGAAAGAAATGACCCGTTACGCCGAAGATCATCACATCACCATCGCCGTGATGGGTTGCCGCGTGAACGGCCCGGGCGAAACCGACGACGCCGACCTGGGCCTCTGGTGCGGGCCCAACTTCGTGAATCTCAAGCGCGGCAGCGAGGAACTGGGCGCGTTCCCCTACGACAAAATCTTGCCGCGGCTGAAGCAGGAACTCGACGCGCTGATTGCCCAGCAGAAGTTCGCCGTCACGTAAGGCGATTTTCCCTCATGGGCGAATGATCTTTGCCAAGCTGGGCTGGGCTGCTATCATCCCGCGTTTCTCAAAGCGCGTCGCAAGCGATGCGGCTAAAACGGTCAAGGAGGACCGATGGGCGCGGGTCGGCGGAATTCTTGGCTTCTTTCAGCGATCGCATTATGCGCTGCCATCGCCGGGTGCGCCATGTGGCGGCCGGGTGCGTCGAGCATCTCGTTGCCCGACAAATACACCGTCACGCTCGATCAATTGGTGGTGCACACCAATTTTCCTTTGCCCAGTCAGCATCGCTTGCTGCAGGAAATCAATGCCGAGCGGTTGGATGTGAGCAACAAGCTCGCACTGCCTGTTTCGGACGAAACGATCAACGTGTACCTGTTCCACGACGCCGAGCAGTTCACCGAGTTCATTCGGCTGAAGTATCCCAACTTTCCCGATCGCCGCGCATTCTTCGTCGAAACCGATACGCGGCTGGCGGTGTACGCTCAGTGGGGCGATCGCACCGCCGAGGACTTGCGGCACGAGGTGTGCCACGGCTATTTGCATTCGGTACTGGAAAATCTGCCGCTTTGGCTGGACGAAGGAATCGCCGAATACTTCGAGCCGCCTCGCGGCACGCGCGGGCTGAATTCGCCCCACGTAAAGCAGTTGAACGAGCTGATCAAAGCCGGCAAATGGCAGGCCAATTTGCAGCGGCTGGAGGCGATGCGCTCGCCGGCCGAAATGACGGAAACCGATTACGCGGAAAGCTGGGCCTGGGTGCATTGGATGTTGGAAACCGAGCCGATTCGCAGAACGTTGCTGCAGGAATATATGGCCGAATTGCGCCGCAGCGGCTCGGCGCAGCCGCTCTCGCAGCGATTGCAGCGACTGGGGGGCGATCCGCAGCGCGAACTTTACAACTACGTTCGCTGGCTGGATGGAAAGCAGTGACGCGCGACGCGGGCTTCTAAGTTTCTTTGCGAAACACCACGCCGGAATCGACCTGCTGGAAGCCGAGCTTGCTGAACATGGCTTGCGACGACGTGTTGTGCTGCATCGTTTGGGCTTCGACCAGCCCTACGCCCTGTTCGGCCGCCCTGCGTAAGATCTCGCCCAACAGCGAGACGGCCATTCCTTGGCGGCGCAGCGGCTCGGAAACCCACACGTCATAAATGCCCGCCGCCTGAACGCCCCAGGTATGGCTGAAGGCTTCCAATTCGATCAGCGTGGCAGTGGCGGCCATCTCGGGCTGTTCGCGCAGATACGATTTGTAGAGCGTGCGCGGAAATTCGCCGACCGTGCATGCTTCCCACCACGAGTGCGACGGCGGGTCTTGAGTGCACTCGACGCGGGTGGTGCGCCGCAATTGCATTTGCTGCCGATCCACCAACGTGCGATATCCGGCCATCTCGCGGTGCAAAATGAGCGTGCGGTCGATTTCTCGATAACCCGCCGACCGGAAAAACGCTTGCTGCTGGGGATCGGAATCCAGAATGCCGGGCATTTCGCTGCCGCCGTAAAGACCCAGGTAAAAGGCGTTCAACGGCCGAACCCCGCCGCCATACATCACCTTCGCGCCCCGGCGCGCAAATACTCTTCGCAGCGGGCGATCAACTCCGCGGCGATTTTGGTTTCTTCCGGATGCGGAGCCACGATCACCAATAGCGTCGCGCCCAATTCGTTCGAAACCGCGGACTCGTCATCGGTCGGACCGAATCCGGCATGGGCAAAGGCGATGGGGCGATCGTCTTCAACCGCCACGACCAGGCCGGCTTGTTCGAAGTATGGCTTCGCCAACACGTGGCGTTCCAATAGCGCCGTAGTCATCGGCTGGACGTAGCCGCGCAAGCCGGCGCGCGTGCGCCAGATTTCTGCCAAACGCGGAGTGTCGCCGTTGCGAAACGAACGATAACCGATCAAGGCGGGCCATCCGGAGGGTGTCTGATGTCGCAATCTACGAAGTGACGATAGCAAAAATCGGACCCGTGGAACAAGGCGAAAGCGAGGGGGGAAGGGATCATTCGGGAACGTTCACCCATACGGCGCCGTCTTCTATTTTTGTCTCGAACGAAGGTTGCGTCAGGTTGCGGTTGAGTTGGTGGCCGCCAGTGCGAACGTCGAACTGCCATCCGTGCCAGGGACAAGTGACGACACATCCTTCCAGCGCCCCTGCCCTAGAGGACCGCCTTGATGCGGGCACACGCCATCCAGCGCGTAAAATTGTCCGTCGACATTAAATAGCGCCACGACGTGGTCGCCGGCCACAGCTTCCCGGCAAGTGCCCGGTGGACAATCGTTGACGGCGGCGATGCGATGCCAGTGCATAAATATCGAGGAATTGACTATTGGAATTGATGTTGATATCCGCGCGGGGCGAGTTCCTTAATATTGCCCTTTGCATTTCGCTGGTGCAACTTCCGGTCGGCCGTGAATTCGCCAACGTCGGTCAGAATGACGTCTTCCAGCGGTTGCTCAGACAACATTCGCTGGGCTGATTCCGGCGGGACCGCAAGAATGAGTTCGAAATCTTCGCCGTCGGATAAGGCGTGATCCAATGCACTTGTGCCGTCGCTTTGAACTAGCTGTTTGGCGGCAGGCGCGATCGGAATTCGATTCACGTCGATGATTGCGCCGCAGCGGCTGGCTTCGCACAGGTGCCACAGGTCGAGCGACAATCCGTCGCTGCAGTCGATTCCCGCGTGCAGTGAATACCGCTGATTTAACAATAGCGATTGATCGACTCGCGGCTCGAAGTCCAGATGGCGGCCCAATATGCTGCCGCCAAACTGGCCCGTGACGATGATCCGGTCGCCGGGTTGTGCGCCGCGGCGGCACAGTGGCCCGTCGGGGGTGACTTCGCCCAGTGCCGTGACGCTGATCACCAATGGCCCTTCCCAACTGTTCGTGTCGCCGCCGGCGACGGCCAAATGATATTGCTCCGCCAGCGGCAGCAACCCTTCATAAAGCTCGGTGGCAATCCGGCCGCCATCGCGCCGCGGCAAGTTCAGCGAAATGACCGCCGCCAAAGGTTGCGCCGCCATGGCTGCCAGATCGCTCAAATTGACGGCCAGCGCTTTGCGGCCGATGCGGCGCGCATCGTGCTCGCGCAGATCGAAATCGATTCCCTCCGCGATCAGGTCGGTTGTCATCACGACGTCGCCGCGGCCGGCGGTGGCCAAGATCGCTGCGTCATCGCCAATCTCAAGCTTCAACAGCGGGTGCGGCGGCAATCGCTCGCGCAGCCAGCGAAGAAAATCTGCTTCCATGAGGCCGACGATACGACCCTGGGGCGTTGAATACAAGTCGGCAGCGGCGAATTAGCGCCGTTGCGCCGAAACGGGCAGATGGCCGTAGAGCGTTTCGCTGCCCCGCAGGATGTAAAATTTCACCGGTTCGAAATCGGTGAAGTCGGGGCGATTGAGCACGTAGTCCACGTTTTCCAGCGTGGTGGTTTCCCAGATGTGCATGCCGACCAGCACGTCGCCGCGGCGAATGCCCTGCTTGGCGGCGGGGCTTTCGGGCCGCACCGCAATCACCGACAATCCGCCGCGGTAACGCGACTGCAATTGCCGGAATTGTTGCTGCGGAATCTGCTGCAGTTTCAGCCCGAGCAAATCCCAGGAGGCATCTTCCGTCGCGGTGGCATTCTGCGGCAGCTCGGCCAAAGCCAGGTGCAGCGTGACAGGCTGGTTGTTTCGGCGAACGGTGACGCCGATCTCGTCGCCGACGTCGTGGCCCAGCATGGCCCGTTCGAAATCGAGCGATCGCGCAACTTGCTGCTTGCCGACGGCGGTGATGACGTCGCCTGGTTTGACGCCGGCTTTCGCGGCGGGGCTATCTTCGTCGACGGTTGAAACCACGGCGCCGTCGCTGCGGCCGGGCGTATCGCTTTCTTTCACGCCGTGCCATTTGTGCTCGACGCGCTCGACGCTGATCAGCTTGGCCGCCACGGTCATCGCCTTATCGATCGGGATGGCGAAGCCGATTCCGGTCGCTCCGGCTCGCACCGCCACGTTGAGCCCGATCATCTGGCCGTCGATGTTCAACAGCGGCCCGCCGGAATTTCCTGGGTTGATGCTGGCATCGGTTTGGATCAAGTCGTCGTAGCTTTGCGTGTCGCTGACCTGCACCGAGCGGTGCAAGGCGCTGACGATTCCGCGAGTGACGGTATGCTCATACCCGAAGGCGTTTCCCACAGCGATGACCGATTCGCCGACCATCAAATCGCTGGAAGTGCCCAGATTGATCACCGGCAACTTCTGCGGAACGCTGACCTTGACCATCGCCAGGTCGTTGACCGGGTCGGTCGAAACGAGTTGGGCCACATAGTCGTCGCCGTTGGCCAGCGTGACTTCGATTCGCTTCACCCCGTCGACGACGTGAAAGTTGGTGATGATGTAGCCGCGCTCGTCGACCACGACGCCGGTGCCCATGCCATTGACTTTCCGCGGACCCTCGACGCGGGCCTGGGGATCCTCCGTCGGCAAAAGCGTCTTTTGGCCGTGAATATTGACGACCGAGTCGCGCGCCTCCTCAACCGCCTTCACGACGGCCGTGCGGCGGAGCTCGGAAGCGTCGCCGGCTGATACTGTAAACGTCACGCACCAACTCGACGCGCAGACAATCGCAATTCCTAGCGCGCGTGTGCAAGTTGAGAGCGTACGACGGGCAGCGAGGTTGGACATGAGAAGCCGTTCACCGGGCAAGGCGGGGATCGCTGGCTTACTGGCCCGTCGTGGAGACAGACCGGCGGGTACGAGCTGCCCCTAGCGGGAGCGTGGGGGCACACTGATTTACTCGGCTTATCAGCTACAGCCCGCTTAATGAGCCCTCGCATAGGCCGAACAGCCTGCCCAGATTTCGCTTACAACGAGGAATCTTGTCGGTCGTCGTCGGCCTGCTGATCGGGCTTACCCTGCCGGTTAGGCAAACTGGGTGGTTTTCCGATCAGAACCAGCAACTGCAGCACGAGAAAGATGCCCAGCACGGCCAGTAAGAGATATGGCCAGAAGTCGAGGATTTGAACCACTCCGTTCCAACCGGCTTGAACCGCCAGCACTCGAAACATCGCCACAAACACAACCAGCGCCAGGCCGGCCATCAGCAGCCCGCAGCCCAGCGAAGCCATCGTGCCTTTGAACGTGCCGATGTCGGTGAATTCCTCGCGGTGCAAATCGATGGTGCGGCCGCGCAAGGCTGGTGTCGATGGTTTCGGCCAGTTCGACAGTGCGCGCCGCTTCGGCCCAGGTGGGATCGACCTCTTGTCCGGCGCGCGCGGCGGCGAGTTTTTCCAACGCGACGGCCGGGGCGTGCCAATCTGGGAATTCTGTGCTGGACGATTCACCAGCAATGTGCATTTCTAGTCGCCATGGCGCGCCGCCATCAGGCATCCACAAGATCGCTTTTCCCTGAGGGCCATTGAGCGTCAATTCGCCGCCCGGTTCGTGGTCGGAACCGATCAGCCACCGGCAGGGCAAACCGTCTTCGCACGTCAATTGGACCGCGAGATTCGAGAATGGATTTGCGCGTAGCTGTCGAACCAAGCGCCTGCAGCTTCGTGGCGTCGCCGGCGATGAATTGCAGCAAGTCGGCGTCCACGGCGAATTGGCGCAGCACAGATTCTCGATCGCGCCGGGAAATGAATCTGTGGAACACTACTTGCTCGATTCCCGATTCCTCGGTTTTGGCAAGCAGCATCGGCAAACCAGCGGCGCCAGGATGCCAGCGGGCCGGCAGGTATGGCACGACTGCGCAGCCCGTCTCGCGGCGGATCATTTCCAGCTCGTAGCATTCCAACATCGACAGCGAGATGGGATGCGACACCAGCGTCGGCATGCCGATTTGAATCAGACGCCGCAATTGCTCCACGCGCGCGGCCGGCTGATCGGCGGCGACGATCACGGCGTCGATAGCATTGCTATCCAGCAGGCGCTCCCAATCGTCGTCAATACGCAGACCAGGGATGAGCTTCGCCAGCTCCGCGGCGCGGCCTTCCACAGCAGCGGCTTGCACGATTTGATCCCGGCCAATGCGCACCGCGGCGGCAGCCACGGCCAGGGTAACGTCGTCGGCGCCTAGCAGGGCGATTCGCACCGGTGAGAAAGCGGATTCTTGAGAAAGCGGATCGCGGCCATTTCGCGGATGAAATCGGCGTTGCACGTTTTGTGCCAGCAGTGCTATGCTAGCACGCATCGCCGGGGCACAAAAGGGTTGCTCACTTGGCGAGCGGCCGCCGTTGACGATTCAACGGCCAACCAGACAGGAAGTCATTTCGTAATTCCAGGAGGGAACTGCCATGCTTGTACTCACGCGCCGCTTGGGAGAGCGGATTCTGATCGGCGATCAGATTGAAGTCACGGTCGTGCGCATCGGTTCCGGCGTCGTTCGCATCGGAGTGGATGCTCCCGCCGAGTTGACGGTGATGCGGCCGGAAATTCGGTCCGGACGCCAGGTTGCCGAACGTCGCCGACGGATGATGCAGCCGAAGTAGCTACTGTTTGAGTTCCGCCTTTGGGTTTTCTGCGACCGGGGCGGCGCGGCGGCGCAAATCGCGCTGGTCGGCCGGCGTGGCGTCGAGCGATCCCTGGCGGCTAGCCAGTTGTTGAAGCCGCGCTAGTTTTTCTGCCGCCGTTGCTTCTTGCGGCAGTTCACTGCCGGGGGCCGCGCCCCATACAAACGTCGTTCCAGATCGAGTTCCAAGCTCGAGGAACATGATTTGTGCGCCCCCGGTTGCGATCAAATTGCGAATGCGGATCCGACGCAATTGCAGATCGGTCCACGCGGGCTGCAATAAGTCGGCCAGTTTTGCGGCTGCCGCGATCGCAGGATCGGCCCAGGCGGTGCCCAGCGGGCCCAACGGGCTGCTGGCGGCCCCGGCGATGCGCAAATAATTTTCGGCCTCGGCCGGGGAAAAATCGGCGGTGGGCAACAGTATCGCGTCGGCATCCACCGGCAATAATCCGCCGGAAACTTCGACCATTGCCACCGGGCGGCGATAGACCACGTCGACTCGAATGTGCGCCGGATACGATCGCTCGACCTTTTCTACCCGCGCAATCCAGGGATGCAGCGCGAAGGCCTGCTTCAAACGATCGAACAGCCGCTCATCGAGAATCGACAATTCTGCGGGCAGCCCGGCGTCGCGAATGACTTCCGTTTTAACGTCCGAGTGAATCCAGGCCGGCAGCGGCGTGAGTTGGATCTGCTCGACGGCGGCTTGATACTCCGGCCGTGTTTGAACATGGTCGCGCACCATGTGCCATAGCGTGCGCGAGCCAACGATCACGATGCTCACGGCGGCAATGACCAGCACCGCGCGGCCCGGCAAGGTCTTGGGATGCAGCCAGTTTCGCGGGTTGCGCAACTGCTGAAGCCAGCCGCGGGGTGGTTGCTTGGCAACGGGGCTCAATAGTGTGGTCCTTGCGGGCTGCCGGCTGTGGCGACGGCGGAGGAAGGATCGAAACGCAGTCGCTTCGATTTGTCGGCGCTTCGCGGCCGCCGGTCGATGGCGTCTCGCACCATCCAATCCACTAGCGCCGGAAACTCAATTCCCGCGGCCTGAGCGGATCGCGGCGAAAGACTGCGCCTGTGAGGCCGGGGATGGTGTTCACCTCCAAAACCCAAGGGCGAAATTGCCCGTCGAGCATCAGATCGACCCGGACCAGGCCGGCGGTGCCCAGCGCTTCGGCGGCGGCGATGGCGACACGATACAGTTCCGCTTCAGTGTGCGGCGCTAGACCGGTTTCGAGTCGAAATTCTGTGGCCGGGCTCACGTACTTCGCGTCGTACGAGAAAATCCGCTGCGGGGCGATGATTTCGATCAGCGGCAGCGGATCACGCCCCAGCAGCGAAACTGTAAACTCGCGCCCGGTGATAAAGGGCTCAATCAAAATGCGATCGTCGAATTGCGCCGCGGTTTCCAAGCAGCGTGGTAATTCCTGCGGGCAACGGGCCACTCCGATGCCGACGCTCGATCCTTGATTTTGAGGCTTAACGATCAGCGGCCAATGCAGCTTTGAAAGCTCGGCCGGCTCCGCGGGCCAGACGACAAACGGCAACGTCGGCACGCCGCAATCGAGAAAACGTTGTTTTGCGGCCGATTTGTTCATTGCCAGGCGCGACGCCGTGGAATCGCTCCCGGTGTACGGTACCCCGAACCACTCCAGCGTGGCTTGGACGCGGCCATCTTCGCCGGCCCCGCCGTGCAGCGCGATAAAGCAAGCATCGAAAGCGGGCCAATCGATCGATTCCAGGTCCTGGTGCGCCGGATCGATTAACTCGGGCTCGTAACCGGCTTCGGCCAGCGCTGCCGCCGCTTGCTGGCCGCTGGCGAGGCTGATGTCGCGCTCGGCGGAATCGCCGCCGGTTAGCACAGCGATCCTTCGCGCAATATTTGATGAGTTGCCGTCCATGGCGACAGGAAACTTGTCCTTACCAGATTTGGATTTCCAACTCCAATTCCACGCCCAGCAATTCCGCCACGCGGCTGCGAACCAGGTCGATCAACTGCAGCACATCCTGGCTCGAAGCGTCTCGGTCGACGACGATGAAATTCGCGTGGCGATCGCTCACTTCCGCGCCGCCGACGCGCGTGCCCTTCAAGCCGGCCTGGTCGATCAACATGCCGGCGCTGATGCCGCGCGGATTCTTGAAGATGCAGCCGGCGCTTTGGTGCGCCAGCGGCTGCCCCGCCTTCTTCACAATCCACTGCTTTTGCATCCGCTTGGTCAACTCTTGCGGGTCTTCCTTCTCAAGTTGGAACTGGGCATTCAAGATCACCAGTTCGTCGAGGCTGCTTTGGCGATAGGCGAACACCAAGTCTTCGCGATTGCGGTGCATGATTTCGCCGGTGCGGGTCATGATGTCGGCCTGGCAAGTCCATTGACCGATGTCGCCGCCGTGGCTGCCGGAATTTCCATGCAGCGCGCCGCCGATGGTGCCGGGGATGCCGACCAGCATTTCCAAACCGGCCAGGCCGGATCGAACGGCGGCCGAGATGACGTGCCCCAGCCGAGCGCCGCCGCCGGCCGATACAAGCCGCTTGTTTGCCTCAATATTGCTGAATGCCGGGGCGGAAAGGCGAATGACCACGCCCTGCACACCGTCGTCGCGCACCAGCAGATTCGAGCCGCCCCCCAGGACGCGGATCTGCAGACCCTCTTCCGCCGCGCGGCGCACTACGGCTTGCAGTTCCTCGACGGAGCGGGGCTCGGCGAAATATTCCGCGGGGCCGCCGATGCCCATCCACGTATGCGGCGCCAGAGGTTCATGCGACCGCACGATTTCGTCGAAGCCGCTGCTGAAGGTGGTGGAAGATTTTGCCAAGATCACCGGCTCCCAGGGTCAGGAGAACGTCGCGAGATTGAAGTCCGTAAGTTAATTGTTCGGCGATCGCCGCCGGATCGTGTTCCTCCAGCACGTCGGCCCCGCGCGCACGCAGCGCGGCCGCCAAATCGGCCGAGGTCGCTTCGCCCGAGCGTCGCACTCCTTCGCGGGCGCGATACACTTCAGCGACGGCTATCTTATCAGCATTGTGCAGACTGGCGGCCAGTTCGTCCAGTAAGATTGCCAGTCGCGAGGCCTGATGGGGCTGAAATACGCACACCAACCGCCGCCCGGGGAACATTTGCCGAACCGCGGCCAGCGTTGCCGACACTTCCGTGGGGTGGTGAGCATAATCATCAATCCACGCTGCATCGGCCCACCGGCCGCGTGTCTGCAGGCGACGGTTGAGGCCGCGGAACAGCGCCAGACCCTGGGCGATTTGTTGAATCGATGCGCCGCAATGGCGCGCGATCGCGGCGGCTGCCAGGGCGTTGAGAACGTTGTGGCGTCCCGGCACCGCCAGGCTGATGTGCGTCAGCCGTCGGCCATGTCGCACCAGATCGAAACGATAGCGACCGCGGGAATGTTCCAAGTTCGCGGCGCGCCAATCGGAGCTGTGCGATAGCCCGAATGTCGCCACCGAGCGAGCCGATGCGGCGGCGATTTCGCGAGATCGCGGGCACGCTTCGGAGACGATCAACCGGCCGTCTTCCGGCATGTTGTTCACGAAACCGGAAAAGGCATCAGTCAGAGCTTTGGACGTGGGAAAGCAATCGAAATGATCGGGCTCGATGTTCAATAGTGCCGCCAGGTTGGGGCGCAAGTGCAGAAAATTGCCGCGATACTCGCACGCTTCGACCAGCGCGATTCTGCCGCGACCACGCCGCCCGCCAGTATGTCCGAGCTTGCCGCTGCTTTCCAACACGGGTGAAGCGCCGCAGACGACGGTGGGGTCGAGGCAGGCGCGGATCAATATCTCGGCGGTCATGGCCGTGACGGTCGACTTGCCGTGCGTGCCGGCTACCGCCAACGTTTGGCAGTTCGCCGTGATTCGCCCGAGCATTTCGGCGTAGCTCACCGTTTCGATTCCAAGTTGCTGGGCTCGGCGGAGTTCGGAATTCTCCGTGGGCACTGCTGCACTGTAAATCAACAATCGAGCGTTGGCGGGCACATTGCCTGCGGCATGGCCGTGGGCCACGCGGATGCCCAGCGCAATCAGGTCGCGCTGCGAGTCGGCATCCAGGTCGGAACCGCTCACCTGCCAACGCTGGGCCACCATCACGGCCGCCAGCGCGCGCATGCCCGAGCCGCCGATGCCAACGAAATGCGCGTGGCCGGGCGACGGAGAAAATTGCAAGGCGATTGGATCGATGAGCATGAGTTGTTGTGCTAGCGGACGCCGAACTGGAACATCACCCATGGATGGGCGGCGTGATGATAGGGGCGGCCGCGCAGCAGGGTCAATCCCGAGAACCTCGCTGCTAGCAAGCGAAGCTGCCGCTATTCGACATTCGGCTTCGCTTTTTGCGTGGCCACGTCGTAGATCATTCGGGCCACTTGCCAGGCGGCATCCAGTCGAGCCAGCCCGCGCATCGCGGTGGCCATTTGATCGCGCTTGCCGGCATCGGCGAGCAAATCGGCCAGCGTGGAGGCCACGGCATCGTCGAGCCCGCCATTGGTTGATTGTTCGTTGATCAGCCGCGCGGCGCCGGCCGCGGCGAATATCTCCGCGTTCTGAAGTTGATGGTCGTCGGTTGCGCCGGGATAGGGAATCAAGACCGCCGGCACGCCGATGGCCGCCAGTTCCGCCAGCGTGGTGCCGCCGGCACGACAGACTGCGAGATCGGCGCGGCGCAGCACCTGCGGGAAATTCTCCACAAATTGCACGACGGTGGCGGTAGCCTCCAGCCCGAGGTCGCGATAGCGCTCGCGCGTGGCCTCCAGATCGCGCGAGCCGGTTTGATGCACGACCTGCCAACCGGCCATCGAAGCCTGCAGCATCTTGACCGCCCGCGGCACTTGTTCGTTGAGCGACCCTGCCCCGCCGCTGCCGCCCAGCACCAGCAGGCGATGTTCAAATCGACGCATGGGCGCGGCTTGTTGCGCGGCCGAAAACCGTCGCGCACCGGATTGCCCGTCACGCGCACCGGCCCGACTGAATTCAGATGTTGCCGCATTTCATCGAACGCTGCGCAAATCAAAACGGCGCAGCGCCAGCCAGCGGGTGACTTTGCCGGGAAAGGCGTTTTGCTCCATCAGCACGAGCGGCGTGTGGGTGGACACGGCGGCCCGCGCCATCGGAACGCTGACATATCCGCCCAGGCCGACGACGACGTTGACATTTTGTCGGCGGATAAATTTGCGCACGGCGCGCTTGCCCGCGAAACTCTTCGCGGCGAAGCGCAGCCAACCGCCGGGGCCGCGCGGCATCGGCGCACAGGAGAACTCCACGTAATCGAAGCCCGCTTCGGCGACTCGCTTCGATTCGAATGATTTGCCGCCGCCGGCGAAAGTGATTCGTGGCGGCGAGGGGAGCTTCATCAATTCGGCCGCCACGGCCAGGCCGGGAAACAAATGCCCCGCCGTGCCCCCACCGGCAAATACGATGTGAATCGCAGCAGTGCTCATGGCTCGAGAGAGACTGGATTTTCTGCGACGCTCTTCATGCGCGATCGGCCGGGACCTGCTTAGTCCTGGACGATGTCGCTGCGGTCGGCAGACACGGGTGGATTGGCTACAGGCACAAGCGCGGGACGCTCGATGCTGGATATTATAGCCGGCTGTGAAGCGGGATTCTCGGAATTATTGAGCTTCAAGGCGCCCAATCCCATGAGACCGCAAAGGGCCGAGACGATCCAAAAGCGGACCACGATCTTGTTCTCCGCCCAGCCCAAAAGCTGAAAGTGGTGATGCAGCGGGGCACAACGAAACACGCGGCGGCCCGACAGGCGATACGAACCGACCTGCACGATGACGCTCAGCGCTTCGATAACGAAAATCCCGCCGACAACCAGCAGCAGCAATTCCTGGCGGGCAATAATCGCCAGCAGCCCCAGCGAGCCTCCTAGCGACAGGGCGCCGATGTTGCCCATGAACACCTGCGCCGGCTGGCAATTGAACCAGAGGAAGCCGAGCGTGCCGCCGATCAGGGCGCCGGCGACCACGACGGTTTCCCCCGCCTCCGGCACGTGAATGATCCCAAGGTAGCGCGCCAGCTCGACGTGCCCGGCCAGATACGACATCACCGCGATGGCAATGAAGGAAGTGATCAGGCAGCCGCCGGCCAGGCCATCGAGCCCGTCGGTCAGGTTCACCGCGTTGGAGCTGCCCACGAGCACCACCATCGCCAGCGGGATAAACATCCATCCCAGCGAAATGTCATGACCGATGAAGGGTAGTTGCAGATCGCAACCGCCGGGCTGATGGCGCTGGAGAAAATACAGCCAAAGTGCGATGACCGCCGCGACGGCCAATTGCACGGCAAGTTTCAAGCGCAGGCGCAAACCGGGGCCGCGCCCGAAAGCTTGTGCAAATCGTCGACCGCGCCGATCGCGGCCAGCGCCATGAGATTCGTCATCAGAATTGGCAAGTAGCAATTCTCCCAATTGCCCAGCAGGATGGCGGCCGCGACGATGCCGCCGACCAGGAACAATCCACCCATGGTGGGCGTCCAGGCTTTTTGCTGCTGCACGTGACTGAGCTGAGGCACGCGCTGGCAGGGAGGTTCGCGGAAACGAGTGCGCAGCCACCGGATGACGCGTGGGCCCGAAAGCACCGCCATCACAAAGCTCGCCAGCGCCGCCAGCGCGGTGCGAAAGGTGATCTTGGTGAAGCCGCTCAAGTCAGCGGTCCACGCGGCATGAGGCCACAGCGCCGCGAATCGATCGACAAGCCAAAGCAGCATGGTTCGGAATCAGGAGCGAGGGACGAGAGACGAGGGACGAGGGACGAGACGAGCGAGGGTCGCCGGAGGGCATTGCCCTCCGGCTGTGGTGTTCCCTGAGTCACCGGAGCGGTGTTTGCACACCGCCCCGGTGCTCAGTCCTGGCTCCGTCGCGAAGCACTCGCCGTGCGGTTGACCCAGAAACCGCGCTCGGCGAGCCTGTTGCTCCTACCCAGGAGGGAGGGTAGCGCTTTGCATCCCGCAATGCTCGGCGCAGCGGACGGAGCCACAACTTGGTTCCAATGTTTTGGTGATGTGAATACTGATGAGACGAGTGAATCGTTACGCGGCCTTGCGGATGGCTTCTACGACGCGCTCCAGGCGCATGGCACGCGAGCCTTTGACCAATACGGCGCTGCCGGGACGCACGTTGCGCTGCACCAGCGGAATGATGTGTTCCAATTCGCGGCAAGCGGTGGTTCGCGCGGCGGGCATGCCGGCTTCGCGGGCGGCCAGCACCACGTCTTCCGCATGATCTCCACAAGCCAACAACCGATCGGCGCCGCACTGCGTGGCAATGTCTTCACCCAGGCGCCGGTGCCATTCTTGGCTCGATGAGCCCAGATCTTTCATGTCGCCGCAGACCACGATGCGCTCGCCAGGAGCATCCACTTCACGCAGAAGATTCAATGCCGCACGCATGGCCGACGGGCTGGAGTTGTACGAATCGTCGATGAGCTTGCCGCCCGCCAGATCGGTCACCTGGCAGCGCATCGACGGCGGTTGAAAGTCCGCCAGCGCGGCGGCGATTTCGCCCGGCGTCAGGCCAAATTCCAGGCCGACGGCAATCGCGGCCAATGCAGAAGTGAGATGGTGCCGGCCCCACACGGGCAGGCTGTATCGCTGATTCTCGACGCGAAATTGCAATAGTCCGCCGGCGCTGTGCACTTCCGTCGCGGTGAGATTGCAATTGGGACCGCGGCCTGTCCAAACGATGCGGGCCGCCGAACGGTCGGCCATCTGACGCAGCCAAGGATCGTCGCCGTTGAGAACCGCCACGCCGTCGCGCGGCAATGCGGCCAATAGTTCCGCTTTGGCCTCGGCCAGGTCACGCTGGGTGCCGAATGTGCCCAGATGCGCTTCACCGATTCGCGTGATCACGCCGATTTGCGGCCGGCACAATTCGGCCAGCTTGGCGATTTCACCTCTGGCGCTGGCGCCCAGTTCCAATGCGGCGTAGCGATGTTCGCGCTCCAGCCGCAGCAGGCTGAGCGGCACACCGATATGATTGTTGTAGTTGTGCGGGTTGGTTGCGCCGGAGAATTTCGAATTCAGCACCGCGTTGATCATCAGCCGCGCGGTGGTTTTGCCGACGCTGCCGGTGATGCCGACCACGTCGCCGCTGAACTGCTGGCGGTGCCACCGGGCCAGATTCCACAAGGCTTGCAAGCCATCGGCCACTCGGAGCGACCAGCGGCCGGCCCAGGGTTCGACGTCGCGCTGCGTCACCACGCCGGATGCACCGCGCACCAGTGCATCTTCGGCGAAGCAGGAGCCGTCGAACCGCGGGCCGCACACGCCCCAAAACACCATCTCGGCTTGCACGCGCCGGCTGTCGATCACGATGGGGCCGACGTGCGTCGTTTCGCCGTGCCGCGGCGGCATGGCGCCCAACCGCAGTTGACCGCCGGTAATGTCGCGAAGTTGTGCCAAGTTGAACAGCATGAGGATTAACCTGCCGCAAACGGTGTTGGGATGCGAGAATTTCTTGCGGCGTTACGGAATGGTCGCACAACCATTGCTTGGCAAGCTGGCGATCGTCGAACCAGCGCTTGGTGGCGCCGACTTGCTGATAATCTTCGTGCCCTTTGCCCGCGATCAGCACGCAGTCGCCGGTGGTGGCTCGCTGAAGGGCCCAGGCGATGGCCGCCGCGCGGTCGGGCACTTCTTTGACGCTTTCCAGCGACTGGAAACCGCGCAGGATGCCGCGGCGAATTTTCGCCGGATCTTCGCGGCGCGGATTGTCGTCGGTGACAATGCACAAGTCGGCGAGCGATTCGACGGCCTTCGCCATCAGCGGACGCTTTTTGCGGTCTCGTTCGCCGCCGGCCCCGAAGACGCAAATCAGTCGCCCGCTCGTCACTGCGCAGCGATCGCAGGGCAATTTCCAAAGCGTCGGGCGTGTGGGCGTAATCGACGAACACACCGAACGGTTGGCCGCAATCGAGGCGTTCCATGCGCCCGGGAATTTTTTCCAGCTTCTCCAATCCGCGGACAATGTCCGTCAGCCTCACGCCGTAAAGCAAACCGACGGCAGCCGCCGTCAGACAGTTGTATACGTGGGCGTCCCCGATTACTCGGGTGCGCACCGGCACGGTTTCGTGACCCGCGTGCAGCAGGAAGGTTTGATCGCCGAGATTGCGATCGACAATGTCGGCGGTGACTTCGGCCTGGCTATCGATGCCCACCGTCAAGGCCGCGCCCGGCGCCAGCGATGTGAAGCTGCTGGTTATGCGGTCGTCGGCGTTGAGCACCGCGAAACCTTCGGGCCGCAGTTGTCGCAGCAGGCGCGCCTTGGCGTCGCGATAATTCTGCAGCGTGTTGTGGAAATCGAGATGATCTCGGCGGACATTGGTCACGCAGGCGGCGTCGAATTCGATGCCGGCGGTGCGCGATTGGGCCAGCGCATGGCTGGAAACTTCCACCACGGCGTGCGAGCAATCTTGAGCGGCGGCGCGCGCGAGCCAATCGGCCAGTACCGGCGCCGCAGGAGTGGTCATGTCGCTCGGCTCGACCGCCACGCTGTCGCTGTTGACGATCGTGCCGGTCAGTCCCACGCGATGGCCCGCTGCTTCCAGCACGCTGGCGATCAACCAGCACGTGCTCGTCTTGCCGTTGGTGCCGGTCACGCCGATCACCTTCACGCGCTGGCTCGGATTACCCGCCAGTGCCTGGCAGATGTGGCCGAAGGCGGCGCGACTATCGGGCACGATGCATACCGGGGCGCCGGCGGCAGGCACGAAACGCTCGGCAAGAATTGCCGACTGCGCCGCGCTGGACGGCTTGCGAAACGTAGTCGTGGCCATCGACGTGGCTGCCCATCAATGCGGCAAACAGATCGCCCTGGCGGCACGTGCGCGAATCGGCGGTGCAAGCCTGCACGACGATGTCGTCGGCTCCCACGATGTTGGCCTCCGGCAGCAATTGCCGCAAGCGAACGCCCGGTGCGCAAGAAATGATGTCCGGCATCTTGCAAGGCCTCCATGCCCTGCGGGCTTGTGCGCTGTCTGGCGGACAAGCTGCCGTGCAATCCTTGAAACTGAAAAGCTGCCGCGCCGACGGCAATCCGTGCCGGCGGTCGACAGAGAAGTGCAAACGTGCATTGCGAATCGCCATGCTGACATAGCCAGCACGCACGGCGAAATCGGCCGTTGGCGATCGCGCAAACCGGGGGCGGATTGTGGCGATTTCGGCGTGTGTGTCAAGGTAACTTTTCCACCACGAATTTCGCCGGGGACAATCGTACGACGCTTTAATATCCGTTGCCCAACCAGCCGCCAGTGCACTACGCTATCACGCATGAGCGACGACGATTTCGACGTCCAACGCCTGGCGACGTACTTGCACCTGACGCCCGAACAGGTCACCCGGCTGGCCGACCGGGCCAAACTGCCGGGCGCAAGGTGCAAGGCCAGTGGCGATTTGCGCGGGCCGACGTGCATCACTGGCTGGAAACCCGAATCGGAATATCCGATGAGGAGGAATTGCTACAAATGGAAAGCATCCTGCGTGAGCCGGTCGGGCATTTGGAATCGCCCCGTCCCATTGCCGAAATGCTTCCGCTAGCGGCGATCGAAGTGCCGCTGGCCGCGAAGACTCGCAATTCGGTGATCACCTCAATGGTCGAAGTCGCCGCCCGCACCGGCTGGCTTTGGGATCCGCAGAAAATGATCGAGGCCGTTCGGGCCCGCGAAGACTTGCATCCCACCGCATTGGAAAACGGCGTAGCGTTGATGCACGCACGCCGGCCGCTGGCCAGCATCCTTGGTCAGGCATTTATTGCGTTTGGGCGCACGGAAAGCGGCATTCCTTTCGGCGGCCGCCGTGGCGAGCTGACCGATTTGTTCTTCTTGATCTGCTCGACCGACGATCGCGGACACTTGCAAATGTTAGCGCGGATGAGCCGGCTGGTCGCCGACTCGGAATTGTTGGCGGCTTTGCGAGAGGCGCCGGACGCGCAGGCGGTTGTTAAGGCGATCAAAACGGCGGAATCGAGGCTCAAGTGACGACCGCGGCTTCCGTGCCGATTCTGTTTATCGGGGATGCTCAGCGCGAAGAATTTCGTGCCGCCGCAAGGTCGTTGGTCGATCGCGGCGCGGTCATCGCCGCCGACGTATCGAGAGCGCAGGCGATCATCAGCCAGGGATTCGCGCCGGCGATGATAGTTGTCGCCCAATCGTGGCCGAACCAGTTTTCCGAGCGCCGGATCGAAGAACTTCGCCGCGCTTCCCCGTTGGCGCGCATCGTCCGACTGCTGGGCACATGGATGGATGGCGATGGTCGAACTGGCAAGCCGTGGCCCGCGACAATGCTCGCCAGTTGGCAGCGATGGGACGCGAGGCATTCCGACATGTTACCTGGACTGTCGTTGCCAATCACCGCCAGCGAAGACGATCGATTGTTGGCAGCCGGCGATGCGGCGCATTCGATACCTTCAGCCCAGCGCGACTCACTATGGATTGCCGTGCATGCACAATCGCGCGACACCGCGGAATCGCTGATCGAACTTTGCAGCCAGCGCGGCTGGAACGCCCTTTGGCTCCGCAATGTCAATGCCGCACTGCCATCGATTGTCGATTGCGCCGTGTTCGATGCCCGCGATACGTCGGCCAAGGAAATCCAAGACTTGGTTAACCTAAGAACTTCGTTGGGCGCGGCGCCGATCATTGCGCTCGTGGGGTTTCCACGTCTGGAAGATGTTGAACGATTCCAGGCGGCGGGCGCTTCGGCGATTGTTTCGAAACCCTTCCTCGCGGATGATTTGGCGCGCCAAATCGAGCGTTTCGTCGGGCAGCCGGCGGTTCGCTAGTGGGAACTAGTCTTCGGCGAATTCGTCGATCTCGACGCGCACAATTTCGCGCTGCCACGTCGGCTCGTGAATCGGCCAGGCGCGAATTACCGGCGGTCCATCTTCGTAAACCGCCATGCCGGACTCGTGGGAGCGGCGGCGGCAGGCGATTTCCAGCGGGCAAGGTTTCGGCAGCCGCCAGCGGGTGTTGGATTTGCGCCACGTCAGATGGTTCTGATCGTAGACAGAGATGATCAGCGGCGGCTGAAAGTCGAGCATTCGCCTGGCGATCAGTTCGTGGCTGGCCGTGGCGTAGCGATGCTTTAATGGCGATTAAATCCCAATCGCACCCGGCGCCATCGACGGCAAGCCAATCGCGCGGCAGCAGCAACCGCGATGCCAGCCCGTTGGCCACGGTTTCGCGGGCGCGCGGCGGCGCCTCGCGCGGATCAACGCCAAGTTGCGCAAAAACTTGCTGAGCCGCGGCCTCGCCGATCTCGTGGGCGACGGCCCAATGTTCGCGCTCCAACCGGGGATCGGGGCGCAGGAGAATCGAAATTGCTTGATCTCCGCCCGCGCCCGCGAGTTGAACCAGCCGTGCCCTGCCCGGCTGGCGGTCGTCCCAGGCCACGGTTAGCCCCAGATGCTGCGCAAGCTGCACCGCATCAACCGGCGGACCACCGACGGCCGCTTGCTCCAGGATATTGGCCGCCACGGCATCGAGCGCGGCCGACAATTCTTCCAGAGGAATTTCCGGCAACATGACGAACGCCCCAACTGATACTGTACATATTTATACCACACGGCAGCCGCGAATGCAAGCGTCGCGCCAAAAATCCTTGAGCCGCTTCGAGCGTCAGCCGCGGGCTGCGATCCCGGGCGCGATAAAAAGCGCGTTGGCAAAGCCTTCCTGGCTCACGTCGTACTGCCAGCCCGAATAGTCGTACAAGCCGTAGAACACGTACTTGAATCCGCGCAGGTAGGCGTCGATGTCGTAGAAATCGCCGTGGCGGCCGTCGCGGCGGAAATTGACTTCGCAGTAAATGCAATCGATTTTCTGTTCGCCCAACATGCCTCCGGCCCCTTTGAGCACTTCCATGTCGAAACCTTCGCAATCGGTCTTCAGCAATTCGATGTGCTCGATGCCTTGATCCTGGCAAAACGGATCGACGCTCCGCAGCGCGACTTCTTCCAACGTCGAAGTTGCGTTTTCCGGTTCACCGTTGACGATCCGATTCCACGTCGAGTCCGCGGCAATCTTCATCTTCGCCGTCCCGTCTTTGGCGCCCATGGCGCAGTTCTGCGGCTTGATGTGCGGATTGAACCGCGTGTTATGCGCCAGATGGACGTACGTGTCGCGCACCGGCTCAAAGGCGTAGATGTCGGCGGTTGGGAACAGCGAGGCCAGACGAATTGCCGTCTGGCCCACATTCGCGCCGACGTCGAAGATCACGCGCGGACTGGGAATCAAGCGCACAGATCGACTTCCAGAGCCACGCCTCGCGGCATCGTCTTGCGCCGAAAAACTTCCAAGCCGCCAAGTCGGAAAACGCTTCTGACCAATTCGTTGATCATGGGGACGACGATCGTCGAAGCTCGTTCAAAACCGAACTGGCCGCATTATAAAGCAACGACTTAGCCCAATGCGAGCAACAGGCCCGCCCCGACACTCGCCAATCGGGCGGTAATGCGATAGGATGAGTAAGTTGTTCTATTGCCACCTCTTTCCTGGAAATTTGCGTGCCGACCGCTACCGCTAGTGCCGACGCCAAGCCCTCGGCCGCAAACTGTAAGGGCACTTACGCTTTTGTCAGCCTGGGTTGCCCGAAGAATCTGGTTGACAGCGAGCGGATGCTCGGACTGTTGCAGTTGGACGGCTACCGGCTCGTGCACGAGCCCAAGGGGGCCGATTTCGTGGTGGTCAACACCTGCGGGTTCATCGAACGGGCTCGCGAGGAATCGTACGGCACCATTCATGAGATGCTCGACCTGAAGCGCCGCGGGGATGTCCGGGGCGTGATCGTTTCGGGCTGCCTCGCGGAGCGTGAAAAAGAAACGCTGCTGGAAAAATGCCCGGAGGTCGATTACATCGTTGGCGTATTTGGCCGCGAGCAAGTGACGAAAGTGGCCGATCGGCTGGTGGGGCGATTGGCCGAGCAGCGCAGCGTGTTCCAGCCGGCGCCTTCGACGCCGTTTTCCGATCGTTCCCGATTGCGGATCACGCCGAAGCACTTCGCCTATTTGAAAATCTCCGAAGGCTGCGATCGGCTGTGCACCTTCTGCGCGATACCGAAGATGCGCGGCAAGCACGCCACGAAGCCGATTGAGGAAGTGCTGGCCGAGGCCGAGGAATTGGCCGCCGACGGCGTGCGGGAGCTGATCGTCGTGGCGCAGGACACCACGTACTACGGCATGGATCTCTACGGCCAACCGCGCCTGGCGGAATTGCTGCGGCAACTGGTCGAAGTGCGGGGCATCGAGTGGATTCGGCTGATGTACCTTTATCCAATGTATTTCACCGATGAACTGCTGGATGTGATCTCGGCTCGCGGCAAGATTTTGCCCTATCTCGATCTGCCGCTGCAGCACATCAACGACACGATGCTCAAGCGCATGCAGCGCCGCGTCAACCGCGCGGAAACGGAAACGTTGCTAACCAGGCTGCGTTCGCGAATTGAAAACCTCGTGATGCGAACGACGTTCATTACCGGCTTCCCCGGCGAAACCGACGAACAGTTCGAAGAGTTAATCGAGTTCGCCCAGCGGCAACAATTCGAGCGGCTCGGCGTGTTCACCTACTCTTACGAGGCCGACACGCCGGCCACGCGCTTGCCCGACCACTTGAGCGAGGAAGTGAAGAACGACAGGCGCGATCGGCTCATGGCCGTCCAGCAGGAGATTGCCTTCCGTTGGAACGACGCGCAGATCGGCAAGCACTTCGACGTGCTGATCGACCGTGCGGTGCCGGGGCAAAAGAACGCCTGGCTGGGCGCAGCTACGCCGATGCCCCCGACGTCGACGGCGTGGTGTATGTGACCGGCAAGAAGTTGAAGCCGGGGCAGATAGTGCCGTGCGAAATCGTGGCCACCTCCGAGTACGATCTGGTCGCCGCGGCGGTCGGACCAGGAAAGTAATACCGATCGGTATGGGCCGAATCGCCGGGTCCTGCGTACAATGCTCTTGCCATGTCCACCCGCACGCAGCCATCGCCCGGCCAGGTGAAATACGACGAGCGCACGATCGTCAACTTCCCGAATCAGGTTACCACGATTCGCTTGGCGCTATCGATCGTGCTGTTCGTTTTGTTGCACCTGCATTGGTACTGGGCCGGGCTTTGGATGTTTATTATCACCGCCAGCACCGACTGGCTTGATGGTTTTTGGGCCCGCCGCTATGGGCAGATCACCATCCTGGGCCGCATGCTCGATCCGTTTGTCGATAAGGTGGTAATCTGCGGCACGTTTATTTTTCTGGCTGCCGATCCGAATTCCGGCCTGATGGCCTGGATGGCGGTGCTGGTGCTGGGGCGCGAATTGCTGGTCACGGCGCTGCGCAGCTTTTTGGAGCAGCAAGGCGCCGATTTTTCCGCCTCCATCTCCGGCAAGCTCAAGTTCATCTTGCAGTGCCTGGCGGTCGGGGCCAGCCTGTATTGGCTGAGCTACGATCCCAACGGCGCTCCTTTGGCGTCGTTTGCCGTGGGTCCCAAATGGGTGCAATGGGCAGTGGTGGTTTCGGTGTGGTCGATGATCGCCATGACTGTCTATTCCGGCTACGCCTACGTGATGGCCGCAGTGCGGCTGGTGCGTGGCAAGTAGCGCCTGCCGAGCAACTGCGACCATGCTTTTGCTGCTCACTTTTCTGATCGATGCCATCTTCATCGGCGGCCTGGTGGTTTGGGCGTGGCTCGCGATGCGCCTCTGGCGGCGACAGCCGCTCTTGCAGTATGAACCGCGCCGCCAAGTCCCCTGGGGCGGCATCGATCTGGCTGTGGTAATCGCGGCCATCATCTTGTTGCAAGGCCTTTGTCTGGGCGTCGCGGTGAAGTGGTCGGGCGTGGAAATGCCCAAGGATTGGAGCGAACTGGACCCGCAAGCCCGTTTCGTCGTGCTCTCGGGCAACTTGGCGGCGAATGTGCTCACGCTGGTGGCGGCAGTAATCATCCTGTTTTGGCAAACGGATGCCCGGTGGAGCGATTTAGGAGTCGATCTGGCGCGCGTGCCGAACGATTTGCGCTGCGGTGTGATCGCCTTTGCCGCGGCCGCCCCAGCGGTGTTCGGGCTGCAGGAATTAATCACGCATTGGATTCCCTATCATCATCAGCTCGTGAGCGCGGTTCAGGAAAAAAACGATGTTGCGATGTGGGCCGTGGCGGCGGCGTCGGCGGTAATCGTCGCTCCGGTGTTCGAGGAATTCTTCTTCCGTGTGCTGCTGCAAGGTTGGTTGGAGAAAATCGAGCTGCGACTCGTGCGCGGCATCGAGTCGGACAGCGACAATCCTGAATCGGCCGAGGCACAAAGCGACCAGCCGCCGGCCATTGGCCCCGCAGGAGTGCCGCTGGGCTTGTTCGGTCTTTCGCTGGGGATGCTGCCCATCGTGATCAGCTCGACGCTGTTCGCCCTGATGCATTGGGGCCAAGGCGCGGCCCCGATACCGCTTTTCGTCCTGGCCTTGGTGCTGGGGTTCTTGTACCAGCGAACGCACCGCATTCTGCCATCGCTGACAGTCCACGTCCTCTTGAATTCCGTGAGCCTGGCCGTGTTTTTTGTCGAACCAAAAACTTGATTGAGCTAGGATCTCCGGCAAATCGATCTTTGCCCGCCCTGCCCTGCCTGTCACAATTCCGCCATAGCGCGGGCAATGTTTAGGGATGAACTGCCAATGCCAGTCAAGGATCGATTAACCAATCTCGGCCACTATGCGGTCTATCTGCTGGTGCGAGTGTTCGTTTGCTTTCTGCAAGCGGTCCGCATCGAAACCTGCCAGCGTATCGCGCGCGGATTGGCGTGGCTGATGACCAGCGTGCTGGAGTTTCGCCGGCAATTGATCGACGAGAACCTGCAACACGCTTTTCCGCACATGTCGCCGCCGGCGCGCTGCCGATTAAGGCGCCGCATGTGGGAGCATCTGTTTTTGATGCTGGCCGAAATCGCCCACTTTCCCCGCAAAGTGCACGACACGAATTGGCGCGACTACATGCAATTCAAAAACGAAGCCTGGATGATGCGCGAGTTGTTCAGCAATCGCCCTCGAGTATTCGTCTCCGGGCATTTTGGCAATTTCGAAGTGGCCGGGTACACGTTGGGATTGTTCGGTTTCTCCACGTTCACAGTGGCGCGGCCGCTGGACAATCCGTATCTCGATGAGTTTGTGAATCACTTTCGCGCGCTTAAGGGTCAGTACGTGTTGCAGAAGAAGGGCAGCGCTCAGGAGGCCGCCGCATTGTTGGAAGGGCACGGCACGCTTGGGGTGCTGGCCGATCAGCACGCGGGGAACAAGGGATGCTGGGTCGAATTCTTCGGCCGGCCGGCTTCGACCAATAAGGCGATTGCCGTGTTTGCCCTGTCGAACGAGGCGGCGGTGATGGTCGGATATGCGCGGCGGTTGGGCCGACCCCTGCACTACGAGATGGCCATGGAATCGCTGCTGGAGCCGCAAGCCATGGATCCGGCCCTGCGCGACGTGACCGCGCTGACGCAATGGTACACGCACGTGCTGGAAACCATTGTGCGCCGCGCTCCGGAGCAATATTGGTGGGTTCACCGGCGGTGGCGTGGCAAATCCGCGCAAGCGCCGCCGCCCCGCAGCCAGCGAAGCGGCGTGAATCGCATCACGCCTTGGCATGGTCGCCATCGGCTGAGACAATGAAGCGCCGTGTGATGCGCGGCTCGGCAGGAGCCTCGCCCTCCCAGCATGATTGAGGAGCTTCGCTACGCTTACGCCGCTGGAAGAACTGGGCCTGAGTGGGCTAAGCCTGGATAGCCGGGTGCGAAAGGTCTTCTATGCGCTTCAGCCCCAGGAGTTGGCCGACCTCGTTGCCAAAATGAACGACGAGGCCCGGAGGCGGCGGCTCATCTACGAGCGCGACGGGCAGGTGGAAACCATCCGTGCGCTGCTGCGCCCGCAGGCGGCGATGCCTGACCAGTTGGCGTATCTGCACTTCGTGTCGCTCACGCTATTGAATGCCTTGAAGCGGTTGCCCGAACTGTATCTGGCCGATGCCGAGGTGCGGCGCATCGTGCCCCTTTCGGAAGACGAAGAGGCGTGGCTGCACGATTCCTGGGGGCCGGCGCAGCGCGACAACAATCCGGTGTTCGGCCGGCTCGACGGAGTGATCGAGCTCACCAGCCCGATGTGGAAGGATTCGCTGCGCTTCATCGAACCGAATCTATCGGGCGTGGGCGGAATTCATCTGGGTCCCACCTGCGATAGTTTGATCGCCGATCTGGTGTTGCCGGTCATGCAGCGATTCGATCCGCAATTGCAACTGGAACGCGGCCCCGATTTGCGCGAGCTCTTCATCCAGGAAGTGCTGGAACATTTGGAAGCGATCAACCGCCCGGGGCAGCATGTGTGCTTTGTCGAGCCGAAGTACGCCGGCTGCGGCATCGACGAACAAACGGCGCTGGCGGAATATTATCTGCACCGCCACGGGCTGAAAATCTTGCACGCCGACCCGGCCGAGTTGTACGTCAAGGATGGCGAGGTGTGGTATGAGGACACGCCGGTCGACGTGGCATATCGCGATTATGAAGTTCGCGATCTTGTGGCGCTCAAGCAGAATGAAGGGGTGAATATCGAGCCGATGCGCCGGCTGTTTCGCGAGAACCGCATGATCTCCACCATCGCGGGCGATTTCGATCACAAAAGCACTTGGGAAATTCTGACGGAGCCCACGCTGGCGCGGAAGTATTTCAACGCCGACGAGCGGCAGGTGTTCCGCCGCCACGTGGCGTGGACGCGATTGTTGTTCGATCGCCGCACGACGCTGCCCGACGGCGAGACGGGCGATTTGTTGCCCTTTGTGCGCAAGCATCAAGACATGCTGGTGATCAAGCCGAATCGCTCTTACGGCGGCGATCGCGTGCTGTTGGGGCACTTGCTGGATTCCGCCGAGTGGCAGCGCGAAATTGAAAATGCGCTGGTCGCCGGCGATCAAGTGGTGCAGCGATTGGTTAGCATTCCGGTGGGCGAGTTTCCGTTTGTGGGGGACGACGGCGCGGTGCATTTGGAGCCGTTTTACACGGTGCTTGGTTTCGCGCCCACGAAATACGGCCTGGCAATTGTCGGCCGGGCCTCTCAGAAACAAGTGGTGAACGTGGCGCAGCGCGGCGGCATGTGCAGCGTGCTGGTTGGCCGGCCGCCGCACCCGCTGGTCGGCCCCGGTGCAGCATAAAGCCGCGACCGGTGGTCGCGGAAATCCATAAAATGAATTTGACATGAGTGCACCCGACCACAGCGATCGATTTGCCGCCGCGATCCAGAAGATCGACGAAGCGAATGCGGCCGATCCGAATCGCGAAACGTCCGACGGCCGCCTGGATCCGAAAGAATTGGTCTATTCGGGCCGCATGACGCAATGGCTGCAGCGGCTCGCGCCCGATGCTTCCGAGGCGCTGCGGCTTGCGGTGCACGGACAGCACATTTGCCGCTGGACGATTCCGCGGGACAGTTATCCGATGGATCGCGCGGGCTATCTTCGCTGGCGCAACGATTGCAAGCGAATGCACGCCGAAAAGTTGGCGCAAATCCTGAGCGACGTCGGTTACGATCAGGCAACGATCCAGCGCGTGCAATCCTTGGTGCGCAAAGAGCGGTTGAAAGCCGATCCCGAAACGCAATTGCTGGAAGACGTCGTGTGCCTGGTCTTCCTCGAGAATTATTTCGCCGATTTTGCCCGGCAGCATGATGAAGCGAAGCTGATCGACATCGTGCGCAAGACGTGGAGGAAGATGTCTAAACAAGGCCGAGCTGCCGCGCTCGAATTGCCGCTGACCGGCGACGCTCGCGCCCTGGTCGAAAAAGCACTGACCACGGACCACTGATCCCTATGCTTGCGGAAGTTATTTCCATCGGCGACGAACTCACCAGCGGCCAGCGGCTGGACACCAACAGCCAATGGCTCAGCACGCGCCTGGGGGAACTCGGCGTGCGCGCGATGTGGCACACCACGGTCGGCGACGATCTAGAGACAAACATGCAGGCGTTTCGCCAGGCCGCCCAGCGCGCGGATCTAATCGTTTCCACAGGTGGCTTAGGTCCCACGGCCGACGACCTGACGCGAGATGCACTGGCCGCCGCCGCCGGCGTGGAACTGGTGCTCGACGAGGCGGCGCTTGAGCACATCCAAGGATTATTCGCCCGCCGCAAGCGGCCGATGCCCGAGCGAAATCGATTGCAAGCCATGTTTCCGCGCGGCAGCCGAATGATTCCCAATCCGGCGGGCACGGCGCCTGGAATTGATTTCGAGCTGTCGCGCGCTGGAAAATCGCCGCGCGCCTCTTCGCCTTGCCCGGCGTGCCCGCTGAGATCCACGAAATGTGGCGGGAAACCGTCGCGCCGGCAATCGCGGCCATGCTGGGCAAGCCGCTAGTAATTCGGCATAAGCAGATCAAGTGTTTCGGCGTCGGCGAAAGCGATTTGGAACAGATGCTGGGCGACATGATTCGTCGGGGCCGCGATCCCCTGGTGGGCATCACCGTGCATGGAGCCACGATTACGCTGCGCATCACTGCGACGGGCGATTCGGCGGAAGCGTGTTACGAATCGATGACGCCCACAATCGCCGCCATTCGCGAAAGCCTAGGCGATTTGGTGTTCGGCGAGGGGGAAGACGAACTTGAACATGCGGTCGTGCGATTGCTCGCGGCTCAAAACAAGACGCTGGCGACCGCCGAATGGGGCAGCGGCGGCATGATCGCCCATTGGTTGTCGGAAGTGCCCGAAAGCGCGGGGCGATTTCTCGGCGGAATGGTAGCGCGAAGCTACAACGCCCTGCCGCAACTGCTGGGAATTTCCGCGGCTGATCCATCGGCCGCGCAGCAACAGATGGTGGCGCTGATGGCCGAAGCGGTACGAGGCAAACTCGGCGCGGATTACGGGTTGGCCGTAGGCGAGTTGCCATCAGTCGATCCGCAGGTCGCCGAGCCGCCGATGTTCTGGTATGCCGTGGCAGGGCCGCATGGAGCAACCGTGAAGTCATCGCCGTATGCCGGGCATCCTGACATTTTGAAAATGCGCGGCGGCAAACAGGCGTTGAATCTGCTCAGGCTGACGTTGCTTCGCGCCGGCAGATGAAATGCAGCCCTACTTCTTCGGCGCGGTTTCGCGCACCAATTGGCTGATCTGCTTGAACTGCGGCGATTTGGAATCCTGGCACCATTCGAACATGGCGGCTTCGACCGTCGTCAGCAGCGCGCCGAAGTTTCCATCCGCCGCAGCGCGATTTCGTAGTCGATCGAATAGCGCGAACCAATAGCGTCGGCCGCCACGTAGATGTTGAACCCTTCGGCCAGCAGATCGAGGACCGATTGCTGCACGCAGACATGCGCCTCGATGCCGCAAACCAGCCATTTGCTCCGCCCCAACGATCGCAGTTCCTGGCACAATTCGACGCTCGCGCCGCAACTGAACGCGGTCTTGTTGACCACTCGGCCTAACAGCGGCGACAATTCCGCCGTCGTCGGTCCCAAGCCTTGTGGATACTGCTCCGTCGCCAGCACCGGCATGCCGAGCGCTTTGGCGGCATCGATCAGCCGGCGGATGTTCCAGACGATCCGTGCGTGGCCGTCGATCAAATCGATCAGCTTCTGCTGCACGTCGACTACCAATAGCCCCGTATCGCCGGCCGACATCAGTTCCGGACTGCGGGCAAAAGAGTTTTTCGCATCCATGCCAGCCGAGCATATCGCGGAAAGTTGGCATTGGCTAGTGGAGTGGCTGGCAAGCGATCTTGCCTCACTTTTTGCGGCGTGATAAACAGCCGCCATCATGGACGAGAAGCCGCAAGATGGCCGCGCAAATCGCCCCACGCAGAACACGGCTCGAAGTGGGTCCCCATTTCGATCAATCGCCGACTGGTGCTCGACGGCTTGCACTTCGCCCGCCATGTGCCGCTATTTCCCACGGAGAAAATCTGCAACCTGGCGGAAGTCGCCCGGCTGAGAAATCTGGCGACGCCGCGCATCTCTTGGGCCACGATGTTTGTGAAAGCCTACGCCTTGGCCGCGCGGAATCACGCCCCGCTGCGGCGCGCGTATATTCGCTGGCCGTGGCCGCATTTGGTGGAAGAATCGCACAGTACGGCAATGGTCGTGGTGAATCGGCAGTACTTGGGCGAAGATCGGATTTGTTGGGGGAAGTTGTACCGGCCTGAATCACATTCGCTGGTGCAACTGCAGCGGCAAATGGACGCCTATCAACAAGAACAGGTCGAGCAAGTTTTCCGTCGGCAACTCATCCTGAGCCGCTTTCCCACGCCGCTGCGGCGGCTGCTCTACTGGTGGAACCAAAATCTCGCCGGTCGCAAACGGGCCATACGACTGGGCACGTTCACGATGAGCACGCTGGCCGGCCAGGGCGTGCTGAACCGCATGCATCAAACTTTCCTGACCAGCAGTTTGACTTACGGACCAGTCGACGAAGATGGGCAATCGATCGTGACGCTATTGTGCGATCACCGCGTGGTGGATGGAATTGTCGCGGCGCGAGCGCTCTCCGATCTGCAGGCGGCGCTCTGCGGGGCGATTACAGAGGAGCTGAAGTCGCTCGGTTCGAAACGTGCGGCAGCCTGACAGATGGCGTTTTTCTAACGGCGCTGAATCATGCGCATGCCGTTGGCGATGACGATCATGCTCGCCCCGACATCCGCGGCGACGGCCATCCACATCGTGGCGAAACCAATGGCCGCCAACAAGAGCACGCCCAGCTTCGTGGCCAGCGCGAACACGATGTTTTGCTTCAGCAGCCGACGGCAGCGGCGAGACAGCCGCACCAACTGCGCCACCTTCGATAGATCGGGCGCCATCACCACGACGTCGGCGGTTTCCATGGCGGTGTCGCTGGACTGGCCCCCCAAGGCAATGCCCACGTCGGCTGCGGCCAAAGCCGGCGCGTCGTTCACGCCGTCGCCAACCATGGCGGTGCGGCCTGCTTTGGCCAACGAGCGCACGTGATCGATCTTGTCTTGCGGCATCAGTTCGGCCTGAACTTCGTTGACGCCGATTTCCCGAGCAATCGTCTGCGCTACGGCGGCATTATCGCCGGTGAGCATGACGATGCGATCGAGGCCCAGCCGGCGGAAATCGGCGATGGCGTCGCGCGTTCCCGGTCGGGTGCAATCCGCGAGCTGGATCGCTCCAATCAATCGATCCGTCGTGCCCAGCCAGGCGAACGTTTCCTGTTTTTGAGGTTTGAGCTGGGCACGATCATTGCCCGACAAGCGGAATTGTGGCTCCGCGAACAATCGCGCATTGCCCAGATAGTAAGTCTCGCCGTTCAACTCGCCACGTACTCCCAAACCGCGCAATGCTTCGACGGCGGCCGTCGCGGTGGTGGGGAGCCCGCGGCGATCGGCGGCGCCGGTGATCGCCAGCGCCAGCGGATGCTCGCTGTGTCGTTCCAAGGCCGCGGCAAGGCGCAGCACCTCATCTGGCGAAGAGCCGTTGAACGCATCGACGGCGGTCACGCTCATCGAGCCGGTGGTTACAGTGCCGGTTTTGTCGAGGGCCAGAATTTGCAGGGCGGCGGCCTTTTCCAGAAATTCTCCCCCCTTCACTAGAATTCCATTCCGCGTCGCCTGATGCAAGCCGCTGACAATCGTGACCGGCGTAGAGATCACCAACGCGCAGGGACAGGCGATCACCAGCAGCACCAGCCCACGGTGAATCCAGCCGATCGTGCCGACTTGCGCTGCCCAGGGCACATTCCATTGCGCGAGCACGGAAGGAACAAGCATGAGCGCGATCGCCAGTACGATCACCGCCGGGGTATAGAGTCGGGCGAATTCATCGACGAACCGCTGCGTCGGCGAACGAGCCGCGCGGGCTTCGTTGATTAAGCGGGCGATGTGCGCCAGCGTCGTGTCGCCGGCCGAGTGTGTGACTTCCAGCACCAGCGAGCCTTCGCCGTTGAGCGTGCCGGCGAATACTTTTGCGCCTGGATGTTTTTCGACAGGCGCACTTTCGCCGGTGATCGGCGCTTGATTCACCGCCGACTCGCCGGAAAGCACTTTGGCGTCGGCCGGAATGCGTTCGCCGGGGCGCACCAGAACCGCGTCGCCGACGGAAAGCTCCGCGGGATTCACGTCGGCGACGGTTTCCGCCGCAGTGCCACGCTGCAGCAATCGATGGGCGATATTGGGGGCCAGTTCGACCAGTGACCGAACGGCATTTTCCGCCCGGGACAAACTCAATCGCTCCAGCCAGAGCGAAACGGCAAACAAAAACATAGCCGTGGCAGCCTCGAAAAAATCGCCGATGAGGATGGCCCCGGTTGCGGCCAGAGTCATCAAGACATTCATATCCAGCGCGCGCAATCGAATTGCCCGCCAGGCGGCGAAAGCGACATTG
The DNA here is from genome assembly GCA_963716135.1 of Pirellulales bacterium. Classification (GTDB taxonomy): domain Bacteria; phylum Planctomycetota; class Planctomycetia; order Pirellulales; family JADZDJ01; genus CAVRAW01. Next base: position 3,952,980 of record OY970289.1, on the reverse strand, counting down.
ATTCCGGAAACCACGGCGGCGGCGATGGCCAGCAGAGCCACCGGCCATGTGACGCCGCCGGCGATAAAGCACGCCACGGCGGCGGCCAACAGCAGCATGCCACCCCACAGCGTCGTCAGCGGCAATCGCAAGTTCTCGCCCTTGACTGTCACGACCGGGAGATCGGCAATGGTTTCTTCGGCGGTGAAGCCGGCCTGTTGGATTGATTGCACGATTGTCGCGGCATCGGTCTGCGCCGGATCGAATTCGACACGCAGGTTGCGTGCCATGTAGTCGGGGGAAAGTGCTTCCACACCACGTGCGCGGCGCAAGCTGCGCTCGATGAGCGCCAATTCGTCAGGGCAGTCGAGCGCCGGAATGTGGAAGGTTTTGGTGTGTTGCATGAGACTGCGGAATTATACGTCGCAGGCGCCACCCCTGGCAGGCGAATCTCTTTTCCGCCATACTGGCAAATCGAATTCCGCTTTTGTCTCTCATCGCAGTTTTGGCGTATGAAAGTCCGCTCGACAACCATTCTCACGGTGCGGCATCAGGGCAAAGTGGCGCTGGGGGGCGACGGCCAGGTGACGCTGGGCAGTTCCGTAATGAAGGCCGACGCCGTCAAGATTCGCCGCCTGGCGGAAGGCAAAGTGATTTGCGGATTCGCGGGCGCGGCGGCTGATGCGTTCGCTTTGCTGGAACGATTCGAAGCGAAGCTGAAAGATTTCCCCTCGAACGTCCCCCGGGCTGCGACGGAGTTGGCGAAAGAATGGCGCACCGATCGCGCGCTGCGGCGATTGGAAGCGCTCCTGGCGGTCGTCGACGCCAAAAACACCCTGTTGGTCTCCGGCACCGGCGATGTGATTCAGCCCACCGACGGCGTGCTGGGTATCGGTTCTGGAGGTTCCTATGCCGTGGCGGCGGCCCGGGCGCTGGTCGAACATTCGTCGCTATCGGCAGTCGAGATCGTGCGGAAGTCGCTGGAAATCGCTGCCGGGATCGACATCTATACGAACACCAACATCGTGGTGGAAGAACTCTAATGCGTGAGTTGACGCCGCGACAAATTGTCGAAGAGCTAGACCGGCATATCGTTGGGCAGTCCGACGCCAAGCGGGCCGTGGCCATCGCCATTCGAAATCGATGGCGACGGCAGCATTTGCCCGACGACATGAAGGCCGAAGTGGCGCCGAAGAATATTCTGATGATCGGCCCCACCGGCGTCGGCAAAACGGAGATCGCGCGGCGGCTGGCGAAGCTCACTGGCGCACCATTTATCAAAGTGGAAGCGACGAAGTACACCGAGGTGGGCTATTACGGCCGCGACGTGGAAAGCATGATTCGCGAATTGGTGGAAAATGCCATCACGCTGGTCACGGAACGGGAGCGAAAGAACGTGGAAGCCGAGGCCAGGCGACGCGTGAACGAGCGGTTGGTCGATCTGCTCGCCCCCGCCCCGCCGCACTACGACGCTGCCCCCGACAGCCCCGAGTCGCCCCAGCGCCACGAACGCACGCGGGACAAAATGCGGGCGATGCTCGAGGCCGGCGAAATGGAGCAGCGCAAGGTGGAAATCACCACCGAGCAAAAGGCCGCGCCGATGATGTTCAGCGGCATGGGCATGGAACAAGTCGATTTCGATCTACAGGGAATGTTCGAAAAAATTCTGCCCAAGAACACGGTGCGCCGCGAGGTGACCGTGGCCGATGCGAGGAAGATCCTGTTCGATCACGAATGCGATTCCATGCTGAATAAGGAGAACATCAATCAGCAGGCGATCCAGTTGGCCGAAAACGTGGGAATCATCTTTCTGGACGAACTCGATAAGATCGTGGCCAGCGAGGGCAAAGGGGCCGATGTTTCCCGCCAGGGAGTGCAGCGCGACCTGTTGCCGATTGTGGAAGGCACGACCGTGCAAACCCGCTACGGATACGTGCACACTGATCACGTGCTCTTCATTGCCGCCGGGGCATTCCATCGCGCCAAACCCAGCGAGCTAATGCCGGAATTACAAGGGCGATTTCCCATCCGCGTGAAACTGACGGACTTAACAAAGGACGACTTCATCCGCATCTTGACCGAGCCGAAAAGTGCGCTGACCAAACAATACCTGGCGCTGTTGAGTACGGAAGGGGTGGAATTGGAATTCACCCCGGATGCCGTCGAGGCTCTGGCCGATTTCGCTTTCCGAGTGAATCAAACCACCCAGAACATTGGCGCGCGGCGGCTCTACACGATCATGGAACGCCTGCTGGAAGAACTCAGCTTCGAAGCGCCAGACATGGGGCGCGGGAAGGTGAAAATCAATTCCGCATACGTTAATCAAAAATTGGCGGCCTTGGCGGAAGATGAAGATGTGAGCAAGTTTATTCTGTAAGTCGGGCATGGGTTTTGCGGCTGATTGCCGCTGGTCCGAAGGACTCCCCGAGAGCCCCTTAATGGAGAAGTATCATGAGAGCAATCGCATTTGCTGTCGTTCTGGGCGCAATTCTTCCGCTAGCTGGATGCAACGATCAAAGGAATCCGAACGCTCCACCGCTCCCGCCGAATCGGCCTGCGGTAGAGGATCGTCCTGCCATGGAAAATCGTCCAGGCGTCGAAACGCATGCACCGGGCGTCGATGTGAAGGCCGACAAGGGAAATGTCGACGTGAAAGCACCGGGTGTCGATGTGAAGGCCGAGAAGGGGAATGTCGAAGTGAATGCGCCGGGCGTCGACGTTGAAGTCGAACGAAATAAGAACCGCTAGCGACCCGGCCGGCCGAAGTTGGATTGGAGTTTGGCCACTACGTTTGCGTCAGCGCCCCCAATGCGCGGATGGTGAATCGCCGGACGGTGTCACCGGTCGGTTCAATGGCGATTTCCAGTCTTTCCTCCGGCAGCGCCGAGGATACGCGATCTCCCCATTCGATGATGCTCCATCCGTCGCGCGCGAAGTATTCTTCCGGTCCCAGCGCGAGAAATTCTTCGGCGCCGCGCAGCCGGTAGGCATCGAAGTGAAAAATCGGCACGCGGCCCGCGTATTCATGCACTAAGACGAACGTAGGACTGGCGACAATCCCTTCTTCAACCTCCGCAGCCAGCGCCACAGCTTGGACCAGGCGTGTTTTGCCGGCGCCCAAAGGCCCGATGAGCGCGATGACGCAGTTGCGTGGAAGCACCGCGGCCAGAGATTCGCCCAGTGCCAATGTCCCTCGCTCATCGGCGACGTCCAAAATAAATGAATCATTCATTAAAATTAATGCCAAATCTAAGCCGAACCGATCTCGCCGAAGGTTACCGGCAAGTCGAGAGCAGAGGCAAGCCGCAGGAGATAATCGTCGCGCGGAATTTCGATCGCGCCAGACTGGCGGTGTGCTCGGTGAGCTGCTGGATGTCGAAGAGGGTGTAGCCGCGCTCGTTGAGGTGACGCATCAGGTGCGTAAGCGCCACTTTCGATGCATCGCGCCGGTAGCGAAACATCGATTCGCCGGCGAACAATCCGCCGATTGCCACGCCGTAGACGCCGCCGGCCAGCTCGCCCGCCTGCCAGACCTCGACGCTGTGAGCGTGACCCAGCTCGTGCATGCGCCCGTACGCCGCAATCATTTCGGGCGTCAGCCAGGTGCGGCCCATGCGATCGACTGCCGTGGCGCAACCTTGAATGACGCCGGCAAAGTCGCGATCGCTCGTGACGCTGAATCTGCCGCTGCGCAGCGTGGCGGCAAGGCGGCGCGAAATGTGAAAGCCATCCAGCTCGAAAATCGCCCGGGGATCCGGCGACCACCATTGCACTTCCGGACAATCGTCCAGCAGCGGCCAGGGAAAAATGCCGTGCCGGTAGGCGTCCAATAGCCAATCGGCGGAAAGCTCGCCGCCGATCTGCACCAATCCCCTGCGATTGGCGCGCTGGGCAGGGGGAAAAAACCGCGATGGCGACAAGGCCGACATGGACGACGCCGGAATGAACGACAGCAGAATCGAAGCGGCACAAACTGTTAAGCTACTTCGAGATGCCCAGCCAGACAATCGGCCTATTGCTTGACCGAAATGTCGTTCAGCATTTCCACAAACTCGGGCCGCACCAGCTTGTGCGTCTCCGACCATTCCTTGGCCATTACACGGCAGGTGAGCATCGGCTTGATCCATGTGGCCGACATGCCGACGGGGATGAACGGGTTGGCCTGGATAATTTTTCTCATGCGCGTATTAAGCTCGGCGTGATCTTCCGGCTTGATGCCCGAACTGACGGAGCCCACAAATCGAAGCTTTCCATCGACTTCGGCAGCGAGCACGAGCGATTGAAAATCGTTCTGACCCAGCGGGTCAAATCCGAGGATCAGGCAATCAACGAAAATCTTGGCCGTGGCGGAGCTGGGGGCATAGGTATCGGCGCTTTTGGCCGCATTTTGAATGGCGTCTTGCAGCCCGTTGATGCCGCTCTGTTTATCGGCCTGGGCATCGACCGCTTTGACGAGGCTGATTTTTGCCGGGTGACCGCCCCAATCAAGCAGATCGCGGTTTGCAAAGCCACCCACCATGGGCGCGAATTGGAAGGCCGCCAAACCCCAGATCGCCAGCGCTACACGCCAAAAAGTTTGCGGCAGCGAACTTCCCACGGTCATCCAGATCGTAATTGGCCGCGCGATGATGTCCAGCGGCGTGAGCCGGTCGTTTTCCAGGCTCGCAAACACGTAGCAACTCAAATGCGCGCCCAGCAGCACCAGGCCGCCGATCACCATTTGGCTGACCGTCCACACGAATTTGTAATTGCCGTGGCCTGGCAATAGAAACCGAGCCAGCAAACTAATGAGCAACAAACCGACGACTCCGCCGGCCATCTTCCAACCCCACAACGGAATCAGCTTGCGCCACGCGGCAAGTTTGTCGGTCTCTTTCTTTTCGGCTTGTTCCTCGGGCGTCGGTTCGCGGTCCCAGGGTTCCAGATCCAGGAAGATTTCCAGCGTCGGATACCAACCGCAACGGCCGCACCAACCCTGCTTGGGATCGATTCGCGCATTGCATTTCTCGCAGCGCAGCGCGCTGGGAAGTGGTGTCGGCTTGATCGATTGATGCTGGCTCATGGCTCGTTGCCGTCGGCAAAACGTGGAGTTCCCAAACCCGATACGCCTGGATTTCGGGATTCGTGCATTATCAAAACATAGGTCAAAGCACTGATTGGCAACGTGTGTCAGTTAGGTGTTTTGGTTTCGCGGGTGCCGAAATTGCCGGTTGTGCGGTCTAGAGGAGACGCGATGCCCCTCGACATTTTCAAATCGCCGTCGCGCTTGAAGTCGGCGATTTTCCCGCCCCATGCTCGCCCCCAGTTGCATCCGCGGTTTACGGTATACTGAGGTTTCGCAGGGCTGGGGCAAATTGTGAATAACAGAATTGACGCATGAACGACTTTCCTCCTTCCGCGGATCAGTCGCAGCCCGATCGATCGCTAACGGGCGCGCCACGGCGCCGGTTTAGCCGCACTTCCTTGTTGCTCTTGCTCCTTTTGGGAGTGATCGTGCTGGCCTATCTGCCGGCGATGGTCGAACGAATTCAGTATTATCGCACGCGCGGGGAGTTGCGGGCGATTCACGATGTCGCGCCCGACATGAACCTCAAGGCGCTCAGCAAGGCGTTCACGTTGGTGTACCGCAAGCTGAAGCCCAGCGTAGTGCACGTTAACGCTTACCGAACGATCGCGGTTCGCGATGATTTGGCGATTCTGCTCAGCGGCCGTAACCGCACCGTCGGCGAGACAATCCAGGGGTCAGGTGTGATCGTCGATTCAGCCGGCTACGTCGTAACCAATCAGCATGTCGTCGAAGGTGCATACCGAATCGAGGTTGTCCTGGAGGACCAACACGCTTATCTCGCCACGACGGAAGGGGGTGATCCGGGAATCGATCTGGCGGTCCTGAAAATTGACGCCACCGATCTCCATCCTGCCGAACTCGGCGATAGTGATAAAGTCGAAGTCGGCGAAATGGTGTGGGCCATCGGCAATCCGTATGGGTTGGATCAGACAGTGACTTCCGGCATTATCAGCGCCAAAGGCCGTCATGGTCATCTGACATCGTCAAATGTTGAGCAGGAATTCTTGCAAACCGACGCAGCGATCAATCCCGGCAGCAGCGGTGGCCCACTGGTCGATATCGAAGGTAAAGTCGTGGGAATCAATACCGTTATTTTGGGGCAGGGAATTGGCTTCGCAATCCCCAGCAACACCGTTCGCGATGTGCTGTACAAGCTGTTTCGAAGCAACGTCAAGGTGGTGCGAAGTTATATCGGTGTCTTAGTGGACGACAAGGCGATCACCCCCGCGGTCGCTTCAAAGTTCCACTTGCCGCTGGAGTACTCGACCGGTGCTCTCGTGGAGGGCACAAAGCCCGGCGGGCCTGCCGAGCGTGCTGGCATCCAACCCGACGACGTCATCGTGGAATACAATGGTCGGCCGGTAATCGATCCTAATCAATTGTTATTAATGATCGCGCGAACTCCGGTAGGCGCAAAAGTGCCGGTCATAATCGTGCGCAACGGCGCCGTAATTACGCTCGAAGTTACTGCCGAGGAGCGGGGATAGCTCAGCTAAATGAGATCGGCCGCCGGTGAAACTCACACATTTTCCGCCGCGGCGCGCAGTTGGAATTGCTCCTGCACGCTTGCCAGCCATTCGGGCGACGGCCAGGAGTAGGGGCGGAATTTTTCTAGCCGCCCTTCCTCTTCATTGTGAAAAATCGCCACGTGCGGGCCCAACTTGCTGGCCAAGGGCGAATCGATCAGGTGACTGCTGTCGTTGGCGCTCATTTGAAAGAGCACGCGCAGGGTGAATTCGCGCAGCGTCTGCCGATCGAACGTGCGGTTGACCGTGTTCAATGAATCGCACCACACCGCCGTGTAAACGCCGACGGCCGGACCGTCACGGACGATCGTGCTCAGCATCTGCGCGGGGCTGGCAGGTTTGCCCTCGCCGCCCAAGGAGAAGCCCAGGTCTCCTTCATCGCGGCGTAGATCGCGGAAGCGGCCGATGTCGGAAATGATCAGATAAATCGCCGCGGCGCGGCGTTCGTCGTCGGTTTGCCGCCGCTGCACTTCCGCTGCCACTTCGGTCAGCATCGCGGGCAGATCGCGCCGTCCGGCGGAATGCACCGCATGCGGCAGGGCCGTCGATAACGCCGCCAGACCGCTGCGGAAATCGGCCAGCGTGTGGTCGATCGGCAAATCGGCGGGCCGATCGTGCTCGACCACGTAAAACCGCGCCACGCTGCCGGCGGCAAAAGCGGAGGCCACTTCCGCCCCCTTGGAGCTGGGGCGATGCTGCGCGGCCAGGCTGATCATGGCCGCGGACAACAGCCCCATCGCGCTTTCCTGTCGCTGACCCACGATCAATAAATTATCGCCGCTTTGCGGTCGAAACACGGCAGCCGTGGGATCCTTGATCGCAATCGCCTCGCCCAGCCAGGCATGCACCGGCGCCGACTGCAGCGGCCAGTCGGCGGCGCGCAGTAGGTCGTTCAGAGCTTTGTTCCGCCGGATGTCGGCCGGCACGTTGCCTTCGAATACGATCGGCACGGAGGGTCGGGCTTGATCCTGGACAGAGTATTTCGCTTCGGCCATCTGTTGAAGTTCTTGCAAATAGCGTTCGCGGCGCTCCTCGGACAGCCACACGATTTGAAACGGATGATTTCCTTGCACCAGTCCGTTCGCGTCGTTGTAGATGGCTTCGCCAGGCCGCGAGAGAAGCCGGGCTGCTGAGTTTTCTTCGCTGAGAATCAGGTTGGCGTCTGCCTCGCTGCATTGCAGCGCAATCCGCACCGCCATCTGGCCGATGGTGCTGCGTGCCAGGCTGTAGGCGCCACCCAGAGTTTGCGAACCCAAGAGCACATGCATGCCGAAAGCACGGCCTTGCCGCACCAGGCGATCCAAAAGCAGCGCGGCATCCTGGGCAAGCTTGTCGTCCTCGGTGAACAACTCCTGAAATTCGTCCACGATAAGCAGAATTCGAGGCAGCGAATGTGCGCCGGCGACGGCGCGATAGCCCGCCACATCTTGTGCCCCGGCGTCGCGGTACAGATCACCGCGGCGTTTCAGTTCGGCGTCGAGTTTTTCCAACACGCTCAGGCCGAATTCTCGTTCGCTTTCGATGGCGATCACGCGGGCGTGCGGCAGTTGATACGTGGCGTAGGTTTTGAATTCCACGCCTTTCTTGAAGTCGATCAAGTACAGTTCGATTTGGTCGGGACTGTAGGTCAGCGCGACATTGGTGATCAGCGCGTGCAGCAGCGTGGATTTTCCGGAACCAGTTTTTCCGGCGATCAACACGTGCTGCGCGGTGCCTTCGCCCAACTTCAAGGCTTGCAGCTTGGTAGCGCCGGCGCGCCCAGCGGCACGTGAATGCCGCCGGCGGTATCGCCCGACCACCGGGCGTCGTCCGGCGGCGCCACGTGTTCAAACGGCACCTCCACGCGCTTGGCCACTTTAGCGGCGCGCCCCACGACCTGCACCAGTCGGGTGAACTGTTCTTCCGGCGGGGGCGTGTCGAGCGCCAGCGGATATTTTCGATAGTCAGGATCGGTGCGAACGAAATGATCTCCTTCCCATTTGAGCACGACCGCATGATTTTCGATTTCCTTCATGTCGAATTGCGCTGGCAGCGGCAGTTTCGCGTCGTGAACCATCAGCGTGTACACGCCGCAACGAGCGCCGCTGGTAGCGATGCTCGTCAGCCGCCGCGCCGCCCGATCGGTGAAATTCACAGGAAAGTTGGCCACCACCAGGATGCGGAACGGTTCGGCAACTTCCCCGGCGTGCTCGTTGTATTCGTCGATCGAGCGAAATTCGTTGCGCAGATATTTCTGGATGACGTTCTCCATTTGCTCGGTCAGGTCCGCCAGCCGCGTCTCGATATGCGGAGGCTCCGTCCAAATGCGGTTGGTCACCAGTTGCTCATCGTGATCGGCCAGATGCATGAAGCCGGCGAAGTTTTCGCCCAGGCCCACAGGATCGATGATCGTGAACCGGACCTTGCCCGGCGGAATCGTCGTGAGCATCCGTAGCATCAAAGACTGAATGGCTTCAATCGCCCGACGGCGTCCTTCGCCGGAAGCCTTCAACAGCAGCGAGGCATTTTGCGGAAAGGGCAAGAGCGCAGGCAGGTCGAACTGCGCGGGAATCAATCCATTCAGTTGCTCATTGGCCGAAACACCGCCGGGAATCGCATGCAGATCGACGTGAAATTGCCCGAACGGCATCGTCGGCGGCGGGGCCGTCGGCGGCGTCCAGATGTTCCATCGCGGGTTGTCCCACGGCAAGAAAAATCGTTCATTCTCGCGGCGGCTTTCTTCGATGGCGGCGCCAATTCTTTCCGTGCCAACACGCCACCGCTGCTTCAATTCTTCCTCAGCCGCGTCGCGCTGGAATCGAGCGGCGTTCATGTCCGATTCGAATTCGGTTTGTGCGACGTGCAGCTCTTCTTGATATCGCTTTTGAATCTCGTCCAATCGCTTGGGGTAAACTGCTTCCGCCTCGGCGAGGGCCGCATCGCGGGTTTCGATCAGCTCCGCCTGCAAGCGGACGTTTTTCGCTTCGGCTTCCTTGATCGCTTCATCACGCTGGACGGAGATTTCGCTTGTGGTTTGATCGAAAGTTTCTTGCGCCGCTTTCAAATCGTGGTCGCGCCGCTCGATGATGCGCTGCGTTTCGGCGGCGGCGCGTTTGCGCGCTTGTTTCACCGCCGCCAGGCGTAATTCGGCGCACTGCTGCAGCGTGAAGTGAAGCCTCACATAAAGCGGCGTGATCTCGCTCGACGCGCTTCGGTACAGCCCGATTCCACCGGTGACCAGCGCCGCAATCGCGGTGATCGTGCCGACGATCAACCACGCCAGATTGTGGCCGCCGAATAGCAGGAATGCTAACCCGCATAACACCAGCCACATGGCCAGCGCGATGCCGGCCGGAGTTCCGCCGACCAATAGCCGCGGACGCCACGGAACCTCCAATGCCTGCGCTTCCGCAGCGGCGCGCGGGCGCACGCTTGTAACTTCTCTGCCGCCGGTTCCGACATGGCCGGCGCCGCAACGGGCTCCGGCGGCATCGGTTGCGCGAGCCGGCCGAGCCGAAATTCCACCAGCCGCTTGTTGGCTCGCTGCAAAAGCTGCGCGAGCGATTCGGCCAGCGCGGAAAATTGCTTTTCTTCCTCCGCCAACTGAACTTTGGGGGCGTTGTGCGTGGCTTCGAAAACGGTGTTGGTTTCCCATTGCGATTCGGCCAGCTTCGATTTCGCGCGCCGTTCGCCGGATGTGAATTTCCCTTTCGCCTGGCGAATTGAGTGCCGCATTTCCTCTTCGGCCGCCTCGCGCCGCGTGTCGTAATCGGTGGCCGTTCGGGCAACCAGCGACGTGTATTCGCGCTGGGTGGAATCGCGATCGATTTGAAACTTCAGGATCGCGGTTTGCCGAAAATCGCTCAGCTCGCGCTGGGCGCGCTGCGTGGCGGTGTCGAACTGAGTGCGAGCCTGCGCCTCGGCCGTCTCTCGCTCAACAGCCAGCCGATGCAATTCGGCCAGCATTTCGCGTTGTCCGCCGGCGGAGAATGTCATGCCGTCCCTATCGTGTTCCGGTTTGTTCCAGGGATCGCTTGTTGGCGTTTACTCGCATTCCCGTTCTGCCCGGCCGAGCAATTCCGCCAGGTTGCCGATGGCCTCCAGCGCGTCGCGAATCTGCGGCTCCAAGGGTTCAATATACGCCTGTTCGAAGCGGCGACAATTGGCGTCTTGCCATTGTTCCTTGGCCCCTTCCCATTGCAACCGCAGCAGCTTGTACGCGGATGCGATTTTGGCGGAGCCCATGGTCATGTCGGCGATGTTCATGATGCTTGCGCCTCTTTCGATTTTTCTAACTCGTCCTCCGGCCGCGCGACCGATTTTTGCTCCTTGTCTGCGACCAGCTCTTCCCATGAAATGGACGCCGGCGCCCCCAGCGCCGCATAGCGCGCTAGTGCATCGCTCATCCGATCCAGCACAGCCAGGGCGTGGGGAATGTCGCCATCCAAGACGGCCGACAGCCGCTGCATGGGGCCCTTGAACTTGTCCACGGCTTGCTGCGCGGCCCGGGCCCATTTCTTGACGATCTCCAGTTTCTGCTCCGCGTGCTCCAGGCGCCGCTTCGCGCGGTCCAAGGCCTTTTTTTCTTCGGCGCACGATGGAACGTATTCATCAATCCGCTTGTAAATGCGGCTTTGAGCCAATTCATCCTTCGCTCGAGCAACCGCTTCGTTCCCGTGCCGGATTTCACCCTGCCAATAGAGCGGGCGATCGTGGGTGATCCAATCCAGCGCTCGCCTCACTTCCATTTCGACTTCTGAAATCGCTTGCCGAACTTCGACGGCAAACGTCGCCAGCTCCGCCCGGAATTCAGGGATCGCGGCGACGTTGGTGACACGAGCTTGGGTCACGAATAGAGTTCAGGGTTCGGGGTTCAGCGGCGGCACGTTACGCGCTGTTGGAGATACTCTTCAATCCGTTCGGCCTTACGCAGCAGATACGGGATATATTCGTTCGTGCAATCGACGAAGCGCGCGAGGGTGCGCATTTGCTGTTCGAATTCCTCCAGGAAACGCTGGTGCTCCTGATCGCGCCAAGTGCTGCCCAATCCGACCAGTTGCCGCTGGATGGACTGCATCTGGCTCAGCATCTCGGCGCTGAATTGTTTCAGGTGCTGAACGAATCGCCGCAATTCGCTCGGATCGACGATGGCCTGGCTCATAGAAAAAACCTTATCGAGATGAAGGCGGTCGGGCGCGACAAATCTCGTGCCAAACGCGTCCATCTCTATCATATCGCCCCGCGAGCGAAAAAACGCGCTCTTGCGCGGCGTTTTAGCTGCTGGCACCGGTGGATTTTGTCGGCTTGACCCGGCTTTTCACGCCGCGCTATAATCGACCGCTTGCCACGGATGGCAACGCCGGGTTCGACTGACAGGAGGGTTGAAATTCGGCGAAAATTGGGTCAGGGTGGGCCCTCGGGCCGGGTTCTTTCCCAGCCGACAGCCGCCTTACCCGTGCAAACACCGCAAAGGAGTTGCCGGTGTCTTCCGCTCAAGCGTACGACATCAAGGAACGTGTCCGCCAGGCCGTCGACATTGTCGAGCTGGTCGGCAGCTACCTGCAATTGCGGCGCGAAGGGCGCAACTACAAGGCCCTCTGCCCCTGGCACGACGACACCCGCCCCAGCCTGCATGTGAACCCCGAGCGGCAATCGTTCAAGTGCTGGGTCTGCGATATCGGCGGCGACATCTTCAGCTTCGTCATGAAGATGGAGAACGTCGAGTTTCCCGAAGCCCTGGCCATGCTGGCCGAGCGCGCCGGCATTGCTTTGAAGCCCTCGCGCGGCGGCAAATCCGCCGATACGGATGAAAAGCGTGCGCTGTATCAGGCGATGGCATGGGCTGAAGAACGGTTTCATAAGTGTCTGTTAAGCGCGCCGGAGGCAGAGCCGGCACGACGCTATCTGGCCGACCGACAGATTTCCGCCGATAGCATCGAACGGTTCCGCTTGGGATATGCGCCGGACCGCTGGGACTGGCTGATCAAGCAGGCGCTCAGCACCGAAATCACGACGAAGGTTCTCGAGACCGTCGGTTTGATCATCCGCAAGGATGGCGGCGGCGGACATTACGATCGCTTCCGCGGCCGAGTGCTGTTTCCCATCCGCGACGTGCAGGGCCGCCCCGTAGCACTGGGTGGACGAATCCTTCCGCAAGCTGCCGCTGAGGCAGCGGCTGCTCCCGCCGCAACTGGTGCTAAGTACATCAACTCGCCCGAGACGCCTCTGTTCTCCAAAAGCAGCATGCTCTACGGAATGGATTCGGCGCGCGACGCGATCGCGCGCACGAAAGTCTCAGTGATCATGGAAGGCTACACCGACACGATCGTCGCGCGGCAGTTTGGATTCGACAACACAGTCGCCGTGCTGGGGACCGCGCTGGGCGAAGGGCACATCCGCTTGCTGCGGCGATTTGCCGATTCGATCACCTTGGTGCTGGATGGCGACGAAGCCGGCCAGCGACGGGCCAACGAAATCCTCGGCCTGTTTGTGGCCGAGCAGGTCGATTTGCGAATTGTGACGCTGCCCGATGGCCTGGATCCCGCCGATTTTCTGCTCCAGCGCGGCGCCGAAGCGTTTCGCCAATTTTTGGACGGCGCCGTCGATGCAGTCGAGCATAAGCTTGGGCGCTTTCTCGACGTCTTGGACCACGCGCGACCATGCACCAGATTCATCAGGCCCTGGAAGAAATTCTGCAGACATTGGCCGGTGCGCCGCGGTTGCAATCGGGCACCACTGCCCAAGCCCGGTTGCGGGAACATCAGGTGCTCGCGCGGCTGTCACGGCAGTATGGCGTGGTGGAGGAAGAGCTGCGCATGCGATTGCGCGATCTTCGCCGCCGAGCGAAACCTGGAACCGTCGGAAGCGAGACTGCCGAAGCGGCCGCCATCGAATCGCTGACCTCCTGGGAGCGCGAACTTCTGGAGATAGTGCTGTTGGAGCCGGAAGCCGTGCCCGCCGCTGCCGAGGTCGCTCCGCCGGATGAAATGGAATCGCCCATCGCCAGCCGCATTTTCACCCGCTGCTGCGAGCTCAGCCGAGACGGCATCACGCCCGATTTCGACCGGCTGCTCTTGGAATTCGACGAACCGGCCATCAAAAATCTGCTCGTGGATCTGGACGAACACGGCCGAGCGAAAACATTGGATGAAAAAGGCAACGTTAAGCCGTCGGCGGAGCCGGCGGTGCGCTGCGCGATCTGCTGGAGACGCTTAAGCGTCGCGGGCATCAGCGCTCGGTGGACGAGCACGCTCGGCAGTTGCGCGACCCGCAGCTCACCGGCGATGAAGAACTGGCCCTGTTGGAGCAATTGATCGAGAAGGAACGAACGCGGCAAGGCATTTCCTCGCCCACGGATGGGTGAGAGCCTGGCCCGGCCCACGGCGACGACTCCCGCAAATGTGTCATCGCCGCTGGCTGACGAAGTTGTGGACCTAGCGCGTTCATGGAAGGGCGCGAAGGAGGTTGCGGTGCACCACAGCGATAAGGATTTGAAGGAACTGATTGCCCAAGGAAAGACACAAGGGTATCTGACGTACGATGAGGTGAATGCGTATCTGCCGGACGAGGCGGTAAACCCGGAGAAGCTCGATAACCTGTTGATGGCGTTGGACGAGGCGGGCATCGAGCTGCTGACCGATCCCCCGCAGGGCACGGCTGGCGGCAAGAAGCCTGAGGCTGAAAGCGCTGAGGTAGAAACGCTCACCCTGCCTCCCGACGAGCTGCGCAAGCTCAATAGCGATCCGGTCCGCATGTATCTGAGCCAGATGGCGGTCATCCCCCTGCTCACCCGCGAGCAGGAAATCTCGCTGGCCAAGAAGATCGAAGTCACCCGCAAGCGATTCCGCCGCTCGGTCTTGGGCTGCAACTTCGCCATGCAGGTGACGATCGACACGCTGCAAAAAGTGCATCAAGGCACGTTGCCATTCGATCGGACGATCAAAGTGTCGCTCACCGAGCGGTTGACGAAAGAACAGATTCTAGCTCGGATGCCGCACAACTTGGGCACGCTGCAATTAATCCGCCAGCACAACCGGGACGACTTCCGCAAGCTCATTCGCCTTAGCACGCCGCGGGAGGAACAGGCAGCAGCACGTGCCCGTTTCTGCCGTCGCCGCCGCAAGGCCTTGCAACTGGTCGAAGAGTTGAGCCTGCGCACGCGCCGCGTGCAACCGCTGGTAAAACAGCTTCGCGAGTTTTCGCGGCGCATGGATTTTCTGCGCCGCCGGCTGACGGAACTGAAGTCCAGCCCCGCAGCCATGGGCGAGCGCGGCCAATTGCGCCGCGAGCTGCGCGATTTGATGATGCTCACTTTGGAAAGCCCGCGCAGCCTGCGAAACCGCTTGGAAGTGGTGATGCGGCAATTCGCCGACTACGAGCACGTCAAGCGCCAGCTTTCCAGCGGCAACTTGCGGCTGGTCGTGAGCATCGCCAAGAAGTATCGCAATCGAGGCCTCAGCTTCCTGGACCTGATTCAGGAAGGGAACACGGGCCTCATGCGTGCGGTCGATAAGTACGAATATCGCCGCGGCTTCAAATTCAGCACGTATGCCACGTGGTGGATTCGCCAGGCGATCACTCGGGCCATTGCCGATCAGGCCCGCACCATCCGCATCCCGGTGCACATGATCGACGTGCTTTCGAAACTGCGCAATGTGGCCAAAGAGCTGCAGCAGCGCATGGGTCGCGAGCCGACGACCGAGGAAGTTTCCAAAGCCTCGGGCATCGAGCTTGAAGAAACCCAGCGCGTGCTGAACATCGGCCGGCATCCGGTCAGCCTCGATCGGCCGGTCGGCGAAAGCGAGGACAGCAGCTTCGGCGAGTTCATCGAAGACGGCGGCACCGAAAGCCCCGTGCATTCGGCCAGCAACGGCTTGTTGCGGCAGAAGATCGAGGGCCTGCTGAAAACGCTGACGTACCGCGAACGGGAGATCATCCGCCTGCGCTATGGCCTGGGCGACGGCTACACCTACACCCTGGAGGAGGTGGGCCGCATCTTCAAGGTCACCCGCGAGCGCGTGCGACAAATTGAAGCCAAGGCGGTGAAAAAACTGCAGCATCCCGTGCGGAGCCAACACTTGGCCGGCTTCCTTAGCGGACTAACGGCGGTGACCGCCGCAGCCGGTTAGAAGTTGAAAAAATGTCGAAACCGCCGGTCGAAAGGCCGGCGGTTTTTTTATTGCCGCAATCTGATACATTGGAAGACTCGACGATTCACCCGGAGTATTTGCGATGGCTGTGACCGCTGCCGTGCTGCGACAGTTGCACCGAATTCATCGGCAACTGGCCGACCTGCACGAGCGATTGGAGCGCGGACCAAAACAGATCCGGGCGCGCACGGCCGCTGTGGCCCATGTCGAGGAGCAATTGACCAAGTCGCAGGGAGACATCAAGGCCGCGCGAGTCGCCGCCGATCAAAAGCAATTGCAATTGAAAAGCGCCGAAGGCAAAATCGGCGAGCTCAAAGTCAAGCTGAATCAGGCGCAAACCAATCGAGAATATCAGGCGCTCAAGGATCAGATCGCCGCCGATGAAATGGCCAGCAGCGTCCTGGCCGACGAGATTTTGGAGGCCTTTGAAAAAATCGACGTCCTCAAGGCCCTGGTGCCGGATGCCGAGAAACAGGTGGCCAAAGTCAAAGAGGATCTGGTGAAGCTGCAGCAGCACGTGCGGGCCGAAGAAGAATCGTTGCAGGCCGATATCAAGCGGCTGGAAGGTGAACTTCGCGAAACCGAAGCCTCGCTGCCCGCCGATTTCCGCGAAATGTATCAGCGTGTGGTGAAGGCCAAGGGACCCGACGCCATGGCGGCCATCGAGGGGGGCAGTTGCGGCGGCTGTTATCAGCAACTCACGATCAACGTGATCAACGAAATCAACATGGGCCGCGTGGTGCTTTGCAAATCGTGCGGACGCGTGCTCTACTTGCCGGAAGAAAATCGCCCCGGCCGGGCGT
Source organism: Pirellulales bacterium (assembly GCA_963716135.1). GTDB lineage: Bacteria > Planctomycetota > Planctomycetia > Pirellulales > JADZDJ01 > CAVRAW01. The sequence goes on along the minus strand of OY970289.1, from coordinate 3,936,476 downwards.
GAAATTTGCCCTTCGCCTTGGCCGGGTTTCGTATTTACAGCCGCGGATTTGTCGCGCACAATAATTGCATCGGTCCGCCAGAAGCGGGCCGAGTTTTTTTGCGCTCAGGATGTTTTGTCGGAGTTTGTGAAATGTCTGAACTGGTGCCGGTCACTCGCAAGGGTTACGAAAAGCTGAAGGCAGAGCTCGACAATTTGGAAAACGTCGAGATGCCCAAGATCACGCAGCGCATCGCCACGGCTCGCTCGGAAGGCGACTTGAGCGAGAACGCGGAATATCACGGCGCTCGCGAGTCGCAGGGTTTGTTGCAGGCGAAAATCAATTTGCTGCGCGACAAGTTGGCGCGGGCATCGATTATCGATACCTCCAAGACCCCGCGCGATCAGGTGGCCTTTGGCGCTACCGTGGTCGTGAAAGACCTCGAATTCGGCGATGACGAAACCTTTGTTTTGGTCGGCGCCGGCGAAGAGGATTACGATTCCGGAAAAATTTTGGTCACCAGTCCGTTGGCTCAAGGGCTGATCGGCGGCAAGGTGGGACAGAAGGTCGAAATCCCCGTTCCGGCCGGCACGATGAAATTCCAAATCAAAGAAATTCGCTACGAAGAATAACTCATTTCGATTTCTGAAGTGCTTCGGCAATCCTTTGCCGCAACAGGGCGGTTGTGATGTTGCGGATCACGAATCGTTTCTGGCGGCTCGCGGCGCCGCTTTTCAGCTCGATCTGCGCCGGTCGCAATCCAAGTTCCTCGCACAGGACCGCGATCACTGCTTGATTGGCCTTGCCCTTTTCGGCCGCTTGCGTGACCGCCACTTTCAGCGCGCCGGCATGTATTCCAGTGATGCCGTTGCGGCGCGCGCCGGGCTGAGCCCGAACGGCGAGCAATACTCCGTCGGCATAGGGCGCTAGCTGCAGCATTGGCTATTGTCCGGTCTGGATGCCTTCGAACAGCGCCGAGCCAATGCGCACCATCGTGGCGCCTTCCGCGATCGCGGCTTCGAAGTCCCCGCTCATGCCCATCGACAGCTCGTCGAGCTTGATGTTCGGCGGCGCGACTGTTTGCAAGCGATCGCGCAGTTCACGAAGCTCGGCGAACTCGTGCTGCGCCTGAACAATATCTTCGTCGCGGCCGGCCATCGTCATCAGTCCGCGAACTTCGATTCCCGGTAAGGCCGCAATGGCCGCCAGGTTCGCCTCGACCTCTGCTGGAGCGAAACCATGCTTGGCGGCGTCGCCGGAGATATTCACTTCGATCAATACTGGAATGCGGCGCGGGATTGTCGCAACCGATTTGTTGACCGATTCCAGCAACCGTAGGCTATCGCCCGCATGAATCATCGAGACCAACGGCACGGTCCGCTGGGCTTTGTTTCGCTGCAGGTGGCCGATCAGATGCCAACGCACGGCAGCATCTCGCAGGGCGTCGGCTTTTGCCCATAATTCCTGCGGTCGGCTTTCGCCCAGGTTGCGACAGCCCAACATCGTCAATTGCCGTGCAAGGTCGACGCCGGCGGATTTTGTCACGGCCACCAGCGTGATCTCTTGCTCGCTGCGCCCGCTGCGGTTGGCGGCAGCAGCAATTCGACTCCGCAACTTCACTAGATTGTCGGCAAGTCGCGATTCGGACATGCAAAGCTCGAACGATGTTTGCCAATAGACGATTTTTCTCTCAGCGGGTATCTTAGCAGTTGAAGGAGAATTCGGCATGTTGCTGCGCCATCGAGCTTGCGTCTGTATCCCCTTGTTGATCGCCATCTCTGCAATGTCAGCGCGATCGGTTTTGGCGCAAACGGAAGCAAACGAGCAACCGGGCACCGCGCTGATCGGCGACATGCCGAAAAAAGATCAGCCGACAAAAGATGGCAAGGCTGAAAATCCGGCCGAGGCTGCCCCGAAGACAAATCCCTCGGATCCAACCGCGACGCTCAAGCAACTCGGCGAGAATGTCTGGATCGACACCAAGAATCATCAGGTGGTGGTTGATGGGCAAGTGTGCCTGACGCGCGGCATGTTGGAAATGTTCGCCGTGCCCAAGGGAACCAAGGAGCATGAGTCGGTGGTGTCCGTCGATACCAAAGCTCAGACGGTGCACGCCGCGCTTCTGGCGGCGGGTGCTGTCCCCGGCACGACGGTGAAGTATCAGCCCAAGTACACCGCGGCCACGGGCCCCAAGGTCGACGTATTGGTGTACTGGACCGACGCCAACGGCAAGCCGCAAAAATCCCGCGCGCAGGATTGGGTCCGCGATATCAAAACGAAAAAGGCGATGGATAGCTACTGGGTGTTCGGCGGCAGCGGGTTTTACACCGACGAGGAGACCAAAAAGCAATACTACCTGGCCGAGGCCGGCGACTTGATCTGCGTTTCCAACTTTCCGGACGCCATGATGGACTTGCCGATCGAAAGCACCGACAGCAACGACGCGCTGGAATTCGAAGCCTTCACCGAGCACATTCCGCCGCGCGGCACGAAAGTCACTTTAGTGCTCGCCCCGCAGATTGAAAAGAAAGCGGACGGGGAAAAATCGGGCAAGTGACGTTTACTGCGCCCTGCGCCCTGCATCCTGCGCCCTTCCGATTCGGCAGTGGGCGAGCATCGCTCCCGGCGTCATCACGTACCCGACGAAAAACGGCCCGAACTCGGCATAGCGAGCGCTAGCTTCGTCGAACCGCATCCGATAAACAATTTCCTTGAGAAATTGCGGATTGCGGGCCCACAGTGTGACGCCCCATTCCCAGTCGTCGAAGCCGGTGGAAGCAGTGATCAGTTGCGTCACTTTGCCGCCGAACGTCATTCCCGTGCGGCCATGCTCGGCCATCAGGCGATTGCGATCATCAAACGGAAGCGAATACCAATTTTCCCCCACTTCTCGTTTCTTGTTCATCGGATAGAAGCAGGTCGAAGGCCAGGGGGCCAAATCGGGCATCAGCCGCTGGCGGCGCATCATCGCTTCGCGCCCCTCGTACGCTTTGAGCTTCGCCTTGTACGTCGGGCTGTCGAGCTGTTCACCCTCCTCCACCAGGCGCTTGCCATATTGTTCCAGGCTCGGAACGTATTCCGAAACTTCGGTGATGGAAGTAAACGAGTAGGTGGGCACAATCGCTGGTCCCAACCTGCCGGCCATCAGGCGATGGTGCAGCGCGCCCACCTTGAGCGGATCGGCGTCAAGCGCCATCAGGCCGAAGTCGGCTTTGTGACCGCTAACGATGCTGGTTTGCAGGCGAGCGGGCGCTTCCGCACCCGTCGGATCGCAAATCGTGACGATCTCATCGCAACCTGCGGCAATATCCTCCGCCTTCATCGCCGCCAATCGCGCGCGGTCGAAGCGATAAAACAGATGGCTGCAATGCCAGCCTTCCAGCGGTTCCAAAGAAACTTCCGTCGCGCCGCTTTGACTCATTATGACTCCGAACTGAAAGGCAACTGGCTCAATATAACCAGCCAATCGTTCGTAGCCAACTGACTACTTCGCGGCATCGGAAAGGTCGCCCGCCAGCCGCAAGAAAACCTCGCGCGTGATCTGTGCCGATATATTGCGCCGTTCGCCGGCGCCTTGCCGTTGGTAACGCCGCAGGCTCAACTGCCCGCCGCGACGCACCAAAAGCTCGTAGTAGCGCGTGCCGTTGTCGTCTCGCTGAGGCGGGCTGGATCGCATCTGCACGATGCACTGATCGGCATCCACCTCGATCGGGCTGATCGGCTCCAGTAAATAGGTCAGGCGTTTGGCCAGCGCGTCGGCGACGACCTTGAGCCGCTCGATCGGCGCATCGGCCAGCGCGCTGGCGACCAAGGTAATGTGTTCAAAGGCCAGCGCCAGGGCGTCCAACCCCGTCAGCTTGGCGGTCAGTTCTTGGCCGCCGTCCGTGACGGCGATTGTTTGCGCTTTGGGAGCTGGCTGACGACAAACTGGAAAGCGCCGTTTCGGCCTGGGCTTTCAGTGTCATGGCAGCACCTCGACAAACAGGAGATTCAAAGGGTGAAAAACTAAAGTTGTTATCGGTCGGCGATTCTTGGGTTGATAAATTGGGATTGATTTTGCGGCTATTAATTTGGATGCCGGGCGATTCAGGGCAGTCACTTATTTGGCCGTCTCCGTCTTGTGTTCGCTACCGTCGAAGGAAAACGTGGTCAATTTGCCCTCGACCATGGTTTCGATGTACACCGGTCGCGTCCACAGCCGGTACAGGTTGGCCAACGTATCGTGGGCATAGTTGATCTGCAGGTCGACGCCGTTGTGCTGGTGCTCCAGAAACAGCTCGCCGCGGTTTTTGTAGTTCCCGTCGCGCACCGCGATGATCGGCCGGCCGATATTCGTAAGGTTGTGCAGCAGTCGTTCCTTGATCTTGGGAAACTCGCGGCTTTCGATGTTGTACGTGTCGGTTTCACCGTTGTAGCCGAACGAGAACATCTTGTGCTGGCGGCAAAAATCCAGCGTCAGAAATTCGTCGATGAACATGATGTCGTTGTAAATCCGGCGCACCTCGAAGATCTTCTGCCGCCCCAGTCCGGTGTTCGTATTCCACTGGCGGCGCGCCACCATGTCGTCGCATTCGTCGAAATCCTTGCCGAAACGGCCCCGATTCCAGCGGTCTTCGATATCGCGCAGAAGTTCAATGCCGAGCTTGTAAGGGTTCAGCCGCGTCGGAGAACTGGCCATGGTGCCGCTGTGATGATCGGCGTAGTTGACGATGTCGCCCGGTTCCAGGCCTTGCTGCGTCATGATGGTGCTGTGCCAGTAGCTGGCCCAGCCTTCGTTCATGATCTTCGTTTGTGCCTGCGGGGCGAAGTAATACGCTTCCTCCCGGATGATCGACAGCACGTCCACCTGCCACGGCTTCAGCGGGGCGTGTTCCAACACGAATTGCATCACGTCGCGCGCAGGCTTGCTGGGAAAGTTCTCTTCTCGCGCTCTGTCCTTGCGGTGTTGTTCGACTTCGGCCGCCAGCACCTCGGGCGGATTGACATAAGATTCCAGATACGGCTTCGCGGCAAACCGGCCCGGAGGCGGCAATGGTTCTTCCTCGTCGTGACGCTTGAATTCGTATTTCGGCGGTTCGTCGGTGCGCTTGATGAACGGCGAATGCAAATCGATCAGGTCTTCGATGCTCAGGCAGGCGTCGATGAACGTCTCAACTTCCTCCACGCCGAACCGATCCAGATACCGCCGCACGCGGTTGCCGTGGTTGGCCATCTCATCCATCATCTTGCGGTTGGTTTGCGAAAACCAATTGTTGTGCTTGAAGAAATCGGCGTGCCCATAGACGTGGGCCATCACTAATTTCTGATCCGTCACCGCGTTGGATCGCATCAAGTATGCATAGCAGGGATCGTTGTTGATCACCAACTCGTAAATCTTCTGCAGCCCGTACTGGTAGCCCTTGGAAAGCTGTTCGTACTCCATGCCGAAGCGCCAATGCGGATAGCGCGTGGGAAAGCCGCCGTACGAGGCGATCTCGTTGAGCTGGTCGTAATCCACCACTTCGAAGATCGTGGGATAGAAATCCAGCCCGTAGCCCCGCGCATAATCTTCCATTTGGCATTGGATGTCCGCCAAATAGCCGGGCAACGGATCGAAATGTGTTACGGTAGCCATGGCTGATAACTAGCAATGCAAACGGTGCGCCGCATCGCGCGGCGGTCATTTTCCTTTGCCTAAGAAGGCTTTGATCGAACCGTAGATCGCTTCTTTGTCTTCAATTTCCGAAAGCACCAACGATTCGTGCTTTTCGCCGAAGCGGCCTTTGAGCGCCCGGATATATTCGCCGCTGCCGTAGGGGCTTTCGACCTGGCCATAGCAAAACAAATTGACCATCGGCAGCAGTTCGTCGCTCAATAGCCGCAGGCTTTGGTCGTTGTCTTCGCCCCAATTGTCGCCGTCGGAGAACTGGAAGCAGTACACATTCCACTGTGTCGGATTGAACTCGGTGCGAATCAAATCGACGGCAACTTTGTAAGCAGAGCTGATCCGCGTGCCGCCGCTTTCGCGAGTGTGATAGAACGTTTCCTCGTCGACCTGTCGGGCCACGGCATCGTGAATGATGTACCGTACTTCGAGGCCGTCATATTGACTCGCCAGCCAGGTGTCGAGCCAGAACGCCTCGGTCCGGACGATCTCCTTCTGGTCGTCGGTCATCGAGCCGGACACGTCCATCATGTAGACAATCACGGCGTTGGCTTCCGGTTGTTGAACGCTGCTCCAAGCGCGGTAACGCTTGTCGTCGGGGATCGGCAAAATGACCGGCTTCTCGGGATTGTAATTGCCCGAAGCAATCTGCCGGCGCAGCGTTTGGAAGTAGGTTCGCTTGAAGTGCCGCAACGATTCGGGGCCGGTGCGGCGGATGCTGTCGTAGCGGGATTTTTCCTGCTTGATGGTGGCTTTGCCCTTGGGCTGAATGCGGGGCAGCTCCAGCTCATCGCCGAGAATGGCGGCCAGCTCCTCCAGCGTGACGTCGACTTCCAGAATGTGCGCGCCCGGGTCGCTGCCGGCCTGACCCTTTCCGCTTTCCTTTTCGCCGGAGCCGCCGGCGATGGGCTGGCCGACTTCGCCATCCCCCTGCCCCACCCCGCCCGAGCCGTTCTTGCCGTAGCGAAAATGCGGCACGTCCAATTGCGGCAGAGGAATGCTGATCAATTCGCGCCCTTTGCGGCCGATCATTTCGCCGTGCGTGATGTACTTCCGCAAGTTCTCGCGGATTTTCCCGCGGACAATTTGGCGAAAGCGACGATGATCGTGATCGACGTTCAAGAACATGGAAAATCGTTTACGGTTTGGCGTCTCCGCGGGCGAAGATACTGGCCACGTAGTTCAACACGTCGGTGGCGCTTTCGTCGTCGTAGCCGAAGTCGCGGATCAGGCGGCTCTTGACCACGTCGATCTTGGCTTGCGTTTCGGCATCGACGACCTTCGAGACCAGGCTCGTCAGCTTGATCGTGTCTTTCTGATCTTCGAACAGCTTTAGTTCGAGGGCCCGGTGCAGCCGCTCGTTGCTCTTGTAGTCGAATGAGCGACCGTCGATCATCAACGCCCCGATGTAATTCATGATCTCGCGGCGGAAATCGTCTTTGCGGCTGTCGGGGATGTCGATCTTTTCCTCGATCGAACGCATCAACCGCTCATCGGGCTCGTCGTACTGGCCGGTGAACTTGTTGCGCACCTTTTCGCGCTGCGTATAGGCCTTGATGTTGTCGATGTAATTGCCGCACAGGCGCTTCAAGGCGTCTTCGTCGGCGGCAATGGCCCGCTGCACCTCATTCTTCACGATGTTCGTGTATTCCTGCTTCACCACGCCGATCAACTCCCGGTAATGATTCCGCGTTTCTTCGCTGGTGACCAGGCTGTGGTGTTTCAGACCCGCTTCCAATTCGTTGAGCACCATGAACGGATTGATGGAGACCGATTCCGGATGCGACACCAGCGAGTTGGAAAGCTTGTCTTGCACATAGCGAGGCGAGATGCCGAGCATCCCTTCGCTGGCCGCCTGCTCGCGCAGCTCCTTCACATTGTCCTCGGTGAAACCGGGCAACGTTTTGCCGTTGTACAGCTTTAGCTTTTGCAGCAGCGTGAGGTTGGCGTTCTTGGGCTCTTCCAACCGCGTGAGAATGGCCCACATCGCCGCCATTTCGATCGTGTGCGGCGCGATGTGCTTGCCGAGCACTTTTTCCTTGTTGTAATCCTTTTCGTAGATTTTGATCTCATCGGTCAGCGTGGTGACGTACGGCACGTCGATCTTCACCGTCCGGTCGCGCAAGGCTTCCATGAATTCGTTGTTCTGCAGCCGGCGATATTCCGGCTCGTTGGTGTGCCCGACGATCACTTCGTCGATATCGGTCTGCGCGAATTTCTTCGGCTTGACCTTGTGTTCCTGGCTGGCCCCCAGCAGATCGTACAAAAACGCCACGTCGAGCTTGAGCACTTCCACAAACTCGATCACGCCGCGGTTGGCAATGTTGAACTCGCCGTCGAAGTTGAACGCCCGCGGATCGCTGTCGCTGCCGTACTGGGCAATCTTGCGATAGTTCACGTCGCCGGTCAGCTCGGTGCTGTCCTGGTTCTTTTCGTCCTTCGGCTGGAACGTCCCGATGCCGATGCGGTCCTGCTCACTCAAAATCAGCCGCTTCACCCGCACGTCGGCGATCACTCGCGTCCAATCGCCGTCGTAGCGCTTCAGCCGTTCGCCATACACATAGCGACAGAAGGGGCACAGCTCGCCCTGAATCCGAACCATGTAATCGTTCGCGCCGCGCTTGGCATTAAGCCGGGTCTGAACTTCCTCGCGGAAGCGGGTCGGAATCAAATGCAACGGCTCCTCGTGCATCGGGCACCAGTGCACCTGGTCGGGATTTTCCAGGTCGACCCAGCCCAGCGTGTACAGCGCGCCGTCGTCCCCCTGTGAGTAGCGCTCCAAGCCTTTCTTGAGCAAGCGGGCGATGGTGCTTTTGCTGCTGCCGACCGGCCCGTGCAGCAGAAGCACCCGTTTTTCAATGCCATACCCCTTGGCCGCGCTCTTGAATGCGTTGACCAATTGGCTCAAAGCGTGATCCAGCCCGAACACGGCATCACGCCCGTTGTAATCGGGATCGTCGAAGAACTTGTAATGAATCCGTTTTTCGCGGGAGACTTCGTACGTCTCGGTGCCGTAGGACATGATCATGTCGTACACGCGCTGGAAGGCGTTGCGCGTGGGGTGCGGATCTTCGGTCAGCACGTCGAGGTATTGGTCGAACGTGCCCTCCCAATTCTTGCGGCGGAATTGATCCAGATCCTGACGCTGGCCGATGAGGGAAAGAATTTCGCGACCACCAGTCATGGCATGTCCTCCGCGCCGCTGGCACGGGGAAATGTAAGCCTCAGGCGCGGAGGCAGCGGCGCGTGGCCCTCTGCGCCTGGTGGTGCACTCGAACGGCGAGGTCCCTTCGACCGTTCCGATACGCATCACAGCCCGTTTTTGCAGCCACTCCCCGCTTTGGCCATCCTGGCGAGCGCTGCGCCGGCATACACCGCGACTGTGGTTCCCGCGGCATTTGGTGTCGTCCGCGCAGCGAAAAGGCTGCTTGAGACTGTCGAGGGCAACTCGCAGAGGCTCGTTGGCGCGAGCGCGAGGGAGAGATTGCAAAAGAGCGGGAGGAGCGAAGGGGCGGATCAGCCGGCGGGTAACCTGCTTCTCGTTCTTCGAACAGCGAGGATGAGTTTACTGTTTCACCCTCTCTGCCCGGTCTCCATTTGTAGTATTGCTACAAACCTGATTCGAGGCAATATCAACTTCTATGCCAGCGAGCGGTTTCCGACCCACATTTGCTCGCGCCGATAGAACCGTTAACCTGAGTGTTGCGTGAGACTTCCGCCGGACGACTCGGCATGGTTATTCGGCTTGGCCGACGGCGCGCCTGCACGAGCAGTTGGACACGCCCGGATCGGGATGACCGAATGGATGTCAGCGGCCGGTCGGGGCCTGCGACGAAGGCTCAGCCCAGCAGACGCTGGACGCTTTCCATCAGCCGATCCATGGCGAACGGCTTGCGGATGTAGTCGTCCACGCCGAGCATTTCCGCGTAGGCCTTGTGGCGGCTGCCTTCGTTGGCCGTGATCATGATTACCCGCAGCGGCACCGGCCGGGTGCGGCGCAACTTTTCCAGCACCAAAAAGCCGCTGCGCTTGGGCATCATCATGTCCAGGATCACCAGGTCAGGATCCTCCCGCTCGCAGAGCACCAAACCCTGATTGCCGTCGCGGGCCACCAGCACCTGAAAGCCCTTCGATTCCAACGCGAGTCGCATCGACTCGACGATTTCTTGATCGTCGTCCACGAGCAAAATGCGCTTGTCTTTCGTCGCCGCTTTCTGGCCGCCGGCCTGCTTCGCTTCCGGTTGTTTCCCTTCGCCCTGCCTGGCCTCGGAAGCTTTCGATTTTGCAGCGGGTTGTGCCATGGCCGATCTCAGAGATGATTACCTGCGGCGGCTTCGCCTGAAACCATATGCCTACCGCACCTTGTCCGTCCTTGCAAGCGGGAAGGGGCAATTTTGCACGACGGAAGCACGCGCCAATTTACCCACTCTTACTTTCGCGGCTTGTCGTACACCCCCATCCAGATGTTCCAGCGTATTTTCACGACTTCCAGCAAAACCTCGAAATATGTTTTCACGCTCACTTTGGTATTCGGGTCATTCGCCCAATGGATGGGGCGCTCGGTGATCTTGCAGCCTTGGCGCCGTGCGACAGCGAGCGCCTCAACGTCGAATCCCCAGCGATCGATGGTCAAGCGGGGAAAAACGTCTTCTGCCGCGGCAGCGGTAAACACTTTGAACCCCGCTTGCGTGTCTTGAATTCCCGGCATAGCCCAAAACCGGATCCAGCGGTTCCCGAGCACCCCCAGGAATTCTTTCCACCAGGCCTGATGCACGGCGATTTCGGCCCCCTTGGCAGCGCGCGATCCGATGACCACGTCGGAGCCCCCTTCCAGCAGCGGAAGGAATTCTTCGATATGGTCAACGGTCGTAGAATTGTCTGCGTCCATGAACAGGCGATACTTTCCGCCGACGCGCAGCATCCCATACCGCACGGCGTAGCCTTTGCCCCGATTGCCGCGGACTTCGTACTCCAGCAGCCGCACTCGGCTGTCGCTCGCTCTAGCTGCCTCCACAACCTGCGTGGTTCGATCCCTGGAACCATCGTCGACGACCGCCACGTCCCACGTGTACGCTTGGCGCCGCAGATAGTCGACCACCGCGGAGAGCGTCTGCGGGAGGCGTAATTCTTCGTTGTACGCGGGAATTACGACCGACAAGAATATCCCGGTGTCGACGGCCGACATAGGCAAGCGTTTGCGTGGCTGAGGATTACTGAAATCGCTGCTAATAGAGAATAGGTTGAAGCCAAGCTTATTGACAGCGAAATAATTTGCAAGCCACGATGGAGCTTTGCAGCAACTCTTCTTATTGACCGGCCGGCAATGGACAAATCTACCAAATGCAATGCCGGCCTTTTTCCGACATTCCTGGCCGGTCCGTGGCCCGTCGTTGTGCTATTAGCCTGTCATTTCGCGATTGGATTATCTGCCGCCAGCCGAAAGTCCGCCACATTCGACGAGAACACGTTTCTCACCAGCGGCTACAGTTATTGGGCCACCAACGATTATCGGATGAACCAGGAAAGCGGCAATTGGTCTCAACGCTGGGTGGCTTTGCCGATTTGGCTGGAAGGTTACCACTTTCCTTCGCTGGACGATCGAATGTGGCAAATCGGCGACCATTGGTTTTTTGCCGATCGCTTCTGCTATGACTCTGGCAACGATGCCGACGCCATGTTGCTGCAAGGGCGTGCCATGACCGGCGTCCTGAGCATGGCGCTGGGACTGCTTGTTTATCTTTGGTCGCGGCGATTGTTCGGTTACGTTGGCGGCTTGATCAGCTTGACGCTATTTGTGTTCTCGCCGACAACGCTCAGTCTTGGGTTCGTCGCCACGGGCGAACTAATGGTAGCGTTGTTCTTCATCGCTGCCATGGGGGCGTTGTGGGCGCTGGTGCATCGCACCACCTGGTTCAACCTGGCGGCAAGTTGCCTGGCTTTGGCCGGCTTGTTCTTGTCGAAGTTTTCCGGCGTCTTGATTATTCCCATGGGATTACTCTTAGTTGCAGTTCGGCTGCGTAACCCGAATCCATTGGTTTGGAACATTGGGCGGCCTCGCGAAATCCGGGGCCGCCTTCCACTTTTGGCGGTATTATTCGGCGTCTTGCTATTCCAGGTCTTCGTCGTCGCTTTCATGATTTGGGCGTCCTACGGGTTCCGATATTCGATGATTCAACCATCCCCGATCCCACGGGACAAAGCGCCCATTACGCTTGATCAATACCTGCAAAAGGCGGGCAATATCGACTTCACTCGTTCTTGCGTTCGGTTTGTCCAGCAACATCATCTGTTGCCGGAGGGTTACCTCTACGGTTTTGCCCGCACGATCCATCTCGCCCAGCAGCGGGAAGCGTTCCTCAACGGAGATTTTAGCATTCATGGTTGGACACTTTTCTTTCCCTACGCCATGCTGGTGAAAACTCCGCTGGAAGTTTTTGTGATCTTGATCTTGGCAATTGCCGGCCTGTGGCGTCGGCCGCTTGAATCGAGTGGAGAAGAAAATGCCCCATTGTCCGTGTGGTCCTGGCAGCACGGGCACGGGTACTCGCTTGCGCCGCTTTTGGTCTGGTTGGGCGTGTTCTGGATGTTTTCGTTGACGAGTCATTTGAACATCGGGCTCCGTCATCTGCTTCCAACCTACCCGCCGATGTTCATCTTGGCCGGGGCCGCGGCAGTTTGGTTCCAAGCGCCGGCGAGCTGGAAAGCCACAAGCTCCACGACAACCGATGAAGAATCTGGCGCGGCTGCTATTTCAAATGCTTCGCTAAAGTGGCTCGTGCCGGTCCAGTCGCTGCTGGCCGCGGCGCTGTTGCTGAACGTCGCCGAAGCCATCGGCAGTTGGCCAAATTATTTGGCGTATTTCAACTTCCTGGCAGGCGGACCGGCCAACGGATACAAGCATCTCGTCGACAGTTCCTTGGATTGGGGCCAGGATCTCAAGGGGTTGAAGCCCTGGCTCGATGCGCATCCAGGCGAACACGTTTACCTTTCCTATTTCGGAACCGCATCGCCGGCCTATTACGGCATCGATGCCACTATTTTGCCGGGCAATTTGAACCGCTATCTGCCCCACGTTCCAGAGCCACTTACCGCTGGCACTTATTGCATCAGCGCCACATTGCTCCAAGGCGTCTATCAGCCGACTCCGGGCAAGTGGAATGTTTTGTTCGAAAACGCGTATCAAGAGTGCCGAAAGCGTGTTCTGGGCTTTCAGCTCGCTGCCAACGACCCAGACGCGTTGCAAAAATTCGCCGGCGGCAAAAGCCAACAGGATATCGACGCGCTCTACACGGACTACGAGAACTTGCGGCTGGCTCGGTTGTGTTCGTTCCTCCGAGCACGCAAACCGGACTTCAATGTCGGGCATTCGATCTTGATTTACCGCCTCAACGAAGCCGAAATTCAACAAGCGACCGAGGGACCGCCGATCGAGCTTCTGCCCGAGTGCGATCCAGACATTAAAAAATACCTGGGGATTCCCTGAAACACCTCGGGCCATCGGTCCCTTCGAAAGCTCATCGGGAATGGATCCACGTACGCCAATTGTCGCCAAAAACTTTCCGGCAGTCTTAACTGGTCCGTGGCCGGTGGTGCTCCTCTTGGCGTGCCATTTTGCGCTGGGGCTATCCGCCGCCAGCCGGAAGTCGGTCACCTTTGACGAGATCACACACCTTGCCAGTGGTTACAGCTATTGGGCTACCAACGATTACCGCATGGACCCCGAAAGCGGCAACTGGCCCCAGCGCTGGGCCGCTTTGCCGGTTTGGTTGCGCGGTTACCCGCTTCCTTCGCTGAACGATCCCGCATGGCAATCCGGAAATCAATGGGATTTCGCGGATAATTTCTTTCACCACTCCGGCAACGACGCCGATGCGATGTTGCTTCAAGGCCGGGCGATGATCGGCCTGTTGAGCGTGGCATTGGGATTGGTGGTTTTTCTTTGGTCGCGGCAATTGTTCGGCCCAGTCGGTGGACTGATTAGTCTGACGCTGTATGCGTTTTCGCCCACGACGCTCAGTCATGGCTTTTTGATCACCGCCGATTTATCGACCGCCCTGTTTTTTACCGCGGCTGTGTGGGCCCTTTGGGAGCTGTTGCACCGCGTTTCCTGGTTTACCTTTGGAATGAGCTGCCTGGCGCTGGCCGGATTAATGTTGTCTAAATTCTCCGGAGTCTTGATCATTCCGGTGGGCGCGCTGCTGGTCGTTGTCCGCATGCTCAACCCCGCGCCGCTGCAATGGGCAATGGGCCGGCCGAAGATGATTCATGGACGATTTCGGCAACTTGCGATCTATCTGGGGCTGCTGTGCGCTCTGATTCTAGTCGTCGCGTCGGTGATTTGGGCTTCCTATGGATTTAGATTTTCGATGATCCGAGCGTCCGGACAACAGGCGGACGCAAGCGTCGGTTGGCTTAAAAACGTGGCGCCAGGGTTGGGAGTCACCCGCGGTTTTGTTGAATCTGCCGCGGAACATCACCTGCTGCCGGAAGCGTATTTATATGGCTTTTCGTTCACGATGCTCACGGCCCAGCAGCGGCAGGCGTTCCTCAATGGCGACTTCAGCATTCACGGTTGGTTCACGTACTTTCCCTATGCGCTGCTGGTGAAAACGCCGCTGGAAGATTTTGTCATGCTGATCTTCGCGGCCGGCGGCGTGTGGTTTTTCAGTCGTAGCGTCAAAGCCAATCCCCAGCGAAAGAAATCTGCACCGGCGCCGACCGCCGCTCAGCCGCTCGAATGGTATTCCGTTGCGCCGTTATTGATTTTGTTCAGCGTGTACTGGCTGTTCTCCTTGACCAGTCACTTGAACATTGGGCATCGCCACCTGCTTCCCACGTACCCGGCCATGTTCATCCTGGCCGGCGCCGCCGCAGTTTGGTTTCAAACGCCCGCGAAATCGGCGGCCGAAGCATCCCGGCGCAAGACCGTCTTGGCTGCGCGACTGCTAATGGCCGCCTCGCTCGTGCTCGCCGCTAGCGAAGCGTTGCTTTGCTGGCCGAATTATTTGGCCTATTTCAATTTCCTGGCGGGCGGTCCTCAGAATGGATACAAGCACCTGGTCGATAGTTCCCTGGACTGGGGTCAGGATCTCAAAGGATTGAAGCAGTGGCTCGAGGAGCATCCCGACGATGCCAGGCACGTCTATCTGAGTTATTTCGGAACCGCATCGCCTGACTACTACGGCATCCAGGCCACGATGCTGCCGGGCTTCTTCAATCGCTACGAGCCCCACGTTCCCGAACCGCTAACCGCGGGAACCTATTGCATCAGCGCCACGCTGCTCGAAGGCGTGTACTTGCCGTTTCCCGGCAAGTGGAACGCTTTATTCGAGAACTCATATCAACGCTGTCGCGAAATTGTGTTGGCGTATCAACGCACTGCCAACGACCCGGACGCTTTGCGCAAACTCACCGCAGGGAAAACTCAAAACGACCTCGATCGGATTTTCACACTTTACGAAGGCCTGCGGCTGAGCCGTTTGTGCTCGTTTCTGCGGGCGCGCGAGCCCGATTTCAACATCGGCCATGCGATCATGATTTACCGACTCAATCAAGCAGACATCGATCAGGCGACCGAGGGGCCCCCCGTCGAACTGCTGCCCGACTGCGAGCCGGATGTTAAAGCGTGTTTGGGCATCCGCTGAAGGCGCCTTGCCGGGCGAATCTACGCGTCCGGCCGAGTCTTTCCGCTTTTGTCCCCTTTTCCGCCTTGACCGGCTGGGCCGCCTTGACCGCCCTGGCCGCGCCCGCCGCGGAACAGTTCACTGGGATCGACGTCGATTTTCTTGCCTTGCATCTTTTCGAACTCCGTGCGCTGTTCAGGCGTGAGAATTTCCATTGCTTTGGCGTTCATCTCGTCGCGCGCAGCGCGCATGTTGCCGCTTTGCCCGCCGCCAGCGCCACCAGTGCCAGCGCCGCCGCCAGCGCCACGGGCGCCAGCGCCTCCGCCTGAAGGAGCTCCGCCGGCAGGGCCTCCGCCGGCAGGGCCGTCGCCGGTGCGAGGTGGAGCGCTCGGCGTGCCGAATCCGCCCGGCGGCGGAAACAGGTCGTCCAACTTGTCTCTTTGGTCGTCGGACAGGCCTAACTTCTTGGCGATCTCAGGCCGGGTAAGCGCACGACCGCCGGCCATTTGCAGGCCGATTTCTGCCAGCCGTTCCTTTTGTTCAGGCTGCAAAAGGTCTTCGACCTTTTGACGTGTTTCAGCGGCTTTCGCGAGCCGTTCTTCGCGTGGCAGATCGCGCAGCTCTTCGGCCAGCGCCGAGATCTCGCTTTTTTGTTCTTCCGTCAGCTTCAAATCTTTTTGGACGGCCTCGATTTGCAGCAGCGCAAAGCCGCCGCCGACGCCGCCGCGCCCCATGCCGCCGCCTCCAAAACCGCCGCGAGGGCCGCCGTTTTGCGCCGCCGCCATTGCCGCCATGGCGAGAATCACGAACGCGGAACCCGCAGCCGCTTTCAGGAAACCTAAACCAGTGTTCATACCAATTGCTCCTCGTTTGAGTTCGGTGCGCTTCGGAATTTGAGTGAATTCGTGTTCGGCCAGAATTGCGTCGTATTCTAACTGAATTAAACCCCGCCGGCAGTGCGCGGGTTCCGCCAGGCATGAACCGCTCGTGTGCACTTGTTGAGGGCCTCTTTGGCGACTAACCTCAGAGATATCTCCTTTTGCGAGCCTCGCTTCGGGACCCGCCTGCGATGCTGCCACGCCATGTATCCAACAGTCGATTCAACGACTGCTTTTTGATGCGCCAAAACCGCCGCCAATGGCTTTCGATTGTTGCTTCTGCCGCGGGTGCATGGGCAAGCGGGCTGGGTGGTCTGGCCTGGGCCGAGACTGCCCGACAAACGCAAAAGACCAAGCCACTCGCGGATCCTGCTGAATTTACACTCGAGCTTCCCTCCGGTCCCGTTCGGCCAAGCAACAATCGTTGCGTCCAATGCAATTTGGGTGGCGAGCAGGTCGTGGCGCGAGAGTTGGCCGAGGTCGGTACCTCCGTCGTTGTCATTCTGCCCAATGGCCGGTTGATCGCCCTGCCGGCGGAAGAAACCGCCAACACCGACAAATCCTTTAGCCCCGCCACGCCGCAGCAGATGGCGGCCGAGCTGACCGCGCGACAATTTGCCGGCTTCAAAACCCATGCCACGCGGCGACATCTGTTTCTCTATAACACCAGCGATCTGTTTTACACCGGCGCAAGCCGCATCCTCGAGCCGATGTACTCCGGCGTTTACTTGTACGCCAAGGGGCAAAAGATCGAAGTCCACGAGCCCGAAGTGCCGCTGGTCGTGATGATGTTCCGCACCGAACAGGAGTTCCAGGCGTTTCAGCGCATGCCCTCCGGCGTGGTGGCATACTATTCGCCGATCACGAATTACGTGGTGATGTACGAGCAATCGCGCCTCAGCGAGCTTGCGCCCGATCTGGCGTTGCGGCAAGCGATCAGCACGATCGCCCACGAAGGGGCGCACCAAATTCTGCACAATATCGGCGTGCAGCAGCGGATGTCGCACTGGCCGATGTGGCTGTGCGAAGGCTTGGCGGAATATTTTGCTCCCACCACGACCGATTCGCGCCTGAGCTGGAAAGGCGCCGGGCAATTGAATGAACTGCGGCTTTATCAGCTCGATCAATATCTGCGCCGCCGTCCGCCGCAAACGCACGGCGACCTGGTGGCCGACACCGTCGAGGCGGCCCAGCTCACCGCCACCGGCTACGCCACCGCCTGGGCACTGACGCACTACCTGGTGCAAAAGCAGGCGCAAGGTTCTTTGGCTTTTTGCAGGAGGTCAGTCGCATCGGGCCCTTCGAAGGGGCGCATCGGGCCGACAAACATGGCCATATTGCCGAAAACCGCGCCATGTTCGTCAAGTATTTCGGCAAGGACATGGATGCCTTGGAAGACCAGATCGTGTTGCATCTGCAAAAGCTGCTGGCGCGAGGGTAGCCGCGTCGGGCGGCATATGCGGTTTTTCAGGGTGAAAATTGCCGCCGGGTCATTCTCTTCCCGGCTCGGGCTGCTCCGGCTGTGAGCTAAGTTTTAGGGAGTTGCTAGATCTTGAAATCCATCTATCGATTCTTCGATGAAAACAACCTCCCGATTTGGCTGGCTGAGTTGGGTTTTTGCGCTGACGATTTTCTTAAGCGCGTTTTTGCTGTTTGAAGTGCAGCCGCTGCTGAGCAAGTACGTGCTCCCCTGGTTCGGCGGCACGCCGGCCGTGTGGACCACCTGCATGGTCTTCTTCCAGACCGTGCTGTTTTTGGGTTACGCCTACGCGCACTTCAGTCAGCGGATGTTCAAACCGGCGCTTCAAGCGGCCGTGCATTTGCTGCTGCTGGCCGGGGCAATCGCCGTGCTGCCAATCGCCCCCGACGCTTCGTGGAAGCCGGCCCCCGATCAGTCGCCAACCTGGCGCATTCTGATGTTGTTGACGGTCTGCGTTGGGCTCCCCTATTTCGCGCTTTCAACGACCGGTCCGCTGGTGCAAGCGTGGTTCAGCCGCACGTATCCCAAGCGATCCCCCTACCGGCTGTACGCGCTGTCGAACATTGGCTCGCTGTTGGCGCTTTTGAGTTATCCGTTTTATGTCGAGCCGGCGTTCAACATCGGATCCCAAGCGCGATATTGGACGTGGGGCTTCATCGGCTTCGCAGTGTTGTGCGCCGTTTCGGCGGTGATTTCCGGATGGATTGTTCGCGGACGCGAAGTGGCCGAAAACGAGAATGCCCCCGCGCAAAACGCCGCGGAAGAATCGCCGCCGACCTGGGGCCGACGATTGTTGTGGCTGGCCCTGCCGGCGCTTGCCTCGATGATGCTCTTGGCCACCACGAATCACGTCTGTCAGGACGTGGCCGTCATCCCGTTTCTGTGGGTCATGCCGCTGAGCTTGTATCTGTTGACGTTCATCATCAGCTTCGACCACGAGCGCTGGTATCGGCGGCAGTTTTTCGCGCTGGCCGCGGTGGCCAGTTTGTGCCTGGTGACGGCCGTCGATCAATTGATCACCACCGGCGCGAATGTGTCGTTCAGCTTCGTCGTGGAATTGGCGATTTACTTCGCGGCATTGTTCTTCCTCTGCATGGTGTGCCACGGCGAGCTGGTGCGGCTGAAGCCGTCGGCCCGGTATCTCACGTCGTTTTATCTAATGATCTCCGCCGGCGGCGCCTTGGGAGGGCTGTTCGTCAGCCTCGCGGCCCCGGTGTTGTTCTCCACGTTCTTGGAATGGAAAATCAGCTTGATCGTCGGTTGCGTTCTGGCCGTCGCCACATTCCTGGGCAGCCGTTCCACCGCTTCCTTGCGCCGGCTTTACTATCTGGCGCCGGCGCTGGTGTTGCTGTTTGTCGGATTTAATTATCTTTCCCGAGTCGAGTCGGGCGAGACTGAGCTAAATCTCTCCTCGCGCAGCTTCTACGGCGTGTCGCGAGTGATCGAGCGGGAAAGCAACGATCCGCAGCAGCACAAGTACCTGATGTATAGCGGACGAATCGTGCATGGCGTGCAATTCGTCGATCCGGCAAAGCATTTGTTGCCAAACGCCTATTTCGGTCCCGAGACCGGCTGCGGCCGGGCCTTCGAGTTTTTTGCCAATCGGCCCGACTTGCGCGTGGGGGTCGTTGGTCTCGGCGCAGGGACGATGGCCACCTATGCTAGGCCCGGACAGCATTTTCGCTTTTATGAAATCAACCCCGACATGCTCCGGTTGGCCGACAAATATTTCAGCTATTTGAAAGATTGTCGCGGCCAGGTCGAAGTAAAACTGGGCGATGGCCGATTGACGCTCGAGCGCGAGGCATCATCCACGGCCGAGCCGCAGTTCGATCTGCTGGTGCTGGATGCATTCAGCGGCGATTCGGTTCCGGCCCATCTGCTCACCAAAGAAGCGTTCGAAATCTATTTGAAGCGATTGAAGCCCGACGGCGCAATTGCCGTGAACATTTCCAATCGCTACTTGAATCTCGCGCCGGTGGTTTGCGGAGTGGCGCGCCAGTTCGGACTGACGCCGCTGCGGTTTTCTTCGCTTGGCAACTCGGCCGAAGGAAAATTTCCGGCCGAATGGCTCTTGCTAACCAAGAACCCGGAGCTGATCTCCAAATATCCGGAGGCCGCCGAGGTCGCCGCCGCGGTCCGTCCGATCCGGAACGGCTATTGGACCGACGATCACAGCAACCTGTTCGAGATTTTGAAGTAGGCGTTCTCGACGGTCGCAATCGGGCGATTTTCATCGCCATCTCTGATTGACAGCGCGGCCTTTGGCGATAGATTGAGTGACGCTGCTGGGCAATTCGGGACACTCGTTCCCTAAATTGACGTTCGTCGGCGCTATGTCCGGGCAGAAATCATTATGCTCGCTTTGCGGCAACGTTTTTGGCTTCGAAGTGTTCTGCCGCTGACACTGGCATCGTCGTGCGTCGCTGTCGGGATTTCGACCGCACTCGCTGATATTCAAACGCCCAGCAGTCCGACACCCATTAGTCTGACAACGATCGGGTCGGCCTACACTCAGGATTTCGATTCGCTGGCCAGCACCGGCACGTCGTCCACGCTTCCGACGGGTTGGGTATTTTTGGAAAGCGGATCCGGCGGCAACTCGACGTACACAGCGGGCACCGGCAGCGGCACTGGTGGCGACACCTACAGTTTCGGTGTTTCCGGCACGAATCCAGCAAGCGATCGCGCTTTGGGAACGCTGTTGTCCGGGTCGTTAGTTTCCACCATCGGTGCTACCTTCACCAACAACACGGCCAGCACCATTTCGTCTCTGGATATCGCGTACCGCGGTGAGTTGTGGCGATTGGGCACCGCCAGCCGTACCGATGAACTCGACTTTCAATACAGCACTGATGCCACCAGCCTGAATTCAGGCACGTGGACCGGCATCAGCGCTTTGAATTTCGTCACCCCCAATACCGCCGGCTCCGCCGGCGCCAGAGATGGCAACGCCAGCGGCAACTTCACCAGTGTTTCCTCTTCGATCTCCGGTCTGAGCATTGCCAACGGCAATTCGTTTTGGATTCGCTGGCTCGATTTCGATGCTTCTGGCTCGGATGACGGTTTGGCGTTGGACGACATCAGTCTGACGCCCCATGGCGCCTCAGGAACGTCCACCTGGAATGGCGGCAGCGGCAACAATAATTGGTCGACCGCTTCCAATTGGAATTCGGCGCCGTCGGACGGAAGCAATCTCATCTTCGCCGGCACAACGCGGCTGTCGAATTCCAACGACACCCTTTCCAATATCGGCTCCATCACCTTCGACAACACCGCCGGATCGTTCGCTTTGTCGGGCAACGCCCTGACGATTTCCGGCGGCGTCACCAATAATTCGACGAACGCCCAAACGATCGGTTTGAACCTGACGCTCGGCGCCGCGCAGCAATTCAATTCCGCCAGCGGCAACCTGACCGTCAACGGCACGATTGCCATCGGCGGCAATGCCCTCACCGTGACCGGTGCCTCGAACACGGCGTTGGCCGGCGTCGTCTCGGGCACAGGCGGGCTGGTGAAAAACGGCGCCGTGCGCTGAGCGTTTCCGCCAACAACACATACACAGGCGGCACTACCGTCAGCTCGGGAACACTAACCGTCGCGCATGTACATGCACTGGGCAGCGGCGGCCTGACGATCAATGGCTCGGCCACTACCACTTTGCAAGCCGGTTTGACCGACCCAGTTCAATTGTCGGGCCTGACGATCCAAGGCGGCGCTTCTCCGACTGCCACCTTGGACATTACCGACAACAATTTGATCGTGCACAACGGCGATCTGGCGACGCTGACAGCCCAGATCAAAAGCGCGCTATACGATAGCGGCACGGTTTGGACTGGTCCGGGCATCACCAGCAGCACCGCAGCCGCTGACTCGAGCGGCGTTACCGCCGTGGGCATTATCCTCAACGACGACGGTAGCGGCAACGCAATCTACACCAACTGGCCCGCGGGCGCAGACTCCGGCAGCGCTGTGACAGTCACCAATACGGACGCGATGATCAAATACACCTACTTTGGCGATGCCGATCTCAACGGAGTCGTGGACGCCACTAACGACTATTCGCTGTGGGTCACAGGCAGCACCAGCGGAGGTTCGATAGGAGGCTGGCTGTTTGGAGATTTTAACTACGATGGCGTCGTGGATGCCGACGATTATGCGCTGTGGCTCACCGGTTACACCAGTGGAAGCGGTCCGCTGGTTGGCAGTGTCCAGCCGGTGCCGGAACCCGGAACGCTGGCATTAATGGCGTTCGCCCTGGCCGGGCTCCCTGTAATGGCGCGCGGCAATCGTGCCGTGTGCCGCACATCTGACCAAGTCAACTTGGGGCAATAATCGTTATCGCCCGCGACAAAATGAAACAAGCCCACGGGCACTGCGGCCCATGGGCTTGTTTGTGTCGACCTGATTGACAATTCCGCGAGCCGGCTTTAGCGCTTCAAGCGCGACGATTCCGCATTGGGCTGCTCAGCCTGCAACGTCGGCGAGCTGGAATCGTCCATTTGCAGCGGGCGCGGCTCCTGAACGACTTGCTGCTTGCCTTCGGCAGAGTAATCGCCGACTTCAACCACGCGGCCGTCGGTGTTCCAGCGCGTCCACTTGCCGCTCAGCACGCCGGCCACATAGGCGCCTTCCAACTGCTTCTGGCCGTTGGGATGCCACCATGTGAACTTGCCTTGCTGCTTGCCGGCGACGTATTCGCCTTGCAATTGCTTCTGGCCGTTGGGATACCACCAGGTGAACTTGCCAACCGGCAGATCGGATTCGTACCGGCCTTCCATTTGCTTCTGGCCGTTCTTGTGCCACCAGGTCCACAATCCGTGGCGCTGGTTGGTGCCTTCGGTGCCGGTCACTTGAACGTTGGCCGTGCCAGTCCAGAAATCGTAGTTCGACTTCGTGATTTCCTTGCCGTACAGCACCCAACCTTCAGCACGCTTCGAACCCGGGGCGTAGTTGTCAACCTGCGGGGCCAGGCGGCGGCCATCGACGTATTTCTCACGCGTGGCAAGCTTGTAGTCCGGACCCCATTCCATCACTTCGCCGTCGAGTTGACCTTGCTTGTAGTCGACTTCGCGGCGCTTCTGGCCGTTGGGGAAGTACCACACGCTCTTGCCGTTCCGCTCGCCGTGGTCAAATTCCCATTCGCTGACTTTGCGGTTCTTGGAATCGAACACCTTCCAAATGCCGTTCAGCACGCCGTCTTCAAACGTGGCTTCCGCCACAAACGGCGCCTGGAAATCTTTGTACAGCGCGCCCTGCAACATCGGCGCTTCGTTGGGACCATACCAGCGGAGCCAGCGGCCATGGCGCTTGCCGTAGCGATATTCGCCGCTGCCGACCAGACGGCCCTTCTCGTCCCACTCGGTCCACAATCCGTGGTTGTAGTAGTTGCCTTCGGCGTCTTGTGTGACGTGGCGCTCGATCTTCACGGCGGAGTTGGGATGCCGCTCGCGGATCACTTCCACGCCGTTTTCGGTGTTTTCGCTCGACTGCGTCGTGTCGGCGGCAGCGTCTTCGGTGATTGGCGCTGCCTTCGCCGGACCGGCGATCGTCGGGGTTTCTTCGGTAGCCAAGGCGGGAGCAACTTCCGTGTCGCTCGCCGACGGCTTGGCCAATGTCGGCTGCTCTTTCGCCAGCGCCACCGACGCAGTCACCGGCAGGGCGGCGCCTAACGCCAGCCCCAAAATCCAATGTGCGGGCTTCCGTGCCATGTTTCTAACTCCTTCGATTCGCCGCTAATTGTGTCAGGTCGGTAAGTCTTTTCTGGCTGCAACCACTCGCGGCGAAATTAGCCGCCGCGTTTCGAGTCGCAAAAGAGGCGCGGGAACCGATGTCTCACCGGGCGGGTTAACCGGCGCATCGACAAGTCCCCTAGACTCATCATTCGTTATCGGCCCGTTAGGCGCGGAATTGTCGATTTTTCCGCATCAATTTATAGAACCGTTGCCGTAGCTAAGCCGTTACCTTGCGGCTAGTTGCGACGAATCCGAAAAGTCTTCGGAAGCGGCAAACATGCTGCGGCTTACGCAGCTTATCGATCGGCGGCGTCCGATCGAGCGATTTGCCACGTTTGAAGCCGATCGAAGATCGGCGAAAGCCAGCCGCCGGGCAAACAAGCCGCCGCGACGGCCCAACCGGTCGCCGCGCCCCACAACGCATCACTGAGAAAATGGTTGCAACTGGCCACGCGCTGCGCCCCGGCCAAGACCGCAAAGGCCGCAAAGAGCCACTTTCCGCGGGGAAACAGCCAACTCAGTCCAACCGCTAAGCCCGCCGCCACGGCGGTGTGACTGGACGGAAAACTTTGCCATCCGGAACCGTTGGAAAGAAACGGAAACCAGCCGTGAAACGTATCGAATACGCTCACCCCGGCCGAAGGACTGATCGTGTGCGGCCTGGCCCGAGCCAAAAACAGCTTCACGATGTCGGCGCCCAATCCCGCAAGATAGGTGCATCCGATCACCCGCGGCAATTTAATTCGCTGTTGCGGGGCCAGCACCCACGCCGCCAGCAAGATGGCGGCGGCCCCCAGCCCGTGACCCCACACTTCCGATAGTTGGCAAAGCTTATTCAGTCCGCCGGGCAGGCCCTTGGCGCGCAGCCATTGCGCCAGCGGTATGTCAACGCTCAATGCCGCCGCGCCCAGCAGCGCCAACAGCGCGGGCCAGGCGAATTGTCTGGTCCAATGGCGCGTTTGAGGTTTCAACGACGTCGTCGCTCCGCGAGTTTCGCGTGCGGCATCGCAAATCTCTCGTCGTTTTGTTTCCACAGTCGTCGACATGAGCCGCAAGGATAGCAGCACGCCGCAGGGCCGAGAACGCCAGATCACCGGCGGCAAATGAGTGCTAGCGGTCTTGTTACAAACGCTTTACATCCGCCGGGCCTCGCCGCGGGTACTATCAGACGAAGAGTTGTTAAGGCAACCACGCTTTTTATTTCTTTCGAAAAAAGGAGTTCGATCATGCGACGCGCAACCCTCTGTCTTCTGACGCTTGGGACGGTCATGGTCGTTTTGGCAATGTTATCGACATCCACCTGGGCAAAAGGAAATGGGCCGTCGCTGAAGCAACTTGCCGAGTGGTCAGTGAATGAGAACCCCAAATCGGCTCAAGAATCGATCAAAGCGCTTCGCGACAAAGGCCCCGCAGGATTAGAAGCACTGATTGAATTCCATCGATATTGGATCGACAAGCAACTGAAGGAACCGGGTTCGATCGATTCCGATCCGACTTGGCAGCGCGTCAAAGTGGCGCTCGATGCCGTGGGAGCCCAGCGCGACTGCTATGCATCGCGCCTCTACTGGTATACCGATTTCGAAGTCGCCAAAGCCGCGGCCAAAAAATCGCGCAAACCAATCCTCTCGCTTCGCTTACTAGGAAACTTGACCGACGAATTCAGTTGTGCCAACAGCCGGTTCTTTCGCACGACGCTGTACGCCAATGAAGAACTCAGCAACGTATTGCGTGATCGGTTCATTCTGCACTGGCAATCGGTTCGGCCGGTGCCCAAGGTGACGATCGATTTCGGCGACGGCCGCAAGCTGGAGCGCACGCTGACCGGCAACAGCGTCCATTATGTTTTGGATAGCGATGGCCGCGTGATCGATGCCCTGCCCGGCCTGTATGGCCCGAAGGCGTTCTTGCAAGCAATTAGAACCGCGCGAGTCGCCGTTTTTGCCGTCAGAGACATGAACGAAACCGATCGGGCGAAATATTTGTCGGACTATCATGTAGCGATTGAAGAAATGCTCCGGCAAAACTGGCAAAACGACCTGGCGAGCCTTGGCCTGGCGCCCTCGGATTACGATCCCGCTCGTGACACGACAACCGAGAATCCGAGCGCCACGGCGCTGGAAGCCAACCATATCACGTCCGCCAAGGGACAAGTTGAAACGACCGTCTTGGCGCACGTTCTGCCCGATACCAGCGAACTAATCGCAAAAACCGACGACGCAGTTTGGGGCCGCATCGCACAATTGCATCGCGCCGACGCGGAATTGGACCAGGCGAGCATCGCACTCATCAGTTCGCAACATCCCACGGCCGGCCAGGCGGCGCCGCTGACCGCCAGCAAAGCCAGGGTGGAAAACCCGCTCTTGCGGATTGTGAATTCGTTTCAATACGCGGTCGCCATCGATACCGTGCGAAACGAGTACACCATGCGCCGCCAGATTCACGAATGGTTATCCCAAGGTGGTCCGTCTGCTGATGCGGATGTAGATGCGCTGAACGATCGAGTTTACACTCAACTATTCCTCACTCCCAGCAGCGATCCCTGGCTAGGATTGATTTCCGGCGATGTGTATACGGCGCTCGAGAATAACGGCGTGACGCAGCCGTCGCCGGAAGTAGAATAGTTGTTTCCCCACGAAGGCATCCGAATGGAGCAGCAAACCGTTCTGACCGTCGAAGACGATCCGGCCATCCGTCGGGGCATCGTCGATGCCCTGCGCTTTGCCGGCTACGGCGTTTTCGAGGCGGCGCGCGGCGACACCGGCCGCCAGATGGCCACCGAGCGACCGTACGATTTGCTGCTCTTGGATCTCGTGTTGCCCGGTTGCGAGGGGCTCGACATCCTGCGCGGTGAAGCAGGCGCGCCCGACGCAACCCATTATCATTCTCACCGCGCGCGGCGAAGAAAACGATCGCGTCGAAGGCCTGCGACTCGGCGCCGACGATTACGTCGTCAAACCGTTCAGCGTCAAGGAACTACTGGCGCGCGTCGAAGCCGTGCTGCGCCGTTCGCCGGAGCGCCCGCGAGAACTTTCGGAAGTTCCCTTCCCCGGCGGCGTGGCCGACTTGGCTCGCTTCGAAGTCCGTTACGACGACGGCCAGCGCGCCGAGCTATCGGACAAAGAAGCCGAGCTGCTGCGCTATCTGGCGGCAAATTCCGGCCGAGCCATCTCCCGTGACGAACTGCTTACCCGCGTCTGGCAGCTCAACCCCCGCGGCCTTTCCACGCGTACTATCGATATGCACGTCACTCGCTTGCGCGAAAAACTGCGCGACGATTCCGCCGAACCGCAGGTAATCCTCACCGTGCGCGGCAAAGGCTACATGTTCGCTGCCCCGAAAGACTTCGATTTCTGACTTTGTCTCCTCTCTCCTGTCTCCTGTCTCATGTCTCCTGTCTAAAATGCACCGCCCCTGGCAAATCTGGCTCACGTTCGCCGCCTGTTTGGCGGTTGTGATCGCCGCCGTCGGCTGGCTGAGTTTCAAAGCGCTGCAGTCCGACGCCGCCGAATCCACCGCGCGCCGCCAGGCCGCCCAGGAGGAAAACGTCCGCTTGGCGCTGTGGCGGATGGATTCGCAGATCGCCCCCGGCGTCGCTCAAGAAAATGCCCGCCCCTATTTCGTCTACAACCCGTTCTACTCCGCCGAACGAGCTTATGGCCGCATGTTCAATCAAGCCAAAAGCGACGTCGACGTCACCATTCCCTCCCCGTTTCTAGCTCAATCTGGCGACGGAGTTTTGCATTTTCAAATCGATCCGTCGCACGGCTGGACCTCGCCGCAAGTGCCCGAGGGAAAATTTCTGGAAATGGCCGTGCCCAAATACGTGAGCCCCTCGCAGTACCAGACGAACAAATCACAACTCGACGAGCTTTCAAAACGATGGAGCTGTACGGAATTGAATGGCCGATTGCCGCCAATTGTCATCAATGGCCCGCGGCCTACCGGCACGTATCAAGCTGAAATTGCCAACGCGCCGATTGATTCCGCCCAGACGCAGCAAAGCCAGCGCGGGCAACTGGAGTATCAGGCTCGTCAAAAATCATTCACCCAAAGCAATGTCGCCGCGCAGGGTCTGAACGACGCGGTTCCCAGTCTCTCCAATCCGCCCGATCAGGCGTCGTCCGAAGTTCCCATGTCCACGATGACGCCGATGTGGCTGGGACACGATCTGGTTTTGGCGCGGCGAGTGGTCGTCGGCGGACAGGAATACATTCAAGGTTGCGTCTTGAATTGGCCAGTGATCAAGAAGCGCTTGCTCGAGGAGGTTGCCGATCTGTTGCCGCATGCCGATTTGGTTCCGGATTCCGGTTCCGATCCCTCGACGGTGCGGCGCTTGGCGTCGTTGCCTGTTCAATTGATCCCAGGCCCATTGCCGGAGTTGATTTCCAACGGGCTTTCCCCCATTCAAGCATCGCTGTTGGTGGCATGGTGCGCATTGATTCTGGCGGCCCTCGCAGCCGCCGTGCTGCTGCAGGGAGTATTGGCGCTCAGCGAGCGCCGCGCCGCATTCGTGTCGGCCGTCACGCACGAGCTGCGTACCCCGCTCACCACGTTCCGCATGTACGCCGAAATGCTCAGCCAGGATATGGTCCGCGACGAATCGCAGCGGCGCAGTTATCTGGAAACGCTGCAGGTCGAGGCCGATCGCTTGACGCACCTGGTAAGCAACGTGCTGGCTTATGCTCGTTTGGAGCGAGGCCGCCCCGGCGGACGGATCGAATCGGTTTCGATCGACAAGCTGCTGCAGGTTGCCACGCAACGTTTGGGCAATCGCGCCACGCAGGCAAATTTCAATCTATCGCTGGAAACCGGCGACGAAGCGCAGAAGCGCTTGGTGCGGGCCGATCCTGCGATCGTCGAGCAAATCCTCTTCAATCTGGTCGACAATGCCTGCAAGTACGCAGCTTCGGCCGCCGATCGCACGCTGCATCTAGCGATCACCGCGCACAACGGGCAAACCGAGATTCGCCTTCGCGACCACGGCCCGGGAATTTCGCCTGCCCAGCAGCGTCGGCTCTTCCAGCCGTTTCACAAGTCCGCCCGCGAGGCCGCGCATTCCGCGCCCGGCGTGGGTTTAGGCTTAGCGCTAAGCCGGCGCTTGGCCCGCGACATGGGCGGCGACCTGCGCTACGAGGCGAATTCCGCAGGCGCCTGCTTCACACTCGTGCTGCAGGCGATCAGCTAATCGTGCGCCGGCCCCCGCCCTCATCTCTCGCCCCCCGTCTCTCGTCCCTCTCTCTTAGTACCCCGCCGGCACCAGCTCCGTCCGTTCTTCCCACACGGTGCGCATCGTAGTGATCGGAACTTTGCGCACTTGTTCTTCATCGACGTAGCGGACCGTGGTCACGGGCACTTTGCGCACTTGCTGTTCTTCCACCCACCGCTGGGTGGTCACGGGCACTTTGCGAGTCTGCCGCTCTTCGACGTAGCGCACCGTGTTTACTGGAATTTTGCGCACCTCTTCTTGCGAGATGTAGCGCACCGTTTGAACCGGCACTTGCTGGGCCACGACCTGCGGCGCGTACATTGTTGTGGCCACCTGGCCCCAGCGGAACCAACCCAGCCGCACCGGCTGATAGGCGATGTACGGCGTATACTGCGTCACATAATTCGTGGCCATCGCCGATTCGTACACGGGCTTCTGCACGCACACGCGCTGTTCCTGCTCAGAGGTTTCATACACTGGTTTCATCACCGTGTAGGTTTCTTCCCGTTCTGCGGTTTCGATTACCGGCTTGCGCACGGTGACTGTTTCTTCGCGCTCCGCGGTTTCCGTCACAGGTTTTCGCACGGTGATTCGTTCTTCGCGCTCCGCCGTCTCGCATACCTGCTTGCCCACCCAGTATTTCCGTTCGGTCATCACCGGTGTCGAGTAGCAAGCGGTGGCTGCAGCCGGAGCATAGTACGTTGTGGTCGGCGCGTAGTAAGCTGTCGTCGGCGCGTCGTACGTCGTCGTGGGCGCGTAGTAGGTCGTTGTTTCGGCCGGCGCGTAATACGTGGTTTGAGCTGCCGGCGCCGAATACCAACCATCGTCGGCGGTGTCGGCCATTGCGATTGTGGAACAAATCATCGACAACAGCGCAAACAACCCGGCGGTCCACAGCGTGGTGCGGGTGGCGATCATGGCTGGCTCCTTTAAGCTGAAAATCTTGGTGAACCCGGCGCTAGATTATAGGCGCTGCCGAGTTTCGATTTCCAGCAGGGCGCAGGCACGAATAGCGACGTTCGGCCCGAAAAAGCCGCGCATTATCGCGGAGGAACCGAACCGCTTTTGTCTGATGTCGGCAAAGCGGCGGTGCCTGAATACGCAGATAGCACGCCGCGCAACACATCTGCCGACTTCGGATCGCTAAACGCGCTGGGCAAGCTGGGAGTGAATCGCTGCTGGGCTGGCGCTGCTGGCAACGCAGCCGTGCTTGCCACCGGCTTGATATCGTCTTGCAGAGAAAATGTTTTCGGCTGTGCGTAGCCGGACCAAACAGTCGAATCCCACGTGTTTCCGCCTGGCGCATTGTTCTGGGCCGAGGGAACGGTCGCCGCGCCAGGCGCCTCGCCCGGCGGTAGCGGACCGTTGGGACCTTCCAGAGGCAATCCGCGTTGCGGTTGCAGGGGCTGCGCATTGGGATCGGGGCTCTGGCCGCTTGGCGCCGGAGTGCCGGGCGGAATTGTTTCGCCGCTGGGATTCGTGCCGTCGACTGCCGCCGCCGCTTCCGCCGGACCAAAGCCCGTGCAGCGTACTTGCCAGCCGCCTCCCAAAGCGCGGTAGGTTCGAATCAATCCCAAGGCAATATCTCCTTGAGCTTGCGCGAGCAGATCTTGCTGCTGCACGAGATTCTGCTGCAAGAGCGCCACGCGGTTGAAATCGACCAGTCCTCCGCGGTACTGCACGATGGAAAGTTTCACGGCTTTGTCGGCCGCGTCCACGCTGCGCTGCATTGCCTTGGCTTGCAGTTGCGATTCCAGGAATTCCGCCAGTCCGTCTTCCACTTCGGAATTCGCCTGCAGCACCGTGTTTTGATACGCCAGCACGAGCTCTTTGAACTTCGCATCCTGCACGCGGATGTTGTTCACCAACCGGCCGTAGTTCAGCACGTTCCATTGGAAGCCCGGGCCCACGGTCCCCTGCTGCGACTTGTTTTTGAAAAGATCGGTAAACCGCTCCGAATCGAACACGAAAGTTCCAGTAATCGCAATTTGCGGATACAAGTCCGACTCCGCGACGCCAATTTGTGCGCACTGCGCCGCCGCTTCGCGCTCCGCACGGCGGATATCAGGTCGACGGGTCAGCAAATCGCAGGGAATGCCCACGACCACGTCGGGCGACGCGCCGGGAATGGGCTTGTCACCCAGGCTTTTTGTCAAATCCCGCGTCGGAATGCCCAGCAGCACGCACAGCCGATCGTTCGCCGCTCGCAGTTGCTTGCTGAGCTGCGGAATTAGCGCCTCCGTTTGCGCCAAAGTGCTGGTGGCTTGCTGCACGTCCAATTCGCTGGTCAAACCGCCGCGATAGCGGGCTTGAGCGATATCGAGCGATTCGGTTTGTATGGCGATATTGTCATGCACGTATTGGAGTTGCTGCTGCAAAGTGCGCATTTCGACGTAGGTCGACCCCACGTCGCCCAGCAGCGTGACGATCACGTCGTCGTAATTGAACACCGACGCATCGAGCACGTCGGCGGCCGATTCGATCTCGCGGCGGAAGCGACCCCAAAAATCCAGCTCCCAAGCCAGATTGAATCCCAGGTCCCAACTGTCGAAGAAACGCTGGGGCAGGAAATTTTGATTGGCCGCCAGCGTACTAATTGCATTTCGCGAATAACCGCCAATCGCCTGCTGCGTTTGCGGAAACAGATTGCCGACCTGGATTGCCAATGCAGCGCGAGCTTCCAAGATGCGATAGCCAGCTTCCTTCAGCGTCAGATTTTGCTGATATGCCGAGTGGACCAGTTCATTCAAATCGGAATCGTTGAACGTCGTCCACCAGTGACTTAGGTCAGGCTCGTCGGTGCTGATCCGCTTATCAGTTTCATCGATCCAATGCTCGGCCACCGGCGCCGGCGGCTGCCGGTAATTGGGGCCCACTTTGAACCCATTGCCGAAATATTCGCGCCAAGGGGTGCAGCCGCTGGACATCAGCGCAGTTGCTAGCAGCATCAGCAGCGCGACGCCCAGCATGTCCGCCCGACGTCGGCCGGTGAGTTGCTGTTGGCCGCGATGTACGCCTGCCGCCCCCCGCATGAGTTCCTCCGTGAACCTGGGGTTTTGCCCGCTTCAAAGCCCTGCTGGGGCCGTTGCGGACCGCAAAAGGGGTAATCCTCCTTAGTTATCGGAAAGGTCGCCGCAACAGGTAGAGTCAAAGTATTAGGAAAAGCTTTAGTGGATATCCCAGTCATCCCATTTTGTCGCTTTTCTGGTCAGCCACTCGCAAAAATTGATCGTTTTGCGATCAAAGCCATCGAGTTGCCGGTCCAGCATCGAATTGGCAACGGCATCGTAGAGCGTCGCCTGCTAGCGGAAATCGTTGACCTAAGTTGTTGCTGGGGGTCGTTTAGATCGCCCCTGAGAAATGCCGCCCACCTGCGTGGCATGATCTTTGCAAATTACGATTCGCGGATCGAAGCGTCGCAAATCGTCGTGAATCTAACAACTCGTGCCATCGGGCACACCCCATGAAGAGAGATTCCAGGAGAACACCATGTCCATACTTGCCACCACATTCCTGTTTGGTGCAGTTGGTTATTCAATCCTTTATTTGCTTTTGGGCGGAGGCTTGGGCGGCGCGATTCTGATCTTCATCATTGCCAAGATGCTTGGAGGCTAAACACGCCGTTCTTGCTTTTGCAGGACGCTAGGAGGTCAAGGTTAGAGCTTCCAGCCGGCAAATATGGCCGAAGAAGTTCAAAAAACTCGACGCTCTGATTTGCCCATAAAGATTGCCGCCCGCGCCTCTGGTTAAGACGACCGGCCGGGCGGCTTTTTTTGCGCGCACCGTCGTCGAGCGCTAGTCGTGCGAATCGACGGCCGACGATTCTGTGATCAACCTTGCCGCGCAATTGCGCGTGAAATAGTTCCAAGCCCACTGCATCAAGACCAGCACGCGATTATGGAACTGCACGATGTGCATCAAGTGCACCAGCAGCCACACCCACCACGCCAACCAGCCCGAGAACCGGCACCAGCCCAAATCCGCCACGGCGGCGTGCCGGCCGATCGTCGCCAGATTGCCCAAGTCTCGATAACGAAACGGTGGCAGCGTTTTTCCCTGAAGCCGCGCACGAATCAGTTTGCCGACGTAGCGACCTTCTTGAATTGCCGGTTGAGCCACGCCGGGAAGCGGTTGTCCATCGGCCCCGACGAAATGAGCCAGGTCGCCAGTCACAAAAATCTCGGGATGACCCGGCACGCTGCAATCGGGTTCCACGATCACCCGACCCGCCCGATCAAGTTTCGCCCCAGCCGCCTTCTCGAGCATCTTCCCCAGCGGCGAGGCCTGTACTCCGGCGGCCCACAGAACCGTTCGGGTGGCAATATTTTCTTTGCGAACTCCTGAATCGACCGTAACCTGATGCGATTGAATGTCCGTCACTCGAGTATTCAACCGCACGGTGGCGCCAAGCTTTTCCAACGACGCCAGCGCCTTGGCCGATAGCTCCGGTTTGAACTTGGGCAGTACCCGATCGGTGGCCTCCACCACAATCACCTCGGCGCTTGCCGGATCGATATTGCGAAAGTTGCCCTTCAAAGTTTCTCGGGCCAATTCGCACAGCGTGCCGGCCATTTCCACGCCCGTTGGTCCGCCGCCGACAACCACGAATCGCAGCCACGCTCGAATCTTTTCTTGATCGGGCTTGGAGTGTACTTCCGGGTCGGCCTCGCGTTCCGCTTGCTCAAACGCCGAGAGGATGCGGCCGCGAATCGCCGTGGCATCTTCAACAGTTTTCAAGCCCGGCGCGAACGGCTCCCAGTCGTCCCGCCCGAAGTATTGATGCCGCACGCCGGTGGCGATCACCAGCGTGTCGTAGGGAACAGCGCCGTCGCGCAGCAGCACTTTGCGATTGGCGGCGTCAATGTCCGTCACTTCCCCCAGCAGCACTTCGACATTGGCCTGCCGCTTAAATAATGCCCGCAACGGCGCCGCGATATTGGCCGGCGACAGTCCGCCGGTGGCCACCTGATACAACAGCGGCTGAAACAAGTGGAAGTTACGCCGATCGATCAGCGTAACGCGGGCCGGCGCCTTGCGCAATTTACGGGCGACGTTCAAGCCGGCGAATCCGCCGCCCACGATCACCACGCGATGCGCTGAATCCATAGCTTGTGTGCTTGTTAGGCGGCTCGAGCACGCTGACCGGCGGCCGGATAGTTCACTGCAAACCAGTCAGCCGCTTCGGCAATATTCGCAAAGCCCATTTTGGCGCCGTAGATGCGATCCGTCCATCCGCAGTTTGTCTCGATACGTTGAGCCGACGCTCGCGAGTTTCGCAAGGCCCTCCGCCAGGGGCGCGAGATTTCCTGGAGTCTCCGCCAAGGTCGTTCCATTCGCTTGCGCGCCAGCGCCAGCGCCAATAAGTGCGTCGCGCGCGGGCACTTTTGCCACCGCGTTCAGAAATTCAGGAATTACCGAACGCGGCAATTGACCGATCCGCACCAGCTCGGCCGCTTCGCGAAAGATCAAATCGGTCCAGTGCCGCCAATCGATCTCAACGCCGTCAAGTTGCTCCGGGAACTTGTATTTGACGGTTAACGCGGCATCCAGCGACAGTGTGCAATACGTCTTCCACTGAAATGGAGAGCAGCGGTACGGCAGCGGATCTTCGACGCTCCAATCCCAGCGGCGCGAGCCCTGCCAGCGCTTGGGCAAGTACGCCACCGCGCTGCTCGATTTCGCGTGCCTTCCAAGAATCATCAGCGGAGAATCGACGATCGCTACCCGCCGACTCACGCACGCCGCGCCGCGAATGCCGAAGAATTCCACGTGCTGCGGTGAGGCAAACCAGCCGGCTCGCTGCCGCACCTGCTCCACCACTTCGCGCTTCAGCGCCCACGACCCGCCGGGAAGCACCACTTTGTCGTTCAATAGCCGCCGCGCCATCTCTTGCCCCGTCAGCAGTCTGACATCGCCGCTGAAGTGCTGCTGCGGGTCGAACGAATTGGCGACGCTCGCCTCCGGGTATTCCGGCCACAAGTATCGCACGAATCGGCCGCTCACCATGTCCGCGCCGGTTTGCTCGATTACTCGGTCCAGCCTGTCGAACCGATCCGGCAGCATGAGATCGTCGTCGCCCATGTGGCACAGCCATTGGCCATGGGCGAAGCGGTAGACAAACTCCAAATGCTCGCCGATGCACAATCGATGCCCCGGGCGAACCACGCGCAGGCGGCGATCCGTGGCCGATAGCCGCTCGAGCCAATCATAGCAACCGTCTTCCGAGCGATTGTCGCTGACGATCCACTCGACATCCTGCCGGACGATCCTTTGCAGCATCGCCGGCAACGTGATCGCCAACGTTTCACGACCGTTCAGCGTCGGCAGTACGATCGAATATTTGGGCATCGCTCATGGAGGGTTGAAATCAAGCGGCGGCGCGGATAATCGCTTCGGGCGTCAGATCGCTCTCGCGCCGCAGAAACTGCTGGCTGCCGACCTTGTCGCAAACTTCGCTGCGAAGCGCCAGACACCGCACCCGAGATTGCAAATCGGGCCACGCTTCCAGTTGCTCGCGCACGAACGAGCCGAATCCCCCGGCCGGCAAATGCTCCTCGACCACGATGACGCGGCGATAGCTGCGCACCAATTGCGCGATTGATTCCGCCGTGGCTTGGTCGTCCGACCACAATGCGGCGCTATACACTGCTGCCCCCAATTTCGGCGCCGCTTCCACCGCGATCGCCGCCAGCGATCCGCACGCCAGAATCGCAACTCCGTCGCCATCGCACAATCGCGGCAGCGCCGGCGTTTGCAGGACAAGCGGCCCTTCGTGCAGCACCTTCTCTCCCGCCTTGCCCAAGCGAAGGTACGCCGGCCCGTCGTAATCGCAAAGGAATCGAACCGCCCCCCGCGCTTCGTGCGGATCGCACGGCGTGGCCATCAACATGCCGGGCATGCTCCGCAGGCAAGCCAGGTCTTGAACGGCGTGGTGACTGTATCCCAACGCCCCGTAAGCCAACCCGGCCCCTACGCTCACCACTTTCACATTCGAGCGGTGGTAACACACGTCGTTGCGAATTTGTTCCAGGCAGCGCAGTGTGGGGAAATTGGCGATCGAATAGGTGAACACGTTGTAGCCGCAGCGCGAAAGCCCGGCGGCCACTCCGGTCATATTCTGCTCGGCCACGCCGGCATTGAGAAACCGCTCGGGATACGCCTCGGCAAATGGCTCGACGACGCCGAACCCTAAATCACCGATCACGAGAAACACGTTCTCGCGGCGGCCAGCTTCGTCCAGCAGTATTTCAATAAATGCATTGCGCACGGCGAATTCCTCAACGCGCCTCTAGGCGGCGCGCAATTGGGCCAACGCGGTTTGCAATTGCTGAGCGTCCGGCGGGCGATAATGCCACAGCAACTTGTCTTCCATGAAATCGACGCCGGCCCCTTTCACGGTGTCGGCCACGATCACCGTCGGCCGGCCGCGGCAGGGGTGATCCAAATCCAGCGCCGCGGAAAGGGCGCTCAAATCGTGCCCATCGACGCGCACCGTGTTCCAACCGAACAGGGCAAATTTCTCCGGCAGCGGATCCAGCCGCAGCACTTCTTCGACGCGCCCCATGCTTTGGATTTTGTTGTAATCGACAATGACCCACAGGTTGTCGAGCTGATGATGCCCGGCGAACAAAATCGCTTCCCAAGTGGAGCCCTCGTTCAATTCGCCGTCGGACAAAAGCGCCACAGACCGCCACGATTGGCCGCGGCGACGCGCTCCCAGCGCCAGCCCGCAAGCCAGCGGCAAGCCGTGCCCTAAGGAACCGGTCGAGAATTCCACCCCCGGCACGTGGTGCGAAACGTGCGACATCAAGCGCGAGTCATCCTGACCGTACTGCTGCAATTCGCTGACCGGAAAGAACTCTCGCAGCGCCAGCGCCGAGTACAGTCCCACGCAACTGTGCCCCTTGCTCAAAACGAACCGATCGCGCAGGGGCCACTCCGGTTCTTCGGGCCGCAACCGCAACCGGCCCCCCGGCGCAAACAGCACCGCCAGAATGTCGGCCATGCTTCAGCGCACCGCCGATGTGCGAAGCCTTGGCGCGGGCCACCATCTCGATCGACAGGCGGCGAGTATTCACGGCGAATTGCCGCAGCATGTCGTCTTGCATCGTAGCGGCTAGCCTCGCTGAGTTTCGCGCAGCACTTCGCAAACGTAATCGATTTGCTGCCGCGTCAGATTGTGTCCGCTGGGTAAATTGATTCCCTGTCGCGACAGCATGGCCGCCTGCGGCGATTCCTGCTGCTGGAACATCGGCAGCGTGCTCATCGGATGGAAGAACGGCCGGCTGTCGACATTCGCCTTCTTCAACTCAGCCATCACCTCGTCGCGATTTTTCGGACTGCCGTCCTTCACCAGAACGCTCGTCATCCAGTAGATATTGCGATATCCCGGGCGCTCGGCATTGAGCTGCAGATGCTCGCAATCCTGCAAGTTCTCCTGATACCAGGAGAAAATTTGCCGCTTGCGCGCGACCAATTCCTCGATCCGCTCCAATTGCGCCAGCCCCAGCGCGGCCTGGATGTTCGACATTTTGTACTTGTAGCCAAGCTGATTGTTCCAGAATGTTTTGTGCGGATCGCGACCGTGATCCCACAGCAATCGAATTTGCTCGAACAACTGGGTATCGTTCGTCACCAGCATGCCCCCTTCGCCGGTGACCATGATCTTGGCTCCCTGGAAGCTGAATGCCCCGATGCGGCCGAACGTGCCGGTCTTTTTTCCGCGGATGTTCGCGCCCAACGACGGCGCCGCATCTTCCACAATCTCGATCCCATGCTTCTGGGCAATGGCGCAAATTTCCTCCATGTTCGCCGGATGGCCGTACAAATGCACGGGCACAATCACCTTCGTGCGCGGCGTGATCGCCTTCTCCACCGCCTTGGGATCCATGCACCAGGTGTCCGGCTCCACGTCGACCATCACCGCCTTCGCGCCGCAGTAACAGCCGGCCGCGGCGCTGGCGATCCATGTCAACTCGGGCAGGATCACTTCGTCCCCCGGCTTCAGCCGCAGGCCCGCCATCGCCAGGTGCAGGCGCCGGTGCAACTCGACGTGGCCAGCGCATGCTTCACTCCCAGATATTCGGCAAACGCCTTTTCGAAGCGGTCGAGGTAGCCGCTCCAGTTTTCGTTCCAGCCGTGCGTCACCGCGTCGGTCACGTAGGCGATCTCTTTCTCGGTGATCGAGGGACCGCCCGTCAATATTTTCTTCACCGGCTTCAGGCCGGAGCTAAGCCGCTTTTTCGATACGCTTTTGTTGAGCGTGCTCATGAATCATCCTCAGGAAGATGCGAAACGTTTGCCCGGACGTGAATTGTTTCTGCGCGACCCAGCGAATCTCCGTGTCGGTGAATTCGCAGCCCATGGGAATCGATCCCACGGCCTTGAAGCCGCAGCGCAAATAAAGCTGCACGGCGCGGAAATTGTCGCCGAACACCTTTAAGCTGACCGACTGCACGCCGAACTGCCGGTAAGCGAATTCCACCAGCCGATTGGTGACTGCCGTCATCAATCCCTTGTGCAAGCTGTCGCCGCGCATAACATTGTCGATTTCGACATCGCCGGTGGCCCAATCGAACGTGGCCAGTCCCGCGTGCCCCAGCATTCGATCTTGCCAGTCGAACACGCCGAACAAAATTCGCTCCGGGTCGTCGATCACTCGCGCCTGGGTCCAGCGGCGCGTTCCCTCGAGCGTCACGTTGAAGATGCTCGGATAGGCGTGCTGATTGTTCTTCCGCCATTGGGCGAACTGCTCGACGAGTTCCGGCCGAGTCAGTATCCATGGCCCCAACGGCACTAGCCGCGCCACTTCCAGCGACGGCAGTTGCAGCGTGTGCGCCTTGGGATTGTCCTTGCACTCGCGAATCAGTGACAGAACGCCGGCCTTGTCGAAGGTTGTTTTGGTCATCGCCATCGCCTGTTAAGCGGCTCGCAAAGTTTGCTGCGCCCTCGGGCCGCGACAAATTGATCGATTACTTTCACGATGTGCTCCAGTTGCGGCTCGCGCAATCCCGGATACACTCCGACGAACACCGCCTGGTTCATCAGCGCGTCGCAGCCGGCCAGATCGCCCACGACTCGGAACGGCGCCGTGGCGAATTGACCGTCGCCGGTTTCATATTGGCGCTTGAGAATCGTCAGCATCGGCTGGCGCACCAGATTGCCGCCGAACAACATGCGGTTGCCCACGCGCGACTGATCCAGGTGGCTGGCCAGTTCGCTGCGGCTAAACGGCGCCGTCGGCTTCACGCGCAGCATGAATCCAAACCAACTGGGCTCGACCTTCGTGCGCACCGACGCCCAGGTGAAGCCTTTATCCGACCACCCTCGCGCGTGCGTGGGCAGCATGAATTCGAACAAGTCGCCGTAGCGCGCCAGCGATCGCCGCAGGTAATTCCAATTGTGGATTCGCGCCGCCACGAACTCCGGCAGTTTTTTCAACTGCACGCGCCCGATCGCCGCCTGCAGGTCGGTCGGCTTCAGGTTGTATCCCAAGTGGCTGTAGATGAATTTGTGATCGTAGCCCGCCGGCAATTCGCCCAACTGCCAGGCGAAGCGCTTGTTGCAAGTGTTGTCGCATCCGGAGGCGCACCAGCAGTCGCGCCCCCAATCGCGGAACGATTCGACCAGCGTTTTCAATAGCGGTTCGCGAACCACGTTCACCGCGCCCCCTTCGCCCATGGTGATGTGGTGCGGCGGATAAAAGCTTTGCGTGCTCAGATCGCCGAAAGTGCCGGTAAGCTTCCCGTCATAGCGGCTGCCCAAGGCGTCGCAGTTGTCTTCCACGAGCCACAGGTCGTGATCCTTGCAAAACTGGCCAACTGCGGTCAGATCAAACGGATTGCCCAGCGTGTGCGCCACCATCACGGCTTTGGTTTTTCCCGGCGAGTGGGCGTCTTCCAGTTGCTCCACGCGGATGTTGGCCGTCGTCGGATCGACGTCGACGAATACCGGCACGGCCGCTTGCTGGATAATCGGCGCGACGGTCGCAGGAAAACCGGCCGCCACCGTGATCACTTCATCGCCGGGGCGCAGCCGCCGCCCGCCAAGCTTGTGCGAAGTCAGCGCCGCCACGGCGGCCAAATTGGCGCTGCTGCCGCTGTTGACCAGCACGCTATTGCGCACGCCCAGGTGCTTGGCCAACTCGCGCTCGAACGCCGATCCTTCCGGCCCAAGCGTCAGCCAGAAATCGAGCATCGCCTCGACGCCCGCCACCACTTCCTCTTCGTCGTATACTCTCCCGGCGTACGGCGCGGCATCGTCGCGCGCAGGCTGGGCCAATCGCTGGCGAATCAATTGCCGCGTGTGATCGGAAATCGCGGAACGCAGTTGAA
The DNA here is from genome assembly GCA_963716135.1 of Pirellulales bacterium. Taxonomy (GTDB): domain Bacteria; phylum Planctomycetota; class Planctomycetia; order Pirellulales; family JADZDJ01; genus CAVRAW01. The sequence continues at coordinate 3,896,598 of OY970289.1, read as the reverse complement.
GCTCTTGCGGGTCCATCGCCCCCTGCTAACCGTTTGGCGTGAGTGTTGAGTTAAGCCGCTCGTGAATCCGGCTTCGTATTTGTGCCTGCCGTTGTTGCCGGCGGCGCTGTGTGCGCCTCTGGCTTCTTGAGCGCCCCCTTCCAGTGTTCCGTCCACGGCGCGGGCTGTTTCTCCCAAAGTTGATTGAGCAATTGATATTCGCGAAAAGTATCCATGCATTGCCAAAAGCCCTCGTGCACGAAGGCTTGCATTTCGCCGTCGGCCACCGCGGAGTGCATCGGATCGTGCTCCAGCACGAGCGAGGTATCGGTCGTCAAATACTTTTCGATGAACCTCCGACGAACGACCATGAAGCCGCCGTTAATCAATCCCGTGTCGGTATGCGGCTTTTCGTAAAACGAAGTGACGCTTTGGTCGTCGAGTTTGATTTCGCCGAATCGACTGGTGGGATGCACAGCGGTGATGGTCACCGCCTTGCCATGCTGCAAGTGATACGCCAGCAGTTGACTGATGTCGACGTTCGCCAGTCCATCCCCGTAAGTGAGAAAGCAATGCTCGTCGCTCTCGCGCAGATACTTTGCCGCACGGGCCACTCGGCCGCCGGTCATGGTCTGGTCGCCGGTGTCGGTCAGTGTGACTTCCCAATTTTCCTCTTCATGCCCGCCGTGAAACACCACGTTGTCCTGCTGCCGCAAGTGCACCGTGATGTCCATCGCCCGCGCGCGATAGTTGAGGAAATAATCGATGAACGCCTCGCGCCGGTAGCCCAGGCACAGAATGAACCGGCGCACCCCGAACGCCGCATATGACTTCATGATGTGCCACACAATCGGCTGCGAGCCGATCGGCACCATCGGCTTGGGCAGCGTCTCGGTCACGTCGCGGATGCGCGTGCCCTGCCCGCCGCACAGAATCATGGCGGGCGGCATTTCCGTCGGATATACAATGCCAAACGACATGCAGCGTCAATCCATTGACTGGTTTGCCGGCGGCGAATCCTTCACCGCGACTGATTGCACAAACTTATTCCGTCGTCTGGACAGTGTCGAGAGCAACTGATGCTAGCTAGCTTCGACCCGACATTGCTTACTTAGTCGCCGTCTGCCGTTTCGTCGGCCAGGCTTCGCGAATCGATGCCCATCGATCAGCGCCGCGATATTGCAGATGCACTCGGTGGCTTCCCTGTTCGACGGGCACTCCCTGAAAGGTGTAGTTGGCCGGCAGGACTTCCGCCGGGTGGGAATCTACGGTTGCCAGCCAATTGGAGCTGTACGTATTGGCCACGACGATCATGCCGGGGCCATCGCAGTGAACTTCCAACTCCAAATCATCAGAAGTTTGCGAAATCAGCCGGACTTCCCCCTGGTCTCCCCGAAAACTCTCAACCGGAATGTCCTTCAGATCGTGGCGGTCTAGAATTGCCCGCGTTAAAAAGTCGCGCGCCTTGGTGTGTCCCAGGGCTGCCAGCGTCGCATCCTCGCCATCGCACACTTGGACGGATCCGACAAAAAAGTATCGCGGCAAAACCTCAGAATTCTCGTACACATACAGCGGCTCCCACGGCCACTCGCCATGCATTATTCCCGACAGGCGAGCAAATCGTTTGCGATTTTCGCGAGTGAACAATTCGGCGCACGTTTGCGACGGCAAAAGCGTCAGCCGCGGATCCTCCAGCGGAACGGGCGAAAAGATGAATCGCACATTCGCCAGCGACAGCAGATCGAGGTTGTACGTGTTCCAAAACGTAAGCGGAATGTCGGTTTTTTGATCGGTCGGCTTCCACAAATACACCATGTTCCCCCAGATCTCTTGCTTGTAATGGATCCATGCGTCGGTCGTCAGCAAACTGGCTAGCACCTGCGACCAGAATCTTTTGTATCGGTGCGAATAAAGCACCAGGTAACCGTCGGCGGTCTCCAAACCATACGCCCAGGCATACCCCGGCGCGAACGTCCATCGGTTCGCATCTTTAATGCCCAAGCCGTCGCGCCAGCAATCCGTGACCGAAACCACGCGGAACGGCGGCAGTTCGGCCTTCTTTGCGGCGATCGCTTCCACGTCGGGATGTCGATAGAGCAATTCATAGCTTTCGCCGTTGATCATGTTCTTGTAGCGATCGCGATTCACCATGCCGGAAACCATCGCCAAATACACCAACACCAAGCATGTTGCCGCCGTGCCCGCCCCGATCGACCACTGGCGCGCGCCTTGGGCCGCGGTCAACCGCCAGCGGTCGCTCAAGGCGTGAATGCTCAGGCCCACGGCAAGCGATATCAAAAACGGCGTCAGGATCACCAGCCGATGAAAATGAAACGCCGACAATGGGCCAAGATGCGCGAACACGTGATCCACGAAGAAGTAATACTTCCGCACGAACAGCAAAATCGCCCCCAGCGCTACCGCGGTCCAAACCAATCGCCGCTCTCGAAACCGCGACATCATCAATCCCACTGCGCCGATCACAACCAGGGTCAGGTTCGACTCTAAAACCAACTTCGGCCAATACGTCACGTTTTCAATGAAACGGACGTATTGCGATTTCGACGCAATCAGCATATCGCTGCGGTGCGAAAGCGGTGCGAATTCCGCCGCAGCCAGAATCTTCGGCGCCAGCAGCGCCGCCCAGGCCAGCCCCATTGCCGCCAGCAGGCCGAACATCTTTCGATCCAGCACCCGGCAGATGCAGGTCAGCCAGAAGATGGCCACCAGCGGAAAAAAGATCGTCTGAAAATAGTTCGCCGACAGTGCCAGTGCGATTCCTCCCGCGGCCGCCCAAACGTAGCGCAGTTTGCTGCGCATTTCATGCAGGCGGTGCAGGTTCCACAGCAACAGCGGTATCCCCGGCAACCCGAGCCCCTCGTAGATTTGAAATCCGTCCCACTGATAATGAATCCCCGGCTGATAGTAAAGTGAATACGCCAGCCCGGCGGCAAAGGCCCCGCCCACTGCAATTCGCGCGTTGTCGCGCAGCAAGCGAAAGAAAAAATAGCCTGCCACGAACCGCTGCAGGTACATCACCGCGCCGTAGGCTAGCCAACCCGGCAGCACCGCGAACAGCAAATTGGGCAACTCTAACCGATACGCGTTGAGCACCCGATCCGATCCGCAACACGCCAACGGAAACCAGTCCCCGGGCCCGCCGTGCCAGATCTGCTGGCCGGCCCACATGCGCGCAGGCAGCGATCCGTTGCCGGCGTCGATCACGCGGACATACGACGCCGGGCCGAGCAGAAAATACAATCCGCTCAGCCACAACGACCACACGGCGAAAAACAGCGCAGGCCGCCGCGCGATTCGATTCAGCATCTTGTTGCCCAGTTCGCGCCAATCGGTCGCCGGCGACAAACCCTCCGCGGCGCCGGCAGCGCCTGAGAAAAATCCTCTGCGGCGGCGACGCGCCGTGGCGCCGGATGTGTCTGCGGAATCGATCAAGTGCCCGGAATCCATTCGAATAAGAGTCGAACTGTGCGCATCGTTCACGCCGCTTCGCGAGTTGGCCGTGCCTCATCGCCTTCGTCCGCCGATTCGTTGCTGCGAATCGGTGGATGCGCCTCAAAATTCAATCGTTTGCGTTCCACGACGATCGGCCGAGGCCGCACCTGGCGATGGATCGCCCCGATGTATTCCCCCAACACGCCCATACACCCAAATTGCACACCGGCCAAGAAAAACAGTCCGGCCGCAAGCGCCGATGTGGAGCTGCCGCCGCTTGAGCGCAGCCATCCAAGCAAAGCCACGATCGCCAGGGCAAACGCCACGCCCAGCGACGCTCCCGCGGCCAGAAATGCCGCTCGCAGCGGCCGCCGCGAAAACGAAATCAATCCGTTCAGCGTCTGGTCCCCCATCTCCATCCACTTGGCCTTCGAAACGGAAAACCTGCGCCGCCGCCAGGCATATTCCACCGCGGTCTTGCGGAAGCCGCAGTGCGCGATCATCCCGGGGAGGAATGGATACTGGTCGGGGCACTGCCGAATGGCATCGAGCACCACCCGATCGATCAATTGATACAAGCCGGCCCCCACGGGCACGTCGACCTCCGATATCTTCGAAATCAATCGATAGTGCACCTTGCGCAAGAATCGCAAATACAATGGTTCATCGCGCTTCGCGCGCACGCCATACACCACCTGAAAGCCGGCCTGCCACTTCTCCAAGAATTGCGGGATCAGCTCAGGCGGATCCTGCAGATCGGCCGGCAAGCAAACGAACACCGCGTCCCCCCCGGCCGACAGCAAAGCGTTGTGGACCGAATGAATCGGCCCGAAATTGCGCGAGTTGAAGATCACTTTTACCCGGCGGTCGCGCGCCGCCAGTTGCTCGAGCAATTCCGGCGTGCGGTCGCTGGAGTTGTTGTCGCAGAAGATATGCTCGTAGGCGAACTGCGGCAGCCCGGCGAACACGTGCCGCACCGCATCGTAGCAAAGCTCGACGTTTTCCTCCTCGTTCAAACAAGGAGTAACGACGCTTATCAAAGGCTTCGTCATGAGCCGCATCCCCCTGCCTTCATCCGTAAAGCGCAATGGGTTGTCGATCGATGTCCTCTTGGCGGCAAACTATGTCTAGCCAGCTTCCCTGCGAATAGGCGGCTCAAAAGATACCGTGATTGCCTTCACCGAAGCAATCGGAAATAGTCAGTTGCGGGAAACCGTTTGTGATGAGTGCTGCTTTCGGGCGAGCAAAATTCTAAATCGTCTAGCCCGCGTAGAGTCCCACCGCCCGTCGGACGGAAGAAACCCAGGATGTCACCCGTTCCACCGGTTGCAAACGCGCCAGCAAGGCGGCGGTGCGCGGTTGATCGTCGTGCAGTCGGAACGCTGCTTGCAACAGAGCCGGCAGACGCGTCGGCACGTCGTAAATGGTCCATTGATGGGCCGTGATGCGGCCGACCACTTCATCGACGGCCTCTTCCGACAGCGTGCAGCTGCCTTGTGCCAGCGAGGCAGTCACCGCCGTGGTTTGGCCCGCATCATTGGTCAGGCAATATGCAGCGTGCTCATGTCGGAAGACTGCCTTGCCGTAGCAGAGCACTGGAATTTTATGAGCCATGGCTTCGACCGCGCCGGATGAATTCACGCATGCCACCGCGCGGCATCCGGACAGCGACTCGGCCAGGGATGAAGCGTGGTCCCACCGCAGCCCACGTTGTTCGACCAATCGCACGATTTCGGCCGAAGGCTGCGATAGCGGATGGCGTCGAATCCGCAGCGGCAGCCGCGAATGTTCGCTCATGTGCTGCACCCACGCCGTCATGTTGGCAAACCATGGCGAAAGGTGCGTCACTTGCGAGTCCCAATCCAATTGCAAAAGCAGCAACAAATCGCCTTGTGGTCGCACCGCAAGAGGCGTTCGAGGCTGACTCGTAAGCGGCTGCGTCGCCCAGCTCGAAAGCGCGTTGATCCCCGATGTGTCGATTTGAAAGGTGCCGTTTTGCGGGTAGAAGCCCAATTCGACATAGATCGGCGTGATCGCCAACGCTTGAATTTTCGCCACGGTTGGCAGGTAACTGCGATGCAAACCGTTGAAGACAATCGCCACGTCGCAGCTCGGCAAACGGCGCGAGTGCGGAACCCGGCCCGAAAGCGGTCCGCGCCACCGTGCCACTCGATGGCCAAGTTGGCGGCAACCCGCGGCCAGCGCGTCCAAGATTGGAGCGACTCGGGGGTCTCTGCGGCTTTCAACGATTATGCTTCGCATGCCGATTCGGCTTGACGACGACAAATCGGCCAACACCCGAGCTTTCCATTGCTCCGGCCTGGATCGGAAATGCCTGACGTCGTACGGACCGTTTTGTTGCTCTTCGATTCCCGACATTCGACTAATCACTCTTCATCGTTGGGTGTGGATCGATCCTGGAGAAATACCGCTGCGTTCCCAAAAATTTAACGCCGGTCCCCCCCCTTTCGATTCATTTGCGATGCGCTTACCCGCAACGGTTGTGTTGATTACGACGGCAACTGCAAACTGCTGTTCGCCAGGGTCAATTGCCGCGCAACACTTATGGGGCGGAAGTATACCGAGCGCCGTCATGGGCTCGAATATCATTTTGCAACGGTCGGCAGTGAATTGCTCTTTATGTTGGCGCGGCTAGCCTCAAGCAGGGCTCACCAACGCCAGCAATTCGCTCATCGCCAGCTTGTCGCCGTCGCGCCCGGACCGCTGAAAAATCTGCTCCAGATTGCGAATGATTCTCGCGATCCATTGTAAATGCGTGGCCGTTGTCAGCAGATCGTCCGAACGCACGATCGGCGAGCCGGCCATCTGTTCCAATCGATCGAACACTTCCTCCCGCGCGAGCATTGCGCCGCCGTCGAACGGGTCCACGATCATCCACGAACCATTGGCTTCCACCGACGCCAAAAAATGAGCCGGCGTGTTGATGCCTCGGGCAGACAGCCCCACCCGCTGGGCCACGCTTTTGTAGATCAGCGACAACGTTACCGGAATGCCCCGCCGTGTTTCTAATACGCACGGCAGATAGCTATTCTCCGGCGCATAATAGTCGTCAGCGTTGCCGGTGAAGCCCCATTCATCGAACAGCACCTGGTGCAATCGGGCGACCAGTGCCTGCGGATTGCCCGACCACACGCGACTGGTGATTTCCGTCGCCAAGTTGCTAAGAATTGTGTCGACGGCATCCGCATTGGCGTCGTCTCGTTCGTGCATGGCAACGGCCACCGCGGCTCGCACCAGCGAATCGGTTTCCTCCAAGGTCGGCAATTGAGCCACAAATAATTCGTAAGCGGCGGGACGACAATAGCGCGGCGCAGCATCCACGAATCTGGCCCAAGTGCGAATTCAGCAGTGCAATAAAACTGCCGACCGAGCGCTTCCCCATCGGCAGATAGGCGCGAAGAGAATTGGACGTGGCTGCCCACATGCGCCGCCAAATCCATAAGAGCCCTATCCTGACATGCCCCCCCAACAAAGCCATCCCCAACTAAGGGGGCATCGCTCTCGGCGCACGGCGAATTATTTCGCCCGACCCCGCTCGATTTCGTCCGCCAATGCGTCGGCCCCGTACACCTTTCGCAGCGCTTCCAGGATCGCGCTGGAATGCACGCTCACGGCCCGGGCCTGCTCGTCGGTGTAGGTGAAATCCAGCACCAGCGATTGAATGTTGCCGTCAAAAATAATGCCCACGTATTCGCCCGCTTTGTTCACCACCGGGCTGCCGCTGTTGCCGCCGATGATGTCCGCTGTGCATACGAAGTTGAACGGCGTCTCCAGGTCCAGAGGTTTCGGCGGCTGCAACCAACTTTGCGGCAACACAAACGGCGGCTTGGCGCCGTGCAAGTCGGAGTGCTTAAATGCCCCGCCAATCGTCGTCCAAGGCGGAATCGCCTTGCCGTCTTGCGTGTAACCCTTCACCTGGCCAAACGCCAGGCGCAGCGTAAACGTGGCATCGGGATATGTGCTCGTCCCTTCGATCGCAAACCGCGCATTGGCGATTTTCGCATATGCCTGCTTCATCGGCTCGTCGACCTTTTCCTCGAAGGTTTTTCGCACCTCCCGCGAAGGCGGATCGACCAGCCGCGCCAATTGGATCATGGCATCGTTGCTTCCTTCAATCGCCGATCGGCCCCCCTTGGCCAGTTGTTTGCGGTAGGCCACGTCCTTCAGCCGCGTGCCTCGCACCAATTCGTCGGCCCGGGCTTGCGGCGAGCGGCCCTGCAGCGTTTTGCGCACCCATTGGTTGTCGGCGCCGGCTTGCTCCATGAACATGCTCAGCGAATCTCCCAATTTCGCCGTTTCCAGATCGTCGTAGATCGGCGCCTCGGAAAACAATTGCTGCTCCAACGACTCGCGGTTCGACTGCCGATATTCACGCAGCCGATCGGCATTGTCCTTCGTGTCTTCGTCGGCCATCCGAACCAGCTCCCGCGCGATGAAAAACAGCTCGCTGTTGAATGCCGTGCCGTTTTCCAGCAAGGCCCAATCGATATAAATGCGGTTCCATTCGTCGATGGCCGTGGAAATATCGTCCCAGGCTTTGGCGCTGTCCTTCAAATCCGGTTTCTTCGCGACGGCCTCACGCAATGCCTTTTCGTCTTTTCGTTTGCGGTCCATGATCGCCGGATCTTGCAAACCGGCCAGCCCGCCCAGCCGCGCCTTGCGCGAATTTTGCAACCCAAACAGATCGTCCTTCGCGCGCCGGGCATTTTCCAAACTGCGCTGGCTGTAGGCGCTCAATAGCACTTCGCGCCGAAAGATGGTTCGCAGCGAAGACGGATACATCCGGTCGCGCAAAAACTCCAAATGCCGGACCGTATCCAGCCGGTCGGTATGACCCGGGTTGCCCACCACAAATACCAATTCCTTGTCGCCCGCGCCCGATTTGCTCCAAGGCAGATAGTGTTCCACTTTCGCCGGCTTGCCGTCCTCGTAAACGTGGAAAAAGCAAATGTCCAAATCGTAGCGCGGATATTCGAAGTTGTCCGGATCACCGCCGAAGAACGCGATGTCTTGTTCCGGCGCAAACACCAGCCGCACGTCGGTATATTTCTTGTAGCGATAAAGATGATACTCGCCGCCGTGATACAGCGTGATCACGTCGCTGCGCAGCCCGGTCTTATCGAGCGATTCCTTTTCAATGGTGTTCATCACCGCGCGGCGGGCTTTCTGGGCCTCCGCCTGGCTCATGTCCGCCTTCACCGCCGCATTCACCCGCGCGGTCACGTCCTCCGTGCTCATCAGCACGTTCAATTCCAGGTCGACGCATTTGAGCTCTTCCTCCCGAGTCTTGGCATGAAAACCTTTAGCCACCAGATCCCGGTCCGCCGTGCTTAGTTTTTGCAGCGCATCGGCCCCCACGTGATGATTCGTGATGACCAGGCCTTCCGGCGACACAAACGCCCCGCTGCCGCCGCTGTTGAACCGCACCGCCGACTGCTGCAGGTTCTTCAGCCACGCCTCGCTGGGCTCGAAATCGTATTTTTCCTTCAGCCACTTCTTGGGCGGATTCGTGAACAGCCACATCCCTTCGTCGGCGGGCGCATCGGATGGCGTAAGCAACATGGAAATTCCTAATATGGACGCAGCGATAATTTGCAAAAGTTTCATGAGGCCAATCTTGCGTTGGAGAAATCTTGGGCTAGCTTCGCCCGTTAGTGTCGCGGCGCATGCCGACAATTGACAAGACGACGATCAACACCGCAAACAACGACAGCGGAAACCACCGCGAATCGACAAAGGTCCCGACAATCTTCTGATGATAGTTTAGTTTGTCTTTCAGCCACGGGGTGAATTCCAAAAACGCGATCGCCACCCCGGCCAGCGTGCCGCCGGCAATGTATCCGCTGGCCAGCAGCGTGCCAGGGCTGGTTTCAGCTTCCATCAGGGCGGCGGCCTCGTCTTCCTGCCGCTTCCGTTTTCCGCGACCCCACCGGCCTGCAAACCAGGAAATCAGTCCGCCCAGAAAAATCGGCGTCGTGTACTGCATGGGAATGTACACGCCCACGGCAAACGCCAGCGACGATTCGCCGCACAGCTCGATGCCCACCGCCAGCATCACCCCGATCAGCACCAGGCCCCAATTCAACGTGCCGCCCAACACGCCGTTGATAATGATGCCCATCACCTGCGTTTTCGGCGCTGGAAATTTGAATTTCACTTCCTCGCCGTTGTCGTTCCGAGTCAGCCGGCCGGTAATCGCCGGATCCACGAGCACCGCCGGTCGCCGGTTCGAATCGACATAGTACTTGCCCGGCAGAATGTTGGGGTAATCCCCCGGCCGCACCCACCACACGCGATAGTCTTGCCCGTTGTAGTAAACGCGATCCGTCAGCGCGTCGTATTGCTGCTGCGAAAGCGCGACGCGAGGCACGTCGCGGGTGCTGTACACCGTGCCGGCGCTGTTAAACAGCAATAGCGTGCCGCCGATCACCAAGGCCGACGTCAGCGTGCCGACCACAATCGCCCACTGCTGCCAGTACGGTGTGCCGCCGACAAGATAACCGGTTTTCAAATCTTGCGAAGTCGTGCCGCCGTTGGAGGCCGCGATGCACACCACCGCGGCAACCGACAGCGCCAGCACCGCCTCGGTCGGCGATCGCATTCCCAGCGTGGCGAAAATCAAGCACGTCAGCGCCAATGTGGCCACTGTCATTCCTGAAATCGGATTCGACGACGAGCCGATCTCCCCCGTCAGCCGCGACGACACCGTGACAAACAGAAATCCGAACGCCAGCACCAGCATCGCGCCCAGCACCGCGGTCAACGGCCTCACCTCCGTCATCAAAACGCCCGCCAATAGCACCAACAAGACCAGGCAGCCAACCAACACAACCAAAAGCGACATGTCTCGATCGGTGCGCTTCTGGCGGCCTCCGCCGCTGCGCGAACCGCCCAGCCCGCGAATACCCGCCGTCGCCGAGCGCACAATCATCGGCAGCGTGCGGAACATGCTGATAATCCCCGCCGCCGTGACGCACCCCGCGCCGATATAGCGCAAGTAGCTGGATTGAATCGTGTCGATATCCATTTGCGCAATGCGCTCGATGCCCGGCGGAATCAACCCCGGCACCGCGTCGCCGAACATCGCAATGGCCGGCACGATCACCAAATTGCCGATCACCGCGCCGGCCATCATCACCGACGCCGTTTTCATCCCGATGATGTAGCCCACGCCCAATAGTTCCGGCGCCAAATCGGTCGTCAGCGCGGCCACGCGGTTGTACTGCTCTTTCAACGGGAAGACGATCGTTTCCCGCAACACGTCGGCCGCTAGCGTGAGATATTTGTAGATGAACGCCAGAATGAAGCCGATGAACACCAACCGCCCCGTCGCGCCCCCTTGATCACCCGATATCAGCACTTGCGCAAGCGGTTCCTTCCGGATAGCGCAGCTCATTGTGCATTCGCACGATGAAAGCGCGCCGCAGTGGGATCATCATCAAGATGCCGAGCAAGCCGCCCAGGATCGATACCACCATCACGCGCCAAATGCTCATGTCGAAGCCCAACAGCATCAGCGCCGGCATCGTCACGCCCACGCCGAAAGCGATCGATTCACCCGCCGAACCCGTCGTCTGCACGATGTTGTTTTCCAAGATCGTGGCGGGGCGCAAGCCGAACATCCGCGAAAAAGCGCGAAATAGCGTGATCGAAAGCACGGCCACGGGGATCGACGCCGAAACCGTCATCCCCACCTTCAGCACCAGATACAGCGACGACGCCCCGAAGATGATCCCCAGCACCGCCCCCACTACCACCGCTGGCCACGTGAACTCGCGCATCCGTGCGTCATCGGGCACATACGGATCATGGCCCGACGGGGCGGCGCTTTCTTCCGATCGGCGTTTGGAGGGTACTTGGACGGGCGGCGGCATGTCGTCGTAGAAGTCAGCGGTTAGCGGCGGTGGCAATTCCGCCTGCACCAGCCCCACATCGCGACCGCTAAGTTGACGCCCTTCGCCTAGTTTTGCAAGAGCCGTTTTTCTCCAGCGCCCCATCCGCTGGTCATTCTGTGGCCAGTGACGGCCGTTTCATCAAATTAATCGCGGCCAGCACAATCCAACCCATCACGGTGACGAATATCATCCACTCGAGGATCGGAAGAACCCAAACCTGCGGACGGACGATGCTGCTGGGGTCGAGCGTCCGCGGCTGAGGGATCCCCGGGATGTGCAGCGACGACAGAAACGCCGCAAAACTGGCGAATGTGATCACGCCGGGAATGATCATCCATTTCGACATTCGCTGCCGGCGGTCGCGCACGATCGCCAGCGTGAACACGCCAACCGCCGCCAGCCCGCTATAGAAAAACGAGTTTGCCACGTGAATGTGGGGCATGAGATCGTTCATTGGCACCATCCCCACCGCGCTGCACGACAGGCCCGACCAAACACCGATGGCCGCCGCCGCGTAGCTCCATATGCTGCCAAGGTAAATTCCCAGCGCCAGCATGAACCCAGCCAAAATCGCCCCTCCGGCGATCAAGCAGCCGTTGAACACCGCCGCATCGCGCGAAACGCCGACTTCACCCAATTCGGAAATAAAGTGATTCAACGGCGAATACGTTTCTCCCTTTTTGCCTTGGTACACCGCGGCGGCCCACAGCGTGCCGGCCAGCATAATTGCCGGCCCGGCCAGTCCGCAGAAGATCGCCAGCCGTCGAATATGATGCTGCATGATGTCGCGTCGCCTGTCATTCATTTAGCGCGGCACGCTTTTGGAAAACAGATTAACCACGACAACTCCCAGCAGAATCAGCGAGATGCCCACGATCGCCGGCAGATCGAGATTTTGCTTCAGCCACACGTATCCCACGATGGCGACCAGCACGATCCCCGCCCCCGACCAAATGGCATAGACAACTCCCACCGGCAGCGTCTTCACCACGATGCTCAACAGAAAAAACGCCAGGCCGTAGCCGGCAACTACCACGGTCGTCGGCAACGGCTTGCTGAACTGCTCGGTGCCCTTCAGCGTGCTCGTGGCAATCACTTCAGCCACGATCGCGATGCACAGATAAACGTAGTGCATGGAGGCTCGCTCTTAATCGGCATTTCGTTCGATCGCCGAAAGCGGCTGCGTCGAACGGGGCTTCGGCTGATTCGATTGCCGCTGCAAACCGCGGCGTCGGGCCAGCATCTGCGGATCGCCTTGCAAATTCTTCAGCTCCTCGCGCAATTCTTGCGGCGTCATGCGCAGATCCTGTTCGAACTTCCATCGCTGGTAACCGTAGTCCAGCACCGCCAACACCCCCAAGGCGATTGCGATCTTCAAGCCCGTCCAAAGCGTGATGTCGACCACGGCGGCGGCAATCTGCTGCGGCTCAAGCGCCGTCAGCCGCAGAATTTCATCCCGGCGATGATACACGCTCCAAAACGCCACCAGCGAAACCGCCGCCAGCTTCAGCACTCCCAGCAGCAAGCGGACGCCGCTGGACATCGAAAAAATTCGCCCCAGTCCCGCCATCGGATTGATGCGGCTCCAATCGGGCAGCACGCGCTCCGGCAGCCACAAGAAACCAGTTTGAACGAGATGAACCGCCACCGCCGCCAACAAGAGCACTCCCAAAATCGGCGCCAGCACCTGCGTCAGTTCCAGCGTCAAAGTGCGCCATTGGTGCACCACAAAATCGACATTGGCTGCGCCGGCGCCGGACCCCAGCCACGCATCGCCCCCCAATTGCCGCTGGGCCAGGTGCGCAAAAAACTCCGCCGCCTTGCCGCCGACCAACAGCAACGCGGCCATGCCGGCAATCAACAATCCGGCCGACGCCAGTTCGTGACTGTGCGCCACCTGCCCCTGCTCGTGCGCTTGCTGCCTCCGCCGCGGCGTCGGGGCGATCGTTTTGTCGTAAGAAGTTTCGGCCACAGATCATAAAGCCGCGACCGTCGGTCGCGGTGAAATACTCATGGATTCAAAAATCACGATGGGGTCGCCCGCAGCGCCGCCATCACGGTCGTGAGCGCCGGATCGAGTTGCTCCTGCAACAGCCAGGCGATGGCGCCAATCGATGCCCCTAACACCGCCAGCATCACCAGCGCATTCAACCCCAGCCCCAGCGACAGGATGTTCAATTGCGGCAGCGTGCGACTTACAAGCCCTAGCACCACGCTGCTCAGCAATAGTGCAATGATCGCCGGGGCCGCCCCTCGCACAGCCAACGAAAAACTTTCCGAGAGCAAATTGGGAACCAGCGTTCTCAGCGTCTCCGGCATCCCCGCATGCCCCATCGGCACGGCCACATACGTTTCCATGAGCTGCGCTAACCAGCAGCCGCTGCCCGCCGATCGCTACGAAAATCGCCAGCCCCACCATGTACATCAGGCTGGCCACGATCGGTATTTCGCCGTCGCCGCCAGGGCTGAACACTTCGCCCAGCGAGATGCCGCTCATTTGACCAATTAACTGCCCGGCGATTTGCACGCCGGCCAGCAAAACCGCCACACTCAGCCCCAGCATCAATCCGATCAACAATTCCCCACCCAGCGCCGCGCCGATCGCAGCCCAATTGCCCGGCAACTCCGAATGAGCGTTCCATTGAGTGGCGCAATCACCAGCGCCAGCACCGCGGCCAGCATAATCCGCAGTTGTCTGGGAATCATCGGAGAACTGAACACCGGCGCGACGATCACCAGCCCGCCGATGCGCCCAGCACCAACGCAAACGTCAACATGGGGCTAAGATAGAAACTAAGCACGGCGCGCTACAAAGAATGTGGAATGTTCTTGATCACGTCCTGCGCGTAATCCACAAACTGCATGATCAGCCACGGCAGCGTCATGCTGAGCACCAAAATCATGGCGACCAATTTCGGCACGAACGCCACGGTCTGCTCCTGCACTTGAGTCAACGCCTGCAGCAGCCCCATCACCAGGCCGACAACCAGCCCGACGACGAGCACCGGCGCGCTCACCCACAGGCCCAGCATCAGCCCCTGCCGCACCAGATCAATCGCATCCTGTGGATCCATATTGGTCATTAGCCCAGGGCTCGGCCCGGGGGTTTTGGTTACGTCACCGCTTGAAAACTCTGCATCAACATATCCACCACCAAATGCCACCCGTCCACAAGCACAAACAGCAACAGCTTGAACGGCAGCGAAATTAACGCCGGCGGCAGCATCAACATGCCCATCGCCACGGTGACGCTGGCAATCACAAAGTCGAGAATCACAAACGGCAGATATATCTGAAAGCCGATCAGAAACGCCGTCTTCAATTCGCTCAGCATGTACGCCGGCAGTAGCGCCACCAGCGGCACCTCGTCGTAGCTCTTCGGCTCGACCGGATTCGCCGTCGCCTGCGGTAAGTATTTGTAAAACAGCCACACGTCGGCGCTGTTCCCGGTGCGCTGGATCTGGGCGCTCATAAAGCGGCGAATCGGCAGTGTGCCCCGCTGCCACGCTTCTTCAGCGCCGATCTCTTTCTGCGTGTACGGCGTGACCGCCGTGTCGTAAGTCTGCTTCCACGTGGGCCACATCACCAAAAGTGTGATGAACAGCGCGATCGAAGTCATCACCTGCCCCGGCGGCAATTGTTGCGTCCCCAGCGCCTGTCGCAATAACCCCAGCACCACCACGATCCGTACAAAGCAAGTGGTCATCAATAGCACTGCCGGCGCGAGGCTGAGCACCGCCAACAGCAGCATCACTTCCAACGAAGACGAAATGCCCTCGGGGCTGGTCCACTTCTCCGGACCGCCTTGCAAGCTCGCCGGCAATTCCAATTTCGCGGCAGTGTTGAGCGGATCTTCCGCTCCCGCATGTTTGGGCGCGCCAAGGCAGATCGTGCCGAAAACGACTGCGGCCACTGCAAATCGCCGTGGACACAGCCGCAACAAGATCAGCAGGGTGAGGCAGCTAAACATCGCCGGCCTCCCCGCCGATCGCCCGCAGCGGCCGCCGCACATTCTTCGCGATGCCGTTGGCGCCCGCTGAATTTCCCGGGCGGCACAAACTCGACAGGCGTTCGACCTCCGCCGAGTCGGTCACTTCACCCAGCGTGGTGACTCCGGTGGCGGAAAGACTGACCAAAAGCAATTTGTTTCCCAGCCGCAGCAGTTGAAGCTGTTGCCTGCCGGCCAACGGCGCGCGGCCCAATACTTCGACCACTTCGGCCGGCAGTCGGCTGGTCCCCGACGTCGGCAGCCCGCGGCGCATGATCCACGCGATTAGAAAGAACAATCCCAACACCGCCGCCAGGCTCAAAATCACGCTGAACACAGCTTCCAGCGTATGCGCGCCCGACGACGTTTTCTGGCCGTCAGCGTTGGGCGCGCCAGGCAGCGGCAGAGATGTTTCGCTTCCGGGAGACGCCAATCGACTTGGTTCCGCATGATTCACTTGCCGCACGGGATTGGGCGTCGTGGCCAGTTTGCCCGACGCCGGCTGCGCAAACATCGATTCGTCCGCGCGCACGTTTACTTCGAGGCAGACTATCGCCCATGCAATTGCGATCGCAGCAACGCACACAAATCGGATCTGACGCAGTTCGATGGGCATGTTCATGTTCAATCACGCGGCAATGGGCAACGATTCGCGGGCCGAAAGTTCGGTGATTCGGATGCAAAACTTCTCGTTTAGCACCAACAGTTGGCCGCGCGCAACCAGTCGGCCGTCGACGAAAACGTCCACCGGCTCGTCGGCAGGCTGCTGGAGCACCACGAGCGATCCAGACGCAAGTTGTTCCACCTCGCTTGGTTCCAAGTGTGCGCGGCCCAGCTCGATCTGCAAATCAAGTTGAACCTGCCCGTTTCGATCCGCAGCAGCCATAGGCGCCACACTCTTGGCCCGAGCAACGAGGAGAAAACTGCGAAATGAGGCGGGCTTTTCGCTGAAATGCGCCGATCAGGCAACCCCAGCCCTCGCCGGCCGCCAATTGCCGGCAGACAACGGCGAACATGGCTTTGTGCAGTTAGGATAGTTGCCGCAGTTTCGCGCTCGGGTTGCTAGCACGCCGGACGATCGTCTGCTCATCGAGCAACTTGATTTCCATTCGGTGCTCCGCGGCCCGGTGGCGGGCAAGCTGCTGCTCGCGGTGCTTTTCCAGCATGTGCACTTCGCGGTCGGCCTCCACCAGCGTTTGGCGCCGTCGTTCTGCCTCGGCTGCGGCCGCTTGATGGTTCGCTTCCGCCTGCTGCAGATCAACTCTGAGCTGCTGCTCATATCGCTGCGCATTGCGCAGGCGTTCGACGTCGATCACCCCCGGACGTGCGACCTGTTGCACGCGGGCGCGCAGCTCGATGAGCTCCTCTTTGATCTGATTCACGCGCGCGGCCGCTTGCTCCGCTTCGCGCCGCGCTTCGGCCAGTTCCTGACGACAGCGATCGCGCTCGTTTTCGCGCAACCGCAACATCGTCGCCAGTCGGTATCGAAAGATCGCCATTGGAGATTCGCCTGATTACTGCTTCGCGTTGTTGGAACCAGTGCCGGACTTGGCGATCGCTTGTCGATGTAGCTCCACCAGCGCGTCTTGTGTCGCCGCCGGCGCCGACGGCTCATCGATCCGCTGGCGCAAGAATTGATTGACAGCCTCTAGCAGCTCAATCGCCACGTCGACTTTCCGGTTCGCTCCCGTGCGATAAGCGCCGATGGAAATTAAATCTTCATGTTCCCGATACGCCGCCAGCAGTCCGCGAATCGACTGCGCGGCATCTTGATGTTCGCGGCTCGTGATATCGGGCATCAATCGGCTGATGCTCTCCAGTACGTCGATTGCCGGCCAATGACCGCGCCCCGCCAATTTCCGTGACAACCACGTGTGGCCATCCAGCAACCCGCGCACGGCATCGCTGATTGGTTCCTGCGGATCGTCCCCTTCGACCAGCACGGTATAAAACCCCGTGATGCTCCCGCGCTGCGTCCGCCCTGCCCTTTCCACCAGCGGCGGCAACATCGCAAACACCGAAGGCGGATACCCGCGCGTGGTGGGCGGCTCTCCGGCGGCCAGGCCGATCTCGCGCTGCGCCATCGCGAATCGCGTGAGTGAATCCACGAGCAACAAAACATCGCGCCCACTGTCCCGGAAATATTCGGCAATCGCAGTCGCGGTTTGCGCAGCCTGCACCCGGCGCAACGCGGGTTCGTCGCTGGTGGCCACGACGACCACGCTTCGGGCCAGTCCTTCCGGTCCCAAATCGCGCTGGATAAATTCGTTCACTTCCCTGCCACGCTCGCCGATCAGCCCGATCACATTCACATCCGCCGACGTGTAGCGCGACATCATGCCCAGCATCACGCTCTTGCCCACGCCCGATCCGGCGAAGATGCCCATCCGCTGACCCCGGCCGCATGTCAGCAGGCCGTCGATCGCGCGGATTCCGGTGGCAATGGGCTGATCGATCCGCGGCCGTTCCATCGGCGGCGGCGCGCGCCGGTTCGTCTCGATGCGCTCCGCCAGTGCCGGCTCAGGTCGCCCGTCAATCGGCCGGCCTTGTGCATCGACCACGCGCCCCAGCAAGCCTTCCCCTACGCGCAGCCATCGCAGTGTGCGCAGCAAGCGAGCCCGATTGCCGCGCCGCACCCCCTGTAAGTTCTCGTACGGATACAAAAGCGTTAGTTCGTCGCGGAATCCGATGACCTCGGCCTGCACCGGGCCGCCGTTGTCCCGCTCAATTTCAGCAACCGCGCCCAGCGGCGCCGGAAAATCGGCCACCGACGCCGTCAAGCCGACGATTTGCACCACGCTGCCTTGCAGCGACGTAGGCACAATGCGTTCAAGTTGATCCGCAAGTTCAAGCATCATAGGAATCTAACCGTCAGTGGTTTAGCCGCGACGCGGCAGCGGAGCGCGCCACTCCTCAGCCGTCCGCGCCCACAAGCTCCGCCGCGATGCGCTCCAGTTGCGTCTCGATCTGCTGATCGATCACGCCATGCTGGGTTTCCAGCCGGCTCCCGCCGCGCGAAATGCATTCATCCGGCACAATCACCGCATTGGTGCCCCGTGAAATTTCCTGAGCCAGGCGTTTCACCTGCCCTTCCAGCTCCGCAAAATCGGCCGGGTTCAGTCGGATTTTCATTTGCTGCGTTCCGGCGGTCAGTTCCAGCGCTTCGCGCACCAGTTCAATCGCGATCTGCGGCGACCGAGCCACTTCGCGCCGCACGATCCGCTCCGCGATCTTCACCGCCAGTTGCACCGCGCTTTGCTCCCAGCGGCGCAGCCAGGCTTGTTTGGCGTCGGCGAGTTCCGCCGCGGCCGCCCGCACGATAGGCAGCACCGCGTCCATCCGCTCGTTGATTCGCTGCTCGATGATTTGCTCCGCCCCCAGGCGGCCTTCTTCAGCGGCGCGCTGGCGAATCTCCGCGGCTTGCTGTTGGGCGGCCTCGATCGTCGCCGCGGCGTTTGATGAGAGACTCTCGTCCCCGCCGCCTGGCGACGAAAAACTTTCGAATCGATAAACCGCCGGCTGCGCTTGACGCTTCGAAGACTTGGCTTTGATGATCGCGGCCATAGGGTGTCTCCTTATGCCACGGCGGTCAAATGCGAGCGGTCGATGCCCGGCAATCGGCCGTCGGCCAGCATGTGATTCGCCAGATCGGCGAGTGATTCTTGAGCACGATCGATGTCGCCCAACCGCGTCGGCCCCAGATGATCCAACTCCTTCGATAGCCACCGCGACTCTTCGGTCGGAAGCTGGTCGAGAATTCGATCCACCAAATCGGGCGGCGCGCCGACCAGGGCCAGCACGATCGTTTCGCCGTCGGCGGCTCGAATTACGCGAGTCAGCGAATCGGTGTCGAAATTGCACATTTCGGCAAACGTGATCCGCCGCTGTCCGGCCAACTGATGCGAGAACTTATGCGCCAAGCCGCGATCGTGGACCGCCAAATTGCTGAGAATTTGTCGCCGTGCCACGCCGTCGGCCGAATTCAATATCGCCGACACCGCCGCCACCCCTGCCGCCGGCAATCGTTGCGTTTGCTGCGCCTGAAGCCATTGTTGCACGGCTCGTTCCACTTCGCGCACCACCTGCGGATCGGTTTCTTCCAGATCAACCATGCGGCGAATGACATCAGCTTGCAGTGCCGGCGTCATCCGCGCCAACACGTGTCCCGCACGATCGGGCGCCAGGTGCGACAACAAAAGCGCGACCGTCTGCGGATGCTCTCGCTCGACGAATGGCACGAGCGACTCGGCATCGATCTGTTGCAAGAAATGAAACGGGCCATTTCCTTCGCCGTGAAGTGCGCGCCTGGCCGGCGTCCCGGTGGGTTTCGCGAAGCGGTGACTTAGTGAATCGTCCAGCTCCAACCCCGGCGGGTCGGTTTCCGGAATCAACGGGCCTAGGCGGAAAAATTCCTCGATGATTGTCTCTTGCTCCGCCGGATCGATCGCGCCCAATTGCAGCATCTCGTTCTGCACGGCCTCGGCCTGCGCCGGCGGCATCTGCGCCAGCAGCGAATCGGCGGTCGCCGCATCCAGCGATGCGATCAAAATGGCGGCTTTGCGAAGGGACGATTCAGTTTTGCTCATGCACCTATCCTTCAATCGGCCGTCCCGATCCAGTTGCGCAGCACGCTGGCGGCGCTATCCGGATCGTCGTGAACAATTCCGGCCAATTCTTCCCGCAACGAAGGACCGCTCGTGCCGCGGAAGCGCCCGATCGATTCGCGGCCGATCAAGCCCTCGTCGTAACCGTCCAACGTTTCATCTGCCAGGCGCAGCGGCGTGCTCGACGTGGCCGCCGATCCCCCGGTGCGAACGATCCAGCGCACCGCGACAAGGCATGCCAGCGCCAGACACGCCAAGCCAACCACAATTCCATGCTCGTCCCACCAGCTTGCGCACGGCTTTGCAGCTGCCGTAGCGAGATGTTCCACTTCAGCACCGGCCGCGCACTGCAGCGAGGTCACCGTGACCAATCCTGCGCGCTCCTGGCCGACCCCCTCGGGCCACGGCACCACCTGCACCACGTTTTGTTTGACGTTGGCATTCACTTCCGCTTCAATTTGTCGCAATGCTTCCGCGTCGAATTGCGATGGCCTGGAATCCGCCGACGCGGCGTGTCGCTGTCGCCACACGTCCTCGTAATAGCTGCTGGGAATGCTGACGGATACCGTCACGCGCTTCGGCGTCAGGCTGGCCCTGCCGATTTGTTGCGCATCGCTTCCCCCAATTCGATCTTGCTTGTTCGAGGCGGCCTTGTTCGACGCCGCGGGGCCAACCACCGCATCCACCAGCGATTTGATCGTGGCCGGTTCGTTTACCGTGGCAGCCTTCTTTTCTTCGCTCGTAGCCGCGCAAGGCCGCTGGCCGCGCTGGCTTCCGATAGTGCCAGTTCAGGTTGCAGCTCGACATTCACCGCCACAACCGCGCCCGGGATGAAGCCCAGCGCGTCGCGGATCTTTTCCGTGCACTTGCGTTCGTAGTCCAACTTCGCCGTCGCACGGGGGTCCGATCCAATCGCGCTTTCGTTTGACTGGCTCGCCGGGTACGTGGCGCCGTTGAAATCCACAATCGCCACGCACTGCGGGTCGATCCCGATGGGCGGCCCAACCACGTGCCGGATCATTTCCACCTGCCGCATGCTAAGCAACCGATTTCCCGCCGGCTTGACGTTGACGCTCGCCGTGATTTGCTTACGCGTGTGCAGCCCCTGCTCCGTTTCCACGTTATAAAGCACCGACGCCGATTCGATCCCCGGCATCGAGTCGATGATTTTCGTCAGTTCATCCTGCAGCGCGATCTTCGACATCTCCTCTTGTTGCCGCTTGCCGATCCAAGGGCTGCTGCTGCGATCCAACATTCGGCGCAGTGAATCGCCGAAGTTATTCGGCAGCGCTCCCGCGCTGGCCAGCGCCCCCATGTAGACCGCCTGCTTGGCATGCGGCACGCGAATGCGATTGTCCACTAGCTCATAATCCACCAGTCCGGCGCTGGCGAAGGCCTGCACCATGCCGGGTAACTGGCTGGCCGCCACCGGCTCGCCGCCGAAAAGGTACGTTTCGCTGCCCGCGGACTGCTCATTGACCAAAAGCCCCACGCTGGCCGCGCAAACCACCAGCAGCACCCCGGCCGCAACGCGGGCCCCGGGCGTTAACGAGCGATACCACTCGCTCAAGCGAGCGAAGGTTTTGTTAAGAACATCCATCCGTGGCGATTGCCCCAACCAGAGAAGGGATCGGAAAACGAATCGGAAAAGTGATTTGTGGGCGCCGCGTTGTCGAATTTCACGCCGCGGCTTTCATCGCGCGATTTGGCAATCGAATCGTAAACGCCGCGCCCCCTTCGGGACAATTGCGGGCCATAATCTCGCCCCCTTGCGCCGCCGCCAGGCGCAACGTCGTGTTCAATGCGTGTCCAAAATGATTGTCCGCGTCGTTATGCTCCGGATTCGCAATCCGGCGGCGGAACTCATCCGAGATCCCCCGTCCGCTGTCGGCGATTTCCAATTCGAATCGTTGTGGACTGGAGTACGAAGTAATCGACAGTTCGCCCCCCTTGGGCATCGCCTCGATCGCATTGCGAGCCAAGTGCCACACGCAGTCACGCAGCGATCGTTCATCCGTCCAAACTCGCTGCGAATACGGAACATCCATTTCCACGTGAACTCGCTGCGAGCGCAACTGCGGCGAAAGCATCTCCAGCACGTCGTCCACCAACGCGCGAACATTCACCCACTGCCCTTGCGGGCCGGCTTGGTTGGGAAACGGCAATAGGTGGTTGGCCTGATCGTCCGGCTCGCCGGATGGATATTGGGGGCGCAGCGGGGGCATGATTGGTTCCCTCCGTGGAAAAAAGCGGGCGGGTTTGTACTCAAATCACTCCCGCAGTGTCAATCCACGTTGAGATGCTGCCAGATGCGGCTTCGCCCAAGACGGCCCAGCACCGCCGAAGATGCCCCAGGGCTGCCGAAGATTGCCCGCCGATCTCGCTCAGCCCACGCCGCTTTCGCGCACATCGGGCGTTACGACCACGGCCGGCGGCAGCGTGATCTGTTCCATGATCCAGCGGTCGATGTCTGCTAGCATTTGCGGCGTCAGGCCGTCTTCGCCGGGATACTCGCGCGAGCGTGATCGACATCCCCGCCGAGTGGAACAGCCGCAAGTTATCGCATACCTGCTCCGTCGGATACGATTTTCCCTCGCGGCAAGCGGCCACGAACAACGGCAACTCTCTCACCACGTCGAGCTTCGCCAGCGGCGTGCCTTGCGTCGGAAACGGCCCGCACAACGACACCACGCCCGCAAACCGGTCGGCATGTTCCGTGGCGATGCGGAACGCCATCGTCCCGCCGCATTCGTAGCCGGCCAGGAAAATCCGATCCGGCCGAATGTGAAATCGCAACTGGGCCGCCGCGATCGCCGCGAGAACGCGCTGTTCTGCCTGCGCCACGTGCTCCGGCGTTTGCACCCAACGATAGCCGTTGCCCGGGTTGTTCTTCCGCGGCACGCTCAACGTGCCTTGCGGCGCCACGGCCACGTAATTTCGCAAGCTGACCGCCGGCATGATCCGCCGCAGTTGGCGTTCGCTGTCCCCGCCCCCGTGCAGCCATACCAACAGCGGATACGCGTAATTCGGCTCGTAATGCAGTGGAGCGAACACAGCGTGCGGACAATCACCCTCCACAGAGCCGATCGTTCCCGCCGCGCACCAATCCGCAGTTGGCAGAATTTCCGCTGGCATGGCGAACGCCTCCGCTTGAATTCGATTCATATTCCAGCGACGCCGCAAACCAATCCACGCGGCGATATTTATTGGGTGGGAAAGATCGTGAGCTTGTCGGAAGTTCGGACTCTAAGACACCAGCGGGAAACCTGTCAACCTCAAGTGCGGCGGCGCGGCGTGCTAGCCCGTCAGCCCCGCCATCACCTTCACCAATTCCTTCACTGCATCGACGCTCTTTTGGAAAGCCGCCTGTTCCGAGGCGGTCAATTTCAGTTCGATAATTTTTTCCACGCCTCCGGCCCCCAGGATGACCGGCACGCCCACAAAAAATCCGCCCACGCCGTATTGCTTGTCGCAATAGGCCGCGCAGGGAATCAGCCGCTTCTTGTCGCGCACGATGGCTTCCACCATTTGCGTGGTGGCCGCGGCCGGCGCGTAATAGGCGCTGCCGGTTTTCAGCAGCCCGACGATTTCCGCCCCGCCGTTGCGCAGTGCGCTGGACAATTTCCTCCAGGCGTTTGGGATCGATCAACTGCGTGACCGGAATCCCGCCCACCGAAGTGCAACTGGGCATTGGCACCATGGTATCGCCGTGGCCCCCCAAAAGCAGCGCGGAAATATCTTCCACGCTCACTCCCAATTCCATGGCCAGGAACGTGCGATACCGGGCCGTGTCCAGCACCCCGGCCTGCCCCATCACGCGATTCGGCGGAAACCCCGTCACCTGCCAGGCGCGCTGCACCATCGCGTCCAGCGGATTGCTCACGACGATCACCACAGCCTGCGGGCTGCTCTTTTTGATTTCACTCGCCACCGAGCCCACGATCTTGGCGTTCGTTGACAGCAAATCATCGCGGCTCATTCCCGGTTTGCGGGCAATGCCGGCCGTGATCACCACGACGTCGCTGTTTTCCGTGTCGGCGTAGTTCGTGGTGCCGACGATTTTGGAATCGAAGCCCACGATCGGCGACGCCTGCATCAAATCCAGCGCTTTGCCGGCGGGCATGCCTTCCGTCTGCGGAACGTCCAGCACCACGATGTCGCCCAACTCGGCCGCCGCACACCAGTGAGCCGTGGTGGCGCCGACATTCCCGGCGCCGATGATGCTGATCTTCGAGCGACGCATGTTCATCCCCAAGCAATTTCAATTCGTGCAAACCAGTGTAAGTTAGCAACCTAACTCACCGTCCGCGCTTTGCAAAGGGGGCGACAAAAAAAGGCAGAACGCAGAACGCAGAAGGCAGAATTCGGCAGCAAGTTTCGGCAAGGTAAAAATCCGCGCTTGCGGTTTAGCCTATGCCGCCGGAATGGTATAGCGCAGAATCGCCCAGAAATGGCAAGCGCTGCCGGCGATCACAAATAAATGCCACACTGCATGCAGATACCGATGCCGGTGATCGCTCATCAAAAACAAGGTGCCCACGGTATAGCATGCGCCGCCGGCCAGCACCCACCACACCACTTGCGCCGGCACATAAGCGAGCATCGGCCGCCCGCCCAGCAGGGGCATCCATCCCAATAGCACAGGAATTGCCACCGACGCGCCTTCAATGCGATGCACGAACACCACCTTGCTCAAAAAACCGGACAGTGCAATCGCCCACATCGCCGTTAACAGGATCCACCAATTCCCTTCGCGCAAGAAAGTGGCGGCAATCGGAGTAAACGTCCCCACAATGAACAGGTAAATGCACCCTTGATCCAACATGCGAAACAGCAACTGCAATCGCCGCTTTTGAATCAGGTGCGACAACGTGGAGAAAGCGTAGACCGAAATCATCGTGGCCGCATAGACCGCGCATGCCGACTGTTGCCAGAAATCGCCGTGCCGCGCGGCGTACATAAGCACCACGGACGCCGCCACGCTCAATAGCAGCCCCAGGCCGTGCGTGATGAAATTGGCAATCTCAGCCGTCGCTATCTCGACGCAATTCTGCGACCCGCCTTCCGCGGTCAAAACGGCCGCGCAAACAGACTCGCACGACTCGGCAGGCTCAACGGTGGGCATCGCGGCGGTCATGAGCAAAATGGGGGCAAACGGAGATAGTCGGAAAGTCAATCCTTTCGTTTACTTTCGGCCATCGTCCTTGCCGACCTTATACTTTTCGATATCCCCCGCAGTGTCAAGCAACTCAGCCGCAATTTGACGTGATTTTTACAGTGTCGATCATGCGGCTCGCGGCTCGGAGCCGTGAAGCGATATCTTTTTGTTAAACTCCCAGTTCCAAATTGCCCGGCAGCCGTTGCCTTGCGCCTCGGCACGAAGGCCCGTATGAGCAGTTGGGCCGATCGTACGAAAAAATTCTGGCGTATGCGAAAGACAAAAAATACAAAATCGCCTTGCCGACCCGCGAAATCTATTTGAAGGGTCCCGGCATGATCTTCAAAGGCAACCCGAAAAAATATCAGACCGAAATTCAAATGTTCCGCCGGACCTGAGGCCTTTCCGCTTCCTGCCGCCGGCGGTTTGCTTGTTAGTCAACCAGACCGTCTTATAATGGAATTGGAGCTTGGCAGAGGTAACTTCTTATCCGGCGCCGCAGGAGTCGCGGTGCGAGGACGATTGATGATCGCAAAGGTTCAGCGATTCCTGCCGCTGGCAATCTTGACGGCACTTTGCCTGGCGACCGGCAGCGTCACGGCCGACCCCGCCGTCGCAGACGATTCGCGGCAGTTTGTCGATGCCCTCCGCCAGCGCGGCTACCTCGACACGGCGGCCAATTATCTCGAAGATCGCTCGAAGGATTCGAAGCTCCCCACTCAAACCAGGCACAGCCTGGAATTGCAGCAGGCGGCGGTGCTGATCGACGGCGCCGCGGCAATCAACGACCCGCAACAACGCGGTTGGCAGCTCGACCAGGCCCAGGCCAAGCTCCGCCAGTTTCTCGCCGCCAGTCCCGACGATCCCGATGCGCAGGCGGCGCGCCAGCGATTGGCCGCTTTGCTCCGCTACCGCGCCGACGGCTTGATGCAGCCGACGAACAAGTCGGGAGCGATCTCCACGGCCAATCGCAAGCAAGCCGCCGCGATGTATGCCGAGGCCCGCGCCTTGTACGACGACGAGGCCAAGCACTATCGCGCCGATTTGGACAAAATCCCCAAAGGGGATCAACCCGACCAGCGAGAACAATTAGGCAATTCCTGGCTGGGATCTCTGTTGGACGCCGCAACCATGACGTTCGACCAGGCCCGTGCCTCCGAATCTGGCGGCGCCGACGCCCGGAAACTTTTCACCGACGCGGCGGCCCAGTGCAAGAAGCTGTACGAAGATAATCCAAAACGTTTGGCCGGCGTCACGGCGCGCTTCTACGAAGGACGCTGCTATCAGGAATTGGGCGATTCGAAATCGGCCCTGGCGGCCTATGACGAATTGTTCTCCGGTTTGCCCGACGGCGACGCGTCCCTCCGCCAATTGAAAACGCAGTCCTTGCGCTACGCGATGCAGTGCTGGATTCAAGACAAAGATTATTCGACGGCCGTCGAGAAGTCGCTCGCCTGGGCGAAAAGCGCCCGCGGCGCCGAATTGCAAGATCCCGATTGGCTGGCTGTCAAGCTTTCCACCGCCACGGCGCTGCAAGAGGAAGCCGAATCCCTCCCGAAAAAAGATTTCAAAGCCAAAACATATCTACGCGATGCGCGCGATCTGGTCCTCGATGTCCAGCGCTCCGGCGTGCCTGCCTTCCAAAACCAGGCGCGCGAATTGATCGCTCAATTGGGCGGCCGCGGCGTCGAGGCGGAACGCACCGCCGCGGTGTCGGCCAGCGCCGCCACGCCCACCATCGACGATGCGAAATTGACGACCTTCGACGACATCTACGAGCGCGCCGCCGACCTGGTCGATCAATTGAAGAGCAACCAGTTGGAGCTCGACCTGCTCCAGCAAGAACGCCCGCCCGACGTTGCCCGCATCGCCGAATTGAAAGCCTCCCTCGAAAAAGTCAGCGACGAGGCCTTTGGCCTGTTTCAGCGGGCCATCGGCGCGGCCGACGCGAAAACCGATCCTGAAAAGCTGAATTTCGCGCGCTATTTGCTCTGTTACTTCCATTACCAGAAGCAGCACTACTACGAAGCGGCGGTGCTGGGCGAATATCTCGCCAGGAAATTCCCCGATTCCGCCAACGCCCGACCGGCGGCCCGTGTCGCGCTGGCAGCCCTCGATGCGCTCTATCGCCAGCAAAAGGAAGAAGGCGACAAGGATCTCACCTTCGAGCAGAACAAAATTTTCGACCTGGCCGGATACGTCACCAATCGTTGGGCCGATATGCCCGAGGCCGACCTGGCGCTGGACCTGCTGATCGGCTTCTACATCAATTCCGGCGATTACGACAAGGGAGCCGAAATCCTCAGCCACATTAAGGACGACTCCCCGCGCCGTCCCGACGCGGAGGTGAAGTTCGGCCAAGCGCTCTGGAACAAGTACATCCGCGCCATGCAGCAGATGCGCGAGCAAAAATCTGCCGCCGGCGCCGCATCGGCGGAAGACTCCGCCGAAGATGCCAAGCTCAAAAAGGAACTCGACGCGCTGGCCAAGCAATCGCAAGAAGTGCTGGAGCACGGCATCGCCGGCTTGCGCAAGCAGGGGCAGATCAACAGCCAAACGGTGCTCGCGGCGTTGTCGCTCGCGCAGCTATATCTCGCGCTCTCGCAGCCCGACAAAGCCGTTGCCATGCTGGAAGATCCCAAACTGGGTCCGCTGACGCTGTTGAAGGAAAACAATCCCGCCGCTCAAGCGGCCGGGCTGCCCGCCGAGATTCAGAAGGCCGCCTTGCGAGCCTTTGTCGACGTCGAGCCTCAGCAATTGGAAAAGGCGACCGCGGCCATGGATGCGCTGCAGCAGATTTACGCCGACGACTCCGAAGGCGAGGCCCGCTTGACGCAGTTGCTCGTGAGCCTGGCGTACGATCTGCAGCAGCAGCTCGAGGAACTCGGCCGCCAAGGAAACCAACAGCAGCAAGCCCAACTCATCCAAGCGGTCGAGCAATTCCTGCGGCGCATTTCACAGCGCACCGCCGCGGCCGATTTCCGAACGCTCAACTGGGTTGCCGCCACCTACGATGGTCTGGCGGAAGGCTCGAAACAAGACAATAAGCTGACCCCCGAAGGCAAGTCGCTCTATCAGCAATCCGCGAAAATCTACGGCGACATTCTGGACCGCGCCGCAGGCGACGAGAAATTCTTGCCGGCCGACAAATTGCCCGGCGTCAAAATCCGAGCAGCCATCGCCCAGCGCGGCGCAGGAAACTACGACCAGGCGATCGCCGTCCTGGCGGGATTGCTGAAAGAGAAGCCGCAACTATTGCCCGCGCAAATCGAGGCGGCGAAAACCTATCAGCTCCGCGGCGACAACGATAATCCCGACTTCTATGTGCCCGCCATCAAAGGCGGCGGCAACACCGGCAACTCGCAAAGCATCTGGGGTTGGGGCAAATTGGCGCTGCAAACTTCCCGCGACCCTCAGTTCCGCGACATCTTTCACCAGGCCCGTTACAACATCGCCGTCTGCCGCAGCCGCTTCGGCGAAACGCGAACCGACAATGCAAAACGCACCGAGATGCTTAAGCTCGCCAAGAACGACATCCGAAACACCTTGCAGTTCGAGCCGACCCTCGGAGGCGAGAAATGGAAGCCCCTCTACGACAAATTGCTCCGCCACATCCAACAGGATTTGCACGAACCCGTCGTGGGCCTGAAGGAATTGGATCAAAAAGCAACCGCTCCGCCCGACGATCCCGAAAAAAGTTAGTCACCATCCCATGATTCGATCGCTACTATTTCGCGCTGCATGGGCTTGCCTCTTCGCGATGCTGTGCCCCGCCGCCGCCTGGGCTCAGGGCGATTTCGATCGCGTTCATCTGCTCAACGGGCAAACGGTCGCCGGCCACATTGAGGAAATGACTAGAAACAAAGTCGTCGTGCAGCTTTTGCAAGGACCCAAGGATGTCCCGATCAACGAAATCAAATACGTGCAATTCGCCAGCGAGCCCCGCGAATTGATGACCGTCCGCAACGACGTCCTCTCCGGACACTATGATCAAGTCGCCGACACGCTCGATCGAATTCCGCCGCCGCAGCGAGGAGCCGTCGACTCCATCCGGCAGGAAATTGATTACTACAGCGCGCTGGCCTCCGCGCGGCTGGCCTCCGGCGGCGCGGGCGACGCTCAAGCTGCGGGCCGCTCGCTGTTGGCATTCATCAACGCCAACAAAGACAATTATCATTTCTACGACGCCAACGAAGTAATCGGCGACCTGCTGGTTGCCATCGGCCGCTACGATCAGGCCGACACCTATTACAACGAGCTCGCCGCCGCCCCCTGGCCCGAATTCAAATTACGCGCGGAAATCGGCTTGGGCCGCTCGCTCGAAGCTCAAGACAAGCCCGATCGGGCCATGATGCATTACGAAACCGTTTTGGCCTCCGACGCCAAAGGCAAGGTCGTCGAGAATCTGCAGCAGATTGCCCGGATCGGCAAAGCCAAATGCCTCGTGGACCAAGGCCGCTCTAAAGACGCGGTGAAAATTTTGCAGCAAGTGATCGACCAGGCCCCCGCCGAGGCCAATCAAATTCTGGCGATGGGCTATAACGCACTCGGAGAAGCATATCTGAAGTTGAAGCAGCCAAAGGAAGCGCTCTACGCGTTTTTGCACGTAGACCTGCTTTACAACCAGGTGCCCGATCAGCACGCCGAGTCCTTGTACTATCTGAAGGGCTTGTGGGACCAGATGAATAAGCCCCAGCGCTCCAAAGAAGCGGCCGACACGCTGAAATCCAAATACGCCTCCAGCCGCTGGAATAAGTAAAGCGATTGCTCCGCGTTACTTTCTGCCTTCTGCCTTCTGTTTTTTGCTTTTCCGCCTCACCCCCGCGGATGAAACTGCTTGTGAACCTGCTTCAGCCGCGTCGGATCGACGTGCGTGTAAATCTGCGTCGTCCGAATGTTTGCATGGCCGAGCATCTCTTGCACCTGCCGCAAATCGGCGCCTCCGGCCAGTAAGTGCGTAGCGAAACTGTGCCGCAGCGTGTGGGGCCCCATCGCCGCCGGTGCCCCGACGCGCAGTGCATATCGCTTCACCAATTCCCAAATTCGTTCCCGGCGCAATCGCTTCCCGCGGCGTGAAAGCATCAGCCATCGTGGCGGCAGCGAGCACTGTTCCACCAGCGCCGGCCGTTCATGCTCCAAATACTCCTCGACGGCGGCAATTGCTCGCCGCCCCAGCGGAACCAGGCGTTCCCTTTCCCCCTTGCCGTGCGCCAGACAGAATCCCTCGCGTAAATGCACGTCATCGTGCCGCAAGTTCGACACTTCCGACGCCCGGCAACCGGTGGCGTACAGCAATTCCAGCAAGGCCCGGTCGCGCCGCCACAGTGGATCGCGCGCGATCGGGGCAGTCAGCAGCTTGTCGATCATCTGCGACGACAGCACCTGCGGAACGCGCTGCCAAAGCTTCTGGCTTCCCAGCAATTCGGCCAGATTGTTCTGCAGCACTCCTTCAAGTTGCAAATAGCGGAAGAACACCTTGAGCGACACCAAATGTCGCGCCACCGACGCCGGCGCCAATTTCCGCGCGTTGAGCCACGCGGGATAATCCGCCAGATCGTTGATCGAAAGCGTTTGAATCTTCCGCGCCGCCAACCACTCGGCGAATTTCGCCAGATCGCGCCGATACGCCGCCACCGTGTTCTCGGCCAGGTGACATTCGCTGCGGCAGTAGTCGAGAAACAATTCGATCCAACGCTTCGCCGGATTTCCCCCGGGAATCGGTCTCCGCGAATTCGGACCTCGCTTGGCGGTGGACATGGATTATCAAGCACCTGGCTCGGGCTGCGGCCGATGATCGAACTCAGCCGTATCTTGCGCATCGGCATCGACATCGTGCCAACTGAATCCCGCTCCGCCCGCGTCAGGTGGTCGTTTCCGCCGCCTTGGGTTATGATGGCGATCTTCGTGGTTTGTAGTGGTTGTAGTGACCGTGGCCACAGGTATTTGAGCTGTGCGAATTCTCGTAACAGGCGGCGCCGGATACATCGGCAGTCATGCAGTGCGCCGGCTCTTGGAGGCCAAACACGACGTCTGGGTCTACGATAGTTTGTGCCTCGGCCATCGCCAGGCCGTGCCCCCCGACCGCTTGATCACCGGCGACCTGCTCGACCGTGCTCGGCTGGATATGGCCCTGCGCCAGCAGCGCATCGAGGCCGTCATGCACTTCGCGGCCTTTGCCCAAGTTGGCGAGTCCGTCGCCGATCCCGCGAAGTACTATCAAAACAATCTCATCGGCAGCATTTCACTGTTGGAATCGATGCGGGCCGCCGGCGTCTCGCGGATCGTGTTCTCCAGCACCACGGCCACTTACGGCACGCCGAAAAAAATCCCCATCACCGAAGACGAACCGCAACTGCCAATTAATCCGTATGGCTTCACCAAGCTGGCCATTGAACGAGCCCTGGCCGATTACGCTCATGCCTACGGATTCGCCTACGCTGCACTGCGATACTTCAACGCCGCCGGCGCCAGCTCCAGCGGCGACATCGGCGAAGATCACACGCCCGAAACGCACTTGATTCCCATCGTCTTGCAAGTGGCCCTCGGCGAGCGCGATAAGGTGAGCATTTTCGGCGACGATTATCCCACCCCCGACGGCACGTGTGCCCGCGACTACATCCACGTGGAGGATTTGGCCGAAACACACCTGCGTGCGCTCGATCATCTCCAGCCCGGCAAAGGCTTGGCCCTGAACCTCGGCATCGGCCGCGGCTACAGCGTGAAGCAAGTGATCGATTCCTGCCGCCGAATCACAGGCCACAATATTCCCACGGCGATCGGACCCCGGCGTCCCGGCGACCCGGCCGAACTGGTCGCCGATTCCACCCTGGCCCAGCGCGTTCTCGGCTGGAAACCGAAATACACCGACATCGACGCCATCGTCGCCACCGCCTGGCGCTGGCACCAATCGCACCCCCACGGTTATTCCTCGCCTAGTAAAATACCTTGACCACTTAATCGAGCCTCTCAATTCCTACTTCCTACTTCCGACTTCCACTCATGGCTACCTCCGCTCGCCTTTTTCCCGTCGTGACGCTATCCGATCTGGCCGCCGGCCAGGAAGCCGATTTCTTTGCGCTGCTCACCGCCAAGGAAGAGCTCACCACCCGCGAAGGCAAACCCTATTTCAAAGTCACGTTCCGCGATGCCTGCCGCGAGGTTAGTTTTCCCATCTGGCAAGATTCGGCCTGGGCCGTCGATTGCCGGCAATCGTGGGCGGCGGGAGTTTTTTACAAGCTCCGGGCCACCTACCGCGAAACCAATTTCGGCCCGCAGTTGGAGATCAAGAAAATCCGCGCCGTCATCGACGCCGACGCCGCCGAAGGCTTCAACCCGCTGATGCTGCAGCCCAAGTCGCGCTTCGACCCGGTCGAAATGTTCGACGAGTTGGTCGAAATTGCCCGCCAAAAAATTACCGACAAAGCGCTGCAGCGATTGACCTGCGACATCCTAAAGGCCAATCGCGAAATGTTGCTCACCCTTCCCGCGGCGCGAAAAAATCATCACGCCTACGTCGGCGGCTGGTTGGAGCACACCCTCAGCGTCACTCGCACCTGCGTGCATCTGGCCAACAAGTACGACGATTACTATCCCGACCTGCAGCCGCGGCTGGATAAAAGCGTTGTCGTCGCCGGCGCGATCCTGCACGATATCGGCAAGCTGCGTGAATACCGCGAGGAGCCGACGGGCGCCGTCTACACCGCCGAAGGCGCGCTGATCGGCCACATGCTGCAAGGCCGCGACATCGTCCGCGAATTCGCCGCCGATCGAAAATTGCCCGAAGAAACTTTGCTCCGGCTGGAACACGTGATCATCGCGCATCAGGGCCGGCCCGAATGGGGCGCGCCGAAAGTCCCCATGACCCCCGAAGCCATGATCGTCCACTACGCCGACGATCTCGACGCCAAGTATGCCATGCTTTACACGACGCTGCGCGACGACAAATCACCCGGACCGATGACATCCAAGAAGAATCAGCTCTACCAGCAAATCTTCCGAGGGTTGAAATAAAGCATGTTACGCGCCGGGTCGATGCGTCATTCCAATGCGCCGCTCACGGAAGGGCCAATCTCGCTGGCGCTGCTGCGGTTGTCGGTCCCCATCATCTTGGCCAACATCCTGCAAACGGCCTATCAATTGACCGACACGTTCTGGGTCGGCCGGTTGAGTGCCCAAGCCGTGGCGGCCGTCTCTCTCAGTTTTCCCGTCACGTTCCTGTGCATCTCGCTGGGCGGCGGGTTGCCGATCGCCGGCACCGTGCTCATCGCCCAATTTCGCGGAAAGGGCGACGAACGAGGCGTCAGCCACGTCGCCGCGCAAACGCTCTTGATGTCGCTCATCGTGGCGGCCGTCCTGACCACCCTCGGTTTCATTTTTGCCCGGCCCATCATGCGCTTCATGGGCGCCGATCAATACGTGCTCCCCGACGCAGTGCGATTTCTGCAGGTCACGTTTCTAGGTTTCGTTTTTGTATTCGGCTTCTTCGCCTATCAAGCGCTGGTGCGCGGCTTGGGCACCGTCTATCCGCCGATGTTCATCGTGCTGGGTACCGTGATTCTGAACTTTGTGTTCGATCCCCTGTTCATCTTCGGCTGGGGGCCGGTGCCGCCCATGGGCGTTGCCGGCGCCGCCATGGCCACACTCTGCACGCAAATACTCGCCATGTCGATCGGCTTTGGCCTCCTGATTTGGGGCAAGCACGGCATCACTTTGCGATGGCACAATTTCCGCCCCGATATTCGCATGATCGCCACGCTGGCGCGCATCGGCTTTCCTGCGTCGATGGAGCAATCGACCCAGGCTCTCGGCGTGGCGATGATGATGCTACTGGTCTCCACATTTGGCACGATTCCCATCGCCGCCTACGGCATCGGGCAGCGCGTGCTCAGTTGCGCCATCATTCCCGCGATGGGCCTTTCGTTGGCCACTTCGACGCTCGTGGGCCAAAACATCGGCGCCGGCCGGCTGGATCGCGCCATCAGAACCAACCGCACGAGTTGCGTCATCAGCTTCACAATGCTAACCGCCGCCGGCATCGCCCTGTTCTTCGTCGCGCAACCCGTCTCAGCCTTCTTGATGCCTCAAGGCGGCGAGGCTATCGCCGAAAGCGCCACGCTCATTCGCATCCTCTGCCTGGCGTTTGGTTTCATCGGCTTGCAGCAGGTGCTTACCGGCACTCTGCGCGGCGCCGGCGACACCGTGGCTCCGATGGTTTTGGCCATCGTCTCGCTGTGGGTCTTGCGATTCCCGCTGGCCT
The DNA here is from genome assembly GCA_963716135.1 of Pirellulales bacterium. Taxonomy (GTDB): domain Bacteria; phylum Planctomycetota; class Planctomycetia; order Pirellulales; family JADZDJ01; genus CAVRAW01. The sequence goes on along the minus strand of OY970289.1, from coordinate 3,862,244 downwards.
ACGTGCTGTCCAAGCACACGCCGCTGGGCGCCGATGGCATCTGGTGGGCGGTGGCCATTTCGATCGTCTTCTCCGCCGTCATCACGGGCTTTTGGTTTGCGCGCGGCGACTGGAAGCACCGCCGACTGTTGGAAGAGGTCGAAATCGAGCAGCAAGCCGAGCGCCAAATGGCGATGGAAGAAAATCTGCCCTTCTGATGCCGGCTCGTGTTAGCACTGCCCGCGCAAGTATCACTTCATCTGCAATGGCAATTCGCCGCGCAGCAGGCTGTCGACGAATTCGCGGTTGCTATCCAATAGATTCGGCAACGCCACAATCTCCTCCGGCGTTAGCCAATGCGTCGATTCGACCTCCTGCGGATTGGGCACTAGTTCGGCGTCCTCGGCCAACTCAGCATGCCACCACGCCAGATGCACTCGCCAATGCGAAACGGTTTCGCCCAGCCGTTTCACCGGCCTCACGTCGCAGTTTAATTCCTCTCGCAGTTCCCGCATCAAGGCCTGAGTCTCGCTCTCGCCGGGCTCAATTCCTCCGCCGGGAAAGCAATGGTAGCCCGGCGCAATGACGTGCTGCGAGCGACGAATCACCAATAGCCGCCCCTGGCGAACAATCACGGCAACCGCTCCGTATCGCAAGATTGGCTGCTCTTCTGGAGTGCGCATGGTACGCTTTGAGGCTCCCCGATTGCGTTGGTCCATCAAATCGCCATCAGATTCGCTATTCCGCAATCGACCGCATCCTGCGGTCAGGGATTAAGCCATCCCCTAATCCCGCAGCAGAGGCTAAGATTATAGCAGGGTGGTTTTGGGCGATTTGCTCGGTCAGCGAGCAGACTCACAATTCGAAGTGCGATGTCACGATTTTCCCTTAATCGGATTACTTGGGTCGGCTTTTCTGGATGCCTGGCGTTTGTCGTCTTGGAAATGGCCGGTTGCGGCGGCTCGGGCGAGCCAAAAACCGCCCCGGAGGCGACCGCCCCGCAAAAGGTTTCTTCGAGTCAGCAAAAGCCCGAGGTGAAAGAAAGCGAAACCCCGCCGCCGCGACTTGTCGGAGAGAAACTAGTCGTGCTGAAGTTTCCCGATGGCAAGCCTTATATTCGTCGGGAAGTGAAAAAATACAGCGACGACTCGCTCGTAAACCACGGAACTTACGCGAGCTTTTATCAGGGCGGCCAAAAGTTTGAAGAGGGCACTTACGTCGACGGCGTGAAAAATGGTCCTTGGAAAATGTGGTATGACAACGGCCAATTGGCCAAAGAAGAAAACTACCTCGACGGCAAGTTGGACGGTCATTGGTCCCTGCTTAAACCGAACGGCGCGCCCGAACGGGAAGTCAGTTACAAGGCCGGCCAGCGCGATGGACGTTGGGTCTACTACAATGAAAAAGGCAAACCAAGCAAACAAGAAGAGTACGTAAACGACACCCTCAATGGCACCACAATTACCTGGTACGCCGACGGACAAAAGAAATCGGAATTGCATTTCAAGGACGGAAAATACGAGGGTACTCAAAAGCAGTGGCATCCCAATGGCCAGATGGCAATTCAGGCCGATTACCATGCCGGCATGCGCCAGGGGAAGGAAACCACTTGGAATGAAAAGGGGCAACTTGTCAGCGAAGACGAGTTTGAAAACGGCAAGCCGGTTCAGCGCTAGAATTACTCCGGAGAAGGTTCGCATCGATGAACGGTAACAGACCCGCTGTCGAAGGTCCTCGCCCGGCGCCCTCTCGGCCCCGGATAAGTCCCAACAGCATCTTGTTGATGCTGGTGGTCCTGGCGCTATTGGTGTTCCTCTACTTCGGGCGGACCAGCGTCAATCGAAGCGAAATCAGTTACGACTTCTTCTGGAAACAATTGCAGGCCGGCAACGTGTCGGACGTCGAATTCCAGGAGCACCAAATCTACGGACGATTCCGCACGCGCCCCGAAGCCCCGCCCAAACAGGTCTCAACCACGAATTGGGCCGAGCGCTTGCTGGGTGAAGGTGGCGCGAATGAACGAAATCAGCCCCCCGCCGAACGATCCGATGCCAAAGGCGAAGCCGCCGGCAATCGATTGCCGCTGAATTTCGCCGTCACTCAGCCCCCGGTGCCGGATAACGAACTGTTATCGGAGCTGCTCAAGCAAAAAGTCGAAATCGCGGCACAACTGCCTTCCGACAACACCTTCATGGTTTTGTTCCTCTATTTGTTCGTGCCGCTGTTGTTGTTCGCCGGCTTGTGGATCATGATGCGCCGCACGCGCGATCAATTTCTCGGCGGCGGAATCCTCTCTGGCTTCAGCAAAAGCCCGGCCAAACGTTACGAAGAATCCGGCAAGAAACCCGTTACCTTTAACGACGTCGCCGGATTGGAAAACGTCAAAAACGATCTGCAGGAAATCGTCGAGTTTCTAAAGAACCCCGAAAAATTCACTCGCCTCGGCGGCCGTGTTCCCAAAGGTGTGTTATTGATGGGTCCGCCAGGCACCGGCAAAACGCTGTTGGCCCGCGCCGTCGCCGGCGAAGCCGGCGTGCCGTTCTTTTCCATCAGCGGGTCCGAATTCATTCAGATGTTTGTCGGCGTCGGCGCCAGCCGGGTCCGCGACATGTTCAAAACCGCCAAAGAGGCCTCCCCCTGCATCCTGTTCATCGATGAAATCGACGCCGTCGGTCGCCATCGTGGCGCCGGCCTTGGCGGCGGGCACGATGAGCGCGAGCAAACCCTCAATCAAATCCTTAGCGAAATGGATGGCTTCAGCCAAACCGAATCGGTCATCGTCCTGGCCGCCACGAATCGGCCCGACGTGCTCGATCCCGCCCTCTTGCGCCCGGGCCGATTCGATCGCCACATCACCGTCGATCGCCCAAATCAAAAAGCCCGGCTGGCAATCTTCAAGGTTCACAGTCGCGACGTGCCGCTTGCGCCCAACGTAAATTTGGAACGCCTCGCCGCCGGCACCGTCGGGCTCACCGGCGCCGACATCCGCAATCTGGTGAACGAAGCCGCGCTCTGGGCCACGCGCAACGGCAAAGACAAAGTTGACATGGAGGACTTTGAATATGCCCGCGACAAAGTTTTGATGGGCCCCAAGCGCGAAGAATTGCTGACCGGCAAGGAGAAGAAAATGACGGCCTATCACGAGGCCGGACACGCCTTGCTCGCCTGGGTGCTGCCGGGCATCGATCGCCTGCATAAGGTGACGATCATTCCCCGCGGCCGTGCCCTGGGCGTAACCCAACTTTTGCCCGAAGAAGACCGCCTGAATATCGGCCAGTCCGAGTTGAACAACCGGCTCGTGTTCATGCTTGGCGGACGCGCCGCGGAAAAGTTGGTCTTCAATGAATATAGCGCCGGGGCGGAAAACGATCTCACGCAGGTGACCAAGCTCGCACGCAAAATGGTGGCCCACTGGGGCATGAGCGAGAGCATCGGTCCGGTTGCCTACCGCACCGGTGAAGAACACCCCTTCCTGGGACGCGAAATCTACGAACAACGCGAATTCAGCGAGCACAGCGCCCGTGCGATCGACCAGGAAGTTTCGCGAATCTTACACGAGGCCGACGCCAAGGCGATGGAGCTCTTGGCGCAGAATCGGAAAAACCTCGATGCGCTGGCCGGGGCGCTGGAGCAACGCGAAGTCCTCGACGACATGGAAGTCGAAGAATTGCTCGGCCCATCGTCAAATCCGCGGATCATCCTCGACGGAGAAGCGATCGCGAGTCCGCCAGCCTCCGCCAAGCAAGGCAATGGCCAGCCAGGCCAAACTCCATCGAGCCCAACCGCCAAATCCGGCGAGTCGAGTGAACCTTCCGGCAGCTAGCACGCCGCCTGCCTGGTTCTGCTGCGCAAAAAGCGCGCTTCCGTAAGTTCGGTTCGCTTGTCCGCTGTTCCTCGCCGTCGATGCTTGCATGCTGAAAGCCTCCACGTTCGATCACACCACGTAAAGTTGGGCGATCTGCCGCCGACTCTTTCGGTCCCGGCGACTCTAGGGGCCCCACCGGCCAGGTTCGCCGCACACTTCGCCATTCTCCGATGATAAACGTAACGCAAGCGTTAAATCGTCCGTTATCGGAAAGCCACTCCCAATCGGCAAACTTTCGCGCGCGGTGCTCTGCGCTCGGGGACCATACTCCCTGAGGCGCGCGATCGTGCGCCGTAGTGTGGTCGTTCCATTCCTTCAACTGAGCTGCCGTTTCAGATCGCGGCGCAGGTCCCGTACCCTGCGCGAAGCGGTGTGCCGGCAGAGAATCGGCCTGCATGATCCAGCGTTGGCTGTATCTGATTTCCTTTGCCGCGCTACTGCTCTGCGCCGGGTGCTGTTGCCACTCGCGCAATCTCAGCGCCTGGGGTCACAGCCCGCAAACCGCCGTGCCGCTCGATTCTCCCACTCTCAATCCGCAGCTGGACCCGCTCTCGAACACGCCGCCGCCGAGCAATCCTCCTAATCTCTCCGATGCTTACGGCAATGTGGTGTTCACTCTCGACGGCGATCGTAAATCGCCGACAGGATGGTCGTACCTTCACGATGATCTGGCTGATCTTTGGCCGGAAATAAAGCAGGATTACCGCAACTATTATTCCTGGGATAATTTCGAAATGCTGCTGGCCGGCTTCGGCACCGCAGCCCTCATCGCCAATTCGCAGAGCGATCGCGAATTGCGAGAACAATACCAGGAGCACGTCCGTGGCCCGACCGGCAATAACTTCTCGGCCTGGTGCAAGGAATTCGGCAACGGCGGCATGATGATTCCGGTCATGGCCGCCGGCTGGCTGGGAGGCGACATGCTCTACGATTGGCCCGCCGGCAGCTTCATCGGCCAGTGGGGAGAGCGCAGCATGCGAAGTCTGTTGGTCGGCGCCGCCCATGCTGCTCATGCAATGGGTGACTGGCGGTGCGCGACCTGCCCAAGACGATGATGGCAGCGGTTGGCGCCCATTCACTCATAGCAACGGCGTCAGCGGCCATGCATTCATCGGCGGCGTGGTCTTCATCGACGCCGCCAAAATGACCGACAATTGCTGGCTGAAGACAGGACTCTACGTTTGCTCGGTGCTGCCGGCTTGGTCGCGCGTGAACGACGATGCCCACTACCCTTCGCAGGCGTTTTTGGGCTGGTGGATGGCCTACTGCGCGGCCACCGCAGTCGATACGACTCAGCGCACGACGACGGATTGGAAGGTTGTGCCCTTGCCCGTCGACGACGGCGTAGGCATGGCGATCACCTACAAGTATTAGAACGACACGACGGCCGCCGGCAGAGTATTGCGGCCCGGCTCAGATTAGAAGTCGTACCACAGGCCCCAGCCCATCCTCGATTCGCTCTGATTGAAGAATTCGTACTCGTCGCTCTTGCCGGTCACATATTGTCCGCCGATGCGGAGATTCGAACCGCGCACATACTTTCGCCACATCCAGCCGAATTGCACCGAGAACGTCCCGTTGTAATCGACTTCCTGTCGCAGGTCGCAATTCACGGCCACGAACGGCCCGCCGCGCAACCCGGTGTTGCGGGCTTGCATCCATTCGAAGCCAAATTGAATTTCGCCCGGTTCGGCGCCGCCGGATGCTGCCGCTACCGCCACTTCGCCATACAGCCGCAGCGAATCGGTCCAGAAGTAGCCTGCCCCGAACACCACCCCGTCGCGCACGTAATTGATTCGCGTGACGCCGGGATTGATGTACAGCACGTATTCATCACCCAGATGCGCGCTGATGTGGAAATACGCCACTTTGAATTCCCAACGGTCGCCGCCATACGTCACCGGAATTCCAAACCGAAAATCGGATCCGACGAGCGGCGTGCTGGGGCCCTGCGGATCCAGCCGCGGGAAAACAGCCCCTTCAAAATCCACCTGCCAGCCTTCTGGCCAGTTGGGATCTTCGTTTCCGTAGCGCCAGATGCCGGCGCAGGCGCCAAGCGTCACATCCCACATGTCGCCCATCGCGCTGTTTTGATTGAAGAATGTTGCGAACCTCGGCTCCTTCGTTCCGGCCATATACGACTGGTAAATGATCCCCTGCGGAATCACTTGCGAATGCCATTCGCTCTGGTCGCAGCAATTGTGCGAAACGGACGGCTCGGCGCTCGACGGCGGCGGAGTATACGCAGATTTCTGAAACAGATCGACGAGGCCTGAATGCGGCTGGCTTTGCTGCGCCAGGTATTGCGTGGCCGGCTGTTTTTCAGCCAATTCTGCTTGGACTGATTCTGGCTGCGCAGGCGGTTGCGGCGCCGGCGCGGCCTGATCTTGCTGGCCCAAATTGCTCCACGGACTGGCGAAGTCCACCATCGGCGGCAAAGGCGCGACTTGTCCCATCGCCGGCTGCATCGTCAAGCAGACGTAAACCGCCGCAAGCAATGCAGCGTGCACCGTACGCCCAAGGGGCGCAGGGGCAGCACAAACATAACGGCGGAGTGTGATGGGGCGGGATTGGATCATCGGCGCTGGCGCGTCGGGGCAGGGTCTGAATCCGGGAGAACCGTGGCGTTGCGGGAATTGCAGGAAGGGGCAGCGGCAGGGTTTACCTAGCTGGTTTCCACGGTCCTAGCAGGCATCATCGGCACGCGATGCAGGGTTTCGCAAATGGAAGGTCGGCCTGTTTCCATTTGGTAAACTCTGACGCCGCGCCCGGTTCCGGTCGGTTAAAAGAGGCAAACTTTGCGGCCTGCAGCGACCAACGCGCGCTCAGAATAGGGGCCGCCCACTTCGACGGATCGAGTCCGTCGAGCCTGCTTTAGGGGGCCAGATGTGAAGTGAGACCGCTTGATGCGGTCGAATTAGAGCCGATCGCGATGGCGCTGATTTTTAGATCCACCGACGATCGCTATTGGCACGTGCAAGTGCACGGCACACAACACGGTTGTTGTTGCACGACCGGCGCATTGTAGACGCACGGTTGGGTTTGCACGGTCGGCTGCATTGCCGGAGCGACAACCGCGGGCGCGGCGGCAATCGGCGCGATGGCCGGCGCTGCAGCCGCAGTCGGCTGTGGCACATAGTACGTCGGCGCCGTCGTCGATACCGCCGGCGGCGGACAATACGTCGGCGCAGGCACCGCCGCAGGTTTCGCAAACCAATCGTGGAAGCAACAACAACTGCAGCCGGTTTGTGAAATCGTTCCCAGCAGCCCAACCAGGGCGAGCGCAACACTTTTCATGCGGGCGGTCCTTTTAGCAAGCGGGAAGTGAGAGCAACGGGGATATTCTGGCGGGCCAAGAATCGCCGCCGTGCTGGTTTCCCCCCGGATAAGCGGGCGGCGAAGGTTAGGAGGGCTGTTGGAGAGCGTCAAGGGCAATTCGCTCGGCAGTCTCGCTAGCATTGAAACCTCATCCTCGATTTGCCATACTTTGAGCACGCCGCGCGGAACTCCGCCCGGCAATCACACGCTTTCGGGGCGTGGCGCAGCCTGGTTTAGCGCGTCTGACTGGGGGTCAGAAGGTCGCAGGTTCAAATCCTGTCGCCCCGACTTGACGAGACAGAGTCGAATCGTGGCTGGCGACGAGGTCACGATGGCTGATGCCGAGCATCTGCTTGAAGTGGGCGCTTGCTAAATTGGCTCGAAGGCCCGCCTGCGGCAATCGATTCGGCTAAGAATTCCTGCCGCCGACCGTGCTTTTGCCTCCGCGCCGTTCACTCGCCCCCCGTATATTTGAACGACAAGTTGAGCCGAACGCGGTAAAGGAGCTTTCCATCCTCGATTTTGAGGTCCAGCTTCGTGACTTCGCCGATGCGAAGCTCTCGTAAATGCTTGCCCGCCGTCTCGACGGCGTTTTTCGCCGCGTCGTCCCAGGAAACTTCACTCGTGCCGATCAGTTCAATTACTCTGTAGACGCTCATCGACCGATTCTCCCTTATTGGTGGCGCGTAACTACTCACAATGCGTCGAACAACAATCTATCGACATCACAGTAGTACGACAAGGTTCCAGCGAAGGTCGTTTGGGATATTACTGCGTGGCCGAATCCAACTGTCGATGCGATCTTCAAGCTCTTCGATGCGTTGCGCGAATTCCGACGAGAATCCAAGGACGATTATCTGAAGCTCGTCGAGGTGGAGGTGTCCGCCGCAATCCGCGAGTTGCCGCAGACGATTTCTGGGACTTAGTTACTCCCAGCGCGCTCCCGCCGGCTGCGTGGAGCGCGGGAAACGGTCGTTTAATGGGGTTGCGAGAAAACGATCGAGATTACAGGACCGTTACGAAGGTAACGAATGCTTGAATTCGTCGCGATGGCTACGGCGCTGGCTGGGCAGGGCCCGGTTGGGGCGATGCATTCTGAGGTTTGGCTTGCTGTGAACGATAGTTCGTCAGCCAGGATTCAATTTGCTGGGCCAGCGCCGTCTGCCCTTGGGAGCGGGCCAGCTCCAACGCCTTCTGAGCCGTGGCGATCGCTTCCGCAGGACGGTGCAACTGGGCGTAGGCCCTCGTCAAATTGTCATAGGCCTCAATATAGTTTGAGCGTAGCCCCACAGCCTGTTGAAAGTGCTCGATCGCTTCCTGAAGCCGACCTGCCGTGGCCAAGGCAATCCCAAGGTTGTTGTGGGCTCCCGCGTAGGTGGGTCTAATTCGCAACGCCTGCTGGTAGTGCTCGATCGCATCGTTCAGCCGGCCGAGATCGAATAACGCGTTTCCCAGATTGGAGTAAGCCTCGGCATAGTTCGGTTTGAGGCGCAATGCTTGCTGGAAATGTTCGATCGCCTCTTGGGGATGGCCTGCGTCAAGCAACGCGTTGCCCAAATTGTTGTGAACGTCGGCGGAATCGGGTGCTAGCCGTAGCGCCTCTTGATATTGAGCGATTGCCTCCGAGAGTTTGCCGAGTCTGACCAGTGCGACGGCCAGGTTATTATTGGTATTCGAGCTCTCGGTGTTATCGGTTTTGAATCGCAGTGCTTGTTGACAATGTTCGATGGCTTCCTGCGGCCGGTCCGCATCATTCAGCGCCGCCGCTAGGTTGTTGTGGACCAACCAGCAGTCGGGATTATTCTCCAATGTTGCCTGATAGAGTGTGATGGGATCACGGTAGAGCCGATTTTGTTGCCAAGTCAGGAATGTCAACACACCTACTAAGACGATCACGGCGGCAGTTGCCGCCGATCGGAGCGTTCCTGGTGCTCGGTCCTGCCCAGCGCTACAGCCGGCCGCCACCAGTGCCACCACGCCGATGATGGCGATGTGTTGATAGTGATCGGCCACCAGCGAATACTTCATGAACCCCACGTCAATGAAGCCCAACACCGGCACGAGCGCCGCGCCGAAGAAGCCCCAGGCGAACAGCAGCGGCCGGCCCCAACAATTGCCACGTTTCCGCCACAGCACCACCGTCACACCCAAGGCCGCCAGCAAAGGCAGCCACCAGCGTAAATTGTCAACCTCGATGTGCCACTGGCGGTAGACAAAAACAAGATTGATCGGCAGTAGCGCCTTGGACAGATAAAACCACGCAACCGCGCCTGCCCCCAGCAACCGTTCTCCGAAGCTGACGCTGCGGATAACATCGTCGACATTGTGGGATTGGAACCAGATGTTCACCCCGCTCAGCAAAACGGCCGCCAGAAAAAACGGGGCGATGCCAGTCAGATCCCACATTGTAATCTGCCTTCGCTGCCACCAAACGATCAACAGCAGCACCAGAGGCAAGGTCGCCACTGATCCCTTGCTGAGCATTGCGAGCAGAAAGGCCAGCAGACTGAGCCAATGCCAGCGACCCCAGTTGGGATCGCAAAGACGGTTGGATTGTTCGGCAACACGACTCTCATCGGAGTCTGGCGATTGCGGAACGACCTTTAGGTACCAAAGGATCGATAGCAAGAAGAACACCATCGCCAACACCCCCTTGCGCTGGGAAATCCAGGCCACACTCTCGATGTTTACCGGATGGACGGCAAACAACAGCGCCGCCAGATAGGCGCCAGGAATGGAGAGGTTCCGCAAAACCGTCCACACGAGAAGTGCCGCGGCGATGTGCAACAGCAGGTTAGTGACATGGTATCCAGTGGGATGCAGGCCCCATAACCGCCACTCGATCCACAAGGTGCTGTTGGAAATGGGATAATAGTCAATCGGCTCAGTCGTCAACCAAAGTCCGTACAGTCCATCCGGAGCGGTGAGAAGTCGATTGTTTGTTACATAGATGTCATCGTCTAGAATAAACCCGCCGCGCAGGGCGGGGAGGTAGGCCATGCAGGTGGTGACGACAAGCAGCGTTATCCACCCCAGTGTCGTAAAGCGCGGCGGCAGTCTCGGTGGAAAGGGATTCATTGCTGCGGCCGCTTTGGCGTGCGATTGCGAGACAATTCCTGGCATGGAATGGATAGTTGAACCGAATGTCGATGCCTAATGGACGACTAGGTCGCACCGATCGATATGATACTATCCAAGGGCTGATTGAGCGTGCGCACAGGCCCAATTGGTTGAAATCAGGCGGTGTTGTTCGTCAACCACCATTCCCCGTATTTACGCCAGATGATTGCCCCCGACGTTGTTTCCTTGAAGAGGCCCGTCGACCAGCGAGTCGAAGGGCTTTCTCATTTCTGCAACAAGCTTTGCGCCGTCAAGCGTTGAGTTTGGCGCTAGAATGCAAATGAGGAAAAAGAAATTTTAAGCGGGCATTAGGCTCACGTAGCAGAGTTTCAACCGATGAACAAAATGAATCCTAAGGTTGATGCATTTTTGAGAAGAGCCAAGAAGTGGCAGGGAGAATTGAAGGAATTGAGAAGGATCGTTCTTGACTCTCAGTTGACTGAAGAATTGAAGTGGTATCAGCCTTGTTACACGTTTGAGAAAAATAACGTCCTCATCATAAGTGGATTTAAAGAATGCTGCGTGCTTAGTTTTATCAAAGGCGCCTTGTTAAAAGATGCCAAACGCATTCTCGCCAAACCTGGAGAGAATACGCAGTCGGCGCGCGTGATTCGGTTCACCAATGTTCCAGATATAGTTGAGATGGAACCCATCTTGAAAGCCTATATTCGTGAAGCCATTGAGGTGGAAAAGGCCGGCTTGAAAGTGAAGTTCAAAAAGATCACCGAACACAAAATCCCGGAAGAACTTCAGAACAAATTCGACGAAATCCCTGCTTTGAAAACTGCATTTCATGCTTTGACGCCAGGACGCCAGCGAGCATACATCCTTTATTTTTCGGCAGCAAAACAATCGAAAACTCGGCAGTCAAGGATTGAAAAATGTATGCAGCGAATTCGCAAAGGAAAGGGCCTAGATGATTAGTCATGCCGCCAAATGTTCGCATTCAATCCGCCGCCAGCCGATACCCCACGCCTTGCTCGGTCAATAGATAGTGCGGCTGAGCAGGGTCTTCTTCGATCTTGCGGCGCAGCCCCGCCATAAACACGCGCAGATAGTGCGTTTCCTGCACCTGACCCGGTCCCCATACTTCTTTGAGAAGCTGGCGATGCGTCAGCACCTTGCCGCAGTGATGCACCAGCGTCGTCAGCATTTTGTATTCGATCGGTGTCAAATGAACTTCGTTTCCTTTGACGAACACCCGGCGGGCGGCCAAATCGACTTTCAGATCGCCATGCTCAAACGCAGACAGTTGCGTCTGGCCGCCAACATGCGAGGCGTGCCGCAAAGCCGCTCGGATTCGCGCCAGCAGTTCCCCCGTGCTGAACGGCTTCGTGAGGTAGTCGTCCGCGCCGCTATCCAGGGCGGCGATTTTCTGCTGTTCCTGATCGCGCGCCGAAAGAATGATGATCGGCGCCTTCAGCCATTCGCGCAATCGCTTCAAAACTTCCTGGCCGTCGAGGTCCGGCAATCCAAGATCGAGAATCACGAGGTCCGGCGGCGTTTGCGCGGCCTCGGTCAACGCCTGCTGGCCCGTGGTGGCTTCCTTCAAGCTATATCCCGCTGTCTCCAGCGATGCACGAAGAAACTTGCGTATCGGCAGCTCGTCTTCGACCAGCAGCAATAGCGGAGCGGTATCGGACATGATTACGATGTGGCCGCGACGGGCAAATCGCCGGCGGCCATGGGCGACCTCTGCTGATCGCAAGGAAGCGAAACAATGAAGTCAGCGCCCCCTTGCGGGCGATTGGCTGCGGTGATGCACCCGCCGAGCGATTGAATCATCCCCTGGCAAATGGCCAGGCCCAAACCGACGCCGCGCCGCGAGTCGGGCGATCCCGCAGATCCACGGTAAAATTTTTCGAAAACTTTCGTTTCGCTTCCCGGCGGCAGGCCTGGACCATTGTCGGCAAAGCGAATTTCGGTCTGATTGCCCGCGCATTGCGCGGATATCTCGATCTCGGTTCCGCTGGGCGTGTACCGCGCGGCGTTTTCCAGTAAGTTTACGAACACTTGCTCCAGCAAGAACCCATCGACGTGAATCAGCGGAAATTCCGTCGGAATGTGAACGCTCACGTGACGATTGCCAAGCTCGCCCCTCAATCGCGCCAGCGCCGAGCCAACCAGCTCTTCCAAAACGTGCCACTGACGATTGGGCGTAAGCGAGCCGGCATCCAGCCGCGCCATGTCCAGCAGATTGTCGATCAATCGCACTAGCTGATGCGTCTCGTCCACAATGGTCTGCAGCATTTCGCGCTGCGATTTCTTGTCGCCGTGCTGCGCGCTAGCCAACAAGTTTTCGGCCGTGCCGGAGATGCTGGCCAGCGGCGTCCGCAAGTCGTGCGATACCGAACTCAAAAGCGAATTGCGCATCTGTTCCGCTTGAACCTGGATTTGCGCTTGCTGCGCTTCCAGCACCGATCGGTCGCGCTCGATCGCCAGGGCAATCAAGCTGGCGCAAGTTTCCAGCAGCCGGCGTTGCTCTGGGTCGAGGAATCGGCCCAAATCCTCCGGCCTCACGCCCAGCGCTCCCACCGTTTGTTGCGAGCCGATCAATGGCACGAACAGAGCCGTGGCGTTGGGCAAGGTGTCCGTTTTCAAGCCGGCAATCCGTTCGTTGGCTGCCACCCATTGGGCCACTACCGCATTGGTCGGCTGCTGGGCCACCGACGTGTTTTCGCCGAATCGCAATTGCAGCGCTCCGTCCGGTTCCCGGAGATAGATCACGATTTCGCCGCTGAACATTTCTGCCAATTTCCGGCCGGCGGTTTGCACCAGAAAGTCGCTGCCCGATAGTTCGCTCAACTGCCGCGTCATGCGGAACAGTTGTGCCGTGCGATGTTCCTGCTGTTGCGAGGCTCGCAACTGGGCCTGCAGCCGCGAGGTCAACGCGCTGATCAGTAACCCGATGCCCAGCATCACGCCGAAGGTGATGAAATATTCGGTGTCGCTGACGGCCAACGTGCGGTAAGGTCGAATAAAGAAAAAATCGAAAACCAGTACGCTGACAATCGAGGCGGCAATCGCCGGCCCGCGGCCCAGCCACGCCGCCGCCAGCGCCACGCCCGCCAAAAAAATCATCACGATGTTGGCTTCCGCCAAATGCAGCGTGTGGCTTAGCCAGCCCAGAGCTGCGCAAATCGCGACAATGCCCGCCGTCAGCAGATAGTGATAGTACGGAACGCCTTTGCGCGGCAATCGCGCTCGCGCCTGCGCGCTCGCCGCGCCTTCCCCGGTAATCACGTACACGTCGATGTCGCCGCACCGCTGCAGCAGCTCATTGACCACGATCTTGCGGAACCATCGCTTCCATGGCGGCTGCGCGGTCTTGCCCACGATGATCTTCGTCACGTTTCGCGATCGAGCGTATTCCAGCACCGTGTCAGCGACATTGCCGCCGATCAATGTGTGGGCCTCGGCGCCCAGCGACTCCGCCAGGCGAAGATTCGCGCCGTCAGTTCATGCAGCGTCGCCTTCGATCCCGCGCCCCCCGTTTCGACCGCCACGGCCGACCACTCGGCCCCGAATGCCGCGGCCATGCGCTTCGCCGTGCGAATGATTTTGGCGCTCGTCGGGCTGGGACCCACGCACACCAGCAGCCGCTCCCCCGTGGCCCATGGACCGGCCCCCGCTTGCTGTCGTCGGGCGGCCTCCACATCCTGGTGCAATCGTGTGGCGGCCTGCCGCAGCGATAGCTCGCGCAGCGCCACCAGGTTGCTCTTTTGAAAGAAATTGCTCAGCGCCCGCTCGGCTTGCTGCGGAATATAAACTTTGCCTTCCTTCAGCCGCTCCATCAGCTCTTCCGGCGTGATATCGATCAATTCGATCGCGTCGGCCCGTTCCACGACGGCATCGGGCAGCGTTTCTCGCACGACGACGCCGGTAACTTGCGCAATCACGTCGTTCAAGCTTTCCACGTGCTGCACGTTCAGCGTCGTCCACACGTCGACGCCGGCTTCCAGCAATTCCTCGACATCTTGCCAGCGCTTCGTATGCCGGGCCCCTTCCACGTTGGCGTGGGCCAGCTCGTCGATCAGGATCAACCGCGGATGCCGCTTGAGCGCGGCATCTAAATCGAATTCGCGCAGCGTCGCGCCTCGATACCGCAGCGACAATGGAGGAATTGTCTCGAAGCCTTTCAACAGCGATTCCGTCTCGACGCGGCCGTGCGGCTCGACGTAGCCCACGACCACTTCGTGCCCTTCCTCGCGCTCCCGCCGCGCGGCCGTCAGCATGGCGTAGGTTTTCCCAACTCCCGCCGCGTAGCCAAAAAAGATGCGCAGCTTGCCGCGGCGCGCACGATCTTCCTCCGCTTGCACGCGGGCCAGCAACTGGTCGGGATTCGGGCGAGAGTCCGGCATGGCCGTTGCTCAATTATACTTGTTTCTAAAAACCCTCATTTGCGGGCCGGAAACTGTGCATCCAGCGCCAGGTTCAACAGCAGTACATTGACGCGCGGCTCGCCCAATAGGCCCAGCGTGCGCCCTTCGGTCTGATCCGTAACTAGCATGCGAACTTGATCTACGCTGATGCCACGCACAGCCGCCACACGCTGCGCTTGATATTCCGCGGCCGCCGGGCTGATGTGCGGATCCAGCCCACTGGCCGAGGCAGTTACTAATTCCACCGGCGCCGGACTGGTCTGATCGGGTTGCGCTTTACGAATTGCTTTCAGCCGATTTTTCACGGCGTCGAGCTGCGCCGGATTCGTCGGCCCGTAGTTGCTGCCGGTCGAAGCCGTTGCGTCGTTCGCAAATGCTAAAGTCGCCGAAGGGCGTCCCCAAAAATACTTGGGCTCCTCGAAGCTCTGTCCCAGCAATTCCGAGCCCACGAGCTTGTTGTTTTCCCTGATCAAGCTGCCGTTGGCTTGATGCGGAAACGCGATCTGCGCGACGACAGTTACAACCAGTGGGTAGACAAGGCCCGTCATCACCGCCAGCAGAAAAAACATCACCACGACAATTCGTAATTCTCGCAACATGATTTCCTCACCTAGGTGAGCCGCAGCCCCACCAACATCAGGTCGATCAACTTAATGCCCAAAAATGGCACGATCAGTCCCCCTACCCCGTAAATCAGCAAGTTGTCGCGCAACAGCTTTGCGGCGCCGACCGCCCGGTATTTCACGCCGCGCAACGCCAAAGGCACCAGCGCGATAATCACCAGGGCGTTGAAAATCACCGCCGACAAAATGGCGCTATTCGGCGTCGCCAGTCGCATGATGTTCAGCTTGTCCAACACCGGGTAAGTGCTGGCGAACGCCGCCGGAATGATGGCAAAGTATTTCGCCACGTCGTTGGCCAGGCTGAACGTAGTCAGCGACCCGCGCGTGATCAGCAGTTGCTTGCCGATTTCGACAATCTCGATCAATTTGGTCGGGTTCGAATCCAGATCGACCATGTTCCCCGCTTCTTTCGCCGCCTGCGTGCCGGAGTTCATCGCCACCGCCACGTCGGCCTGCGCCAGCGCGGGCGAATCGTTCGTGCCGTCGCCGGTCATCGCCACTAACCTGCCGCCGGCCTGATGCTCGCGAATCATGCTCAGCTTCGCCTCCGGCGTGGCTTGCGCCAGAAAATCGTCCACGCCCGCCTCGGCGGCAATTGCCGCCGCCGTCAGCGGATTGTCGCCGGTGATCATCACCGTCTTAATGCCCATGCGGCGCAGTTGGCTAAACCGTTCTTTGATGCCCCCTTTGACGATATCTTTCAAATAGATCACCCCCAGCGTGCGCTTGCCGTCGGCCACCACCAGCGGCGTTCCACCCCGCTTGGCGATCGCATCCACCGAATTGCGCACCTCCGCCGCCACGGCGCCCCCCTGGCTTTGTACAAATGCGCGAATGGCGTCTGCGGCCCCTTTCCGAATCTGCCGGCCATCGAAGTTCACGCCGCTCAAACGCGTCTGCGCCGAAAACGGAATGAACGTGGCGCCCAATTCGTGCACCTTTCGCCCGCGCAAGCCATATTTTTCCTTCGCCAACACCACGATGCTCCGTCCCTCCGGCGTTTCGTCGGCCAGCGACGCCAGTTGAGCGGCGTCCGCCAAATCGCTTTGCGCCACTCCAGGCGCGGCAATCAGTTCCACCGCCTGGCGATTCCCCAAGGTGATCGTGCCGGTCTTATCCAACAGCAGCACGTCCACGTCCCCCGCGGCTTCCACCGCGCGCCCCGACATCGCAATCACATTGGCCTGAATCATCCGGTCCATCCCCGCAATGCCGATCGCCGACAACAGCCCGCCGATCGTCGTGGGAATCAAGCACACCAACAGCGCTACAAGCACAGTGACAGTGATCGGGCTCCCCTGCCCTGCCGCCTCCACGCTGTACTTGGAAAAGGGCAGCAACGTGGCGCAGACGAATAGAAAAATGATCGTCATGGCCGCCAATAGAATATCCAGCGCAATTTCGTTCGGCGTCTTTTTTCGCTTCGCCCCTTCCACCAGCCCAATCATGCGGTCCAAAAACGTCTCGCCCGGATTAGCGGTGATTCGCACCACCAGCCAATCGGAAAGCACGCGCGTGCCGCCGGTCACGCTGCTGCGGTCACCGCCGCTTTCCCGGATCACCGGCGCGCTTTCGCCGGTGATGGCGCTTTCATCGACCGACGCCACCCCTTCAATCACCTCACCATCGCCGGGAATCACATCGCCCGCCTCGACCAGAATCACATCGTCCTTTCGCAAACGAGACGCCGCCGTCAAACAGTGCTGGGCGCCGTAGCGCGGCTCGTCAAGCAACTTCGCTTGCACGTCGCGCCGGCTGGCCCGCAGCGTATCAGCCTGCGCTTTGCCGCGTCCCTCGGCCATCGCCTCGGCAAAGTTCGCGAACAGCACCGTGAACCACAGCCAGGCTGAGACGCCGAAAATGAAGCCGGCCGACTCCGTTCCGCCGCTGGCCAGCGCGTGGATTCCCAACCCTGTGGTCAAAATGCTGCCCACGAAAACCGTGAACATCACCGGATTGCGCACCTGCCGCCGCGGATGCAGTTTCAAAAGCGCATCGACAACCGCCCGCCGGACAATCGGCGGATCGAACAATGGCCGAGGTTTGGTTGATGTGATCATCGTTAGTTTGATGGCAGGAATGACTGAATGACTAAATGCCTAAATGACTGAATGGCTCGAGCTCGTACCTTCTTCATTTAGACATTTAGTCATTGAGACATTCAGTCATTTCTTACGGTCCAAGCATCTGCAGATGTTCCGCGATCGGCCCCAGCGCCAGCGCCGGCACAAACGTTAGCGCCCCGACCAGCAAAATCGTGCCCACCAGCATCGCCACAAACAGCGGACGATGCGTCGGCAGGGTGCCCGCCCCGGGAGGCGTGTATTTTTTCCGCGCCAGTGAACCCGCAATTGCTAGCGCGGGAATCATCAACCAATAACGCGCGGCCAGCATCACCATCCCCAAGCACACGTTGTAAAAGGGAATGTTCGCATTCAGCCCCGCAAACGCGCTGCCGTTGTTGTTGCCGGCCGACGAGAATGCATACAGCACTTCGGAAAAACCATGCGCGCCAGGGTTGTTCAACGAGCTTTTGACTTCATGGGTCGCCGCATCGATAAAATGCAGTCCCGGCCCAGCGACCGCGATCGCCGTTCCCACCAGCACCAAAAGCGGCGGGATCAAAATCACCAGCGCAGCCATTTTCATTTCGAAGGCTTCAATCTTCTTGCCTAGATATTCCGGCGTCCGGCCGACCATCAAGCCGGCCGCAAACACCGCGACAATTACAAACATCAGCATGCCGTACAATCCGCTCCCCACGCCGCCGAATACGATCTCGCCGAGCTGAATTAGCCACATCGGAACCAATCCGCCCAACGGCGTGAACGAATCGTGCATCGAGTTCACGCTGCCATTGGAAGCCGCCGTCGTGGCCGTTGCCCACAAAGCAGAATTAGCGATGCCAAAGCGAGTTTCCTTTCCTTCCATGTTGCCGCCCGACTGGTCAGATGATGCATGCTGATCGACTCCCAGCGCCTCATAGGCTGGCACTCCCGACTGTTCCTGCCACACGGCGAAAATCGCCAGTGGAATGATGATCACGAACATCGCAGCCAGCACGGCCCAACCCTGCCGCGTATCGCCGACCATCACTCCGAACGTGTAGCACAGCGCGCTGGAGATCATCAGGATCGCCAGCAACTCAAAAAAGTTCGACAGCGGCGTCGGGTTCTCAAACGGATGCGCCGAGTTGACATTGAAAAATCCGCCCCCGTTAGTCCCCAGCTGTTTGATGGCAATCTGTGACGCCGCCGGTCCCATCGGTAGCGTCACCTCGGTGACCTGCTTGCCGTCGGCCCCGGTGACCCGCTGGACCGGCGTTGCCGTCTCATACGATTTGAGATTCTGGATAACTCCCTGCGACACCAAGAACAACGCGAGCACCAGCGCCAAGGGTAACAACACATAGACCGTCGTGCGCACCAGGTCGAACCAAAAGTTTCCGATCGTGGCGCTGCTGCGCCGCGCTAATCCGCGAACCAGTGCCACCAGCACCGCCATGCCGCACGCCGCCGACAGAAAGTTCTGCACCCCCAGCCCCAGCATCTGCAACAGGTAGCTCAGTGTCGTCTCGCCGCCGTAGCTCTGCCAATTCGTGTTCGTGGTGAAGCTGGCCGCCGTGTCAAATGCCAATTCCGGACCGTTGGCCGCAAACTGCTGAGGATTCAGCGGCAAAACAGCCTGCAGCCGCAACAGCGCATACACCGCCAAGAATCCGACAACGTTAAACAGCAGCATCACCGCCGCGTACTTCTTCCACGTCATTTCCTCGCTCGGATCCACTCCGCCCAGCCAATAGATCACCCGTTCCAGCCAGCCCAGCCCGCGATCAAGCCCACACGGCTGGCCTTGATAAACTCGCGCCATGTACATGCCCAGCGGCTTGGCTAGCGCCAGCAGCACGCCAAAATAAATCGCCAATTGAACCCAATCGTTGACTGTCATGCGAACCATTCCGGCTTCAGTAAGGCCACGATCAGATACGCCGACAATCCGGCGCTAACGGCTAGTCCAATTACTTCAATTCCGTTCATCGCTCGCTTCCTAACAACCAATCGCAAAGTGCGAGCAATCCCCACGTCATTCCGGCAAAGCCGACGACGAGCACTCCAATGGCAAAGTCCGACATGTTTCACCTGCACTTGTGGCTCAGAAGCATCACCAGCGCAAGAATCCTACCCGGAATCGCATTAAATTGGCGTTAAGATCGCCGCCGACGACGTTAAGAAAACGTCAAGATATTCGCTAACCCAAGCGGCTTCGGCCGTCTCTCAATTCGCGCAAAAATCCGATGCCGCCTAATCATCGTGCGGCGGGCGAAACCGGCGCGCCATTCGGCGGAATATCTTCGACTGGCGAAATGCTTTCCATTCCACCCAATGCCGCTCTACGGAATGGTTGATCAGCACCACCAGCCCGATCGCCAGCG
This sequence comes from Pirellulales bacterium, assembly GCA_963716135.1. Lineage (GTDB taxonomy): Bacteria > Planctomycetota > Planctomycetia > Pirellulales > JADZDJ01 > CAVRAW01. Next base: position 3,842,525 of record OY970289.1, on the reverse strand, counting down.
CAATCGGAACCAGCAGGATCAAACCTTCGTCGTAGTGCGGGAACAGGTGCCCCCACAGCATCACTCCATAGTACGCCACCACCAGATACTCGATCGCATGCACGATCCTCTGAATCGCCGTAATCCGCTCGACGTTCTTCTGTAATTTGCCCGCAATTTCCTGTTGGTGCTTCAGGTGTTCTCGATTGCTGGCGGCCGCGGCGCACTGCGCCGCCGCCGAATTGATGTCGCGCAATGAATGCAACAGCTCGTCCAGGCGAATGGCCTCGAAAAACCGCCGCACCAGATTATTCTCCGGCAGCGTCAGTTCATGCTTGATGTGGATCACCCGCCGCATCAACTCGTCCCCTTCCACCAGCAATTCGTCGGCCTCCCCGCTGCGATGGCTCAAATCTTCGATTGCCGTCGCCACGGCCGATAGTTCCCGACATAACTCTTGAACTTGCTGGGCCTGTTGAGAGGCGCCGGCCTTCGTGGCGATCACAATTCCCTGTCGGCTCCAGATTCCGACCCAGTTCGCCTTGCGAATCAAATGCCGCTCGACAAAATCGCTCGGCGCCGTGCTGCGGCTCTCGGGATCGAGCACGCGCCACAGCAGCCTGCCGATCTGCTCGGCCACCGTTCCGGCCAGCAAATCAATCTCATCGCTCAGCTCGATGCTTGCAAACCGCCACGTGCCCGTCGGCGCGCGGCGCCTGGCCGCGAAGAATTTCGCCCACGGGCAAACTCCTCGGTCGCCCCGCCGCCGCGCTTGCCCCTGCCGACGTCGAATAATTCCAGATCCGCAACTCTCCTTGAAAAAACGCCAGCTCCAATTCTTCTTGCACGATCCATGCCACCGGGTCGTCGCTCAAGTCAGTCGCAATCGCGCCCGCCGCGTCGATCGCCGTGCCGCGCCCCGGCGTCGCGACGATCGTGGCTTCATAGCTGCTCCCGTCGAACCAAGGGTCGTCGAATTGCGCGGCATACGCTTGGCCCGCGCGGGCTTCAAACCCCGGACGGCAGACATGGGTCCCCCCATCGCCGCGCCCGGCCGACGATTGTTGGAGCGCTCGCAGTTCTTCCACCTGCAGCCGCGCCGAAACGTTATACAGATGGCACCCGTCGGCACGTTCCGGATCGAGCGAAAAAAAGTACGACGTGGTGTTCGTCGTCGAGTTCGGTCGCTCGTTGCTGTACGCAATGGCCGTGAACGTGAATCCTTGTCGCATCGACGAATGGTCCAAATCGTTCCGCACCCATTCTTTGAACAGCAGACATTGCGGATCGCGCAGATAGATGCCGTCGGCTTGCCGGCGGCGCCCGCCGGCCGGCGCAAGCTGCGCCCCTTGAATCTCCGGCCCATCATTGCCGGCAGCCGCCAACGGTGTTGTTGTCGCTTTGGCGTACCATTGCCCGAACGGCACTTCCGCTTGTTGCAGAAACACGATCGTTTTCCGCGCCCGCCGAACATCCCGTTCATACGCTTCCTGTTGCCGATCCAACAGCGCCAGTTCCGGCGCAAACGTGGCACTCGATTCCAACACCGAATCGTACAGCGGATTCAAATCGCACTGCGGGTCGCACAAGGTCCGCCGCACTTCCTCAAAAAACTGCAGTGCGCCGCTCTCTTCCTCCAGGTACGGCCGGCCTCGCAACAGCGCCGCGTATAACACCGAATGCAAGCCGCGATGCCGCGGGCAGTCGATCGGCCGGCATTTATCCACGCACGATGCATACGCCGCCAACAGCACCGGCCAGCGCCGCGAGCTGGGCAAGTGTCCCACCGCCGGACGAAACCAATCGATCTCGTCGCGGCTTTCCCTCCAACCGTCCGCACTGATGCCATGTTCCGACCATCCATCCGCCTCGATGCTTCCGCGAATCACCTCGCGCGCCAGATACATGGAGCAGAAAGCATCGAAGTCGGGCTGCCGATGCGAAACCAACCAGACGACTTCGGACTTGTCCAATCGATCGACGAAGCGCCGATGGATCTTCTCCGCCAGATGCAGCACCCCGGCCGCCGCCGAGGGGTAAGGATGCGGATAGAAATGATTGTCCACGACGGCGCACGACCCGCCGTCGCCGGCCCACGGTGCGCTGCCCACATCCAACGCGATTTCATTTTCGTGCAGGCGCTCCGGTGCGCCATTGGATTCGGCTCGATCGCCAGCCGCCGGCTGGAAGTTCGTGCCGAAGTTCACATAGCGGTATCGAAACTTCATCCGGCCCTCGCAGGCTTGCTTACTCCCACTCGATTGTAAGCTGCCCGCCCGACTTTTGGCCCGAGCCGCCCCCGAGATTCTGCATGGGATCAGGATTCAGTTGATTGAATTGGTTCGATACGGAGTTCGGGTTCTGCTTCTGCGGATCGGGAATAACGGTTGCCTGCAACGGCGGAACCTTCTCTTCTTCTCCGCCGCCTCCCGCAGGAGCCCCCGCCATCATCGACTGGTAGCTTCTCCCCAGATTCAGCACGTAATCGTGATGGTTCGCCAAAAACGCCTTCAGCTCGATCGGCTTGGAACGCGCCGACTCGTTGCCCACGTCCACCCGAATCATGAACGGATCGGGCGATTTCAAAATAATCGACGAATCGCCGTTCGGTTCAAGCTGCAGTTCCGTCCACGGGTTGGGCCGGTCGCTTTTCTTGGAAGCGATATAAAAAGTCACTGCGTTGTCCAATTCATTGTGCAACTTCAACGTCACGCTGTCGGCCCCAATCGACCAAATGCTCGGATCGTTCGCGTCGAAACGCTCAAACTGCACCGGCAACGACGCCCAATTGGTCGGCGTCGGACCGCTTGGATCGGGCGAAACCGACACGCCGATTTTGCCCGGCTTCTGACTCGCCGTGCTGTTGGCTGATGCGCCGATGCTCGTGTCCATAATCTCGCTCACGCGCATCACATAATTCGGGTGCGCCGTCACAAACTTCTTTAGCTCCAACGGTTTCGAACGCGAGCGTTCGTTACCAATTTGCAGCACCACAAAATACCGATCCGGCGCAATCACGTTCACCTTGTTGCTTTGTCCGGCGTCTAACTGAAATTGGTGCCACGGCGAATCGCTCGTGCTCCTTTCCGAAGCGATATATAAAATCACCGGGCCGGAAAGGTCGTTGCGCAGGATCAGCGGCGGACCTTCTTCTTCGGCCCGCGGAAATTGCGCCTGGGCTAAAATTGCTGCAACCAGCGAAAGAATCAGCTTTGTGTGGCGCCGGCGAATCATGGCACGCCTCCCTAGGTAAGCGACGACGAGAGAGTTGGAAGAGAGACGCGATTATTTTGAGCGCCTCCCCCCCACGCCGTCAAGCAACCATGCCGGCCCGATTGGCTAGCGCCCCGCCTGTTCCCATTCGACCCTTAATGTCGGCGCCGCTTCGCCAGTCGATTCCCGCGGGGCTTCCTGGGCCGGCCCGATGGAAACCGGCGGCAGCGAGGGTTTCTGTTGGGCTGAGGAGCCGGGCGGCGCAGACCCCGATGAAGCGCCCTCGGCCGATCCGGACGAGTAGGGCGTGCCCGTCACCACCCCCTTGTACGTCCTTCCCACTGCCATCACGTAATCCGGATGCTCCTCCAGAAACTCCTGCAAATAGATCGGCCTGGATCGCCCCGAGCCATTCGGCAGCTCAATCCGAACGATGAACGGATCCGCCGCTTTCAGCTCCGCCGTTGCGTCGGTGCGAGGCTCGATTTTCAAATGCGTCCAGGGGTCGGCTTCCTGACTGTTCTGCGGCGCGATGTACACGTCGACCGCTTCCGCCAGGTCGTTGTGGAGCTTCAGCCGGTGCAGATGCGGCGCCAGCGACCAGATATCTTGATTTGCCAAATCATACTTCCGAAATTTCAATCGCAGCGTCGGCGGCGGGGCGGGTGGCGCCGAGTCGTTCGCGTCCGGCGCCGCCGGGCTTGCACCCGCCTCAGCCTCGACTTGTGCCGCGATCGAATTCGTAGCCGGCTGGCTGATCCGCAGCAGGGATCCCGGATGAGCCGCCAAAAACTCCTTCAAGCCGATCCGCTTGGATCGCCATCGCTCTCCACGAGCTTGCACGACCACCACGTAGCGGTCCGGCGAATCCAGTGTGCATTGCCCCTCGTCGTCGGCGTCGATTTGCAGATGCACCCAGGGCTTTTCCGCCTGGCTCTGCTCCGAAGCGACATACACGTCAATCGCCTGCGCGGCATCGTTATGCAATTTCAGCGAGTCGGCATTTTCCGCCGATGCTCCGCGCGCACAAGCGATCAGCGCGACCGCCAGCAAAAATCCTCGGCCGAAGCCTCGCCTCTTCGCGACCATCGCTACGGCTCCCGATGAAATGACGCATAATACCGGCGTTTTCCGCCAAAAGGCGTCATGGTTATTGTCAATTCGACTTTCCGCGAGGTCAATATATTCGTCTCCCCCAGCGGATAGTCGCCCCCGTTGGCGTCTTTGGCGAACAGCGGGCAAATTTCGCCGCGCGCATTTCGCACAAAAAAAGCATACCACCCCAGGCCGCTAAAGATTTCGATTTTCCGTGGCGGCCCGTCCGCGGAATTGTCCAGCGGCACCGTGCGCCACACCCCGCCTTGCTTCGGGAACGGCGAGGGGCCCGTTTCTTCCGGTTCGGTGAAGTGATACAAGTTCGACAAATTGCACATCAATAGCTTTACATTCCGTTCGCCGGTCTGATTCACGCAGACAAAATCGCCTTGGGCCGGTTCCCGCCATCCTGGCGGCTTGGTGGCCGCTACCTGTCGGTCACGGATAAACTCATCGACATCCGGATACACTTCATGCAACTCCGGCGTCTGATCGGGCGAGTCGGCTCCATATAGTTCGATGTCCAGGTTTTCCTTCGTCCGTTGCCACTGCCAATAGGCGATGCCTCCCCCGGCGGCCAATACCAGCGCCAGCGCTAAAAACGCCCACGCCGCCGCCACCGCCCGTCGCCGCGCCACCCAACGCAGCATGCGTTCCGCTCTGCTGATCGGGCGCACGCTGACCGGTTCGCCTTTCAAGTACCGTGATAGATCGTCGGCTAGTTCGCGCGCCGTCGCATACCGCCGTTCGGGTTTCTTCTCCAAACAGTGCGCCACGATCGCGTCCAAATCGCGCGACACGTGCGGATTGTATCGCCGGATCGACGGCGGATCCTCATGCAGAATCTTTTCCATCAACTCCGGCGTCGGCGTCTCGTCCGTGGCGTCGAACAGCGGCCGCAGCGTCAAAAGCTCCCACAGCGTCGCCCCGAGACTATAAATGTCGCTCGTCCGATCCAACTTCCCTGCCGCCAGCACTTGCTGCGGACTGGCGTAGCGCAGCGTGCCGATGAATTGCCGCGTCCGCGTCAGTCGCCCTTCCGTCTCGTCGGCCAATTGCGCCAACCCCAAATCCATCAACACCGCCTGCCGCCCGTCGGCGGTGACGATGATGTTCCCCGGCTTGATGTCTCGATGCACCACGCCCACTCCGTGCAACGTGTGCGCGGCCATCGTCGCCTGCCGAATAAGCTCGACAATCTGCGCCACATAACTTTTGCCGGCCCGCAAATGACGCGGAGGTTCCAGCACCTCAGGCTCCGGCGCCGCGCGTGGGAACCGTCAGCGTGCCGCCGCCTCCTTGTGTCGATGCCGACAGCGGCTTCTCCCCGTCGTGCGCCTTTTGATACGCCGTGCTAACCGCCTCATTCCAAGTCGTTTGATTGACTTCATGGATCGTGCTGGCGTGCTGCTGCAATTGGTCGCACACGGTCGAAAGCGGCGCGCCCTCGACAAGCTCCATCGCATAAAACCACTGATCGCCGTCGCTGCCGGAGGTGTAGATCTTCACTAGATTCGGATGTTCCACCTGCCCCAGCGCGCGAATTTCGCGCGCGAATCGCTGCTCCGATTTCTCTCCGGTGCGCACCAATTTTTTCAGCGCCACCTGTCTGCCCAGAGAAGGCTGCCATGCGCGATACACCACGCCCATGCCGCCGCGCCCCAGCTCGCTCAGCAATTCAAACTCGCCCAGCATGCGCTGTCCGGCGGGCGCTTCCGCCGCGCCCTCCTCGCCGCCGGGCGCGGTCGGCGCCAAGCTCTCGATCTGCTCCGGACTGATCTCCACCTTCAACAGCTTGCTGAGCAATTCCGCCTGCTGGCCGCGCAGCTTGGCCGGCTGTTTTTCCACGCGTCCGCTGGTGTAACACAGATACTCCACATCCCGCTTGCCGCCGCGGGAATTCAACAGCAGCAACTCTTCCGTTTCCGGCTCGTACAGCACCAATGGCGAAACGCGATGCAGCGGCGCATCCGCCTCGCTCTGCGACTGCAAATAAACTTGCTCGGCATCGGGCAATCGATTGGCCGCCTCACGCGGCGCGACCCACGGCGCCAATCGCCGCGAATGCTCGCCGACCAGGTCAAATTGCTGCACCTGCCAGCCGTCGGCCGATTGCCGCACTTCGCTGATGTACAGCAGTTTCGCCCCGGCCAGAATGTCCATCCGATCGAAAACTTCGCTCAGCCCCAACAGGAACGAAGTGGCCAGTCGCCGGTGATATGCTTCGTTGCGCATTTCCGGCGCGGCATGAGCCTGCGCCTTGTTGCGATGCTGAATGATCCGTTCGAACAGCTCGCTCAATCGCACCGTCGTGCGCGAACCGCTGCCGATCTCGAGCACTTCGCGCAATGCCGCGTCCAGCCCCGCCGCCCTTGGAAAATCGTCGCGCGCTCGCCCCAGCAAAAGCTGCTTCAGCGACGCATACCCTGGGTGCCCGTTATCGGCCAGCACCGGAAGCAATCGCCGCACGAACTCCCACCAGTGCCCCAGCGACGGCCGCGCAAGATTCTTCAAACACTCATCCAGCGCCGGATCGGGCTTATCCAGCGCCAGATATTCCACGATCGCCCCACAGGCCAGCAGCTTCAAACCCAGCTCCGCAATCCGCCCGGCCGCCAAGTGTTGTTCGAGCGGCGTCTTGGCATTCAGCGCGCGGCGAAACAACTGCGCCAATGGCAGCGGCATCTTCGCCAGCGACTGATCGTTGATAAATGCCTCGTCAGCCATCGCTAAAGTTGGCCCGCAGTTTCACACGCTAGCGAAAAGTGCCCACAGCAAGTTATGGCGCGGCGATCAACCTTCGGCAAATGGGGTAACTGCTCGAAACCTGCTGGCATTTCCACAGCTTGCGCAGTCGCCACAAATAAATAGCCATCTCCGACCTGCATCATTCGATATCTCTCGCCGAGCCTTTGATTTGTGGTTTGTTGCAGATGCTCACCGGCATAACCGATACCGTCAATATAGTCCCTGCAGATGCCCTAGCTAGCGTAATCAGAATTGCCAGTGGACCCAAGTCGCAACACTCGTCGCCGCACCTCGTGCGCCCGGATGGGCGTGCTCGCCTGCGCCGCACTTTTCGCGGCCACCGGCTGCACTCATCTCCGGCTGCAGAAGAACGTCATCAACGAATCCTGGACCATCGCCCAGATCCAGCAGCAGGAAGTGCTGAACAATCTGGCCATGTTCGTCTACAACTACGACTCGCTCCCCTCGTTTGCTTATCCAAACCAGGGGGCCGCCAACGTCACCGATTCCGGCGGCGCCAGTCTCTCCGGAGGCTTCAGCCGCCCCATTACCGGCGGCTCGTCCGCCGCATTTACGCCCAAGAATTTTGGGCAGTTGCTGTTTAGCGCCCTGAATCTCTCCGGCAACGCTTCTCGCCAGTGCCAGGAATCTTTCACGCTCACGCCGGTCAACGACCCGCGCAAGCTCGAGCTCATGCGCTGCGCCTATCAGAAGGCGGTCAGCAGTTGCGGCTACGGCCGCCCGTCCGAGCATTGTCCCGATTGCGAAACCCGCATGAAACAGTTTTACACCGGCGATCCCGACGGCGACATTTCCGCCCGCGCCAACGGCATCGTCACCTCCGAATGCATCGGCAAGGAATGCTGGTTCCACGCAAGCTGCTGCAAGAAAGATGTGCCGAAAGATTGCTGCAATTACGTCGGCGAATATTGCGGTACGTACGTCTGGGTCGGCCCGGAAGGTCGCGAGGAATTGGCCAAGCTCACCCTGGCGATCCTCGATTACGCCATGCACGACGCACCGATCCTGCGCACCAAGCAAGTCAACTTCTATGTCGACGAATACGGATTGCCGACCCAGCAATCCCAAGCCGTGGGCACGGTTTCCGCCGCGGTGAATGTCGATGAAAACACGATCAGCCTGCTGAGCACGGCGGGTTCGACGGCGGATGCCGCCGCTTTGGAGCAAATTATCCGCGCCCGATTGGCTAGCGTCATCGAGGAAATCAAGCAACTCGATGAGCGCCAAGTGCGCGAAAAAATGTCGGACAAAGCCTACAGCGACGAGCGCATGAAGCTGATCAATGAGCGCGACCTGCTGGAAAACAAGCTCAACTACATCAACGAGCAGTTCCGCACGCGCGCTTTGAAAGAAAAATACTATCCGCCGGCCACCTCGGCCACCGGCATCGGCGCCGCTTCTGCAATTGCAGTTGCAGCAAAACGCGCTAACGCCCAATCCATCGCCGGCAACGCCCGTGCAATAGGCTTCTACTTGCTGTCGAGATTCAGCGGCGTATAGCTGGGCCGCGCCGGACGAGCAACCGCGGGCGATTCAACCGTGTCCAAGATCGCCGCCCCCTGTTTTCCCGTCGTGCTTCCAGCGCGTATCAGCGCGTCGGCCGCCGAGCTAATTTTGCCGTGCGCGATTTTCGCCAATTGAATATCGCCCGCCTGTTTGGAACTCACCTCCAAAGCCCGGCTCGCCTCGTCAACCTGTCTCTCCGCCACGTCGATATCGGCCAGCAACTGCGCTCGTTGCGGGTCGTCGGCCTTCAGCTTCGTGAGCGATTCCTTCCGCAGCGCTAAATCGTTCTTCGCAATCTCAAGCTGTGATTTCAACTTCGTGCTGTTCGCGGCCACCTTCGTCGCCCCGCGGTTCGATAGTTCATCCGCCACCGCGTTGGTTCGGTCGTAGTAAGTAAGTGCCAACCCGAACCGCCCGACAATGTCGTCGTACGACGAACTGTGGTCCGCCGCCGATTTGGCCAGGTTGATCGCGTCCATGTACAAGCTGTAGGCGCGATCCAATCGGGCCACTTTGTCCAGCTCCAACGCTGGATCGTGCGGCTTGTACAGCTCCTGGGCGATCGCGAATTCCACTCGGGCCTTGATCTCCAGCGCCGTGCGCCGCGGTTATTGCTCAGCAAATAGGCCCGGTCCGCCGACGCGTTCGCCTCTTCGAGAATCGCCAGAATCGAGTTGGCCGGCGGCGTCGCCGGCAAATGCAACTCCGAGGGTCGGTCCCGCCCCATCCGATCGTAACCTTCATCGAGTGCAGCCAGGCTTTCTGGAGTTTCCGTGCCGGCGGTGGTCAATTGCCGCAGCGCGTCGGCGCGATCTTCATAAGCTTCCTTGCAATTCGGGTTCAACCGGATCGCTTGCGTCAAATCCTGGATCGCCAACAGCAGCGAGCGTTTGTCGGGCAACTGTTTGCGATCCTTCTTCGCCGCCTGCTCCAGCGCGATCATCCGCAGCTTCCCTTGCTTGTACGCCGGCAGCGACCACGATGAATTGCTCTCTTCCGCTTTGCGATAGTAATCGATCGCACGCTTGGCGTGATCTAAATTTCCGTCGGCCATGAAGCGGTGCTTTCCGCGTCCCCCCGCGCAATGTAATACTGTGCCGGCGCAAGTCGCCCCGGCTCGCCGAACAATCTACCGGCTTGGTTGAAACTCTTATCGGCGCACTCGCAGATATACGCGTTCCCCTTGGCGTCTTGATCGGCGAATTTCGCGCCGCAGGCCGTTTGCATCCGGCCCAGACGCAAATACACATCCCCTGTGCGCAGCCCGTTGGCAATCGCCTGGTTGTAATCGGCCAGCGCGCTTTCAGTATCCCCCTGATTCTCCCAATACAATCCCCGAATCCAGTAGGCATCGGCCAGCGTCGGCGATCGCGCATCGGCTCCATCGTTGCGGCCGGCCGCCGCCCCGCCCCGTTTTTCCACTTCCCCCTGCCGAATCTTGTTCGTGCAAAACGATTGAACGGTGTCCAATCGCAAAATGTCGTCCTTCCGCAGCCAGCCTTCCACGGGCACGGCGCTGTACGCCCCGGGATCGCTGATCTTCAGCCACTGCCCGTCAGTTTCGACCACCACCGCCGGCCACTCGATCTCATTGGCTTGGGCGACAACTTGCCGGCTATCCGGATCGTCCAATAGCAAGATTCGCTGCGACTTCGGCCACACCGCCACGTGGTCCCATGAAGTGGCGGCGCAAAGGCGCGCTCGTTAACATTGCCAACGCTGTGACAACCACGCCCAAACAGGCCCGACTCATGTTCACACCTCTGGATTTACCGAAAACTGCCGGCACGAAATGGCACCATCGCATATCGAACACGTCGCATAAATAATGCGCCGCACTGGAGAGTATCTTTTGACGCGCTATAAACGGTAAAAAACGCACGCTCGGCAATCGCATATTCTGCATCGACGGCATTAGCCGGACGGTTTCCTCACCACTAGGTTCGAAAACTCCCATGCGTGGGCCGTCTTTTCCGAAGTCGTCGACGCCACGCCGATGAACCCGCCTCCATCCGGCGGCTGTCCCGGAACCGTCATTAGCTCTTTGTCGTTAATGAACACGGTGATATCCGAGCCGCGCGTGACCACGCGCAGATGATTCACGGCATCGGCGCCGTGCTTCACCGCCTCGTTGGTTTGCCACGCGATCGGAAACGTCACCCGCCCCTTCACATGCCGAACCAGCGCGAATCGGCCTTGTTCGTTTACGGCCAGAATGTAATCGTCTTGATTGTCGGGCGCCCAAAACGCCAGCCCCGCATTCCCAGTTCCATCGGCTCCGCTTCCTAATCGCACGTCGATGCTGGCGTCGATATCCGTGAACTTCTCCGCCTCTAAAAGACGGACCACCGCCTTATTGGTCGCAATCGGCGGTTTCAAGACAAGTTTGTTCCCCTCCACGTGCAGATACCCGGCGTCATTGGTCCAGCCCGGATTGAGTTTCGAAAAATCGTCGTGATAGATCAAATCTTTCTCGTCGCTCGATTTCCCGCTGCCGGCCGCCTGGGGCGATTCGACTCGTTATGGCTCGACGGCCGCCGCCGTTTCCGCCGCCGGTTTTTTGACGATCAAATTCGAAAATTCCCAGACGTACAGCTCTTTCCCCGAACAGCCCACCAGGCCGATCATCCCCCCTCCCGCCGGCGGCTGGCCGTTGAACGCGGCCACCTGCTTGCCGTTGACAAATACGGTGATCGCGCCGCCTCGGGTCACTACGCGCAGATTGTTCACGGCGTCCGCGCCCATTTTCACCGCGTCATCGTGATGCCAAGGAATAGGAAAAATATCGCGTCCCTTCATCTCTCGAACCACCGCCACGTTGCCGTTCTTCGGGCAAATTCCTGCGAAGTAGCAATTGTCGATATCCTCCGCCCAAAACGACAAACCTGCGTACCAGTTTGCGTCGCCAACCTGGCTCATCTTGATATCGACGCTCGCATCCATGTCGTCGAACAGGCCGCCGGCATACAGATTATTCGCCTGAATTTCGACGGGCGGCTTTTGAATGAGTTTATGATTCTCCGCGTGCAGATACCCGCTGCCATTCCTCCAAGCCGGGTCCAGCGTTGCGAAATTGTCTGAAAATAGCACAGCTTCCTTGGGCGATTCCTTCGTCGTTTCTTTCGCTGGTTCCTTCGCAGGCTCCTTCGCGGCGGGTGCGCTCAGCGGCGCCATGCGGGCCCGCAGTTCTGCGGCCTTCCGTTCTATCTCCGCCTTTTGTGCGTAGATATCCGCCAGCGATCTCTGATTGCTGCTGGGTGATGTCGCGGCCGGCGAATTCGATTTCGCCGCCGCCGATGATGCTCCCGATGCGGCGCTTGGCGGTATCGCCGTCGTGCTTGCCGTTGTCGTCGTTGCAATCACCTCCTCCGGCTTCGGCCGATTCGCCAACCAGATGGCCAGCCCGGTTCCAATCAACGACAGGCCCACAACCGCGGCCGAACCCACTCGATGCCGCCGCACCAATCTGACGATGCGTTGCCGCGCAGAAGACTTGCTGGCCCGCACGCGCTGATTGCTCAGCCACGCGCGCAAATCCGCGGCCATTTCCCCCGCCGTCGCATACCGATGCTCTGGATTCTTCTCCAGGCATTTCATGACGATCGCTTCCAGCGCCTTGGGAATCCCGGGATGATACTTGCGGATTGGCGCCGCGTCGTCGAACTGGATGCGGCGCATGATCTCCGGCGTCGCCACGTCGTCGTTCGCATCGTAAATCGGCCGCAGCGTCAGCAACTCCCACAACGTCGCCCCCAGGCTGTAAACGTCGGTGCGGGCATCGACTTTGATCGCCAAGATTTGTTCCGGGCTGGCGTACCGCAGGGTGCCGACGAATTGCCGCGTGTACGTGAGCTTGCGATCTCCCTCCTCCAACAGTTTCGCCAACCCCAAATCCATCAGCACTGCCCGTTGGCCGTCGGCCGTGACCATGATATTGCCCGGCTTGATGTCGCGGTGCACGATCCGCAGCGGATGCTGGTGCAGCGCATCCACCGCCTCGGCCACCTGCCGCATCAGATCGGCAACTTGCCGCACATAGCTCAGCTTCTCCAGCGCCGGCATCAATTGCACTTCGGCCTGTGCGCTCCGACCGGTCAGCAATTCCGTGGCGTCGGGGCTCAGCGGCTTTTCCGCGCCGCGATTTTGCTCGCAAACCGTGCTCACCGCCTGATGCCATGTCACCAAATCGATTTGCGAAGGATTCGACGACCGGCTTTCCAGTGATTGGCAAATATCCGCCAGCGTCGCCCCCTCCACCAGTTCCATGGTGTAATACCACTGGTCATCCACCGCGCCCGAGGTGAATACCTGCACCAAACTCGGATGATGCACTTGACCCAGCGCATGAATCTCCTGCGCAAATCGCTGTTCCGATTTGTCGCCGCTTTTGATCAAGCACTTCACCGCCACCTGCCGCCCCAGCGACGGCTGCCAGGCGCGGAACACCCGGGCCATCCCCCCGCGCCCCAGTTCGCTGATGATCTCGAACTCGCCGATCCGCCTCAGCGGCTGTTCCGGCTCCGCTTCCGCCGCCTTCGGCTCCTCGGCCTGCGAGCGCGCCTGCCAGGCGCTGAATTGCTTGTCGTCAACCGGCGCTTTCAGCAGCCGCCGCAACAGTTCACGCTGCTCGCTCCCCAAATCGTCGCGCTCCATCAACCGGCCAGTGGAGTAACACAGGTATTCGGTGCGCTGTTTGCCGCGCCGCGAATTCAAAAACAGCACTTCCTCCGTCGCCGGATCGTAGATCACCAATGGATGCAACGTCACCGCCGTCCAATGATCGGTGCGCGCTCCATATTGCAGATACATTCGATCGACGCGCGGCAAATGGCTGGCTTCTTCCTCGGCCAACAGTTGCGGCTCCTGGCGCAGGTGCGCTTCGCCGACCGAGTCCTCCAAATCCGCTTCCCATTGGCCCGATGGTTTGGGCTGCAGTCCCGTGAGATATGTCAGCTTGCGCCCGGCCAGCATGTCGCAGCGCGAAAGCAATTCCGTCATGGCCACCAGCAGCGATTTCCCCACGCGCTGATAATATTCGCTCGATTGTTTCCCCAGCGCACCGTGGCCAATTTCTCGATTGCGATACCGCACCAAATTGTCGAAAAGCTCGCTGACGCGCACCGTCGATCGCGCTCCCGACTTGCCGTCCAGCACTTCGCATAGCGTGGCGTCCAACCCGGCGCACCGCGGCAAATCGTGCCGCTTCGGGCCCAGCAAGAAATCGCACGCCGATTTGAAGCCCACATCGCCCCCTTCCGCCAGCACCGGCAAGAGCAACCGCACAAATTCCCACCAGTGCCCAATGGCCGGCCGCGCCAAATTCTGCAACCGCTCCTCGACGCGCGGATCAACCTCGGTCCGCTGCGCATAAGTCGCAATCGCCGCCGAGCCCAGAAGCTTGAGCGAAGCTTCCCACAGGAAATACGCCGCCTGATGCCGATCCAGCGCCGTCTTGGCGTTGTGCGCCTGCCGATACAGCCGCGCCAGCGGCAACGGCAACCGCCGCGAAAGATCGTCGTCAAAACTGACCGCGCTGCTCATAAGAAAAACTTACTTCAGGCCGGCAAACCTGTTAGCAGGCTGTCTCAATTCTAAATTCTTCCGGCCGGCGCCTCAACAACACAAAACAGATCGGCCGGGTGGCTGGGGTCGAACGAAGTGAGCCCCCAGCGGCCTACGCATTTGACTTACTTCGTGGCCGGTGCTTTCGGCCGCACCAACAGCGGAATATCCCCCAACGACATGCCCGGCGACGGCAGTACCACCACGCTCTGCGGATGATTGGTCAGCTTATCCGTCAGTTTCCGCACCCGCGCCATCGCATAGTTTGTCAGGGTCTGTAAATCCACAACCGCGTCCGGGGGCAAATACTTGGCGCTATCATCCGTTCGTGGATCGGGATAAAGCAACTTCCCTTCCAATCCTTCCAGCAGCGCAAAGGTCAACGCGCCATGATTGAGCTTGCTCAACTCGTTAGCTTGTTCGCTCCCCAGGCACGCCGAAATGATCACAATCCCCTTCGGATTGCCTTGCATGCGATCGACCAGCTTCTTCGTGTCGAAATACCGCGTCATATCCACCGGCGCTTCCACGTCGCGAGTTGTTCCGCCCACCGAAATCGCTCCCGCATGGCACGTGTCCAGCACCACCAACACGTAACATTTCTCGGCCAGCTCTTTCAGCGCCGAAAGAAAATCGTCCTGCGAAATCGCGCTGGAGTTCATTTTGGCCACCGTCTGCTCCGACTCGTTCCAGCCCGAGGGGAGCAAATAATATCGATCGCGCACCACGGTTCCATGCGCCGAGATGCAAATCAGCACGACGTCGTTGGTTCCGACCTTGCTATTCAGCTCGTTGATGGCGTTGAAAATCGCGTCCTTGCTGGCCAGCTCGTTGATCAACAGCGGCTGCCGGTGCACCTCCTTGAACAACAGCCCGGTATCTTTTCGCCCAAAAAAATCGTACATCGCCTGCGCGTCATCCACCGAGTGCGGCAAGTTGTCTCCCACGCCGACCACCAGCAAATACAAATCCGGCAAATAACTCACATCCACTTGCCAGTCCAGCCTGGCCTGCGCGTCCACCGGCTCGTTGCCGTCGCTCGTCGCCACCAGCGTCACTTTGTTCTGCCCCTTGCGCAGCAATTTTGCCAGCGCCTGCTTGTCACCCTGGCTCTGTTGGCTGTCCTCCTTCGGCTGCCATTTGCCGTCGCGCAGCTCAAAGTCGGCATAGAGCGGCCCTTCGTCGTTGACGTAAAAGCTTTGCACCTTCAGATGCGCCGTCTCTT
Organism: Pirellulales bacterium; assembly: GCA_963716135.1. GTDB lineage: Bacteria > Planctomycetota > Planctomycetia > Pirellulales > JADZDJ01 > CAVRAW01. The sequence continues at coordinate 3,827,176 of OY970289.1, read as the reverse complement.
CTGGGTTTTTCGCCTGCAGGAACAATTTCAATTTCACATTTTGATCGACCGGTGTCGGATTATTGCTCAACAGATCAATCTTTTGCTGCCGTCCGGGCGTGAGCTTGACCGTCTTCTCCGCCTTGCCGTGCAACACCTCGCCACTGGCCAGCCGAATATCATCGCCTTTGGCCGCCACGATCGGTTGGCTGCCACGTTTGATGATCACCGGCTCGGAACTTGGGCGGTTCGACAGAATGTGCGTCAACACGAACGCGCAAATCCCAGCCAGCGCCCCTGCCGCGCCGATCCACTTTCCCCAATAGTCGATTCCTCTACCGGGATCGATCTTCACCGGCGCCCGCACCTGCTTGGCTTGCGCCGAGGAACGCACCACGCGCTCAACGTCCTTGTCTGCCAATGCTGTCCCTTGCTTTGGCGAGGCCACATACGTGTGCCCAAACGGCGCGCCGTCGAACCAAGGATCGTTTTTCGCTCGCTGGGCATCCGCCGCCGTCTCCGCCGCCTGCAGTTTTTCGTGCAACGTCAACAGCGAAAGCCTCTGCACCGGATCGGTCGAAAACCGCCATTCATGCGCGCCGCAATCCACCGCCAGAAACAAGTACGGTTTGCCTTCGTACCCCCATTGCGAATCGCGGCTCCAGAACTTGAACAGCAAACTTTTCGGCTGATGCAAGAGCAGGCCGAACGAATTTTGCGATCCGCCGGGAATGCGCACGCTCCACTTTTCGCCGCGCTCCACGTCCTGCCGAAACACTTCGTGATCTTGTCGCAGAAAAGCGCGCTCTTTCGCAAACTCCGGACCTTCCGCCAAAAACGGCTGCGTGAACGGATCGACGCCGGCCTTGGCGGCCGCCATGATCCGCTCCGCCAATCGCGCCCAATCGCCGGCAAACCGCGCGCCCGCCGCCGGCTGCGAAAGATCTTCCCCCGCGGCGTTCCGCATCGCTAGAAAAATCCCCTCCAGCGACGACTCCAGCGGCACCTCCCCCGGCTTGAGTCCTTCCCGCGCCAACGTCGCATAGCGCAGAAACTCTTCGCGCCCTCGGGCAACGTTTCCCCAGCCATCAGCCGCCGGGCAAACTCGATCGCCAGCATGTCGTCGAGCGTGGGATCAAACGGCGCCACGATCTTCTGAAGCGGCGCCGCCCCTTGGGGAAACGATGCGACCCCCTGATTCAGCACGTATTCCGCCATCGCGCGCACCGGCGTGGCGGTCTGATGCCGCAGCCGAAAGATCCATTCCCCGGCCGGCGGCTGCGAGAATTCTTCATCCGTCACATGGCGGAATACCAGTTCCATGCTCTTTCGGCCCCTACTGGCGATCGGCACGAGTTCCTTGCGCGAACAGGCCTCTCCCTGCCCTGTTTCCAATGGCCCATTCTACACTACTTACTTCCCCGGCCCGGGGTTCTCAGAACCCGCTTTGAATCAAATCACCGTCCTTAAGTTTCTGGCCTATTCGGCTTATTTTCCCGCACGTCCGATTCCCGCCGACTATTCCCGCCATACCAACTTTTCCGGCAAAAACTCCTCGAGTTCCGGCCGCAATTGCCCCGTGGCAGCCGAGGCATACGTAATCTCACCCCGGCCTTCAAGCGCATGGGTATTCACGCCGATCGCGGTGCCATTGGCTTCGACCAACGGTCCGCCGCCGCTGCCGGTAAAGATTTTCGCCTCGTGATAGATGACCATCACCCCCGCTTCGTTCTTCGCCGTGCGGTCGACGGCCCCGGAGCGAATCGTCAACGAAAACCGGCTGTCGTCCAGCACGGATTCGGCATACACGGCGACCTTTTTCGATTTCGCCTCTTCGGCAGCCGCTTCCAAGCGCTTCGTGTCGAACCACGATTGGCCCCCCGTTTCTCCCACGGAAATTCCACTGTACCCCAACGTCGTCACTTGCAGTCGCGGCTTGATCGAATCGTTCGCCGACAGCGCGAAAAAGGGATACTGCTTCTGCCGATCGACCTTCAACACCGTCAAGTTGAACTGCTTGCTCGTATAAACCACCTTCGCTTCAAACCTTACTTTTCGGAAGTAAACCAGAATCGGCCGGTCGACCTCCACGTCGACATCCTGCATTTTCTGCGGCGTCTTTTCCGTCGAAGCCGATTCCACAACGTATCCCGCCGTCAACAAATAACCATCTGGCGTCACGGCAAAGCACGTCCCCATGCTCTGCGGCACTTCAATGACGCTTCCGTTGGGAAACCAAATCCGATTCGGCACCACCACCATGCCGACCGCCTGGGCCAGCCGATCTTCATCATCCAACGATGAAATCAAAAGTGGATTCTGATCCGTTTTGCTCCCCCCTTTGCCATGACCAAAGATCGCAATCCCGCCGGCGATCCCGCCCGCCAGCACGATTGCGACGATGACCAGCGGCCAAACTCGACGCCTGCCGCCGGCCGGCGCCCTGCGCCGGACTGGCGCGCTCATCGGCGGCGCGCTTGTGATTGGCGCAGCACGTGCCGGCTGCTCGCTCACCACCGGCGCATCCTCCACATTCTTCTGCTCGAAAAACCACTCCACGATCGGCATCAGCGACGTCAACGATTGCAGCACGTCCTGATGGGTGATTTGATCGTCGAACGAATGCGTCCCCACATTGCCTAATTCGCGCACCGCCGTGGCGTAGGCCGCCAGCCTCTTGGGCAACAGTCCCTCTTTCACGACCCGCTGCAGCAGATTCTCCAACGGTTGCGTCCCTGCCTTCGTCTTTAGACCGGTTTCGTAAACATCGCGCACAATGTATTCCAGAACCTTGCGCGCCCGAGTGAGCGACATTTCCGGGTCGTCCTGGGCGATCTTGATCGCCTGGCGGATGCCGTCACGCAGATCGTTGAACTGATTGGAGAACTGATCCAGCCGAGTTAACAGATCGGACAAAACCGTTTCCATGACGACCTCAACCGTCCCAGTTTGGGATTTTGGATTCCCTGCGAACTTCAACTCCAGCTATCGGCGTATGGAGGGGGCGCAGGCGATGATCGCACCGCGCCCACCGTCTTCGACAAATGCCGGCAAATCAAGCTCCAGAACGTCATCAGCGCTCGTTTGCCATCACCCCAACAGATATTTATACTGACCCCTGCCAGATTCCGGCAGTCCGATTTTTTCCGCGGCAATTGCTAACCAACCGTCTTTCCAAGTGCGACCATCTTTTGCACGAAGGGCCATTTCATGAAATCCGTTCGATTGTTGTACGTGGTGTTGAGCGTGACATTGGTCCTTGTGGCCGCGGGCGCGGAGACCGGCGGAAAGTCGACAACGAAATCGACATCCTCCGGCGCGACCGCGAAAAAATATCTGGCCTGGAAAACCAAAGCCAAAGGACTGGATTTCAAGCCCGCCCTGCTGAAAAGCATGAGCGCCTCCCCCGACGCCAAGGCCGCGAAGTCAGTCCGCGTTCGATCCACGATCGATATGAAAAGCGGCGCTTACATTCCGCTTAATCTTGTATTCAAAGACGCCGACTCCTGCGCCAAGTTCGAAATGCAAGGCATCCACCTGATCACGCGCATCGACAAATACGCCGACGTCTTCGCCGACTGGGATCCCAGCACGCAGGATATCGACCCGGCCGTCAAAGAAAAGCTCGATGCCGACCCCAATGTCGTCTCGTACGAGGAAGCCAGCGAACCCTTCCTGCCCCCCATCCCGCACGTCCCCCCGCAACCCCAGCTCACGCGCGCCCCGCCTGAGGCAACCGCTATCGGCGGCGTCGGAAATTCCACCGGCAAGGGCGTCATCGTCGCCGTCATCGACAGCGGCATCGATTACCGGCATCCCGATTTCGTCAAGACCGACAGCAACGGCAAGGAAGTCTCTCGCATCTTGTACTTCTGGGACACCACCAGCGAGCAATACAAGTCCGGCAAAATCGGAAAGCCCGCCCCCTACACGTATCCCAACGGCGCGGCAATCGGAACCATCTTCGACAACGCGGAACTGACCCGCACGTTGCAATTGGTCCACCCCGAAATTCCCGAATGGGATACCAACGGCCACGGCACTGCCTGCGCCGGCGTCGCTGCCGGCAACGGCCGCGGCGGCCCGAAAGATCCGCAGGGCAAACCGATGTACGCCGGCGTCGCGCCCGATGCCGACATCATCGCCGTCCGCATCGGCACCGGCGAGTACATGGAAAACGCATACCTCTTCGGCGCCATCTGCGAATGGCTGCAAAAAGTCGCCGGCGACCGCCCGCTGGTCGTCTCGTGCAGCTTCGGCGGCCATGCCGGCGGCCACGACGGCTACCGCGCCGACGAGCTGCAGCTCGACGCCCGTTTCCCGTTGGATAAAAAAGGCCGCGCCATCTGCATCTGTGCCGGCAACGAAGGACTGGAGCACTTCCACGCCGACACGCAACTCGGCGATCAAAACAGTCCCGGCATGCTCCACTGGTATAGCGACAGCCCCACCGTGATGCGCATCTATCTGCAGACCGAAAACCCTGATGACGTCGACTACGACGACTCCAAATCCTCCGGCATCGTCATCCGTCAAGACGAGCAGTCCGGCGACAGTTATTATGCCATCGGAAAGATTATCCACCCGCTCACGCGGCAGGTAATTCTCGTCGTGCTCACCGCCGGCGGCGAAGGCAACCTGGCCCTGTTCAGCAAGAGCGGCAAGCCCATCGGCGCCGACGCCTACTTCCCTGAAGGCAGCTCCGAGTTCGACAAAGATTGCCGCACAGCGCAACATGGTCGGCACTCCCGGCACCACCACCAACGCCATCACCGTCGGCAGCTACGACTGGAACGATCGCTTCGATCGCTGGGGCGAAGTCACTTCACTCCCACCGGTCACCAGCCCGCGACAGCGCGATGAAAGTCGGCGAAATGTCGAGTTACTCCAGCCCCGGCTATCGCCGCATGGGCAGCGCCGTGAAGCCCGAGGTCACCTCCCCCGGCCAATGGTACACGGCCCCGGCCCCGATGAACGTTGCCGCCGACCGCGACACGACCGGCCAGTATCAGCAGTTCAACGGCACCAGCGCCGCCACGCCCTACACCGCCGGCTGCGTCGCTTTGCTGTTTCAAAAGAAACCGACGCTGACCTTGGGCGAGATCAAAAACATCCTCCAGCGATCCGCCACCGCGCCGCCGAGCAATTCGGCCCACGCCGGCGAACTGCCCAATCCATTCTGGGGCTATGGCAAGCTCGATCGCGTCGCCGTGCAGAAAGCGCTGAACTCAATCCAATAGAATCGCTCTTTTCCTCCGTTTAGCCGCGACGCGATAGTTTAGCCGCGACGCGAAAGCGGAGCGCGCTGGGTGACTGGGGCTACAGACCTCTCCGTTTAGCCGCGACGCGATAGCGGAGCGCTTGGCGCTCTTGTGTTTCCTACTTGCTCGCCGCCACCGCCGGCGATGGAAACGACCACAGCACGTGCCCCAGCACCATGCTCGATGGTCCCAGCGGCGGCACGCGCTTCTCCGGCGGGCTCTGCTGTGCCAACAACAATTGCACGTCGCTTAACACCTGCCGCGCCGAAGCATAATACCCGTGGAACAAAAACGACGTATCCACTTCGTCGGTATTGATCGTGTCCAGCCCCTTTTCGAAAAACGCCATCAGTCCCACCGGCTCGTACAGGTTCAAATTGCGCGAAATGCCCAAGGCCGCGTCATGCGTGCAATAGTAATACGTCACGCGCTCCGAATGCTCCAGCACAAACGGCAATAGATTGTTGAACTCCAGCGCCCCCACGTCGGGCGCCGCCAGCACAACCTGCCCGAACACGATGCTCTTTTCCGGCAGCGCCCGCGCTCCTGCAATCGCGCCATCGCCCGCAGCAGCAAATGGTTTCCCATGCTGTGCGCCAAAATGTGCAGCTTCGGACGGCTCCCCTCCGGATGTGCATCAATCGCCGCAATCAACCCGGCCAACACATCCGCAGCCTGATCCGCGCTCTGCTCGCACCGCTGGCGATCCTCCTGATACTTGTCCGCCGAAGCCGCCGACGGCCAGCACAGCGCCATCGCCGTCCCTGGAAACTGCAAGTCGTATTTCAACTGCGCCGCCCGCAGCACCGCGAAGTCAAAATCGGCGTTGAACCCGTGCACGTACAACAGCACGTCGTCCGACGTCGCCTCGCGAATCAGTTCCCGCTGCGGCATGATCTGCACGCTTTCCACCAGAAAATGCTTCGCCGGATCGACCGGGTCCCACCAACTCGGCTGCTCCAAATTGCCCCGCCGGTGCTGCACCGGAATATTCACCACACATTTGCCGACCGTCAGTTGATCGCTAATGTCGGCCGTGAAATGCGGCATGCCGTCGGTCCCCGCCGCCGACTGGGCGCGGTTCGTGGCAAAATAAACAGTCCGATCCTTCGCATCCCCCTCGTTCGACATCGGCTCCCACGCCGTCGGCGAATCGGCCAGCTTGTCGCGCCGCGCAAACTCCGAGTCATTCTCCTTGAGCGCAGCATTCGCAATCGCCCGCCGCTGGAATCCTCCAGGAATGCTGACCGTGGCGCCCTTCGATTCCAACACGGCTTTGCTGCGTTTCACCGACAGCCCGAAATCCTGCTTGTCCAGCTTGGTCGTCTTGGCCGCCGGCTCGCGCCCACAATCCCCGTCTGCTTCTGCACTTCATTGGTGCTGCGCAATTGCAATGTCGGCACCGTCATGTGCGTCCGAGTCTCGTCGGTCACGATCATCATCGTGGCGTTCGTGGCGCGCTGAATGGATTGCGCTCCCAACCCGGTGATCGTCAACTCGTAGCCGATCTTGTACGTCCCCGGCGACAAATCCAAATCGCCATAGGGCACCACAATCTGAAAATCCGTCGCGCCCCCGTCGCGCCGCGCCACCGGCTGCGTCAAAAGAAGGAATCCCGACTTATCCGCGTGGCCTTTATTGCGCGATCGGATCGCGCGAGTCTCAAATCGATCGCTGCCCAAGGTGTACGCCCGAACTTCACACGTGCCCGCCGTTTCCCCCGGCCCAAACAATAGCGACACGTCGATCCGATCCCCCGGCGGATCCGCCGACCCGTCCGGCACCAGCAGCAAGTTCACAATCGACCCCGCGCGAGCCGACACGCAAACCGAGCAGGCCAAAAACAATATCAAAAACTTGACGGCAGCCTTCATTGCTCGGGCCCCGGAAGAGAAAATCGCCTCCATCACTTCCGATTATGATCCCGGCCTCATGAACTCACAAGTGACCCGCTTCATCGTGATAGCTGCGACGGGTCGCATTCCGATTTGGCAGCGGTAGAATGATGCGCTTGGAGATTAATGTTCACTGATATGCAATTTCTCTACGGCTCAAAACGCGGCGGACCGTACAAACTGGTGGCTACCTTCGATTCCCAACCGCAACTGCTGGCCTATGTCCGCTGGGCCACGCTGCAATCCAATCCCGACGACACGTTCAAGTTCGAGCAGGGCAGCGCCCTGGCCAGCTACGATCGCTACCAGCACAGCGCGTCGCCCCTTACCTCCGAAGACGAAACCGCGGTGCTGCACAACCCTACTCCCAGCATGCTGTGATCGCGCGCCGCCGCATGGCAGCTTTCCTACAAGTTCAGCACGGCCATGCGGATCGACCCTTCCGACGATTCATCGAATCGGAATCCCAGCCTCTGACAGATGGTCAGCATCGGCACGTTATCCGCGTTAATCTGGCCGATCAACCGCTTCAAGTTTTCTTCCTTGGCAATGTCGACCAATCGCGCCATCAACTCCGATCCCAACGAAATGTGCTGGTAAACGTCGCTCACAACCAGCGCAAATTCCGCGTCGTCCCTGCCGTGCAATTTGATCAATCGCGCCACCGCCGCCAGCCGCAACGGTGAAAATTGATCCTCAATCGCCACCAAGGGAATTTGCCGGTCATAGTCGACAAAGCACATTCGCGACAATCGCTCGTGCACCGTCCGCTGGCTCAGCGGCAACATCTGCGCATATCGGCCATACACCGTTTGCACGGAAAGCGTCTGGTGAAACGCCACGAACAACGGCTCGTCTTCTGGACGCACCGGTCGAATCATGAACCGGCGGCCGTCCTTGGCCGTCCAATGGCTGGCGTATTGTCGAGGATATGGCCGAATCACCGGCTGCGGCAGATCGAGATCGTCGATCGATTTCGGATGCAAAACAACGCGCGCATCCAGCGCAATCAACTGCCGATCGCTGGCCAGCAATGGATTGATGTCGATCTCGGCAATTCGCGGCTGCTCCAACACCAGTTGCGCAAATCGCACCAGCAATTGTTCCAAACCGATCAGATTCACCGGCGGCCGTCCACGCACGCCTTGCAACGCCCGATGAACCCGGGTGCGCTCCATCATTCGCCGCGCCAACGTGGAAGTTAGCGGCGGCAGCGCCAAAGCGCGATCCTGGAACACCTCCACAAACTGTCCCCCGGCTCCAAACAAAATCACCGGCCCGAATTGCGCATCGACTTTGCTGCCCAGAATCAGCTCGTAACCTTCCGTTCGAACCATCGGTTGCACGCTCACGCCGTCGAAGTGCCCCGGTCCGGCCGCGCGCTCGACCCCTTTTTGAATCGCCGCGTAAGCCCCCCGCAGCTCCTCCTCGTTTTGCAAATTCAGTCGCACCCCGCCTACGTCCGACTTGTGCGTGATCGTTTTCGACATCAGCTTCAGCACCACGGGATAGCCGATCTGCTCGGCGCATTGCAGGGCTTCTTCCACGCTCGTGGCCACCAGCGTCTTGGCGGTCGGGATATCGTACGCTGCAAGCAACTGCTTCGATTCCGCCTCGGTAAGTAAGGTCCGGTCATCCCGGAGCGCGTTACGCAGCAGATTCGCGACGCTGCGCCGCCCTTCATCTTTTCCTTCGTTGATGTTCAGCGACGGCGTCTCGTACAACGATCGCAGCGCATAGCTGTAATGCCACATGTATTGAAACACGCGCGCTGCGCTCTCCGGATACGAAAACGTCGGTATGCCCGCTTGGTTAAGCACGTGCATTCCTTTCGCCACCTGCTCAGCCCCCATCCAACTGGCCAACAACGGCTTGCCCCGCAGCTTGTTGTAGGCGGTCAACAACTGAGCGGTTTCCGTCGGATCGGTCATGGCTTGCGGCGCCAAGATTGCCAGCACGCCGTCCGTCTCCGCGGCCGCGCCCACAATGCCGACGCTTTCTGCGAACCGCTGCGGAGCGGCATCGCCGATTACGTCCACCGGATTGCCGTGGCTCCAATGCGGCGGCAGCAGTCCGTTCAGTTCCTCGAGCGTCGACTCCGTCAGCGTCGCCAGTTGCCCTCCCGCTTCAATCAATGCGTCGGTGGCCAGCACGGCCGGCCCCCCCGCGTTGGTCACAATCGCCAGGTTCGGACCGACCGGCCGCGGCTGCTTGTCGAGCACTTCAGCCACATGGAACAACTCCGAAATATGCTTGACGCGCACCACGCCCACGCGCCGAAACGCCGCCTCCAGCACGTCGTCGCTGCCGGCCAATGCCCCGGTGTGCGATGCCGCCGCCTGCGCCGCCTTCTCGCTCCGGCCGGCCTTGATCACGATGATCGGCTTCTGCAGCGACACTTCGCGCGCCGCCGACAAAAACGACTTCGCGTTGCCGACCGATTCCATGTACATCACGATGCTGCCCGTATGCGGATCGTCCCCCAAAAAATCGATCAGGTCGCCCCAGCCGACGTCGAGCATCGAACCGACGGAAATGATGTGGCTGAATCCGACGTTCTCCGGCAAGCTCCAATCCAGAATCGCCGTCAGCAGCGCCCCGCTCTGGCTGATGAACGCCACCTTTCCCGAATGGGCCATCGTTTTGGCGAACGTCGCATTCAAGCCGGTCACGGGGCTCATCACGCCGACGCAATTCGGCCCGATCACGCGCAATTTTGTGCCGGCAATCAGCTGCCGAATCTCAGCCTCCATTGCCGCTCCGGCCGGCCCAATCTCTTTGAACCCGGCCGAAATGATGATCGCCCCGTTCACGCCCGACCGCAGGCACTGCTCGATCACGTCGCGCACGCCCGCCGCCGGCACCGCAATCACCGCCAAATCCGCCGGCGTTGGAAGCTCTGTTACCGACGCATAGCAAGGCCGGTCCAGCAAGGTCGTGTGTTTCGGATTGACCAACTGCACCCGATCGGCAAACGCGCCAGCCAACAAGTTGGCCGCCAGCGCCGCTCCCACGCTGCCGGCCGCTTCCGTTGCGCCCACCAGGGCGATGCTGCGCGGTCGCACAAACACATCCAGCGGTCCGCGGCGGATGCGCAGCAAATCGTGCGCGGGTTCAATGCGATGTGTTTCAGGCGACGTCAATTGCGAACCACCGAACCGGTTTTGCCGTAAATCCCAAAGCCATGCTACCAGACTACCCCGTTCCGACGCGGCGAAGGAAGGTGAAAAACGAACTTTGCGATGGTACAATGAAATTACGTCCCCTCAAGGCGACGTTCAGATAGTTCGGCAGCCGGGGCCCTGCCGCTCTTTTCGGCCGATGGAACCCGGTCTGTCTAGGAACCCACGGACGATCACCCGCCAGCCTTATCAACGTCACAATCTCAAGCCGGAGACATCCCAATCATGTTCCCGCTCAGGCGAGCCTTGTTGGTCTTGATTGTCATCGTGGTCGCGCTGGGGCTTCGCATCCGCTCCGACAACCAGCAGCCCGCCCGTGCCGACGATGTCCGTCTGCCAGAGGCCAAGTCACAAGCCGGCGACAAGAAAGACCAACCCGTCAACTCGCCAAAAGCCGACGACAAACCCGATAAGAAAGACGACGACGCCTCCAAGAAATCGGATGAAAAATCGCCGTCCGACGAAAAGTCATCCGATTCCAAGTCTCCCGACGACAAATCGAAAAACGATAAGCCAACGGACACCAAAGCGTCGGATAAGGATAAATCCGCCTCCAGCACTTTCACCGTGAAGAAGGAGCCTTTCAAGGTCGACCTTTCCCTGAGCGGCGTGTTCGAATCCAAACGCACCAGCGAAGTCTCGATCCATCCGGAAATTTGGTCCGATTGGACGGTCAAAACCGCCGTCGAACAAGGCGACACGGTCAAAAAAGGCGACACGCTGATCGAGTTCGACACCACGAAAATCGACGACCAAATCAGCGACCTCGAGGCCGATCGAAAGCTCGCCGATTTGAGCGTCGATCAGCTCAGCTCCGAAATCCATCTGCTAGAGCAATCGATGCCGCTCGATCTGCGCGTGGCCGAACGCAGCAGCCGCCTGGCCGCCGACGACCTCAATCAGTTCGTCACGAAAGATCGCGAATTGATCGAGCGGCGAGCCAATTTCGCGGTCAAGTCGTACGGCAATTCTCTCGACTACAGCAAAGAACAACTCAAGCAACTCGAAAAGATGTACAAAGGGGAAGATATCACCAAGGAAACCGAAGAGATCGTGCTGAAGCGCACTCGCGACCAGGTCGAGGAAGATCAGTTCCAGTATGAGATGGCAAAAATCGCGCAGGAGAAGCTCCTGAAAATCGAGCTGCCTCGCCGAGAAGAATTGCTCAAGGTCAATGTCGACCGCACCGCCATGGATTTGCAAAAAGCCCGCACGTCGCTGCCGATCACGCTCGACAAGCAACGCCTCGAATTGGAAAAGAAAAAGTTCGAACGCGAAAAAGCCGCCGACAAGCTGGCCAAGCTCCAGCGCGATCGCGATTTCATGAAAATCACCTCGCCCGCCGATGGCGTCGTGTACTTCGGCGCCTGCACGCACGGCCAGTGGACCCAGGCCGCTCAACTGATCAACAAGCTCCGCAAAGGCGGCCGCGTCTCGTCCGACGAAGTCGTCATGTCCGTCGTCGATCCTGAAACCGTCTTCGTCCGCGCCACGCTGCCCGAAAAAAATCTCTCGCAACTGAAACGCGGCCTCACCGGCTCAGTCACTCCCGAAGGATACGAAGACGAGCATCTGCCCGCCTTGCTCGATGAATTCAGCCTGGTCCCCGCGCCCGAGGGCAAATATTTTAGCACCATCCTCGTCGACTTCGCCCGGATGCCCAAGGATATGTCGGTCCCATCGCCCGGCATGAACTGCAAAGTCAAGCTGACCGCCTTCTCCACCGATTCGGCATTGACTCTGCCGGCGAAAGCTCTGCAAACTGACAAACAAAACGACGAACAGCGATACGTCTGGCTCGTGGGCAGCGATGGCAAACCCGCCAGGCGAAACGTCACCGTCGGCCACCGCAACGACACGACCGTGGAAATCACCGAAGGGCTCGCCGAAGGCGATAAAGTGCTGCGCGAACCTCCCAAGGATGAAGAGTAATGGCTCGTTGTTTCAAGTTTGATTTCAACAGCGCGCTCCTCGCCGCTACGATCGTGCTAGTGCCCGCATCGCTCGCGCTAGCCGACGAGCCGGCGGAACACTCTTCGCAGACTGCGTCCGCCTTGGATTCTCTTGCCGCGACCGACATGCCTCCGCCCAAGCGGTCCGATCAGCCGACCCAGCCCGTCTCGGCCCCGCCCCGCGATCCCGCCGCCGTTCAGTCCTCCATCCACCGCGGCGTCCACTTCTTGCTGGCGACGCAAAACAAAAATGGCTCCTGGGGCTCGCCCGAGGAAGCCACCGGCAGGGACCTCTATGCTCCCGTGCCCGGCGCCCATCAGGCGTTTCGCGCCGCCGTCACCTCCTTGTGCATCTCCGCCTTGATCGAAGTCGGTGGCGATTCCGACGAAGTGCAAAAATCGCTCGATCGTGCCGAAGCCTGGCTGTTGGAGAACTTGCCGCAGGTGCGCCGCGCCAACGGCGATGCGATCTACAACGTCTGGACCCACAGCTATGGCGTGTCGGCCCTGGCTCACATGATGAACCGCCACGCGCACGACCCCGCTCAGCTTGAAAAAATCAGGGAAGTGATGGTCGGTCAAATCGGAATGCTCAAGCGCTACGAATGCGTCGATGGCGGCTGGGCCTATTACGATTTCCGCGCCGGCGCCCAGTTGCCCGCCGGAGAGGGCACCAGTTTCTGCGCCGCCACCGGCGTCATCGCGCTGCACGAAGCGAAGGAGGTCGGCGTCGATCCGCCCCAGCGCTTGGTCGACCGTGCACTGGCTTCGATTCGTCGGCAGCAAAATCCCGACTTCACCTATCTCTACGACGAGCGCTTTCGCTTCGCCCCCGCCAGCCTGATCAGTCGGCCGGCCGGCAGTCTCGGTCGCTCGCAAGTGTGCAATCTGGCGCTGCGGCTCTGGGGCGACCCAAAAATCACCGACGATGTGCTCAACGCTTGGCTCGATAAACTCTTCGATCGCAATTTGTGGCTCGACCTGGGACGCAAACGCCCCATCCCCCACGAATCGTACTTCGCCGTGGCCGGATATTTTTACTACTACGGCCATTACTACGCCGCCCGCTGCGTCGAGTTGTTGCCCGCGGCCGATCGGGGCAAGCACTACGATCAGTTGGCCCAACTGATGATTCCACGCCAAGAAGAAGATGGCTCCTGGTGGGATTTTCCCATGTACGGCTATCACAAGCCCTACGGCACCGCCTTCGCGCTCATGACCCTCGGCCACTGCCGCGCAGCCAATTAGCGCCGTTTAGCCCCGGCCCCCAGGCCGGGCAGCGCGACGCTCCCGCCGAGCCGCGTCGTCTTACTCGATCGTCGGCGGTTGCCCCTCGCACTGCCGGTCCAACTCCCGCAGATACTCAATCGCTTCATCCAAATCCGGTATCTGCACATTCCGCTCGCGCCCGCCCCGATCGCACTTGGAAAACAGCGTCAGCTCCTCGAAGCTCTCATCCGCCTCCAATCGCTTCTTCGCTCGTGCCCCCAGCCGCCCTTCCGCCAGTTGATTGGCTTCGGTGTGATGCTCGATAAACCACGCCGTCCGCGGCGTAATCAGCCCATCCAAAGCCGCCAAACCGGCCGCAATGTGATCCTTTCGATCGATCGCCTTGCCCACGTCGTGCAGGAGCGCGGCCAGCAGAAATTCCTCGTCGTAGGGCCGTTCGTGCCGCGCCAAATCGAACACCTGCAGCGTGTGATTTAGCGCGTCCCCCTCGGGATGATATTCAGGATTCAGCTTCACCTGCTCCAGCGCCGCCACCAGCCGGCGATACCGGTCGAACCGGTCTCCCACCGACGGCGCCGTCACCGATTGCACCAGGCTGCGGATTTCCTCGTCGCTGGGCAGATCTTCATTCGGCACCCAGCCCCGCGCCGCCCGGCGAACAGCCTTCATCCGCGCCGCTTGATATTCCGACTCCTGCCCGGCGCGGATCATTTGCGCGGCGTCCCAAGCGATCTGCCGGCGGAGTTTCTCATTCACGGCGTCTGCTCCGGGTCCTCTACCCGAAACAAATTTAACTGCAAGCACCACGCCATGGCCAGCCCGAGCACAAACCCCAGCGCAATGTTATTCAGCCCCAGGCACGCCGCGGCGGTCAGCAACATGGTGAACGCCGCGGTCCGGCCAACTTGATCCCGGCACACCAGCGCCAATTCCATCCCGCTAAACGCCAGCATCACTCCCAGCACGCTGGCCGGAAACTGCTGGCATAGCGTCATCAGCGACGCCCCAAGAAAAACCGCCAAAAGCAACTTCACCGCGCCGAGAAACAATATCGATCCGTTGGTCCGCGCCCCAAACCGATACTGCCCCGCCAGCCCGCCGGCCCCGTGGCACATCGGCATGGCCCCAAACCAGCAGCCCACCAGGTTCATCATTCCAACGGAAATCGAAACCTTCCGCACCGTCACTTGCCGCTCCCGCTCCGGAAACAAATCGATCGCCAGCGCGCACACCGCAATCACCGAGTTCAAGGTCGTCAGCGGAATCTGCGGCACCGCGGCCTTCGGAAACGCCGACACAAAATCGCTCCACCCCGGCGGCGTCCACTTCGGCAGCGTGATCCCCAGCCCCAGCGAAGAAAGCACGCTGGGATGCGTCCACATCGCAATCACCAGTCCCACGCCGAACAACAGCAGCGCCGCCGGAATCCGCCTTGAGAAAAACAGCAGCAAGACGACAATCGCCGACACGATCCCCGTAAGATAACTGTCCGGCGCCAGCCACTGATGCGTCCCCGCCACCATCTGCATCCCCTTCATCAGCAGCGACAATCCCAGCGCCAACTGCAGCCCGCGCACTACGCTCCGCGGAATCACCCGGTTGAGCCAATTGATCAATCCGGTTAGTCCGAGCACCAATATCACAATGCTCACCGTCGCCCCCGCGGCCAGAATCTGCGGCACCGTCAGCCCTTCCGTCAGGGCCACCGCCGCGATCGCCTTCATCGGCTGTACGGCCATCGGTATCGGAAACAGAAAGCCGGTGACAATGTTGAACAACCCGGCAAAGAACAATGCCGAGGCAAAATCCAAACCGTTTTCCGCCGACATCCCGACCAGAAGCGGCAAGAACGTCCCCAAATCCCCCAGCGACCCGGCAATCTCATGCCGATTCAGCCGCGCCTGCCGCAGCACATTCCAAACCCCGCCGCCTGCGCGCGTTTCGGGGACCGTAGCAGTCGGCTCTTTCGTTTCGACAAGCGGCATTGCTCTAGTTAGCCGCCGGACTTGTCCGGCGCTTCGTTGGCGTTATTCCCCTTGAAGCATAACGCTACGCCACGCCGGGAGCAACACTGCCGCCTACAGCAACGGGCTCAACAAATGCGCCGCCGCATCGGCCAACTGCGCCAAATAGGAGCGGCGGTGTAAATCCTCAAACGTCACCTCGTGGCTATGCTGCAAGTCGCGGGAAAATAGCCCTAGCAGCCGCTGCGCCAAAGGCTTGCTGCGCGAAAGGCAACTTGCTTCGAAGTTCAATCGAAAGCTCCGCACGTCGATGTTCGCGCTGCCGACGATCGACAGATCGTCGTCGATCAACACGCTCTTGGCATGCAACACGCTGGGCAAATACTCAAACACCCGGATCCCCGCCGAAAGCAAATCGGGAAAATACGACCGCCCCGCCCACTGCACAATCCAAGCATCGCTCACCCCCGGCACCAAAACCCGCACGTCGACGCCCCGGTACACCGCCGTCCGCAAGGCCGCCATCGTGCTTTCTTCTGGAATCAGATACGGCGTGGTGATGTAAACTCGCTCGCGCGCCTGCGTCAGCGCCAAAAACAGCGCGTCATGCGTGATGTTGTGCGGCGTATGCGGCCCGCTGGCCAATATGCTGCACACCGCCGCCGCATCGTCCACCGCCGGCAACTTCGCCAGTGTGTCCGGCGAATGCCACTTGCAAAAAATGTGCGGCGCCACAATCTCTCGCCCCGTGGCGTAAAACCAATCTTCTGCAAACGTCTCCTGCAACTGATCGACCGCCGGCCCTTCCAATTGCATCGCCAGATCGTGCCAATCGCTCTTGTATTCATCGCCGATGTTGATGCCCCCGAGAAATCCCGTGCAGCCGTCCACAACTACAATCTTCCGGTGATTGCGGAAATTGATCGTCGGCCGCACCGCGAACAGCGTGAGCGGTTGGAAGTAAACCACTTCGCCCCCCGCATCCACCAGTGGCCGCATCAATGCATGTCGCCGCGCAAACCGGCTCCCCAATCCATCCAACAGTAGCCGCACCCGCACGCCTTTGCGAACCTTCTCAATCAACAAATCGCGCCACGCCACCCCCGTGTCATCATCGTTCCAAATGTAAAACGCCAAATGCACATGATCGCCGGCCGCGCGGATCGCTCCTTCGATCGCCGGATACGCCTCCGCCGCATCGACCAATAATCGCAAGCGGTTCCCCGCCGTCGGAGGGAAAACCCACTCCGCTTCTTCAATCGGCATCCGCTCAATGGGCAGTAGCGACAGGTCGGCCTGCCCCGGTGCGGGCACCTCGTCGCGCACTCTTGTCAAAGCAAACGCCGTGTGCGCCGCCGCCCGCCGCCGTTTTCGCCGGTGTCGTTCCAAATGCTTCCGCCCAATCGCCCACCACAAAAACACCCCCAACCCCGGCAGCGCGAACAGCACCAAAAGCCAGCTCACCGCCGCCCCCGGCTTCCCCCGCCGCTGGAGCAAAACCGATGGCACGCTGACCACGGCCAACACATAGCACACCACGATTACCAGCAGCCACCAATCGGTGGACCATCGCACGGCAGCAAGTGGCAAGGATGAAAAATTCATTGCCGTGTGTCCGACAACTGGTATCCTCAAGGGAAATCTCCGGAACCAACTTCCGCGCCCGCTGCAAACGATACAATCGCCACAGCCTGCATGCCGCGGCCGCCGGAACGCCGCTGCCCAAATGCGGCAACGCACGCCGCAACCTATATCCAATTATGTACCTTGCGACGCGATGGGTGAGCCGTCGCCGGCGCAGATTCCCCAAACAATGTTGCCGAAATCCGACGTCCCATGTCCATCGCCGCCGATTCCCCGAAGTCTCGCCAGTCCGGAATGAATCTGTTCATTCGCTATCGCATCCCGCTGGTTGTCGTTGCGGCCCTCGTTTGCGGCGCGTTTTGGGCCGGCTGCCAAAAGCATGAGGAAACGGTCGAAGCCGAAAAAAACTTGCCGGTCGTCCGCGTCGCGATCCCCGAAGTCAAGCAAGTCACCGATTACGCCTACTACACCGGCCGCACCGAGGCCGTCGATTCGGTGCAGTTGCGCTCGCACGTCACCGGCTACCTGGTCCCCTGGAATTTCGATAAGCATTCCGACGCCGCGCCCACCAAAGATTTCAACTTCGTCGCAGGCCAGGAAGTCCAGCGTAATCAGGTCCTGTTCAAAATCGATCCGCGCACCTTCCAAGCCGCCTACGATCAGGCCAAGGCCCAAGTCGAATTGTCCAAAGCCCAGCTCACCCTGGCCAGGGCCGACTATGCCCGCGCGCTCGACGTGGCCAAAACCCCCGGCGCCATCAGCAAGCAGGACGTCGATAAGTACCTGGCCTCCCAGGAAAAAGCCGTCGCGGAAGTCGCTGCCCAGGAAGCCAACGCCGAAGTCGTGCGCGTAAATCTCGAATTCACCGACGTCAACACACTGGTCGCCGGCGTCGTCAGTCGCAACCTGGTCTCGGTTGGCAATCTTGTCAACGCCAACGAAACGGTGCTCACCACCATCGTCTCGCAGGATCCGATGTACGTCTACTTTTACGTCGACGAGCTCATCCTGCTGCGCGTGCAGAACGCCATTCGCGACGGACGCCTAAAAACAGTCGGCAAAGGTCAACGCCTCCCCATCGGCGTGGCGCTGCAAACCGACATGAACGATTACCCCTACACCGCCGAAATGGATTTCGTGAACAATCAGCTCGATCCCTCCACCGGCACCCTGCAAATCCGCGCCGAACTTCCTAACCCACAGCCCAAAATCGGACCGCGCGTCTTCGATCCCGGAATGTTCGTCCGCGTGCGCGTGCCGATCAGCGATCCTCACACGGCGCTCGTCGTGCCGCAAATGGCCATCGGCTCCGACCAAGGCAACCGCTACGTCTGGATCGTCAACGATCAAGATGTCATCCAATACCGCCCCGTCACCGCCGGCCAGGAGCAGCCCGGCGGCATGCAGGAAATCTTCCCCGTGCAGATCGTGGTGGAGAAGGACGGCGGATATCACCCCGCAGCCTCCGGCGAAACCGCACAAGATAGCATCACGGCAAAAGATCGTATCGTCGTCGGCGGCCTGCAACGCATCACGGCCGGCACGAAAGTCCAAGTCCGCGCGCCGAAAAAGAAGAAAAAGGAATGTAACGCAGGCGTTGTAGTCGCAGGTTCCACCTTCCGCCTTTCCGCCTTTCCTTCGACCCATGCTTGCCAAATTCTTCATCGAACGGCCCATCTTCGCCTGGGTCATTTCCATTGTCATTCTGCTGTTGGGCGGAGTGGCCGTGGTCACGCTCTCCGTCTCACAATATCCCAACATCACCCCGCCCACCGTCCAGGTGACCGCCAGCTATCCCGGCGCCAATTGCCAGGTCGTGGCCGACAGCGTCGCCGCGCCGATCGAGCAGCAAGTCAACGGCGTCGAAGGCATGATGTACATGTCGTCCCAGTGCACCAACGACGGCGCCTACACGCTCACCGTCACATTCGCCCTGGGCACCGACCTGAACATGGCCCAGGTGCTCGTGCAAAACCGCGTCTCGCTGGCCATGCCGCAATTGCCCGAGCAAGTCCAGCTTCAAGGCGTAAACGTTCAAAAACAATCCCCCAGCATCTTGCTGGCCGTCAACTTGTACTCCCCCGACGGTCAGTACGACGATCTGTATCTGAGCAACTACGCCACCATCCAGATTCAAGACGATCTGTTGCGCATCGACGGCGTCGGCAACATCAACTATCTCGGCCAGCGCGAATACAGCATGCGCGTGTGGCTCGACCCAAACAAGATGGCGTCCATGGGTTTGAACACCACCGACATCATCAACGCAGTCAAAAGCCAAAATGTGCAAGTGGCCGCCGGCACCATCGGCCAGCCCCCCGTGCCCAAAGACCAGCAATTCCAATTGACGATGAGCACGCTGGGCCGCCTGGTCACGCCCGAGCAGTTCGGCGACATCATCGTCAAAACCAGCCAAGGCACCGTCAAGGAAGGCGCCCCGCCGCGCAAGTCGTCCGCCTCCACGATGTCGCCAAGGTCGATCTGGGGGCCCAGCAATACGACGCAGATCTGCAAGCTCGATGGAAAACCCTCGGTCGCACTCGCCATTTTCCAATTGCCTGGCTCCAACGCGCTGCAGGTGGCCGACGAAGTTAAGGCCCACATGCACAAGCTCGCCAAGCGCTTCCCCAGCGGCTTGACCTACAAAATCGTCTACGACACGACTCCCTTCATCAAAGAGTCGGTCATCGAAGTTTTCAAAACGCTGCGCGACGCCATCATTCTCGTCGCCATCGTCGTGCTGTTCTTCTTGCAGGATTGGAAAGCCATGATCCTGCCCATGATTGACGTCCCCGTCTCGTTGGTCGGCACGTTTGCCATCATGGCCCTGTTGGGTTTCAATCTGAACAACCTCACGCTGTTCGGCTTGGTGCTGGCCATCGGCATCGTCGTCGACGACGCCATCGTCGTCCTGGAAAACGTCGAACGCTGGATCGCCAAAGGCTACGATCCCAAAACCGCCACCATCAAAGCGATGGACGAAATCACCGGCTCCATCCTCGCCATCACGCTGGTGCTGGTCTGCGTGCTCTTGCCCGGCGCATTCTTCCCCGGCATCCCCGGCCAGTTCTTCCGCCAATTCGCGCTCACGATCTCCGCCTCGATGGTCATCTCCGCCGTCAACGCCATGACGCTCACCCCGTCCCGCGCCGTTTCAGTCTTCAAGACCGAAGCCAAGTCCGACGGCGGCCACGAACACGTCCGCGAAGCCCTCCCCTGGTGGATTTTCATCCTCTGCGGCTTCATAACCCTCGCCCTGCTGTACGGCCTCGTCGCCGACTTTTTCGACATGCCCTTTGGCGACGCCGCCGAAGGCATGATCATTCCTGCCTGGCAGCCGCCCGTCGTCTGGCTCATTTCGTTCCTGCCCGGCGCCATTGCCGGCCTCGCGCTCGGCTGGTTCATCATCAAGCCGGTGAACGAATTCCTGGGCATGATCTTCAAAGGTTTCAACAAAGTCTTCGACCGCATCACCGAAGGTTACAGTTGGACCATCGGCCGCATGCTCCGCCTATGCGTGATGGTCCTCTTCGTCTACGCCGGCCTGTTGTTCGCCACCTACTGGACCATGTCGCACGCCCCCACCGGCTTCATCCCCGAACAAGACCAGGGCTATCTGCTGGTCAACGTGCAACTGCCCGACTCGGCCTCGCTGTTCCGCACAGAAAAAGTAATGGAGCAAGTCAACCAAATTGCTGCGCAAATTCCCGGCGTCGATCACACCCTCAGCGTCGCCGGCCAGTCCGTCCTGCTGCAAGCCAACGGCTCGAATTTCGGCTCGACGTTCGTGATCCTCGCCCCCTTCGACAAGCGCACCACGCACGAAACCTACGACGCCGTCATCGCCGACAAGCTCCGCAAACTCTACTACGACAAAATCGACAACGCCGTGATCAGCGTCTTCCGCGCCCCGCCGATCCAAGGTCTCGGCACTTCCGCCGGCTTCCAATTGCAAGTCGAGCAGCGCGGCTTCGTGAATCTTACAGAGCTAGAACAAGCCACAAACGACCTGGTCCACGACGGCAACGCTAATCCGCTCTTAGTCGGTCTGTTCACGATGTTCCGTGCCAACACGCCGCAACTCTATGTTGATATCGACCGCACCAAATGCCGCACGCTCTCCGTGGCCATGGAAGACGTGTTCAACACGCTTTCCACCTACATGGGCGGCTACTACGTCAACTTGTTCAACCAGTTCGGCCGCACGTGGCAGGTCAACATCCTGGCCCAGGAGCAATACCGCGTCAGCCCCAGCAACGTCGGCCAACTCAAAGTCCGCAACAAGCTCGGCGACATGGTTCCGCTGGGCACGCTCTGCGACGTGAAATACGTCGGCGGCCCCGTCATGTACATGCGCTACAACATGTATCCCTCGGCGGCCATCAACGGCAACATCGCGCACGGCACCAGTTCCGGCCAGGCCATCCAGATCATGGAAAATCTGTGCGACAAGCTCGGCATTCCCTACGAGTGGACCACCATTTATTACATGCAAATCATCTCCGGCAGCGCCGGCGGATACATCTTCCTCCTCGGCGCGCTCTTGGTGTTCCTCGTGCTGGCCGCCAAGTACGAAAGCTGGAAGCTCCCCATGTCGATCATCCTGGTCGTGCCGATGTGCCTGCTCTGCTCGGTGTGCGGCATGCTGATCGCCGCGCTGCCGGTCGATATTTTCGTACAGATCGGCTTCGTGGTCTTGATCGGCATGGCCGCCAAGAACGCCATTCTGATTGTCGAGTTCGGCCAGCAACAGCGCGCCGCCGGCAAACCGCTCTTCGAAGCCACCGTCGAAGCCTGCCACCTGCGTTTGCGCCCGATCATCATGACCAGCTTCGCTTTCATCCTCGGCGTGGTGCCTTTGATTCTGGCTCACGGCGCCGGCGCCGAAATGCGCATCTCCCTGGGCACCGCCGTCTTCTCCGGCATGCTCGGTGTCACCTTCTTCGGCATCTTCCTCACGCCGGTGTTTTTCTACGTGATCATGCATCGCACCGCGCAGCAGGAAGATGCCGTCAAATCCGGCGAAGCCCCGCCGCCAAACCTGCCCCCCGGCGAAGTGAGCTAACCCGCTCGCGGCAAGCAGCATTTCCGCAGCGAGGGTTCTCTCTTCGACTTTGCCCTAGTGGGGCGAATCCTTGTGAGTCGCTACGAGGTAAGCGCCATTCTGGTGCAAAATAAGCAGGTCAATTTTGCCATTCTTGTCGGGGACGAATATGAGCTGCGCATCGACAACCTTGTAAAAAAATCTGGTCTCAGATTCAGGATAAACCTGGAACTTTGGCTGGGCGGTCGCCTGGACCATCAGCTTGTCCCCTTCCAGCGTGACGGTGACAGCGAATTGGGGCGTGAAGTCATAAACGCCCTCGTACTTCTTGAGCACTTCTGGCGCGACTTTCACGATCGTCTTGGGCGCCGGTGGCTCGATTTTTTCACCCAGCGCGATGCGCATGATTCTTTCGCCTATTTCATCGATTTGCTTGCCGTGTGTGTTACAAAGCACAACGATCCCCACGTTGCGCCCCGGCACTAAGGATAGCCATGCCGAATATCCCCCGGTTCCGCCATTATGCCACCGGGTAACGCCGTCCCGTTCAATGTGCCAGGCAAGCCCGATCGCTCCCATGGGAATGCTGTGGCGCACCTTCTGCGATAGTTGGCACGCTTTCGTAAGTGGTTTGTCGTCATGGGCAAGATTTGCTTCGATGAACTTGAGCATGTCATTCGCCGTCGAGTGGATTCCTCCCGCGCCGGCGACGGTTGGTATGTCCCAATTCTTCGCGGGCTGCAAGGCAGCGTCGTACGGCGGAGCAAGCCGCTGGCGTTGCTTGTCGGAAAGTGTGACACGCGTATCGTCCATTCCGCACGGTTTCGCGATACGCTCCACCATCAGTTCTTCGTACGACTCTTTTTCCCGACCAGCCAGTAGCACACCCAGCAGACCCATGCCAAAGTTCGAGTATTCGTACTCACCGGGCGCTTTGGGATAGGTGTAATCCTTCAGAAACGAAAACATCTGTCCAAACGTATAATCCGCGTACGGATTCATGGGGTCGGCCGGCTTTAAATTGTCAGGCAAGCGCGGCAGGCCGGAAGTGTGCGTGGCAAGATGTTCGAACGTAATGTGGGTTGGATTTCTTAGCTCCGACTTCGACGGTTCAGACAAATACGTTTGCATCGGGTCCTCGAGTTGCACTCTGCCGCGCTCGACCAGGTCGGCGAGCAATGTGCCGGTGAAAACCTTGCTGATTGAACCAATTTCATAGATCGTGTCGCCGTCGGGCGCGATGCCCTTGCTTTTTTCCGTCTCGCCGTAGCTGATGACTTGCTTTTTGCCGTCCTTGTAAATCCCGACGACGAAGCCGACGGCAAGTTTGTCGTCCAGCAGTTGCTTTGCCAGCGGATCGATCGCGGCTCGCAAGTCGTCGGCGTATCCTTTGCCTGGAACGGCTAGCAAGAGGATCAAAACCAACGAAAACGTCGTTTTCATGGTTGGTGTGAACTCATCATAATTCGGGCCCCTTCGAGTGAATTAACAATACATCGCCCGTGAGCTATTACAACGCATTGGTTGCGCAATCACGCCAGATGTTACAGCCAATTCCCCGATCTTAACATCAAAGACCCGGGATTGATGCTTTGCCGCAATGCGTGGCGAAAACGGAGATTGAATCCCGTGACACGCGGCCCACAAAGCTGGACGAGATCGCCTATCGCCGAACCTGAAATACGTGCGCCGGCAAATCCTTGGGATCCAGCTCAATGTATGCCCGCGATCCCTGCCATTGGAATTTCTGATCGCGCAGCAAATCGACCACTTCAAATGCCCCGCCCATGCCCCATTGATCGACCGGCAATTCCACCCATCCGGAATGCGCCGTGCGCGGATCGAGATTCACGATCACCAACACCACATTCGATCCGTTCGCCGTTCGCTTGCTGTAGGCCAGCAATTGATCGCTGTCGATCGGGTGAAACATCAGGTTCTGATTGCGCTGCAACGCCGGCTGCTCGCGCCGAATCTTATTCAACCGCCCCAGTAAATCGCGCAAACTGTCCGCGCGTTTCAAATCCCACTGCTTCACTTCATACTTCTCGGAATTCAAATACTCTTCACTCCCCGGCTCGCGCGGTGCGCTCCTGCAATTCAAACGCCGCACCATACACGCCCCAATTCGCCCCCAGCGTCGCCGCCAGCACCGCCCGCGCCATGAAAGCCGGTCGCCCGCCGTCTTGCAAATAGGCATGCAGAATGTCGGGCGTATTCGTGAACAGATTCGGCCGAAAGATATCGGCGACCGGCGGCTTCGTCAGTTGCGAAAAGTACTCAGTCAACTCCTGCTTGCTGTTTCGCCACGTGAAATACGTGTACGACTGCGTGAATCCCAGCTTCGCCAGTTGATACATAATCTTCGGCCGCGTGAACGCTTCGGAAAGAAACAGCGCATCGCTCCGCGCTTCCTTCACGCCGGCCAGGCACCATTCCCAAAACGCAAATGGCTTCGTGTGCGGATTGTCCACCCGAAAAATCCGCACCCCGTGCTCCAGCCAGAACAGAAACACGCTTCTCAGCTCTTTCCACAACCCCTGCCAATCCTCCGTGTCGAAATCAAAGGGATAGATATCCTGATATTTCTTCGGCGGGTTCTCCGCGTATTGAATCGTCCCATCCGGCCGATGACGAAACCACTGCGGATGCTCCTTCACGTACGGATGTTCCGGCGAGCACTGAAACGCTATATCCAGCGCAATCTCGATTCCCTTTTCCTCCGCCGCCGCCACCAGCGCATGAAAATCCTCCATCGTCCCCAGCGCCGGATGGATCGCCTTGTGGCCCCCTTCCGCTGACCCAATCCCCCACGGGCTGCCCACGTCCCCGGGCTGCGCCTTTTCGGCGTTGTTCTTTCCTTTGCGAAACGCTTTGCCCACCGGATGCACCGGCGGCAAATACAGCACGTCGAATCCCATCGCCGCCACATAGGGCAGATGCGCAATCAAGTTGCGCAGCGTCCCATGCTCGCCCGGCGTCGGACTGTACGACCGCGGAAACAATTCATACCAAGCGCTAAACTCCGCCTTCGCGTCGTCCACTTCGACGCCGTACTCCAGCGAAACCGTTGCCGCGCTGTGATCCGCGCACGCGTCCATCAACAGCACTAGCGCCTCGTCCATCGCCGCCGCATAGCTATTCACCTGCTCATCCGGGCCCAACACGTTTTCGCCCAGCAACCGCGCCGCGAAATCGTCCAATTGCGCCGCCGTTTCCCGGTCCCCCGATCGGTTGCTGGCGTCTTGAACAAGCTGCGCGCCGATCTGCAGATCGACTTCCAGATTTTGCCCCGCGTCGGCCCGCTTCTTCAGATCGTGCCGCCACGTGCGGAACTGATCGACCCAGCCGATAATCCGATACCAATAGCTTCCGACGCTCTCCGTGCGAAACGTCGCTCGCCAGCGGTCGTTCCCCAGCGGCTGCATGGGCGTGCGGTGCCAGGTCGCTTCGCTCTCGTGACGATGTTCCAACTGGCAATTCAATTCTTCGTGCCCGTCGGCGAACACGTCCGCCTCGACCGTCACTTCATCGCCGACAATTCGCTTGATCGGAAATCGGCCGCAATCAACCTGCGGACTCACACTTTCGATCACCACGCGGCGGCGAACCAATTCCTGCGGCTCCATCAACCTTGTCCCTTTGCAATCAAATCTTGGTTTGTTGTGCCCCCTGCGGACTTGCGCTTTGGGCGCTGGCGGGCGGCGCCGCTGGCGCTGTGGCTGGCGGCGGTGCAACCGGAGATGTCTGAGCGGCCGCGGGCGCCGTTGTCGGCGCGGTTGCCCCGTCAGTTCCGTTGGCTCTCAAGATTACCACGCTGCACGAGCGCAACGGATATTTTTCGCCTACGGGAAATACGGCCTCACCCGCCTTCGGGTCAGCCGTGTCCAATAACCGCTGCCATTGCGATTTCCCGTCGAACGGGGGCAGCACAAACGGAATATCCAGCTTCTGGTCCCCGTTGAACAGAATCAACAGCGTATCGCCGTCGATCGGCTCGCCGTGCTCGTTCACGTCCACGTGCTTGCCGTACAACTGCACTCCCAGGCAGCGCACAAACGGCACGTCCCAGGCTTCTTGCGTCATCTCCTTGCCGTCGGGGCCCAGCCACAAAATATCGGGAATGGCGGAGCCCTCCAGCTTCTCGCCGTGAAAGAACCGCCGCCGCCTGAGCACCGGCTGCGAAAAATATAGCCGCACCAGCTTCTGCGTGAATTCCAGCAGCCCCCGCTGCTCGTCGTTCAAATTCCAATCCAACCACGTGATTTCATTGTCCTGGCAATACGCGTTGTTGTTGCCCCGTTGCGTGTGCCCCATCTCGTCGCCGGCCAACAACATCGCCACTCCCTGCGAGCATTGCAGCGTAGCCAGCATGGCCCGCTTTTTCCGCGCCCGCAGTTCGCGTATCTCCGGATTATCGGTCGGCCCTTCGGCGCCGCAATTCCAACTGTTGTTGTCGTCGCTGCCGTCCCGATTCTCTTCGCCGTTGGCTTCGTTATGCTTCTGATCGTAGGAGACCAAATCTTCCAGCGTGAACCCGTCATGGCAGGTGATGAAATTGATGCTGGCGTTGGTCGGCCGCTTGTTCCAAGCATACAAATCGCTGGAGCCGCAAAATCGCGTGGCGAATTCCGGCACCACGCCGGCATCCCCCTTCCAAAACTTCCGCACGCAATCCCGATACTTGCCGTTCCATTCCGACCACAGCACCGGAAAATTCCCGACCTGGTATCCCCCCTCCCCCAAATCCCACGGCTCGGCAATCAACTTCACCTGCGAAAGCACCGGGTCCTGATGGATGATGTCGAAAAACGCCCCCAGCTTGTCCACGGCGTGCAGCTCGCGCGCCAGCGTGCTCGCTAGATCGAAGCGGAACCCATCCACGTGCATCTCCAGCACCCAGTAGCGCAAACTGTCCATCACCAATTGCAGCACGCGCGGATTTTGCATGTGCAGCGTATTGCCGCAGCCGGTGTAGTCCATGTAATACCGCGGGTCTTCCGGCGAAACTCGATAGTACGATGCGTTGTCGATCCCGCGAAACGACAGCGTCGGCCCCAAATGGTTTCCCTCGGCCGTGTGGTTGTACACCACGTCCAAAATCACCTCGATGCCCGCCGAATGCAGGTTGCGCACCATCGTCTTGAACGTCGCCACGGCATCGCTCGCCGAATCCGCGGCGGCGTATTTGTTCTCCGGCGCGAAATACCCCAGCGTGTTATAGCCCCAGTAGTTCGACAGGTTCTTTTCCGCCAAATGGCGATCGTTCAAATAATAATGCACCGGCAGCAGTTCCACCGCCGTGATGCCCAGCTCCTTCAAATGCCGCAGCGCCGGCTCGCTCCCCAAGCCCGAGTACGTCCCGCGGAACTGCTCCGGCACGGCCTGGTGCAGCTTCGTGAATCCCTTCACGTGCAACTCGTAGATCATGGTCTTGTTCCACGGCGTCCGCGGCGGCCGATCGTCCCCCCAAGTGAATGCCGTGTCGACCACCTTGGCCAAGGGCGCGTACTTCGCATTATCGCGCTTGTCGAACGACAGGTCCGCCTGCGAATGCCCCAGCTTGTAGCCGAACATCGAATCGTGCCATTTCAGCGACCGGCCGATGCACCGCGCGTACGGATCCAACAGCACCTTGTTCGGATTGAAGCGGTGGCCCTTGGCCGGTTCGTACGGACCATACACGCGAAATCCGTACAGTTGCCCCGGACCGACGTCCGGCAGATAGCCGTGCCACACCAGATCGTTGTACTCCGGCAGCACGATCCGAATCGATTCCGCCTTGGCGTCATTGGAATTGAACAGGCACAATTCCACCTGCGCGGCGTTTTCAGAATACAGTGCGAAATTCACCCCCCGCCCGTCCCACGTCGTCCCCAGCGGATAGGGTTGTCCCGGCCAGATTCGCATGTGCTCATCCCGCCTATAGCGAAACAGCCCCGCGGGCATCTTGCGGTGTCGCGGAGCTGATCAATGGTAGTGCGTTCGCGCCTTGGCGTTGCCCAGCAATGATAGTGCTTTCACCGCCCGAGTCAACGCCGCGCAAGAGTCAAGCACCGCTTGTGGTTTAGCCGACTAACCAACGGCTTGAACCGCTTCTTCCGCCTCCACCCGCGGCGGTCGTGCAATTTTCACGTGCGCCAAGGCCGGCGCGGCCACGACTAGGTTGACGATCAACAGCACCGCCGCGATCGGCAACACAATCCAACACATGTTCGTCAGATAGGTTGAAGGATATCGCTGGTCGATCGCCGCCATCGAGCTCCAAAATGGATCGCTGATGTGCAACAAGGTGTAATTGGCGCCGCGATCATCGATCACATACCGAATGAAATGCGGAACACCCACGCCGCAAGCCAAGATCAGCCACACGATCAACGTCGATGTGGCAAAGGTCACCCGCGTCACGCGGCGCATCAAATGCAGCACGAGGTTGCCCGCGCCCAAATACACAACCAGGTAACCAAGCATCAACGTCAGCACGGCAACCTCCTGGTTCAAACTTGGCAATCCGCGCAGCGACGCAATGCCGCTGTGCCCGGCGAGCCACAGCCCGATCAACGATAACGCCACCACTGCGGCCCCATTGCCGACGGCAAACATCAAGCCCGTGTCCGGTCCAGGATTGAACCACGTGGTCAGCACCCGGCCCAAGAACGACGTCGGCAGGCTCCGCTTGGCGCGCGACGATAGCTCCGGCTCCTCCCCCAGCATGCATGCCCCCGCGGTCAGCCAGTACAGCATCGAAACCACCGTGTACAGCAGCGCCTCCTGGCGAATTGCCGCGGCCCCCAGCGCCGGATCAAGTTGCAGCTTGCTTCCCACGTCGAAACCAATCCATCCCGCCCACAGCGCTTGTTGAATCAGCATCGCCACGCGCAGCCCGGTGGAGCGGTTTTCCGACGCCGCCGTCAATTGCGCTCCGGCGGCCAAATACACCAGGGCAAAGGTGCTCCAGTAGGCCGTTTGCACTTGCAGATTCCCGATCCAAAAATCGAGCGACTGAAACGGCAACCGATTCACCCGCAAAATGCTGTAGCACACCTCGATGGCCCCGAGAAACGCGTTGAACAACCCCACCACAATCAGCACCGACACCATCACCTGCCAATGTCGTTCCTTGGCCAGCGTCGCCAACAATACGGCCGCAAGCGAAAATCCCAGCGACGCCAACACGGTGTAAAACAAGATCCAGCATATCGTCAGCACGTCGATTCCGCGCAGCATATAAGTGAACGCCAGGCACGGCGCCGCCACCGACAGATAGACAATCATCTGCACCACCGCGCTGCCCAACTTCCCCGCAACAATCTGCCGCGGCGCGAGCGTCGTGATCGCCACCAGTTCAAATGTATTGTCTTCACGCTCCGCAATCAGCGATCGATACGCCGAATACGGCACGATCAACAGCATCGGAAACGCCAAAATCAGATAGTAGCCGTAGAACATCTCCGCCCCGTCCGCCTGATACGAAACGTTCGGCCCCAGCATGATGATGCCGTAAACCGACCACAGCCAACTGAACACCACGACCAGCGTGAACGTGGTGGAAAACTGCCGGCTCTTCAACGACTGCCGGCATTCTTTCACCAACAGCGGATTAAACCACTCCCCCGCGCGCTCCAAGATCGCGCCGAAACCCTTGTGGGCGACCTGCAATGGGGCTTCGCCTGTGCTCATCGTTTTCTGCCTTCTGCTTTCTGCCTTCTGCCCTTATTGCACCAACCCCGCCGTCACCTGCATAAACACATCTTCCAGCGACCGCTGCCGGCTGCCGAACGATGCGATGCGAAAACCGCCAGCAATCATCTCGCGCAGCAAATCCGCCTCCGAGTTCTCGTCCCCTTCGTGCGCAAACGTCACAACATCGCCGTCGATCTTCAGTTCCTGCACGTCTCCCCGCGCCGCCAGCCACGAACCCAATCCGTCCGCACCGCCCAACACGCGCACCTGCACCCAGCTTTGATGCGGCAACTGCGCCTTGCGCTGAATCTCCGCCACCGTCCCCACCGCCACCATCCGCCCCTGCTCGATAATCCCCACCTCATCGCACATCTCCGCCAATTCCGTCAGTATGTGCGAACTGACGAAAATCGTTTTCCCCTCGGCCGCCAACCGCCGAAACATCTCGCGCAGCTCGATCCGCGCCCGCGGGTCCAGCCCCGCCGCCGGCTCGTCCAGCACCAGCACCGCAGGATCATGAATTAGCGCCCGCCCCAAGCACAGCCGCTGCTTCATCCCCTTCGATAGCCCGTTGACCGCTTTGTCGGCCAAATCCTCCAGTCCTGTGAAATCCATCACGCGACGGATCGCCTGCCGCCGCTCGTTGCCGCGCAATTGATAAGCACGCGCAAAGAAATCCAGATACTCCGCCACATTCACATTCGGATACGTGCCGTAATAGTCCGGCATGAATCCCAACCGCCGCCGCACGCGATCCGGATCATCCAGCACCGAAAACCCGTCCACAAACGCATCTCCCGCCTGTGGGCAATCCAACGTGGCCAGAATCCGCATCGTCGTCGTCTTCCCCGCTCCATTAGGACCGATGTAGCCAAACACCGTCCCCCGCGCAACCTCGAACGAAACATCATCCACCGCCTTGATGCTCCCAAAGTAGCGCCGCAGTCCCCGCAATTCGATCATCGCTTCTGCCATAATTATTCCGATCGAGCTCTCACCATCTCATGCCTCATGTCTCCTCTTCTGCTCTTCTGCGCATCTTGCATCACCACTTCCCCACCACGATGTGAATGCTTGCCTCTTCGCGTGCAGCCGCTGCCCCTAGCTCCACCTCCGGTGACGATTCCACCACCGCCACATACGAGCGCACCGGCAGCTTGTCGTTTTTAAGTTGTTCGCCCGCTTCGCGAATCGTTCGTTCCAGCACGCTCGTGTTTTGCGTTGCATCAGGTAGCGCGGCCGCACCCGACTGCATAGGGTATGCCGGGCCATAACGGTACGGGTATTGATAGCGGTAGCGCCCCCCCAAACCGAAAAAGCTCCGGTCGCCCGAACTGTAGGCCATGCCCGGCGGCACCTCCGGTTGACTGGCCGTAAGCAAAGCGCCAATCGGTCCGAACGCTTCATGCTGCGATGCCGCACGCTTTAGCGCAATCGATGCGTCCGGCGCCAGGTCGGCTCCCACAAAGCAACCCCCATTTTCATCAACCACCACCAATTGTTTGATTCGCGCGCAAGATGATTGACAATCTGCGGCGATTGCCCCCCCTCGCCCGCTTTGACATCCAGCATCGCCTTGGTCTTGCCAATTCGCGACGTGACAAATTGCGTCGGCGTGCGCGCCGGCAACCACCCGTCCGTTAACCGCTGCTCCAACGGCGACGCCTGCTCCGAGGGGTTGGTTCGCCGCCATTCGACAACCCGCAACGCGCGCCTCTCCGCGCTGCTTTCCGGCTGCGTTTCCAACGGCAGCACCGCGGTGTCTTCAGAGAACTTCAACCCACCCCCCGGCGCCAAACCCGCGTAGTACGAAAGCCGCGCCCAGCACGCCGCCTCCCCGCTGCGCTGATCGATCGAAGTCACGCTGCGCGCCGCACGCGCACTCCCAACCCGTCGGCCAACAAAGCAACGGCGATCAGCGCGACCGTCACCACCAGCGCCCCGGCCGGCACTGTGATCACCATCAAATTCAATTTGCCCCATCGCCTGAGCACGAAGTAATTCACCGGCCCGATGACGAACATAAACAGCGTGATGAACACCTGAAATTGCGTGACCGGCGCCAGCCCCACGCCCGGAATCAAAAAATTCCAAAAGTCCGAATTCTCGCGCCAGCGACAAGCCCCAGCGCTGATACCACTGCCAACGCTCCGGCCCCAGCGTGTTCAATAGCCAGGTCCAATGGAATCCGCCGCCGTCAAAGGTATTATCTCCACGGATGGCAACCACCATCCCCATTCCAAACGGTCGCGTGACGAACGGCGCGTCGGCCGCTTCCACCGCATCTCGCGGCGCCGATTCCGGAGCCGTCTCATCCAATTCCTCTTTGCGCAGCGACTTCACGGGCAGAATCCAACCGCGCTTCGACAGATCGCGTTCCTCCTCGGCAGCCGTTCCCTCGCTTTCCGCCATCTCGATCGTCTGCTCCAGTTGCGAAATTCTGTCCCAATCTTTTCCCGCCCCGTACACGATCAAATTGCCGCCGCTGCGCACCCAATCGCGAATCGCATTCCACTGGCCGGGAAACTGCGTCGCCAGATCTCGCAATCTCCCCCGCGAGCACAACACCAGGTCCACGCCGCTGTAATCGATCCAATCCGTCGGCAGCTCTTCGATGCTGACCGCGTCCCTCTGGGCAAAACCCTGGCCCGCCGCCGCCGACTGCGTCGCGCCCTTGGAATTGCCTTTGACAAACAATTGCTCCGGAGCATTGCCGCCAATCTGAATTTGCACCTGCGACTTCCGATTGTCATCGCCCAACGCCAGCACGACCGGCAGCGATCGATCGCCCGTCTCCGTTCCGCTCCAGCTCGTCCAACCCGCTTTAGGGCCGATCGAAAGTTGGTCCACGTATTCCTTGTCCTCCAGCACATCCAGTTCGAACGATCCCCACGCTCCTTCCTGCGGCACCGAAATTGTCATCTGCGCCGCGCTGCTGCCGGCCGGCATTTCCAAAATCTGGATCACTTCCACGCTCGCTTGCTGCGTGTAGCCCATGCGCGGACGAAATCGAATCGTCAGCACGCGGTCGGCAACCACCGGCCCGGCGATCGATCGCGCTGCCACCCGCACTGGCCGGTAGCCGAACGAATCGACCCAGGTCGTATCGATCGTCAGTTCCAATCCGGTGGTGTTTGCCTGATTGGGCGCAAGAATCGGCAGCGTGATTGCCCCGCCCGACGCCCCCCACGCAGTCTGCCCCACAGCCAGCGAACCCAACAGCGTCAGCCATCCGGCGATCAATGTGTTCGTCGACGCTGGCGGCGCCTTAGATCGCAATCGCCCCAGCAGCCGCGCTAATAGCCACGCCACGCTAAACAGCAGCGCGTAAACAACAAACGCGATAACAATTGCCAACAGTCCGATCGAAACGCCGGTCGCCCATGCCCAGCCGCGCCCCGCCGTCGAAGTCACAAACGCCACCACCGCCAGCGCCGCAACAATGCCCAGAATCAGCCGCAGCGAAAACTGCGGAATCAGCGTGCGGCGAACTTCTCCCATGCACTCGATTGTGCACTCGAGCCCGCCGCCCAAGCAAGAGCTTTGGGGGGGAGCCCGCCGCGCAAGCAAGGGCAGCCGTTTAGCCACGACGCGCAGTCCGGGAAGCGGAGCGCGTCTCCGCCCATTCAAAACCGATACCGCAAAATGCACCACAGCGCCCGCACACCGTCGATCCACCCGATCTTTTTTCCCTCTTCACGCGTCCTCGCGCGGTAGCGAATGGGCCGCTCCACAATCCGAATGCCGGGAATTTTCACCACGCGCGCCGAAAGTTCGATTTCCACTCCGAATCGGCTGTCGATCAATTGCGGCGCGACCTTCTGAATGATCTCGCGGCGAAAAACCTTGTAGCACGTCTCCACGTCGGTCAGTTTGACCCAATACACCCAGTTGAACACCCTCGTAATAATCCGGTTCGCCCAATACGTGGTATTCGAAATGTGCGAATCCGCCCCTTTCATGAAGCGGCTGCCGTACACGACGTCGGCCTTGCCGCTGGTGATCGGCTCCACCAGCGCCGGATAATCCCCGGGATCGTATTCCAAATCGGCATCCTGCACGATCACCAGGTCCCCTTTCACCGCCGCAAAGCCGGTCTTCAGCGCATCCCCCTTGCCGCGGTTTTCCGGATGCCGCAACACGCGCACGTTCGGCTGGCTCTCCAGATGCTTCAGCGACTCATAAGTGTTGTCGCTGCTCCCGTCGTCGACGATCACCAGTTCGTGCTCGATGGGCGTCTGCTGGATGACTTCCACCACCTGCCGCGCAGTCTCCGCTTCGTTATAGACGGGGATTACAATCGACAGCATCCGCCACCGTTTTCTTGAAATCCAAAGATGAGTGATCTGATACTATAATCACCCCCCGCCGTCGTTGCAGGGGGAGGTTATTGGGCCGATCTGCCAGATTTGCCGGCGGCGTTCCGTACCGTCATCGAGACCTTACCGTGCCCTCCGTTTTGCACCTCTGCCGACGCCTCGTTTCGCCGCCCGATTTACCATCCATCGCCGATATCCAAGTGCGTCATTTCGCAGGCGATGCCGATATCGCCCCCTGGTTGGAACTGCGACACCAGGCGTTCGCCCGACAGCGGATCGGCGTCCGGCAATGGTCCCACAGCGATTTTCTTGACGAATTCGTGCACCGCTGGTGGTGGCGCCCCGATCACATGTGGTTGGCCGACGATTTACAACTTTCTCCCCTTGGGAGAGGGCAGGTCGAAGACTCGCCGCGGAGAGGTGAGGGTGTTCCAGCGCACCGCCGCCTCGTCGGCGCCGTCACGCTCGCCATGCGCGGCAATCCAGACGATGCTCGGCCGGTCATCCATTGGCTGATGGTGCTTCCCTCTCGCCGGCGTCGCGGAATCGGACGCTTGTTGATCGCTCATCTGGAACGGGCCGTCTGGGACGCCGGCCATCGCACAATCTGGCTGGAAACCCATGCCCACTGGGAAGCCGCCGCAAAGTTCTACGATTCGCTCGGATACCACCCCGAACATCAATGAATCGCCGCTCGTCGCCCGTCGAATTCTGCCTTCTGCCTTCTGCTTTCTGCCTTTCCAACCATTTGCACGCGCCCCCGATCCATCCGCACTTTGCCCAGCCCGATCAACCGCAGCGATTCCGGATACGCTTCGCACTCGGCCTCAAATACACGCGCGGCCAAAGTCGTAGGCGTGTCGTCATCCAGCACCGCCACCCGCCGCTGCAGAACGATTGGCCCATGGTCGTACTGGTCGTCCACCAGATGTACCGTGCAGCCACTGATTCGCGCTCCCGATTCCAACACCGCCTCATGCACCCGCGCACCATAAAACCCTTGGCCGCCAAATGCCGGCAATAGTGCGGGATGTATATTGGCAACCCGATTCTCAAAATCCGCCGGCACCTGCACCTGCTTCAAAAAACCCGCCATCGCCACCAAATGCACCCCCGCTTCGCGGCAAGGCCCAAACACCGCCTCGCTGAATTCCTGAGGCGACGCTGTTCCGTCTGGCTTGACAACAATCGCCGCAATGCCAGCCTTGCGCAATCTCCAGCCCCGGCGCCTGAGCTGCGCTGGAAATCACCAATTCAATCCGCGCGTCCAACCGGCCGGCGTCGATGCACTGAATCAAATTCGCCAGCGTCCTCCCCTTGCCGGAAATCAGCACCGCCAATCGCAAGGGGGAAACAGCCTGTCCAAGTGTGAAGGACATTTGATTTGGCCGGGAATAAACGCAAATGCACGCAAATCGTCGGAATGAATCCCAGATCAGCAGTCAATAGAATACCGCATAGCCGCAGTGCTCGCTCTGCGCGTCCAAATTATTCGCATTAATTCGCGTTAATTTGCGGCTACTTTTTCTGCTGAATAGTGCGCAAATACAATTGCAACAAATCGTCGCCGACTTTGACTTCGCTCGCCTCGGCCCCCTCAATCGCCCCCGCTCGCAGCACGGTCGCCAGCGTTTCGCCGCGAATGTAATCGCCAAACTGCTCCATCGCGCGGCGTATCTCGGCCGACTCGCTCACAATGCCCAGTTCAATGCGGTCCGTATATTCGCAATCCCGGTCTTTGCGGCAATTCTGAATCGCATGCACAATTTCCCGAGCCACCCCCTCGGTCACCAACTCCGGCGACAACTCCGTTGCCAAAACCACCACGCATTCCTTGCCCTGCGCCGCCGCCCAGCCTGGCTTAGCCTGCAGGCGCACCTGCAAATCATCGCGGTCCAGCATTTCGCTGCTGCCGTCTTCCAACTTCAGCGAAACGCGCCCCGCCTTTTCCATTTCCGCAAGCAGCTTGCCGGCGTCCGCCTTCGCCAACGCATTCTTCACCAGCGGCAGCTTCTTGCCCAACCGCGGCCCCAGCCGCTTCAAGTCTGGCAGCACCGTATAGGTGATGTATTGTTCCGCATTCACTGTGAACTCCACCTGCTTGACGTTCAATTCCTTCCGCAACAAATCGAAATGATCCTCTAGCCAGCCCTGTTGGCTTCGGTCCGCCAGAATCACCTCTACCTTCCCCAGCGGCTGCCGCACCTTGAGCTTCGCTCCCATCCGCGCCGCCAGGCCCAGCGACGCAATCTCGCGCACCAGATTCATTTGCGTCGAGAGTTGCTCATCGATCGCTGCCCGATCCCCCGTGGGAAAATCGCACAGATGAACGCTCGCAGCGATCATGGCTTCACTGCCTGCTGCTTGCTGCCTGCCGCCTGCCAAGTTTTGCCACATCGCTTCCGCAATGAATGGCACAAACGGCGCAATGATTTTGCACGTCGTGATCAAACACTCGTACAACGTCCAATAAGCGTCCAGCTTGTCCGGGTCGCGCTTGTCTTCCGCCCAAAACCGATCCCGGCTGCGCCGCACGTACCAGTTCGAAAGCGCATCGACAAACTCGATGATCCGCTGCGCCGCCGCATAGTTGTCGTAAGCATCCATCCGCTCCACCACCGCCGCCGCCGTGCGATTCAATTCGCTCAATATCCACCGATCCAATTCCCCTCGCTCCTTCACCGGCCTTCCGCCTTCCCCCTTCCCACTTCCGCCTTGCCCCGGATCAAACCCATCGATATTCGCGTAGATCACAAAAAAGCTGTACACATGCCACAGCCTTAACAAGAATTCCGGAATGCTGTCGCGGATCGCCCGCTCGCTATAGCGGATCGTCGTCCACGGCGGTTGCGTGGCGAAGAAATACCACCGCAGCGCGTCGGCCCCATACTTGTCAAAAATTTCCGCCGGCTCGCGGTAATTCCGCTTGCTCTTGGCCATCTTCTGCCCGTCTTCACCCAACATCAGTCCCAGCACAATGCAATTGCGAAATGGCCGCGGAATCGGCTTGTCGAACACCAGCGTCGAAATCGCCAACTGGCTGTAAAACCACCCGCGCGTCTGATCGAGCGCCTCGCTAATAAAATCCGCCGGAAATTGCTCGTGAAATTTCCTGGCTGCTTCATCTGCCCCCTGCATCCTGCGCCTGCGCCCTCATTTCCGCCTTCCGCCTTCCCCCTTCCCCCTTCTCCTTGATATCCCCACTGCGCAAACGGCATCGCCCCGCTGTCGTACCAGCAATCGATGACATCCGGCACTCGCCGCATCGTGCCGCCGCACTCGCACGAGTACACGACAGCGTCGATATACGGCTTGTGAACTTTCAAATCGTCGACAAGTTTCGGATTTGCCTTCTTCGCCTTCTCCCACACTTCCGTTCCTGCAATTCCAGGCTTCCCGATTAATTCTTCGTAACTGCTGATTGCCGACTGCCGATTGCACTTTTCGCATTGCCACACCGGCAGCGGAGTGCCCCAAAATCGCTCCCGCGAAAGCGCCCAATCGACATTCGTCTCCAGAAAATTCCCGAACCGCCCTTCCTTGATGTGCTCCGGCAGCCAGTTGATGTGCTGGTTATTCTCCAGCATCTGCTCCTTGAACTGGCTGGTTTTGATGAACCAACTCCGCCGCGGATACTGAATCAGCGGATCCTCCTCCGCCCGCCAGCAAAACGGATATTCATGCCGATATTCTTCGCGATGAAACAGCAGTCCGCGCTGCTTCAGATCATGGATGATGTCCTTATCGCAATCCTTTACCCACCGCCCGCGACAATACTCCGGCCCTTCGCCTGTGAATTTGCCGTCCGGAGCGACGGAGCATATCAGCTCCAAACCTGGGCCATCCTCAAATCGGCTGCTTTCATGGATCAGCACATCGAAGTCGACTTCGCCAAACGCGGGCGCCTGGTGCACCACTCCCGTCCCACTATCAATGGTGACAAATTCGGCGCTGACCACGCGCCAAGCAACGTACTCCTTGCCGTCCCCTTTTAGTTGTCCCTGTGTGGAGCCCAGCGAACGATAGTAATTGTCAAACGGCGGCACATACCGCAGCCCAACCAGCTTGCCGCCCAGAATCTTCTTCTCAACTTTCAACTCCCGCTTCACTTTTTCCGCAAGAGTTTCGACGAGCGCGCTGGCAACGACCAACCGCTCCGTCGTCCCCGTCGTGTCGTTGTGGACCGCAACAACTGAATACTCCAACTCCGGATGCACCGCCGCAAACTGATTGCTCGGCAGCGTCCACGGCGTGGTGGTCCACACCAACAAACTCGCACCGTCTATACCCAACTCTTTCGTGCGCGCATCCGACACCAGCGGAAACTTCACATACACGCTCGGATCGGCCACCTCCCGATATCCCAATCCCACTTCGCCGCTCGAAAGCGCCGTCCCCCCTGCGCCCACCACCACACAATCTTGTGCCCCTGATACAATAGCCCTCGATCGAACAACTGCTTCAAGCTCCACCACACGCTCTCCACGTAGCTTTGGTGGTAGGTGACGTAGGCCTCATCCAAGTTCACCCAAAACCCGATCCGTTCCGTCATCCGCCGCCACTCTTGCATGTACCGCCACACGCTCTGTTGGCACTTTTGAATAAACGGCTCCACTCCGTACTTCTCGATGTCCTCCTTCGAGTGGATCCCCAGCTCCTTACAGACCTCGACCTCGACCGGCAGACCGTGGGTGTCCCACCCCGCTTTGCGCTCGCACAACTGTCCGCGCATGGTGCGATAACGGGGGAAGAGGTCCTTGATCGCCCGGGTCAAACAGTGCCCGGGATGAGGCATGCCGTTGGCCGTCGGCGGACCCTCGTAAAATACAAATCGCTCGGCGTTTTTCCGCCTTTCCAGCGACTTTGCATACACCTTTTGATCCGCCCAAAAGCGGAGGATTCCCTCTTCGAGTTTCGGGAAATTGACGTTGCTCTCGACCGGCTCAAACATTGCAAAATTTGGTTCGTCTCTTGACGAATCCAAGTCCAGTAGCGAAACTCTATGAAACCAAGGTTTGGGAACGGTTAGAGAACAGAGAGTGAGCACTTCGCAAGCGCCAAGCTTTTGGGCTTCAAGCCCAACTGGCCAAGGGGACTACTCAAGTTTTCTTCGTGGGGCCAGCTATCCGTCCATCCTCTCCGGGCGAATGGATCGGGATAGTAGCGCGTCAGTGTAGCAACCACATCCGACAGCGACTACGGGAAGACTCTGCATCGTTGGTATTACCGCATCGTGTAGTTGGCTTTCAGGCCCTTTTTGGTCGCCAACCGCCGGCTTTGTCGTTTAAGAGTACGAAATTTGTAGAAAATCCAGAGAAGTGGCATTACAATGGATCGAGCCAAAAAGCACCCTAGTATTAGCATCGCTGATCAAGGCATTCTCTTGAAGTTACTCTCGCGGCACGCAGCAGCGTTTCTGAGGCGTTTCATCGGCTCGGCCGTCGTCGCTGCCTGTCTAGCGATATCCGTCCGCCAGACGCTGGCGGATTACGAAGTTCCCGACCCTTCTTACGATCCGCCGGCCAGTTACTACAACTCGGCCACCGGCACCGGCACCACGCTCAAAGGCCACCTCAACTCTATCATTACCTCGGGCTTCACCGGCGAAACGTACGGCGAAGCACGCTCCATTCTGCCAATTCTCTGGGAGGATCCCAACGACTCGGCGCGAATGATTCTGATCTACAACAACCAATCCCTCCTTAAGCCGACCGGTGGAAGCATTCCGGGTTGGGACGGCGGCACCAGTTGGAACCGCGAACACATGTGGCCCCAGTCGAAGCTGGGGGCTACCGCAAGCAATGGCGTCGCGAATATCGCCAGCGACTTGTTCGAACTGGCTCCCTGCTTGCCCTCGATCAACGGCTCCCGCTCCAACGATGCTTATGCCACCTACACCTCCACGGGCACTTACCAGAACCTCTCGGCTGGCTTCTACCCGGGGGATGCCCATAAAGGCGACGTCGCTCGTTCCATCTTCTATATGGCCACCCGCTACTCCCAGCTTTCCGTTATCAACGGCACTTCCATCTCCACTTTTCAGATGGGAGATTTGGCATCCCTGCTCCGTTGGAATTACACCGACGGCGTCGATAATTTTGAACGTCGCAAAAACGACCTCATCTACGACGACTATCAGCACAATCGCAATCCCTACATCGATCACCCGGAATACGTCTGGGCAGTTTTCGGCGGCAGCAACAACAGCTCCCAGATTTCCGTCGCTTCGCCCGCCTCCGACGGCTCCTCGTCCACCACGGTCAACTTGAACGACATCATCGTGGGCGGATCGTTCGGAACCAGTAATGTCACTATCAGCAAGAGCGGCACAACGCCGACCACCTACGATATTAGCGCCTCGGGCAGCGCCATCACCACCGGGAGCGGTCAGCTCGTCGGCACCGGGCACCCCTTCGATTACAACAGCCAATCCAAGTCGATGACCGTTAGCCTGAACGCCTCCGCCAACGCCACGCCAGGCGCGAAAACCGGAACGATCACCATCGATAATACCGACCTGACTACCGCTGGCACCGGCCAAGGCTCCGCCGATGGAAACGACATCGTCACCGTCAACGCCAACGTCTTAAATCATGCCAACGCCAGCTTTGCTGCGTCCAACACCGATTCTCAGACAATCGACATTGGTATCTACAGTACCGGCAGTGGAACTCAACAATCCGGTTTCAACATTTACAATCTGACGACCACCGCCGGTTTCACGGCTCCGCTGGTGTATGTAAGCAGCCCAGGCACTGGTAACACTTCACAATTAACCACTAACATTGCCGCCGCGTTTACCAGCCCGGTAACCGAAGGGAACAACGTCGCACTGTTGGCCAGCCTCAGCACCGCCTCTGCCGGCACGTTTTCCGCCACCTACACGATGAATCTCTCCGACGACACAAGCCTTAGCGGGGCGACCGGACAATCCCTATCGCTGACTCTCCAGGGAAAAGCACGCGGCGCCTCGACAATCTATTGGAACGCAGCCGCAGATTCCGCCTGGGACTTGAGCCATACCAAGAAGAATTGGACCGATCTATCTTCCAATGAAGTGTTCCTGCAAGGCGACACAGTCGTCTTCGATGATGGGCACAACCCATCCGGCAGCCGCTCGGTGACGCTGAACACTTCCGTCACGCCAGCTTCAGTCACCGTGGAACACAGCTCCGGTGCGGATTACACCAT
The DNA here is from genome assembly GCA_963716135.1 of Pirellulales bacterium. Classification (GTDB taxonomy): domain Bacteria; phylum Planctomycetota; class Planctomycetia; order Pirellulales; family JADZDJ01; genus CAVRAW01. Next base: position 3,785,892 of record OY970289.1, on the reverse strand, counting down.
TAGTGGCTCCGGCGCCATCGGTGGAAGCGGCGGCCTTACCAAGAACGGCAGCGGCAAGCTGACCTTGTCTACCAACAACACCTACACCGGCGGCACCACCGTGAACGCCGGTACGCTCGTCGTCGGACATTACCACGGCTTGGGCAACAGCAACCTGACGATCAATGGCACCGCCACGACTCAGTTGGCAGCCGGCATCACCAGCACCAATGCTGCTGGATCCGGTGCTGTACAGTTGGACTTGCTGTCGATCGCCGGCGGCGCAACTCCCACCGCCTTTTTTGACATCACCGATAACAACCTGATCGTGCACAACGGCGACTACAACACGTTGAACGCTCAGGTCACAAATTCGTTGTACTCCGGTTTTTGGGCGGGTGAGGGCATCGGCAGTAGCACCGCGAACACCGACGGAAACGGAGACAAGGCCATCGGGATCGTCAACAACGACGATGGCGGCGGCGGTGCGTTTTTCAGCTCTTGGCCGAGTGGTGCCGACTCCGGCGGCGCCGTATCGACCACCAATACTGACGTCCTGATTCGGTACACCTACTTCGGGGATGCCAACCTCGACGGCATAACGGACGCTGACGAAGACTTCTCGCTGTGGCTCACCGGTTCTACCAGTGAAGGTGCGTTAGGCGGCTGGCTGTTTGGCGACTTCAATTATGACGGCCAGGTGGACAACTCCGACGACTACGCGTTGTGGCTCACTGGCGCCACCTCCGGCGGCAGTCCGTTGGGTGGCGGCGTCCAGCCGGTGCCCGAGCCCAGCACCTTGCTGCTGGCCGCACTGGGTCTGGCCGGAGTCGCGGCCTTTGCCCGTCGCCGGAGGGCCGAAACGGCGCCGATTTAGTTTGTGCTGCCTGATTTCCCGCGGAATCGCCCCTCGCGCTGGCTTTTTTTTGAATCCTCGGTTATAAATTAGTCGTTAGGGCAATCGGCCTCTTTCGCAGCAAAACGGTCGCTAGTGATTACTCTCACAGCCTAATAGGTGCCTGACCTCTCTTGGTCCGCGCCTGGCCGTCTGTTTCTTAACTGCGAATCTTCATTGGCACCTGGGAGTGTTGGATGTCATTTCATCTTGGACGATCAATTCTTCGTACGAACTACATATTTTTCGCGTTGCGAAGCACGCTAGCGCTGTGCGCCGGTTTGGCGATCGCCGCCTCGGCCCAGGCCACCGATTTCGTGGGCGTCGTCCAGCCGGCCGCGCTGGCTCAGCCCATGATTAACATCGCCCTGAGCACTTCCGATAGCGGCCCGCTGCTGACTTCAACGACCTTGGACTTCGATCTGGCTACCGGCCAAATCGTTGAGAAGACCATTTTCAATCTGCAAGCCTATTTCGATACCGGCGCCAGCGGTATTCTGCTCAGTACTAGCACAGCCTCCGACTTCGGCGTGCCCCTGCAAACCGTCGGCGCCACCCAGGTCACCTATCAGGACGTGGGCGCGGTTGGCTCGGCGACATTCAACGTCTCGCAGCCGATTTTTCTTCGGCTATCGCCCACGAACCCCGCCATCGACCCGGAAAATCCTGCCAACTATTCGCAACTTCCTGGTTCGCTTCGCGCACAAGTAGGTCCCGTGTTCGACGCTCAGGGCGACGATCTGCAAAGGCTCATCAATGAATTGCTCGGAGGCGACATCAATGTCGTCGGCACTCCCGCCATGGCCGGCAATGTCGTCGTCGTCGACCTCCGTGCGACGAACACGCTGGCTAAAAACTCGCCGTCGTTGGATCCGGTGCTCAACAGCATCATCTCGGGTTTATTATCCGGGGATCCGACGCTTACCGCAGCGGCCGTGACCCAACTCAACCAACTGGAAGATGGGCTCACTTTGCGTTCCTATCTCTACGCTCCCGGCACGCCGTTCCACAATGCAACGCCGGACACCGATCCGGGAATTCCCGCCACGAATCGCCACGTCAAGTTAACTTTGGCGTCGTTCGATCGATTCACTTCCGTCAGTCCCGCCGGCGCACTGCCCCCGAACTTGTCGGCAAATCCCTTCATCGGTCCCAATCCAATTTCCGCGATCGACGGCTCGGTCCTCCCCGGCGACGCGCCCGGCGTGAAGATCGCTTACGGCGGCCTTGCCACGGAAGGAAGCTTTCTGCTCGACACCGGCGCCGCGGCCTCGATGATTTCCACAAATCTGGCCGCCCAACTGCACGTTCGATACCACACCAACGCCGATGGCACCCGCTATCTCGAAACTTTCGATCCCGCCAACCCGGGAGCAAACGGAACTCAGATTGTTGATCAATTCCAACTCACCATCGGTGGCATCGGAAACGACGGCTCGCAGGCTCTGTCCGGTTTCTACCTCGATTCGCTGCTATTGCGCACGCTCGAAGGCGACACCGGCGACGACGACGACCCCAACCACTTGCGATTTTTCCAAGCCCCCGTGTTGGTCAACGACATTACGCTGACCGATGCCTTCGGAGCGAGCATCACTCTCGACGGAATATTGGGTATGAATTTTCTAACCGCCAGTTCGACCGTCAATGGTAGCGATTTTGACTTGTCGCTCGGCGACCTATTCTCCGGCCAATTCGATTGGATGACCGTCGATTTCAACAACGATAATCCCGTCCTCGGCCTCCAGCTAAGCGTGGAGACCGTTCCCGAGCCTTCCTCCGGCCTCTTGGCCGTCTTTGGATTCCTTGCCGGCGCAGCGATCTTGCGAAAGAAGCGAAAGGCCCATCGCGGTTGATTCGTGGCTGCTCAATTGCAGCTACACAACGCGTGGTTCGCAGCTCAGCACGCCCAGCACGATCTTCTTCAGCTTTGGCTCCGCCAGCGCCGCGCCGCGCAAAACATCTTCGATGTCGACCGGCTTCAAGCAATCGGGAAAGCAGGTGTCGGTTACCGCCGATAACCCCAGCACGCGCATCCCGCCGTGCACCGCCACTATACACTCCGGCACCGTCGACATCCCCACGCAATCGGCGCCGATCGTGCGCAAGAATCGATATTCCGCCCGCGTTTCCAAGTTTGGCCCGCTGACCGCCACAAACACTCCGCGGTGCGCCGTGAAGTTCTCCATCCGCGCCACTTCCAACGCCCGCTCGATCAATTCCGGCGTATAGCACCGGCTCATGTCCGGAAACCGCGGGCCCAAGCGGTCGTCGTTCACGCCCATCAGCGGGTTGCCCCCCAGCAGATTGATGTGATCGTCGATCACCATCACGTCCCCAACCCGGTACGTCGGATTCATGCCGCCGCAGGCGTTGGAAACAATCAGCATGTCCGCGCCCAAATATTTCATCACCCGCACCGGAAAAGTGATCTGCTGATGCGAGTACGCTTCGTACGAATGCACCCGGCCTTCCATCGCCACGACCGGCACCCCGGCCAGCTTGCCGCACACCAAAACGCCGGCGTGGCTGGTGGCGGTCGATTTCGGAAAGTGCGGAATCTCGCCGTATGGAATCGTCGCTTCCGTTTGAATTTCGCGGGCCACGCTCCCCAAACCCGTTCCCAAAATGATTCCAGCATGCGGCTTGCCTTGCCATTTCTGGCGAATGCCTGCAATTGCTTCCTGGACCTGGTCGTAAACTCTTAGCATGATGAGCCTGATTGCGCTGCGCTGAGATGAAGATTAAGAATCGCCCAGAGCGATTGCCTGGCGAAGTTCAAACAGCGCTATCATCAGCGAAAAAAAGGGCGTTGTCGAGAGGCCGCCCCGCGGGAAGACAATGGCCGTCAGCCGCCCAGCCCGTACTGCCGCATCAAGGCCTGATACTGTGGCAACTGCCGCAGGCTCACCAGATCCGGATCAATCTCCAAATGGCCAAAGTCGTTGTAGCCCAGCTCGATCGCTCGGCCCAACCAGCGGATGGCTTCCTGCGCCGCGCCCCGCATCGCCAGACTGCACGCAAGATTGTAATGCACCACTCCGTCCTCCGGCAGCAATCCGGCCAGCTTCTGATCGATCGTCAACGCCCGATCGTATTGGCCACGACTCGCATACAGTTCCCCCAACAACCGCAGCAGGCGAATGTCGTTGGGCTGCCGCTCCAAAATACGCTCGTAGAAGTCAACGTCGAAACCGCGCTGATCGAGCCTGCCGATCCATGGGTCGCTGCCCGGCGACGTCCCTTGTGCGTCAGAACCTTCGACCCGGAATTCTTTGGAATTCGACATACCAGGGCGGGCCACAACCGCGTGGCGTAAGGCGGTAAGTGTCGCGGGAAACCTCAGATGCCAAAATCGCCGCGCTGGCGATTATTTATTTTTCGTCTTCAAAACCCTCGTCTTCATCTGTCTCGACCTCTCCATTGCCCGACGATTCATCGTCATCCTCAAGCTCTTCCTCAAAGTCGTCGTCGAAATCATCGTCGAAGTCATCCTCATCCCACTCATCTTCCTCAATCACCGGCACATCTTCGATGGGGCCGTCTTCGTCCAAATCATCGTCGTCGCTTTCCGAATCTTTTTTTTCCTCTTTCTCATCCTCTTCCTCTTCGTCCTTTTCAGCGTGCGGCGATCGGTCAACGACGCACGGAAACAAGCCAAAAAACCGCCGCCGCCTCAGGTCGCACAAGTCGACCTCGTCATGCGCCGCATCTAACCACGAGGAAAAACATTTGACCGCCAGCATGCCGATCGCTCCTAAAAGCCACTCTTGGGGATGAATATCTCGGTGATCAATCAACGTGCGGCAGACGGTGCTGGCTTGGTTTTCATCGGCCAATCGTGCCGGGCGTCATCAGCCTCGCTGCCGGAATTGCCTTGGTAGCCATCCCACTTTCGTTTGTCAACAGGGCCAAAGCACCGCGACGTCTACGTGTGGTAATCCGCATTGAGCCGTACGTATTCTGCCGTGAGATCACTTGTCCAAAATCGCACCGCCCCCTTCCCTTCGTGAAAGCTCAATACGACCTTCGTCTCGCGGCTGTCCTTGATGCTGGCCGACACTTTCGCGGCATCGAACTCCAGCGGCGCCCCGGCCCGATAAAGCTCAAATCCATTGATTGCCAAATCCACCCCGGCCGGATCAAACGGCACGCCGGCGTAACCGGCCGCCGACACGATGCGCCCCCAGTTCGGGTCCGCCCCTGCCACCGCCGTTTTCACCAGCGGACTATCCGCGACGGTCTTGGCAATCTGTCGGGCCGCCGCGGTCGTCGCACATCCCTGCACGTCCAGACAAATCAAATGGGTTGCCCCTTCCCCGTCCGCCGGTATCGATTTCGCCAGTTCAGCGCACACTTCGTGCAACGTTTCTCGAAACTGTTCCAGATCGGCACCGCTTAGATTCGCGCCACCCGCCGCGCCGTTAGCCAATAGCAAGACTGTGTCATTGGTGCTCATGTGCCCATCGACGCTAATGCAGTTGAAGGTGTCGTCAACGACCGCCGACAGCGCCTTCTGCAAATCGGCCGCCGCCAACGCGGCATCCGTTAGCACCAATCCCAGCATCGTGCCCATGTTCGGCGCGATCATCGCCGCGCCTTTGGCCATGCCCGTGATTTGGATCGTCTTGCCGCCGATCTTCCCGCTTCGCCCCGCCACTTTATGGACGGTATCGGTCGTCATCATGCCGCGCACCGCGGCTACCAGCGAATCCTCGCCGGTCCCTAGTTGCGCCGCACATTCGTGAATGCCCCCCGCGATGCTCTCCATCGGCAAAAACTCGCCGATGATTCCCGTCGATAAAACCAGCGCCTGTTCCGGCTTCGCGCCGCACGTTGCCGCGGCCAACTTGGCCATCTCCGCGGCGTCGCGCAGCCCACGCTCGCCGGTGCATGCATTGGCATTTCCCGAATTGATTGCCACCGCCCGGAATCCCTCGCCAGGCGTGAGCGCCCGGTCGTACGCCACCGGAGCGGCAAACACCAGGTTCTTCGTGTACACCCCCGCGGCCGCGGCAGGCCGTTCCGACACCACCAGCGCCACATCGTGCCGCGAAGGATTGCGCTTGATCCCCGCATACACGCCCGCCGCTCGATATCCCTGGGGCATTTTCATCAACATGAATCTCACTGACGGAAAAAAAGAGGGTGCCATGTCCACGGCTCTGCCTGGACATGCGCTACAAAAGCGCCGTCGTTTCCGGAAACCCGTACATCAAATTGAAATTCTGCACCGCCGCCCCCGATGCCCCCTTGATCAAATTATCCAGGCAACTGATCGTCAACACGCGCCCCCGTACCAGCCGCAGCGTGATGTCGCAGAAATTCGTGTCCGTCGTGTCTTTGGTGCCCGGCAGATGATCGACCACCCGCACAAACGGCTCCTCCGCGTAAAACTCGCGCAGCTTGCCCAGCAACTGCTGCTCGGTCGCGCTCCCCACAGGCTTCGAATACGTCGTCGTCAATATTCCCCGGTCCATTGGAATCAGATGCGGCGTGAAAATCACCTGAATTTGCTTCCCTGATCCCCGTCGAACGATCTGCTCGATCTCCGGCGTATGCCGATGTCGCCCGACGTTATAGGCCGCCACGCTCTCGTTGCATTCCGGAAAATGCGTGGTTAGCTTCGGCGTACGGCCGGCCCCCGAGATTCCGCTCTTGCTATCGACGATGATGTCGTTCGTCTCAATCAACCCCAGCTTCACCAGCGCCGCCAGCGGCAAGATCGCCGACGTCGGATAACACCCGGGATTCGAAACTAACTGGGCCTGCAATATCTGCTCGCGAAACAATTCTGGCAGCCCGTAAACGACTTTGCCCAATCGCTCCGGATCCGCATGCTTTTCGCCGTACCATTGCGCAAACGTCTCGGCATCGTCCAGCCGGTAGTCGGCGCTGAAATCCACAACCTTCACGCCGGCCGACAGCAATTGTGGCACCAGCGAAGCCGTCACGCCGTGCGGCAAGCAACTGAACACGCAGTCGGCCCGCGAAGCCACGGCCACCGGTCCCAAATCTTCCAGTCGCAAATCCAATCGTCCGATCAGCGAAGGATGCACCGACCCCACGTGCGGACTGCCTTCCTGCCGGCTGGTCAGCGTGGTGATTTCCACTTCCGGATGGCGCAGCAACAGCTTGATCAGCTCCAAAGCCGTGTAACCCGTGGCGCCAAGAATAGCAACGCGAACCATACTTGTTCCGTCGTTTAGCCCCGGTCCCCAGGCCGGGAAGCGGCTCAGTATATCGAAGCAATCGATACAGGGACAGCGCCAACCATATTCGGTTCGCCTCCCCGCTGTATTTAGCCGCCAAGCTTGCTCGGCGCAGCGCCGGCTTTAATCAACTGCTTCTCGATCAAGCGAAACAACTCCCCAGCCACCTGCTCCTTCGCGCCGGCGATCGTCGCAATCACCTCGCCCGTCCGATCCAGCACTTCCACGTTGTTCTCCGCCGAGCCGATCGCCTGCGGGCCGTTGAGCACCATCAAATCGCAGCTCTTCTTCTGCATCTTCGTTAGGGCGCGGAATCGCTGGTCCTCGGTCTCCAGGGCAAAGCCCACGACCCATTGATCCGGCCGCTTGCCCGACGCCAGCGTGGCCACAATGTCCGGTGTTTCCACCAGGTGCAATTCCAGCGGCTCGCCTGTCTTCTTGATCTTCTGATGTTCCACCTTGACGGGGCGATAATCGCAGGGCGCCGCAATGCCAATCAATCCGTCACATTGCGGAAACAATTGCTCGCAGGTCGCCAACATTTCTTCCGTCGACACCACTGGGCTGACACGGCACCCAGTGGGATACGTCACTTCCACCGGCCCGGAAACGACAATTACCTGATGGCCCCCGCCAACTGCCGCTTGCGCAATCGCCTGCCCCATCCGCCCGCTGGACGCATTGGTCAAATAGCGCACCGGATCGAGATGCTGCCGCGTGGGGCCAGATGTAATCAGAATTCTGGCCATCGTCGTTTAGCCCCGGCCCCCAGGCCGGGAAGCAGCGTCAGCTAGCTCCGCCTCAATCGCCGAGCGAATTCGATCCGGCTCCGCCATCCGCCCCACGCCCACCTCGCGGCAGCTCAACCAACCCTCTTCCGGATCAACGATGGCCACTCCATCGGCGCGCAACTGCTCCACGTTGCGCTGCACCGCCGGTTGCGACCACATCTCCGCGTTCATCGCCGGCGCAACGATCACCGGCCCGTGGAACGCTAAATACAGCGTGCTTAGCAAATCGTCGGCCATGCCGGTGGCCGCTTTCGCCAAGAAGTTGGCCGTCGCCGGCGCGATGCACAACACATCCGCCTGCCGCGACAGTTCGATATGCGCTCCCAGCGGAAAATTCGGATCGCCGAAAATCCCCCGCGGCAGCGGCCGCCCCGTCAGCGCTTCGAAGGTCGTCGGGCCGACAAATTCCTTCGCCGCTTCCGTCAAGATCGCCGTCACCCCGGCGCCGTCTTGCACCAAGCGGCTCACCAGCGCCGCGGTCTTATAAGCCGCGATCCCGCCCGTCACGCCGATCACTATCTCGCGACCCTTCATGACCATAGAGGAATTAGAATTTCTGATTTAGGAATTAGGATATTGAAATCCGCCGTCCGTTCAAATCCTACATCCTAAATCCTAATTCCCAAATCTCTTTACAGATCCGCCAGATCCAACTCCGGCGGTCCGCCGGTGCCTTGATCTTCTTCGCCGGTGACCCGAACCTGGGCGCTCGTATCCAAGTATATTTTATCTTCCTTGATCTCGCGGATCACGATTTCCAGGTTATTGTCGGTTTGCAGATCCACCAACGGCCGGCTGCCGCTGTTCAGTGCCACCAGCCGCTTCTGGATCAAGGTGGAAAGCTTGAATCGCCCCCCCACCTTGTTGACGATTTCCTCTTCTTTCAGATCATCAAGCATTTTGTCGTTTCTCGCTCTTCTGAAGGTTACTGTTTCCTAAGATTTGCAGAATCTCATCGACCGCACGGTCGATGGTTTGGTTCGTTACCCGGTAGCGATACATGCCGGCGGCCGCCACTTCCTGGCGGGCCACTTCCAACCGTCGCTCCAGTGCCTCTTCCGACTCGGTCCCCCGCTTCCGCAGCCGGCGCTCCAGTTCCTCCAGCGTTTCCGGCTGCACAAAGATCGTCACGGCATCGGGATACCGCTCGACCACCGCCCGGGTCCCTTGCGTATCAATCTCTAAGACTACCCATTTTCCCGCCGCCAGTCGAGGGGCAACTTCTTCCGTCAGCGTTCCGTACCACGTTCCCCGATTGAATACTTCGGCGCATTCCAGAAAGTCGCCCTGCTTGCGCCGCCGTTGAAACTCTTCTTCTGAAAGAAAATGGTAGTCGCGCCCGTTAACTTCACTCGGCCGCGGCTGCCGCGTCGTTGCCGACACGCTGGGCACCAACCGATCGCACCGCGCCAACAGCTCCTTCAAAAGCGTAGTCTTCCCCGCCCCGGACGGCCCGGAAATGATGATCACACGCCCTTTAGCCTCTTCCGCCATGAAACAACCTATCGATTGACAATGACCAATGACCAAATCCCAATGACCAATGCGATCTCCGCGGAGCGTTTGGTCATTAGTGCTTGGTCGTTGGTCATTCGACGTTCTGAATCATCTCCCGCAACCGCTCGATCGCCCCTTTCATTTCAATCACACGCCGCGCAATTTCCACGTCCGTGCTCTTCGATCCGATCGTGTTCACTTCGCGCAGCATTTCCTGCGTGAGAAATTCCAGCTTTCGACCGGCGCTGTCCTTTTCTCCCATGATCTCGTCGAACTGCTTCAAATGGCTGTCCAGCCGCACGATCTCCTCCGAGATGTCCGCCCGTTCGGCGTAAATCGCCACCTCGCGAACCAGGTCCCCCGGGCTTAGCGCCACCTGATGCTCCTCCAGCGCCCTCCGCACCCGCTCTTCCAATTTGGCTCGATACGTATCCACCGCCAGCGGCGCCCGCGTCGAAACTTGCTTCAGCTCGGCCGCAATCGCCCGGCAGTTCGCCGTCAAATCGGCCGTCATCGCCTTGCCCTCTTCGCGCCGCATCTTCGCCAAATTCGCCAGCGCCTCTTTCAGCGTGCGCTCGATCACCGGCCAATCGGCTTCCGCCACGTCCGGATCCGAATGCTTCTCGTTCACCACGCCGGGCAATAGCAGCAAGTTTTCGATCAGCACTTGCGGCGGCAATTTCAGCCGGTTCTGCAGATCCTGAATCTGCTGCCGATAATTTTCCAACACCGCCGTGTTGATCGAAAAATCCTCCGGCGACGATTGCCGCTCCACTCGCAAATTCACTTGCACGGTCCCGCGCTTGATGTGCTCCCGCACCGCGGTTTCCATCTGCGATTCCAGCGCCGTGTAGCCCTCGCCGGAACGCATCGAAAATTTGAAGTACCGGTTGTTTATCGTGCGCACTTCCACCGCCACGGCCAATCCATTGGCTTGATGGTGCGCTTCGCCAAAACCGGTCATGCTCAACAGCATGGACGCTCCGCAGATGGACAGGATGCTAAATTCTACGTCGCCAAAACTGTCTGTGCCCGACCGCCATGAACCACCGGTACATAGCCCGACGATCACACTAAATAGCCCGACTGTATCAGTCGGTTCGGGCTTACTTCGACGGTTCCGATTTTCCGCCCCCGGTCGCTGGTTGTTCCGCGCCGCCGCTCGGCGCTGCCCCGCCCTGCGGTTCCCCTTCGTTGTTTCCGCTGGGAGTGCTGCTTGGTGCGCCGCCTTCGCCGCCGGGCATCGCGGGCCCCTGCGATTGCGGTGTGTTCGCCGGTGCGCTGCCGCCCAGATTGGTCGCCAGCGGACTCGTCCCGCCCCCCATCAACTTCAAGCTCACCACGCACAGGATGATCCAAAACGCCGCCACGCCGATCGTGATCCGCGTGAACATATCCCCGGCCTTCGTGCCGAACGCGCTCTGGCCCCCCATGCCCCCAAATGCCCCGGCCAGCCCGCCGCCACGTCCCCGCTGAATCAGCACCAGCAGAATCAGAAACAGCGCGGTCACTATCATCAAGATCGCAAGCAACGTATTAAGCATGAACTCACTTCTCCTCAGCCGCGTCTGCTTCAACAACAGCTCGCGATGATTCCCAAAAAATCGTTCGCCACCAAACTCGCCCCGCCGACCAGCGCTCCATCGATATTCGGCTGGCTCATCAACTCGCCGGAATTCGAAGCCTTCACGCTGCCGCCGTACTGTATTCGCACGGCCTCCGCAACCTCTGCATTGTAGCGGTCTTCGATTAGCTTGCGAAGATCGGCATGCACCTCCTCCGCTTGCTCCGGGCTAGCCACTTTCCCCGTGCCGATCGCCCACACAGGCTCGTAAGCAATCGTAATCTTTCCCATCTGCTCCGCTTCGATCTCCGCAAACGATCCCTCGAACTGTTCCCGAATCACCTCCGCTGTCCTCCCCGCCTCGCGCTCTTCTAGATGCTCCCCCACGCACACGATCGGCCACAACCCGGCCTTGAGCGCCGCCTTCAGTTTCTTATTCACATCCTCATTCGATTCATGAAAAATATCCCGCCGCTCGCTGTGCCCCAAAATCACATACTTGCACCCGACGTCGAGCAGCATCCCCGGACTGATCTCCCCCGTGAACGCCCCCTTCGCCTCCTGATACAAATTCTGCGCCCCCAGCGCCACCGGTGATCCGATCCGCACTTTCTGCACTGCCTCCAAATAAACAAACGGCGGGCACAGCGCCACGTCCACCTGCGGAAACTCCTTCGCGCGCTTCACCACCGCCTCCGCCAGCGCGATCGCCCCGGCCCGGTCCAAATTCATCTTCCAGTTGCCGGCGATGAATTTCTTACGCATTTCTCACGCTCATCCCATAAAGCCGCGACCGCCGGTCGCAGGAATTCTCAAAGAGCCATCAGAATAAATGACTCTCACCGGTGCGCAAGGCGCAAAGAATCCTAATTTCGGCCGCTGCCAGCCGCCTGCAGCCTGCCGCCGGCTACTCCGCCGCTGCCGCCTTGGCGTAAGAGCCCAGAATATTCAGCCGCACCGCGCGGCGCGCAGCGACTCCGTCGCCCGCACCACCTTCTTGTCCTGCTGGTGCCCTTCCAGCTCGACGAAGAACAAATAGCCCCCCTCAGGACGCGCGATCGGGAATGATTCGATCCAGGTCAAATTCAGTTTGTTGCGTTTGAAGATATTCAACGCCTCCGCCAGCGACCCCGGCTTGTGCACCACCTCGAACATCAGCGCTGTCTTGTCGCGCCCCGTGCGCGGACCCGAATGCTGCCCGATCACGGCAAACCGCGTCAGGTTCCCCTGCTGATCCTCAATGTTCTCCGCCAGCACGCTCAGCCCATGATGCGTCGCAGCCTGCACGCTGGCGATCGCCGCCGCCCCTGGCTTCTCCTTGGCCAACTGCGCCGCCGTCGATGTGCTCGTTACTTCAATCGTCCGCGCCTGCGGCAAATGTCGCGTCAACCAGTTGCGGCACTGCGACAATGCCTGCGGCCGACTGTAAACTTCCTGCACTTCACTCCGCTGGCACTGCCCCAACAAGCAATGATGAATCGGCAAATTCACCTCGGCACAAATCTGCACCGGCAAGCGCGTGAACATGTCCAACGTGTCCGCAATCCGCCCATCCGTGCTGTTCTCGATCGGCACCAGCCCATAGTCGCAGTGCCCGCGGTTCACTTCCTCAAACACCGCCCCGATGCTGGCCACCGGCACGTATTCCACCGTCTGGCCAAACCTCTGAATCGCCGCCAAATGACTGTACGTGTACGCCGGCCCGAGATGGGCGATGCGAAGCATCTTTTCCAATGCCCGCGAACCGCTGATGATCTCCCGAAACGCCGCCTGCAAACACTGGTTCGACAGCGGCCCATGATTGTGCCCCGTCACACGCCCCAGCACTTCATCCTCGCGCACCGGATCGTACGCCCGCTGACCATTCTGCTCTTTTACCTTCCCAATCTGGTGCGCCAGTTTCGCCCGCTCGTTCATCCGCGACACCAGCTCCCGGTCGATTTTGTCTATCTTCGCGCGCAACGATGCCACCGTCGGACTTCGGGCAGACGTTTTGGAGGCCGCCTTCGGCGGTTTACGTTTGGCCATGATGCGCTATGCGAAGTGCCGGATGAAAAGATTGCCCTATGACAGGCGTTTCCCCTGTGTACTGCAACGAATTCGATTTCTCAATGATATTTCGCATTTTCCGGCCGTTGGCGCGCATTCTCGGCGCATTAACCCACCTTCTTGATCCCGCCGCCGGCAAAACCCCTTGCACCGCCGACCAACTTTCCCGCCAATCCGTGCCAATCTGGCAGCCCCTATCTTCTCCTCAAAGATAGGTCCGCCCCCATTTTTGGCAGCCTCCTCGCCACAATCCCCTCTGCATCCTACACTTACGAGACGGGCACATCGCCGGAAACCCCTGGCACGGCCTTTGCTTTCTTACCAGTACGTCAATCCATCGACAGTCAATCTCGCAGTACGTACATCCATCGCAATTCAATCCGGCAATCGTTGGCCCCTTGATGGCCGCCAACCACACGCCGAAATAACAAGGAGTTGTTCATGGCTTCCGGCGAAAAAATCATCGGCATCGATCTCGGCACCACCAACTCCGTCGTCGCAGTGATGGAGGGCAAAGAAGCCAAGGTCATCCCCAATCAAGAAGGCAACCGCCTCACTCCCAGCGTCGTCGCCTTCACCGACAAGGGCGATGTCCTGGTCGGCGAGCTCGCCCGTCGTCAGGCCGTCACCAACCCTAAGAAAACCGTCTACTCCATCAAGCGCTTCATGGGCCGCCGCCACAGCGAAGTGGCCAGCGAAGAAAAGATCGTCCCCTACCAAGTCGTCGGCGGCGCCGAAGACTACGTGAAGGTCAAGGTCGGCGATAAAGAATACACGCCGCCGGAAATCTCGGCACGCATCCTCCGCAAGCTCAAGGAAGCCGCCGAAGCCTATCTCGGCTACAAAGTAAACAAAGCCGTCATCACGGTGCCGGCCTACTTCAACGATTCCCAGCGTCAGGCCACTAAAGACGCCGGTCAAATCGCCGGCCTCGAAGTCGCCCGCATCATCAACGAGCCCACCGCCGCGGCGCTTGCCTACGGCCTCGATCGCAAAGAACATGAAAAAATCGTCGTGTTCGATCTCGGCGGCGGCACGTTTGATGTCTCCGTCCTCCAAGTCGCCGACGGCGTGTTCCAAGTCATCAGCACCAACGGCGACACGCACTTAGGCGGCGACGATTTCGACCAGGTCCTCATCAACTATGTCGCCGACGAATTCAAAAAAGAAAACGGCATCGATCTCCGCAAAGATCCCATGGCCCTGCAGCGCCTCCAGGAAGCCTGCGAAAAGGCCAAAAAGGAACTCAGCTCGGCCAGTTCCACCGACATCAACCTTCCCTTCATCACCGCCGACGCCAGCGGCCCCAAGCACCTGCAATTCAACATCACCCGCAGTAAATTCGAGCAGCTTGAAGATTCGCTCTTCGAACGCTGCCGCGGCCCGGTCGAAAAAGCGCTCAAAGACGCCAAGCTCGAGCCCAAAGATATCGACGAAGTCGTGCTGGTCGGCGGTTCCACCCGCATCCCCAAGGTGCAGGAACTCGTCCAAAAAATGTTCGGCGGCAAGGAGCCGCACAAGGGCGTGAACCCCGATGAAGTGGTCGCCGTCGGCGCTGCCATCCAAGGCGGCGTACTCGCCGGCGAAGTGCAAGACGTGCTGCTGCTCGACGTCACCCCGCTGAGTCTCGGTATCGAAACCGAAGGCGGCATCTTCACCAAGCTCGTCGAGCGCAACACCACCATCCCCACCGAACGCAAGCAAGTCTTCAGCACCGCGGCCGACAACCAATCCGCCGTCACCGTGGTCGTCTACCAGGGCGAACGCCCCATGGCCCGCGACAACCGCGAGCTCGGCCGCTTCAACCTGGAAGGCATTCCTCCCGCCCCGCGCGGCATGCCCCAAATCGAAGTCAAGTTCGACATCGACGCCAACGGCATCGTCAGCGTCACCGCCAAAGACCTGGGCACGGGCAAAGAAGCCAAGGTCCGCATCGAAAACGCAAGCTCCATCCCCAAGGACGAAATCGAAAAAATGCGCAAGGACGCCGAATCGCACGCCGAGGAAGACAAGCGCAAACGCGAACTCGCCGAACTGCACAACCAAGGCGAATCGATGGTCTTCCAGCTCGAGAAGATGATCAAGGAGCAAGCCGGCAAACTGAAAGATGCCGACAAAGCCGCCTTGGAAGCCGCGATGGGCAAAGTCCGCGAGGCGATCAAGGGCGACAACGCCGACACCATCAAGTCCGCCATCAGCGAACTTGAGCAAGCCTCGCACGCCTTCAGCAAGCAGCTCTACGAAGCCGCCCAGGCCCAAGCCGCGGCCGGCGCCGCAGGCGCTGCTCCCGAAGGTGCAGCCGCTGGCGCCGACGGCAAGAAACCCGAAGACGAAGCCATCGACGCCGAATTCGAAGTCAAGAAAGAATAATCGACCCAACCGGTCGGCAACATCTATTTAGCCCCCGGTGATTACACCGGGGGCTTTTGCATTTACCACTCACCCCTCACCAATAACTCCCACCCATGGCCTTCCGCCTCGACAAATTCACCATCAAAGCCCAAGAAGCCGTCCAGCGCGCCCAAGAACTCGCCGCCGACCAGGGCCAGCAGCAAATCGATCCGCTGCACCTGTTGGCCGCGCTCCTGGGCGAACAAGAAGGCATCGTCCAGCCGCTCTTGGAAAAAATCGGCGTCAACCGCGCCCAGCTCGATCGCATCGTCGAATCGGAACTCAGCCATCTCCCCAAGATGAGCGGCGCCGAAGTTCATCCCGGCATCAGCCAGGCGCTGGGCCAGGTGCTCGAAGCCGCGCAGCGTGAAGCCGGCACGATGAAAGACGACTTCGTCTCCACCGAGCACCTCCTGCTCGCGCTCACCAAAGTCGATTCCAAAGCCCGTAACGTCCTCAAGCTCAACGCCATCACCGAAAAGCAATTGCTCGAGGCCATGAAAACCGTCCGCGGCTCATCCCGCGTCACCGACCAGGCCCCCGAAGGCAAATTCCAGGCCCTGCACAAATACGGCATCGATCTGGTGGAGCGCGCCCGCCAAGGCAAGCTCGATCCGGTGATCGGCCGCGATCAGGAAATCCGCCGCGTCATCCAGGTCCTCTCCCGCCGCACCAAAAACAATCCGGTCCTCATCGGCGAACCCGGCGTCGGCAAAACCGCCATCGCCGAAGGCCTCGCCCTGCGAATCGTCCATGGCGACGTGCCCGACAGCCTCAAAAACAAGCGCGTCGTCGCGCTCGATCTCGGTGCCCTCATCGCCGGCGCTAAATACCGCGGCGAATTCGAAGACCGCCTCAAAGCCGTCCTCCGCGAAGTCGAAGACGCCGCCGGCAACGTGATCCTGTTCATCGACGAACTCCACACCATGATCGGCGCCGGCGCAGCCGAAGGGGCCACCGACGCCGCCAATCTCCTCAAACCCGCCCTCGCCCGCGGCGAACTCCGCTGCATCGGCGCGACGACTCTGGACGAATACCGCAAGCACATTGAAAAAGATGCCGCGCTGGAGCGCCGCTTCCAGCCCGTCTACGTCGGCGAGCCCTCCGTCGACGACACCATCGCCATCCTCCGCGGCCTTAAGCCCCGCTACGAAGCCCACCACAATGTGAAAATCAAGGATAGCGCCCTGGTCGCCGCCGCCAAGCTCTCGCAGCGCTACATCACCGACCGCTTCCTCCCCGACAAAGCCATCGACCTCGTGGACGAAGCCGCTAGCCGCCTGGCTATGGAGCTGGAAAGCGTCCCCGGCGAAATCGACGTCATCCAGCGCCGCATCACGCAGCTCGAGCTGGCCGATCGCCAACTGGCCGAAGAAACCGAAGAGCACGCCGTCGAGCGCCGCGCCGAGCTGCAGGAAGAAATCCAAAACCTCCGCAAGCAGCTCGCCAGCCTCCGCGAACAATGGGAAGCCGAAAAGCTCGGCCTGGGCGACGTCCAAAAAGTCCGCAAACGCCTCGACGAAGTCGAGCTGGAAATCAGCAAGCTCACCGCCCAAATCAAAGAAAACCAATCCGCCGGCATCCCGGTGAGTGAAGATATTTACCAGCGCCTGTTCAATTTAGACAAAGAAAAAAAATCGCTCGAGAAGCAGGTTGAATCCTCCGGCGCGGAATCCAAAGACGAAAAACCCGCCAAGGGCCATAAAGCCGCGACCGGTGGTCGCGGTGAATCGCCAACCAGCGCACCATCAAAGCGCCGCCTGCTGCGCCAAGAAGTCACCCCCGACGAAATCGCCGAAGTCGTCTCCGCCTGGACCGGCATCCCCGTCACTCGCATGCTCGAAGGCGAACGTGCCAAGCTGCTCGTGCTCGAAGAACGACTCCATCAGCGCGTCGTCGGGCAAGACGAAGCCGTCACCGCGGTGGCCGACGCGGTGCGCCGCAGCCGCAGCGGCCTCGGCGATCCCCATCGCCCCATCGGCTCGTTCATCTTCCTCGGCCCCACCGGCGTGGGCAAAACCGAACTCTGCAAAGCGCTGGCCGAAGTCCTCTTCGACGACGAGCACGCCATGGTCCGGCTCGACATGTCCGAGTTCATGGAAAAGCACACCGTCAGCCGCCTGATCGGCGCGCCCCCCGGCTACGTCGGCTACGAAGAAGGGGGCATGCTCACCGAAGCCGTCCGCCGCCGCCCCTACTGCGTCGTGCTGCTGGATGAAATCGAAAAAGCCCACCGCGACGTGTTCAACATCCTGCTGCAAGTCCTCGACGACGGCCGCCTAAGCGACAGCCACGGCCACACCGTCGATTTCACCAACACCATCATCGTCATGACCTCCAACATCGGCAGCCAGCTCATCCAGGAAATCGCCAAAGAAGGCGGCTCCGAGGAAGAAATGCGCACCGCGGTGAAAGAAACCCTCGCCACCCGCTTCCTGCCCGAGTTTCTGAACCGCATCGACGAAACGATCATCTTCCACCCGCTGGAAAGAAAACAAATTCGCCGCATCGTCGACATCCAAATCGAGCACCTCCGCAAACAACTAGAACAAACCGGCCTGCAATTAGATATCTCCGAGCCAGCCCTAAACGAAATCGCCACCGAAGGCTACGACCCCACCTTCGGCGCGCGCCCCTTAAAGCGCGTGATCCAACAGCGCGTCGTCAACCCCTTGTCGCGCGAACTCCTCAAAGGCGAATTCCCCGAAGGCACCACCGTCCGCATCGATTTTGCAGATGGCGAATTCACGTTCTCCCGCAGCAACAAACCACAACGCGAACCAGTGGCGCATCCTAGAACTCGGACGATCAATGGCCACGGACGATGCCACAATTTTCGACGAAGCAATTCGACACTTCGGTCTTGGTAGTCGAATGAATCGGCTTCCACGCGATGGAGACGCTTGGAAGGGTTGCTACGGTCGTATTGAAGAATGGGCAAACGAGCTGATTTCAAGTGCTCGTTCGCTCAATCCTACGCTACCGGAAATACATTTTGATTTCGTCTTAAACGGTGATGTGAATGCTTATGCCTTTCGCCGTGAAGGCCGATATTTCATTGGTCTCACGACTGGAACACGGTACATGTTCGATTTAGTGTTTGGCCGCATGTTGGCAGATGCCGGCGTGCTTCCATTCATTGGGGATCCGAGCCAAGAATCTAAACAATTACCTCCGCTCACCGGCTACGTACCTAATGGCGAAAGTATGTATCAGGCCGGCACGGTTCTTTGCGGGCCTCGCAACCCGCCTCGCATTTCATATGCGATTCATTTAACTAGCCAGGCTTTGCTGTTTTTAATCGGTCACGAAATCGCACATATTTCACGCGGTCATGTCGATTACCAAGCATCGAAAACCGGCTCTGCGTTTCTCGCGGAAGCATCAGACTATAACTTGGCGGGCGACGAGGCGTTCGAGCGACAAACGCTTGAAATGGACGCAGATACTAAATCAATCGTATCTAGGATGTTTTCAGCCAAATTGAATTTTCAAGCCGGAGTTGTCCCACCGTGGTTGAACGAACCGCGGACGCCCGGGCACTTCATGTTTGATGCCCTTTTCTCCACTTCGTGCTTCTTTCGACTTTTCGGCGACCAGCGGTTTACGTGCGACAATTTGACCCGTGATCTCTATCCGCCTCTTCCGGTACGACAGGGCATCGCGGCAGCCACCGCTATGTTTTTCGTGCAAACCGAATGGGATCAATCACTAAAGGACACGGCTGCACAGGCATCGAGGTTAGCGATCACGGCGACAGAACATTCGTATGCAGCAATTCTAGGTGATGAACTGCCAAGGGAAGGATTAAGCGAAGCGTCCAGCGATGTCGGAAAGCAACATTGGCTTAATTTGCTCAAGCACTGGGACGCAGAAGTGAAAGAGAAACTTTCTCCTTTTGCTTACGAGCCCCTTTGAGTCTCTCCCGACCCGTACCCCTCTAATCTTTTCTCCATTCCGTCGAACCCCATCGGGGTTCCACAACGCCGCCTTCGATGCCCGCGGCCTTGATTGGCCGATACCGAATCTTCGCGCCTTTTCGTGTTTTTCGCGGCAATCCGCCAACGTCGTGTCGTCGTGGTTCAATTTGCCTCTCCGCGCCTCCGCGGTTTAAGTCATTCCGCGTTTCGCGCTCCCGGCCTGGGGGCCGGGGCTAAACGGTGCAGGGTGACAGCGCCGAGCAAGCTCGGCGGCTAACTGCGCGGAATGACAGGCGCGAAAAAGATCGCGGTTGATGAAAATTTGGCGCTGCTGCTTGTTCTGCAGCCGGGCCTATCGAAAAATAACGACGGTTGCGAGCCGTCGCCGACAAGCGTCGACCGGGATCGGAGTCCACGATTTTCTCGCTTGCCTGCCCGGCTGCTTACTAAAGCAGCGAGCACCTGGGTTAGTGCCCGATGGTGACCGCCCCGAGTTGTGTTCCCGCCCACGCTAACCCCGTGGCACGGCAAAGCACTGAAAGCGAACTTTCAGTGTACCGGAGGAATTATCTCCGGCCTCAGGCGGCGAAGGGTTTCCCGATGTCGGCACGCCAGAGGCGGACATCCTAGTCCGGCATACTACTTTGGCTGAGCTCGATGGCCGAATCGTCTGAGTGTGTCTTAGCACGAAAGTGGCTCAATTGGCAAGGAAGTTTTTGGGCCACGAATCCCTGGCGTGCGCGGCGGGTTCGGTGACAGCGCTGTGGAACGTTGGGTGGTGGTTCTCCGGAGGGCGTTGCCCTCCGGCTATTGAGCGATGGCTTGGCGTGCTTAGCTTAGCGCCTTTGCGTCTTTGCGTGAGATTTTCGCAGCCCCTCGCATCCACTAATGATGTCCTAAACTTGCACATGACTTCCCACGCCATATTGCTCGGCTTCCACATCACCTGCGGCGTGATTGCCCTGACGCTGGGCTTGGTGGCCATGTGCGCCGAAAAATCGCGCGGCCTGCACACCCTGGTCGGCAACGCCTACCACTGGGTCTACTTGGCCCTGGCAACCTCCGCCTGTGGCGTGGCATCCTTCGACTGGCCGCGCCTGTGGTGGTACGTCCCCATCGCCATCGGTTCCTACTCGCTGGCGCTGATGGGATTCCTCGCAGCAAAAGTCCGCTGGAACAACTGGCTCGAGCATCATCTCTCCGGCCAATTGGGCTCGTACATCGCCATGACCACGGCGCTATTGGTCGTCAACTTCGGCAGCGTTTGGTGGGCCTGGCTCACGCCCACGATCGTCGGCTCGCCGCTCATCTCCTGGCTCAAGCGCAAAGTCCGCGCCGGCCGCCGCCCGAAATACCGAGCACAGAAAATTCTCACGCCAAGGCGCAAAGACGCAAAGAAATCAATCGAATGCTTCCCCATAGCGCCTCGCGCCTTTGCGCGAGAACATTCCGGATGTGCAACAAAATAGCCCCCGACGATTGCTCGCCGAGGGCTAAACAACATCCGTGTATTTCGCTCTGCCTGTCCTGAGCAGTCAGATTTGTGTGGGGTTGGTGAAATCGCGAGCCGCATTGCCCCCGGCGTGAATCGCCGGGGGCTAAATGGGCGAACTGTTACCGCTTAGTGGCGGCCGCGCGCCAGATGCAAACCCAAATTGGCCTTCACATCCAGCGTGCCGGTGATCGTCGTATCCACGCTAATCGCGCTGCCGGCGGCCGGCGTGACCGACACATTGGTCAACAGCGTGTGGCCGTTGCCGTTGGCATCGGTCTGGACTTGTCCAACCACCGTGCCATCGATCGCCACGTCGAGCATGCTACCAGCCGTAGCGCCATGAACGTTCACGATCAACTTGCTATCGACCGTGCCGTCGCTCAGCGTGCGGCTCATGAAGATCGCGGTACCGGTCGCGCCGCTGGCCGGGTCGCTCAGCCGCGAACGCAGATGCAGCACATCGACTACATGCACTTCGGCGGCCACCGCAAACGTGCCGGTCGCGGTATCGACGCTAATCGTGCTGCCTTCATTCACCGTGATCGCCGCATCCTTGAGGACGAGCGACCCGTTGCCATCGGCATCGGTGCTGATGGTGCCGACGCTCGCGCCATCGATCAGCACAGGAATATCCATGCTGGGCGTGGCGCCTTGAATCGTGACGACCAACTTCGACTGCGTCGTTCCATCCTCGGTCTCGCTCTTGAACGAAGCCGTGCCGGTCACGGCGCCCGTGGTGTCGGCCAGGTTGGCGGTCAGATGCACTTCGGTTTCGTCGCCTTCATCGCCGCCGTCGTGGCCACGAACGGCCAACGTGCCGGTCGCGGCGCCAACTGTCACCGTGTCGCCGGCGGCGGGAGTTACTGCCAGGCTGCCTTTGAGCGCAATCGCGCCCGAGCCGCTATCGTCGGTCATGATGGTGCCGACGGCGGTGCCGTTGATATCCACTTCGTACGGCGTATTGGCCGCGGCGCCTGAGATGTTGGCGGTGAACACCGAGGTGGTGGTGCCGTTGTGCGTGATGCTGGTGAACGACACGTGACCGGTCACGTTGGCATCGTTCGGATCGCTGAGCGTGGCGCTCAAAAACGTTCCTTGAATGCTGGCCGATCCGGCAAGGCGCGACGACGCCAGCACCGCAATATTCGACGTGTCATGATGCGAAGCCGCGATGCTCAAACCGGCGGCCACACCAGCGGCCACCGAGCAACCCGACAATACAGTGCGCGTTTCCAGTTGTTCAAAAGCGCGCACGGACGAAGAACGTAACATGGGGATTCTCCTCTGTTCACAAAGTTCCGTTGACCGCTGGCCACTTTCTGTGGGCTCCGGATGCTCTGTTCACCCGGCGAGTGGCGCTGGATCGGCCTTGCCTCTGGCACATCCTCTATAGCAAACCGCACGTCAGTTGGGGAAGTTTCCGCGGAATTTTTTCCGAGAAAAGATTGCGTGCATGTGCAACAACCAGCGGCGTGGTCAAGATAGATAAGCCGCGCGATCTGCAGATAAAGTATTTCGCAGAATGGCTAGTTCTTCTGAGGCATGCCAACGGCATGTGGAAACACGCTGCGAGCTACTCAAATGCCCGCGCCCTGAACTGCAGCCTGCCAGGCTGAGCGCCAAATCAACGCTTGCGCTCGTCCAAGCCAAGAGTGGCGATGATCGTTTCCGCGCCGGGCGTCATGCGGCGAAGCTTATCGGCGATGTTCGCCTTTTCCGAGACGGTGGCTTTCTTCAGCTTCCGCTGAAAGACGACCAGCTTCTTGCGCCGCCGGCGGCGCCGCTTGATTTCCTGCTTCCGATCGCTGATGCCACCCACGTGAAAGCTCCTGGGGTCAAAGTGATCTGCTTTTGTAACACGATCGCCATGAAACGTCAACGCAGCCCCGGCCCCAAACAATGACCAAGCACCAATGACCAATGACCAAGCACGGGGCAATGTCGAGCCCGTTGGTCATTGGGATTTGGTCATTAGCCATTTGATTAACCGCGAACATTTGACACTTTCCGCCGCTCAAAGCTACAGTTGCGCTATCTTGCCGGACGGGTGGCCGAGCGGTTTAAGGCACCGGTCTTGAAAACCGGAGTGGGCGTAAGTCCACCGTGGGTTCGAATCCCTCCCCGTCCGCTGTTCTTCTCATCAAACGCACTCTTCCAATCGGGTTTGGCCGACGTCACACGATCTGAAGCGTTGGAGAGTGATGGCCGCATTTTTTGGTCGATCGACCTACTACCCGCGGCGCCTTCGGCCGGGACGGCCACGAAACGCAGTTGCGCGAGCGTTTCAGTGGCATTTTGGCCTCGCCGGGTATCAACGATCGTCCAAAATGTTGGAATCATGTCGATTGCATCGCTCAAGTCGGCTCGCGCAATAATCACCCCAGAGTTTCGGCTGGATTGTTTTCATTGTGCAACATCGCCCGGCGAGTTTGGCCGATTCGGGAATTATCGTTTGACAACCCGCCTTCCAGCACACAGGCTTGAATAGGCGCTTGGAGGGACTCAAAAAAATGAAGAATTTATTCATAAGAATGCGTCGTTTTCTGGCCGACGATGCCGGGCCTGCGGCGATCGAGTATGCCGTCATGCTGGCGCTGATCGCCGTGATATGCATGGCCTCAGTCCGCACGATCGGCCGGCGAACCAAGACGACCTTCAATACCGTGGCCAAATCCCTGGTTGTCAAATCGGGCGGCAGTTGAGCCGAAGCGTTTGGCGGCTGCCCGGCAATTCGTCAGGGGCAGCGTTTTGGAGCGGGCTGCCGGCAGGTTTTTGTATCCGTCGCCGGCGGATCCACATTGAGCGGGGCTGCTCAAGCGTTGGTATAATCAGCCACAGCGGACGGCCGTAGTTTTCGTGGCAGTTAGCCATCGGCCGATCGACCGGTTCTCTTCTGTTCGGCCCCCACGATCGATCCATGGCCGACCGTGCTCTAAACTCGACCACCGAACTTCCGGCACAGTCGCGTTCTGCCCCAACGACGCCATGGCGCCGAACCGATCTGGCGTTGCTGGCGCTGCTGCTGGCGGCGACGTGCGCGGCGTATCTACCCGCCGTTCGGGGCCAATTCATCATGGACGACGACAGCCTGCTCTGGGAAAGCAAGATCGTCAAAGCCTCGAACGGGCTGGCACGATTCTGGTTCAGCGCCGACGCTGACGACTATTGGCCGATGACCAACAGTTCGTTTTGGCTGGAGTGGCGACTGTGGGGCGACAACCCCGCAGGATACCACGTGACGAACCTGATTCTGCACATCGCCGCCACGTTATTGATTTGGGCGATCTTGCAACGTTTGGCGATTCCCGGGGCGTTTCTGGCGTCGTTGATCTTCGCGCTGCATCCGGTGAATGTCGAGTCGATTGCCTGGATATCCCAGCGCAAAAACGCTTTGGCGATGGTCTTCTTTCTGCTGTCGATCCTGTGGTATCTGCGCAGCGAAGAGGGACGAGAGGCGCGCAGCGCGCGGCGGAACAAGACTGCTGTTGTTTGGATGTGGTACGAGCTCAGCTTGGCGGCCTTCTTACTGGCCATGCTGAGCAAGGGCTCTGTGGCCGTCCTGCCCGTTTTATTGCTGCTGCTCATTTGGTGGCGTCAGCAGCGAATCGGATTGGGAGATGTTGCTCGGACCGCGCCATTTTTCCTGGTCGCGATTTTGCTGACTATTGTAAATCTGTGGTTCCAAACTCACGGCATCGATGCGGTCATTCGCGAAGCAAGTTTCGCACAGCGCCTGGCCGGCGCCGGCGCGGCAGTGTGGTTTTATCTGGCAAAAGCATTTCTGCCGATCGAATTGTTGTTTGTGTATCCTGCGTGGCAAATTGACACGAGTCAGTTCCGTTGGTGGTTGCCGCTGCTGGCGGCCCTGGTGGCCACCGTGGTGCTTTGGCGTCAGCGCGCTTCTTCCAATGCAGTGGTGGTTCGCGCCGTGCTGATCGCCTGGCTCTTCTTTGGCGTATCGCTGATGCCGGTGCTGGGGTTTACGGACGTCGGCTTCATGAAGTATTCCCTGGTGGCAGATCACTACCAGCACATTGGCATCATCGCCGTCGCTGCGCTGGTGGCAGCCGCTTGGAGGACGTGGCACGATCGAGCGCAGGATTCGCAACGCTGGATGGCATCTGCGGCTGCAGTCGTGTTGGTTTTTACGCTGATGCTGCTAACGTTGCGGCAGAATCAGTACTACGGAGAACCTGTCGCCTTATACGAGGCCACGCTCGAAAAGAATCCCACGTGCTGGATGGCCCACAACAACCTGGGGCTGGCATTGGTCAAAGCAAAGCGAGTGCCTGACGCCATCGACCACTACCGCGAAGCCGTGCGTCTGAAGCCCGACTTTCCCGAAGCGCTCAGCAACTGGGGCGCGGCGCTGAATCGAATGAAGCAGCCGCAAGAGGCCATCAAGCGTTTGCAGGAGGCCCTGCGCATGAAGCCCGATTTTCCGCTGGCCCACAACAATCTGGGCACGGCATACGAACTGGCTGGCCGGTTCCCGGACGCCATCAAGGAATTTGAACGCGCGATCCAAATGGATCCCACATTTAGCATCGCATATTACAATCTGGGTTACGCGCTAAGCGGCCTCAACCGCACTTCGGACGCAATCGCAAGCTATCAAGAAGCGTTGCGGTTGAAACCCAATTTGCCCGAGGCAGAATACAATCTTGCCTTGGCGTTGGAGGCGCAAGGCAGGCTTCCGGAAGCGATCGATCATTTCCAACGGGCCATTCGCCTCAAACCCGACGCTCCGGAAATGCACAACAGTTTTGCTTCAACGCTTTCAAACGCCGGGCGACTGCAAGGAGCCATTGCGCAATTGCAAATCGCGCTTGCGCAGAATCCCGATTTCGCCGAGGCGCACAACAATTTGGGAATTGCGCTTACGCGCGCCGACCGAACCCCCGAAGGGATCGAGCAATTTCAAAAAGCATTGCAATTGAAGCCCGACTTTGCGAAAGCGCATCTCAATCTAGGCGTGGCCTTGAGCAAAATCGGACAGTTGCAGGACGGCATCAAGCAATTCGAAGAAACGCTGCGGCTGAACCCCGACAGCGTCAGCGCGTACACCAACTTGACGAAGGCCTACGTGCTGCTTGAGCGCCCCGCGGAGGCCTTAGCCTCGGCTGAGAAGGCGTTGGAACTGGCGCAGGCGCAAGGAAAGACGGCGGAAGCCAGCGAGATCACGGCTTGGATAGCATCGCATCGGTCGCAACAAGCCAATGCAACGTCCATCGCGCCGCGAGCAGATTCGGATCGCCCGGCCCCGCGACCGTAGGAATTCCGCTCCATGCTCGCAACCAACGAAGTTTCTGCTTCAAGCCAGCGGCCTGCGGCAAAAATATTTCCGGTGCTGGCTGGAGCTGCATTGATTGCGGGAATGGCGCTCGTGGCGTATTGGCCTTCGCTCGGCGGGAGCTTCATTTGGGATGATCGCCTGTATCTCACGCATTGCGAACTGATCCAAGCGCCGGACGGTTTGTACCGGTTCTGGTTCACCACCGATCCAATCGACTACTGGCCGTTCAGCAATTCCAGCTTATGGCTGGAATGGCGGTTGTGGGGAATGGATCCAGGCGGTTACCGCGTGACGAACTTGCTGCTGCACATCGCCGTGGCGCTTTTGGTTTGGGGAGTTTTGCACCGGTTGTCGGTTCCAGGAGCCTTTCTTGCGGCATTGCTATTTGCGGTGCATCCGGTGAATGTCGAATCGGTTGCGTGGATCGCCCAGCGCAAAGGGCTGATGGCGATGTTGTTCCTAATGTTGTCGATCCTGTTGTTTTTGCGGCATGACACCGATCAGAGCCTCGCAGAAGAATCGGACGAACGGGGAATTGCGAGCTTCGGGCGTTGGCACTGGCTCAGCTTGTTGGCATTTGTCTTGGCAATGCTCAGCAAAGGATCGGTGGCATTTTTGCCTGTCGTGTTGCTGGGAATTCTCTGGTGGAAGCGTCGTCGAATCACCGCAGCCGACGCCGCAACCACCATCCCGTTCTTCCTCGTTGCGATTGCCCTGACGGCCGTAAATATTTGGTTTCAGGGACAGCATGCTGGCGTCGGCATCCGCAAAGCCAGTTTCCCTGAACGCCTGGCCGGGGCCGGCGATGTGCTTTGGTTTTATTTGTCCAAGGCACTTTTGCCGATCAATTTGGCTTTCGTCTATCCGCTCTCGCACGTGCGGCCGGATATTTGGTTTTGGTGGCTGCCGCTCGGCGCGGCGTTGGCCGTCACTGCGATACTATTGCGGCGCCGCAATGGAAACTGGATTCGACCGATATGCTTCGGCTGGATGTTGTTCTGCCTGGCGCTGGTGCCGGTGCTTGGTTTCACCGACGTCTATTTCATGAAGTTCTCGCTGGTCGCCGACCACTACCAGTACCATTCCCTCGTGGCCGTGGTGGCGCTGGTGGCCGCTGGCTGGGCAGTTTGGCGACGAGCGGCGCACGGCGTCGGCCGCATCGCGGCAACTGTGACGGCGCTTGGAATCGTCGGTTCGTTGACTGTCCTGACAATGCAACAGTCGCGGATTTACCACGATGCGTTCAACATTTGGCAAACGACGCTTCAAAGGAACCCAGATAGCTCAGTCGCCCATGTCAACCTAGGGGTCATGCTGGCGAGCGACAACCAATTACCGGAATCAATCAGCCATTTTCTCGAGGCATTGCGTATCGATCCCGCCGATGCCGAAGCGCACCACGATCTTGGCACGGTTTACTTCAAGTTGGGGCGAACCCAGGACGCAATCGAGCACTACCAACTGGCCTTGAAGTACGGACCCGATAGCGCTGAAACGCAAAGCAACTTGGGTCTGGCGTTTGCGCGCACTGGCCAACTCCCGGAGGCCGTTGGCCATTTTAGACGTGCGCTGCAGCTTAACCCAGCATTGGTTGATACCCGATTCGCACTAGCACAGGCGTTAAGTCGCATCGGGAGCCTCGAAGAAGCGATCGCGGAACTCACGGAGGGTTTGAAATCTCGTCCAGATAGCGTAAGCGCTCACTTCAATTTGGCCTTGATCTATGCCAAGCTCAATCGCCCGGCAGACGCTCAATCCGCCGCGCAGCGGGCATTCGAATTTGCCAAGCAGCAAGGACAAGCGGAAGCGGCCCAGCAGATCGAATCCTGGCTTAATTCGTATCGCGGCAGTCAGCCGCCTGGTTCGTCCGAGCCGGCCGTTTCCCTCCCCCCGAGCGTGCCCCCTTCCTCGAAACCGTAAGCCTGTCAAGAATGAAGTTGTGTACTGTTCTGACCTTTGGGGTTGGCCACTTGCTTTCGAGTTGTTCATGCGCAAATTATTCATCGCGGGATTCGTATTTGTAGTCGCCACGTCGCAAGCATTCGGCTGGAGCGCTTCGGGGCACAAGATCGTCGGTTCCGTTGCTTTTCGACAATTGACGCCGGCGCAGCAGGCCGCAATTGTATCGATCCTGAAACATCATCCGCGATTCAACGAAGACTTTGAGTCGCAAATGCCCTCGGATTTGAAAACTCCGGAAGAGCAAAACGAGTGGTTGTTTCAGCAGGCGGCAATCTGGCCCGATATTGCCCGGGGTTTCGACGACGATGCCAAGAAGAAATACCACCGGCCCTGGTGGCACTTCATCAACATTCCATATTTTCTGACCAACGAAGACCGCGTCGCTCTGCAGGACAAGCTGACGTTTAACATGTCACTCGATCCCCCGGCGACCGAGTCGGAAAACATGAATGCGATCCAGGCCATCCGATTTGCCCGGGCGGCGCTGGCGAGCAAAGACACCTCGGACGAGAAAAAGGCCGTGATGCTTTGTTGGCTGATGCACGACGTGGGGGATATTCATCAACCGTTGCATTCCACGGCCTTAGTGTCTCAGCATTTATTCCCCAACGGCGACAAGGGGGGCAATATGATCCAGACCGACCAGCGGCAGAATCTGCACGCTCTGTGGGATGGTTTGCTCGGCGACGATTCTTCGTTCCGCGCCTGCCGCAATCGAGCGATTTCCTTTGTGAACGATTCCGATGGCGCGAAACTTGGCAATATGGCGGCAAAAAGCCTGGACGAAAAACGCTGGCTCGAGGAAAGCTGCCAGTTGGCCGCCGATGTCGCGTATGGCCCGGAAGTTTGCGGAAATCTGCGCAGCGTGATCAACCAAACGCGCGCGCCGCCCATCCGGCTCAGCGAGACCTATCTGAAAACGGCGGGAGTCGTCGCCGCGCAACGAGTCGATCAGGCGGGCTATCGCCTCGGGGCGATCTTGAAGCAACTGTTCCCAGGCAAGTAGTGCTTGCGGCGTATGCCCTTATTTGGCCTGGCGATGCTGCGCGGGTCCGCCCGGATGCCACAGGTTGAACGCCGAATTCACCAGCGCCACGTGAGTGAATGCCTGCGGAAAGTTGCCCAAGAAGCGTTTTGCGGCGGGATCGTATTCCTCGGACAACAGACCCACGTCGTTGGCCAATGCCGCGAGCCGCTCGAATAGCTTCTCCGCTTCGTCGCGGCGCCCCACAGCCATCAAGTTATCGACCATCCAGAAGCTGCAGGGCAGAAACACTCCCTGTCCCGGCGGCAATCCGCCCATCGTTGAATCGAGCCGATACCGCGCCACGTAGCCATCGTATGTAAGTTCGCGCTGAATGGCTTCAATCGTGCCGAAGACGCGCGGATCTTCCGGCGGCAAGAAACCGACCAGCGGCATCATCAACAGGCTGGCGTCCAACTCGTCGTTGTCATACGACTGCAGGAAGGTGTTGCGGCGGGGATCGAATCCGCGCTGGCAAACCTCACGGTGAATTTCATCACGGATCGTGCGCCACCGCTCGGCCGGTCCGTCCGCTTGAAAGCGCTCGATCGTTTTGACCATCCGATCGAAGGCCACCCAGGCCATCACTTTGGAATGGACAAAGTGCCGGCGCGGCCCGCGAACTTCCCAAATTCCCTCATCCGGCTCGCGCCAATGATCCTCCAGATAACCCGCTAGCTTGCATTGCACGCGCCACACATGCTTTTCCAGCGGCACGTTTAATCGACGGGCCACATACAGCGCATCACACACTTCGCCGAAGACATCGAGTTGAAACTGCTGCCAAGCGGCATTGCCGATTCTCACCGGCGCGGAGTTTTCGTAGCCCGGAAGCCACTCCAATTCGATTTCTGTAAGCCGCCGCTCGCCGTTCACTCCGTACATGATGTTCATCTGCGACGGGCTTCCGGCGACCGGCGCAATAGCCATTGCTGCCAGGCGATCGCCTCTTTGGTGAATCCGCCAAGCATCAGCGCGTACAGCGTAAAGGTCGCGTCGCGAATCCAGCAGAAACGATAGTCCCAATTGCGCGGCCCGCCAATGAATTCCGGCAGCGAAGTGGTCGGCGCGGCGACCATCCCGCCGGTGGGCAAATAGGTGAGCGCCTTCAAAATGATCAACGATCGCAGCACCAAATCGGCATGCGGTCCCTGGTACGGGCAGTGATCGGCCCACTGTTTCCACCATTGCTCGGTATCGTCGCACGAACCATTCGCATCGGGCGCGTCGCGCGCTTCTCGGCCGAAGCGTGCCACTGCAGCACAAAGCATTGTTTCTCGCCGGATATAACGGTGAAATCTCCCACGGTATGCAGATTCTCGCCGTGCAACTTGATGGGCGTGTCGAGGTAGAGCGTGTCGGGGCCGGCGATCGCCTTTAAACCGGTGGGCGTGGCGTGAACCCATGGAACGATCGAACCATAATCGAATCGAATGGTGAGCTCGCATCGCATCGGCACCTTGCCGCGGACGCCTGCGCACGATCCGCGCGAGATCCGGCGTACGGTCGCGGACCGGCATGAAATCGATAACCTCAACGACCCCGTCGGCCGTTTCAAACTCGGTTTCCAGGATCAGCGTGCCCGGGCGGTAGCGCCGCCGCACGCCGCGGATTTCTCCTTTCGGTGCGATTTTCCACCGCCCGTTATCCGGACTGCCCAACAATGCCGCAAAGCAAGCAGGGCTGTCGAAGCGCGGCAAACAAAGCCAGTCGATCGAACCATCGCGGCCCACTAAGGCGGCGGTGTGGCAATCGCCGATCATTGCGTAATCTTCGATGCGTTGCGGCATCAAGCGTCCTACGGATAGGCGGTGACTGCCAGACGAGATAAGATATCGTTCGTCTCTAAAGCATACCTCGTACCGCATGCCCGCGCCATCCATGCCGCAGCTCACTGGAGTCCTGGAAACATCGTTGTACGTCAGCGATTTGGCACGGGCGGCCAAATTCTACGAACGCATTTTCGGCCTGCGGGCGATGGCCGGCGACGATCGGTTTTGCGCCTATCCGGTGGCAGGAAAGCACGTTTTGCTGCTGTTTGTGCGCGGCGGCACGGTCGAAGCGGTTCCAATGAACGGCGGTGAGATACCGCCGCACGATGGCAGCGGGCAATATCACATGGCCTTTGCTTGCTCGGCCGAAGAGTTGCCGAAGTGGGAGGCGCATCTGGCGGCAAATGATGTGCCTATCGAAAGCCGTGTCGCATGGGAGCGCGGCGGCACGAGCATCTATTTCCGCGATCCGGATGAGAATTTGCTCGAAATTGTCACCCCCGGCATCTGGCCAATTTATTGACGACGCCGGAGGATGCCCTTAGAATAGCGACGATCAGGGGAAGATGGTTTTGCAGTACCGCATCATTGACCAACTGCATTGCCGACGGCTAATGCTTCAACCGGCGAAAATCTAGTTCGCTGAAGTGATTCTTAAAGCGGCCCATCTCTAGAGGGTCGTGACCGTCGGTTCGATTGCGGTAGAGCATCGTTTCAGCACTCGCCGGCACTGAGCAAGGAGAGAATATGAAACGAGCTGGCATCCGATGGTTTATCGCGCGGCTTGCGCTTGCTGCGCTCGGGGTTTCGACAGTTTGTCCGGCGTATGCAGTGACGACCACCATTGTCCCGGGTTCCATCTCCGTGACGCTTAAAACTTTTGCCGTCATTCCCTCGGCCGACGGCGCGCCGCAAGATTTGGCGACCGCCAACGATGGCACCGGCCGGTTGTTTGTCACCACGCGCAATGGCAAGATCGACATTCTCGACTCGACAGGCGCGGCGGCGGGCACATTTCTGAATTTGACTGACGCCGGCACGGGTATCTCCTTTACCAACGGCGGCGAAGGCGGATTCTCAGGCCTGGCGTTTAGTCCGAACTACGCCACCGACGGAACTTTCTACACTTTCGACACGGAAACATTCAGCTCCGCGGGACCCACGGCCGACTTCAGCTCGCCCGAACAGTTTCCGACCACCGGCGTAAACCCGAATAACCAAATTCTGATTCGTAAATGGACGGTGTCGGCGAATCCAAATGTCGCCAATTTAAGCTCCACGCCGCTGTTGCGAATCAACCACCCGCAAAGCAATCATCAGGGCGGTTCATTGAAAATCGGACCCGACGGAAATCTTTACATCGGCTTGGGCGACGGCGGCGGCGGTAACGATTTCAACGGCAGCGTCGATTCCACGACCGACGGTCACAACAACGACATCGGAAACGGACAGGACAACACGGTTCCGTTCGGGAAGATTCTGCGAATTGACCCCAATGGAACCAACAGCACCAATGGAAATTATGGCATTCCGGCGACGAATCCATTCGCCTCCGGAAACAGCGGCAACTTGAAAGAGATTTATGCCTACGGCTTTCGAAATCCTTACCGGTTCAGCTTCGATTCCGCGACCGGCGATTTTTGGGTGGGGGACGTCGGCCAGAACAATCGCGAAGAAATCGACAAGGTGACCCTGACTTCCAGCGGCAGCAATTATGGCTGGCCGTTCGTCGAGGGTACGCGCGATAATAGCGAAAATAACGGCTCCGGCCGCCCGCTGCCCGACGGGTTTACCTCGTTACGCGCCGGTCGGCGAATATGTTCACAGCGGCAATGGAATCGCCACGATCGGTGGATTCGTCTACCACGGCTCGCTCATTCCGGCGCTCGCCGGCAAGTACGTGTTCGGCGATTTGGAGCCAAGCACCGGTCGGCTGTTCTATATGGACACAACCACTGGCGCGATTAACGAATTCACTTACCTCGGCGCTGTCACGCCCACGTCGAATCTCTACGGCTTTGGCCAAGACCAGAACGGCGAACTCTACGCCTTGTTCTCCAATGGAAATATTTTAGAGCTGGTGCCGGAGCCAAACGCGGGGTTGCTGGCGCTGATCGCGCTGCCGATGTGGATTCTGTGGAGAAAGCGCGCCCGTCGCTAGAGCTCCAGCGCAGGCGTACTCCATGCGCACCACTAACTCGCCCGCTTCCACAGGGGTACCGGGTTTGACCAATACGTCTGCTACGCGACCAGTCGCATCGACATAGAGGGTGGTTTCCATCTTCATCGCCTCCAACGATAGCAGCTTGGCCCCTTTTTTCACCTTGTCACCTGCCTTCACCGCCACGGTGACCACTAACCCCGGCATCGGCGCGGCAATCTGTTTGGCGTCATTCGGATCGGCTTTCGGGCGGCGCACGATTTCCGGCTTCAGCGATTTGTCAGCCACCGAAACGCTGCGGGGCTGGCCGTTAAGCTCAAAGAACACCGTCCGCGTGCCATCGGGATGCGCCTCGCCGACGGTCAGCAATTTGATAATCAGTGTTTTTCCCGGCTCGATGTCGATCGTCAATTCTTCGCCCGGCTGCGGGCCATACAGGAAAAACGGCGTGGGCAACATGCTGGTGTCGGAGTATTGCGCGACGTGAGTCACGTACTCTTGAAACACGCGCGGATACAGCAGATGCGAAATCACGTGCTGCGGGCTGGGTTTTCCGCCGAGCAGTTTTTCGACTGCGGCGGATGCGGCGTCGAAATCGGCCGGCGGCAGCGATTCACCGGGCCGCCCTTTGACCGGCTTCACGTCGCGCAGAATTCGTTTTTGCACGTCCGGCGGAAATCCGCCCGGAGTCTGGCCCATGCGGCCGGCCAGCAGGTCGATCACGCTTTCCGGATAGGTGAACTCGCGCGAAGGATCCAAGACCGCGTCGATCGGCAGGTTGTTGGTGACTAAAAACAGCGCCAAATCGCCGACCGATTTCGAAGTCGGGGTCACCTTCACGATGTCGCCCAGCAGGCGATTCACGTCGGCGTACATGCGGCAAACTTCTCCCCAGCGAGATGCCAGCCCCAATGCCCGCGCCTGCTCTTGCAGGTTGGTGAATTGGCCGCCCGGCATTTCGTGCAGATACAGATCGGCGTCGGGACCTTTCAGGTCGCTTTCAAAAGGTCTGTAGAACTCGCGCACCGCCTGCCAATAGTGAGCGATTTCACGCTGCACGTTCTCGTCGATTCCCGTGCTGCGTTCGGTGTGGCGCAAGGCATCGACGATGGCGTTCAAGTTCGGCTGCGACGTCATGCCCGACATCGGCGCCATCGCGCCATCGGCGATATCCAAGCCGACGCCAGTGGCCCTCAATACGGCCGCCGCCGACACGCCGCTGGTATCGTGCGTGTGGAAGTGAACCGGAATGCCAATTTCCTGCTTGAGGGTTTTGACCAGCAATTCGGCCGCATACGGCTTGCACAAGCCGGCCATATCTTTGATGGCCAGAATGTGCGCGCCCATCGTTTCCAATTCCTTGGCAAGCTGGACGTAATATTTCAGGTCATATTTCGGCCGCTGGGGGTTCAGAATATCGCCGGTGTAGCAAATGGCGGCCTCGCACAATGCCGCCTTGCTTGCAGACTTCTTCCATGGCCACGCGCATATTCTCGGTCCAATTCAGCGGATCGAAAATGCGGAACAGATCGATCCCGGCCTCCACGCTTTCCTTCACGAATGCTTGCACGACGTTGTCGGGATAATTCATGTATCCCACGGCGTTGGAAGCGCGCAGCAGCATTTGAAACAAGATGTTGGGAATGCGCTCGCGCAAATCGGCCAGCCGCTGCCAGGGATCTTCCTTCAGAAACCGCATGGCGGTGTCGAACGTCGCCCCGCCCCACATTTCCAGCGAAAACAGCTCGTTCATCCCGTACGAGTACGCATCCGCGATCTGCAGCATGTCGTAGGTTCGCATCCGCGTGGCCAGCAGCGATTGATGCGCGTCGC
The DNA here is from genome assembly GCA_963716135.1 of Pirellulales bacterium. Classification (GTDB taxonomy): domain Bacteria; phylum Planctomycetota; class Planctomycetia; order Pirellulales; family JADZDJ01; genus CAVRAW01. Next base: position 3,751,054 of record OY970289.1, on the reverse strand, counting down.
GGAACGTCGTATCGGTCAGCAACAGTCGCTTTTGCTCGAGAATCCATTGGCTGAATTTCTTCGGCCCCAATTCTTGCAGCAGTTGCCGCGTTCCGTGGAGCGCCGGCTGATCGGTATCGAACTCGAGCACCGGGGCAGGCTCGCGCCGCTTGGCCACGGGCCGATCCTTCACCAGCAGATTCCCGTTGACGACCACGTCGGCCAAAAAATGCAGCAGCTTCGTGGCGCGATCGCGGCGCACCGGAATATCCATCAATTCCGGCGTGTCGTCGATAAACGTCGTGGTCGTCTTTCGCCGCCAAGAAGTCGGGGTGCGTTACCAGGTTGATCAAAAACGGCATGTTTGTCTTGACGCCCCGCACGCGGAACTCTTGCAGGCAGCGTTCCATCCGCGCCGCGGCGTCCTTGAACCGCCGGCCCCGCGCCGTGACCTTCACCAATAGCGAATCGTAATACGGCGTGACCACCGCGCCGGAAAACGCCGTGCCGGCATCCAAACGAATGCCCATGCCGCTGGCCGAACGATACGCCGAGATCCGCCCATAGTCGGGCACGAACCGGTTTTCGGGGTCTTCCGTGGTCACGCGACATTGCAGTGCGAATCCCGTCGTGCGCACGTTGTCCTGGCTGCCCAGTCCAATTTCCGGATCGTCCAGCTTGTTGCCCTGTGCGATTAGAATCTGACTCTTGACAATGTCGATGCCGGTCACCTCTTCGGTGACGGTGTGTTCCACTTGAATGCGCGGATTGACTTCGATGAAGTAATGCTCGCCGGTATCGGCATCGACCAGAAATTCCACCGTGCCGGCGTTCTCGTAGCGCACCGCCCGGCCGATGGCTAGCGCCGCGTCGCACAACTTCATGCGCAGTTGCGGATCGAGATCCACTGCCGGGGCCACTTCCACGACCTTTTGATGCCGCCGTTGCACCGAGCAATCGCGCTCGAACAGGTGCACCAGATTGCCGTGCAGATCGCCCAAGAGCTGCACTTCGATGTGCCGGGCGCGGCGGACGTATTTTTCCAGGAAGATATCGCCGTTGCCGAAAGCGGCCGCCGCTTCGCGCTGGGCGGTTTCCAGCATCGGCGCAAGTTCGTCGGCCGAATTGACGGTGCGCATGCCGCGGCCGCCGCCGCCGTGGGCCGCTTTCAGCATGATCGGATAGCCAAGCTTCTCGGCCGCTGCTTTCGCTTCTTTCAAATTGCCGACGGCTTTGGCGGTGCCGCCCAGAATCGGCACATTCGCTTTGCTGGCGATTTCGCGTGCGGCCGTTTTGTCGCCGAGTTGTTCCAATAGTTCGACGCGCGGTCCGACAAACGTAATTCCCGCTTTGTCGCAGGCGCGGCGGAACTCGGGGTTCTCCGAAAGAAAACCGTACCCGGGATGAATGGCGTCGACTTCGTGCGCCGCGGCCACGGCGACAATCGCTTCGATGTCCAAATACGACCGGATCGGCTCGCCGATTTGGCCAATCAAATAGGCTTCGTCCGCCTTGAAGCGATGCAGCGCGTAGCGGTCTTCGTGGGAATAAATGGCGACCGTGCGGATGCCCAACTCGTGCGCCGAACGAAAAACGCGGATGGCAATTTCGCTGCGGTTGGCCACCAACAGCTTGCGGATCGGTTTCATGAAAGCCGGTTGGAACTCCGGAAGGTACGTCGGTCGCGCTGGCCGCCTCACTTGGTCCGACCGATCCAGGGGCACGAATCTCTCATACTATCCTACTCCAGGAATCCCGCCAGGGCTTTCTTGGCAATGACGCTCGGTCATGGTAACTTCGCAACCTTGCGGGATAGGGGAACTTGTGGGCCGGCATGCGCAGGACAGAATCGGCCGCGAGCTGGTTCGTCGCTCACGCGCGCGGTCCGATTTACGGAGGCTTTTGCGCCATGATCATCGATCGCCTCGATCAATCGGCCCAGTATCGGCGGCTGCATCCGGGCTTCGACGCCGCATTCGACTTATTGCAAAGCACGCCCTTTGCCGAGCTCAAGCCCGGGCGTCACGACGTGATGGGCGACACGCTGTATTTGATCCTGGAAGAATGCGAGGGGCGCGGCCGGGAGGCCACCCAGCTGGAAGCCCACCGCAAGTACATTGACGTACAATTTATGGTGCCGCGAGCGGGAGCAACTGCCGAGGAGTTCGGCTGGCGAGCGGTGTCCGATTGCCCCAACGTCGCCGAGAAATACGATAAAGAAAAGGACGTCGTGTTTTTCAGCGACAAGCCGGAGTTGTGGACGACGCTGCCGCCGGGACATTTTGCCGTGTTCTTTCCGTCCGACGCCCATGCCCCGCTGGCCGGCAAAGGCAAGGTGCTCAAGGCGGTGGTAAAAGTGGCCGTCGACTGGTGAGGTTGTTTTGAAGGTTGGGCAGTTATGCGTCTTCTGACTTACAACATTCATAAAGGCATCGGCGGGCGCGATCGGCTGTATCGACTGCGGCGGATTATCGACGTTGTCGAAGCCGAAAACCCCGACCTCGTTTGTCTGCAAGAAGTTGCCCGCCACCTGCGGCGCTCGCATTTCGACGATCAACCGGGGTTGCTCTGCCGTTATTTCAAATCTGCCAACTATTGTTATCAGCCCAACGTTCACCTGCGAACCGGTGGGTATGGAAATCTGATTTTGTCGCGCTGGCCCATTCTGCGCAAGCATCAGATCTCGTTGCGGCTGAAAACAAAAAAACCGCGAGGCGCTCAGTTGGTCGTCATTCAAACTCCCGAAGGGCCGCTGCACCTGGTGAACTACCATCTGGGGTTGGCCGAAAAAGAGCGGCACTGGCAAGTGGAACACCTGTTGAACCATCACTTGTTTCGCGAATCGATCGATCTGCCCACGCTGATCGCCGGCGACGCCAACGACTGGCGCAACACGCTGCACAAGGCCGACTTCAGCGTGCACGGATTTCAACAAGTCACCACGCCCATTTCGCGGTTTCGTTCCTTCCCGGCATACCTGGCGTTGGGCTCTTTGGACAAGGTTTTCAGTCGCGGCAAAATCATTGTGCGACACGCCCGCGTGGTCCACAGCCAGTTGGCCCGCCGCGCCAGCGATCACTTGCCGCTGGTGATCGATTTTCATCTCGACGCAGCGCAACTGAACGGCAAGCCGGCCGCGGCGGAATAAGCCGACTGGCGCGCTGCGCGTAAGCGTAACTCCACTAGCGGTTTGTGCCGCCAGACTATCTCTTTGCGGGCTAATCGCCTTAGAATGGCGCCAGAGTCCGGCGCTTAACTATCGTCCTTGCTAGCACTCGGCCAAAGGGTTGTACCATCATGCGATTTGAAGTTCGCCGATTGCTTGGGCGGTTTCTGTTAACCGCGATGAGCGTCGCTGGCGTTTTGGCATGCGATCCATCCGCCGATGCGCAACTGTTTCGCGGCCGTTTCTTGCGCCCCGCCGCCGAGCCGGGGATCGAAGCGATTGCCGGGGATCCATACGGCGTCGGACGTTGGACCGTGCAACTGCCGCCAGGCGTCAATCCCGCCTTGTTGGGTAACAACAATTTCATTCTTTCGGAGAAAAACGGCCGAGTGCAGTTCCAGGCCTTTCAGACGGAGTCGCTGCGCGCCGTGCGCGAATTCCTGGGTCGCCCGCAAACGGCGACCGTTTATTTCCTGTTCACCGGCGATGCCCCGCTGCAGTTGGAACTGTACACGCCGACCGGCACCGCGACCACGGTCACTCCGCAACGGGAGCCAGTCGGACACGCCCGGTTGCTGACGGAATGGTGGGTGTCGTATGCCCGGCAAGCCAACCGCATCGATCGCTCGGCGGATTATCCCGATCTGGTGGACAACTATCTGCTGGCCACGTTGTCGCGGCGATTGAATCTGCCGCCGGCGGGCCAGATGCCGCCGCCGTTGGTGCAATCGCTGGCCAACAGTCTGTTCAGTTCGATCACGGGCATTCGTGCCAATTCGTCCGAGGTGGAATCGGGGGATGAAGAACTGGATCGCCAGCTCGGCATGCTTTTGGGCGCCGACAATATGCGCAGCCAAATGCAAACGCAAGTTTTGGCGCGGCGCAGCGAGCCGCTCGAAGCCGCCGATCAGCCGCTGCCCGCCGGCATTCCCTTCGCCGCTAAGCTTCCCGAACCGCTGGGCGGAGCGAGCATCGAGCCGATCGCGCTGCACGTGCCCGCCGAGTGTTACTACGTTCGCTTCGGCACGTTCCCAAATTATCTGTGGTGGCGTCACACGATGACGCGCTGGCACGATGACTTGCAGAATTTGTTGAACCGCCGCGGCTTGGATTACGGGCTCACGGTGCGCGTCGAGCGGCAGATTTCGCTGAAAGAGCCCGCCCTGGCCGAGCTGCTCGGCCCCACGATCATTTCCGACGTGGCGATGGTCGGCGGCGATCTGTTCTTCCGCGAAGGCGCGGCGGTGGGCGTCCTGTTTCAGGCCCGCAATAATTTCGCGCTGTCCAGCGATTTCACCCGCCAGCGCGCGGAAACGCTCAAGCGCGAGCCCGGCTGCACGCAAAAGCAGGTCGAGATCGCCGGCCACCAGGTTTCGTTTTTGTCCACGCCGGATAACCGGGTCCGTTCGTTTTACGCCGTCGACGGCGATTTTCACTTTGTCACGAATTCACAGAGGCTGGTGGAGCGGTTCTTCGCCGTCGGCGCAGGCAAAGAGGCCCTGGGACAAACCGCCGAGTTCCGCTATGCCCGCTCGCTGATGCCCATCAGCAACGATTACACCGTGTTCGCGTATCTTTCCGGCGAGTTTTTCCGCAACCTTGTCGGCCCGCACTACCAGGTCGAAATGGCCCGCCGGATGCGATCTGCGGCCGAAATCGACATGGCCATGGTGGCGCAGCTTGCTGCGCGCGGCAATCGGCATGAAGCGCAATCGTTGGACGAACTGATCGCCGCGCAATATCTGCCCGAGGGATTTGGCGAGCGCGTTGACGGCAGCCGCCTGGTGCAAAACTCAGCCGGACAGTTCGACGATTCGCTGCGCGGCGCTCGCGGGACGTTTCTGCCGGTGCCCGATGTCGCCTTCGATCGCATCACTCCCGAGGAATCACGCCGCTACCAGCAATTCGCCACGTGGCTGCAATCGAAATGGTCGCAGTTCGATCCGGTCGTGGCCGGCGTGAAGCGCAAGCGCGGCGCGGCGCCGGACGTCGATCACATCGTGCTCGACGTGCAGCTCACTCCGCTGGCCGCCAAGAACTACGACACCATCGCCACGGCGCTGGGGCCGTTGACGAAACAAAAGCTCGCCCCCATCCCGGGCGATTTGATTAGCGCGGAAGTCATCCTCAGCGGTAATCTGCTGAGCTCCAAAGGAATGGGCCAGCCGCAGGGTGTGTATCGAGCCTTCGGCGCTATCCGCGACGCGGTGCCCGAGGCGCTCAATCCCGCAGGCGCTGGACAGGATTCCGCGCAAGGCGGCGCGCCGCAATCGGCGCCTGCCGCTGGGCAACCGGGAGCTTCGGGCATCACCATCAATGGCGTGCCGCTGGGACGCGGAGGCCTGGGGAACGGCCAGTTGCTCGGGGGCCTGTTGGGGAATGCCGGTGGAGCCGCCGCGGCTTTGCTCTCGCCAACGGGTTTGTTGCCGCCGTTTTACTTCGGAGCTTATCCCACGCCGGCGGCTTTCACGTGGCTGGGAGTCGGACAGGTGCAGTTGGACGCCGCGGGTTACGGTCGCTCGCCCGGCGGCATGTGGCAGCGCCGTGATGGAAACTTCACGGCGGCATCCCCGCAACGCGACATCTTGGAAATTGTCACGCCGCAATTCAAGTTTATCGACGCGCCGCGTCCGGCGCAGGCGTGGTTGCACTCCGGCGATTTGGGCCGCTCCAAGCTGACCGGTTTGGTCAACGGATTGTTCTATCGCGCCGCGAAGATGGCGGCGATCGGCAATTTGCGCTTCCTACAGGAATTGAATACGCAACTGCGCGTGCCGCCGCAAGATTGTCTGAACGTGGCCCAGCAATTGACCGACGCGCAATTCGTATGCCCGCTGGGCGGGCAATATCAATTGCAGCAGCAGTCCGGAGGGCCCTCGGTTTGGGCGTCCACGGCGTTGCCGGCGGCGCAAATGCGCCTGCTCGACGGCCTGTTCAGTCCGGCGCCGGCCGATTTTACCGCGCCGATTTTGAACTGGTTGCGGCAGCTCGACGCCGACTTGTCGCTGGACCAGCGCACGATTGCCTTGCACGCGGAGGTCGATATGCAGCAGGGCGAAACCGCCGCGCCGAGCGCGCCGAAGCCGGCCGCCGCGCCATCCAAGCAGTCGGCAGCGCCACCGGCCGCCTCGCCAAAAGCGGAATCACTTCCGCCCCCGCCGCCGCCACGGCTGCAGCAGCAGCGGACACCGTAGCTCATGCAAGATCTCATCCAACCAAAAACTTGGCGCGAGATTCCATTCGACCTGCGTAGGACGATGCCTAATCAGGCCGAGAACTGGAATGTTGATGTCAGCAATGGGATGCTTTTTTTGTTCATTTCGCGAGTGCGGACTGAACGCAAATCAGAATCGATTGCCAATCTCCTGTGGAAGTGTGTCCAATCACTGCGGACACCGCGCCACTGGGCAGCGTCACAAGAAAAGCACGAAATGCCGACGCTTTGTGAAGGCCGGCGGCTTGCCAATCCTTCAAGATGCAATCCGTCTGCGTCGCAGCGGATGAAATTTGGCTTGTGATCAATCCGATGATGAGGTCGGGCCGAGTCGAGTGGTAGAGGTCGGACGACAGGACTACTGCCGGGCGCCGTTTGATTCCCTGTACACCCGGGAGATCGACAACCACAATGTCTCCTGCCCTGGCCACACTTATTCCTTTTCGAACTCGCCATTTGCGAACTTGGCGGCAAACGCGGCGAGATCGCGGACATCTTCCTCAGTCCAATGGTCGCTGAAATCCAGAGCGGTGGCCGATGACCTGGAGAGATCGTCGAGGATCATCGTTGCCAAGCGCAAGCGTTCCGACGCCGGCAGCGACAAAACATTCTTCGAATAGATTTCTTGTGCGGTATCCATGAGATCGCTTCCTGGGCGGTGCCGTGACGCCACAAACAATTATAGCCGATCGAACGGAGGCAAGCGCTGTCGGATTCTACTTGCATAAACCAAGCCGGTCCAGCGCGACTTTCGCAGCGGCGATTGTGGCATCGATATCGGCTTCGCTGTGTGCCGCCGATACAAATAGCGCCTCGTATTGGCTGCACGGCATGTAAACGCCGCGGTCGATCAAGCCCCAAAAATATTGGGCGAAGCGTTTCGTGTCGCTGCGGCTGGCGGTGGGCCAATCGACGACCGGCTCCGGATTGAAAAACAGCGTCATCATGCTGCCGACTCGCGCCACGGTGTGCGGCACGCCGGCCGATTTCGCGGAGGCATCCAATCCCGCGGCCAGCCGCGCGGAAAGTTTTTCCAGCCGTGAATACGGATTGGTGTCGCGCAGCACTTTCAGCGTGGCGATTCCCGCCGCCGTGGCCAGAGGATTCCCGCTGAGCGTGCCGGCCTGAAACACTTTGCCCGCCGGCAGCACGTGGTCCATGATATCGGCCCGGCCGCCGTACGCTCCCACAGGCAACCCGCCGCCGATGATTTTTCCCAGCGTCGTTAAGTCCGGCCGAATGTTGAACAGCGATTGCGCCCCGCCGTAGGCCACGCGAAAGCCGGTCATCACCTCGTCGAAGATCAATAGCGCCCCGTGTTTCTCGGTTTGTTCGCGCAGCGCGTTCAAAAAACCGGCCGCCGGCGGCACCACGCCCATATTGCCCACGACCGGCTCGACAATCACTCCGGCGATGAGCGCGCCCTGTTGGCGAAAAGCAGCCTCCACGCCGGCCACGTCGTTAAACTGCAGCACCAACGTGTCCCCCGCCGTGCCCGCGGTTACGCCCGGCGAATTTGGCACCGCCAGCGTCGCCGCCGAACTGCCCGCTGCCACCAGCAAACTATCGACGTGGCCGTGGTAATTGCCGGCGAACTTGACGATCACGTCGCGCCCCGTGAAACCGCGCGCCAGTCGAATGGCGCTCATTGTGGCCTCCGTGCCGGAATTCACGAGCCGCACTTTTTCGATGCTCGGCACCGCTTGAATAATCAGCTCGCACAATTCGCTTTCCGCTTCGGTGGGCGCGCCGAAACTCGTGCCGCGATCCACTGCCGCATGAAGCGCCTTGGCGACCTGCGGATGGCCGTGTCCCAGAATCATCGGGCCCCACGAGCCGACGTAATCGATGTAGCGGTTTTCATCCACGTCGTAGAGATACGCACCCTCGCCGCGCGCGAAAACAACCGGCTCGCCTCCCACGCCGCCGAACGCCCGGGCAGGGCTGTTCACGCCGCCAGGCATCAATTCTTGAGCACGAGCAAACGCGGCGTGGCTTTTATCGCGCGACATGGGGGAACCAGAAGGCGGAGGGTGGAAGGCGGAAGGCGGAATGTGATTATTTAACCCAGGCTGCCGCTTCTTTCGCCCAGTAGGTGATGATGATCGAAGCGCCGGCGCGGCGGATGGCGGTCAACATTTCCAAGGCGACGGCTTTTTCATCCAGCCAACCCTTGGCCACGGCGGCTTTCACCATGCTGAATTCGCCGGAGACATTGTAAGCCGCCAGCGGAACGCCGGGAAACCGCTCGTGCACCCGGCTGATCACGTCGAGATACGCCAGCGCCGGTTTGACCATCACGATGTCGGCCCCCTCGGCCAGATCGAGCTCCACTTCGCGCAGCGCCTGGCCGGCGCCGGCGGCGGCATCCATTTGATAGCTGCGCCGATCGCCGAAGGCCGGCGCACTTTCGGCAGCTTCGCGAAATGGCCCGTAAAAGGCGCTGGAAAACTTGGCGGCATAGCTCATGATCGGCACGTGCGCCAAAGCGGCGCCGTCCAAGCCGCGGCGAATGGCGCCGACCATGCCGTCCATCATTCCGCTGGGCGCCACCACGTCGGCCCCGGCTTTGGCGTGGCTGACGGCCTGCTTGGCCAACAGTTCCAGCGTGGCGTCGTTATCCACATCCATGCGCCCCGTCTTTTCGTTCAGCACGCCGCAATGGCCGTGGTCGGTATATTCGCAAAAACAAACGTCGGTGATCACCAACAGATTCGGCGCGGCCCCTTTCACGCTGCGGATCGCCTGCTGCACGATCCCGCTGTCGCTGTACGAATCGCTGCCGGCGGCGTCCTTCTTCTCCGGAATGCCAAACAGCATAATCCCGCCCAGGCCCAGATCGGCGATCGCGCGCACTTCCTCGGCAAGTCGGTCGGGGGACCATTGAAAATGCCCCGGCATCGAGCCAATTTCCTGCTTCACGCCTCGCCCTGCCCTGACGAACAGCGGCAGAATGAAATTCGCCGGTGCCAAGCGCACATCGCGCACCAGTTCGCGCACCAGCGGATGGTAACGCAGCCGACGCAGGCGCGTGGCTGGAAAGCCTGCAGCCGATCGTTGTTCGTCTGGTTTTCCGTGGGGGGCCATATGTCAGTTATAGTCCAAATGATCCGGCGCACAAAACAGCCCGGCGCGAGATCAATTCGCTCACTGTTTTGTTTCCGCCAATGCGGCCTTGGCTTTCGCCACTGCGCCAGCCGCCCACGATTTATCGCCGTATAGCTCGAGAATGCTCTGCCAAATACCCCGGGCCTGCTCCGGCGAACTGGACCGCAATTCGTCGGCCCGCTTCAAGCTGGCGTTGAGCACTTCCAAACGCTGCGCCGCGGTTTTGTCGAAGTCTCGCTGCAGCCTTTGCAACTGCCGTCTGGCTAACTCCACACACAGCGTCGTGTGCTCGGGAACGTCGGCCTCCGTGCCATAAAGCTTCACCAAGGCCTCGAGCTTGTCGATGGCCTTTTGCGGATCATGCGACTCGTAGCTCATCGCCTCTTGATAATCCAATTCGACGGGCGTCAATTGATCGTCGTGGCCCGGAAAGCGAGAGCGAATACGAAATCGGTGCTCCATGCGTTCCAGCTCGATCTCTTCCTGGTACCGCTTGACATCCGCCGCGCGCGGATCGTCGGGAAATCGTTCCAAAAAATTGCCCACGTCGTCTTGCACGGCCACCAGTGCCGCCGGATCGCCTTCGGCGCTTGCCGCCGTAATGCGATCGTAAAGCTTGTCGGCCGAAGGCGGGCGCGTCAGATACCAAAGCAGCACTAAGATCGCCACCAAGCTGAGGGAAAGCACCGCAATTTGCGCGATTGCCGGAGCTTGCTCCTGCGAAGCGCGAGCCTGCTCTTCGCGCAGCCGCCGGTCTTCTTCGATGGTCGTGAAGCGGTTTTCCACGGTCGTGGCGTCAACCGGCTTTGGCGACGGCTCGATTGCCATCATCGAATTGTCTTCGGCGCCGAGATCGATCGCCGATTTTGCAACGCTTTGTGCCGCGGCGACCTGCCCCGAGCTATCGCAAGCCGCGACCGTCGGATCATTCGGTTTGGGCGCCACCGCCGGCGGCGAATAGGATTCCACCATTTGAGTCGGCGCGACCAGATCGTCGTCCGACTCCGGCAACGGCTTTTCGCTGACAGTGCGATCCGCTGCTTGAATCAGCCCTTCGCCCACTTTTGTTTTGCCGGCGCCGGCTCGACTGCGCACCAACGACAAGCCATGCTCCATCGCCGCCAACTGCCGGCTGAGCACCAGCGCATTGGGCGCTCGCCCTTGCGGATCCTTGGATAAAAGCCGCGTGATCGCTTCTTCCACCTCCGGCGGAACATCGGTGGCAAATCGCGAAACCGGCGGCGGCGGCTCGAATCGCTGCTTTTGCAACATCTCGGCCAGCGACGCCGTGCGAAACGGCGGGCGCCCGGCCAGCATCGCGAACATCACGCCGCCCAAGCTGTACAAGTCGCTCAGCGGCGTCACTCGCTCGCCGCCCGCTTGCTCGGGCGACATGTATTCGGCAGTCCCCACCAGGCCGCCTTCCAACGTCAATCTTGTATTGCCAAACAATCGGGCAATGCCGAAATCGGTCAGCTTGATCTCGTCGCTTTTGGTCAGCAGGATATTTGCAGGCTTGATGTCGCGATGCACGATGCCGTGGTCGTGCGCGTGCCGTAGCGCTTTGCACAACTTGACGGCGTCTTGAATGACTTCGCGCCAACCGAATCGGCGGCCGCTCTGCAACTCCTCCTCCACGCTGCGCCCTTCGACCAGTTCCATTACGTAGTACAGGTATCCTTCCTGCTCGCCGTAGCCGTACATCCGCACGATGTTGGGATGCTGCAGTTTTTTGAGCGCGTCAATTTCCAGCTCGAAGCGTTCGCGGAAGCCGGGGTCGTCGGCCAGATGCGGATTGAGCACTTTCACCGCCGCCGATTCACCCGTGTCGACGTGCACACCGACGAACACGGCCCCCATCCCGCCGCGTCCCAGGCGTCGGCCGATTTTGTACGGTCCCAGCCGTTCGAATTGCATGACCATCTCACCATCGTAGAATGACGCTAGCGCCAACGATCTGGCAACGATCTATTGTAGCCAAACTTGTCCGCCGACGGTCGAGTCGGTTGAGGAGCCGAAGCGTGAGCGAATTTGTCGATCTTCCCGCCGATACGAACCAGGCCCGGGGCATCGCCCAATACGCCATCGACTTCATGGCCGGCAAATATTCGCCCAGCCCCGCCGAGCACGTCTGGCAGCGGTTGGAACAGTTTCACGTCGATAGCGTGGCCTGCGGCGTGTCGGCGCTGGCCGCCGGTTGCAACGCGCCCACGCTGCTGCGGCAGGAAGCGCTGGCGTATGCCGAAAAAACGGGAGCGACCTGCTACGGCTCGCGCGCGCCGGTTAAGCCCGAAAAGGCGGTCCTGGCGAATTGCTCCGCCGTGCGCGAGTGGGACGCCAACGGCACCAACTTCGGCTACGATCCGGCGCGGGGCCACACCGCCGGCGAGTTCGGTCACAACGATTACTACCCGGTGGCCATCGCCGCCGCACAGCAAGCCGGCCTCGATGGCGCGGCGGCGCTGCGCGGCATGCTGGCAATCGACGAAATCCGCGGCCGCCTGGCCGAAGTGTATTCGCTCAAATCGTACGAAATCGATCATGTGCTGTACGGCGCTATCGCCTCGGCTGCCGTATACGGCGCGATGCTCGGGGCCACGGTCGATCAACTTGAGTCTGCGATTGGGTTAGTCGTAGCCCACTACATTCCCTTCCGCGCCATCCGGCACGGCAAGCAGCTTTCCGACTCCAAGGGCGCCTCGGCCGCCATCAGCGCCGAAGTGGCCGTCTTGAGCGCCCAGCGCGCGATGCGCGGCTTCGTCGGCCCCGCCGATATTTTTCGAAATCCGGAGGCGGTGTTTTGTTTATTCCAGCCCCCCGCGAAGGCAGGCACGAGCCCGTTCGATTTGAATCTAGCCACGGGCGGCAACGATTTCACCATCATGGGCATGCATTTCAAGCTGGGCCTGTACGAGCATCAGTCCGCCGGCGCGATCCAGGCCTTGATGGACGTGCTGGCCCGCCAACCGCGCTTGCTGGAAAGCGCGGACCAATTGCGATCGATTCGAATCGCCATCTACGAGCCGGCCTTCCACATCATTTGCGATCCGGCGAAGCGCGACCCGCGCACGCGCCAAAGCGCCGACCATTCGATGCCCTACATCATCGCCACGCTGTTGCGCAAAGCGATCGAGCAAAAACGTTCCGGCTGGAAGGAATTGATGCTCTTGCCGCAAGACTACGACAATGCGGCGTTGAACAATACGCTCACGCGGCAACTGATTGAAAAAGTCGAGATTCGCCACGGCGGCCCCGAATACGATTCGAAATATCCCGACGGCATTCCCACTACGCTGGAAATTGATCACGCCGAGCTGGGCACGATCTCCAGCGGCTTGGTCATGTATCCGCTGGGTCACGCGCGCAACAAGAGTCCCGACTTGGACGACGTATTGCGCGCAAATTCCGCGCGCTGGCGCAAATGGCGGTCGAAGATCCCGGCGCGCTGCGCCGCCGCTTTTCCGATCTACGCCAAAAGTCTCCTGCCGACATCGCCAGCTTGTACGACTTTTCCATCCGAGGCGTGTGAGGCAAATCGCATGGCGCTATTTGGCCTTCTGAACATCAGCAAGCCGCGCGGCGAAACGTCGCGCTGGGTTGACGATCAGGTGCAGTGGCTGGCGCATCCGGCGAAAGTCGGACATGCCGGCACGCTCGACCCCTTGGCTTCGGGAGTGCTCCTCGTTTGCATTGGCCAGGCAACGCGGTTGATGGGCTATCTGCAGCAGTCGCCCAAGAGTTATCGCGCGGAGTTCCTGCTGGGGCGGACCAGCACGACGGAAGACATTCACGGAGAGCTGGCTGAAATCGAGAATCCGCCGCAACCGACGCGCGACGAAATCGAAAAAACGGCCCGGCGATTCGTCGGCGAAATTCAGCAGCGTCCGCCGGTGTTTTCGGCGCTGAAAGTCGGCGGCCGGCCAGCGTACAAGTTCGCCCGCAAAGGGCAAGCGGTGGAATTGGCGCCGCGGCCGGTCACCATCCATCGGCTGGAGCTGATCGAGTACGAATATCCGCGCCTGGTTGTGGATGTTGACTGCAGCAGCGGCACCTACATGCGCTCCTTGGGCGCGACTTGGCCGAATCGCTGGGCACCGGCGCGGTGATGTCGGCGCTGGTGCGCACGGCCATTGGCAACTTTCACGTCGCAGAATCGATCGACGTGACCACGCTCACGCGCGAAAATCTGGCAGAATATCTGCTTCCGCCGCGCCGCGCCGTCGAGCATCTGTCGGCGATCACGCTCGACGAAGCCCAATTGCAGCGCATTGCCCGCGGGCAGTTCATTGTTTTGCCCAGTGACAGGAAATCAGCGGAAATCGGCCAGGAGTTTGCCGCGCTTGACGGTCGCGGAAACCTTGCGGCCATCTTGCGAGTCCGCGACGACGGCCAGTTGGGTCCGCGGCTGAATTTCGCGCACGCTTGAGCCGCTTTGCAGGCTGACCGTTACAGTTTCGCTCTTCGACATAAGCGGACACAAAGTCCGCGCTCTTCGGCTGGATTGCGGTCCTTTCGGCCAATTGGCGCACCATCGGGTGGTAAAATTCCGTACAGAAACCCGCCACCCCTGGGTTTCGCGAGGGAAGCACTACCGGGCAAGGACGTGCCCTGGCGCCACGCCGCATTTGTCGGATGGCCAGTCGTGTCGGTGTTTGGAATCGTCCATGCTCGAAAAGCGTAATCACAAGCTCGACGTATTGGCACTGGTGCTTTTGGCGCTGGGATTGTTTCTGTTGGTTTCGTTGGTGACGTATCATCCCAGCGATCTGGCCGAGTCGCAGCCGCACTTCACGGCGTTCATGAAGCCCGTGCCGGCCGTGTCGAAAATGGCCAATGCCTGCGGCCGCTCGGGCGCCTATGCCGCCGAGGGTTTGTTCCGCTTGCTGGGCTGGGGCGCTTATTATCTCGTGATTAGTCTCGTGGCGGTCGACGTGTGGCTGTTGCGCACCGCCCACTTACGGACCCCGTGCTGCGGGCCATCGGCTGGATCGTGTCGCTCGTGGGCGTGACGACGGTCCTGGCATTGATGGGTCCCGCCATTTCGCCGGGACCGATCATCGGACCCGGCGGATACATGGGGGCCGCGGGCCGGGCTTTGCTGGAGATTAATTTTGCCGCCGCGGGGGCCTACATCCTAACGTTCAGCATCCTCATCGGCGGATTCATCCTTTGTTCCGATTATCTTTTGATTCGGCTGGCGGCCATCGTGCTGCGCGTGCCGCTGCGATTTGTGGGCGTAGCCGCCACGCAGATGTTGGGCGGCACGATTCAATTCGTTCGCCCGTCGGGCGACGCAGATGGCCTGACGGCAACTCGCAGCGACGTGGAACCGGCGATCCGCTTCCGCGGCAAACGGATCGACAAGGATTCCGACGCTGAAAAAGTAAATGGCAAGCCGACCGACGCAGCCAAGCTGAAATCGTCCCAAGCCGATGATGCCGACGACGACACGGACGAATCCGACGACGACGATTCGGGCTCCGAAGCGGCGGCGGGCAAGCCCGGCATCGGCGCTCGGCTGGCGTCCGCGCTACGCATCGGCGGCCGCAACGTCGAGCGCGAAGAAATGATGCACGAGTTGGAAGCCGCCTCCCACCTCGTCGAAGAACCCATCGATTACGACTATCCGCCGTTGGACTTGCTGTTGGCCGGCGAATCGGTCCATCTCGACGAGCACGAAAAAGAAGTCCGCCTCAAGGCGAAAATCCTGGAAAAGACCTTCGCCAACTTTGGCTTCACGGTGAAGGTGGTCGAAATCGAAACCGGCCCCGTCATCGCCCAATACGAAGTGGAGCTGGAAGCCGGGCTGCGGCTGTCGAAAATCACCGGCCTGGCCGACGACCTGGCCATTGCCTTGCGCGTGCCCAGCGTGCGCATCGTCGCGCCGATCCCCGGCAAGAACACGGTCGGGATCGAAGTTCCCAACAACGATCGTCAATTGGTGCGCATGCGCGAAGTGATCGAAGAAACCAACGGCCGCGTCAAGAAAATGCGCATCCCGCTGTATCTGGGCAAAGATGTGGCGGGCAACCCGATGGTGGTCGATCTCGCCACGCTGCCGCATTTGCTGATCGCCGGCCGCACCGGCACGGGCAAAAGCGTGTGCCTGAACTCGATCATCACGTCGATCCTGATGACGCGCAGCCCCAATGACGTGCGGATGCTGATGATCGATCCCAAGATGGTCGAGCTCAGTCCGTACAAGAATTTGCCGCACCTGATGCACCCCGTGGTTACCGACATGCGCAAGGCCGAAGCCATTTTGGCCTGGGCGGTCGAAAAGATGGAAGAACGCTACGCCTTATTGGCCCGCGCCGGCGCGCGGCACATCAGCGTTTACAACCAGATGGACGAGCAGGAACTGATGCGCCGCCTGAAGCCGGAAAACGCCGAGGAGCGCGCCGCCATTCCGCGCCATCTGCCGTACATCGTGATTGTCGCCGACGAAATGGCCGACCTGATGATGATCGCCGCCAAGGAAGTCGAGCAGCACATCATCCGCCTGGCGCAAAAGAGCCGCGCGGTCGGCATCCACCTGGTGTTGGCCACGCAAAAACCGACAGTCGACGTCATCACCGGCCTGATCAAATCGAATCTCCCGGCCCGCATTTGTTTCCAAGTTGCCAGCCGCACCGATAGCCGTGTGGTGCTGGATGAAATGGGGGCCGACAAGCTACTTGGCAACGGCGACATGCTGTTCCTCCTGCCCGGCACCAGCACGCTGTTGCGCGGACAGGGCACGTACATGAGCGACGATGAGATCAATCGTCTGTTGGATTTCGTCGGCACCGCGGAGCCGCATTTCGTCACCGAGTTGGTGCAATTGAAGCCCACGGTCTCCGGCGACGGCAGCGACGCCGACCGATTCAAGAACCGCGACGAGCTGTACGAGCAAGCGGTCGACA
Source organism: Pirellulales bacterium (assembly GCA_963716135.1). Taxonomy (GTDB): domain Bacteria; phylum Planctomycetota; class Planctomycetia; order Pirellulales; family JADZDJ01; genus CAVRAW01. The sequence continues at coordinate 3,734,682 of OY970289.1, read as the reverse complement.
CCGTGGTGCGCGAAGGGCGCGGCAGCGTTTCGCTGTTGCAACGCGCCTTGGGCATCGGCTACGGCCGTGCTGCGCGCTTGATCGACTACATGGCGGAAGATGGCATCGTCGGCGAGTACAACGGTTCCCAAGCCCGCGAGGTGCTGATCACGCTGGATCAATGGGCGACAATGAGCAATCAGGCCGAGCCCGCTCCCAAAGCCAGTTCTTCTTCGTCCAGCAATGCGAAAACAGCCCTAACCGCCGCGGAAGCCCCCAAGGTGCGTCGCAACCGCATTGTGCCGCAGGCCGAAGTGGACGACGAATACGACGAGTCGGATGTCGACGATGAGTACGACGACGAAGCCGACGAATCGGTCGACGACATCAACGAAGAAGACGACGAAGATGTCGATGAACCGCCGAACGATGAGCAGCTTGTACACGAGGATCACGAATTGAAATCGAATCCGCATCGCTTTCGGGCCGAAAGTGCCTAGTATCTTTTAGCACGCTGGCGAGCGACGTTTTCGCCACGCCCATCGCTCGTTCTTCCGTCTGGCCGTTTCTCGTTCTGCGAGCGGCTCCTTCGTGGTTTCTCGTTTTGTTTCATGATTGTAAGCGAGTAAACTAGATTATCGGTTCACATGCTTGCTTCACGCTCACAAAGAGGTGCAAACCAACCGGCCTCAACCCCGGAAGTGCATTCGTCCGCAGCTGCGCATGAATCAGTGAAGCATGCATTGAATTTCTTGGCATCGCTGATATTTCTCAGCAGCGCCGTGTGGTTCGTGTATGGCCGCGCAGCCGCCGCCCCATTCATCTTCGACGACCCGGTCAGCATTGAAGAAAACCCGTCGATCATGCGGCTTTGGCCGCTTTGGGGCACTGCGGATTCGCCCGGGCCGCTGAACCCTCCCAACGATATGACGACGAGCGGCCGGCCCTTGGTAAATCTGTCGCTGGCCGTTAATTATCACTTTGGCCACCTCGATCCGATCGGTTATCGCGTCTTCAACATCATCCTGCACGTGCTGTCGGCGCTGCTGCTGATGGCGATTGTCCGCCGCACACTGTGCTTGAATTACTTCGAAGGGAGATTTTCGCGCGTCAGCGGCCCTCTGGCCTTTACCGTGGCGCTCTTGTGGGCACTGCATCCGTTACAGACTGAAACCGTAATTTACGTGACCCAGCGGACGGAGCTCATGGTCGGATTCTTCTATCTGGCCACGCTGTACGCCAGTTTGCGGTATTGGGATCCGAATTCGCGCCAAGCCGAAACATCTGGCTGGCGCTCGCCACAGGAGCCTGTTTGGCCGGAATGGCCTGCAAGGAAGTGATGGTCACGGCGCCGGTGGTCGTGCTGCTGTTTGATCGCACCTTTGTTAGCGGTTCATTTCGCCGCGCACTGCGAAACTTCTGGCCGCTTTATGCCGGATTGTTTCTCAGTTGGGGCTTGCTGTTGTGGCTGAATTTCGGAGCGCCTCGATCGATGACAGCCGGCTTCCATTTGGGTGTGCCGGCGTACGCCTGGTGGTTCACCCAGGCGAAGGTACTTTTGATGTATCTTAGATTGGCCGTTTGGCCCTGGCCGCTGGCGATTCACTACGAGATGCCCTATTTAAAAACGTTCGGCGAAGCCTGGCCGTGGTTGGTGCCGGTGTGCGCGTTGAGCATCGTAACACTGGTGCTTGTCTGGAAGCGGCGCGCCTCAGGTTTTGCGGCAGCGTGGGTGTTGATCATCCTGTCGCCAACCATCGTCGTGCCGGTAATTACTGAGGTCGCCGCCGAGCGCCGCATGTATTTGCCGCTGGCCGCGCTCATCGCGCTATTGGTTGTCGCGAGTTACTGGTTGGCAAGGCGCGGCGCAGTGTCTTGCGCCTGCCGCCGACCAGAGCAAGTCCATGGAAGAAGGGACTGAGCGGTGGACCATGGTGTCGCTTGGCGCCGTTGCCGTTCTATTGGCGATCGTCTGGGCCGCAGTCGGGGCAACCCGCATGGAAGACTATCGCGATCCCGTCGCGCTTTGGCAAAACACGCTCGCCTCTCAGCCGGAGAATTTTTTGGCGCAAAACAATCTGGGGAATGCGCTGGCACAAACAGGCCATGTCACTGAGGCGATCGAACACTTTCGTCAAGCCCTAAAAGACAGGCCCACTTTTGTTGAAGCGCACCATAACCTGGGGCTGGCGCTGGTGACGGCGGGACAGTTCCAGGAAGCGATCGAACACTATCAACGAGCTATCGCACTGAACCCGTCGCATGCCGCAGCCCATGATAGTTTAGGCATTGTTCTGGCGATGACAGGACACACGCAAGATGCCATCACGCAATTCCGACTGGCACTGCAATTGAAGCCAAGCAGGGCGATAGCGCACAACAATCTTGGCGTGGCGCTGATGCATGAAGGCAAACTGCCGGAAGCAGTTGAACAGTTCGAGGAGGCAGTGCGCTTAATGCCCGATTACGCGCAGGCCTATTTCAATCTGTCACGGTGCCATCAAGACGCCTCCCGGTACGACGAAGCTCGTGCTCTGGGCGACAAAGCGCTTGGTCTTGCCCGCGCCCAAGGTCATGCTGATTTGACGCAAACAATCCAACAGTGGCTGGCCACGGTGCAACCTCGGCAGGGCTCCTCGCAAGACGTGTCGTCTCCGCCGGCCGCAACTCCCAATTCACCGTAGCGATTCGGTTGATTGACCATGTCGACGCCAAACAGAACGCCGTATTGGAACGTGCCCGCGACCATGGCATTGATCGCGCTCGTCACATGCGTGGCGTATCTGCCGGCGCTCAACGGCACGCTGGTTTGGAACGACGTTGACTATGTGACCCGGCCCGATTTGCGTTCTGTCGACGGCCTGGCGCGCATCTGGTTCGAAGTCGGCGCGACCGAGCAATACTATCCGCTATTGCACAGCTTCTTTTGGATGCAATCGCAACTGTTTGGCGATCATCCGCTGGGGCACCACCTGGTCGATCTGGCTTTGCATCTCCTGTCGTGTGGCCTGTTATACCTGATCCTTCGCAGGCTCGAGATTCCCGGCGCCATGTTAGCTGCCGCCATATTTGCGCTGCATCCGGTGATGGTCGAATCGGTGGCCTGGATAACGGAACAGAAAAACACGTTGTCGACGATGCTTTACCTGGCCGCCATGCTGGTGTATTTGCACTTCGATCAATCGCGCAAGGGGTCGCTCTATGCGGGCGCTTTGGCGTTATACGTGTTGGCGATGGCCAGCAAAACGGTGACCGCCACGCTGCCGGCGGCGCTTTTGGTGATTTTCTGGTGGCAGCGCGGCAGATTGTCGTGGCGACGCGATGTGCTGCCGCTGGTCCCCTGGTTCGTGCTGGGTATCGCGGGCGGCATGTTCACTACCTGGGTGGAACGGAAGGTTATCGGCGCGGAAGGGGCCGACTTCGCTTTAACCCTGCTTCAGCGCACCTTAATGGCAGGCCAAGTCCCCTGGTTCTATGCGGCCAAATTGCTTTGGCCGGCCAATCTCATCTTTATGTATCCTCGCTGGAAAATCGATCCGACAGTCTGGTGGCAATGGCTGTTTCTCTTGGCCACGATCGTGCTGCTCATCGCTTTATGGCTCGTGCGGCGACGCTGCCGCGGTCCTTTGGCCGGATGCCTGCTGTTCATCGGCACGCTGGTGCCAGTGCTGGGCTTTTTGAACGTCTACTGGTTTGTCTTTTCATTTGCCGCCGACCATCTCCAATATTTGGCCAGCTTGGCGGTCATCGTGTCCGTCTCGGCGGCACTGACGCTGGCTGCCGGCCGACTACCGCAGCGGTTGCGGCCAGTGGCGCCAAAATTTGGCGTTGTGCTGGTTGGAATTTTAGCTCTTCTCACCTGGCAGCAGTGCCATCTGTTCGCGAGCGTGGACAGCTTGTACGAAACCACGCTTGAGCGAAATCCAACGTGCTGGATGGCGCATTGCAATTTTGCTCAATCGCTGATCGCCGCGGGCCGGCTGGACGAAGCAATCGCACACTGTCAACAGGCTCTGGCGCTGCGACCTGGGTTTCCGGAAGCAGTAAACAATTGGGGCGCCGCACTTGTCAAAAAGGGGCAATTGCAAGATGCCATTGAAAAATTTCAACAGGCAGAATTGCTGAATCCCGATTATCGCGACGCCTTCAATAATCTGGGCATCGTATTGGGCCGACTCGGCAGAATCTCGGAGGCAATTCCTCAGTTCGAGCGAGCGCTGGCGATCGACCCCTACTACGCCGATGCCCACAGCAATCTCGCTCTGGCGCTGTTCAAGCTCGATCGAATTCAGGAATCGATCGGCCATTATGAAACGGCCTTGCGGCTGCGTCCCGACTTGGCAGGCGCGCACGCGGGCCTGGCGGCGGCGCTCATGCGCCAGCGCCGCTATCCGGAAGCCGTCGAGCACTACCGACAAGCTATGGCTTTCAGGCCCGAATGGACGGAAATTTGCTTTGAACTAGCGCAAGCGTACGCCCAAATGCAGCAGCCGACAGAGGCCACGGCGGCCGCCAACCACGCGCTCGATTTGGCGCGGTCCCAAGGGCAAGCCGCGTTGCAAAGCCAAATTTCAGCCTGGTTAGACGAGTTCCTTGCGCACAAAAAAGAGGCTCGTGATACTCGCGATTGACGATCATCCGATCACTCCCGCTCATGGTGCCACTCAGCTTTCCACGATGCCACGCCTGCCTCCTTTAAACGGAACGTTGTTGATCGCCGGCTTGGCGTTGTTGGCCTATCGGCCATCGCTCAACGGCGGGTTCATTCTGGATGACGATGTCTATTTGACGGATTGCCCTACCATCGCCGCATCCGACGGCTTGTACTCCTATTGGTGTACGAGTGAGCCCGTGGATTACTATCCAGTGTTCAATACGATGTTGTGGATCGAATGGCGGCTGTGGGGCCCGCATCCAGCCGGCTATCGCGCTATCAATTTGCTGTTGCACATCGTATCGGCGCTCCTGGTGTGGATGATTTTGCAAAAACTTTCCATTCCGGGTGCGTTTCTCGCCGCGCTGCTGTTTGCGGTCCATCCGGTAAATGTCGAATCGGTGGCCTGGGTCGTTCAGCGCAAGAACACCCTATCGATGTTCTTTTTTCTGTTGTCGGTGCTTTGGTATTTGAAGGCTGCAGAGGGTAATAGGGCGATGGGCCAGGCGCCGAATAAGGCAGACGACGGGAAATTCTCGTTGGGCCGCTGGTACTGGCTTAGCGTCCTGGCGTTTTTGCTGGCGATGCTGAGCAAAGGTTCGGTGGCTGTTTTGCCGCTAGTGCTCTTGTTGCTTGTCTGGTGGAAACGACAACGGGTAACTCTGCCCGTTCTGGCGCGGACCGCGCCGTTTTTCATGGTTGCCGCCGTCCTGACGGGAGTTAATCTTTGGTTCCAAACGCATGGCACGGGGGAAGTGATCCGTTCCGCAAGCTATGTAGAGCGCCTCGTTGGGGCAGGAGCCGTGGTTTGGTTCTATCTGTCCAAAGCCTTGCTGCCGATCAACTTGGTTTTTGTCTATCCTCTGTGGCACATTCAAACCAGTGACGTATTGTGGTGGCTGCCGCTGGTCGTAACGCTGGCGGTGACGGGATTGCTGATTTGGCGAAAGACGAAGTGGAGTCGCGCGTACTGCTGGCTTGGAGTTTCTATTGCGTGGCATTGTTGCCGGTGATGGGATTCGCCGATACGGGGTTTATGAAATACTCGCTTGTGGCCGATCATTATCAACATATTGCCATCATCGGCGTGGTCGCGCTACTGGCAGCGGCCTGGAGCGTTGGGCAGGATCACGCGCCACCCGAACTGCGCCCCGCCGCTACAGCCGTTGCCCCTGCGGTCGTTGCCATCCTGACGCTGCTCTCCTGGCAACAAAACCGCCTGTATGCCGATCCGATCGTGCTCTATCGCGCCACGTTGGAGAAGAATCCGGATACCTGGCTGATCCGCAACAACTTGGGTGGTGAATTGACTGTAGCCGGCCGGCCGCTGGAAGCGATTGAACAATTTCAGGAAGCCGTACGGCAGAATCCTGCGTATCGCGAGGCCTTCAATAACCTGGGTATCGTGTTGGGCCGGTTAGGTAGAATCCCAGAGGCCATCGCTCAATTTCAGCACGCGCTGGCAATCGATCCCCATTACGCCGACGCCCACAGCAATCTCGGCCTGGCTTACTTCAAAACCGATCGGCCACAGGAAGCGATCGCCGAATTCGAGACCGCTTTGCGATTGCAGCCCAACCATGCGAATGCCCACTTCGGCCTGGCGCGGGCACTGGCCCGTGAAGGCCGCTTTCAGGAGGCTGTCGATCATTTCCGCCAGGCCTTGCATTTCAGCCCGAATTTGACCGAAGCCTGCGCTCAGTTAGCGGAAACGTACGCCCAAATGCAGCAGCCGACGGAAGCCATCGCCGCGGCGCAAAGAGCGATTGAGCTGGCCCGCTTGCAGGGGCAAGCCTCGCTGGAAAGCAAAATCTCAGCGTGGCTCGACGATTACCGTGCACAACAATCCCAGGCGCTCCATGGCCACGATTGACGATCGTTCGATCACTCCCGAGCACGCCGGCCCGCACTGGCCGTTGCCGCGCTGGTCAACGCCCCAGAAAATCCTGTTGATCGCCGTCTTGACCTGCCTGGCCTACTTGCCTTCCATCAACGGCAAATTCATCTTCGACGACGATATCTACCTGACCGCCAACAAATATATCGAAGCGCCCGACGGGCTGTATTGGTTTTGGTTCACCAATGCGCCGGTCGATTTTTATCCGGTTTCCAACACCAGCTTGTGGGTTGAGTGGCGACTTTGGGGCCTGAATCCAACAGGCTACCATGTCACCAATTTGTTGCTTCACATCGCTTCGGCGCTTCTGGTTTGGGCGGTTCTCCGCAAGCTTCTTGTGCCGGGGGCGTTTCTTGCGGCTCTGCTGTTCGCTATCCATCCGGTCAACGTTGAATCTGTGGCCTGGATCGCACAGCGGAAAGACCTCATGGCCATATGTTTCTTCTTATTATCAGTTTTCTGGTATTTGAAATTCGACGAACTTTCGCGCGATGCTCCGCTAGCCGATAATGCGTCTCGAACCGTCCGGCCCACCGGTGACAAATGGTACCGTCTAAGTTTGTTGGCTTTCGTCCTGGCGATGCTCAGCAAAGCCTCGCCGGTGGTTTTGCCCATCGTTTTGTTGGGTCTTGCGTGGTGGCAACGAGGTCGAATTAGCCGGCTCGATGTTCGGCGAACCGTTCCCTTTTTCCTGATTGCCATCGGACTGGCGCTTGTGAATCTCTGGACCCATAGCCGGGCTCTCGGCGAGACGGTTCGCTCGGGTTTTGCCGAGCGACTGGCCGGGGCGGGCGCCGTAGTTTGGTTCTATCTGTCTAAAGCGCTATTGCCGATTGAGTTGGTCGTCGTCTATCCCCAGTGGCACATTCAAACCAGCAGCCTTCTGTGGTGGTTGCCGCTCTTGGCAGCCCTTTTGGTGACGGCAATGTTGTTGCGGCAAAGCTATGCGCCACAGGCAAACGGCAGCCGCCCCGTGTTGCTGGCTTGGGGTTTCTATTGCGTGGCGCTGCTGCCCGTGATGGGTTTTGCCGACATTGGATTCAGGATGCACTCGCTGGTGACGAATCATTACCAGCATACCGCCCTCATCGGTGTCGTTGCCCTGCTGGCAGCGGCAATCAACGATTGGCACGACCGAGCGCCGCGCCAACGACGCGGCTTGGCGACCGCCTCGGCCGTTGCCTTGGTCGCTGCACTGACGATTCTAACCTGGCAACAAAGCCGCCTTTATTCCGATCCGATCATTCTCTATCGGGCCACGCTGAAGACAAACCCAAATTCCTGGTTGGTTCACAACGACCTGGCTAGCGAGTTGAACAGGGTCGGTCAGCCCGAGGAAGCAATCGAGCAAGGTCGAGAAGCTCTACGCTTGAAGCCCGATTTCGCTGAAGCTTATTACAATATTGGCAATTCCCAACAACTTCTGGGAAACCTTGAGTTGGCAGCAGAGAACTATCGGCAAGCAGTCACAATTAGGTCCGACGCCGATGGTTTGACGACCCTTGGCGTGGCGCTGGCCCGACTTGGAAAAATCCCAGAGGCAATCACTCAATTTCAAAAAGCTATCGCACTCGATCCAAACTGTACCGATGCCCACAGCAGTCTCGGCCTGGCTTACTTCAAAACCGATCGGCCGCAGGAGGCGATCGCCGAATTCGAGGCCGCTTTGCGCTTGCAGCGCAACCATGCAGGAGCCCATGCCGGCCTGGCGGCGGTGCTTGCGCACGAAGGCCGCTTTAAGGAAGCCGTCGATCATTTCCGCCAGGCCTTGCATTTCAGCCCGAATTTGACCGAAGCCTGCGCTCAGTTAGCGGAAACGTACGCCCAAATGCAGCAGCCGACGGAAGCCATCGCTGCGGCGCAAAGAGCGATTGAGCTGGCCCGCTTGCAGGGGCAAGCCTCGCTGGAAAGCAAAATCTCAGCATGGCTCGACGATTACCGTGCACAACAATCCCAGGCGCTCCATGGCCACGATTGACGATCGTTCGATCACTCCCGAGCACGCCGGCCCGCACTCGTTGTTGCCGCGCTGGTCATCGCCCCAGAAAATCCTGTTGATCGCCGTCTTGACCTGCCTGGCCTATCTGCCTTCCATCAACGGCAAATTCATCCTGGACGACGATATTTATCTGACCGCCAACAAATATATCGAATCGCCCGATGGGCTGTATTGGTTTTGGTTCACCAACGCGCCGGTCGATTTTTATCCGGTTTCCAACACCAGCTTGTGGGTTGAGTGGCGACTTTGGGGCCTGAATCCAACCGGGTACCATGTCACCAATTTGTTGCTGCACATCGCTTCGGCGCTTCTGGTTTGGGCGGTTCTCCGCAAGCTTCTTGTGCCCGGGGCGTTTCTTGCGGCCCTGCTGTTTGCTATCCATCCGGTTAACGTTGAGGCCGTCGCCTGGATTTCCCAGCGCAAGGATCTTCTGGGAACGCTGTTTTTTTTATTGGCGATCCTGTGGTATGTGAAAGCCGACCAATCGTTCTACCGCGGACCGCAGCACTCGTCGAACAAGCCGCTCTCCACGCCGCCTCCGCTGTTTGACAAGTGGTACCGCCTAAGTTTGCTAGCCTTTATGTTGGCGATGCTCAGCAAAGGCACCCCCGCTACGTTGCCGATCGTGCTGTTGGCATTGGCGTGGTGGCAGCGGGGCAAAATTACGCGGTTCGACCTCTGGCGCAGTGCGCCGTTCTTTCTCGTGGCTGTTGCGTTGGCATTGATGAACGTTTGGACTCAGCATCGGGTGCTCGACGCACCGGTCCACGCAAGTTTTATTGAACGTTTACTGACGGCCGGCGCCGTCGTGTGGTTCTATCTCTCCACGGCGTTGGCGCCGATCCATTTGGTCTTCGTTTATCCGCTCTGGCGCATTCAAACGCACGACTTGCTGTGGTGGTTGCCGCTGATCGCCGCCGTGGCAGTTACGTTGTGGTTGGGTTGGCGCAATCAGGCGCGCGGGGGCAGTTGGAGCCGGTCGCTGTTTTTTGGTTGGATCTTATTCGGCATCGCCCTGTCGCCGATTATGGGTTTCGCCGATGTGGGCTTTATGAGGCACTCGCTAGTGGCGGATCACTATCAGCACATTGCCATTGTGGCGCTGCTGGCGCTGGTGGCGGCGGCGTGGAACGTTTGGCATGACCGGGCCTCGCCGGCAGTGCAGCCGCTGGCAGTCGGCATTGCCGTCGCCGTCGTTGCAATGCTGACGATTTTCACCTGGCAGCAAAACCGACTTTATGCCGATCCGATTACGCTCTATCGGGCCGCTTTGGAAGAAAATCCCACCTCCTGGATGATCCGCAACAATTTGGGCAGCGAATTGAACGCCGTCGGGCAGCCGCAGGAAGCGATTCAGCAATGTCAGGAGGCGCTGCGGCTGAAACCTGGAATGGCTGAAGCTTATTACAACATCGCCACTGCACAGAAGCGGCTGGGGCAGCTCGAGCAGGCGGTCGAGAACTATCGGCGCGCGATCACGCTGAAACCTAATTACCCGGACGCCTACACGGACTTTGGAGCCGTGCTGGGGCGCCTCGGCAGGCTTCCCGAGGCCATCGAGCAATTTCAAAAGGCCATCTCACTCGATCCAAACTATGTCGACGCTTACAGCGGCCTTGGCCAGGCGTATTTTGAGCTCGATCGGCCGCAGGAAGCCATCGAACAATTTCAAGTTGCTCTGCGCCTGCAGCCCAAGTTCGCAGGTGCCCACCTCGGATTGGCAAGGGTGCTTGCTCACGAAGGTCGCTTGCAAGACGCGATCGAACACTACCAGCAAGCCATCAAATTGAAGCCACAACTCACGGAGGCCTACATTCGTTTGGCGGAAACCTACGCTCAGATGCATCGGCCTGCGGAGGCCATCGCCGCGGCGCGGCGCGCTTGACCTGGCTCGTTCCCAGGGGCAGACCGCATTCGAAAATCAAATCCAAGCATGGCTCGACAATTCTCTCGCCGAACCCGCGAAGAATCACGACGCGGCCCCCTAGATTTCTTTGGTCCCCTTGCGCTTTAGAACGACGACGACTACGTCACCAGGCCGGAATTTCGCTCTCCGCAAGGTTTGGCCCGCATCTGGGCGCGATGGTGCTTTATTTGCATTTCGATCAAACCCGGAAACCAGCGCTCTCTGCGGCGGCGCTGGCATTGTACCTGTTGGCACTGGCTCAGCAGATCGAGGCCTGGTTGACGAACTATCGTGCCACCCTGTCAAATCAAAAATAGAGTTCCCCATCGGGCGAACCCGAACCGCCGGTAGGCTATCCTTTAGAGACCATGCGCCGCATCCAAATCTACGACACGACGTTGCGCGACGGCAGCCAGGGGGAAGGGGTCAACTTCTCCCTGCAGGATAAGCTGCTGATCACGAAGCGGCTGGACGAGCTGGGCTTCGATTTCGTCGAAGGCGGCTATCCCCTGTCGAATGAAAAAGACGCTCAGTTCTTCCAGCGCGCCCAGGAATTGAAGCTCCAGCATGCCCAGGTGTGCGCCTTCGGCATGACGCGCCGCAAAGGCGTCAAGCCGGACCAGGATCCTGGGATGAAATCGCTTTTGGATTCCGGCGCGAAAACGCTCACCATCGTCGGCAAAACTTCCGCCTTCCATGTGACCGAGGTCCTACGGGTTTCGCTGGAAGAAAATCTGGCGATGATTTCTGAAACAGTCAAATATCTGCGCGATTGCGGTCGGGAAGTGATCTACGACGCTGAGCACTTCTTCGACGGCTGGAAGCTCGATGCCGAATATGCCGCCAAAACGATCCGCGCCGCCGCTGAGGCCGGCGCCAAAATCGTCGTGCTCTGCGACACCAACGGCGGCAGCATGACGGAAGACGTCTGGCAGCTAACCAAGGCCGCCCAGAAGGTGCTCGATGTTCCCGTGGGCATTCATTGCCACAACGATTGCGATTTAGCCACGGCAAATTCGTTGGCCGCGGTGGAAGCGGGCGCCGTGCAAGTGCAGGGCACCATCAACGGCGTCGGCGAACGCTGCGGCAACGCCGATCTCGTTTCAGTTTGCGCCAACCTGGCGGTCAAGAAAAAAGGTTACGAGGTGCTGGCCCCCGGCGGCGCACAGCGCCTCACCGAGCTCTCGCGCTATGTGTACGACCTGGCCAACATGAACTACCGCTCCAATCAGCCGTTCGTCGGCCACAGCGCGTTTGCCCACAAGGGCGGCATGCATGTGCACGCCGTGGCCCGGGTCACCAACAGCTACGAACATATCGAACCAGACCAGGTGGGCAACGAGCGGCGCATCCTGGTGAGCGAACTCTCTGGCCGCTCCAACATCGTCGCCCTCACCACGCGATACAATCTGCAGGACAACAAAGAATTGATGGATCGGATTTTGGCGGAGGTGGTCAAGTTGGAGAATCGCGGATATCAATTCGAGGCGGCCGAGGCATCGTTCGATCTCTTGGTGCGCCGCGCCGCCGGCACCTTCAAGCCGCATTTCGAAACGCTCAAGTACCACGTGTCGGTCGAAAGCGACGAACCCGGCCCGCTGCACACCGAAGCCACGGTGAAAATCCGCGTCGGCAAAACCGATCGCCACGAAGTGGCCGAAGGGGATGGCCCGGTCAACGCGCTCGACGCCGCCCTGCGAAAAGCGCTCAACGGGTCCTTCCCGAATCTCAACCAGATGCACCTGGTCGATTACAAGGTGCGCGTCATCAACAGCGAAGCCGGCACGGCCGCCGGCGTGCGCGTGACCATCGAAAGCCGCGATCAGCACGATGTGTGGGGAACCGTGGGCGTCAGCGAAAATATCATCGAAGCCAGTTGGATGGCCCTGGTCGATGCCGTCGAATACAAGCTCTGCAAAGACGAGCAAGCGGTTGCTGTAGCCACGCGGTCCAAGTGACCGCGCTTCTTTAAGTTGCACACGGAAGTCCCGCTGGTCGATTTCTTTCCCAGCGGCCATAATGATCGGTTCAAATTTTCAACCATCGCCTATTTTCATACGCCATGACTGAGCACGTTTCGCCAATCGCCGCCGACGAGCTACCCAAGCAGTACGATCACACTGCCGCGCAAGAGCGGTGGTACAAATTTTGGGAAGATCGCGGCTACTTTAATAGCGATCCCGACCCCGGGAACAAGCGATATCCCAAGGGCCCCTTCACGATCGTCATCCCACCGCCGAATGTGACCGGGGCGCTGCACCTGGGGCACGCGCTGAACGACACGCTGCAAGACATCATCATTCGCCTCAAGCGAATGCAGGGTTACAACACGCTGTGGATGCCCGGCACCGATCACGCCGGCATCGCCACGCAGGCGGTGGTGGAGCGGCGGCTGAAAGAAGAAGAAAACCTCGACCGCCACAAGCTCGGCCGCGATGGTTTGGTTAAGCGCATTTGGGAGTGGAAGGATAAATACGAAACTCGCATTCTGGAACAATTCCGCCAGATGGGTTTCAGTTGCGACTGGCGCCGCACCCGCTTCACGCTCGACGAAATGTGCGCCGCGCGGTCCGCTACACGTTTTTCCACATGTTCAAGGACGGGCTGATCTTCCGCGGCAAGCGCCTGGTGAATTGGGACACACATCTGCAAACCGCGGTGGCCGACGACGAAGTTTATCACGACACGGTGAAAGGGCACTTCTGGCACTTCCGCTACCCGGTGATCGATCCCAAGCCCGGCGAGCCTGAATTCGTGACCATCGCCACCACGCGCCCCGAAACGATGCTGGGCGATACCGCAGTGGCAGTGCATCCCGACCCCGCCGCGGCGCTGGATAAGGTCGAAAAAGAGCTGCGCGAAAAACTCGCCGCCGCGCCGGCAAAGGAAAAGGGCGGGATCCAATCGGAAATCGATGCAATCGGCGAGCGACGCAAAACGGTGCTGTCGATGTTGCTCAAGCTGCGCGACATGGCCAAAGCGGGCCGGAAGGTGATGCTGCCACTGGCCAATCGTGAGATTCCACTGATCGTCGATGTCTGGGCCAAACCCGAGCTCGGCTCCGGCTGCGTGAAAATCACGCCGGCGCACGACGCCAACGACTACGACGTCTGGACGCGCCACAAAGAAATCGGCGCAATCAGCGTCATGACCCCCGAAGGCACGCTCAACGAAAACGTAACGGAGAAGTATCGCGGCCTGAAAATGCACACCAAAGCCCGCGAAGCCGTGGTCGCCGACCTGATCGCACTCGGTCTGCACAATCCCGAAACTGACCGCGAAGATCGCGAAATCGACCTGGCCCACTCCGATCGCTCGAAAACCCCCATCGAACCATACCTGGCCGATCAATGGTTTGTGAAAATGGGAGACACACGGGAGGGCGAGGCTCCCGCCGAGCCGCGCCCCGGCTTAGCGCAACAGTGCATGGACGCCGTGACCAGCGGCAAAGTGAAAATCACGCCGGCGCGCTACACCAAATCGTATCTCGACTGGCTCAGCGAAAAGCGCGACTGGTGCATCGGCCGCCAATTGTGGTGGGGCCACCGAATTCCAGTGTGGCGGCATGACGAAGCACCGCCCGATGCCATCGAATGGTTAAAGATCCAATGTAATCCTAATATCCATCTCATTCAAAATGGGGCTGCAGCATACGTTTGCTTTAAGTGTGAACCGGAAGAAGAACCGCTGATCCAAAAGAGAATTGAGAACTGGGGCTTTAGCCAAGACCCCGATGTTCTCGACACTTGGTTCAGTTCCGCGCTGTGGCCGATGAGCACGCTCGGCTGGCCCGGGCCGATGCTGCCAGATAAGCCAAAGGGCCCAAGCAATCCGGACTGGAACGAGCAAAAGTACTACTATCCCACCGACGTGCTGATCACCAGCCGCGAAATCATCACGCTTTGGGTCGCCCGCATGGTGCTGATGGGGCAGTACAACCTCCAGGAAAATCCGTTCCACGATGTTTACATCCATCCCAAAATTTTGGACGGCTACGGCGAAACGATGTCCAAGAGCAAGGGGAACGGGGTCGATCCGTTGGATATCATCGCCAAGTTCGGCACCGATGCCCTGCGCTTCGGCTTGGCTTATCTCACGACCGAAACGCAAGACGTGCGGATGCCCGTCGAGTTCGAATGCCCGCACTGCAACAAGCTGATCGAGCAAACGCACAAAAACCGCACGCAAACTCGCGTCGAATGTCCACACTGCAAAAAAGCGTTCTCCACGCAATGGGCTACCAAGCCGGAAGACACCGCCCTGCCCCGCGGCGCGGTGGTGAGCGAACGCTTCGAGCTGGCACGCAATTTTTGCAATAAACTGTGGAACGCCTCGCGCTTCGCCTTGATGAATCTCGAAGGTTACACGGCCGGCCCGGTGTCAATGGATAAGCTCCCGGTTGAAGATCAGTGGATTCTCAGCCGGCTATCGACCGTCACGCTGCATTACACGGAGGCGCTCGAAGAATTTAAGTACGCCGACGCGGCCCGGTTGCTCTACGACTTCGCCTGGGACGAATTCTGCAGTTTTTATTTGGAGATGACTAAATCGCGCCTGCAGGATCCGCAGACGCGCCCCGTGGCGCAGCGCATTTTGGCCCACACGCTCGACACCATCATGCGGCTGTTGCACCCGATGGCGCCGTTCATTACGGAGGATGTGTGGCAACGGCTGAATGCAATCGCGCCTCGCGCGGGCTTGCTAAACCGCAAGCGGCGGCAGAGTCGATTATGATCGCGCCGTGGCCCGAAGCGGACGAATCGCTCTTCAATGAACAAATCGAAGCCCGCTTTGCGCGCTTCCAGGAAGTCCTCCGCGGCCTGCGCGAGGTCGCGCCCGGCAAGGTATCGCCCCCAAAACCACCATCCATTTTTCCGCCCGCGCCGATGCCACTGCCACCGCGCTATTGGAACCGATGCGCGCCTACTTCGAATCGATGGCCGGCGCCGTGCCCACTGCCATCGGCCCCGCCGTCGCTGCCCCGCCGATGTCGGCCCATTTTACCGCCACCGGCATCGAAGTGTATGTCGATCTGGCCGAACACATCGACGTCACGGCCGAAATCGTCCGCAAGCAAAAAGAATTGGCCAAGCTCGATCAAATGATCGCCGGCAAGGAAAAGCAGCTTTCCAACGAGGCCTTCGTCAGCCGCGCCCCGGAAGCGGTGATCACCAAGGAACGAGCCGCGTTGGATGAGTTGCGAGCGACCAAAGCCTCGACGAGCGCCACGATCGAGTTGCTGCAAAAAACGGCGAAGGCAAAGTAGTAGGGTGCCTGGGGTCGAACAAAGTGAGCCCCCAGGAGCGCGCCAACCCGGGGGCTCGCTGCGCTCGACCCCGGCCACCCCTACGTGCCTCTGGATTGCATCGCGCGAATCATTCTATAATCGGGTATTAGCCATACGCAATTGCAAAGGATCGCCCATGCCCGTGCAGATGGAATTGTCGCGGATCATCATCAGTGAAATCAACGACCAGCAGGTGATCTACCTGAAAGAGGTCGAAGGCGAACGCACCTTCCCGATTCTGATTGGCATTTTCGAAGCCACGAGCATCGATCGTCGCGTAAAGCAGTTTCAGTCTCCGCGCCCGCTGACGCACGATCTGTTGGTGAACACCATCGACCAGCTCGGCGGCGAATTGCAGGACGTGGTGATCAGCGAGCTGAAAGAGCACACGTATTTCGCGCTGATCCGCGTTCGCAAAGAAGGGGAGCTGATCGAAATCGACGCCCGCCCCTCCGACGCCATCGCAGTAGCAGTTACGACCGATCCGCCGCTGCCGATCTACGTAGCTGAAGAAGTGCTCAACGACGTGCTGGGAGAATAAAAGGGGGCAGCCGTCAGCGATCAGCATTCAACTTGCTACTTCTGTCCGAACGTCTTCTGCAATGTCGCCAGCGCCTTCTGCCCCACCGCGCCGTCCACCAGCACATTCACGCGCACTTCGCTGGTGCTCATCAAATCCAGATTGATGCCCGCGTCCGACAGCGACCTGAACAATCCCAGCGCCACGCCGCTGTGGCTGCGCATCCCGATGCCTTGTACGGAAATCTTGTCGATCTTTGCCGAACTGTTCACCGCCCCGCAGCCCGCTTGCTTCGCCACTTTTTCGGCAATCGCCGCACTGCGCTTCAAATCCTTTTCCGGCACGGTGAATGTGAGATTCGCTTTTCCGGCCCGGCTGTAGCTTTGAATGATCATGTCCACAAAGATGTCGGCCGCAGCGATCTCCTTGAACAGCGCCGCCGCGGTGCCCGGCTTATCGGGCACTTCATCGACCGAAATGCGCGCTTGTTTTTCGTCGAGTGAGATTTCGTCGATCGTCAGATCTTCCATTCCCTGTAGCCGGCGGACGATTTCGATCGCGCTGGAAGCTTCCGCGTCCGCGGTCCGCTGGTTCGCCGGAGCCGCGCTGCCGTTGCCGGGGTCTTTGTCCAACCCGAATGCCGCATGCACGGCCCTGAGCGCGGTCGTCGCCTGCTCGCGCACCACCAGCACGCTGATCTTGATTTCGCTGGTGGTGATCGTTTCCATGTTGACGCCGGCATCGCCCAGCGCCTGGAAGAATTTGGTGGCGACGCCCGTCTGCCGCGCCATGCCCAGTCCAACCACCGACAGCTTGGCCACATTGTCGTCGTGGCTCACGCCGACGGCGCCCAATTCCTTCGCCGCCTCGCGAGCCGCTTCCAAGGTGGTCGGCACGTCGTCGCGCGGCACAGTGAACGAGATGTCCGCTTTGCCATGCGCCCCCATGTTCTGCACGATCATGTCCACCGCGATGTTGCGCCTGGCGATCCGCGAAAAAATCCCATGGCTCACGCCCGGCCGGTCGGGCAGCCCTTCGATCGTGATTCGCGCCTCGTCCTTCACCAGCGCGGCCCCGCACACCGCCTGGCTTGCCGACTCCGGCTCGGCCACAATCATCGTGCCGGGCGTATCGCTGAAACTTGCTCGCACATGCACGGGCACGCCGAATTTTTTGGCAAACTCGATCGAGCGGCTGTGCATTACCGCCGCCCCCAGGCTCGCCAGCTCCAGCATCTCGTCGTAACTGATCCGCTTCATCCGCCGCGCCTCGGGCAATTGCCGCGGATCGGTCGTGTACACTCCGTCGACGTCGGTGTAAATCTCACAAGAAGCCCGCAGCACGGCCGCCAACGCCACGGCCGTGGTATCGCTGCCGCCGCGCCCCAGCGTGGTGATGTTGAAATTCTCGTCGATGCCTTGAAAGCCGGCGGCAATCACAATGTTGCCTTCATCAAGCAACTGCCGCATGCGGTCGGTCGAAATCGAATGGATGCGGGCCTTGGTGTGCGTGCTGTCAGTGCGAATGCCGATTTGCGCCCCGGTCAGGCTCACCGCCTTCGCGCCCAGCGAATGCAGCGCCATCGCCATGAGCGCGACGCTCACTTGCTCTCCGGTGGAGAGGAGCATGTCCATTTCGCGGGCATCGGGGCGATCGGTGATTTGCTTGGCCAGATCCACCAGATGATCGGTCTGATGCCCCATGGCGCTGACGACCATCACCACCTGGTTGCCCTGCTCTTGCGTGCGAATGGCCTTGCGCACGGCGGCCAGAATTTTCTGGCTATCAGCCACGCTGGTGCCGCCGAATTTTTGAACGACAATGGGCATGAATCTTTCGATGTTTAGCCGCGACGCGGCAGCGGAGCGCTTGCGGTTTAGCCGGCGCTCATTTCCGTCCCAAAAACCATCCCATCAACCGCCACCCCTCCTCAAACGCCAGCGGCGATTCGCCCGCCGCAATTTCGTCGTACGTCGTAGCGCCATCCGGTTGAATGCCGCTGCCCGCGATGGCAATCGGCACGGCGCCGTGATTGTGGGTCTTCAATCGCACGGGGGTGGGATGATCGGGGGAAACTAGGATGCGGTATTGGCCCTGCTTTTTCAAGGCCTCGTGCAATGGCGCGACAATCTGCCGATCGATCTGCTCCAGCGCCTTGATCTTCTCGGCGGTGTTGCCCATGTGCGAAGCTTCGTCGGTCGCCTCGACGTGCACGCAGATCAAATCCGTGCTCGCGAGCGCTTCGATGGCATAGCGCCCCTTGGCCGCATAATCGGTATCGATGTATCCGGTCGCCCCGGGCACTTCGATCCGGTTCCAGCCGACCAGCGCCGCCAGCCCGCGCAACAAATCGACCGCGGTAATCATCGTGCCTTGCACGTCGTAAAGCTTTTGAAACGGCTCCAGCCGCGGCGTGCGTCCCAGCCCCCACAACCAGATGTTCGTGGCCGGCGGCTTGCCCGCGGCGCGGCGAGCCTTGTTCACGGGATGATCGGCAAACAGTCCCACGCTTTGCTCCATCAGTTGATTGAGCAAATCGCTCCCGGGCCCGCGCGGATGATCGTGCAACACCGATTTATCGGTCAAATCGTGCGGCGGCGTCGCCCGAGTATCCGGTGAAAACGGCGCCGCCTGCTTCGCCCCGCGATACACCAACAGATTGCGATAGCTCACTCCGGGATAAAACTGCAAATGATCGCTGCCGATGTTCTCTTGCGCCGTGGCCAAGAGTGATTTGGCCTCTTCGGTCGAGATGTGCCCTGCAGTGAAATCGCGCATCGTCTGATTTTCGATCGTCACCAGGTTGCAGCGAATGGCCCAATCGTCCGGACCAAGTTGAATTCCCTGGGCCGCGGCCTCCAGCGGCGCCCGGCCGGTGAAATGCTGCATCGGGTTGTAGCCCAGCAGACTCAGACACGCCACGTCGGAGCCCGGCGGCAGCGACGGCGGCACATTGTTCGATCGGCCGACCACGCCTGCTTTCACGATTGCATCCATGGCCGGTGTGCGCGCCGCCTGCAGCGGCGTCTTGCCGCCCAGCGATTCCTGCGGCTCGTCGGCGGCGCCGTCGGGGATGATGATCGCGTACTTCAATGGAGGATCGTCTCCGCTTCGACCCCCCGGCAAAGCCGGGGGCTACTCGTGAACTCTTAATCGCACGCTTACCGGGCGCACGCTTTTCAGCCGGTCGATTTCTTCCGCGGCGTCGGCAACGTTCTTCTCCGTGGCGGTGTGCGTCATGATCACCACCGGCGTGAAACCATCGGCGGTTCGGCCAACCACATGTTGAATAACCGACGCGATGGAAATTCTATGTTTACCCAAAATCCCCGCAACGTCGGCCAGCACCCCCGGCTCATCGGCCGCCGAAAACCGCAAATAGAATTTTCCGGTCGATTTGGCATGATCCAGCGGCCGCACGGCGGACGCCTGATCGGACCACAGTTCCAAGGTGCGAAAGGTAATCGGGGCCCGGCCTACCACCATGTCGATCATGTCGGCCACGACAGCCGACGCGGTCGGCATTTGACCGGCGCCTTGACCGTGAAACATCAGCGGGCCGACGGCATCGCCGACCACGCTAATGGCGTTAAACGCCCCGCGCACTTCAGCCAGCGGCGCGCCGATTTTCACCAACATCGGCGAGACCTGCAGATCGACGCCGCCTGATTGGAGATCGGCCAGGGCGATCAGCTTGATCCGGTAGCCCAACTCTTTGGCGTATTTCAAATCGGCAATATCCAGCCCGTCGATGCCGCGACGCGGAATGTCGCGCCAATTCACCCGCGCCCCGAAGGCCAGGTGCGCCAAGATGGCCAGCTTCTGCGTGGCGTCGCTCCCGTCCACGTCCAGCGTGGGATCGGCCTCGGCATAGCCCCGCCGCTGCGCTTCCTTCACGGCGGTGTGATAATCGGCCCCCTGCTCTTCCATCTGCGTGAGAATAAAATTGCTGGTGCCATTTAGAATGCCGCGCAGCGATTGAATCTGATTGGCCGACAGGCACTGGCTGATGTTGGCAATGATCGGAATCCCGCCGGCCACCGCCGCCTCAAACGCAATGCACAAATCCAGCGCCCGGGCGCGATCGAACAACTCCGGCCCATGCTCGGCCAACAGTGCCTTGTTGGCGGTGACAACGTCTTTTCCGCTATCTAACAGTTCCAGCATGATCTGGCGGGCCGGCTCCAGCCCGCCCACCAGATGCGCCACGACCTTGATTTCCGGATTGCGGGTAATGCTTTTCAAATCGGTCGACAGCACACCGCGCGGCAAATCAAGCCCGCGGGTCTTATCGCCGTCGCGCACTACGACCGATTCCAGCACAATCTGCCGCCCCGAGTCGCGCGCCGCCCGCTCGCCATGTTCGACCAGCAGCCGCGCCACGCCGGTGCCGACGGTTCCCATTCCGACGATGGCAACTTTGGTTTGGTCCATGGCTGAACTCCCTCTCCCCATGGGAGAGGGCCGGGGTGAGGGTGCTTGAAGCGACATAGAAAGAATAGAATCCGCCATGCTAGAATGCCGCTCGCAGAATCGTCAAGCCGATGGATTTTCTGTCCGCCTTTCCGAAGGAATCGTCATCCATGGAATCCGCCGCACACGACTTCCTGAAAAAAATCCTGGAAACGCCAAGCCCCTCTGGATATGAGCGGCCGGTGCAAGATTTGGTTCGCCGCTACGTGCAGCCATTTGCCGACAAAGTCTCGACCGACCTGCACGGCAACGTGATCGCGGTGAAAAATCCCGACGCCAAGCTGCGGGTCATGCTCGCCGGCCACTGCGACCAGATCGGCATGCTCGTGCAGCACATCGACGCCGAAGGATACGTCTACGTGCAGACGATCGGCGGCTGGGACCCGCAGCAGCTTGTCGGCCAGCGGATGACCGTCTGGAGCCGCCGACGGGCCGGTGCCCGGCATCATTTCACGCAAGCCGATCCATCTGCTTACCGATGAAGAACGCAAACAGGTGGTGAAGCTGAAAGACATGTGGCTCGACATCGGCGCCAAAGACAAGGCCGAGGCCGAGAAACTCGTGCGCATCGGCGATCCGATCACACTGCAACTTGGCTTCCAAGGAATGCGCAATAATTTCGCCAATTCGCCGGCCATGGACGACAAGTGCGGCCTGTGGGTGTGCATCGAAGCCTTTCGCCGCGCGAGCACGAAGAAACTCAACTGTGCGCTGTTCGCGGTATCGACCGTGCAGGAAGAAATCGGGCTGCGCGGCGCGCAGCACCAGCGCCTACGGCGTCGATCCGCACGTGGGCATCGCGGTGGATGTGACGCACGCCACCGATTGCCCCACGGTCGAAAAGAAACAAGAAGGCGACGTCGCACTGGGCAAGGGCCCGGTTATCTATCGCGGTCCGAACATGAACCCGAAGGTCGTTGAGAAGCTGCTTGAAGCCGCCAAGGCCGGGGAAATTCCGTACCAGCTCGCCGCCTGCGGCCGCGCCACGCCCACCGACGCCAACAGCATTCAACTCACTCGCGCCGGAGTCGCCGCCGCCTTGGTGAGCATCCCCAACCGCTACATGCACAGCGCCGTCGAGATGATCTCGCTCGAGGACATCGACCGCGCGGCCGATCTGCTGGCCAACTTTGCGGTCAACCTGAGCGCCGGCGAAGATTTCACGCCTTGACGCTACGGGGCCGATGTGGCGTCAAATGTTGAAGACGCGGTCGAAGCCGGTGACGACAGCCGGCGTGGCAAAGTGATTATTCACGCCGATAATCGAGCCGTCGGTGCCGCCGGTGTCTGAAAAGCTTTCGGTGCCCGCGGTGGTGTTGATCACCGACACGGTATCGGACGTGCCGGGGCCGACCGACACCGAAATATCGTGCGCGCCGACATTCACGTTCAGCAGCGAAACCGCGTCTTTCTCGGCGCCGGCATCGATCGTCAGATTGCCGTCGATTGTGGCCCGGGAAAAAGAAATCGCATCTTCGCCGTCAGTCGTGGTAACTCCCACGTTGCCCGTGGCGACCAGTCCGCTGAAGGTGACCCTGTTCGCTCCGCTGGCAACGTTGATGCTGATGCCGCTGTGAACGGTGGAATTCAGCAGGACCACCTGATCGTTGCCGGCGCCGGTGGTCACGCTCAGTCCGCCGCTGGAGACGTTATCCGTGCTCAGCGTCACGGTGTTTTTCCCTTCGGCCAGGGTAATCGTGCAACCGCCGGCGACCGTGGAATTGCTCATCAACGCAGTATCGTCGCCGGCCCCGGCAGTGACACTCAATCCACCCGCAATCGTCGCGTTGCGCAAGATGTTGGAGTTATTGCCCGATCCGGCGTCGATGGTCACGCCGGTGGTGGCCGTGGAGCTGGCGATCGTGAGCACGTCGGCCCCCGTGCCGGCGTCGATGTCGATGTTCGTGGCAGTCACATTGCTGACACTGATAGAATTTGCCGCGTCGGAAGCGTGAATGACCAACCCACCGCCGCCGATGGTGGCGTTCACTACGGAAATGACGTCGATGCCCGTGCCGCCGGTAATGGTCGTGCCGGTGGAAGTCACCGTCAGTCCCAGCAGGCGGAAGGAATTGTTGCCGCCGCTATCGGCGATGGTCAGGCCGTTTGACGCCGTGGAATTCGTGATGGTCACGGAATCATTGTCCGCGCCGCCGGCAAGATCCACGCTGTCGGCCACCAGGTGATCGATCGCGATTGCGTTTCGGCCGCCGGAATCCGTGACCTGTAGCTGCTGGGTGACCGTCAGTCTGCTGAGCGAAAATGTATCGTTGCCTCCCGACGAAATGAAGCGCACATTTTGCGGCGCGGTGCCGTTGAAAATTTTGAAGTTGTTATTGCCGCCGCTGAGATCGACAACAATGTCGCCGGTCACTCCGCTGGCAATATAGGGGCTTCTCGAGCCGTTGATGGTGGTGCCGATGCCCACCACCTTCCAGTTGCCGCCTACTTGCGACACCTGAATGAAATTCCCTGAGGAGTCGCCGGTAATGTCCAACTCGCCGCCGGTCACCGCCACGGTCACGTTTCCCGCCAACAGCGTGCGCGACTCCAGGCATTCGAAGCGCGAAATCCTGGCGGTCGATTTTGGTTTGCGTCGCATGATAATCCTCTGCGAAAAACCGGCGGGAAGCGTGGCGGGAAGCTATCTCAAGCTTAGCTCTGAGGTTGGCGCGCGAGGGAAGCCGCGCGGCATGGGGAAAAGCCTCATGTTCAGCATCGACATCGACGTTGCGTTTTCAACGCAAATTCGCCGCTGCTGTCTTCGATAGCATCGGACTTGCGGAGCGATAAACGCGCTGCCGTGCCCGGTTGGCGAAGCTTTGCGGCCCATGTGGGCTTTAGACTACGACGCTGGAATCCGTTCACCCTGTGCGCGCCCAATGAGCTTGCGATCCGATGCCGGATGTCTCCTGGGTTGACGCCGCGTCATCGAAGCTCGACCTGTGTCCCCACCTGATTCCTGTCAGAATGGCACGAGCCGCCGGCTTGGGGCCCTCGGCGAATCCGGCGGTCGGCCGGCGTGAATCTCCGTAACTGGCGGCCAAACAAAGGCTTGCTAAAATCATGCGCCGCGCCGGCACAGCGGTTGCTTTTATATTGGCCGTTTCAGGCTGCGCCTGCCAAAAGCGGCGGCGAAGCTCTAGATTGAGCCAACAACCGGCGACGGGAATCGCCCTTCACAAGACATTCAAACCTCATTGCTCTGGAGGAATTTCGCTGTGGCAAAACAAATGGTGTTCGACGACGAAGCACGCAACCCGCTGGCCGCCGGCATTTCGAAGCTGGCCAAGGCGGTTCGCAGCACCTTGGGCCCCCGCGGCCGAAATGCCGTGCTTGATAAGGGCTGGGGTTCGCCCAAGATCACCAAAGACGGCGTGACCGTGGCCGAAGACATCGTGCTGGACGATCCGTACGAAAACCTCGGCGCCAAGCTCGTTAAGGAAGCCGCCAGCAAAACCAACGACGTGGCCGGCGACGGCACCACCACGGCGACCGTCCTGGCGGAGGCCATCTACAAGGAAGGCCTGCGAATGATCGCCGCCGGCGCCGACCCGATGGCCCTGTCGCGCGGCATTGCCAAAGCCACCGAGCAAGTGATCGAGGCCGTCAAGAAAATGGCGCAGCCCATCGACGAAAACAATCGCAAGGAAATCCAGCAAATTGCCACCATCGCCGGCAACAACGATCCCTCGATCGGAGCCGTCCTTTCCGAAGCGTTCATGAAAGTCGGCAAAGACGGCGTGATCACCGTCGAGGAAGGCAAGCAAAGCGAAACCACGGTCGACGTCGTCGAAGGCATGCAGTTCGACCGCGGCTTTCTCTCCCCCCACTTCGTCACCAATCAAGACGAGCAAACCGTCGAGCTGGAAAACTGCTACGTTCTGATCTACGAAGACAAAATCTCCAACGCCAAGAACCTCGTGCCGCTGCTGGAGGCGATTAGCAAGGCCGCCAAGCCGCTGCTGATTATCGCCGAAGATGTCGAAGGCGAAGCCCTGGCCACGCTGGTGGTCAACAAGCTCCGCGGCATTCTCAACGTGTGTGCGGTCAAAGCCCCCGGCTACGGCGATCGCCGAAAGGCCATGCTGGGCGACCTGGCCGTGCTGACCGGTGGCAAGGCGATCTTCAAGGACCTGGGCATCCAGCTCGATTCGGTCAAAATTACCGACCTGGGCCGCGCCAAGAAAATCATCGTCGATTCCGAAAACACGACCATCGTCAGTGGCGCCGGCAAGAAGGAAGAGATCGAGGGGCGTGTGGCCCAAATCCGCCGCGAAATCGAAGACACCGACAGCGATTACGATCGCGAACAACTGCAAAAGCGCCTGGCCAAGCTCGCCGGCGGCGTGGCGCAGATCAACGTCGGCGCAGCTACCGAAACCGAAATGAAGGAACGCAAGTTCCTCCTGGAAGATGCCCAGGCCGCCACCAAGGCCGCGCTGGAAGAAGGCATCGTTCCCGGCGGCGGCGTGGCACTGATCCGGGCAGAAAAAGCGCTCGACAAGCACGGCCTCAAGGGTGACGAAGCTCTCGGCGCGAAGATCGTGCAAAACGTCCTCGATTGGCCGCTGCGCTGGATCGCCGAAAATGCCGGCGTCGACGGCGCAGTCGTGGTCAACCGCGTGCGCCAGTTGAAAAACAAAAACGAAGGCTACGACGCCGAGCGCGATGAATACTGCGATCTGATCGACCGCGGCATCATCGATCCGGCCAAGGTCGTTCGCACCGCTTTGCAAAACGCCGCCAGCGTGGCCGCGCTATTGCTCACCACGTCCGCATTGGTCACCGACATCCCCAAGGAAGAAGACGACGCCGGTGGACACGAAGGCCACGATCACGGCATGGGTGGCATGGGCGGAATGGGCGGCGGCATGCCAGGCATGGGTGGCATGGGAATGGGCGGCATGGGCGGAATGATGTAAGGCAAAAAGCAGAAGGCAGAAGGCAGAAGGCAGAATGTTTAGCGTCGCCGCCCACGGCGACTTGCGACACATAACAATCAACCATTCATAAAGGGAAATTAAATCATGGCCAAACCGAAGATTCGTCCGCTGGATGATCGTGTCGTCGTCAAACCCGTCGAAGCCGAAGAGCGCACCGCCGGCGGCATCGTCCTGCCCGACACCGCCAAGGAAAAACCACAGCGCGGCAAAGTTATTTCCGTGGGCCCGGGCAAATTGCTCGAAAGCGGCCAGCGCGGGAGCGTTTCGGTGACCGTCGGCGATGAAGTGATCTACGGCAAATACTCCGGCACCGACATCGAGCTGGAAGGGGACGAAGTAAAAATCCTCCGCGAAACCGAAATCCTCGCCAAGGTCGTCTAATTGCAATTCCACATTTAGCCCCGGGTCAATGACCCGGGGGCAATGCGTCATCAACACCACAAAACAATCCATTCAATAAACCAGGAACCTCAACCGTGGCTGCAAAGCAATTGCTCTTCGAAGATCCGGCCCGCGCCAAAATGCTCAAGGGCGTGGAAAAACTCGCCGACGCCGTGGCCGTGACCATGGGCCCCACCGGCCGCAATGTGATCATCTCCAAATCGTTCGGCGGTCCCACCGTCACCAAGGACGGCGTCACCGTCAGCAAGGAAGTTGATCTCGAGGATCGCTTCGAGAACATGGGTGCCAAGTTGGTGAACGAAGTCGCCAGCAAAACGTCCGACGTCGCTGGCGACGGCACCACCACCGCCACCGTGCTGGCCCGCGCCATCTTCAAAGAAGGTTGCCGCATGATCGCCGCCGGCAGCAACCCCATGGCAGTGCGCCGCGGCATCGAAAAGGCCACCGAGGCCGCCGTCGAGCATTTGAAATCGATGGCCAAGCCCGTCTCCGGCAAGGCCGAGGTGGCGCAAGTCGGCGCCATCAGCGCCAATAGCGACAAGGAAATCGGCGATCTCTTGGCCGACGCTTTGGAAAAGGTAGGTAAAGACGGCGTGATCACCGTCGAGGAAGGCAAGACGATGGAAACCACCGTCAAGTTCGTCGACGGCATGCAGTTCGACAAGGGCTTCATCTCGCCCTACTTCATCAATCGCCCGGCCGAGCTGGATTGCTTCCTCGAGGACGCATTGATCCTCATTCACGAAAAGAAAGTCAGCAACTTGCGCGAACTGGTGCCGCTGTTGGAAAAGGTGGCCCAGTCGGCCAAGCCGCTGTTGATCATCGCCGAAGACATTGAAGGCGAAGCGCTGGCCGCCCTGGTCGTCAACCGCCTGCGCGGCGTGCTCAACGTGTGCGCCGTCAAGGCGCCTGGCTTCGGCGATCGCCGCAAGGCCATGCTCGCCGACATTGCCACTGTCACCGGCGGCACGCTCATCAGCGAAGATTTGGGCATCAAGCTCGAGAACTTGGAACTCAGCCAACTCGGCCGCGCCAAGCAGATCACCGTCGACAAGAACGATACCACCATCGTCGAAGGGGGCGGCAAGCAGTCCGACATCCAAGCCCGCATCCAGCAAATTCGCGCGCAGATCGACAAGACCGACAGCGACTACGACCGTGAAAAGCTGCAGGAGCGCCTGGCCAAGCTGACCGGCGGCGTGGCGGTTATCTCCGTCGGCGCCGGCACCGAAGCCGAAATGAAGCAGAAGAAGGCCCGCGTCGAAGACGCCCTGCACGCCACTCGCGCCGCGGTCGAGGAAGGCATCCTGCCCGGGGGCGGCGTGGCATTGCTCCGCTGCCGCGAGGCGATCGAAAAGGCGCGCTCCGGCGCAAAGGGGGATGAAAAAATCGGCATCGACATCGTGCTGCACTCGATCGACGCCCCGCTGCGCCAGATCGCCGACAACTGCGGCATCGATGGCTCGGTGGTCGCCGACGAGGTGCGACAAAAGCCGACCAACACCGGCTACGACGCCAACGCCGCGGAGTATGTCGACATGTACAAGGCGGGCATCATCGATCCGCTCAAAGTGGTCCGCACCGCGCTAGCCAACGCGGCCAGCATCGCCGGCTTGATGCTCACCACCGAAGCACTGGTGACCAACTTGGAGGAAGAGGACAAACACCACCGCGCCCCGGAAGGCGTGATCCGCTAGACATGGGTGGCACTGTCGTGTGGCACTGACAAGCTGCCGCAGCTTGTCAGTGCCACCCAAAACAACGCCCCGGGCCGCTTCGCGTTTAAGTGCAGCGGCCCGTTTTATGCCGTTCACTCCCGTTGAATTTGCGATCTCCCTACGTTGCGTCATGTCGTACAATTCTTTATTAACCTGTCCGCGAGTTTGATCCTCTCTCCGCCATGGCCACAATGGCAAGCAAGCGCGATTATTACGAGGTGCTCGGCGTGGGGCGCAATGCCACCCATCGGGAGATCGCCGATTCGTATCGCAAACTTGCGCTGAAATATCATCCCGACCGCAACCCGCACAATCCCGACGCCTCGGAACACTTCAAAGAGGCCGCCCAGGCTTACGAAGTCCTGGCCGACGACGAGAAGCGGGCCCGCTACGATCGCTACGGTCACGCCGGCGTCGAAGGGGGCGTGCACCAGTTCACCGACGTCAACGACATCTTCCAGGCGTTCGGCGACATCTTCGGCAGCGGCATGTTCGGCGATCTATTTGGCGGACGCCAATCGCGCCGGCCGCGCAAAGGGGACGACGTCGCTTGCCAATTGACGATCGATCTGTTCGAAGCCGCGCGCGGCTGCACAAAAACCATCGAATTCGATCGCCACGAGGCGTGCACCATGTGCAAAGGCACGGGCGCCCGCCCCGGTAGCCAGCCCGAATTGTGCAAGTATTGCTCCGGTCGCGGCCAGGTGATGCAAGCCAGCGGCATCTTCCGCGTGCAAACCACCTGCCCCGCCTGCCACGGCTCCGGCCAATTGATCAAGGATCCCTGCACCGAATGCAACGGCGCAGCCTATATCCTGAAGCGCGTGTTCCGCGAAGTGAAAGTGCCCGCGGGAATCGATCATCGCATGCGCATCCGCCTGGCCGGCGAAGGCGAGCCCAGCCCCAACGGCGGCCCGCCCGGCGACTGCTACTGCGTGGTGCAAGTGAAACCGCACCCGCTGTTCGAACGCGAAGGACACGACCTAATCTGCCACGTGCCGATCAGCTACGCGCAGGCCGCCTTGGGCGCCACGATCGAAGTGCCCACGCTCGAAGGCACCGAAGAGCTGACCGTTCCCGCGGGCACGCAAGCCGGCGAGCTGTTCAAGCTTCGCCGCCGCGGCATGCCCGACCCGCGCGGCCGCGGCAAAGGCGATCTGATTGTGGTGGTGAATATCGAAGTGCCCAAGACATTGACCGCGCGGCAGGAGAACCTGCTCCGCGACCTGGCGACGGAAGAAAAGACTAACGTCAGCCCGCATCGCAAATCATTTCTGGAAAAACTGAAAGAATACTTCGTGCCCGCCGCCGAGCCGCAGCTTAAGCCCGAACCCCAGGCCAAGCCGGAGCCGCAGCCGAAGGAGGAACATCATGGCCAGCGAAAAAAGAAATCAGGCTGAGCGCGACGCCAGCCAGCAAGATATCACCGCCGAGCAGGAAATGGATATCGTGCGGTCCGATCTGGACGAGGCCCGCGACAAAATGCTGCGCGCCCAGGCCGAATTGGATAACTATCGCAAACGCGCCCGCCGCGAATTGGACGACGAACGCCGCTATGCCGAAATCAATCTCTTGCGCGATCTCTTGCCGGTGCATGACAATATTGCCCGGGCGATCGACGCCGCCGACAAAAAAGCCGACGCCGCCACATTGTTGGAAGGCCTGAAGATGGTCCGCTTGCAACTGGCCGACGTGCTGAAGCGCCATCACTGCGAGCCGATCACCGGCCAGGGCAAGCCATTCGACCCGGCCATGCATGAGGCCGTGATGCAGCAGCCCAGCGCTGAGCACGACGAAAACACGGTGCTCGATATCGTCCAATCCGGCTACCACCTGCACGACCGCGTGGTCCGCCCCGCCCAAGTCATTGTTTCCAAGAAAGAATAGTTCCTGCGCATGACGTAGAATTTAAGCGTCACACATTGGCCTCCGGCTATTTGAACCCTGAACCCTGAACCGCGCCCGATGCCCACCTACGATTACGTCTGCGACGCCTGCGATAACAAGTTCGAGCTGTTCCAGTCGATCACCGACCCGGTGAAGCGCAAGTGCCCCAAGTGCGGCAAAAGCAAGTTGCGCCGTCTGATCGGCACCGGCGCCGCCATCATGTTCAAAGGCTCCGGCTTTTATAAAACCGATTACCGCAGCGATTCCTATAAAAAACACGCCGCGGCCGACAAGCCTGCGACGACGACATCCGAAAGCAAGTCGGATGCAAAGTCGCCCGCCAAAACCGAGTCCAAATCGGAAAGCAAATCCACCGGCGCGAAAGAAAAGAAATAGCGTTGACGAAGTTCACGTGCAGCCATGTCACGCATCCGCTGCCCCATATGCAACCAACTTTTTGAGTCGGATCAGGCTCAATCGCTGCCGTTCTGCGGCGAGCGCTGTCGCCAGATCGACCTATCACGTTGGCTGGACGAGAAATACGCCCTACCCTTCGAGCGCACCGGTGATCGCAATCCCGAAGAACTCCCTCGCGACCTGCCCGAGGACGAATCGTGAGCGCCCAATCGCTGTTGCGTGGGAAAACTCCGCTCGTATAATGCTAGTCAGCCTATCTTTCCCGGTTTGTGTAAAACTATTCGGCTGATTGCTATCTTTCCCCGTTTATCTCGAAGGAGCCCCGCATGGCCGACGACCAACATCGCCTCCGCGAAGTGTCGTGGCTGGAGCTATTTCCCTGGTTGGGACTGATTCGAGCGGTGCGATTGGCCTTCGCGCCGCGGATGCTCATTTTGGCCGCCTTGGGGCTGGCCGCCACCAGCGCCGGATGGCGCGTGATTGGCGATGTATTCTCCGGCAACGATCAGCCGGTGCTCCAGGAACTGATTGCCGAAAACAGTAAGTGGCCATCTAGAATTCTGCCGGACGCTCCGCCGGCGGTCAGCGTCAGTGTTTTGGATCCTGCCACCAGCGCCGCCAAGGAACCCTGGAACCTACTCAGCGGCCCGTTCCGCAACCTGTTCGAAGTGAACAAGTGGAACGTCACCGTCGCCCTATTCACGTATCTATTGCTGTGTGGATTGTGGGCCGTGATTGTGTGGTCCTTGTTCGGTGGCGCGATTACGCGCATCGCCGCGCTCTGGTTCGCGCGCGAAGATCGTCTTAGCTTCCGCCGCGCGCTCTTGAGTTGGGGTGTCCGCAAGTGGCCCGCCTATTTCGGCGGACCCTTGTTCCCGCTGGCCGGCGTGCTGCTGGCCGTGATTCCGGTCGCCTTGTTGGGGCTGCTTTTGAAGCTCGACGCCGGCGTGTTCGTGGTCGGTATTATTTGGCCGATCGTGCTGGCCTGCGGTTTCTTTCTGGCGATTCTGCTCGTGGGACTGCTCTTCGGCTGGCCGCTGATGTGGCCCACGATCAGCGCCGAAGGCACCGATAGCTTCGACGCCCTGAGTCGCTCCTATTCGTACACTTACCAGCGTCCGGTCCACTATCTGTTTTATGCGGCGGTGGCCGGCATTCTAGGAATGCTAGCTTGGATCGTGGTCATCATCTTTGCCAACGGCGTGATCAGTTACAGCTACTGGGCCGCCAGTTGGGGCAGCGGCGGCGGACGCATCCAAGATATTCGCAGCTACGCCGAAGGCTTGTTTCCACCTCCGCCCGATACCACGGCCATCATGCGCTGGGGCGTGTTGGCGATCGGCTTCTGGGTCGACGTGGTGAAAACCGTCGCCGTGGGCTTCCTGTTTAGCTATTTCTGGAGCGCCGCGACTTATATTTATTTCCTGCTGCGACAATCGGTCGACGCCACGGAAATGGACGAGGTCGCCGTCGAGGAAGAACCCGAAAGCTACGGCCTGCCGCCGATGGCCAACGAACCGGGCGGCACGCCGCAAGTCGCCGAGCCGCAGTAAGCGACCAACTTATTCCCGTTCGCCGAGCAAGAGCTTTTCCAACAGCGCATCCATCTGCGCGTCGAACTGCCCGCGTGTAAGCACGATGTCGCAGCCCGCCCCCCGCGCAGCCTCCAATTTCGCCTCGTGCACGTGCGGCCCGAAAGCAACGATCGTTCGCGGCGGGTGTCGCAGCGAGTTCAGCTTCGGCACAAGTGTCTCTGCGGCTGCGCCAGGCGTATTGAGATCAATGACCACCACAGCGGGCTCGGCTGCAGCGCTTTCGATTTTCTCCATCAGCGATTGGGCGTTGCCGGCGGTTTCCAGCCGCCCCCCCAACCGCTGCACCACCCCCGCCACCCGCGATGGAAACACCAAATCGTTGGTCAAAAACAAAACTCGCACCGCTTATTGATTCCTGAACCCTGATCCCTCTTTCACACCGCCTCGGGCCCGCGCATCGCGCCGGCGATTGAAATTGCCTGATCGGCCGGCAACACAAAAATCTTCCCGTCGCCGATCTCCCCTTCCGATCCGGTGCGGGCCACGCTGGCGATGCACTCCACCGTGCGGTCCAGAAAATCGTCGTTCACGATGATTTCCAGCGCGATCTTTCGCAGCAGTTGCGTTTTGTATTTGTGGCCCCGATACATTTCCGCCCGGCCCCGCGTCCGCCCGTAGCCCTGGGCGTCGCACACGGTCATCCGCGTCACTTCGATTCGATTGAGCGCCTGCCGCACCGCCTCCAGCTTGGTCGGCTGAATCACTGCGATCACAAGCTTCATCGCACCGTCTCCTCGAGGGCGCCGCCGCATTGCGGTTTCAGGAAAACATATTGTAACGGCCGGCCGGGGTCGAGCCCGGCGATAAACAGGCCGAATCCGGCGGGCTGGCGGTCGCTCGGAGGCGTATGATATTAAATAGGGAGCGGATCAAATTGACCTGTTTTGCTGTGGCCAAGTAAATTAACATCTTCGGCCGAATCAACCTGCCAGCTCGCGCCTTCCACCAGGTAGCCATTGTGACGCTTCGTTTTCGCTTGATCGCCGCCGTTTGCTGCTTGGCGCTGGCGGCGATTCTTTGTGCCAACGCTTGGGCACAGTTGGAGCCCCCATCGCTATCCGGCGATGGCGCCTCCGGAACGGAAAACGCGCCGCAGGCGGAGAAAGTCAAAGCGTCCGGCTATTTCACCCCGGCCACCAGCGAAAAACCGGCGATGTTGTACGTCACCGCCGACGTCGCGCCCGAATGGCATATTTATTCGCTCACGCAAAAACCGGGCGGGCCGAATAAATCGAAGATCAAGCTGGTTGTATCGCCGCAGTACAAAGTCACCGGCGGTTTCAAGCCCGACAAACAACCTGCCATTCATAAGTACGAAGATGTCTGGCCGGGCTTGCAAGTGGAAGAGCACGAAGGAAAAGTCACCTGGTCGGCGCCCATCGAACTGACCGCCGACGCCGATCCTGAAACTTTGGAAATCAATGGCGCCGTAAACGCCCAGGTCTGTGCCAAGGAATGCCTGCCGCCGAGGGACTATAAATTCACGGCGCGCCTGAAAGGACGAGCGGCCGCCGCGGCCGGCAATTCCGGCGCATCCATTCCTGCCCCCTTCGGCGCTTCTGCGAGCCAGGCGACGGCGATGAGTCTCGCTCCGGCGCCGGCCGTCACCTCGGCAATTGGACCTGCGCCGCTGAAAGTTCGGGTGCTGTCAGCCAGCGATGTCACGCAGCAATCACTTTGGTTCGTCTTGGGATCTGCCTTTTTGGGCGGGCTGATTTTGAACCTGATGCCCTGCGTGCTGCCCGTGATCGGGCTGAAAATCCTGTCGTTCGTCGAGCAAAGCCACCACAGTCGCCGCCAGGTATTGGCCTTGAACCTGTGGTTCACGCTCGGGCTGATGTCGGTGTTCCTGGTGCTGGCCACGCTCGCCTGCGGCGCAAGCCTCGGCCTGCGAAGCCAGAATTTGGGCTGGGGCGAGCAGTTTAGCTCACCCGTGTTCAATATTGTGATGTGCGGCTTGGTGTTCGTTATGGCGCTCAGTTTTCTAGGCGTGTGGGAAATCCCCATCCCCGGCTTCGCCGGCCACGGCAAGGCGGCCGACTTGGCGAACAAGGAAGGTCCTGCCGGCGCCTTCACCAAGGGGGTCATGTCCACCGTGCTGGCCACGCCCTGTAGCGGCCCGTTTTTGGGCTCTGTATTTGGATTCATGCTGCGGCAGCCGCCGGCAATCATCTACGCCATTTTTATCGCCATCGGGTTCGGCATGGCGTCGCCATATCTGATCATCGGCGCGTTTCCGCGGTTGATCCGCATCCTGCCCAAACCAGGAGCTTGGATGGATACGTTCAAGCATCTGATGGGCTTCGTGCTGTTGGGCACGGTCGTGTTCCTGTTCACCTTCCTGAAGCGCGAATACCTGGCCGCCACGTTTGGCATGCTAGTCGGCTTGTGGGCGGCGTGCTGGTGGATCGGCCACGTGCCGCTCACCGCGGAACTTGGGCGGAAGTTGTTCACCTGGGTCCAGGGCGCCGCGGTCGCCGCGCTCATCGGATGGGTTTCGTTCGCCTGGCTGGTGCCGGGCGATTCCTTGTTGCCCTGGCAGCCGTTTTCGCCCGACGTGCTGGCGAAGTATCGCTCCGAAGGAAAAACCGTGATGGTCGATTTCAGCGCCGATTGGTGCCTCACGTGCAAAGCGAATCTCAAATTCGCCATCAACACCGAAGATGTATTCCGCGTCGTGCAAACCAACGGCGTGGTGACGCTATTGGCCGATTGGACCGACGGCTCGCCCGAAATCAAAACCGCTTTGGCCTCCCTGGATAGCAATTCCATTCCCGTGTTGGCCATCTTTCCCGCCTCGCATCCCGGCGAGGCCATTGTGCTGCGTGATCTGATCAGCAAAAGCCAGTTGCTGCGGGCCCTGCGCGAAGCCGGCCCATCGAAGGCTGCGGAAGTTGCCGAAACGGCGATGAAGTAGCCGTTTCGCCGCTGCTAGCACTGGGCCGCGGCTGGATCACTCTAGAGAATTGTTGGCGCAACGGTCGAAGACACCAATAGTCTCCCGCCGCCGCGAATCCGCTTCGCGGCCTTCCCGCCTTGTCCCATTTGCCGGCTCATGGATTCATCCATTTTGAAAATGGCCCGCGCAGGCCGTGCGCCGCCGCTTGAAGAAACGCCGGCGGCGCGTCTGGAGCATTTCATTCCGATTCGCAAAGCGGAATTGATCGACCAATTGTGTCGGCAGTCCGACGTTTCTGCATTCGAGGCCACGACGTTCCGCCAACTCTGTCGATTGCTCGACGCCACGCTGCATTTTGAATATCACGCGCATCTGGACGCATTGAAGAATGCTTACGCCCCATTCGATCCCGACGCCGACACGCAAGCATTGAACTATCTCGACCAGCGCGATCGCCTCGCCCGGCTCGAGGAACTCTTCGGCCAGTTTAATTGGCTGTTGGAGCGCGCCAACTTCCGCCGCCTTTCGCCCGCCGATATGCAGCAGGCGCTGTCCGCCGTCAGCGATCGGGGATTGCAGGTCGAAATCGATTTCAACTGCTTCGAACGCCTGGAAATCTATTGCCGCGGCGACGTGACTGTTACGAATTCGCGCCCCGCCCGTCATTGGCTGCTGCGCCCCAAGGCGTCGCGTGTGCCGATTTACAAACGGTTGGTTGTCATTTTCCGCCTACGTCCGGGCGGCCAACAGCGCCAGCTCGATTCGCAAAACGTGTTCATCAAAATCTTCAAAGACGTGCCGAAGATCGATCTCGAAATGCTCCTGCCGGGCACTCGGGTCAAAATGTCGCTGAAGGATCGGATCAAAATTGCGCATGCCCACGCTGTCCGGCATTGCCGTTTCGATTTACAAGGCCGTGAAGGGGGTCCTGCTGGCCGCCGCGGCCGGAATCTACGGAACCCTCACGGTGCTGGGCGTCACTGCGGGCTACGGCATGCGTTCGTTCTACGGCTATCTGCAAACCAAGCAAAAGTATCAACTGAATCTGACGGAAAGCCTGTACTATCAAAACCTCGACAACAACGCCGGCGTGCTCACCCGGCTGCTGGACGAAGCCGAGGAGCAGGAAAACCGCGAGGTTGCACTGGCCTACTTCTTTTTGTGGCGTCAGCCAGATGGAAAAGGGAAATCGGCCCCGGAACTCGACCGCCAGATCGAACAGTTTTTGTTCGAGCTGTTGGGCCGCACCGTCGATTTCGAAGTCGACGATGCGTTGGCCAAGCTAAGCCGCATGGGTCTGGCGCGCCAGATTGCCCCGGGACGGTTTGTCGTGCGGCCGATCGCCGAAGCCCTCCAGGTGCTCGACCGCGCGTGGGACAACTACTTTTCTTACAATCGGGCCGCCGCGTGAAATCGCGGTTTCCGCATCGATGCTGGGCGCTTACGCGCTCCTGAAGTATCGTGGCAACGAAATCGCCGGAGTTTCTTGACAATCGCTCCTGCCGCTCTTACCTTGAGGCCTCATCCAACCAATTCTAAGTCAAACGGCGGTGCGCAAATCGGGTCGCACCGCGGAGAACCGTCCATGCAAGTTGTGATTAACGAACCGAATATCTGCCGATTGGGACTGATCGTCTCGCTCACCGCCCAATGCCCCAAATGCGGCAAGCCGGTCGATATTGTCACCATTGAAGGCAGCCGTGATGTGTCGGTTATCTGCCACACCTGCAAGCTGCAAGACACGCTGCTAGGCCTGTCGAGCGCCGAGTTGAAGAACCGGGTGTTTCAGCACCTGGCCAACACTAAGTTCGCCAACTAGAACTTTCGCTTCGGCGCCACCGTCATTTGATCAACCACCGTGCGCACGCCCTCGATTTGACCGGCTACTCGCACGATCTGCATCCGTTGCGTTTCGGCGAACAGGCTCCCCGTTAGCGTAACGGTTCCGCGTTGCACTGCTGCGGTCACCTTCGATTGCGAGCTGCCCGTGCGCGCAATGCGCTGGGTGATGGTTCGTAACAGCTCCTTGTCGGTCACTTGGTTCTTGCCAAACATATTTCGATCCCCGGGTAAGAGGAACTGCCGCGCCGCACCGAAGAGAAAAAGCGGCGCTCGGAGAGGGAATCGACGATATGGCCGGCGATCGGTCAGTGAGAGAAGATCTCCCGTCCGCAATGTATTCTACACCCGCCCGACGCCAAACGCCACGGCAAAACTCGATCTCGTCGACCACAATCGGCTTACTTGGTCGCGCGCTGTTTGATCTTCTCGTTGATTTTTCCCCACCCTTGCTTCAATCCTTCGCGATGCTTGGGATCGATCTCTCCCATCGCCCGATGAGTAAACGCCAACCGCGTCCCGCGCCCCTGCTCGGTCAACCGATACTGCACGTGCGAAATCGCCGCGTACGACATCATGGTCGGGCCGTACAGTTCCAAGAGCGCTGGCGGCTTGATCACCTGCACGTGTCCCCACAAATGCCCCGTGTTGTTTCCCAAGTCGCGAAACCAGCGTCCGCCCGGCCACGCTTCGAGTTTCAGATTCATCGGTTTGTCGTCGCCGCCGACAAACGCAGGGCCGATTTCTTCCAGAACCGCCTCCCACACCGTGGCGATCGGCGCGTCGATGTCGATTTCATGATGGATGTGCAACAGCAGATTGGAGGGTGCTTCTAACGTGCCGGTCATGGCGATGCTCCTCGAAATAAAGACAGTTAGTAGTGATTAGTGACGTGAGTGGTGAGTCATAGGGGAGTGAGCAGTGAGAGGCGGGTACTCTGTACTTAGTACAAAGTAGTCGGTACCAAGTCGTGGCTAGTACGACAAACTCAAACCTACTCACTTATTCACTTACTCACCTGATCCTTAGTCTGTTTATTTCTTCTTAACCGCTGCTTCCGCGCGGGCTTTAATATTCTGCAAATGCTGCTTCCAGAAATGTTCGTAGCTCTTCACCCAATCGTGGATGGACTTTAGTTTCTGACCGTTCAGGCGGTACATCCGCTGCCTTCCCTCGCGCCGCACGCTCACCAGCCCCACTTGCCGCAGCACTCCCAGGTGCTTGGACACCTGCGGCTGCGGCCAGCCCAGCCGGCGAACCAGATCGGTCACCGGCCGCTCCCCCCGCGCCAGATAGTCCAACACCTGCCTTCGCCGCGGCTCCGCGACGGCGTTGAACGAATCGAAAGTGGTGGGCGCCCGTGCCATGCGGTTATTATATTCCCATATCGGCATATGTCAAGCGAAAAAAATAGCCGTATTTCGGTGACTCACGCCTCAAAGCCCAGGGGTTGCAACCCCTGGGCTTTTCATGGTTTCACCTCTTGTCATTTTTTGAGCGTGATCTGCACGCGGCTGACCTTGTCGTCGTCGAAATACAACCAGAAATTGGCGTTCAGATCTTTGAGTTCCCAGCCATAGGCCTGGAAGTCTTTGCCTTTGACGTCCGAGTAACCCTTCCCGAGGACCTCGACGACGTGCTCCTTGGTGTCGCCGAACTTGACGCCTTTGATCGTCCCCTTCCAATCCTTGAAGAAATAGCTGACGGTGACTTTTTTCTTGTCCACGCAGAAGCCGAAGGAGCCGTAGTCGAGGATGGCCATCTTGGCGTTGTTGGCATAGACCATCTCCGGCTCCCCGCACTTGGCGAACATGTTGGCCAGACTGTCGCCGACAAGATTGATGATCGTCTCATCCGTCGGCAATTGCTTGCCGCTCTTCGCGGCGTCGTCGGCATTCACCCGCGCGGCAACCATCAGCAGAGCGGCAAGCGTCAAAGCGATTCGCATGTGAGGCCCTCCTTCGTCATTCGGTCAAAGATTTATCGAGAAATGGTCGAAGGCGCGATGCCACCTCTTCGTACTGATTCACCTGAAGAAGCTGGCGCACGTCGATCAGCTCAAGGACCTCACCACCCAATGATATTCCCAAATCATCAACTAATCCCACAATCATTTGGCTGTCAGTAGGGCGAGTATCGCGCATAAACTTAAGCATCTTCTCCCAGTTATCTGCGTCTTGTTCTTGCTGGCGTGCGGAGTCGATGACAATCGGACAAAACGTAGTCGTGGAATATTTTTCAATGGTCTTTAGGATTGCAAAATAGAACGCAAGCAATGCACGGGGTTTATCGCTTCCCGACTCTTTGATAGTAGAATCCATCTGTTTGTAGGTTTCCTTATCTAAGCCAGTCACGGCGAGTTTACTCAGGTACAATGACATCTTCTCGCGATAGAATTCTTTGATCTCCTTCACGCGGTTCTTATTCGTGTAACCTTTCATTTCGGTCGATGCATCTTGAACACGACCGTCGACGGTGCCAATTTCCTGGTTCAGTTGATCTGTCTCATCGCGAAGAACTGTCCTTACCTCTTTCTTACCTTCACTTTTCAATATATCGTTCAATTTCACGTCGCCCTGCCGGATCTCGAGTAAGTCTGTGATTTCTCTGATGCGCGATCGAATATCGGCGGATAACTGCTTGCGCATACTTACTTCATCCATACAAGTTCGATGCTCCTGCTCCATTTCGCTGAGAGCCAGGCGAAGTTGATCTTCATCCGCAGCAATATTGAATCGTTCGAGGAACGAATTCTGATAGTGAGCGCCGCAGATGGGACATTCCACTTGTTCGTCGAGCTCTTCGGTCGCAAAAGAGAAATCCTTTCCAAGCTCACTTGCAGCTTCAAGAGCGATGTGAATCTGGCGCTCAATAGAGCGTCGGCGATTATCAATTGCGACCATCTCATCCTTGATCCGTTCTTCATCTTTGCGCAATTCGTTGCACTTTTCGAGAAGCAGGTTGATCTCCGATCGATAGGATTCAATATCAATGTCGAATTGAGAATCCTTCATTAGATGCTCGATTTTTTCCAGCACTCGATTAACGACGTTCTTGTCGCGGCGAAGAGCGTCCAACTCATCTTCGGCAACGGCCTTTCGGGCGCTCGCTTGGTAGTACTCGTTAGGCTTCACTCCAGTGTGAAACTCAGAGATTGCTTTGCGATAATTGGCGAACTGCTTTAGATGTTCAAAGGCGTTCCAATTTTCGACCCAACTTGAATCCTGATCAAGATAATAGGGAAGAAAGAGCAACGCGGGAGTCGCCTGTTCGGGTTGATGCGTTGCCGCGTTTGTTAGCTGAAGATGAAAGTCGAACAATTTAGCCAAAAATGGGCTCAGACCTTTCGTAATGTTCGAGTACTGACCAATTAACTCGTTTTTTTCGTTGAATACCGAGTACTGCCTTCCTGACTTCAGTATCGAATACTGCGAATCATCAACGGAAAAGTACAGATGAAGGATGACATTTAGCGCTTCCCATTTGGGGTGGACTACCTTTGGCTTCGCGCCTAGGGCCGTATAGAGCGACTTTATTAAACAGGATTTTCCGCGGTCATTCTCGCCCTTGATCACTGTCACGAGACTGTTGAATTTGACCGCTCTCGCGGTCTTTTCTTTCTCCGCGAATAGCAGTAGCTCGTGGAATCGCAACCTTTTCATGAGTTTTCTTTCGGAGATTGCGCAGTAGTCGGCGGAAATTGGTGTTGTTCATAAACTGCAACCACAACAAGTGCTTGAAGAAATGCTTCCGAATACGTTTCTTGAATAACCGCAAACTCCTCCGATTGAACGTTTGTTACCTTCGCGATTGCGTTTTTCAATGGAGCAGTGGATTCGAATACCTCGTTCGTAAGTCTGGATACCTCTTCGGCGGCTCGCTGCCGAGCGTCGGTTAGAACAGTGTTTGTCTCGTCCAATCTCTTAGACAGGTAGTTGCGGACCTCGGCGTTGAGCAACCCCTGCTGACGAACATCGTAGTTTTCATTGATCAGCTGTTGTCGAATTGTCGCAACTAGATCATCAACCTTCCGCTGAGTTGGAATAGATTCCAGCATGCGTTGTATGTCCTGTCTGCTTAAGCCCTTATTTCTCGCCAGGTCAGAAAACGTCGTGGCCGCATACTCCTTGTCGTTCCGTCGGCGAACCTCGGCCCGAAGCGCCTTATGAAACGGCGTCGGCGGAATCGTGCCGTCGCCGACCTTGTTCAAGAAATCTGAAACTTTGCCTTCCATGTGCGTCTCGTGGTCTTGAAGACTGAGCGACGTACGGTCGAGAAACATCTGCTGTAATCCCGCGGGCGGAGCAGCAATGCTATGCTCTTTCGCAATTTTGCCCCCGATTTAACTTTGCACCGTCTCCTTGGTGTCCGTAATTCGGAACGATTCTCGCTCAGTGCACGGGGGCGGCCCCGCCATGTCAATAGAATAGTGTGCGTTCGTGACAAAGTGCATTGATTTGACAGATTCTCCAAACTGCACGAAGTTGCTGTAAAGTTTGCCGAGGATCGAAGGTTTTTCGTCACCCGTTTCCTTATTCTTTTCGCGCTCCGTTAGATTGTGCGCGCTCCATGTCCCGCTTGAACGAGTTTTAATTTGAAATACATCCGCGCAGGTCGGAGCTATGGAGTCATCCAAAGCGAATACGTCATCGTGAAAATCAAATAAGACGCAATAGTCACCCGGTTGCTCATGCAGACTGAGCACCAAGCTCAGACCCCACGACTGTTGAAAGGAAAAGCGATTACTTGATCGCGCTCCGCTCCGTTCTCGCGGGGGCACTGTAACAAGCAGGTCTGCAAGTGATGGCGGGCCGCCGAAAGCGTTCACGACATTGAGAAACTTTTCAAGAAAGGCAAGCAAGAAGCATTAGGTGATCTTACCCGTTGCGAATTGAATTTCAATACTTTCGGGGGGCGAGCGGAGCAGTCAGTCGAACTTCTCATCAATCGGCCTGGCCCAAAACACTTCTAGAATAATAGTCATATGTACACTATGCTGGCCGCTGGAACTCCACGTTCCGTTGATCGATCTTTGGCAGTTGAACGAACGAAGCAATCGGCAGCCTTCGATTATTGCTAATTGCTAGTCGCTAATCGCTAATCGCTCCGCCCCTTTTGTCCGCAACACCTCACATTTCGCAACGCATTGCCCGAAAGCAAGTTGCCACCCATCGTCAGAGTATGAAAACTATCACGCGAGACAAAACTCGCGACGTTTTTGCAAACCGCCACGTGGCAAACACTCGAGAATTCTCGACCAATCTGCCTTCCGGTCACCCGCGATACCAACGAATTTCGCCGGTCGGATTGGGACCCCAGCCAAACCTGCCAGAATCTCACCCGCCAACTCGAGAAACGCCGAATATTGCCAATCGGTTTTGTCTAACTATGCCCGCCATTCAGACATTAAGTCATTCAGTCATTACCCACCCCTCGCCTCTCGTCCCTCGTCCCTCGTCCCTCACCTCTCACTCACCCGATCGATTCGCGATTGGCGAAGCAGCAAGGTAGGATATCGGCCATGGACGTAGAAAAGCTGCTTCGGTTTGCGGTTCAGCAGGGAGCGTCGGACCTGCATCTGCAGGCGGGGGCTGCTCCCATGTTGCGGCTTGGCGGCGAGCCGCGCTTTGTCGAGGGGGCGCCGTTGACCGGCGAAGAAACGGCACAGGCCATTGCAGCGCTCGCGCCCAAGGGGATGGCGGCCGACGTCGACGGCGCTGCGATGCAAGGCCTTGATTTCTCGTACGTGATCGACGGCGTGGCGCGCTTCCGTTGCAGCGCGTACCGCAGCCTGGGCACGTGCGCCGTGGTGATTCGTGTCATCCGCACCACCATTCCGTCGATCGAAGAGATGAACTTGCCGGAGGTGATCAAGGACATTGCCTTATCGGAGCGCGGCCTCACGCTATTGACCGGAACCACTGGCAGCGGGAAGAGCACGACGCTGGCCACGATGATCGACTTGATCAACGGCACGCTGCGCA
This sequence comes from Pirellulales bacterium, assembly GCA_963716135.1. GTDB lineage: Bacteria > Planctomycetota > Planctomycetia > Pirellulales > JADZDJ01 > CAVRAW01. The sequence continues at coordinate 3,692,280 of OY970289.1, read as the reverse complement.
ACAAGATCATCACCATCGAAGACCCGGTCGAGTACGTGTACACCAACAAGAAGTCGATGATCGCCCAACTGGAGGTGGGCAGCGACACGCCGTCGTTCTCGCAGGCGCTGCGGCAAGCGATGCGGCAGGATCCCGACGTGGTGTTGGTCGGCGAGCTGCGCGACGTGGAAACGTTGCGGATGGCGTTCCAGGCCGCCGACACGGGGCACCAGGTGTTTTCCACCGTGCACAGTGCCACGGCCGCACAAACGGTGGAGCGGATCATCGCCATGTTCCCGCCCGCGGAGCACAAGCTGCTGTTGGCGCAACTGGCCGGCTCGATCGAGGCGATCATTTCGCAGCGGCTGGTGCCCACGCGCGACGGCAAGCGGCGGCCGGCGGTCGAGATCTTGCGCGGCAGCGCCGTGACGCAAAAACTGATCATGGAGAATCGGCTGGCCGAACTGAGCGACTATATCGCCACGGGCGAATCGGGCATGCAAACCTTCGACCAGCACCTGGCCAAGATGTACCGCGAGGAATTGATATCCGGAACCGAGGCCCTGCGGCAGGCCACCAACCCGGGGCAACTGTCGATGGCGATGCGTGGAATTTCCGGGGTTGGATCGGGACACGCCGCCACGTAGGATCGCATACCAGAGAGAACGAGCTTGCAGGTTTTCAATTCGCGAGGAGTATCATGCCGGACACGCCAGCCGTATCGATCGAACCGCACGCGGAAGTGGTATGGGCGAAAGTGCAGCGGAGCGATTTGGACGATGCCGCACTCACGCAACTGCAGGCCGATGTTTCGGCGGCGGCGGCCCAGCAGCCTAAGCTGCCCGTGTTGTTGGATTTGTCGCAGGTGCGGTTTATCCCCAGCCTGGGTTTGGGCACGCTGGTGATGTTGATGCGCAACCTGAAGAAGGCCAATCAGCGGCTGTTGTTAGTCGGGGTGCAACCGGACGTGCGCACGGTGTTTGCGATCACGCGGCTCGACAAATTGTTCGAGATGCACGCCAACGCCGAGGCAGCCTTGAGCCACCTGCGCGGCGCGTCGCAGGTGGAATGACAATTCAGCCCTCACGCTTCACACTGCACCCCTTGCAGAAACTGCTCCGCGGCGGCGGGGGTGCAAAGTTCGGTCCACGTGAGATTCGGGTAGACGTTTTCCTCGCGCAGCGCCGCGCATGGCTTTGCGGCGATGATGAAACGTTTTGATCATCCACCAGATGACCGAGTCACGGTGGAAGAAGTTGCGGAAGAACGACTCGCGGTTGTCGGAGTAGACCGTTTCGCCGGTCAGCGAGCGGCGGCAGGCTGCGGCCGACGGCGCGGCGCATGACGGTCGGGAAAGAATAATTGAGCCAGATCACTTGCGTGGCTTGCGGCCAGAACAGGTCGCGGACAGGGCTGTAGTTGCCGTCGATGAGCCACTGGATTCGCTCAGTGCAGGCGACTTCGACTTGTTCCGCGGACAACCCCCGGGCCGAGCCCGGGGCTAAGGCGGACGGTGACGCAATTGCTTCGGCGACCAGGCGGCGGAATTCGTCCAGCGGTCGGGGCTGCCAGTTCGGGCCCCAATGCAGCGCATCCAGTTCGATGTGGGGAATCTGCAACGGCTCGGCCAGCCGCTTGGCGAACGTGGTCTTGCCGCAGCAACTGGAGCCGACGACGACGATGCGGTTTTCTTTGGACATGCACTAATGGAGTAGCCACGTCTCGGGAACACAGATAAACACGGATGAACGCAGATGAACGGGATTTTAACAAGTTGGCGCAGATGGGTTCGCTGGGACTTTCGTACAAGTCGAGAATCTTCTTGAATTTCGTCACAAGTTCCCAGATCATAGGGCTATCGGCAACGGGGCGGCCGATCGGCGGAATCAGTATCTCCCGGGGCCAGTTGGCTTCGGGCACTCACTCCAACGGAATACACCCATGACACGGCAATTTGGCGGTTTGACGATGGCAATGCTGTTTTGCCTCGCGGTTTCTCTGGCCCAAGCGGCACCCCGCGAAAGAGAAGAGCCTGGGAGATCGTCCGGCAGGTCGCGGTCGGGCGAATCATCCGCTCAACGCAAACCTGAGGGGGAACAGCGGGAACAATCTTCAATGCGCCAACCAGAAGGGGAGCACAATAACGAGCCGTTCGGTCACGAACCTTCCGGCGAGTCGCAAATGGAACATGGCACACAATTCGGCGGCGCCGGGGGGAGAATGGTCGCAGCGCACGCACAGTGGGAAACAATCCGGCGCGCAGGCCGGCAACAATCCGGAAGCGGCACACGCCGGGGCGGCCGGATATGCCGACAAAAACAAGAGCCAAGCTACCGGTGAGCAGGGCGCTGCCGCGGGGGCAGCCGCCGCCAATCGCAACGAGCCTCAGGCCTCCGGCGCGCAAGGCGCTGCCGCAGGTGCTGCGGCCGCCAATCGCAATCAGCCGCAAATGTCCGGCGCCGAAGGCGCTGCCGCTGGCGCGGCGGTCGAGAATCGCAATCAACCGCAAATGTCCGGCGCAGGGGGCCGCCATGGGAGCGGCGGTTGCCAATAACAATCAGCCGGCGATGTCGGGCGCCGGCGGGGCCGCCGCCGGATATGCCGCGGTGCGGAACTCCTTCAACAATTCCAGCGTTTACGGTCAGCAATGGTACAGCGCGCATCCGGGCGCGTGGGCTCCTTCCGGCTGGGATGCCAGCGCTGCCTGGCAGCCAACGCCATGGAACGCCGTTGCCACTCAGTGCGGATACGGCAATGCGGCGCCGATCTCGTATGACTACGGCGTCAACGTAACCGCTCAGGACGGCAATGTAATGGTCAACGGCCAGAGCGTCGGAACCACGGCCGAGTACAGCCAGCAGGCCGCCGATTTGGCGGCGGCAGGCACCGCGGCCGATGTGTCGGCCACCGACAAGTGGATGCCCTTGGGCGTGTTTGCCATGGTGCGCGACGAGCAACAGAAGCCGCAATTGGTCGTGCAGTTGGCGATCAACAAAGACGGCATCCTTCGGGGAAATTACACCGACCAGGTTTCCGATACCACGATGCCGATTCACGGCTCGGCGGACAAAAACACGCAGCGGGCGGCTTGGACGGTGGGCAACAACAAACATACCGTGATGGAAGCGGGATTGAACGACCTTACTAGCAGTGAGGCGCCGGCGCTGATTCACGACAACGGCAAGACCGATCATTGGCTGTTGATTCGCCTGGCACAACCGAACCAAGATGCGTCGGGCGCCGGCAATTGATCCGGCTTCAACTTGCTATTGTCGGGAGCAACGAACTCCGGAGATAATGCCGCGGGTTTGCAGGCTGCACAGTTTTCAAACAGCGCAAGGAGGGCCGCGATGAGTACCAAAGGACTGCAAGTATCGCCGATGCAATGGGTCGATCTCGACAAGCTTACAGACGTCGAACCGCTGAACGACGCCGATCTGCAATGCATGGCCGAGGTGCGCGAAGTGCTAAAGAAGCACGGCAAGCGCGAACGGTTCGGCGTGGCCCTGTTGCACAAGCACTTCGAAATGGGCGACAACGAAGTGCTGCTGGAATACAGCGACCATCAGCAGCGCGAACTGGTGATCAAGGCCGTGCGAAAAGAGGACGCGGAAAACACCGTGCCGACGATTTGGATGCTGTTGGACGACGAGGATCGCGCAGTGCAATATTGCAATAAGAGTCCTCACGATCCGGACGCCGACTGTAAAGCGCCGGAGCGCAGCGTCAATCCGCGGTAATAGATCGCAACGTTAGCCCGCGATAATGGCTCGCCGAGCTAGTCCGCGATAAACGTCCGCGCCACGCGGAAGCCGGCGGTGTTGACGTGGTACGACGGCAAATAGTCGTGCCGGGCGGCGCAGCGCAGATACGACGGCGTCACGTCGTACGCCGCCCCGCGTAAAACCCGCTTCTCCTGACCGTCGATCGCCAGCGCGCCCTCCACGTCGTCCGACGGCGCGGCGTCTTTCGCCTGCGGATAGTCGACGTAGCTGTCCTGGCACCAGCACCAAACATTTCCCAACGTATCGAACAAGCCAAAATCGTTTGGCTTGGTGGTCGCCACGGGCCAACTATGCTCGTCGGAATTCTTCACATACCAGCCGTACTCGGGCAGCAACTCTTCCGAGTCGCCGTAGTGCCGGCTGGTGACCGTGTCGGCGCGGGTCGCATATTCCGCCTCGGCTTCGGTCGGCAGGCGATAGCCTTGCAGGCTGAGGTACTTCGCCTTCAACTTCACGACCTTGCCGTCGGGCGACGTTTCGTAGCACCACTCGCGGGGATCGAGCCCTTCCTGCTTGCTGAGCCAGTTGCAATAGGCGGCCGCCTCGTACCATGACACGCTGATCGCCGGGCAGGTCGATCGCGGAGCGAAGCGTTCGGTGAACTCGTACTGCGGATTGAAATGCCGATACTCTTCGACGGTCACCGGCTTGCTGGCGATGGCAAACGATCGGCCGATGCGTTTTCTATGTTGCGGCTCATCGTCGAAACGGCCGACTTCGCCGGCGGGCGAGCCCATGGTGAACTCCACCGGTCCTGGAATGACGACCATGGTTTGACCTTCGCTGTTTACAAACCATTGCCGCGATTTTGCATCGGTTTTCAGGTTTTGGGAAATTTTCGCCAGCCGCTTTTCGCGCCGGTCTTTCGCGGCGGCGCGGTCTTGGGAGATCGTCAGCCACTCGACCTGCTGCCACTGTTGCAGCAACCACTCGGCGGCGGCGTGAAGGCCCGGATCGTCGGCCGAGTCGTAAATTTCCTGCACCTGGGGTAGCAGCGTGGAATGATCCAACAGCGGGAAGTTGCCCAGGCTCAAAATCAGCGCACTGCGCACGGAAAGATCGGATTCGCTCGCCAGGCGATCCGCGAGCGGTTGCGGCTTGGCCCCCAATTGCTGCAGCCGATGCAAGATGTCGCTGCGAAGCCGCGGATCGGAGCTAAGTTTCAAAAGGGGCCAGACGGCCTCGTGATCGGCCAATTGGTACAGCGCGACCGCCAGGTTGGCTTGGCGGTGCGCCAGGCTTTCCTTCTCGCCGCTGTCGGTGTCGGGCGCCGGTTTTTTAGCCAGTTCGGTTTTCGCCCAGGCGAGCAATTGATCTTTGTACTTCACCGAGCCGCGGAACATTGTCGGAAACTGAAACGGCGCGGCGTCGGCCAGCAAGTCGAACAAATCCTGAGGATTTTCCGCCAAATAATCCGCCAGGATGATTCCCGCATACGTGCGGGGCTGTTCCTGTCCGTATTGGTTGCGATAAATTCGACGCAGCCCGTCGAGCAATTGCGACTTGGCGGGCCGCAACGCTTCGAGCCAGGCAAGGAATTCGGAATCGTGGCGCGTGACCAGGTTGGCCAGCACAAGCGTGACGATTTTATTCCAGCGTGGATCGGCCGGGGCATAGGTGGCCAGCGCGCAGGCCGCCTGAAAGCACTGTTCGTTCGAACGATTGGCGTCGAAGGCCGCTTGCCAGAGCGGTTCGACAAGTTCTTGTTGATAGGGCAGTAGTGCGTCGCGCACGACCGGGAATTCGCCGGCGGTTACCGTCAACAAATGGTCTCGCAGAACGGGAATTTCGCTTTTGTCGATCGGCAACCGGGCAAGCTGCAAATGGAGTTGGGGCGATGAGCCGTCTGCCGCTCGTGCTTCCGCCGTTTTCAGCAGCGGATTGGCCCAGCGCCGGTAATGATCGATCTTGTCGATGATGACGGGCACCTGGACGATGTCGGCGGAAACAAGTTGATTGACGAGGGATTCGGCTTCGATTCGACCGAAAAGTTCGCGGACGACAACGACCATCAGCAGCAATACGAGTCCCGCGATGACGGCGCGCAGCTGGTGGTAGCGGCCGGCCTTCTGCATCATTTTGCGCTGCGGCTGCGTCCAGCTTTGCTTCTTCGTCAGGCAGCGAATGTTCAGCCATTGCAGCAGCGACGGGAGCTGGCGGTTTTCCGGCCGGGCGTTCCACAGGGCCGCGCGATCGGCCAGGCGCAATTCGGCCCGGCCGCTGGGAGTTTCCTTTTGTTTGCGCGTGAGCCAATCGCGCAGCGACGGCACGAGATAGTCGTGCGTTAGCTGGTAATGCGGTTGCCGGGGCTGCGAATTCGAAGGCTCGGCCGCTGGTTGATCCTCGGCGTGCGTCGGCGTGATCAGGCGAAGTTCGCCGTCGAGGATGCGAATCAGTTCCTGGAATCGGCCGGGCTGGCTCGCATAGCCGGAGGCCTCGAGCAATTCCGCGTGGGACCGCATGTGCCCTTTGATGTCGGCGCCCGATTCGGGCAGCAGCGCCCGAGGACGGCCCGCGCGGCGTGCTGATGATGCCGGTGCTCGCGGGATGCAGCGGCGGCGCTGAACGATTCCTCGAGGAACGTAACGCCGATTCCCTCGGTTCCGCCGACTTCGTCGAGCGTGGCGGGAATCCAGGGCTTGCCTTTGACCATTTCGGCAAACAAGGCGAGCCGAACTGAAATGACCCGCCCATCTTGAGCCAGGCCTTGAATGGCCTGATCCAGAAACGCGTTTTGGTCTTTCGTCGGAGGCGCCTCGAGCCGGTTGAATGCGCGGCCGAAGGCAGCCAGTACGTGGCGCGCGTGGATCAGATCGAACAGGTCGACCGCAGCCATGTTCTGGCCTTGGAGCAGCTCGATCTGCACATTCGCCATAAAACGGCTCAGCGCCATCCAGAAATCATCGCGCACCAACACGATGCATTGCACGTGCTGGCCGTCGCACTGCCGCAGCGCCTGGGCGAGCTCCGTGTCGCGCTTGTCGCAGTGTGCGTGCAGCCACTGCTCGAACTGATCGAGCACCAGAACTACTTTGCCGCCTTGCGAACTGCGCAACGCTTTGATGGCGTCGACGAGCGGCAAATCGGCGCCCAGCTCGGGGCACTTTTTTCGCAGCGCCTTGAGCAGCCGGATTTCTGTCTCGTCGGTGGTGGCCTCGACGTAGACCGGCGTGATGCGCCCGTCAAGCTTGGGCAGCAATCCTGCCTTCACCAGCGAGGATTTTCCGCAGCCGCTGGGGCCGTAAATGATGCCGACCGTGAATGTTTCCTCGTCGGCGGCTTCAATGCGATGCTTCCAAAAGCGAATGCTGTCGGGCAGCCCGTCCTTGTCGCGCGCTCCCGGGAGCAGATCGAGAAAAAAATCGGCGTCGTAGGCATCGAACGACCGCAAACCTTTGGGAACGATGGCCGTGGCGGTGGGGTGGGCGGCATCATACCGGACCGTCTTGCCTTGGATCGTTCGGGTTGGCTGCGGCGCGGCGGGCTGCCGCTGTCCGGCCTGGTTGTCGAGAGCCTCGGGGCGTTCGACTTCGAAGTACCACTCGAGGATCGGCATCAATTGCGCGAGCGACTGATAGACGTCGGCGATTTCTACTTTCTCGCCGAAGCTATGCGTGCCGACGTTGCCCAACTTGCGAACGGTGTTGGCGTAGGCGTCGAGGCGATCCGGAAAGTATCCGTCCTTCACCAGCCGTTGCAGCAGGTTTTCCAGCGGCCGAGTGCCGGGGGGTTCGTTGACGCGCCGCTGGTACACGTCGCGGATGACATATTCGAGCACCTTGCGGGCGCGCGTCAGCGCCATTTCCGGCGAAGCGTCGGCGATTTTCACCACCTGCCGTATGCCGTCGCGCAGCTCGCGAAAATGGTCGGACAGATGCTCCAACCGGCCGAGCAAGGATTCCAGCGCAGCTTCCATTCGACGTCCGTGTCCGAGGCGTTTGTGGGCCGGGCGGTCGCGACGATCCGATTCCCGAGTACCCGGGCGACGCTATCATAGGTCGCCGGGGGCGCATCGCAAAGATTGATCTGCACGGGCGAAACGCCGGACATAGCACTACCACGCCGCGCCTTGCGGCCCCTCGACGACTTGCCCGATGGGCCACGAGTCGATTTCGAATTTGGCGAATTGGGCGCATATGCTGTCGGCATAGTACGGGCTGACGACGAGCACGAGTCCCAGGCCGAGGTTGAAAACGCGGTCCATCTCCGCCTGGTCGACATCGCCGAGGCGCTGCAGCCAGTTGAAGACCGGCGGCACGGGCCAGCTTTCGCGGCGGAGAATGGCGCGACGGTTTTCCGGCATGATGCGCTCAAGGTTTTCCAAGATGCCGCCGCCCGAGATATGCGCGATGCCGTGGATCACTTCTTTGACGGTGTAGTGCGAAAGGACGTGGCGGATGGCGCGGGCGTAGTTTCGCGTGGGGGTGAGCAGCACGTCGGCGACGGTGCCACCTAAATCCTCAATTTCATCATTGATGCCCAAACCGGCGAGCTCGAACACGATTTTTCGCACAAGGCTATAACCATTCGAATGCAGGCCGCTGGAGGCGACGCCGATTACGACGTCGTCCGCGGCGATGTTGCGACCGTCGATGATTCGATCGCGCTCGACCACGCCAACGGTGAAACCGGCAAGGTCGTAGCCGCCGTCAGAGAACACGTCGGGCAAGATGGCCGTTTCGCCGCCCAGCAGGGCGCAATCGGATTGCAGGCAGCCATCGCTGATGCCGGTGACAATTTGCTCCAATAGCGGCGGATCGTCGTGCGACATGGCCACGTAGTCGAGGAAGAACAGCGGCTCGGCGCCGCAGCACAGCACGTCGTTGACGCTCATGGCGACCAGGTCGATGCCGACGGTGTTATGGCGGCCGGCAAGTTGGGCGACTTTGAGTTTCGTGCCGACGCCGTCAGTGCAACTCACCAACACCGGGTCTTCGTAGCGGCGCGCGAATAGCCGGTTGGCAAAGTCCAACTGGAACAGGCCGGCGAATCCGCCGGCCAGCGGCATCACGCGCGGCGTGAACGTGCGACGCACCAGCGGCGGCAGGCGGCCAAGGCTCTGGCGGTAGAGCTCCAGATCGACGCCGGCGGACTTGTACGTGACGTTGGGCATTTTTACTTCCGTGTTCGCGATTTTACGGCGCTCTCGACGGGGCTACCAGAGGCGAGGTGGTTGAAAGAAGAGGAGAAAAGGAGAAGAGGAGTATCGATGGTTTGCTTGACAGTATTGGCGGGGGCGGGGAAATTACAGCCAGCGAGGATGGACCGGTTCGAGGTGTTACGGAGAACCAACGATGATTGCTGCTATGCATCGTGGCGGGGCGTGGGTGGTCGGCTTGCTGTTGGTGGCCCAAGCGGGTGTCTCATCGGCGGAGACGCCTGCGCCGCCGCCGGTATCGACGTTTGCCCCGGCGGAGGATTTGATCGCCCAGGTCGATTACTACCTGCAACGGACCGGCCAGACGCTGGCGAACAAGGAGGAGTTTGACGCTGCCGCAAAAGCCCGATTGCGGAAGGATGCCAACACGCTGACGGCGCTGTTTTTGACGCTGGGGTTGCACGACACGGAGAATCGCTACAAGGCCGCCGCTCCAACGCTGGTGGTCGATGCGCAGGCGCTGGCGAAAGTGGCCGATTACCAGGGGGCGGCAGATGCCTTTGCGGAACTGAAAAAGGCCGCGTCCGGCGAGACACCGGCCAAGGGGGGAAAGTTGCGGTGGGAGAAAGCGGCCTCATTATCGCAATTGATGAAACAGGTACCGTCGATCAATTCGGCCTTGAAACGCGGCCTGACCGGCGATGAGGGGCATTTCCGCGAGCTTCAGCAACAATCGGCAGGCAATTCCGCGACGCTGGCGGCCATCGCTCAGACGGCGCTAGCCGATACGCATGAGGCGAATCGGCCAGCGGACGTAGAGAAATGGTTTCAATACTGCGCGGAAATGCGCGATGCGGCCGGAGCGGTGAATGCGGCGGTGCACGCGGGGGATCAGCAGAAGGCGACCGAGGCGATGCTGGGGTTAACGAAAAGTTGCGAGGATTGCCATGCGGTGTTTAGGAAGGAGTGAGGCTTCTGAAACGGTGAACGGGTGAAAGGGTGAAGTGAACCGGACCCGTAAAGTCCGCTTGGATGGAAGTGGTTCGATATCTTTCGGAAGCGACACGACCATGATGAGCGGACGGAAATTTTGGCGCGAGGCAACTTGTTTTTGTCGGAATCGTCGCCTGGGCGGATCGAGGTGATATGCTAAACCGGGTAGTCGTGAAAACGACGGGCTCTCCAACTATTGCCACGCGGCGTGTCGACTCGCCGGCATGCCGCGCTTGTCCCCTGGAGTGAGCCATGCCCAGCGATCGATTCAACCGACCATCCCAGCCCTTCGGCGAAAGGGATCCGGCCGTGATACGCACGCAGATCCATCAACACCCGGCGCTGCAATTTACGCATCCGCTGCCGTACGGAGCGATTATGCACGATGGGGGCGTGCAGTTTGTCGTGTTCAGCCGGTCGGCCACGGCGATGCGGGTGCTGCTGTATAACCGGCCGGAAGACCCTGAACCGGCGGAGGTGATCGAGTTTGACCGCGAAAGCGATCGCTGGGGAGATATTTGGAGCATTTTTGTGCCGGGGCTGGGCGCCGGGCAACTTTACCATTTCCAGGCCGACGGGCCGTTCGATCCGGAGCAGGGGCAACGGTTCAACGGCCGGGCCCGGCTAATCGATCCCTATGCCAAGGCGTTGGCGGGGCATTTCTTGTCGAGCGACGACGGGATTATCCGGCCGCCGAAATGCGTGGTGGTGGACGACACGTTCGATTGGGAAAACGATCGGCATCTGAAGCGCCCGCTGGCGGACACGATCATCTATGAGATGCACGTGCGGGGTTTTACCCGCGATGCCACCAGCGGCGCGGGGCATCCCGGCACCTATTTGGGCGTGATTGAGAAGATTCCGTATTTGAAATCGCTGGGCATCACGGCGGTGGAGCTGATGCCGGTTTTGGAGTTCCCCATGGAATCGCCGTGGGGGCACAAGCTGGAGCGGCCAAATTACTGGGGGTACGATCCGCTGGCGTTTTTCGCGCCGCATCAGGGATACGCCGCCGGCAGCGAGCCGGGCTGCCAGGTGCTTGAATTCAAGCAGATGGTCAAGGCGCTGCATGAGGCGGATATCGAAGTCATTCTCGACGTCGTGTTCAATCACACCGCCGAAGGAAACGAACTGGGCCCCACCCTCAGCTTCAAGGGGTTGGAGAACCGCGTTTACTACATGCTGGGCAACGGCGGCAGCTTTTATCGCAACTTCACGGGCTGCGGCAACACGATCAACGGGAACCACCCGATTGTGCGCGAGATGTTATTTTTGTGTTTGCGAAATTGGGTGCAAACGTATCACATCGATGGATTCCGCTTCGACCTGGCGAGTATTTTGAGCCGCGATCGGAGCGGCGAGATCATTCCCAATCCGCCCGTGGTGGAAATGATCGCCGAAGACCCCCTGCTCTCGGATACCAAGGTGATTGCCGAGGCGTGGGATGCCGCTGGGGCATATCAGGTGGGCTCGTTCGCGAATTTGCGGTGGGCCGAGTGGAACGGGCGGTATCGGGACGAAGCGCGGCAATATTGGCGGGGGGATGCGCGAATGGTCGGTGATCTGGCCACGCGGTTGGCCGGTTCCGCCGATTTGTACCAGGCCGGTGGGCGACATCCGTACCACAGCATCAATTTCGTGACCAGCCACGACGGATTCACCCTGAACGACCTGGTGAGCTACTCCCATAAACACAACGAAGATAACGGCGAGGGGAACCGGGACGGGGACGACAACAACTACAGCGCGAATTACGGGGCCGAGGGGCCTACGCGAAAGGCCAGCATCGAATTGGTGCGGCAGCGACAGATTAAGAACTTTTTGGCGACGCTGCTGTTGAGCCAGGGGGTGCCGATGTTGTCGGCCGGCGATGAATGCCGGCGGACTCAGCGCGGCAACAACAATGCGTATTGCCAGGATAACCAGATCTCATGGTTCGACTGGTCGCTCGTGGATCAGAACGCGGAATTGCTGCGGTTTGTGAGAGGGCTGATTGCGCTGCGGCGGGCCAATCCGACGCTGCGGCGGCGGAATTTCCTGAGCGGCATTCCGCCCCGGCCGGGGGAACTGCCCGACGTGGCCTGGTTCAATCGACTGGGGCGAGACGTCGATTGGCGAGGGCTGACGGACCAATCGCTGGTTTGTGTGTTCGGCGCGCCGACGCAGATCGATCCGACGGAGCGCGATCGGCGGCATGCGAATGTTCGAATTGCCGTGGAACACCGCCAGAATTTGCCGCGGCACGTGATGCTGATGCTAAATCCGAATGCCGAGCCGCGCGATTTTGTGGTGCCGGAGTTGGTGCGGGCCATCAAATGGCGGCGATTCATCAATACGGCCGCCGCCTCGCCGGAGGATATTTTCCCGAATTTCGACGGCCCGCCGCCCCCCGTGCGCGGCCCGATTCTTGTGGCAGAACGGTGTCTGGTCTGCTTCGTGGCCGAAGCGTAAGTCGGCCTCGTCATCGCAGGGAAATGCCAAGCTCGAATCACAAATCGTCCGGTTTTAATCCGGTATGCCTGGCAATCCTCGACAGCATTCTTGGCCCAATCTCTTCACCGTCGTGGAAGGCGAAAATGTAGTCTGCAAAGCCAGGCCTGGCCAAAATTCGATGCGAGCCCGATTGACGTTTAACCGACCAACCGAGGCGAGATAAAGCAGCCAATACTTTTCGGGCCTTAGTGGCCGGCCATTGGCTCACGGCATCACCGCGAAAACATCGCCCATTTCAGGCACGCTTTCGCCATGTTCAAGTCGGTCCGCCAATACGCGCAAAGCGAGCGCTTTGACCCGCTCAATCGCTTCCTCGCGGGTCTTGCCATAGGTCAGAACGCCGGGAAGTTCGGTTACTTCAGCGATCCAGCGTCCATCAACTTCACATTCCACCTCGACCTTGATCATAGGAAGACGGTCTCCGTGTGGGTGCAGTGAATGCCCGCAGTTTCAGGAAAGGCGACATATCAAGCTTAACTTCGTAGCCTTCGCTGGGCAATGCCTAACTAATTGTGAGCATTGAGCTTCCGGCTTTCCCTGCTGGGGTCTGTAACATCGGGCCGCAACTCCCCGCTTATCTCCTTGGAGGGATCGAGCATGTCGCTCGGCCCGGAACAAAAAAACTTGCCAGTACAGGAGATAGATCATGTTCGGCCGTTTCACAAAATTTGGTTTGGTTGCGTTGGTTTCAATGTTCGCGGCGGTCAATTTCGCTGAGGCCAAGGGCTTTGGCGGCGGTGGCGGCGGCGGTGGTGGCAACAAGAGCTTTGCCCAGAAGTTTTTCAGCAATAACAACAGCCAGAAAACCACGAGCCTTCCGAAGCAGATTGCTCTGAAGCAAGACAACAAGCCGTCGAAGACGTTTTCGATGGACTGCAAAAAGGACAAGTGCCACGACAAGTGCTGCTACCATCATTGCGACCACTACTGCGATTACGGTTACTGCGGTTGGGGCTATTGCGATACCTTTGACCTGCAAGTGATCGGCGTGCAAATGCTCGACAGCGGCAACCCCGCCGGCGGCATCGGCCCGATGTTCCGCGTGACGTTCCGCAACAACAGCTTCGCGTCGATCAACCGCCCCTTCAGCCTGTCGCTGATGGCGATTGCCGATCCGACGATTGGCGGCGGGATTCCGGCTGCGGTGCGAGTTCGCGGGATCGGCGCCTTGCAAACGGCGGCGGTCGACATTCGGATGCCGATCGAGGCCATGCGTCCGGGCCTGACGATGCTGCAAGCGACGGTCGACAGCCATCGTGAGATTTCCGAGACGAACAAGACCAATAACGTCCTGATGGCCAAGCTGGCCGAGGTTCGGCCGGTGGCGACGGAAAAGGCGATTGCTGCTCCGGCGACTGCAGCGGCCCCGGCCCTGACCGCGGAAGCCCAGGCCGAGATTGCCAAGGAGCCCATGGCCGACGACGTTGAAGAATAAGGTTGCGACTGCGGTGTAAATGCCGCAATCCAGCCAGCCCATATCCTTCCCTGTGCGAGCGTCCCGGTCGTGCGGTTGGGTGTAATAACCCTCCGCACGGCCGGGCGTTTTTTTTGGCATTTCCAAGGTGGCCAATCCCGCGTCGCAATCCGCTCCTCTGAGGGGCATGCCAACTTCGGAACGGAGCTTCTCAGCAAAAATTTGGCGGGCCGACTTGATAACTCGTGCAATCGACCGTAGGCTATCGCCCGACGATTTGGCACGACGGCGGCGAGGGAACGTTTCGCCGAAGCGGTTTTCGCGTGGCGAACAGCGCTGTCGAGCCAATTGAGCCGGAGAGAGTTCCTCCGGCAGTTGCCGTAGCAGGTGCACGTGACGGAGTGAGCCGTCCGATTTTGGCAGCTACGGCGCAGCATCGGCGACTTAACGGCGCACGCCTTGCTGATAACGTATGGGTCATTTGCGCCAGGGAGTTGTTACGCATGCCGGCGGGTACCATCAAGAAGTTAGTGCAAGACAAGGGATTTGGATTCATTGCCACCAGCGACGGAACCGACGTGTTCTTTCATCACACGACGGTCGTCGACAAAGGGTTCGACAATTTAGAGGTCGGACAGCAGGTGGAATTCACGCTCGATACTCAAGGAGGCAACAAGGGAAAGGGACCACGAGCGGCATCGGTGACGCCACAGTAGTCCGATTCCGCTAGCGCTTGGCCGGCAGAGCGTGCAAGCAGAACTGGGGTACAAGTGCCCCGGGAGAATTCTACCTGCGCGTTGGTTCCGCTTCGCGGCTCGTCTGGGTTCGCTGCGGCCTTTTCGGAAGCAGCGGCGGCGGCCGCGCATTGGGGCGCCTCGATTCGGCGCGCCCGCGTGGAGTCCCTGCGCCTGAAACCGCGCTGGTTTGCCATGTCGCAATTCTTGCACGATTTTTGGCCGCATATTGCCGGGGCTGCGGTTGTTGTCATCGAGCTTTTGGCCGTCGGCCATGCCGTGCTGTTCAAACGCGACAGCCGCGCCACGATCGGCTGGGTGGGCCTGATTTTGCTGACGCCGCTGTTGGGGGCCCTGCTCTACTGGATCTTCGGCATCAATCGCATTCATCGGCGGGCGATTCTCATGTGCGCCGGACAGCCGGACACGGAGCCGGCTACCCTGGAACACGCGGCGTCGGAACAACGAATCCGCGAAGTCTTGGGGAGCGAAGGGAAGCATTTCTGGCGGCTGGTGCATTTAATCGAGCACCTGACCAGCCGCCCGCTGCTGGAAGGGAACAAAATTGTGCCGCTGTGCGACGGCGACGAAGCCTACCCGGCCATGTTGGCGGCCATCGAGGGAGCGCAAGTATCGATCAGCCTCGCTTCGTACATTTTCGATAACGACCGGGCCGGCAAGCTGTTTGCCGAGGCACTGATAAGCGCGCATCGGCGCGGCGTGGAAGTGCGTGTGTTGATCGACGACATCGGCTCGCACTATACGCGCCCCACGATCGTCAGTGTGCTGAAAGAGGCCGGCGTGCCGACCGATACCTTCATGCATTCGTTGATGCCGGCATATGTCGCTTATTTCAATTTGCGCAGCCACCGAAAGATTCTGGTGGTCGATGGGAAAATTGGCTTCACCGGCGGGATGAATATTCGCGAGGGATGTTGGTTCAAGCTGAATAGCAGGGGGCAAACCAAAGACATGCACTTTCGAGTGGATGGACCCGTGGTGGCGCAACTGCAGGAAGTGTTCGCGGAAGATTGGGCGTTTACCACCCAGGAAGTGTTGCGCGGCGAGAAATGGTATCCGCCCCTTGTCGCGGCCGGCGGAATGCTGTCGCGAGGCATCCGCTACGGGCCGGACGAAGATTTAGGACTGATGCGATTGGGGTTGATTGGCGCGATCGGCGCGGCGCAACGCAATATTTCGATCGTCACGCCGTATTTCATTCCCGACGACGCGCTGACTGCGGCGCTAAACGTGGCTTCGATGCGGGGGGTGGACGTGAACATCATCCTGCCGAGGAAAGGGAACTTGCGCACCGTGCAATGGGCGATGCAGGCCACCCTGTGGCAGGTGCTCGAAAAGGGCTGCCGCGTTTGGGCAACGCCGAAGCCGTTCGATCACACCAAGCTGATGACCGTCGACGGCGTTTGGAGCTTGATTGGGTCGGGCAATTGGGACTCGCGCAGTTTGCGGCTGAATTTTGAATTCAATGTGGAAACGTACGATGCGGGGCTGGCGGCACAGATCGACGACCTGATCGAAAGGAAACGCCGCAAATCGACGGAGATTACCTTGACCGACGTGGATGCGCGAATGTTGCCCGCCCGAGTGCGCGACGGGGTTGCCAGATTACTTTCACCTTATCTCTGATGATTTATCTCTAACGATTTGAATATGTTGGAGTGCCAATGGCATAATTGTTTCTCAAAAGGGGGGATTTGACCTTATGCAACTCCGATACACTCTACCTAGATTTCCGATATTCACGACTGCTTGGCGGCACGGTTTTTTTATTTTCTCCAACTTCTCAATTTGTGAGCATCTAGATATACTCGCTGGTCATCGCTAAGAAACCAGGACCGGTTGCGTGCTATCCACCGCACAGATGACGGGGTTTGAGCGACGCACCGAATTCGGCGCAGCAGTAGGCAACAGAG
Source organism: Pirellulales bacterium (assembly GCA_963716135.1). Taxonomy (GTDB): domain Bacteria; phylum Planctomycetota; class Planctomycetia; order Pirellulales; family JADZDJ01; genus CAVRAW01. The sequence continues at coordinate 3,675,850 of OY970289.1, read as the reverse complement.
ATCGAGGCACATGCCGACTGACGACGCCGCGCAACATCCCTCGCGCGTGTCGCAGGCTCACGGAGGCGTTATGTCTGAAAGTTGTTCTTCATCAGGAGAGGTCCCACCATGTTAAAACCTGTCAAATTCCCCAAGCGGCAACGGATGTTCGAACATCTGGAGCCGCGCAATTTGTTGGCCGGCAACGTCACCGCCGATGCCGACTCCGGCGCGCTCATTATTTTGGGCGACAATAGCGCCAACATCATAACAGTCACGCAGACGGCCCCCGACACGTACAAAGTGGCGGGCACGGCTACGAAGGTCAACGGAAGCAATTCCGCGCAGACCTTCTACGCCCCCGACGGAATTTTCGCCAACATGAACGGCGGCAACGACGTGCTGACCGTGAAGAATCTGACAGTGAACGGCGAGAGCGGCGATATCGGACTGGGAATCATGTTGGGCGCCGGCGCTGATGTCCTGCTGGTCCAAAAAGTTACCGTCAATTGGGAAACCGCCATCGACGGTGGCGAGGGGAACAACGCCATTGTCATCGACGGTTGCCGCTTGAATTACAACCTGGGCATTCAAACCTACGGCGGAACCGATGCGGTGACGATTAAGGGCACCACCATCTACGGTGCGCTGCAGGTTCAATTGGGCAATGGGTCGGCCAACGTCTTGACGATGCTTAATACTTCCGTGTTCCAAGCAACCGCTGGTCCGGACGATAGTTCGCTTCCCGAGGGTTTTGAGGTGCTGCAATGCGCGCTGCCGCGACAAGAGTGCGGCGCCAACATCGTCGGCGGCACCGGCGTGGACGCCATCGTGCTCAACGGCGTGAAGATCGATTGCCTGACGACCATCGACACCGACGGCGGCGTCGACAGCGTGGCCATCGTCAACTCGCGGTTCGGCAACCAGCCGATGATCTACGATCTGTCGACCTTGCAATTGGATGGCAGCGCTAGCGGCTTGTGCATTGAAACCGGCTTGGGCAACGATGCGGTGAGCATCGTAACGACGACCGTGTACGGTTTCCTGCAAATCGACACTTCGGACCAGGTGTGCTGCCCGACGGAGCGAATGGTTACCACGCTAAGCATTCCAAGCTCCCAGAAAGACGGCATCGACGCGGTGGCCTTGACCAAGGTGAATGTGTACGCGGCCCAGCAGTTGCCATTTTCCGTCGAGGAATCCGGCCCGGTTTCGGATGGCTGCCTCGAATGCGGCGCCTTGTTGATTTACACCGGCAATCAGACCGATGCCGTGGCATTGGCATACGTTTGCACGGATTGCTTTGCCCAGATCCGCACGACGGATTGGAGCGACAGCAGTTTGGACGGCGCCGATGCGGTGACCATTGCCAACAGTAAGTTCAATCAGGGTTCCGCAGTGATGCAATGGCTGAACACGCTTTCGATTGCCAGCACGTGGTCGGGCCTGTCGATTTGCACGGGCCGCGGCAATGATGCGGTTACGCTTGTGAACGTGAATGTGGTTTGCAAAGCGCAGATCGAAACCGGCGACGGCACCGATGCGGTGGCCGTGAACGGCTTGCATGCCGACGAGATCTGCATTCGCCTGGGGGGCGGCAACCACGACGTGCTGACGATCGTCAACAGCTCCGCGGCGGACGCCATTTTTGACGGCGGCGACGGTTCCGGCGACGTGCTGGTGCGCAGCCACAATAACTTCGGATCCCAAAGCATTAGCGGCTTTGAGACTGTGGTGTAATTTGAGGCAGCGATAACGTAGTTTCGACTTTCGCAAGACCAACACGGCCCTGGGAACGGTTCCAGCGGCCGTGTTTTTTTGCATTGCGACTGTGGCGGCAGCGTTCCAATTGCAATCGAACCGCACGTCTATTTCGACCCGCCAAGTTTCCCTCCCTGAACAGGTGCATCCATCAAAAAACGCGGCGCGTTGTCGATTCGTCGACGAATCTTTGAATCGTTGGAAAGCCGCGATTTGTTAGCAGGAAACGTGACCGTCGGGCCGGGCAGGGTTCCTGGTGAATTGCGGATCTTGGGCGATGGCGCTGCCAAGAATATTCAAGTTAACCAACTATTTAACGGCAATTGGAAAGTGCAAAGTATTGGCACCAAAGTGAGCGGAGCAACTCGCCGGGGATCTTATCCGGGGTCACTCAACTCGCCGTCGATCTGCTGAGTGGAACCGACGTCATTGCCATTTCTGGATTACACTCCGGCGAAGCCATGTTGGTTTACATTTTCGGCGGCGGCGATACCGGCGATACCTTGGTCAAATCCCATAATCACTTCGGGAAAGAAACTGATACCGGTTTTCAGCACGTCATCAGATGAGTCCTGACTCATCGACCAGTCAGCAACTCTCAAGGAGCTGTTGGTTCGAATCCTACGCTGCAACAAATGGCGCCTGCTGGCCCATCGAAAATTTCGCATGCTAACGGCTGCGGGCACGGAACTTCAGTACGCTTCCCACCCACCCTGATTAGTGGGAAAGGCGAGCGGATGAGAAATTTTTTCGGCTGAGAGGTGAATAGAACATCTAGGTATAAGCTGGCTATCAAAATCGTATCTCAATGAGATATAAGACTTTGCGGCATTTTAATGCCATCTTCATCGCTCGACAATGCTTTCGCATAGGTCGCAGTCTTCTTGAAGTTAATATCCATTGCATATTGCCTATGTTTTCAAATGCGATAAACTGGCCGTGCTTTTAGGGGCCTTCGCCTCTTTAGCATGGTTCGTCGCCGAGTTCGACGAGCCGCCTTCCGGAACAGCGAAGAAGCGTGTGGGTCTTTCTTCTCTATTTTCTTTTCGTGACGGGAGCTATGCCATGCGCCGTACGCTGAGTAAACCGCGTGCCTTGTTTAAGAGTCTTTTGTTTGAGCATCTGGAAGATCGTGCCATGATGGCCGGCAACGTTTGTTGCGCGTGTACCAATGGAAATCTGTGCATCACCGGCGACAAGTGCGACAACCAGATTTGCGTTCGCCAGTGCAGCGACGGCAAGATTGAAATTCGTGGCTTATGCGGCACGACAATCAACGGCTGCGAGTGCGTGACAGTGTGCAACGTCTGCGCCATCAAGTGCGATCTGAAAGATGGCTGCGACAGCGTGAAGATCCAGGATTGCTGCGTCCGCGAGTGCATTTGCGTTTGCGGAGGCAACGGCAATGATTGCATCCAGGTGTGCGGTTGCGAAGCGGCCGGCATCGGCATTAACGGCGCCAACGGCGCCGATGATGTCCGCATTTCGTGCTGCACCATTACTTGTTCTTCCAAGTGCGACGGCAAGAAGGATCGCAACGGCTGCACGCAGGGTCAAGTTTGCTGCGACACCGGCAACGGCTGCGATAACGTGCTCATTGAGCGTGTGTGCGGTTGCTGCATCGTCCAGTGCAAGACCGGCGGCGACAAAGATTGCATCGTCGTCACCCGCTGCGATGTGAAGAAGATTTACTGCGACTCGGGATCGGGCTGTGATACCGTGGCCATCAATCGCTGCCGCACTTCGGATATTTGCCAAGTGAAGTGCTCCGACAAGAAGTCGAACGTGTGCTTCGAGAGCAACACTTGCAAGACCCAAAAGTGCAATATCCCCTGCCGCGCAAATCGAAGACTGCATTTGCGAATTGGCTAAGTGCCGCAGTTGGTGCGAATGGGATTGCCAGCCAGCGGACCTGGCCTAATCAACCAGTTTTTGCTGAGAGTTACCAACACAGGTTACCTACGCGTTTGGCCGCCGATCGAAAGAATCGATCGGCGGCCTTTTTTTGCGCCGTTCACGGAGCAATGCCCGGGCCGAGCCCGGGGCTAAGGATGCTTGCTGGCGCGTTTTTCTTCCGCGGCGCTGGGGCGGAAATAATGCGGCAGCAGCTCGCCAACTTCCTCACGGCGGCCAGCCTGATAGTGCCGCCAGGCGATTTGCCCAACGGCTTCCGCTTTGGGTCGCCATAACGCGCGATCGATGATCTCCACGCCTGGCGGAATACGTTCGGTCAATTTGATCAGCCCCGGGCCGCTGACGGCGAGGGACTCGTGGGCTGCGGCCAGCTCCGCCAGCCAGGCGTCATTGTCCCAAAGCGAGGTTTCTTTCTGCCATTGCCAAATGCCGGAACGATCGCGTGCGAAGCGCCCGGCGAACAATTGGTCGCGCTGGGCATCCATTACGCTCCACAACTGCTCGACGTTGGCAGGCGTCTGCCAGGCAATAACCTCCAACGTGTTGACGCCCAAAACCTCGGTCCGCGCGGCATAGGCGAACATCTTGGCGGTGGTCACGCCGACGCGGAGGCCGGTGAACGAGCCCGGCCCAGTCGCTACCGCCATCAACTGCACATCGCGTGGGTTCCAGCGGGCGACATTCAACAGGTCGGCGATCGTCGGCGCCAGCGAAACGGCGCTGCGTACCGTAGGATCCAGCTCGCGGCAGGCCACCGCGCGATCCGCTTCCAGCGCTGCCACGCTGCCCGATTGATCGCTGGTTTCGATGGCCAGAATTCGCATCAAAAAGAAAACTAGTCGTCCGGGCTCGTGGCGTTTGGCGAAAGCTGGGACGGCGTAGCGAAGCACGTCCAACTGCAACGTAACTGCCATTCCCACAACGGCTTGACCAAGTTCGGTGCTGGCCGTAGACTGCCAGTTTACCCTGATTGCCTACGGCGGGATACAATGAGATTGCGTTTGCGTCGCCGGTGGGCGTCGCCTGGAATCATCCGGATGTTGCATCTGCTCTGGCGGGGTTGTGGCGCGTGAAGCGAGCTCTTATCAGCGACATTCACAGCAACCTCGAGGCTCTTGAGGCGGTGCTGGCCGATATTCGATCGCAGGGGATCACTGAGATCTTCTGCCTGGGAGATATTATCGGCTACGGTCCCAATCCGCGCGAATGCATCGATCTGGTAATGAAATGCCAGATGTGCCTGTTGGGCAACCACGATCAAGGTGCGCTGTTCGATCCCGAAGGCTTCAACACCGGCGCGGAACGGGCGATCTTCTGGACCCGTCAGCAATTGGAGAACACTCGTGGCAGCGCCGCTGACAACGCCAAGCGTTGGGATTTTCTAGGCGAGTTGCCCCGCAGCCACCGCGACAACGGCTACCTGTACGTGCACGGTTCGCCGCGCAATCCGCTTAACGAATACGTGTTCCCCGAAGACACGATCTGCAGTCCGAAAAAGTTGGAAAAGAGCTTTGCCCTGATCCAGCGCTGCTGCTTCCAGGGGCACACGCACGTGCCGGGCGTGTTCACCGAGAGCATGAATTTCATGAGCCCGGAAGAGATCAATTATCAGTACGTTTTGGGTCCTGAAAAGGCGATGATCAACGTCGGGTCGGTGGGCCAACCGCGCGACGGCGACCGCCGCGGCTGCTATGTGGTGCAGGAAGACGAGAAGATCACCTTCCGCCGGGTAGAATATCCCGTGGAAAAGACGCGGCAAAAAATTCACGACATTCCCGAGCTCGACAACTTTCTGGGCGACCGGCTGTTGGAGGGCCGCTGAAGCTTGGGAGTCAAACTGCGTCTGTCGGCGAACGGATGCGCCTCTTATACTTAGATCGAAATTACGCGGCCCGACTCGGCCTAAAGACGGCGAAGGACTCTTGGCGTGGAACGACGTTTCGTATTATTCGTTGTGCTGTCGATCTTGATATTGGTCGGCAATCTCTGGTTGCAAACCGTGCTGCATCCGCCGGCGAAAGTGCCGCCGGGACAGAAAGCGAACGAGGCTGCCGCGGAAAAGCCGGAACAGGCCAAAGAAGCACCCAAGGGGGAGCTACCGGAAGCCAAACCCGCGGAAGCGCCCCGCCGGCGCGGCGACTAAAGAGGTCGCGGAAGCACCGGAAGCGAAACCGCAGTGGTTCACACTCGGTTCCGCCGACCCGGATGCGCAGAATCCCTATCGGCTCTTGCTCACGCTGACCAACCGCGGGGCCGCGGTGCAGCGCATCGAAATCAGCAGTCCGAAGTTCCGCGATTTTGAAGATCGCAGCGGATATCTCGGGCATCTGGCGGCGGAAGATGTGCCGCAGGGGGTGAAGATCAACGTCGTGGGTCCGGGCACTCCCGCCGCCGCGGCAGGACTCAAGCCCGGAGATATCATCACGGCCGTAAATAGCCAGACGATCGCCGATGCCGCGGCCCTGGAAGACGCGCTGAAGCAAACCAAGCCTGAGCAAAAAATCGATTTGACGATTTCCCGCAACGGGCAATCGCAAACGCTGTCTGCCACACTGGCCTGGCGCCCTAGCGAAGTGGTGCAGCCGGAGAGCGGCATATCGGAAAAGACCGCCAAGTCGCCGGGGTTGGTCATTCCGGAAGGGCACGACCCGTTTTCCTTTTTGCTAACGCTGTGGCAAGTCGATGACCAGAAGCTGGGCGATAATTCAGAGCTCGAGGCGGAGTTGCCTGGCGTGCATCTGCGCTCGACGTATTGGACCGGCAAACAGATCGACGCCGACACGGTGGAATTTACTCGTCCGCTGTCGAATCTCGGCCTGGAAGTGGTCAAGCGATATCGATTGGCGAAAACGGCCGAGAACGATCCCGGCTATCAATTCACGCTGGAAGTTGAGTTGCGCAATGTCGGCACGTCGGCGCGCAAAGTCGCGTATCAGCTCGACGGCCCCACGGGTCTGCCCACCGAAGGATGGTGGTATTCCACCCGGATTTCACGGGAATGGGGGGGCGTCGGTGTGCGCGACGTGGCACTCATGTTGCAAAGCAAGGAACCGACGCTCATCACGCCGATGCAAGTGGCCGCGGGAAATCTGAACCCGCCCTATCGTTCGGAAGATCCCAGCGAGCTGCTGGCGTATGCCGGGGTCGATGCCCAATACTTCGCCTGCGCCCTGTTGCCCGAGCCCTTTCGCGATCGCCCGCCATGGCTGGCGCAAATCAAGGCGATTCTGGTCGGTGCTCTTCCGCAAGATCAACGCTTTCGAATATTGGGCGACGTGACCTGCCGGCTGGTGAGCATCACCCAGCCGCTTGAGCCCAATGCGTCGCTGAAAAACGTCTACACGGTGTTTGCCGGACCCAAGCAGCCGCAATTGCTGGCCCAATACGGCGATCCGCAAAACAATCTTGGCGAACTGATCTATTACGGCTGGCCCATTTGGGCAGGCGTGGCGCGGTTGATGACGCAAATTTTGCACTTCTTCTACACCCTCGTCGGCAACTACGGCGTGGCCATCGTATTGCTGACGGTTTTGGTTCGAGCCTGCATGTTCCCCATCTCGCGCAGGCAAGCGGTGATGGCTCAGAAGATGCAGCAACTCAAGCCGGAAATGGATCGCATCAACGAGAAATACAAAGGCAAGGCCGAGGAAAAAACCCGCGCCATGCAGGAGCTGTGGCGAAAGCACAATTACAACCCGATGTCGGGCTGCCTGCCGCTGTTTTTGCAATTGCCGGTCTTCATGGGCTTGTATCGGGCGTTGATGATCGACGTCGAGCTACGGCAGGCGCCGCTGTTGGGATCGGGCATTCGCTGGTGCTCGAATTTGGCCGCGCCCGACATGTTGTGGAATTGGACCGGCGTGATGCCGGCGTTTATCACGGCCTATCGCGGATTCGGATCATTGGGGCCGTACTTGAACATTCTGCCGCTGTTCACAGTGGGCTTGATGATCTGGCAGCAGAAGATGTTCATGCCGCCGGCGACCGACGAGCAATCGGCGATGCAGCAGAAGATGATGAAGTACATGATGGTGTTCATCGCCTTCATGTTTTTCACGGTGCCCAGCGGATTGTGCCTTTACTTCATCGCTTCGAGCTTGTGGGGCATCGGAGAAAAACAGCTTTTGCCTAAAACAATATCCACCAAGCCGGCAGGCGCCAGCGACAAGCCCGGTTTTTGGGCGAAGCTTGCCGCCGCAGCCGCCGCAACCGGCGAAGGCAATGGCAGCGCGGCGGATGCCAAGCGCGAGCGGAAGAAGCAGCGCCGGCGGTAGGAATAGAAGAGGAGAAAATGAGAAGAACAGAAGAGGAGATGTGAATCGACGACCTCCTCTGCTCTTCTCATCTTCTGCTCTTCTCATCTTCTAATGATTCACCTCGACGACACCATTGCGGCCATTGCATCGGCTCCCGGCGGCGCAGCCCGCGGCATCGTGCGCGTCAGCGGGCCTTCCGTCGCCGAAATTGTCGCGAAATGTTTCCAGCCGGATGATCACACGGTCGATGTGCGGACGCTGGCGGTACCAACCGCAATCGGCGGACACTCCGCATTCCACAGTCTCCATTCCCCACTCCCCGTTGAGCTCTTTCTCTGGCCCACGGCGCGCAGCTACACCCGGCAACCGCTGGCGGAGTTCCACACGTTCGGTTCACCGCCAGCGTTGAATTCGTTGTTGGACACCGTTTGCGCCGCTGCGCGCGGTTGGCGCAGCCGGGAGAATTCACGCTACGAGCATTTTTGGCGGGGCGCATTGATCTGACTCAAGCAGAAGCAGTATTGGGCGTGGTCGATGCGGCGGATCACCGGCAGCTTGACGTGGCGCTGGAGCAACTGGCCGGCGGCCTCTCGCGCCCCCTGCAATTGCTACGCGACGATTTGCTAAATCTGCTTGCAGACCTCGAAGCGGGGCTCGACTTTGCCGAGGAGGATATCCACTTCGTCTCGAGTGGAGAATTGGACGGCCGGCTGTCCGCTGCGGAGCGGCAGCTTGTACAATTGGCCGCGCGACTGAATGCACGGGGCGAAACATCCGCAGTCCCTCGGGTCGCGCTGGTGGGTTATCCGAATGTCGGCAAAAGCAGCTTATTCAATGCGCTGATTGAACAATCGGCCGCACTCGTCTCGCCGCAGCCCGGCACGACCCGCGATTATCTGGTCGCTCGAATCGATGCCAATGGTTTGACGGTCGAACTGATCGATACCGCCGGACGCGACATCGATCCGCCGCGTCAATCGATCGGCGAGGCCGCGCAAGCGGCCGCGGCCACGCAACATGATCGGGCCGATCTACGACTGCTTTGCCTCGACGTCACCCGACCGCTAAACGAATGGGAGCAAAGCGAAACCAACCGCGAAGCTACGATCGTCGCGCTCACCAAATGCGATCTGCCTGCCGCCGGCCCGGAGCTGAGCCATGCGGTTACGACCAGCAGCCGCACGGGGGCGGGACTTCCGCGATTGCGAAGCGCCATATATCAGGCGTTGAACCAGGCGCCCGGGGATCGAGGAATGGTCGCCGGCACCGCGGCGCGGATCAGCGACAGCGTGCGTCAGGCTTCCGCCGCCATCAGCCGGGCGCGCCAACTGGCTGCCGAGGGCACCGGGGAAGAGTTGGTGGCCGCCGAGCTTCGAATTGCACTCGTGGAGCTTGGCAAAATCGTTGGCGCGATCTACACGGACGACCTGTTGGACCGCATTTTCAGCCGGTTCTGCATCGGCAAGTAGTGCTCCCCGCCGGCGATGCCGATCCGTGCCGATTTTCCGCAGGTTGTGGGCAAACTGCTTGCTGCGGGCCTGGGCGTGACCTAGATATATATGGCGTTGTGGGATGGTAGCGCGGCAAATCAATTGAGAGAGGTCGGCTCATGTTCGACAAGACCAAACGCATTTCGAGTTTCCTGGTAATTCGCGGTATTCTGGCGCTGATCTTCGGCGTGCTGGTGTTGGCGCTGCCGCCGGCGGTGGTGGCCGATATCCTGCTGTTGGTGTTTGGGATTTTTGCGATCGTCGACGGTTCGATTGCCTTGGTCGGCTCGATCGCCAGCCGCGACGCCTTTGAAGATTGGTGGCTGTTGCTATTGATCGGCGTGTTGGGAATTCTGATTGGCGTCTTTACGCTCAGTCGCCCCGGCATCGTCGCCATAGTGCTGGTCCTATACATCGGCGTACGAGCCCTGCTGGCCGGCGTGCTGGAAATCGTCTTCGCCGTTCGCCTGCGTCAGAAGATTCAAGGCGAATGGCTGTTCATCGTCTCCGGAATTCTTTCGATGTTGTTCGGCCTGGCGCTGATCGTGTGGCCGGTCGCCGGGTTGGTGGCCGTCATCTGGCTGATCGGCGTGTACGCCATCGTCGCCGGCGCCATGCAACTGGTATTGGCCGGACAAGTTCGCGAATGGGTGCGGCGCATCGATAGCGGCACGTAGTCGATCGAACTGTCCAAGTGCCGATTTTGTGTGTCGATTCAAGCCCAGGGGCTGCGACCCCTGGGCTTTTTTCATGGTCTTTTCCCAGCGGCCCGCGGGGTTGTATAATTGCGTGGTTGAATTTTGCCGACAGTCCGCCTTACCAGGAGCTTTGCCCGCCATGGCTGTATCCCTCACCGAACGTGCCGCTCAAGAAGTGAAGAAGATCATCGAAGACCAGAAGCTAGGTCCCGAGACCGTGCTGCGCGTGGGCGTGGTCGGCGGCGGCTGCAGCGGCTTCCAATACAGCCTGGGCTTCGATCAAAAATTCGACGAAAAGACCGACTCAAAGTACGATTGCCACGGCGTGAACCTGGTGGTCGATAAGAAGAGCGCCCTGTACCTGGACGGCACGAAGGTCGACTTCTACGAAGGGCTCGAGAAGCGCGGCTTCACGTTCGAAAACCCCAACGCCACGAAAAGCTGCGGCTGCGGCAGTTCGTTCCAGGCGTAAGCTTTTCGCCGCGGACAATCCAAACATCGCAAGTTTAACCCCGGCCCCTCAGCCCGGGGTTTTTTTGCGCACTTTAAGTTTCTCGGCCGATGACGTAGAATCGGGCCACGAGACACACTGGCGTGGCGAACAAAATTCACATCATCGGCATCGGCGACGACGGGCTCGAGGGCGTTACCGCGCAAGCCCGCAAACTGATCGACGAAGCCGATCTGCTCTTGGGGACCGACAGCACGCTGAAGCTCTTGCCGAAATCGGCGGGCAAGCTGCGAGCCACGATCGGCGGCAATTTGGATGAGGCCGTGCAGCAGGTTGCCAAAGCAGGCGACAAGAAAGTCGTCGTGCTGGCCTCCGGCGATCCGCTGTTTTATGGCGTGGCGCGATATCTGTGCGACAAGCTCGGCAAGGAGCGCTTCGAGGTGCTGCCGCACGTGAGCAGCATGCAGTTGGCGTTCGCGCGCGTGAAAGAAAGCTGGGAAGATGCATTCCTCACGAACCTCGCCACGCATTCTTTGGACTCGCTGATTGAAAAAATTCGCGTCGCCGACACGGTCGGACTGTTCACCAACGAGCAGCATCCGCCGTCGGACGTGGCCAAGGCGCTTTTGGATCAGCGTATCGATTACTTCACGGGCTACGTGTGCGAGAATCTCGGCTCACCCGACGAGCGGGTAACGCAGGGCTCGATGAGCGAACTAGCTCGCGAAAATTTCGGACCGCTGAACGTGATGATTCTAGTGCGCCGAGAGGCGACGCCCGATCGGCCGTCGGACGCGCATCTGCTGCGGCGTTTCGGCAATCCGGACGAAATGTTTTTGCAGGCCCGGCCCAAGCGCGGCCTGCTCACGCCGGCTGAAGTTCGCAGCATCGCCCTGGCGGAAATGGCGATCGGCCCCAAGAGCATCGTCTGGGACGTGGGGGCCGGCAGCGGATCGGTATCGGTCGAGGCGGCGCTTTTGGCCACCGAAGGCACCGCTTATGCCATCGAGATGGACCCGGAAGACATCGACCTCATCAAGGCCAACGCCGAGCGGTTCCAGTTGAAGAATTTGAAGCCGGTGCTGGGCCGCGCGCCCGAAGCCTGGGAAAAGCTGCCGCCGCCCGATTGCATTTTTGTCGGCGGCAGCGGCCGCGAAATTGCCCGCCTGGTCGAATTGGCATACAAGCAATTGAAGCCGGGCGGACGATTGGTGGCCAACGTGGGCAGCATCGAGCTGTTGGCCGCGGTGGACGAAGTGCTGCATCGTGCCGGCGGCGAAGTGGAAGTGCTGATGGTCAACATCGCCCGCGGCACGTATCAGTTGGAGCGCATTCGTTTCAACGCCTTGAACCCGACTTTTTTGTTGAGTGTGGTGAAGCGGAAGTAAACCGCCGAGTCGCAGAGACGCTGAGAGGGAATGACTTAATGACTGAATGTCTAAATGACTAAATGGGGAATGGCCTGCTCAAGCTCATTCAGTCATTCAGGCATTTAGTCATTCAGACATTTCAATAAACCATGTCAACTGCCGAATTGCCACTCGACGTGATTGCCGTCGGCGCGCATCCGGATGATGTGGAGATCTCCTGCGGCGGCACCTTGGCCAAGCTCGCCAAGCAAGGCTATCGGGTAGGCATCGTCGATCTGACTGATGGCGAGCCGACGCCCAACTCGCCGGGACCGGAGCATCGGGCCGCTGAAGCCAAAGCGGCGGCGGAGAAGTTGGGCGTGCACGTGCGGCTGGAACTGGGCATGCAAAATCGCCGGCTGTTCGATTCGTTCGAAGCCCGCGTGGCACTGGCCAAAGTGTTTCGCCGCTATCGGCCGAGGTTGGTGCTTGGCTTTGGCGAGAAAACGCCCCTGGCTTCGCCCGACCATTTTCAGGCGATGCAGATTACCGACGCCGGCGTGTTCTATGCACGGCTGACGAAGTGGGATCAATATTTCGACAACTTGCCGGTGCACACGATCACGGCGTATTTGTATTACACGCTGGCTTTCACGTCCTTCGGCGTGCCACCGGGGGCGGGCAACCTGGTCGTCGATATCAGCGACACGCTCCAGACCAAGCTGGAAGCGATTCGCTGCTACAAAACGCAATTCGGCGCGCAACCGGAAAAGCAGATCGAAGAACGCGTCAAATCGTTCGCCATTCAGTTGGGCACTGCGGCGGGATTTCCAGCCGGCGAGATGTTTTCCAGCCCGCGATTGATCGGCACCCGCGACCTGATGCACTTCCTTTTCGGACAAAAGCCTGGCGATCAGCCCGCCCCGCCGGAATCGCCGCGCTAGACCACGGTTTGTTTTCGCCGCCGTTTCGGCGCGCCTTTCCTTCGACTTCGCGCGATTCTCCGCCTGGCCGGTCAGTTCATAGAGGAATCGGCTCGGAATCGTCGGGCGGCTTTTGCCCCATTTCATTCGCGCCAGAGCCAGCGTCATGGTCAGGCAATCGCGAGCCCGCGTGACGCCGACGTAGCAGAGCCTGCGCTCTTCGTCGATGGCGCTGGCGTTTCCGTGCTTTTCGGCGTCGATCGATTTTTGATGCGGCAAGAGCCCCTCCTCCATGCCGGCCAGATACACGTGGGGGAATTCCAGGCCCTTGGCCGAATGGAGCGTCATCAGCGCGATGGCATTGCGATCGAGTTTCGATTCGCGGTCGGCGGCCTCGTCGCGCTGGCCCAAGGCAACTTCGTCGAGGAAACTGCGCAGCGTGGGCTTTTTGGATCGCTTCTCATACGCCGCCAGCGTGTTGATCACGTCTTGCACGCTGGCCCAGCGCGATTGCTGATCGTTGGCGTCGGGATACTGCCGAGCCAGTTCATCCTGGTAGCGAATTTGCGCGATTAGGGCCTTCGCCAGACCGACCATTGATTCAGTCCCGGCACGTCGGCGAAAACCGTCGATCATTTCGCAGAATCGGCGGACGGGATCGGCGGTTTCCGACGACAGAATGTTCCATAGCGCGGTTCCCTGCTCGATGGCCCGCTGCAGCAATGCTTTGACCGTCGCCTGGCCGATGCCGCGCGGGGGGACATTGATAATCCGCAATAGCGACGGCTCGTCGCTTGGATTATCGAGCAGGCGCAGATACGCCAGAATATCCTTCACTTCGCGGCGATCGTAAAACGATTGGCCGCCGATCAGCACGTAGGGGAGTTTTTCTCGCCGCAGCGCCATTTCAAACGGCCGGGGCTGCTCGTTGGTGCGGCACAAGATGGCGAAGTCGCGCGGCTGGAGGCCCGGATTCGCCAGGCGCAGCTTGATATCGGCGATCACTTCGTCCGCCTCCGTCGTTTCGTCCTGGCATTGCAGAATGGCGGGGCGCAAACCGCCGGGCGCGCCGTGCGCAGCACCTTCTCGTGACGGTTGCGATTGAAAGCGATCAGCCGATTGGCGAACTCCAGGATCGATTCGCTGCTGCGGTAGTTGTCTTCCAGGCGTACGACTTTCGCCTCGGGCCAGTCGTGCTGGAAGCGCAGGATGTGTTCCACCTCGGCGCCGCGCCAGCCGTAAATCGATTGATCGTCGTCCCCCACCACGCATAAGTTGCGGTGCCCCTCTGCCAGCGCTTTGACGATGCGGTACTGGCTGGCGTTGGTGTCTTGATACTCGTCGATCAAGAGATGATCGAATCGGCCCGCCTCGGCGCGGCGAACCTCGGGATGCCTGTCGAGCAATTCTTCGGTCAGCAAGAGCAGATCGTCGAAATCGACCGCGCCGGCCGTCTTCAACGCCTCTTGATAGCGGCGATAGCCGGAGGCGGCGAGATGCTCCTTGTCGGTTTCCGCAGCCGAAATCGCTTCGTCCGGCCGCAAGCACGACGCTTTCCAACGGCCGATGAAGTACAGCAAATCGCCGGGTCGCAGTTTCTCGCCGGCGACACGCAGCTCCCGCAGCGTTTGCCGAGCGGCCCCTTCCTGGTCGCCGCGGTCGAAAATCACGAACTGCCGAGGGTAGCCCAACCGATGAATCTGCCGCCGCAAAATGCGCACGCAGAGCGAATGGAAGGTCGAAATCTCCGGCCGCTGCTTGGAGTTTTGCCGCTTGCCCAACAGTTGGCCGGCACGCTGCTGCATTTCGCCCGCCGCCTTGTTGGTGAAGGTAACCGCCAGAATCCGCTCGGGCCGCGTGCGGTGGCGAATCAGCCGGGCGATGCGATGCGTGACGACCCGAGTTTTGCCCGTGCCTGCGCCGGCCAGCACCAACAGCGGCCCCGCGAGTGTTTCAACAGCGTCTTGCTGGGCGGGGTTAAGCGTCATGTTGTCGTCGTCCGTGATGCGCTGATGGGAGTGGCGAGTTTATCGTTGCGCATGGGCGATTGTCTATCGGTCAGCCGCGTAGAGCGAAGCCAAGTCAATCAACGCACTTTGCCGGTCTTGACGCTTTTCTTTGGCCACCCCTATACTCCAACGGATGAAAGCCAAAGAACGCCACGATTTGCATACCAATGTGCTGGCCGAATGGTTGGCCGACACCGGCGAGAAATTACGCCCCTACTCGGGCCTGATTACGGTGGGAGTGATCGCCCTGGCGATTGTGGCGACGATTTTCTTCTATATGCAAGGCGCCAGCCAGCGAGGCGCCGTGGCCGCGTCGGACCAATTGTTCGCCGCGATGGGCATGCAGGGACTGGGGTTAGCCGAATTGCAGGCCACGATCAAAGAATATCCCGGCACTTCGCAAGCCGCGGTGGCGCAGCTTCTGCTTGCCGAAGCGCTGTTGGATAGCGGCACCACGACGTTGTATCACAACAAGGCCGCCGGGCGAGACAATATTTCCAAGGCCATGGGCATCTTTGACGACGTGCAGAAAACCACGCGCGATCCGATGCTGCGCGGCTGGTCAATCTACGGAATCGGACGGTCCGCGGAATCGTTGGGCGATTTAAATCTGGCCCGGCTTGCTTACGTGCAATTGGCGAAGGACTATCCGGATAGCGCGTTGGCTGGCCCGGCACGCCAGCATCTGGCGCGGCTCAATCAACCGGCGGTGAAGGAATTCTACGATTGGTTTGCCCAGCAGAACCCGCAGCCGCC
Organism: Pirellulales bacterium; assembly: GCA_963716135.1. Lineage (GTDB taxonomy): Bacteria > Planctomycetota > Planctomycetia > Pirellulales > JADZDJ01 > CAVRAW01. Next base: position 3,660,264 of record OY970289.1, on the reverse strand, counting down.
GAAGGCCGACACGGGGCCAGGCGTGCCCGGCATGAAGCCGTCGTTTGATTTGAAAGATTCTCCGGCCCCCGGAGATGTCAAGCTGCCCAGCGCCATGGGGCCGAGTATGCCTGGTGCATCTTCTGGCGCCGCTGCGCCCGCTGCGACGCCGACGACTCCGCCGGCCGCATCGACGCCGGCCGCGGCCGAGAAGTCGAAGGCGTCTGAACCGTCGAAATGAAATGCCGGCCGATCCGCCGATTCAGCGTGTAGTCGAGGCGGACGATGCCGGTTGTCGGCTCGACGTCTATCTGGCGCGGCAATTTCCCCAGTTCAGCCGGGCGTTTTTGCGCCGGGCGATCGATGCCGGCGGCGTGACGCTGAATGGCCAGCCGGCTAAGGCGGGGCAGCGGCTCAAAGACGGCCATCAATTGTCGATCTCGTTGCCCGAGCCGCCGCGCCCCGGCCCGGTGCCGGAAGATATCCCGCTGGATATTCTTTATGAAGACGAACATCTGGCGGCCGTCAATAAGCCGCCGGGCATGGTGGTGCATCCGGCCAAGGGGCATTGGGCCGGCACGCTCACTAGCGCCCTGGCGTTTCATTTCGAAAAGCTCAGCGGCGCCGGCGGCCCCACGCGGCCCGGCATTGTTCACCGGCTGGATCGCGACACCAGCGGCGTGCTGGTGGTGGCCAAGACCGATGCCGCCCATTACGCCCTGGCCGAGCAGTTTGGCAAGCGGACGGTCGAAAAGGAATATCTTGCAATTGTGGTAGGCGTGCCGGATCGGGATCGGGATGTGATCGACATGCCGATCGGCAGCCATCCCTACCAACGCGAAAAAATGGCGATCCGAAAAGAGCACGCCACCAGCCGCCCGGCGCAGACGTTTTATGAGGTCGCGGAACGTTTCGACGGATTCGCCGCGCTGCGCGTCGCGCCGAAGACGGGCCGCACGCATCAAATTCGCGTGCATCTGTCGGCGATTTCCTGCCCCGTGTTGTGCGACAAGCAATACGGCGGGCGGGCGGAAATCACGCGCGGGGAAATTCGCCGCGATCCCGATGATCACCAGGTTCTGCTAAACCGGCAAGCGCTGCATGCGCCGATTGAAGCTGCTGCACCCGGTGAGCGGAGAATTGCTGAACTTCGAAGCCCCGCTGGCTACGGATTTGGAAATCGTCTTGAACGAGCTTCGTCAATTTCGTTCAAAAGCATCAGGCAGAAAGCTCTAGTCTTTCGCCATGCTGCTGAGCTTGCGCAGGCGCTGGACGGAATCGGCGATGACTTCGATCGCCGTTTCGACCTCTTCCGCGGTGTTGAATCGGCCCAGCCCAAACCGCAGGCTGCCGCGCACCAGGTCTTCCGGCAGGCCCAAGGCTCGCAGCACGTGGCTGGGCTGCGGGTCGGCCGAGGTGCAGGCGCTTCCGGAGCTGACGGCCAGTCGGTCCTGCATGTCCAACAACAATGCCTCCCCTTCGACGTAGCCGAAGTGGAGATTCAAATTTCCCGCCAACCGCGATTTCGGCTGATCGAGCGCGGGACCGTTGAGTCCGATGTGATCCAATCGCTCGCACAGGCCGGCATAAAGTCGATCACGCAATTTGGCGAGGCGCGGCTGCTCGCCCGGCATCTCTTCGACACACAATTCCAAGGCCCGCGCGAAACCGGCGATGCCTGGCACGTTGGCGGTGCCGCTGCGAAAGCCGTTTTCTTGACCGCCGCCGAAGATTTGCGGCTCGAGTTTCACAAGCGGAGCCCGCCGCCGCACGAAGAGCGCGCCGATGCCTTTGGGGCCATAAATTTTGTGGGCAGAAAAGCTGAGCAGATCGACATGTAGTTGGTCGACGTTCACCGGCATTTTGCCGACTGCTTGCGTGGCGTCGCAATGCAACAGCACGCCGCGCGCCCGGCACACGGCGCCGATCTCCGCAATCGGCTGGATGGCGCCGATTTCGTTGTTCGCCAGCATCACGCTGACCAGGACCGTTTCGTCGCGCAGCGCGGCGGCAACCTGGTCGGCTGTGATCAATCCGGCCCGTGGGCTGTCGGCTTGTTCGACCGGCAACAGTGTGATCTCGCAGCCTAGCTTTTCCAGGTGTGCCAGCGGGTCGAGCACAGCCCGATGCTCGGTGGCCACGCTGACGATGTGCGGCGATTGGCCGGGCTTTCGCTGTTTGCGCGCTGGGCTACGCCGAAAAGTGCGAGATTATTGCTCTCCGTCGCGCCGCTGGTGAAAACGATTTCGCGCGCCTGCGCGCCAAGCGCCGCGGCAATCGATTCCCGGGCCGCATCGACGGCTTCTTTCGCTTCCCAGCCGTAGCGGTGGCTGGTGCTGCCGGCGTTGCCGAACCGCTCGGTCAGATACGGCAATACGGCATCAAGCACGCGCGGATCCACCGGCGTGGTCGAGTGGTTATCCATGTAGATGGGGTAGTCGCCGGGCTTGCTCATGGTCACAAAGTCAGGAGTCCAATCCTGCCTCACTTAAGAGACGGTCCAGCATGTCCTTCACTCCTAATTCTACCGCCCATTTTCGCAAGTAGGCACGATCCAGCGAAGTATGTTGCACGCCGGCTACGTCAAAGGCATCTCGATATTGCCGATCCGAATCGCCCAGCTTGGCCCAGTGGAGCTTTGCGAGAATTGTATCCTCGGCCGACGCCGTCCAGATTTCCATCTCGCACAGCCTGGCCTTGGCACGGCGCCCAAATTCGGAGCGGTCAAACGGCCGGTCGTTGAGCAGGATCAAGTCGGCTTTATACCCACGGGCCAGGTCGATGACGTTGAACGTCGACTTTTCGTAAAATGCCTGCTGGGCTGTCGCGAGATTCACATAGAACTCAGGTTCGATTCGCTTTACGAATTGGATCAACTGATCGGACGTCGGCGAAATGACCAAGTCTGCGTCGAGCGTCGTCCGCGCTTTGCCGTACGCACTGCTGACCAGCGAGCCGACAAGCATATACGGAATGCCGACCGCGTCGAGGTGCCCCACGATGCTACGAAGCATCTCCGCGACGGGATTCACAGCGAAACCTCGACATGCGGAAAAGCCAGGCGAAATAGATCATCGCCAAGCCGCATCCGGGCAAGCGCCAAGTGCACTTGCGCTGGGGTGTAATCCGGATGTCGGCGACGGATGCCGGCTGCGGCAAATTCCTCAGCCATCTCAATTAGATCAAAAGTCTGCTGCAGACGCTGATCCAAACTCGTGCGGCGCAGAACGTTGCACTGCACTCGATATGCTTCCGGAGTCGTATCCCGCGGTATGCCGGTAAGCTGGTGCATTGAGGAGTCGATTCTCCGATCATCCAAACAACGCTCGCAGGCAATATTGCGACCAGGATTCGAAGCGGTCTAAATCGGCCAGCAGTTCGCTGACGGGGCGGAATCCGGCGTCGAGAATCTCCGGCTCACGCGGGCTGACCTCCGGCCGCTGGACGTCGAACAGGTGCACCACGCCCAGGTGCACTTGGCCGACGGGGGTTTGGTCGTCGTTAATCAAGCCTACGCACGATTCAACGTAAGGAGTGTCGATAATCACCTCTTCGGCCAATTCGCGGTGCATGCCTTCGGCATACGGGACGGCGTCTTCGGTAATCCGGTCGTGAACCGAAATGTGGCCCCCCACGCCGACGCTGCGTTTGCTGTGGAGCCGATCTTCGCCCATGCCTTTGCCGCGGGTGTACTGAAACACCTGAACTGCGCCAGATTTATCTCGATAGCGGAAGATGACGTAAGGGATCAACTGCTTGAAGCTGGCGTTTTCTTCCATTTCCTCGCGGGGGCGATACATGGTGTTCTTTGAACTGAGCAACTCGCCCAAAGTAGCGATCGACCTGGGAAGAAAAACCTTCGAAATGCCCCAAGCGGTGAAACAGTTCGGCGGGAACGACCAGAACGCTTTCGGTTTGAACCAATGGCATGGGAGAAATCCGTTTCGGAAGGTGGTGCGGGGCGTTATTGCGGGTTGATGATTAGGTGGCGGTTCTCCGGAGGGCATTGCCCTCCGGCTATGCGATCAATATACGAAGCAGAGCCCAACTTGGCGAGGTGCACTTGTTGGCTCCTCTCTCGCCCCTCGTCTCTCGACCCTCAAATCACGAGCATTGCATCGCCATAGCTGTAAAAGCGGTATTCCTGGCGGATGGCTTCGGCGTAGGCATGGCGGATCAACGGGTCGCCGCCGAAGGTGCGCGCCAAAATCAACAGCGTCGTGCGCGGCAGGTGGAAATTCGTCATCAAGGCGTCGATGGCGCGGAAGCGGTACGGCGGGCGGATGAAAAGTTGGGTTTGACCTTCCCACGGGCGGAGCACGCCGTCGGCGGCGGCGGATTCCAGCACGCGTACCGTGGTGGTGCCCACGGCGACGATCCGTCCGCCCTCTTTGCGAGCGCGAGTTAGGTTCTCGACAGTGACTTCGTCGATGCGCCCCCATTCGCTGTGCATTTTGTGGCCGGCCAGTTTCTGCGATCGGATCGGCACAAACGTATCCAGACCCACGTGCAGCGTGACCTTCGCCACGTCGATGCCGGCGGCTTGCAAGCGCGCGAAAAGTTCCGTGGTGAAGTGCAAACCGGCGGTAGGGGCGGCCGCGGAACCGGCGTGGCGAGCGAAGACGGTTTGATATCGCTGGCGGTCGGCATCGACCATTTCGCCTTTGCGGATGTACTTGGGAAGCGGCACGCGGCCGATGCGCTCCAAGATCTTCATGGGGGGCTCTTCGGATACCGGGCGCGCCAGCCAGACCCCCTGCTCCGATTTAGCCACCAGACGGAGCTGCGTGTCCTCGCTCGCCAGCGGATCGAGCAATTGAATCGTTTCTCCCGCCGTCAGCTTCCCGCGCACCTTGCACAAAAGTTGCCACGCGCCGCTGGACTCCTGCGAAAGGAACAGGCCTTCCCAGCGACCGCCCGTGTCGCGCAGGCCGACCAGGCGGGCGGGAATCACTTTGGTGTCGTTCAGCACAAGCTGGTCGCCGCGGCGCAATAGTTCAGGAAGATCACGGACGTGATGATGGGCGAGCGTGCCCTGCCGGCGATTCACGATCATCAGCCGCGCATCGGCACGATTGGCCAATGGCTCTTGCGCGATGAGATGCTTGGGCAAATCGTAGTTGTATTGTTCGAGTTCTGAAGTCAATGGGAGTGTTGAGTCCATAGCGAGGCAGCTTTCAGGTTGGCCCATTCTAGCCGCAATCCAGTAGTCCCCAAGGTGTATGAACGGGTGTTCACAAATCGCAAACGTCCGCAAATATTTTACGCGTTGCTAGCACAGAGTTGTCCGACGTATTGCAATGATTTCGTTTGGCACTCGTTTCCCACAAAAACACCGCTTGACGATGACGACCGTCGCGGGGCAATATCGGGCGGCGATCGATCGGAAATCGCCTGCTCTTTTTCAACGCGATCTTATCAAGCGGTTTTGCAAGTCGAAGCATTGGCCTCAGCCGTCGGCCACGGGCTGAGCGATGCTCTCTTGCAACCCAACCATCGGCATGGACGTCGATGGGCGATAGCAGCCGCAGTCGGCCCGTTAAACGACTCGACGGCTACCGGTTTCCAAGGGCACACGGGGCAGCAAGGATGTGCTCCGCCCTTGGATGCCGACCATGAAGGCAGAAGGCAGACAGCAGAAGGCAGAAATCTGGATCGTCAACCGTAAGCGCAAGGCCGCCAACCACTTTTCCTCTTCTGCATTCTGCTTTCTGCATTCTGCCTTTTTCCAAAACTCCGCTTGCTTGGATCCGCCGAAAGCGGTACATACCCCGGCCTTGCGTCCGCAAAAGGCTTGTCGAACCGGACGCTGTTGCCACGATCGTGGCGTGTTTGGCTCGTTTGGACTCGCCGTAAGAAACCAGATTTCGCTGCTGCGCGAGGGTTCGCTCTTGCGCTAAAATGGTCTTTCGCCGCCGGCGGCGATCGGCCCGCGGCAAATTTCCGCTGTTTCCACGGTGATGTTCCATGCCACCTGCGCGTCATGAGCCCGTTCTGCTGGCCGAGGTCCTCCAAGGGCTGAATCCGCAACCGGGTGGAGTTTTTGTCGATGGAACCTTCGGCGGCGGCGGTCACGCTCGGGCGATCGCCCAGCGCGTCGGTCCGACGGGTCGAGTGATCGGCGTCGATCGCGATCCGGCGGCGGTGGCGGCGGCCGGCGAAAGCTTGCGCGGACTGCCGATTGAAGTGATTCAAGGAAATTATTGCGATCTTCCGGAATTGTTGGCGGAAATCGGCGTGACGTTGGTGGATGGCATTGTGCTGGACCTGGGTTTGTCGAGCGATCAGTTGGCCGACGTATCCCGTGGATTCAGTTTCGATGCCGATGGCCCGTTGGACTTGCGATTCAATCCGTTGAAAGGTGAGCCGGCCTCGCGGCTGGTGAACCGATTGAGCGCCGAGCACCTGGCCGATTTGATTTTTCATTTTGGAGAGGAACGATTCAGCCGGCGCATCGCCAGAGCGATTGTCGAGCTTCGGCACCATAACCCGATCAACACTTCGCGGCAGTTGGCCGAAATCGTGCGGCGGGCCGTGCCGGCGGTGGCCCGAAAACAGCGGATCGACCCGGCCACGCGCACCTTTCAAGCCTTGCGAATCGCGGTGAACGAGGAATTGAAATCGTTGGAAGTTGCGTTGCGGCGGCTGCCCGAGGTATTGAAACCCGGGGGGCGCCTGGCGGTGATCAGCTTTCATTCGTTGGAAGATCGCCCGGTGAAAGAAGCGTTTCAAAATGACGAGCGGCTGAAAGCCCTCACGAAAAAACCAATTACGCCGCACGAAGCGGAAATTGCCAGAAACCCTCGCAGCCGCAGCGCAAAGTTGCGGGTAGCAGAGCGAATCGCAAAACAAACTTAAGCGGATCGACGCAGCCAAACATTTGCCTCACGGAGGAGGCAGCTATGAAAAACGAAACCAAACTCGGATTGGTCTTCATCGGCATCTTGCTCACGATCTTCGTCGCACTGCTGATGAAGCGACTGGCGCGGCCGGGCAACGCCGTGCTGGCGGGCGCTCGCCAGCCGGCCAATGCCGTGAACGATCCCACGTCGTCCAAGCTCGCCCGCCAACCCGGCCCGCCGACCTTGGTGACCCCCAAGGCTCAAAGCGGCAAGCCGCCGGAATCGGTTGCGGCCGAGCCGTCGGGCAATCGCGCCGAGAAGCATTCACAGCCGGCAAAGCCAAGTCGCCCGGTCGCGCAGGATCCGCCGCGGTCGTCGTCAACTGCTTCCAACGATCCGGCTCCTTCGTTGATCGCCACGCCGCTGCCCGTGACTGAGGTTGGCGATCGCTATGCCAACAAGCCGCGCGATCCGTTCGACGGAGCCAGCGCCAGTCCATCCATTTCCAACGGCGCGCAGCCCTATCGATCGGGCTACGCCGATACGAATGAGAACCGTCGCGATCCATCGCGGCCGGAGCCGGAACCCCGGCGCGGGAGAAATCCGATTCTCGCTCCAGCTCAGGTTCCCGTTACAGCGATACGGCCGTCAGCGAACCGCATCGTAGCGAACCGCGTCAACAGGCGGACCGATATTCGACGCCGTCACGGACGGCCGACTTGTATCCGATTCCGGCCAACGAACCGCCCGTCGCGCAACGCTATCCGACAGCCAACATCGCGGTTGCCTCGACCGGCGCGATTACCCCTGCAGGCGGCATCCAGCGCGACGGCGACAAGTACAGCGTGCAGCCCAACGACAGCTTTTGGACGATCAGCGAAAAGGCCTACGGCACGGGCGCATTCTTCAAGGCCCTGTACGAGCACAATCGCAAGGCGCATCCGGAAGTTGACGAAATGAAAGTGGGGCAAATTATTTCCGTGCCCGACGAATCCGTGCTGCGGCACAGCTATCCCGATTTGTGCCCTGCCCCGCGCAAACCAGGGGCCAGCGGGCGCGACCGCCTGACTGCGAGCAACGGCCGACTGCCGGGCTCGGGCCGAGTTTACACGGTCGAAGACGGCGATACGCTCTTCGAGATTGCCCGCCACGAGCTGGGTAAGACGTCGCGCTGGGCGGAGATCTACGATCTGAACCGCGAGGTGCTGGGCAACGATTTCGATTATCTTCGCCCCGGGCTGGAGCTGATTCTGCCGGACGAAAAGCAGAGCAGCGAAAACGTCACTCGGCAACCGACCAGCGTGTACCCGCGGTAGGTTGATTCCAGCTACCGAGGCGAATCTGCCGGCGGCAGCTTGTCGAGAAACCGATCCAGCGCGGCGAAAAACTCCGGCGTGCGCGGGTCGTTGTGATCGGCCCCGGCGATCACTAGAAATTCTTTCGGCTCGTTGGCCGCCGCAAACAGCTTGCGGCCGAGCTTGAGCGGCACGATCGTGTCGGCGCCGGCATGAGCCTGCAACAGCGGGCCGCGATATTTCTTAATCGCCTCGCCGGCGTTGAGCTGCGTGCGAATCAACGCCCCTACCGGCAGCCACGGATAGTGATACGCCGCCACTTCGGGCAAACTGCAGAAAACATTCTCCAGCACCAGGCCACGCGTTGGAGCTTCCGCCGCCAAGAGCGTCGCGACCGCCCCGCCGAGCGATTCGCCCATCAGCACGATCTGGCTTTCAGGTATGCCCGCACGATCGGCCAACCACTTTCGAGCGGCCCGGCCGTCGGCCAGAACGCCCGCCTCGGAGGGCGAGCCTTCGCTGCGGCCATAGCCGCGGTAATCGAGCGCCAAAACCGCCACGCCCATGCGATTTAGCGCGCGGAGCATATCCTCCCGGTGCGTGATGTTGCCGGCGTTGCCATGCAGGAACAGCGCCACCGCTCGAGGATGCTCGTGCGGCACGAACCAGCCGTGCAGCTTGGCGCCGTCGGCGGCGCTGAACCAGGCATCTTCAAACGCCACGCCGGGCGGATTCCAATCCCCCTCGGGAAATCTGGCAGGAAAAAAGATCAGCGAGTTTTCCAAAAACATCATCGCCAAAACGATTAGCACATAGGCGAGCAACAGGATGCCGACCCACCGCACAATTGTGCGCCGATCGGAGAGGAAACCGTGCGCCCCATAGCCGCTCTCATTTCCTCACAAAGTTGTACTGCGGATTGTTCGGGTCGAAATCGGCGTTCGTCAGGCCGGGGTTCAATTTCAAGTTGGTGTAGGTGTAGCTTTCCAAAAGCGGCGGCTGTTCGCCGGGCCGAGCCGGCCAGTCGTAGGCCTCGTAGCGCAGCGGAAGCATCAGCTCCTTGTCGACAAAAATGCGCGCGATGTGAAACAAAAAATCGCGGCGGCGGACGGGATGCTGCACGGTGAACAGGATGCACGGGCGATCGCCGACTTTCGCATCGTCGTTTCGCCACACGTCGCATTCGCCGAATTTCATGTCGTGCTGGCCGACTTCAATCAGCCGCCGCACCAGGTTCGATAGGCCCAACTCGGTGATGGGGTAGCGCTGGCCCATCATCGCCAGCGTGCCTTTGGGATCGAGCCATTTGGCGCCGGCCAGCGCCATCAAGCCGCTGCCCGCATGGCCTATGAGCTTGCCGTCGTTGGCGCCTTCGACGTAAATCACTTCCTGCCCTTTGAGGCTCTCCGGCGAAAAGAATTTCATATACACGCTGAAAGGGCGGTTGCGGACTTTGATTTCGCAAATTTCCGGCGGCCTGAGCTGGCCCCCGACGCGTTCCTGCTTGACCAGCGTGGCGGTGTAATCGCGGACATTCGCATCGATGTTGGCTTGCACCTTGCGAGCCAGTTCGATGGCCGGCGCCAGCGGATGCGCAGGGCGCTTCGTCGGCCCGGCATTGCTGCGCAAGGCTTGCACTCAGCACGGCGGCCAGCAGCAGCCGAGAAATCGCGCGGGTAGCGGCAGGTGGGTTCATCGAGCATCCGCAAAAAGGCAGGATGCCACGATTGTTTGCATACTTCCCGAGATTCGCAAGAGGCGAAATGGGTGGCACTGACAAGCTGTCGTCAGCTTGTCAGTGGAAAACCATCGACGATTTGTACTGACAAGCGCCGCGCTTGTCAGTGCCACCCGGCAGTGCAGCGCCTACTTCACGTTGAAGCCGTATGCCGGGTTGCGGACGTCGAAATCGGCGTCGGTAAGTCCCGGGTTCAACTTCAGGTTCATGTAGGTGTACTCTTCCAGCAGCACCGGCTTGCCGCCCGGTTCCGTCGGCCAATCGTAGGCCTCGTAGCGGATGGGCACTTGCAACTGGTCGTCGAGATAGATGCGCGCCATGTGGAAGATGAAGTTGCGACGCGGCGTGGGATGCACGACTTGAATGACCGTGCATTCACGGCCGTTCACTTTGGCCTTCTGGAAGAACTTCACTTCGCATTCGCCATATTGCATGTCGTGCTGGCCGACTTCAATTAGCTTGCGCGTCAAGTTGGAAATGCCCAGCTCGGTGATCGGATAGCGTTGGCCTTGCATGGCCGGCACTAGTCGGCGAGATCTTCACGGTGCCGAATTTGCCGCGCAGCGTGCCCGGCGGAGCGTGGGCGAACATCTTGTCGTCGTTCTGTCCCTCGATGTACATGCACTCCTGCCCCTTGAGCCTTTCCGGGGCCAAAAACGACATGTACACGCTGAAGGGATGTTGGCGAACCTTGATGATGGCGTATTCCGGATCGCCCAACTTGCCGTCGATCTGCTCGCGCTTTTCGATCGTGGCGGAATAGTCGCGGATATTGCCGTCGACATTTTGTTGCACCTTAGTGGCCAGTTCGATGGCCGGCGCCAGCGGATGCTGTTGCGGCTGCGGCACCACGGCCGCGGAGTACGTCGGCTCTGGAGTTTGAGCCGAAGCCAATCCCGCGGTACACGCCACAGCGGCTGCAAGTGCGATCGATCGAACCATTGGTTGTTTCAGATGCATGCCAAACATGAAATCCACTCCATGAGTTATGCGTCGTGTTGAGCCGGCCGCGAACCACGCTTGCCGACCCTTGCGGCTTCCCGTCCTTGGGTCGTTGGCACTAACGACCAGCCGCCGCATGGCAGGAATGCAAGTTTTATACCGACCTGTGGTCCAAGTCGAGGCGAATTGCCAGCAAAGCGGATTTGCCCCTAAACTCGTTATTTGCGTTGCAAATTCGGCGATCTAGAGAGATTTCGCGCTTCCGCAGCGAACTCGGGCCCGTTGTCTTATCGCCATGCCAGCTAGCAAGAATTACATACAAGCGGCGGCAATGTTTTCGCTTGCCCACACGGTTTGAGTGGCTCTGGGCGACGGCATCGTCACAATCCTTGCCAATCGCGGTCAAAGGTCGGCCCACTGTCGCCATTGCCGCTGTCATCGCTAAACTCGTGGCATGAACAATGCGTCGAAACCGCAAATTTTGACAATCGTTTCCCGACCGTTCGAGCAGAACAGCTACGTGGCCTGGCTCGAGGGGCGAAAGGATTGCCTGGTGATCGACCCGGGGTTTGAGCCCGGGAAGATCGTAGCGGCTTTGCAGCAGCACGAACTGACTCCGGCGGCCTTCCTGATCACTCACGGCCATAGCGACCACATCGCCGGCATCGGGGCATTGAAGGAGCGCTGGCCCGAGTGCCCGATCGTAATCGGCGTCAACGAGGCGGATAAGCTGATCAACCCGGCCCGAAATCTATCGGCCAAATATGGAATTCCGCTCACCAGCCCGCCGGCCGATCGCCTGGTTGCTGCCGGCGAAACCATCGACTACGCGGGCTTCCAACTCGAGGTGCGCGAAGTCCCCGGCCATTCTTCCGGCCACGTGATTTTCATTTGGCGCCAGCACGATCCGGCGGTGGTGTTCGGCGGCGACGTGCTGTTCGCCGGCAGCATCGGCCGCACCGATTTCCCCGACGGCAGTTTCGACCAGTTGGCCGCCGGAATCCGCGAACACCTCTTCACTCTGCCCGACAACACCATCGTGCTATCCGGCCACGGCCCCGCGACAACCGTCGGGCAGGAGAAGCAAACGAATCCCTTCGTGGGAGAAGGCTGAGATTTAGTCGGCCGCACCGGTGACGTTGGTTTCGTGCACGGCGTCGGTGGTCACAGGTTCGGTGACGGCGGGCAGTTCAAGGATGAAGCGGGTCCCCTGCTCCACTTCGGTTTCGACCAAGATGCGGCCGCCGTGTTCCTTCAAAATCTTCTCGCTCACCGGCAGGCCCAGGCCGGTGCCGCGGGCGCCTTTGCCGGAGACAAACAATTGAAAAATCTTCGACAACTGGTCGGGAGGGATGCCAGGGCCGTTGTCGGCGACGATGACTTGCGCCAGCTTTTGATCGGGCAGAAAGGCGCTGGATACGTCCACACGCGCGCCGGATCGACCTTCGCAAGCATCCAGCGCGTTGGTCACCACGTTCAGCACGGCGCGATGGATGCCTTCGCTGTCGAATTGAAGCGTCGGCATGGCGGAGTCGGGATGCCAGCCGAGCGAAACTCCCAATTCGCCGGCCCGCACCTGCATCAGTTCGACGATTTCCTCGACTACCTGGTTAAGATTGGCCGACGCCAGGTCGGGCTCGCGCTCTTTGCTGATGGTGAGCATGTCGATCACCAACGTGGAAATCTTGCCCTGGTTTTTTTCGACGATATTCCACCCTTTGCGGGTCATGTTCTCGTCGTGCTCGTTCAGGCCCATTTCGATCAGATAGCTGCCGCCGCGGATGCCTTGCAGGATGTTTTTGATATGGTGCGACAGCGTGGCGATGGTTTGGCCGATCGCCGCCAGGCGTTCGGCCTGCACCATCGCGGAATAATACATCGTGTCTTCCACGGCCAAGGCAGCCTGATGGGCGATGGCCACCATCAGCTTCAAGTGCTCTTCGCGGAAGCGCGATGGAGCATTGACGATGGCACGATGGGCTGGCGTCAGCGTGTCGATGTAAATCACTCCCACGACGTCGTAGCGCCCCTGCATCGGCACGCAAATGGCCTCGCGCACCCCCTGCTGCAAAATGCTGGCGGCGGTGTCCCAGCGCTGATCTTCGCGGGCGTCGCTGGTGAGCACGCCCTCTTTGTGTTGCATCACGTAGTCGAGGATGGTCTGGCTGATATTCAGCTTATCGTCGCCGGTGGTTTTGCCGCGATCGCGGCGCACCTTGGGCATCAATTGCTTCGACTCCGGATCGATGAGCATGATGCAGCCGCGATCGGCTTCGACCCATTCGAAGATCAACTGCATGATGCTCGAGAGCAGTTGGTCGATGTCGAGCGTGTGGCTCACGGCCAGCGCTGTGCGGTACATGATCTGCAAATTGCTGCGGGCCCGCGCAAGCCAGGGATTTTCGGCGGCGCCGTGAGTGAAAATGGCGCTGCCCGCTTCCTGCGGCACGGCTTGAACGATGCGCGAGCCGGTGGTGGCCGCGGCGCTGACGATTTGCACCCGTTGGCCAATGTTCTGCGGGCCGCTGTCGCCGGAGCCGGTGAAGAGCATGACAGTGCGGCCCAGTTGCACCTGGTCGCCGCTGGCGAGTTCTTTCTGCTCGATGCGCTCGTTGTTGACAAACGTGCCGTTGGAGCTACCCAGGTCGACCAGCAGAAACGTGTCGCCGGCGCGGCGAATTTCCGCATGGCGTCGGGAAATCTCGGTATCGTGCAACTGGATCGGGTTGCCCGCGTCGCGCCCCAGGTGCAGAGTGCTTTCCTCGGCGTCCAATTCAAAACGGACGCCTTGATCACGGCCCTGGATGACGAAGAGCGATGCCACGGGAAAATCCTGGCGAACTTGACACAGCCTACGCGGCGGCGCGGCCGCACTCGGCATGGAGCAACTCTTCGATTCTAAGAACTAGGGGCCGGTAGTGGTAGGGTTTGGCGAAGAACTCGCAGGGCAATTCGTGCTGGCTATGTTGGGCGCCGCCCAAAACAATCAGTCGGCCGCCGGAAGCCTTTGCGGCGGCGGCAAAGTCGGCGACCACTTTGGCCGGATTCTCGACCACTTCCAAATCCAGCACGATCACGTCGGGGCCATTGGAGCGCGCCAACGCCAAGCCGAAGTCGGTGCGGGCGGTTTCCAGAACTTGCGCTCCGCCTTTGTCCAGCGCTGTGCGCAGCACTTCGCGCGATTCGGCGAAGCGATCGACAATCAAAACGCATTTTTGGCTGGCCAAGAGCGCACTCCCTGCGCACGTCTGGAGCTGGTAACCCGAAATCGTCCATTCGGGGGCGAGAACATAGCCAGCGGCCGGCGGTGGTTCAAAGAGCAAATGTACGGAATTGTAAGAAGGTAAATTTCGCCGCCATTTGCCGTAGCATATTGACCTTGCGGCAGATGCGGCTCGTCGCCACAATACCGCCCTCTTTTGGCCTGCCTTACGCAAGTTGGGCAGGATGCGGTCGGCTGAAATCGTTCGTTCAGCAGGATCGCGCAAGGTGCTGGTCAAGGACGACTCGCCCAAAATTAGCAAGGAGTGCTAACGTGAATACGAAGCTCTTAACGGCTGCGCTGGCGGCCGCCCTGGTCATCGTCTCCGCTGTGCCCTCGCTTGCGCAGGCGCCGGCGCGCCGCCGGCGCTCCAATCGCCGCGCCCCCCGCCGGCGCCCAGCCTGCGGGCGGATCGCGCCTCGGCGTCAACGGCATCGCGGTGGTCGACGTGGCGTACATCTTTAAAAACCACGTCCGCTTCAAGCAGCAAATGGAAGAAATGAAGGGGCGCGTCGAGGCCGCCGAAGCCGACGTCAAGAAAGATCAGGAATCCATCAAACGCAAAGCCGAGGAATTGAAGACCTTCAACCCCGGCACGCCCAACTACAAGCAGGTCGAAAACGACCTCATCAAGATGCAGGGCGATCTGCAACTGAAGGTTTCGTTGCAGAAGAAAGACTTCATGGAACAGGAAGGCCGCGTCTACTTCAACGTGTCGCGCGAAATCGACGATGCGGTGAAGCAGTTGTCCACGAAAAACGGCATCGTGCTCGTGTTGCGGTTCAACGGCGACCCAATCGACGGCAACAACCGCGATGAAATTTTGCGCGGCATCAACAAGGCTATCGTGTACAACGATCCGCGCATGGATATCACGCCGTACATTTTGCAGGATTTGAATCGCTCCGCTGCCGGAACCGGCCCGGTCGGAGTGCGTCCGCAAGGCGCCGCGCCGACGCGGTGACATCGACATAACGTAACGTACCTTGGCGTTGGTCGATGTGTCCGGTCGTGAGATGCCCAGGAAAGCGACGAGCGAACCGGACACGTCGACCACAATTGCTTCTCCGCTTTTTCGTTTCCATCACTTGGCAAGGTTCTCGACGAGTTTCCGAGTGAGCTACGCCCAACGCAACGAACGCACGATCGGCAACACGGTCGCCGTGGAAGGCTTCGGCTATTGGTCGGGACGCGACGTGCGCGTCGAATTCCGCCCTGCCCCGGCCGGCACCGGCATCGTGTTCGTCCGCTGCGATCTTTCGCCGGCCGTGCGCATTGCCGCGCTGGTGACACAACGGGTCGAAGTGCCGCGACGCACCGTGTTGCGACAAGGCGCCGCTAGCGTGGAAATGGTGGAACATCTGCTGGCAGCGCTGTACGGGCTGCAAATCGACAATTGCGAAGTTTGGGTGAACCAACCAGAAATGCCCGGCCTGGATGGTTCGAGCCTGAAGTTTGTCGAGGCGCTGGAATCAGCCGGCGTCGTGGTGCAGAAGTCGCCGAGAACGCAATTGATTGTGCGCGAAATAACGCGGCTGGGGGACGACGATTGTTGGATCGAAGCCCGGCCCAGCCAAACCGGAGATCTGACGGTGCGTTTCCGGCTCGATTACGGTCCCAATGTCGGCATCGGCCGGCAAACGGTGCAACTACCGATCAACCCGGAAACCTTCCGGCGCGATCTGGCCCCAGCCCGCACCTTCATGCTCAAGGAAGAAGCCGACTGGCTGGTGGCACAGGGCATCGGAAAGCGGGCCACAGCGTCCGACCTGCTGGTGTTCGACGCCGACGGGCCGATCGGCAATGAACTGCGTTTTCACGATGAATGCTCGCGGCACAAGGTGCTCGATCTGGTGGGCGATTTGGCGCTGGCCGGCTGCGACATCATCGGTCACTTCGTTGCCAACCGCAGCGGCCACCGGCTGAACGCCGAAATGGTGCGCGTGCTGCTCACCGAAGGTGAAAAGATCGTCGGTCGAAGAAAGACAGCCTGACATACAAGCTAGCCGAAAACATCGCATGCCCACGCACATCGCCCCACAAGCCGTTGTCGATCCGCGAGCCGAAATCGGCGACGACGTGCAGATCGGGGCGTTCTGCGTGATTGGGCCGGGCGTGAAAATTGGCCGTGGCACGAAGTTGGAGAATGGCGTGACCCTGGTGGGGCAGGTCACTCTGGGAGAAGACAATCATCTGTTTCCCGGCGTGGTCGTTGGGGCGGAGCCGCAGGACGTGAGTTACCGCGGCAGTGAAACCAGGGTCGTGATCGGCGATCACAACATCTTTCGCGAAGGCGTGACCATCAATCGCGCCACCGAGAAAGAAGACGGCGTCACCCGCGTCGGCAGCTACAACTTCTTCATGGCCTGTAGCCACGTGGCCCACGATTGCAAGCTGGGCGACCACATCATCATGGCCAACGCCACGCTGCTGGGCGGCCACGTGCACATTTACGATCACGCCACGCTCAGCGGCGGCATCGGCGTGCATCATTTCAGCACGATCGGCCGATATGCGTTTGTCGGCGGATTGAGCCGGGTGATTCACGATGTGCCGCCGTTCATGTTGGCCGAGGGCCAGCCGGCGCGGCCGCGTTGCGTGAACGTGGTGGCGCTGAAGCGCAATAATTTTTCCACGGAAGCCATTCACTGCATTTCCGAAGCGCATCGGCTGCTGTATCGGGCCAAGGTCGGGCTGGATCATGCCCGCGAAATCTTGCGGAACAACGACAAGCTGGTGCCGGCCGTGAATGAACTGTTGAACTTCATCCAGACACAGCAAGAAGGCAAGCACGGCCGCTCGCGGGAGCGCCGCCGCGCGGCATGAGCGACGCAAAACGCAGCGGGATGGAACGAAGAAGAGGAGAAGAGGAGAAGAGGAGAAAATGAGAAGAGGAGATCTGGCTGTGGAACGCTGACAACATTCTTCTGCTCTTCTCATCTTCTCCTCTTCTGGCCCGCACTCATTGGCATTTCGAATTTACGTTCAGGGATGAACTCGCCTATGGCCGACCGCATCCGCTTGGCGGTGATTGGCGCCGGATATCTGGGCCGCATTCATGCGCGGCTGGCCTCACAGTTGGACGGCGTCGAGCTGATCGCTGTCGTCGATCCCCTGCCGGATGCTCGCCGGCTGGCTCAGGCGGAATGCCAGGCCCCCGTGTTGGCCGATTATCACGAATTGATCGGCCGCATCGACGCCGCCGTGGTGGCCACTCCCACTCGATTTCATCACGCCGTGAGCCTGTCACTGTTGGAGCACGGAATCCATTTGCTGGTCGAAAAGCCGCTGGCGACCACCGTGGCCGAAGCCGACGAAATCTTAGCCGCCGCCCAGCAGCACGGAGCGATCGTGCAGGTCGGACACATCGAGCGTTTCAATCCGGCGTGGAACCAACCGGCCGTCTGGCCGATGGTGCGCGAGCCGAAGTACATCGAGGCTTCCCGCACCAGCGGCTACACGTTCCGTTCGACCGACATCGGCGTCGTGCTGGATTTGATGATTCACGATCTCGATCTGGCGCTGCACTTTGCCAATTCGCCGGTGCAAAACGTCCAGGCGCTTGGCATTTCGGTCATGGGCGAAAATGAAGACGTGGCTCAGGCGCGCCTGGAATTCGCCAATGGCTGCGTGGCGAACCTGAGCGCCGCTCGAGTGAGCTATCAGCCGACTCGGAGCATGCAGGTGTGGTCCGATCAGGGTTGCGTCACTTTGGACTTTGCCAATCGCATGGCCGCGGTGGTGCGACCGGTGACCGAACTATTGCAGCGTGAATTCGACGTCGACGACGCGGGGCCTGAGGTTCGCGCCCACCTCAAAGATCACCTGTTCGAAGACCTCTTGCCGCTGGAACGATTCGAAGCTCCCGCCTCCAACGCACTCCTGGATGAACAGCACGATTTCGCCGCCGCCATCCGCGAACATCGCGAACCGCGTGTCACCGGTCAGCAAGGGCGCGCCGTGTTGGCGGTCGCCGAGCAGATTCTTCAAGCCATCTCCCAGCATCGTTGGGACGGCCAGGCCGGCGGACGCGTGGGGCCTTTGGCCATGCCCGCCGCGCCGATCTTGCGCGGGCCGCACTGGTCGCATTCGCCCGCCAATCAGCCTCACTGGCGCCGCGAAGCAGGCTAAGCGAGAAGTTCCGCGTCTTCTGCGTTCTGCCTTCTGCTTTTTCTTCACCGCACCTTGCCGCGGAACTCGTTGAACCGCACGTAATTCAGATGGCGGTACAAATCGTTTTGCTGCAAAAGTTCCGGGTGCGTGCCGTCGGCGATCAGCCGGCCTTCGTGAAACACCAGAATCCGCGGCGCGGCACGCAATGCCGCCAATCGGCGCGAGAAAGATCAGCGTGCAGCCTTTCGCCGCCCGATCCAGCGCGTCGCCGACTTTTTCCGCCGTCGCTTGATCGAGATCTTCCAGCGGCTCTTCGATCACCACGATCGACGGCTTGCGCAATAGCACTCGCGCCAAACCCAAGCGGATGGCCTGTCCGGCGGAAAGCATCAGCCCGTGCGGACCAATCATCGTTTTCAAACCTTCCGGCAGGGCCTGAATGAAATCGTAAGCGTGCACCGATTTCAGCGCTTCGATCTGCTCGTCAAATGAGAACTGCGTATCTTCGCCCACAAGATTGTCCGCCAGCGTGCCGCTAAACAGCAGATTCTCGGGCAAGATGAGTGCCACCTGATGCCGCACGGAATCGAGCGTCGCCAGTTTGATTTCCCGGCCGTCGAACAGAATCCGCCCGGACACGGGATCGCAGAATCGCGCCAACAAACCTGCCAGCGCCAGCGGCGTTGCTTCGTCGGAGGAAAATAGCACGGTCTGACTGCCGGCGGAAAGCGTCAAGGAAACATCTTGCAGCAATTTCTTACCCCAGCCATCCAGCAGACTCACACTCTCCATCTTGATTTCGTGGCCCAATCGTTCCAGCGGCACAGCTTGCGGCAACTGTCCGACCACCGGCTCGCGATCCAGATAGTTGAAAATCTCCTCGGCGGCGGTGTCGGCCGATGGCAACAGCGCCAACAGCCGTTCGCAGCGGACCAAGGGATAGGCCAGCGCGCCCAGCGCCGAAACCAACAACACCACGTCGGCCAGCGAAAGCCGCGGCGGCTCTTGCAGCACGTTGTACCCGGCCAGCAGCAACACCAGCGAGGCCCCAATCAGCAGCAACAGCGTGACCAACGGGCCAACCTCCGCGGTCGTCGTCTCGCGGGCCAGCAATGCCGCGTCAAAGTGTCGCAAATTCTCGTCAAACGTGCGGGCCTGCAGGCGTGCTTCGCTGGAAAGGTTGCCCAGCAATCGATTCTGTCGCAAATAGTCCAACAGCATCTCGACAAAATGCTGCGCGCGATCGGCCGCCCGAGTGGCATTCCGCCGGGCGCGCTTGCGCAGCACGATGGTGATCCACCATCCCATGCCCGCCAGCAGAATCGTGGACATTGTCAGGTAGAAACTGATCGAAACCGCCAGCAAGAGCATCAATAGGGCAAATGCGGCCGCATGGGGGACCAATCGCCACCAGGCCACCTGGGCCTGGCGGCACGATGTCGGTGCTTTGCTGCAGCAGGTTGGACGACGTCATTTTTCGGCCCGCGAACAAGTCGCACGCCCCGAGCTGATGGGCCTGGCCGTAGATTTGCTTTCGCAGCGCGCTGGCCAACCGTACCGCCGAGCTTTGCACCGACCATTCCAACCAGTACAGCATTCCGGCGGCCACCAGCGACAATGCGATTGCGGCGGCGAACATCACCAACAAACCGTGGCTATTGGAGGCCCCATCCTGCCACAGGGTCCATTTGCGGCTCAGCTCCGACAACCACGTGTCGGTCATCAGGTTGCCCGTCGCGCCGCGCGTGGCCAGCAATTCGACCAACAGCGCCAACAGCACCAGAAGCAGGGCCAGCGCCACTGCCGCCGCGATGCCGGCAATAAACACGCCCAACGGCACGCCAATGGAGCGCCGGCCGAAACGGCGAGCACGGGCAAAAGACTTATATTGCATGCGGGAACAGATGCCGGGGATGGAGCAGTTTGACTTGTTGAAAGATAAGCACCAACGACGGTCGATCCGTTTCCATCACCCGCTGGCTCATCCGCGGGTTGGATCGGCGGTCGATTGAGTTCAACTCGCTCCGTCAAAAAAAGCGCGGCATTCTCACGCCAAATCTCGGTCTTCGAACAACACCAGGGCCACGAGCATGGCCACCGTGCTGTACATTATGCAGTATAACAACGCCCAACCCAGGTATGCCAAAGGCACCTCTCGGCCGGCCGAAATAGGCGCCTGAACATTGAAGTTTTCCAGCACCGGCAGCACCGTGGCAAACAGTTGCCCCACAAAGTGCACGATCCCGTATGGGTCGTTCACTTTGGCCTGAACCAGCATCGGGGCCAGGTTTCCCAGGGCATAAATCGAGAAGCAAATCAGCAAATTCGGCAGCATCGACAGCCGCGTCGAAATCGCCACGCTGATCGAGGTGAGCACCACCGTCTCAAAAAAAGCCAGGGTCAGCCCGGGCACAATGCCGGCAATTTCCGCGTAGCAATCGGCCCAGGAGGCATCGGGCAGCACCGACTCGCGGACGTCGTACACCACTTTCCCCGAAACCGTGATCAGAAACACCACCCCCAGGAACAGATACATCAGCGCCACGGATTGAACCACGCCCAAAAACTTGCCGAGCAAAAATTGGATTCGTCCGATCGGTTTGGACAGCACCGTCAGCGCCGTGCGGCCTTCGATTTCTTCCGACACGCCGACGCTGGCCGTCCACGCCGCCACGATCAGCGCGGCGACCATGATCAATTCCAGCGCCGCCATCTTCAGCATCTTCACGTCTTCGCCGAAGGTGTTGTACGGGATAAAAACAAACGCGATGAGCGCAAAAATTCCCAGCGCCAACACCACTTGATACAGCGGCTGAGCCACCGCTTCCTTCGAAGTGACCGACGCCACCGCCATCACCTTGGGCATTGCCAACCGCATGATGAAATACACCAGAATCAAACCCACCAGGGCGATGGCCGTGTACGGCACCACGGCAACCTCCGGATATTCTTCGCGGGTTTGGCCGCTAATTTGCAACGTGACGGGCTGATCGCTCACATTCAACGCATACACCGTGGCGGTGCGCCCGCCGAACGGGTTGTTGCCGGCATGTCGGGCGGGCTCATCGGGGTTGGGCCACTTCCAGGGCTCATTCTTATTCAGCTCGATTTTTTCCACCAGCGCACCGGAGGAATAGCCAAACGGGTTGCGCAAGTAGATCTTCAGATCTTGATCGCTGGTGATTTCCACGCTGCGCATCTCCTGCGACCGATACGGCAACGGAAATTCCTGGGACTTGTCGCGCTGGTCGATCGGTGCAACCGGCACCGTGATCGTGGTGCTGAAATGATTCGACATCGGCAGCCGCGAAAGCGAGCGGCCAATGTCCGCCAGCGGCAAGTAGCCCACCCCGGCCAGCGACAGCAACAACGAAACCAGCGCAAAGGCCCCAAGCGCGCCGGCCAGGCACAACACCGGAAACACGAATCCTTCGCGCCAGGTTCCCTCTGCAATCTCCGCCATGCGCGGCGCGACCAATTTTGCCAGCCCATACAGCAACAGCAACAACGCCAGGCCAGCCAGACAGCCCAATCCAATCAGCCAGATGGGCGTCAACCAGGCGGTCAGATTCGCCAGCAGAATCGGTGGGAAACCACGCAATAGCATTGAATTTATTTTAGCGTCGGGACATTCCCCGGGCTTGCTGGCCTAGTTGCTTTCAATTCCAAAATCGTCGAACTGACCGGTCGCCGCCGACGTGCTCACATCTACTTTACGAATGTAGCGGCTCATCTGCTCGTATACCTGGGACAGGAACCTATCCAACTCGGCGCTGGTTCCCTCGGCGACCAACAGCACACGTCCGTCGTCAAGATTTTGCACGCTTCCCGTGACGGCGAACGACTGCGCCAGGCTGCGGGCCGTATACCGAAAACCAACTCCCTGCACCCGGCCCGTGTAATACACCGTGCGACGCTCCTGGCCGGCAGCCGACACGTTCGGTCCTCCCGTGAAATAGTGCGACTGTTGACCGTCCACGGCCGAGTACCTAGATCAGTATAAACAGCCGTCCGGCGACCCTTCCAGGGGCGGCTGGTCATCAAACCGGTGGAGAAATCTGCGCCAGCGGGCCGACGGCGAAGGTGATTGAGTTGGTGAGCGGGAACTTTCGCAGCACGCCGGCCAAGTCGGCTAGCGTGATCTTTTCTACGGCGTCCAAATCGTCGCGCACGCTGCGGTATTCGCGGCGCTGAATCCAGTTGCGCCCACCGTGAACAGCCGCCCGCGCGGTCGTTCGCTGGAAAGCACCACGCGGGAGTTGATCTTGTTCTTCGCCTGATCGAGTTCGGCTTGCGTGACGCCTTCCGTCTCCGCCTGCTGGTAGACCTTGCGAATGCGGCGCAAATTCTCTTCTGCTTGTTCCGGATCGCAACTGATGTAGGTGAAGAACACGCCAGCATCCAAATAGTCGTGATGGTGCAGGCTGCAGTGCTCTGCCAGGCCCGAGTCGACCAGTTCCCAATAAAGCCGGCTGCCGGTTTCGTCGCCCAGCACCGTGGCCAGCAGTTTGGCAGCGTACCGGTCGCTGTCGACGGCCGTCGGGCCGGCGCACATCACCAGGGCGTATTCCTGGGTCGCTGTGTCTTTGTGAATCACGTGGAAGCCGCCCTTCGGCGAAGCGCCCGGCAGAGTGCGCGTGGCGGCGATGGGCTGCCACTTGCCGCAGACTTTTTCGGCGGTGCGGCACAACTCGGCGAAATCGATTTTGCCCGCGCCTACCAGCGAAATGTTGCCCGGGCTGTAACGGTTGTCGAAGTAGCCGCGCATCTGATCGACGCTCAAGGCGCCGACGCTGGCGGCGGTGCCCAGCACGCTGCGTCCCAGCGGATGCTGGCCAAAGAATGCCGCCCGGATTTTGTCGTCGGCCCCGAATGGCGGCTGATCTTCGTACATCTTGATTTCTTCCAAGATCACCTGTTTTTCAGTGGTGAAATCGGCTTCACGCAGCGACGGCCGCAAGATGTCGGCCAGCAACTCGACGGAACGTTCCTGATATTCCGGCAGCACGGCGGCGTAGTACACCGTGTTCTCTTCGTTGGTGAAAGCGTTGTAATGGGCGCCCATTTCGTCGAACTCGCGGTTCACGTCGTCGGCGCTGCGCGTCGGGGTGCCCTTGAACATCATGTGTTCCAAGAAATGGCTCACGCCGGAGATGGCGTCGTTCTCATCGCGCGCCCCAGTGTTGACAAAGAAACCCAGGGCGGTGGAATACGCGCCGGAATTGCATTCGGCAACGATTTGCAGCCCGTTAGCAAGCGTGGCGGTTTCAAATTTCATGGTTGCTTCCACACCTGGGTGCCACTGACAAGCGCCGCGCTTGTCAGTGGCACACTTCAAGCGGCGGTTTTTACTTTCAGCGCGGTCGGCCCCAACGTGACCACCGTGAAATCTCGCGGCGGATTCTCGGCCAGATATTCGTTGATTCCCGCAACCGTCAGCGCATCGACCAGGCGACCGATTTCTTCCAGCGTTCGTGCCTGGCCCAAATGATACCAATCGCGGGCAATGGCCGCGCTGCGGGCCGAGCTGGACTCGCCCTGCATGATCAGACCGCTCTTCACGCGCGCTTTCAGTCGATCCAATTCCTCTGTCAACACTCCCTTCGATATCCGCTTGAGCTCGCCGAGCGTGACATCCAATGTTTCCTGGGCCCGATCGGCGCTGGTGCCGGCATAGCACAGCACGCAAGCCCTATCGCGCTGCGTGTGATAACTGGCATAGACGGTGTAGCACAGGCCGCGCTTCTCGCGCACTTCGGTGAACAACCGCGAACTCATGCCGCCGCTGAGCACCCCCACGGCGCCGGAGGCCTCGAAGTAATCGGGATGACGATACGGAACGCTGGGGTAAGCGATGCCGATTTGCGTTTGATTCGATTCATGGGCCAAGTGTTCAATTGCCGGGCCACTTGTGCCGTCGACGGGTTCACTTTGCGGAAGCGGCTTCCAATCAGAAAACAATTCGCCGATCAGATCCTTCAGCGACGGCCAGTCGATGCGCCCGGCGACGCCGATGATCGACCCATTGGGGGAAAAAAAACGCTGATAATGCCCACGCACATCATCGATCGTCGTGGCTTCCAGCGCCGGCACCTCCCCCTCACTAGGCCTGCCCCAGGGATCTGGGTAATGCCGCCGCTTCAGTTCCAGCATCACCTTGTGGCTCGGGTCGTCTTCGATTGCATGCAGCTCTTGAATCGTCACTGCCCGACTGGCGTCAAGCTGCTCGGGCGGCAAGTGCGGCTTGCGCAACAAGTCGGCGTAGATTCGCAGCGCGGCCGGCAGATTCTTCGCCAGCGTCGCCCCGCCCAAGCTCACGTGGGCCGACGAGACCGATTCGCCCCGCTGCACGCCCAAGTTTTCCAGATCGCTGACAAATTGGCGGCTATTGCGCGAGCCGGAGCCGCGGAGCATCATTTCGGCGGTGACCGTGGCCAGACCGCTGCGATTTGGCAGATCGTAAATCGCTCCGGCGGGCGCCAAGATGTTGAACGCCGCCGATTCGACCGCCGCCATCGGCTCGGCCACGAGAATCAGTCCGTTGGCGAATTCGTGGGAAAGAATCGTCTGGGCCAAGTCTCTGATTCCTCTCCGTAGGTGATTCGGCAACCATGGACGACACGCCATGCGTCGGCGTGACTGCGACGCTAAAGACTATCGCACCGCACTACACGTAGGCAATGTCCGCCACTTTATACACGGTGCGGGCCTTGGCGAAACCCAGCCGCCGGTAAAGCCGCACGGCGCCGGAGTTTTGGGAGGTCACTTCCAGAAACACCCGCCGCAAGCCCGCTCGCTGGAAGCCGGCCAGCGCCTGTTGCATCAGGGCCGATCCCAAACCCTTGTGGCGATAATCCGGCACGATCCCCAGGTTTTGAATCGCCCCCATGCCGCTGCGATCGATCACGCCTTGTACGGTTCCGCAATACACCGGGCCACAAAAGGCATCAGGCCCCTCGGGATCGCTTATGGATGACAACAGCCAGGTGGCTTCGGGCAGGAAGCCGGGCTTGCCGGCGATCTCCTCCATCAGCCGCACGCAGCCGCTGTAGTCGCCCAGGCAGGGAAACACGTTGGAATCCAATTCGGCCCGAAAACTTAGATACTTGGTTTCGGCGTGGGTCTCCAGCAGCGACGAATGCCAGGGGACGAATTGATAGCGCTCAGGCAGGGGGATGCTCGAGAAATCACGACCGCGCAGGTCGATTTCCATGCGGAAACGTTTGAAGTACGTCAGGGCCATAGAGTTAGGCCCCATCCTTGGGAGTTGGTAATCCGCTGATTCAACACCCCAGCCGGATGCCGGAAATGAGCAACACGCGTGCCTAATAAATCTACCCGTCGATTACCAAGTGGTCAACTGTTTCGCTGTCGGAAAGTCTTGCCATATTCACACCTTACGCGCCGAAATTGCCCCCAATTGGCGGATTAAACACCCCAGTCTGCCTCGCAAGGTGCCGACGCCACTAAGAGAGGACCATTGCCGCAGCGGTGGAACCGCTAGGCGGCAATCGCCTGCACATGTTGCCCGGAAGCTACGGGCACCCGTGTTCCATGGAGGGAACAATGGCTCGCCGGCCACCTGGTTTGCAGTTTTGCCTGGCTATCCTTCTGCGCTTGGCGCTGCGATCGCCGGCTGCATTCTGGTTCACGCCGGCTCGACAGTTTGCCGCGCCGACGACAGCAGCCAGGGCCTGATGTTCTTCTATCTTCACGACAATCCGCCGAAGCTCGCGCGTGCCCAGGACGAAGGCGCCTGCCCTCAGACCAACGGCAATACGACCGACAAAGTCGAAGCAGACAAACACAACGACGACGACAAAGACAAGGACGATGACGAAAAGAAAATCCACTACGGCCCCGACGCCTGCAAGCCGCGGAAAACCCTGATGCAGTGGAGCTACGGCACGACGTTTTCCGGCGGGCCACCCGACATGGATGAACCGCTGGAAAGCGACCGGCCCGATTTCACCGAATCGCCCGTCACCGTCGGCAAGGGCGTGGTGCAATTGGAAACAGGCTACGAGTTCTTCCTGGACCACAGCGGCAGCGACGCGCGGCGGACGAATGATTTCCCGGATACGCTGTGGCGCATCGGCATGTTTGCCGAATGGTTCGAATGGCGGATCGAATACAATTACGCGATCATCGACGACACAATCTCCAACGGTCCGGCGCCCCCCATGCGCCTGCACGCCAGCGGCAGCGAGGACTTGTCGCTGGGCTTCAAGCTTTGCCTTACGCCGCAAGAAGGCATTCTGCCGGCGATGGGAATTATCCCTTCGATCTTCGTGCCCACCGGCGCGCCGGACATCACTGAAAACGGCGTCATGCCGGGCATCATCTGGGCCTATGCGTGGGAGGTAAACAAGAAGATCGAAGTCGAAATGAGCACCGACGTGTTCCGCCGTCGCGACGAGAATCAGAACATTTTCACCGAATTCGACCAATCCATTGCCGTGCAGTTCAAATGGGCAAAACACTTTGAAACCTACATCGAGTGGTACGTGATCGCGCCGACCGGTCGAACCATCGAACGAACCCAACACAATTCCGACGGCGGCTTCATCTTTCCCATCACCAACAATCTGCAGTTGGACGTCGAAACCGGCGTGGGGCTGAACGCGGCCGCTCCGGATTTCTTCGCCGGCGCGGGAGCCACGGCGCGGTTCTAGCCCGTCCGGCAATCTGACCCTCCAGTTGGGGGTAATTCTTGCTTTTTCCGGGGAACCTCTTGACTTGTCCTCATGTTTCAGACATAATTTTGACGAATCAAAATATTGATTTTTGTTGATAGCAAACACCGTGTTTGTTCGTAGAAAAACGGCCTCGACCCGCGGGCCTTCATGACGACTGTCAAAGAACTGATTGCCGAACCAAAGCAGGCGACAAACCTGCCGCCGACGAACGGCCACGCGCACTCCCGATCGCTCGAAGGCCTGCACAGCACCGTTCCTGTGCCGCACAACGGCGCGAGCTTCTGGCGGCAACTGCGTGCCTTTGCCGGGCCGGCGCTGTTGGTCAGCGTCGGCTACATGGATCCGGGCAACTGGGGCACCGACCTGCAAGGCGGGGCGGCCTATCGATACGGACTGCTGTGGGTGGTGGCGGCCTCCAGCATCATGGCCATCTTCATGCAGATCGCCTCGGCGAAGCTGGGCATCGTGACCGGCAAAGATTTGGCCCAGGCCTGCCGCGATTTTTATCCCCGCTGGACGCGCTGGCCGAATTGGTTGGCCTGCGAAGGGGCGATTGCCGCGTGCGATCTGGCCGAAGTGCTCGGTAGCGCCGTGGCCATCAATTTGCTGTTTGGCATACCGCTGCTGTGGGCCGTGTGCATTACCGCGTTCGACGTGCTGCTATTGCTCACGCTGCAAGGCTTCGGGATGCGGTTCATCGAGTCGGTCATCCTCGCGCTGGTGGCCACCATCGGCGGCTGCTACTTCATCGAGATTTTCGTCTTGCCGCAGACTCAGCCCAGCTTCTTGGAGATGGGCCACGCGCTGCTAACGCCCGGTTTCCGAGAAAAAGGAATGATTGTGGTCGCCATCGGCATCATCGGCGCCACCGTGATGCCGCACAATCTCTACCTCCATTCGGCGCTGGTTCAATCGCGGAAGTTGCGCAGCGACGCCCAATCGACGCGGCGGGCGATTCGGTTCAACTCGATCGATACCGTCGTCGCCTTGTCGATTGCGTTTTTGGTCAATGCGGCCATCCTCGTGCTGGCGGCAACCGTGTTCTACGGCAAAGACGGAGTTCAGCTTGCCGGCGGGCAATACGTGGCTTTCAACGGAGAGTCCGACTGGATTCGCGATGCCTACCTGACCCTGGCGCCATTGTTGGGGACCGCCTTTGCCAGTGTGCTGTTTGGCGTGGCCCTGTTGGCCAGCGGGCAAAGCAGCACGATCACCGGCACCTTGGCCGGCCAGGTGGTGATGGAAGGCTTCATGCACTGGCGCATCCGGCCCTGGGTCCGGCGATTGATCACTCGCTCGATTGCCATCATTCCGGCGATCCTGATTATCGGATTGCGAGGCGAAGGAAGCGTGACCGACCTGTTGGTGCTGAGCCAGGTGGTGCTGGCCATGCAACTACCGTTGGCCATGTTCCCGCTGTTGCACTTCACCAGTTCCAAAAAGCGAATGGGCGCGCACGCCAACGGCTGGTTCCTGCTGGCGGCCGGCTGGATTTCCGCGATTCTGATTACCGCGCTCGATCTCTACGGGCTGCCGGATTCGCTGCGCAGCGCCTGGTCAGTAATCACCGGCGGTTGAAACTTCTGCCTTCTGCTTTCTGCCTTCTGCTTTCTGCCTTTACCTCGTCAGACTCCTCAGCCTTTCCAAATTCATCCTGTCCAGCCGTGCGCCATCCGGTTCGCCTTCATCATTCTCCTTCGGCGTTTCCAGATACATCGGCACGTCGGCCAGCCGCGAATCGTTCAGCAGCAGCCGAAATCCCTCCAAGCCGATTTTTCCCTTGCCAATGTGCTCGTGGCGATCGACGCGCGAGCCCAGGTCCTTCTTGCTGTCGTTCAGATGAATGGCCTTCACTAGTTTCAGCCCGACGACTCGATCGAGTTCGGCCATCGTTGCTTCATAATCTTTCAGCGTGCTAAACGAATAGCCGGCCGCGAACACGTGGCACGAATCGATGCATACGCCCAGCCGGTCCGGTTGCTTCACGCCGCCAAGAATCGCAGCCAGATGCTCGAAGCGCCAGCCGAGCGCGCTCCCCTGCCCCGCAGTGTTCTCCAGCAAAGTGCAAGCCTTGATGTCGCCGACTTTTTCATGCACTTGATCCAGCGCCGTGCAAATTCTCTTGAGCCCCGCCTCTTCACTGCTGGTGGTAAACGACCCCGGGTGCAGCACCACGTACGGAATGCCCAAATGCTCGGCCCGCAACAGCTCAACGGCATACCCTTCGATCGATTTTTGCCACATGGCCTCGTCCGGCGCCGCCAGATTGATCAAATAAGAGGCATGCGAGAGCGGATGCGAAATTTGCAATCGCGCCAGCGCCCCCTGAAATTTCGTCGCATCGTCGTCCGTGAGCGCCTTGGCCCGCCACTGATTGTTGTTCTTCGTGAACAACTGCACGCACTGGCAGCCGATTTCCGCGGCAAGCTCCACCGCCTTGTAGTACCCGCCGGCGATCGATTGATGGGCACCAAGTATGGACATTGGAACACTCAAAAGACAATCGCGAACGCAGGTATTCGACCGCCGAAATGCGGTAAAGCACGACCGCAGTTTCGCCGCCGAGCATGGCGGCGTCAATCTCGACGCGTTATGATGCCGGCGAAGCTTGCCCACCGGTGTGTCCGCACGATCCATGCGGATTCTCCTGACGGCGCAAACAGTGCTCCAGAGGCGAAGAACATGTTCGTCCGGCATCCAGAGCGGCACCGCACGCAGCGCATCGGCTGGCTACGCGCGGCGGTTTTGGGCGCCAACGACGGCATCGTGTCCACGGCCAGCCTGGTCGTCGGCGTTGCCGCGGCAAAAGCGACGGCCGCCGACATTCTGGTCGCCGGAGTTGCAGGGCTTGTCGCGGGAGCGATGTCGATGGCCGCCGGCGAGTACGTATCGGTGAGCTCCCAGGCCGACACGGAAAGGGCCGACTTGGACCGCGAACGGAAAGAGCTTGCAACGGACCCGGAATCCGAACTCAACGAACTCGCATCAATCTATGTCGGCCGAGGCCTGGAGCCGTCGCTCGCAAAAGAGGTCGCCCAGCAACTGACGGCGCACGACGCGTTGACCGCCCACGCACGCGACGAACTCGGCATTTCCGACGCTACGACTGCACGGCCGGTGCAGGCTGCTCTAGCTTCCGCAGGAACTTTCGCGGTCGGCGCGGCGGTGCCGCTCTTGACCGTCGTTGTCGCGCCAACCACGGCGCTGATTCCCGTCGTCGTTGCAACCTCAATCTTGTGCCTTGCCGTGCTGGGCGGATTCGGAGCGCATGTCGGCGGCGCTCCGGTGGTCAAGGCGGCATTGCGGGTCACGTTTTGGGGAGCGCTTTTCGGCGCCGTTGTTTGAGACGGCTTCGCCTCGGCGCGATCCCGATCGAATTTCGCAATACGCGCGTCGCACGGATGTTAGTGCCGTAGCGTAATTCAAAAACCCGGCGCCATCGGATATCCGCAGGAATCGTCGAACCTACTTCGCATGCCTCCGTGCCCTGCGGAATACCTCCAACGCACTTAACGCAATCACCCAAAGCGTCATGGCGCCGGGCTCCGGAACCAGCGGATCTTCAGGATCGGTTAGCTCCGTACCTTCCGTTCCAACTCCAACTCGCAAATTGGAAATGAACACCGCGCTATCGAGGATGTGGTCGTTCACGTCGCCGATTTCAAACCACAGCGTATGGTTGTCGCCGCTCAGCAATGCAGTGGTTGTCGTCAATCCCAAAACGCCGTGCGGATCAGCGAAAGCGGTATTTTGATCAGCGATGGACACCAGCCCGGTAAACGAAACTCCCACTTGAACCGGTTTACTGTTGGCGTCGAACGTGATCTGATTCGCGGCGTCAAACCCATCCAGGAAAACCAGGAACGAATCGGTGTAGCTGCTCGTCCAGTACGGGTATTCGACGGACCCGAACACAAAATCGAATTTAATCTGGCTGTCATCGTCCAGCGAAAAATCGACCCGCAGCACCGCCACGTCGTTGGAGTTGTTGAAGTTCTCAATATGCCCCGGGCCGTAGGCGTCGAATTCAAGAGTTCCCGACGTGTTCATGTCGTACGAGGGCTGCGGAAAATCGAGGATGGGATCGGCCGGAGCTGCCATGAATCCGACGTTTCCACTGGAAAGCACGACCCCGTTGCCGATGGTGATCGGCTGGGTTGTGAAATCCGTGAACGTTCCGAATTGTCCCTCCGCGCCGTTGAGCGCGGTCACGGACGTAATCGTCAGCCCGCCGCTGACGGGTAATGCATCCATCAAGTCCTGACCATTCATCGTCGGAGTGACGGAGATCGGCCCGGCCCAGCAATCGGCGTTGCTCCACAACAGCAGGCCAATCATGACGGCACAGGCGGACCCAAATCTGCGCCGGCCGATTGCCAGGCTTGATAAAGCAGCAAAAACCAGAGTCCGTTTGTGTCGTCGCGATTTGTTACGCGCCATGATTACCTCACAATGCCCCCGATGCTGAATGGGAGGATTTGGCAATTGATTCAACGACAGCGCCGGCGCGGAATCAGCCGCAAAAGATACCGGCTGTGCGTGCCGAATTGGCCAGCGTGGCCAATAAGAAAACCCCTTCCGACAGGCCAATTCCCGTGCAGCGGGGCAATTCTACGATCTCTTGTACTATCCGTCTCGAATAGTTCAATCGCCCGAATTTTACCCATTCGTGAAGCGAGGGTCAAAAATTTCCATCCGCGAATTCCAACGTGTGCTCGTCAATTGTTGTGCCATTTGCCAGTGATCTGGAATTTTATTTTCGAATTTATCTTGTTTCCTGATGACAAGGAAAAACTACACAGTTTGCGCCGGCACGATGCCGTGTGCAGGCCCCACGCGAATCACCACTCCACGCGCGATGGCAGGGAAATTTTCGGGAAATGCCATGCCGCCCGAATCGTTTAGCTGCAACGTTCCGCGGCCCCAATCGTAGATGGTGATCGTGCCGACGTTCACGCCGCCGACAAATGCCGTCAGCGGCTGTTTCGGATTCCCGTTAAACACATCGATCCGCAACGTTCGGGTGGTGATTCCATCCACCGTCTCCGAATGGAATTTTACTTTGGCCATGATCGGGCCGGAGCGCAGCGTCATTTCCAAATCGGTTTGAGTATCGCTCCTACTGAAGCCGTTGGGCTGCAGATCGTCATCGGCATCGGTCACGAGCGTATCGCCGACGTGGGAGGTGAAGAAATCGCGTCCCTCGCTGCCTTCTAGTAGATTGTTGCCGACGCCCCCATCGAGCAAGTCGTTCTCGGTGCCGCCGACAAGATGATCGACGCCACCTCCCCCTTTCAGATCGTCCTCGCCGGCGCCGCCTTGCAGTTCATCATTGCCATTCCCGCCGGAAAGATGATCGTTCCCCTCGTCGCCGTAAAGCTGGTCGGCGCCGTCCTGGCCAAATAGGGTGTCGTCTCCGCCGCCGCCGTGCATGACGTCATTCCCGCCGCCACCGATCAGCAGATCGTCGATCGCGCTGCCGGTGAGATTGTCGTTTCCGGCGCCGCCGTACAGCAGGCAGTGAATGTTGACATTCGCGCCGATGGTCACCGTGTCATTTCCATTGCCGCAATTTACGGCAATCGCCTTGACCACCGCCGCGTTAAAATTTTGCACCTTGCCGTTCAGCGTCACGGTCAACGTTGAATCGTTCTGCTGGATGTCGACCACGTCGCTTTTCGACGTGCAATCGACCACCAGCGCCCCGCGGAACATGTGCGCCGCCATCAACCGGCGCTCTTCCAATGGTTCAAAATGCAATCGGCACGACAATGTTCCGCTGGCGCGGCGCACAGCTTTGCGCAGGAAGGTGCTCATGGCAATCCTCCGGATGACGAGCCAATTGCCAAGCAGATTCGCCCAACGGGCGAAACGTTTCGTGCCCCAGCGCGAACGCGCTACGTCGATGCCCCAATAAGTCCCGCTATTGAAAACATATCTTGCAATTTCCTTGGCGCAGGCAAAATTACACGAATTTGTTCCGACTAGATCTGGCAGACACGCGATCAATAACGCCTGATAGCGGTTCGACTGGGGAATTTGAGGAGTTTGGAGATTGATCTGAACGCTGCCATATTCAGAAATTGCCGAAAAATGATTGACGCCCCCGTTTCGCGCGGTACGCTGCTGGGCACAGGGGCCACGTTCAAACGTGGTTGTCTCTTGCAGCGAGGAACAGGCTGCAACGGCTCCGAGGTCCGGGCATTCCAAAAAACGCGCTGATCTTGTGCGCGTACACGAGCCGTTTGCACTTGCTACCATCCAGGAGTTTTTGCATGCACATCAGTCTATCCCGCGCCCGCGCATACATCGTCGCATCGCTCGAACGCAGCGTTGGCAAATCCGGCTCGGCGCTGGCGCAAACGGCCCGTCTCGTTGCGTTTGGCGCTGGAACGGCTCGAAGCTGCGCATGCTGTTGCATGCCAGCGTCGTACTCGACGCGGAACATCTTGCGGTGTTCGGCGCGCGCGACGCCACCACCGGCGCGATCACCGGCGGCCTGGTGCCGGATGCTTCGCTCACCTATATCTCCAAGGCGAGCACTACTCCGGAAAAATGGTCCGACCCGAACACGTGGACGTATGTCGGCCCCGGCGTTGCCCCCAGCCCAATTCCGGGCGCCGGCGACAACGTGCTGATTTCGATCGGCAGCGTAGTGATCGTGGACGCACAGTTCAATTCGCCTCTGCACACGATTCGCGACGACGGCACGCTGCGATTCGATCCGCACGCCAACACGCTCTTGTCGGTCGATACGATCATCGTCGAGCCGCAAGGGGTGTTTCAGATGGGCACCGATCCCGGCAAGCCCGATCCGCTCAGCCCAACCGGCATGGGCCAGCGGATCGACGCCAACGTGCGCGCCCGCGTGATCTTCGCCGACACGGGCCCGATCGACCTGGCCTGGGATCCGTTGCAATTCAGCCGCGGATTGGTGTCGCACGGCGAGGTGAGCATTTTCGGTTCGACCGTGACCAGCTTCGAGCAGTTAGCCGTCGATGCGAAAGTCGGCGCCACGACGCTGGTGCTGGCGCAAACGCCCACCGGTTGGAAAGCCGGCGACCGTTTGGTGCTGACCGGCGACACGGCCATGAATAGCCGCGGCGTCAACCACGACGAGCAAGTGCAGATTGTCAGCGTCGCAGCGACCACCGATGGCCGCACCGTCGTGACGATCACCGATCCGAAAGTGGCCGCTTGGAAGGGGCTGGCCTACGCGCATCCCATCGCCTCGGGCTACGTGGCCGATGTTTCGCGCAACGCCACGTTCGAATCGCAAAATGTCACCACGGTGGCCCGCCGCGGGCACGTGATGTTCATGCACAACGACAATGTGCACGTCGACGCCGCCGGGTTCTACGGCCTGGGCCGCACCGATAAGCGCACGTCGATCGACGATCCGGTGCTTTCGCCCGACCCCGATCATCCCGGCCAGATGACGACCGACGTAATCGATTCGGTCACGCATCAGCGCGTGATGGTTCCGGTTCTCGACGAGACTGGCAAGCCGGTGGTGATCAACGGCGTCACGCAAATGCAAGTGGCGCGCACCGGATTGAATCCGCGCGGCCGCTATGCCGTGCACTTTCACCGCACCGGCATCGACGAAGGGGACGATCCCGCCACGATTTTCGACAGCTCGGTGGTCGATTCGCCGGGCTGGGGCATCGTCAATCACTCCAGCAACGTCGATGCGGAAGGCAACGTGGTGTTCAATGCCGTCGGCGCGGCCTATGTGACCGAGGCCGGCGACGAAATCGGCACGTTCAACGGCAACATCGCCATTCATTCGCAAGGTTCGGGCGAAAATGTCGATAGCCGCGTGCCGCAGCAGGATTTCGGCCACCAGGGGAACGGCTTTTGGCTGCAAGGAGGCAACGTGTCGGTCACGAACAACGTGGTAGCCGGCCAGCGCAGCGCAGGATACATCTTCTTCCCACGCGGATTGGACCAAAAGGGTTTGGGCATCACGCAGATTCCGGTCGCCGACCTGGTCAATCCGGCCTGGGCCGCGCCGGGCCAGACGATGATCGACGTGGGCAACGTGCCACTGCGCGAGTTCAGCGGGAACATCGCCTTTGCCAATGCCGATGGGTTCGAATCGTGGTTCACGCTGTTGGGCGTCGACGGCAGCCATCCCGATCAACGCAACGTGATTGAAAACTTCACCACGTTCAACAATTCCAGCGGCAAGGGGGTGTTCACGCCGTACACCGCGCTGACCACGCTGAAGAACGTCTCGGCGACCGGCAACGTCGAGCGCGCCGGGGGGCACCGGGTTTGCCATCAACGACGTGACGCGCGACATGATTTACGATCACGTGTACGCCGTCGGCTGGGAAACCGGCATCGACGTGCCCGTCAACGGCACGACCACGATCAACGGCGGCTTCTTCAACGACGTCACCGGGCTGCTGATCAAAACGGCCCATAGCCGCACGCGCGCCGTGAACATCTACAGCAACGCCGACGGCCAGCCGCAGTTCGGCACCTTGAGTGCCACCGCGTTGAAAACTCGCCAGCAGTTCGACATCAAGCTGCAGTCGAATTTCGACAACTCGCAAAACGACATCACGCGCGTTTTCAATCCCGACGTGATCCGTATGGGCACGGTGACGCTGAACAATCAGCAGTTGTATTACAAGGAACAGGCGGCGGATTTCAAACCGTTCGATTCCACCGCCGCCGCCGGCGTGCCGTCGTTTGTTCCCTCGGCGCTGGTGGATCAGACGAATCAGCAGTTGATGGATCAATACGGACTGGCCGTGGGCGGCGTGGTTGCGCCGGCCGATGCGGCCGCCACCAATCCGCGGATCGACGCCCTGGTCGGTTCGCTCTCTTCGCCGCTGGCCGATTTGCAATTGGTGAGCAAGCGCTATGTGAATCAGGACAACGGCCCGTACCTGTTGTCGTACAAATATTTCAATCCAAGCGATCCCAAGGCGAAGGCAGGCGGCTTCGTGACCGTGAAGGAAACGACCGCCACGCCGCTGGTGAACGGTTGGAACCTGGTCACGCGGACCATCCTTGGCCAGACGCGGACGTTGTTCGTGTATGGCGACAACATTCCGCCGACCTTCACGCTGGGAAAGAATGCGATCACGACAATCAACATCGCCGATTTGAACAACGGCAGCACGCTGATTGTCGAAGGCTATGTGAACGACAACAGCGCCGCTCCCCAATTGGTTCGCCAGGCCATCAAGCTGAACGATGCGAAGCATGTGTCGGCGCTGCAGACCGACGCGCTGGGCTCGTTCGTGGTCGTCAGCTTTACGATCACCGACATGGCCGGCAATGCGACGCTGGTGCAGGTGCGGATCAACGTGGCGACGGGCGTTTCGCTCGTGAAGGACGTGAATCGCAAAACGCTCCCGACCATTCAGCCGTCGATCACGCTGGAGGCGCTGTTGACCCCCCAGAACCTGTAACGATTCAGTGATTGCGTGGGAAATCTGGCGGCCAAGACGGTCGCCAGATTTCCCAATTCGCCGCGAAAATTCACTTATCCGGTCCGATTTGCCGGCTTAAAATCGGGCGCGATTCACGATTTCTTGCCCATTCCGGCGATGCTACTAAACATTGCGCCTTGGGGACCTTACAATTACTGACATCGGGTGACTACATCGAAAGGGCGCAGCCATGTCGGCGATTGAATGGATTGTGGCCGGTATCGTTCTACTCGTAGGCGTCGTGCTGGCGGTGGTCTTGGGCAAGAAGAAATCCGCCGGCGATCGCCAGCGTCAACTGCTCGATGCGCAGCAACAATTCCATCGCATGCGCGAACAGCTCGAGGCCAAGTTTCTTACCAAGGCATCCGCTTGCGGCAAACCGCGCGGACTGCGCTGGACCGATTGCGAGTTTGAAAACGACGTGACCTATGCCCGCGACCGTCAATCGGGCGTGCTCTCGGCGTTCGTCGCTGTGTCGATCAAGTTTGAAGCCATCGCCGGCGGCGGCATGGAAGAAGTCGAGGCGGTCGATAACGCCAAGTATGCCACCGCGGTGTTCTACTTCGATCCCAAGCACCGCTGGTTGACCGAAGGCCGCGCCATCTTCAATCTGAATCCGCACGAAGCCGTGCGCCGCTTCGAGGCCACGCTCGAGCCGATCGGGCAGCACATCGGCTGACGGCAACAGCGATTTACATTGTTTAGCCCGTGCCCCTAGGCCGGGCTCCAATTACAATTCAGGACATGGCCATCGGTTACCATGTCATTTTCGGGGCGTACGGTTTCTCGCTGCCCAACGATCCGCGCGGTTGGTGGTGGAAGTATGTGGGGGCCAGAAACCTTAGCCCCGTCGGTACCGCGCTGAAATTGCTGACTCGGCAATCCGTCGCCGGGGAGTCTTCCGATCCTTCATTAAAGATCGGCGCAAGGAACGCGCTCAAATATCCTCCGGTGAGATTCACTGCTTCCCAGGCGCGGGCGATCGTCGATGGATTTGCATCGCTGGCCGAACTTTTGCAATTCCCGGTTTATGCCTGCGCGATCATGCGGGACCACGCGCATCTGGTTCTTGGGCTGCGTCGACGAAATG
Source organism: Pirellulales bacterium (assembly GCA_963716135.1). GTDB lineage: Bacteria > Planctomycetota > Planctomycetia > Pirellulales > JADZDJ01 > CAVRAW01. The sequence goes on along the minus strand of OY970289.1, from coordinate 3,622,852 downwards.
CTGAAGAAGTGGCTGAATTGCTCAAACGAGCTGCAACGCGCCGGCTGAACGAATTGGACGCAAGTCCGATGAAATCCTATTCGCGCCGAAACGGCCGCACGCCCAGTCCCTGGGGAAGAAGGAGCTGGTACGTTTTCATCAACACTCCGCAACAGATGCGCGGCGCTATCGAGTACGTGGAGGGAAGCCCGATGAAAGCCGGAATGCGGCGCCAAAGTTGGAGTTTTGTGGCGCCGTATACGGAATGAGATGCTCCCGGCCTGGGGGCCGGGAGTGGTCCAACACGCCATCACCCGCGCAACAGTTTTCGCAGCACGGTTTGCAGGATGCCGCCGTTGCGGTAGTAATCCAATTCCACGGGCGTGTCGATTCGCACTTTCACGTCGAACTTCTTGGTCGAGCCGTCGGCCGCTTTGGCGGTGACAGAAATCGTGCTGCGCGGCTGCAGTTTGTCGTCTACGGCGATGTCGAACGTCTCTTCGCCGGTCAGGCCCAGCGATTGCCAGGTTTGACCCGAAGCGAATTGCAGCGGCAGCACGCCCATGCCGACCAGATTGCTGCGGTGGATGCGCTCGAAGCTGGCGGCCAGCACCGCGCGCACGCCTTGCAGCATGGGGCCTTTGGCGGCCCAGTCGCGGCTCGAGCCGGTGCCGTATTCCGCGCCGGCCAAAACAACCAGCGGGATTTTTTCTTCTTTGTATTTCATCGCCGCGTCGTAAATGCTCATCGGCGCGCCGTCGGGCAGGTGGCGAGTGACGCCCCCTTCCGTGCCCGGCGCCAGTTGATTGCGGATGCGAATGTTGGCGAACGTGCCGCGCGTCATCACGCGGTCGTTGCCGCGGCGGGATCCGTAGCTGTTGAAGTCGGCCGGCTGCACGCCGTGCTCGATCAGATACTTGCCGGCCGGGCTTTTCGCGGAAATCGAGCCGGCCGGCGAAATGTGATCGGTCGTGATCGAATCGCCAAATGCCGCCAGGCAGCGCGCGCCGCGGATCGGCTGAATCGGCCCCGGCTGCGGCGGCAGATCGATCAGAAACGGCGGCTCTTGCACGTACGTGCTGTCGGCCTGCCACTCATACAAATCGCCCTCGTTTGTTTTGATGGCGTTCCATTTGGGATTACTGTCCCACACGCTGCCGTAACGCGAATGGAACATGGCTGGCTTGACGGAATCGGCAACGGACTTGGCGACTTGCTCGTTGGTGGGCCAGATGTCTTTCAGAAATACGTCCTTGCCGTCGCGACCTTTGCCCAGCGGCTCCTTGATCAGATCGATGTCGGTGGTGCCCGCCAACGCGTACGCCACGACCAGCGGCGGACTGGCCAAATAGTTCGCTTTGACAAGCGAATTCACACGGCCTTCGAAATTTCGATTGCCGCTGAGCACCGCTGCGGCGACTAAATCGTTTTCTGTAACCGCCTTGGCCACGGGATCCGGCAACGGCCCGCTGTTGCCGATGCATGTGGTGCAGCCGTAACCAACCGTTTGGAAACCCAATGCGTTGAGCGAATCGGTCAAGCCGGCTTGCTGCAGATAATCAGTCACGACGCGGCTTCCCGGCGCCAAGCTGGTTTTCACATAAGGCTTCACCTTCAATCCCCTGGCCACGGCGTTTTTCGCCAGCAGGCCGGCGGCCAGCATCACCGACGGATTGCTCGTGTTTGTGCAACTGGTGATGGCGGCGATGACGACGGAGCCATGCTTGAGCGTGGCTTGCTGGCCGTCAAGCTTTACCTCCACTCCCACGATGCCAGGATCGGCATCAACCACCTCGGCGACTGCTTCGGTGGTGGCCGCCTGATTCGCGCTGGGGTTGCCCCCTTCCCCTTCCCAACTGCCGACGTTCGATACCTTCGTGCCGCCATTTTTGCCGTACGTGTCGGTCAGATCGTGCCGCCACATCGTTTTCATCAGCGATAACGGCACGCGATCTTGCGGGCGCTTGGGGCCGGCAAGGCTGGGCTCAACGGCGCCCAAATCCAGCCGCAGCACTTTGGTGTATTGGATCGCCGTTTTGCCGGCCTCGTCCGTGCGGAATAGGCCCTGCTCCTTGTAGTAGCGCTCCACGAGATCGACTTCTTCCTTGGTGCGCCCGGTCAGGCGCAGGTAGTTGAGCGTTTCGACATCGACGGGGAAGTAGCCGATCGTCGCGCCATATTCCGGCGCCATGTTGCCGATCGTGGCGCGGTCGGCCAGCTTCATTTTCGAAACGCCGGGGCCGAAGAACTCCACGAATTTCCCCACCACGCCTTCTTTCCGCAGGATTTGCGTGACGGTGAGAACCAGGTCCGTCGCCGTCACGGTTGGTTGCATTTCGCCAGTCACTTCGAATCCGATCACCTCGGGCATCAGCATGTACAGCGGCTGGCCGAGCATGTTAGCTTCCGCCTCGATGCCGCCGACGCCCCAGCCCACGACGCCCAGGCCGTTAATCATGGTCGTGTGGCTGTCGGTGCCAACAAGCGTATCGGGCAGGGCGACCATGTCGTTGCCGATTTTTCGCAGGAAGGCCACCTTGGCCAGGAATTCCAAATTCACCTGATGCACGATGCCGATATTCGGCGGCACCACGCGGAAATTGTCGAACGCCTTTTGGCCCCACCGCAAAAACTCGTAGCGTTCTCGGTTGCGTTTGAATTCCAGATCGACGTTCAAATCCAGCGCACCGGGCGAGCCGTAGTAATCGACCTGAATCGAGTGGTCGATCACCAGATCGACCGGCACCAGCGGGTTGATTTTTTTCGGATCGCCCCCCAGGCGCTTCATCGCGCTGCGCATGGCAGCTAGATCGACCACGCAGGGCACGCCGGTGAAATCTTGCAGCACGACGCGCGCCGGCTTGAAGGGAATCTCCAATTCGGCCGGCTTCTCAGCTTTCCAGGCGGCCAGGTTCTTCACGTCGGCCTGCGTCACCTCGTAGTCGTCGCAGTTGCGCAGCACGGCTTCCAGCAAGATGCGAATCGAAAACGGCAAAGCGCTAATTTTGCCCAGCCCGGCCTCTTCCAATTTCGACAGGCGGTACAGGGTTGCCGTGCCGCTGCCGGTGTCGAATTGCGATTTGGCGCCAAACGGGTCGGTCGATCGTGCTGCGGTGGCCATGATTGAACTCCAGACGAAGCGAGCTTGGTCGGCGTGACGAACCACGCCCGGGCCTGACGGACGCCTCATTTTAGCGGTCTGTTTGCCGGATGTCTGCGGGCCCTTGCCGCGACAATGTTTCTGTCACGACCGGCATATCCGCTAATTTCCGCATCCCGCAACAAGGTGTAGGCGCTTGGCCGTTTGACCCACCCTTGAGCCAACCTACATTTGACTGGCATCCAGCCAAACTGGCCCGATCCGCGCCAAGAGCGTCTTGCCGCGACCGATCGGGCGCAGTGAGCTTCGGTTTCGGCGCACCGACCGGCCTTCCACCTTCCCACCGCACCATGGCTGACTCTTCTGTTGAAGAACTGATTGCCCAGTTGGCCGAACGGATCGGCGAAAAATCGTCGGATTCGCAAATTGATCCGGCAAAGTCGGGTTCCACGTCGTCCGAGTCAGAGCGCGAGGCACGGCTGGAAAAAATCCTGGAGCGGATCGCCAAGCAGACCGCCGAACCGTCCCCTTCCGAGGAAGGCCCCGATCGCACGCCAACTGGGAAAAAAGCGAAATCCAACGACAGCAAGCGCGCGGTGAGTTCGTCGGAAAAGACACCCGCAGACGCCGACGTCGACGCCGATCCAACCAACGCATTTTTTCCGACAGAGCCCACTTCGTTTCGCGAAGCGAAAGTGCCGGAAAGCGAAGTGGAAGCGCTGATCCTCAAGTTCCTGTTGGCCCGCGGCGATGCTGCAGGCCGCGAATGCGCCGAGCAAGTCAAGCTGCCCTTCGTGCTGATCGACGAGCTGCTGCGGCAAATGAAGCAGGATCAGTGGGTCGTCCACCGCAGCGCGGCGCCCATGAACGATTACGTGTTTCAACTTACCGATCTGGGTCGTGAACGAGCTCGCCGCCACACGGAGCATTGCACCTACTTCGGCGCCGCGCCGGTACACTTGAAGGACTACAACGAAAGCGTGGCGGCGCAATCCATCACCAAGCAACATCCCACGCCCGCTGATCTGGCCCATGCGTTCGACGATTTGCTGATTAGTCCCAAGATGCTGGACCGCCTCGGGCCGGCCATTAACTCCGGCCGCGGCTTGTTCCTGTTCGGCGCCTCCGGCAACGGAAAAACCAGCATTGCCGAGCGCGTCACCCGCGCCTTCGGCAATACGATTTGGGTGCCGCGGGCGATCAGCGTCGATGGCGAAATCATCCGCCTGTACGATCCGGGCAATCACGAGGAAGTGCCGCTGAAATCCACGACCGGGCTATTGCACGGCCACAAGATCGATCGCCGCTGGGTTCGGATCCGCCGCCCCACCATCGTCGTCGGCGGCGAATTGACGATGGAAAATCTGGAAGTCACGCTCAACACCGCCACGGGCATCAACGAAGCGCCGATGCAGCTCAAAAGCAATTGCGGCACCTTGGTGATCGACGACTTTGGTCGCCAGCGCATTCGCATCGACGAATTATTGAATCGCTGGATCGTGCCGCTGGAAAAGCGCTACGACTTTTTGAATTTGACCAGCGGCAAAAAGCTGCAGGTTCCCTTCGACCAGTTGATCATCTTCTCGACCAATCTGGAGCCGCGCGATCTGGTCGACGACGCCTTCCTGCGCCGCATTCCCTACAAAATTGAAATCGTCGATCCTACCGAAGACGAATTTCGCGAGTTGTTCAAGCTGTTTTGCCCGCGGCTGGGCTTTGAATATAACGAGCCGGCGATCCAGTACGTGATCGAAAAACACTACAAGTCGGTTGGCCGGCCGTTCCGCTGTTGCCATCCGCGCGATCTGCTGCTGCAAGTGCGGAATTATTGCCTCTTTCAACGCACGCCGTTGCAGTTGACCAACGAGTTTTTCGACTTCGCCGTGGAGAACTATTTCGCCATCGTGTGAGCCGATGGCCGCCTGGCACTGACAAACCCGGTCAGTCAGTGCGGCGTAGAGGGTCGAATTCCACAGACAAGCGCGGTCCGCCGCGGCCGATCCGTGCCACCCTCGGCGAATCTACTCCAGTGCCGCGGCAACCAAACGCTCGATTGTCAGCAACAGTTGCTCGGCCTCGATCGGCTTGGCCACATAGTCGTCAAAGCCCCCTTTCAAGCATCGCTCACGGTCCCCTTTAAGGGCGTTGGCCGTGAGCGCAATCACGGGAACGTGGCCTCCCACCACCGCTTCGCGTTGCCGGATTGTCGCCGTCGCCTTAAACCCATCCATCACCGGCATGTGCACGTCCATCAGCACGAGATCGAACGAATCGCGCTCCATGGCGGCCAAGGCTTCGGAGCCGTCGGCCGCGACCACCACCGAGTGCCCGCGTTTTTCCAGCAATCGCACCGTCAGCCTCTGATTCACCACATTGTCCTCGGCCAGCAAGATGTGGAGCTCGCCGGGCGAGCCACGGCTGGCGGGCGTCGCCGTTTTGGGATCGTGCCGCTGAGCTTGGAGTGCGCTATGGCCCAGCGCCTTTTGGATCGCACGCAGCAAGTCGGCCTGGCTGATTGGCTTGACCAAATAGCACGCGACGCCCAATTCGCGACACCGCGCAACGTTTGCAAATTGCGCCGCGGAGGACAGCATCAAGATCGTGGCCCCGGTCAATTCCGGGTCTTCCTTGATCTGGCAAGCCACGGCGAAACCATCAGGAGGCGGCATCGAGGCATCCAGCAGCACCAGCGGAAACGGCCGGCCGGCTGCGGCCGCTTCCTTCAGCGCCTCCAGACCAGCCTGGCCGTCGCTGGCCACGGTCGGCCGCATTTTCCACCGCCTAAGCATCTCTTCCAGAATGCGGCGATTCGTGGCGTTGTCGTCCACCACTAACACCGGCAATCCTTGCAATTCTTCGTGACTACGTGGCGCGGGCGATGCCTTCACGGCTGCCTCACACGCCTGGCATCGCACCGTGAAATGGAAAGCACTGCCCCGCTTCGGCTCGCTTTCCACCCAAATCTGGCCCCCCATCAATTCGACCAGTCGCTTGCAGATCGACAGCCCTAATCCCGTGCCGCCATATCGTCGCGTGGTGGATCCGTCGACTTGGGTGAATGGATCGAAGATCAATTTCAGCTTATCGGCCGGGATGCCGACGCCCGTGTCTCGCACGCTGAAGTGCAATATGAAATCTCCCTGCGGTTGATCAGGTTCCGCCGTCCGGCAACCGTCCGCCGCGCCGGGGTCCCGCAGACCGACCTTAGCGCACACCGCAATCTCGCCATCGTGGGTGAACTTGATGGCATTGCTCACCAGGTTGTTGAGAATCTGCCGCAGCCGCCCCGCGTCGGCGTGCATGAAATCGGGAACGTTGGAATCGACCTCAAACGTGACTTCCAAACCTTTCACGTGTGCCCGCACTCCCAATGGTTTCAGCACGTCGGCGAGCAAGTCGCGCAGATCGAAATCGATCGCGTCCACTTCGAGTTTGCCCGCTTCGATCTTGGAGAAATCGAGAATTTCATTGATGATTTTCAGCAGCGAGTCGGCCGAAGCTTTCACGTCCCGCAAGTAGTCCCGCTGCTCCGGGCTAAGCTCGGTGTCCAGCGCCAATTCGGTCATGCCCAAAATGCCGTTCATCGGCGTGCGAATCTCGTGGCTCATGTTGGCCAGGAATTCGCTCTTCAGCCGGCTGGCCGTCTCGGCGACGTCCTTGGCCTGGCGCAATTCCGCCTCGGTTCGCAATCGCACGACTCCCACGGCGATGTTGTCCGCCAGCGTGTCTAGTGCCTTCAGCGTTGCTTCCGGCAGCGGCTTTCGGGCGAACATGGCCATCACACCGACCAACCGTTCCTCCACGATCAGCGGGTGACCGGCGAAGGCGACCATCCCTTCCCGCTTGGCCCACTCGTGATCTCCCACGCGCGGATCGTTCAGCACGTCATTGGTGAGATGCGGCTCCCGTTCCTGCGCAATCAAGCCGATTTTGAATTTGCCAACCGGCACGCGGCTGTGCGGACCGTTCAGGTGCGTGTACATTCCCGCGCTGGCCTGCAGCTCCAGCACCTTTTCGTCGTCGCTGAGTGTCCAGATCCGCGCGAAGGCGGCATCGAGGTGCCGCACCATCGCCTCGCAGCAGAAGTGCAGCATCGCCTGAATGCTGTCTGCGCCGGTGAGAGTCACAGCCACATCCGCCGTTAATTGCGCCAGCCGCACCTGCTCGGCGAGCGCTGCTTCCCTCTGCTTCCGGTCGGAGAGATTGTGCAAATAACCGGTGAAAATTGGTCGTCCCGACTGTGAAATGTCGCAAACAGCCAGTTCGATTGGAAATTCCGTGCCGTCGGCCCGCATCGCGGAAACTTCGATTCGTTTACCCAATGCGGGTCCTTCCCCAGTGGCAAGGTAGTGCGCAAGGCCTTGTCGGTGCGCCTGTCGCATCGATGGAGGAATAATCAATTCGCTCAATTCACGACCGACGATCTCCGCCGACTGGTACCCGAACAACTTCTCCGCTGCCGGGTTGAATTCCAAGATCCGCCCTCGGTGATCGATCGTGATCACCCCGTCCACCGCCGTGTCCACAATGGCCCGCGTTCGTGCCGAGCTGGCCTCCTCAACGCGTGAATATCGCCGAAACACCACGAACGCCATGACGGCGGCCAACGACGCAGTCACGACAATCGTAATCGAGTGCGATTCCCATGGGGAAAGCTGCGGAAGCAAACTCGTTTTGACCGCCTCGTACAGCGTCATCACGAGCAGCGCCATCAGCCACGTGGCCGCCAACGAAGCCGCCAACCGTTTAGACGAGCGTGCTGACTTCATTTGGATCTGCCCTAACACTGTTCCTAGTGCGACGTTTCTTAGCGCTGTCGTCGCGCACTAGAATTACTGAAAGCAGCGTGCATGTGAAAGCGTACGTTGAGATTCAGCAACCTTCGTGCGAGGCACTCTTGAAGCTGCGGCCCAGCACCGGCCGTTGGCGCCGCTTTCCGGCGGCGTCCCTGCTTCCTACTCGGGCCAAGCACGATGTGCCGATTATTCCAAATCGGACGCCCACCAACTGCGGGTCCCCGCAAGCTGGCCGGTCGTATCGTCATCCAAGTTGATGCGCAATCCCCAACGGCCACGTGTTTTAGGAGCTATGAATCAATAGAGGGTTGATGCAGGCTGAGACCGCTCGGGTGACAGCGCAGTGCCTCATTTGCTCGGACACCGAGTCCGCTGGCGCTGCCATCGGAATTCGAGACCACGCTCGCGCGCTTGGGCCAATCCGACTCCTTAACCGCGCAGGGGGCATAATGCACCGACTCACCGTTGTCCGTTCACTATTTGCCCGCTGGCCGCTGGCGTTGGCGGGAATCTGGATTTTCGTCATCGTGATCGGATTGTGGCTGTTGTGGCACTACGCCAGCACTCCAGCCGCCGCCGCGCAAGCGCCGACCCACTGGCCCGCCGACACTGCCATCCAGCCCAATTCGCACGGCGCTACGCTAGTGATGTTCGCTCACCCGCGCTGTCCTTGCACGCGGGCCAGCATCGGTGAACTGGAAAAAATCGTCGCGCACACCCAAGGCCGCGTGACGCCGTGGATCGTGTTCTATAAGCCGGCGCAGTTCGACACGAATTGGGAACGAACCGACCTGTGGCAAAGTGCCGCCGCGATTCCCGGCGCGCATGTGATTTCCGACCCTGACGGCGCCCTAGCGCGCCGCTTTCACGCCCTGACATCGGGACAGACGGTGGTTTACGACGCCGGGGGAAACCTGTTGTTTAGCGGCGGCATCACCGAGTCGCGCGGCCATGCAGGCGACAACGCCGGCGAAGGCGCCGTCATCGACCTGTTGAACACCGGCGGCGCTGCTTGCCGCGAGTCGCCGGTTTTCGGCTGCGCACTCGTCGAATTGCGGACCAAACCATAGGAAAGAACAGATTCATGCCGCCGCTATCGCCGCTTGAGCCCGAATACAACACGCTGATCCAAAGGCGGGCGGACGTTCTGCTGCGAGAGCATCAACAGAACATTTACGCCCGCACCGACCACATGTTCGCGGCCTTGTTGATCGCACAATGGCTTGCCGGCATCGCGGTGGCCCTGTGGATTTCGCCGCGCACCTGGGCGGGACCGTACAGCCAGGTGCATCTTCACGTCTGGGCCGCGGTCCTTTTGGGCGGCACGATCACCAGCGTGCCTGTGTTGTTGGCGGCGGTTATGCCCGGCCAGCCAATCACGCGGCACGTGGTCGCCATTGCGCAGATGCTAACCTCGGCGCTGTTGATTCATCTGACCGGCGGCCGCATCGAAACGCACTTTCACGTGTTCGGCTCGTTGGCGTTCTTGGCGTTCTATCGAGACTGGCGGGTGTTGATCACTGCTTCCGCGGTCGTCGTCGTGGATCACTACTTCCGCGGCATGTTCTGGCCCCAGTCCGTGTACGGCGTTTTGTCGGCGACTTGGTGGCGCGCCTTGGAGCATGGCGGTTGGGTTATGTTTGCCGACATTTTCCTGGTGCTGGCCTGCGTGCAAAGCACCCGCGAGATGCGGGAAATCGCTTTGCAAAGAGCCCAATTGGAAATGACCAACGCCACCATCGAGCGGAAGGTTGTGGAGCGCACCGCCGAACTCCACGCCAGCCAGACCGAACTGCTGCAGGCAAAAGACGCAGCCGAGGCCGCCAGCCGCTCCAAAAGCGAGTTTCTGGCGAACATGAGCCACGAAATTCGCACGCCCATGAATGGCATCATCGGCATGACTGAATTGGCCTTGGACACCGATCTCACGGCCGTGCAGCGCGAGTGTCTCGATACCGTCCGCACCTGCGCCGATTCGCTGCTGGCAGTGATCAACGACATCCTCGATTTTTCCAAGATCGAAGCCGGCAAGCTGCATCTCGACAGCGTGGCGTTCAACCTGGCCGACACGATTGGCGACACCTGCAAAACGTTGGCGCTGCGCGCCCAGCAAAAAGGTCTGGAACTGGCCTGCCACGTGCGCCCCGGCGTGCCGGAAATTGTGACGGGCGATCCCGGCCGCTTGCGTCAAGTGCTCGTCAATTTGCTGGGCAATGCCATCAAGTTCACCAAGCATGGCGAAGTGATCGTGCAAGTTCATCTCGCCTCGCAAACCGACAACAACGTGCGATTGCATTTCTCTGTCAGCGACACCGGCGTAGGCATTCCGCCCGAAAAACAAGCCCTCGTTTTCAAGGCGTTTGAACAGGTCGATACCTCGATCACCCGTACGCACGGCGGCACCGGATTAGGTCTGGCGATTTCCGCCAGGTTGGTCGCCTTGATGAACGGCATCATCTGGCTGGAAAGCGCAGTCGGCCGCGGCAGCATCTTCCACTTTACCGCTTCCTTCGGACTGGCTCCGGAAGCGGCGAACGCGGCCACGAGCAAGAATACTGCCCGCCTGCAAAATTTGCCCGTGTTGGTCGTCGACGATAACGCCACCAATCGCCGAATTCTGGGAGAGATCTTGAGAAGCTGGGGCCTGCAGCCGACGCTCGCCGCCAGCGCCCGCGAAGCGTTGGAATTGTTGGAGCAAGCCACGGCGCGACAGGCACAGTTCCCGCTGGTATTGCTCGACGCCCACATGCCCGAGATGGATGGCTTCACCCTGATCGAGCGGATCAAGGGAAATCCCAATTTACACGGCACGACGTTGATGATGCTTTCCTCGGCGGCGCAGGTGTCCGATACGGAGCGCTGCCGCGAATTGGGCGTGGCGGCCCATCTGACCAAGCCGATCAAGCAAGCCGACTTGCTCGATGCAATCCTCTCGCTCACGCTCAAGGAAGCCGCCGCCGATGCAGATTCCAACCCACACGTTGAATTCGAGAATCAATCGACTGCGCCTGCTCACAAGCTGCACATTCTCATGGCCGAAGACAACCCGATAAATCAGCGCGTCACGGTCGGCATCTTGAAAAAGCGCGGACACTCGGTCGTCGCTGTCGAAAACGGACTGGAGGCCCTGGACGCGCTGCGAACGCAACCGTTCAACCTTATCCTGATGGACGTGCAAATGCCCGAAATGGATGGCTTCGCCTGCACCAAGGCCATTCGCCAGCAAGAACAAACCTCCGGCGGCCATGTGCCCATCGTGGCACTCACGGCCCGCGCGATGAAAGGCGACCGCGACCTGTGCCTGTCGGCCGGCATGGATGGCTATATCGCCAAGCCGGTGAATCCAAGAGACCTGGTCGCCACGGTCGAGCGCCTGGCAAGGACAGATCTTCCTGCCGATGAATATCAGCCACTACCCGACGCCAACGGTGAGGCGCTGGATTCCAATCTGGCTGCGTCCAACCTGACCGGGGTAAGCGGCAATCTGACAACGGCCGACCGGACCACGAAGCAAAACGCGGAGGCGATCGATTTCAAATTGCTGTTGGCGCGCGTTGAAAACGATACCGCGATATTGGAGGAAATGATCGACCTGTATCTCGACAGTTCGCCCCGTTTGCTGTCCGAAATCGAAGACGCCATCGACCGCGGTGATGCGCGTGGTTTGGAGCGCGCCGCCCATTCGCTGAAAGGGGCGCTGCAAAACCTGAGCGCACTGCCCGCGCGCGAGCGGCTTCGCGCCTGGAAGCCGTTGGCCGCAACCAAAACTTGATCACCGCCGACGAGGTGTTGGCTGAATTAAGAGCCGAATTGCAACACATCCGTACCGAAATGACCCGCTGGACCAAGGAACTTAACGTATGAAAGTGCTCGTTGCCGACGACGAAGTCATTTCGCGCCGCCTGCTCGAATCGTCGCTGCGCCGCTGGGGTTACCAGCCGCAAATGGCCGGCGACGGTTTCGAAGCGCTCAAAATTCTGGAGCAACCTGATTCGCCGAAGCTGGCGATTCTGGATTGGCTCATGCCGGGACTGAGCGGGCTGGAAGTTTGCCGGGAGATTCGCCGCAAGAAGCCCGATCCCTACACGTACATCATGTTGCTCACGGCCAAAACGGGCAAGCAGGACATCGTCAGCGGATTGGATGCCGGCGCCGACGACTACATCACCAAACCTTTCGACGCCGATGAGCTGCAAGTCCGCATGCGAACCGGCAAGCGTATCCTGTATTTGCAGGATCAACTGATCGCCGCCCGTGAAGCCCTGCGCGAGCAAGCCACGCACGATTCACTGACCGGACTCTGGAACCGCGCAGCAATTCTAGACACTTTGGGAGGCGAGCTGGCCCGACGAAAACGCCTCGGCGGGGCTCTGGGTGTCGTGCTGGTCGATCTCGACTACTTCAAACGGCTCAACGATCAGCATGGACATCCCGTGGGAGATGCCGTGCTCAGCGCCGTGGCAAACACGATGTGCGCTTCGACGCGCCCCTACGATTCCGTCGGTCGACTGGGAGGCGAGGAGTTCCTGATTGTTTTGCCGGGCTGCGACAGAATGAACGCCATCAGCCACGCCGAACGAATGCGCTGCGCCATCAGCCGCATTGCCATGCCCGCCGCCAACGGTCACCCCATCAGTGTCACTGCCAGTCTTGGCGTCGCAGTAGTCGGCGACGATTGCGACGCCACCGCGTCCGATCTGATCTCCCAAGCCGACGCGGCGATGTATCAGGCCAAAGACAAGGGGCGCAATCGGGTCGAATTCGCGGAATTGCCGCAATCGATGGCGGACATCCCAACCGCGGCCGCCTCCGTGTGCTAAAGGGCCGCTCGTCCCTTTAACTAGTGCGAGCGCTCCATGCCGAATTCGAGCTGCAGTTGTGGGTCTCGACCGGCGTCGGGGTTGAGCTCCTTGAACAGCAGGCTTGGCTGGATGTCGTGATTGTGTTGATACTTTTCGCTTTGGTATTCGGTGATGTCGCCGCAGATTTGATGGTAGAAAATCTGGCAGATCGGCACGCCGGCGTAAATTCGCACCGGCTGCACCGCAAACATCTCCAGCGTCCAATAGCCGCAAAAGCCCACGTCGCCAAAGCCGGCCGTCACGTGCACGAATAGCCCCAGCCGTCCGATGCTCGAGCGGCCTTCGATCATCGGCACGAGGTCGTGTGTCTCAGTGCGCTCCGCGGTGCGCCCCAGGTAAAGCTGGTTCGGGCTGAGCACCAACCCTTCTTCAGGGATTTCCATCCGCCGCACTCGATTGGCCTTGCGCATATCGAGCACGATCTCTTCATACGTCATCAATTCATGGTGCAGGGTCAGATTGTAGCTGTTGGGGTTGAGCCGCCGCTCATCGAACGGATCGATGACGATGTTGCCGCCCAAGTGATTTCGAATTTCGTGGCCGGAAAGAATCATTTTTCAGCCGCGGGGCTTGCCCCGCGCTCGCGGTTTGACAGCGATCGCTCCACGTCGCTCCGTCACTCCCATCTTCGGACACACTTCATTCAGCACGCAATCTTCACAGCGCGGCTTGCGCGCCGTGCAAATCCGCCGCCCGTGATGAATCAACCGATGGGCGAAATCCACCCACTGGCGCCGCGGCAGTTGCGCCATCAGGTCTTGTTCTATTTTCACCGGATCTTTTTGTTTTGTCAGCCCCAACCGATAGGTGAGCCGCGCCACGTGCGTATCGACCACCACGCCCGACGCAATTCCGAAGGCCGTACCCAGCACCACGTTGGCCGTTTTGCGACCCACCCCCGGCAGCTTGACCAATTCCTCCATACTGCGCGGCACCTCGCCGCCGTTATCTTCCGCGATTTTTCGGCAACATTCCTGGATGCTTTTCGCCTTGTTGCGGAAAAAACCGGTGCTTTGGATCGCTTTTTCCAGATCGCTCCGTTTCGCCGCAGCAAAATCGGCGGCCGTGCGATACTTTTTGAACAGCGCCGGCGTGACCATGTTCACCCGCACGTCGGTGCACTGCGCCGAAAGAATCGTGGCGATCAGAAGCTGAAGCGGGTTGGCGAAATCCAGTGCGCAGCGGGCATCGGCGTATTCCATCGCCAACAGCTTGGCGATTTTGACCGCTCGGCTTTTCGCCTGCGACGCGCTGGCCACTGCCATCCTGGGTTCCTGCGCGAAAGAGATACGACGCACGAAAGAGCCTCAACCCTTGGCGATTGTGCGGCTTAGTCCGACGACTGTCAAGCGCCGGCAAACTTGGCCCAATTCACTCGCCTTGACGCATGCCGTTTCCAGGGATAGGGTTTATCGTGAAGTGCGGCAAGCACTTTTGCAGGCTTCTTGGCGCCTGCGCTTGCGATCTCTCGACGCCAACGTCCGAACACGAGGGGAACCACAATGAGCTTTGGTGACAATCAATTTCCGACGACCACAACCTGGGGCACGATTGCCGATCGCGCGGAGCCCAATGTGCGGGTCGATTTCATCAAGAAAACATATTTGCATTTGCTCGGCGCTATTCTGGCGTTTTGCGGCCTCGAGGCCCTTTATCTCAATACCACACTCGCCGATGACATGATGCGACGCCTTGTTGCCGGCGGCAACATGGGACTTTTTTTGGCGTTCATTCTGTTTATGGTCGTGTCCTGGGTTGCCCGTTCCTGGGCCAATGGATCCACTTCGGTGGGCCTGCAGTACGCGGGCTTGGCCTTGTACGTGTTCGCCCAGTCGTTGATCTTCGTGCCAATCATGTACTACGCCGTTCATTTCGGCGGACCTGACGTCCTTCCGACGGCAGGAATGATTACGCTGCTCCTGTTTGCCGCCTTGACGATTTCCGTATTTGTCTCCGGAAAAGATTTTTCGTTTCTGCGGACTGGGCTATTCGTGGCCGGCAGCGCCGGAATCGGCCTGATCGTCTGCTCATTCCTGTTCGGATTCAGCCTGGGAATTCTTTTCACGGTCGCGGTTATCGCGCTGGCCTGCGGTTACATTCTGTACGACACGTCGAACATACTGCACCATTATCAGATTGGTCAGCATGTGGCCGCGTCGTTGGCGCTTTTTGCCTCAGTTGCGCTGCTATTCATGTACGTTTTGCAATTGGTGATGGAAATGCAGCGTCGATAAAAAATGATCTGCAGCGAATTCAATATTCCACAAGCCCGGGGGTCGTCGCCCTTGGGCTTTTTCGTTGGATTCGCGTCAATTCGCAGGACTCCGCCGACAGGCATATAATTGAACGATCATGTCGCCAACCGATCTCCACGACGAAACGGTGTACGATCCGCTGTATCTGGAGGGGATCGAACATTTCAATCGCTGCGATTTTTTCGAAAGCCACGAAACCTGGGAAGAGCTGTGGACCGAATACCGCGGACCTTCGCGAAAATTCTACCAAGGTTTGATCCAGGCGGCCGTCGCGCTGTTTCATTTCGGCAACGGCAACATCCGCGGCGCGAAGAAACTTTACTTCAGCACGCTTTCGTATTTGGAACCGTATAAACCCAAGCACATGGGATTGAATTTAGAACAGTTTCTCGGCCAATTCGGCGACTGCCTGGCGGAAGTGGCCGCCTGCAACGCCGAGGAGTTTCCGCACATCGATATCAATCCGGAACTGATTCCTGAAATACATTTAGATCCGCCGGCAGAAAATGACCAATGACCAAATCCCAATGACCAAACACGACGAAAGCAAAATCATTGGTCATTGGTGCTTGGTCATTGGTCATTCTTAATTGTTATGTCTTTCCAAGACCCGCTATTTTCGCCCGAACAATTCTGCGGCAAGGCGCGGATATTTCCGCTGCCGAACCTGGTGATGTTTCCACACGTAATGCAGCCGCTGCACATTTTCGAGCCGCGATATCGGGCGATGTTGGAAGAATCTCTGGCGCACGACAAGCTGATCGCCCTGGCACTATTGGCCCCAGGCTGGGAACAGGATTACGACGGGCGTCCGCCGATTCGCCCCATCGCCTGCTTGTGCCGCGTGACCACGCACCACCAGACTGAGCAGGGCACCTACAACGCGCTGCTGTTGGGATTGCGGCGGATCAAAGTCGGTGACGAGCTGCCGCCGACGAAGCTTTTTCGAGAAGCGGAAGTGACCCTAATGGACGATGTGTATCCCGCCGACAATGCTCCACGCCGCCCCGAATTGCAGCGCCGGCTGGTGGCTGCTTTTCGCCGCATGCTTCCCAAGCTTCCCGCCGTCGGCCCGCAGATCGAACAACTGCTGTCCTCCCAAATGCCGCTGGGCCCGCTGACCGATATCGTCTCGTATACCCTGAACTTGGATCAAAAAATCAAAGAAGATTTGTTGGCGCAGCCTCTTCCCGATTTGCGCGCCCTGCTACTATTAGAGTGTTTGACGAAGACGGGCGGCGGCGCGGCCCGGTACGAATTCCCACCAGCTTTCAGTGCGAACTGAAATCAGAACATGTCCAAGCATCATCTGCGTACCGACGATCTACACGGCAGTTTGGCACTGGAAGAAGACGAGGCGCCGTCCGGCGCGCCGCCGGATGGCGTCGATATGCCGCGCCTCGAGCGCGCTATCCGCGAACTCCTCTTGGCCGTGGGTGAAAATCCCGACCGCGAAGGCCTGCGCGAAACCCCTGCCCGCGTCGCCCGCATGTACGCCGAGTTGTTCGGCGGGCTGCACGAAAATCCTCGCGAACATCTGCAAAAATTCTTCACCCAGCAGTACGACGAAGTGGTGCTGGTGCGCGACATCGCCTTCAACAGCATGTGCGAGCATCACCTGCTGCCCTTCATGGGCCAGGCGCACATCGCCTACATCCCCAACGGCAAGGTCATCGGCTTGAGCAAACTGGCCCGCGTGGTGGAAGTCGTTTCCAAGCGGCCGCAGGTACAGGAGCGAATGACTGAGGATATCGCCAACCTGCTGGTCGAAGAGCTCGACGCCAAGGGAGTGGCCGTCGTGATCGAGGCCGCCCACACCTGCATGACGATCCGTGGCGTGCGCAAGCCGGGCAGCATTTGCGTCACTTCGGCCATGAAGGGCGTGTTCCGATCGAACGTTTCCAGCCGCTCCGAAGTGATGACGCTGATCTACGGCGAACGGCGGTAGACACACACGATGCTCGTCCTCAGCCAGTTCGTCCTTCGCCTGTCGTTCGGCCTGGCGCTGGCAATGGGGCTGAATTCCACTCGCAATGTCACCAGCGGCTACTTCCGCAATCATGCGTACGTTTTGTTGGGCTTGAACGTGCTGGCCACGCTGGCGGCTCTGGCAGATCGCGAGCACCTATGCCTGTGGCCGCCGATCGCCGCGGCATTGCTCAGCTATCTTTGCGCCGCCGTTTGGCTCTACGAGAAACCGGTCGCAGGGATATTATTGCTTTGGATCGTGGCCGCAGTTTCTTTAATCGGCGCATGGCTGGACCAACCTCTTCCAGCGAGCACGATGGATTCGGCGACCTTGGCCAATATTCTTTGGCGTCTCGATCCGCTCACCGCCGGTTTGCTGCTGGGCAGCACAATCGCCGCGATGTTCCTCGGCCACTGGTATCTCAACACGCCGACGATGGAAATCGCGCCGCTCAAAAAACTGCTGCGCTTAATGGCCTTCGCTTTGGTGCTTCGCGCCGCGGTGTGCGGCGCGGGGTTGGCGATGCAATGGCACACGCTCGGTTTTCACTCGACGCATTCTGGAATCGTGTTTCTCCGCTGGGGGGCCGGCATCGTCAGCGCGGCTGTCCTGACTTGGATGGCTTGGGAGACGCTTAAAATCCCCAACACGCAAAGCGCCACCGGCATCTTATATGTGGCCGTGATCACGACGTTTCTCGGTGAATTGAGCAGCCTGCTACTGTCCGGCGGCACAGCGTTTCCGGTATGATGAATGGATGAACATCACGTTTGCCTGCCCGAAATGCGAGGCGGCCAACCGAACCGAGTTTTCGCCCGGCGAAACCGCCCTTTGCTGCAAGCACTGCGGCCAGCATCTGCATGTACCTGCAGGCGCGATCGACAACCAGTGCCACGTGCATCGCTGCCTGGCCTGCCCCAGCTCTGACCTGTTCGTGCGCAAAGATTTTCCGCAGCGGCTGGGAGTCGCTTTGGTCACGATTGGGCTAGTAGGCAGTTGCGTCGCTTGGGCGTACAGCCAGTTGTATTGGACGTTCGGCATTTTGTTCGCCACGGCCCTGGTCGACGTGTTGTTGTACGCCGTCGTGCCCAATGCGCTGATGTGTTATCGCTGCGGGGCGATGTACCGCGGCGCCGCCGACATCGATCGGCACGGCTCGTTCAATTTGGAAACCCACGAACGCCATCGCCAGCAGAAAATTCGGCTGGCGGGAATCAGGAATCAGGAATCAGGCGTCAGGAGTCAAGATTCCACGACCGGCGTTGCTTCTTGATCCCTGAATCCTGACCCCTGACTCTCCCTGCCGCACCATGGATCCCGAACGCCAACGAATTCAGGACGACTTGCGCGGACTGGTGGCCGGCGACGTTCGGTGCGACGACCTCTTCCTGGAGTTGTTCGCCAGCGACGCCAGCGTCTACCAGATCAAGCCGCTGGGCGTCGTGCGCCCGCGCAATACGGCCGACGTCGCCACCGTCGTCAAATATGCCGCGGAGAAGCGCATTCCCATTCATCCGCGCGGCGCCGGCACCGGCCTGGCCGGCGAATCGCTGGGGCGCGGCTTGATCGTCGATTTCTCCAAGTCGATGCACCGCATCGTGCGCACCGGCGACGACTCGGTGCGCGTTCAGCCCGGCGTCGTACATGCTCTGTTGAACCAACACCTCGCCACGCGCGGCCGCACGTTCGGACCTAATCCCGCCAATACGAACGTCACCACGATCGGCAGCATGATCGCCATCGACGGTTCGGGCAGCAACTGGCTGCAGTACGGATCGGTGCGGCGGCACGTCGAAAGCCTGCAACTGGTCTTGGCCGACGGCACCGTGATGGAATTGGGACGAGAGCCTTGGCCGCCGTCGGGCAATGGCCAACCGACAAACGGCAATCCCAACGCCGCCGACGCGCTCCACCAGCACCGGCACGATTTGATCGGCCGGCTGCGCGAAATATTGTGGCGCGAATCGGCGCTGATCGCGAAGCATCAGCCGCGCTCGCTTTTGAATCGCTGCGGCTATCAGTTGACCGACGTGGTGGGCGAATCGTATGTCCACGTGCCTCACTTGATGTGCGGATCCGAAGGCACGCTGGCCCTCATCACCGAAGCCACGCTGGCCACGCAACCGCTGCCGCGGCATCGGGGCGTCGCCATGCTGCTGTTCGATCGGTTGGAAAGCGCGGCCCAGGCGGTGCCGGAGATTCTCGCCTTCAAGCCCGGCGCGTGCGACCTGCTGGATCGCCGCCATCTGAGCCTGGCCCGCGAAACCAATCCTGAATTCGACGCGCTGATCCCTCCCGATACCGAAGCCTTGCTCCTGGTGGAACACGCCGGCGACGACGCGGTTTTGGTGCGCAACAAGGTCTCGCAAACGATCGATCGTATTTGCCGCAAGAAACATCTGGCCTTCGAGTCACGCCAAGCGATCGATCCCGCCGACGTCCAAACGTTCTGGCAACTCGCGGAGCGCGTGGTGCCCACGTTGCACCGACTTCGGGGCACCAGCCGGCCCGTGCCCATCGTGGAGGATGTGGCGGTCGCGCCCGACATCTTGCCCGATTTCCTGGTGCGCATGCAAAATACGCTCAAACGCCACCAGATCACCGCTTCGCTGTACGGCCACGTCGGTCATGGGCAATTGCACATTCGCCCGTTTCTCGATCTGGCCAATCCGGACGACGTGCGAAAAATGGCCGCGCTGGCCGACGATCTCTACGCCGATATTTTCGAACTTGGCGGCACCATCAGCGGCGAGCACGGCGATGGCCTCAGCCGTACGCCCTTTGTGCGGCAGCAATACGGGCCGCTGTACGACGTGTTCCAGCAGGTCAAGACGCTGTTCGATCCGCTGAACATTCTGAATCCTGGGAAGATTGTGGTGGACACTCCGCAACGTGTGACCGACAATCTGCGTCCGTTGCGTCCCACCGGCGAGGCGCCAACGCCGCAGACCGAAATGCCCGCCGCCGAAACCTTCGCTCCCCTCCCCTCCGCGGCGCCGGCTTCCATTCCCGTTGCGCTGCATTTGAATTGGAGCCAGGCGCAACTGAGCCTGGAGGCCGAGCGTTGCAATGGTTGCGGGGCGTGCCGTTCGCAACTGCCCGACGTGCGAATGTGTCCCATCTTCCGTGTTGCGCCGCTCGAAGAGGCTTCGCCGCGCGCCAAAGCTAATCTGCTGCGCGCGGTGTTCGAGGGACAGCTCGATCCCAGCACCGTGGCGCTGGATGAATTCAAGGCCGTGGCCGATCTGTGCGTCAATTGCCACCAGTGCCGCCTGGAATGCCCAGCCTCGGTCGATATCCCCAAGCTGATGATCGAGGCCAAGGCGATGTACGTCGATGCCAACGGCGTGCGCCCCAGCGATTGGCTCCTGGGTCGTTTCGATCGGCTCAGCGCGCTGGGTCAGCGCGCTGGCCCCGCTGTCGAACTGGGCTTTGCACAATCGCGTGGCGCGCTGGGTGCTGGAAAAAACTTTGGGCATCGCCCAGGGGCGCAAGTTGCCGCGATTCGCCGCGCGGAATTTCATGCGCCGCGCTGTGCGGCGCCGCCTTACCCGCCCGACTCGCCGCAGCGGCCGCAAGGTGCTGTACTTCGTCGACACCTACGCCAACTATCACGATCCGCAATTGGCCGACGCCCTGGTGGCCGTGATGGAACACAACGGCGTGGCCGTGTACGTCCATCCCGATCAGAAACCCGGCGGCATGGGCCTGATTACGATGGGCGCGCTGACGGCCGCCCGCCGTTTGGCCGTGCACAACGTGCATCTGCTGGCCGAAGCCGTGCGCCAAGGCTACCACATCGTGGCGACCGAGCCCTCTAGCGTGTTGTGCCTGACGCACGAATATCTGCACCTGCTGGACGACGACGATGCCCGCGCCGTGGCCGCCAACACCAGCGAAGCTTGCGATTATCTGTGGCAACTGCATCGCCAGGGAAAATTGCAACTCAATCTGCAGCCGCTCAACACGATTTTGGGCTATCATCAGCCTTGCCACATTCGAGCTTTGCAAATCGGTTCGCCCGGTGAAAATCTCTTGCGCCTGATCCCCGGTCTGGGTCTGCATCGAATCGAACGCGGCTGCTGCGGCATGGCCGGCCTATGGGGATTGAAACGGGAAAACTACCGCACCAGCCTTCGCGCCGGATGGAATGTGATCACGCGGCTGCGCGACCCGGCCCTCCAAGCCGGCGTGACCGAATGCAGCGCTTGCAAAATTCAGATGGAGCAAGGCGCCACCAAGCCCACGATCCATCCGCTGAAGCTATTGGCGCTATCCTACGGGCTGATGCCCGAGGCCGCGGATCGCCTTACCGCCCGCAGCGAAGAGTTGGTGGTGACCTAGGTCGAAAGCTCAAATATCGAAAAGTACTGTTTTCCCATTCCTTCACCTTTTCACCTCTTCACCTCTTCACCTTTTCATGCAAGTCACCGTTCGCCTCTTCGCCGTGGTTCGCCAATGGGCCGGCGCCGATTCGGTGGAGGTCGAACTTCCCGATCGTCCCTCGGTGGCCGACCTGCGGCGCGCCATGCTGAAATCGCTCCCCGGGCTGGCTCAATTCGGCCCGCAATTACGGTTTTCAGTCAACGCTCAATACGCCGACGACGCCACGTCCATTCCGGCCGGGGCCGAAGTCGCTTGTATTCCTCCGCCCAGCGGCGGATAAAATAAATTCAGTCCATGATTAAGCTCACCGATCAACCCATCGACGTCGCCGCCCTGCTCGACCGTGTGCAATCCCCGTCGGCCGGAGCGGTGGTGTTGTTCCTCGGCACGGCGCGGGAAACGACCGATGGCCGGCAAACCGAATCGTTGGATTACGAATGCTACCCGGAAATGGCCGAGCAAGGGCTGGCTGAATTGGAATCTCAGGCCCGCCGCCGTTGGCCGCTGGTAGAATGCTGCGTGGTTCACCGTTTGGGCCATTTGGAGCTTGGCGAGATCAGCGTGGCAGTGGCAGTCAGCTCGCCGCATCGTGACGACGCTTTCACCGCCGGCCGCTGGCTGATCGACACCATCAAGCAAGACGTGCCCATTTGGAAGCGCGAAAACTGGGCCGACGGCACAACCGAATGGGTACATCCTAAGGCAGAAGGCAGAATGCAGAAGGCAGAATAGAATCGTGTTTGCAGTTCACTGCTCATTGTTCACAGTTCATAGTTAATTTCCATGCTCGTCGATTCCTTTGGCCGGGTGCACAACAGCTTGCGGATCAGCGTCACCGATCGCTGCAATATCCGCTGCTTCTACTGCATGCCGATCGAAGACGTGCGATTTCTGCCGCGGCGCGAGTTGCTCTCATTCGAGGAAATTGCTCGCTTTGTGCATGTCGTAGCGCGGCTAGGGGTCGACAAAATCCGGCTGACCGGCGGCGAGCCCCTGGTGCGCAGCGATCTGCACGTTTTGGTGCGCATGCTGGCTGCCGTGCCCGCCATCCGCGACATTGCGCTGACGACCAACGGCATCTTGCTCGCGGACCAGGCGGCGGCGCTCAAAGCTGCCGGCTTGCACCGCCTGAATGTCAGCCTCGATGCGCTCTCGGAGGAAACGTTCGAGCGCATTGCCCGGCGAAAAGGCTTGCCGCGCGTGCTGGATGGCATCTCCGCGGCACAAAGCGTCGGCTTCCGCAAGATTCGCCTGAACGCCGTGTCGATTCGCGGCATCACTGAAGAGGAAATCGTGCCGCTGGCTCGATTCGCGCGAAAACCATCTGGAACTTCGCTTCATCGAATACATGCCGCTGGATGCGGAACATCATTGGCAGCACGACCAGGTGCTCTCTGGCATCGAAGTGCGCGAACTCATCCACCAAGAAGTGGGCGCGCTGGAGCCGCTGCCGGTCGAAGATCCCAGCCAGCCCGCCACCGATTTTCGCTACACCGACGGCGGCGGCCGCATCGGATTCATTAATCCCGTGACCGAGCCGTTCTGCGGCAATTGCAACCGCCTGCGCCTCACGGCCGAAGGCCAGGTGCGCAATTGTCTGTTTTCGACCGTCGAATGGGATGCCCGCGCGCTGCTGCGCGGCGACGGCAGCGACGAGGACATCGCCACCCTCGTCAAGTCGTGCGTCGGCGCCAAAAAAGCCGGCCACGGCATCGACACGCCCGATTTCGTCCGACCCGAGCGCGCCATGTACCAGATCGGCGGCTAGCCAACGTCTGCTTCTGCCTTCTGCTTTCTGCCTTCTGCTTTTTCATGCGACGCATCTATCTCGACAATGCCGCGACCAGTTGGCCTAAGCCGCCCGCCGTCTATGACGCCGTGGACAAATACCTGCGCGAAAACGGGTGCCGGCCGGGCGAAGCGCCTATCGAGAAGCCGCCGAGGTGGAGCGCACCATCCAGTCTGCCCGCGCGGCGGTAGCGCGGTTGATTGGCGCTACTGACGCCAGTCAAATCATCTTCATGTCCAATGGCACCGAAGCGCTGAATCTGGCGATTCACGGACTGCTGCACGCCGGCGACCACGCCATCTGCACCTGGGCCGATCACAACTCCGTTTTGCGCCTCTGCGCCAACTGGAAGAACACGGCCAGGTGGAGGTGACCCGCGTGCAATTCGATGCCGCTGGCCTGGTGGATCCCGACGACGTCCGCCGCGCCCTGCGGCCCAACACGCGACTGGTCGCCATGCTGCACGCCTCGAACGTCACTGGCGCCATCCAGCCGGTCGCCGCAATCGGGCGACTTGCGCAACAACATGGCGCGCGATTCCTGGTCGATGCCGCCCAATCGCTGGGTCACGTGCCGATTTCCGTCAACGTGATGGACGCCGATTTCCTCGCCGCGCCTGGCCATAAAGGTCTGCTGGGCCCGCTTGGCACCGGAATGCTCTACATCCGGCCAGGTTTGGAAAGCCAACTGCATAGCCTGCGGCAGGGAGGCACCGGAACACGCAGCGACGAAGATCGTCAGCCTGACACCTTGCCCGATAAATTCGAAGCCGGCAATCACAATGTGCCGGGTCTCATCGGCTTGGCCGCGGCGCTACGCTGGATTGAAAGCCAGGGAATATCAAAAATCTTTGAACACGAACAACAGTTGGCCGATCGGCTGCGGAATGGTCTCCGATCGATTCCTGGCATGCGAATCTACGCAGCGAAACCGAGCACTTCGAGCGTCGGAGTTGTCAGTATCGCGATCGAGGGCTATGATCCCCAAGAAGCGGCGGCGCTTTTGGATGCCTCGTTCGGCGTGCAGGTGCGGGCCGGATTGCACTGTGCCCCCTTGATGCACCGAGCCCTGGGCACAAGCGAAAGCGGCGGCACCGTGCGCTTCAGCGTCGGCCCTTTCAACACCACCAGCGATATCGACGCCGCCATCACCGCAGTATCGGAAATCACCACCCAAGCGTAACTTCAATTCTCCCCCTCTCTTTTTCTCCCCTTCTCCTCCTGTTGCTCCCATGCCCCACGGACCCTGGTTCAAAGACGGCCTCCGATTCAAATGCACGCAATGCGGCGATTGCTGCACGGGCGCGCCGGGCTACGTGTGGGTGAGTCCTGAAGAGATTGCCGCGCTGGCCAAGCACTTCGGCTTGTCGATCGAAGCCTTCGAGAATCAATACGTCCGCCAAATCGGCTCCCGCAAAAGCCTGATCGAATTTGAAAACGGCGATTGCGTCTTCTTCGACGGCCGCTCTCGCAAGTGCACCGTCTACGAATTTCGTCCGCGGCAGTGCCGCACCTGGCCCTTCTGGGATTCCAACATCTCGACTCCCGAAACATGGAAAGAAACTTGCCAGGCCTGCCCGGGAAGCGGTCAAGGGAAGCTCTACAGCGTCGAAGAAGTCTTGGCTCAATCGTCGGTCATTGAGATCTAGCTGGTACCGCCGACACCGGTCCACTGCCCACGCGCCTTGCCGATTCTTCCGCTTGGGTAAAGTTTGCCGGTTGGGAAGCCGATTAGTAGTGATTAGCCGATGAAACGTGCTAGCGCAAGCGGTCCGTTTCGCCTCGGCTGCGATCGTCGACGGCGATGGGATGGAAATCGTTAGTTGTTTATTTGCAACAACTTACGGTAGCAAGCCCGCTTCTGCCGTCCGTCCATCGCACTAAGCTCTTTGGCAATTTGAAGTTAGCGTGTTTCGCGGCCGGTCGATTTCGACCGATACGCCACGCTCAAAGGCGGCAAAACGCTCGTCGCAGGGATTGTACTTGCGACAACAGAGCTTGACACTAGTTCTTATGCCACCTACACTTGAGCGTGATAGAGATCGCCCGAACGGCATCCAATTTCCGTTCGAATTTGTGTCTCGCTCGTAGGAGATCGCCGCCGTGACCAAGAAAGAGATCGTCAAAACCATTTCCGAGGAAATCGGGCTGACGCAGCTAAAGACCAAGGAAATTGTTCAAAAGACCTTCGACGCTATCGTCGAAACTCTTGTGGAAGAGCGCCGCATAGAACTGCGGAACTTCGGCGTTTTCGAGGTTAAGCAGCGGGCAGCCCGCAAGGCTCGCAACCCGCGCACTCGCGCGAAAGTCTTTGTGCCGGAGAAGTTTGTAGTGACGTTCAAGCCCGGCAAAGAGATGGAAGAAAAGGTGCGGCAGTTGGAACGCCAGGCGGCCGAGGCACGAGCCAAGGTAGCGCAGCCGCCAAGCGGATCGGCGCCAGTCGCCCAAAGTTCCGCTGCTCCATCGGCTTACGGCATGCAAGGCGGCAGCTAGCGGTCGAAGTCGCCGTTGGAATCGGTCGACTCCCGCAATACTCAAAACACGTCATCCCGCAACCCAGACGCGGGGTGAAACCTTCGCCCGCAGAGTGCTTGCACGGTCAAGTTGCTCTCGGCGCAAGTCCCAAGAATCGGTAACGTTACGCCCCGCCAGCAAGCCCCAGGCTCATCTTTCGGCTCGCTGGTGCGGAAGCTTATCCCCAAATCTCATCGGTTGGTCAAATTGCCGCTGGGCGCTGTCGCGCGAGCATTCGCGCATACGCCGAGAGGCCAGTGCATTGTCGAAAGCTGCAGGGATTGCGGCGCTCGATTTTTCACGGAGGAACTGTGCGATGCGCAGGCTACTGCTGACAACGATGGCAGGACTGATGTTGTCCAGCTCCATCGGTTGTCTGATCCCCATGTACTCGGCCGATCCCGCGCCGAACGCAGCAATTGCTGTTCACGTCGGAAAACCTGCGCCAAGCGCTCGATGAATGGGAGCGGATCTGGTTCCTCGACATGCCATCCAACATGACCCCGTATCGCACCTACGGCGGCATTTTGTAGTCGAACCACGTCGATCGAAATCTGTCTTAACGCCGTGCCGGCCCGTGCCGCACGGCGTTTGTTTTTGCGCCCCGCTGGTGTAAGCTGCACCCGTCACCACTCACCCGTCACCACTCACTCCCCCGCCTATGCGCGTCCTCTCCGGCATTCAACCGACCGGCCGCTTCCACTGGGGAAATTATTTCGGCGCGATCCGCCAATACATCGATCTGCAGCATGAAGACGCCGCCTACTACTTCATCGCCAACCTGCACGCGCTGACGACCATCCGCGATCCCGAGCAATTGCGGCAGCTCACGCTCGATGCGGCAATCGACCTGCTCGCCCTTGGGCTCAACCCGGAAAAGGCGATCCTGTTCGTTCAGTCCGACGTGCCCGAAGTCACCCAATTGTGTTGGCTCCTTATGTCCGGCGCTCCAATGGGACTGCTGGAACGCTGCCACGCCTACAAAGACAAAATCGCCAAAGGCCTCCCGGCCGACGCCGGATTGTTCACCTATCCGGTGCTCATGGCCGCCGACATCCTGGCCTACGATTCCGACACCGTGCCGGTCGGCGCCGACCAGGTGCAGCACATCGAAGTCTGCCGCGACCTGGCCGCCAGTTTCAATCATCACTTCGGCCAGACATTCATCATGCCCAAGGCCAAGGTGCTCGAGCAAACAGCGAAAGTTCCCGGCCTCGACGGCGAAAAGATGTCGAAAAGCTACAACAACACGCTGGAAGTGTTCGACGATCCCAAGGCCCAGCGCAAGAAGATCATGCGCATCGTCACCGACTCGCGCCCCATGGAACAGGCCAAAGAGCCGGATCAAGACCATCTATTTCAGTTGTTCTCGCTCGTGGCGACGCCGCACGAGCGCGACGAAATGGCCGCCCTCTACCGCCGCGGCGGCTTCGGCTACGGTGAAGTGAAAAAAGCCCTGGCCGATGCCGCCGAAAAATTCTTCGCCGAGCCCCGCGCTCGCCGCGCCGAATTCGCCGCCAGCCCCGATAAAATTCGAGCCATCCTCGCCGACGGCGCCGGCCGCGCCCGCAAAAAAGCCGCCGAAGTGCTGGCCCGGCGCAGAAAGCGTGTGGAATCAAGTGACCTCGGCCATGCAGCGTCGCACCGTCAATCCCATTGTTCTAGGATGGTCAACGCTCTTGGTTTGGTTAGTGCCGTCGTTGGTGGCCAGCGTTGTTCTCGCGCGAATTGCGATCTGGATGGAGCGCGAGGGATATGTTTCCGCCCTGTCGCCGATTGTTCTGGGGGCGGCCTTGGGGTTGGTGGTTTCGTTTCTGGCGATGCGCACCAATATTTCCAGCCGCGCCGCCGTGCTGATCGCCACCATAACTATGGCGCTGGTGTGCGTGGCCAGCGAGCATCTGCTGGTGTACGTCGAATATCGGATCAAAATCGCGGAAGCCGCCCAGCGCGATCCTAAACTGCAGCTCGTTCAAGCGGCCGGCGGAGTGCCCGCGCCGACGTTCCTGGAGTTCCTTCGCGATCAGGCCCCGATACGAATCACACCCGATGCCATGCCCAACTGGCTCTGGTGGATAATTAACGCCACGTTGACTATCGTGGCATCTATGGCCGTTGCAGCCTGGTTTTCGGCAACTCGGTCCCGTTCCGAACTTCCGCCTTCCGCCTTCCCCCCTCCGCCATCTGACCCCTGACTCCTGACTCCTGACTCCTGACCCATGTCCATCTTTGGCATCGGCACCGATATCGTGGAATGCCTGCGGATCGCGCAGATGATCGAGCGGCACGGCGAGCTGTTCATCACCCGCGTCTACACGCCGCACGAAATCGAATATTGCCAAAGCCGGCGGATGGGAACGCAGCATTTCGCCGGCCGCTGGGCCGCGAAAGAAGCGGTGCTCAAGGCGCTGGGCACCGGCTGGCGCCGCGGCATTAGTTGGCGCGACGTCGAAATCCGAAATCTCCGCTCCGGTTCCCCCAGCGTCGCCCTGCACGGCGGCGCCCGCGACTTCATGGAGCAAAACGGCATCTCGCAAATCTTGATCACCATCTCGCACTGCCGCAGCCACGCCACGGCCTACGCCATCGCACTGGGCGAAGAGAAACCGCCCGGCCCCGCCCCCCCATAAAGTTGGCGATGGTATCGCCGGTCTGCGCACCGCCACCTCGCGCTCCATTCCACAGCGCCCCGTCAGCCCCCGGTTCCACCGGGGGATCGAATCGCCACCCCGCTCCCCATCCGCTTGCGATTTAGCCGCCGAGCTTGCCCGGCCCCGCCCTCCCATAAAGCCGCGACCGGTGGTCGCGGTGCGCATCGCCCCCGCGCGCCCCACTCTCCCCCGCGGCCGCCGCGCCCCAACCATTTGGCCCCGATTTTGCTACATTAGCAATTCGTCTCGCCACGCAGCATCGCCGCACCAAACCAACGGGGGTCCTGCCATGAAAATCGTCGTCATCGGCGGTAGCGGATTGATCGGAAAGCAACTCGTCCCCAAGCTCCGCGCAAAGGGCACGAGGTTCTCCCCGCCTCCCCATCCACTGGCGTCAACACGCTCACCGGCGCAGGTCTCAACGATGCCCTCTCGGGCGCCCAGGTCGTCGTCGACGTCGCGAATTCCCCTTCCTTCGAAGACAAAGCAGTCCTCGAATTCTTCGAAACCTCGGGCCGCAACTTGCTTCCCGCCGAAAAGGCCGCCGGAGTGCGCCATCACGTTGCCCTTTCCGTGGTCGGCACCGACCGCCTGCAGGCCAGCGGATACTTCCGCGCGAAAATGGCTCAGGAAAACCTGATCAAGGCTGCCGACATTCCCTACACAATCGTTCGCGCCACGCAGTTTTTCGAGTTCGTCCCTGTAATCGCCCAAGCGGCCACCGACGGCCAAACGGTTCGAGTTTCCCCGGCCATGATGCAGCCCATCCTGTCCGACGATGTCGCCGCGGCCCTGGCCGATGTTGCCCTCGCCCAGCCCCTTAACGCCACCATCGATCTCGCGGGCCCGGAACCCATTCGCATGGACGAACTGGTGCGCCGCTACCTCCGCGCCACCCGCGACCCTCGCGAAGTCGTCACCGATCCTCACGTCGGCTACTTCGGCACCCCGGTAAACGACACCAGTCTGGTCCCCACCGGCGCCTCGCGCACCGCCCCAACCCGCTACGACGACTGGCTCCGCCGCAGCGTCGCAAAGCAGCCCGCCAGCGCGTAACCATTTCCGCCGCTTACTTAGCCCCGGGTCAATGACCCGGGGGCGCGCGCTCATCCCGCGCTCCATTCACCCAGCGCCCCGTCAGCCCCCGGTTCCACCGGGGGATCGAATCGCCACCCCGCTCCCCATCCGCTTGCGATTTAGCCGCCGAGCTCGCCCGGCGCCGCCCCCACATAAAGCCGCGACCGCAGGTCGCGGCCGCACCCCGTTTACCCCCACCCCCTCAGCGGTTTCGACTGGCGCGTCAAAACGCTGTTGCCGGCGAACAAAGCATCAGCTGGCGCGTCCAATGTTCCTCACCTACGATCGATAACCCTATGCCTTTTCTTTTGTACTCCACGGCCTTCTGTATTTTGCGCCCGAACGACGTGTGAATCCAATCTCGACTTCCTAGGTTTCCAATGACTAATGCATTAGTTCGCTGCGTGATGATGCCTTCGCACACCCCACCACGCTGGCAAACAGCTTGTTCACAGCGGGCTCGCGTGCCGAACAGAAACCGCCCTGTGAACACAAATACTTGCGATTGAAAACACAACTGCGGAGGCGGCTCATCTAACGGTAATCGCGTCGCTGCATTGCCGTCTTCGATGAATGAACGTTCCCCAGTGACTTGTTCTAAGAAGTGCAAAAGATCGTTTCGCTCTTCGTCCGTCACCACCCCATCCTCGAAGATGCTGCGTAACCGATCCGTCAACACATCGCCAGGCCACATTTGGCTCGCTTCCGGGTTTGCCGCAATCCAGTTGTTAAGAATTATTGTTTCTTCAACTGAAACTATTCCATCGGCGATGATTCCCTTCACCAAGCCGAGCATTTCGTGAATCGTCCGATCGGCCCGACGCGCCGCGTTCCATCGCTCATCCAGCGGCTGGTTGTGTTGATCAAGCATGTCTGCACCCTTAAGAACGGAGCGTCATGCCCCCTAATTTAACTAACGGTTGCAGGCGCGTCTATCATTCATGATCCTCGGGGGGCTCATCGATGGCCATCTGTGATCAATCAGAATCCCTCTGAGCGTACGTTAATTGCGGCGATGCTAATTGGCAAATGGAACTTCTCAAGTGATTCTCCCTGAGGTGCGGTATCCATTCGTGTTAAGTCTGGAACACTACTAATGTATTTGTTGAAAAGTAGATGTGCTTCACTTGTAATTTGAATAGGAAACCATTTCGTCAATCCATTTAGCTGCCAGTAAGTATTCGCAATAGGTCTCACTCTGAAGTCGTGTACGACAACAGCAAGCGCATTTGCGTTGGCATGCAGCTTAGATTTCACCGAACGATAATGTGGACTGATAAAGCGGTGGAATTTTTCAGACCACTTGCTGAGAAATAGCTCGTCAGGAATTACTTTGTTGATCATCTTGTTTGACGGGTTCATCGCAATGTTCACGTCAAGCGCTATGAGGCCATGCATTCCTGACTGTTCGAGTTGATGTGCAGCTTTGAATATATGTTTGCGGACCTGAGTGGGACTCTTTATTCGCTTCGCTGCAATTCCATATTTTGTTCCATTTACGTAGCACGTAATGTCCGGTTCTTCAAATGCTACAGGATCCAATCTTGAAATCCGACACAGTGCAAACACATACAGTTCAAACTGTGCATCTCTGCCAACAGAATTCTCTCTATCGTGCTGAGGCAGAACGGAGTCATGCGTTGAAATTGCTTTTTCAATTGCTTTTAACAGTGTGTGGTCGTTGGCATCCTCGGGCCGTAACTGGCTAAATACAAATTCGAGTATGGTAATATCTCTCGCCCCTTCTAATGTGAGCTGCTGTTGAAAAACTGATCCATCGATTATGAAGGTCTCAACAGCCCGAGGAGGGCAAGGAGATCTTCAGGATGACGACGAAACGTAGGAAGCGGCACGGTCCGGAGCAGATTGTCAGAAAGCTGCGGGACGCCGATGCGATGCTGAACGCCGGGCAAGACCTAGCGGCGGTGTTGCAGGCCTTGGAGGTGAGCGAAGCGACGTACTTGCGTTGGCGGAACCAGTACGGCGGGATGAAGGCGGAGGAGGCCAAGCGGCTGAAGCAGTTGGAGGAGGAGAACAAGCGTTTGAAGCAACTGGTGGCCGACCTGTCGTTGGACAACCAGATGCTCAAACACATCACGGAGGGAAACTGGTAAGCCCTTGCCGGAAGCGCGTGGCGGCCTGTGAACTGCAAGCAGCGTTCCAGGTGTCCGAGCGAAGGGCGTGCGAGGTGTTGGATCAGCCGCGCAGCAGTCAGCGTTACCAGGCCCAACCGCGAGACGACGAGGCAGCTTTGACGCGGCGAATGCGGGAGTTGGTGTGCCAGCGACCGCGATTCGGTTATCGCCGGATCGGCGCCTTGCTGCGCGGGGAGGCTTGGCGCGCCAGCGACACGCGAGTCTATCGGCTGTGGCGTCGAGAAGGGTTAAAAGTACCGCGAAAGAGACGGAAACGCCGGAGTTTGGGAATGAGCATCAACGGCTGTCAGCAGCGCCGAGCCGAGCATCAAGACCACGTGTGGTGCTGGGATTTTGTGTTCGATCGCACCGCCAGCGGCAGCACGCTGAAGTGGCTGTCGATCGTGGATGAATATACGCGGGAATGTTTAGCACTGAAGGTGGATCGCAGCATCACCAGCGAAGACGTGATCGACACGCTGGCGGAGCTATTCGCCATGCGGGGCGTGCCGAAGTGCATTCGCAGCGACAATGGTCCGGAGTTCATCGCCCAGGCGATTGGGCGCTGGACGAAGCAAGTGGGGATCGAGACTTTGTACATCGCGCCTGGCAGCCCCTGGGAGAACGGCTACGCTGAGAGTTTCCACAGCCGGCTGCGGGACGAGTTGTTGGCGGTCGAGATGTTCGAGAGTTTGGCGTCGGCCCGGAAGCTGACCGCCACTTGGAAGGAGGATTACAACCATCACCGGCCGCACAGCTCGCTGGGGTATGTGACCCCGGTCGAGTTCGCGGCCCGCTGTGCTGCTCCGCTTCGGCCTACGGCCTACGCTCCGCAGCACAGCGGAATCACCCAAGGCGTACCTTCATAACCTCTGGTACAGGAAATCAAAGCAAGTCAAATGCTTCTCGATAGCGAGGGTCGCCATGTCTAACAAATACATTCTCAGAATTGGTTCTGCACATTTTTGCGACGCGACTATCGGCGGCTAAATGCAGACCGAGTTCCGCAATCTTTTGCTCCACAAATACCGCTGCTTCTTGATGGCTGCGTTGCATCCTCGCATTGTCCTATTTCGTAGAATCCAATGAACTGCTGATGCCCGAATCATCAGTCGCGGTTGTACAACAGTATATTGAAATGATGAAGATGTTCGCGCGCCTATAGACTTTTTGCTGCCTATTAAGCGACTTTTCGTCGGCTGCGCTCAGTTTGCTTGCGTTAGACTTCTTGCCCTGTACATACACAAAGAGTCAAGCCCCGAATTAGCCATCTAGAAATTGGGCCACTGCTTCTGCCTGACAGTTGCTAATCGCTAATCGCTAATTGCTAGTGGCTCAGTTTTTCCTTGCCAACTGAGCCACTTTCGTGCTAAACAACATTCAGACGATTCGGCCAATTGAGCTCAGCCGAAGTAGCAGGACCGACATTGGAAGTCGCGTCAACGGCGTGCCGACATCGGGAAACCTTTCGCCGCCTGAGGCCGGAGGGTAAAGTCCTTGTCCCTTTAGCAGGGCCGAGGAATGAGCCTCCGGTACACTGGATTTATCCAGTGCTTTGCCGTGCCACGGGGTTAGCGTGGGCGGAACCACAACTCGGGGCGGTCACCATCAGGCACTAACCCAGGTGCTCGTCCGCCACGTAGCCGAGTCTCGATGAGGCTCGATTGCTCATGTGGCCGGCTCGGGCAGGCAAGCAGCGTGAGCGTGGACTCCGTTCCCGTCACAAGCTTGTCGGCGACGGCTCGCAACCATCGCTATTTTTGCTTCGACTCAAAGCACAAGCCGTAAGCAGGTCGGAAAGGGCCTGCCCCAAGCAAGCGCCAACCAGTCGAAGGGCCCGACCCGCCACGGCGGACGAGCGCCAAATTTTTTCGCGAGTTTTGCTCGCCTGTGTGACCGTCTGCGCCCCTGCCGCCGTTCCCTGCTCACTGCTCAATGTTCATAGCTCGGATCCGCCCCGGCGAACCCCAACTGCTAAGAATCTTAGTCCGCTTTCGAGCCGACTGCGCGGCGCGATGATTTACGTCGAGGAGCCTTCTTCTTCGAGGGCCCGGCGTCGGCCCGTTCTTTCAAAAGCGAAACGGCCATGTCGAAGTTGACTTCCTCCGGCGGGGTGTTCTTCGGGATCGATGCGTTCGTCTCGCCGTCGCTCACGTACATTCCGTAGCGGCCTTCGCGCAGCTCGACCTTTTTGCCGGTCACCGGCGAGACTTCGAACACTTTCAGCGGCTCCCGCGGCGTGCCGAAACCGCGCCGCTGGGCCTTGGGCTGCTTCAAGAGTTCGACCGCCTCATTCAGCGTCACTTCCAACGGCGATACGCCGGCGGGCAGCGAACGCGTTTCTTCGCCGCACTTCACATACGGCCCGAAGCGGCCGTTGTAGACCACGATGGGCTCGTTGTTGGCCGGAAAATTGCCCAGCGTGCGCGGCAGCGACAATAGCTTGAGCGCCATCGCCAGATCCACCTCCTCCGGCTTCAGGCCCTTGAGCAGCGATGCGTTTTGCGGCTTCTCTTCGTCATCCGGCGTGCCGCGCTGCACGTACGGTCCAAACCGTCCGACCTTCAAATACACCGGCTTGCCGGTATCAGGGCACACACCCAGCGGCTCGTCCGCTTGCGAAGCCTGGCTGAACAGCTCTCGGCATCTTTCCAGCGTGAGCTCTTCCGGCGCCATGCCTTCCGGCAATGAAGCACGCTTGTCGCCTTGTTCGATGAACGGGCCATATCGGCCAACGCGCACGTGAATCGGCTCTTCCCCGTTGGGATGCGCGATCAGCACCTGGTTAATCGAGCGGGCGTCGATCTCATCCGTCTTCGTTTCCAGATGTTTTTTCAATCCCGGCTGGCCGTTGCCGAAGTAGAACTCTTTCAAGTAATCCAGATGGGGCCGTTCGCCGCGGCTGATGGCGTCCAGATCGTCTTCCATCTGCGCCGTGAAGCCGTAGTCGACCAGCTCTTCCAAATGCTTCTCCAGCAATTGCGTAACGGCAAACGCGGTCCAGGTCGGCACCAGCGCGTTGCCTTTCTTGAACACATAATCGCGCGCTTGGATGGTGTCGATGATGCTGGCATACGTGCTCGGCCGCCCGATTCCCAATTCTTCCAGCGCCCGGGTGAGCGCCGCTTCGCTGAACCTTGCCGGCGGCTGCGTGGTATGGCTCTTCGATTCCAAACCTGGGTCGGCCAGCTTGACTTGCTCGCCTTGAGCCATTGTCGGCAAGATCGCTTCACGATCGGCCAGATCGGCTTGCGGATCGTCGGATCCTTCGACGTACGCCCGCAGGTAACCGGCGAACTCGATTGTTTTGCCGCCGGCCGCGAACTCCGCGCCGTCGCCGGCAATCGTTACGCTGATGCGCTGTCCGCGGCAATCGGCCATCTGGCTGGCCACGGTCCGCTTCCAGATCAGATCGTACAGTTTGAACTCGTCCGGGCTCAACTCGGCCCGCAACTGCTCGGGGAAATCGAACGGATGTCCCGCCGGGCGAATGGCCTCGTGCGCTTCTTGCGCGTTTTTCACTTTGGTTTGATAAGTCCGCGGGCTGTCGGGCAGATATTCCTTGCCGTATTGCTCGGCCACCAGATTGCGCGCCGCTTCGATGGCCACGCTGGCCAGGTTCGTCGAATCGGTTCGCATGTACGTGATATGGCCGTTTTCGTACAGGCTTTGGGCGGCCTGCATCGTGCGCCGCGCGGTGAAGCCGAATTTGCGGTTCGCTTCTTGCTGCAGCGTGCTGGTGGTGAACGGCGCCGAGGGGCGCGTCGAATACGGCTTCACTTCGACCGACTTCACGCGGAAATCGGCGCTCTTCAGCTTCTGAGCCAACTGCCCCGCGGACTGCTCGTCCATCAACATTAGCGAAGAATCTTTGATCTTCCCCGTCGTCGAATCAAAATCCTTCCCTTGCGGAATCTGCCGGCCATCCACGGCTTTCAGTTCCGCGGCAAACTGTTGTCCGCCGGCGTTGGCGAACGTGGCCAACAAATCCCAATAGGTCGCCGAGTGGAAAGCCATCCGCTCGCGCTCGCGCTGCACAATCAATCGCACCGCGACGCTTTGCACCCGGCCGGCCGAAAGCTTGGGCTTTATCTTACGCCACAACAGCGGCGAAACTTCGTATCCAAACAGCCGATCGACAATGCGCCGCGTTTCCTGCGCCCGCACCAAATCGGCGTTGATTTCGCGCGGATTCTCCAGAGCCTCGGTAATGGCTTCCTTGGTGATTTCGTGAAACACCAACCGGTGCACCGGCACCTTCGGCCGCAGCACTTCATTCAAGTGCCAACTGATGGCTTCGCCTTCGCGGTCTTCGTCGGTCGCCAGATAGAGCTGCTTCGCGTGCTTCAGCGAGTCTCGAAGCTTCTTTACTTGCTTCGCCTTGCCGGAAGAAATCACATACAGCGGATCGAAACCCTCGTCGACGTTCACTCCCAAGCGCGACCAGGCTTGATCGCGGTATTCGGCGGGAATCTCTTTGGCCCCTTGCGGCAGATCGCGAATATGTCCAACGCTGGCTTCCACGGTGAAGTTGCGCCCGAGAAACTTGCTGATTGTCTTGGCCTTCGCCGGCGATTCGACAATCACAAGGCTCTTGGAATTCGAGCTTTTCGAGCTTTCTCGGGACGGTTTCTTGGCCATAAATAAGGCTGCTATACGTTTAAATTGGTGAATTTGGGGTATTTGTGACTACTTATCGCCCATTGTAGGCCTCAACGTGACCCCGAAAACTTAGCCTCTACCCAACCGGCACGACCGACACCGTGGTGATGCCCGTCGGCGCAACCACTCCTACAACCGGCACCGACACACCGGCCGGCGGCCGACCTGCGTACTGCAGATTGTACGCCCAGCGCGGCGCAACAATGCTCATATTACCTTTCGGGATCGCAAAAAAACGACACGTTTTGCGGCTTCAACTCGAGTCATCGCGGTCGTGTTTTCGTCGGCCGTTTCGGGTCGCTGCGCCCGACTGGGATTGCATTTACGTCACGTCGCGCTACAATCGGTCGCTCCACAACCATAACGACTTGCGCCGATGGCGGCTATATTCGCATACAACCGCCGCACACCGGTTGTCAAGGCGGGTTTGATGTTCGGGGTGGCTGCATCTGCCGTTGGGGAAGGCACTTTGGGCGACGAGACCGCCCCGTTCAGATCCATAAATAACGTACAGGAAACGATCCATGGCAAGTCCGTTTCGGATGTTCCGCAAGAACCAGAAGGTCATGATGGTCGTGCTCACCGTCTTGGCCATGTTTGCCTTCGTTTTCTTGGGAACGTGGTCTCGATTCGGCAGCCCCTCCGGCGAAATCCAAAACCCCGAAGTGTTTTCGTGGAAGTACGGCAAGGTGCGCCGCAGCGATCTCCAAAATCAACGCTACATGCGCCAGATGGTCCGGAACTTCCTGTTGATGGCAATGCAAGCCTCCGGGGCCGATCCGCGTCAAGCTGAGTTCATCCTCGCCCAAAACATGCCCCTGTCGGACGAGGGCATTATCGAATCGATGGTGCTGGAGAAAAAAGCCAATGAATTGGGCATCGTGATCAGCGACAAGACGGTCAACGATTTTCTGCGTGGTTG
Source organism: Pirellulales bacterium (assembly GCA_963716135.1). GTDB lineage: Bacteria > Planctomycetota > Planctomycetia > Pirellulales > JADZDJ01 > CAVRAW01. Next base: position 3,585,756 of record OY970289.1, on the reverse strand, counting down.
GACGTCTGACCGCGTCCGACCGCAAGATTTTTCGAAAATTATCGCCAGTTTGTCGGCCGATCGCCGCTCCATCAGCCAATCGAATCTGTTCGACGCGCTGCGCTTCGAACTGGCGGTGCTGAAGCTGAAGGAAATGTTCCGCCCCGTGCTGAGCCGGCGAGAAGGAATGGGAGTGGTCTTCCGCGGCGACACGCCGGCCGATCGCTGGGACTATTTCTGCCGGCTGAATCGCAAAGTGACGGCCGAGATGCTGCCGCTGGCGGTCGACAAGTTCGTCGGTAATGTGCCCAATCCGACCGATGCGCAGTTGGTCGCCTTCTACGATCAGTACAAGGATTCGTTCCCCCAGCCAGACAGCCCCACGCCCGGGTTCAAGCAGCCCATGCGAGCGCAGTTTCAATACTTCAAAGCCGATAACGAAAAACTCGTCGCCGCGGAATTGCCCAAAGTGACCGAGCAAGAAATCAAGGATTACTACGATCGCTACAAGGACGTGTTCTTCAAGAAATCGAATTTGCCCGACGAGCCCGGCAAAACGGACGAGAAGCCCAGCGAAAAATCGGGCGATTCCAAATCCAGTGGCAAGAAACAATCCAGCGCCCCGCCCCGCGCAAATTCACTCGACGGCGAAATGCTTGCGCTGGCCGACGGCGCCGAAATCGAGTTGGCGCAAGCCGGCAAAAGCGGCGCGCCAAAATCAGAGCCTGCAAAATCAGAGCCTGCAAAATCAGAGCCTGCAAAATCAGAGCCTGCAAAATCAGAGCCTGCAAAATCAGAACCTGCAAAATCAGAGCCTGCAAAATCGGATGCGCCGAAGGCCGACGACAAGACGGGCGAAACCGGTAAAGCAGCCGACCAGACACCAGGAACCCAGACACCTCCATCGCGCCCTGTCGAATACGAGCCGCTCAGCAAAGTTTCCGAGAAAATCCGCAACAGCGTGGCCGCCCAAAAAGTGGAACACAAGGTCGACGACGCCTTCGCCGCCTTGCGGTTGACAATGGATCAATTCGGCCGCGCTATGGATAAGTATCGCCGCGATCAAACCCGCGGCGACACCTCCGCCAAGGCTCCCGCTCCAATGGATTTCGCCGCCATGGCCAAGCAACACGGCCTGGAAGCGAAGCAAACCGACCTGATCACCTACCCGCAAGCGGCCGAGGATACGGATCTGGGCAAGTCGCACCAGTTGGTGGCCGGCTCGTACAAGATCACGCCGTTTGTAACCATGGCGTTTCAACCCAACTTTCCCAAGTATCAATCGCAAGAAACGGAAGATCTGGAAAAGAACCGATACCTCTGGTGGAAATTGGCCGACGAGCCGGTGCGCGTGCCCCCCTTGGACGAAATCAAGGACAAAGTCTTGCACGCCTGGAAGATGATCGAAGCTCGCAAGCTGGCGCAAACCAAAGCGGACGAATACGCCTCCGAAGCGCGGCGGTTGCAAAAGCCGCTCAAGGAAGTTTTCAAAGACCAGGCCGCCGAAATTTTCACTGCCGGGCCGTTCAGTTGGCTTAGCCGCCGCAGCAGCGATCCCAACGCCTTTCCGTATCTCACCGAAGTCTCGGGCGTGAAGGATGCCGGCAATGATTTCATGAAAGCCGTGTTTGCGCTCCAGCCGGGTCAGGCGGGCGTCGCGGCCAATCAACCGCTGACGATTTACTACGTCGTGCAAGTTGAAAGCGAGGAGCCCAAGCAAGACAAGCTGCGCGAAGAATTCATCACCTCGATGGAAACGCCGGCGGCCTCCAATGTCTATGCCATGATCGCCGCGAGCGACAACGCCGGCATCGACAACGCCTGGTTCAAGGAATTACAGAACGAACTGGATTTCAAACTGGCGCCCGGGCAAAACCTGACATCGACTCAGGAAATGGATTGAACGGTACCGTACAGTTCCGGCTGGGGAATCGGTCCGCAAGCGGCCGCCACGGTTGAATTTGTCATACCAGCGGGGTAGGATTTCGGCCGTTCAATTGCAATGCCTGAATGTCTAAATGACTGAATGTCTAAATGAATCGGTTCGGCGTCCTGGTGCCGACATTTAGTCATTGAGTCATTCCGTCATTTAGTCATTTCTTATCCATCCTGCAATTCTGCCGGTAAAGCACATGGCTAGTGCGACGCCATCTTCTGCCTCGCCTGCCAAACGCACCAAACGCTTCCGGCCGAAGTTTCATCTTCGGGTGCTGGGCAGTGCCGCGCCTGTGTTTCCTGGCTTCGAGGTCGATATTCTCGACCGCGTGCCCGATGACGAAAAGCCCGAGGCCGTGTGGCACCGCGATCGCTGCCGGGCGATGCTGCGGGCGCACCCGGAAATTCGGGGCATCATGGGCAATTCGCCTTCGACGGCGCTTTTTTGCTTGCTCTGCGCCGGCGGCCAGGTGGCGCTGGCGGCGCTGGCGGCGCAGTTGCCTTGGTGGGGCGTGATTGCATTGGCGTGGGTTGTGGGCTCGATGATCAACGTGTGCCTGTTTCAGTTGGCGCACGAGTGCACGCATAATTCGATTTTCAAAAGGGCTTTTCCCAACCGCGTGATGTTCACCGTCACGTCGCTGCCGATGTTTCTCTCCGGGCATCACACCTGGTGGGTGGAGCATCTGACGCATCACAGCGACATGGGAGCGAAGAAGGATTTTATTACCCGCCGGCGGACATTTTTTTTGACGTCGCGCATCCTCTCGCCCATGTTCTTCCCGTATTCGCTGTTGATGATTACTACGCAGATCGGCCGCAGTGCGATCGGGCTGGTGATGTACGTGTTCACCGATTTGATTCGCGGGCGAGTAAAGCCTAGCGACCGCACCTTGGCGGTGTTGGCCGATCAGCATTTGGTTAGCGGGTATAAGGCCGATGGGATCGAGCTGTGGACGGTGATTTATCCGGTGCTGTATTTCGCGATGTGCGGGCTTTTGATGTGGTACGGCGCGGTGGTCGGCATGTGGTGGAAGCCGATTTTGTATCTGACGGCGGCTTCGGCCTTCATGACCGGGTTTTTGCACCCGCTGATGCTGGGCATTGTGCTGGGCATTTCGCACTTTCATGGGACGCGGAAGTATCAGCCGTCGGCTTCGAATTATGGGCGGATCATTAACCTGCTCACCTTCAATGCCGGGCTGCACGTGGAGCATCATGATATTGCGGCGGTGCCGTGGCATCGGCTGTGGAAGCTGCGCCGCATGGCCAGGGAGTTCTACGATGATCTGGAAGTGATTCCCTCGTACACGATGCTGGGGTTGAAGTTTGTGTTTTGTAGCCCGACGACGTTTAGCGAAGAGTTCGATAACGAAACGCAGCGGAATATTCGGCGGTTTATGGATGAGGCGGCGGAGCAAGATTAACCACGGAGACGCAGAGGCACGGAGCAGCATTGGCCGCGAATTGACGCGGATGAACGCGGAATAGAGCTAAGAACATTGAGCAATGAGGAGTGAACGGGAGGCGGTGCAGAATGCAAAAGGCAAAATGCAGAATGTAGAAGGCTCGTCCCTCTGAGCTGCTGTTGAAAAACTGATCCATCGATTATGAAGGTCTCAACAGCCCGAGGAGGGCAAGGAGATCTTCAGGATGACGACGAAACGTAGGAAGCGGCACGGTCCGGAGCAGATTGTCAGAAAGCTGCGGGACGCCGATGCGATGCTGAACGCCGGGCAAGACCTAGCGGCGGTGTTGCAGGCCTTGGAGGTGAGCGAAGCGACGTACTTGCGTTGGCGGAACCAGTACGGCGGGATGAAGGCGGAGGAGGCCAAGCGGCTGAAGCAGTTGGAGGAGGAGAACAAGCGTTTGAAGCAACTGGTGGCCGACCTGTCGTTGGACAACCAGATGCTCAAACACATCACGGAGGGAAACTGGTAAGCCCTTGCCGGAAGCGCGTGGCGGCCTGTGAACTGCAAGCAGCGTTCCAGGTGTCCGAGCGAAGGGCGTGCGAGGTGTTGGATCAGCCGCGCAGCAGTCAGCGTTACCAGGCCCAACCGCGAGACGACGAGGCAGCTTTGACGCGGCGAATGCGGGAGTTGGTGTGCCAGCGACCGCGATTCGGTTATCGCCGGATCGGCGCCTTGCTGCGCGGGGAGGCTTGGCGCGCCAGCGACACGCGAGTCTATCGGCTGTGGCGTCGAGAAGGGTTAAAAGTACCGCGAAAGAGACGGAAACGCCGGAGTTTGGGAATGAGCATCAACGGCTGTCAGCAGCGCCGAGCCGAGCATCAAGACCACGTGTGGTGCTGGGATTTTGTGTTCGATCGCACCGCCAGCGGCAGCACGCTGAAGTGGCTGTCGATCGTGGATGAATATACGCGGGAATGTTTAGCACTGAAGGTGGATCGCAGCATCACCAGCGAAGACGTGATCGACACGCTGGCGGAGCTATTCGCCATGCGGGGCGTGCCGAAGTGCATTCGCAGCGACAATGGTCCGGAGTTCATCGCCCAGGCGATTGGGCGCTGGACGAAGCAAGTGGGGATCGAGACTTTGTACATCGCGCCTGGCAGCCCCTGGGAGAACGGCTACGCTGAGAGTTTCCACAGCCGGCTGCGGGACGAGTTGTTGGCGGTCGAGATGTTCGAGAGTTTGGCGTCGGCCCGGAAGCTGACCGCCACTTGGAAGGAGGATTACAACCATCACCGGCCGCACAGCTCGCTGGGGTATGTGACCCCGGTCGAGTTCGCGGCCCGCTGTGCTGCTCCGCTTCGGCCTACGGCCTACGCTCCGCAGCACAGCGGAATCACCCAAGGCGTACCTTCATAACCTCTGGTACAGGAAATCAAAGCAAGTCACGACCGCTCTACGACGAAGCAGGGACAAGAATCCTATCAATGATTCAAGCGAACACTCTTGTTGTGAAATACTTCGATAGTGGCAACGTCGAAACAATACACATTTCGCTTGATGCGATGGATTTGGAATCGTTGGCCAATGAATTAAATAGCGCAAAAGAGCGAATTCGAATAAGCCGTCTTGCGGCTGAAAAGATGAGTATGAATTTTGTAGTGTACGAGCAACGGGATTAAGGCTGCTATGTCAACAGTAAATGAACAACTCATTGCGGCTGGGTGGGATCCGTATGGGTCTTCTCGGACAATGTACCGCAAAGGGAAGCTGGCCAAGCACCGGAGGTGGCGTTCCTTGTTTGAATCTCGGGGTTACTCGAAAAGTAGGTGCGATCGCGAATATAATTTAGGTAAGCTTGAACAAATGAATGCCGCGGAGGTTGAAAACGCAAGATCCCGAATGAGGCTGACGTTTCACAACTTCATCTACAAAGACTTCCTTGGTTCAAGTTCAAGAGAAGCAATACTGGAGAATCGCAATCTGGAGGCAGAAGATCCTGTCGCGACTCTAAAGGCCGCAATAATTTGGAGAAGCGCTTATGAAAGATGGCGCGCTAGAAGTAGGCCCGTCAAGAACCGCATCGTAAGCGCTGAAATAATTGCTGTTGCGCAGGATTCCTGCAGTTGCTGGATCGATCTTGCCAATGGGCTTAAAATCCGAACTGCAATCGACCGAGACAAGCTGCAGTCAGTCCCGCTTCGTCCTGGCCAACAGTTTTTTTGGTCTTTAGATAATGAGTCGGTTGTTCAAAAGGCGGTCGAGGTCGATAGCATAGCGAAGCAGCGACTATTGTCCGAATTTGAAAGACTTCAAAAAAGGTTTCGAGAAGAATTGTCAGAAGTTGATCTGGGAATTGATAAGAAATAGCTCTTCTAAGCGCCATGGCGGGAATTCTCACTGTCCACGTAATAGGCGCAGGTTTTGGCGAAAGCATCATACTCGAGTTTCCTAACGGAAGCGTTGGCGTCATAGATTGCTTTAGCCCCAAGCTCGACCTAGCGGCTGCGGACAGGATCAAAAAGAACCCTACACTTCATTTCTTAGTGGAGGAACTGCGCGCCGATCGACTGGCATTCGTTGCGTTCACTCACCCCCACGAAGATCATGGGAGGGGACTATCGCACATTTTGGAAGAATACAGGAACCGGATCGACCAGATTTGGATATTCGACGCTTTTCAAGCGATTTCACTTGAACGATATTTCAAGGCGTTGCTCCTCTCTGATAGACGCTTGCCGATCGAATCTTTATTGGACGATCCACCGGGAATTTTTTCAGTGGAGTTAATGAAGATCAAAGAGGCTGTGTTTGAACAATGTGCTTTGAGCAATCCTAACCGGGCAGATATTTGCCTGTTTAATGGACCGAAGCCACGATCTATCCCCGGTGAGCCTGTCATGATCCGTCTCTTAGGCCCAAGTGAGGCGCTATGCGTAACTTACAAGGAGCGTTTAGCAGAGAATCTCATGGGGTTACTTGATGATGATGGAGAAATCGCCGAAGGATGGGACCCGACAAACGTTAATCACAACATCGCGAGTCCCGCAATTGTAATTGAATTTGGGAAATCGCGAATTTTATTGGCAGGTGATATGGAGCGACTAGGATGGGAGGAAGTATGGCGAGATTACAGTAATGACGGTTCGCTTTCGAGCTTGTTTGTTAAAGTAAGCCATCACGGATCCGAGACGGGTTATCATGATGAATTGTATCCTGCAATTTGTGCAAACGGTCCCGTGGTAGGTGTACTAACGCCATTCAATCGGCATTCCAAGCCTTTACCGACACGTGCGGGCATCGATTACCTTGAGGGGCAGTTACAAGAGTTGCTAACGACTAGCCTTCAAGTTGCTCAACGTACGCAAGGAATCGTTGAACCGTTGACAATGAGTGAAATAAGGAGATTTAAGCTTATCCTCGACCGGTGGAATCGAAGGCTGAGTCAAATGCCTGACCTCTGGAGTGTGATGGATCCTGATTTTTCTTTGGCATCCACTGGAGAAGTTCCAGTGAGCGGATCCAAATCAATCAGAATCCCACGAGAATGGGTGGAAGACTTGGCTGAACATCCGCGATTGTCTGCGCTCATTCATCCGGACTTGAGATCGTCATACATGCCAAAAATCGGTCGGCTAGATGATATCGATACGCACTATCGAGCTTCATTTCGATTCGATGAGCTTGGAAATGAAGTCCAGCGGCATTTGGGAAACGGAGCCGGCTCTTTAATATGAGTCTACTGAAGGCACGCGGCCATATAATGGGTCTGCGATCACTTTTCGAACGCAATCCATTAACTTGGCGAGAACTTTGATGGACAGGGCGATAGATAGCCCGACGGATTACCGCGGTGACGGTTTATGGCAGGCACCCTCACCCCGGCCCTCTCCCGTTGAAGGGAGAGGGAGATCCAGTCACGCGGCGCGGTGGTTGGCGTACCTGGCAGGGATTTTGTTTTTGGTGGGGATTTTTGCGCCTTCGTTTACCATGATTCCGAAGTTTGGGGATGGGTTTTTTGAGAGGTTGGTGCGGTTGTTTGTCAGTAGCGACCTGGAACCGCGGCAGTTTTCGGTGGTGGGAGGGATTTGGCATTTGTTCGCGGAGCGCGAGTTTTTTATTGGCGGGGTGATTTTGCTGTTTTCGGTGGTGTTTCCCCTATTCAAACTGGTGGCCATTATTCGGGCGGCGCATTTGGGGCCGGAGGCTCGCTCGCGGCATTTGAAGATGGTGGAGAGCTTGGGGAAATGGTCGATGGTCGATGTGTTCGTCATTGCGTCGCTGGTGATTTGCTTCAAAGGCTTTCCAGGGGGCACGCATATTCGGGTGGAGTGGGGGATATACGTTTTCGCCGCGTCGGTAATTTTATCGATGGTGGCGATGCGCCAGCTACGAGCGCTGAGCAGTGAGCAGTGAACGCAGACGGCGGACGGCAGCAGGCGGAAGGCGGAAGGAACCGCAGAGGGACGCGGATGAACGCGGATTGCAAAAGGCAGAAAGCAGAAGGCAGAAGGCAGAAGGCAGACCGGCAGGAACCGCAGAGGGACGCAGATGAACGCAGAACGCGGACTGCTGAATCCTGACCCCTGAATCCTGACCCCTGAACTTAGCGGCGGGGTTTCAGGACGACGACGGCCAGCGGGGGCAGGGTTACTTCGATGGAGTGCGGGCGGCCGTGGGCCATGTGGTCGGTGGCCATGATGCCCGGGCCGTTGCCCATGTTCGAGCCGCCGTAGAAGGTGCTGTCGCTATTAAAAACTTCTTCGTACCAGCAGCGTTCCGGCACCCCTAGTAAATAGCCTTCGCGCGGCACCGGGGTGAAGTTGCAGGCGACGACGACGAAGTCGGCTGGGTTTTTGGCTTTGCGGAGGTAGACCAGCACGCTGTTTTGCCAGTTGTGGGCGTCGATCCATTCGAAGCCGGTGTAGTCGAAGTCGACTTCGTGCAGGGCCGGCTCGCGGCGCATCAGGTGGTTGACGTCGGCGACCATTTTCTTCAGGCCCTGGTGGCTTTCCCATTGCAGCAGGTGCCACTGCAGGCTTTCGTCGTAGTTCCATTCGTTCCACTGGCCGAAATCGCCCCCCATGAACAGGAGCTTTTTGCCCGGGTGGGTCCACATGTAGCTGAGCAGCAGGCGCATGTTGGCGAATTTTTGCCAGAGGTCGCCGGGCATTTGGTCCAAGAGCGAGCCTTTGCCGTGGACGACTTCGTCGTGCGACAGGGGCAGGACGAAATTTTCGTGGAAGGCGTAGATGAGCGAGAAGGTGAGCTCGTCGTGGTGGTAGGTGCGGTGGATGGGATCTTTGCGGAAGTAGCGGAGCGTGTCGTTCATCCAGCCCATATTCCACTTGAGCGAGAACCCCAGGCCGCCGACGTAGGTGGGGCGCGAGACGCTGGGCCAGGCGGTGGATTCTTCGGCGATGGTGAGCACACCGGGGTGCTGCAGGTGGGACTGGATGTTGAATTCCTTGATGAAGGAAATGGCCTGCAGGTTTTCGCGGCCGCCGTATTCGTTGGGGACCCATTGGCCGGCTTCGCGGCTGTAGTCGAGATAGAGCATGCTGGCGACGGCGTCGACGCGGAGGCCGTCGAGATGGTATTTGTCGAGCCAGAACAGGGCGTTGGAGATGAGGAAGTTGCGGACTTCGTTGCGGCCGTAGTTGAAGATGAGCGTGCCCCAGTCGGGATGTTCGCCTTTGCGCGGGTCGTCGTGCTCATAGACGGCGGTGCCGTCGAAGCGGCGCAGGCCGTGATTGTCTTTGGGGAAGTGGGCGGGGACCCAATCGACGACCACGCCGATATTGTTCTGATGGCAGTGGTCGACGAAGTATTGCAGATCTTGCGGCGAGCCGTAGCGGCTGGTGGCGGCGTAGTAGCCGACGGTTTGATAGCCCCAGCTTCCGGAGAACGGGTGTTCGCTGACGGGCAGGAGCTCGACGTGCGTGTAGCCCATCTCTTTGACGTAGTCGACCAGTTGATGGGCCAATTCGCGGTAGCTGAGCCAGCGGTGCGGATCGTCGCCCGGGCGGCGCCAACTGCCCAGGTGCACTTCGTAGAACGACATGGGCTTGTCGAGGGCCTGCGATTGCGGGCGATTGGCGAGCCAGGCTTCGTCGTGCCAGTGGTAGCGATCGAGATCGGCCACTTTGGAGGCGGTGCGCGGCGGGAGCTCGGCGGCGAAACCGTAGGGATCGGATTTGTCGACCTCTTCGCCGTGGGCTTGCTTGACGCGGAATTTGTAGAGCGTGCCTTCGCCGAGGCCGGGGATGAACAATTCCCAGATGCCGCTGGGAATGTGTTTGCGGAGCGGATGGCGGCGGGCATCCCAGTCGTTGAAATCGCCGATGACGCTGATGCCCTGGGCGTTGGGGGCCCAGACGGCGAAGTTGACGCCTTCGACGCCGCCGATGGTGCGCGGGTGGGCGCCGAGCTTGGTGTAGCTTTGCCAGTGCGTGCCTTCGCTGAGCAGGTGCAGATCGTATTCTGTGAGGAGCGGCGGGAAGGCGTAGGGATCGTGCATTGTGGTTTGCTGGCCGCCTTCGTTCACGACGCGGATTTGATATTCGGTGGGGTCGACGGGGGTTTCAGCCGGGCCGCCGTTTTTCTGGATGTGGAGCGTGGGTTTTGGGGCGGCTGATTTTTTAGCTGCGGATGCGCCTGAGTTGCTTGAAACCGCGGCGGTAGTTTTGTCTGAAGCCGCGGCGGCTTGTGGCAGCGGGCAGATGGCTTCGTACAGGCCGGCGGGATGGATCCGCCGCATCGGTTGCGAGCTGTTGTGCTTGGGGTGGACGACCCAGGCTTGCTGCGTGCCCGGCAAGTAGGCGCGGACGGCCAGGGCGCGGCGGCCGGCATCGTCGATTTCGTGGGGGCCCAGGATGTCAAAGGGATTCTCGTAGCGGCCGTCTAGAAGGGCGCGGATCTTTTCCAACTCAAGACTGGTTCGCACAGCCATGCCTCCAAGTTGCCGTCCGGTGGCCATTTAATTCTGCTTTTCAGGCCGGGGCCCGTCTAGCGACCGAGGTGGGTAAAATACGTAAATTAGACGATAATTCCGGCGGTCTTTCGTCCACCATGGGCGGACCCGCTTGTAGGCGGTCTCCTGCGAAAGCCGCGCCAAACATTCTTGCTTATCGGCAGGGTTTGCCAAGCTTGCCCATACTTACATGGCTGGATTTGGTGGGTAATTGCTATTCGGCCGGGCGGGGGGCGTTAAAATCGGGAGCGTGAGCACGATCGACCCTGTTTTCGAGCCGAAAGAGCGGCCGGCGGCGACTGGCAGTCAAGTCGCGGCGGCCGGCACTGAAGCCCCGGCGGACTGCGCGGAAGCCGGGCTGCGGAGGCGGTTCGACGTAGTGGAGCATCGAGTCGAAGTTGGTGGGCGGGCGGTCGAGACGCGACATCCGCGGTCGGCGGACGACCTGATCGATGACGAGGCGTTCAATCGGGATGAACGGTTGCCCTACTGGGCGGAGATTTGGCCTTCGGCGTTTGTATTGGCGGAGCGAGTTGCCAAGCTCAAGCCGGCGAGCGAAAAGAAGCCGCGGCTGTTGGAGCTTGGCTGCGGCTGCGGGCTGGCCGTGATGAGCGCGCTGGCGGCAGGGTTTGAAGTGACCGCAGTCGATTATTATCCCGAAGCGCTGGAATTCGTGGTGCTGAACGCGGCGCTGAATGGCTTTCCGGCGCCGGAAGTGCGCGCGGTGGATTGGCGCAAGTATCCGGCGGATCTGGTGCGGTTTGATTATGTGATTGCGGCGGATGTGCTTTATGAGCGCGATTATTGCCGGCTGATCGCGGCGGCGATTCGGCAATCGCTGGGGCCGGACGGGCTGGGGATTCTGACCGATCCGCAACGCATTAAAGCGGAGGGGTTTCCGGAGGAGTGTCGACGGGCGGGACTGGAGGTTAGCGCGCCGGAAGTGCACGGGCCACTGCGTGTGCCGGGCGGAGATCCGGGCGTGTGCCAGACGGTGAATTTGTTTGAGGCGCGGCGTACACAATGAAAAAAGCCCGGGGGTTGCAACCCCCGGGCTTCGCACTCCATTGCGCGACCGTGGCTAATTCTTTTATGCCACCTGTTTTGCTTAGGCGACCAATTTCACGGCCAGCGATTCGCCGACGATGCCGACGACCCATTCCTCGAAGATGCGCACGTCGAGCGCACTGGCGCTGTCGGCTTCGGGATGGAACTGGGTGCCGAGAATCCACCAGTCGTCCATCGTGCTTTCGAAGGCTTCGATCACGCCGTCGGGCGATCGGGCGCTGACTTTCAGTCCCGGGGCCAGGTCGTCGCAGGCCATGTGGTGCATGCTGTTGACGCGGATTTCGCCGTCGCCGAAGACTCGCTCCATGAGCGTGCCGGGGACGACTTCCAGGCCGTGGCGATGGGCTGAATCGAGCGTGTCCTTATGCGGAATCGACTTGGGCAGGTCTTCAGGAATGTGCAGATGCAGGTTGCCCCCTTGCTGCACGTTGATGAGTTGCATACCTGAGCCGATGCCGAAGACCGGCAGGCGGCGATTGGCGACCAGGCGCATCAACAGGCGATCGAACGTTTCGCGGCGCTCGTGCATCAGGCGGGCGCTGGGGTGGAGCATGAAGCCGTCGTTGCGCGGGTCGAGATCGGCGCCGCCGACGAGCACGACGCCGTCGAGCAATTCCAGGATGCGGTCGAGATCATCCTCTTCGGCGTGCGGCGGGAGGATGACCGGGATGCCCCCCACGGCGGTGATGCAATCGTAGTAGCCGGCCGTCACAAAGGTGAAAGCGGGCGAATCTTTCTTGGCTGGGCGATAATCGGCGTTGAGACCAATCAAAGGCTTCTTGCGCATCGCACTTCCTCCTGGACACTTCGTATGTCCGCAGTAAGAGTGAACAGAAATGGCCCAGAGCTATACGGCGCCGGCATGGCGCCCACAAAGAATAGCTCGCATGTTTCCTTCCCTGAAATCACGCTGCTGGTCGGCTCGAGCAAAATCAGGCCGCAGCAGAATTCCCTTCCGCCGCGCCCCCGCTGACGACTCGACGTCCGACGCACTACGCTCAAAACTACTGGCCCATGTCACCTGAAACGAGAAACGCAAGTTGGGTGTGAATGTATCGACGTCGAAAACGAGTGCAAGGATTTCGCTTATTTTGCGGCTATGCGGACGTGCTGGCACAAGATAATGTGCTAGCAGATGAGCAGGTTGCGAGGGACGAGAGCCGAGGGGCGAGTGTACATTGAAAGTGATTAGCGATTATCAGCGCGATGAAATACCAACACGTTTGCATCGAATCGATCGGCTACACGCTGCCGGAGGAAATTCTTTCTTCCGCGGAGATCGAGCGGCGGTTGGCGCCGCTTTATTTGCGGCTGAAGCTGCCCGAGGGGCGGTTGGAATTGATGACGGGCATCCGCGAGCGGCGGTTGTGGCCCGCGGGCACGTTGCCCAGCGAGATGAGCATGCGCAGTGCGCGGCAGGCGATCGATGCGGCGGCGATGGAGCGGCGCGAAATTGGGGCGCTGGTGCATGGCTCGGTCTGCCGCGATCATTTGGAGCCGGCGACCGCGTGCGCGGTGCACTATGGGCTGGAATTGCCGCGGAAATGTTTGATTTACGATGTGTCGAACGCTTGCCTGGGAATATTGGATGGAATCGTGCAGGTGGCAAACATGATCGAACTGGGACAGATTCGCGCCGGGTTCGTGGTCGGCAGCGAAGGAAGCCGGGAACTGATTGAGACGACGATCTCCACGTTGAATGCGGACGCCTCGCTGACGCGCGAAACGGTGAAGCCGGCGATGGCGTCGCTGACGATCGGTTCGGCCAGCGCGGCGGTGCTGTTGGTGCATCGCGAGATCAGCAAGACCGGAAACCGATTGCTGTGCGCCACGGCCCGGTCGAATACCCAGCAGCATCGGTTGTGCCAAGGCAGCAGTGATGAGGCGGTGGCCGGCGGGATGCGGCCGCTGATGGAAACCGATGCCGAGGCGCTAATGCACGAAGGCGTGGCGATCGGGCGCGAAACATTTGGACAGTTTCTGGATGAAATGGGCTGGTCGCACAAAGACGTGAGCAAGACGGTATGTCATCAGGTGGGCAGCGCGCATCGCAAAATGATGTTGGAATCGTTCGGCCTGGACGGCACGATCGACTTCGTCACGTATCCCTGGCTGGGGAATACCGGCGCGGCTGCCCTGCCGGTGACGCTGGCGATCGGCATCGAGCAAAGGCACTACCAAAGCGGTGATCGGATAGCGATGCTGGGAATCGGATCGGGGATCAATGTGTTGATGATGGCTTTGGAATTGAAGCGCGGATTGGTAAGCCATGAGTGAAAACTCGCCGAATGATGAAGGCGATCCGGTGGCGTCGGCGTCCGCTTCTGCGCGGATCACGCTGGACGAGTATCGCCGCCGCTCTGCGCTGGGCGAATTCAGCGGGTCGAAATCGGCGGAGCTGCTGGAGGGCGTAATCGTCCCCAAGGCGCGGCAATCGCTGCGGCACGAAGCGGCACTGGAGAAGATTCAGGAAGTGCTGGGAAAGTTGTTGCCCAACGGCTGGCATTTGCGGATTCAGCAGCCGCTGGCGACAGCGCCGAACAGCCAGCCGGAGCCGGACGCCGCCGTGGTGCGCGACGCGCTGGACGGTTACGAAGGACGATCGCCCACGCCACAGGACGTGGCAATTGTGATCGAGGCAGCCGACGCGTCGCTGTTGATCGACCGCCGGGCGAAGAATCGGATCTATGCGCGGGCCAACATTCCGAACTATTGGTTATTGAATTTACTCGACAGCCAGTTGGAAGTGTTCACTTCACCCAGCGGGCCGGTGCAGTTGCCGGCGTATCAGGAAGAGAGAACCTATCGAATGGACGACCGGGTGGATGTGGTCGTGCTGGAGGATATTGGATCGCTGCGCGTGGGGGATCTGATGCCGTAGACAAGGAGACATGAGACACGAGAAGAGGAGAAGATGAGAAGAGCAGAAGAGGAGATTTGATTTCTGCTCTTCTCATCTTCTGTTCTTCTTGGTCACTTCGGCAGCAGATTTCGGATCAGGTCGCGGTCGAAGTAGTTGACGCTCATGCCGGCATCGATCACGAGTTGCTGCGTGTTGATGCCGCTGGAGCGCGGGCTCAAGAGGAAGGCAGCGGCGTTGGCGACTTCTTCGGTCTTCACCGCTTCTTTGCGCAGCGTGGCTTGCTCGGCGTAGAGATACGCATCGACGTAGCCGGGGATGCCGGCGGAGGCCGATGATTTTAGTAGACCCGGCGCGACGGCATTGAATCTCACCCGAGAGAACGCGCTGAACGATTTGGCCAGAAACGCCAGCGAGGAATCGAGCGCGGCTTTGACGGGGGCCATGAAGCCGTAGTTTTCGGCGGCCATGCGCGTGGTGGAGATGGAGACTGTGACCACCGATGCATCGGGGTCGAATTGATCTTTGAGCGCATTGGCCAGCGCGATCAGCGAATAACAAGAAATATCGACGGCGCGCAGGAAGGCGGCCTTGGGGGTTTGATGGAACGGCTCCATTTTGGCCGCCGTTTCAGGCGTGGTGACGTAATCGGCGAAAGCGATGGAGTGGAGTATGCCGTGGAGCTTGGGCCGTAACTCTTTTAGTTGCGACGCCATGCGCACGATCTGATCTTCATGCTCGACGTCGCACACAAGCACCGGCGCGTCGCCGACCAGCTTTTGAACGCTTTCGCGGCGCTCGGTGCTGCGGACGGAATAGACGACATCGGCGCCGGCTTCGACTAAGACACGGCTGACGTGCCAGGCGACGCTCTTCTTATTAGCGACTCCCAATACAAGGATGGTTTTGCCGGCGAGTTGCAGAAAGTCGCTCACGTTGCACTCTCCGGCTGGGGAACGAACATACAGGCGAATTCGAGCCGGGCGGCGGGTTTGCCGGCGCAGGTGACTTTGGCGTCGAAGAAGTAGGCGTCGCTGAGTTTCTCGCGGAGGATGACTTCGATTTCGATGGTGTCGCCGGGGTGCACTGGGTTTTTGAAGCGGGCGTCGGCGATGCGCGTGACCATCGGCATGCCGTCGCGGCGATCGTTTGAGCCAGCCAGCAGCACCGCGCCGGCTTGCAGCGCGGCTTCGCACAACAGCACGCCGGGGACGATGGGGTGATCCGGATAGTGGCCCGCAAAGAAAAATTCCTCCCCGGTGAAATTTTTGCGGCAGACGATGCGGTTAGCCTCCTGCGAGACGATTTCATCGAGCAAGAGGAACGGGGCGCGGTGCGGGATGGCGGCTTGGATGGCGGTGAGGCTCATGGAGGCATTAGAAGAGGAGAAGAGCAGAAAAGGAGAAGAGGAGACAAAATTGCGACTACAAGATCTCCTCTTCTGCTCTTCTCATTTTCTCCTCTTCTGATTTTGCTGCGCCGAGCACGCTCGGCGGCTAAATGGCGGAGGCCGTCAGGGTTGAGTTGGATTTCGTCAACTGGGCATCGACTTCGTTGGCCACGATCACGCCGTAGTTCACCGAGCCCAGCCAGCCCGACATGATAATGCCTACGCTGCCGGCGTGGTACAGGCCGGCGATTTGCTGCGGCAGACCGCGGCTGACGGCAAGGCCTTCGAACTTGGTGCCGAAGGCGGCACCGCGCACGTGCTGCGTGTAATGCTCGAAGGTGCGTGGCGTGGACGCTTCCAGATGATCGACCTTCGCGCGAATGCCGGGAATATGGCATTCCAGGCGGTCCATCGTGCTGTCGATTAACTCCTGCTTGCGGTGAAGGTATTCTTCGTCGCTGATGCCGGACCAGTCTTCGTAATGGGCATTGGCGCAGGACACCAGGCTGCAGCGATCGACGCCGGGACGCGTTTTGGGATAGTAAAACGAGAACGCGCGGCTGGAAACGTCGCGGTCCAGCAGCAATTCGGTGCGGAACAACGGCGCGGTGGAACTGAACAGCAGATCGCCGCAACGCTCTTCATCGATCATTTCGCCGGGCTTGAGCGCCACGTAGACCTGCGTGCTGGAATTATTGAGGCGCACGGCACGGGCTTCTTCGACATAGTGGCGATCGAAATGATCGTTCCCCACGAGGTTGAAAATCGTGAAGTTGAGGTTGGCGTTGGAGACGACGCTGCGCGAGCGGATTTGTCGGCCGCCGATTTCGACGCCGCCCACGCGGCGCTGGCGATCGACGAGGATTCGATCGACGCTGCACTTAATGCGCACGTCGACGCCGTTTCGCTCCAGTTCGGCGTGCATAAGCTTGATGAGCTTATCGGTGCCGCCTTCAAAGGTGTACACACCTTTCGACATGAAATTGGAGAAGACGATGCTGTAGGCCAGCGCCGGGTCTTCCAGCGTCGAACCGTTGGCGAAAGTGATCGGCTCCATCAGCAGACGGATGACGTCTTCGCGGCCGGGGAAGAATCGCTGGAACAGTTCGCCGACGGTGAACTTGGGGTCGTCGTAGTGATTCATGCCGCGGGCGAAATCGAAGAAGGCGGTCACTGTTTCTGCCGACACGCCGAAACGTTCGATCAGCAGTCGCGTGAAGTCGTCGCGGCTGAAGGTAGTCGCGAGCGAGAAATTTGGATTGTCGAAGCGGATGTGCTTGAGCTGCACGATCGAATCGGCGATTTCCTGCGACCAGTAGCGGCGGCAGCTTTTGATCATTCCCACGGGAAAACCGTGCAGCGAGACGTCGAAGATGTGGCCGCGCGGGCGGCGGAACCAGGTAGCCAGGCCGCCAAGCTTGTAATGCTGCTCCAAGAGCAGCACACGATGACCGGCGCGGGCCAAGGTGTTTGCGCAGGTCAGTCCGGCCAGACCGCTGCCGATGATGATCGCGTCGTATTCATCGGCGACGTTTTTAAGGAAATCTTTGGGCATGGCGCTTTATATCACGCCGTTGGCGGATTCAGGGCATGCCACCCTTGCTTGCGCGGCGGGCTCAAACAGGGAGTTGGCGGGATTGCAACAGACGGTTCGCCACCTGGATGCCGCTGGTCAGCGTGCCGACGATGCCCACGAAGCCCTGGTCGGCGCCGCAAACGAGCAGATTGGGCAGGTGAGTGGATGCATCGTACCGTTTTTGCACGGAACCGTACACCGCTCCGGCGTCGTGCCCGGTGAAGTGGCGGATGGTGGTGGGAGTAAATAGGTCGCGGGCGACGACATGGCCGCGGAAATCGGGGACAAATCGGGCGGCAGAAGTTAGCAATTGTTCATGCATTTCGCGCTTGGCGGCTTGATATTGCTCCGGCGCCAGCGCGGCCCAGCGATCGAAGTTCGCCAGCGCGGTGATGCGCACGGTGCCGTCAGTGGGTTCAGGGCGTGTGGCGACATCGTAGCGGTAATTGTTGGGCGAACAGACGATGCCGCTGCGCAGACCGGCAAGATCGTGGGGCCGCGCGTAATCGAAGCGGTCGCGATCGTTGAAAAAGGTGATGGTTTCGTCGTAGCCGAGATCGCGCGGTTGGCAATCGAGCGTGGAAATGGATTCGACGAAGGAGATGGGATTGGCTAAAGCGGAAATCGCCGTGCTCCCCTGCTCCGCCGGACACAGCCGCATGGTTTCGTGCCAGCCGGCCGACGAGATTACCTGCCGCGCGGAGAGTTCCGTGCCGTCGTCGAGAAACACGGTAATTGCGTCATCGTCGGGCATGATCGATTTCACACCGGCGCAGGCGCAACTGGCCGCAGAGTTGCTTGAAACGGCGGACCAGCGGTTTGATGATGGCGCGGATCCCGCCGCGCGGTCGGGCCAGCCCTTCCAGGAAAATGGCGCGGAACAATACGCTGAACGAGCCGAAATCCAAATCGTGCTCGCGCGGGCTACCGTAAAACATCACAGGGCACAGCAGCATTTCGGCCAGCAGCGGGTCGGTGATGGTTTCGGCGAAAATTTCTCGCGCGCCGGCGGCGGCTTTCGGCAAATCGAGTTCGTCGTAATCGAGCAATTGGGACAACAGGCGCTGATAGTTGTCGCGCTGGGCGGGAAAGCATCGGTCGATTTCCGCGGACAACACGGAGGGGTCGTTGCTAAACCGCAAGCGGATGTTCGGGAAGGCAATCGATGAACCGAGTTGTTCCGCCAATTCGAGTTCGTCCCGCGAGATGCGCAATTGGCGCAGGAGGCGCGGCAGCGGGCCGTGCTTGGCGCCGCGCGGGGCATAGTTGGTCAGCGCGTGCAGGCCGACGTCGTAGTTGCGCTCGTCAAGGCGGTAGTACGAATTCAAGCCGCCGACGGCATAGTGCCGCTCGAGAATGCAGACGCGAGTGTCGAACATCGCCAGGCGGATGCCGGCGGCCAGGCCGGACATGCCGGCGCCAATGATGAGAACGTCGTACATAAGAGGGCGCAGGATTCAGGGCGCAGGGCGCAGAAGGACGGCACCGCTTAGGCGCGCTGCAGGTCGCGCATCAGGGGTTCGAGATATTTGACGGTGCTATCCATGCTGGCCAGTTGAATGTAGTCGTCCTCAGGGATGTGGATACGGTAGCGCTTGCGCAGCTCCATCACGATGTCGAGGAAGTCCATGCTGTCCAGTTCGATCTGGCCGCGGAGTGGCTGTTGATCGTCGATCTTGCTCAGATCCTCGTCAGGCACGATGTCGGAGAGGATGTCGATGATTTCGCTGCGTATATCGGTCGCCGTCATGAAGATTGCTCCGTAATCTCTGTCACACCCGCTTCACAATCACCACCGAATTGATTCCCAGCATACCAAATGAATTGTTCAGGATGTAATCGACCTGCTTCATTTCGCACGGCTGACCGACGATCAGGCCTTCCAGGCGGCATTGGGGGTCGGGGCGATCGAGGTTGATCGTGGGATGGCAAGCGCCGTCGCCGAAGGCCGGAAGGTTGCCGGCCAGTTCCAACGCGCCGGCTGCGCCCATGGCATGGCCGATGAAACTTTTTGTGTTGTTGAATCGGGTGCGGCTGGAGCCGCCGAACACTTTTCGCAAGGCCTGGCACTCTTGAACATCGCCCGAGGCGGTGCCGGTGGCGTGGGTGCTGACGATATCGACGTCGTCGGCCGTTACGCCGGCGCGCTTCAGCGCCGTGGCGATGCATTGGGCCTGGCGATCGGGGTTGGGCAGGACGAAATCGCTGGCGTCGCTGTTGATGGCCCAGCCGGCGATCTCGCCGTAGATTCGTGCGCCGCGGTCGCGGGCGTCGCTCATCCGCTCCAGCACATACATGCAGCCCCCTTCGGCCACCACGATGCCGTTGCGATCGGCGTCGAAGGGGCGCGAGGCTTTGGTGGGATCGTCGTGCGAGGCCAGCGCGCTTGCGCTTTGAAGCTGGCGAAGATGCCGAACGTGTGAATGCTTTCCGAGACGCCGCCGGCCAGGGCGACATCGCATTCGCCCAACAGGAGCATTTGCGCGCCTTGCACGACGCCGGCGTTGCCCGCGGCGCAGGCGGCTCCGATGGTGTAGTGCGGACCGGTGATGCCGAGGCTGAGCGAAATTTCGCCGGCGGGATTATTCGCGACGGTGCGCGGATTATGGTGATGCGACCAGAACTTGGTGTCGTAGTCGAACGACTTGAGCTGATAGATTTCGTTTTCGGTTTCGACGTTGCCATGCTCGGTAACGCCGACGTAGACGCCGACATTCATCTTGTCGATGTTGGGCCAGTCCAGCCCGGCGTCGGCGATGGCTTCGCGGGAACAATAAACGCCGATGCTGCCGGCGCGGGTGCCGCGGCGGACATCTTTCTTTGTTTGGTGGCGAAGCTCTTCGAAGTCGCACGTGCCTGCGACGGTGTCGCCGACGTAGCGGATTTCGTATTTCCGCACGCCGCTCGTGCCGGCCAAGAGATTAGCGCGGAACTGAGCCAGGTTGTTGGCGCCGGGCGCGGTCAGGCCGACGCCGGTAATGACGATCCGTTGACTTTCCGGCCTGGCAATCATCGTGGCTAGGACCCTCCGTGAATTTATAGAACCCTTGAAATTACCGCACCGCCGGAGGACTGGCAAGTATGGGTGGCCCCGGTTTGCCAGCATCGCTCGTTCGAATTAGAATTGCGGACCCTTGGCCAGGGATGCTGCTGCCGTTCACCGAGATTTGAGGGAGGCGCCGAAGTGCCCAGTCTGACGGTCGAAAATTACGTCAAGACGATTTATCAAATCAGCGCCGCTTGTGGGGGCGAGCCGGCGGCGACCGGCGAATTGGCCGAGGCGCTGGGGGTTTCACCGGGCACCGTGACCAGCATGCTCAAAACGCTGAGCGAGAGCAATCTGGTAGAGTACACGCCCCACCGCGGGGCCAAGCTGACCGCTTCGGGAGATGCCCTGGCGCTGCGCGTGCTCAGGCGGCATCGGCTGATCGAGTTGTTTTTGGTGAAGACGCTCGAGTTGACCTGGGACGAAGTGCACGAAGAGGCCGAGCACATGGAGCATGCGGTAAGCGATTTGCTCGTGGACCGGATCGACAAGTTCCTGGGATATCCCAAGGCCGATCCGCACGGCGACCCGATTCCGCGAGCCGATCTTTCGCTGCAGGCCGATCCCACGCGCAGCCTGGCGACGTGCGGCGAAGGGGAAATGTTTCGCCTGGTGCGGGTGATGGATCAATCGCCCGAATTCCTGCGCTACCTGACGACCGCCGAGCTTTCGGTGGGCTCAAGCGGGCGGGTGGTGGCCAATCGGGCCGAGGCGGGACTGGTTTCGGTCGAAGTGGGCGGGCGCGTGACTTCGCTGGGGCGCGAGATGGCGGAAAAGCTGCTGGTGGCGCGGACGGAGCGGGGTTAATGGCGCTGCGTCTGCTAGCAGCGCAGTCGGCCTGGGGGCCGACGCTAAACAGCCTGATGCATGCGTGTGCGGCACTTTGGCGGCTGTATCGAATTGTTGGATTCTGCCGATTGTAAGGCCGATACAGCTATCAGAGGGTGTCAGAACAGGGGGATGCTACGCGAGACGGCTTGGGGCTTGCGCACCAGGTTTCCGCGAGCGGTTCGACCCAACTCGAAATCGATCTCCCCTTGTTTTGCCACGCCTAGGAGGGCGCATGCCGGCAACGGACCCAAGGGGGGTGCGCGAGCGATCTCTTCGCCGCGACGGCGCCGCAGTTCCAATGCGGAAAGGATTCTAAACGCCATGCGGAATACATTTTTGGCGCTTGCGGCCGCGCTAACCCTGTCGGCCGCCGGCGGATGCGGCATGATGCATCCGTGGTGGGGACACAGGCACGATTGCGACGACTGCCGCGATTGCTGCGACGACGGCTGCTGCCGAGCCGGTTCGAACTGCGGCAACTGCGGCTGCAACGGCAATTGCGATTCGGGTTGCGATTGCGGAGATCATTGCGCCTGCGGAAAAGGTTGCAACGGCAGATGCTGCGGCGCCGATTGCGGCGATCGATGCGGACCGGGTGGTTGCGGCGACGGCGGATGCGCGCCCGGCGCGTGCGACGGCCATGGCTGCCCTGTGGCCGCGTGTGCCGCCACCGCGCCTTGCCGAGCGTGTGCTTGCCTTGGGGGTTGCTGCTGCGGCATGTCGCCGGCGGTGGCAGATCAATTGGGCGGGCCGGCCGGACCGCCGGCTCCGGACGTCACTTACCCGTATTACACGGTGCGAGGCCCACGCGATTTCCTGGCGGCGCATCCGACGGGAATTGGGCCGTGATGCGGATTTAGCGCCGGAACGAAGAAGAGCAGAAGAGGAGAGGAGCAGAAGAGGAGAAGGGAGCGAATTATCGTCGCTGCTCTTCTGCTCTTCTCATCTTCTCCTCTTCTTTTTTGCGCTATCCTTTGAAGCGGCCGACGATCAGCGAAATGTTCTGGCCGCCGAAGCCAAAGCTGTTGCTCAGGGCCACGTCGCAGCGGGCCTGGCGCGCCTGATTCGGAATGTAATCCAAGTCGCACTCCGGGTCGGGCGTTTCGTAATTGATCGTCGGCGGCAGAGCGTTGTCGCGAATGGCCATCAGGCAGATGATCAACTCGGTCGCGCCGGCGGCGGCGATCAGGTGGCCCAACATGCTCTTGGTGCTCGACACCGGCACCTTGTAGGCATGGTCGCCAAAGACGACCTTGATCGCCAGCGTTTCGACTTTGTCGTTCACGTCGGTGCTGGTGCCGTGGGCATTGATGTAATGGATGTCGGTCGGTTTCAGGCCGGCATCGGTCAACGCCTGGCTGATGCAACCCACGCCGCCGCGCCCTTCGGGATGAGTGTCGGTGATGCGGTAGGCGTCGGCGGTGGAGCCGTAGCCCAACATTTCGCCGTAGATTTTTGCCCCGCGAGCTTTGGCGTGATCCAGCTCTTCGAGGATCAGCATCGAGGCGCCTTCGCCGAGCACGAAGCCGTCGCGATCTTTGTCGAACGGGCGGCTGGCGCGCTTGGGTTCGTCGTTGCGCGTCGAAAGCGCCGTGAGCAGGTTGAAGCCGGTGACGCCGAAGGGATGGATCATGCTGTGGGTGCCGCCAGAGAGCATGATTTCGGTTTCGCCGCGGCGGATGAGCTCGGCCGCTTCGCCCAGCGCCTGGCTGCTGGCGGCGCACGCGGTGAGGCAATTGGCGTTGGGGCCCTGGGCGTTGAACATCGAGGCCAAGTGCGCCGCGGGCATGTGCGGCTCCTGTTCCAGTTCGGCCATGGGGTGCAGCGATTCAAGCCCCTCGACGGCGAAGCGCCCGACGTCGAGCGTTTCGCCTTGCAGGGCGTGGGCCATGATGCGCGAGAAGCTGAAGAAATCTTGCTGGCCTTCGCCGCTGCCCAGATAGACGCCGAAGCGCGTGGGATCGATTTTCGCGTTGTCCAAGCCGGAATCTTTCACCGCCTGCTTGGCGGCACCAGCGGCGAAGCGGCTGTGGCGGCCGCGGTATTGCCAGCGCTCTGGATCTTCGCCGGCCTGGTCGATATCCCAGTTCTTCACTTCGGCGGAAATTTTGGTGGGGAATTTGCTGGCGTCGAAGTGCGTGGTGTAGGCGACGCCGGAATCGCCGCGCAGCAGCGCCTGCCACATTTCATCGACCGAGTGGCCCAACGGAGTAACGCAGCCCAGGCCGGTGATCACGACACGACGTTTCATTTCACACTCCCTTGACGACGAAAGGTTGCATGCCATCCTTGGCAAATTCTCAGAAACATTACAAGGCCGATGCGGGCTGACTGCGCAAATGCGGGTCGCTTTCGGCTAAGCGTGGGTGAATCTTCAGCGGATTTCCCTGGGCGTCTCTCCCGACTTCGTACAACTTCAGCAACCGCAGCCAGCCGAAAAGGTCGTACGGTTCAAACAACTCGATCCGTTCCCCTTCCTTGTTGAACTGCTCCAGGTGCGCGAAGAAAATTTCGACTTCGGCCTGCAGCTTGCCGTCCACGTGGCTGGTGACGGCGGTCATCGCCCCATCTTCCTTGATGTTTTGGACCAGCGCGCGATAGGTGAGCACGTCGCCGGGCCACGCATCGAAGTGAAAGACCACTTTGGACACCTTTGCCAGGATCACCTGCTTTTCGAATCCGCCGTGTTCGCACACCAGCAGGCCGGCGGTTTGGGCCATGCCTTCCAGGACGAGCGAATTGGGCATGATCGACGCACCGGGAAAATGATCGTGCAGATGATCTTCCGACAGCGACAGCGTTTTGATCGCCGTGGCGCTTGAGCCGCTTGTGAAT
Organism: Pirellulales bacterium; assembly: GCA_963716135.1. Taxonomy (GTDB): domain Bacteria; phylum Planctomycetota; class Planctomycetia; order Pirellulales; family JADZDJ01; genus CAVRAW01. The sequence continues at coordinate 3,561,851 of OY970289.1, read as the reverse complement.
TCGGTGAATCGGTCGATCCAGAACCAGCGCATGGCAAAAGAGGCGAGGGGTGAGAGGCGAGGGGCGAGTTACGGCAGTTTGCTTTGGACGTAGTTCACGAGATCCTGCACCGTGAGCATGTTGCCAAAGTTGGTGACGCGGGGATCGGCTTCGAACTTGGACAGATCGGCGAAGGGCATCCGCTTTTTCAGTTCTTCCAGGCCGACGGCCGACACTTTGCCGTCGTTGACATATTGGGCATTGCTCAAAATGTCTTCGGGGAACAATTCGCCGCGCGGAATTTTGATGTTAAAAGTTTTTTCCAGGCGGAAGACGATGTCGAGAAAATCGATCGATTCGGCGCCCAGATCACCCACCATCGTGGCTTCAGGGGTCACCTCTTCCTCGTCGACGCCCAGCGCATCGACCAAACAGGTGCGAACTTTGTCGAACACTTCCGCTTGCTGAACAGGCATCGGTAAAACCCTCCGAAGATAACGAGCTAATTCGTGATTGGATTGGTCGCCAGGGAGGCCGCCCCAGCGACACCGTTTGTCGCGGGGGCCGCGGCGTTTTCAATGGGTCGATACAACACTCCGAACTGCAAACGCATTTGACGCAGCACGTGGGCATCGGCGCTGGCGCGGGCGGGATTGCCCTCGGCCAGGTTGTAGCGGCCCATCGTCAAGCGAGCGCTCACGTTGGTACGTCCGTCTACAGTGCCCTGCACTTTCAATTTCGTTTCACGTTCGGTTTGATTCAGTAGTTCCGCGGTGACGGTGAGCGTTTGTCCGGGAGCGACGAAATCTGCGTATTTCAGATTTCTCGCTTCGCGCAGCACCACCATGCTGTGCTGGAAATCTTCGCTGACGCGAATCAGCCAGGCCGAGGCCTGCGTCATCGCCTCCAGCATGAAGACCCCTGGCATGACGGGAAACAGCGGAAAATGGTCGGCCAGATAATCTTCCGCCAAAACCAAACCCTTGACAGCCGTGATGCTTGCCCCTGGTTTGAGGTCGATGATCCGGTCCAGCAACTTAAAACGCATAACATCCGGCGGCGGCGGGCGCCCCGCGGGAAATAATCTGAAGTTCGAAATTAACGAATCAACCAATATAAGCTTCCGGCGAGAGATTCACAACCGCACCAAACCCCTGGATTGGGGCAGCTTTAAGTTCTTGTGGCGGCTGGGTAAACTGAAGGGCTGCGGGGCCGGACTGGCCGCGCTGTCTTTCCCATCTTGTCTGGGTATTAACCCGATTTAGTTTTCGCCGCTGTGTCCGCCATCGGATGGCGGCCGAATGCAGGAACGCTCCCCTTGCGACTCCTCGGCAAGAGGTTGATTTGCTGGATGCTTTTGGGCTGGGCCGCCATTGGGGCTCAGGCCGTGCCTCCTGCTGCGCATGCCGCGGAAGCGGCGGCAGCGGAGAAAAGCTCGCCGGCGATGGCCCCCAAGGAATCTGCCGCCCCGGAGCATGAGGCAACCAACGAGCGCGAAGCAAAATCGGCCACCGATCAGCAAAACAATTCCGCCGCGCCGACGGTGGCCGATGAGACGCAAATCTTTTATGTGCGCGACAAGCAAGGCCGGCTGATTCCTTTGCTGGGCTTCTCGTACGAGGAGCTACTGAAATTCATCCAGCAGAAAAGCAGCGGCGGGGAAGCGTCGACCGAACCGCCGCAGTACAGCTTGCAGCAATTGGTAATTACCGGTCAGGCGAAGGCGGATCATGCGGACCTGGAAGCGATCTATAAGATCCAGCTTGAAAGCGCCGGTCCCGTGGAGCTGTCGCTGGTAGGAGGCGGGGCGGTGCTGCGCGAACCGGAAAAATATCAAGGCTCCGGCGAACATGCCCTGCTGTTCGACGCGGCCAGCGGCGCCTATCGCCTGCGACTGCGTGGCGACGCCAAGTCGGAACATCAAATCACGCTGAAGTTGGCGGCCCCGATCAAATCGATCGCGGGGCAACATCGGCTGGAGATGACGTTGCCCGCGGCGGCGGCTTCGCGGCTAACGCTGCGCTGGCCGGAAGCGAACATCACGCTGAGCAATCATACCGGCGCGGCGACGGCCGACGTCAAACCGGCGGGGGGCGCGGCGGAAATCAACTTGCTGGGATTGGGCGGCGCGTTGACGCTGGCCTGGAAGGAAACCAAGGGAGCGGAAAGCTCGCCGCCAGTTTTAGAAGCCACCGGCGATGTGCTGGCGCGCATCGACAGCCGCAGCGTGCAGTTCGAAGCGGTCCTTTCGGTGCGCAGCTTCGGCGCCGAATTTGATCGGTTTCGCGTGAAGCTGCCGCCGCGCGCAGTGGGTCGGCGGCGAGCCGGCCGCGCAGGGATACACGCTGGCCGCCAGCGGCGACGCGGCGCAGCAAGTCGTCGAAGTGCAACTTGCGCAGAAAACCGCCGGGCCGGTCGAAATTCGACTGTGCGCCGAACGTGCGTACGACGTGACCAAGCCAGAGGAAAATTTGGAGTTGGCCGGGTTTGAAGTGCTGGAAGCGGTGCCGCACCGTCAATGGGGGCACCTGGCTGTGGCCGTGGTTGGTGATTGGCAAGTCACCTGGGGCCGGCGCGATCGGATGCAGCAAGTCGATGAACTGCCCGATTGGCTGCGCCGCAAAGACGTGGTGGCGGGGTTTGAGTACTTTGGCCAGCCGGCCGCGCTGGCGGTGCGCATCACGCCGCGAAAAACGCGGATCAGCGTCGAGCCGGAATATATCTACTTTATCGAGTCGCAACAGGTGCGGTTGGAGGCGCGGCTGAAATACGCGATCCGCGGGGCCAAAGCGTTTGCCGTGGACGTGGGCTTAGCCGGCTGGCAGATCGACGAGATCGGGCCGGCCGGCACCGTCGATTCGGACGCCGCGTTGGCGTCGACCGGTCCGGTGCTGAAAGCTCCGCTGGTGCAAGCCACGACCGGCGACGTCGAGCTGACGATCAAAGCACACCGCAGCATTTCGGCCAATGCGGAGCGCGTCGAAATCACGCTGCCGACGCTGTATGCCGACGTGCAGGGACCGGCGCTGGTGGCGGTGGCGCCGGCCGACAACATTCGATTGCGTCCTAAGGAAGCGGAACTAATGGGCCTGCGGCGCGAAGCATCGCTGAGCGGCATGAAGTTGCCGCCGCGGCAACAGCCGGCGTTGTATTACCGGGGCGAGCAAGCGGCCGCCAGGTTCGTGGGCCAGATCGAGCGAATGCCGCAGGTCGTGAGCGCGGCGGTCGAAAGCACGATCGAAGTGCGGCACGAAGATTTGCGCGTTGACCAGGCGATCAAGTATCGCGTCGAGCACGAGCCACTGGCGGCGCTATCCCTCGAAGTGCCCAAGGCGCTTTTGGCTGCCGATGCGAAGTTGGAATTGCTGCTGGACGGGCAGTCGCTGGCGATTGCGCCGGCGGCCGCTTCCCCCGCGGACGCGCCCACTGCGCGAATCGATTTGCCGCTGCCGAGTCCGAAAATTGGCGAGTTTCAATTGCAGGTGCGATCGCGCTGGCCTGAATCCGCGTTGAGCGCCAGCGATCAGCGCACGGTGCCGTTGGTGATGCCCGCCGCGGGCGCGCTCACCAGCAATACGCTGACGATCGAAAGCGATGCGGGAATCGCAGTGCAAGCGCACGACCCGGCATGGAGCGAAGCAGAGCCGGCACAGGGCGAGTCGGCCGCCAACGGCCGCAACGCTCATCAGTTCAGCGCGGCGCAAGCGCGACGGAAATCACTTTGACCGTCGGGCGCGAAGATCGCCGCGGCAAAAGCGACACCGTGATCGATCGGGCCTGGGTGCAAACGTGGATGACCGGCGCGGGGCGACAAGACCGCGCCGTGTATCGCTTTAGCGGCGCCGAGCAGCCGCTGGAAATCAGCTTGCCGGCGGGGGTATCGGCCGGGAATGTCGAAGCCAGGCTCGACGGCCAGAGCGTGCCCATCGTGGCGACGAGCGAACAGGCATTGGCGGTTCGGTTCGATCCTCGGGGCGGACGCGAACATGTGCTGGAATTGCACTATCAGTTCGACGGCGACTTCTCCCGGTTGGGCACGATCGAGGCGCAATTGCCGCGCTTCAGCAGCAACGTGTGGATGCAGCGGATGTATTGGCAACTGATTTTGCCGGGCGATCAGCATTTGGTTTCCGGCGGCGGCGAGGTGACGCCGGAGTTTTCCTGGGTTTGGTCGGGCATGTATTGGGCGCGGCAGGCGCCCCTGGACCAGGCGGAATTGGAAGAGTGGTCCGGCGCAGCGGGAAACCCCGCCGCCGGAAAAGGCCAATCGCTATTTGTTCAGCGTGGCGGGCAATCCCGAGCGGCTTACGGTGCGCACCGTGGAGCGCGGGCAAATTGTTTTGATTGCGTCGCTGGCGGTGCTGTGCGTCGGCTTGCTGTTGATCTATCTGCCGGTCATGCGGCGCCCGGTGACACTGTTGGCAGGGGGAGTTTTGCTCTTGGCGGTGGCGGCATGGAATGCCGATCTGGCCCTGCTTTTGGCGCAAGCGTCGGTGCTGGGCGTGGCGTTGGTGCTGTTGTCCGGCTACTTGGAACAGACCATCTCGCAACGCCGAACCGGCGCGGTCGTCGTGCGCAGCGGCAGCTCGATCATCAAGCGAAGCAGTGCCCAGATTCCGATCCGCGCTTTGGAAACCGCCGCGGCTGCATCGAGCTCCGGCGGTTCCGACGTCGGGGAAGAAACCGCCAGCGAACCGGAGATGGATTGAGTCATGCGATTGCGCGTTTGCGTTCTGCTGATGGGATTGCTGGCGGCGGCGATCCCGCGCGGCTGGAACGAGGTCCTCGCGGCCGACGACAATGCCGAGACCGACGCACCATCGAGCGGCCCCAACTGGCATATTCAGCGGCTGCTGGTGCCGGCGGAGCGACCGGACGATTGGCCGCGCAACAAAGCGCAGCGTTACTTACCGATGCCGGCCGACGAGTTCGAAGCCCGGGTGGCCGAGCTGCGCAAGCCGTCGAATCAGGTCACAGAGGTTGGTGCTGCGCGGCTGGTTTCCGCCGAATACAGCGCGACGCTGGCGGGAAACAATTTGATCGACGGAGAAGCCGTCTGGCAATTTGAATCGCGCGGCAGAGAGAAATCGGTCGTGCTTCTGGACGATTGCCAGTTGGCGATTGCCGATCCGCGCTGGGCCGATTCAACGCAACGCCCAATCTTGGGAAACGATCAATATGGCCGGCTGGCTGTCGTGGTGGAGCGTTCGGGCAAGCTGCGCTGCGGCTGGTCGCTGCGCGGACGGAAAGATTCCGCCGAAAATTTGATTTTCGATTTGCAAGTGCCGGCCAGCCCGATCAGCACGATGCATCTGACGCTGCCGGCCGACCTGGTGGCGCAGGTGGACCGCGGGCTGGCGAACCTGGACGGCGAGCCGCAACGTGGCCTGCAACGTTGGACCATCGAATTGGGAGGAAACCATCGGGCGAAGCTACAGATCGGCAAGCGAAATGCCGGCGGAGGCGATCGCCCCTTGACGCTCGTTCAAACCTCGCAAGTGATCGAACTTTCGCAGCGCGGCTTGGACCTGACCGCCGAAATCAGGCTGAACTCCGTCGGCGGTTCGCTGCAGCGGCTATCGCTGGAGTTCGATCAACCGCTTTCGCCAGTGCGGGCCGAGATCGGCGGATTCGAATTGCCGATCACGCTGACTGCCGGCAATGCGAAAGACACGACCAAGGCCGAGATCGAATTCCCCGAGCCACTGCAAGGGCCGGAGCATCGGCTGCGAATAACCGCCGTGGCACCCATCACGACCGCCGAGCGTTGGCGGTTGCCGATGGTCCACGTGCCGGACGCATACTGGCAAGAAGGGGACGCCACGCTGCGGGTGACGGCCCCGCTGGCGCTGGACGACCTGGCGTGCAAAGGCTGCCGGCAAATCAAGGTCGAACCGTCGGCGCAGGAGCACGGCGCGGAATCGATCGGCATCCAATGTTTCAGCGGTTCGCCGGAGATCGACGTAATGGTCTCCCGGCAGCGCGAACACATTCGCCTGGCCAGCGGCGTGTCGATTTCGTTGCGGGCCAATGAATGCGCGGGACGCTTTCTGGGTGATTTCACCGCGGTCGAGGGGGAGCGATTTTCGCTGGTCGCGGAAGTCGCCCCACAGTGGATCATCGACAATGTGGAAAGCGACGTAGCGGGCCGCATCGTCGATTGGTCGCACGAAGCTTTGCCGGGCAGGCCGGGCAAGTTGAAGTTGCAATTGCGGACGCCGCTGGCGCCGCAGCATCCCCTGCGGTTGCTGGTCACCGGACGCCGCCGGCGCGCCCCGATTGCGGAACGATTGCGGCCGGCCGGTCTCGAAATGTTGACGTTTGGCAATGCCGAGGCGACACGCCAACTCATTTGCTTGCACACCATCGATCCGTATCAAATGCAGTTCAGCGGGGCCGCCGGAGCGCACTATCTTGATCCGGCGCAGCTTGCCCCGAGCGACGCGGCACTGCTGGAAGAAAGCGGCGGCGGCGTGGTGTTTGTCGATGACGCACAAGCGCGCACGCTTTCGGTGTCGCTTTCGACGCGGCCGCCGCGCTATCAAGCGGAAATTCATGCCGAGGCGGCCGTTCGCGACCATCGCTTGACCGAATCGTATCGCTTTTCGATCGTGCCGCAGGGGCGCGAAATGGCGCGGCTCATCGTTCGCTTTTCGCAGCCGCGCGCCGAGCCGATTCAGTGGTCGCTCGCGGGTGAAAACGAAGCCTTGCCCGGCCGCCGACTGACTGAGCCGGAACAAGCGGCGCGAGGATTGGCCGAAGGCGAGGCGTGGGAAGTGCCTTTGCCTGCGCCGCGAGCCACGCCATTTGAGCTGTTGGCGGTTCGCGAATTGCCGCTGCGCGGCGAAACGCCCGTGGCCTTGGCGGCACTGGTGGGCGCGGAGACGCAGCGGGGCAGCGTGCTGGTTCGTTCCATGGGTTCGGTCTCGCCCGAGTTGCGCAGCCGGCGTCTTCCGGCGCTCCCGATGGAACAACCCCCTGCGGGTCAGCAGTCGACATTGATCGCCGCTTTCCAATACGAGCCGGAAGAAGACACGCTGCAAGTGGCGGAACCTCCGCTGGTGCTTGCGCTGCGCGACGCAGCGGCGGCGAGCAATCCGGCATGGATTTGGCAAGCGCAACTGGATTCGCACTATCAGCGCGGCGGGGCGGAACACGTATTCACCGGCCGGGTGGAAAACACCGGCCGCGCGGGCATTCAGTTCCAGCTTCCGGCCAATGCTCAATTGCGGGGTGTTTGGATCGACGGGCAGCGGCGGCCGGATTCTGCGACCGATGATGCAAACCCCTGCCGGATCGCGCTGGCGCCCGGCGTTCGCTTTTCGACCGTCACGTTGCAATGGATCGAAAGTGACGGCACATGCCAAAGCGCGATCACGTCCGGCGTCGCCCTCTGGCCCGGTTGCGACGTGCCTATGTTGGCGCGCGAGTGGAACGTGAGTTTGCCAGTGGGCTACGCGGTAGCTGAGGCTCGAGTTGGTGGAAATCCGGCGATGACAATTCCCTGGACGGCTCGGTTGTTCGGCCCATTGGCGCGCGTGGCGGAAGGGGATGTGGATGCTGCGGCCGTCAGTCGTGCAACGCTCAAGCCAGCCGCTCCACTTTCGCCGTGGAAGCCGGGCCCGGCATCGGCGCCGGAGAGCGCGGGATGGATCACTTATTCGTTCGACAATTCCGGCGACGAGGCGGGAAAGATTTGGGTTGTCGATCGGCATGCCGTGGCCGCATGGTCGTGGGCCGTGTTTGTGTTGGCCGTCGGATTCGGATGGTGGTTTGGACGCCGGACGTGGTTGGCAACTGCCGCAATTTTTGGAACGGCAACGGCGATGGCTTTGATCGTTCCGGCCGCTTGGGCGCCAATGACCGCGGCGGCGTGGTTAGGGCTGGTCGTGGGGCAGGTGCTCACTCGCATCTGGTTGCCGGCGCCGGGCCGTTTCAGTGGCAGCGGGCGGATCGGAGTCGACCTCCAGAACGAAACGGCTGGTTCCGGCGGGCACGGCGATCTGCCTGCTGGCGATTTTCGCGCTCCACAATGCCGTGCAGGCCGATGAACCTGCTTCATCGCCCACTCAGCCGAGCCGCTGCGACATCCGCCAGGTGCTGATTCCGGTCGATAAGGACGAGCATCCGACTGGCGGGCTTTATTTCTTGGCGGAATCTTTTTACGACGAGCTGATCCGCGCCACTGCCGGCGCGAAAATCGCCAGGCCGCAGTATTTGATCACGCAGGCGGTGTATCAGGCTCAAATCGGGCGCGATGCCGCCAACGGCGAACTGACCAGCGGCGATTGGCAGTCGGCCTTCGATATTGAATCGCTGTCCGATCGCGCCTCGCTGCAATTTCCCTTTGATTCGCAAGGCGCGGCGTTGGTGCCCGACGGCATCAAGGTGGACGGCCAGGCGGGCGCGTTCCATTGGGAGCAGAAGCAACATTTGTTGGCGATCGAGTTGGGCGCGAGCGGTCGGCGCCATGTGGAAGTGCTGCTGCGGCCGCAGCGCCGGCGCGGCGGATTTGAATTTGCAATTCCCGCGGCGGCAACCGCGCAACTCGATTTGACGAAATCCACGGCGGCTGCGTTGGAGGTCGAAACCGCGCTGGGCGCGGCCAAGCCGGCAACGGAATTCCTGGGCCCGGCAACGAAGATTATTGTTCGACCGCTGGAATTGGCCTCCGCGGCCGGATCGGCGAAAGCGCCGGTGTTCGACGTCGATGAACTGTATTGGATGCACGTGCGGCCTGGATCCGTGACGATCGACGGCCGGTATCGAATCAAAGTTCGTGAAGGCCAGGTGCAACGATTGCAATTGTTGGCGGATTCGCGATTGCTTCCGCTTGGCACCAGCAGCGGTGGAACGATCAAAACCAAACGCGTCTCCGACAAATTGAATGCCATCGCCGTGACTTTGCCGGCGCCAGTCACCGGCGACGCTACGATCGACGCCTCTTTCCTGGCGGCGGGGGCCCAAGGCATCGGCGAAGTTCACCTGCCGCAATTGCATGTCGATGGCGCGGCCGCCTCGCGGCGCTGGTGGGCGGCGACCTTGGATCCGGCGCTGGAGATGAGCGAAATGCCCGCATCCACCACGCAATCGCTGGCGCCCTCGCAATTCGCCGAACTATGGGGCTCTGACGAGATCAAGCCGCAGCTGGCGCTGGACCGCAGCGCCGCAGGCGCCGAAATAGGTTTGACCACTCGGCTTCGCGAAACCAAGTTCGCGGCGCGCTGTCGATTGGCGCTCGACGTGGGAGAAGAATCGACGGACGTGCGGTTCGCCGCCAACGTGACGACGCAAGGAGGATCGGCCTTTGCCTATCGCCTGGCGGTCCCGGCGGCGCTGGAGATCGAGGACGTTTCCGTCGACGATTCCACTGGGCGCCGGCCGGCCCATTGGGCGCGGACCAGCGACAAACTGCTGACGATTTTACTAGGAGCGCCGGCCAGCGGCGAAATCAGGCTGCTCGCGCGCGGCCGGATGCCGCGGTCCGGCGAATCGAAATTCTCCTTGCCCGAGATTCACGTTCAAGGAAGCGATACGGAAAAGCTCCGCGCGATCATCACTCGCACCAGCGATATGCTGGTGACCGTGAGCGATCCCGGCGGTTTGAAGGCGCTGCCCGCCGGAGAAATTGGCGCCGCGCTGGCGGAAGCGCAGCACGACGGGCTAATCGAGCCGATGCGCGCGGGCGAGGAGCAACTGGTCGCCATTCTGGATGGTCCGCAGGAATCGCAGCCTGCGGCGCTGCGCGTCGAGCCCAATCGGGCCCGAGTGCGCACGGTGCAGGCCACTTCGATCAACCGCGGCGCCGAGGCATGGCAAGCGGCCGTCGATCTCAGCTTGCAAATCGACGATGGGGTGCTCGACGTATTGCGATTAGAATTGCCGCCGCATTGGACCGGGCCGTTCAAGATTACGCCGGCCATGCCCTTTGCGGTGAACGAGTTGCCGGGTTTGAACCAGCGTCAACTGGTCGTGTTTCCTGAAACCCCGTTGTCGGGCGCGACGCACTTGCACATCGCCGGACCGCTGACGGTGGCCGGCGGCGAGCGTCCCGCGGCTCCCGACGTTTATCTGTCGGGCGCGCCGCGACTGGATCGTTTTTTCCTGCTGCCGCGGCGAATTGAAGATCAGCAATTGTCGTGGGATACCCGGGGGCTTATTCCCAAGCCGCTGCCGGAAGAACTCGCGGCCATCGTGGCGGATGCGGCTTCGTACCGGTCGTATCAACAGTTGCGCGGGCCGTATCGGGCGGTGTTGCGATCCGCGGAGCGAACGGTCGAGGATCCGCAAGTGCGTCTGGCCGACATTTCCGAAAGCTGCCAGGCCGATGGAAGTTATTGGGGCGTGGCGTCGTTCGATCTGGAGCCTGCCGGCGCGACAAGTTGCCTGCTGGAATTGCCCGAGGGATTGCAGGTGGTGCATGCGCTTTTGGACGGCGCCGCCGCTCAGCGCTCCGCGCAAGGCGAGAATCGCTGGAATGTCTGGTTGGGGGACAACAAGCTGCCGCGCAGGTTGGAGGTGATTTTCGCCGGGCGGCCGACGAAATCGCTGGCCTCGATCTCGTCGCTGCCGGCGCCGCGATTGGTTGATATTCCGGTGGAGCGCACGTTGCTGAGTGTCTCCGCCCCAAAATCGTTCGGAGCGGGCGTGCTCCCCAATGGCTCGAGCATCTCGGAATTGCGGCACGAACTAATTCGCTACGAAAGCACGACGACACTGACGGACTCCGCAGCGGGATTGTTGCTGGAAGAATCGCCCGATAATTTGCTGCGGTGGTATGCGCCGTGGGCTAAACGGTTTTTGGATTGCCGGGCTGCGCTGGGACAACTGCTAGCGGCGGGGGCGGGCGACAATTCGGCGGTTAACGCCGCGGAAGAAATTGCCACCATCGAACAGGACCATGCCCGGCTGGCACGACGGCTGGGCACATCGAATTTGATGAGCCAGTTGGCCGGCGAGCCGGTAATCGCCGCGGATCCGGTGCGGCTCTGGAGCATTACGCAACTACCGGGCCGCATGTTGACGTTCGCTCTGGAGCGCGGCGACAGCCAGACGCTGACGATCGCCTACCCGCAGCGAGCCGGAAATGATCGCTGGGCGCGGTTTATTTTAGCCGGCGCGATTCTGCTAGCTGTCACGGCCATTGCGATTGCGCAGCGGCGTGGTTGGATAAACCTCGACGACCGGTGGCGCGGGGCGCTGTTGGTCCCGGTGTCTGGGGCCTGATTGCTGGCGCAATCTGGTGGCTGTGGCTAACGCCGCGTTTTATCGCACTGCTGATTTTGGCGGCAAGCGCAGTGGCCATCGTGCGGCATTTCTGGCCATTTCGCTCAAGCGCGTCACGTCCTGCTTTCGCCGTGGCATCGCGCACAGTGTCGAATCCGGGTTCGTCGCGCACGCGGATGTGACCCTTCAAAAATCTTTTTTTGCAGCGTGCTTTCTGGGTTCTCCATTTCGCCTTGGCAGGCGCGGGGCGATTTGCTAGCCTGTCCCCCCTTGCACTGGGGCCGGTGAATTGACCGGTGACGCCGCGGGACGGATCTGCGGCGGATGGAAAACGACAGGCCGACAAGGAAGGAGGCCCTCGATGGAATTGAATCTTCGTCAAGCGTTGAAGGTGCACATTCGGTGGATGATCCGCCGCGACATGCCTGAAGTGTTGGCGATCGAAAACGAAAGCTTCGAATTCCCCTGGTGCGAGGACGACTTTCTGCGTTGCCTGCGGCAGCGGAATTGCATCGGCATGGTGGCCGAGCATGAAGACCGCGTCGTGGGCTTCATGATCTACGAGCTGCACAAGGCGCGGCTGCACGTTTTGAATTTCGCGGTGGGCACGCGCTTTCGCCGCTTCGGCGCCGGCACGCAGATGATCAAAAAGCTGGTCGGCAAGCTGTCCGCCCAACGGCGCAATCGTATCTTGCTGGAAGTGCGGGAAACGAATCTTGCGGCGCAATTATTCTTCCGTACCGCGGGCTTCCGAGCCGTCAGCGTGCTGCGCGATTTCTACGAAGATACGCCCGAAGACGCGTATTTGATGCAATTCCGCTTCCGCGCCGACGCGGTGCCCGCGGTCGAAGAAGAACAAGTGCGGATGGCGGGCTGAAAACCAGGCTGACCGGCGGTAAGATCCTATCGTACCGGGATGATCTCTGCCTCCAGTTCGGGCAGGCGGACGATGGCGATGGTGTGCGGGTTGGCGCGGTGCAGTGCGCCGGGATTGAGCACCAGCGTGGGGCCGATTTTCTCGCGCCGCGCCACGTGCGTGTGGCCGTGGCAGACAAGCTGGTGCAAACCGTCGGCAATCGTCTTATTCAAGAGCCGCTGATCGTCGCCGTGCAAGAGCGCGATCTTTACGCCGGCGAATTCCAGCGAGACGAAGCGACCGTGGAACGATTGGCCCGCCAGCTTCGTCGCCACTGGCATTGACAAATGGCCATCGACGTTGCCAAGCACGAAATGCGTGGGCCAGGCGGCGAACAAAGGGATGATTTCCGGCGAACCGATGTCTCCGCAGTGCAGCACCCTTTCCACGGCGAAATTTTCGAGCATTCGCACGCCTTGGCGGGCGTGTTCCACATTGCCATGAGTATCGCTAACAACGCCTAGCAGCATAAGATTGAGTTATGGGACCCGCAGGGGCAGCGAAACTTGCCGTTTGGGCAGGCAGCGATTTTCGGGGGCGGCCTAATTCTCCCATCGCTAGATTTAGATTGTACGATTATAGTGTTTGACCACTGAACACGGACCAGTGAATCCAGGCCACCGCATACTTCTTCTACCGATGCTTTCTCCTTCCGCGACAAATCAACTTGCGATCGGCCTGCTATTGGCGCTAGCGGCTTCGGCGGCAATTGCTTTCCTGGTGTGGTGGCGGCGATCGCCGCTGACGCTGGTGCAAACCTGGATGTGGTCGGTCAACTACCTGATCACGCGCTTGCTGTGGGGAACCCGCATTGAAGGGGAGTTGCAGGTGCGGCCGGGCGAAGGGGCCGTCATCGTGGCCAATCATCGCAGCTCGATCGATCCGTCGTTTGTGCAAATATGCCTGCGGCGCGTCGTCTACTGGATGGTGGCGCGGGAATACTGCCAGGCGCCGGTCATCGGCGGGCTATTGCGGGCATTTCAGGTGATTCCGGTGGGGCGCGGGGGCATCGATACCGCCGCCACCAAGCTGGCGATTCGCTTGGCGCAAGATGGCGGCCTGGTGGGAATGTTTCCGGAAGGGCGGATCAATGACACAAAGGATCTACTGCTGCTGCCGGGTCGCCCGGGCGCGGCGCTGGTGGCGCTGAAGGCGCGGGTGCCGATCATTCCGGTTTACATCCAGGGGTCGCCGTATGATGGCACCGCGGTGGGGCCGCTGCTGATGCCGGCCAAAGTGCGCGTGAAGATTGGGCGTTCGATCGATCTGTCGAGCTATTTCGGTCGCGAACGGGAAGCCGGAGTGACCGGCGAGATCACCAAGCGCATCTTGTGGGAAATCGCCAAGCTGGCGGGGCATCCGGAATTCGAACCGCAATTGGCCGGACGTCGCTGGAAGCCGGGACACGAGGAAGAAGCGGACGAAGGACTCAACGGCCAGAACGGGCAAGCGGTGGGTTCGGCGAATCATGCCGCGGCCGCGAAATGATTTTGCGGTCTAATCAGCGCGTGTTTGTTGCGTATAAGCAACAGCGCAGTCATCTTGCAACGGCACAAGCGCGACCGTAAGCATCGGCAGGAATGTCACCGGCGAAATTTTCGCGCCGCGGAATCTCCGGCGCCTCAAGCACTTGCGGCGGCATAACTGCTGCGACCCCAATTTGTCGCTGCCGCCGGCCGTCCTGCAGGCCGTAAATAAGCTAAGGTTCCTTTCGGAGCGAGGCATATCAGCGCTTCTTGTCACAGCTTTTCTACGTCGGCAGCGCACAGACCGCTTGCCTACGGTGCTCGTCTTATCTGGAGTACAAGCGAATGTTCAGCAAACTTTTTACCCGCGCGCGTAGGCTCCGTCCTTCTCGGGCAGCGATTCGCAAGGGAAACATCGTCGTGCTGGCCGGCTTCCTGATGACGGCCACCGCCGGCATGTTGGCGTTTTCGATCGACTCCGGATACATGCTGGTCGTGAAGTCGCAGCTTCAGGCTGCGGCCGACAGCGCCGCCATGGCGGGCGCTTCGGTGATGGGATCAACCCAGCTTGACCCGGTAGCGACTGCCAAGACGTACGCCGCATACCACAAAGCGGGCGGCGTGCCGGTGACCCTGCAAACCAGCGACATCGAATACGGCACTTGGGACATTGCTGCCCAGACCTTCACCAAGACAAACACGGTGAGCAATGCGATCCGCGTGACCGCGCGGCGCAACAACAGCACGGGCGGCAACAACCTGTTCTTCGGCCGGATTTTCGGCGTGAGCACGTTCAACGAAACCGCCCAGGCCATTGCGATGGGCAATCCGCGCGACATCTGCTTCGTGGTGGACCTGTCGGGCTCGATGAACGACGACACATCGACCGGTTACGGCTCCAGCCCGTCGTATCGCAGTTCGGGCTACACCAGCATCTACTCGTCGATGCTGCAGACGGTGTTCACGAACTTGAATTTCGGCAGTTACCCCGGCACAACGCAAAGGCTTGGCCAACCGCTGGGCTCGAGCACCTGGTACTGGAGCGGCTCGGGTTCCACGGGGCTGTACTCGACAAGCGGACCGTTATCAAAGAGCACAATTCCTAGCACCTACCGTATATTCAGCACGGATTCAACGAGCACTGCGCAGACCAAAGCCTACAAGTGGATGATCGATAATCAAGTCGCTTCGATCATGCCCAATGCCAAACCGGCGCCGAGTAGCTCGAACACCACCAGCTATAACTATTGGCGGGGTTACATCGGCGACATCATCAACGAAGGCGGAGTGTTGGGATACCGGACGTACGTCACCTGGCTGATGGAGTACGGCGGGCGCGATCAAATGGTGGATTCCAACAACTCGCAGTACGGGCAGCTTTCCACGAGCAGCCCCAACTGCGTGTACCACAATGAATCGACCGCCGGCGGCACGTTCTCGTTCCCCGCAGCCGAGCAGCCGACGCATTCGGAACGGCGCGCAGTAATCGCGGGAATCAACGAGATCAAGTCGCACAACCAACTGATCGGCGACAACACGCAAAAGGATTGGGTTTCGATCGTGACGTTCGACAAGACGGGCGACGTGCAAACGCTGCTGGGTCTGACCAGCAACTACGACTCCGCGATGGCGATCTGCCCGAAGATGCAGGCCGTGGGGAACAACGGCGCTAGCACGAACACGGAATCGGGTCTGGCCCAGGCCTACAGCCTGATCCGACCCGCCAGCCAAGGAGGCACCGGGCGCGAGAATACGGAAAAGGTGGTGGTGCTGCTGACCGACGGTGCGGCGAATTTGAAGGATAGCAGCAGTTCGGCCATCAGTTCGTACACATCGTCGCATCCCAACACTTACAACGGCAGCTCCAATTACTACGGCGGCTCCATAGATTACTCGAGCGATGCCGCGCTGATGCAGGCCGATACGATGTCGGGCAAAGGCTGGTACGTGTATGCGTTGCCGTTAGGATTGTCCGTCGACAGCGACTTCATGAACCGCATGGCGCGCGTGGGCGGCACGGCCGACAGCAACGGCAATGCTCCGAGCACCAGCGGCGATCCGTCGACCTATGAAACGGAAATGACCGACCTGCTGGATAAGATCATCGACAACCCGCAGGTGCGGTTGGTGAAGTAAATAGGTCGAGCGGCAGTTGATGCGCAAGAATAAGCCCCCGGTGAAATTCACCGGGGGCTTTTTTTGGACGAAGACCGTCTTTTACGGCAGGAATTCTTGGCACCAGTAGATGGTGCCGTCCTCGGTGCGATAGGCGGCCACTCCGATGCGTTTGTAGCTACCGTTGAGAATGTTGGCCCGATGGCCGGGGCTATTCATCCAGTCGTTGACGACTTCGTCAGTGGTGCGCTGGCCCATGGCGATGTTTTCGCCGACCGGCTTGTTGGTGTGTTGCAGATTATGGCTATTCGTCATCCAGGCGGTGTGGGTGCGGGCCGACTGGAGCAGGCCGTGATCGACCGCCAGGGGCGGCAAGCCGTAGCGTGCGCGCTGAGCGTTGGTCTGCTCGACGATTTGTTTTTCCACTTCGATCAGGTCATTTCCGGCGGCCGGCGGCGCCTTTCCTTCGTCGTATAAAAACAGCGCCAGCAATGCCGACAACGCAACTTTCAAATACATAGCTATCCTCCTCCTTATGGCCTGAGAAAATTGCCTCAGGACGCACAGTTGAAACGCAGCACGAACGGCAGACCGGCTCGCTTGCCTTGGAGGAAACGAACGACGGTTGCCACGGGTAGGTCTTTTCGTGCGGCCGGGTTTGTCGAACGGCTCTTTCGAAGCCGGCATGACGACCCTAGCGCACAGCGGGTTTTTTTGGTGAGGCCTGCCACAGTAGCTGGCTAATAACTGCTTGCAAGGGGTCAATGCTAGCGAAATGCGTAAGTCCAAAACAGCGCGGCGCGAAACTTGCAGCATCTCGTTACGCCCATTAAGCTTGTGCGAGGCGGATAATTTTCCCTGCGATCGACCAAGCGGCCGGCACTGACTCTGGCTCTTTTACCTAGCCTCCCAATTCTCAAGGATTCGATGCATGGCACGCTCAACTGCCTGGCTGGGGGCTTTCATTCTGGCAATGGCAACGACGGGCGCGATCGCCGACGACCATGCGCCTAAGAATCAAGGCGATTGGCCGCAGTGGCGGGGGCCCAATCGTGACGGCGTTTCGACCGAAACGGGGCTATTGCAACAGTGGCCGGCCGGCGGCCCGGAATTGGCCTGGAAAACCGACGGTTTAGGTCAGGGCTTTTCAAGCGTTTCGATCCAGAACGGCTTGATTTTCACGATGGGCGAGCGGCAGGGCCAAGAGTGCGTGTTTGCCTTGGATCTCGACGACGGCAAAGAAGTGTGGTGTACGCCAATCGGCAAAACCGCCGACAACGCCGGGTATCCGGGGCCGCGCTGCACCCCTACAGCCGACGGCAAGCTGGTATACGCCATCGGTTCGCACGGCGACCTGGCCTGCTACGACTCGGCGACTGGGCAAGTGAAGTGGCGCAAGAATCTGCAGACCGATTTTGGCGGCAAGATGATGTCGATCTGGGGCTACAGCGAATCACCCCTGGTCGACGGCAACAAGCTGGTTTGCACCCCCGGCGGCAACAATGCGGTGATGGTCGCGCTCAACAAGCAGACGGGGGAGGAAATCTGGCGCTGTGCGCTGCCCGACGTCGGCAAGAAAGGCAAAGAAGGGGCCGGATATTCCTCGATCGTGATCTCCCATGGCGGCGGCAAAAAGCAATACGTGCAATTTGTCGGGCGCGGGCTGATCGGCGTCGAACCCGACAGCGGAAAGTTCCTCTGGGGTTACAACAAAATCGCCAACGAGGTGGCCAATATCACCACGCCCGTGGTGCACGACGACGGCGTGTTCGTGACCGCGGCGTATGAGTCGGGTGCGGCAAAGGTGCGCTTGGCGAAAACCAGCGGCGGAGCGCGCCGACGAGGTCTACTATATCCCCGCGAAGGATTTTCAAAACCACCATGGAGGAGTCGTGCTGGTGGGCAATGATCTGTATGGCGGCAATGGCCAGCAAAATGGATTTCCAACCTGCCTCGATTGGAAAACTGGCCGCATCGTTTGGGGCGGCAAGCAGCGCGGGCCGGGCGCAGGCTCGGCGGCGGTGACGTACGCCGACAATCGGCTGTATTTCCGCTACGAAGACGGCACGATGGCGCTTCTCGGCGCCACGCCCAAGGAATATAAAATCTACGGCACGTTTCCCATTCCAGGCGTTAGTCACCCGAGCTGGTCGTATCCTGTAATCGCCGGCGGCAAGCTCTATCTCCGCGAGCAAGACGCTCTGCTGTGCTACAAAGTTAAGTGAACTGGTAGGTTCGGTTAGACGCAGACAGACGCGGCTTGCTACATTGCACGTATGCGAAAAGGAATTGGCGTATCTCCGGGGGTGGCCGTGGGGACGGCCTATTGCATTCACGAAATCTTCGTGAACCCCAATACCCGTCGCCTGGCGGATGCCGAGGTGCGGCCCGAACTGGCCAAATACGAGCAAGCCCGGGAAATGACTGCCGGCGACCTGCGGGCGCTGCACGCCAAGGTCGCGAGCCAGGTGGGGGAAGAGCAGGCGGCCGTGTTTTTGGCGCACGAATCGATTTTGCACGATCCGGCGTTCACGGAAAAAATTCGGCACTGGATTGTCGACGAGCGGCAGTCTGCCACGGCGGCCCTGCACAACGTGATGAGTGAATACGCCGATCTGTTCGCGCGCACCAAGGACGAATACATCAAAGAGCGCGTGTCGGATGTGCGCGATGTGATCGTGCGCTTAAGCGGTCATTTATCCGACGTGCTGAAAGACGGCGCCGACCAGTTGCCCGACCCACTGATTCTGGTGGCCGACGAGCTGCTGCCCTCGCAAGTGGTGATGCTGGGCGATCGGGAAGTGCGGGGCATCATCACGCAAGCCGGCGGGCAAACCAGCCACGCGGCGATCTTGGCCCGCAGCCGCGGCATTCCCGCGGTTTCCGGCCTGCGCGGACTGTTGCGGCAAGTGAAGAACGGCGACACGATCGTGGTGGATGGCCGCGACGGCCACGTGGAGATCAATCCGGATCCCGAAACGCTGGCCGCTTTCCGCAAATTGCAACGCGAATTCTTCGATCTGAAAGATCAGCTGGCGGAAAATCGGGATCAGCCCGCGATCACCGCCGACGGCATCAAGGTGGAACTGCTGGCGAACATCAATAGCGTTTTGGACGCCAAGGCGGCCGGCGCCATGGGAGGCTCCGGCGTCGGACTTTTTCGCACAGAATACCTGTTTCTCACGCATCCGGATGTGCCGGATGAAGAGGAACAGGTCAATGCCTATCGACAAATTATTGAAGCCAGCCCGAATCAACAGATCACCATTCGTACGCTGGACCTGGGCGGCGATAAAACGATTCCCTACTTGGGGCACGCCAAGGAAGCCAATCCGTTTTTGGGCTGGCGATCGATTCGCTTATCGTTTGAGCATCCGGAGTTTTTTGCCACGCAGATTCGGGCGGTGCTGCGCGCGGCCGCCGCCCCCAAAAGCCGGGTGCGGCTGATGTTCCCGATGATCACCACGCTGGAGGAAATCCGCCGCGTGCGCAAGATGGTGGCACACGCCTGCGACGATTTGAAAAAACACGGCAAGCCGTGCGGCAACGTGCAGATCGGCTTGATGATCGAAGTGCCCGCGGCGGCGATTATGATCGATTACCTGCTGGAGGTGGTCGATTTTGTGTCGGTCGGCTCCAACGACCTGGTGCAGTACCTGATGGCCGCGGACCGCGACAATCCGCGCGTGAGCCATTTGTGCCAGCCGCTGAGCCCCGCCGTGCTCCGCGTGTTGAACAACACCATCAAGGCTTGCAATCGGGCAGGCAAACCGATCACGCTATGTGGCGAGATGGCGGGACGGCCGCGGGCGGTCGTGCTGCTGTTGGGCATGGGGCTGCGCAGCTTCAGCATGAGCCCGGCGTTCATTCCCACCATCAAGGAATTGATTACGCATCTCACGTGCGCGAAGACTGAAGAGATTCTACAGCACGCGCTCAAATTGAAGACGACGGCTCAGGTGATTCGCTTCATGGAGGGCCAGATTGCCGAACTGGCGCCGAACGTGAAGATGTTCGACACGGCGTAAGCAACCGCCATTTTCCCAACGATCAGCTAATATGCGTCCATGCCCCGCCGAAAAAGTCCGCGATCGGCGGCACAAAAATTGGGAAGATGGAGTTGGGGTTCGCCGCGATCGCGGTTGATTGCCGGCGCCATTCTGATCATCTTGCTGTGTGCGGCGGCATATAGCCCTTCCATTAGCGGCGGATTCTTGCTGGATGATAATGGGCTGCTCACACACAATAAATTGGTGCACGCGTCCGATGGACTGTCGCGATTCTGGTTCAGCACCGATGCCCCGGATTATTGGCCGCTAACCAACAGTGCCTTCTGGATTGAGTGGCGGCTGTGGGGACTGAGGCCGACAGGATATCACGTGACTAACCTGTTGCTGCATCTGGCGGCGGTGTTTTTGCTATGGGGAATCTTGCGGAAGCTGTCGATTCCCGGCGCAATTCTGGCCGTTTTATTGTTTGCCTTGCACCCGGCGAACGTGGAATCCGTCGCCTGGATTTCGCAACTTAAGAACATGCTGGCGATGGTGTTCTTATTACTATCGATTTGGTGGTACTTGAAGGCAGAAGAGAAGAAGACGGGACGAGGAGATGCGACGCGATTTGGCTTGGACCGATGGTACTGGCTCAGTCTGTTGGCCTTTCTGCTGGCGATGCTCAGCAAGGGATCGGTGGCGGTGCTGCCCATCGTTCTATTGGGACTCGTGTGGTGGCAGCGGCGACGCATTAATCTGCATGACGTTTTGCGAACTGTGCCATTTTTTATCGTGTCGGCCGCGTTGACGGCTGTGAATTTGTGGTTTCAGACGCACGGCATGGAAATCGTGGTTCGCGATGTCACATTTAGTCAGCGGCTGGCCGGCGCCGGAGCTGTCGTGTGGTTTTATCTGGCTAAGGCGATGGCGCCGATCGAGTTGGTGTTCATCTATCCGAATTGGAATATTCGGACGGACGACGTCTTGTGGTGGCTGCCGTTGGCCGCAATGCTAGGGACCACGCTGGTGCTGTGGCGGAATCGTCGGCGATCGGCAGCACGTTGGACCATACCCGCATTGTTCGCCTGGGGTTTGTTCTGCTTGGCGCTGCTGCCGGTGCTGGGCTTCACCGACGTGGGATTTATGAAGCATTCGCTGGTGGCCGATCACTATCAGCACATTGCGCTGATCGCCGTTGTGGCGCTCGTGGCGGCGGGCTGGGCGACGTGGCACCAATCATCGCACGGTGGAGCGCGATTGGCCTCAACTGCCATCGCCGTAGCCATGGTCGGCACATTTACCGTGCTCACCTGGAATCGGAATCATCTGTATGCCGACCCCATCACGTTGTATTCCGCGACGTTGGAACACAATCCGGACTGCTGGATCGCCCATTACAATCTCGGCAATTCGTTCACCTTGGCAGGGCAACCTCAACGGGCGCTAGTGCACTACCAGAAGGCGCTGGCGCTGAAGCCCGATGATCCAGAAGTGCTTTCGAACATCGGCATCGCGCTGGGTGCAATGGGACGGATGAAGGAAGGACTGGAGTACTTGCAGCGTGCGCTACTGGTCAAGCCCGATTACGCGCCGGCGGAAAGCAATGTTGGCCTGGCCTTGGTCACGGCGGGCCGGCCGCAAGAGGCCATTGCGCACTTGCAACGGGCCTTGCAACTTGATCCGGGATATGCGGCGGCGGAGTTTAATTTGGGAACCGCGTGGCTGGCGATCGGTCGGACACAACAAGCCGTTGATTGTTTCCAGCATGCATTGCGATGCAAACCAGACTATGCTGAGGCGTACTACAGTTTGGGCAACGTCGCTGCCGCCGCCGAGGATTGGGAAAACGCAAAAAAGAATTACGAGCAGGCGATCTTGATCAATCCCAATTATGCCGAGGCGCACAATAATCTGGGCGGCGCGTATTTCCAAGCCGGCCAGGCACGTGAAGCCATCGAGCCGTTTCAGGAAGCACTGCGCATTCGACCCAATTACGTGGATGCCCACTACAATTTGGCAAACGCGCTGACCAAAACCGGCCGGCTTCAGGAAGCGATCGGCCATTTCCAAACGGCCGTGAGATTGCAGCCCGACTATACAAACGCCTGGATGAATTTGGCGTTAGCGTATGCGGCGGTGCGGCAACCAAGCGACGCAATCCATGCGGCCGAAACGGCGGCTAAATTAGCACAGGCACAACAGCAGTCGGCGCAATTTCACGAAATTGAGAAATGGCTGAACATGTATCTCGCCGAGCAGAAGAATGCTCGCGGACCAGCGCCGCAATCTTCGGATAAATCAGGCGGTCCCTGATCGATCAGTTGGCAGATTGCCGCCAGCCGTCGTCGGCCTTGGGAGCGGTTGACCAACCGCTGCCTTCCATCACTGCCGGCCGCACGATATTCGGGAGATCGGCGGTGCGAAAGATGGCGCGGGCCACAACCGCGGGGCCCATCAAGGGCGAGCCGGTTGTGCGATTCGAAGGATCTTGCAACAGCGGCGCGCCGCTGCTGGGATTGAACTTCGAGTCGGTGCTCGGAGTATCGCTATTGGGCTGAATCGGCTGAATCGGCCGCAGCGAGGAATTATCTTGCGGCATCGTCGGGCTGGTCGGCTGATAGTTCGAGCTGCCCCCCTGGAACGTCGACGGGGCCGTGCCGCTGGGCGCGGGGGCCAAGGTCGGCGTGCCGATGGAACTCGACGGCATGCCGGTCGACGGCGCCGGCATATACGTCGGCGCGCCATAACTGGCGGCCGGAGCGCCGTACGTCGCGGCCGGAGCACTGACTGCAGCCGGAGTCGTGTAGCTGACTGCCGCTGCGCCGCCGCCGCACGTGCTGCAGCCCGCAGTGGGCATCGCGGCGGGCGCCGACACCGGTGAATAGTAATTCGCGTTTCCGCAGGTCGCACATGGCGCCGCGGGCATCTGGGTCACGACTGGGCGATAGGTCGTGTAGGGCACTTGCACCGCCCGGCGCACGTAGGTCGTCACCGGTTGCATCACGGTTTGAGCGCCGGCGCACGGATCGCACGTGGTCACGGGACGGTACGACGTGCAAGGCACGCAAGTGTATTCGGTGCGGTAGCAGGTTTGCGGCACGTAGCTGACTTGCTGCGGGCAAACGTTGCAAGCGGCAACCGGCGGCGGGCAAACCGGCGCAGGTTCCTTGTGACAGCAGTGGAACAAATCGCACAGACAGCACGCATACGTGCTCTCCGGCAACAGCACCAGCGACACGCTCACTGCGGTCAGCACACCACGAACGAATGGCTTATACATCGAAACGCTCCCGATTAGTCGATACGACTCTATCTTTGTTAAAGGCGTGCGCGGTCGCACTGTCAACAGTTACGTGCCTGACGGCGATCATTTGGAAGAACATTTGTCGTGGGCAACACACTGAGGATGCACAAGCTGTGCCGCTTTAGTGCCCGACCACAAACTTCATTCCCAGCCGCCGCGCACGTCAAACGCGCAACGGCACTGATCCACCGTTTGTCCAAGAGTAGGTTATGAAACTGGCCGCCGCTGTTGCCTGGAGGCAACAAAGCCAGCAAAAATCTGTCGGTCGTTCCGGATGTACCGGCTTTGTAATTGTTACAACCGGTACAGAGTGAAAGACGGAGGTTCGGAGTTCAGAGTTCAGAAGGCGCCCGTCGAAGGGCGCGATCGCTGCTCGAACAGATCGTAAAGCGCGAAGAAAGTTTCGCGCGCGTTGCCGCGGTGAGCGCGGAAGGCGGCGGCCATGTCGTCGGACTGAATCAGATTGCCGTGCGGGGGCAAGTGCCGGTCGATCAGTTGCTGGACGATCGCCAGGTCGGCAGACGTACGGAAGAGCACTGGGAAATCGCGGGCGGCGGCATCGACGTGGGCAGTGATTAATAGTCCCCAACCCTTGCGGCGGCACGAACGATGTAGCTGACGACGCGCCCGCCATCCGAGTTGTTCGTAACCATCGACGATGAAAACGCCCCGAGTTTCGCCGCCTGCCGGCGGAACGAAGCCGGCCGGCAACTGGCGCTGGCCGTCGTGCAAGGTGATCGAACGAACCGCCCGCCCGGATCGCTCGATTTCCGGCGTGAGGGTCGCCAAAAGTGCTGATTTACCGCTGCCGTGGGGGCCGATGATGCATCCGCGCCAATCGTGGTCTCGCAACCGCCTTACTACCGCAGCCGCATCGACGCCGCTGGGAAATTGATAGGGCAGCGCACCGGGGCGCACCCAGCGCGTCGAAAACGGATTGCTGGTCCGCGAACCGTCGGCGGCGATTGCAGTCGAAACACTCATTCTTCTTCCACCCTGGGCTAACCCGGCAAAACTTCACCGAGCTGAAATGCACGTTCGGCGACAAAATCTCGCCCTCGATGCAAAAAGGCCCGGACCCGCACGCACCAGCAAATCTTCACATTCACGCCTTCGTACGTGAGCGGGCTGTTGGGCAGAATGGTCTGAAATCGGCGGCACTCGTTCAAGTTCTTCTCCGGCATGGCGTCGGCGGTCAGCCGTTCGAAATAATGCACCGCCAAATCTTCTTCCCCTTTGCCTTCGGTGAACCAAAGCACCGAAACCTCCACCGCCTGCAAGTCGGCCGGATCGACCGAATCGATTTGATACATGCCCGACAACACTTCGCCCGGCTGAAACACGCGCTGGGCGTGGTCAATCTGAATGCTGATCAACGGTTGGCGGAGGAGTGATTGCATGGTGGACATTTTACGCGGTCGGCTGACCGTTCGCTTGTTGGTCGACCGGCTCTCCATCGGCCAGCCGTTGCGGCGGGCAAATCACGATCGGGAAGCTGCGCTGGAAGCTCGGCCAGCCGCTGGCTTCGCCGCGCACGACTAATTTCCATTGCACTTCGTTGTGGTCGGACTTGAACGAGTGCATCAGTTTTTGCGGAATGGCCAGCTCGCAGGTTGCCTCGTGGGCCGAGCCGGGCAAAATCTCAAAATCGTTGGCCCGAAAAAGCGACTGGCGATACACAATGCTGCGATCGGTGCGCGTGTCGGTCCCCTGCCGGTAGGCGGCCACTTCTTCGCATTCCAACAGGACCTGGAACGAGTGCATCGACAAATGGCCGGTCTGCGAAACGTGGACGTCGTAGGTGTGCCCCGGCCACAGGGGATGGTCGGAAATTTCGATTTGCGTGGGACCGACGCCGGTGGCGATCAACAGCGTTCGGATGAAGAAGTAAATCAGCAGACCGCCGGCCAACAAAAACGGCAGCACGAACAGATCGAGCCACAAGTCGGGCTCGCCGCGCAGATGCGCGCGCACGGCGATGACCACGAACAGGGCCACCAGGGCGTTCCAAAGCAGGCAAGTCGTGGTGGCGGCGAACAGGCGCCAGCCTTGCGAACCGTGTACGGGCAAGCGGTATTTCAGCTTCGTGCCGGGGCTGTTGGTCAGATCTTCATTGTGCGGCACGGTCGGGTATTCTTTGGCCCCTGCATCGATTGCCTCGAACAGATCGAGCTGGCCCAATTCGCCTTGCGCGGCGCGGTGCTCCGGCGATTTGCCCCACTGCCACAGGCTAAACACCAATCCCGCGCCGCCGATCAAAATGAATCCGGAGGGAACCAAAAGCATCAGCCAGAACCACCAACTGTAGCCGCGCGCGATGACCGCCACGTCGGGCTCCAGCGGATCGTACCAGCAGAGATAGTCGCGGCCGATTTGGATTTGATCGACCAGCGATTCGACATCCGCGCGGCTGTTGGACCAGGTGCCGGTGACGTCGTACGTCCAAATTTTGTATTGCTCCCCTTCGACCTCGTAGCTGATTTTCACCTCGGGCCGATAGACGGCGTTGCCGTCGCTGTCGTGGCTTTCGCCGATGCGCTTGTCGAGCGCGACGGCGGTGAGCTGGAGGAACTCGTGGTTGGCGCGCCACTCGGGCACAACCTTGCGGGCCAACAGCAGCACGAGGAACGCCGTGCCGGCCAATAACAACAAGGCAAAGAACAAGGCTTCGCCGGCGCTACCCAGGGTTTTCGACCCCGTGTGGCGATGCCCACGCTTCTTGCCGAACATGCGAAACGAACGCGACACGGCTGGCGAGATTGGAGAAAGTGGAGAAAAGCACCCTTCCCGCGAGTTTACACGATTTCTCGCGGGGCGGTCAGCCGGTCGGGCGCGCGAAGTCCAGAGAAATCGCACTGGCGCTGTGCATTTTCGGCCAGTCGAATCTTCCCGACCGACACGGTCGGACTATTTTTTAGTTTGCCGGGCGAGCCTAAGCCACGGCGGCTTCGGCCTGGCGGCTGCGGCGATAGAAGCCGATGCTTTCCAGCGCCTTGTACACTTCTTCCAGCGTCTTTTCGCCAAAATTCGAGATGCTCAGCAGGTCTTCGCGGGTGCAGTGCAGCAGATCGTTGACCGTGAAGATGCCCCGCTCTTCCAGGCAATTGGTGGTGCGCACCGAGAGACCGATCTCGGCGGTGCTCATCTCCAAGCGTTCGGCCAGATCGGCTTGCGGATTGCGAAGCGTGTCTAGCGGGATGCGAGTCCGACTCATGGGTTCCCTCCCGTAATGCAGCAGGCCCTTTCCGGCGATTCGACCCCACCGTGAGTTCGACCGTTCGCCGGATTGCCGAACAATATACCGATTTCCGCCGTTTTGCCAACTGTCCGACAGGTTTTCCACCGGCTTTGTGCTTTGGGACGAGGCGTGCTAGCACGATTTTCTTCGGGATTCGCGGCAAATTCCTCACTGATATACTTATGTACGGTACTTTGTGACCCATCCCTTTCGAAGCTGTGTGGCACTGACAAGCGCCGCGCTTGTCAGTGTCACCCAACCACTCTAGAAGGCTCCGTGCATCACCTCACCGAAGAACTGACCGAAGCGCAATTGGCCGCGGTGCGGCACGTGGATGGGCCGCTGTTGATTTTGGCCGGCCCCGGCAGCGGCAAGACGCGAGTGGTCACGCATCGTATCGCCCAACTGCTCGAGCTGGGCGTGCCGGCGCGGCACATCCTGGCGCTCACCTTCACCAACAAGGCGGCCGACGAAATGAAGCGCCGCGTGGCCCAGTTGGCTCCCTTGGCCTCGGTCTGGATGAGCACGTTCCACCGGTTTTGCGCCCGATTGCTGCGGGAATATGCGCCGCACGTCGGGCTGCCTGAGAATTACACGATCTACGACACCTCCGACAGTCTGTCGGCGCTGAAGCACACGCTGGATGCGTTGGATTTGGATCTGACGCACACTACGCCGGAGCGCGTGCAGGCGGCAATCAGTTGGGCGAAGAACAATTTGATTACGCCCGAGCAGTACGAGCCGCGGCGCGGCAGCCCGATCGGGCAGATCGTGGCGCAAGTGTATGGGCCGTACCAGAAGCGCCTGATCGAAAGCGGCGCGGTCGATTTCGACGACCTGCTTTTGCACGTGGCGGTGCTGTTGCGCGAGAATCCGGAAATCCGCCGGGCGCTCGATCAACGATATCGCTACATCTTGGTTGATGAGTACCAGGACACCAATTTGGCGCAATACACGATCGTGCGCGCCATGTCAGTCGATTATCCGAACCTGGCGGTCACCGGCGATCCCGACCAATCGATCTACGGCTGGCGCGGCGCGAACTTGAACAACATTCTCGATTTCGAGCACGACTATCCCAACGTGAAGATTGTGCGGCTGGAGCAAAACTATCGCAGCACGAAGCGCATCTTGCGCACGGCCGACAAACTGATCGGCGTCAACAAGCGCCGCAAACTGAAGAGTTTATTCACCGACAATGCCGAAGGGCGCGCGGTGCGGCTGGTGTTTCACCCGTCGCAGAAAGACGAAGCCGAACAGCTTGCCGCGATGATCGAGACGGAGGTGCGCTCCGGCAGGCGGCGCCGCGCGATTTCGCGGTGTTCTATCGCACCAATGCGCTTTCGCGATCATTGGAGTTCGCGCTGCGCGATTACAGCATTCCGTATCAGATGGTCAACGGGCTGGAGTTCTATCAGCGCAAAGAGATCAAAGACATCCTGGCGTATTTGCATTTATTGAATAATCCCCGCGATAACGTGGCTTTTTTGCGGATCATCAACACGCCGCCTCGCGGCATCGGCCGCGGCACGATCGGCCGGCTGCAGGAATTCGCCAATAGCCGGAAATTGACGCTGTTGGGCGCCGCGCGCAAGCGGGAATGATTGAAGGCCTCAACAAGCGCGCCGCCGTCGGAGTGGCTAAATTCGTGGCGATGTTCGATTCCCTCAGCGTCGCCGCCACAGCGCCCGTGGAAGAAATCATCGGCCGGGTGCTCGGCGAATCGGGTTATCAGAAGTTCTTGCAGGAATCGGAGGATGAGGAAGACCAGGAGCGATTGGCCAACATCGAAGAATTGCTGACCGCCGCGCGTGAGTTCGATGAAACGCATCCCGGCACCGGCGCCTTGGAAGCGTTCCTGGAACAGGCTGCGCTGGTAAATGATACCGATGCCTGGGAGGTGGACGACGATCGCGTGACGTTGATGACGGTTCACGCCGCCAAGGGTTTGGAATTTCCGGTCGTATTCATCATCGCCCTGGAGGAAGGAATTTTCCCGCACGAGCGCAGCCGCAACGACGAGGAGCAATTGGAAGAAGAACGGCGTCTGCTATTTGTGGGCATGACCCGGGCGAAGGAGGAGCTGCACCTTAGCCGCGCATGCTACCGGCATTACCGCGGCCAGTTTCGTCCGACCGTGCCCAGCGCTTTTCTGATGGAATTGCCCCAGGAGGAACTCGAATTTGAGCAGCCGAAGACGGCGGCGTTCGATCCCGGCGTTCCGGAAATCGGCGACGAGGACGCTGCCGCCGGGCTGGATGCAGAAGATCTTGAGTTTCCGCCGCGTGAGGAATCGTCCAGCGGCACGGCCGTCGCCACGGGCCGCCTGACCACCGCGGCGGAATTGGCGGCGCAATCCGCTGCGGTGCAAACGAAACAACCCGCGGAACCATCGAGAATCTCGCCCGAAGTGTTTCACCAGGGAATGATCGTGAAGCATCCCGAGTACGGGCTGGGCAAGATCATCGCGCTCTCCGGCAGCGGCCCGAAGCGAAAAGCGACGGTAATGTTCGCCTCCGGCGCCGGCGAGAAGCGATTTCTGCTAATCCACAGCCCGCTGCGCCCGGCGGCGGGAAACTAGCGCGCCGATTATTTCGCGCGGCGATTTTCTTTGCGCTTGCGGCGTTCGTCTTCGCTCAAGACGCCATCGAGCACGATCTCGAGGATCGAATCGAATTGCTCTTGCGAGGAAACCTGGCGGCCGACGAAGTGGTTGGTGAACATCGTGCCGTACAGCAGATTGCCGATCGTGTCGAGGATATGATCCACCGGCAGATCGTTGCGCACGCGGCCTTCTTTGATCAGCCGTGTCCACAGTTCACGCCAGCGGGCGCGATTGGCTTCACGATATTCGAAGTAGGTCGGGCGCTTGCGATGTTTGAAATTCGCGCGTTCCTGAATCAACAACTCGACGTGCTCGGGGTAATCTTCGAAGAATTGGAAATACGTGCGGATTGCGTGCGAGATTTGTTCGAACGGTTCTTTGACTTGATCGGCAGCGGCGTTGACGGCCGTTTGCATCTGACGCATGCCGTCGTCGACGCAGGCGTAAAACAACTCTTCCTTGCTGGAGAAATATAAATAGAGCGTGCCTTTGGCGATCTTCAACTCGGTCGCCACGCGTTCCATTTCGCAATCGGTGTAGCCCAGCTCGGCAAACAAACGGGCGGCAGCCTTAACGATCGATTGACGACGCCCGGCGCGATGATCGGCTGGCGAAGTCGGTGAAGCGGCGGAAGTAGACATTGTTTATTGGGTCGGAAGTACTGGCGGGATTGGGGTTTGTAGCACGGTGCGCGCGGGCATTGAATCCGAATACCCGCTTCCTATAATATACTATCGATAGATGACTGACTAGTCAGTCATCGAACTTTTTTCCACGTCGGGACTCCTCCTGCACTGGCAATATCATGTTTGACGTCGGCTTCACGACGCGTCGGCGATCTCTGCGCACCGCGGCGCTTTTCTTGCGCTTGCGCTGGCTTGCGGCGCGCTTGCTAGCAGCGGATGCGGCGCGCACAGCGATGCGCAGCAACCGCCGCCGCCAAAACCGCCCGAGGTGTATTACACCACTCCCAGCCATGAAACGGTCACGGAGTATGAGGAATTCACCGGGCGCACCGCTGCGATCAACACCGTCGAGCTGCGCTCGCGCGTCAGCGGCTATCTCGATAAGGTGGCCTTCACCGACGGCACGGAAGTCAAACAGGGAGACCTGCTGTTTCAAATCGATCCGCGGCCGTTCCAAGCCGATAGCGAACGGGCCGCCGCCAATGTCAGCCAGACAAAGGCACGCTTAGATCGGCTGGAGCGCGAAGTGGCGCGCGATCGGCCGCTGGTCGCCAATCGCACCATCACGCCGGATCAATGGGACCAGGTGACCTCCGATCGCGCCGAAGCGGAGGCCACTTGGAAAGCCGCACTGGCGGCGCAGGATTCCGCCGATTTGAACCTGACATGGACGAAAGTCATTGCCCCCATCGATGGGCGCATCAGCCGGCGGTTGGTCGACCCAGGGAATTTGGTGAAAGCTGACGACACGATGCTGGCCACCATCGTTTCACTCGATCCGATTTACGCCTATTTTGATCTCGACGAGCGGACCGTGTTGCGCATGCGACGGCTGCTGGAAGAGGGAAAGCTGCTGAAAACTCCGGAAAAGAGAGTGATCGTGCAAGTGGCGCTGGCGGACGAGGAAAATTTTTCGCACAAAGGCGTGGTCGATTTCTTCGACAACCAGGTCGATCCCACCACCGGCACGCTGCGCTTGCGTGCGGTGATCGAAAATCCAAAACACCTGCTGTTGCCCGGCCTGTTCGTGCGGCTGCGGTTCCCGATCGGCGAGGCGCATTCCGCGCTCTTGATTCCCGACGAGGCGATCGGCACCGATCAGGGGCAAAAATATGTGTGGGTCATCGGCGAGGGAGACAAGGTCTCGTATCGACGCGTGAAACCGGGATTGTTGCACGACGGCAATCGCGTGATTGAAGACGGGCTGAAGGCCGACGATCGCGTGGTGGTCACCGGTTTGCAGCGCCTGCGCAAGGATTTGCAAGTGGTTCCCAAGCCGCAGTCGGATATCGAGACATCAGCAAGCGGCCCGGCAACAGCACCGACAACTCCCACAGGCGCGGCCCCGGGCAAGAAGGAATAGGGAAGTTCCGTGTTTTCACGATTCTTCATCGACCGGCCGATCTTTGCGTCGGTGATCTCGATCTTGATCACCCTGGCCGGCGCGGTGGCCGGGTTCTCGCTGCCGCTGGCACAGTATCCCCAAGTCACTCCGCCCACGATTCAGGTCGACTGCAATTATCCCGGCGCCAGCGCGCAGGTGGTGGCTCAAACCGTGGCCGCGCCGATCGAGCAACAAGTCAACGGCGTGGAAAACATGCTCTACATGTCGTCGCAATGCACCAGCGACGGCTCGTACACGCTCACGGTGACGTTCAAGCTGGGCGTGAATTTGAATTTGGCCCAGGTGCTGGTGCAAAACCGCTTGAGCCTGGCGATGCCGCAGTTGCCCGAAGTGGTGCGGCAAACCGGCGTGAGCACGCGGAAGCGCTCGCCCGATATTTTGCTGGCGGTGAGCATCTATTCGCCGGACCAGCGGTACGATCAGCTTTACCTGAGCAATTATGCGTTGCTGCGCATCCGCGACGAGCTGGCGCGGGTGCCCGGCGTCGGCGACGTGTTTGTGTTCGGCCAGCGCGATTACAGCATGCGCGTCTGGCTCGATCCCGATAAGTTGGCCGTTCGCAATCTGGCGGTGACCGACGTCGTTGATGCGCTGCGCGAAGAGAACATGGACGTGGCGCTGGGGCAAATCGGCCAGCCGCCTGCGGTCGATGGCCAACTGAAGCAGATTCCGCTGAGCATTGAAGGGCGGCTGAAGGAGCCGGACGAATTCGGCGACATCGTCATTCACACGACGCCCGACGGGCGGATGATTCGCATCAAGGACGTCGGCCATGTGGAGATGGGGGCCAAGAGCACCGACATCTCCATGCGGTTCAACGCCAAGCCGACGGTCGGGCTGGCGGTTTTTCAATTGCCCGACGCCAACGCGCTGGATACCGCCGACCGCGTGAAGACCAAGATGCAGGAGCTGTCGCGCGATTTTCCCGAAGGCCTCACGTACGGAGTCGGCTACGACACGACGCCGTACATTCGTGAATCGGTGGCCGAGGTGTTCAAGTCGCTGCGCGATTCGGTCATCTTGGTGGCCATTGTCGTGCTGATTTTCTTGCAAGGTTGGAGGGCCGCCATCATCCCGTTGATCGCCGTGCCGGTGGCCATCATCGGCACCTTTGCGGCAATGGCCGTCGTCGGGTTCAGCTTGAACAACCTGACGCTGTTCGGACTGGTGCTGGCGATCGGCATTGTGGTCGATGACGCGATCGTGGTGGTCGAGGCGGTGGAATATCACATCGAGCGCGGCCTGGCGCCGCGCGCCGCGGCAATCAAAGCGATGAGCCAGGTTTCCGGACCGATCATCGCGGT
Source organism: Pirellulales bacterium (assembly GCA_963716135.1). Classification (GTDB taxonomy): domain Bacteria; phylum Planctomycetota; class Planctomycetia; order Pirellulales; family JADZDJ01; genus CAVRAW01. The sequence continues at coordinate 3,529,615 of OY970289.1, read as the reverse complement.
CGGCTTCGTGCTGGCGAGCGTGTTTATTCCCTGCGCATTTATCTCGGGCATTGTCGGGCAGTTCTTCCGGCAATTCGCGCTGACGATCGCCATGTCGACGGTGTTTTCGACGATCAATTCCTTGTCGCTGAGCCCAGCGCTGGCCGCATTGCTCTTGAAGCCGCGGCACGGCAAGCAGGATTTATTCACGCGGCTGATGAATTTCGTATTCGGTTGGTTCTTCCGGTTCTTTAATTTCGGGGTTCGTACCTCGACCAATGCATATCTGGCGCTGGTCGGCAAATTTTTGCGGGTTCCGGTGCTGGTGCTCACGGTGTACGGCGGACTGCTGTTCCTCACGTTTTGGGGTTACCGGCAGTTGCCCACCGGGTTCATTCCCGCGCAGGACAAGGGCTACCTGATTGCGGCGGTGCAATTGCCGGATGCCGCCAGCGCCGAGCGCACCTGCGCGGCGATGGCCAAGATTGAACAAGTCGCCAGGAGCACCCCCGGCGTGAAATATGCGTTTTCCGTGGCCGGCAACTCGTTTGTGCTCAGCGCGTATGGTTCGAACTTCGGTTCGATGTTTTTGATTTTGAACGAATTCAGCCAACGGCGGACGCCCGATCTCTCGGCCGACTCGATCATGTCCAAGATTCGCGAGCGCTGCGCCGCCGAGATTCCCGAGGCGCAGGTGCTGGTGTTCGGGCCGCCGGCGGTGTCGGGCTTGGGCGCGCCGGCGGATTCAAGTTCATGGTGGAAGACCGCGGCGGTGTCGGTCTGGTGGAGTTGCAGCAGGAAACCGACAACCTGGTCGCCAAAGGAAATCAGACGCCGGGGCTGGTCGGACTTTCGACCGTCTATAAAGCCAACTCGCCGCAACTGTTCGTCGACGTGAACCGCGAGGCATGCATCAAGCAAGGCGTGAGTCTCGACGAGCTGTTTGCGACGCTGCAAGCGTACTTGGGTTCACGATACGTGAACGACTTCAATCTCTTCGGCCACACGTGGGAAGTGATCGTGCAGGCCGATCAGAAATATCGCAACCAGGTGGACGATGTGTCGCGCCTGAAAGTGCGCAATCTAAAAGGCGAAATGGTGCCGCTGGGTTCGCTGGTCAATGTGCGGCCGATTGTCGGGCCGCTGGTGCTGACGCGCTACAACATGTATCCGGCGGCGGCGATCAATGGCATGGTGGCCAATGGCTACAGCACCGGGCAGGCCAGCGAGGCGCTGGAGAAACTGGCCAAGGCGGAATTGCCTGCGGCCATGTCGTACGAGTGGACCGAAATCACGTTTCTCGAGCAGAAGCAGGCCAACACGGGCATGATCGTGTTCGGCTTTTCAGTCGTGTTCGTTTTTTTGGTGCTGGCGGCGCTGTACGAAAGCTGGTCGTTGCCGCTGGCGGTAATTCTGGTCGTGCCGATGTGCGTGTTGTGTTCGCTGGCCGGCGTGTGGATCGCCAAGCAAGATATCAACGTCTTCACCCAAGTGGGCTTTGTGGTGCTGATCGGGCTGGCGTGCAAGAACGCGATCTTGATTGTCGAGTTCGCCAAGCTCCGGCGCGATGCGGGCGCCAGTGCCCACGATGCCACGCTGGAAGCTTGCCGGCTGCGGTTGCGGCCAATTCTGATGACCTCGTTTGCGTTCATCCTGGGCGTGGTGCCGCTGGTGATCGCAACGGGGGCCGGTTCGGAAATGCGGCGCGTGCTCGGCACGGCCGTGTTCAGCGGCATGCTGGGCGTGACGCTGTTCGGAATTTTCCTGACGCCGGTGTTTTTCTGGGTGATCGAACACGCCACCCATTGGCGGATCTTCTCCGCCGGGCTGTTGCCTGCAATGGGCGGCGTGCTAATCGACGCCGTCAGCTTGCGGCCGGTGCGGCGCCTGGCCGGGCACGTGATGGCGCGTTCGACTTCCAAACCAAAGCAGCAGCGGCAATGGCCGTCGGCGCCGAAACTGCGCTGGCCGCTAATCGGCAATGGAAAAGCGCGCCGCGAGAATCTGAGCTTCGACTCGGGCAATCATCACCCACCGGCGCCGGCCATCGATGTGCCGGAGCCGCCGCAGCAGATTCACGAAGTGACGGCGGAAATGCCCGTCAGCGAAATGCCGACGGCGGCGGAAACGACCGATCAGATCGATTTCACATCGCTGCCGGCGGACCACGTGCAAACGATTGACGTGCCGGCGCCGGTAATTCCCACGGACCACGTGCAAACGGCCGACACCCATCCGCTGGAGGCCTCGGCGTCGGAGCCCAGCCCCATCACGGCCACGGTCGAAGCGACCACCGAAAAACCAAAACCAGTGAAAGTGCAATTAGATCCGATCCCCATCAACTGGGAACCGGAACCGAAGCTCGACCAGAAGAAACATTGATCCACAACCTGTCGTCGCATGTTTTCTCGCTTCTTCATTGATCGTCCGATTTTCGCCACCGTGCTATCGGTGGTCATTACGCTTGCCGGCGGGCTGGGGCTGTTCGTGCTGCCGGTCACGCAGTATCCGGAAATCACGCCGCCCACGGTCGAAGTTTCCACGGTCTATCCCGGCGCCAACGCGCAGGTGGTGGCCGACACCGTGGCCGCGCCGATCGAGCAACAAGTCAACGGCGTCGAAGGCATGATGTACATGTCGTCGCAGTGCACCAACGACGGCAACTACGTGCTGACGGTCACTTTCGAGCCGGGCACCGATCTGAATCTCGCCCAGGTGTTGGTGCAAAACCGCATGGCGCTGGCGCAGCCAGTGCTACCCGATCTGGTGAAGCGGCGCGGCGTGACGGTGAAGAAGAAGTCGCCCAGCGTGCTGATGATCGTAAATCTGTTTTCTCCGGACAATAGCCGCGACAACTTGTATCTGAGCAACTACGCCACGATCCAGTTGCGCGATGAGCTTTCGCGCCTGCCCGGCGTGGGAGATATTTCGTTCCTCGGCGAGCGCGATTACAGCATGCGCATTTGGCTAGATCCGCAGCAGATGGCGATGCGCGGCATCAGCACTGCCGATGTTGTCACTGCCATCCAGCAGCAGAACACGCAGGTGGCCGCGGGGCAGATCGGCCAACCGCCGGTGCCCATGGGGCAGAAATTCCAATACACGATGAGCACGCTGGGTCGACTGGACGAGGCGCAGCAGTTCGGCGACATGATCATCCGCACCGATCCCCAGCAGCGCATCATTCGATTGCGGGACATCGCGCGCACCGAATTGGGCGCGCTGGCGTACGATCAGGTTTGCACGCTGGACAACAAGCCGTCGGTGGCGCTGTCGATCTATCAATTGCCCGGCTCCAATGCGCTGGATACGGCCCACCAGGTGCGGGCCAAGATGGAGGAACTGAAAGATCGCTTCCCGGAAGGGGTCGATTACGCGATCGTGTACGACACGACGCCGTTCATTCAGGAATCGGTGAACGAGGTGTTCAAGTCGCTGCGCGACGCCATCATTCTGGTGGCGATCGTCGTGCTGGTGTTTTTGCAAGGTTGGCGGGCGGCGATTATTCCATTGGTGGCCGTGCCGGTGGCGATCGTCGGCACTTTCGCCGCCATGGCCGCGGCGGGCTTCAGCTTGAACACGCTGACGCTTTTCGGCCTGGTGTTGGCCGTGGGCATCGTGGTCGACGACGCCATCGTGGTGGTCGAGGCGATCGAGCACCACATCGAGGAAGGCAAACCGCCGCGCGAGGCCGCCATTGCCGCGATGGACCAAGTGGCCGGGCCCGTGATCGCGGTCGGCCTGGTGCTGTCGGCCGTGTTCGTGCCGTGCGCGTTCATCTCGGGCATCGTCGGGCAATTCTTCCGGCAGTTCGCCATGACGATTGCCATTTCGACGGTGATTTCGGCGTTCAATTCGCTCACGCTGAGCCCTGCCCTGGCGGTGCTGCTGCTCAAGCCGCGCGAAAAGGGGCACGGCGAAGCGCTGCCGCGAATTCTGCTGGTGGGAGTCGGAGCCTACCTGGGATACCTGTTCTTGGGCGCCTGGCTGCGGCCGTACTTGGAAAACCTCTTGCCGCATCTGCCGGAGTATTTGTGGGCAACCATCGGCGTCGTGGCCGGGGGCATCGCGGCCTGGATCGCCAGCTATCCGATCAACTACGTGTTGATGATCGCGTTTCGCCTGTTCAATCAAACATTCAACCTGATCACCGGGGCGTATGTCGGCGTGGTGCGCGTGCTGTTGTGGTCGAGCGTGCTGGTGCTCGTCGGTTACGGCGGCTTGTTGTACATGACGTACGATCTGTTCAACAAAACTCCGGTCGGGTTCATTCCGCAGCACGACAAGGGTTACCTGCTGGTGAATGTGCGGCTGCCCGACTCCGCGTCGTTGGGCGCACCGAGGAGGTGATGGCCGACATCGAGCGCATTTGCGACAAGGTGGAAGGGGTCAAGCATACCGTGGCCATCGCCGGCCAGTCGCTGTTGTTGGCGGCCAATGCGTCGAACTTCGGCTCGATGTACGTGATGCTCGACGACTTTCACAAGCGGGCCGAGGAACATCGCTCGGCCGACGTCATTTCCGCCGAGCTGAAGGCGCGATTTGAAAAAGAGGTTCGCGATGGCGAAGTGAATATCTTAGGCGCGCCGCCGGTGGAAGGCTTGGGCACGGCCGGCGGATTCAAAATTGTGATTGAAGATCGGGCCGACCTGGGACTGGGCACGCTCGAAACCGTCGTGCAGGACATCATCCACGCCGGCAGCGAGATGCCGGGACTGAGCGATCTGTTCACCAGCTTCCGCGCGAACACGACTTGGATGTTTTTGGACGTCGATCGCGATGCCGTGAAGCAGATGGGCATTTCGATGGGCGACGTGTTCAACACGCTGCAAGTCAACCTCGGTTCGCTGTACGTGAACGATTTTAACCGCTTCGGCCGCACCTGGCAGGTGAACGTGCAGGCCGACGCGCCCTATCGGATGCAGCCGCGCGATCTCAGCCGGCTGTACGTGCCGGGGCGCAACGGCCAGATGGTGCCGGTTTCGACGTTCACGCACGTGAAAGAAGTCAGCGGACCGGTGATGATCATTCGCTACAACGAATATCAATCGGCGTTTGTGAATGCCGACGCGGCGCCGGGCGCCAGTTCCGGCCAGGCCATCCAAGAATTGAGCAATGTCGCGAATCAGAGCTTGGCCCAGGGAATGCGGGCCGAATGGACCGAGCTGGCGTTTTTGCAACTGCGGGTGGGCAACACGGCCATGTATGCTTTCGTATTGGCCGTGGTATTGGTGTTCTTGGTGTTGGCCGCACAGTATGAGAGCTGGTCGCTGCCGTTGGCGGTGATTCTGGTCGTGCCGATGTGCTTGTTGTGCTCGGTGGCCGGCGTGATCGCCACGCACATGGATATCAACATCTTCACGCAAGTGGGCTTCGTCGTGCTGGTGGGCCTGGCGTGCAAGAACGCGATTTTGATTGTCGAGTTCGCCCGCGCGGCACGAGGCTGGCATGGGACGGCACGAAGCAGTGCTGGCCGCTTGCCGGTTGCGGTTGCGGCCGATCATCATGACCAGCTTCGCTTTCATCTTCGGCGTGGTGCCGCTGGTGCTGAGCGTCGGCGCCGGCGCCGAAATGCGCCGCATTCTGGGTACGGCCGTGTTCTACGGCATGTTGGGCGTCACACTGTTCGGAATATTCCTGACGCCGGTGTTCTTCAACGTGATCCAGTTGATTTCCGACCTGCGGCCCAAGCGCGAAGAAGAAGAGCCGCCGCCGGAAGCGATGGAGCTGGAAGAAGTGCACGCGTAGCAAAAGCGCATCGCTTGCTGGCGGCAATCAAGCCGCCAAACGCCGTGGCTGAACATAGCCTTCTTCGAAGAACGCCCGATACGGCGTGGCCGCGAAATGTTCGCGCAGCTCATCGTAGTTGCTGATCAGCTCGCTGGCCGGCCGGCCGACTTTGATCGTGTCGGGCTCGAGCCCCGAGACGGCCGTCGCTCCAAGGAACTCTTGCACGCGGAGAGAAACGGCTTCGGTTTCGCGGCACATATCTTCGTACCACACGTTGCATTGCGGCCGGTTAGAAAAAGCCTGCTCGAAAAATTGCCAGTGCGCTTGCATGTCCTGAAAGTATCGCTCGACGTCCTGCGGCTTGAACGACATGGCTTGCACTGGCGGGCGCGATTGGTGGCGATAGGTCTGCCAGCGCTTGTGCACCTTCGCTTGCTGCAAGCTGAGATACTGCTGGAGCCAATTGAAGCGGCGCAGGCAGACGTAGCGCACATCATGCCGGCTCATCAGGTGCTGCCATACGCCCCAGTGATTCCCGTGGCACACATGGATCATGCAACCGCGGATTTTCTGCGGGCCTGGCCGCCAGGCAATATGGTCCAGCACCCACGGCGCCGTGCGCTTGTTCCATTTGCGGCACAAGTTCGAATGCTCGTTGAACAGCTCGGTTTCTGTGCGGATGTTCGGATGCTGATTCAGCAGCGTGCGGATCATGTGCGTGCCCGTGCGCGGCAGGCAGGCCACGATAAAGCGCGTAACCGGGCCGGTCTCGGGTTGGGGGCGCAGTAGTTCACGGACCGTTTGAAACATGGAGTCTCGGGTCGGAGATGGCCCCTTTAATTCGCCAGGTCGAAAATCGACTTCGCTGGCTGATTTACCAGGTAGACAAGACGAGCTATCGCCGGAGAGTCGAATCCGGCAGATTCAATTTTTCTCGGTAAGGCGGCGGCCGAAAATTCTCTTTTTCCGCTTTCTTTTGTGAAACCACCGTCCATCGGGGGATGCGCAAGTCCGTGCGGCGAAAAGATTTTTGGCGACGCACGCCGCATTTGGCTGTATAATTCCCGCAGATTGCCGAATCGTGGGTGCTCGCGACGGCAAGCCGCGAGCCGGCTCTATTCTTCGTGGGGTGATTTATGTGCCGCATCTCTTCGATCTTTCGACTTGCGCTGGGCGCTTTGGCGCTGGCGCTACTGGTGACGCAACCGGGCGACGTGCTTGCTCGTGGAGGCGGTGGCGGCGGAGGCGGCGGTGGTGGTGGACACGGCGGCGGACATGGCGGCGGATTCAGCGGCTTTAGCGGCGGTTCAGCTTTCAGCGGACGCAGCTTTGCCGGCGGCTCGGGCATCGGCAGCGGATCAGGTTTCAGCGCGCAGCTTTTCGGGCGGCTCGGGAATCGGCAATGGATCAGGATTTAGCGCACGCAGTTTTTCGGGCGGATCGGGAATTGGCAGCGGATCGAACTTCAGCGGCGCGGGCCGAAACTTCATGGGCAGCGGCGGCGCCGGATCGGGAAGCGGTTCGAACTTCAGCCGCGGTAATCAAAATGTCACGGGCAACGGGATCGTGGGCAGCAGCGCCAATTTTGGCGATCGCGGCTTCAGCGGCAGGGACTTCGGCAATAGCGGAAATGGAAATCTGACTCGCAGCGGTGCGCCAAACTTCAACATGCGCAATTTCGACGGCGGCGATCGACAATTCTCCACGCGAAACTTCAACAACGGCAATGCGCCCAGTTTTGCGAACTCCTCGCGCGCCGGCGCGGCGAAAATCGGAAACTTCGATAACGGCGCCGCCGGACGGAATTTTTCCGCGTTCCACAATAACTTTCATAACGGCAACTTTCATAACAACAGCTTCAACGGTTCGTTCAGCCACAATTGGCAAAGCGGCCAGAACTTCAGCCACTTTCACGGAAACAATTTCAATCACTTCAACAATTTCTGCCACCGCGGCGGTTGGTGGGGAATTCCGTTTTGCTATCCGTGGACCTGGGGATGGTGGGGCGGCTTCGGCTGGGGCTTAGGTTACAACTACTACGATTACGTGCCCGCTTACTGTTACGACACCGCACTGGTTGCCACCGTGGGCTATGGCAACACCATCGTGGCAGACGCCTCGGCCGCACCCCCGGTCGAAGCTCAGCCCGAGGCGCCGCAGCCCGGCAATGCGGCCGTGAACGCCGACGCCAATCTGCAAGGCGACGCACAACTGGGCGGCATGTTTTTCTCGCAAGCCGAGAATGCCTTCCAGACCGGCAAGTATCGCGAGGCCTTCCGGATGGCCAATCACGCGGCCATCGAATCGCCGGAGAATCCGCGGGCGCCGGAATTGATGTCCCTCTCGCTGTTCGCGCTGGGAGAATACCCCGCCGCGGCAGCCCAAGCGCACTTCGCTTTGGCGCTGGGCCCGCCGACCGACTGGGCCTCCATCTTCGGCTACTACGGCGACGCGGACACGTACACCAAGCAGCTTCGGGCGCTGGAAAAATACTCCACCGACAATCCCCAATCGGTCGAGGGACATTTCCTTCTGGGGTATCACTACTTGATGACCGGTTACACGAAGCCGGCGCTCAAAGAGCTGCAAGACGTGGTGAAACTGGCTCCCAACGATAAGCTGACCGCCGCACTGGTGAAGAAGTACGGCGGCGAGGCCGAGCCTGCACAACCGCCTGCGCCGCCGGCGCCTGGGGCAAATATTCAGGACAATTCGACGCCAGACGAATCCGTCCCGCCGAAGATTCCGCCGCAACTGCCAAAGCCCACGGCGCAGTGAAATCGGATTCCGAACTTGCGACGATCGATTCGCCGCCGCCGGCAATTCCACCGGCGCTTCCGGCGCCGGACCTTGGGCTAGGCAGCCCCTGAAAGCATCAGAGCCGACCGGACCTTAGTTCCGGCGGATGACGGCGAACCAGGTCTTTGGTCCGCCGGGGCTGAAAGGCATGTCTTTTATTTTTGGATTGATCTCGAAGTTCGTCGGTTCGATCGATTCGACGGTCCAACCTTTCGCAAAGGCGTCGTGCAATTCCTGCTTGGCGATTCGCCGGGGCCCTACGCCGGGGGGCTCAGAGTCGCTGAAGCACATCAAGAACATTCGGCCCCCGGGTTTGAGCACGTGGGCCAGGCCGGCGACATATCTTTTGCGATCGTCGTCGGAAAACACATGGAACAGGCCGCTATCGACAATGTTGTCGAACTGCTCGTCCCATTCGGCCAGCGCGAGCGCGTCGCTTACGAAAAAAGTTGCGGAGGCGTTGCGCTGGTCGGCTTTGCGTTTAGCTCGTTCAATCGGCGCCGCCAGGAAGTCGACGGCGGTGACTTTGCGGCCGCGCTCGGCCAGAAACAGCGCAAGGTCCCCCGTGCCGCAGCCGACGTCAAGCACCGAGCCGTTGATCTGGTCTGCGGCGGCCACGAACGGTTTTTGCGGCCGGCCAATATCCCACGGCGCTTCGCCGCCGTAAGCTTCTTCAAATCTTTTTCGATCGGGAATATTGGAAGTGGACATGCGCAGCTCCTATTTTGAATGCGGCTATAATATCATTTCCAGCGGGCACCCAACAGCATTCTATGCGCGACGAAGCTTCTTACATTTGCGATTCCTGCGGAGAAGAGATCGTTATCCCGCTGGATCTATCCGCCGGCCAGAGCCAGGAGTACGTGGAAGATTGCCCGGTATGCTGCCGGCCGAATGTGATCCACGTGGAAGTGGATGAGGGCGGCGAACTGCGCATCTGGGCGGAGAAGGAATAAGCCCTGCTAGCGCTTCGTCTTGGACACCAGCACGTCGGCTTTCACGTCGATGCCGCGCACTTTGCTGCGCAGCGCGTTGACGTGCGGGGCGTGTTGCTCGGCCGTTTTCATGTCAACCCAGCCTTCTTTCACCAGGCGATAGAGGCTGCTGGTGAAGTCGTGCATCCCTTCTTCGCTCGAACCTGCCATGATGCTGGGCAGCTCCTCGTCGCGCCCTTCGCGAATGCGCTCCGCCACCACCGTGTTGTTCAGCAGCACTTCGGTGGCCGGCACGCGCTGCACGCCGTCGCGGATTGAAGGGAGCAGGCGCTGCGCGGCAATCGCCTGGAGGCTGGCGGCCAGGCTGGAGCGAATGAATTCGTGCTCTTTGGCGGGGAAGAATTCCAACATGCGGTTAAAGGCCTGCATGGTGTCGGCCGTGTGCAGCGTGACGAACACCAGGTGTCCGGTTTCGGCGGCTTGAATGCCGGCCAGCACGGTTTCCCGGTCGCGCAGCTCGCCGATCATCATCACGTCGGGGTCCTGACGCACCGCGCTGCACAGCGCGATGGCGAAGTCCGGAACGTCGATGCCGATCTCGCGCTGGCTGATGAAAGACATCTTCGGCTGGAAGGCGTATTCCACCGGGTCTTCGATGGTGATGATGTTGCACTGCCGATGGTGGTTGACGTAATCGATCATTGCCGCCAGCGTGGAGGATTTTCCGCTGCCGGTGATGCCGCACACTACAATCATTCCCTCGTGGGCCTCGGAAGTGAATTTTTCGTAGACCGGCGGTAGATGAAGCTCTTCGAACGTCGGAATCTGAGGGGAAACGCGGCGGATGGCGGCGTGATATCCGCCGCCGGCGCGGAACACGCTGCAGCGAAAGCGTTCGCCCTCCGCCTCGTGATGCGAAAAATCGAGGCTGCCCTGGGCGTCGAGCACGCTGCGCATCGCCTCCGGCACAATGGGCAAAAGCAACTGCGCCGTATCTTCGGCCGTGAGCGCCGGCGAATTCACCTGATGCAGCTTGGAGGCCACGCGCACGATCGGCGCGGAGCCGACCTTGATGTGCAGATCGGAGGCGTGCACCTCCTTCATCTTCAGCATCAAGCGCTGGATGGTGAGATTGTTGAGCGCCAATTTCGGTCCCTCGATATCCGGTTGCGGCCCCGTGCCTGATGGAGCATGGAAAGAGCGGGCGACGAGACTCGAACTCGCGACATCCAGCTTGGGAAGCTAGCGCTCTACCAACTGAGCTACGCCCGCGGATGAGGCTAGTTTACCACGGTCGCCGGGGGCGCAAAATGCCCGAGAAAAGGCACGGAATTCGCAACGTCCTGCCCATGGAACCGGTTTTTGCCGGACTTCCGTAGAGCCTGTAACAAACGGGCCGAAATTCCGCTAGTGAGGGTGTTCCCCTCGCACCTAAGGAGTTTGGCCATGAACCTGAACAGCAAACTGTATCACGGAAAACGTCGCAATACTCCGGGTCCAACCGTCGTCGTCGATAACGGCGAAGGTTTTGGCCTGATTCTTCGATATCACACGATTGCCCCGATGTTCAAATGGGGCGCCGGCGCCTCGGCCATCGAATTGGACCTGTTATCGTTGGCCATTCTGACCGATGCTTTGGGCAGCGAAGTATCGCCTGAAACCGTGGTCGAATTCGCCAAGGAAGTGGTTGCCGACTTCCCGGAAGCTGGCTTCACGCTGGCCGATTGGCAAATTGAAGCCTGGCTGGAAGCCCGCGCGGCACGGAAGTAAGCGAGTGCCTTGGCCAGTTTCGAATCAGGCCAGCCGCCGCTTAGGCTTTGATAATTCCGCCGGCAGCCTTCAATTTCGTTGCTTTCGCCGGCATCGGCGGCAATAATCGGCCCAATCCTTCGCCCGCGACGCCAATTCCACAACGTGTTGGATTTGACAGGGCGTGGCAGATCGGCGCTTGGAACGGCCGCTAATGAAACAACCCATAATTTGTTTTTCGCTCATTGCTCTCGGGGCAATAGCTTTTTTGTGCACTGCTGCGTCGGGCGCGCCCATTGTCGGCTGGACATTTGAGACGTCGCTTAGCTCCGAAGGTGCTAATTTTGCGAGCGGTTCGACGGTCGGTCCGTACTCTGCGGAAGTCGGCGCTGGGTCTGCTACGGCCCGGCACTCGAATTCGGCAACTTCTTGGAGCGCCATCGCCGGCAACGGGTCGGCAAAGGCTCTTTCAGCGAATGCCTGGAACGTGGGTGATTATTTTCAGTTCGAATTCGACGCCACGGGTCTAAACGAACTTGAACTTAGCTTCGACCAGCTCAGCAGCACCAACGGCCCTGCGTATTTCGTTCTGCAACTGAGCACCGACGGAACGAATTTCAGCAATTTCGGGTCGCAATATATGTTGTATCCGCAGATCGCGTGGAACCCGCTCATGGAATCCACGAATTTCCGGCACACGGTGAACATCGGCGCTGCGCTGGCCAATGCCCCCACTGCATACTTCAGAGTCGTCGATAATTCGACCACTTCAATTGGATTCATGACGCCGGGCACGGTAAGCGACATCGGCACCAGCCGAATCGACAACGTGTTCGTCACTTCCGTGCCGGAACCATCTTCGGCGGCACTTGGCCTTATTGGGGCCGGAATTGCAGGCATGGCAGGCGCACGCCGCACAAGTCTCCGACAAAATCGATGCCGCCCCACTCACAAGCGTGAAGCCGGATCGGCGTTCGCCCTGCGCCTTAGAACAGCTCGCGATTAGCTTCCAATTCTTCCAGACATGACGGGCTGTCGCTGCGCACATTGTTCACCACCGGATTCACCGGATAAGCGACCAGCTCCTCGGCCGGATAGGGCTCGAACAGATAGCGCAGCGCTGCAGGATCGGTTTCGCCGGGATTGAGCCAAGCGTCGTAATCTTTGGGCGACAAAATGACCGGCATGCGATCGTGCAGCGGACGCACCAACTCGTCGGCGTCGGTGGTGAGGATCGTGCAGGAATCGATCTCCTCAGCTTGCCCCCCTTTCGTCCAACGGTCCCACAGCCCGGCAAAGGCGAACGGCTGATCGTCGCGTCGGCGGAAGTAGAAGGGCTGCTTTTTCTTCCCTTCTTTGCGCCATTCCAAAAAGCCGTCGGCGGCAACCAGGCAGCGGCGGCTGCGCATCGGCACGCGAAAGGCCGGTTTCTCGGCGGCCGTTTCGCAGCGCGCATTGATCATCCGCGAACCGACGCTGGGATCGGTGGCCCAGAATGGGATCAGTCCCCAGTGCATCAGCGAGAGCTGCCGGCCGGCATCGCTCTGGCGGATGACGGACACATCTTGCGTCGGCGCGATGTTGTAGCGCATCGGCAGTTGCAACTCGGCCCCCTGGCCCAACGCAAAGTGCTGAATCAGCACGGCGGCTGGAGTCCGCAATGTAAAACGTCCACACATGGTTGCCACCCGGAATTGGTTCCCCTGCTTTTCATTGTATGGTCGTCGGCAAGCGGTTTCCAAAATGTTACCGCTACTGGAAATCTCTGGACGTGCTGCGCAGGCCGGCGAGTGATTCGTTCATGTTTTCCAGGCGCGAGGCCAGGACGTGCGTTACGCCCTGCTGATTCTGCAGCCGCCCGCTGGCGATATAGGCCGAGGCGGTGCGGGCCACCTGGTAAAACCGCTCCCACACGTCCATGCGAATGATGAGATTGGCCGTGCCGGTTTCATCTTCGATAGTCACAAAAGTAATTCCTTTGGCGGTGCCGGGGCGCTGGCGCACCAGCACCAGCCCGCCGACTCGCACAAAGCGGCCGTCTTTCATGCCAGCCAACTTGGCCGCCGGCGCCACGTGCAGTTGATCCAGCTCGCGGCGGAAGAACGAGACAGGGTGCGCTTTCAGCGACAGGCCGGCGGTGCGGTAATCGGCGAACACTTCTTGGCGACCGTCCATCGCAGGCAATTCCAAAGCCGCCTCGTTGTCTTGCATCTGGTCGAACAGCGGTTGTTTTCCGTTTTGTTCTGTTGGGCGCAATGCCCGCCACAGCGACGCCCGGCGATTGAGGTGCAGCGAGCCGAAAGCGTCGGCGCGGGCCAGCCGCGCGACAATCGGAGCGGGAGCGCGCGTGCGGCGGGTGAAATCGTCGATCGATTGGAATAGCCCCTGTTGGCGCGCTTGTTCGATGCGCACCGCTTGCGCCTGCGGCAGGCCGAGAATCATGCGCAGGCCCAGGCGGATGGCGAGCGGGTTGGCGGGGCCTCCGGAGGGCGTTGCCCTCCGGCTATCAGGCGCGCGAGCGTCTGCATCCCTTTCTTCCAGCGTGCAATCCCAGTGGCTGTGGTTCACGTCGATCGGGCGTACTTCAACGCCGTGTTCCTGGGCGTTGCGCACCAATTGAGCGGGCGCATAGAAGCCCATCGGTTGGCTATTTAATAAGGCGGCGCAAAAGGCCGCCGGGTAGTGGCACTTCAGCCACGCCGAAACGTAGGCCAGCAGGGCGAAACTGGCGGCGTGCGATTCGGGAAAACCGTATTCGCCAAAGCCGCTGATTTGTTTGAACACCATTTCGGCGAACTCGGCGGTCAATCCTTTGGCGCGCATGCCGGCGATCAGCCGCGTGCGAAACGCCTCGATCACGCCCGGCCGCCGCCAGCCGGCCATCGCGCGGCGCAGTTGATCGGCTTCGCCCGGCGTGAAACCGGCGGCCACCATCGCCAGCCGCATCGCTTGCTCCTGGAACAGTGGCACGCCCAACGTTTTGTGCAGCACGGCGCGAATTTCGTCGTTGGGATATTCAATCGGTTCGCCCGTGCTGCGGCGCCGCAAGTACGGATGCACCATGTCCCCTTGGATCGGGCCGGGGCGCACGATCGCCACCTCGATCACCAGGTCGTAAAACTGGCGCAGGCGCAGACGCGGGAGCATGCTCATCTGGGCGCGGCTTTCAATCTGAAACACGCCCATCGTGTCGGCTTGGCAGATCATTTCGTACACGGCGGCGTCTCCCTCGGGAATGGCGGCCAGCGTGAGCGAGCGGCCGTGATGCTTTTCCACCAGGTCGAAACATTTGTGGATCGCCGTGAGCATGCCCAACGAAAGACAATCGACTTTCAGAATGCCCAACTCATCCAGATCGTCTTTGTCCCACTCGATCACCGTGCGCCCTTCCATGGCGGCGTTTTCGATGGGCACCAGTTCGCACAGCGGGCCTTGCGTGATCACCAGGCCGCCGACATGCTGCCCCAAATGGCGCGGGAAGCCCAGCAGTTCGCCGACCAAGCCGAGGAGTTGGCGGCCGATCGGCGAGCACGGATCGATGCCGGCGGCGGCGCAGCGATTTTCCGGCACGCTGCGATGCGCGTCGAGCGATTTCGACAACGCATCGACCCGATCCAACGACAGGCCCAACGCCTTGCCGACGTCGCGCACCGCCGAGCGCGGGCGATAGGTGATCACTTCGGCGGTCATGCCCGCGCGCTCGCGGCCGTATTTGTCGTACACGTATTGGATCACTTCTTCGCGGCGCTCGTGCTCGAAATCGACGTCGATGTCCGGGGCTTCATTCCGTTCTCGGCTGATGAAGCGTTCGAACAGCACGTCCAGCCGTTCCGGATCGACAGAGGTGACACCCAGGCAGTAGCAGACGGCGGAGTTGGCGGCCGAGCCGCGCCCCTGGCACAAAATGTTGCGCGAGCGGGCAAAGCGCACCAAGTCCCACACCGTGAGAAAGTAAGCTTCGTAGCGCAGCTCGGCGATCAGCTTTAACTCGTGCTCCAGCAATTGCCGCGCTTTGTCAGGAATGCCATTGGGATAGCGCTTGCGGGCCCCTGCCCAAGTGAGTCGCGTGAGATATTCGATCGGCGTTTGGCCGGCGGGCGCAAGCTCCTCGGGATATTCGTATCGCAGCTCATCCAAAGAAAACGTGCAGCGATCGGCAATTTCGACGGTGCGGCGCAGTGCGCCAGGCGCGCTGGCGAACATTTCTTGCATTTCTTCGGGCGTTTTCAAATGCCGGGCCGCGTTGGGGAACAACAGTTCGCCGGCCGTGGCCACCGTGCAGCCGGCGCGCGTGGCGGTAAGCACGTCGGCCAATGCGCGGCGGCAAGGATGATGAAAATGAACGTCGTTAGCAGCCACCAGCGGCACGCCGGCTTGCCTGGCCAGCTCGAGGCGCTCTTGCAGCACTCGTTCATCGTTGGGACCACGGTGCAGTTCAGCCAGCAGGTAACAACGATCGCCAAACAGTTCTCGATAGTGGTGCAGATCTTCGAGCTTGGCTTCGCCCACGATGCAGGCCAGTAATCCTTGGGCATAGTCGGCGATGTCGTTGAACGACAAATGGCATTCGCCTTTGGGCGCATTTCGGCGGCCCCGCGTAAACAGGCGGCAAAGACGGCCATAAGCGGCGCGATCGGTGGCCAACAAGATGACGGCCGGCGCATCGGCGGGCGTCAGTTCCGCGCCGATCAGCAGTTTTAATTGCGCTTGCTTGGCGGCGACGTGGGCCCGCACCACGCCGGCCAGACTGTTGCGGTCGGTGATCGCCAGGGCCCGATAGCCGAGTTCGGCGGCGCGGTACGCCAGTTCGTCGGGGTGCGAGGCGCCTTCGAGGAAAGAGAAATTGGTTTTGCAGTGCAGTTCGGCATACGCAGTGGGTGAGAACTGCCGCGCCGGAGCGGCATCCAGGGGGCGTCGCTTTGGATCGGGCTGGTCGGGCATCGTCAATCAAATGCCCCGTGCAAAAACCATTTGGCGTCCGGCAAGCGGCGGAAGAGCCAGAAGCGCCGGCCGGTGGTAGTTTCCACGCGGTAATAATCGCGCTGGATATAACTGCCGCGCCACCAGCCCGTTTGAATCCGCTCCGGGCCCCAGGCCCGCGCCACTCGCTGGCAGCCGTGCCAGTGGAACGCAATGGGCGGGCCGTCGGGGACCACGGAGAGCGTTTCAATCGAGATCGGCTCGCGCTCCAAGCGCAGCGGCCGTGGCAAATTCTTCCACCGCTGCGGTTTTGTTTTTCGAGGCGTCACGCCCGCCAGCGGTTCGTAGCGAAAGGCCAGCTCGGGCTGGGCCTCGGCTTGCGGCACGGCGCGCACCACCGAAGCGCGCCCCAAGCGGTTGCTGAGTCGATCGATCAGCAGTCCAACCTGCCGGCGGCTTTCGCGGCGCGACGGCTCGAAAAGCTCCGGCTGCCAACATTCCAGCGGGGCCGAAGTGAATACGGACAGCTTCACCGCCGTGACCGGGCTGAAAAGCACGACGCGATCCAACTGCAGGCGCACGAGTTCCAGCAGATGTTTCGCCCGGGCGCTGGCGCGAAACAGGCCGACGAGGATGCGGAGCGGTTCGCCCGCTTCGCATTGCAAGTGGCACTGGAGTTGAATGACCCCCTGCTGCCGCTCGGCCAGCCCCTGGCAGATCCGCTCGATCAATTGAGTAAGAATGACGTGCAGCGATTCACGATTGTCGGTGGCGTATTCCAATTGCATTTCCGCGACGATCTCCGGCGGCGGTCGATGCGACGTGATGGTTTCGGGCGCCGCCCCGGTGGCTTGATCCAAGCGCAATAGCAATTGCGGATCGAAACGCGCAGCCAAGGCATCGCGCTCAAGCGCCAACAGTTGTTCGATCCGCACCAGGCCCAGCTCGGCGAGAAGTTCGACCATTTCTTGGGGCAATTGCAAAGCGGCCAACGGCAAATCGGCGATCGCCTGGATCGTTTGGCCCGGCGGCGCAATCATCAGCCCTTCGCTGCCGTAGTGCGCCAGCGCCAGGCGGCGCCCAGCGTGTCGGCAATCGCCAGGCGAACCGTGAGGCCCAGCCGCTGCAATGCGCGCAGCGTTTGTTGAGCCAGTCCGCCAGGGCCCGCTTCGCCGCCGAACAGCGATCCCACGCCGGTCACGTCGAGGCAAAGATTGTCGGGCTCTTGGATGCCGACGATCGGGCTGAACTGCTCGCACCACGCGGCCAGGTGCGCAAGCGCCTGCCGATCGGCCTGGGGATCGTGCTGCTGGAAATGCGCCGGCGCAAGCGCCGTCGCTTCGGCCAGCGGCATGCCGATGCGAACGCCGTACTTGCCGGAGCACGCCACCACGCGAAAGCAGCCGCGCTGGGGGGCGTACAAAACCAATTCGCTGCGTTTAAGCTCGGGTTGTGCGCTTCGCAACCGCTGCAGGGGCCACTGCGGAAGCCAAACGCACGCCGCGCGATTCTTGGAGCGTGCCGGTTTCATCGTCCAGTTCCAACTCGATGGATTTGTGCGCGATTGTATTGCGACAGCGCAACAGTTCGACCCGCAATCGGCGCCGACTTTGGTTCGCAGGCGCCGCTTCGACGAGCAATTGCATTTCCGCCCAGGTGGGTTGCCCTCTTACGCTAGTGGGCCGGATGAAGAGTCCCACCGTTCCGGCGGTTTCGGCCGCCAGTTGCAGTGCGCGAAAGGCGCGATCGTCGAGCCGGGCCGGCCGGCACAAAACCGCTCCCACGCCCTGGCACACAAGCGCCTGGTTCAACGCCCAAAGCTCATCTTTCTGCGTGCGCACTCGGCAAAAAATGACATGGCTCAGATCGATGCCCAAGTTGGCGGCGGCGGGCGGATAAAATTCCCGCGCACGATCAACCACCACCAGCGCGCCCCCTTCGCGGCAAGCTTCGCGGGCGGCAATCAGGGCCAGGGCCAGCGCACCGGCGGCCTGGTCGGCCAGATATTCCACCAGCGTGCCGCGGCGGAATCCGCGATCGGGCAAAATGCGATCCAGGGCGCGGGAGCCGCTGGTGAAGCCTGGGGCCGCCGGGCGGCGGGCTGCTTCCCACCGCTTGAGTTGGCCGCGCAGGGCCGCCACGAGTTCGCGTTGGCTTGACAGCGCTAGCATGCCATGATACTATACGTTTGTACAGTTACGTGTCAAGCAGAATCATCCGAGCAGACGCTCTCAACAAGCCGGCGTGGCAACGATTCTGCCCTGCTTTGGCACACCGAATGCACATGGATGTATATCGTTGGAGGTCGTTATGGAACTCATCATCCTTTGCGAAATGCTCACTTACGGTATCGCAGGAGGGCTGGCCGCTTTCTTCTTGGCCAGTGTGATTGCCGGACTGTCGGTCTGGCGTCCAATGCCATTCATGCGAAAACGGCATTGGTAGGGAATTGGCGCCCTTTGCACGATTCCTACCCCGTCGCTTCTTTGTGGCGATTTCTTTGCGCCACACGACCTTCCTTAGCGTGCCGCTCGATTGAGTATCGAGCCTCCCCGAAAAAGCGGCTAAGATGCTACCTGAGCCCCCGTAGCTCAGTGGATAGAGCGAGTGTTTCCTCAGCGAAACTCGCCGGTGCACCAAATCGAACAATTTCCGTCTCGGCGCACGGTAGTTTTTGGCCGTCAACGATCGCACAACTTGACGCTGCAATTCGCAAGGCCTGATAATTTGGCAACATGAAACGCTGCTTAATTCTGCTGCCAATGTTGGTTGCGGTATCGGTCGCGCGCGTGCGGGCGGCCGACGAGGGGAATGCTCCAACATTGAAAATCCGCAACGATCTGGGGCAGACGATTGAGTTCTACCTTGCCTCCGAAAAAAACCAGCGCGAGAAACCGTGGAAACATCTCGCGCTTAAGCCAGATGAAACGGTAAGCATCCCGCTGGATGAGCCCGATCGATATTTTGTCGTGCTGAAGATCAGCACTGGCTACTCGCGGTCAAAGCCTTTAGAGTTAAGGACGTTTGTCGCCAAATACCCCGACTACGTTATGATGTTCAAGGATTATCGGGTTCAGGCGGAAAACGGCAGCGGACATATCACCGGAGCGGAGATCGCGCCCGAACGTCCGCTCAAATCGGGCGAGGAACCAGAGCGCGTTGAATTCGACCACTTCATTTCTGGCGATCCCGCGGTCTGGAAATTCCCCGACCGCTGACAGGGCACAATATTCAATCACTTTTCCTTGGCTGCCCGTCCGCATGCACCGCACAGCAACGTCGTGTAATTCACGGGCATGTGTTAAATTCAAGGATGCGCCCCCGTAGCTCAGTGGATAGAGCGAGTGTTTCCTAAACACTAGGTCGCAGGTTCGATTCCTGCCGGGGGTACTGAGCGAAGGCAGAAAGCAGAAGGCAGAAGACTGAAGGCTGAATGATGAGCGCTGAATGCTGAAGTGATAGCGCTCACCGTCGGCGGATTGCATCGAGTGCCATGTTGATTCGTCGCACGGTAACGCCAAGCCGTTTAGCGACAGATTCGGGCGAATAGCCTTGTTCGATCAGCTTGCTGATTCGCAGGTTGAGTTTTGCTTTTGCGTCGCTTGTCTTTGATTCGCGATGGGCTGCCTTTTCATTGGTTGCTCGGCGATCGGATTTTTCCCGCTCTAGCTGCGAATGGCGCTTTTTACGTCGGGCACGATCGGTTTCTTTATCATCCGACATCGCTAATCAACCTTTCGCAAAGCGGTTCTTAGACGTTCGCCGCAGGCAACGGCAATCAGCTTTGCCAGTTTTCCTTGAAGCCTTCGATCTGCATCAAGTTTGCGCCGTTGGCGGCTTTCGCTTCGACGGATGCCCGCACCCGCGGCGCGAATCCTTTGTCCCAATTTCTGTCAGCTGTTTCAATCGCTGGTCTCTGGCAGAATTCGATGGCATGTGTACGTCGCGATTCAGTTGCTCGGATGAGTCGAATCGCCCCCGTAGCTCAGTGGATAGAGCGAGTGTTTCCTAAACACTAGGTCGCAGGTTCGATTCCTGCCGGGGGTACTGAAGTTGGCAAGCCGCCGCAGAGAAAACGCTTTGCGCTACTGCACGTTCAAGCACACGCGCGTGCACTTTTGGTTTTTATCGAAGCTGGCTTGCATCTGCATCACTTCGTCGTTGGCCTTAAAACTCCAATACATTCGTTGCTTGCCGTCGTCGTCTTTCTTCATCAAATCCGGCTTGCCGAGCTTCTTAACCGCTGCGTCCGCCGACTCGCCTAATTTGATCCCGCAAGCACTGCCGGTCCAGGCTGGCCAAAACAGGCAAGTCCGCACCGACTTGTCGACCACCAGGAAACCGAACCCGCCGTAGTCCAGACAGATCTTGGGCTCATCGGAAGACGCGTCCGCCGGAGTGATATCTTCGGGAGCGCCAAAACGGGCAAACACTTTTGCCACCCGGGCGCCGACCACGGCCACCACGTCCTGATCGCTCGGCTGGGGTTTATCAGCAGGCTCTGCCAACTGCCCGAAAGCGAACACGGCCAT
Organism: Pirellulales bacterium; assembly: GCA_963716135.1. Taxonomy (GTDB): domain Bacteria; phylum Planctomycetota; class Planctomycetia; order Pirellulales; family JADZDJ01; genus CAVRAW01. The sequence continues at coordinate 3,508,971 of OY970289.1, read as the reverse complement.
AAAGGCGATTCGAGCGACGACTGCTGATACGATGCGCATGTTAAATTTTCCAAACACCAAAATCGTGCGAGCTACTTTTTCATGATGCTCAAACCGATGCACTTATCCTTCTTGCTAAAGATCACCTCGATTTGGCGATTGTGATCGGCATCGTCCCAAATGATGATTCCCCCGCCGCCGGCGTTCGTTATTTTCGTCTTCGGCTTGCCAAACTTCTTTTCGATGTCTTCGACCGCGTCGCCGACTTTTATGCCGAGTACTGCTTCGCCGGGAAGCTGATCCCACTCATTGCACTCAACCACTTGCTTGTCGGCGATGGCAAACCCGTAATCGCCGTAATCCAAACGCACTTTCGGCTGCTTCGATTTTGCTTCCGTCACACCCAAATCGATGGGATAGCCGTATTTGGCGAACACTTGCGCCATGGAACTGCCAAGCATGTCGAACACTTCTTTTTCGGTCGGGTCGGCCGGCTTAGTCACGACCTGCGCCGTGGCGACGCTCGGTAAAAGCGCGAAGAGCACAAGCATTGGCACCACGAATCGCATACACGATGTTCCCGATGCGGCGACGTTCGAGTGAAGGCAAAAGATGTTGCCGACGGCCGACCCATGCAGACTGGCGGCATGGCCGATATCTTACGCCCTAAAATCGGGGCATTCAACTAGGTACGAAAAGCCAGCCGAGAGAAAATTGGCGATGCTTTAGCGGCTGGTCGTAAAGCTGGACTTGTAGGCCAGCCGCGCGGCGCCAATAGCGGAGTTGTCTTCCCCCGTCTTGGAAACCAGTTCTTCCTGCACGCTGCCCGATTGCTGGCTGCCTAAGCCGAGAACTTGCCAATGGCGATGGTCGGCGCGGGCCAGTTGGTAGCCCGAGTTGATGACCGCCTGCTTGGTCTTGGTGTCGATGGCTACGATCGCCAACTTTGCGGTGCCCATCGATTTGGTGCGCTCGAAGAAAGCCAGGCGCGGAATAACCGTCGTCGCCGGCGGCGGCAGCGCCAGCCCGGGGAAACCGAGATACATTTCGCTGCGATCGGTGCCGACGCCGCCCGAGCCGATTTCGAGCACGACGTCGGCCTCCTCAGCCTTGCTGACCAGGCTGCAATTGTTCTTGAGCAATCGTTCGTGCAGCGCCACGAGAATGTAGTTCTTGTCGACGCTGTCGAAATACTGGGCGTCGATGAACACCTTCGCGCCGGCGATCGGTTTCAAATTGAATTTATCCAATGCGCGATCGGCGGCACTGGAAATCAACAATTGCTCGATTCCGGTGCGCGCGGTGTCGGAATGCTTAATGGTCGTGCAACCGCCCAGGCAAGCGGCGGCCAATACGCAAAGAATCGACAGGCGGCTCATAATCGTGATGGATGGCTCGATATTTCGGGACTCTCGGAATCTTTATCGGTCGAGGAAAGTGTGCCGGTTGAGCGGAGTTTGCGGTTAAGCTGGCGCAAGGCGGCAAGCTGCGGCATTGCCGGGGGATCGCCGTCAAAACCCCGAGGCGCCGCAGAACACTTGCGCCCGAACATTTTGCCCCGCCCAGGGTTGCATTTTTTGGGCTTTCGGGGAAAATGTCGGGTTCTCACGTTCGGAAGTGGGATGGGTTTAAAGCTCGAGAATGCAGCAAGTCGCTGGCAGGCTTGGCGTTAGATCGCCTAGGCCGTGCTAGCGCCTGGCGCTACGCATCGACGACACTGGGTATTCGCAGCGAGGACATTGATATCTATGGCGGAAACATTGCAAGCTGACGCGCGGGAATCGCACGGCAAGCGCAGTGCCAAACGGCTGCGGACCGATGGCAAAGTGCCGGCGGTGCTGTATGGCCACGGCAAAAAGACGCTGAGCCTGACGATTCCGGCGGATCAAATCAAAGCCGCGTTGCGGCACGGCTCGCGCGTCGTGCAGCTCAAGGGAGCCGCCACCGACAGCGCACTGATCAAGGAGCTGCAGTACGACACATTTGGGCTGGAGATTCTGCACGTCGATTTCACCCGCGTGTCGGCTCACGAAAAAGTGAAGGTAAAAGTGCCGCTGGAAGTGCGCGGGCAATCGGCCGGGGTCAAAGAAGGAGGCGTGCTGGAGCACTTGATTCACGAAGTGGAAATTGAATGCCCCGTGAGCGCTATTCCTGAGAAGCTGCAGATCAACATTGCGGCGCTGAAGATTGGCGATTCGATGACGGTCGCTCAAGCCACGCTGCCTGAAGGGGTGAAAATCGTCAGCCAGCAGGAAGAAATCGCCGTGCAGGTCTTGAAGCCGTTGGCGGAAGAGGAAGAAGAGGCGGCGCCTGCGGCCGCGGCGGAGGGAGCGGAGCCGGAATTGATCCGCAAGGAGAAGCCGGCGGACGAAGAGGAGGAGGAGAAGTAAGGGCCGTGAAACTCGTCGTGGGCCTGGGCAACCCGGGCCGAAAATACGAGGGCTCGCGCCACAACGTCGGATTTGTCGTACTGAATGAATTGGCGCGGCGGCATCATGCCGGCCGCGCCAAAGCCAATTTCCAAGGAGAGATCAGCGAAACAGAATTTCACGGCCAGAAGATCCTATTGCTTTGGCCGCACACGTTCATGAATCTCAGCGGCGCTAGCGTCTTGGCCGCGCGCGATTTCTACAAGCTGGAAACCAGCGACCTGTTAATCGTGTGCGACGATTTCAATCTGCCGCTGGCGAAATTGCGGATGCGGCCGGAAGGTTCCTCGGGCGGGCAAAACGGATTGGACGACGTGATCAACCGCCTGGGCACCGAGCAGGTGCCGCGGTTGCGGATTGGCGTCGGGCCCCTGCCGGCGAATTGGGATCCGGCTGATTTTGTGTTGTCGCGGTTTACCAAAGAAGAATTGCCGCAGATTGAGCCCACGGTAGTGCGGGCGGCCGATGCGGTGGAGGATTGGACGAAAATTGGAATCGCCGAGTGCATGAATCGATATAATGCGTAATTCAAACTAACCACCGACACCTATCCCACTGAAATCATCAAACCGTCCGCACAGGAGCGATCCCTTGGCCACGCAGCAGCACGTTTACGAAGGCATGTTCATTTTGGATTCCAACCGCTACGCCCGCGATGCGGCCGGCACGGTGTCGCAGATTCCCACCACGATCGAGCAATTCGGCGGGGCGATGTTGGCCAGCCGGCTGTGGGAAGAGCGGCGGTTGGCCTATCCCATCAAGGGTCATCGCAAGGGAACGTATTGGCTCACCTATTTCCGTTTGGACGGGAAGCAGTTGGATGAATTGACTCGGCGGTTCCAACTGAATGAAGGCATTTTGCGCAGCTTGCTGTTGAAGATCGATCCGCGGATTTCAGACGCCATGGTGCAACATGCGCTAACCGGCGGCGGGCCGATGGCCGAACGCAAACCCAAGGAAGCAGAACCTCGAGTGGTAGCGGCAGCAGTGGAGGAGGTCGAGGAGATCGAAGAGATCGACGAGAAGGAAGTGTAGAAGCGTGGTTGTCGCGATAGGCCGCGAAACATGCCTGTCGCCGGCAGTTGTTTTGGCCCTTGCGATGTGATAGCCTGTCGGTCACCTTACGATACGCATGTTCAGCCAGGCGTTGGCTGTAGGAGACTTATTATGGCCAGTTTCAACCGCGTCATTCTCGTGGGCAATCTCACCCGCGATCCGGAGTTGCGCTACATTCCCAGCGGCACGGCGGTCACCGACGTCGGCCTGGCGGTGAACGATCGCCGCAAGAACGCTCAAGGCGAATGGGTGGAAGACACGACGTTTGTGGACGTGACGCTGTGGGGCCGCACCGCAGAAGTGGCCAGCGAGTATCTGAACAAAGGCTCGCCCGTCCTGATCGAAGGCCGGCTGAAGCTCGACACCTGGGAAAAAGACGGCAAGAAGAATTCCAAATTGCGCGTGATCGGCGAACGGATGCAAATGCTGGGAGGCAAAGGCCCTGGCGGTGGCGGCAGCGGCTCCGGCAATCGCGGCGCCAAGCAAGGCCAGCCTCGCGAAATGGAGGCGGCCGAAGCTGCCGCGGGATCGTTTGACAATGGCGGCGCGGAACCGCCGCCTGATTTGCCGTTTTAAAAAAAACAGAAGACAGAATGCAGGATTTTAGGAGTTGAAGTGGTTATGCCTAAGACAAGAATACATGTCCTACCGGCCAGCGACCGGCGCATCAAGCGCGGCGAGCGCGGCGGAATCGAATTGCTCTTGATCCAATCGGTCGATCATCTCGGCAAGCAGGGAGAAGTCGTCGAAGTGAAGCGCGGATACGCAATGAATTACCTGCTGCCGCAGGGTTTGGCCACCATCGCCAGCGAGCATCACAAGCGAATGGTCGACAAGCATAAGGCCAAGCTCTTGCAGATTCAGCACGAGCGCCTGGCCGGCCTGCGTCAACTGGCCGAACGCATCGCGGCCCAAAGTGTGACGATCGAAGCCAACGCCAACGACGAAGGGCATTTGTATGGCTCCGTCGGCGCACCGGAAATCGTCAAGGCGCTCAAGCAAACCGACATCACGGTCACGCCCGACCAGGTGCGGCTCAAAGGGCCGCTCAAGGAATTGGGCCTGTACACCGTCGAAGTACACCTCGGTCAGGAAATCGAAAGCCAGTTGAAAGTTTGGGTCGTGCCGACGGTGGGCGAAGCCGAAGGCCAGCCAGCGGCCCAAGCCAAGGCCGCCGGCAAAGAAAAGGCGCAAGAAGGCAAGACAGCGGAGAATTAGCGATCTCGCGGTGGGGCAGAATAGTCCGTTGCGTTCCGCCCGGGGGCAGCGCGCTGCATCATGGAGGAGCACACTCATGTCGACGGTTCAGCGCAAGCCCGAAAGCCGAGCGGCCCGCAAGGCGCCGGTCACCTCAGAGATTCTCGACCGTCAGCCGCCGCGCAATCTGGACGCGGAAAAGGCCGTGCTGGGCAGCATTCTGCTGTTGCCGCAGGTATGCGATGACGTGGCGCTCATCGTCCGCATCGAAGATTTTTACGACGATGCCAACCGCTTGCTGTATCAGCATCTTTCGCAGATGCACGACGCCGGCAAGCGGATCGACATGACGCTTTTGGTCGAGCGGCTGCGCTCTGCCGGCGAATATGAGGCGATCGGCGGGGCCGCTTATCTGGCCGAGGTCGGCCGCAGCGCCCCCACCGCTTCGCACGCCGTCCATTATGCCGAAATCGTCCGCGACAAGGCCATGCTGCGGGCGCTGATCGAATCGAGCACCGAAATTCTACGCAATGCGTATGACGAATCGAGTGAGACACGCGAGCAGGTGAACCGCGCGGAGCAAAGCATTTTTGAAATTCTCGACAAGCGGCACGCCAGCCAGGTGCTCAGCGCCAATGAGCTGATCGCCGAGGCGCTGGCGCGGATCGACTTGCGAGAAAAAGGGGAGCACAAGGTCGCCGGCGTCGATACTGGCTTTCCGGAACTCGACAACCTCACCGGCGGCTTGCACGATTCGGAATTGAACATCATCGCGGCCCGGCCGAGCATGGGGAAAACGGCCTTCGCCCTGAATGTGGCGGAATACGTGAGCTGTCATCTGAAGGTGCCGACGCTGTTTGTGAGCCTGGAAATGTCGGCGATTGAATTGGCCGACCGGCTCTTGTGCGCCCATGCCCGGATCGATGGTCAGCGGCTGCGAACCGGGCACACCACCGTGGAAGATCGGCAGAAAATCATCGAATCGTGCAGCGTGATCAGCCAGGCGCCGCTGTTCGTGGACGACAGCCCCAGCCGCACAGTGACCGAAATCGCCGCCGTCGGCCGGCGGCTGAAACGAAAGCACAATCTGGGACTGATCGTGGTCGACTATCTGCAATTGATCGAGCCGGATAATCCCAAGGACAATCGACAGGAGCAAGTGGCGCGGATCGCGCGGCGGCTGAAAGGCTTGGCCCGCGAATTGAACCTGCCGGTGGCATGCTTGGCCCAGCTCAATCGGCAAGCCGAGCAAACCGGCGATCACGTGCCGCGCTTGAGTCATCTGCGCGAGTCGGGCGCTATCGAGCAGGATGCGGACGTGGTGATGTTTGTGCACCGCGAGGAATACTACATGACACCCGACGACCGGGAGAAAGAACGCCAGGACGGCAATCCGCGCGGCCTGCTGGGCGGGCGCAAATCATCATCGCCAAGCAGCGCAACGGGCCGACCGGCGACGTAAAACTCCTCTGGCAGAAGGAGTGCACCCGGTTTGCCAACCCCGTGAATCGCCCGCACGACGAGTTCGAGCAGTATGCTCCAAGTTCAGCCGAACCGGAACCATTTTAAGCCGGCGATTTGCGCGCGAGCAACTTCAACATCTGATCGTTCAGTTGCGGCGTGGCGGAGGCCACGAACCACGGTTCTTCCAGATGGAAGGGCTTGCCAAAGTAATCGGTAATCACGCCGCCGGCTTCCAGGACGAAGAGCGCGCCGGCGGCGACGTCCCACGGTTTGTGGCTGCCGCCCCAATAAGAGTCGAACCGTCCGGCGGCGACGTAGCTAAGGTTTAGTGCCGCGGAACCTGTGCGGCGCACCGCCTGGCAAGCGCCAACCACGCGGCCGAATTCCTGCAATTCGCGCGCTCCCGGCTTCAGGTGCGACGGAAAGCTGACCACCGTCAGCGCCTCGCCGACGTCGGTCACCTTGCTGACGGTAATGCGCCGGCCGTTGAGAAACGCCCCCTGCCCCGCGGCCGCGGTGAAGCATTCTTTCAAGATTGGATCGTAAACTGCGCCGCAAATCAGTTCGCCGCGCCTCTCCAAGCCCACCGACGTGCAATAGTGCGGATTCTGATGGATGTAGTTCGTCGTGCCGTCCAGGGGGTCGACGATCCAGCGGTATTCGGCGCCAGCTTTGCCCGTCGAGCCCCCTTCTTCCCCCAAGAAACTGTGATCAGGATAGGCTGATAGCAGCATGCCGCGCACGATTTCCTGCGCGGCCAGGTCGGCGTCGGTCACCATGTCGAAGCGTGCTTTTTCCCGGGTGTCGAAGTGGCCAATCCAATCCAACAGCACCTGGCCGCCTGCCCGGGCGGCAGCCTCGCACGTTTTAAGAAAATCGCTCATGGTTGGTTTGCCGGGCGAGTTTACCAGAGCGCTGGGATTATGTCGCGGGTGGTCGCTTTCCAGCCAAGGCCGAACGAAACTTCGCATTCGGAGATTGTATTGCGGGAATTGGGTGGAATTGCCGGCCGGATTTGTGTAGCTGCACCGTTCTTTTGTCGTACCGCCAGCCCCCCACGGCAGAGTGTCTGCGATACTCCCCGCCCGGCTGCCGCCGCGCCGAGGCCGTTTTTTTTTATGAAAAGCTGGACATTTCAATGGAAGTTGGTATTATCGCGGGTGTGTGGAGCACGGAAGGGTGATTCGGACTAAGCCTTTCGGCAGTGGCCTGCACGATCATTCGTGGATCCCGACTAATTTATTATCCTGCTGGTGACTTAGTAATTCGGCCTCTTCTCTGTTCCGGCCCCGCCGACTTACGCAAGTGAGCGGCGGGGTTTTTTATTGGCTTCGTCGGATTCTTCGCGCCGCACCAGAGTGTGTTATGGCCGACTCTTGCTGGCAGCTTGAAGGAACGATTGCCCGGCTGGCTCTCGGCGAATTCCGCACGGCGATTGATCTGACTCTCCCGGCGCAAGGCCTGACGCTGCGCTTTCCCGGCGCGGCAACTGCGGCGCCCTGGCAGATTCTGGGCGTGCAATTCGACGATGGGCAAAGCGTCGCCGCCGGGCCACTGGATGCCTATGTGCGCGGCGATGATCTGGTCGCCACCTACGAGGAAAACCCGCCGCGCCTCGTGCGGGCACAGATCTATTGGCGACGGCTGAAGGCCGCCGATTTCTCGCCTCAGTTCGCCGAACATGTTGCCGCGGCGCTGGATCTGATCGTGTCGGTCAACACCAGCCTGCTGGACAGCGATCCACAATCAAAAGTGATGAGCACGTTTTCCGCTGCCCACGAGCTGCTGAGCGTCGGCGGAGATACATCGGCGGCGGAAAACCAATCGCTGCTGGTCCGGCCCGAATCAGGCCAGCTAAGCTACGCGGAAATGGTGCACCCGGCCGAGGTCTGCCGCACCCAGATCAACGCGAAACTGGAACGTTCGCCGGCGGCGGTGATCCACCATCTGTTTCAACAGCGATTGGAGAAGGGCGTGATCCTGCGCGGGTGGATTCGGGCAGCGCTGGTGGCACGCGGGCACGATGCCGCCGCCACGACGGACGCCTATCAACATTTCGCCGCGGCGGAGCCGCCATTGACCGTGTGAGTCCGCCGTTTCGCAACGGCGCCCATCGGCAAATTCGGATGGCCAGAATTTGCGGCTTCCGGTAGACTGCTGCGCTGCTAGCAGCCTTACTTTCCGCCGCCGCGCACGGAGGCGCCTATGCCGCAGCGCCCCTTTCGATTTTTACACGCCGCCGATTTGCATCTCGACCAGCCCGTGGCGGGCTTGGCGGACGTCCCGGAACATCTGGTCGATCTGCTCATCGACTGCCCTGCCCGGGCCGCGGTGCGCGTGTTCGATGCGGCCATCGACCAGCGGGTCGATTTCGTGCTGTTGGCCGGCGGCGTGATCGACCCGCGCGCCTGTGCCCCGCGAGAATGGTTGCTCTTGGTCGAGCAATTCGAGCGGCTGGCCGATCGCAATATTGCGGTGTATTGGGCCGGCGGCCCCTGCGACCTGGTCGATACGTGGCCCAAGCACATGGCCTGGCCGGCGAACGTGAGAAATTTTCCACGCGGAAAAGTGCAGCGCCTGCGGCACGAAATTGCGGGCGAACCGGTTTGCGAAATCATCGGCCGCAGTTTGGATGCAGATGGCGCCGGGGAGCCGCAGGAATATGCCCCCAGCCGCGCCAATCTATTTGCGCTGGCGGTGGCACATTCCGATTGGTCCAGCGAAGCGCTAGCATCGATCGGCGTCGATTATTGGGCGCTGGGCGGGCGTCACGAGCGCGCCACGCCATGCGATCTCGTGCACTGCGTCGCCCACTACCCTGGCAGCCCGCAAGGAAAACGTCCGGACGAAATTGGGCCGCATGGCTGCACGTTAGGATCAGTCGACGAGCAAGGGCGAGTGCGGCTCATGCCGTTGGTTTGCGACGTGGTGCGGTGGCACGCGCCCCGGCTGGCCTTGAGCGACGCCGCCGATCGCCACGATCTGGAGCAGATGCTTCGCTTGCAGACGGCGCAGTTGGCGGAAGAATCCGGCGGCGTGGCGTCGCTCATCTCTTGGACCATCGCCTGCCGGGGGCCGCTGTTGGCGGCGCTGCGGCGCGGGCAGTTGGCCTCCGAGCTAACGGCACTTTTGCGCAGCGAATTTGGCCACCGCTCGGCCCCGGCATGGACCGTGGACATCGCCCCGGAGCTGCCCGAGCAGTTGCCGGAGGCCTGGTATAAGGAAGAAAGTCTCCGGGGTGATTTTCTGCGGGGCGTGCAATTGGTCGCCGATCCCGCCTCGACCGTCGCTGTGGCGGCGGCCGATGCAGCTGTGGCAACTTCGACCGATCCACTGAGCTTGCCCCTGGCGCTGGTTGAGCCCGGCGATTTGCCGCCGGCAGTGGCCGAAAAAATCGGCTGGCCCGCCGTTTCGCTCGAAGCGGCCGAGGTGCGGCGCCGCGTGCTGCGCGAAGTCGCGTGGCTGGGAGCCGACCTGTTGAGTCCCAATGAAGTCGGTCCGCCGGAGGCCCAGCGATGAAACTGTCCGACGTGCAGGTCGATGGCTTCGGCGTGTGGAGCGGACTGACGCTGACCAATCTGTCGCCGCATTGCACCGTTTTCTACGGGCCCAATGAAGCCGGCAAGACCACGCTTTTGCAGTTTTTGCGTGCGGTGCTGTACGGATTTTCGCCGGAAAGACGCTCGCGCTATTTGCCTCCCTTGCGCGGCGGGGCCGCCGGCGGAACGCTGTCGGTCGCCACTGCCGACGAAGGACTGCTGAAAATTCGCCGCTGCGATGATGGCCGGCCATTGGGCAGCGTCGCCGTCGAAGCCACCGATGGAACGATTCAGGGCGAAGCGCAGTTGCGCCGCCTGCTGAACGACGTCGAAGAGCCGACATACAACAACGTTTTTGCCGTCGGGCTGCATGAAGTGCAGGAGTTGGGCACGCTGACCGATATCGACGCCGCACGCTGGCTCTATTCTCTCACGGCGGGGCTCGACCGGGTCTCGCTGTTTGACGTCCAGCAGGAACTGGAGCATTCCCGATTGCGATTAGTGGGCGCTCCTGGTTCCAGCGCCCAGCCGGGGAGCGAGCGCCCGTCGCAAGTCGGCGAACTATTGAGCCAGCGCGATCGATTGCGGCTCGAACTGGCGCAGCTTGCCGGATTATCGCAGCGCCACGGTCAACTGGCCGGCGACCGGGCGGCGTGCGAAACCGAAATTGCCGAGGTGGCCCACGAGGTGACGGCGCGCGAAGCCGAACACGGCGCGCTGCGTGTGGCCGTGGCGGCGTACGACGCCTGGCAACGTCGAGCCGCTTTGGATGCTCAACTGGCGGCGATCGGTCAATGGAAGTCCTGGCCGGCCGACGCGGCGCCGCGAATGAAGCGAATTCTGTCGACAATTCGCCAAGCGCGCAGGCGGCGACAGCGGATTGCCGCGCGACGGAAGCAGCTTGGAGGCGAGTTGGGGCAAATCGCGCTCAACGAAGCGTTGTGCCGGCAAGCCGCCCGCATCGAAGCGCTTGCGGAACACGAGTCGTGGATTACCGCGGCCGAGCAGCAACTGCAAGCGGCGGAGGCGACCGCCAAGTCGCTGGCCGATCAGCAGGCCAGCCGTTTTGCTCATTTGCAGCAGACGGCGCCGCAGTTATCGGCCTTGGCGCAACCCTTGGACGAGCATGCCTGGGAAACATTGCGGCGCCCGGCGGCCGGCGTGGCGAAGTCGCATCGTCGATTTGCCGCCGTCGAGCGCGAAAGCCAGGTGCACAAAGAAACCGCGGACGCTTGCCGCCGGCAATTGGAATCGGCTTTGGAGGGCTCCGCCCAGCGCGACCTGACCGCGGCCATGGAAGCAGCGGGGCAGAAAGTCTCGCAACTGCGCCGGCACATCCAACTCGACGAACAGCTCGAACAGCTCGCGAAAACGCAGGCAGACTTGGAACATCGCACCGGCGAACTGGCGCAGCGGCAGATTTTGCCGCCGCAGATCGTGATTGCGGTCGGCACGGTGTTCGTGTTGGGAGTGGTGTTGCTGTTGAGCGGATTGTTTTTGCCCGCGTCGCTGACCGGTTCCTGGGGTTGGCCATTGGCGTGGATCGGGTTGTTGGGGGGCGGCCTGGCGGTCGGTACCAAGTTCACCTTGGAGCGCTCCGCCGCCCTGCAGCTCGATGCCTGCCGCAAGCAACTCGGCATGGTGCAAGAGCAAGCGAAACAAGCGGCAGCGGACCGCGACGCGCTGGATCGATCGCTGTCAAAGACGCCTGGATCGCTGTCGGCCCGGTTGCAATCGGCCGAGCAGGAATTGGCGAAGCTCGATGCGCTTTTGCCGCTGGAAACACAGCGGCAGGCGGCCGAACAAACGGCGGCCGAAATCCGATTGCGCGGCGCCGTACTGCGCGACAATTATCTGCAAGCTCGCAGTCGCTGGCGGACGGCGCTGGCGGCAGCACAGTTGCCGGAAGGCTTAAGCCCGGCGCAAGCAAAACAGATGTTGTTGGTCGCCGGTGAATACGCCGCGCTGGCGCGCCGCCTGGCGGAAGCACAGGCCGACGTCGATCGGCACCGCCGGGAGCTGGCCGCTTTGGCCGGCCGGATCGAGCAAACCTTTGCGGCATCCGGGCTGGAAGCGCCCCGGGATCGCTGGGAGATCAAGTTCGCTTCTTGCGCCGAGAATTGGCGGAACACGAAAGTCGGCGGCGGCGGCGAGACGCTTTGCGCGTGCGGCGGCAAAAGCTCCGGCGGCGTCTAACGGCCATCGAGCAGAAATGGCGCCGGTGGCGTCGCCGCCGGGAAAGACTCTTGTCCGATTGCCACGTGGCCGATCTAGCGGAGTTTCGGCGCCGGGCCGCCGAGCTTGCGCGTGTCGAATCATTGAAAGCGCAGCGCGACACAGCCACCGTGGAAATCACCTCGCGACTGGCCGGGGCCGCCAATGAGGCCATTGTCGGCGCAATAATCGGCGAAAAATCGCGGCAGCAAGTAGAAGATCAACTGGCCGCCGCGGCCGCACAATTGGAGGAAACTCGGCGGCGACAGCAGCGGCTGTTCGAGCAGCGCGGTCAATTGACCGAACAGATTCGTCTGGTCGGCGGCGATCGCCGCATGGCGGTCAAGCGATTCGAGCTGGCGCAAGTGGAACAGCGATTGACGAGCGCCCTATCACGCTGGCAAGTGCTGACCGTCACGGGTCGATTGCTCCAGTGGATCAAGCGCGATTACGAGCGCAATCGACAGCCGGAAACGCTGCGGCAGGCGTCCGGTTATTTGGCCCGCATGACCGAGGGGCACTATCGCCGGGTGTGGACGCCGTTTGGAGAAAACATTTTGCTGGTGGACGATGCCGAGGGCCGGCCGCTGGGAATCGACGTGCTCAGCCGCGGCACCAGGGAACAATTGTTTCTCAGCCTGCGGTTGGCATTGGTAGCGCTCTTCGCGCGGCGCGGCGCCGTGTTGCCGATGATCCTCGACGACGTGCTGGTGAATTTCGATGGCCATCGGGCCATCAAGGCGGTGGAAGTGCTGCGCGATTTCGCCGCCGAGGGGCACCAATTGCTCGTGTTCACGTGCCACGAGCACGTGGCCCAGTTGTTCAAAAACGAGCGGCTGGATGTGCGCAGGCTGCCCGGTAATTCTCAAGCGGGGCACGATCTTCCGTTTTCGATTCGCGAGGAGTTGCCGCCGCGACGCAGCCGTGTGCGCCGAACGAAAGAGCTTCCACCGACGGCGCAGCCGCTGGACACAACACCGCCAATCGACGACGTGTCGCCGGAAGTTGCGACTTCCGTGCTCGACACGGCGACGTCGGCCGGCGACGCGAAGGGACATCCCCTGGCGACGCATCCAAAGCGGCATCGACTCGATCCCCCCGAGGCCCCTGCGTCTCGCTTGCCAGTCCGGCTCCGTCGCGCCGCAGGGGCCGCATTGACGACCGAGGCCACCAGCCACAGCGATCGGCTGCTGCTCATCAATGGCAGCGTGTGGGTCGAGGCAGACCAGCGGTCGCCGCACGAGGAAGAGGACGATAGCGAGCCCTGAGTTCGCCCGACCATTTTTCGCCTGGAAAACACGGCACATTTGCGGTTGGTCGGGGCCGCTCGATCCGCTAAAATTTCGGGCTTCCGGCGTTGCCGAGCCCCGCGCGGTTCATGACGAACCGCTGGCAACTCCCTTCACCACGGATGGTGATGATGGCCCAGGATGGGATTCCGCCGCTTTCTGACAGGGCGCTTGCCGACCGATCGGGCGATGAGCCGCCTTCGGATCATGCCGCGCACCACGACGACGTCGCCCACCACAGTTGGCGGATGTCGGTGCTATTGGGCATTACGCGGCTGGTGCTGCGCTTCCCGGTGACCACGCTGGCTTTGGCGTTGGCTTTGGCCGGAGTGTGCTGCGTCTACAGCGGAATGCACCTGGGCTACAAAAGCAGCCGCCTGGATCTATTAAACCCCAACAGCGACCACAACCGGCTGTGGATTGAATACGTCAACGAATTCGGCGATGAAGACGACGCGGTGGTCGTCGTCGAAGGGCCGGGGCGCGATGAAGTAGTGCCCGTGCTGGCGGAGCTGTCGGCGGCGCTGGGCGCGAGAAGCGCCTGTTTCACGCCATCCTGCACGAAGTCGATCTGAGCGCCATCCGCGCCAAAGGTCTGCACTATCTGCCCGTGGCGGAGCTGCAAACCATCGACAAGTTCCTCGATCAGGCCGTGGTGATCACCGGCGGCGAGTGGTCGCATTTGCAGGTCGCCAAGCAAATTGGCGGTCTCACGCGGATGCTGCAGGCAGCGGTGGCTGGGGCGCCGGGCATCGATTTGAATCAGACTTTGGGCCAGGTGGAACATCTGGCCGACAGCCTGTCGGCCAGTTTCGAGCCGACGCCGCATTATCAGTCTCCCTGGCCCGGCATGCCGGCGGCCGTTTCGACACTGAGCGAACTGGGCACCGAATATCTGGTCGCCAAGGAAGGCCGGCTGGGGTTTGTGCTGCTGCGAATCGCCGTCGGCAAGGACGAGCTGGCTCGCGGCACCGAATCGATCAAGGCCCTGCGCGAGCTGATCGCCGACACCGCCGCACGGCATCCGAATGTGAAAATCGGGCTGACCGGCCTGCCGATCATGGAAAACGACGAAATGCGCTCCAGCGAATCGTCGATGTTCTGGGGCGGCCTGATCGCGTTTGTCGGCGTGGTGATCGTCGTAGTGGCGGGGTTTGGAGGCATTCGCCACGCGCTGATGGCCAACCTGGTGCTGCTGATCGCCACGGCGTGGGCCTTCGGCTATGCCACGCTGGTTGTGGGGCATCTAAATATCCTCAGCATCACGTTCACCGCCACCTTGATTGGCGTGGGCGTCGATTACGGCACCTATTACGTCTCGCGCTACATGGAATTGCGCCGTTCGGGCGGAGAGTGCGACGAATCGCTGCTGAAAACCACTCGAGTCGCGGGGCCGGCGATCATCACCGGCGCGCTATCGACGGTCGTTGCGTTCTTCGCCACCGGGGCGACCAGCTTCAAAGGCATCGCGGAATTGGGAATCATCGCCGGCGGCGGAATCTTGCTGTGCGCCATCGCCCAACTTTTTGTGCTGCCGGCCATGGTGCGAGTTGTCGACCGCAGCCGCTTGGGGCTGCAGTTTCCTCGGCCCGTGCCGGTCTACGCTGCCATCGGTCTGTTGATGAAGGCGCCGCGGTTGATCATCGTGCTGGCCATCGCGCTGACGGTGTTCGGCGTTGCTGGATTGCGCCATCTGTGGTTCGACTACAACTTGTTGAACATGGAGCCGCGAGGCCTGGAAAGCGTCGAGCTGGAGCGAAAATTGCTCAGCGAGTGCGACCAGAGCATGTGGTACGCACTGTCGATCGCCGACAGCCGCGAGGAACTGCTGGCGCTGAAAGACAAATTTCTGCAACTGGAATGCGTCGAGCGGACCGAGGAAATTGTCTCGCTGTTGCCCGGCGATCATGAGGTGAAGCAGCCGCTGATCGCGGGAATCCACAACCGGCTGGCGTCGCTGCCCGAGCGGCCGCCGTTGATCGCCGTCGATTCGATCGACGAGTTGGGGGCCACGCTGGCGCAGGCCCAGGAGCTTGCGGCCCGCGCGCCGCAGGGCGCCGCGTGCGCGCGGCGCTTGGAGCAATTGCGCGACGCGCTGCGCCGCTTGCCGCCGGCCGAATGCTACGCCAAAGTCTCACAATTTCAGCAGCAGATGGCCGGCGATCTGCTCAGCCGCTTGCACGCGCTCAAAAGCGTATCGAACCCCGACCCGCCGCAGTTGAGCGATCTTCCGGCGAGCCTCGTCAGCCGCTTCGTCGGCCAAAACGGAAAATACTTGCTGAAGATTTACGGGCGCGGCGATATTTGGAATATGGATTCGCTGCGACGCTTTGTGCACGACGTGCGCAGCGTCGATCCGCGCGCGACCGGAAATCCGCTGCAAGCGTATGAATGCTCGCTGGAAATGAAGCGCAGCTACGAGCTGGCCACGCTGTATTCGCTAATCGTGATTTCCTGCGTGTTGTGGTTCGACTTCCGCAATCTAAAACATTGTGCGATGGCGGCCCTGCCGCAGTTCATGGGCATTGCCGTCACGCTGGGCCTGTTGGGATATTTGAATGTGCCGCTGAATCCCGCGAATCTGATCGCCGTGCCGATGATCTTGGGCATCGGCGTGGATTACAGCGTGTACATTGTGCACGAATATCTGGAGCAAAAGGGACGCTACCGAATGTCGCCGGGAACCGCGATTGCCGTGACCGTCGATTCCCTCACGACCTTGATCGGCTACGGCAGCCTGCTTCTGGCCACGCATCGTGGGCTGCAAAGCCTGGGGCGCGTGCTCACTTTGGCCGTCACATTCTGCACCCTGATGTCGGTCATCGTGCTGCCGGCGTTTCTGGTGCTGATCACTCGCAAACGGCCGCTGGTGCCGTGGGTCGGCGATGCGGTGCAGAGCTTCGACCACGACGGGCCTGGCGACAACGGCTTGGACGATAGCACCACCGAGTCGCAAACGCCCTTCTTCCCGCGTCGCGCCGCTTGAAGTATCCTAAGCGGAAACTTCAACCCCACACCGGCGATCATGGCGCAAATTATCCAAGCACCCAAGCGAATTCAGGCGGTCGGCACGCCGCCCAAATCGATTGAAGAATTCTTTGGCCGCGTGAACTCCGCGACCACCGCCCTCAGCATCGCGCGGATGGTCAGCCCCCCGGGCTGGAGCGAGCCGGGGCAAACGCCCGAATTCGACGAGTACACCGTTGTCTTGCGAGGGCAGCTACAAGTGGAAACTCGCGAAGGTGTTCAGCTAGTTGGCGCGGGGCAGGCGATTTTACGCGCCGGGGGGCCATTGGGTGCGCTACAGCACGCCGGGCGCTGAAGGGGCAGAATATATTGCCGTTTGCCTGCCGGCATTTTCACCCGAAACAGTGCACCGAGACGCTTGAAACTCGATCTGCACCAAATCGTCAGCCCTTCGCGGCATCGATGGCTTGTTGCAGCCGGCTCTTGGGTTGCACGCCCACGAAACGTTCGACCACCTGGCCCCCTTTGAAGATCATCAGCGTGGGGATGCTGTTGACGCCGTAGTTCATGGCCACCGAGGGATTGTCGTCGATATTCACTTTGCCGACTTTGAACGATCCCTGATATTCGCTGGCGAGCTCTTCGACCACCGGAGCGATCATGCGGCACGGCCCGCACCAGGGGGCCCAAAAATCCACCAGCACCGGCAGATCGGATTTGAGCACTTCGTTTTGAAAATTATTGTCGGTAAATTCGGTCGCCATTTTGTCTCCCTTAAATTTGCTGTCAGTCGGCTCGCCGCAGCTCCCGCGACGGATAGTTGGTGATCGGTTACAATCGCTTCTCTCAAGCGTCTGGCGAAAATTATAGAGGCGGTGTTTTGCCTGTCAATTCACGGCAAATTCACGCCGCCGGGGGTCGGTTGGACACACGAAAATGTTAGCCCGCGTCCTCCTATTGGCATTTATCGGGTGGAGAACCAAGCATGGTTGACACAATGCGCTGTTTGCTGGTCACCAAGCGCGACGACGGCAAAGTCGAGCGGGCCATCACCAATTGCCCCACTTCCGATTTGCCTCCCGGCGACGTGCTGGTGCGCGTGCGCTACTCGTCGCTCAATTACAAGGATGCGCTGGGATGCACTGGGCATCCGGGCGTAGTTAACAAGTTTCCGCACGTGCCGGGCATTGACGCGGCCGGCGTCGTTGAGCAAAGCGGTTCGCCAAGGTTCGCACCGGGCGCCGAAGTGCTGGTGACCGGCTTCGAGTTCGGCGCGCCGCGCTGGGGCGGATACGCCGAGTTCATTCGCGTGCCGGCCGATTGGGTTGTACCGCTGCCTAAAGGATTGACGTTGCGCGAAAGCATGGCCATCGGCACGGCCGGTTTCACGGCGGCGCTCTGCGTGCGGGCGATCGAGCTGCAGGGCATCGGCCCGAAGACGGGAGACGTTGTGGTGACCGGCGCCAGCGGCGGCGTGGGCACAATGGCGGTAAGCATTCTGGGGCAAACCGGCTATCAGGTCACAGCGGTGAGCGGCAAGGCGGAGAAAGCAGAATTGCTCCGCAAGCTGGGCGCGGCGGAAATCGTGGGTCGCGACGCCGTGGTCGATACATCCGATCGGCCGATGTTGAGAGCACGCTGGGCGGCGGCGGTCGACACGGTGGGCGGTGTCACGCTGTCGACACTGCTGCGATCGACGCATCCCGGCGGTTGCGTATCGGCCTGTGGTTTAGTCGGCGGCGCGGATTTGCCGATGACCGTCTATCCCTTCATCTTGCGCGGCGTGGTGTTGGCCGGCGTCAGCTCCTCGTCGCTTCCCGCAGAGCCGCGCCCCGGCATCTGGGCAAAACTCGCCGGACCGTGGAAGCCAAAGTTCCTCGACGTGCTAACGACCGAAGTTCGCCTGGAAGATTTGGAGCCGAAGATTCACGACATTCTTGCCGGCAAAATCGTCGGGCGCACTGTGGTGAAAATTAGCTAAGAGCAATGAACAAAGAACAATGAACTGACCAAACAGACTCCAATTTTCCACCGCATTTGTTCATTGCTCACTGTTCATAGTTCATAGTTAAATTCATGCATGAAGTCTTTGAACACACCGCGGATATTGGATTAAGAGTTCGGGCTGCCACCTTGCCCGAATTATTTCGCGAAGCCGCCGAGGGCCTGTTCGAGCTGATTGTGGCCGATCTGAACAAGGTGCAGCCGCTACAGGAAGTGCATTTCACGCTGTCCAAGCGCCAGCACGAGTACGACTATTTGCTCTTTGACTGGCTCAACGAACTGCTGTTCACCTTCGACACCAAGCGGCTGGTGCTGGCGAAGTTTGACGTGCACATGACCGAAGAGGGCCTGGAAGCCACCGCCCGCGGCGAACCGCTCGATCCCTCGCGCCACCAGTTGGAACACGAAGTGAAGGCGATCACCTATCACGGCCTGAAGGTGGTGCGCGACGGCGACAATTGGCTGGCCGAAATGATCTTAGACATTTGAAGTCTGAGACAATTTCAGCAGCAAATACATTTCGCCTTGATGCCGGGCTTCATCGTGCAGACCGTGAATGATGCGCCCTGCCAGCGTATCGCCGCGCGGGTTGACGATTTCGGCCAGACGCGCTTCGCTCGCCGCGGCGATGCCGGCCAACATTTGCTCGAGCTGAACACTCAGCAAGCCCCTTAGCTGTTCGCGCGATGGCCACGTGGTGGTTTCCTTCACGGGGCGGCAGTTCATGCCGAAAGTTTGTTCCCAGCCCGGCGGCAAGCCTGTTTTGCCGGTGAGCGGCTCCAAACACAGCCCGCCCTGGAGCCAAAGCGCGTGGCCGGCATGCCAGAGGATATGATTCGAAGTGCCCGGCGGCGCCGAAGTAAGCCGATCGGCCGGCGCCGCTTCAAGACGCTCTAGCGTCCCGCGGCGCACCTGTCGGGCGAGCTCCTGAATGACAAATTGAGGCGTCATTCCAAGCATTCTACTCGTCAGCTTGCCTCACTCCCACCAGGCGGGCGGCCGTTCAAGACGGTTCCCGCGGCAAATTGCGCGGGTGGGGCGGGTCTTCGTGATTCGGCAATTCGCCGCCGAAGTCTTCGCCCCATTGGTCGCGCTCTTCCGCCGTGGCGTAATAGCGGAGCCAGAGTTGAGCATCGCCGCTGGCGTCGGAGCAATCCCAGTGCAGGTAGCCGGCGGCGTTGTCGATCTTTTTTTCCGGAGACGGGAGAATGTCGCGCCAGATCAGGCAATACAAATCGCGGTCGGTCAAGTGATCGGTGAAATCCAGCACGATCCGCTTGTCGAACAGCTTGTGGATCGTGTCCCACAGCACGCCGTGCAATTCTTCGTCGGCAAGCTTGTCCGGCGAAGGCAGGTTCAACTCCGGCGTGAACCACTGGTAGATGGGCAGTATCGGCGCCTTTTCCCACGCCAGCATTGAGGCCAAGAATTCATTCTCCACCGGCGTGGGAACTTCGTCCTGGTTGAGATGCAGCACCGCCTCGTCGAGATAGGGTTCCATCTCGTCGCGCAACTGCGCATTGCGCAACAGATGATCAACCTCTTCAGGATTTGGTTTCTCGACCGACGACATGGACGTGAATCCCCAGCGCCCTCGGTGGATTACATTCCTAGAGTTGTTCTCCAGGTGCCGACCCGCGACAGGAGGGTTCCGCGAGCGACCCGGCTGCGGACGAATCCTCCGCGCCGGTGCCCTGCGGCTGACCGCCACGAGGGTCTAAATCTCGACTCTAACCACCCTGCGCGGCGCTTCAAGAGGATTGCCAAAAAACAGCGGCGATTTCTTTGCCAGCACCAGCGCAGTATCATCACGATCCGGCAACTCATGTTGCAGATTTTGCACAATCGTTAAACTTGAACTAGCGGGCGCCAAATCGACGCTTTCAGCGGTATGATTGACCGGCCGGCCGGTGGCTTTGATAGCACGTTTTCCCGCGATTTTTCGATCGATAGCCGCTCCCTATGCAGTCCACAGATATCTTGATTGTCGGCGGGGGCATTATCGGACTGGCGACGGCCTATCAACTCACGCGTCAATATCCGGGTCGCCGCGTGGTGCTGTTGGAGAAAGAGGCCGAACTCGCCTCGCATCAATCCGGCGCAACTCCGGCGTGCTGCACTCGGGCATTTACTATCGCCCTGGCTCGCTGCGGGCGCAAAACTGCCGCACCGGAAAAGTGGCGATGGAGCAGTTCTGCGCGGCCGAAGGAGTTGCGTACGAGATCTGCGGCAAGGTGATCGTGGCGATCGACGCCGCGGAACTGCCGGCATTGGAACGAATTCACGAGCGCGGCATCGCCAACGGCGTGAAGTGTGAAATGATCGACCGATCTCGGTTGGCGGAGCTAGAGCCGCACGCGGCAGGCGTACAAGCGCTGCACGTCCCCGAGACCGGCATCGTCGATTTTCCCGCGGTCTGCCGCCGCTTGGCGCAGCGCGTGACCGAGGCCGGCGCCCAGATCGTTTGCAATGCGCGCGTCACGGGCGTACAGCCGCAAGACGGCAGCGTCGCGGTCCACAGCACCGCAGGCGATTTTCAAGCGGCCTACGTGGTGACCTGCGCCGGATTGTATTCCGACCGAGTCGCTCGACTCAGCGGGCAAGCGTTGGAGTCGAAAATTATCCCGTTCCGCGGTGATTATTTCGAACTGAAGCCCGAGGCCAAGCATCTGTGCCGGAACCTGATCTATCCGGTACCCGATCCGAATTTTCCATTCCTGGGCGTGCACTTCACGCGGCTAATCCATGGCGAAATTGAGTGCGGGCCCAACGCGGTGCTGGCGTTTGCCCGCGAGGGCTACCGCAAGCGAGATATTTCGCTGCGCGATCTGGCCGACACGCTCACTTATCCCGGCTTCCTGCGGCTGGCGGCGAAATATTGGCGCACCGGATGCGGCGAAATGTGGCGCAGCATCAGCAAGCGGGCCTTCGTGCGGGCGCTCAAGCGCCTGGTGCCGGAGATTCAAGAGGAACACTTGATGCCGGCCCCCAGCGGCGTGCGGGCCCAGGCGATCGGGCGCGATGGGGCGATGATCGACGATTTTTTGATTTTGGAATCCGAGCGCGTGGTGAATATTTGCAATGCGCCTTCCCCGGCGGCGACGGCGGCGCTGAACATTGGGCGCATCGTAGTGGAGAAGTTGGCCGCGCGGTGGTGACTATTTAGCCTCGGGGCAATGACCCGGGGCAGTCCGCCATCCAATCACTTCCCGCGCTTTTCCAGCGCCGCAAGTTTTTCCAACCGGCGCGTGTGGCGGCCGCCTTCAAACGGCGTGTTGAGCCAAGTTTCCACCAGACGGTCGATCAACCGTTCGCCCAGCATATCGGCCGACAGACAGAGCACGTTGAGGTCGTTGTGGCGGCGGCTCATTTCGGCCGTCAAATCGTCGTGACACGGAGCCGCCCGCACGCCGGGAATCTTATTGGCGGCAATGCACATGCCGATGCCGCTGCCGCAGATCAGAATGCCACGGTCGGCTTCGCCGGCGGACACCTTGCGTGCGACGGCGGCGGCCATGTCGGGATAGTCGCAGCTCTCGGCGCTGTGCGCCCCGGCGTCGCTCACTTCGTGCCCCAGCTTGGTCACCAATTCGATGAGCTTGGTTTTGACCCGGTAACCCCGATGATCGCAGCCAATGGCAATTCGCATCCCCACCCCCTGTCGCGCAGCTCAAACGAGCGTTCGCACTGCGGCAAAATGACTAAACACCCCACGCTAAATTTCTAAGTCGCGCAACCGACCGTCGATTTCCGATTTGATTTGTTCCGCGCAGCGACGATATTGATCGATGGGTCCGCCGATCGGATCGGCCACGTCCGCCCCGTCGGCGCTCAATAAGTGTACCCGACCGGCGGCTTCCGGCCACTGCGATAAAATTGCTTCGCGGTGGGATTGGGTCATTGTCCAAATGACGTCGGCGTGGCGAATGAGCTGGCCGCCCAGCGGTTGGCTGGCGTGGGAGGCAAGGTCGATGCCCATTTCCGACATCACGGCGACGGCTTCGGCGGCCGCGCGCCCGCCCATCATCGCCGACAGGCCGGCCGACGAGACCAGCACACCGTGATCTTCCAATTCGTTAGCTGTGCAACCCACCCGCGCCGCGAGCTGATGCCGGCAGATGGCTTCGGCCATCGGGCTGCGGCACGTATTGCCGGTGCACACGAAGACGATGCTCAGATTCGCCAGGCGCTGCAGCGTTTGTTGCGACACCACGCCGGGGCGGATGATTTCGAACCCGCGCTGATTGACCTTGACCACCGACGAGGGCTGGCCAAAACGGGTGCGCCCGTCATCGAGCACCAGCGCCACGTCGTCCCCCAGGTTAGCGACCACTTCCTGCGCCGTGAGCGGCGCTTCGGTGCCCATGCGGTTAGCGCTGGTCACAGTCACTGGCCCAACAACTAACTTCAGCGTATCGAGAAACATCGGATGGCCGGGAACCCGTAGGCCCACGTCGCCATTGGGGACTACCGCGTGGCGAACCGTGGCCGGCAAGTGGGCCAACAAACTTTCCGGGTGATTGTTCTTACAGACGATGGTCACCGGCCCAGGCCAACAGCGGCGGGCCAGGCGCTGCGCCAACGGCGTCATGTCGGGAACATAGTCCAGCGCGTCTTCCGCGCTTTTCACGCCCAACGTCAGCGGCGGTTTTCCCGACGTACGATGCTTAACGGCCAATTGCCGGGCCACCGCGTTTTCGTCCAGAGCGCTGGCGACCAAGGTGTAGACGGTTTCCGTGGGCAAAGCCACCAGCTTGCCTTCGGCCAGCGCCTGTACGGCGCGATGCACGCAATCGCGCGTATCGTCAGCGCTACGAATGTCGATCACATGCGGCATCAGCCAATCCCTGCAAAAATTCCAGCCACGCTCCGCGGCATGTCCCTGCGAAGCAACTCGGCATGAAGATGCGGCGGCCGGCTCTCGCGGCCCACGATCCTTTCCTATGCCGGGGAAAACCCCATCTGATGAATTTATCCCTCGCAATAAAGCATGGTCAAGTTAAGGCCCCACATAGGCGGAACAAGCGGCAGATTTACCGCATTTTAGCGCTAGAAAGCTTGGCAAACCGCAGCGGCTGAGAGTAACTGTCCGCCGGAAAGGAGATGGCGATGAGCAAGCGCCTACGCGGTTTCACGCAGATGCATTTGATGCAGGCCGCTGTACAACTGGCAGCGCGACATCAATTCCTGGTGCGTGCCCAAGTCGATAATGTGGCCGGCCTCCATCACCAGAATCCGATCGGCGAGCGCCAACGTTTGCAGGCGGTGCGTGATGACGATCGTGGTGCGATTGCGCATGAATTGCTCCAGCACCTTGTGGATCAGATGCTCGCTTTCAATGTCAATCTGACTCGTGGCTTCGTCGAGAATCAATATCGGCGGATCGCGAAGGATTGCCCGGGCCAGGGCGATGCGTTGGCGCTGTCCGCCGGAAAGCCGGCCGCCGAGCTGTCCCACGTTTGTTTCGTACCCGCTCTCCAGTTGTTCCTCGATGAAGCGGTGGGCATGCGCCTTTTTGGCGGCGTCGATCACCTGCTGCCGCGTGGCGTTGGGCATGCCGTACCGGATGTTGTTCTCGACCGTGTCGTCGAACAGCAGTTGTTCCTGTGTAACGATGCCGATCTGGCTGCGCAAATCGCGCATCCGCACGCAGCGCACATCGATGTCGTCAAGCAGGACCGTGCCTTGGGGCGGATCGTAAAATCGGGGAACCAGATTCGCTAGCGTCGTCTTACCGCAACCGTTGGGACCGACGATCGCCAGAGTTTCTCCATACGGGATGCGCAGATTGATGCCCTTGAGCACCGGCTGCTCGCGGATGTAATGAAAGTGCACGTTGTCGAACACGATGTGCCGATGATGACGCACCAGCGGCCGCGGCTTGATCGGATCGCAAACGGACGGTTCGCGGTCGAGCATGGCGTATACGCGGTCGGCCGCCGCCGAGGCGCGCTGAATCCGATTAAAGACGTCGGTCAGCCGGCGTGCAGGATCGATCGAGCCGGCCAGCATAGCGTAGAAAATCGCCAGGTCGGTGAACTCCAATGGCCGATCGCAAATCTTGATCCCCAGCAGATGCGTTTCGTTTCGCAGCACTAAATAGGTGCCCGCCAGGATCGTGAGGCAGATCATCGTGATGCCCGCCAGTTCGGTGACGGGACTCACCAGCGCATCAAATCGCGAAATGCGCATCGCTTTGCGGAAGAACTCCTTGCTGTTCTGATGAAACCGGCGGCGCTCGTAGGGCTCCATCGTGAAGGCCTTCACGACTTTAATGCCGCTGAACGATTCGCTCAGAATGCGGTACAGGCTCGACATCTCTTCCATCGCGCGGCGATTGGCCCGTTTCAGCATTTTGGCCAAATGGCTGATCAGGTATCCGGCCACGGGCGCCAGCAGAATCGAAATCAGCAACAGCCGCCAACAGATAAAGGCGGCGCCAATCAGGCAACCGATCATTTTCAGCGGTTCGCGGAAGGCTTTGCCGATGACCGTTTGAATGCCGCCGCCGATCGAATCGACGTCGTAAGTGAAGCGGGTCATCAGTTCGCTGACCCGAGCCTCGCCGAAGCTGTTCAGATCCATCCGCAGCGTGCGGCGGTAGAACTTCTTGCGCAAATCGAGCGTCGCCAGATGAGACAGCCGATCGACCAAAATCGAATCGCAAACCAGGAAGATGTTTTTTACGATGTACCCCGCCGAGATCACCATCATGATCAAAAACAGCGTCTGGTATGGATCGTGCGGCAGATACTTATCCACGTACGGCTTGAAGAATTGGCAGTGGCCCAGATGTCTTTGCTCCGCTTTTGTCCTGGAGCGGACAACGCGCAATTCCTTCTCCAAGGCTTGCTTGTCGGCGGGCGCGGCTGCCGCCAGATCGGTGTCCAATTGGACTGCCTGCGACTCTAGGTCCGCAATCTTCTTCTGCGACGCTGCGATGCTGGCGTCGACCCACTGCTGCAGCGACTGATTATTGGTGATGATGCCAATCACCGGGTAGGCGCCGCCGATGTTGGCGCCCCACAGCAGGGCCACCATGATGGCAGTGAAGCTCGAAGCGGCCAACGTCCACTTGTAGCGGAAGATCAGCCGCAGTGCGCGGTAGAAGTTGTTCATTCCGAATTGCCATCCGTGGCGGAATTATGCAAACCCGCCTTGTAGCAAATGCCGCAGATAGGGCCAAGAGCGGCCGGGGCGGTGTGCTAGCAGTGGACGCCGCCGCCCTTCAAGAAATGCGGCAGTCGGTCACTGAACCATCTGCCGGACGAATTTTACCTGGGGCTTGCCGCTGCCTTTAGCCGCGGAGCCACGCAGAAATTCACTCACATAGCGCAGACGTTCGCGCGGCCGATCGGGATCTCTGAAGTTATCCCCCTTCTGCAGAATCGGCCGGTCCTCCACGATCCCCCCCAGTGCACGGGCGCCGGCCGCCTGGCAAGGAAACCAATAGCCGTTTCCCTCCGCGTCCATCAGAAAGAACTCCGGATAACAATGGTCCGGCACCCACACGCTGCGGGCGGGAATGCCGCTGGCGCGGCAAGTGGCGATGAACAGCGAGGTTAATTCTTCGCAATCGCCGGTGCCGTCGTTCAAGGCTTTCAGCGCGCCTTTCAGCGGGCCGTTTTTGTACTGCACTTTTTCGCGAACGGCGTCGTAAATCGCCTCGACCTTTTCCCAATCGGCCTTGCCTTCGGTCACCTGCTTGGCAAATTCGATGATCTTGGGATGCGTCGATTCGATGTACGGACTCGGCCCCAAATACTGCAACACGTCCTTGGGCAGCTTGTCCTTGGCGCCTTCCTTATAGATGGAAGTATCTTCCGGCGGTTCCTGCGTGTAGCGCGTGAATTCAAACGTCACGAAGGCATGGGCCTCTTCGCCGCTGCGCAATTGGGGCATGCTGACGACCATTTGCTTCACCCCGCCGTCGATCGTGCGATAACTCACGTTGTGCACGCTGGGGGAAAAATCCTCCTCCATGATCTGAACTTTCTGTTCCGGCCAGTCCGTGGGAAACGCAATCGTGGCCACGATCCCCTTGCACGCGCCCCCTTGGGCCGTGACCGAAACCCCCAGTTTCATCTTCTTGGTGACCGGCTGATCGAGCTTGGGGCCCTTGCCGGATGTGGGCGCGCCGGCGCCGACGTCGAATTCGGCGCACAGCGGCGCGGCCCAGAGAATCAAACCGCAGAAAAACGCAGCCAGCAGAAGCTTTCGCACGGACGGCCTCAAAGCGAATTTACGATGGCGTCCATGCGGACTTCGAGAATATCCACCTCTTTTATTATAGTCGCCGCTTTGGCCGAAAAACCGCTGTTGGGCGCAAATTGAAAGGTGCATATAATCCCGGCCGCTTTCGATTCCTCATGGAGCAATGCCGATGAGCCGAGACCAAGTCAAGGTAGCGCTGGCGGGTGTTCTCCTGTTGGCGACGGTGTTTGCCATCGCACGATTTCGCGCCTTCGATGCAGCGGCGCCAGAACGTGAACTGGCATCCCAATGCGATGCGGTCGTCGGCGCCATCGCGCATATTGCTAACTTCGACGGCACGATTCCGCCCGCGGTGAACGCCTTCGAGGACGTGGGCGCAATCTTGAAAACGGAGATCATCGACTTCCACGTGCGAAGGGTGCGGGTCCATCCGTGCGCCGGCACCGTGTTCGACGATCCAAGCTGCCAACAATTTCAAGAATTTGAGCCTTCGCGCTGGCAGAGCCCCTGGTGTGCCCCAGGCGGCGTGGCGCCATCCCCCGGCGGCTTTCTTCTTGCCTGGTAAGAATCTGTCGCCGCCAATTACGCCATTTGCAGCGTGCCGCGGGTGACGCCTAATTGGTTCAGCACCTGCAAACCGCGCCACGCTTGCCGCGGAGCTTCCAAACCGGCAATCACGCGGGCATAGTGATCCAGAAGCGGCGCGATCTGATCGTGCGATTCCCGCAGCAGTTCCACGCGGAAATGTTGCACGCCTTGCGACAACATCTTGGGAATGAATTCGGCGGCCGATTGGGCCACCGAGTTGAACACCGTGTTGCGGCAACCGGTGTCGGCCACCAGCGGGAATGCAGCCCCGACACGATCGCGCAGCTCGACTTTGTGCCGATCGCAGGGGCGCCCGCAATCGGTCGCGTCTTTGCCGCCAGAAAGCATCGCCGCAAACACGCAGTGCTCCATGTGGAACATCGGCATGTGCTGATGCACCACAATTTCGAATGCCTTAGGCGTCATTTGGCCCAGCATCGAGGCCAGTTGCTCCCAGTTGAGATCGTAGCTGGGCGTCAGTCGCGAAAGACCCTCGCGCAGAAATAAATCGGCCGTGAGTTCATTGGCCACGTTCAACGAGTAATCGCCGATCAACTGCGTGTGCGGCAATTCCTCGCGGAAGAATGTCAACGCGGCCAAATTGCGCACCAGCACCGCATCGGGCAGCGCCTTGGCAATCACGCGCAGCAGTCCTTCTTCGGCGGGCTTGACGATCCGCAACGTCGCCAAGCCGATGGGCGCCGCCGCTTTGCGCCAGAGCCACGGCATCGTGGTAGCGGCGCACATCTTCAAAGTCGCAATACACCATGGGGGGCGTCAGCAGCGCTTGCGGCTTCCAATCAATCACGGCCATGAGCTGCTCCATCGTCCGGCACAGAACATTCAATTGTGGTGAAATCTGTTTTGTCTGTGGTTGATGTTGATTCGCTTCGCGGCGCAGCTCGGCCAGTCCCTCCGGCCGCACCGTTCGATCGCGGCGGGCGTCGATCTTTCCCAGCAAATCGCCGACCGCTCGGCGTCGCAAATCGTTCAGCACGCTTTTGGGAATCATCGCGTCAGGCGACAATGTCGATCGAACCTCGGCCAGTTCAAACGGCGTTTCGCCCAATCGAGCTAGTTGCTCGCGCAGCAATTCCAGGCTCACCGGATGCTTGCGGGCCGACGACAACGGACCCGGCCAACTTGCCCGACCAGAATTGTTTTGCCCGTCGCTGATTTGCAGATCGACCGAACCCCCGATCACGCCGGATATTGCAAACCAAACCGGCCGGCGATTCACGACCAGATCGCGCGAATAACTTTGCTCCATGCGCTGCCGCAACGCGGGATCGTCAGTCCGCCAGACCAGGCTGCCCACCGCGATGGCCGCAAGATTCACGCTCCCTTGGCGCAAGACAACTTCGATCACTCTGGAGTTTCCTTGCAAATTGACCGCAACGATCCGGCCCCCCTGCTCATCTTGCTCAGGATGACCTTCGTCGAACACGATGCCATCGCCCGCTTTGGCGATTTCCGCCAGATCGTGCTCGGCAGAAACTTCTACCAGCACGCCGCGAAACGTTTTGCCGTTCACCACGCCAATCTGCACGCCGCGGCTCTTGGGAAACCGCCCCGGCACGAGCACTTGATGATTGATGCCGCTCAAGAAGCCGTGACTGAAGCCGCGCGAGAAACTTTGTTGCAGGTCCGTTCGCTGCGCCTGGCCCAGCGCAAAAGGTTGGCCGGCGACGGCGGCATCAATCGCCGCCCGGTACGTCTGGCACGTAATCGCCACGTACTCGGCGCTTTTTAATCTCCCCTCGATTTTGAAGCTTCGCACGCCAAGCTTCGCCAGCGGATCGATGAGATCATGCGCCGCCAGATCCTGCGGGCTCAGCAGGTATTGCCGATCGCCGGTGTCGCGCGTCTGGCCATCGACAACCAATTCATACGGCAACCGGCAGGCTTGCGCACACTGACCGCGATTCGCGCTGCGGCCGCCGAGCGCTTCGCTCGTGAGGCACTGCCCGCTGTACGACACGCACAGCGCGCCGTGAACGAACACTTCCAGCGGCATCGGTGTCTTTTCACGGATGCGGCCGATTTCGGCGGCCGTCAGCTCGCGGGCGACGATCACGCGCTGCACCCCCAAGCGGCGAACAAACTCGATGCCGCGCCACTCGGTCAGCGTCATTTGCGTGGACCCGTGTACGCTCAGACCTGGCGCAACTTGTCGGATCAGCCGTGCCAGCCCCACGTCCTGCACGATCACCGCGTCGGCGCCGGCGGCAACTATCGCTTCAATGAACCGCGCGGCCTCGGGCAACTCGTCGGAGAAAATCAGCGTGTTGAAGGCCACGTACCCGCACACGTTGTGGCGGTGCAGATAGTTCATCACCTCGGGCAGTTCTTCCAACGTGAAGTTGGTGGCGCGGTGCCGGGCGTTGAAATTCGAAAGCCCGAAGTAAACCGCGTCGGCCCCGTTGGCCACCGCCGCGCGCAAGCTATCCCAATCGCCCGCGGGGGCCAGCAGTTCAGGACGCACCGGTGACAATTGAGATGATGGAACAGACACGACGTACTACCTGATCAAGCAATCGAGGCGTGTCGCGTCAGTATATCAGTTTCAAGCCGGTCTCACCCGCCGTCCAACGGGCGTTTGCGGCGGCGGCGATACGCCTTGGCAAAATGCCCTTTGCGCGTGCCGGGGCCGACGCCCACCAGGCTCAGTTGGGCCGCGCATCGTTTGCACCGCGTCTGCTGATTATTCATCTTAAATCCGCACTTCGGGCAGCGGCGGGCTTTGCGCTTCAATTTCAATTTCGTGCGAGGTCGAGTTCGGACCATGGTTCCCAAGCTCCTGCAAGGACGTGCCGGCCGTAGCGGCATGGATGATCTGGATGTCGAGCACCAACAAGTTATCCGCTCCATCGCGGCGAATCAAGGCGCGAAGGCAACGTCAACTGGCATCCGCGCCACAAAATGCATAAACTCCAAGTTGGCTGGATGGATTCAATAGCACGTGTGCGATCGTTGCCATGGACCGGGACATCTCTGCACCGCGTTCGAAATTCGGCGGCTCCGCCAGGCCGTTTCGTACCGCCGTGCTGCGCGGATTGGGCGTGGTCGCCCCGCCCCTGTTGACGCTGGTCATCTTGCTGTGGGTCATCCGCACGGTCGATTATTACGTGCTGGGGCCGGTCACGCTGCAAACGCGCAACGTGTTGGCCTGGTCATTAACCAAGTCCTACAACCAATTGCCCGATGCCCAGCCGGGGCCAACCCACGATGTGGTGATCAGCCACGGCGAAACGTACCAGCTCATGCCCAATGCCCAGTTCGTGCCCCGGTCGGTATACACCGACGTGCTGAAATCGCCCGGGCCGGGCGGAATGCCCTCCACGCCGCAAGATCTTTACCGTCGCTGGGTGGAACTGAAATATCTGCAGCCGTGGATCGTGGTGCCCGTGTTCGTGGTGGCATTCGTCGCCCTGATGTATTTGTTGGGCAGCCTGTTCGCCGCGGAACTGGGGCGATTTTTCTGGCGCTGGTTTGAACATGGCATCGGCCGGCTGCCCGTGGTGCGCGCCGTGTACAACTCGGCCAAGCAGGTCACCAACTACGTGTTCCGCGATCGCGAATTGGAATTCACGCGCGTGGTGGCAGTCGAATATCCCAGCCGCGGCATCTGGTCGCTGGCGTTTGTCACCAACGAAAGCCTGGCCGACGTGCAGGCCGCCAGTGGCGAGCCGATGCTCACAATCCTGGTCCCCACCAGCCCCATGCCGGTGAGCGGCTACACGATGCTGGTGTCCAAGCACGAAGTGCTGGATTTGGATCTCACCGTCGAGCAAGCGGTGGAATACATCGTCAGTTGCGGCGTGGTGCTGCCGCCGCAACAGTTAGAGCAGCAAGTGGAACAGAAGCTGACATAGTCCCGGCATTCCTTTGTTTAGATCCATAGCCGGAGGGCAACGCCCTCCGGAGCCGCACCAACGGATTCTCCATTATCTCTCGCGGCTGCCCGCGCATCGTTCGAACTCACGTCACTCCTTGGTCTCGGCCGCTCCCGCTTCCGAGTGCGGAGTCGCCGCGCTTTCCAGCAGCGGCTCGCCGCGCCAGGCTCGCCAGGCTTCGACGAGCGCCGGCAGCAGGCTCACAAACACAATTCCCAGCACCACCAGTTCAAAATGCTTGCCGACCCATTCGATTTGTCCGAGGAAGTACCCGGCCAGCGACATCGAAAGCACCCAGCCGACGCCGCCGACGATGTTGTACATGGCGAATCGTCGGTAACCCATTTTCGCCACACCGGCGACAAACGGCGTGAACGTGCGCACAAAAGGCACGAACCGCGCCAGCACAATTGCCTGCCCGCCGTGGCGGTCGTAAAACTCCTTGGCGGCCATCAGGTGCTCGTGCTTGACGAATCGCATGTGTCCCTTTTCGAACACGCGCTCCTCTAATTGAAGCCCGAGATAATAGTTCGCAGCGTCACCGAGAATGGCGGCGGCGCACAAAACTATGTCGAGCACCACGATGCTAAAAACTTTCTGGCTCGCCAGGAATCCCGCGGCGAACAACAACGAATCGCCCGGCAGAAAAAACCCAACCAGCAAGCCGGTTTCACTGAAAATAATGGCGAACAGAATCAGATAGCTCACCCACGGCGGCCCGCCGAGGTTGACCAAGGTTCGCAGGTTGTCCGGCTGCGCCAGGCTGATCAACCATTTCAGTTTCTCCAACAGCCAGGTAATCGGACCCAATGTTGCGTCTCCAGAAAATACGGGGCCGTCCCCCTTGCTCTATCGGTTGACCATGATAGATTGCGGCGCTTGGGGCGTCTAGCGCGGCGAACATTCGATTCTTTCTAAGCTGCGGCGGCCCCGATCATTCAAATGGGGTAGCTGCCATGTCGATTCACCAGCCGATTGCTGCAAACTCTTCGAAACCTGACGCGCGTGCGAGTTTGAATTCTTCGATCACGCAAACCATTCGGCAGTTTTGGGGCTTCGAACAACTGCTCCCATTACAAGCCGAAGCCATCGATGCCGCGCTGGCCGGTCGCGATTCATTGGTCGTGTTGCCCACCGGCGGCGGCAAGTCGTTGTGTTATCAGGTTCCCCCGGCGGTCACCGGCGGGACCGACGTCGTCATCTCGCCGCTGATCTCCTTGATGAAAGACCAGGTCGATGGTCTGCGCGAATGCGGTTATCCCGCCGCCGCACTGCATACGGGCATGGATGGTGCGCAGCGGCTTCAAATCGAAAAAGAATTGGTCGCCGGAAAATATCGGCTATTGTTCGTCGCACCGGAGCGGGCCGTGACGCCCTGGTTTGCGGAAATCGCCAAGCGGCTCAACGTGCGGCGCTTCGCCATCGACGAAGCGCACTGCATCAGCCATTGGGGA
The DNA here is from genome assembly GCA_963716135.1 of Pirellulales bacterium. Classification (GTDB taxonomy): domain Bacteria; phylum Planctomycetota; class Planctomycetia; order Pirellulales; family JADZDJ01; genus CAVRAW01. The sequence goes on along the minus strand of OY970289.1, from coordinate 3,476,681 downwards.
CACGATTTTCGCCCCGAGTATCGGCAGTTGGCGGCGCTGCGCCAGCAGTTCCCGCAAGCGAGCCTGCATGCCTTTACCGCCACCGCGACGCCCAGGGTTCAAGGGGACGTGGTGCGCCAGCTCGGCTTGCACGATCCGGCGATCTTGGTCGGCTCGTTCGATCGGCCGAATCTGATTTATCGCGTGCTCCCCTTGGTCGATACGTATGCCCAATCGCTTGAAGTCATCCGCCGGCATCCGGGCGAAGCCGTCATCGTCTATTGCATCAGCCGCAAAGACACCGAAAACATGGCGGCGGTTTTGCAAGCCAATGGCATCGCGGCCGAAGCCTATCACGCCGGCCTCGAATCCCGCGTTCGGCATCGCGTGCAAGATGCTTTCGCCGCCGAAGATTTGAACGTGGTTGTGGCCACGGTGGCCTTCGGCATGGGCATCGACCGCAGCAATGTCCGCTGCGTGCTCCATACGGCCATGCCGAAAACCATCGAGCACTATCAGCAGGAAACCGGCCGAGCCGGCCGCGACGGTCTGCCCGCGGAATGCGTGCTGCTGTATTCCTATGCGAACGTCGCTCGCTGGGAGGCGCTGATCCGCAAGAGCGCTTCGGAATCCGAAAATTCGGAAGCAGTGGTCGCCGCGCAACTGGAGCTGCTCGAGCAGATGCAGGCACTATGTACTTCTGCCTGCTGCCGCCACCGGGCGATTGTGGAGTATTTCGGCCAACAATACGATAAAGACAATTGCGGCGCGTGCGACGTGTGCCTGTCGGAAGTCGACACCGTGGAAGACGCGACCGAAACTGCCCAGAAAATTCTATCGTGCGTCGCCCGGGTGGAAGAGCGATTTGGCGTCGGCCACGTCGTCGAGGTGCTCACCGGCGCCGACACCGAAATGGTGCGTAACTTCCGCCATGATCAGCTCAGCACCTACGGCTTGCTGCGCGATCTGCCCAAAAAGCAAGTCCAGTCGATGGTGTATCAGCTATTGGACCAAGGCGTATTGGAACGAACCACGGACGACCGGCCTGTCCTCAAGCTCAACGAGGCATCGTGGAATGTATTGCGCGGCCAGCGCACGGTAAAGCTAAAGCGGCCGAAAGAGGAAACTCCAACCCAAACGAAAGTTGACGCTCAATCGTGGGAACGAGTCGATCGTGGGCTCTTCGAACGGTTCCGCGAGTGGCGGCGAGATGTGGCGCACATCCGCGCGGTGCCGGCCTACGTCGTGCTCGGCGATGCCACCTTGCGCAGTCTTGCACGAATCCGTCCGACGCGCCCCGAAACGCTGCGACAAGTGCACGGCATCGGCGAAAGGCGAATGGCCGATTTCGGCGAACAGTTGTTGGAAATCGTCCGGTCGTTTTGTGGTCAACATGATCTGAGCACCGACGAAACCGAACAAGCCGCTCTCCCCGCTTACGTCAAGCCGAAATTGCCCAACGCGGTCAAAGCACAAGCGTTTGAATTGTTTCGCCAAGGGCGAAGCGTTGACGACGTGAAGCATTTGACTGGCCGGTGGCGCAGCACAATCTACGGATATTTGGCCGAGTTCATTGCGCAAGAAAAACCGCCAACGATCAAAAGTTGGGTCGATGATGCCACTTATCGAAAGGTGCGCGACGCGGCCGCGACCGTCGAACAGCGATTATTGAGCCCGATCTTCCAGCGCCTCGATGGACGCGTGCCGTACGACACCATCCGCCTGGTGATCGCGCATTTGGAGGCAATCGAGGGCGGGCCGGCAAGTTAATCGCCCAGATAGGCGTCCTTCACGCGCTGGTCGTTCAGCAAATCGGCCGCCGGACCGCTGATCGTGATCGCGCCGGTTTCCATCACGTAGCCGCGATGCGCAAGCTTCAACGCCATTCGGGCATTTTGCTCCACCAGCAGCACGGCCATGCCCTCCTGATTCAATTGGCGGATCACTTCGAAGATTTTCGCGACGATCAATGGGGCCAGGCCCAACGACGGCTCATCCAATAAGAGCAGGTTGGGCCGGCCCATCAGCGCACGCGCCACGGCCAGCATTTGCTGCTCGCCGCCGGATAGCGTGCCGCCGCTTTGGTGCGTTCGCTCGCGCAAGATCGGAAACAAAGCGTACACGCGGTCCAAATCGCCGCGGATTGCGGCGGCATCGCGGCGGGTGATCGCCCCCAACTGCAGATTCTCCAGCACCGTCAGCCGCGGGAAAATCTTGCGTCCCTCGGGCGATTGGCACAAGCCCAGCCGCACGATCTCGTGCGCCGGCAGCCGGTGAATGTCGCGCCCCTGGAACTGAATGCTGCCGGAGCGCAAGCGATTCACGCCCGAGATGCACATCAGCGTGGTGGTTTTTCCCGCGCCGTTGGCGCCAATCAGCGTGACGATTTCCCCTTCGCGCACCTCCAGCGTCACATTTTTCAGCGCCTCGATGGCGCCGTAACCCGCGCGGCAGCGTTGATGGTTAACAATGGGCTCGTCATTTGTAAAACCTGCTAAACCGCAAGCGGATCACTGTCCGCTCCTCTTCTCCTCTTCTCCTCTTCTCCTCTTCTCCTCTTCTCCTCTTCTCGCGTCCACCCCTACTCGCTCTCCTTTCCCAAATACGCTTCAATCACCTTCGGATCATGGCGGACCGCGTCCGGCGCGCCTTCGGCAATTTTCTCGCCGTAATCCAGCACGGCGATCCGGTCGGAAATGCCCATCACCACATTCATGTGATGCTCGATCAAGAGCACCGTAATGCCGCGCTCGCGAATGCGGCGAATCAATTGCATCAGTTCCACCGTTTCGGCCGGATTCATGCCGGCGGCGGGCTCATCCAACAGCAGCAATGTCGGCTTGCTCGACAGAGCGCGGGCAATTTCCAGCCGCCGCTGGTCGCCGTACGCCAATTCGCGCGCAAGGCGTTCGCCTTCGATTCCAATCCCACAAACCGCAGCCACTCGCAGGCCTGATTCCTCGCGGCCTCTTCCTGCCGGCGGATGCCGGGCGTGCGCAACATCATCCGCAGCACGTTGCGGCTTTGGAAGCGATCCAAGCCGACCATTACGTTCTCCATCACCGTCATGTCGGAAAACAGACGAATGTTCTGAAAAGTGCGCAATGCCCGCCAGCGCGATCACGTCGGGCGTGTGCCGCGATCGGCGCCAAATGAGCGCCGCGCCGGCGAATCCCAACAGCGTCGCCACGACAAATGCGATTTCGGCCGTCGAGATGCGGCCGTATTTCGGATGCCGCATGTAATCCTTCCAGCTTTGCACGGCCCCGGCGGAATCGAAAGTGTTCTTGTCGTAGTCGTAGTGCTGCTTGATCGTGGCCTTCCACAAGCTGTCGATATCCACGCTGAGCACCGCGGCCGTAACGCCCGATACAAGACCGATCAAAATCCACGCCATCATTGCCCGCCAGGAAAACAGACGCTGAAGTGGGCGGCCGTTGAAGTGAATCGTTCCGTCCGTCGGTTCATAGATGCCGGTGACGGCGTTGAACACCGTGGTCTTGCCGGCGCCGTTGGGCCCGATGACCGAAAACGTGTGGTCCGCCTCGACCGCAAGATCGACTTCTTTGACGGCCGTCAGTCCGCCGAATCGCATCGTCAAGTTTTGGATATCCAATAACGGCATAACTATTAGTCGTGGTGGAGTTCCTGCTGCATTCTGGATGACGGCAAAAGCCCTTCCGGCCGGAAGCGCATCATCAAAATCAGCGCCAACCCAAAAATCATCAGTCGCCAATTGCTGAACGACAGCAGTCGCTCGGCCCACTGCGGCACGTTCATGCCGGCGGTTTGAAGACCCTGCACCCAATCTTGCAGCGCGGTATCGATCGCCGGCGAAGCGATTTTGTCGAATCCCATCAGCACGAACACTCCCAACAGCGTGCCGCGGATGCTCCCCAGTCCGCCCAAGATCACGCAGCACAACATCGTGATCGAAAGATTGAAGCCGTAAGCGTTCGGGTCGGCGGTGCTTTGCAGCTTCGTGGCGTACAAACAGCCGGCCAGCCCCGCCAGGCCGGCGCTGACGGCGAACGCGGACAGTTTCACTCGAGTGGTGTTAATGCCCATGCAGCTTGCGGCCAGCTCGTCTTCACGCAGCGCGACCCACGATCGCCCCAGCCGCGACGATTCCAAGTTCTCGAGCATCAACACCACCAGCAGGAGCAGCACCAGCGCCAGGTAATAGAACAGCCGATAATCGAGCGTCCACGAAGGCCCAACGCCGATTTGGCCCAACGAGCCCACCAGCCACTGCGGCAAATGTGGATGCGGAACCGGATTCAATCCCCGCGTGCCCGCTGTGATTTCTTCCATGTTAATGAGCACCGACCGCACGATTTCGCCAAAGCCCAGCGTGACGATCGCCAGATAATCGCCGCGCAGCCGCAGCGAAGGAGCGCCGAGAATCAGCCCCATCAAAGCCGTGCCGACGATCGAGCACACCAGCGCCGCGGTGAAGCCAAGCTGCATTGGGTAAGAATCGACCGTCAAAATGCCCGTGATATACACGCCGATGGCGAAAAACGCGGCGATCCCCAATTGCAGCAAGCCCGAATAGCCGACCGCCACATTCAGCGCCAGCGCCAAGATGCCGTAAATAAACAGCGACGAAAGCTGATCGCCGAAATTGAATCCGTATTTGCTGCCAAGCTGGCCCGGGAACATCGCGCCGACCAGCGCGCACCCAACCGGATACAGCGCCAGCGCCGCGAACGTCAGCACGTCCCAGCGGAACCAGGCTGATTTTCTTGACGCGGGTTGTTTGCGAATCGCTTTCATACCTTCTCCCGCACGCGCTCCCCCAGCAAGCCCGACGGCCGAAACACCAAAATCACCACCAGCAGGCCGAAGATGATCGGATCCTTCCACTCGTCCCCCACGTAGCCGATCGCCAACGAGCGAATCAGCCCGATCACCAAGCCGCCCAGCACCGCGCCGGGAATGTTGCCGATGCCCCCCAGCACGGCCGCGGTGAAGGCGTACAAGCCATTCATGTAGCCCAGGTCGTAGCGAATGGTGCCGATGTACAGGCAGTAGATCACGGCGGCGAAACCGGCCAGCGCGCCGCCGATGACAAACGTGCCGCCGATCACGCGCTCCACGTTAATGCCCATCAGTTGGGCCGCCACCGGATTTTGCGACGTCGCCCGCATCGCCTTGCCCAATCGCGTGAATTTCACCAGCACCGTCAGGCCGATCATGATCACGGCTACCACGACGATCAGCGTCAGGTCGGCCACGGTGAATTGCAGCGGCGAATCCCCCAGCAAGTTTTCCTTCGAGAACAGCCCCGGCACGCGAATATCGGCCACGCCCTTCCACAACAGCCCGATGTTTTGAAACACAAACGACACGCCGATGGCCGAAACCAAGGGGGCCAACTTCGGCGCTTGCCGCAGCGGCTTGTACACGATGCGATCAACGCTCCAATTCAACACGCCGCAAAAAACCGCCGCCAGCGGCAACATCACGGCAATGCCCAGCACCGGCCCCCATCCCGTGCTCGTGGAATCCAGCCCGAACCATTCGATCAAGGTGAGCGTGAACATCGCCCCCAGCATGAACAAATCGCCGTGGGCGAAATTAATCAGGCCGATGATCCCGTAGACCATCGTGTAGCCCAGCGCGATCAGGGCGATCAATGCGCCGAAGGTGAGCCCATTGACGCACTGCTGCACGAAAAGTTGCCAGCCGGAAAGAACTTCGGTGGCGGCCAGCAGTGGAGAAAGCATGCAGGTCGGTGGTCAGAGATCGATGTCAGGCCAAGCCCAGGGGTTGCAACCCCTGGGCTTGAACGAGTTATTTACTTTTGTCTTTCTCTTTATCTGCGCCCAGCAGCTTCACGAAGGTGAATTTGCCGTGTTGGATCGTGCTGCCGCTCATTTGCGTAAGCGTCGTGTCCCCATTTTCGTCGAACGACCACGTGCCCAATGCGCCCGGATAATCTTTGATCGCCTGGCAGGCGTCCACAATGGCGGCGCGATCTTTCTTACCGGCGGTGCGGATCGCGTCGAGCGCCACATTCGCCGCCTCGTAGGCGTAAATCGCGTACGCCTCCGGCATGCGCCCGTACTTGGCCTTGTACTTATCCACAAATTCTTTTCCCTTGCCCACCTGATTCTCCGGCAGCACGCCGCCGAAGGTCAAAAACACTTTGCCGTTGTTCGCTTCCGGACCGGCCGCCTGAATGAACGCCTCCTCCATGCAACCGTCGGGCACCATCATCTTGCCGGTGAAGCCGGCCTCGAACAATTCCTTGCAAAGCTGGCCCCCTTTGGTTTGCGTCGTCCCGCCGTAATAAACCAGATCGGGCTCAAGCGACATGATGTCGGTGATCTTCGAGCGGAACTCCTGCGACGTGGCATCGATGCTGTCGCGGCCGGCCACTTTGATGCCCAACGCTGGGGCCTGCTTTTCGAAAATGTCGGCCAGCCCTTTGCCGTACACCGTTTTGTCGTCCAGGATATAGACCTTCTTCAGACCCATGTCACGGGCCCAATGGGCGGCAGCGGCGCCTTGCAGATCGTCGGCGGGCACCACGCGGAAATAATTCACCTTTCCGGTCGGCCGGTAGCGCTTCGGCTCGCCCGGTTCCCCTTGTCCCGGCTTGGTTAGCCCGACCGCCGAATTCGCCGGGCTGATCATCAGCAGCCCGGCCTGATTCAAAATGGGCATCGACATTTTCGCCACGCCGGAGTTGTACGGACCGATGTACGCCATCACGTTGGGATCGTTGGCGGCCTTCAGCGCGTTGGCGGTTTCCTGGTCTCCCGTGGCCTGGCCGGCCGAGGCGGTGGCGTCGTCGAGGTCGTCGTAGCGGATGGTGAAATCGCCGACTTTGTAATTCGCTTCTTCCAGCGCCATCCGAATGGCGTTGATCATCGTGTCGGTCTGCTGCTTTGCGCTGCCGGTGCGCGGCAAGCTCGAAACGATTTTGATCGTATTGGGATCATTGCCCCCCGAGCATCCCCAACACGAAACGATCGCCACGCACATTGACAATGCCAATAGAAGCCTTAACAAACGCATGGCATCTCCCTTGAACGGGCCAGGACAAGAAATCTCGCCATGGCATTGTAGAAACTCGGCCCCGCGACAGTCAATTTGTATCTCGCCGCGCGGGCGACAAACCGCCGGCCGCCCGATCAGTCATCCATCAGCGCGTGCGGCGGGTGTGGCCGGGGTCGAGTCCGCGAGCCCCCGGAATCTTGGCCGCTGGGGGCTCACTGCGTTCGACCCCAGGCACCCGCGTCAATCATCCATCAGCGCGTGCTTCGGCTCCGGCAGGAAGCACGACAATATCAGCCCCAGAAGATACACCCCGAAGCCAATGCTCGCGGCGGTGAAGGCCATTTTGGCGGCATAGTCGGGCCCAGGCACGAACTTTTGCGCGGCGACGAACGTGGCCAGCGCGGCAAACGAGGTGCCGATCATCCGCCCGCCAATGTTGGCCGCAAAACTTTCTCCGGTGCCGCGCAGGTGCAAAGGATAGACGCGCGGCAAATAATTTCCCCAGAAGCTGAATTGGCCCACGGTGAATAGCCCGCTCAGGAAAATCCCGACGTCGAACAGCGTGAATTGCCAGCCGCCAATATTGCCGAGCACGCGGTTGTTCATCGCCATGTAGCCAAACGCCAGCGGCAGCACGATCAAACCCGGCAACAGGAACACTCGCAATAGCGCTCGGCGGCGAACGATGCGCACCACCAACAGCGCCAACAAAATGCGCCCCGCTAGCCCGCCCACTTCCTGCACCTTGGCGTAGTTGGATGCCGCGGTCTGCTCGATCGCCTTTTGCACCGGCGGCGGCTTGCCCACAGTTTGCACCATCACCTCCGGCATCCCCGGAGCGATCTGCGGCATCTGCTGAATCGCGCCGAAGGCCGCCCCATAGCACAGCGCGAACATCAGCGTGGTCACAATCGTCGTGCGCCGCAACTCAGGAGCGAACAATTCTCGCAGGCGCGGACGCTTCAACGTGCCGGCCAGCTTCTTCTCGCGCCACGCCGGCGATTCGGGCAAAAACGGCCGGATCAAAATCAGCGGAATCGCCGGAATCAAACCCGACATCAGCGTGTACCGCCACGCGGCATGCGGTTCGGCAATCGTGCCCAGCGAGCTCAAGAATTCCGGCAATCGCACGGCGGGTAGTTCGATGGCCCATTTCACCGCCAGTCCATTGGCCAGCGCCACCAGCAAACCGCCCACCGAGCTGAAAGCCTGCGTGTAGCCCAGCACTCGCTCCCGCCGCTTGTACTCGGGAAACAATTCGGCCAGCCACGCCACCGCCGCCACAAACTCCACACACACGCCGATGAACGTCGTCGAGCGCAGCACCAACAGCATCGTCGGACTCGTGGAAAATCCCGCCGCGAACGCGGATATCGCATAAATGACAATGCTCCACGTGAGCACGCGCCGCCGCCCAAGCCGATCCGTCAAATAACCGCCCAACAATCCAAAAATGCCCCCGGCGACCGCCGGTACGAAAAACAACATCCCCGCCCACTTCGAAAACTCCGGGCTACCGGGCTGAATATGAAATTCCATCAGCGCCGGCCGCAAGATCAGCGGCAGCATTAACAGTTCATAAATGTCGAACGCAAAGCCAATCGCTGCGATGACGCAGATCAGCCACTGCACGAGCGTCAGGCGTGGCGACAGGCTGCCGGAAGATTCCATGCAATTTTCCTCTGGTCAACTAATTCTCGCGCTTCGCAATTACTCGCTCGATCCGCCGATCGGGCACCAGCCACATCGCCGCGACAAACACGTAGATCGCGCACGATATCCGCGGGTCGACGAACGCCAGCCCAATGGCGGCGGCATACAGCACAATCGAGAGCTTGCCTTTGAAATCGCCGCCGATGGCCCGGGCCAGGTGCGAATCAGGCTCATGATACGCCAACAATACGCGCACCAAGATCGAATAGGCGCACGCGGCGAGAATCAACACCACGCCATAAGCCACCACAGGCCCCGTGGCAAAATGGCTGTCCCCCATCCAGCGCGTGGTAAATGGAATTAGCGTCAGCCAGAACAACAAATGCAGATTGGCCCACAGGACGCGCCCGTTGACATGATGGACCACCTGCAGCAGATGGTGATGATTGCTCCAATAAATTCCCAAAAACACAAAGCTCAGCACGTAACTCAACAGCACCGGCACCAGCGGCTGTAGCGCGCTCAGTTCCGCCCCTTCGGGTGTTCGCAACTCCAGAACCATGATGGTGATGATGATGGCGATCACGCCGTCGCTGAACGCTTCCAGCCGGCCTTTGGTCATTTCGATCCGTCTCCCGGCGTTATCTTCGCTTGGGAGGCCGATGGCCGCTAGAGCGCTTTGACGGCTTTGCGCGGCGGCTTGCGGTGCGCAGCCGGACGTTCAAATTGAGTCAGCGAGAGCGTGTTGCCATCGGGGTCTTCGAACCAGGCGATTTTCGCGCCGCTGGGCGAGGTCCAAATGCCCTGCTCATCCTGCGGCATGCCTTCGTAGCGCTTGAAGATAATCCCGCGCCGCTCGAGCTTGGCGGCGGTCTGGCGGATATTGGGAACGATCCAACCCAGCACCGTATAGCCGGCTGGCATGAAGCGCGGAACAATCGCCACACGCAACATCGTGCCGCCGGCGTCGAACGCCAGCGCGAAGCCATCTTCGCTCACAAGCTTCAGCCCCAGCTTCTTCACGTAAAACTGCTTCGCACGCTTGGGCTGAGTCGTGGCGACGAAGGCGATGATGGGCTGCGATTTGAGCATAGAGGAGCGGGCAACGCGATGTCGTTCATTCCGGCGCCGCCGCGCCGCCGTCGATCCACTCGCGCATTTTCTGGTCGAACTGGTCGTGCGATATCGGCGGTTTGGTCCGGCCGTCGCCGGGGTCCCAGCCCCACAGCACCAATCTGTCGTCGGTCACGTGTTCCAAGATCTGTTTGAGGGTGCGGCCGCCGTTTTGCTTCGGATCCTTCAATTGCAGCGCCAACTGGTGCGGGGTTTTCCCTTCGAACACCATCCGTGTGTCGGACGAGGGCAGCCGCCACATCGGATTGCCCGGCGGCATATTCTCGCCCGGCAAGTTCGCGTCTTGATGGCAACAGGTGCACCGCAGCGCGTACAATCCCCGGCCGAATAGGCCGCGCTGCACATTCTGCGTGTGCACGTGGCTATCGTCCCCTTGCAGCGGTCGATCGCCGGCCGGATGGCAATTCATGCAGCGCGGATGCATGAACACTTTGTAGGCTTCAAGAAAGGCGGCGCGGGAAGCGGCAACGCTTTTGTCGGTTTTCGATTTGTCGGCTTCATCGGCGTGCAGAATATTGGCGGCCAGCCAGGCGCATACGCCGATGGCGATTAGCAATGCCGCGGCGAATTGTTTTGGATGCAAAAACATCAGGTGTTGGATTTCAAATCTTCGGTTCGAATCGGCAGACGGCGAATGCGCTTGCCCGTGGCGGCGAAAATCGCATTGGCCAAGGCCGGCGCGCTGGGCGGCACCGCGGTTTCCCCTACGCCTCCCATTTTTTCCTTGCTCGGCACAATGTGCGCCTCGACCACCGGCATCTCGTTCATTCGCAACATTGGATAGTTGTGAAAATTACCCTCCCGCACGCGCCCCTTTTCCAGCGTGATGGCGCTATACAGCGCAGCGGTCAGTCCAAACACAATGCCGCTTTCCATCTGCGCCTTGATCGTGTCGGGATTCACCGTCGGCCCGCAATCGATCGCGCTCGTGACTTTGTGCACCTTCACTTTGCCATCCTTGCCCACGGAAACCTCCACCACCTCGGCCACAAAGCTTTCGAACGATTCATGCACGGCGATTCCACGACCGCGCCCCTCGGGCGGCTTGCTGCTCCAGCCCGCTTTTTCGGCCGCTAAATCTAAAGCCGCCTTGTGCCGCGGCTTGTCAACTAGCAGTGCGCGGCGAAATTCCACGGGATCTATTCCCGCGGCGTGCGCCAATTCATCGATCATTGTTTCCACCACGAAGGCGTTGTGCGTGTGTCCCACACTGCGCCACCAGAGCACCGGCACCCCCGACGGCGCCATCGTCCAATCGACCAAGAGATTGGGAATCGCGTAGGGCAGATCGGCCGCCCCTTCGACGGCGGTCTGATCGACGCCGTTTTTCACCAGCGCCCCTTCAAACGGCGTGTTCACCATGAACGATTGGCAAACGATGCGATGCTGCCAGGCGACCGGCTTGTTGGACGCATCTAGCGCGGCGCTGATTTTGTGGTAACAGGCGGGGCGATAGAATCCGCCGCGCATGTCGTCCTCGCGCGTCCAGATCACTTTGACCGGGGCATTCACCGCCTTGGAAACTTGCACCGCCTCCTGCACGAAGTGCCCGTCGGGCACCGCACGGCGGCCGAAACCACCGCCCAAAAGCGTGGTGTGCAAGTTCACTTGCTCCGGCGTGAGGCCAGCGGCTTGCGCGGCGACGGCGCGATCGCCGGTTTGAAACTGCGTGCCGGTCCAAACCTCGCAATGGTCCGATTTCACGTCGGCCACGCAGTTCAGCGGTTCCATCATCGCATGGGCCAAATACGGCAACTCATATACCGCTTCAATCTTTTTGGCGGCGTTCGCGAGCTCCCCCGGTGCATCCCCGACTTTCTTGGCCACTGCGGCGCCGGGCTTCGTAGCCAGCTCCGCATATTCCTTGCGCCGATTTTCACTGCTGAGCGCCGCCAACGGCCCATCGTCCCAAGTGACTTCCAAAGCCTCGCGCCCATGTTTGGCCGGCCAAAATCCATCGGCCACCACCGCCACGCCGCGATCGATCTGCACCACATGCCGCACGCCGGGCACTGCCTTTGCCTTGTCGGCATTGAAGCTTTTCACTTTGCCGCCGAACACGGGCGGCCGCTGGACTAGCGCCACCAGCATGCCCGGCACGCTTACGTCTAAACCAAAAATCCCCTTGCCGTCGGTCTTCTCCGGCGTGTCGAGCCGTTTCGTCGGCTTGCCGATGAGTTGGAAATCTTTGGGGTCTTTCAGCTTCACGTCCTTCGGCGGCGTTTGTTTCGACGCCGCTTCAACCAGGCTGCCGTACGGCGCCTTGCGCCCCGTCGCTTTGTGAATCACCTGGCTGTTTGCGGCCTCACAACTGGCCGGATCCACTTTCCACATCTCCGCGGCGGCCGCGATCAGCATCGCCCGGCCCACCGCCCCGGCATGGCGCAGCCGATCGTATTCAGTCCACGTGCTGGTGCTGCCGCCGGTCATTTGAATGGGGAAGAATCTGTGGTTGTACGCCGGATCGACCGGCGCCGCCTCCGGCCGCACTTTGCTCCAATCCGCGTCGAGTTCTTCGGCCACCAACATCGGCAGCGCGGTATAAACCCCCTGCCCCATCTCGGAATGATTGCAGATGACCGTTACTGAATCGTCGGCGCCGATGCGCACAAATGCGTCGGGAGCGAATGTCTTCGAATTTTCCTCGGCGGCCTCAGCCACGCTCGCTTTGCGCGGCAGATAAACGCCCAGCACCAGGCCGCCGCCGACCACCGCGCCGGTCCAGATAAATTCGCGGCGACTAAGGGAGGCAATTGCAGTCATTTCGCGCCTCCCTTCGCACGCGCTTCGGCCGCCATGTGAATCGCCTTGCGAATCCGCTGATACGTTCCGCACCGGCAAATATTGCCGGTCATGGCATCGTCGATGTCCTCATCGCTGGGGTGCGGATTGTCGCGCAGCAGCTCCTCTGCCGCCATGATCTGCCCCGACTGGCAATAACCGCACTGCGGCACGTCGCATTCGATCCATGCCTGCTGCAGCGCGCGGCCCACGTCCGAAACCAGTCCTTCAATGGTGACAACGTCCTTCCCCTCGGCCCGCGAAACCGGCGTAACGCACGATCGCACCGCTTCGCCATCCAGATGCACAGTGCAGGCGCCGCACAGCGCCATGCCGCAGCCGTATTTCGTGCCGGTCAGCCCCAGCGTCTCCCGCAGCACCCACAACAATGGAGTGTCGGGCGGCACGTCGACCGACCGCTCCTGCCCGTTTACCTTCAGCTTCACCATGGCGGCGACCTCCGCTCCTGCCGAGCTACATGGACAGTTTTGGCTAGCGCGGAAAAGTGTATACCGTCGCGGGCGGAAAAGCGAGTAACCTCATCGAGCAACTTTCGGCTCGACCAGGTCCCATTTGTTGCCGTACAGATCTTCAAACACAACCACCGTGCCGTAGGGCTCTTGGCGAGGTTGCTCGACGAACTTCACGCCGCGCGATTTCAACTGCTCATAATCGCGCCGGAAGTCGTCGGTGTGCAAAAAGAAGGCCACTCGCCCACCGGTTTGATTGCCGATGCGGCTTTCCTGCTCCGGCGTGGCGGCTTTGGCCAGAAGCAAGTGCGTGCCGCCAGCTTCCGAGGCGACTTCGACCCAACGCTTGGCCGGCCCCAGCGGCGTATCTTCAACCAGCTTGAATCCCAAAACGCCGGTGTAATACGCAATGGCTTCGTCGTAATCGCGCACAACGATGGCAACGGTGGCGATCTTGCGATTCATGGCTGTTCGTGAAGTTCCAGCAAATTGCCCGCCGGATCCCGCAGATAGGCCGAGCGCCCCCAGTCGTAGTCGCGCGCTGGGAATTGAATCTCCATCCCCCGATTTTGAAGCGCGCCGACCGCCGCATCCAGATCGGGGACCGAAAACGCGATGTGATTTTCCCCCGGCAACTCGCCGGACTCAGCTTCATACTTGCGATGAATCAGAATTTGCACGCCCTCGATTTCGAAAATGGCCATGCCATCCCCGCGGTGCGCCGGCCCACAGCCGAACAACTGCTCGTAAAAAGCGACGGTCTCCGGAACCGCGTCGGTGAAAATCGCCAACTCAGTTAGCTTCACGGCAAGGTCGCCCAGTTGGAAACATCATATTCATATCGGGCAACAAGATAAGGACCAACTTGGCGCTGACTGTGGAATTGGAATCCGAAGCGTTCGTAGATTGCCCGCAATCGCGGCCGGTCCGCTACGCAATCCATCCGCAAGTATCTTCTCTTCAGCGAAGCTGTCCGCTCAACAGTCCATTGCAGCAGTGCCGCCGAAACGCCCTGCCCCGCAAACCGCCGGCGCACCGCCAGCCGGTGAATGAATGCCGACTCCCCCGCTGCCACATCGGGCCAAATCTCCGGATCCTCAAGCTGAAACTTGATGGTGCCGGCAGTTTCGCCCGAAACCTCGGCCAACACGAACCGGCCAGCCGCCACGTCTACGGCAATTTTCTCGGCCGAAATCTCCTCCCGCGGCCAAAGCGGCATCCCGCGCTCCTCCAGCCACTCCGCCGCCTCATTGAGAATCTCCGCGACGAGTTCGACTTCCTGCGGCGTCGCCTGGCGGACGGTAATCTGCATTTTCAAATTCAACTCAGGGGCCGACGTCAGCGTTTTCGCGAGCCGCCGAAGATTCCGCCCAGCAAGCCGCGCAGAATTTGGCGCCCGAGCTGACTGCCCACCGTGCGCGCGGTGGATTTGGCCATCGATTCGACCATCCCCTGCCGCCGCTTGCTCCCCCAAAGAATCTCGTTCAGTCCGCCGCCGGAATCTCCCCCCTGCTTTGCCGGCGTGACCGGCAGTGCCGCCTTTCTCTGCGGGCGATTCGGCCACGCTGCGCTTGCTGAGCATTTCGTACGCCGATTCCCGATTCACCCGGTTGTCGTACTTCGCCCCCACCGGACTGCGCCCACGCACCGCGTTGCGCTCGTCCGGCGTAATGGCGCCCATGCGGCACCGCGGCGGACAAATGGTCGTGCGCTCCACCGGCATCGGAATACCCTGCTCTTGCAGCGTCGACACCAGCGCCTCCCCCACCCCCATCTGCGAAATCACTTGCGCCACGTTGACTTTCGGATTCGACGGAAACGTTTCGGCCGCGGTCTTCACCGCTTTCTGATCGCGCGGCGTGTACGCCCGCAAGGCATGCTGCACCCGGTTCCCCAGTTGGCCCAGGATTTCGGCCGGCATATCGTCGGGAAACTGGGAGCAAAAATAAACGCCCACGCCTTTGGATCGAATGAGCCGCACGACCTGCTCCACGCGCTGCCGCAAGGCCGGCGGCGCATCGTTGAATAGCAGATGCGCCTCGTCGAAGAAGAACACCAGCTTGGGCTTGTCGAGATCGCCCACTTCCGGCAAGTTTTCGAACAGTTCCGACAACAGCCACAGCAAAAAACTGGAATACAACCGCGGCTTTAGCACCAACTGATCGGCCGCCAAAATGTTGACGATGCCGCGCCCGCTCAAATCGGTCCGCATCAGGTCCGCTAGCTCCAGCGCCGGCTCGCCGAAGAAATGCTCCCCGCCGTCGCTTTGCAGGGTCACCAGCGATCGTTGAATCGCCGCGACCGATTGCTTGCTCACCAAACCATAGTGCGAAGATATCTCTTGTTGGTTCTCGGAGACAAATGTCAAAAGCGCCCGAAAATCGTCCAAATCCAACAGCAGCAACCCGCGGTCGTCGGCCAGCTTGAACACAATTTCCAGCACGCCTTCCTGCGTGTCATTGAGTTCCAAAATCCGGGCCAAAAGCGTGGGCCCAATCTCGCTGACCGTCGCTCGCACGGGGTGCCCAGCTTTGCCATATAAATCCCAAAAAATCGTTGGGCTGGCCTCGGTCGCGAAATTCTCCGCGCCAGTTTGGGAAGCGCGCTGCTGGAGCTTGTCGCTCATCGTGCCGGCCATGGCGACGCCGGAAACATCTCCCTTCACGTCGCCGATGAACACCGGCACCCCGATGCGCGAGAAGCCCTCCGCCAGCACCTCCAACGTGATCGTCTTGCCGGTTCCGGTGGCGCCGGCCACCAGGCCGTGACGGTTGCCATATTTGGCCAATAACTGTACGGGCTTTTCGCCTTTGCCAATCAGAATGTCCGCCACAGCTTTTCTCCACGAACGCATTAACTATCTTGCCAAGACTGTCTAGCCCAAAACCGCTAGCTTGATGCGGCAGGCATTCTTCGTCAACTACTAGCGACGGTTTGCCGATTAAAGAAGCTGGATAAATCTTGCCGGTTGCGGAGTCTGTTCGGGCGACCCTGGATTGCCGGGGTCCGGCGCACTGGATTTCCAATTCATATTGCATGGCCAAGATCACCACCGCGCAACGTGCCGAAGCATCCGTCGCTCCCGAAACCACTTCGGTTCGGCCGACGCGGTTTGATCCTGCGCACAAGGTTCCGCGCGGCGGCGACGATGCGGCAGCTCAATCGCCGCCGAAAAGCGATCAATCACCCGCACCCGCCGCAGATTCACTGGAAGCCGAGGCCCTGTCCGCGGAGTTGGCCGCAGCCTTAAGCGAAGTGGAAAGTCAGTTGGCCGGCTCTACGGACGCCGACGACTGGCAATTTTCCGCCGCCATCGTGCAGCAGTTCCGCACTCAAGCCAATCAACTGGCGGCGCACCTGGAAACACGCCAGCGTGATTTAGATCGCCGCGAAGCTCAGTTCCACGCACAGCTTGCCAAGCACGAATCCGAAGCGCGCAGCGCCCGACTCTGGTTCCACGAGCATCACCACGATCTGCTGCAGCGCCAGGCCACGCTGGAAGAGGAAAAGAATCGCGCGGAGACCGATCTGGCGGAACTGGAACAGCGCGTGGCCGAGCAGCAAGCGCGCTTGCAAGGCGCCTTCATGCTCCCCCGGGAGCTGGCCGACAAGCTTGCGGTGCGCTCGGGCGAACTGACGAATCACGATTTGGAATTGCTGCGCAAATTGGCCAAGGATCACGAAGCGGCCACGCATCTTGCCCTGCGCGAGCGGCAGTGCGAAACCATGGAGCGGGTACTCACCGAACGAACGGAGCGATTGGACGCCGGCGCGCTATCGTTGCGCGCGGTGAAGCGGAATTGGAAGACGCCTGGCAGAAGTTGCAAGCGGAGCGCAACACGTTCAATGCACAAGTCGATCGTCAGCGAGAAAAACTTGCCGACGATCGCCGCCGCATGGAAGCCGAGCTAGCCGCCCGGCAGAAAAAGCTAGGTCAGCGCTCGCATCACTTGGAGCTGCGCTCCGCCGCGCTCGATCAGACTCGCGCCGAGCTAATGCAATTGCAGCGCGAGACGCTCGAGATGCGTTTGGCCACCGAGGAAATGTGGGCACAGCTTTCCACAACGGCCCCGCCGGCGGCCGTCACGCATTCGGTCGCGCGGATTCGCGCCAAACTTGCCGAGCATTTCAAAATGCAAGCCGACGACATTGCGGCCCAGCGACAAGAGGTCGAAGAGCTCTATGCCAAGGTTGGCGGCCAGCACGAACGGATCGCCGAACAAAAGCGCGAGTTCGAAGCATGGATTCTTCAGCAGCAGCGCGATTTGGAATCTCAGGCCGCTCGACTCATGGCGCGCGAGAAGGAACTGGAACTGGACAATGGCCGCATGCAGCAGGTGCAACTGCAATGGGACAGCGACCGCCGCGACCTGGAACACGAAATCCGTCGGCTGCAAAGCGAACTGCGCCACTTGGAATCGAGCCAGATGTCCAGCGTGTGAAGCGCCGCGGCGAGCATCTATTTACCGCTTTGCCCGTCCGCCTCTGCCGGCAGCCCCGCAGTAGCCTGCTTGCTCTCGCCGGAGCTGATCGCGTCCGACGAATCCGCAGAGTCGCTCGGGCTGGTCGTTTTAGGCGCCGCGTCTTCCGGTAGATGGCCCTTGGCCAGTTGCTCGGAACGGGCCGCGATGGCCACGGCCGCCTGCATCTGGTCCTTGGTGAAATACGTCTCGCGGCCGACGTGGTTCAGTTTCTTCGCCGCCAGATCGTTCCAGCTCATGTTGTTGGTGAAGTGCCACGTAGCGGCCTGAGCGGCTCGCTGATCGATTTCGCCGTTGCCCAGCATCTTCAACAGCTCCTGCACCCGAGCATCGGACGTGAACGATTCGATCGGACGAATCTCGTACGGAATATGATCGTTGGGGTCATCCTTGCCGTGTTCCAGGCACACGATCGGCACTTTGACTTTGCTGACGGCCTCCGGCGCGACGTTGAACACTCCTCCCCCGCCGCCACGACTGCCTCCGCCGCCGCCGCCGCTGGATTGAGCGCCGCTGCTGCCGCTGCTGCTGCTGCTGCGAGAACTGCTTCGGCCGCCGCCAACTTGCGCCAAAACGGGCACGCCGGCAAACGCGTCGGGCAGCTTCACGCTCAACGGCCGCTGCGTGTTGTTTTTCACGATGATCTGGGCTTCACGATCGTTCTTCGGCACGTAGCGTACCTGCAAATCTCCGCTGTGCATTCCATCGAATAAGTCGATTTGCTGTGGCGATTGCTTTTCCGCCGCGGACACTGCCACCGCTTGCAAAGAGGTCACGACCACCGCGACCACGACGATCGCCAGCAGAATGTTCTTCAACGTTTGCCAAGCACGGTGCATAGCCAGCCTCCTCAGCCGAGTGCCAAATCTATAGTTGCGCATTGCGACTCACACCGCCTGGGCATGAATGCACAGCGCGGCGGATACCTAATAGAATACACTCGCGGCGAGCCTAATCTCAAGCAATTAAGCGATTTTAGGGCACACGATGCCGCTTATGCGCCGGCCCAGCAGAGGCGTCCGGAAGCCTAATCCTTGGATCGCTTTGCGGCGTTTATCGCCTTCAGTGCTTCGATCACCTGCTGGTCGTGGCCGTCGACCCGCACGGCCTTCCACACTTTGGCCACGCGTCCCCGAGGATCGATCAAGAACGTGCTGCGCTGGATGCCCATCGACTTTTTGCCGTACATGTTCTTTTCGCGCCAGCGCCGTATTTCTTCGCGACCTTGTGATCCACGTCGGCCAACAGCGGAAAATTCAACTTGAACTTGTCACGAAACTTCGCGTGGCTGGCGACGGTGTCCGCGCTGACGCCCAACACCGTGGCCCCCAATTTTTTCAGCTCGTTGCTGCGGTCGCGGAACGAACACGCTTCCCGCGTGCACCCCGGCGTGTCGTCCTTGGGATAAAAGTATACCACCACCGGCGTGCCCCGCAGCGCGGAAAGTTTGACCTTCGCGCCGCCGGCCGAGGGCAGCGTGAAATCCGGCGCCGGCTTGCCTTCTTCAATCCATGGGTTCATTTCATCGCTCCGCTACTTGCTCGGCCCGTTTGCGGGCCGAATAGAACGAGATTGACGTTTTTGATCCGATTCGGGAGAGAGGAAGCGGAAAACTGCCCGATATTTTAGCCACTCCCCCGGGGTTAACCATTGGACCTCCTGCGATTGGGGCTTAAAATGGAGTGTCGATCAGGCGAGGTCCGCCGGCGACGGATCCTAACCTTTACCCCATCTATTACGAGGGGTGCATTGGCAATCACCAAACCGACCCGGGCGGACAGTCCCGCGGAGCGACCGCAGCGCAGCCTGCAGGTCGCCGCCGCCGCCGCCCAAATCGCCCAGGATAATCGCGGGCAAGACATCGTTTTGCTCGACCTGCGCGAACTAACGGCGGTGTTCGATTATTTTCTGGTGGTCACCGGCGCCAGCCATCGGCAACTGCATGCCATAGCCGAAGAAATCGATCAAACGTTGAAAGAAAAATTCGGCGAAAAGCGACTCGGCATGGAAGGCTATGTGGCCGGCAATTGGATTCTGCTGGACTATGGCGACGTGGTCGTGCATTTGTTCGACCAGCACGCTCGAGATTATTACGCGCTGGATCAACTGTGGTCCGACGCCCGGCGGGTGAACTGGGAAGGCAGCCAGCCGCACATCGCAAAGCTGGAATGAAGGTCGCTCATCAGGGCGGTGCAGTTTGCTTAGCTTGCGCTCTTTTCAAAACTTAATCGCAGAAAGGCTAACGTCATGAAAACGATAATCTGGTGTATGCTCCTTACGGCTGGAATCCTGGCCGGCCGATCGACCGCGGTCGCTGATGACCAAAGTCATCGAAAAGCCGCCGAAGATTTCCTACAGGCGATGAACGTGCAGCAAGCAATGGATGCTGCAACCGACCAGATGATTGAAATGCAAATTAAAGCGAATCCTCAGTTAGCTCCAATGCGCGATGTGTTGAAACAATGGGTCACGAAGTATTTGAGCTATGCCAGCATCAAAGACGAATTGATCAATATCTACGCGGCGGAACTGACCGAAGACGAATTGAAACAACTTGCCGCATTTTACAACACCCCCGTGGGAAAACGTTGGACTGAAATGATGCCAAAGATCAACGCCAAGACCACGCAACTGGGTCAGTCGCATGCGCAAGCCCACCAGGCTGAACTTCAAAAAATGATCCAGGATGAGCAAGCCAAGCAAGGGGCGCCCGCAAAATGACTACCACTTAGTCACTGCACGCCGCCGGCGCAATCATTTCCGCAAAAGCGCTCAGCTTAGCGCTTCAGCGTGAATGTGCTGCCTCGGTCTTCGCCTGCTGCTTGCCACTCTCGGTACGAAATGGTGCCCGGCTTCCAGGCAAACATGTCCGGCTCGGCCAGCGTGTACCAGTTTTCGGCGAAGTGAACTTCGTCCCAGGGCGCCGGCGCCTTTTCATCCCACACCACGCCGGTCCGGCCGGCAGCCATTGAAATTGTGTTTTGAGTGACGACGATGTTTTTGATCGTCCACCGATCTTCGCCCCGGCTGGTGGCGATGATGCCAACCCCATTGGCGCAGCCGCGGATCGTGTTTTTTCGCACCGTCACGTTTTGACTGGCTTCGACGGTGATGCCGGCGCCGTGCAGCCAACCGGCCTGTTTGTACTCGGTGCCGTCATGGGTGCAACTGTTGTCCTCGATCAGTAGTTGGCCGCCGATTTCCTGGTAGATCCCCGCCAGCGTGTTGTTGTCGCAACGATTGCCGCGGACGATGCCCGTGTTATCGCAGTCGAGCCAAATGCCGTTGCCGACGTTGTCGTGAAAATAGTTCTCCTCGATCAGGATGTCGGTCGCCTGCCAGAACTTCGAGCCGCCCGCTTCCCAAAAGACGTCGTACTTGTGATCCGGGTTGTTAAAGGCGATCTCACTGTGCCGCAGAATCGGCGATTGCCCGAAAAGCTTGACGCCGAGCTGTTGGCAATGATGAATGTAGCAGTTTTCGATGATCGAGCCGTCGCGGAGCTGTATTCCCCCGGCGGCGGAGTTGCGCACTTCGCAATTCTTGACGTGCCAGTTTTTGCCGCCGGAGATGGCGGCCGCCTGCACCGGCGGAAGATACCCGTCGATCACGAGGTTTTCGATCGTTACGTTTTCCACCGGGCGATCGAAACAATCGAAGGCGTAAGTTTTCGTCTGCGATCTCAATTGGGCGCCAAGTTCGCCAATGAACCGCTGGCCTGCTTTCGGTTCGATTTGCAGATCGGAATAGATGCCCGACGCAAAATAAAGCGTGGCCCCCTCCGGCGCGTCGGCAATCAAGCCGGCAAGATTCGAATCGCTGGAATGTACAACAATCGCGCCTTGCGGCGCGGCCCCCTGCGCGCTCGGGCCGTAACCCGCCTGCCGCTCTTTGCCGGCCTCATCCGACGCGGCGCTTGAGCAACCGGCGATAGCCAGGCAGACAGCAAAGGCGGGCGCCATTTTTCTGAACATAGCGTCATTGTAAACAGCCAGGCCAGGGCGAGCGATTCGACTGACTTATGCACATCTGGCTCAACATTAAGCGGGGGTTGAGCCGATCATACGAATAGCCCTCCTCTCTTCCCGCCTGTCTCGTTCATTTCTGCCCGCTTTCCAGCAATGTCGGTCTCGACCGCCACCAAAGTTGTGCCCCCTCCGGCTGTTGCGCGCGCCCGCACAGGCGCTCGCGCGCCCCGGCTGGGTTCCTGGCGATTGGATTCGCTGCTGGGCCAGTCGGCGCTAACCCGCGTCTATCGCGCCCGATACGCCGACACCGACGACCAGCGGCGCGGGCAATACGCCATCAAAGTTTTGCGGCAGCGGTGGCACGATTCTCCGCCGGCGATCGCCCGCATGCGGCGCGAAGCGACGGTGGGCCGCTGCGTGGCGAATCGACATGTGGTTTCCGTCCTGACCGCCCACGTGCATCAGCCGCCGTATTATGTCGTGATGCCGCGCCTGGAAGGCCAGGCGGTCGCCGCGCTGTTGGCGCCGCACGAGAAGCTAAAGGTGCCCTACGCGCTCTGGATCGCCCGGCAAGCGGCCGAAGCGCTCGACGCGCTGCACACCGCGGGATATCTGCACGGCGACATCAAGCCCAGCAATCTTCTGCTTTCGCCGCAAGGACACGTGACGCTCATCGATTTGGGCTGTGCCCGGCGATTGGAAGAGGAATCGACTCTGGAGATTGACACAATCGCCGGCACGCCGGCCTATCTCGCGCCGGAAGTGCTGGCGGGCCGCCGCGCCGACGCGCGCTCGGATCTTTACAGCTTGGGGATCACTTTATTCCAGATGCTCGCCGGCCGGCTGCCTTGGGACGAAACCGATATCGCCGCGCTGGTTGCCTGCAAGCGTTCCGGGCGGCTGCCCGCCGTGCGATCGTTCGCGCCGCACGTCACCAGCGAAGTCGCTCAGCTCGTCGCTCAGCTCACGGCCACGGAGCCGCTGCGGCGGCCGCTGACGGCGCGCGACGCAATCGCTAGCCTCGTGAAAATGGAAGTCGGCACGCTAGCACAGCAACTGTGGTGATAGCGGCGGCAAACCTGGCCGCCAATTGCCAGCGATCCCGCCTCTCTTTGCAACTTTTCTAAGTCGCATCTGGTTCGCCAACTCGCCTTGACCCAAATCGGCGCCGGCGACTATCTTCCCGCCCTCCCAAAGTCCGTTCGGACCCTGGATGGTTGCTGCGCTTAAGCCGGCGCGCCACGGATGGCCGCTGGTCGGATTGCTTTTCACGTTCGCTCTTGGCAAAGGCATGATGCCTCGCTCGATTCGATCTCTTCGATTGGTGCTGTTGTCGGCTGCGCTTGCCAGCGTCGCGCTGGCCGGTTGCACGAGTTCGCTCTTGAATTCGCGCTCGCAAAGCCCCGAGCGAGCCGAAGGGGATGATTCCGAATCGCAAACCAAGCTCGTGGGCGACTACGCTTACGCCTACGGCACGAATTACGTCCGCGTCGAAGGACCAGTGCTGATCACGGGGCTGGCCGGCACCGGCAGCGATCCGGCCCCCAGTCCGCAGCGGCAATCCTTGATTTCGGCGATGCAAACCCACGGAGTGGATAATCCCAACCAGGTGCTGGCCTCGCCCACGACGTCCATGGCCTGGGCCGTGGCCTATCTGCCGCCGGGCGTGCACAAAGGCGATAAGCTCGATGTCGAAGTCCGCGTCACGCCGCAATCCGAAACCACCAGTTTGCACGGCGGCTGGCTCATGCAAACGCACCTCAAAGAATTGGCCATGCTGGCCGGCCAGGTCCACGAGGGACACGTGTTGGCGATCGCCGAAGGGCCCGTGCTCGTCGATCCAACGACGCGCGAAAGCAAAGATCCCGTTGGCCAGACCCACGGCGTCGTTTTAGGCGGCGGCGTCTCGATGAAATCGCGCACCATGGGCCTGGTGCTCCCCTCAAGCGAAAAATCGGTCTTCCGCAGCAAGCAAATCGGCGACGCGCTCAATCGCCGCTTCCACATCTTTCTGCGCGGCGTGAAGCAAGGCGTCGCCACGCCCAAGACGGATGAATACATCGATCTGGAAATCCATCCCCGCTACAAGCACAACCTGGCGCGTTATCTGCGCGTCGTCCGCAGCGTGCCGCTGGCCGAATCGCCCGAAGAGCAATTGGCGCGGCTCGACTTGCTCGAGCGGCAACTCCTGGATCCCGTCACGAGCTCCACCGCCTCGATTCGCTTGGAGGCCATTGGCAAGGACGCGGTTCGGGTCCTTAAGAAAGGCCTGGAATCGAAAGACCCCGAGGTCCGCTTCTACGCCGCCGAATCGTTGGCGTATCTCGACGAAGCCGCAAGCGTCCCGGTGCTGGCCGCCGCGGCCAAGAACGAGCCGGCCTTCCGCGCGTTCGCCCTGGCGGCCTTAAGCGCCTTGGACGACGTCCATGCTTCCGACGCCCTGCGCGATCTGTTCGACGTCACCAGCGCCGAAACACGCTACGGCGCCTTCCGCGCCTTGTGGGCCATGAACGAAAACGATCCGCAACTGCGCGGCGAACATCTGCAAAAGAAATTCTGGCTCCATGTCGTCCCCAGCGCCGGCCCGGCGATGGTGCACGTCACGCATAGTTTTCGCCCCGAGGTCGTCGTCTTCGGCGAAGGCCAGCAGTTCAAGCTCCCCATCGCCTTGGAAGCCGGCAATTCGATCATCGTCAAGTCGCAAGATGACGGCCAAATCAGCGTCGCCCGGTTCAGCGCCCGCGATTCCGACAAACGAGTGACGGTGGACAACTCCGTCGAACACGTGATCCGCGCCATCGCTGAAGTCGGAGGCGATTATCCCGATGTCGTGCAGGCGCTCCAGCAGGCTTGCTCCAGCGGCGGATTGGCCAGCCGGTTTGAAGTCGATGCCATTCCGCAACAAGGGCGCATCTACGATCGCAATCGCAAACTGGCGCGTGCTAGCTCGGCCGGCAACGTGGCAACCGCCGCCGATGCCCCCGGCGACAGCCACGATTCCCACGCCGAGTCCAGCAGCTTCGAATCGAGCGAGCCCTTGCCGGAACTGTTCGGCGGCGGGGCGCCCAAGCCCGGCGCCGATTCCAGCCATTCCTCCGACGACGATCAGGCCTCGCAATCCGACAAAAAATCGGCCCCCAAACGCAAGGGGTTTTGGGATAGAATGATGCGATCGGCCATGGACGACTAAAAGCCGGTTTCAAAAACCACTAGCCGGACGTCAACGACCTCCGGAAAACGTCCAACCGACTGGCCACTGCCAGCGCCAGTCAACCACAAGCGATTGCAACCGGCAGCGAGAGGTCTCGCCTTCGTCCACGTCAATCCTACTTCCTACATCCTACTTCCTACTTCCGCCTTCCTCGCCCCTTTCCCTCCCCATGCTCAAAGCTCTCGAACTGATCGGCTTCAAAAGCTTCGCCGACCGTACGCGGTTCGAGTTCCCCAGCGGCATCACCGTGGTGGTCGGGCCCAACGGCTCGGGCAAATCGAACGTCGTCGATGCCATCAAATGGGTCCTCGGCGAGCAAAGCGTCAAAAGCCTCCGCGGCAAGGAGATGGTCGATGTCATCTTCAACGGCTCCTCGGGCCGCCGGCCACTCAATTCCGCCGAAACCACGCTCACGTTCGACAATTCCGACGGGCGTTTGAGGCTCGATACTCCCGAAGTGCACGTCACCCGCCGGGTATATCGCAGCGGCGAAGGGGAATATCTCATCAATCGCCAGCCCTGCCGCTTGCGCGATATTCGCGATCTGTTCGCCGGCACCGGCATCGCCACCGAAGCCTACAGCGTCATCGAGCAAGGCAAAGTCGATGTGATGCTGCAGGCCTCCGCCAAAGATCGTCGAGCCATCTTCGAGGAAGCCGCCGGCATCAACCGCTTCAAGGCCAAGAAGATCGAAGCCCTGCGGCGGCTGGAGCGCGTCGAGCAAAACCTGCTCCGCTTAAGCGACATCGTCGATGAAGTCGAAAACCGATTGAAGAGCGTCCGCGCCCAGGCCACCAAAGCACGGCGCTACAAAGAATACGCCGATCGCTTGCAAGAGCTGCGCACTCAGGTGGGCCTGGCCGACTGGCGAGCGCTCGGGCGCCAAGCTCGACGCCAT
Source organism: Pirellulales bacterium (assembly GCA_963716135.1). GTDB lineage: Bacteria > Planctomycetota > Planctomycetia > Pirellulales > JADZDJ01 > CAVRAW01. The sequence continues at coordinate 3,451,095 of OY970289.1, read as the reverse complement.
CGAGGGCGAGGCAAATTTGCTGCGCCAGCAGATCGCCGCCGAAACTACCGCCGCGGAAGTCGCCGAACTGAAAGCCGCGCAGTGGGAAACACAAGCCGGCGCGATCGATTCCGAAATTCATGCCGCCGAAGCGCGCCTCGCGGAAAATCGCCAGCGCGTCGCGGCACTGGAAACCACCGTCGAACAAGAACGCACCCGCGTTAAAGACCTGGAAGACTTGGCGGCGCGGCATCGCAAGCAGCTTCAGGCCCTTTCCAATCGCGCCGGCGATCTGGCCGATCTGTGGAAAGCCACGCAGGCCGACGTGCAAGCCGCCGAGGCAAAGCATCGCGAACTCGGCAATCAACTGGCCGATCAGCAACGGGCCCTCACGGCACTCACCGCCCAATTGGATCAAATTCGCAACGAGAATGAACAGCGCCGCTCCTCGCATCTTGAGCAACTGCGCGCCAGCGCCGCCCTGGCCAACGAAATCAGCACTCTGGAAGGTCGCGTTTCTCGCACCGATGAAACCCGCGAACGCTGCCAGACCCGCCTGGCCGAATTGCAAGCCGCCCGTGAGCGAACCGAGCACGAGCTAACCTCCGCCACCCAGCGCCAACAGGAACTGGCCGAACGGCTAGAAGAACGGGCCGCCGCTTGGGCCTCGCCTGCGCGACGAACTGGCAGAGTCGCGCCGGCAGCTCGCCCATCGTCAGAAAGAACTTGCCAGTTGGCGCGAACGCATCAGCGGCGCCACGGAACGCGCCGCCGTCTTGGAAGATTTGGAAAAACGCAACGAAGGCGTCGGCCCCGGCGCGCAGGAAGTGCTCAAGCAAGCCCGCGAAAATCCCGACGGCCCCTTCAAGCAAGTCCGCGGTCTGCTGGCCGACCTGGTCCAGGTGAATGTCGAAACCGCTCCGCTGATCGAAGCCGCGCTCGGAGACAAAGCACAACACCTGGTCATCGCCCCGGGCAAGCGGTTGTTCGACCATTTGGCACGCGCACGGCAAGCGTCTGTCCGGCCGCGTCGGCTTTCTGCCGCTCGATGCGATTGGCCCGCCGGGACCCCCGATCGACCTCAGCGGTCAGATAGGCGTGATCGGCCGTGCCGACAAATTCGTCGAAGCCGCCCTCGAACTGGCGCCGCTGGTGCGCCGCTTATTGAGCAACACCTGGATCGTCGAAAACCTGAACCACGCTTTGTCGCTCAGCCAAGGCGGCGGCCGCGGCGCGAATTTCGTCACGCTCGCCGGCGAATCGCTCTCCGCCGAAGGCGCCGTCGTCGTCGGACAGCGGCACGCCTCCGGCGGACTCATCTCGCGACGCAGCGAACTCCGTGCATTCAAAACGCAGATTGCCGAGTGGGAGCAAAAGACCGGCGAAATTACCGCCATCGTCACCACTCTGGAACAGCAGGTCGCCTCCCAAGACAAAATGGCTAACGATGCCGCCGCCGCCCATCACGCGGCCGGCGAGGCCCTGGCCGAGCAGCGGCTGCGAGTAACCAGCGCTCAGCAAAGGCGCGAGCAGTTCACCGAACAGCAAGCCACATTGGAAACCGATCTGCAAGCGGCCGGCCAGCAGTGCGAGACCGTCGCCAAGTCTCTGGCATCGGCCCGCAGCCGGCTGGACCAGTTACAAACAACTCTCGCTCAGTCGGAATCGCGAATGTCGGAAAACGCCCGGCGAATCGAAGAGCTCGACCTCGCCCGCCAGCAGCGCACCCGCGACGGATTGTCCACGCAGGTCGAGCTGGCTCGCGGCGAACAGCAACTGGCGCACCTCCGCGCCCAATTGCGCCGCTACGAGCAAGACCGCGAAGAACGTGGCCGAACCATCGAGGAAGCCAACGAGCAATTGAACGAATGCCTCGACCGCAGCCAGCAGGCGGAGCAACGCATCTTGGCGGCCGAGGCCGAAATGGCCGACTTGTTCTTGCAAAAAGAGAATCTCTCGCAGGAAATGGCGACGCTTGCCGAGCGGCGCGAGGAACTCCGCAACCAGCGCGCCGGCGAAGTGCAAGTCGCTCATCGCCATCGTGAAGCCATCCGCCTGGTCAGTGAAGACCTGCACGCCAAGGAGTTAGCCGCTGGCGAAATTCGCCACGAACGCGCCACCCTCGAAGGCCGCTTGCGCGAGGATTACGGCATCGAGCTGGCCGAACTCTCGCATCAGCCCACGCCGGAAGAACAGCATCAGCGCGAACAGGTCGAAACGGAAATCGCCGAGTTGCGACGCAAGCTTTCCAACATCGGCGGTGTGAACCTCGATTCGCTGCAGGAGGCCGACGAGTTGGAAACGCGGTTTGCCACGCTCTCCACGCAGCATCAGGACCTGTCGCAAGCCAAGGGCTCGCTGGAGCAGATCATCCACCGCATCAACGCCGACAGCCGCCGCCTGTTCTCCGAAACCCTGGAAACCGTCCGCGAGCATTTTCAGCAGTTGTTCCGCAAGCTGTTCGGCGGCGGCCAGGCCGACATCGTGCTCGAAGAAGGGGAAGACATCCTGGAATGCGGCATCGAGATCGTCGCCCGGCCCCCGGGCAAGGAGCCGCGCAGCATCTCGCTCCTCTCCGGCGGCGAAAAAACGCTCACCTGCGTGGCGCTCTTGTTGGCAATCTTCCGCAGCCGCCCCAGCCCCTTCTGCGTGCTGGATGAAGTCGACGCCGCGCTGGACGAAGCCAACATCGAGCGCTTCATCAACGTGCTCAAAGAATTCCTGCAGTGGACGCAGTTCGTCGTCGTCACGCACTCGAAAAAGACGATGGCCTTCGCCACCACGCTGTACGGCGTCACCATGCAAGAATCCGGCGTCAGCAAGCGCGTTTCCGTCCGCTTCGACGACGTCAGTGAAAACGGCGAAATCAGCCGCGAAGCGCTGCAGCGCTCCGACCGCGATCAACCTCCCGTCGTTCAGCCCGGCTCAACCGCCGAAGAAGAAGCGGCGTAATGATCAGAGGAATGTCGCGAGTGACTAAAGCCCCGTTTTTGCAGGGATCACCATACGCCAGATTCTCTTGTTCGACCTCTCGTTATCTCTTTCAATCCGCGAGTCGGATTACCCTTAGTGATCACGACGGGATTATGATTTCTGGTTGCATTTGCATTTGCCGTCAGGCCATTGCCTTGGACTGTATCAAGCCGCGCAAATATTCCGGCGCAAATCGGCGCCGTTATCCCAGGCCAGCGTGTGCCCTTCTATGCGAAAGCTCTTAAAGTATTCGACGTCTTTAAGCGGCTCAAAAATCGGGCCGTCTAAAAGCAACTTGAAATCGATCTCGCCGTCGGAGCCGTCGTTGAACCAAACCTGGATGCGATAACCATCCACATGCTGCGCGCGAACTACATGAGGTAACATTTCGGTTTACTCCAATGGCTCAATCTTGTTCAGCGGCCGTTCCGCTCTCGCCAGCCGCCAATCTGCAAGCAATTCATCCCGATGAAGTCCGTGCCATTCGAGGACCGCCGATAATGCCCGACGTGGGAAATTCCCTTCGATTTCACCGGTTTCGATATTCACGGTAACTTCGTATTCAGCATATTCAGCGTGGAAATGTGGCGGCGCATGATCGCGGTAATACATCCGAATTACAATTCCCAGAAAACGAGAAATTTCCGGCATGATCAAATCATAACATTTCACGTTTCGTTGGGCTAATTTGCCCTTACCTCCCCCTTTCGCACTATCTTTTTGCCGCCAATGTGCTACACTCAAGGGACTTGATCCTCTCGGCTTTGCCCATTGGATTATTGCCAGGTCCAATGGCTCTTTTTGAACGCATCGCGCGTTTCTTGCATCACGGTCCTGGAAGCTTCTGTTAAGGACCTTGAATGAGTTTTAGTGAACTTGGGCTCGCGGAGCCCTTGGTGCGTGCTGTTGTTTCCGAAGGTTACCACACTCCTACCCCCATCCAATCGCAGGCCATCGGGCACATTATTGCCGGGCGCGATTTGCTCGGCTGTGCCCAAACCGGCACCGGCAAAACCGCAGCCTTCGCGCTGCCCATTTTGCAGCGGATCGACACGCTGCGCCGCCCCGCCGTCGCTCGCTCCCCGCGCGTACTGGTGCTTTCGCCCACGCGCGAGCTGGCCGCCCAAATCGGCCAAAGCTTCGCCACCTACGGCCGCCATCTGCACTTCCGCCAAACGGTCGTCTTCGGCGGCGTCGGCCAAAATCCGCAAGTCCGCGCCCTCGCGCACGGCGTGCACATTTTGATTGCCACTCCCGGACGCCTCCTCGATCTGATGCAGCAAGGCCACGTGCGCCTGGATCATCTCGAAGTGTTTGTGCTCGACGAAGCCGACCGCATGCTCGACATGGGCTTCTTGCCCGATCTGAAGAAAATCATCGCCCGCCTGCCGCGCCAGCGCCAGTCGTTGTTTTTTTCCGCCACCATGCCCTCGAATATTTCCGACCTGGCTCACAGCCTGCTGCACAATCCCGTGCGAGTGAGCGTCACGCCGCCGGCCACCACCGTCGAACGTATCGAGCAGCGCGTGCTATTTGTCGACCGCGGCAATAAGAAAGGCGCTCCTGCACCGCCTGCTGAGCCCCGGAAAGTACGAACGGGCGCTGATCTTCACCCGCACAAAACATGGCGCCGATAAAGTCGCCCAACAGCTAAATCGTGAAGGCGTATCGGCCGACGCCATTCACGGCAACAAATCGCAATCGGCGCGCGAGCGCACCCTGTTGCGATTCCGCCAAGGAACGCTCCGTGTGCTCGTGGCCACCGACCTCGCTTCGCGCGGCATCGACGTCGACGGCATTAGCCACGTGATCAACTACGATCTGCCGCTGGAACCAGAAGCCTACGTGCACCGCATCGGCCGCACCGGCCGCGCCGGCGCCGACGGCATCGCGCTTTCGTTCTGCGATTCCAGCGAGCGCTCCTCGCTGCGGGCCATCGAAAAGCTGGTCCGCCGATCGATCGAGGTCCAAACCGATCATCCGTTCCATGCGTCCGCCGGACATCAGGCGGCAACCGTGCCAGCGGCTGCAGGTCGATCCAATGGCCATCGCCAAGGTTCGGTCCAAGGGCGCCTCGGCCATTCGAGTTCCAACGGCGAGCGCCGCAATCGACGGCGCTTTGGCCAGCAACGTCGCGCCACAAAAGCTCGCTAAAAGCTCGATCATCGCTTCGAAAGTAGACGAAACTACCGGCCGCTTCGTAGATCAATAGGAGGACGCTTTGATGACTCCCAGCGAATGTGCCATCCTGAACTTCTTTCGCCGCTACGATATCGGCCCCGCCGAGATGTTGTTTTTCAATCCCTTCGATTTCAAGCTGCCGATGGCGCCCTTTAACACTGCCATAGAATCGCTGGTGCGGCGCGGACTGATCGTCAAGGAACGGCACAAGCTAGCGTATTCGTTGACCCCTCATGGCTACGATGTATCGCTGGCCTTGCATCGGCAAACGGCAAAAAAGTAGAGCGCACTTGCCCCCCGTGCGCTCTGCCAGCATGGCGCCCATTTCTGCCCCCCCATTTTAGCGCCGCTTACGACAGCAGCCGCTCCGGCCGCTCAACCGCTCCATCTTACCGCTATGGAGCGATCGTTCGCACCGCCACGGCCCAATTTACCGGCGCAAGCGCTACGATTGTACAAACTTTCTAAAGATCGCTGGCGTTGCGAATCGAAACTAACAATCGGAAGGCTTGTTCTGCGAGTGCCTAGGGCGCAAGTCCGAAGCAGCGGAACGAGTCGCAGGGGGGAAACCTGCCACCGAGTCACGCCTTGTAGTTCGTCGCCGCAACATCCAACGTGCGGCACGACTCTCTGCAAGCTTCCCCACTGCGCAAGCTTTCACCCAAGCGTTCCGGTTACGCGGATCAGGTAAGAACGAACGGACCGCCCGTTCACCATCTTACGGATTTTCGCCCATTTCCGGATGCTCGGATTGCCGATGTCCTGTGTTAGGCGCGGATCAGAGGGAGCTGAGCCACACCGAGAAGAAGCGAATACCACAAAGCCCCGAACCCAGGGTTTGCGTCGAACAACCGCCCCCACGGAAGTTCGCTTTGGCGCAGACACGGGGCACTAGCGCTGCCGAAGGCCTCATCGCCGTCGGTGGTTTCAAACAAAGCGAGAGTAAAGGGAGAGCCTGCGATGAAGGTTTTCACAACCGGACAGGTCGCCAAGATCTGTAAAGTGGCCCCGCGGACGGTCAGCAAATGGTTCGACTCCGGCCGCCTGCGTGGCTATCGGATTCCCGGATCACAAGACCGGCGCATTCCACGCGAATACTTGATTAAGTTCCTCAAAGAGCACGGTATGCCGTTAGGCGAGCTGGAAGACGAAGCCATGGCCAAAGTCCTGGTCGTCGGCCAAGACCAGGTGCTCATCGAAAATCTCAAGCGAAATCTGCCGCTTGAAAAGACGTTCAAACTCACGACCGCCGCCAGCGGGTTCGAAGCCGGCATCCAAGCCGAAAGCTTCCATCCCGATTGCATCGTGGTCGATTTCTCGATCGGCAAAATCGAAGCCCTGCAGATTTGCCAGAACCTCCGTCGCAACCCGCAATACGGCGAAGTCCTGCTCATCGCCCTGTTGCCCGACGACGGCAGTTCCATTAGCTTCGATCGCTCGACGATTAACGAAACCTTCAAGAAGCCGTTCGACGTGGCCCTGTTGGCCGAACGCTTGAAGACGTTGATTGGCGCCCGGAAAGAATTGGTCTAACTCCACGCTTGTGGCGCAAAAACGCAAGCGCGGTTTAGTTAAGCGACTCCCTCGCCGCTCCCGATTAACCCGCCGCGAAGACCCTCGCGACGGATAAGATTACAAGGCGACCTTCTCGCTTCCCCAACGGCCGGCTGGCAACAGCCGGCCGTTGGCTTTTTTATGCGCCTCTCTCTGCGCCCTGACTCCTGACTCCCGTCTCTCGTCTCCCGCCTCCTGTCTGATGTCTCATGTCTCCTCTTCTCCTCCTCTGCTCTTCTCCTCTTCTGTCCCTTCCCCCTTCCCCCTTCCGCCTTCCGCTTTTGCACTCCCCATTCCCCACTCCCCATTCCACACTCCGCACTCCCCATTCCACACTCCGCACTCCGCACTCCGCACTCCACATTGTCTTCCCCCTCCCGACCTCGTACATTCAATCTTGGGTGTCGCCTTCGCCCGAACAACCGCCGCTGGAGAACCTCGCCATGTACGTCGAAAACTACCGATCGCTGATCCAAGGAATCCTGATCCTCGTCCTGACCGCCGTCGCCTACTGGGTCAGCCAACCCGTCGGCCTAGGCCTCCTGGCCTTCATGGGCGTGATGAAGCTGCAAGAGGCCCGAACCAACTGGTGCCCCTCCGACCCCGTCCTGAAATCGATGGGCCTCAAAAAGTGCATGGCTGCAAAGTAGAGGGTCTCGGCGCATTGGGGCCGGGGCTAAAAGCGCGTGGAATCGCGTTGGCGCAGAAAAGGGCGCGTTGAAAAATTTGGCGCTCGTCCGCCGTGGCGGGTCGGGCCCTTCGACTTGCCGGCGCTTGCTTGGGGCAGGCCCTTTCCGACCTGCTTAAGGCTTGTGCTTTGAGTCGAAGCAAAAAATGCGACGGTTGCGAACCGTCGCCGACAAGCTTGTGACGGGAACGGGGTCCACGCTCACGCTGCTTGCCTGCCCGACGCGCCACATTGGCGGACGAGCCCCTGGGTTAGTGCCTGATGGTGACCGCCCCGAGTCCTATTTCCCTACACGCTAACCCCGTGACAGGGTGATCCCAGGCGGCGAAAGGCTTCCCGATGTCGGCACGCCGTTGACACGACTTCCTGTCGGTCCTGCTACTTCGGCTGAGCTCAATTGGCCGAATCGTCTGAGTGTTGTTTAGCACGAAAGTGGCTCAATTGGCAAGCAGCTTTTTGGCCATGAATGTTCACCGTGGAGGAACTGAGACGGGGAGAGGAATCGAGCCGGGAATAGATGAAGTGACGGTCGCCGGACTTAAGGGTTTTCCGCCCCTTCCGCTTCCCCTCTTCTCTGTGCCGCTTCACTGTGTTGCTTACTAATATGCGGCCTATTAAGCTCACGGTCACGTCTTCTCTCGGCCTCACACGAAAGCTCTTACATGTTGGTTTATGCATCAACAAAGGCCGGCTTTCATGCGGACGTCTCGCACAACCGCATTGAGCAAGTAGTCCACGACGCATTTCGCACTCGCTTTGGACACTCTACGAGCCGGCAGGAGATTGCGTCGTGGACTAATTCGTTGATGTACATGAACAACGTGTTACAGATGTCCGACATACCGGACGACAGCGGAGTCGCTATCGAATACAGAATTCCCCAAACCTCAAAGAGAATTGACTTTATTCTTACAGGCAAAGACTCCGGCAATCACGACACAGCAATCATTGTCGAGCTAAAACAATGGACTGAGGTAGAGGCAACTAACCTCGATGGAATAGTCGCAACGTATTTGGGCGGCGCCGACGTGAAACTCCGCATCCCTCATATCAGGCGTGGACGTACGCTGCGCTCTTACAGGACTTTAACGAAGCTGTTTATGGCGAAGGCGTATTGAGCTGCTGTTGAAAAACTGATCCATCGATTATGAAGGTCTCAACAGCCCGAGGAGGGCAAGGAGATCTTCAGGATGACGACGAAACGTAGGAAGCGGCACGGTCCGGAGCAGATTGTCAGAAAGCTGCGGGACGCCGATGCGATGCTGAACGCCGGGCAAGACCTAGCGGCGGTGTTGCAGGCCTTGGAGGTGAGCGAAGCGACGTACTTGCGTTGGCGGAACCAGTACGGCGGGATGAAGGCGGAGGAGGCCAAGCGGCTGAAGCAGTTGGAGGAGGAGAACAAGCGTTTGAAGCAACTGGTGGCCGACCTGTCGTTGGACAACCAGATGCTCAAACACATCACGGAGGGAAACTGGTAAGCCCTTGCCGGAAGCGCGTGGCGGCCTGTGAACTGCAAGCAGCGTTCCAGGTGTCCGAGCGAAGGGCGTGCGAGGTGTTGGATCAGCCGCGCAGCAGTCAGCGTTACCAGGCCCAACCGCGAGACGACGAGGCAGCTTTGACGCGGCGAATGCGGGAGTTGGTGTGCCAGCGACCGCGATTCGGTTATCGCCGGATCGGCGCCTTGCTGCGCGGGGAGGCTTGGCGCGCCAGCGACACGCGAGTCTATCGGCTGTGGCGTCGAGAAGGGTTAAAAGTACCGCGAAAGAGACGGAAACGCCGGAGTTTGGGAATGAGCATCAACGGCTGTCAGCAGCGCCGAGCCGAGCATCAAGACCACGTGTGGTGCTGGGATTTTGTGTTCGATCGCACCGCCAGCGGCAGCACGCTGAAGTGGCTGTCGATCGTGGATGAATATACGCGGGAATGTTTAGCACTGAAGGTGGATCGCAGCATCACCAGCGAAGACGTGATCGACACGCTGGCGGAGCTATTCGCCATGCGGGGCGTGCCGAAGTGCATTCGCAGCGACAATGGTCCGGAGTTCATCGCCCAGGCGATTGGGCGCTGGACGAAGCAAGTGGGGATCGAGACTTTGTACATCGCGCCTGGCAGCCCCTGGGAGAACGGCTACGCTGAGAGTTTCCACAGCCGGCTGCGGGACGAGTTGTTGGCGGTCGAGATGTTCGAGAGTTTGGCGTCGGCCCGGAAGCTGACCGCCACTTGGAAGGAGGATTACAACCATCACCGGCCGCACAGCTCGCTGGGGTATGTGACCCCGGTCGAGTTCGCGGCCCGCTGTGCTGCTCCGCTTCGGCCTACGGCCTACGCTCCGCAGCACAGCGGAATCACCCAAGGCGTACCTTCATAACCTCTGGTACAGGAAATCAAAGCAAGTCAGTATCGCTCCAGCCGTGCGCATATCTCCACAATTGCTCGGAGGAAGAAGCGCTCAGGGACAAGAGATATCAAAAATACACAAAACTTGCTCCAATTTACTTAAAGCAAGATGCAAAGAAACTTAGCGATTTTATTTCCAAACACGTACGCAAAGGCGACCGCGGCAAGCTTCTCTACCAAATTGATAAGGGTCGAATCAGACCATCGAAGGACTTAGCCGATTGCCTCGCTTCACTTTTGTCAGGCAACCAAGAGTTTCTGATGATTGACGACCAGAAACTGGTCTACGAGCAAGCGCTCGAGCTCTCCTCGAAAGCGACCGAACGCAACAAGCACGTCTTCATTGTTTCGGGAGGGCCGGGAACAGGAAAATCTGTTGTTGCTATTAACTTGCTTGTCGAACTAACGGGCCGCGCGATGACTGCTCAGTATGTAACGCGCAATTCAGCACCGAGAGCAGTTTACGAAAGCAAGCTTACAGGAACGTTAAAGAAAACGAGATTTACCAACCTCTTCAAAGGATCGAGCGCATTTACCGAGACTGCGGCTCACGAAATCGACGTACTGATTGTCGACGAAGCCCACCGTTTGAACGAGAAATCTGGTCTCTATCGGAACAAAGGCGAAAACCAAATCAAAGAAATAATTCAGACCGCGAAACTGAGCGTGTTTTTTATCGATGACCGACAACGAGTTACCCTCCGAGATATTGGTGATTCCAGTGAGATTAAAAAGTGGGCAGTTGCGGCCAGTGCAACAATCCACGAGGCAGAACTGACTTCCCAGTTCCGATGCAACGGCTCAGACGGCTATTTGGCGTGGGTGGACAACGCACTACAGATCCGTGAAACCGCGAACCAAACTCTAGAAGGAATAGATTTTGACTTTCAAGTCTGTGATACGGCTACCGAACTTCGAGATCGGATCTTCGAGAAAAATGATCTCACAGGGAAAGCACGGATTGTCGCGGGCTACTGTTGGGACTGGGCAAGCAAAAAAGATCGTCGCGCGTTCGACATTGAGTTTCCGGAACAAGATTTCGCAATGCAATGGAATCTCACAGATGACGGCAGTCTTTGGATACTCAAAGCAAAATCAATCGACCAGATCGGGTGCATTCACACCTGCCAAGGTCTTGAGCTCGCATATGTTGGCGTCATTATTGGCCCCGATTTCGTCATTCGGGATGGCCAAGCGATCACACGACCTGAATTCCGCGCAAAGCAAGATTCGTCTATAAAAGGATACAAATCCATGGCGGCGAAGTCGCCAGAGAATGCGCGAAAATTGGCGGACGAAATCATTAAGAATACGTATCGGACACTCCTAACGCGTGGACAGCGCGGCTGCATCATCTACTGCACCGACCCCGAAACAAACTTATGGTTTAAATCGCTTGCGACCACGGGTCCGCAAGTAGTCAGCGATCTGTACCCTGGGCTACCACTCAAAATTCTGCCAAAGTGGCAAGCAAAGCCATATGAGAATTGCGTTCCAATTTACGATCTGCATGTCGCCGCCGGTCTATTTAGCGACGAGCAATTGGTTGAAGAACATGATTGGGTAGAGCTACCACCCGAGATTCGGATTCAAGAAGGCCTATTCGTGACTCGGGTGGTCGGTGAATCGATGAATCGGCGTATTCCCAACGGCTCTTGGTGCCTGTTTCGTGCCAGTCCTGCGGGCACTCGACAAGGAAAAATAGTTCTCGTGCAGCATCGCGAAATAAACGACGCGGAAACCGGAGGCCACTTTACGGTCAAGGTTTATCATAGCGAAAAAGTTGCGGGCGAAGATGCAGAGTGGGTCCATCAGCGAATCATCCTCTCGCCAGATTCCACCGAGTTGCACTATTCGCCAATAGTCTTGGACGGTGCCGAATTGGACGAGTTTAAGCTTATCGGAGAATTCGTCGCCGTGCTCTAAAAACGCCGAACTCTCTTCTTCCCTGTATTCTGAGTCGCCAGCTAACCGCTAATCAGAATTACCGATGCCCCATGACCGAATGGCACGCTAGCGCATACTCGAAGGAAGCCAGCCTCCAAAAAGAGCTGGCCGAGAAGCAGCTTGCGCAGCTAAAGCTCAACGGCGACGAACGAGTGCTGGACGTCGGCTGCGGCGATGGAAAAATCACCGCCGAAATTGCAGCCCGCGTTTCAAAGGGTTCCGTCCTCGGCGTCGATCCATCCAGCGAGATGATCGCTTTCGCCCAAAACCACTTCGCGCCGCCGAAATTCGCCAATCTAAAGTTCCAAGTCGCCGACGTTCGGCAATTAAGCACCCTCACCCCGGCCCTCTCCCAAAGGGAGAGGGAGAAAAGCTACCAGTTCGACCTGGTCGTATCGTTCAACGCGCTGCACTGGGTGCCCGAGCAAGCCCAGGCGCTCAACTCCATCCGCGCCTCCTTGAAGCCGACCGGCCGCGCGGTTCTGCGCTTCGTCCCACAAGGGGAGCGAACCTGTTTGGAAGACGTGATCGAGCAAACGCGCGAAAAGCGACCGCTGGCGGCAATTTTTTGGAAGCGGCGGCTCGGCGGGAGCCTCGCCCTCCCAGCCTGGCGAATTCCGCTGTCCCTACGCGCACTTCACGCCGGAGGAATACCGCAAACTCGCCGAGCAAGCCGGGTTCAAGGTCGTCGAGTTGCGCCTGGAAGAAGGCGCCTGGGATTTCAAAACCCGCGAGGGCTTCATGGCCTTCGCCCGGGCAACCTTCGCCGAATGGACCAAGCGCCTGCCGGAAGCCGAGTGGAACGCCTTTATTACCGACGTCTTGGACCGGTATCAAAAGATCGCCGCCGATAACCCGCAGGAGAACAGCACCTTCAAGTACTACCAACTCGAAGTCGTGCTTGCGCCGGCGGCGTAGACCGCGACCGACGGTCGCGGCTTTATGGGCGGGCGAGTATCATTGGTACATGGCCAAGGAGCTTTCTCATTTCGACGAATCGGGCGCCAGCCGCATGGTCGACGTCGGCGACAAGCCGATCACGCAGCGCATGGCGCGAGCCAGCGGGCTGGTGCGGATGTCGGCGGAAACGCTGGCCCTGATCCGCGACCGCAAGCTGGCCAAAGGGGATGTTCTGGAAGTCGCGCGGCTGGCCGGAATTCAGGGAGCCAAGCGCACCGCGGACCTGATTCCGCTGTGCCATCCGCTGCCCTTGGATGCGGTTGCGGTGGATTTCACGTTTCCAGACAACGGTGTGGCCGGGGCTGGACCGAAGGGAAGCCCCGGGGCTTCGGCTGCGCCTCCAGCCCCGGCCACACCCTCACCCTACCCTCTCTCAAAGGGAGAGGGATTAATTCGCATCGAAGCCACCGTTCAATGTGCGGGAAAGACGGGGGTGGAAATGGAAGCGCTGACGGCTGTTTCCGTCGCCGCGCTGACGATTTACGACATGTGCAAAAGCCACCAGCGCGGGATTACGATCGAGCAGGTGCGGTTGGAGGAGAAGAGCGGCGGGCGGAGCGGGACGTGGAAAGCAGGCGGACCCAAGGCGGAAGGCGGAATGCGGAAGGCGGAATAGCGTCGCGGCTAAACGCTACTTCGGAGCGCGTTTGGCTTCCGCCAGAATCGGCTGCAGCTCCTGCACGAAATCGCGGACGTCTTTGAATTCGCGATAGACGCTGGCAAAACGCACGTAAGCCACTTGGTCGACCGTGCGCAATTGCTGCATCACCAGATTGCCGAGGTATCGGCTTTCGACTTCGTTATCGAAATTGGCAAAGGCGTCGTTTTCCACGGCAGCGACGATGCTTTCGATTTGCTCGTCGCTGACCGGGCGTTTGTAGCAGGCCTTGGCCAGGCCGACTTTGATCTTGTCGCGATCGAAGGGCTCGCGGACGCCGTCCTTTTTCACGACCTTGAGCACCGGTTCTTCGACCCTTTCGTAGGTCGTGAAGCGCTTGCCGCAATGGACGCATTCGCGGCGGCGGCGGATGGCGAAACCATCCTGACCGGTGCGGGAGTCGATCACTTTGTCGTTATCTACGCGGCAATAGGGGCAGAGCATATAGATACTATAGTTGACGCAAGGGGCGAGAGGCGAGAGGCGAGGGGCGAGGGGCGGAGACATGAGACATGAGACATGAGACGGGAGACAAACTGCCTTCTGCCTTCTGGTTTGGGCTTTTATAATGCCGCGGTCGAGTTTCCACAGTTGATTTCATTCAAAGGGTTCTTCGCATGCAATGCCAGCAATGTGGTCGGCCGGTTGCGGACGATGCATCGTTCTGCCCGCATTGCGGCGAGCGGTTGAGGGCCGCGCTTCCGGCGGATCCGACGCCGACGCCGACAGCGGCAAGCGTGCTGCATCCGACGGCCGCTTCGCAGCGCGTGGAACAAGATCCGACGCACTTTGGCGGCGCCGCGCCGCCGGAAGAGCAGTTGTGGGCGGGGCGATATTCGCCGAAAGCGATGTTCGGGGCGATGATCGGCGCCGCGGTGATTTCGGTGTTGGTATTTTTGGGCGTGCTGATTTGGTGGCGCAGCGTCGCCGGGTTCACGACCTTGATCATCGGTTTGCTGCTGTTGTGGGGCGCGTTTGGGCTGACGCTGCTCTATCGCCGCGCGAACGTGCAATATCGTCTGACGCGATATCGACTGTTTCACGAACGCGGCATCCTGGCCCGCACCACGAACCGGCTGGAAACGATCGACATCGACGACGTGACGGTGCACCAAAGCCTGCTCGATCGGCTGATGAACGTCGGCACGATCATCGTGCGCTCGAGCGATCGCACGGATCCGGAATTGCGGCTGCGCGGAATCGAAAACGCAACCGACGTGGCGGATTTGATCGACAACACGCGGCGCGCGGAACGGCAGCGGCGCGGATTGCATCTAGAGACGACGTGACATTAGGTCGTGGGACCGGGCGACGGCGGCCGACTCACAGAGTCGGACTACGTAGAAGGCGCATCCGGCGGCGGGGCGCCGTTTTGGCTGCTTTCGGCGGCCGGGGATTGGATGGGCTGACCGTCGCTTGACGGCGCGGCCCCGGTTGCTTCCGCAGTTTTTGGAGCGGCGCTCCAGTCGCGGCGCTGGCGAGAGCTCGGAATGTTCATCGCCTTGCGATACTTGGTGACCGTGCGGCGGGCGACGGTCAGGCCGTGCTTGTGCAGTTCCTGCACCAGGTCGTCGTCCGAAAGCGGGTTGGCCTTGTCTTCCTTGTCGATCACTTCCTGCAGCTTCATGCGGACGGTGTCCCAGGCGACTTCCTCGCCGGCGGCGCTGACGGTGCCGCCCACAAAGAACCGCTTGAGCGGGAAGATTCCGCGGGGAGTTTGAATCCACTTGTCGTCAACGGCTCGGCTGACGGTGGTGACATGGACGCCCACTTTGTCGGCGATCTGCTGCATCTTCAGGGGCTCGATGAACTCGGGGCCCTTGTTGAGGAACTCGTTTTGATGATCGACGATGGCCTGGGCAACTTTGGTGAGCGTGTTGCGGCGCTGCTCGATCGATTCAATCAGCCACTGAGCGGAATTAATTTTCCGCTTGATGTATTCGCGGGTTTTCTCGTCGGTGTCGCTGCTGGTGAGGAGCTTGCGATAGTAGGGGCTGATGAACAAATTGGGAGTGTGGCCGTCTTCGAGGCGCACTTTGTAGCGGCCGCCTTCGACGAGCTCGATGAACACGTCGGGCTGCACCGGCTGCACATAAGTTGACGTGAAAGCGGCGCCCGGCTTGGGATTCAGCTTGCGCAGATGTTCGAGGGCTTCTTTGATGAGCTCGATCGAATAGCCGGTTTTGCGTTCGATTTGCGGCAGGCGATTGTGCTCGAGATCTTCCAGATGATTACTGATGAGCGTTTTCAACTCTTCGTAGTAATCCATGCCCGGCGTTAGTTGCAGGAGCAGGCATTCCTTGAGGTCGCGGGCGCCGACGCCTGGAGGATCTAGCTTTTGCACGATCGACAGCGCGTGCTGGGCCAATTCGAGTTGACCGGAGGGGCCGCTGGGATCGACGAGATCCTCGAGCCGGCCTTGCATGTAGCCGTTGGCGTCGAGGTTGTAGATGATTTTGTCGCAGAGCTGGCGGATCGGCTCTTCGAGTTCAAACCAGCTTAGCTGATGGTGCAGATAATCGTTGAGCGATTCGGGGCGATCCACGGCGTTGGCCATGGCGTCGTGCTTGCGTTCGCCTTCTTCTTCGATTCTGGCGGCAGAGGGACGGCGGCGCTCTTCGAAGTGATCGGGCCATTCTTCGTCGAGCTGCAGGAGGCGCTCGAAATCGGCCTCGTTATCTTTTTTCTCGTCGACGACTAGTTCCCGTTCTTCCACGGTGGGAGCGTCGGGATTTTCGTGCTCGGTTTCTTCTTCCTCGGGCAGATCAGGATCGGTTGTCAGAACCTCGAGCGCTTCGTTCTCCTGCATTTCCTGCTCGATGCGTTCTTCCAACGCCAAGATCGGCAATTGGAGAATTTCCATCGACTGGATCATGCGCGGCGCCAGAATTTGCTTCTGGACCATCCGCAGTTCTTGTCCGAAGGAAAGACGCATGACGCAGGGCGGGGGGTTTCGGAGTTCAGGAAACTAGAACCAACGCCAAATCTTACTGTCTTGCCTGCTCACCAATTCACTCTTCACCACACCATAAATCTACCATGCCGCACTAAAATTTCTGCCGCCAGGATAGGGCATCGGCCAGAATTTCTTTGTTGGCAAACTCCAACACGCTACCACTGGTAATACCGCGAGCCAAACGAGTGATTTCGACGGGCAAACCGGCTAATTGCTGGGAGATATACATGGCGGTGCCATCGCCTTCCAGGGTCGGGTTGGTGCCCATGATGATCTCTTTAAAGTTGCCGTTTCGCACCCGATCGACGAGGGCTTGGATGGTTAATTGGTCCGGGCCGATGCCTTCCAGAGGTGCAATCCGGCCGAGCAACACATGATATACGCCTTTGTAAGTGCCGGCTTGCTCCAGGGCGATCAAGTCGCGGGGCTGCTCAACGATGCACAACAGTTGCTTATTGCGCCGCGGCTCGCGGCAGATTTCGCACTCTTCGGTCTCCGACAGGTTGTAACAGGTTTTGCAGTAGCGGACGTTTTCTTTCACATCACGAATCGAGTCGGCCAAGGCCAAAGCCTCGGGCTTCGAAACGCGGAGGATGTGGTAGGTGATCCTTTCGGCGCTCTTTCGCCCGATGCCGGGGAGCTTGGCAAGTTGGTCGATCAGACGGCTAACAGATTCGGTGATCAATCTGGGGTCAGGATTCAGGAGTTAAAGGTTCGATATCGGGCGAGTCGGGGCCGCCGAGGGCTTCTTTCAATCCCGGGAGGTCGATGCCGCCGGTGAGGCCTTTGAGCGCCTCGGCGTGCATTTCTTTTGATTTGGCGACGGCATCGTTCACCGCGGCAGGGAGCAAGTCTTCGATCATTTCGCGATCTTTGCGTTCCACCAGAGCCGGGTCGATCGAGATGCGCAACACCTGGCCTAATCCATCGACTTCGGCTTCGACCATGCCGCCACCGGCTTTGCCGACGGCGCGGCGCGTGCGCAATTCGTCGTTGACGGCCTGAATGCGGCTACCCATTTGCTGGGCTTGCTTCAAAAGCGTGGCGAAGTTGGCGATGCCTTTGAACATTTTGTTTTTCCCGCGCTCCGCTACCGCGTCGCGGCTAAACGCCGGGCAAACCCGGCGGCTAAATAATCAATTCACTTTTTCTGCTTCTTCCAAACGTCCGGGAGTGGCGTTGAACAATTCGATGGCCTGGCGAACAAAGGGTCGATTTGAAACTTGCGCCGCACGTTGACGCTGCGAAGTGGGTCGGGCTTGGCCCGCGGGGGCGTCGGCTTCCAGTTGAAATGCGAGGGTCACGCTTTGGCCGGCTAATTTTGACAGCACTCGCTGCAATTTTGAGGCCGTTTCGGGACGCTCGCAGAACAACTTGCCGGAATTATACTTGGCGGCAAAATGGACAACTAGTTTGTTCCCCGCGGAGAACGTCACGTTGGAAGCCAATTGCGCCATTCCGGCGGCGGTTCCGCCCAGGGTTTCCGCGGCAGACTGCCACAGTGAAAAAGCCGATTCCTCAGTAAGCTCGGTAACTTGGGCGAGGGGTGTAGTGAGTTGTTCCGTGTCGCTAGATACCTGCACGACCGCGGCCGGCGCCGGTGGGGTTACGTGCGGGGCGTCATACTTTTTTTTTGACGCCGGCGCGGGTGGCGACACTTGGGCTGGCGGCACAGTGGGGGTCGCGGCGGCGCCGCGCGGGGCGGCGGCGGTTGTTACCGGCACGCTTTCTCGCAATTGAGCGATTAGTTCGGAGAGCGAGTCGAGATTCTCCAATTGGCAGATGCGCACCAAGCCGAGTTCCATCACCGTGCGCGGATAGCTGAGATAACGCAGTCGGGCCAGCGTGTGATCGAGGATTTGCATCACGGCCAAGATTGATTCCAGGCCGAGGCGGCCGGCGGCTTCTTTTACAGCGGGTTGTTCAGACGACGATACATGAAGCAGCGCTTCGGCGGGGCAACCGACGGCGGCGGCCATCACGTCGCGGAAGTAGCCGAGCAGTTGATCGAGAAGCTGGCCGACGTCGGTTCCTTCGGCAATCGCATGATCGACTTCCACCAGTGCGGCGGCGGCGTTACGTTCGATCAAATGGTTCACGAGGTGCGCGATGCGTTCGCTGCCGGCGGTGCCCAACAGGCGATGCACGTCGGCGACGGCGATCTTGCGAGAGCCGAAGGCCAGCAGTTGCTCCAACAGCGACTGGCTGTCGCGCATCGAGCCGGCGGCGCGGCGGGCGAGGATTTCCAAAGCCTCGGGGTCGGCTTCGACTCCCTCGCTGGCGACGATCTGTTTGAGCCGCTGAACGATCTGCAGGGTTTGGATGCCGGCGAAATCGTAGCGCTGGCAGCGGGAGACAATGGTGATTGGGATTTTTTCCGGTTCGGTCGTGCAGAAGATGAATTTCACATGCTCCGGCGGCTCTTCCAGCGTCTTCAACAGGGCGTTGAAGGCTTCTTTGGTGAGCATGTGGACTTCGTCGATGATGTAAATCTTGAATCGGGCCCGGCTGGGACGGACGTTCACGTTCTGTCGAAGCTGGCGGATTTCATCGATGCCGCGGTTGCTGGCGCCGTCGATTTCCAGCACATCCATGTCGTCGCCGGCGGTGATCGAGAGGCAAATGTCGCACTCGTTGCATGGCGTGGGGGTCGGACCCTTCTCGCAATTGAGCGCCTTGGCCAGGATGCGGGCTGTGGAGGTTTTTCCAGTGCCGCGAGCGCCGGTGAATAGATAGGCGTGGCCCACTCGGCTGGCGACGATGGCGGCGGCGAGGCCCTTGGCCACGTGCTCCTGGCCGATGAGCTCCTCGAACAATTGCGGACGGTAGCGGCGTGCGACGACGACGTATTGGCGGGCGGCGGTTTGGGGGGTGGTGTCGTCGGCCATTGTTTTTACCGCTGTTTCGATGGCGGCCAGAAGAGGAGAAGATGAGAAGAGCAGAAGATATGTCGGAACCGTCCTCTGCTCTACTCCCCTTCTGCTTTTCTCAATTTCTGTTTTCCAATGCATCCCGCGACGACCTCGGATGAGAGGCCCACCGCACAAAGAGCTGGCTGCTTATGGCTGCTGTATTTCTACCCTGACCAGGTTCACAGGACTCCATTGCGGGGGCCCCTCATCGGAGGCCGTCGGCGGTTCCTAGATTGTTGTACGGTTTGACTGGGAAACGGTCAAACGGTTGCGTTTCCGACCGGCACAGCTATTTCCCGACTGACACAGTCGGGCTATCTAGGTTGAGGATTTTGGCTTGATCTCCAGGATCACACTTTCGGAGTTCGTGCCGGCCAGCGGATAGGTCGCCGCCTTGCGTAATTGTAGATCTTTGAACAAGCCGAGATGTCGCGCCTTGCCGCGCTCATCGACCCAGCTTGGTCCTTTGATCACCAGCAACCGTCCGACGTGTGCCCAGTGCGGTTGGAACCAGCGGAGAATTTTGGCCAGGGGCGCGACGGCGCGGATCACCAGCGTGTCGAACTTTTGCTTGTCCAGCAGGTTTTCCGCGCGGGCGTGATGGGTGCGAACGGGGATTTCCGCCTCGCGGACAATCGCTTCGACGGCTTTGGCTTTTTTGGCGACCGAATCGCAGAGCGACACTTGGAGATCGGGGCGCAGAATGGCGATGATTGCGCCGGGCACGCCGCCGCCGGTGCCGACGTCGAGAACGCGCTCTTTGGGCGCGAGTAAATTGGCGAGCTGGAAGCTATCGACCACGTCGCGTGTGACGAATTTTTCGTACGTGGTGTGCCGAGTGAGATTCAGCCGCTCGTTCCAATCCCACAGGCGGGCACGGTAGCGATCCAGCGCGGCGATTTGCTGGGGCGTCAGACCTTCAATCCCGTGCTGAGCGAGGGCGGCGGCGAGATCAGACACGGCGAATCACGCGATTTTCGGTGATGACCAGATCCATGCGGCGGTCGTGCCACTCGTGCGGGATATGGGAGACGATTTGGCACTCGAACGACAGTCCCACCGCCAAGCCGACGTGTTGCGTCGCAAGGAAGCGATCGTAATAGCCGGGGCCCCAGCCGAGCCGGTCGCCTTGCTCAGAGAACGCCAAGCCTGGGCAAATGCAGACGTCGATCAATCCACGCAGCGGTTCGCCTGCGGCCGGTTCCAAGATGCCACGGGCGCCGAGGTGCAATTCCTGGAGCGAATGAATCTGGCGAGCGATCATCTGGCCGGCGCCGACCATGAGGGGCACGGCGACGGTGTAGCGACGCTCCAGTAGCGTGCGCAGCAGTTCATGCGTGCCGACTTCGCTGGCGGTGGAGACATAGACGAACCAGGTTTTTGCCTCGAAGACTTCCGGCAAGCCGAGCAAACGATGACTGATTGAAGTCGAAGCGGCCAGAAACTCGGCCGGCGATTTTTGTTGCCAACGATCGCGGGCCTGGCGTGCTTGGGCGCGGATTTCGGGTTTGGTTGTCACGCGGTCGTTCACACTGACAAGTGCGGCACTTGTCAGTGCCACCCAAGTGTTACGAATTGAAGCGGCGCTTGTACGGCATGCCGAAGGTCTCGGCGACGGGCTGGTTGGTGATTTCTCCGTCCATGATATTCACCGCGGCGGCGATGGCTTTCGATTCCTTGCCGGCGCGCTCGACGCCCTTATTCGCCAGTTGCAATGCATAGGGAAGCGTGACGTTGCACAGGGCGTAGGTGCTGGTGCGTCCGACGGCGCCGGGCATATTCGTGACGCAGTAGTGCAGCACTTCGTCGACCATATAAGTGGGCTCGCTGTGCGAGGTCGGCCGGCTGGTGGCCACGCAGCCTCCTTGATCGATGGCCACGTCGATGATCACGCTGCCAGGCTTCATGTGCTTGAGATCTTCGCGTTCGACCAATCGCGGGGCTTTCGCCCCTGGGATCAGCACGGCACCGATGACCAGGTCGGCCAGTTTCAGATGTTCGCGAACCGTGTGGCGATCGCTGAAGAGCACTTCGACATTGGCGGCGGTGACGTCGTCGAGATAGCGGAGCCGATCCATGTTGACGTCCAACAGCGCCACATTGGCGCCGAAGCCGGCGGCAATTTTGGCGGCATTCGCGCCCACCACGCCGCCGCCCAGGATCAAAATGTTGGCCGGTGCGACGCCGGGCACTCCGCCGAGCAAAATGCCTCGCCCCTGCTGCGGGCGCTCCAGATACTTCGCGCCTTCTTGCACGCTCATGCGGCCGGCCACTTCGCTCATCGGAGTCAACAAGGGCAAGCGGCCCTTGTCGTCGCTGAGCGTTTCATAAGCGACGGCGGTGGCGCCGGATTTCAGGAACGACTCGGTGAGTTCGCGGTCGGCGGCGAAGTGGAAGTAGGTGAACATCGTCTGCCCCTTGCTGCACATTTTGATTTCCGCGGGCTGGGGCTCTTTGACCTTCACGATCATGTTGGCGGTGGCGAAAACTTCCTGCGCGGAATCGACAAGTTTTGCACCAGCGTCGCGATACAAATCATCGGGCAAGCCGGAGCCGACGCCGGCTTCACGCTGCACCAACACGGTGTGTCCGGCACGGGTCATTTCTTCGACGCCTACCGGCAGCATGGAAACCCGGTATTCATCGCGCTTAGTTTCTTTAGGCACGCCGACGATCACGCAGCCACCTCCTTACGAAGCAAAAGAATCGAAGTCTAAAGAATTCGAAATAATCAGGTTTTGAGCAGATAAAAAGCCCACGTATTTCAACAGAATGCGTAGGCTGCGCCAAGGGTTTGCGAGATAGGAAAACCTTAACGGGCACGGCCTTTGGAAGAGACAATCGGCCGGTGACGCGCTTCGCCGATGCGGCCGATTGGCGGCGGTGCGACCGGGTGGTAGACAACTTTTTGCGGGCGCGACAGAATGGCTTAGTACGCTTCATCAAGAGGTTCTAGAGACCGTTAAGCCATGCGGCACGAAGTCGTGGGCTAAACTTGGCGTAGGAAGACGCCCTGGCTTGTGGCGCCGCAACAACACCCCATCCAGCATGACGCTAGTTCTTGACGCCGATCGCGCAACTATGTCGCGAAAGAGCAAGTGGATCGAAGCGAAATCGGCCGACGAATTCGCGCCGGCCGTGGCGCGGCGGGCGCTGGGGGCGC
Organism: Pirellulales bacterium; assembly: GCA_963716135.1. Lineage (GTDB taxonomy): Bacteria > Planctomycetota > Planctomycetia > Pirellulales > JADZDJ01 > CAVRAW01. Next base: position 3,428,727 of record OY970289.1, on the reverse strand, counting down.
ACCTGAAAACCCTGTGGAACTGGCTTCCACTGGCAGCCAAACATTCGGCCGACGACGTGGAATACGTGCACCAACTGCGCGTGGCCTCGCGAAGGGCCATTGCAGTGCTGGAAATCTTCGAATCCATGCTGCCCCGCAAGCGGTGCAAGTGGTTCACCAAGCAGCTTAATCGGGTGCGCCGGGCGGCGGGTGAAGCGCGAGATTTGGACGTGCTGGGGCCGCGCTTGGCGGCGGCCTGCAGCGCCGACCGTTCGGCGGCGGGGATTGCGCTGATGGAACGAGCGGCATTGGCGCGCCGGGCGGCGCAACCGCCGATTGCGGCGATCTATCGCAAGCTGCTGAAACGCAGCTTTTTGCGGCGGGTGAAGAAGCTGCTGGGCAAAGTTTATTGGCGGCAGGCTACCGCGCCGGCTGCGTTCCGCACGGTGGCCCAGTTGCAATTGCGCAGCCTGGCGACCGAATTCTTTTCGGCCGCGGAGGGGGATTTCACTAGTACGCTGGCCTTGCATCAGTTTCGCATTGCCACGAAGCAGCTTCGCTATGCCATGGAAGTGTTTGCCGACGCTTTCGCGCCGACGTTTCGCAAAGAACTGTATCCGCTGGTGGAAGAGTTGCAGGAGAAGCTGGGGGGCATCAACGATCACGCCGACGCGCGGGATCGCTATTTGACATGGCTCGACGATGCGCAGACTGAATCGCAGCGATTGCTGCTGGGCAAGCTGATCGCGCAGGAGACGGCCGGCCTCCAGCAGACGACGCAAAGCTTTCGTGACTGGTGGACACCGACCCGCGGGGCCGATCTCAAGGCCCGCTTTTGGCAAGAGATCATGCCCAGCGAACTGCGCTGCGCGTAAGCCGAGCGCGAAGCGGACATTTACTACGGCGCCGGCTCCGACTCCGGCGTTACGGCGGGCACACTCTGCAGGAAGCGGCCGCCGCTTTCGTACCAGCCGGCGGTAATAAAGCGGCACCAGGTGATATCGACCAGCAGGCCCAGCCAGCGGCCGTTGCCGGCGTCGAACGACACGATCATTCGGCGATCGGGCAGCGGCTGTGTGTGAAAGAAACCCAATCCGCGCTCGGAGAGATTCTTGCCCACTACGGTCAATGTGGGTCCCACGGGCGTGCAACCACTGGCGCCGGCGGGCGTGAGCCGCACCAAATGCGGATAGGGATAGCGACGATCGTGGCGACGTTCCATCGCCGGCTCGGGCGGATACATCCGTAGCAACAGCTCGTGCACACGGGCTTGAACATCTTGCTCGTCGGAGCCAAACAGAAGTTTCTCGGGCGCGAGATTTTGCGGTTCGGACATATTAATTCCCTGATGCGTGAGACTGGTCGATTAAGTGAATGCGCAATTCCAGTGGTGTAAAACGGGAATCGCAATTGCCCTCACCCGCGGGGTCGATGTGGCTGAGAAAGGCAGACGCCGATTGCGACCGACATCGAGATCCCGGAGTGATGGGAGATAGCCTGCCCGAAATTGAAACGTGTGAAACTGCCCAGATAAGCCACAGGCGCCAGGCGCCTAGGAAGCCATTGAAACCCTATGTCACGAATCGAGGGGCGTCAAACGGCGGTGCGAGGGCTCAATCGTGCCGTGGCACGCTGCGGATCGATGATCCTGAGTGGTGAAAATTGGCAACATTCCCCGCGGCGTGCAGGTTCAGCGGGCGTTTATTCTCGTCGCCTTGACCAGGTATCCCGTAGTATGTCGGCGCTTTCGTTGATCAGCTCGGTCGCCTTTTTCATTTTCGCTTGAGCGCGGGTAAGCTCGACCTGGCCATCGGTGAGCATTCTCTTGGCGGCAATCAGTTGCGTTAGCGCGTTGGCACGTTTCTTCGATCTGTTATTGTTCATGATGGATTGTAGGTGCGCAAGTCGCCGCGGCGGAGAAACTATTGGCTTCAGAGGATCAACCCCGCTTCGGCATTGTCACGCTGCGCTGACAGGGTCGATAGCTTTCGAAGAGGTTCTGCATATTAACCACACTGAGTCACACACTGCCCTAGTACCCACTGCCTGAGTTTTGGCACGGGCTTTGCTTGAAGTACCCGCGTCGGCTTAGGCCGAAGTTGGAAGAGAAAACCGGGGTCGGAACGAAGAAGAGGCGCTTTGAACTGTCCCGGGGCCGGCATTGGAAGAGGTTTGATGTCGGAATAGGAGCCGGGCGACATCGAGAAATCGTGGCTGGAAGTCCAAAAAGCACGAAGGTTTGTTGCGGCTAAAACAAGAGGCATTGCGGGAATAGAGAGAGATTTTTAGCTGCGGCAAGGACAAATCCAGCCGATCACAGATGGGCGAGTTTCGGATCTGACACGGGGTCCGAAACTCGCCCTGTTCTTTTTTGCGTGTATCAGAATTGAACACGTGAGTTGTTTTGATGCGGCCGGCGGGCGACTCCAGCGACCGACTCTTTCGATTTTCTGAACTTTTTTTATTTGGCAATCTGCAAGGCCGCAATCTTTTTGGCCGCGGAAACGGCACCAGGCAGCGGCCCTTGGAGTGGGCATTTGGCGCCGTTCTGGCCAGGTTTCGGGCGCCGTGGCGGTTCTCCGGGGGTCGTTGACCCCCGGCTAAGCAAGGGATCTCTGCGTGGTAAAAGCGGACGGCAAAGCAAGAAACATCGATCCATCCACGGTATATTCGACGTCAGAACGTGTTTCATAGAATGGATGTTATCGAGCGTGGAGGCGGTACGATGGTGCGCGGGTTTGCGGCGATCGTGGTTGGCTTGCTGGGCCTGACGTTCGCTGTCTACTCCGGCGGGGCGGAGAAGCTTGCCTCCAGCTCGTCGCCGGCCCCCGCCTCGGTTTCGCCTGCTTCGTCGACGCCACCGCCGCAATCGAATATTCAAGGTTCGCACGGCCTGGAGCAGGTGGCGTACATCAACGAGCTGATTCGCCAGGGGTGGGACGCGCACTCGCTGCGGCCGTCGCCGCCGGCGACCGACGGCGAATGGTGCCGCCGCGTTTATCTCGACGTGCTGGGGCGCATTCCGACGGTCGACGAACTGGAAAGTTTTTTGGAGCATAAGCCGGCCGACCGGAAGGTGCATCTGATCAACCGCCTGCTTTCGGACGAATACGTCGAAGAGTACGCGCAGAATTGGAGCACGCTGTGGACGACGATGCTGATCGGGCGTCCCTCGCCGACGCGCGACAAACGATCGCCGGTGAATCGCGACGGGATGGAAAAATATTTGCGCGACAGCTTCGCCCGCAACAAGCCGTACGACCGGATGGTGTACGAACTGATTACGGCCACGGGCTCGAACAAGCCGGGGGAGGAAGATTTTCAGGGGGCCGTGAATTTCTTGATCGGCAACATGGAGGAGAACGGCGTCAACGCGACGGCCAAAACCGCCAAGCTGTTTTTGGGGCTGCAGGTGCAATGCACGCAGTGCCACAATCATCCGTTCAACGACTGGAAACAGAACCAGTTTTGGGAATTGAACGCTTTCTTCCGGCAGACGGCGACGCGGCACTTTGAAGATACGAGAAAGCCCGGGGCGCTTTCGTTTTTGGAGAACAAGAATTTCGCCGGCGAAAATCAAAAGCCCGAGGACGCGATTTTGTTCTACGAGTTGCGCAACGGGCAGTTGAAGTCGGCGTTTCCGGTGTTCGTTGACGGGCAGGCCATCTCGCACAGCGGCCAGCTTCGCAGCGTCAATCGGCGCGAAGAACTGGCCAAAATGATCATCAAGTCGAACTATCTGAACGTGGCGATCGTGAACCGCATGTGGGGACACTTCCTGGGATACGGCTTCACGAAGCCGGTGGACGACATGGGGCCGCACAATCCGCCGTCGCATCCCGAACTGCTGCAAAAGCTGGCCGACGACTTCGGCAACAGCACGCACGACTTGAAGCAATTGATTCGCTGGATTGTGCTGAGCGAGCCGTACGGGCTGTCGAGCAAAATCGTCAAAGGGCACAACGACAAGGACGATCCGGCACTGGGCGAAAGGCCGATGTTCAGCCATTTCTATTTGCGGCAGATGCGTGCTGAGGAATTGTACGAATCGCTGCTGACGGCCAGCGACGCCGGCCGTTCGCATGGCAGCCTGGAAGAACAGGACAAGCAGCGGACCGAATGGCTGCGGCAGTTCACCGTGGCGTTCGGCACCGACGAAGGTGACGACACGACCACGTTCAACGGCACCATTCCACAAACGTTGATGATGTTCAACGGCGATTTGATCCAAAAGGCCATCGACCCGAAGGAGGGCGGATTTTTGGAGCGGATCGCCAAAGATCCAAAGCTGACGAACGCGTCGAAGATCAATCTGCTGTATATGACCACGCTGTCGCGCAAGCCGAATAAGAACGAGGTGGAATGGGCCAATCAATTGTTGATGGCCCGGCAGGGAGATCCGGTCGGCGCTTTGCAAGACTTGTTTTGGGTGGTGCTCAATACGGGCGAGTTTATTTTGAATCATTAGGTTCGGCTCCGGAGGGCGTTGCCCTTCGGCTATTGCGAGCGCGACGAAAGATCGCATTTGCGAGGTGAACATCATGGATAATTGCAACTGCCCTCGAGGGATGACGCGGCGGCATTTCATGTCGCACCTGGCCGGGGCGGCGGTGATGGCCAGTCCCGCCATCGCCTTTACCAACAGCATTTTGGCCAGCTCGCTGGATCTGAAGAAGCAGCACAAGAGCTGCATCTTGCTGTGGATGGGGGGCGGCCCCAGCACGATCGACATCTGGGACATGAAGCCCGGCGCCGCCACAGGAGGAGAATTCAAGCCGATTTCGACCAGCCTCGATGGACTGCAGATCACGGAGCATCTGCCGCAGTTGGCCAAGCACATGGACCAGTTGGCGGTGGTCCGCTCGATGAGCACTCGCGAGGCCGACCACGGCCGGGGTCGCTACTACATGCACACGGGCTACGTGCCCAACCCGAACATCGAGCATCCCAGTTACGGCGCGGTTATTGCGCATGAACTGGTCGAAAAAGTGCCGGAATTGGAACTTCCGCCGTTTGTCTCAATCGGCGGGGCCAGCGTGGGGCCGGGATTTTTGGGCATGACCTGGGCGCCGTTTGTCGTGACCAACAACGGCGAAGTGCGGAACGTCACCGATCCGTCCAAGGATCCCAAACGCCTGGAGCAGCGGTTGACGGTGCTGGAGGCGCTGGAGCGAAACTTCATCGGCGAGAATCGCGGCGCATCCAGCGAAGATCATTACAAGACGCTCGTCAAAACCGTCTCCCTGATGACCACCAAGCAACTGGACACGTTCAAGGTCAACAAAGAGCCGCGCGAAATGCTGGAGAAATACGGCAACACCATCTTCGGCAAAGGTTGCTTGATGGCGCGGCGGCTAGTTGAAATTGGCGTGCCGTTCATCGAAGTGGACATGGACGGCTGGGACAATCATCGGGGCGTGTTCACGACGCTCCAGCGACAAAAGCTGCCGGACATGGACAAAGCCATGACGGCCCTGATCACCGACTTGAAAGACCGCGGCTTGTACGACACGACCGCCATTGTGTGGATGGGCGAATTTGGCCGAACGCCGCGGATCAACCCCAACGCCGGGCGCGATCACTTTGCGCGGGCGTGGAGCGTGGTGGTGGGCGGCGCCGGCTTCAAGCGCGGCGTGGTCGTAGGCCAGACCAGCGAGGACGGCACGCAAGTGGTCAGCGAGCCGTACACGTCGCAAGACTTGATGGCCAGCGTGCTGAAGGCGCTGGGAATTTCGTTGGACACGACGTTCACCACCAAGAGCGGCCGGCCGATGAAAATCGCCAACAGCGGCAAGGTGATTAAAGAGCTGTTTGCGTAGGCGCGCCGGATTGCTTTCGGCGCGATCAATCGGCCAACTTTTCCTGCTCAAATTTCTTCACTAGTTCGCGGGCACGCGCGGCATCGGCTTGGGCCACTAAAATTCGCGGCGCTGTGGACCAGCCCAAGGGAATATCGCCCAGCGCCAGTTGCAATGCGTCGCCGTCGACGATGGCTTTGATGCCTTCATCTTCCAGCGCAGAGGCCATGAGATGTGCTTGCGCGCTGTTTTCGGCGCGATAGACTTCGACCGGGCCGTCACTTGTCACCTTTTAGCTCCTCGCCTCGCTGGAGTTTGCCGCGGATGTCCATGAGGATGTCGAAATAGGCCCAAGCGGGGCCGGCGTTGGGTTCCGGGTGGTGATCGGCTCGCAGTTTCAAGTCGCCGGTGGAGAGCAGCACTTTTTTCACTTCGGGATTCTGCTTCACTTTTTCCTCCATGGCGCCGACGATCAGCTTGTAATGGTCCCCCTTCTCCTTGGTGCGGTAATCCATCTTCTTGCCTTCGAAGGTGACCCAGTTGATGCCCATTTTCTCCATGTTCTTTTTGGCTTCATCGCCTGCATGCCGGGCGTCGAAGGCGGTCATCTTTTCCACCTGATCGCGGGTGTGCTTCCACTCGACCCCCGGAGCTTTGGCGCGCTCGTCGTCGGGGCCTTCGGGATATTTCATGGCTTGCCAGAAGCCTTCCAGGCTGGCGTACTGCTTGCCGTGAAATTTGAACGGCGTGGGAGCGAAGTTCGAGAGCAATCCCAGATCTTTGTTCCGCTTGGAGAGGATCACTTCGCCGGCGCCGGCCTCTTGCGGCAGGATTTCCCAAGCGGCTGCGCCTTTCCTTCGAAACGGGCGCCCACCATTGGGCCGGATATTTTGGATCGCGCTCGATCGGCTTGGCGTCGTCGCCGCCGGCCGGCATGGAAGGATGGTCCGCGTCGGAGGCGGGTTCCGCGCTGAATGTCGAACATGGGGTGCAAACGACGGCAAGCAAGAAAATCGCGGCAAGGCTGGGTGCAATAAATCGCATGAACGCGTCACCTATTGTTGGTTTGGTTTCCATTGGAATTCTGTGGACGATAAATGGCGGCGACGTACAGCCTCAGTCCGCACATATTGGAATCGCGCAGCTCCATGTTGTCGAACATTCCCTGCACTTGGAAGCTTTTTTCGGCGAGCAAATGCTCCAGCTCGGCGGGGAAGAACAGGCGGTGCTCGCAATATTCTTCGCGCTGGCCCTGACCTTCGATTTTCCACGTGCGGCGGCGAATTAGCAATTGACGCCGGCGATCGAACGTATAAGTGGCGTGGGCATGGCCGGAGAATTCGGGAGTGTTGATGCGGACTTCGCCGGTGGGCTTAAAGAATTCGCCGCCCAGGAAACTGGCGGCGTTGCCGATATCGAGGATCAACAGCGTGCCGGGATGGGAATGGGCGGCAAAGGTGTCGAGCGTTTGCGAAACGTCGGCATTAGTGACCGCATAGACGAAGGCGGAACCCAACATGAGGACGGCGTCGAACGTGCGGCCCAGGCGAATGCTGCGCGCGTCGCCCACTTGCAGGTGCAGATGCGGGTGGCGCTTTTGGGCGAAGGGGATCATTTCGGGCGTGAAATCGACGCCCCAGCAGTCGGGGCAATCGCGCGAAAGCGAATTCAGGTCGCGCGCGGTGCCGCAGCCGACGTCGAGAATGCTGCGCGGCGGCTGAGCCAGATAGCGCGCGAACATCCGACGGCACATGGCGGGCGTTTCATCGTTGGGCTCGGGATACGCCAGTTCGTAAAACTGCGGATTGCGGAACAAAAAATTCTGCAGCACGGAATCCATAGCCGCCGATTTTCCGGCACTCGCTGAAGCGTGTCAACAAGCGGGCGACGGGCCCAATCCCTTTCCGCTTGGGCGAATTGGGTGTAAGTTAGTACAGTCACGCCGCCACTTTCGTTTTTCAAGGATGACTGGGCATGCCTGCACAGGTTCGCGTATTGGCCGGTCCGGCGCGCAGCGGCAAGACGACCGCGGTGCTGGCGCGCTATCGGCAAGCGGTGGCGCAACCACCCGGCGGCGGCGTGGGCTGCGCGCTGTGGATCGCCCCGACGCAACGCGCGGCGGATGAGATTCGTTGGCGACTGGTGGCCGATGGCGCGCTGCGCGGGTGCTTGAGCCCCGGAATCTACACCTTCGGCCAATTTGCGGATGCGGTGCTTGCACAATCGGACGATCCGCTTCGCCCGTTGGGCGGCTTGCTCAAGCGGCAATTGATCGAGCGGCTGCTGGCGGAGGCCAATAACGCCGGCCGACTGCAGCACTTCGGACCCATCGCCGAGACGGCTGGGCTGGTGGATTTGATCGCGGCGCTGGTGAGCGACTTGAAGCGCCAGGATATTGCGCCGCAAAGATTCGCCGATTTGATTGAATCGGTCGCGCCCTCGGCGAAGAATCGCGAGTTGGCGGCGCTGTACGCCGAATATCAGCGATTGCTTGGCGGACATTTGTTCTACGACGTCGAAGAGAAGTTTTGCCGGGCCCGGGAACTGTTGCGCCAGGGAAAGCTGGGGCCGATTGCGAATGTTCGACTGGCGGTCGTGGACGGGTTCACGGACTTCACGCATACGCAGCACGAGATTTTGGAACTTCTCCGGGAGCGCGACCAGCAACTGCAAGAGATGCTGATCACGCTGCCGTTGGAACAGGAGGCCGGACGCAAGGAGTTGTTCCTGAAGCCGAAACAGACGCTGGATGATTTGAAGCGGCGGCATCGCGGGCTGTCGGTTCAGTGGCAAGAGCGGCGGCCGGAATCGAGTTGCGCGGCGACTGCGACGCTTGAACGGCGGCTGTTTTGCAATTCGCGCCAGTTCGCGGCACCAGCCGACGACGGCCGGCCAATTTGCGGCGCGAAAGTGGAACTCGTCGGCGCCTCGGGGCAACTGGCGGAGATTGAACTGGTCGCGAGGCGGATCAAACGCTTGCTCGTGCTGGGAGACGAAACCGACGGGAATCGACCGGTGCGGCCGGACGACGTTGCCGTAGTTTTCCGAAACGCCGACGCGCTGGCGCCGTTGGTGCAGGAAGTGTTCGACGAGTTTGGCATCCCGGCGGCAATCGAAACCCGCGCGAAACTCGTCGGCTCGCCGCTTTTGCACGCGCTGGCCGGCCTGGTGCGATTGGCGGCCGAGGATTGGCCGTTTCGCCAGTTGCTTGCCATGCTTGCGAACAATTACTTCCAGCCGAGTTGGCCACAGTGGCAAGGCGGAAAGGCGCTGGCGGCCACGGAATGGGCAGTGCGACAATTGCAAGTGCCGCGTGGGCGCAAGGAATTGTTGTCGGCTCTGGAGTGGCGCAGCAAAGAGGACGCGCCGGCGGACCCGGCCAGCGACGATGCGCCGGTGGACGAGGCGGAAATCGCCCGCCGAAAGGAGCATCGAGAGCGCTATCGAACGGCCTGGGCGCTGCTGAAAAAACTTCACGACGAACTGAAATCCATCCGTAGCGCGCCCCTTTCGAAATGGACGGGAGTATTGCAGGAGCTGGCCAATGACTTCGGCATGTTGCGAGTGGCCCAAGACGACGACCAGCAGGCTTGGAAGGCTTTGAAGGCCGCCATTGGGGCCAGCGATCAGCTCGGGCGGCAGTTGGGAATCGACTCGGGAAAACTTTCGCCGCCGGAGTTTGTGAAGTGGTTGGTGGATGTTTTATCGACGGAGCCGCTGCCGAGAGCGCGCGACGAATCGGGCCGGGTGCGCGTGCTTTCGGCGCAGAGCATTCGGGCCTTGGAAGTGCCGTATCTGTTTGTGGCGGGGCTTTCGGAAAAGTCGTTCCCGCCACCGGCGCGCGACGACCGCATTTACAGCGACGCGGAATGCGACGAGTTGAATCGAGCCGGGCTGCGATTTGCGGACCACCGGCAGCGCGGCAGCGAAGAGATGCTGTTGTTTTACGAAGTGATCACGCGCGCCACGCGGCGGCTGGTGCTTAGCTATCCGGCGCTGGATGAGAAAGCGCAGCCGCTGTTGGCCAGCCCTTACGTGATGGAATTGGAGCGAAGCGCGCCGGGCGAGGTTGAGCACAAGAAGGAAATCTCGCTGAGCCCAGTGCCGCGGCATGACGAGCCCAGTTGTCCGGCGGAGCAGCGCGTGCAGGCCGTGGCGGAGCTTGTCGTAGGCAAACCGAATCGCTTCGCGGAGCTGTTGCACAAATCAGAACGCGGCGCAGGGGCAAATATCGTCGCCGGGTTGAAGGCAACCGCCGCGCGGCGACGCCCGGAATTCGGAGCATTTGACGGATTGCTGTCGAGCGAGGCGGCGAAGGCGCGGCTTGCACAGCATTACGGATCCGAGCATTGTTGGAGCGTAAGTCGACTGGAGGAGTATGCGTCGTGCCCGTACCGCTTCTTCCTGCGAAATGTATTGCGCCTGGAGGAATTGCCGGAGTTGACGCTGGATATCGATTATGGCAATCGGGGATCATTGGCCCACGAAGCGCTGCGGGAATTGCATCGGCGGCTGAATGCGGCGGGCGCGCCGCGGTCGCCCGTGGACGGCGGCGCCAAGGGATTTGAAAAGCTGAGCGAGGACACATTCGCCGTGCTGATCGAGAAGTATTCGGCCGGCAGCGCGCTGGACCAAGCTTTTCGAGAGATCGATTTTCGTTTGCTGAGGCAATGGATTCAAAGCTACTTTGGGCAGCTTGAGAAATATGATGCCGCGGGGGACGAACTGGATCAGCCGCTGCGGCCGGCGCACTTTGAAGTTTCGTTCGGTTTGAAGCGGCGCGACAACGGCGAAAAGGACTCGCTATCGACGGAGAAGCCGTTTGATTTGCCGTGCGGCGAGGAGACGATTCGCTTCTCGGGGCAGATCGATCGCATCGACATCGGATTGTGCGGCGGCGAGGTGGTGTTCAACATCCTGGACTACAAGACGGGACGCAGGAAAAGGCTAAGCGAAGCGGATCTCGCCGCGGGGCTGGCCCTGCAATTGCCGATTTATGCGCTGGCCGTGCAGGAGCTGTTGATGATCGATCGGCGGGCCAAGCCGTGGCGAGTGGGCTACTGGTATGTGAAGGAAAAGGGATTCGAATGCGAAAGTCTGCCGCAGTGTTTCACCAGCGGCGACGCGGGATTGCAGGAGACCGATGCGTGGCGCGAGCTGCGGGGAACTTTGTTGGCGCGCGTGGTGAGCCTGGTTCGCTCGGTTCGCGGCGGAATGTTTCCCGTGTTTAGTCTCGACGATCAATGCACCAGTCGCTGCGCCTACAGCACGGTGTGCCGCATCGGGCAGGTCCGGGCGCTGGATAAGCAGTGGACCGCGCCCGCCAGCGGCAAGAACCGGCCGGCGGAGGCGAAATCGCCGTGATTGCCACCATGCGAGATTTCACAGACCAGCAGCGCAAAGCGATCGACACGAGGGACACGTCGGTTTCGCTGTCGGCCGGGGCCGGCTGCGGCAAGACGTTTGTGCTGACGGAGCGATTCCTATCGCATCTGGAGCCGGGCGACACGGCTGCGCCCCCCGTGCAATTGCACGAGCTGATCGCCATCACGTTCACCGACCGCGCGGCGCGGGAAATGCGCGATCGGATCCAAAAGAAGTGCTTCGAGCGGTTGCAGCAAGCGGACGGGGAGGCTGCCGATTACTGGTTGGGGCTTTTGCGCGGGTTGCACACGGCGCGGATCAGCACGATCCATTCGTTTTGCGGCGCGCTGTTGCGCTCCAATGCAGTGGAAGCGCGGCTCGATCCGCGGTTCACGGTGATTGAGCAGACGCAGGCCGACACGCTGGCTGCGGAATTGACCGACGACGTGCTGCGCGAAAAGCTGAGCGATCGGGATCAGCCGCTGATCGATCTGACGGCTCAATTCGGATTGGATCGGCTGCGGTCGATGATTGCGGCGCTATTGGCGCTGGGGCGGAATATCGAATTTGATACGTGGCTGGCGCGCACGCCGGAAGAGCTGACGGCGATTTGGGATCAATATCGGCGGGATGTGGTTGTGCCTCGGGTGCTCGCGGACGTCGCCGAGTCGCCGGCGATGCGGCAATTGATGAAGGACATTTGCCATTTGAAGGAGGCGGCGGGGGTTTTGCGCGAGCGTTGCGACGCGCTGTTGCGCATCGTTCCCGCCCTGCCCCACAGCAACCACCCGGCCGGCGATTTGGATGAGATTGTTCAGAACGCGCGCATCCAAGGGACGGGCAAAAGAGACAGTTGGCCGGATGGAGCGCTGTACGATCGCTTCAAAGAGTCCGCCGAAGACGTTCGCAAACAGGTGAAGCGGGCGAAAGAGTTTTTGGAATTTGACTTTGGCGCTGCGCGGGCCGATGCCGCCGCCGGACTGGAACTTTTGAAATTGACAAAGGCGGTGCTTGAGCGCTATGAAGCGCGCAAGGCGGAACTGGCGTGGCTGGACTTCAACGACTTGCTGACGCGGGCGCGCGAACTTTTGACCAATCCGGAGCATGCCCAGTTGCAGAAGCGATTGTCGTCACAGGTGCGGCTGTTGTTGGTGGACGAATGCCAGGATACCGATCCGGTGCAGGTGAAGCTGATCAAAGCCTTGTGCGGCGACCTGGTGCAGCATGGCAAGCTGTTTTTCGTCGGCGACTACAAGCAATCGATCTATGGGTTCCGCGACTCCGATCCGCGATTGTTTCGCGAGATGCAGCGCAGCACGCCGCCAAAGGGCCAGTTGCCGCTGTCGATCAATTTTCGCAGCCAGCCGGCGATTTTGGATTTCGTCAACGCGCTGTTTCACGACGCGCCGCTGGCGGGCGATCAGGACTGTTTGGCGTACGAACCCTTGGTGCCGCAGCGGCCGCAGGTATCGCCGACGCCGGCCGTGGAATTCATCTGGCCGGATGTTGACGGCCTCGACAAGAACCAAGCCGGCGCGACGGACGAGGCGCGCAAGCGCGAGGCCGATTGGATTGCGCGGCGAATTCGGCAAATGTTGCAAAACGGCGAGCAATTGGTGGCACATGAAGTTGGTGGAAAATGGACCGCCCAAGCGGTGCGACAGGGAGATATCGCCATTTTGTTCCGTGCCATGTCGAGCGTGCAGCATTATGAGGAAGCACTGCGGCGCTATGGCATCGACTACTACCTGGTGGGCGGTCACGCATTTTATGCGCAGCAGGAAATCTATGATGTGGTGAATTTGTTGCGGAGCCTGGTGAGCCCGGCAGATCAGATTAGTTTGGCCGGCGCGCTGCGCAGCCCGATCTTCGCGCTGGATGACGAAACGCTGTATTGGCTGGGGCAGCATCCGCAAGGATTGGCGGCGGGATTGTTTGCCGATCGGTTGCCGGCGGAGTTGACGGCGGCGCAGCGGGGGCGCGCCGAGTTTGCGGCGACGACGCTCAGGCAACTGCGGGAACGCAAGGATCGGATGCCGATTGCATCGCTATTGAACAAAGCGCTGACGATGACAGGGTACGACGCCACGCTGTTGGGCGAATTTCTCGGCGAACGCAAGCTGGCAAATTTGCGGAAGCTGATCGAGCAGGCGCGAATGTTCGATCGTTCGGGCGTGTTGGGGCTGGCCGATTTCATCGTGCAGTTGGCGGAGTTTGTGGCCAAGCAGCCGCGGGAACCGCTGGCTGCCACGCATCCTGAAGATGCCAACGTGGTTCGGTTGATGACTATTCATCAGGCCAAGGGGTTGGAATTTCCGGTGGTGTTTGTGCCCGACATCAGCCGCACGAAACACGGCGAAGACGCAGCGGCGGCGTGGGACGCGCAATTGGGTCCGTTGGTCAAGCTGCCGGCGCGCCGAGACGAAGACCGCCACTTGACGGGTTACGATTTTCACCAGGCGATGAGTGCCGCCGAGAGCGACGCGGAAAGGCTGCGGCTGTTGTACGTGGCGACGACGCGGGCGGCGGACTATTTGGTGCTTTCCGGCAGCGTGTTCGATTTTGAGAATCCGTCGGCGCCTTGGACGAGGCTGCTGGCGGAGCATTTTGATTTGCAGTCGGGCAAGTGCCTGGCGCAACTTCCCAAGGATTGGCGATCGCCGGTGATTAAGGTCACTCGAGAAGCGCCACGGACCGAGCATTCGGCGCAGTCGGCGTCGCACAGCGATTTGATTCGCGAAACCGATCGAGCTCTGTCGCTAGGAGCGGCGATCACGGGGCAAGCGGATCGATTGGTCGAGGCGGTGCCAGTAGATGCGGCAGCGCGGCGGCGGTTCTCGGTTTCGCGGCTCAGCGGCGAGTTGCGGCCGGCCGATGACGTGGCGTTGACTTCGCTGGAAGACGACGAACCGATGTTGAGCGCCGGCGATGCGGCCGATCTGGGAACGCTGGTACACAAGGCGCTACAGCGGATCGATTTCGGCGGATCATCCGACATCGCCGCCTTGTTGCGGCGATTGCTCGAAGCCGAGTCGGCGGAGGCGGAAAGCCATCGCGCCAGCGCCGAGGAAATGCTGACGAAATTTTTGCGCTCGCCGCGGGGAAAGATTTTGGCGCAGGCCCGACAAGTGCATCGAGAGTTGGAATTCCTGCTGGCGTGGCCGCCCGGGGAGGCCGGCTCGACGAAGGCACGTTACTTGCAGGGCTACATCGATTGTCTGTATCAAGACGCCGACGGGAAGTGGCATCTGTTGGATTACAAAACGAACCGGATTTCGGCCGAGAATGTGGCGGCGGCCGCCGGCCAGTACGAAATGCAGTTGGGGGTGTATGCGTTGGCGGTGGAAGAAATTCTCGGCCAAACGCCGGCGGAACTGGTCGTGCATTTTCTTGCGCCTGCGGCGGAACATCGGTTTGTTTGGGATGATGCGATGCGGCGGCGCACGATCGAGCAAGTGAACCAGGCGATGGCCGCCATGGCTTCTATCACCATGGCTCCAGGCATGCCAGTTTAGTGAATCGCAAAGCTATTTGGGCGCGCTGTTGGCCTCCGGTTTGTTCAGGCGCGCAGCAGCCATCGCTGCGTGTCGCCGTTGGCGAAGTGCACCAACACGCCGGTGGTATCTTGCGTCAGGTTGCCCAGGCCGGTTTCCATGAGCGGACGATCTTCGCCTTCAGGGGTCCACGCCACGCGCTGCGTTTCCTTATCGACCATGCCTTCGACCGTTTTGGTTGTACCGCTGGCGGTGTTCTGAAACATGCCGGCGATGATGCCCTGCTTGCTGACGGCCAGTTGCAGGAACATCGTTGGATCGGCGCCGGCCGAATCGCCATCTTGCGTGACTGCGAAAACGCCCAAGGGGAGCCAATCTTCGGGCGCCGGTTTGGCGTCGGGAGGAATACTGTTGGCGATCGCTTCGGCTTGCTCGGCGTACTGATCTGCCGTGGCCACCTGTTGATCGCCGTAGTAGACGGCGCCATCGTCGTAGTAAACATTTTCGCCGTAGTTGTAGTACACAGGTTGCGAGCCCCATCCCCACGGGACCCAACTGGCGAGCGCGCCCCAGGTGGCCCAACCCCACCAATTCGCGCCGCCGTGCCAATGCCAGTTATCGCAGGGATGATTGTTCCACCAGTTGCCGTCGAACCAGTGGTTGCAATCGTGCCAGTTGTTTTGCCAGCGATTGCCCCAGTTGTTGTTGATCTGGGTCCAATTATTCTGCCGATTGTTGTTCCACTGGTTCCAATTGTTGATTCGATCGGGACGATCGCCCGCCCAGCCGCCCTGGCCTGGCCGTGACGGGAGCTGGGCTGGACGTTCACCGCCTCCAGCGCCCGGTCGATTACCGACGATGCCGCCGCCACCTTCACCCGGGCGTGCGGGGAGCGTCCCGGGCCGTTCGCCACCGCCGCCAGGACGATTGCCTGCAATGCCGCCGCCTTCGCCACCGGGCCGAGCGGGCAAAGTGCTTGGGCGGTTACCGGCGCCTCCGGAGGGTCGATTCTGCAGAAACTCGGCTGCTGCGCCCCGGCCAGCGCGCCGCCAGCGATCGCGCCGGCATTGGCGCCGCGGTTGGGCATCTGCGACGGACGACCGCCGCCACCGGCGCCCGGCAAATCCAGGAAACTATTCAACTGGCCTTGGGTCGGGCGACCGCCCGCGCCAGCGCCTTGTACGAAGTTAGGACGATTGGCTCCGCCGCCAGGCGTGGCGGGGCGACTGCCAGCAATTGCGCCGCCGCCGGGACGGCTAGCTCCGCCGGCTGGGCGAGTGCCGGGGCTCGGCAAGTTGCCCAGCGACTGACGATTGGCGCCGCCGGAGCGGTTTGCATAACTTCCGCCGCTGGGACGTGTGGCCGGACGCGACGACCGCGACATTGACGGGGCACTGCCCATCGAGGGACGTCCGGCGCTGGGACGCGCGCCGCCACTGGGGCGTGCACCGCCGGCGGAGCGCATGCTGCCGCCACCGCCTCCTCCGCGGGACATACCGCCGCCGCCGCGGGCGCCACCACCGCCGCCGCCACGGCCGCCGCCGCCCATGCCGCCGCGTCCCCAAATCTGTTCCGTCACGAAAAATGCCAGCGCCGCGATCGTCAGTGCTGCAAGAATGAACTTTTTCATGGCTGCACCTCGGCATTGTTAGCGGCTTGCTGATCGGAATTATCGGTTTTTCGCACGACGAGAACGGGATCGACATTTGGCAGAATTTCGCCATCGACCTCGCGATTGACCGATTCCCATTTGAACGAGTTGTCGTCGAGGCGGGTGACAATGTTCACGCTGGTTGCCTTACCGCCGTCGGGGAGCGTGGCGGTGTTCTGGATGTACCAACGGTCCCCTTTTTGCGTCCACGTGCCCTCGCTGTAACCGCCATCGGAATCGAACACCCAGGACCGAATCTGCTTCTTATCCGGGTCCCAGCCAATGATCTGCATGCCTGCTTTGTTGACCTGGTCGCCAATCGCGACGGCGAACGAGCGAGTCATGAAGCTTTTGTTTTTGGTCCAGGCGCAATCGGTTTGGATTTCGACCGCCGGGCGAGAATCGTCGTCGCGCCAGGAACCGATCATCCACTCTAAATCTTTCAGATGTTCGTAATTCGACTGCGCAGGTTTTTCTTTTTCGATTTCAGAAACGCGGTCGATCAACCATTGGCCGTCGCGTTTGACGCGAACCACGGTGAAATCTGAATCCACTGGTTCCGCATCGGGGCGAATAACGTGCGCCGTTCCGCGGATGATGACCACGCTGGGGGAGACAAAATCGATCGATTTCACATCCGCACTGAGCTTGATGTCCTGATTGTCCGAAAATGCGTCGGCGAAATCCTTTTCGATTGATTCGCGGCCGACCGACTCTTCGCCGGTTAGCGGATCGATATAGACCGCTTCGGGCGTGTACATCGAAGCGAGTTTTTTGGCATCGCGGGCATTGTAAGCCTCCATGAATGCTTTGCCTGCCGCGCGAACGGCCGCTTCGTCTGCTTCGCGCGAAGTCGCCGCGCTCTTATCAGGCTGCGAAGCGTTTTTTTGGTCGGGATTTTTTTGCGATTCGTCGGCAGAGCCCGCAATCTCAACGAGTGCTAGCGGGAGACCAAGCAACACAAACATAAAGAAGATTTTTTTCATCGTCAGATCCTCCAGTTGGGAAATCTGGTTAGCAGGCGAACTACGCAAAGCTTTTGAACAGCGAACGATGCAGAAGGAGCGCACTCGATCACGGCCAGCATGGCCCAGAACCTCTTCCCGCTGGTGACAAGACTTAGATCGCGGGAAGATCAACGAATCGTCGAAAGCTGTTCCGCGAGCGGTGAACTGCCGTCAACTTACGACTGGGTTGGCGGCCGGTCAAGCAACTGACCATCGGCTGCGATTGGAATTTATCGCCCTCGATCCGTGCCGCGACAGCGCGGTGAAAGCGACAAAACTGAGGAATGGTGTGGAAAATGCTGCGACAAAGCCGCAAGCACGCCGGAACCGAGCCATTTGTTGCCGCCGCGCAGAAACTCTTTTCCGAACGCCTGCCGGCTGCGGGGCCTTGGCGCACATTCATCACGCCGCGGAAGGTTGATGAGCGACCTTCGTCACACGATCGCCATTTTCCGGCATCGTATTATTGCAGTAGAATCGGTTCCTGCACTGAACCGCCACGGAATTCAACTGTCAGTGCGCAGAAGGCGGACGGCAAGAACTCGCGGGCCATTGAACGTGCACCAACCTATTCCTGAACAGCAGCGGGAGTTTGCCGTCGAAGTGGTGCGCCAGTTGCGCGACCACGGGTTTGAGGCGTATTGGGCCGGCGGTTGCGTGCGCGATCAGATTCTCAAGCGCACGCCGTACGATTACGACGTGGCCACGAGCGCCCAGCCGCCGGAAATTCAGCGCGTGTTTCACAAGCGCAAAACGCTGGCCGTGGGGGCGGCGTTCGGCGTGATCGCGGTGCTTGGACCGCGCGGCGCGGGGCAGATTGAAGTGACTACCTTCCGGCGCGACGTGGCCTACAGCGACGGGCGGCATCCCGATCAGGTCGCCTTCAGCTCGCCGGAGGAAGATGCCAGACGGCGCGATTTCACGATCAACGGGATGTTTTACGATCCGTTGGCCCAGCGCGTGATCGATTTCGTCGACGGCGAGGCGGACGTGCGCGGAAGAATTGTGCGGGCGATCGGCGATCCGCGGCAGCGATTTACCGAAGACAAATTGCGCATGCTCGCGCGGTGCGGTTTGCGGCCGTGCTCGATTTTCATTTAGACGAAGCCACGCTGGCGGCCATTCGCGATATGGCCGACCAGATTACGGTCGTGAGCGCGGAGCGGATTGCCGCCGAGATGCAAATTGTGCTGCCGCACGCGGCACGGGTGCGCGCGGTGCAATTGCTGCAAGAAACAGGATTACTGCGGGCAATTTTGCCGGAGGCGGACACTGCGGCCTTGCCCAAGAGTTTGGTCCTTTTGGATTCGATTGAGCGGCCGACGTTTTCGCTGGCGCTGGCCGTGTTGCTGCACGGCGCGAAAGGGAGCGATTTGGCGGAGGTCGTGGGTCGGCGCTGGCGGCTGGCGCGGAAAGATACGGATCGGGTCGCCTGGTTGTTGAAACATTGGGACTGGCTGCGCGGAGCCCGTAGGCAGCGCTGGTCGCAATTGCAACCGCTATTGATCAACGAGGGGGCGGAGGAATTGATCTCGCTTCACGGGGACACAGACGATGTGGCGTTTTGCCGCGAGCAGCTTCGGCGGCCGGCGGAGGAATTGAATCCCGGGGCGCTATTGAGCGGGGAGGATTTGATTGCTGTTGGCGTTCCGCGCGGGCCGGGGATGGCGCGGCTGCTGAAAGCAGTGCGGGTCGCGCAATTGGACGGCGAGGTGCGCGATCGGGAGGCCGCGCTGAAGCTGGTTGAGGAGTTGAGGGCGAAATCGTCGTGACGGCGCATTGCCCGGGTCATTGACCCGGGGCTAAATCGGCGCCTACACTGGGCACGATGACTTGGCTGGGAATTACACTGCGCTGGTTCCACGTTGTGGCGGCGATCATGGCCGTCGGTGGGATGATTTTCATGCGCTTCGCCTTGGCGCCATCGATTCGCGTGTTGGCGGATGAGCAACGGCAAGCATTGCATCAGCAAATCCGGTCGCGGTGGGCGAAGATGGTCGCCGCGTCGATATTGTTTTTGTTTGTTTCGGGGCTGTGGAACTACATCCGCTTTCTCGGCGACAGCAAAACGTGGGGCGACCAGTGGCGCGGTGAGTATAACGGGATTTATCAAGCCGCCTTCGGCGTGAAGTTTTTGTTGGCACTGGTGATTTTCTTTCTCGCCAGTGCGCTGGCCGGGCGGACGGAGGCCACGAAGAGATTTCGCCAGAACGCCAGATTTTGGATGACGGTGAATGTGATATTGGCTCTAATTGTCGTGGCGCTGTCCGGTATCTTAAGAGCCACGCACGTGGGGCCGACCAGAGTGGAAATGAAGCAGCCGGTGGGAACGGAAGAGATTGTGAATCGATGAGTCAAACTAGGTCTAACTTATCTGAGGATTATCATGGCAAAGAAAAAGGCAGCGAGACGTCGGCCGTTGAAGAAGATCGCGAAGAATGTGAAAACCCGAGTGAAAGCCCGCCGTGCGCAGGAAAAAGCGCCGCGCTACCGTGATGTCTAAGGTGAAGAAAGCGCTGGGAATGTAGTTCCCGGCGATCGGGAAACCGTCGCGGCAATTGACCATGGACAAGAAAGCCAAGAAGCGGCTCGACGTGCTGCATCAGAAGCTGCAAAAGTTGCGGCAGCAGTTGGCCGGCGCACGCGAGCAGCCGGACGATCCCGGCGAGCCGAAACGGCTGGAAGCGGAAATTGCCGCGGCGGAGGCGGAAATCTCGAAGTTGAAGGCGTCGTGACGGGCGCAGGCGTGCGCTGCAGTTGGCCAAAATGGACGGCACATCGGTGGCGCCTCCGGAGGGCGTTGCCCTCCGGCTATTGGCGGGGCACGCAGTGACAGTGCGGGCAGCTACTTCGTCACGGTTTGCTGCGGCGCTTCGGCGGTTTTCTCGGCGGCCGGGCCGGCGCGATAGACGCCGATCACCGCGTGGTCAGGGCCGTCGGCCACCACCGGTTTATCGCCGGGTCGGCCGAGGTGCACCACCTTCGCGTCGGCAATGTTCTGCGTGTTGTTCACGTCGAGATACCACGTGCCGTCGCGGAATACGCCGATCTTCTCGATGCCGTCGCCGGTCCAGTCGCCGATGACCGGCAGATCGCCCGGTTTGCCGAATTCGCACTTCAGATCGCCGGGGCTCCAGCGGCCGTCGCCGTCCATGTCGAGGTACCAACTGCCGCTGTGGAACACGGCGATGCGGCGCAGGCCGGTGCCGGTCCAGTCGCCCACGATGGCGCGATCGCCTGGGCGGCCGTAGTGGAACACGTGGTCAATCAGCTCTTCGCGCGTCTTGACCTTGCCTTGCGCTTGCAGCTTGCGCTTGCCGATCGCCGCCAAATCTTCCGGCGGCGGCACGTTCTTCTTGTGGCGGCCGGCAACGAGCTTGTTCATTGGGTCCGGCAAACCGGGGTCGTGCTCGATGGCGCGCGGATCGCGCGGCCAGGCGGGGCCAAAGATACCGATGTCGTCTTTTCCGTCGCCGTCCCAATCGCCGACGACGGGCTGATCTTCGCGCGTGCCGAGCTTGGCCCACAGGTCGCCGGCATCCCAAAGGCCGTCGCCGTTGACGTCGATGAACCATTGGCCGTCGATGTACAGGCCGAGCTCCATGGTGCCGTCGCCGCGGAAATCGCCGGCCAGCGGAATGGCATCGGCGATGCCGATCGCAGCACGTTCCACTTCATTTCCGTCGGCATCCAGCACGATCCACTTGCCGCTGGTGAAGTTGAGATAAGACCAAGGAACGTTGCCGGCCGCGGCAATGATTTCCATGGCGACGAAGTCGTCCTTCTGACCGCGCGGGTAGCCGGCATTGACGATGCTTAAGTGCCAGGTGTAACCGACGGCGTCGGCGCCGTGCTTGTTCAGATTGAAGTACGGCGGCTTCCACGGCGGATTCACCAGATGCGGATTGACCTGAACGGTCAGCGGGTTGAGCGGCGGAATGCTTTCCGGCGGCGGGAATTCCGGCGGCGGAATGAACGGAAGCCGCGTGGTAACCACTTCGCTGAAATTGTTTTCCACGGAGCTTTGGCCAACGCCCAACGTGATCGCGGCAATGGTGTCGAAATTCGTGGCAAACGGCAACGAGGGGAACAAGCCCGCCGGCGTGTGGTGGTTCTGCGCCACGCCGCCAGTGGAACCCGGCGTGTCGATGGCGTCGATGTATCCGCCGGGTTGCAATTCGCGGACGACATAGGTGCCAGCGTCCAAACCGGCGAATTCATAGAAGCCGTTGGCATCGGTGACGGCGGTGCGTTGATGACTCTGGCCGTCGAGCACGGGGTTGCCTTGACCATCGTAGAGCAAAAGCGTGACGCCCGCGATGGGTTTGTCGCCTGCATTGCGCACGCCGTCGCGGATGGTTTCAATATCGGGCAGCGTTTGGCCGGGCAGCAACACGATCGGCGGGCCATCCTGGAACACGTAGCCGGAGATGCTGGCGCCGGGATGCTCGCAGAAGTTGTAGTCGACGCCATGATCGCCGACACCGACGATGATTTCGGAAAGAATATCGGTGCCGTCGCCGACGCCGCCCAGCGAGCCCACGTCGCCGCCGTCGTCGAAGTATTGCGCGAGCGCGTGATAATGCACGGCGTACGTGCCTTTGTCCAAACCATCGAATTTGTAATGGCCGTTGACGTCGGTCGTGGTCGTGGCAATGACCTGGCCGTCGCTGTTTAGCAGATCGACCTTCACGCCGGCGAGCATGATGTCGTGGGGGCCGATTTCGCAGTCGCCTTCGGGATCCAAATGCACCGAGCCTTCGATGCTTCCCGGCGGATGCTCGCAGAAGTTGTAGTCCACGCCGTGATCTCCGGGCGTGAGCACGATTTCGGAGAGCGTATCGGTTTCATCGCCGACGCCGCCCAGCGAGCCGACGTCGCCGCCGTCGTCGAAGTATTGCGGCAGCGGATGATAGTGGACGGCGTAGGTGCCCTGATCCAAGCCGTCGAACTTATAATGGCCTTGCTCGTTGGTGACGGTCGTGGCGATCACGTGGCCGTTGCTGTCCAAGAGATCGACCTGCACTCCGGCGAGCATGATGTCGTGCGGACCGATGACGCAGTCGCCTTCCGGATCCAAGTGCACGCTGCCTTCGATGCTCGCGGGGGGATGCTCGCAGAAGTTGTAGTCCGTGCCGTGATCGTCGGACACCAGCACGATATTCGAAAGCGTATCGGTTTCGTCGCCGGCGCCGCCGAGCGAACCTACATCGCCGCCGTCGTCGAAGTACTGCGGCAGCGGATGGTAATGAACGCTGTAGGTGCCGCTGTCCAGTCCGGTGAATTCGTAGTAGCCGTCGTTGTTGGTGAACGTGGTGGCGATCACCTGGTTGTCGGAATTCAAAAGATCGACTTGCACGCCGGCGAGCATGATGTCGTGCGGACCGATGACGCAGTCGCCTTCCGGATCGAGGTGCACGGTGCCGCTGATGCTGTTGGGCAGATGCTCGCAGAAATCGTAATGCGTGCCGTGCTCGTCGGAATTGATTTTGACTTGGGTGATTAAGTCGCCGACAACGACGCCGCCCAGGGAGCCGACATCGCCGCCGTCACTGTAGTATCCCGGCGGCTGATGCTCGAACACGCCGTAGGTGCCCGGGGCGAGATTGTTGAATTCGTAGTAGCCGTTTTCGTCGGTGAACGTGGATTTGATCACATTGCCGTCGCCATCGAGTAAGTCGATTTTCACGCCGGCCAACATGATGTCGTTGGGGCCGACGATGCAATCGCCTTCCGGATCGGCGTGCACGTAACCGCTGATGCTGCCCGGCAGGATTTCGGTGAAATCATAATTCAGCGCGTGAACATTGGAGCCCAGCGTGATTTGCGTAATGATGTCTTGCACCGAATCGTCGCCGCCTACGGTGCCGGCCATCGTGCAGCCTTCCAGGTAACCGGCCGGCTGATGTTCTTTGACGGTGTACGCAAGGCCTGGCGTGAGTCCGTCGAATTCGTACTCGCCTTGCGCGTTGGTCGTCGTCGAGGCGATGACCACGCCTTGGGCATTCAACAGGTCGATCTGCACGCCCGGCAGCACCACGTCGTGCACACCGAACATGCAATCGTTTTCCGGATCGTACCAAACCTTTCCAGCGATGCTGGCCGGCAAACATTCGCCGAAGTTGTAGTGGATGCCGTCCTGGCCGCCCAACAGCGCTGCATCGCTAAGGGTATCGACATCGGTCGACGTGCCATCGACCACGCCGTCGACGGTGCCGGGCTGGCTGCCGACGCTGATCCAACCGTTGGGCTGAGTTTCGGCAATGCGGTAGGTGCCGGGAAGAAGATTGTCGAATTTGTAGTTGCCGTTGACGTCGGTCGTCGTTGTCTTTCCGGTGCCGACCCATTGGTTGCCATCCCACTGCAAGAGCGTCAGCGTGACATTGGCGATGCCTTGTTCGTTGTTGTCCAACAAATGGTCGAGGTTCTGATCGTGATACACCGTGCCCGACAGGCTGCTGGGCAGCGGAGTTTGCTGCATCACCAACACGGCGCCGGCGGTGAGGTCGGTTAGATCTTTTTCCGACGGCGGGATGTATGAATCGGGGGGCAGCGTCAGCGTGGTGCCGGAGGACGTGTTGGCGGCGGCAAAATTGGCGTCGAACTCGTCCCAATATTTGGTGTTACCCGTGGCATCGAAATAATGCGGCGCCGTAAACGTGCCGGTCATGATCGAGCGCTGGAACTCGTTGCCTTCGACCACGGCGTTGACGTCGACGTCGCCAGTTTGCGGATCGACGAATTGCGCTTCATCGACGTCGATCGTGAAAGCGAATACGTCGCCGGCGTCGAAGTTGCTGAAGTTGATGATCAGCTTTTGACCGCCGTCGGCCACGGAGAAACTGGTGACTTGAATGCCGCCGGTGGTATTGCCGGCATCGACGAGAAACGGGTTGGATTTGAATACGCCCATCCCGCCGGCGGCGGTGTCGAAAAACACTTCGCCGGAAGAATAGGTGCCGTTGCCGTCTTTATCGCCGTCGATGACGATCTGTTTCAGTTGCGTGCCCGGCGCGCCGCCGGCAAACGTGACCTTGATGACGTTCGGCGCGCTATCGTCGCCGCTGGCGCTTTCGAGATAGACCGAGCCCAAATGAATCGGCAACGGGCTGGCGGTGAGCGGGTTGCGGATTTCCAACTGCTCGAAGCGGCAGGCGCGCACCTTTTTCGAAGTGCAATGCGGGTCGTCGATGCGAAACCAGCGGTCGCCAAACATGAAGCGACCCAAGCGGGCGAAGTTCCGGATAATGCTCACGACCGCAACCTCCGTGTTGCACAAGTGAGGACGAAATTCTGGACTATTTCAAACGCACATCATCGGTGTTTCGCCGCGCCTGGCTGACGTCGGCCTTGCTGTCGATCTGCCACAAGCGGACGGT
Source organism: Pirellulales bacterium (assembly GCA_963716135.1). Taxonomy (GTDB): domain Bacteria; phylum Planctomycetota; class Planctomycetia; order Pirellulales; family JADZDJ01; genus CAVRAW01. The sequence goes on along the minus strand of OY970289.1, from coordinate 3,404,055 downwards.
GGTATCGAAACTGCCGGAGACCAGCAGTTTTCCCGAGGGGTCGCTGGCCAGGGCGGCGATGGAGCCGGTGTGGCCGGCGAAACTGTTCACCAGCTTCTGCGTGGACAGATCCCACACGCGGACGATGTTGTCGCTGCCGCCGGCGGCCAGGCGGTCGGCGCCGCAGAAGCACAGAGCCATGACCTTGCCTGCGCCGTTTTCCAACGTGAATTTCTTGTCGCCGGTAGTGAGATCCCAGACGTGAATTTTTTTGTCTTCGCCGGCCGATGCCAGACGATCGCCGTCGGGCGTAAAGGCTAGAGCACGGATGCGATGGCCGTGGGCGGGGAACTGCTTTTTGACCGTGCCGTCGGCATAATTCCAAAGGCTGACGGTGCCGTCGCGCCCGCCGGCGACCAGCAATTTTCCGTCGTGCGAAAAGGCGACGGCGCGAACATCGTTGCAAGTGCCGTCGAAGGTGCGCACCAGTTCGCCGTTTTCGACTTTGTAGGCGCGGACGGCCTTTTCGAAACCGGCGGCGACAATCGTCTTGCCGTCGGGATGGAATTGCAGCGCGTAGATAGCGGCTTCATGCTGGCCGAACTTGCGAATCAATTTTCCGGTGGAAGTATCCCACAGGCGGATCGTGCGATCGTCGCCGGCGGAAGCCAGAATTTTCCCATCGGGACTGAACTCGACGACGCGGACCCAGTCGGCGTGTCCTTTCAGCGTGAAGACCAACTTACCGTCGTCGATGCGCCAGATATTCACCAGGTGGTCGTCGCCGGCGGTGGCCAAGAGCGTGCCCTTGTCGTTGATTGCCACCGACGTCACCACCGGCGGCGGATCCTGCGACTGGGTGGAGGTCAAACCGAAGGTGCGCAGCGAATCGTCGACGCGCGGCGCTTGGCGCTGAAGCGGTCCGGCAATCATCACCAGCACAACAATAGCGCCAACGAACCGTGAGGACCGACCAACGAGAGAGCACATAGATATAGACCCAGGGCTGACGACGGAGAACGAACGCACGAGTGACCCCGGAGCATCGCCCGAGCAGAGTGCTAGCACGGCGCAAGTTGTCGGCGCATGACGATACTACTGGGTCTTTGGGTTGTATCGGCGGAAAAAAGCGAGGGCCGATACTCTAAGTCAGAAGTGCGCTAAGCGGGGAAAGAGAGGTTGAGACTGACGGCAACTCAGCCGCCTACTGCTTGGGCTTTTGCCATTTGGCAGCGTCTCTGGAACAGTGGAACACGGAATAGATTCGAAGCGTCTCGGCATCGAACTCGAAAATCACCACGTAGGGAAAGTGCGGGATCTTACCCCAGCGATAGGGCGGACGAATTGCCTGGGCCATCATCGGATTTTGCTCGATCTTGTTCAGGCATTCACGGAAGCATTCGGCGAAGCGCGGCCCCAGCCCTGATTGCCTGGCCTCGTACCACTCGTAGGCGTCAAGGAATTCTTTAGCCGCTTCCTCGACAATGATCAAACTTCTAGCCATTGCGGCGAGCGATTTTTTTCTCGAGCTCTTCCAATGTCGAGGAGCTTCCAGGATTCGCGAGGTGGCGCTGCCTGCGGCGATCAAGCTCTTCGATATGAGCCTCGGGAATCTGAATTTGCTCCGGGTGAGCGTCGAGACTATCCCATAGTTGGCCGATGATTTGAATTTTTTCCGCCGCTGGAAGTTGCAGTAACTCGGAGAGATCTACGCTCATACCTTATTCCTTAATCAGATCTTTGACCGTCATGCCGGCGGGGATCATCGGCAGCACGTGCTCTTGATAGGGCACTTCGACGTCGAGCACATAGGGCCCCGGATAGGAGATCATTTCTTTGAGCGCATCAGCCAGTTCGCTCTTCTTCTTCACGCTGGCGGCGCCGCAACCGTAGCCTTTGGCGATGGTGACGAAATCGGGATAGCGCTCCGACGGGCCCAAGCCGTTGCCTTCGCCGATGGCTTCGGGATGATCGATGGGGCCCAAGTAAGTGTGGGCGCGGTTGCCTTTGAAGAAGCGATCTTCCCACTGCACGACCATGCCCAGGTGCTGGTTGTTCAAGAGCAGCACCTTGACCGGCAGCTTTTCACAGTAGGCGGTGGCCAGTTCCTGGATGTTCATCTGGAAGCTGCCGTCGCCGTCGATATCGACAACCAGCTTATCGGGATGGGCGGCTTTGGCGCCGATGGCCGCGGGCAGCCCGAAGCCCATTGTGCCCAGCCCCGAGCTGGAGAGGAATGTGCGCGGGTGCATGAACTTATAGAACTGGGCCGCCCACATTTGATGCTGGCCGACGCCGACGGTGATGATGGTGTCTTCGCCGCGGGTGAGCTTCGAAAGTTCGTCGATGGCATGCTGCTGCAAGATGCCGTCGAATTTTTGATCGTATTTCAGCGGGTCGGACTTTTTCCACGCAGCGCATTGCTGGTGCCACTCGCTCAGATCGTCGGGCGCTTCGACAATCTTGTTGAGTTCCGCCAGGGCGAATTTGACGTCGCTGACGATGGGAATGTGGGCTGCTTTATTCTTGTTGATTTCCGAGGGATCGATGTCGACGTGGACAATGAAGCCGTGCTTGGCGAACTCGGCGAGCTTGCCGGTCACTCGATCGTCGAAGCGGACGCCGAAGGCCAAAATCAAATCGGCCTCGTTCACGGCGTAGTTGGAGTAGACCGTGCCGTGCATGCCCAACATGCCCATCCAATTTGCGTCGTTGGAAGGGAATGCGCCGAAGCCCATCACGGTGGTTGCGACGGGGATTTTTGTTTTGCGCACCAGTTCGCGCAGTTCCTGGCTGGCCTCGCCGCTAATCACGCCGCCGCCGGCATAGATGATCGGCCGCTTGGAGCGCTTGATTGCCGCGGCCACCTGGCGAATTTGCTCCGGCTTCGCCTTGCGATCTTCTACATGGTAGCCCGGTAAGTTCATCGGCACGTTGTAGTCGGGCTCGATGGGGGCCAACTGAACGTTTTTGGGAAGATCGACCAGCACGGGCCCTTGACGGCCGGTCGTGGCGATGTGGAACGCTTCGCGCATCACGCGGGCGACGTCATTCACGTCGGTCACCAGATAGTGGTGCTTGGTGATGCCGCGGCAGACTTCGACGATGGGTGTTTCCTGAAAAGCGTCGGTGCCGATCACGGCGGTGCCGACCTGGCCGGTGAGCGCGATTAGCGGAATGCTATCCATCTTGGCGTCGGCAATGGCCGTAACCAGGTTCAGCGCTCCGGGGCCGCTGGTGGCCATGCACACGCCGGGCTTGCCTGTGGTGCGAGCATAGCCCTGGGCGGCGAAGGCCCCGCCTTGCTCGTGCCGCGGCAGGATCGTGCGCAGGCGGTCTTTGAAGCGGGTGAGCGACTGATGCAGCGGCATGCTTGCGCCGCCGGGGTAGGCAAAGATGATCTCGACGCCGTGGTTGACCAACGACTGGACGACGACGTCGGAACCTGTGACAAGCCCACTGGAAGTGCGTGGTTTAGCTGCGGTGGCCACTTAAAACCTCGTTGCGAATCGACTCGGCGACCGGGTGAAAGACGTTTGAGGGCAACAAATTAGGATAAACGGCGAAACGGCAAGATGCAACCGCTTAGCGGCCATGCAGCATTGTACCTCATGCCAACGTGACACATGAAATTCGTTGATGGTGATCTCTCTAGACCGACCGATCAGCTTAGTTTCGCTATTTTGACCACCCGGCCTAACAACGCTACACTACGCGTGCTTTTTCCAGAGTGACGCACTTCTTAGACGGATCAAAGGGGCTGGAAAGCGACGGAGCATATGGCACGCAACCAAAGAAGGATTCGCAGCCTGCGCGTGGAACTGCTCGAAGATCGCGCGATGTTGTCGCTGGTTGCCGCCTATGCGTTCAACGAGGGGACGGGCACGAAGGTGGCCGACGCCTCGGGCACGGGCAACGTGGGAACCGCGACCAGTGCAACCTGGTCCACCAGCGGCAAGAACGCAGGCGCGCTGTCGTTCAATGGCACCAGTTCCATCGTGAACATTCCCGACTCGGCCTCGTTGCACTTGAGCACGGGAATGACCTTGGAAGCCTGGGTTCGGCCCACCAGCGTTACCAAAGCTTGGCGCGATGTAATCTATAAAGGCAACGACATCTATTTTCTTGAAGCGACATCGACGACCAGTAGCCGGCCGGCCGGCGGAATTACGGTAGGCTCCTCGGATGCGCTGACTTACGGCACCGCGGCGCTCGCCGTGAACACGTGGACGCATCTGGCACTGACGTACGACGGAGCCAACCTACGGCTGTACGTGAATGGCGCCCAGGTCTCCAGCGCTGCGCGCACCGGAACGATTTCATCATCGACCAATGCTTTGCAAATCGGCGGCGACAATATTTACAGCCAGCGATTCGCGGGATTGATCGACGACGTGCGGATTTACAACAATGCGCTGACCGCGGCACAGATTCAGACCGACATGAACACGCCGGTGAGCGCGACGCAAACGCCGCCCGACACAACGCCGCCACTGGCGCCGGCCAGTTTGACGGCCACACCGGCCAGCACCAGCCAGATCAACTTAAGTTGGGCGGCGGCCAACGACAACGTGGCCGTGACTGGTTATCGGGTGGAGCGGCAGGATCCAGGTTCCACGACCTTCACTCAAATTGCCACGACCACCGGCACGACGTTCAGCAATACTGGCTTGGCGGTTGGCGCCACGTACAGCTACCGGGTGCAAGGCGTCGATGCAGCCGGGAACCTCGGAGCGTATTCGCCTGTCGCCACCGCCACGACGCAAGCGGATACCACAGCGCCCACGGTGTCGATCACCGCGCCGGCGGGGGCGCGAGTGTGACCGGCACGATTACGATCAACGCCACGGCGTCGGACAATGTCGGCGTTGTGGGCGTGCAGTTTTTGTTGGACAACACGACCTTGATTGGTTCGGAAGACACATCTTCTCCGTACAGCGTGTCGTGGAACACATCGACGGTGGCCACCGGGCAACACACGCTTTCGGCGCGTGCCCGCGACGCGGCCGGCAATAGCACCACGTCCAGCAGCATCACGGTGAACGTGACCAATGCGAACGATCCCGCCGTGGTGGGCCAGTGGTCGAGCGTGATGAATTTTCCGCTCGTGGCCATCAACATGGTGCTGATGAAGGATAGCAGGATCCTGATGTGGAGCGGGCAGGAGTGCATTGGAGGCGAGTCGGCCACGGTATGGGATCCGGCAACTAATACGTTCACTCCCGTTGCTTTGGCAGAGTTGGACGGCAGCGATCGAGATATTTTCTGCTCGGGAATGACCGTGCTGGCCGACGGGCGAGTGCTTGACGCAGGGGGCCACGAATGCAAGGACCTGACCTACTTGGGTACTGCTATCGCCACCACCTTCGATCCCGCGACGAACCAGTGGACGATTCAGCCCAACATGCAGTACCGCCGGTGGTATCCGACGATCATCACCATGGGAGACGGGCGGGCGATCGTTATCGGCGGAGGGGCCCGGGACTACACGCCTTCAAGTTACAGCAAGATTCCAGAGGTCTTCGATCCCCAAAAGAATACATGGACGACGCTGAGCAATGCCGTGCAGACCATTCCCAACTACGCTTTCTGCTTTCAGTTGCCCGACGGACGCATTCTGGCGGCTGGTTCCGACGAGGCGCTGATGGCGACCTATGCCCTGAACGTCGCCACGCAAACCTGGGCGGTGGTTGATTCGCGTGTTCTCGATGCAGGCAGTGCCGTGATGTATTTGCCCGGCAAGATCATGAAGGCGGGCAGTTCGTACATTGCGGGGGATCAGACGGTGGAAAAAGGAATTCCCTCCAAGGCGACGACCTACGTGTTGGACATGACTCAATCGTCGCCCGCCTGGCAACAGACTGCTTCGATGGCCAATCCACGGACGCATCTGAATCTGACCGTGCTGCCCGACGGCAATGTGTTGGCCACCGGTGGCTCCAGCGACATCAGCGGCGAATTTCCCCAGTATGGTGTGCTACCGGCCGAAATGTGGTCGCCCACCACGCAAACGTGGACCACCATGTCCAGCATGGCGGTGCCGCGGATGTACCATTCCACGGCGCTACTCCTGCCCGACGGGCGAATTCTGTCGGCAGGCGGCGGGCGTACGGGAGATTCCGTTTCCTACGATTATCTGAACGCGGAAATCTACTCGCCAGCGTATCTGTTCAAGGGCGCGCGGCCAACCATCACGGCGGCGCCAACGACGGTGAACTACAACTCGAGTTTCTTTATTCAGACGCCGGACGCCGCGAGCATTGCGTCCGTATCGCTGATCCGTAACGGCTCGGTCACGCACGCCTTCAACATGGATCAGCGCTTTGTGCCGCTTTCGTTCACGCAAACCAGCGGCGGATTGAATGTGCAAGCGCCCGCCAACGCCAACCTGGCGCCGCCCGGCACTTACATGCTGTTCATTGTGAACAGCAATGGAGTGCCGTCGATCGCGCCGTTTGTGCGCCTGCCGGCCGGGTACGAAGATTCGCAGGCCCCGACGGCGCCGGGCAATTTTAAAGCGATCGGCGGAATCGGCACGGCCGCACTCAGTTGGAACGCGGCGCAAGACAATACGGGAGTGGTGCGCTACAACGTCTACCGCTCGACGACGTCCGGGTTCGCGCCGACGCTTGCCAATCGGATCGCCCAGCCGACGACGAACAACTACACCGATACGGGGCTTAACGCCGGCACCTATTATTATCTCGTCACGGCTGAGGATGCGGTCGGGAATATCGGGCTGCCATCGGGCGAAGCCAGCGCCATAGTTACAACGGATACAGTCTTACCATCAGTGGCCATCACCAGTCCGATCAGCGCGTTGACGGTTACGGGACTCGTGACCGTCAACGTATCTGCGTCGGATGACGTGGACGTGGCGAGCGTTCAATTCCTGGTCGACGGCAACACGGTGGGAGCGGCCGACACTGCCGCGCCTTACTCGTTCAGTTGGAACTCGGCCACGCTGCCCAACGGCACGCACGTCCTCACCGCCCGTGCCACGGATACCGGCGGAAACACCAAGCTGTCCGATCCTGTTTCGGTAACCGTTTCCAATGCGCTGCCCAGCGGGTTGGTGCTGGCCCTGGGCTTCAATGAAGGTGCGGGAACTACGGCGGCCGACATCTCGGGAAATAGCAACAACGGAACGCTGAGCGGGGCCACCTGGTCGACCAGCGGAAAATTCGGGAATGCTCTGTCGTTCAATGGTACGAACAACCAGGTGATCATTCCCGATCGGCCATCGCTGGATTTAACGACCGGCATGACGCTGGAGGCCTGGGTCCGTCCATCGTCGGTGGTGAACGCCTGGCGCGACATCATTTATAAAGCTGACGACATCTATTACCTGGAAGGCTCGTCGTTTCAATCGGGCGGGGTGCCGGCGATGGGTGGAACGTTTACGCGCCAATCCCCTGTACGGCTCGACGGTGCTTCCGGCGAATACCTGGACGCACCTGGCAGCCACCTACGACGGCGCGACGATGCGGCTGTATGTCAACGGCATCCAGGTGGCCAGTAAGGCCCAGACCGGCGCGATTAAGACGTCCAACGGCAACCTGTCGATCGGCGGCGACAGTTTGTACGGACAATACTTTGCGGGGCTGATTGACGAAGTGCGGATTTACAACCGGGCGCTGAGCGCGAATGAAATTCAAACGGACATGAATTTGCCGGTGGGCAATCCGCAGCTATTGGCGGGCAATGCGATTGCCAGCTCGGCCGCAGCCGCGCCGCCGCTTACCGCGGCAAAGTTCCAGCCGTTGGTCGTCGAAGCGATCTCGCGCTGGCGGTCGGCGCTGGGCAACACGCCGGCCGTGCAGAACCTGGGCCGGGTACAAGTGAGCGTGCTCGATTTGCCGAACACAACGCTGGCGCTGTCGTCGGGGAACTTCATCTTCCTCGACAAGGATGCCGCCGGACACGGCTGGTTCCTCGATCCGACGCCGCATAACGACTCCGAATTCGCCGCGGGCCGTCTGTCAGCCGCCGTGAAAGGCAAGGTCGATCTGCTGTCGGTGTTGGTGCACGAGTTCGGCCATATTCTGGGAATGGACGACGTGCATGTGGCTGATCCGCAGGCAACTAACGATGCGATGGCCGACGTGCTTCCGCTGGGCGTGCGACGAAGTGCGTTTAGTGACACCGCTTCGGCGGCAACTTTTCATCCGGCGGCGGAGCGAGCGGTCGATTCGCTGCTGGCGGACGTCGGCCTGCTTGACCTACCAGCCCAGCGCAAGGCAAAGCGAGTTCGGTAAGGCGATTCCAAGCACGATCAGCCTTGACCCGGCCGGGCAACTTGCGGATCATACGCGGCCCCGATCACTCCCCCTGCCCTGTTTTTCATTGGGTAGCCGTATGAAGACCATTTCCCTTTCGTTGCGTGCGTTGGTGGCGATTTTGTTATTGGCGACGTTGCATCGAACGGCGGCGGCGGAGCAGGTTCAGTTCAACTACCGCCTGCCGCAGGTCGGCCAGCAAGCGTCGCACGAGGTGCAGTTCGATTTGGACTTGAGCATTACGCTGCGCCAGGAGGGAAAAACGGTTTCCAGCGATCAGCAGCAACTGTCGCGCAGCATTGACCGGCATGTGACCGTGCTTGCGGCCGCCGGCGACCGCGCCACCAAAGTGCAAGTGCATTACGACAAAGCTCAAGAGTTGTTGACGCGCGGCCAGCACAGCGGTGAGTCGCGCGGCTTGCCGATCGAAGGAAAAACCTATCAGGTCGAGCGCCGCGGAGCGGATCTGGTGATCACCGATTCGGACGGCCAGGCCGTCTCGGACGAAGAGCGCGGGCTGGTGGCGGCGAACATGGACAGCGTGGGGCACTCCAACCAGTTGGGCCGGTTCCTGCACGGCAAAACCGTCAACGTCGGCGAAACACTGAAGCTGCCCAAAGAGATGGCGGCCGACCTATTGGGCATGCGCGAAGCCAACGGCGATGCGCAGCGAGTGGAACTCACTTTGAAAGGCATCCGCCAGGAGCCCGATCGCCGCGTGGCGGATTTCGAGGCCCTGGTGATCGTGAAGATGGGCAGCGGCGGCATGCTGAATGTGCGCGGCGATTTGCAATTGGATGTGAACACTTGCCACATCACCTCGGCCGATTTTTCCGGTCCCGTCAGTTCCCAAGATCAGCAAGCTAGCGCCGGCGACAAAATGGAAGTGCTGACCGACGGCACGCTGAAAGCATCCGTGCGGTCGCACTATTTGCAGTAATCTCGTGCCACTACGGATCACCGGCAATCGTCATGGCGCCGCCTGATCGGACGACTGGTTGGAAGCAAAAGAGTTCAACCAATTTTCGATCTGCACGACAAGTTCTTTGCGACCCTGCGTTCGCGCCAATTGTAATGCCTTTTCGGCCGAGGCCCTGGCATTGGCGGAATCGTGCACGGCAGCATATGCGATTGCCAATTCGTGCCAACCGTCGACGTAATCGGGCCGGAGCTGCAACGCGTTCCGGTAGCTGTCGATCGCTTCCTGAGTTCGCCCGATCTTGGCCAACGCGATGGCCAGATTGAAATGCAACTCAAAGGAGCCGGGAGCCAATTGCAAGGCTTGGCGGTAGTGGGTAATCGCCTCACCCGGATGCCCGGAATTGGCGAGTATTGCGCCAAAGTTATTTTGCAGCTGGGCATCATCCGGCCTGAATCGCACCGCTTTTTCAAAACATTGGATCGCTTCCTGCGATTGGCCGGCGTGCGCCAGCGCAATTCCCAGGTTGCTGCAGGCGTCGGTATATGCCGGCTTCAGACGCAGGGCCTGGCGATATTCGTCGATCGCTTGATCCTCCTGGCCTGAACGAAATAACGCAATGCCGAGGTTGTTATGAGCTTCGGCATTGTCGGGCTTCCATCGAAGCGCTTCTCGAAATTGGTCGATCGCCGGCTGCATTTGGCCGGTATTGGCAAGTGCGATGCCCAGATTGACGTGCGCCCTGGAATTGTGCGGATCCAATCGCAGTGCTTGCTGGCTGTGATCGACCGCCTGCTGCCATTGTGCCCGATCGTCCATGAGGGCCGCGAAGTTGACATGGGCCTCAGAATCGTCGGGATTCAAGGCAAGCGCGTCCTGCCACAGCGTTGCGGCTTCGTGATAGGCCGCCAGCCGCCGAATGCTCAGGACACAGAACACCAACGACAAAACAAAAACTACGGCGGCAAATGCCGCGGAGCGTCGTAGGTGCGTCGTGCGATGTTCGACGGTTTCATGCGAACTTCCTAACCAACGCACCAACTGATACCCGGCCACCGCCGCCAGCGCCACCAGCGGCGCCAGGGGCAGATACATCCGCCGCTCCGCGGCGACCTCGGTGATGATCGGAACGACAAAAGTTGGCGACAGAATCAGAAAGAAACAGGCGCCCACGAATCCCATCGGGCTGCGGCGCCAGTAGAGCATCAGCGTGGCAATTGCCAGAGCGGCGGCCCCTAGCAGCCAAGGCCAGGCCGCGGAGAACGCGGTCAGATACGGAATTTGATAATGGATCGTCAACGGCCAAGGCCAAACCGCAAGTTTGAAATACAGCCAGAGCACCTTGGTTTGAGTGAACCACCAGGCGTAGGCGGGCACACCCAGATGAAAGCCGGCGGACTCGGAACGCGGAGCGTCGACATTCAACCAAATCAGCAGGCCCCAGCTCGACAAGAAACCGACGTACAGCGGCCAAGACTTTGCGATCGCGCGGCGGAGCGATCCGGAAATAAACGTCCGCTCCAATAGCAGCACGACCACCGGAGCTGTAACCATCACCTCCTTGCAGGCCGCGCCTGCCAAACATGCCAGAGTCGAGAAGACCAGCCAAGTGGTGCGGGTGGCCGGCGTAGCGGCGTCCCAATAACGCAGACTGCCATAGATCGTGACCAGATAGAACAAACCCATCAGCAGTTCGGTGCGCTGGGTAATGTAGACGACCGTCTCGGTTTGCAAGGGATGCACAGCCCACAACAGCGCGGCGGCCAGGGCCAATAGTCCTTTGACCCGTTCGAATCTTCCTTCGAAATACTGCAAGCCCAACACGCGATTTACAATCGCCATCAGGGCTAGCGCCGACAATACGTGCACTACGATGTTGAACAGACGGTAGCCGCCGGGATCGAGTCGAGCAAAGCGATAATTGAGCGCGAAGGAAAGATTCACCAGCGGCCGGCCGGATGTCGTAATGTCGCTGGGCGGGTTGAGTGGTCCGGGGTGCTCGGAATCTCCCCACAACGGCCAGAGGCTGACAATCGACGGGTTATCGGGGACGCTGGCCGTGTCGTCAAAGATGAATGGGAAACTGACCGCTCGGCCATACACCAGCCACACGCAGCCCGCCGCCAGAATTACTGCAACGATGGATGCTGCGACTCGCGACGTTCCCGCCGGGCGCGAGGGAGCCGCCGGCGCAGCGCGTGCTGATGATTTCGGCTTGGGCATGTAATTTCAGTCGCAATGGTCCTACGGCTTGGATTGGGATGAATCGCTTGAAGGCGCGCTATTCTGCGGCTGGCCCATCTGAAGTCGATAATTCTTCAACCAAGCATCGATCTGCTCGGCTTCGGCGGTCTGATCTTGCAAGCGGGCCAGCTCAATTGCCTTTTCGGCGGCGGCGATGGCTTGCGCCGGCTGTTGCAATTGATCGTATGCCAGCGCCATGTTCGCACAGGCCTCGGTAAAGTTCGGCCGTAGCTGCAACGCCCTCTGGCAATGCTCAAGCGCCTCTTGCGGCGCTCCGGTGTTAAGCAAAGCGATGGCCAGTTGGCTTTCCGCTTCCGGATATTCGGGGTTGAGCGCCAGCGCACGGTGGAGCTGCTCGATCGCTCGGGAAAACTGCCCGGTAGCGGTCAGCAGACCACCGAGCTTGAAATAGTCGTCGGAATGATTGGGATCAAGCTCGATGGCTTGCTGGTACTGAGCGATTGCTTCGTGCTGTCGACCGGCCTTCGCCAATGCAAGGCCCAGGCTGCGATGCGCGGCTGCCAGCGTTGGCTGCAGGCGAACCGCTTCCTCCAGGTGTTGAATCGCTTCCGGCAATTGTCCGAGATTTGCCAGCAGATACCCAAGGTTGTTGTGCGCTTCGGCCAGGTCGGGTTTCAGTTGGAGCGCCACCAGAAAGTGCTGAATCGCCTCCTGCGGCCGGCCAAGTTGATTCAATATGTTTGCGAGATTGACGTGGGCTTCCGGGAAACTCGGCCTTAACTGCAGCGCCCGCTGACAGTGCTCCAAAGCCTCCGTCGTACGGCCGAGTGTCAGAAGATCCAGGGCCAGGTTGTTTTCAGCCTCGGCTGAATCCGGGTTCAATTGCAGCGCGAGCAGATGGTGTTGCATCGCTTCTTGCGGATGGCCGGCGCTCAATAGCTCACCGCCAAGGTTATCCTGCGCCATCCAGCAATCTGGATTTTTTTCCAAGGTCGCGCGGTACAAGGTGACGGCGTCGGCGTACAGATGCTCTGCCGCATCGATAGCACGGTAAGTGTGACAACGATAATTGCCGCGGTGAGCGTGGCAAACTTCGCCATGATCGTATTGCAGTTTTTGCGCCAGGCGCTCCAGGCGGCAGCCACCAAGGCAACGACCGCCACCAGCGCGATGTAGGAGTAGTGGTCGGCGGCCTGCGAGAATTTCATGAAATACACGTCGGTGAAACCGAGCACGGGCAATAGTGCAACACCGAACCAGCTCCAAGCAAACAACAAATGGCGACCCCAATTGCGCGAATTCCCCTGACGCACTAGCGCAAGCGTGACCAGAATCGCGGCCGACAGTGGCAGCCACCACAGCGCGGCTTTCGGGTCCAAATGCCACTGGGGATACACGAATATCAAATTGACGGGCAAAAGCGACTTGGACAGATAGAACCAAAGGATGGCGCCGGCGCCTGCCAGCCGTTCAGGGAAGCTGGCGCTGCGAATCGGTTCCGAGCCGTGCGTTTGGAACCAGATGTTTACGCCGGTCAGCACCACGGCGATCAGCAAGAATGGCGCCAATTGCAAGCAATCAGCGATAGTGATCCGCCGACAACGCCACCAAATAATTCCCAGCAGCAGCACGGGAAGAATTGCCACCGATCCCTTGCTGAGCATCGCCAACAGGAAGGCCAGAAGACTAAGCCAATACCAACGAGTGGTCCGTGATTCGTGGTCCGCGGTCCGTTGTGGCTGGCAGCCGCGCAAATAACACAGGATCGACAACATAAAGAAAAGCATCGACAGGGTGTTCTTGCGCTGGGCAATCCAAGCCACCGATTCAACGTTGACCGGATGGACCACAAACAGAATCGCTGCCAAGTAGGCGCCCGGGATTGCAAGGCTGTTTAAGATCAGCCAAATCAGCAGCGCTGCGGCGATGTGCAGCACCACGTTGGTGACGTGATATCCGACGGGGTTCATCCCCCACAAACGCCATTCCAACCAGAAACTGGAATTCGTCAGCGGCCAATAATCGAACGGTTCGGTGGAAAACCACATTCGATGCAAACCGTCGTCGGCTCGAACCAGCCGATTTTTTACGATCAGCAGATTGTCGTCCCAAATGAACCCGCCGCGCAGCGGGGGAATAAGCGACAAACGCCAGGACGGCGATCAGCAGCACCCCGCACGCGGCACGATATCGGGTTAGAGTTCGTATCACTTTCAATGGCATGACCGAGGCAGCTGGGGTGAAGAAGTTCAAGTGTGGCACATGCAATCGCTAAGGTGCAGGGCCGGGGGTCATTGGCATTGCCGAATTTTGAGGTTCTCCCTGCTGGATGCGATAGTTCGTCAGCCACGCTTCAATTTGCTCCGCCGGCGCCGCTTGCCCGTTGGATCGCGCCACTTCCAGAGCCTTTTGGGCCGTGGCGATGGCGTCCATCGGGCGATTGAGCGCAGGAAACACGTTGAGCACGCTGGCGTAGGTTGCCGTGTCATTGGGCTTAAGACGCAGCGCCTGGAGATATTGGTCGACCGCTTCGGCCGGTCGATCGGCCAGCAACAGGGCATGGGCCAGATTCGTGTGGGCGTCGAAATAATTGGGTTTCAATCGCACGGCTTGCTGAAAATGATCGATCGCTTCGGGCAAACGTCCCGCCCTGGCCAATACGATGGCCAAATTGTTGTGCGCATCAGGATACGCCGGGTTAAGTTCGAGGGCGCGTTCTAAATGCTTTCGCGCTTCATCGTTTCGGCCGACCAGCGCCAATGCGTTTGCCAAGTTGTTGTGAGCCGCAGCGTAATCGGGTTTCAACCGCACTGCCTCTTCAAGCTGCACAATGGCCTGGGGCACGGAACCGGAGTCGAGCGACACGCGCCAAGGTTGTTATAGGCCTCGGCTAAATCGGGTTTGATTTGCACGGCCTGTTCAAACTGCCGGATGGCGTCTGCCCGCCGGCCGGCCGCGAGAAATTCCTGGCCAAGGTTCACACGAGCCAACCAGCAATTCGGATTGCTCTTGAGCGTGGCTTCGTAAAGGGTGATGGGATCGGCGTAGAGTCTGCTTTGTTGGTGGGATGCCCAGGTGAATGAAAGCGCCAGAGCGCCTGTGGCGGCGATCGCGCCAAGGCGACCTGCACTGGTTGCGCGCCGATACCAGACACTGCAGCCCGCCGCGATCAGGGCCACCACGGCGATAATCGCGATGTATTGGTAGTGGTCCGCCACCAGGGCGAACTTCATGAAATAGACGTCGGTCAGGCCCAGCACCGGCAACAGCGCGACACAGAAGAACAACCAGGAGAATAGCAACGCACGAGCCCAATCCGACTGCCGCCGATGGGCGAGCCGCCCAAGTGCAACCGTCACGGCCAAGGCAGCCAGCGCGGGCAGCCACCAAAGCCAATTGCTGAGGTCGATCTGCCACTGCGGATAGACGAAGCTCAAATCGATCGGCACGAGCGCCTTCGACAGATAGAACCAGGCGATGGCGCCAGCGCCGATCAATCGTTCAGGAATGGTCGCGGTTCGAATGGCCTCGCCGCCGTGAGTTTGGAACCAGATGTTGACGCCGGTTAGAGCCCCGGCGACGAGAAAGAAGGGGACGGTCCGCCCCAGGTCACGTTGCGCGATCCGGCCCCGCCGCCACCAGACGATCAACAGCAACACCAAGGGCAGGCTGGCCACCGAGCCCTTGCCGAGCATCGCCAGCACGAACGCCAGCAGACTGAGCCAATACCAGCGATTTTTCGGCGGTCCGCCGTTCGAGTCCCGCGGCCCGTCGAATTCACGCACATAGCAGAGGATGGACAACAGAAAGAAGACCATGGCCAACGTGTTTTTGCGCTGTGCAATCCAGGCCACCGATTCCACGTTGGCTGGATGGACAGCAAATAGAATGGCGGCGAAACAAGCGCCGGGAATCGATAGCTTGGACAAGATTTTCCAAAGCAACAGCGCCGAGACGAAGTGCAACAATAGATTCGCGACGTGATAGCCGGCCGGATTTTCTCCCCACAAACGCCATTCGATCCAAAACGTGCTGTTCGTCAGTGGCCAATAATCCGATGGCTCCGTGGTGAACCACAGGCGGTACAAACCGTCGGGAGCATGGACGAGCTTATTGCCTACCACCAATAAATTGTCGTCCCAGATGAACTGGCCTCGGACGGCTGGGAAATAGGCTGCCCAAATGAAGATGAGCAGCAGCACGGCTCCTCCCAGCGTTGGGAGCCAACCCCCCGAAGCCGGCGCAACTTGCTGTATCGGCGGTGACCGCTGGGCAATTGCCACGACGGCTATTCCTCCACGACGAGCGACTGTCGCGACTCGGATCTGGGCCCCTGAGCGAACCGCAATGCTTGTAAGGATTAGCAAGCCATCGCCAGTGCATATTCTTGCAAATTGCAACGCTTAGCAACCTGGCTTTGCGGGGCTCGGGAGCCGTGCCGATTGATTGACACTTGCCCCAACGGCCAGTACGCTAAATGGATGGCAGGCAACCTTTTCGGCCGGCCAAATGGGGGTCGCGGGGCCCGAGTTTTGGCACCTTGGTGCGCTGGCAGGAAGTCGCCGGAACGCTGCCTGCCGCTGGCTGGCGCATGGGCTCGATGAAGTTGGGGAATGCTGGCGCTCGCGCCATCGACATACGTTCGCAGTTGTTGCTCCGCTGTTGCTCCGCTGGGTCTTCGCACCATGCCGAATTTCGCTGAAATCCTGATTCGCAAACGCGTCATCAGTCAGGAGCAGTTTGCTGACGCCAAGAAGATCTCCAAGGATTCGGGGAAAAGCGTCGTCGAAGAGCTCATCCGGCTGGGATACGCCAGCGGCGACGAAGTGATGCGGGCCATGGCGCAGGAACATGGGATGGATTTCGTCGACCTGAACGAGGTGGTCATTCCACCGGCCGTGGTCGAGCTCGTGCCCGAGTCGGTGGCCCGTGAAAACGCCGTGCTCCCCTTGGCCGAAGACGGGGGGACGCTCAAAGTGATCATGAGCGATCCCTTGGATTTCGATACCCGCGAAAAACTGCGCTTTATTTTGAACCGCAATATCGAAGTGGCCCTGGCCCCACGCGAAATGATTTTGGAGTCCATCAACAAGCATTACGGACAAGCCGACGGCGAGAGCGCCGACTCGATGCTGCAGGAATTTACCGACACGGCCATCGACTTTACGGAAACCACGGAGGAAACTGCGTCCTCGGAGGAGGCGGTCGACGAATCGAGCGCCCCGATTGTCAAGCTGGTGCATCTGCTGATCAGCGAGGCGGTGCAGTTGCGGGCCTCCGATATTCACGTCGAGCCGTTTGAGAACCGCCTGCGAATTCGCTACCGGATCGACGGCGTGCTGGTGGAGCGAGATAGCCCTCCGCAACGGCTCTTGGGAGCTTTGCTGTCGCGTATCAAGATTTTGGCCAAGATGGATATTGCCGAACGCCGCCGCCCGCAGGACGGGCGGATCAAGATCACCGTGGGCCAAAAGGAGCTGGACCTGCGGGTCAGCGTCTTGCCCACCAATCACGGCCAGTCGGTAGTGATGCGGCTATTGGACAAGGATAACATCCGGGTGGGGGTGCGCCAGTTAGGGCTGTCGGAGGCCGACTTTAAGCAGTTCCAGAATCTGATCAAGCGTCCCAACGGCATCATCCTGGTGACGGGGCCCACCGGTTCCGGCAAAACGACCACCCTGTATGCCGCCTTAAACGACCTGAACCGGCCCGACATGAAGATCATCACGGCCGAAGACCCGGTGGAGTATTATCTGGCCGGTATCAATCAAGTCGAAGTCAGGCATAACATCGGGCTGGATTTTGCCAAAATCATCAGGTCCATGCTGCGGCAGGCCCCGAACGTGATTTTGGTCGGTGAGATGCGTGATGCTGAGACAGCACAAATGGGAATACAGGCATCTTTGACTGGACACTTGGTTTTCAGTACACTACATACGAACGATGCGCCCGGTGCTATTACAAGAATGATCGACATGGGTGTGCCGGCATACTTGGTCGCCAGCAGCGTGATTGCGGTCTTGGCGCAACGGCTGGTACGCGTCATTTGCCCCAAATGCAAGCAGCCCTTCCAACCGACCGAAAGCGTCTTGCAGGCGGCCGGCATTACGCCTGAGATGGCCGCCAAGGCCACCTTCATGAAAGGAAAAGGCTGTAACAGTTGCGGCCAGGGTGGCTATCGAGGGCGGATCGGCATTTATGAGTTGATGTTAATGTCGTCCAAAATCCGAGAACTTGCGTTCCAAGGGGCGCCGACGCAGGAGATCCGCAGAGCCGCAGTTAGTCTAGGCATGACCACGCTTTACGGCGACGGAATTAACAAGGTCATGAAGGGAATTACGACGATCGACGAAGTGTTCCGCGTTGCCAAGCAAGTTGAAAGGTAGCCCGCCCGAGCAGGTGAATTTCAGACGTAACTGGCCCACGTGCAGAAGTTTTAGCTGGAGGCTCAACCGAGGCGAATGCTCCGCGGAACGATAATTGGCGGATCAAAAAACTTATGATGGCCATGCGAGATAGAAGGCACCTTGCGAGGCGATGAACGCCACTTGGCCGAGCAGATGCGGACTGCCGGGAGGGGGTCCAGCGGGATCGAATGCTTGAGTCTGATGGCGATCGAACGAATAATCTGCTGGCAACTTGGCGGCTGGATCGGATTCCCCCCCTGCACTCACTTATCCGTCGCTCGATTCTGGGCCAGCGAGCCACCTGTGGGGGGAGCCAGTCACGGCGGGGGTGCGAGGTTGCGGCAGTGCACCAGGTGGAACATGCGCCCGCGTGGCGCGTAACCGGAGCGTGACTTGGCCACGCTCCGGCGAGGACATTGACAGAAAAACTCTCAATCGAAGTGAATTAACGCCATGGGCACATTGCTAATCGACAAACTGCTGCACGCCGTTTACAAGCAGGGTGCCAGCGACTTGCACCTCGCCGTGGGGCAACCCCCGGTATTGCGTTTGCACGGCCGGCTGCGCCGCCTGCCCACCAAGGTCTTGGAGCCGGACGACACCGTGGGTTTGATGAAGAGCATCGCGCCGGATCGCTGCCAACAGGAGCTGGCCGAAGTGGGCGGCTCGGACTTCGGCTTTGCCTTCGGCGATTTTTGCCGCTTCCGCGTGTCGATCTTCAAACAGCGCGGCAACGTGGGGATGGTGCTGCGGCAGATTCCCAACAAGCTGATGACGCCCGAGGAGCTGGGCATCCCGCAAGTCTGTCTGGACTTGTGCATGCGGCCGCGCGGTTTGTTCCTGGTCACAGGCCCCACCGGGTCGGGCAAGAGCACCACGCTGGCCACGATGATCGACTACATCAACACCAACGTCGATCACCACATCATCACGATCGAAGACCCGATCGAGTTTTATCATTTTCACAAGAAATCGACGGTGAATCAGCGCGAAGTGGGCGTCGATGTGCCGAGCTTTTCCGAAGCCCTGCGGCGTTCCCTGCGGCAAGATCCGGACGTCATTCTGGTGGGCGAATTGCGCGACTTGGCCACCATCGAAGCCGCCATCACGGCGGCAGAAACCGGGCACATCGTCTTCGGCACGCTGCACACCACCGGCGCCCAGGGGACCGTGAACCGCATCATCGACGTATTTCCCACCAACCAGCAGGATCAGATTCGCACCCAGCTCTCTGTGGCCATCATCGGGATTTTGTCGCAGGGACTGCTGCCCAAGATCGGCGGCGGCCGAATCGCCTGCTACGAAATGCTGGTGGTCACCTCCGCCATCGCCAACTTGATCCGCGAGAACAAGACGTTCCGCATCAATTCGGCCATTCAAACGGGTCAAAAGCTGGGCATGCAACTGCTGGACGACCACCTGTTTCGACTGTGGCGCGAAGGCAAAGTGACTGCGGAAGACGCCCTGGGCAAAGCACAAATTGCCGACGACCTGAAAAAACGCATTCTGGATGCCAAGCGCGGCATTTTCGAGGACGAGCAAGATGTCGAACGGCGGGCGGAGATGCAGTTGAAAGAAGGCGCGGGACATTAACCGTTGGCAGTCGGCGGAATTTTGACGAACAACTTGAAACTTGAACCCTGAAACTCGAAACACTTAAGCCATGGCGATTCGTCGCATCGGTCAAATCTTCGTCGATCTCGGCTTCATCACCGAAGATCAGTTGGAAATGCTGCTGGAGGAGCAGAAGCGGCGGCCGGGCGATCTATTGGGCAAAGTCGCCGAAAGCCAGGGCTACATCACCGACGAACAACTGGCCCAGGCCTTGGCCGAACAGATGGGCATGCGGGTGGTGAATCTGAGCGAGATGAACATTATGCCCGACGTGCTGGCGAAGATCACCGAGCCGATGGCGCAGATGTATCGCGTCGTGCCGCTGGAGTTTTCCGACAACACGCTGACCATCGCCATGTGCGATCCGCAGAAGCTGTCCATCCGCGACGAACTGCGCACGTTCCTGGGGTACGACATCAAAGCGATGGTGGCGACAGAGCGGGAGATCGCCAAGGCGCTAGCGAAGTATTACGCCACCGGCAGCGAAAGTGTGGAAAGCCTCGTGGCCGACATGGAACAGGACGACGAGCTGCGCGAAGCGGCCGAGGCAGCGGAAGGCGGCGAGGGGCCGCTGGACCTGACGAACGTGGAGGCCATGGCCGACAGCGCCCCGGTGCGCAAACTGCTGAACATGGTGCTCTTGCTGGCGATCCGCGATCATGCCAGCGACTTGCACTTCGAGCCGTTTGAAGACGAGTTTCGCATTCGCATCAAAGCCGACGGCGTGCTGTATGAAATGGTGCCCCCGCCGCGGCATCTGGCATTTGCCATCACCACCCGCATCAAAGTGATGGCCAATTTGGATATCGCCGAACGCCGCCTGCCGCAAGACGGCCGCATCGAGCTGACCGTCGGCGGCCACCCCATCGACATGCGCGTCAGCGTGCTGCCCACCATGTTCGGCGAAAGCGTGGTGCTGCGGGTGTTGGACCGCTCGGTGGTGCAATTGAATTTGAACAAAGTGGGCCTGGATTCCAAGACGCTGATCGGCTTTCGCAGCGTGATCAACAAGCCCAACGGCATCGTGCTGGTCACCGGTCCCACCGGCTCCGGAAAGACCACGACCTTGTACGCTGCTCTCAGCGAATTGAACAAAGTCGAAGATAAAATCATCACCACCGAAGACCCGGTGGAATACGACATCGACGGCCTGGTGCAAGTGCCCATCGATGCTTCGATCGGCAATACGTTCGCGCAGTGCCTGCGGTCGATTTTGCGGCAGGATCCGGACAAAATCCTGGTGGGCGAAATCCGCGACATCGAAACGGCCGAAATCGCCGTGCAGGCGTCGTTGACCGGGCACATGGTGTTCAGCACGCTGCACACCAACGACGCGCCCAGCACGATCACGCGATTGCGCGACATGGGCGTGCCGCCGTTTTTGATCACGGCCACGCTGGAGGCGGTGCTGGCCCAACGGCTGGTGCGGCGCATCTGCGCCCAGTGCAAGGAGGAAGTCGCCCCGTCGGCCGAGATGCTGACCGAACTCGGACTTACGCCGGCCGACATTGCCGGCAAAAAGTTCTACCGCGGCAAGGGTTGCGAGGCTTGCAATCGCACGGGGTACAAAGGCCGCGTGGGGCTGTTCGAATTGATGCTTTTGAACGACGACATGCGCGACATGATCATGCGCAACGCCTCCACCGATGAACTGCGGACCGCCGCCTGCGGCGTCGGCATGGTCACGCTCCGCGAGGCCGGCCTGGCGGCGGCGTTCGAAGGGACCACCACGGCCGAGGAAATCGTTCGCGAAACCATTGTGGAAGCTTAATGAAACAGCGACTAGCAGTTAGCATTTTGGCCGCGCCGCTTGCGACGCGTTGAAAGCGAATAGCTCGAAACCCGGAACACGAAACTAGAAACATCCTTTTCCCCGCGTGCTGCCATGCCGATCTATTCCTACGAAGCGACCGATTCCACCGGGCAAGAAATTCAGGACGTGATTGAAGCCCCGACCGAAGCGGATGCCCAGGCGACCATTCGCCAGTTGGGCTACTTCGTCACCAAGATCACGGTCAAGAAAGAGCGCAAGAAGAAGTCCGACAAAGCGTCGGCTAAGAAAGGGCGCTCGTTCGCCATCGGCGGCGTCAACACCAAGACGCTGACGACGTTCACGCGGCAGCTTTCCATTTTGCAGGATGCCGGCCTGCCGATTCTGCGCAGCATTCGCATTCTGGAAAACCAGCAAAAGCCCGGCCGCATGAAAAACTCGCTGATGGACGTGTGCGACGAGATCGAAGCCGGCGCCACGCTCAGCGAAGCTATGGGCAAGTGCCCCAAGGCGTTCGACCGCCTGTACGTGAACATGATCCGCGCCGGCGAAGCCGGCGGTGCGCTGGAAACCATCTTGCGCCGCCTGGCCGAATTCCAGGAGCGGGCCGAAGCCCTGAAACGCAAAGTCAAAGGGGCGATGGTCTATCCGATCGTCGTGGTGTTGGTGGCCGTGGGGATTTTGACCTTCATCATGATCAAAATCGTGCCGGCGTTCGTGAAAATCTTTTCCGATTTCAAAACGGCGCTGCCGGGGCCCACCGTGATGCTGATGCATATCTCGAACTTTTGCGTGAATTATTGGTTCCTGATCCCGGGCATTCCGCTTTGCGTGTGGCTGTTCATCAAGCTGTTGCGCAAATTTGCGTACGGCCGCGCCGGCTGGGATTTGTTCATGCTCAAGGTGCCCGTGTTCGGCAATCTGTCGGAAAAAAACACGATGGCCCGCACCACCCGCACGCTGGGCACGCTGGTGGCCAGCGGCGTGCCGATTTTGGAAGCCCTGAATATTACCCGCGAAACCGCCGGCAACGCCATGTTCGAAAAGATGTACGGCAAGGTGACCGAATCGATTCGCGAAGGCGAAAGCATCGCCAAGCCGCTCAAGGAGCATTCCGTGCCGCAGTTCAACGCCGTGACGGTGCTCTTGTGGTTTCTTTTCGTGGGCGGGCCGGTCGGCGTGTTGATGTACATGATGCGCATGAAGCAGCGCGTGGTGGACGACCTGGTCGTGAACATGGTCGACGTGGGGGAAGAAACCGGCGAACTGGACACGATGCTTTATAAGGTGGCCGACACCTACGACGAAGAAGTGGCGGTGATCACCGAAAGTTTGGTCAGTTTGCTGGAACCGCTGTTGATTGTGTTTTTGGGCCTGATGGTGGGCTTCATCGTGGTGGCTTTGTTCATGCCGCTGGTGAGCCTGATTACCTCGCTGAGCGCGGGACATAAGTAACAGTGAGTGGTGAGTGGGTGAGTTAGTCACAACGGCGAGCCGGAAGCGTCAGCGACCGGAGGCCGGTGATTGGCAAGTGCGGGGGCAATTGATACGCAAAGGAAACTCGCAATGACTGCGACTCTTTCGGACAACAGACGCCGGACGACGGACATCCGCCGTTCATCGTTCATCGTTCATCGTTCATCGCTGGCGTTCACCCTCGTCGAAATGCTGGTGGTGATCACGATCATCGGCATCCTGGCGAGCCTGGCCACCGTGGCAGCGTACAAGGCGCTGGAAGCGGCCAAGCGGGCGCGGATCACGGCGGAACTGGCGAACCTCGACGGCGCGGTTAAAGCATACAAGGAGAAGTTCGGCGATTATCCGCCGTGCTATTACGATTCGACCATCCCTGCATCGAAGACCGCGGTCGAGCGCCATTTGGCAAAATGTTTCCCGCGCTGCGACGTCACCAATGAGATCACCTATGTGCCCAACAACTTGGACCCCGCTCAGGCATTGGTGTTCTGGTTGACCAGCATTTCGAAGAATCCGCAACAGCCGCTGTCGGCCAACGTCGATACCGCTGACCGTCAATCGTTCTTCGATTTCGATAGGTCCCGCTTTACTCCAGTCAGCGGCGGATTTACCAAGGGCGCGACCAATCCCACGTTCGTCGCTGCTCAGACCTACCATCCCTCCGGTGCGACCGCGCCGTACGTTTATTTCGAAGCGCGGGGCTACTTGGATCCGACCGTGGTTGCAGTGCCTTTCAAGCCGAAGCAGTACAAGGTCGGCACGGACACGTGTATGCCCTTGCTCTGGGATACCGACGGCGACGGCAAATTCGACGACTGGTGCAATCCAAAATCCTTCCAGATCATTTCTGCGGGTTTGGATGACAAGTATGGCAACTCGGGAATTGACATCGACGCGGGCGCCAGCAATCCAATTACCGCCAATAACGCCGCCATTACGAAAATTACAGGCAAACTATATCCCACGGGTAAGGGCTACGACACCAGCGGGGCCGATGATGATGATCTGACGAACTTCAGCGACAAGCAATTGGGAGACGCGAAGCCATAAAGAGGGGCGCAAGGAGGCAACATGCAACGACAGGGGCACCAGCGTGGAACAGAAGAAGACAGCCATGAACAGGTCTGCGACCTATCTGAGTTGCTTTGCGCAGTTTGATCGCGCCGCTCCGCGCTCCGCAATTCGTCCGCGCTCCGCTTTTACGCTCGTCGAACTCCTGGTCGTGATCACCATCCTGGCCATTCTGGCCTCGCTCTTGTTGTTTGCCTTGGCCGGTGCAGGAAACCGCCATCGAAATGCGCACCCGCAGCACCATTGCCAAGCTGAACGCCATCATCATGCAGAAGTACGAGAGCTACCGTACACGCAGATTACCGATCAGAACGTTCACCGATGAAAATGGAGTCGATCTGAACGGCAATGGAAATCCCAACGATACATATACACCTTTCGCCGTCGCGAAATACCGCCTTGATGCTTTGCGCAACATCATGCGAATGGAAATGCCGGAATCGTTTCAAGACGTGCAAGATGACCCAATTACTGTGCAAGTTATTGGCGCCGCACCGTCGTCCACCACAATAATCCAACGTCCTAGTATTAACCAATCGTACAAGAACGTGTTGGATGCAGCGAAAGCAAGAAATTCATCTATTTACGGTAGCACAAACCTGCAACAGGCAATGTGCCTGTATCTGCTTGTGAGCAAAGGATGCGATGATCCGGATATTATGGAGCAGTTTGCTCCCAATGAGATCAAAACCGATCCCGATCTGGGCCTGAGCTATTTTGTCGATGGGTGGGGAAACCCCATCTATTTCCTGCGGTGGGCCCCCGGGTTCGTTGCGCCATTTTCAGCTTTGCAGCCGGATCCCGCGGCAACAAGTGGACCAAAGCCGGCGCACGATCAATTCGATCCGACGAATGTCTACGCTGCGGCCAACCATGTTGCACTTTATCCGCTGATTTATTCGCCCGGGCCCGACGGGAAATATGAGGTGGAGGTGGCCAACGGGCTGCAGTACAGCGCCCACAACAACGATCCGTATTACAGCGCCGACACGCCACCGACCGTCGGCGATTGGAAGGACGACGGCGACAAGACCGACGGGAGGATCGACAACATTACGAATCACTATATTGAAACGCGGTAAACGAAAATGAAGAATGCAAAGTGCAAATTGCAGAATGAAGCAAGCGGAAATAGCGCCCGCCGCGCTGAGTTGCTGCATTCTGAATTCTGCATTCTGCATTCCGGCGGCCGCCGCCGTGCCTTCACGCTGGTCGAACTATTGGTGGTGATTGCCATTTTGTCGATCGTCACCGTCGCCTCGATCCCATTTGTCATTCCCGCGCTCAATAGCCGGGCAGTGCGCGAGGCGGCGCGGATTGTGAACACGCAGTTCGCCGCGGCCCAGGCGCAAGCCATGGCCACGGGGCGCTCGGTCGGCGTGTGGATGGAACGGCTGCCCAGCGAACCGACCGGATCCATGGACTTGTATCTGGCCGAATTCCCGCCGCCATACGGCGGACAAACGGTCGACGAAATATGCACAGTTGATGTTTCAACCAATCCCGGGAAGGTAACGTTGGCCGCAGGATTTTATCCCCTTCTGCGCCCCGGCGACTTAATCCGATTCAACCATACCGGTCCGTATTACATTTTGTCGGAAGCCCAGGGCAAGAATAGCGTGCCGGATCCAAACGATTCTAGCGCCCTGGTACTCAACAACACCGATCTGACAAAAACAATAATGTATTTGCCGACCGACAATCATTTCCGGATGCCGCCGGCAGCATATAGCGGCACGTGGCAGCCGACGTTCGAGGTGTTTCGGCAGCCGATGAAGTCGTCAGCCTCCGCCGTGCAATTGCCGACTGGCGCCGTGATCGACCTCATCGATTCCGGGGTAGGCAATCCGCCAGGCACTGCTCCCGTGGGTAATAAGTTGTTGTATCAATCCATTCCTAACAACGTGTGGAACGTCAATCCTGGCACAGCCACGCCGCAACAAATCGGAGACGACCAAATCCAACTGTTCACGGTCGATCCGACAACAAGCAAGCCGAACACGCGCCCTATCGTGTTCATTTTCAATAGCTCCGGCGAGATGGACAGCGTTTGTTTCAACATCACCAATCCCACCCCACACGGCGGTTCCATTCAAACCACGGCGCCTGTGCCCATGACTTCTCCTGTGTACCTAATGATCGGCAAGCGCGAAAAATTGTTCCAAAAAGACAGCTCCAGCGGAAAATACGACGCGGCATATTACAGCCCCGCCGATAACGCATCCACCCAGGCCGAAAAACACAACTTCCGCGATCTGGAAAACTTGTGGATCGCCATCAATCCGCAAAGCGGGCTGGCCACCACGGCCGAAGTGAAAGATCTTCCCGCCGACCCCTCCGGCACGCAGAACCCCGATCAATATGCGGCCTCGCTTTTGACGTCGCCAACGACGCACGACACCTTAGCCAACGCGGTCAACCTATCGCGGCAATTCGCGCAGTCGGCCCAGGCGACCGGAGGAAGATGACCGTGAAGGTAGGATTTATGATTTATGATTTAGGATTTGCCGGCCGTGGCCGCTGTGCGTCCGCTTGCACACATCCTCCTTCCTACTTCCGACATCCTACTTCCTCGCGCCGCGGCATCAGCCTGCTGGAAGTGCTCATTTCCATCGGCATCGTGGCCATCGGCCTGGTCAGCGTCGCCGCGCTGATTCCCGTCGGCGGCATTCAGGCCATGAAGGCCGACATCGAGCAGCGCAAAGCCGAAACCGGCTTGAACATCATTCGCGAATTCAAAACCCGCGGCATGGGCATCGTCGAACCCAACGCCAATTGCCCGTGGGTGCGATACAACGGAACAAATTGGGTTCAATACAGCTTTCCGCCGGCGGCCGCCGATATGCTGCCTTTGGCCATCGATCCACTGATGGCGGCTGCGGCGGGCACAACGGCTGCAGCCCGGGGGGTGATCAAAGATTTTCCCGCCAACGCCGGCGCCGGCGTGCCGACAATGTCGCGCCTCACGCTGAACACGGCTGCCATCTTTGCGACCCCCAACTTCACGCCGAACTTGCCGCTGGCCGACGCGATCTTTCGCGCCGACGACGACATCGTGATCTTCCAGCCATCCGACGCAGCTCAGACCGCTTTGGCCTACGATCCAAGCCTGGCCACGCCGCCGCTGAAACAAGATTCCTTAGGCCTGTATTCCTGGCTGGCCATGCTGACGCCGTACTATCCGGATCCCAACGCGCCGGCTGTCCCCGTCACGCCGGCCGCGGGCGTGCCGTGCACGTTATCGGTCGTGGTCTTTTACCGCCGCTCGCTGCCCAATCCAACGGCGTTCAGCGCCGGCGCGGTGCGCGAGGGGACGGCAACGGTCACGCCAAGCGGCAGTGTCGCCGGCTCTGACTATTTTGCCGCCAGCGGAGGCGATGTAAAGTTGACCACGCCATTATCCCCTGGCGGTCCCTATACCTCCAGTAATCCCAATCCGCTCAGCTACGCTCGCCCAGGCAATTGGCTCATGCTGGCGCGGCCGGCGGTGACCACTGGCCCAATTGATCATCAATATCCGGTCATGTTCAGTTGGTATCGCGTGGTCGCCGGCGACGTGATCGACGAAGCATCGGCCCTCACCGAAGCCAACGTCACGTTGGCCGGGCCCGACTGGGTATTCGCCGCAGGCAACAGCCCGCAAACGTACGCCTGCCTGTTCGACGACGTGGTGGCGGTCTACCAGCGGACCATCGAATTGGAGGGGCCATCGAAGTGGAGCCAGTAGGACGAACGCTGAACGATGAACAGTGAACGATGAACGACAAACAACGAATGCCTTTTGTTCAATGCTCAATGCTCATTGTTCAGAATTGGGAATGTCAGGGGAATAGCGAAGAGAGAGATTGAAATGCACAGTGCAAATTGCAAAGTGAACCGTGAGGATTCAGGGCGCAGGGCGCAGGGCGCAGTGAAGCGCCCATCGCCTTTCGCCCTTCGTCCTTCGCCCCTGCATCCTGCATCCTGCGCCCTGCCCCCTGGGCTCCCGCCGCAGGCGGCGGAGCGGCGCGGCGTGCTGATTTTGGTGGTGCTGAGCCTGCTGTTTTTGTTCGTGCTGATCGCCATCACCTACGTGCTGGTGGCCACGCGGCAACTCAGCATGAGCAAGCAATTCGCAAGGACGTCGATCACGGGCGACCTGCCGGAAGTGCAACTCAACAAGGCCATGATGCAGGTGCTGCGCGGCGACGCGGGCATCGTCGATCCCGCGACGCCCCCCACTTTCCCGGAAAAATTTCATTCCCCCATCGGCCCGCACAGCTTGCTGGAAAGCATGTACGGGCCGTATTCGATCGCCGGTTCGATCGACAACCTGCCGCCGACGGAGGTCACGCAACCCGATGTAACCTCCGGACAGATTGTGGAATTCACGGCGACGGCCGATCCGGCGCACCGGCCTCAGGCATTCCGGCCGGCACCATCCCGCTAGTGACGATCACCACGCCTTCGTTCAATGCCGTACCGGCGGTGCTGAACCAAGTGAAGCAGCAGCTCACGGTCGACGGCTACTTGGACGGCTGCGTGATCACGATGACCAGCGGGCCGGCCAAAGGGCTCAGTTCGCGCATCTTGCGCTACGAAGTGGGGACCACGCCCGCCTCGGCAGCCAGCGGTCCGCCGGATCAGATCTGGACGCCGGTATTCCACGTGCTGGCGTTCCGGGATTCAGCGGGCAACCTCGTTACGCCGACCGACGCCAGCAATCTACACCCCACGTTTGTGATCAATGGGCGGCCGTTTGCGGGCACGGGGTTTGGTTATAAGGACACAGGGCTGTTTGTGTTGGATGCGAAGGACGGTACCGCCCCACCGGCGCCTGCGCCTCGTGAGTTTGCGCTGCTGCCAAACCCCCTGTTCTTCGATCCGACGAAAGCCGGCAGCGATTACTTGGCGACAACGCCCTTCGGCGGCATCGGCGGCGCGAACGACGATTACACCGCGCCCGATTACCAACACATGGCGCTGGCGTTTGTGACCGACGATCCGCGCGCTCCCATGCAGTTGCCGGCCGTGCCGCGGCTGCCCTCCTATCATCGCCCCGATCTGGTGCATTACTGGACGTACCGCGAGAGCATCACTTTGCCGTGGGATTACACCACGAAGGATTTATTGAATCAGATCTGCCTGCGACCCAATCCGATCGAGAATCCGCAGTTTACCGGCAGCAATCCAAACATGACTGGGCCGGCCAGCTTCTCGAACAACATCGAATGGCAATTCAATCTCTCGGCGCCAACCGATCCGCCCTGGGACGTGGATAACAATGGCGACGGCGTGCCCGACAGCGTGTGGCTCGATTTGGGCGCGCCGGTGCAGGCGGCCCCCGACGGGCGGTTGTACAAGCCGCTGTTTGCGATCATGTGCGTCGATTTAGACGGCCGGCTAAATGTGAACACCGCCGGCACGACGGAGCAAATCGCGGTCACGCACACGCAAACAATTACCGGCCCGTATGCAGGCACCACCGGGGCCACAGCCATCAACTTGCCGCGCGGGCAAGGTTATGGCCCGGCGGAAATCGATGTGACGCAAGCGGCAACCGGCACCCCATTTTCCACGGCCGATTTGGCGCATATGCTGCGCGGCACGGGCAGCTACGAAGGGCGTTACGGCGAGGGGGCCGCCTCGACCACCGCCGAAGCGGGCCAGACTGGCTCGATGAGCACGCTGACCGACGTGACACGGTACATGTACCCGGATAATTCCGGGGGATTCCCGCCGGCCGCTCCGTATTGCGCCTTCAACAGCCCCAATCCGGCTGATCTGTGGGGCCGATCCGCGTTGGGATTGGATTACACCGGTCAACCTTTGATGTGGAAACCGGCGTGGACGAACGAAACGCAGAATTCCCCGTACGACTTGGATCTGACCAAGCGTCCAAACTATTCGACGCCTGCCGCCACGAACATTGACGACCCGTTCACGCTGGGTGAATTGGAGCGCGTGCTGCGCACGTGGGACGTCGATTCGGCGATGCTGCCCCACCGGCTGCACGACATCTCCGGCATCCAGGCCATCGGCGGCGGAAGCCCGCTGGTCGGGGAAATCAAATCGCGCCTGATCACCACAGACAGCTGGGACCTGCCGAGCCCGAGCATCGTGGCGCCGACATGGTGGCGCAACTCACCGGGGTATGGCTCGTCCAATCCGACGCCACACACCGTTGCAGAACTGCTGACGGCGAAGTTGGGCAACACCATGAATTTTGGCGCCTGGACGGCGGTTCAGAAGACGGCAGCCATTGACGCCAACGTTCGGACGCTGTTGGCGCCGGAATTGATTGCCGGGCTGCGGATGAACATCAACCGGCCGCTGGGGGACGGGCGCGACAACAACGGCAACGGCACGGTGGACGAGCCCACCGAAGCCTTGTTGGAAGGCAACCCGTCCGCGGCCACAATGCCGGCGGGTTGGTTTTGGTCATCAGTATTCTCGGGCACCACCTGGCCGGCCGGCAACCTTTTCAGCCTCACCAACGGGATGAACGTCACCGGGCCAGACACGACGAGCCCTTATCCCACCAAAGTGGGCACGAAGGATCAGGTGCTTGCGCGGCAACTGATGGCGCGGCAGCTTTACATCTTGGCGCGGCTGATGATCGACGATTCGTGGCTTACCAGCCCCAACAACCATTGGTTTGGAACAGAGACTCCGTTGTTGCTCCCCGCACAAAAGAAGGAACTTGCGATTCGCCGAATCGCGCAATGGGCGATCAACGCGGTGGACGCGATGTCGTCGGACAGCAGCATGACGCCGTTTGAATACGACATGGATCCGTTTAGCAATGTCGATTCAACCGGCACTCCGAAAGATTCGAACCATCCCGAGCGGACCTGGTGCGTAGATGGCCAACTTGGAACCGCAGACGACACCGCGACTTGGCGCGGATTAGTGTGGGGCTGCAAGCCGCCGGCGCTAGTGCTCACGGAGACCCTGGCATTCCACGATCGCCGCGTGGCCGATACCGACAAGGACACCAGCGGGAATGAACGCAAGAGCCCATCACCAGATCTCACGCTGGACCGAATACGGATTCCCGAGGGTTCGTTGTTCGTCGAATTGTATGCTCCTCAGAACACGAACAATCCTGTGCAAAGCGGTGACTTGTATACGTATCAAAAGAACGAAGTCGCCAGCACGTTAGCAGGCAGCACAGTCAACCAATGGTTTCTGAATTTGGAAAAGATGGCGCCGGCGGGGCTCGACGGAGTGAACGCCGGCCCGATGTCGTATCCGGTGTGGCGCTTGGCGATCAGCACCGCGACACCGTCGCTCGGACGGCCACGTCAGTTTTTGATCAATTTGCCGGACAGCGCTTCGTTGGAGCCTGAGCAAGCCCCGGGCGCAGGGAATACTCCCTCGGGCAGCTTGTTAAATACCCCGCTCGGAGGACAAAGCTTCCCGGTCGCCATTGAGCGGATCGTGTGGTTCGCGGGAGTCGAACCTGCAACAGCGCCCGTGAGTGGGGCCAATACGCACCTTTTTAATCACGGGGCTGCATCGACGACTGATATTTTTTATGCTCGCAAAAATTTCAATCCGTACATTCTTCCGTCGGGCACCAATCCGGTTCCGGCGTATGTGCCGGCCGGCGGCTACGCGATCGTCGGGCCGCGGGAAGTGACGGCGATTGGAAGTTACAAGAAGAGTGCAGCCCCGAACGGTCAATGGGGCGAAGCATCGCCGCAGCGAATCAATTTGAACATCACGCCTGCGACTCCGGTCATCACCGACGGGACAGGCGCGCGCGATTATCCCACGGAATTTGACGCCAGCAGCCCGGCGGCTCCTGCCGAGATCATGCCGCCGGTGGCCATTGTGGCCGCGGCCGATTCTCCTAGTTCCTGGCCCGCTGGAAACCTTGCAAACACCGCGAAGCTTGGTACCAACATCACTATCGCGAACAGTACCAACCCATACGGCATCGGGCTGAATATTTCGGAACCTCTACCCCAGGGGACCTATTATCCTGTGCCAACGGACAATAATGCTTACGCGGCGTTCGCCAAGTGGGACGCTTATGGCGATCTATCGGGGGGCGGCGGCACAGCTTTCCCCGACACGCCGCTTGAAACGAGCGGCGGCAGCACGTATCCAATCGATGGCAATACAGCGACGCAGACAAATGGTGATGTCCGCACGGTGTATTTGCAGCGGCTGGCCGATCCGTTGAGCGCGTATAACCCCACAACGAACCCGTACATCACAGTCGACTGGATGCCGGTCGATTTGACGGTGTTCAATGGCGACGATGCGATGCGAAATCATAGTGGATACGCGGGCCAGTGGGACCCCGATGACGCCAACGCCGATGCAGCTGGAACGCTGCCGTTTTCGTCGCGGGAGCGCGGAAAGCATAGCACCAACGGTCCAACGCCGGGGCCGGGAGTCAATACCGACGGGAAGGTGTGGTCGATCGCACCAGACCCGATGACCGTCGCAAACCCGCCAGGCGGAGAAAATCCAATCAACTCGAATGATAACAATGCCGGATTGGCAAACATCAACTTCACGCACGAGCTGCACAGCAGCCTGACGGCTACGACACATTGCAGTTCGTTGGGATATCTGAATCATGCCTATGGCACGCCGATCAATTCGAGCGATGCGCGAGTTGGCCCGACGCCATCGGTGGGAACATTGCCGTATCTGGGCGGTCCGCCGCAACCCATGCCATGGCTGTCGATGAACAGTCGGCCCTTTGCCAACCCGGCGGAACTGATGTTGGTGCCAGCGACTTCGCCGGAGCGCTTGCTGTTAGAGGTGAGTCTGGCCGACACGGCAGCGACCACCAATCCATACGATCCGACCGGCGCCACACCAACGAACCAGAGGGCGCCGTTTTCTCATTTGCTGAATTTTTTCAATGCCACGGATTTCGCCGGCAATAATGCGCTCGATCTGGCGAACATTTTGGAATACGTGCAAACGCCGTCGCCGTTTGTGGGAACGCAGACGGTGCTCAATCCATTCACGTTTTATTGGGACACGTTCGGCCCGAATAAGCTCGCCGGGGAATACAACAGCGTCACCAATTCCACGACACCGGCCACCGATCACGAGCCGACCGGCACCGCGGGGCTGCATCCGCCGTTCAACTTTGTTTCCAATTACCGCGATCCCGGCAAAGTAAACATCAACACGATCTACAACGACAAAATCTGGAATAGCATTTTGGGGGGCGATCCAAGCGTGTCGGCTTGGATTCTGGGTCCGCTCTACTCCGATCTCGTGAAAAGCCGGCGAGGCTACGATGTGGCGGGAGGCGCCGACGACTACGCCTTCGACGACAATTCCGCAGCTCCTGTACCGCGCCCGTCGATATTCTCCAATCCGTTTCGTAGCGCCGCAGGCTGCGACATGGTACCGCTTCCCGGCGCGGCTGCTCCGAACCTGACGCAGAAACCGGTGAACGTTACGCTGTGGCGCGCCGAGGGGACCAAGGGTGGAGCGCCGGACATCGATAACGCGGCGAACAAGACGCCGCTGATGCTGAATCGCCTCACGGCCAGTAGCAACCAACCTTACAACGATTGGACGCGCAACGCTTACTTCGCCTATCAGCCCTACGGGCAACTGGTCAACAAATTAACCACGCGCAGCAACGTGTACGCGGTGTGGATTACGGTGGGGTACTTCGAAGTGACGCCGTGGTACGGCTGGGATGTCCCTAATAAGAAGCCCAACACTAGCGGCCAGCAGACCTTTGACGCGGCGCATCCCGATGGATATCAACTTGGCCAGGAAATGGGCTCCGACACCGGCGAGATCAAGCGGCATCGCGGGTTTTACATCATCGACCGGACCATTCCTGTGGGCTTCCAGCGCGGCGCCGATTTGAATTCGGACAAAGCGGTGGTGCTGAAGAGGTTTATTGAATAGTTAGTTGTCCGTGGTCCGTGGTCAGTGGCCGGGTGGCAAAATGAAAAGTGCAAATCGCAAATTGAAGATTGAGGGCGCTGGGCGCTGGGCGCAGGGCGCAGAGTCTAATATTCTGCCTTCTGCATTCTGCCTTCTGCCTTCCCGCCGTCTGCGCCCTGCATCCTGCGCCCTGCGCCCTGGCTTAACCCTCGTCGAAATGCTGGTGTCACTGGTTTGCGTGCTGCTTTTGATGATGGCCTACACGCAGTTGTTCAGCGACGTGGGGAGCAAAGTGGGGGCGGCCCGATCGATGATCGAGCTGAATAGCCGGATGCGTTCGGCAGCCCAGCGGCTGCGCAGCGATTTGGAATCGCACACGTGCGACATGACCGTGTGGCAGCGCCCAGAAACGGGCTCGGGTTATTTTGAAATCATCGAGGGTCCGCTATGCGACAAAACGCCTGCGGTTTCTGCTTCGCCTTTGTTGAACAACGGCCTGACGAGCGGCGCCTACACGGCCGCGTATCCTGCGACGGGCGGGCTGTTCAATTCCAGCAATTCCATTGAGAAGTATCCCCTGGGCGATACCGACGACGTGCTGATGTTCACCATCCGCAGCAAGGAGGGACCGTATATCGGCCGCTCTTCGCTGCCGGGCTACCCGACCGTTCAATCCAACGTGGCGGAAGTGGTGTGGTTTCTGCGCCCGACATTGCAATCGGACAACAAGACGCCCGTCGATCCTCCGACGTTCACGCTGTATCGCCGAGTGTTCCTGGTGCTTCCCACTTGGGGCGGCGGGCCGGTGTCGGTGCCTTTGACCAACATTACTGGCGGCCTGGACGACATTTCGGCGCACCTGAATTTGGCCACCGGCAGCTACGACGGCAACACCTTGAGCGACTTGACCAAACGCGAATGCCGTTACGCCCACGCCTATAACAGCACTGCCCCATTCAATGGCTTTCCCCACAAAGTCGATCCTTCGATGCTGGTTCCATTCGGCGGAAAACTAAGCACCGGCATTTACCAGATTGATCCGACAATTCCTTCCTACACCCGCTATGGTGAAGATGTGGTGCTCACCAACGTGTTGTCGTTCGACGTGCAGGTATGGGATCCGACCGTGCAGGTCAAAAACAACAGTGGTCTGGCGGTGTTGCCTGGCGATCCAGGATACGCGGCCGGCACCCCGTTCACTCCGCCTGTGGTTGGAGGTTATGTCGATTTGTACAACAACAACGCGCTGGGCAGCGGCCAATTCGTAGGCGCGGGCGATACAAAGTCACAATTGCAGGCAGCCAATTCCAGTCCCACGATTTTGCAAACGTGGATATTCGACGATCACAAGGACTCCACGACGAATCTACCGGATTACGGACAATACAGCCAAAAGCCTGCGACTTTCGACACCTGGTCGTTCCATTACGAAATGGATGGGCTAGATCAGGATGACGGCGGCAGCGGCCCCGTCGACGAAGGCACCGATCAGATTGTCGGGATAACTGGCGGCGGCGGCAGCGGCTACGAAACATCTCCCCCGTATCCCTATCCGCTGCGCGGCATTCGCATTCGCATTCGCTGCTACGAGCCCGATGCCCGCGACGTGCGCGAAGTGACGGTGACCGAATCGTTCGTGCCGGAATAGGCCGGTCCGGCCCTGATTGCTGGGGATTGGACCCCGGTGGAGCGCGAGCGATTGCAGCCCTTGAAGACTCCGCCGAGCGCGGAAGCTCGCAGAGCTAAAAAAAGACACCAAAGAGCTGGTGTCTTTTTCTTGCCGATCAACTCGGCCGACAGCAAATATCATCAGATGACCGAAAATTCGCCGGCCAGCAAATTGATCGACACGTCGCGATCCACCGGCAAGCGGCGCAACCAGCGCGTGAACTGGTGCACCATCAACCCGGCCGCAATACTCGCAGCGTAGATCGTGCTGCGAGATGTGCAGCTCCCCTGCTGCGCCTGGTCGCTGGAAAACAACGTGGACGGATAGTGCCGGCGACTTTCTGGATCGGCGACCGCCAAAATTCGCAGCACTTCCCCCAACATCCGCCCGTCGGCCCAAAACTGACAGACCTTGTCAGCCGCTCTCCAAATGGCAGCCCGCGTGTCGATCGAATCGACACAGCAAAACACAGTTTCTGCTATCTGCCGCCGCGGTCGAAATCGGTCATAGACCGCATCGATCTGGATAGCAGGATCCAGCCGGGCAATCGCCGCAGCAGTGGCTGCGACCTTGGCGTGGCCCAAGTCGTCTTGGCCGTATCCCTGGGTGGTGATGTTGGACGCTTCCACCGAATCGAAATCCACAAGTTGCAACTGACGCACGCCCAGCGATGCCAACTGCAGCGCCGCCTGCCGCCCAATGGCTCCCACGCCGATCACGCTGACCGACATGCTGGCCAGACGCGCAGGTGGCACCAGTTCCAACTGCGGCGCCAAGCGATCGGTTTCAAAACCCATACTCATCCTCCCATGGCGGAGCCCCGCCATTGCTTTCGAAACCATACTCATCGTGCGCGGCTTTGAGGTCTGAAACTCTGCCGATTAGAGGCATCCTGTCACCCGATACCGCCGCATCCTTGGGAAACCACACGTCGGGCGACGCTTCAACCTTCGCCCGATACTCTGCCTCCCAACTTGCATGGTCGCTCGCTTCAAACGGCTGGCTGTAATCGACGCAGACCGGGATTTCGATCGCTCCGGTCGGGCCCGCGTTGAGTTGCAGCCGGCAGGAGGTTTGGCCGTGTTGCGCGAGGATGAACATCACCGCCCAATCACTCTGGCCAAACACCCGCGCAAAGGTGTCTTCATCGACACTGCTGGGCACCGGCGAATTGCCCGGATGGGTGTGCACCCAGATCCGGGCAAACTGCGCAGGGGACCGGCCGCCGTCCACCTGCTGGTCAAAGAAATCCGCCACCGCACTATCGGCAAACTCTACGGAAGCCACCGAGCAGAGCTGATCGACCAGCGCCAAATCGGTCAACAGCAACAGATCATCCGGGTCGCTAATTCCAAAGCCTCCCACTTCCGTCGCTCCCCGGTCACGCAGAAACAGTAGTTTCGCCCAAGCCCGCGGGGTGAACCGCAGGCTCAGGCTCTTCATCCGCCGGCTGTCGGCGGTCCTGATCAGGTTCTTCATGGAGTTTTTCATGGCATTGCACACATTGGTTAGGGTCAATGGAAAGGCAATCGGGACACACCATGCATCGACAAATCACACAACGCTCGAGGCAGCTCGCGCAACTGGACTCATCGCACAGGGGACAGCGACTCGAGCAGCCGCTGCAGCAGGTCCGATCACAATGCGGGCAGGAACTGCCGCAGTCGGCACAAATCACTTCTTCACAGCGATCGCAGCACCAGCGATCTTCCGCCGAGACGATCGAGCCGCAATCGTGGCAAGCCAGGCCGTCCCAGTGATCCATTTCCACGTACGCCCGCCCCGGGGCGTAGGTGCAGAGCAGCCGATCGACAATCGTGAAGAAATCCAGCAGCCGTCCGCCGGCCAACGCCGCGCGCAGCGCCTGCCGACCATCCCCTTCACACAGGATTTCTTCACTGACGTGCGGATGGGTGACGGATGGATTCGATTCGGCCGGATGCGGATCCAAGGCTACGACCTTGTAGGGCTGCGATTGCTCAAGTTCCTGCCAATCCAATCGGATCTGGAAGCGCCCAGATCGATCCCGTCCAGAACCACCGGTTCGGTGGTCACCGCGACCACGTGCTCCTCCAAATCACACTGGACGTCGGTGAACTGCTCCTCCAAGGAAACCAGATCCCGATAGACATCTCCTGCTGTTGGAACGATCTTCTCGGGAATCGCCTCCCGAAGTTCGTCCATCAACCAGGTGAACGATTGCTGCAGGTAGCTCATTTCCGCCAGCAACTGCTCCTGCCGGCAGCGTGTGGCATGCAGCCAGCCTCGACTGCGGGCCAACTTAATACTGTGGGCCGATTCCACCAGGTTGCGCCACTGCGCGGCGGGAAGCGAAAGCGTACGTCGTGCGCCTGCCGCGCCAGTCAACTCCTGGCAGATGACGCTGGCGGCACGCAGAAAAGGTTTATGGTAAGTGGACATAATCATCTCCGCTTGGTTGAAAAAAATCGGGACCGGCCGGCGTAGCGCCGACAGGTCCCGAAGATCAGATCGCGACACAAAGAGAGATTTCAGATGGACACCAGCGCACCTTGGATTTTGGTGGGGGTACAACTGATTCGATCCCCCTCCTGCAAGACATATTCTGCGGGAACCGGTTGGCGATTCACGCGGATCAAGTAGTCCTGCGGTTTGCCATGGGGCAACTGGTTTTGGAAGAACGAGGCCACCGTCGATCCGGCGGCCACTTCCAAGTAGTCGGCAAAGCCGCCACCGTCGTTATTGATGAAGAGCAGTTTCATGGGTCAGTTTCTCCGAGGTAAATGTGAAAAGTTGGAAACAAAATTGCACTCAACGGCGCTGGTCGGCGGATAACGACTCGCGCCCTATCACGACGAAACACATCTTCGATCAACGCCAACTGGTCAGCCGCTGCGCCGTCGAGCTGTCTGGATCGTGCGGCGCGCTATCCCTTGCTGGCATTCCTGCTGAGCCCCCGCCCGATTGCACCAGCGGATCGTCCGACAGCATGAGATGATCCACGAGCAGCTGAGTTACTGGCGTTTCGGCCGATTCTCGACCCAAGCCGTGGAGCAAATACCAACACAACACCAGCGGCAAACTACACACCGCCAGCCAACCTAGGTTCGTCAAAATCGGAGCCAACAACGATTCGCGCAGCCGCTGGCTGGCGATTCCGCGACGTTCGTCGTCCAGTTGCTGTCGCTGCTGCTGCAACTCCTGTTGTTGGGCCAGAATTTGACGATCGGCCTCGCCACGCGACTCGACGAGCTGCCGAGTCCCTTCCGTTATTTCCCGGTTCAGCCGGGCCATTTCCCGATCTAAGGCTGCTTGGCGCCGGGACGATTCCAGCGCCACTTCCGCCACGCGATCGCTGTCGCTACCGCAGCCGGTGGCGGCGATCATCGCCAGCAGGATTGTCGTCCAGAGGGAACGAAGGTTTTCCAGAAACATATTGCCTCCAGCGCGCGAGGATACGGGCCAACACGGCTTGCAAAGCTCGTCGCAGGCGCACCTCGCGCACCAGCGCCACGACGGCCAACAGCAGGGCCAAAGAACTGACAATCAGTATGTTGAAGTTCAAGATGTTTGCCTCCTAAATAGTTAAAACAGTCGATTTCCAGCCAAACCATTTGGCAGCACATCGGCCGCCTAACAAACGGAAAGGTCCTGGTGCAGCACTAAATGCGCTTTGCACTAGGACCGAAGTTGTGTCGGTCGCCCCGCCAGCTAGGTCGATCTCCACACGATTTATGCCGCGGAAACCCCGCGAATTTAGTCGCGCCCATCAGTCGGGGCTTTGAAAGTGAAGCGATCCTCTTTATCCACACCGCCAGGTCGGATGAACCTCTTCGCAGAGGCCAATTCACGAAGCCGATCGGGAGATGAGCACGATAAAAACCGGCTAAACCAATTCCTTCGGCCAGTTTGAGATTTGCGAGGAAACTGCTCAATTCCCGCGTCTGATAGGTCCGATCCGCTTGGCAGGCTAGCCACTGCTTGACATTCTGCGAGTAACAGATAACATGAATTTGTAGACCCAAGGACGGGTTTTTCTTCGAAAACAGGATCAAGGAAGATTTCTTTTCGCACGCTGAATTGGCTACACGTTTTGGCTAGTGTCTCTCTGCGCTGGAATACGTTGTTGGTTCAAAGCCGCAACCGCGCGAGTGATTTGTTCGAATCGCCAAATGCATCAAACCAATCTCGCCCTGCATCCCCAACACACTTTGAATTGTCCGCCAGCAGTGCGGCTTATGAAAGGATTTGGTCGCGATGGAACGCACATGTTTCGAAACCTACGTGGATCTATGTCGACCGTTTCCAATGGATCCACCGTGGTCCTCGCTTGTTCAAGACCGGAATTGCCTCGCTGGGCCGATCGTACTGGATGACGCCTTGCGCACCCTTACGTCGTGCCATTCTGAGGAGGAATTGTTAGCGTCCAAGATTTTGCATCGCAATGATGAAGGGAAACTCGTGCTGCATCCCTTCTTGTCTGAACCCGCGGTGGCAGTGGTGGCGTTGGCAGATCCAAGTTCCGGTAAATTCAATGACCTCATGACGGAGCGCGGCTGCGTCAAGGCTGACGCCTGCCCATTGTTCGCTGCTTTTGATGATCGATTCACGCGCGAAGCGATCAATCGTGCCGATGGCACAATCATCATCACCCCCGATTTGCCGCACGCGATCCTGCTGCGACATTTGGGATTGCCCGCCGTACCGATTGTCGGCGTCTCCGAATTCGGAAAGCGCGATAGGTTACGTTATGAGCAGCTTTATGATTTCGGTTATTGCCCAAATGAGCAGGAAACGCCCAAAGACGTGTCAGCTGAGTCTGGACCCGCGGACCAAATGCAAAACGGCAATCCGTTGGATGAGGAGGAGCAGCCCAGCGAGTCTTGCCAGCCGATGCCGGTGACTGAGGCGCAAGACGGCACTTTCTGCGCTGATGCACCGACCTCCAACTCCACGCCTGCCGGCTATGAACAGGTACATCTTCAGCGAATTGTTTTGATGGGTTGGTCGCCGATCTCCCGCACGCAGGTCAGGCCCAATGCCATCCGTCGCGGGCTCGACCACCTGCTGAAGTTGGAAGAATGCTCGGAATTCAATTTATCCGGGCTCGAACTTTGGGCTCCGACCGCCAAGTCATGGGAGGTGATGGAATACGCTCTGAAACGGCAGCTGATGGACTTGTATCAGGATGCACTTCGAAAAAGCGCGATGAACGATTATCAAAAGGATTTCGATCTACCGACAGGAAAAAGCAAATCGCAGCCAGTCCTGGGGGAACTCGCTGCGGCGATGGCTTCGCTCCACGACGCCCGACTCGACAACTCGAATACAGCAGAGCGCCATCAGAACCGAAAGGAGGCCGAAGCGAATTACCGGCGGGCTTATGCCAAGCATGTTTTACTGCCAATGTTTGAGCGGGCATCGACGCTAATTGATCCCGAGGATCGCGCGGCCCAATGCCACTTCGCTCATCTCTGCGAGCTGTTTGACCATCAAATGCTCTTGGTGCAGGAGGGCATGTTCTGGGATCAGCGTGGTGCGCGTGACCGCGGCGATAAATCGTATACACAATTGTTGGCCATCAGTAGTCAAATCTTGGCGTTCTTGAAGGATCGCTCCCCATGGAAAACGCGCGACCCGGAAGTCGGCAGCCGCAAGAGAGCTGCCGACGATCCATTCGTCACGATTCGCAGACTGGGCCTCGACGACCAACAAT
Source organism: Pirellulales bacterium (assembly GCA_963716135.1). Taxonomy (GTDB): domain Bacteria; phylum Planctomycetota; class Planctomycetia; order Pirellulales; family JADZDJ01; genus CAVRAW01. Next base: position 3,363,109 of record OY970289.1, on the reverse strand, counting down.
TGAACCTGTTGCGTCGAGGCGGGTACTTGGAGCGCGACCGCCGGTGGCCCGCGCATGATTGCCATTGGCTATTGCGGTTCCGGCAGCACCACGCGCTGCACACAATTCACTTAGGAAAAGATGCCGAGCTCGCCGGTCGCGTTGTGCGCGAACTGACCACTCTGCGTGCCACGCTGAGTCCTCGACGTGAACTTCGGCGGACCGTGCGACAAGCCCGGCAGCTAATGCGCGAAACAAAGTACCGACTCAAGCAAATTGGTTTCGCGACGGAAACCTAGAATTATGTTTTTAACCCCCGTAGATAGGAGTTTTTAGCATGGACGCTGAATATTTAAACCCCGTCGACCCCAACCATAGCTCACAAACAAATTCCGAAGCACCCGCCGAAAGTCCTGAAGACCGCGAAGATTTGGATTTGGCGAATCAGCTGCAGCGGATTCATGATCACCGCGTTTATGCCTACCAAAACCAGAACACCCTGTGTGCAGTGTTGGGAGGCATGCTCTGCGATCTCGCAGAACCAGGTGCCCTCCTTAGTCGACAGATGCGAGACGCCCTCAAAGAAGATAGCTGGTCGGCGGACGATGCCGACCTGAAAGCCTTCAACGTGTTAATCGGCCTGTCGAAGCAGTCTACCCAGATTGCGCTGCTGCAAAGCCGCTTGACCTCCGCCAAGTCCTCCTCCAATCCGGAGAATTCAGGCTAGATGAATTCCAATGCAATGCAGTGGCCTTGCCTTTCCTCCCTATCGCAATGACTCCAAGTTCATAGGAGGCGCGCAAAAAATCCGGCCGAGTCGGGCGGTCGCCTTTCTCGGCCGGATAATCAATCGGAAACTGAATTTGGACAATTCTCGGAGTCGTTAGACGGTGATGATCGAGTAATCGTTGGCCACGGTGCCGCAGTTAAACTGCATTGCAGGCAGTGGCCGTGCCATCTGGCTCCAGCATCGAACGTCGCTCGCCGCGGCGAGCGACTCAACTCCTAGTCTCTAAAGTAGTGCTCGCGATTAATGCCATCAAAAGCAGCCTTTCTTCAGGCAGCATTTCTTGAAGTGCTTGCCGCTGCCGCACGGGCAGAGGTCGTTGCGACCGAGCTTTTCTTCCAGCTGCTTGTGTTGGTGGACGATGCGGACACCGCGCTTCACCTGCTGTTCGGAAGGGAACCCTCTGCGGCGCTTGCTCATCGGTTCGAAAAAAATGGCTGGTCGTCGAAATCTTGCCTGCACATGGGGCACCTCATTGGAGCGGTGAACTCACATCAAGTAGTTACCAGAAATTCCATTCGCCCTAGAGCTTAGAACTCTGAGTTGTACGCCACTTCCCACGGAACATGATCGAACTCAAAAGTCCTAGGCACACAATCCTCGTAACAATCCCACTGGTTCATGTGTTGGATCACTTCCGGCGGCACGCGAAAGCGAACGAGCTTATCCCGGTAATGGGCAAAAATGCCCAACGGAGTTGGAAGCACTCGATCGGGTTTCTGTCCCCTCGTTTCTCGAATGAGCCTCGTGATGGCCACGGCTGCGGGACACGCATCGAAACGGGTGTGGCTGCCAAGAGCCAGGTCGGTCTGGTGGATGCATCCTTGCATGGTACGCCTCCAGAGAATTTGGGCCTGAAACTATTCACTCACTCCTTTGATCAGCAAACCGATGGCCAAGGTCAAGTTTGGCCGCTGCCAATCGGTAAGGGATTACATGCTCATTCGAACTACGGCTGCACCGACATCTGATTCAGCTTTTGATCACGCGCTTCAGGATGATCCTGGCGTTTGGTGAATACCATTATCGCTGACGCCTGTCTACCTATCTTATCGACCTTTGGCGAGTTAGTGGCCTCGAATTTTCCAAGTGTCAGCGCCCAAAAATCTCGCAAATTAAAGCGTGGCACCAGCACTCAATTCGTACAGCCAAACCGGCGCATTTTGGCAAAAATTGACAGACTCAGAGTTAGTTTTCCGTCGACAGTTGACCACCCATCAAATGAAGCAAATCCTCGAGCCGGGCGATTTGGAAGAAGCCATCCAGGCCGCCAGCGCCATCGGCGACGATCAACCGCAAAAGCAAGCCCAGGGGTACGTCGTCCCCGATACCTTCACCCACGGCACCTCCGCCCGGCGAGTGAAATGGTTCCGCAAGGGCTTCGAAACCGGCGACATCCGCCAAGGCGACACCTTCAACGCCAGCGATTTGTAGGCAAACAACCCTGTCGCTGCATGCGGGAAATTGTCTGCGGCCCGAACGGCAGCGAGTCAAATTCGATAGGACGTTCAGCGTACGATATTCTTTACACATACGTGAGCCCGGGAAACCTCCAATATCGCACTGTCTAATACAGGCAAATACGCATTCCCAGGATGACACCGACATGGGCGCCAGTGCAACCAACGTCGATGCTATCTTCTGCGCCGCCATTGAGCCGGCGGAACGCACCCGGTGCGTCCAGCACGTCTGTGGCACAATTAAACCAGTGCTACGCTTGCCTCCGCGCTGGCAAGATGCGCGAAGTAGTTATCGATCAATGCCAATGGCGTGGCGGGATTTAGCACAGTAGTATCAAAATGCCGCCGAACGCCGCGGAGTGAATCGCGCGACAGACCTGTCTCGGTATAATCCGTCGCCGATGAAACAGTGGCCCGTGCGCCGTCCGGCGGCAAGATCTCAGTGCTGGCGACTGTTCTCGATGCAGCCGCCACGTTCGCGTTGGTCAGTTCCGCAGTGGCAATCTCCGAGCTTGCGCAGCGAAGAGCGTGCGGATGCCACCGTCTGGCTGCTGACGAGCGAGCGGATCGAAGATGGAATGAACGGATCGGCAGCGGCGTAATTGACGGTGTAGCCAAGGTCGGCCAACGAACCGATGGTGACGATCGATAGCGGCAGATTCGTGCCGGGGCCGGCCCAGCCAGTCATCAATTCGTTGGTAAACACGCTCTCACGCCAGTGACTCAGGGCGGTGCCGCTGCCGCCGGTGGCTTCCACCGGCACGCCGCGGGCGTTGGTGCCGAACAGCTGGTTGTAGGCAGCCGTCGCCTGAGCGCCGGTGAAGATCGGGTTGCTTGTGCCGATGCCGGACAACAGACCCAGATCCTGCCAGATGGTTCCGATTCCCAAAATGTGTCCGATCTCGTGCAGCACGACGCTGTACAACAAACCTTGTTGTTGCATGCTGGCCATGTCGGCGGAATCGAACTGCATGATGCCGTGATACGGCAAATCGCTAGAGGCGCGGAACGCGTCCGGTCCCGATTGACCGAGAATGCCACCGACGCCATCGATCGACACGGAGCTCGCGTTGATCAATAAGTCGTCCACCGCTTGGCCACGATACGTCGCGTTGGGCAGGTCGCCAGTGATGACTTGCGACCACCTGGCGGCCGCCGCTTGAAAAATTGCCTGTTGACTGGCGGTCAAACCGGTCATGCTCAGGGTGATTTGAAAGCCACTGGTAGTCGTGGTGGTTGAAGTTGCCGGCGGGTTGATCGTCAGGCTGTAATTGGGATTTAGAGCGCCGTTTAGTCCGAAAACTTCCACATCATAAGTGCCGGCCGCGCGGCCGCTGAGCGAAACAGTTTCGCTATTTCCGGTGCCCTGAGATATGGCCAAAAGTGTGCCCGCGGAGTTATACAGCGCTAGCTGCAAGTTGCCTTGCGAGTTCTGAAAACTGATCGAGACGGAGTTCGCGCTCGTGCCGGCAGCCGTCGTGGTGAACTGATACCAATCCTGGCTGTCGGCCATCACGAGCGAATTGATGGTCTTCGTAGCGGTGAGCGTGCCCAGATTCGAGGCGGTCGCCTGCGTGTCGTTGTTTTCGTACGCATCGTCGGTTTGCTGCGCAGCCGGGCCGACGATCGACCAGGTATACGCGCCGCGAGAGCCGCTGAAATAGTTCGTAATGCCGATGTAATAGCGCGTGCCCGCCGTCAGATTGATGCTTAGCCGGCTGTCGGTATTTACGGCAAAAACAATGTCGTCGTTGTACGCCAGCCGTTGACCGGTGGAACTAAATACTCCCAGCACCGTGTCGACGCTGCTGGTGGGCGTGGTCGCTGAAATCGTATAAGCCCCGCTGGCAGCAGCGACGAACGAATAATAATCGACTTCCGTCGTGGCAATGCTCGCCGTGCCACTCGCGTCGTTTTGCGCGTTGAGCGTCACCGAAACGGCGCTGGTCGGCGGACTAATCACGACCGGCGGCACGCCGGCCCAAGTCAGCGCCAGCGCGGCTCCAGCGTTTCAAAAGTACAAATCCTTCGTCGCTTGAAGATCGTCGCTTTCATGGATTGATTTTCAGTTTGCGCGTCGCACGCTAGCAAGACCTGATTCCGACCGCGCCGACCTGCTGCTTTCCGCGGGTGGACGAACAATTCGGCGCGTGAAACTGCATTTCACTTACCATCGGTGCGCGAATCGTAGACTGCTCCAACTGCTCGTTGATTCCAACGTGCCGCTGAGGATCGTTGTTGTGCCGTCGGAGGAGGTCACGGTCACCACCGAACCAGCCGCCACGGTTGGAAAATCCGACGGCAGCGTTGAATCCTTCGTCGACAAAGTGAGCGAGCCGGCGCCGGTTTCGTCGGTCAGTATTGAACCGACAGGAGTTCCGTCGATTGCGACACTCAGCGTGTCGCTGACGGCCGCTCCGGTTACCGAAACGGTAAACGACATCGCTGCCGTGTCGCGTCTGGTCTTCGAGTGGAACGTCGCGGTGCCCGTGGCGCTTCCTACAGAATCGGTCAAGTCGGCCGACAGATTGGTGCGCATTGCTTCGTCGCAGTCGCCGTGGTCGTCGCTCGATTCGCCTGCCGAAGTTTCCGACGCCAACGTTCCGGTCAGCAACGTTGTGCCGGTCGCCGAGTCGCTGATGGTGATCACCGAGCCCGCGGCCACGACGGGGAAGTTATCGGGCAAAGCCGAATTCTTGCTCGACAGGGTAAGTGTGCCGGCTCCGGTGTCGTCGGTTTTCAACTGGCCGACGACGGTGCCGTCGATCGCCACATCCAGGGTGCTGGAAGCGGTGGTGCCCGTCACGCTGACGGTGAATTCCGTTGCAGTGGTTCCGCAACGATCACTACTTTCGAATGTCGCAGTTCCCGTGGCGCTGCCGCCGCTAACGTCGGTCAGGGTGGCGGTTAGTTCCGTGTGGCGCAGTCCGACTCACCGACGTCAGCGATGGCCCAGGCCGCAGCCGACTGCGCCTGGACCACCGCCGCTGCGACGGGGTGTGTGACCGAGTGAATGTGATACAGGTGGGAAACAGGGGCCGCAATCGCGTGCCCAGCCAGCATGTTTCGTGGTTCCAAAAGCTCCAATGACCCGTTATGGGAATGAAAATACATCCATTTTCGACGCGCTTTCATGCGATTCTTCCTCTTCACTATTCCGATTTGGAGCCCCTCGGTTCCGGCCCGGGTACTCGCCAAGAATAGAAACGGATGCGAGGCCCGTAAGCGCGCGCGAAATGTGGGAATAATCGCCCGTCGGGAACCTTGCACATGCAAAACGAGGCGTCACGCCCTAAGTTTTGGCTAGCCAAAATTCTCTGGTCGCCGAGGTTCTATAACCTGCCAGCACGAGTGCCCAGCGGTTAGTTGACATTTCGCGTCGGACGCCCCTACACTGACTTTGGAGCGAGGCACCCGCCGCGACCGAGGGGCTACATTGCTTGGTTGCGTATCTTCCCTTACGGACCCGACCATGGCCACCTTCCGAAACCGGGCTCCCACTGCCCGCGCGCTCAATCGACACCGACGGCTGTTTGGATGGGAACGACTTGAATTGCGCTGCGTTCTAAGCGCCGGCAGCTCTGCAGTTGCGCCTCCGCTTATCGTAGCCGAGGTGCATTCCGATCCGCACCTGTCGTCCAGCGCAATGGATTTTGATTATGGTCAACTGCACGGCACGGCGTATGACTTTGACGCTCCGTCGAGCTTCGGAACTGGCTCGAAGATGGCCCAGCCGCAGGAATATGGGCTGACTGGCGGCCACCAAACTTCCGCGCTATCGCAGGGATTGCAGACTTATTTGATGGTTGGATCGACGTATGTGATCATCATTTTTGTGCCGGCATATGATAGCCCGACTGCAACGGTTTCGCACAGCGCGCCGTCTGGCTCGGCCAATCTGCAGAGCGCGCATTTCGCCGATCAAAAGAGCAACGTCCCCATAGTGTTCACGCCGGCGGCGGCCAGTGAAACGGGCCGTTTTGCTCCGCCGCCCGTGGCCGATGCGGCAGGTCAGGCAGTGCTGCAAACCGCGCAGGCCCCGGCGCAAGCGACGTCGATGATGGCCGTTTCTCGCAGCCCCGTAACGATCGCAACGAATACGAAAGTTGTCCTAACCGCCACGGCCACCGATGCCCGATCGCGCTCGGACGTCGTATCCATTGGGCAGTTGTCGGCCCAGCCGGTTGTGCAAGAGGCCCAAGCAGCGTCCATCGCGCCGCAATTGACGGCCTTGGAAAGCGGCGCAGCGCGAGGGCTCGATCGAAAGAGCATCGAAAATTTATTCGCTCAGGCCTCGTCGCCGGCAACGGCCTTAAACTTGCTGAGCAGCAAAGCTGTTTTGGCGGCGGTTCCGCTTAACCTCAAGGGAGTTGAACGAGCGCTTGAACACGTGATGAGCGACGTCCAGCGCCTGGGGTCACAAGTCAACGAATGGCTTGATGAAAATCGCTCTGCCGCGATCGCGATGGGAGTCACGACGGTGATCGTCGGCGGCGCTGCCGCCTACTATTTGCGGCGCCGAAGGCTGCAAGTCGTCGAGGATCGCGACGACGACACTTCGTCCCATTGGCTTTTCGTTCGGATGCAAACGCCGACTGGTGATTGATGAGCGCCTCGCTTGAGGATCTTTTGCCGCGGCTGAATGTCGGTGACGAAGCGGCCGTCGAGCAAATGTTTCTCGTTTTTGAACCCTACATGCGGATGGTCATTCGACGCCGCATCGCCGGTTCGCTTCGGGCGAAGTTCGATTCGGCCGACATCGTGCAATCCGTTTGGGCCGACGTGGTTGGCAACCTTCGCCAGGCCAAATGGAAGTTTGAGAATCTCGATCAGTTTCGCGCGTTTTTACTCAAAATGACGCGCAACCGGCTGATCGACCGTTTGCGAAAGCATCGCCCCGCGCTGAATCGCGAAATCGCGATTTCGCCGGAACGTCCCGACGCCCTGCCGCCCGACCGCTGCCCGCGCGTCAGCGAAACCTACTATGCCGACGAGCTTTGGCACCAAATGCTCCAAGTGTGCCCCAACGATCATTACGAACTTTTGTCGCTGAAGCGGCAAGGCGCCTCGATCGCTGAAATCGCCCGGCAGTCGAAACTTCACGAAGGCAGCGTACGCCGGATTTTGTACGACATCGCGCGCCGCATCGCACGCTTGCGTGAGCAATCCCCCAGGTAACGCCGCCGCCGCAAGAACCGCGTGCCATGAGCCGCTCGTCGCAATTCATTCCCGAAATGAAAGATCAGCAACCCGTCGCCGATGCGGGTTCGAAACACGCCCGGGCGGCCGGCGACAACGACACCGACGACTCGCCGAATTCAATGCTCGCCTCGATCCTGGAACGAATGGCGGAGCAGTGGCGCACCGGCGCCGGGCAGCCTGCTGAATTCTGGCTGGCGGAGTATCCGCAACTGGCCGAACAACCCGAAGACGCCGTGCGCGTGGTGTACGAGGAGTTTTGTCTGCGCGAAGAGCACGATGAACATCCGGAAACCGAACAATATTACCGGCGTTTTCCGCAATGGCGCGACCAGTTGGCCGTGGTGCTGCAATGTCACCAGCTGTTTGGTGAAGGCGATCCACCGCGCTTTCCCGAGCCCGGTCAAAACTTGGGCGAATTGCGGCTCATCAGCGAGTTAGGGCGGGGCGCGGTGGGGCGCGTGTTTTTAGCCACGCAGCCGTCGCTTTCGGATCGGCTGTTGGCCGTGAAGTTTACTCCGCGCCGCGGACAGGAACATCTTTCGCTGGCGCGCTTGCAACACACGCACATTGTGCCGCTTTATCTGGTGCAAGATTTTCCACAGGAAGGCCTGCGCGCCATCTGCATGCCTTTCTTGGGGAGGGCCACTTCGGGCGCCATTTTGAAACGGCTCCAGAAGCAGCCGCTGGCCAAACGCAGCGGAGCGCAAATCGTTCAGCACCTGTTTGAGGAACAGTCGTCCGCGAATACCGAATCGAATGCCGCCAGCCCGGCCATCACGTTTCTAAACCAGGCGTCGCACGTCGAGGCCGTCTGCTGGATCGCCGCGTGCCTGACCGATGCATTGCACTATGCTCATCAGCGCGGCCTGGTGCATCTGGATATCAAACCCTCCAACATACTCTTGTCCGGCGACGGCCAGCCGATGCTTTTGGATTTCCACGTCGCCTGTCCGGCGGAACTGCTGAATAACAAAACCATCGAGCGGATCGGCGGCACGTTGGATTACATGTCGCCCGAGCAACGCACGGCGGTGGAGGCGATTCGCCGCGGCGAATCCCTGGAAAATCAGCTCGATCCGCGGTCCGACATCTATTCGCTCGGCGTGCTGTTGTACGAATCGTTGGCGGGCCAGTTGCCGGCGGCCGATCCGACCGTAGCGCGAAGAAACCTGAATGCGGCAAATCCCCAGGTCAGCCGCGGCCTAACCGACATCTTGTGCAAATGCCTGGCAGCGGATCCGACGGCTCGCTACCAGAATGCCGGACAACTGGCCACCGATTTGCGTTGCCATTTGGCGAGCTTGCCGCTGCGCACAGTGGCGAATCGCAGTTTGGTGGAACGGTGGCAAAAGTGGCGGCGGCGAAAGCCACATGCCATGGCATTGGCGGCCATTAGTCTCGCGGCGCTGGTGGTGGTTTGCACACTCGGCGGTTTGTTTTTTCACGATCGCATGCAGACGGCCGAAGCGCTGACGGCGCAATCGCAGCAGGAACTGGCCGGCAAGCAGTTCGATTCCGCGATCACTCACGCACAATCCGCTTTTAGCGCCCTCGGCCCATTTCCCTGGCAGGGCAAACTCAAAGAGCAGCTCCAACGACAGATTGCCTCGGCTCAACGAGGTCAGGCCAACGGCGCGCTGCATGAGCTGGTCGAACAATTGCGATTTCTCGAAGACCAGCCGCTCGATCAAGCAAAGCTGGCGGAGATTGCCGCCGGTTGCGCGAAAGTGTGGAAACGGCGAGAGAGTTTTGCTTCACCCGCGATCGACTCTCTGGGCCAAGGCGCTGGCGACAGAATCGACCCGCAAGTGCGACGTGATCTGATGGATCTGGCCGTTATCTCCGCTCGCCTGGAAGTGCAATTGGCGTCGCCGAATACCATCGACAATGCCCGGCGCGGGCGCTGGAACGACTAAATGAGGCTGAGGAGATTTGCGGCCCGAGTTCTTGGCTTACCTTGGAGCAGCACGAATACGATGCCGGCGGCGGCGAAGATGCCAGCCAACTTTCGCTCAACGCACTGCCGACGCCTGCCAATTCCTGGGAGCATTATGATTTGGGGCGATGGTTGCTGCGGCATGGAAAGCTTGTTGACGCGGAGCAGCAGTTCGCGGCCGCGGTGGATCTTAAGCCCGACGAGTTCTGGCCGCACTTCCAGCAAATGCGGTGTGCCTACCAACTGCGCCATTTCGATGAGGCGTTAACGGCAGCCAGTGTCTGCATCGCCCTGGCGCCACAATATGCTCAATGCTCTTACAATCACGCGCTGTGCGAACAATCGCTGGGGCACGATCAGGAAGCGTTGGCCGATTTTGGCCGCGCGTTGCAACTCGATTCGAGCTTCGGCGCGGCCGCATTGGCGCGAGGTATCTTGCTGGGCAAGGCGCACCGATTCGCGGAGGCGCAATCCGACTTGGAGCTTGCTTCCAAGTGCGGCGCGCCGTCCAGCGAGGTGTTTTATCAAATGGCATGTCTAAGCCTGCTGGAACGCGACCCAGGCCGCGCGAATTCTTGGCTGCAAAAGTCGCTGGCCGAGGATCCCCATCATTCCGGGGCGCTGGCGCTAAAGAGCGAGCTGTCAGCGAAATCGGCTGCGGTGGGCGGCAAGTGAATTGGACTGGAAGTGGGATGAACAGGTGAAGGTTAGGCAGGGCCTGGCCAGGTCGGCGGACAGTGTCCTTGTGTTCGGCAAGTCGTCCATCACCGTCCGGTCGCTGAGAATTTTTTGATCACGTCTTTTCTCCTTGGCATTGCCACAACAGTGCCCTGTTTAGGTGTTGAACGGCCAGCGACGCCGGTGGGAGTCGAACCCACTTCGAACCGCTTTGCAGGCAGTTGCCGTGCCGTCTGGCTCCAGCGTCGAAAGTCGCTCGCCGTGGCGAGCGACTCAACTCCTAGTCTCTAAAGTAGTGCTCGCGATGGATGCCATCAAAAGCAGCCTTTCTTCAAGCAGCATTTCTTGAAGCGCTTGCCGCTGCCGCACGGGCAGAGGTCATTGCGACCGAGCTTTTCTTCCAGCTGCTTGTGTTGGTGGACGATGCGGACACCGCGCTTCACCTGCTGTTCGGAAGGGAACCCTCTGCGGCGCTTGCTCATCGGTTCGAAAAAAATGGCTGGTCGTCGAAATCGTGCCTGCACATGGGACACCTCCTTTGGAAAACCCCGCGCTGAAACTACATCGCTACGAAAATAACAATGTCCTCGCCAGGAATCGAACCTGGTCCTCGACCTTCGCATGGTCGCATGCGATTCCGGCACACTCCGAGGACAATTTCATTACTGCCAGTACCTCGCCGAGGAATTGAACCCCGTCCTGCAGCTTCGAACGCTGCCGCGACCACCAGCATCCTGCCGGCGGTGCCCGCCGGCACACTCGCAAGGCACATCGATACTTCAATAGCCCGTCCAGGAATCGAACTTGGTCCGGCAGCTTCGGAAACTGCTGTGCGATCCACCACACTCACGGGCCAACACACAGAGCCGACGACTGGATTTGCACCAGCATCGTCCGGTTTACGCTCGCCGGCGCCTTTCTCGATCGAGCCACGTCGGCATTGTTTGTGCTCAGCACGAGCGCGAGGATTCGAACCCCGTGTGGCGGCTTTGGAGACCGCTTGCCCTCCCAGGAGCACACTCGTGTACAGCCGCGGCGCTTCCGCCCGCGGCTGCGCTAACCATCAATCCTCCAACTTCACATTCCAGTACGCTTCGCTCACGAACTTCGACCAGCTTTCGATCCGCACCGTGTGGCGGGCGTACATCGGCTTCCACCACGGACGAACCGGCGCGTGGCGCAACTTCAATCCGGCCTGTTGCGGCGTGCGGTCGGCCTTGCGCTTATTGCAAGTGATGCACGCCAGCACGCAGTTCTCCCAGGTCGAAGTGCCCCCCTGCGAGCGCGGCACCACGTGGTCGATCGTCAGTTCGTCACCTCCCGGCTGCAGGCCGCAATACTGGCAGGTCCAATGGTCCCGCTTGAACAGATTGCGGCGGCTGAAGCTGACGGCGGCGCTGGGCAGCCGATCGTAATCGGACAGCACAATCACCTCCGGCGCGCGCAGCCGCAACCGCACCGCCTGAATGAACGGATCGCCACTGCGCGGCGCAGCTGCGACCAATCAGCCCAGGTGTAGGTCAGGTAGTCGTGCGGATCGACCACGCGGGCCGTTTCGTTCCATACCAGCACCAGTGCCCGGGCCACTGTCGCCACGTTCACCGGCTGCCAGTTGCGGTTGAGCACTAAAGTCGGACGTTCAAGTACCTTGGCGACCATGTTGATCACCTCTCCCAAATGTTGAAGACCTGGTATCTAACGAGTGGCGAATGCTCCTAGGACGAGTCGCCTCGCCATCACGTTCGCGCATCGAGCTGCGTCCTGTTCATCTCGTCTTTTTGTTTGCCCCATTAGGGGTGTCTGAGCGGAGTTGAACCGCCACCTTCTGGTTCACAGCCAGCCGTGCAGAAACCGCTACACCACAGACACCATATATATAGTCAGTGCCCCGACCAGGACTCGAACCCGGAACGCCTTGTTAGAAGCAAGGAATGATCCTCCGTTTCACCATCGAGGCGCAGCTGTTTTCCAGCGGAAGGCAAGGGAGTTGAACCCTCATCTCGACCAGCGAGAACCGCTTTAGCAGAGCGGCCCGGCCAACCGTATCCGGCTACCTTCCGTTCAGCGGACCCACCGAGAATCGAACTCGGATTACCAGACTGCCAGCCTGGTGTCTTCCCGTTGGACCATGGGCCCGTTTGTCTTGTGGACCTGATGGGAGTCGAACCCATCGCACCGACTTTGCAAGAGTCGGTCGCCGCCAGCGGCATGCAGGCCCATTTGTTTTTTCACGCATGGCTTTCGCTCTGCGTTTGGTTCAAGGTCCGTCCGGGAATTGAACCCGGTCTTCCTCCTTACCGAAGAGGTGTGCTGCCGGAACACCTACAGACCAAAATTGGTCAGTGATCCCGAATGGAATCGAACCATCGATTTGTCGCCGCGGCAACCGTCTTCGCCGCTGGACCACGGGATCGGGACTTTACTACGACCGCCCTGCCCTCACCTCACACGCCTGCCAACAAAATTTTCCAGTAGCCGAGATGGGAGTCGAACCCACAAATTCACCAGTCTCTCGCACTGGCCGCTTTTCCGATGTTTGCGTACCCGGCCGAAGTTGCAGGTCCGGGGGTCGCACCCGGCACGCTGAGCTTATGAAGCTCGGCTGAGCACTGGCTTACCTGCGTCATGTGTGTTTCAGTGACCAAGGGGAGAGTCGAACTCCCACGCCGCGATTGGGCACGACGTTCTGAACGTCGCATGTCTACCAGTTCCATCACTTGGTCGTGTTGAGTTGTACTTCAGTGACCCGTATGGGAATTGAACCCATCTTTCCAGCTTGAGAGGCTAGTGTCCTGAGCCGATAGACGAACGGGCCGCAGTGGGTTGTGAAGGAATTGAACCTCTCGTCATCCACCTCGCTTGTTTTGTGACAACGGCTTTACAGGCCGCCACGAGGATCACAACCCGCGTTAGTGGCACAGGCGGGATTCGAACCCGCAGTCACGAAGTTTTGAGCTTCGTCGCTTTTCCAGTTAGCGCACCGTGCCGTCGATCACTTTCGCCCTGCGCACGGGCCGCACCTGTGGCCCGTGCTGTGTCTTCCTTTCTCCCTGCGTACAGGCCACGCCCGTGGCCTGTGCTGTGTCATCCTTTCTCCCTGCGCACAGGCCACGCCCGTGGCCTGTGCTCGGTCGAACGTCCTCGATGGGATTTGAACCCACGATCTCCACCTTGACAGGGTGGCGAGCACTCCTGGCTGCTCCACGAGGACAAAGTTTTACTGCAATGGCTCAGGTGGGACTCGAACCCACAGCATCCCTGGGTCTAAGCCGGGGTGGTCTGCCGATTGCCTACCGAGCCGTGCCCAGGATGGGACTCGAACCCACAATCGCTTGGGTTTAAGCCAAGCCGCTCTTCCACGTTGGCGCACCTGGGCGGGGAGTAGTCCCGGATGGAGTTGAACCATCGTTGCCTGGATGTGAGCCAGGAGTCGTGCCGCTGGACCACGGGACTGTTTGTTCTTGCAGTGGACCCACCGAGAGTTGCACTCGGATTTCCGGCGTGCGGAGCCGGCGTCTTCCTGTTGGACCATGAGCCCGTTGTTGTTGATCGCTACTGCCCTGGGCGCGGCTGCGGACCAGGCAGCTCTGTTCACTTGCTAGTTCCGGGGGTTGGAATCGAACCAGGGCACCGCCGACCGCTGCGGTCGGTGGTCCTCCTGGTTCAGAGCCAGGCGTCACTACCAGCAGCAACTGCCCCGGAGTGTGTCTGCCATCCGCGCATTTCAGTCTGAGTCAGTTCGGGGAGGAGGGTTCGAACCTCCGTCTCCTGGTTCAAAGTCAGGCAGCCTACCGCTAGCCGATCCCCGAGTGCTTTCGTTGGCAACTTGTCGAAAGTGCTCTGCGGGAGTTGAACCCGCCTGTCCAGCTTGGAAGGCTGGCGCCTATAGCCGCTCGGCCAAGAGCACGCGAAAGCGGAAGGGGTGAGAGTTGAACCCACAAGGCTCATCGCTCGGCCGTTTTCGGGACAGCTGCCATCGCCCATTGGCTTGCCCTTCCGGATCCCAGAGCTGCGGTGGCAGGAATCGAACCTGCGAATTGACGCTTAACAGTCGCCTGCCTGTACCAACACAGGCCCCACCGCAAGAAAGTCGCCGCGGCCGGATTTGAACCGGCGATCTCCTGCTCCCGAAGCAGACGGATTCCCAAGCTTTCCTACACGGCGAAACTGAAAAGCACCCAGCGGGAGTCGAACCCGCACTTCCGCCATGGCAAGGCAGCAGGCTGCCGCTACATCATGGGTGCGTTTGGATTGGATTGAATTGTCAAAGATCGAGAGCACCGGGCGGGACTCGAACCCGCGTCGCCGCATTACGGGTGCGGAATCCTAGCCGCTGGACCACCAGTGCGTTAATTTCAGTGGGATCAGAGGGGCTTGAACCCTCACCGACCTGGTTAAGAGCCAGGCATGCTGCCGCTAACACCTTGATCCCGATGTTTGCTTTTTTTTCTGCCGCGAGTTGGCGCGGAGGGAATCGAACCCTCGACCTGGTCCTTATAAGAGACCTGCTCTGGCCACTGAGCTACGCGCCGCATCGAGGCACGAAATCAGTCAGTGGGGCCGAAGGGAGTTGAACCCTCACCTTGCCGCTTAAAAGGCGGATACGCTGCCGTTACGCCACAGCCCCCCTTGGGTTGGGCGTATCGGTTTGAGCCGCGCCAGGTTCACCATGTTTTTGTTCTCCTGTTTGGTTCTGCATCAATCGACCAGTGGTAGCCCTGAGAATCGAACTCAGCGCCACTCGGTTATCAGCCGGGTTTGGGCCACCAGCCCTCGACTACCGTTTCCATTTACTTCAGTCGGGATGGCCGGAATCGAACCGACACGATCGTGCGCCCAACGACCAAGCTGCGCACGGTGCCCGGCGGGCTTGCCACTTGCCCAACATCCCGTTGATTTGTTCTCCATCTTCGAGTGACCCGTGTGGGATTCGAACCCGACCTCTTCAGCTTGAAAGACTGATGACCTCACCAGAAGTCCAACGGGCCGTTGTGTGCTCCGCGCGCACCGCAAGCGCAGTGGGTCGGGAGGCGCTCGAATCCTCGTCTCCTGGTTTTCAGCCAAGCGCTAAACCGTCTCAGCTACCGACCCGTCGATGTTTTCAACTGGCTGCCGCACCACTGCCGGAAGCCAACAAAAAAGGCCCGATGTCGTTGTGACACCGGGCCTTTGGAGCCTGTCTCGTGCATTACGGCCGAGCGTCACAAGCGCAGTGGGTGCGGGGGTATATTCCCTGCGAGCGCGCTGTCTCGCAGTGCGGAATAACCCACACCTTGGCGTTCTTGGATCGAACTTGGCCGTAAGAACATCATCGAAGCTGAAGAATGTTAAGGGTTTACTGGCTTTGCGCAACGCCACGG
Source organism: Pirellulales bacterium (assembly GCA_963716135.1). Lineage (GTDB taxonomy): Bacteria > Planctomycetota > Planctomycetia > Pirellulales > JADZDJ01 > CAVRAW01. Next base: position 3,347,707 of record OY970289.1, on the reverse strand, counting down.
CGGCGGTTACACAATCTTCCTGTGCTTATTAGACGCCGGCCACCGGCATTTGGTTCACCGGTGTTTTAGAAAGTTTCGAACGATTGAAAGAGCAGCCCTAAACCAATATCCAGGGCGCGAGACCGTTCGTCGCAGGGCATCGGCCTCGTCGAGCCGTCGCTTCTCCCACAAAAGATCACTATCATGATGTGCACCCTTTCGAGGAGCACATCATGCGTTGGCAAGGTGGACGAGAAAGCGAAAATGTCGAAGACGACCGCGGTTCCTCCGGCGGGGCATTCCTGGGCATGCCCATCGCCGTGCATGGCGGATTGGGCACGCTGGTCGTCATTCTCATCGTCTCCTGGCTCTTCGGCGTCAATCCGGTGCAATTGCTGCAGCAGATGCCGCAGGCCGGCAACCCCGGCGGTCCGGTCGGCATGCAACCCGGCGCGCCCAATCCCGCGCAAGATCAGCTCGTCAAATTTGTCAAAGTCATTCTCGCCAATACCGAAGACGTTTGGAGCGATCAGTTCAATCGTATGGGCCGTGTGTATCGAGAGCCCAAGCTTTTGCTGTTCAACGGCTCGGTGCAATCGGCCTGCGGCTTATCGAGCGCCGCCGTGGGACCGTTCTATTGCCCCGAAGACGAGAAGGTCTATCTCGATCTAAGTTTCTTCGAGGAGTTGCAGCGCCGCTTCCACGCCCCGGGCGATTTCGCCCAGGCCTACGTAATCGCTCACGAAATCGGCCACCATGTGCAGAAATTGCTCGGCATTATGGACAAAGTCGATGCTCAGCGTCGCCGCCTAGGCCGGCGCGAAGCCAACGAACTTTCTGTCCGCTTAGAGCTCCAGGCCGATTTTCTGGCCGGCGTGTGGGCGAACCATGCCCAACAAATGAAGCAAATTCTCGAGCCGGGCGATTTGGAAGAAGCCATCCGGGCCGCCAGCGCCATCGGCGACGATCAACTGCAAAAGCAATCCCAGGGCTACGTCGTTCCCGATGCCTTCACGCATGGCACCTCCGCCCAGCGAGTGAAATGGTTCCGCAAGGGCTTCGAAACCGGAGACATCCGCCAAGGCGACACGTTCAACGCCAGCGATTTGTAGGCAAAACCCCTGTCGCTGCATACAGGAAATTGTCTGCGGCCCGAACGGAGGCGAGTCAAATTCGATAGGACGTGCAGCACAGCAGTAGCGATCGGCACATCCTACTACTGATCCGGCTTACGGCTTCGCGTCCGTGACTTCTTCGACCGATGCCTTGGCTACTCCTTTTTTGATGGATTCAACGGCATCTTCGCACTCTGCCTTGGTTTTGTAGGACGATCCAGAGGCGGCGACAACCTGGCCATTCCTCGCTGTGGCTCGCCATCGATTCGCCATTGCCTTGTCCTCATACGTCTCGAAGGTCAATTTGTCGGCACCGTCCTGGATCGATTTTACTCCATGCAGACAATCTGCCTTGGCTTTGTACCCCTGACCGCCGGTGGCCAGAACTTGCCGGTCCTTGTCCTCGCCAGAGACCAGCCGCCAGCGATACTGTTTCGCCGCATCCTGATAGACTTCGAATTTGAGCTGAGCCGCGGGCTTGTCCTTGCCTTTGTCGCTCTTGGCTTGAGCCCACAGCGCGGTTGGCATCTGCGCCACGGCGATCGATAGGATTCCACAGAGTAACAGGGTGTTGCGTCGGATCAACATACAGCCCTCCGGTAAAAAACAAGAAAGTGGGTGAAAATTACCGCCATTGAACACGTTGCAAAATCGCTGTTTAGGAATCGGCAGTCAATTGGCCTCGTGGCGCTTACCGGCGAATTGTGTTGTAGATAGAGCATCCGCGATCCATCATTGAATTTCAAGTTTCGGCAAGAGTTCGCTCCTTACACGGATACTCATTTTTATTTCTTGTTTTGGCAGGGTGGCGTGATAGATTGTTGGTTTGCCACACATTTTTCCCCGGAGAAATGGCCACGGGCTTGCTAATGAAAACTCCCATACGCTTGTTTGTCGGTCCCCTCCTGGCGCTGGTGGCAGGGCTTGTCATGTTTCCCACTGCGCGGGCAGCGACGCTGGTCGATATTAGGGTGGACAGCATCAGCGGCTCCGGGAGCTTTACGAACAAGACCGCGACGATCCATGAAGGCGATACGGTGACGGTCGGAATTTATCTGAGCTATTTTGAGGATGCGGCGGGGAATTCAAATGGTCTGGGCGCCTATTTTATTTCGATCCGCAGCTTCGGCGAATTATTCGATAATCCTGGCGCGCCCACAGCATTTTCTGGAGGCCCAACTGCAACCACGACCGTTCTGAACGCCACAACTTGCGCTGACCACTCCGGCACAATTTGATTTGGTACCTACCCAGGGGACAGCACCCGTTCTGGATATTAGTGCTGATACTGACGACCCGGACCCCAGCGATACCGATTTTGACATTAAGAAGATGGGAGTCTCGCAGGACGTCGCTGGCAGTGGGCCATTTTTGCTTGGCCACGGAATTGGCGCCACGCCCGTCGAATTGGGGACAGCAACATTTACGGCCCTTGATCTGGCCGACGGCATGTTTTCATTCAATCGCACCGTCCACCTCAACACCTATTACACCAACGGTTCCGGCGCCAACGGCGGTTTGATATTGAATTGTCTTACCGACAACAGTACGACGAGTAATAGTTTGAGTGGCAACGTGGCATCCGCAGGTATTTTCGGGACGGATGTGATTGTCACAGTGGCACCAGTTCCGGAACCGGCGACTCTAATCTTGGGGCTGATCGGCTGTCTAGGACTGTGTTGGACCATACGACGCCGGTACAAGACAACCGCTTAATCCAACTGAGCGAATATCTTGCGGCGCCACTGCAACGTCTTCCCACTTGCACGGAAGCGAGCTTGGAGAGCCGAATGAATTTTCGTAGCTTGCAGACGCGGCTAACTTGGGGCCGACAATATCCAAATACAGATGTCTCCACCTGCGTTGACGCAGGTCTCGCATTCTTGGTGATCGAGTCGTGGATCGTCAGCGTGCAGGCGCAGAAGCAGTTCGCGGAGGTAGGTGCACGGTGCGATTCGGCAACGCTTCGCGCCGGCGAGGATCGTGAATAAGATGCCCGCGGCTGCGGCGCTACTTCCTGACGCTTGGCTGACGGCGCACCCCGAAGCTCGTCGGTGCTGGTCGAGCTAGCGGGGCTGCCAGGTGCTACAGAATCGAAAACGTCCGATTTGACGGCGATGCGGCACTTTGAATTCCGTGATGAGTTAATTGGAATTAGCCGAATCGGCATTTTGCGAATGCGTCAGGCCCGCAACGCTTTCCCACAAATCGAAGGATTACGAGACGCTCCTTCAAAATGCCTTCCGGCGCACGGCCCTTAGCTTGCTCCGAGCCGCACAGCATCATGCAGGCGATTAGTTCGCCAAAAATTTGTTGCGGTCGCGCCATACACCTGTTAGGCTTAGGGCTCGTTCTGCCCCCCTTTGGTAGGACGAGGGTTCTGCCGCAGAAGCTGCGCCTCTTGCAGAACTGCTCGTTAGCTATTCGCAGCGGAGGGTATGCTAATGAGCCGAAACACAACGCGGACTCTCGGGCGTCTGGCGATTGCGAGCGTGTTGATGTTCGTCGTGGCTACGCCGGCAAAAGCATCGCTGCTAATCGGCTTCGTATTCCAGGATGGCTCCTCCGCGGTTGGGGTGCCATTCTATGGCGGCGCGTACACCATCGACGTGGTTGCAACGAGTGATGATCCGAACGTGATCGATTTAGGCATTCGGCAGGTTTATTGGGGAGCGATTAGCAGCGGTAATCTTGGCATTGATGGTAAAGTTACGGATCAAGATATGAGCAGCAGCCTGCTTGCCGCCGGTGGAACGAATGGCGACATCAGTGACATTAACGCCGACGGCCACGTCGATTTGGGCCCTGCAGCGAATACGTCGGCTAACAGTCGTGGTCCCAGTGGGACTCATCCGTGGTGGGTGGTCGCCGGAAACGGATCCACTCTGGTCGACGATGGTACCCCGTGGGTGCTGTTGGGGACATTCACAGTTACAATTCCCGCTAACGGAAATCCCGGCGAATTCCTCAGGTACACGCCGAATCTTCAAGCGTCTTCTATTGTGAATTACGATAGCTGGTCAGAAAATGGCGCGAACGTTACTGGAAAGTACAGCACCGACCCCGGCGCGCACAACGTGAACATTGGCGTTTCCGCGAGCTATTTGGATCCGCCCGACGGCACGGTGACTTTTGTCGTGGTGCCTGAGCCGGCCGGATTTGTACTTACGGCTTTGGGCGGGCTGGCATTATTCGCCTGCCGACGCAGAAGGCGCGATTGCTGGTTTGAGTCACCGGTGCAAGTAAATTGTCACGCGGAAAAATCAGCTGCCACCAAGTCAACCTTGGAGTAACGCTCATGAAACGCACAAGTGTATTGGTTTTCGTTGCGGTGGCTCTCGCCTTATGTATGGTCGCGAATTCGGCCCAGGCCGGGATAATTTACTCCGCCGACTTCAATGCGCCAGATTATAGCGACGGCCCACTGATTAATCAGAATGGTTGGACACTGCAAAGCGCCGGTGCCAATCCTCTGCAAGTAAGCAACACTGCGACGGATGGCAAAGTGGCCCAGCCGTTTCTCGATTGTCCCAAGAAGCCATCGGGTTTCTGAGACACATTGCGCGTGCCGGGAAGTCGTGCGTTTGATGAGACAGCATGCTCTTCGGGCTGAACCGCTGAATTCGTTCCGCCGGTCGCTCCATCAAACCAACCTTTACGGGAAAATTCGAGGATCACGAAAGCGATCCCCTGCGAGTGGGCGACATACTGTTGCACCTCTGATAAACTGGCGGCGAACCGAGCCTGCGAGTCTTTTCTCCATTGGTTCTGTTGTAAACCACGCACTGTCTCGCCAGCGACAGCCGGCGGATCTACCGGCAAATCTGAATTCCCATAAGGCGACAAAGCCATGCGTCCAAAAAACAAACTTCTCAGCTTCGGTTCGTCACTGCTGGCGATGTTAACAGGCGCCTTAGTTGCCCTGCTAACACATGCCCAAGAAATCAGCGGCACGCCGGGTTCACCCAGCGCCACCACCACGATCAGCGGGAAGCAACTTCCCGCCGCCCGATCCGGAGTTTGGCGGAGTGATTAAGGAAAAGGCCACCGAGTCGAAAGCGTGGTGGCCGCCGCGCGTCGTGCCGCCAAAGGGTGCGCACCAATGTGCTGCTCATCATGACGGACGACTGCGGGTTCGGCGCACCGGGCACGTTTGGCGGTGTCGTCCCGACGCCAGCATTGGATCGCATCGCACAGAATGGATTGCGGTACACACAGTTTCATTCGTGCGCGCTTTGTTCTCCCACGCGCGCAGCACTGATCACAGGCCGCAACCATCATGTGGTCGGCTATGGTGTCGTGGGCGAAGCCGCGACTGGCTTCCCGGGATACGACTCGGTTATCAAAAAGGATTGCGGAACGATTGGCGAAATCCTCAAGCAGAACGGCTACGCTACCTCGTGGTTCGGCAAGGATCACAACACGCCGTTTTATCAGGCGAGCCAGGCTGGTCCTTTCGATCAATGGCCGATCGGCATGGGTTTCGATTATTTCTATGGATTTGTCGGCGGTGATACCAGTCAATGGCAGCCGAACCTGTTCCGCAATACGACAGCCATCTATCCGTTTCAAAGCAACCCCAGCTGGAATCTGACGACCGCAATGGCCGACGACGCCATCGCCTATATGAAGCAACTGAGTGAGGTCGCACCTGACAAGCCGTTCTTCGTTTACTACGTTCCCGGTGGCACTCACTCGCCGCATCATCCAACGCCGGAGTGGATCAAGAAAATCAGCGAGAAGCATCTGTTCGATGAAGGTTGGAACAAAATCCGTGACACGATCTTCGCCAACCAGAAGCGGCTCGGCATCATTCCCGCCGAAGCCAAGCTGACGCCGTGGCCAAAGGACTTGCCGGAATGGGATTCGCTGAGTCAGGAGGAGAAGAAACTGTTCATCAAACAGGCGGACGTGTACGGCGCTTACTTGGCGTACACGGACTACGAAATCGGCCGCGTCATTCAGGCGGTCGAGGATATGGGAAAGCTCAACGACACATTGATCATTTACATCAGCGGCGACAATGGCGCGAGCGCCGAGGGCACTCTCAACGGGACACCGAACGAATTCACCACCTTCAATGGCGTCACCGTGCCGGTTAAGGATCAGTTCCTCTGGTACGAATTCTGGGGATCGGACAAGACATTCCCGCACTTTGCGGCCGGATGGGCGTGGGCACTCGACACACCGTTCAAATGGGTAAAACAAGTCGCGTCGCATCGTGGTGGAACAGCGCAGGGTGTTTGTATGTCGTGGCCCGGCCACATCAAGGACGTCGGCGGTATTCGCCATCAGTTCCACCACGTCATCGACATCGTGCCGACGATCCTGGAAGCGACCGGGATCTCCGCGCCCGAGACGCTTGACGGCATCCCGCAGCGCCCCATCGAAGGCGTGAGCATGGTGTATACGTGGGACAAGGCCAACGCCAATGCGCCTACCCGACACAACACGCAATACTTCGAGATGATGGGCAATCGCGGCATTTATCATGACGGCTGGATGGCAGTCACGACTCCGGTGACCATTCCCTGGGAACTGAGCACGAAAACGCCGCCGGACGTGATCACAGGTTACAAATGGGAACTTTATAACCTCGACGAGGACGTTACAGAGGCCGATGACCTCGCTACCAAGTTGCCGGACAAGCTCAAGGAATTGCAGGCAGTCTTCGACACCGAAGCGAAGAAGTACAATGTTTTCCCTCTGGATAACTCCACGCTCGCGCGGTTCCTGACGCAGCGTCCGAGCACGACAGCAGGCCGGAAAGTGTTCGAGTATTCCGGAGAATTGACTGGCGTCCCCGCTTCTTGCGCTCCAAACATCATGGCGAAAGACTTCAGTCATCGACGCCCAAGTCGAGATTCCCGAAGGCGGCGCAGAAGGAATGATCGTGACCGAAGGCGGGCGGTTCGGCGGATACGGCCTATTTCTGAGCAAGGGAGTCGAAGGCATCGGCCGCGGCCACGCCGTCTTCCTCTACAATTTGCTCGATCTCAAGCGGACCGCATGGGAAGGACCGGAACTCAAGACCGGCAAACACACGATCCGATTCGACTTTAAGTACGACGGCCCGGGGTTCGGCAAAGGTGGCACAGGTGAGTTGTTCGTGGACGGAAAGTCAGTGGCTAAGAAGAAGCTGGAAAATACGACTCCGGTCATGTTCCCGGAAGACGAGGATTTCGATGTTGGTCAGGATAGCCGCACCGGTGTCGCGATGATCGAATATCGCTACGACTGCCCGTTCAAGTTCACCGGAAAGATCCTCAAGCTCCGATACGATCTAGGTCCGGAGCAATACACCGCAGCAGAATACAAGTCGGCCGCCGAACGAGTGGCCCGCGCGAAAGATTAGGCATGAATCGCCAGACGCGGATGATTCTTCTTGTGACCGCCGGTTGCGAAGCAACTACCGGCGCGGCGTTGTTGATTGTTCCGTCGCTCATTGGGCGGTTATTGCTCGGCGAGGAACTCACCGGCGTCGCCATACCGGTTGTGCGCGTGACCGGCATCGCCCTGATCGCATTAGGTATCGCCTGCTGGCCGGGCACGCCGCTCGTAGGCATGCTGATCTACAGCGCGGCCGTCACGTTGTATCTTGCCTACGTTGGCTTCGCGGGCGGTTTCGCTGGAATACTACTGTGGCCTGTGGTCATCGTGCACTTGATTCTGACGGCACTTTTGACGCGGGCATTAATAAGCGGTACGGAAACAACAACATAGAGTAATTGACCCGTGCCGCATGGTATGGTGACTTACCGCAGATCTGGCCCGGCTGCGAGCCGCAGAAAACGAACCATTTTCGGTGGACCTCCGCATTCCGAAATCGAGGCTTCAACAAGCCCACAAAGTAGTTTACCGGAGCATGATTCCAGCCACGAGCAGCAAGCAATCTGTGCTAGCGTGCAACTGGATCAGCTTCAGGCTCAGCCCAAACGGTAAATGTCGGCCCAAAATCTTTTCCAGGTATTTCGGTCGAAAGTCATTGACGGGTGGGCAGAATGCGAATAAGGTGACGTCCGACTGGCACACCTAACATTTCACTTCTAGAACAAGTCGCTAATGAGGTCGTGGTCGGGCTGATAGCCCACCCTAAGCAACTTTCCGGTGGATGACAGGCGATTGACGCCTCGCTGTCTGAGTTTCATCCGCCAAGCTTAGCGGTTCCTGACCTTCTATCACTTTCATCGCGTGCTTGGTGCGCGTGTCACTCGGCAGAGCTTTTCTTGTCGTTTGTTGGCACTCCGATCTCGCGGTACAGCGACTAGAACGTAGCGGGCAATGCAGCATCGACCCCGATCGGCTGAACACCTATTGGGAGCTTCTGATGCACCATGATTACCCGAACTTCGTGGCTGATATTAAAATCGCCGCCCAAAGTGGGGCGCGCTGCCTGCTAACGGTCGCCGCTCTGGCGCTTGTCATGAGCTGCATTTGCCGCGCTCCAGCGCAGGCCGGCGTGATTCCTCTCGCCGGCGGCGTCGCGGGGGTCGTTGGCGGTGGCACCGCCTCGATAACCGGGCCGTTCACGCCGATGCCGAATAATTTCCCATCGGCCATAGCGGCTAACTTTGCCGCAGTTCAGAAGACATTCCTCAGCTCGGACACTCCGATCGATATCGTTTTCAATGTGGACAATTCGCAGGGTGTTACGGAGTATCTCTTTGCTGAGGGAGTTTTCAACGCGAGTGGAGTTGCCTGGAACGATTACCACATTCAATTGGGAACCGGCACCGGGGATGGTTTCGTCTTGGCCAACCCTGCGTTGGGTCTGCAATTTGATAGCACACCCGCTCCTAGTTCGGCGGATTTTACATCCGCTGTGCTGCTCCCCCAAACACTAGCATTCTCCAATGGACTGATTCCGGCATCTTCCGGCCTCAGCTTGAGCTTTACTGTCGACGTGCCGGATATCGGGGACAACCCAGGATATCAATTCACCCTGCGGCAATTCCCCAGCGTAGTCCCTGAGCCAACTTCGATGGCTTTGTTCGGTTTGGGCGCGATTGGTTTCTGCGCGGCCGCGCTTCGACGTCGTCGGTCACACCGAGCATAGCGCTACGATGCTCGGTCAATCCGCCTTCGTTTCCGGGAACTCGTGAGAATAATCCTTCATTCGTCAAATTCTCAACAAACGACCGGGGCGTGTTGAAAAAGTCGGTCTCGGAAATCGTCAACTTCGGCGATCAGGCTGATCTTGTTTGCTGGCGTAGCCAGCGATCTAGAAGCCAGCAATAAATTAGCGCGACGAGGCGCTTCAGGTTCTGGACGATAGCGCTGAAGTAGGCCTGAATTTGCACTTTGCACCGGCCTCGGTACTTGGCGCGCGCCAGGCAGTGATTCCGCTTCGCCTCGGCAAACAGCCCTTCGCTCTTCCACATTCGCTCGGACCGTTTTCGCCGGAACGTGGGGTCGCGCATCTTCGCTTGTACCTCTTCAAACAGATCCTGATCGAGATTGCGCAGGACGAAGCGTTGAGGAGATTGACCTCGAGTTCGAGCCGGACATGTCGACGTCTGCGGGCAGTGGCGGCAGTCTTCGGATGCGCTGACATAGCGCTTTTGGTTTGCGCTGATCGCCGGATTGGGCGTCAGAAACTTGCCTTGCGGACAGCGGAAGCGGTCGTATTCTTTCTCGTATACCAACTCACCTTTCAGGTACTTGCTACTTCCCGACCGGCCGCTCCAGAGCGGAATGTAGGTCTCGATTCCCTGTTGTTGAAGATCCCGAATGATCGCCGCCGAGCCGTAGCCCCGATCGGCCGTTGCCTCGCGAACGTGAACCCCATGTCGCTCACCGACGCGCTGGAGCTGTTCCAGATACGGCTGGCTATCGTGCACAGCGCCAGTTGTCACGTAAGTGTCCAGAATTACGCGACTCTCCGCGGCGATCGTCTGATGCACTTTGTATTTGAGTTGCAGCGGTGTCCGATCCTTGCGAGCCAACGTGGCGTCGGGATCCGTGCGACTATGGTGCGTTTGGTTCGAAACTTTCAGCTGCCCCGAGGTCCCCGGGGGATCGCCGCTTGCCGGTGGCGACTTCTTGTCCTGCTCGGCTGGCGCCGGTTCGTTGAGCACCATCGACATGGTTGCGGCGTCAGCCGCAATCAACGTGGCGTCCGTCATCACGCGGCATTCCTCGTGGACCAAGCCCTTGGCCTTACAGAGCGCGACAATCCTACAAAATACGGTCTCGAAGATCTCTTCACCGTACCGGTCCCGGATATAGCTGAAGGAAGAATGGTCTGGCACATCGTCCTTGGGCGACAGTCGGCAGAACCAGCGATAGGCCAGATTGCAATAGATGTCTTCACAAAGGCGCCGCTCCGACTGGATGCCGTAAAGATACGCCACCAATTGCATCCGAAAGTAAACTTCTGGATCAATCGACGGCCGTCCGAGACAATCGGCGTAACACGGGGCTGTCAACTCACGAACGAAAGATAAATCCAGCGCGCGATCTACCTGACGAAGAAAATGATCCTTGGGTACGAACGATTCGAGCGAAATCACGGTCTCGGCACGAGGATCAAACGAGTGCTTTCCTTGCATCGGTCGGCCCATCCTGATGAGCGGCTGGCGGGTGAGAAAGATGCCAACCCCCCAGAGACACCAAGAAGGCCGACGGAATCAAGACGACAACAAAGCAGCAGTGATAGCATTTCAAATCAAAATGCAGCCGACTTTTTCAACACGCCCCATCCGTATTCTCGGAATGATGCGTGGCGGTGACTTGCTGCAGATATGGCTCTGCTGCAAGCCGCAGAAAACCAAGCGTTTGATGACACGGGCAGGTTGGTCCGGCTGGGCGGCAGGATTCGGTCCGGCGGTTGAGGGGCCGGACGTAGTTCCCGGCGGGCATAATTACCCAGGGATGGAGCAGCGAACCCAGACTTCGAGCCGAATCTCTTCAAAAATCCCGATAAATCCTAACCAAACGTTTGACATACGCGGGGTGTGGGTTGATAACATAGCGAGAATTCCAGCGGCTGGAGCGACTCCCGGGTCAACCCAATTGGGAGAGGTCGAAGTAAATGATGGTGGCGCACCGGGCGTAATGGTTAGTGGCAGTTCGAAACAGCATGAGCCTTAACAGAAATTGAATGAGAGAGAAATGTCCTATCCACGGTTTTTGATTATCTTGGTCGCCTGCTTGTGGGTTGCCACGGCGACGAGCGCATTCGGCGAAAGCATCAGTGTGGGCTACCTCGCGTACGGCCAGAATTTTAGCGTCACGGATCATGGCTCGAACGAGGGGGGCGGCGCGGGGCTTTTTACGCTCAGTTATGTGGAGCCCGTGGGTAGCACTTTCGTTCAGGTTACGCCGGGGACGATCGCCGCCTTTTGCATCGACCTGAAAGAATATATTTATCCCAGCGCGCCCGCCGGACCCAATCATTATGAAATCGTCCCTTTGGCGCAGCGCCTACTTATGCATCCGGACCAGCTCCTATGGGCAGCGCTAAGGCCAACGCAATCAGTCAGCTGTGGCGCCAATATGTGAATGCGGATGCCAACAACTTGGTGGATGATACGGTAAACGCCAGCACCAACAATGCTGCCCTTCAGTTGGCAATTTGGGAGATCGAATTGGAAGATTGGAACGGCACCCACAGCGGTCCCAATCCGTGGAGTCTATCCAACGGCAACTTCGTCTCCAATTCGCTGGCAAGCGCCATGAGCTTAGCCGATTCGATGTTGAGTTGGGTGTGGGCTAACCCGCATGCAGCGAAGGCACGTCTAGAGGCTTTGAGTGCACCCACCCTGGCAGACCCTTCCGCTTATCAGGACCAGGTAGTAGAGCTGACACCCGTCCCCGAACCCGCTACTGCTGTAAGTCTGGCCACCATGGTGGCTGCTGCCGCCGTCTCGTTCGGCATGCGGAAAAGCCAACGTCGTTTTTCCTAAAGGCGGGCGCGGCTAGCCTCAATGGGATATGGTCAACATCACGGAAGCGATTTCTCGATCGTCTATCCGTGATTCTTGATTCTCTCAACAAACCACCGATAGATGATGCTTCGCGCTGCCCGCGTCAGAAACCCACGGGTTTGATGGGACAGTTTTAGCGTCCTGGAAACCCATCCGTATTCTCGGAATGATGCGCGGCGGTGATCTGCAGCAGATCTGGCCCTACTGTGAGCCGCAGAAAAGGAACCATTGATAAGTATCATACTTGCCCCTTGCCTGCTAATCTTCTAAACGGTATATTTGCATAGGCGAATATGAAATTGAAAGCGGCTAATCCTGTTGACCTCATGTTTCGGGCGATTGCCGATCCAACTCGCCTGCGCATTCTCGGCCTGTTGCGTAACGGCGAGCGTTGCGTATGCGAGCTAGTTGATATTCTGGGTTGTCCCCAGCCCAAGGCCTCCCGGCACCTTGCTTACTTGCGCCGGGCAGGAATGGTGAGTGTCCGCAAGGACGGACTCTGGAGCTATTACCGTTTAGCACCCGCCAGCAACCCGTTTCACGCTAAGTTGCTCGAATGCCTAGCGACGTGTTGCGCTCACGTTCCAGTGCTACAACGTGACGCCCGCCGTGTATCGACAAAGTGTTGCGAGTGATTTTTTATTTACCTATTACATACGCCTAAACGGATGCATTATCATGCAAAAGCAAAGTGTCTTGTTCCTTTGCACCGGCAATTCTTGCCGCAGTCAGATGGCGGAAGCGTTATTGCGAGAACGTGCCGGGGATCGTTTCGTGGCGTTCAGCGCAGGCACAGAACCGAAAGGCGTTCACCCGCTCACGATCCAGGTGTTGAAAGAAATTGGCATCGACACAAGCAAGCTGCGGTCAAAAGACGTATCGGAATATCTAGGACAATTAGCGATTCACCATTTGATCGTCGTTTGCCAAAACGCCGATGGAAGCTGCCCAGGCAGCATTCCAGGCATGTTGGATCGGCAATTCTGGCCGTTCGATGATCCGCCAGCGTTTGAAGGGACCGATGCGGAAAAACTAGAGAAGTTCCGTGAAGTGAGGGACCAAATCGACCAGCGAATTCAGCAATGGTTGGCTGCTGGTTCGGAGAAAACAGAATGAATAGCGGGGTCGCTCGGAAACTATCGTTTCTGGATCGTTTTCTGACGCTGTGGATTTTCCTGGCGATGGCCGCCGGACTGGCCTTGGGCCGTTGGGTGCCAGGCATCAAGGATGCGATTAATCGTGTTTCAGTCGGCACAACGAGCATTCCCATCGCCGTGGGTTTGATCCTGATGATGTACCCGCCGCTGGCGAAAGTGCGGTACGAAGAGTTGGGCGAAGTGTTTCGCAATTGGAAAGTACTCGGTTTGTCATTGGTGCAAAATTGGATTATCGGCCCGGTGTTAATGTTCGGCTTGGCGGTGTTGTTCCTGCACAATCATCCGGAGTACATGATCGGTCTGATCCTGATCGGTTTGGCCCGCTGTATCGCAATGGTGATTGTTTGGAACGAACTGGCCAAGGGAGACACCGACTACGCTGCCGGATTGGTGGCCTTCAACAGCATCTTCCAAGTTCTATTCTTCAGCCTGTACGCTTGGCTGTTTATCACCGTGCTGCCGCCCCTGTTGCATCTGCCAGGGGCCGAAGTCCATGTCACCATCGGCGAGATTGCCAAGAGCGTGTTCATCTACCTGGGCATTCCGTTCCTCGCCGGTCTGTTGACACGAGCCATCCTGCTCAACGCCAAAGGCCGCCAATGGTACGAAAATTCGTTCATCCTCAAGATCAGTCCACTGACGCTCGTTGCATTGTTGTTCACCATCGTGGTCATGTTCAGCATCCAAGGGGAAAAGATCATCAGCCAGCCGCTCGATGTGGTCCTGATTGCGATCCCCTTGATGATTTATTTCGTGGTGATGTTTCTGGTTAGCTTCTGGATGGGCCGAAAGCTGGGCGCCGATTACTCGAAAACCGCCACGATTGCGTTCACCGCCGCCAGTAACAACTTCGAGTTGGCAATTGCCGTGGCCATTTCGGTCTTTGGCATCAATCACGGGGCTGCGTTTGCGGCGGTGGTTGGACCCTTAGTGGAAGTTCCTGTGTTAATCGGCTTGGTGAATGTGGCTTTGTATTTTCGCCGTCGGTATTTCCCGCAATCCGTGGACAGTGAAACAGAAGCACTATCGCCCATGGGAAACAGTTGTCCCAGCGCACTAAACATCAACAAGTGAAATATGGACGTCCCTGACTATGTAAATAACTCGGTGATCGGCCTAGCGTCAGTAGTGTTGATCGCGGTGGTAGTTCTGCTGATTGTGCTGTGGTACAAACCGAAGAAGAGGAAAAACGATGTCGATCGAGCAAACAGTGAAATCGAAATACGGGACCGTTGCAGTTAGCGGGCTATCGAGCGAACATGCGGGCGTGAAAGCCGTCGCTGAAGCGTTCGGATACACGTCTGATGAATTGGCGTCGATTCCAGCGGAAGCCAACATGGGATTGTCGTGTGGCAACCCGACCGCCTACGCCAATTTGAAACCGGGCGAAACGGTAGTCGACCTGGGTTGCGGCGGTGGGCTAGATGTGTTCCTGGCAGCGGCGAAAGTCGGACCAACTGGAAAGGCGATCGGCGTCGATATGACGCCCGAAATGCTTTCCCTCGCCCGCAGCAATGCTGCCAAGGCAAACGTCCAGAATGTTGAATTTCATCAATCAACAATCGACAAGCTACCGCTGGCCGATGTGTCTGTTGATTGTGTCATTAGTAATTGCGTTATCAACTTGGCAACGGACAAGCTGGCCGTGTTTCGGGAAATTGCCCGTGTGCTAAAACCGGGCGGACGTGTCGCCATCAGCGACATCGCCCTCAAGCAGCCATTGCCTGCAGCCGTTGTCACCGACGTGCAAGCCTATGTGGGCTGCATTGCGGGAGCGATCCAGATTTCCGATTACGAGCGGATGCTGCGGGAAGCGGGATTCGCCGCGGTGGTCGTCACCGATACTGGGGCGGATCTGAACGTCTACGCGCAGGCCGGTTCAGGAGGATGCTGCTCATCCACGCCAAACGCGTGCTGCACAGCGACTGAATCCAACAAAACCTCGTCGCCATTGCATGACGGTCTCGAACGAGTGCTGGCGCAGTTCGACGCCAACGCTTACGCCGCCACCGTCCGTGTGCATGCACTCAAACCATCCGCTGAGACACCGCTCATTTCCAACGAAAAGCAAAAGACCATGAAAACGATTCAGGTGTTCGACAAGCCGATGTGCTGTTCGACGGGTGTCTGCGGACCGCAGGTCGACCCAGTGCTCCCACGCTTCGCGGCCGATCTCGAATGGTTGAAATCGCAGGGACATCACGTCGAGCGATTCAATTTGGCGCAGCAGCCGGCGGAGTTCATTCAGAACCCTGAAGTGCATCAACTGCTGGCCACACAAGGGACAGATTGTCTGCCGTTGATCGTGATTGACGGTCACATCGTGAGTCGGCGCGATTATCCACCGCGCGAGATGTTGTCATTGTGGCTGGGAACCGGGACATCGACCGCCGGGCTGCCTGTCGTCGGTGCATCCGGAGGCTGTTGTGGTGGACCATCGTGTTGCTAAGCGAGGAACTCTTAACTCGGAGTTGCATCATGAAGATTTTGGAACATCCGACTCGCAATCTGTTCTTCACCGGCAAAGGGGGCGTCGGCAAGACCTCGTTGGCGTGTGCCACGGCGGTTCGCCTAGCTGATGCCGGCAAGAAAGTTCTGCTCGTTTCAACTGATCCGGCATCGAACCTCGATGAAGTGCTCGGGACGCCGCTGGGGCATCATCCGACTCCCGTCCCTACAGTGCCGGGTCTCTCGGCGATGAATCTCGACCCGGAAAAATCGGCCGCCGAATATCGCGAGCGGATGGTCGGCCCGTATCGGAACCTCCTGCCAGCCGCAGCAGTCGCCAGCATGGAGGAACAGTTCTCTGGCTCTTGCACGCTGGAGATTGCCGCATTCGACGAGTTCTCCAGTTTGCTGGGCGACGCCAGCGCGACCGCCACGTTCGACCATGTGATTTTCGACACCGCGCCCACGGGGCATACACTGCGACTGCTAACCCTCCCGTCCGCATGGTCGGGGTTCATGGAGAAGAACACGACCGGCACATCATGCCTGGGGCCGCTGGCCGGCCTACAGACGCAGCAGAAGCTATACCAAGACACAGTTCGGGCGTTGGGCGATTCGGCCACCACCACGCTCGTGCTCGTTACTCGCCCCGAGGCGACGGCATTCCGAGAAGCGGCTCGGACCAGCGGCGAGTTGGCTGCCCTGGGCGTCAAGAATCAGCACCTCGTTGTGAATGGCGTGTTTCAGGCCAGCGACTCGTCGGATCTTCTCGCGGTTGCCATGCAGCAGCGTGGCGAGATCGCACAAGCCGCAATTCCCGACCAGATTCGAGATCTTCCGCGCAGTCTGATCCCGCTCACAACGGATGGTGTTCTGGGCGTCGAAGCCCTCCGTGCTTTTGGGACACGATCAGCAGCGATTGTCGGCCGGACTGTTCCAGCGCCACCGAACTTCAAGATGCCTTCGACTCTTGGTGCACTGATGGATGGTCTGGCCGCTCCAGGCCATGGTGTCATTCTCGCAATGGGCAAAGGCGGCGTGGGCAAGACGACCGTCGCCGCCGCCGTCGCGGTGGGACTCGCCGAACGCGGTTTTCGCGTTCATCTTTCCACCACCGATCCTGCCGCACACCTCGCCGCGACGATCGCGAGCGATGCGCTACCGAACCTCTCCGTAAGCCGGATCGATCCTGCGGCAGAAACGGCACGGTACTCTTCAGAAGTCATGCAGACAGCCGGTGCGGGCCTTGATGTTCAGGGCCAGGCATTGCTTGCTGAAGACCTGCGATCTCCCTGCACCGAAGAAATTGCCGTGTTCCGTGCCTTCGCGGAAGCGGTTGCTGAAGGAACGGACCGGTTCGTCGTTCTTGACACCGCGCCCACCGGACACACGATCCTGTTGCTCGATGCCGCGCTCGCCTATCACCGCGAAGTGACGCGCCAGTCGAGCCAGATGCCCGAATCCGTCGAGCAACTGCTGCCCCGCCTGCGTGATCCGGAGTTTTCCCGCGTGCTGATCGTCACGCTCCCGGAAGCGACGCCAGTTCACGAAGCCGCCCAGTTACAGCGCGATCTGCGACGCGCCGAAATAGAGCCTTATGCCTGGGTCATCAACCAGAGTCTGTCACCGCTGAAAGTGACCGACTCTGTTCTTTGCGGTCGGCAGAGTTACGAAGCGAAGTTCATCCACGAAGTCATGATCGCGCAGGCCCAGCGCACGGCGCTCATTCCCTGGCAAATCGACCCGCCGGTGGGATACCAAGCACTTAAACTGCTCGTTGGCGGTGCCGAAGTACCTGCATTGCAAAAGTGAGTTATGGCCACGCTCGAAGTGTTAAGCATGGGTTGCCAAAGTTGCATCGGACTACTTAAGAACGTGCAGGAAGCCGTGCGCCTCCGAAGGGCGTAGTGACCACGTGGAAAAAGTCACGGACTACAACCGCATCTTGGCACTTAATCCCTGGGCACTTCCAGCACTCGCCATCGACGGCAGGGTCGTCGTCGCCGGGCGGATCGCAACATTGGCAGAGATTCGACAGCTGCTTACTCCCAAGCTTAGCGAGCCGAACACGCCGAAGTCGCCCTCGATATCCAAAGGAGAATGATCATACGCCGACTGAATAAAAGTCCTGCTACGGAACCATGTAGTCATGAATCGCACGCCCCTGAATTTATTGATTGACTTAACTGCCGCCAGTTTATTTCTGGCGATGATTTTGACGGGCTATATCCTACGGTTCCCCCTACCACCAGGGACGAATAAGACCGTTACGTTATGGTCGCTTACTCGTCATGAATGGGGAGCCATTCATTCTTGGATCAGCCTAGCACTGCTGAGCACAATACTCGTTCACGTGATTATGCATTGGCAGTGGATTATCAGCGTGATTGGTAAGCGACTCCATCCTACGTCGAAGGCCCATCCCAGGCTCTTGCGGAGTGGCTTGACCGTTTTTTTCCTCCTCGGCTCAGCTCTGGCATTATTTGCATGGGTAACACAACAAAGTGTCAAAGCGATTACCGAAGTCGTTCCGGGCGTATGTCCACCGGAAGAACAATCAAACCTCGACGCTAGCCACCAACCAATCCAAGCTGAAACGGGAGAGCCGCAACCTTCTTTATGGACGGGCGTTGAAACTATCCTCAGCAAGAATTGTTTGTCTTGCCACGGTCCGAACCGGCAACTTGGTAACTTTCGCGTTGATCGGCGCGAAGACTATTTCAAAACCGATGCGCCGCTCGTCCTGCCGGGAAAGAGTGCGGAAAGCCCACTTATCGAGATCGTTTCTGGGGGCAGGAAGGATATGAAACCGGTCGAAAGACACAAGTTATCGGAGCAAGACTTGACGCAGCTTAAGGCATGGATTGATGCGGGTGCAGCCTGGCCTGACAGTCCAGGTTTCGGTCAATAGACTGGAAGAAACGTCGTTGGGCGATCCTGCACCGATTTCCGACAGGCTCAGTACCTGAACCTCGTCCCAAGAACTCGTGAACCGCCTTGACGCTTGAGAATGCCATCTAACGACCGAGTTTATGAGACTGCGTTTGCGCCTTGGAAACTCATACATTTGATGACACGGGCAGGTTGGTCCGGCTGAATCTCTGAATTCGTTCCGGTGGTCGCTTCATAAAACCAACCTTATCAGTGTGGCACTCTAACCAGCTGAGCTATGCGCTCATTTCATATTCTTTCGAACGGACTGAGGCGCTCGGGAAATCGATTGTCTTGTCGACAACCGTTTTAACCCCCACACCCCGCTCAAGCCGTCAATATGCTCCAAGCTATCAGCCATAAAATCGCCGCTGACAAGCCCTGAAATTGAGCGCATACAAAAACCCCTGGGAACAAAAGTTTTCCTTCGGTCCCAGGGGTAATAGGAAAGTTACAACGTTAGATGGCGGATTTCTCCAGGTTCTTTAAGAAGTTGCTGGCCACCACATAGTCCCCGGACGAAATTTCAGTGATTCGCGATTTGAGGTTCGTGGTCAAATCGCCGATTGCCGCACGGGCAGTGTCGAATTCCGGAGTACCGATGCCAGTGCTGTATCCAGGGCCGCGATGGCTGAAGTAGATGTCGATCGTTTGGCGAGCGCTGCGGCAGTTATCGCTTAGAAAGGCCGTGGGCCAATGGATTCGGCCATCCTCGCCCACAACCTTGGTGCCGGCTTTGGGTGTTTCGTTCTTCGAAACCGTCACGTAAGGGGTGGTCGTTGATTTGTCGGAATGCGACTTCGAAGCTTGAAACATTTCCTTGCGCTCATAGTACTGCGCGGCAACCAGTTGGCGATTTCGAAGCTCATGCTCTCGGGCCTGGGACGCATACACTTCGGCCTCAGCCATGTTGCGAGCCGCTTGACCATAGGAGCCGACCAGATCAGCTTTACCCCGCAATAGGCCTTCATCAGAGGTGGAGCAATGATGCTGGACCAGCACGTTCGTATCGCCATTCGTTTCCTGATTCGAGGAACCGGAGCCCATGCTAACCGTCTGGGCTTCGAGACTGCTGGCGGCAAAAATCAGGCTGATTGCAACGAGGCTTAGAGAGTAGCGTAACATGGTCGGGCTCCTTGTTTTTTGGTTTTGATCGGTCTGGCCACTCTGTCTATGTCAGGGTCGGCGTTGCACCCGACACGAAGGCGCAGAAAAAGGGCACGCGCCGGCAAGAAACCTTGCGAAAATCGCCCCGTAAGGCTGCTGCGGACGTAATGTCGGGTTTGCGTGGCAAACGGACATAAGAGAATAGTCGCACGCAAAGGTTGATCGCAGCCGTTGCTTGTAATCCTCCGTATAGGGGGTAATAATCAGGGGCTCATCTCAGCCGTTTCGAGCGTGCAATTCCATAAGGGCGGAAAGAATGTGCGGCACGACGCTGTTTGGTCCTGCTATCGAAGCTCTCGGCGACACGCCGAGATTTCACTTGGCTCTGAAGTTACTCAGGTGTGTCGTTGGCGTCGCTTGCCTTTCAAGTTTGCTGGGCGCTGGCCCTCCGGCACTGCCACCGTTGAAAGCAAACGTGACGGAAACTCTGTTGGGCCCGTATGCGAAAGAACCCTACCAAGTCACGCTCTTCGTAAGCCCAGATGGTGGCCACGCGGCCATTCCCGTCAAAAAAGGTAGCCGCGAAGCGATCATGGTCGATGGCGCGGAAGGACCGGCCTTCGACGAAGTCCCTCATGGCGGCAATGGTTTTTACTCCATCTGTTTTAGTCCCGATGGCAAACGCTGCGCTTATTTAGGCCGCCGCGGAAAGCAGGTCATCGCGGTCGTCGATGGAAAAGAGCAAGATCCCGTGGGCGCACTCCCTGACAACAGCGCTTCCGGAATATCTACACTCCAGGGAATGAATGACAGGCAATTCTTCCACTTCAGCCAGGATGGCTCCCACCTCGCGCATCAGTGCTGCAATAACGCGTCCAGTCCCTGGGTTTGGAACATGGTTCTCGATGGAAAAAAAAGTGAGGACTATTTGCGCATCGAACCCACGGAGGTGGCGTTTGCCGGCGATCGCCTCTTATTTGCCGGCAATCTGTCCGATGGGTGTCACTTGGTTATCAACGAGACTCCCGGCGCTGTTTACGACTCGGTCGAGTCGCTACAGGTCAGTTCCAATGGCAAACATTACGCTTACGTCGCTCATATGCCCGAGGGATCTCTGCTAGTCATCGATGGCACGGAAGGGAAACATTATCCCAAGCGATACAGCAGCATCATCCTCACTGATGAAGGCGCGGTCGCGTACATTACCGATGAAGGTACGTTGATCGTCGACGATCAGGAAATCACCTCCGATCCCATCGTCGATCGGTCGCTGGTCATTAGCCCCGACGGAAAGCGCATGGCATACATCAAAGCCGTCACCGGCGGCAAAGCTGCGGTAATCGACGGCAACGAAGGGCCCCAATACGAATACATTAACGGCCTTCAATTCAGCTCCTCCGGCAAGCATGTGGCATATATCGGCCACAAGGGTCTGGATTACGTGGTCGTCGACGGTCAGGAATCGGAGGGCGCCCGAATCGAAAAGTTTCGCTTTAGTGCCGACGGCGAGCATTACGCCTACGTCGCCTTCAAAGATCGGCAGGCCGCAGTTGTTGTCGACGGAAAGGAAGGGCCGAAGTATAGCGAGCTCCCGCCCGATTGGCTCACGCTCAGCGCCGACGGCAAACGCTGGGCCTACGGTGGATCGATCAAAGGCAAATGGCAGGTGACCGTGAATGATGAAGCCACGCCGGTCAAGCAAATTAGCCAATTCCAAGCCAGAGCGCCCGGCGCGGTTGCCGCCAGCCCCATCATGCTCAGCCCCGATGCGAGCCGAGTGGCGTTCGTGGCCTCGGGCGTAAAAAATTCGCCTCATGTGATCGTGTACCTCGACGGCAAGCCCGCGGCTAGCGGCGGAACGTATTCGCGCTCGTTTCAGCGACGACAGCAAGCACTTTGCCGTGGTTGCGTCAGCCGGCAACAAGCAAGCCGTGTTTGTGGATGGAATGCTGGGCCCTGCTTATGAGGAAATTCTTGACTTGAATCCCAACAGCTTGCACTTTACAGAAAACAACACCCTGGAATTCCTGGGCGTTAAAGAGGGCTCGGTATACCAAGTCTCGATAAACCAGGGAAATTGATCTCAACTCCTTGAATCAACCTTGTCGCTAAATGGTCGGAGGTTACAAATGACTCGCCTTATCCGCACGATTCGGTTAACTCTTTTCGTGTTCGCCGCGACGTTTGTACATATATCCGCAATCTTGAACGCAGCGGAACCGACAACGACTCCCGCGACCACGCCCACGACGATAGATCCAGCGGAGCCGGGCGCCGGTACGCCGGCAGCGACGTCATCCTCAACAGCACAGCAGTCGTTCAATCTCTACGCGATGCCGCTGGGGCCTGTGTCGCTTAAGGAAATGGAGAAGGGGGTGCGCAAGTTCATTTTTTCCGACGACGGCAGTCGCTGCGCCGTCGTGGTCGACAAGGGCAGCCGGCAGTCGGTTTATGTGGACGGACAACCTGGCAAGGTATATCAAGTCACGTCTCTCTTAAAATTTAGCCCGGACAATCAGCGTGTGGCGTATGTGGCCAAGAACGAAAATGATAAAGCGGTCGTCGTCGTGGATGGGTCGGAGAGCCCGCCCTACGATAAAGTGTTGTTTTTGCAGTTTTCGCCCGTCGGTCACCGTTTGGTCTATATCGCGCGACGAGGAAACCAGGAATTCGTCGTTGACGACGGCAAAGAAGGACCGCCCTGTAACAATCTAACCTTTAGCCCGGAAGATGAAGATGCGGGGCCGCCCATCCGGTTCAGTCCAGATGGCAAGCGGTTGGCGTATATTCTGGGCACATCTTCGGAGGGAAATATCAACTTGCCGAATAGTTTCAAAATGATGGTCGACGGTCGTCAATCTCCCGTGTATCGCCGTGTCTCCTCGCCACTATTCAGTCCGGATTCAAAACACATCGCTTACGTGGTTGGCGGGATGATGGACCCAAAGCAACTTGTCTACGATGGCGCCGTCGATAAAAAGAGCTACGCAGTTATTGAGCGATTCCAATTCTCCGATGATGGCAAGCATTACCTTTACGTCGGCCGGGCCAAGGACGGGTACCAAGTTGTCATCGACGGCAAAGAAGGTCCTAGGGGGGATGAAATCAGAGATATTGCCATCAGCCCCGACTGCCAGCGAATTGCGTACGTGGGTATTCTCCGAACAGGCACCGGTCGAGACCGCAAAGCGCAGACGTATGTCGTCGAAAACGGCAAACCGACGGAAGTCAAGGGTAAGACGTGCGGCAACTTGCACTTCAGTGCCGATAGCAAGCAATTGATCTACACACTGCAGGGAGAGAGTGGCAAATTCGCGGTGGTTACAGACGGAGTGGAATCGGAATCGTTCGATCGCGATAACGACAAACTTGCAGCAAGCGATTCAGTGCTTGCGACGCGGGAGTTTAACACCGCCGACGGAAAGCATGTGGCCAAGGTGGTAAGGACGAAAGATTCGTTGCTGCAAACAGTGATCGATGACAAGCCCGTAGTGCGGTTTTGTCTCAGCGAAGATGGCCAACACTATGCGTTCGCTAGCAACACAGGACAGCGAGGAGGTGCAGGCAGAGAGGAACGCTCCGCGAGGTGGGAAACTGTTGGCCACGTCACATTCGATGGTAAACAAAGTCCAAGCTGTGCAGATATCTCTGACCTTGCCATTAGCCCCGATGGGAAGCATGTCGCCTATGTCGAGGGAGCTGGGCATGAGACTTGCCGCGTTGTGGTCGATGCCCTTGCAGGGCCAACCTTCGATACAATCGTACAACAAACCCGCCCGCAGGTTATTAAGCGGCCCGAACTGATCGTGGGCACAGAGGACCGAGAAATTAAAGACAAAGAACGGAAGGAAAATCAACGGTCGTCGCCGCCCGCGACAGTGCCGGAACCCAAGTTAATCAAGTTCTTGGACGACGGTGCGCTGGATTTCGTAGGCGTGAAGGATGGCACGCTCTACCGCTGCCGCTATTCGGCAAAAACGCTTGCCAGCGTGCCGCCGTTCGAAGAAGTCGTTGAGAAAACGCCCGTGAAAGAACAGCCCGGGCTGCAGGACGCGCATTCGGCGACGCCCGAAGATCAAAAGACCAGCCAGCAAAATCCGCTCGTGCAACGCCTGACATCGTTCCTCGGCATGCGCGACGGTCCACAGGCTGTTCTTAAGGTTGTTCACCCGAAGCCGCTTGTCGTCAGCGATCCCATCACCTGGGGTCCGGCCAGTAATCCGAAGAAGTAAGCTGGATTGGCCAAGCGGCCATGTTGGATCCTCATAAGCTAAAGTCGCGAGAGGTGGTGAATGACCATTGAATCCGCAGTATTCTCAAGGCAGTATTCTCAAGATCGTCGAACCAGCGGCTTGTTGTGAGCGCCCCAATCTCCCGAGTCCCGGTCAAGAAATCGAAGTGAACCCATTTGCGAAGCGGCTGCGCGTCTTCGCGAGTTGCTTGCATCCGCTTATATCGCACCGTTCCGCTGGCCTACGCGGCTCATCTTTGGACGACTGACTTCATGAGCAAGGTAATCGCGGCCTCCAGCGTGGCGGTTACCGTTCTCTCGGTAACGCGATGCTGTCGAGCGATTTGAGGAATACTTTGACCGAGCAATAGCTTTCGCAATATCCCACGGCGCGATTCAGGCAGCGCATTGAGCAGGCTTTGCATTGCCTCCAGATCGCTTGTAACATCGTTCGTCGACGGCCCTGAACTCGAATCGGTCAGTGTCACGCTTCGAATCAGCAGGTCCCAAAGGTTTTCTGCCAATAGCTCCACGCTGGCCGCTGGCAAATTTACAGGCCCGGCTCCTTGAGAGTCACTCTGATCTTGCGGCCCATGTTTCGAAGCGGATTCAGCCGCGTACAGTCCTTGCCGCAAGGTGTTTATCAACTCAATACGGCGTGTGTTCCGAAACGCTTCGGGCATTTCGCGCACATGCGTGGCACAATTGGAAAAAACCTCCAGCACATAGCTGCGATATTCGGGAAACCGTGCCAAATAATCGTTGTAGGAGATGCCAGGGTCCGCCGGCCGCAGCAAGGCCAGCTCGCTGGAAAGCAGCTCCTGGAACAGCAGGGGACGGTCCTCGGGAGCTAATCCCGAAAGATGATCTTCGATGCGGGGTGCCTTGCCTTCGGCCCAAGCTTGTTCAAAACGGTCGCAAATCGCATCGATTTTCCGCTTGAGCGCCAACAAGATTTGCGGGTCAGCAGGAGTGGGAGATGCGTGCATGGCGTGTCATTCAGCCGACCAAAGCTCGCGAATCAATGCCAGCTTGCGTTCGACGGTGCGTACGTTGCGGCCTAACCGGCTAGCAATCTCTTCGTTGCTGAAGCCTTCCATTTTCCAAGTGGCGATCTCGCGTAGCAATTGGTTGTCGAGCTTGGCGAACAACGCCTGGCATTCGTCGGCAAATTGCGCCGCGAATTCCGGCGTTGGTTCGTTCCCCTCGACAGCCTTGATTCCGCTTCCGGTGGAGTTGCCGGGCGACTGAAACGCAGATTCGCCGCGTACTTTTCCGCTGTCGCGACGCAAAGCGAAATGGCGTCGTCGTTGTGCGCTGGCTTTACGCGCGGTGATGGTGACTAAGAGCCGCCACAAATCACTTTCGTCGTCCAGTTGAGGGAATCGGCCGGCCCGAGCACCCGCGACGAAACTGTTCATGGCGCTTAAGGCTATATCTTCTTCATCAGCGGCGCCGAGGCAAACTTCCCATCCGTCTCTGGGCCAGCCGAACAAGTTGATCAAAGTATCGTTCCCAAATCTTTTGGGCTGCGATACTCTTGCCCTGCTGAAGTTCGCCGATCCAAACCAGCACGTCGTCCGACATGCGTTTTACCCTCAAGGCGATTGCCAAAAGATACGTTTTGCCCTTGGAAGCCTCGATGGATCGCATTGTAGCAAGTCCCGCTGCCAGCTGCTAATTCTAGGGGCTTCGGGCTCCCAAAGTGCTTTTTTTCCCTCAGAGCCGACTCATTTTGCTAAGTGCTTCCTCCGGCCCCTTAAGTCTCGAAGCGAGGTATTTTGGTTCAACAGAATCATTTTGTAGACGCTGTTCGTGTCTCGACTTAAAATCCAGTCGTTAGTGGAAATCCTCTGAGGCGACTCATGGCTCAGCCGGTGGCATTAGAACTCGATCCGGAATCACAGGCGGTGATCGCGTGTGTGGATGCTTTTGAACAATCACCCAATGACGGGCCGACTGACTTGCGTCTTTTCCTCGATGCTGCACCCCAAGAATATCGGCTCTCGGCATTGACGGAGCTGATCCGTGTCGATTTCGAGCGGCAATGGAAGCGTGGACAGTCGCGATCGATGATGCAATACCTCAACGACTATCCGGAAGTGTGGGGCTCGGAAGCGTGCGTACTGAAATTGTTGCGCGACGAATTTGATTTTCGGCTGAAGAATGGGCAATCTCCTTCCGTCGAGGAATATCGGAAGATTTGTTCTGGCTTTACACCCACAACGATCGAAGTGCCAGCTGCTGCCGTGCAAACTCAATCCGTGAGCGCTGCTCTCACCGCGTCGACCGCAGCGCAAGCTCCTGCCGCGATGCCGGACGTATCTGTGTTGCTGCAACATCCGGATTACGAGATCACCGGCGAAATAGGCCGGGGTGGAATGGGCGTGGTGTACCTGGCTCGCAATCGCCAGTTGGATCGGCTTGAAGTATTGAAAGTAGTAAGTCCAGAGTTGCTACAGAAGCCAGGGGCTTTCGAGCGCTTTTCGCGAGAGATTCGTTCAGCGGCACGCCTGAACCACCCGAATATTGTGACGGCCTATAGCTCACCGCGTATTGGCGACAATTTGGTGTTCGCCATGGAATACGTGGATGGCAAAGATTTGGCGGATCTGGTGAAATCGCACGGACCTTTACCGATTCAAAATGCTTGTTACTACGCGTATCAGGTGGCAGTTGGACTGCAACATGCTCACGAAAAAGGCATGGTGCATCGCGACATCAAGCCTAACAATCTGATCGTGACCAGACACGGCAAGCGGCAGTTGGTGAAGATTCTCGATTTCGGTCTGGCCAAAGCAAGCAGTGAAAAGGTTGACGATGGCCTCACGCTTGACGGCCAAATGCTGGGCACGCCGCTTTATGTTGCGCCAGAGCAAACTTTAGATGCGAAAAAGGCAGATATCCGAGCGGACATTTATAGTCTTGGCTGCACGCTATATTGTCTGCTCACTGGCAAACCGCCTTTTTCCCAAGGGAATCTTTATGAGATTCTAAAGTCGCATCAATCAGTCGAAGCGCCACCCGTAGAATCACTCCGATCTGAAGTTCCGTTTGAGTTGTCGGCAGCAGTTGCGAAAATGCTCGCCAAAGACCCCGCCCAGCGATATCAGATCCCAGCCGAAGTGGCGGAGGCTTTGGCGCCTTTCTTTAAGTCGGCTCCCAAACGACAAGAAGTGGCAATCGCCGAAGGCTGCGGCAGCGCCGCCGACGGTTGTCAAAAAGCGGCGGCGAAATCGGTTCAATATCCCGCGCTCACGGCACCTTCCACAAACGAACGTAAATTCGAGGGCCCGTCTCATGTCTCTGTTGGAGGGACCGCCGGCCGATTTTTCAGTTCGCTCAAAAAAATGGGGGTTTTGGCGTCCAAGCGAGGCCAGCTGCGAAGTTTAGAGTGGGACTTGCATCGAGGGGACGAGGCCATTGGGGCGAAGGCCCACGCAAATTCCGTCGGCCGGCAACAATATTCTGGAATCTACGAGCGTATCGAGGAATTGGAGAAAGAAATCGCGCGAAAAAAGTTACGCGAGCCAATCCCTTCCAACGAATCCGTAACGGATCGCGTAAAACGATTAGCCTACGAGGCAAAAAAACGTCTTGCGGTCGAACGTTTATTGACGCGCCATAAAGTACTCTTGCGTGAGCTGGGCGAACAAATTCGTGCCGGATCGCTTGCGGATGGATTCACTGGATTTGAGGAAGAATTGAAAGAGGCTTTAAAATCCAATTCCAAAGTGAATGCGATGAAAGTCGAAGTCGAAGATTTATCGAAACTTACCCCCAAAATCAGCAAGCGACTTGTTTTCATTGCGTTCGCGGGAATTGTCCTCTATGTGATTTATTCATTTATGAGCGGCGGAGCAGTAAGCAAAGCCCCGACTCAGCAGTGGACTCCAGTTCCAAACCACCACGAATCATCCTCCAGAGCAAATAAATGAGCAGCCTAATGTGCGCTGGCTGATCCATATCTCGAAGATGCAATCCAACCGATCTGGCGGAACGGCCGATTTGGTTGGGGGATTTGCACCTCCTCCAGATCTCTTTTCTGAGCGCAGTGGCGACAAGGTTTGTCGTAAGAATCTGCAGGAATAGTTCGGATACTCAAACGTTTTCTGGGAGTATCAGCAAACGACCCCTTTTTTGGGACAGAGATCGCACGCCGGGAACTCAAGCGTTTGATGACACGGGCAAGTTGGTCTGGCTGAGTGACAGAATTTGCTCCGCCAGTAGCATCGTTAATCGAACAATTTCTGGCACGAATGCATCGCTTTGACGCTCGAAGAATAGTGGCCGTTCTTGTTGGATCGCGTGGCGGGCGTACCTTAAAAAGCGAGAAGAAATCCACCGACTTGTGGAATCGAGAAGTCCGGTGCCGTTGCAAGCCAAGAGTGTCGAGTAGCCCATGGCTCAAATTCCTGGAAAAGTTGGCAGCTTGGATCATCGAAAACGGTGCCGGCATACGGATGTAAGCGATCCGGTCGCTCTCGTGGAGAATCGACGAGGTCGACTTTCAGCGCCGTGATCACATTCTCGAATTCCTTCACGGCGAGTGGAATCATTCCATCGACATTGATGCTTTGCACCAATGTGCCAACCACATTCTTACTCTGCGACGTCAAACCAGGGATTGGCTTGGCAGCATTGAAAGTTCGAACGCGAGTCAGAGCCAGGCAAGTAGCCGCCAGCAAAAGAATAGCAAGCGTTATCTTGACGTAAGGCAATCGGCGCATTGGCATGTTCCTGACAGATTTTTGAATTTTCTTCAGTCGTCCCTGTTTCAATCCGAAACGGGCGGAGATTATATGGTTTTCCGAAAGCAGCTCAAACAGCGGTTATTTCGCCAAAATCGCAACTATATTGAAAGGTCAGGTTGGCCCGGCTGAGCCGCGGAATTCGTTGTGGCGGTCGCTTCGTTAAACGAAGGTTTTCGGAACACTGAGAGTGCCTGGAAATCGCTCAACTCGCGGGGCGTTCGCCGTCGGCTATAGTCACTCTGTCGCCGCTGGTGGTGCAGTAATTCGGTTGTTGAACCAATCGACGAAGGAATTCCGTTCATGGGAGGATTTACTGTGCGACGTTTTTTTGTTGCCACAGCAGTCGTGACCGTAATTCTCGGTCACTTGCTAACTTGCAGGGCCTTCGGCATGGGGACGGAAACCTGGGGTAATGGACCTCTCAATGAGAAAAACTACACCGAGTGGAAAGGAATCATGCCGTTGGTGAACGATAAGCCCCGCGTTTACGAAAGTTGGGTGAACGGTGACGAGAGATTCCTATACAAGGGGAACACTAAAGAACTGAATGCAGCCCTTGCCAGTTTCGCTAAAGTGGAAGTGAAGAACCATGTCGTAGTGCTACGTTCTGGACCAGTCGTGGGACATTCATTCGACAATGCAGAGATTCCGTACAACTGGGAGCTGCACGTCGTCGGAGGAATCGCCAGGATTCGCGCTAACGACAATATTGAAGACCTGCAGTGGCAGAAGGATCCCGTTCTGACCATTTACGTCGCTGGCGACATCGATCTAAACCAGATTGAGATCCCCGAGAGGGTGACGTTGCGCAGCGCGCCAGACAAGAACGCAGAGGCGACAAAGGATGCGGCGGGGCAGAAGAAAATTATGGAGTTCTTGGAGGTACGGAAAAGGGAAGCCCAGAAATAGATAGACGCGGGGGGCTTGCAGGCAGGACTGAATCACCGAATTCGTCCCAGCAACCCGTCAATTGCGGGACGTTTTATTAAACGAAGGTAATGCGGCCTCGGGATAGTCAATCGCTACCCAGCATCCCTGCAAGAAGGGGCAACGGGCGCCGAGGTCTTTTTGATTTTATCTACAATTTTTTCTTGACTACGGATGTCGTCCTCGGATAAATTGACTACGTCGGTAGTCATTGACTGGAACGAGTTGCGAAGGGGTGGCAAAATGGCGCGAAGCAATGAGCCGCTGGGACGGTTGGAATTCGATGTGCTGGGCTACATCGCCGACCATGCTCCCATTTCGGTGCGGGAAGTCGCGACACACTTCGCCGAGACTTCGGGGCAGGCGAGAACTACCGTATTGACCGTCATGGAGCGATTGCGCCGCAAGCGTTATCTGACGCGACGTAAGACTGGCGGTGCGCAGCACTATTCGCCGACCATTTCCAAAGCCGACCTGCTGCACCGCCTGGTGGCAGACTTCGTTGATGGGATTTTAGGCGGCAACGTGTCGCCGTTCGTCGCCTATCTCACGCGGCACGCGAAATTGAGCGCTGACGAAAATCGCAAGCTCGAGCAGTTGCTAAAAGACATCGAAGCGCGAGAGAAGGAGTAAGCCATGAGCACGTTCTTCCATGTCGTCGAAATTAGTGCGGGAATGTGGAGCGCGAGCATCTGGCGGGCTTCGCTCGAAGGCGCCGTGGTGATTGCCATCGTGATGGTCACCGCCCGATGGTGTACGTTTATTTCCCCGCGAATCATTCACTGGATCTGGCGTTTGGCATGCCTCAAGGTACTGATCTCGTTCCTTTCGATCCAACCAATTGCAATCGCATTGTTGCCTCCACCGCCGATTGCCGCGGCGACCATGGAAATTGACACGCCATCGCTCCCGCCCAAGGCAATCAGCACCGAACCGGACTCACCTGTAATCTCTGTCATCGGAACTCCACAAGTCGTCGCACAGGTCGCGCCCCCGCAATACAGTCTAGACATTCGCGCGATTCTGATGCTGTTATGGTCGCTGGGCCTGATCAGCTGCATGGCCCTGACGCTGAAACAGTGGCTTTCCGCCCGTCGGCTCCGACGAGCCGCCGTGGTTGCATCCAGCGATCGATTCCGCGGCGCGCTACAATCCGAAGCTTCTCGCTTGGGCATCCGTCGTCTGCCGCAACTTTGCCTGTCGCCGCACGTCGAGGGTCCCGTACTAACGGGCATCTGGCGGCCAACCATTCTTTTGTCTCTCGGCATCGACGCTTCGTTCGACGAATCCGAGCTACGTCTGATGTTGGCCCACGAACTGGCGCATCTTAAACGACACGATCTGGCTTGGAACTGGCTGCCAACCATAGTCGGCTGGCTTTTGTTCTTCCATCCGCTGGTGTGGCTGATGAAGCGATGCTGGTTCGAAGCACAGGAAGCCGCGTGCGACGAACTACTGATTCAAAACAAGGCCGCCCAACCTGTGGAATACGGCCAACTATTGTTGAAGCTCGCAACTTACTGGCCGCGCGAACCGCGCACCGGCCTGGCCACCGCGGGTGTGCTCGGCGCCTACCGCAACCTGCAGCGAAGAATCATCGCCATGTCGCGCGTAAAACCATTTTCGCCCCGCCGCTTGATGGCTGCTGCCGCTCTGCTACTTCTGATTGCGCTTGCGGCCATCATTCCCTGGCGACTCGCCGCCCAAGAAAGTGGACAGCAGATGCTTGTACTGCCAGTGCGTGTGGTCGATGCCGACGGCGAACCTGTGGCGAAAGCCAAGCTCACTCCGTGGGCGCTCCGGACTTCTCAGGGGCATTGGGGGTGGGGTAAAGACGACAAGGTGGCCGGAGTCGGACCCAAGGACGTCTTCACTGAGCAGGACGGAACGGCGGCGATCCTTTATCCGCAGTATCGTGACGTTCAGGAACAGATTCGCACAACTGCGGTCTCACTTTTCGTTGACCATCCTGATTTCGCGTACATCGATAACTTACATATTGAAGTGCCACGCAAATCCAAGGGGTCCTACGAGATCAAATTAACCGCTGGAGTTTCGCTCGAAATCCGCCCGCTAATTGACGATCAGCTGGCGGATCTTCAAAATTTGTTCGCACTATGGTCCGACGGTCGTTCTCGTCTCCCTGGGGCGCACGCAGAGAAATCAGCCGACGGCACTTTACGGATCTCGGCGATGCCGCCGGGCAAGAATAGCGTTTTGCTGGTTAAGCTGGATGGTGATCGGGCAACACACTTCAGCAAGATCACCGATTTCGAACTCAAGCCCGGTGAAACGGAGAGGATCGACGTTTCGTTGCACCCGAGTCTGCGCATCCGGGGCAGTTTGAGCGACGACGTGCCGCGGCCCGTTCACCAAGGCCGTCTCCAAACGTCAACTCTACCTCCGGCGGACGCAGACAGCCATCGAGTGCGCTGGTTCTCTTGGGCTTCGATCCAGCCCGACGGGACATTCGTTATCGACGGTTGGCCGGCCGATGAGCGAGTGCAACTGATCGCTTTGTGTGAAGGATACAAAGCGACCTCTGGAGAAGCACCCGACGTCGTCGAGCATCCCCGGGATACCATAGATGACTCGTTGAATCGTCCCCAGGTGTTCGATCCCAGCCGGGACGAGCCAATCAAAGTGGCAATGACGCCGCTGGCGCCTGTGTCATTAAAGCGGTTGATGAAGACGGCTCCCCCGTCGCCGACGTAAAGGTGATGTCCTGGCCAAACGTCGGTTGGTGGAACCACGGGGGTCAAATTTACTGTCACCCTCTGGTGCGATGCGAGCGACTGCTTCGAGATCGTGAGTACTACAGCGCGATCGACAAGGCATTCCCGGCGCCATTCGAAGGCACGACGGATCGGCAGGGCAAACTGACACTGGAAATGCCAGGGGGTACCCAGCAGCTAGCCATTTCAAGCGATGTTTACGAGTTGCCCGTGCTATTAGGGCGCCGTGATGTCTCAGTCAAGCTATCGGGCGACAAAGCGACGGAGGCCATCCTCCGACTTCAGCCGCGCGGTACAGAGAAAATTGGCGAGCGAGACAAAGCAGCGAGTGCCAAACCCTCTGCGGCAACAGGACCGCCACCGGAAGCGACGAACGTGCTGCTGGGCCGATTGGCCGACATTCAGGGTCGTCCAATCGGCGGAGTGCGAGTAACGTCGTTGTGTCATGGAATGAGCTGCGTCGCGTCAGGTCAAACGACGACCACCGACGAACGCGGTATCTTCTCCGTGCCAACGCCCCCCGAGGGACTGCACTCCGGTGTCATGGTTACGATCTCGGCCTGCACCAAAGAAGGCCATACATACGAGGTGAACTTTGTTCCGGCCGCGCACGGAACAACCGAAGTGCATGTCCCGACGCACTTGCAGCCTAAGGCTGCTGGTCCTCAGGACGTTGGGGCCGAGGAGTTGGCCGGCGTCGTGGTGGACGAATCGGGCCAACCGCTGGAAGGCGTCGCGGTCAGCGTCTGGGACGATGGTCACACCGGTGCGGACAAGGCGGTGACAACCGGTAAGGATGGCATTTTCCGGCTCCCCAAGGTTGATCACGACGCCGACCGTGGCGTGGAGGTGCGCTTCCGCAAACCCGGTTATTCGCCCGAAACTTTTTTCCATCAGCACGTGGGTGAGAAGGGCTGGGTGCTGGCTCTCTCCAACAAAACGTACTTCGAAGGAACGGTTACTGGTTCCGATGGAAAGCCAGCCCCAGCCGCATCGATTTGGGCCAACCAAGGCCCTAGATCTCACGACGGCGGATTCATCCAGGAAATCTGGACCGATACCAGCGCAGATGCGTCGGGCCACTATCGCCTTTACGTGCAGCCGGATGAGTACGAGTTTTTCGTGAAATGTCCTGGCGTCGGCGTGGCGCGTCTGCCGAAAACTGCGATCGCATTTGGCGAATCGGCCCCACTGGATATTCGCTTACAGCCCGGCGATACCTTTCAAGCCAAAATCGTCGACTCCGAAACACACCAGCCCGTGCCGAACGTACGCCTCTCGAACTGGCAGCATAAAGATGTCGAAGGCCGGTCCGATAAAGATGGTATTGTCACCATTCGCAACATGACTCCCGGTTATTTTCAATTTACTATCAAGGCCGATGGATACACACGTTGGTGGTCGGATCAGGCTAAAAGCGATTGGTGCAAAAAATCGATCGACAAACCGGAATTGAAATGGCAGCGTAATTTCGACTACTTGGACTTCGACATCCAGCCCGGAATGGCAGCCGTGAACATTGTCATGGAGAAAGGGGTGCGGATTCGGGGTCGTGTGGTCGACCCGGATGGCCGGCCGGTCGCTGGAGCCACGGCAGCACCCGCTCTGACGGGCACGGGTAATTCTTTGACCGGCGACACGCGCTTTAGCGTCGAAACGAAGGCCGATGGCGGTTTTGAAATGCTGCTCCCGGCCAGCCACGAAGCAAAATACAATTTAGTAGGTCACGACGGTAAATATGAAGAGTGGCGAAAGTGGGCCAACGCCGTACTGCCGCCCATCAGCACAACGCCCGGACAGCAGATTGACGGTGTGGATTTGCAGTTGACGCGCCCCGCCACGGTGCGCGGGAAAGTGGTCGATCCGCAAGGCAATCCGATCGCTCACCGCCAGGTGCGGGCATCATCTGTCGATAAGCTCGAAAACCGCTACTACGATCCAACTACGACCGCCAAGGAAGACGGCGCCTTCGAGCTGCGATTTATCCGGCCCGGCGAGCAGTATATTCAAGTTGCACCGTTCTGGCTTTCTGCTGAAGCTGCTCCCACGGCCTCGACGAAACAGGTGACGCTAGAAGCCGGCCAAGAACTGAATGACGTACAACTCACGGCAGCGGCCGGAGAATAATCCGGTAAAACGGCTGCGTTGCAGAATTTATTCCCCAGGATCCTTTATCGAACGAACGTTTCTAGGAATGAGTGCAAATCCCGTCGTTTCGCCCTCGGCTATATCACACCTGTCAATTGCGACCAGAAGGGGATTTTATGACCACGCGCGAAGTGTTCTTTGTCACGATGAAATATCTTGGCGTATCGCAGATTGTTTTTGCGTTATAGGTGAGGATGGAACTATTACGCTTAAGGGGGACAAAGAAGAGTCCCCTTCAAAATGATGAAAACGTTCGCATCTGGCGTGCCGCGTTTGTCCAGAATGCCGTTTGATGTACCGGCGGGCAGATACACGATACAATAAGGTCCATCACGGACATTTTCCGCGAAGGGCTGGATCATGCGACACGCTTGGGTCGCCCTATTGGGAATGCTGCTGGGCCTTGCCAGCCCGATTTTCGCCGCCGAACCGGCCACGTTCGATCTTTCGAAGATCGACCGCACTCCGCCAAAACTCCCCGCCCTTCAATCCGACCATCCTGAATACTGCCTCCTCGTCTTCGGCCTCGACGCCCACAAAAAAGTCTGGCTCGTTCAAGATGGCAACACCCTCTACGTCGACCGCAACGGCAACGGCGATCTCACCGAACCCGACAATCGCATCGCCGCCACGCCCGATTATGGCGACCCCAAAGATGGCGTGTTCTTATTCAAAGCCGGCGACATTCCTGACGGCCCGCTAACGCACAAAGATCTCCGGCTCTACCGCTTCAATCTCGACTATCTAAAAGACGAGGATCCACGCCTCAAAAAGTATTTGACCGAGCACCCCACCTGGCGCGGCGGCACAGTGCAAATCGATTTGGAAATGCCCGACTTCCATGGCGGCGGAGTCGAAGGCCGCGTCGTTGAAGACAGTGGTTGGCACGACGATCAAGGACTGCTGCAATTCGGCCACGATCCCAATTCCGCTCCCATCGTGCACTTCGGCGGCCCTTGGCACATCGTCTTTTACAATCCTCCATCGAATTGGCACGCAGGCGCCACCGTCAGGCCATATCTCTCGGTGGGTACGCCAGGCCTGGGCGCAGGTACCACCGCATTTGTCCAATACCAAGGCCTTATCCCAGCCGATGCGCACCCCACGCTAACCGTTTCCTTCCCGCCTGCCGCCGAAGGCCAGCC
The DNA here is from genome assembly GCA_963716135.1 of Pirellulales bacterium. Taxonomy (GTDB): domain Bacteria; phylum Planctomycetota; class Planctomycetia; order Pirellulales; family JADZDJ01; genus CAVRAW01. The sequence goes on along the minus strand of OY970289.1, from coordinate 3,312,102 downwards.
TGCGACCCAAAAATCGTACGCCCTCACCAAGCGCTGCTGCGGCAATAATCTCTACGGCAACCTTGATATTCCCTCCGACATCGGCCTCGGCACGGCACACGTCGAACTATTGCTTACCAACTGGCCCGGCGTCACTGTAGCGCCCACCAAATACGACATTCCCATTCAAGCCGCCTCTGCTTCCACCACAGTACAATTGCAGGCCGTTTCCCCCCGGCTGAAGCAAGCCCTGCCGCACACCGCCGAAAACACAGCGGCGACCATCGTCGAAGTCCAATTCTCCTCCGACGGTAAGCGCGTCATCGCCGGCGATTATCCCGGCGGCACCGTTAATATTTGGGACTCCGAAACAGCCAAACGGCTGCTGACCCTGGAAACCGGCACAGGCTATCGGTCCTCCTATCACTACTTCGTCGTTTCGCCCGATTGGAAGCTGATCTACGCCCCCACTCGATATAAAAATCGAAAAAATGAAAAAATCGAAGTCGAGGGCAAGCTGTTGCAGCGATTGTCGTTCGACGACAGTGTGCGAGTGTTCGATCTCGAAACCGGCAAATTACTCAACAGCTTCAAGCACTCGCCGCCGCGCAAATCCTTGCCATCGATCTCTCACCCGACGGCCAATACTTGCTCTCCAGCGACGGCCTGCCCGGCGACTACGAAAACAATCAATACCACCGCACCGCCAGTTTGTGGAACACGGCCACCGGCGGCCACCGCGACGTGGTCGAAACCTCCAACGGCCTGGTCGCGTTTTCCCCAGATAATAAGCGGCTGGCGATCAATCTCTCCGCAGCCGACGCCTCAGGCGACGTCGGTCTGAAGATTCTCGACCTCCCTGACTTAGCCAACCCCATCGTCATAGATCTGCCCCCCGGTCCAGCTACGGTTTGGCCCTGCCAATTCTCGCCCGACGCTAAAGTGCTGGCCGCGCGTATTGAAGTATATCCCCACAAAGGCGATTGGCAGCACGGCGCCACCTCGATCAAGTTTTACGATGCTGCCACAGGAAGCGAACTATTCAGCACCGGGGCGGTCGGCGAAAACCTCGGCTACTATCCGATGAAATGGGCTCTCGACAGCCGGACGCTGGTGGCTGTCGAACAAAATTCCAAAGCCCAAGACGCGCAGGCTGAGTTTCATTGATGTGCCGCAGAAGGCGGTGCGGCGGATCGATTTCGGCGAGAACAAAATCATCGCCGACGTCGCATTTCACCCCAGCGGCAAATGGATCGCGGCGGCCATCAACGATGTCCCTCAGAATCTCACCTTAGACGATGAGACCCAGTGGAAAAAATTGCCCCAACCTGCGATTCAAATCATCGACATCGCAACCGGCAAAACCCAGGAAAAACTTGTCGCGCCGCAGTGCTACATTGCCTCCCTTGCCTTCAGCCCCGACGGTAAAACACTGGCTACCAGCGGGCCGGGTGCGGTGCTGCTGTGGGATTTCTCTGCTCGCCCGTGGGAGCCACTACCGTAACTATCCCAACAAACCACCCGGTTTCTGAGACGGCGGTTGCGTACCGGGAACCCAAGCGTTAGACGACACCGGCCCGGCGTTATCAGATCATGAGTGAATAGACGCGCCAGTAGTCGTCAGTTAAATTAGGGGCGGCGCACTTAGCTTCTTAAGGATACGGTCGTGCTCGATCAACACAACCAGCCGTTGGATGAGCGATGGAACGCTGCACGTCGGGCCGATCGGACTATTCATGAAATGCTCGGCTTGGTGAAAGGAATCATTGCCGATGGAACGGTATCAATCGAAGAAACAATCATGCTGAACAACTGGATTGCGGCGAATCCGGAAGCCAATCAAATGTGGCCTGGGGATGTGTTGGCTAATCGGTTATTTGGCATCTTCGAGGACGGCATGGTGACGGACGAGGAGCGAAACGATCTTCTGTGCCTCCTAGAGGAAGTCACTGGGGAACGGTCATTCATCGAAGATGGCAATGCATCGACGCGATTACCGTTAGATGACCCACCACCTGTTCTGAGTTTCCAGTCGCAAGTGTTTGTGTTCACTGGCCGGTTCTTATTCGGCACGCGACCCCGATGTGAGCAAGCTGTTTGCCAGCGCGGCGGAATGTGCGAAGGCAATATCACCCAACGTACGAATGCGTTAGTAATTGGAAACCTTGGAAGTCGGGACTGGATCCATACATCGTTCGGGCGCAAAATACAAAAGGCGGTGGAGTACAAAAGGAAAGGCATAGGGTTGTCGATCATAGGAGAGGAACATTGGACGCGACAGCTCATGTTTCCTGCGCCAGCACGAGCGATCTGAGGCCGTGTCGCGCCCACTTATCGTTCTAGAAACTCAGCCGATTCTCGGTTGTCCCACAAAAGGACCCGGTTTTTGAGACAGACTTCGCGCGCCGGGAACTCAATCGTCTAATGCTGATATGGCAAGTGTTGTTACAGGGGCATTCGGCTATATCGGGAAGTACATCGCCCGTTGCCTGCTCCAGCAGGAAGAGCAGGTGACGACGATCACCACCCATCCCAACAAACCCAATCCCTTTGGAAATGCCGTAAAAGCGTTTCCCTACAACTTCGACAGGCCGGATGAATTGACGGCCAATCTGCGCGGCGCTTCGACGCTGTACAACACCTATTGGATTCGCTTCGAATATGGTGGGGCTACTTTTCGTCAAGCCGTCAACAATACCGCCACGCTGTTCGACTGCGCCAAGAACGCCGGGATCCGGAAAATCGTCCATATCAGTGTGACGCACGCTTCTCCACAGTCGCGCCTGCCCTACTATGCGGGAAAGGGACTTCAGGAAGACGCTCTGGTCAACTCGGGCGTGCCGTACAGCATCGTTCGACCCACGCTGGTCTTCGGCAAAGAAGATATCTTGGTGAACAATATCGCCTGGCTAATTCGCAAGTTCCCATTTTTTCCGATTTTTGGATCCGGCAAGTACCGGGTGCAGCCCGTGTTTGTGGAGGATGTAGCAGCCCTAGCGGTGGCGCGCGCTCAGGATGAGGAATCAACTATTCTCGACGCCATTGGTCCGGAAGTGTTTACCTTTCAGGAGTTCGTCCAGTTCATTGCCTCCAAGATTAAACCCAAGGCAAAACTTATGCGAATGCCACCGGCCGTCGGCATCGCCATGGGCCGACTCATCGGGCTGGCCCTCGGCGATGTAATTTTGACTCGCGATGAACTCCAAGGTCTTATGGATGGCCTGTTGACTTCCGATCAAGCACCGAATGGTGCAACGCGTTTTTCTGACTGGCTCGAATTCAACAAACCTGAAGTCGGCACGGTTTATTCATCCGAACTTCGGCGACATTTCAAATTGGAAAACTGACCCACTGCCCCGCCCGCAGCGTGCTTCGCTGTAGCTTGATCAACCCGCTACAATCACTTCGAACTTGTGTCTGCAACTGATGGCTCAATTGTTGACTCGATCATTTTGGCAAATTGTGTACCCGCGAGTCCTACCCACGTTAGTTGTTCTTTTGCTCGCCCAGATCGGCTGTGCGAATTCGGCGAGGGAAGACTCGCTCGACTACGCGATCTACGCACTAAAAGACGATTCGGAGCGGGAACTGTTGACCGAGGGCACCCTCACGTGCGATGGAAGTAACGTCCAGACGATTGAGCGTTCTTTCTTTGGACAGCCCTTTTGGCAGAAATACGTTCGACTGCCGCAAGACTTGGGAAAAACCGCACTGAGGAACCTAGATCCAACGCGTCTAGGACCTAGGATGAACAGCAACTTGTTAGAATGGTTTTCTACACACAATACAGTTGTCGTCTGGGATAAATAATCGTGTTCTAAATGGTTCAAAATCCAGACTCATCGGTTGCCACGAAATATCCAACTGTTTTGCCAGTACTCATCGCTGCGATGGTTGGGGCTGCTCTTGGGGCATTGATTCTAGGCCCATTTTTTCGTGCGCCCGCAATTAGCAACGGCCTTAGCATGGGCGCAGTGCTTGGGGGGGCTTTGGGACTGTTTGTTGTTTTCGCATGGATGATAAGGCGATCAGCCTTTAAAGGTATCCGCCGGTTATCGGGCGATCTGACTACGACAATCGCACGTTATCGTAAATTGTCTCTGTTGTTGATAATCGCCATACTGGCTGCAGGAGCATTATTTGGTGCGCAACAATTTCAAATTGTAAACAGTCGCGAACGAACATGGCATTCATATCACTCGGTGTTTGTGAGCGCAGGTAACATGAACCGAGGTAAGATACCGTTGTTTCGCCGTTGGCTGGGAGATGTGGAATACGATTTGTTCGTGCTAGACGACACAGAGTCGGAGGCGGCAATCGCTGAGCTAAAAAGGACTTATCCAGAAGCAATAGTCATTCGACAATCAGAGTTTGAGAAAAAATCGCCAAACCAGCAGTTGCCCGACCCAGAAATGAAGGAATAAAAACTATTAGTGATGGTTCAGATGTGAGATGGCCAGCAACGAGCAAGAATTTATGCAATATGGACGCGGCATCGTTTTCTTCGGGCTAATACTCGGTATCGTAATCGGGTATTCGATTCCCACGGTAGATATTGAGGCGCGCAATCGTTTCGCCGAATCCTGCCGGCATGTGTTGAATATTGTTCATTTCGCCGTACTCGGAGCTACTTTGGGATTCATCTTGGACGTTTGGCGGAATGGATGGCCAAAGCTTTTTCCGGAAAAGAGCACGTTTCGATCTCTTGTTGTTACTATGGCAGTCAGTGCTGAACTGATAATCACTGTGATGAACTATCTGTACTTATTACGAGAAATGTCCTGAACGACGCTTTGGTCAAGCAGTGCAGTGAAGTCGCCTACGCCTACGATGGCTTGGGCCGGACAGGAGTTGCTGAGAGTGTTCAGGTTCACGTTGCACAAGGAATTTGCACACAGCATTTTGGGCATCACGTTGCTCGCGATGTTGGGCTGCAACGAGAAACTACGACACGGAATCGGTAAAGATACACGAGACTATTTTGGCGATGGGCGTTTTCAAGTGCTGAAATCTTGGCGATTCGATACCGATCCGCTATCCTCTGAACTTCTGCTTTTTGACCTTCAAAAACAACAAACTATCGCGGATCGAGTAGTGAACTGGAGAAAAGGTGACGGCAACGCCTACTTTGTTACAAGTGATGGGACATATGTCGTACTAAAAATCACATCGGGCGAGGTGCAAAAATTTCCGTCGCTTGCAAGCATTCCACAGCCAGATAGGCAAGCATGCGAGCGGCTAGATAATCACTAAAATCGCCGGGGTTGCGCAGCTATGATGCCCAGAATGAGCTGACACAAGTCGTGGAACCGGCTGGTGGAGCAAAAAGATGGCGCCACCAGTGAAATCACCTACGCCTACGATGGCTTGGGCCGGCGGATTGAGGAGGGAGCCCCGAGCCGTTTAATTTACCGTCCGATGGACAATTTAGAAACGGTTCCTTTTTCGGCACTCGTCGCCGCACAGGCGGCGTAGCGCGTGCCGCGGTCGCATCAACTCGATCCGTTTTCGACTGTCCAAATAAACGACCGATAGATGACGCTTCTCGCTGCCTGCGTCAGAAACTCATTGGTTTGATGGGACAGTCTTAGCGTCCTGGAAACCCATCCGTATTCTCGGAATGATGCGCGGCGGTGACTTGCTGCCGATCTGGCCCTGTTGCGAGCCGCAGAAAAGGAAGGTTTTTGGGACGCTGTATGCGCGCCGGAAGCCTCTAATTTCTCGTGCCGCTGTCCGTCGGCTAGAATTACCCTGCCGTCGCATGGGGAGGAAACGATACATTCAAAGCAGCATGCCACGTACTCGCCGCAATATCGTCATACTGGGAAGCGCAGTGGCGCTGGTAGCGGTGCTGATACTTGGATGGAAGATGTACGTGGCTCCCATCTTGGACGCTTTCCCTGACCGTCCCAGCGATGTCGTTCTGAGCCAGCTTCGATCCGAAGGGGATAAGATTGTTGCTCAAATCGAGTCCTACAAAGTAAAGAACGGCGCTTATCCGGACAATCTGTCAGACGCCAACATCGTTCTTCCAAAGGCCCTGTATGGAGGATGGAGATACAACATCCTTAGAAATAGTGGAATCTCGTTCGAGCTCCAAATCGGCGATTACGGCAAAGACGCATTCACGCTGTTCTATGAAAGCAAAGATCATACGTGGCATCTGGACACTTGAGAGCAGCCCGCTCAACTCCCGTGCCCATCGGCTACAATGCGGTGATGGACTCGCAACAAGTCTGCATCATCGACGCCAAGTGCCCTATTGGATGTGGCGTGGAAATCGCCTTAGTGAAGTGCTTGCCCTCCGGGAGAATCGCGGGATTTTGCTGGGGCTGCACAGTAACTCAGCCGGTTCCGTTGCCTTTAGATTACAAGCTTGTCGATGGAGACATTGATCCATTCAAATACGCGACAGATGGCCTTACATTGCCCCAATGGGAAGAGGTTGAGGCGGCTGGTTTATCACCACTCGTCATTCAGAAGCTACCAACGTTCGATTGGCACGGCATGTGGTACCTGGAACGCATAAACGCGAGTGTCTCTGAAAAACCTTCCGATTAGACTCGCTCAACTGAGCCCGTTGATTATTCCGGGCAGCCGCAAAAATTGTCGGGCAAATGAGATGTGCCGGGCAAAGCCCCTAATTACCTGCGGGCGCTGGTGATGCATGAGAATCAGCGGGTATAGAAAACTGACGCATACACCGCTAAGACGCATCGTGACCTCTCGAGGCAAACTTCTTCTATATGCTGGCCTGTTATTTTGGTTTTGCATCACAGCTTTTCTCTACTTACAAACGCGCCGACTTGCGAGCCAACTCGCTCACCGAACTGAACTATTGATTGCATCCAGAGAAGTTGGCCTTGGGATGAATTACTTAGAGTGTGCTAGTAAGATCGATGCTCTATGTAGCGGCTCGCCTTTGACGCGGATTGAATACAATTTAGATGAAGACAACGCCGTATCTATCATCCAAACCCGTACGAATTTGGTGCAACGAACTGGTTTTTGGTTCTACTCTTCCACAAAAATCGCCTGACGGGCATTGGAATCAGATCAGCAGACTCGTTGCGTTATCTAGTGTCTGGTGGTCCGCCCGATAAGGTCGATCCAGACTCTGAGATTGAATGGAAGAATCACTTCCGATAACGGATCAGCCGCTTTGCCAGGAGCGCGGGCCATAATAGAAAATGGCAGCGAAATCGCCCCCCAGCTACAATCACCCTGCCGCCGCGTGGGGAGGAAACAATGGCCAATCACTTACTTAGCTTTGTTACGGACGAGACGGGCTCAATGGTATCCGTCCACGCCGACCTTGCGGGCGTAGAGCTACTGTTGAGCGAACTCAACGTGCTCCGTGACCAGCTACTCAAAAACGACTGCCCGCATATACACTTGTTTTCACCGACCGCAGGACGTAATGAACTTACCGAATCTAAGCTCAAGGATCAGCCATACGAAGTGCACGAAGTTTCTCACGTAAAGATTTACGGCTGGAATGAGGAATGGGCAAAGCGGCATGGCTTAAAGCAATGACCGACCGCTCAACTCTCGTGCCTTTCGCCGTCCGCTATAATCACGCTGCCGCCGCGTGGGGGACGGTGTAATGAATAGCAAACCAAAATTCGCCGGATGGATTGTTCTCTGTGCGGCCTCAATTGGGGCCTGCGTCGGTCTAATAATGTCCCTCATTTACAACGAGTTGCCGGACGTTTCAGTACACCTATTCAACGCAGTGATTGCTGCCCTTTATTTTTCGGTGATTGGCGGCTTAATTGCTTTGGCCCGCTGGCAGCGCCGACAATAACGGGGCAGCAACGGCACTGATAAGGCATATGCCGCCCATCGGCTACAATCACACCCTGCCGCCGCGTGGCACATTCAGGAGTTCGGAGCCATGACGAAAGTTTTTGCGAACGTATCGATTGTGGTGGGTCTGATTTGCTTTCTGGCGAATCCATTCAATCCCTACTGGTCGCTGGGCATTTCGGGGTCTGTCCTTATCGCCGGTGGCATCATCGCCAACGCGATCATCGAACGTGGTCGGTCGCCTTAACGCAGCGATACTACCCACCGCCCCGCCTCATCCCCCGTGCCCGTCGGCTATAATGCGGAGATGGCCGCGTGGGGAGAGCCATGAGAAAAAGCATCGCCATTGCCGTCCTCATTGGGACCATATCTGGTTGTCAGATCCATTTGACAAGTCAAGTGGATACTTCGACTCCGAAAGCGGTCATAAATCTTTTAACGGTCCTCAGCGGCTTTGCTGCATGGTGCTTGCTTACTGCGGGCGTGGCCGTTCACTATTGCTCTTCGTATAAAGCTCAGGCATCGTGGATGATGCGGGCGGGCGCGAGCGGTTTTCTGTTGGTGATGCTGTTTGCCGGTGTCAACGCGGCGATTAGCTCAGCAAACCAGACCGAGCAGAATCAGGCGCTGTGGGGTGTGTTGCAATTACTCGTGTCCATTCTTTTTACATGGCTCTTATTTCGTCTGTTCCGCCCGAAGCCGCCGCTTGGGTGAAAACCGGCTTGCTCAACTTCCCCACAGATAATGCACCACGACCCTCGAATAGGCCGACTAGCAATCGGCTGCAATTACCCTGCCGCCGCGTGGGGGAGAAATGAAATGTCGAAGAAATTGGCAACTGCCGTAATGGTCCTAGGAATGCTAGTTAGCGCCTATGCGGCAATCGTATTTTTCGGTCGCATGGACTGGCCGCCGAACACCGAACTGAGCCGCCTGCCAAGTCTGTATTTGCTCGGCGGTGGCATGTTGACAATGTTTTGTGGCGTGGTGGTTCGTGGCTTTCTCTAATCCGGCAGCCCGCTCAACTTCCCTCGCCCATCACGTACAATGCGGGCAATCCGATGCCGAAGATTGACGCAATACTTTTTGTTATGTTTTTTCTCAGCTCGCTACAAGCAGTATCCTACGCCAGCCGTGCGGTGGCGAACAGAAAACCAGGATTACCCTATTGGCCCGGCGACAGAGAAAATCCGATGACGTATTTATTTCGCCCAGATGACCTCACTGAGAAAGGCCTTCGAGAGCGGAAGTTATGTTTCATCCATTGTGCCATATTCGTCGGAACGCTGGCGCTGCTCGGTATCGCAGCTTGGTGGTCTGAGCATCACCACTAAAAATTCTCGGAATTAGACTGACCTACTACCGGCGATTAGAATCCGTGCCCAGCGGCTACATCATGCGCCTGCGGCCAATCCCGTTCATTTACGTGTTCTTCCTGCTCTCGCTCGGGATGATGCTTTTGCCTTTCTTCGTACCCAATATCCACTGGGGAAGGCGTTTTGGAATCCAAGGAAACCCCATGGTTGCGAAGTATGGCTACTTTGTCATCGGTACCGCCTGTGTCGTCCTAGGCGCTTACGGTTCGGTCCGGCGAATTCTCCGAGTCCGCCGCGTTCGCGCAAGAATCAAAGGCCGCCAGAAATTTTCCTCATAGGCCGCTAATTCCCGCACCACACGCCCACCGCCAAACCGCTGTCGCATCAACTCGACCGTTTCTCGATTGACCCGTCAAACGACCCCTTATTTGGGACAGAGGTCGCGCGCCGGGAACGTAAGTGTTTGATAACACTGGCAAGTTGGTCCCGGCTGAGCAGCATGGCATACTGCCTCCTCGGCTTGCGGTTTTTTTAAACCATTTGCTTGACGGGCGTACAGAGACTCTGTACTATCACGGTAGTACACAGGGAAGCCGGCCATGTTCTTTCAGATCGATCCGCACAACGGCTTGGCGATGTACGATCAGATCGTGCGGCAAATCAAGTTTGCCGTCGCCGGCGGCCTTCTAAAGTCCGGCGAGCTTATCCCATCAGTCCGCGAACTGGCACGGGAACTGGCGATCAATCCCAACACCATTGCCAGAGCCTATCGCCAACTGCAAGCCGATGCGGTGCTCCAGCCTGTCCGGGGCACCGGACTAGAGGTCGCCACCGGGGCGGCTGAGCGGTGCCGCAGTGAACGACTGAAACTGATCCGCGCCCGGCTGCGGCAGGTGCTTACCGAAGCCAAACAAAGCCGATTGGACGTCCAAGGGCTACGCGAGCTTGTGCAAAGAGAATTGCGAACTATCGAAAAAGAAGGCAATTAATTATGGAACCTGTTATCCGACTGCAGAAGGTTTCCAAGCGCTACGGCGCCAAAGTGGCACTCGACAACGTGTCGTTGGACGTGCCGCCTGGCGTAGTGTGCGCCTTGCTTGGCGAAAACGGCGCTGGCAAGACGACCGCCATTCGCATCTTGTTGGGCCTGACTGATGCGGACGAAGGACACGCAACTGTCCTGGGCCTCGACAGCCGCCGCCAAGGGCAGGCCGTGCGCAGCCGCGTCGGCTATGTTTCCGAGCGCCCCACGCTTTACGAATGGATGACGGTCAGCGAAATCGGCTGGTTCACCGCCGGATTTTACGGCAGTGGCTTTTTTGAACGATATCTGAAGCTGGTCACCGGTTATCAATTACCGTTGAAGCGCAAAATCAAGAGCTTGTCCAAAGGGATGAGGGCAAAAGTGTCGCTGTCGCTGGCCTTGGCACATGAACCGGAAGTGCTGGTGCTCGACGAACCGACTTCCGGCTTGGATACGCTTGTGCGCCGCGAGTTTTTGGAAGGCATGGTCGATATCGCCGCCGCCGGCCGAACCGTGCTGCTTTCCAGCCATCAGATCGGCGAAGTGGAACGGGTGGCCGACATAATTGCCATCATCCGCGCCGGCAATTTGCTGTTGGTCGATCGCCTGGAAGATTTGAAAGATCAGATCCGCGAACTGAGTCTCACGCTGACAAACGGCACAGGACCGACTCCGCCAATCAACGGAGCGGTATTGGGGCAGCGGCGCTTTCAAAAACAGTGGCAGGTGTTGGTGCGCGGGATGAGTGAAAGTAATTTGGAAGCGCTTCGCACGCAAGCCGGCGTGGAAGAATTGCGCATTCGCACGCCCAGTCTCGAAGAAATCTTCGTGGCGTATTTGAAATCGGCCGAGCCGCTCGACAGCGCGCCCGCCGCAGCCGCCGAGGTGCCTGTTTCATGAACTTTGCGCCCTACGTGCGACTAATGTGGAAGGAATACCGCGCCATCCGGCTGTTCTGGCTGTGCCTGGTGGTATTGGTGATCTTCATTCAATGGCTTACGGCCGTCACCATCCATGTGCAGGATGCCGTGCCCCAATTTCACCTTGCACTGCTGGCGCCGCGCTATTTGCCTTGGGCTGCGCGGGAACTGCCTTTGCGATTGAAAAGGAGGACGGCACTTTCGAATGTTTGCGAGCAATCCCGATCAGCTCGCAGCAACTATTCATTAGCAAGCTGCTGCTGACCGTGTTGGCGAGCGTGGCGATGTATTTGGTGCTCTGGCTGGCGGCGATGTGGATTACTGGACATGCAACGCCAGCGCTCGATCGGATGTTTCCAGACGCCCAGAGTGAACTGCTAAGGAACATGCTGGGATTGTGGCTCATTGCGGCGCTGGAAGCGATTGTCTGGGGAACGCTGTTCTCACTTATCACCGCGCGGCCGCTGCTCTCGATCTGTTTGGCCGTAACGATCGGTTCGACAATCACGCACCTGCTGGCGAGTCACGGCCAGCGACATTTTGGATTTGAACTGGCTGCCTACGCCCGAGCTGTTCCCTTGCGCGTGCTGGTCGCCTTGATTGTGGGAGCAATCGATGTCTATCTCGGTCTGAACTGGTTGCACGGCAGGCATCGCCAAAAGCGCGCAACAGGCCAAGTCAGCGCCATTGCTGCCGCGCCGCCGACTGCTTCATCGCCAAGCGACATCGCGCACGTCCATGTTGCTCTTGCGACGCCGGAACGACCGACGATGCTAGCCCATCTCACTTGGCAGCACTTGCGGCAATCCGGCAGGCTGATGATTCTGCTGACCTCGTTGTCGATCGCTGCCGTGATCGGCATCCCGGAGTCAGTGGGAATTCTTCTCACACCCGTGCTGGCAGTACTGATGGGTGCGTTTGTATTTCGGGCGGATCAAGAAGGGCATCGCTTCCGTTTTTTTGTCGAACACAACGTGCCGCCGCGACTGGTATGGATATCGCGTCAGATTCCGTGGCTATTCGCGCTGCTGGTGTCGACCCTGATCGGGTTCATCTGGTCGATGGGTTATTCCAAGTTCGCACTTCCAAGACTTCATGGGCTCGACGACCGCTCGCGGCTGGAGCTACTGAACACGGCACTGCTCATTTTCACCAGCATCGGGCTTGCCTATGCTGCCGGACAATGGACCTCGATGTTCCTCCGTAGCGGCCTGTTGGCGGGGTTCACCGGCGTATTGCTGGCCGCTGTGCTTTGCAGCTGGGCCAGTTTGATGACTCTTCTGCATATTTCTTGGACCTGGTCCGTCGCGCCGATTCCGCTGGTGCTATTGTGCGCCACCTGGTTGCGGGCGCCGGATTGGATCCGCGAAAACACGACTTGGCGCGCTCGCTTCAAAGCTGCCGCAGCCGTCCTTGTTCCGGCAACAGCTCTCTTGATTGCTGTGCCCCTGGTTCGCGTTTATTCGGTTCCATTGGTCTCGCCGGGCTTTAATCCGGCCGAGTACCTGTCGGGCATTACGCCCGAAGCCAGAGAAACCGCCTTGCTTTATCGGCAGCTCGCTGCACAAATCAAAGACGTTCCGCGGCCCCTAGTTGATTCAACGAGTGGGCAATCGGGAGAGATAACAGACGCCCAACCGGAATCGGCGGCGGAATCGAGCCGCAGATACGCCGCCTGGCACCAACAATGGGTGGAAGTAAATGCCGAATTAATCCCAAAATTGCTGGCCGTTAGCCGGCGCGAGTCCTGCGCATTCAACGAAGCAGGCGCATTGTACAACGGATCTGAGTTGCCGATAGATTTGATCCGGCTGTTGTTTCGCAGCGGGCAAACGCTGACGTCCCAGGGAAAATTCGCTGAGGCGCTGGAACATTACATTGCTGCGCTGCGAATGGTTTCGCAATTCTCGCAGTTTTCGTCCGCGTGGCTAACAGTAATCTGTGTTAAGCAGGCCGACGACATCCTTGACGAACTTCCCACTTGGGCGGCGCAGAAAGGCCAGACGCCCGCGCAAATCCGCACTGCGATTGAAAAGCTGAAAGCAGTCGGCGGGGGCATCTTACACCTCGCCGACGGCCTGAAGCGCGAATACATCGTTGAAGATCGTGGAATCTCCCACGATGAATCGCTGCTGCAAGCCTTTTTCAGCGGCAATGTAGGCAATGCACTGGTGTTCCAGGACTCCCTACTGCGCACACTCATGCCTTGGGAGAAATATCGCAGGTTGCGCGAGCTCAATCGCCTCTCCCAGGACGGACTATCCAAACTGTTGCAGATCCAGCTAATGTTAGATAGCGGCACGGCAATCGCCGGATTTTATCACGGCGATCTGTTCTATTGGTATCGGATGCCGATCACCGCGACATGGGCGGCGCAGTTTTCGTACTTCTGCAATGAAGCGCCGCGAGTGCTTGCCAAGTTTGAAACGGCTCGCCGGGCCACCATGATCATTTTGGCGCTCGAGGCGTATCGACTGGAGCACGGCACATTGCCGCAAACGCTAGCAGAGTTGAAAGGCACATACTTCGACAAAGTGCCGCTCGACCCCTATGCGGCGCTGCCTTTTGTTTATTTCCGCGACGGATTACCCAAACCGGAGACTGCATTGGAGGCCAAACAACTCGAAGCCGCGGCCAAGGATAGTTCCAGCGAAAACGCCGCGCCGCTGACGCCGGGAATGCCTTGCATCTGGTGCACTGGACGAAATCTATGGGTGCGACATTGGGAAAATCTACATCCTCAAGATGCTAACGACAGCACAATTTACTACTACGCGATGTTGGGTAGCTCGGAAGAACTGCCTCGATATGTGGCCTGGGGAAAGGGATGCTGGTTTCCGATTCCCGAGCAATAGTAAACGGCTGTTTAAATGCTTATCTCGGAACCTTTGTCTCAACAACCTACCCGTTTCTCAATTGTCCAAAAAAACGACCGAGTTTTCGGGACGGATTTCGCGCCCGGGAAGTCATGCGACTATGAAGCCGTGTTTATGAGACAGAGATCGCGCCCCGGATACTCAACCGTTTGATGACACTGGCCGATTAGTTCGGCTGAGCCGCAGAATTCGCTCCTGTGGTCGCGTCGAAAAACGAATGTTTTTCAGATTCCTGCCAGTCTCGCGCATGTTCCTCGAGACAATCGCCGTGTTCGCGACGGTAACTGGACTTTCGCCCGGAGTGCCCGCCTGTATTTGGGCAATCGGAGCATGACCTTCTGCGGTTCAACCTTAGTGGCTTTGCCTTCGGCCTCGGGTGCGCTGCCAATCGGTTTCAGGGCAACATGTCGCTGCCGGTCCTCAGGTCCGTTGGCGGAATGCTCTGCTTGCGGCCCACAGCCGAGATGGATCCGGGCATAAATAGCGTTAAACATACGCGACGAATCACTCTTGCACCTCTTGAACGTGTGCTTTCTCATCTTGACACCTGCCGGCACGGCAATAATTGCCAAGTCGGCAGGCGTCGGAAGTTCAGCGACTGACGAATAGCACGTTCGATTCAACAACGTCTTGTGCTTCGGATTGATCAGCCAGACACGTTCGCCGAACGGACCGTCGAGAAGATTTGTCGCTAGCGAGTGCCCGACGCCGCCGATTTTCTCTGTAGCGCCGATAATTGCTATGCTGCGCGGACGTACAAATACTTCCAGCGGTCCGCGACGAACTCGCAACAAATCGTGGGCTGATTCGACAGAATGGATTTCTTGCGACACGTTCTTAATCTCGTTAGGCGATTTCCAATGGAACTTTGTTACGCCTTCTTTCGCACTGCGGTTTAGGGTGCGGTGGAATCCCAATTCGTCCGTGCGTCTGACGACACTTGCTAAATCCGCTTGAAAGGCGACAATAACAACTCGCAGCACCGACAACAACTTGCAGTACCGACAACCATAACAGTTTTCCGTCGGTCATTCTAATCACATGGATATGCAGCTACTTGTCCAATCGCTTGGCAAACTGAGATTTGCTGCATCGCTGCCGGACAATACACTGGCAGGATTGGCTGCCGCCGCGCAATTTCGCAACTTCCCCGCCGCCAGCCGACTCTTTTCCGAAGGGGGCCGGAACGATGACCTGATGGTCATTGCCGTCGGTCGCGTCGCCTTAGATATGCACGTGCCGGGCAGGGGCAGTTCCCGAATTCTATCGCTGGGCCCCGGAGATCTCATCGCCTGGTCGGCGCTGTTGGGGGGCGGTCGCATGACGGCTACCGCCACAGCGCTGGAAGATACTGAAGTGATTGTGGTTTCCGCGACCGACGTGATACAAGCGTGTGAAGGCAACTATGCGTTCGGCTACCAGTTGATGCGCCAAGTTGCCATGACCTTGGGGGAACGGCTGTCAGCGACCCGCTTACAATTGCTCGATTTGTTCGCGGAATCGCCGCCGTATATCCCGCCGGAGCCACCGGATCGTCAAGCCGCGTTCGGCGCATTGCGCGGCGGATAACGTGGAGCTAGTCATGCCTTCGTCCTCCGAAAAAACCCGCTCATCCTTGAGACACCCACGGTTGCTGTCGAAGGCAGATTTTCAGTTGCTGTTGGATTTTCTCTCGGCCCAGGGTTATCGAATCATCGGCCCGACAGTGTCCCAAGGCGCTATTGTGTACGAACAAGTGCGCCGCGTCGAAGATCTGCCGCGCGGTTGGACCGACGAGCAATCCGCTGGAAAGTATCGGGTGAAGCGCCGCGACGACGACGCCTGGTTTGGTTACAACGTCGGCCCACATTCGTGGAAGCAGTTTTTGTTTCCGCCCACCGTCACGGTTGCAACCGCGGATCGTGAGCAAGGCGCATGGAAGTTTCAAAATGCGATTCACGACGACACGGCATTCGCGTTCCTCGGCGTTCGCGCGTGTGAGTTGGCCGCCATTGCAGTGCAAGATCGCACGTTCATACACGATCAGTATGTCGATCCCATCTACCGCAACCGCCGTGAGAAAGCGTTCTTTATCGCCGTCAATTGCACGCAGGCCGCCAGCACCTGCTTTTGCACCTCGATGCACACAGGGCCGGAATGCACGAAAGGCTACGATCTGGCGCTAACGGAATTAATCGATGCTTTTACGATTGAATCGGGAAGTGACAAAGGCGAGAACATTCTTTCCCAATTGCCAACTCGGCCGGCGACGGACGCGGAGCTTTTCAGCGCGGCGGCGGCACGCCAGCAAGCCGTCGAGCAAATCACCAAACACCTCGATACGACAAATATTCGCGACCTGCTGTTAGGCAACCTGGAGCACCCGCGCTGGACGGAAGTGGCCAATCGCTGCCTCTCATGCACGAATTGCACGATGGTATGCCCCACGTGCTTTTGCAGTTCGGTCAACGAAGTCAGCGATCTGTCGGGCGATCATGCCGAGCGAGTTCGACAATGGGATTCCTGCTTCAATGTCGATTTCAGTTATATGAACGGCGCGATTGTCCGCAACAACATTCGGTCGCGTTACCGCCAGTGGCTCACGCACAAACTGGCTTCGTGGATCGATCAATTCGGCGTCTCCGGCTGCGTCGGATGCGGGCGCTGCATCACCTGGTGTCCCGTGGAAATCGATCTCACCGAGGAAGTCACCGCGATTCGCGGAGAGAAAAAATGAAACCAGGGCCGTCGTGCGCAATCGCTGAAAACCCGTGGCTTGTGCAAAGCGTGCGGATCGACAACATCACGGCCGAAGTTCCTAACGTCGCCACGTATCACCTTCGCTTCGAAGATCCCGATCAGCACGCCGAATACGAATTTCGGCCCGGTCAATTCAACATGCTCTACGTGCCGGGCGCGGGAGAAATTGCCGTGAGCCTGAGCGGCGGATCGAGAGTCGCGGGCAGTTGGGATCACACCATTCGCGTTGCCGGAAATGTAACGCGGAGCATCGCTCGTATGGCAGTCGGCGGCTCCTTGGGCTTAAGAGGCCCTTATGGTTCCTGGTGGCCTGTGGACGATTGCGACGGCGCCGATTTCATTTTGATCGCCGGCGGAATCGGTCTGCCCCCTTTGCGTCCGGTGATTCAACAGTTATTGTCGTCGCGCAAGCGATTTGGTCATCTCGACCTGCTGTACGGCGCACGCACGCCGGATACCTTGCTGTATGCCGGCGAGTATCAGAGTTGGTCGAACGCGGGTTTAGACGTGCAAACGACCGTCGATCGTGCGCCCGTTCATTGGCTTGGCAACGTCGGCGTGGTGCCGCTGCTTTTGGATCGACTGCAACCGCTTTCGCCGGGCAACACGGTGGTGTTTGCTTGTGGCCCCGAAATCATGCTGCATTACATTGCGCAGCGCAGCGGCGCGTGGAATTCACAGCGATCGGATGTGGGTTTCACTGGAACGCAACATGCAATGTGCCGTAGGATTCTGCGGCCATTGTCAGCTCGGGCCGGCCTTCGTTTGTAAGGACGGGCCAGTCTTCCAATACGATCGGATTGCGCCTTATTTGGATGTCCAAGGTTTATAGTGCCCACCACGCCAAAACTCGCCGTATTCAAGTTCGCTTCCTGCGATGGCTGCCAGTTGTCGTTTCTCTCTTTGGAAGACGAGCTACTCGCCGTGGCTAGCAGGCTCGAGATCGCCTACTTCCTTGAAGCAACCAGCCGGACTGACGACGGGCCGTATGACATCGCGCTGGTGGAAGGCTCGATCTCGACCCCTGAGCATTTGCAGCGGATTCAAACAGTTCGGCGCAATTCGAAATATCTCGTCACGATTGGAGCCTGCGCCACCGCCGGCGGCATTCAAGCGCTGCGCAACTGGGCCGATTCGGCCGAATTCCTCCGCGCCGTTTATGCCAAGCCCGAGTACATTCAGACCCTGTCGACCTCCACAGCCATCTCCGATCATGTGCCGGTGGATTTCGAGCTGCGCGGCTGTCCGATCAATAAACATCAACTACTCGAGGTGTTGACGTCGCTATTGGCGGATCGGCGTCCGCGACTGCCGCAGCACAGCGTGTGTCTCGATTGCAAGCGCCGCGGCACGGTGTGCATCATGGTCGCCAAAGGAGTGCCGTGTTTGGGACCTGTCACGCATACCGGCTGCGGCGCCATTTGCCCGTCGTTCGATCGCGGCTGCTACGGCTGTTATGGCCCCGCGGAGCAGCTAAATCTGGTAAGCCTTGCGAATCAATTCCTCGCCGACGGTGCTACGACGGATGCGGTGGTGCGCAGTTTGCGAGATTCCTTCAACGGCTATGCTCCCGACTTTCGCACCGAGAGCAATCGAATATCTCCGACCGTCGAACCCTAGGCTCGGCAATGACCCAACCGCGGACGATTCGTGTCGACGTGATGACGCGCGTGGAAGGCGAAGGGGGTTTGCTCGTGCGCGTGCGCGACGGCCAGCTTCAGGACGTGCAGTTGAAAATATTCGAGCCGCCCCGCTTCTTCGAGGCATTTCTGCGTGGCCGGGCGCTCGAGGAAGTGCCCGACATCACGGCCCGCATCTGTGGTATTTGCCCAGTCGCGTACCAAATGAGTTCGGTGCGTGCGTTGGAGGCCGCGTTGGGAATCGTAATTCCTCCGGAAATTCGTCGGCTACGGCGCTTGCTTTATTGCGGTGAATGGATCGAAAGCCATGTGTTGCACGTGCACGTGCTCCATGTGCCAGATTTTCTTGGCTATCCCAGCGCGTTGGAAATGGCCAAAGATTATCCCGACGAATTCAAGCGTGGCCTGCGGCTAAAGAAGCATGGCAACCAATTGCTCGAAATATTGGGGGGCCGCGCGGTGCACCCCATCAATACGGCCGTTGGCGGCTTTTATCGATTGCCGCGCCGTGAGAAAATTGCTGCGCTCGTGGCCGATTTTCAATGGGGATTAGAAGCCGCCGCCGACGCCACGCGTTGGATTGCCGGCTTCGATTTTCCTGATTTCCAGCAACCCTACGATTTCGTGGCGCTGGTGCAACCCGACGAGTATCCCATGTGCGAAGGTAAAATAACGAGCACCGATGGATTATCGATCGAGCAATCGCAGTTCGAGCAATTCTTTGAGGAAAAACAAGTCCCGCACTCGACGGCACTGCATTCGGTCCGCGCCGATACCGGCCGCACCTACTTCGTCGGGCCATTGGCCAGGCTCAATCTTAACCGGGAGCGACTTTTTCCCATCGCACGACAGTTGGCCGACGAAATCGGCTTGGAGCAACTCTGTCACAACCCATTCAAAAGCATCCTAGCGCGATGCTTGGAAATCGTGCACGCCTATGAAGAAGCGCTATCGATCATGGAGAATTATCGTCCGTCGGGCCCGTGCGCACACCCCTTACGAATACCGTTCCGGAGTGGGCAGCGCAGCCACTGAAAGCGCCCGGGGACTGCTGTATCATAGCTATTGCATTGATGCTCAGGGGCTAGTCACGAAGGCGAACATCGTTCCGCCCACCTCGCAAAACCAAAGCCGAATCGAGGACGACTTGCGCAGTTACGTGCCGCGAGTTCTCGCGCAGACGGACACACAGGTGGCGCTCGCCTGCGAGCGATTGGTCCGCAGCTACGATCCGTGCATCAGTTGTTCAACACATTTTCTCAAAGTCACCTTGGAGCGGCGCTGATGGCTGGACGAACGATATTGGTCGGCGTGGGCAGTCAGCATGGCGACGATCAAGTCGGCCTGCGGGTGGCGGAACGATTAGCCCGCTGCAGCGGACCCACTGTCGAGGTGCGATTGGCCGCGTCTCCCAGCGAATTGCTCGACTGGCTGGAGGGCGCCGACCAATTAGTGGTTTGCGATGCCTGCCGCATCCCCGCCCCCGTCGGCAGCGTGTTTCGTTGGACTTGGCCAGCGGCGGAAATCGAAAATACACGATTCTCAGGCAGCCACGACTTGTCATTGCCGGCTGTGCTAACACTTGCTGAACAGTTGGGACGATTGCCGCCGCGAGTCAGCGTGTGGGGAATCTCTATCAGCGCCGCCCAGCCAACTGGGCCAGTTTCCGCGGAAGCGGCGGCCGCCGTGCCGAGTGTGGTAGAACAAATTCTTCAAGCCATCGACCATGCATGAGATCTCATTAGTTCGTTCGTTGATCGCCCAGGTGGAACAACTCGTCGCCCGGGAGGGAAGCGGTGCTGTCCGAACCATTCATTTGCAGTGCGGTCCGCTGTCGGGAGTCGAGCCGACATTGATGAAGTCAGCTTTCGAACTACTGCGCCAAGAGAGTGCTCTGAGCGATGCCAGCTTGCTGATCGAGCAGACGCCGTTGAAGGCGGTTTGCCGGGAGTGTCAAATCGAATTTCGACCGGAAAGGTTCCGTTTTGTTTGCCCTCGATGCGGTTGCGTCGATGTCGAAGTGATCGCAGGTGACGCAGTAATACTGGAAAGCATCGAATTGGAGCCGTTATCGGCAGGAGAATGTGTATGACTCGAATCATCTCCGTGCAGCGTGACCTCTCGAGTGATGCGCGATTACGGGCCGATGACTTTCGTCGGGAAATGACGCAGCGGCGCACGCTGGTCGTGAATCTGATGTCCTCGCCTGGCGCAGGCAAGACAAGTTTGTTGGCCGCCACGGCAGCACACTGGGCATCGCTTCATCGCATTGGCATTTTGGTGGGCGACATCGCCACCGATCGAGACGCTCAGCGCCTGGCTCCGATAGCTCCCACCATGCAACTTACCACCGGTGGGGCCTGCCACTTGGAGCTTTCGCTGGTACAGCGCGGCTGGGAGTCGCTCCCGACTCACGAACTCGATTATCTGTTTATCGAGAATGTGGGCAACCTCGTCTGCCCAGCGTCGCACGATCTGGGAGAACACTTGCGGATTGTCGTGCTCAGCACGACCGAAGGGGATGATAAGCCCGGCAAATATCCCAAGGCGTTCCGCACCAGTCAAGCCTTAGTGATCAGCAAGATCGATCTGCTGCCGTACGTGCCATTTTCGATGGAAGCCGCGGCGGCGGATGCTAAAAACATCCAGCCGCGGCTGGCCGTGTGGCCGATCTCCGCCCTGCACGGGAACGGCGTTGCCGCCTGGTGCAAATATCTGGAGCAGCAGTGGCAAAAGCTGCTGGAGATGGATGTTGAAGTTGCTCGCGCCTAACAATCGCCCGATCCACGATGGCCCGCCAGCCGTTGATGCTGCAGCCCCAAAGTTGCAGGCTGTCCAAATCAATCTGCGCGGCAGGGTGCAAGGCTTCGGCGTGCGGCCGGCCATCGCTCGGTTAGCTCAGGAACTTCAACTGACCGGATACGTCGGCAATTGTCAGGAAGGAGTCGTCATCCACATCGAGGGCGACGAAAAGTTGTTGCAGGCATTCCAATGCCGCTTGCAATCTAGTCTGCCGCAGGAGGCAGTGGTGAGTCGTGTCGAGGCATTTGGCGCGACACCGGCCCAACACTCCCGTTTCGACATCAAGTCCAGCCATAAGCAGGGTTCATTAAGTGCCTTCGTGCCACCGGACGTGATGGTTTGCTCAGAGTGCCTAGCCGACGTGTCTGCGGTTGGTAATCGGCGGTTTGGATACGTGTTCACAACCTGCACCCGCTGCGGGCCCCGGTACTCGTTGATTCAGGCAATGCCGTATGATCGGGAGGCGACGGGCATGGTGCAGTTTACACCTTGTCGCCACTGTCGTGACGAATACATCCGGTTGAATGATCGGCGATTCCATTCGCAAACCAATAGCTGCCCGGAGTGCGGGCCGCAGGTCTGGTTGGCAGATCGTTGCGGCCAGACGATGGCACGACACGAAGCTGCGTTGGACCGCACGGCAGCGGCACTACGGGAAGGGAAGATTGTTGCCATCAAGGGCATCGGCGGGTACCAGTTAGCCGTCGATGCGACTTCGTCGGCCGCCGTGGAAGAGTTGCGGCGACGGAAACAGCGCTTCGGAAAACCTTTGGCAGTGATGGCGGCGAATCTTGCAGCGGCCGAGCAATTGGCCATTTTCAACGACGCCGAGCGGAAATCGCTCACCGATCCGACCAACCCCATTGTGGTGACGGCATTACGAATGCCCTCCCGGCTGGCAAGTGAAGTTACGGGAGGCCTGCCAACGGTTGGACTGATGTTGCCCACGACGCCGCTGCACGAGTTTCTGATACGCCGCGTGTCCGGACCATTGATCGTCACCAGCGGGAACTTGGAAGGGGAACCGTTAGCCTTCGATGCGGTGTCGGCGCACGAACTGTCGCAGGTGGCCGAATTGTGGCTGCACCACGATCGCCCCATCCTGCGCGCGATTGACGATAGTGTGGTCCAAATCGTTGCCAATCGACAGGCAGCAATTCGTCTGGGGCGCGGACTGGCGCCGTTGCCGCTGCAGTTAGAATCCGACCGCGCAATTCTGGCATTGGGTGGACATCAGAAGACAGCGATCGCCCTGACCAACGGCGCCCAGGCGGTGCTGGGGCCGCATGTCGGCGACCTGGAGAATGAAGGGACACGTGGCCGATACCTCGAGCACGTCGACGCCATGTGCAAACTCTATGGCGCCAAGCCGACTTTACTGGTGCACGATCTGCACCCCGATTATTTCACGAGCCGCTGGGCTGCGGAGCAACCAACTGCGACGATGGCTGTGCAGCATCATCATGCCCACATTGTCGCGGGCATGCTAGAACATGGTTGGCTTGATAGGCAGGTGCTCGGCGTCGCTTGGGACGGGACCGGTTATGGCGGCGATGGCACAATCTGGGGCGGCGAATTCTTACTGACGACAGCGACAGACTTTTCTCGGGTTGGCTCGCTGTTACCCTTTCTGTTGCCGGGCGGCGATGCTGCCGTGCGGGAGCCGTGGCGGGTAGCTGTGTCACTGGTGTATCAATCGCTGGGGAGTGAAGCGGCGGCCCAATTGCGTTTTTCCGATGTGGGATCACACCAAATTGAACGACTGGTGCACCTGTTAAGGCATCCTCGTTTGTGTCACCAAACGAGTAGCGCCGGTCGTTTGTTCGACGGCGTAGCGGCCCTGGCGTTGGGCACAGGGCACATTCAGTTTGAGGCGCAAGCGGCAATGTTGTTGGAAGCGGCTTGCGATTTGTCCTGCGCAGACAGTTACAATGTGCCGTTGAGCGACCGTGAGCCGATGCAGTTCGATTGGCGACCGATGATGGGCGAGATCTTGACCGACTTGAAAACTGGACTTTCGACGAGAACGATCGCCACGAAGTTTCACCGAGCATTGGCTAACGCCATCGTCACCATTTGTGCGCGGTTTTCAAACCTGCCGGTGGTTTGTTCGGGGGGATGCTTTAACAATCGGCTGCTGGTGGAACTTGTTGCCGAAAGAATGGGCGGACGCACCGAGCGGCATGGATTGCCAGGCGTGATTCCTGTAAACGACGGCGGTTTGGCAGCGGGACAATTGGCAGTTGCCGCGGCTCGAACGAAGCAGAAAGTTCACACGAGATTGGGAACGCAGCCATGTGCCTAGCGGTGCCAGGAAAAGTTGTCCGTTGGCTCGACCATGATCCGATTTGCGCGCTAGCGGAAGTGGAATTTGCGGGGGTTACCCGTCGCTGCCACATGGCTTGCGTGCCAGACGCAAAAATTGACGAGTACGTGATCGTTCATGCCGGTGTGGCCATTTCCCAAGTCGATGCGGCAGAAGCCCAGCGAGTGCTGGCCGAGTTGGCCAGCCTGCCCGAGGTCGATGATTGGCCGGCGTCGGAGTCAGCGGAACCGTTCTAACCATGAAATTCCTCGACGAATATCGTGATGTGGCTGCGGCCCGGCGGCTGCTCGGCGAAATCCGCCGGCAAGCAACACGCTGCTGGACGTTGATGGAGGTCTGCGGCGGCCAAACCCATTCCCTCTTGCGTCACGGCATTGATGCGGAACTGGGGGGAGTTGTGGAATTGATCCATGGCCCCGGCTGCCCGGTGTGTGTAACACCCTTGGAGGCAATCGACTTCGCCCAAGAGTTGAGCTTGAAGCAAGGGGTGGTGCTGGCCAGTTTCGGCGACATGCTCCGCGTGCCCGGCAGTCGCCGTAGTTTGCTGGATGCTCGTGCCGCGGGCGGCAACGTGCAAGCAGTCTACTCGCCGCTGGATGCCGTCGAACGGGCACGCCGCCATCCGCAACAGCAGGTTGTGTTTTTTGCTGTGGGATTTGAAACCACGGCGCCCGCCACGGCGCTGGCCCTGCGGCAGGCCGACGCGATAGGATTGGACAATTTCAGCCTGCTGGTGGCCCATGTCCGGGTGCTACCTGCCATGGAGGCAATCGCGGCGTCACCGGACTGCCGGGTGCAAGGATTTCTGGCCGCCGGGCACGTTTGCACAATCACCGGTTGTGAGGAATACATGCCGTTTGTGGAGCGGTATCGAATGCCTGTCGTTGTCACCGGTTTCGAACCGGTTGATCTGCTGCAGGGAATTTTGGAGTCTGTTCGACAACTTGAATCAGCGGCGCCGCAAGTGGCCAATTCCTATGCCCGAATTGCACGACGGGAAGGCAATCCGACGGCTCAGGAATTGGTCGCGGAGGTTTACGAAGCCTGCGATCGTCCGTGGCGCGGCTTTGGCGTCATACCTCGTGGCGGCCTGCGACTTCGTCCGCAATGGAGGCATTTTGACGCCGAACAGCGTTTCGGCGGCCTTCGTTTGCCGGTGCTTGACGTAACTGAGTGTCGTAGCGGCGACGTCTTGGCCGGCCGGATAAAGCCGACGGAGTGTTCCAGCTTTGGCGTCAATTGCACGCCGGACCATCCGCTGGGTGCGCCGATGGTCTCGTCCGAAGGGGCCTGTGCCGCGTACTACCGCTACGGTGGACGCACCAAATCCAGCCCAACTGAGGTCCGCGCATGACTGAGGAAATCGTGGGTTTGCAGTGTCCAAGCTCTACCGCCGCAATCGGCGAAGCAATCACGCTTGCGCATGGCGAAGGAGGTCGGTCGTTGCGTCGGTTGCTGCGGGAGCGGATTCTTCCCCTTGTGGGCAGCCAATCGATCGGCTACGAGGATGCCGCGATGCTGCCTCGCTGCCAGGGCGATCTGGCATTTACCACCGATAGCTTTGTCGTATCGCCGTTGTTCTTCCCCGGCGGCGACATCGGCACTTTGGCAGTATTTGGAACGATCAACGATTTGGCGGTGTCGGGAGCGCGACCGTTGTGGATCAGCCTGGCGTTGATCCTGGAGGAAGGTTTCCCCCAAGAGAAATTGGACCACATCCTGAAAAGCGTCGCTGAGGCCGCACGTCAGGCTCACGTGGCCATTGTGACTGGCGACACCAAAGTCGTGCCGCGTGGAGCAGTCGATCAATTATTTATTAACACGGCTGGTATTGGGGAACTTATATCACCTGCAATGAGTGGTCCTAAATCGCTCGAGCCGGGAGATGAATTGATCGTGAGCGGCCCCATCGGCCGACACGGTGTGGCAGTCATGGCGGCCCGGGAGCAGTTGGATTTCCAGCCGACGCCGAGTAGCGACTGCGCTCCATTGACAGTTGCGGTCGACGCGCTTCGCCTGCATGGAGTTGCCGTGAAAGCGCTGCGCGATGCCACACGCGGGGGAGTCGCGGCCGTATTGCATGAATGGGCCATTACGAGCGGATGTGCAATGGCAGTGGAGGAACGACGGCTGCCAATCACGCCTGAGGTGCGCGGCGTTTGCGAACTATTGGGCTTGGACCCATTGCATGTCGCTAACGAGGGGACGATGGTCGTTGCCGTTGCCGCCGGCCACGGAGATGTGGCGATCAAAGCACTGCGCGGCGTACCGGTTTCGGCTCATGCCGCCGTTATCGGACATGTTCAGGAAAAGAGTGGCTCCCCAGTTCTCGTGCAACGCAGCCTGGGCCGTTTCCAGCCGCTGGATGAGCCATTAGGCGCTCCATTGCCGAGAATTTGTTAAGGATTGCGGGTGCGCTGTCATTCTTAAGCCAATCGGTGACCAGACCGGTCCAGTCCGGGCAGGCCCGTCCTGCAAACTCCCAGCCACAAGACGGACCTTCCGGCTGCGCGGCGCGTCAATTCTCTTATTTCGGCGGGGCAGAATATCAAAAAAGTCACAGACTACCACGACATGGCAACGTTCTTGCGCGAACTGGGCGCGACTATTGCGACTCCCAAGTCATAGTTTGGCAGCTACGCCGCCGAATTCGTCTCAGCAACTCGTCAATTGCGGGACGCTTTGTTAAACCACCGTGTTTATGAGACCGAGGCTGCGCGTCGGGAACTCAATGATATGAAAATCGCTCCCCACGCGGCGGCAGGGTGATTTTAGCAGCGCATAGAGAAGCCCCGCGCCGCAGATAATTTCGCTTGGAGACTTCCGCAGCGTGGGGCTTACGTTCGTCGCCAAGAAGCAAGTCCAGCGGCGAACATCAGTCAGTATACCAGTCCCTGGAGGCGGTGCAATGAATTTGTGGATGGGAGAATCGACCGACAGACGGCGCTTCACGCTGCCTGCGTCAGAAACTCATTGGTTTGACGGGACGGTCTTAGCGCCCTGGAAACCCATCCGTATTCTCGGAATGATGCGCGGCGGTGACTTACCGCAGATCTGGCCCTGCTGCGAGCCTCAGGAAACGAAGATTTTTGGAAGATTTGGCACTTGCGCGGACTATGTGCCAGTTGGCCGATGCCAGAAGACCAAGTCATCAAAGATGCAATCGTTCGGAAGGTGAGAGTCAACTGGCCCCCCCTCCTGGCATACCGCGGCATAGCAAGTCAATGCATGTGAGTTGGCATCGATGCGACTCTGCGAGGGATTCCAGCGCCGATCGCAATCACGGCCCGCCGCGCTTTGTGTCTGTTTATTTGTGGGGTTTAGCTTTCTGAATCTCCCGCTCCGCCTTTTGCCAGTCTTGATCTGCTTGGCTTTCGCCGTGGACTCGCTGCTGGTAGAGCTCATAGGCTCGGGCGGCGATCTGCGGCGTCATATCGGACGGCGTCGACACTTTGGCTGCGGGCTTGTTCTGGGCTCTGGCTTCCGGCGTGGCCCCAGCTTTGGTGTGATCCAAAACCCAATAGGCGAGCAGTTTCACGCGATCATTCACAAGGAACCAAGCCAGAGCATAGGCCCACACGAATAGTGCCCATTTCCAGGGGAGTGGCTCCATGAGAACCCCAAAAACTGCGATCATGGTCGCCACGATTTGCGTGCCAAGCACGGCGCCCCACAAAATGTGCGCGGGGCGAATGGACCAAAATGGGCCGCGCGTGCGCGTCAGGAAGATCGTCAGGTGTCCGGCGACGGACAGTTTCAGGTAGATCAGTGTCTGGATGACCGCGCGGTCGAGACCAAATACCACTTCGCCAAGATAGAACAGGCCAAACGCGGATACG
This sequence comes from Pirellulales bacterium, assembly GCA_963716135.1. Lineage (GTDB taxonomy): Bacteria > Planctomycetota > Planctomycetia > Pirellulales > JADZDJ01 > CAVRAW01. The sequence goes on along the minus strand of OY970289.1, from coordinate 3,284,832 downwards.
ACCCCGATGGCTCCCAGCACGGTGGAAATGCCCAACACCATGCGCATGTTCCACGCTTCGGGTTGGTTTCGGTAACGAACATTATCGTAGGCAATGGATAGGATTGCTCCGTCGTTGAGCAATGCGATCATCACGATCATTACCGCGGTCACCGGATAAAACTTGAAGATCAGGATCGACAGCGTCATTAACAACAGCACGCGCAGCGTTTCGGCGATGCGGTAGATCGCATAGCTATTCATCCGCTGGAAGATTTTCCGGCTCTCCTTGATCGCGTCGATGATCACCGCCAGGCCGGGCGCCACCAGCACGATGGAAGCCGCCGCGCGGGCCGCGTCGGTCGCGCCGGAAACAGCGATGCCGCAGTCGGCCTTCTTCAGCGCGGGGGCATCATTCACGCCGTCTCCCGTCATGCCAACGATGTGGCCACGTTTTTGCAGGACATCAATAATGTGATACTTGTGCTCGGGGAACACCTGGGCGAAACCATCGGCCTTTTCGATGGAATCGGCCACCTCGGCGCTCTCTTGTTTTTTCGAGTCACCCAAACTGGCAGCATCAAGGATATTAGTGCCCATGTCGAGCTTTTTGGCGGTCTCCTTGGCGATGGCCAGTGCATCGCCTGTCACCATTTTGATCTTCACGCCCATCTTTTCCGCGGTGGCGACGGTCGCCTTGGCGTCGTCCCTGGGCGGATCGAACAGCGGCAACACGCCGAGGAACTGCCACGGGCCGTCCCCGTCCGCACGCGCCACGCCCAGCGAACGAAAGCCGCGCGCCGCGAAGTCATCGACCGCCTTGTCAACGGCGGGCTTCACCTGCGCGGCATCCGCCGACATCTTCAAGATCACCTGCGGCGCGCCCTTCGTCACCTTGAACGTCTTTCCGTCTTTGGTTTTGACCTTGGCCTCGGTGCGTTTATGCACCGGATCGAACGGCTGGAAATGAAGCACGTCATAGTCCTTCAACGCATTCTTATCCTTCAGCCCGGCCAGCACCGCTAGATCAATCGTGTCGTCATTGTCCGAACGCGACGCCAGCGCTCCATCGAGGATGAGTCGATCGGCCGGAACGTCGTGGACGCTGAAAGGATCGCCCAGCGTCAGCTTGTTCTGCGTCAGGGTGCCGGTCTTGTCCGCGCACAGCACATCCACGCCCGCCAATTCCTCGATCGCCACCAACTTGCTTACAATCGCTTGCTTCTTGGCGAGCAGGCGAGCACCAACGGCCATCGTCACCGACAGCACCGTAGGCATCGCCACGGGAATGGCCGCGACGGTGAGGATGAGGGCGAATAAAAGGACCGGGTCCGTGGGGGGTTTCGCATACAGCATCGGTTCACCGCGGTAGATACCTACCGCAATAATCACCGCCACCAGAGCCAGCGCGAGGACAATCAGGTACTTGCCGATCTTCAGCACGGCTTGTTGAAAATGGCTGACGGTGTGCGCCTCCTGTACCAGTTTGGCCGTTTCGCCGAAGTAAGTGTTGGCGCCTGTGGCATAGACCAATGCGTCGATTTCACCCCGCTTGATAATCGAGCCCGAAAACACCGCCTCGCCGGGTTTGCGCGTGGCAGGTAGCGACTCGCCGGTCAGCGCGGACTGGTCCACCGAGACCTCGTCGCCGTCCAGCAAGCGCGCATCCGCCGGCACAATGTCGCCCAGGCGCAGGCGGATGACGTCGCCCGGTACCAACTCACGCGCCGGGGGATTGATCCACTTGCCGTCCCGTTTCACTCGGGCCTTGATCGCCAGCCTGGCCTTCAGGGCGTCGATGGCGTTGCCCGCCTGGTGTTCTTCCCAAAATCCGACCACGGCGTTGCAAAGCAGCAAAAAGAGGATGATGCCAAAATCCTCCCAGTGGCCGACTACGGCCGACAGAATCACCGCCACTTCGATCATCCACGGGATGGGGCCCCAAAAATACGTAAGGAATTTCAGGAGCGGATTGGTCTTCTCCTCTTTAATCTCGTTGGGCCCATATTGGGTCAGCCGTTTCTGCGCCTCGGCTTGACGGAGTCCGTCCGGCGACGAATTCAATTTTTCCTCCACCTCCGATATAGGGAGGGTTTTGAGATCGTCTTTCGCGTCCGGTTTTGATCCCGGTTTGGCATCCGGCTTCGATTCGGGAGCTTTGGGTTGGACGGCAATTGGTTTCATGACATTTATCCTCGCACGGTTTCAATTTTTGGTTGTCGGGCGAATACGCCCGCCTTCGCTTCCGGCAGGTCGGCGACTCCACCCGGAGGTAGTCGTTCCGGATTGTCGAGGCGTGCCACGCCAATGCGGTTGTCGGCCATCCCGTAATAAACGTCGAAGCGGTGCGGCAAGCCGAGATCATCGCGCCGGTCGATGCCGGTGGGGAACACAACGTTGGCGATGGTGCCGTGACATTCCTCTGGCAGCTCTGGCGTCAGCACCGGTTCCGGCGAGCGATAGAGAATTTCGCGTGGATGCTCTTTCGAGAGTACCATCACGCCGGCCGAATAGCGCAGTGCACGTCGATCGTTGCTCGCCTCCGACATCTTACTGACGCCGTGGTAGATGATCAGCCAGCCGTGCCGGGTCAGGACGGGCGGGGTTCCGCAGCCGATTTTGAGCATCTCCCAGGGCGACACCGGAGTCGCGAGCCGGTGATGCGAATTGAACAGGCCGAGGTGCTGCTGGTCGTGGCGGCCCTCCAAGGCCATCGGACAATAAGATATCCAGATGCTTTCATGATCAAGATCCACCACCCGCGACGCGCCCTGGCAGACGGTTTCCTCGGGACGAGTGCCAGAAAAAAGCGGTCGATGGAGCATCGCCATTTGCATTTTCCCGGCATGATTGGGAACGGCGACGGGAAAGAGGCTGGCATCCTTGTTGTCCACGTTGACGAAATCGATGCCGTGATACGGTTCAAAGGTCGCGAGCCCCAATCGCTTCCAGTGAAACAAATCCTCCGATTCGGCCAGGGCGATCCGTGGACCGACAGGCGAGAGCGCCGTATAGGTCATCATGTAGCGCTGGAGCGGTTCCACGAACGTGATACGCGGATCCTCGCAACCTCCGCCACCATCGGGCCGCAGTTCGTAATCCGCTTCGGGCTCTAGTGCGATGCCGAGCCGTTCAACGCCCACCGGGTCGCCGGCCTCATTGAACTTCACTCGTGCAATGCCGATGCGCGAATAATTTCCCCGCGCGACTAGACGCGGGAAAAGATAGAGCTTTCCCTCCGGGCCACGAACGGCAGCCGGATTCAGGACGCCTTCGACCTCCAGCGGATTGCCCGGCTCCGGCTCCATCATCAACCCCAGCCGCTTTAACTGAAATCCAGCCATCGGTTTTCCTCGCAAGGTCATTCTCGTCAGACTCAAGCCAAACAAGCAATGATCGTTTCGATAACCAGTTTGGTGTAATTGGGATCTTTGACTCGAATTGAAACGACGCCCGCTTTCTCGGCCGGATAGTCGTTACCGCCTGGGAACAAGGCATCCCCGATAAAGATCATCTCTTCAATGGAAATCCCGAGGATGTCTCGTAGCTTTCTGATCCCATAGGCTTTGTCGATTCCGTGGTTCGTGACATCAATGGATGTCGCACCACCCATTCGGACAGAAAACTCCGGAATCAACGGGTCAAGGATGGCTTTCATCTTCTTCCGCTTGGTGAAATCAGGATCCCATTTCTTTTTTTCTTCTAAGGGGGCCTGCTGACCGAGCGCGGAAAATGTGATCTGACTTCCCCGATCTTCAATCACATCTCCCCAGGTCTTTTCCGCTTTCAGACCCGATTGCTCGATCGCCTTCTTCAGTGAACTGATAATCTTCTGTTTCTGTTCAGGGGTAAAATCCTCGGCGTAAATCCGATCCCAACCTGTTTCGTATTTGTAAAACTGTGTTCCACACGTGGGCAGGAGCGAAAGATTTTTCAACCGTTCGTCACTGGTCAGGTGAGCGAGCACTTGCTTTTGAAATTGCGGCCAATTGCCGCCCGAGATCACAGCAACCTTAATAAAACTAAGCAGTTTATTCATGAGCGCCGCCATCTCGGCATCCAGCGTGGACTTGCTCTCGGCAAGTGTTCCATCCAAGTCGAAAACAACGAGTTTTTTCATGCTTACTGTTTCCGTGTTGTTGGCGTTGCTTACTATCCTGATCCTGAGCGGCTGAAACTATTCCGGCAACGCGACTTCCAATAAATTGACCGCATTGCGCGGACGGTACGTACACGCGCCAACCTCCGCCGGTAAAAGTACGACGTCGCCGCGGCCCACGGGATAATCTGCGCCGCTGTGCTCCAATTCTCCCTCGCCGTCGATGCAAACCAGCAGGCGCGGCACGCCCGCCGCGCCGACTGTGAACGGCGATTGTCCCTCGTGCCGCCACACCGAGAAATGTTCGCAATGAAACAGTCTCTCACACTTCACCGGCGCCTCCTCCTCTATCACCGGCGTCACTGGACCGATCGCGACTTGCTCGAAATCAATACAGGCAAGCGCCTGTTCGACTTGCAGAGGCCGCGGCTTGTCTGTCTTAGGGTCGACGCGATCCCAGTCGTACAGACGAAACGTGACGTCGCTGTTTTCCTGCACTTCAAACACCACCAGTCCGCTGAGGGAGTGAACGGTCCCTGCTTTGAGGAAGACGGCGTCGCCGACCCTCGGCGTGAAGCTTGCCAGAAGGTTTGCTACTGCCCGACTCGCGAGCGCGCGCTTCAGGTCGTCTTGCGTGGTGCGTGGCTTCAGTCCCGCGTAGATACGGCTGGCGGGCCCCGCCTCCAGCACGACCCATGCTTCGGTTTTTCCGCTCTCGCCCGCTGGGATATAGTCCCTCTGCCCATCCTTCGGATGCACTTGGACCGATAGCTTCTCGTGTGCGTCGAGGAACTTGAGCAGCACAGGGAATCGTTGGAAACGGCCCGCCAGTTTTCCTAGCAACTGCTGCGGCGACTTCTCCAGCAATTGCCGGATGGTCGATCCTTTGAGCGGCCCGGCGGCGACCTTGCTGGGATGGTCGTCGCGGTCGCTCAGTAGCCAAGCTTCGCCGATGGGGCCATCGCCGGGCAGCGGCGCCGTAAGCAGATCTGCCAAACGCCGGCCACCCCAGAGCCGATACTGGTAGATCGGTTCGAATCGCAGAGGATACAAACGTGTTTGACTCGGAGTATGTGTCTTTGTTATCACGCGCATGTCCTTTCCATAGTGGCGTCGTAGGTGCCGCGGCGCGCCGCTCGATTGCACCTGGCTCGATGAAGCAACGCCTGTTGAGCCGCCTTCACGTTAACGTCCCGGCCCGACCATATTTTCAATGCCGGTTGCTGGATGGCGCGCGCAAACGAAAACGCCAACGCCCAGGGCAGTCGCGACTCGAATCGAAAATTCATTGCATTCAAACGGGCCGAGGCCAGTTCGCCGGATTGGCCGCCGGATAAGAATGCAATCCCTGGAACGGCAGCGGGGACGGCCCTTAAGAGACACCTCGCCGTGGCGTCGGCCACCTCGTCGACCGTTTCCTGTTTGGGACAGGTCAATCCCGGAAGCACCATGTTGGGCTTCAGGATCATGCCCTCCAACGTCACCCGTTGTGTGTAAAGTTGGTTAAAAACCAGTCGCAGAACGTCCTCCGTCACCTTGCTGCATCGCTCCAAGGTATGCTCGCCGGCCATAAGCACTTCCGGCTCGACGACGGGTACCAGTCCAGCCTCCTGACACAACGCGGCATAGCGTGCCAATGCCTGCGCGTTGGCCTCGATGCAACCCCAACTGGGAATGCTCTCGCCCACTGCGATCACCGCGCGCCACTTGGCAAACCGGGCGCCCATTTGAAAGTATTTAGCCAGACGGCCGCGCAAACCGTCCAGACCTTCCGTTATTCTCTCTTTGGGATGACCGGCCATGTCCTTAGCACCGGTGTCGACTTTGATGCCGGGAATGATTCCCGCCTCGATAATTACTTTGACAAACGGGGTGCCATCGGCTTTCTGTTGGCGGATCGTCTCGTCGTAGAGGATTACACCACTGATGCAGTCACCGAGATCTGGCGTGGTCACAATCATTTCACGATAGGCGCGGCGGGCTTCCTCGGTCTGGGGAATTCCCAACCTAGAAAATCGTTTGTTGCAGGTTGGATTGCTTTCATCCATCGCCAGCAAACCCTTGTCGTCGGCGACCAATGCCTTCGCGGTATCGATTAGCTTTTTCGCATTCATATTCAGCCATTTCGTAACAGCACGATCAGGCCAACCAATGCCGCCAACAATGCCACCCACAGCCCGATGGCGATGCGCGTGGCTTTTTTGGCTCGATCTTTCTCCCACCAGGTCGCCGGGTGAATGCCCTGCACCAGAAACGTTGTCACGCCGGCAAGGTTTACGCAAATCAGGTTCATCAGAAACAACGACAATGCGCCCATGGCCAACGCCGGCTGCCCGCCGCCCAGCAGCAGCCCAAACGTCACCAGCGGCGGTAACAAAGCTACCGCCACCATTACCCCGATCAATGTCGCCGACACGCCCGTTGTGAACGCCAGTGCGCCCGCGCAGCCCGACGCCAATGCCAGCACGCCATCGCCCAGCCCCGCCCGTGTGCGCGATGCCACTTCAGGCAATGCTGGGTCCACGTGCACCAGCGCGCCGATAACAACTGACAATGCCATCGCTGTCGCAATCGCGGCCAGGTTCGTCAGAAGCGCGCGCCGCAACAATGACAGGTCGCCCAACGTCGTGCCGAGCGCCAACGCCACGTTCGGTCCAAGCAACGGCGCAATCACCATCGCCCCGATGATGATGGCCACGCTGTTTTGCTGCAGACCGATGGCCGCCACGACGGTGGACAACACGGCCATTGCCAGATAGACCCAGGAACACCGCGCGGCATCTTTGATGTCCTCGTACAACTCCTCTCGGCCGATCCGCTCCGGCGGTTTTTCCTCCGGCTGGGTTTCTGCGGGCGCGGCGGCCGGCTCTGGCTCCGCGCGAGGCAAAGTTGCCTCGACAGGCAGAATCACCACCCGGTTGCCCTCCCCACCGGCGTACTGCGTCTCCAACAAATCCAGCACCGCCTCGCACTGTTCCGCGTCCAACAGAATCCGCACCAGCACTTCCCCGTCCGGTAATCCGAGCTGCCGGAGGTCGAGCACCTTTTTGTCCTTGAGAAGCGCGCGGATTTCCTTCCCGTCGTTCTCCCGCAACACCATCTCAATCAATCGCAGCGCCATCGAGGCGTCATCCTTTCCATTTCCAGTTGCGGATCTCGGGCAAATCTTGGCCGTGCTCGTCGATGTAGTGCTTGTGCTCAATCAGCTTGTCCTGCACCATCTGCTTCAGGTAGGCGCCCTTCGCGCCCAGATTCGGCAGGCGATCTACGACGTCTTGCACCAAGTGGAATCGGTCCAGGTCATTCTGAACTCGCATGTCGAAGGCGGTTGTAATGGTGCCCTCTTCCTTGTAGCCCCGAACGTGGAGGTTACGGTTGGTCCGGCGGTAGGTCAGTCGGTGGACCAGCCACGGGTAGCCATGAAAGCCGAAAATAATGTGTTTGTCTCTGGTGAAGAGCGAGTCGTAATCCGCTTCGCTCAGTCCGTGCGGGTGCTCGCTGGCCGATTGCAGCTTCATCAGATCGACGACGTTGACCACCCGAATTTTCAGATCGGGCAGCTGCTGCGCGCAGAATGGAAACGGCGGCCAGAATCTCCAGCGTGGGCGTATCTCCGCAGCAGGCCATTACCACGTCCGGCTCGGAGTTCTGATCGTTGCTAGCCCATTGCCAAATGCCAATGCCTTCCGTGCAGTGCACCACCGCCGCATCCATAGTCAGCCATTGCGGCAGGGCGTGTTTGCCGGCCACCACCACGTTGACGTAGTTTCGGCTGCGCAAGCAGTGATCAAAAACCGACAGCAGGCAATTGGCATCGGGCGGAAGGTACACGCGCACGATGTCGGCCTTCTTGTTGATCACGTGGTCAAGGAAGCCGGGATCCTGGTGCGTGAAGCCGTTGTGATCCTGCTGCCAAACGTGAGAGGCCAGCAGATAGTTCAGCGACGATATCTCCCGGCGCCAGGGCAATTCCAAACACACCTTCAGCCATTTAGCATGCTGGCTGAACATCGAGTCGACTATGCGAATGAAAGCCTCATAGCTGTTGAACAATCCGTGCCGCCCGGTCAGCAAATATCCTTCCAACCAACCCTCGCACTGGTGCTCGCTGAGCATCGAATCCAGCACGCGTCCGGCAGGCGCGAGGAACTCGTCGTTGCTCTGTTTGCTGCGCGTCCCACTGACGATTGGTTGTTTCAAACACTGCGCCCAGGAGATTCGAAAGTGTCTCATCGGGACCGAAGACGCGGAAATTACGCTGATCCTGATTCAGCTTGGCCACGTCACGCAGGAACTGACCCAGCACCAGCGTATCCTGGCCCTTAACAGCGCCGGGCGAAGGCACATTCACCGCGTGGATGTGGAAGTCTGGCATGCGCAGGTCGCGTAGCAGAATGCCGCCGTTGGCGTGGGGATTCGCGCCCATACGCCGGTCGCCCTTCGGCGCCAGCTCGGCTAATTCCGAGATGAGACGTCCATTTGCATCGAACAGTTCTTCCGCCTTATAGCTTTTCATCCAGCTTTCAAGCAGCTTGACATGATCGGGATGCTCGGGATCCACCAAGAGCGGCACTTGGTGCGCACGGAAGGTGCCCTCGATTTGCAGACCATCGACGACTTTTGGTCCCGTCCAGCCCTTGGGCGATTTGAGAACGATCATTGGCCAGCGCGGCCGAGTGGTATCGTTCTTGTTTCGTGCATTCTTTTGAATTCGCCGGATGTCCTCGATGGCGGTTTCCAACGTGGCCGCCATCAGTTGATGCATCTTTTCCGGCTCATCACCTTCCACAAAGAGGGGCGTCCAGCCGCAGCCTCGTAGAAATTGGTCCAATTCCTCATGCTCGATGCGGGCCAGGACGGTTGGGTTGCTGATCTTGTAGCCATTGAGGTGCAGGATCGGCAGCACGGCTCCATCAGTAATGGGGTCGAGAAGTTTGTTGGATTGCCAGGCGGTCGCCAAGGGGCCTGTTTCCGCTTCACCGTCGCCGACGACGCAGGCGACGATCAGATCGGGATTGTCGAACGCGGCCCCAAAGGCATGGCTGAGCGAATACCCCAGCTCGCCACCTTCATGAATCGACCCGGGAGTCGTCGGCGCAACATGGCTGGAAATCCCGCCGGGAAAGGAGAATTGCTTGAACAGCTTCTTCATCCCCGCTTCGTCCTGGGTGACGTTCGGATAAACTTCACTCCAGGTGCCTTCGAGGTAAACATTGCCCACAATTGCCGGGCCGCCGTGACCAGGACCTGCAATGTAGAACATGTCCAGGTCATACTTCTTGATGACCCGATTCAAATGCACGTAGATGAAGTTCTGCCCGGGCGTCGTGCCCCAGTGGCCAACCACCAGCGGCTTCACGTGCGACAGCTTCAGCGGTTCCTTCAGCAGTGGATTGTCGTAGAGATAAATCTGCCCGACCGAAACATAGTTGGCGGCACGCCAATAGGCGTTAATTTTTCGAAGCAGATCGGCTGGGAGTGGGCCGTTCGCGTTGAGCGATTCCAGAGCGTCGCCGCGAGTTTGGTGGTCGCGATCCATTAAGTCGATTGACATATTATTCTCCTCTAGTAGATAGATCCGGCGCGATCCTAAGGCGGATTCGCTTCGGGAGTTGGTTGCATCGCGCGTTTGCCCGGCCTCAATGACAAGTTGTCTGTCATCACATAGACAAGCATTAGGGCGAGCATCAGCACGACCGCGCACCAGACTCGCCAATCTCGATGCGCGTGCTTCCAAGAGTGGCAGCGCGGGTGCGCGTGATCCCACAGCTTGGCTCGTTTGCTCTCCAATTCGTGCTTGTTGGCACTCATCCAGTCTCCATCAAATGGTCCACATCGTTTACAACGCGATGCTTCGTTAAAACAAAAGAGCCGACGCAACCGAACACCAGCGGTGTTCAAATGCGTCGGCTTACTTATTAACGGGTCTCCCGGGCGCTGGCCGGATTACCCTTTAGTTAGTCATCCGAGGACTTTGATTATTCTATATTCTAGCGGAAGCCGATTTGTTTTATGGCTTCATCGGTATTATATCATTTCTCTCGACCGGCGATGCGAGCAAATTGCCGAAGTATTCCGCATCCTATTCATTCTGACGAAGATTCAGGGCGAAATCGAAAACGCCGTTTCGGAGGTGATGAGCCACTTCGAACAGGAGTATATAGACCGGGTACCCAACGACCCGCCCATACGCGTCCATGCAGCGCAGCAGTTCCAGAGCGAGCGCCTTTGTTTTTTTCATGCTTCATCGCTTTTGTCCGCTCGTGCCACCATTGGTTTAACCGGCCGTGAGCGCATTTCAGCCTGGCCGGCGCACAGGCAGGCGCCGAAAATGAAAATGCACCCGGAAATATAAATCCACATCAGCAGCGCCATGATCCCGCCAAACGCCCCGTAAACCGCGTTCAACGTGGCGAAGTCCCGCAGATAGATTACGAACAGACTTTCGCTCAATCGCAACAGAACCGTGACGCACAGGGCGGCCGCCCAGACTTCGGCAAACCGCGTGGGCTGGCGCGGAGCTAGCCTGTAAAACAGGCTCAGACCGAAGAACACCACCACCAAGGGGATGAAAAAGCTTCCGCTGCCATACATCCAGGAACGAGAAATGTCTGTATACAGCCGGCCGTTCGCCATTCTCATCAGCACCGGCACTGCCAAGCCCAACAGGACGGCACCCGTCGTGATGACGAGCAACACCAGGCTTTTCAGCGGCAGACGCCACCAATTGGACACTGCGGTCCCCCAGGCGCGATTGGTCGCGCAAATCAAGGTGGTGAAACATTGGAAGGCGACCCAGACCAGGATCAGAACCGCGACCGCGCTCGCCTGCTCGCGCGCATTGATCACACCGGCGATGGTGCCAAAAATGTGACCTTGCATCTCGCCATTAATCGGGACGTAGTTTTCCATGTACGCAATCACCTCTTTCCCGGCCCTGTCGCGGTCAACAAAGTATGAGGCAATTGTGACCAGTAGGATTACCAAAGGAAACAACGAGAAGAAGGCACTGAAGGCGAACGCCCCCGCCCACTGTGCCCCGTCAATCCGAAAAAACTTTTTGACGGCGAGAAAAAATATCGCCCAGAACCGGCGAGTCTGTTGGCCAAGCCTGCTTGATTTGCTTGAGGGCGTTGCGGGCAGCGAGCGTATCGTGCTGGCGCCCACCATTGCGCCTTGCTTGGGCAATGATTGATCCATGCTAGTTCTCCGATATTTGGTTGGTCTTCATGCAACTTTCTTTAGGTGCGTCGAGGCTGAGAAGGCTGGTGACTGTCCTGGCGATCATGAGCTCTTCGTCCGTATGAATGACGCGGACCGCAACCCGGCTGGCCGCCGCGGAGATCACGCCCTCATTCCTCGTGTTTCGTTTTTCCTCGATTTCGATTCCCAGGAATCCCAGCCCATCACATATCCGGGCGCGGACCGTGGGTGCGTTCTCTCCGATGCCACCAGCAAACACCAGCGTGTCCAGTCCGCCCAACGCCGCCGCGAAGGCGCCAATCCATTTCTTAACATGGTAGCAAAACAGCGCGACCGCTTCCGCCGCCCGCACGTCCTGCGCTTCACGATCGAGCAAGTCATGCATGTCGGAACTGGTTTCGGATATCCCAAGCAGCCCGGACTGGAAATTGACCATCTCGTTGAATTGCTTCGCGCTCATTTCTTCTGTGCGCGCCAGATACCAAACGAGTCCGGGATCGAGGTCGCCGGACCGAGTGCTCATCGGCACTCCGGCGGTCGGGGTAAAACTCATGCTGGTGTCCAGGGATTTGCCGTCACGCACCGCCGCAAGACTTGCGCCATTGCCGAGGTGCGCGAGAATGATGCGGCCTTGTGCCGCTTCCACCCCGGCCAGCCGGGCCAGCTCTCCCATTAGGAACGCATACGACAACCCGTGAAACCCATATCGGCGCACACCCTGCGCTTCGTAGTGTCGCGGGATCGGCAACAACTGGGCCACGCGCGGCAGGTCATGGTGAAAAGCCGTGTCGAAACACGCCACTTGGGGCAGGTCAGGAAATCGGCGATGAAACGCCTCAGTCAACTGGATCTCTTCCAAGACCACTTGGCGATACTTGACCAGCCGGCGGTATTCCCGTTGTTGGCGGCGGGGGATGTACACCGGAACCAATTGCCCCAGCGCCGCTAGCTTGGCCAACTTGAGTGCGTCGTCCCGGTCGGTCTTGCGTTTGACGTGTTTCCACTTCCACGCTTCTTGGTTGGGGTTGCAGACCAGCACCTGGTAGCCCTCCGCGGTGCACTCGTCGTGCACCCAACCCGCCAGGCTGCAAGATTCGATCACCACCAGATCGGGTTGGTACTTCTGCAGAACTGCCAGCAGGTACGGCCGATCGGTACACATGGTCCAGAACTCCGTCTGGTTGGTGGCGGTGTCCAATAGACAGGTGACTGACTTGAATTTGCCCAGATCGATTGCCAAAATCCGTGACATGGTCGTGTGCTCCTTTTTGGGAACGTGGGGGTTGTGAAGTCACCCACTAACCTGTTGACCGCCCTCAAAGCGGTCAACAGGCACACGGCTTACATGGGATTCTTTCTATGACACGGGCAGGTTGATCCGGCTGAGCCGCTGAATTCGGCGCGAATTTAGCGCACGCACGTGAATGCGCAATTCCGAAGCTGCAGTCATTTTTCACTTGTCGGCCGACGATGTCGTTCGGGAAATCCGCAGGCCAAGCAAATGAAATCGCCAACTGCTTTGGTTCCATTCATCTGCGCGGCACTAACGGTCTTTGCCGACGGACCGCAGACCGAAGGCCAACATCACCCAGGCCCAGCCGTTGAACAGCATTTCGATGCCGATGAACAGGCCGACGACCCACAGCGCTGCTTCCGGCAATTGGCGGTTGATGATAATGCCCAACAGCAGGGTAATGCCGCCGTTGAGCAGCACCCAACCCCAATCCTGGAACCGCACGAAGAGCGCCGCTGCGATGCGAAATACGCCGGTGACAATCAAGAAGATGGCGATGAACTTCGTTAATAGCAACATCGAGAGCCCGGGCTCGTCGACGATCATGTATCCCACCACGGCATACAGCACGCCGATCAGCATATGCAGGAGCATGCCGCCCCATTTGCCGGCCCAGAAGGAACTGACGACTTGGATAATGCCGGCGGTGATCAGCAAGAAGCCCAGGATAACGACCGACGCCAGCGACGGGACGAGCGGGTCGATGATGCAGAGCGAGCCGACGACAACCAGGGCGATCCCCAGCAGCAGAAAGCACCACCACTGATTGCGGATGGTGTGCAATTCATGATTTGTGACATCAGTGATCATGTTGAAACTCCTCACGGTGAATGAGTGATTTGGTCAATTCAGCTACTGTGCCTTGAGTCTAATTGAGTCACTGCACATTGCAATTAAGCATTGTTGTCAAACGCTCCTGTCGATTCCCGCAAATGGGGTCCCGCACGGACTTTGCACCGGCAAGCGAACCAGTCTGCCAATCCGACATTTCCCGTTTAGAATGAGCCTTTGACCGATCCAGGCTCGTAGTGGTCGCCATTGAGGTCCATCTCACACAGATCAGCCTGCATGACGCCTTGTGAGCAACTCCAAACGAGGAAGAACAGCGCCTGCGCGGTACCAGCAAGTGGCGGAGCCCGCCGTCTCATTAACCTAACCGTTTCTCAATTGTCCAAAAAAACGACAGGATAATGAGACGCGGTGACACGCTGCGGTGCGACCCGCTCGGTGTGCCGCAAATGGACGATCTGTCCGATTTCGAGCAGCGGTCGCTGACCCCGAAGGGCTGAACGGTCCCGGAAAGTCGTCATTTATGACACCGTCCCGTTTGAGGAACGTTTCTGAAGCGCCGTTCGCTGGCAACTCAGCCTTCGAAACCACCCCTGGAATGGCGGCAAGCGATATTCCCCTTCGGAACTGTTACAATCATGCGCTCTGGCCAGGCGATCCAAGGCCACTTGCCATGATCGACGTCACACAAGTCTTATCCGAGATCGAACACGGTGATCCCGACGCCGCTGAGCGGCTCCTGCCACTGGTCTACAAAGAGCTTCGTCAACTCGCTGCCGCGAAGCTTGCTCAGGAGAAACCGGGTCAGACGCTCCAGGCCACGGCTTTAGTGCATGAAGCCTACCTGCGACTGATTGGCCCCGACGATGCTGAGTCGCAGCACTGGAACAGTCGCGGCTATTTCTTTGCCGCGGCGGCCGAGGCGATGCGGCGGATCCTGGTTGAGCAAGCCCGCCACAAGGGCCGGCTCAAGCACGGCGGAGAGCGACAGCGGGTCGATCTCGATTCGGCCTGTGCGGTAACGAAGCCGCCGTCGCTGGATTTGCTCGTGCTGGACGAAGCGCTGTCCAAACTGTCGGCTGAAGAACCGGCGAAGGCGGAATTGGTGAAGCTGCGATTCTTTGCTGGACTGAAGATGCCCGAGGCCGCCGCGGCGCTGGGAATTTCCCTGGCGACAGCCGAGCGGTATTGGACGTTTGCTCGCTCGTGGCTCTATGCCGAAATGTCGGACCGTCGTGCCGATCCCCCCTAGAAATTCAAAAATATCTGAGGGCTTCGCAGGCCGGATGTCGCACTGCTAATAGCGAGAACCAACCATGACGAATCCCTCACCGCTAGAATCCATTTTCTTCGCCGCATTGGAAAAGCATGCGCCCGACGAGAGGATGGCTTATCTGGACAAGGTTTGCGCGGGGAACGATGAGCTGCGCGCGAGCGTCGAACGAATGCTGGCAGCGAAGGCCGCGGCGGGCAGTTTCCTGGAGCGACCGGCGATTGCTGGCGACGCCACCGCGCATTATGAACTCCCCATCACCGAACGTCCCGGGTCGGTGATCGGACCCTACAAACTGTTGCAGCAAATCGGCGAAGGGGGCATGGGCGTCGTCTTCATGGCCGAGCAGACCGAACCGATTCAGCGCACGGTCGCCCTCAAAATCATCAAGCCAGGAATGGACACGCGGCAAGTCATCGCCCGGTTCGAGGCCGAACGGCAGACGCTGGCGATGATGGACCATCCGAACATCGCGAAAGTGCTGGATGCCGGCACGACCGACAGTGGCCGGCCGTACTTCGTGATGGAGTTGGTAAAGGGCGTTTCGATCACGAAATACTGCGACGAAAATCACCTGCCGCTCCGCGCACGGCTGGAACTGATGCTGCCGGTTTGCCAAGCGATCCAGCACGCCCATCAAAAGGGGCTCATTCATCGAGACATCAAGCCCTCGAACGTACTGGTAGCCGAGTACGACGACCACGCAGTGCCCAAGGTGATCGACTTCGGCGTGGCTAAGGCCACCGCGCAGAAACTGACCGACCGGACGATGTTTACGGAGTTCGGCCAGGTGATCGGGACGTTTGAGTATATGAGCCCCGAACAAGCGAAACTCAATCAGCTCGACATCGACACTCGCAGCGACGTCTACTCCCTGGGCGTGATGCTGTATGAACTGTTGACTGGGTCGACGCCGTTCGAACGAAAGCGGCTGCAAGAGGCCGCCTTCGATGAGGTACTGCGGATCATTCGCGAAGAGGAGCCGCCCAAGCC
Organism: Pirellulales bacterium; assembly: GCA_963716135.1. Lineage (GTDB taxonomy): Bacteria > Planctomycetota > Planctomycetia > Pirellulales > JADZDJ01 > CAVRAW01. The sequence goes on along the minus strand of OY970289.1, from coordinate 3,269,203 downwards.
CAGCACGCGCTTGAGCACTTCGGACGGTCTACCCTCGATTGCGGCCAACCGGGGTCTGGAGCCACTGAAATTAAACCGCCTGGTCCGCGGCGAACTGGACTGGGTGGTGATGAAGGCTCTGGAAAAAGATCGCAATCGGCGCTACGACACGGCCAACAGCATGGCGGCGGATCTGCAGCGCTACTTAAACGACGAGCCGGTCGCGGCCTGCCCGCCATCGGCATCGTATCGGTTCCGCAAATTGGCCCGGCGACACAAGGCCGCAATCTGGACGGTTGGCCTTGTCGCAATCGCCTTGTGCGTCGGGACTGCGGTCAGCACCTGGCAAGCGGTTAGGGCTACGCGGTTGGAGCATGAGCAAAGCCATTTGCTTGAACTGGCCGAACAGGCACGCGCCAGCGAAGCAGCATTGCTTGAACGGGCTCAAGCCGACGAAAAGAAGGCACGCACCGAGGCCGCCAAGAGCCAGCAAGTGGCCGCATTCATGAAGCAAATGCTGGATGGCGTTGCCCCATCGGTCGCCATGGGGCGCGAGACGACCATGCTGCGCGAAATTCTGGATACGACCGTAGCTCGGCTTGATAAAGAATTGATCGATCAGCCAGCGGTCGAGGCGGATCTACGGTCGTCGTTGGGCATCGTTTACTCCGACCTCGGCGATTACACCCACGCAGAGGCGATGCACCGACGCGCTCTCGACCTGCGCAGGAAATTATACGGAAACGAACATGCGGATGTTGCCGACTCGCTCCAAAATCTGGGCATGGTGCTGATCTCAAAAGGCAATTACTCCGAGGCCGAATCTCTGCACCGCGAGGCACTGGCGATGCGAAAAAAGCTATTTGGAGATGAGCATCCTTCTGTGGCTCAATCCCTTGACCGCCTGTCCAGTGCAGTTTGGCGCCAAGGCAGATCGGACGAGGGCGAAGCTCTTGCGGCGAGGCGCTCACGATGGAAAAAAAGCTTTTAGGCAACGAGGATCTCGCCGTGGCGTCGACGCTGCACGGTTTGTCCAACATCTTTCACCACAACCGCAACTACGCCGCGGCGGAAACTCCGCTCCGCGAAGCACTGGCGATTGAGAAAAAACAATTGGGCGACGAGAATGCGACAGTCGCGGGCACACTTTTAGACCTGGGCTGGGTGCTCGAACTGCAGAATAAGTTTGCGGAAGCCGAATCGGTGCTGCGCGAAGGAATGGCGATCCACAAAAAAATATATGGCAAGCAGAGTTGGGTCTCACTTTTCGTCTTGGGAAGTACACTGTTGGGCGAGAACAAGCTGGTCGAAGCGGAAGCAGCGGATCGCGAAGCCGTCGCGACCTTTAAGACAGGCACGAGTACCGATCGTTTTTTGCCAGAACTTCACAGCAAATTTGCCACCATTCTCCGGCGCGAAGGTAAGCTGGGCGAAGCGGAAACCGTAGCGCGCAAAGCGCTGAAGTGGGACGCGAAGCTGTACAACGACCATAACTACTACTACGCAGAGTATTCGGTGGTACTCGCCGATGTGCTACGAGACGAAAGGAAGTTGGCTGAGGCGGAAGCGGTGGATCGTCAATTGTTGGCGAAATATTCGAAAGTCAGGGGCTGGCAGTTCATTTTGCCGTACGTGTACAACAACCTCGCCACCGTGCTCCAGCTGCAGGGTCGATTGCTCGATGCCGAAACGACAGCGCGCAAGCCATCCAAGCGCAAAAGAAAGCTTATAGCGATCAAGCTAAGAATCTGCCCAGATTCCTGATCACATTGGCCAGCGTGCTGCTCGATGAAGGTAAGATTGCCGAAGCCGAAAGCACAAGCCATGAAGCGCTGGCCATGCTCGAAAAGCGATTCGGCGCTGATCAGTTTCCCACCGCCAAAGCACACCAGATTCTCGCCGGCATTCTCCACGCCAAACGCCAGCCGGCAGATGCCGAAACGGCCTATCGAAGGGTTCTATCAATCCAGCTCGAACGTCTCTCTAATTCCCCGCTCTTTTTCGATGATGAATACGCGGACCTGGGGATAACGCTGGCGAGCCTTACCAGTCTATTGCGCGAGCAGGGCCAATCGGCCGCGGCGGAAACCCTCCAGCGCGAGACGCTCGACAAGGTCCGCGCCGTCGTGGGCTCCGATCAACCGCTTGTTGCTGAAATCCTTGGCCAATCGAGTGCGTCCTTGGTTGCCGACGGAAAATTCGCCGACGCCGAATCGCTTGCTCGCGAATCCCTGCAACTCGATGAGAAACTCTTGCCCGGCGCCTGGCAAACTTTCTGCGCGATGTCTGCTAGGTGAATGTCTGATCGGACAAGCAAAGTACGCCGACGCCGAGCCGCTGCTGCTCTCGGGCTATGAAGGACTGATTCAACTCGCTCATGGATTCCAAGCGTCCCGGAATGGCGATATCAAACGCGCTCTTCGCAGCTTATCGCAACTATACGAGGCCACGGGCGAGTCCCGCAAAACCGAGCAGTGGAAAGAAAAGCTCGCGGACATCAAGAACACTGAATCGCCAACGAGCGATGTCTCAGCTACTTCTGACTTACGCGAAGCCCTCACGAAACCTAGCAACGGTACCGCGGACAAGAAAGATTGAATTTCATTTTGCTTTGTTTAACTGCACGCAAATCTTCAATATACGAAAGGGTCGATCAGTGACGGCTCATGTGGGGTCCGGGTACGCCCCGGGCCGGAGAGTCGCGCCGGTTATGTGGCCGTCGATGAGAGATAAGGACAAGATGAGAATCACTTCTCTACGTCATTTCGTTTTTGCGGCCGTTGCCGTGTTGATGGGGGTATCGCCCGCGTTTGGGGTCCTGCCGATGACGGGGACGTATGTCCCGGAATTGCAGGCGGTGGACACGCTGCTGCAAAACTTCATGGTGGGCAAGCCCATTCCTGGCGGGACAATCGCAATTACGCACAATGACCAAGTGGTTTACGAACGCGGGATTGGGTACAGCGATGTGGCAAGCACCATGCCGATGCAGGAAACCGCGCTTATGCGGCTGGCCAGCGTGAGCAAGCCGGTGACGGCGTCGGCGATTCAACAGTTGGCAAAAGACGGCCAGCTGAATCTAAACGCCAAGGTTTTCAACATCTCCGGGAACGGGGGAATCTTGAATATCACGCCGTACAACGGCACGCTGGGGGACAGCCGGCTGAGGGACATCACGGTGCAGGAACTGCTGGAGCACAAGGGTGGGTGGAACCGGGACACAGCCGGGGATTTGGCGTTCCGGGACGTGCAGATCGCTACAGCGATGGGGCTGTCGAGTCCTCCGGGCATCGACAACACGGCGCGGTACATTTTGAGCCGGCCGCTGCAGTTCACGCCCGGCACAACGTCCAACTACTCCAACATCGGTTACATGTTTTTGGGCATGGTTGTGGAAGCGGTGTCAGGACAAGCGTACGAGAGCTATGTCGACAGCAAGGTTCTAGCGCCGGCGGGAATTCCAACGTGGGAGATCAATGCCGGCCGTACCTTCGCGGCGGACCAAAACCCGCGCGAGCCAGTGTATTCAAGCCCGTACACTGCCCAGAACGTGTACAACCCGAGCGGGCCGTTTGTGTCCTCGCCCTACGGCGGCTGGGATCAGGAGAAGGCGCTGGCGTTTGGCGGGCTGATCGGGTCGAGCAAGGCGATCGCGCTGCTGGCGCAGAACCGGATTGCCGCCGGACCGGAGATCGGCAAGTTGCGATCGGATTACACGACGTACACGAACTACTGGTGGTATCACACCGGGTCGTTGGACGGCACGGACACGCTGATGCTTGAGGCGAGCTGGAAGGACTGGACGTACTCGATCCTGTTCGACCGGCGGCCGACCGACGGTTCGTCATACACAGATTCGCTGGTCAACTCGATGCAGAGCATTTTGGAGGGGCTTAACACCTGGCCAGCGGCGTTGGACTATGCCGGGGACTTCACGGACGACCAGTGGCTGACGCTGGACGACATCACACTGTTCAAGCAGGCGCTCTCGCTAGGGAACGAGACGGCGTTTGACGCGGCCTATCCGACGGCAAGGTATCTGGCAGGGGACTTTGATGGCAACGGGCTGGTGAACGCGTCCGACATGGCGGGTTTTATCGGATCCCTTAAACATGCGGGGGTGCCGGCGCAGTACATCGACCTCGTTCCCGAACCGGCGACGGTGACTCTTTTCCTGATCGGTTTCGTGATTGCCGTAGCTACCACCCGTCGCACCACGTTTCTCCGTAAGGTCTCGGCCGTGCCGTAAACTCGTTGGTTTCTTAACATTTCCGACAAACGACAGGATAATGAGACGAGGTGACACGCTGCGGTGCGACTCGCTCGGTGTGCCGCAAATGGACGATCTGTCCATTTTCGAGCAGCGGTCGCTAACCCGGGAGACGTCAGCGGTACCGGAAAGTCATCATTCATGATACCGTCCCGTTTGAGGAACCCTTCGGACTCCAGAGTTTGCTAGACCACCGGCGTCGATCGCAATGCCTGGGCGCAATATCAATTCGTCCAGGCGGTCCAGCACCGCGGCATCTTGTTGGATGTCGAATTTTCTGGCGAAGTGGGCCTGCGAAGCCGTCAGTTCCGGCAAATCGTCGCATGTCAACGTTTTGGGATGGGGACCGCCATTGCTCCAATCGATATGCCGATAGTAAGTGTTGACAACACGTAATTGCGGGGCATTGCACAACAGGCATTGAAAAAACGATTCCTCCGGACAAAAGACCGTGGCGTAATGCCGCGCCAGCCGACGCTGCTGCGGAGTTGCTGCTAGCAAATGTTCAGCGCAGCGGGCATTGGCCGTGAAAAAATGCGAGCCGGCAAAGCAGCGAAACTTTCTGGAAAACGGCAGCAACGGGCCTGACAAGTACCACGGCAGGCGGAATGTTTTCTCAAAGCCCAGCGGTGGTTTGCCTAACTGCAGCCGCCAACCCCAGCGGTGATAACGGCGAAGGCGTTGCCGCTGCCAAGTAGGTCTCGGGGCGCTGCCGTCGATCAATCGGTAGCGCATTAGGGCATCAGCGGACGTCGCCTGCAAATCTTGCAGGATTTTCTCGGCGGGTTTGATCGGATAATCGGCGCCACTAAGCACCGCAAACCAATCCGGAGGCTGGTCGGTTTGATACAGCAGACGCAAAGCGAGTAGAGTGGCCTCAACAATCGAAAATTCCGCCCATCCCGTTTTCCGGTGCGGTTGCACCAGGCGAAATGTGTCAGGAAGGTCGCAAACGTCGAGGCGGGATTGGCTGAAATCGTGGTGACAAGCGATGGGCGGACCATCGAACATTGTCACCAGTCGATCGATCAATCGCCGCGTTTGCTCCGGACAGCGATGCGACAGAATCACAAAGCCCAGTTTGATCATCTTGACACCAAGCCAGCCGCATCGTCCGAGGCAAACGATGTTGGAAGAAACGCGCGGCAAATGCTAGCCATCGGGCATAGATGCATCAACACCAACATGATTCGCCAAATAAAGATTTGATCATTTTATCGATCCGCTTTCGAATGGTGACTTGAGTGCGAGTCATCTCGAGTATTAGCACACTCATCCAGCTTCGTCGCGGTTTCCTGGCTGAATCCCGCAAACTTAGGCATTTTCTCGGAGTCCCGCAAAACCACGACTTTCTGGGACCGCTGATCCCTTCGGGGTCAGCGACCGCTGCTCGAAAATGGACAGGTCGTCCGTTCGCGGCACACTGAGCAGGTCACACCGCAGCGTGTGACGTCGTCTCATTATCCCGTCGTTTAATTGGACGTCCCGCCATTCACGAGTTGCTGAGACGATTTCGGGCATTCAGACAATCAAAACCCTGCGACCCGGCAGCATTGGGAGTGTCAGCGCTTAGTGCCCGTCGATGGCTGCCGCCGGCCACCAAAGATTGCCGCACGGGTCTTTCACCCCCCCATACCGTTCGCCGGCATGCGGCTGATCCTTTGGCTCGCTCACCGAAGTGCCCCCGGCCTGAAGTGCCTTGAGATACGCCGCATCGGCATCCTGCACCCGCAGAAATATCGAGGCCGGCATGGCTTTCACGGTGCCGGTCGGCTCCCCCATCGCAACGATCGAATCGCCGATCTGCACTTCGGCGTGCATCACCGAACCATCGGCCCTTGGCACGCGAATCCGCTCAGTCCCGCCAAATGCCTCCCTCAAAAACTCAATCAGCCGCGCCACGTTTTCCACAATCAAATACGGTGTGACCGTGTGGTAATCCTTGGCAGTTTCAATGGCAGCCATGGCAGATTCTCCAGATTCAATTTACGCATTTTTGCAGTCGGCGAGGCGATTGTAGCGATGCCGTTGGCGTATTAATTGTGCCCCATCGGCTTTGTGATCCCAATCAACGTACTGGAAATCCTTCCAGAAGCCAACGTCGTAATGCCAGCCATTTTGAATCCACCAAACGAACTTGGACGGTCCGTGTGGGTCATATCAATTGTTGCACTCTTACTAAGCCATGGCGCAAACATTTATTTGCGCGACAGTCGAGGAAAAACCGCAATACAGCGCGCTGAAGAAGCCGGTCAAAAAGAAGTAGTCGAAGAGCTCGAGGACGCCATTTTCAGAAGGAGTCATTAAGACGGATCAACCCTGCTCTCGTAAACGGGTCGGTTGTTGAGAGTTTCACCGCGTTGACGACTTGCTGACACAGGCTGCTTGATCCTTATGTCGCCCTGGTTGCTTCCGGTGCCCGATGGGCCGGCCGGGATTCGCACCCACGGGAGATCGCTGACTTTCACGGCGTGCCGGTTTGTCGGGATTCTTCAGAAATGCAGGCGGCGTCACAAACTACAGAGAAGCGAACGAAGACATCCGCATCGTTGTGCAGGGTTCAAGTCGCTATTCAGTGAGGCAGCTTGGGCTTGAGTGCGGCGTAGGCAAACATCCCGAGCAGCGCACCGGCGAACGTGAACAGAGCCATCCATGCGCCGGCACCAATCTGTGCGTAGATTGGTCCGGGGCAGGCACCAGCGATCGCCCAGCCGGCGCCGAACAGCATGCCGCCCACGATGACACCGGTGTGGTAAGGCTTGGGCTCGTACTTGATCGGCTTGCCATCCATCGACTTGATCTCCAGTCGCTTAATGAGAAACATCGAAAGCATCGCCACAGCGATGGCCAGGCTGATAATCAGGTACATGTACGCTTCTTTGAACAAGAACATGTTGTGGATGCGTTTCCACACGGCGACCTCTGATTTTACAAAGAGAATGCCCAGATAGACTCCGACTAACAGAACGCTTGCACAAACGAACGGTGACATGCGTGATTGTCTATCGTTCGCAGTTGTCTGTGTCTTTTCAACCATGGCTGCCTCCGCAGATTTAGAACAGTAAACTTCCGAGCCCCCACGTCACGGCCAAGCCGCCCGCGAAGAAGCAAATCGTGGCTAACAAACTGGGCCAGTTGAGGTTGGCGATTCCCGTGATGGAATGCCCCGACGTACAACCTCCCGCGTAACGCGTACCGAAGCCGATCAGGAAACCGCCGACCAGCAGTTTGATTGCGCCCGAGGTGCTCGAAAACGATGCGGGGAGCAATTGAACCGGTTCCGCACTTAGAAAACGATTGGCGACGAATCCACCAATCAAAATGCCGATGGCGAAGACCAGCGTCCACAGGTGGCTTTGGCGATCGTGTTTACACAGATACTCGAACCGGCTGTTGGGAGCGCACATTGCTCCGACTTGCTGCAGGCTCGTTGAGATGCCGAACGCTTTACCGGCCAGGATATAAAGTAGCGGCACCGTCAATCCAATCAGGACTCCCGAGATCCACCAAGGCCAGGGTTGCATGATCCATTCCATTTCAGTATTTCTCACGATTTGAAGTAGAGAGTAGTGTGGAGGATTACGAAAATCGCCACGGCGACGATCACCACCGCGAAGACTTTCTGAAGCGCTGGCCCGGACAGGTAGCGACTGGCCCAGATCCCGGCGAACATCCCCAGGACGCCGCCGGCTACGAAGAACAAGGTTGTGGCGAGAGGAATTTCGCGCCTTGCCCAAAGATGCGACGCGACTCCCGAAGCACTGATCAGCGTGATGACCAAGAGCGATGTGCCGACGGCTCGGTGAATCGCCATGCCGGTAAATAGAACCAGAGCCGGTACAATTACGAATCCGCCACCGACGCCAAACAAACCCGCCAAGACGCCAGTCAGCACGCCGACACTTGCTAGGAGCACGGCGCAGGGAGAAGTTAGATGGAGGTTTCCTGCCGCGTCTCGACGGCAAGTCGGCCCGGCGACATCCTCAGCCGCACCAATTGGCGGATCGCTTGCCGAGCCCGCCTTGCGCCACATGCGCACTGCCACCACAAGCATTAAGAGCGCAAACAAGGTCAGCAGCAGGGACTCGGGGATCCTAGCAGACCCCCAGGAGCCGATCGGTGCTCCGATCATTCCGGCCATGGCAAACATCAATCCCGTCGCGACTTCCACTTCACCAGCTTTCCAGCGTCGCAGGAATCCGACCGCGGAAGTCATCCCGACGGCGGCGAGCGAGATTCCCACCGCCTGCCGCGGCTCGATCGACAGCCCGTAGACAAGCAGCGGTACCGCGAAAATTGCCCCGCCCCCTCCGGTCAAACCCAGCGAGAGGCCAACCACCGCACCGAAAGTCAGCGATAGAAATGGCATCGTAGGGCTTCCCTGCGGTCGAACGGTCGTTAAGGCGATTGTACTCGGCTGCGATTCAGGCGACAGCCGTAGCCGCTTCTCGGACGACCGGCAAACCGGCTTCGACCCAGGCTTGGTATCCGCCCTGCATGTTGACGACGTCGAACCCGGCTCGCTGCAGGATGCTGGCTGCGATCGCAGAACGACCTCCCCCCAAGCATTGAGCCACCACTGGCTTGTCGCTGCGCAGACTTTCGATGTTCCGCAATAGTGTGCCGAGGAATCGGTGCTCAGAACCGGCGATGTGCCCCGCCTGATATTCCGTCGCCGCGCGCACGTCGACCAGCGTCATCTCTCCGTCGTCGATGCTGGGGCGAAGCTCGCTCGGAGTTGCGGATCGGTACGATTCCGTCCTCAAGCCGGCCGTCTTGACGGCACCCGCGTCGAAGAAACCTCCCACATTGTCGATTCCAATTGACCGCAGGCTGCGCAGTTGGTCGGGTAGCGATCCCTCGTCGGCGATCAGCAAGGCCGACTTGTTGTAATCCACGAAGAACCCGGCCCACTGGACGAGATTGGACGCGGGCACGTTGATCGTCCCTGGCACATGCGATTTGGCAAACTCACCTGCGGCACTGGTGTCGATGACAAGGCTCTTGGTTGCTGTATCCCCCAGTTCACTCGGGCTGATTACCAGGACAGGCGACAAGTCTGTCGTCAGCTCCGGCCCCATTTTGTTGACGCGTTTCATCACCGCGAAGTAGTAGGGCGTTTCGGGTTGATCGGTCAGGATGTAGTCCACGAACTCCTGTTCTTCGTCGAACTGCAGGGCCGGATTGAAGAGCTTCTCATAACCCACGGTGCTCGACGGGATGGCACCCAGGCCCTTGCCACAGGCGCTGCCCGCACCGTGCGCCGGCCACACCTGCAGGTGATCCGGCAATTCGCGAAAGCGGAGCGTCGAGTGGTAGAGCTGTCGCGCGCCGACTTCGGCGCTCCCGACGACGCCTGCCGCGGTTTCGAGCAGGTCGGGCCTGCCGACCGAGCCAACGAAGACGAAGTCGCCGGTGAAAATGCCCATCGGAAGATTGGCTCCGCCGCCAACGTCAGTCAGTACGAACGAAATGCTCTCCGGGGTGTGACCTGGCGTGTGGAGGACTTCGAATTTCACCTTGCCGATAAAGAACTTGTCGCCATCCTTGAGGAGAGCCGACTCATAGCGGCCGGCATACAGATACTTCCAGTCGCTTGGACCCTCGTCGGAAAGATAGAGCTTGGATTCCACGCGTTCGGCCAACTCGCGCGATCCTGACACAAAGTCGGCGTGAATGTGCGTTTCGGCTGAACCGACAATTCGCAGGCCCTCGGCCTTGGCCGCGTCGAGATACTGGTCGACGGCGCGGGCTGGATCAACGACAATCGCCTCGCCGCTCTTCTGGCAACCGACGAGGTAGGAAGCGTGGGCGAGCGACTTGTCGTAGAAGTATTTAAGTAACATGGGAAGTCACCTCATTTTGTGTTGAACGTCGAACCCATCATGGCGGAGTCCGCCTGCCCCGGCCGGTCGCCGATCAATACCGTGCGTAACGCCCATCGCAGATTTGTGTCGTGCGGCAAGCCAACCAGTCGTAATTATATCACTTGCTGAATCGGCCGCGTTGAGTCTCGAATAGATTGGTTTGATGCTGCGCCCCGCGGAAACGAATTCGGGGCTCAGTCCGACTAAGCTGCCTGTGTCATCAAACGGCTGAGTTCCCGAGACGCGATTTCAGTCTCAGAAATCCGGTCGTTTGTTTGGACAATCGAGAAACGGTTGGGTTGATGAGACCCGGGACTGCCTTTTCCGGCCCAAATGATTGTCCAGGTTGAGCGTTTCGCCGCATGCCAAAGATTTACAATGCCTGGAGCAGAGCGGATAATCACTGAGGTTATGTTCACCCGGTATCGACGTCCTATGAGAGTGGCATATGCAAATCCGCTGTCCGCATTGCCACGTGCCGTTCGATTCGGTCGAGCAAGCCTCTTGGGCCGATATGCTCTGTCCGGCGTGCGGCAGTAGCTTCAGCTTGACTGGCGTGGATGCCACATGCGCATACCGCCCTGGAGTGCAAGTGCTGGGGCACTTCGAACTGTTGCAAGAGGTGGGAGCAGGCCGCTTCGGCAGCGTGTGGAAGGCCCGCGATACGCAATTGCAGCGCATCGTGGCCATTAAGATTCCGCGGCAGCGGGATCTCGATCCAAAAGAAACGGACGTGTTTCTGCGCGACGCTCGGGCGGCGGCACAATTGAATCATCCGCGGATTGCTGGCGTGCATGAAGTGGGGCGTGAAGATAACACCGTCTTCATCGTCACCGACTTCATCGATGGGGCTAACCTCAGCGAATGGCTCACCGGCCAGCAATTAACTTCCCGTGAATCCGCGGAACTGGTGGTAAAAATCGCCGAGGCGCTCCACCACGCGCATGAAGCGGGCGTTGTGCACCGCGATTTGAAGCCGAGCAACATCATGCTGGACCGGGAGGGCGAGCCGCATGTGATCGATTTCGGGCTGGCCCGGCGTGAAACTGGCGAGATTGCCATGACGGTGGAAGGGCAGGTACTAGGGACACCGGCTTATATGTCGCCGGAGCAGGCGCGTGGAGAAGGGTACAGAGCCGACCGACGCAGCGATGTTTATTCGCTGGGAGTCATCTTGTTCGAATTGCTTACAGGGGAACTTCCGTTCCGGGGCGATGCGCGGATGCTGATCGTGCAGATTCTCAATGAAGAGCCGCCTAGCCCACGGAAATTAAAAGCCACTGTTTCGCGCGATTTGGAAACCATCACGCTCAAATGTCTGCAGAAGGATCCGGCGAAGCGGTACCAAACCGCGCAGGACCTGGCCGATGATCTGAATCGCTTTCTAAGGAAAGAACCGATTCAGGCGCGGCCGATTGGTCGCGTTCAGCGGGCCTGGCGTTGGTGCCGGCGCAACCCGGTGATAGCAAGCCTGGCGACAGCTGTGTTTGCAATCCTGACGGTGGGCGTCGTTACGTCGTCGTACTTCGCCGCCTCTGCTTCGCGCGAAGCCGCGGCGGCCAAAACCTCGCTGGCCAAGGCCGAATTGCAGCAAAAACGCGCGGAAGGGGTGAACTCGTTTTTCATCGATACGGTGTTCGGCCAGGCCGACCCCAATCGCGGCGGGCGCGCGGGAATTGGCCTGGTGGAAGCGCTCGATAAATCGAGTGGCAAAATCGACGAACGCTTTCCCGACGATCCCCAGCAACGCGCCATCATTCGCGATCGTTTCGGCGAGGTGTACAGCACGATCGATCAACCGCAACAAGCTCTCGAGCAGCTTGAAAAAGCCTACGCTATCCACCTCGAGCAAAACGGGCCGTTGGATCGCGCAACGCTCAAGTGCCGCTCCCACTTGGGCCACGCGCTCTACTTGACCAATCAATATCCCAAAGCCAGGGACGAGCTAAAGGCAGCGTATTCCGACCAAATCAAGATATTTGGCGCGGGAGATCCCGATGCAATCGATACTTCAATTCATCTGGGCCTGGTGCTGATGGAGCTGCACGATCCGGACGATATCGCATTCGCTGAAAAAGCGTGTCAAACCGCGCTCGCCGCCTTGGGACCACGGCATCCTTTGACGCTGAATACCGAAGTGACCTATTCCTGGGTGCTGCGCTGGCGGGGACAAGAAGAAAAGGCCCTGCAGTTTGCCGAGCCGGCCGCCAAAGGATTGCGCGAGGTCAAGGGGGAGGACGACCCCCGCGCCATGTTCGCGGCATACAACTACGCATCGTGCCTGTATGACAGTAAACGGTTCCAGGAAGCGGCAGAGGTATTCCGGCAGCTCGTCAAAGCGCGCAATCGAATTCTGGGACCGACACACGTGGACAGCTTGTACGCGGTCTGGCGGTTGGCGGACAGCTTACAGGCAGCCGGCGATACGGAAGGGGCGCTGGCGGCTCTGGAGCCCATGCATGCCAATCTGAAGGCCATTGATACCACCTCCATTCGACGCGCCTACCCGCTGCAGAACATCTTCAACGAGTACATCCTGATGAAGAGCTACGACAAAGCCGCCGACGTCCGCGAAGTTGTCTATCAAATATTCGTTCATGCGATGAAAACCGACGGAGCGAAAAAAATCGATCGATTTCGACTGCGCCAATTAGTCGATAGTTATGTCGCAGCCCAGCATCCACAACTCCGCAACTACGATCGGGCAGTCGATTTGGCGACGCTCGCTTGCGAAGTCGATGGTTTTCAAAATGCTGAACTCGTCACGGTCTTAACGATGGCCTTAGCCGCTAAGGGAGACTTCGCGGCTGCGAGAAAGCACCTGGAGCAAGCCGTAAAGCTACAACCTGGGAATTCGGAGGCAGCATATTTCATCGCGCTTTTGCAACTTTCCAGCGGCGACGTGGCCGGCTACCAGGCCACCTGTGCATCCATGGCGAAGCAGCTTGCCTCCTCGCCCAACGAAACTGACCGTCGCTGGTTCACCTGGACATGCGGCCTTGCCCCGGCGGCGTTGGACGATCTCAGCCTGCCGCTGCAGCTAGCGAAGGGTTTGGTTGCTAGCGCTCCCGATAATTCGGCCTACCTAGACACGCTTGCAATTCTGCAATTCCGCAACGGCGACTTCGAGGGGGCTCAAAAGCAGTTGACTGAAGCGATCAGCGCGGCCGGCAAACCCGGTATCGCTCAAACTTCGATCGCGTATCCGCAATTCTTCCTGGCGATGACGAAATGGCGCTTGGGCGATAAGGCGGAAGCCAGACGTTTGCTCGCCGAGGCCCAAGCCGCGGCGGAAATGGATTTGAAAACCACCTCCACTTGGAACCGCCGCGCGACGCTGGAACTATTCCGCCGCGAGGCCGAATCGCTGATTCCCGAAACTAACGCAGGCTCTTCCGCCACTGCGCAGTAACGACGCTCGATTCCTTCTCTGCCGCCGAGCTATCCACATCGGTGCCGGCCATATCTTTGAACCATTATTCAGAATTCGTTGGTTTTTCGAAGCGACCGCCGGAACGAATTCTGGACTCAGCCGAACCGACCGGCCGGTCTCATCAAACGCATGGGTTTCCGGGCGCGATCTCTGTCCCAAAAAAGGGGTGGTTTGTTGGGACATATCGAGAAACGGATAGGTTGATGAGATTGGGGAGTGGATGCTAAAGACCAAAAGCGGCATTAGGTCGTCCCAAACCCGAGACCGTCCGCCTTTCGTCGACAGACTTACGGCTGGCGCACCTTTCCCATACGCGGGGACTTCACCGGGGCTGCAACTCCATAGATGACCGTGAAGCCCGAGCCGCCGCCCCAGGTTGAGGTGCGGCGGACGGGGTCTTCGCTGGAGGCCGCTTCGAGACTGTTCCAGTTGTTCGCGGCCCAGACGTTGCCTGCCGGGTCGATCGACACGTCAGTAATCATCTGGATGCTGCCGCTCTGGAAGACGTGGATGACATCGCCAGTCTTCGTGCCGGCGGGATGCCCCTTTGTGTTGTCACCGGCCAGCAGCGAAACGGAACGACCCCACATGTTGCCGACCCAGACATCGTCATTGCCGTCGATGTTCAAGCCCCACGGCACGCTGACCGCCGGGCCGGTGAAGCCCATGGGCGCGGGTTGGGTGCCATCAGGTCGAATCATGTTCACGGCCCCGGTGATTTTCTCGGGTGGCCCCACGACATACTTGAACATGGCCTCGGTAATGAGCTTGAACTGCTCCATGATGGAGATGCCTTCGGGAAGCTTCGGCTGTGGGGTTTTCAGGTCCATGTTGCTGGCCACCCAGACATTTTCCTTCGAGTCCAGCGCGAGGGCGCGGACGCCGATGCCGGCGCGGAAGCTCTCGACCTTGGACGGATCGTTGGCCGGGAAACGAACGACGGTGTCCGACGAGGAGTTAGCGACCCAGACACGGTTCTGGGAGTCGATGACGATGTCGAAGGGTGACTTCAGCCCCGCGACCTTGACGATGCGCCCGTCCTTCAGCACTCCGCCGGGGAAATGAAGCAACTGGTCGTTTGAACCATCGGCAATCCAAACATCACCGCTCGCAGACACCCCGACGCCCATGAGTCCGAGGAATTTTTCTTTGAAGGGGAGGTCGCTCTCCTTGGCAGCGGGAGTGCCGTCGAAATTGAGCACGAGAATTTTCCCGTTGAAACTGGTGATCCAGACTTTGTCCATCGTCACGGCAGTCCCCCAGCCGACGCCGTCGATGCCCATGCCGGTGAAGCCTGTGATCGCGGGCGAGAGCGCGGTTCCATTGGGGGAAAACTTCGCCACTCCGCCACCAATGCTCTTATTCACGCCCGACTGCGAGCCGGGCATCCAGTTCTGGCCGCTCCAGAGATTGCCTTCCGCATCGAACATGAACCGGCCATTGGCGAACACGCCGCCGCCTGCGAAGCATAGCGAGAGGATGAAGTCGTCCGGGGCATAGGCGAGATAAGGCAGGAAGGGCGCACTGCGCCGAGAGCCGTCTTTCGGTTGCGGATAGACTTCGTCAAAGAGCGCGTAAAGTTGCTTCGGTGCGGCCCACGGTGCCCGGGCGATGCCGGCCACAGCTTCGAGTGTGTTCTTCGGCGCGACGCCGCTGGGTGGCGTGGCAGCCTTAAGGAATCGGGCGCGCCAATCGTCATTCGCCACCGTGAACGATGCAGAGATCAGCGAGCCGAGCGTGTCCAAGTTCGCGAGCGTAGTGGTCTGGGTGCTGTTGATCGGATCGAGCAGCACCTTACCCCAGCTGCCGGTCACAGGATCGACCAAGTTTGGTGCATTGCCGGCAGCGATCTTTAATCCGAGCGGCTTTCCGGAGATGGCTTCCCCGTTGATGAAACGCGCGGCGGTGAATGCTGAGGCCACAGTCGTTAGCTCGTTGATTGTGACCGTCTTTGGCAACGAAGCTCCCAGGAGCGTCATCAGGGCGATAACATCGTTGGGGCCTTTGCTCGCGGCGGCCTTCGGCGTGCCACCTTTGGCAACTAGGTAAAGCACGCTTTCCCTTGCCGTCTGGCCGAAATTCAATTTGAAGGCACCATTGGCGTCGGTCTTGCCTTGGGCCAACTGCGCAGGTGCGCCCTCGCTAGCCGCGTAAAGCGTCACCGTCGATCCGGCGATGGGACTGCCCGCGCCCTGCACGTTGCCCGTCAGGTCCGCCGCTCTCGCCTGAAGGTTAGCGATGAGTATTGCAGCCAATACTGTGATCGCAGTCAGGGTGGATTTGATGAACTGAAGTTTCATAGATTTAAGCCTTGCTTTGGGGTCGTTTTCCGAGAATTGCCGTTTTTTCGAAAGGCTCCGCGCGGACGCCCGCTAATCAGTGCTGATTGCCGATCGCAATCGCAGAACTCGGAACAAACTGTAGGATCCGACAACGAGAATGAGCGCGACTACGACGCCCAAGCAGAGTGCCGCAATCAAGTACCATATTGCTTCGGTGTACGCCGCTTGGACCGTCGAGTCGGAATGCTCTTTCAATCGGTTAGAGAACTTAGCAAGCCCATCCGCGTACTCGCTCTTGTAGCGTCGGTAAGCATCCCCATTCAACAGTTCCCAAGCCTTGGCCGATTTTCCCTGACGTACTAAGGTGAAAGCATCGTCTTCAAACCCGACCAGCTTCGCATTGGCCTCGTTCACCTCCGCCAATTCCGCCTTCGCTTCGGGAACCAGCTCAATAACCTGATCGATTGCGGCATCGAGTTTGGGCAGATGCTTACGGTAGCGCTCTTCCCATCGCGCTTCACCGGTGACCGCTGCCAGAGAGCAGGAGTCCGTTAATACTTCGTCCAAATACAAAATCTGCCCGCGCAAATCTTGAATCCGCATTTCGCGATGTTGAATCGTCTCGATCGTCCGATAGTTGCTGTACGTCGTCCAAGCCATGGCGCTGGCTAGGACAGCCAGCATGAGTACGCCTGCGATGGCCAGCGTGGTCGGCAGTGGATTGCGACGCGCCCAACTGACGAGCTGTTCAAATGGCGTAGCCGCGCGGGCGGTGATGGGCTCGCCGTTCAAGAAGCGGCGCAAATCCTCTGCCAATTCGGCCGCGGTGTGATAACGATTGGCGGGCGACTTTTCCAGACACTTAAGACAAATCGTATCCAAGTCGCGCGGACACGTTGGCCGCAAACGCCTAACGGACACGGGCACGCCGCTGATCACCATCTGGAGGGTTTCCGCCATACTGGATCCTTCAAACGGCGTTCGACCCGCCAGCAATCGATAAAGTATGGCCCCCAACGAGTAGATGTCGACGGCTGGCGTTGCGTCGCGCGTGTGCCCGCTGGCCTGTTCTGGAGACATATAGCCGATACTGCCCATGATGGAGACGGTCCTGGTGTGACTGTCATCGCCCGACTTCTTTGCCAAGCCGAAGTCCGTGATTTTCGGCGCGCCCTTGTCGTCAAAGAGCACGTTCTCTGGCTTTAGGTCTCGGTGAATGACGCCCGCTTGATGAGCGTGCTCCATTGCATCTGCAAGTTGTGCTACCAAGTCGGCAGCTTCGCGCGGCGGGAGAGGTGATTCTTTCACCCGGTCTTCCAGGCAGCCGCCACCGCAATACTCCAACGCAAGAAATGGCAGCCCTTGATCCGCGCCAACTTCGTAGATCTGAACGAAGTTGTGATGCTTAAGCCGAGCGGCGGCCTCGGCCTCTATCTGAAACCGCGCCAGCTCGACGTTACCGGCATGACCTCCGGCGAGAATGACCTTCAAGGCTACCGTGCGCTTCAGGCGTGGATCCAGCGCCTTGTAGACAACGCCCATTCCGCCACGACCGAGTTCGTCGAGGATTTCGTACGATGCGATTTGCTTTGGTAATCTCGATTTCTTCTCAACCTGAACAAGAGCCTCTGAACCGCCGGCGTGTTGGCCGAGCTTTTCGGCGAAAGAATCCCCAATGGTTGGTGTGCGCTCCGCCGACGTGTCGTCTTGGCCGCCAACGTCCACTGTGACATCCGGACGTACGGTACGATTGTCTTGAGAACGATCGGATGGCATTTGTCAGTTCCGTCGAATTCGCCCGGGAAAGATAACCAAGATTGACAGCTATTCGCAGTTGACAGGCTTTCATTGTACTGATGCGGGCCAGCACGAAACACTCGGCGTTAATTTGGTTATGTTAACCAGCAAATCCAATAATCATTGGTTTGATGGAGCGACCACCAGAACGAATTGGGGTTCAGCCGGACCAACCCGCCAGTGTCATCAAACGTATGAGTTGCCGGCACGCGAAATGTGTCTCAGAAACTCGGTGGTTTGATGGGTCAATCAAGAATTAGTCGAGTTCAAGCGACAGCCGGACTGACGGCGGGCGTGTGACGGAAGGTGAGCGAACTATGGGGATCGTCACAACACTGACCGGGATTCATCACGCGATAAGCACTAACTAAGATGGTAATATGAAAATTCACAGGAACCACCTATGAACAGAATTTCAACACTATTTCTTCAAGCAGTCATTGTGCTCATCGGCATCGGCGCGCTTGCCTTTATGCTTTGGGAGCCCCACATCGAGGGCGTGAACGCGCACGCCACGCTCTTTGAGATGTATTTCAATCTCTTTGTGGCGTATGCGTACCTCGCGTCCATTCCGTTTTTTGTGGCGCTCTATCAAGCGTTCAAGGTGTTGGGATACGCCAGACAAAATAAAGCATTCTCACACGAGGCCGTGAAAGCTCTGCGAACTATAAAATATTGCGCACTGGCCATTATCGGTTTTGTTGCGGTAAGCGTAATTTTCATGATCGGTGGCGACCGAGACGACCGGCCTGCTGGGGTCTTCATGCGCATCCTCATCACCTTTCCTTCAATCGTCGTCGCCACTGCGGCGGCGATGTTTGAACGGATTTTGCAAGAGGCCGTGGATATGAAGGCTGAACATGACTTAACTAGGTAAGGATATGGTAATTATCATCAACATCGTTGTCATGCCGGCCAAAAGAATGAGCGTTCGGGAGTGATCGCCGGGACGATCTCCCCACCTCAGCCGGACCAACCGGGTCGGTGTCAATAAAGGTACGAGTTTCTGGCACCTGAATGCTGTCTCATAAACTCGGTCATTTATGACACCGTCTCGTTTGAGGAAGGATTTTGGCACAGTTTAAATCTGGTCCCCCAGCATATCCGAAAATTTCTTTGCGTCTGGCAGAGTATCGAGTATAAAGCTCATTAACGTAAATCCGACCTCCGCGTCGTCGGTCCAACTAAATCTGCCCAAAGGAAAGCCAATGAGCCGAGGGTGGACATGTCCCTAAATGATGCGATGTGCGCCAAGCCGGCGCAGAGTCACTCTCGCCGCGGTCTGGTACTGCTCGCAATCTTCATCGCCACTACGCTTCCGGCCATGACCGCCCAGGCGCAAACCACCTACGTCTGGAACGATTCAACCACCTCCTGGACGACCGCCACCGCCTGGACTCCCAACAGTCCAGCCGATTGGTTTAACCCCGCCCGATATAACGATGCTCTGGTATCTTTCGGCTCGCAGGCGACGATCGCGAATCAGCCAAACATCGACAACAACGTGGATGTGCGGGGCATCTCGATTGATAACACGCAGGCG
Organism: Pirellulales bacterium; assembly: GCA_963716135.1. Lineage (GTDB taxonomy): Bacteria > Planctomycetota > Planctomycetia > Pirellulales > JADZDJ01 > CAVRAW01. The sequence goes on along the minus strand of OY970289.1, from coordinate 3,250,032 downwards.
GCTTGGAATATCTCCAAGACCTTTGGTGCGCTTAACATCGGCAGCGCTGGCCTGACCGTTACCGGCGTGACGCCGGAAACCACTACACTGTCGGCGAGCGTGAATCTCAGCTTTTCGCAAACCTGGAATATCGATCAGAACATGACGGTTGAGGCGACGAATACGATCTCCGGATCCGGCGCCTTGACTAAAGATGGGTACGGTGAATTGGTTTTGTCGAACAACGCGAATGACTTTTCAGGCGGGCTTACGATCAACAAAGGCATCGTCAGCTTCAGCTCGATTGGCAACGGTGGTTCACCTAGCGCGCTCGGGGCGAGCCCTGCCCCGGCCAGCAATCTCAAATTCGCCGACTACACGGCCACGCTCAAATACACGGGGGCGGGGAATTCGACCGATCGGCTGTTTACCATCGAAAATTCAGCGACTTTTTTGGCAAGCGGCACAGGGCCCATCAATTTCACTTCCACCGGCAGTCTGGCTTACAGCGGCTCGGGACCGCGCACCATATACCTCGACGGAAAAAACGATGATCTGAATACCATTGCCGCGTCGATCGCCGACGGCCCGGGCGGGCCCACGTCGATCAATAAGGTCGGCGATGGCACGTGGGTTTTGTCCGGCAATGCTTCGTACACCGGCGACACGCTGGTGACCGGCGGCCTGCTGGTCCTTAAAGGTGATCGTAGCGCCGCGACCGGAACGGTTCGTACCGACTATGCCTCGGTTCGTATTGCCAATGGCACCGTGCTCGGCGGCAATCTGATTCTCGGTCACGGAGAAGACACGACGTTTCAGGCCAACCAAGGAGGCACGGCCGGGGCCCAAACCAATTCGCCCGATATGTTCGGCGACAGCCCCGGTCACGTCACCATTCTCGGTAACCTGGAAATCAAATTCGGCGGCATCTTACAATTCGATCTTCAGGGCACCACGCCCGGCACGCAGTACGACCAAGTTGATGTGGGTGAAGATTTGATAATCAACAATGCCTCGCTGGACATGCAGGTGAGTGGTTTTGTACCGAACACCGACGACATGTTTTTCATCCTCAACCATCAGGGGGACAACGCGATCTCCGGTCAATTCACCAACGCCCCCGAAGGCTCGATTATCTCCTCTGGCGGCTACCCTTTCATGATCACTTACTTCGCCGACAACGACACACAAAGTTTCACCGGCGGAAACGACGTTGCGCTGATCGCGGTTGATCCACTTCCTATTCCAGAACCGGCAACCAATATCTTGGCCCTCTCCGCCTCCCTGCTAATAGCCGCGCGCTTCTCAGGCCGGAAACGCTGCCGCTAAAGCTGGTCGCGGTCTCGTCAGCCTCACCGTTTCTCAATTCCAAGAAAACGACCGAGTTTTTGAGACTGAAATCGCGTGCCGGAAACTCATGCCTTTGGTGACACGAGCGGGTTGAGTCGGCTGAGCCGCAGAATCCGCTCCGGCGGTCGCATCGATAAACGAACGTTTTCGGAACGCAGTTTAAATCGTCGTATCTGCTGTTCCGCAGAGCTGTAATCGACTTCGAATCCAATTCGGAATCGGAACTACAATCCATCTGGAAAAAGTCGGTCTGGACTCAGGGGAGAAGGCCGCGTTCTACTAGCGACGCGCCCTGGGGCACGTTTGTATAACCATCGCGAATGCGAGTCCGGATTGGTTTCAGGCTCCGTCCATTGTGAAAAATCCGATTATGCTGCCTAAAAAATATCTCGCGTTGCTCTTGCTGGGATATTGCCTATATGCCGGTCTGTTTATCTACCAGACCAGCTTTGTCATTGATGGCCAGCGGTACTTTTCCCTGTTCGACGACGCGATGATTTCGATGCGCTATGCAAAAAATCTTGCCCATGGTGATGGCATTGTCTGGAATCCCGGCGGCCAGCGTGTGGAAGGATATACCAACCCACTCTGGATGTTGTACATGGCGGCCATTCATCTGCTCCCCATTGCTCCAACAAAGATTAGCCTAGTAATCCAGATTACCAGCGCCCTGCTCTTGCTCTTGAATCTGCTGGTCGTCAAGAAAATCGCGGAGTTTGTTTCCGACGGCTCGGTGTTTACTACCCTGGTCGCCTTAGTGTTCACCGCGACTTACTTGCCGCTGAACAATTGGGCACTCCAAGGGATGGAAGTAGGACTTCTGGCGTGCCTTGTAAGCATCAGCACTTGGCTTGCGTTACAGAGCCTGCAATCCACAACATTTTCGCCTACGTTGTATCTGTTGCTAGGGCTGGGCACCCTGGTGCGGCCCGACATGGTCGTCCCGTTTCTGGCAATCCTGCTGTTCTTGCTGATCGCCCAACCCCAGCACCGTTCGCGGCAAGCACTAATTGGCGGTTCCACGCTGGCCCTGTTTCTGATCGCGCAAACGACATTTCGTTGGTTCTATTACGGAGACATCCTACCCAATACCTATTACTTGAAGATGACCGGCTATCCGTTTTCGCTGCGCATCGGTCGCGGTTTGTTAGTGTTTCTCGACTTCATCTTCAGGATGCGACTCGCCGCGCTCGTGATTCCTCTTTTTTTCCTCCTGGCCCGGCGTGACCGACGAATCGCGCTGCTGTTGACCGTTATTGCCGCACAGTGTGCATACAGCATCTATGTGGGCGGCGATGCTTGGGAATGGTCCGGTGGTAGCAATCGTTACATCTCCACGGTCATGCCGTTGTTTTTCGTCATCTTCGCTAGCGGGCTAAATTACCTGCGATCCCTTTGGGAGAACTATCAGCGCGAGCGAGCTGCGAATGTACCTTCGCCCACCAACCGTACACAAACCACAGCGGTGACAGCCGCGCTCGTCATTCTCAGCATGATTTGCGTGAATACGATCCGCGGCCCGCAAACCTTGGCAAAATGGTTGCTTATTTCCAGACCACTGCACATCGAAGACAATCGAAACAAAATCGAGATGGGGGAACTCGTCAAGCGTATTACCACAAAAAAGGCCACAGTGGCAATCTTTTGGGCAGGCGGTCCAGGCTATTTTATGGATCGATATGCAATCGACTTGCTTGGAAAGAACGACTGGACGCTTGCTCGCCAGAGCATGCACTTGCCGCCCGTGGAGGCGTCTCTGTTCGAAAAGCTCGCGTTCTTTTATCCCGGCCACCTCAAATACGATTACAATTATTCCATCAATCAATTGAAACCAGATGTCGTCGCTCAATTATGGAAACCAGAACAAGGAGAACACTATCTTGCTGCTTCCTACCAAATGATAGTTCTGTCTGACCACAAACTATTCTTGCGTAAGTCCTCACCGCAGATCTTGTGGGACGAGGTCGCGAGACTGGAACACCCTAAAGAAAAGCTTGTCTCAGGATTTGAAACCGAAAACAAGAATTAGATTCGGGAGTTTGTCTGTCACATTTCAAATCAGATTCCTCTCAGACCACTGTGAGATGACGCTTCTTACTGCCTGCATCAGAAAGGCTTTGATTTGATGAGAAGGCTGAGCCTGTGCATCGCACCGAAATGACGTGCCGTAAAAAAACCGCTGCCGGCCGACTCTGCTCGGCGCAACCAAAACGGCGATCTTGGCGCTGCGTCAAAGAAGAAGAATGCCGCCCTGTGCCGATCGTTGTGGGTTACAATCAACACCGTCTTGATCGTCCCAACAAACCACCGAGTTTATGGGACAGTGTTCGCGCCCCAGGAACTCACCCGTTTGATGACAACGGCGGGTTACCCCGGCTGAACCGCAGAATTCGTTCCGGCGGCCGCCTCGGAAAACGAACGAATCCTGAAACAGAGTTCAAAATCAATCGCACCGACTACTTCGGGAAATCAGACCATCGGCGAGCACAACGAAGGGCTTTCTCGCTTGCGGAACGAATTTCATTCTCGAAACCTAGAAACCTGCGCCTCAATGTCTTGGTTAGCGCCACGGCGAAAGATGGTAGAATTTGCCGAGTGGGTTAAAGCAGCGCTCAGGCTTGAAGGAATTGGTACGGAGCGGTCGGGTATCGTTTACGGCTATGAAACGACCCTTACAGCAATTATTCTTTTGGGCACCTAGGATCCTGGCAATTGTGTTTGCCGGTTTTCTAAGTATTTTTGCCCACGATGTATTCGGCAAAGGCCACGGATTTTGGCAGACGACTCTAGCGCTGCTCATCCATTTGACTCCCACGTGGCTTGTTCTGGTCGCGTTGGCGATCGCCTGGCGTTGGCAGTGGATTGGAGCAGCCCTTTTTATGATTCTGGGTGTTTGCTACGCGCTCATGTGTCCCATGGCGTCGCAGGATCCCAGCCGGATCTTAGGGATACCCGGCCCGAAGTTTTTTTGGATCTCAGTGATATCCGGCCCACTGTTTCTGATCGGCGTTTTATTTTTCTTAGACGGGCTAATTTGCAAGAAACTTCCACAAGCGAATTCCGAAGGCAATGCCAGCTAATCACCGAGTTTATGAGACGGAGTTCGAGCTCCGGGAAATCAAGCGTTAGATGACACGGGCAGAATGGTCCGGCTGAGCCACAGAATTCGTTCCACGGTCATTTCGAATAACGAACCGTTGTTGTGGCCAGATTCTCGCAGAAACCCACGTGTCGGGAGCAGCCGCGTACTCAACCTTGTGGACATGCTGTCCCGCTGACCCGATGAGCGATATTGAGAAACTATCCATCTCGCCGAGGAAGATCTGACAGACGAACAAGGAACGCCGTAGAATTGACCTTCCGGCAAATGCCTGCGTGCCCGATAGGCAGCAAAACTGTGGTCTACAGATGATACGCAGATTTTTTATGTAAACAAGTTCGCCGGCAGATGTTCCATTGATTTGTCGTTCTTGCGCATCAGGCAAACTGGCAGGCCACATGAAACGACAGACATCGAACATCTTCGCAATTCTCTACACGAAAGAAGTCATCATCGCCGCGATCGCGCTGGTGGCCATCGGAATTCACCTGATTCTTCGATTCGGCATTGAGACTACCGGCACAGTATTCGGCTTCCCACCGCAAGCGATTCCTCTCTTGGTTGCACTGACGTGCGGCACCCCGCTTGTGTTTAGTCTGGTGATCCACCTGTCACGCTTGGAGTTCAGCTCCGACCTGCTCGCCGGTATTTCGATCGTGACGTCGGTGATACTCGGGGAATATCTGGCGGGCACGCTAGTCGTGCTCATGCTGTCCGGCGGGCAGGCGCTGGAAGCTTTTGCCGTGCGCCGGGCCTCTTTCGCTCTGGAGGCACTCGCCAAGCGGTTGCCATCTCTCGCACACCGCAAGCAGGACGGGAGTGTCGGCGACGTACCCCTTGCCGAGGTCGCGGTCGGCGACGCACTCGTGGTTTTCCCGCACGAGACCTGCCCCGTCGATGGTGTCGTGCTCGAAGGCCGAAGCACCATGAACGAATCGTACCTCACGGGCGAACCGTATCTCTTGCCCAAGGCCACGGGATCGGCGGTGCTCTCCGGGGCCATCAACGGCGAGGGCGCATTGACGATTCGGACGGACAAAACCGCCGTCGATTCGCGGTACGCCAAGATCATGCAAGTCATGCGCGAATCCGAACAGCGGCGACCCCAATTGCGGCGGCTTGGCGATCAAATCGGTGCCGTGTACACGCCGCTGGCCATCGTCATTGCCCTCCTCGCTTGGGCGTTCAGCGGCGACGCCTTGCGATTTCTGGGTGTGCTGGTGGTCGCGACGCCTTGCCCGCTGTTGATTGCCATTCCGGTGGCGATCATCGGCTCCGTATCTTTGGCGGCCCGGCGTGGCATCATCATCAAGGATCCGGCCGTACTGGAAAAGATCGACACCTGCCGCATCGCCATCTTCGACAAGACGGGCACGCTCACCTACGGGGAGCCGAAGTTGACCGAGGTACTTCCCGCCGCCGGTTTCACCAAGGACGAAACCCTCTCGGCCGTGGCGAGCCTCGAACGCTATTCACGCCACCCGCTCGCTTCGGCCATGATCGACGCCGCTACAGAAGCGAAACTTCCTCTTCAGGAAGCCGAGGAGGTCACCGAACGCCCGGGCGAAGGGCTGCGCGGAGTTATCGGTGGACGGACTATTCAAGTGACCAGTCGGAAGAAGTTCGCCGCTCAGTCGCCGGCGGACGGTGGAGTTGCTCCCGCCTCTCGCGGGAGGGTTGGAATGCGTCGTCCTCATCGACGGTCGCTACGCAGCGACTTTCCGGTTCCGCGACGAACCGCGGGCGGAAGGCAAGTCGTTCGTCCGGCACCTGAAACCTCGGCACGGCTTCGAACGCGTTCTGCTCGTATCGGGCGACCGTGAAACCGAGGTGCGTTACCTGGCCGAAAAAGTCGGCATCACCGAGGTGTATGCCAGCCAAAGCCCCGAACAGAAACTGGCCCTGGTGCGTGAAGAGACAAAACGTGCCAACTCGGTATTCATGGGCGATGGAATCAACGATGCCCCGGCTCTTACGGCCGCGACCGTGGGAATCGCCTTCGGTCAGGGAAGCGATGTCACCGCCGAAGCCGCTGGCGCAGTCATTATGGATAGCTCCTTGCAGCGAGTGGACGAACTGCTGCACATTGGACGGCGGATGCGATCGATTGCTTTGCAGAGCGCCATCGGCGGAATGGGCTTGAGTATGATTGGCATGTTCGTCGCCGCTGCGGGCTACCTACCGCCGGTGGCCGGCGCGATCACGCAAGAGGTCATTGATGTCCTTGCGGTACTGAACGCATTGCGAGCTGCCATGACTCCGCGAATGCTCTCGGACTACGAATCGCGGCCTCAGGGCGATTCACGATTCGGGCCGTGACTCCGCGCTACGCCGAGCGAAACGCTGCAGCAGACGGTAGAGCGCATTCGGATTCCTCGGATTCATAGCCTCCTCAAGCAGCGTCGCTGCTGAGCTATCTTGTCCGTCGTTATCCGATTCGACAGACTCTTCGGGGGGGCAGTGGCATTGGTCGGCTCCAAGGGCTCGCTCTGGCCGTTGTTCGTGTTTTTGCCGACCGGCGGCAGGACCCGATCGAGGTGACTGTCCCCCGACCTTTGCATTGCGGCTAGTGCCGTGGGCTGTAATCGCGTGGATCATCGCAAATATCTTAGGCAATCGTCTGCTTCCTATGCTCTAATTCCGATGGCAGCGAAACGGCTCCTCTTGGGCGATCCGGCGGTGCCCGACGGCTCCGAGCCGGCTGAAGTCGAGAAAGGCTGCGCCCAAACGGGGGTGTCTTTATTCCGTCGTTTTGCCGTCGAAATGTTCGTTATCGGCCTCCGCTTCGGCGCGAGTATGATGGACGACGCCATCCCGATGATTCGGCGGCGCGTAAAGCGTATAAAGCTTCAGCGGAACACTGCCGGTATTGATAATATTGTGCTTCGCCCCAGCCGGGACGACTACCGCGAAGCCCGCTTGGATCGGCGTCCGAACGCCATCGAGAACTACTTCACCGGTCCCTGCCTCCACGCGAAAGAACTGGTCGAGCGTGTGGACTTCCGCCCCGATCTCTTCCTTGGGCTTTAGCGACATGACGACGAGCTGGCAGTGCTTTGCCGTGTAGAGCACGTGGCGAAAATCGTCATTCTTGACGGCGAGATCCTCGATATTTTGCACAAAGCCTTTCATAGCGACCCCGCTTTCGTTAGCTTGCTTGCCCTCGGTGGTAACGGTCGTTTGACCACCGGGGGTTGTAGTTACTGTTTTAGTCTTCGTCGGCGATTCGTCCTTGGCACATCCAATCATGCCCGTCGAAAATAGACTTAGCGTCAGGACCGCACAAACTATGCGTTTCATGGATAACGTCTCCTATGGAGAATTCTCGGTACGATGCGCCCATCAATGCAAAAGCCCGCACGATCAAACCCGTTCGTGCGGGCTGTCATTAGCCGTTGTCTTCGAAACGGCCCTTCGCGAGCCATATCATTACACTCTTATTATAACGGTGCTGCGTGCGATCGTGAACTCTACGAAACGACGGATCTAACACAGGTTTTGCTGCACAGTGGCACCGGCGGACTGATTGCAACCGCTTCTTTGCACGGAGGAGTTGATCGGTCGGCGGCAGCAATTCGGGCCTAACGGTCTTGCAAAGGAGGCACCCACTGCATTATGGAAGGAGGTGGCGGGCCAATTCGATTCGCCGAGCAAACGGTATTGCAGAGCGGTTGATGGACAAGATGCGCGTGCGCTTTAAACAAATTGACCTTGCAGTTTGTCCGGTGTGAATTCACGTGAGGAAGAATCAATTCATGTCAAAGATATTGGTTTGGGATCTGCCCACGCGACTGTTCCATTGGCTGTTGGTTGTGGGCCTGATTGTGACCTATGCGATCGCCCAATTCGCCGGCGAGCATAGTAATTTGTTTTCGGTGCACATGATTGTCGGAATTGTCCTCGGTTTTATGGTTGTGCTAAGGTTGATCTGGGGCATCGTGGGAACCAAGTACGCCCGCTTGAGCTCCTTCCAGTTCGGTCCATCGGCACTGCGCGATTACTTCAAGGCCGTGTTCGCGGCGACGGAGCAGCGATCAATTGGGCATAATCCAGCGTCGAGCTACTCGTCCATCGCCATGCTGATATTGGTTGGCCTGACGGTAGCGACGGGACTGCTCATGTCGAGTGGAAGTGAGGCGGCCGAAGAGTTGCATGCTGCTTCCGCATATGCGCTCCTGGCGGTCATCGCCGTCCACATCGTCGGCGTGGTCTGGTACACATTGCGGCATCGAGAGAACATTACCCTGAGCATGATCACTGGCACCAAGATGGGTTTGCCGGCCGACGCGATTCGTTCGAGTCGCCCATTGGCTGCGTTGGTCTTCGTCGTTGCCGTTGCTTCGCTGACGGTGAGCCTTTTCCGCAATTACGAGCCAGACAAACGAGAGACAAAGCTTCCAATCCTCGGCGCGATGATCAAGCTCGACAAGGCAGATCACGATCGAGATGGCCGAGGAGCATCTCGTGACCACGATTGACGTGGCGGCGAATTGTCATTTATGGCCAAGCTCACAACCAATTCGACATTCGATACGGGCCGACCAGAACGTTCACCGGTGTCGATCGTTTCCCAGGAATCCCATCAAACGACCCTGTTCTTGAGACAGAGGTCGCGTGCCGGGAACTCATACGTTTGATGACACCGGCAGTTGGCCCGGTTGAGCGGCAGAATTCGATCCGGCGGTGGCTTCGTAAAACGAACAATTCTCGACCAAGGTGAATCTACTGTATATCACCGCGCGGCGCGACGCTCATTATTTCAGGGGCGTTGGATTCCAACCCGCCTTGTATCCTCGACGAGGCCATGCGGTCATAATATCTTCAGCCGGTGACCGACTGTTCGGTCGTATTTGCCTGCGCTGCTTTTCTCTATTCTCATGTCGCGTCAATGCTGCTTCGACGTCAAATGATTCTGTTGATCGCGGGGCCCGCCTTGATGATCTATATTCTGATCCTCGGCATCGCCGCCTTCAGTCAGTATCGGCAATCCAAACTAGAAGTGGAGCTTTCGATGACCCACTTGGCGGCCAGTTACGCCTCGCGATTCGATGGAAAACTGCGGGAAGTCGCTCGGATCGCGGAGACAACCGCTCGGTTCCTGGAGACCGGCGTCCAGATCTCCGACGAAGTCATCTACAAGCTGTTGGAAGATAACGTAAAGCAAACTCCGCTAGTGTATGGATCGTGCCTAGCGTTTGAGCCTGGCACGCGCCGAAAGGGCGGGGAGCTGTTCGGTCCTTATGTGCATCGTGACCAGGACGGCTTACAACGCATAAACATCGATCAGACCGTGTACGATTGGACTCGCGATCCCCAGTACACGTGGTATTCCCGGCCCAAAGAATTGGGCCGTGCAGTATGGAGTGAACCCTATTTCGACAAAGGGGCGGGCAACATTTTGATGTCGACCTATTCGGCCACTTTCCGCGCTGGCGATTCTTTCGGCGGTGTTTGCACCGTGGACATTGATCTTGCACGGTTGCGCGAAACCGTGGGAAAGGAAATCGATGCAACGCTCGACTTTGTGATCCTCGCGGCCGATGGGCGATACATTTACCATCCCGATGCATCGCGAATCATGGCGCGCACGTTCTGCGATTACGCCGACACCAATCGGCGCAACGAACTCGTGCCCCTGATGAAACAAATGCTTTCCGGTCAGACTGGCGCCGTTTGGCTCGACGGATGGGAAACAAACGAACCGGTGGGAGTGTTCTACGCGCCGATTTCGTCTACAGGCTGGATCTTTATTGCCCGCGTACCAACGGAAGTCGTGTTGAGCAATGTTCGTCACCGAACGTTGCTCAACGGGCTGGCTTTGGTAGCAACGCTCCTGCTAATCGCCGGGTGCATTTACTATGTCGCAGGGCGAATCGCAGCCCCCCTCGGAGCCTTGGAGCATGCAGTGATGGATGTTAGCCGTGGCGACCTTGCGGCCCACGTTGATGAATCGGCTTCGACGACCGAAGTGCGCAACCTCGCGCATAGTTTCAACAGCATGACGGCTGATCTGCGGGCTAACGTCGAGCGACTGGCCCTGGAAAAAGCTGCCCGGCAACGGATGGAGCGCGACATGGACATCGCCCGCCAAATTCAACGAGGATTGCTGCCCAATACCAAACCTGACGTGCCCGGCTACGACATCACAGGGTGGAGTCGTGCGGCTGATAAAACCGGGGGCGACTACTTCGATTGGCAAATGCTTCCAGACGGGCAAATCCTGATTTCGCTCGCCGACGTCACCGGGCACGGCATTGGTCCGGCTTTGATGGCAGCGGTGTGCCGGGCCTATGCCAGGGCGACGCTCCATGAAGAGGACCTCGGGAGTTACATGGATCGGCTCAACGAGCTGCTCATGGACGATATGCCCGAGGGACGCTTCATCACATTTGTAGTAGTATTGATCGATCCCCACAAACATCAGGTTCAGATGATTTCCGCGGGACATGGACCGCTGTTTCGCTGCGTGCATGCCAGTGGCGAACTCATAGAATCGGGCGCCGATGGAGTACCCTTGGGCTTGATTCCGCAAAACGAATACGGCACTGCGACAAAGTTTTCACTCGGCCCCGGAGATTCGGTGCTGTTGATTACTGATGGGCTTTTCGAGTGGCCCAATGCCATCGGCGAAAGCTACGGCTTGGAACGCCTGCGGAATGCCATACGTGATTCGTCCTTTGTCTCTTCCGAAGAAGTGATCCAAAGATTGTACGATCACTCGCAGAAATTCGCCGGCAACGTGGCCCAGGAAGACGATGTAACGATCGTCGTAATTCGCCGTTTGCTTGCCGGTGAAGCCGCTAAGGTGATACCGAACGAGATGTAGTCGGCGCCACGGTTCTGCTCGAGCAAGCTTCTATACCCAGGTGATAGTCCCAATATCTCGATCGTTTTTGGGAATCTCGACAAACGACCGAGTTTATGAGACTGAGAACTCGTGCCGATAACTCACGCGTTTGATGACACAGACCGGTTGGCCCGGCTGAGCCGCAGGATTCGCTACGCGGCCGCTTCGTAAAAGCAATCATAATTGACCCGCCGAGATTCTAGCCATTCGTTCTCGTTGGCTTGGAAGAATTGGTGTTAAAACCTGCTTGCCGTTAGGCGGGTGCGGGCTTTGCTCAACAGATGTCTCTTTCCCGCAAATTGATCACCTCCCAAATAATCACGGGATCATCTGGTGTGGGCCTGCTTGTTGGATGGACTTACTAGATCGTCCGATCGCGCGTTGGTGGTCGCGTACCAACTTGTAACTCCATCCAGATAGCATGGCGACTGATAAGACGACGCACAGAATTATCAATCGCCGGTTTTGGGCCGGAAGCATAGGCTAACCCACATTTCTTTCGGGCAGACAATGGAGGACTGCATTTTTCCCCGGCGTGGCGGCAATACAGGTTTTCCAGAAATCATCGTTACAGCGAGTCGTTGTGCCGCGCAAGTTCAATCATCCGTGCCTTTGGAATATCTCGGTACTTCACCAAGCTCAATCTCCAACTCGTCTTGCTCGTCGAGCAGTTCTGCTTCCCGTGTGGCCGGATCGCAATTGCGAGTCACCCTGCTTTCGTAAATGTCTGTAAGCTCGCGGTCGATTTCCTGCCAGCGGTTTTCAATCTCATTGCGTCGCTGTGTGTTCATGACTGTGATAGGCGCCTGTGGACTACGCCCGCCTGCCAGCATTGGAGAGAAGCGCCGCACGGTGTTCTTCAGTCGCCGGCACGAGATAGCCGCGAGTGTTCAAGCCGATGCCGCCGATTGTGGCGAACATGCGGCCATCCGTCAGTTGGTTGTAGACTGGGCCGACGTGGAGAACGGTTGCAATTTCCCACACATCCGCTGGGGGCGACGTGCGGCGCGGCAGAATTGCCACGTCCATGCCAGGAGTGATTGGTGAGACTGACATGCGACTGCCCGAATTCAGCGATCAACGGTCTATCGCGCAGAACGTCGCTTGACAAGGTATCGCAATACCCCCCCAATGTCAAGATAATTACATCTAAATTGAGTAGGACTCGTGCGGGAAAGAATCCATCTGGAATATGTCGGGGGAAGAGCTCGTTCATCGAGCGGCCAATTGCTGCGGATAGGACATGGGACTGCTATACTGAACGTGATTGAGCAGCAATCTTCCAGTAAGGAAGGTTTCTAATGGCAGATTCGGCCTCCTCTCGAACCAAGCGTCCCTCACCACCGGTTCCGACGCAAAAGCAATCGATCCGGGAATCAAGCTCCTCCCGTCGCAAGTTCGCTCCAAAAGAGAGCGCACGACAAAAGCGAGAGCAGACTGAAGAACTGCTCATTGCCCAATCGAAAGTCCTGGAAACACTCACCGGGGACACGACGCTGAAGGAAATGCTGGAAGCGTTTGCCGAAACGATTGAATACCAGTCAAAGAATATGCTTTGCTCGGTGCTCCTTTTAGACGGGAAGACGCTACGTCATGGTGCTGCCCCAAGTCTTCCGGACGAGTATAACCGCGCCATTGACGGCATCACCATCGGTCCCACGGTCGGATCATGCGGCACTGCCGCCTTCACCAAGCGCCAGATTATCGTATCGGATATCGAGACCGACCCCCTCTGGGCGGATTACCGAGACTTGGCACTACGGCACGGGCTTCGCGCGTGTTGGTCTACGCCGATCCTTCGCAAAAACGGCGAGGTCCTCGGAACGTTCGCTCTGTACTATCGGAATCGCCGAGTGCCGAGCAAGCATGAGCTAGGGCTAATCGCAATCTGGACCCGTCTGGCCTCCCTGGGAATTAAGCGAAAGCTGGCTCAAGAGTCTCTCGAGGCTGAACGGCGGTTTCTGGAAGATCTTTTCAGAGCCCAGGAGTACGAACGCAGAATCACTGCATACGAACTTCATGATGGAATCGCCCAATATGCTGCTGGGGCAATCATGCAACTGCAAAGCTATGCGCAAACGCACAATGATAAAGCAACGTCCGCTGAGCTTCAAATTGTTGATCTTCTCTTGCACAAGACGCTTGAAGAGAGTCGCCGGTTGATCGATGGACTAAGACCGATCATTTTGGACGAAGGTGGTGTCGTCGCAGCGATCGAGTACCTGATTCAGGAACCATCGAATGCTGGGAAGCAGATCACCTTTGAGCACAACGCCGCGTTTCCGCGGTTAGCGCCAGTGTTGGAGGCAGCAATCTTTCGAATCGCTCAGGAAACGCTGAACAACGCAATGCAGCACAGTGGTAGCCCGAAGATCGAAGTCGTCCTGAAGAAAAACAAGAATCGGATCCAGCTCGACGTGCGGGACTGGGGGAAAGGCTTCGCAACCGCCGGTATCTCGAAAGAAAGCCGAGGGCTCCGTGGAATCTGTGAACGTGTCAGGCTGCTGGGGGGATTAGTCGTCATTGATAGTGAGCCAGGAAAAGGAACGTCTATTTCCGTTGACCTGCCTTATCTCCGAACAACGGACGTCCCCTGAACCGGCCGTCACTGGCCCGTCCCGCGATTTTCAATCCGACAGGTATCACGGACGCGGACGTTTGCCTCATCAACCTAACCGTTTCTCAATTGTCCAAAAAAACGACCGATTGCCTAAATAAAACACTTGTCACACGAGTAACTGCGGAACCTGGCTGTACCCAAATGTGTTTTATTAAATATTGACACATATCTTGCTCGCCACCAGTAGATCCTATCGTGATCCAGTTTTCCGACGGCGCTCGTCTTGTCGGATATGCCCGCGTTAGCACGCAGGACCAAGATCTCGCCCTCCAAATCGATGCTCTATTACAGTGCGGCGTCGCCAAGGACCTGATCTTTACCGACAAGGCATCGGGCGCAACCCATCAACGACCAGGACTAGATACTTGCCTCGATGAGCTTCGAGATGGAGATGTCCTGCTTGTCTGGCGACTGGACCGTCTCGGTCGATCGGTGCGACACTTGGTAACACTGATCGATCAGTTGCGAGAAAGAAATGTCGGCTTCCGGTCCGTCTGCGATGGGGCCATCGATACGACGACTCCCTCCGGCGAGCTAATCTTCCATATCTTTTCGGCGCTGGCACAGTTTGAGCGGAAACTGATTCAGGAACGGACCAAGGCTGGCTTGGCTGCCGCTCGCGCCAGAGGGCGGAAAGGTGGCCGCCCACCGATAAGCGCAGATGACCGGCGGATCGTACTGGCCAATAAGCTGTTCCAGGATAAGTCCATCCCGGTAGATGACATCTGTGCCACTCTGAAGATCTCAAAGAGCACACTGTATCGCTATGTTGGGATCGAACGAGGAAGCTCACCGAGTTTCGCAAAACGCCAGGACAATGGCACAATGTGACAAGCGTATGAACTCCCGACAAACTGCGTTGAAAGCGGACGAATTCCCCATGCGCGAACAACAGTCACCTGCATCAGCGGCGGCTTGCTCGAAGATCGCCACGCCACAATGTTGCGCCGACAGCCGCTAGCCACCACGAATTCGCACGTCGGCGTCGGATACAATCCAAAGCCGTCCTGCAACCGGCTCACGTTTCAGCACGTCCAGGAGGTCGGTCATCACATTGAGAACGTGCCGCCGACTTTGGTTCCCGACCCTCAGCACAATTATCCCCGGCTGCGTTGTCGGTGGATACGCCCGAATGTCGGCGAAATCCAAATCAAGCGTCACCAGAATCCGATCTTCATTGCGACAAGGTTCGGCCAAAGTAGTGTCGTTGCAACCGCGCAACCCTTCGACGTGAACCGTGTGTACTTCGTGACCTTCGTTTGCCAGCAAAGCGGCCACGTCGTCGTGCAAGTTCTCGTCGATCTTGAACCGCATCAGGCCGTAGCGGGCGTAAAGGGAATGACGGTCTCGCGGGCCAATTCAGCCGCATACTGGACAGCCGCATGCACGTCATCGCGCTCCAAGTGGTAGCCGCGCATAATTTGGTCCACCGATTCGCCGGCCGCCAGATTGTCGAGAACAACCGATACCATCACCCGCGTTCCCCGAATGCAGGCTTTGCCGTGACAGATGGCCGGGTTCACCGTAATGCGTTCCTGCCAGTTCATGCGGTTAATCTCCATTGAAACACGTATTGCATTCTAGCATTTTCTAGCCCGGATGGAACGCTTGAAATGATCGGCTAACTTCCGTTTCGCGACCGACTTGCCGACGGATGACGTTACGAAAAAGACTGAATCCCCGAAATCGTCTCAAGAACTCGTCAATTGTGTGACAGTTCTAGTAAACGAACGGTACATGGCAATGCGGACAGCGGATTTGCATGCGCGCCCCTTTGCAGGCCGCCATCAGGAAAGTGAATCCAACCCCTGTGATTATCCGCTCTGGCAGAGAGCTTGCAAATCAACCGCCCTTGGAAGCGGATGCCGGAGTAGCCGTATTATCAGAAGGCTTGTCCGCACTGATTAGCCCCTCCGCTTCGCGGCCGAACGCTTCCAGCGTAGCGCGGCGGTTCCACGAGGGGTCGGTTTTCATCTCCTTGTCCATCCCCGCCTGTGCCTCAACTAACAGTCGCCTGGCCTCTGTTTTGTTCCCCAGTTTCCACTTGGTCATCGCCAGGAAGAACGGAGGATAAACCACCGAAGTTTGTTCCAACTCTTTTTTGCCGCCCGCGACAATCAATTCGGCCAATTGTTTTTCCGCCTCGGCATAGTTTCCCGTGCGGTACAGCATAATCCCCTGCGTTTCGAGGGCCACTGCATTGTCGGGAGCTTTGGCAGCGAAATCTTTCGCTGCCTGTAGCGGCACATTCATGTCATCCACTGCCGCCGCGGCAAGGCCGCACGTCCAGCCCAGCCATCGGCGGTCGACGTTGCGCGTCGATGTCGCAAGCTGTTTCACCATTGCTGCGCACATTTGGCGATATCCAGCCACATCGCCGTTGCGCAACCGCAAGAGCGCGCCCAAATACATCGCTTCCGCAATGTCCGGTCGTAGTGCCAGTACCTGGTCGAATCTCTGCTGCGCCGCTTGGTAATCGCCTTTTGCCGCCAACGCTTTGGCCAAAAGCGTAAGGAGAGTCGCGTTTTGATTTGCACTTAATTCGCAACCTTTGGTAGCCAATTCCACGGCCCGATCGAGATTCTTCAGCCCCGGCTGCGGCGAATTGGCGTAAACTTCGATCAGTCTTCCCAGCTGCATCAGATTGATCTTCGGGAAATCGGTCGGGTTCAATTTGGTCTGGTACATCCGATAAACGACGCCGCGGACGTCCGCAGCTCGATCGTATTTTCCTAGCAACACATACTCGTCGGCGATGTTCTGCAAGGGATCGCTTCGTCGAATGCTTTCCGTGGCTGTGAACGAATTCAACTCGGAATGCGCGATGTCCAGCGCCGCAAGCGCTGCGGCGGCGTCGCCGGCGTTGCGCCAGGAGTCACCGACACGCCACAGCGTGTACAACGTATCCACGTGCGTTGGACCCAGTATTCGCGTCCTCAATTCGAGCAACGGTTGAAATGCTTCAGCGGCCTCTTTATACCGATGAACGTCGAACAAACACGAGGCATAGTTGTACGCGGCGAACATGGCACGCGGGTCCGCTTCTCCCATCAATTGACGCAGACCGATCGCAGCGGGCTCGGCGAACTCGAGCGCTTTTTCAAACTGGTTGCGCCAGCGCAGTGTCCAGGAAAGATTGTTCTCGGCATCCAAGGTCAAAGGATGGCGCGAGCCCAGAGCTGCCAATGCCGTTTTATAGATCTTCTCGCTAAAGGATACATCATCAGGGTCGCGTAACTCCATGAGTACCAGGCCCAAATGGATGCCAGTTTCGAGCGTGTCAGGATGGCTCTCGCCCAAGACCTTCGATTGGTCGTTGATTACGGATTTCAGCACCTTTCTTGCATCCTCATACCGATTGGCAATGTACAGAGCGTGCCCAAGTTGAGAGCGGCTTCTGAGTGTTTCGGGATCCAACTTGCCTTCCAATTGCTCGTGCAGTGCGACCGCCTTTTCGAGTTGCTCGAAGCCTTTTTGTGGTTTGTCGACGTTAACGTAGACTTCGCCGAAACGGTCGCGAATCACGGCTTGAAGTTCCAGATCGTCGTGGAATCGATCGTCGATCTTGCCGGCCGCGGTGTCGAGCGCTTCGATTAAACCGATGCCCGCTCGCCCGCCGCGATTCGGATCGGCCATTCCAAACACCGCTTCGGTGAAGAACGCATTCACGCCTTCGGCACGTTGTTGCTGCTTCTCGGCCTTGATCAGCGCACTTTTTGCCGCCGCGGCTTCGCGCGAGGCGGAGGCTGCGAAGTACGACGACGTGATAATTCCCAAGGTAAGAATCGCGACTACTGCGCCCGCCAATCCGGCGATGACCGGGTTGCGGCGGCACCAACGCCAGACGCGCTGGGCGCGCCCGATGGGCCGAGCTTGAATGGGCTCCTTCTTGAGAAATCGCTTCAAATCGTCGGCCAGTTCCTGGGATGTCTGATATCGTTTTGCCGGGTCTTTTTGTAGGCACTTGAGCGTGATGGTTTCCAGATCGCGCGAGACGGTGGCCTTTAATTTGCGCGGGCTGGGCGGCTCTTCATTCAAAATCTGCACGATCAGCATTCGCGCATCGCCGCGGAACGGCAGTTCGCCGGTGAGCAATTCAAACAGGATCACACCCAGCGCATAGACGTCGCTGCGCCGATCGGCGTGGTGCCCTTCTCCGCGCGCCTGCTCGGGCGACATATAGGCTGGCGTGCCCAGCACCTGCCCTTCGACCGTCATAGCAATCTCACCGCTTTCGCGACGCGCCAACCCGAAATCGATTACATGCGGCTCGCCATCGTGGTCGAGCATGATGTTGCTGGGCTTCAAATCTCGGTGGATCACCCCAGCTTCATGCGCATGATGCAGCGCTTCTGCGATCTTGATCACGAGCTCAGCCGCTTCGCGAGAAGTCAGCCGCTGGCCGGTGAGCCATTCGCTCAGATTGGCCCCGTCGATGTAGTCGGTGACGATGTAGACCGTGTCCGACTCACGCCCCACTTCATGCACGCCGGCGATACGCGGATGATTTAACTGGGCAGCCGCCCGCGCATTGCGCAAAAAAACTTCGGTTTCCTTCGGATCCAGATCCTTTTGCCGCGGAATTTTCACCGCCACCGTGCGCTGCAACTGCGTATCGCGCGCTTTCCATACCGTCCCATACCGTCCCGAGCCCACATGCTGAAGCAATTCAAAGTGCCCAAGTATTTGCACCCCGGGGCGGTAGGTGTAGGTAGCATCGGAACCCGACAAACTGAAGCTGCTTCCGCATGCTGGGCAGAGCATCTCGGCCCAGGAGGCTTGCTCGACCGAATCGAACGGTACATGGCAATGCGGACAGCGGATTTGCATGCGCGCCCCTTTGCAGGCCGCAAACGCCAAAGTGAACTTGACCCCTGTGATTATCCGCTCTGCTCCAGGCATTGTATATCTTTGGCATTCGGCGAAACGCCCGGCTGGGGACATTGATGTAGTCCTTGACTGCCGATTCCCGTCTCATCAACCTAACCGTTTCTCAATTGTCCACAAAAACGACCGAGTTTCTGAGACTGGAATCGAGCCCCGGAAAGTCAAGCGTTTGATGACACTGGCGGGTTTGTCCGGCTGAACCCCTAATTCGTTCCAGTGGTCGCTCCATCAAACCAACGATTTTGAATATGGAATTCCTTCGCGGATTCTGTGTCCCTTTTTGACGGCTACACCTTGGACGGTTCAAATGCCGTTGACTTGTTCGCTAATTCGTCGGCGGCCGGCTATAAGTCCGATTCGGTGTATTGCCTGAGAATATCGGACTCTTGCCTTCGGCCGATCCTCTTCCCGCGATTTCCTAGAAATGGCCAGATTGCAGATATGAACTAAATATTTCGTCCTTGTTGGTCGTCGAAGTGCTGATCTGGTATTTGCGGTGGTGGTAGCCTGTCAGGAGTTCCGTTTCGTTTGGTCCATTAAATCAACCGCGCGATAGCATCGTGAAACAACTATTCCCCTTGCGTTCTGTGTCGCCCTCAACTCAAATCGCTGTTATCGGATAACTAATTGAAGAGCAGCCCAGCGGTAACGGGAGGCTCGTTGAAGAGTAAACCGATGTGGTCGGCCACCCGGAGGTGATCGACCACATCGGTTTTTTTATTGGTTTTCGGTGTGACGCAGTAGTTGAAAATTGAAATGACGACGGCACTGTGGTGCAGGTGTTCACGACCAGCACCATGGTACAGGTGTTCCTGATCGCTCATTGCGTTCCAACGGACACCTCGAGCGGAGACAGTGAACAGTCGTGAGAACGGAGGGTTAGCCATGTTAGTTTTGTCACGAAGGAATCAGGAATCGGTGGTGGTCGGCGGGGCTAGCGAATTAGATCGCAAGCTGGTAGTCACGGTGCTGGGAGTTAAAGGTGGAAAGGTGCGCCTGGGTTTTGAGGCTGATCCTGATGTTCCCGTGCATCGACGGGAGATATGGGATCGAATCCACGGCAATGGTGCTGTCGACCGCCCGACGCAAGACCCTGCAGCGCCTGTTGGGTGAGATCCGGCTTTCTTTTGGGGTCACGCTGGCCCATTCGTAAGTTAGCCGTTGCATTTTGGTATTCGCCTGCTTCCGCAGCGCACGAGCCGCGGAGAACGTCCATCTAACAGCGTTCGTGCTATCCATCGAAGTATGACGCCACCAGGGCGTTAGTGCATGGTTATTTTGATTCCCTTGAGGAGCAAATGCCGCTATGAGCCACATGGAATTGATTCGGGAACGGTTAGACACGCCGCCGGACGCCGCGAACGATCTCCCAAGTAAAGGTTAGCGGCCGTTACATCAGCTCTCGACCGTGCGGCGGCAACAAGAGGTGACACGGATTAATGTCGCCCGACGTTTACATCTCGACATCGCTGTCGTCCGCCAGCAGGAAGACGAAACTTTTGACCTACCGCTCAGCGTCCTCTACGAGTGGCAAAAAGTGCTGGATGTGCCAATCGCCGATTTGCTGGTCGAATCCAACTCGCCCCTCTCGCCTCCCGTGATGGAATGGTCGCGGCTCGTCAGAGTGATGAAAACGGTGGCGGCCCTCACGGAAAAGGCCAACACCCCCTCGTTAAAGCGGATGCTGCACAAGCTCCGCACACAGCTGTTGGAGATCATGCCGCAGATGACTGACGTGGCTCCTTGGCCCGTGGTAGGGCAACGTCGTAGTCCGGAAGAATACGGCCGCACCGTCGAGCGGCAAATGCCTGATAGTCTCTTCCGCCGCAGACCGCGTTAAAGTACAACGGGCGGCTTCGTAAGAACCCGCTGCCTTAGCAGTCGCCAGGTGGGCAGCATTACTCGACATCGGCCTGATTCTTTTTGGGTTCGGCGGAGATCTAAATATTCTCTAATCGGTCTCTACTCCCGCCGTTCTCGGACACATTCTGGGGCACCACGACCAATCCGTGCATAAATTCCTTGCACCGCCTCAAGGGGCTGCTATACTGACCAATGTTCGACGCTATGGATGCCTCCTGGCGACGAACGAAAGCCCCACGCTGCGGAAGTTTCTCTTAGCAAGAACATCTGCGGCGCGGGGTCCTTTTATGCGCGGAGAAGCCTATGCACCGCCGCTTCGTGGCGGTTAAGTCTGCTATAATGAGAGCGACTACCTGATTCAGGCGTCGATCCGCTACAGGCAGCCTTTCTTGGCACCCTGTGGAGGATTTACCGATGTCTCGCACACAACATCTATTGCAGTGCTTCGTCCCCGGTGACTATGTAGCAATTCTGCCGCATCCCTATAGCGATCCGGCCGAAGTCCTGGGAATCGGAATCGTGTTTTATATCGGTCCGGCGTTCATAAAACTGGCCGACGGCCGAAAGTTCGGCACGATTGGCAAGCGCGGCTTGAACACCCCCGGATGGATTGTTTTGGCTACCGACGAACACCGGGATGCGCTACAAATCACTCTTCGATGATGGCGCTCAACTCCCGCGTGGTTCGCCGTCGGCTTGAGCCATCCTGCGCGTATTTATCGATTGTCTCAACAAACCACCGATAGATTGCGTTGCCCGGGAGAAGGTTCTCGCGGCCCCTTTGCACGCTTCAAACTGCGCACACGCTAGCAGTGAGGTGCGGCAACTCGGCACCTTGTGCCGCGCGTATCTTGGCGAGGCACACGCTTCCGACAAAGCCGCAGAGTCTAAGAATTGTCGTCGCTGCGGGTGCCGACAGACGTCATCTGTCTCCAAAACGCCTTTTGCATTTCCAGCCAATTGTCCAATCCCATCGGGATCCACGCTTTGATCATCTCGGCGGGCTGCAATGAGCTGACGTTGGCCATCATCCGTTCTTGCAACTCCTTGAGCATTGCCTCCTGCACCGGCGCCACGTCCGGCAAACCCATATACTGTCGTGCCTCCGCGGGCGTACAGTCTATGTTGATCGTGATCTTCATATGATGGCTTCTCGCGACGCGCGGCCGTCTGAATGAATCGAATATAGACCGTTCGCTATTTACAGAGCAAGGTACCGTGCCATTGGTCGCGTAGACGTGGCCAAAACCGTCCTAGCAACTCGTCAATTATGGGACCGCTCTAATAAACGAACATTTGGTGGAATCGCGTTTGTAAGGTCCATCACGATTCGCTGCGTTTACTGAATCGGCTAAGCGCCCAGCCCGCGACACAGCTTGCCCTATCAGATTTGACACTTTCATGCTCGGCTGCAAAACTGCGGCAATATTTTACCGCTTTTCGGCGGTCGGATACCTGATCGTCCACTTGAGGGCATAAATGAAAGCCGACAGCTCGCAACCGACAGCATACCGCCGGCTAGTCCGCTTCGTCATTTTCCTCGGCACGATAACGTTTGTCAGCGGCTGCTTCTGGTTGTGGTTAGGCGCGGGCATCTATGGGTCACCTGTGGCTGGAGCGTTTGAAGTCGACAAATTGACCGGCTATTCCAACTACTACCAATTTTGGATTTTATGGGTTGCCGTTGCAGGTCCGATCGCGCTGTTGCCTTGTGCACTGCTGGAGAGATTTCTTCCACCGGTGGGCGCTCTCGCGATGATCATCGCGTCGCTGTTCGTGGCTGAAGCCGGCATCCGAGCAAGCCGCATGTATTGGGGATTCTCGACCGCGGATGCCCAGATCGTGATCGGTTGTATTAGCATTCCCATGATGCTGTTGGCCGCGTCATTGCTGATGCTGCGCGCACGCAGGATTCGATGGCAAACGGTGATCGTCGCCCTATTCGCGATGATTTTGTTGGTCGTCGGGTTAAGTGTGCGATACATGGAGGTAAAGGATTATTGGAACGCCAACTGTCCGCAAAAACTACCAAGTCTATGAGACAGGGTTTGCGCCCGGAAACTCAAGCGACTATGAAGCCGTATGTGGGTCAACTGCGGTAATGCCAATCTTGCCTGCTGCCGAGTCCCGAGGTGGTATTTTCGCTTTCCGTTTCGGATTTCGTCGACTATTCGAGTTGCCGACGCCTGGTTCTCTTCCCACAGCGGGAATTTTTTTGTGCGTCGTCTCAGGAGTTCATCCAACCGGGCCGCGCTCGCTCATTCGTTTAACCGATCTCGTGGATCAGCTTGAGTTCCGAGCTGCACGCGGTGCCAAAGCCGAAGCGGAAGGCAAATCCTACTCCAGATTCAAGTACCGACGATTCATTAAACAGCCATGGCAACGGACGTCGCGATCGGGGGCGCCTGCTTCCAAGGTTCTTTGCGCAAGAGCATCACCCAACATCGTACCAGGAGCTTGCGAGCCACCGCGACGATCGCCTTCTTCTTACGGGTCTTCTGCCCGCCGGTGAGTCGCTCGTAGAGCGACCTGGCCCAAGGGTTGTAGCGCAGCATCAGCCAGGCCGCTTCGACCAGGGCGCTGCGCAGCTGACGCGGGCCCCGTTTGTGGATCCGACCCTGGCGATCCATCTCGCCCGACTGATAACGTCGCGGGACCATTCCTGCATAGGACGAGACTTGCCGCGCATTCTGGAAGCGGTGTGGATCATCCAGGTAGGCCACCACGACTTCCGCCGTCCTACGCCCCACGCCAGGGATTGTCTCGAGCAGCTGCACGCGCTGGTCAGCCCGCCCTAATGCCTGGAGCCGCTGGTGGATCGCATGCTGGTGTTGTCGGAGGTGGTCCAACTGCTCGAGCTCCAGATCCAACTCGCCCCGCCACAGCTCGTCCAAGGAACATTCGGCCAGCGGTCGGCGATATTGAGCGATCTGTTCGTATCGTTCCAGCGCCCAGGCCTTCTGACCACGCATCAGCTCTATCCCCCGCTGGGCGAAGATCGAGCGGATGTTGTTCTGCACGCGGTTGATTCGTCCCAAGACCACTTGGCGATACTTGACCAGCCGACGGTACTCCCGTTGTTGGCGGCCGGGGATGTACACCGGAACGAGTTGGTCCAGCGCCGCTAGCTTGGCCAACTTGAGTGCGTCGTCCCGGTCGGTCTTGCGTTTGACGTGTTTCCACTTCCAGGCTTCTTGGTTGGGATTGCAGACCAACACCTGGTAGCCCTCGGCGGTGCAGACGTCGTGCACCCAACCCGCCAAGCTGCAAGACTCAATCACCACCAGCTCCGGAGCATACTTCTTGAGCACCGCCAGCAGGTACTGCCGATCGGTGGTCATGGTCCAAAACTCCGTCTGGTTGGTTGCGGTGTCCAACAGACAGGTCACTGACTTGAATTTGCCCAGGTCGATTGCGACCAATCCGTGACATGGTCGTGTGCTCCTTTCAGGAACGTGTGGGATGTGAAGTCACCCACTAACCTGTTGACCGCCCTCAAAGCGGTCAACAGGCACACGGCTTACATGGGATTCTTTTGATGACACCGGCAGGTTCGCCCGGCTGAGCAGCAGAATTCGTTCCGGCGGTTGCTTCGAAAAACGAACGATCGTCAGTAGGGCACTCTTTGGATCGTGGTGCTCCCGCCTTATCTATCTGACGGACGGGACCATCGCTTGACACTTCTGCAATTGCACTTTAGTTTGACAGACAATTCACGGATGGTCCCGCTGAAAAATTCTGCGCCGGCGGAAGTTCTTTGGCCAAGCTGGCCGAAGTCGGAATGGAGTTGAATCGTATGCCGGTGTTTCTCGACTGTGATTCATATCGTATTAGTGCGCCGTAATGCAGCGCCGAACAACCAGAAGACAAACATGCGACCACAATCAGAGTTTTTTCGGCAACGTCGTAATATGGCATGGGCAGCGCTTGCTGTAATTGTCGGCGCACTTGCCGGCGTAGTAATGTCCGCCGAGCAGACGACCGGAGTGGCAGGCTCGCCGAGCGCTACTACCACCATCGACGGCAATCAGTTACCAGCGCCCGACCCAAGATTCGGCGGCGTGATTAACGACACCGCGCAGAAATCCAAAGCGTGGTGGCCGCCGCGTGTCGTGCCGCCGAAAGAAGCCCCCAACATTCTGCTCATTATGACCGACGATGCCGGCTTCGGCGTGCCTAGCACGTTCGGAGGCGTCATTCCGACGCCGACGATGGAACGTCTCGCGAAGGCCGGTCTGCGCTATAACAATATCCATTCCACTGCGCTCTGTTCACCTACGCGCGCTGCATTGATCACCGGCCGCAACCATCACTCCGTCGGCTTTGGCGTAATCTCGGAACAGGCCACCGGCTTTCCGGGTTACAACAGCATCATCCCCAAGGACAAGGCCACCATCGGTCGCATCCTGCTGGATAATGGTTATGCGACGTCCTGGTTCGGAAAAGACCACAATACACCGACCTATGAGGCGAGCCAGGTCGGGCCGTTCGAACAGTGGCCCTCTGGCATGGGCTTCGAATACTTCTACGGGTTCGTGGGTGGCGACGCCAACCAGTGGCAGCCGAACTTGTTCCGCAACACCACGCAGATTTATCCGTTCCGAGGGCAGGAAGGGAAATGGAATTTGGTTACGGCCATGGCGGATGATTGCATTGATTATCTTAATCGGATCAACCAGATCGATCCAAGCAAGAAATTTTTCTGCTACTTTGTCCCCGGCGCAACACACGCACCGCATCATCCGACAAAGGAATGGGTGGACAAAGTCCACGAGATGCATCTGTTCGATGACGGTTACGAGAAGTTGCGAGAGCGCATCTTCGAGAACCAGAAGCGTCTGGGCGTCGTCCCTGCTGATACGAAGCTCGAACCGTGGCCGAAGGACATTCTGAAGCCCTGGGACCAACTTTCTGCTGAAGAAAAGAAATTATTCATCCGGCAGGTCGAAGTCTTCGCCGCCTACGAGATGTACAACGACTACGAAATCGGCCGCGTCATCCAGGCGGTCGAAGACATGGGCAAGCTCAATGATACGCTCATCATCTATATTAACGGCGACAACGGCACCAGCGCCGAAGGCGGCCCCCTGGGCACGCCCAACGAAATCGCCTTCTTCAATGGCATCAACATGATGCCCGTCGCGGAACAGATGAAGTGGTATGATGTTTGGGGTACGGACCAGACCTATAACCACATGTCGGCGGGCTGGGCGTGGGCCTTCGATACTCCATTCACCTGGTTCAAGCAGAATGCTTCAAGGCTCGGCGGCATCCGTCAGTGCGCCTGCATCTCTTGGCCCGGACACATCAGGGACGTCGGCGCATTGCGCGAACAGTTCTGTCACGTCATTGACGTTGTGCCCACGCTCCTCGAAGTCACCGGCATTTCTGCGCCCGAATATGTGGATGGCATCAAGCAGGCTCCCATCGAGGGTACCAGCTTGGCGTACACCTTCGATACGAAGAACGCCAAAGCGCCGAGCAAACACACGACCCAATACTTTGAGATGTTCGGGCAATGGGCGATCTATCACGAGGGCTGGATGTTAAGCACCAAGGTCAATCGCGCTCCGTGGGAAGCGTTTGGCCCACCAAATCTGGACCCGCTGAACAATCAGGAGTTCCAGTTGTACGATCTTAGTAACGACTTCAGCCAGTCCGCAGATTTGGCTGCCAAGAATCCAGACAAAGTGAAGGAGATGCGCAAAGTTCGTTGAGGAAGCCCGCAAGTATGAGGTCTTCCCGATGAACTCGGCGCTGGCCGCCATGATGGTCGCGCCGCGTCCGAACATTACCGCTGGCCGCACCGAATTCGTCTATACCAAACCGATGACCGGCCTGCCGCTTGGTGATGCGCCGGGGATTCTCGATAGTTCTTACACCATCACCGCCGACATCGACGTGCCCGCCAAGGGTGCGGAAGGGATGATCGTGACATGCGGCGGACGCTTCGCGGGATACGGCTTCTATCTGCTCAAGGGCAAGCCCGTATTCACGTGGAACCTGTTGGACTTGGAACGGATTCGCTGGGAAGCTCCCGAGGCGCTCGCGCCGGGCCACCACTCAATCGAGTTCGACTTCAAGTATGACGGCATGGGCTTCGGTACGATTGAATTCGGCAGTTACAGCGGACTAGGACAGAGCGGCACCGGCACACTAAAAGTGGACGGTAAGGTCGTCCAGACTCAGAAGATGAAGCGCACGCTTCCCTTCATACTCCAATGGGATGAGAGCTTCGACATCGGCTCCGACACGCTCACTGGCGTGAACGATGCCGATTACAAACCTCCATTTCAGCTGACCGCCAAACTCAACAAGCTGACGATCAAAGTGGATCGGCCGCAATTGTCACCCGAGGACATCAAGAAACTCAGGGAAGCTGAAGCGAGCGCCGCTGACGCTAAGTAGGCAATATTGGCCACCCCCCTCCTTGCGCGGCTGTGTCATTCGCCAGCAGTCGCATTAACTCATCCGTTTTCGTGGACTCCAAGAAAACGACCCAGTTTTTGAGACCGAAGTTGCGCGCCGGGAACTCATGCGCTTAATAACACGGGCCGGTTGAACCGGCTGAGTTGTAGAGTTTGTTCCAGCAGTCGCTTCGTTAAAAGAGCGATTTCGGCACAGTTCAAATTCAGTCGCCCCGACTCGATGATCACATCAAAGTACGAGCCGCGGACTGGATGACGTCGGAAATGGCCTGATTACCCGATCACTTTTTTCACGGTTTTCTTTACGGTGTCGGCGGCCTTCCGGACGGACTGTTTCGCTTTTCCGACTGCCTGGTCGGTCTTTCCTTCATCGCGCAGCTTGTCGTTGCCGGTCAGGGAGCCTGCTGCTTCCTTGATTCGGCCTTTGACCACGTCTGTTTTGCCACTCATGATGGTGACTCCTTTTTCCAGAGGTTGTTCTCGGAACAGCTTTTCGATCAGAACTCGCGCGACGCGTCGTGAAAGGCTTTGTCCAATTCGTCCCAGGCCGACTGGGCTTTCTTCTGGACATCCTTCCAAGCTTCCGCGCTTGCATGACCGACCTCGGCCAGTTTGGCGCGGGCTGCATCCCGTTTTGTTTCTAAGTCGGCCATCTTCTGATCCCAGTTGGCCTTGGCCTGGTCCTTCAGGTCGCGACCCTTCTCGCGGAGCTTGGCGATTTCGCCGTCCAGCTCCTTGAGTCGGGCATCGAGATTCTTCTGGAACTCTTCCTTGGTCTGCTGGGAAAACGCGGCACCCGTATTAACGGCTTGGCCGGCATCGCGGCGTACGTCTTCGGACGTGACCTTCTTGAGCGTCGGATGAGCGGTTTTCTGCTCGCACCCGATGACCGCAACAAACCCGGCCAACATCACCACATAGAACCCTCGCACCATCATTGAAATCTCCTTTGCATGTACAGCCAATGACTCCAAACGGCCCCCGGCCAGCGTCGACATCCGAGATGATTCGACGATTTCGTCCGGGCGTGCCATGGGATCCTCCGAATTGCGGCGCACTATACTTTACGCTCTTCGCAGCCAAGCCTTGGCGACGAGCGGCTGCATCTCACGTCTCTGTCCATTCAAGACGGTTTACTTCGCGCTATGCGACGCTCCGGCCTCCAAGCAAATTGAGAATCAACACCACGACTGCCACGACTAAGAGAAGGTGGATTAAATTCCCCGCCACGCCGAATCCGAGTCCCAATGCCCACATCAGCAGCAAAATAATCAATAGGGTCACCAACATACGTCGCCTCCAAAAACGATAAAGGAACCAACAAAAAAACCGACGTGGCTGAACACCCTGGGGTGGTCAACCACGTCGGTTTATTCTTTAACGAACCCCCCGGCACACGGCCGGGTTGCTCTTTATCTAATCATCCGACATCTCGCATTCAATTATAGGCCCTGAAATGTGAAAACTCCAGCTGCAAGACGGCTATCGCACTACTAGATCTTCTTCTTCACGCGTTTGGTAGTGCGATTCGCCTTCCGGCTGGATGCCTTCTTCAACGGCGCGGCGGCTTTCTTTGATACCGACCCCTTCTTTGCCTTTGGCTTTTTCGGGATGCTTGGAGAATGCTTTCGATTCTCGGCAGCCTTTGTTCTCTTCCTGCCGCGCAGCGTGGATCGAATAGATTCAATGGCCTTCTTGATCGGCTTATTGCCCCTCGCCGACGAGTTTCCAACCAGCGCGCCAGCTACTCCGCCAGCAACCGCTCCCACCGGTCCCCCTAGCATTCCACCGATAACTGCACCGGTGATGCCTCCAGCTGTTTGCTTAGACACGGTCGGTACATTCTCTTCATTCTCTTGTTTCTTGGGCATCATGATCTTCTCACGGTGTTAGGGGTCGGGTCGGTCAGCCAGGTCGTGAGCGATTGGGCATCCCCCGAGCTATCTGTCAACTCCGCCGAATTGTCACCACCGCAATATTTAATCGGCGGAGAGTAAACGAACTGCCCTGGTTGGCTCAGAAGCCACGTGGGATGTAACCCAACAGCAATAGCACCTATACGATTACTAGCAACAGGCCCAAACCGCCGCTGGGACCATAGCCCCATTTCTGGCTGTGTGGCCAAGTTGGCAAGCCGCCCACAAGCAACAGGATAAGAATAATTAGTAAAATCAAACCCATGGAAATCCTCTCCAAGTCCTCCGTTACTCGTTGTTAAACTCACCTATAGACATAGACATCGTTCGCAACCGCTTGTTGCTAGTTGCACTTATACCGCAAGTGTAGCACGCATATTTGTTCATTGCGCTCTGCGCTGCCGGTACTGCTGCGCAGGCGACAACCATTTTCGCCAGCTGTTTTGCCGTGATTTTGCCCTCGTTCGACCAGCCCTGCGATGCTCCACTGTGCTTGCCTTTAAGTCGGATTTTCAAGAACAACCAAACCCGCTTGCAGCGCAGAAGAACGCGTTGTTAAAATTCTGGCAATCGTGACACGGGATCAGTTCCGGGCTCAAACTGAAGAGAGAACCGGCGAAGGAAACATCGTATGCGCACGGCTTTATTGATCATCTTGGCCATTTTTCTTCCACCGCTGGCCGCGTTCTTGGTGGTGGGCATCGATACTCACTTCTGGATCAACCTTGCCCTGACACTTCTTGGCTGGCTGCCCGGCGTGGTCCATGCGATCTGGCTCATCGTCGGCCGGTCGCCGAAGTAAATCGCAAATCGACGGCACCTTGGCTGCTGCCGTGACCATACAGATAGCTCGCTTAAGCCCCTTGAAGGAGATGGGGCATTTTCGAGGTCGGTGCAATGAAAACCCAAGGAGAAATCGAAGCCGCCATCTGCTCTGGAATTACGCACTTTGAGCAGCACTACATGGGTCGCGGACCGAAGGCGATTCATTCCCATCTGATCGGCGATCTTCTGGTCGTCCGGCTCCAGGGCGTTCTGACGGCTGCCGAACAACACCTTGTTCAATCGCTACCGGCCGAGAAGGGAAGGGATCTGCTGAAGCAGGTACGGACGCACTTGGTCGAAACCGCGCGGCCGGTCCTGGAAGCCATGGTCCAGGAGGTCACCGGCGTCAAGGTGTTGAGCCTGCACCAAGACATCAGCAAGGTAACCGGCGAAGAACTCGTGCTATTCACCCTCGCCAACGCGCCTCTGTTTCGTGAAAGCAATAGAACGTAAAACTCTGGAGGGTGGGTAGCTGGGGATAACTTTTGTTCTCATCACAGGGTTTTAAAGAATCCGGAAACTAACCATCTTGCTGCGCTAATTAGAAACCTGGCCTCAACAATAGAGGAAGCGCTTCACTACCTGGGTCTGCAAGACGTAACCGTCTAACGTTAGTGCGACCTACAGCTCATGCCGCCTGCTAACGGAGCGATTCGAATCCGATTCAATTGCGATTGACGAGTTTTACCAGGGGTTCTCAATTTGGTATAATACTGGTGTTGGGCTACTCGCGACGGGTAGTTCAAGACATTCTTGAGTAGGCCTCGGCTGCGATCATGTCGCTACGGGGTTTTCTTTCACGGCCATGGCGGCCGGCATCGGTGCGCAGCAGTTTCTACATGAGGAACTGGCTGGACTTGCAGATCTGTCCCGTTGTGCTTCTTGCTCGCTCGTCATTGTGAAGCTTTGACGCAACCGATGTGTGGTCGTGCGAATGACCGTGCTCATCGAAAGGAGCGACTTATATGGGTATTGTAGCTTGGCTCGTACTGGGTCTCATTGCCGGATTTGTCGCCAGCCTGTTGGTGAACAAGCACGGCGAGGGCATGCTTTTGGATGTCGTCCTGGGCGTTGTGGGCGCAGTTGTCGGCGGATTCATTGCACAATTCGCTGGCATCGAGGGAATCAGCGGATTTAACCTCTACAGCATTCTGATTGCGATCGGTGGTGCTGTGGTTGTGTTGCTGCTGTACCACGCGCTGTATCGCCGCACCGCCTACTAATTGTCAAACTCGAACGTGGCTGTGACGAGTCTGGATCGGTTCCAGGCTCAGCCCGTACGGGAAATGTCGGTCAAGGTCAGCCGCAAAATGGGAGCGACCAACGTAGGCACGCTCTGCGTGGAAAGCACACAACCTCCAATCTAGGAGATCGAACTATGAGCGGAAAAAGCGAAGAACTCAAAGGGCGCGTCAAGGAGGCTGCAGGGGCGCTCACCGGTGATGACAAGCTGCGTCGCGAAGGCAGGTTGGATCAGGCGAGCGGCAAGGTCAAGCAAGTAGTCGAGAAGGTCGTGGAAAAGACCAATGAAGCTGTCAAAGATCTGAAGAAATAGCAACGTGGTGCAGAGTCGGCCAATGATTGCTGCCCTCCGCAGCGAGAAGGCAGGCGGGCAGCACGTGACTTGCTTCGCATGCGGGGCTGTCGTTTGTATATGTTGAAACTCGGACGATCAGGACCATTTTTGACGGAATCGGTGCAACCAATGTCTTTTTCCCTAAGACTGGCAATTGCCGATGACGACCGTGGGATGCGCGAATCCCTTCAGCAAATGCTCCGCAATTTGGGGCATGAAGTGGTAGCAGTGGCCGAAAACGGCGAATCGCTCATCAAGCAGTGTGCGATGACAAAGCCAGACGTGGTTATTACCGGCACCCTGACGCCCGAGATGTACGGGTCCAACGCGGCCGCGGCCGTTTACAACAGCCGGCCGATCCCGATCATTCTTTACTCGCACCATTGCGAGCCTGAGCGGGTGCTCAATTCAGAGCACAAGCACGTGTTCATGTATCTCGTCAAGCCGATCAGCCAGGAGCACCTGCAGACGGCGTTGGAAGAATGTCATCGCATGGAATCGAGCGAGCCGTCGGAGGGCGACGACAACAGGGTTCGCGTTGGCCCTGTTTCAGAGTCTTTCGGCAGCGCACCCCATCGTGAACCTCCCCGCCCCCCGTATCGACAGCTGCCCCGCTGAGCCTACGCACTCAATTGTTTTCTCACGGAAAAAGCGTAAAATATGGATGAGGGAAGTGTCCAGATGGGCAGTCGGACGCGGCTCCGCGAATAGTTCGTCGGATGACTAAGTAAAGAGCAACCCGGCCCGGCCGGTGGGCTCGATAAAGAGTAAACCGACGTGGTTAATCACCTCAAGGTGGTCAGCCACGTCGGTTTTTTTATGACTTTCGGCAACTCAGCCCGTCGCGATGAGGGCGCGTTGGATCCTGACCTCTTAACAAAGGGAGCGGAAGACCATGAGTGCGACAGAGCTAATTATTTTGGTCGTTCTGTTGGTCCTAATGTTTGGCGGGGGTGGCGGTTATCTGTGGAGCCGTGGACGTGATTGAAGCAACACGACGCCTGCATGTCACGACCGCTTCGTTTTGGGCCAATCGACGGCGAGTAAGCTGACGTGAATGATCACGTCCGTGTAGTCGGCCACGTCGGCTTTTTTTATGACTTTCGGGCGCGGGACAGTGGCAATCGTTGGGAAGGATTGCAATGAACACATCCAACAAATATGACGCAAATGGGGCGCGGCAGATTGCCCAAGCTGTGATTGCCTTCCACGAAAAACGCACGGACCACGCTCCCACATCGGTGAGGGTGGTTCTCGCAGATTCGACCCAAGCAATGTCTTGTTCGTCTCTACGTGTGGCGGTTGCTGATGCGGACCGTCGGATGCGCCAACTCGTTCAGCAAATGCTCCGTAATTTGGAGTACGAAGTGGTCGCAGCAGCCGAAAACGGCGCATCGCTCATCAAGCAGTGTGTGCGCGTGAACCCAGACGTGGTGATTGCCGGCACCTTGACGCCCGACATGAATGGGGCGGACGCGGCCGCGGTCATTTATCAGCTCCGGCCGATCCCGATCATTCTTTACTCGGACGATTGCAACCGTGATCTGGTGCTCGATGCAGAGCACAAGCACGTGTTCATGTATCTCGTTAAGCCGCTCAGCCAGGAGTACTTGAAACTGGCGTTGGAAGGCTGCCGTTGTCAAGAATCGCGCGGACTATCGGGAGATACCGATGGCGACGAGGATACTGTGTTCATTGGCACCTATCCAGGGTATTCCGGCACCGCACAATACCGTGGCCCTAGCCGTCCTCCCTATGCAACTGCGTATCGGCCGGCCCGCGAGGATCAGGACCTCCCACGCGTGCCGAAGTACGCACCGACCAGGGGGCAAAATGTCATCCGCCATGCAAGTGCGGGTGCGACTTAGTCCCTCGACTAAGCGAATCGACGTGCACAGCCGAGCGAATGATTCCTTCGGTGTGGCAACGCAGCACGACCCACATGGGACAGAGCACGGTTTCAAATCTGTTTTCACACCCAGGGAAAAAACCGCAAGATCCGAGAGATTGAGCTGTACAATCTGATCTCCTCCGCCGTGAAGCACTTCTGCGCACAAATTCGCGACATCATGGCTCATCCGATTTCAACTTCTGCGGAGTGTTCTCGCCGATCGTCGACCAGATGAATCGCCTTGTCGAGTTGATCAATTCCGTCGAGGGTGACTCGGGTAACTTCGCGGTGGCCATTGTTTTTGATAGTGACGTGATAAAACGTGTCGCGGTAGCGGTAGTGCAGTTTGAATGTCTGCCATTCCTCCGGCAGGCACGGAACGAACCGCAGTTTATCCACATCCAACCGTAGACCAATCAGGGACTCGACGATAAGTCGGTACATCCATCCCGCCGATCCGGTGTACCACGTCCATCCCCCACGACCGATGTGCGGTGCGACGGCATACACATCGGCCGCCACGACATAGGGCTCGACTTTATAGGTTGCGATATCCGCCGGCGTCGACCCGTGACTTAACGGGCTGATCAGCGAGAGCAATTCCCAAGCGCGCCGCTGGTCGCCCAAACCAGCAAACGCCATCACGGTCCAGATTGCCGCATGCGTGTACTGGCCGCCGTTCTCACGGACGCCCGGCACATAGCCCTTAATATAGCCCGGGTCCAATGGGGACTTGTCGAACGGCGGATCGAGCAACTGGATCAATGATTGCTCCTGTCGCACAAGCCGGTTGTTGACGGCTTCCATGGCCTGTCGAGTTCTCTTCGGATCGCCCGCCCCGGACAGGACAGACCAGCTTTGGGGGATTGAATCGATTTGGCATTCGAGGTTGGTGGCCGAGCCAAGTGGCTCGCCGTTGTCGAAGTAAGCGCGCCGGTACCATTGACCATCCCAAGCGTTCTTCTCGATGTTCTCTTTCAATTGAGCAGCTTGGTCAACGCATTTCTTCGCAAACGCCGTGTCCGCCCGCAACTGGGCGATCGCCGAGAACTCCTGCAACACGTGCACCAGGAAGAAAGCCAACCATACACTCTCGCCCTTCCCGTGCGCGCCCACCAAATTCATACCATCGTTCCAGTCGCCACTACCCATCAGCGGCAGGCCGTGACTTCCGAACCGCAAACCGTTCTCAATCGCACGGACACAATGCTCATAGAGAGTAGCGGACCGATCCGATCGACCAGGCAAGTCATAACGAGCCTCTTCGTCCGGCTTGAGGGGATTGCCGTCGAGGAACGGAATCAGTTCGTCGAGTACGCCCGTGTCGCCAACCTGCTTGACGTAGTGGCATGTAGCCAGGGGCAGCCACAGAAAGTCGTCCGAGCAATGGGTGCGCACACCGCGTCCGATGGGAGGATGCCACCAGTGCTGAACGTCTCCCTGGACAAATTGACGGGCCGCGGCCCTCAGCAGCTGTTCGCGAATCAATCGAGGCTCCGCGTGCACCAAAGCCATGACGTCCTGCAATTGATCGCGAAACCCGAACGCTCCGCCGGACTGGTAAAAACCGCTACGTGCCCACAGGCGGCAGGCCAGGGTTTGATAGAGTAGCCAACCATTGACCAAGATGTTGATACCCTGGTCAGGAGTTTCCACATAAACGGTGCCCAACGTTCGCTGCCAGTAGTGCCACACGCCTTCCAGGGCCCGTCGCGCTGGCCCGGTGCCCCGATAGCGCTGGATCAATCCTCGCGCTTCGTCGATGCTCGGAGCGGCTCCTAAGAAGAATACAATCTCACGTTCCTCCCCCGGCGCAATGTCGAACTGCGATTGCATCGCGCCACACGGATCAAGCCCAGGCCCGACCTTGCCCGAAAGGCGCGTACGGCTCATGGCCAAAGGTTTGGCCGCTGTGCCATTGCGTCCGAAGAATTCGGTTCGGTCACCAGTAATTGTTCGCTGCGGCTCATTAAAATCCAGAAAGGCAACCCGGCCAGGAAACTCTGAGTTGTAGGGATTACGAGCCAACAGCGCCCCGGTCTTAGGATCGACCTCCGTCACTACGTGCATGAGCGATTTGGGACGCAACTCGGCCAAGACCCATTCCATGCAGCAGGTCGCCGAAAGCCGGCGCGTTCGTTCGGATGCATTACGGACCTTCAGCGAATAGAATTTTATCGGCGCGTCCATCGCCACATACACCGTCAGCTCGGTCGCGATGCCATTCTCAGTCGTCTCGAAGACGCTATAACCGAAGCCATGGCGGGTGACGTACTCGTTTTGGCTAGGAGCCGGGAGTGGCGTGGGAGACCAAAAGCGCCCACTTTCCTCATCTCGAAGGTAAAACAATTCGCCGCAGCAGTCGGTGACCGGATCGTTGTACCACGGGGTCAGCCGAAACTCGTGGGCATTTTCGAACCAGGTGTATCCGACGCCGCTTTCCGTGACTACGGTGCCGAAGCTGCGGGTTAGCTAGTACATTAGCCCACGGGGTCGGCGTCCGTTGCGAAGGCCCGGTCGTGATCACGTATTCGCGACCGTCCGGTGTAAAACCGCCCAGTCCATTCGCATATATCAGTTCGCGGAATGGCAACCTTTGGCTGGGGACGACCTCGGCCCTGGGGCTCCTCGTCGCGACAAACGTTGGCATGCTTACGTCACGGCGGCCTCGCGACTCGATCTGATCGGCCAACATGCCGCCACTATCGGTTAATATGATGCGGGCTACGCTCTGCATGAGAATACGATCTTCGTCGGACGTCTGCTCAGGCCGCCGCACAAAGATTCCGCCGGGTCGGTCGAGGACATGAGCCTCGGTGCTGCCCGCGATTAGGCTGATGATCTCGTCCTGTAACAATTGCCGGTATCCCGACTGATCTTCGTTCCAAATCACCAAATCCACGGGCAATCCTTTGAATCGCCAATAGGCGTGGGCATGGATGAGCTGGCGCACCAGCTCGATCTTGCTTTGATCGGCAATCCGCAGCAGGACGATCGGCAAGTCGCCGGAGATGCCATGTCCCCATAAGCCCGATTGGCCGCGCACGTTCTTGGCCAAAACGTTGGCTCTGGCACGGCGCAAGCCGCTGGCATAGATGATCGAACTGGCTAGGCGGCCGTAGAGTTGGGCGTCAGCCTCAGTGGTGTCGAGTTGTTGCAAGATCACTTGCCCGTGCGTCCAGGCCAGATCGAGCAGGCGGTCGGCCAAATTCCGATCGTGATACTTCTCGACAAGTCCCAGTGCCAAATCTCGCGTTTCCGTGACGCCAGAGACGAGGTCGATTACGGCTGTTTCCTCAGGTTCAATGGAAACGGTACTGCGAATGGCCACGATCGGGTCGAGCACCGAACCCTCGCTGTTGGAGAGCGGCGTTGAGCGAGCCATTTCCTGCGGGTCGGCAACGTCGCGCCCGCGGCCAAGAAACTTGGCTCGGTCGGTTTCATAGGAAGTCGTACCGGCCGACGTGCCATGTACTGACATTAAATGCACCATCCATGGTGGATGTTCTTGATGCGAACGGGGCCGGCGTGTACACAAAATTGCCTGACGGTTGCGGATAATCTCTGTCTGGACGAACAAGTTACTGAAGGCCGGATGAGTCGCGTCGGCCGCCGCGCTGGCCAAGACGACTTCTGCGTAGCTGGTCAATTCAATCGTGCGTTCGAAATGGGGAACGGTTCGTGATGCTTATTCGGCGCAGCTCGACGTCGTCTTCGGGCGAAACGGCCACTTCGGTGTGCGTATCCAGCTCAAAGTCGCTGTCGCCGAAATTCCGCCCGTGACTGGGAAAAAATGGCCTTGTAGGCGGGAGACGGTTTGAGCGTCGGCTGAAAGCATACGGACCAAACCTCGTTGGACTCCACGTCCCGCAGATAACAAAACGTGCCCATATCATCGCGTGCGATGTCCTCACTCCACCGCGTTACCGCGATATCCTTCCAGCGGCTATAACCGCCGCCGGCGTTGGTGATCATGACGTGGTAGCGGCCATTGGACAGCAGATGCACTTCCGGAATCGGCGTGTGCGGCGTACTGAAGACGCGCATCAGGACTTCGGGCCCAACCGCACGTCGCGGCGTCTCGTCTCCATCAGCCGAGCGCGGGTAGACGGGTGCCGCCTTGGGAATGCGCTCATGCAGCAGCAGCTCGGTGGCTTGGAACGGCGGGTACGCCTCAAACCGTCGCTGCATCGGCCGATCGAGCAAGACATAGGCAAGCGATAAGAAACTCATCCCTTCATGATGAGCCATGAATGACCGCACGACGGCAGAGGATTGGCCGTGGGTGAGTCGCGCCGGCGTGTAATCTACCGCCTCGTAGTAGCCGTACCTACCGTCCAGCCCGGCAGCGGCCAGCTGTCGCAGATTGGCGCACGCCGGCTTGGGAGCAACCATCAACGCCATCATTGAGGCGTACGGCGCAATCACAAGATCGTCGGCCAGCCCCTGTTTGAAGCCCAATCCGGGCACGCCAAACGCCCGGTATTGATAGTTCAAATGAACATCCGTGAGGTTGTATCCCGACTCGGACATCCCCCAGGGAACCTTGCGGCTAACGCCGTAAGCGATTTGCCGCGCGACGGCCCCTTTGCACGTTTGGTCTAGCAGAGTGTCGTCAAAGGTCGGCATGACCAGCAACGGCATGAGATACTCGAACATCGAGCCGCTCCAGGAAAGGAGCGTCGGCGAGCCGTCAACTCCTGTCAGCAGGCGACCCAGTGCAAACCAATGCTCTTGCCGCAATTGGCCCTCTGCAATGGCAACGAAGCTGGCCAGCCGCGCCTCCGAAGCCAGCAGATCGTAGAAGCTGGCGTCACGCCGATGCTCGGTAACGTTGAAACCAATCGCGAGCAGTTGTCGAGCCTCGTCGAACAGGAAGTCAAACTCAGCATCACTAAGTTCGAGGCACGTCCGGGACAGCTTTTCGTGCGATGCCATCCGCGCAGCGGCATAGTCGCTGACCTCGCTGATACGCTGTTTCAGCTGAGCCAGCCACTCTCGATGTTCGCCTGCCCCTGCCAGAGCCGCATCGAGGACTCCTGACACGTCCAAACTGAGCTGGGCGATGCGCCGCAGCGTGCCCTCGCCATCAAGCCGCTCAAGTGCGGTGCGCAATTGAGTCACAGAATCCGCCTCGTGCGGCGATGTCCTCTGCCAGAGAGTGGGGGGCGGTGGAGGCAACGCGACCAGTGGCGACAGCAGGTTCACCTCGTCAAGCCAAGCCTGGGCTTGCCGTGTCAAGACGCTTGCCCACCAGCAAACTTGCTCGTCGGGATGCTCCGTTAATTCGGCGATCACGGTATATTCGTTGCCAGCGAGGCGCGCAAGAAAACGAGAACCGGCATCGAGAGTGGGCGGTGTCTGCAAAAGTTCCTGCTGAAGTTGTTCCAGGCGGTGCAACGATTGCGGCCCACCATCGCTCGCTGCGCGCCCGAGCGGAACGCGCTCCATCGCTCCGGCGGTTCGTATCGCTTTGAGCAAGACTCGCAGCGTAATTCCCAACCCACGCAGGGCCATCGGCGGCAGAATGTTTTGGTCAGCCAGTTGCAACAGTCCCTCGCGCAGGGTGAGCAAATGGCCGACAAGGTTTCCACTATCGACGGTCGAAACATAGCGGGGAGGAAGCGGCTCCAAGCGTGCTGGTGTCGTACCAGTTGAAAAAATGACCCCGGAACCGCTCAAGTCGTTCCATGGTGGTTAAGGTTTTGGCAGTCCGGTCCTCCAATTGACCGGCCGAAATAAAGCCAAAATCGTAGGCGGCCAGATTCGACAACAGCGCCAGGCCCATGTTGGTCGGCGAAGTCCGATGGGCAATCACGGCCCACCGGGTAATCCTGATAATTGTCGGGCGGAAGCCAGTTATCTTCGGGGCCAGAAAAGGTTTCGAAAAACCGCCATGTCTTGCGCGACAACTCCTCGAGAAACTCCCTGTCACTCTTGGCTCAAACGCGCCCTCCTGCTCGATCAACGGCCGACTGAGCCACCAAGCAATTGCCGGGGACGTCAGCCATAAAAACAGCAGCGGAACGGACGCCGGTAGAGCCTCTGTACGAAACCAGGCAATGTACCCTCCCAGCAGGAGTGCCAAGACAGGCGCGACCCACATCGCTCGAAGTGCGCCGGCCAGGTCTGTTCGCGAGCTTTGTGCTGCATCGTTGAACGTGCGCCATTGGAGCAAATTGCGTTTCGTAAGGGTCATCCGCACCAGCGTCCGCAGCACCGCGTCCGAGCTGTAATAGGCCTCGTCGGGCAAGAAGGCAAGTGCGCAAACCGTCTGCGCCAAATAGCGACCCAATGACCGCAGAACGTCGCGAAGATGCAGCCGCCACGGAAGATCGTCCGGCCGCCTTGATGAACTCGACGACAACCCGCAGGACAACCGGCAACAGCATGATCGCCAGGACCAAGAGGACCCAAAGGAAGCCTGGCCAGACGGGGACCATCCAAGACAAGCCGAGCAAAAGCATCAACGCGGCCGGCACCAGGCTGCGCCGCAGGTTGTCTAGAATTTTCCAGCGGGATAACGCCGAAAGCGGGTTCCTTTCGAACTCTCCCTGCTGGTTAGGCACCCAGGGCAACGCCCACATTGCGATTTGCCAGTCGCCTCGTATCCAGCGATGCCGGCGACCGATGTCGGCGCTGTATTGGGCCGGGTATGCCTCATACACCTCGATATCGCTGATCAATGCGGACCTGGCATGGCATCCCTCCAAGAGATCATGGCTCAGGATGAGGTTTTCCGGAAATCGCTGGCTCAAAAGCCGTTCATAGGCATCCACATCATAGATACCCTTGCCGATGAATGAACCTTCCTGGAACCAATCCTGATAGACATCCGACACTGCTCCCGTGTAGGGATCGATGCCTGCCTGGCCACCAAAGATGCGAACGAACCAAGAGCGTCGGGCGCTGGGCAAGCTCAGGGCGACACGGGGCTGCAAGATACCGTACCCATCGCAGAGCACATTCCGCTTGTCGTCGAAACAAGGTCGGTTTAATGGATGGGCCATGGTTGCGACCATCTGGCGGGCAGCCTGTGGCGGGAGATGAGTGTCCGAGTCGAGGGTGATGACGTATCTCACTTCGCCAAGTGAGCCAGTGTCTCCGACGATCACAGAAAACTGATCGCGCGCGCCTCCGCGCAGAAACGCGTTCAAATCGGCGAGTTTTCCTCGCTTCCGCTCGTAGCCCATCCAGACTTGTTCTTGCGGGTTCCAGCGACGAGGACGATGAAACAAAAAGAAAATATCGCTGCGTTCCCCTTTGTACTTCTCGTTCAGCGCCTCAATTCCTACCCGTGCTCGGTTGAGGAGAGCTTCGTCCCCTGGCATCACTTCGGAAGAGGCATCGCGCCAATCGGTCAACAACGCGAAATGGAGATGCCCGTCGCGGTTTGCCAAATAACGGACCTCCAACGCCTCGACTAAATCACTAACACCTTGAGAACTGGTCAGCATCGTGGGTACCGCCACCAGAGTGCGAAACTCACGGGGAATCCCGTCGGAAAAGTCCATGCGAGGCAGGGCCCTCGGGGTCACCAACAACGTTACCAGCCAGTTGACGATGGCCACACCGAGTTGGCTTGTCCCCAGCAGAACCAGGGGTGTCATTGGCGCGAGGAGCCATAGACCGGCTCCATATCGCCATCCCTGCAACAGCGCTGCGGCGGTCACAACAAAAGAGATCAATCCGATCGCCCCCGAGATAAAGCAGAAGAGGGTGCCGTTTGACTGATCGCCGCAGTTTCTCGCCAAGTGAAATGCGCGCCTTGGCGGCCGCTTCGAGCTGAGGCAATCCTTTGTCGATTAAAAAATATCCGACGTGAGCCGAACGATCGCGAACACCTATTAGGTCGGCGGCCTGCCTCGCCAATCGGACCGCCTGCGCGGCCACCTCCCACTCGGCAAACTGGCTGTGTTTGGCGATCCGTTCGACGACATGGCGATACTGGTCGCGCGTGGCAAAATCCATTTCGCTGTAAACGTCGGAGTACCCCTGCATGGCCTGAATGACCCGAGGGCTGATATCCAAATCGCCGAATTCGCCCAGTGAATAACCGCGTAAAGTCTGTTCGACGAAACTGAGCGATTCGACAAATTTGCGCCAATCCATCCCCGCCAAAAACCGCAGACTGCTAATGCTGTTGCCGATCGATACTTGATCGGCTGCCTGCTGCTGCCCCTCGATCTGCATAAGCTGCTCGACGGTGACAGCCTGTTCGGCGAGTCGCTGCTCAAGCCACATCAAAGGCAACGCCATTTCATGAGCGTGCTCTTGGAGCCGGCGAGCAAACTCGGCCGCAAACTCGCTGTCCATCGCCGGAGCCGAGCGAGACATCTCCGCCATCACGAGGACCAAGCCTTGAGAGTCCTTTTCCGCGGCCTCGATCATCTGATCGGCCCAAGCCTTGGCATCGTCCCGATGCAGACGGGACGCTATCATGCGCGCGGCGACGCGGCGCAGGTTCTCAATCAAAGCTAGGCGAAGCATGATCGGAATGGCCCACAGTTCTCCCACGGTGAGCGGAGTGACGGTTTGGTAGGCCGCCACGAAGGAAGTCAGGCTTTCGCCGCTGACCCGACCGTCGCCATGCGAGATCAGTTCCAGCGCGATGGCGTACACGCGCGGAAAGCCGATCAAGGGTCCTCGAAGTAGCCTCGGGAGTTCCGTGCTATATTTCTTGGGCAGATGACGCCGGGCGGTGCGGACCTGGTCTTCGATCAGGTAGAAATTGTCCGATAACCATTCGTCAGCCGGCGACATTCGTCGGCTGTCCGCCACAGCGGCTATGATCAGTTGATACGCTTTGAGTAGAACCCCTTCGTTCTCGTCCAAGCGACTGAGCAGGCGGTCCGGCCCGGTCCGCTTGTCCACCTCATGCGAACCGGCTAAATTCTTAGCATGCTGCTCAAGCTGGTCCGTGCTGAACAGCTCTGACCGCAACGGCTGCTCATCTCTCTCTTTTAGCCGCTCATGCCTCGCACGCGTCATCAGATTAAACATCCGACATGCCCCCTTTAGGGTGAGGCTGCAGCTGTTTCAGTAGCCCGTATGCTCGCTATTTTACCAACGCGGCCCCGCCGCTGTGGCTAGTGCACGGGGGTAGGTACTCGTTTTATGACGTTCTTGCTGGATCCACAAATCGCGGCCCGAAAACGCCATCATCATCGCGGCTGACAAGAGGATGCGCTCGGTGACGAGCGGCATGTGATGACCAGAATCCATTGTCGCCTTCTCGGCGATGCCCCGCAGATACGCAATGCTGCGCTACGACGCCTGTTAATTATTGCCTCTCAACTCCCGTGAAGTTCGAGGATTATTAATTTCCCAGATAACCTACTTCCGTGGGCTATGCTCCCTTGCGTTCCGGATTCCAGGCAGTATACTGAGGGCGAAATTGGCGGATGACTAGATAAAGGGCCAACCGGCCGTGTGCCGGGGAGCCCGTTAACGAGTAAGCCGACGTGGTGAAATACCTTCGGGTGTTTTGCCACGTCGGCTTTTTTTGTGACCTTCGAAGTACGTGACGGAAATCAGACGGGCGTTTCGCCCTGAAACGTTGCCTATTTCTTTTGGACGAGGAATTTCTCATGTTGAAGAAAGTGGCATCTGCGTTTGCTCTAACTGCGGCGGTGGCCGCGGCGGTTGCATTCGCTCAAGAAAGACCCGAAAGCGGTCCCATCCCGCCCACGGCCGTGACTGCCAAGAAAGTAGTCATTGATGAAACCAAGAAGATGGACGTTGTCGACACGGCCATGCAGGCCGGTACGCTCAAAACGCTAGGCACTGCGCTACATGCGGCTGGACTTGTGGAAACGTTGAAAGGCCAAGGCCCGTTCACCGTCTTCGCGCCCACGGACGAAGCATTCGCCAAGCTGCCTATGGGCACGCTCGAATCACTGCTCAGACCGGAGAACAAGGACAAGCTGGTTGCAATACTCACCTATCACGTCGTCGCTGGCGACGAGAAGGCCGCCCAGATCGCCAAGATGAAGTCGGCCAAGACCGTCAATGGTCAGTCACTCACGATTAAGACTCAGGGGGACAGCGTGATGATCGACAATGCCAAGGTGATCAAGAGCGACATCGTTTGCACCAACGGCGTGATTCACGTTATCGACACCGTGCTGATGCCGAAAGAATAGTTCGGTTTGAAGCATTGCTGGCCACGGCCGGCGGAAATCTGCCGGCCGTGACCGATGCTTCAAAATAGCAAGCGAAACGGGGAAAGCGTGCGTTTGGCGGCGGCAAGGCGTCTGCGTACCAATTATGTGAAAGGAAACTCGCGTGTTCACAACCACTGAAAAAGTATTGATGCGTAGAATGCCGGCGACCGAGAAGCCTGGCTTAAAGACGTGTCATTTCGCGGAAACCGTGCAGGCCGACAATTTTCCAATGCCGTTCAAGGCGCACATAAATCGCGTGGTCCAGCGGGCGAGAACGGACAACGGGCTGTTTCAGGATTTGGGATCGATGACGCTCATCGCAGCCATCTCGCATTGGAGTAAACGTGCGCGAGAAATACCTGAAATTGCCGAGGAGCTAGAAACGCTTGCCAAGCGATACTCAAGAGTGGACCTTCCTCGCAATGGGGCTGAGTTACAGTTGCTTGTCCGTCAACTGAACACGCTCGACTTAATGCTCGTTCGCGAGAATAGTTTGCGTAGCGCCGGCGGATGTCGGACTAAACGTCCCGCGTGGGGGAACGAATGAATATCGCTCAAACAGCACTTCCCATATTGGACTTATAGTCGGAGCATTCCGGACGGAAATAAATAAAGTAGATAATCTCGCTCGCGAAACAGCAATCTCCCTCGCTATCTGACGGCCACAGCGTATAATGCAGACGTGGGGAGGAGTGTCAGTCGGACACGACTGTGCCGAATAGAATTTTTCGGATGACTAGATAAAGAGCAACCCGGCCCGGCCGAGAGGCTCGTTAAAAAGTAAACCGACGCGGCTAATCACCTCAGGGTGGTCGGCCACGTCGGTTTTTTTGTTGGTGTTCGGTGTTACGCGGCCATTGAAAGCCGCCGGGAAGATTCCAATGAAAAATACATCGCCGGAAGACAAATCGAACGTGGCGCAGCAGATCGCTGAAGCCGCGATTGCTTTCCAACGGGAGCGAACGGGCCACGCGCCCACCTCGGTCACGGTAGTTCTCGGTGAAGATACGCTGGTGGTTACGCTGCACGGGGTGCTGTCGCCTGCGGAACAGGTCTTGGCCAAAACTTTGGAAGGCGCAGCCCAGGTGCAGAAATTTCACCGGCAATTGTTCGCCAATTCGTGTGAACCGCTGCGGCAGGAAATCAAAAGAATTACCGGAGTAGAAGTGCGGGAAGTAACCGCAGAAATCGAACCAACGACCGGTACCGTGGTGCAAGTATTCACAACCGGCAGCATGGTGCAGGTGTTCCAGCTCTCCCAGAGCGTACCCGTGAGTAGCTGGAGCGGAAATGGAAAAGGCAAACAAGCTGTGAAAGCGGAGGCTTAACCATGTTAGTTTTGTCACGGAAGAATCAGGAATCGGTCGTGGTTGGCGGCGCCAACGGAGTCGATCGCAAGTGTGT
The DNA here is from genome assembly GCA_963716135.1 of Pirellulales bacterium. Lineage (GTDB taxonomy): Bacteria > Planctomycetota > Planctomycetia > Pirellulales > JADZDJ01 > CAVRAW01. Next base: position 3,205,180 of record OY970289.1, on the reverse strand, counting down.
TGTCACGGTGCTCGAAATTAAGGGCACAAAGGAGCGACCGGGATTCGAGGTTGATTCCGATGTACCCGTGCATAGCGAGGAAGTCTCGGAACGCATCCGCGCAGCGGCCGGCGAAACGTGCTGAGCAATGCTCATACGCATCTCGCGCGTTCTGGTCGAGAAGCTGTTACAAGAACAACCTCTAGAACAGGGAGTCACTATCATGAGTGGCAAAACAGACGTCGTGAAAGGCCGAATCAAGGAAGCCGCCGGCGCCTTGACCGGAAATGACAAGTTGCGCACGGAAGGAGAAACTGACCAGGCAGTCGGGAAAACCAAGCAGGCCGTCCGGAAGACCGCCGACACGATCAAGAAAGCTGTCAAAAAAGTAATCGGGTAATTAATGTGTTTCGCGATACTGACGCGACGCGGGTTTATCCGTTCGCCGGCTCGGCTGAGCCGCAGCATTTGGTCCGGCGGTCGTACCATCAAACGAACGTGTTTTCGGAACGGCGTTCGAATCCAATCGGCCAGATTTAGATCGGACAAGAAGCTCCTCTATTCAAGAGCACCGTGCGTACCTAACATCTTCTCACGACCAGCAGCGATAACGATGCTTTGTCGAAGGCGCAGTCGAAGACGTAGTCGACGAGCGATGCGCGAGGTTCACGTGTAAACCGTACGAACACGGCGCAATCCGAAGCGCTTCAGATTCTAACTTCAACCTTGGTATCAACCGTGAACGCTGGTCACCGTGAAATCCGGATAGCCCAATACGCCCATTTCCGGCGAGTCGAGGCCCTCCTGTTCTATCTCCATGGAGACTCGTATTGGTGTGATGAGATTACTCAGTTTGAACCAAGCATATGCCATGACAAATCCAAAGACGGCCAGCACGGCGGCATCGAGCGCTTGCGCGGCCAACTGTGAGGCGTCGCCGTAGAACAGTCCTCGAACTCCATCCGAACCGAACTGTTTGGCGAACTCGTTCCGGACCACCCCATTCCAGCCCGCCCCATACTTGCCATTGGCGAAGAGGCCCAGTGAGATCAACCCCCACAGACCATTCACGCCGTGGACGGAGATGGCGCCGACGGGATCATCGATCCCCTTCCGTTCCCAGAAAAACACACTCAGCACGACAAGTCCGCCGGCGATGCTGCCGATTGCCACCGCTGCCCAACTGTCGACAAAGGCGCAGGGGGCCGTGATGGCGACGAGTCCGGCCAGCATGCCATTGCACATCATGGTTGGGTCCGGCTTGGTCTGCAGCGCATACAGGGTCAACATCGACGCCAGCGCGCCGGCGATGCTAGCAAGCATCGTGTTCACCACGATCATGCCGATCCGTAGATCCGTGCCTGCCAGTGTGGAACCCGGGTTGAATCCGAACCAGCCGAAGGCCAGGATGAATGTGCCGACGACGACCATGGGGACGTGGTGACCTGGAATCGGAGTGGGCTTGCCGTCCCGGTACTTGCCCAGTCGTGGACCGATGACCAGCGCACCCGCAAGGCCGATAATGCCGCCCATCGCATGGACTACCCCAGAGCCGGCAAAATCGACGGCACCGTGACCAAGCTTCCAGTTCAGTCCCGTCTGCGCCAGCCAGCCGCCGCCCCAGACCCAGTTGGCAAAGAGGCAATAGGGCAAAGCCACCCACAGCCCGTAAAGGCAAAAGTTCTTCCAACTCCACCGCTCTGCCATCGCGCCGGTGGGAATGGTGGCCGTTGTGTCCATGAAGACCATCATGAAGAAAAACAAGGCCATCACGCTAACGTCATCCATCCCGCAGAGAAAGAACCCCTTCAGGCCCACCAGGCCGTAGGTGAACGCGCCAGTAACGGCCCCGGCGGCATCTGTCGCCGCTCCGATCCCCCATCCCTTGTTAAGTACCGCCGTCCCTGGCCCCAGCGACGAATACCACCCTGGAGCCACGGAGCCATTGAACCAATTTCCCCAACCAAGCGCGAATCCGTAGGCCCAAAAAGCAATGCAGCCAAGCGGGTAAATCATGAAATTCATGGCGATGGTATGTGCGGAGTTCTTCGCGCGACACAAACCCGTCTCGACCATCGCGAACCCCGCCTGCATGAACATCACCAGGAATCCGGCAATCAACGTCCATACGATATTGATCGAAAAGAGGTTATGTGCGATCCGGTCGTATAGGTCGCCGCTGGTCAGTCTCGCCGGAATATCCCCCTTGCTGTCCCCAGCCGGTGCCGCCCACGAGCCGGCGTTTGCGCCCGTCGGGTCCGGTTGCGTCTTCGCCGCATCCTCGTTGAAGTAGGGCGGTAGAACGGGGGGCGTTTCAGCTGCTGTAGCACTCGGCGTGGCCTCCGCCGCTGAAGCGAATTGGTCCGAAGCTAAGAATCCAGACATGCTCAATAGCATCGCGCCGCTTAGCGGAAACAAAAGAGGCAGGATGCGCGAACGCACCGAAATCGAATTCATCGGCAAACACTTTCTGTCATGAGCAGGTTGATTTGTTGATAGCCGTTATGGCCGACCCACAGTCCGCCCCCCGTCACTCCGGTACAAATGCGAACGACGTTTTCCAACTTCGTCAACCATTGCTCGTTCACATCACGAGTCGGAATCATCGCAGCGCCTCAAGCGCATGGCGCCGTGAACGCCCAAAAATTATGCATCAAGTGCGCAGTCCATGTCCATATGGCTAGATTTCTGCAGGCCAATGTGTACATTCTTCCCATACGCACAGCGTGTGCCAGCGACGAGGAGTAGAAACAATGGGATACACAACTATCCAACTGTCGCATTGAGGCGGCGCGAACGATCCACGGCGAATCTATCCGGACTCTCCCATAGTTCAGGCAAGCGATAAGTGACAAACGGGCACAGCACCACCAATGAGCCCGCCGGAAAGTGGCAGCCTCCCAATTCATCGTCGGCGATGGCTGTTCGTGAAATGCGCTACAAGCGAGGATATTAGCGCATCGATTCTGAAAGGACCCTGTTTTTGAGATAGCGGTCGCGCGCCGGAAACTCAAGCGACTATGAAGCCGTATGTGGGTCAACTGCGGTAATGCCAATCTTGCCTGCTGCCGAGTCCCGAGGTGGTATTTTCGCTTTCCGTTTCGGATTTCGTCGACTATTCGAGTTGCCGACGCCTGGTTCTCTTCCCACAGCGGGAATTTTTTTGTGCGTCGTCTCAGGAGTTCATCCAACCGGGCCGCGCTCGCTCATTCGTTTAACCGATCTCGTGGATCAGCTTGAGTTCCGAGCTGCACGCGGCGCCAAAGCCGAAGCGGAAGGCAAATCCTACTCCAGATTCAAGTACCGACGATTCATTAAACAGCCATGGGAACGGACGTCGCAATCCGGGGCGCCTGACGCCAAGGTTCTTTGCGCAAGAGCATCACCCGACATCGCACCAGGAGCTTGCGAGCCACCGCGACGATCGCCTTCTTCTTGCGGGTCTTCTGCCCGCCAGTGAGTCGGTCGTAGACCGACTTGGCCCAAGGGTTGTAGCGCAGCATCAGCCAGGCCGCTTCGACCAGGGCGCTGCGCAGCTGACGCGGGCCCCGTTTGTGGATCCGACCCTGGCGATCCATCTCGCCCGACTGATAACGTCGCGGGACCATGCCTGCATAGGACGAGACTTGCCGCGCATTCTGGAAGCGATGCGGATCATCCAGATAGGCCACCACGACTTCCGCCGTCCTACGCCCGACCCCAGGGATCGTCTCGAGCAGCTGCACGCGCTGGTCAGCCCGCGCTAATGCCTGGAGCCGCTGGTGGATCGCATGCTGGTGTTGTCGGAGGTGGTCCAACTGCTCGAGCTCCAGATCCAACTCACCCCGCCACAGCTCGTCCACGGAACATTCGGCCAAGGGTCGGCGATATTGAGCGATCTCGTCGTATCGTTCCAGCGCCCAGGCTTTCTGACCCCGCATCAGCTCCATCCCCCGCTGGGCGAAGATCGAGCGGATGTTGTTCTGCACGCGGTTGATTCGCCCCAAGACCACTTGGCGATACTTGACCAGCCGGCGGTATTCCCGTTGTTGGCGGCCAGGGATGTACACCGGAACGAGTTGGTCTAGCGCCGCTAGCTTGGCCAACTTGAGTGCGTCGTCCCGGTCGGTCTTGCGTTTGACGTGTTTCCACTTCCACGCTTCTTGGTTGGGGTTGCAGACCAGCACCTGGTAGCCCTCCGCGGTGCACTCGCCGTGCACCCAACCCGCCAGGCTGCAAGATTCGATCACCACCAGATCGGGTTGGTACTTCTGCAGAACTGCCAGCAGGTACGGCCGATCGGTACACATGGTCCAGAACTCCGTCTGGTTGGTGGCGGTGTCCAACAGACAGGTGACTGACTTGAATTTGCCCAGATCGATTGCCAAAATCCGTGACATGGTCGTGTGCTCCTTTTTGGGAACGTGGGGGTTGTGAAGTCACCCACTAACCTGTTGACCGCTGTCAAAGCGGTCAACAGGCACACGGCTTACATGGGATTCTTTTGATGAGCACGGGCAGGTTGGTCCGGCTGAGCCCCAGAATTCGTTCCGGCGGTCGCTTCGTTAATCGAAGACTTTATGACTTGCCAAGGGACCGCTGTTTGGGCCGCGAGCTCAATCTACATCCACGAAGAGAGTTCCCATCACGCAGCCATTTGCCGCCCGCAGCCCGTCTTGCGAACTTGCGCCAAGCGGACAACACGGTGTCCAAGTCAGGCCACCCATCACGGCTGCCCACGTACTGCCCCCCCCATGGATAAGTGCGCGCGGGATCGCTGATACCAAAGATGCCAAGAACTGGCGCGCTCACCGCCGCAGCGATGTGCATCGGACCAGAGTCGTTGGCCACCACCATTTCGGCGCGAGCCATCAGGGCCGCATAGACACTCAATGAGATTCTCGGCAATACTTTTGCGAAGTGTTGGAACGGTTCGCACAAGACTTCTTCCCCGGGGCCTGGACAGATAACGATCGTATGTCCCATCGAGGCCAGAATCTGGCAGAATTCGGCAAAGTGCGGCCACACTTTCAATTCGCCTCGCTCAGTTCCCACGGCCAGCGGGCAACACACAGTATATGGGCCACGGATGTTTGTGGCAGATAAGGCCCCAGCTGCTGCCGCGTAGCGGGCATTCAACAATGGCAAATGAATTCGGCGAGGTGGAGACTCCGGCCATGTCGTTCCCGGCAACCCCCAGCATTCAGTAGCCAATTTGCCCAGTTGCCAGAAATATTCCACTTCATGTTGCTCTCCCAGCGATTTCTCCAAGGTGGCGTGCAGTAAGAATCTGCGCCAATCGGTCCGATATCCGACGGCGCGAATCCCGGCCAAACGCATCGAAAGTGCGCTCGACAACGAATTAGTAAATAACAAACCGTGATTCATCTTGATGGTCCGCATCACCCGACTGGCCGCCATGATGCCATTCGGTATCGGGGTAATGGGCAAATTCATGCCTTCCAGCAAGCCCTTCGTCCAGCTATGTCCGACCAGGCGAAGCACAAAACTGCAATTCTGCAATTGCTGAATGGTCGGCACGGCCATAACCACATCGCCAACCCAGTTGGGCAAACGAATAGTTAATCGCGGAAGATCGGAGTCGTATATGGAAGCCACGAATTCCTCAGTAAATTTCCTGAACGCGCGATTCAGAACGGGTGCCGATCGCACGTCGAATTGACAGTGCCGGCGAATGCGGCGTTAGCGGACGCCGCTTCGGCAACCCCTTGTAATAAGAATAATCGGCGCTTTCAGCATTACTGGGCCGCTTCCGACAACTCCCAATTCGAGCGAATTCATGTACGATCCACATTGCAACCCGCACAACCGTCACATTTGCTGTGGTAGTGCGGAATTGGAGCAGGGAATCAGGCGCGCCCGATGAGGTCGACAGCGGCGCCGGGAAGCGTAAATCTTAACACTTACGTGCTAGCATCCGGCCAATTGCCGTAGTTCTGCCGGCCCGAAAACAGCAAATGGGAGTCCTTCCGACTCTCGGCCGGCGAAGAGTTTGACTCGGGCTCAGAGGGTGGCCGACACCGGATTGACGACGACGACGAGCTCGTCGAGCGCGGTTTGCTGGCCATCGTCGGCCGTGATGCGCAGCGTATAGGTGCCCTCGACGCTAAATGTCGCTGTGGTGTCCAACAGCGTTGGATCGGAGAATATCACGGTGCCGGGGCCGCTGCTGCAACTCCATGTAATTAGCACCGTGCCTGCCGGAATCGCTGCGCCGCCTTGGGTAACAACACTGTGCAGCTTCGCTTCGGCCGGCAACTTAATCGTTTGGTCGAGACCGGCATTCACGAACAAAATCGGGTCCGACGGCGGCGGCGCGGTGAGTGGTATCGTGAGTAAAGCGCTAAACGCTTTCGTGGCGCTTTTTTCACCGTTGCCTGCCATGACAACGATTTGATCCGCAACGTTTTGCTTAGTGCTGGTTACATTATCGAGATGGCCTCGGATGAGCATGGTTCGTGCTGAAAATGCGATTTGGTCCAACGGCGTTTCGCGGAACACAATGTTTCCGCCCGTGGTGGCGGTTGCAAAGACGACCATCAACCGTCCAATGGCTTCATCGAGCAGCACGAGCGGCCGCGTGCCTCCAGTATCGACGGTGTACAACGGGTCCCACGTGCCCGATGGCCGGCGAATCAGCAGGCCGATTTTGGCTTTTCCGGAAGTATCGTAGCTGGTCTTAATGGCCGCGTACAAAGTTCCATCGGAAGCGACCGCGAAATTAAGATGGTCATCCGCCATGCCGTGTCCCACTTTCAGCGCCGACTGATTTGCAGGAACTTCGACGGCTGACCAGGAGCCAGGGTCGTCGCCGTCTTGATGCGTGCTGAAATAAAATCGCTTCGCTTGCTGGTTCGACCACAAGACTCCCACTTGGCCGTTGGGCATCGCGGTGATGACGGAAATGTCGTCTTTCGATATCCCCGTGCCGATGGTTATGGGTGCGCTGACAGAAATATATGGATAAGCGCTGTGGCGAACCTCAACGGTCGTGGTGACGTCGGACACAATCCACATTTCGCCGGTCGAGTCGACGGCCAACGTGGCGGTCTCGTCGCTATTAGAAAGCGGAACGCTCGTTAAATCTGGCCGCACCGACCATGGTTGATATGAGCCCGGCGTTCCAGCCACATATTCAACGGTAGCCAATCGTGAATTTGCCGGCTTCGAAGCGTCGACAAGCAGAATTTGCACCAAGTCGCCTTGCGATAGCACGTCGGCACGTATCTTGGTCTGGGCCGAAAGCTGCAACACGTGCGTCCAGGCAGTTCCATCCAGTCGCCAAATCCAGGTGCCGGTTTTGTCGGGCATCACGCTCCACCAATGCCCGTCGTTCATCCAGAGTTTTGACTGTGGTTTCTCACCCGTGGATTGGCTGACCGCGATCGGGCTAAGCGAAGTGATATTCCCATCGGAAAAACTCAACGACGAGGCGGCCAACATTTGCCGGCTTTCGAGTCGCTCGAAATCGAGACGGCGATTGAGGTCGTGAGCGTGCCGTGGGCCTGTTTTTCCACGTCGCAGGGAAAGGGAAAAATGCCCCGAGAAGAATTCAGCAATGCGATGCACTGACGACCCTCCCAGGGGGATGGGGCAGGCCGACCATGGCGCTGACGGCGAATAGACAAGAAGCGGCAGAACTTCAGATTAGTTAAGGCAGCGAGGATACGCAAGATTTGCGGGTGCCCCCAGCCATAAACAGGTGAGCGGCTTGGTCAATTGACGCGCTGCGGGCTCGACGTTACTCTTTGTCCCCCAGCGAGTTCCGCAGCCGCAAATTCCTAGAGACCATCGTGAAACCACTGACCGTCGTTCACGTCTCAACTGAGCGTGGCTGGCACGGGGGCGAAGAACAGGCCCGATTGTTGGTACACGGCTTGGCGGAGAGAGGGCACCGAAATGTATTACTTGCTCGTGCCGGTGGTTCCTTTGCGCAGCGGATGCAGCGCGAAGGATTTCAGGTGTTGCCGCTGGCGGGCAACGGCCGCGGGCTCAGAGCCATGTGGCACACTCGGCAGTTGCTGCGAAGAATACAGCCGGATGTGCTGCATCTTCATGATTCGCACTCTCTCGGCGGCGGCGGCCTGGCAGCTTGGCGGTTACCGATTGCTGCCCGCGTGGTTGCTCGGCGAGTCGATTTCCCGATCCGCTCCGCGTGGCGATACCGCCGTCTGGCTGATCGGGTCATCGCCGTATCCGCCGCGGTGGCCGATGTTTGCCGAACCAGCGGACTGGACAACAGAACTCTAAGAGTGGTGCACGACGGCGTCGATCCTTGCCGCGGGAGAAGTGGTGATCGCCGGCGTGGTCGGGAATCACTGGGGGTAGCTGACGACGATCCGTTACTGCTGTGCGTTGCCACGCTGACCGACCACAAAGGGCACACCTATTTGCTGCAGGCCATGCCGAAAGTGCTGGCGCGATTTCCCCGAATTCGACTGATGCTGGCAGGTGATGGCGATTTGCGCCAGCAATTAGAGACGCAGGCAAGCCGTTTGGGAATCGCGCAGCGCCATCAGGTTTTTGGGCTATCGTCAAGATGTTCCAGACTTGCTCCGCGCGGCCGATTTGTTTGTCATGCCCTCTCATCTGGAAGGGTTATGTTCGACGCTCATCGACGCCATGTTTGCCGGAGCGCCAATCGTGGCCACCACAGCGGGCGGCATTCCGGAAGTCTTGGGGGACCATGGACCGGCCAATGCACGGGTAGCAATCCTAGTGCCGCCGCGCGACCCAGTTACCTTGGCAACCGCTCTTAATAATGCTCTGACGGATCTGCCGGCCCTGCGGGCGATGGCCGAGCGGGCGAAATTACGAGCCGAACAACACTTCACGGCCCAGCGAATGGTCGAAGAAACCATCGCCGTTTACGGGGAAGTGCTCGCCAGCGCAGCGCCCCACCTGATCGGCAGCGTGCGATCCCGCGCTGCATGAACGACCAGCGGCACTTAAGCCGCCTTCCGGGCTTCCTGATCGGCAGCCGCCGAGTCTTTCGATTGCGAGCTTTCTGGGTGACTCGACAGTGCCGTCGCGCGCTGCGCGGATTCTGCTTCTGGATCGGGCTGGGGCAATCCATGGCGCATGACCCACAGTTTGACCTGCCGCACGAACGAATAATACGACGACAGCCAGCAGAGCATCAGTCCGGGCACGCCGTCCAAAATTCCGCCTCTCACGAGATACAGATTCAGGAATCGAAGCGGCGGCCCCAGCAGCAGGGCGATCGGCGAGACGCTCCGGCCTTTGCCGTACAAGTCTTTTGCCGCCAACGTCGTGTACCGATCGAACTTCTCCATGTACTGTTCCATCGACCAGTACGTGTAGTGCAGGAACTTGGCTTTCATTCGGCCCACGTTGCCGGTGGAAATGATCACGTCGGCATGCACGCGGCGATCGCAATAGCGACCCACGTCGCGACGGAACAATCGCAACGCATGGTCTTTATTCCATCCACAGTGTTTAATCTCGCGGCCAAAAATGTAATTTCGCCGTAGGATGTGGTAGCCGTCATGAGCGGGAGAGTGCAGAACTTGTTTAATTTCCGCCGCCAACTCGGGTGTCACGCGCTCATCGGCATCGACAATCAATATCCATGGATGGGCGGCTTGCGGGATGGCCCAATTCTTGAAATTGCCCGAGTGAATGTACTCGCGCTCGATGATGCGGCAATCGCCCATCGAGCGGACCACTTCCAAGGTGCCATCGGTCGACCCTGAATCTGCGACGAGGATTTCGTCGGCGATGCCGCGAGCCGATTCGACGCAAAGCCGAATGTTCTTCACTTCGTTTTTGCAGGGAATCAATACGGTGAGCTTGTTTTGCATGAGACACTCCTGCTAGGACGTTTGCATAGGTTGTGAATTGATCGACAGATTCCTGGCGACAATTAGGCAGCAGCTCGCTTTGGTTGCTGACTTGGTTCGGTGGAAACGATGGCTTCTGCGGCAATTCCTTGGTCATCTCCCGAAATTGCCGGCCGGAAGACAGCTAAATCGTGCACGGAGTCGGGAACGAAGTCTTTCCAGGCCTGTTCATCTTCGAGCCCCGGAAATTGCGACTGCGGCATCGATTGATCCCAGCGTTGCACCGCGCAGATAGGTCGAAATTGCCGACAGGCAGGCGGCGTGCAAGCCAATCCAGCCGTCAAGCCATCCAAAACGCAGGACATACGACTGGAAAAATTGCCACGTGGCACGCCAAGGCACGAATCCAAGATTCGGTCTTAGCGGCGGCACCGGCGGAGCATGGTCGGCGCTATCGGCGGCGAGTTGCAGCGTCTCCTTCAAATACTGACTGACGCTCCAACATGCCTGATACACTAACTTCGATAACAGGCGGCCTGATTTGCCGCTGGAGATGACCACTTCGAACCGTCCATTACGCAATTCAAAATGGCCTTTTTCCCGGCGATACAACCGCACAGACGAATCGTTCCGAAACATCCCATAACGCAGCAGTTGACCCCAATAGCAGTACCGCCGCGTGACTTTGAAGCCGTCTTCGGCTGGCTCGGAGGCGAGGAGCTGTTGAATTTCAACGGCCAAATCGGGGCTCACCCGCTCGTTGGGAAGAATCCGCAGGATCCATGCATGTCGGGCATGCTCGGCCGCCCGATTCTCAAAATCCGTTCCGTCATCGGCGCCGGTCCGGTGAATGACGCGGCAGCTGTCGTATTTCCGGGCAATTTGGAGCGTGCGGTCGGTCGAGCCTGTGTCGACCACGAGAATTTCGTCGGCGATGTCGCGCACCGAGTTCAGACAATCGGCAATTACCAATTCGTGGTTGCGGCAGGGCGTCAATACCGTCAGCAATTGCGCTGGCCGGTTAAATGCCGGCGCGGGGCGAGTTAATGGATGCGCGGCGCCCCCGGGACCAGCCGTGTATTGTTTCCCGGCCGCTGTTTGCAATAGCTGTTCACGGAAAATCTCCGCGGCTGCGGGATTGGTGCGCCAGTTGCGCGGATGGAGCAGTCGAACGGCGTCCTCGGCATGCCGGCGCCGGACCTCTTCGAAATTGCCATGCCGCCTAACCTTCTCCAAGTCGATCAACCACAGGCGGCCGGCGAGGTCGATCAAGAAGTTTTCCGTTTTGAGGTCATTGTGACTTATGCCCAGATCATCGAGTCGCTGCCAAATGGCTGCCACCTGGCGCGCCAGGCCATGCACGACATCCTCATTCGGGTGATTGAATCGCATGAAACGATAGAGCGTCGTGCCGGCGATGTAGTCTGTCAGCAAATAGCTACAAACGTTTAGCGGACCGATGCGCCGTTCGATGTAAGCGCGCGGGCGAGGCGTGGGAACTCCCAGGCTGTGAAGGTGGCGGCCATCGATCCAACTCGGTTTTAATCGCGTGGGGCCGAGCGATCTCTTCAGAGAGCGAATTGGCCCACCCCAGTTGTGATGTTTGAGGATAAACGTGCCCTGGGGATGATCGAGCCGCACGGTAATGCAGCGTGGTTTGTCCTGAAGTATTTGCCCCTGTGCCAGGAGTGCATGCGGATCGCGCCACAACTGCTCGACGAGATCACCGGGCAGATCGCGATCCCACTGCATCGCCCGACGAAACGATCGGCGCAGCCTGACTTGATCGGCGATAGCGCTGGAGCACATCGACATTGGTGATAGCACTTTCCTTCACTTCTGCACTGAACGAATCAAGACGTAGCTTTTTAATCGGAATAATCCGCTTGCCACGCAAAGATAGATTGCCTTCCATAAACGGTTTTATCCAACGATCGCAGGCCGCCGATACCGACATTACTCGTCCATAGATGCCGTGCGAACAGCTATCACTGCTGTCGCCTGCTTGTTTACACATTTGCCAGCGGCGATCTGGACGGGCACTAAATCCAGTGCTTGGAGACACAGGCGATGCATCCCCGCGCAGTTTGGCCGCAGGATCCCATCTTCATCGAAATCGGCGTGCAGGACGCCGACCTCGGGCTGAGTTTGCGCCAGGAAGGGTACTCCAAGTATCTTGGCGTTTCGCGTGATGCGCGCTGCATCGCGCGGCTGCAAGCGGCGCACCCAGAATTGGCCGACAAACTTACTTTTTCGCAGCGCCGCAAGCTCGTTCTGCACAACAACGCCGACGTTTTGATATTGTCGGGCGCGAAAATGTTTTATCTGTGGAAGTTCCACGCAGTGCGACATGCCAAAAGCGTCGCCTGTCGCTTTTGCTTCAATCCGCTTTGGCTCGTGGCGCTCTTGGGGTGCCTATTCCACGCGTTCCACAAGCGGTGCAGTTGGCCGCGGCTTGTTTCATTTCGTGCCCCTGGAGGCAAAACCCGGTGGATGTTCGTCAGCAAAATTCTAAAGCGCCGGATTTGCCGCCGCGATTCTTTGCACTTCATACCACATCAAATGGGCCTGACCGGATTGTTCCGCCAATTTGACGAGCAGAGCGTGCGATACGTCGTCTTGCGGTGGTTCGAGGCGCTGCCGGAGATTGAACCTTCCCAGGACGTCGACATGCTGATCGACGATCAATGTCTGAACACAGTGCGCAACATGCTGAACGCTTTGCCTGGAATTCAACCCTGCGATTTATACAGCGAATCGGGACTCGCCCATTCCGGCTATAACGGCGTGGCGTACTATCCGCCCACCGTGGCTCGCAAACTGTTGGATGGCGCGGTACGCCACAAGAACCTTTGCCTGGTGCCTAATCCGAGCGACTATTTTCATAGCCTGGCGTATCACACCGTGTACCACAAAGGGGCGCGTTCCGGCCTGCCTTGTGGGAATACCGGCCTGAAGCCGGCGGAGAAACTCGGGCACGACTACGCCGGAATTCTGCGCAGCATGGCGGCCGAGTTGGGAATTCGCGTGGAGATCAGCTTGGAAGCGCTCCATACTTATTTGCAGGAGCACCATTGGGGCCCCTCGCCCGATCTACTCGGTCGGCTGGCTTCCGCTTGTCCGGAAAACCGTTGGTTGCAAATCTTGGCGAAGCGGCTGACCTTGGAAATGCACGATCAGGGATTGGGGGTGTTCGTGCTGCGCCAAGAGGCCGTTCGCCGGGGCTTCCAGGACAAACTGATCGACATGATCGAAAAGAGCGGATTTGAAATTTTGGCGGTCAAGGTGCTTTCGCCCGAGGAAGTGCAGCACGCCGCGGCTCGGACCCGCGGCGGCGACTGGATTTCAGGAGACATGACTTTTCCGGCCGGCCCGCCGGCGGCGGCGGTTGTGGTTTATGACCGGGACCCCATTCCACCCACGCGCAAGCAGCGGCGTAAATACCCGCAGCGATACAACGCCCGGCTTTTCGCCAAAGATACCATTCGCGAAGCGATTGGAGCCGAATTGCCGCCCGACCAGCAATTCAACGCGCTGCACTCCAGCGACCATGCCGCCGAGGCCTGGCATCTGATCGAAGCGTTGTGCCCGAGATGATGGAAGATATTCGCTACCGTCTTCAGCAAATTCGTCAGTCCGGCCAGCCGCAGCAGCAAACCACATTGCGACTGCCGCAACATGACGAAGCATCTGCGCAACTTCGCCGAGCAGCCTAATTGGATTCTCGAGCCAGAGGAGTCCGCATTTGGGCGGCGGCGTGCAGCCGGTACCTGAGCCCAGCACGTTGCTCCTGGCAGCTATGGGTTTGACTGGAGTGGCGGCATTTGCACGGCGGCATCGCAAATAACTGAATCTCCGAATTCGCCTCAGCAACTCGTCGATTGCGGGAAATCTTATTAATCGACCGTGTTTTTTAGACAGTCGTCGAGCGCCGGAAACTCAAGCGACTATGAAGCCGTGTGTGGGTCCGGCTGAGCGGCAGAATTCGTTGCGCGGTAAGCCACTCGCTGAGATTCGCACCATCGATGTAATCGGTGACGATGTGGAGTGCGCTGCTGTTAGCACCAACCGCTTGATCAAGGACATGCTGCAGGCCGAGGACGCTAAACAGAATTACCAGCAAGACCAGGAACACTCCAGCCGTCGGCCCTTTTGCACGACCAAGCCGCGTTCGCATGCTAATCACAAACCTCTCCAAGTGAGTTATTCGTCCGCAAGCCTGGTGATGTTCGAAGGTTGCTTACTAGCTCGCCACGCAAGACGCTAATGGACATGGGTGCATCGATACCGATTTTGACTCGGTCACCCTGGATTGATGTGACGACGAGAGTGATATCGTCGGCGATTCGGATCTTTTCTCCAACTTTCCGCGATAGCATCAACATCACTATCCTCCTGCGCCATACTAGCGGTTCCCCGCGGATGGCGTAAAATCATCTCGGCCTTCAAACAACCTATGCGATTCAATCTGTTGCAATGGCAAATCAGCCAGCGTCATGGCTGGCGGCCGTCCGCCAGCCATGAACTGCTCACTGGAATTACTCCTTGGGCAGCAACACCGTGTCGATCACGTGGATCACGCCATTGCCGCAGTCGAGGTCGGCCTTCACCACCTTGGCATTGTTGATCTTCACACCATCCGTAGCGTCAATTGCCACGGTTTGACCTTGCAAAGTCTTCGCCGATTTCAGCTTCACTACGTCGGCCGCCTTCACGTTCCCGGCAACCACGTGATAAGTCAAAATCGCCACCAACCTGTTTTTGTTTTCCGGCTTGAGCAGTGTCTCCACAGTGCCGGGGGGCAACTTCTCGAAGGCCTCATCCGTGGGGGCGAAGACGGTGAACGGTCCTTTGCTCTTCAAAGTGTCCACCAGTCCGGCTGCATTCAGCGCCGCGGCCAGCGTCTTAAAGGAGCCCGCCTTCACAGCCGTATCGACGATGTCCATCTTGGTTTCCCCCTCATAGGCTACTGACTTAATCGAGCTTCGAGCACACTTCTCGCCGGCCAATGCCGCCGAGGACCAAGCCAGCGTCACGACAGCGACACTGACAGCAACAGAACATTTCAAAACACACGACATGACAAACTCCTTTTGCAATTTGAGAAATCGCGAACCACTGAGCCTAAGAAGAATTGACTTCCTCACCGTGCACATTGGCGCCAGCCGCCGGGGGCAGGCATTTCAAGAGCCTCGAAAGCATTGGAAACCGGCCCATCCATCGATTCTCCGGCCCTGCCGCACATAATTCGGTCAATTCGTTCACTCGGAGTGTATTCGATCACCGGTGCGACGTCAATGACTCGTCCGAATAATTCGCGCCAATCGAAGCCGATTAAGCGATTATAATATGATACTATCAATGGATTTACGACATCAAAGAAATTCTTGATTCCTGGGCGTGGACAACTAAAAAGCGCGAAAGTATAATTCAGTCAACTCGTCCATCGCGGAAGCCAACTCCTTTTGTCGAGAAATCTCGTGGCCCAGCTGATCACTCCCAAGCAGGTCGCCCAGGCCATTGGCGTCAGCGAGTCGTCGCTTAAACGCTGGTGCGATCGTGGCCTGCTGACCACCGTCCGCACTGCGGGGGGGCACCGACGTTTGGCTCTCGATGACGTCGTGCAGTTCCTTACAAAATCGGGGCACCGTCTGGTCCGACCAGAATTACTGCGACTGCCTTCGAATACCGGACACGGCGTCACCATTGCCGACAGGGCACGCGACCAGTTTCGCACGGCGCGTAATCGGGGGCGACGAGCTAACATGCCGGCGAATTGTCTTCGACCTTTACCTGGCCGGACAATCCGTCGCCGAAATCTGCGATCGTGTTCTCGCCGAGGCTTTCCACAAAATTGGCGATTTATGGAATTGCGGTGACGCCCAAGTCTATCAAGAACGAAGGGCTTGCTACCTCTGTTTGCGAATCCTTGCAGAATTGCGGTCGGTCATTCCCGCGCCGAGTGAGAAATCAGTCCTGGCAATCGGCGGCGCTCCGGAATGCGATCCGTACATGTTGCCAACGATGATGGTCGAAGTCGTTTTCCGCAAGCTGGGCTGGCGCGCACAGTCGCTCGGTTCGCGGCTGCCGTTCTCGACGCTGGCTGCGGCCATCCGCGACGCGAAGCCACGAATCTTCTGGCTCAGCGTGTCGCATATCGACGAAGAATCGCGCTTCTTGAATGAGTATCGGTCTTTCCACGAGCAATTGCCATCGCAAGTGGCGATTGTTGTCGGTGGCCGCGCGTTGACCGAACCGCTACGTCGGCAAATGACATATTCCGCGTACTGCGACAATCTTCAACACCTCGAGGCATTCGCCAAAACTCTGAAGCGATCCGTCACGCCTGGCAATGCACCGATCGCCCCCCGCGCCTCGGAAACGACGGCGCAACGGCAAACGAAACGCAAGACAATTGGCAAAAAAGACTAGCACATTTCATTGCGCCGAGGTCTGGCCCAGCAAGGACACAAATGCGAGTTGGCACGCCCCACATTCCGAAGCATAGCACGATCCACATTGGCCCTGCGCCCGCCGGAAACGGGTATCGCCTGGTGGCAATGCAGTTCCTGCCCGAGCCGCGCGATCGCGTGTTCGAATTTTTTTCGGACGCGTTTCAACTAGAGACGCTGACTCCGGATTGGTTGCGATTTTCCGTGCTCACGTCGCCGCCCATTCGCATCACATCGAATTCACTCGTCGACTACCGATTGCGAGTTCACGGCTTTCCAGTTCGCTGGCAAAGTCGGATCAGCATGTGGGAGCCGCCACTGCGCTTCGTGGACGAACAGACTCACGGACCTTATCGACGTTGGCGCCATGAGCATGTGTTTGAAGAGGTCGATGGCGGCACACTCTGCCGCGACATTGTCGACTACGAAGTGTACGGCGGGTCGCTGATCAATGCACTGTTCGTGCGTCCGGATTTGATCAAGATTTTTACGTTTCGCCAGAGCAAGCTCCGCGAACTGTTCCCACCATCCGGCGCGTGCCTGCTGCCGTCAGATTCTCAAGTGAAGACGCCGTCGTAAAAATGGGAAGCGGACATGCCAGGTAAAGTCCTACTGACGGGCGCAAGTGGTTACGTGGGGGGCCGACTTTTGCGCCTTTTATCCGCAAGGTCGATTCCCGTGAGGTGCTTGTCACGGCACCCGGAATTCCTGTCCGCTCGGATCAAAGAAACCATCGAGGTTGTGCGGGGCGATGTCCTGGAACGCGAGTCGCTCGCGGCCGCAATGGCAGGCGTCGAATCAGCGTATTACTTCGTTCACTCGATGGGAGCGACCGACGACTTTGAGGTGACGGATCGTCTCGCCGCACGCAATTTTGCTGAGGCCGCGCGTGAGGCCGGGGTGCGGCGCATCATATACCTTGGCGGGTTGGCGAACGAGGATGAGCAACTTTCACCGCATCTCCGGAGCCGCCACGAAGTTGGTCAGATTCTACGTTCGACCGGGGTGCAAGTGATCGAGTTCCGAGCTTCGATCGTGCTTGGCTCCGGCAGCTTGTCATTCGAGATGATTCGCGCCCTAGTCGACAAGCTTCCGGTAATGATTACGCCACGCTGGGTTGCAGTTCGCCGCGCAACCAATCGCCATCGACGACCTACTCAACTACCTCCTGGCTGCCCTTTTCATGACGGCGGACAGTTCGCGGATCTACGAAATTGGTGGAGCGGATCAAGTATCATATCGTGAGTTGATGCGCGAGTACGCGCATCAACGCGGCCTTCGCCGGCTGCTGATTCCGGTGCCCGTGCTGACTCCCCGGCTATCGAGTCTGTGGCTCGGTTTAGTCACTCCGCTTTACGCAGGGATTGGCCGAAAACTCATCGATAGCATTCGCCATCCCACCCTCGTTCGCAATCCAATTGCGCTTAAGGATTTCGACATTCGACCTGTTGGCTACCGAGACGCAATCGCGGCGGCGCTGTGCAATGAGGACCGGGAATTCGCGGAAACCCGCTGGTCGGACGCATTTTCCTCCGGCGGTTCCACAAAATCGTGGGCCGGTGTGCGCTTCGGCAATCGCTTGATCGATTCGCGCGCGAATCGAGTCCACTGGCGCCAGAGGACGCCTTTGTCCCAATCCGGCGAATCGGAGGAAACCGTGGATGGTATTACGCCGACGTCCTATGGAAGCTCCGCGGTCTGCTCGATTTGATCATCGGCGGCGTCGGACTTCGACGTGGTCGCAGAGATCCCCAGCACGTCCGCGTCGGCGACACCATCGATTGTTGGCGTGTTGAAGCCTACGAATCGAATCGCCGCTTGCGATTGCTGGCCGAAATGCGTTTGCCCGGCAGAGCTTGGCTGGAATACGAAGTCCAGCCGACGACCAGCGGATCGCTCATTCGGCAGACAGCCATCTTCGATCCGGTCGGCCTTGCGGGACTTGCCTACTGGTACCTCGTGTATCCCCTGCATCAGATCGTATTCGCGGGGATGCTGCGGGGCATCGTCAAAGCCGGCCAAAGACTTGTGGATGCCGGCGTTAAGCCATGGCAACCGTCTCGCGCGCGGCAAGCCGCGTGGCTATTGGGCTTTGTCGCGATCTGTTTTGCGGCGGCGGGGGTCGGAGGGGTTACCACTTCGGAATCGGTTGGTGACTGGTATCAAATGCTTCATAAGCCAAGTTGGACACCACCGGATTGGATTTTCGCTCCGGTCTGGAGCGTGCTGTATTTGTTGATGGCTTGCGCGGCGTGGCTCGTGTGGCGTCGAGCTGGTTGGACGGCCTCACGGGGCGCGCTTGCATTGTTCGGGCTGCAACTGGCTCTCAACATCTGCTGGTCAGCCATCTTTTTCGGAATGCGCAATCCTGGCTTTGCATTCGCTGAAATTCTCATCCTTTGGCTGGCGATTTTCGCGACGGCCGTTAGCTTCTGGAGCAGATCCGCGCCTGCGGCCCTTCTGCTCTTACCATATTTAGGCTGGACCGCGTTCGCGACCGTGTTGAATTGTAGCATATGGAGGATGAACACATGAGGATGGTTAAAGCGCGCCTACTGTCAGCACCCCAACCAGCTACAGGGTACATCTGTCGTGCGCTTGGCTTTTCGATCGTCAAGAAACCGTTGGTCTAAGCCGTTTATTAATCGTCCGAAAAAACGAATGTGTTTTAAGACAGCAGTCGCGCTCTGGGAACTCAACCGTTTGATGAGACGGGCAGGTTGGCCCGGCAGAGCCGTGGAATTCGTTCCGGCGGTTGACCTGTCGTGACGTAGGACAAGCGTGTTCTGCTGATCCGCGCGCTCTGAGTTGCGTACATGGGCAACGTCAATGAACCAAGCCTTTGGTCCGCGTGACGGCAAGCGTGTGCCTGGCGATCATCAATTCCTCGTTCGTCGGTATCACCCAGACCGACGCACGGCTGGCCATCGTAGAGATACGCGGGCCGTGCCGCGCGTTGGCGGCGTCGTCCAGTTCAACGCCAAGGAAACCGAGACGCCGGCACACGGCCGCCCGAAGCGCGGCCGCATTCTCGCCAATCCCCGCTGTGAACACGAAAGCGTCCAATCCACCAAGCACAGCGGCATAGGCGCCCGCGTACTTGACCACCTGATAGACGAAGTATTCCACTGCCCGCGCTGCCTCCGCTGCCTTGTCATTCAGGAGTGCGTGCATGTCGCTCGTCGTTCCAGAGAGCCCTAGCAACCCGGACTTCTCATACAGCAGTCTCTCGATGGCATCGGAGTCATACGCCTTGGTGCGCAGCAAGTAGAACACAATTTCGGGCGGTAAATCGCCGCAGCGGGTGGACATTGGCAGGCCGGAAAGCCCCGAGAAACCCATTGTCGTGTCGACGCTTTTCCCGTCCAGCATCGCACACAGACTTGCTCCGCCGCCGAGATGCGCAGCGATGACGCGCCTGGCTTCTGGGACGCGCTTCTTCACCTCGCGGCTGATGTAGTCGTAGGAGATGCCGTGATAGCCCCAATGGCGGATGCCGTGCGCCAGCATTTCCGCCGGGAGGGCATACGTCTGTGCCACGTCAGGCATGGTCCGATGGAAAGAGCTGTCGAAGCAAGCCACCTGCGGCAGGTGCCCAAATACCTTGGCAAACGCCCTTGCGCCGGCGACGTTGGCCGGCTGGTGCGACGGCTCCATTCGGCTGAGTCCATCGAGATAATCGAGCACACCTCGTTCAATCAGCGTCGGCGCTGCGTAACGTGTGCCGCCCAAGACAATGCGGTGGCCGGCTGCTGCGATTTTCAATCCCTCGATGTTCCGCTCCATCCAATTGACCGCAAAAGTCAGCGCCTCCGCATGGTCAATGGCACGGTTCTCGCCCCATTCGTGGGCGTCCAATAGCTTGCGGTCGGGGCCTTTCACCACGAAATGCGGGTCTGACTGCATTTCGCCAATCTGCCCACGACAAACGACGCTCAGATCGTTCCCCTGATCGAAGCGATAGGCGGCGAACTTAAGGCTCGTAGAACCTGCATTGATGACAATAATCGCGGTCATCGAGGCGCTACTCCTCGGCCTCGGGAAAGATACTCTCAGGATCGCGGGCCAGCGCATCAGCGTAAATGACGGCCGCCGCCGCAGAGAACCGGCGGGCCGCCGCGTTATCCGCGCGGCTCGTCAAGATCACCGGCACGCGGGCGCCCACTACCAGACCGGCGGTTTGAGCGTCGGCCATGAAGGCGAACTCTTTGTAAATCATGTTACCCGCCTCGATGTTGGGCACAATCAGCACATTTGCTTTGCCGGCCACCGGCGAGACGATGTTCTTAATCCGAGCTGCTTCCGGATCAATGGCCGCGTCGAGATCGAGTGGACCGTCGACAATTCCGCCGACAATTTGATGACGGTCGGCCATTTTGGCCAGCAACGCGGCGTCGATGGTCGAAACCATCTTGGTCCGCACGTTCTCGACGGCTGAAAGAACCGCCACTTTTGGTTGAGCGATGCCCATTGCGCGGGCGAAGCCGATGGCGTTCTGGCAAATGTCGCGCTTCTGGTCGAGGTCGGGCGCGATGTTCAGCGCCACGTCGCTCAGGACAATCCGTTGCGGATAGGTTGGGGCCGAAATCAGTGCGCAATGACTGAGCAGCCGGCCCGTCGTGAGCTTCGCCTCTTTTTGCAAGATTGCGTGCAGAATAATGTCGGTGTGCAGGCTACCCTTCATCAGCGCGCCAAGATCGCCCGCGCCGGCGGCGGCCGCAGCCATCGCGGCGGCATCCGCTGGCTCTGACACCTCTTCGACCCGGCAGCTGCCTAGATCAAGGCCCGCATTTGCGGCAAGTGACGTCAGTTCGGCTCTTGGGCCATACAGGACCGGGGCAATCAGTTCGGCCGCAGCCGCGTCGAGGGCGCCAACCAGCGCCTCCTCGGAAAGCGGCCAAACAACCCCCGTGCGCACAGGCGCAAGTGCAGTGCAAAGGTTGAGGAGTTTATCGAGCGAGTGGGATACCGGCAGTGGCAGGCTCTTCTTCGGCGCGAGTATTTCGAGCGTACCGACTGCGATGACAGCGCCTTGCGCGTCGGTGCAGCGCGCCTCCAATCGCACCGTCCCCTCCGAGGCCTGCTTTTCCGTGACCGTGAGCTGGGCTTTGATCGCATCGCCTGCGACGATGGGGCGGGCCAAATTGACGGCGATGCGGCGTAGCACCAAACCGGGTCCCGGCAGGCGCGAAGACGCCAACCCACTCAACATCGCGACAATGATACCAAGTCCGCCTTCACCAGACGACACTAGTTCGCCGGTCGCCGACCCCCACGCCCTCAAATCGGCCGCTTCAAAGCCGCGGGTGAACGCTGCAGTCTGGCCGACGTTGATTTGCTCGATCGTTCGGCTCATTTCACCGTCGATGGCCGAGTCCGCGCCGGCGCTTGCCACGCGCAAGCTCAAATTTTGTGCCATGATGTCGCCCCCCTTCGATGATCGACTTTGGATCTGTTCTTCAGTTTTCGTAGCGGCAACGGAGACGTCGCTTCCTGTTGCCTCGCTTGGGAGGTAGCCATCTCGGCATATCTGCTTGGCAAAAGGATCCGTGCAAGGCGGTCCAACCGTTCCCTGGCCGCCTCGTCAAAGGGGCCTGCGGCACCAACCACTTCGGTCACAATCTCCAAGAGCATTGCCCGATCTGCGTCCAGGCCGGAGACAAGGGCCGGCAAGCTTTCGATTGCCTTGTCAGGCTCCAGGCGAAGCACCGCCGCTTGATCGCGCACCATTTGTTTGAGTTCTTGGTGGGTCAAGTGGCGTTGTCGCCAATGCAGCTCACGAAACGCTGCGGCCACGCGTTCGTCGAAACGCCGCTCGCCCAGAAGCACAAAGAGTAAAGCTCTCACGATCGCCTCCTCAACGCCACCGTTTCGCAGCTTCGTCCGTGCGTTAGCGCGCGCAGTCGCGAAGGAGGCCTCATCAGCCGGAGTGAGTCTCGGCAATCGGCGCGGAGCACCGCCAGCCGAGCTGGTACCCAGCAGACCCTGGACGATCGGCGAGGAATAGACTGCGAAGAACAGCGATTCTTCCGCCCGGTCTCGCAGGTCGCGATAGGCATTTAATGCCATTTCGACGTACTTCGAGACCGACTCCTGCGTGCGCACCATCGGATTGTCAGCGGCTGCGGGCCGCCGGTCGGTGCGCACCTGATTGGCAAGCTCCGCAACCGGCGCCATCGCAGGGTTGTCGTCAGCAAACAGCGTGTAACTCAGACGGAGCGGATTGAGCACGCGAAGCGTTTGCGCCAGGGGCTCGCTTACGACGCCGCGTATGAAGGGCTGTACGAAGGTCCGATAGAGGCTGAGGTTCAACTCGGAAAGTCGCGCCACGGTTGCAAAGGCGCGGTCCTCTTCTACCGAATTGCGGCCAAGCGCCCGGATGTCGTCGAAAGTCCGCGGCTCGAAACGAACGACAAAGTCTCCCTGAACAAGTTCCGCGCCCGACTCGCCCTTTTTCTTTGGCGTCACAAGCATCTCATATAGTCCAGGAGGCAGCGAATCGAGGATGTCGAGCGTCCGTACGAACGCCATGTCCTCCTTGGCTGCGACCTTGGCCGACACAAAAATTGCGAGGTGGCCGGCGGCAGGGTCGATGCAGTAGACAATCGTCCGTCCGCGGTCCCTGATCTCCTCGACGTTGCGGTAGAGATCGAGAATCCAGCCGAGCGCCTGCTGTGGCGGGCTAATATTGTCTTTCATCGAGGTGAAACAGATGATAGGCGATGTCACATTGCGTGCGTCGAAAACCCGACCGGTGTTGGAAATCAACTCATTTCTCGTCAGCTTGTCGCCGATGAACAACTGATCGACAAGGTATTGGATTTCCTCGCCGTTGAGTTGGATGAAGTCGCCCCACCACCTTTCGAATCCCAGGTATCGCTGCGCTTCGGTGTCGATGTTAGCGTAGACCTGGTACTGCTTTTCCCAGAGGAAGTTCGCGGGGTTGAGGTTGTCGAAATTGGCGATGAGATAGGCGCCGTCGAACTTGCCGTTGCCCAAGTCGCTCGTCAACGCGGTAAGCCAACTGCCACCCAGCAAGCCGCCTAAGTAACGCAGCGGCGCCTTGCCATGCATGCCCTGCCAATACGACATGGGCGAGCCAGCCATTATTACCGTACCGAACAAATCCGGGCGCAGCATTGCCACCATGAGAGTCTGGTATCCGGCCTGGCAGTTGCCGAAAGCGATCGGCCGTGGGCTGTCGGGATGCGACTCGATCACGCGTTCGACAAAGGACACCTGTCCCTCAACCACATCAAGGAAGGTCTGGTGGGGAACCGGCTCCGAGGCAAAACCGAAGAAATAGACGGGGTGTCCCTCGGCAAGAGCAGCGCCGATCTCGCTCTCCGTCTTGGAGCCGCCGATTCCGGGACCCTGACCGGCCCGCGGATCGACGACGATGATGGGTTCTTTGCCTAGCTTTATTGCCGACCCGGCAGGAGGAATGATGCGGGCCAGATAATAATTGATGGGCCGCGGCAGCGAGCGGCCATCCATGATGATCTCGTGTTCGAAGCAAAGTACGGTCGCCATCGGCCGACTGGTTATTGCTTTCTGGTTGTTGCCGCGCCGGCGAAGCACGTCGAGAAAGAGGACACTGCGCTGATAAGAATCGACGAGATATTCTTGCAGCGCGCGAACGGGCCACCATGTCGGCAGCGTCGGGGTCGCGATGGGTTTGGCCTGCGGCGCAAGAGCGCCAGCGAGCGAGCGTTGGTGGAGTCGGGTGATCATAGCAATTCCCTCCTAATCGCGGCGCCCATATTGGGGCGCATACCGTAGTTCCAACCTTGTTTTCTTTTTCCCCTTTACTACGACGCCGTTTGCTGTATTTCGCATGGCTGCTCCTCTACCAAGAGAGTTGCAATGCTTACAATTCTCATGTGCGCTGCAGATTCAACCAGTTCCGGAAACAGAACTGCTGCAACAACCGGCCAGCGTGACCGAAGAGAAAACCCCGGCGAGGATCGTCTGGAACCAGGGCAGAATTGATGTCTTGAACGGCCCTTCACGAGCGTTCAACTACTATATTATACCGCGCAAGTATTTGTCGGAATACGTGCTGGGACGTGAGATTGTGGAGGCATTTTTTTAACGTGTTCGTACCGTGATTGCGCATATGCGGTTTCGAAACCGTCACTTGACTGCTGAGTTTGAAAGGTCCGTAGAATATCATTCCCAGGCGCGTGGGAACGTTTCGTCGACTTCCTGTCACTGACCCAGACCGTAAACTTGTCGGCTTAATCAGCGTTGACGACATCTTGATGCAATTAGCCGGAGAGTTTGCACAAATCAATTTGGTCTTGGAGAAAGAACGACTACGTGACGTGATTACAGGATAATAGCGAGACCAAGGGGAAGTCGCGGCAACTTGGCTGTAGAATCAAACGGTCAACGGGCGGAAGCGGCCGAGAACCTCGGTCCAAACACAGGAGGCTCTGCAATGGTTGAGAAAATCCCCGATCTGCCGGAGAACGTTGTCGGTTTCACTGCAAAAGGGACCGTAACCGCGAACGACTACGAGTCCATCATCATTCCAGCGGTGGAGGCAATGCATTCTCGCCTGGGCAAGGTCCGATTCCTCTATCACCTCGGCGAAGAGTTCTTAGGAATCGAAGCCGCCGCTGCATGGGATGACATGAAATTAGGCCTTAAGCACCTTACAGGCTGGGAGAAAATGGCGCTCGTCTCGGACATCGAATGGATCCGGTGGACCATCATGATCTTTGGACTCGTGATGCCAGGGCATGTTCGCGTGTTTCATAACCGCGACCTCGCCGAAGCAAAACGGTGGATCAGCGAGTAGTTTGTTGAGTGCCCTAATTAAATTCGCCGCGGCAAATCGGCCACAAGATTTCGACCGATCATCGTATCCACGTCACTTTAACCTTTCAGGGACTCACGCCGCATCTTCGACTCAAAATGGCGTGGATAGTTCGGCTGCACAACTCGACATCCAGGACGAGTTGTCTGATTTGGATGATGTGGCAGATGCTGACTTTCCGACGTGCGATCTAGCGACGTCCGAGAACATCATCGCCACAAGACGATTGACGTGGCAAAGATTAAGTAGAGTGCCATGATGACGGCCGCGCCCCTCCGGCGGCGACCGTCACGATACATCGTCGCTGCAGTCACAAACGTGGTCATTCCCAATAGCCATAGGGTGGTACAGTCGGGCAGCATCGCTGCTACGTTTCTCACCGGCTATGTTGATGCCACCGTACAATGTTTGCATTGCCTGGTTCTTAGGAACGGGTTGTCTCATCAGCTGGTGAAGCTGGCAGAGATCCTGAGTATCCGAAGAATGGACCGTGTTTTTGAGACAGTCGTCGAGCGCCGGAAACTCAAGCGTTTGATGACACCGCCAGGTCGGTCCGGTTGAGCCGCAGAATTCATTCCGGCGGTCGCTTCGTCAAACGAACGTTTTTGAACAAGGTATCCGTAGAGGCGGACCGAGTTTAAGCGGGAGGCCGATGCATCGTCAGCGCGGCGACGGCAAGCAACAGCCCCAGCAGATTGACGATTAAGATCAGCAAACCCACGCCCCACAGGGTTTTGCTGGCCTCGTTAATGCGAACCGGATGCCCTCGCCATTTCGTCAGCTTATTGGAGATCACGCCGCAGACCCAACTCCAATGCATCATCACGTGCAGCAAGACGGCCAACGTGAAGGCGGCGATGGCGGCGAATTGAATATCTCTCCACTGATCCAGCGATCGGCCCCATAACATCCAGCCGGCCGCGGTGCTCGATGGCGGAAAGATAAAATGCACAATAGCCGACACGCCCAAGATCGTGACAAACGCAAGCAGCAGAGTAACATCCAGCAAAAAATTGACGGCCGTGCGCGTCCATCCCCGCTTGGGCTCACCGGCGGCGGGCGCACTTGAAGGCTCCAACAATTGCCGAGCGTCTTCGGCCGAACGAGGGTCTCGCACTACCATATCGCTAGGTTCCCTAGATTGGCACTGCCTGTCCAATCCAAGTGTACTGCGAGAACTATTCGCGGCAACACGGGCATTTCGGCAGATCAGCGCTGGATGGGTCTGAAGTAGTCGAATCCGTAGAAACGTGCGATTGCGCGGCCGCGGCCGATTCTAGGAATCCCACGCCCCGCGCCACCGAAAGCGCGCCGGCCAGCACCACGCACCAGCCGGCAATCTGAAACACCCGGCGGCGCGCGGAAGGTTAGCAAACCGCCGCCCAAGCCGGTGAGCACCATGATCGGCATCGTGCCCAGGCCGAAGGCCAGCATCGTCAGCCAGCCGGCGAACATGTTCTGCGTCGCGGAGGCCAGAGCAAGAAACGCATACACCAATCCGCAGGGTAAGAAGCCGGTGAACACGCCGGCGAAAAATGCATTGCCCAACCCTGGCGCAAGCAAGAATGCGCCAAAAAGCGAGGCATCAGGCATGCACCTTGAGCTGCACGTACCGACGATCGCACCACGCCGGCGGCCAACAGTCCTTGAACGATCAACAGCACTCCGGCGAGAAGCGCCAAAATCGATTGCACTGGCACCGCGTCCGCAACCGCGCGGTTCAATTGCAACCCTGCGTAAGCGACAATCGCGCCAATCGAGGTGTATGTGACGATCCGGCCGGTACTATAAACAAACTGTCGAGCAAAATTTCTCCGCCAATTGGTGGACGAGGCGCCGATCGACAGTGCAAATCCTCCGCACATGCCCACGCAATGCGCGGAGCCCAACAACCCGCCGGTAAACACGAGAAATAATTCGGGGATCATGAAACCGATGCTCCCGACGGTATTTTTACAGCCTTCGTTGACGGGCTCGAAATCAATTCCGCAACGGTTGGAGCCGCCAATCGCACTGTGGCATCGCCTGCAAGAAGCTTCACGCTTCCCAATCGCAAAGAATTCCCCACGACGAAAAAGCTACTGAGCATCATCGCGGCGGATGCCCAGATCGGATTCAACCTTCCCGTAACCGCGAGGCCGATCCCCAAGGTGTTGTAAGCGAACGTCCAGAACAAATTTTGCCGGATCACTCCTATGGTGCGTCGCGCCAGTTCCACTGCCCAAGGAACCCGCGACAAATCGTTTCCCAACAAGCACACCTCCGCTGCTTCGCGCGAAACATCGGCGCCGCAGCCCATCGCGATGCCGATGTCGGCCGCCGCCAATGCCGGGGCATCGTTGATGCCGTCCCCCACCATCGCCACGCCGGTGCGATTGTGCGACGCCGCGCGAATCGCCGCCAATTTATCCTCGGGCAGCAACCCGCCGCGGACTGAAACACCCAATCGCCGGCCGATGTTGATCGCTCGCTGGGCAGTATCGCCGGTCAAAACTTCAACGTCGATGCCCAGATCGCGCAGCCGACCGACGCAGGCCGGCGCTTCGAGTCGCAGTTGCTCATCCAGCACGAAAACGCCGCGCACTTTTCCCTGCCAGCCAAGGAAGGTCATCGCCGCACCGTCGGCAATCAGGCGATCGACGTCGGCCGCAAGCTCGCTGTCGATGGTCAAATTCAATTTGTCCATCAGGCGCTGGCTGCCCAAGACGACCATGGCCCCCGTCACCGGATCGGTCCCCGTAATCCCACGGCCAGGCAGATTCTGCACACAGATCGCGGCATCGCAATTCATGTCGGCGGCAAATCGCGCAATGGCCATGGCATAAGGATGGTTGGAGGCACGAGCCAGACCGCCGGCTCGCTCGACGACAACTTCGCGCGATTCCCCATCGGCCACTTGTAAGCGATCCACATCGCATTCGCCGGACGAAAGCGTGCCGGTTTTGTCGAAAAACATCGTCCGCACGCCGGCCAGTTTTTCCAGCGAGTCGCCGTGGCGGAACAGCACCTGCGATTGCGAAGCTCGGCCCAAGGCCAACCACACCGCCATCGGCGTGGCCAACCCCAACGCGCACGGGCAGGCAATCAACAGCACCGCCATGCCGGCGAGCATGCCGCGTTCCGGACCGGAGTGTTGGGTGTGCCACGCCGCCGTAACCAAAGCCAGAGCGATCGCCGCCGGCAAAAACCAAGAGGCGATGCGATCGGCCAATCGCTGGTATTGCCCTTTCGTCAAACGCGCTTGCCGCACGGCTTCCACCATTCGATCGAGCGTTCCGCGACCCGATTCCGCCGCGACTCGCACGACCAACTCACCATCAAGATTCAACGCGCCGCCGTAAACCGAATCGCCCGCCTGCTTGACGACCGAACGGCTTTCGCCCGTCACCAATTGTTCGTCGATGGCCGCGACGCCGGTTACGATGCAACCGTCGGCTGCGATCCTTTCCCCGGGCAGAACGCGGATGCAATCCCCCTGGCGCAAATCGGCCAACGGCGTCGAATGTTCGCTGCCGCCGTCGATCCTTAGCGCGGTCCGCGGCAACAGCGTGCTGAGCGTTTCGATTGCTTGGGTGGCGCGCTGCTTTCCCGCCGCTTCGAACCACCGCCCCAGCGTCACCAGCACCAACACTACGCAAGCGATCTCGAAATACACGTGCCCGTGCCCGCGTATAACCGACACCAATGAATAGAGAAACGCCGCGGCAATGCCCAACACCAACAGCAAATCAACCGCCGCCACGCCACGCCGCAGTTCTTGCCAGGCATTGCTGGCCAGCGGCCCGGCCAACAGCCAGATCACCGGCGCTCGAGCACCAGGACCAACCAGCGAATAACATCGTCCAGCTTGTCGCCGATGATCGGCGCCGCAACCGCAGCCGGCGCAACGACGCCCCCCGACGGCGCTGTGGAATAAACATCATTGCTCCACAGAACCATCGTGAACATCACCACGTTCACCGTCAGAAAAATTGCGATCCCCAACCGCGCCACGGGTTTATTGATCGGCGACCCTGCCTGCCGCTCCGCCATCACCTCCGCGGCGAAGCGGCAGCCCGAACAACAATAGAGCGCCGCGGCCTGCGGCGAATCTTGTGCAACGTCGCCGACCGCCGGCGATTTAGCTCGCCGCCGCCAATTCCACCAGCCGCTGGCTAGCGGCAAACCACAGTAACTGCACGACTGCACGGCGGTCATGGATGCTTGAGAAGTTCCGTTTGCAGATTCGGAAACAAATATTGGACCGTGTAATAGATCGCAAAGACCCAGAACCCGATCCAGATCAGCCGCACGTACCAGGGAATGCGGTTGCCGCGGTACTGGTGATATTGCTGTTCCACTTCTGGGGCGGATTCGTCGGTGGGCTTCATGCGTCCTCCCACTCTTCGATTTCATCGAGCATCTGCTCATTGCGGAGCATGGTGTATTTCGGCGCTTCGATATCGTGAAACATGCCGTTTAGCGCGCCCCAGCCTAAGAGCAGCAAAAAGCCGGCGCTCGCCAGCAGGTAGTTCAAGATTGGGGTGATGGCGAAGGCTCCTTCCGGATCGCCGCGGCAAACCTGCACCAATTCGAAAAACTTGGTGCCGAAGCCCCACAGGCAAGGGCCCAAAAACGCCACGGCGATCAGCCCTCGCACCCACGGACGCCACGGCTTCGACGGTTCGGTTCGTATCATGTTGCTTTCCTCTGCGGTATCGCAGTGCATGGATTGCAGGAGGGAGTAATCAACTGCTCACGCGGCGCAAAATCATTTCTCCGCGCCGCTTTCGAGCATCGTTTGTTCCAATTGCTCCACCGATTTGTAGTCTTCGTAATACGGATACACATCCAGCCACGAGCCAAGCCATTGCACGTACGTGATGATGGCCAGACCGCGCTTGTTCGGCTTGTCCGGCGCCTGGTCAAAAAACCAACTGAAATCGGGCATGGGCGAACCAGTTGAGGTGAGCGTGGGCTGGAAGAAATGTGCAGCGTGCCAATCATTGGAGCGGCGTCCCCCTTCGCGGCTCAAGTCCGGGCCGACCCGTCGGGTGCCGAACATCACAGGCCGCTGCAAGACATTCTGATATTCCCACGTTTCCGAAACTGGCCCCCAGCGGCGCGATTCATTGGAAACCGGCCGAACGAATTGGCTGTGACAGTGCCAGCAACCTTCCCCCACGTAAATCTCACGTCCCAGGCGCAGCGCTTCCGCCGCCGATTCGCGGGTGGGCTCTCCGAAATACTGTTTGAACGGCTCAGGAAACCGCCGCGCCAAATCTTCGAACTCGTACATCAGGTTTGGATTGGGCAATTGCGCGATCGTGCGCTCGGGCAAATGTTGATACATGTACACGGGCA
This sequence comes from Pirellulales bacterium, assembly GCA_963716135.1. Taxonomy (GTDB): domain Bacteria; phylum Planctomycetota; class Planctomycetia; order Pirellulales; family JADZDJ01; genus CAVRAW01. The sequence continues at coordinate 3,174,779 of OY970289.1, read as the reverse complement.
CCAGCGCGTTGGAGATGAACGCGAACACGAAGAACCCCAACCCGCCGACCAGCAGCACACCTGCTTTGCTTTCAAACATGCTTGTCCTCGTGCAACTTTAAATGCCGATCTCTAAATACTCGCTGTTGCTAAATGCTCACGGTCGCAAACGCTTCCTCACGGCTTTGCTCCGTAATCGGCTCCCGGCAAGTGCGATAGATGTTGTAGGCAAAGCACACCTGGCCCGCGAACATCGCCAGTCCGGCAAACAAGCGGAATATCCAAAACGGCCGCGACCCGTCGACCGATACGTCCCAAGGCTGCAGCGATCCCCACCAGTAACCTTGCAGAATGCCGGCCAACACAAGGTCGCCGAACATCAGCACCACGCCGACCGTCGACAGCCAGTAGTGCCACTCGCACAGCGTCACGCTGTACCACGGCCTGTGCAACAATCTTGGGAACAAGTACGTCATAATTCCCATCAACCACAGCGTGAACACACCGAACATCACCAAATGCGCGTGCCCCACCACCCAATCGCTGAAGTGAATCAAGGCTTGAAAGGTGAACGTCACCTGCAGGGCACACTGCAGGCATGTGACGAAATACAAAACCATTCCGGTGTAAAACCAGCGAATGGGTAGATTCGACATCGCTCGTCGACCCACGCCCCATATCGTGCCGGCGAAGTTCACAATGACCGTCGTCACCACCAGTTCCACCGCCACCGTGGCAATTACAGCCCCGTATTGCAGGAACATGGGAATGGGCGTGTACAAGAAATGGTGTATGCCGTTGAGCGGATAGAAAAACGCCAATCCCCAGAAGCCCACCAGCGACAGCCCATGGCTCCAAATCGGCTTCTTCAACAGGATCGGCACGAAGTAGTACATCAAACCCCAGCCCAGGGGCGTGACAAAGAGTCCCACCAGGTCGTGAATGAATAAACCGCCCACCGCGCCGGCCGAAGTGCCTGAGACATAGTATTGGGGAATGAAATTTCCCATGGCGTAGGTCAGAAACGTCCACACGAACATCGCCATGAAGTACCACAGGCTCACGTAGAGCGGGCCTTTGGTTCGCACGATCGGCGCCATAAAGTTGATCGCCACCAGCGCCAAACCCAACAGCGCCACCGGGTCGATAAACACCGGCGTTTCGCCCCATTCGATGCCCTGCGCGTAACCGAACAAAATGCCGACGGCCGTCACTAGCAACACAAACTGCCACGCAAAGAAGATGAAATAGGAAAGCCCGCGGCTCAGCACCGGCTTGAGCGTCAATCTCGGCACCGTCCAATGCAGGCAGCCCAGAAACGCGTTGGCCAAAAAACCGTAGGCGACCGCGTTGGTGTGCACCATCCGCCAGCGCCCGGGAGAAAACAGCTCCATCCCGCGCAGCGGATTCCAGTTCACCAACTGCAGCGCCATCAGGATGCCTCCCAGCATCGAGATGAATAGAAACGTGAGTGCGGCCAGAAAATACCAGATCACCAACCGCGTCTCCACCAGCGGCACATCGCCGGCCAGCACCTCGTCCGAGCCCGCATGCAGTGCATCGTCAGCCATCAGTGAATGTCCTTTGCTTGCAGTTACCCACGGTCAACCCGTTCAATGCGCCGGTGGCTCCGCCGAAGCGGGCCGATAGGCCTCGTACACCCCCAGCGGATAAACCAACGCCATCGTCCAACCGAACACCAGGTGCGTTAACGCCGCCACCCACCAAGGAATCAAGTCGATAATCCAGCGGCCGCCGAAGAACAATGGCTGTAGCCAGATCAGCACGCCGTAAAAATTGAACACCCAAATCGCCAGGGCCAGGAGGCTGCAAAATATCAGCCGTCCGCCCACGCGCGCGTTTGGCAGGAAGTAAGAAATCGCCAACTGGAATACCATGCCGTACAACATGCCTGTACCCAGATACAACACGCACCCCAGCGTCAGCAACACGCCGCTGTTCTGGTTCAACGCCGCTTCACCCATCGGAAATGTCAGATAAACCTGAATGATCCGCAGCGGATGTTGCGGAGCGCCGGTGATCGCCGGCCACAGCACGCTGCCCACCACGTTCAATAGCAAACTGGTGCAGGCCGCCAGGCTGCCCAACAAAAATCCCGTGGTGGCGTAGTACGCGCCATAGTATCCCGTTGCCTTCCACGGCCTGGGGGGCACCGGCTCGCTGGGCAGCGTGCTCACCAACTCGTCTTCCAACTGGCGCGTCCGCTCGCGGAGCTCTTGCAATTCGGTGAGTTTGGCTTGACGGTCCATACGATTCATCTCGCGCGCGTGAAAGAACGACGAAAATGGCAACGGCTCATACCGTACCACAATCAACTCTTGGATGGTTCCGACTCGTTCCCTTTCGGCTCCGTCGGCTGCTCACTCCCGCTCGTAGCCGCGGCCGATTGGGCAGGGTTCCCTCGATAATCCGCCTCTTCCTTTTCCAATTCGCGTCGCCGAGCCCCGGAAATGTATTCCACGTAGTGCACCAGATGCCAAAACGTTTCCGGGCTGGTTTTCAGTTGCAGCTCGAACGATGGCATCGGCGTGCCGTTGATTCCGGAAAAGATGCGGCGATAAATGTCGATCGGACGGTTGCCGCCCCGAAACATGCCGCTGCTCAAATCCGCCGACCGTACCGGCGGAGCGCCGGGCGCGGTAATGGCATTGGGTATCACGGCGCCCCGCCCGTCCGGACCGTGGCATTTGAAACATCCGGCCGCATCCGTCAGGAACGCTTTTTTGCCAAGCTCGACCGACTCTTCGCTGTATGGCACGATGCCGGAAACCGGCGTGACGATCTGCTTCCGCGCCTGTTGCCACTGATCGACGATTTTTTGCACGTATCCCGGCACGCCCGCCGGATCGATCTCGTCCTGGTCCTGCGCTTCCCGCAGCAGCATGTCTTCCAGTTCGCCCCGGTGCGTGAGCACCAAGACGTAGTCGACGACGGCTTGCAAATCCTCCACCGGCAGCAGGACAAACGAAGGCATGGCCGTGCCTTTGGCCCCGTTGCGGATTGTGCGCAGCAAATCCGCGCGCAGCGGCTTGGCTCCGTAGGGCGTCGAGGTGAATTTGAAAACGCCGCGGCGGTAGTCGCGCGGCCGCGGATCCAAATATTGAGCCGCCCGGCCGGCGCCGTCTCCCGTCACGCCGTGACACTGGGCACAATACTTATTGAACACCACCGCGCCCTGCAGCAAGTGCTGCTGTGAAATCGAGTCGTTGCCGATCAATTTCGGATCGACTGCCGTTCCGCAGTACTTCTTCAAATACTCGTCAATTTGCTGCCGAGCTTTTTCGGGTAGATCCAATACCTCTTTGCGCGGAACCCACACCAACTCTTCGGTTCGGCTACAGCCGGCCAAAAGCAGAACAAGCGCCAACAGCAAATATCGATGTTTAGAACCCGATTGCATATCTCCTCACGTGTTTATTTCAGGCATCCATGGCGCAATCCAAGCGCCTGAAAAGTCCGGTGCAATGTTGTTGTTCAACTCGCAAAGAAGCAGACGAATCACAGGGCAAACCCGCAGCCGTCTGATAAAGCCATCGCGACTCTTAGAAGAATCCCGCGGCAACCCGAGTCGCATGGCAAGATCCGTTAACTGCCCATCGCGAGCAGTCTAACTTGCACGAAGCTATCCAACGACGCTGTTATTGTCAATCCTCGGCTGTTTTGAGATTTCTCCAGGATTGGGGGGGTCGCTCTGCGTTGGGTTTGGCATCAATTGCTTCTTCGTCGCTCCGCACAGGCCATGGCAAGGCTGGTCCGCTGTCGCATCAACCTATCAGGTTCTCAATTGTCCAAAGAAACGGCGGGCTTATGCGACACAGATCGAGCGCCGAGAACTCAAGCGCTTGATGACACCGGCACGCTGGTCCGGCAGGGCCGCAGACTTCGTTCCGGCCGTTGCTTCGTAAAACGAAGGCGTAGCACTTTGCCGTCTTGGCCCGTTGAAGTCTCTGTTAGATTGCCTCAATGGTGACCAGGCCGCTGCGGAATAACAAATAGACAAACGATCATGACGATGGCAAGCGCGACCGAAGCGTAAAGGTCGCTGATTGCAAGGCCGCCCTGGGCAACAGGTTTATCAAGAGAGTTGGCCAGCGTGGCGCCAAGCGGGCGGGTCAGGATGAACGCTGCCCAGAACAGCAGGGTGTGTGAGACTTTGGTGAAGAAATAGAGGGCAGCAACAAGGGCCAACACGACGGCAATCACCAGCGCGCTGCCGTTGTAGCCGAGTCCGGAGTCAGCCATCCAGTCGCCAAGCGCCGTGCCGAGAGTCTGAGAAAACATGATGGTCGTCCAATAGAAGGCCTCGGCTTTGGGCTCGATGACGGTTTCTATGTCAACCGAGCCGAGTGATCGGTGCCAGAGACCGAGCGTCGACATGACAAGGGCGAAAAGCAAAAGGGAACCGCCGAGATAGCCGATGCCAAGCGAGCGGTCGCAAAAGTCGGCCAAGGTAGTTCCAGCGAGGGTGGTCAAAGTGATCGTGGTCCAGTACAGAAAAGGATGAAACCGCTTCGCCCCGATCTGCGCGAACACGGCTACAACCAGGGGGACGCCAAAGATCAGCGTGCCAATCAGATATCCGAATCCCAATGACATTGTCACTGCGTTGCCGCCAACTTCACCTAGGGTGGTTGCAATGATCTTGATAATCCAAAAGCCGACGTTGACTTCGGGAACTTTGCTGCGGCTTTCTTGAATTGTTAAATTTTTCACTATTCCACTCGCTAAGTAGCTCGGTTCTGATCGTCGGATATTCTTGACCATTTCGTGGTCCACCAGTTCTCTTTCATTGCCGGTGGGAAATTGCAGTAGCACGAAAGGGAAAAGGTTGTTTGCGATCTTCCGGATGACAAAGCACAGTCAATGAAAGCACTCAATACGAGTGCTGTAGAAAACATCCAACGAACAATAATGATTTGTGGGATAAGATAATCCGCCCAAGCTCCTATTGACGACAAGGGGTGACGATCAAGATTCGGAGCATACTGCCGCGGATTCAGCCGCTCAATTCGAGTACCATAAAGGCGAGATAAAAAGCGACTTAAAAGGCAAACAGTTTCCAATTAATTGGCGTTGCATCCGCTCTATTTTCGCCTTCAACTGTGGCGGGCAGATTCAAACGTGTGCCTCTATCGAGCGTTCGTTGCGAGCAAATATGACACGACATACCGAAGAACGGTGTTACTGAGGAGTCAAGAGTGGAAACGTCAGCAAATTGGTTGATGTGGGCCCTGCTGTCAGCAGTGTTCGCCGCGCTTACCGCAATCTTTGCAAAGGTTGGCTTGGCCGGCGTTAATTCGGATTTCGCAACGCTGATTAGGACGATGGTCATCCTCGTGGTCCTGGGTTTGTTCGTTTATTTCGTGGGTGCGTGGAGTAATCCACTTGAGCTCTCGTTTCAGACGCTCGCCTTTTTGGTCGCCTCCGGTTTGGCGACGGGAGCATCGTGGGTATGCTACTTCCGCGCGTTGAAGGTCGGGGAGGCTTCCAAAGTCGCACCAGTCGACAAACTCAGCCTACTACTGGTCGCAGTGTTTGCGTTCGCATTCCTCGGTGAGCACCCATCCGTCCGGGAGTGGATCGGCATATTGATGGTCGGCGCTGGGGTCATCGTTCTAGCGATCCGGAAATAGCCGATGACGCCCCCGGCGGGAATGAGCGCTGACAACGCAGGTTGCGCCCAGTTCATGGTCTAAAATCTGTGGATTCGGCGAGGTCCCGACAATAATTACCCCTGTCCCGTCTATTTACCCCGGGCCGAGTGCGTACGGATCGTAGCTGACCTTGCAAGTTCGGCTTCGCCTCAGCGCGACTACAGCTTGATGCGCACGACTTGTGGATCGTGGTCGCTGGCCTGATTGGCGAATTCGGAGTTGATGTGGATTATTTCGTATTCTGCGTGCTCGATTGCGGGACTGACGAGGATGTGGTCAATGAGTTGCGAGTTGCCCTCGTAGACGTAGGAATAACGCTGATTGACCGGCAGCGTGTCGACCAGGTCCCGCAGCACGTCGCCGGCGGTGAGGGCCTGCACCGCCGGGGAGAACTGAAAGTCGTTGAGATCGCCCAACACGACGATTTGGGCCTGCGGGTCCGCGGCCAACAGTTTCTTGACGAAATCGTTTTCGAGCCGGACTTGCTCGGCGCGTTGTACTTCGCTGGAACGAGCCGGCGGTTGGAAACGTCCCTCCAAACCTTGGTCGCCGCGTTTCGAGTTGAAGTGGTTGGCAATGACAAACACCGTCTTGCCGCGGAAAGAGAACTGACCAACCAGTGGTTTTCGACAGGCTTTCCAGGCCGGGTCCTGCGGGGCAATGCGACCGGGTGAAGCGCTCAGCCGCACCTCGCCATCCTTCACGCTCACGTCAATCGGCGTCGTGGCGTCGCCCCCGGCGATGTCGGTGAACGTAACCCGAGCCGGATTGAACAGAATGACCTGCCGGATGTTGCCGCCGGGCTGGCCGCCATCCGTGTCGTTTTCCGGCGAGATGCCGCGCCAATCGTACTTCGGACCGCCCGCGGCTTTGATTGCCTCGATAAATTTCTCCACCGTTTTGTCGGCGGCGACCACGCCCTCATCGTTGGTTCCATCGTTATCTTGAATTTCCTCCAGCGCGACGATGTCCGGTGCGGCAAGGTTGCCGACGATTCCGGCAGCCAGCCGGGCAAACTTCGTGTCGCTATCGTCCGGCGCAAGGTTCTCGACGTTGTAGGTGGCGATGGCGAGTTCGTCATCCGCCTGCTTGCGGGCGACTTGCGGTTCGATGCCACCCGACTTCAAGACGCCGAGCGTGGCCGCTGCAATGGTGTAGCCGCCGAACCTGCTGTAATCCAATGGGCCGATCGTGGCGCCCTCGAGCGTATCGCCGGTGTTGGCTTGAGGAATAGGACGTTCGCTGCCCGGGATGAGAGATTCCACTTTGAGCCGACCGGAGTTGGGGTCGTCGTAGCCTGTGTAGATAGCGCCGCCGCGCGGGGTCGGGTTCTGCGAGGGCTTCGCGGTCACCCAGATTTCGCGATACTGCGTGGTTGGCCCAACCACGCGGGCGTCATCGACCTCGACGAGCATGCCTTCCAGCGACTCGTACAAATCGAGCGCGTACTTTTTCGGTTCCAACGGCAGCGATTCGATCTTTCCGTTGTCGCCGGCGGGTCCGGTCGGCGCGTAGGCACTCGGGATGTCACGATCGTGCAGCACGACGGCCGCCGGCAGCGGATTGCCGGAGGAAATTTTGGTGATCTTCGGCTTGCTGATTGTGGTGACCGATTGCACGCCGGATTCCGATCCGCCCGGATAAACTTCACGGACCAAGCCGTCCACAGTCACGCTGTCGCCAACTTTGACGTCCGGCTTCGATTGCGTGTCGATGAATATGCCTTCACTGGTGGCCGGGTCGTCGTCCGGCTTCGGGTCTTGAAGCCAGAACCCCTTGGATGCGCCTTGGCTGCGGACGGCGGTTACGATTCCGGCGACGCCGCTGACCGTCTTGCCATCCAGCGGAGAGATCCGGTTGTTGCCCTGAATGTCATGGATGCGCGCCGCGACGGCCGTGTCCCCGCGGGTCGCGGCCGGATGTGCCAGGATGAGGGCGAAGGCGCAGAGCGCGCTAACAACGGCGCTTCGGTGCAAAGCATTGTATACGATCATAAGAGTGCTCCAATCGACAGAGAATCCACAATCACAGTGCCCTCTTGAGTGCTATCAAGTTTCATCTGCTGTTTCACGACCGGCTTCCTCAGTCCTAGAAGCTATGGTAAGCAATTTGTTGCACCCCGCGTAGCCATTTCGCTCTGTTCTCTAATAAATTGCTCGCGCTTGCCATTTCTAAACGGCGCGAATGACGATCCTGGCAGGGCGCTGAGATTGTACAGGCAACTCCATCACTTCAAGCCGAGGCGAACGAAGCCACCCCGCAGACGCGCAGCACTTGCAGGGCGGACTATATTCCCTGATTCGTCTCTGCCACTCGTCGTTTGTGGGACGGTTCTATAAAACGAAGGCGTCTTGGGAAGGGTTTGCGTGGCGCACAACGGCGGCACTGCCGTGGGTACTTCAACGAGGACCAACCCTGCCGTACCTGGTCTGCAACGGTGACACTGCCCGCCGCGAGCAGGTTAATTTGCGGCGATCGCGGATACCGGCGAGCGCGGAGATCTTCACGAAGTTGCCACTTCGTATTGCCGATGGTCGCTCTCACGCTCCAATAACGCTTCAAACGCCTCGGCTGGCATTGGCCGGCCGAACAGGTAGCCCTGTCCTTCATCGCAGCCAAGGTCGCGGAGATAACTGAACTGCTCTTCTGACTCCACACCCTCTGCGATCACCGTGTGTCCTAGCGCATGCCCGAGCTCGATGATCGCGCGCGTGATAATCGCATCGTCCTTGTTATCCGGCAGCCCGCGGACAAATGACTGATCGATTTTCAATTTCTGCACCGGTAGGCGGCGTAGGTAATTGAGGGAGGAGTAGCCCGTGCCGAAGTCGTCGATCGAAAGCTTCACTCCCATCTTCTTCAGCGATGGCATCGCCCTGGCCACATGCTCATCCTGGAGCAAAAGCGTCTCGGTGACTTCTAATTCCAGGCATTGCGGCGGAAGCTGGGTGTGCGCCAACACGTCGGCAATGATCTGAGACAAGTCACAGTGTCGGAAGTTTGCCGACGAAATGTTGACCGCGATTTGAAGCTGTGGCAATCCGGCGGCCTGCCAGGCCGCATTCTGCGCGCAGGCTTGCTCCAACACCCACCGGGTTATCTCATGAATCAGACCACACTCTTCGGCGATGCCGATAAACATACTTGGCGGCACCATCCCGCGTGTGGGGTGATTCCAGCGGATTAGCGCCTCCATGCCGGTCAGGCACCGGGTTTGTAAATTAACTTGCGGCTGAAAATACAGTTCGAACTCACCCTTTTCCAGCGCCCCATGAAGGTCGGATTCCAGGGCCAGCTGTTCACGGAGTTGGTCATTGAGTGTCGAAGTGAAGAATTGAAAATTATTGCGGCCCTGGTTTTTGGCCAGATACATTGCCATGTCGGCGTTTTTCAGCAGTTCATCCGGCTGACTGCTGTCCAAGGGAAAAATGCTGATGCCGATGCTGGGCGAAATGTGAATGTCGCGGCCGGCGAGCCGGAACGGTTCTGCCATGGCGTTGATAATCTTGTTCGCGAGCATCGCCGCTCCCTCGACGTTGGCAATCTCCGGCTGCAACACGGCGAATTCATCGCCGCCGATCCTGGCCGCCGTGTCGCTGGCGCAAGCTGTTTTCCAGCCGCCGGGCAACTGCCTGCAGCAGCAAATCGCCCACCGAATGGCCCAGCGTGTCGTTCACGACCTTGAATCGATCCAAATCGATATAGTGCAAGGCCAGCGAGCGCGAATGCCGCTTTGCCTCCTGTACCGCTTGTTCTACTCGATGATGGAACTCGGCCCGATTGCACAGGCCGGTGAGTGAATCGCGGTACGCCATTTGCGCGATGCGCGCCTCGGCATCTTTGCGGGCGGTAATGTCCTCGTGAACGGCGATGAAATGAGTGATCTCGCCGCTGCCATCGGTCAGTGGAGTAATCATCTGGTGGACGGTGTACAGCTCTCCGTTCTTGCGGCGCTCGACGACCTCCCCGTTCCACACATTGCCCGCGAGAATCGTTTGCCAAATGTTTTTGTAAAATTCGGCGTCCTGCTTGTCCGACTTCAAGATGCGCGGCGTCTGACCGACGAGCTCCTCCATACTGAAACCGCTCAACCGGTAAAACGCCTCGTTGGCCCAGGTGATGCGGCCGTGTTTGTCGGTAATGAAGATCGAATTGGCCGCGGCCGACAACGCCGAGCCCTGCAGACGCAGTTGCTCCTGGTCGCGCACCTTGGCCGTGATATCTTCTTTGACGGCGACAAAGTTGGTAATCACGTTTCGCTCGTTGCGAACCGCCGACACGGAAGCCGATTCCCAATACAGGGTCCCGTCTTTTTTCTTGTTGCAGAATTCGCCCCGCCAAGCCCGGCCGGCGGTGATCGTGTCCCAAAACTCACGGTAAAACTCCGCGTTGTGCTTGCCCGACTTCAGTATCCGCGGATTCTTCCCCACCGCCTCGGCCGCCGTATAGCCAGTCACGTCGGTGAATTTTGGATTCACGAATTCGATCGTGCCCTGGGCGTCGGAAATGACCACGGCCGCCGGACTTTGCTCGATAGCCAGCATCAGCTTGTTCAGCTGCTCCTCGTGAGCACGTCGCTCGGTGATGTCCTCCGCAGTCCCTACGCAGCGGTAGACCGTGCCGTGTTGGTCGAACACGGGGAAACCACGTTCGGAGATCCACCGCATGGCGCCGTCCGGTCGTGTGATCCGATACACGCACGATTGCGGCTGTCCTGTTTCGAGGGCTTTCAGGCTCACGAGTAACTCTTCACGATCGTCAGGATGGATCGCGTCAAGGAATGATCGTGGCGATTTCATCAGGCTCTCGCACGTTCGGCCCCAGATCTTTTCGTAAGCCGGGCTGACGTAATACATCGTCGTGATTGACACATCGCAGACCCAAAACACGGCGTCGATGTTTTCTGCCATTTGCCGGAATCGTTCCTCAGACTCGCGCAGCGCCTTGGCCGCCAGTTTCTGCTCCGTGACATCGCGCGAGTTGACAATCACGCCGGCAATGCCCGGCTCATGCAACAGATTCTTCGCCACCGACGCCAGGTATCGCCAGGAACCGTCCTTGCTTTGAAAGCGGAATTCGGCTGACGCAGTCTGTTCCGGTCGGGCAAGAACCCCCTGGAAAGCCTGCAGCGTGGCTGGACGATCGTCGGGATGAATGAAATCGAACACAAACCGCCCGAACAATTCGTCTGGCCGATACCCCAAAAGTCGCTCGGTGGCCTGGTTTTCGAAACAGATGAAGCCGCGCTCGTCGAGGACCGTAATAATGTCCCACGAGCTGTCAACAAGTTGATGAAAGAACCGCGCAGGCGCAATACCGTCCGTATCACCGTGCGCGGGATCGGTCGACTGAGTCAGGTTTTGCATTTCGAGATGTCCTGCCAACAAGTTCGTCCGCATCTAAAGCCTAGCTCAGAGAGAAGTTCGAGAAATCGCGAGTTTTCTCGGCATTCCGTGCAAGAACGTCCTCGGTCCCAGAGTCGATGCGGAAGATCTCGTGGCCCCACTGTCGTGCGTTCGATCAACGAAATAGCGCTGCTCGGCGCAATTGCAGTACGGCCTCGGCGTCACAGCAAACTCGCACACAGGTAGAGATGGTCGAATGGGCCGCGATCAGCGAGGAAAGAACAGCGGCCGGCAATGCGGTCACGTCGGATGCGGCCGAGGAAGGAATGCCAAAGCGGCAAATCAGTCGTTCTGGGTCAGCCCGATTTTCCCAAGAACCCGAGCAAACTTAAAAATCCCGGAAAACGACCATGTTTATGAGACAGGAAACGCGCGCCGGGAACTCAAGCGACTATGAAGCCGTGTGTGGGTCAACTGCGGTACTACTAATCTTGCCTGCTGCCGAGTTCCGAGGTGGTATCGCTTTCCGTTTCGGATTTCGTCGACTATTCGAGTTGCCGACGCTTGGTTCTCTTCCCACAGCGGGAATGTTTTTTGTGCGTCGTCTCAGGAGTTCATCCAACCGGGCCGCGCTCGCTCATTCGTTTAACCGATCTCGTGGATCAGCTTGAGTTCCGAGCTGCACGCGGTGCCAAAGCCGAAGCGGAAGGCAAATCCTACTCCAGATTCAAGTACCGTTTGATGACACGGGCAGGTTCGTCCGGCTGGGCCGCAGAATTCGTTCCGGCGGTGGCTTCGTCAATCCATGACAGCTCGCGACACGGCCGTTGAAGCCATCATAAAAAGGGGTGACAAAAGCAACCGTCGAGGAATTCAAATAAGAAAAGCTGACGTCGCTTCATTCCCGCAAAATCTGATCGAGGAAATGCCATCCCTTCATGATGCGTCACCCAGAAATGGCTAAACAGCAACCTGCACGATCAACCCACCGAGGGTCAGGCCGCATGGCAACGGTCGCGCCTGCTTGCCGCAACGCACGGAGCGTGTTACAACGCCGCCATGCTCCGGCTGACTTTTCACGGCGCGGCCGAAACCGTTACCGGCTCCAAATACTTAATGGAAGCTGATCGAGCTTCTGTACTCGTCGATTGCGGGCTCTTTCAAGGACTCAAGCGGCTTCGGCAATTAAATTGGCAAGCGCTACCTTTTCCGGCCACATCGGTCCAGGCCGTCGTACTGACGCATGCTCACCTCGACCACGTCGGGTATCTACCACGTTTCGTGCGGGATGGATTTTCGGGCCCCGTTTACTGCACTCCTGCCACGGCCGATCTGGCGGAAATTGTGCTTTTCGATGCCGCCAAAAATCATGAGGAAGATGCGGGCTATGCCAACATCAAAGGCTTCTCAAAACACACTCCCGCACTGCCGCTGTACGGCAGTCAAGATGTCGTCCGCGCGCTGCGGCTGCTGAAAAGGATTGACCGGATGGAGTGGTTTTCGCCGGCTGCGCCGATTTGGATGCGATATCAGACGACCGGCCATTTGCTGGGCGCCTCGCTGATTGAAACTGAGATTCGCCGCGGTTCGCAAACCACTCGCATTCTGTTTTCGGGCGACGTGGGCCGGTACGACGCGCCCCTGTACCACGATCCGACTCCGCCGCCTGCCTGCCAGTACCTGATCTGCGAAAGCACCTACGGCAACCGCGAACATCCCGACCAGTCCGTGCTGGACGAATTGTGCACCGTGGTCACTAACGCAGTGGAGCGTGGGGGCGTGATGCTATTTGCAGCTTTTGCGATCGGTCGTTCGCAACAGTTGATTTATTTACTGCGTGTGCTGATGGAAAGCCGGCGGATTGCGAAGCTACCGATTTTCTTGGACAGTCCAATGGCCATCAATGCTTCCGACATCTACGCTCGTTATCCTGAGGATTACGATCTGAACGGGGAACAGCTCATCGGTTCACAAAATGTTTTCGACGGTCAGCACGTCAAGTTGGCGCGAACGGTCGACGAATCAAAACACATCAACGACGTAAGTGGTCCGGCGGTCATCATCGCCTCCAACGGCATGATGACCGGGGGCCGAATACTTCATCACTTGGAGCAGCGCTTGCCGCAGGAGCGCAACACGATCGTGCTGGCAGGTTTCATGGCCGAGGGAACTCGTGGCCGTGCACTGGCCGACGGTGCAAAATATCTGCGCATCTATGGACACGATGTTCCCGTGCGGGCAGCCGTGGCATCGATCTCGGCGCTAAGTGGCCATGCCGGACATCGTGAACTCATTCGTTGGCTGGAGCCGCTCGGCGACCCTCGGCAGGCGTTCTTCACGCACGGCGAATTGCCGGCGGCTACCGCGCTGGCCCAAGAACTGCGTACGACTCGCGGATGGAACACCACCGTGCCCAAAAGGGGAGAGAGTTTTGAGTTGGGCGAATCATAGTGTTCTCCTACCTCGCTCCGCCGTTTGTGCCAAGGCGCGTTTGCGTGCCGACCGAAGCCAAAGATAATTGCAAGCGATTCTCAACTCGCCGAGCTAACGGCCAGCGGCATGGGAGAAAATCAGATGAATGAGCCTATGGGACTTGGGCAGAACGCGAATTCGCCGCATGAACCGGAAACCTCTGAGGCCCACTGGGGCGCCGGCGCAGCTCCGGACGTGGTGCGTTTCTTACAGGGGCCTCAGTCTCGTGGATTCGAGTTGGGCAAAGCCTTCGGCATCTTTTGCGAGTTGATGCGCGGCTTTCGCACCTTCCACTTCCTCGGTCCCTGCGTGACTGTGTTCGGCTCGGCCCGATTCGGGGAAAGTCATCGGGAGTATACGATCGCTCGGGAAGTCGGAGCGCGACTCGCCCGTGCCGGCTTCACGGTGATGACCGGCGGCGGTCCGGGCCTGATGGAGGCGACCAACCGCGGGGCCAGGGACGTCGGAGGCATGTCGGTGGGTTGCAACATCGAGCTTTCAAAGGAGCAGCAGCCCAATCCGTACCTCGATCGCTGGATCACTTTCCGCCACTTCTTTGTGCGCAAACTGATGCTGGTCAAGTACTCGTACGCATTTATCGCCATGCCGGGTGGATTCGGCACGCTGGATGAGATGTTCGAGGTTGCCACCCTGATTCAGACCGGGAAGATCAAACAGTTTCCGCTGATTCTGATGGGCAAGGAATTCTGGCGGCCATTGATGGACTTTATGCGCGGCCGGCTCCTGGAAGGAGAAATGATTGCACCGACGGATTACGAGCGCATCCATGTGACCGACTCCCCCGAAGAGGCGGTTCGTTCTGTGACCGAGGTGGCTCTGGATCAGTTCGGGTTGACCTACGGCCCGCGGGCGAAGCGTCGTTGGTTCCTGTGGGAGTAAACAGAAGGGTTAAACGACCCAGTCATTGAGACAGAGATTGCGCCCGGCAACTCAACCGTTTGATGGCACGGCCGGTTGCTCCGGCTGAGCAGCGGAATTCGTTCCAGAGGTCGATTCGAAAAACGAACCTTTCCGAAAACAGGGTTCAGGTCCAGTCACTCCCGGAAGTAATTCAATAGAATTCGTAAGCTCGCTCGTCAATCAGGCGTCATGAATAGCCCATCAACTGCGATGCGTCGCTGCGACGACGGTGATCCCCGCTAGTGGGTCGATTTGCCCTGTTTCGTCTCGCTTGCCGCCTCAGTGCTCATTCCCCCTTCTGTGATGTCCATCTGCCGGGTCACGGCCATCACGTGCTTGACGTTGCCTTCCATGCCTGCATGCCGTTCGTCGAGGTCAAGCAGTGCCTCTTGTTGCCCGTACAGGATCAAGCAGTCGTCGACTTCCAAGCGAGTATGTCCGCGCGGGCGCCGAGATAGTCGCCATTGGGCTTCTCAATCCCTAATACCAGCACACCTTCATTCGCCAAACGCAACTGTCCCAGCGTCCAGCCAGCGAGCCAATCGCCTTGGCGCACATGGAGTTCGGAGATCACGTAGTTTCGAGCAACTCGCAAGAGTCGCGTGTAGTCCTGTACGTGAATTTCGCCGAAACGGCGCAGAGCCCAGGTGTTGACGTTCCACATGATCCGTTCCACATACCGACTGCCGGCGATGATAAAAAGAAGCAGTAGGCCTCCGACCAGCACGCCAACGCGTACGTGCAATTGGCTCGACCAGTCGTCGCTGCGTCCCGTGTTGAGAAAGGACAAAACCACCGATGGGATCGCCACCACGATGCCGACGTGGCCCAGCAGCATCAAGTGCATCGCGATCCGCCGCCGCAACGGATGATTGACAATGTCCTCTGATTCCGTCGTGGTAAAGCCGGCTCCGGTGAACGCCGAAACTGCCTGAAACTGAGCGAGATCCTTCGAAACACCGGTCATGGTCAATCCAACCGTAGCCACCCGAACAATGACAAGCGACACGGTGAACACGATTAGCGTACCGTAGACTGCAAACATGATCGGCCTCCGGACGTATCACACGATGCTGGGAGAAACACGCAACTCCAGCTTACCAACGCTGATGCTCCAAGAGTCATTAGACCGCAAAAAAGGGCATTTGGCAGCGCGTGGATGGCGTCGGCTCCGGCGTAAGCGTTCAACCAACCTTTCAATTACTGACAGATCGATTCTTTGATTCAAAACCCAAATGGATATCTGTGAGCCGTGTTATCACGCGCCAGGGCAACAAGTTTCCTGGCGGCTGGCGCCCGCGTAGAAGTGTTGTGGCTGTGACCATCTTCCCTAGCCAGTCGGAGTGAGAGAATCCTGACGGGCCACGGGCCCGGAAAGGCTTCTCTTTTATGAAGCAACAGCAACACCGTGTGGATCAGATCATTGCCAAGTTGCATCGAGCCGACGTGGAGTTGGACAAGGGGCAGAAGATTCCGTGCGACAAGATCGACTACGTCGGAACAGCTTGTCGTTCTCCCAGTGGATAGATGCAGGCCATGGTCCAACCAAAAACCAAATGGGTCAAAGCAGCCACCCACCAGGGAAGCAGTTCGATGATCCAGCGGTTCCCAAACAAAAGCGGCTGGAGCCAAATCAGGATGGCATAGAAATTTACCGCCCAGACTAACAATGCCAGCGCGCTGCAGAAGACAATCCGAGCCGGCAAACCAGCAACTGGAATGAAATAAGAAATGCTCCACTCAAACAGCATTCCATACAGCATGCCCGTGGCCAGATAGACGACACAACCCAGCGCCAGCAGGACTCCGCTGTTGAATTGCAGTGCCGCTTCGCCGAACGGGAAAGTGAGGTAAACCTGAATGAGTCTTAATGGGTGTTGCGGGTTGCCACTAATCGCTGGCCACAAGACGCTGCCAATAACGTTGAAGAGAAGGCTTGTGCATCCGGCGAGTCCGCCGAGCAATAGTCCGGTTTTGATGTAACCGGCGGCGCGGTAGTCAGGCGCTTGCCAGGGATGCGGTGGCACCGGCGCCGGCGGCATAGCGCCAACGACGTCGTCGTCTAGCCGCTGCGTGGTTGATTTTTCCATTGGTATAAGTGGGGCGTGTGAGAAACGGGGTTCTCAATTCAAGCATCCGCTTCAGGTTTGGGTCGGCTCACCGTTCGATCCAGCAGTTTCCAGACTGTGATCAAGTGGTAATGCTGCCGTTTCATGCGTTGATGGTTTCGACGTTGAGCAGCATGTTGCTCCGCGGCGCGCTGGAAAGCTTCCGTGGAATCCATCGGGCCAGCGGCCGACTCGCCGCGTTCTAGTTCCGCCAGCGCGTGTTCGTGCGCGCGGAAATCTTGTTCATACAAGCGAATCGCCGCCGCATGCTTCCGGAGCGCATCGGCATGATGTCGCAATGCATTTTGAAACCGTGGCAGTTCTTGGATGGCTTGATTGACCTCGGCTTCCCAGGCAGCCAGATCGTCGCGCCACATGTCGTCTTCCGCTTGCCAGCGGAGATGCTCGCGATGCATTTCAAGGTGAGATGCAGTGGCCATGGCAAATTCCCTGTGACAAAGTGCTGCGGGTACGTTCTCGATTCTACGCATTAGGCGGTCACGACAGAGCGGGGAGTTTCGCGCCGCAAGACGTTGCCAACTTGAATGAATTCCTCGGCCAGCAGCATAAGAATATCGTCCAAGCTGACTACGCCGACCAGCTTACGGCTTCGATCAATGACGGGCAGCCGACGGAAGCTCCCGCTTCGCATCAGCGCCAGGGCCGACTCGATCGGACTCTCTTCTGAAATCCATTTAGGATCGCGGGTCATGATGTCACGGACCGCCGTCTGCATGGGGTCACGGCCTTTGGCCAGAACTCTCGCGACCAGATCGCGGTCGGTCACGATTCCGATCGGTTCGGAACTGTCATTTACGGCAACCAGGCATCCGACGCCGCGCTGATGCATCCGCTGGGCGACGGCGTAAACGGTTTCGCTCGGGCTGGCGGTATCCACTTCTCGAACGCAGATGCGGCCTACGGACATGGGAAAGTTCCTTTCCACAAAAAAATCATGTTACAAGCACCGTCGGGCGACGGCGTTCGACAATCGCAGCTACCAGTGGAAGTTCTACCGTGCAAAAATCCTCGTAGCTCATTCGAATCGTCTGATCATGCTTGTCGCCCTGGAAAAAAATATCGTCTTGCTTGGTGATCGATTCGTCGACCATCGTTTGCATGCCGAATTGCGAGCCAAAGATCGGAACGATTCCGAATTCACAACCGGGGCAGAGACTGGCGATTTCCGGTTCGGTTGCCAAGCGTACCTCCGCATCCCCCAGGGCCGTGGAGACGCGGTGCAAGTCAATCCGCTCGGTCGCCGGCACCACGAGCACCACGTGTTTGGCGCCGCCGTTGACTCGGGCCATTACTGTTTTGGCGATGTTGCGCCCGGGCACGTGCAACGACTGAGCCATGTGTTGGGCGTCGAAGGTCTTTTCGTGCGGATATACGTTGTACGGAATTCCGCGTTGATCCAAGAATTCTGTGACGTTCATATGTATGCTCCTGACACAAGAGGTTGTTGGGAGATGGCCGCCGTGAGTTCGTAGCGAAAAACGGCCGCCATCGGACCGCCTCCCGGAATGTTGCCGGACGCAACCGACTCCAGCTTCCCGCGGTGTTTCAATACCAAGCATGCCGCCAGGTTGACCAGGTCCTCGCTATCGTGTCGCGGAGAATCGTCGAGGCGAACCAGATTCTCGGTCGGATCAAACGCTCCGAGGCGCCGGACCGTGGGGCAAATGAATAACGTTTCGACGACCCCGGCGTGCGCGGCCCGGAGGATATCTTCCAGGTGATTGGAACTGCGACCGTGTTCCACCGAGTACCAGAACCTTGCAACCTCGGCTTCCTGCCGCTCTTGACTATAAGCCGCGATCAGCGGCCAGGCGCGCTGGCACAAACCGTCGGGCGACATCAGGTCGGGGTTGCCGGAAATGTGCTTCGTCACGAGATGTGGATAATGGTTATGTTCCCGATAGATCGGCATCAAATAATCGACGCCGGCAAACACAAGCAACTCGTTTCGACCGCGCAAAAATCGGGCCACGGCCGAATCAACCATCCGGAAGAATGAGCCGATTTCTTCCTTGGCAACATCGACTTCACCACCGTGTCCGGTAAACACCAAACCTTCTTTGCCCTGGATTTGCGGCCGGCCGGAGTGAAATTGGAACAATCCTTCACGTCGATCAAAGCGCAGCGCCGCTGCCCGGGAGATTGGCATGCCGGGGACTGAAACTTCTTGCAGCTTATAGCGAGTTCCGCGCAGCAATCGCGCACGATTTTGGCTCGCCGCAAGCAAGTAGTAGGGTGCGTCGGCTTGCAGCCAATCAACCAAGGGCGTGATGTGGAAACGCTTGCCGACGATGCACAATTCTTCGCACTCGAAGGGAAGCTGCCAGATGCGCGTTCCGCTGCGCGATATGAAGACCGCCAGGGCGTGAGTCTGCGATTTCCAAAACTGGGGCTGATCGACCAGTTCGTCCGCCGGCGTGAGTAAATCGCTCCGGTCCGAGGAGGACATTCCCCGTTCACGCAACGCGTTGTCCGCCTTGTTCAGCAGGACTTTGAATCGGAGGGGGTTTTGCGGCATCTCCCGACCCGCCGGGTAGGTCGGCATGTAAATCGAAACGAACCGGTCACCCGGTGTCTCAACTAGGTTCAGCAATTCGGCGTGGGCAATTGTGTTCATAATTAGCAATCCTTGCTTTAGAGTTACCATCTGATTGCAGTCCGTGCAAATCGTCTGATCGACAACGTTTATTTCGATTCTCCGCTTTTTTCGTGGGGGTCAGCACTCGCGGCATTCGCCACGGCGGCCATGATGTCGGAGCTGCTGATGATCCCGCACGGCTGCCGGATGTGATCTCGCACCACCACGACAAGAACGCGATGGACGTGGTAGGACACCATTCGCTGCGCGATTTCTGCGATCGTGGCGGCGGGGGCGACGGTCACTGGCCTGGCCGTCATGTAATCACGAACCACGCAGCCCTGGCAGCGATCCAAATCAATGATTTCACCCCAAGGGGCGACGAAGCTGACTGCCTTCTTCAGTTCCTCCGTTTGCCCGCCAGTTTCCGCCCAGCCGACGAAATCGGAGGCGGTAAGAATGCCGACGCACTTTCCGTCGGCGTCGACCACCGGCGCACCGCTGATGTGGGCCTTCACCAGCAAATGTCCAGCATCGCGCAGCGGCATGTCCTGCGGGATGGTTGTCAATGGGGCCGACATGAGATCGGCAGCGGTCAAGTCCAGGAAGGGCTTCGATGCTGCTCGCTTAATGGTAGCTGTCATGGTCGACCTCCTTCCGAGTCGAAGCATCGGTCGATTGGTTTGGTTTAATTCAAGTTGGCGCGTGAGCGTCTTGATCGCGCAGATCGCGGTCTGAGTGGCGGCGTGATCGGCGACAGCTCAACCGTCCCGAAGCGACAAACGCCCTACCGTTTGGGCCAGCGTGACCCCAAAAGAAAACCCCATTCGGCGTGTATGCCGCGGGGCTATCATCCCTTGTTTTGAACGGCCCATCGCGAGCCATCCAACACTTCCATTCTACTACTTATTAATACGCCGATCAATCGATCTTAGGTCGGTCGAGCGGGTATTCCGCCCTCTCGGCCATGTCGCTTTTTGCCAACACGATCAGACCGCGACTGTTTCAGCCTTGATGCCTTCGGCCATGCTTTGCAGCTCGCGGCTCAGCAACAGCAGCAGGTCGTCGATGGCCACCAGTCCCACCAAAATGCCGTGTTCATCGACCACCGGCAATCGGCGGACGGCATTGTCCATCATTTTCTGGGTGGCGTTGAAAACGCCTTCGTCGTCCCGGATTGTCGCCACCGGGCAGGTCATCACATTCTGGACCCGCTCTCGGGTGGAAACGCCGTGTCCACAGACGGCCAGGGCCAGGTCGCGATCGGTGACGATGCCCACTGGCCGGGTGCCTTCGGTGATGACGACGGCTCCAACCTTCTTCCGTTCCATCAGCGCGGCCACTTGAACCAATGAATCCATGGGAGCGGCCGTGACGATGTCCCTTTTCAACAAGGTGCTGAGTGACATAATTGCGCTCCTTTACAGTGTATTACGCCGCTTCGCGGTGGCTGATTCGCTTGCGACGAATCAACCGCCGTGGTGCATTCGCGAGTCAATCGGTGGATCGACTCAGATCAGGTTCTCACTTCAATCTTCCGACTTTTGGCCTCCTCTGTTTTTCTCAATGTTACGGTCAACACGCCGTCGTGATATTGCGCGTCGACCTTCTCCTCCTTAACTGAGGCGGGCAGGCTGATCGAGCGGGAGAAGCAGCCGTAGTGCCGTTCCTCACGATGGAACGTTTTGTCTCTTACTTCCTTTTCCTCCGCGCGCTCGCCGCTGATCTTCAGGACGCCGTTCTTCAACTGAATGTCGATCTCCTCGGGTTTGATGCCGGGCAGGTCGACGCGGACTTCAATCGTCGCCGGCGTTTCAGACAGATCGAGCGCCGGCAACATCCGGCCTCGGAAGACGTTTCCAATCGGCTCGCCAATCATTTGCGACCAGAGCGATTCCATTTCTTCGCGAGCCAGACGAAACGGTTCCCAAAGGCTAACGCCGCGCATTTCACGCTTCGAAAGTGGAGCTACCATGGTTTGGTCTCCTTTGTGCTGGAGCATTGGTCACAGAACGTAGTTTTTCCGGCGATATCCTCCATGCGGACCGAGATGGGCAATCACCAAGACCGGCAATTACGACTTTGCTGCTCGATCAAAGGGTGGCAAATCAGCAATCGCGATTGCCGTGGGCCAGCGTGACCCAAAAAGAAAACCTCCCGGCGCCATTCCGCCGCGAGGTCATTGAAAATGTCTTGGACAGCCCATCTCGAGCCCGCCCAACACATTTATTATATCGGCACGCGATCTGTCGTCAATAAACCTAGATCGGGCAATATCTAACGATGCGGGATTACCGCTAACAAGGCCCAACCCTTAAAAGCATGAGACGGATATAATTTGATTAGTATGAAATGACTCCTGACGGGCCATTTCGAAACATGGGCTATTGAACGCCCGCGCGAGCAGTTCGCTGATCGTGCGGGCTTTTTTTGTTTCAGGCGAAATCTCGCGACGGAGAATCGCACGCCGCGAAATGATTGCGCCCATGCCATTAGGAGACGGTCATGGCAAGCATCATCAGGCCATTCGAACAGCGGCACGTGGTGATCGCCTGTGGGAAACGGCGATTAGCGGGCGTGTTGCATATTCCTGGGAGCCCCCGGGGCATCGTCGTTTTTGCCCACGGGAGCGGCAGCGGACGCTTCAGTCCGAGGAATCAACTTGTCGCCGGAGCGCTGCAAGCGTCGGGAATCGCCACTTTGCTGATCGATTTGTTGGAAGAAGAGGAAGCCGCCCAACGGAAAAAAGCGTTCGATATCGCCTTGTTGGCGGAGCGTCTGCAGACTGCCGTCGACTGGGCCGCGCAACAACCAGAATTCGCCTCGCTGAAGCTTGGTTATTTCGGGGCCAGCACAGGCGCCGGCGAGGCATTGGTAGCTGCCGTGCGCCACCCGGACGATGTCAGCGCGATTGTTTCTCGCGGCGGTCGGCCCGATCTGGCGTTCCACAACCTCCGCTCGGTAAAGGCGCCGACGCTGTTGATTGTTGGCGGAAACGACGAGGTCGTTTTGGAACTTAACAGACAAGCGGCCGCGGAACTGCAATGCGAAAAAGAACTAGTAGTAGTTCCCGGCGCAACGCATTTGTTCGAAGAACCAGGCACGCTGGAAGAAGTCGCCCGGCTGGCGACCGACTGGTTTATGAAACATTTGGGAGTCAAGAGATACCGACCGCGGATTAAGCCGTGCGGGAAAGGAGGATCCAATGTTTCACCATCGTGAGGATGCCGGTCGCCAGCTCGCGGACCGGCTGAGACACCACAACTTTACCCAACCGATCGTGCTGGCGATTCCGCGCGGCGGAGTTGTCGTGGGGGCGGTTCTAGCGCGCGCACTAAATGCCGAATTGGATGTTGTGCTCTCGCGAAAGTTGCGGGCGCCGAATCACTCGGAATTCGCCATTGGAGCAATCTCCGAAGGCGGAGAGGTCTATCTGCACCTGAACGATTACGCGCTGCGGGCGTTCGGAGTTGATGAAGAATACCTCCACGGTGAGAAACATTTTCAATTAACGGAAATCGCTCGCCGCAACAAATTGTTTCGCGAAGTTCGGCCGCGGGCGAAAATTGCCGGACGGTCGGTCATTGTTACCGACGACGGCGTCGCCACCGGCTCGACGATGATCGCGGCGCTGCACCTGTTGGCGACCCAATCGCCGCGGGAAATCATCGTGGCGATTCCCGTGGGTTCGCCCGATCGCCTGACCGATGTGCGTAGCTGCTGCGACGAACTGATCTGCCTGCACTCGCCGAGAGACTTTTATGCCATTGGCCAGTTTTACGAAGATTTCAAGCAGGTGGAGGATGCAGACGTGGTCGCGCTTTTGCAAGAGCAGTCCATCGAGCGGGAAACTCAGCCAGCGCAGTAATCACCAACCGTCGCAAGAAAGGGGAAGTCATGGCTAACATCGTGTTCAATTTGACGTCGGATGAAATCGTCATGCTGCGGCGGCTCGTCGATACTGCCTTGGGCGACACTCGGATTGAAGTGCATCGAACGCATCACTCTCCCGAGTTTCGCGAAGAGGTCAAGCAGGAAGAAGAGTTGTTGCGGGGATTGTTAGCGAAGCTGCAAAAAGCGCCTTTGTGAGTCAGCCGCGCACGACGATCCAGTAGGGAGAATTCAGCCATGCCGCTCCTGCTTACCAGCACGGCGTTCGCGCCCGGCCAATCGATCCCCAAGCAGTTTACTGACGACGGCAAGGACATTTCGCCACCGCTGGAGTGGAACGACCCGCCGGCGAACACGAAGCAGTTTGCTGTGATCTGCGACGATCCGGATGCGCCCACCGCGGAACCTTGGGTGCATTGGGTGTTGTATAACATTCCTCCGGATACGCGCACACTGCCGGAAGGTGTGCCGACGACGGAGACGCTGCGGCATCCCGAGGGCGCAGCTCAAGGGTGCAACAGTTGGGGCCGAAATCATTTGGGCTATCGCGGCCCGGCGCCTCCGCATGGGCACGGCGTCCATCATTATCACTTTCGATTGTATGCCCTCGATGCGGCGCTCAACTTGAAACCCGGCGGCGACAAGTCCGCACTGCTGCATGCAATCGACGATCACATTCTCGCGGAGGCGGAATTGATCGGAACGTATCGACGATAAAGCGCCACCGGTTATACTTCCGCCATGCTAAATGACCAGGCACTTTTGCGCGGTACGCTGCATGTGTTCTTGGCGTTCGATTGGGGCGATGAGATTAATCTGGAACAAGCCAGGAAACTATTGCCAGCGGAAAGCCAGGACCTGGCGAGGCGGCGGAGAACTCCCAGTTCGATCGATTACAGGCCGGCGCCATTGCGATATCCGCTCGGACGGTTGCGAATCGAGCTGCCCGAGGTGGGCCCGAGCGATGTGCCGGCGGAAGCGATCGTGTTTGATTTCGGCGGCGTGAGCGTTTCGCTGCAAGTGCCTTTCGAGTTGACGCCGGCGGCGCTGGTGCGGCTGGCCGGCGCTTTGGCGGCGCCGCGATCGCTGATCGATGCCGCCACCCATGCGACGAAACCGTTGTTCGCCACGCTTCAACCGGCCATTCAGCAGGCCTCGTGGAGTCCGCTGGGGGAAGAATACATGGTCTTCCGGCTACCGCCCGGCGAGTCGCTGCCCGGGCCCGAGGCCCTGGTGGCGGAACATTCCAATTGGCTGGCCAGCTTGGTGCGCTTGGAAGCGCAACCGCTTAGCAAGGAGGAGATCAACGCCGCGCTGCAATCGCGCATCAGCTACGGGCTCGATGACCTGCTGATTGCGGATTGGTCGGCCTGCGTGCTGATCGACAGCGATTGCGAAGAAACGCTGCAGACGATCGAGTTCGCGAACATGCAGTTGCTGGAATATCGCTATATCGACGATTTTCTTGACGCCCGACTGACCGACGCTTACAGCACCATCCACCGCACGCTTCGCAGTTGGCTGCCGTTTTGGCGAACGCAGGGACGGCCCCTGCGCCGATTGGGCGAAGTGCGGATCGACGCCCAGAGCTTGTTCGAACGCACCGGCAATTCGCTGAAGATGCTGGGCGATCAATATCTGGCGCGCGTGCACCGGATGATTGCCGTGAAATTCCACCTGAACGATTGGGAGCAGAGCATCCGCGGTTCGCTCGACGTGGTCGAAGGGGCTTATCAGGTCGTGCGCGATCAATCGGCGTCGTTCCGGATTGAATTCCTGGAGGTGATCGTCATCGTTCTGATCGCCGTTGAAATCCTGCTGGCGGTCGTTCGGCATTGAAACGATGCGAGCAGGTACGTAAAGGATCGGCCGCGAAGCCAGGGCAGGAAGCTCAGTTCCCGGCGGGCCGAAAGGCCTTTTCCATCGCAACAACGTTATGCGCCGCCTCGATGAGCTTCTGGTTCTTTTCGGCGGCTAGTTGTTGCAGACGGTGGAAGGCATCTTTTTCATCGGTTCCCGCGACTTTCATCAGGATGCCTTTGGCCTGTTCGATCACCTTCCGGTCCGCCAACGCCTGTCGCAAGTCAGAGGCTTCTTTGCGGACCGCCTCGAATTGGTGAAAGCGACGCACGGCCAGCGCGATCGCCGGCTCCAAATCGGCCTGCCCGATCGGTTTCACCAGGTACGCCAAAACGTAATCAGCTTCAGCCCGACGAATAAGTTCCGGATCGTGATAGGCAGACACCAATATGACAGGCACGGGTCGATGTCGACAGACGATGGTCGATGCCTCGATGCCGTCCATGTCGGGCATCTTGATATCGGTAATGATCAGGTCGGGCTCCAGCGCGCGGCAATGCTCGATCAGTTCGCGGCCCGTTTCCGCGACCGCCACGACTTGATGCCCGCAAATGGGGAGCATGCGTTCGAAGAAATCGCGCATGTCGGGTTCGTCGTCGGCCACCACGATCCGCAGCGGGTCGGTCATGAGAGTTCTCGCGGGAGACAAATAAGAATTTGGGTTCCGGGAATCCGATTGTCAAGGACGGAGAGTTTCCCGCCATGCGATTGGACGATGCGCTGGGCGATCGCCAGACCCAAACCCGTTCCCTTTGCTTTGGTGGTAAAGAAGGGCTCGAAGACGCGAGCGCGAAGTTCAAGGGGGATTCCGGGGCCTTGATCGCTGATTGTAATTTGCAGGACTTCCTCTCCTTTAATGCTTGCCGGGGCGCAAGCGATTTCGACCCGACTGGTTTTGGGAGCTGCGTGAATCGCGTTTTCGAGGATATTGCGGAAGGCTTGACGCAGTGCGAAGGGGTCGACGGTGGAGTGCAGGTTGACGGCGTTGATGGTTTGAACCAGGCCCAGCCGCTTTTCCTCGTGCAAAGCGGAAAGGTCTTGCCATGCTTGCCGCCAAATGTCGGCCAAGTTGCACCTCTTGAGTTGCAATTGGATCGGGGCCGCGTATTCGCGCACCTCTTCGAACAGTTGGTGGAGGTCGTTCTGCGCGGTTTGAATTCGCTCGACCAAATCGATGGCGCTGAGGGCGATCGGCGATTTCAACGGCCAACATTTCCAAGCATGCCCGCGTGCGTTGCAGCGCGTTTCGGCTTTCGTGCACCAAGCCGGTCATGGTCTCGCCGATGGCCGCGAGCCGCTCGTTCTGCAAGACCTGTTCGGTCCGGTGTTGTCGTGCCAAAAATTCGGCCTGGTAGGCGTCTTCAATAATCGCCAAATCCAAATCGAGCAGTTTGTTCAGGGCGCTGCGTGCGGCGGTGATCTCGGCTGGCTCTCCGGATAAATTGCCGGCTACATTTTCCCGTTCCAGGCAAAGCAGCAGGCCGCCGCGTAGTCGTGAGAGCGCCGCGTTGGTGTAGACTTGATCTAACCCGATTTCGACATGCCGCAAACCAACCTTCCACCGCCGCTCAACGTAGGCTTGGTCATAGTTGCCCGAAAACAGATCTTTGAGCCATGTGCGCAGCGAGATTTTCAATCGCTCGATTTGTTCGCGTCCTCCGGTGATGACCTTCATGGTCGCCGGAGTTTGCTGGATGGCGAGGTAAAAGTCGTCGATCAACGCAGCGAAATGCATCTCGGCGGCCGGCGCCAGCTTGCGCACTCGCTGCGCATCTTCGTCCGTCCAATTGACGTACCGCTGCAGTTCGCGATAGCGCTGGAACAGCCCGCTGGGTTGCATGAAGGACTCTACGAAAAGGACAAAAAAACCCCGCTGGGCCAAGGCTTAGGCCAAACGGGGCAAGAAATCTGTCGAAAGCGGCCCGTCGCGAGCCTGCCTCCCGCCACTATCCTAGCACACGGTCGCTACGAAAAAAGCTGCTCGGGATTGTCGAGGGGGCCTTAGCCTACCCACTTTGGCGTCATCATCTTATTCACCAGCAATCGATGCAGAAGTTCGTCCTCGTTTGCGAAATGGTTCAAAAACGATCACAGGTCGAACTTCCGGCTTGACCTAGACTCCCAGGGCGCCATAGACTTTAAGTGTGTGAGCTGCTCATGGAGGGCAGTTTACGACATTAAGAATCGGCCCCGCTGCTCAGGAATTTGCCTGTCGGTCGGGGGTTTCTTTTGGCCACGCTGGCCAAATCGGCACGCAACCGCGGCTCAATTGAGCGAGTCCGCGTTTGCACCGCCCGAAGTCGAACCCAAGGGATCAATCCGCACGATTTTCATTCTAAACAAGGAGGCCGCCATGCTAGTGCTCAGCCGTAAAGTCGGAGAACGGGTTCTGATTGGTTCCAATATCGAAATCATGGTCGTTGAAGCGCGTGGAGACCGTATCAAGCTCGGTTTTGAATGTCCGCGGGACGTTCGAGTGCTGCGGGAAGAACTGCAATGGCACCCCGCATTTCAAGACCATCAGGAGTGCGTGCCGAGTCGAAGCGTTGAACGGTGGAGGGAATGCATCACTGCGGAAGGAATCTAACCATGAACGCCGAAACCAATCTCGAAGAGTACATGGCCGAAATCCGCGAGCACGTGTGTTCGCATTGCATCGAACGGCCTCCGGGCGGCCCGCCTTGCGCGCCGCTGGGCAAGAAATGCGGCATCGAATTGAATCTCGGGCGGCTCGTGAATGCCGTGCATAGCGTGCGGAACAATTCGATGGATCCCTACATCGCGGCCCTTCACGATGAGGTGTGCGCGCATTGCGTGGCTGCGCCGTCGAGTCAATGCCCTTGTCCGCTCAAATCCTTGTTGCTCCTGGCCGTCGAAGCCATTGAGAACGTGGACCAGCGACTGACCGCATGACTTTCTCGATCGCTCCCAACCAAAGGCCGATCGACCATGCACCTGGGTTTCTGCGTGCAGCGGACAAGCGGCTCAAGGGAAATTGAAATGATGCCGCGCGAGTTCAAGCAGATCTGCGAGCACTTAACGACGCGTTACCGGGCGTTTAGCGTTCGCTGCTGCCGAAGAGAGGCAAATCGGCGGGGGTCAAGGCAATAAATTCTTCGCCGGTGACTGTGCTGGTGTCTTGGTGCAGGCTCAGTACTTTGACTCCGGTCACCTTTTCGGCCATCGCTTCCATCACCGGTCGAGTTGTTTCAACCAGGTGCGTCCGTACCTGCTTCAGCAGATCTCTCACCTTTTCAGGCGACAGCGATTGAACGAGGTGTTGCTCGGCAGCCGTCAACACGCCCTGCAAGCGCACAACCAAAAGATCGCCGACTAGATGAGCGTGAACTGCCTTGGGTCCGCGACCCATGTAACCTAGCTCGACCATTAGCCGCCGTGTCGCTTCGTTGCCCGTCAGCCCTTTGGCCGACGATTCCAGGCCTCGAAGTTGCTCCTCTGCCGAAGTCGACCAATAGCAGTCTACGCTGTTTCTCATCTTCCGCACGCCGATCTTGAATGTATTGCGCGGCTATGCAATCGCCTTCGCAATTGCGAACGCAGCGGTTGCCGCCAGCCCGCCTACCACGACGGTTTGCCACGCACTTCGAATGGGCCGAGCGGTCGTGAACATTCCTTTTACATAGCCGAAGACCAGGAGTGCCAATAGCGTCACGATCACCGACCCGATCAGCGCCTGGAGTACCGAGCGGTATAAGAAATAGGGAGCCAACGGCACCAAACCGCCAACGACATAGGAGAGGGCAATCGTGAAGGCGCTTCGGCTGGCCCGCTTCGGGTCCGGTTCCTCCAGGCCAAGCTCGAAACGCATCATGAAGTCCACCCACCGCTTCTTGTCCGCACGGATGGAGTTCACCACGGATGTCACCTTGTCGCCTTCGAGCCCGTAAGATCGCAAAACGTCGGCGACCTCGTCAGCCTCTTTCTCCGGCATCTCCTCCGTCTCGCGTTCCTCCCTTGTTCGCTCGGAGACGAAATGTTCGGCGTCGGTTCGAGCCGCCAGATAGCCACCCAGGCCCATCGCAATGGCGCCGGCTGCAACCTCGGCCAAACCCGCTGTGACGATAATTCCGCTCGACGCCACCGCCCCCGAAAGTCCAGCCGCCAGCGCGAACGGCACGGTCAGTCCGTCTGACATTCCAATCACAATGTCTCGCACCGTTTCCGAGGCAGTGAAGTGCTTCTCGACGTGTGGCGTTTGCGGCATATAAATACTCTCCGTATGGCACTCACGCGTGTGCGTGCGCTGAGCTCCGGCCGATGAGGAAATACAGCAACATGCCCAGGATTGGCAACACTAGAATTAGCGCAATCCAAAGCAATTTGTGCATGACCCCGGAACCGCCCACCAACACGCAGACGATGGCATAAATGTCCAGAAGCAGGACAACTGCGCCAACAAGACTGATTGCTGTTGGAATCATGATATCGCCTCCTTCTAAAGCCCCCGCTCGGGGGAAAACCTCAATTCACAACGATTAGATGCGTCCCAGGAGCAGCAGGATGACCAAAATCACGACGACCAATCCCAGCCCGCCGCTCGGGAAATAGCCCCAGTCTTTGCTATGAGGCCAAGTGGGCAACGCACCCAGAAGCAGCAAAATCAATATCACGAGCAGAATGGTGCCAATCATTTCAGTTCTCCTTAATTAGGGAGGTTCCCTCTCGACCAATAACTTCAGACAGCACTTTTTGCGCGTACGAGCGGTCGCTATGCGCCGACACCAAAGGCCTCCCAAAAACGCACCGATCCCCGCCGCGATCAATACGGTCTTGAGCGGGCGGCTTTGGATGAATCGCTCCACAGCACGCTCAGCCTGTCGCACTTTGTCTCGCCCCTGTTCACAGCGTTCCGAGGCATTCGCGCGCAATTGCCGTAACTTCTCTTGGGCAGCATCCTTGGCCGAGCCAGTCAGTTCGCGAAGATCTTTGGTCACTTTCTTCGCCTGTTTCGTAAGCCGATCAGTTGCAGTAATCATATTTAGCCCTTTCAAAAAAATCGCAGCTAAAATATGCCATCAAGTCCTTTGTTGCCGAGGCAAGCGAACGATGCTCCAGCGCGCTCCGCTCCCGAGTCGAACGCTCAGCGAGTTGCGGTGGCTACGTGCCGAATGGACCAGCGTGATCCCAAAAGAAGACCCCGATCGGCGCTGTCGCACCGCGGGCCAAATTGCCTTGAACTACCCATCGCGAGCAGCTCTTCGACTACTTTATTATATCATTTGCACGCTGAGCTTTCCATTTGTTCTCTTGAACTTGGCCGGGCATCGGAGCCAGCGAGATGTGCTTTAAGCCGATCTCTAGTCAGCTGAAATGAGTTGGGCCCCTTGCCGGGCGGCGGCGCGGGCGAGCACTTGATTAGGCTCGCTTTCCGCGGTCGGCAACCGCAAGCTCGGGGGCAGCGGCGCCAGTTCAAACCCAAACGTTTCTTTCCGCCACGCGATAAAATCCGCAGCGCGGTCTCGTAGAATGCGCATGATTCCGCCCGACATGGGATGCGTCCGCCGCCACGCGCAGAAACGAGAGAACAGTGCCATGGCCACGCTTCCCGCGCATCGTCCGAGCATCCCTGGGCGACGAAAATCAAGGTCGTCCTTTAGATTGTTCAACGTGTGCCGCCGCGAGAAAAACTTGCGATAGCACTCGAACAGCAATTGCGACATTCGCTCGCGCGAGAAACAAGGATGGCGCCACGTCAGGCAGGTTGTGTCGAACCGATCGAGGTTCTTCTCGGTGATCAAACCGTCGGCCAGGAAGTCGTCGTACTGCTGCGTTCCGGGAATCGGGCAAAGGATATAAAACGAAGCCCACGTCGGGCCCATCTCCCGCAGCGTCTCCAAGTGCTCGTCAATCTCCTGGGGAGTATCCTGCGGAAAGCCGATGATGTTGGAAAAGTGCGAGCTGATGCCATATTCGCCGCACAGGCGCACAATGTCGCGGTACATTTCGGGGCGGTTCTGCCCTTTCTGCGCCGCCAACAGTATCTGGCGGTTGAACGATTCAACGCCGACAAACATTTGGTAGCAACCGGCCTTGGCCAGCAGCTCGACCAGGTGCTCCTGCCGTGCGATCTGCGTATCGCATTGCACGAAGAATTTCAGCCCGAGGCGATCCTGCACCATCGCCGTCAGCAGCGCCTCAGCCTCCGGATACTTATTAAAGTTGTCGGAGGTAAACATGATCGTGCGCACGCCGGCCGCTTTGGCGGGCGCAGGCTGGCCATGGTCGTGGCGATATTCTGGCTGCGAATCCGACGCCCGGCGATTTTGATTACCGAGCAGAAGTTACAAATGAACGGGCACCCGCGAGCCGGGTAAAGCCCCAGCATTGGCATGACGTACCTGCGCAGGTCCTTGCGCAGGGGGCACGATGGTCGGCGCTTCCAACTCTTGCTGCCAACGCTGCTGGCGGCCATACACCGGCTGCATTTCTCCCCGGGCCGCGTCGTGCAGGATCTCCGACCACACAAGTTCCGCTTCCGACAGCGCAAAGCTTACTCCGCAGTCGTGCAGCATCGAGGTGTCGCAGGTCATGACATGAGGCCCGCCGATGACCACCATGCAGCCGCTGCGCAGCGCATACGCCGCCAGATCCAACGCCCGATGGAACTGGTGGCTTTGCACGCCCACCAGCGCCAACAGCGTCCGCCCACCGCGAGGCCGGTTGAGCAGCGATAGGTACTGCAGGTCGGTGTGAACGTATTCGTCCACCGTCTGAACTTCCACCGGCGTGTGGCCCACGACCGTCGGCGTCATGCTCCGCAGGTACGGCACGGTGCTGTTGGGCATGAAGCCCCAGCGGAACCGCTCTACGTAACCGTCTGCCGTGTACTTACTCGGCTTCAGGATGACGACCTGCAACGGCGAAGCCATGCAACCTCCGCGATCGGGTCTACTGAACAGCCCTATTCCGGCGCCTTGGCAGGCGCGACATCGGCCGGGTCGACCGACTGCCTGCCGCCATCGTTTGATAAGCGAATCTTCGGGAAGCTTCTTCGCGGGTAATCGTCACCGTAATATAGCCGAACCCGCCCCGCGATAGAAGTGTTCGAAGGACTGATGCGCGTGCCCGCAGATTCTAATCCGGAATCGGCGTGTGCATCTTACCGACGACGCGCATCAGCGAATGACCTGCTTCGGCAATGCTGCTGCCGAAAGCAATAATCCCGTCTTCGTGACCTGCCATCACCAGGATCTTCTGCCGAGCGAGATCCGTTTCTTTGAACAGCCGTAAAATCTCCCTGGCCATAGCTGGTGTTCCGTATTCAACCGCACGATTGGTAGTAGGGACTTTGTCGATCAGGGTTTTCCACAAATCCCTGTCGTGGATATGAATCACCGCATTGACCCCTGCATCACACTCATAAATTGCTGCATGGGTTAGCGACTCAGAAGAAGCTAACATCGGGCCTTCCGCCGTGACAGAATTGCGGTCCAGATCAAAAGCGGTCACCTTCGTATAGTGTTGACCGGAGAGCTTGTTGATTCCTCCCGTTGCCGACCCGGTGATAATAAATTGATTCTGTTTGAGGCGAATACTGACATTTCCGTAGCCGATGCCATTTTGGTAGGCGCGAATGAAGCCGCGCTGGTGCAGAATGTCGCGCCATTCATTCAACTCTCTGATGCTTTCTTCCGTCAGCGGATTTCCTTTGGTCCATTGACAGTGGAATTTGATGACTCCAGTTTCACTCATAGATCTTCTCGGGAAACAGGCTCAGAATCGCATCTTTTTTTGCCTGGCAAATGCCCCGCTCCGTGATCAGTCCGGTGATCAGTTTGGCGGGCGTGATATCGAACGCATAGTTTAGGGCCGGACTTTGCGGCGGAGTGACCAGCACCTTTTTTATCTCTCCTTCGCACAGTCCTGCGACATATTTTATTTCGTCCCCCGACCGTAGTTCGATAGGTATTGTTTCACCCTCAGCGGCGTTCCAATCCAAGGTTGAAGACGGCAGGGCCACGTAAAAGGGGATTTCATTGTCGTGCGCCGCCAAAGCCTTTAAATAGGTCCCGATCTTATTCGCGACGTCTCCTGTGCTTGTCACGCGATCCGCTCCCGTGATGATCAGGTCCACTTGACCTGATTGCATCAAATGCCCTCCAGCACTGTCAGCAATCACGGTGTGGGGCACCCCCTGATTCAGTAGCTCCCAGGCCGTTAAATTCGCCCCTTGGTTCCGCGGTCTTGTTTCGTCCACCCACACGTGCACTTTTATTCCCCGATTGACTGCTTCGTAGATGGGCGCGAGCGCAGAACCAAAATCAACAAACGCTAACCACCCAGCATTGCAGTGAGTCAAAATATTTACGGTATCTCCCCGTTTCTCCCTGCTTAACCCTTCAATCAGATTGACCCCGTGCAGTCCAATATTTCTGCAACTTTCTGCGTCCTCGTCGGCGATCGCGATCGCAGTTTTTCGTGCGACGCTGATTTTCTCGGCGCTGGGCTTTGCCCTGGAGATTGCTTCCAGTTGTCGGTTGACAGCCCAGACTAAATTGACCGCCGTTGGGCGAGTGGATTTCAAAAGTTCCGCCGCCCGCAGCAAGTGTTCGTCAAAAGAGTCTGTTTTGTCAGCTTCAAGGGCGGCTAAGTACATTCCGAATGCCGCGGCCGCTCCAATCAAGCCAGCCCCCCGCACGTGCATATCAGAAATGGCTGTCGCCATTTCATATACCGAGTGCAAATCCTCAACTATGAAACGATGAGGAAGGTGCCGCTGATCAATGATGCCGATGACTTCGGGCTCACAGTCTTTGAGCCAGATCGTTCGAAAATGAGTGCTCCCGACTTTCATTGTGGAACCGTTTGCCCTACATGAACCGAGATCTAATCGAATGTTGCGGATGGGTTGAAGAAAGCGGTGTACTTGGCTTGAATTGGTTTCCTTTAACGACCAGTTTTCTCCAGGATACGCCACCATGGCGGAGCGTACCACTAGCCGTGAATTGGGGCTTAACGGCGAGTTCCAGTCTCATCAACCTAACCGTTTCTCAGTTGTCCAAAAAATCGACCGAGTTTTTGAGACTGAAATCGCGCGTCGGAAACTCATGCGTTTGATGACACCGTCAGGATGGTCCGGCTGAGCAGCAGATTTCGTTCCGCCGGTCGCTTCGTTAATCAAACCACTGATCAGCGAACGGGAATTTGTGAAAGCATTTGCCAAGAAATGAAACCGCCGCTGGTCTAGGTCGCCGGGGCATGGGAAGATCCATCCGTTTGGATAAGTGCTTCCGCTTCACGCCGAAACAATTCCAACGTTGCTCGGCAGTCCCAGAGCGGGCTGGCTTTCATCTCCGCGTCCATCGCAGTTTGCGCTTCGGCGAGCAATCGCTTGGCTTCGACTTTGTCTCCCTGTTTCCACGTTTCCACCTTGTCACAGCCAAAAAGAATTGCGAATTGACTGCCGAAGGTCTGTGGCACGGTCGTTTCGCCCTGTCTGGATATACACATCGGCAATGTTAGCGAGCGGCCAGAGAACTATCGGGCAGTTACTGCATCATACAGGGTTCCGATGGACCACGACCGTTTCGAGTCTTGATTGCGGAAGAGCGGCACTGACAGAGCCGATTGAATCCCCGAAATCGACTCGGCAACTCGGCAATTCCAGGACTGTTCGCTCAAACGAACGATGTTGGGAACTTTCTACTTCGTTACCTTTTGCAACGACTCGATCGCTTCGGTGCGTCGGACCGAAGCGCGTTGACATGTCCGAATGGCGCCATTGCACCGCCCGACATAATTTCCTTGCATCGCTCCCAGCGCTACGGTAGAAACAGAGCATGGAGGGTTGCAAAGTCACCCGATTTTTCTAAGACAGTGTCATGCAAATCAAGTTCTGGATTTTTCCGTTCGAAGGTGGATCGATCGAATCTTGAAGCGTGGTGCTACGAGGATCCTAGGTGACGCACGACCGACGTAAATCAAGATCCGTTGTGTGAGTTGATCAAGAAACTCAGTCCAATTGACAGAATTGTTATCGGGTCCAATTTCGATCGTTTGTCTCTTTGTGTACAGGATGGTGATCGCAAGGATATTGAGGGCAACCCGGCATACATTGCGGACACGCATCTGCCGTTAGTAAATGCCACTGATGAATCGGTGTTGTTGTTGACTGAAATGTTTGGGAAATTGCGATGACCAGATTCCAATTTCAATCCGCCGGCCGCACGTTCCGAGGCCGTCGTTCGATGCATCGACCGTCCGGTTCACTTGAACATCCGACGATCGAGCGCCAGCGCTCGGGCTTCACTCTCGTCGAACTGCTGGTAGTTATCGCCATCATCACGGTGTTGATCGCGCTGCTCTTGCCCGCCATCCAAGCTGCGCGGGAAGCAGCTCGCCGAAGCACGTGCCTCAACAGTTTGAAGCAAATTGGACTAGGTCTTAACAACTATTACAGCGCCAATAAGCAATTTCCTCAAGGGCGAAAATTGCCCGACTGGATATCGAAGTCCACAATGCAACCGCCAATTGGTGGTTACAGCTCCTATTCAAACTCGGCGACGTCTAATCAGCAAATGGGATTTTGCTCGGTTCATGTTTGGCTGCTGCCGTTCATGGAACAGCAAACAGTCTACAAGATGATCAAGTTCGACAAGCCGCTTTCGACGGTCATGGAATCTCCCCCCGGAACTCCCTTTAACCCCAGTTACGAGGCGTTCAAAACGGCCGATGCGCTGTTTATCTGCCCCAGTGATCCGAATACGTCGTCCGTCAGGTATTCCGAAAACAACTACCGATATAACTTCGGCGGCTCGACACCGTACGGCGGCGCAGTGAATACGATGACCGGGACCACATATCCATTTCTCACGATTAACGACGGCACCCAAGGAAACGGAGCGTTCACGATCGGCAAAGGGTTAAAACAGAAAGATTTCACCGACGGCACATCCAGGACCGTTTTCTTCGCGGAACGGACCAAAGGAATAGCGGGGCTCGCCGGCACCGACATGCCGACGAGGGACGACATCGTGACGATGCCCAGTCGAACCCCGACGCTGCCCGGAGTTTCTGCATCACCACCGGACTTCCCCAAGGACGTGAAGTTGATGTACGACGATTGCGCGAAGTACACTCCCACCGCATCGGCCTCGGTATTCTTGGCGACGGGACGGTGGGACCAAGCTCATCCCTCGGGCGGCATCACCTATACGAACGGTTGGCCGGTCGGTATGTATTGCGCCACGATGTACAACCACGTGGCGCCTCCCAATTGGTTTGGGTATGACTGCGGAAACTTTAGCTCGATTCCCGATACGCCAGGTGAACACGCCATCATGTGTACCCGCAGCCGGCATCCAGGCGTCGTGAATGTTTGCTTCGGCGATGGTCACGGCGCCGCGATTTCCGATGGCATTGACGTCCTCGTGTGGCGGGCTCTGGGCTCGCGGAATGGTTCGGATGTCGATCTCGATGAGAACAATATCAAATCCCCAAACGTCAACGAAGCTTCACCGAAGTACTAAGGAACGTTTATGGATACGGCTCGGCAGTTCACTGCGGATTCGATGTGAACGGCCCAGTTTGCGTGACATCCACCCTTCCAACCGCCGCCGGAGGATTGCTCGGCCTGTTCTCCAATCCTCCGAATTCTGTTTCTAAATAAGAGCAGGGGGCTCGCCCCTCCGGGATCCCTTTGCGGAAGCGCGGTACTTCCAGGGCCGATTGAATCCGCGAAATCGCATCAGCAACTCGTCAATTGTGGGACGGCTCCACAAGACGAATGGATACCCGCATCTCTTGTGGAGAGTTGTGCCGATGTAGCACGCTAGCCGCCAACGGTATGCGAGCGGCGTCTTATTACGGACATCATCCGCCTCAAACCCCCCTGCAGCATTGGACTTAGTTGCCCTTTCGGCCGATACGGCGAATTGTTTCGTTATCGCTTCGCCTGCTCCAGCGGTATGGCCAGCGGCAGCCATACGATCAATTCACCATGCTCGTCGACCAGGCCCACCAACACCTTGGAATAATCGTGCTCCTTCGGTGACTCCCACCGCTGGTAGGGAACCAGGTGCAGTGCGCCCAATTGAGGATTTTCGTTCCAGCCTGGCGGCAATGGTAACTTCACGGGCCGCAAGTCGGCGTCGAGCACTTTCATTCCGCGAATCGACGTGTCGTTCGAATCCGACAGCAACTTTCCGTCGGCCGCGTCGACCACAATCACGCGCGCAAGCCCCGGCTGCCGATCTCTGTCCAACTTAAGCCGCGGCTGAATCATCACATTCGGTGACGAGTCGCTTGGCATGCCGAGTTGGCGGAATTGCGACGACACGCTCGCGGGCAGGGAACTAACATTGGCCGCTTCCTCCAGGAGCGGATGAGTTGCTCCCACGGGCACGCAAAGATCATAGGCGCCCACTTGCACCATGGGCTCGAAGTGCGTCTGGCAATAACGCTCCAGCGGATCGTCGGCATGCGAACCAATGAAACCGCCCCGCCATGACTTAATAGCTGTTGGATCGTAAACAAACCAAGCCCGGGGATGACGCACCAGCTCATCGAAAACGGCACGCTTTTGCTTTTCGTCGAGCAACATCATCCACAGTCCAGGATTGAAATCCGTCGGCGGCTTGAGGCCGGACCAGAAATACAAGGAGTTGATGGAAGGCGCGCCGAAAAAAGTGTCGCAGTTGTCGCGCAAATTGACCGACAGGCAGCGAAGCACTGCGACCTCATATTCGCGAAGCCTAAGCCATTGAGCGCCGGGCAGATTCAGCGGCGTCAGATCACGGTAGCTAACTGCAAAGCTTCGGCACAACGACCACCATTGCAGCGCAAGCAGAATGAATCCAAATGTTGCGCCAGCGACAGCAAACCTGGCGGGCGACCGAAAGCGCGAGCGCTGCCAGCACAGCCAAACGTCGTGAGCACAGATGCCTGTGGCCGGAACGATCAGGAAGGAGGCTGTGCTCCATTGAGCGCTGGCCACAGGGTAAGCGTACAGCACTAGAAACGCGGCCGCCAGCACGACCATGGTCCGGCCAAACGCATTGCTCAGCGTCGGAGGCTTCTGCGACGGATCCGCGAGCGTGAGCCAAATCCAAGGCGTCACAAACGCGGGAAGGTATTCAATCACTAAGAAAATCGCCAAAACCGACACCACTTCAATTGCCATCGCGGATCGAATCAAAATACCCATCGCAACTAGCGCGACGCTCACACGGTCGGAAAGCTGAAGCAGGCCTCGATAACAAAGACAGTAAGCAAGCGCCGCCACGGTCGCGACGATCGCCAAAATCGCCTCCGAAGACTGTAACGCCGCCGGCAACAACGCGAATTGTCCGGAGAAACGCAGCGGGCCACTCACAATGCCGTCCCAGAGTCCCGCTGCCGTGCTGCCGCAAACCGCCATCGCGCCGAGCACCAATATCAAGGTGACCGCGAAACCAGCGAAGGGGGCGGCAAAGTCGATTAACCTGATTTCGCGTTGATTTCGCACCATGGCGACCGAAGTCGCTGAGAGACACGACCCCGCGGCGATGGCGGAATAAATCTGTGCCTTCTCCATGTCCAAATGCGGCCACATCAAGCAGATCGGTAGAAAAATCGTCGCTGCCACGAGAAGGCTGCCCGCCATACGCCGGAACCATCGCGATTCCGCAAACGACACCATCGCTCCGGCCAAGGCCATGCAAAAGTACAACCCACAGTTGATCTTCGTCAGCGCTAGGGCGGCGGCGATTGCGCCCAAGCCCGGCAGCACCCAGCGAAGCCGGTCGGCCGAATCGGCAAACGACGACAGATACACGCCGCCTGCCAGCAATAGCGCGCACAACTCCTGCGGGTGCCCCGGATCGATGCACAGCATCCAAAGCGATCTGAAGGTGAACAGAAACACTGCCGCCGCCACCAGCAGCGAGCGTGTGATACGGTAGCTGAACAGCGAGCAAAACAGCGTTGCCAGCAGCCAGGCTCCGATCGTCATCAAGCGCACTGTATCGTGAGTCACTGGCAAACCGCTAAGCCGGTGCAGCGCAGCCTTGTAGAGGTAATAGAATGGTCCGTATTGCGAGTAAACCTGGTCGTACAAGGGGCGTCCGTCCAGAAAACTCCGGACCGAGATCATCACGTATCCTTCGTCGTCCGCCGCATATTGGCTGTAGATTCGAAAGAAACCGACAGCCGCCGCAGCAGCCAGCATCAGCGCGTAGAGGAGAACAACATACACGCGATGCCCAGAAACGTGCCGCTGGAAAACTTGCATCAGGCGCCCATTGGAATCAAGGCATTGCGGCGGCGCGGGGCGATGAGTGCCGCCGACGGACAATCGCGCGGCACGGTCGAAATATACCCCTTCCAACCAGCGATGCAAGGCGCTCTGTAAAGCGCGCAGGGCGATGGATTTCAGGCGACGACGACGACGCAAAGCTTGCTAAGTGGCAAAGGCAAATCGCTGCCAGCACGATTCATATTGACGTAGCCAGCGATTTATCACACCATTCGTGCCGCACCAGACCAGGCAGCAACGGAATGCTGCCAGCTGCCCTGCCACCCTGCTGTACGGAAACATTCTGTGGGCGTGGACTATGTGATTGTCGGCAGCGGGCTATTCGGCAGCGTGTTCGCCCGCCGGGTCGCCGAGGCCGGATGCTCCGTGCTCTTGGTCGATCGCCGAGCGCACATCGGCGGAAATTGCTACTCGCAGCAGATCGACGGCGTCGAGGTGCACCGTTACGGTCCGCACATCTTCCACACGGATAACGAGCGCGTCTGGCAGTTTGTCAATCGCTTCGCCCGGTTCAACCAGTATCGGCACCGCGGCGTCGTGCGCAGCGGCGCCCGGCTATTCTCGTTTCCCATCAACCTGCTGACGCTGCAGCAGTTGTGGGGCATCGTAACGCCGGAAGAGGCTGAGTTGCGGTTGGCCTCGAAGCGCGAGCGCATCGACAAACCGCGCAACTTGGAAGAATGGGCCCTCAGCCAGCTCGGCCGCGAACTGTACGAGACGTTCATCCGCGGCTACACGCTCAAGCAATGGGGACGCGAACCGCGGGAGCTGCCCACCGCCATTTTGCGCCGCATTCCCGTCCGCTTGACCTGGGACGACAGCTATTTTGACGATACGTACCAGGGCATTCCCGTCGATGGTTACACGCGTCTGTTTGAGAATTTGCTCGACCATCCGCTGATCGAAGTCGAAACGCAAGTCGATTTTTTCGCCCACCGCCAGGAGCTATCCTCGCTTGGACATCGGCTGGTCTATTCGGGCAAGATCGACGAATTCTTCGACTATCGTTTCGGCGCGTTGGAGTATCGGTCGCTGCGTTTCGAAACGGAGCGCTTAATGGGTGACTTCCAAGGGGCGGCGATCGTCAACTATGCCGACGTCGAATGCCCCCATACGCGAATCGTCGAGCACAAACACTTCGCCCAGCAGAAATGCCAGCGCACCGTGATCACGCGCGAATACCCGCAGGCCTACGAGCCAGGCGGCGAAGCTTTCTACCCGATCGGCGACGCGCGGAACGTTGCGCGGCTGGAACGATACCGCACGCTTGCCAGCTTAGAGGCGCCGGGCGTGGTGATCGGCGGGCGACTTGGAAGTTATCAGTACTTCGACATGCACCAGGTCATCGCCCAAGCGCTGCACGAAGCCGATCGAGAGATTTCGATGACCAGCGCCGGTGCAGTGGGTTGAGTCTTGCGAGCAATGCCCCGAGCGCATCCACCAACCGTTTTTCGGCATCAGGCGCGGTGGAAGGAGTTCATGCTACGACTTGGCGAGGTCGAACCGATCCAGGTTCATCACCTTGTTCCAAGCCGCGACGAAATCGTGGACGAACTTCTTCTGGCCGTCAGCACTTCCGTAGACTTCCGCCAGGGCGCGGAGCTGGGAGTTTGAACCGAACACCAGGTCGATTCGCGTGCCGGTCCACTTGATTTCGCCCGTCTTGCGATCCCGGCCTTCGAACACGTCTGCGTCTTTCGAAGTCGCTTTCCACTGGGTGCGCATGTCGAGCAGGCTCACGAAGAAGTCGTTGGTCAGCGCTTCGGGGCGCTTCGTGAAAACGCCGTGCCGCGACTGGCCGAAATTGGCATTCAGCACCCGCATGCCGCCGACGAGCACCGTCATTTCGGGCGCGGTCAGGGTCAGCAATTGCGCCTTATCAACGAGCAGCGCCTCGGCCGGTATGCTGTATTTGGCCTTAAGGTAATTGCGGAAGCCGTCGGCAATCGGCTCGAGCACCTCGAGCGCTTCCACATCGGTTTGCTCCTGCGACGCGTCCATGCGTCCCGGCGCGAAGGGAACCGTCACTTCATGGCCGGCATTCTTCGCCGCTTGCTCGACGCCTGCGCAACCGGCCAGCACGATCAAATCGGCCAGCGAAACCTTTTTGCCGCCGGTCTGGGAGCTGTTAAACGCGCTCTGGATGCCCTCCAGAATCTTCAGCGCCTTCGCCAGTTGGGCTGGCTGGTTGACTTCCCAGTCCTTCTGCGGCGCCAGGCGAATGCGGGCCCCGTTGGCGCCGCCGCGCTTATCGGAACCACGGAATGTTGACGCCGACGCCCAAGCGGTGGAAACCAACTGCGAGACGGTGAGGCCGGAAGACAGGATTTTGCTTTTCAGCGAGGCGATGTCGCGGGCATCGATCAACGGATGATTGACCGCGGGAATGGGGTCCTGCCAGATGAGTTCTTCCGCGGGAACCTCCGGTCCGAGATAACGGCGCGCGGGCCCATGTCGCGGTGCGTGAGCTTGAACCACGCGCGGGCGAACGCGTCGGCGAACTGATCGGGGTGCTCCATGAACCGCCGACAGATTTTTTCGTACGCGGGGTCGATGCGCAGCGACAAGTCGGTCGTGAGCATGGTGGGCACGCGCTTCTTCGACGGATCGTACACATCGGGTATCGTGGCGCTGACGCCCTTGGCGACCCACTGATTCGCGCCGGCGGGGCTTTTGGTCA
This sequence comes from Pirellulales bacterium, assembly GCA_963716135.1. Classification (GTDB taxonomy): domain Bacteria; phylum Planctomycetota; class Planctomycetia; order Pirellulales; family JADZDJ01; genus CAVRAW01. The sequence continues at coordinate 3,132,995 of OY970289.1, read as the reverse complement.
GTTCCCACTCGTAGCCGAACAAGTTTTCGAAGAAGTTGTTGCTCCACTTGGTGGGCGTGGTGGTCCAGGTAACTTCCAGGCCGCTGGTGATCGTGTCGCCGCCGACGCCGGTGCGGTAACGGCTTCTCCACCCGAGGCCCTGCTCGTCGAGGCCAGCGTCTTCCGGATCGGGCCCCACGTCGGTCGCAGGTCCGGCGCCGTGTGTTTTGCCAAAGGTGTGGCCGCCGGCGATGAGCGCCACCGTTTCCTCGTCGTTCATCGCCATGCGCTTGAAGGTTTCGCGGATATCCACCGCCGCGGCGACGGGATCTGGATTGCCGTCGGGACCTTCGGGATTGACGTAGATCAGCCCCATTTGCACCGCAGCGAGCGGATTTTCCAGCCTGCGGCTGTGGATGTCGCCATCCGCGTCGTCGTCCGACACCAGGACCGCCTCATCCTTCCCCTTCTCGACACCCTCCGAACCATGGCCATAGCGAATGTCGCCGCCGAGCCAAGTTTTCTCGGCGCCCCAATAAACGTCCTGATCCGGTTCCCAGACGTCCTCGCGACCGCCGGCAAAACCGAAAGTCTTGAATCCCATGGATTCCAGAGCGACGTTGCCGGCCAGGATCATCAAGTCGGCCCAAGAAATCTTGCGGCCATATTTCTGCTTAATTGGCCAAAGGAGCCTGCGCGCCTTGTCGAGGCTGACGTTGTCGGGCCAACTGTTGAGCGGCGCGAAGCGCTGCTGGCCCCTGCCGCCGCCGCCGCGCCCGTCGCCAATGCGGTAGGTCCCGGCACTGTGCCACGCCATGCGAATGAACAGTGGACCGTAGTGGCCGAAATCCGCCGGCCACCAATCCTGCGAGTCGGTCATCAGCGCCGCGAGATCTTTTTTAACCGCCGTCAGATCGAGGCTTTTGAACTCCTTGGCGTAGTTAAAGTCCGCCTCCATCGGATTGGACTTGGAGGAATGCTGGCTCAGGAGTTCGAGCTTCAACTGATTCGGCCACCAGTCACGGTTCGACGTGCCGCCGCCGGCGGTGTGGTGAATGGGACATTTGGCTTCCGTTGACATGTCTTTTCTGCTTTCGTGACGTGAATTTCTAATTGTCTCTATAGTTTATAAGTAAACGGTTTTCACCTTCCGACAACATGGCCCCGGGCCTCGCCATGTCGTCAGTTTACGCGTCCGCGCCTGCAGCGACAATCATGTGGTTGGGGGCTGAGCTGCCTCGGCCGTTTGACCGCCTGTGGTTCGCCGTGCGGCCAAAGCGCCACACCCACCGGACGGAGTATGCGAAAGTCAATCTTTGCCCGGTAATTCACTCGCTGAGATTTGCGCCGTGCCACAAACGAGCAGCCGAATTGCGCCGCTCATAAGCATCGCCGGAAGCATTACCGATGCCGCAGAGCTTCGGTGGGCATCAGCCGCGCGCTCCACAGCGCCGGATAGAGCGAGCCGATCAGGCCGATGCTTAGCGCCAGCAGAAATGCCTGGGCGATGACCAAGAGGTCGACCTCGCCGGCGACCAGGCCCGCCGAGTTGGGCAAGCGCGAGAGCACTTTCACCAGCGCCGCGCCGATGCAACTTCCGACGATCGCCCCGCCAATGCTCAGCAGAATCGATTCGCCCACAACCATGCGCACGATGCGCGTGTTGCGCCAGCCGATGGCACGCAGCAGGCCGATTTCATGAATCCGCTCGAACACCGACATGATCATCGTGTTCAGCATGCCGATGACGCCGATGACCAGGGCGATGGCCGACGTGGCCCAGGCTGTGGCTCGGCAGATGCGGATTTGAGTGAAGTTATGGACGAAATCGGCGACGCGGGTGACTCTCAAATTCGGCTGCACTTGCTCGATTCGCTTTTGCACCGCTTCGAGCTCGGCATCGCTGGCGCCATGCTCGGCGACGACCGAGAAGCCGGTGACTTCGTTGGGCCGGTGCATCACGCGCTGCAGCTCCGCCAGGGGAACTACTACTCCGCCATTTTCGAAGACCGTGGGGCTTTCGTAAATGCCGACGATCTTGAACGGCTCTGCGTAAATCTCAATTTCATCCCCCACGCGCTTGTCGAGGTGGGCGGCCAAAACTCGGCCCATGAAAACCGCGCGGCTTTCAGAAGGAATCAAACGGCGACCCTCGCGCACCGTGAGTCGGTCGAACAGCGGTGAATCGACCAGCCAGCCGTTGATCAGCACGCCGATGATGTTGTATTTCTCAAAGGAGATGATGTCGACCAGCCGGGCATCGACCTGCTTGACGCCGGGAACTTTGGCGATTTGCTCGCCCAATTGCTGCGGCAGGCCGTCGTTGAGCGGCTCGGTTCCCGGACCGCTGCGCTGCACGACAAAATCAACGCCGCGCTGCGTGTAGTATTGCAGGAACGATCGCTCGAAACCGGTGGCCACTCCCACCAGCGCCACCATCGTGGCGACAGCGACGGCCAGGCCGGCCATAGTCAGGATCGACCGTAGCGGCCTTCGTAGCAAATTTTTCAGGAGCAGACTGAAGAAATGCATGGCGCGGCGGGGTCAAATGGCCTCAGTGAGCTAACAGACGGCGCAAGCAGGAGTTCGCTGGTTGACGGATTGGCAGAGATCCGCGACGGCGCGATCGGCGATCCGCTGGGCACGCTCGCGGTTCAGTATCGGCTCGAGATACACAAAATTCCAGTGGAGGCGGCCATTGGAAACCGATCCCATGGAAAATAGCGGTGTGCGGGGTCCGGCGGCGAATCCCCGCACCGATTCAATGGTCAGCGGTCCGTAATCGCCGGCGCGGGCAATTTGTTCGCCGCGCGGTACGACGGAGATCATCGACGTGGGGCGGCGCCACCGCGAAAGAATGCGCGTAAAACGTTGGGTGCCGCGCTGGGTCGGAGGAACCCACCAACGCAGGGCGGCCAAAGTGGCCGGCCATTTGGCGACCGCCATCAAGTCCGCTCCGCCGATCACCTTTTTGCCCACTGCCCGGCTGATTTCATCGGCCAGATTCCACAGCGAGCCGTTGCGATCCACCAGGTGCGCGGATTGGACGATCGAGGCATAGAGCCCCAGGTCGCCGTTGGACGGCGGCGGCTCCAAACGTGCGCGGACACTGGTGCCGGTCAACAGCGAAAGCGTGACGCTGTCGCGATCGGCAAACTCGTGCGCGATGGATCGCAATTGCGCTGCCGCCAAGACGCCGTGCAAGGAAGCGCGTGTCGGACGAAGTTGCCGCAGGATGCGTTTGGTTTGATCTGGATCCAATTCCAGCGGGATCAAACGGCTGCGCCTCAGGTGCATTGGCGCTTCGGCATCGGCGGGAATTGGTTCGGCGGGGCCTAACTTCCAGTGCCGGACAGTTTCCATCACCCGATTGCGCAATGCCTTGCCGATTCCGGCAGCGCCCAGCGTCCAGCGCGGCAGCCGCTGGTCGAGAGAAATATTCGCCGGCTGACGGTCCAAATCCGGTTGGCGGCCGTCGCAAAGCGTCCCGGCCACCTGCAGTATCAATCGCACCAGGAACAATGCCGAGATGCCGTCGCCGATCACGTGATTGATCGTCGTCAGCAACGTCGCCTGATCATCGCCGTGCCGCAACAGCACGCAACGACACAGCGGGCCGGCCTCGAAATCAAATGGCTCGGCACGTTCTTGCTCGGACAGTTCCACCCAAACGTCGCGCGGCGCCTCGATCACGCGCAGCGGAATGGAAGAGACGTTGTCGCGCACAAACCAGAGGCGATTGCCCGGGCCCGGCGCTACGTGCAGCCGCAACAGTGGCTGATGGGCCTGGATCACGTCGAGCGCACGACGAAGCACCTCGGGAGTCAGCGGGCCTGACACCTCGGCGGCGACGACCATATTCATGCTGCTAAGCTGCTCCAGCAGCCAAAAGACCCATTCCAGAAAGCCCAAGGGGCGTTCGATCTCACTTTGGTCCGGCATGGGCTGCGATGCTTATTCAATTTGAGAAGCGGCAAGTTGCGAACGGCACACCCGTCCCGCGGCGGATCGATCTGCGATGGTGACCCAAACTCCGCCGCGCGGTCGCAGCGTGATTCCCCAGTCTGGTTCGACGCGCCGACCCGGCGCTAGCCGAACCTGGTAGCGCTGCGCGATCATGGCCACGATCAAGCTGGCCTCGAGCATAGCAAACTCGGCGCCGATGCAGCGATGCGGCCCGCCGGCAAATGGAAAGAACGCGTAGCGATGTCGGTTGGCAGTTTGGCTTGGGGCGAATCGCTGCGGATCAAATGCGTCGGGATTCTCCCAAAGTTCAGAAAGGCGATGCGTAACGTAGGGGCAAAGCATCACCAACGAACCGGCCGAAAGGCGGTAGCCCCCCAATTCGTCGTCGGACTCAACTTTTCGCGAGATGCGCCACACTGGTGGATAGAGTCGCATCGATTCCGACAGGACCATCTCCGTGTATTGCAATCGCGCAGTGTCGGCGAACGAAGGCGCATCTCCCGACAACACGTCGGCCACTTCCGCTTGCAGGCGGTCGTCACACTCCGGATGCTGGGCGAGCAAATATGCTGTCCAAGTGACAGCGGCCGCCACAGTTTCGTGCCCGGTAAGGATAAATGTCATCACTTCGTCGCGCAACTGTTGAGCGTTCATCCGGTCGGGCGCTGCACTGCTGCTGCCATCCGCGGTAGCCTGAAGCAACTGAGCCAACAAATCGTTTTGCTGGTCGCCGCCGCTGCGCCGTTGGGCGATGATGTCGAACACCGCGCGATTGAGCAATCGCCTTGCCTGCCAAAACCGGCGATTCCGGCGAGTCGGAATCGGTATCGATCCGGTGAACATGTGATTCATTCGATGCGTGGCGTAATCGAGGCAGCAAGCCGTCGCGCACGCCAACCCGCCGGCATCTTTTTCAAAATCAAAACCACACAAAGTCTGGCCGATGATTCTCAAGCTCAATCGCTTGATTTCATCGGCGAGATCAAATGGTTGGCCGGTTTGAGCATAAACTTGCCAGCGGTCGAGCATGGCGGACGTCGCCTCCGCCATCCCGCGGACATAGCCCGTCAACCGTTCGCGGCAGAACGCGGGCTGAATCATCTGCCGTTGGCGCTTCCAAGCGGGTCCTTCATTGGACAAGAGCCCTTTGCCGATGAACGGTTCGAAGGCTTGATAGAAACGGCTGCGCGGGTAGTTCTCGACTCGATCCTGCAGAATGTGCTTGACGTGCTCCGGCAACGTAACGAGGTAGGCCGTCCAGATGCCCGCGCGGAAGCGCACGACGGGGCCATATTCTCGCATCGCTTGCTGGGCGAAAAACGGATCGCGCCGCAGCTTGGCGACGAAGTGCAATGGCAGCGGCCAATAACTCCTGGGGCCGGACGCAATTCGACAATTCGCTGTGCGGTTCATCACGGTGACACTTTTGCGGGGCGCGCCAATTCAGATCACAAGAAGCCGCAGGAAGGTCTGGTCTTGCCGGTGCCCTGCCCGGGCGCGCTGATACATCTGAATCTAGGTTGCCCCCAGCGGTCGGTCAAACGAAGGGGATTTTAGGGCTCAACAGGGCCGATGGCGAAACGGTCCCCCGCCGGTCCACGGTAGACGATCCCTCGAAAAGTCCAGGTTTCGCCTTACATAATGGCGGTCTGTCGATTCAAGGCGGCCCGGAATATAATGGTCACCTAAGACTTATCGATTGTCGCCGGCTGCGCTGTGACGTTGTCTTTTCCGCAATGCCGCCAGCGATTCGTGTTCACCAATCCGCAATTTCCATCTTCGCCATCGCATCATGCCAGCCATGTGTGTTGACGTCGATCGTCGGCGTGCTCGATGGCAAAGGTCTGCCCGAGCGCTGATCGGCTCGACACTGGTTTTGATCTTCGCGGATTGGCCGGCGGCGTCGGCCGACAATGCGAAAGTTGCGCGCTTGACCGGGCCGAACGATTCGACACGGGCCATGGTGCGCTCGGTCGCCAAGAATCTGCCGGCCAATCATTACACGCATCGGTTGCTGGATGAGGACGTGGCCGAGAGCTGGTGCGAGCGATTCTTGGATCGCCTGGACCCAAGCAAGCTGTACTTCCTGCAGTCGGACGTGGACGCATTTCGCGGCCGGAGCAAAGACCTGGCCCGACAAGCTCAGCAAGGCGACGCCAAGTTCGCCTACGACGTGTGCCGCGTGTATCTCGATCGCTTGGCGCAGGCCACCAAAGCGGCGGAAGAGCTCGTGGCGGCTGAGCACGATTTTACCTTGGACGAGACGCTTCCCATCGACAGCGAGGTGACCACGTATCCGGCCGACGAAAAGGAAGCCCGCGAGCGGATGCGCAAAAGGGTTAAGTACGGATTGCTGGCGCTGCGAGTGTCGGGCGTGGAGGACGAGGCGGCGCGGAAGCGGCTGCTGAGCCGGTATCGCAGCCTGTTGCAGCGCACGCAGCTAACGACCGACGACGATTTGATGGACGCTTATTTGTCGAGCCTGACGGCGTGCTATGATCCGCACAGCATCTATTTTTCGCCCAAGGCCATGGAGGATTTTGAGGCGAACGTGCGCGAGCAATTGGAAGGCATCGGCGCGGCCTTGCAGTTAGTGGACGGCGACCTGATGGTGACGTCGATTGTCGAGGATGGGCCGGCTGATAAGGACGGCCGCTTGAAGAAAGGGATGCGAATCGTCGCCGTGGGCCAAGGGACCGACGGAAAATTGCAGCCCGTCGCCGGACTTTCCCTGCGGGAAGCGGTGCGCTTGATCCGCGGCAAGGCGGGCACCATCGTTCGCCTGCAGGTGCTCCCGGAAAATGAATCCGACAGCCGCACGCTGAGCATCGAGCGCGCCAGGGTGCAGGTCGGCGAAGCGCGCAGCACCATTGTGGAACACGGGCGAAAACCAGACGGCACGCCGTACAAATTCGGCGTGATCAACCTGCCGAGTCTCTATTCCAACACCTACGACCTCCCCAACAAGCAAGGCAAGCAGACCAAAAACGCCACCGGCGACGTCCGCAAAATCCTGCAAGATTTCCGCGGAAGCGGCGGCGAGAACCAAGTCGATGCGGTGATCCTCGACCTGCGTAATAACGGTGGAGGCGCGTTGAACGAGGCCATCACGCTGCCCGGCTTATTTCTGGGTAAAGTGCCAATTGTGCAAACCAAGGACCGCAACGGCAAAGTGCAACATTACGATAGCTCGGAGGAAAAGGCCGTCTGGACCGAGCCCCTGATCGTGCTCACCAGCCGGAACACGGGAAGCGGCGCGGAACTAATCGCGGCGGCCTTGCAGGATTACGGGCGAGCACTGGTGATCGGCGATTCGACGACCTCCGGCAACGGCACCATTCAGAGCCTGCTGGATTTGGGAAAGCTGGAAAAGTCCAACGGCACGCCGCCGCAATTGGGATCAATGAAAGTCACCAGTCAGCAGTTTTACCGCGTGAACGGTGAAAGCACGCAGCAGCGCGGTGTCAAGGCCGACGTGGTGCTGCCGTCGCTTTTGGATCACCGGAAGACTGGGGAGAAGTATCTCGACCATGCGTTGCCGTTCGATCAGGTCGATCGCCTGAGCCATGCCAACTTCGGATCGCTCACCGCGGCCCAGCGGAAGAAACTGCAAGAGGCCAGCGACCAGCGGCAAAAGGACTCGAAAGAATTTGCCGCGGTGGAGGAAAATATCAAGGCGCTCGAGGCGCGACAGGCACGCAAGAACTATTCGCTGAACGAAGAAAAGGCCCGCGAGGAACAACGGACCATCGCGCCGGCAGAGCAAGATCGGCCGCGCACCAGCGGCATTTTCGAAGAGACCTTCTACAACGACGAAGTACTGGCGGTAGCCGCCGACTATCTGCAGATGCTCGAAACCTCGGACATCTAGGGCTGGCGGCGCATTAAACCTTTCGGATTTTGTCGATTATCGCCCGTCGGAGCCTACAGATGGATCAATGCCGCTCGCCTCGCAATTGACTCCTCCGCGGAATCCGCGACCCGTGGCACTTTTTTATTTGATTTGACGCGGCCGATCAGGGATATTATGTAGTTGGCACATCAGGCAACATAGCGGGCAGACTCGTCCACCGGGTTCATCCGCAGGGAGAAGCGCGGACGTGAGCTTTCATCTGAATCTCAACACCGAAACAATCGGCCAGTGCGAGCCTGCGCCGCCGCGTTGTTTGAGCCCGTCAGCCAGCGTCCGCGAGGCGCTGGATTTGATGCAGCAGCACAACGCCGGGGCCGTGCTCGTGTGCCAGGATAATCGAGTCGTCGGAATCTTCACGGAGCGCGACGCGCTGAAGATGATGGCCGCCGGCGCCAGCTTCGATAGCCCGTTGGAAAAATCGATGACACGCAACCCCGTTGTGTTGCGCTCCGGCGATATTGTGAGCAAGGCCATCACGCTGATGGCCCAAGGGGGTTACCGGCGGCTGCCGATTGTCGACGAACAGGATCGCCCGATCGGCATCGTCACGGTGCAAGGCATTTTGCACTACCTGGTCGATCACTTTCCCACGGTCATTTACAATCTTCCGCCGGAGCCGCATCACCTGGCGGTGCGCGGCCGAGAAGGCGCGTAAAGGCAATTCTCACCAAACCCTTCACCGATGATTCTTTGTCCCTACTGCAGTTGCGAAAACATTGAGGGCGTGGACGTATGCGAGGAGTGCGGACAGCCCCTCAGCGACAGCCATTTGGCGCCCCCAGGCACCGCAGTGGAGCGCAGCATGTTGCGCGATCGCATCGGCGTGCTGGTGCCGAAGCGGCCGATTACCGTCGCACCGACGACCGCTGTGGGTGAAGTGCTCAAATTGATGGTGAAGAACGGAATCGGCTGCGTGGTGGTGGCCGAGGGAGATCGGCCTGTGGGAATTTTCAGCGAGCGCGACGCCTTGCGAAAGCTGAATGCGCGGGCCGGCGAATTGGGAGCTCATCCAGTGAGCGAATTCATGACGCCCAATCCGCAAACATTGGTGGCCGACGCCAAGATCGCCTTTGCCGTGCAACGCATGGACCTGGGGGGCTATCGCCATCTGCCCGTGGTCGGCCAGCAAGGGGAATTGGTGGGCATTATCTCGGCGCGCGACATCATTCGCCATCTGACCGACAACCTCACGGACGACGTTACTTAAGTTCGTGCAAACTGGGCTCGTCAAATACCGTCCGGTTGGCAATTATATTGCCACCTAATCAGGGCGGATGCACTGTTTGCCCGGGACATGTTTCCAGGTGGCACGATGATCGTAACCGCGGCGATATGCACCTTCGAACGGCATGGCATATTGGGTGATGCGATCGAGTCGCTCCGCCGGCAGAGTCTGCCACACGATCAATTCCAAATACTGGTCGTTGACAACTCGACCGTTTGCACCAAGCGCCAACAGTTCGCTGCGACGCTAAGCGATGCGCCAAATGTGCGGTATCTGCACGTTGATCAGCCTAATTTGTCGCACGCTCGAAACATCGCCGTGAACGAAAGCACGACGCCTTACCTGGCATTCTTGGACGACGACGAGATTGCCGCCCATGACTGGTTGGAAAAAATTGTTCGCTTCTTTGACGATGCCGACAAGGACGTAGCGGCTGTCGGCGGGCCAGTCACGCCGATCTGGGAAGCGCCCCGTCCGAATTGGCTGCACGATGAGTTGCTGGGATACTTGGGATTGCTCGATCGTGGCGATCAAGTTCTGGAAATCGGGCGCCACGAATGGCTTATCGGCGGAAATATCGCCTACCGGCGCGAGGCGCTCGTGGCCGTGGGCGGCTTTCGCGTCGATCTGGGTCGCCACGGGGCCGTTCTAATGGGCAACGACGAACTGGAACTGCAGGCGCGCTTGGGGGAAGCGGGCTATCGATCGTTCTACTGCCCCGGCGTTTGCGTTTCGCACCGCGTGCCCGCGGAACGATTGACGCAAGCCTGGATGCGAAAGCGCATTTTCTGGCAAGCGGTTTCCGACTTGATGGCCACACCGGGCGCGCCCCTAGGACCGCGGCGGTCGATGTTTGGATTGGGATTGCGCGAAACGTCGAACCCCAAGGCCTTCGAAAAGCAGTGCCGCCGGATTTTGAAAACCGTGAAGCGACTCGGCGTGGGAGATAAGACGCTCTAGCGATCGCCGTTGGCCGTGCGCCGTTCAAGCTGCACGGGTCGCCGGAGCAAGAATCGTTTCGCCTTCAGGCTGCCGCCCCAGCAATCTGCCGATCGTTGGCGTAAGGTGCAGTGCTTCGCGCTGCCCCAGATCACACTGTGCGATGTTCGGACCGGCGATATAAGCGAAACCGCGATCGGTGTGCCCGCCCGTGCGGCGGAATGGGAAAGGACCGATGGTTCCAAACTGCGGATGCACCATCGCATCGATGGCTTTGTTCCAGGTGACGACCAGGTCGGCATCGGGACCGTGGGGATTCAGAGGATCGTTCCAGCGACGACGCTCGATGTTGGTCATTGCCGGCGCCCCGTCGCGCGCATTGCGACACTCGACCAGCAATCGTTCGACCCAATCGCAGGTTTGCCGATATTCGCTTACCGGCACGATGCCGTTGCTCTCCCGGTTCTGCAGATTAATTCGCACACGGCCGTCGTAAAACACTGGTAGCGCGAAAGCGCGCATCTTCGGCCAATACTTGCGATACCAACAGGTGGTCTGCCAATTGAGCGGCCAGCGTGGCTCCACAATTTCTTCCGGCTCCTGATCGGTTTCTGGCGGAATAGGAACGTTCAGATCTTCCAGTGGCCGTGCTTTGCCGCGGCGGGTGCGCGAAGCATGCTGCCACTGGCGCCATTTCTGATGAAGGGGTGCCGCGTTGAAGTGAATCCGCATGTAATCGTTCCATTTCATCCCATCGCCGGGGACGATTGGCGGGCAGCCTTGCCGTCGCCAGCGGTTTGAGTTCACACCTCGCAATAGCGGACGGCGAAAGTGCGCCCGATAGAGAAGCTCCGGCAGCAATGCCATCGACGGCACGTCGTAGTCGTTCGATTCCATTCCGTGCATTGAGCAGACGACGACGGTCGTGCCCTGCGGCAACAGTTCGATCATAGCGGCCACCGAGCGGTCCAATTCGCGATAGACGTCGAGCAACCGCTTCCGCGCGACGGGCGCCGTGGAGGTTCCTGACAGTGGATGGCCCTGCACTACGCCGTGCCAGAACATTTCGCCGGCCGAATGCGCTTCCGACAACACTGTCATGAACAGGTTCCAATCACGAAATCTTTCCATGAGCCAGCCGACAACCTTCACGCGCCGCCGCGCGCCTTCGATCAATGCGTCGGCCAGCGTGTTGATCGACGGCTCGTGATGCCAGGCGCAATTGAAATCGTTATGGAACGCTGGATGGACGCCGATTTGTGCGTCGATCTGCTTCACCAGTCCCGCCGGTCGCGAGGGCGCGGATAGCCGGCGTCGTGCCCGCCCCAGATCACCTGCGCCGGGCACGTCGTACCACAGCGACATGTAGGGCACGTCAAGTGCTAGTAAATTCAGATTGGGAACTCGCGTATAAAACGGCGGCTTCTTGCGCGAGCCGAGTTGATAATTGCTGTACGTTTCCGTGTCGAATAATGAAGCGCTGGGAAAATCCGCTTCGCCGGTCAACAAGGTCTCCCATACTCGTCCAGAGCGCCACGTGGCCTCGCTGGTCAGCCGACACCGGGCGCCCGTTTGCCGCAATTGCGCCAAGGTCGGCAATTCGCCCGCAGCGATCATTTGCTCGATTAGTTCGGGCTCAGCGGCATCCAGGCCAATGACAGCGACGCGTTGCATGGGTACAAACCTTGGCCGAGATCAGGCACTCACAGAAAATCAGGCCACGCCTGCCAGTGGTTGATCAATGTGCCGCTGCTGGAGAAACTCGATAAATTCGCGCCACACGCTTGTCGTGCTGAACTTCCTGGTCGCATACTGCGTGGCGTTATTCTCGAACTGCTGACGGTGCTCGCGGTCATGCACCAAACCGGCGACAATATCCACGAAGTCCGCGGGCTTGTTGGCCATTAAAAATCCTTTGCCGGCGCCGTCTTCCAGCCCTTCGGCGGCCAGCGGCGAAGCGACCGTCGCTTTGCCATGGGCAATCGCCTCCACCAGCTTGATCTTCAGCCCACTGCCACACCACATCGGGCAGACAATCACCGCCGGACCGGCATAAATGTCCGACAATCGCTCGACCACTCCGCGCAACACGATTCGCCGATCGTGATGCGCGGCAGCCCGGACGCTCAGGCAATTTGAGACGCCTCCCGCGACCTGAAATCGAGTGTGCGGACAACGATCGCGAATCAAAGGCCATGAATCGCGGATGAATTTCAGCACTTCCAATTCGTTGACGCTGTATTGACTGCCCACAAAGCAAATGTCGGAGCTCGTGCAGGGCTGGGGCAGCGATTCCACCGCATGGCCAAGCGTAATGACGTGCTGGCGGGGCACAATCTCGCGCAGGATTTCCTTCTCTCGATCCTGAATCGCCAGCACCAGATCGAACCCCGACAGCAATTGCCGTTCGTGGTCACGGGTGATTTCTTGTTCCGATTTCAGGCCAGCCGAATGCAAGCTTGCATCGCGCAGGTGCAGCACGTCGTGCGTATCGAGAATGCGCGACACGCCCGCAATCGGCGGCAGATTGTCGATCACCGGAGCGAGAGCCGTGTGGTTGACCCATAACAGCGTAGCGCCAGTCGACTGCAAAAGGTCCCGCAGGCACACGTGCAACGGTTGATTGAACCTTCGCCGGTGCGACCAATATTGCTGAACGAGCGACGAGCGTGCGCGCGTCAGGCGTTGCCAGCCCTGCGGGTGTAGCGGCGATGATTCGCAGCCTGCTACGTGCAATGTGTGGTATGAATCGATCCACCGGCGCAGCTCGCGGGCCGGCGGGCCGTCAAAGAATTTCCGGGTGGCATACACAAAATGGACAGGTATGCCCGCCGTTTTGAACCAGCGCAACACGCTCCAGGTGCGCGTGTCGCTGCCAAACGATCGGTCGCCTGGACGATACGGCGACACAAAGAGCACGGATTCCATAGCATTCCGATCTGCGAAGGCGTGAATCGACTGCCGCGCAAATCAGCGCCCGCGGTTCCGCGCACCTAAGAGCCCCCAACAAGTGGCGTTAGTACTGGATTCTCAAGGCGGGAAACAAGGTCATCTCGCTGCGCGCTTGCGGCAGAAAGTGCTCCAGCGACTATTGAACTCACGGCGTTTTCTAGCAAAGATGGACAAAATAGGAAGTCTGCAAGGTTCAGGCTGATCTTTCCGGGCGAACCTTGGGCCTCCGCTGGCTGGGCCGTTTCCCAGCCTTTTCTAAGTCCACTTTTCGCCTGGGAAATCTATGGGCAAATTCTTCTCTGGTCGTACCCGCCGGCGCAAAAAACGCCTCATCAGCCGGCGGTGCGGTTATGAGGCACTCGAAGCAAAAACCCTGCTTTCGACGGTCCCCACGGGCTTTACCGAGACCCAGGTGGCCGCCGCGATCTCCAGCCCCACTTCCCTGGATATTTCCCATGATGGTCGGGTGTTCGTGGCGCAGCAGAACGGCGTAATCCGCGTCATCAAGAATGATGCAATGTTGCCCACGCCGTTCGCCACATTGACGACCGATGCCAGCTACGAGCATGGCCTGTTGGGTATTGCGCCGGATCCCAATTTCGACACGAACCATTTCATTTACGTCTTTTACACGGCCCCGGGGCCCAGCCACATGCGGCTGAGCCGAATTACCGCCAACGGCGACACGATGCTGGCCGGCAGCGAGAATGTGCTGGTGGATTTCGCGCCGATCCCGTCCAGCGGAATTTTCCGCATGGGGGGCGCGATTGAATTCGGGCCCGATGGAAGAATCTATCTCTCCGTCGGCGACGAAATGATTTCGTCGGCTCCGCAAAGCCTGAGCAATCCGTTCGGCAAGATTCTGCGACTGAACACCGACGGCTCGATTCCCACCGACAACCCGTTTTACAATTCGACCACCGGCATCAACCGCGCCATTTGGGCCTACGGGCTGCGCAATCCGTACACCACGGCGTTTCAGCCGGGCACCGGCCGCTTCTTCATCAACGATGTGGGGCAAAGCTCCTGGGAAGAAATCGACGAGGGATTCGCCGGAGCAAACTTCGGCTGGCCCACCACCGAAGGCGCCTTCACCCAAAGCCAGCACCCGACTTTCACCGAGCCGTTTTACACGTACGCACACAACAGCACCAACGGCTCGGCCATCACCGGCGGCGACTTCTACAATCCCACGATCAACCAATTCCCCAGCCAGTACGTCGATAAATACTTCTTCGCCGATTTCACCAAAGGCGAAATTCGCACGATCGATCTCGATACCAAAGCGGTCACGGTGTTCGCCACCGGCGCAAACTTCCCCACGAATCTGATTGTGGCTAGCGATGGCTCGCTGTATTACTTGTCGCGCGGCATCGGCACGGGAGTGCCGGGCACAGGCACGGGACAAGTATTCAAAATTGTGTACGGCTCCATTTCCGCACCGAAAATTTCCATCGCGCCGGCAGACACCTTGGTCTCCGTCGGCCGTCAGGCCACCTTTAGTGTTTCAGTAACCGGCGCCTCGCCGTTTACGTATCAGTGGCAGCGTAACGGCGTAAATATTTCCAATTCCAACTCGCCGACGTACACCACCCCAGCCACTTCAATGGCCGACAATGGCGCCCAGTACCGCGTCATAATTACCAACCAATACGGCGATATTACCAGTGGCGCGGCGGTGCTGTCGGTGACCACGACTCCGCCCCCCACGGCGACAATTGTCTCGCCGGCGGCCGGAACGCATTATGTCGCCGGCGAATCGTTCCATTTCGTGGGCGAGGGCACGGACAACCAGGGGCACGATTTGGCAGCCAGTCAGTTCGTCTGGGAAGTGGATTTTCAACACAATACGCACGCTCATCCGTTCATCCCGCCGACTGGCGATACCACCACGCTGGATTTTACGATTCCGGCCATCGGCGAAACCTCCGACAATGTTTGGTATCGCGTGTATCTCACGGTGACCGACTCCATTGGCTTATCGACCACCACGTTCTTCGATATTCTGCCTGTCAAATCGCAGATTTCATTGCAGACAAACATTCCCGGCCTGTCGCTATTCTTGGACGGTCAGCCGGAAAGCGCGCCTTTCAATGTAACTGGCGTGGTGGGATTGAATCGCGAATTGCAGGCGCCGCTGACGCAAACTGTCGGCGGCACCACTTACGTGTTCGCATCGTGGTCCGATGGCGGCGCGTCGACGCACGACATCAGCTTCCCGTCGGCCGACACCGTTTACACCGCAAATTACCAGCCGGGCAGCGCCACCTATCTGAGCAACATTTCTCCGATGGGCAAAGTCACCAACGGCTGGGGCGTGATGGAACTCAACGCCAGCAACGGCGAAAAGAAAGCCGGTGATGGCCACCCGATATCGCTCGACGGCTTGCCTTACGTCAGCGGCCTGGGAGTTCATGCGAATTCAACCGTCACTTACGATTTGGGAGGCAATTTCTTCACCTTCGTTTCCGATATCGGCGTGGATGACGAGGTTGGCGACAAGGGCAGCGTGGTCTTCCAGGTATTCGCTGACGGAACGAAAATTTTTGACAGCGGCAAAATGACCGGGGCATCGCCGACGCAGAGCGTTAGTCTCGATGTCTCCGGCGTCAATCAATTGAAGCTTGTGGTCACCAATGCCGGCGACGGCAACGCAAACGACCACGCCGATTGGGCCAACGCGCAGTTGTTGGGCCCGCCGCTGCCGGCAGCCCCAAATCTGTCGTTGCCCACAAGCTACGGAACCGGCGCCAATGCTCACGGCGTCGTTACGGCCGACGTCAACGGCGATGGCATACTCGATCTGATCGTGGCCAACTCCAAGCCCAGCACGGTTAGCGTGCTGTTGGGCAATGGGAACGGAACGTTCGCCACCGCAGCGAACTATGCGACGGGAAAAACTCCCAAAGCGCTCAAAGCGGGCGATGTCAATGGCGACGGTTACGTCGATCTGGTCACCGCCGATCAAGACT
This sequence comes from Pirellulales bacterium, assembly GCA_963716135.1. GTDB lineage: Bacteria > Planctomycetota > Planctomycetia > Pirellulales > JADZDJ01 > CAVRAW01. The sequence continues at coordinate 3,117,049 of OY970289.1, read as the reverse complement.
CAGCCAAAGTCAGCGTGCTTTTGAATCGGGGCGACGGCACGTTCGCACGCCCCGTGGATTACACCGCCACCAAAGGCGCGCACGACGTGGTGCTGGCCGATCTCGATGGCGACGGCGACCTGGATATCGCGACCGCCGGATGGGGCGCCAAGTTCGTGCGAGTGTTGTTGAATCAAGGAGACGGCGTATTCGCCGCAGGAACAAACTACGCCGTGGGCAAAGGTCCGCACTCAGTGGTCGCGGTCGACTTCAACGGAGACGGTGCGCTCGACTTGGCGGTTGCCGATCATGACAATGGCAATGTTGCCGTCCTAACCAATAAAGGAAATGGGACGTTCAACGGCGCCACCTATTTCGGCGTCGGCACCAGGCCGCATTCTGTTCGTGCAGGCGATCTAAACGGCGATGGAGCGATCGATTTGGTCACAGCTAACGACGGCTCCAACAACGTAAGCGTGCTGTACGGCAACGGATTGGGCTCGTTCGCCAAGGCAGTCAACTTCGCCACTGGTCCAACTCCCAAGTCCGTGGAATTGGGGGATATCAATGGTGATGGCCGAATGGACATCATCGTCGGCAATGTCGCCACCAATTATCCCAAGGGAACCAATCCCGCCGGCATGACGATCAGCGTTCTTCTGGCCACGGCCACCGGAAGATTCGCCAGAGCCCTGACCTATGCCACCGGCAACGCACCGTTTGGCATTGTGCTGGCCGACTTCGATAACGACGGCAATCTGGACCTGGCGACCGCCAACTGGTCGTCCAACAATGTTACCGTGCTGCTGAACAATGGAGTGAGCTGAAGCGCCGGACTACCGCCATTCTTCCGGGCTTGTCGGATCGGCTCAGAAGTTGTGAAATGCGCTTCGTCATGCATTCTTCACAAGCTTCCGCAACCCGGCGATTTTCGGCAAACGCAACGAGTGCCGTGCTCTTGGCGGCCGCATTGGCGTTGGCCTGGTATGCGCGAAGCGTCCTGTTTTTGATCTTTGCAGGGATACTGTTTGCCGTATTCCTCGAAGCGCTCAGTCGCTGGTCGAGCACCGTAACTCGGCTAAGCTACCGCTGGTCGTTCGTCATGTCCGTCCTGCTGTTGACAGCCGGTGTCGGCATGGTGATCAGCTTGTTTGGAACACGCATTGCCGATCAAGCCGTTCGATTGTCGGAGACGCTACCCGCTTCCCTAGAGCAGTTGCGGACGCAAATCGAACAAAGCGATCAAGGCAAGCTTTGGACGCAGCAATTGGGAAAAGTCGGCGAATGGCTAACCAGCGGCAGCGCGCTCAGTCAATTAACCAGCGGCGCGCTGACCGTGGTGCACGGGCTGGTGGGGCTATTGGTGATCGCCTTTATCGGATTGTATGGCGCGGCGGCGCCGCAAACCTACGTGCAAGGCGCCATTCAAATGGTTCCCCCGCCCCATCGCCAGCGGGCCGCCGGCATTCTGGCTTCATTGGCGCACAATCTCAGGCATTGGATGCTGGGACATCTGGCGACCATGTTCATCGTGGGACTGTTGGCGGCCGTGGGCTTGTCGCTGTTGAACATTCCCGAAGCGATGGTGCTGGGCCTGTTGGCGTTCTGCGCCGAGTTGATTCCGTATATCGGCCCGGTGATCGCCTCGCTGCCGGCGATTCTATTGGGTTGGTCGCTCAGCCCGGTTTCGGCGCTCTATGTGATTGGGCTCTACCTCGGCATTCACATTGTCGAAGGATACTTGATCTACCCCTGGATCATGCGGACCGCAGTTCGATTGCCGCCCGCGATTACCATTTGCAGCGTCGTGGTGTTCGGCCTATTCGGCGGCCTTTTGGGCGCTATCCTGGCAACGCCGCTGGCGCTGGTGGCAATGATTCTCGTGAAAGAGCTGTACGTCGAAGATCTGTGACGCCGGCCGTCAAAGTTTCCCCAGCCGTTCAACTCCCCCGCGGGCCAGCGGGTTCTCGTCCAGTTCAGCTAGCTGCGCCGCGCATCGTTATCGCTTCCGCCACGCGCGCAATCGTTGCAACCGGACCTTTGGCGGGGGTCTTCAGCCGGGCGCAATCGGTTCGACGATAAAAGTCACACACCCTGGGATGGGTGCCTTTTCTGCTCGTCAAGGACGATTTCATGCAGCCCACTCGGCTGAAGCTCTCCCTTCATCGCGCGGATTCCGATACCGAGCGCCCTGCGCTGCCGGTCATCAACGGTCTGTGGATTGGGCAACTATCGCCGCTGGAGCAACGGTGCCTGAAATCGTTTGTGGCGCATGGTCATCCGTATCATCTTTATACGTATGAGCCGATCGATAACGTACCGGACGGAGTGGTCTTGCAGGATGCCGCGCAGATCTTGCCGCAGTCGCTGATCTTCCGAAATCAGAATGGACTCGGGAAAGGCAGCCTGGCGGCGTTTTCCGATCTGTTCCGCTACAAGTTGCTGTTGGATCGCGGCGGGTGGTGGGTCGATACCGACGTGTTTTGTCTCAGACCCTTCGACTTCGCCGCGCCCTACGTGTTTGGTTCGGAAGACAAGCCGGTGGCCAGCGGAGTTCTCAAGATGCCTCGCGGCAGTGAGCTGGCTCAACGATGCTACGAGATGGCAATTCAGATCGACCCTGCGAGCATTGTCTGGAATGAACTGGTGGCGATCCTGGAGCGAAACGTCCGCCAGTTGAATCTGATGCGATATGTCTTGCCGGCCAAAACATTCTCGCCCATCGTTTGGAGCGACGTGCCCGACTACGTGCGCGGGCTGAAGAATTTCGTTCCGTCGCGGCGTTCGTATGCCGTGCACTTGTACAACGAGATGTGGCGTCGCAACGGACTCGATAAGGCGGGAACCTATCCGCCAGCCTCCGTGATCAACGTGCTGTGCCGCTTGGCAGGCATCGAGGAAGACGCTTGCGAGCCTGCGACGCTGCCGATGACGCCCCCGCGCCAGGCGAGCCTTCTGAAGCGTTACTGGCCCTTCCGCCGGGCCGTCTGAGCACTGCCGACCAACCGCTCGTCGGATCGGATTCTGGGGTTACGGCCGGCCCTTTGTCAGGGCATATCGCACCGGGCTTGTCGGGAATTCCCTGAACGGCCCGCAAATGGCCCAAAACCTTGGCATTCCGAGTGGCAGCGTTGTTAACATCGCCACGTCGGTTGTCGGCAGTGACTTCCGGCACACACCAATTGAGGAAGCATCTAGGTCGGGACGGTAACAGTGGCCAGGGGCCGCAATTGGTTGCATTTGGATTCAGCGTGATTTTCAACAAGATCCGATCGACAAATGACCAGATCGCGGTTCCCTGGCGGCGCCACATTCTGCTGGTACGTTGACCTGACTTCCTTCGCCCGCAGCGAAAGTTTTAGCGTCGGGCATCTCGCGTACACCCAGACTTTTGATGTCACCAATCACGGCGACAACTCCCGCGCTGCGCTTCGCGCGTGCGTCGGTAGCCAAGAACTGGGATTTCGATATGAACTGTCGCGACCAAGATAAGCTCCACCTTAAATTTATGACGCCTTTGTGAACCCGCATCATCCAATCTTCTAATCTCGGGAGTCGGGCCATGTCTCTCTGTCGCTCTGAACGTGTAGCCATATCGCACCCCAAGAAGCGCCAATCAAAATCGCTTCGCTCCCCAAAACGCTTTGCGGTCGAGCCCCTTGAGCATCGCCACTTGCTCACGCTGTTGGGCGTCAGCCCCTCGTTCCCGACCATCACGTACGACAGCACCGGCACGGTGACGTACAACGCGACGACCGACAGTTTTGCTTTGCAGGCGCAACCGCTGCTCTACAAGGCCAGCGCCATCGCTAGCCCGCAAGTGATCACCACGCCGCGCAGCTTCACGATCAATGTCAACATCGACAGCTCCGGCAACTTAGTGCCCAACGTGTTGACGAGCGACCTGATTGTCACAGGCACCGTCGTCGGCAGCCCGGGGCTCAGCGGTACCATCCTGACGGCCAAAGTCATTGCCTTCGGTTACCAGTACACCGGCAGCGGCACCGACAACTACGATTTCATCGCCATCCCCACCGGCGGCACGCTATTCTCGATGTTCGCCGGGCAGGATGTGGGCGTGACCGTGGCCTCCGCCAACTCTACCTTCACGAATAACTTCAACGTCAATTTCAGCGGCCTGGCCAAGGGCACCATCGGGTCGGTCCCGCTATTCACCGGCAATATCAACGGCACGAAGTACAACGACCACACCGGCAACGGCATTACCGGCGACGACACCGGCATGGGGGGCGTGACCATCAACTTGTTCCGCGATTTGGATAACAGCGGCACGCTCACCCCCGGCGACGGGCCCGCCATCGCCACCACCACCACGGCCGCAGGCACAGGCGCCTATTCGTTCAACAACCTCGTCCCAGGCACGTACTTCGTTCAGGAAACGGTTCCCTCCGGCCAAACGCAAACCGCCGGCGGAACCTATACCGTCAACGTCACCTCCGGCAGCAACACCACGGGGATCGACTTCGCTGACTTCGTGAACATCAATATCAGCGGCACCAAGTTCAACGATCTGACCGGCGACGGATTGACCGGCGACGACACCCCGTTGGGCGGCGTCACGATCAATCTGTATCTCAACGGCGGTTCGACGCCGGTGGCTTCAACGGTCACGGCGGCTGACGGCTCCTATAGCTTCAACAACCTTGGCCCGGGCACGTACTACGTGCAGGAAGCGGTTCCGTCAGGCTCGACGCAAACCGGCGGCAACGCCGGCTACACGGTGAGCGCCACCAGCGGCTCCAACTCCACCGGCAACAACTTCAGCAACTTCAACAACATTGCGATCACCGGCACGAAGTTCAACGACATCACCGGCGATGGCTTTAGCGCCGACGATACCCCGTTGGCCGGCGTCACGATCAATCTGTATCTCAACGGCAATCCGACGCCGATCGCCTCCACCGTCACCGCCGCCGACGGTTCCTTCGCCTTCAACAACCTTGGCCCGGGCACCTACTACGTTCAGGAAACCGTTCCGGCTGGCTGGACGCAAACCGGCGGCACCGGTGGTTACACCATTACGACCACCAGCGGTTCGGGCTCTTCGGGCAACAATTTTGACGATTTCCAGAACATCTCACTCAGCGGCGTCAAATACGACGACCTGACCGGCGACGGCATCACCGGCGACGACACCGGCTTGGGCGGAGTGACGGTCAATCTGTACCTGAACGGCAACCCGACCCCGGTCGCTTCCACCGTGACCGCGGCGGATGGTTCTTACAGCTTCAGCAATTTGGGCCCCGGCACTTACACAGTGCAGGAAGAGGTTCCGGGCGGCTCGACGCAAACGGCCGGCAACAGCGGCTACACCGTCAGCGCCACCAGCGGCTCGAATTCCTCGGGCAATGACTTTGCCAACTTCGCCAACATCTCGATCAGCGGCACCAAGTACAACGATCAAACCGGCGACGGCATCACCGCTGACGACACGGGCTTGGGCGGCGTGACGGTCAATCTGTACCTGAACGGCAACCCGACCCCGGTCGCCTCCACCGTGACTGCGGCGGATGGCTCCTACAGCTTCAGCAATCTCGGCCCCGGCACGTACACAGTGCAGGAAGAGGTTCCCGCCGGTTCCACTCAAACCGCCGGCAACGCTGGCTACACCGTCAGCGCCACCAGCGGCTCGAATTCTTCGGGCAATGACTTTGCGAATTTCGCGAACATCTCGATCTCCGGCACCAAGTTCAACGACCTGACCGGCAACGGCATCACCGGCGACGACACGGGCTTGGGCGGCGTGACGGTCAATCTGTACCTGAACGGCAACCCGACCCCGGTCGCCTCCACCGTGACCGCTGCGGATGGCTCCTACAGCTTCAGCAATCTCGGCCCCGGTTCGTACACCGTGCAGGAAGTGGTTCCGGCCGGTTCGACTCAAACCGCCGGCAACATAGGCTACACGGTTAGCGCCACCAGCGGCACTAACTCCACCGGCAACAACTTCGCCAACTTCCAAAACATCTCGATCTCCGGCACCAAGTACAACGACCTGACCGGCAACAGCTTCAGCGCCGACGATACGCCGCTGGCCGGCATCACCATAGTTTTATACAAAAATGGCGGTAGCACGCCGGTCGCTTCCACCGTCACGGCCAGCAATGGCACGTACAGCTTCTCGAATCTCGGTCCAGGCACCTACACCGTGCAGGAAGTCGTGCCCGCCGGCTACACTCAGACAGGCGGCTTGGGCGGATACACGATCAATGCCACCAGCGGCACGAACGTTGGCGGCAAGGATTTCGACAACTTCAAAAACGCGACCACACCCGTCACGAGCGGCGACTTCGCAACCATCGGCTTCTGGCAGAACAAGAACGGTCAGAAGGTCATCAACAGCTTTAACGGTTCGACGACTTCAACTGCCTTGGGGAACTGGTTGGCCACCACGTTCCCGAACTTGTTCGGCACATCGAATCCCTATACCGGCAGTAGCCTAGCCGGGAAAACGAATGCTCAGGTCGCCGCCATCTATACCGGCCTTTGGACGCCAAATGGCGTCACCAAGAACACCTACGTCCAGGCATTTGCGACGGCACTGGGAATTTATTCCACCACCAAGTCGCTGGGCGGCGATTCACTTCTCGCCAATGGTTATGCCAGAAAGTACGGTTTCCATGTCACTTCAGCCGGCTCTGGGAACGACTCCGTTACCATCGGCAGCAATTCGAGTGCCTTCGGAACTTCTGGTTCACTCACAGTTTTGCAAATTCTGCAAATCGTTAACAATAATTTCTCTCCGTCGACCGGTAACTTCTACGGCGGAGATCAAACGAAAACCAGCGCTGCCAACAATGTGCTTAATGGCATTAACACCAACGGCGACATCAATATCGTTGCCGACGGAGGTTCCGTAAGCAGCGATTTGGGCGCCGCGCTGCTGTTGCGTTCCATCGCTGATCTTAAAACCGGCATAATTCTGGTGGCCGTCGATCCTTTGGACGGCGACCAAGCCGCGGCCGAGTTGGCGCGTATCGCTGACGCCATCGCATCCCTCAACGTTCAGCTCGGCAACTACGGCGTCACCCTAGTAATGGCCGGCGCCGAAGATATCGATGCAGCGGACATCTACATCCACGTAGCCAGCACCAGCGATATCGGCGGCGTCGCCGAAGGCGTGCTGGGCGTCACGGAGTTCGGCGGCGAGATCACGATCATCAGCGGCTGGAATTACTATCTTGGCACCGATCCAACCACTATCGGCGCCAACCAATACGACTTCCAAACCGTTGCCACCCACGAGCTAAGCCATGCGCTGGGCCTGGGTCATAGCGCCGACGGAGCTTCCGTCATGTTCCCGTTCCTGGGAACCTCTTCGTCGCGACGCGACCTTTCGGCCAACGACTTGCTTTTCATCGACTACGACGCCTCAATGCAGCCGGAAGCGCTGCTGGCGATTTCGAACCACCCACTGCCCGCAACCGCGCTGGCCGCGTCCACCGTCGCTCTCCCGACGATTGCAATGGATCCCGTGATCCACGAAACTGCCGCGCCGCTTGCTGTCCGCTTTGCGTCGGTCCACGCCGCTGATGCCACAGCGAGCGCGACGAAATTTCATAGTGATTCGGCGATTCAACTGCACGCTCCCGGCAGCAATGCTTCCACGCAGCATTCTCAGATGCCGGTGCGTAGCTCCCACGACGCCAGGCTGCAACATTCCGGCAACCAGCCGATCCTTTCTCCGAACCTGAACGCCCGCGCGTTCGATCATGCAAATGTCAGTAACACCGATGTAATTGCGGCGCCGGCTGCCGCCGATTTGATACACCAAGCGGTCGATTCTTCGAGAGACTTTGATCCTCTGTCAACGGTTGCCGACGACCGCGGTCTCGACGCGCGACAATCAACTGATTTCGCGTCCACTGCTAGCCCAGTCACGGCCCTCTTTGAAGCAATTGCTCGAAACCTCGCAGTTCCAGATCCTGCCGATTGTTATGCCCCAGAGGCCGTCGATGTCGTTCTTTCCGGCATCGCGATTGCATGGACCGTTTGCAGCCTGGCAAGTGACAAAAACGAAGAGAGTCCGCTCGTTCGGTGTGGCTTTCTTGCGGCCGACCCCCAGTTCAGTTTCCGTCGCCGTTGCTGCCGTTAAACGCGTCGAAGGTAGACTCCTTCCCGCCGCTACTCCGCAACGACTTACTCACACGCTGAATTTGATGTGCAGGATGTCGCCTTCCTTGACGACGTAATCCTTCGGCTCCTGCCGCATCAATCCGTGGGCTTTGATTTCTCGCTCGCTGCCCAGCCGCAGCAGGTCGGCGCTGTGCATGGTTTCAGCCCGGATGAAGCCGCGCGCCAGGTCGGTGTGAATATTCTCTGCGGCTTCGATCGCCGTGCCCCCTTGCCGCAACAGCCAGGTGCGAACTTCCTTGTCGCCGGCGGTGAAATAAAGCATTTGTCCCGAGGCGGCCATGATTTGCCGGATCACGTGATCGCGGTCCACGCGCTCCAAATGGAATTCCTTTTCGAACTCGTGCCGGTCTTCCGGACTCATCGCGGCCAGGTCCATCTCCAACCGCAGAGGAACGGCCAGCCACGTTAGCGAGCCGGAAGCGTTACGCGCCCGGAGGCGGCCCGTAGCGGTCCGGCGGATCGTCGTCCGCCAGATTGACCAGCACCAATTTCGGTTTTTCGGTGAGAAGGCGGAATGATCGGGTGACCTTCCACTGCTCATCGGAAAGGTGCGCCTCGCTGGCGTGCTTGCCGGCTTCCAGCGCCGAGAGCAGAATTTTCAGCACGGCGATTTCGTGCTCTTCCGCTTCGCGCTCTGCTTTGGGGTGCGGCTTTTTGAGCGATTCTTCCAGCCGATGCACGCGGCCGCTGACAATTTCCAGATCGGCCAGCATCAGATCTTCTTCAAAAGCGCGCAGGTCGGCCAGCGGATCGGCGCCGCCGAACCCGGCGACCGTAAGAAGCAGGCAGCCCGCCTCGCGCAGCACCGCCAGCCGCGCGGCATTGCCTTCATGCTTGCGCGACAAACCCGGCGTGTCGACAATTTCCAGCGCCGCCAGCGTTATCTTCTTGGGATGATAGATGCCGCACAACGGCTCGACGCGGTCGTCGGGTATCGGCGCCATCGCGCTTTGCGAAGTGTGGGCCAATGCCGGGTCGGCCGCCACCCCGGTCAGCCAATGGAATAACGTGCTCTTGCCCGAACCTTGATATCCGACGATGCCGATTTTCATGGAAAATGTTCTACCGTCTGCGGCGATTGGCTGTCTAGGTTCGCCTAGCAAGCCGGGTCGACGTATTCACCGCCTCCGGAATTATCGACACACACTGCGCCGATTGAAGCAAATCGGAGTTTCTCCCGCCTATTCGTCGATTATGAACAGAGAAGATGCGGGACGATGGGTTTTCGTCCGCAAAGGTGCTGCGCAGGAGTCTTGACCATGATGCGAGCGTTATTTCTGGGAGTTGGCTTGTTCGTGATGGTGCTGGGGCTGGAGTGCATGGCCATCGATCAGGCCACCGTTACCAATCCACAACAGGATGCTGCCGCCGCCGCATCGACTACTGTCACTTTTACGCCGGCCGATTGGGTCCCCTGGACGCTGGTTTCCGCCGGCCTGGTAACGATTCTGTATTCCTACACGCTGCCCCAGAAATTCAAAGGCGGCAGATAGACGCAGGATTTACGATTTGGGAATTAGGATTTGGGGATATTTGCGCTAGATTGGCGTAACGATCCGAACCCCGAACCCTTCTCTCAGTACTTCTTTTCGCTGACGATCTTGCCGTCGCGATCCCATTCCATCCAGTGGCCCACCGGCTTGCCGCGAAAATAGGTGTTGATGGCCCAGGGGCTGCCGTCGTCGAACCAGTACGTCACTTCGCCGTGCAATTGGTCGTGATAGAACTCGCCGACCGCGCGCACCTGGCCGCTGTCGTACCATTCCGTCCAGGGGCCTTCGCGGCGACCGGCGTGATAGATCACCTCCAATTGTTTCTGTCCGTTCTCGTGGTACAGCATCTGCGTACCTTCCAACTCGCCGCGCACGTAGTAATTCTTTGAGGCTAACGTGTGTTCGGTGGATTTGGGCCGCGGTTCGCCGGGCGTGTCGGGAATCTCGTGCCACGTCGTCCAGGCGCCTTGCTCCTGCCCTTCGACGTAATCGCCGATCCCCTTCGGCGCGCCGTCTTCAAACCATTCCTCATATTTTCCGTTAGGCATGCCGTCCTTGAAAAACGCGTGGTATCGCAACTGGCCATTCGAATACCATTCGCGAAATTCGCCGTCTTTGCGTCCCTCAACGAAATTCGTTTCCGTGTACTTTTGACCGTCCGGGTACCAGCGCTGCTCAAATCCGTCCAATTCGCCGTTGCGTAAATGTTGGATCAGCGTGGGCTTGCCCCCCACGGACCATTCTTGCCGAGTGCCGACCAGCTCATTGCCCTTGTATTCCGCCTCGGAAATCTTGTGGCCTTTTAGCCATTCGATCGTCTTTCCTTGCTTTTGGTCGTCGTGGTAATTGACTTCCTTGACCTTCTCACCATCATCGGTGTAGCTGATCTCGGGACCTTCTTTCTTACCGCGACGATAATTTCCTTCGATCTTTGTCTTGCCGTTCAAATAGAACTCCCGCCAGGGGCCGTCCATATCGCCCAAGCGGTAGCTGGTTTCAGCAATCTTGACGCCGTCGGGATCGTACCGCGTTTCCATCCCATGCGGAACGAGGCGCCCGTGCAGATCCAGATCCATTTCGCGCCGCACCTTGACCTTGCCGTCCGGCCACTTTTCTTCCACCACCTTCGGCGCAGCGGCAACCGTGGCCAGCAACACCACGACGCTCATGGCGACCTGCGACATCACGGCGATCACGCGTTAGATCCTCAAAGCGGGCATCCGCTGGAAGCGATGCCCATAGAATGCCAAAATTCGGACCGGCCCCCCGAGGCGCGCCGCGGCGCTCCACTTCCAGTATAACGTACGTTGTGGATTGCCTGGATGTTCCGCGGGCATTACTGTCCGTTGCGAAACGCGTCGAAGTATTGCTGGGCCTGCTCGCGCTGCGCCTTTGGCAGCGATTCGGAGGCGATCGGCTCGGCCGATTCGGTGCGGCCCGCCTGAATTTCCGCGTTGATGTGCGCAAGCACCTGGCCCTTGAGATTGGGACCATCGGCTGACCCTGCGGCAATTTCCGCCGCGTGGCCCGACGGCTGCGGATTCACCACGGAGTCGTACGTCTTCGCCTGGACCGATTCAGGCACGACGCCCTTGCCTCCTGCACGATGGCCGATGCCTTCGCTGCCGGCGGTGCGATTGGGAAATTTTGCAGCCGCCTCGGTCCCACCCTGCTTGCCGCTCATGGCCATCTTGGCGCCGTCGATGTCGCTGAGCGTGGCCTCGATCATTTCCAGCTCCTGCGATTGCTGCCGGATCTGTTCCAACTGGGCGGCCAATTGGTTCAGCGCCCCTTGTATTTCATTGGTGTTGTGCGATTGCGCCCTCTAGCTGTCTCCGCGAATTGATCGGCGAAATCGCGAATCGCCTCGATCGCGGGCTGCTGCGTATCGACCTTCGATAGTTGTTTTTCCAGCCGTTGCTGGGCCTGGCGATCGCCCGACGATTTGGCGACGGCCAGTTGCTGTTGCAGGCCTTCCCGCTTCGATTGATGCTGCTCAACGATCTTCTGCAGGGCCTTGCTCATCGCCGCCATCTGTTGCGACAGTTCTGCCAACTGTTTGGCATCGAGTTGCCCCTGCGACAATTTGTCCTGGAGCTGTTTCAGTTCGGCCAGCGCATTTTCAAAGTTGCCTTTGGCGAATTCCTGCGCCAATTTGTCGGCGGGGCCGGAAGGGATGTTTTGCGCCGCCGCCAGATACGGCTTGAATTTCGTCTGCTCGGCCAATTGCTCCGAGCGATTGTCGAGCTCCTGCGTCAGATCATGCAGCTTTGCCAGCGCATCGTGGCGATCCGTTGGCTCATGCTTCGTCAGTCCGCGAATCTCGTCCGCGATTTTCTTGAGCAACTCTGCTATCGTGCTCAGCCCGTTTTCCTTCGCTTGCTCGGCGCGCTGCTCGACTTTCTTTTCCAGCGGCTTGATCGATTCTTCGATCTGCTGTTGGACAACGGCGCGCTCGACGTCGGCGCCGGCCCGGATGATGCTCGTCGGAATTGGCAGCAGGCAGATTGCGATAGCAACGGCGATCGGCGCCAGCGGGAGCAATATTCGCCGGGAAATGGTGACGGGAAACCGCCCGGCAATATCCAATCGGCCGACTCGCTGCATGGCGTCTTCGACCAGCGCCTGCCCGCAAGGCGAATTGAGCTCATCCTCCGTCAAAGCCAGCGCGGTGGAAACACGCTCTTTCAATCCGAAGCGGCGATCGATTTCCAGCGCGGCCTGGAACTGCCCGCGGCGAGTGATGGAAGTCCAAATCAAAGCCGCCAACATTCCCAGGGCCAGCGCGCTCGCAAGGAACCCTCCCATCCAATGCCAACCGTTGAACGTTGGTAAAAACCATTTTTGCGCGCCCAGCGCCCCAACTGCGGCCAATAGCGTGGCGAAACAGCACCACGGCAGAACGCCCAAAAACTGCTGGATGAGCAGCCGCCGGCGTGCTTTTGCGACTTGCCGCTTGAGCTGATCCATAGGTATTCGACAGCAATTGTCCGCCACTGGCGAGACGCGATGCGGCGCGAAGAAATCCGGCAGTCCCTGCAACTCGTGCCTTTATTATACGCTCAAGCTCGCCGCACGGCCCAAGATCTTGTGGGCTCGTGCGCGGTTGAAGCGCTGCACCATGATCGGATAGACGTTGATAATCAAATTCCCGATCAGAAACCACCATGCGATTACATTCCATCCGTTGTACGCCGCGTAAACCATGGCCGGCAGTGTCGCCAGCAGCATGATCAAATGCCCCTGCTCGCTGCGGCGCGTTCCCAATTCAAAACTGCTCAGGCCCGCGCGACCGCCGATATCTCGATAGTCGGGGATATGTCGCCGCACTGCCCGAACGACATAATCGCCATCGGGCGTCCAGCGCTGAACCAGCGCACTCCGAGGCGCCGATAAGCGCGGCCGGACGCTTCCCACGATCTCGGCCGGTAGTAGCCCGACGGCAGTGCCATGGCCAGCAGGCCCACGCTGAGCGACAGCGCGCAGCCAACCAGCGAAAACGGTTGGCCGTCGTCCCACACGGCACACCAAAACAACAATAAGGGACAAAACCAGAGCACCGCGATGGCCGACACCACGGCCGCATGCGCCCAGGAGTCGATCAACTTGCGGCGATTGTCCAACGCGAGATTGACGGGAGTGCTCGACATGTCGAATCACCCGAGATGAAGACGCTGCCCAAAAGATGCTTGCTTGGAATGCCGGCGAACAGCCGTATGATACACGGGGGAAACCTCAATAGAAACAATTGGCAAAAATTTCCCGACGAACGATTTATAACGCCGTTGCCATTCAGCCGATTTATACATTAGCGGCGGTCTTTGCGGTCTCTCGGTGCGACTCAACCCGGAGGCCAAAATGATCCACCCTGCGCCTAACTCAAGTCCGGTTTCATCATCGGCAATCGTCTTCTCCGCGTTGATCACAACTGGCGGAGTGATTCTAGCGGCTTGCATCCAGACTGGTTGGCTCGTCAAGCCACAATCGATCTCTTCGACGGGCCACCCGCCCAGCGTCCAGCAAGCGCGCTTTACCGGGGCCATTACGCCGATTCACGATCAGGCTGTCTCGCAGGTGCAGTACAATTGCGACCCCACAAGAGACCCAAAGAGGGGCCAGCCCGCCGGGTATTTCTTCATCTCGGACGAAGATTTGAGCGACAAGCCGCAGCACACCGCGGATCATGGCCATAGGCCGCTTCCGGCCGCACGATAGCGACTAGAGATTCTCCGGCTTGAAGCGCCGCCGAAAGCTCTGGTTGCGGCCGGAGATCATGAAGATCCCATCGCCCCGGTAATGCACCGTTTTCGGATAGCGCGGCGATTTCGCCACATGCGCCTTCACCACTTCGAACACGAACAGACTGTATTTATTGATCAGGCTGGTGTCGACGAGCTTGCATTCGAAATTCGCGTAACATTCGGCGATCAGCGGCGCCTCCACTTTCGAAGCTTTCACCGGGGTCAGGCCGAAGCGTTTGAATTTGTCGGGTTTGGGCCCGTGATTGTTGCCGATGCCGATGATCGCGTCGATCAAGTCGAGCGTCGGAATGTTGATCACGCATTCCTTGCTGCGGCGGATGAGCGAGAAGCTGTGGTTTTGATCCCAGATAAAACAGCCGACCAGCGACGGTTCGAACTCCATCACCATGTGCCAGCCCATGGTCATAATGTTGTGCTCGCCCCGGTGCGCGGAACTGACCAATACGATGGGCCCGGGTTCCAGAAACCGGCGAATATTCGAAACGGGGAAATTTTTCTTTCGGTAGGTTTTCATCCGGCGTAGGTTCCCTTTGGTGATGATTCCCAACTTGCCCGCGTTGCGACAACTTCCTAGATACGATCTCAGCGACTCTGGCAATTAAGCGCGCTTAGTCCGCTTCGGTGGCAATCAGGGCGAGATCTCGCGTCCGAGTCTCGGGCAGCGTCCACACCCAGCCTGCGGTGGCCAGCGCCAGAACCAGCGGAACCGTCAGGCCGCCGGTCAGGCCATACGCCGACACAAAGTAGCCCACCACAATCGGCGCCAAAAATTGCACGCCGCGGGCGCAGTTGTACGTCGTTCCCATCGCGAAGTTGCGGATCTGGGTGGGGAACAGTTCGGCCAATAGCGCCCCAAATCCGGCGGTGCAACCTGATCCCAAGCCGAGCGTGAACAGGTCGGCCCAAAAGTACAACGGCTCGCTCAGCAATTGCCGCCAATGAAAGGCCAAGGGATACAGCGCCGCTGCCGTCAGCAGCGAGTACGCGGTGAAGGCCCGGCGTCGCCCGAACACGTCGGCCACCAGACCGAAGGCCAACATCCCCAGCAGTTGGCCGAGCTGCGCTGTCAGGATCCACATCGCCGAGCGATCCACCGGCTGCTGCAACTGGGTCTGCAGAAATTTCGGCAGCCAGATGTAACAGGTCCAATACGTGCCGAGCTTGAAAACACCCAAGAGCCATCCCTTAAACATCGCCGACCACAGGTGGTACTGGCCGATCATCCGAATCGCCGCGGCCGGCGAAAGTCGCTGATCGCGCTGCTTTTCCCACACGGCCGATTCCGGGAGATAATAACGAGCCAAGATGGCAATGCTCGCGGTGACGGATGACAGCAGGAAGATCAGCCGCCACCCCAGGTAGGGTTCCAGGAGCAGACCGATCACGGCCGCCAAGGCCACTCCCGTCGGTTCTCCCATCTGCAACAAGGCCGCTCCCCGGCCGCGAAAATGTTTGGGCGTGGACTCGGCCAGCACGCGCATGTCCGACAGCCCATTCGCCGCCAACTCCCAGGCCGGTCAACAATCGAAACAGAAACAGCGTCGCCGGACCTGTCGAGAAGGCCGTCAGCCCGGTGCCGAGCGAATAAAGACAGACCGTCCACATCAGCGCTCGCTTGCGGCCGTAAAGATCGGAAAGGTATCCAAAGACGATGCCGCCGATGCCGGAGCCACCGAGCGCGACCCCTAGCAATACGGCCTCTTGGCTTTGGGTCAGATTCAGATCGCGCCCGATCGGAATCAGCAAAATGGAGAACAGAACCAGGTCGTAGAAATCGAACAGCCAACCGACGAATGCGATCAACCACGTCTGCACCGGAAAACGAAGTGGCGCCAGCACGGCAGTACTGCCGCTGTCGCCAGAAGACCTCGCGGCCATCAGTTGCTCCGAATTGGCCGATTCCATTTATTGAAGCGGTTCGATTGTGACACCACATCGCGCGAAAAAACTGCATGTCCACGTCGATCGACAGCTCGGACGCGGTGGCAAGCGGCCGGATGCGGTTCAAATTTACGGCAAGAGCGGGGTATAATCCATCAGGCAATTTCCGGTGTCGGCTTGGCTCTGGCGATTTAGAGAACCTGCTATGGCGTCCGCGGTTGCAACCCAAACTGACAAAAGTCATCTGCCGACGCCGAACGAGAGACCGGCGGCAGACGTCGTGATCTACGACGGCAACTGCCGCATCTGCACGGCGCAGGTGAAAAAGCTTGCCTGGTGGGATTGCCAGGGGAAGCTCTCGTATCTGTCGCTGCACGATCCGGAAGTGGCCCGGCGGTATCCGGATCTGACGCACGAAATGAAGATGCAGCAGATGTACGTCGTCGATCGGAAAGGCAAGCGTCATGGCGGGGCCGCGGCAATTCGGTATCTTTCCCGCCGCCTGCGGCGGCTGTGGTGGCTGGCCCCTATTTTGCACATTCCGTTCAGCTTGCCGCTGTGGCAATTCTTGTATCGGCAAGTCGCCAATCGGCGCTACCGATTCGGCAAGGTTGACGAGTGCGAAAGCGGTACGTGCAGCCTGCACGCACACCGACCATCCGAACGGTAAACAACTCTCACTTTGTTGCGACGCACATACCCAGCCCCTTGCGTACCGCCTGCTCGATGGCGGCGGCGCGATACGCGCCGGCTGACTTTGGCGTGCGCATTCCGTCGAAGGGTCTCTATCCGCTCGAGGTTGCATAACACCGCAACGATGTGGTCTGCAAACTCATCATCGTTCTCGGCCAGCACGAAGTCGTGTTCATCGGTAAGTTCCAGCCCATCGACAGCCAGAGCACTGGCGACGACAGGCACTCCCCACGCCATCGCCTCGAGGATCTTGAGCCGAGTACCGCCGCCCCAACGCAGCGGCACCGCGGTAAGATGCGCGCCAGCCAACAATGCAGAAATACTTGGCGGGTTCGCCACAAGATCGACGCCAGGCCTGGCGGCCAGCGCCGTCACCTTCGGCGCCGGGAACCGACCTGCAAGAATCAAACGTGCCCGGGGCAATTGCTGCCTCACTCGCGGTAGAATTTCGCGCGCCAGTCGTTGGGCCGCGTCAACATTTGGAGGATAGCCCAAGTGGCCGGCGAACAGAATTACGGGCGAATCGCCTGTCATCGACGGATATGCCGGCAACTCGCGGGGACACGAAAAACGGGGAATGCCGTTTGGCACCACGCTCACGGGAATTCCCACACGAAAGTGCCGTCGCAGTCGATCTTCGTCCCGGTGCGAACAGACCCAGACACGATCGACGAACTTCAGAGCCTTGCGTTCCAATCGACGTAGCCGCGCAGCATCGTCCGGGAACAGTCCCGACAGTGCCCGGCGCTTGCCGCCGGCCATCTGAGCGCTCAAGTGCGATTCGACGTTTTGCATGTCGAGGATCAGCTGGGGACAAAGTGGCCGCAAGAACTTCAGCAGCGGAAATAGGGGCAAACCTTCCACAATCACTGCGTCGGGCCGCAATCGCCGCACGAGTGCAACAAGGCGCTTCGCGGCGGAGCGCGGAATCCGGATATCGATGCTGGTGCGGCGCCGTGCCAGCGACCTGCTACGCGGCTCTCCGGCTTCGCTCAGTGCCACAACCTCGATGGGTTCGATGCAGCTCCCGGGTGGATCGCGCAGAGGACAGACCGAAGCGACCGTGACCGGACCAGCTTTGGCAGCCGAGACAGCGTTCTGCCAATTGCGTAGCTCGGCTCCGGAGATGGGCGGCACGGGGGGGTCGGCCGTCAAGACCAAGGTTCGCAAGGGGCCGTCCGCGGGGCGCTTCCCTGCGGACTTGGGCTGCCCGGGCGCGCGGCGGAGTTTCCGGCGCCAACTTCCCCACCGAATTCGCACCGAATACTGAATGGCTTTCCAAGTCCACCGGAAGGCAGGATGCGAGCGCGCGGCACGCAGCGTGCGTCGGGCGGCTACGAACTGCTGCCGCATGATCAACTGACGCGTGATGCGCAAGGCGATCCATGCTTTGCGCCATTGCAAAACGCGACGATCGACGCCGAAGCGCCCTAAACGATTCAGCTCGCGAGAGATGGCCAGCAAGGTGCGCCGCGGCGATCGAGTGAATCGCTCCGACATCCGCAACTCGTCGTGCAGATACAGCAACACCGGTTTCGATATGGTCACCGCGCCCACGCGCACGGCGCAGCGGCCCAGTAGCAGGTATCTTCATCGAGGATCGCCGAAGTCGGAAAGCGCAAATCGGCGACCGCCGACGCTTGCACCAGCGCGCTGCCGACCGCGATCGGCAACATGCGGTTGGTCAAATAACCGTGGGCATTTTCCCGGCAATTGTCGCCGTAGCCGGCCGGTTGCTTCAGCTTATCGGGGCGTCCTTCGGTGCGGCGAATGTTGGCGCCTATTGCAATGCCTGCCGAGGCTGTGTTGCGCAAGCTTTGACGCAACCATCCAAGGCTGCCGGGCATGATCTGGTCGTCGGCGTCGAGAAAGAACAGGAATTCGCCCGCTGCCCGCTCGATGCCAACATTGCGCGCGGCCCCGGCGCTACCCGCCTGAATCCGGTGTACCACCAGCGGCAGATGGTACTGGTCGGCGGTCGTGCGGGCGACTTCCGCCGTGGCGTCGTCGGAATTGTCGTCAATCAACAAAATCTCGCGCAGCAGGCCGCCGTCGGCAACCAGGCTTCGAAGTGTCCGACCGATCGTCGTCTCCGCGTTGTGCGCGGGAATGATCACGGAAATATCACGGCCATCGCGCACACGCCACGGTGCGCGGCTTCGGGCAATCTTATACGAAGAATCGGTCGTCATGATGGTGCGATCCGCCTCAGCATTTGATCGCTGCCGAACTCTCTGCGACGCTTAGTCTTCAACAAACGTGCCTCGCTTCAACAAGCGATCGTAATGATGCTTCAGTGGGGATACCCTCCCCAGCGACATGCTTGCCAGGCTGTCGATCGACTGCGGTTCCAAGTCGAAGGGCGATTGGCCTTCCAGCCATCGGTAGGTTGCCCCGTCGCAGCGGCGGGATGGCGGCGCCGTGATGTAACCTCCGAGCGCCTTGACATGGCCGGCGCGGCGCAAGCCAAAGTGCATGCTCGACGACGGCATCGGCTGCTGACACCGCAAGTAAACATGGTGGCCGCGGAAAGCCTGCGCCACGGGTGTGGAGCGGATCAAGTCGCCATACTTCCGTTTCCACCGCTCAAAGCAAGACGGCTGATCGAAATCGAGCACGACCAGGTCACGGTATCCGCTCACGATGCCCAGGTTCAAAGCGCCGCCGGCAAACCATCGATGGATCGTGGCCCGATCGGGCGGCTGTTGGCAGAGGTGGTAGGCGATCGCCGTGAAGACAAGTTCCTTGAGCTTCTTCGTGCGATCTTTCAGGTGCACCGGCTCGTAACCCATCCGCCGCAGGTCGAGGTGTCTGCCTGCGGTTCCCAGGGGAACACAAATAAAGCCCAGCTCGCGCAGCTCGAGTGCGTGCTGCAAGAGCCCCTTTTGCTCCGCCTTCAAATCCATGCCGACATGCCTCGATGAGGGGGTCTGGCTGGGGAGATTAACCCGGCACTTGCATTTGCAGCAATGGCAGTTTACGGCGGGGCGAGCCGGCGTGGGCGATTGCAGGCATGGAAGACCGCACGCTCGGCGGTGCCTCAACCGCCGACAGGAAAGCCACCCCTTGCGGCACCCTTTGGCGAATTGGTAGTTTCATCGAGCAACCCGCCGATCGATCGCGACCTGGGGGCGTCCGGTTCATGACTCGTTACCAAGGCGGTCTCATCGCCACCTCGGCAGACGGCAGCGCCGAATAACCAACTTCATTGGGTTCCATCACAAAGGTCACGCTTTGGAAACCAAATTCCGCACGGAACACGATTCGATGGGCGAGGTGCGCGTGCCCGCCAAGGCGTACTATGGCGCCCAAACGCAGCGTGCCATCGAAAACTTTCCTATCTCCGGCATGCGGCTTCCGCCAGAGTTGATTCATGCCTTGGGACTGGTGAAGTACGCGGCGGCGGTGGCCAATCGCGACTTGGGCAAGCTCGCAGGCAGCGGCAAGAACACCCTGACCGACAAGCAGGTCGAGGCCCTGTTGCAGGCCTGCCGCGAAGTGGCCGACGGTAAATTCGACAACGAATTTCCGATCGACGTGTTTCAAACCGGCTCGGGCACCTCGAGCAACATGAACGCCAACGAGGTCATCGCCAATCGCGCCATTGAGCTTGTCGGCGGCGATCGCTTTGCCGAAAAAAAACCGATCCATCCCAACGACCATGTGAACATGGGGCAATCGACCAACGATATGTTCCCCACCGCCATTCATGTGGCGGTGGCCATGGCAATCAGCGGAAAACTAGCCCCCGTGCTGGAACGATTCCGCGACGTGTTGGATCAAAAGGCCAAAGCGTGGGACAAGGTGATCAAAATCGGCCGCACCCATTTGGCCGATGCCACGCCGCTGCGACTGGGCCAGGAGTTCAGCGGCTTCGCCCGGCAATTGCAGTTGTCGATTCGCCGCGCCGCCTCGGCTCTGATCGCGGTGCATGAGCTTCCCGCCGGCGGCACCGCCGTGGGTTCGGGCATCAACACGCATCCCGAGTTCGGTAAGCGAGTGGCTCAAACTCTCGCGGCTGATACGAAAATCCCGTTTGTCGAGGCCACCAATCATTTCGAAGCCAACGCCCAACGCGACGGGCTGGTGGAATGCAGCGGCGACCTGCGGGCCATTGCGGTGACGCTCTTCAACGTGGCCAACAATATCCGCTGGCTATCCAGCGGGCCGCGCTGTGGGTTCTATGAGATTAAGCTCGCCGATCTGCAGCCGGGAAGTTCAATCATGCCGGGGAAGGTTAATCCGGTGATGTGCGAAAGCCTGATGCAGGTCTGCGCGTGGGTGATCGGCAACGATCAGACCGTGGCCTTCAGCGGCGCAACCGGCGGACAGTTTCAATTGAACATCATGATGCCGGTGATGGGCCTGGCCACCCTGGATAGCGTGCGGCTGTTGGCCAGCGCCACGAAGGCCTTCGTCGATTTGTGCGCCGCCGACATCGAATCCAATCCCGAAGCGTGCGAGGCGGCGGTCGAGAAAAGTTTATCGATGGTCACCAGCCTCAATCCGCACATTGGATACGAGAAAGCTGCCGCCCTGGCGAAGGAGGCATTCAAAACGGGCAAAACGATTCGCGAGTTGTGTCGCGAACAGAAAGTGCTGCCCGACGACACGCTGGAAAAAGCGCTCGATCCGTGGCGCATGACGGAACCGCAAAAGTAGCTTAAAGCTGCTGTGGCCGACCGGCGGCGGTTCGTGGTAAGCTATCGGTCTTGCCCGGGCAATTCAAAACCATACGTTGATTTAAGGAGATTCATGTATGCGACCCGTCTGTTTGGTTCGGCCCTTCATCGCCGCGCTGGTGCTGTCGGCGATCGGCATCTGGGTAGGACAGGCGCTCGCCCAACCGTCGTTGCAACCGCCGCTGCAACCCGCGCAGCCCACGCTGCGCGCCAAGCAACCTTCGCGGCAATCCGCCAAGAATCAACCTGGCTTGCTGCCTCAAGCCTCGCAAAGCGACACGCAAGCGGCTAATAAATCTGCCGCCGACAAACAAAGCGCCGATACGTCCGGCGCCGACAAAACGACCGACGATAAATCGGAAAAGCCGAAGCTTAGCCCGGCCGACCAGGCCATCCGCGAGGCGTTTCAGAAATCGAAATCCGCTTCGACCTTGGACGACTACAACCAGATGATATCGCTTTGCCAGGAAGGCATTCAGAAGGGCGCCGGCGAGGAGAGCACAACATACGCCAAAAAGTTGGAGGGCTGGGCTCACAATCGCCGCGGCGAAAAATACTCCGACGCGGGAGACGAACGAAAGGCCCTGCAAGATTTTGAAACCGCCCTGCAGTTGGATCCCACGCTGTGGAAGGCCGTGCACAATCGCGGCGTCAGCAAGGCGAATCTCGGCGATAAGCAAGGCGCCATCGCCGATTTCGATCGCGCCATCCGCATGAACTCCGGTTACGCCAACGCCTGGTATAACCGCGGCGAATTGAAATACGACCAGGGCGATTATCAAGGCGCCGTGCAAGATCTCTCGCGAGCCATCGATCTGGAGCCGCAGGATGCCGCCTATTACAACAGCCGCGGGCATGCAGAATATCGGCTGGGTCAATTGCGCGAGGCGCTCACGGATTACGATCGGGCCGTGCAAATCGATCCCAACGACGCTTCGGCGCTGGTCAATCGCGGCGATGCGTATCGGGAACAAAGCATGTATGGCCGGGCGGCGGCCGATTATCGAGATGCGATCCGGCTGAATCCGAAACTGGGCCGAGCCTATCTCCAAACGGCTTGGATCATGGCCACGTGTCCCGAACAGCAATATCGTGATGCTGATCGCGGTCTGGCGGCGGCGGAAAAGGCCATCGAGTTGGATGGCGACAAGGATTATCGGTATCTCGACACGCTGGCCGCGGCTCAGGCCAACGCCGGCAAATTCGACGACGCCAAGGCCACCGAGTCGCGAGCCATCAGCCGCGCCCGGAGAAGGCCGCGTCGAAACTACAGCAACGCCTCAGCCTGTATCAAAACAGCAAGGCCTACCGCGAAGGCGCGCCGCCGGAGCCGGTACGTTCGGCAACACGGCCGTGAAATAAGGGATGAGGGACGAGAGGCGAGGGAGGTAGAAGCATTGGCCTCGTCTCTCGCCTACATCAGCCACCATTGGCCGCTGCCGATGACGTAGCAACCGATCGACAGATTGGTGACGGCGTGCGCCAAGATACAGGCCCAAACGCTGCGGGTGCGGACCATCAGCCACGTGACGGCCGAAAACCATACCAGCGCGGCCGCCGCTTCTTGCGGATGCAACAGGACCGGCAGCCCGGTGCCCACCACGACGGCCAGCCGATTGACTTTGCCGAACGGCACATCCCACCAGCGCTCGTCCATCACGAATCGCATCAGGAATCCGCGCAGGAAGAATTCTTCGATCACGGGCACGACGATGACCAATCCAAAGAGCCGCACGGCCAAAAAACCGTAGGCCAAGGCCGCTTGGTTGCGCAGTTGCTCCAGCGGATTGAACGCGCTGCGCTCGCCCAACGATTTGAGCCATTCGAATTGCGAGCTTGCCACCACTTCGCGCTGCCATGTGGACAAAACAATCCACGCCGCGGCTCCCAAAACTCCCACGGCCGTCGCCACCGCCCAATGTTTGCCCCGCGCATATTGCCGATACCCGGGCCAAACGAAAATCATCGCCGCCACCACCAGCGCGATCTTCGCCGTGTAAACCAGCGGGTAGTGGCGATACTCGATGCCCAAATCGATCCACGGTTTGTCCGCTTCCTCGCCTTCGGCCGTCGGCGGCTTGGGCAGCGACGGTTCCAGGCTGCCCACCAGCATGAAGATCACGAACGGCAACAAGCAAACCAGCCACGGATTTTCGCGCCAGTGGTTGATTTTGGCCAAGGTCATCGGGTCCTCAATCGACGATCTTAATCCCCAGTTCCTTCAACTGCCGGGCATCGACGACGTTGGGCGCGTCGGTCATCAGATCGGTGGCCTTTTGAGTCTTGGGAAAGGCAATGCAGTCGCGGATGCTGTCCAGCCCGCCGAAGAGCATCACGAAGCGGTCGATGCCCAGGGCGATGCCGCCGTGCGGCGGGGCGCCGAATTGCAAGGCGTCTAGCAGGAAGCCGAAGCGTTCCCGCGCTTGTTGCCGGTCGATGCCCAACAGTTCGAACACTTGCGACTGCAGTTCCTGATCGTGGATACGAATCGTGCCGCCGCCGGCCTCGGAGCCGTTGATCACCAGGTCGTACGCCTGGGCGCGGCACTTGCCTTGATCGGTCTTCAATAGCACCACATCCTGCGGCCGCGGCGCGGTAAAGGGATGATGCATCGCCGCCCACGATTTTTCTTCCTCCACCCAGGCGAACATCGGGAATTCGACGACCCAGGAAAAGTGCATTGCCTTGGGGTCGTACAGCTTCAGTTCTTCCCCCAGGCGCTTGCGAAGATTGTTCAGCGCCTTGCAGGAAACCTCAAACGTGTCGGCCACAAACAGCAGGAAGTCGCCCGGTTGAGCTTGCATCTTCTGGGCGATTCTCGCCAACAGTTCCGGCGTGAAATTCTTGGCGATCGGCGAATTCAGCGTGCCCCCCTCCTCCACTTTGAACCACGCCAGGCCTTTCGCGCCGGAAACCTGGCAGATCGCGGCCGTCAGCTCGTCGATGTCCTTGCGGGAATATTTTGCCGCGGCGCCTTTGGCGTTGATGCCGCGAACGCGCTGCCCGCTGTCGGCCGCGCCGCGGAACACGCGGAATTCGGCCTCGCGCGCCAAATCGGTGATGTCAACAATCTCCAACCCGAAGCGCAAATCGGGCGCATCGTGGCCGAAGCGCTCCATCGCCTCGTCGTAGGTCATGCGCGGCAGCGGTAGCTTCACGTCGAGGTTCAAAATATCCTTCGCCAGCTTGGCAACCAGCCCGTCGATGATGCCGATCACGTCGTCCGCCTCGACAAACGACATCTCGACGTCCAACTGCGTGAATTCCGGCTGGCGGTCGGCCCGAAGATCTTCGTCGCGGAAGCAGCGGGCCACCTGCACGTAGCGATCGTAACCGGCCACCATCAAAATCTGCTTGTACAACTGCGGCGACTGCGGCAGCGCGTAAAACGTGCCGTGCTGAATGCGGCTGGGCACCAGGTAATCGCGGGCGCCTTCCGGCGTGCTCCGGCCCAGAACCGGAGTTTCCACGTCGATAAAACCCTGCTCATCAAAGTAATCGCGCATCGCTTTGACGATCCGGTGCCGCAACAGAAGCATCCGCTGCATCTCGGGCCGCCGCAGATCGAGATAGCGATATTTCAATCGCAAATCTTCGCCGGGCAGATCCTGCGCGGTGGGTAAAAACGGCGGCGTGGCGGCACGATTCAAAATCGTCAGCTTTTCCACGCGGAGTTCGATTTCGCCCGTGGCCAGCTTGGTGTTCGTCGCCCCTTCCGGCCGCTTGGCAATGCGGCCCGTGACCATCAGCACCCATTCGCAACGGATGGTTTTTGCCAGCTCGAGATTGTCCGCGCCGCTTTCCGGCGAAACGACAACCTGCGTCTTGCCGTATCGGTCGCGCAAATCGACGAACAGCACTCCCTGATGATCGCGGTACGTATCGACCCAGCCGCACAGCGTGACGGTCAGTCCAACGTCGTCGGCGCGTAATTCGCCGCAGGTATGGGTGCGAAACAAGACAACGTCCTCGTGCCGGAACCCGGAAAATTCGAATCGGCCATTCTAATTCGAGCCGTCGCCGTGGGAAAGGTTCGTTTTCACCCCTGGCCGGGCGTTTTCGACCTGCGCGCCTTCCTCAGCGATGCGCTGGGCAACATGGGCCGGATTCAACG
The DNA here is from genome assembly GCA_963716135.1 of Pirellulales bacterium. Taxonomy (GTDB): domain Bacteria; phylum Planctomycetota; class Planctomycetia; order Pirellulales; family JADZDJ01; genus CAVRAW01. Next base: position 3,091,788 of record OY970289.1, on the reverse strand, counting down.
GTTGCCAGATTGGAATCCAGCGGCACTCGCTCAAGCTGCGAAACCACGTCATCTGCCGCTTGGCGAACTGCCTAGTGCGAAGCTTGACCAGTTCGATCGTCTCCGGCAGCCCGCGCTGGCCCTGCAGATGCTCCAAAACTTCGCGATAGCCGACAGCCTGGGCCGCCGTGCGGCTCAAGGAATCGGCAGACATCAACCGTTGCACTTCGTCCACCAATCCCGCGGCGAACATTTCATCCACGCGGCGGCGGATGCGCTCGTCGAGCAATTCTCGCGGCCAATCGAGCACAAACACACGACATTCCTCCACTGGCCGGCCCCGATCGAATTGCTGCTGCAAGCTGCTGATCGGCCGGCCAGTGGCCTGATGCACTTCCAAGGCGCGAATGACTCGCCGCACGTCGTTGGGGTGCAATTTCGCGGCCGCCGCCGAATCGAGTTTTTGCAACCGCTGATGGAGCGCCTCGGGCCCGTCCACGCGCGCAATTTCCTCCATTTCGCGGCGCAGCTTCCAATCGGCCGGCGGGCCGGAAAACAAACCGCGGAGGATCGCCTTCAAATACAACGCCGTGCCGCCGACAAATAACACTCGTTTGCCGCGCGAACCTATTTCTCCCGCGCACTTCTCAGCCGCCTGCAAGTACTGCGCGACGCTGAACTCCTCGCTCGGCTCGAGAATATCGATCAAATGATGCGGCGCGGCCCGGCGTTCTTCAAGCGTCGGTTTGGCGGTGCCGATGTCCATGCCGCGGTACAGCGCCATCGAATCCAACGAAATGATTTCGGCACCGATCCGCCGCGCCAGTTCGATCCCGACGGCCGTTTTGCCCGAGGCCGTCGGACCGGTCAGAAACCACGCGTAAGATGCCAATGGCGGGGCCGCGGTCATAGCAAGTTCCCGTTGATTCGCCGAACCTTCGGGCCTATCCTAGCATCTTCCTCTGGAGGCCGTTTTGAGCGAACCCCAGCAACATACCCTGGCCCGATTGATGGCGACGATCGAAGATCGCAAGGCCAACCCTCCGGCCAAATCGTACACCACTGCGCTATTTGCCGGAGGCGTGGCGAAAATCGGCGAGAAAATTCGGGAAGAGGCCGCCGAAGTGATCGAAGCCGCCGGCGAACCCGGCGAGGCGGGCCGCGCTCATTTGATCCAAGAAGCCGCCGATCTGATTTATCACCTCTTCGTCATGCTGGGGCATCGTGACGTGAAACTCGGCGAAGTGGAGGCCGTGCTCGCCGGGCGGTTCGGCACGAGCGGCATCGATGAAAAAGCCAGCCGGGGAAACGCGAAATAGCCACTGATGAACACCGATAAACACTGATGGAAATGCTGATCTGCGTCGAATCAAATTATCATCCGTAAGAATCTGTGTTCATCAGTGTTAATCAGTGGCTAATAATCCTAAAGAAATCACATGACCGATAATCTTCGCATTGGTGTTCCCAGCAAGGGTCGTCTGGCCGAAATCGCCGAAGGGCTGCTCAAAGAAGCCGGACTCAATTTCCGCCGCTCCGAGCGCACGCTCTTTGCGCGCTGCAAGGAACTGCCGGTTGAGATCACTTTCTTGCGCACCGACGATATCCCTGTGCTGTGTGCCGAAGGGGCGATCGATATGGGCATCGTCGGCAGCGATTTGGTGGCCGAAACCGGCGCCGACGTCACCATGCGGCTCAAGTTGGGTGTGGGCAATTGCCGCCTGGCGGTGTGCGTGCCCGAGACCGGCAAAGTGCAGCACGCCAAAGATCTGCACGAAGTGCGCATCGCCACTAGCTTTCCCAACATCACGCGAAAATATCTGAAGCAGCACGGCGCCGAAGCCCACATGGTCACGCTCACCGGCAGCGTGGAGATCATGATCACGCTGGGCGTCGCCGACGCAATTGTCGATTTGGTGGAAACCGGCAGTACGCTGGCGGCCAATCAGTTGCGAATTCTCGACGAGATCGGCCGCTACGAGACCATCCTCATTCAAAACCAGGCGAAGCGAAACGCGGCGCTTGCCGATCGGGTAGTGCGCCGCTTGGAAGGCGTGGTGATCGCCCGCAGTTATTCCCTATTGGAATACAACGTGCCGCGGACGAAGCTGCCCGAGGCGGAAAAGGTCACGCCGGGATTCAACTCCCCCACGGTCAGCGCGCTGGAAGATCCGGACTGGTGTGCCGTGCGCGTGATGGTGCGCCGCGGCGAAGTGATCGAAATTATGGAGCGTTTGGAATCGCTGGGTGCAACGGCGATCCTGGAAACGCAAATCACCAACTGCCGCCTGTGACCAGTTCGCCGTGAATCGGCCGGCCGCGGAATATCGTCGCCACCACGCGGCATCCCGGATCGAGCAGTAGCTCATGCGGATCGGCCGCATCGCGATCAGGCAACTGCACGATGGCCATGTCGGCCAGCTTGCCCGGCGTGAGCGTCCCGAATTCTTCCTCGCGCCCCAAGGCTCTGGCGGCGGCCGACGTGATCATTCGCAGAAGGACGTCGGGAGAAATAACGCGGTGCTGTTGGGCAGCGAACTGCATCTCGGCCAATGGACTCAAATCCGGCGCACTAGCACGGCTGTCGGTGCCGATGGCCAAGTTCACCCCAGCGGCCAGCATCTTTGCCAACGGGTACGGGTCGTGCTGAAAAAACGCATGCGTCCGCGGGCAATAGACGACCGACATCCGATCAGCATGCGCCGCAAGAAAATCGATCTCCTCATCGTTCAGATAATTGCCGTGGATCACCAACGCGCGATGCGCCTCGGCCAGCATGCGCAAATAATCCAGCGGTCGGGAGCCGGCTAGCATTGCGTCGGGGTCCCAGGCATCAAACTCCTTGAGTAGTGGAACAAATGGGCCGCCGCCGCTGCGCAGCAACTCCAATTCTTCTCGCGATTCCGCCAAATGATGCGCAAGTGGAATCTTCCGTTCTGACGACAAGCCAATCAGCTTGCGAAGCAGTTCCGGATGCACGCTATAGGGGGCGTGCGGACTAATGCCAGGCCGCAACGAATCGGTCCGGTCCGGCAAGGCTTTCTCGGTCTCCGAAAACGTGCTGTCGATTCGATCGGCCCTAAGTGCAATCGATTCGACAAACTCCGTGATCTCCACAGGCGGCGCCTTTTCCATTCGCCAAACTGACGATGCGATTTCGCCCAGCGCGGTCACGCCGTGCGAAGTCGATTCGGCAATGCCGCGCCGATCGAATCCATCATCGCGGGTCGCTCTCTGCGGCTGCGCACCACAAGCCGAATCCAATCAGAAAACGACATCCCCGGCGTGCCCAGCGGCTGCCGCAGATCGCTGAACTCCAGATGCGTATGCGGATTCACTAATCCTGGAAGAATGGCCACGTTGCCAAGATCGCGGGCGTCCCGCGCGGCTTGTTCGCCCACGGCCACAATTCGGCTTCGATCAAAAACGATCGCCGCGTCGCGCAACGGCGGACGGTCGAGGGGAAATACATATCGAGCGCGAATGGCAAACATCGGCGAGCCGCGGCGGATCATGGGCAACTAATTGCCGCATTCTATGACCGCGCCGTCCGCCTGTCGAACTCAGGCGTTGGCTTCGACCACTTGATGATCGATGACTTCTTGCAGCGTCTCTTCCTGGCTTTTCTGGTACCCCAGCCGGGCAAATTTCACCAGCAGCGCACCAGCCATGATGACGCCCAGGCCCAGCAACCACCACGAGAAAATGTAGTCCTTGTTGGGCAGCCAAACGATGTACTGCTGCAAGCGAGGATTGTCGGCAAAATGCGCCGTCACGAGCTGCAGCGAATTGTGCGTGAAGTGGAACAGCATGCCGGGAACAATGCTGCCGGTTTGCACCGCCACGTATCCGATCACCACGCCGACCAGGAACGAAGTCATCGACTGCTGGAAGAAGGCGTGGGTGACCCCAAAAAACAAGCTGCTCAGAATAATCGCCCGCCACTTGTGGCCGAAATGCCGGAAGCCGGAAAGGATGAATCCGCGGAAGGCGAGCTCCTCGCAAATGGCGGGTATCAATGCGATGAGCAAGATGATACTCCACATGTTCGGCGCGTCGGAAAGAGCCTGGCCCATCGCTTCGGCCGCCGATTTCACCGCAGGCGCCACCGGGTACAAGCGCTCGATGACCACGCCCAGCAACTTGATCGCCGGTTGCAACGAGACGGCCAGCAGCACGGCAGCCGGCAAGGTCCACCAGGCCGGCTTTTTCAACAACAACGTTTGCCCCAGGCTGCGCGTCAGGATGACGGCCATTAACATCGCCGGCGTAAGGATCACGACCAATTCGGAAACAACAACAAGCTTGGCAAATTCGTTGTACGATGTGGGCGTTGTCGCGGCGAAGCTCATGAAAAAGCGAATCATCAGTATCAGCACGCCGCAGAATATCGCTTCGGCGACGCTGGGCGTATCGCCGCGATCTCGCACCAGGTGCCTCAGCCACAGGCTGACATCCAAACGCTCGCTCTCGCGGAACAGCACATCTTCCTTGTTGAATTGATCGACCGCCCAGCGCACCGCCATGATGCAGCACAACAGCGTCACGCCCACGACGGGGGCGGCATAAGGCAGCGCCGTTAGATAATTTCCTTCCAACAGCGCCCTTAGCAGCAGCACCAGGCCGGTGATCGGAATCAAGCTGTTCCCCAAGTTCAATTCCACGCCCGGCGCCATCGGCAGAATGACCAGCGGCATGGTGATCAACACCAGTGGCATCAAGTAGTACTGCCCTTCCTTGGTGCTGCGAGCGAAAGCTGCCAGCGCCAGACACAAAGCGCCAAACAGCGCCGCCACCGCCGGCAATGCCACCACCAACCACACCAGTGCCGAAAGCGGCGGCATGGACAACCTCGCTCCAGTTTCCGCCATGGGAAGGTGCGAAATCACCAGCGCTCCGGTCAGCCCCATGCTCACCAAGTTCAACACACTGGTGGCGATGCTGAAGCACATGACCGTCAGCAGTTTGCCGGTGACAATTTCACTGCGTTGCGCGGGGCTGGCCAACAATGTTTCCAGGGTGCCGCGCTCTTTTTCACCGGCGCAAAGATCGATGGCGGGATAGAACGCGCCGGTTAGTGCCCAGATCAACAGCACGAACGGCAAAATCTTTGACCACATCGCTGCGTTTCGCTGGCGCATTTCGGCGACATCTTGGCGTAGAATCTCGAACGGGTCGGCGGCCGTGTCGGGCAATCGAGAATCCTTCAAATTTTGCCTTCCGATAGCGTCGGCCCACAATCGCAGCACGCCCGCCACTCGATCGTAAGCCAACTGCGATTTCTCGTTGGCGGTGTTGTAGTAGATCACGGGCCGCGGAATCGCCGGTTCGGTTTGGTCGGCGCTCGATGGAAGTTGATGGCGCTCGACCAGTCCCGTGCGGAATCGCTCTAAGTGCGCGGCGAAGTCACTGGGAAAGTAAACGACCGCATCGAAGTTGCCGCCTTGCACCAATTGCCGCGCCGCGTCCTCGATCGGCATGTCCAAGGTTTTGCGGATTTCATCCGGCGACTTGAAAGTCAACTCGAAGAGCCGCTCCGACGGCGTGGCCCCGTGGCGCTCCGTGTCGCCGAATCGCTGCGGCGCAAACTGCCCGTCTTCCACCAACGGCGGCAAGCCAGGCAACTCCGGCAAGCCGACCACCAGAACATTGGTGGCCTGTTGGCGCAGGAATTGAGCGACCTGGAAAAAACTCATCCCCAACAGCGGATACAAGAGCAGCGGCAGCACCGCGATCATGAACAGCGTGCGCCGATCGCGCAATTGATCGCGCGCCTCACGCAGAAAGATCAACTTGACGTTCGACCAGTTCATGCGGAGGGCAGGGCTCAGTTGTGTGCAAAGAAAGGGATTTACGACGCGGCGGCCGCCGCCTGAGCCGCGTGTAGCGATTCATCATGGCGGGAAATCAATTGGAAAAACAACTCCTCAAGATCGCGCTCCTGATGCTTGTCGTGCAGCTCTGCCAGCGTGCCTTCCGCCAAGATCGACCCGCGATGGATAATCGCAATCCGATCGCACAGCTTCTCGGCTTCGCGCATGATGTGCGTCGAGAAGATCACGCACTTGCCGTGCGAGCGCAACTCCGCCACCGATTTCAACAGCGCGCGGGCTACCAGCACGTCGAGCCCGACCGTGGCCTCGTCGAATATCACCACAGGCGGATCATGGACGATCGCCCGCGCGATCGAAACTTTTTGCCGCATGCCGGTCGACATCTTCGAGCCCAGCAGATCGCGAATTTCGTTCATCTGCAATCGCTCGAACAATTCTTCCATGCGGGCCCGTAGCGGCTCGCGTTGCATGCCGTGCAGCCGGCCGAAGTATTCCACCAATTCCCAGGCGGTCATGCGGTCGTAAACGGCGGTGTTCGCCGACACGAAGCCAATCTGCCGGCGCACCATGGCGGGCTGAGTGACCACGTCGTAACCGTTGATCGTCACCGTGCCGCTGCTGGGACGCAGGACCGTGCTGAGGATGCGCAAGGCCGTGGTTTTGCCGGCGCCGTTGGGACCCAGGAGGCCGTAAATCTGCCCCTGGCGCGCGTGGAAGCTGACGTTGTCCAGCGCCACGAAATGCCCCCGGCGCAGGTCCGCGTAAAACTTCGTCAGTTGGCGAGCGATAATCACGAAATTTAATTGCCCAAGACAGCAACAGCCGCTTGAATCTAGTCTACTCCACGCAGCCGCCGACGGGTCGGCCGTGGCGGCGATATTGGCACTATGCAAGTCAGTCGAGCCAAACGGTTTGTAGCGATTCCTAGGCGAATTTATCAGCTCGGCGATTTGCCTCAAACTGCCCGCGGAACGATTCGGCCCGGGCGAAACGACTCGCGATAAGGCGAGATTCTTCCATCGTACCGATTCCGCCCAAGGCTGCCCCAAGGTGGTCGGTCAATCCCGTGGTTCCTTTGCCGGCCCATCGGGATGGCTTCCCCGATGGCTTTTAAGCCAAGTTTCGATCTCCCGCACCAGCGCTTCTTCTTTCTGCGAGCGGGCCAGTTCCAAGGCCGATTGAGCGGCAGCAACGGCTTCCGCATTTCTATGCAATTGATCTAGTGCCAACGCCAAATTGGCGCACGCCACGGCAAAGTCGGGTTTAAGTTGCAAGGACTTCTGGAATTCCTCCAATGCGTCCGTTGGTTGCGGCACGTTCAAAAGTGCGAGGCCCAAATCGTTGTGCGACTCAGGCGAATTGGGCGTCAGACGCAACGCCTGCCGGTACTGCTCAACCGCCTCAGGGGTCTGGCCCACCTGTAGCAGCGCGTGCGCCAGGTTGCTATGCGCTTCAGAAAAGCCAGGCCGCAACCGTAGAGCTTGCTCGTATTGATCGATGGCCGCCTTGGGATCGTGCGTCTTTTCAAGCACTACACCCAGGTTGTTGTATGCCTCCGCGAAATCGGGCTTCAGTTTCAGCGCTTCTCGGTATTGAGCGGCTGCCTCGAGCACCTGTCCGGATTTATCCAGAGCGCTGCCCAGGTTGTTGTGGGCCTCTGGTGAATCAGGTTTTAGGCGCAAGGCCCGTCGGAAGCACTCGATTGCTTCCGCCGTTCGACCGTTGGTGCTCAAGGAGTTGCCCAGGTTGATGTATGCCAGTTCGTAGTCGGGATTCAGTCGCAATGTTTTCACAAAGTACGGAATTGCTTCCAGCGATCGGCCGGATTCGTTCAAAGCGGCGCCCAAGTTGTTGTGGGCTGGATAATAGTCGGGCTTAAGCCGTATTGCTTCTTGATATTGTGCAATTGCTTCCTGAAGATGCCCCGATTCAATTAGCGCTTTGCCAAAATTGTTGTGAGCCAAATAATCGCCGGATTGATGGGCCACAGTATCTCGCCAAAGAGTCATCTCATCGTGATATGCCGCCAGGCGCTCGATGCTCACGGCGCCTAACGTTGCCGCCAGGACCAGGCCGATACCGCCTGCCAGTGCTGCTGGCCAGTGCCTCCACGAGGCTCGTTTGGCGTCGGTGGCGGTCGGCCGGCGTGCCGTCTGCTCCAGCAGCCAGTAGCCGGCGACCACCAGTAATGCCACCATTGCCGCCAGCGGCAGGTACATTCTCCGTTCGGCCGCCACTTCGGTGAGGATTGGTATCACCAACGTCGGCGAGAGAATCAAAATCACCCAAAGCGCTGACAAAGCCGATCGCACTTCGCTCCCAAAGAAGGACCACCGTGACAATTCCCCAGACCGCCACGGGCGCCAACCACGGCCAGGCTTCCCCCAGCGTTGTGAGATAGGGAACTTCATAATGGATCGCCAGCGGCCAAGGCAAGAAGGCGAGTTTCAAATACATCAAGAGCACCTTCGCCTGAGTGAACCACCAGACGTAACTCGACACCCCCAAATCAAAACCCGCCGATTTGGACCGCGGCGCGCTGTAATTCAGGTAATACAGCAGTCCCCAGCTTAGAAACAGTCCGACGTACAACGGCCACGAATTTCGCAGGGCTCGTCGGAAAGATCCGCTAATGAACGTACGCTCGAAAAGCAGCACGACCACAGGCGCAGTTACCATCACTTCTTTCGAACACGCGCCAGCCAGACAGGCCGCGCCGGCAATCGCCAGCCAAATGCCGCGAGCCGGTTTCGATAAAGCCGCCCAGTAGCGCAAGCTGGCGTACAGCGTTGCCAGATAGAAGAAACCGACTATCAGTTCCGTCCGCTGCGTGATGTATTCCACCGTCTCCGTCTGCAGCGGATGCACGGCCCATATAAGCGCCGCGATGAACGCTAGTCCCGGCGCAGTTCGATCGAACTTTCCTTCGAAATAATCCAGCCCCAGCGTGCGCCACACGATCGCCATCAACAACCACGCCGACAGCACATGCACAATCAGATTGAACACATGGTAACCGCGCGTCTGCAACCGGCCGAAGTGATAATTAAGCGCCAACGATAAGTTCACCAATGGCCTGCCCGAAGTAGTGTTCTCCTTCGGCGGATTCAAGGGACTCGGATGTTCCGCATCGCCCACCAACGGCCACAAATGGCGGATCGATTCGTTTTTGGCCACGCCGACCGCATCGTCAAATACAAACGGCGCGTCCAGTGCCCGCCAATAGACCAGGCACGCCGCGCCGGCCAGCAACGCGAATGCGGCAATCTTAATGACGTTTGGCTGCCTCAATCATCTCTCCATTGGTTCTTCATGGGCTGCGGTTCAGATAGGGGAAAGGCGACGCACTCCCCTACCCCTCCTTTATGCGCTGCGAGGTATGCATGCTCCATTATCGCTTACCGTGGCCAGCGCATGAATGCCCCCCTGGTCGCTTCCAGAAAGAACAGTAGCATGACATGTCGGATTTCAATGACGTCAAGCTGACAAAGGAGGATGCAATGAATACTCGGCAAGCGATGAAGCTGTCGATTGATGCCGGCGAGATGGTGTCGATGGCATATTTGGAAGACCTCAACGATCAGGAATTGATGCGCCGCCCCTGCCCCGGCTGCAATCACATCAATTGGCAAGTGGGCCACTTGATTGCGGCTGAAAACGGGATGCTTTCAAAAATTGCGCCCGGCGCCACTCCGCCGCTGCCTGCCGGCTTCGCCGAAAAATACTCGAAAGACGCCGCAGTCAGCGATGATCCGCAAGCCTTTTGCAAGAAGGACGAGTTGCTGAAAGTCTATCGCCAGCAACGCGCCGCCACGCTGGCTGCGTTGGAAAAGATGACCGATGAACAGCTCGATGCTCCTTCCGGCTTTGATTTCGCGCCCACGGTCGGATCCGTCCTGTCGTTGCAAGGCAGCCATTGGCTGATGCACGCTGGTCAATGGGCTGTGGTCCGCCGCCAATTGGGCCGCAAACCCCTGTTCTAAGGCACGCTGACTGCACACGCAGCACCGCACGGGCGTGTCGAATCAGACAACTCAGCGGACGCAATTGGCGAATTGTCTATTGTTTTCTTGCGCCTTCGGAGCGCGCAGCGGACTCCAATGGATGGTTCGCGGCCCCACTGGGAAGGTCCGCCGGCTGACGGTCCGACCGACCGACCAGCATCACGCCCAGCCACGCCACGATTCCTACATAAGTCATGTTGCGAAGCGCAAGCACCACGCAAGCTACCGGAGACGGCGACGTGAACGTCGTTCCGTCCGGTACAAGCCCATAGGGACTGCCTGTTGGGATCGGCGCCGAACTGCGGAAATAATTGAACGGGAAAAGCCACGTCGTCAATGCGATCAGCAGCATCAAAGCGCCAAAAAAAACCCAAGCCGCCCGTTCACGCCGGGGCAACCGTTCCAGCGCGACGAGCAGCATCATCGGCACGGCCCAAATAAGATACTGCGGCGAGAACACGTTCGAGAAAATGACCACGGCAGCGATGACAAAGCAGGTGGTGCAATAAGCATCTTCGCGTCGATAATGCGACCATCTCAACAGCGCCCAAAGTCCTGTGACAATCAGAAACGCCGGCAGCAAAATGACTGAAAGCGTTTTCATTGCCGGCGACCAGCCGCAAAAAACTTCGAATGCGCCGTGCGTATTGACGATGGAAATCGATGTGCTGAACAACGAAGCCATCAAAATTACGCTGGCGTAGAGCGATTCGATCTGGATTCCACGCTCGGCATGATGGGTGAACACGGAAAGCACGGCTGGCCCTGAAGCCAGGAATTGCAGAAAAAAGGGCAAGCAGGCCCCCACGGTCAGGCACAGCAATCCGACCGCCAGTCGCGACGCTCGGCGCGGAGCATGAAAATCCGCAAGCAGCGGGAACGGACTGCCTACCACCGGGATCAGCTTGAAACTAATGCTCAAACCCAGAAAGCCATATGCCGCCGCGGACCAGCCTGCCCTCGACCCCCGTTCCGATAGCGAACAGATCCAACAAAACGCCCATAGCAGCAGCAACAGCAGCAGTGCCACGTCGATTCGATCGTATAGCAAATGGCCCAACGCGGCGGTTACAAGCGTGTAGGCTAGCACCGCCCAGCCGGCCAGGTTTCGCCTCCGTTTCCAGGCGATCGCCAGCAGCAACGGAAAGCAACACAAATCGCACAAAAACATCAATGCCCGATACGTGGTGTGGTAGCTGTGCCTCATCTCCTCGTAGATTTGCCGGTCGGTGATCTGCCGCCCGTCGAACAGACGAGGCAAGCAGGTTACCCACCAGGCGAGCGGCGGATATTCGATTTCAATTCCCGCAGGCGCCTTTACATATGGCACTCGGTGGCCGTCAAACACCCAAGCAGTGTGATCAAAATACGAGTGGGGCACATCCGTCAGCAGGGGCGTTAGCTGCAGGAGAATGTAGGCGCGGCTGATGGCGAACAATCCCAGTGCCACGACAATGCAGACCATCGGTTTTCGGCCGGCCGAGACGTATTCCAAGGAGCCGACGGGGCGTGTCGATTGCGATTCCATGAAATGCTCTTACAACGGTGACCCCAATTGCATTCGAAAGCCTCCGGGGTATTGCGGATTGTAGCATTTTTCCCGTGTTCACGGCGGGGCCGACGGTTGCGATACGCTCGCCGCGTCGGGAACTGTCGATTCGCCGGCGCCATGCGAAGCGAGCCAGCTTTCGATTTGTTGAACAAGCGCGGTTTGCCCTTGCGATTTTGCCAGCGCCAGGCGCAGCCTGAGCAGCGACGATGGCCTCGGACGAACGGTCCACCTGCGCCAATACCAAAGCCAGGTTGAAATGCGCCTGTGTTAACCCCGGGTTGAGCTTGATGGCTTCTTGATACTGCTCGATCGCTTCTTGCGTTCGGCCCAAACGGGCCAATGCAATGCCGAAATTGTAGTGCGCCGCGGCATAACCCGGTTTCAACCGCAGTGCTTGTTGAAAGTGTTCGACCGCCTCTAGCATTCGGCCCGTATTGCTCAGCGCGTTGCCTAGATTATTGTGTGCGTCGGCGTGACTGGGCATGTACCGCAACGCCTGCTGATATTGTTCAATGGCTTCCGGCCATCGACCCGCGCTCGCATACGTCCTGCCCAAATTGTTGTAAGCGTCCGGATAGTCCGGTTTCAGCCGCAGCGCGTTCAAGTACTGTTCGACCGCCTCCGCCGTTCGCCCTTCACGATCCAATTCTTCTCCCAGATTGTAGTGTGCAATTGGATCGTTCGGCTGATGGATCACGTCATCTTGCCAGAGCGTCAATTCATCGCGATATGCTCCCAGCCGGTGCACGCTGACAAGGCCCAAAATCACGGCCAGCGAAATACCGCCTGCAGCCGCTAAGACTTCGGGCCACGCGCGGCCGGGTTTGCGCTGTGTTTCAACACTGCGCAAGAGCAATTCCACGTGTTGCGCCAGCCAAAATCCGCCCACGACCACGAGCGTCGCCAGCGCCGCCAAGGGCAAATACATCCGCCGTTCCGCCACGAATTCGGTAACAATCGGCACGACCAAAGTCGGCGACAGAATGATCAATACCCACGCACTGACCAAACCGACGGCATGGCGCCGCCACAGCAGCACAATCGTAAATATCACCAATAGGGCCGTCGACACTATCCAGGGCCAGGCTTCGCCCAGCGTGTTCAGATAGTCGGCTTGATAATGAATCAACAGGGGCCAGGGCCAGAAACACAGCTTCAAGTACGTCCACAACGCCTTGCTCTGCGACAGCCACCAGGTGAAAGCAGGCACGCCCAGATCGAAACCAGCGGTCGTGGAGCGCGGACCTGTGCGGTTCAGCAAAAACAACAGCACCCACCCTAATGCCAATCCAAGATACAAAGGCCACGATCGCCGCAGTGCGCGGCGCAAACTGCCCGCGACGAGCGTCCGCTCGTATAACAGCACGACCACCGGCGCCGTGACCATCACCTCTTTGCATGCCATGCCAGCCAAACAGCTCATCGCTGCCAGCGCTGCCCACGTGGCTCGCACTGCCGAGGTGGAAGCCGTCCAGTAGCGGAGGCTGAGATACAGCGTGGCTAGATAGAAGAAGCCGACCATCAGTTCCGTCCGCTGGGTGACGTACACGACCGTTTCGGTTTGCAACGGATGCACCATCCAGAGAAGTGCCACGGCAAAGGCCAGCGGTCCGCTGACACGATCGAATCGGCCTGCGAAATAATCCAGACATAACGTTCGCTGCACGATGACCATTAGCAAGATCGCCGACAGCACATGCACTATCAGATTGAAGAGGTGATAGCCCGCCGGATTGAGCTGCCCGAAGTGATAATTGACGGCCAGCGAAAAGTTCACCAGTGGTCGTCCGCTGGTGGTGATGTCTTTGCGTGGATTGAGTGGGCCGTGCTGCGCCGCATCGCCGACGAGTGGCCACAGACTGCGGATCGATTCGTTGCCAGTGACGCCTGCCGAATCGTCATAGATAAATGGCGCTTCGACAGCCCGGCCGTACACGATCCAGGCGGTGCCCGCCAATAGCGCGATGGCCACGGCGAATAAGAGTGCTTTTTTTCGGGCGATGGCGAATTGTTGGCTCATCGTCGTCCGCGTCATTCCTACTTAGAGCTTCGTGGAATGGACTGCGCCGGCGGCAGCGCGCCTTGACCTTGAGTCTGTTCGGCGCGATAGGACTTCAGCCAGTCCTCGATTTGCTGCGCCAGTTCGGCCTGTCCCTGCGCGAGCAAGGTCTAACCCCCTTTGTGCCACGGAAATGGCCTCCGCAGGACGTCGCAACTCGACGTATGCCGATGTGAGATTGGCATACACGCTCAGCATGTAATTTTGCAATCTCAAGGCTTGCTCGAATTGCTCGACGGCTTCCGGAAGCCGACCCGACCTCGCCAAGGCGATGCCAAAATTGAGGTGAGCGTCTGGATCGTGGTCGGCCAGGCGCACAGCTTTCTCGAGGTACTCCAGCGCTTCAGGCGTGCGATTGGCGGCGAGCAACGCAATGCCCATGTTCGTGTCGGCAACCGCGTTGTCGGGCTGAATTCTCAAAACCTGCTGGAAATGTTCGATCGCCTCTTGCACGCGCCCTTGGCGGACCAGCAAACTCCCCAAGTTATTGCGTGCCTGAATATAGTCGGGCTGCAGGCGCAGCGCTTGTTGGTAATGCTCGGCGGCGTCTTCAAGCCGTCCCTGTTCAGCCAACGTGAATGCCAAATTGAAATGCGCCAGAGTACAGCTTGGGTTCTTCCGCAGCGTGTCCTCATACAACGCGACAGGATTCTTGTAGATCGAAGCTTGGTGGCAGGCCAGCAACATCAAAGTTCCGACCGCCAATGTCGCGAAATATTCGCCGTCCGGTCTGGGACGTGCGCTGCGTGTGCGCCAAGTGCTCCATCCCGCCGCCCCAAGCGCGACGACGCCGATCAGCGCGATGTGCTGATAATGATCGGCCACCAATGAATATCGCATGAAGCCGATATCGGCAAAGCCCAGGATCGGCACGAGCGACAAGCAAAAGAATAGCCAGGCGAACAATATTGCCCGGACCCAGCGCATTTCGCGCGAATTGCGCCGCCACCATAGCGCGATCGTTACCGCGGCGACGGCCATTAGCGGCAGCCACCAGATGAGATCGTGAACATCGACGCGCCATTGTGGGTAAATGAACACCAAATGGATCGGCGCCATGGCCGTGGACAAATAAAACCAGATAATGGATCCGGCTCCGGCCAGCCGTTCGCTGAAACCGACGTTGCGCACCGTAATCATCATTCCGTGCTTTTGGAACCACACGTTCACGACAGTTAACAGACCCGCCACGGCAAAGAACGGCGCGATTCGAATTAGGTCGGAGATGCCGATCCGCCGACTTTGCCACCACGCGACAAGCAACAGCACCAGCGGCAGCATGGCCACCGACCCTTTGCTGAGCATGGCCATCACAAACGACAACAAACTGCACCAATACCAAAAACCAAATCCCGCCGACCTGTGACTCTCCTCTGGTTCTCCCCTGCTCTGCTGCTGGGCGCGCAGATACCACAAGATCGACAGCAAGAAGAAAACCAATGCCAGCAGCCCCTTGCGTTGGGCTATCCACGCCACCGATTCGACGTTCACCGGATGCACGGCAAACAAAAGCGCCGCAAGAAACGCGCCCGGGATCGACAACTCTTCAAGGATCGTCCAAATCAAAAGTGCCGCCGCGATGTGCAACAACAGATTGACGCCGTGATACCCTAGCGGATGCATTCCCCATAGTCGCCACTCAAACCAGAACATCGTGTAAGTGACCGGCCAATAGTCGCCTGATTCCGTGCCAACCCAGATTCGTGGCAGGCCATCGGCGGAACGCACCAGCGGATTCTCCGTCAGCAGAATGTCATCGTCAAAAATGAAACCGCCATTCAACGCCGGCCAATAAACCAAAATGCACGCCACGACGATGATTGCCTCGCCGCTGAAGAGCCGATTGATGAGAGATGGCGAATTCGCCGGCTGCGCCGCGGCGGCGCTTGATTCGAAAGCTGAATTGCTCTGGGACATCAAACGGGCTGCTTGCTCAATTGGCCACCCACGCAAGATCGCCTCACGCGGTGCCGTCGCCCGAAACGATCGTCAACGGCACGATGGGCAGAGATGACGAGGCGCGAATCTCGCTGGCCGCGACGGACGCGAATTCGCCGCTGACGGTGTTGCCAGCGGAAACACCGGGGTCGCCGGGCTTTTGCCGCGCCGTCCGGATTTGGTCGTGGCGCGCTCGGTTGGCGTCGACCGCCATTCGCTCGTGCTCCTGGCCGATGAGTTTATAAAACACGTTTCGTTGCCGCGGCGTGAATCCCAATTCCGCAATCGCCTCGCGAATCTCATCCAAAGTCAAATAGTGCACGGTGCCCGCCTCGGCCACCACATTTTCTTCGATCATCAAGCTGCCCATGTCGTTGGCGCCATAATGCATTGCCAACTGGCCGATCTTCAACCCCTGCGTGACCCAACTGGATTGAATGTTCGGGAAGTTGTCGAGGTACAACCGGCTGACGGCCTGCGTCTTCAGATATTCAAACGATCCCGCAGGCGCGATATCGGCCATCTCGGTGTGCTCCGGCTGAAAGGTCCAGCAGATGAACGCCGTGAAGCCGCCGGTTTCGTCCTGCAATTGTCGCAGGCGGTCCAAATGCTCGATGCGATCGGCCAACGTCTCGACGTGACCGAACATCATCGTGGCCGTGCTGCGCCCGCCCAGCTCATGCCACACCCGATGGACGTTGAGCCAATCGTCGGTCAGCACTTTGCCTCGCGTGATGGCTTTACGCACCCGATCGACCAGAATCTCGCCGCCGCCCCCCGGCAAACTTCCCAATCCGGCCGCCTTCAATCGCTCCAACACATTGCGCAGCGGCAGTTTTGAAACCTTGGTGAAATGATGAATCTCCGGCGGGCTGAAGCCGTGCACGTTCACCTGCGGAAAGCGCGTTTTGATATCGCGCAGCAATTGTTCATACCACTCGAGCTTGAACTGCGGATGCAGCCCGCCCTGCATGAGGATTTGATCGCCGCCCAGTTCGACCGTCTCCTGAATTTTTTGCAGCAATTCCTCGCGATCCAGCACGTACCCTTCCTCGTCCTTGGGAGGGCGATAGAAAGCGCAAAAATCGCACACGGCCGTGCAAATGTTCGTGTAATTGATGTTGCGATCGATATTGTACGTGCGGTACGGCTCCGGATGCATGCGGCGCGTGACGGCGTCGGCGGCCCGGCCAATGGCGGCCAAATCGTGCGATTCCAGCAGGCGCAAGCCCTCCTCGGCCGTCAGGCGGCCGCCGGCAATCGCTTTTTCCAGAATCGGTTGAATCGATGTGGCAGCGACCATCGAATAGCCTAGCGCCCTCGGAATGAATTTTCAGTTGCCAATTCTAACGTGTCCCGGTCCGCGTGCATAATCCTCATGTTATGCCTTGGCCATGGGCGCCGGGGAGAGACGCTTTAATTCGAATCCGCGCGGGACAAGCTCTAGCTCGCTCGCCTTGCGATAGAAAAGTTTCAAACCATCGAGCTCCTGGCGCCCCAAATGAAAGTGCAAGTTGTCGCGGAAATACGCGACGCACTGAGGCGCCGTCAAGCCGCGGGTAGCGGCCTCGGCTTCGGCAATCTGTTCCAAATGCGCAACTCCGGCATCGCGGGCCTCAGCCAGTGCCGATTCCAAGCTGCCCAGTTCGGCTCCTGAGCGTGCCACCCACATCGCAAACACGAACGGCAAACCGGACCAACGGCGCCAGCGATCGCCCAGATCCCATACCTCGGCAAAGCGTCCTGCTGGAGATTGGATCGCGCGATCTCCAATCAGCAGCACGGCGTCGGCCGTCGAATCGTCAAGCGTCTCGCCGATGGCCAGCGACGTCAACCGCGGCTGCAGATTCAGGCATTCTTTCAGCAGAATTCGCACCAGTGCGACGCTGGTACGTGAGCCCTCGTCCAGCGCTAGCGTGCGAATTTCGTGCGCGGCCACGCGGCTGAACAACTTTACGCTGAGCACCGGTCCGCGACAGGCAATGCAGGCGTCGGAAACAATCGCATACGTGGGATTCAGGAAAACTTCGATCGAGGGAACCAGCGCCACGTCCAGCTGGCCCGCTGCCAGCCCATCGGCCAGGCGGCTGGGAAGGTCGAAACTCAGCTCGATTTGCGGGGCTATCTCGTCCAGCCGATAGACCAACGGCTTGGTGTTCAAGTAGGTGACCGCGCCGACTTTCAGGCGAGGCTGTTCGTCCATGATTTTGTTCCTTGGGCGGTGATTTCAGAATTCGAGTTTTCTAAAGGCCCTCAATCCTATCCAAAGCGGGCAAAACACTGCAATCAGCCCCACCAATAACGTCAGCAGCGCGCCCAGCGCCACGCCGAGAGGACTGCCCATGAATACGAAGATGCTTTCCGTCGGCGGCAGCGGAAATTCTTGCTGCGAAGCCATGAGCAAATGCACGGGCAAGGCCGTCAGCAACACGACGATGGCGATGAATCCGGCACTGAGGACCAGGTTGAGCGTGCCGCCAAATCCCGCGGCGATTTTCGAGGGCGAACGCTCGGCCAGGTCAGGCATCTTGGCCCCCAGCCCCACGGCAATCCCCGATAGGCCCAAGCATAGCACGATGCACGATAATTGATGGAGAAGAATGATCAGCCAGGGGGTTTGCAGCATCAAGTCGCTAATGAGGATCAGCATCGTGCAAGGCGCCACCGAGCCGATCGCCGCGAACACAAACTTCGACCACAGAATCAGATCGCGGCGAACGGGCAACAGGCCCAGAATCCACAATTGGCGCCCTTCCAGGCTGATCATCGGAAAAATAAATCGCGTCGTGAACGTCGAAAGGATCAGCCCCACTACCGCGAGATTCAAAAATCCAATCGTCGTCGAGTACGAAGCGTTATACGGAAATCTCCGCACGTTCAAGAAATAGAATCCCAGCAGTCCGAAAAAAATCAGAAACTGCGACCATTGAACCGGATCGCGCCGGAACAGCCGGAAGTCTTTCACCAAGAGCAATCGCATTTGGTAGGGCAACAGCGCCGGGCCTCGACTCAGTGCCGCATCGACCCACCAGGTGGTCGTCTGCCGGCTTGCGGTTCGTTCGCCATACAATTGCGAATAGCTGGAGCGGTACTGCCGGCCGGCAATCCATCGCCCCAATAGCGAGAAGAACAGCGCGTTGGAGATCAACAGCGTCAAAAACAGCAAGCTTTCCGCCCAGGGCTGGTCGCCGGGTCGCGAGAGATAGGTCTGCCGCGTCCCCTCGAGCAAGCCCACGCTCAACCACCAACTGGGCAACAGTCGCTGCTCGGTGAAATGCAAACGCGAGAACATTTGCTGAAACCATTCCGCGGACATCAGTTTTCCTTCGGCATTGCTGAACAGCGACCAGGCCAACGTCAAGGTGACGATGCTCACCGCAAGCAATGAGGCCACGAGCAGATGTTTGCGGAGTGTGGGCAAGCGATTGACAATCAGCAAACAAAGAATTCCGCCAATCGCCGCTGGAATGTGCACAAACGCCACGATGAACGGCAACAACAATGCGTAATAGTACCAAGGCGCGCCGGCCGAAACGCCGTAGGCCACCAACGTCGGACTGCCCAGCAGGATGAAACCCCAACTGCTGAAGAGCACCGCCTCTTGGAACTTCTGCATGTAAATTCGCTGCGCCCGCACGGGAGTGGTCAACAAAAAAACGGTTTCCGGAGAACAAAACAGCGAATTGTGCAGGATGATGCCGGAGGAGAACGCCAACATCACCATCAGCGCCAAAAAAAACGTGTTGAACAGCGGCGGAACAATATCGGTGCTGATGCCAGGACCCGACAAGAACACGAATCCCCGATAAAACAGCAAGTACAATCCCACCCAAAACAGCAAACTTAGTGAGACCACCAGGGACAACCGCAGCCGTTCGCTGACAAACATTCGCCGAATAGCCGCTTTGACGACGCGCACCCGCAATTGCCAAAACACCTGGGCTTCCCGCTGTTCCGAAAGCAAGCTTCCCACCGGCGGGATGAAATCGTTATAGGTAAAACTCGCCATGACAAATTCTCGATTTCGCCCGCTGTGGGCCGCCGCGCCAGCAGCCGGCTAATCCGATTCCCGGACTGCCTCATTTTCCGCCGTGGCGGTTAGATCCAAATACATCCGTTCCAAGCTGGTGTGTTCCTGCGCCACCTGGCCCCGCAATTCGGCCAATGTGCCGAGAAACCGCAATTGGCCCCTATCGACGATGCCGATTCGGTCGGCGATTTCCTCAGCTAGCCCCAGCGTATGCGTCGACATGAAAATCACCATACCCGCATTGGCTCGATCCCGAAGAATGTCCTTAACAAGACGCATGCTCCGCGGGTCCAAGCCCACCATCGGCTCGTCGAGAATCAGCACGGCCGGATTGTGCAATAGCGCCGCGGCCAACACCAGCCGCTGCTTCATGCCATGCGAGTAGGTTTCCGTCATTTGATCGACAAACTCAGCCAGCCCGAAATTCTGAATTTCACGAGCAATGTGGGTCGCAGACTCTTCACGCTGCAAACCGTACAAGTCGGCAATGAATTGCAAAAACTCGCGGCCCGACAGCTTGTCGTACAGATACGGTTGATCCGGCACGTAACCGATGCAGCGATTCGCCTGCCGAGTTTCGCGAACCACGTCGTAGCCGCAAATTCGCACCGTGCCGGCGTTCGGCCTCAAAAGCCCCACCAGCATTTTGATCGTCGTGGTCTTGCCGGCGCCATTGGGTCCCAAGAGCGCGAACAATTCGCCGGGCGCGATGGTCAGCGTGAGCCGATCGACCGCCGTCTTGCGGCCATAATTGCGAGTGACCTGATCGAATTCAATCATAAAGCGTGCGGCGCCATGAAGTCAGCATCTAGCGGTTCAATTTCCAGGCCCGTTGCCGTCGCAATTCCGCGTCCTCGGTGGCGGCCGCCAATACAGCCGATCGCTGCGGCGACATCCGCGCGAAAACCAATTTCGAGCCCAGCACGGTCACTTCCTGCCGCAGCACCGCTCCCGAATTGTCGATCCATAGTTTCGTTCGTGGCTCGCGGCCACTCGACATCGCCGAGCCCGAATCCGACCGATAGATCACCTGGCAAACCGGCACCGCGCGATCTTCCCACACCAGTGGATCGCTCTTTTCCACGCGCGCTTGCAGAATCTCGACGGGCGTATTTGGCGGTCGCAGCGGACTGAACACCGGCACCGTCCATTCCTGGCCGACGTGCAATCCGGTAATTCGCGATTGGGGCGAAAGCTCGTCGGCCACCAAGGAGTCCGACGGGAGATACGTCTCAAAATGATCGCGGAATTGCCCCGCCTCCACGTTCACTTTCAACATCGAGGCGTACACCTTGCCATTGATCTTGATCGAGTCCCGCATCCCGACAATTCGTAACGACGAACTGAATTCCGCCAGATGCCCCAGCGAGTCGATGGTCAAATCGCTCCGTGCATCCATCTTCATGTCGTCGATGGCTTCCGGGGGAGATCGCCACAGCACCTTCATCCATGCCGGCGACAATTCTTGCACCGGGATGCGATCGAAGTGAATTTGGCTGTGCAGATTCGTCGTATGGTAAGCGCCGCTGGTTCCGTTGGCCAATTTGATGAACCGGCTGACCGCCCACCCGATGGGCTTCCCGTTCAGCAGCATGTCCCAGCCGACCGGATCTTCCTCGAACGGATCGTCTGAATACATCGAATGGTAATCAGGCGGATTGCCGCGCTTCAGCGGCGGCAACACCTTCGACTCTACCAACCAGGTCATGGTCGAGAGCCAAAACAACACGATCACGGCGCCCATCCAGCGGCTGCCCATGCTCGGTTCCTCATCGCGGGCTGAAAAACAAGGTGTTGCCCCACGGCGCCCTTATTTTACCCAATCGCGAAGTTTACGGCGAGATAATTGTCCCGGGATCACCCAGCCGAAAGCGGCGGAAACCCGTCCCTTAGTCGCTGATCCGCAGCTTTTGCTCGTTGCTGTTCCCCTTCAATTCGGGGGCGTACATCGCGCTGGCCACCGCCGGAAGCGCGCTGAACCGGCCGGGAATCTCCGCACGCAGGCGATAGCTGACCGAATGCTTGCCGCGCGCAGCCAGCGCACAAAGAACGTGGCTCGATTGTCGCGCAGCTCCATGTACGCCCCCAGCGCGTTGCCATTATAGCCGCTGCGCAGCTCGACCGGCTCAAAGCCTGCGGCCTTCATGTCATCGAACATCACGTATTCGTAATCGTTCTTGCTGTCGATTTCCAATTCCACCTCCACCAGATCGCCGCTTTTCAGCTCCGCCAGGTTGGGCAATTCTTGCCGCTCGTATTTCTCCACTTTCTGATCGACCACCTGACCGTGGCTGCCGGAAACTTTGATCGATTTGTCGACCGGCACCAGCTTGTAGAACTTGCGATGCACTTTCACTTCCAATCCGGCGGCGGTGATCGGATCCTCCAGCGTGAAATTCGTCAGGTAGGCGTTGTAATACAACGGGCCTGCCCCGGACTTGCGCAGCTCTACCTGGTGATCGCCGCTGGTGACGGCGTCGCCTTCCAGCACAAATTTGTTGTCGAACGTGAACAAGTCGGCCGCCGTGATCTTCACTTCCTTTTGCTTCTGGCCGTCCAGCCAGACTTCAATCGTTTCATCGGGCTTGTCCTCGCCGCTGGCACGCAAGTAGTCGGCTAGCGCCTCGATCGCCAGGCTCGTGTCCCGAGTGCTGTTCCAGTAGGTGGCGTGCTTGCGATTGTTCAACAAATACTTCACCAACCGCGAAGCCAGCCGCCCCTTGGGATCGGTCTTCGCCAGCAGCTTCAAGTAGTAAGCATTGGCTTCCGTTTCGCTGCCGTACCAATACCACCAGTAATCTCCCTCGGGAAGCTTCAGCCAGGCCGATTGATTCTCGTCGTCCTCCTGCACGTACTGCTTCAAATTCTGCAGAATCATGTCGAGCTGTTCTTTTTGATTTTGCTTGGCCAGCGCCAATCCAAACATGGCCTTGCTGTAGACCGCCAGCTTCGTGCGATCGCGATACAGGAAATCGCGCATCTCGTTGTTCGTCACTCCCGCATCGACCAACACCATGTACACCAGGGCGTCGACATTGTCCGCGGCGGTCTTGTACGGTTCTTTGGGGTTTGGTTTTTCCAGCGCGTTCTTCAACAACTGCACCTGGCGATCCTGATAGTTCTTCAGCCATTCCACGCCGCGATCCAGCACGCCCGGCACCAGCGCCACGTCGTTTTGCTGCGCCACTTGCAGGCCGTGGACGACAACGGCGGTGGTGTGGGGATAACTTTGTTCCCCATAACCGCTGAACCAGCCCCAGCCGCCGTCCGATAGCTGCATTTCCGTCAGCTTCTGGACGCCGTCCTTGACCATTCGCGTGACTTCGTCGGCATCGAACACCGGATTGCGCTCGAATCGCTTCCAGCCGGCGGCGCGCTTCTGGTCGTCGCCGATCTCCTGCGCGTTCAAGTTGGTCCGCTTCTCCTGAATCTTCTTCAGGTCCAAGCCCAGGTTGATCAGCACTTTTTGCGTGATCACCGTCGGCAGGAATCGGTTGAGCGTCTGCTCCGTGCACCCGTAGGGACAATCGACCAGGTACGGCAGCGCGTCGACCATGGCGCCGGCCAGTGTGGGGGAGTAGCGCACTTCCAGCCGCGATTGATTGATCCGCCGCTCGGCTGGCACATGCAGCTTGATCTTCCCCACCGTGTCCTCCGGCCGCAGCGCGCCGGAGAAGCTTTCCATCTTCAGCATCCCGTGCACGTAGACCGGGAAACGCTGCTCCATGGCGTCGGACTCTTCATCGCTCAGTGCCTTCATCCGCACGACGGCTTCCCCCTCCTGCGTCGCTTTCACGCGCCAATCGACGCGCGTCTCGCCGCCGCTGGGCACTTCCACCTCGCGCGTCACGTCGCTCATCGGCTCCAGGCATTTGCCGTCCAACTCGAGCGCCACACTGACTCGCTTCGCGCTTTTGAGATAGTTGTGCACGTTGGCCGACAGCACGACTTCGTCTTTTTCGACGAAGAACCGCGGCGCCTGCAGCCGCACGATCAGGTCCTTTCGCGTGACGACTTCGGCCTGCCCCTGGCCGACTTTCGTCCCGTGTCCCATGCCCCACACACGCACCTTCCACGTGGTCAGATTCTCCGGCATGGTGAGCGACACTTGGGCGACGCCGTCGTCGTCGGTCGCCAGCGATCCCACCCACAGCGCAGTGTCCGCGAATTTCGCGCGCACCGTCAGCTGCACCAAGGGCGGATTGGCCCCCGCGTTGGCTTCGCCCGGCGCTTGATCTAATGCCGCGCTTTCGGGCGGCGCCCCGGCGAACGATCCTTCGGCCATATTCGGACTGCTTTTTCGCGCAGCCCCCAGTGGCATCACCCCGCCGCCGTCTCGACTTTCCAACGTATGGCCCAGCGTATCTCGATCCGTAGCCACCGTTTCCCCGAACACGCCCAAACTTTCCATTCCTTTCTGTCCGGGCGCTACAAGATTCCAAAACTGCCGCGCCAAATTGGTCTCGCTGTGCGGATAGTGGGTGCGCCGCCATTTCCAAAAGAACGCCTTGATGTCTTCCACGTTGCTGCCGCCGGAAATGTATTCCACCGATTTGTCGTAGATGGCCACCACCGTGGAACCCGCAAACGGTTTGCCGGCGCTGTCGGTCAGCTTCACGTTCAGCGTGGCCTTTTGGCCGGGCTTGTACGTTTCGCTGGAGGGACTGACCGCCACGTCAAGCACCCGTCGCTCCGGAGGCACCACGATTTCCTTGACCTCGCTATACAGCTTGCCGCCGGCAATGGTCGCCGCCTCGACGAAGAAATTGGGCATGTCTTTCTTCGTCACTTCAATTTCTTCCACGGCCGATTTGCCTTTCAGACGCAGCACCTTCGGCGGCAAATAAATGCCGTTGGACGGCCGCAAGAACAGCAACACCGTCCCCCCGGTGCGGTTGGTGTTCACCTGCAAGCTCACTTTTTGGCCGGGATCGTATTCGCGCGCGTCGGGAATCAGTTCCAGATCGTTGAAGCGGAATTGATTGCCGTCGAATCCCTCGCCCACGATCGTGAACAAATACGCCCCTTCGATTTTGTGATGCTTTTCATCCGTCAGCTCATAGGCCAGCCGATACTGCCCCGGCTCCGAGGCTTTCAACTGCAGCTCCGCATGCCCCTGCGCGTCGGGATTCATCGGCCAGGTGCGCACCTCGGTCTCCACCGGCTTGTCGTTTTTGTAGGCGATTTTGTACAGGCGAATCATGCCATCGCCGCGCACCGGATTGCGGTCGAGCGTTTGCGCCTGCATTTCGGCATGGATCGAATCGCCGACGCGATAGTAACCCCGATCGACCCACACATACACCTTGAACGGCTTGCGCGCCACCAGCACATTGCCCTGGCCGACAATCGTGCGCCGCGATTGATCGACCACTTCCGCCGTAATGGTGTATTGGTGGTCCTGATCAGGATGAATCAGCTTCGCCACCGCGGTGTCGATCTCGACTTCCACCGTGCCATCCGCGCCGATCGGCACTTCGCGCTCCGCCACCACTTCCGGCGGCTGCTGCGGCTGGAAGTGCCACCACCAGCTTTGCGCCGGCCGCCTGCAACCCCACTCTGACCAGCCGGGATACCAGGGATAATCGCACGCAAACCACCAATAGCCCGGCCCGTACAGCCAGTCCCAATGCCCCACGGGATACCAGGTGCCGCTGTAACTGGAACGCAGAACTTTGTATTTCACTTTGGCGTCGATCACCGGCGAACCGAAATAATACTTCGCCTTGATCGTGGCTTTGATCTTGTCTCCCAACATCACCGGCTCGCTCGGCGCGTCCACGGAAACTTCATACTCGGGCTTTTTGTATTCCTCGACCCGAAAGCTGCCCCCGCCATGATTCACCACATACAGTTGATACACTCCGAGTGTGGCGTCGGCGGGAAGCTCCAATTCTCCTTCGATGCCGCCGTAAGCGTCTGCCGTGAACGCCTTGCTCAGCAACTTCTCCCCTTTCGGATTCTGGATCTCCACGTTGAACGGCTGGTTCGCAAAATCCGACTTGTCTTCCTGGTCGTACTGCGCATGACGCACCCAAAACTTGAACTCCACCTTTTGCCCAGGCCGATACACCGGGCGATCGGTGATCGTGAAGACCTTCGTTTCGTTGTATTGCGAGTCGTAGTAGTCCCCGCTCCACACGTTCGTGAAGCCTAGATACGCCAAACGACCTTCCGGGGTCGTGGCGGTTACGATCCATTGAAACTCGTTGTCGTGCTCCTTCGACTGCACAATGAGTTGCCCATCGCCGTCGGTGTGCTCGGCATAATTCTTCACGTCGATGGTAAACTGCTTCTCGCCGACCTGGCGCTGGCGATATCCGAAGAACTCGACGTTCGCTTTGCCGACCGGCGCCCCGGTTATGGCATCGCCCAGGTAGTAATACATTCCCCCGGAGAGCGGCTTCTTCACAATGGCCGTGTCTTCCAGCCAGACGATGATCTGGCTCGTGTTGCCGTCGGCCATTTTTGCCGTCAGCAAATAAGCGCCGGCCTTTTGCAGCGGCGTGGCGACGGTGATCAGCTTGTCGAAATGCTGCGGCCGCGGCTTCAATTCCAATTCCCACTGGGCCACCCGCTCGCCGAGATACTGGTCTTGCTTCTCCTGCACCAGTCGGTAGCCCAGGTCGGCGATGTTCAGCTTCTGCCAGTCGAGTTGATTGGGGTTGGATTTGAGATATTGCTTCACGTCGTCCAACAGCTTGGCCACTTTGATCTGGTGCGCCTCGAAGGTCACCGTCTTGCCGTTGCGAAAGCGAAAATCGACCGTGGCCCCTTTGCCGGCCGGTTGCGTCAGGGTCGATTCGAATCGCCCCCAATTGCCGACGATCTGTTCCAGCCGCTGCTTTTTGAAATCGTCATGCCCCGGCCCGTATTCCTTGATGCTTCTGCGCCAATACTCCGCCGCTTGCGGGTATTGCCTCCGGTTTTCGAAAATATGCGCCAACTGCTCCAGCGCATATTCGCCGCTGCCGGTTTTCGGTTCGTCGGCGATCTGGCGGTAGATGCGGATGAAATTGAACTCTTCCGGCAACTTGAACCGCTTGATGCCGCCGGCCAGCCGCGCGATCGTCTCGTCGTCGGCCAAAGTGTGAAGCGCCCAGGTGCCCGACTCGTCTTTCTTCGTGTCGTCATCTTCCATGCCGCGGAAGAACGTGCCGTAAAACGCCATCGTTTGCACGCCGAACTGGTTCTGCAGGAAATCGGCCAGCTCCTGCCGCACGGCATTGAGCATTTGCGGATTGTTTTCCGCCGCCTGCGCCAATGCCCAGCGCCAACGCTCGCCGTCGGTTTTCGCGGCCTGCCAGCTTTTCGGCAGGTAGTGATAAACGGGATTCCCTTCCGCATCGACCGGCGCGCCCTGCGTCGCGCTCCCGCGGTACCAGCCCTGGTCGTAGTCAGGCAACTCGTCGAGATTGGTGAGATACTGCAGCCGCCACGCTTCGTTGTAGCCGCGGTTGGCCAGCAGCATCCGCGACATCGTCATCCAGAAATTCGCGGCATCGACCTTCTGAGGCTCGTTTTGCACCAGGGGGATCGCCTGCACCATCAGTTGCATGGCCCGCACCCGGTCGCGCTCCATCGAATTGACCGCCTCGCCGCCGCCACGATGTGGCCCGCGCGAAAACTTGCCGGCGATGATGAAACCAAAATGGTCGAAGTTCAAATAGCTGTCGGCCGCCGCCATCAGCAGCCGCCAGTTCTTGGCGTGAACCTGGACGGCGTTTTCGCGCAATTCGTCGATTTCGTCCAATCGCCCCAATTGGCGCAGCGCGCTGAGCGCCATGTTCAAGTCGGAGCCGACACGCAGCGGATCGTCGTTGGCATCCAGCGCCAACTTGCGAATTCCTTCGTATGCCTCTTTGTAGTTCCCCTCGTCGTACAGTTTTTGGCAACGGTCCCGTTCCGTTTGCGGCGAAGTGTCGGCCGGCCACACCTTACTGGCCGCGGCACTGCACAACAGGAAAACTGCCAATCCAACCGCAGAACAAAGGGTGATGAGCTTGGCGAATTTCATGCGTTGTTTCGTCTCGAGGTCGGGAACGCGATCCGGCTACTATTAAGACGCACATCAAGGCTCAATTGTTCCCCGCAGCGAAAATACACAGTGCAACCAATTGCCGAATCTAGGCTTAGCGGCGGCTCCGGACAACCTCAACCGCCGACGAGTTTTGCCAGATCGTCGAAGTATGCCGGGTAGGTCTTTTCCGTGCATTTGGGGTCTTCGATCACCACGCCCGGCACTCGCAGGCCCACCAGCGCCAGGCTCATCGCCATGCGGTGGTCTTGATAGGTGGCGATTCGCGCACCGTGCAGCGCCGCGGGCGTAATGCGCAGGCCGTCGTCGAGCTCTTCAACGGTTGCCCCCAGTTTGCGCAATTCAATCGCCAGATTCCCGATCCGGTCGGTTTCCTTGTGGCGAATGTGCGCGACGCCGCGGATCGTCGTCGGCCCAGTTGCAAACAGTGCCACCGCTGCCAGAGTTTGCACCGTATCGCTGATCGCATTCATGTTCACTTCGATCCCGTGCAGCGGCCGGCCGACGACCGTGATCGAGTCCGCATCGTACCGAACCTCGCAACCCATCTGCGCAAGGCATTCGCAAAACGCCACGTCGCCTTGCAAACTGTTGCGTGACAGGCCTTCGACGGTCACTTCGCCGCTGGTGATCGCGGCCGCGGCAAAAAAATAACTGGCCGCCGTCGCGTCCGGCTCAATCTCGTACGTTCGTCCCTGATATCGTCCCTTGGGCACGGAGAAGTCCGAAAGATTTGCCCCCGGCACTTCAATCCCAAACGCCTTCATCACCGCCAACGTCAGACCGACATACGGCCGCGAAACCAATTCGCCCTCGACAATCAATTCCACCGGCTGCCGGGCATATGGCGCCGCCATCAGCAAGCCGCTGAGAAACTGGCTCGACAGATCGCCGTTCACCGTGGCCTTTCCTCCGGCCAAGCCTGCTCCATGCACAACCACCGGCGGGTGCCCGTTGCTCGCTTCGCTTTCCGCGCTCACGCCCAGTTGTGCCAATCCGTCCAGCAAGTCTTGAATCGGCCGCTCGCGCATCCGCGGCGTGCCGTCGAGCCGAAACCATCCGTGGCCGATCGCCACCAGCGCCGTGAGAAACCGCATGCTCGTGCCGCTGTTGGCGATGTACAGTTCCGCCGATGTCGCCGGAATGTCGCCGCCGCAGCCAAACACGTCCATCGTCTTCGCGGCGGTATCGTGATTCACGGCAATCTCCAATCGCCGCAACGAATGCGCCATCACCCGCGTGTCTTCGCTATCCAAGGCTCCAATTAACTTGGAATCGCCTTCCGCCAGCGCCGCGCAGATCATCGCCCGATTGGTGATGCTCTTCGAGCCAGGCGGGCGAATTCGTCCGCGCACCGGGCCAGCGACAGGAGTGATCTCAATGACGTCGTTCATGGCCGCACCATTGTAGTTTGCTTCGCCGATACTGGAAACGCCGGACCTGGGAGCCGTATGATGTCATCGAGATCGATGATCATGAACACCACCTACGAGTTTCTTGCGCCGCGGAAAATCGTCTTCGGTTGGGGCCGCCGGCGCGAAATCGGCGCCTTAGCTGCGTCGCTGGGCCGCCGCGCTTTTGTAGTGACCGGATCCCGATCGCTGGAGAGAACCGGCGCGCTGGCAGAACTATTGCAACTCGTCCGCGCCGCCGGCATCGAGACGTTGCATGTCGCCAGCATTTCACACGAACCGGAAGTCAGCGACGTCGATGCGCTCGCGGCGGATTTGGCCGGTCGCGGCGCGGCTGCCGGCGACATGCTGATCGGCATCGGCGGCGGTTCGGCGATCGACCTGGCGAAGGCCGCGGCCGCCATGGCCACCAATCGCCAAAGCTCCAGCGTGGCCGATTATCTGGAAGGCGTCGGTCGCGGATTGCAAATCACGGCGCCGCCATTGCCAATGTTGGCGATTCCCACCACCGCTGGCACCGGCAGCGAAGCCACCAAAAACGCCGTCATCAGCAGCTACCATCCGCCGTTCAAGAAAAGCCTGCGGTCCGAGGCCATGGTCCCGCAAATCGTCCTGGTGGATCCGGAGCTGACCACAAGCGCTCCGCCCGACGTGACGGCCCACACCGGCATGGATGCGATCACGCAATTGATCGAAAGCTACCTTTCTCGGCATGCCAAACCCATTCCGCAGGCGCTGGCCATCCAAGGTCTGCAGCTTGCGGCGCCGGCATTGCCGACCGCGGTGAAAGATGGCGCGAATCGCCCGGCGCGCGAAGCCATGGCTCATGCCGCGCTCCTTTCAGGCCTGGCGCTGGCAAATTCGGGATTGGGGCTGGCACATGGCGTGGCCGCGGCGCTGGGTGCCGAATGCCGCGTCAGCCACGGCCTGGCCTGCGCGGTCATGCTCCCCGCTGCGCTGCGGATCAATCGGGCGACGTGCGAAAAGCAATTGGCCGACCTCGGCGGCGCGGTATGCGGCCAGCATTCGGCCGACGCATTCATCGCCTGGATCGAGCAGTTGGCCAGAACCATCGGAATTCCGCAGCGGCTGCGCGATTTGGGGGTGGCCAGGGAAAACATTCCGGCGCTCGTCGCCGCCTCGCGGGGCAACAGCATGGCGGGCAATCCGCGGGAAGTGACCGACGCGGAACTGTCGCAGCTTTTGAAATCCATGCTCTGAAAACGCCGGGCATTTCGCACGATATAAGGACTGGCCAGCACCGGTTTTGCGCCGTAGACTGGCTAGACGGTCAAATTGCCGATCATACGCAATACACAGAACAAGGAGTCCCAGCGTGTCGAAGCCTACCGAATTAGAAAAAGACAAGGGCGCAAATAAACCGACCACTCCCGAAGCCGCTGTGCCCGCTCCCGAAGGACAGCAGCAGCGTCAGCGGATCGAAGTCAAAGATTCCGGCGTGATTTCCATGTACGCCAACTTTTGCCGCGTGACCGGCACACCGGAAGAGCTGATTATCGACTTCGGCCTCAACCCGCAGCCGGTGGGAATTCCGACCGAGCCGGTGGTCGTGACCCAGCGGATTGTGACCAACTACTTCACCGCCAAGCGAATGCTGCATGCCTTGCAACTCACCGTGGCGCGGCATGAAGAAGCGTTCGGCGTGCTGGAAACCGACATCCAGAAGCGCCTGGTCGGCCGCCGCACGTAATTGAATTTGCGTTTTCCGAAGCCCAGGGGTTGCAACCCCTGGGCTTTTTTTTCTGCATCCTGCGCCCTTCCTAGTGCATCCCGCCCTGCATCATTCTTGCGCGGGCCATGGCTTCTTCGGCCTCGGGAATTTTTCCGGCGCGCTGAAAAGTGACGCTCAGCGCCGTGTAGCTGAACGGATCGGCGGGCTCCAGCTCGCACACTTTCATGGCGTGCCCGATCGCTTCGTCGTGCTTTTTTTGCCGCGTCAGAATCACCGCCAAAGCGGAATGCGCCAGCGTGTAAGCCGGATCGGCGGCCAGAAGCTCGTTCAACTTGGCGACGGCTTCGTCGAGTTGGCCGGCATCTTTTAGCTTGTCGGCCTGGTCGTAAAGTTCGTGGCTGGCGGGCATGGGCTTGAAAATAGTGCAAGCGGGGGTGGCTGGGGTCGAACGAAGTGAGCCCCCAGCGAATTCAATTCCGGGGGCTCGGCGGCCTCGACCCCGGCCACCCAACTGAAATCACGACGCAATCGGAACAATTTAACACGACCTGCTATCGCGGCCAACCACCGCAGTTGAAATGCTTTCCCAATTATAGCCGCAGCCATATCCGGCTGAATCGCGCTCGGTAGCATAGCCGATAAATCCGTCAGGCAGCCGCGGCGAAGGGACTCGCGCGGCGGCCCGTTTCCCACCCGCCCGCCGCTCGCCCCTCCCCGCTCGCCCCCCCGCCTTCGCACCCCTGAGGATTTCCGCTGGTGAACATCCATCCTTTGGCGGTTGTCAGTCCGCATGCTCAAATTGGCCAGGATGTGCGAATCGGGCCCTTCGCCATCGTCGAAGAAGACGTTGTAATCGGCGACGGCTGCACGCTGGCCGGTCATGCGGTGGTCAAAAACGGCTCTCGGTTGGGTCCGCGCAACACCATCTGCGAAAACGCCGTCGTCGGCGGTCTGCCCCAACATGTGCTTTGTCCGCAAAATGTCGGCGGAGTCGAGATCGGCGCCGGCAACACCATTCGCGAATTCGTCACCGTGCATCGGGCGATGAAGCCGGAAACCGCCACCACCATCGGCGATCATTGCTACTTGATGGCCGGCACCACCTGGCTCACGACTGCCGTTTGGGCAACCACATCATCATGGCCAACAACAGCCTGCTGGCCGGCCACGTGACCGTCGGCGATCGGGCATTCGTTTCCGGCGCCGTGGCCGTGCATCAATTCTGCCGGATCGGCCAGATGGCCATGGTCGGCGGGCATGCGCGCGTGGTGCGCGACGTTCCCCCCTACGTCACGATCGACGGCACGACCGGCGAAGTGGTCGGCCTGAATCTGATTGGATTGAAGCGCAACGGGTTCAACCAAGAGCAGATCGGCGTGCTCAAGGCGGCCTATCGGGTGATCTACCGCAGCGGCTTGCCGTGGCGCGAGATGTTGGCCCGCCTCACGGCCGAATATGCTGACGGCCCCGCCGCAGCGATGGTGGAATTCTTGCACGGCGGCAGCCGCGGCTTCACGCAAGAGCGCCGCCCGCCGCGCAGCGTGACGTTGAAGCTGCACAAAGAGGAAGAACTGGAAACGCCGGCGTCTGTGCCGCTGCCGGCCGCTGCTTCCGAAGCAGCCATCTTGCCCGCCGCCGCCGCGATGCAGCGAATTGCCCGCGCGGGCTAATCTTCTGTGAAGCCGGCGACGTCATCGCCGGTCCGCCATTTAGCTGACGAGCTCGGCGGCTAAGTAACAGGCTCCGCGGCCCATCAGTTCCTTGCCGCTTCACCGCTGGTGCGCGACGCGATCCAGTCGAGCAGCAGGAATGTGCAGGCGAAGAAGGGGAAGATTCCGTACAGCGTGTCGCTGGCCGAGTGCGAATGGCGGTCGACGGCGAGGAAGACCGTCGCGCAGAAGATTGCAGCCAGAAGGCAAAGGATCATGCCGGGGGCGGAGACCGGCACGTGGAACCAGCCCCAACGAGAAAACCAGCGCGTGTTCATGGTTCGCCTCCGGTGAAATAGTTCGAGCGAATGTTTACCAACCCAAGTGGCGGCCGATTCATTGTAGCCGAGGCGCCGATTCAATTGCGACGGGTGTTCAAACATGCCCACGCCGAACCGTGGGCATGGCACCCAAGCGAATAAGAAACCACACGAGCGGAATTAGGCCAAGCAGTGCCGCGGCGGTGAGGAGCAGGACCACGACACAGAGCGGCCAGGAACTGCCCATGATTTCGTTGGGGGCCCTGGGCCACGAAGAAGGTGGCGTAGGCGAAGTCGACGCGCGAAAGCGTTAACCACACGCAGGCGATAATCAGGATCGCCAGTATCTGAAGCGCGGCGTAAATCCACGACGCCAGTGGGCGGCGATTCCAAAACGTCGCGCACAATAATCCGCAGACGAACACGGTCAGCAGCACGTCGGGCAGCAGCGTCGCTCGCTGCGTGTATTGGAAATGGGTGTCCAGCGCTCCGGTCGAAAATTGGTCGCTCGTCTTCGCGGTGTCCCACATGGACCAGATCGCCAGCGCGCACAGGCCAATCTGGATGGTGGACGTGACGAAGGCGGTGATTTGGAGTCGATTGCGGGGCATGTAAATCGGCGCTGTACCAGCACGACGTACATCAAGGCGCCTGAAAGGCAAACGAAAGCCAATCCGCCAACAACAATCGTCCATGCGCGCTGGGGAGCAACGGTGACCAGGGCGCGCAGGCCGACTTGCGGGAAGATGAAATAAAGGGCGCCTTTGAGCACCTGGGCCCAGCCGTGGATGGTCAGCACGATCGCCAGGCCGGTCCAGACGTTGTGAAATGCAACGACGAAGGCGCCGAAGGGGAGGCTCATGAAGGCGACGGCGAAGACGCCGGGGTGGCCCAGTTCGCGCAGGCGGATGAAGAGATCGACCCAGGCGCGGGGCTGCGCCATGTGCGACAGGCCGATCACCAGAAAGCAGATAGCGGCGAAGAGTTCGGTGGCTTTTTCCATGGCACGGCGTCGCAAGAATGAGGAGAATATGAGAGGAGGAGAATTGGAGAGTGTATCTGGATGAGCCGTAAGTTGACAATCGCTATCCTGCGTCAGTACAGTGAGTTATGGAGCAGGTGGCAGTGTCATCATCGGCACGGGCTGTGGTGGTTCCGCGCCGTTAGCGGAACGGAGAATGAAGGACCTAGATCATGCCAAAGACGGGGGCCGCTTGGGGAATCGACCTAGGGCAGACCGCGCTTAAGGCCTTGCGCTGCCGGCCTGCGGACCAGTCCGACCGGATCGTGGCCGAGGCCTTCGACTACATCGAATACCCCAAGATGCTCAGCCAGCCGGATGCGAATCCTCCGGAGCTGATCAAGGAAGCGCTGGAGCAATTTTTATCGCGCAATTCGGTCGTGGGGGACCGGGTGGCGATCTCGGTATCGGGCCAAAGCGGGTT
This sequence comes from Pirellulales bacterium, assembly GCA_963716135.1. GTDB lineage: Bacteria > Planctomycetota > Planctomycetia > Pirellulales > JADZDJ01 > CAVRAW01. Next base: position 3,057,835 of record OY970289.1, on the reverse strand, counting down.
GGCGCGATTCATCAAGCTGCCGCCGGTGGAATCGAAGAAGATTCCCGACATCGTGCGGTACGAAGCGCGGCAGCAAATTCCCTTCGCGCTGGAAGACGTGGTGTGGGATTATCAGCAGATGGCCGGCGGGAGCATGGAGGGAGGCTTCGCTCTGGAGACCGAGGTGGGCTTGTTCGCGATGAAGCGCGACCAGGTGAACCGGGCGCTGAAGCCGTTCATCGAGGCGGGAATCGAAGTCGATATCGTGCAGCTGACGCCGTTGGCGCTTTACAACTTCATCACGTTCGACCAGATGGCTAACACGCCGGCGGAGTACGATCCGGAGAATCCGCCGCCATCGACGATTGTGCTGTCGCTGGGTTCCGACGTGTCGGACCTGGTGGTGACCAACGGCTTCAAAGTCTGGCAGCGGACGATCAACCTGGGAGGCAATCACTTCACCAAGGCGCTCACCAAGCAGATGAAGTTGACGTTCGCCAAGGCGGAGCACCTGAAGCGGAACGCCATGAAGGCGGAAGATCCCAAGGCGGTGTTTCAGGCCATGCGGCCCGTGTTCGGCGAACTGTTGGGAGAAGTGCAGCGATCGTTGAGCTTTTTCCAGAATTTGGAACGCACGGCGAAGCTCGGGCGCGTCGTGCCGCTGGGCAATGCCATGAAGCTGCGCGGGCTGCACAAATATCTTTCGCAGAATCTTGGCTTGGAGGTGAGCGAATTTGAAGATTACAGGCAGTTGGACGGGCCGGCGGTCACGACGGCGCCGGTGTTCAAGGAAAACATGCTTTCGTATCCGGTGTGCTATGGCCTGGCAGTGCAAGCGCTCGACAAGGCAAAGCTAAGCACGAATTTGCTGCCGCCGGAGATCATTAAGGACCGGATGATCCGGGCGAAGAAGCCGTGGGCGGTGGCGGCGGTGGCCGCGCTGCTGTTGGGCTGCATCCTCGGTTATTTCGGCAAGTGGCGCGAGTGGAATTCCTCGCGGCCGGATGAACGATTCAATCGCGCATTTTCCTCGGCCAAGAGCGCCGAAGAATTGTCGAAGACGGATCAAGCCGCGTATGAGGAGGCCAAATCGAAATACGAACAGGTGCAGGGATTGGGCAAAGCGATTGCGGGCATCGGAGAACGGCGGATTCTAGTGGGCGAGATGCTCAAAGCGGTGACCGACGCGTTGCCTCACGACGATAAAGAACAGCCCGATATTGCATCGCGGAACGAAGTGCACATCGACTCTGTGGAGATGGAGCACTTCGCCGATTTGAAAACGTGGTACGACGAGGTGAGGGATTTGATTGTCGAAACGCCGAAAGTGGGCGGCGCCGGTAAAGGCGAAGCCGCCAAGGAGGGGGAAGGCGGCGCTGAAGCGGCGGCGGCGCCCGACGCTGGCCCTTCGGGACCCGGCTGGGTGATTCAACTGGCCGGTTATCACTATCACAACAAGAACAAGGAAGGCTTTATCCAAGGCGCCGAGTTTGTGCGTCGAACGTTAATCGAGAACCTAAAGAACAAGAAGGATATTGATTTGCCCGGCGGGAAGTTCAGCATGAAGGAGCTCGGAATCGAGGACCCGGTGCTGGTTAGCAAAATAACGAAAGTGAAGCCGGAGACGGTCACGGATCCGAACGTGACCGACACCAGCACGACGGGGGCGGTCCGGGGCGGCGTCGGGGGCAAAGGAAGCCGTCCGGGAAGCGTGGATTTGGAGCGATTTGATTTCGTGGTGCAATTTGCTTGGAAACCGACGACCCTGAGCGAGCGGTTGGCCCATCGCGAGCAGGCCAAGGAACGGCCGCATGAACTGGCCACGGCCGAGGGCGGAAGCAAGCAATAGTCAGGCAAAAATGGACAAGGTCAAGCAAATACTGACAGTGCTGATGAAGCATCACTTCTGGATACTCTGCGCACTGGCGGCGCTGGTAGGGCTGATTGTTTGGAATTCATCGGTGGGCAAGCTCGATGCAGAGTTCAAACGGGATTCCGCCACCATCGATTCGACGTTGTCCAGCCTGAAAAAAATTGAAAGCCCGCATCCGAACGACACTTGGACGGAAGGATTCGGCAAGCTGACTGATGCGCAGCGACAGCAGGTGGCGGCGGCTTGGGAGGAGTTGTACAAGCAGCAGAAAAAAGAGGTGTATGTGTGGCCGCAGTCGCTGGGAAAGGACTTTCAGGATGCGGTGGCGGCGTTGGACAAGAATCCGGAAGAAAAACTTTCGGACAGACTGCGGGAGCGGTACCAAAACCGAGTGAGGCAAGAGGCGGCGCGACTGGCAGAAATTGTCGACGCGCCATCGCCGAGTGAAAGCGTGACGCGAAGCTCGAGCGAGGGGGGCGAACAAGAAACACGACATCGGGTGAAGTGGCCGCAATTGGTCGACATTCAAAGCTCGTTCGACTGCGAGCAGGCGCCTTCAACGCAGATGATTTTGTACATGCAGGAGGAGTTGTGGGTGTACGAGGCGCTGTGCAAAGTCATTCAATCGGTGAATGAAGGTTCCAAGGGGGCGCACGACGCATCGATTACCGAAATCGACGAGATGGCAATCGCGTATCCTGCGTCCGACGCGTTGTCGACGGCGGCAAAGCGAATTATGCGACGCAGATCTGCCGCAGCAGAAACGCCACCTTCCGGAGGTGAAGCCGGCCAGCAAAAGCCGGATGTGAAAGTGCGCGGGAGAGAGGAAGGACGCCCAGAAGGCGAAGACGGAGCGGATCCGGATGCGATTTGGAAGAGCTGGCGGTATGTGAAGGAAACGGGCGAGCCGTTGATGGCGGGCGATTTGGCGGCTGCTTCGCCGGAATTTAACTTGATGCCGTTCCGATTGCAGTTGCGGATGGATCCGCGCGATTTGGATCGGCTGTTGGTGGCGTGCCGCAATTCGGTATTGCCGATTGAAGTGCGTGAAGTTCGCATTAATCCGGGCGGGGGCACGGCGGCGACGGCCGCGGGGGGCTCGAAACCGGCAGATTCAGGCGTTGGAGCTAGCGAAGGTCATCGCCGAATGGAAAAGGTCGAAGTGAGCGGCGTGGCGTACTTGATCAAGCCGTTCAACCCCCAAGCACTGGGCGTTGAGCCGGCGGCGGAATCGGGCGGTAGTGAGCCGGCTGAGGGTGCGGCGCCGCCGGCGGGCGAAGCTCCCGCGGGTGCCGCCACGGCGCCGGCGGAGACGCCGCCAGCGGGCGGGTGAGGTGATGCGAACATGAAGATGAAATTGAATTTTAGCGGCGCGGCCATCGGCGGGTTTTTCGCCAACAACGGCGAGAAGCTGGTTTTGGGCGTGATGGTGTTTGTGCTGTTGTGCTTCCTCTATGGCGCCATTACGGCGAGGCCGCTGGACGATTCGAAATCGCCGGATGCAATTGTCCGCGAAAGCGAAGCGGCGAAGACGCGAATCAATGCGGTCGATTTCAAAGATAGCGGCGAGACGGTCCGCCCCATCGACTTCCAGAAGCTGATTGCGGAGGATCGCAAGGAAGTGCCGATAGCAAAGCTGCAGCAAACCGGCGAATGGAATCCGCGGCTGTTTCCGGAGCTAACGAAGCGAGGGGATCCAGAAATCTACCCGGTGGGAGAATTGCAAATTGCGTCGGGCTGGGCGGTGATTCCATTTACGCCGACAAGCGGGCATGGAACGGCGGCGAGCGGGGGTAGCGGCCAAGGCACGAGAATACAACCCGGAGCAGCAATGCCGGGAGTTCGGGCGCCGGGGGCCGAAACCAAAGCCGTGTATTACACGATCCTCACCGGTGTTGTGCCCGTCGAGAAAGAGGAACAGGAATACCGAAGGCGGTTTGAGTATGCAGTGAAACCTAGCAGTGGACCGGGCGGCCAGCCATCGCTGTCCAGCCACTCGGATGTGCCGCAATATTTTTTCTTCCAAGCACAGCGCGCGGAAGTGGCGGGCGGCAATGAAGCCGAACCGAAATGGACCGATCTTGATTGGCTGGTTCGGGTGCCCGACGTGCCTGACTCCGGCAAGAAGGACGCCGACAAATGGGCGGCGCCATACGGCGAGATTGTCGATTCCGCGTATGTGTTTCCGACGACGACGACGGCCAACAGCAGCGTGAAATTCTTTGTGACCTGGCCGCTGCCGCCGGTGTTTTTGAAATATTGGGGGCTGGAGGCGGGGCATCCGAAAATCCCGTTGGTGAAATCCGAGACGTCCGCAGAACAGCCTGAACAACCAGCGGACACCGAAGCGCCGGCGAATCCGTTCGGGTTTCCAGGCCTTGGCATCGGAGGGCCCGGTGGAGCAACCGGGAAAGGGGATCAGCGCAAAGCACCAGAGCCGATTGCCGGCCCGGGAAGGCGGGGTGCCGGCCCCGCGCATCAAGGCGCTGGACTGCAGCAAGATACAGCCGCTCCGCCGGCTAGTACGGCGGCTTATCGCTTATTCCGGTTTGTGGACCTGACGGCGGAAAAAGACAAGACCTATCGATATCGCGTGAGGCTGATCATGGCCAATCCAAACTATGGGCTGAAGGCAGAGGATTTGGAAAAGCCTGAAAGCGCGAAGGCGGAATGGCGAGTATCACCGTGGAGTGATCCTTCACCGGCCGTGACGACGCCGCCTGAGGCGCGGATTTTGGCGGACGGCTTGATCGTGCGAGGCGCGGTCGATCCGCAAGGGAAGATCTATCTGCTCACATTGTTGAAGGACGATAAGACGGGGGACTGGGTGGAAGTGGCCAAGGATTTTGAAGTGCCCTTGGGGGGATATGCTTCATTCCCCAGCTCGAAGATCGAGAACGTGACGGACATGGCGGCGGAGGAAGTTCACACGATTGCCGCACCGCCGCTGAACGCCGATCAGGCGATGCTGCTGGACGTGCGGAACGATGAGCCTTTGGGCGTCACTAAATCGAAGGGGCCGACCGAGATGGTGTTTATCGACAGCACGGGGCGCATCAAGCTGTACAACTCGGCGGTGGATGGTTTGGTTTTGAAGGATTACCAGCAGCGGACGACGGTTCCGACGGAAGCAGCGTCGGCGCCTAAGGACACGGGCCGCTAGCACTGTCATCATTTCGGCGGGAATTTTTGGCGAGGAGCGCCAAGTGGCCTTGACCGGCTTTATTGGGGCCAGTATTTATCCCGCCCTCATCTGCCATTTTCCGGTTGAGCGGAAGCGCTCTGCCGCGAGGATGCTCCGTCGGCCATGAAAATGGCGACGTGGATGTGGCGTTTGTCGGACGGCCGAATGTCTTATCTGGTGGCCGGCGGCGAACGATCAGCGAGCATTCCGCGCAAGAGCGGCGACCGAAAATCCAATCCTGATTGATTGCTGGTTGGTGTGTGCGTCTCGATCATGGAGGATCGTGAGTTGAAGAGCACGACCAGGTTCATCGTTGCTATCGTCGTGTCGGCTGGGTGCGCGCTTACGAGCGTGTGCTACGCGGGCTCGCAAACGATTGCGCTGACGATGCTGATCGGAGCCGCCAGCCTGGGCGATGATGGCCCTTCGGCAGTCAAACAGGCCGACGAGCTCTTGCACGAAGCCCGGGCAGCCATGAAGGCAGGCAATCTCGAAACGGCCGAAGCGAAGATTTCGCGGGCCGAAGCGCTACGTCCGAAGTATTCGCTGTTACACACGGGGGACACGCCGCGCAAAGCCCGCGCCGAGCTGGAGAAGATGCTCGCCCAGAAAAAGAAAGCGGGCGATCGCGAATCCCAGGGCGCCGCGTCGGGTGCGAGCAAAGGTAGTGGCAGCGGCTCAAAAGATCCGTTCATCAAGCGTCCGTCGCAGGAATTCACGCCGCCCAGCGGCATCGCGGAAACGCAGACGAAACCATCGGCTTCCGCGGCGGCGCGCTCCGCGGGATCGATCAATTTGTCGCAGCCGAGTTCGACGCCGATCGCAGGCGGTGCGCTGCCTGGGGCGTCGAAAAAGGACGAAGGGCCCAATCCTTGGGAAATTGAAGCGACGGCCGTGCCGACCCTGCCCAACGAATCAAGCGGGCGGGAAAACGCATCGGCGGCAATGGTAGGAAACCGTTATGCCGGCGGCGCCGAAGGATCGGAGGCATCACCGGCCGAGGCGCAGGCAGCAGGCATGACGCCGGCAGCAAGCGCACCGCCCGAAGCGGTCATCGAGAACAAAACAACGGCGGCAGCCGCGCCGGCAACTGCCAATGCGATCCCACGATCGGACAGGCAGGCGGCCGCAGAATTGACCAAACAAGCGCGGGCCGCATTGTCGCAGGGCGATACGGGGGCCGCGGAGCACCTTGCCCAACAGGCGAATTTATTGGCGCCGGATTCGGCATTTGAACCGCGAGAAGATCGGCCGTCGCTGGTGCTGTTGGATATTCAGCGCGCCAAGCACAAAGTCAATGCTGGCGCGGCGTTAGGCGGCGTGGTGCAAGCCGGCGGCGCGATGCCTAATGAAGTAAATCGTTACCCGGGCCTGCAAGCGGTGCACAATCCGGCCAGCGACGTGACGCGCAATATGCCGGCCAGTTCGAGTGCGGTGCAGAATGCCGATGCGCCCCCTCTGAAAACGGCGCCGATGAAGGTTCCGGGTCCGATGGAACCGCCGCTGATGCCGCTGGGCGCCGGAGGCACTCCGACGCCGGAGAACGGCACGGGCGAGGCAATGCGCTGGTATCGCAAGGGAATGGATGCCTTGGCGCAATCGCATTCGGATGACGCGATTCAGTGTTTCCGCCGGGCGTGGGCGTTCCATACGGAAATGGACGCGGACTCGTGCAGGAAATTGCAGGATCAATTGAAGATTTTGGGGGTGCACGTCGAGGGCATGTCGGAGAACGCCGATGCGTCGCCAGAAGCTGACTTGCTGAACGGCCCGGCAAGAGGCGGCAACGTGCCGGCGTCGGCGACTTCGCCGACAACGGGCGCCTCGGCCGGCCCGTTGAATGTGCGACAGCTTGCGGCAGAAGTGGCGCGGCAACAGGGCCAGGCGCGCGACATGAAGGAAAAGAAACCGAAGCAGGCTTTGGAACTGTTGCAGAGCATTCGTGCGACGGTGGCATCCAACCCGGACCTGGATCCAGTGAGCCGCGATCAGTTGCTGCGGCGGCTGGACCTCAGCATTGCCGACATGCAGAAGCACCTCGCACAAGTCGCTCCGCAATTGCAGCTAGACGAACAGAACAAGAAAGTGACGGATCAAGTCGAGCGCGAACGGAAACAAAAAGTCGAGGTCCAGGAAAAGGTGGCTTACCTGGTCGACGACTTCAACAAGCTCGTGGAAGAGCAGCGGTATGCTGAAGCTCGCGTGCTGGCGAAACGCGCGTTGGAGCTTGATCCGGAGAATCCCGTCGTTCAGCAGTTGAACTTGATGGGCAAATTCCTGCAGCGGATGGCTCAGCAACAAGATGTCAAGGGCGCGCAGGAAGAGGGCTTCTACCAGGCGATGTACGACGTCGACAAATCGGCGGTGCCGTTTGTGGGCCCGTACGAAATGCCCGACGTGAAGACATGGGAAAAGCTGACGAAGTCCCGCGGCAAGGGGGGCAAGGAAGCGAATACGCACCGGTCGCCGAAGGAAATTGAAATTGAGCAGCGCCTGAGCACGCCGGTGTCGCTGAAGTTCCAACAGCGTCCGCTGGGAGAAGTGATCAATTATTTGGCGAAGATCGCGCAGGTGCCGGTATTCCTGGATCCCAAGGGACTGGCGGCCGAGGGCGTGGGCAGCGATACGCCGGTGACGATCGACCTGAGTCAGGACATTTCGCTGAAGAGCGCGCTGAAAGCTGATCCTGGAGCCGCTGCGGCTGACCTACATGATCAACGACGAGGTGTTGAAGATCACCAGCGAAGACATGCGGCACGGCCAGTTGTATTCGGTCACGTATCCGGTGGCCGACCTGGTGATACCGATTCCGAATTTTGTGCCCGACGGGCGGGAAGGCATCAACGCGGCGATGCGTGAGGCTTATGGCCGGATGGGCTGGAGCGGAGCGGCGGGGGGCAGCATGAGCTCGATGGGCCCGTTTGGCGTGGCCTCGAGCGATAACAGCAACTCGATCAATCCGACGACGATGGCCCAATTCCAGCCGGCGGTCGGAGTGCCGATCGGGACCGGCGGGCCGCCGAGGACCGGCCAGTCCCAAGGCAATCAGTTTGGCGCCGGCGGCTTGAAGGGTGGCGCGCAGGCCGACTTCGATTCGCTGATCAACCTGATTCAATCGACGATTGGACCGCCGACGATTTGGCGCAACGTGAACCCGGACGGCGGCACGATCGAACCGTTTGAAACGAACCTGAGCCTAGTGATTTACCAGACGCAGGAAAAGCACGAAGAAATTGCCGACCTGCTGCAGCAATTGCGGCGGTTGCAGGATTTGCAGGTGACGATCGAGGTGCGATTCATCACGCTGAACGATGCGTTCTTCGAGCGAATCGGCGTAAATTTCGACTTCAACCTGGCTTCGCATACTACCGCGCCGAATCCGCCGCCGGTGCCGAATGCCTCCGGTCTGCCTGGTGCACCGTCGTTCAATGGCGTAAGCCCCAGCGCGCTGGTCGGTTTGACCCAGTCCAATCAAGTGACCGCGCTGCAAGATATTCAATTCCGTCAGAACAGTTTCTCCGGCGCAGTACCGCCGGCATTCCCGGGAGTGGGATTCGATCCGTCGCAAGCGGCCACGTTCGGCTTTGCAATATTGAGCGACATCGAGGCGTACTTCCTGATTTCGGCGGCCCAAGGCGACAACCGCAGCAATGTGCTGCAAGCGCCGAAGGTGACGTTGTTCAACGGGCAGTTGGCCACCGTGACCGACATCACGCAGCGGCCGTTTGTGACGGAAATTATTCCTGTGGTGGGTGATTTTGCGGCGGCACAGCAACCGGTGATCGTAGTGCTGAACGAGGGCACATCGCTGACGGTTCAGGCAGTGGTGTCGAGCGATCGGCGCTTTGTTCGGTTGACGGTGGTGCCGTTCTTCACCAACGTGACTGAAGTGGATACGTTCAAATTCACCGGGACGACGACAACGATCACCAACTCGTCGGATTCAAAATCGGGCGATTCGACCGCGGCGAGCAAAGGGGACACGAGCATCGACGAAGGCACGACGGTGCAATTGCCGCAATTCTCGATTGTGTCAGTAGCGACGACAGTGAGCGTGCCCGACGGCGGGACGGTGCTGTTGGGCGGCATCAAGCGGTTGAGCGAGGGGCGGAATGAGCAAGGCGTGCCGATTTTGAGCAAGCTGCCGTACATCAATCGGTTGTTCCGCAACGTGGGCATAGCGCGGACGACGAATAGCCTGATGATGATGGTGACGCCGCGAATCATCATTCAAGAGGAAGAGGAAGAGAATTTATTGGGAACAGCGCCGGCGCCGTAGCGGCCGGACAAGGAGACATGAGACAGGAGAAGCGGAGACGGACGAAATCATAGCGTTTTCCCCCCGAGCCGCCGGTAGTTGCGACCGTCAAGCAGCTGCCGGCGGTTTTTTTATTTCAGTGGTCAGGCGTAAAAGACAGAGGGCAGCGCACACTTCAGGGGGTTACAAAGGAGGCAGGTTATGTCGCCGAGGATTTGGATCGTATTGGGCGGGTTGTTGGCTGCGTCAGGCATTGGAGTGAGCGCCTATCATGCGCATGGGTTGGAAAAAATGCTGAGCAAGCATGGCCTGGAAGCGAGCCAGATGCAGACGGTGATGGGCAAGTTTGAAGCGGGATTTCGAAACCAGCTTTATCACGGCATGGCGCTGGTGGTCGTGGGATTGCTCGCGATGGGCACCCGGTCGGCGTGGTTCAATCTCGCCGGCGTGCTGATGTTTCTGGGCACGGTGGCGTTTTCCGGGACATTGTATTTTTTGGTGCTTGCAGGGCAACGCATTCCGTATCTGGCGCCGATCGGCGGGGTGGCGATGATTTTGGGATGGTTGGCGGTGGCGCTGGGAGGAATCGCGGCCCGGCCGGGTGGACAGGGTTAGAACGGCGCAGCGACAAACCGATAGAAGAAAAGAAGCCCCGCGAGGTTACACTTCAATGTGCAACCTTCGCAGGGCTATCGGGGAGAGGGAGTCACCCGTCAGGTTTCACGGAACAATTTACGGCGCGATGGCGGCCAACTCCTTTGCCAACCGCTTTCTCGCCACGTGCAGCCGACGCTTGATGGTGCCTACCGGGGAATCGAACCGATCGCTCATCTCCAAGAGCGATTGGCCGTTCAGGTAGAACGCCACGAGCGTGTCGCGGTCCATTCTCTTCAGCCGCTTCAAGCCGGCACGAACGTGCCGCTGGCGCTCGCCGGCCAGGGCGCGATCAAGCGGCGTGTGCCGTTCGACGGCGGCGCCATCGAGCGTGGCGGTTTCGGCCACGGTGAACGGCTTGCGGCGCATGGCGCGATTGATGGCCATGCGCCCCGCCATCGACCGCAACCAGCCGCCGAAGCATTCCGGCTCGCGGAGCTGTTCGATCTTTTCCAGCGCGTGCATGAACACTTCCTGACACAACTCCTGGGCTTCGGCATGGTTGCCGAGCCTGGCCAGAGCGATGCCATAGACCATCCGCTCGTAACGGACAGACAATTGGCCGAAGGCGGCGCGATCGCCATCCTGGGCAGCCAGAACTAATCCGGCGAGTTCTTCTTCTGCGGTGGTTTCGTAGGCTAAAGCGTTCATGATCGTTCTCTCTTATGAAAATCCGACCGGGCTATTCCCACGCCGTGCAAAAGCGTGAGAAACGGTCAGGGTGCCAAGGGACGGGAAGCAGCTAGCGGTCGCTGCGACCAGCCATCACCGGAAAATTGTCGTGTGATTGGTAGGCTCGTTTTGAGCCCGTGGCGTCTTACTTACGCCACCACGACTGCCGGTGACCGGCGCCGTACCGTCGAGCAGCACAACTGCATCGACGTCCACGTGCGCCATGGCATCGTGTGGTCAATGCGCTGTGCCGTTATGACGGCATCCAGCAACCCGCGCAAACTGCCGCACAGCAAATAGAGCGCATGTGTGGCGTGCGCATGGAGCGTGGCATAATGATTCGTTTTGGCCTTGCGCACGATGACACGGTCTTTGCGATTGGCAAAGAAACGATCAATGGCGATGGCTTTCAACGAACCGTTCATGACTCACTCCTGCGCTTGTGGCGCGGTTAGGAGAGAACTACTTGGGAGCAGTTATTATTGACCAAATCGGCGTGGCTCCCTTTGCCGGTAGGTCTCCGGAGGGCGTTGCCCTCCGGCTATCTGCGAAACAGGAAAAACTACCTAATCAATCAACTCTCGCGTTCAGACGGTCTGGTGTCAAGTTCGCTAAATCGGCCTTTTCCGGCCAAAACTGTACGAACTGAGCCCAAACTCCGCTGCTGCCCCTGTAAGACGCCGCATCGGAAGAAAGGTTCACCGAGAAATCTGGAATCTCGCAAACGACGTGCAGCAATAGACTTAGGAAGAATTTTTGCTAGCAGCGGTCTGCCGTTTTGCAGACGGCGGTGAATTCGATCCGATTTCGCCGCTGGCGCACGATCTCGTGGCACTGGCGGATGCGGTCGTTGATCGCCCGCAACAGGGTTTCGTCGTCCCACGTGGCAAAGTCGGCAGGCACCAGCGGCAGTCCGAATTGAACGTGGATGACCGTCGGAACGGGGAAAAGACTATTCCGCGGCATCGATTCGAAAGCGCCTTCAATCGCCACCGGCAGCAGCGTCGCCTGGGAGCGGCGGCAAGCGCCAAAAAGCCAGGCTTCAAAAGTCCGACTTCGCCGTCGCGAGTGCGAGTACCTTCGGGAAAGATGAGGAGCATTTCACCCGCCCTCAGGCGTTTGAGACTTTCCTTCAATCCGCCCAGGCCGATGCCTTCGCGATGCAATGGGATTGCGTCGAGCGAATTGATCAGCCAGCGAAATGGCGCGAAACCAAAGAGTGAATCTCGCGCGACATAGTTCAAACGGCGATCGCAGGAGAGTCCCACCAAGATCGGATCGAGATGACTCTGATGATTCGACAACACCAGCACGCCGCCGGTTTCCGGGACATACCGGCGGCCGAAAACGCGAACACGACACAGCGCCACGCCGAGCACACGGAAGACGACTCGGAGAGAATCGTACCAGAGGCGCTTGGGGAGGGATCGTTGAGCCATACAGCAAGGATAGTATGCGGCACGCGGCAGACAGTAGGCCGTTACCGGCGGTTTTCCGGCATTTTCTCGCGGACGATGGCTTCCAGACGGTCGACGACTTCGTCTTCGGTCAATCCGTCGGTGGAGAAGCGGATGGCATCCGGGGCGGCAACCAGCGGGCCGACACTGCGAGAGCGGTCGCTGAGATCGCGTTGGGCTTGTTGGCGGAGCACTTCGGCGACAGGGACCGATTCGCCGCGGGTTTTTAGATCGAGCATCCGCCGGCGGGCGCGCTCTTCCGGGCTGGCAGTGAGGAAGATTTTGCATTGGGCGCCGGGGAACACGACGGAACCTTGATCGCGGCCTTCGGCGACGATGTTGTCGTTGCCCGCGGCCTGGCGTTGCAATTGGACGAGGTGCTCGCGGACTTCGGGATTGCCGGCCGCGTAGTGAGTGACATCGGTGATTTGCGAACTGCGGATCTCCGTGGTCACATCCTCGCCATCGAGCAGCACGTGGTCGGGGCGGAGGTCGATTCTTATTCGGCGTGCGAGCGCGGCCAATGCCTGTGGATCGTTCCAATCTAATTTTGCCCGCATGGCGGCCAGCGCCACCGCCCGATACATCGCGCCGGTATTAAGCAGGCGGAAGCCGAGGCGTTTTGCGAGCGCACGCGCAACCGTGCTTTTTCCTGCGCCGGCGGGGCCGTCGAGTGTGACGATCATGAGCGGTCCGTGGTCCGTGGTCCGTGGTCCGTGGTTAGTACCCGCTGTGCGGCTGAAATGACATCCTGATGAACTTCGTCGATTGAGCGGGTGGCGTCGATCACCAGGATTTGCTGGCGACGTTGTTTGGCTTCGGCGAGGAAGCCGTCGCGGACGCGCTGCCGGAAATCGTCGCCATGTTGCTCCATTCGGTCAAGCTCGCGCTGGATTCGGCCGGCAGCCGCTTGGACCGGCATGTCGAGGAGAAACGTGAGATCGGGCTCGACCCCTTGAGTAACGAAGTCGCCAATTTCCCAAAGCGTGGCGACATCCAGGCCGCCGGCGTGGCCTTGATATACGACGTTGGCCAGCAGGAATCGGTCGGAGACGATCGTTTTGCCGGCGGCGAGCGCAGGCTTGATGATTTGTTCGACAAGCTGCGATCGGGCGGCCATGTAGAGCAGCATTTCGGACATGCGGCTGATTTGAAGATCTTGACGTTTGAGCAGAAGTTCGCGGATCGATTCGCCCAATGGCGTGCCGCCGGGATCGCGGCAGGTGACGACGTCGTGCCCGTGCGAGCAGAGCCACTGGCAGAACTTTTCGATCTGCGTGGTTTTGCCGACTCCGTCGATGCCGTCGAAGCTGAAGAACATGCGGTTTTAGGATTTTGAAGAACGCGAGCGGGTCGATCGAGTTGAATAATGCGGAAGGGGCACGGCGCCGGGGGGCGATTGGTATTGTTGCATCATTCGCTCGGCATGTTTGACGATCAGTTTACGCAGCTCCGGCGGGTGGAGCACTTCGGCCTGGTCGCCGTAGCCGAGGATCCACCAGCTTATCTCGTTTAAGCCGGAAACGGTAACGCCAAAATCGAGCGTGCCGTCGGGGTTCCATTTCAGTCGCTGCGTTTTGTGCCAGGCTACTTCCGCGACGTTGCGGGCCACTTTCTTTGAAAAGCGAATCAATACATCGCGCTTTGGGCCAGGTTCGGGAATCAGGTGCCAGGCATTTCCCAGATAGCGCTCCAAGGAAAAATTCCGGGGGATGCCGTATTTTTCGTCGGTGGCCTCGAGACGGCGAACGCGGCCGACGTTGAATGTGCGCACGGCGCGGTGCAGCGAAGAACGGCCGATCGCATACCAACTGTGGCGACTGAAGAGCATGCGATACGGGCTCAGGCGGGTGCGGATGACCTGGCCGTCGAAATAGCTATCGTACTCGATGCGCACGCTACGGCGCAGGGCGATGGCGTCGAGCAACTGCTGATACACCGGCGTCTGGCCGTCCAGCGGATTGGCCGGCTGCAGGCGGATGCGAATGGCGTCGGCCACGCCGCGGAGCTGTTTGCGCAGACCGGCCGGCAGGCTGCTTTCGAGCTTGAGCGCCGCACTGTGGGCCGGGGCGAGGAAAGGCATCTGCTGGCGATCGCCCAACTCGTGGCAAAGGACTAAGACAGCGAGCGCTTCGCTGGCGGAGAAGTTCGTGGGGGGCAGCAGATAGGAGCCGTCGAGATGATAGACCTGGAAGTCTTCGTCGAATTGAAGCGGCACGCCGGCTTCGCGCAAAACGGCCAGATCGCGAAAAATGGTTCGCCGGCTCACTTCGCAGTAGCCGGCCAACGAACTAATGTTGTGCCCTTTTCCAGCTTGGAGCAGGCCGATCAGTTGCAGCAGTCGACTGAGTCGCGTCAGTTTCATACGGACTGCTCGAGCGCCACTGGCCGGCGGCGGCGGTGGACGCGGACGAGTTGTTGTCGGCCGAGGAGTTTGTGCTGGACGAGTTTAACGGAAGATCGCCCCAATCGAAGGGCTTTTCTTGTTGGTAGGAAGTTTGCTTGACTTGCTCGTCCTTGATTGCGCTGACCTTCACGGTGCTTGGCCGCGCCATCTGTCCGACGCCGGGCGCGGATGGCGTTTCAATCTTAGCGGAAGTTTTAGCCTTGACGGACACTACGGGCGGCGGAGCAACGGCGCCGGCCGAGGGATTCTTCCCGACGGGCGCCGAGTTGGTTCGGCGGACATTGTCGGCAAGTCCCCGCACGCTCTGCGCTGTTACGGTTGGTCATTGGCTCGGGGGAAGGCAATTCGGTTCCGCTTGCAGGAGCGGCCTTCTGCTTCTGCGGCGCGGGCACTTCTTCCGGCATGGCTTGGGTCGGCGCGCCTTCCATGTGGCCGCTCGTGCCGTCGCTATCCTGGAACTGCGGATACGGACCCGTGCTGAACACGGCGGGACGAGTGAACCCATAGTCGATGTACATGCCGGCGTCGCGTGCCCGAGCGCGGCGAGTAGCGTCGAAGTACGCCTTGGCCGGCCAGGGACCTTCCGCCAAACAGACGCCATTGTACTCCAGCAGCGAACCCTTGCGGAAGTGAACGAGCATGATGGCTTTGTTGTAGTCGGTCAGGGCGCGGTAGTAGGCGGCCTCGGCGTCGGAGCGATTTCGCTGAGCTTCCAGCAGCAAGTCGAGGGTGACGGTGCCGGCGTCGTAAGCGGCCAGCACGGCTTCGACTTCGCGCTCCGCCGCTACACGGCGATTGAAGTTGGTTTGAGCCAGCACGTAGTTCGTGTCAACGTCGCGAATGGCGTCGGCCAATTGATGCGAGACTTCCAGTTCCATGTCTTGCAACACGGAGCGTTCGCGGGCCAACTGCAGTTGCGCATTGCGGACCGCGGCCAGCGGCTGACGGAAGCCGATGGGCATGCTGAATTGCAGGCCGGCTTCCCATTCCTGGAAATCGCCGTGGGACAAGGTCGAAAAGGCATCCGTGCCGTTGATCACCTGGCCGGAATCGGGGTTGTACGGATTGCCGGGATAGCCGACCAAATCCTGGCCCACGCCGAGGAAGCGATAGGTGCCCAAGGCATCCAAACGCGGCAGCAACAAATTCTTGGAGGCGATCAACTGCATTTCCATCTGCTTGACGCGCCATTTTTGCTGGCGCAGCTCGACCGAGCGGCACAGGCCTTCGGCGTGCACTTCGCACCAATCGAAGCAGATGCGGGCATCGGTGGGTTCGCAAATGGGGCGGATCAGCCGGCAGTCGGTGGCGGCCAGGCCCATCATGTAGCGGAGCCGGTTTTCGGCACGGTACAGGTCGGCCAGGGCGGTTTCCAATGAGCCGCGGAAGAAGAAGTATTGTTCGCGCGCCTGGGCTTCCTTGTCGGCTTCACCGCCGCGGGCTTCGCCGACAAACAAGGCGTGCACTTTGCGCCACGTTTGCAGAGCCGAGTCGCGGCCGATTTTGGCGGCGCCGACGTTGCGGTAGGCGAAGTACAGTTCCCAGTAGGCATTTTCGACGTCGGAGACGAAGTTGCGCACACCGGCTTCGAAATCGGCCAGGCGGATATCGGTGCGGATGCGTGCGATCACCACGCCGTCATATTGCAAGTAGGTGCCGATTCCGCGCAACGGATCGAACGGTCCGGCGATGCGGTTGTACAAGCTGCCGGCGCCTTGCAACAAAGGCTGCTTGAATCCGAATTCGAAGTTGGTGGTCCAGTCGCTGGAAGTTTGCCGTTGGACGTTGTTGTTGTCGTTGTAGATGGTGTTGTTGACGAAGCTGAACTGGCCGCCGGTGGCGGTGACCTTCGAAATGCCTTCCTGGAACGTGCCAAGATGCTGTTGGAAATCGAGGTTCGAGATGGGAGCGAAGGTGGGATTGATATTTTGCGGCTCGTCCTTCTTGTCCCAGATCATGCTGGCGTTCAACTGTGCGTCGAACGCGGAGAGCGCGCCTTCGACGCCGAAGATCGGATCGGACTCGACGATCGCCGGTTCGTACACCGTTTGGATGGCGGCCGGTTGCGTGGTGATGACGTCGGGTGTGTTGGCAACCTGCGTGCGGACGAGGTTGGGCGTGATAAACAGGCGCGCACCCAAGGAACGCATGACTTTGCCGTTCTCCAAAGCGATGCGCACGGCATCTTCAAGCGACAGATCCCAAACGTTGTCGCAGTTGGGATGGCTGATCGTAAACGGCGCGGGCGGATTGTCGACTTCAGCCAAGCTGCAGGTGTTGACATCCGGGTACTCGATGTTGGTGGCCATTCCCACATAGTGCGAAAGATCGCCGTCCTCGAAGAAGTAGAACGGTTGCTGTGGAGAACAGCCGGTGGCCAGCATGCCCAGGGCGAGCAAGATGGCCAGACCAATCAGGCGCCGGCTTAAGTCGATGCAATGGTTCATTGGGTTCACTTCCCCGTTGGAACGTGACGGGCCGCCGGCGATCGATGTCTCGATCGCCTGCCCGTAGGACAGTTCACTTCAGTTCAGTTCCCCCCGAACCATTCCCTCCGTCGGAGTGCGCCTTGTGAGCGCATTTGCCTAGGGAGGGATTGGTAGGCATGGTATCGACGACCCAGCCGGCAAACTTTTGCGAAAACTAAAATCCGACGGAATCGGCAAAGTCTTGCAAAAGGCCGTGACTTGCGTGCTTTCGCCAGAGTTACAGCCAGGGCAAATGCCGGCTTGAATGGCGGGGCTAACGCAAGTCGAACGAGATCGCAGCGATTCAAAGTGTGCGCAGTGATAGCAGAAATGTGCAGGGCGTTAAGCTTTGCGGTGCGCGGCCTGAACCGGTGCATGAAGTTGGAGTCCACTTCTATATGGAGCGCGAGTTGCATTGCAGAGAGCGTTGCCGTGTCCGTAAAGACGGTTTGCTGAGAAACGCTTCGCTACGTTGCAAATTTGTAATAACGAATGCGCGCTTCAAGATTTTCCTGTTGCAAAATCTACAAAGGTGTTGACGGAAAAGCTGTCGCTGCGCAAAAGAATTTTGTGAAAAGTGTTGGCATGCGATTCGCGCGTTGACATATGACGTAGAATGAATCCAGCAGTGAAGAAGGTCTCTCGGTCTGCGCCAACCATTGGAGGCCAATATGAAAGAACAAAATCCTCACAGCGCAGTGAAAGTGCAATCGTCGGCAATCGTGCTGGCCGCGATGATTACCACCGCGGGCGCAATTACTGCTTCGTGCATCCAGACAGGATTGATTTCGAAGTCGCCGACGGTGGCTGTGGCATCGTCGCAAACTTCCGGATGGAATGGGCCCGCGCCGACGTTCGCTGCGCCGACATCGACCCCGGCGACTACGACAAGACAGGCGTCGTTTTTGGGCACGATCGAGCCGGTGAAGGAAACCACCTATTTCGCTTCGCCGCCGTCGGCGATGACCCGGGATCCAAAAGTGATGCCGGCATCGGCGCCGGCGCTATTGCCGGCCGACCGGCAAATGGCGTCGCCGTGGACGGCTCTTCAGACGCAGCCGGCGGTCGATGCCTACGCGCAATCGCCGAAGACGGCGCAGAAGGCGTCGGCTTGGGATTCGGTGACGCGGTTCTTTGGGTCGCGGTAGTCGGGGCCAGGAATCAGGGGTCGGGAGTCAGGGGTCAGGGGTCAGGGGTCGGGCGCCGGCGAGGCCATCGCCGGCTTTATGCAGCGGGCCCTTGCTTGCGAGGCGGGCTCTTCCATAAGCTGCACGGCTGGCGGCTCTTTCCGCCGGCATTTCTCAAGACGCAAGGGGGACAACTATGGCGACATTTATTTGCACGATCAATTTCACGGAAAAGGGCATTCAGGCGATTCGGGATACTGCGAAGCGGGCGGCGGCGTTCAAGGCGACCGCCGAGAAGATGGGGGTGAAGGTCACGAATGTTTATTGGACGCTGGGGAAGTTCGACGGACTTTTGATTTTCAGTGCGCCCGACGATGAGACCGCGACGGCGGCGATGCTGCAGTTGGCCTCGGCAGGCAACGTGCACACTTCAACCAGCCGGGCGTTTGATGCCGGGGAGATTGAGAAAGTGATTGGGATGATGAAATGACGGAGTCAGGGGACAGGGGTAAGACGGGTGCGGCGGCGGGCGGCGATCAAAGCAAAAGCACCCAGCGCGGCTAGAGCGATTGACGGTGGTTCCGGCACCGGGGACCACTCGACGGCATGGTACTTGAAGGAGGAGTCGAGCGCCAGGCCGAAGATATTGCCTTGGGCGTCGATGCTGTATGCTCGCGAGAAAAGGCTGCCTGAGAAATTGTTTGGCAACAGCAAATGCAGATCGACGGCCGAATCGGCTGAGCCGCTCCACAGCAGTGCATGCGTCGAATCCGTGTTGCCGCTACCGACTTGCAGCGTGCCATTGGTGCCGTAGGCCCAGGATGCCAGGAAGCCGCTGAGGTTCGTGGGATTCAAATCGACGGCGGATTCGGCGGTGCCGGTCCACAATAGTGCATGCGTTTGCTCATCGTCGGTACTGCCGACGCCAACCTGCTGATTTCCGCCAGTGCCGTACGCGTCGGACACAACAAATCCCGACGCGGGGTGAAGATCGACTGCGGAATCCGCAGTGCCGCTCCACAGCAAGGCGTGATGAAAGTACAGGTCTTCGACCGTCCCGTCGCCCGAACCGACCTGGTGAACGCCATCAGTCGCGACGGCAGTTGTGTTGTCGAAACCGCTGAGATTCGTGGGGTGCAAATCGACAGCCGAACTGGCCGTACCGTTCCACAACAACGCATGTTGCTGCGTGTATTGCGCAGCGCCAACCTGCTGTCCTCCGTAGGTGCCGTAAGCAAATGAATTGGTAAATCCAGTGGGATGCAGGTCTATGGCGGAGGCAGCGGTGCCGCTCCACAATACGGCATGGTACACACCGCTGACGCTGAAGAATCCGGCTTGTTGGGTCCCGTCGGTGCTTTCAGCAATGGAGTACGTAATTCCGGAAAATTGCACAGGGTGCAAATCGGTGGTCGTGCCGGGGCCGCTCCATAGTTGCGCGCGTGATTCCGATCCGTTGTATCCGTAGCCGACAACCACTGCGGCGCCGGCCGGCTGCGGGCCTTGGTTTTCGAATGCGAAAGCCGTGAACCCTGTTGTTGAAAGCGGGTACAGGTCGATGCCGGTGTAGGTTTGCGCGGAAACTGAGGCCGCTCCGGCAAAAAGGAAGAGCGCGATAGCCCCGACTCGCAGCGATGCGACGGCTAATCGGCGCTTGAAGACTCTGGGCGAATGCCAGCCGATGAGGGCGATGAAGCCCAGTGCTGCCGGCAACAGGGACGAAGGCTCGGGCACGGGCGTCCATTCGACAGCGTGGATCTCACCTGCGCCGAAGGCGATGCCGTAGATGTTGCCTTGAACATCGATTTTGTAGGCCATCGAACCGGTTAAGTTGACCGGCAGCAGCGCGTTGAGGTCGATCGCGGATGCCGCAGTGCCGCTCCAAAGGATTGCGTGGACGGTATCCTCCGGTCCATCGCCGTAGGCATAGCCCACCTGGTTAGTGTCGTTGAGGCCAATCGCGTAGGAGTGTGCAAATCCAGTGAGGTTGGTGGGGTCCAAATCGACGGCCGTGTTGGCCGCACCGTTCCACAACAGCGCGTGCGCATTGAGCGTGTTGATGTCGTCGCCAAAGCCGACTTGCTGCGTGCCGTTGGTGTCGTACGCGAATGAGTCTTGGAAGTTGTTAATGTTGGTGGGGTGCAGGTCAACCGTCGAATTGGCTGTGCCGTTCCACAAGAGTGCGTGTGTGGGCTGGCTAGCCTGGTTGCCGGCGCCTACCTGTTGGCTACCAGATACGCCGTAGGCTGCGGACGCGACATATCCGCTTAGGTTTGTGGGATGCAGATCGATCGCGGAATTAGCGGCGCCGCTCCACAACAGCGCATGGAGATCGCCCGAGCCAATACCTGAACCGACCTGACTGACGCCGTCGGTGCCACGGGCTTCAGAGCTGGTGAATCCACTCAAATTCGTCGGATTCAAATCAACAGCGGAACCAGCGGTGCCATTCCACAGCATGGCATGAGTATCAACGAATCCGTTGAGATAGCCGTAGCCGACCTGCTGTCCGGCAAGCGCGCCGTACACCGCGGAGCTAACGAAAACCGTGAGATTGGTGGGATGAAGATCGACGACTGAGCCGACGGGTCCGCTCCAGGCCAAGGCGTGCCAGCGCAGCGTCTCTGGATCGTTCTGGTTTTCCAGGAAATAGCCGGTGCCTGCCGCGCCGCCGATACCATCGGCAATAGCTCCGATCGAATCGAAGCCGGCGGGGACTTGCAGCGTGTATAAATCGATCGCGTTGTAGGTTTGGGCGGCACACATGGAAGTGCAAATTAGGAGTACGAAGATCGAGGCGATTGGTGCTTTTTGACGCCTGACCAACACTGGAAAGGTGAAGATCATTAGCAGTCCCCCCTGGAGCGAAGACAGGTTTTCCACAGGTACATGCGAAAACTGGCTGCCAGAGGGCTCAGGGAGGCGAGCTAAATTCGCAGGGCAGTAATACCGGCCAAGAAACCCGGCGGTGCGCCGACCGTGCGTTGGTAGCCCCAAGGGCGCCGCTGAGAACATTGCCTACCGGCCTAGCCTCAGCGGTTTTCTTAGTGACTGGTGATCACTAATTTATGGGGACCTTACTCAAAGGGCGGCATTGAAGTGACGGGCTCCTTCGACTGAGGCACGCTCTTCGATTCGAGAAATTGCCGGCGGAGGTTTTCCGCCTCCGCGGACTTACCTTCGCGGCGTAGCACGTCGAGCAGACTCTCGAGCGTCCATCTTGTGCCAGGATCATCGTTTCCGAACACATTTTGGCGGATGGCCCATGCCTCTCGAAACAGCTGTTCCGCCTCGGCCAGCTTGTCCCCGCGGGCGAGCACTTCAGCAAGATGTTCTAATGAATACGCCAGGTCTGGATGGTTTTCGATGCCGTGCAGTTCGTTGCGGCGCATCGCCAATGATTCCCGCTCCAAGACCTCAGCTTCTTGCGGCTTCCGCGCGGAAATCGTCTGCGACAAGACGTGCAGGGCCTGCGCCGTCTGCGGACTTTTCTCGCCGAACGACTGTCGGTAAATCGATACCGCTTCGCGTGCCGCTATCTCTGCCTCGCCGTCCTTCTGTTGCCCAAGTAGTGCTAGGGCTAAACGCGTGAGAGTATGTCCCGTCTCGGGGTGCGCGCTTCCCAGTACTCTGCGTTGCACGCTGAGCGCTTGTCGAGCTGCAACCTCTGCATCCGCACTCTTGGTTGGGTTGCCATAACTGAGCAAAATAATCGCAAGCAGCGACATTGTCCGGGCCATTTCGGGGCTTTCTTCGCCACGCAGCTTCGGCCAAATGCCCAATGACTGGCGCACGAGCGACTCGGCCTCTTCAATTTTGCCGACATACCGGAGGTCTTGTGCTAACTTTGCCAACGCGACAGCTACCGTGGCGTTTTCGCCAGGGTCGAATTCGCGATAGTACGCCAAGGATTTGCGATGTAAATCTATCGCATCTTTATCTCTTCCAATGGCGAAATACGTGTCGCCGATAATGGACCGCAATTCCGCTTGTACATCCGGCTGGTCGTTTAAATCCTTTTCAACCTGAATTGCAGTTTTGTCCAAGATCTCTCGGAGCAAACTTGTATCGCGCCCCATGGCGGCTGATGGCGCCGCCGCAGCGAGCATGTCCTGGACAACTTTTGTCACTTGCTCACTGCGAGCTGCCTGTCGGCCGGCGATACCAGCCTGCCGGCGCGCTTCGAAGAAGCCGATTGACGACAGAACTAGCCCGATCAACACCACCAATGCCATAGCAGCGCTCGCAAATACGGCCTTCCGATTGCGTCGGATGAATTTTTTCAGCCGATAACGGCGCGAGGGGCGGCGGGCTTCGACCGGCTGATCGGCGCGGTAGCGCGCCAGGTCGTCGGCCAGTGCGGCGGCGGTTTGGTAGCGGCGGTTGCGGTCTTTCTCCAGCGAACGCATCACGATCCAATCCAATTCGCCGCGAAGCTGCTGAGGAAGGCGCTTGAGATCGGATTGGCGATGCAGTGCCGCGGCGCTTTGCGTAGCGAGCGGCTGCGACGCAATTCGCGCGCTGGGAGTGGGGGGCTCCACTTCGCGAATGATCCGCTGCATTTCGGCGAACGCTTTGGAGCGCAATTCTTTGGGGTCGAACGGCGGAGAGCCGGCCAGAAGCTCGTACAGCAGCACGCCCAGGGAATAAACGTCGCTGCGGGTGTCGATATCGAGGTTGCCGTCGGCTTGCTCGGGACTCATGTAAGCAGGCGTGCCGATTAACTGGTGGAAATCGGTGAACAGGGTCTTTTCGGTGAGGCGCGTTTCAGTGGCCTTGGCGATGCCGAAATCGATCACCTTAGCCAAGGGCCGATCGTCGTGCGTGCTGACCAGCACGTTGGTAGGCTTGATATCGCGGTGAATAATACCCTTTTGATGCGCGTGCTGCACGGCCTGGCAAACTTGCGCGAACAAGTCGATCCGCTGGCCGATGTTCAGATCGTGCTCGTCGCAGTACCGAGTGATGGGAACGCCTTTCACCAGTTCCATTACGAAATAAGGTCGGCCGGTTTGCGTGGCGCCGGCGTCGAATACTTTGGCAAGGCTGGGATGGTCCATCATCGCCAAAGCCTGGCGCTCGGCTTCGAAGCGTGCCACCACTTGCTTCGTGTCCATGCCGGCTTTGATGATTTTGATTGCGATCTTGCGGCGCACCGGCTGTTGTTGCTCGGCCATGAAGACGACGGCGAATCCTCCCTCGCCAATTTGTTCGAGCAACTTGTAGGAGCCGATTATTTCGCCAGGGGCTTCTTGGAGGACGCTTTCGACCGCCCCGGTCAGAATTCCGGCGGGCGCTTCCAGAAAATCGCCCGCCTGGAAGTACGCTTCCACGAGTTCTTGCACTTCGCGCAGCAGCTTTTCATCGCCGCTGCAGGCGCTGTGGATGTAGGCTGCGCGTTGGGCCGGCGCGGCAAGTTCGATGGCGGCGCAGAAAATATCGTCGGCGGTGGGCAATGCCGGGCCTGGCGACGCGGTTCCGGGAGTCGTGTCCAGAAGATTATGCGACATTGGCGATTCGCAGGGCTCAATCAGGGGGCAAAATTCGTGGTGATTTCATGGTGTCATTCGCGCGCGGCAACGCGTTTGTAAAGCCAGGCGCGGCAGTAGGCCCAATAGCGTTTGGCCGTGGCGGGAGAGATTTTAAGCGCGTCGGCCGCCTGTTCCAGCGACAGGCCGGCAAAGTAACGCAGCTTGACGAGCTCGGCTTTGGCGGGAGCTTCGATAGCAAGTTGTGTGAGAGCTTCGTCCAGTGCGAGTAGATTTTCCAGATTCTCGGCGGGCAGCGCTAGCGGCGAAAGCGCGTCGTTCAATTCGACTCGCTCTAGCGCTCCGCCTCGCTTCTGCGCGTTTCTGCTGCGGGCGTGTTCGATGAGAATTCGTCGCATCGCTTCGGCCGCGGCGGAGAAGAAATGGCCGCGATTATCCCACGGAGTATCGCTGTCGCCCACGAGCCGCAGATACGCCTCGTGCACCAACGCCGTAGCTTGTAGCGTGTGCTCGGCGCGCTCGCCGGCCATGTGGGCGCGGGCAAGTCGTCGGAGTTCGTCGTACACCAGAGGCAAGAGTTCTGCAGTGGCTTGCCGGTCGCCCTGCCCTATGGCGCTTAGTAGCTGCGTTACCTCGGACATGAGGTCAATGATAATGCATCGCAAATCGATCTGCCACAAAACGTTCGATGGATCGCGGTCTGGTGCTGCAATTGACGAGTTTTTGAGACGAGTTAGGTTATGTGCCTATGGCCGTGCTGCTTCAAATCAAGAATGCGTACAAGAGCTACGGGCATCAGGTGCTGCTGGAGGGTGCGGAAGCGACCATTATCGAAGACGCCAAGGTTGGTTTTGTCGGCCGGAACGGGGCGGGCAAGAGCACGCTGCTGCGGATTCTGTTGGGGGAAGACGAGCTGGATCGTGGCGAGATCGTTCGGCATCCCAAATTGCGGCTGGGATATCTGCGACAACACGATCCGTTTCTGCCCGGCGAAACGGGCCTAGCCTATTTAATGCGCAGCAGCAGCCAGCCGGATTGGAAATGCGGCGAGGTGGCGGGCGAATTTGAGTTGAAAGGTGCGGCGCTGGAAGGGCCGATTGCGAAGCTTTCGGGGGGCTGGCAAACGCGGTTGAAGTTGGCCGAATTGCTGCTGCACGACCCGAATTTGTTGTTGTTGGATGAGCCGACGAATTTTCTGGACCTTCGAACTCAGATTCTGCTGGAGCATTTTTTGCGAAACCATCGTGAGGCGTGCCTCGTGGTTTCTCACGACCGGGCGTTTTTGGCGGCGACTTGCAGCCACACACTTGATTTGTCGCGGGGCAAGCTGACGATGTTTCCGGGAAAGATCGACGCTTTCCTGGAATATCAAGCCCAGCAGCGAGAGCACGAAGAGCGCACGAATGCGGCGGTGCTGGTCAAGCGGCGACATCTGGAAGAATTCATTGCGAAGAATAAAGCCCGGGCAAGCACGGCGTCGCGGGCGCGCTCCAAGAGCAAGCAATTGGAGCGATTGGAATTGATCGAGACGGCTGGTGACGAGCCGACGGCCAATATCCGCGCTCCAATCGTTGAACCGCGCAAAGGTCCGGCGTTGCGCTGCCGGGAGTTGGCCATCGGATATCCGGAGCGATTGGTTGCGGAGAACATCGATTTGGAAATCGATCATGGCGCGAGAGCGGCTGTGGTGGGAGATAACGGTCAAGGAAAGACGACGTTTTTGCGGAGCGTGGTCGACTCGCTGCCGCCGCTTTCGGGTGATGTGCGTTGGGGCTATGGTTGCGAGATTGGAATTTATGCGCAGCACGTGTATACGAGCTTGCCGGAAGAGAAAACCGTGCTGGAATATTTGGAACATTCGGCAGCGCGGGGGACGAAGGCGCAGGAGATTCTGGACTTAGCCGGCGCCTTGCTGTTTCGCGGCGAGCACGTGGAGAAGTCGATATCGGTTTTGTCGGGCGGGGAGCGCGCCCGGCTGTGTCTGGCTGGTTTGCTGTTAGGCAACTACAACGTGCTGGTGCTCGATGAACCGGGCAATCATCTCGACGTCGATACAGTTGAAGCACTGGCCAAGGCCCTGATCGCCTACCGAGGAACGGTGGTGTTCACCAGCCACGATCGGCACTTTTTGAAGCGTGTGGCGACTTCGATCGTGGAAGTGCGCGACGGCCGGGTGTTGAATTATCGCGGCGACTACGAAGCTTATTTGTATTCGATCAATAAGGAAATCGATGACGCGGAGCAGGCGCAACGCCCGGCAAAGGCCCCCACCAATGCACGAAAAGCATCAAAGTCATCGGATCATGTGACGAACCGCAGCGACCGTGAGCTGCGCAAAGAAATGGCGGCGCTGGAGAAGAAGATTTCCGGACTGGAAGAGCAAAAGGCGAGCGTGAATCAGCAACTGCTGGCAGCGACTGATCCCGCGGATGCGCTGCGTCTGCACACGGAATTAACGTTGCTAACCACGGAGCTTAGGAAATCAGAAGAGCGATGGTTTGAGCTGCAGGAGCGCCTTTCGGCGGAGCGCTGACGGTGCCACTAGTAACCGAGTTAAGCATTCTCTATATTCGCGCGACGCAGTTTGCAGATTACGTCGCTGATCCACCAACCAGAAGGACGGAGGTTTATCCATGGCGAACAAAGAACAGAATCGGAAAGGGAAGATGAACAAACCCAAGCTAACGGTGAAGGAAAAGCAGGCGAAGAAACTCGCCAAGCGAAACAAATAAGCAAACGGGCGATGACAGCGCCGGCTTTTTGGGACCTTACCTGCACGGCGGGCTCAGAGATACATGCCCATGTAGCCGCCGGTTTGGTCGGCCTTGGCTTGGAGGGCTTCAATGCGGCGCTTGGCTTGTTCCAGGTCACCGGCGGCGATGTAGCGGTCGAACTCGGCCATTACGGCGCGGGGGACCGTTTCTTTGAACCAGGCCACCACCGGCTCGGTGAGCCAATCGCAGGTTTCGCGCTCGAGCTTGGCGTCGAGATGCGCATGGGAGGCGTGCTCGTCATCGTCGTCGGTCATCACGGTGCCTTCGAAGCTGAAATCGAGCATGCCCAACTCATCGGTGTTGGTCAGATGAAAAACGCAGTGGGCGTTGTACAGATAATAAGTATTGTGGGAACCGTAGGTTTCGATAGCGCTTTTGAGCCGCTCACAGCGCTGGCGATAGCGCGGCGAGGCGTCGATGGGGATATCTAAGCGCGAGATCGAGCGCAGGGGCAGGCAATCGAAGACGATTTCGACGTAGCGCTGCATGGCGGATACCGATGCGGGTAAAGAATCCGAAATGGAAAATGATCAAGGACTAAATGACCAATGACCAATGTATGCGGAAGACTTCGCGCATGGAAGGATTGGTCATTGGCGCTTGGTCATTGGTCAATCTGCCGAAAGTCTTACAGCACCAGGCGGCAAGAGAAGCGGGTGTTGGCCTGCAGCCTGCTTGTCTCGGTCGAGTCGGCGGTGCGATTGCCGGCGAGTTTCCAGCCCAGTGCCAGCCAGCCGTCTTGAGAAGTCAGTTGGCTCCAGGGCAATTCGCCAAGTTTCTTCCATCGGCCGCGCAGGGCCAGGCCGCCCGACGATTTGCTGGCGGGGAAGATGGGCTCGGCGGCTTCTTCGTCGGGTTCGGCGGCCTCGCCTTTGGCGCCGAAGAAGCGTCGCGGCAGGGTTTTTGTCAATAGCGTGCTGCGGCGAGTTCGCTCGACGGAAGACAGCTTCGTTTCGGCGCCGCCGGGCATCGGCAACGCCTTGACGCCGTATTCACCTTCGACGCGCGTGGCGGTGACCTGGCCGCCGGACTGCGATAGCTGATACGTCACGTAGACTTCCGCGGGATACGGATTGATGATGCGGTGACCCTGCCCATCGAGCTTGGGTTGCGTGGTCGATTTGAGGCGCAACACGAGATGGACTTTGCCGTCTTGAAAGCGAGCCTCGACAGGATTCTCGTCGGCGAAGGTCGTGGCGCCGTAGTTAACGTCGATGCCTTCTTTGAGCATGGCGTTGAGTGCTTCATAAGTTGGCGGATCCTTAGCCAATCTCGCGAGGCAGGCCTCGTAGTATGGTTTGGTGAGTTTGGCGTCGTACAGGGATTTGGCCAGCGCGTCGTACTGAG
Source organism: Pirellulales bacterium (assembly GCA_963716135.1). Classification (GTDB taxonomy): domain Bacteria; phylum Planctomycetota; class Planctomycetia; order Pirellulales; family JADZDJ01; genus CAVRAW01. Next base: position 3,030,146 of record OY970289.1, on the reverse strand, counting down.
CCTGGCTGACATCCATGTTGAAGCGGTCTTTCATTAGCGATTCGAAATTGCGAAAGGGGATCGCCAGCTCATCGTCGCGCTTGTCGGCCGGCGCGGCCGCTTCGGCCAGGCAGGCGACGAAGTCGAGGAATTCAGCCCGATCGTAGGGCTCGGCCATCAGATCGCGCATCGAGCGGCGGTAGGCCATCGAGCGGCTCGATCTTCCCGGCATGGTGGCCGCGGTGAAGTTGTCGATGAGTGATTCGTGCAGGCGAATCGAGATGTCGGCGTCGGCGGCGGCGTTGGGGGGCGCGGTGTTGGCAGCCAGCTCGTTGGAACGAGCCTGGAGGCCGACGACGCTGAGCGCATCGCGGGTGGTGCTGAATTCGAGGCGTTGGGGGAACGCGCCGCGGCGCACCAGCGGGGCGCGGAACTGCTCGTTGAACCCGATATTGGAGCGCTGGATCAGTTCGCCGGTGCGAGTATCCATCCGGTTTTCCAGGCGGCCTTCGGCATGCTCGGCCGAAATGGCTTCGGCGGTGCTCTTGCTGCTGTAAACTCGCTTGGTGGCGATGCGCTGGATCAGACGGCCGCCGTCGATATCGAGGCAATCGATGGAACTGTTCGTGCAACATTCGGCGCAAGCCGGTTCGCCGCCGAAGGTGCCGCCGTCGATGGTCAATAGTTTGCGGCCATACAGCGAGGTGGTGCTGTGGGCGAAGATGGTGACCGGGCCGTTCCAGCCGACAGTGCGCGCGAGCGTGCGGCCCTTCAGGACCAGTTCGATCTTGGCTTTGTCGCGGCTGGGGACCAGTGTGGAGGTGACTCGGCCGGTGGTGTCTCCGGTGCCGCAGATTTGCGTGCCGAGGATATTATCTTCGATGGGAGTTTTTTCGATAAGGTTGTCGTCGATGCCGCCGGCTACGATATCTTTCGAGACGCGCACCAGAACGTTGGGCTGATTGAACTGGTGCTTGAGCGAATGGACCAGTTGCGGCGCGGCGCCGGTGGCGCTGAGTTGATCGATCGTCTCGCCAAGCTGGCGGCGATCGACGTCGTTGGGCTTACCGGCGGCGGCGTCGAGGGCGCCGGCGAGCGAATCCATTTGTTTCTCGTAGGCCGATTTGGCGTCGGTGTTTTTATAGGCGGTCAACACGTCGGCGTAGGCGCGCGTCGTCTTGCCGACATCGCTGAATGCGCGGAGCTCCAGGCCGGAGTCGCCGTTGAAATAATTGTCGCTCAGTTTGCGCAAGACGGCGGGATCGGCGTCGAGGCCTTTGGCGAGTTGGGCCTGCAGTTCTTTCAGGTTCAAGTGTGCACGCCACTCGGGACCGTGATTGCCGGGGCGGTTGAGAAAGTTGTCCAGGCGGTGGACGGCGCTTTCGGCGGCGGTCTGTCGATCGACGACGTCGACCTTGGCGACGGGTTGATAGTTTTTCCCAGCGGCGCGGGCGAGCGCCGGCAATTCGGCAGGCGTGGGCTGCTGGAGCTCGTCGTTCCACGCTGCCAGGGCTTGGCGAGTGGCGGCAAAGCGGGGCAGTTGCAGGCCGCGTTCGCGGGATTGATATCGGGCCAGGATTTTCTGGACGGCGGCGGGGTCGGCCCGGCCGGTCTTTTCGAGTTCTTGCTTTAGCTGCGCGGTCATCAGGTAATTGTTCCAACCTGATTCGCTCGATTGATTAGCCAACCAAGCGTCTTGATCGGCCAGCGCCTGGCGAACTTCGTCGCGGGAAGCTGATTGGGATTCTGCGCGAGTGCGGCGCCATGACGAAAATAAGTGCTGCCGCCAAACAGAGAGGGAGGTATCGCATCCGTTCGCTCCTGCGGAATGGAGAAGTTTAGGGGGAAGAGCGCTTCCGAAAGCAGATCACGAAGCTAAATCACCCTAACACCGCTTTTTGCAAACGAACAGAGCAAGATGGCGTGCGGCGGCGAATCGTCCGTGATTGGATTTACGAAGACGCTGAGGAAATTTTCTGACTCCAAGTTGTCGTGATGGTGAAGGCCCTAACTCCGTGACGCCGCAACTCGTTCCGCCAAGGGGAAAGAGCGCAAGTGACAGCGGAGGCGTCAAAGTCTATGCAATTTTCTCATTCTTCTCAATTGACCCCCTTGAAAGTCTGCCTTGCTAGCGTCCTAATGGTCCGACCCTGAGGGGCTTCTTCCGTTTTTTACCCGCCTGCCTGGGCTAGATTGCCCAACCTAACGGCACTTGTGAAAGCACGGCCTTTTGTATCGGCCGGCAATTGAGGTTTCCAACCGCAGCCACGGAGAGTTGCGGACTGCAAGTGTTTCTGGACCTAAAGGAGATGACCATGAAGATTGCCACCAGCATTGCCGTAGTCTTTGCGCTGCTACTGGTTAGCAGCCGTATCAATGCCGACGAAGAACGAGCATTCTCGGATGTGAATTTGCCGAGTGTGGTTGCCAATAAAACAGCATCAAACGTCGTCGTAGTTAATTTCGCGGCGCCTGTGGAAGGGGCGCCCGTGACGGAAGCGGTCGCTGAGAAGAACGCTTCGCCCGCGAAAGAGGCGGCAAGCGAAGCGGCAGCTGCACCCGCCAAAGAGGTTGCTGCAGTGAAGGAAGCTGCGCCAGCGAAGGAAGCGGTCGTGGCTAAAGCGGCTCCCGCGAAAACCGAGCCGGCGAGGCCGCTGGTTTGGCTGGAGAGCTACAAAGACGCGATGAAACAGGCCGAGGCGGAGCATAAGCAGATGCTCATCCATTTTTACCGGCCGGAAGATCAGCACCGTGCGGAGGCAGGCACCGCGGCCGATTCCGTGGCGAATATCGAGAAGATGTTCCAGCAGGATGGCGTGCGAGAAAAGCTGGATAACTATGTGCTGACGAAGCTACCGGTCGAAGCTCGCATCAATTCCAAGGGAGAATCCATTCGGCTGCTCAGTCATAAAGCGTTCGCCGAACTGCGAAACGGGCCGGGCATTGCCGTGATCGATTTTGCGCATCCGGATACGGATTACCAGGGCTACGTGGTGAGCGTGTTGCCGTTTACGCCGGGGAAATATTATCGATTCCGCCAGGAGCATCTGGAAACGCTGGTCGGTCTGCCGCCGGGCAAGCTGACGCAGCGGAGCATGATACTGGCGGTGCGCATTCATCCGGAGCATCCGGCCAGCACCACCGGCCAGGAAGATCCGATTCTGTTGTCGGAGGCGAGCAGCCAGTCAAGCTACCAGGCGCAAATTCATATTCAAGGACACCACAATTGGGAAACGCGATTTCAGCGCATCATGGGCAAGCTGTTCCGTCGCGGCACGCCGGGCACGCCGGTGGAAGTGGTCGCCGAAAGCTGGCCCAGCCAGGACCTGATGGATTCGTGCGTCGATTGCGTCGATAGCTGGCATCACAGCGAGGGGCACTGGAATGCCGTGAAGGCGCAGCAGGCCAGCTACGGGTACGACATCCAGTTGAGCGACAACGGCATCTGGTATGCCACGGGAATTTTCCGGCCGAAGCAGTAGCCGGCGAACGAATTCTGATCTACCACGATCGCGCTGCGGCACTTACCCTGGTGGGCACTACCAGGGAGGTGTCTATGATCGTGACCACGGGCAACGAGATCGAAGGATATGCGATTTCGGGATACATCGGCATCGTGCGCGGGATTGTCGTGCGATCGCCGAACATTGCGCAAGGGCTGCTGGGCAGCCTGAAGCAGGTTGTCGGGGGCAACATCGAGATGTTTGCGCAGGTTTGCGAGACCGCGCGAACACGCCTACGAGCGGATGATTCAGCATGCCCAGGAGCAAGGCGCCGACGGGGTGATTGCGATGCGGTACGACGCCACGGATTTTTCGCCGGGCGCGACCGAAGTGTTGGCGTACGGGACCGCAGTGAAACTCACGCGGAAATAGCACGGCATGAATTCGCAGCTCTGGAATTTGCTGCTGTACTCGGCCAAGTGCGTGGTGGTCACGGCGATTATTTATCTCCTGTCGCGGTGGCTGAATTATCAGGAGATTATCTGGCCGCTGGTGTCGGCGATTTTGGTTCTGTCGCCTGACAGTGCCGACGCGGTTCCGCTGGCGACGACGCGAATTGCCGCGAACATGATCGGCAGCGCCACCAGCTTGCTGTGCTTGCTATTGGGGCCGACAACCTTCGTAACGCTTTGCCTGGCGATCGTGTTGACGATCGGGCTGTGTGCGCTGAGCCGATTGATGGCCGGCAGCCGATCGGCGCTGGCGGCGGCGGTGATCATCATGCTGCACGAGCCGGGGATGCATCCTTGGGACGCGGCGCTGAAAAGGGCGGGCTCGGTGGTTGCAGGTTGCTTGTTGGGACTGGTGGTGACGTTTGCGTTTCACCAGCGGCTGCTACGCGGGGGACCGAGCGTGGATGCCGACGCCGGGTAGCTAATTGCCACGAGCCGGCGGTCGACGCATAATTCATGCTCGTCAGTCCGACTCATCTGCGGCAAAAAAAGGGGCCAGCCTCGGGCATTTGTTGGCGGCAGCGATGATCACTCTGATCAGTTACCCATGTTTATTGTTTGCGGGCTTGTTGATTTCAGCGGTCGTCCTGACATTGCTTGCGCGAGCGTTTGGGTCGCCACGAAGGAAATTTGTGTTTGGCCTGCTCGCCACTGCTTTGATTGCAGCGTGCAATTTATTGTTTATTGGTTTGACGTTGCTTGGCAACCAGTTTGGGAAGGCGATTGGGCCGGCTGGTTTGATTGCGGAGGCCTGCTTCCTGATGATTGTCGAAATTTACTTGATCTTTGCGATCCTGAAACGCACGTTTGCACTTTCATGGCAACGCACGCTTGGATTGTTTGTTTCATCCCAGGTGGTCGAGGTCGCTTTCGGTTTCGGTTTAGCGATTGTCGTGAGGACATACTTGGTTGAAGCATACGTGATGCCTACTGGCTCGATGGCCCCGACGATCATCGTCGGAGATCGATTTACCGTATTAAAAGTTGCCGCGCCGCGCCGATGGGACTTAATCGCGTACTGGAATGGAACTGGGCCCGAGCGCGCGGTTTATTGCAAGCGGGTCCTCGGACTTCCAGGAGAGCAGATCAAATTTCAAGGCGGCGACCTCTATGTAAACGGCGAAAAAGCACAAGCCCCTGAAGTAACGGCCGGCCAGTATCATGCGTCACTCGGCGAGGGTTTTCCTTCCCCGTACCAAGACGGCCAAACAATTCGTCTGGGGACGGATCAGATTTTTGTTGTCGGCGACAATGTCGAGAAATCGAAGGATTCGCGCTTCGACGGGCCATCGAAGATATCGGACATTGTTGGCGTGGTAGAAACCATTTATTGGCCGCTGAGCCGCGTTCGAATCTTACGGTAGGTGCTTGGGCCCGTTTTGCAGCTTGCCGACTAACGCCGCGCCTGACGATCCCTAAGCCGTTTCTTGTTCGGCCAGCCCGAGTTCGTTGCGCATGTGTTCGCGGATTTTATATTTTTGGATCTTGCCGGTGACGGTTTGCGGGAATTCGGTGACGAACCTTACGTAGCGCGGGACTTTGTAGCGGGCGAGTTTGGCGCGGCAGAATTCGCGGATTTCGTCTTCGGTGGCCGACGCGGCGGGCTTGAGTTTGATCCAGGCGCAGAGTTCTTCGCCGAATTTTGGATCGGGGATGCCGACCACGGCGGCCTGCTCCACCGCGGAATGCGTGAAGAGGAATTCCTCGATTTCGCGCGGATAGATGTTCTCGCCGCCGCGGATGACCATGTCTTTGATGCGGCCGGTGATTTTGTAGTAGCCGCAGGGGAGGCGCACGGCCAGATCGCCGGTGTGCAACCAGCCGTCGGGATCGATGGCTGCGCGGGTTGCTTCCGCATTGTTGTAGTAGCCGAGCATGACGACATGCCCGCGGGCGCACAGTTCGCCCTGCTGATTATCGGGCAGCGCGTGGCCGTCGCCGGGGCTGGCGATTTTTACTTCGACGTCTGGCAGCGGGCGGCCCACAGTTTCCACGCGCAATTCAATCGGATCGTCGGTGCGGGTTTGCGTGATGATCGGCGAGGCTTCGGTTTGGCCGTAGCCGATGGTGATTTCGCGGCAGCCCATCGTGTTGACCACCGCGCGCATGGTTTCGATGGGGCACGGGCTGCCGGCCATAATGCCGGTGCGCAGCGATTTGAGGTCGCGCCTGGCCAGCGACGGGTCGTGCAGTTGAGCGATGAACATGGTCGGCACGCCGTAGAGCGAGGTGCAGCGCTCTTGCTCGATGGCATCCAGCGTGGCCGTGGGATCGAACGATTCGGCGGGGACGACCATCGCCGCGCCGTAGACTGCGGCCATCAGCGTACCCAGTACGCAGCCGAAACAGTGATAAAACGGGACGGGAATGCAGATGCGGTCGATTTCGGAGAGCTGCTGGCAGGCGCCGCTGTAGAAGACATTGAGCAATAGATTGCGGTGGCTGAGCATGGCGGCTTTGGGGAAGCCGGTGGTGCCAGAGGTGTATTGGATGTTGATGGGATCGGCGGGCTTTAGCGCGGCGGAGGCGGCGCGCACTTCGTCGAGCGGAACCTTGTCGCCCTGCGACAGCATTTGTTCCCACGTCACGGCGCCGGCGGGTGCGGCGCCTTTGATGGCGATGATGTGGCGGAGCTTGGGGAATTTTTCGGAACGCGGATTGCGCGCTGACGACGCAACTTCCGGGCAAACTTCGACGAGCATGGCGAAGTAGTCGGAGGATTTGAAGCGGTCGGTCAGAACCAGGGCCACGGCGTCGCTTTGCTTGAGCACGTATTCCAGTTCGAATGCGCGGTAGGCGGGATTGATGGTCACCAGCACGGCGCCGATCCGCGCCGTGGCGAATTGCAGGACGATCCACTCCGGCACATTCGTGGACCAGATGGCGACGTGCTCGCCGCGCCGGATGCCCAAGGCCAACAGGGCACGCGCGGCCTGTTCGACTTGCTGGCCGAACTGCAGGTAGTTCCAGCGGAGGCCCAGGCGCGGAAAGACCACCGCGTCGCGCTGGCCGAAGCGCTGGATGGTGCGATCGAGCGCTTGTGGAATCGTGAGGCCGTCGACCCAAGGGGGATGTGTGCTTGCCGTGGACATGACACACGCTCAGAGGAAACGATAAATGCTAAACGATAAACGCTAAATGGAAGCGCATCGCCCTCAACAATACTATCGTGTTGGTAGTTAATTTATCATTTAGCGTTTATCGTTTATCGTTCGTTTCACTCTCGCAACGGGTCGCTCATGGCTACGGCCAGGGGTACGAAAATCATCAGCGGGCACCAAGCGGCCAGATCGGGGCTGATGAGATAGTTTGAGCCGAGGTATTGAAATCCCAGCACGACCAGATAAAAGCCCACCACCAAACCCAGGCACAGCCCGATGGCCAAGAACAGATTTCGATTGCTGCGCGACAGCAACAACGGCAGGCCGAGGAACAGAAGGTTGATGTCGAGGATTGGTTGCACGATGCGGGAGTGGATGGCCACGCGAGCGTCGGCGCCCAGGCCGAGGCTGGGGTTGCGCAGTCCGGCGATGAGTTCCGGGAGCGAGGCGTTTTGACGCCAGTCGTCGGCGGAGGCGAGTTGTTCAAAGGAGATGCCGCTGACGACGAAACATTCGTCGGGCGCAAGCCAGGGATAATCGTGCGGCGTGAGCACCATGGGCTCGCCATCCAGCGCGAGCGATGGTTTGGCGGCCAGGTCTTTGGGCGCGGTCATCCCTTTCAGCAAATAGCCGGCGGGATGTTGGGAGTTGGCGCGCTGATAATAGGCGTTGGCGGCGGTCAGTTGCTTGCCGTATTTGCTCAATTCCGACGATACGACGATGAACGCAGGTTTTTCGATGCGTTGGAGATTGGCGAAAGTGTGCTGTCCGCGAATGAGGATGTCGGTTTTGTTGTCGCGGCGGGGTTCCAGGTTTCGTCCGACGTCGCCGCCTAGGTCCTGGGCTGCGGGTGAAGTGGTCGCGGGCGGCGGGGATCACGAGTTCGCGATTCACGGCCGCGGCAATCGTGATGAGCACGACGGCCGTGATGACCGGCTTGAGGATGCGCCATTTCGCAATGCCGGCGGCTTGCAAGGCGGTCATTTCGTTGAAGCGCTGGAACGTGGCGACGGTGAACATGGCGGCGATGAGCGTGAGGATGCCGCTGGTGCGGTCGAAGAACGGCAGGGAGCTGTAGCCGTAGAATTTCCCCATGACTGCAAAGAGGCTGCCGTGATCACTGGCATAGCGAACGAACTCCTCGAGCTTGCCGAAGGCATCGATCACCACGTACAGGCCGAACAGGCTGCAAAAGCAGATCAGAAAAATCTGGACGAACTGGCGCAGGAGGTAGCGATCGAGAATCAGCATGCAGGGGAATGATGAACTATGAACTCAGGTGACGCGACCAGTTGCAACGATAGGGGAATTGCGAAAATTGGGTCAAGGCCGATCGGCGGGGGTTGGTGGGTGCAATAGCGATGGGGGGGCGATATGATGGGCGCGGATGAAACCGGAAGATCGGATTTTCCATCATGAACGTCCAATCCGACTTAGCGCGGCCGAGATTACCGAGCGTTTGGGGGCGAACGTCGCGGGCGCTTTTGGATCTGGTGTACCCGTCGCAATGTGCGATGTGCGGCGGCGACGGATCGGCAATTGCGGACGACGAGATTGCGTTGTGCGGCGATTGTCGGCGAAGCTTGACGCCGCCAGTGGGCGGTTGGTGTTTGCGCTGCAGCGCTCCTGCGGAACATGGCCATGGGCGGCGCGAGTGCGTGCATTGCCAAGGCCAGAAGTTTCACTGGGAGGCGGCCGTGGCACTGGCCAGATACCAGGGGGACCTGAGCCGGGCGATTGTGCGCATGAAATCGCCTCGGGCGGAGCCTTTGACGCATGCCTTGGCGCTGCTGCTGGTTCAGCAGCGGGGCGTCGCGCTTGAGGAACTGGGAGCCGATTTGGTGGTTCCGATGCCGATGCATTGGGCTCGGCGGCTCTTGCGCGGGGTGAACGCGCCGGAATTGATTGCGGAAGTTCTGGCACGGCGGCTGGGTTTGCCCTTGAAGATGCGGTCGCTGCGGCGCTGTCGCTTAACGCCCTTGCAGACGGCGACGGCGCGGTATGAGCGCCATGCGAACCAGCGAAATTCTTTCCTGGTGTCGCGCCGAGCCGGACTCGATGGAAGGCGGGTTCTGCTGGTGGACGACGTTTTGACGACGGGGGCAACCGCTCATGAAGCGGCCAAAACGTTGCGAAAAGCGGGAGCGGCGGCAGTATTTGTGGCGGCGATCGCCCGGGCGGTGGGAGAGGATGTGTTGTAAGACGGCTTTTCACCGCCGAGACGCGGAGGCGCAGAGAGACGCGAGCGGAAGGCACAAGACTAGAAAACAGAATCTGATTTGCAGAATTTGAATTTCGTATCTCGGTGACTCGGCGGCTCGGCGGTAGAATTGGATTACCATGGTTGATCCGCATGCTCCACGACGTGTTCGCTCCAAGACGCGCACTTTTCGTCGCGGCGTCTTGCGCGGGCTGACGTTCTTGCTGCCGCCGATCTTGACGATTGTGATTCTGGTCTGGGTGATCAATACGGTCGATGCGTATGTATTGCAACCGTTGACGGTCGCGGTGCGCGACGCGGTGGTATGGGGAATTTCTGACGTACGGGCCCAACCGCCCCGCGCCAACGCCGATCGTCAATATTCGCGACTGGAGAATGGGGAATATATTCCCTCGGAAGTTATCGACTGGCTGCGGGCCAATGCGCCGCCGGTGCCTGCCACCAGCGGCGAAGCGTACCGGAATTATGTGGAAGCGCGCTATTTGCAGCCGCGAGTCGTAGTTCCAGTCTTCTTGTGCGTATTCGTGCTGCTATTGTACGTGCTTGGGAAATTCATGGCGGGAAAGATCAGCGGGATGTTTGATTGGGGCATTCTTCGGTTGCCGCTGGTGCGAAAGGTGTATTCGTCGGTCAAGCAGGTCACCAGCTTTGTGTTCGGCGATAGCCAGATCGTGGAATACAAGCGCGTCGTGGCGATCGAATATCCGCGGCCGGGCTTGTGGAGCATCGGGCTGGTGATGGGGGAAGCGGTGCAGGACGTGAGCGCGGCGGCCAACGAGCCGTGCGTGACGGTGATGCTGCCCACTTCGCCGGCGCTGTTTACGGTGAAGCCGGTGATGTTGCCCAAGAGCAAGACGCATGATTTGAACATGACGATCGATCAGGCGCTGCAATTCATCATTAGTTGCGGCGTGGTGGCGCCGGCGCATCAGTTGCCCGGGGGCGTGGCGCCGGCGGAAGTGCCGATGGTGATTCCGAGGCGGCGCGGCGAAGAGCCTCATGGGTAAATTGCTCCATATCGGCACGCGCGGCAGTGCCTTGGCAAGTTGGCAGGCCAATTGGGTGGCGGAGCGCTTGTCGGCGCTGGGGGCGCAGTGCCAATTGGTGACGATCTCGACGCGAGGCGATCAGCAGCCGACCAGCCCGATTGAATCGCTGGGCACCGGCGGAGTGTTCACCAAGGAATTGCAGAAGGCGCTATTGGACGGGCGGATCGATGTGGCGGTTCACAGCCTGAAAGATCTGCCGACGGAAACGGTGCGCGGGCTGGCGCTAGCTTGCGTGCCGGAGCGGGAATCGCCGCATGATGTGCTGGTCAGCCGCGACGGAAAGCAGTTTACCGACCTGCCCGAAGGGGCGCGGGTCGCCACGGGAAGCTTGCGGCGGCGATGTCAACTGCTGCACGCGCGGCGAGATTTGCAAATGGTGGACGTGCGCGGAAATGTCGACACGCGATTGAGGAAACTTCATGAGGAGCAGTACGACGCCTTGATCTTGGCGGAAGCGGGATTGCGGCGATTGGGGCGGACGGAGGAAATTACCGAGGTGTTTTCGCCGGCGGTGATGCTGCCGGCGGTGGGTCAGGGCGCGTTGGGAATTGAGACGCGTGCCGGCGATCAGGCGACCCGTGAGGCGGTGGCGGCGCTTGATGATCTGGCGTCGCATCAGAGCGTTTCGGCGGAGCGCACGTTGTTGGCCACGCTGCGCGGGGGATGTTTGGCGCCGGTCGGGGCTTGGGGACGCGTGGAGGACGACGGGCGATTGCATCTTTCGGCATGCGTCGTGAGCCGCGACGGCAAGCGCCGCCTGGCCGCCGAACTGCTGGGAAATGCCGCCGACGCAGTGCAGATTGGCCGGCAAGTGGCCGAGGCACTGATTGCCGACGGCGCGGCGGAATTGATCGAAGAATCGCGCCAGCGGTGATGGCATTGTGATTCCGACATTGCTATAGTCGGGCATCTTGTCGTCGGTATCCCGTCGAAATTCTCCGGGGGCATCATGCCGGAGCGACTTGCGCCATACCAGCGTCGCCGCGCGCTGCGCTTGGGTTTGATCAACGCCATGATCTGGTCGGCGGGTTATGCCATGACGACCGGTGCGCTGGTCGTTTACCTGGCGATCGATTTGGGCGCCACCGGCAAAGCACTAAGCTTCTTGTTGGCTGCGCCCTCGCTCGCCGGATTGCTGCGATTGTTCACGCCGGCGATCATTGCCCGCGCCGGCAGCACCAAACGGACATGCGTTGGTGGATTGGGATTGGCGTTCGTCGTGCTGATGGGGCTGCCGTTGACAGGGGTGATTGCTCCGCAGATGTCGCGTGGCGCGGCGATCACGTTGCTTGTTGGCGTGATGTGCGCGTATCAACTGCTGGAATTCATTGGATTCGTGGCGTATTGGTCGTGGTTTGCGGAGCTGGTTCCGCTGCGAGTGCGCGGGAATTACTTCGGTTGGCGGCAGACGCTGCAGATTGCGGTCATCATTCCCACGGCCTTGGCCGCCGGGTATTTTTCCGATCATTGGCGGGCGGCGTATAAGGACCAGCGGGGAATGATGCTTTTGGGGTATGCGATCCCCAACGCCCTGGGTACGGCCTGCATGCTGGCCTCGCTCATTCCGCTGGTTTTGATGCCCGCAGCCGGGGCGGCGCCGGCGGCGACGGGTGTTCCCTGGCGAGCGATGGCGGCGCCGTTTCGACAGTGGCGGTTTAGGCGGCTGCTGTCGTTTCGAGCCGGGCTTTCGATCGCCAACGGCATTTCGCAGACCGCGGAAAAGGCATTCCCCAAAAATGTGCTGAAGCTGGGGGTGTGGGACCTGGCGATCATGAAGAACGTGATGCAGGTGGGCCAACTGGGCACGGCGCGCGTCGTGGGGCCGTTGAGCGATCGGTACGGCAACCGGCCCGTGCTGGTGGCGTGCCAGTGGTTGGTGTCGCTGGCGATGGTGTTTTACTTGATTGCCGCGCCGCAGCCGCGGTGGATGGCATGGTTGCTTTTAGGAGCTTGGGTTTTGTGGTCGGCCTATGCGGGGCACAATGTTTGCCTGCCGAATTTGGCGCTGAAACTTGCGCCCCAGCGAGAGAAGTCGCCGTATGTGGCGGCGCACGAAGCGCTGGCCAGTGTGTGCCATGCGGCAGCGACAATTGCGGGAGGATTTTTGTTTGATTGGCTGGCCGACGCCAAGTCGATGGCGCGAATGGGATGGACGCACGTCAATCCGTACACGGTGATGTTTGGGTTAGCCCTGGGCGCGCGGCTGCTGGCCGTGCCGTTGGCGGCGGCTATCGACGAACCGGGCGCTTGGAGTTGGAGCAGCTTATTCCGCAGCAGACAGACTGCAGCAGCGGAGCAACCGCCTTTGGCTGCAGCGGAGTGATGAGCGAATGGTTCAACGAAGCGGGGGTCTAAAGTAGCTCGCGAAAGAATAATTAGTTGAGAACTGCAAATTTAGATGTTTCGCAGCCTTAGCGGCGCACGAATTTGAAGATCGAGCGAAAACGCCGGCGTTTTCTGCAGGAATAAATCGCTAGCAAAGAGGCTTGCCAATCGCGGAGGTGCGGATTAAGATCGAGGTTGTCAATCGCCTGCTCATCTCGAAAAAAGCGATTGCGGAGGTGAAAACCACCATCGGAAAAATGCGAGCGGCTTCTTTGGGCAAGCGTGGCTGAGTTCTTTCAGCGACGTGCCAATCGCAGAAAAGAAAAAAATTCGCTGGTGGCGACGGGCTCGGGGGTTCGGCGACGTGGGTTAAGCTTGTGGGCTGGAAGCCTGCAAGACAAGTCGGGGAGGGAACGAAATCTAATTCGGTTCCGATTGCGCTAGGGGAGATAGAGGCCATTCCCTTCGGCACGTCCGAAAGGGAGCGTTACAGCGCAGAGTGATGCCTGCCCAGGCGCTAGTGTTTGTGCTTCGATTGCGACATCGTTGAAACACATTGGTTGGTCAGCTTGATTTACATCCAGGAGTAGGTGGGCCATGAGCATTGCAGAATGGGATCCGGCATCCACGAGTGCATCAGCCAATGCGGGCAGCGAAGCGGACGCCCGCGTGCAGCGTCCCTTGCATCGTCTATCTACGGTGCGACGCCAGCAGGGGGTTTCGCTACGCAACGTGGCGCGACGATTGAACACCGAAGTGTCTGTGGTGAGGCAACAGGAAGACGAAGCCTCTGATTTGCCGCTGAGCGTGCTTTACGAATGGCAAAAAGTGTTGGAAGTGCCCATCTCGGAACTACTTGTCGATTCCAACGCGCCGCTTTCGCCCCCGGTGATGGAACGGGCCAGAATGGTAAAAGTGATGAAGACGGTGGCCGCCATGGCGGAAAAGGCGAATACGCCCTCGATGAGGCGACTGTTGCAAATGCTGTGCGACCAGTTGCTGGAAATCATGCCGGAATTGACCGACGTGGCCCCGTGGCACTCGGTGGGCCAACGGCGCACCTTGGAAGACTACGGCCGGGCTGTGGAGCGGCAGATGCCCGACAATATGTTCCGCCGCAGGGCGCAATAGCGGCGATTTTTTCAAGTCGTGGTTGGAATGATCTAGGGCAATTCTTGCTCTGTCTGCCGGCGTCTTTTCCGGCGGAAACATGGCGCGGCTAGGTGGGGCGCGATTCGTCTGCTAGAATTGAAATGTCGATCGGTTTATTCGGGTCGCAGGGCAAGGTCTTTCGATCCGGCCCGGTAATTTTTTTCTCCGCGCGAGATTGCGCAGATGCCTACTGCCGCACTGCTGGTATTACGATCGCTGTTTGTGATGGTGGCGGTCGGTTTGGGCGTGGGATTCATGAATTCCACGATCCTGCCGCGCGAACCGGTTTGGATTCCCTGGCTGGTGTTCGCCGGCTGCCTGATGGTCAGCGGCGGCGTGATCGCCATCGACGTGCTGATTCGCCGCAAACGCTTGGAAACAATGACGGCCGTGTATTTTGGCCTGCTGGTGGGCGTGCTGTTGACGTATGTGGTGCGGCTGGCTTTGACGCCGCTTTTGCCCGACGTGAATAACCCGCTGAACCAGGGGGCGCAGCAGATCGTCTATTGGGTGCTTTTGGGCGTCGGCACGATCTTGTGCTACACCTGCATTTCGCTCTTGATCCAGACCAAAGACGACTTCCGCTTCATTATTCCGTATGTCGAATTTGCCAAGGAGGTGAAAGGCCGGCGGCCTTACGTGCTGGACACCAGCGTGGTGATCGACGGACGGATCGCCGACGTGGTGGAAACCGACGTGCTGGATACTCAACTGGTGATGCCGCGGTTTGTGATCGCCGAACTGCAGGGGATTGCCGACAGCGCCGACAAGCTGCGCCGCAGCCGCGGCCGGCGGGGGCTGGACGTGCTGAATCGGCTGCGTGCCAATCCGAAGATCGATTTGCAGATTTTTGACCGAGATTTGCCGGAATTCGTCGGCCAACCGGTGGACATGAAGTTGGTGCTGTTGGCCAAACACCTCAGCGGCAAAGTGATCACCAACGACTACAATCTGAACAAAGTGGCCAAGCTGCACGGCGTGGGCGTGATCAATCTGAACGACGTGTCGAACGCGCTGAAGCCCGTGTTCTTGCCGGGCGAATCGATCGAAGTGCGCATCGTCAAACCCGGCGAAGAGGCGGGGCAAGGCGTCGGCTACTTGGACGACGGCACAATGGTGGTTGTCGAAGGCGGACGCGAGTACGTCAATCGGCCGGTGCGCGTGGCAGTGACCAGCGTGCTTCAGACGAGCGCGGGGCGGATGGTTTTCGGGCGCAGCGACGGGGCGGCCAGGGAAGGCTAGTGCGGCCGCGATGGCTTTGCGAATGTCTTACGCGGCGCGCCGATGCTGGGTTTCTGCAATGCCGATGCTGCGATGGGCGACTGGCGGATGCGGCTTCTTCCGCCGGCCCGAGATCATTTCGTAGACGATCGCCGAAGCGATGCCGATCAGCGCGAACAGCAATGCGGCAGTCGCCAGTCCGGCAGCAAGCCACTGAAACAGCAGGCAGATCATCCTTGAACCTCCTTGTTCAAGTGCGTCGATTTCGGGGCGAATTGTAGCGGCCGGCGACGGAGCGACCTACAGCATTTCTCAGTCCGCTTTATCGCTGGCGCTGGATCGACTAAACTGCCGCGATTGTAAAGCGGTGAGCAAATTTGAATTGAAAAATCATTGCAACTGCAGTCGGCCTAGGGGCCGACGCTAAACAGGCCAACGACGACATGATTGTTTCCTGGAATTGGTTGAAAGACTACGTGCCATTGGCCATGCCGCCGGAGGAGTTCGAGCGGCGACTGATGCTGGCTGGGTTGAATCATGAAGAAACAAAGAAAGTCGGCAACGACTTGGCCATCGATTTGGAAGTGACCAGCAACCGGCCCGACTGCCTGGGACACTTGGGCATTGCGCGCGAGGCAGCCGTGGTATTCGGATTGCCGCTGACGGCGCCGAATCCGCAACCGCTGCAAGGCAAGACCGCGGCCAGCGGCTTGACGAAAGTGACGCTCCAGTGCCCCGCCCTGTGCTACCGCTATACGGCGAGGGTCATCACCGGGATTAAGGTGCAGGCCAGCCCGCCCTGGATGATCGAGCGGTTGGCGACGTTGGGAATCGCGGCGATCAACAACGTGGTGGACATCACCAACTACGTGCTGATGGAATGCAGCCAACCGCTGCACGCTTTCGATTTGGCGAAGCTGGACGGGCGCGAAATTGTCGTTCGCGAGCCGCGCAAAGGGGAAAAGCTCGAAGCGATCAATCACAAAACCTATGAGTTGGAGCCGGGAATGTGCGTGATTGCGGATCGCAGCGGGCCGGTCGGATTGGGCGGGGTGATGGGTGGCGCGAACACCGAGGTGACCGCGGCCACCAAGGATGTGCTGATCGAGGCGGCGGAGTTCGATCCGATTTCGATTCGCAACACTGCCCGCAATTTGGCGCTGCACAGCGATTCCTCGTACCGGTTTGAGCGCGGATTGGATCCGGAAGGAGTGGATTGGGCCAGCCGGCGATGCTGCCAGTTGATTTTGGAATTGGCCGGAGGGGAGCTGGCGTCGGGCGTGATCGACGTGGGGCGACAGCCGTCGAAGCGCGAGCCGGTCGTGCTGCGGCTGGCGCAACTGAAGCGCATTTTGGGAATTGAAATCGACGCCGCGGAAGTGAGGCGAATTCTGGCGGCGCTGGGTAATCGCGAAGTGCGAGCCGATGCCAAGCAAGTCGAAGTCGTGCCGCCCAGTTGGCGGCGGGATTTGACGCGGGAGATCGATCTGGTCGAAGAAGTGGGCCGCATTCATGGATACGATGCCATTCCGGAAGACGTGAGCGTGCCGATGGCCAGCAGCCATTGGACCCAGCGCGATCGGGTGCTCTCCGCAGTGCGCGAGGCGCTAGTGGCCGGCGGCGTGGATGAGGCGATGACGATCAGCCTGGTGGAAGAGATGCCCTCGGAGGCATTCAGTCCTTGGACCGATGCGGCGGCGTTGGTGTCGGCGACGCCGGTGCTCAGACGGGCGGATCGATTGCGACGGAGCTTGATACCCAGTTTGCTCTTGGCGCGGAAAAACAATGAAGCGGTGGGCAATCCGCGGATCGAGCTGTTTGAAATTGCACGGGTTTATTTGGCGAAGCAGGGATCGTTGCCGGACGAGGCGCTATTGCTGGGGATCACCAGCGGCGGTGATTTTTTGGCAGTCAAAGGGATTGTGGAAGCGATTGTGTCGCGGCTGAATCCGACTGCGGCGCTTGAGGCGGTCGATTACCGGCACGAGCTGTTTCAGCCGGGCCGGGCGTGCGAATTGCGCATTGGCGGCAAGCGCCTGGGTTTTCTGGGCGAAATTAGCGCGGCGGCTTTGAAAAAATTTGAGCTGCGGGAGCCGACCACGGTGGCGGAATTGAATACGGCAGTTCTGGAAGAGATTGCCGAATTGATCCCCAAATCGAAGGAACTTTCGCCCTACCCAGCGGTGTCGCGGGACTTGAATCTGGTGGTGGACGAGAAAGTGCGCTGGGCGGATTTGGCGGCGACGGTTCGCAGCGCCGCCGGGCAGGAGTTGGAGAACATAGAGTATCGCGACACTTATCGAGACGCCAAGCGGCTGGGCGAGGGAAAGAAGAGCCAGTTGCTAACAATCATGCTGCGACGCCGCGACGGAACGCTGACCAATTCCGAGGCCGATCTGGTGCGAGATCGCATTGTCGCAGCATGCGGAAAAGCGCACGGGGCGACGCTGCGGGCATGAAAAGAAGAGGAGAAAATGAGAAGAGGAGAAGAGGAGACAGCGCGATAGCCCGGAGGGAGCCTCGCCCTCCCACGGGTCATTTGAGCTCGTTGTGAAGCAATTCGAGCATTGCATCCAGGGCTTGGGGGATGACGCGCACGGCGGCCAGGGCGGGCATAAAGTTGGTGTCGCCGTTCCAGCGCGGCACGATGTGCCAGTGGAGATGACCGGGCAGGCCGGCGCCGGCGACTTTGCCGAAGTTCAGGCCGATATTGAAGCCCTCGGCTTTCATGGTTTTTTCCAAGATGCCGCACAGGTGCGCAAGGAGCTGCATTAGCTCGACGTGCTCCTCCGAGTTTAAATCGTTCAAGCGTGCTTGATGGCGCACGGGAGCCACGAGCAGGTGGCCGTTGTTGTACGGATAGCGGTTGAGCACGACGATGGTGCGCGGGGTGCGATGGGCGACCAGATTCTCGCGCTGGGCTTCGGGGGCCGCGTCGGCGGCAGCGCGGCAGAGAAAACAGGTTTGATCGGCGCCAGCTTCCCACTTTAGATTGCGCGGGACTTGCGATGGCGGAGAAGATTTATCTTCGCCAGTGACGTACGCCAATCGCCAGGGGGCCCAAAGTTGCTCGAAGGACACGGGGCACCTGAATGACTGAATGACGGAATGTCTAAATGACTAAATGACGGAATGACAGTGTACACAAGACTGCCCCTTCAGTCATTTAGAGATTCAGGCATTCAGTCATTAATCTATTAGCCCCAGATTTGCCACCAGGACTTATTGGACTTGGAGGGGGCGGTTTTGGCGGTGGTGGTGGCGGCGACCACGGTGCGACGGCCCATCACGTCAATCGAGCCGTTGAGTCGGGCTCGGGCCATGATGGCGCAATTGAGATTTGCACCCTTGAGATTGGCATTTTCGAGATTCGCGCCCATGAGGTTGGCGTTGGTAAGATCGGCGGCGCGAAGATCAGCTTCCTGGAGGTTGGCCATTTTCATGTTGGCCCGCAGGTCGGCCATGCTGAGATCGGCCTGCGACAGGTCAGCGCCAGATAAATTGGCTCCGGCCAGCTTGGCATAGCGGAGATGGACTCGGTGGAGGTTGGCGCCGGTGAAATCGGCGCCCACCAGCTTGGCGTCGGTCATGTCGGCGCCGCTGAAATTGGCTTGCGAGGCGTTGGCGCCATCCAGGGCGGTGCCGTTGAGATTGGCCTCGGCCAGATTGGCGCCGCGCAAGTCGCAATCGCGCAGGTCGGAATTACCGAGGTTGGCGGTGCGCAGATCGAGCCCTTGCAAGCTCGCGCCGTGGAGCTTGGCTCCGGATAATTTGGCGCCGGCCAGCGAGGGGGCATCCATTTCCAGCAAGACGGCGCCTGTCGCTTTGTGTCGGATCTGGATCATGGTCGCCCTGGTTTTTTTCCAGGAACGCCGGTGCTATTGATCGGAAGATCGACGCGAACTCGCCCGTTTTCTGTTCCGCAGAGAAATGCTACCCCGGTACGGCGATTATACCATGACGCCACCCAAAAGACGCAAGCCGGAAGCGCGGGAAGCTAAAAATGTAGCGAACTACGCTGAGAGGGGCGGAGGCGGTTGCATTGGTGCCGCGGATTACGGGCGTTTGGCGATGGGGCGCGGGCGAAAGGCGAACCATCGCGGTTGCAGACCGCGTAGGGCAAGAGTTAGGTTGCTCGTTTTAACGGATATCAAACCTCTTCGCAAACAGGATTCAGACATGCGCCGCTTCATTCTTGGCGTATTGGCTTTGGCGTGGATGGTTTCCAGCGCCGGGGCGGTCGATTTCGGGTGGCAAACGCTCAGCGGGGGCGGCATTGAATATATTGTGCAGGTCGAGCCGCAATTGATCGACTCGTTCCGCCAGGAGGGGTTCACTAGCGAAGTGCCGGCTGGGCTGCGCGATATCCGGAGAATTCGAATCGAGGTGGGCAGCGAGCGGCTGCCGAATCAAGGGGACCTGACGGGCCCCACGATCGCCCAAGCGGCGCCGACGAAGGCGGAGGTGAAGGGGACAAATGACTTGCTTGCCGCACCGCCGGAGACATTCGGGCAAGGGGAAGAGAAATCGGCGGCAGCGGAAGTCGCGGGCAGCACCGTGGGCGGAGCGCCGCCGCTATTGGATTCATCGCGGCCGGTGCCGCCTTTGCCATTTTTCCAGAGCGGACCGGCGAAGAGCCTTTCGTCGAATCGAAGTGAAGCGGTACAAGTTGAGCCGCGCTCGGCTAAACCGGATTTGAAAGCAGAGGAGGCGGTGCCGGTGGCGGCGAGCGAGAACAACGAGTCTGGACGTCGAACTGTCGAAGCGGGCATGGCCACCGCGCCGGGATCGGCCGGGGAGGCGGACGCCGCGGCCAATCATGCTTCGAGCGCGGGGCCAACGAAGCCCTGGGGCGTGTTGCTGTTGGCGATTTTGGGATTATTCGCGTCGCTGGGGGCCAATGCTTATCTGGTGTGGATCCATCAAGAAGTGCGCGCGAAGTATCGGGCGCTGGCGGGACAGATGCACGGCGGGGCGGCGATGTGAAGGCGAGTTGGTGATTCGCTTGGGGCGTTGTGCCCAGGCTAACCAATGCGCCTATTTCGATTGGCCGGCGGAGGTGGTAAGGACTTTGGCCAGCGCGGGATCATCGCTTTCGGCCAGTTGCATGCCGGCCATTTTTTCCGCTACATGATCGGTCAGCGCGATGAACTGGCGGCGATGACCGTCGTCGACGTGGTTCAATTTGGCCGCCAAGCGGCGCATGCCTTGCGGATTGTTTTCGGCGGCGTGCGAAACGCTGCCCAGGAACGCCACCGCTTCGCTGAAATTGTGATCGATGGTGTGGCCCAGCCAGCCTTGGAACATTTTGGCGACGATTTCGACGCCGACATTATCGACGTGGACGAAGGTGTCCAAGCGGGCGGTCACGTAGTAGCGGCCGTTGGTTTCGCGAATCGAGGCGGTTTTCAACACGATGACCGCCTGGCCGCGCACGGGGCGGGGAAACAGCGGCCCCTCGTACAAGCCTTCCGAGAAGATCACTTGCGTGTCGTAGCTTCGGAAAGCGAACTCGCCGTGGGCGGTGGTGCCGTCGCCATCGGCGCAGCGGAAATGGATATCATCGGGCCGATCCATGGAGATGTTGCTGACGCCCATCACCTGCCAGATATTAACGACCACTTCCGGTTGGCGAACCAGAAACTGAAATAGTTCCGGTTCACACTCGACCACTTGCACGGGCAGTCGGCGGAAGATGGTGGTATTGTTCAACACCGCGGCGACCTTTGATTTGGTGTCCGCGGACATTTTGTCCAAGGGAATGCAGCGCAGGGCATCATCGCGGGCCGGGCGACTGGTGTTGGCCTTCAGCTCCTGCTCGGCAGCCGACAAAAGGCAATGGTCTGCCAGCATCACGCAGGCGGCCAACAACGCGGCCAGCGCGGGAGGAGCAGCTTGCGCCGCGAAGCGGCGGCGGAGTCGGGCCGATGCGCCGCGGCGCACAAAAAGCGCGCGGGCCCAGCCGGCTGAAAACCTGTTGGCATGTCCCCCCCTGAAGCGAAAGCAGCCGACAACTTTGGCGGCTATAGAGGTAATTCGGCTTGAGGAGGCCGCCGAGGATAGACAAAGTTTGGCGGTGCAAGTATCGGCCGAATGACCGCGATTTCGGCAGCGAGCACGCGCAAGAGAGCGATGACAAAGCGACTGCGCAGAGTTGCTAGCAAGCCCGGTGCGCCGGTTACTTCTTCGGCGCGAACCTGGCCCGCAACGCAGCGAGCTTGGCGATGCGCGCATCGGCCGAAGCGGCGGGATCAAAATCGATCTTCGACCCCGTCAGCGCGGTGAGGCGATCGAAGGCGGTGCGACGCGCCGACTCTTGCGGGTCGGCGAGGAAGCCCAACCATACCGTGCGATCGTCGATCAGTCGATTGGCCATTCGGAGTGGCGTATCTTCGCGGTCGTCGATGGAAGCGGCGATAATTTCGTTGACGCGGCGCCACTGTTCGGCATCGAGGTCGCTGCGTTGCAAACTTTGCAGATAGGGGAGCGCGGCACGGCCCGCGGCGCGCAGTTCACGTTCGGCGTGCTGGCGAACGGAATAATGATCGTCGGCCAACTGAGCGACTAGCGCGGACCAGCGAGGCCGATTGGCGGATTGATCGTCCCGGGCGATTTGCAACAGCGTTTTCTTCAGCTCGTCGGCAGTGGACACCAGTTGCCAATCGGGGCGCAACATCTCCAGGACGGGGACCAAATAGCGGTCGCTCAATTCCGGCTCGAACAACAGCAAATGCCACAACGATTCCGCCTCGACAGTGCGAGTTTCGCCGCCTTCGGTGAGGCTGAGTTTGACGGGCTGCTGGGGGGCCTGCGAATATTCCAAGACGACCTGCGTGGGGAAGGATCGGGCGTGCGGATCTGTTTTGGATTCGGGCGCCTGCATGAATTGGCGGCGGATGGTCGCCTGATCGTCGCCTTCGATATGCACCTGCAGCGTTTCGGCCGGCGACGACATGTCGTAATCCAAGACCGCGCCGTTTTGCGTCAGGTTGACGGCGAAATGTTGGCGGACATTTCCCATGTTGATTGCGGCCTGGCTATCGGAGGCTGCGGCAACGGCCAAACGGCCGTCGAGCACCATCAGCTTCAGCCAGCGCTGTTGCACCAACAGGCTGGCGCGGCGCTGTTGCGGCAGCGGGCCTTCTTGGGCTCTGGCGGCGGACGTGAGCGCCAATAGTGCCAGGCAAGTTAGAAGGATCCGGCGGGTCTGCATGGCGACTCTCGAGGTGTCCGGTGCTGCAGGTGCAGGCATCACTCTTGTATTTTACCGTCAATGGGACAGGTTTGGTACGGCGGCCCGCTTAGGCGACGGGTTTCGCGTCGCTGGGCTGGCTGGCATTGGCGGCCGCTTCGAGCGCTTTTCGGCGGCGCAGGTAGAGCCAGAGAAAAACCAAGCCGACGATTACGCCACCGGTGATCGCGGCAATGGTCAGCCAACCTTCTCCCTGGTGCACCACGCGCATGATTTGAGTGCCGTAGAAATAGGTCAGCCCGTAGAACAGCGTTACCACAAGGGTCGCGCAAAACAAATCGGCCAGGACGAATTTTCTGAAGGGCACCTGCAAGATTCCGGCGGTGATATACATTGGGCCGCGGATGCCGACCAAGAACCGGCGCCCAACAGCACCTTGACGCCGTGCTGATTCAATAATTCTTCCACTTTCTTTTCGCGCTCCGGCGTAATCAATTTATTCCAGAAGCGGTTTTGCTCCAGCAGGCGGCGGCCGAAGTGGTAGCCGATGTAGTACATCACGCAATCGCCCAGGAGCGCGCCGGCCAACAGGGAAGCAAGGGTGAGCCAGGGATCCAATTTACCGGCGGCGGCGAACGCCGCGCCGGCGATGATGGCCACCTCTTCGGGCATCGGCAGCCCGCAGCCGGTGAGAATCATGTAGAGGATAAGCCCGATGTAGCCGTAGGCCACCAAGCCTTCGAACATTTGGGCGGCAAGTAGCATGGTGCGAATGGAGGCTTTGTGGCTAAAGCGGGGACGAAGGGCTCGGGACGGACGGCAAATACGTCGCTGTATTTTAGCTTTATCGGCACGATGAGCCACTTCGATTTCGTGGAAGTGCGCAGTGCGGATTGCACGCTACCAAAGGCAATTGGATAATGACGGTGAGCGAACGTACACGACTCGGCAGATCGACGTTTAGGGAGCGACATCCATGCGGCCCGCCTTGGCAATGCTGATAGCAGCCATTTTCTTGGCCGGCGTGGCGGCGGCGTTTGATCAGAATTCCGGCGATCATTCCCAGTCGAATTCCAAAGTGGTTTCGCCGCCGGCGAAGTGGGACGATCGAGTGCTGGGCGTGTTCTTTCCGGACGCTCGACAGGCGCTGGTGGGAACCCGGCCGAACTATGCGGCGGCCGGCACAGCCGGAAAGTCGCCGGGCGCCGACACGGGAGCGGGGTCAACAGCCGATGGCTCCGCAGAAGCCTCGACGAGCGGAACCTATGCCTGGTCGAAATTGATCTCGGCCGATACGCTCGAGGACGAAATCAAATCGTTGGGACTGCTGTTGGCCGCTGATGTAAAGACGCGCCAGGGATTCTTAGGCGGCGGTCTAGCGAATAGCGCGGCAAGTTCTTAGTCAATTAGCCGCGGCGTTTGCCATCGTTAATGATTACGACGGGGAGGTGAAATGGAAGAGCCAGGCGGCGGCGGCGCGGGATGTGTTCGCCAAGGCCGGTTATAACTGCAAGGCCGCGACCGACAACACGTTTAAGGAAGCCAAGGCTTGCAGCGATGACGTCGGGGAACTGCTGCGCGGAGAGAGCCTGAAGACGCCGTCGAATGTGGAACCGAAAAACGACTGGGGCAAAGTGGCCGATCTTTCGCAACTGATGGCCAGGATGAAGATCGCCGACGAGGAGCGGATCGCGCCGTGGACCGGCAATGCGGCTGACATGAAGAAGAATGCCGCGGCACTGGTGCATGAATCGGAACTGGTGGCGGCGCTGGCGGCGGTGATTTCGCGGCCCGGTTTTGACAATGCCGACGACGAGAAATATCAACATCTCGCCAAAGCCCTGCAGCAATCGGCCATTGAATTGCGCGAGGCGGTGAAGAAAAACGACTACGCGGCGGCAGCTCACGCGGCGGGCGCGCTCGACGAAAGCGTGCGCCAATTGTCATGCGGCGTTTCGAGACTAGACCCTCATCGCCGAGGCGCGGTGACGCGGAGCCGAGCAGCGTACAAATGGAGGGCAAAAGCATGGAAAGGTTGCTTAAGGCGTTGGCCGGGGCGTTGGTGTGTGCGATCGGTTTCATCGCACAGGCACGCGGAGAGGATTCGGCGATTTTCGAAAAGCCGGTGCGATTGCAGGCTGATGGGAAGGATATCGACACCGGGGATGCTCTCGGTCATTCGGGGCCGTGCCTGGCGGACTTCGATGGCGATGGGCT
Organism: Pirellulales bacterium; assembly: GCA_963716135.1. Lineage (GTDB taxonomy): Bacteria > Planctomycetota > Planctomycetia > Pirellulales > JADZDJ01 > CAVRAW01. The sequence goes on along the minus strand of OY970289.1, from coordinate 3,005,734 downwards.
GCGCGACTTGATTGTGGGTGATCACAGCGGAAAATTTCGCGTCTATAAGAACATCGGCACGAAATCGGAGCCCAAGTACACGGCATCGGGGTACTTGCAGGCGGACAAGGAGGACGCGAAGGTGCCGATATATTGCTGCATCGGCTCCAGTCCGCAGTTGGCTGATTTCGACAACGATGGAAAAGTGGATTTGATCAGCGGCTCGTACGATCCGGGCGAGTGCTATTTGTTTCGCGGAGTGGGGCCAGGCAAGTTTGCCACGCGCGAAACGCTGGTCGACAAAAGCGGCAAGCCGATTCTGCGGCATTCCGATCAAAAACAGAAATATCAATCGTTCGGCAGTTGGCCGGTCGTGGTTGACTGGAATAACGACGATAAGCCGGACCTGCTGATCGGCGGTTTCGACGGGACAATTTTTGTGCGCTTGAATGAGGGGACGCGCGAAAAGCCCGCGTTCTCGGAGAAGAACATTGTGGTGCAGGCCGGAGGCAAGGATTTGAAATTGCCCTCGAGCAATGAGGCGAGTTACGGCCACGCTGCCATTAGCGTCGCGGACTGGGACGGCGACGGACGATGGGACATTATCTCCGGCAACGAGAATGGGAGCGTCTGGTGGTTTCGTGGCGTGGGCGAAGCCGGAGCGCCGCGGTTCGAGGAAGCCACGGCATTGATTCCCCCGCACAACGGCGACGGCTACGATGAAATCCTGGAAACCGGCGCCGAGCCTGTGCCGGGAATCCGCTCGCAGGTTTGGGCAGGGGACTATAACGGCGACGGCAAGACGGATCTGCTGCTGGGCGATTTTTGCACGACCGTCACACCGCGGCCTGATTTGACCGAAGACGAGCGCAAGGAACTTCAAGCCTTGCGGCATCAGGCGAAAGAAATCGAACCGCAGGAGAGCAAATTAATCGGCGACGCCCGGCGAGTTCATAACGAACGATATCCCGGCGAGGCTGCGTACACCGACGAGGCTGTGGCCGAATGGGCAAAAGCTTATCAAGCGGTTTTCAAGACTCCGGAATACAAAGCGTTGAATGCGAAGACAAAACAATTGGATGCCTCAATGGAGAAGTATCTTGTCAAGCCGCCGCAAGAGGGACAATTCACTCCCTATGCCACCACCCACGGTTATGTTTGGCTTTTCTTGCGAAAATAGATGGGCGAAATGGCGGCTCGCGTCACGCGCGCTGGTGGCTGCGGCGTTGGCGATATTCGGCGGCTGCGGGCAGTCGACGCCGGATGCCAAGCCGCCGGTGGCCGCCGGCGACGCCGTTGCTACCGAAAAGACTGTGGAAGCTACGGCGGAGGTTTCGCCGGCGCGCGCGAGTCCCGGCGATGCGGTGACTCTGGAGCTGCGTTTTCGAATTGCGCCCGGGTGGCACATCGAACAGATCGAGCGCCAAGCAATCCGCCGCAGTCGGCGCTGCCCGTGGGCATCGACCTGCAATTGCCGAAAGGCATTTCCGCAGCGGAAGAGTGGATCGTGCCCGAGGCGCAAAAGCAACTCGGACCCAACGGGCAAACCAAGGGCTATGTTGGGGACGTTGCATTCAAGCGCCGACTGTTGATTGACCAGCACGCTTCGCCCGGGCCGCTTATGCTGCGGTGCACCGTCGGCTGTCAGGTGTGCAACGAGGCGCTGTGCACGCGGCCGGCGCCGGTGGAGCTCAAGGCGACGGTGGACGTGGATGAGGAGTAACAGGGCGCAGCGTACGCCGGGATGCGGACTCTTGGCGGCGGCGGCTCGGCGGGAGCCTCGCCCTCCCGATTGCGGCGGGCGGCGATGTTATTTGCGCCTGGCCGTGCGCCGGTTGCGCTTCACGTTGCGAGGCAAAACGCTCCGCTTGGCGCCGGCACGATGGACGGATGTCGCGGGATTCCGGTGCGGCGGTAGGCGTCGAGCATCTTGAAATCGATCAATTCGGCCAGGCCGGCTTTGGCCAGTTCGGGGCCGGTGACGTAGCGGCACGACATGATCCACGCGTGAATGTTGTTCTTCGCCTGGCCGCTGAATAATTCGCCCAGAAAGCGGTCCATGTCGGTTTCCAATTGCTCGAAATGGCGGGCCCATTCGGCGGCCTCGTGCAAGCCAACGTGCTCTTCGCTTTGCCATTTCATCGGGTGGAACAGGAGCACGCTGTAGGGCGTTACCATCCGGCGGACGCAGGCCGCAAACGGCCACAGCGCGGCGGAGGAACATTCGCCGGTGACAATGCCGGTGACCCGCAGGCCACGCAGCATGATCAGCGCGGTGAGCGACATGGCGCAATAGGGGCTGCCGCCGGGGGAATCAATGAACAGCGTGCACTCGCCGCCGGGCTCGACGGCCAGCAGCTTGTCGGTTAACTCGGCCTCGTTTTCCGTGAGATCGCCGACGATTGCGATCTCCAGCGGTCCTTGACGTTCGTGGTCGTCCATCCTGCAATCCTGTTGCCGCTAGTCAAGAAATGGTGCTCTGGCCCTTGATCAAACATTAACTTGGGTGCTTCTCCAGAGCAAGCAAAAAGCGAGCAAAATGGCGGCTGCGAACCGATTCCGGCCGATAGCAGTCTCTGTTTGAGAGTGCGGCCTGAAATGCCCAGCACAAGCCCGCTTGCTCAAATGCGTCGCGGTTTGTTACGTTGCGGAGGTCACCCTGCCGCTGGATATCGAGTCGCCGGCGCGGAAAGGTAAAACTGGCGTCCTTTGTACCGATGCCGTATCTGGTCCCAACCGAGCAGGTTGGGCCGCTTTAGGAAAATCTCATCCATCATGCTGAAGGTCAAACTGCCCGACGGAAGCGTCAAGTCGTATTCTCAACACTTGCGGGCCAAGGACGTGGCGGCCGATATCGGGCCGGGCCTGGCGAAAGCCGCCGTCGCCGCAGTGATCGACGACAAGATCGTGGGCCTGGATACGCCGCTGCCCACCGAGGGCGAAGTGGGCCTGAAGATTCTAACCAAGAAAGATGCCGCGGCGCTGGGGGTGATGCGGCACTCGTGTGCCCACGTGATGGCCCGGGCCGTGATGCGGCTGTTCGACGGCGTGCAGTTGGCGTTTGGGCCGACGGTGAGCGGCGGATTTTATTACGACATGATGCTGCCGCGCTCGCTCACCGAGGAAGATTTTCCCAAGATCGAGGCCGAAATGGCCAAGATCATCAAGGCCGATGAGCCGTTCGAGCGGCTGGAAGAGTCGCGCGAAAAGCGCTCAAACTGTGCCAGGATCTGGGCCAGCAGTTCAAGGTGGAACACATCAACACGGGGCTGAAAGATCACCCGTCGATGTCGTTCTACCGGCAGGGAGAATTCATCGATTTGTGCCGCGGGCCGCATATCCCCAGCGCCGGATATATCGGGGCGTTCAAGCTCACTCACGTGGCCGGGGCCTATTGGAAAGGGGATCAAACTCGCGAGCAGTTGCAGCGGTTGTATGGCACGGCGTGGTTCAGCAAGGAAGATCTTGAGAATTATCTGGCGGCGCTGGAAGAGGCCAAAAGGCGCGATCATCGCGTGCTGGGCAAGCACCTGGAACTTTTCTCCACCAGTCCGCTGGTTGGCTCGGGCTTGATTTTGTGGCTGCCCAAGGGGGCCATTGTGCGCGGCCTGCTGGAACAGTTCGTGAAAGACGAACTTGTGAAGCGCGGATACGAGCCGGTGTACACGCCCAACATCGGCAAAGTGGATTTGTACAGAATCTCGGGGCACTATCCGTACTACGCCGACAGCCAGTTCAAACCGATCGTGATGTCGGAGGATGAACAATATCTATTGAAGCCGATGAACTGCCCGCATCACGTGATGATTTACAAGAGCAAGCCGCGCAGCTACCGGGAGTTGCCGGTGCGGCTGGCGGAATTCGGCACGGTGTATCGGTACGAACAATCGGGCGAGCTGGGCGGCATGACTCGCGTGCGCGGATTCACGCAGGACGATGCGCACATTTTCTGCACCGAGGACCAGGTGGCGCACGAAATTCTGGGCTGCATCGATTTCACGCAGACGGTGCTGAAGGCACTGGGCTTGTCGGATTATCGGGTGCGGCTGGGATTCCGCGATCAAACCAGCGACAAGTACGTGGGGAGCGAGGCGGCGTGGAAGAAATCGGAGGACGCGATTCTCAAGGTGGCCAACAGCTTGAACTTGCCGCACTTGACGGTGGAGCGCGGCGAGGCGGCGTTTTATGGGCCGAAGATCGATTTCATCGTCCGCGATTGCCTGGGGCGCGATTGGCAATTGGGCACCGTGCAGGTGGATTACAATTTGCCGAGCAAGGAACGGTTCGATTTGGAATACATCGGGCCGGATAATCAGCCGCACAAGCCGGTCATGATCCACCGGGCGCCGCTAGGCTCGCTGGAGCGTTTCGTAGGCGTGCTGATCGAGCATTTCGCCGGGGCGTTTCCGCTGTGGCTGGCGCCGGAGCAGGTGCGCGTGCTGACGGTGAGCGAAAAGAGCGAGGAGTACGGCCGGCGCGTGGAGGCGGAGTTGCATGCCGTGGGAATGCGCGTGACCGGCGACTATCGCGCGGAGAAACTAGGCGCGAAAGTGCGCGACGCCCAGTTGCAGTTGATTCCGTACATGTTCGTCGTCGGCCCGCGCGACGCGGAAGCGGAAACCGTCGCTCTGCGCGATCGCATCGAGGGGGACAAAGGGGCGATGGCGCTGTCGGCGGCCATTGAAAAGCTGCAAGAGGAAGTGCGCACCAAGCAGGTGCGCGGACTGAAGCCGCCGCCGCGGTTCGACGAAGGCGCCGGCGGCGGGGATGAGTATTGACGGTTGCGGGATAAGGGATGGTCTGCAATGCGTATTCCAGAAGATGCATTAATTTCCGCTTCAAAACTTACGGATTATTTGCTTTCGTCGCGACCATGGGATGACAAGTCGAAATTTTTGGCTCAAGCAGGCTTCTCAAAGGCTCGACCTGAAATATTGGAGACTGCAATTCGACAAATTTCGTCCGAAAATGAGGCAATTGAAGATGGGGCTAATGTCTACGGAACCTTTTATCGGGTCCCTGGTCTTCTTAAGGGCCCGAATGGTCAATCGCTGTCGGTAGTCGTGATTTGGTTACAATGGAAATTGGATGGCCGATTTCGCTTTATCACATTAAAACCAGAACGGGCCAAACGATGAGTGCATTGAAGCTGTACGACCGTGTGGCACTTACACGTGACATCGAGGAGCACGGCCTGAAGCGCGGAGATGTAGCAACGTGGGTAGATACCGTAAAACATCCTTCGGGTGGCGCCGACGGTATGGTTCTCGAAGTGACCAATGCATTGGGAGAATCGCTGAAGGTTGTGACCGTTACCGCGGAGGATATCGAGCCGCTCCAGGCCGATGAGATCTTGTCGGTCCGACCGTTAGCACGCGCTGTCTAGTCGAAAGCGACCGCTGCCCAGATTCAGCGTGATCGTATAGACTTCATTCCCGATGGATCGCCCCGCCTCGAATCCCACCGACCCGCCCAGTTCCAAGCATGATCCTTACGCCGCGCTACGGGTGCGCGATTTCCGGCTGTACATGACCGGAAATTTTTTGTCGATCCTGGGGTTGCAGATGCAGTCGGTGGCGGTCGGCTGGGAGGTTTACGATCGCACCGGGATGGCCATTTCGCTGGCGCTGGTCGGGCTAGTGCAAGTGCTGCCGGTGCTGGGGCTGGCGGTGTTCGCCGGGCATGTGGCCGATCGGTTCAGCCGCCGGCGCGTGGTGATGACGGCACTCGTGTTTATATCGGCCAGCTCGGCGGGGCTGGCGTACATTACTGCCGTGCGCGGACCGATTGCACTGATGTACGCGTGCTTGTTCGTGGCTGGAATCGCGAGATCCTTTCAGCAGCCGGCTAAGTCGTCGCTGATGCCGACGCTGGTAAAGCGCAGCGTGTTTCCCAACGCGGTGACGTGGAATGCCACGGCGTTTCAATTTGCCTCGGTCATTGGACCCGCGGCGGCGGGGGGAATTATTGCGGCGTTCAAGTCATCAGCGATCGTTTTTGTGTGCGATGCGAGTTTTGCATTGGGATTTTGTGCGCTGTTGTCGCAAATGCGTCTGAGGAAACGAATAAAGTCGAAGCAGCCGTTCACGGCCCACAACCTGGCGGTGGGAATCCGGTACGTGTGGCACAATAAAGTGATTCTGGGCGCCAGCACGCTGGATATGTTTGCCGTGCTGTTTGGGGCGGCGGTGGCGCTGTTGCCGATTTACGCCAAGGATATTCTGCACGTGGGGCCGACGGGGTTCGGCATCATGCAGGCTGCGCCGGCGGTGGGCGCCCTGGCGATGGCATTCATTCTGTCGCACCTCAGGCCAATGCGGCATGCCGGGCTGGCTTTATTCGCGGCCGTCGCGGGGTTTGGGGTGGCGACGATTGTGTTTGGCTTCTCGCGGTGGTTTCCCCTGTCGGTGGCGATGCTGTTTGTGACCGGGGCGATGGACAACATCAGCGTGGTGGTGCGGCAATCGCTGATTCAACTCTTGACCCCCGATGAGCTGCGCGGGCGGGTGTCGGCGATCAACGGAATGTTCATCACCATTTCCAACGAAGTGGGGGACATTGAATCGGGCACGGTGGCGCAGTTGTTCGGCCCCGTGGTTTCCGCCGTCAGCGGCGGGGTGGGAACGCTGCTGGTGGTGGCGGCCGGGCTGTGGCTATTCCCGAAGTTGCGCAGCTACGGACGGCTGGACGCGGCCGTGGCGGAGCCGCCGAAGCCGGAGTTTATCTAAAGGGGGATCGCGCCCTGTGGTTGCGCTTCCGGAGGGCGTTGCCCTCCGGCTATTTTGCTTGGAACGACGGCCTCCGGCTATTTGGCGAAAAACGGCGACCATCGGCGATTTGTCGATTCTGCCAAAAAATGGCGGATTTACTTATTGACATATCGGAATATTCCGATATATTTGAATGTAGAAGGAGCCCCTGCCCATGACCGTGAAGACCCAAGCAAAGCTGACCGACCTGGAAGCCCTGGCGGAAGCCGCGGAATGCCTGCGAACGCTGGCGCACCCGCACCGCCTGCGGATCGTGCAAATGCTGCTGGGCGGGCGTATACCGTGGGGGAACTGGCCGAGGCTTGCGGAATTCCCAGCCACATGGCCTCGGAGCATCTGCGGCTGATGCAGCGGTGCGGATTTTTGGAACACGAGCGTGACGGCCGCTTTATGTATTACACAGTCGCCGAGCCGCATTTGCAGGACATCTTGAAATGCGTGGAAAAACGCTTCGGGAAAAAACGCGAAAAGGAGTGATGCCATGATTGCCACAATCACACCCCAAGAGCTACAAGACTTGATTCGTCGCGGCAAAGCGATCGAATTGATCGACGTGCGCACGCCGGCCGAGTTTCGGGCGGTACACGTGGGTTGCGCTCGCAATGTGCCGCTGGATCAATTGAATCCCGGCGCGCTATTGGCCCGCTCGCTCGACGAGCCGGTGTATCTGATTTGCCAAAAGGGCGGACGGGGCCAAATGGCGTGCGAACAATTGTGCGCGGCCGGATTCACCAATGTGTTTAATGTCGAAGGCGGAACGGCAGGATGCGTGGAGGCGGGATTGCCCGTGGTGCGCGGCAAAAATGCGGTGTCGCTGGAGCGGCAGGTGCGAATTGCGGCCGGAGGACTGGTCCTCGTCGGCGCGCTGCTGGGCTATTTGGTCCATCCGTATTGGTTCCTATTGTCGGCGGCGATCGGGGCAGGATTGGTGTTCGCCGGCATTACCGACACCTGCGGGATGGGGATGTTGTTAGCGAAGATGCCCTGGAATCGCGTGGCCTCGGCGCCTTCGGGCGAGGCAAGTTCCGGCACGGCGAATGGCAAATCGGCATCGTGTTGCTGCAAATAATCGGCATCGTGTTGTTGCAAATAAGTTGTGGGCTGCACGACCAATCGCGGGAGGCGCATCATGAAAATCGTCATTGTCGGCGGCGTGGCAGGAGGCGCATCGGCGGCGGCACGGGCGCGGCGGCTGTCGGAAGACGCCGAGATTGTGATGTTCGAACGCGGCCCGGATGTGTCGTTCGCCAATTGCGGCCTGCCCTATTACATCGGCGGAGAAATTGTCGATCGCAGCAAGCTTCTGGTCGTGACGCCCCAGCGGATGCTCGAGCGCTATCGGCTGGATGTGCGCACGCGCAGTTCGGTGGAGGCCATCGACCGGCAGAACAAGCGGGTGAAAGTGCGCGAGTTGGCAACGGGCGCGAATATGAAGAACCGTACGACAAGTTGATTTTGGCGCCGGGCGCTGCGCCGATCCGGCCGAATTTGCCCGGAATCGATCTGCCGGGAATCTTTACGCTGCGCAACTTGCAAGATACGGACCGAATCAAAGCGGTCGTGGACGGCGGGATCAAGCAGGCCGTGGTGGTCGGGGCGGGGTTCATCGGGCTGGAACTTGTCGAGAGCTTGGTTGGGCGCGGCGTGCAAGTGACGCTGGTCGAGTTGCAGGATCAAGTGCTGCCGCCGTTGGATGCTGAGATGACCGCGCCGATTGTCGAGGAGCTGAAGCGGCGCGGCGTGAAGCTGATCCTCGGCCAGTCGGCGGAAGGTTTTGCCAAAAGCGACGGCGGCATCGAGGTGCAGCTTAAATCGGGACAGCGGCTCGTGGCCAGATTGGTGGTTTTGGGGGTGGGTGTGCGGCCGGAGAATCGCCTGGCGATCGAGGCCGGCCTGGAAGTTGGGCCGCGCGGCGGCATCCGCGTAAACTCGCACATGCAAACCGCCGACCCGGATATCTATGCCGTCGGGGACGCGGTCGAGATCAAAGATTTCGTGACCGGCGACCCGACACAGGTGCCGCTGGCCGGGCCGGCAAATCGTCAAGGACGCATTGCCGCGGATCATATCTTTGGGCGTGATTCGAGCTTCCGCGGCACGCAGGGGACGGCGATTGTGAAGGTGTTCGACGTGGCGGCGGGCATGACCGGCGCGTCGGAAAAGACCCTGCGCCGCCTGAAGAAGGACTATCGAAAAATTTATGTGCATCCAGGCAATCATGCCGGCTACTATCCCGGGGCGCAGGGGATGACCATCAAGCTGCTGTTCGAGCCTGATGGCGGCCTAGTGCTGGGAGCGCAAATTGTCGGCGGCGCGGGAGTCGACAAGCGGATCGACGTGCTGGCCGTGGCAATTCAAGCGCGGATGACGGTTTTCGATTTAGAGGAAATGGAGTTGGCTTACGCGCCACAGTTCGGGTCAGCGAAAGATCCGATCAACATGGCGGGATTCGTGGCCGCGGGCTTGCTCCGGGGCGATCATCCGCAAATGAGCGTAGAGCAATTCGAGGAATTGGAGGAGTTGCCCGAGGGTCGTAGGCCTTATGTTCTCGACGTGCGAAGCCAAGAAGAATTTTCCGGGGGTTCGATTCCCGGCGCGGTGAATGTGCCGATCGACGTGCTGCGTGGTCATCTGGATGAATTGCCGCGCGACCGGCCAGTGATTGCCTACTGCCAGGTGGGGATGCGCGGCTATCTGGCCACCCGGCTCTTGAAGCAGCGCGGGTTTGAGACGGCGAACCTGAGCGGCGGATACAAGACGTATCAGCAAGTCGCCGGTCATGCCGTGTAAGGCGACGGCCTCCTGCGGCGGCTTGCAGTGCGGGCAGCCGCGCCGTACTCTGCCGATATGCACACGATCAGCATCGAGCAAAGCGGCGCGTTTGTTGAAACGCTGGATTTGGCGCCGACGGGCAAAGGGCCTCTCAACGGGTTGCACTTTGCGGTGAAGGATTTGATCGACGTGGCGGGCTGCCCGACGGGATGCGGCAATCCGACTTGGAAGGCGACGCATCCTCCGGCGGCGGTGAATGCGGTGTGCGTTGATCAACTGCTGGCGGCCGGGGCGCGCTGCGTCGGCAAGACGGTGACCGATGAGTTGGCGTTCAGCTTGATCGGCGAGAATCATTATTATGGCACACCGCTGAATGCGCGTGCGCCGGGACGCGTGCCGGGTGGTTCATCAAGTGGATCAGCTTCGGCGGTGGCGTGCGGCCTGGTCGATTTCGCGATTGGCACCGACACGGGCGGTTCAGTGCGCGTGCCTTCGAGCAATTGCGGCATTTGGGGCCTGCGCCCGACGCATGGAATGATCAGCGTGGCGGGCGTGATGCCCTTTGCGCCGACGTTCGATACGGTTGGCATCCTGGCGGCCAGTGCCGACATCCTTGCGCAAGCGGGTGACGAATTGTTGCCGCCAGGGCCGGAAGGACAAATCGAAGACGACCCCACGGCGATTTACGTTTTGCGCGATGCGCTGGAGCTGGCCGCGTCGGAAACTCAAGCTGCACTTCAAGGGGGACTGGCAAAATTGCGGTCGCTCTACGGCGATCGCGTGCGCGAAACAACGCTTAAAAAAATGTTCATCGAGCCGATGAATTCGGGCTTTGAGATTTGGATGGAAACCTATTGCATCATGCAATGGGGCGAGATCGCCAGCACGTTGGGCGCCTGGATTGGCCAGGCCAAGCCGGAGTTTGGCCCGATGACCGCGCACAGTTTTGAATTGGCGCAAACGCTCGACCGCCGCCGCATGCCGCAAGCGATCGCGCGGCGCGAGCAGTGCTTCCACCAGTGGCATCAATTTCTTGGGAGGCGCGACTTGCTGTGCATTCCGACGGTGGCGCATCCTGCGCCGCTGAAAGGCGCGAAGGATTTGCGCACGGGGGATTATTATCAGCGGCTTTTGTCGCTGACTTCGATGGCCGGGCTGTGCCGCGTGCCGCAGCTTTCGATGCCGCTGGGGGAAGCGGCAGTCGAGGAAGGAACGGCGCCGGTCGGTCTGTCGCTCTTGGCCTGCTGCTGCGCGGATCGATTTTTGCTGACCGTTGCCCAGCAAATCGCCAAGGCCTAGTTGGCCAAATCGAACACTAGCAGTTCGGCATCTTGATGGGCGACGAGTTCCAGGTTCGATTCGTCGTGGACGGCGGCGGCGTCGCCGGGTTGCAGTTCTTTTCCGTTCACAGTTACTTTGCCGTCGATGATCTGGATCCAGGCCAAACGGCCCGCGCAGGGGATGCGCGAGTTTTTGGCCGGACTTCAATAGTGCGGCAAAGACGTCGGCATCTTGATTGATGGTGACGCTGCCATCTCGTCCGTCTTTGCTGGCGATCAAGCGCAGGCGGTTTTGCTTTTGATCGTCGCCGATGGTGCGCTGTTCGTAGCTGGGCTCGAGGCCTTTTTGATTGGGCGTGATCCAGACTTGCAGCAGGCGCACTTGTTCGTTTGGCGAAGGATTGAACTCGCTGTGGCGGATTCCTGTGCCTGCGGTCATGCGTTGAACTTCGCCGCGGCGGATGACCGAGCCGGTGCCGAGGCTGTCTTTGTGTTCCAGCGCCCCGCTCACCACGTAGGTGATGATTTCCATGTCGCGGTGTGGGTGCATGCCGAAGCCGCCGCCGGCAAGGACGACGTCGTCGTTGATCACGCGCAGCGGGCCGAAGCCCATCCAGTTGGGATCGTAGTAATCGCCGAACGAGAATGAGTGCCAGCTATCGAGCCAATCGATGTTAGTGCGTCCGCGGTCACGGGCTTTGCGAAGCGTAATCATGCTTGTTCTCCTCTTGCGGCAATTGTAGCGCAGGGAGTCAAGCCGTACGGGAAGACGCAGACGCCTAAGCCGCTTTGGGATGGGCCAATTGGTCGGCTTCGGCGGTGAGGCGATCCATTTCGGATTGCAAGTGGGCGCCGATATTGGCCAGTTCGGACTCGGTGGCTTCGCGGGGCACGGGAATGGGCGGGCCGCTTAGAGCGTAGACCGTCGTGAAGGGCTTGGGGATCGAAAGGTCGGTCCACTTTCCGCGAAATCGCCAACAGCGGACCGAGGAGAAGGCAGTGGGCACGATCGACCGGCCGCAGCGCGCGGCCAAGAACACCATGCCGGGTTTCAACTGCCGGCGCGGGCCGCGCGGACCGTCGGGGGTGATCACCACGTGGGTCTTGGCGGGCAGTTGCAACAGTTCGCGAATGGCCGAGGCGCCGTTTTTTCCACTGGAGCCGCGAACCAGGCCGATGCCCAGAATTTTCAGGCCGCAGGCAAGGTGCGAGCCATCGTGGTGGCGGCTGACCAGCGCCACGGTGCGCACATGCCGGCCGGCAAACATTGGGAACGTGATGGCGTCGTGCCAGACGGAGTAGATGAATCCTTCGGAGCCGTCGTTGGAATAAGGATTCGTGTTTGTGCGCCGACGAGATAGCGAATGCGAAGCGTGCGGAACAACAAGCGAACTACAAAAACAACACTAGCGGCCAGGACGAAATTAAACCATCGGCCGCGGATTTTCATGAACTGGCTGCATTTCGTGTGCCCCACGGCACGAGGTACTGGGCGAAGGCCGCATATTAGTGATTATCGGTTGCTACGGCAATTGAGGATGATTCCAAAAGGTCGCTGGCGAAATGCATTATCTGGAAATTATCGTGAAGTTATCGTTTCCGCTGGCGACTGTTCACAGCACGTCGTGCTTGAGTCGCAGAAATTCGCCGAGCGACCAGGCTTGGAACGGGCAGCCGCGGGGGTGAAGGGGGGTTCAGCGTCGGTGATTTCGGAGATGTGACTTAGGCCGCAGGAATTCAGATGTGCCTCCAAGGGCGCAAGGAATTTTTTGCGGGCTTGCTTCTTGGCATTTGCAGTGTTGCGGCGCACGCGCAGCCAGGCTTCGACGAACGGGCCGATGAGCCAGGGCCAGACAGTGCCTTGATGGTAGGCAGCGTCGCGATCATGCAAGCTGCCGGTGTAATGCGCCGAATAACCGGGCGAGCCGGGGGCCAGCGAGCGCAATCCTTGCGGCGCGAGCAACTGCGACTCTACCGCGTCGACAATCTGTGCGCTTTTTTGCCATTTAAGAGCGCCAGCGGCAGGCCGCCGACGGCGAAGATTTGGTTGGGGCGCAGTGCGGCATCGACTGCGCCTGGATGATGATCGACATCGACCACGTCGTACAGGCAATTGAGCTCGGGGTTCCAGAAGCGGCGATCGAATTCGGCGCGGCCTTGGTCGAAGGCCGATTTCCATCGCTTGTCGAACTTCGAGGCGATCTGCAAGGCGTTGAGCCACAATGCTTGCACTTCGACAGGCTTGCCGATGCGCGGCGTGACCACCCAATCGCCGTACTTGGCGTCCATCCAGGTGAGTTGCACGTCGGGCTGGCCGGCGGCCAACAAGCCATCGGAGTCCAAATGAATATTGTAGCGGGTGCCGCGCGAATAGCCTTCGACGATGGCCAGCACGGCTTGTTCCAAGCGGCGGCGGTCTTTGACGCTGATCGATTTGCGTCGCTTCGCCGCGGCGGCCAACAGGTCGCCCACGGCGATGATGAACCAGAGCGAGGCGTCGACCGAGTTGTATTCCGGCTGGTCGCCGGCGTCGGGGAATCGATTGGGGAGCATGCCTTCGGAGACCGTGTCGGCCCAGCCCAGCAGAATTTCACGGGCATCAACCAGCCGATCGGTTGCCAGGCACAGTCCGCGCAGGGCGATGAAAGTGTCGCGGCCCCAATCGGTGAACCAGGGGTAGCCTGCGATGATGGTTTGGCCGGCGCCTCGGCGGACGAGGTAGCTATCGGCAGCGCGCTCAAGCGGCGAGGCGAATTTTTTGCGGCGTCGGCGTTCGAGATCTTCCAGCGCCTCGAACGCTTTGGCGGCAGTTCGCCCGGCGGAGCGGACCGCGGTGGCATAATCGCCGGCGGCCAAGATCAGCAGTGCATCGCGCGATAGATCGAAGCGAAACGTGCCGGGCGAGGCCAGGTCTTCGGTGCAGTCCAGCCCGCGCTCCTGCTCGTCGAGATACAAAAAGTTGTGGTACCACTCGGGTTCGTGGTTGTAGGCGCCGTTGGTGAGCGCGGCGATTGCGGGCACGCCGTCGTAGGGGCTCCAAAAGATCATGTCGTCTTGCGTGCGGGCGTCGAAGCGCAGTGCGGGGTTTTCGTGGTGCAGCGCATGGTAGTCGCGGCCGCAGATGAGCGGGCGGAGCAGGAGCGACATTTTTCCCGCCTTCGGATTGTCTCTCTTGACTCGCCAGCGGAGGCAACAGGCCGACAATTCGTGAGGAACGAATATTTCTTGCGTCAGCGAATTGCCGTCGGGCAAACTCCAGGTCCACGTGGGCCAGGGTTCAGTTTTGAAATCGATCAGCCGCGTGGCGCCGTCGGGATATACCACGTCGGGCGGGTAGCGCTGCGAGGAGATGGCGAAGCGGCCGGTGGGCGTGTTGACCCAGGCATCGAAACCACTAGCCAGCACCATGCGGCCGGTGGGCGGCGTGGTGGCGGTGAGCAGCAGCGCATGATAGCGACGGGTTCGCTCGCCGCAGGTGGCGCCGGAGGCGAATCCGCCCAGGCCATCGGCTTCCAGCCACTCGGTGCGATTGTCCAGCGGGCAGGTCATGGGAGAACTAGGCGGTGGCGGGCGACGGTTTCGGCACGGATGCTTTCGGCGCGCCGTCGCTTGTGGCAACTTGATCGCGCGGGCAGGCGCGCGGCGGGCGTTTCGGCTGCATCAGCTTGGCGATCAGGGCGGTCCAGCCGGTTTGATGATTCGCGCCCAAGCCGCGGCCGTTGTCGCCGTGGAAATATTCGTGGAACCAGATGTTGTCGCGAAAATGCGGATCGTTTTGCAGTTTTTCGTAGGGCCCGGCCACGGGGCGGCGGCCGCTGGAATCGCGCAGGAAGATGCGCGACAGTCGGCGCGTCAGCTCGTTGGCCACTTCCAACAAGGTCAGATATTTGCCGCTTCCGGTGGGGCATTCGATTTTGAAATCGTCGCCGTAGTAGTGGTGGAATTTTTGCAGCGATTCGATGATCAGGTAGTTCACCGGGAACCAGATCGGGCCGCGCCAATTCGAATTGCCGCCGAACATGCCGGATTGCGATTCGCCGGGCTCGTAGTCGAGACGGAATTCCTGGCCGTCGTAATGGAACTCGACGGGATGATCCAGATGATATTTCGACAATGACCGGATGCCGTATTCGGAGAGGAATTGCTTTTCGTCGAGCATGCGGGCCAGAACGCGCTTCATGCGATGGCCGCGCATCAGGGCCGCAAGGCGGCGCTGGCCGACGCCGGGCAAAGTCCACTCGGCCACCAGGTGCGCCAGATCTTTGCGATGCGTGACGAGCCATTGCAAGCGGCTGGCGAATTCGGGCAGGCGTGCCATTTCCTGCGGCTCGAGCGTTTCCACGGCGAACAGCGGAATCAGGTTGACCATTGAGAACGACTTGAGGCGCATGGCGCGGCCGTCGGGCAACTCGGCCAGCGAGCAATACCATTCCAGCTCGTCGTCCCACATGCCGATGCCCCCTTCCTCGACGGCGCGGCAGCCGACGTGGTTCATGGTTTCGGCAATGGCCAGGAAGTGCTCGAAGAATTTGCTGGCGATGCTTTGATAGGCCGGATCGTGCAGCGCCAACTCCAGCGCAATGCGCAATAGGTTCAGGCAATACATGGCCATCCAGCCGGTGCTGTCGGCTTCGGCCATGTGCGCGCCCATCGGCAGCGGGGCGTTGCGATCGAACAGGCTGATGTTGTCCAAGCCCAGGAAGCCGCCGTCGAACACGTTGCGGTTTTGCGCGTCTTTGCGGTTGACCCACCAGGTGAAATTCAACAGCAGCTTGTGGAACACGCGCTCCAGGAATTTGCGATCGCCGTGATGGCCGTGTCGGGCACGGTCGATTTGATACACGCGCCAGGCGGCCCAGGCATGCACGGGCGGATTCACGTCGCCGAAGGCCCATTCGTACGCCGGCAGCTCGCCGTTGGGATGCATGAACCATTCGCGGCCCAGCAGAATGAGTTGCTCTTTGGCAAATTCGGCGTCGATCGAGGCCATCGCCACGCAATGGAACGCCAGGTCCCAGGCTGCAAACCAGGGGAATTCCCAGGCGTCGGGCATCGACATCACTTCGCGGCATTTCAAGTGGCGCCAAAGCTGATTGCGGCCTTGGCGGCGCTCGGGGGGCGGCGGGGGCTGCAACTCGTCGCCGCGCAGCCATCGGGCCACGTCGTAGTGATAAAATTGCTGAGTCCAAATCAGTCCGGCGGCGGCCTGGCGCTGAATACGGGCGCAATCGTCGCTGCGATTGCAATCTTTCATTGCGCCGTAGAACTCGTCGGCCTCGCCGCGGCGGCGGAGCATGACCGAATCGAAATCGGCAAAAGCTGGGCTGTGCGGACGCTCCGAAAGCCGAGTGCGAATGGTGGCGGAGCCGCCGGCGGGCACCGTGAGCGCGAAATGGGCCGCGGCTTTGGTGCCAGATCGCTGCGGGTTCACCGCGGCGCGATTGCCCTGGATCAAATATTCGTGAATGGCGTCTTTAAAATAGCCTTGCGCGTTGGCCATGCCGAACAGGCGGCGCGGATTGGTGTCGTTGTCGCAGAACAGCAGTTCCGCCTGGCCGTCGATGTACCAGTCGTAGCGGCCCAAGCTGTAGTGTTCGGCGGCGATGGTGTTGGCGTCGATAACCGATAGCTGCGGTTTGTTGAAATCAGGCCGCCAAGACCAGATGTTGCGGAACCACAGTTGCGGGAGCACGTGGAGTCGAGCTTCTTGCGGGCCGCGGTTGTGCACGGTGATGCGCATCAGCATGTCGTGCGGGTCGGCCTTCGCGTATTCGACAAAAACGTCGAAGTAGCGGTTGTCGTCGAAGACGCCGGTGTCGAGCAGTTCGAATTCGGGGTCGTGTTTGGTGCGGCGGCGATTCTCTTCGACGAGTTGGTTGTAGGGGAATTCGCGCTGCGGGTATTTATAGAGCATCTTCAGGTGGGAATGCGTCGGCAGCGCGTCGAGATACCAGTAGCATTCCTTCACGTCTTCGCCGTGATTGCCCTCGGCATTGTTCAGACCGAAGAGGCGTTCCTTGAGAATCGGGTCGCGCTCGTTCCACAGCGCGAGGGATAAGCACAACTGGCAGTGGTCGTCGCAAATGCCGGCCAGTCCGTCTTCGCCCCAGCGGTAGGCGCGGCTGCGGGCAACGTCGTGCGGAAAATAATCCCAAGCGGTGCCGCCGGGGCTGTAATCTTCGCGCACGGTGCCCCATTGGCGCTCGCTGAGGTAGGCGCCCAGGTGCGCCACGGCTGGTGACCCTGGTTGGCTTCGTCGAGGCGGCGCTGTTCGGGGTTCATGGCAGGCGGAGGGCGCAGGACGCAGGATGCAGGATGCAGGATGCAGGAAGCGATTCCGACGCGGGCGGCACTGGAAATTCTACCCCCTGGGCAAAGCCTGCCGCGAGTGGCTGCACTCAAACGATTTATCGCTGCGAAAGGGAGGCTGCACAACCGCTATCGTCGCCATGACCCGGCATGTTATTGCGGTTCCGCCGAACCGAGTTGGACTGATAGAATAAGGGCTCAATCATCCTGCTTGGATCCCACCGCTGATGACTGCCCCCCGTCCCAACCGCGCCTCGCCGCAAATGCGTAGCGACATCCAGTTTTCCGTGCCGCTGGTGCACCGGCTGCGATTCACGGCGGATGTATTTGGGGCGGATGCGGCGGTGCTGCTTGCGCTGCTGGAATCGACTGAGGGCCAGCCGGCGCGGGTGCAATTCTGGATCGATTCGCACGTGGCGGAAGCGCATCCTGAACTCGAACAGCGAATTTTTGCGCTGGCCAGGCAGCATTCGCGAAAGATGCAGTTGGCCGGAAACGTGCAGATTGTGGCGGGGGGCGAGGCGATCAAGAACGATGTTCATGTGTTGGAACAGATGCTGAAGGTGTTTCATGCGCATGAGTTGGATCGGCGGAGCTATGTGGTTGTCGTCGGCGGCGGGGCGATGTTGGATGCAGTGGGTTTCGCCGCGGCGATCGCCCATCGAGGACTGCGGCTGCTTCGAGTGCCGACCACGACGCTGGCCCAGGCGGATTCGGGCATCGGCGTGAAGAATAGCGTGAACTTGTTTCAGCAGAAGAATTGGATCGGCACATTCGCCGTGCCGTGGGGTGTGATCAACGACGCCTCGCTGCTGGAGAGCCTGTCAGATCGCGATTTTGTTTGCGGGTTCGTCGAAGCCGTGAAGGTTTCGCTGCTAAAGGATGCGACGCTGTTTGACGACGTCTGCCGGTTGGCGCCGCGCATCCGCCGGCGGGAAATGGAGGTGTGCCTGCCAATCATTCGCCGCTCGGCGGAGCTGCACCTGCAGCACATCACGCGCGGCGGCGATCCGTTTGAGATGCTCGAGGCGCGACCCCTGGATTTTGGCCACTGGAGTGCGCATAAGCTGGAAGTGCTCAGCGAGTTTTCTTTGCGGCACGGCGAAGCGGTCGCAATCGGCGTGGCGATCGACACGGTTTACTCGTCGCTGGCGCTTGGGCTGGCCGAGCAGCACGCTCGACGAGTGCTGCGCTCGTTGAGCGAACTGGGATTCGCGCTCGATTGCCCGCAGTTGCGCGACTGCGATGCATTATTCAATGGATTGGAAGAGTTCCGCCAACATTTGGGCGGACGGCTGACGCTGACGATGCTGGCGGGCATCGGCAATCCGGTGGAAGTGCATGAGGTGAATTTCGAATTATTGCGGCAAGCGATTGAAATGGTCGGCGAATTTCAAACCGCTGGAGCGAGAATGACTGAATGACTAAAGGCCTAAATGTCTAAATGATTCGCGATGCGGAGTTACGGCCATTTAGTCATTCAGACATTCAGTCATTTAGTCATTTCGACCTATCGAGCGACGGCCACGTCGGCGAGTTTGGCGTGAGCATCGAGCATGAGCGCCTGGGTTTCATCCCAGCCGATGCAGGGATCAGTGATCGAGACGCCGTAGCGCAGCTTGGCCGGATCGGCGTCGGGCGCCTGGCTGCCTTCGTGCAGATTGCTCTCCAGCATCAGGCCGGCGATCGAGACGTTCCCGGCGGCAGACTGCTCCAGCACGCTTTTCCAAACGACGCATTGCTGGCGAAAATCTTTGTTCGAGTTGGCGTGGCTGCAATCGACCAATAGCCGGGAGGGCAGGCCGTGCTTGGCGAGTTGCTCGCTGGCGATCTTCAAACTTTCGGCGGAATAGTTGGGGCCGGAGCGGCCGCCGCGGAGGATCAAACAGCCCCAGGGATTTCCCTTCGATTGAACCACGCAGGTGCGCCCTTCGCCGTCGATGCCCAGGAAGGCATGCGAAGTGCGGGCGGCCATCATGGCATCGAGCGCGGTTTGCAGGCTGCCATCGGTGCCGTTCTTGTAGCCGACCGGCATCGACAAACCGCTGGCCATTTGGCGATGCGTGGGAGATTCGGTCGTGCGGGCGCCGATCGAGGCCAGAGAGATCAAATCGGAGATGTATTGCGGAGTGATCGGCTCGAGCATTTCGGTGGCGGCCGGCAGCCCCATCTCGGCGATGCGCAGCAGGATGCGGCGGGCGATGCGCAGCCCCTCGCTGACGTCGAACGTGTCGTCGATGTGCGGATCGTTGATCAGCCCTTTCCAGCCGATCGTGGTGCGCGGTTTTTCGAAATAGACACGCATCAGCACGAACAAGCGATCATGCACGGCGCGCGCCAGCTTCAGCAACCGCTCGGCGTATTCCAGGCCGGACTTCTCATCGTGAATCGAGCACGGGCCGACGACCACGATCAAGCGAGGATCGTCGCCAGCGAGAATCTGTTTCACGATTTCACGGGAATTGACGACCGTTTCCGCCGCAGCGCCAGACAGCGGCTGCGCAGATTTCAGCGCGGCGGGAGAAATGATCGGCTCCAGGCCGCGAACGTTGATGTTTTCGATGGGGCGCATGAAAGTGCGGAATGCGGAGTTCCGAATGCGGAATAAAACCGAGAATAGCACGGACGAGGGCGAAAATCCACAGCTTCAATCGGCGCCAATCAGCGGCTTGATTTGCTGGCGATCAAGAAAATCGGCAGCGAGGCGAGTTGCACGGCGATAGAGAACGCGATCAAGAGCGGAATGGAGCGCTCGTACAACAAGCCTGTGGCGATGCTGCCGACCAGCCAGCCGACGCCGTAGCCGGTGTAGAACAGGCCGAAGGCCAGGTTGCGCCGGCCTTCGGGCAACATTCCGGCGACGATCGCCGCCAGCAACGTGTCTTCAATGGCATAGCCGAGCCCCCACAAAATCATTCCGGCCAGCGCCAGATTGAAGCCGCCCAGAAACACCAGCGGCGAGAAGAGCGAAGCGATCAAGATGGCGACCAACACGACGGGCATTCCGAATCGATCATACAAGCGGCCGAGAATCAAATTGGCGAACACACCCACGCCGGTCGCAATGGCGATGAACACGGGAATCCAATAATCCGTAACGGTTCGCGTGGCGGCGAGGTGAAATGAGATCAGCTCGAAGCTCATCAGGCCTGCGCCGAAGCAAGCTGCCGCGAGCATGTAGAGCCAATAGGTTCGGGTGAAACCTTTGGCTTGGGCCGTGGGGCCGGCCTCGAGATGCGACGGCGCGGGAAAAAAGATTCGGGCGATGGACAGTGTGACCAGGGCCAGCAACGACGACGCCAGCAGCAGCGCATAGCCGGTGCGGTAACCGCCTTTGACGTACAGCACCAAGGCCATCAATAGCGGGCCGATCGTGGCGCCGGTTTCGTCAAGCGCGGTGTTCAGCCCGTACACCCATCCCTTTCCCAACGAGGCGGTGGTGTAGGAAAGCATCGCGCCGATGGTGGGTTTGCGAATTGCTTTCCCGATGCGCTCGGCCACAACCAGGCATGCCGCGGTTTGCCAATTGCCGGCCAATGCCATGGCGGGCACGGCCAATAGATTGATGGTGTAACCGACGAACGTGACCAGCCAATACTTACCCGTTCGATCGGCGATATAGCCGGCCACGGAGCGCAGGCTGTAGCCGAGGAATTCGCCGACGCCGGCGATGATGCTCACGGCGGCGGCAGTGGCGCCGAGCGTACCCAGAAACGGGCCGTTGATGCTTGCGCCCCCTTCGTAGGTCGTGTCCGCAAATAAATTGACGATGCCCAGCGTGAGCACGAACGTGAAGGCATCGGAACTCGACAGGCGCGACGAACGTTTCTGTGCGGGTGACGTGGGCATGCAATATTCCAGCCAGCGGATCGACGTTTTTGATGGCGTTGTTGGAGTTTGCCGGCGACGGCGCGCGACCCGATTGGAACAAAAACGTCGCGGCGATGCCACCGCACCCGGGGACCGTGCGGGTTAGCTCGACTTTGTTGGTGTCAATTCTTGTCGAGGATGCTGAAGGAAAGGGTGGTGCCGCCAGTATTCACAACGGAGTCTCAAATCATCCGAAGCGTCAGATAAATCCTGCTTTAGATACGCACCTGCGTTAAGGCGGAAAGTTGGCGGCCTTGCAGCCGGGCAGCATAGGGCGAAACCGGTGGCCGGGCGATCAACGGAGTTTGTTGATCGGCGGCCCGCCTGAACGAGTTTGGTTCTCACGGAATAGGAATCGACCCATGCGGCATTGCCTGCTGCGTCTGACGGTATCGCTCGGATTGGTTGGTATTACTTTTCAGTGCGCGTTGGCGCAACAGTTCACGCTGCTGGAGCAGTCGCAGTACGCGCCGGCGCCTGCTCACACCTTGGCGCAGCAACCGCCGCCAACTACGCCCTTGCCTCCACTGGAAGTTCGGCCGTATGGCGATCAATCGGGGGGCACGGCTCCGTCGGGGGGCGCAGGCCAGGGAGGAGCGAGTCCCTACGGAGGGACGACGCCGTTTGGCGGCGGGTCGGGACAGAATTTGTCGCCGTACGGAGGAGACACTTCCGGAAGTTTCGACGCCTACGGGAATCCCGGGCTGCGCTGGGATTCCAATTTGATTCGGAGCGACAGCACCTTGGTTGGTCCCTACGCGCAGCCGCAATGGACCACGCAGCGCCCGTTTCCTACCACGCGTGCTTACGTGTTGCCGCCGGGCATGGTGGAATTCGAGCAATGGGTGCGGCCCACATGGGGATCGTTCGACGAAGCGCCGGAATACCGCATGTTGGAAGAAGTGGCGATGGGGTTGCCGGGGCGATTCCAGTTGGATCTGTACGAGCGGTGGAACATCGAGCCCAATTCGTTTGGCGACAATGTGGCCAATCATGAAGGCGTGCAAATCGAATTGCGTTGGGCCATTGCCGACTGGGGCGTGATTCCCTTGAACCCAACGCTGTATGCCGAATGGATCGAGCGCGGCGGCCCGCAAGACAAGGCCGACAAGTACGAATTGAAGCTGTTGCTGGCCGACAACCTGACGGACCGAATCTTCTATGCCACCAACTTCATTCTGGAACAGGAAGTGGAAGACGACCGCGAAACGGAACTCGGCTTGTCAAGTGCAGTGGGCATGACGATCATCGAGCGAAAGCTGATGGCGGGAATGGAACTGGTGTACCAAAGCGATACGTTGAAGATTAACCGCAACGATTCAACCCAGGTTTTCAGACTTGGCCCCAGCGTGCAGTGGCGGATCGGCAATCGATGGTTCCTGGACGTGGTGGGTTTGTTCGACACCGATCGGAACGAGGCGGCGCAAATGTATATCGTGCTGGGCTACCAGTTCGGCCACCGTGCCGGGCCGGTATCGGGCTACGCGGGCGGGCCGATTTCGACGCGAGGGAATTAGCGCCGGCCAATGCTAATGCAGCGCAAAGTGGACAGGCTTAGTGAAATCGGTTTCCACCGGCATTCCGTTTCGCGTCGCGGGCAATCCAACCCAATGCTGTAGCGCTGCGATTGCTTCGTTGTCGAGCACTGGGTAGCCGCTGCTGCTGATTAGCTCGACCTGGGTGACGCGACCTTTGACGTCGACGTGCAAGTGCAAGAGAACGGTTCCTTCCCAGCCGTTGCGACGGGCAATTTCGGGATAGCGCGGCGGGATGTTGCCAAAGTAGGACGGAAAGCCGCCGCTGGTGCCGCTTGGTTCGTGACCGGCGGCCGCCGACTGCGCGCTTGCCATTTGCACTTGCGAATCCGTTTTCTTGTCGGGTTGTTTTTCCGGTGCATGAGGCGCTCTTGGGCCCAGCAACGGTTCGCTGGGAGTGTCGTGGGAATCGGGAGCGACTTCGATCGGCGACGACGCCGCTGTTTGGCGATCAGCATGCGAATCGCTGATTTGTTCATCGTCTGAGCGCGGCTTATCTTTGTCGCCCGGCGGCGAAGGTATGTCGGTTAGCTCCGGCGCGGCTGCCACAGGTGCTTGCGGTTGCGCGATGGTTTTCGTCCAAGGTGCAATCTGCGGCGTGGCGTAGGGATCGCCAACCAGGTCGCACTTCAACGGGCCTGAAGGAGAGCCATCGCCCGCAGTCAAATCGAGCTGCATGCCGCCGCGGCCGCCGCCGCCGGGAATTTGGCGCGCGGCGCCGGCCCAAGCCAGCAAACCTGTCAGGGCGGCAAAGTGCAGAAAGCTTGAGCCCCACAATGCTCGCACAAACGTCGTGGCCCAGATCCAAGCGAGGAAGCGGCGGGCAAAGAAGCTGCCTTGCATAAGGTTCGTGTCTGATCCGGCAAATGGTCCGAATGGCCCGTTGCTTTTCGGACTCGCTGCGCTTTTGCATCGTAATCATGCCCGGCGGCGAAAGGCAAGTTGAAGGGCGGCCCATCGGCAGGCCGCAAGCGAATGAAAGTCGGGCGGCAGATCGACGAACTTATCGGTTCCCAGACGTGTCGGATATCGTAGAATGGGTTGGTTCGAAGCGGACCGGGTGATCGCCGGCTGAAGATGGGACGGCTCGCCGCAAGGCGGGCCAGGCCACATAGATCTTCAGCGGGAGGAAAGTCCGGGCTCCAAAGGACGCAGTGGTGGATAACATCCACCGGCCGCAAGGCTCGGGAAAGTGCAACAGAAAGCAAACCGCCAACGCAGACGGTAGGCGGTAGGCGATCGGCAGCATGCGGTGAAATTTTTTCCCGCTGACTGCATACCGCCTACTGCCTACTGCTTTGCCGGCAAGGGTGAAACGGTGCGGTAAGAGCGCACCAGCAGATCGGGCGACCGATCTGGCTAGGCAAACCCCACTGGGAGCAAGGCCAAACAGGAAGTAGCGCGGCGGGAAACCGTCGCGGCGGACTGGTCCGGTCCGGCATAACTTCCGGGTAGGCTGCTAGAGGCGGCGAGCAATCGTCGTCGTAGAAAAATGGTCATCGGTTAGCACCGGGCATCCGTGCCCGATGTGCTAACTACAGAACCCGGCTTATAGGTCCGCTTCGAACCATTTTTATTATCTGATTCTCGATGGAACTGCGTCGTGTTAGCGCCGGCCAGTGCGGCCGGCGCTAACCGATCGGCGCATCGCTGCGGACTTCTTGTCTTCGGTTCGGTCGGGTTTCGATTTACAAACCGCCGACGGCGGCGGGTTCCTCGTGCTGTTGCTGGCGGCGCGGGGCCGGCTTGGAGCCGGGGGCCGAGTTGGACGATCCCTTGGAGGCGGCCAGGTCGCTATCGAGCCATTGGACCAGCTTGGAGATGCACAGTTGGTTCATGCTGGTGCATTTCTCGTGGGCCTCGACCTGGAGGAACTCGTGCAGGCTTTTGGGTAGCCGGACGGTAATGACCCGCGTGGGTTCCTTGTCTTCGGGGACCGGCGGGCCTTCGACACGGAGCTTTGCCAGCATTTGCTGGAGCTCGCCGTATTCGTTGGTCTTTTCGAATTCACAAAGGGCTTGGGCCGTGGGGTACATTTGGCGGACGATCCCCCCGAGGCCTAATACCTCGCGGAAGAAGGTCACCCAATCGGGGTTCTGATGGAATAGGGTTTGAGCAACCCGAATCACTTCCTGCGGTTTCTGATCCATGTCGTTCTCCTCGGACATCGTTGGGTCTAGGGAATCCGTTCTCGTCGCGACCCCGGCGGCCGCGCTTGTCGAATGATTCGCTGCTGTCAAAGCACAGCGCCGATGTCATTTCATTGATAGCACTTACGTCTTGATCGCAGGTGGTGCTGAAAATTCTGGCGTGGTTGCCTGAGATTCGGGCAGCCACCGAGTTGCACAAAAATTGGGCACCGGGCGGTTTCCCATTGGCCAAAGTGTCTTGTCCAGCAAGGTCTTTCTGACCGTTAAAGTGGGTTGGCGGGCAAAGGGGCGGAGGGGGAAAAGTGGTTTTCCGTCAATTCGCAACGCCGCTGGAGGACTCTGAGCTGGTGGTTAATGGCGCTGGTCTGGGTGCGTGCGGCGAGACTAAAATCAAGGAACCGCCACGCCCAGAGTTCACCTTGTCGGCCACATCTGTCGGGGCCATTTCTTTGCTCGAGAGGGCGGCCGAATCGCTGGACCCGCATGACCGATCACGGATCTACCCGCCGCACGTCCAGCCCCGCTCCGCCGGGGTCCGCCGGAGAGGCGCCGACTGCCAACGGTTCGGAACCGCGGGAGAACGGGTCGTCGGCCAGCCGTCGATTGAAATTGGGCGCCGCGGGAAGCACGGCCTCGACGACACCGCGGCCGGCACGCACAAGCACCGGTTCGTCGGTCGTCAAGAATCTGCCGGCGCCGGACCCTGGGCTGGAGGTGCAACCGACGGTCATCACCAAAACGCCCGCGCTGGCGCAGTACCCGATGGCCGGTTTGCTGCCGCGCGACATGGGTCAATTGCTCGAAGGTCAACGGTTGGGGCATTTCGAGTTGTTGGAATATGTGGGCGGCGGCGGCATGGGGGCCGTGTTTCGCGCGATGGACACGATGCTCAACCGCGTGGTGGCGGTCAAAGTGCTTTCGCAGGAACAAGCCAACGACGAAGAAACGCTGCGGCGTTTTCAAAACGAAGCGCAGTCGGCGGCGCGCCTGGATCACGAAAATATCAGCCGCGTGTACTACGTGGGGGAAGATCAGGGTTGGAACTACATCGTCTTCGAGTTCATCGAAGGAATCAACATTCGCGATCTGGTCGAACGGCAGGGAGCATTGTCGCTGGAGGCGGCGGTGAGCTACACGTTGCAAATCGCCGATGCATTGGCGCACGCCAGCCGGCGCGACGTGGTGCACCGCGACATCAAGCCTTCCAACGTGTTGGTGATGCCCAATCAGCGCGCAAAATTGGTGGACATGGGATTGGCGCGGCTGCACCAGGTCGAGCCGGGGGGAAATGACCTGACGGCCAGCGGCGTAACGCTGGGCACGTTCGACTACATCTCGCCGGAGCAGGCACGCGACCCGCGCAATACCGACGTGCGCAGCGACATCTATTCGTTGGGTTGCACGTTTTATTTCATGCTGACCAGCCGGCCGCCTTTTCCGCACGGCACGGTGCTGCAAAAGCTGCTGCAGCATCAAGGGGATGAGCCGCCCGATCCGCGCGAATTCCGCGACGACCTGCCGGACGACCTGGTGCGCATCGTGTGGCGGATGCTGGCCAAATCTCCCGAACGAAGATATCAATCGCCGGATGAACTGGTGGCCGACTTGTTGGCTTTCGCGGCCAAGCACGGGTTGTCGACGACCACCCCGGCGGGCATCACGTGGTTGCCCTCCGGCGGCGGGCGGCTGCCGCTTTGGGAGCGCAACTTACCTTGGCTGGTGCCGTTGGCGATTTTGATTGTCGTGGTTTTGGCAATGAACTTTGTGCCCTGGGGCAGCAGCGATCGCACGGCCCCGCCGCCAATCAAACACAACGCTGTCGAAGGCGAAGGCGTGATTCGTCCCGAGCCGCGAGAAGGGTCGGAACCTCGCGCCACGGCTCCAACGGAAGAGCCGCCCTCTTCAGCGTCGCCGCCGCGCAATGAAGTAACCGACGGCGCCGTTGGGCCGGCAGCGATCGGTTCACAACCAGGTCGCTAAGAGAGCGATTTTTCAAGCGCGATGTCGCAACTCAAACGAGCTTCTTCGCGGCCTGCCAATCATCCGCGGGCGTTGACTGATTCCCGGACGGCATGGTGGCGATCGCCGATTTGTGCCGGGGCCGCGGTAATTGTCGCCGCGACGGTTGTGGCCTACTTCCCCGCCATCCACGGCGAATTTTTGCATGACGACGAGAAGCTTCTCGTCGGCAGCCGATTCGTCCACGCTTCCGACGGCCTGTATCAATTCTGGTTCACGACCAATGCGATGGATTACTGGCCGCTGACGAACACGAGTTTCTGGCTCGAGTGGCGGCTGTGGGGCGCCCATCCCGCCGGCTATCACGTCACCAACTTGCTGCTGCACCTGACGGCCACGTTTCTGATTTGGGCGATCCTGCGGAAGCTGGCCATTGCGGGCGCATTTCTCGCGGCGCTCTTGTTCGCCGTTCATCCGGTCAACGTGGAGTCGGTGGCGTGGATTTCGCAACGCAAAAACACGTTGGCCATGGTGTTTTTCTTGCTGTCGATCTTGTGGTATTTGCGTGCCGAGGAGACGCAAGAAACGAGGGACGAGGGACGAGGGCTGCTGAAATGGTATTGGTTGAGTCTGGCGGCGTTTGGGCTGGCCATGCTAAGCAAGGGATCGGTGGCAATGTTGCCGGTGGTGCTGTTGTTGATCGCCTGGTGGCAGCGGCGCCGAATGAGCGCGTCGGACGTGATACGAACTGCGCCGTTTTTCCTGGTGGCAATTGTATTGACCGGCGTGAACATTTGGTTTCAAAAACATGGTCAGGACGTCGTCGTGCGGGACGTAAGCTTCCCGCAACGATTGGCTGGCGCGGGGGCAGTGGTCTGGTTCTACCTCGCCAAGGCGCTGGCGCCGATCGATTTGGTGTTCGTCTATCCGCGGTGGCAAATCGAGGCGGGGGCGCTTTTATGGTGGCTGCCGCTGGCAGCGGCGCTGGGCGTATCGGTGGTGTTGGCGCGGCAACTTCCATCGCCGACGATCAACTGGCGCCGGGCACTGTTGTTCGCCTGGCTGTTCTTCTGCGTGGCGCTCGTGCCGGTGCTGGGCTTTACCGACGTGGGCTTCATGCAGTATTCGCTCGTGGCAGACCATTATCAGCACATCGCGATCATCGCCGTGGCAGCCGTGGTCGCGGCGGCGTGGACCGTATGGCATCGGACCGCGCAAGGGGCGCTCCGCTGGGTGGCAGCGCTAGCGGGCGGGACGCTGGTGGCTGGGCTAACGTTTCTAACCTGGCAACAAAGCCGGTTGTACGGCAATGCCATCGACTTGTATCAAGATACGGTGGCGAATAATCCCGACTGCTGGATGGCCTACCACAATCTGGGCACGTCGCTTCTTCATGCTGGCCGAACCCAGGAGGCGATGCCGCACATTGAAAAGGCTTTGCGGCTTAAGCCTGAGTCTGCCGCGGCCCACTTCAACTTGGGTTGTGCGCTGGAAAGCGCAGGACGATTGCCGGAGGCGATCGAAGAGTTCCAATCCGCTGTGCAGCTAAGAACGGACTTTTCAGAAGCCCACGTCAACCTGGGCAATGCACTGCGACAATTGGGAAGGACTCCCGAGGCGATCCTGCAGTATCGGCAGGCACTGCGACTAAGGTCCGACATTCCGCTGGCCCAAAACAATCTGGGAAACGCGCTGTTGTGGTCGGGGCAGGTTCAAGAAGCGTTGGAACACCTTCAGGAGGCAGTGCGGTTAGATCCACAACTTCCGGAAGCACACAACAACTTGGGGCTGGCATTGACCAAAACGGGCCGACTGCCCGAGGGCGTCCCGCAATTTCAACAAGCAATCAAGCTGAAGCCCGACTATGCCGAAGCGTACGGCAATCTGGGATTGGCGCTGGCGGCGGTCGGGCGATTGCCGGAGGCGATTGAGCAAGATCAGCGCGCTCTGGAACTCGATGCCAAGTTGCCGGACGTGCACTACAATCTGGCGAACGCACTGGTACGTTCCGGTCGCTTGAATGAAGCCATTGACCATTATCAACAAGCTGTGAAAATCGACGCCGACAACGCCGACGTCTGGAACGATCTGGGAAATGCCCTGCTGCGTTCGAGGCGGTTCGCTGAGGCGATGGACGCCTATCGACAAACGCTTCGCATCAAGCCCGATTACGTCGGCGGCTTCAACGGCATGGGCGCGGCGCTGTTGGCCGCAGGTCGACCGCAGGAGGCGGCGGACCAATACCTGCAGGCCCTGCGGCTTACGCCCGATGACGCCACGATCAGCAACAACCTGGCGGCGGCGTACGCTGAACTAAAGCGGCCCAGCGACGCCATCGCGGCGGCTGAAAGAGGAATCGAGCTGGCCCGCGCAGGGGCAAACGGGACTGGCTGAACAATTGGAAACATGGTTGAAATCATACCGTGGCGCACGGGCAAAATCTCCCCAAGGGACGCCGCCTGCTCAACAATCTGCCAACACCCCATGACCCAGCGTCGAACGATCGAAATTCAACGAACCAGCGCCATGACCAAGGCAAAGATTTTAGACGTCGTGGCCGCTGTGCTGGTCGCCGGAGCGGCGTGCTTTGTATACATGAGGGCGCTGGACGCGCCGTTTGTGTTCGACGATTCGGCGAGCGTGAAAGACAACCGATCGATCACCGCGCTTTGGCCGCTGATCGGAGATGCGGAGCATCCCGGCCCGTTGAATCCGCCCGTGGAAAAGACCACGAGCGGCCGGCCGCTGGTGAATCTGTCGCTGGCGATGAATTATCATTTCGGGCAGTTCAATCCCGCCGGCTACCACCTGTTCAACTTGATCGTGCACGTGCTTTCGGCGTGGCTGTTGATGGGCATCGTGCGGCGGACGTTATGTCTGGATTATTTCGCCGGGCGGTTTGATCGTGCCAGCGAAGGGCTGTCGCTGGTCGTAGCACTGTTGTGGGCCGTGCATCCGCTGCAAACCGAGACGGTGGTGTACGTCACTCAGCGAACGGAACTGATGGTCGGTTTCTTTTACCTGGCCACGGTGTACGCCAGTCTGCGCTATTGGGCGGCTTCGTCAATTCCGGGCCGGAGGATCTGGCTGGCGGTGGCGTGCCTGGCGTGCCTGGCGGGCGCTGCTTCCAAGGAGGTGATGGTCACCGCGCCTGTGGCGGTGCTGTTGTTCGAACGGACGTTCATTCGCGGATCGTTCGGGCGAGCGCTGCGGGCATCGTGGCCGTTGTACGTGGGATTGTTTTCGAGCTGGGGTTTGTTGCTGTATCTCAATTGCAGCGCACCGCGGTCCGATACGGCTGGCTTTGCGCTAGGGGTGCCCGCCTACGCCTGGTGGCTCACGCAGGCGAAGGTTGTGCTTTTGTATTTGAAGCTGACAATTTGGCCGTGGCCGTTGTTGATTCATTATGAGATGCCATATCTCACGACGCTGAGCGCCGCCTGGATGTGGTTGGTTCCGGTGATGCTGTTGGCGATTGCGACGCTGATTCTTCTCTGGCGGCGCAATGCGATCGGATTCGTGGGTGCATGGACGTTCTTAATCCTTTCTCCGACGTTGGTCGTGCCGATTGTCACGGAAGTCGCCGCCGAACGTCGAATGTACCTGCCGTCGGCGGCGCTGATCGCGCTGCTGGTTGTCGGCGGTTACACGCTTTTGCAGAAGATGGCACATCGACTCGCTTTTGCCGATGTCAAACGCGCCTCGCGGGGGCGCTGGCCTGCAGCACTAGCTGTCGCTATCGCCTTGGTTATGGCCGCAGTGCTCGTCGCCGTGAGCGTTGATCGACTGGGGGCGTATCGCGACGAATTAACTCTGTGGCAAGACACGGTGAACCATCAATCGGGCGATTATTTCGCGCACAACAATCTTGGCAACGCCTTGAAAGACGCCGGGCGATTTGAGGATGCCATCCAACAATATGAACAATCGCTGCAACTGAGGCCGGCCTATGCCACATCGCACTACAATCTAGGCATCGCATTGGCTCACTTGGGTCGAATGCAGGAGGCCGTCGAACAGTACCAACAGGCGTTGAAACTGAAGCCCGACGATGCCGACACCTACAACAACCTCGGCAACGCATTGCTAAGCTTGGGCCGCGTGCCAGAAGCCATCGAGCAGTATCAAAATGCGAAGCGGATCAAGCCGGACTATTTTGATGCGTATAACGGCTTGGGCGCGGCGCTATTGGCATCGGGTCGGCCGCGAGAGGCGGCGGAACAATACCAACAGGCACTGCGACTGAAGCCCGACGACGCCACCATCAACAACAATTTGGCAGCGGCGTACGCTGAACAAAAGCGGCCGGCCGAAGCCATCGCGGCGGCAGAACGAGGATTAGAATTGCGCGCACCCAGGGGCAAATGGCGATGGCAGCGCAGTTGGAAACGTGGTTGAAATCGTATCGCGCCGCGCAGGCAAGCTCTCTCAACGGAGCAGCGCCTGCTCAGAACTCTTCCAACACGCCGTGACCGGGGCGCCGAACCGCCGGATAAAACATTCAACCAACCATCGCCATGACCAAGGCAAAAATCTTACCGATTGTTTCGCTCGCCCTTTTGGCGGGGGCGGCGTGGATAGTCTATGGGAGGGCCCTGAATGCGCCGTTTGTGTTTGACGATTCAGCCACGGTCATTGAAAACTACTCGATCACCCGGTTGTGGCCCCTACTCGGCAATGCGAAACATCCTGGACCGCTCAATCCGCAGCACGACAATACCACGTCCGGCCGGCCGTTGGTGAACCTTTCTCTGGCCATCAATTATCAATTCGGCCAGTTCAATCCCTTCGGTTACCACGTATTCAATTTGATCGTGCATGTGTTATCGGCAATGTTGCTGATGGCCATCGTCAGGCGCACGCTGAGCTTGGATTATTTCGGTGGAAAGTTCGTTCGCGCCAGCGGACCGCTGGCGTTGGCCGTCGCACTTTTGTGGGCGTTGCATCCGCTGCAGACCGAAACGGTCGTTTATGTAACCCAGCGCACGGAACTGATGGTCGGCTTCTTCTACCTGGCCACGATGTACGCCTGTTTGCGGTACTGGACGGTTGATTCGGAGGCCGATCGAAACACCTGGTTGGCACTGGCGAGCGCGGCTTGCTTAGCGGGTGCGGCATGCAAGGAGGTGATGGTCACAGCGCCTGTGGTCGTGCTCCTGTTCGAGCGCACGTTTATCAGCGGATCGTTCCCTCGGGCTTGGCAAAACTCATGGCGGCTGTACGCCGGTTTGCTGTTGAGCTGGGGATTGCTTTTATGGCTCAACTATTCCGCGCCCCGATCCAACTCCGCCGGTTTTCATCTGGAAGTGCCCGCCTACGTCTGGTGGTTTACGCAGGCCAAGGTGCTTTTGATGTATTTGAAGCTGTGCGTCTGGCCCTGGCCGCTGGCAATTCATTATGGGACGCCGTATCTGGAAACTTTCGGAGCCGCATGGCCGTGGTTGGCGCCAGTGGCGATGTTGGGGATTCTCACATTGGTGCTGCTGTGGCGCCGAAGCTCCGTTGGATTTGTGTGCGCATCGGTATTGATCATTCTATCGCCGACCTTGGTTGTGCCGATTGTGACCGAAGTGGCGGCCGAGCGGCGAATGTATCTGCCCTTGGCGGCACTGCTAACGATGGCGGTAGCGGCTTTTTACTTGCTGGCGCAAAGAGCGTCGTCGCGTTTTCGACGGCCGGCAGCAGTCACGCTTGCCGCCGCTTTGTGTTTGAGCGTGGTTTTCGGCACGGTCAGCGCGCGGCGTTTGGCGGCCTATCAAGATGAACTGACACTGTGGCGCGACAACCTGATTCACCATCCGGACGATGCAATCTCGTACAACAATTTGGCGCTAACGCTTGCCAAAATGGGCCGGCCCGAAGAAGCGATCGAGCAATTTGAAAAAACAGTTCGGCTGAAACCGGATCGTGCCCATAGCAATCTGTGTGCATTGCTAAATTACCTTGGACGGACAAAGGAGGCGATCGAACACGGTGAGCTGGCGCTGAACATCAACCCCAACGCCGCCGACGCCCATAACAACCTGGCCAACGCGCTGGCCAAAGCCGGCCGCAAACAGGAAGCCATCGAACAGTATCGGTTGGCCCTGCGTTTGAAGCCGGATTATCCCGACGCCCACAATAATTTGGGCTTCTTGTTGTTCGAGGCCGGGCACGTCGAGGACGCGATCGCACAATATCAGCAAGCGCTGCAAGGCAATCCGGTTCACGCTTTGGCCCGAAGCAATTTGGGAAGCGCATTTCTCAACACCGGCCAGCCCGACCAGGCCATCGAACAGCTCGAGGATGCCATCCGTCTGCGGCCCGGCCAGGTCGACGACGAAATCAATCTTGGCGTCGCCTTGGCACAAACCGGCCGGTTTGAAGAATCCGTCGCCGCGCTTCAGGAAGCGCTGCGTTTGAACCCGAACGAGCCTCGAGCGCACAGCAATTTAGGCCTGACGCTTGCACATCTTGGCAAGTGGGAAGACGCCGTTGAACATTACCGTAAGGCGATAGAGCTCCGACCAGACTACAGCTACGCATTTGCCAACCTGGCGAGCGTCTATGCCCAATTACAACGTCCGACGGAAGCAATCTCAACGGCTGAAAAGGGATTGGAGTTGGCCCGGTCGCAGGGCCAGCAGGCGATGGCTCAACAAATCGAGAACTGGTTGCAATCGTACCGCGCCGAGCTAGCAGCGGGTCCGGGGGGGACGCCGACTGGCCAGACCACTGGTTCGGGGCGCTGAATAGCGCCACCAATTAATTTGGGTAACCCATTGACCACTGGCATTTCCAAGCAAACTGCATTGACCGCTGCGGCGTTTCTGCTACTGGCCTGCGCGGCATGGTTCGTTTACAGCCGGGCACTGGACGTGCCTTTTGTGTTTGACGATTCAGTGAGCGTCGTCAGGAACGAATCGATTTCGAAATTGTGGCCCTTGATCGGCGATGCGGAACATCCCGGTCCGCTGAATCCGCCTAAAGACATCACAACGTCCGGGCGACCTTTGGTGAACCTGTCGCTGGCGGTGAATTACGCATTCGGGGGACTCAACCCTGTCGGTTACCACGTATTCAATCTGATCGTGCATGTGCTGTCGGCGTGGCTATTGATGGTAATCGTGAGGCGCACGTTGCGGCTGGATTATTTCGGAGGAAGATTCGATCGGACGAGTGGTGCGCTGGCTTTTGTTGTGGCGCTGTTGTGGACCGTGCATCCGCTGCAGACGGAGACGGTGGTTTATGTCACGCAGCGCACCGAACTGATGGTTGGATTCTTTTATCTGGCTACGCTATACGCGAGCCTGCGCTATTGGGCAGCGGATTCATCGGCTCGTCGAATCATCTGGCTGGTTTTGGCCACGCTGGCTTGTCTGGCCGGAATGGCCTGCAAGGAGGTGATGGTCACCGCGCCCGTCGTCGTGCTGCTGTTCGAGCGGACGTTCATTTGCGGTTCGTTCTGGCGAGCGCTGCGAAAATCGTGGCCGCTGTATGTCGGTTTGTTTGTCAGTTGGGGACTGCTTTATTACCTCAACCGCGAGGCGCCGCGTTCGGATTCGGCCGGATTTCATTTCGGGATACCCGCTTACGCGTGGTGGTTCACCCAGACGAAGGTGCTGCTGTTATATCTGAAGCTGACGATTTGGCCCTGGCCCTTGGCGATTCATTATGAGATGCCGTATCTGACGACGCTGGGAGAGGCTTGGCCGTGGGCGCTGCCGGCGGCGCTGCTGGCGGGTGGCACGCTGATTCTGCTTTGGAGGCGCAGTGCGATCGGCTTTGTTGGTGCGTGGGTGCTAATCATTCTGTCGCCGACTTTGGTCGTGCCGATCGTCACTGAAGTGGCGGCCGAACGGCGGATGTATCTGCCGCTGGCGGCGCTAGCCGCATTGTTGGTTGTGGGCGGATACTGGTTGCTTCAGCGAACTGCGGAAGGACCGCAACGAGACTCCGCGGAACACAAACCTGCCTTGCGAGGTCCAGACGCGCCGACGGTCGCAGTCGCCGTGCTGCTGGCGTTGGTTCTGAGCGCCTTGAGCGTTCACCGTCTTGCGGCGTATCAAGATGACCTCACGCTGTGGCGGGACACGGTGATCCAGCAGCCCGGGGATTATTTGGCGCACAGCAATCTTGGCAAATCGCTGAGCGAATCGGGCCGACTTCCGGAAGCGATCGAGCAGTTTCAAGAATCGATACGGCTGAACGCCAACTATTTTGAGGCCCACAATAACTTGGGCGCCGCGCTGAACGAAATCGGGCAATCGCAGGCGGCGATACCGCAGTTTTTGGAAGCATTACGCCTTAAGCCGCATTCGGCGGAGGCCCACAACAATTTGGGACTCGCCTTCGCTAACACCAATCGACTGCCGGAGGCGCTGGAGGAATACGAACGTGCGCTGCAGCTATGGCGCGATTATCCGGATGCGCACTTTAATTTGAGTCTGGCGCTGCGGAGCATGGGCAGGCCACAGGAGGCGGCGGCACAATGCTTGGAGACGCTGCGCCTGACGCCAAACGATCCTAAGCCATGGGCAAATTTGGCGATGTCGTATGCGGATATGAAGCGCACGGCGGAGGCCGTTACGGCGGCGGAAAAGGCATTGGAATGTGCCCGCGCAGAGGCAAGCGGCGTTCGCCGATCAAATAGGCGATTGGTTAAAGACATATCGCGCCGAGCAGGCGAGCGCTCGCAGCGAGGAAACGCCTTCTTCGCGCATGTCCCCAACGCCCTAGCTAAAACTCCCGCCGATGCACAAGCATCAATCACATCTACGGAGATCGGAAGCACTGGCTGCGCTGGCCGCCTTGCTGCTGGCAGTGATCCTGAGCGTCGTCAGCATTCAGCGACTGGCGGCGTATCACGATGAACTGACTCTTTGGCAGGATAATTTGGTCCATCAACCAAACGATCCGATTGCGCACAACAATTTGGCCCGCGCATTGCGCGAGGCGGGGCGGCCGGAGGAAGCGATCCAGCATTTAGAAGAGGCCCTGCTAGAAAATCCGAACATCGCTGAGATTCAGTACAACTTGGGCAATGCACTTTCGTCAGAGCATCCGGAGGAAGCGGTCCAACATTACCAGCTTGCACTGCAAATCAATCCTCAGTATGCCGAGGCGTACAACAATCTTGCCTGGCTATTCGCCACGACGCGCGCTGAAAGGGTACGCGATCCGCTGCGAGCAATTGAGCTTGCGCAGAAGGCGATCGAGCTGCAACCTAATCGCGCCGGAATCCTCAACACTTTGGGCGTCGCCTCGTATCGGGCCGGAAGGTGGCAAGAGACGATCGATTGGCTCGACCGATCCGCCAAAGCCAACGGCGGCCGGAATTGTTTTGACTGCTTCTTCCTGGCAATGGCGCATCAACGACTTGGACACTCGCGCGAAGCGCGAATTTGGTACGACAAAGCGGTCGAATTGATGCGGCCAAACGACCCGCACAACACGGAACTGAACAGAGTCCGAAGAGAAGCCGAGGACACGTTGGCCAATCAAACGGCCGTGGAGTCTAAGCCCGACAACCGCAACTGAAGTTCAACGTGGCGGCAAGGGGCTATTTCTCCGCTGCTGCATGCTGGGCGGCCAGCCAGGCTTCAATTTTCTCGGCCAGCTCCGTCTGGCCTTGGGATCGCGCCAGTTCCACAAGCTTTTGTGCGGCGGCGATGGCCTCCTTCGTACGATGTAAATGATCGTACGCCAAGAGCAGATTGTTCCAGGCTTCCAGATACGTCGGCTTAAGCCGAAGAGCCTCCCGATAGTGATCCACCGCTTCGGACATTCGGTCCAAGTTGGCCAAAGCGGTGGCAAGGTTGTTATGGGCTAACGGATCATCCGGCTTCAGTCGCACGACTTGTTGAAACTGGTCCAGCGCATCCGCGGGTCGGCCAAGCAGGATCAATGTGGAGCCGAGCATCTGGTGGGCATCGGCAAAATCGGGCTTCAAAGATAGCGCGCAGTTCAAAGTTTTCTTTCGCCTGCCATGTGTTTCCTGCGCTAAGTTGGGCAAGGGCCAGACTGTAGACCGCTTCAAAGGAATTGGGGGAGGCATGTGCGGCCTTTTCGAGAATCGACAGCGATAATGCTGAAGGCGCGCCGCGAGACATGAGAACCAGTAGATTGGTCTGGGCCTCTGGATAATCGGGCTGCAAACGCAATGCCTCCTGATAGTGTTGCATTGCTTCGGGCGATCTTCCGGCGTCGCGCAGCGCATTGGCCAATTGGCAGTGAGCTTGGGCATTGTCCGGAGCCAACTGCAGGCCCTCTTGGTAATGTTTAATGGCGGCATCGAGTTGGCGATCCTCGACCAAGGCATTTCCGAGATTGAAATGCGCTTCTGGATACGACGGCCTCAACTCCAATGCCCGCTGGAAATGTTCGATCGCTTCCTGCGTACGACCCGTTCTGCGGAGTGCAACACCAAGAGTATTTTGGGCGGCTGCAAAATTCGGCAGATCCTGAAGAGCCCGTTGGAGTTGTTCAATCGCCTGCTGGGGGCGTCCCGCCTGAAGAAGCGCTTCGCCCAAACGCACGCGCGACATCGCAAATTCGGGCGTCAGCGTCAATGCAGATTGAAACTGTTGAATGGCTTCATCGAGTCGCCCCATGTCGGCCAATTCGATGGCGATATTGTTGTGCAGAAACGTTCCCGCGTAGGGATCGTGATTCAGCGCGAGCGTAGCTTCGTACAGATCGACCGGCGAACCGAAGAGTCGACTTTGTCGCCAACCGAGCACCGCAAGAATCGCCACGACGACGATCGCAGTTAAATTGGTCGCCTGCCGAAAAGTGGCGGCGACGTGATCGCGCCAGTAGCTCCAACCGGCTGCGACCAACGCCACAACTCCAATGATCGCAAAGTGCAGATAATGGTCAGCGACCAATGAGATCTTCATGCCTCCGACTTCGGCAAACCCCATCACTGGAATCAAGGCTAAGCCATAGAAGCCCCAGCCGAACAGGAGACTACGACTCCATCGAGCGTTGGGAGATTTCTGCCGGTAGATGAGCGTGGCAGTCACTGCGACGGCGGCGCACAAGGGCAACCACCAGCGCACGTCGTTGGTGGCAATGCGCCATTGCGGATAGTTAAACGACACCGGAAAGGGAAACAGTGCCTTCGACAAGTAAAACCACACGACAGTTCCGGCGCCTGCCAACCGAGTAAGAGGACTTGCGTGCGGCACGTCGCCCTGCATTTGGTACCAGGCATTGATGATGGCCATCAGGACGGCGACGCAAAAAAACGGCACCAATTCGAGGAACTGCTGCCTCGTGACGCGGCGATGGCGCCACCACACAATGAGCAACATGACCATCGGCGCCAATGCCACGGAGCCCTTGCTGAGCATGGCCATCGCGAACGCCGCAAGGCTGAGAAAATACCAGCGGCCGAGGCCAAAGTTCGGACTTTCTTCGGCCGCAGCTTTTTCGCGCTCATCATCCGCGCCACAAACCAAAGGATCGACAACAGTCCAAAAAAAAGGGCCGTCATGTCTTTACGTTGAGCGATCCACGCCACTGCTTCGACATTCACAGGATGCACGACAAACAAGAGGGTCGCCAAAAAGGCGCCCGGGATCGCAAGCCGGCACAGGATCCTCCAAAGCACTAATGAGGTGGCGATGTGCAGGAGCAGGTTGGTGATGCGGTAACCGGTGGGATTGGCCCCCCACAGTCGCCACTCTATCCAGAGCGTGGTGTTCGAGACGGGATAGTAATCGAGTGCCTCGGTTGTAAACCAAAACCGAAAGAGCCCATCCGGCGCGGCGATCAGCGGATTGTGCGCCACGTACATTCCGTCGTCCAGCATGAATCGCCCGTGCAACGAGGGCCAGTAAACGATGCATGCAGCGACGGCGATTAGCAGAGATCTTGCCAGCGTCGAAAAATCACCGGTTGCCGACAGATCGGCCGCAAGATCGGCAGTATTACGCACCTGGCTTGGATTTATCGGATGGGACATGCTCGCCCGGCTATTTCGACGGCGTCTTGCGCTGTGTCGCCAGATAGGCTTCAATTTTCTCGGCAAGCGCGGTTTGACCTTGGGACCGTGCAATCTCCAAGAGTTTGCGGGCTGTGGCGACTGCCTGATCGGTCTGGTGTAGGTGATCGTACGCCAATACCAAATTGGTCCAGGCATCCACGTACGTTGGCTTGAGGTGGACAGCTTGTTGATAGTGCTCAGCCGCTTCCGATAGGCGACCCAAAGAGGCTAACGCGGTGGCCAGATTGTTGTGGGCTTCGGCATCGTTGGGCTTTGACTGCACCACCTGCTGGAAATGCTCCAGCGCTTCGGCAGGCCGTCCGAGCATCACTAGCGCGGTGCCTAGTCCCTGATGTGCATCAGGTTGTTGAGGATTGAGGGCCAGCGCGCTTTGAAAATTTTCAATGGCCTGTTGTGCTTTTCCGGCACTGAGTTGGGCCACGGCTAGATTGTAATGCGCTTGGAACGAATTCGGGGCTGACTGCGCCGCTGTTTGGGCGGCCGACAGCGACGTTTCCGAAGGAGTGCCATGAGAAATCAGCACCACCAAATCCGCTTGCGCCTCAGGATAATCAGGCCGCAGGCGGAGGGCCTGTTGATACTGTTCAACCGCCTCGGCGTATCGCTTGGCCGCGCGAAACGCGTTGCCCAAGTAGTAATGCGCTTGGGCGTTGTCCGGATCGAAGCCCAGACCAGATTCGTATTGTTCGATGGCTTCGTCGAGCCGGTGCTGCTCGACCAAGGCATTTCCGAAATTGAAGTGAGCCTCCGGGAAGGACGGCCGAAGCTCCAATGCCTGTTTGTAATGTTCGATCGCTTCCTTCATGCGGCCGGTTTTGCACAGCGCATTGGCCAAATTCTGATGGGCGGATGCAAGATGGGGATCGATGTGCAGCGCTTGTTCATATTGCTCGACCGCTTCCTCCGGGCGACCGACGTGCAGCAAGGTTTCTCCCAAATTGAAGTGTGCCAGCGCGTAATCGGGCGTGAGTTGAAGTGCGCGGCGATACTGATCAATTGCCTCCTGCGAGCGCTCGGCCTTAGCAAGCTCGACGGCCAGATTATTGCGAAGCATGCTGCTATCGGGCGTTTGGACAATCGCGGCGGCGTACAGGGACATCGGATCGGCATACAATCGGCTTTGCGCTTGCGTCAATAACGCCAGCACAAGCACCGCAAGCGTAGCGACGATCCATACGGCCCGCGACGCACCAGCGCGGCGCTCCCAAAAAGTCCAAGCGGCGGCGGCAAGCGCGACGACGCCTACCAAAGCAATGTACTGATAATGGTCCGCGACCGGGGAGAACCGCATGTAGCCTGCATCGCTGAATCCCAATACGGGCAGCAATGCAACGCAGAACACTGCCCATCCGAAGAGCATGGCGCGGCCCCATGCGGTGCGTCGTTGCCGCACAAGTGCGACGGTCACAATAAACGTCGCCAGCAGAGGTAGCCACCAAAGGAAACTGCGGGGATCGATGTACCATTGTGGATAAACAAACACAAGATTCATGGGGGCAATGGCTTTACAGAGATAGAACCAAATCACGGCGCCAGCGCCGACGACACGCTGCGCAAAGGAAATATCGCGTACCGGCGCACCGTGCCCCACGAACCAAATGATGACGGGCGTCAAGATGGCTGACACAAGAAAGAAAGGAGCGACTCTTAAAAGGTCATCCTTGCTGATGCGTCGCCGCTGCCACCACGCGATCAGCAACAATATCAGCGGGAGCACCGCGACCGAGCCCTTGCTGAACATGGATAGCGCAAAGGCAAGCAGGCTCAACCAATACCACATCCCCAGCCTTCGTCCGTCGCCCATCGCCTCTCGTCCCTGCTCGGCGCAGATATGAAAGGATCGAAAGCAACAACAAGACCATCGAAAGGGTGTTTTTGCGTTGCTCGATCCAGGCCACGCTCTCCACGTTGACCGGATGGACGGCAAACAACAGGGCCGCAAGAAAGCCGCCGGGAATGTCGAGCTTTTGCAACAGAATCCAGAGCAATACGCAGGCGAGAATGTGCAATAACAGATTCGTGACGCGGTAGCCCGCAGGGTGCATTCCCCAGAGTCGCCATTCCAGCCAAAACGTCGAAACGGTGAATGGGACGTAGTCGGGCTGATGGGTGGTAAACCAACAACTTATCAAGCCGCCGGGAGCTCTGACGAACGGGTTCTCGGTGAGCAATACATCGTCGTCAAAGAGAAAACCACCGCCGATAGCCGACAGATAAGCAGCGAATACAACAACCGCGATCAGCACTGTTCCCGCCAGGAACCGCGAAGAGTCAGACGTCAGCCGCAAGGCCGATGGAAGGTTTACGGCGGCAGTGGGCGAAGGGCTTTCCATGTTGGATTAACTGACCTCTGGCTAGCTGTGACTGCGGCGTCGGTACGGCGGCGGGACGACCTGAAAGTCTGGCGACACCTTTATTATGCTCGATTGGTCGAGTTAGTTCACGGTTCGCCCGGCAGGCGGTGGCCGAGTTTATCGCGTTTGGTGGCGATGTAACGAGCGTTGTATTCGTGGACAGGCGGCAGGATGGGGACCTGGTCGACGACCTGCAGGTCGAAGCCGCCGTAGATGAAGGCGTCGGTTTTCTTGGGATTGTTCGTGAGCAGGCGGACTTTCGACAGGCCCAGGTCCTTGAGCAACTGAATGCCGACGCCGTAGTCGCGGACGTCGGCCTTGTATCCCAGCGCAAGATTGGCTTCAACGGTGTCGAGTCCTTGATCCTGCAATTGATAGGCTTTGATTTTTTCAATCAGGCCGATGCCACGGCCTTCCTGCGGCAGGTAGACCAGCACGCCGGCGCCTTCCTGGCCAATGCGCACAGCGCCATGTGCAGTTGATCGCCGCAATCGCAGCGGAGTGAATCCAACAGATCGCCGGTGAAGCAGGAGGAATGCAGGCGCACCAGCGGTGCGACGGTTTTCGTCAGATCACCCATCACCAGCGCGATCGGCTGCTGCGGCTCGTACTTGACGCCGAAGGCGATCAGCTTGAAGTGGCCGTAGCTGGTGGGCAAATCGGCCTCAGCGATCCGATAGACCAATTTTTCGCGCACCCGGCGGTAGCGGATCAACTCTTCGATGGTGACAACGTGAAGATCGTACTTGGCGGCCAGGGCGAACAGGTATTCGCGGCCGGCGCGGTCACCTTCATCATTAAGGATTTCACAAAGCACGCCGGCGGGAGTTAATTCAGCCAGGCGGGCCAAATCGACGGCGGCTTCGGTGTGGCCGGCGCGGCGCAACACGCCGCCCTCTTTGGCTACCAGCGGGAACAAATGCCCCGGGCGAACGAAATCGTTCGGTTTGCTAGCCGGATTGAGAACGGCCTGAATTGTCGTGGCTCGTTCCTGGGCAGTGATTCCGGTGCGCGAGGTGCGATGATCGATCGGCACCGTAAAGGCGGTGCCCAAGGGGGCCGAATTCGATTCGCACATTTGCGGCAGCTTGAGCCTTTCGGCCAACTCCGGCAGAATGGGCATGCAAAGTTGCCCGCGCCCTTCGCGAATCATGAAGTTGACGATTTCCGGCGTGGCCTTTTCGGCGGCGCAGATGAAATCGCCTTCGTTTTCCCGGTCTTCGGCATCGACGACAACGACCACTTGTCCGCGGCGGATGGCGGCAATGGCATCATCGATGGAGGAGAATCGTGTGGGCATGTGGAAGGAGTGAGTAGGTGAGGAAGTGAGTAGGTAAGAATTCAGCTTGGATTACAAGTATACGTACTCACCTACTCACTTACTCACTCTGTATCTCGCGGCTTGCATGGTATGCATAATATTATAGGCGATCCGCTATTCTCTGCCATTTGCTCGCGGGTCGCCAGCCGCGATTCACTAGCCCCAGGCAATTAAACCATGCTGGACCGTGAGGAATATATCGAACAGGCATATCTGTTCCATGCGCTGGGGGAGCGTCTTCGGCAGAACATGGCCACCCAGGATTTGCTGAAGTGGATCAAAGAAGAAATATTGGCCACCACGAACTTGCCGATGGCGATGGATTACATGGCCGGCGAGTTGAAATTGACCGGCATGTTCTCGCCGGCGATGGCGAAGCTGCCGCACTATTTCACGCCGTTTCAAACTTACGTGATCGCGGAGTCGGAAGATCCGCGCAGCAAATTCGATTTTGCCGTGGCGCTGAAGATACTGGAGCGCGAGGCGGAATATCGCGCCGGCACACCCACGCCGCAGGCGATCTTTTTGTACCAGTTCGAGGCGCTGTGCCGGAATCGGCTGAAATACGACCGCGGGCTGGACGCCATGGCCGGCGATCCGATTTTCGACGACGCCTGGAAGGAATGGATACTCACGGTGCGTCGTCAGGTGGGACTGAAGGATTTAGCGGATTTGATCTATGTGCGCAGCGAGCAATATCCGATCGACTGCCGGCGGCAAGGGCGCGACGAGGCAATTACCGACAAGCCGATGCTGTTCGGTCAGAAAGAGGGGCGCATCGCGCTGGCCAACCGCAAGAAAGACCCCCTGCTCTTGTTTGCCGCGTTGCATCGGCAATTGGGTTATCCTGAAGTGCCGCGTTTGGAGCCGCGCGATCAGTCGCCGGAAATTTTGCCGGCGCTAGCGCGTCGCATGGATCGGCTGGAAGCGCGGATGAGGCTCATGGAAGAAGAACAGAAGGGGGGCATCGATTTGGCGCGCTTCTATCAGCCGCCCAAGCCGGAAGAAATCGAATGACCGCCGCTCATGCGGCAGAGGCTCTAAAACGGCGGGCGGAACGGCGCAACAGCAGCAAGCCGGCGCCGAACAGCAGCCACGACTGGGGCTCCGGCACCACGGTGAAATCGGCCACCAGAGGCAGATGGTCGAATTCGGAACCAATGTTGTCGAAGCAGGAATCCAGCAACTGCAGACCCGTGGCGGTAAGATCGCCGGCCGTCATCGTCGTCGTGTTCAGAATGAAGCTGTGCGTCGAATTGAGCACGCTGTCGGTATATGTGATGAAATCGAGC
This sequence comes from Pirellulales bacterium, assembly GCA_963716135.1. Classification (GTDB taxonomy): domain Bacteria; phylum Planctomycetota; class Planctomycetia; order Pirellulales; family JADZDJ01; genus CAVRAW01. The sequence goes on along the minus strand of OY970289.1, from coordinate 2,962,151 downwards.
CGGCTGGGCGCAAACGAGGAACCGTCGTTGCGCCAGGTATACGTGTCGGATCCGGTGACGTTGTGAAATGGCGTCAGCACGGAATTGTTCGAGCCGTCCCAATCCGGCGCCGAGTCGGCGCCGAACGTGACATTGTCCTGGACATTGCCGTCTAACAGCGTGGTCAACGGCTGAGGGCTTTGCACTAGGTTCAGGTCGCCCATCACAATCATTGGCGTGCCGGTAGGCAACGTGATTGAGCCACCGGCGGTGCGGGCGTCGCGCATCCAGTTCACCATGCCATCAGAACTTGACTGGCGTTGGGTGTCGAATCCATTGCAGCACTTGTAGTGGACGTTCATCATGTACAAGTCTTGAGAAAACTGAGCGTTCGGCAAGTCGATAAGCGCCATGCCGCAATTGCCAGAGCCATGCACCACAGGATTGTCCTGCTGCAACGATAGACTGTATTTACTCACAATTGCGTTCCCGCCGTTGGTGTCTACGTACACGTACCATCCGTCGGGCGTTCCCAGCGGCTGGACTGAATCCATCAGCGTTTTCAATTGGCTTTGCGAGTGGTTGTAGATTTCCTGAAGGCAAAGGACGTCGGGCGATACGGCATTGAACACGCGCACAAACTTTGCCGCGCGGGTGGCGTCGACCGCGGGGAAAATGTGATCGTAATCCACATTCCACGACATGATTCGCAAGTCGGTCGACGAAACACGATCGATGAATGTGCCAGCCCGAACGAATTGGGCTGTTGAACAGACCAGAAGCGTTGAAGCGAGTACGCAATATCGGATGGGCATGTGCGGGATTGAATTCGAGGCCGGGATCGAAACCTGACGCCGACGTGTGAAACGAATTGCTCGACTAGCAGTTGCGGCCACCACTGGCCGACATCCACTGCGCAAAATCGCAGCGGGGGTTAACCTGTCACTGGTCAAACCAGCGGTGCCGCATGGAAGAAGGCGTCGTAATCCTGCGGACTAAATCCGGGGGACTACAAAGCTCGGCGGCACCTAGCAATTCACTAGCAAATGAGCCCAGCGAAGGATTGAGAAGTGGGTGAATCAGAAATGGTGTGAATCGATTTCTGAAGTGCCGGATTCTAACACCCCGCTTGGAGGAGGTCAACAAATTGGGCAATCCACGAAAGATTCTGCGGTCACGAGCCGCCATCGTGGAAAAATCGCTTTACAGTCGAGCGGCAAGCTGGGAAATATGCGTCGACCCTGCCGATTAGCGGCTACTTTCTCGGCTTTTCTCGATGTGCGGACGAAGAAAGTTATATCGCTCGGGCAAACTATTCCTGCGCAGCGATTTCGTGGGCGACCTGACAACAGGAGCCGGTAGCGCGCCGGCCATCCTGCACCCGCATCTCAGGTCGAAAGGAACGATCCGTGACGAGTCGCTTCTGCAAGTGGACAATCATCGTGATTGCCCTCGTGGCTATCTCTGCACATCGCTCGGCGTGCGCAGGCGCCGCCGGCGGCCACGGCAGCGGCAACCAATCTGAACCCGATTCCCACGCTCGATCTGCAGGCGATCGAACTCCGCTTGCGCGAGCAGGAAGCGGAGATTCGTCAACTTCGCGATCAATTGGGTACGCTGCAAAACGCAGTGCAAACGCCGCAAACGCCGATCGGCGATTCGATTCTTCCGGCGCCATCGTCTTCCATTCTGCAAACCGGCGCCAATGTCGTCGCGCCGGCAAGCCCGGCGGTGTTCGAACTGCAGGATCGCATTACCGCCTTGGAAAAGCGACTCGACGCCGAGGCCGAACCGAAAGCCTACGAAGTGGGCAGCGACTTGAAAATGTCGGCCAGTTGGCGCAACGGCTTCCAACTTCAATCGGCCAATCGAGATTTCCGCGTGCACGTCGGCGGGGTGACGCAGTTCGACGTCGCGCTGTTCGACAACGATCCGGCGCTGTTGCGCGGCACGTCGGTCGGCGGCATCGGCCCAGGCGCAACGAACAGCTCGCAGCCCGATTCGCTGGACATCCGCCGCCTCAGGCTGCGCGTGGATGGCACGATGTACGAAGTGTTCGATTGGGTAGTGCAAGTCGATTTTGCGAATTTCGTGACGCCGGCCGGAACGATCAACGTGCAATCGCCGGCGAATACGAATCCGTCGTTCAACGAAATGTACATCAATTGGAGCCAGTTGCCGGTGGTGGGCAATTTTCGCGCGGGCAATTTCAAAGAGCCGATCGGCTTTGAGCATCTGCAAACCGATTCGCTACTGCCGTTCATGGAACGATCGTACCTGCAGGATTTCGTTTTCGGCCCATTCAACGGCGGCTACACGCCCGGTTTTGACTTCTTCAACTGGAATGATGAGCAGTCGATGACCTGGGCCATTGGTATGTTCGGCAGCAATAGCGATAACTTCGGCTTCAGCTTGGGAAACGATTACGCCGGCACAGCGCGACTGACATGGTGCCCGTACTACGACGAGCCCAGCGACGGGCGGTACGTGGCGCACTTCGGCGTGTCGGGAAGCGTGCGCGGGGCGGACGAGAATATGGATCGGCTCCGGGTGCGCGGCGATATTCGCAGCGGGCCGCCGGGTATTTTGAATCCCATTTATGCCGACACCGGCAGCATGGGAGCCTCGCTGCAAGACATCATTTCCACGGAGATGGCGTTTGTGGTCGGATCGTTCAGCGTCGTGGGCGAGTGGTGCGGGACGTGGGTCGAAGGCGTCGTGCAGCCGATCACGCCGGTGCCCGTGGACCGCGGCACGTTGTTTTTCCAAGGCGGCTATATCCAGTGCGGATACTTCTTGACCGGCGAACACGATGTGTACGATCGGCGCCGGGCGGTGTTCGATCGGGTGATTCCTTACGAGAACGCCTACTGCGTGCGGACCTGCGACGGTTGCTGCAATGGGTGGGGCGCTTGGCAGGTGCTCGCGCGCTACAACGCGATCAACCTGAATGCCGGCGGAATCAATGGAGGTTCCCTCGACAGTTTCACGCTCGGCGTGAATTGGATTTGGAACCCCAACGCTCGGATGCAGTTGAACTACGATTTCACGAGCCGCGGCACGGTGAGGCAGGTGCCGGCAGGGGATATTCAGGCGTTGGGCATCCGGTTCAGTTACGACTACTGAGAGGGGCGAGAGACGAGAGGCGAGGGGCGAGGGACGAGAGGCGAGTGAATCCGGCAGCCGAATTGAAAGAATAAATTGCCATGAAACGATTCCTATTCATCGCGGTTTTGTTCGGTCTGTGTGGCGCCATCTTCGCGGCGGCCGACGATGACTGCCGCGACTGCAAGTGCGCACATTGCGGGTGCATGACGCACTGCCATCGAGTGTGCCACGTGGTTTGCGAGATGAAGGAAGTGAAAAAGGTTTGCTATTGCTCCAAAGAGGAGGACGTGTGCATTCCGGGGCGCAGCGAAAAATGCGGCGAAGTATGCCAGGAAAATCCCTGCTGCCAGGTGCATCCGGCCGATTGCGAAGCGTGCGCGGGCAACCACCATGCGTTTTTGGATCGCTTGCTCCTATGCCACCGCGACCGCGAACATCGCACGCTGTGGGAGCCAAGCTGCAACGGGAGAATGCGCGGGGTGAACAAGCTCATGAAGTACGAAGTCGGCGAAAAAGTGCCCACGTACAGATGGGTGGTGGAATACTGCTGCGAGAAGTGCTGCCAGCAGGCGAGCCCGGACCAACTCCATCCGTCGGCGGACAACCAGGCTGGCATCGATCAACGATCGCAAAAGCAAACTGCCGGAAGGCGAGAATCGGCAGCCAGCGGTGGCTTGCTTGACGCGGTGCGAAAGTTGGACGAACCGTCGTTTCTCAAGCGGCTGGAATCCGAGTCGCCAGCGCTGCAAAATCCCACTACTGCAACGTCGCCGACCACCGTTTGGAACCGATATTTCGGACGATAACGATGCCGCGTAAGCCGCCGCGATCGCGCTATTGAAGCCGGCGGATCCGATCGTCGCGGTGCCCAAAGCGGCGCTCAAATGCGTAACCGACCGTCGAACTGCCGCGGCATCAAATGGGCGGTACAGGACTCGGACCTGTGACCTCCTGGGTGTAAACCAGGCGCTCTAACCAACTGAGCTAACCGCCCGAGGGGGTCGATGCGGTCAAGCAATCGGCCTGTGCAATCTTAGACTGCGGAAAGGTCGGCGCGGAGTGGCGCAGGAAAGGGGCAATGGACGAGGGACGAGGGAAGAGAGGCGACAGTCGAGGGGCGAGAGGCGTTCGCGCTAGGCCGGAGAGTTGAACAGCCGCTCCAACAGTTCTTCCCACTGGCGCTGCGCGACCGAGGCGCGAGCCTGTTCGTAGGCCATGGCGTACAGACGAGCCAACATTTCCATGGGAGACATCGCCGCTTGCGGATGTTGATTCAGCATGGGCGGAACCGCGGCGACCGAGCTGCGCGAGGGCGTCTCGGAGGGGATCGAAAATCGTCGATGGTCGATCACGGCGGTTCCTTCTTTTCGGCGGTTTTCTTCGGGTTCGATGGCTGTCCGCCGCATCCACGGCATGCAAGCATCGCCAGGTCGAGCGCCTCAGTAATCATCGGACCGGGGCGACCTGATGAACGACGTTCTACCAGAGCCACGTCAGACGCGCATCGGCCGGAAAAGCTTGACTGGCAAGCAGAATTTGCCCAAACGAAAAGCTCTCTTGTCGAAACACTCCCGATGGCGCATATTTTCTGCTGGTTTCTGACCCGCGAGAGCGGGAGGTATTTAAACGTCGCCCGGCGCCTCTGACCGGGAAAATGCCCGGAGGTCGCGCCAAACAATCTTGGCCGGGCTGAAGAGCTTTACGTTGATGGGCTCGCCACTGCGCAGTGGGCGCGAAATCGCCGTGGCAACCCCCGATCAGGACGAAAGGAGCTTTCTATGTCGAGTGCAGTAGTCATGGAACGTTTTGCCCTCGGATCGCCTTCGCAGCATCAGCAGCACCAGTGGCACCCCGGCGCACAACCGGGACAGCCGGGCGCACAGTGGTGCGTGGTGCCGCGGTGCAAGATCGAGTTCGAAAAGTGCACCGGCGGCTGCAAGATTCACTGCCATTGCGACGACGAACTGTCGTGCGGCACGCTGCAGAATCTCTGCCGCATGTTATGCGATGGCCTGTGCAGTTGCTCGTGCACTCAAAACGGCTTGCAATGCTGCGAATGCTCGTTCACCAACTGCCATTGCAAATGCGAGTACACCAATGACGGTTGCACGATCCACTGCACCAGCGGCGACAAGCAGTGCTGTGCGGCGCTGCAGGCCTGCTGCGAATGCTGCAGCAAGTGCTGCGAAAACGGCTGCGCCTGCTACGTGTGCTTCAACGGCACGCCGGTTTGCTGCGGCCACGATCAACAGCACCATCAACAGCACCAGCAGCATCAACAGCATCAGCAACATCGCGGCCGGTAATCCAACGTGTGACGATCCGAAAACGGAAATCACAAAGTTCCTGCAAGCCCAGGGGGGCGCACCCCCTGGGCTTTTGTTTTTGCGCGGCGCGACAAAGCGGCGATGCTCAAGCAGCAACGCTCCGTTTGATCAGCGTGACCTGGTTCCCGCGTTCGTTGAAACGCACTTCGTCCATGAAGGCGTGCATCAGCTCCAGGCCATGCCCTACGGGGCGCCGCGGCGCTTCGGCGATGACCAGCGGCAAGTGGGCGGAGGTGTCGAAGCCGGGGCCTTCGTCGCGAATGACAAACTCGGCCTGACCGCGCGACAGGTCGGCACTGACGTGGATTCGCCGATCGCGGTATCGTGCTGCTTTTTGCCGAGCGGCCATCAACGAACTGCGGCCGTGGGTCATCAGTTCGGCGCTGGCCTGTTGAAGCTGCGCGGAGGTGAGTTCCAGGTTGCCGTGAAACATGGCGTTCAGCAGGGCCTCTTCCAATGCAATACCCGCGCGGATGGCGTCCATTTCATCGCACAGATCAAGCGTCACAAGACGATCGCGGAGATGGACGATCAGCGAATAGATCAAGCCAAGATCGTTGCGCAGCATGAACTGCAATTCCAGCCGCGAAAGCACTTGATCTAGCCGCGTGGGGGCAAGCTCTTGACCTGCGGGAATTACCAGGAATTTGCGCGACATACGAAGTTCCTTTGTGTTTGCCAATGTTGGCGCGCACACGCGGCTCGAAGCCCGGGGGCTGCAACCCCCGGGCTTGCGGCCCGTGAAGTGAATCCGTGCCAGCAAATGGGCTGCGTTAATAATTGACTCCGACAATTTGCAAACCGTCGGCGCGAGCAATCAGCCGGGCCAGCATGCGGATGTCGAGGTTTTCGGCGATGAAATGGACCGAGCCGTCGCCGAAGCAGAAATTTGCGCCGCCGGCGTGCGTGGAGTAGATCTCCGAGGTGCCTTCGGAGAACCACGGCGCCACCGGATAGGCGGAGAAATATTCGCCGTTGGTGCAATTCATGGGGCACGGTCCGCCCAGCGCCGTGCCATCGGCCAGCGAACCATGCAGGGTGATGTCGCTGGCAGGGCGCGACCAGCCGCCGCCGTTCTGGTGATAGTTCACGACGTCGTCGTTGACGACTCGCCCTTTCTGCATGACGTACGGCCGGCCGATCGATTCGGCATACATGATGGTTTTCGAAAGTCCGTCGGTAACATCCTTGAATTGCACCGTGGCGTTCTTACGGAGAAAGCCGCTGGTGGCGCTTTTGTTGGTGGCATCCCAACTGATCGTCGGATCGTCGACCAGATTCAACAGCGGTTTGCCGGAGGGGGAAATATCAGGCAGCGTGCCCAAATCGGGATGCACGCCGATGGTGGGCGAATAATCGGTGACGGCCACATAGGGGCCCCAACTGGTGATGGTGGCGCTCGTTTGCGGATCGCCGTCGAGACGTTTGTAGTCTTGCGGATCGGAGGGGCAAATCAGGGTCGAGATTACTTGAGAAGTGATGGAGAGATTCGCGCCGTCTTTGCCGGTGCTGGCATCCCAGTTCAAAGTGAAGTCGTAGTTCTTCACCAGCACCCCTTCTTCCATATAAGGCAACAGCAAGGTCAAACCGGCGACGCGGGGCGCTGTCGTCGAACCGCCGGGACGAGAACTGGAAGGGAGCTGCTTTACGCGCACTGCCGTAATTGTGAACCGTCAAGCCAATTTGCTTGAGATTATTCTGGCATTGTGTGCGGCGGGCGGCTTCGCGGGCCGCCTGCACCGCCGGCAGCAATAAAGCGACCAACACCGCGATGATGGCGATCACCACCAGCAGTTCAACCAGCGTGAATGCGAATCGGTTCGAATCGAGAAAATTCCGTTTCATGAATGGAACTCCTGAATTTGGAAAATGGTTTGGGTGAGAATGTTAAGCGTCACTTCAACACGATCGGGGGGAGTTCGTTCTTGCCGTCCGCGATCTTGACGATCACCGGCGAGGTCTTTGCTTTGCCGTACTGCGCCGGCAGCAGGTTGGGCCCCAGGTCCGGTTCACCGTTGGAGCGCTTGATGGTTTTGTGCCACGTGATCGTGAGCACGTAATCGCCCGGAACGGCGCCGTCGTTGGACTTGTAGCTAGTGAGCGCGAAGGTGCCATCGGGCTGCACGTTCGCGCACGGCGGAATGAACTTGGGGTTCTTCGCCAATTCAGGGTCCTTCGGATGCAGCGCGACCGATGCGCCCTCCGGCACCTTGCCCTTGAAGGTCACCGTTCCCTTGGCTGGAAACACCGGCAGAAACCTGGGATCTTGTTCTTGCGAGCAACCGGCGCTTGCAACCACTAGCACGACAAGTGCCGCCGCAACGCCGTGGAAAAACCACACGCGGCGATCCTGAATGCGAATTGTTGATGCCTGGCTCATTGCTTATCTCCTTGATCGAATTTGTGAACATTGAACAAACCAACGGACTCTCTTCCTGTATAACAGCCAACCAGTGGGAAACACCGTTCCCTCAGCGTCCGCACGACGAGCGGAAAAATTCCGACCGAGCGCACAGACTAAATACAGGCGCAGCGACAACAAGCGATCGCTGTGTGGGCGTGAAGAGTATTCGTTCGGTGCATGCGCATCTCTCAAAAAGATGCCGTAAGCGCACCTCCGGTGCACCGGTCGACTACGCCGAGAAATTTTACTTGCTTGCCTCCCGTACCCGCGGGTCGGCAACGATACGAGGTACTTAATCGTCACAGGTTCACTGAAGCCTTAAAAGTTTTGTACGCTTTATTGCAACTTGCGTGCCAATCAATTTCGAAAACGATATCACCGCAAGCGGCGCTTTTCAGTCCGCTCGATCTGCACCACCACCCCGTCTTGCACGATGATCGACACGGTGCCGTATCGCAAACCGCGTAAGGCCTCGCGGATCTGTTCCAGCGATGTCGGTTCTGTCGAACTGTCGGAAGCTGCCGAAAGGGCGGCTGCGTCGACGGTGTGATTGCCAGCTTGAGCCATGACGGACACCTTAAATTGAGTACTCCGGTACGAACACGCGCACGCGCTTGGGCAACACGAATACTGTGTCGCCCGGCTTCAAATTCAATTCCGCGTAGCGATCCATGCTCAATTCGACTTGGATTTCCGCGTCGTGATCGGCGGCTTTGAGCCCGATGCGGGCGACCGAACCGGTCGGATTCACTCGCCGAACGCTGGCGAGCAAGCCGGGGACGCCGTTTTGCTTCAGCGCTATATCCAGCTCGTGCGGCCGCATATACAGTGTGGCCGGCTGCGATTCGGCATGGGGATACTCGGGATAAGCGATGGCCACGTTGCCGACCATCGCTTGTCCGCTTTGCACGCGGCCGTGAAACACATTCACGTTGCCCAAAAAGTCCATGACGAACGGGTTGGCCGGCCGCTCGAACACTTCGGCCGGCGTGCCGACCTGCTCCACCCGACCCTGATTCATCACCACCACTCGGTCGGCCACTTCAAAGGCTTCTTCTTGATCGTGCGTGACCAGGACGCTGGTGGTGTGGATTTCGTCGTGCAAGCGGCGCAGCCAACCGCGCAGCTCCTGCCGCACTTTCGCATCCAGCGCACCAAAGGGTTCGTCGAGCAATAGCACCTTTGGTTCGATCGCCAGTGCCCGGGCCAGCGCGATACGTTGCCGCTGGCCGCCGGAGAGTTGCGAGGGATAGCGATGCTCCATGCGCTCCAGCCGCACCAGGCGCAATAATTCGCGGACCTTGTTTTCGATTTTCGCTTTGGGCTGTTTTCTCACTCGCAGGCCGAAGGCGATGTTTTCGAACACCGTCATGTGCCGAAACAGGGCGTAATGCTGGAACACGAAGCCGACGTTGCGATCGCGGGCCGCGCGATAGGTGACGTCTTCGCCGTGGCAGGCCACCGTGCCGCCATCGGGTGATTCCAGTCCGGCGATGATACGCAACAGCGTCGTCTTGCCGGAGCCCGACGGGCCCAAGAGCGCCACGAGCGATCCGCCGGCGATTTGGAGGCTGACGTCGTCCACGGCGCGAAAGGCGCCGAATGTCTTCGTGAGGTTTTGAACGGTAATGCTCATCGGAATTCCTTAGCTCCCGCGGATCGGGTCGCTGTGGTCGGACACTTCTCTCGCGGCGGCGGCTAAAAGCTGCCGGCGCGCTTTGCGCTGCAGCCATACTTTCAGGCCCAAGGTGATCAGGGCCAAAAACGTTAGCAGCGAGGCCAACGCAAACGCATCGACGTCGCGCGCCTGCTCCATCAGCTTTTGCACCTGCAAGGGCATGGTGGTGGTTTGGTTTTCGATGCGGCCGGAAACGACGTACACCGCCCCGAATTCCCCCATCGCGCGGGCGTTGCACAGAATCAATCCGTACAACAGGCCCCATTTGATGTTGGGTAGCGTCACGTGCCAGAACATTTGCCAGGCGTTGGCCCCCAGGCTGATGGCGGCGGTTTCCTCTTCGGGGCCGGTGGCTTCCATCACGGGAATCAGTTCGCGGGCGACGAAGGGGAGCGTGACAAAAGTGGTCGCCAGAATGATGCCCGGCAGCGCGAAAATGATTTTGATGTCCATTTCGCGCAAGGCAGGGCCCAGGTAGCCCAAGCGGCCGAAGATCAGCACCAGCATCAATCCGGCGACCACCGGCGAGACGGAGAACGGCAGATCGATGAGCGTGATCAGGAAAGTGCGGCCGGGGAAACGGAAGCGGGCAATGAGCCACGCCGCCGCCAGGCCGAAGATCGTGTTCAAGAGCACCGCGGCCGGCGTGACGATCAGCGTGAGCTTGATGGAATGAATGGTCGCGGGATTATTCGCCAGGCCATGCCAATAGGCGGCCAAGCCGTGCTGCAGCGCGGAGTGAAAGATCAGCGCCACGGGAGCGACGATGAACACGCCGACCACGGCCAGCGCCGAGCCGATCAGGAAGCTGCGCACTGCGGCCGATTCCCGACGCACAACAGGCATGGAATGCACCGATTTCAAATTGGCGGCGGCACTAGGCATAGAACCGGCGGCTCCTGCGCTCCAGCACATTAATCACGGCCAACATGGCAAATGACATTGCCAACAGCACGACGGCGATGGCGGTGGCCTCGGCGTACGAGTTTTCTTCCAGCTTCGAGACGATTAGCATCGGGGCGATTTCGGTCTGGTTTTGAATGTTGCTGGAGACAAACACCACGGAGCCGTATTCGCCGATCGAGCGCGCCAGCGACAACGCAAAGCCGGTGATGATGGCCGGCGAAAGCGTCGGCAGAATCACTCGCCAAAACGTTTGCCATCGGTTGGCGCCCAGGAGCATGGCGGCTTCTTCCGCATCGACTTCCAAGCTTTCCAACACCGGCTGCACGGCGCGCACCGCAAACGGCAGCCCGATGAAGGTGAGCACCAGCACAATGCCCAGCCGCGAGTAGGTGCCGTAAATTCCCAGCGGCACGAGGAAGCGGCCGAACCAACCGTTTTGCACGTACAGCGCCGAGTAAGCCAGGCCGGCAACCGCAGTCGGCAGCGCCAGCGGCAGGTCCACGAGCGAATCGACCACGCGCTTCAGCGGCCACTCGTAACGCACCAGCACCCAGGCGATCAGCAAACCAAATAACGACGTGATCGCGGCGGCGGTGAAACTGGCGCCGAAGGTGAGCAGATAAGCGGAGCGCGCACGCGGCGTCCAGACCGCGGCCCAAAATGCCGCCGGGCCCAGTTGCGCCGCCTTGACAATGCACGCCGCCAGCGGAATCACCAGCAACACGCTGAGGTAAATCAGCGTGACGGCCAATGTCGTGCGGTAGCCTGGAAGCGTGCGTTTCATGGCGAACTCAATCCGTTGAGTTTCAATTGCGACTTCGTTGATCGTTAGTGATTCACAAAGATCTGGTCGAAAAATGCGCCGTCGTTGAAGAACCGCGCGTTCGCCTCGTCCCATCCCTGGGCCACGTCAGTGATTTCGAACAGTTTCAATTGGGGAAAAGCGGCAGCGAACTTTTCGCGCTCTGCCGGGGCATTGGGGCGATAAAAATTTTTGGCGATCGTGGCTTGGGCCTCGGGAGTGTACAAAAATTCCAACAACGCCTTGGCGACCGCTTCGGTGCCATGGCGCTTCACGTTTTCATCGACCCAGGCGACGTGCGGTTCGGCGCGAATGCTGACGGGCGGATAGACGATTTCCAGCGCGCCGCCCGACTCCTGCACTTCCTGTTGGGCCTCGTTTTCCCAGGTGAGATGCACGTCGCCGATCTGCTTTTTCGAGAACGTGAGCGTGGCCGCGCGCCGCGGTATCGAGCACGGGTGTCTGCCGATACAGCCTGGTCACGACCTGCTTGGCTTGTTCTTCGGTGCCGCCGCGCGTGACAACCGAGCCCCAAGCCGCCAGGAAGCTCAGCTTGCCGTTGCCGGAGGTTTTCGGATTCGGGGTGATAATCTGCACGCCCGGCTTGACGATGTCGGGCCAGTCGTGAATGTCTTTCGGATTGCCTTTGCGGACGACGAACACGATCGTCGAATAGTAGGGGAGCGATCTCTCCGGCAGCCGGTTTTCCCAACCTTCGGCGATCAGTCCGCTGCGGCGAATCAGATCGGTATCCGGCCACATGGCAAGGCTGACAATGTCGGCTTCCAATCCGTCGTTGACGGCGCGGGCCTGGCTGGATGAACCGCCGTGCGATTGCCTGATCGTGACCTTCCGGCCGGTTTGCTGTTGGTACTGCTCGGAAAACTGTTGATTAAGGGCCTGCCACAATTCGCGAGTGGGATCGCAGGAGACGTTCAACAGCTCAATCGGAGAACTGTCTGACGCCGCGGCATTGCGCGGTGCGACTGCGGCAAACGCTGTAGCGCCCACCGCGAACGATACAAAAGCGAGCCGACGAAGAGGATTCATGGCGAAACCGATCCCTGGTTAGACGGAGGAAGATAATCGGAAGGACGCAGTGACCTATCGCACACCCTGTGCCAGGAGGCAAAACCGGCCAATTCCAGGGCAAATTGTGTGAATATATCACGGATACGCGATCAATAATGCCATCAACCATCACATTAGCTGGACATCCATCTAATACGACGGGTATAATCCGCTATATATCACGGTCCAACAACTCGTCCCTTTTTCCATGGAACAGCACAGCCGCTTATTGTTGGACGTTTGGCGGGAAGCCTGCCGGCACATCGAAATTGCTGAGGCCACCGACCTGATCACTCCGCTAATCGTGCGCCATCTGCCGGTGGATCAATTGGCGCTGCGGGTGATCGACTTGGAGCGCGGCACCGTCGATACCGTGGCGGCATCGGCCCGCGACCACAGCCGCCCCGGCGCAAGACTGCGCAGCGAATGCTCGCCGGAAGACATCGACCGATTGCTGCAGTGGTGCTTGCGCGGCGAAATCGTGCATGAGAAGGTAACGGCGTTGCGAAAACGCTTGCCGGGACTTGTGCCTGAGGGAGTCACGGGCGACGTGCTGGCAGGTCCGCTGCGGATTCAAGACGGTGCGCCGGGAGTGTTGATCACGATTGCCGCACCCCCGCAGTCGTTCAAGGCCGAGCATGAGAAACTGCTCAAGGTGCTTTTGGAGCCATTTGCGGTGGCGCTGGAGAACGATCGCCGGCTGCACGAGCTGATGGCGCTGCGCGAAAAGGTGGAAGCCGAAAACCGGTCGCTGCTCACTAAACTCGGCCGCAACGATTTGAGCGATGCGATCGTGGGCGCGGAAACAGGATTGCGGCCGGTGATGGACCGCGTGAGCATCGTGGCCCGGGCGGATATTCCCGTGCTGATTCTCGGCGAGACGGGTTCGGGCAAGGAAGTGGTGGCGCGGGCGATTCACAATCAGTCGCGGCGCGCGGGCGGGCCGTTTTTGCGCGTCAATTGCGGGGCATTGCCGCCGGAACTGGTCGATTCGGAATTGTTCGGACACGAGCGGGGCAGCTTTACTGGCGCCACGGCGCTGCGCAAAGGATGGTTCGAGCGAGCGGATCGCGGCACATTGTTCTTGGACGAGTGCGGCGAGCTGCCGCCGGCGGCGCAAGTCCGCTTGCTGCGGATTCTGCAAGACGGCACGTTTGAGCGGGTGGGGGGCGAGCGGCAGATGCACGTCAACGTGCGCGTGGTGGCCGCCACACATCGCAACCTGCAGGCGATGGTTGGCGAGGGAACGTTTCGTGAGGATCTGTGGTATCGGCTGGCGGTGTTTCCCATCGAGCTACCGCCGCTGCGCGATCGTCCCGAGGACATCGCGGCATTGGCGACCCATTTTGCGCCTGCGCGGCCAAACGCTTCGGGTTGCCGCGCGCACGCCGACGCCCGACGACATCAACTTGCTGGCGGCCTACCCGTGGCCGGGCAACGTGCGCGAATTGGCCGCGGTGATCGAGCGCGCGGCGCTGTTGGGGGATGGCAAACGCTTGGAGGTCGCCACGGCGATCGGCGCGATCTCCGTTGCCCCGTCCACGGGAAAAAAGACGCCCGCAAGCGCAGCAAGAGAGCCTCTCGAGACACTGAGCGCCGCGATGAAGCGGCACATAGAGACGGCGCTGGAGCGCACCAACGGGCGCATTGAAGGGGGGCGCGGTGCGGCGAAGCTACTGGGGATCAATCCGCACACGCTGCGGGCACGCATGCGCAAGCTGCGCATCGACTGGGGCCGGTTCCGCAAGGATTCTTAGCGGATTTCGGCGAGTTTCACTTCGGCGCAGGGGCCGCGCGTGATTTCGACGTATCCTGACCGTTCAACTCGGTCTGCCACTGGTGCAAGAGTTGGTGCGCGGCCAGCGGCGAAAGCGTATTGATATCCAGGGCGCGGAGTTTCTCGACGATCGGATGCGGCTCGGCGGCGAAGAGGGTGAGTTGCAAATCGCCGACAGATCGCGACTTGCTGCGGCGGCCGATCTTGGGTCGGCCTTGGTCGTCCAGATGTTCCTGCTCTAGTTGCGCAAGAATCTGTTTGGCACGCTGATTCACTTCTTGCGGCACGCCGGCCAGGCGAGCGACATGAATGCCGTAGCTTTTGTCGGCGGCGCCGTCGACGATTTTGTGCAGGAACACGACTTGATCTTCCCATTCGCGCACAGCCACGTTCAGGTTCCGCACGCTGGAGAGTGTCTTCGCCAGATCGGTCAGTTCGTGATAGTGCGTGGCAAACAACGTCCGGCAGCCGATGTGGTCGTGCAGATATTCAACGACTGCCCAGGCGAGCGACACCCCGTCGTAGGTGCTGGTTCCCCGGCCGATTTCATCCAGGATGACCAGACTGCGCGGCGTGGCGGTGTTCAGGATGCGCGCCGTTTCGGTCATCTCGACCATGAAGGTGCTTTGGCCGCGGCTGAGTTCGTCGCTGGCGCCGACGCGGGCAAAGATGCGATCGGCCAGGCCGAGCGTGGCTTCACGCGCAGGAACGAAACTGCCGATTTGCGCCATCAAGTTGAGCAGCGCCACCTGGCGGATGTAGGTGCTTTTGCCGGCCATGTTCGGGCCGGTGATCAGCAGAATCAGTCCCTCGTCGGGGGAGGCGGTGCAATCGTTGGGGACGAACGAGCCTTCGGTCATGAGCGCATCGAGCACCGGATGGCGGCCGTCGAGAATCGCCAGCGTCGGTTCGTCGATCAATTTGGGCCGGCAATAGTTTCGCGCACGCGCCAAATCGGCCAAGGACGCCAGAACGTCGAGCTGCGCAAGCGCCGCGGCGGTGGCTTGCAGCCGGCGCACTTGAGCGGCGACAAACTCGCGTAATTCGATGAACAGTTGGTACTCTAATTCCTTGGAGCGCTCATCGGCAGTGAGCACTTTTTCTTCGTATTCTTTCAATTCCGGGGTGATATAGCGCTCGGCGTTTTTGACCGTTTGCTTGCGAATGTAGTTGTCGGGGATTTTGTGGCCGTGCGTGTGGGTGACTTCGATGTAGTAGCCGAAGACTTTGTTGAAGCCGACTTTGAGCGTGGGGATGCCGCTGCGGGCGGCTTCCTCGGCCTGGTAGCGGGCGATCCATTGCTTGCCGCCAGCGGCCAATTCGCGCAGGGCGTCCAATTCGCCGCTGTGGCCGGGGCGAATGATGCCCCCTTCGCGGCTTTGCAGCGGGCAATCTTCCACCAGGGCCGATTCCAGGTGCGCGGATTTCGGGACACAGATCGAGTTCGCCTTCCAATCGCGACAGCAGCGCGCTTTTGCGGCCGGTTATTTTCGCTTTGACTGCCGGCAGCGCGGCCAGCGTGTGGCCGACATGCGCCAGGTCGCGCGGGCTGGCGCGGCCGGTGGCGATGCGCGCGAGCAATCGCTGCATGTCGTAGATGCCGCGGAGCTTGTCGCGCAGGTCGTCGCAGGTGCGGCTGTCGGCGACGAGTTCGGCCACCGCGTCCAGGCGATCTTCGATCGCGGCCAGTTTAGCCAGTGGATTGGCCACCCAATCGGCCAACAGCCGCGAGCCCATCGCGGTTTGCGTGCGGTCCAAGATCGACAGCAGCGATCCATCGCGCCGGCCTTCGCGCAGTGTCTGGGAGATCTCCAGGCTGCGGCGCGTCGATTCGTCGATTTCCAAAGTCGAGCCAGTGTGATACGGCAAGAGCCGATCGAGATGTGCCAGCGAGGACTTCTGTGTTTCGGCGAGATAATCGAGAACGGCGCCGGCGGCTCGCAGCGCCGGGGCATCGAAAGCTTCGTCGAAACCGAAGCCTTCGAGCGTGGCCGTGCCGAAGTGCTTGGATAAGGTTTGCGTGGCGGTGGCCAAGGAGAAGGCCCAGGTCGGGCGCTTCGTCACGAGTAATTTTCCCAGGAAGCCGGTTGGCGCTTGCTCGTCGACCAGGCATTCGGCCGGGCCGATGCGGGCCAACTGGTCGGCCAGTTGTGATCGCGGAAACACCGCCGCGTGGAATCGGCCGGTGGAGAGTTCGACCCAGGCCAGTCCGGCGGAATCGTCGCTTTCCGAACTCATCACGACCGCGGCCAGATAATTGCTTTCGCGCGGATCCAGCAGCGCGTCGTCGGTCAGTGTGCCGGGGGTGACGACGCGCGTGACGTCGCGCTTGACCAATCCCTTGGCCTGGCGCGGGTCTTCCACCTGTTCGCAGATGGCCACCCGCATGCCAAGCGACACGAGTTTTCGGAGATAGCTTTCCAACTGGTGGTGGGGAAAACCGGCCATGGGAATGGCGTTTTCGCTTTTGTCGCGGCTGGTGAGCGCCAGGCCCAACAGGCGCGCGGCGGTGCGCGCGTCGTCGAAAAACAGCTCGTAGAAATCGCCCATCCGGAACAAAAGAAGTGCGTCCGGGCAAGCCGTCTTGGCTTCTTGATACTGCCGCATCATGGGAGTGTCTGCCATGGCGCGTGCATGGTAACACAGGAAAACGGCAGGCGGTAGACGGGGGAAATGCAGAATGCAGAAGGCAGAAGGCAGAATGCAGAAAAGTCTGCCGGCCGCTAGGCAGCTTTGGCGGCTGCGGGATAGAGCGATTTGACCAGGCGCGATTGAAGGCCGATTTCGACCTCGCTGACGATCTGGCGATCGACGTAGCCGAGCGTCGAAACGCGGTGGATCAAATCCGCCTGTTGCTCGGGGGGCAAATCGGCGATGAATTGCACGGCGGCGGCGCGCGGAAGATACGAGACGATAAGCGAAGCGGTTTGCGGATGCTCGTGCTTCAGCAATTTCGCCAGCGCCTGGTGATCGAAATGCCGCAGGAAGCTAAACGGCGGCAACGAACTCCAGTGGTCGCGCTGTGATGCGGGGCTAACTGCCGCGGCGAATTCCTGGCAGATGGCCCGTTCCTCGTTTTTTTCCACGCCGCCCAGGCGAATCAGCTCGGCGGTGAGCGCTTGGACCTGGCCGGATTCGAACCGCGCCAATAGTTTTTCTGCTTCGTCGGCGGGCAGGCTTGCTAGCAAGATAGCGGCTTTGCGCAGGTTCGTAGAGTTGGCCATGTTGAGCGATTTCATCCGTGAAAAAGATAGGCGCCGTAAGCACGGCAAGCCAATGGGCTGCAAGCCACGGGCTTCGGTGAGGCTTATCGGCGGTGCAGGCGAGAGACTTGAACCGATTGCGGCGCACCGTGGGCGGCGTCATTGGCCGACGAGTTCGCACGAGCCGATTTGCCCCAGGCATTCGTCGACTTCGACGCGCACCCGTTGCGGGCGCGTGTCGTGGCGTCGCTCCAATTCATCGAGCAAGCGTCGGCCGATATATTCCGCCAGTTTTTCGGCGGTCGTATTGGCCACCGGCAAGAGCATGCAATCGCTCAGAGGGAATACCCAACGGCGATCCTGGAACGTGGCCTCGACCGATTTTTCATCTGACTTCACGCGCAACCGCGGATGCTCGGTGGGCAAGAGCATGTGGTGATCCAGCTCGGCGATGATGTCGGCCAGCGCGTCGCGCAGCGCGATGAAATCGATGACGTACTGGTTTTCATTCAGGGGGCCGCACACGTCGACCGCCACCAGGTAATTGTGCCCGTGCAAGCGTTCGCAGACATTGTTTTCCAGCGTGATGAAGTGCGCGGCGCTGAACGCCAGGGCTTCTTTCGCGATGCGGACATTGTAGTTGGCGGGCATGCGTGGAGGGTTCAGGGTTCAGGGTTCAGATCGGACTTCCGGCGATCTTGGATTGAATTGCGGCGGGCTTGCGATTGGTCGCGCTTCAATCGTTTCGCCAAGCGCCATGTCAGGTTCGTCAACGATTTGGTGATCGGCTGCAACTGCGGATTACCGGACCCGCGCGGGATAACGATGAAATCGAGCCCCGGGGGGAGATCTGCCCGCGCCTGCCGGAATGCTTCGCGAATGAGCCGCTTCCACCGATTCCGCACCACCGCTGATCCTACCTGACGCGAGACGGCAAGTCCAAGCCTCGGGTGAGACGACTGGCTGAGCCGGCCCGCCATCCGCAAGAGATCGTCCCCCAGCCAGCATCGTCGCTCGTACACCCGGCGGAAATCGCCGCGCGAGAGCAAGCGGATCGCCTTGGGGAAGCTACGTTCAGGCATAAGGAATAGCTATGTCTAGAAGCCACAGATGAACACAGATAAACACAGATGAACTCAGCCAAAAAACATAAATCATTTCTATTGAAGGGCCTCAAACTTACTGCTTTTGAACTCGACTGTCTGATCTGTGTTCATCCCTTTCATCTGAGTTTATCTGTGTTCCCTTGATCCGGAATTCTTTGGCAGAGTATCCCAGTCGCTGGGTTCGCGGCGGCGCTCGGGAGGCCGCTGCCGAATAATGCGTCTCACATATCGACCGCCCAAATACACAACCACCATCGACCCGATCGCCAGCACCACCAGACCGGCCAGCGCCGCCAACAGCCCTGCGCGGCTTTGGGGATCCAAACGTTCGATCAAAGGTTTCGCCTGCTCGGCGGCCAGCACCACGCCTGAGGACCAGCACAAAATGAGAAGCGACGTTACCATCGCAAATCGCCGCGCGGGTTGGTGGGATGTTGCTCGTCGAGTTTGCGGATGGCTTCGACGGATGCGTCGTCGATGACCGGCGGCAGCACGATCTGCACTTCCGCGTATAGATCGCCCGCCGAACCGTTTTTCGGTTTGATGCCATGGCCGCGCACTCGAAGTTTGACGCCGCTGTTGGTGCGCGGCGGAATGCGCAGCGAGATGGTGCCACTGGGGCTGGGCACGTCGACTTTGGCGCCGGTGACCGCTTCGGAAAGCGTGATCGGCACGCGGACGATCAGATCGTTGCCGCGGCGCTGAAAAAAGGGATGCGGCGCGACGTGGATCGTCATGAGCAGGTCGCCGGCGGGCGCTTTACCGACGCCGGGCGTGCCTTGACCGCGGAGGCGGATTTTGCCGCCATCAGGGATACCGGCGGGAATTTTCACCTCGATGTGATCGACCTTGCCGGCGCCGCGCGGCACGCCGACTTCCACCTTGCCCCCTTCGATGGCGGTTCGAAAGGGAATTTCGACGTCGCTGGCCAGATCGTTGCCGGGCTGTTCGGCGGCGCGGCCGCGGCGGCTACGTGTGCCGGATTGAGCCTGAGCGCCGCGGCGAAATCCGCTGAACAGATCGGCGAACCCTCCACCGCCGCCCCCCTGCTCGCCGAAACGTTCGCCGAAGAACTGGTTGAGATCGATCTCTTCGAAACCCGGCGCGGCCTGGCCGTACCAGGCTTGTCCGCCGTGCGGGCCGGCGCCGGGGTGGGCGCCTGCGGCCGCGGCCGATTCGAACGCGCTGCCGTAGCGATCGTACAGTTCCCGCTTGCTGGGGTCGTTGAGCACGTCGTAAGCGGACTGCAGCTTTTGGAATTTTTCCTTGGCGGTTTTGTCGTTGGGATTCAGGTCGGGATGAAGCTTGCGCGCCAGGGTGCGGTACGCCTTTTGGATTTCCGCCTGCGAAGCGTTGCGGCTGACACCGAGAGTTTGGTAATAGTCTTCAGCCACTGCGCACTATTGCAAATTGGAAGGCCTGGAAGCGACGGGCGACGGAGGTCTCAACTATTCTAGGTCGCCCCGGCGGCGGGCATCAAGGACGGCAAATTCGCTACAACCCCAGGCGTGCTAGGCTTGGAAGGAGTGCGATGTCCCTTTTGCCTAATCGATCCATGAAATTTCGCCTGGCGATTCTGATAGCGCTGATTGCGACCGCCGCGCCGGCTTCGCTGCGTGCCGGTGGACGGTTGGAGATTAGCGCGGTCGATGCCGACACCGGCAAGCCGCTGGCGGTGCGCATGTATCTGAAAAACTCGCAAGGTAAATCGGTCAAGCCGGCCAAGCTGCAAGGGGCGGTCGTCGACGGCGATTCGCTGGTGTTTTACGACAAGATCAGGTTGGACTTGCCTGCCGGCGCCTACGAATTTCAGATGGAGCGCGGGCTGGAATACAAGGTGATGAATGGGCATTTCGAAATCCAGAATTTTGCCGACGACAGGAAGGAAGTGCCGCTGAAACGGTTTTGCGACATGACGGAGGAAGGCTGGTACAGCGGCGATCTGGACGTATTGCGGCCGGAGAAAGATCTGAAATTGCTGATGCAGGCCGACGACGTGCACGTGGTGCCGCTGGTGACGTGGAGCAACACCAGGAATCCGTGGGCGAAACAGCCGCTGCCCAACGAAGCGATCTCGCAGTTCGACGGCAATTATTTTGAAAGCCTGTTGGGAGGCGAGCTGACGTCGCCGGGCAACACGCTGCGGCTGTTTCGACTGGACAAGCCGCTGGAATTGCCCGACGCCTCGGCCGCGGCGCTGGGGAGCCTGCCTTGGCTGCCGGTGGTGGAACAAGCGCGGCAGGAGCAGCGTGTGTGGGTGGACGCCGGCGCGTTTTTTGCGCGCGACCTGCCAATATGGATTGCGGCAGGGCACATCGATTCCGTGCAACTGGCGAATCGCCATTTGCTGCGCGGTGGAGCAGTTGCGAATGAGGCGGGCGGCTGGCCTCGCGACATAAATTCGTATCCAAATCCACAAGGCAACGGCCGGTGGTCGCAGGAGATTTACTACCATCTCTTGAATTGCGGACTGCGCATCCCCGTCACCGCCGGCAGCGGCGCGGCGCGAACAACAATCCCGTCGGCTACAACCGGGTGTATGTGCATCTGGAACCGCGCGCCGTACCGGAGAAAAGCGATTCGGGCGCCGCGGTGAAAACCGAACTGACCTGGGACAACTGGTGGGAGGCTTTGCGCGGCGGGCGGGTGATGATCACCAACGGCCCGTTGATTCGGCCCAACGTGAATGACGAACTGCCGGGGCACGTGTTCAAGGCGGATGCCGGGCAGGCCATTGAATTGCTTGTGGGGCTGACGCTGTCGACGCGCGAAAAGATCCGCTATTTGGAAGTGGTGAAAAATGGCCGCAGCGAATTCGAAGTGAACCTCGACGATTTCAAATCGTCCGGCGGGAAGCTGCCGCCGCTAAAGTTCGACGCGAGCGGCTGGTTCCTGGTGCGCGCGGTGACGGAGAATTCGCAGACGTATCGCTACGCGTCGACCGGGGCTTATTACGTGGAAATCGGCGATCGGCCGCGCATCAGCCGTACTAGTGCGCAGTTCTTTCTTGATTGGACGAACAAACGCGCGGCCGAGATTACCGATGGCGCCAAGTCCGACAATTCACCCGCCGCGCAATCCGCGCGCCGATATCTCGATCAAGCGCGGACTTATTGGCAAGGACTGCTCGAGAAGGCCAACGCCGATTGAGGCGAAGATTCTACGCAGGCTTGGTCGGCGTGGCCTGCTCCGCTTGGGGCGCGCCGTTGCCTTCCATCGCGATCGATTCTGCGCCGTTGCCTTCGACCGCTGCCGCGCTGCCATCGCCGCTGGCGGCGGCCAATTGCAAGTCGACCGCCGGCGCATGCCGCACGTCGCCGGCCGCGGCCGTGACGGCAGGGTGCAACGCCAATAATCGCTCCTGCACGCGGAAGGGCGCCTCGCCTTCGGCAATCGGCGGGCGAACATAGGTGCTGTCGGATTGGAGTTCCCGAGCCTTCACATTGTCCTTCAGATACGCCGGCACAATCTCGCGCAGGATGCGGTCGCGCAAATCGGCCTGCTCGATGGGGAACATCACTTCCACGCGTCGATAGAAGTTGCGCGGCATCCAGTCGGCGCTGGACAAAAACACCTTGCAGTCGGAATCCGGACCGAACACGTAGATGCGGCTGTGCTCCAAAAATCGATCGACGATGCTCCGCACGTGGATATTCTCCGAAGTGCCTTGCACGCCCGGTCGGAGGCAGCAAATGCTGCGATCGACAATGTCGATGGGCACTCCGGCCTGGCTGGCGCGGTAGAGCGCTTCGATGATGCGGTGATCGACGATGGCGTTCAGCTTGGCGAAAATCCGCGACGGCTTGCCTTCGGTGGCGCGCTGAATTTGCTCGTCGATCAATTGCAGCGTGCGGCGATGCAAATCGGTGGGGGCCACAACGAGCTTGCGCCACTGATGGCCCTGTGAATAACCCGTGAGCAGGTTGAACAAGGCCGAGGCGTCGGTGGCGATATCCTCGTCGGCCGTGAACAAGCCGAGGTCGGTGTATTGCAGCGCGGTGATCTGGTTGTAGTTGCCGGTGCCCAGGTGGACGTAGCGTTTGAGCGAGTTGCCTTCCTGGCGCACCACCAACGAAAGTTTGCAGTGCGTTTTCCAATCCAAAAAGCCGAATACGACGTGCACGCCGGCCCGTTCCAGTTGGCGGGCCCAGGAGACGTTGTTTGCCTCGTCGAACCGGGCCTTTAGTTCCACCAGCGCAGTGACGTGCTTGCCGTTGTCGGCCGCTTGGATCAGTGCCCGGGTGATCGGCGAATCGCCGCTGGTGCGGTAGAGCGTTTGCTTGATGGCCAACACCTTGGGATCGTTGGCTGCCTTGGTGACGAAATCGACCACGGTGTCGAAAGTTTCGTACGGATGGTGGATCAGAATGTCGCGCTTGGCGATGGTGGCAAACAGGTCGTCGCGGCGGCGCAGGCCGCGCGGCATTTGCGGCGAGAAGGGAGGATCGCGGAGTTGCTCCAGGTTCGGCAGCTTCACCAGCTCCATCATCGCGGTTTGATCCAGCGGGCCGGGGATGCGATACACCTCGCTATAGCCTTCGGGTTGGTTGTCGCGGATCGCTTCTTCGTCGATGATCAGCCGCAGCAGTTCTTCGCTGCCGCGCGCCGAGACTTCCAGCCGCAGGGCTTCGCCGCGCTGACGAGTTTTGAGGCGATCTTCGATCAGCCGCAACATGTCGTCGGATTCTTGCTCCAGTAGGTCGATGTCGCTGTCGCGCGTGATGCGGAATGTGGTCCACGAAAGGACGTCGAAGCCGCCGAACAACTCCGGCAGGCGGGCGGATACCAGGTCTTCCAGCAGAATGAATTGATGATCGTCGCCGCTGCCCAGCGGCACCAGCCGCGGCAAAACTTGGGGAACTTGCACGACGGCGAACAGTTGCTTGGGCCCCAAGCCGCGGCGACGTTCCAGCATGGCTGCCAGATACAAGCCGCGGTTGTGGTAGCGCGGGCTGGGGTGGGCCGGATCGATCGCCATTGGGGTGAGAATCGGCAGAGCCCGTTCGCGGAAGAAACGATCCAGCGCCGGTTGATGGTCGGGCGTCAACTCGTCGATCGACAACAGGCGGATGCCTTCGCGCGACAGGGCCGGGCGGACCGATTCGTTCCAGCAGCGATATTGTCGTGCCACCAACTCCTGCGTGCGCTTGGTGATCTTTTGCAGTTGGGCGATGGCCCGCAGGCCGTCGGGGCTGTAGTCCTGGGGTGCGCCGTCGCCGAAGGCCTGCTCGCGCAAGCCGGCAACGCGGACCATGAAGAATTCGTCGAGGTTGGAACTGAAGATGGCCAGGAATTTAAGCCGTTCCAACAGCGGCGTGCGCTCGTCCTCTGCTTCCTCCAGCACGCGGGCATTAAAGTCCAGCCAACTAAGCTCGCGGTTGATGAACAGTTCGGGAGGAAAAGTTTGTTCGTACACGGATGTCGCTTCCTGGATACTCATCGCCCGGGCTCACCCATGTATCTTAGGAGGCAAGCGAGAGGCGAGAAAGGGCCGCGCATCTTGCTTGGTGCCAAGCATTTGCAGTGGGACAACTGAAGATTAGCACCGCAGCGGCGGCCGGATCGTCGGCAGGAGATGCCGCGCCGGCGACCGAATGATACGAGCCCTACAACCGGCCTGTCCATTACGTCCGGATATCGCGGGGCGCTACGGGGTTTTACGCTGGCGGCGAGAGCGCGCTTTGCCGCCCTTGGCTTGCGTTTCGGCGGCCTGCGGCGGCGATGCGGCGGGCTGGTAGTTGTCGGCCGCGGAGAATTCGGGGGCCTTAGCGGCGGCGTCACCGGGCAGGATCCAGATCTCTTGGAACAGTTCGTTCTGCTCCAATCGCACGCCATGATGCCGCACCAGTTCCAGCGTGGCCAGGAACAAGCCGACCAGCGTCGATTTGTTCGTGTACCCTTGGAACAACTCGGACATGGTGAGCCGGCCTTTGCGCTTCAAGTCGGCATGGATGCGCTCCATGTAGACCTGGATCGGCGTGTCGTCGTAGAGGATGTTCGATGGGCTGGTGGCGGCCTGTTCTTTGAGAATGCGGCCGAAGGCGCTGACCAGGTCCCACAGTTCCGCCTCGTGGATCGGCGTTTCGGCCGGATTGAGCGGATCGGTCGCCTGTTCGCCGGCCAAGCGCGGATAGCGCTGCTGCCACTGGCGGCCGCGCTCTTCAAGCATGCTGGCGGCGTCTTTGTAGCGCTTGTATTCCAGCAATTGACGCACCAGATCTTGCCGCGGGTCCTCCAGCGGTTCCTGGGCTTCATCGCCGTGAGGCAGCACCGTGCGCGACTTGATTTCGATCAGCGTGCTGGCCATTTCGATAAAATCGCCTACGCCGTCGACATCCAATTCCTTGAGCACCTGCAGATATTGCAAGAATTGCTTGGTGATCGGCGCGATGGGGATTTCCATGATCTCGACCTCGTGCTTGCGCACCAGGAACAAGAGCAGATCCAGCGGGCCGCGGAAGATATTCAGTTCGACGCGAAAATCCATGCTTTGGTTGTCTGGTGTCTGAGTGGCTTGGTGTCTGCCGGTTTCGGCTCATTGCTCCCGCGCTTCGCAGACCGTATAATCCGCGATTTTACCAGAGTTCGACTCTCCAGCGACTAGCAATTCATCGCGGCGGCGTCATGAAAATTCACGAATTTCAGGCCAAGGCAATTTTGCGCGAAGCGGGCGTCACCGTGCCCAAGGGCTTCGTGGCTCGCACGCCGGAAGAAGCGGCCAAGGCGTTTCGCGATTTGGGCGGGCCGATCGCCGTGGTCAAGGCGCAAATTCACGCCGGCGGGCGCGGCAAGGGCTCGATCAAAGGCTCGCAGCAGCGCGGCGTGCAATTGGTGAAATCGGCGGACGAGGCTGCCAAGGTCGCCAGCGCGCTGTTGGGCAAGCCACTGGTGACGATTCAAACCGGGCCCGAGGGGCAAGTCGTTCGCCAGGTGCTCGTGGAAGAAGGGTGCGAAATTGCCCGCGAGTTGTACTTGGGCGTGGTGGTGGATCGGCAGGCGGCCGGGCCGGTGCTGATCGCGTCGCAATCTGGTGGCATGAATATCGAAGAGGTGGCGGAGAAAACGCCGCACCTAATTTTCAAAGAAGCTTTCGATCCCGAGGCCGGGTTGCAGCCATACCAGGTGCGCAAAATGGCGGTGAAGCTGGAGCTCAAGGGAAACAGCATTCGCCTGGCGGAAAAATTCCTGCGATCGTTGTGCCGAGTGCTGGTGTGGAAGGACGGCAGCCTGGTGGAAGTAAATCCGCTGGTGGTCACAAAATCGGGCGATCTGGTGGCGCTCGATGCCAAGATGAGTTTCGACGACAACGCTTTGTTCCGCCATCCGGAACTCTTGGAAATGCGCGATCTTGCCGAGGAAGAGCCGACGGAAGTGCGGGCGCAAAAGGCGGGCCTCAGCTATGTGAAGCTCGACGGCACGATCGGCTGCCTCGTGAACGGCGCCGGGCTGGCGATGAGCACGATGGACCTGATCAAGCTGCACGGCGGCGAGCCGGCGAATTTTCTGGACGTCGGCGGCGGGGCGAACACCGAGCAAGTGACCGAAGCGTTTCGCATTTTGCTTTCCGATCCCCACGTGAAGGGCGTGCTGGTGAACATCTTCGGCGGCATCATGCGCTGCACGACAATCGCCAACGCGCTGGTCGAAGCCTACAAAACCGTCGGCTTCAACGTACCGCTGGTTGTGCGCTTGGAAGGCACTGAAGTTGAAGAGGGTCGAAAAATCATCGCCTCCAGCGGCGTAAACATCACGACTGCCGACGGCCTGACCGATGCCGCGAAAAAAGTGGTTGCCGCCGCAAAATAAAACATGAGCATTCTGATCAACAAAAATACGCGAGTCATCTGCCAAGGCATCACCGGCAAAGTGGGACAGTTCCACACCAAGGGCTGTAAGGAATACGGCACCAAAATGGTCGGCGGAGTGACGCCGGGCAAAAGCGGCGAGATGGTGGAAGGGCTGCCGGTATTCGACACCGTGATGGAAGCGGTCGAGAAGACCGGCTGCGATGCCACGATGATCTTCGTGCCGCCGGCGTTCACGGCCGACGCTATTTTGGAGGCGGTCGATGCGGGCATTAAAACCGTCGTCGCCATTACAGAAGGCGTGCCGGTGTTGGATATGGCGAAAGTCTTTCCGATTGTGAAGCGGAGTAAATCCGTGTTGGTCGGGCCGAACTGCCCTGGGGTGATCACGCCGGGCGAGTGCAAGATCGGCATCATGCCCGGCTATATTCATAAGCCCGGCAAGGTGGGCGTGATGAGCCGCAGCGGCACGCTCACGTATGAAGCCGTGTGGCAATTGACGAATCTGGGGCTGGGTCAATCGACGTGCGTAGGCCTCGGCGGCGATCCGATCGTCGGCACGTCGTTCGTCGATTTGCTGCGAATGTTTCAAGACGATCCGGGCACGGAAGCAATCTTGATGATGGGAGAAATCGGCGGCACCGCCGAAGAAGAAGCGGCAGCCTACGTGAAACAGCACGTCACCAAGCCCGTGGCGGCCTTCATCGCCGGCCGCACCGCGCCGCCGGGCAAACGCATGGGGCACGCCGGGGCGATCATTTCCGGCGGCAAAGGCACGGCCGCCGAAAAGCTGGCGGCGCTCAAAGCCGCGGGCATTGAAATCGCCGAGAGCCCCGCCGACATGGGCACCGCGGTCCAGCGCGCGATGAAACGGAAGAAGTAGCTGGGTCAAGGGAACTCAGATAAACACAGATGAAAGGGATGAACACAGATTCGGCAGATTAATTCAATCTGTGCTTATCTGATTCATCTGCGTTCATCTGTGTTCTCTCGATTATCAACTTCTTTCCGGTCAGTATGACAACCCCAGCCGGGCTTCCAGGGTGCTGGGGAGCTTCTGGTCGGCGCCGACCTGGTATTGCAATTGGCGGCCGAAGACGTAGCCCAGTTCGGCGTCGCTGTTGAGGCCCAGCACCAGGCTTTTGTGTTGGATGCCCATCATCACGCGGTAATCGGTGTAGTCCAACACGTTGTTCACGCCGCCGGGCTGCATGATCGCCCATTCCCCGCCGCCGAACTCGCCGGCGATGTACACCCAGCGTTCGAAGGTCGGATCGCGATTGATGCGGTAAGCGATGCGCGGCTTGGGAGTGATAATTTCCAGTCGCACGTCGGCGTTGGGCGTCCAAATGAAACCGCCGGCGGGGATGATTTTGGCGTTCAGGCGGTCCCAGTAAGCCACGCCCAGCGCCAGCTTGAAGTTCGGGGTCCAATCGTAGGCCCCCACGCCGTGCCCTTCGAGACGAAAGGCCTGCGAGCCGTTTGGATTTTGATAGTCGCTGTGCCATCCCGGCGTCACCACGATATCGGCGCCCCAGCGACTGCTGATTTTGCCCAGCCAGTGGAACTCCAGATAATCGTCGTGCAATGTCGGCGGCAAGTCGGCGCCAAACGGCGAATCGACCACCCAAAAATCGGTGCCCGGTTCGATCAATAGCGGCGTGTCGCGCGTGGGAAACGGCACGCCGAACACGCCGTACACTTCGGTTTCTTCCAAGCCGACGTTCTCGTCACCCAAGCGCGGCAAATAGGTGGTGGTGGCGGCGATGCGTTGAAAGAACCCCGGTCGCTGCGGCGGCCGGGCGGCCAGGGCGGCTTCGGGCAGCAAGACGGGGTTGTCGGGCTGATCCAACAGCGGCTCGGTGAAATCGCGCGGATAGGAAGCCAGCTTCAACGGATTGGCCGATTCATCCCCGGCCGACTCGCTGACCGGAGGCAACGGCTGCGGAACGTCGCCGGCATCCGTTGGAACATAGGTGCCGGGGGCCGGATACACTTCGTTGGCCGGCGCGGGGGTCGGATCCGCCGCAAGATTGCGCGCGCCGGCAATCAGCGCCGCCATAGCGGCGAGCGACACGATGGCGCAGCGAAAGCGAGGTGCAGCGGTTGGCATGTGAGAGCGTGTTGGAAATTAGAACGACAAGCCGCCGCCCAGCAGCACGGCATCGTTCATGTTGAATTTGTTGGGACTGATGTCGCGGAACACCAACTGGCGATCGAAGGCGTAGCCCACTTCGAGATATCCGCGCAAGCCGTGGGGCGATTCAGGCAGCACGTCGACGCCGATGGCGAATCGCAAATCGTTATAATCGAACTGATCGCCGGGACGGTTGATGGTCCAATCGCCGCCGCCGTATTCGCCGCGGATGTAAGCCCAGACGTTGTGATTGCCGATGGTGTAGCAGCGATGCGCCAGCTTCGGCGCGGGAAAAGTGATTTCGTATCGGGCATCGGGATCGGGGGTCCACACAATGCCGCCGGCGGGCAACAATTTGATCTGCAGCCGATCGATGTACCAAATGCCGAGCTTGAATTGCACGGTCGGGGTGAGCGTAAGCACGCCCAGGCCGCGCCCCAAGACCCGGATGCTTTGGGTGGTGGTGTGATTGAAATCGGTCCAGACGCCGGGGCTGACTTCCAGCTCGGCGCCCAGCCAACTGTTGAATTGCGGATTCCAGGCGGCGTCGATGTAGGCGCCGTAGGTGGTCGGCGGCAGATCGGGCTCGTTGGAAGGCGGGAACGATTCCGGCCCATCCCACAACGACAATTGGAAGCCCGGCGTAATCAACAGCGGATTGGCGTTGTAATAAAACGGAATGGCAAATGTGGCCCAGACGTTCGTGGTGTCGACGCCCAGCGAATTCGCTCCGCCGCCGTGCGCGAGCCAGGTGTTATCGACGTGCACTTCCTGCAAGAAGCGCGCGGTGCGATTCCAGGTGTCGGTGACCGGCGCGAACGTGGGCCCGTTGTAAACCGGCACGCCTTCAGGATACAAACCCGTCGGCGGCGCCGCGCCATAGGGAGCGGCGGCAGGCGCCGGCGCATAGGGCGTATAAGGTCCCGTGGCGTACGGCGCGCCGGAAGGCGGCAATGCCGGCGCCGAAGTGGAGCCGGAATAGCTGGGCAGCGAATACGGATCGAACGTCGGCGGCGGCGCCTGATACGCGCTGCCATAAGATGCCGCCGGCGAGGGAAACTCGACGCGTTGAGCGCGCGCACGTTCAGCCGAAAGGCACAACGCGCCCATTGCGATCGCAATCGCCAGCCGCGGCTTAATCACCGGGCAGCTCCTCAACAAAAATGACGTCACATCCCGGATGTGCTGAACAGCAGCGCCGCAGCGCGCGCGAGCAGCGCCAGCGGCGGCAAGACAAGAGGTGCGCTGAATTACCTGACGGCGGCACTTATGGTCAAGGTCGGTTCACCGACGGTGGAGTGCTGGCATGAAGATTCCGCGGCAATTGGCGCGAGAATCGGTGCGGTCGCAATGAAACGCCGCAACGGCAATTACTACCCGGGAGGGGCCCCGCCGGCCGGCTCCGGTCCGCCAGCATTAGCAGCGCGCCCGAGCGCCGCTTCGAGATTGCCGCCGGCCTGGGCGATGGCTTTGGCCAATGGCGCCTGAGTATCGATCGGAATCGGAGGATGCGACTCCGCCACGGCGCCGCTGACAGACGGAGGAATTGGCTGCGTGAGGGGCGCGGTGCCGCAGGCCGTTTGCAGATTGTCGATCTCTTTGACCAGCGAGTTCACGTATTGTTGCAGCGGTGCAGCCTTGGCCATGGCGAGCACTCCCCCCTTGCCCCCTTCACCGGCCAAACCGCGACGCAACTCCGACAGATGCTGCTTGAGTCGATCGGCGGCGATAGGCTTGAACTGCGAGGCAGCTTCGGCCAGCTCGCTCTTGTAGGCATCGACCCCCACGGCGCCGATGGATTTGGCCAATTTTGCGGCGTCCAGATTTTGCGGCGGCGTCAGTTTCGGATTCGCCAGCGCGGCGGCAGCAGCGGAACGCGTCGAAACAGGAGCGGAATCGTCCTCAATGACTTTCGCCAGCGCGTCAACAACGGCGCCGTTTTCACCCGGTTCGCCAATTGTCACAAGGACGTCGATCGCCCGACGTCGAATCCAATCGTGCCCCTCCGCACTGCGACCGGCCGGCGGCGTCTTTTGGTCAAGCAGGGCAAGCATTGCCGCGATCACTTGCGGGCGAGACTGGCTATCGATGCCCGCCTGCGCTTGCCGCACCAACCCGCGCAAGGCCGGCACGCGCACGGCGTCGATCGCATCCGGCCCGGTAGCGCCTTTGAGCAGTGCCGGCAGGGCAGCTTTCCAGGGCTTGCCGTTGGGATCGGTTTCATTCAAATCGGCGATCATGATCATGGCATTGGCGCGAGCCGCGGGATCGTAATTGTCGTGCGCCACGTCGTCCATGAACTTCAGGATCAGTTCGTTGAGGTGTTCATGCACCGGGCCGGATTTCCCAACATTCAGAAACTCGCGGCAACCCCGCCGGCGCATTGTCGGCAGATCGACGCGGTGCACGAAATCTTGGAAGTTTTCGCTCCGCGTGAAGTGCGGAAAGACAAGCTCATTGAAGAACTTGTCGAACGTCGGCCGGTCCAGGGCGGTATTGCCCCGAAGCATGTCTTCGATGTCTTTTTTGCCGATGTACGACATTGCCTTGGAGAAAGTTTTCGCGTCGTTGGGCGCCGGCATTTCCTTGTATTGCTGCTGCGCTTCCGCGCGGCAGGCCCATAACAAAGTCGCCAGAACCAGCACCGCAAAGAGCTGCGGCACGCATCGACGAGAGGCAATGAGCGTGGAGAAAACCATCGAATCAGTCTTCCGAGTTGTCCGTCGGCGAAAAGCACCCAATTCCCAATTTCCAGCGTACTTATGGCAAGTTGGCGCTGTCAAGCGTCGTGGGACCGGCGGTAGAATGCGCTAAACCACCGCAATCGTCGCGTGCGACGCATGACACTGCTTTATTACGACAATCGGTTTCTAGATCATGTGACCGGCGCGCACCCGGAACGCCCGGCAAGATTGGCAAAGGTGATCAGCCATTTGGAACACCAGGCGCTTGTTGCGCGGTGCCGTCGCGAGCCGTGGAACGCAGCGTCGCCCGAACGCATCGCCCGCGTGCATCGGCCCGATTACACCGCGCGGCTAAAATCGATCGCGGAGCACGGCGGCGGGCGAATCGAAGCTGACACGGTGATGAGCGGGGCATCGTACGACGTGGCGTGCCTGGCGGCCGGCGCCGTGGCCGACGCCGTGGACCGCGTGCTGCTGGGCCAGGCGCGAAACGCCTTGTGCCTGGTGCGGCCGCCGGGACATCATGCACTTGCGCACGACGCGATGGGATTCTGCCTGCTGAACAACATCGCCATCGGCGCGCGGGTGGCCACCGACGAACATCGGCTGGACCGCGTGCTGATCGTCGATTGGGACGTCCATCACGGCAACGGAACTCAGGATGCCTTTTGGACTGATCCGCGAGTGGGCTTTCTCTCGATCCACCGCTGGCCGTTTTACCCCGGCACGGGAGACAGCGACGAAACCGGTTCAGGCGACGCTCTGGGCACGACCCTGAACCTGCCGGTGCAATTCGGCACGCCACGCAGCGAATACTTGGCGCGATTCCGCGCGGCGCTGGAAAAGTTCGCCGACAAGCTGCACCCCCAATTAGTATTGATCAGCGCCGGCTTCGACAGCCATCGGGAAGACCCTATCGGGTCGCTGGAATTGGAAACTGAAGACTTTCAAAAGCTGAGCCGGGTGGTGCAAGACATTGCCGATACGCACGCGCAAGGGCGCGTTGTCAGCGTGTTGGAGGGAGGCTACAATCCTGGGGTATTAGCCGCCTGCGTCGAAGCCCATTTGAGCGAACTGCTCCGTGCTTCTAACCGACCGCCGGGACCATAAACGGCACAAAATCGGGCCGTTTCCGACGGTCATCCACACGGAACTTCGCGACGACAAGGGGGTTTAATTAGCAGGGAGGTGTAGACTTCGGTCAGGCGTATCGGGGGCCCTCCGAACTGTGAGCATTTTGTGGTGATCCGGCGGCTTCGAAACTAGATTGCACCCAGCGCCGGCAGGCCCTCCGCGGAGGACGAACCATGAACCGCTCCATCAAACACGGATTTACGCTCGTCGAGCTGCTGGTCGTCATCGGCGTGGTGGGGGTGCTCCTCTCGATGTTGATCCCCGCCGTGCAGAAAGCACGTGAAGCAGCCAATCGGACCCAATGCCAATCGCAGTTGCGGCAACTCGCGCTCGGGTTGGAGAATTATATGAGCAGCCGCGGACCAAAAGGCACGTATCCCCAGGCGGACTCTCTTCCCGTCAGCAACCCGACTCCTGCCTCGTTGGGCGGCCCGTATCCGTCAATTATTAAGGCGCTCGGGAAATTTGTAGAAGACAACAATGCGTCGTTTGCCTGCCCCGACGACGTCGGCGGTTATCCTCTGTTGCCGAACGGAATGCCGAATTCGGATGCGAAGCCGTATTATGTCGTGGAGGGGTTAAGCTACGAGTACAACCAAAGCGGATTGGCGACGAAAACGCGCAACAGGGCGCTGCAAGATTTCAATGGCAACATCTTGAAAAGTTCGACGGTGCGAGTGGCCTCCGATTTTGAAAACTTT
Source organism: Pirellulales bacterium (assembly GCA_963716135.1). Classification (GTDB taxonomy): domain Bacteria; phylum Planctomycetota; class Planctomycetia; order Pirellulales; family JADZDJ01; genus CAVRAW01. The sequence continues at coordinate 2,929,329 of OY970289.1, read as the reverse complement.
CATGGTCCAAAAGGAATGGCGGGCGCACGCAATATCGTGTTCCTGGATTGTCACGTGGAGGGTCCCTAGTCATGGCTCAACCAAGATACGTACGAACTACGGATGAAACCGACCATCGGACAGGCAAACGGATTGTCATCGGCCTGCTGGTCCTGCTGATTCTGGGATTGGGCAGCGCCTGGGCGATGGGTTGGTTCACGAGCACCGATCGCGCCGTGGCCGCAGTGCGACAACTGCAAGACAAACTAGCCGATCCCGCAACGAAGGATGCGGAACGCCGCGTCTTGTGGCGCGAAATGCGCGAGAAAATGGACGCCTTGGCCCCCGAAGCTCGCGAGCAGGCTTGGGAAGCCGGCCGGGAGCGATTCGAACAGCGGATGAACGATCACATCAAAGAAGTGCTGGCCATGTCGAAGGCCGATCAGACCAAGGCCTTGGATGCCGACATCGATCGGATCCAACGTTTTGAACAAATGCGCCAAAGTCGCGATACCAACTCCGCTACAGGTAGTCCGCAGGCAAGCGGGTCGAACAACAATCGGCAAAACAACAATCGCGCCAACCGTCAACGCACCGGTTATCGATCCGATTCCGACCGCATTACGCAGCAAAAGAATCGCCTGGACCGCAGCACGCCCCAAGTTCGTGCGATGCGGCTGCAATACCGCCAATTGCTCGACCAGCGGATGCAGCAGCGCGGACTGCCGCCGATGCAACGTCGCTGGGGCTAAGCGTACTGCGTTGGCAGTTGTCGCTATTTCGATTCCAGCGGCACGACGCCGTTCCAATCCGGCGACGGCGTATTTCTCTGCTCGGCCATCCATTTCGCCAGAAAGGCCTTGGCCTGGTCCTCGTTGGGAACGCGCTTCAGCAGTTCCAGTGCTTGTGGCCAATGGCCGGCGATGAAGGCGTCCAGCGCGGCCTCGTAGTCGAGCAACTGCTGATTGGTCAGCCCGTCATGCTCGTGCTCCGGCGGCAACAGCTCGCTGACTTCGACTGCGGCGTCCAAACCGTAGGGCCGGACGACCGCCACGCGCCGAATGCGGCCCAGGTCGGAAGACAGCGTGCGGCGCAGTTCGGAGGCCGTGGCCGCGTCGAGCAGAATCGACGTTTTCAGCAGGCGGGTCATCGATTCCAATCGGGCGGCCAAGTTCGCCACAGGCCCAAACACGGTCACTTTCACATGATCGGCAGTGCCGATTTTGCCCGCCACGGCGGGGCCCGTGGCGATGCCGATGCCGACACGGAAATCGGCCAGCGGATGTTCGGGTTGGCGAGCCGCGGCCTCGAATTGTGAGCGAATTCCCAGGGCCGCCAGGGCGGCATGCTGCGCCGCCTGCGGCGCGGCCAGCGGCCAACCCCAGAAACCCATCGCGGCATCCCCTTGAAAATCGCCGATGACTCCGCCGTGATCGAGGATTTGGTGCGTCATCACGCCGAGCGCTTTGCTCACGCGCTGGAGCAACCCCGTCAGATCGCGGGCGGCCCGTTCGCTGGTGCGCGAAAAGCCGCGCAGATCGCAAAACAAAACCGCGACTTCGGTTTCTCGGGGGGCGAGCACTTTCTCCGGATCGTCGGTGGCCAGCGCCTCCATCACCACCGGAGCAAAGAACTGGCTAAGTCCGGCGTGTTGGCGTTGGAGCCGGCGCATTTCGCGCAAGCTGCTGAGCGTGGCGGCGGCCAATTCGGTGAATTTCACGTCGTCGCGCAGATCGGACGGATCGTAATCCAGGCCGGCAGCGCCCGGCGAGCTGAATCTCCCCGCCAGGTACAGGGCCCAGCCATGCGACGCTTCGCCGGGCAGCGGCGTGCAGAATGCCCAATCGATGCTTTCAGACATGGTGAAATCCGCCGCCTGCCCCGCGGCGGCCGTGGTCCAGGCATGCAGGACGCTTTCGTGGCGCGCCAGCGCCTGTGAAATCAACCGTTGGCTGGGTTGGAATTCGCCGACGGCGAGTTGCCGGCGATCCCAATGCAGCACGCGGGCCGGCGTGTTGGCCGCGGCGGCATCGGCGACCACCAGCGCCGCGGCGTCGCGCGCGGAACGCCGGATAGCACCAGGTTCACCAGCCGCACAAAAAGCTCGCTGTCGCTGGTGGCGCCTTTGATCAGATCCGGCAGGCGGCTCAGGATTTCGATGCGCTCGTTCGCATTGCGGAAGGCGATTCGCCGCAATTCGGCGGCGCTGAAGGCTTGTTCCCGATCCGGCTTGGGAGCATCGAGCGTGACGCGCATCTGATCGCCGGAAAGCGTAAAGGTCGTGTTCCCGATGACAAAATGCCCGCCGGGAGACAACTGGAATTGCTCCAGCGAGCGGCCCTGCAAAAACACGGGGTTGCGGGCGGAGGGAATTCGCTCCACGGCGAGTTGTTTTCCATTCCAGCGAATTTGCACGTGCTCGCGCGAGATGTGCTCGTCCCACGGCGTCGACCACTGGCCCGCCTGCCGGCCGACGATCACCGGCTTGTTTTCCGGCAAAGCCCGCCGCCAGCGCTGGGTGAATTCCGGCCCTTGTGCGATGAGGTCGGCCATGGGAAATGCAGAATGAAAAATGGAAAATTCAGAACGAATCGCAGCGGAAAGTCTTCCCATTCTACATTCTTCATTTTGCAATTTGCATTTTACATTTCAATAAAAAACCGCTGCCGGAAATTGCTTCCGGCAGCGGCCTTGGAAATTAATCGTGGGCCCGTGCCCCAATTCCGACAGTCTTTCTCCTTGGTGATGGTGAAATTATCGGGTTATTCGCAGCAGGACAGATCGCAGCAGGACGAATCATCGCAGCACGGTTCATCACAGCACGGCGACTCGCACGGCGGGCAGCAGTGTTGGTGGCAGTGGTGATTGCAGTGATTGTGGCAGCAGTGGTTGTTGTGGCAATGGTTGTTGTGGCAGTGATTGTCGTGATGACAATTGTGGTTGTTGTGATGACAATTGCCGCCAGCCTGGGCCGTCATCGGAACCAAAACGAACGCCACAGCCAACATCAACACCGCGGTCAGCACAAACTTTTGGAACCGGCTCATAGATTCGATCCTCCGCAAGTACAAGTGATTGTCGGCCAGACACAATGCCGGGCCTTCCTGTGTAAGGAAGCGGAGAACGGCCGGAAATGTTACAAGCCGGCGAAAGATTTTTTGAAACCGCCGGAAACAACCCGTAAAGACCGCGAAAGGGCCGAGCTAGCACGGCCAGGGCGTCGGCGGCTACGGGGCGAAATCCGGACGGCGGAGCGCGGCCGTGCGAGTGCGGGCTTAGCGCAAAAAAAAGCCGGACCCCGCGAGGGGTCCGGCTTTCGTGATCTCTATCGCTCAACCGGCACACAGGGCATGCACCGGTCGGGAGCAGAGACTAGCGACGATAGCTGACCGTAGCAAAAGCAAACGGAGCGCGGTCGCTGTTTAACGAAGTCTTCGGGGCCGGGGGAGCAGGAGCGTTGTCGCTCTTGTCGCTGCTACCATGGTCTCCACCGCAGCAACCACCGCAGCAGCTTCCGCCGCAGCAGTAACCGCCACAGCAGTGGCAATGGCAACGACGATGATGGCCATGGCAATGGCAGTGGCAACCGCCACAGCAACCGCTGCAACTGCAGCTGCAGCCGCAACAACCATGACCGGCAACGGCAACCTTCTCACCGCCCAACAGGGCGATGCCGACGATCGCGAGAAACATCGCGATGCCCAGGATCAAAGTACGGTTCATCCTCGAATCCTCCAACAAAAAAACAGGTACCTTGGCGTAACAAAATCACAACAAAGCCGTCGCACAAAGTTCTCACCCTCGCTTGTGACGGCCACCAAGCGAAGGAGCCAAAACTCCCAGGTCCTATGCGTTTCGCGTCTGTCTGCCTAATGTTTCTCGCTGCCCTGTAAGCTTTGACGATTACGCAAGCAAACGCGAATAGCTAGGGTAGGACGCTAGGTTAGCATTCACCGACTTCTTGTCAAGCACCAGAAACAGTCTGCAAAGTCCTGGTGCTTTGGGATGATTGCGAAAATTGTTCCATCAACTGTACATCACGATCGCTGCGCGCCTAGGGCAATATTGCGAAAAAAAACGGGCGTGGTTTTGGCCACACCCGTGACTTTTCGTAGAGATAAGCTGTTGTCAAGCAACAACTTGCCGCAGCAGTGTTAAGATAGACCGTAGAGGCGGAATTTGTGCTGCAATGTAAATAGTCCGTTTATACGGATCATTGCAGCTAGCAAAAGTTGGTCGCTATCACTGCTTCGTGGCAGCATCCGGCTCAGGCACTGCGGCCTCCTTCTGGACCGGAGGCGGAGCGGCATCTTGGTTCCCCTTTTCCATCTCTTCCTGCAAGAGTTGTTGCTTGCGCAGCATGTCTTGGGGGTCTTCGAAGTTCAGCACCAAGGGGGGACGATCGGGGAAGACCCGCGTCACCATTCCAGCCACGCGCCAGCCTTCCGCTTCTTTGCGCAACACCCAAATCAAATCGTCGGTGCGAGTATGCCCTTGATCGTCGGCGACGTCGGTCCACCGGCACCAGACGTGCGCCCCGTCCTTTTCCGGCGTGACGTACTCCACTTCGCCAACCTGAAATTTAGCGGTCGGGCTGCCGGGCGGCGCCACAACCATATCGACCTCGGCAGTTTTCTGCCGAGCCAAAGGCGTGAGCATGGACGCGGCTTTTTGATCGTTGCCGGAGCGCACGGCGTCGAGGAATTCCGCGACGGCTTTGTCGGGCGTGTCCCCAGCGGCATTCGCCGACGCCTGGCCGTTGGCCGAATCGGCCGTGGGCCCGGTCGATCGGCCGCAGCCGGCAACAATCAATAGAAGCAAACCTCCAACGATGTGCCAAGTAATGCGATGCATGGTCTGCCCTCGTTTACGATTGATTCTGCGACAGAAGCTGGCAAAGAAACGAGTCGCTAAGATCGTTCCGGCGAGTCATTTCCCCATGAATGCTGCCGCTCGGGATTCTTAGTGGGGCGGGAGTGTCGCAAGAAGGAGCCAGCGGGTCAACGGCTCTTTGGCCGCGCCGGGCTGATCGGCGACTCCGATTGTGCTAGCATCGTCGGCCCCTCGCTCAAACCCTCGAATCGAGTTGTCGTGCCCGATGGCGAAAGCGTTTGCGGCTCTGAGGACTGAATTTGACCGAGCAGCATCACCAGCATGATGGTGCCCAGGATGACAATCAGACCCAAAAGGGTCAGGCTGATAAGCGTCGTCCATTGCTTCTGCGTCCAAGGTCGACGCTTTGCGACATCGGCAATGTCCGGAGAATGAGCGGCTGACAGCGCTTCGCTGAGGTCGCCCGATGACATCGGTTTGGGGACGATTTCGGGCGGCGTAGGGACGAGGTCGACAGCGGCGCGAAACACGCTGGAGGCGGCCTGCCAATCGGACCAGCCGTCGCGCCAGATCGGCGTGTTTGCCCGGATGCTGCCTTCGTCGAACCATTGGCGCATCAGTTCGTCGCGCACTGGGCCAAACTGTTCGCCCGTGCCCAAACGGAGGTACCACTTGGTAGTAGGCGCCGCCGGTCGATTTTGGCCGTGGCGCGCTGAATCGGCAGACGGCTTCGGATCATCCGGTGAAGTTCCGGTGGAGCCGACGGCCGCCTGGTGCTCTGCGCCCGCCGGCTCAATGGGGGAAGCCCACGACTGGGCCGGCGCGGTGGGAGCCGCCGCGAGATAGGGAAGATCCAGCACGATGGTATCGGTCGATTCGTCCACCGTTCCACCATCGGCCTGCGCCGCGCCGGTTTGCTCGGCTGAATTGCCCGCGAGCGCTTCGGGTTCGCTTTGAAAGGGAATGTCGAACTTGGCGCCGCAGATGGGGCACAGCCCGCGCCGGCCGGCCAAGAAGGCCTTCACGTTCATCTTGTGCCCGTTGGGGCATTGAAACCGGATGCCCATGGATGCGGAGCGTGGCTGGGGTCGCGAAACGAGAAATCAACCCGGCGGCGAGCGATGTTTTTCCAACAGCACGCGATGGCCGCCGTCGGTGTATTCTACCCGGGACATGTAGTTTCGCATGAGCATAATGCCACGTCCGCTGGGGCGTTTGAGATTTTCCCCTGCGGTGCAATCGGGGACGCAAGCCGGGTCAAAGCCTTTGCCTTCGTCGGCGATTTCGATCAGCACGCGGTCGGACGTCAATTTACAGGCCATCGAGACGTGCTTGTTGGCGTCGGACCGATTGCCATGACAAATGGCATTGACCAGGGCTTCTTCCACGGCCAGATGCACGCCGAAGATATCGCCTTCGCTCCACTGGTCGCGCTTCAAGGCGGCAAGCAGTTCGGCGATCAGATACTGTCCACCGCCGCGCACACTGGGAAACCGTGCTTCGACGGACCAAGTCCAGCGAGTCTCAGTTGACATGCAGAGCGGTTTCGTGGTGCGGATCGACGTGTGCTGAGAAAGCCCTGGCCAATTATAGGAAGCAGGTTGGCTTGTTGCTGCCGTCGGCCGGCGGTTTTCGCAAAATTTCCGATCTCCGGCGAATCGTCGCGGATCCATCGGGCCGCCGCGTTTGCTTGCCCCAGATCGCTGCGGTATGCTCAGGCCTGAAACGAAAGCCCGGACCGCTGGATCATTCTAGAAGCGCGGTATGCAACCCGTAGAGCCACAAGCGGGATCAGCTGGGTCGCCGTGGCTGCCCAAATTTCTCTGGCCTGCGCCGCCTGCGCCGCGAATCACCGATCCTGAGCAAATCCAGCGGGAGTACGCTTACTATCGTCCGCGGATTTTGTTTTGGACCACGGCCGGTTACGCGGCCTTCTATTTCGTGCGGAAGAATCTGTCCATCGCCATGCCGGTTATGGAAAAACAGTTGGGCATCTCGAAATCGAACCTGGGGCTGTTTCTCACGTTGCATGGAGTCCTGTACGGAATTTCGAAATTCGGCAACGGCATCCTGGGCGACCGGGCCGATGGCCGCAAATTCATGGCGTTAGGACTGGCGGCAGCGGCCGTGCTGAACGTGATGTTCGGGTTGAGCACGGCAATTCTGGCGTTTGGAATCATCTGGATGATCAACGGTTATTTTCAGGGGATGGGATATCCGCCGTGCGCGCGACTGTTGGCACACTGGTTCTCGCCGAAAGAGCTGGCGACGAAGATGGCATACTGGAACGCGTCGCACTCGTTGGGCGGCGCCGGCGTGTTGATCTTGTGCGGCTACCTGGTGACCTACAACCCAGGCAATTGGCAGATTTGTTTTTTTGTGCCCGCCGGCATCGCGCTGACAGTGGCTTGCGGTCTGCTGCTGTGGTTGCGTGATACGCCCGAGTCCGTTGGCCTGCCGGAAATTGCCGGGACGCATGTGGCTGCTCCGACGCCGGAATTTGAGCAGACAACTCATGATTTTCGCGCGTTCTTGTGGGAGCGCGTGTTTTCCGACAAATATATTTGGATTGTTTCGATCGCCAACTTCTTTGTGTACGTGTTGAGGTACGCGATTTTCGATTGGGGCCCGACGATGCTGAAGGAAGTGAAAGGCATCGAGCTGCATGATGCCGCGTGGATGGTGGCAGGGTTTGAATTCGCGGGGCTGGTCGGCATCATCTCCAGCGGCTGGATGACCGACCGGTGGTTCCGCGGCCGCGGGGCGCCATTGTGCATTTTCTATATGTTGGCGGCCGGCGCGACGATCTTTATGTTTTGGATAGCGCCGCCCAAAGTGATGTGGCTCAATACGGCGCTATTGGCGGCGGCAGGATTCTTCATCTACGGCCCGCAGGCGCTGGTGGCCGTGATTGTAGTCAAGCTGGCCACGAAGCGGGCGGCGGCCACCGCCGTCGGATTAACGAGCATCTTCGGCTACGCCAGCACCGTGGTCACCGGCTGGGGGCTGGGAACGGTGGCGCAGAACTACGGCTGGGATTACGTGTTCGGCTCGCTATTGGGGTTTGCCGGCGTGGGGGCGATCTTATTCACGATCGCACTGCCGGGATACGTGGACGATTATTCGCAGCCGGTGCCGGAGTGAGGCAGGCAAGACCGGGAGACATCAGACCGGGAGACATCAGACAGGGAGACAGGAAGACAGGAAGACAGGAAGACAAGGGTACTATGATTTCTCATGTCTCATTGTCTCACGTCTCCTTGTCTGTCCTCAAAACGTCGCCAGCGCGTCCGCCTCGTCATCCTTGATGTCGAACAGCTTGTTGAGCTTGGTGATGGCGAAGACTTCGTAGATTTCTGGGCGGATGTTGCTCAGCTTGAGCTTGCCCCCCAGCGCCTTCATTTTTTTGTCCAGCGTGATCAACTTGCCCAACGCGGCGCTGGAAAGGAATTCGACGTTGGAGAAGTTCAACAGCAGGCTTTTTCGCTTCTCTTGCTCCACCAGCTTGAACAGCTCAGTGCCGAGCTCTTGAATGTTGGCTTCGTCGAGAATTTTGCGATCGACGAAGCGCACGACGGTGACTTCGCCCTGCATGGTGAGTTCGATTCGCCGGTTTCCGGACATGAATTGGATCCTTGATAAGCAATAGACGAACCGATGCATGCGAGCGGAGTCGCTCGGAACGGTCATCTTATTATGCCGCAAGGGGTTGTCAAGAACGAGGTTGTAAGGAGCGAAGCGATTGCACGGCTTGCCAAGGGGCGTCCGTTGCGCTACGATGTGTCGGATGTTCGTTTCCTGCCGAGCCCTCCTGGCAGAGGGGGGCTTACCCTTCGGCGCGGAAAGTTGCGCCGGACCTTCCGTCTGTAATACCTGTACCAAATACACACGTGATACGCCGAGCAAGCTCTTTGATTTTCAGGAGCTTGAGCATCCGATGGTTACGAGATGGATACGATCGCCGCTGCGTTGCCCGGCGCGTTCACGAGTCTCAGGAGTTTTGATGATGAAGTTTATGACCACGTTCGCTCTCGTGCTGTGTGGAACTCTGTCTGCCGCCGGCCTGCGAGCCGCGGAAATTCACAGCGGCCCGCAACCGGGTGAAACGCTGGGCGCCTTTGAAGTAACGAAGGTCGCTGGCGCTCCGGACGACGGCGTAAAAGTGGGGCAAGATCTGTGCTACCGCTGCAAGATGGGCAACCGTCCCATGGTGATGGTCTTCTCGCGACGAGCCGACCGCAACCTCGGCCGGTTCGTAAAGCGCCTCGACACCGTGGTGACCAACAACAAGGCCGAATACAACATGGGTTCGTTCGTTACCGTGCTGGGTGATAAGCCGGAAGAGCTTGCCAAAGAAAGCAAGGAAATGGTCAAAGACACGAACGTGAAAAACGTGGCCTTCGTGGTGCCGAAGAATCCCAACGGCCCGGACAATTACAAACTGAATCCAGCCGCGGAGACGACGGTGCTGATCTACGTGAAAGGCAAAGTGGTGGCCAACCACTCGCTGCCGCCAGGCGGGCTGACCGACCAAGCCGCCGAAGATATTCTGAAGGACACCGCAAAGGTTTTGAAGTAAACCCCCGCCGACCGATTCGCGACATTAACTACTCAAGCCCAGGGGTTGCAACCCCTGGGCTTTTTCTTTGCGCCGCCAACTTCTGCTGCCCTGGCAGGCAATGTGTTGCTTGTGGTACGTTTTCGATTTGATTAACTGCCTGAATCAATTCACGACATCGAGGCGCGCGTGCCGCTGCAAACGTTTTTGAACGAGCTCGACGAACTTGCCGCTGCTGGCAAGGCGGCGTTTGAAAGCGCCGCGGATGCGGCAGCCGTCGAAGCGGCGCGAGTGGAATTTCTCGGCGCCAAAAGCGGGCGGCTCAAAACCGTGCAAAAGGGATTGGGCGCCGTGCCGGGGCCGGACAAACCCGCCGCTGGAAAGCGATTCAATGAGGTGAAGACGGAGCTGGAGTCCGCGCTGGCCGCGGCGCAAGCGCGCCTGACCGGCGGCGGCGCGGCAGAAAGCGGCGAGCCATTCGACCCGACGCTGCCCGGCCGTCAGATCATGATGGGCCACCTGCATCCGCTGACGCAAACAATCGAGGAATTGAAAGACATAATGGGCCGCTTGGGCTTCACCGTGGCCGAGGGCCCGGAGGTCGAAGACGAGTGGCACAATTTCGAAGCGCTCAACATTCCCAAATCGCATCCCGCGCGATCCGTTGGAGAATTTCTATCTAGCCACGGCCAATGTCGGCAACACCGGACCGATGCTCTTGCGCAGCCAAACCAGCACGGTGCAGATCCGCGTGATGGAAAAACAGAAGCCGCCGGTGCGAATCATCTCGCTAGGGCGCGTCTACCGGCCCGACGACGCCGACGCTACGCATTACCCGATGTTTCATCAGATCGAGGGGCTGTTGATCGACAAGCACGTGACGATGGCCGATTTGAAGAGCGTGCTGCGGCTGTTCGCCGCCAGTTTTCTCGGCGGAGAGGTGCACATCCGCTTCCGTCCGTCGTTCTTTCCTTTCACCGAGCCGAGCGTCGAGGTGGATATGGCTTGGGAAACAGTGGGCGGGAAAACGCGCTATATCGAGATGGGGGGCGCCGGAATGGTCGATCCGAATGTTCTGGCCGCGGTCGGATACGATCCGGAGCAAGTGACGGGATTCGCATTCGGCTTGGGGGTGGAGCGGGTTTGCGCGCGTCGGCACGGCGTGGCGGATATTCGCGAGTTCTATCGGAACGACGTGCGGTTTTTGCATCAATTCTGACGATTGGCGCATCGCTGCCGGCCGATGGTTGCGGTTTGGCAACATTCCCTGGGCGGGCTGCGAATTCTACACGCGGCCAAGGAGTTAGAGCCTTTCCGCTGCTTTTTCTCACCCTACAATAAAGGGGGGCAACTGCGCTCATTCGCGGAGAAAATATTTCTCAAGCGGAAGTTGGCCTTTCGCGCGAGCAACATCTTCTCACGCTGCGCCGTTTTGTATCTGCTCCGCGGTTGGCAAGCATGCGAAGACAATTGGAATCAACCTCTGTCCGTTCCCCGGCAATTCGACGCGCTCGTGGTGCGCGCGCTGCGATGCAAAGAAATTTCGGCGTTTGGCGGAGCCAGATGACGAAGGTTCGCCGCTTCTTGGCGGAAGAAGAGGGCCCCACCTCCATTGAGTACGCTTTAATGTTGGCGTTGATTGTGATCGTGGCCATCGCCGGACTGCGATTCTTCCGAATATTTCTGACGGCCAAAATGAACCAGCTTGCGAAGCCACTGAGTTCTTAACAGCACAAACGCGCCGCGAACATTGAACTGGTGACGGAACGCGGGGCTATCTAATGCAGCACTGACTGCCTATTATGGAAATAGGGGCTTGACCAATTAGGGTGGTCGGGCAAAATCGTTGCATCGGAACAGAAAACGTCTACGGGAGGCCGACGCCCGCGGGATCGATTTCGATTTCGCTTAGGGTGGACGCCGGGAAGCGTTTCTGTGTTTTCAGCTCACCTGCCGTAAATTAATCCGAGTCTGTTGCGGCTGGTGACAATGTTTCCTGGAGGGTTTCATGAGCGTCAAGTTGTTAGTGGCAGACGACCACGAGGTAGTGCGCCGCGGTCTGGTGAGTTTGCTAAGCGGGACGGATATCAAAATCGTTGCGGAGGCAAAAAACGGCGACGAGGCGGTGAAATTGACCAAAAAGCATAAGCCGGACGTCGTGCTGCTGGATATTCGGATGTCGGATACGGACGGACTGGACGCCTTGGAAAAAATTCGCAAGGACCGCCCGGATCAGCGGGTGGTGGTGTTGTCGACGTACGACAATCCGACTTACGTGGCGCGCGCGGTGGCCTTCGGCGCAAGCGACTACGTGCTCAAGGGATCGTCGCGACACGACCTGGTGGCGGCGATCAATGCGGCCGCCGCCGGACAGCCGCCGACCAAGACGGGCGAGCTAAAGCGGGTGCAAGGAGCGATGGCCACCCGCACACCCAGCGACGACGAGGAAGTGCCGCTGACCCAGCGAGAGCTGCAAGTGCTGCGTCACATTGCCTTGGGATTGAGCAACAAGGAAATCGGCCGATCGCTGGGAATCAGCGTCGAGACGGTGAAAGAACACGTCCAGAACATTCTGCGTAAGATCGCCGTCACGGACCGGACTCAAGCGGCTGTTTGGTCGGTGCGCAAAGGGCTGGTTTAGACGAGCGCCTCCGGTTCGCCATAGCGATCCGGACTTGACCCACCAGTCGGGCTAAATACGACGTTTTGTCTTACGGTGCGCCTGAAAGAAGCCAGCAAAACGGCGTGATATACTGGGGTTTTGAGGTATCTTTGTCTATTCGAGACAGCGCCTCCCCGCGCCGCAGCAATCAACCCATGCAGTCACCTTCAATTGCACCCGCCGAGCCACGCAGCGCCACGGGTTACCGTGTGCTGTTCGTCGATTTGGACGGCAGTTTACTGGCGACGGACGTGACGATGGAATCGTTCTTTCGAGCGGTGAAGGTCGAGCCGGCGGTCCTTCTTAAAACGCCGCTGTGGTTGTTTCGTGGCGGCCGGCCACTGATGAAACGGCGGCTATTGGAAATTGCGCCGCTGGCGGAAACCACTTGGCCGTATTGCCAAGAAGTGGTATCGCTGTTGCGAAAGTGCAAAGAGGAAGGCTGTCATTTGGTGTTGGCCACGGCAAGCGATCGGGTGATTGCCCAACGAGTGGCAGATGACTTGGGGCTGTTCGACGCAGTGCTTGCGACCGACGGCCAGACGAACCTCAAAGGGACAAATAAGCTGCGCGCTATTGAAGCCTATTGTCAGGAGCATGGATTCGAGACGTTTGCCTACGTGGGCGATGCGCCCGCCGATTTGCCCATCTGGCAGCGATCGGCGACCGCATATGCCGTCGCACCCGGCGCCGTGTTGAAGCGCCGGATCAACTTGCTGGGTGTGCCGATGCAGACGGTGGCAGCGAACCCGGCGCGTTGGAAAGATCTACTGCGGGCGCTGCGGCCGCATCAGTGGTCGAAGAATCTATTGATTTTTTTGCCGACGTTTTTAGCGCACGACCTGTCGCCGGCGCGATTGGTTCATGCGCTGATGGGGTTCTTATCGTTCTCGGCGTGCGCCTCGGCGGTATATCTGACGAACGACCTGCTGGATTTGGAAACCGATCGGCGTCATCCGACGAAGCGGGCCCGACCCATTCCAGCTGGCAAGCTTCGCTTGTCGACTGTGGCGTTGGCGGTTCCAGTCCTGATCGCACTGGCATTTGCGTTGGCGATGGGAACGGCGCGGTGGCGGTTTTGTGCGATTCTGCTTTTGTACTTGGGCACCAGCAGCCTGTACAGCTTCTGGCTGAAGCGGAAGGCGGTAATCGACGTCTTCCTGCTTTCGGGATTGTACATTCTGCGCGTTCAAGCCGGCGGAGATGCGGCGGGCGTGCCGGTATCAGAATGGATGCTCGAGTTTTCATTATTCTTCTTTTTATCGCTGGCATTCGCCAAGCGTTTCATCGAATTGGATCGACTCGAACTGGCGTCCGATACACACCACACCGGGCGGGGTTATCAGTCGGTCGATATACCTACGATCTTCACGTTGGGGCCGGCCAGCGGATACATCGCCGCGCTGGTGTTCGCGCTGTATCTGAGCAGCCCGCAAGTGGCGCTGTTGTACACGCGGCCAAAAATACTGTGGCTATTGTGCCCTATTCTTCTGTTTTGGATCACGCGGCTGTGGTTGCTGCGCGCCGGAAAGAACTGCACGATGATCCGGTGGTCTTTGCACTGAAGGACCACATGAGCCTGGTTTTAGGCGCGCTGTCGGCGACGGTCGTCCTTCTGGCGTGGCTGTTGGGGGCGCGACCTTCGTGAAACCCGAGCCTGTCGTGCTGAGCGGCTGGGGCAACTTTCCGCGCGAATCGTGCTTCGCGGAGCACGTGGAAAGCTCAGGCGGATTGCGCGAGGCGATCACTTCCGGCAAACGCTCGAGCTACATTGCGCGGACTGGGCCGCGCATACGGCGATTCCGCGCTCAATCGAGGCGAAGGCGTGCTGGTGCAGACTGGCATGAACCGGATGCTCGCCTTCGACGACGAGAGCGGCGTGCTGCGGTGCGAAGCGGGCGTGTCGCTGGCGGAAATCATCGAGGTGTTTTTGCCGCGAGGCTGGTTTTTGCCGACGACTCCCGGCACCAAGGCGGTGACCATCGGCGGCGCGATTGCGGCGGATATCCATGGGAAGAACCATCATCGCGACGGATCATTCGGCCGTTTTGTGCCGGACTTGCAACTGCTGCTGGCAAACGGTGAGGAAGTGCGTTGTTCCCCGCAAGAACGTCCCGAACTGTTTTGGGCCACCGTGGGGGGCATGGGCCTGACCGGATGCATCACCAGCGCACGGATTCAACTCGTGCCGGTCCCCTCGGCCTACGTGGCAGTGACCTATCGCAAGACTCGCGATTTGGATCAGACGCTAGAAGTGTTTTCCAACGAGGATCAGAAATATCGGTATTCGGTGGCGTGGATCGATTGCCTGGCGCGGGGAGAGTCGCTGGGGCGCAGCGTGGTGATGCTGGGGGAGAATGCCGCGGTCGATCAGCTTCCGGCCGCGCATCGATCGGCGCCGCTGCGGTTGCCGCGGAAGATGCCGCTGGGAGTGCCGTTGAATTTGCCCGGCATGGCCGTGGCGCCGTGGAGCATGCGGATTTTCAATTCGCTGTATTACGGCGTCCACAAAGACGAGGTCAAGATCGTCGATTACAATTCGTTCTTTTATCCGCTGGATCGGGTTGCGCACTGGAACCGCATTTACGGCAAGCGTGGTTTCGTGCAATATCAGGCCTGGTTTCCGCGCGAGACTTCGCGGCGCGGCCTCGTGGAGCTCTTGGAGCGGATCGCGGCTTCGCAGAAGGCGTCGTTTTTGGCGGTGTTGAAAAGCAGCGGGGCAGCCAGCGGCGGAGTGCTTTCGTACTTGCAGCCGGGGCACACGCTGGCTTTGGACTTCGCCAACACCGGCGCGGATTTGCGCGAATTGTGTGATCAACTCGATCAGATTTTGCTGGCGCACGGCGGACGGCTATACTTGGCCAAAGACTCGCTCATGTCGGCCGAATGTTTTCAGGCCATGTATCCACGGCTGGCGGAGTTTCGCGCCGTCAAGGCTGTCGTGGATCCGAATTGCCGATTCAGTTCCTCACAAGCACGCCGAGTGGGAATCGTGGAGCATTGTCATGCATGAAAACGTCGTGATGGTGGGAGCAACCTCGGGAATCGCCCGCGCTCTGAATGCCGAATTGGCTCGGCGCGGCTGTGGACTGGTGCTTGCCGGCCGCAACCTCGAAGAATTGGAGCGCCTGCGCGGCCGATTTGAAGGTGCGCTTTCAAGTTCCCGTGGCGGTGGAACGATTTGATGCCGAAAACTTTGACGACTATCACTCGTTTTGGTCTCGATGCGCAGAACACTTTCAAAATGGAATCGACGGCGTGGTGGTGTGCCACGGATATCTGCCCGAGCAAGCCGAGGCGCAGCGAAGTTTCATGGAACTGCGAAAATCGTTCGACGTGAATTTCTTATCGGCGGCGGCGCTCTTGGAGATCGCGGCAGCTTACTTCGTCCAGCGCAAGCGTGGATACATCGCGGCGATTTCCTCGGTGGCGGGGGATCGCGGCCGGCAGAGCAACTATCTTTATGGGGCGCCGAAAGCGGGCCTCTCCGCATTTCTTCAAGGTCTGCGCAACCGCTTGCAGCCACACGGCATTCCGGTGTTGACGATCAAGCCGGGATTTGTCGCCACGCGGATGACCGAGGGACGCGTGAATCCGAACTCCCCCTTGGTGGCCAAGCCGGAGAAGGTGGCGCGGCAGATCGATCGGGCGATTCGGCGGCGGCAGAACGTGCTGTACACGCCGCACATCTGGCGCATGATCATGGCAATTGTTCGGGCAATTCCTGAACCCATCTTCAAGCGGATGAAACTGTAAATGACCGGTTCTGCAATTCCGTCCGCAGAAAGTTCCGCGCGCGGCGGACGCAATGCCGCCGTATTGGCCGTGCTAGTGGGATTCGCGCTGTACTACTTCACATGCATGCCGGGGGTGGGATGGCAGGATTCCGCGCTGCTGCAATACCGCGTATGGCGAACGGACCTTAAGGGAGAATGCGGGCTGGCGTTGGCTCATCCGTTGTACATCGCTCTGGCGATCGGCGCGTCTTGGCTGCCGGTCGGCGATTTGCCGCTGCGCGTGAATTTGTTTTCCGCCGTTTGCGGCGCGCTGACCTTGGGCTTGTTTGCCATGCTCTTGTGGCGGCTGACCTTGTCGCTGCCGGCCGTGGCGGTCGGCACGATTGCGCTGGGCGTCAGCCATACATTTTGGCTGCATTCCGTGATCGCCGAGGAGTACAACCTTTACGTCCTGTTGCTGATCACGGAATTGTTGCTGGTGGAGCGGTTTGTCATTCGTCGCCAACCGCGCTGGTTGATTCTGGCCTTGCTGGTAAACGGATTGAACATCTCGGTTCACGACCTGGCATTGTTGCACGATCCCGCGTACCTGGGGCTCATCGTCTGGTCCTGGCGGCAGCATTGGATCAACTTCAAGCACGTCCTTCTCGGGGCGGTCGCGGTGCTGATTGGATCGACGCTGTACACCGCGCTGATTATCTCGGCCATCCTCGGCGGGCAGCCGATTCTGTCCGCGCTGCAAGAAGCCCTGACGGGCAAGTACTATGCTTGGGCCGTTTTGGCCACGAAGTTTGATGTCGGGCGTCAGTTGATGCGGGCGGTGTTATATTTTGTGCTCAATTTTCCCACGCCGCTTATTTTGTTGGGGCCGCTGGGAGCTTATTGGAGCTGGAAAAATCCGCGGCTGCGATGGTTTGTGCTGTTTGCCGGAAGCATCTTCGTGATCGATTTTATCTTTTCGTTTCGCAACTTAGTGGCCGATGTCTACAAATTCTTCGCACCGGGTTATGCAATCTTTGCACTGTTCATCGGCCTGGCGGTGCCGCATTTAGGAAGGCCCTCTCGAGTAAAAACGTGCCTGCTCTGCTTGTTGGCGCTACTTCCCGTTGCGGTCTACGAAATTGGGCCGCCAATGCTGCGCACCGCCGGCGTGTCGCTGGGCGTTTCGCGCGAACTTCCGCTGCGCGACAATTACACCTATTTTCTCAGGCCGCGCAAAAACGGCGAAGATAGCGCCGAGCGATTTGCTCGGGTCGCGTTAAACCAGGCGGCGCCCGACGGCTTGCTAATTGCCGACGCAGACACCAATGTCAAGAATGTGCTGACCTGTGTTCGAGACGTGGAGGGAATTCAGCCCAACGTGGTGCTGACCGTGGGAGCCGATATCAATGGGTTGCCGCCGTTGATCGAAACCTCGCCCGAATCCATCGAACCGTTTCTCCAGCGCGGTCAGGCGTATGCGTGCAGTGACAATCCCGGCTATGTATTGAACTGGATCCTGAAGAGCTACCAGTTGGAACCGGTGGGAGATCCGGAGGGGATTGTTTTTCGATTGAAGCGGCGGTGAGAAGGCACTGCTTGCGCCGGAAATCACTGATCAGCGGGCGCGGGGGTGCGCTTTCTCGTAAACTTTGCGCAGGCCGGCGGTGCTGAGGTGCGTGTAGATCTGCGTCGTGGACAGGCTTTTGTGGCCCAACAGTTCCTGCACGCTGCGGATGTCGGCGCCGCGGTCCAACAGATGCGTGGCGAAACTGTGACGCAAGGTGTGGGGCGTCGTGCGGCGATCGAGCCGGGCCACCTTCAAATGCTTTTCTAACAGGCGGCCGACGCTGCGCGTGGTCAGGCGCTTGCCGAATTTGTTCGTGAAGACCGGCCGGCTGGGGCTGCGCACTAGCGCAGGCGCCAGCTTACGCTTTTCAAGCCATCGCCCGATGGCCTTCTGGGCGAAGGAACCCAGTGGCGCCAGGCGTTCTTTGCGTCCCTTGCCGCGCACCCGAATGATGCCGGCGGCGTGATCGACGTCGTCGTCGTTCAAGCCGACCAGTTCGCTGACGCGCAAACCGGCGGAGTAGAGCGTTTCCAACATCGCGCGATCGCGCAGGCCCTGTGAATTATTGGCCGGCGGAGTTTCCAGCAGTCGGCCCAGGTCGTCGCTGGAAAGGAAATGCGGCAAATCTCGCGGCTTGCGCGGCGTGCGCAGCGGTTTGGCCGGGTTCGTGTTGGTCCAACCTTCGCGCTGGCCGAAACGAAAGAAACTGCGCATCGAGGCAAGGCGGCGCGCGATCGTAGTTTTGGCGTAGTTGGCTTCGTGCAAACCGGCCACGTAACCGCGCATATCCAAAGTGGTGATCGAGGCCGGATTGATCGATCGGCCGTGGGCGTGGGCGAGATACGCGGCCAGCGAGGAGAGGTCTTCTCGGTAGCTTTTGATCGTCAGCTCGGAAGCGTTACGCTCCACACGCAGATATTGCAAGAAGCGTTCGATGGCGGCTTGCATGGGTGTGAAGCAACTAGCGGCTAGCAACTAGCGACTAGCAAGCACGCTATTCGTCGGCGGGGCGCGGCAGGGGCAGATCGAAGCGGCGCGACGACGGGCTAGCCGATTGAGTGCTGTTGCGAATCTTCTGGCTCAGCACGGCGGCATCGTACCACGTGAAGCTGAGATCGGGATTCGAAGCGTAGCGACCCAACACTCGCAGGGCTTCGGCGCGGCTGGCGTCGTCGTACAAGAAAATGTACCGTTCGTTTCCCTTGACCAGCGCCAATACGTTGATGTCCTGCGACACGGCACGAGCTCCCTGCGGGCTTCAGAGGCGGGGCGAATTCGCCGGCGGCCGATCCATCGGTCGCGCGGAAGACGAAGGTGCTCCGCCTCCATTTCTTATCGGTCGATTGTGGGTGGAACACGACGGTTTCAACCGCAAATGAGCACCAGCACGCCGATAGCGATGGCCAGCCGCATCATGGGGACTGCTCCAGATAGCGCGAGATTTGCGTCCCCCCTGCGAAAAGCTGCGTCGCGAATTGCAACGAGCGAAAACGTCCACGGTATCGGCACAATCGGCACGACTACTCCAGATTAAATACGTGCTGGCAAGTTGTGCGCGCACGCGAAGCTTTGCTGAATGCACCGCAAAACCGCGTGACGCCGCTTCAGCAACCGCCGTGCGCCGATGTATCTGATAGGCGCCGCGTCCAAGATCGGCCGAGAATGGGCGTTGCAGAAATTTGCCTGCTAGCACACAATGACGCTTTCATGAGTCAGCTAGTGCCCGGTGCGGGCGACAGCGGAGGAAGGCATGTGGGTCCGCAAGCGTTTGGACATTCGCTGGAGTGATTTGGGCAGCGCCCTGCGCGACTGTTTGACGCGCTGGAATCGCGGGGCACTGGCCGACGACTTGGAAGATCTGTGGTCGCCGGTGGGAGATGCCCTGCCCTGCCTTTCGGTGCGCAGCGGCTTCGATCTGTGGCTGCAAGCATTGCAATTGCCTCCCGGAAGCGAAGTGCTGGTGTCGGCGATCACGATCCGCGATATGGTGCGGATTGTCGAAGCGCATGGCCTGGTGGCGGTGCCGGTGGACGTGAACCCGGAAGATCTGTCGGTGAACGTTGAAAGTTTGCGCCGCGCGGTATCGGAGAAGACCAGGGCAATTTTGATCGCGCATTTGTTCGGCACGCGGCAGCCGCTGGCGCCGGTGCTGGAAATTGCGCGGCAACATAACTTATTGATCGCGGAAGATTGCGCGCAGGCGTTTGCGGGCCGGCACTTCACCGGGCACGCGGAAGCCGACATCACGATGTTCAGCTTCGGTTCGATCAAAACGGCCACGGCATTGGGCGGCGGATTGGTGCGAGTGCGCGACGCGAAAACGCTCAACGAGATGCGGCAATTGCAGGCGCGCTATCCGGTGCAGCGGCGCGGGACGTACGCCAAGAAGGTTTTGAAGCACTCGGCCATGAAGCTGCTGTCGTATGGGCCGCCGTTTAGCGGCGTGGTGGCCACCATGCGATTGGCCGGACGCGATCCCGACCAGGTCGTGGCCTCGCTGGCGCGGGCCTTCCCCGGCGCAGACCTGCTGCCAATGATTCGCCGCCAGCCCAGCGCGGCGTTGATGGCCGTGATGTACCGGCGGATCGGCTTTTATCATCGCCGGACTTTGAACCGCCGCTCGGAGAAGGGGCGGCGGCTGATGGCGCTTTTGCGGGGCTCGCTGCGGATGCCCGGATGGCGGTCGGAAGTGCACAATTTCTGGGTGTTTCCCGTACTGCACCGCGAGCCGGCGCGGCTCGTGCGGCGGCTGTTGAATGCGGGCTTTGACGCGGCGGGGGCCCACAGTTTGTTCGTCGTGCCGGCGCCGGCGGACAGGCCGGAGCTGCGGGCGGCGAAGGCGGAGGAAATGCTGCCGCAGATTGTGCACCTGCCCTGCTATCCGGAAATGCCCGACCGCGAGCTGCGCCGCATGGCGGATGCGGTGCGTGGAACGATGCGGCAGACGGCGGAAGTTTCCGCCAGGGGATTGACGGGCGCACTGGCCGACTCAGGGCGGTAGCGCAACCAAATCGCGCAAGCTCGAAAGCCCGATCGGCTCGCGGCTCCAAAACGGTTCGCCGTAGCGCGTGCCGATCGACCAGCCCCAGTAAGCGGCCTGATCGCGCAAGCGGTCGATGAAGTTCGGCGGCTTCTCCGGCCGGCCCGCGATGAATTGGCTGGCGAAGCACTCCACCGCTTTGCGCTTGGTATCCCAGTAGTCGCTGATATCGAGCACGAAGGCCGGCGGGTCGACCACGCGCAGGTGTACGCACCAATAATAAAGAATGCGCGCCGGATAGAACGGCTCGCCCGGCATGTCGGTCTTGGTGAGCTTGGCCCAGAAGCGCGCGGCTTCGATGATCTGCGTGGCGGCGACGTGATCGGGATGCGAATCGACCCAATACGGCGCGAAAAGCAACTTGGGGCGGACGCGGCGAATGACTTCGGCCACTTTGCGCCGCGCTTCGATCGTGTTTTCCAAGCTGCGATTGGCCAGCCCGAGATTTTCGCGCCAGTCGAGCTTCAAGATCTCGGTGGCGGCGGCGGTTTCGCGTACGCGAATCTCCGGCGAGCCATGCGGCGTGGGTTCGCCGCTGGTCATATCAAGCACGCCGACCTTCAGCCCCTCGGCTTTGAATCGCAAGAGCGCGCCCCCCATGCCCAATTCGGCGTCGTCGGGGTGCGGGGCGATGACGAGCAGATCGAGCATCGGGAGAAGTCGGACGGCAGAAGGCAGAAAGGGAAATAGAACTATCCGTCATCCTTATCGAGAGGCTGTAGTAAGGCAATTGCCGCGGGGCAAATGGGCTGGACGGAACCGGGATATTTTGCGAAATTTCCGGCCCTTTCGTGATGAGGACAATCAAAAGTGACGCGGCGCCCGCCTGGTCGGGCGGCTAAGTGGTGCGAACAATGGCTAAATTCGGCGCGACGCTGGCGGTGGCGGCCATCCTGGGAGTCGCCGGCTGCAAGTCTGTCGATTTGAAGGGGGACAACTTTCACGACGAAATGGCGCAGTGGGGCGAAAAGCAACGCCCCGCCGATCATCCCGAAAGCGGCAGTGAATTGCTGGGGGTCAGCGCCAAATCGCAGCAGGTCGAACGGAATCTCGGCGTGCGCTAATCCTGTGCCTCGCACAGCGTAAACGGCAGCCGCGATGCACCGCGGCAACATCATGTTGCCCGGCGGCAACGTGCGGCAATTCTTCAGCGGCGGTCTTCAAGTCGTATTCGGCCCGCTAAGCGCTTGCGAGATTGAACTTTAAGCGCGACCGCCGCGGCCGTGCTCGCCGCCTTGCCACGCGGGGCACCTGCTTTGCCTTTGTACGGCGGATATGTCGCACTTGGCCCGATTTTGTGTGCTCATCGTGTTGGCAGTGGGTTGGACTGCGCCAACCGCCGCGGCCGCCGGAGAAACCATCGGCGTCGCACTGGCCAGCGGCCGAATCTTCGTGGGCCAGGTTGACCCGCGCACCGATGGCGAACATTTGTGGCTGCGGGCCGAAGGACCCGGTGCGTGGATTTGCCGGCCGATTCGTTGGGATCGAATTGTGTTGGCGCGGCACGGCGATCAGAACTTATCTTCCGAAGAACTGCAAGCAGTTTCCGAGGTGCTGAAATCAGCGCCCCCTGAAACCTTGGAAGGAGGTGATCCTAATTCTCTTCCCTCGCCGCCGGCGCCTCATCAGGATGAGTCGGCCACCGACGAGGGTCGTAGCGTGGAGCCTTTACCGCCGCCGCGGCAGTGGATTCCGGATACGCGGATCTCAAATTACCTTCGGGCGGCGCGGGCGGCAGATTCACAAGTGCGCTGGATCAGCATTGAAGCGCAAGTGGCGAATTGGAACCAGACTGTCGAAAGCGATGGGATCGTCGTGTACTTGTATCCGTTGGATGAATTGGGCCGCGTGATTCCCGTCGACGGAACGCTGGACGTGGATTTGATCGCGGCGGTGCCGAATGGGGCCCCGCTGGGGGTGCCCTTTCCGGAAATCGGCCGCTGGACGGTGCACGTCACGCCCGATCAATTTGGGCCCTCCGGGGCCATGTTCAAGCTCCCCTTTCAGGGAGCCCACCCCGACTTCGATCTGAACCTCGGGCCCTACGGACTGGTGCACGCCCGATTGAGCGTGCCGGGCAACGGTTCATTCGAAACGAGCCAGGCGATGGTGCGCATCCGAAAATACAGCGCGGTGCGCGATGAGAACCAGCAAATCAACGGCCAGCGGTTCTTCGACGTCGAGCGCGTCGATCGTTGGGGCCGCTGACAAGGCAGAAGGCATAAGGCAGAAAGCACAACCTGATCTTCTGCCTTCTGCTTTCTGCATTCTGCCTTTCTATCCTGCCCCCGGGCGTTTCATGGCCAGGCTGTGAAGAATGAACACGGCGCCGATCGAGATGAATGCCCAACCGAGCCATTGTGGCGGCTCGATCGTTTTGCGCGGCACCGTCGAGCTCGGAAACAGCGATGCCGACGTGCTGGTGGTAGCCGAGCCGGAATGATTCGCCAGGAAGCGCGTCGTCTTGTCGTTCAGCGTGATCGATTCAATAAGCCGGAACTGGATGCCCAAGAGCACCAGGAAAATTCCGGTCATGAAGAACTGATTACGGTTGAATTCCACGGTGAGTAGCCCTCAGGGCCAATGTGCCAGGTCGGCTTGGCCGCCGAAGAAGTGGCAAATCTTAGCGGGGGACCGTCGTAGTGTATCGACCCTGGCTGGTGGCAACTTCATCGCCGGGGCGGACCTGCGGGATGACAGAGGTGTGCCGAGGGGCGCGGTCGTGCGGAGAAAGCAGGCAACCGGCGGCAGGCAGCAGGCAGCCCCGCAGCGGCAGTCGGTGGAAGGGGCATTGCTAGCGGTGATTGGCCCTGCAAGCTGCGGGAAATCCCCCTTGCGGCACGCGGGCCCATTCGGTACAAGCCCCACACAAGCGGCGGTATCAGACCGCCGTGGGCACACCCGCTCGCGCGCCGTCTCATCATCCCGCGCAGCATGAGTGCCCGAGCGATTCGACTCATCCGTACGCCCTTTGGTCAGATTTTCCATTTGAGGAGATGTTCCGATGCGCTTGCGTGGCGTCATCGCACTGGCGTTATTCGTGGCTGTGGCGGCCGTAACGACCGTGAGCATTGCTCCGTGTTGCGCGGCTAGCGACGAACAGTTCCCCTACACGGCTTATGCGAACTCGGAAGACGTTTATGTCCGCAGCGGGCCGGGAAAGAACTACTATCCCACCGAAAAACTCGGCAAGGGTACCCCGGTGGAAGTCTACCGGCACGATCCGGGCGGCTGGTACGCCATCCGGCCCCCGCAAGGAAGCTTTAGCTGGGTGCCCGCCGACGCGCTGAAGCCCCAGGGAGACCACATTGCCGTGGTGCAGCGCGACCACACGCTGTGCTTCGTCGGCACGCGGTTCAGTAACACGCACGACGTGCACCAGGTGCGGTTGGATAAAGGCGAGAAAGTCGAAATACTCGACATCAAGCAGGTAGGCGACGGCGACGCGGCCCAATCGTGGTGCCAGATCGCGCCCCCTTCCGGCGAATTCCGCTGGGTGTTCGGCAAGTTCGTCGATCGCGATCTGCCCGAAGGAATTTCGCGCCCGCGCGATGACGAGCATGCGATTAAGGCGCGCGAGGCGTTTGAAGAGCGCGACAGCGCCACTGCGCTGCACAGCAAGAACTCGACCGATTGGACCGCGAAGGGTGAAATTCCAACGGTGAAAAACGACGCGGCGGCCCCCGGCGAATCGAGCTGGCGCGACCGAAGCGAACGGCGCAGCGCAAACACGCCGGGAGATAAGGCGGGGCCCTCCGCCACCGATCCGTTCCAACAAGATTTGGACGCGATCGATTTGCAGGTTTCGAAAATCGCTTCCGATGAACCGTTGACGTGGGAATTCACCGCGGTGAAACGGCGCGCGGAAGCTCAATTGGATCGTGCGCATACGGCGCTGGAGCGCGGACGGGTCCGGTTGGTTCTGAATCGCATTGCTCGCTTTGAAGATGTAAAGCGCCGCACAGAATTGTTGAGTCAACCGGGCAGCCAAAGCGCGATCGCCAGTTACATTCCGCCGCCGACCGCCAACGATCCGGGCCGCTTCGACGGCATCGGTAAGCTAACGCCGGTCGTTTCGCAGCGGCCGGGCGCCCCGCAGTTTGCCCTGGTGGACGGTTCGAACCAGGTGGTGTCGTTCGTCACGCCGGGGCCGGGAGTGAACTTGCAGCAATACGTCGGCCAAGAAATCGGCGTGAGCGGCGAGCGGGGCTACATTCCCGATCTGCAAAAGCCGCACGTCACGGCGCAGCGCATCAATGTGATCGACGGGACGACGATCCGTTAGCCCTTAGCCCCGGGCTCGTCCCGGGGGTCGCCCCTTCTAAGTGCGGTTGAGAGGACTTGAACCTCCACGGCCTTGCGGCCACAAGCTCCTGAGGCTTGCGCGTCTGCCAGTTCCGCCACAACCGCTAATTATTAACTCGCAACAGCTTGCGACGATTTTTGCTCCTCTAAATTCTGATTGGTTTCGTCCGCGCGCAACGGGTAGACAAAATTGGTGGGATTTTGTGTCTCAAAACCACCGGCAATCCGGCGTTCCACAGACCGTTTTGCGATCGCCATTCCGTCCATCTTTTCGTAATGCTTGCGGATCACTTCGGGCGTAGCCCCGACCATGATACTCGCATCCTTCTCACTTACGCCAGCCATCTGCATGCCGGTGATGGCCGTCTTGCGGAAGTCATGGAGCGTGAAAACTTCCCATTCCTTGCCGGCCTCTTTAGCCGCCTTGGCTTGTTCCTCATTGAACCTCTTCAATTCGTCCTGCATCCAGCCCACCAGTCGTTTGGGGTCAAAATCCTTGACCCTGGCAGCAGCATTTGGTCGCTTTTTTAGGACACATAGCCGGCGACGGAGTTCATCGGAGTATTTGCCAAACGCAAACCCGCCGGCACAGCACATTTGCAACCGGGCATAGAGTTCCTGCGGCAGCCAGCCATATTTGAACTTGCGGCCCTTGGTGCTTTCAGCACGCGCACGAACAAACCCGTCATCCAGCAAATCTTTTTCAGTAATGCTAGCGGTCTCCGTTGCCCGCCAACCGAGTAAGCTGGCAACCTGCAAATAGATCATCGGCAGTTGCCAGTTGTTCCAGCGCTCGCTGAGCCACTGGAATAGCGAAGCACTTTCTCTTGCCGTCACGATGCGAATATCCGGCTCGTCGCAAATCGGTGCCGTCACGTCGCTAAATGGATTGGACGGAATAAGTTTTTTGAGACGATTTCCGAAGGCTGTTTTGAGTGCCGCAATATCACCATCGACGGTCCATGCCGAAAGGCCGGCAGCCATTCGTTGGCACTTAAATTTGCTGGCAATATCGTCCGTCACGTCGGCGGGTGAAAGTATTTGCGGGAACATACGTTCCAGAATTTTGAATTTTTCCAAGACGCGGGCGATTGACTTCGGGCGACAGTTGTCACCCTTCATCAATTCCTCGATTCTCTCGCGGCACTCCTGCCACGTCGGCTTGGGAGCCACAGTTGACTCAGGTTCCGGTTCCGGCGGAGTTTCACGCAAACCGTTCAATTCTTCCCATTTGACTTTGCGTAAGCCCTCTGCTTGAACAGTGTCAGCCGTGCCAGTGGGTTCGGACTTCCATTTCCCGTTTTCCTGCCATCGGATGTAGAAACGGAAATTGCGCCGGCCGTTCTCTTTCTTCGATTTGAGCTTCTGCTTGACTAGGTAAACTTGAATCATGCTAGCCTCCAAACAACGCGCTCCCGTCGGCTCTGTTGCGGTCGGCTAACAGTTCGACCGGCGCATGCGTTACCGCATGAGCGAACCGACGGAAGCACGTTACTGGGATTGCATCGAGATACTGTTAGCGACAGACTTTCAACGCCCATATCTTAGCAGATTAGGGCTTCGATCGCAAGCGACGGGGGCGGTCGGATGAAGCCAACCAGGCATCCACGTCGGTTCGGCGAAATAGCCGAAGATGACCGCGTTTTAGGTCCGGAAGTTTATGGCGTCGGATGAGATTACGGACCGCCTCCGGCGGGTTTGGACGATTATTTAAACGAAGATATCGAATCAGGTCCTCATCATTCATCAATGGCTGAAATCCGGCTTCGCTTGATGCGGGAGGCGGATAAGATTCTGCAAATGCGACCATTTATCCAATTCCTGTTGTTAAAACTAATCGACGATAGCAACCTCGTGATCGCGGATGGCTTCGGCGACTGCATGGAGTGCCGACGCGATCTCCGCACATCCCTCTTTGACTTCCATCGCTAAGACTTCAATGGCACCCATCGGGGTGCCGGCATCAGCCAGCCCTAATCGCTGTACCGCTCCGGCTAAATCAAAGATCGCTTCTGCTTGGTTCAGTTCCTTAGACATCTATTCATTCTCCTCTTCAAGTGAGTGTAATCCCTACGTAGCAGTCCACACGCTTGTTTCCCATTATCATTTTTCCATCTCGCAGCGCCGGCAGTGCCTTTCTGAGTTCGCGCCCGAATGGTGTCGGATCGAGAATCTCTGTCTCCTGCGACTGCTCCGCCCATGCGCGATATCTTACATAGACGGCCGCTTTCGGCTCGCGACCATCGTCTTTCGCGGCAATGCAATCCCCAGCGAATGTCAGCAGCGGGGCTGACGCTGTGCGCAGGCGGTGACGCTCTGCGGTCTCGACGATCGGAATGGCCAGCCTGCCTTCCGGCGTCGGCAGCGTCAGATGCAAAAGCGTGTACAGGAAGGCCGGCGCTTCCGCTTCTAGCAATTTGAAAAGCTCGCGTTTCGGGATTTCTTTTCCTTTGAAAGCCGGCACCCACACGACTTGGATGCGCGAATCGTCCGCCGTGACCGGCACCGCCGCTCGCCCATCCTGATCTTGATTCGCGGTGTGGATGATGTGCAGGCAGTTCGGAACATCGTATGCCTGGCAAAATTTCTGGTGGATCGATATACGGTCGCCGGTCACCAAATCTTTGATTCGGGCCAGCGCTGCCGGCGAGTTGATGCTGGTTTCTTCTACGATGCCGAAGATCGCACCCAATAACTCGCCGTTGAATTGCGTCTTTGGATTCAGCGCACGATCGGCCTTGACGATGCCGGCCGTGACGAGGAATTGAAGAGATTCACCCACGATCGATTTTCCGGAATTTTGGGGCCCGCTCAAAAACAGGTAGGGCTCGCGCGCGAACGGGCATCGCAGTGCGATCGCGATATAAGCTCGCAGCCAGTCGCCGCCGGTGCGTATATTGGCGTGCTGCGCCCATTGCAGGTTCGCGAGGTGAGGCGTCAACTCTTGACCCACGTGCTCGAAGATCAAATCCCAATGGGGGTGTGGGCCTTCAACGGGCCGAACCTTGAGTTGCGCGGCCAGCAAATTCCACTGGCGATTGCCAGGGTACTCCGCTTGAAACGGGAGATTCACGAGCCGCCAAGCTGATAGGATGGCTGCACCCAGGATTTCCGTCGCCTGATCTTTGGTGTTTCCAAGTGACATCAGCGCCGCTTGGCAATTGCTCCGGTTCTGGGCGACCCACTCTGAATCGCGGTGTCGAAGATAAAAGCCAGCGTCTTTGCCGTCTGGCGTTTTCAAGTTCCTGACGATCGCATCCCAATCGGAGTCCGTGGCATTATCTTGTGGCTGTTCCGTCTGCGTGCTGGTAATTTTCGTGAATTTGTCTTTGGCTGCCGTCCATCCGGGTAACTCGCGGTCCCCGTCTCCGTCGGCACGCCGCACGTCGATGATTAGTCGGCCGTCCTTATGTTTTCGCAGGGTCGCCGGCCGACGTATAAACTTGTCATCTAGCGAAATCCGCTCGCCGAGCAGCGCGGCAGCCTCAAGGGCCTGTTCAGCTTCGGAAAACTCAAACCCGCCCCTTCCCTCCTTTTCAACGCCACCACTTGCTATTGCGGCGATGCGTAGATCGGGCTGACGATTGAAACAACAGGTTGTCCACCCGCTGCCATCTTGCGTCCACGTCTCGGCTTCCTTGACGCCGGGCCCAAATCGGCAGACTCGCCATGCGCCGTTGGGCAAGGGAAATAGGAAGCAGTTGATCGGCGTGCTGCCGGACGACAGAGTCCGAAAAACGCCCACCAGCCCAAGCGATGGGTCCTCCATCAGCGTCGCTAGAGCGTGCGTGTGCGTCTGGAGGCAGTGATAGTCCGGGACCCAAATTGCAGAATAGCCGGCATCAGCGATCGCTGTGATTATCTGTTTGTGTTTTGCATCAAGCGGTACGCGGCGGCACGAGGTTACGAGATCGTCGAATGCAGACTGTTGCTCATCGCTGATACCAGCAATCCGTATTTTGGCGCACTTGCGCTGCACGACCTCGATGTGATCTTTCCAGTTGGCCGGTAGGTCGGAGACTGACAGAGCCTTCTCGGCTGCCTTAATGAGCTTCAGACCGCCGTTCTCGGTGGTCATCTTGCGATGCCAAATCCAGAGGTTTCCGCCGCAGGCATCGATCTGTGAGGCGAAGTCGAAGCCGGTCTCGCTGGACATCATCCCCAGCACGCAGCGGGCAATAGCCGCGTGCTCGGTGTGGTTGGCGCACGGAATGCCCTCTTCGTCGAACCAGACTCGAAGATGCAGCCCGTTGCCGCCAGTGCTCTTGCGGACCTCGACGTAGGGAAGCGCCTGCGCAGTTCGCGAGATCGCGGCTAGCTCCTCAGATGTCACGCCGACGCCGGCCGCGTGGCCGGTGATGCTGTCGAAATCGAAGCCCACACACCGCGAGCGTTTCGCCTGCCAGTCCCAGCCAGTTGTTCCGATGCCTTCGGCGTGCTCGTCGAGTGGCCACGTCAGTTCGTAATCATTGAATGTTGGCTCGCTGTTTGCATTTTTCGGAATGCGGATGTTCCACCATCTTGTCGATTGATCGGTGTAATACGTGCGTTTTCCTTCGCGAATCTGCTCACCTTTGCCGGCGGTCACATTGACCTGGGTCTCCATTGCCGGCGTCCAGCGATCAATCAGATCGGGCCCATTATGCGACGGTCTGATTGAAGCGAGAAACGCTCTTATCGAATCAGTGACTATCATCTGGTTCCCCTTTTTGCTCCACGCTGTCAATTCGACAACTTTTGTGCGATCATCAATACGACATAGCTAGGCGGAGTTGCGCTGCATATATCTGTCATAAATTGTGTCGAGCGCTGATGTCACTTCAGATTCGTCAAGGCCGACCTCGTTCGCGATTTCCATAATCGTCCAGCCGCCTTCTGCCTGGCGTCTGACTATCTGCCGCTCAATTTCGTTTGTGCAGCATCCTCGCAAAATTTCATCCATCACGATGAATTCAGCCGTCGGATTGCTGCGACCCGGCAGCGAATCCATGTCATTCATCAAAATTTCTTCGCCGTCCGGCCCATCGTTCCGAATCTCTTCCTGCTTCGGCCATCGCCGCGGCTCATCAGAATTATTTCGACGATGCCGCGATTGCGTTCGCGCCGGCACGCGCACACATCCATATTCCTCTTCGCTCCATTTCGCACATAAATCGCGGTCGATGCATCGACTCGCGTAGCCATCGAAATTTTTGATCGGCGTTTTGTTTTCGTCGCTCGCTCTATTGATGCACTTGACGAGTGTTAAGCTGCCGACGCTGAACAATTCGTTTTTGAAATAATCGGCCGCCGGATGCCTCAAAACAAATTTTTTGACCCGCAGCCTGACGAGTGTCAATTTCTCTTTTGCGAACTGTTCGCGTGCAACGGCATCACCAGTGAGCATTCGCTCGTAATCATTCATCCTTCTCGCCCCGGCGACGCCGATCTCGCTTTTCGTTCCTGTCTCGTTCACTCACCAGCGACGGTGCGCTCCATCGAGCCGAATCCTCCGCGAAACAATTTTCGCATCGCCCATCACTCCGATAGACGGGATGCACGGATGCCGCACATCCGGGTTTAGCACACTTCATTTCTCTATTTCCTTGAACGGAACTGCGTCGCAGAGAAGCGACAGGGAGAGGCTCGGCGTCAGCCGGCGATTAAGAGCGTGAAAGCAGAAAACCGATCTGCCAGCATCACGCGATAGTGATCTGGATCGAAGAAGGGCAACAGCAGCAACTTGAGTCACTGCTTGAATCGAGAAATTCCATTGCGGCTTTGCCTTCGAGAATCGAAGAGAAACAACAGCAGCTTCTTTCTTTGAGGTTTTCGCGGTGTTCGGTCAGTTGGTCTTTCATCCGATCGACAATAACGATCGCGGACTCGCCCGCACAAATCCAACGGAGCACATTTAGCTCCAGGTCTTTTACGAATCGTTGAAAATCGGATTCAGATTCGGTGCGGAAATGATGTTCGACAGTCACTTTGATATCTGGCTGATTCATAGGTCCTTTCCTTTTGATGGGGTTATGCGGCGATAGAGAAATTCAGACAAGCGAATTCGCCGTGTAGTTTCAGAGCAGCAGCATCGTAGGCATCACTCGCAGCCTCAAGCGTGGCAAAGCGTCCGAGAAAATGCTGCCGGCCGTTGAACTGAATTTTGGCGAACCATTTGCCTCTCCCTTTATCAAACGACACGCCTTTCCTTCCGGTGCGCGAATCCTTGCGGAGGGCCCGATTGCAGGAATTTTGTGAGGGCGTTGCAGATCGAAGATTAGATCGAGAGTTATTCAAACCATCGCGATCTTTATGGTCGATGAGTTTGTCGAGAGGTAAGCCAGCCCGCGTGGCGACTTCATGGTGCAGATGAATAACTTTTCGTGACGGTCTCGGACGATTGCGGACAGCATAGCCCGTGCTGTCGCGGTGTTTTACCCACCGCCACTTCCACTGGTTTAAGTAATCGAAATCGCAATCATCGACCCAGGCCACTCTGCCTTGTGTTAATTTAATTTGCTTCATACCAGCACCTTTTGCGTTGCATGTAGACTACGGTCTCGGCTTGGCGGGTTGCTTACCGGCGGCTGGTTCCAGGTCGGGCCACTGGCTGCTGCCGATTGCGGAGATCAGAAAGGGCCGGCGAAGAGACGCTGGCCGCGAGAATCAGATCGCTATGCGATCCGTGCATCATTCACGAGAGCACCGATACCTTACCGGGATACAGTAGGGCAATACGACCGTTTTTTCCGTAATATTCCGGACATGCTGTCAAAAATATCTTTTAACGCGGCAGTGCAACCGTCACGACCGCTACGATCCTTAGCGATCGAGCAGGCGGCCTGCCGTAATTCATCTGAAATCTTTCCGTCCCCATACCGTACGGGGGAATCGCCGAAAAACGAACCTGACGCGGCAAGATAAAATCACAAAGTTGCTCCGGCCTTTGCCTGATTTTCCAGGCGTCCACTACTGCCGTCTATTGGCCGCCGGTTGCGTCCGACCGCATTCTTTGCATCTTTGGCTCCAGGTCGGGCTGGCGGCGGCGGTCTCTACCTCAGGCGACGTTCCAGCACTGTTCGTGCGGAAAACTGTATTTGCACCGCCGAGGATCGGCGGGGTCTGAAACGCGCTTCATGGGGCGTCCCTTCCTTTATGCAGATACAGTATGGCAAAACGACCGATTTTTGCGGAAATCTTGGAAAAATACTCTCAAAGAGAAAGCTGGGGCAACTGCATAGCAATCGTTGTTTCGATTTCAGGGCAGACCGAAGGGCCGCTTCGCGGCAAGCCGCCCTACTTCGGCAATCCGCACGTTGCGATGGACATCTATGACAAGCGCGGCAAGGTACTGATAGCACAGGAACAAGACTTGTCGTGTCCGGGAAGCGGCGGCTACAAGCTCGTCGAAAAGCCCGATTGGATTTTAGACTAGATTGGCTCAAAGATTTCTTGCATTCAACCATCCCCATTGTAGAATGCCCTTTTCTTGCTGGGGCAAGAATGGGCGCGGCAAGGCACGGTTCTAGTTCGGGCCTTGAGTCGGTGAGAGTCTGAGGCAAAGCGTCTGTAATAGTTCGTGAAACTGTCTGATTCTCTGCGCTCATATAGCCAATTCAACGGAGGGTGGACATGCGATTGGCACCACATGCTTGGACCAACACGCTCAAGAAGCTCGGGCTGAAGGTTAAATCGAAGTCGCGCACTAAGGCCACGCGGCAGCCGACTATGGAATCATTGGAAGCGCGGCAGATGTTTTGGGGCACGGTACAGCCGGTATACCCTACACTGAATGATCCAACCTGCCCTTCGTGCCCTTGTTCGCCAATTGCTATCGGCCCGAATTTGTCGCCAATTACAACGTCGGGGCCGAGTAATTCACCATCGCTGTCCGGACCTACATCGCCGAATCCGAATGCATCCCCATCGTTGGCAAGCGATCAGTACACCGTCTACAACGCAGGCTTGAATCCCCATTACGTAATTCGCTTTGATACAGATACAGACCTTCAGGGACTTGTTGCGCAAGCCTTCCAAAATGACGGCGCTTACATGTCCGCCACCCTGACATTTGGCTCAACGACTTATCTGCCGGTCTTTTATCAATTGCCTTCGGACACAACCGTGGTGGATGGATTGTCAACCGAAGTGGATGCGTTTGCATTCGAGGTAGATGCCAGCGAGTTGGCCACAGGGCGTTATAACTGGTCCGTACGATTTGATATTTATAACGCGGACGGGGACTGCATCACTGACAATTCTTCGCCTGCATATTTGTTTCATCCGCACACATATCTCGGCGTGCAGGACGTAATTAATCGCAAAACCAGCGATGTCAATTCAACTTCAGAGCGACCGAATCCCTTCGGAGATGGTTGGTCACTTCCGGACTTGGATCGTCTCTATTTTCAGACTGCCTCAGACGTACAACCTGCGGGCACACTGCTGGTAACTGGCGACAATCGGTGCATTTGGTTTCCCGACGGACTCGCTGCACCGGAAACAAATCCATTCGCTTCTCCAGTGTTGGGATCAGACCCAGACAGCGCTCGATCCGAGGAGCCTACGGGTAACATTGCGCTCACCTATGAGGACGGAACCATAAACGTTTTCAACTCTGTAGGGTTGCTTTTGAAACGCCAAGACCGGCATGGCAATCTGCTGCGCGAGTATTCATACGGCGGGTCAGCGCCTGCCGACGATGACATCGAATCAATCACAGACAACGTGAACGGTGTAGAACAAATCTTCTCATACGACGCCGGAATGGTGTCTGCGATCACGAGCACATTTTCGCCCACCGACTCCACCACGATTGCCTATCAATACGATTCGACCGGACATATGATCTCCGTGACTGAACCCGATCCCGACGGTCCGTATGGTCCGCTAACAAGTCCGTTTACACAATTCGGCTATGACTCAACAACGGGCTTGTTGACGAGCGAAATCGACCCGCGCGGACTGGAAACCGACGTGCAATACGATTGGACCCGACATGTCAGTGCGATTATTCAGCGTTGCGGTGGCACGATTGAAATCAATTCTATTCCCGCACTGCTGATCGTTGATACCAGCAGCGGCGTAGGTACGGAAGCCAATCCCGCGCCGCTCGTAAAGGCTTCCGATGCGGTAGAACACGATGTCGTCTATGGCGACGACATCTACATCACGCGCAACCGTGACGGAAATCCAACGTCGTATACCGATGCGTTGGGCAATACCACTACGTATACGTATGCAGTCGGTGAAAACGGCGACGTTGGAAATACGAATACTGGCGGCCTGCTGAAAACCATCACGCAATTAAATCCGAACTATGACCCGCAATCGCTGCCTGAGGGCTATGAGTATTTCGCTGTGCTCACGACCACTTATACCTATGACGGCCCTCACGGTTACGAAAGCACTTATCTAACCAAAATTGAAACGCCGGCAGGCCTTCAAACTTGGACCTACGACGACGTAGCCACGAATTATGCGGGGACCGTCAAGCTGCTTCAGTCGTCGAACGACGGTGTTTCGACCGCTACATACACGTACGACCTGGACTACGGCGATTTGAAAAGCATCCATATCGCCGACCCTGATGGCTACACATACTTTTCGTACACGTCCAACGGATTGATTGAAAACATTACCGACGCGCGCGGCAATATCACGCATTACGAGTACGACGGTTATCGAGTCATAAGCGTCACCCAGGCTTACGGCACCGCGCTTGCCGTCATTACTCAGTATGCGTACGACGATCGCGGCAATATCACTCAAGTCACCGATCCGCTCGGCAACAAAACGCAGTATGTCTACGACAACCTAAATCGCTTAATTGAAACGATCGGAGCGGACCCCGATGGTGCTGGTCCTAAAGCTCGTCCGACCTGGTCTTACACCTACGATCAAAACGGAAACCTTACCTCCGTCACCGATCCGCTTTCCAACACCACGCAATACACCTACGACGTGCGCGACCGCGCTACACAGGTAATCCAGCCGGTCGCTGATCCGAGCGTGTCGCCGCAGTCAGTCATCAAGGACGAAGATGCCAGCGGCGTCAGCTACACGGGCACGTATTCGAGCATCACCACCGGCGGAGCACTCAATGCCGACGCTATGGTAATCTCTGGCGCTGGAGCTAGCGCCGCATTTGCTTTTACAGCACAGGCCGATACCGAGTACCAAGTGCTCGTGCGCTGGGTGCCGGGTTCCACTTCCACCACTTACGACTCCCATGCTCGCTGGCAAGTGAAAGATTCTTCCGGCACGGTCTTGGCGAGCTTGCCGGTCGATCTCAACCAGGCGACCCAAGGTGTTTGGGACGGAAGTCTGATGTGGCAATCGCTAGGGGCGTATTCAACATCGGATGGGGTGCTGAATGTTGTCCTGGATCAGGGCACCGGCAGCGGCGACCTGGTAGTGGACGCTGTGAAGCTTGTGCAGGTCGGTCCAATAACTCAGTACAAATACGACTGCGCAAGCAATTTGGTTAGCACCACCGACCCATTGGGCAATAAAACCACCTACGTCTACGATGCCGACAACCGCCTGATCCAAGTCATCCAGCCTGTGGCTGATCCGGTCGCCACGCCAACACGCACCGAAGGCCCGATCACTCAGTATGCCTACAACAATCTCGGCTGGCTGTCATCCCAAACCGATCCGAATGGCAACACTACTGCGTATCTGTATGACACGATGGGCCGCATCACGAAGCAGATCGAATTGACCAATCCTGGTTTGGCAGGTACTTACGGCTCGCCGTCGCAAACGCGAGTAGATAACTCAATCGACTTTGCGCCTTCGACCTCTTCGTTTGCACAAACAACTTGGACTGGGGCAGTTTACGTTCCAAATTCGGGCAAAGTCATATTTACGCTGAACTACATCGGAAGTGCAACTTTCCAAGTTGATGGTACGACGCTCGTCAACAACTACAGCAGTTCCGACTTTGGAGAGGATATTCAGTACGGAAATGACCTGTATCTATCCGCCGGCTGGCATACGATCACGCTGAACTACGGTAGTGCGGCCGGTTACTCCGATACCAATGGCAACGTCAGCGGTCTGAAGCTCAGTTACCAAATCGGTGAAGGCTCGCAAGAGGTAGTCCCAGCCAGCGCATTAAGCCAATGCAACGTGTCGCTCGTTACGCTTTACGACGGGCTTGCGCGGCCACAATATGCAACCGACCCTATGGGTCTTGTGTCGCAATACAATTACAACTCGCTGGGCCAAACCACATTTGCACACCAAGGCGATTCTTCGACGAACATCGCCTATGATCCGGTCGGCAACACGATTGCGCAATCCGATTCCAGCGGCAACTTTACGAAGTATGTCTACGACAATTTGAATCAGTTGGTGCAAACGATTCAGCCACTTGCCAATCCAACTCAATTCACACAACAGACATTAACACCGAACGATATTTCGCTCGGCTGGACAAACAACGTGGCAAGCTCCAATGGTGCCACTGCCACATTCTCGTTCGCCGATTTGGACGACACGCAGAAATACGAAGTGCTAATTAAGTGGACCAATTCGAGCAATCCTGCCGCCTACGATTCCAACGCAATCTTCCGCATCTACGCCGGGGATGACAATTCTGCGCCGCTATTGGCTACTTGGAGCGTGAATCTGAATGCCGCGCCTGATGCCAGCATAAATCTTGCGGTGTTCCCGGCGGAAAGAAGCCTTGGCGCATACTTCCCGCAGAATAGCGCTCTAACTGTCGAAATCAGCGATGGCAATTCCGAAGGCGTGCTGACGATTGATTCGGTCACGATCAGGACGGCCGGCCCCGTCACCAGCTACACCTACGATGCCAACGGTAATCGCACGAGTCTGACCGATCCCAATGGCAATACCACGCAATGGCGCTACGACGATCTGAACCGCGTGGTTGAGCAGTTCGATACGCTGGGGCATTACCAACATTACAGCTACGACGCAGTGGGGAATCTGCTGTGGCAAATCGACGGTAGCGGCCGGATCACGCGCTACTCCTACGACAACCTGTATCGCCAGACCTCAGAAATCTGGCAGCAGGAAACCGTCGCTCCCGAAGTCGTGGGGCGCTACGTGTTTTATAACTATTCGCTGTTCGACGACTTCACCGAGGGTGCCAACCCGGCGGACGACGGAGCCATCGCTCCCGACAAGGAAGTCTTGCTGCCCGGCGAAACCGCCGATTCGGCCAAGTTCTTCGACACCGGCTTGGGCATCAACGGCATCATGATCGATATTGCCGGCCTGCCGCACGATGGCGAGACTTACTATCTCACAACGAGCGATTTCACGTTCAAAGTTGGCAATACCAGCGATCCCAGCACTTGGGATGCACTTGAGACTGAAAACCCGCCCGACATATCTATCCGTCCCGGCGACGGGAAGGACGGCTCCGACCGAGTCACCATCATCTGGGAAATCGGAGCCATAGTTTTCGAGTGGCTGCAAGTCACCGTCGAGGCCAACGAAAACACCGGCCTTTCTACGCCGGACGTATTTTATTTCGGCAATCTTCCGGGCGATGCCGACGGCAATTTCTCGGTGGATAGTACCACCGACTACAGCCTGTGGCTCACCGGACTTACCGATCCAGACCCACAAACGATCACCAGCACTTCCGATCTCGACCATAATGGCACGGTCGATAATACAACCGATTACTCTATCTGGCTTTGGGGCTTGACCTCCGGGGTGACGCTCACGACGCTCACTGCGCCCGCCACGACGTTGCGCGAGATCACGTATACTTATGACGCCAATAGCCGGCTGACTTCGGTGGTCGATTATTCGCCCGTCACCAACACCACGAACTCCGATTACAGCTACACCTACGACAATCTGGGCCGTGTCAGCAGCATCGTGCAAACCCTCGCCGGCCTCGCGCCGATCATTACCTTCGCGCAATCGTTCGACAACAATGGCAACCGCACCCAGCTTGCCGCCACCATCGGCAGCACGTCGGATTTTGTGAATGATTACACATACGGTGCCCTGAATCTGCTGACGCAGATTAAGCAGCACGGCGTTACCGGCGGCAACACGGTGGCAGAGAAGCGGATTGATTTCACGTACAACGCTGTCGGTCAGTTCACCACCATCAACCGTTACGCTAGTTTGACCGACCCGATGCAGCTTGTGGCGACAAGCGCCTACAGTTACGATTCCAGCGAACGGCTGATCGGTCTGACGCACGAGCAGAATTCCGGGAATGTTTTTGCCGGCTATTCTTGGGGCTACTACAACGATCGCGTTACTTCATTCACCAACTCGGTCCACACCGATGAAAACGTCAGCTACACGTACGACACGAATGGGCAGTTGACGGGGGCCAACTATGCGTCGCTAGACGACGAAGATTACTCCTACGATGCCAATGGGAATCGCACGAACGACGGCTACAGCACGGCCGCGAACAACCGGCTCGATTCCGACGGCACGTTCAATTACACGTACGACAACAATGGGAACCTGATTTCCAAGGTGCGCATCAGCAGCGATGCCGCCGACGACCATGAAACAGATTACGAGTGGGATTTCCGCAATCGGCTAGCATCGGTCACGATGAAGGACAACGCTGGCGATGTCACCCAAAAGGTGGTGTATGCCTACGACGCCTTCGATCGCTTGATCGGGCGACAGGTGTTTGAAGGTACGAGTTCAACTGCAAGCGTTTCGCAGCATTTTATCTACGATGGCATGCAGATCGTCGAGACCTTAAGCGACAACGGCGACGTTCAAAACCGCTATCTCTGGGGGCCGGAAGTCGATCAGCTACTCGCTCAAGAAGATTCTAGCGGCAATGTGCTCTGGGCCTTGGGCGATAATCTGAATACGGTGCGAGATTACGTCTCGTACAATTCAACCAGTGACGAAACGACTGTTGTCGATCACGCTCAGTACGACGCATTCGGCAATCGTCTCAATACTGCGTCGGTGGAAGCCGCCTTCGGCTGGACAGGCCGGTATCGTGATTCGGTAACAGGTTTGCAGTACAATACAGAAAGGTGGCTAGATACTACGACCGGTCGCTGGCTCAGTCAGGACCCGATCGGGTTTAGGGGAGACATTTCCAATCTGTATCGCTATGTCGGCAATTCGACAACAAATTGGATTGATCCTAGTGGCCTTATTGCCAGAGATTGGGATGAGGTGCATCCGCCACGTCCGACACCTCCCGGCCCAGCATCGCCAGGTTCGGGTTGGTGGTACTATCCTGGACCGGGCACTCCCCATTGGTTACCAGTTCCACCGGGCGGGCAAGGAGTATTTCAACCTGTCGATCAGGGTAATTCGCCGGGTTGGTCATATTTTTTCAAACACTCACCGACTGCAAAAGGGGCAGCGATCACTGCGGGGGTATGCATTATTGGTATCGCAGCAGCGCCTGAGGTCACTATTATGGAAAGCGGTGTTATATTCAGAATAATTAGCCGGACATTGAGAGTTGGATTCCGAGTTGACCCAGGGCATCATGGAAAGCCTCCGGGACATTGGCATTTTTGGAACTGGTGGTGATTGATGAAAGCATTCGTTGTGCCGTCATTTGAAACTGGGAAATTAGAGCTACGTTGTGTAGATGCAGAGGTGTCAATTTATGGAACTCGTGAAGGTTTAGCGAAACTGTCTGAAATATGTTTAAAATTAGCGCATTTACCAGATCAAGGACAGACGGAGCACATTCATTTGGAGGACTTGCAGTTCTTAACAAAGAATTCTTTGCGAGGAACAGTCGCAGTTTTTCCGTAGATGTAAGGACTATCGCCGAGTGTCAATCTCGATTGTGCAAATGAAAAAGCCCGCTCGGAATCGAGCGGGCTTTTTCAATATCCAGAAAATGTAATTTCTCAAACCGCGTTTCCATAAGGAAACATTTCATTCAGCTTCTCTTGCCGCCGCTTACAGCCGCCACACGGCTTGATGCCGACCGCTGATGTCACTTTGGCGATCGTGTCGCCAAGGCCGCGACTTTTCTTGGGCACGATCGGAATGGGCTTCGCTGCTTCGATTGGATCGACGCCCTTATGAGTTGTAATCAGGTCAAGGAAGTCGTCACCCCATTCAACCCAGTCAGTTCCGCTCCAGATCGCGGACGGCAATCCTTGCGCAGGGGATCGCGGTCCGGGCAATCGGTAAGCCAGCCCGAAATAATTCCGGTTGATCGGCTTCGCATTGGGAATCACGAAGCCGCCGAGCGATGTACCCAATTGATATGCAGCCGCGCTGTCGCAAAAATCGTTGAACAGAATCCACAGGTGATAACCACCAGGGCTACTGCGTTCCAGGATCGGCTGATACTGTGTGGCCTTCGCGTACAGATCAAACGCCAGCTTTTCATTCTCTGTCGCCTTATCGCCCGTGTGGTTGTCGATATCGAGCATCAGCGCCTTGCAGCCGCGCTCGCTGCTGGCATACAGCACAACGATTTCTTCGCCGCGAACGTGCTTCAGCAAAACGTCGTCGGTTAGATTGCGCTCCGGCAGGCATCGCTTCTTATCGAGATGCCAGGTCTGATAAAAGTCGTCGCGGACAACCAAGCGTTCTTTGATCCAATCAATGTATTCTTCAATGTATTTCATTGTTTCCCCATTCCCATCGGCCCGGCAGGGGCTTGCCGTTCATCGTCGGAATAATTAACTCACGAATCGGCACACGGCGATTGTGTGGAAAGAGCATCACCCGTGCCGCTTTTGGAATCGGGAATTCCTTCAGTGTTACCGAGAGACCTTCCACAGTTTCGATTAACGCGCCGGCCTCGATTTCATAAATACGGAGTACGCCGCCAATAAAATCGAGCATCACGCCGCATTTGTCGGGTTTGCATTCCTCCGGCAATTTCTCTTTCAGCCACAAGCACGAATACGCTTGGCAGCTTGCCGGATGCTTGCCGTAGATTGCGCATGCGCCACCGCAGTCATTGGGGCAGCGCGTGAAAGTCGGCTTGTGTAGCTCGTCGATGCTTTTAACTGTGCAACAAACCGTGCAGCCGTCGCATTCGCGCATCATAAGTCAACGATCACTGCCGTAATCTGAATTGGAATTTTGCAGGACGACGGATCACCAGTTTCATCGCCGGCAAGCAAGCCAGTTTCCCATACACGATCGAGCGTGTACGAACCGGCACAGTCAATCGGTGGATCGCCAGTCGTCAGAAACGTGCGATAGAGTGCTTGACCGTTGGTGCTCACACTGCCGTATTGATCCGTGCCTAGCACCTGAATCAGCACGTCGAGCCAGCAACCGTCATTGTTGTGGCAGAGCGTCCACTGAATTGCGATTGAGTCTATTAAGCACTTGGCACAGCCTAAGTCGGCACCATCGCAGCCGCACGGCAGTGGCCCCGGTTCGAGCGAGCAAGTGAAGCTAATGTCCTGTACGCCTTCCCCGCCTTGATCGCCTTCGGAATCAGGGTCAGTGAAGATTCG
Organism: Pirellulales bacterium; assembly: GCA_963716135.1. GTDB lineage: Bacteria > Planctomycetota > Planctomycetia > Pirellulales > JADZDJ01 > CAVRAW01. Next base: position 2,888,257 of record OY970289.1, on the reverse strand, counting down.
ATAGGTGGAAGCGATTCCTCGACAAACGGCATGGCAGAGCGCACCAACTGCACCTTGCGTCACCTGACCAATCGTGATGTCCACGTAGTCGATGAAGTTGGTGCAGCACGCAGCCAAGACACAACTCGGAGCGCTTGTGTCATCGCAACTTATTTTCCGCTGTCGTAGCGTTGGCGAGAAAATTTGCCCGCCCGGCTCAGTCGTAACTTTGTTGGTTAATCTCCAACAGCGACCGTTACTTAGCGGACCAGGCAGCCCTTCCAAGATGTAGACATCACTGATGCTGACGCCTTGGTTGCCTTGGCCGTAGATCGTGAAATGCTCTGGTCCGGCGTCAGTGTGATGCGTGAAGCAGCTTGTCCACACGTACCAATTTTGGGAACTCTCGACACAACTACTGTCAGTATGATCCGCCGAGCCATCCGTCGAAACTGTGATGGTGTCGGGATACGACACGCCATCACAACCACCATCGCAGTTGGCGTGAGCCAACGGGTCGCCAATCAGTCCAAGCACCCACGACGTTTCGCCGGCTTCCGAGCCACGCGGGCATCTTTCGTTTTGGCTGACATAGCTGACGCCGTAGTACAGGCCGCAGCCGGGCGGGGCACTGTCGCTGCAACTTACAACCGTCCCATCACCTGATTTGCTGTCCGACGATCCGCAGATGCCGCCGCCGCCGTAGGTGTCATCGCCTGCGTGTGACGCTCCGCAGTACGGAGCGAGTAAGAAACTCACATGCCACTGGCATGCGCCGTTGCCGGGCAACAGAGTGGCGGTGACAGTTACAACATAAGTTAGATCACCCCTGAGACAACTAGAATCATCCTCATCACAACAGTCACAATTGCAACTATTGGTTCCGCAACCGCCGGGCACGCAGCAGGAATGATCGCAAACGTATTCCCTGACGGGGAATGAGCAGATATCCTTTTTGCAATATTGCCATGTTACTGAACCACCTGAAGCAAGTTGCGGTTGCAGGGCCAGTTCATAAACGCCGCTGAAATAGTCGCCACATGCGGAACAGTAACCGTTACTTGCACTGAATTCCGAGAAGTCAACATAGATGAAATTGTGTTCCAAAAAGTCGCGGGGCCGACACGCTGGTGATACACATGGCGGACAAGGATCGCCTTCTTCATCGCCAGTGCTAATGCTCGCCGCACTTGTCACCGCGTAGAAACCATAGGTGTTAGGCTTGGTGCCAGACGTTCCAACGTCGAGAGCAATTTGTCCGTCGATGGTCATAATGCCATGACCGACATTGCTACAGAATTGAACTAGGTGTGTGTCGCCTTCCAACTCCATGCAGTCGTTGGACGCAACGACTGTATCCACACCGCTGCTAACGCTGTGCTCCTCCCACCCAGTCGAAGTGACGACGAGATATGTGAAGTGTGTCGAGTCGTGGTAGCCGACGAGAATCCCGGCGTCGGAATTCAGCGTGACGTTTGCGGCCCCCTTGCAACCGAGAATGATTCCACCGTCTGTGTCGCACGTGAGAGCGCAACCGTCACTGTCCCACGTTCCCACGACTTGTGTAAACCCGGCGACAGTGCATGTGTCGCAAGCGCAACTTTGTGGCTGGCAGCAATCGCAAGAATCACTCATCCGCCGCCTCCTGCGGCGCACACAGGAGCGAACAAGTGCCACACGCCTTGGTCATCCTTCCACGCCATTCCCTTCTGACCGCTGCTGCCCGAATAGTTCAAATTGTTGATGACATCCACGCTGTCATTGATCTCGACGCCAGCGCCGGCAGAGCGTGCGTTCACTGTGACCGACACCGTGGTGGTGCCGGACGTGAAGCCACTATCGAGATCGAATAGAATCAGTGCGCCACCGCCGCCACCCACCGCGAAAACCCATTCGGCGGAACTGCCACCGACGTACATCATCCGGCAGTATTGGCCGTTACCGGCAGCACCGTTTACTTCAAAGGCGTTGTGATCGAATTCACTTTGAAGCGGGTCATCTTCAAATGTGCCATCTGCCTTGAATCGCTGCGCTTTCCACGACGATAGCCCGTCATCGTCAGGGTCAGAAGTGATTTTGCCCCAGCACCAGTTCTCGGTGCCGCGCAAATGAATGTCGTTTTTCGGCAAGACCGCCGAGCCAGAACCGACATTTCCCTGTTCAACTTTCGCGGTTGCGGCAACGATTCGCTCGGCTGCATCCTGCGTGAACTGTACGCCCAGCGGCATTGTTTAGTCGTTGTAGATGATGTAGTGCAGCTTCGGCGTGCCGCTGGCAGCGACCGCTCTCACAGTGACGCCGGAACGCAGACGGAACCAAGCGAATTCGCCGGCCTTCAAACTTGCGAAGTTAATCATGACGCCGCCTGATTTTGGACCGTAGTGAATCGTGATTGCGGCGTCGAGATTTTTCAGATACATCATTCCGTTGGTCGCTATATCGGCTTCCGACAGGTCGGCTTCCGACGTGGACAAACTGACGATGGATTCGTCTACCTTTTGCACGGCCTGGTCAATCACCGCAGTCTGCGATAGCGTGCGGCCGTAGCCGCCGTTCGTGATCGTCGCGTTGAGTGTGGCCTGAATTTCCTGTGACATCTTTTCCTCTTAGTGAAAGTTCAACGGCGACCAGTCATACGCCTGAATCAAGGCGAACTTTTTCACGTAAGGGTCATCCGTTGAATTTGTTTTTTTCTTGCCCGCATCGTCGAGCGGCCAGCCTTTAGAAACTGTCAACCCGGCAGGCGTCGTGATGGGGACTAACGCGCTAGCCGGTCCGTCCAAGCTTTCCAAACCAAAACAGCCGACTTGTGTCTCGTTGTATTTGAACGGCGTGCCGCCAAATCCCAATTCGTTTGGGTGCCGGCACTCAACAGTAAAGGTGCAATCGCGCGTTTGCAGGCCGCCGGTGGTTTTACGCGGGCCGATATTGATATCAGCCATGAAACATTTGCCGGCCGGAAATAACAGCCCGTCCAGCATCACGTAACCGCTGTTCGTGCTGCACATATATTGCAGGACCAAACCGATATTCGCACTCGACGGGAGCACCCGATTGACCGTGCAGATACGATGCGGTTTAGGTCGCGTCAGCGGCTGATCGAAGGGCTGGCCGTTCGTGTTGACGATCTTCGTGCCGCTCAAGTCATAGTTGACGTTCTCGTCCTCGCCGCTGCCGCTCCAAGAATACTTGTCCGCAATGCTGACGACCGAGCCGTTGGTTGGCGGAGCGAGTGTGCTATATCGGACTTCGATTGCCCAGGCCGTGTCTTGTTTTTCAAAACTGACCCCGCGAGCCTGCTCAAAATAGCAATTGCTGGTATTGGGGAATGTGCTACCCCACGTCACCGGCAGCGCCGCGATTGCCACGTTCGGCCCATCCGACGGCGAATCACAAAATACGATATACCGCTCGACACCGATGCTCTCGCCGGCGCGCTCGGAGAATTCCGACTCTTGAAACCGCTTGATGACGCTAGTTACTGACACACGCCTACCCTATTCCCAGTGGCACGATTCCGCGAATCGCGTCGTTGTAAATTTGTTGCAGCCAGTCGTTCGCTTTTGAAAGCTGAGTGACGACTTTGTCCTGAGAGCCGGCTTCGATGCTCGCGCGCTCGATTGCCGCGCGGCCGACAGAGGCGCTACTCAGGCGATGTTCGCCCAGGTCCTCGCCCTTGGCTCGACTTTGCGCCTCTTTGTAAAGCTGCTTTGATCTGGCGGCGAAATCCGCCGTCGTCAAGCCGCCATGATTTGGTGATTTCCAAATCTCTTTGAGATCGGCGAGTTGTTTTTTTAGTTCCTCGCCAGGGTTCGCCTTGTGCGCCGCTTTCGCGGCGTCGGCGACTTCCTTCATGCGATCAACATGCGCCTTGTGAACTTGCGCGAGTTCTTTTTCCTTCTTGATCTGCTCGTCAGTGGCGTGCAGTTGTTTGAGTTTTAGTTCCAACTCCTCCGGGTTGACTTCGAGCGTATCGGTCTTTTCACGCTCGTGAATCTCTTTCAGGAAGTTGGCGAGATTGTAATCCTGAATCCACTGCTTCCACGCTTCGATGTACTCCTCTGCGGACTTATACCCTTCTGCCTTCCAACCGACATCGGTTGTCCCGATAATTTGCCGCAAGTGATTCGCTACTTCCTCACCAGAGACTTGTTTGAGGTCTGTAAATTTTGGCTGAAGATCGGCGAAGAATTTGTTGAATTCTTTTTGCCTTTTTTGGAGATCACCGCTTTTTTGCAATGTGCTAGTTTGCGCCGCTTCTGCTTCGCGGGCTTTGTCGGCGGCAACGGTCGCGGCGGCATCGGCCTTGGCTTTGTCCTTGATGGCGTTGACCTGTTCGCGGATTTTGGCAATCGTTTTTTCTACGTCGTCATCCGTAACCGTTTTGCCAATCGTCTCGGCATACATGCTGCCGGCGAACCCGCCCATCCCTTTCCACTCTTTGTCGGTTGCTGGTCGCTGCCATTTGCTGAACGGCGCGTTATAGAATGCGCCTTTATCGCCTTCTTTGGCGTCCACAAGTGGTCGCCAGAATTCGCCCTGCGCTTTATGCAGCAGATTTGCCGGCGTGAGCTTCCGCAGTTCGCCCGCCAAGCGAATCACCGCTTCGGTGATTCCTTCCACGGCGTCGGTGACAACTTCGCCCATCGACCGGCCTGATTCGGTCCAGTTGATAAACTGATCCGCACCAGCCTTAATAAACGGTGACAGTTCAACGGCTAATTTCTCACCGATTCGTGATATGATGTCAGAGATTTCGCGCAGCGATTCGGCAGCCTTCGCCGCCAGCGCGCCATCTTCAGCCGAAATACCAAGCCCAGTCTTTGACAGATGTTCGCGGGCTTCGTCGAGAGTCTTGGCACCTTCAGCCAACACGTGCGATAGCGGAATGAAACTTTTGCCCAGTCCCGATTCGCTCACCACCGCGTTGCGCATCTCGGTCGTCATGCCGCCGAGTTTGCTGGCCCACAGGTTGAATTTCTGATCGAGCGTGAGACCTTGAAGGTCTTTGGCCGTAATTCCGAACAGCGCGAATTTCTGCTGAGCTTCCTCGCTGCCCAGTTCCAATTCACCAAACATCTTGGAAAGTTTCTGAACGCCGGTTTGCACGGCGTCAAAACTCTCATTGACCCGGTTCGACTGGTAACGCAGCGCGTCCAAAGTCTCGACAGTCAACCCCGTTTGCTGATGGAGGTTGTTCAGCGTATCGACGGCCAAAAGACTTGAGTGCGCAAACTCAGCCATCTTTTTGGCGGCTTCGTAGATTACTACCGCTTGAAACACATGGCGCAGACTGCTGCCAAGTTTTCGGAAATGGCCATTCATTTCCTCGGAGTGATGAATAAGCTGATCCAGCTTATTCTTCACGTCCGCGATATCCGCGCCGAATTTGACTGTGATGTCAGAGTTAGACATGGTTCGTGAAGAGGCTCATCACTCCAGAGATTTTCTGTCGCAACTCATCCGGTGAGGGCTGGATGTACTCGTAGTCCACGGTGAAATCTTTCGGTTTGCACTTTGCGCCAGCGGCTTGATACACCGCGCAGATCAGACGCGCGAAAGAGCGGTCTAATCGCACTTCCGTCGGTGGTTCATAGGCGAAATAAATGTCCCACTGATCCACTTCATCAGCGGGCATTGCGCAGTTCTGTCAGGCTTACGCCGATGTTTTTTGCGAGCCGACACTCCCGTCGTTGGTCAACGGTGAGTTTTTTTTAGAAGTCAACTCAAACACTTTCATGCACAGCCGGTCCAAGACGTTCGGGTCAGAACTCTCGACGGTCGGCATGTCCGCCATCGTGAACAACGATTTGTTGTTTTCGTCTTGAGTAAAGCGAATCACGGCAAGTGCCGACGTGATGTCTTTCCCATCCATGTTTTTGGTGTCAGCAGAGAATTGCTGCCGCTCACCGTAGGTCATCGCGCGAACGTACACCGTGGTTTCCCATTCGGGGACGTACACAGCCTCACTTCTCGGCGATGTCGATTTCAGTTTTTCAACTAGTGTCATTAGGACCCCGCGCTGTAAGTAACAGGACCAGAGATTTTCACTTTGAGAGATGCTTTAACTTCCTTCTGCACGGGAATGTCCGCGTCCAGGTCGGTGATAAAGCAATCAAAGCCCCATGTGCCGCCGTCCGAAGCAGCCAGTGTGCAGGCGGTTTTCATCGTCCGCAGATAACCAAACAGCGTGTTGTAGGCCGTCTTGCCGTACAGCACGTCGAAGGAGATTTCACCGCCGTCGGCTAAGCCCGGCATGAATTCCTTGAAACCTTCGGACTCACTTGAATTGCTGGTGATATCAAGGCTGTCCACCTTGATGCTTGGACCTTTGATGTCCAACACATTTCCGACCGCTGCACCGATCGTCAGCGTTGCCCCAAAACCAATAACTGCCGTACTGCTCATGCCCAGTTCCTTTCAGGAAATAAAAAAGGGCCATGCGTTGAGCACAGCCCTCCTGAAGGGACCGCAGCGTTTTCAGGGACACTTCACCGGGAAGCTACTCCGGATGTGGCCCATTCAAGCGACCATGCACGAAGGCATGGCCCGGTAATGTTGTGGCGCAGAGTGCGCCGATTATTAAGCTGCCGTTGCCGGCGATTTGTCCTGTGTGATGAATTGAACTTCCAGGCCGACGACTACTTCCAGAAACCCCGCGTGCGAGTCCACGTTGAAGTCGATGTCGAGCCATCTGGCACAAAACGCCAATCCTCCGAATTTGTACCAGTCGTCAGCCGTCGAAACGGCAGCGATGGCGTCGAAAGCAGCGAGGTTCGCTACATCCTCGATCGGAGTCGCATCGCTATCGTCGGTGCGAAGATAAATTACGATTCCAAACACAGCGGTACGTCCCGTCCGGGTAGGCACCTGCATCGTGATTACATCTTCGTAGCGAGTCAGGTTCGTGGTTTGAGCGACAAGACATTTGCCGTGTTCAACCGAGTCAAGTCCCTGACTAGTGAGTCGCGTGACATTCAGCGTTTGGTTATATCCATTGGCAGTCGTGACGGTCTGCAATCGCTGCACCAGCACGTCTGTGATTTGAGAAACAACTGGTTTCATATCACCCCTTTGGATTTCAAAAGCAGATACTTCACGCGACGTTCAATGTTCTTATCAAATTCCGCTTTGCCCTCGATCAGCGTTTCTGTTTTCAATCCGGCTTTTACGAACACGCCCCAGGGCGAGGGTCCTTTGAGTTTCTTAATGGGCAATCGGCCTTTTCCAACTCGAATGAATACGCCGCCGTACAGCGAATCGGCTTTCACGCCGGGCTTTGGCCCCATGAATGCGCCGGGTGCGAATTTGCGCCCGATGCTGTAGGTCACGCCGCCCCCACCTAGGAAGTTGGCATTGGTACTATTCTTTGCGCGACGGTATGCCGCTCGTGTGCCGATCTGCTTCGCGCCAAAGTATTGCAACCCAATTCGCCTCGACTTGCTCAGGGTCACTGTTGCCGTTGGTCGAGTGTCATTGCTGTTGGCGGTGCGAATTTTGATGTGTTTGTCAATGTCGCGTTTTTTGATCTTGATGCGATCTCGAATCGAACGGCTGATCGAGGTCCGCGTATGCTTGGCGGTGTCGTTGGCCGCGCCAGCCAAAGTTTTCGCTACGCCGTTTTTGATTCCCCGCAGCCTCCGCTGAAGCGCAGCCAGCTTGCTCTGGTCCAGGGAGACTGTTAAAAACCCGTCGGCCATCAACCACACTCCAGAGTCAATAGGCCGCCGCCGCCAGATTCTTGTCGCTCACGTTGATGAATCGAGATAGAGACTGGTGTTTTTCCAGGCCAAGGTTCCAACTGAATTCTGTCGTCTCGAAAATTGATCGTTGTGCTGTCAATGCCTGTAACAGGATCGTCCATGACCGTGACCTTCCACGTCCTGGCAACAACATGTCCGGTGTTGCCAATCGTTTCAGGTGGCATGTAATCAATCAGTGCGCTAATGGTTCGCGGTTCGCCGATCTTAGGTACGTACACGATCGAATCAGCGAACATCGCAATCAAAGTCGGCGCAGTGCGCGAAGCAAAAATGGAATCGAAAGCCGACATCGAAGTCCTGAAAAGAAATCCTCTCCGGTGGAAACACTTCGCGCCTCCACCGGAGAGGCGAATCAATCAACTACAGCAATCAACTACATCAACATTTCCAGCGTCGCGCTGGCGGCCGAGCAGTCGCCCGTGCCAGAGCCGGTGACGGCGCGAACGCCGACGTACCGACTGGGATTGACCTCGGTGCGAAACTTGAACGTCGCACCAGCCGCTCCAGCGCTACCCGCACCAGTCTGAGTCAACACGCCGGTGTACTTCACCGTCGGGCTTGACATATCAGAGTTGGCGGATTCGAGAACGCTGTACGTCACCGTCTTGGTGTCGGGAAGCTGAGTGGTGTTCAGCGCCGGCACGGTCAACAGGAACTCACAAGGCGCAACGAAGTCGGCGCGGGTTGAAGCCCCGGTGTCGATCGTCGCACCATCAACCGTGGTGCTCGCAGCGCTAGGCAGCGCGCGAGTACCCTTGAGTTGGGTGTCTTTGAGCAATAGAGACATATCTTTTTGTCCTTTCGTTTACAGAGAGAGTGATTCGGTATCGAGAATCGAGTCAGTCACGATGACCGGAATACCGAACGCCTCAGTCGGGAACGGAGCCGGCGCACCAGTCGGAGTCGTCGCAGTGCGGCTCGCTTGGAGTTGCGCTTGCGAACGTCGCGACATGAACCACGCATCGGGCTTTGATCCGACTGGATATTTCGCCAAGAGTTGCGAAAGCAAAGCGTCGGTCAAACCCTTGCCGCTGTCCGCCGTCAATTTCTTGATGCGACCAACGCAATTCTTGTTTCCGACTTGCAGGCCGGGGTAAGCGAGCATTTCCTGCACGTAAGCCGTGAAGGGATTGCTGTTGGAATCCAACACGCGCTGTTCGCTCACGTCCGACACAGCCAATTGGCCATTCAGACCGTAAACCCAGGTCACGTCCTGCGGACCAAACTTCACACCCCAAACGCTGGAGCCAGTGCTGGCGGTCGTACCGCCGGCATCAACAACCATGTTCGAGTCGTAAGCAGCCAACAGGCCAGGATGGCCCTTAGCGTCGCCGCCAGTGCCAGTGCCGTAGTAAAACTGCGAGCCCATCGTGAGCATCGCAGCCTTCATAATTCCGTTGGCTTCGAGGCTGATGAAAGCCGCAGCGCCATCTTCATAGCGATCGGCCACAGCCTTATCACACTCCCAGCGCGGGTTCAGTGTGAAACATTCAACGGTTCGGTTTTCCCACGTGGACTTGGAAGCCGCAACGCCTTCATTAGCATTACGGAAACCAGCCGTCGGAAGCGCCGTCCGCACGAGCGTCTTGTAGCCCATGCCCTTAACTGTCCGAGCCGCGCCCACCGCAACTTCCGGGGCGTAGCTCACGACCTCTTCAATCAAACCTGCGGCAGCGTCAGAGCCATTGGCCTTGGCGATGTCGAGTAGCGTAGTAAACGCCATTTCTTTTTCCTTTTCACAGCGACAAGCGCAGGCCGAGCGGTTTCATCCGCGCGGCCGCCTGATCGGCACGCGAAAAGTTCAGGCTCTTGTTGGCGGGGAGCTTATTTCCGCCTATCGCCTACAGATGGTGCCGAGCGGATGAACCGCTCGGCCCGTGATGTCTAGTTTTTGAATTTCATGTTGGCCGCCAACTTGGCGAGCCCTGGACCAAGGTTCTGCGCGACCTTTGGATCAATCGCGACAGCGGTTCCCGGTCCTACTTCTTTCGGATCGGCGGAAAAACTCAGCGGCGAACTCTCACCGCGCGTCGCGGCAAGCTTCTGCTTCAAATCTTCCACGTCCTTGGCGAGTTGATTGCGCTGGGCAACGACCTCCGACATAAACAGCGCCTGGGCTGCCTCGAAAGTCTTACCCTCTGCGAACCATACGCCACCCTTATCACCGAACGCGGCCAAGAATTTCTGGCCTTCGGTTTTCGCTTCGACGGGCGCAGCAGTAGGGGACTGCGTGCCCTCAGCAGTTTGCGACATGGTCATCACAACATTCGGGTCAACAGCCACAGGCGTGGCCTCATCCGTTGTCTTGGCGGGTTCAACTTCAACGGCTTGCGCCTCCGTCGTAGTCGCCAATTCTGTCCTGGCATCCATAGTCGTAGTAGTCGCTTCGACGGTCGTTTGCACGACCTCTGCGGTTTCGCTCATTTTCGTTTCCTTGATTACATCTTTAATTACAACTGCCTCGATATCTCCTGAGTCGGAGAACTTTGTTTTCATTTGTGCATCGGTGAATGGATCGACGCCGTGCGGACAGATCGCAATTCCGCGTAGCGTCCATTGGCGGATCACCGTCAGCGGGCCTTCCATCTGCTTGCCGTTGACGAATGTCGTTGCGCCGGCGTCCACTTCCTCGATCACGAGTGGGCCAGTGAAAAAGATGCTGGCCTCATAAGGGATTCCATTTTGCGACTTGTACAGGACCTCACTGGCCTTGTCGTTTGGGTCTTGGCTGTAAGGTACAAGTGCGCCGCCGGCCACAAGATCGCCTGTAGCAGTGTCGAAGTTGTTGGCGTAGCCGATAATCGCATAATCATCATGGCAATAATCCAAAGGGATTCGTGGTTTGACGAGAGACATACCGGCCAGGTCATGAGCGACTCGGCCCCAACACGGCACGTCTACTGGCTCGCTTGAACGAGCAACCAATTTGACGGGTGCAGTTTTGGCGTTGTCGCCGTTGCTGCCGACTTCAAATTGGGCAGCGAAGCGTCGGGCTTTGGCGGGAATTGTTCTAAGCTGCGGTTGCTGGTGTGGCATTGTCGCTCTCAGTGATAGTGACTTGTGCCGGCGCGGCGATCGGAGAGATGCCACGCTCGGTCATGTATTGTTGTTCAGCGGCGATTTCGTCGCACAGTTCGTAGAAGTCGATGCCCTGTTCCAACAGGATGCTCGTGCGGCTTTGCAGGCCAGCACCGATCGCTGCGATGTTGGCGTTGACTTCTTTCAGCGGGTCAATCCAGGAGATGCCAGCCGGCATCCACTGCCAGCGGATATCACGCAGATCGGCGTCAATCAAACCGTCCTGAATCCACAGTGAGATTCGCCAAGCCGTCAGATGGTCCAACAGCGATTGCACATCCGCCTGTTTGATCTTGGCGGACAGTTCGTATTGCAAAAGCGCCTGCCGGCTGCCGGAATAGTTCGTATAGTTTTCTGCGTAGAAGCTGTACGGAATGTCGAGCGACTTCAGTGCAACTTGGATCATCACTTCCGAGAACTGGCGAAACTCGCTCGACGGTGATTTGCTCTCCAGGAATTCGGCCCGGTCGCCCGGATCAAGGTCCAGCAGCACCGGACCTTTGCCGAAGTCGATGTCGTAGCCGGTGCTCTCGTCCGTTGATACTTCCGCCAACTGTTCGGACTTGTCGCGAAAGATCGACAGGCCGAACATCTGGCCGATCTTCATTTTGGCAAGTGCATAATCGAACGATTCATACGTATCGCGCATCGTGTTGAGCGCGGCAGCGAGCGGGCTGATTCCGCGCACTTGATCGAACCGATCGAAGTAACCGAATAGGTATGCGTTCGATGCATCAACTAATCGCTCAAAAGTGAACGTCGATGGGCTGCCAACAATGTCGCTGGTCTTACCGCGCTTGCAAACGCAGTATTGCCGCGCTTTACCGAAGTCATCTAACAGCACGCCATGCACCAGGTCCGATGCTTTCAATCCATCGGGCAAGCCGCCGGCCGGAGTACGAAGGCGATCGCCTTCGATTGCTTGAATGCGGCCGTCATTCAGCTTCACCAGCAATACGTCCTGATCCACAGTGCGGCGCATTTCCGCCAGCCGGATCAGTTTTGGCAGAGAGAAACGGCCGGTCACGTCGCAATTGTCGGGATTCATCCACCAGGTCATCAACCGCTGGATTTGACTATCGAGCGCGTCATTGCCAGAACGAGCCCTGAAGTTGAATGTAGAAACGTAATCCAGATGCCGCCGCACCATCCATGCAGCGATGGCATAGTTGCGGTGCAGATCGCGACTAGCAGAGACCAGCTTGCGACGATCGGTTGGATTCAACTCTGCATCTTCGCTGCGAAGAATGCCAGTGGCCGGAGCGCGGCGGTTCTTATCTTGAACCGCGTCGTATCCGCTACCGCCTAAAGAAAATTTGCTTTTGAGCTTGTCGAGAAGCGACATTAGAAGTTGCCCAGATTTATGTTCATTGATCGTGGTCGCGAACCCTCTTCGGTCGCCACGCGCGATTCCCAATAGCTATACTGCTTGAGCAAGTCGTCATAGCGAATCACACGATCGCCTTGCCGAATTTCCGCCACGCCGACGTTTTCGGCGAGTAGCGTTTCCAGACGGATCAGTTGTTCTTTTGCAAAAGAGACACTGGCAATCTGGGTGCTAAAAATTTGTGTCATATCAGTCGGCTACTGCTGTGAAGAGTTCACCACGAATTGGATTAACGCCGTCCTTTTGTAGCCAGGCGTAATAAGGCAGACCCGCATCAAGTAAGAACGTCGCTTGACCTAAGCTGTTAGTTTGGAGCGTGCCGGCGACAACATTCTCACCTTCGGAATCTACCGTCACCCAAACATCAGCGTCCGCGATTGGATTCGAGTCCGCCGTAAAGGTGAGCGTGACGTTGTCGGCTCCGCTGCCTACAACGCCGCTGCTAACAGAGGAAACAGCAGCATCCAAATTGTCCAATTTGGCAGCGCGAGAATTCGTCCATTCAGCCGTCGAAAGCGCAGTTGAAGCTGGGGCGAGAGAAGTGAGGCCGGAACCAGTTTCACCTATCAGTGCATAAGCATCGCCGGTCTGTGGCGTATTGTCTGTGTACGTCGTCAACGTACCGATGGTGGTTCCGCTGAGTACGACAGTCGTGGTTGGTGCATTCACATTGCCCCAGTCAAGACCGACGTAGCCAGCCGCACCGGCTGAAGTTGTTCCTTTAATCATCTTGACATCGGTGTTCAATTCTCCGACGCCAGTTCCGTTGGCTGTAACGACCAAATCACCTTGGTCTCCGCCATATTGAAACTCTCGCTCCTGTTGGGCCGGAGTGGCACCGGAATTTCTGACAGCAGCAAAGTAAATTCCACCGACAGTGAAACCCGTCAAAGTAGAGAGCGCGTAAGTCCAAATTCCGGTAGTCGTGGCTCCGTTATTGCCAGACCGATGGGTCATTGTGGCAGTTTCAGTTGTCAGTGTGCCCGTCTTAAAAGAGTTGTCATTGAAGTCATAACTCTTCAATGTTCCGTCGGACTGCAATTCGTACAGATAGAGTGTAGTCGTCCCCGTTGTCAGCCTGACGCCGGATGAGTCTTTGAGCGAGACACGAAAGACCAATTGACTACCAGTTTGGCGAACATCAACGCCTTTGAATCCCGTATTCGCCATTTACATTCCTCCGCCGATCAAAAGGCCACTGTTGTTCATAAGGCCGCTTGTACGAATGCCAGGTCTACCCGCTGAGGGGACTGTATATGTCACGTCAAGGCGTGTAATCACTGCGGGATCGACTCCGGGATATCCACTGTTCGTGAAAATAATCTGACCCGTCGCCCCATCAGGCACATCAGCGGCAATTCGGAGGGACAGTTTTCCAGTCGCGAGAGCAGACTGAACTGTCGAGCCAAGACCGTCAAATACAATTGGATTGAAGCCACCGCTGTAATCCACATCGGCCATATCAAATATGGAGACAGCAGTACCAACGGACGGAGCGGTGTTCCAAGTCAGACCGCTGGTCCACGTTATATCGGTTGATCGCGTGATGGTGAGGACAAAAGTAAAATAGCCAGCATTCCCAATCATCCAGATGGGATACGTCGTCAAAGACGCGGACACGATCGTTGCGATGGTCGGAATAGAACTAAGATTGAATCGCAACCAACTACGCGCGTAGTCCTGATAAGGAGGATCAAACTCACCTACACATAGTTGCTTAGTTGCAAACCAGCTACTATTGGGTAAGCCCGCAGTGACAAATGTTTCCAATTCCGTATTTAGATTGGCAGTGGGCATTTGTTCCCGGATTCGTAGAGCTTGAACACGAATACCGGCTCCCGTTCTGGCATTACTCTTGCACCAACATCTACACGACACTCCAGAACGGCAACAAAAAACTTTCGTATCGCACTCAATGTTGCTGCTGCAACAGCGTCTGTGAAATCCGTGGTGCTCCCCACGAGAATGTCAACGTCTTTGCACGACCACCCGTTTTTGACCAGGCTGCCCGTCAACCATAGTGTTTCTGTGAATGGGATTGTGTCAGGAAGCTTCGCTATGATTTCCTGGACGGTAATGTCGGGGCGAGCAACAATCGGTCCAGGAAGCTCCGTGTATTGACAAGTGGACTTGTCAACAATCAGCCGGCCCAGATTGTAAAGTCGCATGGCGGTAATGGATTCATTCCGCCAAGCGTTAGAGACAGTCGCTTGAATGCCGAGCGGTTGCACGAGTGAGCTAAAGTATTGCTTGATCTCGGCGGAGGGCTCTTCTTCGCTTTCAATTAGAAAAACCAGGGTGCTCGCTGTCTTTCCATCGCGGGCAATGCGACCGCCGATCCACACGTTCAAGTCGATTGGCAGTGTGTCCGGCAGAACTGAAAGCAAATCGCCAATCGTGACGACCGCCGTCGGGTGTTGGTCCTGTGGGAGTACCGTGGTGATTTGTGCCATTATGGAAATGCTCCGTCCCTCTTTAGATAAATGACCGCCACCGCATCACGATAAAATCAGGATAAAGTTATTTTCTTTTCAAACCGCCAAAGAATACTGAATGATTGGCGGCGATCTGAGGTAGCTAATCGCGCTTACGAGTCTATCGGGATCGTCTTGAAACAGCCCTAGCCCGACGTTGCACTTAAAACAAAGCAGCCCTCGTATGTTTCCACTTTCGTGGTCATGGTCGGCGGCCAATTGTTTGCCAGAGTCATTGATCTGGCTGCAAACCGCACATACGCCGTTCTGTTTGGTCAGCAAGAACTCATACTGCTCTTGCGTACAACCAGTTTTCCAACGTCGTATGTACTCCGTGTGCCGTCTCTTTCCATCTGGGGAATTTCTTCTTCGTCGTCTTGCTTCTTTGACGTGCGACCTCGCACGATATTCTTTGCCATACTTTCGCTGGTATGCCTTAACCTGTATTGGATCGCTCCAATCAATTCCGGTTTTGTTATTTCTGTTCATTTCGTGAGAGCCGGATATTCCTTCTGACGATCGCGTCGAGCCTGTCCACATTTGGCACAGCGAGTTGTGCGATACCAAATGCCGACGTATTCTTGCCCGCTGTATTCGCGGTAGTCGGAATTCTCGTACGCGGTGCGTTCTGAACTACCGCATGTCGGGCAACGGCTCGAAATCACTTCGGCTGTTGCCGTGATCGCCTTCGCGCCTTTGGTTCTTGCCATTTATGCCGCGAGGTAACTAACTCGCGTCCTTGGTCGTCGTTGTGGGGTAGTGATCTTGACGGGTGAGATAACTCGTATCCCCTCCATGTTCGCCGCTACGTCGGCGTAGTAACTGGCATCAAGCCAGTGGTTGTTGTGGCTTTTGGTTTTCCAGCGGCGACCGGGCTGATCGTCAACTTCGATTTCGCTAGTGATGTGTTTGGCATAACCGAAGTGTGATTTCTCATCATCCGACAAACGCTCTGTTTCACTCGATTTGCCGAAAAGCGTCATGCAGCCCGGTCTACCGGGGGCAGTCAGCCAACGATCGTGTTCCCATGATTTCCAACGGTCGGCGTCAGCCGCCACGAGCCAAACATTGCCTTGCCGTGTTAGAAACCAGCCATCACCCGGTTTGCGATCGGCGGTCCGTCGCGGGATATCAGAGAAGTTTGCGCCTGACGCAACCCTGAGATTTGCCAAAACCTTTGACTGGTTGTACGCCCAGTCCCGCTTCTAAGCAGGCCGCGTAAACCGCGTCCGTGCGCCAGCCGGCATCGATCAGCGTTCTGTCAATCTTGCGAATCTCGCCGCCCGCATCGGCATATAAGTCTTTGGATTCTTCCAGGTATTCAAGGATGGATCGTTTGAGCGCGACATCTAATCCTTCGTCGCTGCCGTACGTCGTGCCGTGAACCTCGTGGATTCCATAGTCGATAGTGAATCCTGTTCCATCAGATTGCCACGCGCGAACAACCCAGTGCAGCGCCGTCTTTCGGCAGTCGATGCCGCGCGTCAGCTTTACACAGTCGGGCGGAATGATGCCCCGATCCAACCCGTTTACTTGCCGCTGTATTCGATTTGCTGTAATGCCAGATTCGATTGGCCCAGCTTCCTCCGGCGGATCGTTGTCGTATTCGCAGGCAACAGCTTCCGGTCCTATCCTTTGAACTTCGTTGTAGTAGTGCTGAAGCGCCGATACTTCCGCTTGCGATCCGTCGGGCAACAGTTCGGGATTGAAACGATTCGGATTGGCGACGACCGCCCCGGCGTCCATCTCTGCGCGACGGTCCAAATAAAATTGATGGGACCGACGGCAGTGTTCGTCAGCGCTGCCTTGTGCAGAATCTTGGAGGTCCGCCGATCGAAGTTGAACGTATTCATCCCATAGGTCGATGCGTTCAGGTGGTTTGACCAAATAGCGGAATCGTTTTCCTTTCCAAGTTGGCTTCTGCTTTGGATCGGTAAACCTGTAGCTGACACAATTCCGATTCGGAATCGTTGTCACCATCAGTCGCGCGATTGCGCGTTTCTGTCCACCAAGGCCGCCGATCGCCCGGTCGATCCTTTCTTCTAGCTTTTTGGCCTGCTCTGGATTGCGTTGCGTATCGTCGGTTTCTGGATCATCAATCGCAGCCAGTTGGGGACGCTTGCCGCGCTTCTTCAATCCACGAACGGATGAATCCAGCCCGCGTGCCGCGATGATTGCTTCAGACGATGGGGAGCCAGGCACACGGGGAAAGATGATTTCCTGTCCGCACCAACTGAAACGGCTGGGCTCGTTTTCAAAAAGCTTGCCATTGTCGTGCCGGCGTCCGCTGACCAACTGGTAGTGAGCACGATTCGGAGTGTTCTCTAGCGCCTGAACTGGGACACAGACTTCGGGATAGTCGGCCAGCAAGAGTGGATTTGTTTCGAGTGCGCTTTTGATCGTGTCGAGTGAATTATCAGCCAGCGCGCTTGTGCTCGCGAAGAACACGCTATACGAAAGGGCACCTTGCAGGGCGTACTTCAAAAGCAATCGTTCCAGAATAGTTGTCTTACCTTCACCGCGACTGGCTGCCTCTGCTTGATCGCCACCGAATTGCAGAACGCTCGCAAAGTCGCAGATGATTTCCAACTGCTGATCCGTGAACTCATAAGTAAACGGATCAGGCGTTTCCGAATCGGGACCGAAGTAAAACCTAAGCCACGCTACGTCGTCCGCCTCAAGCCGCTCGCGTCGTTCGCGATCCGCGCATTGCGGAATAACAACAACGCGCTTGCTGGCTCGCTGTTCTCGCTTTCGTTCAACATCGCGTGAGCGTTCCGACACTGAGAGAAAGGCCCTAAGTACACGCTTTGATTTGCGTCAGAATCGACGCGCAGACGATCGCTATGCGCGATCAAGATTGCCGTCGCATTGCAGCCGGCACGTTGCTAATTGCAGCAACATGCCGTCGGACGGACTAAATATTTGAAACGACGGCTCCCCGTGCCGACCGTGAGAGAGAAAATCTCAAATAGGGACCCGTTATGAGACGAGTGCCGCGCGACCACAGCGGTGAGTTCGCGGTAGCAAATCAGAGAATCAGGAAAAATCTAAAGTGACAAACAAGCCCTGTGGTGCAGTCGTCGATACGGCTGGAACAGTGATTTTTATCAAATCGCTTGTCACAAGATCGGCGTATGCTGGGTTGATAACTGGCGGAGTTGCAGCAGTCTCGCTTGACCGTTCGCCGTGGTCGATCGTGGCGCGGGTGCTTAGCATTTCAACAGAGCTACCATTTCTGTATCTGTCGAGCCGTATCGTAGTCAAACTGCCGCCGCTGCCCGGCGTAAAGACCCACGCTTGTACATGACTCAGAGTCAATCCGTTCCATGCAGGCGAAACTAGCCAATACCCAACTCGATTCGTGTCTACGTCAAACCCTGGTGAGAGTATCCAAAAGTGCGCGGATAGAGGCCGTTCACGGATTCCTGCATCATCAAGGTTAATCGTTGCATCCGATGCAACGATCGTCATGCCGCAACAGCGTGAAACAAGACTGGCTAGTGATGCGATTGTCTGATTGATTGTCACTGTCGTCGCCGTTCCGCTGCCAACATATCGGGGTGTGGTGGACGGAATCGTTGAGCCACAATCGAAAGCGTGCGGGCCTAACTCGATTGTTTCATTCGCTGCCGCAGGTAGAGCTTCGGCGACGATTAACGAGCCGAGTGCGGTGGCGTCTGTTGCACCATAACCAGCGCCGCGACGGATGCCGCCGGGAAAACAATGGATCAAAGGTGCTTGAACAGTAGGATCAGAACTCATTTATCTTTCTTTCGTTTTAAGCGGCAATCATGGCCGCTTTGGCGACCGTGGCAGCGATTGCTTTGGTGATGGATGGGTCGGTTGCCTGCGCCACATCTTGCAGCTTCGCGGCAAGCAATGCGCGGCCTTCAGGCGTCTTGAGCTTCGCATCAAGCACGCGATCGGCGATGACGCTCAATTTGGACATGATCGCCTTGTCGCCCTTCTCGAAAAGAATGGCCAGGTCGTGAAGCTTCTCGCCCATCGACGCGAGGTCATTAACTGAAACATCGATCAAAGCCGACGTGATTTCTTCCGGCCAGCCTTGCTCCTTCAAATTCGCGGCAACGACCGCAGCCGCGCGACGAATCTTGATGACTTCCTGGTCAACGGCGAAAAACCATTTGCCGGAGACATAGGCCAACAGGCCGAAGAAGCCGACAGAGAATGCAACCAACAGAAAGGATGTCAACGAAACTATCATGGGTGCTCCAGTTATTTGTGGCGACGATGGTGGCGATGCTGCTGGCGATAGCCTTTGGCAATTCCTGCACACAAGCCGACAGTCGAAGAGAGGATAGCGCCGATCGCTACAATCAAAAGCGTGGCATCCATTTCGCGAGGTGCTTGGTCAGTGAGCGGTTGTGCTGGCGGATCGGAATCCACATCGTCGTGGCGATGGCAGTGAAATAATTGTGCAACGGTGATTTGTTTTCCATTTTGCGTGTTGCCGCGCGCGTTGCTGACGCATGGGCCCACGGTCAGAACAGCGAAGAGCAGCAAGATGGCCAAAAGAATTTTCATAGTGCGATGCCTCAGTTCAAACTTGAAGGACGGTGAATGACGCCGAACCACCGCTCTTCGCGGACTAGGTGATTGGGACTCCAGCGACTTGCATCGGCAGTTGGAAAGATACCGATTTCGTTGTGCGCAGCCGCGCACCACTCGCTACAAAAGATGCTGCTCAGATTTTCAGGGTGGAGAAACTGTTCCCACCATGCGAAGTGATCGCAAGCGCGGAAAGCGCCGATCTCGTCATACGGGATTCCGATGTGAGTATGTAGGAATCCATTTAGCCGATTCGCTTCGTGTGAATAGAGATACCGCGATAACGGATAGTGCCAGACTTTGCCGTTGTAGCTGGCGATTCGATCGGCAATGTTCTGCGCCTGAGTTCCTTTGAACGGCTTGCCCTGGATAATGCAGGGCGAAGTATCCAGCGTCGTGGACTCAAACAGCACCAATTCACGGTCATGCTCACCAACGATGCCAACATGACTCAATGAATATCTTGGAATGCCCCACGTGCCGACGTTGATGATGTCACTGACGACGTTCGCGCCAGAGAATCCGATTAGATCGCCGACCTTCATCTGTCCAGATGCCTTTCAAGCCGTTCCATCACAGTTGTGTTTGCGGCGATTACCGTAGCGCACTTTTCCACTAACGGCAGAATCGTGTGTCGCTGTTCGTTTTCAAGTTCGTCGATGCGGGTTGAAAGCCGATCCTCGCGGCGATAGTCACGCCACAGGAAGAAAACGACGGCAATGAAGAAGGGGCCGAATTGGTGGAGCAATGACAGAGCGTCGGCGAATTCGCCGGATGCAAATAGTGATGGCATAGATTTAGAAGCCCGGAGCGCGTCACCCGTCGCTTATGGCGATGGGCTCGCGTCAGCCGGGCGATTGGAGCCGCCAGATCGCTTGATGCAGAGAGTAACCCGGCGGGAGAGAATGACTGGTGGAACCGTCCCTATTATTTAATGACGGCCAGTCCGGGCGGTCGATCAGAAATCGCGAAAGAAAATCATGCTTTGACGCGTCAATGTTACATCACGACTCACGGTGGCTGCTTTTGACGCGTCAATCCGCCGCCCCAGAGGCGTCTGTGTCGGGGATGTATCTCCGACTCTCTTATTAAGTTATTGTTTTTTTTCTGAAAAATAAAAAAAATAGTAAAAGTAATATAAGAGTCGGGGATGTATCCCCGACACCGGCTGTATTGACGCGTCAAGCCGTCAGCGTCCGGCAGGCTGGCTGAGCCCGCTGGCCGCCCTCTGGGAGCATCTCTTAGCAAAACCGGCCTCTATTCAGCCGGTTGCCTTGCTCGGACGCAACTGGCGGCCTCTGAAGGGCCGCAGTGGGCATTTGTATAGGTCACACCGCCGGCTACTTACTCGCCTCTGAGATTGGAACCGGCAGTCGGGTGGAAGCCGAGACCGCCGGCAAGCGCCCCGACCTAGAGCCGGCAAGCCGAGACCGCCGCCGGCAATCGCCGCCCGCCCTGGAGCCGGCCGCGCTGAGATAGGAACCGGACCGCCCCGACCCCAGGGCATCTTCCGACCTCCGTAACATAAAAACTTTTATGTTATTTCATTGTACCCGACCGGGAGCCGGCCGCCGAGACCGCCGGCCGGACCAGAAGCCGGGCCGGGTGGAAGCCGAGACCGCCGGCCGCCGACGATTCGGTCACTCGATCTGGAGCCGGGAAGCCGATGGGGTCAGTCCGGGTCATTGCCACCTGGCCGGCGCTGCCAGCGGTACTGAGCGACACAATCCTGGCAATAGTGGAGAGCAACGCCGAGCCGCCGCCTCCGGTAGGACGGTCTTGGCTCTCTCGGCCGGCCCTCGCTGGAGCCGCAGACAACGGGTAGACAAAGCGACAACCTTTTTTGACCAAAACCGACCAAACGCGCAATATCTTGCCCAGTCGCAACTCATTGCTGTTGACGTAAATACATATGGTGCAACAAAAAAGGCAGAGCACACAAACCTTTTCCTGAGGCTTGCGCGTCTGCCAGTTCCGCCACAACCGCAAATCTGCCTGCTTTCTCGGCGTGAGATCACGCGGGTGATATCACTTCGCAGGCAACCCCGACCATGATACCGGCTTGCGTCTCATTTACGCCAGCCAGTTGGGCGCGGGGCTATCTGGCCGGCCATAGAGACAAATCGCAGCCGCCTTAAGGTTCGATTTCCTCGGCATTTTTTGCCGTTTTCAATTATTTTTTGAATCCATGTAACATTTCGCCGCGTTCTCCGCTTCCTAGTACAGGTCGGGCCTTTTGCCCGGCTAAAAAAACTCGTACTAGTGGAGGATTGAATTCATGAGTCGTTTGCAAAAGATCGTGTTGTCGGTGGTGTTGATGTTGGTTGTCGCCCTCGTGCTGGCGCCAATGACGGCCCGGGCGGGCGGCTGTTGCCACAATAACCACAACTGCCACAACAATCATTGCCATAACAACCACTGCTGCCAAAACCATCACGGCCACCACTGCTGCCGGCCGTACTGCCCGCCGGTGTGCGAAGATTCGTGCTGCGATGATTCCGGCTGTTGCGACGACTCGGGCTGCTGCGATGATTCGAGCTGCTGCGACAATTCGTGCTGCGAGTAACCCGCCAACCTTCATCACCTCCAGGAGATTTACGCGCCGCTCGTTAGGGAACGGGCCACCATCAAACCCATCGAAGCCGCTGCCGGAAAGCAATTTCCGGCAGCGGTTTTTTGTTGTAGCGGTGTCCTGCGGCCCTTGGAGAGTGGTCAATCGGGGGCCGTCAGCGGTTCGATTTGGGCGCTGAGATCTCGCTCGGGCGTCGACGAAATCAAACGTTGCTGTATTCGGTGCTCCAGGCCGGCGTGGGCGCTGTTCACCACGAACGATCGATATAGCAGCAGATCGTACAGGATTTTCACTCCGCCGGCGATAAAGAAAGGCACGCTCATCAGCGCCGGCACGGCCAACAAATATCCGGCCAGGATCGGAGACAAAGCGGCTCCGATGGATCGCGCGACTGTGGTGACTCCGCCCGCCGCCGAGCGTTCGCTGGGGTGCACAACCGCCATGGTGTACGACTGCCGAGGTGGATTGTCCATTTGTGAAATGGCGAAGCGCAGTAGCAGCACCGTGAGGGCCAGCGGCAAAGTCGGCATCAGCGGAACCAGGATCAATAGCACGTTGGAAGGCAGGTGCGTGAACACCATGGTCTTCACCAGGCCGAACCGCCGCGCGATCAGCCCTGCCGCCAGCGCCGAGGCGGCCGCCAACAAGTTCGCAACAAAGAACAGTCTGCCCAACCCCTCGGGTTCCATTTGGAATCGCACGTAGAACCAATAGGCGACAATGCTTTGCAGAACGAAGCCGCCGCCGAAGGCATCCAGCGCAAACAACGCCGAGAGTCGCAGGATGACGGAACGTGAGCGGCGGCTCAGGCCAAACAACAAGGCTGTCGGGTGAGGAACATCGTCGGTTTTTGGCGACTCCGCCGCGCGGCTCAGACGCGTGAAGCCGAAAATCAGAATCAGGCCAAATAGGGCGTAGCCAATGACCAGTGGGCGATAGGTCGCGGCGCCTTCAAAGCCGGCGTCGAGGAAAAATTGAGCGGTGAAACCGCCCAGTAGCGCTCCCATCGCCGCGGCCGCCGAGCCGGCGAGATTGTACCAGGCGAACACGGCGGTGCGGCGCCGGTCGGCGATTGTCTGCGTCAACGCCGCTTGCTCGATGGAAAGGAATGGCCCCACTTCCTTGTCGTTGGGGCTCAGCACTCCGATGGTGGCGACAACAACCAACAGCAAATAGTTATTCGTCAAGGCGAACACCACCCCGACCAGCACCATCAACGACGCACCGAGCATCAGCATTCGCTTGCGCCCGATGCGGTCGGCCGCTGTGGTAATCCACAGCGAAATGGCGGTGTCGCCCAGCAACGTCATAGTCAGCAAAAGGCCGATTTGCTTTTCGCTGAGCCCTTCTGCTTTCAGGTACAGCACCAGCACGACCGACAAGAAGCCGTAGGCGAACATTCGCACGCTCCGCGTGGCGAACAGCAGTACGCCATCGCGGGTCAGGCCCCGCAGACTGCCTGGAATCAATCGCAGCAAAGGCAAGATGATCGTTCCGTCAGAATTTGGTCGAACCGGTCGTTTTCAGCGCTCAAAACGGATCGTGCAACCGGCTCTGTTTAGTCTAACTACTCTGCGGCTGCCATGCGTTGTCAATTTACCTCCACAATCTCGCCGGCGGCCGACAGTTCCACCTCGTGAATTTTGCCAACTTTGTTCTTGCCGCGAATTTCAATCGCGCCGGTATCGAGCTTCCAAGCCGTGTCGAATTTGACGTCGGGAAATTTACTATGTGCGACTTTCATCGCCTTTTCGGGAACTTGATCCAACGGCAAGGCAACTCGATGCTGATCAACACGAGCAGCCTGTCCGCAGCCGCACACGAGGACCACCAATAAAAGGAACCGTCGCATCAGTAACTTCCTCCAATAGTTTCCCCGCCGGCTCGAGTTGCCAGCGCGAGATAGGTTTTGTAATCCATATTGGCCGAAAGAAACACAACATGTCCGTCGGCAAAGAGAAAGTTCGCGCCGGCTCCGTGCAGGCTATAAAACTGGTTCACATCGCCCCCTGCTGCGCCAGGTCCAATTCCTTCGCCGGCGTGGCCGAGCACCATCCCTGAGCTGTGCTCCAGTTCGGGCCGGCTTACTGTGTTGTCCGATTCGGGAAAAAGGAAAGCGCCGGTGACCGATCCAACCCAGGTGGCATTTCCTAACTGATGTGCGCGTTCGCCGACGGCGATGGTTTTGCTGCTGCCGTCGGTAATGTCCTTAATGGACAGCTTGCTGTTGCGAAAAAACATTCCGTCGCCGTCCACACCCGGTTCGGTCGTGCCGAACATCGCGACATAGTTTGCAGCCGCAACATCGCAAATGTCGGCAATCGGATTGCCGCTGGCGTCTCGACTTTTAGCTTTCCAGACCCGGGGAATGTCGTCGGTGGGGCACAGATAGGTGGAGACGTTGGCGACGCGGACGCCGTTGCTGGCGTCTTCGATGGGCAGATCGAAGCGGATCACTTTGTAAATGGCCTGTTCTTCCATTTGCGGCAGAATGTACGAAGCCCATCCCCAGCCGGGCCCCGTGTCATCGCCGTTGGCATCGTAGTTCGAAACATATCCCGGAGGGAAAACCTTCTTCGCGCTGTGGTAATTCAACAGCGCTAGCCCGATTTGCTTGAGGTTGCTGCCGCACTGAATTCGGCGGGCGGCATCTCTGGAAGCCAGCGTGGCCGGAAGCAGCAAGGCCAACAACACGCCAACGATGGCAATGACGACCAACAGCTCGACAAGTGTGAACGCGCGACGCATATCGTTGACTCGGTTGCTTTCACCATAACTTTGTCCCACCGAGCGAACAACTTGGTTAAGCGATTCTTAATCGACTCTTAATCTGCATCGCGCCATGCGGGAATAGTGCAATAGCGCGCTTTGCCAGCATGCGTTGCTTATCCAACTCGACGAAAGCCAGCGAAGCTAGGCCTTGAGCGTCAGTAGCGCGGCACGGTGGGATCGATTTCTTGCGACCAGGCGTCGATGCCGCCGGCCAGGCTTTGAGCCAGCGGGAAGCCTTGGTCGCGCAGCCACCCGGCGACACGCAGACTGCGGCCTCCCATGTGGCAATGCACGATGATCGCATCCGCGCGATGCGGGTCCAGTTCGCCCAGGCGGTCGGCGATCTCGCTCATCGGCAAGAGCTTTGCCGCCGGGATGTTGGCGGCGGCATGTTCGTCGGCTTCACGACAATCGATCAGCAGCAGGTTTTCACCGGCGTCGAGCTTTTGCTTCACCATTTGGCAATCGATTTCCAATGGCAATTTCGCCATGCATATCTCCGCTTGTAGTTTAGCAACGCTTCAACCATCCCGCCAATCCGCGTTGGCCGCGGCGCATCACAGCATTGTGATTGGCAGCGAACATCCACTTCAAGAGGGGCGCCAAGCGATTCAACCACCGGCCTTCCGTGCTGACTTGCCAATAAATGGTCACTTCGGTCTGGCCCGCAGATTCACAGAGCACAAAGCGACCGTTGCCCACCAGATCGCCGGCGGCATCGTAGGCCAGCTCGCGCGGCGGATCGGACTTGGTGATGATTGTCGTATAGCGCAGCGAATACGGCAGAAATCCGCGCACGGTGCGCTCGCCTTCGGCGCCTACGCCGCGAGGGTTGTGCGGAGTGAGGCAACGGTAGGAAATAATGTTTGGCCACCAGCACGGATAATCTTCCGCGGCGTTGATCGCTTCCCAAACCCGAGCGATCGGCTGAGGGAACCGCCAGATCGTCAGGAAATTGTAGTCGGCCATGGTGCAGGGTTCAGGGTTCGGGGTTCAGGGCACTATAACCGATACCTTCGAAATGCGAGGTTTGGCCTTTGTATGGCGCCGGGACGAAAGTACGTTTGAAGAGGCAAATTCGCAACTGCAAGCAGTCCCCGACCCCCCGCCCCCATGCACCAACTCACGATGAAATACGCCCGGCGCCGCATGGAAGCGTGGCGCGACGACGCCGGCGTGCCGCACGTGCAAGCCTCTTCGTGGCGCGGAGCGCTCTACGCCTTGGGCTACCTTCACGCCTTGGATCGGCCGACACAAATGGAGTTCGCTCGGGCGGTGGCCAGCGGACGCTCGGCCGAATTGATTTCCGATAAACCCGAGCTGTTCGAAACGGATCGCTTTTTTCGACGTGTGGGATTGCAACTGCGGTTGGACAGCGAAGTACGGCGGCTGGATGACAAAACGTTCGGCGACATCACGGCGTACTGCGAAGGGGTGAACGACGGAATGAAGGAATCGGGGCGGTCGCTGCCGATGTGGGCGACCGGGTTCCGGCCCACGCCGTGGAATCAGCAAGCGGTGCTATTGATCGGCAATCTATTGAGCTACGGCGGGCTGGCCGTGGGGCAGCAGCAAAACGAACGGCTGCTGATCGAGTTGATTCAAACCGGCATCGATCACACGAAGCTGCGCGAATTGTTCTCGCCGCTCTTGGACACGGTGAATCTGGAGCTGATCCGGCGAGTGCGAATCGCCAGCCAGTTGTCGGACGAAGCCATCGAGCTGATCACGGACTTGCCGCGCTTGGCCGGGAGCAATGCGTGGGCTGTGTCACCGGGGCGCAGCGCCACTGGTCATGCCTTACTGGCGGCCGATCCGCATTTGGAAGTGAATCGCTTGCCGGCGATTTGGTACGAAGCGGTGCTGCGCTGGGGGGATGAGTACGTGCTGGGAGCGTCGCTGCCGGGCTGTCCGCTTTTCGGCGTAGGACGCACGGCGCATCTGGCCTGGGGCGTGACGTACATGAAGGGAGACACGATCGATTACTTCATCGAGGACTGCCGGCCTGGCGGAGAAAGCGGTTGGCAATATCGGCGCGGCGAAAAATGGCTGAATTTCGATTTGCGCTCCGAGGAGATCAAGCGGAAGTCGGGGGCGACGGACACGCTGCG
Source organism: Pirellulales bacterium (assembly GCA_963716135.1). GTDB lineage: Bacteria > Planctomycetota > Planctomycetia > Pirellulales > JADZDJ01 > CAVRAW01. The sequence continues at coordinate 2,861,549 of OY970289.1, read as the reverse complement.
AGTTTATAGCAATCCGCAAGGTATTTTGGAGAGCGATCCGGGACAAGCTGGGGCGGGTTATTATTTATCATTCAATTGGATTGGCGGTGGCGAGGGGGCGTCGCAATCGATTGGCACCTGGCTGGATGTGATCGACAGCCGCACGACGATGGACGCGATGGACGTCGCGCAACAATGCCCCCAGCCCACGTTGTGCTGGGTGTTTGCCGATCGCGAGGGGCACATCGGGTTGCAAGGAGGCGGATGGTTTCCCAAACGCAATCCGCCCAATAGCGGTTTGGTGCCCGTGGCGGCGTGGGACGAAGCGAATCATTGGCAGGGAAAGTTGGAGAGCTACTATCTGCCGCGGATTTACGATCCGCCGGAAGGATTCATTGCCACGGCCAACGAGAACATCAACTCACCGGGCGATCCGATGCTGGTCACGCAGCCGTTGCCGGAGTATCGCAAGCGGCGGATCGTGGAGCGGCTGAAGGAATTGCCGCAAGCTACGGTGACCGACATGCAGAAGCTGCAATACGACGTGGTGAGTTTGCAAGCGCGGGATTTACTGAAAGTGTTCTTGCCCTTCCTGCCGGACAGCCCGCTCAAGCGGCGGCTGGCGGCGTGGGATTGCAGCTATCATCCCGGCAGCTTGGAAGCGACGCTGTTCACGAAGTTGTACCGCAACGTGCTGTTGGAGATTTTCGGCGAGGCGCCCAACCGCGAAGGGGGCGGCATCGGCTGGCGGCGGATGTTGTATCTATCGTCGCGGTTCGGGTTTTCGATGATGGTGCTCACTTCGATCGATCGGCTGCTGAAGCAAGACTATTCGCGATGGTGGGCCGGAAAAGACAAGGGCGAATTGATACGGCGGGCCGCGGCGAAATTAGCCGGAGAGCCGGATCAGCCATGGGGAGAATTCAATTCTTTCCGGTTTGCCAATCGATTCATCACCAGCAGTCGCGTCGGGCGCGCCCTGGGATTCCACACCGGCGTGCTGCCGATGCCGGGATGTCATGCGACGCCGTTTCAGGGACATTTGCTCACCACAGCCAAGCGCGAGACCACTTTCGCGCCGTCGTTTCACTTTGTGACCGATTTGGGCACCGACGAAGCGTGGACGAATTTGCCCGGGGGGCCGTCGGAGAGCCGGTTTTCGCCGTTTTACAAAAGCGACCTGATGCGCTGGCAGACGGGAACCTACAAACGCGTGAGCGGACGCACGATGACCGACTAGTTAGTCGGCATCTTCGCTCGTCAGTCCGGCGATCATTTGAAGGAAGCGCTCCATGCTGGGGCAGCGGTCGTCGACATTCGGGGCGATCGACCACATGATCGTCTTTGCCAGTTGCTCATTGATCTTGGGCCGATGCACCCGGATATCGACCGGCGGCTGCAGATCGTGCACAAGTGCGGCGCGGCCATCGTCGCCGCGCGGCCAAGGGAGTTCGAACGTCATCACTTCGTAGGCCGTGACGCCGAAAGCGAACACATCCAGACGCTGATCGGTCTTGCGACGCCGCACGATCTCCGGCGCCATGTAGTTGGGGGTGCCGGTGCGGTTGCCGGGTTGCATAAACTCGGGCTTGGCGGGAAGCGTGAGGCCGAAATCGATCAGCGTGACTCGATCCAAGCGGGAGGAAACCATGAAATTGCGCGGGCAGACATCGCGGTGAATGAAGCCGGCTTTGTGCACGGCGGCGACGGCCTCGGCCATGGCGCGAATTAGAAACAACCGCTTCCCGTTCAGCACCGAACTGCGGCTCATCAACAGCGAGTTCAAGCCCGAGCCTTCCAGGAATTCCAGGACGATGAACTGGCGATTATCGGTCGAAATGCCGTGCGCCAGCGTTTTGACGATGTTGGGATGGCTGAGCGTCTGGCCGATTTCCGCCTCGCTGGGTTTGTTCAGCCCCTTGAAACGGCCTTCCACGATGTTGACCTTCGCTGGATCGAGAATTTTCAGGCCCACGATATTGCCGGTTTGGCGATCGCGCGACTTGTAGAAATTTGACATCGTGCCGGAGACGGTTCCACGCAGCAGCTCGTAGCGTTCCCCGAGATCGACCTTGCTGGAAAGCAGGGATAAGAAATTGTCGAACAACCCCATGGCGAAAATGTCCTGCGGCGGCGGACCGAGCATGGACGCCGTCGGCGGCGATCCCTCGTCTCACTTTAGATGGCTGGCCTATGGCAGGCAAGCTCCAGTGCGCCGGCAGGAACTTGGCGCCGTAAAATCAGCGCGGGCGGGGCTTGTGGCCGGTCACGGGCGAATGCTGATCGAGCATCATGTAGGTGCCGCCGCCCAGGGCTTTGGCGTGATACATGGCGGCGTCGGCCAAGGCCAGCATTTCGTTGGCCGTCAGTACGTCGCCGACTGAACAGGCGATCCCGATGCTGGCGCGAAGCGTGACCGTCTGCGCCGGTTCGCTGCCGCCGGCCGGCAATGTCAACGGCGCTTGCAATTGATCGACGATGCGCTGCGCCGCGTTCACCGCGTCTTCCGGGTGGCCGATGTCGTCCAGCAGAATCGTGAATTCGTCGCCATCGCGGCGTGCCACCATGTCTTGGGGACGAAGCGCCTCCAGCAGCCGCCGGCCGGCTGCAACCAACATGTCGTCTCCATGCAGATGACCGAATCGATCGTTCAGACTTTTGAAATTGTCGAGATCGACGAATAGAACGGCAAATAGGTAGTGGCCACGGCCCGAACGATGTATCGCCCGTTCCAAGCGGCGGGCGAACAATCGCCGGTTGGGCAGACCGGTCAGCGGGTCGTGGAAGGCCCCGGTTAAGGCGCCGTGTGCGGGCCATTCATCGCCAGATAGCCCACTGATCGGCCGGACAATGACGACTTGCCGCTCGCAGGCGCCGGCCACCGGCCGTAAGAGCAATTCGACTTCGCACGGTTGGTTCGTGGCCGTGTTCACGCAATGGGTGAAGCAGATTCGCGGGGAGGGGGAAGAAATCGCGGCCAAGTCCAATTCTGGGAAACAGGCCCCGGCTTCAATCGTGCCATCGGGGCGTGTAGGGAATTTCCCGCCCCAACGCTGGGCTGCGACGTTCAGCGGACGCAGCATGCCCGTCTGCGAGTAGAGCAAATAAACCGGCTCGGGCAGAGCGTCGAGCGCGTTCTGCAGCAGTTCCGGCGCTGGCTGGTGTTTCCCGGCTTCGCTGATCAAGGAAAGATCAATCACGGCGGCAACTGCAGACTCGGAAACGGCCGATCAAGGATGATAACTGTACGAAACTCAGCTTAGTCGAGGTGGAATGGCCAAACAAGTTTTATGCTCCGAAGGCCATTGGTCTCCAATTGCGGGATTGGAGGGGTAGCCTCGCTTAGAAACCAATTTTAGGTGGTAGGCATCCCCCGCTCGTCGGTTGGCGAGAACTCGTGGTGATCTAAAGGCGTACTGGACTTCATTGGCACTCAAAAAAGCTTAATTCTCAGCGGTATTCCACGCGGGTTTGAGAGCAAGTATACTGAGCAAGCCATAACATATACGCAGATTGCGTAGTTCTGCGTGGGAGGGTTAAATGCAAGGTCTCCACATGATGTGCAACATTGAAAAGAGTCTGACCCATGATCGCCCCTGGTTCGTCGCATTCATCTTTTCGCAGCGCTTTGCAAGTTCCCCTTCGGCATAAGCGCAGGTTCTTGACCGTCTTCTTGGCGGTTGTAGGTACCACGATCCTCGTCACCCTGCTGATGCCTCGGACGTATCGCTCCGAGGGCGAGCTGTTGTTGCGACTGGGGCGCGAGAACATGGCGCTGGATCCCACCGCGACCTTGGGGTCCACACCAATTCTGTCGATCCAGCAATCTCGCGAGAACGAAATCAACTCAGTGATTGAAATTGTGCGCAGCCGCGCGCTGATCGAAAAAGTGGTCGACAAGCTGAGTCCCGCGCGAATTTTGGGTAAGAACGAAGGCCAATCGGCCGACCGCGAGGATGCGATTCGAATGATGATCAAATCGCTGAACGTCGACGCGGTGCGCAAATCCAACGTACTGCAGATTACTTACGACGCTTCCAGCCCAACGCTGGCGCAAACGGTCGTAGACACGCTGATTGACTGTTTCCTGGAAGAGCATATTCGGCTGAATCGCACGCCCGGCGCTCAGCAATTCTTGAGCGAGCAAACGGCCAGCATTCTCGGGCGGCTCGAGGTGCGGGAAGAAGAATTGCGAAAGCTGAAAGATGAGACGGGCCTGGCCTCACCTGAAGCCCGACGCGGCATCATCGTCACGCGGATCGGCCGGCTGGAGGACGAACTCCTGCAGAGCAAGGCCGCGTTGGCCGCCAGCGAGGCGGAAGTGAAGCAATTGCAACAGCAATTGACCGATCTGCCGACGACGCAAGTGACGGAGCAAACCGTCGGCTTTGCCAATGAAGCCGCCGACGGAATGCGGCAGCAGTTGTACACCCTGCAATTACGCGAAAAAGAACTGGCCAGCAAAGTGACGGACGATCATCCGCTGTTGCGAGCAGTGCGCGACCAGATTGCTGCCGCTCAAAAAGTGTTTGGACAGGAAAAGCCGGAACGCACGCAAACCAAGACGGGCGTCAGCAAGACGCACGAAGAAATCAATTTACTCCTCCTGAAGGACGAGCCGGCATTGGCGTCTTTGCGAGCGAAAGCGGACCGGCTGGCGGCGCAGTTGGAGGCTGAAAAGGCGAGCCTGGCGAAATTGAATGACGATGAGCTGCGCATCGACCGCTTGCAGCGGGAAGTGCGCTTGGAGGAAGCAAATTATCGGAAATACGTCGACAGCCTGGAACAGGCGCGGATCGATCACGCCATGGCGGCTGAAGGCAAATCGAACATCAGCATCGTGCAGCCGGCGACTTTGGAACCGCGGCCGATCAAGCCGAAGGGACTGGTGAATCTATTGCTGGCGATCGTGTTGGGTGTGATTGGCGGAACCGGGGCGGCATATGCGGCAGAGGCACGGGAGGATTTCAACAAGTCGGCCGACGGCTTAAGTCATAGCGTAGAGGTACCGGTGCGGAACGATATTTCTCGTCTGGCTTCGCGGCAGCTAACGCCTGCCAACGGAGAGCAAGGATCAGCGTCGGCCGGCCCATGAGATTGCCATAAGACTTGACCCGCAAAGACCGACGCCAATCTGTCAGCGGCGCGGCGATTTGCCTCGATGGATTCCCCGATACACCGCAACGACGTTCAAGGGCCATGATACTTTCGCACTTAGCTGCCACGCTGCGCCGACTGGCCAGGCGTTCCGATGCGCGAGCCTGCGCACGCTGCATTCGCGATGCCGCTTTCGCCGAATTCTGGCGCGGGAGCGTGCGCAGCGACCGGAGCGGTGATCGTTTTTCGCTGATCCTGTTTTCGCCGCGCGAGCCGGCCGGGGCCCATGCCATGCAGGTGCGGTTGGTGCGCGTCCTGCGGCGGCGGCTGCGTTCCACCGACGAGGCCGGTTGGATGGATCGGCAAAACATCGGCGTGGTGTTGCCGGCGACGCCGACGCGCGGGGCGTGGAAAGTTGCGGAAGACGTGTGCCAGCACTTTCCCCGCGGGCACGAGCCGCGATGCAGAGTGTATTGCTATCCAACCGATCCGGCTCAGATGGATCGCGCGGCGGCGCAGTCGCGGCAGGAATTCGAACAAGAGCGGCCGGCCGAGGCGCTGGAAATGTTGTTCATGCAAGGGATGCCGGTTTGGAAGCGGGCCATCGATCTGGTCGGCGCGACGGTCGGGCTGATTCTATTGGCGCCTTTGTTTGTGATCCTGGCAGCGGCGATCAAGCTCGTCTCGCCCGGGCCGGTGCTGTTTTCGCAATGGCGGCGCGGACGAGGAGGCCAGCCGTTTCTGATGTACAAGTTTCGCACGATGATCGTCGACGCCGAATCGCTGAAAGAAGCATTGCGGGCGCACAGCGAACAGGATGGCCCGGCGTTCAAAATGAAACACGATCCGCGCGTGACGCGGCTGGGTCGATTTCTGCGGAAGACCAGCATCGACGAGCTGCCTCAATTGTGGAACGTGCTGATCGGAGAGATGTCGCTGGTGGGTCCGCGGCCGTTGCCGTGCAATGAGTCGGACGGCTGCCACTCGTGGCAGCGCGGCCGGCTGGATGCGACGCCAGGATTGACATGCATCTGGCAAGTGCGCGGCCGCAGCCAGGTGACGTTTAACGACTGGGTGCGGATGGATTTGGAATACATTCAACAACGGTCACTTTGGCAGGACCTCAAAATCCTGGTGGCTACGGTGCCCGCGGTGCTGTTGCGACGCGGGGCACGATAGGCATGAAAGAGGGATTAGATCGCGTGAAGAATCGTCTGTCATCGCCGCCAAGGCTGCTTTTGCTGGCTCATTATTGCCATCCCGAGATGGGTTCGGAGCCGGGTTTGGGTTGGAACCGCGCCTTGCAGGCCGCCAAGCTATATCCAACGTGGGTCCTGTGCGACGAAAGCTTCAATCGGGTGGGCATCGAGCGGCACCTGGAAATCCATGGACCGATCGAGAATCTGCACTTTGTGTATGTGCCGCCGAATCGTTGGGAACAGCGACTGCGCCTTATTCCGGGAACTTTTTATTTCGCATACCACCTGTGGCATCTGCGGGCGTACAGGATCGCGCGGTGCTTGCACGAGCATCAGCGGTTCGCTTTGGTGCATCAGGTGAACTCCAACGGTTTCCGCGAGCCGGGATATTTGTGGAAGCTCGACGCGCCGTTTGTGTGGGGGCCGGTGGGCGGGGCGCAGAATTACCCTTGGCGGTTTCTCGCCAGCGCCGGCGTGAAAGGTGCGGTCGGCGAAGCGATTCGCAACGTGCTGAATGCGCTGCAGATTCGATTTTCGCCGCGCGTTGGCAAAGCGGCGCGGAAAGCAGCGGCCTTTCTGGCTGCGACGACCACCAATTCGAATGCTCTGGCGCCTCGGCGAGGCGCAATGCCCCAGGTGATGCTGGAGACGGGCGTGAATTCTCCTGCCGTTCCCCCGCTCCGGAACTTTGACCATGGAGGGCCGTTGCGCTTGATGTGGAGCGGCGTGTTTGAGCATCGCAAGGCGCTGCACTTGCTGCTGGAAGCTGTGGCTGCGCTGCCATCGCGCGTGAAGTACGAATTGCACATTCTCGGCCGCGGACCGATGGACCGCCGATGGCGGCGGATCGCGCAGAGGCTCAACGTCGAACCACATTGCCGGTGGCTGGGATGGTTGGATCAAGAGGTGCGCAAGCGGGAATACCTTTGGGCGGATCTGTTCGTGTTTACCAGCCTGCGCGACACCTCGGGCACCGTCGTGCTGGAAACGTTCGCGGCGGGCACTCCCGTGGTTTGCTTGGATCATCAGGGGATGGCCGACATCGTCACCAAACAGTGCGGCGTGAAAATTCCAGTAACGACGCCGCGCGAGGTGATTGCCGCCTTGCGAGACGCGATAGTGCGGCTGCACGACGATCGGCACGAATTGGCGCGTTTGAGCCGAGGGGCCAGCGAGCGCGCAGCACTATAGCTGGGATAACAAGGGGAAACGGATGGCCGCCGTCTATCAGCAAATCCTTCAGTCGAGCGACCGCAGCGCGCCGGCGACCCTGAGCGTACACGATGACTCGTGGCCCCCAAGCGGCGACGTCAGTCGCTGCCGGGCGGAATCCCTTAGCGGATGTTTGCAAATTGATGAACTTGTCCTGCCCTCCATGGCGCCAAGGAAATGAAATGTCAACGCAAGACGCATTGAAATTAGGCAGGTCAAACGAATTATCGGCCGCTATCGGTCCACCGACGCTGAGCGGAAGTGGCGCGATGCGCGTTCCAATCACCTTGCCCGCGACCCACGAGCGGCGCAAAAAGCCCGCCGTGTTTAGCGGCGCGTTGTATCGCAAAGGGGCGCTGTCGCTGGTGGATCAAGGGGTCGTCAGCGCCACGAATTTCTTGACAATGATCTTGCTGGGCCGCACCGCGACGCAAGAGCTGGGCGAATATCAACTCGGTTTTTCCATCGCGCTGTTGGCCATGTGCGTGCAAAACGCGCTCATCACTTCGCCGTATACGCTGTTTGGCAACCGGCTGGACGGTCATCACGCGCCAAATATGCCGGCAGCACGCTGGTGCACCAATGGGGATTGTCGGCAATTTGCACGCTGGTGATGGCAGGCGTGGCGATCGGAGCGGCGTTTGGTTGGGGCTTGACCGATTTTCATTACGTGGCTTGGATGCTCGCCGCCACGTTGCCCTTCATTTTGGTGCGCGAGTTCGTGCGCCGTGTGGCCTTCGCCCACTTGCAAATGGTCACGGTCCTGGGTCTCGACGTGGCCACGTCGGCGTTGCAGTTGGGCGGCTTGATTGCGCTCAGCCGGATGGGCCACCTCAGCGCGGAAACCGCCTTTGCGACCATGGGCTTCGCGTGCGCCCTATCCGGCGGAACGACTTTCTTCCTGATGCGGCGAAATTTCGCGCCCAACCGCGGCAATGCCCTGGCCGACTTGCGCCGCAATTGGTCGTTTGGAAAATGGGCATTTGGTTCGCAATTGGCGACGCTCGCCTCCGGTTACGGCATGCCCTGGATGTTGGCGCTGTTCCTGGGCACGTCGGCCACGGGAAGGTACGCCGCCTGCCTGAGCATCGTGATGATCGCCAATCCCCTGCTCATCGGCTTGAACAACTTTTTAAGCCCGCAGGCAGTTCACGCATACCACACGCATGGCCTCGCTGGATTGCGGAAATTCACCTGGGGAATTTCGGCGTGGGTCACCGGCACTCTCATGGCGATCACCGTGCTCTTGGTTTTGTTCGGCGCCAAGCTGCTGATTTTCTTGTACGGCCAGAAGCTCGTCGGTAACGAACTGCCCGTGACCTTGCTGGCGCTGAACACCTTGGCGGTCGCGGCGGGGTTGGGCGTCGAGAACGGTTTGATCGCCTTGAATCGGCCGGCATCGAATTTTTGGGCGTACTTCAGCGGTTTGATGGTCATGATCGTCGGCGCATGCTTTTTGATCATGCCCTACGGCGTGGCGGGCGCGGCCGGCGCGTGCCTGATGGGTATCACTACCTCGACATGCCTGCGGATCGTGCTGTTTATTGCGGCATGCCGGAAAGAGTCCACAACGAGCAACCAGTAATGGATACCCACATCGATGCTCCTTTGATTCTTCCTTTTGACGGCTGCGCTTCTGCTGTATCCGAATCCGTCGCGCATGCCGACCACAACCGGCGCGTAGTGCTGGCGGCGATCGTAGTCGGCATGCTGCTGTTTCTATCGGATCACGACTGGTTCGTTTCGCAGTACGTCGATTTCAGCGCAACCAGCGATTCCATGGAAGCCGGAGCGGCGGGCGGAAACCTGATCCGTGGCTCAGCGATCTTCGCGCTGGGACTGGCTGGATTGGCCACTCTGTTCTGGAAAGGCGGATATTCGCTGCGGATTCGCGGACCTTTGGGCCTGCTGATGCTGGGCGTCGTGCTGTGGAGCGCGGCGAGTTGGTTCTGGTCGATCGAGCCGGCGATCGCCCTGCGACGCTTGATCGCCTCCGGCTGCCTGGCGCTGGCCGCGATGGCGGCGGCCAAGCTGCTGACGCCGCGCCAATTGGCCGGCGCTGCGCTGGCTTGCGCCGTGGCCTTTTTGGCGCTGGGCGGAGTTACGGAAATTTTGCTGGGAACTTTCCAGCCTTGGCGCGGCGACTATCGCTTCAGCGGTACGTTGCATCCCAATCATCAAGGACTGAACTGCGCCATGATCGTCATGGCGGCAACCTATCTGGCTTCTGTCTCCAGGCAACATCGCAAAGCATTGTGCGCGCTGGCAGTGGCGGGACTTGCCGGATTGTGGATGACCAAATCGCGCACGCCGCTGGCGGCGCTGGTGGCGGCGGAAGCTGTGTTTTGGTTTCTGGCCGCGTCATGGAAGCAAAAAATTGCGTGGTCGATGACCGTAATCGGCGTGGCTTGCGCAGTGATGCTTGTGGCGGACGACGATCTGCTCGAACGAGCCGCCAATGCCGCAATGCTGGGGCGCGCCGACGAAGAGTCCAGCGGCGCGCTAACCGGGCGCGTGCCGCTGTGGGAAGAATTGAGCGAGTCGATCGCCCGGCGGCCGTTGGCCGGTTTTGGCTTCAACAGCTTCTGGATTCCAACGCGGATTGAAGACATTTCCGATTCGCAGTCGTGGGCGATCTCGGTGGCGCATTCGACCTATTTGGATCTGACGCTGGGAATTGGGCTAGTCGGCGCCGGAATGTGCATGGCCGTGGTGTTGATGGGATGGATTCGCGCGCTGCAGTTGAATGTGGCGCAATCGGCGATGGGATACGGGTTCATCGCCGTGCTGCTTCTGTTTGCGCTGCTGCACGGGCTGCTGGAATCGGCGTTTGCCAATCCAGGGTTTGCGCCGCTGGTGGCGCAGGCGGGCCTGGCCATGCTGGCGTTTGTCGATCCGCGCGAATATGTCGAGTCAGCGGCCAGGTCGAACGGCGAGGCCTCCGGAGGGCGTTGGTCTCCGGCGAATGCGGCGACCGGCAATGGAGCGCACCTATGATTCGCTCCACGGAAAAAATTCGAGTGTTGATGATCGCCGACGAATATCCGCCGTCGATCTGCGGCATTGGCGACTATAGCGCGAATCTGGCCCAGGCGCTCGCGGCCAAAGGGGTCGAAGTCCGCGTGCTCACCAAGGCGGTGCCGGGACTGCCGGAAGAGGAAAATGTCGATGGGGTTGGCGTCCGGCGACTGGCGCGGGGTTGGACGATGAAAGACTTGCAGCCGATTATGCACGCCGCAAGGCAATCGGGACCAGGAACGATCGTCCACGTGCAGTATCCGTCGCTCACCAATTACGGGCGGCGGTTGATGATCAATTTGCTGCCGGCGGTGTTTCGCACGGCAAAGCGCCGTTGCCCGATGGTGGTCACGATGCATGGCTTCCACGAGCATCGGCTGCGGTGGCGGATGCGGGTGTTGCCGATGCTCTGGGCCAATAGCGCGGTGGTGTTCGTGCATCCGCGCGATCAACAATTGGCGGCGCGATGGGCCCCGCTGGCTTCGCGTCGGGCGGCGTTGATCCCGATCACCTCGAATGTGCCGGCTCTGGTGCCAGATGCCTCGCGGCGCGCGCAAGTGCGCGAGGAATTGGCGATTGCCTCGGACGAAAAAGTGGCGGTGTTCTTCGGCGAGGTGCGGCCCGACAAAGGACTGCACACGCTGTTTGACGCGGCGCAATCGATGCGCAGGAGAGGCTTTCCCGCGCGGGCGCTGGTGATCAGCACGATCGGGATGCATTCCCACGGAATGACGCCCTACGAACGTGGCGTGATGGCGCGGTTGGCTGAGGGTGCTCGCGAAGGGTGGGCGATGCTCGCGCGGGCCGACACGCCGAAGCGGGCGGCGGAAATATTGCAAGCGGCCGACCTGGCGGCGTTCCCCTTCACGCTCGGAGCAGCCGAAAATCGCGGCAGCTTGATGGCGGCGGTGGTCAACGGCGTCGGCGTGCTGACCACTCGCGGAATTTCGACGCCGCAGGATTACGAAGAGCGATACGGCGTGGAGACCGTGGGCGCCAACGACGAGCGGGCATTCGCCGCGCGGCTGGAAGCTCTGCTACGCACCGAGGACGATCGTGCCGCGCTGGCCGCAAAGGCGCAATGCGCGGCAGATCGATTCACGTGGAGCGGGATTGCGGATCAAAATATCGAGGTTTATCGCAGATGTCTGGCGTCGTGAAAGTGCTGGTCGTCGGTCAAACGCCGCCGCCGTGGCATGGCCAGGCGGTGATGATCGATCGTTTGCTGCGCGGAAATTTTGAGCGCGTGCGGCTATACCACGTCCGGATGAAGTTTTCCGAATCGATCGATGAGGTCGGACGATTTCGCATCGGGAAACTGTTCCATTTGGTCGGGGTGATCGCCAGGATCGTTTATCACCGCGTCGTGCATGGCACGAAAGTGCTTTGTTATCCGCCGGCGGGACCGAATCGAGTGCCGCTGTATCGCGATTTGATGATTTTATCGGCCACCCGGTGGATGTTCCGTCGCACGGTGCTGCATTTCCATGCCGGCGGCGTGTCGCAGCTATATCCACAGCTTTCGCGGCCGATGCAGTGGGCGTTTCGGCGGGCGCTGTTTGGAGCCGATGCGGCCATTCGAATCTCGCACGGTTCGCCGCCAGATGCCGAAGCGCTCCAGGCGAGGCGAGAATTCGTCGTCCCGTACGGCATTGAGGACGAATCGCCGCGGTTCGCGCGGCAACGGCTGGCGCCACGAAGCAGCGGTGCGCCACACAATGCCAGCAATGCCGCTGCAACGGCACTTTGTGAAGCGGACCCATTGCGAATCTTGTTCATGGGAATCTTGCGCGAATCGAAGGGACTGATGGTGCTCGTCGAAGCCTGCGGCCAATTAGCGGCGCGCGGCGTGCCTTTCGAATTGCAAGTGGCGGGGCGGTTTCAATCGCCGGCGTTTGAAACAAAGACCCGCCAGCGGATCGGTGAATTGGGAATCCAACGGCAAGTGACGTTTCTCGGCGAATTGGTCGGCGATGCCAAGTGGAAGGCTTTCGTGCGCTCGGACGTCTTCTGCCTGCCCACGTTCTACGAAGCGGAAACGTTTGGAATCGTGCTCGTAGAAGCGATGTCGCTGGGCTTGCCCGTGGTGGCCACGCGGTGGCGAGGAATTCCAGAGATTGTGGACGAAGGGAAGACGGGCTATTTGGTCGAGACGCATGACGCCGCCGCCGTCGCTGAGCGATTGGAGCATTTGCAGGCCGATCCCGCGCTGCGAGAACAATTGGGCGCGGCGGGGCGCGAGAAATTCGCGCGTGATTTCACCGTGGAAAAATTCTGGCAGCGGATGGAGCAAATCTTTTTGGAAACGGCGGGTGCGTGATGATGCTTCAGCGGTGGACACAACGCTTCAGCCAGTTGCGCCGTCATCCCGGCTATCGGCATAATCCGCCGGTCGTGCTGGGCCGCGCGGCAGCCTGGTCGCTGCACTGCCTGCTGGGAATCCCGGCGCGAGCGCGGTTCCGCCGCTGGAATTATCGGCTGTACCTGCCGGCCAAGTGGCGCGGCGGCGGCAGCACCTCTCCCTATCTGTTCCGCGAGCACTACGAGCCGGAAGTGATGCTCTTGGAGCGATTTCTGCGGCCGGGCATGGTGTTCGTCGATGGCGGGGCCAATACCGGAGTTTTCACCTTCACCGCGGCGCGACTCGTGGGGCCGACGGGGCGCGTGCTGGCGTTTGAGCCGGGCGCCGCTTGCTTTGCGGCGCTGGAAGCTTCGCGGGCGCTAAACCAATTCTCTCAAGTGAAAGTTTGGAAGGCGGCGCTATCGGATCGCAGCGGGACCGCAAAACTGTATCACTGCTGGGGCCAGGAGAACGCATTCTCGCTGGGCCAGGAGGAAAACGCGACGTTCGATGAGGTGGCGACAATCACCCTGGACGAAGCGGCGGCCGCGGAACAATTGCCGCGAGTGGATTTCATCAAGCTCGACGTAGAAGGGGCGGAAGAATTAGTTCTGCGGGGCGCGGACAAAGTGCTCCAGCAGTGGCGGCCAATGGTGCTGTTCGAAGTGAATGCCGAAGCGAGCCGGCGTCTGAAACTGTCGCCCGACGGCGCCTGCCAGGTGCTGCGCCAACATGGATATCAACTGCTGGCGTTGGACGACGAACTCAAACTTCATCCGACCAATTCGTTGCCCGAGAGCGTTGGCAATCTGCTGGCGATTCCAAATGAAATGCAAGTGAACGAGAAACGAATATAGGCCGACGATGCTCGATTTGGGGAAACACAGCGTGCTGGGAGTGCGGATCGACGCAGTCGATTACGCCGCGGCGGTGGAGCGCATCGTCGAGGGTGCGCGAAGCGGCGCCCGATGGCGGTTTCGGCGCTGGCGGTGCATGGCGTGATGACCGGCGTGTTGAATTCCACACAACGCTGCCGCTTGAATCAATTCGATTTACTGGTGCCCGACGGCCAGCCGGTCCGCTGGGCTCTGCGATGGCTGCATCGAGTGAATTTGACGGATCGGGTTTATGGGCCGACGCTGATGTCGGAAATTTGCCGGCGGGCCAGCGAAGTGAATCTGCCGATTTTCTTGTTCGGCGGCAATCGCGAAATGTTGGAGTCGCTGAAGGCACGCTTGACCGACCGCTTCCCGGGACTGCAGATCGCGGGAATCCGGCCTTCGGCGTTTCGGCGGTTGACTCCGGCGGAGCGCGACGAGGCCGTGGCCGAGATTCGAGCCAGCGGTGCGCAAATTGTGTTCGTCGGCTTGGGCTGCCCGCGGCAAGAAGTGTTTGCCTTTGAGATGCGCCAGTTGTTGGGCATGCCGCTGGTGGCGGTCGGAGCGGCGTTTCCATTTTTGGCCGGCATGTTGCCGCAGGCGCCGCCCGCCTGGCAGCGCCGCGGATTAGAATGGCTGTATCGGCTGGCCCAGGAACCGCGGCGGTTGTGGAAGCGCTATCTGGTGCTGAATCCTTTGTATTTGGCGTTGTTGGGATTGCAATGGATCGGCCTGTGGAAATCTCCAGATGACCGCGGGCAACAGCCTGCGGAGGAACTTCGCTACGGCTAGGCCGTTCTGCGAGCCGGCGGCGACTAAGAAATCATGATTTCGTCGAATAAAAATCCGCGAGTGAGCATCGGAATACCCGTTTACAACGGCGAGAAATATCTGGCGGCGGCGCTGGATTCGTTGTTGGCGCAAACGTACGCCGATTTCGAAGTCGCGATTTCGGATAATGCGTCCACGGATCGGACCGAGAAGATTTGCCGCGAGTATGCCGCGCGAGATTCGCGCATTCGCTACGAGCGCCAGCCGAAGAATCTCGGGATGACTTGGAATTTCAGCCACGTGGTGGAAATGGCCCGAGGGGAATATTTCCGCTGGCACGCCCACGACGACACGTGTGCGCCGACGTTGTTGGAAAAATGCGTCGAGGCGCTGGACCGACACCCCGAGGCGGTGCTCGCCTACCCGCGCGTGCTGATGATCGACTGGCAGGGAGAGCCGCTCCCGGAGGATCCATCGACATGGCGGCCGCCGCTTTCGAGCGATGCCAGCAGTCCCACCGACGACCGCGATCCGCGCGGCTTGGATTCGCCCCAAGCGTCGCGCCGGTTTTACGGCGTGCTGATGAAAACCGTCTGGTGCCTGGAACCGTACGGCTTGATGCGGACGGATGCGGTGCACACGACCGGCAAATTGCGAAACTATCGCGCCGCGGAAAAAGTGTTCATTGCGGAAATGGCGCTGCGCGGCCAATTCGTCGAGGTGCCGGAGATGCTGCTGCTGGTGCGACGGCATTCGGACCAGTACACGATGATCGGATCGGCCAGGCGCAGCGAGATTTTGTGAAGGCGAAAAGCGCGACCAAACGACGCCGATTTCGTTTGCGGTTGCCCGTGCCGCGGCATGTGCGCTCCACTTTGGGATATTTGTTGTTGATTCCGGCCGCGCCGATCGGAATGGCGCAGCGCGTGCGCTGCCTGGGAGTGCTCGCAAGGTATGTGCTGCAAGTGAGCAAATGGAAGCGAATCGTGGTGAATACGCTGCGTGACACTTCGATGACCGACGGTTATTTGCACGTGCCGGAGACGAAACAGCCGGCGAAGATTGCCCAAGTTTCCCAACAGCCGGCGAGGGCGGCGAACTCCGCCTAATCGCGGCACGAACAAAAATGATCTGCGTTGACTCAATTTACGTTGGATTGATATTCTCCTGACGACTTACAACCAGGCACTGTCATTCGGGAGAATTCCTATGCGCGTCCTCGTCACCGGTTGCAACGGATACATCGGCAGCATCTTGGCGCCGCGCCTGTTGGAGGCGGGGCACGAAGTCGTCGGCTTCGACAGCAATCTGTTTGCCGACTGCTTGTTCGGCGATCCACCGGTGGATTACGAGCAACACGTTATCGACATGCGCGACGTGAAGGCCGCCGACCTGAAGGGATTCGACGCCGTTTGTCATCTGGCGGCGCTTTCGAACGATCCGCTGGGAAGCTTGGAGCCGCGGTTGACGCATGAAATCAATCATCAAGCCTCCGTATGGTTGGCGCGACTGGCCAAGCAGGCCGGAGTGAAGCGGTTTATCGTGTCGTCGTCGTGCAGCTCCTACGGCACGGCGGGGGACGATTTGCTGACCGAGGAGGCTTCATTGAATCCGTGCACGCCCTACGGCGAAACGAAAGTGGCCACCGATCGGGATGTGGCCCAGTTGGCCGACGATTCGTTCACGCCGGTGTATTTGCGGAATGCCACGGCCTACGGCGTCTCGCCCCGGCTGCGGCTGGATTTGGTGATTAACGATTTTGTCGCTAATGCCGTCCTGCAGGGGCGAATTATCATCAAGAGCGACGGCACGCCCTGGCGGCCCGTGGTGCACATCGAGGATATCTGCGAGGCGTTTTTGGCGGTTCTCGCCGCGCCACGCCAGCAAGTGCACAACCAGTCGTTCAACGTCGGCCGAACCGAAGAGAATTACCGGGTCAGTGAATTGGCGGAAATCGTGAAACTGACCGTGCCGGAATGTAAGATCGAATATGCGCCCGGAGGCGGACCCGACAAACGCTGCTACCGGGTGGATTGCGGAAAGATCGCGCGTCAGGTGCCGGGCTTTCGTCCGAAATGGGACGTGCGGCGCGGCGCGAAGCAACTGTACGACGCGTTTCGCTCGGTGCCCCTGACCGCGGCAGACGTGGCGTCAGGTCGGTTCGTGCGATTGGCAACCTTGAAACGACTGATGGAGTCGGGAGCGATCGACTCCGAATTGCGGACGATGGTCAGCTCCTCGTAACGCCCCGGCCGGCAATGGCGGGTGTGACGAGGTGCGCCGGCGTGCATCCATGATTTTCACACCCACCGAAATCGACGGCGCCTACGTAATCGACATCGAGCGGCTTGCCGATGTGCGCGGATTCTTTTCCCGCGCCTGGTGCCAGCGGGAATTTGCCCAGCACGGGTTGGTGGCCGATCTCGCGCAGGCGAATATTGCCTGGTCGGACAAGCGCGGCACGCTGCGCGGGCTGCATTATCAGGCGGCGCCGCATGAGGAAGCCAAGTTGGTGCGCTGCACGCAGGGAGCGGCTTACGTGGTCGCGGCGGACATTCGCGCGGGCTCGCCCACGCTGGGCCGGTGGATTGGCGTGGAAATCACTGCCGAAAATCGCCGGATGCTGTACGTCCCGCCGGGGTGTGCGCAGGGATATCAGACATTGGCGGACAATTCGGAATTGTTTTATCAGATGTCCACCGCGTACGTGCCGGGACTGGGTGCGGGTCCGGTACGACGATCCGTTTTTCAAGATTCGCTGGCCGCTGGAAGTAAGCGTGATTTCGGCGGCCGATGAATCGTGGCCGAGATTTGCCGGCGACAATGCCAGAAACCGTGCGCCCTGAGGAGCGCATTCGTAAGATGAGTGTTTCCATTCGCCAACCTTCGATGTCCGCAGCGGTGCAGCCGCAAGATGAACCGGCGAGCGGACAGGCTGCCCTCGGTCGGCGCTGCCGGTTCTGCGATGCGGAGCTGGACCATTTGTTTGTCGACCTGGGAATGTCCCCCTTGTGCGAGAGCTACTTGTCGGCCGATCAGCTCGACGAAATGGAGCCGTTTTATCCGTTGGCGGTTTACATCTGTCAGCGGTGCTTGTTGGTGCAACTGCCGACGCACGTAAGCGGCGAACACATCTTCGCGGAGTATGCGTATTTCTCCTCGTTCTCCACGAGTTGGCTGGAACATGCTCGGCGGTGTGTTGATGCGCTGGTGAAGCGGTTCGACATCACGCCCAACAAGCTGGCGATTGAACTGGCCAGCAACGATGGCTATTTGTTGCGGAATTTTGTGGAGCGGGGCATTCCATGCCTGGGCATCGAACCGGCCACAAATATTGCGCACGGCCCAAGAGCGCGGCATACCGACGCTCAACAAGTTTTTCGGCGAGCGGACCGCGCGCGAAGTCGTTGCTCAAGGCAAGCGGGCCGATCTGCTCGTGGCGAACAACGTGCTGGCCCACGTGCCGGATGTCAACGATTTTGTACGCGGGATGAAATTGGTCTTGCGCCCCAGGGCGTGGCGGTGATCGAGGTGCAGCACCTGTTGCGGCTGATCGAGTGCAATCAGTTCGACACGATCTATCATGAGCACTACTGCTATTACACCGTGTTGGCAATGCAGCGTCTGTTGGCCGCGCACGGGCTGACGGTGTTCGACGTCGAGGAGATTCCGACGCACGGAGGATCGATGCGCGTGTATGCACGACACGCGGAGAACGAATCACACGCCATCCAGCCGCGGTTGGAGAATCTGCTGGAGCTGGAACGCGCCGCGGGCTTGCACGAATTGGCGGGCTACGATGGCTTCGCGGAAAAGGTCGTGCAAATTAAGCACCGCCTGCTCGATTTCCTGATTGCGGCGAAGCGCGACGGAAAAAGCGTGGCCGGTTACGGGGCGCCCGGCAAAGGGAACACGCTATTGAACTACTGCGGCGTCCGGCAAGACTTTTTGGACTACACGGTCGATCGCAATCCGTACAAGCAGGGGAAGTTTTTGCCGGGCACGCGAATTCCGATTCACGCCCCGGAGCGAATCGCCCAAACGCGGCCCGATTATGTGCTGATTCTGCCGTGGAATCTGAAAGAGGAAATCGTGGTGCAGTTGGATTACATTCGCGAATGGGGCGGCAAATTTGTGGTGCCGATTCCCGAATTAGAAGTGTGGTAATGGTTCATGATCATCGTCGATAAACAATTGGCGCAGCGCGAAGCCCAGGGGCGGCCGATCCGCATCGGTTTGGTCGGCGCCGGATTCATGGGACGCGGCATCGCGCTGCAACTGTGCACCCCGCTGCCCGGCATGCGGCTGGCGGCGATTGCCAATCGGCATTCGGAGGGTGCGCAGCGGGCCTGGTTCGAGGCGGGGCATAGTGACTCCATTGTCGCAGAGAATCAAAACGAGATGGACCGGGCCGTGGCCAGCGGTCGACCGGCGATTACGACCGATCCGGCGCTGTTGTGCCATGCCGCCGGAATCGACGCGATCATCGAAGTCACCGGGAATGTTGAGCACAGTGCGCGGACCGTGCTGGAAGCCATCGCCGGGCGAAAGCACATCGTGCTGATGAATGCGGAGTTGGATGCCACGGTCGGCCCGATTCTGAAGGTGAAGGCGGACGAGGCGGGCGTGGTGATCACCAATTGCGACGGCGACGAGCCGGGCATCACGATGAATTTGCTACGCTTCGTGAAATCGATCGGCTACCGGCCGGTGATGGCCGGCAACATCAAGGGCTTCCTGGATCACTATCGCACGCCGGATACGCAGCGGGAATTTGCCGAGAAGACCGGGCAAAATCGCGTGATGGTGGCCTCGTACGCCGACGGCACCAAGCTTTGTTTCGAGGCGTGCCTCGTGGCCAACGCCACCGGGTTTCACGTCGGCCAGCGCGGGATGTTCGGCCCAAAGTGCGCGCATGTCAGGGACATCGTGCAACATTTCAAGCCCGAGGCGCTGTTGGAGCGGCCGCTGGTCGACTTTGCTCTGGGGGCCGAGCCGGGCTCCGGCGTCTTTGTGGTTGGTTACAATGAAGAGCCGCTGAAGCAGCACTACATGAGCTACCTGAAGATGGGTGGCGGGCCGCTGTACGTGTTCTATGCCCCGTACGTGCTGCCGCATTTGGAAGCGCCCTTGTCGGCGGCGCGGGCCGTATTGTTCGGCGACGCGGCGATCACGCCCTTGGGGGCGCCGGTTTGCGACGTGGTGGCCATCGCCAAGCGCGATCTGAAAGCGGGCGAAACCCTGGACGGCATGGGAGGTTTTGCTTGCTACGGTCTGATTGAAAACGCCGACGTGGCGCGGGGGCAGAACTTGCTGCCGATGGGATTGAGCGAAGGCTGCCGGTTGGTGCGCGACATCCGGCGAGATCAAGCCGTTACCTGCGACGACGTCGTGCGGCCCGAGGGGCGGCTGGCCGATCGGTTGCGGGCCGAGCAGGATCGGCATTTTGCGAAGGAAAATCAAAGTTCACACAACGGATCACAGAAATCTTCTGGAGGGCCATCTGCCGCAGGGACGCAGCAAAAGCGTCCTCTCAACGTGAGTTAACACCATGAAAGTCGTATTGTTTTGCGGCGGGTTGGGCATGCGACTGCGGGAGCATGCGGAAAACATTCCCAAACCCTTGGTCAACGTCGGCCAGCGGCCCGTGCTCTGGAACGTGATGAAGTACTACGCCCATTGGGGCCACAAGGATTTCATCTTGTGCCTGGGGTGGAAGGGCGAGGCGATCAAGAATTATTTTCTGCAGTACAACGAGTGCTTGAGCAACGATTTTGTGCTGCAGCCCGGCGGCAAAGTGGATTTGCTGAAAAGCGATATTCACGATTGGCGGATCACCTTCGTCGATACCGGCGCCAATGCCAACATCGGCGAGCGGCTGCAGGCGGTGCGGCCGCACCTGGCGGGCGAAGAATCGTTCCTGGCCAACTATACCGACGGGCTAACCGATTTGCCGCTGCCGCGATTGATTCGCGCCTTCCAGCAGCGTCAGGCGACCGCCATGTTTTTGGCGGTGCGGCCGCAGCAGAGTTGGCACACCGTCGACATCGACGGCGACGGAGCCGTGCGCGACATCGAGCCCATCAGTGATGCCGGCACTTGGATCAACGGCGGCTTTTTCGTCTTGCACCAGCGCATTTTCGATTTTCTAGAGCCGGGGGAAGAGCTGGTGCACCAGCCGTTCCAGCGGCTGATCGCGCGGCAAGAGCTGAGCGCGCTCAAGTACGAAGGCTTCTGGAGCTGCATGGATACCTACAAAGACAAGCAACGCTTGGAAGACATGGTCGCCCGCGGCGACACGCCTTGGGAAGTTTGGAACGAGCCGGCGCCAATGCCCGGCGGGCCGGAGCCGGACGACGCCGAGTTGTTGCCCATGACGATTCGACAGCGACCGCGCTAATATGCTGCGACTGAATTTCGAAAAGCTGCGGACGATTTTGTGCCTGGGTGCGCATAGCGACGATCTGGAAATCGGCGCCGGCGGCACGCTGCTGACGCTGTTGGCCCAACAACCCGAGCTCTCCGTGCATTGGGTGGTGTTTAGCGCCGGCGGCGAGCGCGGAAGCGAGGCTCGGGCCAGCGCAGAACAGTTGCTCGCAACGGCGGCGAAAAAACATGTTGAGCTGCACAACTTCCGGGATACGTGTTTTCCATTCGTGGGAATGGAAATCAAGGAAAGGTTCTTGCAGTTGCAGCGCGAAGTGCAGCCCGACTTGATCTTCACGCATCGGCTCGAAGACCGGCACCAGGATCATCGGTTGATCGCGGAGCTGACGTGGAATGCGTTTCGCGATCACTTGATTCTGGAATACGAGATTTCCAAGTATGAAGGGGACCTGGGCGCGCCGAACTTTTTTGTCCCGCTGACAGAATCGGTGGCGCGCAAGAAAATCGACCACTTGTTGGCGCACTTTCCAACGCAACGGGAAAAACCGTGGTTCACGGCGGGCACGTTCGAAGGCCTGATGCGGCTTCGGGCCGTGGAGTGCAATGCCCAGAGCGGCTTTGCCGAGGCGTTTCATTGCCGAAAGGCGACCTTGGGCTAGCGCGGCGAACGATTCCATGAACGACTCCGAACAACTCGATTTGCGGCGAGGCGACTGGGTTGAAGTGCGCCCTGCCGCGGAGATTATGGCCACGCTCGATGAAAATGGTGCGCTCGACGGCATGCCCTTCATGCCGGAGATGCTGGCCTTTTGCGGAAAAAAGTATCCCGTGCAGGCGCGGGCCGACTCGACGTGCGACACGGTCAGCGCCAGCGGCATGCGGCAAATGGAACGGATGGTGCATCTCAACGGCTTGCGGTGCGACGGGGCGGCCCACGGCGGTTGCCAGGCCGGATGCCTGCTGTTTTGGAAGGAAGCATGGCTCAAGCGCTCGACGGCGGGCGCCGGGCAGCCGGCGACGTCGCCGAATGGCAATGGGACGGTCCTGCGCGATCGCGCCTGGTTGGAAGCCACGACGATTCAAAGCTCCAAGGACGAAACGCCGGTTCGCTATCGCTGTCAGGCGACGGAGTTGAAGCGCGCCAGCCGGCCGCTGCCGTGGTGGAAGCCCGGACAATATTTTCGCGATGTGTTTGTGAACAAAGTGCCGCCGGCCGAGGTGGTGTTCGGCTTTGTCGGCGCGATGTGGAACAAAGTGCGCCTGCGACTGTTTCACCGCGGCTACCCGAATGTCGCCGGCGTGCTGAAGCAAACTCCGACCGAGGATCTCAATCTTCAGCCGGGCGAGTGGGTGATCGCGAAAAGCCGGGAAGAAATTGTGGCCACGCTGGATAAAGGCGGCAAGAACCGCGGGCTCACGTTCGACGGCGAGATGCTGCCCTACTGCGGCAAGAAATTTCGCGTGCTCAGACGCGTGGAAAAGATCATCGAAGAATCGACCGGCCGGATTATCCATCCGCGCGGCGTGTCGGTGATTCTGGAAAACGTCGTGTGCACCAGCCGGTTTCGACGCCCCTGCCCTCGCGCCATCTATTCCTATTGGCGCGAAATCTGGCTGCGGCGGGCGCCGGCGGAAGACCTAGCGACGCCGGACGAATCGCCGTGCTTGCTCCGCAACGTCGAAGCCGACCATCTCGTTCCAGGCCGCCAGTAGCTTCTGGAAAATCGCGCCGGGCTTGCCGCTGCCGATCGGTTGCTTATTGAAGCGCGTGACCGGCAAGATGCAATTGGGCGTGCTGGTGAGAAACGCTTCGTCGGCCCGCGCCAGATCGTCGGGCGACATTTTGCGGTGCGCGTATGGAATGCCCAGGCGGCCGGCCAATTCTGATACCACCTGCAAACTGATGCCGGGCAATACGTCGGAAATCGGCGGCGACACGAGGCCTTCCTTCTCATAGTACGCCAGCACGTTGGCCGTGGAGGCCTCGGTGATGAAGCCTTCCTGATCCAACAGCAAGGCCCGTGACATTGGTTCGATCCGATGTGCCTCGCGGTCGGCCAAGAAGTAATGCATGCGGCTGCGACACTTCAGCTCGGGGGGCCAGCAGTTGGCCGGCACCTGGCGAATGGACGTGATGACCAGCGACACGCCCTCTTCGTAGCGATGCGCCCAAAAACGAAATTCCAACGGGTAGGCGACCACGCCGACGGTCGGAATGGCCACCCAATCTTCCGGCGATAGCGATGTCTGGCCGGGAGTGACGAAGATCGACACCGAGAGATCGTCGTCCGCATCGATCAGGGCGCGGTTATGATCGACCACGCGGCCCGCGATTTCGGCGATGTCGTCGAGCGACTCCTTCATCGGCAACCTGGCGATTTGAAGCGAATGCTTCAACCGCTGCAGATGCTCGGGCAGCCGGAAGATCTCGCCGCGGAACGTGCGCAGCGTTTCCGTGGCCGTCGCGCCCAGAGTAAATCCGGCGTCGAATGGCGAAATCGCCGCCTGCGAAGCGGGTGCGATCTGCTGATTCAGGTAGGCAATGAGTTCGGGCACAGCAACGGCAGCCAGCAGGAGGCAGAAGGCAGAACGAGGAAGATTGGAGAATGTATCGGGCGAATTGTCAAATCAATTGCCGATCACGTGTCCTTCATTCTGCACTTTGCGTTCCGCCGTTTGCAATCGCTCTTCGTCGCCCAACCCGGCGTAGGGACGCATGCGGGCGACCACGCCGGGATTGTAGAAGTAGCTTCGCCAGTTGTGCTGCTTGCCGACGGTGCAGCACAAATCGATCTCGTACAGTTTGCGGCCGTTCTCGCCCAGCGGGCCGATGACGCCGGTGTATCCCAGCGCTTCCGGCCGGGTGCAGGGATCGATGACGGCGTAATGCTTCAGCGCCCGATCGCAGCCATTATTCAGGGCCAACATCCGGTCGGTGGCTTCCAGTGCCTGGCCGTGCGGCCGGCCCATGGCGAGCCAATCGTCGTTCATCGCCGCCGCGATCAGGATGGAATGCATGGGGGCGCGGTGCTCGACGCGGTCGGCCAGTGCGCGGCCCATCAGTGATCCGCCGGCCAGAAGTTCCAGAGCGCCGGTGGCGATGCGCGCGCCGAAGCTATAGCCGATGATATTCACCGGCACGCGGCGATCGATGTGATTCACCAGCCATGCCAGATAATAGCCCTCGCTATTGGTGCGGGCGGCTTTGAGTCGCGTGTCTTCGATAATCCCGGCGGTGGGCGTGGCGGCCCAGGAATAGACGATCAGCCGTATGGGATGATCGCCCGAGACGCCGGAGGTCAACTGTTCATAGACGCCCAGGCCCTGCTCTTCGGCTTCCGCCGCATCGATGCGGTAGCCGTGGATCCAAACGACGTCCGGCTTCGAGGGAGTTTGGTCGGCGAGAAAGGCTTTGAGCGAGGAACGATTCCACTCGTGGGCTTTCAAGTCATACTGCCACACGCCGAAATCGGGTGGATCCGCTTCGCAATCGGGACATCCCAAGCAGCGCGTGCTAATCAGCCAGATTTCATCCGCGGTGCGCGGCAGACAGGGCTTGGCTTCGGGGTGGCACGGCGCGGCTTCGATTGGACACGAAGCGGCAGTGGTCGCTGAAGCAGCTTTAGCGGGAACCGCCGTCGCAGTGGCGATCGCGGGAATCGGCTTGGAAGCGGTGCTCGCGGAATGGGCGGCCGCAGCCGAATGCTCGGCTGCAGGTTTGGCGATATTCGCTTTGGGCACGACAACTTCGACGCGGTCGCCCAGTGCGGGGCCGTCCAAAACTTCGACCGCCGCCTTGGCAGCAGTCTTCTTCGCGGCGGCAGTGTCGATCGCCAATTCCGATTTGGCGGCGGGGATCGTCGCCGACGTTTTGAAACTGGCTGGCGAGACTCGCGACGCTGGGCCGACTTGCCATCCCACTAGCAGGATGGCCAAGACCACCGGCAGCGCTGCGCGGCGTGATCGAGCCCTTCGAGGAGCAATCTGCAGATCCGTAACATCCGGCATATTTGATCTCGTCGTTTCCAACAGCACTGGCGGAACCGCAAAAGTGCGCAGAACGGGCGCGCCATTCCAAACATATCACTCTTTCGCAGGTGAGGCGTTGCGGAAAAACAACATGGTGGGAAAAAATTCCCAGACGTTGCGGTTGCACATCATGAGCGGTGATGTAGATTTGTGCGACCCTCCCTTTACGCCCCGCCCGTATCGCCGCCCACCTGACTCGTTTCGAAAGTGAGAACAGCCATGAAACGGCTTCTGATCTTGACGATGTTGACGGCCACGACAGTTTCGTCGCTTGGCTGCTGCGGGATGTGCCGCAGGTTCGGCCGGCGCAACGAATGCCAGCCCTACGAGGCGCCGTGCGACAGTTGCGAGCAGCCCCAAGCCTGCGATCCGTGCAGCGGCGGCGCTGGCCCCGCGATGATGGCCCCCCCGGGCACGATGGTGATGCCGGGACCGGCCACCTACAGCAGCAGCTATTTGCCGCGGTAGGTAAGCGGCTCGTAGCTTTCCGCTCAAATCTTGCCATTCACTCTTAGCCGGAGGGCACGCCCTCCGGAGGCGCCCATGTACGTCATTTCATTCCGCTGGCGTGGTTTGTATCGCGGCGGTTTGCTGCGGCGCATGCTGAATCAAACCAGCCCCAAAGGCGCAACCAGCACGGATGGACGGCGCGATAGCCGGCAGGACGATCCGCCTTCCGCCCCACCCAAGCCGCCGCAGGATGAGCACGGCGGGGCTCGCGACATCCGCCCGTCGCAAAACTGAGCGCCAATATTTACGCGCCTCAAGCCCAGGGGTTGCAACCCCTGGGCTTACCTACATCAAGCAATCGCCTCTATCGGCGGCGCAACGCGGCGGTTATGCTCAAGTGGAGCTGCCCAGCGTGCTTTTCTCGAGCTGCCCCCATGTCGCAAACGACCGATTTGACTTCTGGCCATGCGCCTTCAATGGGCGAAAGCGCGCCGGGACTGAGCGTTGCCCAGGTGGTGCTCAAGCCGCGCAAAGCACAGCCGTTTTTCGGCCGACATCCGTGGGTGCTCGATTCCGCAGTGGCCAAGGTTGAAGGCTCAACAGCCGACGGCGAAGTGGTCGATCTGATTTCCGATAAGGGCAAGTTCATCGCCCGCGGGCTGTTCAACAGCCGCAGCCGCTTGCGCGTGCGGCTCTACACGTGGGACCCCGGAGAGCTCTTGGACGATGCGTTCTTTCGTCGGCAATTGGAGAAAGCGATTGAGTTGCGCCGCCAATTGGGCTACACCGATCCGGGCGGCGCGGCGCGCCTGGTGTTCAGCGAAGGCGATGGATTGAGCGGACTGGTGGTCGATCGCTACGGGGAATATCTGGCGGTCCAAGCCACGGCCCTGGCGATTCATCAACGGCTGGAGCGCCTTGTGCCCATGCTGTTCGAGCTGGTTCCGGTGCGCGGCATTGTGCTGCGCGAGGAACGCGGCGCGGTGCAGATGGAAGGTTTGCCGCACGAAGCGGGCCGGCATTGGGGCCAGTTGCCCGCCGGACCGGCGTTTATCGAAGAGCACGGCCTGCGCTACGGGGTCGATTTGCGCGAGGGGCAGAAAACCGGCTTTTATCTGGATCAGCGGGAGAATCGGCGCGCGGCGGCGGAGTTTCTGCGCGGCCGTCGAGTGCTCGACATGTTCTGCTACAGCGGCGGCTTTGCCTTGAATGCGGCCAGGCACGGCGGCAGCGAAGTGCTGTGCGTCGACTCCAGCGAGAAGGCGATTGCACTGGCCCGGGCGAACGCCGAGCTCAACGGCCTGGCCAACTTGCACTTTCACGTCGGCGAAGGCTTCAAAACACTCGAGGACTTGGTGAATAGCCGGCAGCGGTTCGGCGGCGTGATTCTCGATCCGCCAAAATTCGCCCGCAGCCGGGCCGCGGTCGACGACGCGCTGATGGCGTATCACCGGCTCAATCGCCTGGCGGTCGATCTGCTGGAGCCAAGCGGGATTCTGGTCACGTGCAGTTGCTCGGGGCACGTGCTGCGCGAAGATTTCTTGCACATGCTGGCCGGAGTGGCCAAGCGCACCGGCCGGCAGATTCAAGTGCTCCAGCAGCGCGGGGCGGCGCCCGACCATCCCATCAGCGCCACCTGCCTGGAGAGCGAATACTTGAAGTGCTTTATCTGCCGCGTGGCGTAATGCTGGGAGGGCGAGGCTCCCGCCGAGCCGATGCCCGCTTCACGCCGCCTGCTGCACGCTGCCTGCCGCCTGCTCCCTGCCGCAGCACGCACGCAAAGTCTCTGGCTGCAGGAAGGCGAGGTTGGCAATCAGCATTGCCACGGCGAAGCTGGCCGCCCCGCTCACCAACGCGATGCCGGTCCAGACGAACAAACCCAGCACTAATAAGATCGGGCGGGCCAGCTTATTCCAGGCCAAAAGCGCAAAGCACAGTTCGAAAAGCACGATAGCGTGCGTGCAGAAGTTCACAAGATACTCGAATGCCAGGCCCATTTGGCTCAGTCCCGTGACATCGATCAAGCGTGAGTCGGAGCGCGCCATCATCCACCAGACGGCGGTCCCCTGCCACCAGGTTTCCACCTGTAGTTGAGCGACGGCCGAGGCTGCATAAATCAGGCACAAGTGAACCTGCATCAGCCGCGTCGCGACGGTGGCGGCGCTCGAGAGCCGAACCATCGGCGGCAGCGTGCCGGTTCGCAAAAATGCGGCGCGCTGGCGGCGCTGGCGAACAATGGCATCGATCGAAAAACTCGCTCCCGACGGGCCAATGCACAAATAAAACAAAAGCATGACGAGGACGCTATCTACCGGGCGCGCCAGCATTGGACCGCGCTGAATGAACGAGAGCACAAAAATCAGGCTGATGATGGTCGTGGCGCGCGAGAAAACGCCCAGCGTCATCATCGCCAAAGCCGCCAGGCCCAAACCGTAGACGAACCACAGTTCCGAAGCACTGTCGATGTAATCGAGAATCGAAATAGCAAAATGCTGCGTGCCGGTTTCGTCGGTGCGCATCTGCTGCGTCAGGGCGGTGGTGAACATGCCCTGGGGGCCAAACCACGCCTGCAAATCGGCGTAGTAGCCCAGATACCACCAGATGGCCAGCAAGCCCACCAGCACTCGAATCAGCGAAAGCACCATCGGATCGCTGGGCGTGAACCAAAAATTGGTCCAGCCGCTGCCGAATCGATTGCAAAGTGTGCGGAAGTAGTTGGCCATAGGGTGCGGTTTTACGGCGACGGGGCGGGGCTTTCTTGATTCTGCGGCGCCGTTCGGCGGGGCGACGGCGACGATCGGGGACCGGTCACCGGCGCCACGTCGCGGGCCGCTTGCGCTTGGATCTGCGCCTGCGGTTCGTCGCGGCTATTCAGCGTTACGGATACGGTTAGCAAATTCGCAAACGTGCGCGGATTGGACGGATCGCGCTGGCTGGAAATCGTGGCGGCCGCGTCGGTCATGCTCAGCGGGTTATGCCGGCGAACGCGGAACACCACTTCCTTCACTCCCTCGTCCTTCAATTGTTTCAGGATCGCGCCGCCGAGATAGGCGAACATCGTGCTGTCGGCGGCTTCAATATCCGGCGGCGGGGTCAGGCGGTGCGCCATCGATTGATAGCGCTCCAAACGCTCGCCGCGGGCGCCCTCGGGCGGAAATGTCTTGGTTTCGCGGTGGCCGTCGGCGTACACCAGATCGGCTTCGACCACGGGATCGCCGTCCAGCTCGCCGCCAGTGAGCCGGTTTCCGTAGTTCACATTCAGCCACAGAGTGTAAATGTATTGGTCGAGAAACGGCGCGCGCTTCATTCGCTCCAGCAACTGCGAGCGGCCCATGTCGGTATTCGTGGCCAGTGCCAACGTAACGCCCAGCAGGTGGAACAACAGCCACAACGACACGATTGCCCGCACCGTTTCGCCGGGCATTTTGGCCGGAGCCGGCGGAATGGCGGATTTGGCAGGTGCGAATGAATTCATCGCGTCGCTTCACAGCGCGGCAAGCAAGATGTAAGCATAGCTGGGGCGGCCTGGCGGCGCGCTCTGCGGCACAGCCGCGATTGTAGTGCATCGACCAGCGAACGTCAGCGGCTGGAGTTGGGGTTTTGACGCTTGCGCAAACCGTACGGTTGCTACGTTGATCACAGAGCGCGCAGCGTGCAACGCCGACTCGAGGCCCCCTGGCTACGTCGTGGCCGGTTGGTGCGATGGAGGAGCCGAGGGCGGCTCTTCCTCGTGCGGGTGCTTCACTTCTTCTTCCGCCTCGTGCAGCACCTCGGTCATTTCGCGGCGGCTGGCCAGATAGATGGCCGCGCCCACGAGCGCAATCAGCACCGTCACCACGCGATAGCACAAAGCGACGACCAGGCCGGCGCTGGGATCCGACGGCGGGCCGCTGGGCATGTGTTGATAAAGATAATTCACCAACAATTCGAACGTTCCCATGCCGTTGGGTGCCAACGGAATCGCGCCGGTGGCAATGCCCATCGGCACGATCACAAAATGCTCGCCCAGCGTGGGCGCGCGGCTGAACAACCCGCGGGCCATGAGCCATATGCCGATCGGAAACAGCGATTGCAAGAACACGCTCAATACGGTGGCCCAAGGCAGCGCCCACGGATGGCTGTAATACATTCGATTGGCGCGGTTGAAGCGTTCGATGTAATAGCCCGCCCGCGGCAAGCGCTCCAGCCGGCGCGCGATGGGACCCTGGCTGAAGCCGGGCAGCCAACCCATCGCCAAGATCGCCGTGCTGACGCCGGCGCACCAGAACATGATCTGGCAGGCAAGGCGCACCTGGGGCGAATTGGATCGCCACATGTCGGTCAGCAAAATGGCGACCGTGCCCACCACGAACACTCCGTACAGCCCCATCAGGCGATCGACCAGCACGCTCATGGCGACCTCGGTGCGCCGGCCTTTGCGTTCGCGCGCAGGAACACCACTTTGAACAGATCGCCCCCCACCGCTCCCGGCGAAATGAAGTTGAACAAATAGCCGAGGAAGCCCAAGCGGAACGTGTCGCGCCAACTGAGCGGCACATCCAAGGTGCGCACGAGGTAACACCAGCGGACCATCGTGAGCACGACGCCGATAAAGCACACCAGCGCCGCCAGCGCCAGCAGATCCCAGCGCTTGGGACTGTCGCGCAGTTGGGCAAAGCTTTGGTTTTCGACTGCGTCGAGCACCAGCCAGACGATGATCGCCAGCGCCACGCCCCACTGCAGCAGTTTCAACAACAGTTTCTTCAAAGCTGTTTTTGGCGGGCGAATGTGGGGCGGTGACAATTGAAAACTGCGCCGGAGTCGACAGCATAGTGACGCCGCCGTCGCGCTGCAATCGCGGCTTGACAACCGGCAAATGCGTCGATAGGGTTGGTGGTTCGGTCGGGCACAGCTTCCGGGGGATTAGCTCAGTTGGGAGAGCGCTTGCATGGCATGCAAGAGGTTAGGGGTTCAAGTCCCCTATCCTCCACTAATCTAAATCAGATTTGCGTCTGATTCGACTCCCCGCCTCTCGTTTAGCCCCGGCCCCCAGGCCGGGAGCTTCTCAAATAAAGTCAACGTCTCGAGTCCCGTAAATAAGCTACGATTGCGGGAGCGGAAAATCCCCGCCAACCGTCGCAATCGGCTTATGCCAAACTCGCCTAACCGCACAGCTTTTTCCAGCATTTCGCCCCAAGCCGCGCGCACCGTCCTCCGCATCACGGGGCTGATGACGGTGCTGTTGGTGGCGATCACCCTGTCGCCTTGGGCGAGCGGATTTGCGGACAAGCCCAGCCGCGGCGCCGGCGACGTGCAATTGTATCGGGCGGAAATCGATCGGATCGCGGCGGGCGAAGGTTACTATCAAGCAGCCGGCGTCGAGCTGCACGCGCGAGGCTATCCGACGCGGAGCATCTTCAACTGGCGCACTCCGATGCCGATGTGGTTGCTTGGCGTGCTGCCGAGTGAAGTTTTCCGACGGCTGATCATCGGCATCCTGGCGGGCGCGGCGCTGCTCTTAAGCGTGATCGTGTTGGGCCGGGAAGCAGGCGTGGGCACTGCCTTCCTGGGCGGGCTGATCATGATCGGCGCTTTGGCCCCCTGCTGGCTGGAAGAGATTTACGTGATGCCGGTCGTGTGGGCCGGCGTGCTGATATTGCTTTCGATTTGTGCCTACGCGATCGGGCGGCCCGGTTGGGGCGTGATCTGCGGCCTGGCGGCGGTGTTCGTGCGAGAGTTGGCCGGACCGTATGCGATCGTCTGCTTGCTTTTGGCCGTGCGCCAGCGGCGTCTGCGCGAAGTGGCCATGTGGCTGGTTGGACTGGCGGCATACGGAGCGTTTTATCTCTGGCACGCTCAACAAGCGATGGCATTGGTTGGGCCAACCGATCACGCGCACGCCGGCGGCTGGTTGCAGTTCGGCGGGGCGGCATTTGTGATTTCCATCGCGCAAATGAATGCGTTTTTGCTGCTCTTGCCGCAATGGGTGACGGCGATATTCTTGCCGCTGGCGATTCTGGGCTTTGCCGGATGGAACTCGCCCACGGGTTTGCGAGCGGGCGTCACCGTCTGCGTGTATCTGACAGTTTTTTCTTTTTTCGGAATTGCGATCAATCAGTATTGGGGATCGCTCATCGCGCCGCTGTTGTGTCTGGGCGCGGCGCAATCGCCGCGGGCATTGGCCGATCTTGTTCGCCGCGCACGTTTTTCAGGTGGCAGTTGTACTGTCGCCGGCGCGAACGCATAGCACTGGGCATTGTCTTAGCTGCGCCCTTCAATTCTCGCCACAACCTGCTAAATTAGCGGCACAGTTGAGGCCGTAGCTCAGTTGGTAGAGCAACGGACTTTTAAGAGAAAAGATACAACCGCGCGATGCACCACAAAAACGCGGATTCGCTCGGCAAACTGCGCACGGTTTTCACTTGTCGCCCGATTCGCCAAAAGGAGTAGAAACGGGCCGAATCGGTGTCGGCAGGTGTCAGTGACACCCGCTTGCTGGTCGCTATTGCTGTTGGCCGCGGCGCTCCATCTCGGCGATGAATTTTGGATTGTCTCGAGTTGCATACGCGATCGCGCGCGCTAGGGCCTCTTGCTCGACCCCGATAAGGTACTCGGCCATTGTGCGGGTCATGTAATTCACGCCAGGAGTGTCGCCGCCGTTTGCTTTGATATGGCTCGTCTCGAGTTCCTTGGGGCAATTTGATTCAATCAGACCCAGGATGCAATAGAAGGAAAATCGCGTGTACGTAAAGACATGACCATCGACCGCGCCCAGCGTAAGCCCAATCGCCGGTCGCATTATGTAATCAGGGCTGACCAAGAACAGGTGCTGTCGATGCCGCTTCGAGGCTGCGGTAAATTTGTCGCGGAGGAGGAACATCGCCCAACAATCGAGAGCCTCCCCAACGCCTTGGCATTGGAGTATTTCGCGGAAATCCTCACCCAATTCCCACTGCGGCCGCATTAGCTGATACTTCAGTGCTCGCCACGAAATTGACGTCGCAAACTTCAATAGCCACGGGCCGTATTTTCCGCCTATGTCGCTTTTGTCTCCAAAACCTTTCGCCGGATTTTCCCATTTCGAAAACCGTTGCTCGCATTCCTCGCAGAGCAAACGTTCAATCGGCGCGTACGAATGCACTGAATATTCGTTGAGGTCAACCATCTTTCCGTCTGGGCCCCTGATCTGGCTAAATGCCCAGTCCGGAATAATGTGACTTCTGCGAAGTTCCGTGACCGTCGCGCAGAGATGGCATGGACCTGTGAATTTTGGTGCCATGAAAACGGCATCACCTATTCTTAAGGATCTTCAGCGGCCTGCCGCCAATCAGCCTGTCACCGACAACCAAGTGAAATCGCTTTGCGAGTGCGGGCAATTCCTGGAGAGATACCTTTGCGGGAAAACTGAACACAGGAATCTCGGCGTTTTCTTTCGCATATTTCTCAATGTTATCTCCGCCTGCTCCTGCCACATCAGCATCGACCGCGAAGACCTCCACAATCGGCTGATAATCCGGCGCGCTAATATCGATAGACAACCCAACAGGCCAATAGCCACGAGGGATTTCAGCCCGCTTTGCCACCTCGTGGACCAGCGAGCCGTGATGACCATCGATCGACGCCGTTCCACGCAGGTCACCATATTGTGTCGACGCAATTGCAAGTTCGCTCATTCTGATTTCTCCAAACAAGAGTTTGATTTGTTTTTGTGCCTAGCATTGAGCCAAGCTTCGTGCTCACCCTACGGCGACAACCGCTGGATCGTCAATACGGAGGCCAGCCCACCGCCGTCTTCCGCTGCGTGGCCCAGGTGGATTTTCTTGCGCCGGCCGTCGGCCGTCCACATAATGCGCACTTCGTGCCGTCAATTGGCAAGACAGCCCTTTTGCCAAAAATGGCAGCCACCATTTGCCCCAGGATCGACGATCGCCGGCCGGTTCGATGTTTTACACCTGGAAAATTCTCTCTCAATCAGCGGGTCGGATGGAAATTGCTTTCGGCCCGCGCTCGGTGTCGATCGTGTCGAACACGACGCGCCGCTCTAACAGCGCTTCACCAAACCGCAGCGTGCCGTCAAGGTCCGTGAAATGAAAAAACGTATCTTTACTTTCGCCAGGCCGGGCGATAAACCCGAAGCCTTTGACGGCGACAACTTTTGTGATTGTTCCGGTCATTCGCCGCTCCCGGCCTTGCGCGCCCGTTCATTAAACGCAGCCTCGAAGTCCTGCATACACGTTTGCATTCGACGATCAATCTCACGGCATTCGTCGACATCGGCCTCGAATCGCTCGGCATCGACGCCGGCCGCGGCCAGGATCGCTTGCGCCTCTTCGCTGTCGAAGCCGGCGCCGTCGGCCACGGCCTGAACCAACTCCGCATACTCGGAGCGCGCCTGAACATCTTGCTCGTCTGCGCTTTCGTCGGCGTCGATCGTGAGCGCCGATGATTCTCGGATCGTGTCCCCATCCGTCGCCACGGCGTGAATGCTGATCCCCGGCGGGATCGCTACTGCCTCGATCTTCCAGCGCCCGGTCGCATCGGCTTGGATTGTTCCCAGTGACTTTTCGCCCGCGAACACTTCGACCTCTGCAGAGGACGGGGCCATTCCGTACAAATCTTTTAACATTGGATTTTCCTTTCGTGTTACTCGTCGAACATCTGTTTTTGCAAATCATCTTGCACCCGCTGCGCGGCAGAAAATGCCGCTTCCGCCGCCGACAGTTCCAACCGCCAAACCCGCGCCCGCTCCTCATAAATTGCGCGATTGTCGTCATCCGGTTCCGCCCGGACTAACGATTCCGCGCCGGCAAATTTAGCGCGCGCATCTGCCAGCCGCAGCTCGGCCCAGTGGCAGGCCGACCCGGCGATTTTCGATTCGTCGAGCAATTGGGGATTCGCCAACGGAGCGCAGGTCAATTTGCCTTTCAACACTTGCACGGCCGCGGATTCGACGTGAAGCCGAGATACTTCGCGCGCTATCGGCTCCCTCAAAGTTTTAACAAGCTGAATTTCGCGCTCGAGCGCTTCGTTGCCCTTGGCGATGGCGTCGAGCAACTCGCGCCGCTTCGATTCCAGCGCTGGCGAACTAGCCGCTTTGTCGGCAAATCCGTCCACCATCTTCTCCTCAATGGTGCGCAGCTCCTCTTGCAGCGGCAAGCATTCGGCCTCGTGTTTTGCCTTCGCGCTTTCTTCGCGCTGATCCAGGCCGCGAATTTGCTCGGCCAGCACCGCGGCGTGATCCATCGCCATTTGCAATTTGCCGATTTCCTTGCGCAATGCGCGGCGTTGTGCCAGTCGGTCGAAGTCGGTCCCTAAATGCTTGTCAATTTTCGCAAGTACAGCGGTCATCGTTTCTCCTCTGGGAAATTAGAGCCTCGAAATGTAGATCAGCTCGCCACTGTTCCAAAAACATGGCGGGGGGTTCGGTGGATTCAATTTCGGCGAACGTCTTGTCGCGCATGTTAATCGCCTCGCCCAACAGAATCGGCAGATAGTTTTCAGCGCGGCTATACCACGTCAACAGCCCGTCCAATGGCATGTCGATGTTGGCGACTGTTGCGCGTATCCACAGGTGCAACGCGCGGCGTATAAATGCCGGGCCGTGAAAATCGTCTGCGCCGCCAGGTCGTGGGGATGGAGCGGTCAGTCCCTTCACTAACTCTTGTTTTTGAAACTCCAAGAATTGCGGCGTCGGTTTCAATTCGGCGAAATGCTTGATGGGCACGACGTGGGCCAGTTCGTGAACCATAACCTGCAACGTGCAGCACTCGAATTTCCCGGGCTGCGCTTGCTCATTAATTGACTTGCAATCTATCACGATCGTCGGCGCCGCTTTGTATCGCTCGCCAAGCTGCGCTTTGATGTTGTAATCGGCGTGCTGAATCGCCCATCCCAAACACCCGTAGCGCGGGGCTAAATTCTCGATCTCGTCGGCGGCCAAAATGTTCAACTGCCGCAACTCCGGCGCGACCGCCGCGGCAAGGCTGCGGCATCGGTTCAGCAGTGTTTGCGAAAGTTTCATCGCTTACTCTTTCAGGCGCAGTGCGCCAGTTCAGCCAGCGCCGGCGCTCGCCTGGCGGCAGCCGTCGCTTTGTGTTTTGGGCGAACAATCCACAGCCTGCCATTTCAGCGCCGCACAAACAAAGCGCCGTTGCGTCCAGGTAGTGATTGTTTGCGCTGTGTTTGATCCAGCGCGACTTTTCGCCTTTGCCGGGCAAAAATTCCGTGATCCATTCCTCAGCCACGATATGCGCGGCGTAGGTATGGTGATCGCGTCGGCCGGCAGGAACAAACAACGTCAGCGAACCGGGATTAGGCCGGTTGTTTTCGTCCAACGGCTCGGCAATAAATCTTTCGTGGACGGTGCGCTTCCAGTGGTCGGCGTCGATGGAGTACAGCCACAGACCGCCGGCTTGCGGCTGCGCAAACCAGTGAGCGCCTACGCGCCGGGTTCGCGGGTCGGGGACGCCGTGCCGAAAATTTCCGCCGATGCCCTTGGAAGCGCGGTACGGTTCGCCAAACCGCCGGGCAAATTCAAACACAGCGTCTTGGCAATATCCCGCGTCGATTAAAACCTTGTCGATTGCCGCCGGGTTGCCGTCGGCATCGCGGAACGGATGCACGGCCAACTGATCTTTCCAGTCGATCAATGCTCGCAGAATGGCCCGTTCGACAACTTCCGTTTGCTGGGTATCCTCGGCGCCGACAACTTCAATCACGCCGTACTGGATGACGTTTCCGATTCCGCCCTTGCGGAATGCACCGGCAACGAAATGGCAATACGTCTTTCCTACGTCGATGCCCACGCAAATCGAACAATCCGGCGGCAGCTCGCCGCGGTTCAATCCACTCAGCCGCCCTTGAATCAACTGCGCGGAAATTCCCGCCTTGGTAACTTGTTCGTCGGCCGGCGGGTCGTTTTGATATTCGGTGCAGAATGCGGCCCAACTGGTATCGGCGATTTTGTTGTAGCTGGCCTCGAGCGCAGATATTTCCAGCGGTTCGCCGTCCGATCCGGGCTTGCCCTCGAACGCATACGGGTTGCTCACTGTGGCGCCGCGGTCCATTTCGGCGCGGCGTTGCACGTAGAATTGATGCGCAGCACGCGCGTCGGGGTCGCGGTCGGCGTCGCGGTTCCGCCGCTGGTCGATGTACTCTTGCCACAGATCCTCGCGCTCGGGCAGTGTTACCAACAATCGGAAGCGCTTGCCTTGCCAGCCGGGCATCACCTTGCGCTCCGTGTACTTGAACGCGATACATTGCCGATTGATAACCGTGCATAACATCACGCGGGCAATACGCTGGCCCGATCCGGCCAGGCCGGCAATATCCTGTTCGATTGCAACTTGAAAGTCGGCCGTTTGGATTACGCTGCGGTGCTTTCGCGGTCGTCAATGTCGTCGATGATTGCCAGGTCCGGGCGAATGTTCCGCCGATTGAATCCGCGAATCTTGCCGTCGATGCCAACCGTTGCAATGCCTTGACCACACGCTAGCGACGGTTCGCTGCGCGGCCATTTCTTGCCCAGCGATGTTTTGCTGATCGTGGGGAAGATCAGATAATCGTGCGCCCAGCCGATGTGAGACTTGCGGCCGTTGACGGTTTGCTTGTTCGCACGGCTGGCCCATCCGTCCAGGGCAATCAGCGGCGTACAGATTTCAGGAAAGTCGGCAGCGAATTTTTCATTGGCAACCAGTTCGCGTTTGAGATTGTTCAATTCATTCTCGGCGCCGCTTTGATTTTTGCCGATGATGATGGGCAACCGCAGCTTGCGATTGAGAATTAAAAACAGCGCCGTGAATAGTGCCAGCTTTGTTTTTCCCTCGCCTCGCGGGCCAGCCAGAGCGAAGTCGCCGCTGTAGCTCGCGGCGTGAATTATTGCATTGACCATTTCGCGCCGATCATCCGTGAACGGCTGAAAAAAAATGTCGCGGAAGTATTCGTGCAGGAACAAAAACGGATCGGCCAAACAGCGCCGCCGGCGCTCCAGGTTCGCGGGTGGTTTGATCGACACGTCACGCTCGGTCGCTGCCGTTGCGGCTTGCTTGCGGCGCTGGCGTTCGTGTTCGCTAATTCGTTTCATGGTGAATTAGGTAGGTAGTTTCTGTCGAAGAATCGGAAACTTCGCGACCGCTCAGCGTAGGCAATCTTTTCCAAGGACCCCCCACACGGGGGTGGGGGTATGGTGTCGTGCGTTCGGCTTCCCATCGGTCGGCGTCGCACGTCCAACAGTTGCCACTCGATGAACAGCACCGCACGCCACAGCCGCGGCATCGTGTGTAGCGGAAGCCGGAGCGCTTCGGTTTCCTGCCACTTGGGACGTTTAGGACGGTTCGTTCCTTTGTGCTATTCACTCTTGCTACCTTCCTTTGTGTGACGCTCCCGCGTGTTTGCAACATATGTCCTAAGCGTCCTAAGCGTCCTACCTGTCAGCCGAAAGCCTGCGCGATTCGCTCTGCTAAGTCATTCCTAATTGCCTCGCCCACCACGTCAGCCCTTGCCCCGGTCCAGATAAAGCATCTGCCATAGGTCCGGGTGGAATCGGGCGCAATTCGCTTTGCCTGCCCTTCACCGGCCATCTGGTGCAGCCGCTTCGACGCCGCGGCAGTTTTGGTCGGCTCGCCCACAGCCCAGCCATACCACCGGGCCGCGACGGCAACTGGTATCCGCACTTGTGCTGTATGCGGATCGTAGCCAAGCCTCGATAGCTGCTCGGCAAAGTGTTCCTCGATAATCTCGGCTTCGTCCAGTTCGCAATTCGCCGTGCCTTGGCGCTCCAGGATCACCCGCTGCGCTTCGCCGGGTTCCGGCAGCCGACAGAGCACGTGCTGCTCCCACGTTGCCCAGCGTGAGAAGTCGGCCAGCGGAAATGGTTCGGCGCGTAGGGCGCCGATGATGTCGCCGATGATTTCGCCGCGGTGCTTGTCGATGAATTGGCGGGTTTGTTCCCACCACGGCCCATCGTTTTTGCCGCGCACAACCTTGATGATGACGGATCGTTGGGCCATATCGGTTGCCATCGAAACGCCGTTGAGCGTGATAAACCACGTCAGCAGGTTCGGCCGCTGGCCTTCGCCGACAAACAACTGCCGGCCGCTGATCACCGGGCTTGTAATCATCGCTTCCAATTCAGCCCAACTCAGGCGCAGCGTTTTCACGTTGTCCAATAGCGCGATACGTTTGGTGCGCGCCTCAGGGGACAGCATCCGGGTTTTCACGTCCTCGATTTTCTCGCCCGCGCTCACGTCGATATGGCCGCCGTACAGATGCCCGACGGCTTCTGGGATTTTTGATTTCCCCACGCCGCGGCCATCGTCGCTTGTGACTACAAACGCAGGCCGACAGCCAGGCAGGCCGCCCCAGGCCGGCGTCATAAACGCGGCTTGGATCAAGTCGCGGTCAATGGCGGTTTCCGGTCGGAACCTATCGAGCAACTTTCGCAGGTGCGCACCATCGCCCCGCTTCGGCACGTCGCCGCGGTAATAGATGCTGGCAATGGGCGGTTCATGCGGCAGTAGCTCGATTGCTTCATATCGCCGCGCTGTCCGTTCTATTTCGGCGAACAATTCGGCTTGAGATACTAAACTTCCGCCCTTCGCCCACGTCACTTTGCAATGGCGTCGCATCCAGCCAAACAGCGCCGCCGTGGTGCGCCGGTCGAAATAGTCTAGGCCGTGCTGCGGATCATCGACAAAGAGCATGTTATCGACGCGCCGCGGCCATTCGCCCATGCGCTGATTGATCGTGTCGATGATTTCATCCATGGACAGCGGCTTGGCGACGGTTTTCTTTTCGCCGTTATCGCCCTCGACCTCGACCGCCTGATAATTGGCGATCACGATGGCCGAACCGCGTTCGGTTTTCTTTTCCGCATCGCGCAGCCGTGCCAGGATTTCGGCGTCGCCGTATTCACGCGGGAACGGATGCTTGATCTCGTATTGGCGGATCGTGGCGACGGCTTCCGCGTCCGATAAATCGTGTTCGACCGCACGGCAGCACAGCGCGAACAACCGCTTGCTGCCATCTTGTTCGTCGGCGTCCGGCTTGTGGCGAAGCATGGCGGCAAGCGCCGCGGGTGTTGCGTGTCCGTTCGTCGATGCCGTGATGGGCTTCGGCGCCGCTGGCTTTTGATTCGCCGCCGCTAGGATGCGATCAATCACCACGTCTGGAAGCTTGGCGGGTTCGCAATCATCCCAACTCACCAGCCACTTGCGCCCCGGTGATGGCGGAATGATGCTCTGCGCGCCCTTGTTCCCCGCGCCGATGCGAATACCGATCTTCGCGCCATTCGAGCCGCGATAGTTCACCACGGCCGCGCCCGTTTCGGCGAACCGATTATCCCATGCGAATAACCGATGCTTGCCCCGCGTGCTGGCGAATGTCGGCGTGATAGGTGCTTCACAGCCAGCGAACAACTCGTCAAAGGCGCGCTCTTCGTCCGGTGAATCGGCTTCGATGTCGATGTACGAACCGGGGCCAAACCGCAAGCCGATCATGGGCGTGGCGACGCGTCGCAGCTCGGCAAGCACTTCGTCCGCGGTGTAGTTGCGGTGTTGCCAGCCATCGTGGATCGGACGCTTGCCGTCGCAGGGGAGAATCGGCAAGCCGTGCTCACACAGTCCAGGCACGGCGTCGATGACGGCCTCCCCGTTCGTTGACGCATCGACAATTGTCGGCATCATGCCCGTGCTCACGCGAAGTAATCCTTTACTGCCACCAGCGCCTTCGCCGGCGCGGCCGCGGTGTTGGCGGAGTCGTCTGCCGCCGCCGGAGAAAATCGGACAGCGCTTCGGGTGATACTCTGAAGCGCGGCCGCAACGGTCCCTCGCCCACGTTGACCGCGGCCAGCGCGCCCGATCGAATCCACGTGAGCACTTTCGCCGGATCGACGGCAAGTTGCTCCGCAACTTGGGGCGGGGTGAGCCAGCGCGGCGGTGATGTCGTGCTGATCATGGCGCAGCCGCCTCAGATCGTTCGGCAGATTCGTCGCTGGGCTGCGTCAACGCCGCTTCCGTTTGCTCCCGCAGAAAATCACGAAACGCGGCAGCCGTCGTGTACCATTGGCCGCCTACGCGAACGCAGGCTAACTTGATCCGGCGTCCGTTGATGCAGACACCAGTTGTGCGCCAACGCCAAAACGTGCTCGGCGCCGGCCGTGATGGGAGCGACCGACATGCTTCGCCAAATGTGAGAAGTGGGTCGTCGGCCAGATTGATTTCGGCGGTCGGCACGATGTAACCTCGATTGCGATACGCGGTGGTGAACCGTTACGCAATCGAAATTACCACGCCATGCGTGCGAAACCAAACCATCGTTAATCACTTTGTGACAACCGAACGATTGTCACTGCCCATCGCAACGTTCAAGAGTGCGGCAACTAACTGAATACTTTTTCGCCAACAGTTTGCACGCGGCTTTGCGTGAATCGGCGTCTCCGTTGACAAGCAAGCCGTCGATCTCGCATTTCACTCTGCGCCGCTGCTCTGGCGAAAGTTTCTCTCTTAATTTACCGGCAGCTCTTGCGCGCTGGGCCTGCTTGTTTGCCTTTACGATTTGCTTCTCCTGGATTAGCGCGCCCATTCGTTCTACATGCCGACCAAGCAAACAGCCTTCGGCAATATCGCGTTGCCGTCGCTTGCTTTTGACGCCTCGCAACTGATTCACCAAGAACAATACGCGCTGTGCCTCACGCAAATGGAAGTTGGGAATTGGCCGATCTTTCTGCGGATTTTCCTCGCTGATTTTAGTCGCATACCATTCGATCTGGTCCAGCACTAGCGGCAGATTAGAGAGCCAGTGCTCGACGGTCTTTCGGAGACACCCCTCGTTGTCAGCCGATGTTGCAGGTTGCGGAGTATCCCCGCCGGCATCGTAAAGTCCTTCGTCCGGCAGCGCTAAACATTCGCTGGCGACCAGCGGTTGAGAAAAAATGAGTGGATCGAATGGGATCAACCATTCGTTTTCACCAGTCTTGACCCAACGTTTAGGCGATTTTGTCGTGTTCGCCAGAGTGGCGGTAGATCGTTTCGTCATCTTGTCGCATCCTTGACCTTGCAACCCTTGAAATAAAAAACAGCACGGCAACCGATCAAGGTTTCGGCTTTCGGGAGCGACCCTAGCCGCGCTGACGTGATTCTACTTTGCCTTCCGTTTTTTGGGATAGAGCCAGTTGTGAATATGATCCGCCACGGCCCGCAGACGATCGTCGCCAATTTGTTCACGATATACGCTCGCCATATCGGAAGCCGGCGGCGCATGGCCCATGATATGATCCAACGCCACTTGATCGCGCACGGCGCCGCCGATGGTTTCGGTCGTATGCCGTAGAGCGTAGAACGCCAGGCCGGGGCGCTTCATTTTCAGCTTGACCAGCAGTTTGACAAATTCTTTCGTGATGGGATTATCGGGGGTGATCTTGTGCCACGGCTAACCCAGGCGAGTAAGGAAAACCAACTCGCGGTGAGCATCCTCTTTCGGTTCTGGTCTGCTTTCGATCGCCTCTTGCAATGCGGCCACTGTTTCGGGCCACAACGGACACCGCCGGGCAACAGCGGTTTTCGGGCGCGGATAATTCAGCCACCCGCGCAGCAGGTCGAGATTGCGAGATCGAAGCTGGCCACAATCGGCATTGCCCAATCCGCAGTTGATTCCCAACATGATCATGGCTTTCATTTGCGTATCGGCCGTGCTGATCAGCTTGCGCAACTCGGCGGCCTCGAATAGCCGCGGCCCCTTTTCATCCCGCGCACGGCGGAGGATGCGACGGCTCGGGCGCTTGAACCCCGGCCCATAGCGTACTGGCTTATCGAGCAAGCCGGCCTCGAAGGCGTAGCGGAACACGACGCGGATTCGATTGATTTCATTTCCGACCGTCGACGGCCCCCACGTCTTGCCCAGCGTAGCCCGTAGTTTCTCGAAGTCTTGCGGGGTGAGACTTTCCGCCGGGCGGCCCTTGCCAAACTGTTTGAGCAACCGATTGCAGGTGATGAGGTAGTCGTTGTACGTTCGCTGGGTGATCTCGCCGCTTTTGACAAGATTCTCTTTTGATTCCATGAAGTGGTTGCAGAGGCCGTGCATAGTGAGGCGGCCATCGGTCGCTTCCGGCACGGGCAAGCCGGCCAAGTGGTAATCCTTCTCCGCCAGCCACTTCGTCAGCGCCGCTTCGCCGCGGGTGTCATCTGACACCTTGCCGAAGTATTTAAGCTGTCCCCGAACCTTTTTCGCCCATCGTCCTGTCGCATGGGGGAATAGAGGGAAGTCGGCCCGCGGCTTGGATGGTTTACCGGCAACGCGCTTTCGGGTAGATTTTCCCATGTGTTTTCAGGGGGTTTTGGGCTAGCGGGTGTCAAAACGGGTGTCAGATGGATTTTAGTACGTTGCCCTTGAAAACGCAATGGCTCGGCATTTACCGAGAAGTTGAGGCCGTAGCTCAGTTGGTAGAGCAACGGACTT
The DNA here is from genome assembly GCA_963716135.1 of Pirellulales bacterium. Lineage (GTDB taxonomy): Bacteria > Planctomycetota > Planctomycetia > Pirellulales > JADZDJ01 > CAVRAW01. The sequence goes on along the minus strand of OY970289.1, from coordinate 2,818,758 downwards.
TTAATCCGTAGGTCTTGGGTTCAAGTCCCAACGGCCTCACTTGTTTGGGTGAGTGGTGAGTCGTGAGTGGTGGCTAGCGGCTAGCGATTGGTAACGAGCGGTCGTATTGTACACTCCGAACTCTGCACTCGCAGTTGGGTGGAGTTGTTAGCTAGTACCACTGCAACGAGAGGGCAATACGATGTCGAAGTACGCATTTCCGTTTACCGCTGGAAACGTGCAATCGCCCGGAATGACGCTCCGGGAATGGTTCGCCGGGCTGGCGTTGCAAGGCTTTCTGGCCGCCATTCACGAGACTGAAGACAAGCACCACGGCCACCTCGACGAGGCCGCCCATCGCGCTTCGAAGACGAAAAGATCGCCAAGCGATGCGTGGGCATTGCCGATCAATTGCTCAAGGTGCTGGATCAGACGTCGCAACCCAAATGAGCCGATAAATCGGCTGGTCTCGTCAGGTCGGTGGATGCACTGCGCTGTTTCGTTCTACCGGAATGCGACCATGGATCGAAAAAGGGTGTACATCATGAGCGATTGGTTCTGGTTCGCCATTGGCGCTGCCATCCTCTACGGCCTGCATCAGGTGTTCACCAAGCTGGCCTCCGAGCGCATCGGTGATGGCTTGGGAGGATTTGTCGTCGAGGCGTCCGCGGCGGCGACAATCTTCATCTATCTGGCTTCCCTATACCTGTCGAACAATTGGAACCAGCAGTGTAGCGCCGCAGGCCTCGTTTATTCCGTGTTGACCGGACTTTGCGTCGGCGTGGGCACGGTGGTTTTCTTTTTGATGTTCCAGAAAGGCGGGCCGCTTTCGGCCGTGCCGATGATCTTGGCCGGCGGCGCGGCGCTCATGGCGGTGGTGGGCATCTTCTTCTTCCGCGAACCGGCAAGCTGGCCGCGGCTCGTGGGCATTGCAATGTCAATCGGCGGATTACTGCTCTTGCACGGCTAGTCCGCAGCGATGGCGGCCGCTCAGCCGAGATTCAATCCGCCGCCGAAGAAATTCGGAGACGAGGCGATATATGTGTCGATCAGCGCGCTCGTGAGCGCGTTGAATTCCTTGACAAGATACTGGCTGCGGCCGTCTTGAGCTTGGGTGGCTAAAATATCCGCCCGGCCGTCACCATCGACGTCCCGCATTGTGATGTGAACCGCGGTGTTCGGTTTGTCGGCGGCCAGCGTGAAAGCGCGGAAGCTGTTGAGCGCGGCTCCGGTGGCGCTGTACACGCGAACCCAGGAATTTCCACCCGAGCCGGTGGCGGTGACCACCTCGGCAATGCCGTCGCCGTCGACGTCCCCCGCGGCCACGTTCAGGCCGTTCTTGAAGCCGGTGGGATCCAACACGGTGCGCACAATCACCTGGCTTGCGCCTGCGACGTTGAAGATGCGCCAGCGGCCTTTCACGCCGGCGCCGGTGGCCGCCACAATTTCGGCCTTGGTTTCATTGCTGCTATTGAGCACGCCGTCGAAATCACCCACGGCAATCGACGCCCCGCCGATGTACCCTTTCAGATCGGTAAACGGATTGAATTTCAACACTCGCGTGATGAGATTGTTTCCGTTGCCCAGAATTTGGTTGTGGAAGACTTCGATCGTGCCGGCGCCTAACGCCTGCGACAGAACGATGTCCGGCAAACTATCACCGGTGACATCGGCCACCGCCACGTTGACGCCCCCCTTATAAGCGCTGCCGAACGTGAGCGCCGGAGCAATGTCGAACAACAGCGTGCCTTGCGATCCGGCCAGCGGCGCGCCAAAGAACACTTTGACATGCGGCGCGGTATTTCGTCCCGGCGCCACCACCACGTCGGGAATGCCGTCGCCATCGATATCGCCCATGGCCACGTGCACCCCGTAGAAGTTATTCACGCCGAAGGTCTTCGTGGGATCGATCTCGAACAACAGCTCGTTGGTTTCAGCATCCCACACCTGCACGCGCGGCTGCGATTTTCCCTTGCTGCCCACGTCGGAGCCCACAGCCACCCAGTTCAGATGATTGAACTGCTCGATATTCTCGAAGCCGACTTGCTTGTGATCGCTGGTGAAAGTCCAAGTGCCCGCGCCGACGCCGGTGGTTGTTAGCTTGCGACCCGTGGTGCCGGTCGTGTCGAGCTGCAGGTAATCTCCCTTATCGGGATTAACCGTGCCTGAAAGGGGATTATTGCCGTCGATGTAAAACTCCGTGTCGAGGCTGGGTTGCACCACGATCGTGTTGCGTTCGTTGGTGGCGTTGAGCCGCAGGAATTCAATGGAACCGTCGAAGGCCAGTCCGCCGAACGTCCGGGTCGCCTGGCCGGAGGGCGCGTCGGCAGAGTTGGTCGATGTGACCGAGGTGGGCGTGACCAGGTAATCGACAAAGAGCGTGTTGGAAGCGCCGTCGTCGTTCACCTGCACGCGGTCGGAATCGTCGCCGCCGTCGATGATCACATGACCTTGCAGGTTCAAATCGCCGGAGCCGACGAAGAAGAAATCGTTCCCCTCGTCGCCATACAACGAACTGGCCCCGTGGCCGGTCGTTAGAACGTCGCTCCCCTGGCCGCCGTGCAGTTCGCTGGGCGCAAGCGTATCGGTGAGGTTGATCGAGTCGTCACCGTCGTCCGCATAGGCAAGTATTCTTTTGACGCCGGAATACGTCTCGTCCGTGCTGAACGCGGTGACTTTCACCGTTTCGCCGCCGGCGTCGTCGGGCGACCCGCTCACGTGCGCAACCACGTAATTCTCGTTGATTTCGCTGGTCTGGATTTGGCGGTAGCTCGGATCGGCGGCCCCGACGTAAATCCCCATGTTCAAGCGCAGCGTGCCGTCGGCCTCAAGAAACGCCAGGTTCGCCGCCAATAAGTGGCGTTCTTCCAGACGTTCAAACGCCGTCGTGCTGAAGCGGCCTTTAGAAGATGGGTTGGGCCGCTGGCGGCGCCAGCGACGCGCGCGATTAGATCTGCCGATCATGGTGCTCAATCAAAGTTGGAGACGACGGCCGTGCAGGAGTTGCCCCGGCGGCCAGCAACGCCGAATCACCGACTATAACCGCTAACACCCGATGTAGCAACGATTTGAGATGCTAGCGGTCGGCCCGAATCGCCGCCGCGCCGGCCGGCCGGATGTAACTGTTGTAGCGCTAAAAAGATATGGGGCGAGTAGAGCAAGTTTAAGTTTTATGCCGCCAGTCGCGGATAATCTGAGTATAGGGGACCGGCTGCGCCACCCGGCAGCGGCTGCTGGGAGTGTGCAGCCTTTGCCCCGACGGCCGGTGTCCATAACCAACAATCCAGACGATTCATGACTCGACGAGCCTCCTACCTTTGCGCCGTGGCTCTAAGCCTGCTGCTGGGGTCACCAGCGACGCGCGCTCAGGACGTTGGCTTTGGCCCGAGTCCGATGGCCGGCTATCCGGAGACTGCTTGCCAGTCGTGTGCCTGCAGCGCCGGAGGCTCCTGTGGCTCGGGAAGCTGCGGCGGCTCGGGATGTTGTTGCTGCGACCCACGCTGCCCGGAAGAAGTGTGCAGTTGCCGCTGTCCAGGATACGAGCCGCTTTGTCCGGGCTGGTACGTCGAAGCCGACGCGCTGATCGTGACGCGCAACAACGGTTCGATCAATCAGCCGGTAGTGCTGCAGGATGATACGGGCGACACGGTTCTGACGACCCACGACCTGGACATTGGATGGACTGGCGGCGTGCGGCTGTTTGTCGGCAAGGCATTGTCCAAGTGCGGCGGCTGGGAGCTCGGCTACTTCGGCATCTACGGCCGCACGGCAACGGCGCAAGCTTTTGATCCAAACAATCTCGACATACCGCAGCCCTTGGCCTCGGTAGCCGAGGATTTCGACAACGCCGACCTGATGACGCTCACCTGGGACTGGACGGTGAACAACGCCGAGTTCAACGTTTTTCGCCAATTTAGCTGCTTCCAGGGCCTGTTGGGATTTCGATATTTCAATCTCGAGGAGAAATTCAACATCCATTCCATTGATTCCGACGGAGATGCCAGCGACTACCCGATCCGCACCAGCAACAACATGTTCGGCGGTCAGATCGGGGCCCGAACTTATTGCCAGTGGAACTGCTTCCGATTTGGCACGACCGCGAAAGCCGGCGTGTTTGGCAACGATGCCCTGCAGCGCCAGATCGTATTCGATAACAACAATACGACCATCCTGCGCAATGCCCAGGGGCGTTCCGGCAGCGTGGCGTTTGTGGGCGACCTGAATGCGTACGCGTCAGTCGCGCTGTCAAAGCATTGGCGGCTACGCGGCGGCTACTATTTGCTGTACGCCAGCAATGCGGCGCTGTGCCCGATCAACTCGATTTCAGCTTTAATGCCGACAGCGGCACTCAAGTGCACAATAGCGGAAATCTCTACGTGCACGGCGCCACAGCGGGCCTCGAAGCCGCCTGGTAGCAGCCTGCGGCGATGCCGTAGATGGCATTCTCAAAGCTGGGCGGATCGCGAAGCACCGCCCCCCCTCGCTCTGCAGCGCCCGGCGAGCGGCCCCGTCGGGCCAGCGCCCTCCGGCCGACTATTGACGCTCTGCACCTGGACATCTATATTCGCTTAGGCGAATATGTGATGCAGACCAAGCGCTCTCAAGCAGTGAATCGGACGTTTCGAGCCGTCGCCGATCCCACGCGGCTACGGATTCTGAACTTGTTGCGCGGCGGTGAGCGCTGCGTTTGCGAGTTGGTCGAGGCGCTATGCGTCCCTCAGCCGAAGGCTTCGCGCCACTTGGCCTATTTGCGGCGCGTTGGTTTGGTGAGCGTCCGCAAACAAGGGCTGTGGAAATACTATCGTCTGGCGGCGGCCCGTGACACGTTCCACGCAAAGCTGCTGGAATGCCTGGAAACGTGCGCAAGCGATTTGCCCGCGAGCGGTCCGCGATCAAATCGACGCGCGAATCCAACAGTGGTTAAGAGACAGCAACGAAGTGTCATAAAAAATCGAATTCGAGGTGAACGATGTCCATCGAGCAGGTTGTGAAGTCGAAATATGGGGCGGTGGCCGCTAGCGGCCTGTCCACGAAGCACGATGGCGTGCGGGCTGTGGCCGAAGCGTTCGGCTACACCGCCGAGGAATTGGCGTCGATCCCAGCGGAAGCCAACATGGGGCTGTCGTGTGGCAATCCAACCGCATACGCCAATCTCAAGCCCGGCGAATTTGTTGCCGATCTTGGCTGCGGCGGTGGTTTGGACGTGTTGCTGGCCGCCAAGAAACTCGGATCAACGGGCAAAGCGATCGGTATCGACATGACGCCGGAAATGTTGGCGCTGGCCCGCAAGAATGCCCAGCAGGCGAACGTCCGCAACGTGGAATTCCACCTCGCGACGATCGACAAGCTGCCGCTGGCCGATGCGTCGGTCGACTGCGTGATCAGCAATTGCGTGATCAATCTGGCCTCCGACAAACGGGCCGTCTTTCAGGAAATCGCCCGGGTGCTGAAGCCGGGTGGCAGGCTGGCCGCAAGCGACATCGCACTGAAGCAATCGCTGCCGCCGGAAATCGGCAGCAATCTGATGGCCTACGTGGGCTGCATTGCGGGAGCGATACTGCTCGACGAATATCGCAGCGGTTTGGCAGCAGCCGGTTTTGATCCGGTCGAGATTGTTGACACGGGCGCCGACTTGAATGCGTATGCGAAAGTGGAATTACAATCTGGCTGTTGTTCTCCAGGAATGAGCACAGGTTTGCCAGTGGTCTCGTGCTGTTCGAGCAATCTGCACGCCGACCTGGCGGATTTGCTCCGGCAATACAACGTCAACGATTACGCCGCCAGTGTCCGTGTGTTTGCTCTCAAACCTTAGCAACGGTTAACCGCATGCCATAATGCCAGGGAGGCAGGTCGAGGACTTCTTCCGCCTCCAGCCCGGCGTCTTTTGCCCAGGCGGCGATTTGTTGGGGGCTGGGGCGGATGTCGGCCGACGGGCCGCGCGGCGTGGCGATGTCGTGCTGCCAGTGGATGATCAAAACTTCACCCCCTTCACGCAGGGCATTGCGGGCGTGCTGCACCAAGCGGACCGGTTCTTCGCAATGCAGAATGTTGAACAGCAACACGGCGTCGGCTTGCACACCGAATCCATGTTCCATGACATCGCGCACTTGGGCCACGATACGCAATCCCGCGCCGCGCTCGAGCGTTCGAGCAACCATCGCCGGACCGATGTCGAAAGTGTAGAGCGTGCCGCGAATCGCTTTGGCCACCGGAATCGAGAACGTGCCGTAGCCGCAACCTAGCTCTGCCACGTCGTGAAACTGCCCGATGTCGAATGTCGACAAGATCAGCGGCACGTCGAAGAGCGATTCCCAAACGGCCTCCTCGGGCATTCCGCTATCGCGAATTTTCATTTCCTTGATCGTATCACAGGCCGTATCACAAGCGGCATAGAATAGGAAATTTGACCAAATCGGAAACGTGACCTAAGGTTTCTATTGCCGGGAACTGCGCGGCCCGTGGGGACGGTAGGCCGCGGCACGTCGGACCGGCATTTCGAGCATTCGCTCATTGGGCAGGTCTGCAGGGGCAGGATCGCACGAGTTTTCCCGCTTAGTTCTCGAGGCGTCTTATGACTTACGCCGTGAGAATGTGCGCTCGAAAACCGCGTTTCGAAACGCTCGAATCGCGGCTGACGATGTCGGCCACCGTGGGAACCGTGGCGTGGTTCAACGCCAGCCTGCACAACACCGCCATCCGCAATTTGGCGAAGGCTGATTATCAGGACAGCGTGCTCTCGCGCAGCGACATGATCGGCATCCTGCGGCAGGCGGAAAAATCGGGCATCACCTCCGCCGAGTTCAACGATCTGAAAACAATCGTCAACTCGGCCTCGCTGTTCACGGGTGTCGATTACGTGCGCGTGCTCGCCCGCGACGTCGTGCTGGGCAATCCCGCCAACGCCCATTATCAAGGCAGCTCTTTGGGCAATATGAAGGCTGGGTTCAGCGCCGCAAAAACCGAAAAACTGATCGGCAAATGGTTCTTCGGCACCGATCATCCCAAGGGCACTTCGGATTGGGGCCCGACGTTCGGCTATCGCCGCGCGTCTGGGCAGTTGTTTGTGGATGGTGTGTCGTACACCGACGTCAACCAGGGCGGATTGGGCGACTGCTATTACCTGGCCTCGCTGGCGGAAGTGGCGCTGCAAGATCCCGACGCCATCACCAGCATGTTCATCGTCAATGGCGACAGCACGTACACCGTGCGATTTTTCCACGGCGCCAAAGCGGAGTACGTGACCGTCGACACCATGTTGCCGACCGATTCAGCCGGCTACCTGGTGTTCGACGGAATGGGGCGGTGGGCCGGCAGTTCCAGCAATGAACTGTGGGTCGAACTGGCCGAAAAGGCCTACGTCCAAATGAACGAATGCGGCTGGATTCGCCCGGCCAGTTGGGGCGGCGGCCAGAACAAGTACACCGGCATTTCCGGCGGCTGCATGTACATGGCCCTGGCGCAGATCACCGGCGAAGCGACCGTCGCATTTGCATCGACCTCGTACAGCGGCAGCTTCAATACGCTGGTGGCGGCGTTCGACGCCGGCGAATCGATCTGCTTCGGATCGAAAACCGCACCGGCCAGCAGCAGCGTGGTGGGAAATCACGCCTATGCGGTCGTGAGCTACGACGTCACCGCCCAAACTGTGACGCTCTTCAATCCATGGGGAATCAACAATGGCTCGGCGCCGGGGCTGGTCACACTCACCTGGACCCAGGTGAAAGCCAGCTTCGATTACTTTGATCGCACGGCCTAGGAACAGGGCCGTGTCTCTGAGTGGTGGGCTGGCACTGGCAAGCGCGTTGCTTCCCGGTGCCAGTCTTTTTTGCCACAAGAGAAACTGGCGCAGAAACGGAGATGACGAGGTTCCGATCGTCTCCTCTTCTCCCCGTCTCCTCTTCTCCTCTTCTCCCCTTCTTTTCTCCGCCCCAGACCGTTGCTTCGACCGCTGCGGAAGCATAAACTCAGCCTGGGCGCACTTCCTCCGGCCTGCAGGAACCATCAGCAATGAATCGCATCTTGTGGCTCGCTGGTATTGGATTGTTGTTGGCGATTGCCGCCCACTCGGCCCAGGCGTGGAACACTTCCGGTCACATGGTGTCGGGGTCGTTCGCTTACGACGTGCTGCAGAAAGAAAGCCCCGAGACCTTGGCCAACATCCTCGAAATTCTCAAGCAGCATCCCGATTACGAAAAGCGCTGGTCGAAACGATTGGCGAAGCTCAACCCGGACCTCCACGATCGTGCAATTCTGATGCTGGCCGCCCGCTGGCCCGACGACATTCGCGGCACGAAATACGATCATCCGCAGTGGCACTACATCGATTTGCCGTATGTTCCGCCCGGACAGCCCGATTCCATCAAAGGCGTCGATCCCCCCGATCCCAACATCTTGATTGGATATCGCACGAATGCCGAAGTGCTAAAAGATCCGAAAGCGACCGCAGCGGATAAAGCGGTGGCGCTGTGCTGGATCATGCACCTCACCGGCGACATTCACCAGCCGCTGCACGCCACCGGCATGTACACGACCGACTATCCGCCCCCGACGGGCGACCAGGGCGCGACCAAAGTCATGATCCGCGTGAAGCCCGATTCCGACCCGATCACACTCCACAAATTCTGGGACGATCTGATCCTCGGCTCCGATAGCTTTCAGGACGTGAAGAATCGGGCCGTCGAAATTCGCACGGAGTTTCCGCGCGAAAAATTGCCCGAGCTGGGCAGTCACGTCGAGCCAAGCGACATGCAAAAATGGGCGGAAGAAAGCTTCGAAGAAGCCAAGAAGACGGTCTATCGCGACGGTGCGGTGCAAGGCAACCCCGATCGCGAAAAAGCGCCCGCCCTTCCCAGCGATTACATCGCGACCACCAAGCCTGCGGCCGAGCATCGCATGGCCGACGCGGGCTATCGGATGGCGGACGTGCTGGTGACGTTGATGCAGCCGGAAGCGGCAGGCGCCGAGGGCGCGCCGGCTACCGCGAAAGAAGAACCGGCGGCTTCCAACGGGAAGCCTTCGGCGCCAGGCGAAGAGCCGTCGATGCCGGCGGCCGGGCAATCGGTGCCCGGCGAGGAATCGAAATCGAATTAGCGCTGCGCAACTGCCGAATCCGCCCGCACCGATCGATTGCTGCTCTGCAGGAAGTACGGCCAGAGCGAGTCGCTGACCAACAGTCCATGGCGCGTGAGCCGCACGGTGCGGCCGTCGTCGTGCAAGAGGCCTCCGGAAACGAATCGTGCCAGCGGTTCCGCGACGAGGTCGTTGATTTCAAAACCCGATTGCTCGGCAAACCACTTTCGCTCGACGCCTTCTAACCGGCGCAGGCCAAACACCAGCAACTCGCGGGCGCGATCGTCGGGCGGCAATCGTTCCTGATCGGCAACGGGGGACTGGCCGCCTTGCAACCGCTGCAACCAGGTGGTGACGCTGCGGTGGTTCGTTTCGCGCACGCCGGACAAGTGGCGGGCCGCGCTGGGGCCGGCCGCATAATACTCGCCTCCGGTCCAATAGACCTCGTTATGCCGGCAGCGCTTGCCGGGGCGGGCAAAGTTCGATACTTCGTAATGCGCTAGTCCGGCGCCGGTCAGCGTGTCGATGGCGGCTTCGTACATCTGGCGTTCGAGCTCTTCGTCGATTTGCGCCAGCTCGCCATGTTCCAGACGGTTCCAGAATGACGTGCCGCGTTCGAAGGTGAGGCCGTAAGTCGAAATATGGTCCGGCTGCAAACCGACCGCCGCCGCCAAATCGAATTGCCACACAGCAGGCGTTTCGCCCGGGACACCGAAGATCAGATCGAGCGACACGTTCAAGCCGCCGCAACGAGTCAGCTCGACGGCGCGGGCAATGTCGTCGGCCTGATGATCGCGCTCCAGCAGCCGCAATTTGTCGGCATCGAACGATTGGCCGCCCAAGCTAAGGCGCGTCACTCCGTGGCCGGCCATCAAGGCGATCGTGGCCACATCCACGTCGGAAGGATTGGCCTCGACCGTGAATTCGCCGCCGGTCGCCAATGGATGCCAACCCAGCACGATTTCCAATAGACGGCTCAGGCGATTGGTGCGCAGGTGCGTGGGTGTGCCACCGCCCAAATACAATGTGTCGACTTCGCGGGGCCGGCCGAGCCAACTTAGCTCGCGCTCCAGGGCGTCGAGATAGGGCTCGATCAATTCGTCGCGGCCGGCTACCAGCGTGAAGTTGCAATAACCGCACCGATGGCGGCAGAAAGGTACATGAACATACGCCGCCCGACACTCCGAATTCCGCACTCTGCCCTCCCAGATTTCAGTTCTGCCTTCTGAATCCTGCATTCTGCTGTTCCTCAGTTAAGCCCAGACATGCAAACGCCCCTGGAACATGTCCGGAACTTTCTTCTCAATATACCGGCGGATGCGCTCGGCCGAATAGCGGGTGCTGAAGTGGGAAACGATAATTAATTCGTTTTTAAAACGATTGCGGCGCTCCAACAGATCGTCCAAATGGATATGCCCGAACTTGTGAATCTTGTCTTTGCGGTGCGACGGGGCGATGAACGTGAGCTCGGTGATCAAAATGCGGGCCTCGTACAACGCCGGACAACGATCGAGCCCCGCCGGAGCCGTGTCGCCGACGTAACCCAGAAGGGGAATGCGCACTTCATCGGTCACGTCGGTGCCCGCCAGTCGGATATCGCGAATCTGATCACCGCTGAGGTTCTGATATTCCGCCTTCAACTTGCGGCGGCGATCCCACACGATGAAACCCAGCGACGGCACCCGATGCTCCGTGGCCGAAACGGTGACCACGTGTTCGCGGGACAGTTCGATTTCATCGCCAGGCTTGACCCCCACAAAGCGACAGGGCAGCCGGCCGCCATCTAGGCGTGTGAATAATCGAAGAATGCGTTCAAACGTTTCAATCGCATGTTCGGGCAAATAGATCGTCGGCGGCGACATTTTCATCAGCCGACGCCGAGCCACATACACCGGCAGCGCGGCGATGTGATCCAGATGGCAATGTGTCACAAACCAAGTTTCCGTGCCCATGAACGACCAGGGCTGAGCCCCCAGATCGAAGCCCAGCTTCAGCTCCGGAATGCGCCAGTAGGTTTGCACGGCGGCGCGGGAATAACCTTCGATGGTCAGGCCCTTGAAGTGCAGTGTTTTAACGGGGGCGTTTTCGACCATCTTTTTTTAGCCGCGTCGCTTGCGACGCGCTGCTTGCGGGACGTGGGGCGAACCAATCAAGATACACGAAGTAACACGGAAGTTCACTGGCCCACTGCCACGGACTACGGACTACGGACCAAGAACCAACATGCAATTTCTCTGGACCACGATCGTCTATCTACCGTCGTGGACGATCATTCTGCTGGTGCGCATCTACCAATGGACGCTCAGCCCGTTGGTGGGCTGGCATTGCCGCTTTCGGCCCACGTGCAGCAATTACATGATCGGAGCTGTGCAGAAGTACGGCGCGGTGCGAGGCGCGGCCCAAGGCATTTGGCGCATCTGCCGATGCCACCCTTGGAATGCGGGCGGGTACGATCCGCCGTGATGATACAAACCATAAAGCCGCGACCGTTGGTCGCGGTGCACCGGCGATGCCATCGCCGTCTTTACGGTGCTCGCGGCGGCGGAAGCGCCGGCGGGCCTGCCAGCATCGTGCTTTGCACCACAATGCCCACGCACGCCAACAGCAAAAACAGCACGTTGGCCATCTGTGGTTCAAGATTCGGAAACGGGCTGAGGATCGCTGCCGCGCCTGCCAGGGCCGAGATGAATATGATGGCCCAATCCATCACCAGCGCGGCGATAACCGCGCCGATCGCTCCGCCGATGATCATCCAAATGTGATGATCGCCGCCAGGATGGAAATGCTCAAAAATGCGGAACGCCAGATAGGCGCCGGCGAAAAATCCGCCGATGGCAAAGCCCAGCCGCTGCAGGAACATCGCCAAAATGGCGCCGATCAGGCCGGCACCAATGGCCGCGCCGATGCGGATCCATTCATTTTTGTCGGCCAGGTATTCGTTGGCCAATTGCATGCCGATCAGGAAACCGGCGATGGCCACGAAGGCCCAATACAATTTGCGCCCAAAGAACAAAAGCAGCACGCCCAGCAGAACGGTGACGTACCACGGCACAGCCACGATTTGAACGTTGACGCCAGGGCCAACTGGCGCGCAGCCGGCGCCGCCGCGGGAGGAACTACTGCGGGGACTTCCTGCATGATTGGGTTCCCAAAAAACGAGTGATTATTTCGCGACGGGCGTCGACCCGTTGCTGGTTGTTGCTGACGATTGCATTGCTGATGGATCGTGCCGGTGCGACCAGCGGTACCACGTGCCGTACACGTGCAGCGGCCGATTGGGGCGATCCATGATATTTTCCGAGGCGATCTCCTTCGAACGTTCCGAACCCGGCGGCGCGATCGTCCAATTACCCTTTGCCGAGCCGATCGTGCTAAAGCCTACCACAATTGCAAGCGCGAACATCAAGTAACGCATCTGGATCAACCTCTTGTGAATCTAGGTGCCGCGGGCAGGCTTGCCCGAGTTGTTACGTCGTCATCGAGAAATCGGCAGCCGATTGCCGCAAGGTTTAACGGCGGCAAACGGCAGACGTTTATGGCGATGCTGCCCGATGCTCGGCAGATGCCGAACGGTCGGGTAAACCTGATTACCCGGCGGCGCTTTCGTTACAAGCGGCGCGTGCGACAGGTCCCATGGCGACAATCCCGCCGTAGCTACAGTGGACGACGATCGTAGGGCGTCCGACTTCTGGCCACGAAGAAATAAATCAAAGCGCCAACCAGGTGCAGAAAGAATACAACCGCGGCCCAAATCACTTTTTCAACGGTATCGAGCTCCGGGTTCGTAAGCGCGTCGACGATCATCCAGATCCAGAACGCGAAGATCAGCACCGCCAGCAGCGAAAACAAAATGACGAAGAAGATGCCCAGGCTCAGAAGGTAGGTGATGACGTAGGGCATGCTTCATAAAGAGCACCGGCGGTCGCGGCTTGGTTGCCACGCCGCCGGTGCGTTGGGTTTCAGATCGTAGATTTGGCGATTACTTCCGCGTCAGGGTGCCGTCCCAGGTGCTGACGGTTTTCTTGGAATCTTCCTCGGTGAACCAGACGGAGGTGACCGACTTGGTTTCGGTGAAGAACGCCACGCCGTCTTTGCCCATCGTGTGCAGGTCGCCGAAGAACGAATCTTTGTGACCGCTGAAGGGGAAGATCGAAAACGGAACCGGAATGCCCACGTTCACGCCCACCATGCCGGCGTCGGTGCGGCGCGAAAACTCGCGGGCGTGCCGTCCGTTGGTGGTGTAGATGCACGAGCCATTGGCGAACTTGCTGGCGTTCATAACTGCCAGGCCTTCCTCGAAATCCTTAACGCGCTTGATGCTCGTGACCGGGCCAAAAATTTCCTCGTCGCCAACGTAGTGGCCGGGCTTCACGTGGTCGAAAATCGTCGGGCCGACGAAGTAGCCGTTCTCATGGCCGGGCACTTTAGCGCCGCGACCATCGAGCACCAGCTTGGCGCCTTCCTGCACGCCGCGCTCGATCGCCTTCTCGACCGATTCTTTCTGGGCAGCCGAAACCATCGGGCCCAACTGCGACTGCGGATCGGTCGAGGGGCCGATCTTCAGCTCCTGGGCATACTTCTTGAGCAAGGCCACGAATTCGTCGGCAATCGATTCCTCGACGCAGATGGCCGGCAGTGCCATGCAGCGCTGCCCGCAGCAGCCGTAGGTCGAATTGATGATGCCCTTCACCGTGCGTTCCAACACGCAGTCGGCCATCACCAACGCGTGGTTCTTGGCTTCGCCCAGCGCCTGCACGCGCTTGCCCGAGCGGGCGGCGGTTTCGTAGATGTGCTTGCCGACCGAGGTGCTGCCGACGAAGCAAATTCCCTTGACCTTCGGATTGGTGAGCAGGCTGTCGGCTTCGACACGGCTGCAGGTGACCAGGTTCACCACCCCCTTGGGCAGGCCGGCTTCGATCAGCAGTTCCATCATCCGAATCGCCGATTGCGGCACCATTGACGCGGGCTTGAGCACGAACGTGTTGCCGCAGGTGATGGCGAACGGAATCATCCAGCCCATGGGGATCATGGCCGGGAAGTTGAACGGCACAATGCCGGCGAACACGCCCAGCGGTTCACGGTAGGAAACGGTGTCGTAGCCGGCGCTGACGTTCATGCAGGTGTCCCCCTGCATCAGGTAATGAGTGGAGCAAGCGCATTCGACCACTTCAATGGTCTTCAGCACGTCGCCGCGGGCTTCGGAAAGCACCTTGCCGTTTTCGGTGGACACCAGTTCGCACAGCTCATCGAGATGCTTGTCCAACAGTTGCTTGAAGCGGAACATCAACTGAATGCGTTCGGGAATCGGCGTATCGCGCCAGGCCGGGAAGGCGGCGGCGGCGGCATCCACCGCGGCATTTACTTCCGCCTGCGTGCAGCAGGGAGCTTCGGCAATCTGCTCGCCGGTGCTGGGATTCATGCACGGCATGAGCTTGCTGGTTTGCGAATCGCGCCACTCGTTGTTGACGCAATACTTAAGCCGTTTGAGTCCGGCGGCCTTGGATTGCGGCTTGGGCTGACTCTGCTTGGCATGGGATGGTTGTGTGGCGACGCTCATCGTTTTGATCTCCTGATTGAAATTCGCTTTATCGCTAGAAATTTGCAATTCGAAACCGGCTGGCGGCCGGTCGTAGAAGGGCTTGGTTGAAGCCTGCCTCGGGATAACCCGCTATCTTACCAAAAGGCGGGCTTTGTTGCCTGTAGGGGGCGGCGCGGATTTTTGGGAGATTCTCAAACGAAGCGGGTTTTCCGAGGCATTTAAGCGGTCACCCGGCCTGGGGGCCGGGGCTAAACGGGCGCGCGGGATGGCGTTGGCGCGGAAAAAGGCGCTTGCGAATGGATCGCGAAAAAGTTTGGCGCTCGTCCGCCGTGGCGGGTCGGGCCATTCGGTTGGCATTTAAGGCCGGCCGAATTAAAAATAACGACGGTTGCGAGCCGTCGCCGACAAGCTTGTGACGGGAACGGAGTCCACGCTCACGCTGCTTGCCTGCCCGACGCGCCACATTGGCGGACGAGCCCCTGGGTTAGTGCCTGATGGTGACCGCCCCGAGTTGTTTCTCCACCCACGCTAACCCCGTGAAATGGCAATCCCAGGCGGCGAAAGGTTTCCCGATGTCGGCACGCCGTTGACTCGACTTCCAATGTCGGTCCTGCTACTTCGGCTGAGCTCAAATGGCCGAATCGTCTGAGAATTGTTTAGCACGAAAGTGGCTCAATTGGCAAGGAAGTTTTTGGGCCACGGGCGCGACGCACGTACGGAAATTCTTGGAATGCGGTACGCATTGCCCCCGGTCATTGACCGGGGGCTAAATAAGAGTTAACCGCCGGCCGCGGCTTCGGTTTTCCAAATCGGATCCGCGTGGGAATCTTTGTGGGATTCGAACCAGCGGGACATCGTGGTTTTCTGCTGCGTGTAGAAGAACACGCCTTCCAGGCCTTGGATGTGCAGATCGCCGAAGAAGGATTTGTTCCAGCCGGTGAACGGGAACCAGGCCATCGGGGCAGGCACGCCGACGTTGATGCCGATCATGCCGGCGTTGAAGTGCCGCTTGAACTGGCGGGCGGCGTAGCCGGAGTTGGTGAAGATGCAGGCGCCGTTGCCGTATTCGCAGTCGTCGCCGAGCTTCAGAGCTTCTTCCAAGTTTTTCACGCGGGCCACTGAAAGCACGGGGCCGAAGATTTCTTCCTTGATCAGCCGCATGCCGCGCTTCACCTGGTCGACCACGCTGGGGCCGAGCAGGAATCCGTCTTTGGGCAGATCGGAGCGGCGGCCATCCAGCGCCACTTTGGCGCCCTCTTTCGTGGCGACGTCGAGATAGGAAGCCACGCGATCGCGGTGCTGGGCCGAGATGACCGGGCCCATGTCGATTTCGGCGCCGGTGTCGGTCGGGCCGACTTTCATCTGCTTGCCGGAATCGACCAGGCCTTCGACCAGCGGATCGGCGATTTTGCCGACCGCCACCGCCACGCTGCCGGCCATGCAGCGCTCGCCCGCGCAGCCGAACGCAGAGGCTTGGATGGCTTTGACCGACTGATGCAGGTCGGCATCGGGCATGATGATCAGGTGGTTCTTCGCGCCGCCGGCGGCTTGCACGCGCTTGCCATTTTGCGTGCCCAAGTCGTACACCAGCTTGGCGACGTGCGTGGAGCCGACGAAGGAAATGGCCCGAACCAGCGGGTGCGTGCACAGGGCATCGACGCATTCCTTATCGCCGTGGACGATGTTCAGCACACCCTCGGGCAAGCCGGCTTCCAACAAGAGTTCAATCAGGCGAATGGCCGACAGCGGCACGCGCTCCGAGGGCTTCAGCACGAACGTGTTGCCGCACATCAGGGCCACCGGGAACATCCACAGGGGCACCATGAAGGGGAAGTTGAACGGCGTGATGCCGACGCAAACGCCCAGCGGATGGCGGTTGGTTTCGGCATCGACATTGGTGGCGATGTTTTGCAGCTTCTGGCCCATCACCAGGCTGGGCACGCCGCAGGCGAATTCGATCAGCTCGATGCCGCGCTGGACGCTGGCGCGGGATTCGGGCAGGGTTTTACCGTGCTCGCGGGTGACCAGGTTGGCCAGCTCGTCGAAATTCTTTTCCACGAGCCCACGCAGGCGGAACATGTATTTGGCGCGATCGACCACGGGCATTTCGGCCCATTTCGGCCAGGCGGCGTGGGCGTTCTCCACCGCGGCGCCGACCTCTTTGGCCGTGCAGAATGGAACCTTCGCGATGACTTTACCGTGCGAAGGATTGAAGACTTCGCCCCAGCGCGAGGTCGTGGAACTCTTCCACTGGCCGCCGACGAGCATCTTCACTTCGGCGACGTTGGCGGCGGATTTTTTGGCTTCGGCCGTGGCCATCGGGAACACCTATGAAATAGGGCTGCAAGACTTGTGAACGGCTGGAAACCACGTATTATAAGGGAAATCTTGTTCGTATTCCATTCGGCTTCCCATCAGCGTTGGCTTCCTTCTAGCGGCCCCTCACTTTTCAAAGGCGTTTCCATGGCACGCATTGTCCGCGGCGGTTTGATTCAGGCGACTCTCAGTGAACCGGCGACCAGCCCGCCGGAGAAGATCAAGAAATCGATGGTCGATAAGCACGTGGCGATGATCGGCCAGGCCGCCGACAAGGGAGTGCAGGTGCTGTGCATGCAGGAGCTGTTCTATGGGCCGTACTTCTGCGCCGAGCAGCAAGCTAAGTGGTACGACCTGGTGGAAAAGATTCCCGAGGGCCCGACGACGAAGCTGATGTGCGATTTGGCGAAGAAGCACAACATGGTGCTGGTCGTGCCGATTTACGAAGAAGACATGTCGGGGGTGTACTACAACACGGCCAGCGTGATCGACGCCGATGGCAAATACCTGGGCAAGTTCCGCAAGATTCACATTCCGCAGGTGAACCCGGGATTCTGGGAGAAGTTTTATTTCCGGCCGGGGAACTTGGGATATCCGGTGTTCGACACGCGCATCGGCAAAGTGGCGGTTTACATTTGCTACGACCGCCACTTCCCGGAAGGCGCGCGGTGTTTGGGCCTGCACGGGGCGGAAATTGTTTTCAATCCGTCGGCCACTGTCGCCGGTTTGAGCGAGTATTTGTGGAAGCTTGAGCAGCCGGCGCATGCCGTGGCGAATGCCTACTGGCTGGGCGCGATCAATCGGCCCGGCTGGGAAGAGCCGTGGCGGATTGGCGAGTTCTACGGGCAGAGCTACTTCTGCAACCCGCGCGGCCAGATTGTGGCCCAGGCCAGCCGCGACAAGGACGAAATCGTGGTGGCGGACATCGATCTGGACATGATCCGCGAAGTGCGGAACGTGTGGCAGTTTTACCGCGACCGGCGGCCGGAGACGTACGAGGCGATTACGGCGCCGTAATCGCGATCAGCCTTCTGGATTATCGAGTAACGATTGTAAACGGGCTGCCAATTCGGGTTGGAACTTAGCCGGCCACGATTGGTCGATCAAGCCGACATCGATCAGATCGCGCAAATGCGTCTTGTCCTTATCGCGGAAGGACGTGAGTTTCATTCGTACTAAGGGCTCAAAACTCAGCACACTGAATGTCTCGTGTCGTTGAGTCGCCATGAGATCTGGCGCGGGCGATAAGTATTCTTTGCGGACTCTTTCCCCAGCGAAGACGACATGAATAGCTTCGCGCGGTTTTCCCTTTGGACCGTCGAGAAACATGTCGATGCTCGCCGCGTGTCGATAAACGAAACCGACGGATTCGAGCGCTGTCGTGACACGTGGAAAATCGGTCCGGTTGACCAGCAAATCAACATCGGCAGTATTTCGCACGGCAGCGGGATCGACTCTTGCGACCCAAGCGGCAACAGCGTTTCCGCCCACCACAGCGTAAGGGATGCCTGCAACTTCAAGAGCACCCGTTGCGCGGCGAAGACGTTCTCGAACTTGCTCCACGGCAAGTACCATCCTTTCTAGGACGTCTTCACCGAAGGAAACAACCGTCGGGGATTGAGGATTAGGATTCATGAACCGTGGTTCAATCAGGCGAAAGCCCCAGGGCATTGTATCATAATCAGGCTAATATCGTGTGCAGTCTAAACCCCGTATGCGAGATAACGCTCAATCTCTGTGGAAGATTTTCATCAGCACGGCGTACATCAGAAACGCGACGCCGAAGCTGACGAACCAGGCGAAGCTGTAGATTTGGCCCCAGACGTCGGGGATGCGGATCAGTTCCGCTGGCGCGTCGGTTTGGCTGTTCAGGGCGACAACCTTGCCTAACGCGGCCAAGAACCCCGGGATGCACAGCACGATGCCGCAGAGCAGCGCAAAAATGGCGATCGGGTTGAATCCGCTTCGGTACCAATACGGGCCGTCTTTGCGATACAGGCCGGCTTGATCGAGCTTGGTGCGGCGGATGACGAAGTAATCGGCGATGAGCACGCCGCCGACCGCGCCCAATAGGAGCGAGTAGCCGATCAGCCACTTGTCGATATAGACGCTGGAGTTGGCCAAAAGCCGCCACGGTTGAATCAAGATGCCGATGATGCCCGTGATCAGTCCGCCGATGCGGAAGGAAATCATCCGCGGCCAAAGGTGCGCAAAATCGTTCGAGGGGCTGACGACGTTGGCGGCGATGTTGGTGGCCAATGTTGCCAAAGCGAGCGCAACCATCGCGAACACCAACACAGCTTTATTATCAAACAGCGAAAGCAAGTAAATCGGATCCCAGAGGTCTTTTCGCACGACGTCGGGCCGATGGGCGTAGATCACAAACGCCGCGGAGGTGACCGCCACGCCGATGAACGAGTACAGGCCCATCGTCGTGGGCAGGCCGAGGATTTGGCCCCAGAATTGATCCTTTTGTGATTTCGCGTAGCGGGTGAAGTCGGGGATGTTGAGCGCCAGCGTGGCCCAAAAGCTAACGTTGCCCGTAAGCGCTAGGACGAAGAAGCCCCAGAATTTGCCTTCCTTCGGTTGGCCCATGGCGAACTGCGAGGGGCGCGAGAGCATTTCACCGAAACCGCCGGCTTGCATATAAGCCCAGGCCAAAAGTGCCAGTCCCAGCAGAATCAACAGCGGGGCTTTGATGTTCAGCAGGATGCGGATCGACTCGATCCCCATGTAGATGACCCACATGTTCACGAGCCAGAAAGCGAAGAAGCAGGCCAATTGCGCGACGTTGACACCGGAGCCGGCGACGCCGGGGTCGCCGAAGTATTTTGGCAAATTGTTCCAGGCCGGGATGAACGCGGTGAAGATACGATAGATCGCCCCGCCGCCGATCCAGGTTTGGATGCCGAACCAGCCGCAGGCGACGAGCGCCCGCAACAGGGCGGGAATGTTCGCGCCGATGAGGCCAAAACTTGCGCGGCAATAGACCGGAAAGGGAATGCCGTATTTGGTGCCGGCGTGGGCGTTGAGCACCATGGGGATGAGCACGATCACGTTGCCCAAGAAGATGGTGAGCACGGCTTGCCACCAGTTCATGCCGCCGTCAATCAAGCCGGAGGCCAGCATGTAGGTCGGAATGCAGGCCGACATGCTGATCCACAGGACGGCGATATCTTTCAGGCCCCAGCGGCGCTGGGCGCGCGTGGTGGGGGCCATGTCATGGTTATAAAACGCCGAGCCGGTTAGATCGGCCGTGAGTTCCTGGATGCCATCGTCTTTGGCGGCGAGCCCGATCGCTGGGGAGGCCATGGATTTACCCGCGGAAAATTACTGGGAGATAAGTGCCCTCCAGTTAATTCGCCAGGGAGGCGAAGGTCAACAGCATTCGGGGAATTCTGGGAATCAAGCCGGGCCGGAATGCTTGATGAGGCAGACGGCACCTCGGTGGCGATCGTCCCGTCAAACTGTGGCGGAGGGGGCTGGCGGGAGTTAGAATCCGGGGATATTCTGAGGGATTCCCCTGCCACGCTTAATCCAGCGGCCAGCACTAGTTGAGCCGCTTAAGGAGTAACTGGATGGCCACCGAAACTCGTGCCACGCTTCCGGAAACGAATCACAAACCGAGTCCGTACAAAGGGCCCAGCCGGCAGGAAGTGCTGGCCATGCGGCAACAATACTTGTCGCCCGGCTTGCTGACGTACTACAAGGATCCGCTGCTGGTCGTGGAAGGGAAGATGCAGTACCTGTGGGACGAGACGGGGAAGCGCTATCTGGATGCTTTCGCGGGAATCGTCACAGTTTCGGTCGGGCACTGCCATCCTAAGATTGTCGAGAAGGTGCGCGAGCAGGTGGGCAAGCTGCAGCACGTGACCACCATCTATCTGCATCCCACGATCGGGCAGTTCGGCAAGAAGTTGGCCGAGCACATGCCCGAGGGGAGCAATCTGACGGTCACGTACTTCACAAACTCGGGTTCGGAAGCGAACGAAATTGCGATGCTTTCGGCCCGCGAATTTACGGGGAACAACGAAATCATCAGCTTGCGAAATGCCTATCACGGCGGCACGGCGGCCACGATGGGGCTGACGGCGCACAGCACGTGGAAATTCAAATCGAATTCAACGGTGGGCATCAAGAATGCGTTGGCGCCGTACTGCTACCGCTGCCCTTACGGGCTGGAATATCCCAGTTGCGGGCTGAAGTGTGCCCACGACGTGGAGAACGTGATCAAGTACGAAACCAGCGGGCAGGTGGCGGCGTTCATTGCCGAATCGATCCAGGGGGTGGGGGGCACGATTGTGCCGCCGCCGGAATACTTTGGCATCGTGTACGAAATCGTCCGCAAGGCGGGCGGGGTTTGCATCGCCGACGAAGTGCAGGCGGGATTTGGCCGCACCGGCACGAAGTTCTGGGGATTTGAGAACTACGGCGTGAAGCCCGACATGGTCACGATGGCCAAGGGGATCGGCAACGGAGCGCCGCTGGGGGCCTGCGTCAGTAAGCCGGAAATCGCCAAGGTGATGAAGAATCGGATTCACTTCAACACCTACGGGGGCAATCCGATTTCCATGACTCAGGGGCTGGCGACCTTGGAGATCATCGACAGCGAAGGCATCCAAAAGAACGCCCACGAGATTGGCAACCACTTGAAGAAGGGGCTGACGGAACTTCAATCACGGCACAACCTTATTGGCGAGGTGCGCGGCATGGGGCTGATGTTGGGGGCGGAATTGGTCCGTGATCGCAAGACCAAGGAGCCGGCGAATACCGAGGCCTCTGAGGTGCTGGAATTAGCCAAGGAGCGCGGGTTACTGCTGGGCAAGGGCGGGCTATTTGGCAATACGCTGCGAATTAAGCCCCCCATGTGCATTACCAAGGATGACGCCGACTTCATGATCGACTGTCTGGATGAGGTGCTGGGAATTGTTGGCAAAAAGAGGTAACGCCCGATTGCATCGGGTATAATTTGTTCAGGAAATCAGAGCGGCGGCATACCGAATATCGTGGAACGTTTGGTCAAACTTCTCCGGGACAGCGTGGGTTCGTAATCACCAGTCCCTCGTCTCCTAACCCTTTTCTGTGTGCCATGGCTGATCTTAGCGTCACTGTTAATGGTTTGAAGTATCCGAATCCTTTCGTCATTGGATCCGGTCCGCCGGGGACCAATGCTAACGTGATCGGCAAAGCTTTCGATGAAGGCTGGGGAGGCGTGATTTGCAAGACGGTCAGCCTCGACGCCGGCAAAGTGATCAACGTGCAGCCGCGCTACGGGCGGATGCGCACGCTGGAATCGAAAGAAATCATCGGCTGGGAAAACATCGAGCTGATCAGCGACCGGCCGTTTGAAACCTGGTTGGATGAATTCAAGCAGGTGAAAGATAAATATCCGGATCGCATCCTGATTTGCTCGATCATGGAGGAATTCCGCAAGGATGCGTGGATTGAAATTGTGGAACGCTGCCAGGAAACAGGCGTCGATGCATTCGAATGCAACTTCTCCTGCCCGCACGGATTGCCCGAACGCAAAATGGGCTCCGCGATGGGCGAAAGCCCGGAGATTTTGGAGGAGGTGTGCGGTTGGGTGATGAGCGCGGCCAAGGTACCGGTCTGGGCGAAGATGACGCCCAACGTGACGCACATCGAAGACCCGACTCGCGCGGCCTTGAAGGCCGGTTGCGACGGCGTGAGCGCGATCAACACGATCCGCAGCGTGATCGGGGTGGATTTGGAAACACTACGGCCTGAGCCGTGCGTCGAAGGGTTCACCACGCCGGGCGGTTATTCCTGCAAGGCGGTGATGCCGATCGCCTTGCGGATGTGCATGGAAATTGCGCAAGTAATCAAGAAGGAATTCCCGGGCCGCACACTGTCGGGCATCGGCGGCGTGGAAACGGGCAATGATGCGGCGCAGTTCATCCTGTTGGGTTGCGACACCGTGCAGGTTTGCACCTACGTGATGAAGGTCGGATACCGCTGCATCCACGACATGTGCAACGAGCTGTCGGCGTTCATGGACAAGCACAATTTCAAGACGATCGACGACTTCAAGGGCCACAGCCTTCAGTACTTCACCACGCATTACGATCTGGTGCATCGCCAGGCGGAAGCGCGGAAGGTGAAGGCGGCTGCGGCTTCGAAGGACGGCAAGGGAATTCGCGCCGACAACGAATGGCGTGGCGACGAATTTGTGAAGCAGACCGAGCAGTTGGCGCGGGGGTAATTGGTTGTGCACCACGCCCTTCGCAGACTTAGGGCGTGCCACCCTGCACGGTTCGGCGGGAGCCTCGCCCTCCCGAATGTCTCCGGAGGGCGTTGCCCTCCGGCTAGGCGCGATGATGTCGCTCACTGCCTGATTTCGTTGAAGACGCGCTGCAGGCCGTTGTCGATGGCGGTGCCGACGTTGCCGCTGGGGTCGTTGAGGAGGTGGGATTTTTCGGCGGCCATGCAATCGGCGGAAAGATCGGGGTGGGAACCCCAATCGGCGAGCGTGAAGGCGCTGACGTTCACGTAGCAATCGGCCAGGCTGGGAGACCGTTTGGGCACTAGTTCGAAGCCCTTGTCGGTTTTCAGCACGTGGTAGTTAAACGCGCCGTACATCAGTCCGGCTCCGATTGCGGCTCCGGCGAACAACCAAAACAGGCGGCCCATGGGGTGCGCTCCGCGATTGACTTGTCGAGTGAAAACGGGGCACAATCGTAGCCGCCGTGGGGCAGCGTCGCAAGGCGAACTTCGCACGTGAAAACGCGAGGCGCGGCCCCCGCGGCACTTCGATTTTTTCTCTCACACGCACGGATGGTTATGGCCCGACTTACGCTGCCGCGCCAGTTTTTGCGGAACTGCCGTCAGGTGGGTGGCCGGGCAAAAATCGCCGACTCGACGGGGGCTGATCTCACCGGCAATCAGCTTTTGATGCGCACGCTGGTGCTGCGTCGGTTTTTGGTGCGCCAGGTGCTCGACGCGGATGAAAAGTATGTCGGCGTGCTGTTGCCGCCATCGGCGGCCGGCGTGGTGGTCAACGCCGCGTTGCCGCTGGCAGGGCGGATCGCGGTGAATTTGAATTACACGCTGAAGTCCAGCGTGATGAATCACTGCATCAAGCAGTGCGGCATTCGGCACGTGCTGGCCAGCCGCAAATTGATGGAGCGATTGAAATTGGAGTTGGAGGCGGAGGTCGTTTACCTGGAGGATTTTCCGCAGCAGATCACGTTGGCCGACAAGCTGGCGGGATTGGTGCAGTCGAAGCTGCCGATCGGCTGGTTGGAGCGGAAACTGGGGATTGCCGACGTCTCGCCGGATGATTTGCTGACCGTGCTGTTCACCTCCGGCTCGGAAAGCGAGCCCAAGGGAGTGATGCTTTCGCACGACAATATCGCTTCGCAAGTGGAGGCGATCAATGCGGCGGTGCGGTTGACGGACGACGACGTGCTGGTCGGAGTATTGCCGTTTTTTCATTCATATGGCTTTACCGGCACGCTTTGGACCGTGTTGACGCTGTCGCCGAAAGGAGCCTACCACTTCGATCCGCGGGACGCGCATCAGGTGGGCAAGCTGTGCGCGGATCATCAAGCGACGATTCTGATGACCACGCCAACGTTTCTGCGGATTTATTTGAAGCGCGGGCATGCGGATGAATTTCGCACTTTGACCGCGGTCTTCGCGTCGGCCGAACGGCTGCCGAAGGAGCTGGCGGATTCCTGCGAGTCGCGGCTGGGCATGCGCCCCTACGAAGCCTATGGCTGCACGGAACTATCGCCGCTCGTGGCGGTGAACGTGCCGCCGGATCGAAACCCGCATCCCCAAGAGCCGTGTGCACGTGACGGGACTGTCGGGCGGCCCATCCCGGGAGTGCGCGTCAAGGTTGTGAGTTTGGAAAACGGGGCAGAGTTGCCGATCGGTCAGGAAGGGATGCTATTGGCGACCGGGCCGAACGTGATGAAAGGATATTTGAATCGGCCCGACTTGACCGCCAGCGTGATGCGCGACGGCTGGTATGTGACGGGGGATTTAGCGCGAATCGACGGCGATGGATTCATTACGATCACGGGTCGCGAGAGCCGATTCTCGAAGCTGGGGGGCGAGATGGTGCCGCATGTGAAGATTGAGGACGCGCTGCAGCAGATTCTCGGCGGCGACGAAGATCATCTGAAAGCCGTCGTGACCGCAGTGCCCGATGAAGCCAAAGGGGAGCGGCTGGTCGTGATGCATCTGGCGACCGACATAACGAGGGATGAGATGCGCAAGGGACTTGCGGACGCGGGCCTGCCGAACCTGATGATCCCGTCGGCCGACAGTTTTTGCGAGGTGAAGGAGTTTCCCGTGCTGGGAACGGGGAAGCTTGACTTGCGCGGCCTGAAGGAATTGGCGCTGGTGAAGTTCGGCCGCGGTGGCGATTCCTCCGGAGGTCGTTGACCTCCGGCTATCGAACGGCTCGGCGGGAGCCTCGCCCTCCCGTACTATCTGCGGTTCCAGTAAACGAAGGAGTCGTCGACCACCCAGGGGGTGGACCAGTTGCCGTTGTCGCCGTTGAGCACGTCGAAGAAGAAGGTTTCGAACTGCTCGCAGGAGCTGCCATAGGGATATTCCGAAGCGAGGTGGTCTTTTTCGGTGAGCGGCTCGACGCCAGCGTGGGCGTAATATTGGACTTCGCCATTGGGCGGGAACGACATGCCCAAGGTCCACCAGCCGGGCTCGGCGATGTCTAGCTTGTCGTAATCGGCGCCGTTGCGGTGGTGGCGCAGGACCAACGTGGCGGAATCAGGTTTCTTGTCGCCGTCGCCCGGGTTGAATCGAATCAAGATGCCAGGCCAATAGGTGTCGAGTTTGGAGCGCATGCCTCCGGAGCGGAAGAGGCCGCCGCCGGCTCGTTCCATCTTGTGCGTTTGCACGGCGGCACGGAAGGCGAACGAGTTGCCGTCGCGACGTTCCCATTTATGCCAGGGGGGCAAATAGACGTGCGTCACCACGCTGGGAGAATAACTAACGGGAATGGGGCCATTCAATCGGGTGTCGACCAGGCAGATCAAATCGTCTTGCTTGGATTGACCGCTGCAGTAACCGGGGACGCCCGTGTATAGGGACAGAAAGAGCATCGAACCTTCGCTGCCGACAATGCCGCCGGGAGGCGTGGCGACGCGCTTGATGTAATCGGGATGGCCGCGCTTGAGTCCTTCGGCCCATCGGCCATTCGTGGAGCGGCCGCTGGGAAGTCGATCCTGACCGTCTTGCTCTTCGCTGCTTTTGGGGGAATTGAGATTGTAGGCCCAAGCGGGGTCCTCGAAGTCGTCGCCGACCTCGGTGATGCGCTGGCCCGTGCCGGGGACGAGCAATTGAGCGCGGAGCGAAGAGGGGGTGAGGACGAAAACGATCGTCAGCAGGGCGAAGCAGAGCGATGAATATTTGAGGTGGTTCAAGTGGAGGCTCCGGGGTGCGGCTCCGGAGTGCGTTGCCCTCCGGCTATGGGGCATGAGATGGCATGCGTGTAGATAAAGTAGTTATCGGCAGGCTGCATGCCCGGGTTTGGCAGTGCGAAATTGCCGCTGAAATTGCCGCATTTTGGCAGCTAGCGTGGGGCGGCGGCGGCGTTGATCATGCCGATGTAAAAGCCCGCCAGACGAAAAATTAGCGCGATAATCAAAAGCGCCACAAGCAGCCAAACGGCGTAGCCGGCCAATCGCGTGAGGATTGCCAGTGCCGCTCGCGCTTCGTCGAGTTGTTGGCGGGAGAGGATGGCCAAAGTTTCCGGGAGGCGGCCGCTTTCCTCGCCGACCTGCACCGCATCGAGCAGTTCTTTGGGAAAGACGTTGGTTAGCGCCAAGGCTTCGTGGATCTCGTGTCCGCGCTGGATGACGCCGAGGATTTCATCTCGCTCGGCGATGAATTCGATGTTGTGCGTGCTGTCCAGGGCCAGCGACAGGGCGCGTTTCAATTCCATGGCGGCGTCCAGCGCCACGTGCAGCGTCCAAGAGAAGCGGGCCACGGCCAAAGTGCGCAGCGCGCCGCCGATTTGCGGCAAGCGCAGCACGAAGCGCTGCACCGGGGCGGTCCAGAGCTTTCCGGCGGCAATCGCACGGTAGGTGACGTACATCGCCGCAGCGATCGTGCCGAGAAAGAGCAGATAGATGATCAAGCCACGTGTGCCGACCAGGCCGAAACCCAACATGTCGACTCGGGTGCCGGTGACCGACTGGATCCAGCCGGTGACATAAATCAGCAGGCCGACGACCGACAAAGCGAGGAACAGTTGCATCATCGGCCAGAGGATTGCCCGAAGAAAAGTTTGCCGCAGCACGATTTGTTGCTCGTAATGTTCCGTGAGTTGGTGCAGGACTTCGGGCAGGTGGCCGGTTTGCTCGCCGACGGCGATCAGCTCGCGTACCAAGGGAGGGAAATATTCGCCGGTGGCGCAGAAGGCTTCGGCCAACGACCAGCCGGCGTCGATGTTGAGGCGAATGGATTCCACTCGGCCGCGCAGCGCCGGGGACGAACGGCGGGCTTCGTTGGCCAGCACGGTGCGGAGATCGATGCCGGATTGGAGCGAAATGCCCAAGCGGCGCAGGAATTCGGCCAAGGGTTTGAGTTTGATGCGCGGTTGGAACCACATTGGCCATGCTCCGGCGACGGAGGCGCCCGAATGCAGCATAGCGGGCGGTGGGACGGCACGCCAGAAAGCAGTGGCGAGCGGGGTGGCGATTCTCCGGAGGGCGTTGCCCTCCGGCTATACCGGCGTGGGGACACGCCGGCGCTTTAATAGCTGCGGCCGAGGCCGACGAAGAAGCTGAAGTTTTGCACCTGGTCGCCGTGGGCCAGCGCGACCGGTGTGGCAAAGTCGAGCGCGATTGGGGCCGGGCCCATGGCCGGCACGTTGATCCGCAAGCCGAAACCTGGGGCGACGCGGAATTGATCGCCGTTGATGGCCACAGTCTTCTCGGCGGTGCCGAAATCGCAGAATACGACGGCGCGCAGCGCGTCGTCGGCCGTGATCGGGAACAGGTATTCGGCGGTTCCCAACAGTTCGAACTGACCACCGACGACGACGTTGCCGTCCTTTGGCGCAGCGCCGCGGAAGGCGAAGCCTCGCAAAGAACTGAAACCGCCGGGGAAGAAGTTGTCGTAAATCGGTGTGTCGGCGCCGGTGACGCCGAATTCGCCGCCAAGGCTGAACACGTGGCGTCCGGAACCGTCGGCCCGTTGGCGCAACAGCCAATACTGGCGGGCCTGCACGTCGACGCGCGGATATTGGAACGATCCGACCACTTCTTCAAAGTCGGTGGATAGCAGATGTCCTTGAGTCGGGAGGAACGGGCTGTCGCGAGTGTCGTGCGAGACGCCCAGCGAGAACCCATACAGATCGTGCGAGCCGAGGGCATTGAGCAACTCGGGCACGACGACCGGGGTGGGCGTGGGGTTGTAAATGTCAACACGTTCGCCGCGGAAGGCGGTGCGAACGGTGAAATCGGGTGTCAGGGCGAGACCCAAACCCACTTTGCCGCCGACGCGGCCTTCGGTCCAGTTTTCGTAGATGCGTGTGAAGTAGTAGCCGGAGACATTCATTTGCACCCAGCCGGCGGGCGTTTCCCATAAATACGGCTCGCGGAAGGTGGCGGCGTAGCGCTGGACTTGCGTGCCAGGATTGGCCTCGATGCGCAAGCCCTGGCCGGCGCCGCGCCAGGCGGTGCCGTTGCGAATATCTTCCCAGGAGCGCGGCAAGCGCGTGATGTCGAAGTTTTGCTCGTCGAGCACGAAGTTGCCGACCAAGCCCGCGTCGGAGTTCACGCCGACGCCCAACATCAAGCGGCCGGTTTGTGTTTCTTGAGCTTGGATTTCCAAAGGAATCGTGGGATCGGGCCCGCCCATCAACGGCGGCAAGGCCACGTCGCCTGGGGCGACGACTTCCGTTGGAGGCGGCAAAACTTGCGGCGCAGGCGCGCCGACAACGCCGGGCGTGTATGCGGGCGGCGGCGCGGCGGCCGGCGCGTACGCCGGCGGCGGAGTGGTTTGCACGATTTGGCCCGATTGAGGCGCTTGACCAGCAGGCTGATTGATCGGCACGGCGGAGTAGCCCGGCGGCAAGGTAGTTGTCGGCGCCGAGGCGGGGGGCGCTTGATAGGCGTTTGCGTATGGCGTGGCGGTCGATGGATACGCGTTTTGCGGTGGAACGCTGTAGGCGGGCGCACCATATGGCGATGCCGCGCTGGGCGCGGGAACCGGATTGTAGGCTGGCGGCGGCGACGGGGAGGTCGCCATGTTCGGCGGCAACGGCTGCGCGCTGGAGGGGAGGTAGCCTTGCGACATCGTGTTGGCGCCTGAGGGGGGCATGCCCCAGGCATCACGTGCGCGAGCGGCGTCGGACGGATTGGCGTAGTTGCCCCAGGCATCCGGCGATTGAAAGCGGACACGGACGCCGTCGAGCGTTTGCGGCGGAGCGCTGGGCGGATAACCGGCGGTGCGCGGCGTCAGCACGACGGCGTTCTGACCGGCCTGGTCGCGGGCGTAGGTGACATCGACAACCACTTCGTCGTCGGGGGACTGGCCACGGTAGCGGCTTGCGCCGGCGCCGGGACCGTTCATCGTCGGTTGCGGCGAGTCGGCCGGTTTGCGATCGGCGACAGCCTCCGGATCGTCTTGGGCGTCGGACGGTTTGTTGAAGACGATCTTCGGCACGCTCCCCTTGGTCGGATCGTTCAAGAAGAGCCCGCTGTACTTCAGGCGACGTTCGTCGGCGCGGATTTTGCGAGTATCGACCACGTCGCCGGGGCGAAGCGACATGCGATCGAGAATGGTGGCGTGCGCGGTGTGCGGATTTTCGCCGCCGATGTTGACGTTGATCAGCCCGACGCGGTAGCGCTTGCCTTCCTTGACCTGATAGACCAGGTCGAGCTCGGGCTTGTCTTCCATCAAACGAGGATCGGCTTGCACGTCGGCAAAGATATAGCCATGGCCGCCGTAGACGTCGCGGATGGCGCTCAAGTCGCGGTTGAGCGAGGCCTGATTGAACGGCTTGCCCTGGGCCAATTCAAGACCTTGGTTGAGTTCATCGTTTTTGAATTTCTCGTTGCCCAGGAACGAGACGTTGCGAATGGAGTAGCGCGGCCCTTCCTTGATGATGTATTTCAGCGAGAGCCAATTTTTGTCGGCGCTATACTCGAGATCCGGGCCGATTTTGGCTTGGAAGAATCCCAGTCCGCGGTAGTAGGCGGTGAGCTTTTCGACGTCTTCGTCGATTTTCTTGCGGTCCACCTTGCCGCCGAAGAGCCACACGATTCCCGGCTTGATGGTGGTCAACGTGCGCAGCCGGGCGTCGCTGGCGATGGTGTTGCCTTCGAAGCCGGTCCACAGGACGCGCTGCGATTGACCTTCGTCGACCATGAAGACCGCGCCCTTGTCGCCGGCTTTGCTGCCTTCGAGGGTGGTGATCTGCACGTGGTTGTAACCTTTTTCGTGGTACACGGCCTCGAGGCGGCGGCGTGCCTCTTCGACGGCGTAGGGATCGAGAGGTTCCTTTTCTTTTAGCTCCGATTTCTTGAGCAGCGAACGGGTGGTGAGATCCTGATTGCCGACGAATTTGATGTACTGCAACGTGGGTCGCTCGACCACCTGGAAAATGACGACGATGCCGTCGGGGCGCTGCTGATACTGCATGCGGACGTCGAGGAATTTGCGCGAGCTGGCCAACAGGCGGACGTCTTCCTCGACGATGTGCGGATCGAACGGCTGGCCGACTCGCGTGGATAGTTTCGGCAGTTTTTCCACGCGCGTGGTGTGATTACCTTCGATGCGAACTTCACGCACAAGCTGCTCGCCGGACGGTGGCACCGATGTTCCGGCGGAATAGGGAGAAGAAGCGGGATTTGCTCCGGCGCCCGATGGCGGAGGAACCGGAGAGGCGTTGGCAGGCGGCGGAACGAGAGCGTTCACCGCGGGAGGGGCGGAATTCGTGGGCGACGTCAGTGCTGGACCGGCCGGCGGAGCGGCGCTGGCCGGCGGCGAAGCATAATTTGCCGACGGAGCGGGGTAATTGCCCGGCGGCGGCGCCTGGGTCCATTGATATTCAGCGGTGGGCGTGGACGTCACCGGATAAGCTTGCGACGCGTCGGCTGAAGGGGTCGATGCAGGCGTAGATTGTGCGCGAAGCGGTTTTGCCGCCGCCGTGAGTCCCACCAACAGCGCAAGGCCGCCAGCGATCGGACGCAGCCGGAGTGCGATCATCGGGAACGGTTCCCCAAGTCGATTGCGACGCACTGAAATGAAACGCCAGACGAGATTGAAGCGACGAGCATGTCGGACCGAAGAACCGGCCAGACAACCACTTCGACAGCGCGCGGCAGTTGCCGGCCGCCGCGCACTATTGCCACCTGAAGGGTGCGAATAAATACCGCAGCCAGCCGCCCGCGGCAAGGCGAATTGATGAGTAATGCGTTATCCGGAGGCTTACCGGCGGGCACGGCAAGATGGAAAACGCGGGGGCAACGGCGCGCGGCACGCTAGCAGTGATGGCGATCGAACGGCTTGGCTAGCGCTGCGCAGTGGCAGGAGCTGGCGGCGATTCGGCTTCGCCGGCGCTCACGATCTCTTGCCGATCTAGCTCAACATGCCGCAATTTGCCGCGCGATTCCACGAGCAGCTCCAGCGGATTGGGAAGGCCATTGGCGAGCTCGAGAAACTGATCGACCCCTTCGAAACGCTGGCCGTTGATCTGGTAGATGCGGTCGAGAATGTGCAAGCCGGCTTGATCTGCCGCGGATCCGGGCACGACCCGCACGAGAAACACTGCGCCTGGCTCGGCATCGTCGATTTGGCACGACATGCCCAGACGGATCGGATCGCCGGACGGCTCGATCGTCAGTTCCAGCGGCTTTTCGCTGCCGGCGCGCTCGACGATCAGCGGCACGGCGCCGCGCGTGGCGAGCACGAGGCGGCGGAATAGTTCGTCGTCGCTGATGGGACGGCCGGCGTAATGCGTGATTCGATCGCCGACGCGCAAGCCGGCCTTGGCGGCCGGGCTGCCGGGATTTACCAGGACCAATTGCACGATTCCGTCTTTGGCCAGCTTCTCATCCCAGCCGAGCCCCAGCCGGCCGGGAAGCGGCGGCAATATGTGTTCGAGGTTGGCGCGGTCGCCGGCATTTTCACCGCGCGAGGCGGGCCGGAATTTCGGGCGAGTGTCGGCGTCGGCCAGATCGAGCGCCGTGCGGAACAGCAATTGGCTGACTTTCTGCAGGCCGGCAGGATTGACTTTTTCCGCTTTGTCGCTGGGGCGATGATAATCGTCGTGCAGCCCGGTGTGCAGCATGATGATTGGGAGACCCGCGGCAAAGAACGGGTGATGATCGCTGTCGGCCTTCATCAGCCAATCGAAATCCAAGAGCAGGCCGAGCGGCTCGTTGTCGCGGCTGAGCATTTCGCGCCAACCGTAGCTGGAACGGTCGCCGTAGATGATCACCCGGTCGCTGCGCAGGCGTCCGATCATGTCGACATTGGCGGCGGCGGCCACCTGCTTCAGAGACACCGTGGAGTGATCGATCCAATATTTGGAACCAAGCAGACCGGCTTCCTCGCCATCCCAGAGCGCGAAGATGACGCTGCGTCGCGGCGGCTGGGGCAAGTGTGTGAAAGCTTCGGCAGTTTCCATCACGCCGGCCACGCCGCTGGCGTTATCGTCGGCGCCGTTGTGGATTTGTCCGATCGGCCCGTTGCTGTTGGAGTTGCGACCGTAGCCGACGTGATCGTAATGGCCCATCACGATCACATATTCTTTCTTCAAATCGGGATCGCTGCCTTCGATGAGGGCGAGGATGTTGCGGCTGCCTGTGCCGAAGAGTTGGTAGTAGCCGCCGCCGGTACCGGCGCCTTGGAGATTGAGTTTTTGAAATTGTTCGCCGAGATAGGTTCCGGCGGCGCGCCGCCGCGGCTGCCGGTTTCACGGCCTTCGAAAGAATCGTCTGCCAGGACGTTGACGTAGTTCTGCACTTTTTCGACGGTGATCGTCGACATCGCGGCGTTTGCGGCGTTGGCTTCTGCGGCCAAAGCGCGCGAACCGAGCACGAACCAGGACAGTCCGCAAAGTAGTGCCCCGGCACCAAGGAATAGCTTGCGCGGATTTTTCGGCATTTTCAGACCGGGAAGGCTGATTTGGGAGGGAACGCTGCGCCCGCGTTCACTAAGATACACCATGACAAGCCGTAGGGAACCTTGCGGCCAGGGGAGGAATGAATAAAATTTCAATTCCTGTAAGAATTCGATTCCGAAGTTGCCGAGGGAGAGGCTGCATCTCGACATTGGGATGCGATTGCACGGGCTTTAGGGGAGCGAGCGGATTTTTTATTGGAGAGGTGGCTGAGTGGTCGAAAGCGCCGGTTTGCTAAGGCTTTTAGCGCGCAACTCTGCGCACCCCTAAAACCGCGTTTAATGCTGAAAAACGCGGGACCTTTTCTGTTTATTGGCCAACCACATTAGCGCGCCCTAACGTGCGGTTATGCGCCCTGCGGTAGTAAAAACTACCGCTGCTTACCGTGCGGTATACGCCCGTCCAGTTAGGCCCCTAAGCTGCCTAATTACAGCCCTTGGCAGCCGATATACGGCGACCTAGCGGCGGCAAGGTAAGTAGGGGCCAAATGCGGCGCGGTCGCCCCCTGTAATCGCCTACGGGCCGCGTGGCTTTAGCCCCAAATTGGCCACCGCCTCGTGCCGCTGATTGACACAGCCACACCGGCAGTTGCACAATAGCGACGCGTGGCGTGGTAACGTGCTTGGTCGCACTTAGGGCGCTCGCCGTGATCTACGTGAAGTGCACTTGCGGTCGGAAACTAAAAGTTCCCTCTAAACTTGAGGGAACTAACGTCAACTGTCCGGTCTGCGGTGTAAGTTTTACCGCAAAGCAAATCGAACACGTCGCTGCAAACGCACCCAGCTTCACATCGCAACTAGATTCGCCTATCGTACCGCCGCCACGTAGCACTGGGGACAGTTTTGTTTCCCCATCTCCCCAGTTGCAAACAGATCGCCAGTCGTTTGTGCGGCGAATCAGCAACTGGCTCCTTACTCCTCCCTGCCCTCGCTGCCACAAGCCAACTAAAAATGCCGACCGCGATCCTGTCACTGGATTGTGCCCAGACTGCAAAAGCATGGAGCCCAGACAGGGGCCATCGAACATTTTTAATACTGGCAACGGCCATTCGCCGCCGTTGGATGTTCAAGTAGACCAGTCAACCGGTATTGCGCCTGTGCCGTCGGCGTGTCCGTATTGCGGGGATGTGCACATTCAAAAGGTTTCAGTCATTTATGAATCTGGTACACACCAAATCGACTCGACCTTCGTCGGCTTGGACGCGAATCTTGATGTTATGGGTGGAGTTGGAAAATCCGTTTCGCGCAGTTCTCTCGCGCTGCGTTTAGCGCCACCTACGCCTCCAATCAAAAAGAACCTGGGAATCATTCCGGCTGTGTTGATTATCGCTGTTGTTACCTTCATTGCTGGGTGCGTCGGAGAGGGAAAAATGGACAGCCGTAATAACAATTTGGCTGGGCCATATGCAAGCGTTGGATTCCTAATAGGCATGATCGCCGCTGGCGGACTTGCATTTGCAATATCCACTGCCGCAGAAGGGCAACACCAAGCCGCAACTGGTCGGTACAATGCAACGCTGACCGACTGGAAGCGCTCGTTCTTCTGTCACCGCTGCGGTCAAACCTTCGTGCCGCAACGGGCGAACCCAGCTTAGATGGTGTCGGCACGACAACGCGCGCAAAGTCCAGCTAATTTTCTAGCTCAGAGTGTGTCAATACGAATCCTTTTCTTTCTTACGGTCGACGATATCCAGTCGGATGACCCCGTGACTGGAATCATCCGCAAGCCAGATATTTTTCAATCGCGGCGGACCGTTCCCCGGCGAGTTCGCGGTCGATCTCCTGCCAGCGAATTACGTTAGAATGTTCCAGCCGAGCCGCCACATAGCAACATATTGGGAGTAAAAACTATGCCCATCGAATTAAGCCCGGAGGAAAAACAGAAGATATCAAATCGTTTGCAGGAGCGCGGTGCACTTCTGCCCTGCCCGCGCTGCGGAAATCAATCCTTTACGCTTTTGGATGGCTATATCAATCATCCGCTCCAAAACAAAGTGTCCGCCGGATTAATTCTTGGCGGCCCGATTGTTCCGACTATTGGTGTTGTCTGTACGCGATGCGGATTTTTGGCAGAACATGCGATCGGCATTTTAGGCCTAATGCCTCCGACCGAGCAAACTTCAGCGCCGGCAGCGAAGGCAGAGGGTGCAGATCATGGCAAGTAATACTAATGTCGAACAACCTCAAGGGCGACTGACTCTCGATCTGGGCGGAATCATGCTGAGCCAGACCGTTCCTCACACAGTCTTAGAGCAAGTCATAATAACAACGACGGAAGACAAACTCACCTTGCGAATGAACGAACACCTGAACCGTCTTGAGAGCAAAAGCACTTGGGCAGCGCCAGCTGGAATTTTGACGACGCTTCTTATCGGTTCAATCCCGGTCGAATTTAAGGATGCGATCGGAATACCCAAAGACACATGGCATGCAGTGGCGTTGATTGCAGCGTTTTTGACCTTTCTCTGGTTAGTGAGCTCTCTGTGGAAATGTTATTGGTCAGAACCGGTAGGTGATATTGTTCAAGAAATTAAGAAAACTGCCGTCACCACAGATCAACGACTGCCACCTGCGGCATCCTAATCGGGGGGATGTTAGCAATGTTTGGCGATCCCGCCCCTTATAGATTCACCGGAGTTATACGATGTTGAATTACGACCCAGACGGTCGGCCAGAGATCGACCCGCAATCCCTCAAAGAAGCAACAGATTTGGGTTTAAAAATGATCCACGTTATTTGCGACGAGCCGGGAGCGAAAGTTGGAGATGCATCCGGTGTCAGTTTTCCAGCCTTTGTAGATTTCGTTCCACAGGTCGGAGATCGAATCGGTTTGGAAGACGGTTCGAGCTGCTCCGTTAAACGGGTTTATTACAAGCTGGCTCGCATGCCGGGCAAGAAATGGGTTTCTATGCTCCCAAATGTTTTTGCCGTCCGAATCTCAAAAGACACCGAGTAGCTCCGCCGGGCGAATCTTAACGGGCCGCTTACCCTTCGCCGGCGCTCCGCACCATGTCGAAAAAGGGAAGCGCCGTGCCGGCCCATGAACACGCCGGCACGGCGCATGAGCGGGCGCTGTCGCCCGCCTCCCTCCAACTCAACCCTTAACAGGTCACCACACAATGGTCGGTGGAATTAGTAACGTGGGGTGAGGCGACTGTTCGTGCTGCATTTGGCGTTGGTTGGCCGTATGGCAAGCGCAACGCTTGGCGTGCTGCATATGGGCGGCGGCATCGGCCCTAAAGTCGATGATGGGCTCGATCAAACAATCCGGCCCGCCAAATCCATTGGCAACCAAGCCGTTGTTGGCGGCCACGCCGCCGCTGCCCCTTGCCGGGCGGCCAATGCCGGCCAGTGGCCCACGGTCGAAAGCGGGGCCATTCTCATCGTCCTCGTCGTCAAACGTGAGGACGGGCGATCCGAGGGTATCATCGTCCTCCTCGTACACGTCGTCATACCAATCGGGCATGTCCTGCTCGCTGCGGGCATTCAGCGCCAGGAGCGCGCAGTTGGCGCAGAGGTAATCCGGGTCTGAGCAGCAAGACGGATCTGGCAAATAATCAAACATGGTTTTGTTCCTTGTATTGTTAGAGGAATACGAACCAACGAACTTGTTTACATCAAAGAGTCAATCGACCGGCCGCCAGAAAAGCTAGGCAGCCCGGCCAAAGCAGACATGATCTTGGCGGCGTCGTCCCGTTCTGCGGCGCGCTTGGCCAAGTAAATTTCTAGCTGCTTGTTTGCTGGCAACTGCTCTGTAAGCTGTTGCAACTCGGCCTGAAGTTTTTTGATTTCGGCGGCTAGCTTCTTCAGGTGTTTTTCCCAACCGGGTTCCGGCATCGGCCCAGCGCCCAAGTGGTGGTAGTGCGCTTGCATGTTAATTGCGTTACGGGCTTCGTTGTAATCAGCGATAAGCGAATCGAGCTTGGCTGATACGTACCGCCGGCGCAGTTGCAACAGGAGGACCTTGTCTTCCGGCGGGTCAACGTGGTTGTACTCGCCGTCGGACTGGCGCCGTTAGGAAAAATCCAGCGGTCATGCGACCACACGGGCTTGCAGCCTTGCTTTTCGGTAAACTCGCGGAAGCTAAATAGAACGATGGGCATTGTTGGTTCTCCCCTGGATTGAGTGGAAACTTAGTACAACTGAATACGATTGGGTGCGATGCGCGCCATGCTACGCCGGAACACTTCCTGGGTGTCGTCGCTGCTGCTGCCGCCGAGCCATTGTTGTTCGAGGTGATACATTTCCTCCTCTAGCTCCCACGATGCCAGGGCGGCGCTCAGTGGACCGTTACCATCGAGGCCACTGCAGACTCCCGCTTTGATGGGCTTCTTACCGGCTAACTCATGGGCCAGCAGCAGCGCCAAGCAAAACGCGCTTGCACTGTCGCCGTGGCCGGTTTCGTCGCGGGGCGATACAAGGCGGAATCCATAGTTCTTTTCCTCCACGCGCAGCCGTTCCAGGTCCCGGCGCAGTGGTGGGCAGTCGAATAACTGCATGCGACGGTCCTGGAAGCATTCGATGGTGAGCGCCGCCTGTTGGCGCAAGTTGGCGGCAGTGGGTGGAATCTCGCGCATCCAAGGTTGGCTACCATAGCGTCGCCGTACATTGCGCCGGCGGTGCGCAGAGTCAGCTTCAAGGCGCTGGGCCAGGTGTTCCATCTGCCACGGATCGAACCCTACGAACTCCAAGCCGTAGCGCTCATCGAGTGCTAGAACGTGGTGCTCGACTGCCGACAGGTTGACCTTCTTACCAAGTGATGGGCGCCAAAGCTTGTGCTGCGCAAGGCGTATCTTGCTGGCTACGCCGCCGGCCTGTACGGCCAGCACCACTACGGCGCTGCAATC
The DNA here is from genome assembly GCA_963716135.1 of Pirellulales bacterium. Classification (GTDB taxonomy): domain Bacteria; phylum Planctomycetota; class Planctomycetia; order Pirellulales; family JADZDJ01; genus CAVRAW01. The sequence continues at coordinate 2,780,883 of OY970289.1, read as the reverse complement.
GCGCGTTAAGCCTAAATCAATGCCGGCAACAAACAGCCAATTCGATTCGTTGCCCTTCATGGGGCGCAAGTCGTCGCGGATGGCTGCGGCAATATCTTCTGGCGTTAGGGCATCGCCGCCACCTGTGCTCCACTGGTTTCCCCACAACCGCGCGAAGGCGATTGGCGGCAGCATGCGCTGTTGCTCGGCAAGCCGCTCCGCGGTTAGCCAACTGGCTTGCGGTCCGTCGAGCCGGGAGAAGAACCAGGCGGAATCGGTACGCGCGGCTTCCCGTATCTTCCATTGCCAACTATCTACGAAGCCCGCGTTGCTGATTACAACCAGCAAGCAATTAGCCCGCTTAGCAGCCGACGAAATGATGCTGTCCCACAGCGCGCCATCACCTTCCCAGTGGCACAACTCATCGGCAATTATGAAGTCAGGCAAAATACCGTAGGACGAGCCGACGTCGCTGGATGAAATCTCCAGCACCGAGCCTGCGCCGGGATGCCCCGCTGCCACATTAACAACGCGGTGCAATTCGACACTGAGGATTTCCGCCAGCCAAGGGTTCAACCGCGTTAGCCGCTGTACGGCGTCCTTCAACAAGCGCGCTTGGTCACGGTCGGCCGCAAAGGCATAGCCGCGCATTGGTCGCGTGGCAAACGCCAGCGCCCAAGCGCACGTGATGGCGAGGTCCGTAGTTTTGCTATGGCCCCTTCCCCGTTCCAGGTAAGCGCGGGTCTTGCCCGTGTCGGTTGCGCTACGTCCTACGCAGCGCATTAGCGCAGCGTCCATCGCCGCAAAGTCGTGCGCCTGCCAGGGGTCCATCACATCGCCAAAGCGCCGCACCACGCCGTCCACATCTATGAGCAACTCGTTGCGGAATGCAGCCGGGTCGGTTGCATAGCGTTGATAGGTTTGCGGGTCAATCATGGTTGTCGTTGCTTGCTGGTTCTAGCCAAGGCAATTTCTGGGTTCGGCTGTCCAAGCCAAGGGCTGCGATTGCTTTGTCGCGCTCGGCACTGGCGCGAGCAATTTCCCTGGAGAAGTGCAATAGCTGCTCTGGCTTTAGCTCGTCATGCTTCTTGGTGAGCCAGCGCTGCGCTAATGCCGCGTGACGTTCCCACCGAAGTGCCGTTTGGATAAATGCGGCGTCGGACAAACTGACCTCGCGCTTGACATCGAGCACCGCTGTTTCCAACTGCCGCCGAAAGTTGTTCATGCGGTATTCGATGTACTTGGCATCGCGCGGCAACTGGCCAGCGCAGTCCATGGCGCAGCGCATTCGAATTGCCTTTCGGTGCGCCGCTGCGCCCAGGCTTGCCGCAAAATTTTGCCGGTAGGCTGGGCTGTGCGGTTGCTTTGCTGCCGGTGTTTACGTTGGGGGTTGTTTGCATAGGTATATGGCCCGTTTACTACTGCCGGGCGAGGTTTACTACCGCTTTTAGGCCGATATTCTCCGGCATTTACAGGGGTAGCGCCGGTTAGCCTTACCGGTTAAACCAAAGCTGAAAAACAAGGGAAATTTCGGGCTTTTGCGTCTGACAATGTGATATACGCGCGTATAGTTGGCTCCAGTTTGTTTGCTGAGTGCGCAGATTTTTGCCGCTGTGTTTTGTTCGTTGTGAGTGGAAAGATGCTGCGCACGTGGAAAAAAGTCGCTGCGATGGCTTTCCGTGGCTTTCCGCTTTACTCATCGCCTACGCTAAGCTCTACTGCCAGTCCACTAATTGCGTCCTCTTCCGATTCGTATGCCATCTTGGAAAACCGAGTACCATCTGCATCACTCACGCACCAACCAAACCGCTCATCGTCCCTTGCGAAAACCGTTAGCGTCATGCCTTCGTAATGCCGCCATAGGTTGCCACGCTTGGAGCGATGCCAATTGGCGGCCGATGCAAACTCCGCAAGTTCGGCGAGTACGGATTGCACAGGTTCACGTTGGGGACCGAGTCTGGGCATCGCTAGGGGCGCTTACCGTAAGTATTAGGTAGGGGGTATACCGCCAATGTTTTCGCAGTATTCGAGGAATTGATTGGTCAGTTGGAATTGGTCTTTGGTGGTTTCGTTAGCTTTCTTCAAACCCTTCTTCTTGAGTACCCGCTCTTTCGTTTTTGTGACGACGCCCAATTGATATAGATTGTCGAGTTCCCGGCGGATCGTTGTAGGTGCCAGCCGGGAAACCGCAGCTTGTAGCACCGTTAATGGCTCGGGTTTTGTGCGGTGCTCCCAAAGAGCAGTTAATAGCTGGCGACGATTGGTGGGCAGTGAATCCAGCGCGATCCGCTTCATGATTGAAAACTCGGATTCGGTGATGCGACGTTGTCCGCGCACTAGGGCGACGCTCTGGCCGACGCGCAACAATTGCTTGGCCACACGACTGGCAAGCTCGGCTTGGGGCAGGCATAGCAGCGCGTCGTTGCGTTCCCGGTGGACGTAGGTTCTGCACGTTGAAAGCAAATCTGCAAGGTCTAAGATTTTGCCTTCCATATCCGCGTCGAATGCGGGCGTAAATTGCGGCACGCTGGCGATGAACTCTTTAACAGCCCGCTGTATTTCCCCGCGAATTTGCTTTGAGTTATTTGCATTCCGCAAACTACGGTGCGCATGCTCGCGGCGATCGTCAATGGTAATGCGGTACATTAAAAACCGTTCGCCAAGCGTGTTGAGCGACCACGACTTTTCGATGTCCGGCGTCATGCCCGTCAGATAGTTGAACCGCGCGTGATATCCTTTGGGGACTGAATTGCCGAGTGCGCGACTCGCGTAGCCGTCATAGACGTCCCGAAGAATGCTAAGAATTTGTGCGCGTGTTTCAGATGGCTTGTCGTGGATGAGCGAAAAGTCTTTGGTCACCACAACCTTGCCATCCAGGTGCGGTAGCAGGCTGTAATCGTCGATTGCCGCCGCGCTGGCATCGGCCCGCTGGTTGGTGCTGTCGTCCGAAAGCTCATCCCGCGGCGGGTCTTTATAGCCGCTGATAAGCGAAGCAGCCGTGAAGTCGGATAGGAAGTACGTTTCCGGGCAGTCGAAAATCGAGTACAGCAGTTCGGTTTTGCCGCCCGACGGTGGAGAGATCAGATGCAACCAAATCGGGTCGCTGTCGAAATGGTTGCCCGCAACAATGCCTAGCACCAAGTCGATAACATTGTCGTCGCTAAAGTAAAGGTGGCGGCGAAACAATGACTTAACCGCCTCAAGTGCCGCACCTATGCCCTCCCCCTTAAATTTGCGGTAAGTGCCCTTTGGGGCCGGGGCAATACCCTGCCCCTTAAATTTACGGTAAGTGCCCTGTACCTTTGTTGCTGCCGACCGCGTGCGGTCAACTAGCTCCATAAATGACTGCTGACCGCAGGCGACAAGGTAATCATCAACGCCCTGTTTGCCGCCGTTGGCTGCCGGCGGTAGTTCGACGGCGTAGACCGCCTTGGCACCAGCGGCTAACAAAGCGCTAGTCAAGCGTGTGCGCGCCTAGCAACTTCCCGCCGAGTTTTTGGCTTCGCGTCGTAATCGAATACGATAAAGACTTCACGGCCTGCCCACTCAATGCCGCGCAGATCGTCGATTAATTTGTCGGTGCCCTTTTTCTTCCAGCACCACACGCCACCGATTCCCACAGCCGCCAACCCTAGCTGCGAAAGCGCCAGCGCCTTCTTTTCGCCTTCGGTGATGTAAACCGGGTTCGTGCCGTCGCGCAATAGTGGCAGGCTGGCAACCGGGAAGTAGGCACGTGGCGGCGTGCGCGGCGGTTGCTCATACTTGATGGGCTTGCCGTTTGCATCTAATCGTGGTTTGTGTGGTCGCCGCCGGGCGAAGCAGTTCATTTCGCCCGACAAGCTACGGTATGGGAACACGAGGCTGCCGCGCTCGGTCCGCAGCCCGTTGGCCCGCATTGTGGCGGAGGTCAAGCCCGAAGCCCGCAGTTGTGCGCGGTCAGAGAGCAACAGTGGCAACGGTTTTGCGATCGGCGGCATATCAATAGAACTCGATTACGTCTGCTGGCTTTCGCCGGCGTCTTGCCTTTGGTGGTGGTGGACTGGCAGTACGGCATAGTTCGAACGTGTCCAATGCTGCAATGGTTATTCGCCAGCGTGGCTTGCTCTTGCGGTTCCGGCTTACGTCGATGGCCCGCAATTCGCCGCGCTTAATCCAGAGCAGGACTGTGTGTGGATCGACCCCATATCGCTCCGATACTTCTGCGACAGTTACGGCCCGCTCAGACATGGCGAGCTCCCTGCCGGTTTGTGTGGTCATAGCGAACGCATACACCGAGCCGCTTTAATTGGCGGTTGGCTTCTGCTGCCTGCTCGAAATTGCCTCGTTCGCGGGCAATCTCCAAGATGGCAAACCAGTACGTTGGCTGGTTGCGATGGTCACGTTCATTGACCTTGGCTGCCACGGTACATTCTCCAGCAATCCCTCAGGTGTGCCCGGAGAATATGCGGGAACGTAACGTGGTAGTAACACGTTTTTGGCCGTGTTAGCTACAACAGGTAGGGAAAAAACTTTTGCGCGTAACGCCAAACGTAACGGTTACTCGTTTTCCCACGCTTCGATGGTACCGTCGGCCCGTTTACTTCCCTTCGGAAGAGCCGGGGCTTTATAAGCGCACATTGCCGCGTGTAGCTTTGGGCAACGTTTCGGCGCTAGACTCTGGGCGTTTCTTAGTGAAAGCCGCTTGGCGATTTTCGTTTTGGTAAATGTGGGATTCGCAATGAATACCGCTAACGCTCGTTCATCCAGAGAAAGCGACTCATCCGCTTCCGGCATCCCGGTATTAGGCAAATCGTTGCGTTGCTCGTGCAATATCACTTTGGCACGCTCCTGCCTAATACACGCACGCAACGCCGACGACGCCGTGGGCGACAGCGTCACTTCCTCCCATCTTTCGGTTAGCTGTCGATCAGCAGCGGCCCGCCACTTTGCACGATCATCGATTTTCGGCAAAACCAGAACTAACACAGCGAGGCGCGCAATTTCCAATACTGCTTCGTGGGCGCTAGCGTATGTTTGGGCCCCTAGCACGCCGTTGTGCCGGGCTAACCCATCCGACACCCCCGCGAATTGGTCGCGTGCTTGACTCAATGTCTCATAATGTTGCTCTAGCTCATGCTCCAAATCATAGACTTCTGAGTATGCTGCCATCGTTTCGCGCCTTTCGGCGTGGTACGCAATTTCCGCCAGCGAATCGCACCATCGTTCAGCCGCTGTCGATGCAGCTAAAAGATTCGAATTCACAAGACACCATCCCTTCCGCTAGAGGGCCAGCCACCCAGCACACCGCAGGGATGGTTCCGCAGTATGCCGGGGGCCGCACGGCGGGAGCTATCCGCCTACCCAAGTGTTATTTTAGCCAACTACCCTCAACGCGGGCTGCTCTGCGGCGCGTACCTTGGGGCGTTTGCCTTGCTTGGACTTCGCCGTGTAAAAACGCCGCGCTACAAACGCATTCTCAAAATGCTTGCTCACACGGCCATCGGGGCTGTCGTACTCGACCATGACCCTAGGCGAGCGACCGCTTATTGTGTTCTCCTTCTTTTGCACCCGGCTCTTTCGCGGTGTGGGTGTGGCCGGCGCATCTGTTCTGCCGCTGGCTGGCTTATTATCGTCGGTAAATAGCCAATGGCGCACATGGTCAGTAACAGCCTGCAAACGGCTGGCGTCAATTTGTTCCCGGTACGCGTCGTCAATGCTGCCGTCGGTATGGCCCATTATTAGGCGCACGGCGGGCAGGTCTGCGCACCACATCGGCCACCGTGCGGAACGTGTGCCGCAGCGTGTAAAAGCCCAGCCCTGGCCGATGCACGCCGACCGTTTTCATCAGGTCGCGTATGGCAACACTAATGGGGTTTGCAATTTCGCGGCTTAGCCACGGGCGGCCGCGCGCAGTTAGGAACACAATGCCGTCGGCCCCTTCCTCCTGTGGCTTGGGCCGGTTAGCGATTGCATCTTTAAGCGCCGCGATAGTCTCTGGCCACAACGGGCAACGCCGCTCGATGCCGTTCTTGGGACGGGGGTAGTTGATCCAGCCAGTTTTCAGATCCACGGCAGCGAATGGCAGCGTGGCGCAATCATGGTTGCCAAAGCCGCAATTCACACCCAGCAGGATCATTGCCTTTAGCTGGGCTGGCGCTGCATTGATCAGTGTGTGCAGTTCAGTTGCTTCAAACAGCTTCTTACCGTTGGCCGCCCGATGCCGGCGTAGAACGCTGGCCGACGGCTTCTTAAATTCCGTACCGAACCGAACTGGCTTCTCAATCAGCCCTGCCTCATAGCCGTACTTAAAGACGGAACGTAGCTTTTGGATTTCGTTGCCCAGCCGCACCGGCCCCACGCGCTTGGCCATGTCGGCACGCAATGCAGCGAAGTCGTCAGTAGTAATGTCGTCCACCTGCCGGCGCTCGCCAAACTGCTCAATCAGCCGGTCAGTAGTTGCCCGGTACTCGAAATAGGTCCGACGAGAGATTTCGCCAGCATCCAGGGCCCGGCTTTTGGCTGTAAGAAAGCGGCCCCGCAAGTAGCCGAGGGTTAGTGCTCCCTCTCGCTTGGCACGGGGCACACGGCCCGCGTGCAGGTCGTCGCGCTGCTGCTGGTACAGCTCCAAGGCGGCTTTCCAGCCATCATCCGGCAGGCGTTCTAGCTTGCCGTTTACACGTTTGCCCCAGGGGCCAAAGTAGTGGATAACCCCCTGTATTTTCTTGCACCACGAGCCGCTCGCGTGAGCCCCTAGGGGGAAGCCATCGTAGGGTTTAGGGGGCTTTGCAGATGTGGCTTTGCGCGAACGTGCGCCCACGGTAAAATTGTCCGCCATACGTCACCTCAGCTTAAGGGTTTAGGTGGCGTCGCACCCGGTTGGGCCGCAAACCCGCCGGGTGCAACTTTTACTACCGCTTTATTGTAACGGTAGTAAAAGTGGTAGTAAAGTACCCCTTTGCCGGTTTAACCCGTAGGCCAAAAAACGCAAAACCGTACGGGAAAACAAGGCATTTGGAGAGGTGGCTGAGTGGTCGAAAGCGCCGGTTTGCTAAATCGGTGTGGGCGTAACTGCCCACCATGGGTTCGAATCCCATCCTCTCCGCTTGGTTGAAACTCAGTCGTCGCAAGTAACGAATGATCTGGAACTTGCGACGACTGAAATTGATTGGCCCAGTCGAGTGGGCCAATCAGTGGGCCAATTAGCGGTTATAGGACGATCGTAGCTGGGCTCTCTCGGCCATCTGGCTCAACAGTCGCGTAAGTGTGTTGGGGTGCACGCCCAGTAAGCCTGCTGCGTGGCCCTTGTGGTTCTTGGTATCGGTCAAAGCCTGGCGAATTGCCCCGCGCAGCCGCGATAGATTCAGATACGGCATACGTGCTTGGGCATCGGCCTGACGCTTGGCCGATGGCATCCGCGGTGCACAATCCAGCACATAGCTTTGCTCGATCCCTTTCAACTCTTTTGTCATCACTGGCGCCATCCCGCCTTACGTCCGCCGCATGCGGTAATAGGTCTGGTCGGTGATATCCAGCAGCTTGCAAACTTCAAGAACATTCCGAACTTTGCCCAGAGTTAACACTATGGCTCGGCGCCCAGAGCTTTCCTAATGCTGCTTGCCGCTTCTTGGCCCAGGTATTGATATCCCACTTCGCTGAAGTGGACGTTCTTCGGCCGTTGATACTTGGCCAAATCGGACGACACGTACTTGTGCAAGTCATCGATCGTTACGTCATGAGCTTTCATGATCTTTTCGGCAATCTTGTTAAACTCGACTTCCTCCCCTGCGACCCGGCCGCGCGCTCCTTCCGGTATCGGGGTAGTACTGGCCCAAATCAGCTTGGCTCCGGTCGCCTGAAGTTTTTTGACGAGCTGTTCCAGATTGTCGGCATATTGTTTGTCAGTCGATTTGCGCGTAAGAGCAGGCGCATCGGGTTTGCCTCCATTGGAATAAAATAGGTCGTGCAGTCCGAAGTTGAAATAAATGACATCCCATTTACCGTCCCCCAGCCATCCGTCGAGCTTTTCCAGTCCGTCCCAGGTCGAGCGGGCAATGCCCTTGTGCTCTACCTGGGCCACGTCAGCGAGCTGCTTTATGACCTCAGGCGCGTAGCCGAGCGAAATGGAATCGCCAATGATCAGCACCCGCGGCATCGCCCCCTGCTCCTCTCCAGCAGCAAATGTGCAAGTCAGCAAAGCCGCAGCAATCCAGGCGGTCCATGCGGATCGTTGGCAGGGTGAAACCGAAACCCTCATAACTGTCTCCTTGGTCGTTTAGAGTTTCAAATCTAGCATCGTTACAGCTTAATGGAGGCCGCGCAAATAGTCGGTCACCTGCCCGTATTGGCATTGATCGATTAGCTTGCAATCGGCCAGCAATTCAATGATTGCCTGCAAGGTAAACACCGAGTGCAAGTTGAAACCGCGCTGTGCGAGCCTTTCGCGTCCTCCCTGTTGTCGATCTATCAAAACCACCACGTCGGTGCACGCCAAGCCGGCGTTTAAGAACGGCTCGAGGACCTCCAGCTTTGAATCACCTTGTGTGATTAGATCGTCGATGAGCGCGATGGTGTCGTTCGTGCTGTAATTCCCCTCGATGATCTGGCGAGTGCCGTATAACTTAGCCTCTTTGCGGCGATAGATTAATGGACGGCCAAGTTCGATCGAAACCGCACAGGCAATTGGCAAACCGGCGTACGGAATGCCGGCGATCCGGTCGTATCGCAATGAGCGCAAGATCGAGACATAGGTCCCCGCCACTTTTTTGAGAAGTGCCGGATAAGAAACGAGGACTCGCAGATCCAAGTAGATTGGCGAATTGGCGCCTGATTTCAATTTGAATTCGCCGAACCTGACGGCGCCTGCACGGTGCAGTTCCACGGCGAGCGAATGTCGGTCGATCGGCTTCATTGACGTCTCACTTTGTTGATTCGGTTCCGCAGCGCCAGCGTCTTAAATCGCGCGGCCAAGGCAAAATCATCGCCGGCAGAGGCGAAAATAATGTCGCGGGAAGAATTGATAATTAGGCCTGATTTGTCGGGTCGCAGTCCGGCGGCCAGCGCTGCTTCCAACGGGCCGCCTTGCCAGCCGACACCCGGCGCGAGGAACCACATCTTGGGAATCATCCCACGCAAAAGCGCCATTTCGCCGGGGCAAGTGGCACTGACAACCAGCAAGCAATTGTTGCGACTGTTCCAGCATTCGTTCACGCGGCGTGCAATTTCCACATAGAGCGGACGATCACCGATCGGCAAGTTTTGCAGTTCGCCGGCTCCCGGATTGGAAGTGCGGCAAAGAACGATGATGCCCTTGTCCTCGCAAGCCAGAAATCCTTGCAACGATTCCCTCCCCAAATATGGATGGACCGTCACCGCGTCGGCGCCAAGGTATTCAAAGACGAACTCAAGATAGGCTTCGTTGGAACTGCCGATATCGCCTCTTTTTGCGTCAAGTATGATCGGCACGTCCGGATGGCAGTGGCGGAGATAATCGCACGTGGCTTTAAGTTCTGCCACGCCGTCGGCGCCGCGTGCTTCGTAGTAGGCGCACTGCAGCTTGTAGGCCAACACCAAGTCCGCTGTAGCATCGATGATCGCGCGGTTGAAAACAAATTGCGGCTGCTTCTCCTGGCGCAGCGAATTGGGTATTCTATTCGCTGCGGAATCCAAGCCAATGCAAACCAGCGATTGACGCTGGCTAGCTGCGCGCTCGAGTTTTTCGATGAATCGCACGTAGATGTCTCAGGTTTTGTAGTTCACTCTCGATGATGCCGATCGACCGACGACCGATTTACGATCCTGCCCAGACGTACGAATACAACTTCGACCACGGCCCGTTTGGCGAGTTTTCCAGGGCCACATTTGACGGCCGTGGCGGCGTGCCAAAGTACAAGTTTTTGGGATATCCGATCCATTCGCCATTTGGAATCCCGGCCGGTCCGCTGCTGAACAGTAATTACGTGCGCGCGGCGCTCGCCAAAGGATTTGACGTGGTGTGTTACAAGACCCAGCGAAGCGTTTCATTCGATTGCAATGCATTTCCCAATGTCTTGAACGTTGATATTGACGGCGATTTGACGCTCAAAAAGGCTGAGCGGCCGCTGATCGGCATGCCGGTGGCTTCGGACTCGCCGGGCAGAATCAGCATCACGAATTCGTTTGGCAATCCATCGCGCGGTCCAGCGTACTGGATCGAGGATTTGCGAAAAGGATTGAGCATCGAAGGCGAGGGCCAGTTGGTGATTATGAGCGTGGTGGGCACCATCCAGCCAGGGTTCGACGAGGGGGATTACTTCAATGATTTCGCAGCTACAGCCAAACTGGCCGCGGAAACGAAAGTCAAAGCGATTGAGATCAACCTGTCGTGCCCGAACGTCGCCAACGAAGGTATTCTTTGCTACGCGCCCGCTGCGGTCGCCGAGATATGCCGCCGTGTGAAGCATGTCACTGGTTCCGTGCCGCTGATCGCGAAATTGGGTTATTACGGTTGGGATCAACAGGAATTACTGGAGAACGTCGTCAAGCAGATGGCCCCGTACGTGGCGGCCATTTCCGCGGTGAACACCATCCCCGCGCCGGTCGTCGACCGTTTTGGCAAACAGGCATTGCCCGGGGTGAATCGGTTGAAAAGCGGCATTTGTGGAGCGGGAATCAAATGGGCAGGGCTGGAAATTACAAGTCGTTTGGCAGAGTTGAGAAATGCTCTAGGTTTGAATTATGAAATCATCGGCGTCGGCGGTGTAATGAGCGGCGCCGACTTTCTCGATTACCGCAGGGCCGGCGCCGACATAGTGCAATCGGCTACCGGCGCCATGTGGAACGCGAACCTGGCGACGGAAATCAAGGCCTGCTTGTAATTACGCATCCATCTCCCGGCTTCGCGAGCACTTTGGCGTTTTCGTACACGGTAGCGTTACGCATGACAACTTTGCGAACCTTGCCGAAGGCGGCATGTCCGCTGAACGGCGACCAGCCGCACTTGGTTTTCAGCTCGGCGTTTCGGATTTCGATGGGCGCGAGGCACACTTCCACGTAGCTGGAGGAATCGTCGAGGCCGAGAATTTTCCTAGGCATCTCGCAGCATTTTTTGACGACATCCGCCAAGCTGATTCTTCCATCGCGTTCGGCTTGCAACAACAGCGGCAGCGCCGTTTCCAGCCCCGGCACACCAAAAACGGGGTAGCGCTTCTCTTCGCACGTGTGCGGGGCGTGATCAGTTTCAATGACGTCGATCTGGTCCAAGTGCTGCCATAGAAACTCTTGATCGACTCTGGATTTCAGGGTGGGCTTCATCAATGCAAAATTCCCCAGCCGAGTCAGACAATTGTCGGTCAAGAACAAATGATGGGGCGTTACGCCGCAGGTGACGGGGAGCCCCGATGCCTTTGCCTCGAGGATTGGGGCAAGCTCTTCGCGGCACGACACATGGCAGAAATGAGTTGGCTGACGTGTGGCTGTGACGACGCCAAGGGCGTCCCGGACGACGTCGGCTTCGGCATGAAGCAGGATGGGGCGGACACAATCCCACGCCCAAAACACTTCCGCCAACTTCGACCGATGCAGGAAACAATCGCCGGTGGTTTCATTGAGGTACAGTTTGAGTCCGACAGCAAGCTTTCTGGCTTCCGGGAATTCACTCAAATTGTCGCCGGTTGATCCGAAATAGAACCCAACGTCGGCCACTATTTTCGCCTTCGCGATGCGAATTTTCTCTTGGAGCCTTGCGACCGTCGTGATCGGCTTGACGTTGTTGGGCATGTCGAAAACTTCGGTATAGCCCCCGGCAAGTGCCGCCGCGGTGCCAGTGCAAAAGCTTTCTTTGTGCGTTTGCCCCGGATCGCGCAGATGCACGTGAAGATCGACGAGCCCGGGGAGCCGAATAGTTTTCATCGCTCAAATTAAGACCTTCTTTCGAGGCCGCGATGGGAACCACACACCGAGCCCGGAGCGGCGGCCGGCGCCGCTAGTCAGACGGCGCAGCGCCCGGCCGCCACAGTGGCACGTTAACGCTCATTATTTTGCAACTCGATTTCTGGGCCGCGCACGGCGCCGGATTACACTGCTGCGGCGATCATCAATGAGGGGCGTCACGCCCTCCAACAGCCATTCGATCAAAGCCATGCGAACGAACAATCCGTTTCCGGCCTGACGGAAGTAAGCGGCCCGAGGATCACTGTCTACGTCGCTGGAGATTTCGTCGATACGAGGCAGCGGATGCATCAGAATTGCAGACTTCTTCATTAACGTGATGTCTTTACGGTCAATCACGAAGGAACGCTTGATTTGAGAGGCATCGAAACGCTCCCGTTGTGTTCGCGTCCAATAAACGACATCCGCGTCCTTCAATGCCGATTCCAGATCGGTCGTTTCTTGAAACGCGGCGCCGTGTAGCGCCAAGTGATCTTTTACGTCCTGGCCCACCTGCAAGCCTGGAGGAGCCAGGAAAACGAGAGAATTGCCGGGATACTTCGCAATGAGAAACGCGAGCGACCGGGCAGTACGCCCGTGGGCCAAATCGCCGCCGATGACGACCTGAATATTTTGCAGCCGCCCGAGCTCCTTCTTGATAGTGAACAGATCGAGCAGCGCTTGCGTTGGATGCTGCCCCGACCCATCGCCCGCGTTCAGGATAGGAACGGTGCTGACGTTCACGGCCCTGCTGGCCGCGCCAGTTTCGAAATGGCGCAGCACAATCAAATCCGGGCGATACTGGCAGAGCGTCTTGATAGTGTCCTCAAGGGTTTCCCCTTTCTTGGCCGACGAGAAGTCGCGGGCATTTTCTGTGTCGACGACTTGCATCCCCAAATGTTGGGCGGCGGCATTGAACGAAATACGCGTGCGAGTTGATGGCTCGTAGAACAGGGCAAACATCATTCGACCTCGGAAGAGATCGATTCGAGAAGGCCTGGACGAAAGGAGTCCTTCCAGTTCTTCCGCTCGCTGAAACAGGGTTTCGATTAGCGGGGGCTCAAACTGCTGCGCTTCGATAACATGCCTCATGCAAAAACCCAGTGGTCTTTAAGTTTCGGTTTTCCGGCGAAACCTTGGAAATTGGCGGAAATCTGCCGCAAAAGACACAGTCGAGACTCGGCGGCCGACTGCATCAACTGAACTAGTATGCATAATGCAGTCTGCAAGTCAAGTCAAGCATTGCTTTGCCAAGGATTGGATGCAATCCGACCCAACTGGTAAGCGCCACAGTGAGATTTCAACAAAGCCCTTCCATCGCCGAAGAGCAAATCCCAAATCAAGGTCGACGCGTTCGACCTTCGGCCCCTGGACCGCTGCACCACCAGACAGCGGACGACCGACGACGAATGTACGACGGGGGCCTAAGCGTTGAGAATCTCAGGCAAAGATATTGGCAACAACTTCCACGTTAGGCACTCCAGGGCGTCCGCAGGTGATTCGGGCAGCGGCTACCTCGCCCATCTCTGATGTTGGCCTGATTAGCAATGGATTTCAGCACTAAGCCAATCAATTGTTGGGGGTGGGGAATTGAGCCGTAACTTGTTCTTCCTGAATTCCAGCCAACAGGCCAGAGCACCGATCGGTCCGAGTAGCAATAACGCGATCAGCCATGACAACCAATTCGAAATGCAACTTTCATCTACGATCCTCAGAGCAAACCAGGCGGCAACCAGCGACAATAGCGAAATGATCAAGAACTGGGGCCATGCCGCTGATATCGATTCTTTTAAGGCACTGCCGTACGTCGCTCCAGTTTCCGCCTGAATCTTTAACGGTGCAATAGCCGTTGCATAGATCGAGTAAAAAAGCGGACTTGGCAACAATGCGGCAACGGTCCAATTAGATGCCTGATAACTGTCTTCGTTGCTTTGGGAGTAGCATAAGACTGTGGAATTGGATGTGATTTGCCCCTTTTGGTCAATCCAATAGAGCGACTTCTTATCCGCTCTGCCGTCCATTTCGCTTTTGATTAACAAAGCGCGATCGTCGCCTATTATGCAGACATCAAATTCGTCATTGGTTAAGATCGACGGGATCCTGAATCGGAGTTCGCCCCCTCCCTGTGTCCGATAAACAATCACTTGTGAGTCAGTTCGCAAAAACAGACGCCGGCGGAAATCGATGCTTTCCGGCTTAGAATGTACGGATCGGGGTTTCGCGGATGAGTCGTCCGCTTTGGCTAGATCCGATCCGATCGATCCGACGTCGATTGAGACAATGTTGTCACCGACCGGAAGGCGTTCGACGTCTTTTTCGCGCAGGTTTATATCGAAAACGCTCCCACTGCTCAGAACGTAAACATGGCCTGCGGGCTGCAACGACTGATGTCTGTAAATGGGGACGCGTCCTCCATAATCAGTAAAGTTGGCTATCGAACCGCTTCTATACCCGGCCCGCCTTCCGTCGATATCAAACTCTTCGCTAGCCGGAAGCGGGTTAATCCTGAAGCCTCTTGTGCCGATGTAGCCGACTGGACGAAAGGATACCTGATCGTAACCCATCAGTTTCGCGCGGCCGGTCTGTCCGGCGCCGTCATGCACCAAATACCAAAAGCTGGAGGATTCACTATCATTGACGGCCGCAATACGATCGCGCCACTCCACCGCAAGTGTTGCTTCTTCTGAACTAATGGGCGCGGCCAATTTGGCCAGTTCCAACAAATCCCGCTCTGCCTGGCTCTGCATCGGCTTGCCATCGATGCTACGATACGAAACTTGCGTCGGACAAAATTCCGATCGAGACGCGATGAGGGCATTGCCGCCTGCATTTACGGCGATAGTTTCGATATTTCGGAGATTTCTTTGCGCGGCGAAGCCGAGTCCACGCACGAGGATTGTGACCGACAAGCCGCAGACCATTGCGATGCCAATTGCGAGAAAGCAGACTGCGCAAACGCGGGAGGCGAGCATTGTCATTGATTTGGCTCTAGGCGCGTACATTTTTCACCACTCAATACTAGTAGTCGCGCGTGTAGGCGAAGTAAACAATCGTTCTGAAAAGCGCGTAGTCGACCAGCACTAGCAATACACAGCAAGCCGAATAGCCCCACACGTAGAGCAGAAACTGCGTACATATGATGACAATTGCCGCGGCGGAGACCAAAGGAAGCAAGCGGGTGCCAAACCAATGTCCGGGTCGAATGCCAGATAAAAATGCGCCCAGATAAATTGTCGGAAGCGAGAGGCAATAGAACCAAGTGGGCGCTGTCATTGACCATACAAAAGGCGTTGGCGTATCGCCAGGCAACGCCGCCCAAAATGAGTATATCAAGATTGGGATTCCGCTGGTGAGCAAGACGATTCCAATTCCCAAGGCAATTTTGATCGCAAACAGATTGTCGCGCGTAATTGGACGGAACAACAAGAAATCAAAAGTGCGATGCCCGATCTCCCAGGCGGACTGGCGGAGTGCCAAGATGATGCTCATGCTGGAAAAAAGGAGTACAAAATATGTGTAGAATTCGTCGCTTATGAAGGGCACGGTGTTTCGCATACGCGGAGGCGAGAGCGGATTGATCGGCAGCGCAATCTGATTTGCCAGCAACCAAACGGACGCCAGCAAAGCGACAGCGAGAACTCCAGTACACTCGCGTATTTCTTTCCAGGTCAGGGCCTGAAGCATCACGCGCATCCTTTAAGTAGTGGGTAAAGATCGTTTCGGCCCGCGAGTATATTCAATAAATGCGTCTTCGATGCTCAATTCGATCACGTCAATATGTTTCGGTTCCAAAGATTCTATGAAGCGGCGTTGTTCGTCGTCATATCCCACGGTGATGAGCTCGATCAAACCTCCGACCTGACGGCAACTTACCAAGCCGGGAAACCGAGGACACTCTGGAATGTGACTCCTGAACGAGAGCAGAATCTTTCGAATGGAATTGCGAAACGTTTCCGGCGTGCAGTCGACACGTAGCACTCCGTCCACCAAGATCCCGATGCGATCGGCGATGCGATCCACATCGCGGAGAATATGCGAGGTGAATAAGATGGTGCGTTCCCGGTTTTCGAGGAACTGAACCAGGGACTCCAAGAAATCGAGCCGAAAGACGGAATCCAAGCCGACGGTGGGGTCGTCCAAGATGAGCAACTCGGGCTCGGGCGCGACCGCCAATGCTAGTGATATTTGAGATTGCTGGCCTTTGGAAAGTTGACGGAGCTTTTTTGACTGCGGCAGTTTAAAGTGATCCAGAATTTGATCGAGAATTTCGGAATTCCATCGCTCATAAAATGACTTGGTAAACCGAATTACTTCGCCGATAGTCATCCAATCGTAAAGCGGGTGGCCTTCAGCGATGTACGCGATTTTGGCGATGGTTTCCGAGCGCAGCCGATCGACTGGTTCACCAAATAACTCCGCAGAACCGCTACTAGGTTGAATGAGCCCCGTCAGCATCCGGATAGTAGTGGATTTGCCTGCGCCGTTGCGTCCGAGCAGCCCATATACGTTGCCCGCGGGAATACGAAGGTCGAGAGAATCTACAACGGGGCGGCCATCATAGACTTTCCTCAACTGATGCGTGACGATGGCATCGACTGTCACTTTCGGCGCTTCAATTTGTTCAAAGGTTGACTGTATCACTTCTGATCAATAGCACGGTTAATATTCCATTGGAATCGGTCGGCCCGTTCTTGTAACAGGGATTGAACTTCATCCCAACTAAAGCCGAAATGCACTGCTTCCGTAAGTACCTGATCTATGTTGAATATCAGCTTATCTCGGCACACCTTCTTCCGAAGCTCAGTTTTGGGTTCCGCAACAAATACTCCGAGACCTGGTCGCGAATTCAGAATCCCATCACGCTCAAGTTCGGAATAGGCGCGCGCGATAGTGTTTGGGTTGACAACTAAAGTGCGTGATAGTTCCCTTAGCGAAGGCAAGCGATCACCAGGAACCAATTCCGCTTGCGCAACCGCCTCGCGCACTTGCATTATCAATTGTCGATAAATCGGTTCATGGTTTGCGGGATCAATTTGAAACTGCATCGCAAGTTGATCCGTTCGCCAATAAGTCCTTTGAACACGTCGATCCGCGCAACGAATGCATCACGAATCGGCAGACTCGTGTTCAAACACTTTAAATCGTTTTTAGCGAGTGCTCAGGGTATGTAACGCGGCAGCGCGCCCTCAATAATATGTTACAAAAAGTGACGAAAGCCAAGTGCAACCGAAATCCCCAACGAACTGCCCCGCCAGTCTGCTACCTGGCCATTCCGAGTGGCAAATGCTGGGCCGATGAATACCCTTTACCCAGGGTCCATTATTGGATCGCGTTTTCACCCCACCGTTGAATCTCTCGATCTGAGCAATCCGCTCGGAAATCGAATATCTGTTGCCGATGACGACGTTCACTTCAGGGTATCTTGGCCGCCCTTGTTTCATCCGAATGCGAAAACATCAAACGAACCAAAACAGGCTCATGATCGCTTGCGCCAACGAGCTCAAATTCGCCGGCAGTCCTCGGGTGCTGCCAGAAGTCTTCATTGACCGCGACTATTTCTATCTCGGCATTCTTTGTCAGACCTGGCGATACCAAAACATGGTCGTATTCGACGCCGCATCCGTCACCTCGGCTCGAGCCTCGTTCCAAAGGCGGCAGAAGCTTGATTAGATTTGTTAAGCCACCAAGGCGCTCGAGTTCAACCAGCGGACGATTGTACTCGAATTCATTGAAATCGCCGAGGACAATCAATTCGCGGTCTTTGGAAGCTTCTTGTTTAGCCCATTTCGCGACGGCAGCGGCCTCAATAGTGCGACGTTCGACGCCGGCATTGACGCGCGGATCATCTTGCAGCGCCATCCAAGGTTGCTCGGCACCAAATCTCCACACTGCGTCTTCTTTTGGCGCCCAATGATTTACCACAACCGTGAAATCTTGGTTGCGAAACCGAAATGTCGCCGAAAGCGGAATGCAACATCTCCAAAATGGATTGTTCGGATCCGTAGCTTGCTGCTTGGGATCAGTAAGCAGTCGCACCGAATCATTCACGAGCTGTACACGTTGAGGATTGTAAATCAAACCCACTTGCAAATTGTTTCCAGGCAAATTGCCTGTGGGACTGATAAGTTCGCCACTGTGCGGATCCTTATAGGCCGGAACGACACCAGGCGAGACAATGAAGTTGTACTTCGGCCCGCCCGCCGATTCGATCGTTTTAGCGAGGACACGCAGGGTTTGCGTTGCATCTGCATTATCGGTTAGCTCGCAACCATCGCTGTCCTGCAGCTCTTGTAAGCCAATGATGTCGGGTGAATGAAGGTACTTCACAATCTGGCGCACCAGCGCGAGATAACGGCCATCGCCGACGGCATCTTCCACGTCATAGTATTTGAGTCCCGGCGGCACCTTGGCGCGGTCTTCGACATTCGGATGCAGCAAGAATACGTTATAGGTTGCTACCATGAGCGCATTTTCGGCAGGCGTGAGCGACGACACCATCGGTTCAATTCCGCCGGCTTGGGTTGAGAATGGCTGCGTGGGCACAACCTCGTAGCGCCCGTATTCGTAACGCACAACGCCCGTGATAGCTGTTGAACAATCACGCGTATTCATTTTTGGAGCGGCGAAGTCGCGCAGAACGTACTGATCGACATGCACAGGAATCACTTCCGGTTGCAAGTCGTCCTGCGTCAGATTCAGATTGCCGCGAGACGACAGTCCTGTTGCGGTTTTCCCCCGATCCACTACGACGAAGTTCTCGTGAAACCGATTCGTGCCGGAAACTGCTACGGGCTCAATCAATCGCACCCTCATCGATTCGAGCGACCTCCAGAAGTCGCGCCCGTTCTTCTTTGGGTCAAGCCGCCTAATATATTCCGACTTCTCGTTCAACTTTGCGCTTTCCCAAGCAGGCTTTGCATCCGCGACACACTCGGTGGGTGGTAAGCGGCCATTGCCACCGATGCACACTGCGGCAGGTAATTCATTTCCGGAAGACAATCGTGCGATCTGTGGTTCAATGATGCGATTGTCAGCCAGGTCACCTTTGCGTCGAGCTTCGTTGACCACACGGCCACTTACCGCAACTTTGTCCCCAACTGTAACCGCAGGAGGAAGTCCGACATCCACTAGAATGGCATCCGATGTCTCGTCGTCGGCGTCACCCGTTGCGTCTTGCATCCAAAATTGATTGAAACCAACGGCAGTAACGATACCTTCGACAGTTATTCTTCGGCCTTTGAAAGGTGAGCACAATTCTCTGCCTTGGATTTGCGAAATGGGATAGGTGAGCTTCATTAACTGCCGGCCATGCTGACCGCCATCCGCGACGAAGTACAATTCATCGTGGAACACGACAAAATCACTCGGGATACCGCTGCAATTCCCGCGATGGCCTTTGTGGACGTCGCAATCGGGCGGCGTCCCATCGCCAGGTCCGGGGTTAATATCCAACGCCAACTTGACCTCTTTGCCATCATAACAGTACAGCTCACGTCCGTACGGAGGACCACCGTTGGCAGCGAAATACAACAACCCATCGAATTCAAAGAATTGGCTCGGTTCCGAACCCTGTGGGCCAGGCCAAATATCGGCAACCATCTCGACCTCTTTGCCGTCGCATCGAAAAAGTTCCGAGCCGTGCTTGCCGTCGTTTGCTCGAAAAATTAGTTCATCGCGGTAGACGAAAAAGTCACTGGCAAAGCTATTTTCCGGCCCAGGATTGATGTCCGCCACCAATTCTTCCGTTTCTCCATCTGTTCGATGCAACTCGCGACCATGTTGTCCGTCGTCGGCAAGAAAATATATGCTGCCTTTGAACGTCGTGAGCCATGCAGGATTGGAATTCGCTGTTCCTGGATTGATATCCGCGATCAATCGGGGCTCGCTCTCGCCCAGCAGCTTGTCGATCCAGAACAGCTCTCTTCCTGTTTTCTCTTGAGCGGCGACAAATACGAAGCCGCCGTTCAGCGGTGTAAAGTAAGCGCAGTGCGAATCGGCAGGGCCTGGGTTGATGTCTCTGGCAAGTTGAATCGACTTGCCGTCGTAATAAAAAAGCTCGGCGCCGACATCGCCGATCCGAGGGTGGCTTTTTGTCCTTCCACAAAAGAACACTTTGCCTCCATCTTCGAACAGTTCGCTTGGATTTCCATTGCTGGGCTCTACCTGCGAACTGTGGGTGTTAAAGGAAGAACCCTGCCAGAGGTCGTCGATCAACCAAATTTTGTGGCCATCGAATCCAAACAACTCCTTTCCATGGACACCGTCATCAGCGCGAAATAGCAATTGATTCTTTTCCTTCCAAACGAAAAACTCGCTTGGGAAACTACTGGCAGTGCCAGGATTGATGTCTGCCACCAACTTAATTTCTGACCCATCGTAGGAAAACAACTCACGTCCATGATCTGGGTCGGTGCCCATGAAATACAGCTTGTCTTGGAAGACTATAGGCAGACGAGCCTCGGCTACTGCGTGTTGAGAATCAACGCACATTGCGCCAATGTTGCGGAGATTTTTTTGTGCACCGACTGGCACGGCCGTATGGCCGCCTTGCTGGTCACTGGCCGTGATTTTCTCGGAAGAAGTTTCGTCAGCAAAAATTGGATCAGCAGCGCAACCGATAAAAGAGATAGCCATCATGGCTAGGCTGCTGCAAGTTAAAACCGAGGCAATGGCATGCGCGTTCTTGGGCCGGCCGGAGAAAATCATATGACTGAGAAGATTAATAATCGCACAACGCTTCGGGATGGGTACGGTTGCATACCACAAAGGTTGTACATTTCGACAATTCTTTTAAGTGCGATGCTCCGACGTACGCGCATGCACTGCGAATTCCACCAGTGATCTCCTGAATCGTGTCTCTCACGGCTCCTTTGTATTCCACCAGGACTTCGGTTCCTTCCGAGGCACGATATCCCATTCGGCCTCCCGAATATCGATCCAATGCTGTTCTGCTTGCCATTCCATAGAACTTCATATTCAGACGTTTTCCGTTATCTTCATTCCATTCGCCTTCGCATTCGTCGTGACCCGCGAGCATGCCGCCTAACATGACAAAATCCGCCCCGGCCGCGAATGCTTTCACTACATCACCTGGCATTCTGCAGCCACCATCGGCACATACATGACCACGTAATCCATGCGCCGCATCGGCACATTCGATGATGGCAGAGAGCTGCGGATAACCGATCGCAGTGATCATTCGCGTGGTGCAGACGCTGCCGGACCCAATTCCAATCTTCACGATGTCAGCAGCACCCGTGATCAGCAGTTCTTGAACCATCTCTGGCGTTGCGACGTTGCCAGCCATAATCGTCATGGATGGAAATTCTTCCCTGAGTCGCTGCAATTGGTCTACAAAATACTTCGTATAGCCGTTCGCAACATCGACGCAAACGAATCGAAGGTTCGATCGATTCTTTAGCATCCGCAATCTGCTAACGTCGTCCTCCTTGATGCCAAGAGTTAGAAAAACGCAATTGCACATTTCCTCGTCTTGAAAGAAATCAATCAGCGCCTCGACCTCATGATATTTGTGTAAGCATGTCATCATTAGCGGCGCGAGTGCTTCTGCCATGCGAATTGTCCCGACGGTGTCCATGTTTGCTGCCGCCAGCGGAATGCCTTTCCAATGAGCGCAGCTATTGAGAAAGTGATATTCCCGCTCAATTTCGATTGCTGAGCGACTTATAGCTTCGGATCGCTTTGGTCGGATAAGGACGTCGTCGAAATCAAGCTTGGGGTGATAGTCGATTCGCATTGGTACAAGGCGCGGATGATTAGAAAACAATGCAAGAAACGGATGAAAAGATGCAATGTGGCGTCATCGAGCATCTGAAATCTGATGCGTCATTGCCAATCGCTGTTCATCATGACCTCTCCATCGCTCGGATTGATAAGTTGCCCCCAAAGTTTTTTATCGAAATTCGTGCCATTCAAAAAATGTACGCCACCGTCGCCAAGGGAAACGTTCATGCCTGAGGCATGCGGCGTGTTATATAAGTACGGGTCGCATTCTTGTTCTGACTGCGGCGCAACCTGAAACACGAGACTTGTATTATCAATGTCGATCACTCCATCGCCTTTAGAGTCCCACGTTCGGCGGTAATAGGCGCCCCATTCTTGTTTTGGATTGTTCCACACCCCACCCCCATCAACCTTATCTGTACTCGCCGTCGGGTAGGTCTTAGATTTGCATGAGAAATATCGCTCACCGAACAACACCGTCTTGGATGATCCGTCTTTCCAATCGGTAACTTTCATCGTACCGTTTTTCTTGTTGCCGAAAGCTTCGTAGTTTGGCGGATAGTTCCCAGGGGCCCAACCTAAAACAGCACTTGCCTTTGGCGGATCGCTTCCGTCTGACGGGCACTGAAACAAGCCGATGCGCATTCGACCAATCGTATCACCATACGTCCCTGCAAAGGCTTGGCCGCTGGCGATGCGCGGAAGATCCCTTACGGCTTGTTCCTCAAAATACGGACACAGATAATACAAGATGGTTCCATAAACGTTGCCAACGTAATTTGCACATGGAGGCAAATATTTTTTTGCAGTGACATAGTTCAGCGTTGCAAGCGCGATCCCTTTTTCGTTGTTTTGACACTGCGTTCGGCGTGCGGCTTCACGGGCAGATTGAACCGCGGGCAGTAAAAGCGCAATTAGAGTGCTAATGATGGCAATTACTACCAAGAGTTCCACCAAGGTAAAGCCCCTTCGTCGAGATTTACGGCCGAATCGAAAATTTCTTCCTCGAACCCCAAACAGGCAGCCAAACCCACCTAATGCGGCCAAAACGATAGCCGACGGTTCAGGAACGACGCTGAACTGTGCGCCCTGAACGAATACGTGGCCAGCACCGAGCTCGGTATAGGATCCGAATCCCACATCAAAATCAGTCAAGCTACGGATACCTTGAGGGACAGCGCCCGTATCAAGCACGAAGTTAGTTACCGAGGTTGCAGCCAACCCAGAACCAGAATCGAAGTACAGCGAAGCGAAACCGCTCGTCGCATCATAGCGCATCTCATACGTATAGAAGGCTTGTGCGATTGATTGACTGACATGACTTAACAATGTCTGATATACGCCTTGCGACGAGTTCGGCGCGCCGTTGATCGCCTTGCGGCCCAATGCGTTCAAATTAAAAGTGCCATCGCCGTTATCGTGGACCGCCAACTCGACATCCCAGACCTTAAAGCGCGTAGTGCTTCCATTGAAATAGGGAGCCTGGTATTGAATTGAATTTTGCTGTTGAGTTCGGCCGCTGAATCCAGTTGGTCCGGTAGCGGCTCCATCACCTTGCACCGCCCACGTAATTGAGTAGACCCAGTTGTTGGCAGATTGATCACCGATGTTCTGGTAGTAAAATGTCGCTGCCGATTTCATACCATCGGCGTCGTTTCCGTTATCTGCCACATCCAACATCTCCCAGGAGAGCGGAGGACCCGAATTCGAAGCTTCAAACGAACCGGTTTCGGGAGGCAATGTAGTGCCGGGGGGCGGGTCCACCGACTGACTACCAGTGACATAATCGGGCGATCGCGTCCAACCCTGATTGACTGGACTATCCGCAGTTGGACCGGGGCCGGTCGTGTACAAAGCCAAGTTGCTGGCAAAGCCTGCATTCACCATGACAAAGACAAGTAGCAACACACTGCAGACGATTGGCAATCTCACTTGAAGACCCTCCGTTTGTCGAAGGTGCGTTAATGAAATGTTTGTAGGCATGTCGCACCACCGTGCATTAACTGCATTAATATATATAATGCAGTTAGGTCGTCAAGACTTTTTTGAAACTTTCCCGAAGATTCTTTTCCTCCCACGGGCATCTGCCGTAACTGCATTAATCGTATCAGTTCACTAAGCGCATTATTACTGGGCAACCATCCGATAGCAAGCAAATTCTCGGAAAACTGCCAACGCTTCCTGGGGCTGCTATTCCCCTCGCACGAGAATCTTTCACGAGCAGAATTTTTCTTGGGGAAAAAAGTTCAAAAAATGCTTGCTTTGGAAATCAACAGCAATTACGATGTCTGACTGCACTGCTACAGTTAAGTCAGTTAGGTTAGCAAACCCGCAACTTGGAGCAAGCCTAATGAAAAGAACAACGACGCGTGCCTCATTTTGTATTGCCGCATTGGCAGTTCTGTCGCTTGCCGCGAATGGACGGGCTGCAATAATCGCCGATTGGACGTTCGATACTTCGAAGCCGTCATCGGCCGGGCCAATTGCCCCAGAAATAGGTAGCGGCACGGGAACTGCATTTCATGCCTCTTCTAGCACTGTATACAGCGCTCCGGCAGGAAACGGATCTTTGAACTCGTGGAGTACGAACTCGTGGCAGGTTGGCGATTATTATCAATTTGTCGCCGATGCGAGCGGTTTCACGGGCGTAACCATCGAATGGGATCAAACGGGAAGCGGTACTGGTCCGCGCGATTTCGTGTTGCAGTACAGTTCCGATGGCACGAACTTCACCACTTTCGGTTCGCAGTATTCCCTGTTCAGCCCAGCCGTAAGCTGGAGCAGCGGTACGTATAATTCGTCGAATCACCTCACCGCGCTCGTTAATGATCTTGATGGCGCCGCGACGGCTTACTTCCGAATCAGGGACAATTCGACTACTGCGTTCACTGGTTCCAATGTTCTTGCAAGCGGGAGCAATCGTGTCGACAATGTTGTCATTCAAGGTTCGCCGGTGCCTGAGCCGGCGACAGTCTTGCTCGGGGCGATTGGCTTTGGATTAATAGTCCTGGGGAGTCGTCGAATTGGCCGTTTGCGAAAAAAATAATCGCCGCATCCTCAAAGCGAACTTCAAGGTGAGAACGGACCCTGCAATCGCGAAGCGAGCGCAGGGTTCGTTCGTTTGATGGCCGGTGAATTGAAGAAATCGCGGCTGGTCATAGATAGATTTCTGACTTTGTTGAGGATTTGATGCTAATCGCTTGACAGCAACAACTGCATTAGTCATATTAATGCAGTGCAGTCGGCATGAAGTGGCACTACACCAGCGAACGTAAATAGTCCGTACGACAGAAAGGTCCCTGCAAATGAGAATGCTGATCGTCGGCAGTTTGTTGTTAGTGTTCTATAGCGTGGTGGATCGGAGTGATGCTGCAGCACCGGCAAGTTATTCCCCCGGCTCCGGCCCAACCGCCGACAGCCCGCTCAATCAAGGCTGGACTCGGTCGCCCGATTACGTCACCGGAAGTATGTCGGTCGATCCACCGCCGGGAACGACGCTGCCTCCTGAAGAAGGTTCATTCGAGGGCTCCAACGCCGGTCCACCGCTTTCCTGGGAGATGCTGGACATCGCCGATGATGGCGATGATTCAGACGGGATGAAATCGGCAGCCACCTTTTACTATAAGAACATTGGTGACAAGTCGGGCATCAATTGGACCTACTCCTGGCAAGCCGCCATTTTAACCGATGGGGCGGCTACCCAGTCTTTCAGCGGCAGAACCCAGGAGACCAATTCGTTTCAATACCAGGCACCCTACTTTAACGGCAGTACCACGCGATTCAAGGTTTGGGACATCGAGCTGGCGGTCCACGACAACGGAAACGGCACTTTTAATTTGAATGCGCTGGGCCGAAAGGCGATCAATGGCGCACCGGGCTTCTCGCAGGGGGTCTACGCGACCCTATTAAGCAATGTCAGCGAAGTGATCGCCAAGAGCTTTTATACCTACGAGATGCGATACGATTCGTCGACCGGCCTGGCATCACTGTACTTCGATCCAGGCTCAGGACTGAATGCGACTTCGGTTGTCAACTTTTCTTTGGACACTACAGGCGTCCCCATGGGAATCCGCACCTTAAGCGACTTCGATGCCGGATTCGGATCTTACTCGGAAGCCGGCGGCGGCCACTTGCTCGTGCAAAACACAGAGTTCAACCGTAGTGCGAAAACCATTTACTGGACAGCGAGCACCAACAGCCAATGGGATTATTCCAGCACATCCAACTGGACTGATCTGTCCACCGCTGAGGTATTTGTCAACAGAGATACGGTGAATTTTGATGATTCCCATTCCAGCAATCACGCAGTGACTTTAAATACTTCGGTGACGCCGACCTCAGTGACGGTAAACCATAGCTCCGGTGCGGATTACACCATTAGTGGCTCCGGCGCCATCGGTGGAAGCGGCGGCCTTACCAAGAACGGCAGCGGCAAGCTGACCTTGTCTACCAACAACACCTACACCGGCGGCACCACCGTGAACGCCGGTACGCTCGTCGTCGGACATTACCATGGCTTGGGCAACAGCAACCTGACGATCAATGGCACCGCCACGACTCAGTTGGCAGCCGGCATCACCAGCACCAATGCTGCTGGATCCGGTGCTGTACAGTTGGACTTGCTGTCGATCGCCGGCGGCGCAACTCCCACCGCCTTTTTTGACATCACCGATAACAACCTGATCGTGCACAACGGCGACTACAACACGTTGAACGCTCAGGTCACAAATTCGTTGTACTCCGGTTTTTGGGCGGGTGAGGGCATCGGCAGTAGCACCGCGAACACCGACGGAAACGGAGACAAGGCCATCGGGATCGTCAACAACGACGATGGCGGCGGCGGTGCGTTTTTCAGCTCTTGGCCGAGTGGTGCCGACTCCGGCGGCGCCGTATCGACCACCAATACTGACGTCCTGATTCGGTACACCTACTTCGGGGATGCCAACCTCGACGGCATAACGGACGCTGACGAAGACTTCTCGCTGTGGCTCACCGGTTCTACCAGTGAAGGTGCGTTAGGCGGCTGGCTGTTTGGCGACTTCAATTATGACGGCCAGGTGGACAACTCCGACGACTACGCGTTGTGGCTCACCGGCGCCACCTCCGGCGGCAGTCCGTTGGGTGGCGGCGTCCAGCCGGTGCCCGAGCCCAGCACCTTGCTGCTGGCCGCACTGGGTCTGGCCGGAGTCGCGGCCTTTGCCCGTCGGCGACGCAAGTAATTTAATCTCCGAAATCGTCTCAGCAACTTATCAATTGTGAGACGTTTTAATAAACGACCGTTTACTAAGTCTCATCTCAGCTACCTGTCGATTAAGCGACAGCGCTATCAGTACCCACTGCCTTCTCCGAAGTCCCACCGCTGACAGCTAAAAAAAGTACCTGAGGCGCCTGCGCAGGGCACCTCAAGTACTCTTAAACGGAAAAGTAAGCGGATCCCTCTTCGGACCGCGCTCCACGCTCACATCCTCTTTGATGGACGATCAACATTCTGACGCGTGAATCGCCGTGCGACTTCCTTGGCCAAAAGGCGAAGAAGGTCGAGTAAGCGTTTTCGGACAGCCTGGATTTCAGTTTCGTGGTTCTCGTCTTTTAACATCGTGGTCTCGCGATTTCGTAATGGTGTCTGTGCCAACAAAAACCGCCCTGTCTCGAAAATGCGACACAGGGCGGTTGAAAACAGACTGGAAACGAAAGCGACAGCGAACTACCACTCGGACGGATAGCCCAGCAGCGGCTCAAAATTGTAGCGGTCGTGCAAGTGGCGGCGTAGCCTTCCATAGTCTCCAGGCGGCGCCATAAGACGGACGTAGGGATCGGTCACGCCCTGCTGCCGCATGAGCCGGTCCAGCCGCGCGGCCCGCTGTGCAGCAGTGCGCGTATTCCGACTACTTGTGCGGCCTCGCGTTCGGTCATCGTGTTACGCAGTTCTATGATCTGGTGGCGATACAATATCCGCTGTGGTGGCTCAAATAGATCAAGCACGATTACTTTCTCTAATGGTTTTTGTAAAACTTCACGGACACGTTTATCTGGGATCAGATTCGCGATTTGGAGCTTAAACTTGGCACGCAATCCGATATCCCCCCCGTCGACTGACCGAAATGGCCAAACCAAGATCCGCCCTGTGACAGCCCGCAGAAGTTTGCCGAATTCATAGTTTTCGGCTGCCAAGTTCTTGAAGGCTTCCTGGGCGGCATGCTTGATCTCGTCCGCACAGGGCAATACCAAACCGTCACGAGGCGTTTGGTCGATCTGTTGTTTTTCGTATTGCCACTCCACCATCTGCCGTTCGAGGCGTTGAAGCTCGGCTCGGACGTTAGGGCTTTCATCCCCTGCCCTGAGGAACTTCAGCAGGTTGGAAATCTCGCGGTCAGTACTATCGATCTTGCGAACAAGTTCGCGAAGCCGCTGATCCCGCTCTGAATCACGCTGGTTCGCCTCAGCATTTACCTGCTGCAAGAACGCGGGGTCGAAATCAGAAATCGACTGTATCTGGGCAAACACAGCCTCTGAGATTGTTTGAGTGCCCAATGGACCATCTACCGTAATGGCGTTCCAGCACTTGTACTCGCGCGCACCGGAACACATCAGGTGGTCTGTCTGGCCATGGCCGCCAAAGACGAACTGCCGGCCACAGATGCCGCAATCGATGATTTGGCCGGGGAACCGAACTCGCTTCTTAGGGCGATTTTTACACGGATCAGGACCAATGTCGCCATTCCGCCGATACTTGGTGTTGCGGGCATCCGCCTTGGCAACCACACGGTCATAATACGCCTCATCGAAGAACGCCAAGTGCGGAACTCGTCGAGTTAACAACTCGCTGGGGTCGGCTTTTTCGGTGATGTATTTCCCCGAAGTATTGTGCCGTTTACTTCGCCGTTTGTTGCGGAACCGCAATCCCTTCAAAATCCAGTTGTGTGTAGTGCGGCCGACTATCCGACCGTTCCACTTTTCGCTGCGGCAGTGTGGCCCGGTTGGCACGACATGGTCGTTCAACCAGTCCGCGATTTCAGAATATAGAGCGCCGTCGTCAAGCCGTCGGAACCACTCCTTGTAGACTTCTTCCGCTTCCGGAAGTTTCTCTACGTCGGTGTCGGATTTAGCGCCCGGCTTCTTCAGATAGCCATAGGGCAAGCACGCCATGCATCCGCCCGGCGTGAATCGGCTACGTTGCGTTCGCTTGATACGCTGCGAAGTGTCACGATTGGACCGCTCGTGGTGCCAGGCAGAGAAGATGGAACGATGCTGCCAACCATCTTGTGCCGTATCAACATGGTCGTTCAACGATATCAGCCGCACCGCGTGATCAGCACACAATTCGGCAAATAAATGCGCGTGGATTCGCCAAACGATGCGTCCCAAGCCCTCGGCAAGAACCAGATCAAACTGATCTGACTCAACCATTTCGATGAGTTGTAGGTATTCGCTCCGTTCAAGGCATTCACCGCTGCCGGATCCGGCCAGAACGGTGATTGTGAACGGCAAATTCGTGTTCGCGGCTACACAATTTCGATGCAAGGCTTCCTGGTCATCGTTCGAGCGAATGTCCTGCTTGTTCGGTCCGGGATCACTGACTCGACACACCGCCAAGATTTCCAGACGTCGGCCGTTGCGGGGATGCAGGGGCGGCTGTAAAGAGCCGTAGAAATGAGACGCACACATGGCGAGCCTTTCTTCGAAGGCTTCGCCAGGCCGAAAGCGATTGACTCAGTGGGCCAATCAGTTTGATAAATCACGAGAGCCCTTGATACTTCGTGATCATTCGTGACACATCACAAAGTCAAATGCGAGACGGGCTTGGCGTCACAACTCTGCATTTTCATTTGCGTTGCGCAGACGCAGATCGCGAGTCCCATCCGCTCCGCTTTCTTAGAGCGCAAGGCACGTGGGTTTCGGGGCAGACTGCGATCTGCGACCGGCCGGGGCGAGCGAGGTTAGAATCGAGGCTCGCCGGCCTAGATGACTTACCAGGCGGCTTCGACGCCGAAGGTAGCGCCTTGGACAAAGAGATTGCCGTCGTTGTGAACGACGGTGCCGCTGTCGGCGTTGACGTTGAAATCAAGCTGATCAGGCGCCAGGGCCACGTGAGTGGCCCACAGCCAGTAATAGCCGCCGCGCAAACGCCAGTGGCGGCAGATTTGCACGGTGACAAACGCATTCACGTCGCCGACGAAGGAGCACGAGCCGGCGCGGCCTTGGGCATCGCGCAACACAGTTGTGTTGTTGTTGTCGAACACAATCTGATGCTCCAGCGCGTCGTTGCCAAAGACGCCCGCCTTGCCGGTGACGCCGAAGCGGAATCGCTTCCACGGGTAGTAGGTGCGAGCGCCGATTTGACCGCCGTAAAGATTGTTTCTGGTGCGGATGGTGTAATCGCTGACGTCGCCGTCGGAGTCTTCGGAGTTGATGTTGAAGTGCTCTTCGAGATTGAGATAGCGGAAGCCGGCCAACATTTGGACGGGTCCGTACTGGCGAAACAGGTTCGCTTCGGCGTTGTTCAGGTGCCAGTTCCAGGAGAGGGTCATCGCGTCGGCTTCGTTGAAATCGTCGGCCGCGGTGGAAAGCGGCGTCGGGATGTCGAGATTGGCCGGGTCCGCGGCGCGGACAGAGGTCGAGCCGCCAAACAATCCGAGATACCCCAGTTCCCAGCCACCATCGCAACTGGTTTGCTTTCCGACGAAGAGGCGCGGGCCCCAGGCGTCCCAGCCGAAGTCGAGACTGTGCGTGGTCAGCACCGTGTCGCCGGAGCTATCTTGTAGAACGACCGTTTGATTGAACGTGCCGTTGTTGCGCGTTGCGTAGATTGCATCGGCTTCGACATACCAGTCGGGGTCGTCGTGGCAGCAGCAATCGCAGGGCATTTCCAGGCTGCAGGCACTTCGAGCGCCTTTGGCACAATCGGTGCAGAACGCTTCCACGTTATCCATGTAGCGCTGCGTCTGCTGCATGTACTGCTGCGTGGGCGATTGGACGGAGGGGGCTGAATTCGGCGAGTCTTGAGGCGGCTTCGCCGGAGTCGGCTCGTTGCGTTTCTCCTGCGAGGCGAGTTGAAATACTCCCTTGGACGAACCGGAAGACTCTGCTTGAGTCGTGGAAGAGCCGGGGGCAGCGGTTGCGTAATATTGCGAGAATGGATCGAAAGGAACGGTTGACTGGTTGGTTGAGGCAGGAGCCAAGGGCGAAAAAGCCGGTGCCGCCGTTGGCGGAGCGACGGTGGAACCGGCCGCCGCCGCCTGAACCGCCGCGGGAGGCTTCCATGGGGTCGCTTCCGACGCGCCCGTGAAAACTCCGGCGGACTTGCCGGAAAACAGACCAAAGGCTCCTGCACCTGGGGCGCGCTGAGGGGCGGCGCATATCATCAGTGCGACGACGGCGGTGACACAAAGAGCTGTGCGAGCCATTCTGGGTCTATCTCGTTCTGGGGGGATGATAAGGCGGGATACGGACGATTCATTCAGGTCCGATTTGGGGCGCCGGCGCTAACTGGGCGCGGCATGTCGCATAGTCAGATTATCCGCTTTTGACGGCATTAAACTTAAACGCCGCATTGCTGGAATATATGGCATTGCTGGCACAGGAGTTACGATCTGCTAGCAATGCACTGACCGGCGCGCTGGTCGATACGTACGTTGCCGCATCGCCCGATTACTTCGGCGGCGGCCTGACGATGGGCTAGGCGACCATCATGCCCGGAGTTGGGCGATGTGCTACGCGCTTGCGGAAACGGCGACGGGCAAGAACCTTTCCCGTTGGGGGACGGCCAGCAAGATCGTGAATCGGCTGCCTTCGCCGGGAGTGCTTTGGACGTCGAGAGAGCCGTTCATGGCGGCGATAATGCGGCGAGCGACGGGCAAGCCCAGCCCGGTGCCGGCGATTCCGCGGCGCGTGGTATCGGAGCAACGGAAGAACGGGTCGAACACGTGCGGCAATTCCTTCGCGGCGATTCCGCAGCCGCGATCTTCCACGGCGAGTGCGATTTTATCCGCTTGCCGGCCGGCGCGGAGGATAATCGGCGAGCCTGGCTGGCTGTACTTGCAGGCGTTGTCCAAGAGGTTGTCGACGGCCTGAGCGAGCAAGCCGCTGTGGGCAGCGACCCAAACGGGTTCGCCGCTGTCTGCTTCGATTTGGATATCGTTGCGTCGCGGATGTTGTTGCCACGTGTGGAGCAGATGCTCGGTGAGCCAGTCGCGAAGCTCGAGGCGCTCGAATTGCAATGGGGCGGCATCGGCCTTTTCGCGCGTGAGGAAGAGGAGCATTTCAACGATTTGACGCAATTTGGCTGCTTGATGGTGGACCAATTCCAATGCGCGGCGGTACTCCTCGGAATTGCGATCGCGGCGCAGCGCCACATCGAGCTGGCCCAGCATTGCGGTCAGCGGAGTGCGCAACTGGTGCGAAGCTTCGGCGGCAAAACGCTGCTGGCGGTCAAAGGACACTTGCAACCGCGTGAGTAAATCGTTGAATGCGCCAGACAATTCCTCTAGTTCGTCGCGTGTGCCGGGAGAGGGAAGTCTTTGGCTGAGGTCGGCGGCGGAAATGGAATGGGCGGTATGTGCCATGCGGGTCATCGGCGACAGAGCCTTCGCGCACAACCAGCGCCCGACGGCAGCGGCGAACAACCAAACGCCAATCGACGAGGCAACGAGCGCCAGCAAAAGCGATTGCAGTGGCTTCAGGACCGGATCAATGGGAATGCCGACGGCCAAAATCAGGCGCTGCATAGTGCGTTCGATTATCGTCGTTGTCCTCGACAGCGGCGTGGTTGAGAGATGGAGGATCGGAGCTGCTTGGCGCGCGCAGAGTTTGATGAACAATCTTCCACGTTTGATTTTGCCAGCGGGCGAGGGTTTGGCCGTCTTCGCGCTGGGCATCGGGATGAATTTGGTCGGAGAACAGCGCGGGGGCATCGGCGGAGCCGTCAATTTGGCGGCCGTTGGTTTCGAACACGCCCCATACCATCGGCCCTGTGGACTGGGCATCCATAAAGTATTGTCGCCGGCGATCTGGCTCCCAATCCAAACCGTTGGGCTCAAATTCCATCGCTCCCCGAAACGTCTCGAGGCCGGTAATCAGCCGCTCGTTGATTTGATGATGCAATTGGGAGCGCACGAGGAGGTAGACGGCGGCCGACAACCCGATCAGCACGACGGCCAGCGCGGCCAAGAAAAACAGCGACATTCGAGTGGCGAGTTTCACGGCAAAAACCTCGGCAGGCGTAGCAATTCAGTGTAACGCTTGGGAAGATCGTGCGTTAGTCATCGAGAGGCGGCGGTTGTGGGAGGCTTATTCGCCGGAGCTTGGGTCGCCCAGGACATATCCCTTGCCGCGAACGGTGAAGATTAAGCGTGGCCCTAAGGCCTCCAGCTTTCGGCGGAGTTCCATAATGTGGACTTCCAGCGTGTTAGAAAGGCCGTCGAATTTCTCGTCCCAAACTTGCTCGTAAATACGGGTGCGAGTGAGAACTTTGTGCGGATTTTGCAGGAAGAACATCAGCAGGGCCTGTTCTTTGACGGTGAGATCGAGGCGCTTTCCTGCTCGCTGGGCGCGCTGGCTCACCAGGTCAACGGTGACGTCGTTGTAGGACAACAGCGTGCTGCCGCGGCGATCTTGGCGGCGGGTGAGCGAACGCATTCGGGCCAGCAACTCCTCGAAGGCGAACGGCTTGCACATGTAGTCGTCGGCGCCGCTGTCGAGGCCGCGAACGCGGTCGGAGACAGCATCGCGAGCGGTAACCAAGAGCACCGGGGAGGCGCCGCCCTCTTGACGATATTGGCGCAACAGCGTCAGACCATCGGCGCCTGGCAGCGCGCAGTCTAAGAGCACAAGATCCCACGATTCGGTTTGCAAGCGGAGGCGGCCCTGGTTGGCGTCCGGGGCGTGGACCACGGTGAAGCCTTCCTCTCGCAGTCCGCGCAGCAGGAAGTCGGCGATTGCGGCGTCGTCTTCAACTACCAAAATACGAATCGACATACATTAAGTAGCGGCACGTCGACGAACGGGACGAACGACCCATGCTAGAAGAATCGTCCACGATTGTCGACGTAGCGGCTTGGGCCGGCGCACGCTGATTGGCCGACCCGTCCGAGAGCCTTTACTCCTCTGTAATGTTCTTGCCGTCGAGCGACGCAGTGAGTTCCAAATTCTTTTTGTCGGCGGTTTCGATGACCACTTCATAGTGGTCGAGGGTTTCTTTGCCCTTGGCGACCTTGTTCACTTCCATCACCTCTATGATCGTGGAATTCGGATGCTTTGTTTGCACGGCCGTGCTGACGGCGGTCGGGAGACTTTTTGCGGCTATCTCCTTTTCGATTTCCAGTGTCGTGCCGTCGGACTGGATATCCATTTCGTATTTGCAGCCGTCGTTTTTGAGTTCGATGTCGTAGACGACCTGGTCTTTATCTGTTTCCTTGGTCGCGCTGACGAGTTGGGCGTGGGGAAACCAAGCGCCGACTGCGTCGGCTACGGCTTTGGGCAGCTTGGGCAGTTCCGCCGTTTTCTCATCCGCGCAGGTTACGCAGGCCAACAGAAGGAATGATGCGCTTAGTGCGATCGTCGACGAAGCGGGCGTATTTGTGAAACGCACTTTATTGGATAAGAAATATCGCATAGGAGCAAAGCGTCTTGGGTTACGATGGAAGTCAAAAGCCAGTCTCAGCTTAGCAAACCAAGATGATCTGGCCATGAAGCCCAGATAAGCTTTTCTTCATCTTGCGGGAATTCGCGACAGGGCTTTGGCGCACTTGGCTGGGACAAAGCGGATCGAATGTCCAGGCCCATCGCCGCGCCGAGCGATGCCGACCAGCGCGTCGATATTTCGACAGGTGGAAGATGAATCGCGATCGCGCGGATTGTTGGGTCGGTCGATCGTCGCCGAAGGCAATTTTGCACACTTTAAAAAGCACACGCAGGAAGCAGATCGACGGCACGCCTGACATGGAACGCTTTGACTCGTTTGGCGCAAAGCTAGTCGGCCACGCAATCGAGCGCGGCGAGTCGATCGAAAGTGATCGTCCGGCATGCGGCGAGTGAGAAAACGGCGGAAACCGTGGTAATTTCAGGCATTTTGCGCGCCTGGCAAAGGGCCCAAACAAGGGTTACGATCATGGTTGCGCACTGCCGAGCGACGCCCGGCCGCTGATCCGGCGTGAATTTCCCATGCAAATCCGAATCTTTCGTGAATCGTCTGGCCAGTCAGGAGCCGGTGATGAGTAAGCGACCTTTTGTCACGGTAGATGGCAACGAAGCGGCGGCTTCCATTGCGCACCGTCTGAGCGAAGTCATTGCGATTTATCCGATTACGCCCGCCTCGCCGATGGGGGAATTCGCCGATAGCTGGTCGTCGCAAGGGCGGCCGAATCTGTTCGGAACCGTGCCGGACGTCATCGAGATGCAAAGCGAAGCGGGGGCGGCGGCGACGGTCCATGGTGCTTTGCAGACGGGCGCACTGTCGACGACCTTCACGGCCTCGCAGGGCCTGCTGCTGATGATCCCCACCATGTACAAGGTGGCCGGAGAGCTGACTCCGACCGTGTTTCATATTGCGGCCCGGACGATTGCCACGCACAGCCTGTCAATATTCGGCGACCACAGCGACGTGATGGCGTGTCGCCAGTGCGGCTGGGCGATGCTGTGCGCCAATAGCGTGCAGGAAGCGCACGACATGGCCTTGATCGCCCATGCGACGACGCTTGCGGCGCGGGTGCCGTTTCTGCATTTTTTCGACGGATTTCGCACGTCGCACGAGGTGAACAAGATCGAACAGCTTAACGACGACGATTTGCGCACGATGATCGACGAATCGTTGATCCTGGCGCACCGCGAGCGAGCGCTCGATCCGGAGCGCCCGGTGCTGCGCGGTTCGGCTCAGAATCCGGATGTATTTTTTCAAGCGCGCGAGGCGTGCAACCCGTTTTACGACGCGGTGCCGGGGCTGGTGCAGGAGACGATGGAAAAGTTCGCTCGGCTGACGGGCCGATCGTATCGGCTATTCGATTATGTCGGAGCGCCGGACGCGGATCGCGTGATAGTGATGATGGGCTCCGGCTGTGGGGCGGTGGAAGAAGCTTTGGATTCGCAGTTGGAGCGTGGGGAAAAGGTTGGGCTGATCAAGGTACGATTGTACCGCCCATTTGCGATCGAGGCATTTATTGCCGCGTTGCCGCGCGGCGTGCGGCGAATTGCGGCGCTGGATCGCACGAAAGAGCCCGGCGCAATCGGCGAACCGCTGTATCAGGACGTGGTGACCGCGCTGGCCGAAGCGGCCGTCGATAACGCTCGCGAAATGCCGTTTGTGATCGGCGGGCGGTACGGTCTTTCGTCGAAAGAGTTCACGCCGGCCATGGCTGCGCGGGTGTTCGAAGAATTGTCGGCCAAGGAGCCGAAACGACATTTCACCATCGGCATTATCGATGATGTTACGCGGTTGAGTCTGAAATGGAACGACGAGTTCACGACCGAAGGCGCCGACGTGACACGGGCCGTGTTTTACGGATTGGGGAGCGACGGCACCGTGGGGGCGACGAAAAACTCGGTGAAGATTATCGGCGAAAACACGCCGCTATATGCGCAGGGATATTTCGTTTACGATTCGAAGAAGGCCGGCTCGGTGACGATTTCGCACCTGCGATTCAGCCCACGACCGATTCGTTCGACATATTTGATCAGTCGGGCGAACTTCGTGGCCTGCCATCAATTTCAATTCTTGGAACGGATGGACGTGCTCAGTGTCGCTGAGCCTGGCGCCACGTTTTTGTTGAACAGTCCGTACGGGCCCGATCAGGTTTGGGACAAGCTGCCCCGCGAAGTACAGGAGCAAATTGTCGGCAAACGTTTGAAGTTTTACGTCGTGGACGGATACCACGTGGCGCAACAGGCCGGCATGGCCGGACGCTTTAACACGGTGCTGCAGACGTGCTTCTTTGCGCTGGCGAACGTTTTGCCCCGAGAGCAGGCGATCGAGAAGATCAAAGAGGCGATTAAGAAGACTTATGGCAAGCGCGGCGAAACGGTGCTGCAGAGCAATTGGGCGGCGGTGGACGGGGCGCTGGCGGCACTGCATGAAGTGAAAGTGCCAGTTCAGGCGACGTCGGAACATCGGATGATGCCGATGGCGGCGGTCAGCACCGACGGCTCCGACGATTTTGTACAACGAGTAACGGCCATGCTGATCAGAGGGCAAGGCGACCTGCTGCCGGTGAGCGCGCTGCCGGTCGACGGCACATTTCCCACGGGCACGGCGCGGTTTGAAAAGCGAAGCATCGCGCTGGAGATACCGATTTGGGACAAAGACATCTGCATTCAATGCGGACTGTGTGCGCTGGTTTGCCCGCACGCTTCGATTCGGATGAAATCGTTTCCGGCGTCGGCGGCGGTCGGCGCGCCGGAGGGATTTGAAACGAAGGCATACACGAGCAAGGAACAGCCGGATTTTTTGATGACGATTCAGGTTGCTCCGGACGATTGCACGGGCTGTGGGGTGTGCGTGGATGTTTGTCCGGCGAAGAGCAAGGAAGTGGTGAAGCACAAAGCGATCAACATGGAGCCCAAGCTGCCGCATTTGGCGCGGGAGCAGGCGAATTTCGATTTCTTTCTGGGCATACCTGCATTCGATCGCACGGCCGCGAAGACCGACACGGTGAAAGGCTGCCAGTTGCTGGAGCCGCTGTTCGAGTTCTCTGGAGCGTGCGCCGGCTGCGGCGAGACGCCGTATCTGAAGTTGATGAGCCAACTGTTCGGCGATCGGGCAGTAATCGGCAATGCGACGGGCTGCTCATCGATCTATGGCGGCAATCTGCCGGCGACGCCGTGGTCGAAGAATGCCGAGGGCGCGGACCGGCGTGGAATAACTCGCTGTTCGAGGACACGGCAGAGTTTGGGCTTGGGCTGCGCATGGCGATCGATCAGAAGCGCGCGTACGCGGAATATCTGTTAATGCAGCTCAGCGGGCAATTGAGCGACGAGCTGGTGAAAGAGTTGATTGAATCGCCACAGACGAACGAGGGAGAAGTGGC
Source organism: Pirellulales bacterium (assembly GCA_963716135.1). Taxonomy (GTDB): domain Bacteria; phylum Planctomycetota; class Planctomycetia; order Pirellulales; family JADZDJ01; genus CAVRAW01. Next base: position 2,743,264 of record OY970289.1, on the reverse strand, counting down.
CCAGCAGCGCGAGCGAATGAAGCTGCTTAAAGAGCGATTGGCGAAGCTCGATTCGCCGGTCGCCAAGCGACTGGCGCCGATTGCCGACATTCTAGTCAGGCGCAGCGTGTGGATTGTGGGGGGCGACGGCTGGGCATACGACATCGGTTACGGCGGACTGGATCACGTGCTCACGACCGGACGCGACGTGAACATTTTGGTACTGGACACCGGCGTGTATTCCAACACGGGGGGGCAGGCGTCGAAGGCCACGTTCCGCGGGGCTGTGGCGAAATTTGCATCTTCCGGCAAGCCGTCGCGCAAGAAAGATCTGGGCCTGATGGCCGTGGCGTACGGCAACGTGTATGTGGCGCAAGTGGCGCTGGGGGCGAACCCGGCGCAAACCGTGCGCACCTTTCTGGAAGCCGAATCGTATCCCGGGCCGTCGCTGATCTTGGCGTATAGCCATTGCGTGGCCCATGGGATCAACATGACCACCTCGATGACGCATCAGAAAGAGGCGGTCAACTGCGGGTTCTGGCCGCTGTATCACTACGATCCACGAAACGCGCGCAGCGGCGAGCAGCCGTTTCATTTAGACAGCCACAAGCCTAAGACCCGCTTCCGCGATTTTGCGATGCAGGAGGCGCGATTTGCGATGTTGGCGCGGGCCAATCCGGAACACGCGGAGCGATTGCTGCGACTGGCGCAGGAAGACATCGACGATCAGTGGCATTACTACGAACAGATGGCGGGGGTGGAACGCGTGATTCTAGAAAATACGCAGCAGACCGAAGCCTAGAATTCGAGGAACTCCATGGATATCGATCTGTCGACGAGGTACTTGGGAATGCGGTTGAAAAATCCGTTGGGAGCGTCGGCGGGCCCGCTGACGGGAAACATTGACAGCCTGCGTCGGTTGGAGGCGGCCGGCGCCTCGATGGCGGTGTTGCCCTCGTTGTTCGAAGAACAAATTCGCCACGATGAGCAAGAACTGGAACGGTTGTTTGAGTATCAGGCAGACTCATACGCGGAATCCCTGAGCTATTTTCCGGAGCTGGAGGATTACAACACCGGGCCGAAGCAGTATTTGAAGCACGTTGAGGCAGCCAAGAAGGCGGTTTCGATTCCAATCATCGGCAGCTTGAACGGCTGCTCGAAAGGAGGCTGGATCCGCTACGCCAAGAGCATTCAGGAGGCGGGGGCCGACGCGCTGGAACTCAACATTTATTTCGTGCCGACCGACCCCAACACGACCTCGGCCCAAGTAGAGCAGCGGTACGTCGATCTGGTGGCGGAAGTCTCGCAATCGGTTTCGATTCCGGTGGCGGTGAAAATCGGCCCGATGTTTTCCAGCTTGCCGAATTTCGCTCCGCGGCTGATCGCGGCCGGCGCATCGGGGCTGGTGCTATTCAATCGCTATCTGGAGGCCGACATCGACTTGGAGCAGTTGCAGTTCAAGCCCGACCTGGTGCTGAGCAATCGCCACGAGGCGCGGACGCCCATTCGGTGGATCGCCATCTTGCGCGATCAGATTCAGGGGTCGATCGCCGCCAGCGGCGGCGTGCATCGCATGGAGGGGATCATCAAATTGTTATTGGCCGGCGCCGACGTGACACTGATGACGAGCGTGCTGTTGATCAAAGGGCCCGACATCCTGCGCACGCTATTGGTGGAACTGGCCCAGTGGCTGGAAGAGCATGAATACGCGTCGATCGAGCAACTGAAGGGAAGTATGAGCCGCGGCAATTGCCCCGACGCGGGGGCCCTGGAACGGGCCAACTACATGGCCACGCTAATCAGTTATTCGACGCAGCCTCGGACGCCTTATTCGGAGTGACGCCCTCCTGGGCAGCAGCATCCTGACCGGCGGTGGACGGCATCGAAGCACCGGCCGGCTGCTTCACGCCAGCCCGCTGCGGCTTGTCGCGCCGATGAATTCGCTGATTCATGCGGGCCAGCGCGTGCAATATTACTTTGAAGTCGCGCGGCATAGGCAAATCCTCCATGCGCGCTTTGGGGCATTCGCAATAGTGAAGCAGTCACTGGCCATTTTCGCGTTGGTCTCGCTTTCGCATCGTAAGCCCCAATGCGACAGCGATCGCGAGCACGCCAACCAGACCAATGACGGCTGGAAGCAGGGCCTGCAATTCCATGGTGTCGCCTCCCGATCTGCTTGCCCCTTTTCGGACAGTAATCGTCGCTTGAAATGCGGCGCTGGCGCCGCATTTCAAGCGGCCGACGTCAGGCTTGCGGGTGCCAGCCGGCATCGGCCCACAATTCGCCGCTGACCGCGGAGTTGGAAATCATGAAGCAAATGGCGTCGGCGATCTCGTCGGTGCGGATCAGCCGGCGAAGCTGCGTGTATGGCAGGACGTTCTTTTCCAAGAACTCACTGCCCAACTCGCGAGCCATCGGCGTATCGGTAAATCCGGGATGGATGATTCCGCAGCGCACGCCATAGTACATGGCCTCTTTCATCAGCGTGGCGGCGGCGCCTTCCAGCCCGGCCTTGGTCGTGGCGTAGGAGATTTGCCCCTTGTTGCCTTGCGACGAGACGGAGCCGATGAAGACAATCGCTCCTTGGACGTCTTCATCGGGATCCCAGCGCTTCAGGCCGCGGCGGGCGCGGTCTTCGGCAATACGCACGACCATTTCAATCGCCCAGTAAATGGGGGCGATGAGGTTGACTTCGACGACCTGGCGGAACGTGGTCACGGAATACGGTTCGGCTCGGCCGGTATCTTTGTTGACGCGAACGGCCAGTGCATCGCGAGTGATGCCGGCCGCCGGGACGCAGATGCTCACCACGCCGTGTTGCGCGGTGACTTCGTCGTACACTTGCGTGCGAAACGTGTCGTTGGTGGTATCGCCGGGCTTGGCGTCGGCCACTTCGTGGCCGGCATCCTTGTTGATCAGCTCAGCAAGTTGGAAAACTGCATCGCTGCGATCTACCAATACGACCGTACGAGCGCCCCGTTTGACCAACTCATGCGCGACCGCGCGGCCAATGCCGCTCGCCGCGCCTGTGATCAGGGCGACTTTATCGTCGATTTTCATGGCCGTCCCTCTGCATGGCTAATGTGAACGCTAGCCCCGCAGTGTCGGCGGGACTAACCCGCGCCCTCAAACAGCCGCTCGCCATCCGGACGAGCGGCTTGATGGATTAGCCTAGGTTCCAGCCTGGGTAGCCAATTCCATCCATTTGGTGACCGCACGTTGGAACTCGCGGAACTGCGTTTCGGAGATCTCGCGCATGCAATCGAGTGTCTTGCGGCACAGTTGTTCGCTGCGACGGCGATACTCTTCCGGATTGGTCGATTCGGCAACACGCAGGGCCGCATCGAGCGATTCGATGGCGCCTTCGTACTGCTTGTCGATCACTTCACGTTGCTTGCGGGCGACATCCGAAACGGTGCCCGCCCATTGCTTCTGGAAGTCGCGAATCTTTTCGACCCAAATCGACTGGGGAGCCGGGATCGGCCAGAGATGCGACCATTGCTGGAAGATTTCTTGCTGCATCTTCAGATTGGTTTCCGCGGCTTTGCGGATATTCTGGAAGACGCCTTCCAACACTTTGCTGCCACTTTCGACTTCGGTTGCCATAACATTTCTCCTATTTCTCGGGGCCGGCGGTGATTTGTGCAGTTGCGAGATTTGGCCCGTTATTCTCTCTCGTCGCTGTAATTATCGTCCTCATTCGAGGGCTAGTCAAGGCATTTTTGCTGCAAATGCGATAAATATCATAAGTTGTTATATGTCAACATATTATACAATCAGATGATGCCATATTAGATGCCGTTGGGTGCATGTGCGTCACAAATAGCGCATGTGCGCTATAATAGGTTATACTTTACGGATCGACGGCGATCGCTCATCCCAAGGGGAACCGCCTTATGCCGGACGAACGTGTTCAGATTACGCGCTATCCGAATCGGCGGTTCTACGCCCGCAACGAAAGCCGCTACGTCTCATTGGAAGAGATCGAGGAAATGGTGCGCGCGGGCAAGTCGGTCGAAATCCGCGACAACCAGACGGATGAGGAACTAACCGGCGCCGTGCTGACGCGAATCATCATGGAGCGGCAGCCGGAGAAGATGCGGCTGTTTCCGATTGACATGCTGCACTTCATCGTGCGTTCCAACGACGTGATGTCGGACTTCTTGCGCGACTATTTCCGACATTCTTTGCCGTATCTGGAATATCTGCAAAAACACAGCGCAGCGGCGGTCACGACGTTGGTCCGACCGATGCATTGGATGAAGGCGTGGCTGGACAGCATTGCCCCGCAGATGACCGGCGCAAAGCCGCCAGCCGGCGAGCCGCCAAAACCTGATAAGGCGATGCCATTGTCCGACCGGATCTCCCAACTGGAAGAACGTATTCGGCAGCTCGAGGGCGAATTGCCAGATCCTCGCTCCAGACATTAAGCGAGCGCGACCATGCAAGAAATCGTTCGTCAACTGGAAGAAAAACGCAAGGAGGCCGAACTTGGCGGCGGCCAGGGCCGCATCGACGCGCAGCACGCCAAGGGAAAGCTCACCGCGCGCGAACGAATTGAATTGCTGTTGGATCCGGGCACGTTCGAAGAATGGGACATGTTCGTCGAGCATCGCTGCATCGATTTCGACATGGAGCGGCAGAAAGTGCCCGGCGACGGCGTCGTGACCGGGTTTGGCACGATCAATGGCCGCATGGTGTTTGTATTCAGTCAGGATTTCACCGTGTTTGGCGGTTCGCTCTCCGAGGCTCATGCCGAAAAGATCTGCAAGATCATGGACCATGCGATGAAGGTGGGCGCGCCGGTGATCGGGCTGAACGACTCGGGCGGGGCGCGCATCCAGGAAGGCGTGGCTTCACTTGGAGGCTATGCGGAGGTGTTTCAGCGAAATGTGTTGGCCTCGGGCGTAATTCCGCAGGTGTCGGTGATTATGGGCCCTTGCGCCGGCGGCGCGGTCTATTCGCCGGCGATGACCGATTTCGTGTTCATGGTGAAAGACAGTTCGTATATGTTCGTCACGGGGCCTGAAGTGGTGAAGACCGTGACGCACGAGAACGTGACGCACGAAGAGCTCGGCGGCGCCATCACACATTCGACCAAGTCGGGAGTAGCCGACAGGGCATTTGAAAACGACGTGGAAGCGTTGCAGATGGTGCGACGGTTCATCAACTATTTGCCGGCGAACAACCGTGTGCCGGCGCCGCGGCGACCGACGCCCGATCGCGCCGATCGCGTCGAACCATCGTTGGACACGCTGGTTCCAAGCAACCCCAACAAGCCGTACGACATGAAGGAGCTGATCTTCAAAGTCGTTGACGACACCGACTTCTTTGAGATTCAGCCCGAGCACGCCAAGAACATCATCGTCGGCTTTGCGCGGATGGAAGGCTATCCGGTGGGCGTGGTGGCCAATCAGCCGCTGGTGCTTGCCGGGTGTCTGGATATTAAATCAGCGATCAAAGCGGCGCGATTTGTCCGCTTCTGTGATTGCTTCAATATTCCAATTCTCACGTTCGTCGACGTGCCGGGATTCATGCCGGGCACGGCGCAAGAATTCGGCGGCATCATCAAGCACGGGGCGAAGCTCTTGTACGCTTATGCCGAAGCGACGGTGCCGAAGATCACGCTGATTACCCGCAAAGCCTACGGCGGGGCGTACGATGTGATGGCTTCCAAGCATTTGCGCGGGGACGTGAACATTGCGTGGCCCAGCGCCGAGATCGCCGTGATGGGGCCCAAGGGGGCCGTTGAAATTATTTTCCGCAAAGACAGCGGAAACGATCAGCGAATCGCGGAACTGACGGAAGAGTATCGCACGAAATTCGCCAATCCGTTCGTGGCCGGCCATCGCGGGTACATTGACGACGTGATTATGCCGCGGCAAACTCGCACGCGAATTTGCCGCTCGCTGGCAATGCTGCGCGACAAGAAGCTGGAAAATCCTTGGCGGAAGCACGGAAACATCCCGCTGTAGCCATGTTCAAGACGATTCTCATCGCGAATCGGGGCGAAATCGCCTGCCGGGTCATCGAAACGGTGCGCAAGATGGGAATTTGCACCGTGGCAGTTTATTCCGAGGCGGACAAGGACGCGCTGCACGTGTCGATGGCCGACCAGGCGGTGTGCATCGGTCCGCCGCCATCGGGGCAAAGTTATCTGTCAATCGAGAAGATTGTGCAGGCGTGCAAGGATACGGGCGCGGAAGCCGTGCACCCCGGTTACGGATTCTTGTCGGAAAAGGCGGAGTTCGCCGAGCGACTGGCGGAAGCGGGCATTGTGTTTATTGGCCCGACGCCGCAGGCGATCACCAGCATGGGGGACAAGATCGCCTCGAAGCAACTTGCCGAGCGTGCCGGAGTGAACACAATTCCCGGCCACTTCGATATCATTTGCGATGCGGATCATGCGGTCAGCATTGCGAATGAAGTGGGATATCCGGTGATGCTGAAGGCCAGCGCCGGCGGCGGCGGCAAGGGGATGCGTTTGGCGCGCGACGATCAGCAATGCCGCGACGGATTCGAGCGCGCGACCAGCGAGGCTCGCAGCGCATTCGGGGATGGGCGGGTATTCATTGAGAAATACATTGAGAATCCGCGGCATATCGAAATTCAAGTGTTGGCCGACCAGCACGGCAATGTGATTCACCTGGGCGAACGGGAATGCTCGTTGCAGCGGCGGCATCAAAAGGTGATTGAAGAAGCCCCTTCGCCGTTTTTGAATCAAGCCACGCGGCTGGAAATGGGCAAGCAGGCCGTGGCGCTGGCCCGGGCGGTCGGCTATCAATCGGCGGGCACGGTGGAATTCATCGTCGATGCGAACCGGCAGTTTTATTTCCTGGAAATGAACACTCGGCTGCAGGTCGAGCATCCGGTGACGGAGATGGTCACCGGGTTGGACCTGGTGGAGCTGATGATTCGGGTCGCCGCCGGGCAGAGGCTCCCGTTTTCACAATCGCATGTGCGAACCAATGGTTGGGCGATCGAAGCACGCGTGTACGCGGAGGATCCGTTCCGCAATTTTTTGCCGTCGATTGGCCGGCTGGTGCGATATTTGCCGCCTAAGGAATCGGAAAACGTGCGGGTCGATACCGGCGTGTACGAGGGGGGCGAGGTTTCGATGTATTACGACCCGATGATCGCCAAGCTGATCACACACGGGATGATTCGCGAGCAGGCGATTGCCCACATGGGCGACGCACTCAACGAGTTTTACATTCGCGGCGTGTCGCACAACATCAGCTTTTTGGCGGCGCTGGTGGAGCACAAGCGGTTTCGCGAAGGGCGGCTGAGCACAAACCTGATCGCCGAGGAGTATCCCAATGGTTTTCATCCCGCCGACGTGGTTCACGACAACCCGGCGCAACTAATTACTGTGTCGGCCGCAATACATCGCCGCTACATGGACCGAGCGGCGGGTATCACCGGCCAGATGCCCGGGTATGAACACAAGGTACACGACGAGTGGGTAGTGGCCATCGGGAGCGAGCGACATCCCGTGAAAGTTCATCCCATCGACGGCGGGCATGCCGTGTATTACGGCGGCGAATGCTACCATGTGCTGAGCGATTGGCAATTCGGACAGCCGCTGTTTCGGGGCCGGGTCAACGACACGGCGGTTTGCATTCAGGTCGAGCGGCGGAACATGTATTATCGATTGTTCCATTGGGGATCGCAGGTCGACGTGATGGTGCTGACGGCACGCGCCGCCGAATTGCTGGGCTGCATGCCCGAGAAGAAGCCGGTGGACATGTCGAAGTTCCTGCGCTCGCCGATGCCGGGACTGCTTTCGCAATTGATGGTCGGCGAGGGGGACGAGGTGAAATCGGGCCAGCACTTAGCGGTGGTGGAAGCGATGAAGATGGAAAACATTTTGGTGGCCGAGCGCGACGGCAAAGTGCATCAGGCCTTGGCCAAAGTGGGCGAAACGCTGGCGGTCGATCAGCCGATTCTGGAATTTGCCTGATATACTACCGGTTCTGTTGCTGGTAGGGCGTCTGAGGCAAGGGCTCGCGTTTCTGGGGAACCGATGTTCTTCAACGACTGGCTGAGCAGGCGGCGGCTCTATACGCCGGATCGCGTGGCGGTCGTCGACGATTCGGACGGCCGGCACTACACGTACGCCGAGCTCGACGAGCGCGCGATGCGGCTGGCCAATCTTCTGCAACAGCGGCACGGTGTTCGGCCCGGCGATCGGGTGGCGTGTCTGTCGACCAACCGGATTGAATACATCGATTTGTACTATGCGTGCGGCAAGATCGGGGCTGTGCTGGCGCCTTTGAATTTCCGCTTTCCGACGGCGGAAATTTTGGAGGTGATCGCGGACTGCCGGCCAACGCTGTTTGTCTACGAAGAGGATTATGCTGAGACGGCAAAGGCAGTCGGGCGGACGGGAATCACTTGCATTTCGATGGTTAGCGGCGCGGAACAGGCGACATCGCCACACAAGCCTCATCACGCCGACGAAAATGACGTGGCGATGATCCTATACACCTCGGGAACCACGGGGCGGGCGAAGGGTGCGATGATTCCCTGGCGGCAGATTCATTGGAACGCGCTCAATACCATCATCGGCTTGCAGATGACGCAAGGCGACGTGGCCTTTCTCAACACGCCGCTGTATCACACCGGCGGTTGGCATGTTCTGTTTACACCGCTCATGCTGCTTGGAGGCCGCGTGATTTTGCAAAAGAAATTCGATGCGGCGCGATGCAACGAGCGGATCGGGCCGGAGGGCGTGACGATTTTGTTCGGCATTCCCACGATGCTACGGATGATGCAGGACGCCAGGAATTTCGCGGCTGCCGATTTCAGCAGCGTGCGCTTTGCCATTTGCGGCGGGGAGCCGTGCCCGTTGCCGGTGATCGATGCTTATCAAGGGCAAGGCGTCGCGATTCGTCAAGGCTATGGGTTGACGGAAGCGGGGCCGAATTGTTTTTCGTTGCCGGCGGAAGATGCGATTCGAAAGCAGGGTTCGATTGGCTATCCAAATTTCCACATTGCCACACGTCTGGTGAACGACGCAGGACAGGATGTGGGCGTTGGCGAAATTGGCGAGCTGTGGATGAAAGGCCCGCACACGTTCGCGGGCTATTGGGGCAACGCTGCGGAAACTGCAAAGATATTGCGCGACGGCTGGGTGTGCACCGGCGACTTGATGCGGCGCGACGAGGAGGGGTATCACTTCGTCGTCGGGCGAAAGAAAGAGATGTACATCAGTGGCGGGGAGAATGTGTATCCGGCGCAGATCGAGCGGGTGCTACAAAGCCACGATGCGGTGGCGCTGGCGGCGGTGGTCGGCGTGCCGGATGCCAAATGGGGCGAAACGGGTTGGGCGTTTGTCAAACTGCTTGACGGCTGCTCGGTGACGGAAGAACAGCTCGCAGCCTGGTGCAAGCAACACCTCGCGGGCTTTCAATGCCCGAGCAAGATCGTCGTTACCACGGAGCTGCCGATCGGTCATTCTGGGAAGATTGACAAGCTGGCGCTGCGACAGCGGGCAGCGGAAATGAGCGGCAAACCGTGAACGATTCGATCCGCCATCTGCCGGGAATCGCGAGCAGTCGAGTGCGCACTGCGCGGCTGGAAACACAAGTGCTCACCAGCGGACCGGAGGATGGCGAGCCGGTGCTGTTTCTGCATGGCAATTTGTCGTCGTCGACATTCTGGGAAGAGACGATGCTGGCATTGCCGGCGAGATTTCGTGCCCTCGCGCCGGATCAGCGCTGCTATGGACTCAGCGATCCGGCGGCGACGATCGATGCCACACGCGGATTCGACGACTGGGCGGATGATGTGGCGGCGCTGGCCGATCATTTTGGTTGGGAACGATTCCATTTGATCGCGCACAGTTTGGGGGGATGCATCGGGTGGGCGCTGATGGGATTGCGGCCTGAGCGATTGACAAGCGTGACTTTGGTCGCGCCGGGGCCGCCCAGCGGTTTTCCAGGAGGGAAAGGAGAGCGCGGCGAACCTACTTGCCTGGACGGAGCAGGATCGGGGGCGGGGCTGACGCATCCGAAGTTCTTGGAGAAACTGCGTGCGCAAGATCGAAGTGAATCGGATCCGCTGTTCTCGCCGCGGGTGTTGATGAACCGGATTTACTGGAAAGCGCCATTCCGTCCGGCGCGAGAAGAAGAGCTGTTAACGTCGATGCTGCAAGTTCACGTGGCGGAAAGACGGTTTCCCGGCGATTGGACGCAATCGCCAAATTGGCCGGGGTTTGCACCGGGGAAGTTCGGCGCGATCAATGCGATTTCGCCGCTGTACAATCAGCATGTGCTGCCGCGATTGTTGGCCGCGAAGCCCAAGCCGCCGCTGCTGTGGATTTACGGCGGCGACGACGCAATCATTTCGGATGGTTCCTACACCGATCCGGGCTACCAAGGCCAGCGTGGGCAGCGGCCAGGTTGGCCCGGCCAAGAGGTCTTTCCGCCGCAGCCGCTGTTGACGGAAGTGAAGCACGCGCTAGATGAGTACGAGCGAGGCGGCGGCAAGGTGACGCGGTTGGTGTTGGATGGCGTGGGACACACTCCGTATTTGGAACGGCCGGCAGAAGTGCAGTCGGCCATCGCGGATCATCTTGCATCTGCCAAGCGGAGCGTCCACTGACAAGCGCGGCGCTTGTCAGTGCCACCCATTACTGCTTGAGGCCGAAGGCGTCGAGAATGCGGCGGGCGGCGGCCTTGGGTGCGAGCGTGCCAGCTAATACCTCGCGCTCCAGTTCTGCGCGGATCGATTGCACTTTGGGATCGGTGCCGAACGACTGGCGCAGGCGATCGTCCACAGTGGACCACAACCAGCGGAGGTTTTGTTTTTGACGTCGATCGGCCAGCGCACCGCTCGATCTCATGCGCGCGTGTCGATCTTGAATCGCTTGCCACACTTTATCGACACCCTTGTGCTCCAATGCGCTGCATGTTAGCACGGTCGGCGCTTTGTCGGCGCGGCCGACGAGCGACGCCAGCGCGGTGATGTATTGCCGGGCGGCGAGCTCGGCGGCTTCACGGGTAGCGCCGTCGGCTTTGTTGACGGCGATCACGTCGACCAATTCCAGCAGGCCGCGCTTGATGCCCTGCAGCTCATCGCCGGCGCCGGGCAGCATGATGGCCAGGAAGCAATCGGTCATGTCAGCCACCATGGTCTCTGATTGACCGACGCCGACGGTTTCGATCAGCACTACATCGTAACCGGCTGCTTCGCAAACCAGCATGTCTTCGCGCGTTTTTCGGGCCACGCCGCCGAGCGATCCGGCAGATGGCGATGGGCGGATATAGGCGTTGGGTTCGACGGCCAGGCCGGACATGCGAGTTTTATCGCCCAGAATGCTGCCGCCGCTGATGCCGCTGGAGGGATCGACGGCCAGGACAGCGACTCGCTTGCCGCCGCGAACCAGATGCATGCCGAGCGACTCGATGAACGTGCTCTTTCCCGCGCCAACGGCCCCGGTGATGCCGATTCGAATCGCGCCGCCAGTGTGTGGCAACAAGCGGGTGAGGAGTTCTTCGGCCAGCGTTTCGTGCTGCGGATTGTTCGACTCCATCAAGGTGAGTGCGCGGGCGAGAACGGGAATATCGCCGCCGCGGATCCCAACGAAATACTCATCGACCGTTAGCTCCTGCCTGCGCGGCGCGGCGGCAGTGCCCGGGCCTCGATCGTTGGCATCCTTCATCGCGATTTCTTGTCTTTCGATTTGGAGAAACCCAACCGATCCGAGAGACCCTTGAGCAGCTTGGCGGCGGCTTCGCCGATCACGGTGCCGGGGCCGAACACAGCGGTGGCTCCAGCCTTGTAGAGGGCGTCGTAGTCTTCGGGCGGGATCACGCCGCCGACCACGATCATCATATCGTCGCGGCCGAGCTTGCGGAGTTCTTCACGCAATTCGGGAATCAACGTTAAGTGGCCGGCGGCCAGTGAGCTGACGCCGACCACATGCACGTCGTTTTCGACGGCCTGGCGGGCGGTTTCGGCGGGAGTGCGGAACAGCGGGCCGATATCGACGTCGAACCCCAAATCGGCGAATGCGCTGGCAATGACCTTTTGGCCGCGGTCGTGACCGTCCTGCCCCATTTTGGCCACGAGAATTCGCGGGCGGCGGCCTTCGGCACGCTCGAACTGCTCGACCAGCTTACGGACTTCTTCCACGTGTTGCTCCTTTCCCACTTCTGAAGCATACACTCCCCGTACCGACTGGACCGGGGCCTGGTAGCGGCCGAACACTTTTTCCAGGGCCGAGCTGATTTCGCCCACTGTGGCTTTGGCCCGGGCGGCGCTGACGGTTAGTTCCAGCAGATTGCCTTGATGACTGCGGGCAGATTCGGTTAGGGCATCGAGCGCGGCATCGACCTGCGATTGATCACGCTCGGCGCGAAGCCGCTTTAGATTTTCGATTTGCGAGTGCCGCACGGCGGTGTTATCGACGTGCAAGACGTGAACTTTCTCCTCGGCAGTCGGACGGTACTTGTTGACGCCGATGACGGTTTGCTGGCCGGAATCGATGCGGGCCTGAGTTCGGGCGGAGGCTTCCTCGATGCGCATTTTGGGAATGCCGGCTTGAATGGCCTTGGTCATGCCGCCCAATTCTTCGACCTCGCGAATGTGCTGCCAGGCGCGCTGGGCCAGATCGTGGGTGAGCCGCTCGACGAAATAGCTGCCGCCCCAGGGATCGACCACATCGCAAGTATCCGTTTCCTGCTGGAGGAACAGTTGCGTGTTGCGGGCGATGCGGGCAGAAAAATCGGTGGGCAGGGCCAGCGCCTCGTCCAGGGCGTTGGTGTGCAACGATTGGGTGTGGCCGTGAGCGGCGGCCATCGCCTCCAGGCACGTGCGGATGACATTGTTGTACACGTCCTGGGCGGTCAGGCTCCAGCCACTGGTCTGACAGTGCGTGCGCAACGACAGGCTTTTTGGATTTTTGGGCTCGAATTGTTGGATTAGCTTAGCCCAGATCATGCGCGCGGCGCGCAACTTGGCAACCTCCATGAAGTAGTTCATGCCGATTGCCCAGAAGAACGAGAGACGCGGGCAGAAGGAATCGACGTTCATGCCGGCTTTCAATCCGGTGCGAACGTATTCCAGGCCGTCGGCCAACGTGTAGGCCAGTTCCAAATCGGCCGTGGCGCCGGCCTCCTGCATGTGATAGCCGCTGATGCTGATGCTGTTGAACTTGGGCATTCGCTGGCTGGTGTACTGGAAAATGTCGGCGACGATGCGGATGCTGGGCTCGGGAGGATAGATGTACGTATTGCGGACCATGAACTCTTTGAGGATGTCGTTCTGGATGGTGCCGACCAGTTGTTCCGGTTTGACCCCCTGCTCTTCCGCGGCGACGATGTACAGCGCCATGATCGGCAGGACGGCGCCGTTCATCGTCATCGAGACGCTCATCTTGTCCAGCGGTATGCCGTCGAACAGGGTGCGCATGTCATAGATGCTGTCAATCGCCACGCCCGCCATGCCGACATCGCCGGTGACGCGCGGATGATCGGAATCGTAACCACGGTGCGTTGCCAGATCGAAAGCGATGCTCAGGCCCATCTGGCCGGCGGCCAGGTTGCGGCGATAGAAAGCGTTTGAGTCTTTGGCGGTGGAAAAACCCGCGTACTGGCGCACCGTCCAGGGCTGCTGCACGTACATCGTGGCGTATGGACCGCGGAGAAACGGCGGGAGGCCGGGCACCGTGTCGAGGTGATCGACGCCTTCCAGGTCGGCGGCGGTGTAGAGCGGCTTGACGGGAATGTGCTCGGGAGTTTGCCAGGTGAGGCGGGGATCGTCGTAGCGCTGGTGTGCGGCGCTGTCGTTGCCGCCAGACGCAGCGCGGCGGGCGCCGTCGGCGTGCAGCGGCACGTCGGCGAAGTTGGGAATGGCAGCAGTGGCGCGATCTTTGATCATTCGGCGTTCATTTGTTCGATGATTGCAGCACACCTAGTTCGCCGAGCATGTCGCGCAGCGTGGCTAGCACGTCGCACTTGACGAAGATAAAGCGATCGACGCCGGCGGCACGCCACGTTTGTTCGTTGGCGCCCGGATTGCCTGCTAGGACGACCGACGTGGCTCCCCCCGCTTTGAGCTTGCCGGCGAGTTGCGGAACCAAATCGGGATACAGCTTATCGGAGGAACAGATGACGGCCACTGGTGCTCCGCTGGCGGCGAAAGCTTTGGCGGCGGCGTCGGCATCGGGAAAACCGTTGTTGGTGATGACGGAAAACCCGCCGGTTTCGAAGAAGTTCTTGGAGTAGGTAGCGCGGGCGGTGTGGTGCGAGACCGGACCTAGGTTGGCCAAAAACACCGTTGGGCGTTTGCCGTGCCGCGCTTGCCAGGCGTCGCTGGCGTCGCGCAATTGCTCGAAAGGTTCGGCAAAGCCGCGGAAAGCAAGCGGGGCGATTTCGGCGTGTTCTTGACGGAAGCCAAGTGCGCGCGCGATTTGACCAATCGACGCGCCTTTTTCGGCTGCGGCGATAATGCCGTCGAACTTTGCTTCGGTCAATGAGGATGCTTTGGATCGCGACTTTCCTAATCGGCTCACGGCCGCTTTGCGCAGGGCAGCGATATCCGGCGTCGGGCGAGTCACAGGCTCTTCGGCGAGGTCGGGGAATTCGCTCACGCCGGTGATGCCTTCTTTGCGGCGGGCGATATCCTTCGCGCGAGTCGTGAACGTCGCCTCGATTTCCTTAGCGACCCAGCCGCTGGTGAGAGCATGAAGCATGCCCCCCTGGCGCTCGACCTGCTGGAAGATCTCCCAGGCTTTTTCGGCGAGTTCTTGCGTCAGCCGATCGAGGAACCAACTGCCGCCGGCAGGGTCGATCACGCGGTTCAAATGGGATTCTTCCTGAAGCACCAGCAGGGTATTGCGGGCCGTACGGCGGCTGAGATCGTCGGGCGGACCTATAAGCGAATCAAACGGCACGGAAGTGATCGAATCGGCGCCGCCCAGGCCGGCAGCGAAGACGCCCACCGTGTTGCGCAATAGATTGACGTACGGATCTCGCTTGCTGAGCACTCGGCGGCTGGTGCGAGCATTGATGCGCATGGCGCCGGCGGCGGGGGAACCGCCGGCAGCCTCGACGACACGGAACCAAACGCGGCGGGCCGCTCGCAGCTTACAAATCGCCAGGAAATGATGCGTGCCCAGGCCGATATTGAATTCGATCTGCCGCGCAGCGGAATCGACATCGAGGCCGACGGCGGTCATGGCGCGCAGGTATGCGACAGCCGTGGCAACGCCGAAAGCGATATCTTGCGCACTGGTGGCCCCGGCGTCGTGGTACGGTGTCGAATCGACGCCTACGGCGGCAACGTGGGGATAATTCTTGGAGGTCCAGGCGGCGAGATCGCCCAGGAGCGACAAGCCCTTCGCGGCAGAGTATGGGAGCTTTCCGTCTCGAGCCAGCACGGCCAGCGGATCGGCGTTGAAAGCGCCGCGCGCTTGATCGGTCGCAATGCCGCGGCGGCGCCACAAGGCAATGAGGAGTGCCGCGGCCGGCGTGAAGGCCGCGCCAGCCTCCAGCGCCACTGGAACCAGATTCAATTGAACGCCAGCCAGGGCCGCATCGAGATCGTCTACAGAGTACGCCATCAGGCCCTCGTGGCCGGCGAGCTCCGTGGCGGCGGGCTCGTCCGGATCGAAGCCGAAGCAGCCGGCGGAGTCGAGGCGCAACATCAGCGAGGTGACGCCTCCGGCCAAATCATCGAGAATGGCGCGGTTGGTGACCGCTAGATCGGGATGCGCGTGCTCCTGACGCAAATCCCAGCCGGTGGCCACGGCGCCGAGCGGGCTTGATGAACGAACAAACGGAGGCGAGCCGGGAAGGCCAAGGTCGTCGCGCTGGCCGACGTGGTCGCGAGTATAAAGAGGTTGGACGTCGATGCCTTCGTAGGAGCGCGTGATCAGCTTGTCGAACGCAGCCCCTTTTAAGTCGTCCTCAACCTGGGCGCACCATTGTTCATAGCTGGCGGGGGGAAAGTCGTCTTTCAAGCTGAAGGTGGCAGGAAGCATGGGCCGCAATCATCGATTACTTTGGCGGTTCACAAAGTTCCGTGAGGACGCCGAAGGTGCTTTTGGGATGAATGAAGGCGATTTGCATGTGATGCGCGCCCGGGCGCGGCGATTCGTCGATCATGCGCAGGCCCGACTGCTTGAGTTCGGCGATGCGCGACTTGATGTCATCGACGGTGAAGGCGATGTGGTGGAGCCCTTCGCCGCGCTTATCGAGAAATGCTTGAACCGGGCTGGCCGGGTCGGTTGGTTCCAACAGCTCCAGGCGAACATCGCCGACGCGGTAAAAGGCGACGCGCACTTTCTGGCTGGGGACATCTTCGACATGCTCGAAGATGGCGCCTAGTTGCGTTTCGTAGAACTTCCGTTGCTCGTCAAGCGAACGGACCGCAATTCCGACGTGGTTGAGAGATTTGACGGGTTTCATATTGATTGCTCACTCAAATTCTACGAGCACCTGGCCTCCCTGGACGGGGTCGCCGACGTTGACATTCAGCTTAGCGATTTTGCCGGCGATGGGAGAGGTGATGGCGGTCTCCATTTTCATGGCCTCGAGCACCATTAGGACGTCGTTGGGTTGGATTTGTTGGCCGGCCTGGGCCGAAACACGGACGACCACGCCGGTGATGGGGCTGCGGCAGACTTTGTTTTCGTCGGCGACCGATTCGGGCGCGGCAGCGGGCTGCGCCGCTGCGCGCGGCTGCGCCGAGGGAGTGCGCGGCTGACCGACCGCAGGAATGTAGATCGGATGCGGCTGCTCCGGCTCGGCGACATCGACATCGACTTCGTATTGTTTGCCGTCGACGGTGACTTTTAGCTTCACGGCAGACTCCTAACCGCGGTGGCGTGTGAGTGCGTGGGAAGCTTGGATGGTGACGCGGCCCTCCTGAACCCAACGGCTGCCGCGTTGCAAGCGGATTTCGCGAATGTGCGGCTTGACGCCGAGATAGGCGGCAACGGCGGCGCTAATCGCCAGCACGAGTCCCTCGTTGAGGGTGCCCATGCCGGACCCTGGCTGGGATTGCTGCGCCGCTTCGCGAAGTTTTTGCTGGAGTTGCGTTTCCAGCGATTGGGTGCGCTCGGCGAGCTGCGCCATTTCGCGGCGGAGCGCTTCGATGGAGCTCGTGAGTTGCGCTGGATCGGTTGAATTGGAATCCATCGGTCGCTCGAGACTCATAGCGGGATCAGGCCGTGCTTTTTGGGCGGGCGTTGCTCGCGCTTGTTTTGCAAGTATTCCAGGGTTTGGGCCAGAATCTTGCGGGTGTTGGCCGGCTCGATGATGTCGTCGACCAGGCGGCGGCCGGCGGCAACGTAGGGGGAAGCGAAGGCTGCACGATATTGTTCGATCAGTTCGGCGCGCTTGGCGGCTCTGTCTGGTGCGTCCTGCATTTCCTTGCGGAAGACAATTTCGACCGCGCCTTCGGCGCCCATGACCGCGACTTCAGCCGTGGGCCAGGCGAAGGCGCAATCGGCGCCGAGGTCTTTGGAGCACATGGCCACGTGCGCGCCGCCGTACGATTTGCGGAGAATCACCTGAATTTTCGGAACGGTCGCCGCGGAATAGGCGAACAACAGCTTTGCGCCATTGCGGATGATGCCGCCGTATTCCTGCTGAACGCCGGGCAAGTAGCCGGGCACGTCCACGAACGTGACGATCGGGATATTGAAGGCGTTGCAAAAGCGGATGAAGCGGGCGGCCTTGGTCGAGGCATTGATGTCGATCGCGCCGGCCAGCACCGCCGGCTGATTGGCAATGATGCCGATCGTGCGACCGACAATGCGGGCGAAACCGACGACCATGTTCATGGCATAACCGGCTTGGACTTCGAGGAAATCGCCCTGGTCGACGACGCCGGTGATTACAGTTCTCACATCGTAGCTTTGCTTAGCATCCACCGGCACGGCGTTGGCCAATGCCGGATTCGGGTCGACATTGCGATCGGTAGGGATGACGGGGGGCTCCTCCAAGTTGTTGCTTGGAAGAAAGCTAAGCAGGCGGCGACAAAGATAGATGGCGTCGTTGTCGTCTTCGGCAACGAAGTGGATCACGCCGGAGTGGGCCATGTGAGCGTCGGCGCCGCCGAGTTGTTCGGCGGAAATATCCTCGCCGGTAACTTGCTTCATCACTTGCGGGCCGGTGATGAACATTTGGGCCTGGCGAGTTTGAATCACGAAATCGGTAAGCGCGGGGGAATAGGCCGCGCCACCGGCGCAGGGGCCGCAAATGAGCGAAATTTGCGGTACGGCCCCGGACAATAGCACATTGGCGTAAAACACCTGGCCGTAGCCGGAGAGGGAATCGATGCCTTCCTGCACGCGGGCGCCGCCGGAATCGTTGATGAACACGAACGGACTGCCGGTTTTGAGCGAGCGGTGCATGACGTCAGCCACTTTGAGCGAATGCACCTCGCCGGCGGAGCCGCCCAGGACTGTGAAATCTTGGCTGGCCAGATGAATCAGGCGGCCGTCGACGGAGGCCGCGCCGGTGACGACGCCATCGGCGGGGATTTCCTTATCGGCCAGGCCGAAATTCACCTGGCGGTGCTGTGCGAAAAGGCCGAATTCTTCGAAGCTGTTGGCGTCGACCAGTGCGGCGATACGCTGGCGAGCGGTGAGCTTGCCCTGTTCTTTCTGTTTGGCCAGACGATCGGGTCCACCGCCTTGCTCAAGCTGCTCGCGCTTTTTGCGAAGCTGGCGGGTCAAGTCTTCCATCGACTTGGGAGAATGCGGGGGCATCGATTGGCTTTCTGCTATGCGGGTTCGACGGAAACCTGGTGCGATTTGCCGCCGAGGGTGACATTATAGGTGACGCGAGTGGAGACGGGCGGTTTGCCGCCGCCCGACTTGGCCGCACCATCGCTGGCGGGCGCTTTCGCGGCCGGGCTCTTGCTGACATTCTTCGGGCCTTCTTTGCGATGGGCGAAGAATTTTGGGGCGACCTGTGGAAACATGGCGAAGGTCAGCACGTCTTCATCGGAACCGTTGCAACCTTCCAGCGCCTTGGCCTGAGCGCAGAGTTGTTCCCATTCGGGTTTCAGCAGGTCGGCGGGGCGGCAGGTTATAGGCTGCTTCTTGGCGTGCTTGGCGGCGGCTTCGATGACGGCCGGATCGCGCGGGCCGATGGTTTCGCCATAGTAGCCAAGCATCAAATCGGCGAATTCGGCGGTGAGCGATTTGTAGCGCCCCATCAGCACATTGAACACGGCTTGCGTGCCGACGATCTGACTGGAGGGCGTGACCAGCGGGGGATAGCCGGCGTCTTTGCGCACCTTGGGCACTTCGGTCAGCACTTCGTTGGTGCGGTCGCCGGCGCCTTGCTGCTTGAGCTGGCTTTCCATGTTCGAGAGCATGCCGCCGGGAATTTGGCTGTCGAAGATGTCGGTTTCGACGCCGACGTACTTAGATTCGAATTCAGCGTACTTCGGGCGAACTTTCGCCAAGTGATCTTTGATCTTGTGCAAGCGACTTTTGTCGAGCTTGGTGGTGTAACTCGTGCCTTCAAGCATTTCGACCAGAGCTTCCGTGGGGTTGTGACCAGGGCCGAGGCTGAGGGAAGAAATGGAGGTATCGACGATGTCGGCGCCGGCCTCGATGGCTTTCATCAGGCTGACCAGGGTGACGCCGGTGGTCGAATGCACGTGGACGTGCACCAGCGTGTCGTCGCCGCAGCGCTTTTTGATTCCGCGCACCAGATCGTACGCCGGCTGCGGGCGCAACAGTGCGGCCATATCTTTGATGCAAATGGAATTGCAGCCCAGGTCGCGAAGTTGCTGGGCCATTTCGACGAATTTTTCGACGGTATGCAGCGGCGAAGTGGTGTAGCAGATCGTGCCCTCGGCGTGCTTGCCGGTGCGGCGGACGGCTTCCAATGCGCGGCGAAGATTGCGGACGTCGTTCAGGGCATCGAACACGCGAAACACGTCCATGCCGTTTTCGGCCGATTTTTCCACGAAGCGATCGACCACGGTGTCTTCGTAGTGGCGGTAGCCCAGCAGGTTTTGCCCGCGGAGGAGCATTTGCAAGCGAGTGTTTGGCATCAGCTTGCGGAAGGTGCGCAGTCGCTCCCAGGGATCTTCGTTGAGGAATCGGATGCAGGAATCGTAGGTAGCTCCGCCCCAGCACTCGACGCTCCAATAGCCGGCCTTATCGATATCTTCGCACGCCGGGACCATGTCTTCCAATGCCATGCGCGTGGCCAACAGGCTTTGGTGTCCATCGCGGAGCGCCAATTCCGTGACTTCGATGGTCCGCGACATGATTTATGACCCCAGGAAGAGGAAGCCAACTACCGGCAATCAAACGTCTAGTTTATCGGAGGTGCCGCAAGCTTCCAACAGATCGAAACCGTGCCCCATCCAGAATCGGGCCAGCGTGGACGGGGAACTCCACAAGGTTTCGGCCAAATCGAAGGTCGAAAGGCGCGTGGCGAAATCACGCGAAGTGGGGGGCGAGACCCAGCGCCACGGCCATTCGGCGGCGAAATGGCGAAGAAAATCGGCCAGCAGCACTTCGTCCATGCGCGGGGCCTCGGCGCCCAGTTCGGCCACGACCCCTTCCAACGTATGCAGCGATTTTCGGAAGAGCATCAAATCGGCGGCCGCCCGCAGGCCGGCTGTGTGGACGGCTTCGTCGAGCAAGCCCACGAGCCAGCTTAAGCCGGGGAGTGTGCCGCGGCGAATTTGCCGGAGGCGGCCGGCGACAATCTCAGTCAGGGCACGGCCATTGACTTGCCCGCGCTGGTTCAAGCTTTCCAAGACCGTGATGATCCGATCCGCATTCAGCGTGATCGCACCTTGAATGATTTGCACGACAGCGATGCGATCGGGCTCGCTCAGCGAACCGACCAGGCTCCAATCCAAAATGGCCAGGCGGTTTTGGTCGGTGAGGAACAAGTTGCCGGCGTGGGGATCGCTGTGGAACATGGCCTGCGGGTGCGCGAGAAAATCGGGCGCGTGACCAGCGACTGCACCACCAGTTCCGCCAGTTGACGGTGGCGGTAAGGGGCGATCAATGTGTGATCGGTGACCTTGACTCCGCGGATCCGCTCCATCGCGGTAATTCGCGGCGTGCAATGCTCCAAAAGCGCGGGAATGTGGACGCGCGGCTGATCGGCATAGAAAGCGGCCGCACGGACCAAATGGCGCTGCTCCTCGTCGAGGCGAATCTCGCTGCCGAGCTTCTCGCGGATTTGCTCGAACACTTCCTCATAATCGAGGCGCGGAATATGCAGTGCTTCGCATTGCTCATCGAGGTGCGAGCCGACGCGGCCCAAAAGTTCCAGCTCCAGAGCCAGGCGATCTTCGATGCCGGGCTTGAGGATTTTGAACACGCCGTGGCGAAGGGGATTATCGGCGGGCGCATTGGTTTGAATGAAAGGAATGACCACGGCCACGCTGGCTTCAGCGATCGCGGGGGGAGCAAGCCGAACGCCGAGCCGATCGAGAGGGCCGAGTTCGCGCGCAGAATATCCGCGATGGTTGCGTCGGGCACAGAGGGTGTAAGCGATTCGAGCTCTCGCAGGTGCTCGCGTAGTTCGGGCGCCAAACGCTGGTCGCGGGCCAGGACCTGTCCTAGTTTATGCAACACCGGACAACAGTGCGCAAGCAATGTCAGCCGTTGCGAGATGCTGGCGGATAAGGGCAGCGCGGCCTGCTGCGCTAAGATCTCGGCCTGATACGCTTCGGGCAGGCCTTCGAGAAAAACAATCAGCCCTTCGCGGATTGGCCGAGCGAAGCGGGCATAGTCGCCGGGCAGTACAGATTTTAGAGCGGCTTCATCGAGAAGATTGTTCCAGTCGAACATCGTCAATCTGCTCGTTTGGCGAGCCACGCTTCGATGTGCGGCCAAGTGACCTTTTGGGCCCCGCTGCCGGCCATGATGCCGATGTGCCCGCCGCGCACGCGGAAGATTTCCTTGTCCTTGCTGCCCAGCAGGTCCATGATTCCTTCCGATTGGCAGGGAGGGGTGATGTGATCGGCTTCGGCGATGACGTTCAGGACGTTGGCCGTCAGGTTCTTGAGATCCACTCGTTCGCCGCGGAGCGAAAGCGTGCCTTCCTTCAAAGCGTTTTTCTTGTAAAAATCGCTAATCAATTGCCGGTAAGCGCCGCCGGCCATGGGGATGATGTCACGGACCCAGGTGTTCATGGCGTGCCAGGCTTCGACCACCTTGGGATCGTCGATTTTCTCCCACAGGCTGAGGTAGGTGCCGATGAAATTCTCCACGGGCTTCAGCGCCTTTGCGCCGTAATCGATGATTTCGCCGGGCACGTTGCCGAACGTGTCGACCAGGCGATCGGGGTTGAACGATTCGCTGCTGGTCCAACGGGAGAAGCCACCGGCTGTTTTGTCGGTGAAATCGAGCGGGGCGGTCAGGAGAATTAGATCCTTGAGTCCATCGTTGGGGCGCAAGGCCGCGTACAGCGTGCTAATCAGCGCCCCCAGACACCAGCCGAGCATGTTGAACTGCCGCGAGCCGGAGACGGCTTTGACTTTGCGAACCACGCGCGGGAGATATTCGAGCACGTAATCGTCGAATTTGAGGTTTTTGTCTTCGGGACCTGGAGCGCCCCAATCCAGCAGATACAGATCGTAGCCGCGGGCAACCATGTACTCGGCAAAACTATGGCCGGGCCGCAGGTCGAGCACGTGCGGCTTGTTCATGATGGCGAAGACCAGAAGCAAGGGCACCTTGTGCCGCTTTTCTTCGGGCACCGCTGGCGTGTAGCGGTAGAGCTTGGCCTTGTTGAGCGTCCAGATCAGCGTCTTGGGCGTTTGGGCGATTTTGGCATCGGTATTCACGAGCCGATTGAAGGTAGCCCAATTCTGCGCGGATTTCTCCAACTGGGCGTACACGTCCGCATAGGTTGGAATCTTTGGAATCTGCGGGCCGCCGGCTTGTTCCGCTTGCGACTCTTTGGTTTGTGTGTCGGCCATGGTTAGGTCTCCAACTCAGCGGCTTTGGCCTTCTTGCTGGAACCTGACGTGCGGGCGGACCGCAACACATCGTCGAGCTTGGCGTCCAAATCGTCGAGCCGCGTTTCGATGTGCGTCAGGCGCTCGGCCAATTGCGTGACGTCGTCTTTGCTGGGCATGCTCAAGTTAGCCAGCGCCTGGCTCATGGTTTTCTCAACCATTTTGCGGAAGGGGCCCGAACTGCTCAGCAAGGCATCGAGCACTTTAGCCGAGCCGTCGGCATAGGCGTCGGAATTGACATATTGCGTCATCATCTTCGCCCACGTTTCCATGTTCTGATCGCGCATGGTTTTGAGCATGCCGGTGGGATCGAACAGGTCGAATGGATTGTCGGACTGGCTCATGCTGACTCCTTCGCTGGCAGTGGATGTTTCGCCAAGGAATTGTAGCTCCTTGGCAAGACCCTGTGTGAAACCAGCGGAGCGATCAACGACGAAACTGCCGCTTGCGCCGCATCACAACATGAAGATTCCACCGTTCACGCTTATCTGCTCCCCAGTAATGTAATCGCCATCCGCGACCAGAAATAACACGGCTTTGGCAATTTCTTCCGGCTGGGCGAACCGGCCCAAGGGGATTTTGGCTTTGATCGAGGTTTGAATATCCGCGGGCACTCTGGCGAACATGTCGGTATCGGTGTAGCCCGGACAGACCGCGTTGACCGTGATTCCCGAACGGGCCAATTCCATGGCGGCGGTCCGCGTGAAAGCGATAATGCCGCCTTTACTGGCGCTGTAGTTGGCCTGGCCGATGGCGGCCACCTGGCCATTGAGCGAGCTGATGTTGACGATGCGGCCGTAGCTCTGATCGGTCATGATGGGTATGGCCGCCGAGGTGCAATAGAAGCAGGCACTGAGGTTGGTTTGAATCACCTCGGCCCAATTTTCGTCGGTCATCTTGCGAAGCATTGCATCGCGGGTGATGCCGGCGTTGTTCACCAGAATATCGAGATGGCCGAATTCGTCGGCGACGCGTTTGACCATGGCACGGGCTTCTTTGGGATCGGCGAGGTTCGCCTGGGCCAACATCCCGCTGGAGCCCAGCTTGGTGACTTGTTCCAGAGTTTCTTTGGCTTTGGCCTCGTTGCCCTGGAAGTTAATGGCGACTTTCGCGCCTTTGCGCGCCAGTTCAATGGCGATGGCGCGACCGATGCCGCGCGAGGCCCCCGTGACAAGCGCCGTTTTCCCAGCTAAACGTCCCATTGCGTGATCTCCCCGAGTAGAAATGAATTATAGAGGAATCGGGCGGCCGAACGGCGCCCGTGATGTTTCGGAAATGGTTTACATGCGTTCGAAAATAGCAGCGATTCCTTGTCCGCCGCCGATGCACATGGTGACTAGAGCGCGGCGTCCGCCGGTGCGTTTCAGTTCGTACAGGGCCTTGACGGTGAGGATGCAGCCGGTGGCGCCGATGGGATGCCCCAGCGAAATACCGCTGCCGTTGGGATTGGTGCGATCCATGGGCAACTCCAGGCTGCGGCAGACCGCCAGCGCCTGGGCCGCGAAGGCTTCGTTCACTTCGAACACGTCGATGTCGTTCAAATTCAGGCCGGTTTTTCTTAGCAGAGTTTGCACCGCGGGCACTGGACCGATGCCCATATACTTCGGATCGACGCCGGCGAAAGCGTAATCAATCAGGCGCCCGATGGGATGCAGCCCGCGCTTCTCGGCCAGGCCGCGCTCCATGAGTACGACAGCCGCAGCAGCGTCGTTGATACTGGAGGCATTGCCGGCAGTCACCGAGCCGGCCGGATCGAAGACGGGCTTCAACTTGGAGAGTTTCTCTGCGGTGCTGTCGCGGCGGACGGTTTCGTCGACCTCGAAGGGCAGCATTTCTCGCTTGACTTTGACCTCGATCGGCAAAATCTGGGCCTTGAAGTATCCTTTGTCGATGGCGATCCCAGCGCGGCGATGACTTTCGGCGGCCAACGCATCTTGGTCTTCGCGAGCAATATTATATTTTTTGGCGACGTTCTCAGCAGTGATGCCCATGTGGACGTCGTCGAACGGATCGCTGAGCGCGCCGACCATGACGTCGACCATGTTGGTGTCGTTCATTCGCGCGCCCCAGCGCATGGCCGGCGCCAGATACGGGCTGCGGCTCATGTTTTCAGCGCCTCCAGCCACCGCGCAATCCGCATCGCCGAGCACGATGTTTTGGGCTGCGGAGACGATGGCTTGCAAGCCGCTGCCACAGAGGCGATTGAGCGTGAGGGCCGGGGTTTCGGGCGGCAATCCACCTTTAATGCAGGCGACGCGTGAGAGGTAATGATCGTGCACGTCGGTGTGGATCACGTTGCCGAAAACCACGTGGCCGACATCCTTGGATTCAATGCCGGCGCGATTGACCGCTTCGCGGACAACTTTGGCCGCCAGTTCGCTGGGCGGAATATCTTTAAGGGCCCCGCCGTACCCGCCGATCGCCGTTCGCACGCCGCTGAGCACCACGACTTCGCGCGCCATCGCCACATCTCCTGAAAAAAAGGCCCATTGTAGAAGAGCATGTCAAGCTGTAAGTATCACAAATCAAAACGCTTATCGCAATGGGCTGGCGTTGTTTCCGGCCCTAGTTTTCCCGCATTTTGGCCCACAAATTGGGCTGTGCCAAACCCCGGCGCGATAGCCCATCGAATTGCGCGGAACTTCGGATAGAATCGAGTGCAAGCGATCGATCGCAGCCGGGCGGTTCCGAAGCCGTGTACACAGGTGCATCATGCCACAGACTACGGATATGTTGCGGAACTTAGAGTTCTTCCATGGCATTGCCGACAAACATTTGCAGCGTGTGGCCGCGATGGCGAAGGTCGTGGAATTTCCGGCGCGGCACGACATTTTTTTAGAACACCAACCTGCCAAGGAGGTGTACTTCATCATCAGCGGCAACGTCTCGTTGGTAATCTGCACGTCGCGGGCCGGTTGCCGGCAACTGATGGAAGTGGGCGCGGGAGAATTGGTCGGCTGGTCGCCGCTGGTGGGACGGTCGCGATTGTCGGATACCGCCCGCACGCTTGCCCCGACGAAGGCGATTGCCATCGACGGCGAACAAATTCTGGCGCTGTGTGCGGAAGATCCTGAGTTCGGCTTCGCGTTCATGAAGCGTGCGGCGGAAACTTTGGCTTCCCGGCTGAGCGCCGCGCGAATTCAGCTATTGGAACTTAGCGGCGGGCAGCTTCCACAGGTGCAGATCGAGTCGGATTGAAGTTATCGCACCGCTTCGAAGGGATGCAATCCAGCATCATCGCGCTCGCTTCACATGCTGGCGTTTAACTTTCCCATCAGGGATCAGCGTGCGCACAAACTGATCGGCCGCCGGAGAGAGCCGTCGGTCTTTGAACAGCACAATGCCGTAGGTGCGTTTGGGAAAGTAGCGACCCAGCGGCACAGCGCGGAGATGATCGGATTCAGAAAGGCAGTGGCTCATGACGATCGAAATACCCAGTCCTAGTGCCACGTATTTCTTAATCACGTCGTAACCGCCGACCTCGAGCTTGACGTCGTATTGGATCGCATGATCGGTGAAAACCGAATCGACGATACGATGCGTGCTGAGGTTTTTGGGTGGCAAGATGAGTGGATACTTGGCGATATCGCGCAGCGTGAGTCGTTTGCTGCGGGCCAACGGATGGTCGCGACGCATGATCAACGTCGGCTCGTAGGAAACCAGGGGCTGGAAGGTGATGTCGGGGGGCGTTTCCAGCATCGGGCCGATGGCGAAATCAGCATCGCCTTCGCGCAACAGGGCTAAGCCCGCTTTGCCGGTCACATTGTGCAAACGCACATCGACGAGGGGAAAGTCGCGCGTGAATTTTTGCACAAACGGCGGAAGCAGATACTGAATGGTGGAGCCGCCGGCCGCGATGTTCACCGTGCCGCGATCGGGCGATTCGCGCAGCGACGTGAATGAATCGTCCAGCGCGTCGATCGACTCCATCAGCGGGGCAGCCAGTTCCAACAAACGCTGCCCATCGTGAGTCAACGAGATGCGCGGCCCACGGCGTTGAAACAATTGGACGCCGAGTTCTCGCTCCAAGGCTTTGATCTGCAGCGATACCGACGGCTGACTCAAGAGCATTTTTTCGGCCGCCTTCGACATGCTGTGAGTACGGGCGGCGTAGCAAAAGCCGCGGAGTTGTTGCAAGCGATTGTGCTTGTATCGCGACGAAGAGGTGGCCATGAAAATACGCCCTCGGCCGTAAAGGCAGTCACCGCCACTTATAGCCTAAACTGAAGATAGGATTTGTCAATACTCATAATTAACATTTATTAATTTTACTTATGCTTCGCGGCTCAGTAGAGTTTAAGTTGAGGTGACAGTCGCGAGATTGGCGCCTCAATTGTCTCAGATCTACCCGCATGACCTGAGTTGGCCGTGGACACTATCGCGAAATCACCTCGTCGATCGACCTCCGGGACGGGCGGCATCGAAGTGCGAGGTCACGTTTCGACGGCACACGCCAGTGTGCTGACGACGGCGGCACTGGACTTCATCGCCGGGCTGCACCGCGAGTTCAATGCCCGTCGGCTGGCACTTTTGGCTGCGCGGGGCCAGCGGCAAGCGCGGCTTGATGCCGGCGAGCTGCCGGATTTCTTGGCTCAGACAGCCCAGGTGCGCAACAGCGAGTGGCGAGTGGCCGGGCTGCCGGAAGATCTCATGGATCGCCGGGTGGAAATCACCGGACCAGTGGACCGGAAGATGGTGATCAACGCGCTCAATTCGGGCGCGAACTGCTTCATGGCAGATTTCGAGGACTCGCATTCGCCCACGTGGGCGGGAACGCTCGACGGGCAAATCAACGTGCGCGACGCCGTCAGCGGGACGATCGAATACACAAACCAGGAGACCGGCAAGCGTTACCAATTGAACGAGCGTGTGGCCACGCTGCTGGTTCGGCCGCGCGGATGGCATTTAGAAGAACGACACGTGCTGGTGGATGGACAGCCGATGAGCGGCTCGCTGTTTGATTTCGGATTGTTTTTCTTTCACAACGCGCAGCGGCTGATCGACGAGGGAAGCGGGCCGTATTTCTATTTGCCGAAGATCGAAAGTCATCTTGAGGCGCGGTTGTGGAACGAAGTGTTCGGGAAGGCGCAACGCGATTTGGGTATTCCACAGGGCACCATCCGCGCGACGGTGCTGATCGAAACAATTCTGGCCGCCTTCGAAATGGACGAGATTTTATATGAGCTGCGCGACCATGCGGCGGGGCTGAATTGCGGCCGCTGGGATTACATCTTCAGCTTCATCAAGAAGTTTCGCAGTCGCCCCGACAAGGTGCTGCCGGATCGCGCCCAGGTGACGATGACGACGCACATGATGCATTCGTATTCGCTGCTGGCGATTCAAACATGCCATCGGCGAGGTGCGTCGGCCATCGGCGGCATGGCGGCCCAGATTCCGATCAAAGACGATCCGGCCGCCAACGAACAGGCATTTGCCAAGGTGCGCGCCGACAAACAGCGTGAAGCCCACGATGGGCACGACGGCACGTGGGTGGCGCATCCTGGGCTGGTCGACGTGGCCAAGCAGGAATTCGATGCGGTGATGAAGACGCCGAATCAAATTCAGCGATTGCGCGACGATGTGGAGGTGAGTGCTGCGGATCTGCTGGAAACGCCGGCCGGCACAATCACCGACGCCGGATTGCGTTTGAATATTCGCGTGGGCGTGCAGTACATGGAATCGTGGCTGCGCGGGCAGGGCTGCGTACCGCTATACAACCTGATGGAAGATGCGGCGACGGCTGAGATCTCGCGGACCCAGGTGTGGCAGTGGCTGCACAACGCCAAGCAATTGGAAGATGGGCGCACGATCACGCCGGCGCTGTTTCGCCAGACGTTTATGGAAGAGATGGAGCGGATCGAGCAGGAAGTGGGCCGGGAGCGTTTTCAGGGCGGAAAATTCGACCTGGCGGCTAAGCTGTTTCAAGAAATCATCGAACAAAACGAACTGGAAGAATTTCTGACGCTGAAAGCGTACCCCTATCTCGATTAGAACCCCCTCACCCGCTTTTGTGTTTGCCTGGAGGCCCCATGACCGAAGCTCATCGTCACCACATGTTGGATCCGGAATCGCCGGAAGGTTTGCGCAAGAAGTCTGTAGATGCATTGAAACGTCATTGGGCTGAGGACTCGCGCTGGAAGGGCGTGCGACGGCCTTACTCGGCGGAAGAAGTGGTCCGCTATCGGGGTTCGGTCTGTCCGGAATACACGCTGGCCCGGCGTGGCGCGGAGCGGCTGTGGAAGCTGATGCACACGGAAAGCTACGTCCATGCGTTGGGCGCGTTGACGGGCAACCAGGCGGTGCAGCAGGTGGCCGCGGGGCTGAAATCGATCTATGTCAGCGGCTGGCAGGTGGCGGCGGACGCGAACCTGGCGGGACAGGTGTATCCCGATCAAAGCCTGTATCCGGCCAACAGCGTGCCGACGCTTGTGCGGCGGATCAATCAGGCGCTGCAGCGGGCCGATCAGATTTCAATGCTGGAGGACAAGCCGGACGACATCGATTGGTTTGCACCCCAGTTTGCCGATGCGGAAGCCGGCTTCGGCGGGCCGCTAAACGCCTATGAAATCATGCGGGAGATGATCGACGCCGGGGCGGCGGGCGTGCATTTTGAAGACCAGCTATCGTCGGCGAAAAAATGCGGCCACATGGGCGGGAAAGTGTTGGTGCCCATGCAAGAGTTCATTAGCAAGCTGGTTGCCGCGCGGCTGGCGGCCGACGTGTGCGGGGTGCCGACGGTCTTGTGCGCCCGCACTGATGCCGACAGTGCCACGCTTTTGACCAGCGACATCGACGAGCGCGATCGGAAGTTCCTCACTGGCGAACGCACCGAGGAAGGCTTCTTCCGCATCAAGGGAGGCTTGCAATGCGCGGTTGCCCGCGGATTGGCCTACGCACCCTACTGCGACTTGATCTGGTGCGAAACTTCGCATCCGAATCTGGATGAGGCCGAGGAATTCGCGGAATCGATTCGAGCGAAGTATCCCGACAAACTGCTGGCGTACAACTGCTCGCCTTCGTTCAATTGGCGAAAGAACTTGGATGAAGTGACCATCGCCAACTTCCAGCGCGAGCTGGGAGCGATGGGCTACAAGTATCAGTTTGTGACGCTGGCAGGTTTCCACGCTTTGAACTTGAGCATGTTCAACTTGGCGCTGGGATATCGGGACAAGGGCATGGCGGCCTACGTGCAATTGCAGGAGGAGGAATTCTCGCAAGAACGCACCAATGGCTATCGGGCGGTCAAGCATCAGAAATTTGTCGGCACCGGGTTTTTCGACAAGCTGATGACGACTATTTCCAGCGGGCGCAGCTCGGTGACTGCTTTGGACGGCTCGACGGAAGAAGAGCAGTTCGAAGAAGCTGCTG
The DNA here is from genome assembly GCA_963716135.1 of Pirellulales bacterium. Lineage (GTDB taxonomy): Bacteria > Planctomycetota > Planctomycetia > Pirellulales > JADZDJ01 > CAVRAW01. The sequence continues at coordinate 2,712,952 of OY970289.1, read as the reverse complement.
CTTAGGGCAGGCAGAGCGGAACACGAGATGGTCGCGGGTAGGCGGAGGGACTCGCTTGCCCGTGTTTTCTATTGCGGCGCCTGCGACCGATGTGAAGTTGGCTCGCGCTCGGGCCGCGGTTGGCAAGCTCTTGTTCGCCGCTGCGCCGGAATATGGTAGAATCTGCCGGAGGCATGTCTGCGCCGGCGATTGATATTGCATGCCGCATCATGATGCAGGCTTTAGCTTCCACGAAAACGCAACCTGACTCAAGGTGAACGATATGCCAACTCGGCCGCATGATCCGGAACGGTTGTTCGACCTGGACCTGGTGCGCTGCACCGAGAACGGGGCATTGGCGGCCGGGAAATGGATCGGCAAAGGGAACAAGAATGCCGCCGATCACGCCGCCTCGGAAGCGATTCGGGGCATGTTCAACCTGATTGACTGCAAAGGCGTGGTGCGCATCGGCGAGGGCATCAAGGACGAAGCGCCTGGAATCTTCATGGGGGAAAAGCTGGGGCGGTGGGAGGATACTTCCATTCCGGTGGCCATCGCGGTCGATCCGATCGACGGCACGACTCCGCTGTCGAAGGGCTTGAATGGCTCGATTTCGGTGATGGCTGTCGCGACGAGTCCTGATCCGACGCAAGATCCACTCGATCTGTTCCCGCACATTCCCTCGTACTACATGGAAAAGCTGGCGATTGGTCCGCGGGTGCTCGCTTCCAAGGCCAAAGTGAGCTTGGACGTGCCGATCAGCCAGAATCTGCAGACGATCGCCGATGCTTTGGACAAACGGGTTTCCGATTTGGTGTGCGTGGTGCTCGATCGGCCGCGGCACGAGCACATCATCAAAGAGCTGCGGGCGGCCAATTGCGGAGTGCGGCTGATTCCCGACGGCGACGTCGCGGCAGCCATCGCGCCGTGCCTTCCCAATTCCGGAGTCGACATCTACATCGGCATCGGCGGCAGCACGGAAGCGGTGCTGGCCGCATCGGGAATCAAATGCTTGGGTGGGGAATTATTGTGCCGCATGTTCCCTCGAGACGAGCAAGAAAAGAAATCGCTGGTGAGTGAACACGGTTGCAAGCCGGCTGATTTTCAAAAGGTGTGGTGTGTGGCGGAGATGGCCAAGGGGGACAACATCATTTTCGTCGCGACGGGAATCACCGACTCCGCGATGTTGCGCGGGATTCGCTATGAAAACCACTTGTGCACGACGGAGTCGATGCTGATTCGCGCCCGATATCGCACGCTGCGGCGCGTGATCGCCCAGCATGACATTGCTCACAAGAAGATTCGCCTAGCATCCGGCGAAGAGATGACGTTGTAAACTTGCGGTCGTTCGGCTGAAACGGAGTGCATCGGATGCGGCTCACAGGGAAGACATCGGCTTTGGCCCTTGGCCTGCCATAAACCGCTAGGACCTCGCTTGCCATGTGGAGCATGGTCGTCCAATTTGTGCGAGATGTTCAGCGGGCGATCATGCGCTGGTTTGAGGACGATGGCCCATTGATGTCGGCGGCGACCGCGTACTATGTCGGACTGTCGTTCTTTCCGCTGTTGTTGGTGTTGATCGCCGGCGTCGAATGGTTTCTTCGAAACACGCACCTCGGACAGGATGCACAGCAGAAGGTATTGGCGGCGATCGCGCAGAACATGTCGGCGGAATTGGCCGACTATGTGAAGCAATCGCTGGCAATGGTGCAAGATAAATCGGGGATCGGCGGGCCGGTGGGACTGGCGACGATGATCGTTACGTCGGTCGCGGCATTCGCCCAACTTGATTCGGCCTTCGATCGCATTTGGGCCTTGCCGCAAAGCGGATCGCAAAGCATCTTTCGCCTGGCGTTGCAGCTCGTCGGGCAACGGGGACGGGCGCTCTTGTTGTTGCTCGGGTTGGCCGCAGTGGTGGTGGTCGTGTTCGTGGCGGGAATGGTTCTCAGCGCGGTCGAGGCGCATACGGCGCTGGCGGTTCCCTTGGACGGTTGGTTATGGGACGCCACGCAAACGAGCGTCACGTTTGCGATCAACGCCGCGGTGTTCACCTTTCTATACCGGCTGCTTCCGAAGGCGACGGTCGCTTGGAGCGATGCACTGCACGGCGGGCTGTTGACGGCGGCGGCGTGGGAAATCGGCCGTCAGTTGCTCACCATTTACATTGCGCGGAGCCATTACGGCAGCGCCTACGGCGTCGTGGGAGCATTCCTGGCCGTGCTGCTGTGGTGCTATTACGCAGTAGCGATCGTGCTACTGGGGGCCGAGTACGTGCAGGTGATTCATGCACGCAGCGGAGAAGGCTCGGCCATCGGCGAAAGCGGTCGAGCTAGTCGTTAGATTGCCGAGCGCGTTTGATTTTCCAAATGACCGAGTAGTCGTCCTGATAGAACACGCGTAGGCCATCGGATTTTTCCAGCAGCGCATGCTGGGGAGGCCAAGCGGCGACGGGCCACTTGCTGACAAGCACGTAATCAACCTTGGCGTCGCGAAGGTGATTGAGCAGCTCGGCGGCATCGCGCGGCATGGCCGATTTTTTCGACCGCGACACTTCGATCGTCGGATTGCCAGCAAAGAGCTCGTGCAGCGGCGGCGTTAACTTGCCGTTGGAATCCACCGCGACGGGATCGAATTGGTAGCGGCGGCCAAAAAGCGGAAAATAGTCGTAGCTGCGATTCAAGAACCATGCGACGCGGGAGCCCGGCGGCGCGGCATCCAACGCGTTCCATGCCAGGCCGATCGGCTGGTCAGGTGCGCCATACTGCCGCAGGTTATCGTTGGTGGCCCTCTGCTGATGATTCGTGAGAATCGCCAGGGCGACGCACAAAGCGGCAATGCCAGCCAAGCTGCCAATCGCAAGATTTACAGAGCTAAGATCTCGAAGTCGGTAAACAGCAAGATGAAGTGCAAACAAGCCGACGGCGCCTCCCACAAACGCCACCAGAATGCTTTTACCCGGCCCCGGCCAACATGTAACAACGGCCAGCAGCGCCATGGAGCGCCAGAACCAATGAAGCCAGTGGCGTTCATCAATTAGTCGACCGTACAGCACCAATCCGATCAAAAACGGCGCGGTGATATATCGCCACGAATAATCGTTGCCTGAAAAGGGGGCGAACGGATAGACAATCAAAAGGGAAATGCCTGAGACGAGCAGGATTCTTCGCAAAGCGCCATTGTCTTCGCTGGAACTGGCCGTACGAAACAATTCCGCGGCCAGCGCGGCGACATAACCGACGACCGATAGAGCGGCGAGGCTCTGAGGCCAATCGAAATCCTTTTTGAGAATTTCCGTCATTTGTGGCAGTGATTGCGATTTGCCGACAAGGCGAACCAGTTTTTCAACGGATTGCTGCTGCTGCGTCCAAGGCCCGGCGAAGGGCCCAATTTCCGCGGGGAACAGCGGATTGCCGGTATCGATCCAGTTACGGATATACCAAAACGAACCGGTCAGCGCCGCGCCGAAACAAAAGATAAGAACCGACCGGAACCGCTTCTTGGTAAAGAGGAGCGCCGCCACGAGGACGACAAAAACGGGCGCGACAGTTACCTTGCAGCCGAGGGCGGCGCCGACCAGCAGGCCTGCATAAAGTGTCTCCGAGGCGCCGGAGCCGACGGGAATGCGGCGAATGGCCAAGGCGGTGAAATAGATTCCGGCCAGGATCAACGACGCCGCCGCCAGGTCGGTTGGACTAAAAGTGCGAACCAGCCAGATGATGCTGGGGGAACAAATCGTCAGAACGGCCACCAGCGTGCCAGCGGCCGCGGTGAGCCCGAGTTCTCGACCGACTGCGGCGGCCGCACAGGCGATCAATGCCAGCCAGAAGACACCGCCCAGGGCGGCCCAGGCATCACTGTGAAACGGCAGAACATACCACAGCGAAAGCAATTCGCAGTTGAACGGATAGTAAGCCGTGAGATTGCGGGTGACGTAAGTGAATTGTCCGTCTTGAATCCATCGCGCCACGTTCGGAGCGTGGTAACCAAGGTCGTCTGTAAAGAACTCCGTTCCCGAGAAGGATGCTTTCAGCACTACTACGCTGGCGAAGGCTGCAAGCAAACTGATGGGGATTGCCAACTGAGCGAGCTGCGATCCGACTGAAGAATTAGCATTGATCGCCGGAGTCGCAATCGGTGAAACGCCTCGCCGGAGCCCGAGCCAAAGGAGTGCAAGGCAAGCGGTCGGCACAAACACCAAGTACACGCCCAAAGTCGTCAGAACGCCGGTCACCCCCAACAGCAAGAGCGCGATGATGATGACCAACGGGTAACCCGCGAGCGTGGCCAGAGCCAATTGCGGTCGAGTTCTGCCGGGCAGTAGCGCATGAGCGAGTCCGAAGGAAACGACCACGGCCAAGAGATTCGAGAGAACGAAGGCGAGATAGTGCGACATCGTTTATCGCAGCAGATTGCAGGATCAAGCGGTTCGTGCCGACCGATCGCGGACCGAAACCAGCTAGACGTGACCGACCGCGGCGGAAGCGCCGGGCTTCGCCGCGGATGCATTGGGCACATGCTCGCGCCACCAAGAAATCGTGCGGCGCAAACCTTCTTCCAGCGGCATCGTGGCTTGCCATTCCAACAGCTTGGCGGCGCGGGCGGTGTCGAGGCAGCGGCGCGGCTGCCCGTCGGGCTTACTGTCGTCCCACAGGATGCGGCCATTGTATCCACAGGAGTGAGCGATCACCTGCACGAGGTCAGCGATAGTGATTTCCTGGCCGGTTCCTAGATTGATCGGAATCGGTTCTTCCATTCGCTCGGCGGCTTGTACGATGCCTCGGGCGGCGTCGTCGACGTACAAAAACTCGCGGCTAGCTTTGCCGGTGCCCCAACAGACGATCTGTTCATCTCCCTGAACCCGCGCCGTTTCACACTTGCGAATCAGAGCCGGAATGACGTGGCTGCTGGCGGGATCAAAGTTATCTCTGGGGCCGTACAGATTCACGGGCACGACGATGGCGCTGGGCAAACCATACTGCCGATGATAACCGTCGAGCATGACAAACAGCGCCTTCTTGGCAACGCCATACGGGGCGTTGGTTTCCTCCGGGTAGCCATTCCACAAATCTTGTTCGCGAAAGGGGACCGGCGCGAATTTGGGATAGGCGCACACGGTGCCGGTGTGGACGAACTTGCGGATTTTTGCCTGGCGGGCGTGCTCGATCAGATGCAGCCCCATCGCCATATTTGCGAAAAAGAAGCGGCCGGGATTGGCCATGTTGGCGCCGATGCCGCCCACTTCTGCGGCCAGATGGATGACGATGTCGGGGCGAACTTGCTGGTACAGGCGGCGAACATGGTCTTCGCGCGTCAGGTCGTACTCGGCATGGCGGGGGACGAACAGGTTTTTTTCTGCGACGCCGCGCTCGCGCAGCAACTGGCAAACGACGTGGCCCAGAAAGCCGGCGCCGCCAGTGACGCAAACGCGATGGTCGGCCCAGTGAATCATCAGGGGGAGTGCCTTAGCGGAAATTGTAACGATGGCTCGGCGCCACCGCGAGGCGGGAAATCAATCGCGGCTGGATTTATTCGAAGCCTCCGGAACCGGAACAACTATCTTGCAAAACTCGTTCTTGCTTCGCGAGTTCAAGATCTTCATCGACCATCAGATCGACAAGTTGTTCGAAGGACACTCGCGGCTTCCAGCCCAATTTGGTGTGGGCCTTGGTGGCGTCGCCGAGCAAGAAGTCGACTTCGGCGGGGCGCAGGTAACGCGGATCGGTCTTAACGTAGTCACGATAATCTAACCCAATGCGCTCGAAAGCGCGCTGGCAAAATTCACGAACGGAGTGCACTTCGCCGGTGGCGACGGCGTAATCGTCGGGCGTTTCTTGTTGCAGCATCAGCCACATGGCTTCAACGTAATCGCCGGCAAACCCCCAATCGCGCCGTGCTTCCAGGTTGCCCAGATACAGGTGTTCCTGCAGGCCGAGCTTGATGCGGGTGGCGGCGCGGGTGATTTTGCGGGTGACGAACGTTTCGCCGCGGCGAGGCGATTCGTGATTGAACAAAATGCCACAGGACGCATGCAATCCATAGCTTTCGCGATAATTCACTGTGATCCAATGCGAATACAACTTGGCCACGGCGTACGGGGAGCGGGGATGGAATTGCGTGGTTTCGCGCTGGGGCGTTTCGGTTACCTTGCCGAACATTTCCGAACTGGAAGCTTGATAAAAGCGCACTTGCTGGCCGGACGAATCCTGAAAATCACGAACGGCTTCCAGCAGCTTGAGCGTGCCGATGCCGCCGGCTTCGGCCGTGTACACGGGTTGAAAAAAGCTCACCCGTACATGGCTTTGAGCGCCCAAATTGTAGACCTCGTTCGGACGGACTTCGCGCACCAACCGCACCAACCCATTGGCATCGGTGAGATCGCCGTAGTGGAGCTTCAGGCGAGCACCAAGTTCGTGGGGATCGGTATACAGGTGCTCAATCCGAGAGGTATTAAAAGTGCTGGACCGTCGGATGAGGCCATGCACCTCGTACCCTTTGGCCAAGAGCATTTCGGTCAAGTACGATCCATCCTGGCCAGTGATGCCGGTAATGAATGCTCGTGGCGAGTTATTGGTCATGGACGAACGCCTTGCGGAATTGGTCGAATGAGGTGAGTTACGCGGGTTTATCGACAGGTAAATCTACACTAACAGAATAATCACTGCACGGCCGCAGCGTAAGCAGCATCTCGGATGGCCGGCAGGGGAAAAGGCTGCTGCAACGCAGTTTAGGCCGAATTTGACTGTGCTAGGGGCGCGGGGTTGAGACTTGGCGGCTGGGTCCGGGCAAAGCCAAACGGCCTGGAGGCGAACGGAATGAATATCCGACCATCGTCAAAGTTTGGGCCAGCTCGACCAACGTACCAGCCTGCATCTTTCGCAGGATACTGGCCCGACGAAAGTCGATGGTCCGAACGCTCAAACGCAATTGGTGGGCGATGGTTTTATTGGGTTTGCCATCCAAAACCATGCGCATTACCAGTTCTTCCTCATCAGTGAGACTTTCGAGGCAAGCGCGGATTTGAGCGCTGACGGTCGCCGCTTCCGCTCGAACGCGATGCTTTTCGATCGCCTGCTGGATTGCTTCCCATAGTTCCAGCGGATGGCAGGGCTTTTCCAGAAAGTCCATCACGCCGGACTTCATCGCTCGTACGGCCACTGCCACGTCGCTTTCGGCGGCGACCATCACGACGGGCAACAGCATATTGGCGGCGACCATGCGGTCGTACAATTGAAGTCCGTCGAGCCCAGGCAAATCGATTTCGGTCACGACGCAACCGGCCTCAGGGCCGTCGAGGGCTTCCCAAAAATCTTCGCCCGAGAGGAAGTGCAGCACGGGCAGATTGTGTGCTCGAACCAGATCAACGATAAACTTTGCAGACGATGGATCGGGATCGATGACGAAGACCGTCGGACGCTGGCCGGGGCGGCTGGCGGCAAGCTTGCCGTTTGATTTCTCACGCGTCACGACTTCGATCCTGATGATTAATGAGCGAACTGGGTATTCAGCGTGGCGTAGTCGGATTGGTCGAACGGGTGCACCTGCTTCGGAGTCAGACCGAGCGCCAAGGCGTGGTCGAACGACTTTCCGGCGTCCTCAGTATGGTGGGCCCGGAGCTGAGCGATGGCCAAGTGCAGCCACCGCGTGGCGCTGGGCTTATCGGCCACCGCGGACGAGAAGTCGGCGATCGCGCCGTCGTTATCAGCCATCGCCAGACGAACTGTGCCTTGCGAATCCAACAAATCGGGTCTGGGGCCCGCGACCGACAAGGCATGCTGTACGAAGGTTAGCGCCTGCTGTGGATTGCCCTGATGCGAAAGCAACAGGGCAATGTTATTGAGGGCCACGATGTCATTGGGATCGAGCTCGACCGCCTGGCGATAGGCTTTGATCGCTTCGTCGTAGCGAGCTTGCGATTCATAGAGCGTGCCCATGGCGGTGGCCAGGTGGGGTTGATTATTTTCCTGGTCGAGATGTTGTCGAACCAACTTTTCGACGCGCTCTCGATCGGCGGACGGCGCCTGCGGCTGACAGACGGCGCCCACGGCAGAGAGCAAAGCCTCGCCGGCTTTTTCGGGCGATTTCGAGACGAAGTCGAAGCACAGATCGACGGCTTCGGTGATGCGACCTTGGCGGGCGAGGTAATTCGCCAGCTCCAAATTTTGGCGCTGCTCTTGTTGGGCGGCATCTCGGTAGGCGCGCTCCGCCCCTTCCTTCAGCACCTTTGCGCCGTCGGGATCCTGGCATTTAAACGCCATTTTTTCCAACATATCCGCGGCCCAGGGTTTGCCCGACGCGGTCGCCGGTTTTTGCGATTGTTTGGTGATAACTTCCACCGCGTGATCATACTTTTTATCCGCGACGTCGACCTCGGCTTGAAATTCGGCGGTGTCGGATTCGTCGGGATGCAGCGTTTGCCAGCGCGTCAACCACATTTTGGCCTCGTGCACTTCGTTATGGTCGAGCAAGGCGCGGATATAAGCGGCCAGAAACAGCGGCGGCGTTTCCGTCACCGAACCGATCAAGCGTTGAAGTTCGCGGCGCGAATCGGGCCAACGACCTTCCGCTTCGTACAGCTGGGACAGCAGGAAGTGGTCGCCCGGCTGAGGAGTTTCATTCTGGACGAGTTGTTCGAGCATGGTGATGGCCTGCTCGCGCATCGTGTCCCGGGATGGCCGACATCACAACCGCCTTAACCCGTTGGTCGTCGGGGCTGGCGGCAAGCAATTGTTGCTCGTTGCGTTTCAGCAGAAGCAGAGCTTCGTTCACCTTCGGGAACTGCCTGTTGCTGGCCAGCACCAAAGCCAAGTGTCGTCGGGCGATAATCCGTTCCTCGGGGGTGCAGTCAACCGCGGGGTCGAGCAGGTTTCGCAGCAGCGTCTCAGCCCGAGCCAGATCGCGACGAACCATGAAGAATTCGGCGGCGCTGGCCAGGACTTTGCTGTCGTTGGGGTTGAGCTTCATCGCCCGTTCATATTCCGCGGCGGCTTCATCGGGCTTCTTGAGGACGGTCAGGGCCTGGGCATGAATCATGGCGATTCGCTCAGGCGGGATTTTGCCGGCTGCGTCCTGCAATGTGCGCTCGATCTTGTCGATATCTTTCTGGCGACATTCGTGCTGCACCAGCGCTTGCCACGCACGGAGTTCTTGGGGGGCGACTTGAGTCGCATTGCGGAAGGCCTGTTCTGCCTCGGCGGTTTGTTTGGCCAGTGTTAGCAGCTGGCCCAGCCACAGATAATCGTCTACGGTTTTGGCCGATTCGGTGGTTTTCTTGGCCAGCTCCAATGCGCGGTTCAAATCTTCCGTGCGCCACGACACTTCGGAAGCCAATCGCTCCAGGTCCAGCGAAAACGGAGCTTGCTGGGTTTCCAGTTTTCTTAATAACTGATCCGCTTCGGCGAATCGCTGCCGCTTATATAGCAGCACCACCAGGTTGCGAATGACCGAGGGATTGCGCTCACCCAGTTCGACGGCGGACTGATAATGCTCCGTAGCGGCGGCCATATTCCCATCCAGCGCATCGGCATCGCCCATGAGCACGAAAGCGCGCGCCCAGCGCGGCCGCTGCACCAGAGCCTCCGCCAGGCAGTTCCGAGCCTGGGTGAGTTGAGACTTGTCCGTTTCGGCCAGCAGGACCAGGCGGGCGGCTTCGCCATAGCACCAGAGAGGTCCGCGCTCGCGGCCTTCGATCTTCTCGATCTGGTTAAGCAGCTCAGTCAGACGCTTTTGATCTTTTCGCGCCACCACGGCGTCGAACAGGAACAAATACCCGGGCAAATACTCGGGGCGCAGCGAAACCGCCTTGGTCCAAAAGGCTTCGGCTTGAGCGGTATCGCCTAACGTGGTGTACATCACGGCCATTTGACGCGCTAATGCAAACTGGTCGTCCTTGGAGAATTTATCCCAACCCGTTTGGAGCTTGGCCAATTCGTCGGCACTAAGCTTCTGGTCCGTCGACATCGTTTCACGAATTCTCTCCAAGCGGATCTGGGGGAGATCGCCCAGTTTTGCTTCGGCGTCGTCAAGGAACTTGCGTGCGTCGTCGGTCTTTCCGAGGCGGTAAGCCAGCGCGGCCTGGCAGATCCAGAAGTGGACGTCGTCCGGATGGTCCTTAGTGGCCTTGGCAAGCACTTCGGCGGCACCATCTTTGTCGCCTTGGGCCACGAGCAACTCGGTTCGTAAGATGGTCAATTCGGGAGCATCGGGAGCCAGCCGGGCGGCGGTTTCCAGCGCTTCTTCGGCGCGCTTCCAATCACGTTGCTCTTTGGGCCGGCGAATCTGCTGGACAATCAACGCCCGCGTGAATTCCCGCCAGGCGGGCGCCGAATCGGCGGCGGCTTGCACGACGCGCTGATAGCTATCGACGGCTTCGTCCATCTTGCCGACGGAAGCCAGAGCGGCCGCCAAACCCCACCGCGCAGGCAACCACCGCGGATCGTCTTCCACGGCGCGTCGATAAGCCGCCAGTTTCTGATCGGGGTAACCCACTTGTTCGTAACAGAGGCCCAATGAAAAATCATTCAGCTTTTGCAGATCGGGCCGGCTGACCAACAGCGGGCTGAGTTTTTCGAATCGGGTGACTGCCGCCAGGACGTCTCCCTCTTGAAGCAAGATCCGCGCTTCCAGCAACTCCGGAAGTGCACGATCGTTGGTCGCACGATTCAGAATTTTGACGGTCTTGCGGGCGCCGTCAAAATCGCCACGATCGATCTGCAGGTTGCCCAGCTCCCACAGCAAGTCGGGATGATTGGGGCGGACTGAAAGGCCCTGATTGAGCAGCCCCAGTGCTTTGTCGCGGTCCGAGCGGACTAGCGCCAAGTGAGAAGCAACTTGATATACCTTGGGATCATGATTGTCCAGCTTCATGGCGCGCGAAACATATTCTTCCGCCTTATCGAACTTCTTCAATTCTTGCGCGACGGTGGCGGCAAACAGAAGATACGTAGTGTTTTGGTCGTTTAAAGCGATCGCCTTCTCCGCGTCCGCCATTGCCTTTTCCGGCTGGTTATATTCGAGCCAGTATTGCGAACGGGCATGGTAGACCTCGGGCAGTTTGGCATTTTGCTCGACCATGGAATCCATTTCCTTGTCGGCTGCGTCGGGCCGCTCGAGGTGCCTGCGCAGCACGACGGCCCGGCGGAGGTATGCCTCCCACATATCAGGCTTGCATTGGATGGCCTGGCGATAGCTTTCCAGAGCGACATCGTACGTTTGATCGCCCTCTTGGCACTGACCTAGTTGGAACCAGAGTTGGCCGTCCTCGGGTTGCTCCTTCAACAAATAATTCTGCAAGTGGACTTTGGCGTCGGCATAGCGATTGGATTTCAAATCCAATTCCACCAGGCGGCGTCGCACGCCGGGGTATTTCGGATCGCGCCGCAAGACCTGCTCCAGCACTAAAATGGCGTTGGTCTTCGACCTTGAGAGGTCGGCTAGCGTGAAACCGAATTCGGCGAGGGCATCGGTATCATCGGGAGCGAAATGGACATAGCGTTGATAGTAGCCGGCGGCGGCGGCCAGGTCGTTTTTTTGCGCAGTTGCCGGGCTTGCAGCAGAAGAATTTTGGCGGTGTGTTTGGTTTGAACGCCGTGAACAAGGTGCGCCGCAAAGACGACAACCGCTGCAATCACGGCGCATGTGGCGATGAACCGAAGGTTAGGCCTTCGCATGAGCAAGCCTCCCAGTCGGGAAATACGGGGGCGAAGCCAGCCGCTGCCTTAAATCCAAGCTAATCACTGCGCAGCGGCGAGGGAAGCAGTGAAGGGAAAGAACGAGTTTCTCTACGAAGAACACCGACAAAGATGCCCGAAGTTTTCGAGAGAGAGTCTACCGGGGCAGGCGGAATCGCCTAGCCAACCACATTGCGGCGCCGAATCGACCGAACCATGAGACCCATGGGCACCAGGCCAATCAAAGCCGAAAGGATGGTCACGGGTTCGGGAACCACGGTCGTGGTCATCAGAACTTCGACATGTGCGTTGCCGTTGGTAGTCAAATGCACGTCGTATTCCTGCACGATGTCGTAGGTCGCATCGGTGCGCGTGAAGCTTCCCGATCCGGAGGCAAGCGAGCCAGGGATGGTCGCGGAGCCAAGGCCCGTGCTGTTGGAGCCATCCTTGATCAAGCTCGACATAGTCCCGTCGGCGAAACTGGCGGTCGTCTGAGAATAAGTAGTGGAGGCCGAAAGTGGGCTGCCACTGGGATACGTGTAGCCAGGACTACTAGCATAAGCGGAGCCACCACTGGCGGTTGCGCTTTTTTCTCAACAAATACCTTGATCCAGTATTGGGAGGTGTCGCTGGTGCTGTCTTTTTTGATATCGACGTTGGAGTTGAGCAAAGCACTATCGGTCGAGGTGCTGTCGAGCGCGAAGATGACGTTCACGTCCAATGCTCCAGAGAACGGGTCGGCATCGAACGTGGGCACATAGAACCCGCTAAAGGTAAAGACACCCGCGTCGTCTTCATCCACAACCATGGGACCCGTCGAGCCCGACAGACTGCCAAAACTGGAAGTCCATTTCTCGATGGTAATGGCAACGGTATCACCGGCTGCCAAGGCGGCTGAGGAGAAGGTCGCCAAGAGGAGACCTACCGCCAGAATCAAGAAGCAAAATCTTCCGTTGAACGTCATGAGCGATCCCTAATGCTCACTTGCACACTGTTGCCGTTTCAAAGGCTCAACAACATGCTAGCGAAATATTACAGGGGGGTCAATCAAATTGTAAGGTTCTTACCGACAAACTACGACGAATTCAGGAGGTGTAGGCCAACTGCTTGCGCTGACGTAAATGATGGAACAGCAAACCGATGGGCAGAATCATGGCAAACAGCGTCGCGACGGTCCACGGTTCCGAAACGGGGGTAACCGTCGTGGTGACGCTGATATTGATATTGGAAAGCGGATCGTTGGTTGGATTCCCATTGAGGGTGATGTCGAAGATTTGCTTCAGGCGATAGGTGACGCCCCGGGAGTACAGAATCGACAGGTCGGGACCAACCGAGGGAGAGTTATACCAGACATTGCCAACTAACGTGGCATCGATGTAGGAGTACAACCATGCCGAGCCATCCGTCACGGTGGAGGCGGAAAATGATGCTGTGGCGAGGACGGTGTCGCCGGCACTGGCTGGCAATGTATAGTTACCGCCTTCGATGATGACTTGCGCGTAGTAAGTGGTGGCGGTTGAATTATGCAATGTGATGGTGCCGCCTTGGAGCACGCCTTCGTCGACATTACCCGGAACGTTGACCTGGCCGGAGACGACCCACGTGACTCCGGTGCCAGCGAAGGGATTCGTCAGTCCAGCACCGTACGTGGTGTTATAGAACGAGATCAGTCCGGGGGACAAGACCGCTGAATCCTGCGAGCCTGGAGGAAGAATGGCGGTATCAAGAGTTGTCGATGCAATCGGCGAGAACGAAGAATCCGTTCTTGAAATGGTGAGGATGAGAGGATCGCCCATCAATGGCTGCGCCAGCGCCGTGACAACGAGGGCAACAGTCAAGGTCGCAAGAATCCTGTTTGCGGAAGTCATCAGCGTTCCCATATTTATCAAAGTTGCAGCTTCAAACGAGCAAGTTTCAGAGCTGAATTGGCCGATCACGCTAGCAATACGATCCGCCCCTCCCACTTGCTCCTCACCGATGGATTAAACCAGATGGTAACACGGAAAACGGCCGGGTCAACGACTTTTTAGGAATATTCAATAAAAGCTTTCTAGCCTAGGATTTGCTCGATTTTCGGGGGTTGTGCCTGGCCCCCTTACGTAGGCCCCAATAGAGCAAGCCGACGGGAATTATTGTGGCGATGGCAGACACGTAATTCCAAGGCTCAGGAACGCTGGGAACGATCGCGGGAGCGTCTCCAAATGAGACCGTCGTGGGGTCGTTGGCGTCGGCCAACGGGCCCTGGGGAAGCCAGTTCAGCACGCCGGAGGGGGGGACTTCCCGAACCGCTGCCGAGATGGCCGAGTTCATGGGGTCGGCAAGGGCCAACGACGGGGCGCCGGCAAGCAAACCCCCCGCCAGGGCAGCGCAGAGAGACGCACAAATCGCTACTTTTCGGCCCGCCACGAACGGCTTCCTTTCGTTGCCTGTTCTCCGTTCCAGCGGCCTGGCAAGTCACGTCAAGGCACGAATAGTTTGAACGATAACCACGAGCGGGTCAATGAACCGGCGCAGTTTTGCGCAACAACGATACAGAATTGCGCATTTGCGCAATGAGCGTCATTCTCGAGGCTCCGAACGATGGCCCACAACCCGAGCAGGATTACCTGCCACGATTTCGGTCGGACCTACGGACGGGCGAACCACGGCGCCGGCTGCGACCAAAGAATTGCTCCCGACAATGCAGTTGGGCAGCACGATTGCCCCGGCTCCGATCCATGCGCCGCTTTCGACAACGATGGGCGCGGTGATCAGGTCGAACGTGCGACGTCGATAATCGTGGCTGCCGGTGCACAAATAGGCGCCTTGGGAAATGCAAACATGATCGCCCAGGCGAACGTCGGCCAGGTTGTCGATCCAGACGCCTTGGCCGAGCCAGCAATGGTCGCCGATAGTTAATCGCCACGGGTATTTGATTCGCACATTCGGCTTGATCACCAGACGTTGGCCGATGCGCGCTCCGAAGACGCGCAACAGCGACGCCTTCAGCCGGCTCAACGGGAACCAGCCGCTTTCAAAAATGACGAGGCTGACGACGTACCAGGCCGTGCGCATCAGCGGTCCGCGGCCGGGAGAGTATTCATCGTTGCGGAATGCGGCGAGGTCGACCCACGGCTGCTGCTTTGTGGCGCGGTCCGGCGCCGGTGCAGGATTGGCGACCGAATCGGCGGATCTTGGGGAGTTGGACATCAATTCGGTGGGCTTCATGACAGCGGTCGAACGCGAAAACAATCTTGATAAACCTGCGCGAGCGCGTCTGCGCCGCGATCCCAATTGAAGTGTAGTCCAACAAATTGCTGGCCCTTGGCGCCAATCCGGCCGGCGCGAAAGGGATCGACCAGCAGCGAATCGATGGCGCTGGCGATGTTCGTGGGATCCAGATCGCAGGCGACGCCGCCGCCGGCATTGACGATATCTTCCCAGATGTTGATGTGCCGGCTGATGACCACCGGCACGCCCATGCGCAGCGCTTCGACCACGACGATGGCAAAATTTTCCTGGTAAGAAGGAAGCACGAACACGCTGGCCGCCGCCAAGGCGGCCCACTTGGCGCGGCCTTCCAGCGGGCCGGTGAAAGTGACACGGTCGCCCAAAGAGAACTTCTCGACTAACTGACGGACGTGCTGGATGTATTGCGGATCCCCTGGCCCGACCAGGACAAGATGGGCGCTGGGCCGCTCGATGGAAAGCTGCGCGAAGGCCGGAATCAAAAGATCGAGCCCTTTTTTCGGATGCAGCCGGCTGAGAAACGTCACCAGCAAGCGGCCGCGCAGATGCGGATGCGCCGCTAAGAATTCCTCGGTAAGCGCGCCGCGGCCGGACTGCGGCGGCTCGTCGCAGCCGAGCGGCACAATGTAGCCGGGGGGCAAGCCCTCGATCGACGACTCAGCCAATTGTCGTTCCGCCTCGTGGGTATAGATCATGGCTTTGGCGCGGCGCAGGTTCGGCCATTCGATCAGGCGGCCGTAAAGCTGTTTCTTCAGCCATTTGCGCTCCAGCGAGTGCGGGTCGAGCATGCCGTGCGGCATCACGACGTACGGCACGCCTTGCCGTCGGCACGCCTTCATGGCGGCCCAGGTGGGATAGGTCCACACGGTGTGCAGTTGCACAAGGCGACAGCCGGCCACCAGGCGATCGATCTGTTTCATCAGGGCGCGGCTGTAGCTGTAGCTGCCCGGACCGCGGCTGGGAAACACATCCAGCGGATACGCTCCGGCGTAGGTTTCGAGCCAGGAGCGATCGTGGGGATCGGCAAAGGTGTCGGTGCTGACGACGCGGCTGGACCAGCCGCGATCGGCCAGGCGGCGGCACAAGCGATCGACCACAACCGGCGGTCCACCGGCGCGGATGCATGTAGGGAATCACGTGCAACACGTCGACCGTTGCGCGTTGGTCTGCTTCCGCGGCGGGCTGAGAGGTTGCCAGTGAACTCATATGGCGCGGGCCTGCGCGATCACGGTGCGATAGACAGCGACGGTGCTGCGGGCCGTGGCTTCGAGGCTGAAATGCTGACGATGTCGCTGCGCCGCGGCGGCGGCCCAGCTTGTGCAGTTCGGGCTTCTGGATCGATTCGTTCAACGCCGCCAGCCAGGCAGCAAAATCCCCCGGGGGAAGCAGCCGGCCGTACTGGCGGTCGAGCAAAGCTTCGCGGGTGCCGTCGGTGTCGGAAACCAGGCAGGGGAGCCCGGCGGACATGGCTTCCAGCACGGCCAGCGGCAGCCCTTCGAATTGCGACGGCAGGAGGAAGATATCGAAACCGGCCATGCGCGAACGGGCGTCGGTACGCCAGCCTTCGATGATCAGGCGGTCGGTTACTCCGGCCCGCGCGGCCGCGGCTTCGAAATCGGTGCGCAGTCGGCCGTCGCCGACCCAAACCAACCGCACATTCTTCGGCAGGCGCAAGCAGGTCGATCGCGAAGAGCGGATTTTTTTGCTTCTCGATGCGAGCCACGCAGCCCAATACGATGTCGCCAGCAGCGCAGTTCCACTGTCGGCGCATCGATTGGCGATCGCTGACAGGCGGCGGGCTCACGCCGTTGTGCACCAGATGAACATTGCGCTGACAGTCGTCCGTTGCCAGATAGTCTTTCAGTTCGCGATGGCCCGATTCGGCGATGGCCAAATAATGGTCGTTTGGGTTGCGCAGGACGCGGCGAGCGATCCAATCGCGCAGGCGGCCGCCGATGGCGCTGAGCGAGGCCATGCTGTGCGTGATGTGGATCGTCGTCACATGCGGCAGGCCGGAGCGACGGGCTGCCAATAGCAGGTCGAGACCATCCTCGAGGTTTTGCTTGTTGACGTGGATGATGTCGGGAGCGATCTGGCGGAATTGGCTTGTCAGCCGCGCGATGGTGCGGCGGTCGAACACCGAGCCGAGCGTGCGCAAGGGACGGTCGTACATGTTGACGTAGGGCACACGATGCACCTTGGCAAACGGATGCAAGAGTTCAGCCAGACCGTCCATGCGCGAGTGATCGGAGAGCAAGGATTCGACTTGATGGCCGTCGGTTTGCAACTGCTGGGCCAAGCTCACCAGATACAGTTCGCCGCCCCCTTGAGAGCCGGACGAGGCGGTGGCCAGGAGCACGCGGAGCGGCGATTCCTTTGGGGCGTCGCCGGGCATCGATGGATCTTGCAATTCGACGGACATTGTCTTCATGGGCGCGGGGCTCGTCGGCCCACGACTTGCGCAAAGCTGATACCAGCGATCGACTGCGTGATCGACGGTCCAATTTTCGGCGATCTCGCGCGAGCGGCGGCCCATTTGCGCCACCATGTCCGGCTGATCGGCCAGCGTGCGCAAGCATTGCTGGAGTTTCTGTTGATCGCCGCTGGAAAAAATGAGGCCATTGGCCCCGTGCTCCACTAAATCGTGGGCGGCTCCCACGGCGTCGGAGCAGATAACCGCCAGGCCGGCGGCGATCGCCTGATTGACGACCACGCCCCAGCCATCGTGGCGCGAAGGGAGCACCAGCACGTCGGATTGGCTGAACCAGCGCGGCAGGTTTTCAACGTCTTGGAAGCCAGCGAACTGAATGCGGGAAGTCAACTTGGGCGGGACAAGTCGGGCCATCTCGTCGCGGAGTTCGCCTTCGCCGACGAATGTTAGCGTGGCTTTGCGATTTTGCTGTGCAAGCGGCACGAATGCCCGGGTGAGCAAATCGACGCCTTTGCGATGAATCAGTTGGCCGCAATAAAGAAAGCGAACGGAGCCGTCGGGCGCGGCCGTTCGCGGCGCGGCGAAAAATGGTTGCAGGTTGCAGCAATACGGAATGTTTTCCACCGGGCACGATTCGGAAGCAACCGCGCGATACGCGGCGGCAGCGTGTGAACCCACGGCGGCGATCGCGGCAGGCCAGCGCACCGCGGGTCGGCGGGCGACCGCACGCAGCGCTTGACCGAACAGGCCGCGGCGATTCATGCCGGGCACTTCGCCGAAGAAAATCCAGGGAACTGCGCGGCGCCGGAGCTGGCGCATGACGATTTGATTCGTCAGCCCGGAGTAACCGTTGATCACGACCAGATCGGGGTTGTCGTGCAGGATGCGCCGCGGCGCCGGGGTTGTAGTGAATGCGCCCGCCGGCGAACCAAAACCATCGGCCGGGCAAAACTTCGGCGTAATCGGGCAACGGCTGCTGGCCCCAGTAGGTGTCAGGGGCGGCCATTTCCAAGTAGTACACGCGAAGCTGGAAGCGCGGATCGCGCGACATGGCCTCGAACAGATCCTGCATGTAGGGGGAGGGCATGACGGCTTGAAACGCCAGCTTCAACGGCCGCGCCGGAGTTGGCGGCGGATCGGCCTGCGGCGGGCGGCTCAATTCAAGCATGATATCCCCGATAGCCCAACAGCCATTTCGCGCCCAGCTTGGAGCGCTCGTAGGCATCGTAAAGCGGCCGCGCCAGGCGGTTGTAGCGAGCATTTCGCGCGCGGAACTGGGCCAGCTCGGCGGCGAAATCGTCGCCGGCAGACTGGAGCTCGGCAATGCGCTGGTCCATCTTCTGGCCAACGTAATCGTAAAGCTGCTGATCCAGCGAGTTGCGACGTTTGACTTCCGCCGCGTCGACGTCGCTCAGTTTTTGATCCTGCAGCACGGGGCGGCCTTCGTTGCGGCGCAAGTAGTAGCAGCTTCGCCAGCCCAGCGCACGGCGCAAAAGCAGCATCGATTCGTCGAAGCGCTCGGTGACGCCGGCCAGGCAAAACCAGGTGTCGAGGTGCCGCTTTGCGTTTTCGAGCATTTCCGGGGTGCACCGGCCGAATGGGGCGCGGTTCGTGAAGCGATCGGTGCTGGAGCCGACGATGAATCGCAATTGGCCGTTATCCAATTCGTGCAGCGTGGTTTCCAAGAGGAACTGCCGCAGCGAGACGTCGCGGGCATGTTGATGATAAAAGGCGTCGGGCGTGTGCTTCGAATAGTAGTACAGCGAAACGAGCCGCTCGTACGGTTTGCGCAACAGGGTGATGTAGGTGGCGGGCGACGGCAGCAGTTCGTGCGCCCGAAACAGAAGTGGCCGGCCATGAAGCGCTCGCGCATGGTTTTGGCGCGCATCGCGTCGGCCAGGCTGGCAGGGGATGAACGATCGATTTTCAGAGCACGAAGCATGAAGCGGCCGGCGCGGCGCGAAGGCGTTGGACCGTAATGCGAGCGAAGCATGCGCTGCAGCGTCATGCCGCCCGACTTCATGACGTGCAGGAAAATAATGAACTTGCCTCGGCCATCCTGCGCATTGGGCGGCGGGGCCGCGCTGTGCGCCACTTCACCGCGAGATTGATCGACTACCGATGACATGGGCATGTTGGATTAGCGATGCGTTCGAGAGCCGATGCGATCGGCTGGAAACGCCGTGGGATGCGCGGGAATGTGCAAAATGAATCTGGTGACGATGAATACGCCCAGGTACAGGAACAAGATCGCATAAAACGCGGTGGCGTTGAACGATCGACCCATGACAAACAGTACGGCCAGACCGCAACAATAGAGAATCATTGTGGGCAACGAACGGCCGTGCCGCAGCGGAATATTATCCCAGCCACGGACCAGCCAGCCGCCGAAAAGGCTGAGGACCGCAACGCCCCAGCCGCCGAAGTTGAGATACATTTCGCCGATCAGACCGGGTGAGCTTGTCAGGTAAGCCTCGCCGGTTTGGTTGACCTCGCCTTTGAGTTCAGCCATCAACAGGCCGCTATCGATGGCGGGCTTGCCGGGCCAAATGAATCGGGGGATCGGATTGACGATTTGCACGTAGTAGCTGTAGCCGAGCTGGTAGTCACAGCGTTCGGGAACGCAATCGATGATGTAGGCCAGCTCCTGCAGCATCTCGTTGCCGACGTAGGTGACGTTGCTGCCCTTGGCCAGATCCAATTGGCCGGAATTGCGCGATGCGACGATGGCGGCCATCAAAAAGTAGACAAACGGCGTGGAAGCGATGCCACAATAAATCAACAGCTTCTGCCAGTGCGGCGTGCAGCGGTAATAGATCACTGCCAGCAGGGGCAGCACCGCCACGATCAAAGCCGAGCGCGTGCCGGAGCCGTAAGCACGGACGACCGGCCAGAAGGCGGTCAAGGCGCAAACCGCTTTTTGCGAAAACGTGCTGCGGCGGTCCAACAGCAGGATGAAGGCGAACGGGCTGGCGCCCCGCACGAAGTATTCAAACTGCAGCATGGCGGCGCGGAAGTCGCCGTAGCGCCCGCGGCTAAGCAGTCCGCCCCACCCCTTCCGCATGCTCATCATGCTCGTCAGCAATTGCTGCAGTTGCAAGCCGGAGTAGATGGCCACGGGCGCAAAGCCAATGAGGGCGCAGAGGGCCACCACCATCCACAGGACGCGCGGATTATCTAACAGGCGAAACTGGGCGGCCAACGGTTCGACCCAACGGCAGCCGGCGGTGAAATGGTAGCCGACCAAAAACGCCGCCGCCGCGACAAAGGTGTAAAAGATCGCCCGGTTGAACGTGGACTGCGAAAAAGTGTTGAGCACGGGGGACAAATTGACCGCTTCCAACAGGAACCAGCAGAAGATCGACACCAGCACCACGCTGCGGCCGCGGATTAGATTGCGCACGTCGTGCCGCAGGTCCAAAAGCAGCGCGATCGCAATGAACGCGGTGACGAGATAGGCCGAGGTGTTATCGAGATGCGGCGGCATCGGCTGCCTGAGGTTTTCGATTCTCGTTCCAGATTTCGTCGATCAACTGCGCCACGCGGGCGGTATGCTTCTCCCAGGAAAAATCTTGGGCCCGTTGGGCGGCTTGGCGACCCATTTCGATGGCTTCCTGGCGATGGGTCGCGAGATGGTCGAGTTTTGCGGCCAGGCCTTCGACATCATCCGGCTGAAGCACGTAGCCGTCGACGCCCTCGCGGATCATTTCGGGGCCGATGCTGTGCGTGCTGGCGATCACGGGCATGCCGGTGGCCATCGCCTCGGGAATCACCAGGCCAAACCCTTCGAACACGCTGGGCAGCACCAGCACGTGGCACGATTGCATTTCGCGCACCACGGCCGACTGGTCGAGCCGGCCGCGCAACGTGATTTCATTTCGATAAGGCTCCAATGCCGCGGGCGTGCAGCTTAGCGGGCCGGCGATCACCAGCTCGGTCTGAGCCGAGCGAATGCGTCGGCAGGCTTCCAACAAGTATTTGATGCCTTTTCGCTGGCCGACGCCGCCGACGAAGAGGATGCGGAATTTTCCGTCGGCGGAGCGTTCGACGGGAGTGAATTGCGACACGTCGGCCGCCAGCGGCAACAGTTTGATGCGCTCCGCGGGCACGCCGGCTTCGACGAGCGACTGCCGAGTGAACTGGCTGGCGGCGATGCACACGTCGGCGGCTTGCGGTTCGGCTTCCAGGCGACGTTGATACCAGTCGGGATAGCGGAAGTTGCTGATCGAATGGGCCCACTCGGGATGGCGCTGGGCTTCGACGGAAAGCACTTCGATGGCCTTGGTGATGTGGGCGGTGGCGAATTCGGCCACGGCGATGCGCTGGGCGGCACGCGCGGCTTGCAGGCTTTCCAAGCAACTGCCTTGGAAGCCCCAGTAGATATCGCACAGCGCGGCGAAGCGGCGAGCCACCCAGCGGTCGAACCGAGCGTCGCGCCGGAGCATGCAGGAGGTTGCCAGGGAATTGTTCTTCAACAGCGAGCGGGCAGCGATTTCGGGCAACTCCAGCGACCAGCGGCGCGTGACCTTGTCGCTGGGCAGTTCGTCCAACCAGCGGCGGCGCAGCGGGCGGTCGAGGCGATCGATCGCGCTGAACAAGCGATCGGGCCAGCGGTCGGGTTTGTAGTAGCTGCTGGTGACGAACCGCGCCAAATGCCCGGAGCGATTCACTGCGGCGGCATGACGATAGGAATGCTGCTTGCCGGCATGCGCGACAAGGACCGTGGGATGGAGTTCGCCGGTGCGCTGATCGCGCGGCAAATTGACAGTCTCGCAAAGGGCGGTGTCGGTCATGCCAACAATTCGCCTCGATAGGCCAGCACGTTCATGTGATAGAAGTACAAGCGATACCCATTGTCGACCAGCAGTCGTGAGGCCGCTTCACGATCGGCGCTGGAAAGATGGAAATACTCGAAGTGTACGATGGCCGGGCGGACCTGCTTGAAATCGACCATTTTGAGGATTTCGTAATCGAGCCCTTCGGCGTCGACCTGCAACAGATCGATCGCGTCCCAGTGATATTTTTTCAGCAAATCGGGAAGCGTTAGCGTCGGCACTTCGATCGACGTGATCAGCGGTTTGGGATCCACGTCGGGATAGAAAATGCGCAGGCAGCGCACCACCGTGTCGTAATCCAGCGAGGCCCATTGATCCAGGAATTCGCGGTCCACGCCGCCAGGGCCGCCGAAATGTTTCACATCGTCGCGGACCTGGTACATCTTGGCGGTGCCGCTGGTCGGGGCGATGGCCGCATTCTCGAAATGCAGCCGGGAGTTATCCCCCAGATTTTTTTGCAATTGCGCAAAGCGATGCGGCTGCGGTTCCACCAGGATGCCTTCCCAGCCGAGGTCTTTGGTGAACGTGCCGAGCGGATCGCCGGTAATGCCGTCGAAGGCGCCGATGTGGACGTAGCGGCAGTTTTTGTGGCGCAGGGCGTGATAGGCGCAGGCCATCGGCAGCGAAATTTCCAGCCGCGATTCGGGATGCTCAAACAGCACTTGCGGATTCCATTGGTATTGGAAGCCCGCTTTGCGCAGGGCGCCCTTCACAAAATCTTTCACGGCGCGTTTCAATCCGTTTTTCATCTGGTCTCGGCGGTCGCCAATTCGTTTTGTTCCAGCGCGCGGCGGCTGCGTGAAGCGAGAATGCGGGCCGGCTTGCACTCGCCGGCGGGCTTCGAAATAGGCGCGAATCATGCCAGCCCAAACGGCGGGCTGCCGCCAGGGACGAACCACATTGCGTTTCATCAGCACCGTCTTGCGCAACAAATGGCGATACAAAAGCGAAGGCAAGCGGCCGCGGCCGTGCCGCAGCACGAATATCCAACTCGACAACGCGCGGTCGAACTCGTTGAACGAATTGGCGGAATCGCTGAGGCGCAAACCGCCCAAGGGCACTCGCAAATGCACAAGCGCCGCTTCCGGATCAAAAACAATGCGATAGCCGGCGGCATCCAGGCGGATGGCCAGGTCGTAATCGTCGCCATAGGAATTGCCGGTGAAGTTTTCGTCAAAGCCGCCTACTGCCAGAAACGCGTCGCGGCGAATCGAGCCGTTGCACGTGCAAAACGTGGTGACCCATACGCGACGGGAGCTGTCGCGGTCGAAGCCGAGCGCTTGCAACACGGCCGGCTCGTCGCTGAACTTGGGCGTTTCCGCCTGCTTGTCGCCGACGGTTGCCGCGCCGCCGGGGGAACATTCGCGGCCGGCGACGGCGGCGATATTCAGATCGCGATAATTTTCGACATGCCGTCGCACAAATCGGCGATCGCGAATTTCCACGTCGTCGTCGACAAACAACAGAATTTCGCCACGCGAAACTCGAACCGCTTCGTTGCGGGCCGCCACCACGCCCGGCGTGTCCAGCGACAGCCAATGCACGTTGCGATGGGCGCGCAAATCATCGATTTGTGGATGCAGTTGGCTTGGCCAGGCGGGATTCTGATCGGCCACCACGATTTCCAAGTCCGGATAATCCTGCGCCACGAGCTCGCGCAGCGTGTTGATCACCGGCTCAAAGCGGCGGTAGGTGGGAACGATGACCGATACCGACGGCGAGGAAACGTCGCTCATGATTGCGTGGCCACGGGACTGCGGCTCAGGTCGTCGCGCAGCATCTGCGCGAGGGAACGGCCGCGAGTGCAATAGCTCCGCACGATCTCGCGTTGCTGGAGGTTCATCGAACGGCGGCGCCGCAGGTAGCCGCAGTACTTCTTGTATTTCGTCAGCCCGATGAAGTGCCGTGAATTGATGGGGAACAGATTCAACAGCGGCGAACCCAGGCGGCACATTTCGTCGGCCAGGCGCTGCCGCCGGCGGAACTCGTGCGGCAGCGACATCATTCGCCGGTAAATGCCGCGATGATTCAGCGGGGCCAGCGCGAATCGGTTTTTCGTGTCGGAGCTGTACAGCACGTGCGACATCGTGGTGCCCAGGCGATGCTCGATGTAGGCCAGGTCGAGAATTGTTTCTCGATCCAACTTCGGCAGGGCGCCGAGCCAGCGCTGGGCTTCGGCCAACATCGCCGGATGCGGCTGGGGAAAACCCAGGCCCACGAGCAGTTGGTCGGCCGTCGGCGGTTGATCGCCGCCGGGGCATTTATGCCAATAGAAGCAGCGGCCGACTTCGCCCCCGTAGCCGCGCAACAGCACCCGGTTTTGGCGATCGACTTCCGCGGTGTTGTGT
This sequence comes from Pirellulales bacterium, assembly GCA_963716135.1. Taxonomy (GTDB): domain Bacteria; phylum Planctomycetota; class Planctomycetia; order Pirellulales; family JADZDJ01; genus CAVRAW01. Next base: position 2,688,465 of record OY970289.1, on the reverse strand, counting down.
GCAAGGCCGAAGAAGCGGCTCAATCCGTCGGAGAGCAGTCCGTCGGCGGGGCTGTGATCGAGATTGGTGCGAAATTCGATGTTCGACGTAAACGGCAGCGCGGCGGCCAGCAGCATTCGGGAATCGTGGCCGCCGGTCAGGTCCATGGCCAAAGGATATTTTTGGGAAACCGCCGCGATGATGGATCGCAGCGTGTGGAATATCTCGCGCACCGCGAGCTTCGGGTGCGCCGGGAATCTGCAGGCGACGGGCCGGACCAGTGACGATGAGGCGACCAGGTGTGCAAATCGACGTGATGATTCGGCAGGACGACCGACGTATTGCGATAGCCACTGAAGCCCAGCGGATACCAGGTGCCGGACGCATGGGTGGCGCGTTGGAGCGCGGATGCTAAATCGGGGTCGACCGGTTCCAGACCGCGAATCATTGAAGGCGTGGAGGCGATCAGGCGCTTGTCGCTGGATAGGAATGCGGCCAGCGAGCCGGATGCGTCGGGATAGTATCGCTGCCATTGATCCGTGACGACGATGGCTGCAAAACGCCCGCCGAGGCAATACAGTCGCGGCTCGAAAGCGTCTTTGTCGTTGGGCAATCGCAACGATTCAGCGAGCAAGGTTTGCGTGTCAGGATCGATCGGATAGCCCAGCAACCAGCCCATTGATCGGCCATCGGCCGATGCAATGTCGAGCACGGGCAATTGCGGTTCGGTCGCCAGACGCAGGTTGCCTGACTGGCGCCAAATCCAATCGGCGGGAATCTGCACGGCGTCTGCCGCGGATGCATCAAGCAGGGCGAAGCGGCCGGGATAATCGTGGTCGATCACGAGGGATTTACGTCGGCCAAAGCCGGCGCAACAGCCGGCGAGGGGGTGATTTCAGAAAGCGGAGCCGCGCCGCGGCGGCGGAGTTCACGAAACAAGCGGTAGGTGGCGGCGGACACCGGGCGGCGATCGCGCCATTGGCGGAAGCACGCGCCGTAGCCCAGCGCCAAGCCGTGCAACATGCGCAGGGGCCGGCCGACGCGCACGCCAAATGCCACGCCGCGCGCCGTCGTGCCGACGAATTGCGGCACCAGTGCTGCGGCAGGAACATTGTGCCAGGCGAACAGCACGTCGTTTCGCCGGCCGTAAAGGTCCATCCGCCGCAGGTCGCGCTTCGGAGATTCATGGTGGAAAATCGGCTCGGAGCGCCCCAGCCGGGTAAAATAGCCGGCCTCCAACAAGCGCACGCAGTAGTCGCGCTCCTCGCCTTGGTGGAACAGCGCGGCGCGGTAGCCGCCCAGGCGCAGAAAAACATCGCGACGCAGGGCGTGCGCGGTGCCGGTGAAGCTGTCGGTAACGAACACTTCGGAATCGTTGGGGGCGCGGTGACGAAGTTGATTGTCTTGCCGCACGTTGATATACGGAATCGCCACTGCGCCGATTTGCGGATGATCCAAATCGTCCAACGCCTGGCTCACCACGTGCGGCGAGGAAAATTCGGCGTCGTCATCGATCGAAACGATCACCGGCGTGGTCGCCAGCTTGGCCGCCTCGGTACGCTGCACGATCAGGCCGCGCGACTGCTCGCTGCGCACCACGCGGGCCTGCGGGAAATCGCTGCGGACCATCTCGGAAGTGCCGTCGGTCGAGCCGTCGTCGATCACCAGGATTTCCAGCGGCACGTCTTGCCGCATGGCCGAGGAAATCGCGCGGCGCAGATCGTCGCGGCGGTTCTTGGTGGTGATGACCACCGTGGCGGCGGGAGATGATTCGGAACGGATCACGTCAGTCGTCGCAATTCATGGCCAAATTCCGGTGGCATGCAGGGCGCGCTTCGTGAGCCTTTTGAGGCCGCGGTCCAAGTGGTCGGGCAATCGCGAGGCATCGATCTTCAGCGCACTGATGCCGTCATCGACGTGGCACGACGAGGGGTTGGCGATGCACTTTTGCCACTGGCGGGGCAACTGTTTCCACCAACCGTCGAAACCGCTTTGCACGGCGGCATGGCGAGTTCCCAGGCGCGTGGCGATTTGGGTCGGCGAGCGGTATTTGTAATGCCGGCTGAAAATCCGCGCCGGGGCGACCAGGCCCATGTGCCGGGGCCAGGGATCGGCGGGATTCCACGACAAGCGCGACCGATAACGAAAGGCGCGGACTTCGGAATTCTCGATGCGGTAATGGCGGATTTGGCTTAGCACGCGGCAGATGGGCTGCGAAAAGTCGATGGTGGCGAGGTCCTGCTCGGTCAAATAGTAGTCTACCCCGGCGCCCCAAACGACGGAATATTTTTCCGGCAGATCGGCCAGGACGACGCGTGGATCGTACAGGGGAAATTCGTCGGCATCGAGGCGATACCACCAATCGCCGACTTTGGATTCATGCCTGAACGCTTGAAATGCTTCGCGCGCAGCCCTTCGCGGAACGGCGCGGCGGATTGCTTCCAGGGAACGATGCAATCGTCGGCGATGGATTGGACGATTTTCCACGTGTCGTCGTCGCTGCCGTTGTCGTACACCAGGATGCGATGCACCCATCGCTTCGCCTGCTCGAGGAAGTATTGGATGATGTCGGCTTCATTCTTAACCAAACAAATTCCGAAGATGCGCGGCAGCGTGGCAGTCATGCGTCAGTTTTGGAGATTGCGCTTCGCCAGGCATCGCATGGAATAAATTGGAAATCCGACGAGGTATTTCACCCGCTTTAGTCGGAGATTCCACAGAAACGAACTGCGATACAATTGCCAACCCCAGTGTGGATGTCCTTCGCGGAGGCAGGCCATCGACAGCGGGCGGATATGCCGCGTAAGAACCTCCCAACGCTGGAGGCGGCGCTGGGGTCCGCCGGGATATGCGTTTTCTTGCTCGGAGCGCAGCAGCCACGAAGTGCCGGCATAGTTTTTGTCGATGTTCAGTGCCGCGGAATTCGCCTGCCGGCGGTAGACAAACAGCGGCGGATTCAACACCGAGACGAAACCGGGGGCTTCGCCCAGCCGAAGCCACAAGTCGGAATCTTCGGCGTTGACGTGCTCGTCGGGAAAGCCGCCGACCTTGCGCAGCCAATCGGCGCGAATCGCCACGGCGCAGGTGCCGATCCAATCCACGTCACGGCTGGCGGACAGATAATCGCGATATAGTTTCGCGGCCGGATCGGCAGCGCTGGGGGCGGCGGCCGGCGCCGATTCAGGCTGCGAACATTTTTCAAAAGCAATTTCCACGGCGCGGCCCGCCACGAACGCCGGCTGTTGATAGCGCTGGATCGCCTCGCGGTACATTCGCAACGTCCAGGGAAACCAGAGATCGTCGCTGTCGAGAAAAGTGACATATTGGCCCGCAGCGTGCTGGATGCCCCGGTTGCGAGCCGGGCCGGGCCCGAGGTTTTCTTGGCGCAGCACTCGGACTCGGTCGCCGTAGCGGGCAAGCGTTTTCGGGGTGTCGTCGGTGCTGCCGTCGTCGACGACGATGATTTCCTGATCGCCGCATTCCTGGGCCAACGCCGATTCGATCGCCGCGGCGGCCAGCTCACCGCGGTTATAGACCGGGATGATGGTGGAGAAGAGCGGCATTTAGGATTGGTCACGCGCACGGTGGACGGAGCGCGCCCAGCGCGATGGTGCGGCCGACAAAGCAATCATGGAGCGGGCCACCTTGCGGACTGCAGCGTCCAATCGGGAAGCGGCCAGCCAGCCGACGGAAGTGGGGATAAACCACCGCCAGTTTTTCTTGCGCTTGAAACAAGAGCCGCCAGCGGTTTCGCGGCAGCAGGTATAAAAATGCGATCTCTTGTTCCACGTTGCTGCGGAAGCTGCGCTTGTAGGGCTCGTCGCCCGGGCCAAAATCGAATAGCTGCGGCCGATTGTGCCGGTAAAGATCTTCGATCAGCAGATGCATCAGCACTCCGCCCGGGCTGAAGTCGGCCCACTTCTTCGAATAGCCGCATTTCCGTCCGTACAGCACGTTGCCGTATTGAAATGCCAATTCGTAGGCGATCGGCCCGTTGTCGCTGGCCAACACGTAAGACCGGAGCCAGCCACGCTCTGCGGCCGACTGGAAGTAGCGAACTTGAGCCTCGGTGTGCGGACGAAACCCGTGGACGTCGGCTTCCCAGGAGTCGCGCGTGATCGTGTCCAGATCGATCAGAAACTGCGGGACCTGGTCGGGCGAGGAGATGCGCAGCAAGCGCGCCTGCTGCTGGTCGCATAGCTTGCGCGTCATGCGGCGCAGGTTCCGCCGGGTTTCAGCGGAAAGAGTGGCCAGGTATTCGTCGTACGTGGGAGGAAAACGAAGTTGCAGCACTTTGTCGTCGGCGGCGCAGAACAATTTGAAACGACCGCCGTCGCGAAACGCCCGCGCACAGTAGCTCCAGATGGGGCTCTGCTTGTCGATGTTTTCCAGGCAGACCAGGTCGAATTGCGAGCGGCACTTCGACAGCACCGCGAACACCTTTTCGACGCAGCTTGGAAGATTCTCTTCGGCGGCGAAAATGAATTGTCCGCGCCCTCCGAATACTTTGATCATTTGCGCCTGAATCGCCGGCAGGGAACCTAATGTGGCTTGTCCGATCTGAAGCCGATACGGACCTTTCTTGAAATAAAACGGGGCGATGCAACGAAGCCGCCCTGAGCGGCGCAGCAGAATGATGAAGGGCTTTTCCTTGGTCTGGGAGTCTGGCGATTGCAATCGCAGCAACAGGTGGGCCGGATCGTTGTCGAACGAATTCCCAAGCACGTCTTCCGCCAGGAATTGCCGCCATTGGGGCTCCACCGCCCGCAACTCTTCGAGCGTCCGGACCAGCTCGACGTCGTAGAGGTCGGACGACAATCGATCGCCGGCAGGGACGCCGGCCTCGCATCGAAGCGCGTCGTGAAGCGAGGCTTCCGGCAACGCGGATTCCATGGAACCAGGCGAATCGGAATGACAATGGTTGCCGTGCGTCGTCACGGAATTGCGGTCAATCAGGAATGTCCAATTCGAAGATCGTGTCCCAGTGTTTTCCGGTGGCAAACAGCGTACGGCGATCGGAATTGTAAGCGATCCCGTTCATGGTCGTTTCCGGCAAGTCGGATTCAGCAATGCTTAGCGCCGTGCAATCGACAATCCTGAGAAGCGCGCCGCTATCGAGCGACAATTCAAACAGGTTGGGCGATCCCCAGACGTTGGCATACAGCCGCCCGTCGGCCCAGGCCAGATCGTTGAGCCGTTGCACCGGCACGCCGTTGGAGCGCACCGACACGTCAGCGCCGGATTCGAAAGTCGGCATCTCGAAGCGCAAGACGATTGGTTCCGTCGCTCATGATCAATCCGCCGGCGTCGGCGGTCAGGCCCCAGCCCTGCCCTTCGTATTGGAACTGGTCGATCTGGCGGAGATCGGAAACCTGGTACAGGCGGCCATGGCCCGACTTCCACGACAACTGCCAGAGTCGATCGCCGATGATGGCGATTCCCTCGGCGAAGTCGCCTGGGATGCAGACGCTGTTCAACGTCGATCCGTCACGGGCGTCCAGGCAATGCAGACTGGAGGATTCGCGACCGCCGCAGCTTTCATAGAGCCGGCCGTCTTGATAGGCCAAACCCTGCGTGCGGGAAGCGACGTCGTGGGGCAGCGTGCGGACAACTTGCGCAACGACGACGGGAATGCGCCAGCGCACCGCCTTGCTGGCCAGGCTGCGGAAACTTCGCCCGGGATGAATCAACCGATTCAGTATTTGCTGTGGAATCATCTAGGCAGGCGTGGGAACAAGGAAATCACGCTTTCGATCGTGCATTCAAACATCAGCCGCGCACCCATCGCTGCAGTTGCCGCTTGAGCAGACTTGCCGGACGGCGCAGCGGCGAGCGGCGGATTGCGCCGGCGGCCGCGCCGCGGGCTCGCCGCGCCAGGGCCAGCGACGCCGAGCATTCCACACTGCCTTCGCACAGCGCCACCGCGCCGCTGGCCAATTGCTGCTTGTAGGGCATGTCCCCCTTACCCAAATCGAACGATTGCAGCCCGACGGAGGCCGCATGCTCAGCCGACTTCAACAGCAGCAAAATGCCCGGCGAATATCGTGAAAATTCCAAATCGAACGCGGTGAATGAGCCGTGCCGGACTGAGTGCGATCGCAAGTCCAACGACATGGCCACGGGCCGCCCGCCGGCGGACAGGACGGAAAAGACGCCGCCGAATCCGGGCGTGTCGATGCGGTGCAAGCGGCGCACGTATTCGCCAATCCACGGCTGCGCGAATAAGTTGGGCACGCCCGTGCGAATGAATTGCGACGTTTTCCACTGGATCAGCGTTTCGAGCATTTGCGGATCGGATTCGTGGGGCACAAACTTCACCGTGCCATGGTCGCGCTCCAACTTGCGCTCGAGGCGCCCGAGATCGCTGATCTTGTCTCCGCCGCCGGCGCGGCGCTGGGCGAGGTACGCCTCGTACCCTCGCGAAAGATCCATGATCGGCGAGCTGGTGCAGAATCGCTGATAAGGAGCGAATTCGCTTTGGGCGGCGATTAAGTGGTCGAAATCCCAAGCCCGCAGGCCGCACGCGCGCACCAGCGTAGCCGGTTCGCAGGGCAATCGATCGGCGACAATGACACCTTGATAATCGGAAACCACGCCGCCGACCGGGCTGCCCACTCGCCAGAGGCCGCGTTGAAAGGGAAAATAGCCCACCGTTTCGCCTTGCTGCCTGAGCACCGCGACAAACACATCGTCGCGCACATCGGCCACCAGGCGCGTGAATTCGGGAGCGAAATAGGGGCTAACCAGGGCGGAGTTCGATTCTTGAATCTCTCGCCAGTGCGCGATATCCGTTTCCGAAAGCGCAGGGGCCGGCACGACATCGAACTCGACTGGGCGGGCAGTGCGAACGCTTTCTGGGATGACTTCGACGCTCATGAATTCCAGCCGCCGCCGGGTGGCGGCAGTTTGGCAGGCGATTGCGACGGTAAGGTACAATCAATAAGATCGCCAAGCATCCGCGGCGCCATTTTCTTCCAAGTCCGAAGAGCTTCACGTGGCTTCATTGTCTCGCAGGCTATTCGTCGTGCTGTTGGCGGGCGAGTGCTGCGCCGTGCTGGCGATAATTCTGATTGCGGCGCTAGTGCATCCCGGCGCTGGGTGGCCGTTGGCCGGGTGGGTGGCGCTGATCGCGGTTGTGATCGCGCTGGTGTTGGTTCCAGTAATTCGCTGGACGGCTTACCGCCACATCGTGCCGTTCGATCCTGGCAGCGACTATGGGTATGATTTTTCACGGATTGGAGGGGATGCCGTAACGATTGCGTTGGACGACCATGGTTTTAATTGGCCGACCGGCGCGGGGCAGTTCGATACCGCGATTTTGGCGTTCACGCCGACTGCCACCCGGCGCGGCAAATGGCGCGATCCGCAACTGGAAGTTCGCTGCGGTGGAACGGTTTGGCGGCAGGTGTTCGAACGGGGCGTGTCGGGGCTGAGGTTTGTCGATTTGACGCCCTGCCTGACGGAGCCGTCGGTCAACAAGCAGCATGTGCGAATGATCGGCCGTCATTTGCACTGGAAGCGCGAAGCCAAGCTGCTGTTGTTTCAAAACGGCGTGCCGCCCGACACGCGAATTTTGGTCGTGGCGCCCCATCCGGACGATGCTGAAATCGCCGCGTTTGGATTGTACGGCCGCACCAATTCGGCGATCGTCACACTGTGCGCCGGCAATGAGGGGGCGCATCGGTATCGACGGTCGCAAGGCGAGCAGCTCGGCCCCGCCGACTTGCCGACGGCCGTGCGCGTGCGGGAAAGCATTTCGGTGCCGTTCCTGGCGGGCGTGCATCCGTCGCGGTGCGCCAATTTGTGCTATGCCGACAATTCGCTGGCCGAACTGTATGCGGCGCACAACAGCGCCGTGGCCGACAGTTCGTTGAGCCTGCCGGAAGCGCAGCAACTGCGGGCGTTGAATCTGGCGAGCGAAATGTTCCATGTGTCGCGATTGCCGGAGTCGTGGGGAGGCTTGATCGACGATTTGAGCGAAATCATCGGCTCGGTGTCGCCGACCATGATCGTGTTGCCGCATCCGCTTTTGGAAAGTCACGCCGATCATTGCTTCGCGGCCGTGGCGGCGGTGGAAGCGGTGCGGCAGTCGGCCCGCGGCGATATTCGCTTTTTGTTCTACGTGGTGCATCCACGGGCCAATGAAAGCCATCCGCTGGGACCCGCCGGCAGCGCGGCCTGTTTCGCTCCGAATTTCGGGCAGGGGCTGGAGGTCAGCGGCGTCCACTCGCAATGGCTCTCTGCGCGCGAGCAAAGCTTGAAGCACCTTGCGCTGGAAGCCATGAGCGATCTGCGGCCGTGGCGATCCGCGGGCGGCGATTGGCGCACCGCACTGAAGGAATTGGCGGGCCAGTTGTACGAGGCCACGAGCGGATGCCCGCGCAATCCGCATGATTTCTTTCGCCGGGCCGTGCGACCCAACGAGTTGTTTTTCGTCGCGGACGTTGCCGAAGCCGAACGCATCGTCGATCGATTCCTCGGGCAAGTGTCGGGAGTACTCAAGCATTCGCGGGCTTAGCAACCTCCAACGGTTGCGGCGAGGAATTCTTTAGATGGCCCCATTGAAGGCGTCGCCGCCAACGCAGGAACGACCGGAATACCGGCGGACAGATTGCGGCACAGCGGTAGAACAGGCGAAACGCCGTGCGCAATCGGGGCCAAGCCAGCGGTTTGATTTGTTTCAGATCGGCCGCTGAGCCATCGACGAACGCCAGCCCCATGCCGCGGCGAGCGGCCGTGTTGATCAACTGGTCCATCGAAGGGGACGGGTAGTCGGCGGAATTCTTCAGCAGCGCCCGCAGCCAATAGTATTCGCACTTCACGAGATCCTGCGAAATGCTGCCGGGCGTGTCGATGCGATATTTGATCGAAGGGACGGAGTCGTAGGCCCAGGTGTGGTTGTGGATCACGCGGAGAAACAGATCGATATCGTGCCGGCGCCGCTGCTGCGGATCGAACAGGCCGCACTGCATGAGCCGGCTGCGGCGGTAGACGACGGTCGAGTGGCCGAAGTGGAAGCCTTCGGCCAATAGCTCGACGAAGCGCGGGGCGGGCAGATGGCCGGTTGGATCGGTGATGCTGCAGGTGAATCCTGGCGGTCGCGGCAAGAGGCGTCCCTGTGCATCGATGAAATCGTTATTCCCGATGAGTGCGACGTCGTCGGAGTTTTCCAGCAGCATCACGGCGCGCTGGAGATGATTGGGATGCCAGACGTCGTCGGCGTCCAGAAGCGCAATCCAATCGCCGGCGGCGGACTGGATGCCCAGGTTGCGCGCCGCCGCGGCATTTTGCACTTGGGCCGGCAGCACTCGGACAGCCACGCCGCTGGCCTCGATCTGCTCGACCGAATCGTCGATCGAATCGTCGTCGACAACGATGATCTCCGCCGGGGCATACGTTTGCGCCGCAACGCTGCGCAGCGCCTGCCCGATCCAACGGCCAGCATTATGACAAGGGATGACGACGCTGATGTTCACGATAGTGCGGCGGCGCGGTAAACGGCGGCGGTTTGGGCCGCGATGGGCAGCCAATCGAAACGGGCGGCGGCGCCGGCTGTGCGAGCCGACAAATCGGCTAGATCGGTGCGGAGCGATTCATTCAAACGATCGGCAAGCGCTCGGCCATCGCCGGCGGGATAGGTCAAATCGTCGGCGCCTGAGAGCGTTTCGGGAAGGTCGCCCAGCCGCGGAGCGATCACGGGTTTGCCAAACGTCATCGCCAACAACACGCTTCCGGAAGTTTGAATGCGCTCAAACGGCAAGGCGACGACGTCGGCCGCGCCGAGATACAGCGGCATTTCATAGTTGGAAATCCGGCGGTTGTGCCACACGACCCCCGGCATGTTGGAAAGTTGTTGCTCGAGCTGTCGCTGATAGTCGCCGTTTGCTTCGCCGGCAATGAGCAATTGCGCCCGGCGGGGGACAGGCTTCGCCAGGCGTCCAGAAGCGCCGGCAATCCCTTGTAAGGACGAATCATGCCCAGGAAAAGCACGGTGCGTTTGGTCTCAGGCAGGCCTAGTCGCTGGCGTGCCGCGGCTGTCGGCGGCGCGGCGGGATAGGCGCTGCGATAATGGCCGTGCCGGATGATGTGAAGCTTTTCGGGGCGGCAGCCGATTCGGTCAATCGCTTCTTGCCGGCCCGATGCGCCGTGCACGATGACGGCGGAAGCCAGCCTGCAGAGCCATCGAGTCGCCAAGATTTCGAGTTTTGGATAGCGCGATTCATGCGACACGACGTTGTGCATCGTCCACACGATGCGGCGGCCCGACAGGCGCACCAGCGCCAAGTCGGTGATGAACTTTAGCGCACACAAGACAAATGCTAGGCGATTGGGCCCGTGCAGATAGGGGCTGATCCAATGCAGATGCAGCACTCGCGCGCCGGGGCAATCTTTCATTGCGCGATAAAGCGGGAACACGCGGCGAAAGCCCCGGGGAAACTCGACCTGGCAACCGCACTGCGCCAACGATTGCGCTAACAGCTCCTGGTAAGGGTTATCCTGCCGATAATCGGGCATCATCAGCACTTTTACCGTTGGCTCGGAAGGCGCGGCGCTGACGCCGGGGGGCGAAGCGGCGGCTCGGGGCAAAATTTGTTCGAGAGACGCGGTCATCGTGGCAAAACCTTGCCGTTGTGCGCGGCGAGTTGTTCCAGAAATCCTTCGCGAACCAGGCGGGCCATGCCTTCGCGGTACATCAAATGCCGCACCACGCCGACATAGTGCTTCACGACGCATCCATCGGCGCCTTCGGCGAGGCTGACGCGGTATTCGTGTTCCGGCAGCAGCTCGACGCCGTCGCGCGAGGCGGCCAAGGCCAACAAGGTTTGCTCGATGCGCCACACGTGGCCCGCCCAAATCGATTCGCTGCCGAGAAAATCTTCCATCCAGTCGAAGTTGAATACCTGCGGACGCAGGACCGCGAGGCCCGAATTGATGCGCTCGACCAGTTCGATGCCGAAGCGCCGGCGGGCTTCGTCGGCCGAGACGTTGAGCATCAGGTTTTGCCCCGCGTTGAACGCGCTGCGCGGCAATTGGTCGGCATCCAGCCGGGAGAGCAATTCGTCAGGGGTTCGGAAAAAAATCAGGTCCGAATCCAGCAGCAGCAAGCGGTCCGCGCGGAGATAAGTGCCGATGTCGAACACTTTGCGCGCCAGCGAGTGCAAGCCTCGATAGCGCGCGCAGCGCGGATAGGATTTCAAGGCGGCGGCCACGGTCGATTCGGCTTCGGCCGCGGAAATGACGCGGGAATCGGGAAAATGGCGGCGGAGAATTTCCAGGTCGGCGGCCGTCAGCGTGCCGTCGTCGTGAATCACGGCCGGGTAGCTGCGCTGCGAAAAGTGATAAAACGATTTCAACGTCCACAACAGGTTCAGCAGGTCGTCGTGAGAAACGAGGGTGTGAATCTCGACGTTGGACTGGCGATCGGCGCGGCAAGGGGGCGTGTGGAGGATGCGCGGCCGCACCTGGTTTTTCCAATAGGGCGTGGTCCAACCTTCGCGACGCCAGCGCCGCAAGGAAAACAAGACTCTTCCGGGAGTCAGCACGAGATTCATCGAGCTTTCAGGCAGCCTGCCAACAGGGTGAAGTTCTTTTCGGCGTCGGCGCACAGCGCCGGCAATCGCCCGGACAATGCCGCCGTGGTTGCGGCCCGGCCAGACCAGGCGGTTTGCACGGCGGCGATGGCCTTGGTGGGATCGAGGAAATCCTGGATGGAAATCAGCGCCGAGCCGGCCAGATCGGCGTCGGGGAACATGTCTTTGATGATGCCCCGCGATTTCACCGAATAGCCGACCAACAGCGCGGGCTTTCCGCTGGATAGCGCGGCGATGGCGGCGTGCATGCGCTGGGCCACGATCAGGTCGCAGGCGGCGATCATCCCCTTGTATTCGGCGGCGGTGTGATCGGCGGCGGCCAAATGCACGCGGCGATCGAAGTCCACTCGGCGGTGAATTTCGGCGGCGATCAGCCGGTCGTCGTTGGCGACGTACGATTCCTGCACGTGCGGCACGATCAACACGTCGGCGCCGACGCGGTCGATCAACGTTCGAACGACTTCAACCCACGCGTCGAGATGGCGATTTGCATCGAGGCGGGCATATTCGATCACGCCCTGGCTGGGAGCGATGGCGGCCAGCGGCGTACCTGCTGAAATTCCATACGCCGCCAGCAACGATTCAGTCTGCTCGGCTTCGGGCGGCTCGAGCAGCACGGCGGGGTCGGCGGTGAGCGCGACCGACTGCGCCGGCAGCTTCAAATCGCCCAGAAGGTAATCGAGCGATAGACTTTCGCGCACCGTAATCAGCTCACAACGGCGGGCCACATCCAGCCACTGCGAACTTTCGGCGACGGTTTTGAACGGGCCGATGGAGTGGCCCAGCATCGCCACCGGCACGTCATGGCGCAGCGCAAACTGCAATGGATGCAGATGGGCCGGCGCTGGCGTAGTCGGAACTGAACACGTCGCCCCCCAGGGCGATAACCAGGGAGGCTTCGCGAATTGCCTGCTGGGCGGCGTCGCGTGGGAGCCGGCCGTGGCGCAATAGCGATCGAAGGGTGCGGGTCATCTGCTGGGGCCACGGTTGCAGATCATGCAACGTGTTGGCAATTACTTTGACATCCGTGCAGCCCGTTAGTCGAAATGAATCGTATTCGGGCGAACGGGAGAGCACCGTGATCTGGGCCGCAGGCCATTGGGCGCGAAGTCCGGCGATTGTCGTCACGACCAGCGCCTCGACGCCCCGATTGCGCAGGCCGGTGACGCCGGTGAGAACGACCTTCGGCGCGAGCGTCGACGTAGCGGCGCGGCTGGCCGGCTGATCGGCGCGCTCAGTCGAAGTTTCTTGGGACAACAGTTGCTGCGACATCAGGAACTTAAATAGGCAGGGGGCGCGACTTTGTTTTGCGTGGCTGCGGCCAGCGCCGCCAGCGCGGTGGCAGTGCCCTGCAGCCAGGGTTGCGGTCCGTAGTTTTGCGGATAAATGCCCAGGCCGCGGCATTCGCCCAACCCGCCGTCGATTTGGCCGTCGGGCAAAGTCGCTTTGGCAAGGGCTTCCAGCGCAGGGCCGATGCAGTTCGCGGCGCTTTCGATTCCCAGCGATTCGGCGCGACGAGCGGCGTACGCCACCAGCGCGGTCGTGGAGCTGTCCGGCTGCGCCGGGTTGCAAAATCGCCCAGCCCCATTGGCCGTCGGGATGCTGATGTTTCATCAGCGTGACTAGCGCGCTTTGCAGTGCCTCGCGCAGGGCGGCGAATGCCGGATCGTCGGAATTCAATTCGGCGAGCGTATCGACAATGCCCAGCAGGTACCAACCGACGCCGCGCCCCCATGCCAACAGACCCAAGCGACGATCGCCGCCGGACACGTAGCCGTGGAACGGCAGCGCGGTTTCAACATCGAGGTTCCACTCGATGAAGCGTTCCAACTGGCGCAGGGCCAACTGGCGGCCGGCCTGGTCGCCGGTCATGCGCGCATCGCGCGCCAGAAACGGGCAAACCATCGCCAGCGTGTCGACCAGAACTTCGCTTGTGTCGCTGGAGTAAAACAGGCTGCCGTCGGGCGAGCGAGGATGTTGCTTGAGCATTTCGGCCAGCGCGTCGGCGGCGGCGCTGTAGCGGCGCTCGCCGGTGCACTCGACCAGGTACAACAGCGAATAACCTTGCATGGCGTGTCGCACGGAATTCGGCGGCCGCTTCCATTTGCCGCTGCGATCGATGCACTGGTCGAAAGCCCAGACCAGCGCTTCCATGTCGGCGGATTGGCCGCGGACGCGGTGCATCCATTGCGCGCCCAAGAGATTCAATGCGGTCGTCCAATTGCGGGCATAATCGGCGTGGCCGTTGCCGGCGATCGCGGCGTACCACGCCCGCCAGTTCCACATTTGCCCGCGCATCCGCTGGCGCGCAAGTTGACCGACACGAGGCCGGTAAATCTGCCGGCGATTTGCCTGAGCGACTCGGGCGAGCCAGTCGGATGGTGCGTCGTTCATTTCGCTTCGGGCAGGCGCGGCGGTTTTTGGGGAGCGAGTCCGAGTTTGCGGAGCAGCCCTTTGCCCCACACCAACGTGCGAAACAGTTTTCCATCCCAGCCGATGCCTTGTTTCAGGCACCAGCGGCGAAAATCGCGGTGCAGCGCGCGGGCATTCGGATCGCGCAGGGCCCGGCCGCGGTAGTGGCGATTGTAATAGGCCAGACTCTCGCGGAAGTTCGCCATGGTTTGGCGGCTCATGTTCACTGCGCCGCCGCGGCAGGCTTCGCTGGGATTGAACGCCAGCGGCCTGAGGTCCTGCAGGTCCAACAGCATCTGGCAATGCGCCTTGGCGACCAACTCCGGCAGCGGCATGTTGGGATGGGCCCGCTCCAGCGCCGGCAGGAACACATCCAGCGGCACGCGAAACATGAACGGGTTGTGAAAGTTGCGGTGGGCGTGGTAGCCCGGCGTGGCGGCGTAGGTCAAAGCGCGCGTAAGGCTGCCGAAATCGATGCAGCGGATGCCCAGTTCTTCGGCCAACTCGTAGCACAGGATTTTCGCGCCGGAGGCCAGCGACAGAATCAGCGTGTCGGCGCCGCTGGCGGTCAGCTCATTGCGCAGGTCTTCTTTGATGAGATCGAGATTCTCGGAAAAATTGCGGCCGTCGTTGCGAATTTGATGAAAGCGAACCTCCGCGTCGGCGGGCCAGAAGTCGGCGGCCAGTTGGCGGTAGCGCGAATCGGCATGTAACTGGCGCATCAGGGCCGCCTCGGCGCTGGCGAACAGCACCCGATGGCGACGCAAATAGTCTTTCATCTCGAACCACGTCCATTCGAAGATGATGTTGCCGGTTTCCGGCGAGCGATTGCGGTATTGGTCCTCGCCGCGGTTGATGCCCAGCGTGGGCAACAAATTGAAGTTCGCGGGATTGTTGTCGCAGTAATCCAGATAGCCACAGCGATTGACGGCCTGCATGAAGCGGTCGTAGTGGCGGTGCTCCATGCCCGATACGCTGAACACGTATTCGACCGACACGCCTCCCTCGGTGGGATAACGGTAGCGCGGCGGCGGCAGGCCTTCGCGCATGGCGCGGATCCATTGAATCTCGCCGTCGCCGATGCGGAGAAACGAGAATTTTGGATGCTGCTCCAACAGTTCGGTGAGTTCGGCGGCGGCGGCGCGGCGGGCATCGCGGTCGCCCAGCTCCCGCAGGATGCCGAAGAACGGGCGTTGCGGCGGCGATTTGGCGGCGGCGGATTGATCGACCGTGATCATGCGTTTGAGCTGACGGAGCTGGCCATTCGGGGCGGATCGGCCGAATCACTTCGATCGATCGCCGCCGGCTGGCGCGGCGTCAGCCGGAGCCAGTGCATTCGGCAGGGACGATGCTCGTTGAGGGGCAACATCCGATAGCGCCGCGGCATGAAGCGCACGACGCCGGACAGGCAGGTGTTTTCTTCCAGTTGGCGCGGCTGCTCATCGAATCGCTCGACGCTGTGGCTGTCGCCAAATCGGGCCAGGATTTCCTGCGTGAGGCCGGGCAAGACGAATTCGTGGACTTCGACGAGAATGTCTTGCCGCTTGAGCGCCGGCACGCGGATCGGGTCCAAAAGCAGCGATTCGAAACCTTCGACATCCATCATCAACAGCGATGTTTGATTGGCGGCGGCATCGAGCTGCTCGTTCATAGCCGCCACAGTGCATGCGCCGAACACCGACAGTCGGTCGGCGACGCCGTTCAACCGCGCCATTTCCATCACCAGCGCCTGCCCGGCGGGATTGGTTTCGAACGCCACGACTCGCGAAGCCAAGCCGGCGAACAATATTCCGACGGCGTAATATCCCTCGGCAGCGCCGATATCGAATGCCACGTCGACGGGATGTTGCCGCAAATGCTCCAACAGCGGTTGCAACTCGCGCTCGTACGAGCCCAGCAGCTTGGGATGCAAATGGCTGCCGACGGCGCCTTGCACATAGCGCATTCCGCGAAACGGTCCCCGCATCACTACGAAGTGCGACGAGCGTTCGACTTGCGCCAGCGCCACCCGCGAGGGATTCAAGCCGCTGGGGATCACATTGCGAAGAATCTTGCGGAGCATCGGTTTCAGTCAGCCTCTAGCCATCCACCTGCTGCATCAATTCCGAAGCGCTCTTGGGAGGGCGCGGGGCGGAAAACGAGCGGCTCAGCCGGCGAACAATTCGTTTGGCGGTCTTGCCGAACCAGGACAGATTGCAGTGGGAGTCCAAGGCCAGCCACCAATGGCGCGGCGCAAGCGGAGCGCGCCTGAGCAGCGCCGGGCGTGCTTTCGGGCCGTGCGCCGGTTGCCGGCCGAGAGCGAGACCAGGCACCAACGCTCGATGCAGGCCAACTCGGACATCGGGCGCGGACTGCCGGCTTGCCATGCCGTGCCGATCGATTCCAGCGGAATGCCGCGGCGCTGGCAGGCGTCGGCCATCAGCCGGCGGCGATTCTCACGCTGATCGGTTTGGCGCGTGTAGCACACGCTCGAACGTAGCTGCCGGTACAGATACAGCACTTCGGGCACATTGGCCAACTGGCCGATTTCAGCCAGACGAATAAAAAGGTCCTTGTGCTCGGTCCACTGGAATTCTTTGCGGTAGGCGCCGACCCGGCGGACGGCGTCCGTGCGCATGACCGCCGAGGCGGCGATCAGCGCCGAACCGCCAAAGCGCAGCAAGTCGTCGTTCAGGCGGCGCGGATCGGTCCAGGCGGGGACGATGCACAACGGATCCCCCTCCTCGTCGACCAACTGCGCCGAGGCGCCGACTGCGACACACGAGGGATTTAGTTCCAAGTATTCGACCTGAAGCTGCAAACGTTGCGGCAAGCTGACATCGTCGCCGTCCATGCGGGCGACGTATTTGCCGCGGGCGGCGACCAGAGCGTCGTTCAATGCGCCCACGATACCGGTGTTCGGCCGGCTGATGACGCGGATGCGGTCGTCCTGGCGGGCGTATTTTTCCAGCACCGCCAGCGAATCGTCCGTCGAACCATCGTCAACGATAATGAACTCAAAATCTTTCCAGGTTTGGCGGAGAATGCTTTCGACCGCCTCGGCCAGGTACGGTCCGCAGTTGTAAACCGGCATGATGACGGAGACGGTCGGATTCGTCTTCATGATGCGCAAACGGTTTCCAACAACGAGGCAATCCGGTTGTAAGCCGCGGTGGACAAGGCGATTTGCGATTCGGCTCGCTGGATCAACGCGGGGCGAAGTTGCTCGGCCTGCTCGTACGATGCGAGGATGGCGGACGATAACGATTGTTGCCAATTCGCAGTGCGCAGATCGATTGTCTGGCAGCCGCCGGGAAACTGGTCGGCCAGACCCAGGAATTTTTGCAAGTAATAATCGCTGGCGGCCAGGCCCACGACCGGAATGCCCATGGCCAGCGCGAACACGCCCGCATGGTAGCTGCCGGTGATCATGGTGCGGCACTGAGCCACCAGGGGCATCAAGTCCGCGACGCGATCGACCGACGGCGGAATGTCGATTACCCGCGGGCAACGTTTAAGAATCGGGGCGGTCACCTCGTGATCGCCGGCGCCATCATCGGCAATGCGGATTGGAATTGAAATGCACGGCGCAGCCAGGCCCTGCGCCAGGTGGCCGATCACCTCGGCCAGGCTGGAAATAGCGTCCTCGTCCACCCCGGAGTAATCGGTCCTGCGAACGTTGATTCCCAGCGCGTTGCCAAGTTTGTCGGGCCGCGCGCGGTACGCGATCTCAATGGCATCGTCGCCCGTGACCACCACATTTTCGGGATGCACGCCCAGCGATTGAGCCAGCGACAGTCCGTGCCGGCCCTCGCGCAGCGCGAGGAAATTGACCTGCGGCATGACCTGTTGCAACACGTTTCGCAAATGGGGGCTTTCGGCCGGGCCCAAACCTTGGCCGAACATGGCCACCGGTTTTTGCATCGAGCGGGCCAAGTGCAGCATCAGCAGGACCATCACGGCATGGTAGGCGAACTCGTCATTCAGCCCGCCGGAGCCTGTGGCCACGACCAGATCGACCGATTCGAGAAACTCGACAAATTTGCGCCTTCGTGCGAATCTGCATCGGGCAACGGCCACGAGGCGGCGCGATGAACGCCTTCCCAAATTCGGGGCCGCTTCAGGCGGGTCATGCTTTCGGAGCGCGAGTGGTTCCAACGATTGGCAAATGCCATGCGCTGCGGCCAGCGCGGGATGAGCCGTTGGCGGCACCAGGCCTTCCGCCCCGTGGAATGGTAAGGAATTGCGTAGGGCGCGATTTCGCGCAGCCGCTGCGGGGCGCTGGTCAGCACGTGCATTTCCGCGTCGGGAAACAAGGCCCGCAGCCGGTCCAGACCGACCTGCAGCATGGCGTGATCGCCGAGGTTGGTTAGCTTATAGGAGCTGTTTTCAACCAGAATCCGCATCCGGCTCTACCTTGTAGCGAAAATACGGCGACAAATTGTGCTGCATGTACTGCGTGATGAGTTCGACATCGGCCGGCGGCAGATAATCACGAAATCCGCCGATTACTCCGCGGCGAGTTTTGAACGAATCCTTGTCCCAAGCGCCGCCGCCCTTCAAAGCGGTATCCTGCACTTTGCCGCTGGTTTCCATTTTCCGCATGTTTTCGAACTGCGAAAACTCGATGGCTTCTTCCACGTGCTCGTCGGCGATGTGGTTCATGCCAATGAACTTCAATAGCCGGTAGGTTTCGTCCCGGGTGTTGTTGTGCAGGTCTTCATAGCGCATCAGCATGAAGGCCCTGGGCACCCGGCGATTGGCGGCCCAAATGTTGTAGTAGTTGACGATCGTTTCAAATCCGCCGACATCTTGCTTCACAAACTCCGACATGGTGCCGGTGAACGGTTGCACGCGCGGGCGAAGGCCTTCGGGAACCATGGCGCGTTCTTCGTCGATGTATTTGGGCAGCCGCTTGGAAAGCTCGAAGTACAGCGACACGATCACGTCGCGCGGATCGCGCACCAGAAATATGACGCCCTGTTCGGCGTATTCTTCCTTCGTCGGCTTGAGCTCGCGGGGCCGGCGCCAATGCGGAACATCGTCGTGCCGCGGACGAATCAGCGGCAGCTCCGCGCACAATTCGGCCAGCTTGGCGAAACTGAACGCCAGGGCCACGCTTTGATCGCGGGGAATTCCAAGGTGATTCGCCACGGCGCGGGCCAAAAGCATGCGCACCCACGTGCGGCCGCATTTGGGGAACGAGATGAGCGCGACTTCGGGACGCGGCGGGAGCTCTTCCGCCGATGGAATCAGCCGCTCTTTCAGGCGGCGGAGCTTTTCGAACATGGATTCGATCACGACGTGGCGGCGTTGGGCTGGGGCGCGGGGGCGCCGCAGCGCCGTTTGAGGATCGTTCGGCGCAGGCCACGATCCACGTGGCCGGGAAGTAACAGGGCGCATGCCGCGCGTCGTCCACGCGGCCCGTGCCATGCCGGTCGGCGGCGGCAACTTCGATCGAGAGTGCCGATTCGACGAAGTCGATCGTGTCGCCCAACTGCGATGCAATCCGGACCGAAAGGTAATACAGGCCCGGCAGTAGATTCATCTGCGAGATGCGGCAGTTCAGCTTCACCATCCCCGAAAAGGCGGGCAGCTCGCCCTGGGAATTGAAGGAGCTGATGCGCGAGATTCGTTGCCCTTGGCTGCTGGTGACAAACAGCCGCAGCTCGGGATGCGGAATTTCCGTGGCGCAATCGTAGGTGAATTCGACGTTCCAATCGGCGCCCATCGGCACGATTGACGCCGGTTGGCCCTCGTCGTTGAGCAAGCGAATATCGACCAACCGCGCCTGGCCGGAACCGCGGCGATCGGTGCGTTGGCTGACGGGAATGCCGCCCGACTGGTAGTTGCTTTCCAGGTATTTGGAAGTGGCGGTGGTGGGATCGGTGTCAATCACGATCGATCCTTGGTCCAACAGCAAACAGCGCGTGCACAGGTTCTGCACGGCGGCCATGTTGTGGCTGACGAACAGCACGGTGCGGCCGTGATGGGCCACGTCGCTCATCTTGCCCAGGCACTTTTTCTGGAACGCGGCGTCGCCGACGGCCAACACCTCGTCGATGATCAGAATCTCCGGCTCCAGATGCGCCGCCACGGCAAACGCCAGCCGCATGTACATGCCGCTGGAATAGCGCTTGACCTGCGTATCGAGGAATTTTTCGATTTCCGCGAAGGCCACGATCTCGTCGAACCGCCGGGCGATATCGCGCCGGCTCATGCCGAGAATGGCGCCGTTGAGATAGACGTTTTCGCGCCCGGTGAGATCGGGATGGAAGCCCGTGCCGACCTCCAGCAAGCTGCCGACGCGGCCGATCAGTTCGACGCGCCCTTCGGTGGGCTCGGTGATTTGAGAGAGGATTTTGAGCAGCGTGCTTTTGCCGGCGCCGTTGCGGCCGATGATGCCGACCACTTCTCCCTGTTGGACATCGAACGATAAATCTTTCAGCGCCCAGAAGCGTTCGGATTCGTGGGCTCGGCCGGCCAGCCGGCGCAAGCGCACTAGCGGAGACGAAACCATGCCGGCCAAAGCTTCGCGGAAATTGGTGTGCCGGGTCCCCAGCGCACCGATTTGGTACTGCTTGCCGAGGCGTTCAACGCGGATGACTGGGGAATTCATCAAATGATGTCGGCGAAACGACGTTCCACTCGGCGGAAATACAAAACGCCGACGACAAGCAGCAGCAGCGACACTCCGGCGGAGACGGCAAAACACGCCCAGGGAAACGACTCCCCCAGCAGCGCGAAGCGGAAGCCGGCGATCATGCCCACCATCGGATTGAGCGCGTACCACAATCGGTATCGTTCCGGTATCAATTGCAGCGGATAGACCACCGGGCTGGCGAACATCCACAGTTGCACAATGAAGCCGATGACGTAGCGGAAATCGCGGTACGCGATCACCAGCGCGGCCAGCAGCGTGCCCATACCCATGGCGGCCACCATGGTGCCCGCCAAGAACAACGGAAGGAAAACCACGGTCGGAGTCAGCGCGACGCCGTGTGAAAGCAACAAGATCAGCATCACGCAGAACGAGATGGAAAAATCGACCAGACCGCTGCCGATCGGCGCCATCGGGATGAACAAACGTGGAAAATAAATCTTGCTGATCAAATTGGCGCTGGAAACGAGGCTTTGCCCCGATTGATTCACCGAGTTGGCAAAAAACTGCCACGGCAACAGCGCGGCGAACAAGAACACGGAAAAACTGCCCTTCACGTTTTGCGACATCCCGCCGAAGTAACCGAAGAAAATCACCAGCACGACCATCGTCATCACGGGCTGAACAATCGCCCATAAGACGCCGAAGACCGTCTGCTTGTAGCGCACTTTGACGTCGCGCCACACCAAAAAGTAAAGCAGTTCTCGGTAACGCCATAGCTCCCGAAAATCGATCGCCCGCCATCCGGGCCGGGCCTGGATGACGCGCCGATGGAGCGGCGCGGCCAGCGGCACCGGCAGCGCGCGTAAGCGGATCGGCGCAGACAAAGAAGCCGATTCGATCAAAGGGGTGCTCATTTCGCCAAGGAATTCAGGGGATTGCCGATTCCAAGGAAGTGAACTCGTCGGTTGCTTGAGGCGGGTTGGCCGGCGACGGCTCGGCGGCGAGCTGCCCGTTCAAGACACATTCCAAATGCCGCCGAAATGCGGCGGTGCACACGGAACGGTCGAAACATTGTAGCGCGACCAGGCGAGCGCGGGCGCCCAGGCGGCGAGTTGCTCTGGCGCAGCGGCCAGGCGCTGGATCATGATCGCCAATTGGGCGGGCTCGCACGGCGCGCAGACCGCCCCGACTTGGAGTTCCTCGACCAGCTCGGCCAATTCGCAATCATCCGGCGCCACGGCCAGCACCGGCGTGCCGGAAGCCAGCGCGCCATACAGTTTGCTCGGCATCAAGCAACTCACCACGCGCGGATCGACTGGCACCAGGTGCAATTGAGCCGCGCTCAGGCTCAACGATAGCTGCTCTTTGGGTTGATACGGCAGAAAGCGGACATTGGCCAACTCTTGGCGGAGGGCCTGCTCTTTCAACTGCGATTTCAAAACGCCGTCGCCCACCAGGAGGAACACGATGTCGGCGTGGTGTCGCAGCAAACGGGCGGCTTCCAGAATGTCTTCCAGCCGCTGGCACAATCCGAGATTGCCGGAGTACATGACGACGAACTGATTGACCACATCGTGCTTGCGGCGGAAGGAATTGTCCTGCTTTCGCGGCTCAAGCGCCGTCGTGTCAACCCAGTTCGACACGCAAACGATCCGCTCGGCGGGCACTCCGGAAGCGGCCAGGCGATCGTGCATGTCGCGGCTGAGCACCACCACGCGGTCGGCGCGGCGATAGACGGCGAACATCGCCCGGCGGAGCCAGCGGGTGAGAACGTTGTTGGGCAGCTTGCCCAGCGCCACGGCGATGTCGGGATAAATATCTTGCAGATAGACCACCAATTTCGCGCCGCGAAGCCGGCGCACCAGCGCCGACGAAGCACAGCAAAGGCGGATCGGTCTGCACGACAATGAGATCGGGCCGCGGCGCAGTCAGCGCGGCGATCGTCGCGGAAATTACGAACGTGAGATAATTGACCGCGCGACCGAGCAAATTTGACTTGGGAAATCGCGTGTGCCACAGCCGATGAATGGCGACGTTCCCGCGGCGATCCCAGCCGTGCTTCTTGAATGTCGCATCTTGGACGACGGAATTCGGTTGGCCGGCGATCACGTGGACATCGAATCGGGCCGACAAATCCTCGCAAAGTTCGGTCAATAGCTGGCCCGTGGCCTCGGCATCGGGCCAATAGGAACGATTGACGAACAACAGGCGAGGGCGCTGCGAGGCGCTTGGGGACTTAGACATGAAGTTGCGGCGGGGAAGGCGTGGGCTGGTGGCTACTGCCGCAAAAAGGCATCGAGTTGGGGGGCGATTTGTCCGGCCAGGTCGAGCAACTGCGTCTCGACGGCGGTCGACTCGGGAGCGTCGGCTTGCAACATTACTTTCATGACCGGCGGCCGTGTTTTGCCAAAGCCGCGATGTTTTTGCAGGACCGCGCGGACTTCGTTGTCGTCGAGCGTGACCGTGGAATCAGCCAGCGCCCAATAGAGCAACGCCACGCGCTGTTCCTTATTCTGCAGCAACAGGATCCGCGCTTTGAACGGCTGGCCGCCCGGCGGCGTCACCCGCACAATCTTGCGATTGCTGATTTCCCATCCCGCGCTGGGATAGCAGATTTCCGGTTTGTGAGGCATCACCGGCGCGTAATTGAGCCACACGCCGACGTTGACCGCAACCTGATCGTCGACGGCGTTGTGGTAGATGCGATTGACCATGTCGGCCGCCCCGCTATTGCGAAACAGGTGGCGATCGACGGGCACGTCGTGGCCGATCCAAGGTCCGATCGTGGTAGGCAACTCACGCAGCGGCTTCAGCGGCGCTTTGACGGGCGTGGGATCCATCGCGTAGTCGATCGCGCGGATCGCCGCTTCAGACACGGCAACCAGCGCTAGTGCTAAAATCAGACGCATCTGGGTTTCTCACATTGCGGAAATCGGTCGATCGCCGGGAGAGGAAAGGAGCGGGAACTGGGCCTGTTTTGCGTCGGCGGCCGCCGGTTGGGCCGAATCGGGTTTGCCCGACTTGGCCGGTGCTTCTGTGAAAATCGTTTCCTCGAAGCGCAATTCGAAGTCGCGCAAGGCATCCATGAACTTGGCGATCTGGCTGCAAGCGGAAAAGCCATCGTGCATTCCGGCAACGACCAACTGCCCCAGCGGCTGCTCGCCGCGGCGCAGCGGGATTTCGGTTTGCCATTGCGGCCAGCGATCGTCGTACGAAGGCCGAATCCAAGCGGCGTGATAATCCTCATGCACCGATGGGATCGTGACATCCAGCCGCAAACGAGTGAGGTTGAACTCGTCGGTAAATTGCATCAGCGAGTCCCAAAGCTCTTCCCAGTGGCGCGAGCCTTGCAAATGCACGGTCTGGCGCTGCTGCGGGAGCGTCGGCCGCAGAGGAAGGATCCATTGGGTAAAGCTGCGCAAGTTACTGGCCAATAGTTGCATCTCACCGTAGCCGAAGGTGCGGGTGACAATCAGGACGCCAACCACCGAAAAGGCGCTGATCAGCGCGAACAGGTCGCTTTTCAGCGAGACGCTCGCCAAAGCGCCGATGCACGTGCCCACGCAGGCCAGCACCACCAGGTAGATCGTTCGCCGGGCGCTGCCGGCGATTTGAAACAGGCAGTGGTGCAAGTGGCTGCGATCCGACATGTACAGGCTGCGGCCAGTGAGCTTGCGGCGCACAATGGCGGCGAAGGTGTCGAACAGCGGAATGGTCCAGATGGCCAGCGGCGCGGCAAGACCGGCGACGGTCGGGCCTTTCAACGCGCCGGTAATCGAGACCGCGCCTAACGACAAACCGATCAGCATGCTGCCGGCGTCGCCCAAGAACATTCGTGCCGGCGGGAAGTTATACGGCAGAAAGCCGACGGTCGCGCCAGCCAGGCTGGCCAGAATCAATGCCTCGTTGCGATGGCCGTTCAACAGCGCCAGCGACGCCAGCGTGACGCTGAGCAAGATGCCTACGGTGCTGGCCAGGCCGTCGATGCCGTCGATCAGGTTCAGCGAATTGGTGGCCAACACCAGCCAACTGATGGTGACGGGAACGGCAAGCATTCCGAGATCGATCTGCAAGCCAAAGAAGCGGATGCTTTGAATAGTGTAGCCGAAGCAACACAAGAAGCCGGACACCAGAATCTGGCCCATTAACTTATGTCGGCCGCGGACGACGAAACGATCGTCGAGCAAACCTAAAACGACGATCGATACGCCGGCCAGCAACAAGCCCAAGAGTTTCCAGAGTTCACCGGAGCGATCGAGCAACGAATCGCGCACGACGGAATTGAACAAGCACAACAGCGCGATGCTCAGCCACATCGCAAACAGAATGCAAACGCCGCCGCCGAGCGGAATCGGCTGATTGTGAAGCTTGCGATGGCTGTCGGGCCGGTCGGTGAGGCCCATCCGCACGGCCAGCGCGGCGCACCAGCGGAGTGATCAAAAAGCCCACCGTGGCCGCGGAAATACAAACCAGAAGAATCTGCAGGGGTTGAATCATTACTTCGTGCAGTCGTTCAATTGCCGGCACGGTTTCTGATTGTCAAGCAATTACGCGCCGAATGCAAACGCGCTGGACGCGGGCGACAAGACCCGTTCGCTCGACAGCGGGCGACTCGCTGGCAACAAAGCTTATTGCGTGTAACCGGAATAATAGTACGAGCTGTAGACGCCTGTCCCCTTGCTGGTCACGACGGCGCCCAGCACGCTGATGCCGATATGCTTCAGCCGCTCTTGCGCCTCCAGCACCTGCTGGCTTTCGCTGACGTCGCGCATCATCGACATCAGCGCGATATCGGCGAATTGACCGACGACCAGGGTGTCGACCACGGGCAAGACCGGGCAACTATCCACGATGACAATGTCGAATTGCTCGCGCAAATGCTCGAAAATTCGTTCGATGATATCTTTTCGCGAACAGATCAACTTTGGAGAATTTCCATCGAGCTGGCCGACGGGCAGATGGTACAAGTTGGGCCACTCGGTCGGAAACACGACCTGCTCAACGGGCTTGGTTTCTCGCAATACTTCGGCAATGCCCAAATCGGAAGGCTTGCCCAGGGCGATGTGCGTGGCGGGGCGGCGCAAGTCGAAATCGGCGATCACGGTGCGCTGATCGGCGCGGGCGAAGCTCATCGCCAATTGCGTGGCCACGGTCGTCTTGCCTTCGCCCACCATGGCGCTGGTGATGATCACCACCTTGGCCGGCCGCACGCGCCCCTCGCTGAGCAGCATTTCGCGCAGCGAATCGACCGCTTCGCTCAGCAGGCGACTCCAGTCGGAATGCGCCGACCCGTTGGACAACCGGCGGTGAATGCGCGAAGGCAATAGCGGCAGCGAACCGATCAGATGCAGCCGCATGGCGCCGGTCACTTCATGCACGGTGTTCAGCTTCTTGCGGCGGGCATCCCACCAGCAAATGCCGATCAGCGGGATGCAGAAGAACACGCCGCCGTAGATTTCCGTCTGCCGCAGGTGCGATTTTTCGTCGCGGACCCGCGGCACGTCGGCCTGGCTGATCACTTCCACGCGGGAGGCGGAAGCCAGCTCGATACGCAGCGTCTCGATTTCGGTCGCCATTTCCTTGCTGATTTTTTCCACGTTCTCCACATCGGCCTTCATCATTTCCAGATCCACGGAAGAGCGGCCGATCTGATGCGATTCGTTGCCGAATTTTTCCACTTCCTTGCCGAGTTGATCGGCCTGCTCCTTGAAGGTTTGAACTTCAAGGTCGGTCTTCTGCAGATCGGTTTTGGCCTGGGCGATCATCTGCTTGCGGACTTCGTTTTCGATCAGCGGCCGGACGCGCTGGCGAACTTCTTCCAATTTTTTCTGGGCGTCAACCAACTCGCGGCGATGCTTTTCGAACAGCACTTCGACATCCTGGTGCCCCTCGTTGGCCACGGATTTTGACGTGTTCAAGACCTGCTCGATCTGCTCGATTCGCTGCTGAGCGGCGCGGTAATCGGGATTGGTGATGATTTTGGCTTCGATGGCTTCGGCGGGAACAGGTTCCTGGCCCAGGTTCTCCACCCGCGATTGCTGCGCCTTTAATTTCGATTGGGCGTGCATCAGCGTAATTTGATTGGTGATCTGCTCTTTGCGCATCGCCCCGTAGCTATCCAGCGCGATTTGCTGTTTTTGGGTGGCGGTTTGCGCGTTGCCGGTGCCCAACGAATCGACCAGTTCGTTGAGATGGCCACGTTTCTGCCGCAGTTTTTCTTCCGTGTTGTTGTAGATGGTTTCCAGATTCTGCAATCGCGCCATGCGGTCGTTGCGTTCTGCATGGACCACGCCCTCGACGTACGCATCGCAGACGGAGTTGACTAGCGCGGCCACCGCATCGGGGAACTCGCCGCGCATCGAAATCTCGAGAATTTCAGCATCGCCCGGGTACGACACCGAAATCTGATCCTGCAGCCAATCGACCGGGTTGACTTGTTGCTTGATGACCGGCAACTGAGCCACCTTCGGATTCCGTAGGGCGGAGTTGAGAACGAAACGATTGCGAATCAATTCTTTCTGGGTGCGTTTGTAAACTTCGTAATTGGCCTGAGCGCTACTGTCCTTCGTGTTGAACATGACGATTGGCTGCGAACTTGCCACGCGGAGATACGCCGTCGCGACATATTCCGGCTTCCAGAAGAACCATTGCAGTGCCGCGGCGGTTACCCCGCAAACCACGCTGACGCTTAGTGCCAACAGCCACACGCGCCGGAAAGCGTGCAGCAATCCGGAAAGGCCTCCGCTGTGCTGCGGCGAAGAGCCCAGTTGCGCCGAAAATGCGTCGGGCGGCTGCGCCAGCGAGAGGGACGTCGACGCCGGCGGCGCTGAAAAATTTGAGGCGGTCAATGCGCCGGGCCCCGTTTCCGGCGCGCTGGGTATTTCGGAGGTGCTCATGTGAAATTACTCAGGGATGCCACTTCAGGAAAAGCAAATCGTTCGAACTGTTCCCCTTGCCGCATTAAGGTGCATTTCGAGCGCAAACTGAAACGTTCAACCCTCGCGCGTTGCGCCGGCTCCCAACAGCAGCGGACCCTTTTGGGGAGTCACCAGCGCCCGATCGAGAAATTTCATCTCCAGCCACAGTATCGCCAATGCGACGGGCCCCATCAACAGCCCCCCTGCCTGGTGAAAGACCACGTCGCCCGCTTCCGGGCTGACGAGCTCATGCACGATAGCAGTGGTAGTAATTCGCAATATATTGACGGCCAGGGCGATGGGCACGGCGCTTGCGACCAACAGCAAGCGCTCCCGAA
This sequence comes from Pirellulales bacterium, assembly GCA_963716135.1. Lineage (GTDB taxonomy): Bacteria > Planctomycetota > Planctomycetia > Pirellulales > JADZDJ01 > CAVRAW01. The sequence goes on along the minus strand of OY970289.1, from coordinate 2,660,645 downwards.
GTCTGCGCCGCACGAGCATCGCCACCGCCGTCGACACGGCGATGAACAACATCAACATCCGCAGCCCGCTGCAGGCTTCGACCACGCCGATGCGGCCATCGGTCAGCAGGATGACATTGCCTTCGGCCGTGGCCGGAATGCCGAAAACTTGCAACAGATAGACCGTCGAGGAGGTGGCCACGTGCTGCAGCGGCTGAGCCAGGAGATCGGAAATCGAACCGGGCAACGGAATCATGAAGACCAGAAACAAGATGCTCGGCAGGGCCCAGCGCAATGCCCGCGTTCCGCCGGCCAAAAGCGCGATGCCGGCCAGGGTCGGCAGCAGCGCGAGTGCGCCGACCAAGGTATAGAAGTCGTAAGCCGCCAGAAACCGCAGAGCGATGCCGGCGCCGAGCACAGCCAGCCCCCACCAGTTGCCCTTCCAAGGCTTGCCCACGACCATTCCCCGCCGAAGCCAGAGCAGCACGAGTGAAAACACCGGCACAAAGAAGCCGTGCGAATATTCCGGTTCGTTCGACCATCGTGCGGCCAGGTGCAGCAGCGTTTTGCCGTAAGCCAATCCGACAACGAGCACCACGGCGATGATGGCGACCGAAGGCATTCGCTTCCAATCACTCGCAAGCTTCGGCGACGACCCGGCCGTCGTTTGTTGAACGCCGGCGGACGTCGTATCAGAGATTGGAGCCTTCGAGTGGGACGAGGACGGGTTGTCAGTCGTTTTCATGGGCGAATCCATCGATCTCTAGAAAGACATTGGCTTGCGTCGTCCAACCGAATTCAGTGGTGCGTCGGCACTTTCGTGGCTGCCGCCGTTGGTTTCGACCAAAATATTCTGCCGCAGGAATCCGACCGACAGCACGAGACGATGCTCGGCCGATCGGTACGGCGGATGGTTGCCATTGGAACCGTCCAGAGGAGTCGACCGCGCGGCGCCATCCAGGCCGCGGGCCGTACCATTATGACTGATCCCATCGGCGACTTCCAATTCGCCGTTGGCATGCAGTGCGGTTTCGACCTGCTTCAGGTCGCGGTGCAATTCGGCCTGATCGGGCACGTCCAAGATCGTGGAAATGCGGCCGGTTTCCAGGGCCGCGGTCCGTTCTTGGTCGTTGGCGTACAAGAATACGAATCCGCTGAACAACGGCAGATACGATTTGGTGCTGCGGCGTTTATACAGGAGCCTCTTGGCCAACAGGGGCAAATAAAATGGAACGCCGCGTTGAAACAGCTCGCGGGCCAGCGATTTCTCCTGGCGCGGCATCGTGCAGGCCACCAACCAGCGACGCCCCGGCACGTCGTCGGGCAGGCGGGCGAGCAAATCAATCGGGTGGCAGGAAACTGCCGGAACGACGATCGGCATTTACTTGTTACTTGAGGCTCAAGCGCACAGCGCCACCGCAAGCGCTATCGCGTGACAACAAATCCAGCGAGATGAGAGGGTCTGAATCGCTGACAAACTCGGGGTGGTGCGGATGCACTCCGTCCCCGTCGGTTGTATTGTCAACCGTTTGAGAAACCCGCGCCGATCGGGGTAACTCGACCTGTCATGGAGTCCTTTCGCACAGGATCAATCGGCTCGGCCTGTTTGTGGTGCTCCGCCTTTTCAAGCGTCCATTGGAGCGGCCATCCCCCCAAAAAGGAGACAGTCCCATGATAATGGGGCCGCTTTGGCTGTCAAGCAAACGGCCGTAGCAGGTGGGCCGAAACGCCGAAATTCAGCATTCACACTAATAATCGTCTGTTCAGCAGCAGCAAGTCGTCCAGCCAGGCTTCGATCAGGGTGTTTAGGTTGGCATTGCGGTCAATTTGCGCGAGCGCTTCCAACGAACGCTGCGCGGCCTCGCCGGCCGATTCAAGATCCCAAGCTCCAGCGGCTGCGGCGCGCTTTACCGCAGCGGCGAGTTCGGAATCGGGATCCATCGGCAATCCAGCCTGTTGCCGGAAAAGATGCCTGAAGAAGTCGACCGCAAAGCCGATCACCAATCGCAACCGATCGCGGCGGGCCGAAGCTTCTTTGCCCAATTCGTCGGCGAACTTCAGCACTGCCTGGGCCATCACGACGCTTGGCAACGGCGACTGCGAAAGTTGGTTGAGCAGCTCGCGGCGGAACTGCCACAACTGCGGATCGGCCAGCTTTACCGCCCGCGTCATGCTGCCGCCGCTTTGTGCGGCCAGCCGGTGGGCTTCGTTCGGATCCGACACGATCCCCTGCTCTACCAACAGCCTCGAGACAATGGCCGGATCCAGCGGCTGGAATCTCACGATCTGCGCCCGTGAGCGGATGGTCGGCAATTGCCGATCGACGCCGGTGCTGATCAAAATCAGCACGCTGCGCGGCGGCGGTTCTTCCAGCGTCTTCAACAGGCAGTTGGCGCCTTCTGCGTTCAGATCGTCGGCGTCGTCGACGATGGCCACCTTCCGCCCGCCGTAAAACGGCCGCAGGGCGAGATTGAACAACAGTGATTGCTCGACGGGATATTCCGGCTTCTTGTCGTCGCCCTTGAGAATGCCCACCGGAATGTCGCTTTTGCCCGGCGGGCGCGAAATCTGAATCAAATCGGGGTGCGTGCCGGCGATCACTTGCGCAACCGGGGCAATGCCCGCAGGGATCCAACAGCTTTTCATCGCGCGTCTGACACAACAGCACCTGGGCCAGACGAATCGCGAACGCTCGTTTGCCGATGCCCACGGGCCCTACGAACAAAAAAGTGCTCGCCAGGCGATTTGCTTCCATCGCCCGGCGAAACTGGGCAACTATTTCGTCGTGGCCTTCCAGATTGTGCCATGCCATCGTCGCCTCCGCGGTATCAAAAGCCATCCGCAGAGCAAATTAGCATCGTGATAACCGGCCCGATAGTGCTTGGAAACGTCGCTGCGGCTGACGGGTCGCTGGCGGCCGGTTATAATAATCGCTCGGCAAACAGTTGCAGTCGCAGGCCATACAGCCCAAAATGCAGAGGATCGGGGACGAGGGCCGCCGGCGGCTGATGGACCAAGTCGCTCGGCGAATCTTTTCTTGTAGTCGCACTGATCGCTTCGCTCGTTGGCCAGGCTGGGGGAGCACTTGGCGATGAAAGTCACCACGCGCCAAAAAACGCCGCAATTCGGCGACGGCAGCGCAGAAGCACAACGTCGCGCTTCAGCCTGGTGGCGATACGGCATTCCGGTGGCCATTCTGATTTTGGGCGCAGTGATCGCATCCTGGAGCAGCAATGCGGCGCGGCAGCACGCTAAGAATCGGGCGAGGATTCGTTTCGACATTGAAACCGATCTGGTCACCCAATCGATTCGCCGGCAATTGGCCGACGGGTTGAAACAGGGCAAAGAAGTTTCGCAACTGGTGACGCCGGAAAATCACCCCTCGTTCGATTTGACGATTTATCAAGGCTCCGAAGCCAATGCCGAGGCCAAGCGATATTCCAATGTGCCGGCCAATGTGTCGTCGGCCGGTCGGAGCGCTCGGACGGCGGAATTCGAACGCGCCGTGCCCGTGACGATCGACAACAGCCCGTGGCTTTTGAGTTTCGCCTCGCGGCCGGAATTCGACGACGTGGCCGTCGATACGCTTACGCCGGAAGTCGTCCTGTGGGGTGGCCTGGTGGTGAGTTTGCTGCTGGCGGGCGTGGTGTGGTCGGCCACGGAGAATCGCGCCGCCGCCATTTTCGCCGCCGAAAAAGCCAGTGAATCGCTGAAGGAAACCGAAGCCAAATTCCAGGCCATTTTGGATAACACCTCGGCCATCGTGTACATGAAGGATGCCACCGGGCGCTACATGCTGGTGAATCGACGCTTCGAATTGCTGTTCAAGAAAACGCGCGAAGAGGCCGTGGGAAAAACCGATCATGAATTGTTCCCGCCCGAATGCGCGGTGGAATTCCGCGAAAACGATCGGCGTGTGCTCGCCGCCGGCCAGCCCATCGAAGTCGAGGAACCGGTGCCGCACGACGACGGCATGCACACCTACAACTCCAATAAGTTCTCGCTCTACGACCGCAATGGCTGGGCTTACGCGGTGGGCGGCGTTTCGACGGACGTCACGGCGCTGAAGAAAGCCGAGGCTGCGGCCGAATCGGCCAATCGCGCCAAAAGCGCGTTTGTGGCCAACATGAGCCACGAAATTCGCACGCCCATGAACGGCATCATCGGCATGACGGAATTGCTGCTGGATACGCCGCTGACCTCCGATCAGCGCGAATTTCTGATGATGGTCAACGAATCGGCCGATGCGCTTTTGAGCCTGATCAACGACGTGTTGGATTTTTCCAAGGTCGAGGCCGACAAGCTCGATCTGGAAACGATCCCCTTCGAGCTTGGCGAAGTGCTGGGCGACGCAGTGAAACTGCTGGCCTTGCGGGCCGACAAAAAGGGCCTGGAATTGGCCTGGCGGATGGTGCCCAATGTGCCGCAGGTGGTGATTGGCGATCCCGCCCGGCTGCGGCAGATCGTGATCAACCTGATCGGCAACGCCATCAAATTCACGGAACGGGGCGAAGTGATCCTCCGCGTCCAGCACGCCGAAGGAGATCACATGCTGGATTCGAAATCGGCGCCACCGGGCACAGCGCATCCGGCCGGGGCCGTCGATTCGGTGAAGCTCCATTTCAGCATCATCGATACCGGCATCGGGATTCCACTGGAAAAACAGAAGGCGGTCTTCGAACCGTTCGAGCAAGCCGATTCTTCCACGACTCGCAAGCACGGCGGCACCGGTTTGGGGCTGACGATTTCGATGAAGCTGGTGGAACTGATGGGCGGCCGCATTTGGCTGGAAAGCCAGCCCGGCAAGGGTACGACGTTCCATTTCACCGCGCGGTTCGGCCTGCCGCAGCAAGCGCCCGCCGGCGAGGAGCCGTGGAAAGATCTACGCGACCTGCAGGTTTTGGCCGTGGACGACAACGCCACGCACCGCAGCATTCTGGCCGAAGTGCTCCATAGTTGGGGCGTGCGCGCCGAGGCCGTGCCCGATGCCACGCTGGCAATGCAAACGCTGCACGCCGCGGCGACTTCGAACCGGCCGTTTCAATTGGTGTTGTGCGACGGCAACATGCCGCAGCGCGACGGCTTCTGGCTGGCCGAACAAATCCGCAACGATCCGGCGCTCAAGGGCACGACGATGATCATGATGCTCAATCCTTCGCGGCGGCCCGACGAATCGGATCGCTGCAAGAGTCTGGGCATTCACACCTGGTTGTCCAAACCGATCAAGCCTTCTGAGTTACTCGACGCCATGATGGCCACCGTGGGGCCATTCGTCGATGGAAAACCCGGCGACGGCGGCGCGGAAGACAGCGGCGCGCCGATGCGCCCCCTCGAAATTCTGCTGGCCGAAGATAGCCCTGTGAACCAGCGCGTGGCGACTGTAATGCTTACCAAATGGGGGCATCGGGTGAGCGTGGCCGGCAACGGGCGGCAGGCAATAGCGGCGGTCAATGCGCAGCCGTTCGACCTGCTGCTGATGGACGTGCAAATGCCGGAGATGGATGGTCTGGAAGCCACGCAAGCGATCCGCCAACAGGAAAGAACCACCGGCAAGCACATTCCGATCATCGCGCTGACGGCCCATGCCATGAAGGGGGACCGGGATCGCTGCCTGGAAGTGGGTATGGATTCCTACGTCACCAAGCCGATCCGCTCCAAAGAACTCTCACGAGTGATTCGCGAAGTGATGGGCCCCGAATTGCATTCCGCCGCAGCGCCGACCGACAGCGCCAAGGCGCAGCCGTCGGCCGCAGCAAATCCGGCCGCCGCGGCTCAAACTGCGGCCGCGGCCCAGCCCGCCACCAACGGCAGCCCGATGGCAGGCGGCCGCATCAATTGGCCAGAGGCCTTAGAGGCGATCGACGGCGATCGGCAACTGATGCTCGAACTAGTGGACATCTTCCGCGAAGAATGCCCGAAGATGCGCGGCGAAATGGCCGAGGCTCTGGCGGCCGGCGATGCAGCGCGCGTGCGCCGCGGCGCCCACACGCTCAAAGGCTCGCTATCGCACCTGGCGGCGGCAGAGGGGATCGAGCTGGCGCTGCAGGTGGAAACGCATGCCAAGCAGGGCGATTTGGCCGCGGCCGCGGCGGCCTGGCCGCGCCTGGAAGCCGCGCTCGATCAACTCAAACCCGAGCTGGACGAATATATCCGTCAGGCCCGCGCAGGGTCCGAGGCGGCCGCTAGTTGACGTGCACATTGTTTTGTTCCACACTGCACGTCAGAAATATTGTGCTGCCGGGTAATGCCGGTATTTCGTGGCTTATCTGATAGGGGGAATGCGTCATGGCGACCGTGATGGTTGTCGACGATTCGCCGATTGATCGACGGTTGGTCGGCGGCATCTTGGAAAAGATCTCGGGCACCAAAATCGAATACGCCGGCGACGGAGTTGAGGCGCTCTCGAAGATCGAGCGCTCCGCCCCCGACGTCGTGCTCACCGATCTGCAAATGCCCAAGATGGACGGCTTGGAATTGGTCAGCACGATCCGCAGCCGCTTTCCACTGGTGCCGGTGATTCTGATGACCGGCCACGGCAGCGAAGATATCGCCGTGCAGGCGCTGCAGCGCGGCGCAGCCTTCTACGTCAACAAGTCGTCGATCTCCGACGAGCTGCCCGAAGTTCTGGAAACGGTGCTGCACATCGCCAAAGCCGACCGGCACAACGAGCGCCTGGGAGAATGCATCACGCGCACCGTTACCGATTTCGTGCTGCCCAACGACACGTCGCTGGTGTATCCGCTGGTGGATCACTGCCAGCAACTGGTCACGCGCATGCGGTTGTGCGACGAAACCGGCCGCATCCGCGTCGGCATCGCCCTGGAGGAAGCGCTGCTCAACGCGCTATATCACGGCAACCTGGAATTGAGTTCCGAGGCGCTGCACGACGCCCGTAGCAGCATGCTGGAATCCAACGGTCCGAATCTGATCGAGCAGCGCTCGAGCCAGCCGCCGTATCGCGATCGCCGGATTCACATGCAAATCTCGGTCAGCGCCGACGAGGCGCATTTCACGGTCCGCGACGAGGGGCCGGGGTTCGACCACGGCAGCGTGCCCGACCCCACCGATCCGGCGAACTTGGAGCGCGAAAGCGGCCGCGGATTGCTCTTGATGAAGACCTTCATGGACGACGTGCAGTATTCCAACGGCGGCAATCAGGTGAAGCTGGTCAAGCGGCGCGAGAAATCGGCTCTGGACGCCTAAAAAGCGTGGCTTTTCCGCCGCACGTTGCCATTTCGCAACCTATGGTTGCAGGTGCCCGGCTGTGGTTATTGCGCAGCCGGCACATTCGGTACGACTGTCACCGCCGAACTTTCACGGCCAAGGTTCCCACATGCGGCACTGCGTGCGGATTCTGTTTCTGGCAGCCATGGCTGGCGGCGCCTCGATAGCGCTGGCCAACAACAGCGGTTGGCGCCCGGCATCTGCCGTGCAACTCGATATTCCGCACGGCGATCCGCTGACCGCCGCGCTGACATTTTCCGCCGGCGAGCGATCGCTATTTACCGACGCCGCGGACGGCCGGTTCGACGAACATTCACTGATCGACGCGGCCCTGGTCGCCTGTGGCGACGAGAATCCCGCGGCCGTGGAGCGTTATCGCCGGCAATTTGCCGCCGTTTGCCAGGAGCTGCGGCAAGAGGTTGTTCGATCGCCGGATGTTGAGTCGCAAATCGAGCTGATCCATCGCTTCCTGCACCAGCGATTGTTGCACGGCGGCTACGACGCCAACGCCACCGATCTGGCCGGCACCTTCGACACGGGAATCTACAACTGCGCCAGCGCGACGCTGCTGTTCGTGGCCCTGGCCGAGCAATTGAATTTAAGCGCCCACGCGGTGGAGCTGCCCGGCCACGTGCGAGCGGTGATCGACTTTGGCGACAAGTCGTGCGAAGTGGAGGCAACTTGCCCCGCCTGGTCCGGCGCAGCACGTTGGGAATCCTCTGCGAGCCACGAGCGTCAGCCGCAGTCCTTTCGCAACGTCTCGCCACTGGGCCTGTTGGCCATGATCTACTACAACCGCGGCGTGGAAGCTGTGTACCACAGCCGTTACGCCGAGGCGGTGGCAGCCAATCGCAAAGCGCTGCTTTTGGATCCCAACAACGCCACCGCCCGCGGCAATCTGCTGGCCGCCGTGAACAATTGGTCGCTGGCGCTGGCCGACGCAGGCCGATTCGACGAGGCGGAAACGCTGCTGGCCTCCGGCCGGCGATATGCCCCCGAGCATCTCCCGTTCCAGCATAACGCCGCCCACGTCCAGCGCATGCGCACTCATGCCGCAGCGCAACGCGCAAGCTTGTAGCAGCGCAACAAAAAAGCCCAGGGATTGCAATCCCTGGGCTTAATTAAATCTATCCGGATTCGCGGCAAGCTCGTTTACAAGCTGCCCTCGTCCAGGACTTTGTATTTCTGCCAACTGTGAGGCGGGGTCGCGCCGTCGTTCGAATTCGTTGTTGGATTGGTAACGGTATGAAGGCTAAGCTGATTGCACGCATTTGCGCCATCAGAAGTCATCAGCAAGCAGTAGACGGGATAGTCGATATCCTCCCGCAAAAACCGCGTGTTGCCCCCGACAAATGCTACGATAACACCGCCAGGATGATTGCTGGATGGCCGTGCGGCGTAATTGTCTACTTTGCTCGTGTCAAAAAAATCTGTTGGCCAACTACCATCCCAGTTTCCCTTATCAACATTGATGCCGGCAGGGTTCTTATTGTTCGGCCCCCCAGTCGGCGAAGACGGGGGCGCGCTGCCGGGCACGGGTGGCGGGTTTCCAGTCACGAGTGACGGAGTAGTATCCCACCATACAAAGCCGGCACCGCGCTCCGCACAGTTCCCATTCGCAGCAGTCGTTCTGGCGGCGGTGTCAGCCGGTTTGGGCGTAGGGGGATTGCCTTTAGCCGTAAATGCAATCACTGGCTGGTCCACATAGTAATTCGCATCTAGATTCTCCGAAATCATCAGCGTCGTCGCCTGGCCATCCTTGATGTCTGTTAGCGACACCTTCGACTTTGGATTTGCGGTCGTATAGCGAGCGCGGTCCTGGAAAACACCATTTGCCTTTAAATCTGCGGGCAGCGATCCCCCATAATCCAGGTAACCCGTATTCGCCACGTAACTTGTCCAGGGGCTCGTCTTGCCTGTGCCCGAATTATCGCTTGGGCAAATCGATGCATCCCAATACGGCATCGGGGTGCCGCCGGCAATTTGGCCGATCGAATCATTCTGCAGAGCCTGATAGGTGTCCGTCTTCCCCATGCTGGGCATCAACGCCACTTGCCAACTGATGACGTAATACTTATTGGGGATGTTTTGACTTGGCAGCAGATCGCGGTAGCCGGGAAAATACTCCTTGGTGGTTGCGTATTGCAAAGCGGCTTGTGCCAAGTTGCGCTGGTTATTCATGCACTGCGCCTGGCGAGCTGATTCGCGAGCGCTGTTGATCGCCGGCATCAACAGAGCCGCCAGCATCCCGATGATGGCGATCACTACCAAAAGCTCGACCAGGGTAAATGCCGCGTGATTGCGCCGGCCAGAGCGCGCGTTTACCCTGAGTCTGTCGAAGGGTTGCGTGGTCATGCGTAGTACCTCGTCTCGGCCCGCCTCTTGAGAAGGATGCCCGAAACTCATTATTCCACAACCGCCGGGAGAAAGCCAGCGATTTTCATCCGCCAGCCGACTAGCGGCATCAAACCGGCCAGAGGCGCATGCTAAAGAGAGCTATACGCCAGCGAAAAGGCAGTACGTCCAGTGGCCTGACGAACGCTCTTGCTATTGCGCGGGACGCCCCTGCTGGAAGCGCGGATAGTAATGAGAGGTGTCCATGAACGCGGTCACGTGGCCGGTGCCGCGGATTGCCGACGACGCACCGCGCGCCGGATTTGCCAGGCCGGCGCCGTGTGACAAAGCGCTTTGCTGATTTTGTAGTCTTTGGATCTGGCCTTGCTGGAACGCAGACTGCTGCTGCTGCTGCAAAATCGGTTGCACCAGAGTCTGGTAAGCCGGCAAGCCGGTCCGTTGCTGGCTACTTAGCAGATTTAGGTACGGACTAACCGTGGGTGACTGTTGGATGTTCGAAAACGGAAGCTGCCCGCCCTGCGCCAGCGCCTGCCTGGAGTTGGCCAGCGCAACGAGTGCCGTTAAGAGCAGACAAAACCAGAATCGCATGGCGATTCCCTCCATGAAAAGCGGCTGTGCCAGTGAATGTTGATTCACCGCCGGGCGAGCCCCCATCACTCCTTACACAATTAATTTTAACTGTAACATGCCTCAGGGCAAATGTCCGGTGCTTTATGCCACATCACAGGGTTCATTGATTGCTTGTGCCACCCGGGAAGCTTTGGGCAGTTTGGATTGTTTGCATGCCCAGCAAGCTGGTGCCGAAGGCCCGTTCCAGCGGGTTGAGCACCTTGGAGATGAACGAATCCAAGGCGATCAGGTGATCCTGCGAGATGAAGATGCGATCGCCGGGCAACACCTGGTAGTTGGTGCAGGTGCCGGCCCCTTTGGCGATCTCATCCCAGCGCACCGGCAGAATCTGATCGCAGCCGGAAGGCGAGGGGCGCGCAATCCAAATGTTCTTGCTCGACAAGCGGCTCAAGCCGTTGACCAGGCTCACCGCGTCCAGCACCGTTTCGTTGCCCGTGATCGGGAAGCGCTGAATGTTGTCGCCAAAGCCGGCCCCTTCGGTGATCACGTAGTACACCTTGCTGTTGTAGGCGTACACGTCCACCGAGATCAACGGCGACTCCAGGAACTGTTTCAAGTGCTCCTGGATGGCGCTTCTGGCCTCTTCGATCGTCATGCCGGCCACATACACCAGGCCATAGGTGCCCAGGTTGATGGTGCCATCGGGTCCCACCAGGTGCTCGCCGGCCACCTGCTGCTGGCCGCCGGATTCACTCAAAGTCAGCGACACCTGCGGCTCTTTCAAAATGCGTTTGAGGTGTTTGGTGACCGCTTCGGTGGCCTCTTCCAGCGACAGCTCGCCGACTTTCACCTTGCCGTAAGCCGGACCCAGGTTGAGCATGCCGGAGGGCTCGATCAAAAACAGTCCGCTGATGGGCTGATAGGCGCCGGTCCCTTCCACCTGCACCGACAGCACATCCAGAGGCTGGATTTTAAAAGGCGCCTTGGGAATCACCCGCAAGGCATCGACCAAGAGGATATCCGGCGGCTCGATCACATAAGGGGGGAGCGAAACCATGTTTTTTTCACTGGGAACATAGCGCGGCTGGGCGCCGACCGCCTTGGCCGGCACGGGACGCAGGCCGGCCCAAGTGCGGCAGCCCGGCGCCGCGATCAAAAGCGCCAGCGTCAGCGCCGCCAGCGGCCGCCACTTCCGTTGTGGCAGGGGGCCCAAATGCAAGCAGCAGTGGGTGACCGTCCTTGTTCCCATATTCTCCAAAGCGCTCAAATTATCACTATCCGTGGCTTACCTGGCCGAGATCCAATGCGCCAATGCGCCTGAAATCTCTGCGCAGACCCTATCCCTTGAATAATCGGCAAACTTTGACACAGACTTGCCCAGAAAAGCTGCCTTGCCAGCATCCGGCTGAGCCAGACGGCCGTGGAGAAACGCCCCCTGATGAATGCTATGCCCCCCCGACGAGAGCAGTGTGAAGGGGCTCGCCGCGCTTGTCACGACGACACAGTGAGCTGCGTCTTTCCAAGGAGCGTGGGGTAAGGAGAAAACCGGTGATTCTCCCGGTTCATTGACAGGGTGCTACCGCCAAGTACCATGAACTTAGGACGGTAAATCTTGGAATCTGTAGGCGCGCTGCCGTTGGTGAGCTGGCTGTGTCTACCGGCAGATCTGACGTAAAGCTCTGCGCCCTTGGCCGGCACGTTTGCCGGAATCGAACAAAGTCTTTGCCTTTTGCGGATAGGTCATTGAAGCCATGAAGCGAATCAACGTAAAGCTGCTTCTGATATTGGTCATAACGGTGGTCGTGCTTTCGACCGGAGTCGCCGTTGTGCACGCCATTCAAATGAACCGTAATTCGGAATCGCTCTTGAAGCGAGCCGAAACGGCCAAGAGTTCCGGCGACACCGCGCAGGCGATTTTTTTCTACCGGCGATACCTTTCCTACAAGCAAAGAGATATTGAGCGTTACGCTGACTACGCGCTGTTGATGGGCAAAGTCGCTGAAAGCCCCAATGCGACGCCTCAGGAATATGGAATCGCGCTGAAGGAATTGCAGACTGTTTTACTCAACGATCGGGCCCGTGCCACGGACCGGCTGAATGACAAGAGTCGATCGGAAGTTCGACACAAACTGGTCCAGTTGGAAATGGAAACTCACCAGGCGCAATTGATGGCGGCTGCCAGAACATTGCTGTTGGAGATGAAGGCCAAGGGAGAGACGACACCGGAGGATGAATTCAGGTTGGCGCAGTGTCAGGCAGCGTTAGGCAGCTATACGGATTCTGTGAAGCAACTGGAGATGCTGATTGGCTATGACCCGAAATCCAAGAAATTCGACGAAAAGAAAGCCGCGCTTCCCACGGAAGTTGAGGCTTATCTGACGTTGGCCAATTTGTTGCGTGAGAAGATCAGCGATTCGGAAATGAGCGACCGTCAGGACGTTGCCGATCGCATAATCGAACAGATGGTGAAAGTCAACAATGACTCAGTAAAGGCGATGCTGGGCAGAGCGCGATACATGCAACAATATGTTTCTCAAGACAAGGCGAAGTCAAGCGTCGACAGGGCGCTTCAACTCGCTCCGGACGATGCCGACGTGCTGCTGCAAGCTGCGGAAATGGCGTCAAAGGCTAATGACTTCAACACCGCGGAGAATCTTCTGAAGAAGGGTGTTGCGAAGTATCCACAGGACGAACGGATGTATTTCGCGTACGCCCATATTGCCGGTGTGCAAAAAAACAGCAAAGCCCTCACGGAGCGTTTGGAAGCTGGCCTGAATGCGATTCCGACGAGCCCACTATTGCTTCAGATGCTGTTCGACCAGCAGCTTGATAAGCGCGACTTGAAAAGTGCCCGTGTTACGCTTCAGAAATTGGCGACTTCGAAGTACCCGCCGATTTTGAAGGAGTTCCGGGAGGCACAGCTCCTCACGATGGAGGGCAACTTCTTGGAGGCAAGCCGGCGTTTGGAAAAGCTACGGCCTCAACTCAGCAAGGCATCGGAGAATTCGAGCGCGACATATTACGTTGCGCAAATGGACTATCTGTTGATGCAATGCTACCTGAATTTGGGATTGCACGATCTTGCGTTGTCGACGGCGCGCCGTTTTGCGGCGGAAAGCAACAGCCTTGAGGGAGAGCTAGGAATTGCCACGGCATTAATGGCGTTGGGCAAATCAAACGAGGCGAAGTGGCAATTCGAAGGAATTTTGAAGTACTTGACAACGACGAACAAGCAGCAAGCCGCGATTCCGCAGGTCTGCAATGCTTTGATCCAACTGCGGATCGGCGAGCAGATGCGTCTTCCGGAAGAGTCGCGCGATTGGGACAGCGTGATCGCATACATCGCAGACCTGCGGCAGCGCGATTTGATCAAAGAGCCGACCGCCAGCCTCATGCAAGCAGACACGCTGGCGCACAAAGGAGACAAACAGGAATCGCGCAAGATTTTAGACCGGCTCGCAGAACAATATCCCGACAACAAGCTGATTCTCAACGCTCGCGTCGAAATGGCGCTGCAGGATCGGAAGCTGGAGGAAGCTTCGCGACTGATCCAATCAGCGCCCGCGCGGCTTCGTGATTTAAGCACGTATTTGAGCCGAATCGACATCATTCTTTTTCGAGACAATAAGAAAACCGACAAGCTGCAGGAGCTCGAATCGCTAGGGGCGGAAATTGAGAAGGAGAATCTGTCGGATGCCGACCAGGCGCAAGTTCAATTTGCGTTAAGCTCGGCGTATCGGCGGCTAGGCGATGCGGAAAGGACCGTGCAAGCGATGAATAAGGCGGCTTCGCTGCAACCGCGTGATGCACAAATCCACTGGCGGGCGTACGACTTGTTTCGCGACACGGCGAACACGAAAGGCTTGAAGGATCTGGCGGATTGGTTTGGGAAAGAATATGGACGGGAAAGCGCTCAGTCCAAATTGGCAGACGCCGCGGTGCTAGTAACCGCAGTTCGCGAAGAGCAGGCTGGGCGGAATGCGCAGAAGTTATCCACCGAACTAAGCGAGGCGAATAAGACCGATCTACGAAATGCTCGCGACATGCTCCGGACTGTGGAAACTCTTCGCCCAGATTGGTACGAACGGCCAAAATTGCTCACCGAGATCGATTTACTGGAGAGCAAACCTGACGAAGCGATCATTGATTTGCGCGAAGTGCTGCGGTTGGGTCCGCCCGATCCCTTGCAAGTTCGACGACTTGCTCAATTGCTGCTGATGCAAAAGCGTTATGCAGAGGTTAAAGAGGTGCTCGACACCTATGGCACTTCTGCCAATAAGGGTCTCGAACGGATCGAAGCGGTCACCGAACAGCTAACCGGACGTCCCGACTTGGCGCTGCAGCGGCTCGAGTCGTTGATTCCGAAGGATTCGACCAGTGCGAACGATCACCTGTATTACGGACAGATGTTGGCAGCGGCCGGCAAGTCGGAACAAGCCGAGTCGGAAATGCGCCGGGCGACCGAATTGGCCCCTCAACAACCTGAAACCTGGCTGGCGTTGGTTCACTTCTTGGTCACGAACGGGCGGCGCGAGGAGGCCCGCAAGACCGTGCAGGAATCACAGATTCAGTTGCCGGAAGACCGACGAACATTGGCGATTGCCCAAGGTTTTGAGATCGTGGGCGACCAGCAGTTGGCCGAACAGTACTACAAGAGCGCATTGGACGCTGCGCCGAAAGATCCCAAGACGCAGCGAATCGTAGCCAGCTATTACGTGCGCACCAGGCAGGAAGAGTTGGCGAAGCCCTTGATCGACGAATTGCTTAAGCTTCAGCCGTCGAATTCCAGTGAGCGGGAAATTTTGGCATGGGCGCGGCGCTCGGCGGCACAAATGTTGGCGGCGCAAGGGGACTACCAAAGTTTTCTGAAGGCGGTGGAATATCTTTCGCCTTCCCCCGGCGAAACGTCCAGCGCCGCAGACTTGTCACTGCGGGCATTTTTGCTGGGCAGCCGACCGGACGTAGCGTCGGCGCGGCAAGCTCTCGACGCGCTACAGGAGTTGAAGAATTTGCGCGCCTTATCGACGGATGAACGGCTATTGTTGTCGCAGGTCTACGAGCGGACCGGGAATTGGGGCGCAGTGCGCGACGAATTGCTGGCGATGCTGAATCAGCCGAACGCCGCCGCGACCACCTATACGATGTTGATCGAGATGCTGATTCGTCGCAACGCCGTTGAGAGCGCGGTACCCTGGCTGCAGAAACTTGAAAGTTTTGCGCGAACCAATCCGCTGCTGGTAGCTACAGTGGCAGCCCACGTCGCGTCCGTGCAAGGCAACAGCGAGCAGGCGGCCGCACGGATGATGCGGCTGCTGCCGACCGAACGGCCGCTGCCGAAAGACAAGATCGAATCGTTGCACATGGTCGCCGACCTGCTAACGCAAATGGAACAATACGATCACGCCGAAAAACTATGGCGAGAATACGTCGAGTACAACCCCGACAGATCGCTCGAGCTGGCTTCTTTCCTGGCGAAGCGCGGGAAGGTCGACGAAGCTCTCCAGCTGGTGGAACAGCGTCGCAAAACGGATTCGGCGGTAATGGTATTGAAGGTTGCCGACGCCGCCGCCCGGCAGCGCATTCATCCGCTGACGGCAAACCAGATCCAGCAGGTCGAACAATGGTTTCAACGGGCGATGCGCGACGATCCAGATTCGGTTCCGCTACAGATCCTGTGGGCCGACTTTCTGGATTCGCAGAGCCGGTACGACGAAGTGGAAAAAGTGTATCGCGGAGTATTGGCGCGTACGGACGTGCCGCCCAAGGACCGTGCCGGCGTGGCAAACAATTTGGCATTTGCGCTGGCCGTGCGAGGTCACAATCTGGACGAAGCGCTGAAACTTTCCGACAGCACGGTATCCTACCTCGGCCCGATTGCCGAAGCATTGGATACACGCGGGTTGATCTATTTGGCGAAAGGGGACACAAAACAAGCGATTCGCGATCTGACCGACGCCGTATCAGTACTCGATCCGCAAGCGGTGACGTATTTCCATCTGGCAATGGCGCAGGCAGCCGCCAAGGATTCGTACTCGGCGCGCCACTCGCTCGACCGGGCCCAGGAGCTGAAGCTTAACCTCGACGACCTTTCGCCGTTAGACCGAAAGAACTATGAAACGCTGAAGGAGCAGCTGAAAAAGCCCAGCTAAGTTCAGCTCCTTTGCGCGAAACGGCGGTCGCCAGAACTCTCATATTCACAATCTCGTGCGCTCGCTGCGCAAACTTCTGCCCCGCTGCAGAACGTGGCTGCGCGTCTGGACGATCCAGCTTGGACAGCCGCCACTACACCACCGGGCGGCGGCCCATGATCAGCGAAACTATCAACAACACGATGAACACGAAGAATAGCACCCTTGCGATATACATCGCGGTGCCTTCCAAGCTGCCGAAGCCAAAAAAAGCGGCAACCAAAGCGACGACTAAGAAGATCAGGGCCCAGCGAAGCATTGGTTAAACTCCATGGAAGGGGATTGAATCGGGGCCGCCAGCAAGGGAATTCTACCATCTTCTTGAGGGCCGGGCCGCCGCATGCAGCCCAATTGGTCGAGGCTTAGTTCGCCGGCTTGCCAGGCGGCGGCCCATGCGGGTCGATGTGCAGCAGAGTTACCTTCGATTTGTTAATCAGCGCCACTCCAGCCGGCGCCGGCACGCTGGACCCTTCAGGGATCGACAGCCGCGCGTTGGTGATCGGCAAGAACGCCGACAGCTCGCGACTGAGCGCCAGGGCGGCTTCTGGGGCGCCCTTCAGCATTAACGTGCCCCGAATTTCGTATTCGTTCAAAAAAACGATTGCCGAATAGGAACGTTTTTCGACGCGCACATTTTGCCGCCGCAGCGGCGCCTCGTGCCTGCCCTGCTCCAACAATACAAAGTCGATCCCCGATTTGAGAATTGTCACCTCGGGAAGGCTTTCGATCGTCCACTCGAAGAACTTCTGATGCAGCGTGACTTTCGAGAGCCGCAGATACTCGGTGCCAGGATCGTTCAGCAAGTCCAGCACGCGCAGACCGCGATTGTCCAGCAGCCCGGAGTACGAGTGCTGGCCGGCGACAAGGATAATCGTAACCGGGTCGGCCATTTTTTGGCGGGCAAGCCTACTCTAGAAGCCTAGCTCAAAAGCAGATGCGGCGCAGACTTCCCGCGCAGCGAAATGCCACAAACTGGACCGTGGTTGATAGTTCCGTACTAGGCCCCTTGCGTAGCTAATCGAACATAAACAATGTTCGCGGGCGAAGTTAGCGGTATTTCCAGTCTAAGGAAAACCTCACTCTTCGGCGCCGTTTACTTCGCCAAGGCGGCCTGTGCAGCCGCCAACCGTGCGATGGGCACGCGAAACGGCGAGCAACTGACGTAGTCCAATCCGATCTTGTGGCAGAAGGCGATGGACGACGGATCACCACCGTGCTCGCCGCAGATGCCACATTTCAAATCCTTCTTCGTGCTTCGGCCCTTGTCCACGCCGGTGCGCATCAATTGGCCCACTCCCACCGTGTCGATCGAGGCGAACGGATTGGCTTTGATGATTTCGGCCTGCTGATAAGCCGGGAGGAAAGAACCCGAGTCGTCGCGGCTCATGCCCAAACACATCTGCGTCAGATCGTTGGTGCCGAAGCTGAAGAACTCGGCGGTCTGAGCGATTTCATCGGCCGTCAGCGCGCCGCGCGGCACCTCGATCATCGTGCCCACCGTGTATTTGAACTTTTTGCCGGTTTCCTTCATCACTTCGCCGGCCACGCGGTGGATGATCTCCGCTTGCAAGTCGAGCTCGCGCTTGAAGCCCACCAGCGGCACCATCACTTCCGGCTGCACCTTCACGCCCTCTTTCAGCACGGCCGCGGCGGCCTGGAAAATCGCGCGGGCCTGCATCTCCGTGATCTCGGGAAACTTGATGCCCAACCGGCAACCACGGAAACCGAGCATGGGGTTGAACTCGTGCAATTCCTGCACGCGCTTGTTCACCGTCTCGACAGAGATGCCCAGTTGCTCGGCCACTTCGTGCTGGCCGCGGGGATTGTCGTGCTGCGGCAGGAATTCGTGCAGCGGCGGATCCAACAGGCGAATGCACGCGGGCCGGCCCGCCAACGCGCGAAAAATGCCTTCGAAATCCCCCTGCTGCAGCGGCAGCAATTTGGCCAACGCCTTTTTGCGATCGTCCAGGTTATCCGACAAAATCATTTCGCGCACCGCGGTGATCCGGTCCCCTTCGAAGAACATGTGCTCGGTGCGGCACAGGCCGATGCCTTCGGCGCCGAATGCGATGGCGTTGGCAACCTGGTCCGGCTGGTCGGCATTAGTGCGAATGCCCAGCCGGCGATATTTGTCGGCCAGCTTCATGATGAAGTTGAAATACTTGAACACGTCGCTCTCGCCTGGCTTGAGCGTGTTGCGCGATCAGCACCTGCTTCAGCTCGCTGTCGGCGGTTTTGATGGCGCCGTAAAACACTTCGCCCGTGGAACCGTTGATGCTAATGGCATCCCCCTCGCGGAGCGTGTGCCCGTGGCAAGTCAGCGTGCCCTGGTGGTAATCGATGTGAATGTCCCCCGCGCCGGCCACGCACACTTTGCCCATCTGACGCGCGACCAACGCCGCATGGCTGGAAACTCCGCCGCGAGCCGTCAGAATGCCTTCCGAGGCGATCATGCCGCGCAGATCTTCAGGACTGGTTTCGATGCGCGCGAGCACCACTTTCTCGCCGCGGTTGGCCCATTCTTCGGCCTTAATGGCGCTGAACACCACCTTGCCCGAGGCCGCGCCGGGGCCGGCGGCCAAGCCCGTGGCCAACAGTCGGCCTTCCTGTCTTGGCCAGATCATAATCGTGGCGATCGAAAATCGGCTGCAACAATTGATTGAGCGCTTCGGGATCGCCCGAGCGGATGGCATGTTCGGGCGTCATCTTGCCTTCTTCGCACCATGTCGTGGGCGATTTTCACGTAGGCGATGGCCGTGCGCTTGCCGTTGCGCGTCTGCAGCATGTACAGCTTTTTCTTTTCGATGGTGAACTCAAAATCCTGCACGTCGCCGAAATTCTTTTCCAGCGTTTTGCGGACCCGCTCCAATTCCTTGTAGGCTGGCCCGATTTGGGGATCTTTGGCCATTTCAACGACCGGCTTGGGCGTGCGGACGCCGGCCACGACGTCTTCGCCCTGCGCGTTGACCAGATATTCGCCATAGAAGATGTTTTCGCCGGTCGCCGGATCGCGCGTGAAGGCCACGCCGGTGGCGCAATCGTCCCCCATGTTGCCGAAGACCATGCTCTGCACGTTGACGGCCGTGCCCCATTCGTCGGGAATTCTGTACTTCTGGCGATAGAGGATCGCGCGTTCGTTCATCCACGAACCGAACACGGCCCCCACGGCGCCTTGCAATTGGTCGAATGCCGTCGTTGGGGAATTCCTTGCCGGTGCGCTGCTTAATGAGCGCCTTGAAGCGTTTCACCAGTTCCTGCAGGTCGGCCTCGTTGAGTTGTGTATCTTCCTTGACGTTGCGCTCCCGCTTCAGTTCGTCCATCACTTCGTCGAACGGCTCGTGCTCGTTTTCGTGGCGTTTTTGCACGCCCATCACCACGTCGCCGTACATCTGCACGAAGCGGCGGTACGAATCCCAAGCGAAGCGGCCGTTCTTCGTGGCGTTGGCCAGGCCTTCCACGGCTTTGTCGTTCAGCCCGAGGTTCAGGATCGTGTCCATCATGCCGGGCATCGAATCGCGAGCGCCGGAGCGCACCGAAACCAAGAGCGGATTCTTCGGGTCGCCGAATTTTTTGCCGGTTTCTTTTTCCAGCCAGGCGACCGCCGTTTTGATGTCGCCGTTGAGCGAAGACGGAAACTTCTTGCCGTTCTTGTAGTAATAGGTGCAAACTTCGGTGGTGATCGTGAATCCCGGCGGCACCGGCAGGCCGATGCTGGTCATCGCCGCGAGATTGGCCCCCTTGCCACCCAACAGCGGCTTCATGTCGCCGCGCCCGTCGGTGCGCTGCTTGCTGAAGAGATAGATCATTTTGCCGGCGGCGGAGTTCTTGCTCCCGATGTTATTCTTGCCGGAGCGCCCGGGCGCCCTGCCGTTTTTTGAAGCCGACTTGGAGGCTGATTTGCTGCGACGCTTGGTGACGGTGGCCATGAGTGCATCCGTTGGCTAAATAAAAAAATCGCGTGCTGTTTTCCGCCGGGCCGCCTGGTGGGACTGCCCGCAAAACCAGCCCGCGAAAGCTACTTAAAGCGAAACGGCGAGTCTAGCAACGACCAACCGCACCGTCAAGGAAGCCGATTACTCGGAAGTGTGCCAGTCTAATTCTGGGAATTCCCTGCGTCGCCCCGATCACGCTCGATTAGAACTGGGGCGATTGCGCTGTTTGACCGCCCGAAAAGCTTTCATCCCCCGCGCCTTTCCTGCATATGCGAACGCTCCGAGCGCATGGGCGGGCGCGTGCCAGGTCCCGACAGCTTGTCCGGCGGCATGAGCAACAGCCTTTGCCACCTCCGAACTTGCAACTTTCGCTGCGGCGTGAGCGCCAAGCGAGAGCTTGCGGACTTCGGCCATTGTTAGCTTTCGCTTGCCTTCTGCCCATTGGCGGATCGCCAGCACTGCCTGCCTCGGGCGTGTGTCGCGGGGGACCTCAATTTCAAATAATGGCAGCAGTCGTTCGACTTCGTTGGCCGCTTTTAATCCGAACAGTTTATGGTAGTAACTGTCTCGCCACTGAGTGCTGTTTTTTGGTTTGTTGAGCGAGGTTCTCATTCCCCCATCATACCCGATTCGCCTTGCAAACGGATGAGATCGCCAGCGCAACATAAAACCTAGGGACTTTTAATTAAAAGGCCCTGGGTTGGGTGGAAACCCAAAAGTTGGAGGCACGCTTTGGGCGCGAGAGGAAAACTTGCAAACCAGACACCTCGATCAGCAAACCAACCGCTAATAAACCGTTAATGGTGGAGCGTGTTGCGATCGATATTCTTGTGTCTAGTTGGCAAGTTTCCGTCTACGTAAGGAAGCGGAAACGGCCGCGGATTGTTACAGGGCGGGTGAAATTTTTCTGGCGGGCGGATCGTTTAACGGAAGCCCCGGTGTAGGCACCGGGGCTAAACGGCGGGTAAAATCGTGGCCCCATGTACCGCCCTTCGACACTCGCCGCCACGCCCCCTCTGCCCTTGTTGATCACCGGCATTTCCGGCGTGCCGGGCTATAACGCACTGCCCTATTTCCTCAAGCGATATCCAGGCCAGGTCATCGGCATCCGCCAACGCGACAACTGGCGGTTAACGGGCCCAGGCATCGAAATCTGCGATGCCGAAGATCGTCCGCGGCTAGAAGAGCTATTCGATCGATACCAGTTTGCGGCTGTGTTGGATTGTGCCGGCAACTGCGCCTTGAAATCGTGCGAGCTCGATCCGGCGATGGCTTGGCGAATCAACGTCGAAGGCGTCCGTAACCTGCTGGAAATCTGCCTCCAGCGCCAAGCCCGATTCGTGCACCTGTCGATCGACCTGGTCTTCTCCGGCACCGCCGCCGGCGGGCACGTGGAAACCGATCCAACCGACCCCGTCACCATCTACGGCAAAACCATGGTCGCCGCGGAGGAAATGATTCTGGCCGCCCATTCTGCCGCCTGCATCCTGCGCATCTCGCTCCCGATGGGCGTCAGCTTCAACGGCCATGCCGGGGCGATCGATTGGATTCAATCGCGCTTCAAAAAATCGAAGCCCGCCACGCTTTACTTCGACGAAATCCGCACCCCCACTTACACTGATTGTCTGAACGAACTGTGCGAAGTGGTGCTGGGCAGTGAACTATCGGGCCTGTACCACGCCGGCGGCCCGCGCCGTCTAAGCTTGTTCAACATCGCGCAAGTGATCAACCGCGTCGGCGGCTACGACCCCAAGCTCCTGATGGGCTGCCCTCGCAAATTGGCCGGCCCGATTCCGCCGCGCGCCGGCGACGTTTCGCTGAATTCTTCCAAGCTCGCCGCCGCGTTGGGCTACGACCCGTTCGATCCCTGGCCGTTGGCGGAAGAATTCGTGCCCACGCATCCCGAATGGCACTTTGAGCGCTGCGGCTTCCACGGCTCCAAAAAGCTGCTGGCCGAAGTGCTATACCGCAACCCGGCAAAGGCGACGAACGGTTAATTCCTGAGCTTGCGGCGAAGCACGATAATTGAAGCCACAACGCCGCCAATGCCCAGCAGCGTCAGCGTCGTGGGTTCCGGGACGGCGACGTTGTAACCGATGACGTCCATCAAAGTGATGTCGCCGGCGGAAACGCCCATTTGCACGCCGATGGTGGGCGATTCATTGAACGAGTCAACGGTTGCGCCGGCCCAATCGCTCAGGTCGCCGCCGGCCGTGCCGTTGAAGGTGTTGATCGCCGTCGTGCCGCCGTCGATCGAGAAGTAGGCGCCGTTGGCCGGCACCAGATCCACCACACCGGGCGAGGAATAACGGAACAGATCGATCGGCGAATAGCGTCCCGAGGCCGCGCCGTTTTGCCCCAGCCCGAAACGGCCCATCACTTCGCTGATCTCATGCTCGGCGACGCCAATGAAATCGTACTGGTTTGCTAGGGCTCGATTGTTGGGATCGAAAGTGAACGCAGCCGAACTGTTGAAGCCAACATACCCATCGATGCCCGGGGCGTTGGCGGCCACCAGCCCCAGCGCTTTGCCTTCAGCGTTGGACATCGTAAAAATTGCGCCACCCGTTGGATCGGTTGCCGGCATGTTGGCAACGGAGGTTTGGTCGGCAGCCGACTGCGCGTCGCCCGCCATCGTCGCTTTCACCTGGCCATAGGTGAAAAAGCCCGGCCCAGTGGCGAAGCTTTCCCCCAGCGCACCGGCGGATTCAGAGCCTGGTTGTTGATCGTTCCCCAACCGACCTGCAGATTAATGGTGATGGGATCGGTGAAGGTCGTCTCATAGAACTGCAGCGCGCTGTTGAATGCCGGCAGGAATCCGGCCGGTGCGCTGGTGGCGCTGTTGTCAAACGTCAAATGGAACGTCAACGCCTGGACCGACGGCTGAATGGGACCGAGCAGGGCGCCGAGGACTGAAAGCAAGAAAATTGGCGCGGCCGGAAAAAATCCGATCTTCCGTCGAGCGGCGGCCAAACCGAGTAGCAGAGCGGCGGGGGGGCGAAGACGTTGTCGCGGACTCGCAGGCAATGTCATCCGATATTTCCGACGTAGTTCACCCCCTGGTGCCTATTCTTAGGAGGCTCCTCCTCGGAGACTAGTGTGTGATAAGGCATTTCTTATTTTGGCGAAAGCCCCGCACAGCAACTCGAGGAAGCCAGCAACTAGCCTGAATGCTTTGCAAGATTCTCGCGCCAAGCCGGCGATGCGAAGGGCAACAACAGTCCGATCACGGCCGCCAGCAGCGCTGCGTTGCCGGCGGCGAGCAGGCCGATCGTGATTTCCGCCGGAGTGGTGGAGTTGCGACAAACGGCCGTGGTTCCGAAAAAGAACAAAGCCGGCGACATCACAAAGCAAACCCATTGGCCGATGCGGCGATCGAAGCGATCGCTGGTCAGCTTCCCGAAGACGAGCTTTTTTGGCCAAGACATGATCGACCTCCAGCAGAAAAGCGTTTAGGCGCAGGCGATTCAGGCAGATCAGCCTTGCCCCATTATACCAATTTTGCTAGCAACCGCGGTCCGAAACTGCCGTACTCCTCTCGGGCCGCCCGATGCACGACGAAGCGCCTGCCACGCTGATCGATTTGCTAGCACGATTGCGGCTAGCCAAGCCGGAGCAGGTGCGCGCCGTGCGGCCGTTGGCCCGCGCTTTGGCCCGCGGCCTGCCGCTGTTCGAATCGGTGTGGGTCGACGCCTTGGTGCAGGCGCGATTGCTGACCCCCTACCAGGCAACCGAGATCAACGCCGGCCGCGGCGAGCAACTGCAGGTGGGGCCCTATGTAATCCAGTGCGCTTGCGGAGATCGGTTGGGGTACGCCGAATCGTTCGTCGCCGCGCATGCCGATTCGAAACGTTCGGTGCACCTTTTGGTCAAGCGCGGAGCAGATTCGAGCTGCAAAGAGGCCGCGTCCGCACTCAAATCGCTGGCCGAGAAATTCGCCGCGCTAACCACCGGCCCGCTTCCGCCGCCGCCTCCAAAAATGAGACGGCAGAAGCAATCGAGACGTTCAAGCTTATTCTCCCCCATCCAGGCAGCAGGCGCCGACAACCAGACGCTCTGGGCGGCCTTTGCGCCGACCACGGGAATTTCGGCAGGCCAGTGGGTTTCGTGGCATGGGAGATTGCCGCCGGCGGTGGCGCTGGAAATTGCGCGACAAATGGCGGCCGCGCTGGCGACGCTCGAAGCGGCGGGCATCACGCATGGCGACGTCGCCGCATCTTCAATCATGTTGAATGAAAACGGCAACATCCAACTTGCACGCGCTGCAGTGCGAAGCGTCTTTCGACCTGATGAAACTGAATCGCCCGAGCGGCTGCCGATTGAAGCGTTCGATTATTTGGCGCCGGAGCGAAAGCACAGCGCGTCGCGAGCGGCCCGGTTCAATGCACAAGTCGACATGTATGCGTGCGGATGTTTGTGGTGGCATTTGCTCACCGGACGCACGCCGTTGGCCGGAGGCGATCACGCGGCAAAATTTCTCGCGGTGAAGGCGGGAAAAATTCCGGACGTGCGACGCTTGGCCCCCGATGTGCCGAAGGTTCTGGCCGAAGCGATCCAGCGCTGCACGCAGCGCGATCCGGCGCAGCGGCCGGCATCGTTTGCCGAGCTGTCACAACAACTGGGCCCCTCGACCGGCGCCGGCAGGCGCCGCTTGGCCGACGTGTTGGCCCGCGCCGGCCGTCGCACGGCGCAGGCCAATTGGTCGTGGCGTGCGCGGACCGGTTTGCAGCGCGCGGCCGGGCAGTTGATGGCCACCGCGGCTTGTCTAATGCTGCTGGCGGCGGCAACCTGGCCGCTTTGGCGCTCGCGGCATACGCCGCCGGAGCACGGAGCGCACGCCGCCGTGGCCAAAGCATCCGAGCCTGCGAAGATCGCCAGGTTAGTTGCCAATGCGGGGATCGATCCGGCTGTGCGGCAAGCGAATTACCAGGCAAGCGACGGCCCGCACGCCGAAACGACGGCCGAGCATGGTTCGGCGCACGATTCGCCGGCAGCACGCCAACCTGTCGCGCTGGCGCCACCGCGGTCCGTCATCGAATTGGACGCCGACAAGGAAATTCCGGCCGCGTCGCTGCGATTGCAACCCGGCGCCATTGTGCGCGGAAAAGGGGATCAACGGCCACGACTGCTCACGCCTGCCACGGGGCTAGCCATCACCGCCGACAATGTGCGGTTTGAAAACATCGATTTCCTTTGGCGTCAACGTCCCGAAGCGATCACCACGCCTGGTCGGCAGGCGCTCATCGATTTGCGCCGCACACGCCGAATTTGTAGGCTGCACGTTTCAAGCGGTAGCGGCGGGGTCGCTGGAATTGCCGACGGCGGTGCGACTGGCGGGCAATTCGCCGCGCGGCGCGCTCGCGCCGGCAGGGCAAGTGCGGCTCGAGCGCTGTGCGCTGACGAGCGTTGCCTGCGGCGTGGATTGCTCGCTTGCGGCGCCGGCGGCGGTCGAAGTCTGCAATACGCTCTATCTGGGCAGCGGTACGCTGGTGCGATTTTCTCAGCCGCGCAGCAGCGATGCCCCGGCCTCAGTCACGCTGCAGCAGATCACGCTGCGCGGTTCCACGGCCGTGATCGAAATCAACGCGCCAGACACCGTAGATGAGCTCGCGCCGCTAAGCATCACGGCCAACGGCTGCGTGCTGGCCCCAGAGGCGGGCGGACTGTTGATGTTCACGGGCCGGCGAGCGACATCTTCGTTGGCGGGCAAGCTGCGCGGCATCGAATGGCTCGGAGGCGGCTCGCTGACTCCGCCCGGCACGCCGGTCGCGATTTGGCGGCATGACGGCGCCACCGAAACGCTCCCCGATGACGAGTTGTCGATGGATGGGCTGGTGGCTAGCGCCGTGGAATTCGTCGGCCCTGCCACCAACGATCCAGCCAATTCGCGCCTGAAAAAATGGTCGGCGCCGGTGCAATCGGAAGCGCCTCCCGGGATCGCCGAAGATGTGCCCAAACTTCCCGCCAGTGAATCCGCAATCGCCAGCTCGGCAATCGCGGAAAAAAAATAGCCGCCGGATCAACTCCGACGGCTAAATAGTTTTTTATTTCAGCGCAGGTTGCATGGCAACCACGCCGATGGCGAGCGGCTTATTCGCGGGGGCGAATGATGCCGGTCAGCCCGCTGTAATCGTGGCGATCCTTGGGATGCCACAGCGGCACACCCATCTGAATGCGCTTGGCCAGCGCGTCGATCTTCGCCCGCGAACCCGCGGGCGCATCGGTGGGCACGAATTCATCGGTCTCCACCGGCGCGAATGTTTCGTCGTGGCCGTGTTCCAGGATCGTTTCAAAGACGTTTCGATGTTTACGCATGTGTCTTCCTCTATTAATGTCCGATTGAATGCGATACGTGCCCTGTGGACGGTTGGTTCGTCAGATCGATAAAATCTGGGCGTGAACTCAGCCGCCTGGACGGATAAGTTGTGGACAGAACCCGACTTACATTAGACTTTTCCCTCGCGGAAGCACCCCCTCTCGCTCAAGACAACTATCACGAGCGCGGGTTCCGGACGTTAGGCAGGTGGGCGCTTCCGACGTCTCGCCTTATTTGTAAGCCACCTATTATCGGACTGACGGGCGAAATGTCAACTTTTTTGCGAAGTTTTCCTCACGGCGACGTAAGTCAAGGAATCAATTGTCAACTTGGTAAAATGGATAATCTATTCGGCCTCGGAATCGGACATGTGGTTACAGCGCAAAATTGAGCTCCCTGCACTCCGCCGCGGCTTCCACTTGATTACGCAGCCGGTCGTCGAATCGCTGCCGGAGCTGCGCGATGTGGACGTTGGCCTGCTGCACGTGTTCATTCAGCACACCAGTGGCTCGCTGACGATTAACGAGAACGCCGATCCCGACGTGCCGGCCGATTTGGAAACGTCGTTCAGCGCACTGGCGCCGGAAGATTTTGGCCACCGTCACACGGTAGAAGGTCCAGACGACATGCCCGCCCACGTCAAGGCGTCCCTGCTGGGCAGCTCAGTGACGGTGCCCGTAAGCGGCGGCCGGCTGTGCCTGGGAACCTGGCAAGGAATTTATCTCTGCGAGCACCGCAATCGTGGCGGCCGCAGGAAGCTGATAGTTACGCTACAAGGCGAAACGGGCAGAAGAGGAGAAGAGGAGAAGAGGAGAAGGGGAGAAAATGAGACGAGCGATTGTTAGTTCTTAGGCTGTTCGACCGGCGGCAGGGGCAGCGGCACGGTCGATTCTTCCGGCGCAGGCGGTGCTGGCTCCGGCGCGGGCAGCGTCGAATTTGGCTGCGGCTTATTCACGGCCTCGGCGTTTTTCCCGTCCACGGTCTTTCGGTCGGTCAGCGGTTGCTGCGGCGAATTGTCGCACGGCACGACCCAGCCGCCGCCCAATGCCCGATAAACTTGGATCAATCCTTGCGCGATCTCGCCGCGCGACAGCGCCCACTGATCTTGCTGCGTGATCAGGTTCTGCTGAATCACCGCGTATCGGTTGAAATCGGCGCCGGCGCCGGCGGCCTGCGTCGGGTTTTCATACTGCGCGATGATCACTTCCAGCGCCAAATAGGCGGCATCGACGCTTTCGCGCAGCAGCTTTTCGCGTTCTTGCGATTTCAGAAAGGTGACGATGCCGTTTTCCACTTCCTGGTCCGCGGTCAGCGCCGTCTGCTGATACGTAACCACCAGTTCATTAAACGTGGCGTCTTGCAGGCGCATGTTGTTGATGATCCGCCCGTAGTTCAGAAGATTCCATTGAAACGACGGCCCCACATTGCCATTGAAGGCCTGCGGCTGGAACAAGTCGCCGAATCGCGCCGCCGATCCGCCCAGGGTGCCGGAGATCGTGAACGCCGGGTACAAATCGCTCTCGGCGATGCCGATGCGTTCCGCTTGGGCCGCGGCCAGCCGTTCCGCGCGGCGCACGTCGGGACGGCGGCGCAGCAGGTCGGCCGGAATGCCCACGATCGCATACTCCGGCGCGACGGGAATGGTCGAAGCGCCGGAATTCAAATAACCATCCAGGTCTTGGGTTGGAATCCCCAGCAGCGTGCACAACGCGTTTTGCGCCAAGCGCATGTCGATCTCCAACTGCGCAATTGCCGCCTGGCTCTGCTTGAGATTGCTCACCGCCTGCGCGATCGAGATTCGTCACGGCGCGGAAACCGACGGTCAACTGATCGGTAATGTACTTCAGCACGTTCTCCTGGATGATCACTACCTGTTTGAGCAGGCGGATGCGTTCCTGGTCGGTGCGGTACTGCACGTAGTTGCTGGCCACGTCGCCGATCAGCGTGATCATCACGTCGTCGTAATCGAAAATCGAAGCTTCCAGCGTTTCTTCAGCG
Organism: Pirellulales bacterium; assembly: GCA_963716135.1. Taxonomy (GTDB): domain Bacteria; phylum Planctomycetota; class Planctomycetia; order Pirellulales; family JADZDJ01; genus CAVRAW01. Next base: position 2,632,083 of record OY970289.1, on the reverse strand, counting down.
GCGATGATCGCCCGGCGGAAACGGCCCCAAAAATCCAATTCCCATGCCAGATTGAAGCCGTAGTTCCAAGAGCTGGCATACAGTGGGCCAGGAATGCCGGGCCGGGCAAACCGCGTATAGCCGCCCGTGAGGTCCTGCACCTGCGGGAAAAAGTTGCCGCGGGCGATTCCCAACTGAGCCCGGGCTTCCAGCACGCGGAAGCCCGCCTCGCGCAGCGTAAGGTTTTGCTGCGTGGCATTGATGATCAGACCGCCCAGGATCGGATCGTTAAATACCGTCCACCAGGTGCTGAGATCGGCCTCTTCCGAGCGCACTCGCTTGTCGGCGGCGTCGATCCAGTGCTCGGCCACAGGCGCAGGCGCCCGTTTGTAATTAGGGCCCACCTTGAGCCCGTGGCGGAGGTACTCGGGCAAGCTGGTGCAGCCACCGGCCGCCAGCGCCACGGCTGTGACCAGACAGACAATCAGACGCGGGAGTCGGCAAGTCATGCGGCCGGAAGAGTCCCTAAAAGCGCGCGGTGCGGAATAAGACGCGACAAAGGCTTCTACAGCGCTATCGACACAACGGCTACAACCGGGCGCTAGTCGTTCCCTGCCACGCTAGAACCGCAACGCCCCGCAGGGTTTGCCAGCGGTATTCGCCGGGAGATTCAGGTGCTTGATAAACCCTGCCGGCTGGCGAAAGTTTGGCGCAGGAACGTGGCGACTCAATCGTCGTCGTCTTTGGAGAGCCCGCGCGGCGATGGGGGCGTGGAATCGACCCCTTTCACAGTTCGCCAGACGATGGCGTTGGCCTCGAGCGCCGGCAGCGCGTCGGGGTGGGCGAAATCCATGGCGTCGGACTGCATCGCCATCTGCAGCCGCGGATCGTGGAGGCTCAACGCACGCGCCTCGGGATTTATTTCCGCAATCACCTCTTTCGGCGGCAGAATCGCTGTGTAGGGATCGGCATTGGCCGGCGAAGTGTCCCAATCCAAGATCGGATCGGCCACCGCGTCGTATTGGCACAGCGGCTTGAGGCCCAGCACCAACTCGATCGTCTTCAGCATGCTGTCGGTATTGTAGAAGTGATGATCGACGCTGTGAGCCTTGATCCAGGGGCTGATGATGTAGGCCAGCGTGCGGTGGCAATCGACGTGGTCGGCGCCGCTTTGGGCATCGTCTTCGATTACGAAAATTGCGGTGCTTGCCCAGATCGGACTGTGGCTGACGGCCTCAACGACTTGCCCCAGGGCGTAATCGTTGTCGGCATTGTACGAGCGGGGGGAGTGCTTTCCGGAGCGGGCTGCCTGCGTATGATCGGTGGGCAGGCGGATTTGCATGTAGGCCGGCACGGCCGCGCCGGTGGGATCTTTGGCCAGCGTCATCTGAAATTCGCGATTCCATTCTGAAAACCGGCTGGGCGACTGGTGCTTGCCGTACTCGGTGCGCGCGAACAGACACTTTTTGTCGCCGGTTTGCTTGTAGTAAACACTCGGTGCGTCGCTATCGGGATAATCGAGATCGAAGCGGCGGTAATCGATGTTGGTCACGCCGGCCAGATCGTGCCCCGCAGGCTGCAGCCCGGCGGAAGTGGGATAATTATCGGGCCCAGCTTTAATGCCCACGATGTTGTCGGTGATGTACAGAAAGAAGCCGAAATTCCGCATCGACAAGTGGGCCTCGTTCACCGCATCCCAAATGTTGCGGCCGGTGTTGGCGACGTCGGGAATCGGAGGGGCGCCGTCTTTGAACACTTCTCCGTTGGTCAGCGGATTGCCGTCGGCATCGTTCGCGGGGAAGCCGGCGGTCGGATACCCGTTGTTGGTGCCTTCGTAATCGAAGACGCGGCCGCGGCGCGAGTAGTTGTAGGGCACGTTGCGGGCGACATAGGCGCTCGCCATACCCTGCGTGCTCCAGCACCAGCCGTCGCCGCTGACTTCGCCGCAAGCGTATAGGTTGTCGAGCAATACGAAACGTTCGGCCAAAGCGTGCTGATTTGGCGTGACGTCGCGGCCGAACAGAACCAGCGACGGATCGCCGTTGCCCTGCGCGAGATCGCCCAGCACTTCGTCGTAGGTGCGATTTTCCTTGATGATGTAGATCACGTGCTTGATTTTGCCGGCAGCCAGGCCAATGTCGGCCAGCGGGTTTTCCGTTTTTTCGGCGAGCACGTCGAGCCGGTTGTTTTTCAAAACCTCGTCCGTGGCGGCTTGCAGCGTGTCGGCCGCGGGAATATCCAGCACGCTGACGTTGCCTTCGATGATGCTGAGGATATAGGCGTGCTTGCGCTTCGGATCGAATTTATCCGGCTCGTCGTCCGGGGTGCGCACCGCGGTGCCTTTCGCGTTGACCACCATCAGCTTCCGCCCATCATCGACCACCGCCAGCGTGCTGGGATACCAGCCGGTGGCGATGTAGCCGCGCAGCTCTTGATCGTCCACGTCCACCACGGCCACAGCGTTCATGTCGGCCAGCGTCACGTAGAGCGTGTCTTCGTCGGGCGATAGCGCCATGGCGGTCGGCGTGGCGCCGGCCAGTTCGCGCGCCGCCGAAGGGCGCAGCAAAACCGTGCCCACCACGCGATCTTCTTTCGTGTCGATGATCGACACCGTATCGCTGAGCGAATTGGCGACGAACAACCGGCGTTGATCGCGCGAAAACAAAAGCGAAACGGGGCGCGCTCCGGTAGGAATGGCCGCGGCCAGCGCGGGCTTCAAGGGATTTTGGGTATCGATGGCGTACACGCAGTCGTCTCGCTCAGCAGCCACGTAGGCCTTGCTGCCGTCGCGCAGCACGCCAATACCCAAGGGGTAATTCGATGTGCCGCCGTGGCTTTCTTTGAACCGATAGCGGCCGAGTTCCTTCTTCGTCGCAGGATCGTAAATGGCGACGCTCGCCGTCAGTTTGAACGGATTACCTTTGCCTGAGGCGTTGTTGGCCACATACAGCCGGCCGGCATCGTCGGTGGCCAGCCCGGCGGGAAAATCTTTGGGCCTGGTGTGGATGTAATCGCGGAAAGCAAGCGTGCCATCTTGTGATAGCGACAGGACGGCGATACTGTCGTGCGCGCCTTGCGCGGCGTAAAGCGTGTTGTCTTTGCCGAATGCGAGACCGTAGTACAAGCCGTTGCTCACCAAATCGTCTTTGTCCTTGACGAGTTCGGCTGCTTCTCCGCCCGGGTGCAAGGGACCGAACTTCGAGTCGGATTCCTTGTTGAAGAAGTCGATGTGCGAGACGCCGACGCCATCCTCCGCCCGCAGCGACCAGAGCGCTTCGCGGTTGCCCATGTCGCTGGTAACGGCAAAGCGGCCGTCGGGGCTAAGAATTAAATTCATCGGCAAATTGCCGATGGCCTGTTTGGCAGCCAGCGACGGCGGGATTTTTTTGCCGGTTACCAGGGGCAACATCGCCTCTGCCGCCGGCTCTTTGGCTGCGGTTGCGGGCGCCGACGCCGGCTCGGCCTCAATCGGCTTGGCGCAGCCGGCACATATCAAACAGGCCATGCCGAGTGACACGGCGATGGTTGCGGAGATGCCTGCGGCGGCCGACTGCATTGTGCGCTCCCGGCGAGACGGTCGAGCAATAGAATAAGCTTAGCGACCGGCGATCGCGGTGGCGATAATCGTACGGGTTCGTTTCTCAAATTTGGAGCACGCCATGAATCTTAAGACGATCCGCAGAACACTTCTTTGGTGCACTTTGATCAACTTCATACTCGTGATCGTGTGGTTTCTAGCGGTCTGGCTGGGGCACGATTGGATGTACGATTTTAACCGAAACTGGAGTCGGGTTTCGGTAGAAGAGTTCGATGCCGTGAATTACGCCGGCATCGCGCTGTACAAGCTCGGCAACCTGCTGTTTTGCCTGGTGCCTTGCGTCGCGCTGTATTTGGTTCGGCCTTGCGCAGAATAAGCACACGGTAGAACGCCAAAACGCGACGGCGGCACGAACCGGGCCAATACGGCTAGGCGGCGGCCTGAGCTGCGGCTTTCGCGATGGACAAGCCGTAAGCCAGCCAGCCCACGTAGCATGAAAAGCCAATGCCCCAGGCGACGCAGAGCAGCGGCCAGACGGGTTTGGGAGCTTTGGAAATGAAGATCAGCCCCACGATGCCGCACACGATGCTGACCCCCACGTACACAAACGAGGAGGTGGGGTCCTGCGCCAGAAACATCGTCAGCGCCATGATCGAAGTCACCGGACTGACGTAGGCCAACCAATGCCAGGAAGGTTGTTCGGTGGTTGTTTCTTGCACTGCAGGATCCATGGAGAGCTCCAAATTTTAGCGCCCTAAGATTGACTATCGGGCCATGCGGCCGACTATTCGATTGTAGCATGGAGCGAAACTCCATGAAAAGCGATCACCCAAAGCCGCCGCCCGGACCTATTCGCAGCCGTACGGCCACAAACCGGCAGACCCGTTGACTTGGCAGGCTGTCGGCGGGCATACTCACTGGTTCGTGCGGCGCGGCGGCCGTGGCCACGGCAGCCCAGAGCGCAAAACGTTCCCCTGAATCATCCCGGAGGATGCTAGCCATCGACAAGCACCATCGCATCAACGACCAAATTCGCGTCCCGCAAGTGCGGGTCATTGGAGCAGACGGAACACAATTGGGCGTGCTGGCCACGGAGGCGGCACTGGCGGCAGCCCGAGAACAAGGCTTCGACCTGGTCGAGGTGGCGCCCACGGAAAAGCCGCCGGTTTGCCGAATCATGGATTTCGGCAAATTCAAGTACCAGCAGAAGAAGAAGTCGCACAAGCAGCACTCGCACCATGTGAAAATCAAGGAAATCCGCATCCGCCCCAAGACCGGCGATCACGACATCGAAACCAAGGTCAATCAGGCCCGCGGATTCCTGGAGCACAAAGACAAGGTGATTGTTTCGGTGGTGTTCCGCGGCCGAGAACTGGCCCACATCGAAGAAGGCCACCGCGTGCTCAAGCGCCTTTTGGAATTGCTCGACACCGACGGCAAACTCGAGACCCCTCCGATGCAGCAGGGCAAGCGCATCGTCTGCACGCTAGTGCCGAAATGAAAGGGCGAACCGGCCCTTTCGGTTTTAGGAAAAACCGGTTAACATGTTGGTTTCGCCAGTCGGGAACAGTCGACGCCAGGGTAATCCGATGCCGAAGATGAAAACACACAAAGGCGTGAAGAAGCGGTTCCGCGCCACGGCCAAGAACAAGGTGAAGCACCGCCGCGCCGGCACCAGCCACTTGAACAGCCGCATGACGCAAAAGCGCATCCGCCATTTGCGCCGCACCGGCGTCTTGGCGCCTCCCGACACCGCCCGCATCATCGCCGCCCTGGCCGGAAACAGTTCGTAATCATTTAGCCCCGGGCTTGGCCCGGGGGTAGCGTCATCATGCGTACCACTAGCGCCGTCCCTCGAAACCGTGCCAAGAAGCGACTCTTCCGCAAGGTGAAGGGCTTTGTCGGCGGTCGTCGCAAACTGCTCCGCACCGCCACGGAAACATTGGTTCGCAGCGGCGTCTATGCTTTCCGCGATCGCCGGCACCGTCGCCGCGACCTGCGCAGCCTGTGGATCATCCGCATCAATGCCGCTGTGCGTGAACGCGGTCTACGCTACGGGCAATTCATCAACGGGCTGGCCAAGGCCAAAATCGAACTGGACCGCAAAACGCTCTCCGAATTGGCCATCGCCGACCCGGCGGCCTTCGACGGCGTCGTAACGCTGGTCAAATCGGCGCTGGGCGTGAAGTAATCTGCATATAGCCCGACCATGCCGGTCGGGTTTTTTCATGCGCCTATTGCGCCGCGGCGCGCATAAGATCGTAGCCGATGGCGAAAATCCCGGCATCGACCAGCAGATGGCTGGCCCAGGGCCCATAGATCGAGCCGCTTCGCTGGTACAGCCACGCCCAAAATCCTCCGCCGACTGCGGTAGCCGCCGAGAAAAACCACGTCCAGGGATTCGTCCAGCCGAAATACAGCCCCAGAACAATCACGTGATGCGCCATGAAGGCGATGCTGGAAACGACAATTGCCGGCGCAAGAGCAACAAGCCGATTCAACCGTCCAAACACAAACCAGCGCCAATAATATTCTTCCAGCAGCGAGTGAATCAGTGAATAAAACAGCGCCACGCCGCCGTAAATCACGGGGCTCGTAACGCCGATGCCACTAAGTCGCTGAAGCATCTCGCCGCCGGCCGCGGCAAACGTGCCCGCCGATTTGAACCACCCAAAATATAAAACGAACATTCCTCCGACAATCAGCGCGCCCAATCCGATTCCGGCAGCCAAGCCGCGCCGATTGAATGCCGGCCAGCGCAGCGATTCCCGGCAAATCAACCCGGCCCAAACCAGCGGCAATGCAAACTGCATCGCCTTTCCAATTCCATAAGCCGCCTGTTGCAGCGAAGAAGAGTGGCCCGCCAGCCAAACGAAATAAACCAACGTCAACAGCGACGGATACACCAGCGCGAACAGCAGAACCAGCCCTTCGAAACGAGCGCGCCCTTCACTCATCTTCCGCCAGATCGGCCTCGGTGATCATGTTGAAGCCTTTGCTGGCCAGCGTTTCCAGGCCCATCTCGATGTTGTCGACCATCAGAGCCACGGCGGGCCGGCCGTGCGGACGCAGCATCAGCGGATAAGCCTGAACGATGTTCACCTCGGCCTGCAACAATGCCGTGCAGACTTGCAGCAAAGGCTGATGGCCTACCGGAAGCTCCACGCCGATCAGATCGCTTTCGATCATCGCCAGGCCGGCGCGCTCCAGAATTTCGCGCCCCTGTTCCGGATGGCTAAGAAGGAAACGCACAAAGGCGCACTCGGCCGAATTGGTGATCGACAGGGCGACGATCTTCACCCGGCTCCCCTCGAATCGCCGCACCACTTCCAGGAGCTGCCCCACCCGGTTTTCCAAAAACACAGTGAACTGGCGGATGGAGGGATAGTTCCGCCCGCGCGCGGTGGCAAATTCGGTGTCAATCCCTTCGCCGAAACTCATGCGTAGCCTGCCGCGGCATTGGAGGGGAGGGCCGTGTCGAAAAGCGACGCCAAACGCCTGAAAATATAGGGCAGCTACAATGTTCCGTCAATGAGCGGCCGGCCGGGCAAACCATGAGCACGTTAGTAGGTGAGTAGGTAAGACGTCCGGCCGCATGTAAAATCTCTGCCTCGTACTTACTCACGTACTCACCAACCCGCCTGGCCGCATGCTTTCCCACCACGACCTCCAAATCCGCGTCCGCTACCAGGAAACCGACGCTCAAGGTCGCCTGCACCATGCCAACTATTTCACCTACTTCGAAATGGGGCGCACAGAACTATTGCGGGCCTCGGGGATGAGCTACGGCCAGGTCGAAGCAGCCGGCTACATGCTGGTGGTGGCCGAGATTGGCTGCGAATATTTTCTGCCGGCGGCCTTCGATGATTTGCTGACGCTGCGCACCACCGTCGTCAAAGCTAAAGGCGCGCGGATCTCGCATCAATACGAAGTCTTCCGCGGCGACGAACTGCTGGCGCGAGGTCGTTCGATCGTGGCCTGCGTCGATCGCAGCGGCAAGCCGAAGAGAATCCCCGATTGGCTGTTGCCGAATGACCAGGTGAAGAATGACCAATGACCAAATCCCAATGACCAATGAATTTGGCGCAGCGTTAGTTGGTCATTGGTGCTTGGTCATTGGTCATTCGCTTTCAAGTGTGCAGGCACACTTGGAATTCCGAAGAGCCGTGGTCGGCAGGAATCTCGTCCACCAGTGAATGCCGCACCGAATTTTTCTGAATGCGCTTCACGCTGTACATCAAATCGTCGGCGGTTTTGATCAGTTCGTCGATCGAACCCGGCGGCACATTATAGGTGGCGGCGCCAATGCTGAACGTCACCGGCCAGCCGCCGTTGGCCATAGCTTTGTGCAAATTCGATTGCAGCCTCGCAGTGAACGATCGGGCCGACTCGAAATTCATTTCGGTCGCCAGAATCACGAATTCATCGCCGCCGATCCGGGCCACCAGATCGCTCTCGCGAGTTGTCTCCCGCAGACAATGGGCCACCGCCACAAGCACGCGATCTCCTTCGGCATGCCCGCAACGGTCGTTCACTTTCTTGAAATCGTCCAAATCCAGAAAGATGCAGGTCAGCGGTTGGCCGTTGCGCCGGCAGCGCGCCAAGTCGCGCGGCCCGCCGGAGAACAGCGAAGCCCGATTTGCCGCCCCGGTCAGCTCGTCGAAATGGCTCAACTGATATTCGCGCCGCATCGCCCGATGCAACCGATTCAACGCATAGGCGAAGGCGACGAACACGGCAAATCGCGTGCTCGCCTGCCAGTATTTCGCCAGATACGGAATCGGATCGGGCGGCGACACCACGTCGTCGACAATCCACAGGATGGAACTGGCGAACGATAAAATCACCGCCGCCCGGAAACCCAGCAGCCAACAGCAAAGCGCCACGATCGGAAAGTACAAGACGTAGATCGTGTACCGTTCGCCGCTCAGCCAATCGGCGATCGCAATGGCCAACGTCGCAAGGGCAAAAAACGTGTACAACCAGCCGCGCGGCCAGCGCGAAAGCTTGTCGATAATTGGAAGATTTCGAAACATTCCAGGCATGACGGTTTGCCGCCCCTCGGGTGCCGGCGCGCGGATTTCTCCTCAAACATAGCTTGCTGTTGGCGCCGCCAAGTCGGGAGTTTGACGGACTTTAATCGGCAAACGCTTAGGACTTAGGGCGATAGATTGCAGTCGGATCGGCCATCCGCTGGGACACGACCTGGTAGCCATCCGGCGTGCGCCGGCGAAAGAAACAACTGCGATAACCTTCGTGGCAGGCCGGACCGGTTTGCCGCACTTTGAGCAAGATCGTGTCGGCGTCGCAATCGATGTAAATCTCTTCGACCTGCTGCACGTGGCCGCTTTCCTCCCCCTTGCGCCACAACTTGCCGCGCGATCGGCTGAAATACACCGCCTGTCCGGTAGCCACCGTTAGGGCATAACTCTCGGCGTTCATCCACGCCATCATCAGCACTTCGCCGGTGTCGGCATCCTGAGCGATCGCCGGCAAGAGGCCGTCGCCTTTGGAGAAATCGGGGATGTTTGATTGAGCTTGAGACATAGCAATTTGAAGACAATTACGAGCGATGTCGGTTCAGCATAAGTTAAGTATAGTGGGTGGCACTGACAAGCGCCGTGCTTGTCCGAGTTGTACCTCGCCAACCTTTGCCTTCCATGCCCGATCAGCCACAACTTGGCCCGTTGGATTGCACTTCGGCCGACGAGAAAATCGTGCAGAAACTGATCGGATTGACTCCCGACGAAGTCAGCCGATTTCTCGACGGCGTCGCCTACAAGAGCTCCACAACCGACCTGGATTACATCAAGGACGACGGCACGCGGATTTTCATTCCCATCACGCCGGCACCGGCAATTTTCTCGGCGCAGCAGGTCCGCGAACTGCATCGCGCATTCGAAGCGCTGGCGGCAGCGGCAGCCAAGGTGGCAGCCGCCTGGCTCAGTAGTGCCGCCTTACAGCGGGTCCTGCCGCTGGAACCATACGAAGCCGATTGGCTGCGGCTGGCCGGCTCCGCCCCGGGCAATCCGCCCGAGCGCATGTTCCATCGTTGGGATTTTGCGATGAATGTTTCGGCCGACGCGGACGCCAATAATTTCAAACTGTTCGAAGTCAACTCGGTCGACGTAGGCGGCATCCACTACGCCGCAGCGGCCTATGCCGTATCGTTTGCGTCACTCCTCGAAATCGGCATCAAACAATTTACGGCAGCGGGGGAAGATTCGCGGCGCGTCCTCGAAGCCGCGCTCAAAGATCACGCAGTCCACTTGGGCCGGCGGCTCCAGCACGTCGCCATTGCCGAGAACCAGGATTTCACCACCGGCATCACCGAAGCCGAATCGCTCAGGAAGTTCCTTTGCAAGCGCGGCATCGAAACACAGTGCGTCGATGCGCGAAAACTCAATCCCGACTCGTTCGACGTCGTCTACCGCAACATTGAGCTGCGCGATCTGGCCGATCTGGAAACCGCCGGCGGCGACGTATCCGGCCTGCGCGGCAGCCCGCCAAGGCAAATTGTTGTCGAGCCCCTTCGGCGAACTCGATCACAAAAGTTTGTGGGAGGCGCTGGGAAGCGAAGAATTCGCCGAGTTGCTCACCGCCGACGAGCGACAGATGATCGCCCGCCACGTGCCTTGGACGCGCCTGATTTCCGAACGCAAGACAAGCGATGCCGGTGGCAAGCTAGTCGATTTGCACGATCATGTCCGTCGCAACCGCGAAACACTCGTCATGAAGCCCAACCGCAGTTGCGGCGGCCAAGGGGTCACCATCGGCTGTGTGACATCACCATCGGAATGGGAACACGTCCTCAACGACGCCATCCAAACGCCGAACACGTGGATCGTTCAGGAGTTCATCCCCATTCCACGGCGGAGAACTTGCCGCGTGAATGAATCCGGACGATTTGAGCCCGAAGAGGTATTCTCCGTGTATGGCGGTTATCATTCCGCCGGCGGGGCAGCGTTCGTCGGCCGCGCCAGTCGCAGCCCCGTGGTCAACGTGATGCAAGGCGGCGGATTGCTGACCGTACTGGGAAGTTCGCGACAGCCTTAATCGATATCCACGGAATCGACGACTCCCACGACGACCGAGCGGATTGGCGCTTGGGGGAGTCCGACAATCTGCCGGGCCCCGTTGCCTTCGTCATTGACCAGTACACGCTCGCCGACGCCGGCATCCACCGCGGCGACGGCAATCAGATAGCCGCCCGCCGGTTTGTCTTTCAGGTCGAGCCGATCGACGATCAGCAACCGACGATTGTCGTAATCGGGATGGTTGATCGTCGAATAAATTTCACCGACCACGCGGCCGATAATCACGGTTCACTCCTCGTGGCGCATGAGATTTACGCCATCCACTATTCCCACAATCGTATGATCGACCGGCACAAACCAAGTGCGCAGGGCCAATGCCGCTTCACGCCCGCCTTCGTAATACACCAATTCATCCGGCCCAGCCATCCCGGTCGAGTCGGCGCAGATGATGCAATCCCCTTTCGGCTTGCACTCCTTGGTGAGCGGTTGCACGACGAGCATCGGCACCCCTTCAAGGCCTTCGTAGACCACGCTGGCGACCAGTGTTCCGACAACTCGTCCCAATAACATGAAAGCTGTTCCTATTTGCGGAAGAACCGGCTCGATTCCCGCATCCGCTCGGCAAATTGTTCGTGCACGTTCGAAATGATCGAGTGGCAGAGCGTGCCATTGCGGCCCGCAAGGCTTTGGATCGCCATCGCGGCGGCGGCTTCGACGTCGGTGCGATTGCCGGTCAGGATCGATAGCCCCCGCCCGCCCAAACCGTTGCCCAATCGCATTTCGCCGACTTCCACGAGCGCGCCCTTCACCGCGGCGTCCGTGGCTCGCACAATCGCGGCGACGGTCGACGTTTCCAACGTCACCATCGCCTCAAATCCCTTCATGGCGCGATCGCCTTCCAGCGCTTCGACCACGCGTGGATGGACCTGCGGCAGGAAAACTTCATCGAGGATTTCGGCCGGGGCGGCCTGCATTCCCTCGCGGTAGCTTTCATCCACTTCGGCCGTGCCACCGCCGATTAGGATCAGAAATTTGCCCGGGTGCACGGTGCCGGCGTGCAGCAGTTCCACCGGCGAGCGCTTCACCATTCGATCCGCCGCGTACGTGCCGGCGGCGATGCTGGAGAGCTCAATAAGTGCGATAGCCGGGAACGTCATACGATGCGGAAGTAATCGATCAAGGCGCAACGCCGGAGCCGCGAGAACGTGCGAGCATCGGTCATGCCTTCACCGGTGGGCGAGGCAATCGTGAACGAGGTGTGACCTTCGCCCCCTTCTCCCAAACCGGAGAAGCACGGGCCGTTTTTCACGAAAATGCTGCAGTTGATCAGCCGGGCCATCCGCGACAGGTTGCGGATGTTCATCGAATGCATGACGGCAGTGTGCCTGCGGCCCCCTTCGCATGCCACGGCCAGATCGATCGCCTCGTCGGCAGTCTTCACGCGCACCACCGGCATGATGGGCATCATCTGCTCGGTCCACAATAGGGGATGGTCCACCGGGACGTCGATCACGCCCAATCGCAGATCTTCCGGCACGTTCATGCCGATCTTCTGCAATATCACGCCGGCGTTCTTGCCGATGCAGTCGCGGTTGATCTTGCCCGACTGCCGCGGCCCGTGGATTTCGGTGAAGATCAGATTTTCCAGTTGTTTGGTTTGCGAGGAAGTGAGCACCACTGCGCCGTTGGCCTTCATCACGTTGAGCAGTTTGTCGGCGACGCTGGCGACGACAAATGTTTCCTTTTCATCGGTGCAGATCACGTTGTTGTCGAACGATGCGCCCAGCACGACGTCGCGGCCGGCCTGTTCCAGGTCGGCCGTTTCATCGACGACGATCGGCGGATTGCCCGGCCCGGCGCAAATCGCCCGCTTGCCGCTGTTCATCGCCGCTTCGACGACGCCCGCGCCGCCGGTCACGACCACCAGCCGTATGCCTTTGTGCACCATCAGCGCCTGGGCCGATTCCTGTGTCGGCTCGGCCATCGTGACGACCAGATTCTCGGGCCCGCCGACTTCGAGGATTGCCCGATTGATCACATCGACGCAGCGGATCGAGCATTCTTTGGCCGACGGATGCACGTTGAACACCACGGCATTGCCCGCCGCAACCATCGAAATCGTGTTATTGATGATCGTCGCCGTCGGATTCGTCGAAGGCGTAATCGAACCAATCACGCCGAACGGGGCATACTCGAACAGCGACATCCCGCGATCGCCCGTCTTGGCTTCGAAGCGACCAGAATCTCCGGCCCGGGCGTCTTGGTGGCCACCAGCCGGTTCTTGATGATCTTGTCTTCGTAACGGCCGAAACCCGTTTCCCGATGGGCCGCAAACGCCAGCGATTCGCTTTCGCGCAGCGCCGCTTTGCGAATGTTGGCGATAATCTCTTCGCGCTTCTCCAGCTCCATCTTGTCGAGCGCTTGGAACGCCTTTTGGGCCGCGCTCACGGCGGCATCCATGTCTCGGAAACTGCCCAGGCGATGCTGCCCGGAACTGTCTGCCTCGCCGCGGCCGCCTGCGGAAGCACCACCCGCACCGGCGGCCAAACGCTGCAGAACCTGCTGAGCGATCGCATCGACTTGTGTATCAGAAAGACGGGACACGATGTCACCTTTTTCCTTGACCGAGACGGAACAAACTCTTAGTCCTCACTCTTGCGATACTTGAACTCGCCGTCGACTTCCCAATTATCGACGATCGCCATGATCACGGCATCGACCGGCCGGTTCTGCGTGGCGACTGTTTGCCGCGCGGAGCTGCCGCTGGCGTACAGACACCATCTCCCCGACGCCGGCCCCCACCGCGTCGGCCGCGACCACCGGCGCGCCCGCCTTTTCGCCATCGGCATTCACCGGCTGGCAAACCATAAAGCGCAAGCCCTCGATGGTCGGCTCTTTGCGAGTCGAAACCAACGTGCCAATTACGCGGGCAATCATCATGGCGAAAGTTCTCCTAGGACTTGCGTGGAATCGTGCGGAACTCGCGAAAGTTCCGCCGCCCAGCAAACCAGTTGAATTCTTGCGAATTCAACTATTCTTTCTTTTTGTGACCTTCGCCGCGACCCAACGGGATGACGTTGTCCACGTTCGCGTGCGGACGAGCGATCACGTGGGTGACGACCACTTCGCCGATACGCGAAGCAGCGGCCTGGCCGGCATCGCAAGCAGCTTTCACCGCGGCCACGTCGCCACGGATCACGGCCGTTACGTAACCGCCGCCGGTCTTCTCGTACGACACGAGCTCGACTTTGGCCGCCTTGACCATCGCATCGGCCGCTTCCACCATCGTGGGAAAGCTGCGGCATTCAATCATTCCAAGCGCTTCAGACATGGTGCTTAAACTCCTGCTGAACTTAAGTAACTGTGAAGTGAGTTAGGTGAGTAGTGACTGTTTACGATTTGTGTCGTTTCGGCGCTTCCTTGCCTTTGATCCCTTCGATCGCCGCCATCGCCGCGCGATAACCGACGTCGATGTCGCGCTCTTCGCCGCCCAAATACAATGCGGCCATTCGCCCCGAACGTGCGAACTTCCAAGATGTTGATATTCGCCGCCTTCTCGGCTTCATTGGCCGCCAAGGCCGCATAGCCGGCCGGCTCCACTTCCATGATGTACAGCGTCTGGCCGGCCAGAATCATGTTGCCGTGCCGCATGCGGTTGATCAGCTGCGTTTGATGATCGTCGAGACACCGAACCACCTGGCTTGAGGCGATCATCGGCTTGGTCCGCTCTTCCTCGTGCAGTTCCAGCGCCTCCAAAATCGCCCGGCCCGCGTTGCGAATTTCCGCTTGCGACTCGGTGTGAATCTCCAACATGCCGAATTGCCGTTCGACGATCTGCATGCCCGGATACACATGGTTGCTTTTCAGTGCAATATCCGTGATGCGATTGATTTCGATGCCCGGCGCGATCTCGACATACAGTGCGGCCATCCCCTGCCGCGGCAAGAAGCCTTGTGCGATCGTCGCAATGAACGACGCAAACTGCGGCTGCATGGTGTCCAGAAAACAGTAAGTTCTTAGTTCGACTGCCACGGCTGATTCTCGCTGTTGGTTAGTATTTGCCGGCCACGGGTTCGGAAACTGACACGCCTTGCGATTCTTTTACGATCCGCACTCCTGCGCTGGCGCCGATGCGCGTGGCGCCCGCGCGAATCATCTGCTGTGCATCCTGCAGATTGCGAATGCCCCCCGATGCTTTCACGCCCATCTTTGTCCCTGATACCGCACGGCTCATCAGCGCCACGTCGTCGGCAGTCGCTCCGCCGGGACCAAAGCCGGTGGCGGTTTTCACAAAATCGGCCCGCGCCCGCCGCGCCGCCTGGCAGCCGCGAACTTTTTCGTCGTCGTTGAGGAGCGACGTTTCGAGAATGACTTTGCAGATCGCTCCGCCATCCTGCGCGGCTTCGACGACTGCTCGAATGTCGCTTGTAAACCATCTCATCTTTGCCGCTTTTCAGCGCGCCGATGTTGATCACCATGTCGACTTCCGTCGCCCCTTCGCGAATCGCCCGCCGTGCTTCCAGCGCCTTCGTTTCGATGTCGTTGGCGCCCAGCGGAAAGCCAATCACGGTGCAAACCTTTACTGGCGAGCCGCTCAATAGCCCCGCACAATGCCGCACGTAAAACGGATTCACGCAAACCGAAGCAAAGCCGAATTCCCGCGCCTCGTTGCAAAGCTTGGTGACCTGATCGAACGTCGCGTCGGGCCTCAAGAGCGTGTGATCGATGTATTTGGCGATGTCTTTGGGAACCGCCTCGCCGCCGCCCCGGTGCGTGATGCGATCGGCCCCGGCATTGATGATGTCGCGCACCGCATCCGGATTCATCTCGCTGCAGCTCTTGCAAAAGCCGCAAGCTTCCGTGCAAGCGTGTCCGCCGCCGGTGCCCAGCAACTGAGAGATGCGGTCGGCTACCCGCCGCAAATCGGCTTCAGACAAATCGGTCAAGGGTGTCTCCGTCGTCGAGGCGTATCTAGGTGCAGGCGATTCTTGCTGTGGCGTCGCCGGGGCAGGGGAGGGAGAAAAGGAGGAGGACGCTTTCGGGAGGTTGGAAATGTGGGTGAACTGACTGCCGATCTCGTCGATCATTGCCGCCCGGCGAAGGTGCCGTTCGGCCGTGCACTGGGTATCCAAAAACGTGTCTACGATTTGCTTGGCCAACCCGGCGCCGATCAGCGATGCCCCCAGCGTAAGCACATTGGCATTGTTGTGCTCGCGGCTATTGCGGGCGCTCGATAAATCGTAGCATAAGGCGGCCCTAACGCCGGGGAACTTGTTGGCCGTCATCGACGAGCCGATCCCCGCGCCGTCCACGATCACACCGACCTGGGCACGCCCATCGGCCACCCGTTGAGCCACTTCCGCGGCTATCTTGGGATAGTCAACCGCTTCGGTGCTGTGGGTACCGCAGTCCTCAACGGTAAAGCCACGCGAACGGAGGTGTTCAACAAGCTGTTGCTTGAGCTCAAAACCGCCGTGATCAGCACCTATTGCTACGGTTTGCATCAGGACGCAGGGACGAGACCGCCAGCCGAGAAATCGCGAGTTTTTATAGTAATTGGGGCTAAATAGGCTGTCAATTAGGGCGATGCCTTCTATCGACCAATCGACGCGATATCTGTGGTCGCCGCGCGTTAAAACCATACCTCACGGACCTGCGCGGCCATTTCGCGGCGCCGATTCGTGCCATAAACGCCTCATCAAGTCTCGCTCGCGGATGCAGTTTGAGGCGTGAAAAACCGGCACCGGACGCTTGGCGGCGGCCTTCGGGCGGAGTAAATTCCTGGTTTCCCCAGATCTTAGGCCTCCTCTCTTCGAAGCAACTCGAGCATGGCGACCGCATCGGCCTCACTGGCCAAGCTGATCGATCTGGGCCTTCATCATCCCACGCTCACCGACGCCGAACTACGCGCCGGGTGCGAGAAAGCGAAGAAACTCGGTGTCGCAACCGTGTGCATTAAACCGCATGCGGTGAAGCTGGCGGTTGAAATCCTCAAGGAATCCGACGTCGCCGTCTGCACGGTGATCAGCTTCCCGCACGGCACTTCGGCCACCGAAATTAAAGCCGCCGAAGCGCAAAAAGCATGCGACGACGGCGCCGTCGAACTCGACATGGTCATCAACATCGGCAAAGCGCTCAGCGGCGACTGGGACTACGTCGAGCGCGACATCAAAGCCGTTCTTGATGTCGCCCACAAGAATGGGGCAATTCTCAAAGTCATCTTCGAAAACGATTACCTTTCGGACGACATGAAAATCAAGCTTTGCGAAATCTGCGGCCGCCTGGGCGTCGATTTCGTGAAAACGTCCAGCGGCTACGCCTACGTGCGGCAACCCGACGGCACTTTCCGCTCCAACGGCGCCACGGAGCACGACGTGGCGCTGATGCGCAAGCATTCGCCGCCGAACGTTCAAATCAAAGCGGCCGGCGGCGTGCGCACCCAAGCCGACGCCTTGAAGCTGATTGAACTCGGCTGCACGCGCCTGGGCGTCAGTTCCGCCGAATCAATCATCGGTACTTCTACACAGAACAACGAAGGTTATTGAGGCTTACTCCATGCTCCATCAAATTCCAAAAATCAAAGAGGCCGCCGAATATATCCGCAGCAAGTGGCCCACCAAGCCGCGGGCGGGAGTGATCCTCGGCACCGGCCTGGGCAACCTGGCCGACGCCGTCGAGAACCCGACTTACATTCCCTATCCGGAAGTTCCGCATTTTCCTCGCTCCACAGCGATCGGCCACAAAGGCCGCTTTGTGTGCGGCACCCTGTCGGGCTTGCCGGTGATCTGCATGCAGGGCCGCTTTCACTACTACGAAGGCTATCCGATGTGGCAAATCACGCTTCCCGTGCGCGTGATGAAGGCCCTGGGCATCGATCTGCTGATCGTTTCCAACGCCAGCGGCGGCATGAATCCGCAATATCGCGCCGGCGACGTGATGGTGATGGAAGATCACATCAACCTGATGGGAAATAACCCGCTGATCGGCATCAACGACGATTCGCTCGGCCCGCGGTTCCCCGACATGAGCCAGCCATACAACCGAGAACTTATCGCCCGCGCCCTGGAAATCGGCCGCAAAGAAAACTTCGTCGTCCACTGCGGCACGTACGTCGCCGTCGCCGGACCGAACTATGAAACCCGCGCCGAGTTGCGCTTCCTGCGCAAATCGGCGCCGACGTCGTGGGCATGTCGACGGTGCCGGAAGCCCTCGTGGCGGGCCACTCCGGACTGCGCTGCTTGGCGCTGTCGACCGTAACCAACGAATGCCGGCCCGACGATCCCAACCCCAAGCCCACCACCGGCGAAGAAGTGGTCGCGACCGGCGCGAAAGCCGAACATAAAGTCCGCACCATCGTGATGGGAATTCTGGCGCAGGAAGCGAAGAAGAAGTAATCAAAAACCTGTTAGCGTCGGCCCCCAGGCCGACTCGCTCCTTTTGGAAATCCACAAATGAACATCAACCCGGTCGGCGTCATCGTCAAGAAACGCGAGGGTGGCAAGCTCTCCACCGAAGAGATCAAGGAATTCATGGAAGGCTTCGTCGCCGGCGACGTGCCGGAGTATCAAATGGCCGCGCTGGCCATGGCCATCTATTTCAAGAGCATGGATGCCACCGAAACGGCCGCACTGGTCGATGTCATGCTTCGCAGCGGCGCGACGCTGCAGTGGAACAAGGATTCCGGCACGATGGTCGACAAGCATTCGACCGGCGGCATCGGCGACAAGCTCTCGCTGCCATTGGCCCCGCTTCTGGCCTGCTGCGGCTTGAAAGTGCCCATGATCTCCGGCCGCGGCCTGGGCGCCACCGGCGGCACGCTGGATAAGCTCGAAGGCATTCCCGGCTTCCGCACCAATCTGTCGATGGACGAAATCAACAAGGTTGTGGCCAAAGTCGGGTGCGTGATCACCGGCGCCACCGCCGATCTAGTCCCCGCCGATCGCAAGCTCTACGCCCTGCGCGACGTCAGCGGCACCGTGCCCAGCATCCCGCTCATCTGCGCGAGCATCATGAGCAAGAAGCTCGCCGAGAATTTGCATGCCCTGGTGCTCGACGTGAAATGGGGCTCCGGCGCCTTCATGAAGAAGCAGGAAGATGCCCGCGCTTTGGCCCAGGCGATGGTGAACACCGGCGCAAGAATGAACGTCAAAACGACCGCCCTTTTGACCGACATGAATCAGCCGCACGGCCGCATGGCGGGCAACTCGGTCGAAGTGGATGAATCCGTCGCCACCTTGCGCGGCGAAGGCCCGCCCGACGTCGTCGAGCTGGTCCTCTCGCTGGGGGCCGAACTGTTGGTTTCCGCCGGCCTGGATAAGTCGACCGATGCCGCTAAGCAGCGACTGCAGGGCCACATCAAATCCGGCGCGGGTCTGGAAAAATTCCGCGAGATGGTCGCGGCTCAAGGCGGCAACCTCGACGCCAAGCGCCCTGTCGCCCCCGCCTCCGATGTCGCCTCGGAAAAGGCCGGCTATGTCACCGCGATGAACGTCGAACAGTTGGGCATGTCGATCATCGAGCTCGGCGGCGGCCGCAAGAAGCTCGGCGACAAGCTCGATCATTCCACGGGCTTGGAAATGCTGGTGCGCCTGGGGGACAAGGTCGATCGCGGCCAGCCGCTTGTGCGCATGTTCGCCCCGCCCGACAAAGCGCCACAAGCCAAGAAGATGGTGCTGGAAGCGATCACGATTTCCGATTCGCAGCAGCCGGTGCCCAAACTTATCGTTGAACGCATACTGCCAAAATAAGAATGTCTAAATGACGGAATGACTAGATGACTAAATGTACGACTTCACCCCATTCAGTCATTCAGGCATTTAGTCATTCAGTCATTCCTCACTCCCCATTCCCCTATCCCCATTGAACCTTCCCATGCCCCTCACCGACCAACAACGCAAAGATCTGGTTAAAGCGTGCTTGGACGTGCGCAAGAATGCCCACGCACCCTACTCGAAGTTTCATGTCGGGGCCGCAATTCTTACCCAATCGGGAAAGATCATCACCGGCTGCAACATGGAGAACGCCTCCTACGGCCTGACGATTTGCGCCGAACGCGGCGCCGCCTGCACCGCGATTGCGATGGGCGAAAAAAAATGGGTGGCCATCGCCGTCTCCACCCCCGGCGGTTTCACCCCCTGCGGCGCTTGCCGCCAGGTGATCGCCGAGTTCGGCCCGGATATTCCCGTCTTGATCGTCGATGCCGACAAACCCGACACGGTCAGAGAAACGGACATGGAAACGTTGCTCCCCGGCCGGTTCATCTTTTCTACAGACAAGTAGCTCGCCTAGTGGTTTGTCGCCTTGCCGCAGGTTATGATCACGAAGCTATTCGTCCGTCTCATCGTACGCCAATCCAACTCGTCCGCCACCATCTAACCCGCTGTAAGAGAATATGGAACCTCCCAAATCTCTGGAAACCCCGGTCGAGGAAATCCCGATCGAGAAGCAAGGCATTCCGAAGGTCACATTGCACGTCAAGCCGATGCCGCTGGCCTGGCGGCTGGGGATCCTGATCGTGATTTGTGCCATCGGTATCGCGGCGTTCATCTTCAAGGATGTTGTTGGCCTGCGCGGACAAGCAGTAGCGGGCATCATTTTTTTCATCGGCATCGTGGCAGCGTTTTCGTCGAACTTACGCGCAGTGAGCTGGAAGACGGTTCTCTGGGGCATCATCCTACAGGCGGTTTTCGCGGTGCTGGTGCTCAAGGTTGATGCCGTGAGAAACGGCTTTCAGGCTGTAGGCAACGCAGTCGGCGCATTCATGGATTTTTCCGACGTCGGCGCTAAATTCGTGTTCGGTGTTTTGGCAGACAAGGCCAAATTAGAAGCTGCTTTCGGTCCTGGCAGCGGAATTATCTTCGCTTTCAAAGTGCTGCCGCCAATTCTGTTTATCTCCGCATTCTTCACCGTGCTATATCACTTCGGAGTGCTGCAGGTGATTGTGCGCGGCATGGCACTAGTGATGTCATACCTGATGCGCACCAGCGGCGCCGAAACGCTCTCCGTGGCCGCCAACGTGTTCATGGGCCAAACCGAGGCGCCCCTAATCATCAAACCGTATGTCCCCAGCATGACCAATTCCGAGTTGTTCGTGCTGATGGTCAGCGGCATGGCCCACATCTCCGGGAGTTTGATGGCCGTTTACATCGGCTTTGGCGCGAGCGCCGTGGCCGTGCTGACCGCGGTCGTCATGGCCTGCCCCGCCAGCATGTATCTGGCCAAGTTGTTCCTGCCCGAAGTCAGCACTCCCATAACCGGCAGCGGCGTGCCCTATAAGAAAGAACCTTCCCCTTACGTCAACGCAATTGATGCCGCCGCGACTGGCACCACGCTCGGTTTGCAACTGGCCCTGAATGTCGGGGCGATGCTGATCGTGTTCGTTGCCTTCGTCGCAATGTTCGACTATTTACTCGCCTTGGTGCACTATCCGCTGGAATGGGTCGGACTGGTGCAAGCCAATAACCTGCCCGATTGGCTCAAAGATATGTCGTTGGGCAAACTGTTCGGCTGGATCTTCGCACCGCTGGCCTTCCTGATGGGCGTCCAGCAATCCGACACAGGGCACGTCGGCAACTTGCTCGGCTTCAAACTTTCGATCAACGAATTCTATTCGTTCCTGAAAATGACCGAAATGAAAAACACCGCCGGCTTCATGACCGAGCGCAGCTATGTGCTGACCGCGTTCGCGCTGACTGGCTTTGCAAATTTCTCATCGGTCGGTATTCAATTGGGCGGTATCGGCTCGATCGCTCCCAATCGCCGCGCCGACCTGGCCCGATTGGGCCTGCGAGCCCTGTTCGTCGGCTTCACCACGTCGCTGTTGAACGCCTCAATCGCCGGCGCATTCCTGCCAGAGCACATGGAGCCGTGCAGAAACCCGCCGCGCCAGTCAAGGCCGCGATTATTTATCAAGAATATCTGACCACCACGGTTGAAGCTGCAACTTCGGATGCGGCGATTCTCCCGCGCCCGACGACTCCAACTTTGACCGCGAAATCTCCAGCGAGGTTAATTGTCGCGCCGGTTGCTTTTGACGCTCGTTGGCCAGATGCTTCAAGAAATCTGGCGAGACTTGATCCAGGACGATAATCTCGCTTTTGGCTTGCGGATCCGAAAGCGGGCGCACGATGCATATCATCTCGGCCCCTTCGGCCTTGTCGCGAAGTGCCTCCAGAGAGGCCTGTTCACTGGCCGCCAGCCGCTGACCGCCGCGATCCACGGCAGCCGGCTCGCGCACCGCCACCGGTTGTAGTTGTTTCATCCCATCAGGCACTTCTGCCTTCTGCCTTCTGCCTTCCGCGTTGCTCGCCACCTGCGCCCTGCGCCCCGCATCCTGCGCCCTCTCCTGATACGCAAACGCCAACCCATTGCGATCCAACATCTCTTCCACCACGCTCAGGTGCGAAAACTCTCCTTCGTTATCCTGCGGATCGCCGGCATTGCACACGCCGATCACCAGTCCCTCGGGCGTGAACAGTCCGCCGCCGCTGCGACCCTGCACCGGTTGGAAGCCAACCTGCAGATTCGCCGGGCCGCCGTAGCGATTGATCGACTTGATGACGGTTTCTTTGGCCGTCGCATCCTCGCCGCCGTCGCAGCCCACGCTGATCACATGGTCCCCTTTGCGAATGGCATAGCCCGCCGGCGCCAAATGGGCCACCGTCACCGGAAAATCGACCTCAATGCTCAACAAGCCCACCTCGGATTTCAAATCGTAATCGATCAGCCGCCCCGGAACTGCCTGCGGCGCCCCGGCCCAAACAAGTCGACCATGATGCGGCTGTCCTTGTCGGCTTCGCGGAACATGTGGCCACAGGTAAGGATCAGCGCTTCCCCCTGCCGCGAGTCGATGATCGTGCCGGAGCCGCAGGAAACGCCGCTATGGTCTTCGATGCGCAGTCGCACGCTGGCGCGGATGAGTTGATCGAAAGGCGAATCATTCGCGCTTGTCACGGCATCGAGCTCATCCTTTCGCCGCCGATCGACCGAGACAATTTCCGTCTCAGGCCGCCCGTCGCGATCGGGTTCCGCTTGATTGGTGGCCGGAAACGGAATTGCCGCTACTTCATCCGGGGGCAATCGCGGCGCTTTGCCGCGTGCCAAGCCCGTCGTTTTCGGCTCGACGCCATTGCGATGAAACATCGCTTGAAGCCGCCGCATGTCGGTGGCCCCCACCACGCGATCGACCTCCTTGCCCCCCACCAACATCACGAAGCATGGCAGCCCCTGCACGCCGTATTTCTCCGCCAGCGCGTGATCTTTGTCGACATTCACCTTGCGCACGGGAAAGCCTTGGGCGGCAAGCTGCCCGACCAGCGGCTCCATTTGCCGGCAGTATCCGCACCAGTCGGCGCCGAAATCCAACAGCACGGTATCGTTATTCGCCGGCGCGCCCAGCGCACAAATCGCCGCCGCAAGATGCAAAAGATTCATCGCTCCCTCCGAACGTCACGCGTTTAGTATGGGAGCGCAGTGAGCGCGGTCGTCGAATCCGCCGCAAACGGGCGGCCGAATTCCATTTCGGCGGCCGATCAATTCCAACGGGACGCAATCAGGCGGGCAGGGTCGATCGGCGGGCATTCAACGGCGGGACCGCGAACCAGACGCCACTCCCTGGAGTCTGGGACGTCGGATGATCCTCGACACCCGCGAATCCAACAAGATCAATCCAGGGGGCTCGCACTTCCCCATTCCGCTTTCGGCCGCCGCTGCGCTACAATAGCCGCACCGCGCGCCGTGCCAGTGCCAGCACCGCCCCCCAAATTCACATGACCGCCCGACAAATTCTCGTCACCGCCGCCCTGCCCTACGCCAACGGGCCGATTCATTTGGGCTACCTGCTGGAGGCGATTCAGACCGACATTTGGGTGCGCTTCCAAAAGCTGCGCGGCCACCAGTGCATCTATCTCTGCGCGGACGACACGCACGGCACGGCCATCACGATCCGCGCCCGCCAGGAAAGCCGCACCGAAGAAGACCTGATCGCGCAGATGCAAGCCGAACACGAGCGCGACCTGGCCGGCTTTCAAATCCAGTACGAAAACTACGGAAGCACGCACAGTCCCGAAAGCCGATCGCTGTGCGCCGATATTTGGAAATCGATCCGCCAGGCCGGGCTGGTCAAGGAAGAAAACGTACAGCAGCTTTACGATCCGCAAGCAGAAACATTCCTGGCCGATCGTTTCGTGCGCGGCACCTGTCCCCGCTGCAAATCGCCCAATCAGCCGGGGGACAATTGCAGCGTGTGCGGGCATCACTACAGCCCTGCCGACCTGATCGATCCGGTCAGCACGCTCTCGGGCACAAAGCCCGAAATGCGCAGCGCCCCGCATCTGTTCATCCAATTGGAACCGCTGCACACGTTCCTCGAAACCTGGACGCAAACCGGCGGCCACCTGCAGCAAGAAGTGGCCAACTATCTGAAGGGGCACTTTCTCGGCGAACCGCTGCGCGATTGGGACGTTTCCCGCCCCGCCCCTTACTTCGGGTTCGAAATTCCCGACAGCCCCGGCAACTATTGGTACGTGTGGTTCGATGCTCCCATCGGCTACATGGCGTCGCTGCAACAATGGTGCGACAAATCCGGCGAGAAGTTTGAAAAATGGTGGCCGCGCGGCAAGGATGCGGAGAAATCCCCCGCCGAAATCCACCACTTCATCGGCAAAGACATCACCTATTTTCACACGCTCTTCTGGCCCGGCATGCTGAAGACGGCCGAGTTCAAGCTGCCCACCAAGGTTCGCATTCACGGCTTCCTGACCGTCAGCGGCGAAAAAATGTCGAAGAGCAAAGGCACGTTCATCCTCGCCGCCACGTATTTAAAGCATCTCAACCCGGCGTATCTGCGCTACTACTACGCAACGAAGCTGGGGACGCGGGTCGACGATTTCGACTTCAACCCCGACGAGTTTGTGACCAAGGTGAATTCCGACCTGGTCGGCAAGGTCGTGAACCTCGCCAGCCGCACGGCGCGCTTCGTCGAAGAAACCGGACTGTCGCCAAAAT
Source organism: Pirellulales bacterium (assembly GCA_963716135.1). Classification (GTDB taxonomy): domain Bacteria; phylum Planctomycetota; class Planctomycetia; order Pirellulales; family JADZDJ01; genus CAVRAW01. The sequence goes on along the minus strand of OY970289.1, from coordinate 2,607,525 downwards.
ATCCCGACGATGGCGGCTTGTTCGCCGCGGCGGCCGCGGAAGGCAATTCCATCGCCGATTCCTACGAAGCCTGCGACTACAACCGTGCCATGCGCCAAATCATGCTGCTGGCCGACAAAGCCAACCAATACGTCGATGCCAAAGCTCCTTGGACGCTGCGAAAAGACCCTGCGCAGGCAAAACAGCTCCAAGACATCTGCAGCGTCTCGCTGAATCTTTTCCGCCAATTGGCGATTTACCTCGCTCCCGTATTGCCTCAACTTGCCCATCAAGCCGACGAGCTTTTGAACGATTCCATGACGCATTGGGATCAATCCAAAACACCGCTTGCCGGCACAAAAGTGAACAAATTCCAACCGCTGCTAACCCGGGTCGAACCCGCACAGGTCCAAGCCATGATTGAAGACAGCAAAGATTCCTCCGCTCCAATCGCACCAACTGCATCCGCCCCGTCAGCCCCCGGTTCCACCGGGGGATCGGACAGCGGCGACGCGCTTGCCGCCGAACCACTCGCCCCTGAATGCACGATCGACGACTTCACCAAAGTCGATCTCCGCGTGGCTCGCATCGTCACTGCCGAGGAGGTTCCCGACGCGCGCAAACTTCTGAAACTCACCCTCAGCCTCGGCGGCGACACGCATAAAACCGTCTTCGCCGGAATCAAAAAAGCCTACCCCCAGCCCGACAAGCTCGTCGGCCGCCTGGTCATCTGCGTGGCCAATCTCGCCCCGCGTCAAATGAAATTCGGCTTGAGCGAAGGCATGGTGTGCGCCGCGGGCTCAGGCGGCGACGAAGTGTTCCTCCTCTCGCCCGACAGCGGCGCCAAACCCGGCCAGCGCGTCCACTGAGCCAGCGGAAATTAGCCGCAAATGAACGCAAATCAACGCGAATGAGAAGGATATAGAATTAGTCGTATCCTAACTCTGTATTTGCGTTCATTTGCGTTCATTCGCGGCCATTTCCGGCCATCGAGCCATGAACAACGCCGAAATCTCCGCCGCCTTCCAACTCGTCGCCGACATCCTGGAATTCCAGGCGGCCAATCCCTTCCGCGTGCGCGCATATCAAAACGCCGCGCGCACGATCCAAGATCTGCACGAGCCGCTGGAAAAAATTGCCGCCGATCCCCAGCGCGAACTGACCGATCTGCCGGGCATTGGCAAAGACCTGTCCGAAAAAATCCACACGCTAGTCGAATCCGGTTCGCTGCCGATGCTCGAGGAACTCAAAGAGCAAGTTCCGCAAAGCGTGCTGGCGATGCTGCGAATTCCGGGTCTCGGCCCCAAAAAAGCCGCCGTGCTGCACAAGGAACTCGGCATCCACACGCTGGAGCAATTAAAGGTTGCCTGCCAGGAATGCCGCGTGCGCGAACTCAAAGGCTTCGGCGAGAAAACCGAAGCCGCCATTCTCGCCGGGCTCGATTTCGCCGCATCGCCCGAAGTGCTGCGCATGTATTGGGCCAAAGCCGACGTCTATGCTGAGATGCTCGTAGCGCATTTGAAAGCCTGCCGCAGCGTCAAGCAAATCGACATGGCCGGCAGCTACCGCCGCGGCCGCGAAACCATCGGCGATCTGGACGCGGTGGTTGAAAGCAAAAACGCCAAGGAGGTGATGGACCGCTTTGCCCAATTCGACGGGCTGGCTGCCGTGCTCGGCGCGGCCCCACCAAAATGTCGATCCGCCTGGGCATCGGCCTGCAAATCGACCTGCGCATCGTCGAGAAGAATGCCTACGGCGCCGCGCTGGTTTATTTCACCGGCTCCAAGGCACACAACGTGGTGCTGCGAGGAATGGCCAAAGATCGCGGCCTGAAAATCAACGAATACGGCGTATTCCAAGTCGCCGGCAAAGGAATCAAGAAAGGCGAAGAGAAGTACGTCGCCGGGCGCACGGAAAAAGAAGTTTACGGCACGCTCGACTTGCCCTGGATTCCCCCCGAGCTGCGCGAAGACCGGTGGGAATTCCGCTGGGTCGCCGAAGGCAAACTTCCCAAGCTCGTCGAACTATCGGACATGCAAGGCGATCTGCACATGCACACCACCGAAAGCGACGGCAAGGCGACGCTGGAGGAAATGGTGGCCGCCGCCCGAGCGAAAGGTTTGAAATACGTCGCCATCACCGACCATTCCCCGCGCGTTTCGGTGGCCAACGGCCTGACCCCCGATCGTTTGCGCCGCCAGTGGGAACAAATCGACAAGCTGAACGCGAAGCTCCGCGGCTTCAAGGTGCTCAAAGGCGTCGAGGTCGATATTCTCGAAAAAGGCCCGCTGGACATCGACGACGATTGCCTGAGCGAAGCCGATTGGGTGGTGGCCAGCGTCCACTTCGGCCAAAAACAGCCTCGTCAACAAATCACGAAGCGCATCGTCGACGCCCTGGCCAATCCCAACGTGTGCGCCATCGCCCATCCCACAGGCCGCCTGATCAATCGCCGCAAAGCGTACGACGTCGATCTTGAAGCGGTCTACGATGCCGCCAAAAAGCACCACAAAATCCTGGAGCTCAACAGCAATCCGGCGCGGCTGGATTTAGACGATATTGCTTGCGCCGCTTGCCGAGAGCGCGGGATTCCGATTGTCATCTCCACCGATGCCCACAGCATCACCGGCCTGGCCGCCATGCGCTACGGCATCCTGCAAGCCCGCCGCGGCGGCCTCACCAAAGCCGACGTCGCCAACACCCGACCTTGGGCCGAAGTAAAAAAGCTGCTCGGGCGAAAATAGATCGCCTTAGCGCTGCTGCACCATCTCGCGCTTCTCGCGCAAAAACTTCATGTGATGCTGAAAGTGCCACGAGGCGAACGGCACTATCTCCCCCAGCGTCATCCGTCCGCGCTGGCTGTGTGTTCCGGCACGCTGGAAATCCTCATCCTTCAATAGCCGCAACAGCGCCGCCATCGCCTGCCGATTTTTCGCAAACAGTTCGCACACCAGCGCCGCATCCTGCTCTTCATAATGCAGCCTCGCGGTGAATTTCGCCTGATCGAAGCCCAACAGCGTGGGATTATCTTCCGCGATCACCCGCTTCATCCGATCGGCGATCACCAAATCGGTATCCACGACGTGCAGCACGATCTGCTGGATGCTCCAAGTCCCCGGCACCGGAAAAGCCAACATCTGCTGGCGCGACAACCCGGCAATCGACTTGGCCAATTCCGGCGCCTCGGCGGCGTAAGCTTCGATGACTTTGCGGTCCATACGGCGAGCATTATAGGCCGAACCGATACACCCGGGGAGGTGTCGAGGGTTGCGACTCATCCCCGTTGGGGCTATGATTTTAGATCACCTTTTACGCCGTATTTCCTCGCATGCGACACGTTATCGCCGCCGTCGTGCAAAACGTTCCCGGGGTGCTCGCGCACATCTCCGGCATGTTCGCCTCGCGCGGCTACAACATCGACAGCCTGGCGGTGGGCGAAACTGAAGATCCCCATCTTTCGCGGATGACCTTCGTGGTGATGGGGGACGATCGCATCCTCGACCAGGTCCGCCGCCAACTGGAAAAAATCGTCACGGTGGTGAAGGTCGAGGACATCAGCTCCCAGGATTACGTCGAGCGCGACCTGATGCTCATCAAGGTGCGCGCCTCCGGCGGCAAGCGTCGCGAAATCCACGAGCTGTGCGATATTTTCCGCGGCCGCATCGTCGACGTCTGGAAAGACCAGGTGATCATCGAAATCTCCGGCCAAGAGAAAAAAATCGAGGCCTTCATCGAAATGATGCGCCCCTTCGGCATCGTCGAACTGGCCCGCACCGGCCGGATTGCCATGGTTCGCGGCGCATGCCGTCCCGATCCCGGCGCACCGGCCGTACCCGCCGAAGCCGCCAACCTCGACGACGAAACGGTGCGCGGCTCGTTGGCCTAATCGCTTTACCAATCGATCGTACTAACCCTTTTCAAGCTAAAGCTAACAGCTAAAAGCTAACAGCTTTCCAATGCCCGCCAAAATCTATTACGACAACGACGCCGATCTATCGGTCCTCAAAGGCAAAACCATTGCCATCCTCGGCTATGGCTCCCAAGGCCATGCGCAGGCCCAGAATCTCCGCGATAGCGGCTGCAACGTCATCATCGGCCAGCGCCCCGGCGGCAAGAACTACGAGTTGGCCATCAGCCACGGTTTTAAACCGATGAGCGCCGCGGAGGCCGCTAAGCAAGCCGACGTCATCAACATTCTCCTGCCCGACGAATTGCAGGGGGACGTCTATCGCAACGACATCAAGCCGAACCTGCAAAAAGGGAACGTGCTGATGTGCTCGCACGGCTTCAACATTCACTTTGGCCAGGTCGAACCGCCCCCGGGCGTGGACAGCGTGCTGGTCGCCCCCAAGGGCCCTGGTCACCTGGTGCGCAGCGAATTCGAAAAGGGGGGCGGCGTGCCGTGCCTGATCGCGTTCGGCGAGGGCACAAGTGAAGCCGGCAAGAAAATCGGTCTGGCCTACGCCAAGGGCATCGGCGGCACCCGCGCCGGCGTCATCGAAACCACCTTCGCCGAGGAAACCGAAACCGATTTGTTCGGCGAGCAAACGGTGCTCTGCGGAGGCGTCAGCGCCTTGGTCAAGGCCGGATACGAAACCCTCGTTGAAGCCGGCTATCAGCCCGAAATGGCGTTCTTCGAATGCCTGCACGAACTCAAGCTGATCGTCGATCTGTTCTACCAAGGCGGCTTGAGCTACATGCGCTACAGCGTTTCCAATACCGCCGAATACGGCGATTACACCCGCGGCCCGCGCATCGTCACCGAGCAGACCAAGGCCGAGATGAAAAAGATCCTCAGCGAAATCAAATCCGGCCAATTCGCCCGCGAATGGATTTTGGAAAACAAGGCCAACGCCCCCGGCTTCAAAGCCATGCGCCGCGAAGAAAAGGCGCACCCGATCGAAGAAGTGGGCCGCCGGCTAAGGCGCCTCATGCCCTGGATCAACGCCAAGGAAGTTTAATTCGTCCGTTGTCCGTAGTCCGTTGCGCATAGATGGCGGCCGGCAAACTACTCACAACTGACCACTGACCACGGACAAGCAGAAATGGAAACGGTTCCCTCTTATCCCAGCACCCAAGCCGAAGCCGTCTCTCGGAATTTATTCACCGAGCTAAAGCCCGGGGACCGCATCGAAGTCACTCATGAAGTGATCGTGGGGGAAAAACGCTGGCGCACCAAAACCGTCGGCACCGTCGAGCGCTGCGAACGCCGCCGCCACGGCCTGCACTTCCGCCGCCAGATCGACGACAAAGTGTTCAGCGACGTCATCATCCTCAAGCGCGACACCGGCGAACTAACCACCGTCACCATGGACGAATTCACGGTCCTGCGCCGGCTGTAATCACTCCTCTGTGATTGTCCTGTCGCCACGCGTAGAATTCCGCTGGCGGTTTAGCACGCCCCGCCGCAGGACGCTCCTCTCATGACCTCACTTTACACACAACACGAGCGCACGTTCGAAAACTTCCGCTTCGTGTACCCGGTGCTCAGCCGCCGCGCAGGCGGAATCTCGCTGGGCGTGAATCTGAATCCCGACAAGGTGTGCAACTTCGATTGCATCTACTGCCAGGTTGATCGCACCACCGAGGCCGAGACCACCTTCGTTGACGCCGCGCAGCTTCTGGATGAACTGGAAATCGGCCTGCGGCTGATCCTCTCGGGCGACATCTACCAGACCGACAAATTCCGCCATACGCCGCAGCAACTGCGCCGCTTCAACGACATCGCCTTTTCCGGCGACGGCGAACCCACGACGTACCGCAACTTCGACGAACTGATGCACCAGTGTGCCGAGATCAAGCGCCGCCACAAGCTCGACGAGGTGAAAATGGTGCTGATCACCAACGCCAGCATGTTCCACCGCGAACACGTCGAGCGCGGCCTGAAAATTCTTGATGAAAACAACGGCGAAATTTGGGCCAAACTCGAAGCCGGCACCGAGGAGTACTACAAACTGGTCGACCGCACCACGATCCCATTCCAGCAAATCCTCGACAACATCACCGCCGCCGCCAAGGTCCGCCCACTGGTAATCCAAGCCCTGTTCATGCGCGTCGAAGGCAATCCGCCGCCGCAGGTCGAACAAGAAGCCTTCTGCGACCGCCTGAACGAAATCACCAAAGCCGGCGGCCAACTCAAACTGGTGCAAATCTACACCATCGCCCGGCGGCCGACGGAAAGCTACGTCACCCCGCTCACCAACGCCGAAGTCGATAACCTCTGCGACCTGGTCCAAAAGCGCACGAGTCTCAAAACTACCGGCTACTACGGCACGAGCGATTATTGACGCAGACGGGCCGCGCGATCGTAAGCAGATAACGAAATGAAGGTTCCCCTGACTGCGCAGGAATCAGACAGGATACAACAGCGATCAAATCTTGCGCAGCTCCAGGCCGATGCCGCCGGCGCGAAGCACGCGGTGGACGCCGGAGAGCCACAATTCCTGCAAGGGCTCCAAGCCAACGTCGTGGCAAGTTCGCAGCAGCTCTTGGCGGTTATAGGTGCGGCAGAGGAACATGCGGCTAGTCCAAGCGCCGCCGAAGCTGTCTTCGGTCGTCAGCAGCAACATTCGGCCGCCGGACGACAGGACGCGGGCCAGTTCGGCCAATCCTGGCTTGGCTTCGGGAAGATGCTCCAGCACGTAGCCGCAGGTGACGCAATCGAACGTGCCCGACGCAAATGGCAGGTGCGTAATATCGGCGGAGATGAATCGCGCCCGATTGCTGTTCATTCGGCCGCGGGCGCGGCGAAGCATTTCCAGAGAGAGATCCAGACCGGAAATGTGGGCGTCGTGGTCGGCGTATTTCAGCAGGTGGCGGACGATTTGGCCGGCGCCGCTGCCGACGTCGAGAATGTTCTTGGACCCGCGCAGATCGAAGCGGCGGTGGCGAAACAGGCGGTCGCCCAGCGGAGCATGCAACGACAACAAGCTGCAGGCCCAGAGTGCGGCGCCTTTGGGGCCATCGTAGACGCGGCGCACGTGGTCGCGGTATTCCGAATAGCTGACCTTCTCCCACAGCTTGGTTTCCACCAGGCGGTTGAAGGTCTTGCGGCGTTTGGGCGGTCGAATGGCGGTGGAACTATGCGGCATGGCTAGGTTTTCCATTACCTGAGACGACGGTGTAGAGCGATTCTACACGTACACGCGGCGATTGTAGATATACCACTCCGCCAGCAAAACGACCAGTGCAGCGGCCAGCAGCCATTTCCAGGTTTCGCGCCGGGCGGATGCATAGCCGGACTTTGCCGGGACGGGAACTTGTCCGATCTGGAGTGAGTTTTCCTGCGGCGGGCGAAGATCGCTTTCCGCGGAATTGAAGAGATTGATGGTGAAGCGCTCCGCAGTTTTTCCCTGATCGAGAATCTCGTACGGGCCAAGTTCGTCGGTGGCGCTGAAATGAAACGATCCCGACGTGCTCCGAGGAACAGCAACTGTGGTGCCCGAGGGGGTGCGGACTTGGAGCTGTTCGGACGCGGAATTGCTTTTCAATGCGATTGTCTGGCCGGGCTTTGGCATCTCGGCGGCCAACGTGGCTCGACTGCCGCCAAGATATTCAAGCACCGCATACACGAACGTGGGAAAGCTGCGGCGGATCGGCCAATTGGTGTTGGCCAGCGGCTGGCCCTGTTTGTCGGCGCCATAGATTTCGAAGCCCAAAACGGCATCTTCAAATTCATCGCGCGGGGCGATCGCCAACAGCGCCCCTTTGGTTGAATCCAAAAGCACCTGTCCGCCGGGGGGCGGAATGACTGGCCGGGCTTCGGCGATTTCGACATTTGCCATGTCGAGCCATTGCATTAGCGGATGATTGCGGGCGGAGTCGATGATTTGCGGCGATGCGATTGGTTCGCCCAGCGACCACCATCGGGGGCCAGCTTCGGCGCTGCTGGATTTGTCGGCAGATGGTTCGGGAAGCGGCGGCAAGGCGGCGATGAACAGCGTATTGGACTGCGGCATTTGTTCCGGCCGGCAGCGATCGTAGATGATCAAGTCATTTGTCCCGGCGGCTGCGGCACGTTGGTAATCTTTCGATGCTAGCATGTCGGGCGCGGCGATCGTCACATCGGCCAACTCTTCGGCGCGCGGCGTCGAAAGCGCCAATTCCAATGGTTTATCTCCGGGGGTGATCAGCAGGACTTTGGGCCGGCGTGATGAATTGACCGCTACCCAAGCGCGGTCGTCTTGCGGCAGTTCATCGCTGTCGGCCAGTCGCAGCTCCAAGATTCCGACTCCCAGCGGGCCAAGATCGAACGTTACGCCGGCAGAATCGTTGGCGGGAATTGTCAGCGTGGCGGCGTCGATTGGATCGTTGTTCCAAAGCAAATCGACCGGCACTTTCTTTTCGCGGTCGCTGAAATTTTCGATTCGGCCGTACGCCTGAAGTTTGCTCGCACCCCCTTCGCCGCGATCGACGCTGAAGGAAACAATGCCGACGTTGGCCGCATGTGCGGCGATCGGAAGGAACACTGCCTCCAGATTGCCCAGCGAGATATCCGGCACTGGCGGGAATTTGCCGTCGCTGAGAATGAGCATTCTGACGCGCTCCGGTTGCGCGACGGACGTTTCTTCGGCGCCGGCGCCTGCGGCATTTGCCAATCCCGCCGCAATCCGCAAGGCGTCGCCGATGTCCGTGGGGCGATTTGTGGGGCGGATATTTTGCACTGCTACGCGAAGATCGGCGCGATTGCCGGTAAAACCCTGTTCGATGTGAGCAATGTCGGAAAAGCTGATGACCATTGCCTCGGCGCCGTCTTGCATTTCATCGATCAAGCCGGTGGCCTGGCGCTTTGCTTCTTCGAGGCGCGAAGGGAAAACATCGGCGGCGTTCATGCTCTCCGAGTTGTCGATCAGGAAAATGGATCGCCCGCCGATAAGACCGCTGCTGCGCCAGCCGGGGCGCAAAATCGAGACCAGAAAGAATGCGACGATCAGCAATTGCAGGTACAAAAGCAAGCTTTGGCGGATGCGCTGCCAGGGGCTGTTGACGTGCAGATCTTCGATCGACTTGCGCCAAAGCAAGGTGCTGGGCACTTCCATCGGCTGGCGGCGCAGCTTGAGAAAGTAAAGCGCGATAATGCCCAGCGGCACGGCAAGCAGGATGGTCCATTGCCAGGCAGTGAGCGTGTTGAGGAACGACATGATCTACTTCACCAAGCCGCGCTGGCGGAGATAACTGGTGACCAACTGTTCGACCGGCAGATCGTTGCGCACCAGCAAATAGTTCATGCCGCGGCGGGTGCAGAAGGCGCGGGCGGATTCGATGAACGAGTTCAGCGTTCGCTGATAGCGGGCAAGCAGCGGACTGCTGGCGGTGATCTCGGCGGAGTCGGCGTCCTCGCAATCGATTAGTTTCAGATCACCTTCGATTCCCGGATCGAGCTCTTCGGCGCTGAGCAGATGGATGAGATAGACGTCCATTTGTTGCGAGACGAGATAGCGCAGGGCCGCTTCGTAACCGCTTTTGTCCATCAGGTCGGTGATCAAAACTAGGATGCCTTTGCCGGTGCTGCGCAGCGAGAAGTTCTTAATGCCTTGCGCCAACGGCGTGGTTTCGCCGGGTTCGATGGCCGACAACTGATCGAGCATGCGCCACAGATTGCGGCGGCCGCGGAGGACTGGACCGGGCGTGCGCAGCGGTTGGCCGAGCGTTTCGATGCGCACCCGATCGCCGCGCACCAGCCCGATGAAGCCTAGCGCGGCGGCCAACTGCTTGGCGTAGTCCAACTTGGTGGGCGTGCCGAAATTCATCGATAGGCTGGCGTCGATCAGCGTGTAGAAGTGCAGATCCTCTTCCTCGAGGAACATTTTAAGAAACAGCCGATCGAGCCGCGCGTAGGTGTTCCAATCGATGAACCGCAGATCGTCGCCGGGCACATAGCTGCGGAAATCGGCGAACTCGACGCTGTGCCCTTTGCGTTTGCTGCGGCGCTCACCTTTCAGCCGGCCGCGGAAGATTTTGCGGCTGACCAATTCAAGGCGCTCCAGCCGCGCCAAAAGTTGCGGCGAAAGCAACGGTGCTTGAGTGGTGGCCATTGGGCGAGCAAGAGGGATGAGCGGGTTAAACGCTTCTATCCCAAGTGTACTCGCGGGAGAATACAGGCGGCCAGAGTCGGCTCGAATGCTCGCTTAACGTTTGGCTTGCTCGATGGGGCGGAGATATTGATCGAGCGAGACTTCGGGGAAGTTGACCAGGTATTCGCCGACTTCCTGGATGCGGCGGCGATCGGAACCGGTGAGACGCGGTTCCAACGCATGCTCGCTGCGCATGACGCTGGGTTTTTTGCCCAGCCGGCTCTGCGGCGCGACAGTGCGTTCGACTTCGTCGGCGAACAGGCTTTCGCGCTCCATGGCCGCATTGATCGCCAGGGTGGGAAACGGGGGCAGCGAGCCGGGATGGACCATCGTGATCAGGCGGGCCGTCCAATCGGAATATTCGCGGCAGGCGCGAGTGATCGCCGGGTTGGACGATTTGGTGGTGTGCACCCGATAGGTGAGTTGCGGGCTGGCGAAGATCATGTAGCCGGCGTCGTCGCGGCTTTCATCGAACTTCGGCTCGGCGGCGAATTTTATTAACGGATCGTTCTGCTGGGAAGCGCGGACACGAAGCTGTTCGACGAAGTTGGCGAGCTTTTCGGTCGTGAGCTCGGTGCGCACTTTGCGCGACGGATCGATCAGCACGATGCGGTTACGCGGGATGTCCAGCAGCGTGATTTCGCGCGGCGAGTTGAGGAAGACATAAACTCGCGAATCGGCGAACAGCGTGGTGCTTTCACTGGCGGCAGCAGCGTTATTGTCGACGAAGACTTTCGACTCGATGCGGAATTCTTCGGCGGAGGCGGTTGGCACGGCGCCGATCACAGCCGCAATGAGCATGGCTGCAGGAATAGATAGTCGCATCATGGCATTCCCCTCGATTTGAAGTGCTAGCAGTCGCACAGTTATTGCGCGCGCGGAGAGAGTACCCAAAACGGCACAGCGGGTAAAGATTGTTTACCGCTGCAATAACAAAGAGTATTGCGGCGGCCGCATTACAAGCTGAGCGTGCGGTTGTCGACGGCCAGGGCGGCTTCTTTGACGGCTTCGGCCAGGGTGGGGTGGGCGTGGCAGGTGCGGGCGATATCTTCGCTTGATGCGCCGAAGGCCATGGCGGCGGCGGCTTCGGCGATCAGGTCGCCGGCGCGGGCCCAGGATGTGGACGCCCAATACGCGGTCGGTATCTTTGTGCGCGAGGATCTTCACTTTGCCTTCGATTTCGGCCAGTGTGCGGGCGCGGCCATTGGCGCGGAAGGGGAATGTGCCTTTGCGGAACGGCGTGCCGTCGGCGGCGAGTTGATCTTCCGTCTTGCCGACGGCGGCGATTTCGGGATGCGTGAAGATAACGGAGGGGATCAGATTGTAATCGACGTGGGCATAACCGGTGACGATGCCTTCGACGCAGGCAACGCCGTCTTCCTCGGCTTTGTGGGCCAACATCGGGCCATGAATGCAATCCCCGATGGCGTAAATGTTGTTGGCCGTGGTTTGAAAATGATCGTCAACGGGAATGCGGCCCTTGGCGTCGAGATTGATGCCGACGGATTCCAGTCCGAGATCTTGCGTGGCGGGAATTCGGCCTACGGCGACCAGCACACGGTCGCACTCAATTGGCTCGGCGCCGGCGCATTCGACGACGCACACGCCGCGCGCCTTGTCGAATTTGGCCGACGTGACGCGCGTGCCCAGACGAAACTCAATTCCCTGTTTTTGGAACAGCTTGTGGGCCTCGGCCGCCAATTCACTGTCGGTGCCGGGGAGGATGCGGTCGAGGAACTCCAAGACTGTGACTTTCGAGCCGAGTCGATTCCATACGGAGCCGAGTTCCATGCCGATGTAGCCGCCGCCGACAACAACTAAGCGCTGGGGCACTTCGGCAAACGACAGTGCTTCGGTGCTGGTGCCGATGCGGTCGCCGTCGAATTCGATGCCCGCGAGTGAAGCGGGTTTGCTGCCCGGCGCCAGAAGGATGTGCCCGGCGGTGAGCTGCTGCGTCTTGCCGTCTTCAGAGGTGACGGAGACCTGCCCCGGCCCAGTCAGACGGCCGTAACCGAGGTAGCGGGTAATTTTGTGTTTGCGAAACAGGCCGTCGACGCCTTTGCACAGCGTTTCGACGACTTGTTCTTTGCGGCGGAGCATCGTTGCCAAATCGAGCTCGACATCGCCGACTTTCACACCGTGTTGGGACAAGTCGTGCCTGGTTTCGGCGAATTTTTGGCTCGATTCAAGCAGGGCCTTGCTGGGAATGCAGCCGATGCGCAGACACGTCCCGCCGAGGCGCGATTCCCGTTCCACGCAGGCGGTGTTCAGGCCCAACTGGGCAGCGCGGATGGCGGCCGTATATCCGCCGGGTCCGCCGCCGATGACGATCAGGTCGTGTTGCATAATGTCTGAATGACTGAATGTCTAAATGACGGAATGACTGAATGAGAATGAATTCAAACCCATTTAGTCATCCAGTCATTTAATCATTGAGACATTCCCGTCAGATTTCCAGCAACATGCGCGCCGGGTCTTCGATCACCTCTTTGATGCGCTTCAGGAAAGTGACGGCTTCGCGGCCGTCGACAATGCGGTGATCGTAGGTTAGCGCTACATACATCATAGGCCGCGCGACAACTTGGCCTTTGATCACGACTGCACGCTCCTCGATGGCGTGCAGGCCGAGGATGCCGCTTTGGGGCGGGTTGATGATCGGCGTGGAGAGCATCGAGCCGTACACGCCGCCATTGGAGATGGTGAAGGTGCCGCCCTGCAGCTCTTCGAGCTTGAGCTTGTTGTCGGCGGCGCGGCGGGCGAAATCGGCGATCTTCTGCTCGATCTCGGCGAAGCTCATGAATTCGGCATTGCGCAGCACGGGCACCACCAGGCCCTTGCCGCCGCCGACGGCGACGCCGATGTCGTAATAGTTGCGGTATACGATGTGCGGCTCGCGGACTTCGGCGTTGAGCTGCGGGACGATCTTCAGCGCATCGACGGCGGCTTTGACGAAGAACGACATGAAGCCGAGCTTCACGCCGTAGCGATCGGTGTATTGCTCGCGGTGCTTGGCGCAGAGCGATGACTTCGCCCATGTCGATTTCGTTGAACGTGGTGAGCAGGGCGGCGGTGTGCTGCGCTTCGACCAGGCGCTGCGCAATGCGCTGGCGAATGGGGCTCATCACCACGTATTCTTCCTCGCGCGGGTAGCCGGTGGAGATGAGGTCGGCGGGCGCTTGCGGGCGGGCCAGATCGGCTTCGACGAGTTCGACTTTGGCTTGCTGAACGGGCTGCGTTGCCACCGGCGCGGCGCTACGGGAACGCTCGTCGATGGCGCGCTCGACGTCTTCTTTGAGCGTGCGGCCGCCCGGGCCGGTCGGTTTGACCGATTCGGCTCGAATTCCTTCTTGCGCCGCCAGCCGCTCGGCCGCGGGCATCACGCGGGGCGCGGCGGGCTGCGGCTGTTGGACCGTCGCCTGGCCGGCGGCGGTGGGAGGCGATGAGGACTTTGGAGAGCTTGTGGCGGCTTCGCTGCCGGCGGCCATATAGGCGATCACTTCGCCGACACGGGCCATATCACCGGTTTCTTTCAGAATTTGCGTGACCGTGCCGGAGACGGGGGCGGGCAGATCGACGGTGGCCTTGTCGCTTTCCAGCTCGACGAGGTTTTCGTCCTTGGCGGCCTGTTCGCCCACTCGCTTGCGCCACTGGGCGATGCGCACTTCGGTGATCGATTCGCCAACTTCCGGCACTTTGACTTCAACGGCCATCGGATTTCAGTTTTATGAGGACGATTTTCCTCGAAGGTAACAGAAGGCGGCATGGCTGCAAGAGGGAATGACTCAATGACTAAATTCCTGAATGACTGAATAGCCAATCGATGTGCATGCCGTCATTTAGACATTCAGTCATTTCGTCATTTAGTCATTCTTCATTCATTCGCCCAGCGCGGCCAGCAGAATTTTTTCCTGCTCCAATTTGTGGCTGCTGGCGCTGCCGGTGGCGGGGCTGGCGGCGCTTTGGCGATAGATGCCGGAGAAGGGGAATCGCTCGAATAGTTTGTCGCCGAGTTGGATTTTCACGAAGCGCCAGGCGCCCATGTTTTCCGGCTCTTCCTGGATCCAGACTGCCGGAGTGCCGTCGGCATAGCCGGCCAGGGCTTCCTTCAGCGGCTCGCGCGGCACGGGATAGAGCTGCTCGAGGCGGACAATGGCTACGTTGTGCTTTTTGAGCTCGGTGGCGCTTTTGCGCCAGTTCGTAGTAGATCTTGCCGGAGCACAACACGATGCGATTCACCGCGGTGCGGCCATCCGGCGGGACATCGGGCAGCACGCGCTGGAAGCCGCCTTGCGCCAGTTCGTCCAGCGCGCTCACGCAGCTTGGGTGGCGCAGCAGGCTCTTGGGAGTCATCAGCACCAACGGTTTGCGCCAGACGCGGAGCACCTGCCGGCGCAGGATGTGATAATATTGTGCCGGCGTGGTGACGTTGGCCACTTGAATATTGTCTTTGGCCGCGAGCATCAGAAATCGTTCCAACCGGGCGCTGGAATGCTCGGGGCCCATGCCTTCGAAGGCGTGGGGCAACAGCAGCACCACGCCGCTCAGGCGGCGCCATTTATCTTCGGCGCTGACGATGAACTGATCGATAATCACTTGCGCGGCGTTGACGAAGTCGCCAAACTGCGCTTCCCACATGATCAGGCCGTCGGGGCAATCGAGGCTGTAGCCGTACTCGAAGCCCAGCACGCCGGCTTCGGAGAGCGGGCTGTTGTAGATTTCGACCGGCGCTTGATCGGACGCCAGATGCGCCAGCGGCATAAACGTGCGGCCGTTGGTCACGTCGTGTAACACGGCATGGCGATGGCTGAACGTGCCGCGCTCGGTGTCTTGGCCACTCATGCGGACGCGCAGGCGCTGTACGGCCAGGCTGCCGATGGCTAGCGCCTCCGCGGCGGACCAATCGATCGGTTTTTTGCCGTCGGCCATTTCGCGGCGGCTTTCCAGGAAGCGCAAGATTTTCGGATGCGGGTGGAAATCAGCGGGCACGTCGGCGAGCTTGCGCAATAGCGCCTGCAATTGTTCCCGCGGCATGTCGGTTTCGACCTCGGCCGCCTCGCGTTCGCGGCCGCCGATGTAGAAAGCCCAGAACCCGGCCAGGTCGGGGCGATGCACGAATTCTTCGCTTTTGGCGACCGTGAGTTCCTGTTCCAATTGGTTGCGCAATTCGGCGACGATGTGGTCGGCGGCGTCTTGATCGATGCCTCCCAGCTTGAGCAGGTGATCGAGATATCCTTCGCGCACGTTTTTTCGCTGTTCGATGGCCTGATACAACAGCGGCTGAGTGAATTGGGGCTCGTCGGCTTCGTTGTGGCCGCGGCGACGGTAGCAGTACATGTCGATCACGACGTCGCGCTGGAACTGTCGGCGGAAATCCATCGCCAGGCGAATGACTTGGGCGACGGCTTCGGGATCCTCGCCGTTGACGTGAAAGATGGGGATCTGCAGCATCTTGGCCACGTCGGTGGCGTAGGTGGTGCTGCGCCCTTCGCTGGGGCCGGTGGTAAAGCCGATCTGGTTGTTCACCACCACGTGCAGCGTGCCGCCGATCGTGTAGGCCTCCAACTGGCTCATGTTCAGCGTTTCTTGCACGATGCCCTCGCCGGCGAAAGCGGCTTCGCCGTGGATCAGCACGGTCATGCCGCGGCGTCGCTGCACGTCATCGACGCGATCTTGTTTGGCGCGCATGCGGCCCACGGCCACGGGATTCACAAATTCCAGATGGCTGGGATTGAAACACAGCGACAGGTGAATGCGGTGGCCACTGGCGGTTTTGATGTCGGTCGAGTGGCCCAGGTGGTATTTCACGTCGCCGCGGCCGAAGTGAAGCTCGGGATCGATGTCGGCAAATTCGCGGAAGATGCGCTGCGGGCTTTTGCCCATCACGTTGGCCAGCACGTTGAGACGGCCGCGGTGTGCCATGGCCAGGACGATTTCGTCGATTTTGTGCTCGCCGGCTTTTTCGATGGCCAGCTCCAAGAGCGGGATGAGCGTTTCGGCCCCTTCCAGCGAAAAGCTTTTCGCGCCGAGGAAGCGGCGCTGGATGAATTCCTCAAACACGGCTGCGTTGGTCAGGCCGTGCAGGATGCGCAACTGCTCGCGGCGAGTTAGCGCGCAATGATTTTCGGTGCCCTCCATCCGCTGCTGCAGCCAGGCGCGCACTTTCAGATCGTCCATGTGCATGAATTGCACGCCGATCGAGCGGCAGTAAGTGTTGCGCAGCGCTGGAGGATGCGGCGCAGCGTCATCGCTTGCGGGCCTTGGATCGTGTCGGTGGAAAATTCACGATCCATGTCGGATTCAGTGAAGCCATAAAATTCGGGATCGAGCTCTGGCAGTTCGGGGCGCGGCAGGCCCAAGGGATCGATCTCCGCGACCAGGTGGCCGCGCACTCGGTAAGCGCGCACCAACTGGTCCAGCCGATCTTGCAGCACGGCGATGTGCCATGGATCGCCGGTGGTCGCTGGGGCGGAAGACACCGGCCGGTGCGCGGGGATTCTGGGCGCTGCGGCCCGCGCTGCGCGTGGGGGCGCGAACAGGCTATTGGGTTTGAACGACGGGCCGATTTGCGTTACCGCGGGTCCATGGCCATTGCCCTGCCCCCGGTTGTGGCCATTGCCGCCTGAGGAGCGAGTAATCTCGTCGAAGTAACTGCGCCAATCGGGGGAGACGCTCTCCGGATCGCGCAGGTAGTCGGCCAAAAGCCCCTCGACGAATTCCAGGCTGAGGCTGCCGACGCGCTCGTGGATTTGTTCCAGGGGGTCCATTGGCAAGGGGCGGGAGGCGAGGGACAAGAGGCGGGGTTCAATTCTGCTGAATTTTAGCGGCCCGGCCGCGATGGAGTAATGCGAATTATCGCGGGCATCAAGTGGTTTTCGGCGGGCCGAATTTGCCTGCCAATGCGTCGGCTTCGATTTGCTTCACCTTGCCCAGGCGGCGCTGGTGGCGCTCGGCGCCGACGGAGAACTTCGCGCCCAGATACGCCTTGATCACGTCGGTGGCCAATTCGGGGCCAATCACGCGGGCGCCCAGGCACAGCACGTTCATCGAATCGTCTTCAACTCCCTGCCGGCTGGAGAACGTGTCGTGGCACATGCAGGCGCGGATGCCGGGCACTTTATTGGCGGCCACGGTCACGCCCACGCCGCTGCCGCAGATGATGATGCCGCGCTGGGCCCGGCCATCGTGGACGGCCTTGGCCACGGCCAGGGCGAAATCGGGATAGTCGTCGGCGGGATCGAGCGAGCGGGCGCCGCAATCGAGCACCTCGTGGCCGGCGGTTTGGACGACTTTCACCACGTGGTCTTTCAGCGGAAATCCGGCGTGGTCGCAGCCGATGGCGATGAGCATGGGGTCGCTGGGGGTCAGGAGTAAGGGGTCAGGGGTCGGAGCCGGCGTGTCCTCACGCCGGATGTGATGAACGGCGCGGCACCGGGCTGCGGACAGCCCGGCTCAGATGCATCATTCTTGCCCAATTATCCGTCATAAGCGGCACTTGCGGAACTCCCCCTGTGGAAACGCCGCCCCAGCGTTGACCTTCGGCACGTATGACGTAGATAAACTTCGACGGACATTCAAGTTGCTGAACCAAACAGCCGCCGGGGTGAATCCCCGCCGCAAACTGCCTACCGCATACCGCCTACCTGAGAAGCGCATCGGTGAAGAACATGAAAAAAGGGACCCTGTTGCTGGTCGACGACGATCGCCATGTGCTTGCGTCGATGGCCGATTGGCTCCGCGAACAAGGCTATAAAGTCGACGTGGCCGGCGATTACAACTCGGCAGTGGCGGCGATCGATCGCAAGACCTACGACCTGTTGTTGGTCGATATTCGCCTGCCGGAGCACGATGGATTCGAAATATTGGCCTACTCTCGACAAAAGAATAGCGCCACGCCGGTGATTTTGCTGACCGGTTACGGCACGGTGGAAACGGCCATTGAGGCCATTCGGGCCGGGGCATTCGATCTGTTGACCAAGCCGCTGATCGATGAGGAATTGGAAATCGCCATTCGCCGGGCGCTCAATCAAAGCGAAGTGCTGGAAGAGAACAAGAATCTGAAGGCGCAGTTGGATCTGCGCTTCGGCATCGGAAACATCGTGGGGCACGATCACCGCATGCGCCGTGTGTTCGACATGATCGAAAGCGTGGCCGACACCAAGGCCACGGTGCTGATCAGCGGCGAAAGCGGAACGGGCAAATCGCTGGTGGCCCGGGCGATTCACCGCCAAAGCACGCGGCGCGACAAGCCGTTTGTGGAAGTGGCTTGCGGGGCCCTGCCCGAGACGCTGCTGGAAAGCGAATTGTTCGGGCACGTAGCCGGATCGTTCACTGGCGCCACCGGCGACAAGATCGGCAAGTTCAAGCTGGCCGAAGGGGGCACGATTTTCCTGGACGAAATCGGCACCGCCAGTCCGGCCATGCAAGTGAAGCTCTTGCGGGTGCTGCAGGAACTGGAATTCGAACCGGTCGGCGGGAACAAAACGTACAAGACCGATTGCCGCGTGATCTTGGCCACCAATGAAGACCTTTCGAAGGCGGTGGCCGAGGGAAGATTCCGCCAGGATTTGTATTACCGAATCAACGTGATCAACGTCGAACTGCCGCCGCTGCGGGAACGGCTTTCCGACATCCCGCTATTGGCCAAGCACTTTCTCGAGGAAGTGTGCCAGGAATCGGGCCGCAAGGTGACGGGCTTCAGCGACGACGCGCAGACCGCGTTGCAACGTTATCGTTGGCCGGGCAATGTGCGCGAGCTGCAAAACGTTGTCGAGCGGGCCGTGCTACTGTGCAAAGGCGATGTAATTCAGGTGGAAGACCTGCCGCCGCAGTTGGCCGCCGAAGCGCCGATTTCGGCCCATGCTGATCCGGGCGCAATTTGAAGCAAGCGATGCAGTCGCCCGAGAAGCAAATCATTTTGGAAGTGCTCGAGCGGCACAATTGGAACCGCCAGGCGACTTCGGCCGAGTTAGGCATCAACCGCACGACGCTTTACAAGAAAATGAAGCGGTTGGGGCTGGAAGACGAACGGTTTGCGCGGCGGTAACTACATAGCCCGACCGTGCCGGTCGGGACGTCATCGATCATTCACAAAACCCTGGCAGGACGCCGGGGTTTTTTGTTGCGCCGCGCGAGGCTTGGCAGCACTGGCAATTTCACGCATCGTTTGTTAGTTTTGTGCCATGAAACAAGCCATTGCGGGAGTTGTGCCGAGTCAGTCGCAGGAGGTGACGGTCACGATCGAGTGGCAAACGATTGCAGCCACGGGGTTGGGGCGATTGTTGGGGCGGTTGTACGGCATCAAGGCGGGGTTTTGGATATTTACGTTCGGGCGGCTGTTCTTGTTGCTCACGTTGCCGCTGGGGTTGGCGATGTATTTCGGCATGCTTGCGCCGTGGAGTTTACGGCGCTATCGGCTGACCAACCGGCGGCTGATTATTGAGAAAGGGCCGAAGTTCAAGGTCGATCAGTATGTCGATCTGGATCGGTTCGATGCGATCGACATCGACGTGCGGCCTGGGCAGGCGTGGTACCCGGCTGGCGACATGATTTTTCGGCTGGGGCAGATTCAAACGCTGCGGATCACCGGCGTGGGATATCCGGAGACGTTTCGGGCCGTGTGCCTCAAGGCGCACCTGGCGTATGTCGGCGTGCGTAAGGCGGTGGGGGCGGCTTAGGCGCATCACCCCCGGGCTGAGCCCGGGGCTAAAGGGGGCGTTACTTTGCCGCGGCGAGCAGGTCGGCTTCCAGAGCGGCCAGATGCGCGGCGAGATGGTTCTTTGTCGCCGCTAAATCTTGGGAGCGCTCCGGCGTTTCGGAAGCGAACAGGTAGAACTTGATCTTGGGTTCGGTGCCCGAAGGGCGCACGGCGGCGCGGTTGCCCGACGGATCGAGATCGAAGATCAACAGATCGCTGGGGGGCACCTTGGCGACCAGCGGCGACCATTTTCCAGCCTTCAGCACACGCTGTTTCAAGTAATCGCGCACTTGGGCGACGATGAGGCCGCCCAACGATTGCGGCGGCGAGTTGCGCAGCTTCTCCATAATGGCTTTCATCTGGGCCACGCCGCTGGCGCCGGGGAGCGTGATGTTGATGGTTTTTTCCAGGTGGCAGCCGTATCGCAAGTACAGGTTATCGAGATGCTCGTGCAGCGTGAGGCCTTGGGCTTTGCACTCGGCGGCCAATTCGGCCATCAATAGCGCCGCCACGGCGCCGTCTTTATCGCGGGCGTACGTGCCGGCCAGGTAGCCGTGGGCTTCTTCGTAGCCGAACACGAATTTTTCGGGGCCGACTTCGTCGATCACGCTGCCGATCCATTTGAAACCGGTGAGCACGTCGCCGTAGTAGCGAGAGCCGAATTTTTCGGCGACGCGGCAAATCATGTCGCTGGTGACCAAGGTTTTGATGACATAGTTATCGGACGTGAGCGTGCCAGCGGCCTGGCGGCGGCGCAGTAGCAGTTCGCCGATGAGGACGCCGATTTGATTGCCGCTGAGGGTGCGCCAATCCTTGCCGCCAACGGTGAGCGGGGCGGCGCAGCCGATGCGGTCGGCGTCGGGGTCGCTGGCCAGGATGATTTCAGCCCCGCTGGTGCAGGCATGCTCGATCGGCTTGTCGAAGACCGCGGGATTTTCCGGATTGGCGATGTTGTTGGGGACGTTGGGGAAATCGCCGTCGGGCTTCGAGTGCGGTTGGTACACTTCGACCTGTTGGAAGCCGTCGGCTTGGAGAATCGGCAACACGGACGTGAGGCCGACTCCGTGCAGCGGCGAATAAAGAATCTTCAGATCGCGCGGGCCCTTCTGACCTTGGGCCAATACTGCAGCGCGATAGCGCGGATCCATTTGCTCCTGGCAGAATTTGACGCGGCCTGAGGCGACGGCGTCGGCGAAGGGGACGCGCTTGATGGCGGTCACTTTTTCGACGCAGCGGATCGTGGCTTCGTCGTGGGGCATTTTGAGTTGCCCGCCGGTGCTCCAGAACGGCTTGATGGCGTTGTCACTGGGCGGGTTGTGGCTGGCGCTGATCATCATGCCGCAGGCACAGCCCAGGTCGCGCACGGCGAACGAAAGTTCCGGCGTAGGTCGAATTTGATCGAAGAAGAACACTTCGAAGCCGTTGCCGACCATGATGCCGGCGGCCAGTTCGGCGAATTCGCGGGAGCGATGCCGTGTGTCGTAGGCCACCACAGCACGCAACGGGGCTGGTTTCTCCGCCGTGCGATTGTACTGGAGCACATAATCGGCAAGGCCCTGCACGCTTTCGGCCATGGTGCGGTCGTTGATCGCATTGCAGCCGATGGGATACATCTTGCCGCGGCGGCCTGCGGTGCCAAAGGGGATGATGGTCCAGAAGGCATCGTCAAGCTCTTTCCATTGGCCGGCAGCGATGTGCTGGGCGACCTGCGCCGCATAGTCGGCATAGTGCGGCTCGCTGAGCCAGATGCGAATGTTAGCCGCGGCGCTGGTGGAGAGTTTTTTGTCGGCCTCGGCCGATTCGAGCGTGGCCAGAGTTTTGTCGAGATTCAATGTGGCGGTTGTCATGCCGACATTGTAAGCGCGAGAAAAGCGGCGCGAAAGATGCGGGAATGGAGAATCGCGCCGAAGGCTTCGGCCCTGCGGTCGGCACTAACGGGCGCCGAGATTGGGGGCTACTTGCCGCAGTAGTCGATGGCCCGCGCGATTTCGGGCTTCAGGTCGGGGCGGTGGACGATGCGGTCGATGAAGCCGTGCTCCAGCAAAAACTCGCTGGTCTGAAAGCCCTTGGGCAATTCGATGCGGATGGTGGCCTTGATGGTGCGCGGGCCGGCGAAGCCGATCAGTGCCTTGGGTTCGGCGAACACCAAATCGCCCAGCGAGGCGAAGCTGGCGGCCACGCCGCCCATGGTGGGATTGGTGAGGACCGAGATGAACAGACCACCGGATTCGTGGAAGCGGGCCAAGGCGGCGGAAACTTTGGCCATTTGCATTAGCGACAGGATGCCTTCGTGCATGCGGGCGCCGCCGCCGGAACCGCTGATGATGATGAGCGGCAGTTTTTCTTCGGTCGCGCGCTCGATCAGGCGCGTAAGCTTTTCGCCCACCACGGAGCCCATGCTGCCCATGATGAAGGCCGAATCGGTGACGCCGAAGGCGACGCGACGGGCGCGGATCATGCCGGTGCCGACCAGCGCGGCTTCGCGCAGCCCGGTGCGCTTTTGTTCCGCTTTGAGGCGTTCCAGGTAGGGCTTCTTGTCGGCGAATTTCAGCGGATCGGTGGGCTGCAGGTCGTCGAACCATTCTTCGAACGTGCCTTCGTCGAGCACTTGCCGGACGCGCTCCTGCGCCGGCACGTACAAATGGAAATCGCATTCCGGGCAGATATTCAGGAGCCGCTGGGCTTCCTTCTTGTAGATCGTGGCCTGGCAGCCCGGGCACTGTTGCCAGAGGCCTTCGGGCACGCCGCGCTTCGGTCGGCGGGCAGCCGGGGGATCGCTGGCAGAGGTTTCGACATTTCCTGCGGCCATTTCCGATTCCCTGGGAGTTACGATGAGTCCCTAAAAACTCGAACTTTTAGAAGCCGCGGCGGGCGCTCCGGTCACGACGAAACGAGTATGCGGTCAATGGCTGTCGGCAATAGTGCGCTTCGAAGCCGCAGTGTCAAGATCAGAAGTGTTGTTGTGCGGCTGACTTGGGACGGTTCCGGAGGCCGCCAATTCGGGTTGGACATTCAAAACCTCGAAATGCCCGCAACCATTGGCGGCTTTCCACAGGTCGCCCACAGGCGTGCCTTCGACGACGTGGCGGATGACGCTGGCGAGCGGTTCGGGGGAGACCAGCACAATGGTTTCAGTGCGATGCTTACGGGCGAGCTTTTCCAAGCCCTCTTTGACCCGGTCGGCGGCCTCCGAGATCGTTTCGCCCTCGGGGGGGCTGACCGATTCGGGGTGTTCCTGCCACTGCTTGTAGACCTTGGGCTGCTTGTGGCGGACCTCATCGACCAGCATTCCCTGCCAGAGGCCGAGCTTTACATTATGGAGATTCTTGAGGATTTTGGGTTTGAGGTCGAACGCCGCGGCGATGATGCCGGCCGTTTCCTTGGACGATCGGCGGGGCGAGTAGTAAATGGCTGCAGGAAGGTAGGCGCGAAGCTTCTCGGCGGCTTGTTCGGCGTCCTTGCGGCCGGGTTCTGTGAGCGGGATATCGAGCGTTCCTTCGATCCGGTCTTGTTGGTCGTAATCGGTGGTACCCGGACGAAGCAAAATGAGCTGGAGCATATTACGGTTGAAAAGCTAACCCTTTTGCGCGGCGGACCACCCGTCGGCGCCCAAGAGTTGGAAATCTGTCGACGCGGGCAACTGGCTGGGGGGCCAAGCCGGCCCAATGGCCGCGGTTGGCATGATGCTAAGCGTGACCTGAGAAATAATGATCACGAAAGTTACGAATCCAGAGGAGCGGCGTTCGACGATGAGGCTGATTTTACCACGGTTTGGGAAACGGGTACACGCTGGATCGTGTGAAAAGTCGCAACCGCATGCGGCGATTGCTGTTGTGCTTGAATGCGGCCGGCGGTTGCACGCCAAGGGCACCCACCAAAAGAGGAGGCGCGCTAGCTCGGCTCCAACTCCTCGCTGCGCGGAAGGTCGTTGAGGTTGTGCAGATGGAACACGTCCAGGAATCGCTGCGTGGTGAAGTACCTGGCTTTGCGCGGCTTGGTTTCGGGGCGTTCGACGCGCAGCAAGCGGCGGCGGACCAGATGGCGCAGCACATTCCCGCTGGCGGTGCCGCGCAGCCGGGCCACCTGGTCGGAAGTGACCGGTTCGTTGTAAGCCACCAGGGCCAGCACTTCGATGGCGGCTTGCGAAAGGCGGACACGGCGCATCCGGCCGTAGTATTTCTCTCGCAGCGGAGAGTATTGGCTGCGCAGCGTCAGGCGGTAGCCGAATCCCTGGCGGATGATTTCGAATGGCCGACCCTCGGCTGTGTAGCGAGCAATCAGGTCGGCGATGATCTGCTCGATTTCGTCTGCCGTGACGCCGCGCATCAAGCCCGCCAACTGCTCGCTGGTCAGGGGCTGATTGTCGGGGCGGCCGACGAAGAGCATGGCTTCGACGATCGTGCTGGGAGTCACTTCGCTGTCTGCCGTGGATTCGGCATCGATGGGCAAGGGAGGTGCATCCGAGCCGGCGGTTGCCACGGCGGGATCGTCGTGGCCCAGCATGGAAGCGAAGGCTTGCGTCAGGCGGTCGAGGTTCATCTCGCCGGCGTGGGACGGTTCGGGCGGCGGTTGTTGGGACGGCACTTCCATACAAGCGCACTATAGCGCCGGCGCAGGGGTGGGGACAATACGAGGAGGCGTGTGTCGCGGCGAGATTCACTGTTCCGAGTGTGGTGGATGAACTAGGATTGATGGCGCAAGCCCGGGGATTGCAACCCCTGGGCTTCACCGGGAAGTCGTCGCGTAAAAAATCGCCCCCGTAGCTCAATCGGATAGAGCACCTGCCTTCTAAGCAGGGGGTTGCAAGTTCGAGTCTTGCCGGGGGTATTCAAAAGAGAATGACGAATGACCAAATCCTAATGACCAATGAATTTGCTTTCTTGCCGATTTGGTCATTAGGATTTGGTCATAGGTCATTCTAGTGGGGCCCTTTCGCGGGCATTTCCGAGCAATTAGACTACTGCGTTCGGCAATGGTCTAATTACTGACAGGCTACTGCGGAACAGTTTTGTCTATGAGTACCGATCCGACGCCGAATTCTCCGGATCCGGAAAAAGTGCCGCCGCCAGAGACTCCAACGGTCGAGTCCACGGCTGCAGCGGCCGATCAGGGCGCCGGCGAAGAAGCGAAGACGCCGCGCATCAAAATCGGCACGCAGCGGCCGGGCGTGGCGGCGCCGCGCATTGAGCCGCGAGCGAAGGTAGCATTTCGGACGCCCGAGGGGAAAACCTCTGAAGCTGCGCCGGCTAAACCGCAAGCGGAAGGCGGCGAACAGTCAAATGCGGCGGCACCAAAGGCGCCGGAGCCCAAGCCCTATACCTTCAAGCCCAAGCCGGCGAAATCCAAATTCGAGATTCCCGCCACGCCGCGTGCCAAAGTGGAACCGCCGAGTTTGGCGCCGGGCTGTCGCCGGAACTGGAGGCGGAGCTGAAGGAGGCGCTCGGGGATCAATCGATGGAAGAGTTGATCTCGGCGGTCGGGACAGCAGGCGCGATGGCTGCCAGCCAGATCCTGGAGCCGGAGACGCGGCTGCAAGCGCGCGTGGCGCGGATCTTTCGCGACGATGTGTTTGTCGATCTCGGCGGGCGCAATCAAGGTGTGTTGCCGCTGCACTCGTTCGCTAAAGAGCCTGAAGTCGGGGCGATGTTGGATGTGATCGTCACGAAGTTCAATTCCGACGAAGGGCTATATGAATTGACCGCGCCGGGGATGAGCGTTGACGTCGGCGATTGGTCAGACATCACTGAGGGGATTGTGGTCGAAGCGCATGTGACCGGCCACAACAAGGGCGGGCTGGAATGCGAAGTGAATAAGCTGCGCGGGTTTATTCCGGCGGGGCAGGTTTCGATTTATCGCGTCGAGAATCTGGAAGAATTTGTGGGGCAGCGCTGGCCGTGCGTGGTGATTGAGGCCAATCCGCAGCGGAAGAATTTGGTGCTTAGCCGGCGGGCGATGCTGGAGCGTGAGCAGGCGGCCGCGAAGGAGCAACTGCTTTCGCAATTGGAAGTGGGCCAGACACGCGAGGGCGTAGTGCGCACGATCCGCGATTTCGGCGCGTTTGTCGATCTCGGCGGCATCGACGGGTTGATCCACGTGAGTCAGATGAGTTGGGAGCGCGTGAAGCATCCCAGCGAAGTGCTCTCCGTCGGGCAAAAGGTGAAAGTGAAGATTCAGAAGCTCGATCCGCAAACGCACAAGATCAGCCTGGCGTATCGCGATTTGTTCGAAAGCCCGTGGACGAACGTGGCTTCGAAGTATCCTGTGACCAGCAAAGTGACGGGCAAAGTCTCGAAGATCATGGATTTCGGCGCGTTTGTGAAACTGGAGCCCGGCGTCGAGGGGCTGGTGCACATCTCGGAGCTGTCTCATAAGCGAGTGTTCAAAGCGACCGAAGTTGTGCAGGAAGGGCAGGAAGTGGAAGCGAAGGTGCTTTCGGTGGACGTGGAGAATCAGCGCATCAGTCTGTCGATGAAGGCGCGTGAGAGCGCGGCTGGAGCCCGCGAGAAAAGCGGGGCATGCGGAATCTGCTGTGGAAGAAACGGCCCCTGCGGCGCCGAAAAAGCAGCGCAAGGTGCCGCTCAAAGGCGGGCTGGGCAAATCGGAATTCGGCGACAAATTTGGCTTGAAGTGGTAAGGAGTTGGGCTGTCTGCAGCCCAGTCCGGCGTGAGGACACGCCGGCTCTGCAATTCGACCTTGACCCCACTGGGCGATTTGTGGTCCGATTCCGCGCGGATTGCCGGGGCTGCGCATCTTCTTCAGCCGCCGCTGTTTGCGTTTTGCCCAGTCGCCACTTTATGTGTGACGCCCACGGAACGGGCCGGCTACTAACGCTTTAACCACGGTGTAGGGATGCACTTGCGGCGGGCCCTTATGCCACAGGGTTCGTCGTAGGATTGCATGTGAGCACTGTCCAGCAATTTACCGACGAACAGTTAGCGGCCGCTGCCGCCCGGGAGGGATCCGACGGCCCGGCATTTGTTGCGCTCGTGGAGCGTTTTCGCCAGCGAGTGTGGCGCATTTGCTACCGCCTGTTGGGCAACGAGCACGACGCCAACGACGCTGCGCAAGAAGTATTCGTGCGGTTGTTCTTGCACCGTGGGAAATTTGAGGGACGGTCGAAGTACAGCACTTGGGTCCATGGCATCGCGGTGCGGACGTGTTTGACGATACGGCGCGGACGAGGCCGGCGCCAGAAGCACGAAAGCACGGTGAGCGATGAGACGATGGAAGCTCAATCGCCGGGCACGCGGGAGGTGGCCGAAGGATTGTCGATGGATCTGCTGCAGATGCTCGACATTCTGGATGAAGAAGATCGGGCGCTACTGATTTTGAAATACGCGGAAAACTACAGCCACGAAGAGTTGGCGGAGATTTTTGATTTGAGCGTGAGCGCCTGCAAGATGCGGATCAGTCGGGCGCGGGAGAAGATTCAAGCGCGGTTTGGAGATGAGCAGGCAGCAGGCGGCAGGCAGCAGGCAGAAAAAGAAAGCGAAGGAAACTAATGGCGATCGATCTATTGGAAAAACTTGCCGAACTGCCGGTTCCGCCGCCGCCGGCGCAGGAGCCATTCGATCGCGCCGTGCACCAGCGGATCAACCAACGGCTGTTGATCGAGCAGATTGCCGATTTCTTTCTGAAGGGGTGCGGATTTGCGGCCGCAAATTTTGCCAAGGCGGTCGTAGGTTGTTTGAGATTAACGATTACGGGCAAGTTTGAGGTCCCAAAAATCCGCGGAAATCGCCGGCCGGAGGAGTGACGCTGCTTCACTTTGAGGCAACGAAGTAATTGGGGAAAGTTATCACCCATACCAAAGTTCTTCGCGGCAGGAGGCTGCGACAAAAGGCTTTTGGTTTCCAATCTTTTCCAGGGGGTCGCTCAGGCGACCACACTTAGTCAGTCTTCGGGACTGAAAGGAGCGCAACGTATGTTTTCGATTTTTGCTGAAGGCACGACGCTGACCACGCCGGATTTCACCGGCACGGTAAAAACGTCGCAGGAAGCATTACAAACGAGCTTCGCCGATGCATGGCACAAGATTGTTTCATTCACGCCGAACTTGCTGGCCGCGATCGTCGTGTTGGTCGTCGGTTATTTCGTTTCCAAGTTCGTTGCTCGGGCGATTACCATGTTGTGCGAACGGGCCGGCCTGCAACGCGCCGCTGAACGGAGCGGACTGTGGGAATCGATGACGCACATGAATATTCGCCGGAATGTGCCGGCGATTGTAGGCACGATCGTCTTCTGGGGTTTGATGCTGGTCTTCTTGATGGCCGGCTTCAGCATTCTGAACATCTCGCAGGTTTCCGGCGCGATCGACCGCGTGGTCGAGTACATTCCCAACGTGCTGGTTGCCACCGTGATGGTGGTGATCGGGTTGTTGGTGGCTGGTTTCTTGCGTGGCGTGATTGCCACCAGCACCGATCGGATGGGCATCAGCTATGCCGAAACGTTGGCCAATGGCTGCTACTACATCATGACGTTGATGGTGTTCATGGCCGCGTTCGACCAGTTGAAGATTCAATTCGCCCTGCTGAACTACGCGATTCTGATCGTGTTCGGCGGAGTGGCGCTGGGCTTCGGCCTGGCGTTCGGCTTGGGCGGCCGCGACGTAATGGCTGGCATTCTGGCCGGATATTATGTTCGCCAGCGCCTGCAAGCTGGTGATCACGTGACCGTCGGCACTCTGGAAGGCACGGTCCGTGAAGTTGGTCCGGTGGCCACGATCATCGAGACGGATGAAGACGGCCTGTTGAATCGCCACAGCGTACCGAATCACAAGGTGCTGAACGAAGCAGTTCGGTAAGTGGCGCAGTAGTGATTGATTGAGATTGATGCGGCCCTGGAAAGGCACGGGCTTTTCCAGGGCCGATTTTTTTTTGCAAATGACCAATGACCAAGCACTAATGACCAATCCTTACAGTCGCGGATCGCGTTCATTGGTCATTGGTGCTTGGTCATTGGTCATTTGTGGCGCGAACTGGTGGTAAAAGTAGTAGGCCGCCAGGGTGAAGCCGATGACGACCACGATTTTGCGCACCAGGCCGCGGTCGATTTTTCGCGCCCAGGCGGCGCCGAGATAACCGCCGACGATCGCGGCGCCGATCATCGGCCAGGCGTCGGGCCAATCGACCTGGCCCTGCGTGGCGAACACCACCACCGACATCACGTTGATCACGGCGGCCAGCAGTGTTTTCAGCGCGTTCATCGAGTGAATGTCGGACAGGCCCATCATTGCCAGGGCGCTGAGCATCAGAATGCCAATGCCGGCGCCGAAGTAGCCGCCGTAAACCGCGACGAGGAATTGGAAGGCGATGATTGCGCCGATGCGCCGACCCGACGGATTCTCATGCGGCAGGCCGATTCCGGTCCAACGGGCGATTTGCGGCTGCAGCGCGAAAAGCAACGCCGCCGTGAAGATGAGCCACGGCACGAGCGAATCGAAAGCCTTGGGAAACCAGATCACCAGCAGACTGCCGAGCCATCCGCCCAACAGGCTTGGCCACATCAGCCATTTCAACCAGCGCACTGAGTGGACCAGTTCGCGGCGGTACGCCCAGGCGGAGGCGAACGAGCCGGGCATCAGCGCGACGCAGGTGGTTTGATTGGCGACCACCGTGGCCCACTGGCTGAACTCCGGTTTGCGCTTGAGTACCGCCACCATTACCGGAAAAGTGAGCAGCGTGCCGCCGCCGGCGATCGAATTGATCGCGCCCGACACGGCCGAAGCCAGGCACAGAAAAACCAGGTCCCAATTCATCGCGGGAGTTTAGCGGTTTGCCCGCGGAGGGGCCAGCGCGAGATTTCCGCCACTGCGCAGCAAGCCGAGGGCGATATACTTTGGGCGCACGACACTAACTGCGCCCTGATACCTGCGCCCTTGCGTTAATGCCCTACGTCATTGCCACGGACGAAGCCGGTTATGGCCCGAATCTGGGGCCGTTGGTGGTGTCGGCCACCGTGTGGGAGCTGGCCGAGGGAGTCGAAATCGGCGAGCTCTATCATCAATTGCGGCGCGTGGTAACAAAATCGGTCGAGAAGGCGAATAAGAAGCGCGTGGTGTGGGCCGATTCGAAAGTGGTCTACAAAGGGGGCGATGGGATCGATCATCTGGAGCGAGGCGTGTTGGCGGCGCTCGCCTTGTTAAACCAATTGCCCAGCCAGTGGGCGGAACTTTGGTGTCTGCTGGATCCGTTTTGCGGGCCGCGGTTGGAGCTGATTCCTTGGCACGCCGGATACTCGGCAACGTTGCCAATGTGGCTGGAAGAAGATGGACTATCGGAGTTGGTGGAATCGGTGCGCAGGGGACTGGAAGCGGCGGGCGTGCGATTGGCAGCGCTATTGAGCCGGGCGATTTTTCCCGATGAATTCAATGCGACCGTGGGGCGGTGCAAGAACAAGGCCGATGCGCTGTCGCGGATTACGCTCTCGCTGGTGGCCGACGCGCTGAAATCGGTCGAGAGCGGGCCGGTGCACGTGCTATGCGACAAGCATGGCGGTCGGAATCGTTATGGACCGCTGGTGCAGTCGCAGTTTCCTGATGACTGGGTTCAACGGCATTACGAATCGAGCGCGCAAAGCACGTATCGCTTTGGGCCCGAAGAGCGGCGCGTGGAGATTGAGTTTTGGGTGGAAGGGGAGCGGTTCTTGCCGGTGGCGCTGTCGTCGATGGTGTCGAAATACTTGCGCGAGACGGCGATGCGGCCGTTCAATGAGTTCTGGCGGCGGCATATTCCCGACCTGGCCCCGACAGCGGGATATCCGGTTGATTCGCATCGCTTCCGCAAGCAGATTGCCGGCGTGCAGCGCAAATTGGGAATCGAAGATGCAGTGCTGTGGCGGGAAAGGTGAGCAATCAGCAGTCAGCCTCCAGAAGTCAGAAAGCCAATACCAAGCCCTCGTCCCTCATCCTTTGCCCCTTTTATGCTTTTGTACATCGTGCGACATGCTTGGGCCGAGGAGCGCGATGATTCGATTTGGCCGGGCGACATTGAACGGCCGCTGACGGATAAAGGGCGAAAGCGATTCGTCCAGGTGGTGAAGCGATTGGTTGAGGCGGGGTTTGCGCCGGCGGTCATCGCCACCAGCCCGCTGGCGCGGTGCCGGCAAACGGCGGAACTGATTCGCGAGCTTGTGGCCGGCAAGCCTAAGATCGTGCCGCTGGACGCGCTGGCGTGCGGCGCCGATTTGTCGGAGATCGTGAAATGGACGGCGCAACAAGCCAACGGCGACGTGGCCTGGGTGGGGCACGCGCCGGACGTGGAAATCATGGTGGCCCGGCTGGTCGGCGACGGCGATTGCTCGCTCCGCTTTGCCAAAGGGGGCGTGGCGGCGATCGAGTTCGAGGGGCCGGTCCAGCCGCGTGGCGGACAACTGCAATGGCTGGCCACCGCGAAGCTGCTGGGAGTGTGAGGCACGGCAGCGAGATGCTTGTTATCAATAATCGTTATTGATAGATTGTTCGGCGAAGCGGAGTTTACACTCTTGCGGCAAAAACGATGAAGGCATCGAATAGAAACAATAAGTAGCGCCAGCGGGCGATTGGAGAATCATCATGCGATCCAGAATTACGATTGGCAGCTTCCTGGCAATTGTTGTCGCGGCCGGATGGATTGTGGCATCGATGCAGCGCATCGGATCGGCGGCCGATCCCAACGACAAGAAAACACCCACAAGCTACATGCCCGTGGTGGTCGGCGAAACGTTCGATTCCATGCGGAAGCGGATGGAAGCCGACAAGCCCGAAGATCGAACAAGCGCATAACGATTTGCTGAAGGAGCGCTACGACCTGAGCGATCATTCGATCAAGACCGTGACCATGGCGCGCGGCAAGCCCATTCAGGAAGGGGTGCGTGTGAAGCTGCCCAGCGGAGTGTCGTGGGATTCGCTGGCGCTGATGTCGCCGGAGGAGATCAAGAAGAAGAACGTTTGGCCGCAGGGATTTTTACCGTTGCCGCATCCGAATCATGCCGAAGGGGGCATGGTGTTCCCGAAGGCCCATATCGACGAGATCAAAAAGCAAGAAGACCGCGATCTGACACGGTTCGATCTGGATTACGATTTGCCGGAGCACATGCTGCCGGAGTTTCCCCCGCCGATCTTTTTGACGACGCGGCCCGATTTGGGCGACGTTTCGCAGGGCAAGCTGGTGACGATCGAGAATTACTACGAATTGTTCAACGGCATATTGAATCCCAAGCAATTGGAAGGACTGCGGCTATTGGTCACGCCGTTCAATCAACAGCAGTTCAATTCCACGAAAGATCGCCGCACCGTGAAACCCAGCCGCGGCGTCACCTGTTTCGATTGCCACGTGAACGGCCATACCAACGCAGCGACGCACCTGGTGGGAGATATTCGGCCACAGGAATTCCGGCACCGCATCGATACTCCCAGCTTGCGGGGCGTGAACATTCAGCGATTGTTCGGCTCGCAGCGGGCGCTGAAGACCGTGGAAGATTTCACGGAATTCGAGCAGCGGGCGGCGTACTTCGACGGCGATCCGGTGATTGCCACCAAGAAAGGGGTGAACATTCTGGAGCGCGGCAGCCAGGTGCACTTCATGGCCGAGGTGCAGGAGCTGTTCGATTTTCCGCCGGCGCCCAAGCTGGATGTGATGGGGCGGCTGGATCCTGATAAGGCTAGCGAAGCTGAAATGCGCGGGGAACGAGTATTTTTCGGCAAAGGGAAGTGCTCGGTTTGCCACGTGCCGCCGTACTACACCGACAACCTGATGCACAACCTGCGCGCGGAGCGGTTTTTTGAGCCGCAGCATGGCCAATGGCTTGATGGAAACGGCCGATGGGCCGATCAAGACGTTCCCGCTACGCGGCATCAAGGGTTCGCCGCCGTACTTGCACGACGGGCGGCTGATGACGCTGGACGACACCGTCGAGTTCTTCAATCTGATCTTGGGCACCAAACTGACCAAGCAGGAGAAGAGCGACCTGGTGGCGTTCATGCGGTGCTTGTAAGGGCAGACTGGACCGCAGAGACGCCAAGACGCCAAGAGGATAGAATTGCAGGAGTGAAAGCATTTGATCGGCTCAGCGTCTCATCGCCTCAGCGGTTAGTTAATGTCCAACGACGACGAACTTTATCAGGATCGAATTCTCGACCATTACGAGCAGCCGTATCATCGAGGCCAATGCTCGGGATGCACCCACGCACATCAGGATGATAATCCGCTGTGCGGCGACGTGGTGCGCGTGGAACTTCAGGTGCAGGACGGCCGCATTCAGCAAGCTTGGTTTGGCGGCGAAGGATGCTGCATCAGCCAGGCCGCGGCCTCGATGCTGATGCAAAAAGTCGAAGGCAAATCGCTGGCCGAAGTGCAGTCGTTTACCGGAGAGGACATGCTGCAAATGTTCGGCGCGCGGTTGACGCCGAATCGTCAGAAGTGCTGCTTACTGGTCTGGCGGGTTTTGCAGAGCGCCATGTTTTCGCCGACGTCGAAAGTGGAATCCGGCCTGAAAGAACGTTCATGTCAATGATTACCGAGACTTCCGACAATTTCGACACCTTCGACGTAGAGCGCGTGCGCGCCGATTTTCCGATTCTCAGTTCGGTGCGGCCCGACGGCAAGTCGTTGGTCTACCTGGATAATGCCGCCACGACGCAGCGGCCGCGGCAAGTGATCGATGCGGTGGTGGATGTGTACGCCAGCCGATATGCCAACGTGCATCGCGGCATCCATTGGCTGAGCGATCAGACGACCGATCTGTTCGAAGAAGCGCGAGAGAAAATTCGCGACTTCATCAATGCCGAAGCGCGCGAGGAAGTCATCTTCACGCACGGCACGACCGAGAGCATCAATCTGGTGGCGCACAGTTGGGGCCAGGCGAACGTCAAGGCCGGAGATGAAATCCTGCTCACGCAGATGGAGCACCATTCGAACATCGTGCCCTGGCAGCAGTTGGCCGAGCGCACCGGAGCGGTGATTCGCTGGGCGCCGATTACCGACGACGGGCTGCTGGATTTCAAGGAGTTCGATCGGCTGCTGACGAAACGCACCAAGCTAGTCGCTGTGGCGGCGGTTTCCAACGTGTTGGGCACGATCAATCCAATCGAAGAGATTGCGCGACGGGCGCACGAGGTTGGCGCTGTGGTGCTGGCCGATGCCGCCCAGCATGCGCCGCATTTGCAGATCGACGTGCGCTCGCTGGGGGCCGATTTTGCGGCGTTCAGCGGGCACAAGATGCTCGGGCCCACGGGGGTGGGAATCTTGTGGGGCCGGCGAGAATTGCTGGAGGCGATGCCGCCGTTTCTGGGCGGCGGCAGCATGATCCGGCGAGTGCGCACCGAAGGATTTGAATCGGCCGAATTGCCCGCGAAGTTCGAGGCCGGCACGCCGCCGATTGTGTCGGCCATCGGCCTGGGAGCGGCAGTGGAATATCTGCGGCGCATCGGATGGGAGGCGATCGAGCGGCACGAAAAGTTGCTGACCCAGCGCGCTCACGGCGTGCTGTCGGACGTGGGCGGCGTGCGAATTCTGGGGCCGGCGCCGGAGTACAAGTCGGGCATCGTCAGTTTCGTCGTGGACGGCATTCATGCGCACGATGTGGCCCAACTCCTGGATCGTCACGGAGTAGCCGTTCGCGCCGGCCATCACTGCGCGATGCCACTGCACCAGCGATTGGGGCTGATCGCCAGCGCGGGCCAGCTTCTACTTCTACAACACGCCGCTGGAGATCGACATGCTAGGAATCGCGCGTGCAGGACGCGAAACGAGTGTTTCGCCGGTAACTCGATTTACCTGGACCTTAATGCAATTTTATCTGATTTGCTGGCGCCAAATCGTTGTGTTTGCCGTAGCTGGAGTTTATATTTAGGCCACTTCTGGCGTTGCGGAACGAAGGGGTTACTGCAGCTATCGGGCAGTCAAAACTGGACCGCTAATGAGCTACACTCATCGACGTTGGCTTGCCCGCGCGGCGATTCTAGCCGCCTGCGCTGTGGCAGCGATCTGCTGCCCAGCTTCCACCTTTGCCGACAGCGTCGGCGACGTGTTTGTGATTGCGATGGAGAATCACAACTTCACGCAACCCGGAAGCTACACCTCTACCCAGGCGATTTTCGGGAATGCCAACGCGCCGTACATCAACAGCCTGATTACGGCGAACAATCCCAATGCGGCGCAAACTTCTTGGGCTTCGAATTACACGAGCCTTGGTTCGGGCATTCACCCTTCCGAGCCCAATTACATTTGGACGGAAGCCGGCACGAATTACACCATCACCAACGATAATGATCCGTATGGTTCCGGCAATAATGCGAATAAGACGAACAACCAGCACCTCACGGGGCTGTTGCAGTCGGCCGGCATTAGTTGGAAGTCGTATCAAGAAGATATCGATTTAAACCTCAGTACTGGGGCGGTTCTGCCACAGAGTTCTTGGACGGTTCCGCTAAGCAGTTTCAGCGGCACGATGCCCGGCGGCGCCACGCCCAATCCGTACAACGGCAGCCTGAAATACGACTATGCCGCCAAGCACAATCCGATGGTGTACTTCAGCGACACCAACGGCGGCAACAACTCCACCACTTCGAACACCCAGCGTTTGAAATACGCACCGTTGCAACAGTTGCAGACCGACTTGAGCAACGACACGGTCAGCCGGTTCAACTGGATCACGCCGAACCAGTTCAACGACATGCATACGGCACTGAGCGGCTCCAGCGACTCGACGAAGATCGCGCAGGGGGACCATTTTTTGTCGCTCATCATTCCGCAAATCATGGCTTCGCAGGCCTATCAAGACAACGGCGCGATTCTGATCTGGTTCGATGAGACGGAAGGGGGCGACACGTCAAGCTTCACGATCCCCTACATTCTCATCTCGCCACTGGCCAAGGGGAATGCGTACCAAAGCACGATCAACTACACGCACTCGTCAACATTGCGAACGTTGCAGGAGATTTTTCAAGTGGCAGGCACTTCGCCGTCGGGATATCTTGGCGCTGCCGCAAACGTTGTTGACGAAGCCGATATGTTTCTGGCCGGCACGATTCCTTCGGTGGTGCCCGAGCCCGGCTCGATCGTTCTGGCGCTGGTCGGATTTGGCTTGCTGGTGCGGTTTCGTCCGCGCCGCGCTAGCTAGCCGAACAGTTCTTGCACCGGTTTGCCGCCGTCGACGACTTTGATCGGCCGACCGATGGAACTCATGTTTTCCTTCTCGGCCTTGATTCCCAGGCTTTTGCAGAAGGTTTGGAACAGATCGGTGACGGCCACGGGGCGGTCTTTGATTTCCACGCCGTTTGAATCCGTGTCGCCGACGACCTGGCCGCCGCGAATTCCGCCGCCGGCCAAGGCCACATTGAACGCCTTGGGATAATGATCGCGGCCGCTGCGGGCGTTGATGGTCGGGGTGCGGCCGAATTCGCCCATCCAAATCACGAGCGTTTTGTCGAGCATGCCGCGATCTTTGAGGTCGGCGACTAGCGTGGCGAACGGCTTATCGACTTCTTCGCCCAGTTTTTTCACGCGGGCAAAGTTGTCGTCGTGCGTGTCCCAGCCGTCTTGCACCACTTCGACGAATGTGACGCCCGATTCCACCAGGCGGCGAGCCAACAGGCAGCCGGCGCCGAAATTATGGCGGCCGTAGGCGTCGCGCACTTGATCGCTTTCCTTGGAAAGGTCAAACGCCTGCATTTCGGGGCTGAGAATCATCTTCACGGCGCGATCGTAGAGCTTTTTATGCTCGACGGCCTCTTGCGATAGTTGCGAAGGGCTGTCGGCCGCGCTGGTTTCCAAGCGACCGAGCAGCGCCAGCCGGCGCTGGAATCGAACCGCGTCGGTGGCGGGAGTGGTGTTCGTCGGCGGGGCAGTGGGGTTGCTGATGTCGAAAGGATCGTAATCGACGCCGAGGAATCCGGAACTGCCGCCGCCACGAGCGCCTCCGATGCGGACAAACGACGGAAGTTCGCTGCCGGCGCCGGCGATCTCGTGGCACACCAGCGAGCCGAGCGTCGGGTACTTCACCGCAGCCATCGGCAGGTAGCCTGTGTGCATCAGCAGTTGAGCGCGAGGATGGGCCCCTTCGCGGCTGGTCACGGTGCGCAAGAAAGCCACGTCGCGTGCTTGCCTGGCAATTTCGGGAAAGTTCTCGGCGATCTGGATGCCGGGCACGGCGGTATTGATGGCCTTGGTTTCGCCGCCGTTGGCGGTGCCGGGCTTGGGACTGAACGTTTCAAACTGGCTGGGACCGCCTTGCATCCAAAGCAGAATGCAGGCCATGCCGCGCCCGCGCAACTGCGCGGCCTGCGCGGTTAGCAGATCGGTCCAGTTGAGCACGCCGCCGGCCAGCGCCGCGGTCGAGATGGTTTTCAGAAAATCGCGGCGGCTGGCGACGCCGTCGCGGGTGACGTTCAGACCCAGGCAGTGGTGAAGTTGGAGCGACATGGTTTACCTCCCGGCCTTGGGGCCGGGGCTAAACGATTATTTCCTATGCAGAAACTCGGTCGAGTTGATCAATGCCCATTGGATATCTTCAAACGCTTCCGTGCGGTTTTTGGATTGCATCACCTGGTTGAGGCATGTCAGCAGTTCGTCCTTGCTCGGCTCGCGCCCCAGACAACGCAGATACAGCTCGACCGTGATCGATTCGTTGTCGGCCGTGGACGACAGGAGCTTGCCGAGCTCGGAGTTCGGGCGGTTGCCGTTGATCGCGCGGTTGATTTGCGGGCCGTTCATCAACAGGAGTGCCTGAGGAATGGTGCCGGAAATTTCGTCGCGCGGCAGGCTGGGATCGTAGCCGAACACCTGGTCGAACTGGCCGCGCGGCGAGCGCAAAATCGCTTGACGACCTGAACCGAACGCACCGTCGGGAATGCCCAGCGCGGCGATCAACGCGTCGAACAATTCGTCGCCGCGCAGCCGCTGCGGACAGTTGAAGGCAAACGACGAGTCGCTGGATTGACGGTGCGAGCGGCTTTCGCGCTGGTAGGCGTCCGTGGCGGCAATAATGCGATACAACTGCTTTATGTCGTATTTCGTGCCGATGAATTCGTGCGTCAGGTAGTCCAATGTTTTGGGCGCAGTGCAGGTGTGATCGGGTCCGAGGTCGTCGACGGGATCGTAAAATCCCGTGCCGACCAGTTCCGCCCAAATGCGATTGATAAATGCCTTGGCAAACCACTCGTCACTGGGAGCCGTGATCCATTTCGCCAGCGTTTGGCGTCGCTGCGCGTCCGTTTCGCCGTCGGGCAGCCGCTGGCCGGTGAGAAAGTACACCGGCTCCATCTTCGTGCCTGGCGACTCGGGATGCTTGAGGTCGGGCATGTAGTGTTCCAGATCGCCGACAGGGCGATTGGCTTGTTTCAGCGCCTGAGGCCGCTTGCGATCGAGCCCCACGACTTGGAAGCTGCGCTTATCGTCGGTGTTCACCGGCCGAACGGCGATGCGCGGAAAAAACGCCGCCAGTTGGTGAAACTGGGTGCGCTTCCAGCGATCGGTTTTGTGATCGTGGCAATTGGCGCATTGGATTTGGATGCCCAGGAAGATGCGGGCCACTTCAGAAGTGATGTCGGCCGTGTTGCCGAACTGGGCCATGATCAAGCCGGTGGCGCCGTTTTCGCGCACGTCGCCCGTGGCGGTGATGAACGAGCGGGCGATTTCGTCCCACGGCTTGTTCTGGTTGAATTGATCGCTGAGATATTCGACCAACGCCGGACCGGCGATCTGGCCGCGATCGTCGGTGCGGCGGTACATCATCACGTCGCGCCAGTATCGGGCCCAGTTTTCGCCGAAGCGCGGATCGTCCAACAGGCGATTCACCACCTCCACTCGTTTGTCGCTGGACGGATCGAGCGCGAACGCGGTAATTTCCTCGGGCGTGGGATTGTGACCCACCAGGTCGAGAAACACGCGGCGCAGGAAAACTTCGTCGTTGGCCGGTGCACCCGATTGCGCGGTGTTGAGTTCTTCGCTCAGCAGCGTGTCGACTTGCTTGGCCGCCGCGATGGCCCGCTTGGTTTGCACGGCGGGCTCGGCGGCGCGTGCGGCGGGCAGCAGACACATCAAGGCAGTTGCGGCAAGGCAGAACGTCGACGGCCGGAGCATATAAAGCAATCTCGAATGCGGCACACTTGCTGAAGCTGTCTGAGTATATGAACCCCGAGGTGGGTTGCAGGGTGTCGCGCGCCCCATGGAAAGTATCTGGTACGTAGGGGGCTGGTGCGAATTCTGAGGCCTCAATTCGGTGTCGGCGGGCAGCGGAATGTTGATATTTCGCCACATCTCCCCTCTTCGCGACTGCGCGCGATGAGTAACTTTCCGGTAGCGCAAGTGGTTTGCCAGCAAGCTCTCTGAGCGGCTGCAGCGGGCTGACGGCGGGGTATGGTTTCCAAGGGGCAACCGAGGCATGGACGTTGCTCGCTTTTGGGGTTACCGCCGATGTTGAAAGTCGCAGAAATCAACTCGATTCAAGAATTGGCCGCTTTACGGACGGCATGGAATGCGCTTCTGGAGCAAACGGCCCAGGCCACGTTTTTTCAGTCACTGGTTTGGCTGGAAACGTTTTGGCAGTTCTACGGACAAGATCGGCGGTTGCGGGCGCTGGTCGTCGAATCTGACGGAGAGCCGATCGGCATCCTGCCGCTGACGGTTGCGACAGAATCCAGCCGCGTCGGACCGGTGCGAGTGCTGGGATATCCGCTGGCCGGTTGGGGATGCTTTTATGGGCCCATTGGTCCGCGGCCGGCTGAAACGCTGCAAGCCGGCCTAAAGCACATTCGCCGCTCGCCGCACGATTGGGATTTGCTGGATTTGCGGTGGACTGACCCGGATCAGGACGACGTACCCGCGGCACTGAAGCGATCGGGATTCGAATTTGAGTCGCGCGTTTGGCACACGGCGGCCCAAGTGGAGTTGGCCGTCGGGTGGGATGCGTACTGGGCAAATCGAACGTCGCGTTGGCGAAACAATGTGCGACGCAGCGAGAGAAAGCTGCTGGAGCGCGGCCCGCTTGAGCATCTGCGCTATCGGCCGCGCGGGGCCAAATTCGGCGAGAGTAATCCACGGTGGGACTTGTACGATGCCTGCGTGGAGATTGCCCGGCGCAGTTGGCAGGGCTCTTCGACGACAGGCACGACGTTGTCGCACATGGCGGTGCGCGATTATCTGCGGGCGGCGCACGCATCGGCGACCAAGGCGGGGGCGGTCGATCTGAATTTGCTCATGCTGGATGGCCGACCGGTTGCGTTCGCCTACAACTATCACTTCCGCGGTTGGGTCTACGGCGTGCGCAGCGGATTCGATGAGACCGCGGTGCAAGACGGGGCCGGAAGCGTGCTGATGGCCAAGATGATTGAAGATAGTTGCCGGCGCGGCGACCGGCTGATTGACTTGGGGCCTGAGTATCTGGAGTGCAAGCGCTATTGGATCACGCGGCTGCGACCCGCTTATCACTACACGCATTTCCGGCCGCTGGGATGGCGGGCGCAAGCCATCCGGCTGAAGCGCATCGTTTCGCGGTGGCTGGGCAAAGGGAAGCGCGAGCCGGCAGCCAAAGAAAGATCGGCCTGAAAAGGCTTTCTTAAAGGCCTTCTTAGTCGTCGTACGTGGCGCTGCGGCGGCCCCAGCGGCGGTAGGTCGGCATGCGAGATCCAGGGGGCGGCGGCATCGCGTTTTCTCTGAAGATGTAGCCACCCAGAAGCCGGTAGAAGAACAACAGCAGAAACGCTCCGCCGGTGCCGACGGCAAAGCCGAGCGGACTGATCGGCGAAATGCGTTTTCCTTCGTAGAAGTACGAGAGGATTCCGCAGCCGATCACCGTGCCGCCGATGCCCATCATCAGGGTGGCCACCGCGCCACCGGGATCGCGCCCTGGCATGATTGCCTTGGCCAACAGACCGACCAACGTGCCGAAACCGACCCACACCAACACATCGTTAGCGGCGGATTGGACCGCTTGGGAGAATTCGAGGTCGGCGATATCGGCGAAAGGCAGCATGGGGTAGGCGATCGGCGTTTAGCGGAACCTTCATCGGGGTTCCCTCCGAGCGACTGACGTCTGAGCCGGCGCCGCCTTTGGGAGCGGCACGACTCAGACGCCAGCGCGAAGGGGTCGTCCCCCCCGCCGCCGGTTGATCACCGGCGTGCGACAAACTTATGCGGCCCGAGCGATGCCAGTCGCACCGAGCCGTGGCTCGCGGCGGTTGACCGCGAACTGTGATGATTCCTTGGTGTGTTTAGGGGTCGACCGGGTCCGCGTTAGTGCTGAGTCGGCGTTCGCTCCGCTTCGGTGTCGCGGTAGGCCTTTTGGGCGGCGGCTTCCTGACTCAACTTGAATTCCGGACCAGCCGGGTAGTACTGCACCTGTTGGCTCAAGTAGTAACCGCTCGGAAGATTCTGGCCGCCGTATTCGCCAGTGCAGCCGGTAAGGCCGAGGCTGACAGCCAGCAGAGCCCATCCCAGGGCTATCCAGAGTCGAGCGGCTTGCGTCCCATGTCTCATCGGCCACCTCCATGCGGCAAGCGCACCGGATCGCCCGGGCGCGCTACGGACGCCAGCAGCGAGGGCGCAGTGCTGGCGGCGAATTCGATATAATCGTCAAAGTCGTTATCGGTTGCCAAGCGTGGGGGACTTGCGTCCGTTTTGGGGAAATTGGGGGAAGACGGACGGCTGGCGGCGTTCGTATCCGCACTGGATAGACTCCATTTGCCATGCATGCATTGCCAGGTCGCTCCGGGCGGGCAACTGGGGTATCATGAAGTTTTGAGGCTCTCGAGCGTGCCCGGAACCGCGCAGGAGGCCGAATTCGATGAATCCATTGCTAACTGCATGCGCGCCACCGCGCGCGGCGGTCAATCTAGCCAGGCGCCGCGGCCGCGCTCGCATCGTGGCCTTCTCTGCCGTGTTGGGCGTGGCGGCTTTGCTGGCGCCGATTCCAAGTTCAGGGCAAACGACGGGGAAAGTTCCGCTTGGGACCCAGCAAATACCCGGGGTAACAGCAGCGAGAAGAGCCCCGTCGGCCAGTTACTTCGCAACGTTTGCGGCGCTCTACGACGGCGATTACAAAACCGCCCTGGAAGGATTCCAGGCCGCGTTGCGGATGGGCATCAAGACGATTCAAGCCCGTTGGCTCGATTCGATCTGCTATTACACGATGGTCGGCGAGGCATACTATCGCTTGGGAAAATATCCCGAAGCGATGGAGAACTACAACGCCGCGCTGCGACTGTACATTCGGTATGCCGATTTCATGCTGCGTGTGCAGTTTCCGCCTGCAATTCAGGCGGCGGGCCCATCGCGCGGCGCTGCCTGGGGAAAAAGTGCTCGCGGTGCGCAGTTGGGAAAATTTCCTGACACGTATGGCATGCTTGTCGGCAATACCTCGGAAATAAGAGCCACCGGCACCATCCAGAATGGTCAGATAATTCAACAATCGCAAATTTTTCCCCTCGACGTGCAAGAGATCATTCGCTGCGCATGCGTGTCGATGATGCGCCGGCGGCAGTTGCTGGGACCCTTGGCGACGTACGACCCGTTCAGCGACGAGCTGATTAGCGCCACCAGTCGCCGCCAGGGCCCGCCGAATCATTGGTCAGAGGCGTGGCTCGATGAACTGCAAGGCTTTGCCTATGCGGCGGGTGGAAAGACAGGGCAGGCGCTGGCCATGCTCAACCGATCGTTGCTGGTGCAGGGGCAGTTCGATCATCCGCTTTCGAGCCTGGCGCAACTCGAGTTGGGAAATCTGGCGTTGCAGTCGGGCGATTTAAAAACGGCGGCGGCGCATTTTGAAGAGGCCACGTATTCGGCGGTCGATTTTCCCGATCCTGGCGTGCTGGAGGAGGCGTTCAACGGTTGGTTTCAAACTCAGTTGCTGGGCGGTGCGTCGGAACCGTTCGAGCAATCGCTAACGGCAGCGGCGGCCTGGGCCGGGCATAGCAAACTGCTCGAGCTTCAGGCGTCGGTGGCCTTGTTGATGGCGGAAAGTCTGGCGCTGCGCGGCAAGACGCAGCCGGCGGTGGCAGTGCTGGATGAGCT
Source organism: Pirellulales bacterium (assembly GCA_963716135.1). Taxonomy (GTDB): domain Bacteria; phylum Planctomycetota; class Planctomycetia; order Pirellulales; family JADZDJ01; genus CAVRAW01. The sequence continues at coordinate 2,564,793 of OY970289.1, read as the reverse complement.
GAAGCCGGTCCTGGCCCGGCACATGATGTCCCAATGTGGAATTGGCTCGCGATATCAATACCTGAACGCCATGACGCAATATCAACGCGGGCAAGTTACGACCGGCGACGCGGCATTGACCTCGGCGCTTGCCTGGCAGAAGGACGGCTCCAAGTGGCTGTACCAGATTTCCGTGGCCGACAATCTGTGCAAAACGAATCCTGGGGGCCGATTTCAGCCGCGCACGGCGATGACACTGTACGAGCTTCTGCTGCACGATCCGACGGCGGCAGATTGGTCGATGCGGACGTTGGAATCGCTGGCCGTCATGTCGACTCCGCAGCCGACGGTGTACGAGCACTGGTTTGAATTTGCGGCGCAACTTTCCGACGTGCACGCGGCGGCGGCGGCGCTGGACGTCGCCGATCTGGCGCGGCGGCAGCGGTTTTTAACCACGCTGCCCTTGGGCGGCAGGCTGTTGGCGCTGCGATGGCTATTGGAATCGCCGGAAGAAGCGCTCAGCAACGCGACAAAGGTGCAACGCCAGGAGCTGCTGACGCGGTTTCCCAAATACGCCGAAACCGCGCAGAAAGTGCAGCAGCTCAAGGTCGACGTGGCCCAGGCGGCGACCGCGGAGAAGCCGGAGAACCAGCGTGATCTGGCGGCGAAGTTCAGCGAACTCGCGTCGCTTTCCAACGCGCAGGAGACCGTATTGCACGAGATGGCCGTGAGCCGCGAGCCGGCTGACATCTTGTTCCCGCCGATCCGCAAAGCCAAAGACGTGCAGCAGGGCCTGGCGCAAGGGCACGTGCTTTTGGCGTTTTATGCCACCAACCACGGCACCTACGCCTGGCTGTTTTCCAACGAGAAAAGTCAGCATTGGAAAATCAACAATCCTGCGCAACTCGATCGACGCATTGGCGCCTGTTGCGTGCGATCGGAAATGTCGATGCGTCGCGCGAAGTGACCGAAGCGCAACTGGCCGACACGGCATGGAAACAAGCTGCCCGCGACGTGCTGGATGCGTTGTTGCAGGGGTCGAAGATCAGCTTCAGCGAGGATTCCGCGGAAGTGACGATCGTGCCCGACGGCACGCTCTGGTATCTGCCGTTCGAATTGTTGCCGATGGGGAGCGACTCGAAGGAATTTCGGCCGCTTTTGATGCGCAGCCAGGTGCGCTACTGCGCCGACCGTGGGACTGACCGTGCCGGATCGCCAGGGACGAAAATCCACCGCCGAGTACGGAATTGTGGCGGGCAAGCTCTATCCGACCGATACGCCGGACGTGAGCGAAGCGGCGGTGGCGGAACTTCGCCGCGTGGCGACGCACTCGATGGTCCTGCGCAGTCCCCTGCCGACTGCTTCACCCTTGATGGGAACGACCATCGACGGGCTGATTGTTCTGGACGAGATCGGCGAAGTGCAAGGTCCGTACGATTGGTCGCCGATTCCACTGGATAAACCTCGCACCACTGGCGCTGAGCGCGTGGTTCACGCTGCCTTGGAAGAACGTCGATCTATTTATTTTGCCGGGGTTTCATACTGCGGCGGAAAACAGTTTGAAATCAACCAACTCGGCGCCCGGCAACGAAATGTTTTTGACCGCGACGGGGCTGATGGCCGGCGGGGCAAGAACGATCCTCATCAGCCGCTGGCGGACCGGCGGGCAGACGGCGATCGGTTTGATCCGCGAATTCTTGCAAGAGCTTCCCTTTGAGACCGCCGCGGAAGCCTGGCAGCGAGCGGTTCAGGTGACAAGCCAAATGCCGCTGGAAACGGAGCGAGAGCCGCGCGTGGGCGGGAAGAAAGGCGTGGTAGCGGAGGGAGAGGCGCCGAAAACCGATCATCCGTTTTTCTGGGCCGGCTACATGCTGATCGACACCGGCGCAAGCGCTCAGCAGGCGGAGAAATCGACGGACAAGCCGATCTTAAAGTTCGAAGGGAAAAACAAATGATAAACGATAAACGATAAACGATAAATTACCGGCGGCCTGGGCTGCGGTTTATCGTTTAGCGTTTAGCGTTTATCGTTTTGCCGTGCCAGCGGGATCATGCGGCCCTTGATCTGTTTATCCAGACGTTCGCGCGCCACGGCAGCCCACGGGCTTTCGGCGCGCAACCGCAAGAATTCCTGCCAGTGCAGAGCCGCTTCGTCCGCGCGCTTCGATTCGTCCAACGTCCGTGCCAGATGAAAATGAGCGTCGGCGTAATCGGCGTGCAGCGTCAAAGCGCCTTCGAATGCCGCCACGGCCAATTCACGTTCGCCTAGTTCCGCCAGCACGCAGCCGAGATTGGCACGGGCTTCCACATAATTTTCGTCCAGCTCGATGGCCGCGTAGTATCGCTCTCTCGAGGCGGAGACATCGCCCAGGCAGTACAACAGCTCGGCCATGGCGAAGCAGACCGGCGCGGTGGGACCGGCCGCGGCGGCGTGGGCGCGATACGCTTCGACGGCCGCAGCGAGATTCCCTTCGTCTTCCAGATCGGCTGCCAGGCGCAGCATTTCCTCGGGCGCCAGCGGCGAGGCGGCGGAGCGGAGCGAATCGGCCAGCGAGATGGTTTCGCGGGTGGAAGATGGTCCGTCGCTTTCGGCGGCGCTTTGTTCGGCGGCATCGAAATCGAAAAACAATTGTCCGCCGGGCGCGACCAAGCCGTCGCCTTGGCGTAGCAGCAGGCGGCTGCCGCGCACGATCACCGCTAGTTGTGCCAGCGGCCGTTCGACGCCGGGTACGTAACGGCGCAGCTCGGCGAGCTTGCGTTCGATCGCAGCGGGAGATGCGCCGGCGGCCAGCAATTCGGCCAATCGCCTCGCTGTGGCCACTTCTTGAAAATCGAAATACGGCAGGCGGCGGACTTCACGGGCGGGGTGAATCAAGCCTCGCCGATGCCAACGGCGCACCACCGATACAGGAACATGAAGCAATTCCGCCAACATTGCCGGCGTGTACAGCCGACGCACGTCGTGCTCTTCGTCGACCAGCCCCAGCCGCTGCCAGAAGCTGCTTTCGCCGATGAGCTCGATCTCGCCGGATTCGATCGCGGCCTGCGTGGCGGCGTCGAACAGATCGGGCGAGGTCGAGTCAGTCGGCAGAGGAAATTCTTCGCCCACCACAATCAGTTGGGGCAAGCCGGCGTTGGATTCCGGCCCATTTGCAGAAACGCCAACTTCCACCGGAGCTCCGCCGGCGCGGCGGATGAGCTGCTGCGCATCGCGCTTCGACATGCCGGCGAGACGACCAACCAGGGCCACGCGCACGCCGGCCAGCCGCACAGCGGGAGAAGCTTCGAGATCGGTGGACATGCTGCGCGCCTCCTGCGCCACGACGTATTGAATTCCAAGCGGCAGTTTCGGGCACGGTGGCCGAACTGTCAACGAGGCTTACCGACGAATTGGGGAAAACGTGTCGAGAACGAAGTGTTCACGTGTCGCTGACAATTTCGCGCGGAATCACCGGATGCGAGGCCAAGAACACACTGCAGGGCGAATTGTGCAGCACGTGGTTGACCCACGCGCCGGCGGGTGTTTCGGAAAATGCCCGCGATTCCTCCGACCAGGGTAACACGATGACGTTGTAATCGCCTTCGCGCGCCAATTGCACTAGTTCCGGGCCAGCGGGTTTGTTTTGGGGCAGCATGGTCGTCTGGCGGCCGAGTTGCTCGGCGCGGCTTTGGTCTTTTTGCAGCACGTCCTCCGGGACGTTGCCGGGCGGCCCCATCGGCGCGACGGCGACAATATCGAGCGCGACTTCCGGCGCGAGCATGGTCAGGAGCCATTCGAACACGTCGCTCGAGGCCGATGTGCCGTCGTGCGCCAAGAGCACGCGTCGCACGCCGATGCCTGCGGCGCGCAGCTCTTCGACACTGCGGGCTTCGCGCTGGGCTTCCTTGGGAATGCGGTTGCCCCCGTCCAGGTCGAAGGTGATGTCGCGATCGTTGCTGACCAGGTGCACGGTCAGGCCGTGCGGTTGGCCGCGGTGCAGGTTGATCCAGTACAGGGCGATTTGATCGAGCTGCTCCTCGGCCGTGTATTTGTTCGATGCGCCGAGCATGACCTCTTGGGCTCCCAGGTCCTGGGCGGTTTTCAAAACGGCGTTGAGCGGATTGTTGGTGGGCACGATCAGTGGGATCACTTTTTTCCCCAGTTTTTCTGCGCGATCGACCACGGCGGTCATCAGGCGCCGGTCGAAGGTGTCCAAGCCGAGTTCGTCGCCGCCGGCGGTGCCGCCGGGAGGTTCAATCTTGGCGGTCATCACGACGACGTCGGTGTTCTCGGGATCAGTGTCGGCCAGCGCCTTTTCCAGCATGAAAAGGTTGTACGGCGAGCGGATGGCCACCAGCTTGCGATAGGGCTTTTCCAAGCCCAGCGATTCGGCGGTGATGGCCTGCACGCTGGCGCGATTGAATTGTTCTTTGTGCTCGTGCTTTTCGCCGCGGCGTTGGCGGCGATGGTAGGCTTCCGTCGCCGTGAAAACTGCCAGAAAGGCGCCGGAGAAGCAAAGTCCGCTGACGGTGGCAATCGGCTTGGTCACCAAGTTGGCCAATGCCGATGCCAGCACGACCAGAAAGATCAGGGTTAAACCGATGGGGATTTGGATATCGCCCCAGCGAATGTTGAATGGCACGGCGTATTCGCGCGGTTCGCGGTTTTTGAAGCGCAGCACCACCATCGACAGCGTGTTGAACACGAAGCTCCATACGACGCCGAAGGCGTAGGCCTCGCCGAGCAAGATAATGTCGCCGCGGCTGGCGACGATCGTGCAAAGCTGCAGCACGGTAATCATCAGCAAGATGCGCGAATTGGTGCCGTAGCGCTTGTGCGGCTTGAGGAACCAGTCGGGCAAAACGCCATCTTCGGCCACGCGGCTGAGAACCCCGTTGGAGCCGACGATCGAGGTGTTCACCGCGCCGGAGAGAATCAGGAAGCCGACCACCACGACAAAGGCGTTGAGCGCAAGCGTCAGCCACACGGGGCCGACCATTTGCATCGCCAGGCCGCCGATCCAGTTGTCGTAGTATTCGTTGAGTCGCTGGCCGCGTGGGATGAGCAACACCGCCAGGAAATTCGTGCCTCCGGTGAGCAGCAAACTGTAGGCAAACACGATGAATCCGACTTTTTTGAAGTTCGGCAGTTTGGGCGATTCCACCTCGCGATAGATCTGGGCCAATGTTTCCAATCCGCTCATTCCCAAAATTGAATGTCCAAAGGCGATCACAACGCCGATAACGCCGATCAGGCTCAACCAGCTCGGCGGATTCCGCAACGGCTGGGCGATGGTCGGGTAGTTGCCCAACCAGCCCAACGGGTCTTCCTGCCGGCCAGTGATCGGGTTCAGTTGCGGGACGGGCTGGCCGCTTGCATCGAGTTGCACGTTGCCCTGATTGTCGATGACCACTTTCTTGTGCAAATCGGGCTGCGGTGAAGGCAACGGGTTGGCCGGGCCTTTGGTGGCCAACGTGATGCCGCACCAGACGAGCATGACCAGGCCCATCACGGTGGTGGCGACCATGATGCGCAGCGCTTTGCGGCTGGATTCATGAATTCCCACCAGATTCTGTCGGAAGAAATACAGCGTCACGACGCAGGCGATGGCCACGGAGCCCGAGTCTTTGATCGCCTGGCGGGCGGCTTCGCCGATCGGCAAATTGAAAATGCGCGTGACCGATTCCAGAATCAGGCCGACGATATACTGGCCGGCGGAAACGCCGCTAATGGGGCCGGTCAGCACGTAATCGAACAAAAGCGCCGAGACGGCCGCCTTGGCGAAGAATCCGCCCAGGGCCTCTTTCACAATCCGATAAACACCGCCGCGCACAAACAGGCTGCAGCTTTCGATGTACACTCCCCGCATCGCATAGCTGAACAGCAGCACGGCCAGAATGAACCAGGGGGCGGCCTGTCCGATAAAGCTTTCAACGATCGCCCCGATGTAGTAGGCCGTGCTCGACATGTCGCACAGCACGATGGCGGCCGTGCGCCAGTACGAGATGAACGAGAACATCACGCTGCTGACGACCACCACCTGCGCAGCGCGAGCTGAATTGCGGGCTGACCGAGAGAGGCCACTCGAATCGAGCGACGATGGCATGAAGTCCGCTATCGGATTTCTTGGGGGCCCCGCGCTTGTGCGTCAGCACAAAATAAACTGCACGCGGATACTATACGATTCGTAAACTTCGCCCACAAGCGGCGCGCCGCGAACTTCAAGTGCACCATTAACTTGCGCCTGATTGGTTCGCTGAGCGGCGGCACGGACAAGCGCGGCGATTGTCCGCGAAAGCCTTAGCGAACTGACTCTACCGAATTACGTTGTCGGCGTCGCGTCCGGGCCGGGAACCGGCTGGCTCGGCTCCAGCTCGGGCTTCGACGGCTTTTCAGTCGGGGTCGATTCGGTGCTCGGCTTCGATTCGCCGGACGATTTCTGTTCATTCGCCGACGGCGCCGGTTTGAGGACCGACGGAGCCGAGTTCGAAGACGCCGAATCCGACGGTTTTTCAATCGGCTTCAACGATGGGGCCGGGCCGGGCGTCTTGTTTTCCTTCGAGGAGTCAGGCGCGAACGTCGAGGACGGCGCCGACGTGGCGGAAGGTGAGGAACTCGACGGCGTCGAATAGTACGGCGTCGTGGTGGTCGTGCTCACCGCGGCCGGCATCGCCAGCGGCGCACCGGTGCACGGATCGACCGGAACCTTCATCACCACGGTGCGCGGCACACGGTAGGTGTACGTCACCGGGATGCGCTTTTGCACGCAAATCGGCTGGCGAACCGTTTGTTCTTCGGCCACCATCCGGCAAACTTGCACCGGCACCTGTTCTACATGCTCTTCGGCCACCATGCGGCAGGTTTGCACCGGCACTTTGCGCACCTGTTCTTCGGCCACCATGCGGCAGGTTTGCACCGGCACTTTGTTTTCCACGCGCTCGCAAACCTTTCGGCAGATCGTGACGGGCACCATCCGCACCTGTTCCTCCTGAACCATGCGGCAGGTGGTAATCGGCACTTTGCGAACCTGTTCTTCAGTGACCATGCGGCACACTTGCACCGGCACCTTCTGGACCACGACTTTTTGCACGTAGCACGTTTGCGGAATCTGCTGCGCCACGATGTTCGGCTTATACACGCGATTGACCGTGACCGTCGGCGGAGCTTGCACTTGCTGATAGCCGGTGGTCGGCGCGATGTAGGTGGCCAGTCCCGTGCAGGGATCGGTGGTGCATCCGCCGGGCACGCATACCTTCTGGCAATACACCGGGCCCGGTCGCACGATTTGTTGATCTTCAAAGCCGCCTTGATCGACGTAGCGGGTAACGTAGGTCGTTTGCGGTTCGACCACGGTGCTGTATTGATCGCGCTCGGCGGTTTCCATCACGGGGCGCTGCACGAGGTAGCGCTCTTCGCGTTCGGCGGTTTCATAGACCGGGCGAGCAACCATATAGCGTTCTTCGCGCTGGCTGGTTTCCATCACGTTGCGCACGCGGTTGTAGCTGCAATCGACCATTGTGGTTTCGTAAACCGGCCGCATTACGGTGTAATGCTCCTCGCGCTCGGACGTTTCCATGACCGGCTTCAGCACGCTGTAGCGACGCTCGCGCATTTCCGTCTCATACACGGGGCGATTCACGGTGATCTTGTGCTCTTCGTAGGCGGTTTCGTTCTCGATCCGATAGGCCGTGACTTGTTGCTGGTCGTAATACGTTTGATACATCATGCGGTAAGCCTGCGGCGGGGCGCAGCAGGCGGGTCCGCAAGCGTTGCAACGATCGACGCGCTCCGTTGATGCGCAAACGAGCGCGGCTACGGAAAGCAGTGAAAGACGGGCAAACGTTTTCATGGCGGGTCTCACCAGTTTGTAAAGTCACGAATTTTGGCGATTTGTGTGCCGAAGCGCTTAAAGCACAGCACTTTGTGCCTCGCGCGCACGCGCGCACCATACACACGAATGTGGCGGACAGTTGTGCGCCACGCAAATTTGAAAATTGAAAGTCGCATCCGAAGATCAGATCGGATAACGACTTGGGTGCGAGGGAATTTTTTGAAGTTTTGCGCAGGCCCCGCCGAGCAAGAATTCGTGGTCCGTCGCGCAAGTTACGGCCGGTAGAACCGTTGCGATCGCAACTTTAGCTAACCGGCAAGGTTTACCAATTTGGGAAGTGTACAAACGTATCGAAGACCGCCGCTTACTTCAGCACCTGCGGATTCACGACGTTCTCGGGGCGGCCGCCTTCGAGCACGATTGCCACTTGTTGTGCGGTACGCGAGCGCAGATTTTCCAGCGATTCGGTGGAGACGAACGCCACGTGCGGCGTGACGATCACGCGCGGATCGGAAAACGGCGGCTGCGAAAGATTTGGAGGCTCGACATCTTGCACGTCCAGCGCCGCGCCGGCGATTTTTTTGGTGGCCAGCGCCGCAGCCAGCGCAGCGTGATCGATCAGGCCGCCGCGAGCCGTGTTAATCAGAAAGGCGCTGGGCTTCATCTTCGCAAGTTGTTTGGCCCCAATCAGATGTTTGGTCTCCGGCGTAAGCGGAACGTGCAGGCTAATGTAATCACTGCGGGCGAGCAGTTCATCGAGCTCGCACCAGGTGATGCCGGCTGGCAAATCGCCAGGATTTCGCCGTATGCGGTTGCAAGCCAATACTTTCAAGCCCAACGGCACGGCGCGTTCGGCCAGTTTGCGGCCGATGTTGCCAAAGCCGATGACGCCCAGCGTTTGCCCCTCGATGCGCCGGATCGGCAGGCCGGCTTGCAGGTTGTAACTGCCCGATTTTGTCTCGTGGTGATAAAACGCGATCTTGCGGGCCAAGGCGAACAGGAGTGCCAAAGCATGGTCGGCCACTTCCTGCACACAATAATCGGGCACATTGGTCACCATGATGCCCCGGCGCGTGGCGGCTGCCACGTCGATGTTGTCCAGACCGATGCCCAAGCGGGCGATAATTTTGCATTTGGGCGCGGCGGCAATCACCGATTCAGGCACGTCGACCCAGTTGGTCATAATGGCGTCGCAATCGGCGGCTAGTTGGGCCAATGAAGAGGCGTCGGTTTTTTCGGCCACAACCAGTTCCGCGCCGGCTTTTTGCAGGATCGAGCGCTCGATTTCCAGATCGGGCCAGGCGTAGTCGGTGAGCAAAACGCGGTGCATTGAGAAAAAGAGGCGAGGGGCGAGGAATGAGAGACGAGGGACACGGAGGACGACTGGACCAAATAACTACAGCATCATAACCAGCGAGAAGATTGTTAACACCTGCGCTGGCCAGTCGCCGCGACTTTGGGTAAGCTGATACCCTGTAGTCGGGGGCGAATCTGATCACACACGGCGGAGGTTACCATGCCGGTTGAACTACAGACTCCGCAGCCAAGAATGCGGGAAAGGATTCAGCGTATGTCGGGCATTTTTGAGGTCCAGCATCCGCTCATTGCGCATCATTTGTCGCAACTACGCGACAAGAACACCGAGCCGGCGGAATTCCGACGGCTGGTACAACGGCTGGCCGTGCTGTTGGCTTACGAAGCGACGAAGGATTTGGAAGTCGATGCGACCCGAGTGCAAACGCCCTTGGCCACTACGCCCGGGCTAAAGTTGCGGCAGCGCGTCGGGTTGATTCCGATTTTGCGCGCAGGGTTGGGGATGGTCGATCCGGTGCTGAATTTGATTCCCGATTCCGAAGTGTGGCATCTGGGCGTGTATCGCGACGAGGCCACCGCGACACCGGTCGAATACTACAAGAAATTCCAGCAAACCAGCCCGGTCGACGTGGCGCTGGTGTTGGATCCGATGTTGGCTACAGGCGGATCGGCAGTCGCCGCCCTGGCAACGCTGAAGGAATGGGGCGTGCCGCAGGTGAAGGTGCTGGCGGTGATCGCGGCGCGCGAGGGAATCGACGAAGTGTTCTCGCAATTCCCGGATACGCAAATTTACGTGTGCGCGATCGATCCGGAGCTCAACGCTAAGAAGTACATCGTGCCGGGCTTGGGCGATGCGGGCGACCGCATCTTCAATACGCCGCCGGTGGGCTGAATTTCAAATCACCAACACGCCTGGCATGCCTTGGATTCGCCGCCAGGCGGAAAGTTGGCCAAGATGCGACGCGGGATGCGTGGTCATCAGGTGCGCCAATAGCTCGCCGGTGGTGTCGATCCGCGATTTCAAAAAGGCAATCTTCACGGGGTGCGGTTTGGCCATCTGCTTCGGGTCAGCTTTGGGGGCGGCTGCCGAAATTCGTTCGTGACCAGCGGAAAGCGCATTCATCAATTCCGCCTTGCTCGGATAATCAGAGCGATTGGTTGAAAGCGTCGAGCCGGGGCCGAATTGCTTGTGCCATGCTTCGGGGCAGGTTTTTTCCAGACCCAGCATCATGGCGGCGTAATCGGTGCAAACGGCTAAGTGGCCGAGAATCCAGGCAGGATGATTCATGCCTGGGGCCGGCTGATCGGCCAGTTGTGCATCATCGATGTCGGCGACGAGCTGCTGCGCGTAGTACAGCACGAATGAGTAGAGCTTGCATTCATGTTCGAACACGGCCGACTCCGTTCATCGGGATTGTTCCTAGGCGTGGGCGGGTGCGCGAGTGCGCTGGGCCAAGTATTTTTCCAACTTCACCAAGTCGGCGCTGAAATTGCGGATGCCTTCGGAGAGTTTTTCCGTGGCCATCTGATCTTCGTTGAGCATCCAGCGGAAAGTCTTTTCATCGAGCGAGATTTTCTTCAGGTCGCTCTTCTTGGCGACTTCCGGGTCGAGCTTGCGCACCAACTTGCCGTCGCCGTTTTTCAATTCTTCCAGCAAATGCGGCGAAATGGTGAGCAGGTCGCAGCCGGCCAGTTCGATGATTTCGCCGGTATTGCGGAAGCTGGCGCCCATGATCTGGGTTTTGTAGCCGAACTTCTTGAAGTAGTTGAAAATGTGCGTGACCGATTGCACGCCTGGATCTTCCGGGGCGGGAATGGAATCGACGCCGCGCGATTTCTTGTACCAATCCAAAATGCGCCCCACGAACGGCGAGACTAACGTCACGCCGGCTTCGGCGCAGGCCACCGCTTGGGGAAAGCTGAACAATAGCGTCAGGTTGCAGTGAATGCCTTCCTTTTCCAGTTTCTCCGCGGCGCGGATGCCTTCCCAGGTGGAAGCGATCTTGATGAGGATCCGCTTTCGGTCGATGCCGGCTTCCTCGTAGAGCTTGATCAGCCCGCGGGCGCGAGCCATGGTGGCCTCGCCGTCGAACGACAAACGCGCATCGACTTCGGTAGATACGCGGCCGGGAACGATTTTGAGAATCTCCTGGCCGAAATCGACAAACAAGCGATCGATCAAGGCGGCGGTTTGTTGCTCTTTGGTGCCTTTGACCGATGATGTCGCTTCAATCGCCTCGTCGATCAGATTTTGATACGCCGGCATCTGCGCCGCTTGGTAGATCAACGAGGGATTTGTGGTCGAATCCTGCGGCTTGTATTGAGCAAGAGTCTCGAAGTCGCCGGTGTCGGCGACGACGGTGGTCATGGTTTTAAGTTGATCGAGAAGGTTCATGTTAATGCCTAAATGTCTGAATGCCTAAATGTCTAAATGACTGAACAGAAATTCTTAATGTTTTGGTTGTTGTTCGCGCTTTCGTGCTGTTCGAATGATTGCCACAAAAATGGAATGTAGCTGCTTTGCCTCGGTCCAAAGGCGCCTTGCTTCGTCGCGCACCGGCGGCGAGGCTGCAACCATCATGCGAAACCAGTGCATGGTTTCTCGTGTTTCCTTCTTGCACAAGCAAATTCTATGGCGAAACTCACGTTTTGTGTGTGCGTCATCCGCTTCACAGTAATTCGCACCGACACTAGTGGCTAACCTGACGATTTGACTGATTAACGGTTGCGTGATTGGATCGCGCGGAACCTTTCGTGCAAATTTTATTACCATCTCGCCAAAGCGCGCCGTTCGATCTTCCAAATCGTATTTCGTGCGAGAATTTGCAACTTCAGTCATGTTTGCCCCGAAGCATTCAGACATTTAGTCATTCAGGCATTTAGTCATTTATGCCACGGTGATACTGTCGTCTAGGTAAACGTCTTGAATGGCGTGCAACAACGTTACGCCTTCGTTCATTGGTTTTTGGAACGCTTTGCGGCCCGAGATGAGGCCGAAGCCGCCGGCGCGCTTGTTGATGACGGCGGTCTTCACGGCCTCGGCCAGGTCGCTTGCGCCTTTGCTTTCGCCGCCGGAATTGATCAAGGGTGAGCGGCCCATGAAGCAGTTGGCAACCTGGTAGCGCGTCATTTCGATCGGATTGTTATCCGGCGTGAGCTGGCTATAGACGCGTGGGTCGGTCTTGCCGAACTTCAGCGCGGTGAAGCCGCCGTTTACGGTCGGCAGTTTTTGCTTGATGACATCGGCTTGAATCGTCACGCCCAGATGGTTGGCCTGGCCGGTAAGATCGGCGGCGGTGTGATAATCCACGCCGTCGTGCTTGAAGGCGGCGTTGCGCAAGTAGCACCACAGCACGGTGACCATGCCCAAATCATGGGCATGCTCGAACATCCTGCTTACTTCCTGGATTTGGCGATGGCTTTCCTCGCTGCCGAAATAGATCGTCGCTCCGACCGCCACGGCGCCCATTTCGAAGGCCTGCTTCACGTGGCCGAAGATGATCTGATCGTAGGTGTTCGGATAGCTGAGGAATTCGTTGTGGTTCAGCTTCACGAGGAAGGGAATTTTGTGGGCATATTTTCGGCTCACTGCGCCGAGCACACCGAGCGTGCTGGCCACTGCATTGCAGCCGCCTTCGATTGCTAGTTCCACGATGGCCGCAGGATCGAAATATTCCGGATTGGCGCGAAGCTGGCGCCGGCCGAATGTTCGATGCCTTGATCGACCGGCAGGATCGATGCGTAGCCCGTGCCGGCAAGGCGGCCGGTTTCCAGAATCAGTTGGAAATTCCGCAGCACGGCGGCGGAGCGATCGGACTGCGAGATTACCCGGTCGATAAAATCAGGACCCGGCAGATGCAGCGCGCTGGAGGGAAAGCCGCGGCACTTGTAGTTCAATAGCGCGTCGGCTTCTTTGCCGAGCAATTCAGCGGTTCGGCTTTGAATGGTGGCCATGAAAAGCCTCGGGGTTTGCGATTTTTATCGATGGAAGGGGAGGCAAATTAGGGCCGATGTATTCTACCGAATCGCGGGCGAAGCGACACCCGGGGAGGACGAGTCGGAAACGGAAACTATCGGCGTTGGGCGGGCCAGGGAAGTTTAGCTTGTGCTTTGCCCGAACGTAGAGAGTTCGGCGATCGAAGAGCCGGCAGCCGCGAAGTCGGCCGATTATTTGAACGGGTTTTCGTCGGCAGCAGGCTGAGTCGGCTTGGGTTTTGAATCTGCAGCGGGCTTTTCCGCCGGACCGGAACCGGGCGGGGTTACGTATAGTCCGGAAATCTTATCGGAAGCGTCGAGGGTGATTTTGAAATCCCACGCTCCGCGCTCGGCCGTCACTCGCACGATGGCGGTGGAGCCGTCGACTTTGGGCGCTGCGGCGTTTTTCAACTTGCCGCCAGCCGTCACAAGTCCCTGGAAAAAGGGAGTGGCCTTATCGGGCGGCAAGGCCTGCTGCATCTGAGTGTCGAGGCTTGCCTGGATGGCCGCCGAATCGCTTCTATTGATCGCCTCAATGAGTTTGTTGGCTACCTTGGTGAATCGCTGGGCAGCGGCGGGCACGGCGGCTTCAGCAGCGGCCGGCGCGGGCTTGGATTTCGTTGCCGGTTCGCCGAAGGGATTGGCGTCGGTCGGAGCAGGTTTGTTGGTATCGGGAGCTTTTGCCGGCGCTGCGCCGAATGGATCGTCGGACTTGGGAGTCTCGTCCGTCTTGGGCGTTGCGGCCGGTTGTTGCGGCGAGGGGACCGGCTTGGGTTCAGCAAACGGATCGTTGGCTGCGCCGGCCGCCGGCAGTTCCGCGGTAGTCTCGGGAAGTGTCAGTTCGGTGGGTTGCACTTTACGCAGCACCGTTTTTTCCGCTTCCACGCGCTGTTCATAACGCGCTTGGCGTGCCGCCTCTTGCCGCTGATGGGCCGTCACCCGGGCGGCTTCGCGATATCGCTCCAACATATCGCGATCAGGGCCTTGCACGCGGGCCAGCGAATTGCTGACGGGAAACACGTCGTTCGAGTCGCCGGTTTCCATTTCGGCCCCTTTTTGGAAATCGGCGGCGGCTTCCTGCTGGCGGCCCATGCGGAGGTAGGTCAAGCCACGGAAGTAATAAGCTCGGGGATCGATCGTGCCGCCCTGAATGGCGGCGGTCAACTCGCGGTAAGCGGTGTTGTAATCGCCGCCGTTGTAGGCGTGCACTCCGCTGCCGTAGAGCTGGGCCAGCAGGAAATCGTCAGCCTGGGACGTGGCGGCCCCGCAGACGATGAGAACCGCGAAGAAGAAGGCGACCTTCCTGCACATCACGAACTGCTCCGGTTTGCCCGACGGGCGCAAAGTGCCGCCACTAACGCCCCATCTTTCGCATAGTAACCGGAGGCACTGGCCAGTTCAAGCAAACTGGCGAAATGCCCGAGAAAAAACGCCGATTTTGAGCGTCCGGCGCTCCGGTCGTAACGGCCCTGAGCGCATGAAAAAGGCCCGAACCGGACAGCCCGTTTGCACGCCCTTTGAATCCGCCGCCGCCGACCCCAGTGGTTTGCGAGGGAAGCGCCGCCTCGTGGCGACAAGCGGAAAGGTGCACGCCAAGCTGTCGAGTATTCGGGCCTTAAAAGGCTGGGTACTGCCGGCCGCATCACCCCATGCGAACCGGCAGATTCAACCGCAGCGGAGCCGAACGTCCTGTTTGACTTCCGCTATTTATTCATCGCAATCCGCAGGCGCGAGTTTGAACGGGAAACTCGCGCCAGCCGGATTTTCTTGTGCTTCCTTCGTGCGCTATGACGAGTGTAGCGGCGGTGCGGGCTATGCGGGCGGAAGAGTGATCCGCGGCCACAATCCGCGCGTCAACCGGCGCTGGAAACCGAAGGCTCCCCTTCGGCCACGAAGCGGTAGCCTGCCCCGCGCACGCTGAGGAAGTATCTGGGCTGCGAGGGGTCGAGCTCGAAGTACTTGCGGAGGTTGACGATGAAATTGTCGACCGTGCGGGTGGAGGGAATGCGGGCCATGCCCCAGACGTTTTCCAATAGCTCGGCCCGGGTGACGACGGAGCCTTCGTGCTCGATGAAATAACGCAGGAGCTTCATTTCCAGGGCGGTTAGCCGAACGCTGCGTCCTTCGACGTTGACCTGGTAGGAGTCGAAGTTCACCTCCACGCGGCCGCCGGCGAAGCGGTAATTTTCCTCTGCTTTGTGCCCTGCGCCCTCCTCGGCGGGGGTCGCGGCGGCCGGGCGGCGCGCTTGCCGAGAAAGCAAGTTGCGGACGATGCTGAGCAGTTCCTCCAAATCGAACGGCTTTTGCAGGTAGATATCGGTGCCGGCATCGAAGCCGCGGATGCGGTCTTCCGTCAGCGTGCGCGCGGTAAGCATGAGCACGGGCAGATCGCCGCCTTGCTGGCGGATCGCTTCGCACACGGCATAGCCGCTCATGCCTGGGAGCATGAGGTCGAGGATGATCAGATCGACTGTGCCGGGATTTTCGTTGTAGAAGCTGAGCGCTTGGGGGCCGTCGCCCACGACGGTGACCAGGTATCCTTCGGCCTCGAGATTGTATTTGATCCCGATGGCCAGATGCTCTTCGTCTTCGACGATCAGGATGTGTTTCATGGCGAGGTGCCCGGCGTCGCCGCGGGGAGATCGACTTCGAAAATAGTGCCATGTCCGGTGGGCTGGTTCCAGACCTGGATTTTTCCGCCGAGCCGCTGCACCAACGTGCGCACCAGGTACAAGCCCAAGCCGGTGCCGGCGGTTTTGCGTTCCAGTTCGCTGCCCAATCGCACAAAGCGGCCGAAGATCTTGCGGCGCAATTTCAGCGGGATGCCGGGGCCATTGTCGCCGATGCGAGCAATCGCGCGGCCGTTGCCATCGGATCGGGCATCGACGTCGACGTGCGGATGGTCGCCGGAATACTTGATGGCATTGTCCAGCAAGTTGCGAAACACGATTTCCAAATCGGCCGTCCGAGCACGCACGTGGACGGGTTGCAGGTGCAAATCGATGGTGCTTTCCGGCAAGTTGTACCGCTGACAGATTAGTTTGGAGCACCGGGCCAGCAGTTCGTCCAGTGAAACATCCTCTTCGCCGTCAACCAGTTCGGAATGCTCCAGCCGCGCGGCGTCGAGCAAGTGATCGATCAGCTCATCCAGCCGCTGCACGTCGGCGAGCATGAACCGCTGGAAATCGGCCTGCTCCTGGGCCGTCACCTGATGGCGGGTAAGAGTTTGCAAATAGAGCTTCAGCGAAGCGATCGGGCTTTTGAGCTCATGGGTCACGGCGTCGATGAAATTCGACTGCCGCTGATTGAGCCGAATGGCTTTGATCGTGAGCGCCAGGTACAGAATCACGCCTACCAACACGACCACAAACAGGGTAGCGCCGACGGCCAGCAACGTCCAATAAACGGCGGAGTGCTCTGATCCCAACGCCGCCGAAATACTGACGATCACCCAGCCCACCGTGAGCGCAACCACCAATACGATGAGCACCACGCCCAAGGTGACCGGAAATCGGATGGAGCGGCGGGGGACCATAGTTAGGCACCGGAACAGCGCAAGGGATCAGCCCCATTGTACCGCGCCTGGGAAATCTGCGCTACGAGGGCATGCGGCGGCGTCTTTCTAATAGTTAAATTGCCGCACACGCAGCCAAAAGCTAAAATTGATAGTCTCTTACGCTGGGCTTTCTTACCAGGACATTGGCGATCAGTCATGCGAAAATCGAGCAAGCGCGAATTCAACGTTGTGGTGGAGCGCGACGCCGAGGGCTTCTATGTGGCAAGCGTTCCAAGCTTGCCGGGTTGCCACACACAGGCCAGATCGTTGGATAAACTCATGAAGCGAATCCGGGAAGCGATCGCATTGTGTCTGGAAGTCGATGGCGCGGTTCCCACTTCCAGCGAGTTCATCGGCGTACAGCGCATCTCGGTATAGCTATGCCAAGGCTGCCTCGTTTGCGCGGGCGAGTGTTAATCGCCGCACTCGGGCGTGCAGGCTTTCAAGTCGTGCGGACCAAAGGAAGCCATCATTTCCTGCGGCACGTTGACGGCCGCGCGACGGTTATTCCGGTCCACGCTGGAGAGATCATCGGCCCTGGCTTGCTTAGCAAAATTTTGAAAGACGCCCAGATTGAGGCAGCGGAATTGCAGAAGCTACTCTAGGAATTCGCCGTCCTGAAAACAAAACGGGCCGCGGGGACCTGTTGGGTCGGCCGCGGCCCGTGTGAGAATCAAACCTCTCCCCGATTGCGACGGTGGAGTCGCTTCGAGAACAGCGCGGATCGGGCCGTGCTAAGCACTGGCTCCGATGTTGATCCGGGCTGACGAACTAAATGGGTCCTCCGACGGAATGGCGGAAAGAGGCTTGTACGGTATGAGGAAGTCAATCGTGAGTCAGCGAGCAATTGTATTGGATGAGCGATTTATCGAGCTTCAAGCGGCCCAGGTTTCATCGGCTAATTCCGGCGTCTGCTGCAGGCAAACCGACGGCAAGCGAGAAGATGCTAACAGCAACTTCCGCCGATGCAAGCCCGATCGGTCTCGTCAAGCAATCGGCGCTCTCTATTTTAACTTGTGGATCACCATGGGCGAGTAAAAAAGGGGACCGGGCGAAATGATTTCGGTGATTTTCTACGGGCACATGATTTGCTGTGCACATCAAATTCGCAACCGGTGATCGCAGAATCAATCTTGCCAGCGACTTGATTTTCGACTACAAGCCGCTCCTCTTCATACGGGCAAACTGTTTCTGTTACGGGCAATCTGATTCTGCGTTTTCCAATCTCTGTCGAGGCGTGCCGTGCTGTCGAAAAAGTTGCGCAGTTTCCTGCTGGTGGCAATGCTTAGCGTACTGGCGATCGGCTTGGCGCATGCGCAGGTGATGACCTCCGGCGGAGTGACGGTGCCCACGTTGAAACAGCAGCTTCAGGCCGGACTGCTGGCCCGTACGCCTCATGAGCGGGAATTCATCGACCAGGTTGTTCAAAAGGTCAATGAAGGCGATCTGCCGCGGAGCCTGGTAGATAGCACATTTCTGTGGGCCCGCCGCAAACAGCCCTACCCTATGCCATACTTTGAGCAGGCACTGAGAGTACGTGCCAAGCTAGCCGGCATAGACCTTTAATTGGGCCAAGGCGAGGGGAGCATTTGCCTTCGCCCCAACTGCGTTCATGTTGCAAGACCTGGCCGATGCGCGCCGCCACTATGGAACTGCAGCGATGCTGCGAACGGCGGCCTCGCGCGCCGCGAAAAAACTTTTTCGGCTGGAAGCAAGTGAGATGGTCTGGCTGGACGCCGATCGTTTGCCGCCGTCGATTGTTGCCGATCCCAATTTCACTTTCCGGTTTCTAACGATCGACGAAATCGATGAGCTGGCCGGAGAGGCGGCCTACGAACTTGCGCCGGAGTTCGTTTCCCGGGCGGCGGAGGGAATGGACCTGTGCTTTGCGGCGCTTACGCCCGATGGGCGGGTGGCGCACTACGGTTGGTACGCGCTGGGCTCGATCGAAGGGGAGCACCACATGGGCGTGCCGATGTCGTTTCCCGACGACGTGGCGTACATGTACAACGCCTTCACGCGCCGGAGTTTCGCGGACGCCGGCTGCACGGAACCGCCATGGCTTTGGCGCTAAAGAGTTTGGCCGACCGCGGAATCACGAAGCTTTTGTCGACTGTCGAGTGGACCAACTACGCTTCGCTGCGGAGCTTCGAGCGGCTGGGCTTCGAGAGATTGGGACGCCGCTGGACGCTAGGGGGCGGAAACTGCCGCTGGGGCACGAACTCCAAAGCGGCGCGATTGCGGGGAGTTCGCTTCGGCCGCGAGGCCCAAATCACTCAGCGAGCAAGAGGTTCAGCACTGACAAGCGCGGCGCTTGTCAGTGCCACCCGGTAATTGGCGGACGTCAGTATCGCAGGCCGTTTTTGCGAATATGGATGTACGGCTCGCCGCCGTCGGCCATGTGTCCCAGCGTCACTTCGGCCAGGAACACTCGGTGATCGCCGGAATCGACGTGCCCCTTGGGGCGGCACTCCAGGTATCCCAGCGCCTCGCCCAGGGCCGGCATTCCGTCGGCGGTGCGGACGATTTTCAAGCCGGCCAGCGCCTCTTCGCCGCGCTGAAATCCGCGCCCGAAGTGGCTGACCAACGCCTTGTGATTTTCGGCCAGCAAGTTCAACACGAATGGCGCGCCTTCTCCGATCCAATCGGCCACGTGGCGGCCTTGCTTGATGGCCACGGTGACCATCGGCGGTTCGAACCCGGCCTGCATCACCCAACTGGTCAGCATGCCGGTTTCCTCGCCGTTGTGCCGCAGCGTCAGCACGAACAGGCCGCTGGGCACTTGACCCAACACAGTTGCCAGTTGCGATTGGCTCATGCGGTTTCATTTCCTGGAACGGTTTTCAATCGGTGGCCGAGCAGCCGTTCGACGCTGGCGACTTTTGATTTCAGGCGGCCGGCGTGTCCGCGCCGCAGGTCGAGCTTCGCGGAGCAAGTGACGCGGTTGTGATCGCTAGCGACAGCTTCAACGCACTGGCACAGTAGACCAAGCACCTGGTCCAGCTCGCCTTCCACCAGCGTGCCCATGGCGTGCAGTTGATAATCGAGTCCCGATTGCTCGACGATTTCCAAGCAGCGCGCGACAGCCGGGCTGACGCTTTCGCCGGCGCCCAGCGGAGACACGCTGAATTCGAGGAGAACCATTTCGGAAACCTTTGCCTGCTAGCACGCAAAGGGATTGTAGGCGCTCGAAACGAGCGATGTAAGTGGTTCTGCCCAAGCCGGTTGCAACCAGCCAAATCGGTCTGTTTCAGACTCCGCTAAGCCGGTACACTACCGCCGCTTTTCATTGGCCGTTCCGGCCGGACCGGTTTGCATGCTCGCGCTGAGCGACGGCATGCGGCCGGAGTAGTCACATCCTAGGAATCGGAAGTGCGATCGATTTTTTTCGCCACCATCCTGACTGCGCTATCTGTCGTGCGCGCTGGCCGCTGCGCAAAGTTACGGCGGCGCCGGAGCGAGCACTTTTGGTGGCGCCGCGCCCTCGCGGGCCGAATATGATAATCAGCGCCAATCGGTCTACATTGTGGATGGCGCGGCGGCCGCGCAGCCGCAAGCCGCAACGCAACTGGCCTATCAGCCGGGGCAGCAATTCCAGCTTTACGATGCTCCTCGGCCGCTGGCCGCTGCGCCGGCGGCCTATAGCACGATTGAAACACCGGCGCTGTGCCGGGCACGATTGTGCCCGATTTCATTGATTACTCTCAGGAACCTTGGCATTGGCAACTGATGCCGCCTGGATTGATCTGGCATTCGTACCTGGCTGGTCCAAAGGAGCCGAGGATTGGCGGCGAGGTTGTTGACTCGCTTGGCTCTGACACGAAATTAGACGGCATCGTCGGCGGGCGCGTGGGATTGTTGCGTTATGGCAACAGCGCCAGTTTTCGCCCGCAAGGATTCGAAATTGATGCCGAAGGGGCGGCGTTCGTTCGCCAGGATTTGACGCAAAACAGCGATGTAGACGGCTACGATTTTCGGATCGGCTTTCCGCTGACCTACGGATGGGATCGCTGGTTGTTCAAATTGGCTTGGTATCACACCAGTTCACATTTGGGGGATGAATTTGAATTGAAACACCCCACGATTCATCGCATTAACTATAGCCGCAATGCGATCGTGTGGGGTCTTTCCTTCTATCCAACCGACGACATTCGGTTATACGGCGAAGTGGACTACGGCTACTTTACCGAAGGCGGCAATGAACCGTGGGCTTTCCAATTTGGCTGGGAATATAGTCCTGTGGTGCGCGGCTGGTGCGGCGCGCCGTTTGTCGCCATGAACGTGTACATGCGGCAGGAGAACGATTTTGGCGGGCCATTCACGGTCGAGGCAGGCTGGCAATGGCGCCCCGACCGAGGCGGGCAGTTGATTCGCACTGGTTTCTTCTACCAGACGGGGCCGAGTTTCATGGATCAATTCTTCAAGGATAGCGAGCAGCTTATCGGCTACGGGCTGTGGTACGACTATTAAAGGCAGAAGGCAAAAGGCAGAAGGCAAAAGGCAGAAGTGCCGGACCATGAAATCGAATTGGTGGTGCCGCCGTCCCTTGGTTTGCGTTAGAATCTGCTTTCGCCAAAACTCCCTCCTTCTGCCTTCTGCTTTCTGCATTCTGCCTTTGCATCATGCTCCGCGACTATCGGGTTTTCCTCAAGCAGTTCTTTGAGCACTACCACACGACGGGGTCAGTGCTGCCCAGCAGCGGGTCGCTGGCGAAGGCGCTGTGCCGCTATGTGAATGACGCCACGGCCGCTAGTTCAAATGGGCGCGGACCTGGCAGTCCACGCGAAGTGCTGGAAGTGGGGCCGGGCACTGGAGCGGTGACGAAACGATTGGTGCGTTGTCTGCGCGCGGAAGATCGCTTGACGCTCGTGGAACTGAACGTCGACTTCGTACAACATTTGCGCCAACGATTCGACCATGAGCCCGCGTTTCAGTCCGCCGCCGGCCGGACGCAAATCATTCATGGCCGACTGGAGGACTTGCCGCCGGAGGGGCGCTACGATTTGATCATCTCCGGCCTACCGCTGAACAATTTCACGGTGGGCGATGTGGAACAGATTTTGGAACATTTCCAACGCTTGCTGAAGCCCACCGGCACGCTGTCGTTTTTCGAGTATATCGCCATCCGGCGCGTAAAGGCGCTGGTCAGCGGCAGCCAGGGGCGGGCGAGGCTGCGCGGCATTGGGCAGGCGCTAGGCCGCGTGCTGAAAGAGCAGGAGATCAAGCGCGACTGGGTGTGGCCGAATGTGCCGCCGGCGTGGGTGCATCACGTGCGGTTTAAGGGTGCACCAGCCGTCAACAAGTGACTATTCGCCCAGCGTGAATTCCTTGAGCCGACTGAGAAACGTCGGCGGTTTCAGGCTGTCGGCACTGTGGCGGCGCGTGTTTCGCGGATTGGCCGGCCAGCCGGGATTGTGCATTAGGGCCAGCGACCGCTTGAGCTGGCCGACTTGCTGACGGTGGACCATCAACAAGTTGGACCGCGGCGCGCGGGCGTGGATTCCCAACGCCGATGAATGGCCGCCTCGCGATTTCGGATCGTCGTGCGGCTTGTTGTCGGGGAAGGTGTGCAGATCGATTCGCCACGATTTGCCCGATTGCACCGCGCGCGCCTTGGCAATGGCGGCGGCGGCAACGCCTTGGCGCAAGCGCCACAGGCCGACCAGATCGTCGGTTTCCAACGATCCGCCGCCGTGAATCATGATGAATTCGCCGCGCGCCAGGGCGGCCTGGCGGGTGACGGCCGTGGCCCAACCCAGCGCGACCGCGTGCCGCGTGACCTGGATTTGCGGATAGTCGCGGGCCAGTTCATAGGCCACTTCGCAAGTGGCGTCGGTTGAACCATCGTCGACGATGAGCAATTCAAACTGCTGCGTCAGCTCGGGCAATACGTCGATTAATTTGTGAACGATCGAGTGCAGCGTCGTTTGGACGTTGCGCACAGGCAGCAGGATGCTTAACGGCAGATTCACAGGGCTCTCAATGGCGCGCGACCGGACCGTGGACCTAATGTGGCGGCGCTCGTAAACATCGGTAGGCATTGGGCAAGACTGAAGTGAGGTGAACAGTAAAGCAATTGCGCATGAGATGCCGGTGGTCGCGATCGTTCGAGGCGTGCCAAGAGAATCGCTTGTTTCGGCAACCCCGCGGGGCGTATACTTCAAAACGGTAAGGCAACGGCGGCAATCGTTTTGTCGCTGAAATACTTCGACGGCAGTGGATCGAGGCTGGCAAAATGGTTTGCACTTGCAAGTGGTGGTTGCTGATTGCCTGTTGCTTGCTGTTGCCATTGGCCGCGCCCGCCGCCGGCCAGGCGGGAGATCCGGCGAAGATTCCCGCCGCGGCGGCCAAATCCACCGACGACGAATCGAAGCCGGCGGCAGGCCAGCCGGGCAAAGAATCAACCGGCGCTTTGATGCCGGATTCGCTCGGCAGCGAGAGCACCGCGCAGGATCGCAAAGCCGACGAGGAATACTACGAGCTCTATAAGGCTTTGGCGGATACGATCGATCAGGTCGAGCGGAACTACGTGAAGCCGGTCGACCGCCGCGAGTTGATGGAAGCGGCAATCAAAGGCATCATCAGCAAGCTCGATCCGTACTCTGCCTATATCAGCCCCGACGAATTCACTCGATTCCACGACGCCGTGGAAAGTCAGTTCGGCGGCATCGGCATTCAAGTCACCCTCGAAGACGGGCAATTGAAGATCATCAGCCCGCTGGTGGGCACGCCCGCCTATCGCGCCGGCGTGGAAGCCGGCGACAGGATCGTGGCAATCGATGGGAAGCCGGCGGACGACATCACGCTGGACGAAGCCACGCGGCGGCTGAAAGGGGAAGTGGGCACCAGCGTCTCGCTCTCGGTGCAGCATCCCAACAGCAAGTTGGAAACGTTCACCATCCAGCGCGAAGTGATTCACGTCGGTACGGTGCTGGGCAATTCGCGCAAGCCCGATGGTTTGTGGGATTTCATGCTCGATCCTGAACGGCGGATCGGTTACATCCGCGTCACGAGCTTCAGCCGCGAGACCGCCGCCGATCTGCGAAAGGCGCTCGAGGATTTGAAACGCGAAAAGGTGCAGGCGTTGGTACTCGATTTGCGATTTAATCCTGGCGGCCTGCTGAGTTCGGCGGTCGAGGTTTCGAACTTATTTATCAGCAAGGGACGGATTGTCAGCACCAAGGGACGCAACACGGCGGAGCGCGTGTGGGAGGCAACGCCGGGCGAAATCTTTGAAGGCTTTCCCATGGTGGTGCTGGTGAACCACTATAGCGCCAGCGCCAGCGAGGTCGTGGCGGCTTGCTTGCAGGATAACGGCCGGGCCGTCGTCGCCGGCGATCGCACCTGGGGCAAGGGAAGCGTGCAAAACGTCGTGGAATTGGAATCCGGAAAGAGCGCGCTGAAGCTGACCACTTCGAGTTACACGCGGCCTAACGGACACAAAATTCATCGCTTTCCCGACGACAAAGAGACCGACGAATGGGGAGTAAAACCCGACAACGGGCTGGAACTGAAGCTGAGTCCCGTCGAAATAGCGGAACTGCTGGCGAACCGCCGCATCCGCGACGTGGTGGAAGGCGATCATCGCGAAGGCAAACAGCATTCGTCGCAAACGACGCCGCCCGTGGCTAAAACCAACTCGAACACCGAGAAATCGAAACCAAGCGATCTGAAACCGGCCGCGACCAGATCGGACAAATCGCCGACCGCGGCGGCGAATGGAAACAATGGGCGCGAGAAAAAGACCGCCGCCGGCGACGCCGTGCCCAAGTTTGTCGATCGCCAATTGCAAAAATCGGTTGAATATCTGACGACCGAGTTGGCCCGGGCGCAGTGATCCTCTGACGCACTGAGTTCTCTATCGCTGTGAAACTTCTGGCCTTGGAAACGACGTGCGACGAAACGGCGGCGGCGGTGGTCGCGGACCCGCTGAAAGTGCTGTCGTCGGTGGTCGCGTCGCAAGACGAATTGCATCAAATGTATGGCGGGGTGGTGCCCGAAATTGCCTCGCGCGCTCACGTCGAGCGGATTCTGCCGGTGGTCGATGAGGCGTTGCGCCGCGCGGGCGTGACGCTGGACGAGTTGGATGCGATTGCGGTGGCGCGCACGCCAGGCCTGGCCGGTTCGTTATTGGTCGGGCTGTCCGCCGCCAAATCGTTGTGCGTCGCCACGGGAAAGCCTTTGGTGGCAGTCGATCATCTGCAAGCTCACATCTACGCTTGCAAGGTGGCCGGCGCGGCCGATTTGTTTCCCTGCGTGGGGCTGGTGATCAGCGGCGGGCATACCAGCCTGTATCGCTGCGCAAGCGCGCTGGATTTCACCTTGCTCGGAGGCACGATCGACGATGCCGCCGGGGAAGCATTCGACAAAGTGGCCAGCCTGATGGGCCTGCCTTATCCCGGCGGTCCGGCGATCGAGCAGGCGGCGACCGGGGGAAATCCAAAGGCTTATGCCTTTCCGCGCACATTCTGGCACGACGCCAATCGGTTGGCGTTCAGCTTTAGCGGGCTGAAGACGGCCGTGCGCTATCAAATTGCGCCGCCGGGCGAAACGCCGCGAGCAGAATCGCTATCGCCGAAAAAGATTGCGGACCTCGCGGCCAGCTTTCAGGCGGCGGTGATCGATTGCCTAATCGACAAATCGCTGCTGGCGCTGGAACGCGCCGGACTGAAAACATTGGCCGTCGGCGGCGGCGTGGCCGCGAACGAAGAACTGCGACGGCTTATCGAAGCGGCGTGCGGTGAGCGGGGCATCAAGCTGCACATCGCGCCGCGCGATCTGTGCACCGACAATGCCGTGATGGGCGCGATTGCGCTGGAGCGATTGAAAGCCGGATTGACCGAGCCACTCACTCTGGATATCCAACCGGGATTAGTACGATAATCGCTACTTTACGGGGTGGTGCCGCTGCCGGAACCACCCGAGCCGGTAACCGTGTTGAACGTGTCGACCTGCGGGATCGTGGTGAAATTCGGCTGCACGTTGATGCGCACATAGCGGCGGTCGGCGGAAACAACCGCAAATGCCTGCAATTGCGTGCCTTCCGGCAGAATGGTGGGCTTCACGGTGAAACCCACTGCGCCCTTCAGCACGAACGGGAAAAATGGATTCGCGCTGCCGGCGCCCAAGCCCGACGACGTGACATCGGTCGCCGCGGAAGCCGAGGCGGTATTCAAGGCGTTCATTTGCTGCGCGAGCACGGCGCTATTCACCGTGGTTTGATCGGCCACGGCTTGTGCCAATTGTGCTTGTTCCAGCGGTTCAGTGCGGCGGCCGTCGGCGACGTCAAACTTCACCACGGCATCGCGCTCGCCCAGGGGAATTTGCTGGCGCAGATGGGTCATGTGGGGCGAGCCGTATTGGGTATAAATGTCAACGGTAACTTTGCCCGTGGCAACCTGGCCCCAGATTCGGCGCAGTCGCATTTTATAATGGCCGCTAAAGCCCTGCGGTAACACGTAGCTTTCGGAAGACCCTTCCGTGCTTGACGCATTGGATTTGGCATAGGCATCGCCCAGCATGACGCCACCGCCAACGGTGCGGGGATGCTGAAACGAGGCCACGGCGCCGGTCGGTTCTTCGATCATCAAATCGACGTCGGCATCGCCCGTCCACGTGACCTTCACCAGGCAATCGCGCACCTGGGCTTCGTCGAGCGCCTTACGGAAATCGTCGGCTTCGGCTGTCTTGCCGTCCTTCCGGAGTTTTTCCACCAGCGCAGCGGAGGCATATCGGGCCGAATCCTCCACGCTCTTTTTATTCTTGGGCCACGCTTGCCGCAGGATTCCCAGGCAGGCCCAGCGAATGGCGTCGTCATCGCCCAATCGCTGTGCAATCTGCAAGCCATGCATGTACGGTTCGTGGCGGAACGGCTGCAACGCGGACGCCTGACGCAACAGCTTCAGGGCGCGCTCGTCCAAGCCGATGCGAGCCATGTACAAGGCGACTTGCATCATGTCGCTGGGCGAATTTGCGAAATCCACCGCCGACATCAGCGCGCGTTCCACGTCGTCCTTGGGCTTTCCGGCGGCTTGCAAGGCCAGGGCCAGGGCTTCGTACATCCAGGGGCGGGCATAGCCGTTGCGCAGCGCGGCGTTGATCAGCGCCGCGACGTGATCGAATTTTTGTTGATCCATCAATTCCTTGGCAACATCGCGGATGGCGGCGTCGCGTTTCGCGGCAATTTCGGCCGCATGATTTTCGTCCGGTTCCGGCAACGAGGTGAAATAATCGTTCCAGAACTTGTCGGGGTCGACGTCGGTATTGACGACGATGGTTTCGTGGCTTTCGGCCGCGAGTTCATCAGGCTTGGCGTCCGCGGCGGGTTTTGTCGAACCGGCCACGGCCGGCGCGGATATGGACTTGGGCGTCGCTGCGGCAGACGAGGTTTGCGATGCCGCCTGAGTCTTGGCCGCTTTTGCGCCGGAGAGTTTCAGATCGTCGGGCACGTCCAATGCGCCGCCGTCGTTGGACGAAGGCACGACGACGTTGAGATCGTCGGGAACATCGAAGATGCCGCCGCCGCCACCACCGCCGCCGCCGAAGCCGCCGCCACCGCCGCCGATGCCGCCGCCGCCTCCCAGCCCGCCGCCACTACCACCGCCGAAGCCGCCGCTGGATGCGCCACCGTTGCTGCCGCCGTTACCCAACACGTCGATGGGCATGACCAGATCGCCGACAGGATACACCTTGGTGACCAACACCTTATCGGCCTCGTCCTTGGAGGTGATCATCAACACTTCGTCTTTGATGACATAGGTGAGATTGTATTCGGACAGGATGAGCTTCAATGCCGAGCGCAGCGTCACGCCCTTGAGGCTGCGGCTGATCAGCGTTTGGCTGGGGTCAATCGGAGGATTAGCATTTTTTAGCGCGTTCTGGTCGAACTGCACTTCGATGTGATGTCGTTCCTTGATGTAATCCATTACGTCTTTGAGCGGCGTTTCCGCAAAGTCAAGTTCCGTCTTTTCATCCAGCGAGCTCAGGATGCGTTGCTCCACGGGACTGGTGTTCGACAGATCGACCGATTTGTATTTCTTGCGCCGTTCTGTAAGTTGCCGCCAGAAGTCAGCCGGAGGATAAACGATCGGCGGGTCGTCGGGGGTGGGAATGGCGGCAACGTCGACCAAATGCATCTGGTCCAGCCAATTTCGCTGCTTGGCTTCGCGGATCGCGAGGTAATTCGAGGTGTTGCCTGCCAGATCGGCAAACAACGGCGCGGAAACGGCGATAGCAGACTGTCGGCCGTACGGATCGGACAGCACACGGGCGGCTTCGTCGGCGGCTTTGGTCTTGGCGTCCATGTAGTACTGATTGGTGAACGAGTCGAAATGCAGATAGCCCTGCTCCATGAGCGCGTCGAACCGATCGATTAGTCCTTTGACTTGCATGTCTTTACGGGTCAGGTTGTCCAGCAGGCGTTGGCGTTCGCGAGCCATCGCCATGTTTTGCTCGCGCTCGACGTCAGCCACTTCCTTTTCCTGACGACGGCGAGCGGCTTGTTCGATCAAGGCAGTTAGCTGGCTGCGAAGACTGATCCGCTGGTCGCTGGTCAATTCCGGCACCTGCAGCACGCGCTCCAGCAAAAGTTTCATATCTTGTTGCACACCGGCCGGATCGATGGCCATGTGGTCGCGGGCGCGATTCATTTCCACATTGGCGTCGGTGATCACCTTTTGCTGGATCACGCGCTGCATCTCTTCCGTGGAACTTAACAAATCGCCGGGCTGGGGTGCGCTATCGGCAGGCTCCGGCGGCGGCGGGATTTCCGCCGCGGCAGCAACCACTTTGCCATTGTCGATCGCGTGCTTCAGCACCAAGGCGTTGGGATTGTTCGGATCCATGCGCACCGCAGCTTCGACAAACTGTTTTGCTTGCGACACGTTGCCCGACGAGGCGGCCTGGCGGCCGAGCTTCGCCAAGTTCTGGGCGCCGACATTAATCACGCGGCGCGCTTCCCACAGCCCTTCGGAGCCGAGCGTCGGCAGGCTGTAGCCGCCGTCGGCTTTCGCGCCGTCGACGAGTTGCGCAAGATAGGCGTTGTCGTCGTCGGCCTTATTCGGTTGGACCATCCAGTGCAGATCGACCGGCTTGCCGGCGACTTCGCCTTTGATGTTCACTTCAAATTGCTGATCCGCGCTGCCTTTGCCCACGAGCACAATGTCGCGGTCGGCGCGAAGCGGCGGGGTTTTTGCGGGATAGACCTCGGCCAAGGAAGCCGGCAATTTGCGATCCACCGGCCAGATAATCGATTCGTGCAGGGCGCGGCTAAGTTGGGCGCCCAGTTCGCGGCCGGCGACCTTCTCGCCATCCAGCGCCACGACGCCGCCGGTTTGATTCGCCAGCGCCGCCAGGTTGGCGACGTTCTGGCTTGCGCCGACAGCAAAGCTGCTGACGGAAATATGTTGACCGGCCAGCCGATCGATGAGCTTGGGCATATCGGGCGCAGTTGCGTTGGCGCTGCTGCGGCCGTTGCCGATGTAAACGACAGCCCGCGGCGCGGCTGAGGCGCCCTTGTAGCTGTCGAGCACGGCCTTCATTGCCGCTTCCATGTCGGTCGCGCCCAGCGGCGTGCGGTGCTTGAGTTGTTCGATGGCGGCGGTCATTTCGGCGCCGTGCGGAGCCACGAAGCTTTGCGTCATGGGCACCGCCTTGAGATCGACGGCCATCAGCTTGACGTGATCTTTTTCGCCGAGCGTGGCCAACAGGCCATGCAAAACCTCCATCCCTTTATCACGATACAGCCCGACTTCGCTGGCCGAAGTGTCGAACAGCACGACGACGTCGCTGGATTCGGCGGCCGGCAGCGCGGTCTGCGGCATCAAGCTGAGCGCGAAGTAGGTTGCGCCATCGGGCTTGGCATACGCATCGAAGTGAGCGGTCGGGGAGTTTGCTTTTTCAGGCGCAGCGGCTGCGATGAACTTGGGCGCGGCCACGACGAGTGCCAGCGCCAGCCAAAAACAACTGCCAGAGGTGCGCGACATGGAGATTGCTCCAACCACGAAGAGTCAGGGGCGGGCTTCCCGCGTCGTGTTCCGGCGCAACGTAGGGCGGGAGCACGCCTTTAAGGGCTGCTCGGATAACGCTTTGTTAAAACAGGGATTCAGCGAACAGGAATAGTCCTGGGTTCGCATCACTATCAACCTATTGTATTCGCAGCCCAGGGCACATGCTACGTAAATAGCCCATTTTTCGCGTATTCTGGCCGGTTATGAGCCGCTTATGCGAACTGGTCCGACGCCTTACTTTTCGGCTGATTTTTGAGGTTTTTTGACGGGTTGGCGGCACTTGACTTTGCTATCCACCGGTGGCTGATAATCGTTTATCGTTCGCGGCGTAAGTTGTACCCCGAGCCACGGCGTTGCTCATGCAAAGTCTTGACCGCGCAAGAATTTCGTTCAACTGGGCGGCCATGGCGGGGCTTATCCTGCTGTGCGTCGGTCGCCCGGTGGCACAGGCCCAGCAGCGATACACCAATCCCGGTCCGGACGACTCGACCTTTCGGCTGGCCGAGCCAGTGCATCCTGCCATCTCCGGCCGGCAGCCGCTGCCGATTGCCCCTTCGCAGCTTGTCGACTCGGCCGAGGAATTGACTCCCGAAGAGCGAGTGAACGTGGCGGTGTACGAGGCGTGCAACCGCAGCGTGGTAAACATCAACACGAAGGTCGAAACCCCCACGCTGTTTTTGATCGACGTGATCCAGGAAGGGAGCGGTTCCGGCTCGGTGCTCGATAAGCAGGGGCACGTTCTGACGAATTACCACGTCGTCGAGGGGCGCGCGAAGTGCAGGCCACGCTGTTCGATGGGCACAGCTACGATGCAAAGGTCGTCGGGCGCGATCCTTCGACCGACGTATGCGTTTTGAAAATTGACGCCCCGAAAGATTCGCTCTTCCCCGTTCACTTCGGCGATTCCACGCGACTTAAAGTGGGGCAGAAAGTGTACGCCTTGGGAAATCCGTTTGGTTTGGAGCGCACGCTGACCACCGGAATTGTCTCGAGCTTGAATCGATCGCTGCCGTCGCGCAGTAATCGCACCATTAAATCGATTATTCAAATCGACGCGGCGATCAATCCAGGAAACTCCGGAGGGCCGCTGTTGGATACACACGGCCGAGTGATCGGCATGAACACGGCGATCGCCAGCAAAACCGGGCAGAATGCCGGCGTCGGATTTGCGATCCCCGCCAGCGCTATTACCCGCGTGGTGCCGGAGCTAATTGCCACCGGTCACGTCGTACGGCCCGAAACCGGCATCTCCCGCGTCTACGAAACGGAGAAAGGATTGCTCGTTGCGACATTGATCTCCGGCGGCCCGGCCGAACAAGCGGGCATGCGAGGTTTCAAAGTGGTGAAAGAGCGCAAACGCCAGGGACCGTTTACCTACGAGACGCAATCGATCGATCGCAGCGCGGCGGATTTAATCATTGCCGTCAACGGCCAGCCCACGCTGACGGCCGACGATTTTCTGTCGGCGATCGACGCCTTCCACCCTGGCGAGGAAGTGACGATAACCGTGCGCCGCGAGGGCCACGACGTGCCGCTGCGCGTGCGGCTGAGCGCCGGCGAAACGTGAATCGCCGGTTGCAATTTGCTTGCGCAAAAAAATCGGGGGTAGCTGCGTCGATTATCCTGGGCTGTTTCCGCGAACGGATGATTTTCCAGCGCCAGCCTTGGGGGCTCCGGGCGAAAGAACATCGCAAGCGATGAAGAGTCTTCGCAAAGTAAAGGATGATGCTGCGCAGGCGCCATTGGCTGGGGAAAAGTAAAAACGTACAAATTGCGGCGCGGAATTTGAAAAAAGAAGGGAATGACAGACTTTCTAGATTGAGAAAGTCCAGCGCACAAAAAGACGCGCCGGTCTGGCAAGGCCGGCGCGTCTCTATCAATTTCAACTCGGTAGTTCGTTTCGATTTTCCGGCGTGAGCCGAAACCGCTTTGCGTCGTTGAGTTCGACACTCAGCGAATCGAAGCTGATCTTTTTTCCAACCCAAGTCTGTCTCCATGGTTGACTCAATTGGAGTGTGAATTCCATTGAGTCGGATAAATCCTTAGAAAGGAGGTGATCCAGCCGCAGGTTCCCCTACGGCTACCTTGTTACGACTTAGTCCCAATCGCGGAGTTTATCTTAGGCGCTTAGCTCCTTACGGTTGCGTAGGCGACTTCGGATACCCCCCACTTTCGTGGCTTGACGGGCGGTGTGTACAAGGCTCAGGAACACATTCACCGCGGCATTCTGATCCGCGATTACTAGCGATTCCGGCTTCATGCAGGCGGGTTGCAGCCTGCAATCCGAACTGGGGCACGTTTTTTGGGATTTGCTTGCTCTCGCGAGTTTGCATCCCTTTATGCGTGCCATTGTAGGACGTGTGCAGCCCTAGTCATAAAGGCCATGAGGACTTGACGTCATCCCCACCTTCCTCCGGTTTAACACCGGCAGTCTCTCCAGAGTCCCCGGCATGACCCGCTGGCAACTGGAGACAAGGGTTTCGCTCGTTAAGCGACTTAACGCGACATCTCACGACACGAGCTGACGACAGCCATGCAGCACCTGTGCTTGTTCCACCCGAAGGCGTGGCTGCTGTTTCCAGCAGTTAATCCAAGCATGTCAAGACTAGGATAAGGTTCTTCGCGTAGCCTCGAATTGAGCCACATCCTCCACCGCTTGTGTGAGCCCCCGTCAATTTCTTTGAGTTTCAGCCTTGCGACCATACTCCCCAGGCGGAGCACTTAACACTTTCGCTACGACTAAAAGGCTATGGAGGACCCTTCAATCAAGTGCTCAGCGTTTACGGCTAGGACTACCGGGGTATCTAATCCCGTTCGCTACCCTAGCTTTCGTGCCTCAGCGTCAGATAAGACCCAGTACGCCGCTTTCGCCACCGGTGTTCCTTAGGATATCAACGCATTTCACCGCTCCACCCTAAGTTCCGCGTACCTCTGTCTTCCTCGAGCACGGTAGTTTCAGGCGCAATTCCCCAGTTGAGCTGGGGGATTTCACACCCGACTTTCCGCACCGCCTACGCACCCTTTAAGCCCAGTAATTCCGAATAACGTTAGCAAGGTTCGTCTTACCGCGGCTGCTGGCACGAACTTAGCCCTTGCTTCCTCTGCGGATAGGTCAACATAGAGAGATTACCCTCTACGATTTCCTCCCCACTGACAGCGGTTTACAACCCGAAAGCCTTCATCCCGCACGCGGCGTCGCTCGGTCAGACTTGCGTCCATTGCCGAAGATCCTCGACTGCAGCCACCCGTAGGTGTCTGGGCAGTGTCTCAGTCCCAGTGACGCGGGTCGTGCTCTCACACCCGCTACCCATCATTGCCTTGGTAGGCCGTTACCCTACCAACAAGCTAATAGGACGCAGACCGCTCCACCGGTGGAATCACACCTTTGGTCCGGAGACGTTATCTGGTATTACCCCGTCTTTCGACGGACTATCCCAGACCGGAGGGTACGTATCTACGTGTTACTGTCCCTTTCGCCACTCGTGTATTGCTACACGCGTTCGACTTGCATGCCTAATCCACGCCGCCAACGTTCATTCTGAGCCAGAATCAAACCCTTCAATTCTTGCTGCTTTACCGATTGCTTCGGCCGAAGCTTCTGCAACCGGGTTAATAGCCATTGGAACCGAACCGGTTCGATCATGTTTTGGCGCCTGATCATCTGATTCTCAGTCTGAGCCCATCTCTTCGATTTCTCGAAGTCGGTACTCCGACCATTAAACACAGACCTTCAGCCGCCGGTCACAAACTTGTGCTGGCTTTACTCAAAAAGATCAACTACCGAATTGTCAAAGATCAATCCCGCGCCAGTAGAAACCAGCGACGGCGCCAGCGAAATAAGTTGGCCGGCTTGTAAACGCCCTGCATCCACTCTCCGTTCGGACACGAACCGTAGCTCGTTCCAGGGCTTCGTGATTCTATCCGATTGGCGCGGAGTGTCAACCGGGTTAGCGCGCCTAAAAGACTGATTTTCTAGGCCAATTTGCGTGCCGAAACGAGCGGCATTTCCGCGTTAAGTTGGGAAAACTGGGCAGCGAATTGCTGCGGTTTTCTCACAATCTTTCGTTCCAATCGGCACGACTGTATTTGTCCGCGACTAACTTCTTGGTGAGATTACGCGGCCAATCTTTCGTCGGTTCATTGGCTTCAAACGCCGATGTAAGCGTTTGCCGCAACTGATCCGCTTCGAGCGGCACGTTCATCAAGAACTCGCTGTGCGAGCGTTTTTGCCGATAGTTCGGTTGCCGCGCCGGCATCTTCAACAGCGCTTCGATTTGTTCCAACGGAAATTGGTACAGCAGCGTACCGTGATACAAAAAATGCTCGCGCTTGAATCGCATGCTGTTGCCCGAAAATTTGCCGCGCCAAGCACCAAATCGCTAATGCCGGCGCACTTCACATCAGGAACAAGCTTTCGCAACGATGCCGCGATAGTGTCGAGCACGAAGCGATGGGCCCGATCGATCAAGCGCAGTTCGGGACGCAATTGAAAACTAAGCACCACGGCGTACATCAGGCATCCTGGCCCCGCGACAATCGGTGCGCCGCCGCTGGGCCGCCGCAAGATCGGCACCTGCTGCTGCCGGCATGCAGCGACATCGACTTCATTGGCCACGTGCGTCGAACTGCCGACAACGACCATCGTTCGCGGCGATTCCCACAACCTTAGCACTTCGCGCGGCCTGCCCCCCTGCTCCGCTTCTTCCAATAGCGCTTCGTCCAGCGCCAAATTTTCAGCGGGAGTCCCGAGTGTTAGATCGAGCAGTTTCATCAGATAATTTCTCGCGCAGAGGCGCAGAGGATGCCGAGATTAATAATTTGATTTTCTGATCTCTCCGCGACTCTGCGTCTCTGCGCGAGACTTCCTCCCGGGTTGACGACAATCTAGCACTTCCTAGACTTTAGGTGCCATGTCGCAACCCGGTTCGCCTAAATCGTTTTCGCCCGACGACGCTTTGCCGCCGATCGAGCCCCCCAGCGCCGGCTTCCTGGTGCAGTTGTTTCTGATTCCCGGCGTCATCGTCGCCATTATTGTCGTCGTCTGGCTGTTGTTCCATTGGCTGGCACAAATGGGCAACGATCCGCGGCAATACGTGAAGCAACTGCGCGGCAACAGCGAAACACGCTGGCAGGCGGCGGTGAATCTGGCCGGAGCCCTGCATGGCGAAGCCGGAGAGGCAATCAAAAATGATGTTTCACTGGCCGCGGAACTGTCGCAGATATTGGACGACGAAATCCGCGGCGCCAGCATGGAGGAAGGCCCGATCAATATGCGGATTTATCTGTGCCGCGCCTTGGGAGAATTCCAGGTCGATACCGGTTTGCCGGTGCTTTTGAAAGCGGCAAGCACCCAACGCGGCGATGCGGAAATCGACGTGCGCCGCGCCGCCGTGCAAGGCATCGGCTCGCTGGCCGCCAACTTGGAGAAGGAAGGCCAGCCATTGCATGATCCGCAGTTAATTCCCACACTGATCGAAGCATCGAAATCGGAAAATCCCAAGCTGCGGGCGGAAGCTGCCTACACCCTGGGCGTCGTCGACGATCCGCAAGCAGTGGCGCGGCTTGTGGAGATGTTGAACGATTCGCACCCCGACGCGCGCTTCAATGCGGCTACCGCACTGGCCAGCCACGGAAAAGCGGAAGCATTGCCGGTGTTGTTGGAAATGCTCCAGCCCGATCAATCGGCCGCCATGCAAGACGAACGGCCGGATGCGAGGCAGTTCAAGCAAGTGTTGGTGAATATCAACGGCCTGCGCGGTATCGTCCGCCTGGCCGACATGAATCCGACAATCGATCTTACTCGGGCCAAGGAAGGCATCGCGGAACTTACCAAATCAAAACTGCCCGAAGTGCGAGAGAATGCATTGGCGGCCCAGGAAAAACTTGCTGGTCGCGCTGCGAAATCACCCTAACCGACTACCGTCACAATTGAAAAACGGAGACGAAACATGGCTGCTTCTAAAGCGGAAGTGATCGAGCTGTTGCTAACTGCATACTCGATGGAACTGGAAACCGTGCTGAGCTATCTGGCGCATAGTACGAACCTCGACGGCGTGCGAGCCGAGGAAATCAAGAAATCGCTGGCCGCCGATATCACCGCTGAACTCGGCCACGCCACGCAATTGGCGCATCGCATCAAGCAGCTGGGCGGGTTAACGCCCGGTTCGACCGGCGTGAAATTCGGCAATCAGAAGCAGCCCGTTGCCGACACCACCGACGTGATCGGCGTGATCGAGGCCGTGATCGAAGCCGAGGAAGCGGCTTGTCGGCAATATAAGAAAATCATCAAGGCCACCGACGGCGAAGATTACGTGACGCAAGATATGTGCATCACGCTGTTGGGCGATGAGGAAGAACACCTGGTGCTGTTCAAAGGCTTCTTGAAGGAATACAAGAAGTCGTGAGAAAGGGTGGCCGGGGCTGGACCGAAGGGAAGCCCCGGTTGCGATATCACCGGGGCTTCGGCTGCGCCTCCAGCCCCGGCCACCCCGCTCTCATTTTAACTCCTCCAAAATCAACCGCACTGCTTGCGCCGAAACATGCACCGGCAGCGAGGCGGTGCCGTGCGGCTCGTTCACGACTTGCGAGATGTCCAGCGGCAAATGGATAAACGCCGCCTGCGTTTTCACGCTGCTTTGCTGGATCAAGTAGTGCGTCAGATACAGGGTCGCATTGCACAGGTAAGTTCCAGCGTGAAACGAAACTTGCGCCGGAATGTTCGCGCGGCGCAATTTCACGGCCCAATCGGCCACCGGCAGCGACGTGCGATACGCCACTGGGCCGCCGTCCACCAGCGTGCGAAATTGATCGGGCGATTGACTGCTGGAGCCGCCGATGTTCACTCCGATCGCCTCCAACTGAATCCGCGAGCTGCCCGGCGCTTGACCCAAGTGCAGCGCGTAATCGAAATTGCCGGCGAGGTCTTCGGCCAGGCGGGCCTGCAACGTGGCGAAATCGACCGGATAAAGCCGCGTTGTGATCTGTGGTTCTTTCGGCAAATCGTGCGTCAACTGCACCAGCGTCAACCAACTGGAATTCGCCTTCCAGCGATCGTATGGCTCGAAAGCGGTCAGCAATACACGAGGCATGTCCGTTGTCAGTTGTCCGTGGTCCGTTGTTGCTAGTGGGCAACGTCGTTTATAAGGGCTACACTAATCGGCGACAACGTACTTTTCGCGCCGCCTTCATACAACGGACAACTGACCACGGACCACGGACAATCAAAATGAACCGCCCCGTTCATTTCGAGTTTCATTCCGCCGATCCGGCGCCGACATGAAGTTCTTCAGCGACGTGTTCGGCTGGAAGTTCGAGAAGTTCGAAGACGATGGAGACGGCCCCGAATACTGGCTGGCGACCACCGGCCCCGATTGCACGCCGGGCATCAACGGCGGGATGATGAAATCGCCCGACGACAAGCCCCGCACGATCAACACGCTCTCGGTTTCCAACGTGGACGAGGCCGCCGCCAAAGTGACCGCGCACGGCGGCAAGATCGAAAAGCCCAAGATGACGATCCCCGGCGTCGGCTATCTGATTTTCTGCAGCGACCCCGGCGGCCAACTGTTCGGCCTCCATCAGCACGATGCGGATGCGAAGTGAGCGATCACACTGCAGGCCCTCGTTGTTCTCTTTCGAGCTCTTGTTGGTACGCGAGAGACACAATCAATGGCGCCCCACCGAGAAACCAAACACCGACGAATAAAGTGGGAATGCCATAAATGATCAACCCAATCGGACTGACGGGTCCTCCTCCAATCACGCTTAGCAGCGCCATGAAAAAGAACCACAACGAAG
The DNA here is from genome assembly GCA_963716135.1 of Pirellulales bacterium. GTDB lineage: Bacteria > Planctomycetota > Planctomycetia > Pirellulales > JADZDJ01 > CAVRAW01. The sequence goes on along the minus strand of OY970289.1, from coordinate 2,527,354 downwards.
AGAGGGATAGCAACAGGCCGATTGTTCGAATAACAACTCCAAACAATTCTTGCGGTTTCATTTCGCGCATCTCCTGAATTGCGGGTGGTGTCCTAAAGCCTAAAGGGCCCTTCGCAAATGGTTTGGGATATTTGGCGGCGGTCGCTGGGGGATTCGCGTTTTTGTTGCTCCTCGGGCAGTGATTCTTTTTTGCCGGGCTTGCCGATCGCGATCATGGCTTCCACGCGGTAGCCGGCGGGGATATTTAGCGTCGCGCGGGCTTTCTCGTAATCGAAGCCTTGCATGCCGTGCACCACGTAGCCTTTCAGCCAGCCTTGCAGGGCCAGATTTTCCCAGGCGGCGCCGCAGTCGAACGAATGCGTGACGCTCGGCTTGCCGTTGTAGTCGAATGTTTCTTTTGAAATGAATAGCACCAGTGCAGCAGCGTCTTTGCACCAACTTTTATTGCCTTCCACCAGCAGGTCGAGGAATTTTTGCCAGTGTTCGGTGCTGCGGCGGGCATAGAGCATTCGCCACGGTTGGTTGTTGTATGACGACGGCGCCCAGCGGGCCGCTTCGAACAAAACCATCAAATCCTGTGGGCTGATTTCTTCGCCCGACATTGCGCGCGGCGACCAGCGGTCGATAAAAAGTTTGTCGATCGGGTGATCGGCTTTGCGGACTTCGCTGCCTTTGATCATGTTGGGCCTCCGTTATGCAATTTTTCCGGTGAGAATTTTGCCGCGGTCGGCAATGGCTTTGTTGATGCGGCGCATCTGGTCGTCGGACAGTTTCCATTTCATCGCGGCAGCGGTGTCGCGGATTTGCGAGGGCCGCTTGGCACCGCACAGCGCCGCGGTGATGCCGGGCTGGTGGATGGTCCAGTTGATAACGACCTGGGCAACGCTGCGCTGGGCTTCGGCGGCGATAATGCGCAACTCATCGAGAAAATCCTGGTTCTTTTGCCACTCTTCCCCCTGATACATGGCGTATTTCTGCCGGCCGTCGCGCGGGTCAAACTGATGGTTGCGGCCGAATTTTCCGGTGAGCAGCCCTTTCATCAGCGGCCAGTAGACGCAAGCCGATATGCCACACTGGCGGCACCAAGGCAAAATGTCGGCCTCGATATCACGCTGCAGCATGTTGTAGCGCGGCTGATACGCGGTCACCGGGCAGGCGTCGGCAAATTGCTTCAGTTGCTCGAACGTGCAGTTCGAGGCCCCGACCGTGCGGCGTTTTGCCTTCGTCCATGAGTCGTTTCAGTTCGCCGGCGGATTCGGCAACCGGCGTGGTCTTGTCCGGCGAGTGGAGATAGAGCAAATCGACATGATCGGTGTTCAATCGCTGCAGGCTTTCTTCGCATTCACGGCGCAATGTCTCAGGTCGGGCATCATCCGCGCGCGTGCCATCGGCGTTCCAATGCACCCCGGCTTTTGCCGCGATCACGGCTTTGTTGCGTTTTCCGGCGAGCGCCTTTCCTATTAGCACATCGCACTCGCCATTCGCGCCGTAGCAGTAGGCGGTATCGATGAAATTCACGCCGGAATCCAGAGCGGCGGCGATTGTGGCCAGGCTATCGGCGTCGTTCACCTCGAGGCTGGTCATGCCGGCCATCGGCCAGGTGCCGAGCGCGACGGCGGAAACGAGGAGATCAGAGTTGCCTAGCTGTCGTAATTCCATGTGATATCGGCAGGAAACTAAGAGCAAGGAGCAGTGAACAATGAACAGCGCAGTCATTTTGCTGCGTTCACTGCTCATTGTTCAATGTTCATAGTTCCTGGCTCCAAGTTGTATAATTCTCACGGATCGCTCGCACCCGGGCAAGCTGCCGAGATTTCATGGCTAGTTCCTATATCATCGCCGGTTGCCGCACGCCGATTGGGAAATTCCAAGGCGGGCTAGCGGCAGTGCCTGCGCCGACGCTGGGCGCGATTGCGGTGGCTGAAGCGATTCGCCGCGCGGGCGTGAAGCCCAAAGACGTGGACGAAGTGATCATGGGCAATGTGCTTTCGGCCGGTTTGGGCCAAGTGCCGGCGAGGCAAGCCGCGCTGGGGGCAGGTTTACCGGAATCTGTTGCGGCCGTCACCATCAACAAAGTGTGCGGTTCGGGATTGAAGGCCGTGATGCTGGCGGATCAAGCCATCCGCGCCGGCGATGCCAATGTGATCGTGGCCGGCGGCATGGAAAGCATGAGCCGCGCGCCGTATTTGTTACCAGGTGCGCGGGACGGTTGGAAATTCGGCGATCAGGAAGTGATCGACTCGATGCAGCACGACAGCCTGTGGTGCGCCTTCGAAGATCTGCCGATGGGGAGCGAAGCCGATTTCATCGCCGCCAAATGCGGCGTGAACCGGGCCGATCAAGATGCCTTTGCGCTGGAAAGCCATCGTCGAGCGGTGGCGGCGGCCGAAAGCGGCGATTTCGGCGACGAAACCGTGGCGGTGAATGTGCCCGACAAAAAGCGGGGACAGATCGTCGTGAGCCGGGATGAAGGCCCGCGCACTGACAGCTCGGCGGCGGGGCTGGCGAAGTTGAGGCCGTCGTTTGCGGACGATGGAACGGTGACGGCGGGGAATTCCTCACAGATCAGCGATGGCGCTGCGGCGCTGGTGGTGGCCAGCGAAGCGATTGCGAAGCAGCATGAAGGCCCAATCAAGGCGCGGATTGTCGCCACGGCGACCAGCGGCGTCGCGCCGAAAGAATTGTTCATCGCGCCGGTAAGCGCGATCGAAAAAGTGCTGGCCAAAGCAAGACTGAAACTCGTGGATATCGATTTGGTCGAGTTGAATGAAGCATTTGCGGCGCAATGCCTGGCCTGCATGCGGCCACTGGGATTGGATCCGGCCAAAACGAACGTCCACGGCGGCGCGATCGCGTTGGGTCATCCGATTGGCGCCAGCGGAGCGCGAGTGCTGGTCACGCTGCTGTATGCATTGCAGAAGAAAAATCTGCGCCGCGGCTTGGCTGCGCTGTGTCTCGGCGGCGGCAATGCCGTGGCGATGATCGTCGAGCGAGAATAAAAGCAGAAAGCAGAAGGCAGAAAGCAAAAGGGAAACCGAGTTATTCTGCCTTCTGCGTTCTGCCTTCTGCCTTAGCTTCACGGCCGCTCGGGCAACAATCCACCGGACAAACATCCGGCACCGGGCCGAGTTTGCCAAGCGTTGGCCGATCCGGTTTGCCGCTAATTCGCTCTTCGATCAGCTCGCGGATCATCTGCACGAATCTCGGGTGCGTGCCGACCGTGGCGGCGCGAATCATGTTCAGGCCAAGCCCGTCGGCAGTGTGCTTGGCTTCGGTGTCGAGATCGTAAATCACCTCGATGTGATCGGAAATGAAGCCGATGGGCACGACGACCACGTCGCGCACCCCCTGCCCTGCCAGTTCGCGCAGCACGTCGTTGATGTCGGGCTCGAGCCAAGGTTGCGTCGGCGGTCCGCTGCGGCTTTGCCAGGCCAATTGCCAATCGTTGCGACTTACGCCAGCAGCCACTAATTGGCAGGCGTCGCGCAGTTGCGATTCGTACTTGCTGGCGGCCGCCATCGCCTGCGGAATGCTGTGCGCGGTAAAAACTAATTTGGCGGCCGTGCGGCGCGCTGCGGGAATTTGATTGAGCGCCGCGGCGGTGCGCTCGATCATCGGCTCGATGAAGCCGGGATGATTGAAATAGGCGCGGAGCTTATCGACCTGCGGGGCACCCTCACCCCGGACCTCTCCCAAGGGGAGAGGGGGATCGCGGGCAACCTCGGCTTGCGCCGCGGCAATGTTTTCCAAATATTGTCGGCAGCCCGAGTAGGAACTGTAGGCGGAAGTGAAAAAGCCCAGCGCGTTGCGAACGCCATCGGCCTTCATTTGCCGCAGCGTGTCGGCCAGAAACGGATGCCAATTTCGATTACCGATGTAAACGGGCAAATTCGGCCCATGTTGTTTCAGTTCGGCCCGCAGTGCCTCGGCCAACGCGCGATTTTGCGCGTTGATTGGGCTCACACCTCCAAAATGCTGGTAGTGCTCGGCAACTTCCAGCAGCCGCTCGCGAGGAATATTGCGGCCGCGCAGCACGGTTTCCAGAAATGGGATGACTTCGTTCGGCCCCTCAGGCCCGCCGAAGGAGACGATCAGCACGGCATCGTAAGCGCGCGTAGTCACACGTTGGCTGGCAGATTCCACTGACAAGCGCGGCGCTTGTCAGTGCCACCCTTGGAAAGCGACATCATTTCAGAGAATTGTAATGACCCCGACGGGACTCGAACCCGTGTTACCGGCGTGAAAGGCCGGTGTCCTAGACCGCTAGACGACGGGGCCAGGTGTGCGCGTCCGAGCTTGTTGCACCGCAAGGGTTTGTAGTGAATTGCGCCAGGGATCGTCAAGTGGATGGGAATGTCGAAAGGCAGAAGGCAGAAGGCAGAAAGCAGAAGGGGAAAGGTCTGCGCGCGAAAAATTCGCACATGGAAAATATTTCAGCACTCGCTGGCCGCACCCGAGATAGAACGTCGCAACTTTGCGAACGTGTTACGGGCTTTCGGTGCTGGAAGGCGGCTCCGCGCCGCCGTTGGCGCTCGCTCGCGATTGAGCGGCTGCCGCGTCGTTGCGGCGAATGGCGTCGTAGACTTCGCGGCGATGAACGGGCACTTCCTTGGGAGCTTCGACTCCCAGGCGTACCTTATCCCCCCGGATTTCTACAACGACGATCGTAATGTCATTATTGATGACAATACTTTCGTTCTTTTTACGGGAGAGAACCAGCATTTTAGGCATCCCTCATGGTTTCGCGCCGGCATGCGATTCGCTACACGACCCACCATGGTCGACGGCGGCTCGGCGCACGGTCCGAACCACCGGCGAAAGCCGCCGGCGAGGTGCTTGCACAACGCCGTCAAGTGGCGTTGCCACAGGCACTTCCTTCAATTCACTCTACGTGCTGCGATTGTAGAGTCAAGCAAAGCCAATGGGCCAAAACGGGCTTTTTGGGTCGTTTTTTTGGTGATTGGCACGCGATTGTATCGCCCCGAATTTGACCTCGATTATCGCACCATTCTGCAACTAATAGCTGGAAAAGGGGTTAGGATCGTCCGATAGGGCGCAAACTGGAGCCTACCCCAGACGGCCGGTAAGCCAATGCCTTGCGGGCTAGCAAGCTGCGCCGATCGAGGGCAAACCGGCCGCGGCAGTGTCCTCTCAGTTCGAGACAGTTTGTGCTGGTTGTCGGCCGCCGGTCCCGATGCGCATCCCCCTGCATGGAATGGTGCGCTTTTAGCTGGCCGGCCGTGGCCACAGCCCCACCGCCGAGCGTTCGACCATGCCGGCATGGCGAGGTCGCAATGACTGAATTCCTCGACGACGCGAGACTGTCTTGCGGCGAAAGAAGAAACCCTAATACAACGTGTGATGTGCACTCGCACCCTAGCGGAGCGTGTTCGCAGCCAGCGCTTGAAGGGCACGTTTGCTTGCGGAGTTGGGGGGTGTGTCTATAATTCCAATGCGGGATGATTGTTGCGCGATCCAAAACCAATTGAGAACCAAGCCATGCGACAATGGCTGCGCGATATTTGGGATGCGATATCGACTGTGGCGCAAGGCATGCGGGTTACGTTGCGATATTGGATCAAGACGTACGAGCCCGGGCGGGGCACGTTTACCCACAAGTTCGAATATCCCGAACGGCCCGTGCCGGTGGCCGCGCGGTATCGCGGCTTTCACCGCTACGATTTGACCACGTGCATTGCCTGCGACCAATGCGCCAAGGCCTGCCCGGTCGATTGCATTTATATCGGCAAGGAGCGCGTGACGACCGGCAAGGGTTTCAAGATCACGGGCTTCACGATTGATTACTCGAAGTGCATGTTTTGCGCGCTGTGCGTGGAGCCCTGCCCTGTGGATTGCATTTTCATGGGGGCTTCGCACGATTTGAGTTGCTATAGCCGCGACGGATGCATTGTCGATTTTGCGAGGCTGCCGCTGGATGTGGCGTGGGGCCGGGCGACGTTGAATCCAACTGCTGTTGCAGAATCCAAAGTTATTGTTGAACCTGTGCACGGAGGACCGAATCAGTAAGAAGTGACGAAGGACGAGAGGCAAAAAGGGCAGAGATTAGAGGCACCCGCCATGGCCGACAAGCAAACATCTGAATCACGCAAGTATTTCACCGTCGAGCAGGCCAATGCCATGCTGCCGTTGGTGCGGGCGATCGTGAAGGACCTGGCCGATTTGTCACGCGAAGTAATTGATCGGCGCGAACGGCTGTCCCATTTGCTTTCGCAACGCAATGGTCAACCGACCGATGTGTATCGGGAAGAACTCGTGCAGATCGAGGAAGAGCTCGAGAAAGACGGACAGCGGCTGCGCGATTACGTAGAAGAGTTGAAGCGATTGGGAATCGAGCCGAAGAACGGCCCGGAAGGACTCGTGGATTTTCCCACGCTGGTCGACGGACGCGAGGCATATTTGTGCTGGAAGCTGGGCGAGCCGGAAGTGCTGTTCTGGCATGAACTGGAGGCGGGCTTCGCCGGCCGGCAATCGCTGACAGCAGACGCCGGCGCCGGGCACGGAACCAGCGCCGCGGGCGAATCGGGCTCGACATCTTCGGGCCATTGATTGCGGCAGCGGCGACGGCTCGGCAATCTGCCAGCTTGCAAATGCGCCGACATTCTCGGACATTGAGGGGCCTCTTGATTCCTAGTTGGGAGGCCAACATGTGCGCGGGACTTTGGTTAGCCGCCCTTCTGGCTGCGATAGCACATGGCGGCGTGATGGCAGCCACCGCGGCCGACGACGCCGGCGGACAGTCGCGCTATTTCGCCATCGAAGTCGTTGACGATCAAACGGGGCGCGGCGTGCCTCTGATCGAGCTTTCGACGGTCAGTCACGTTAGCTATTGGACCGATAGCGCCGGGATGGTGGCGATCGACGATCCGGCGCTGGTGAATCGAAAGGTGTTCTTCAACATCGCCGGCCATGGATACGAATACCCGGCAGATGGATTTGGTATTCGCGGAATGGCGCTGGAGGTCAAGCCCGGCGAAACCGCGCAGATCAAAGTCAAACGCCGGAACATCGCCGAGCGGCTGTATCGCGTTACCGGTGAAGGAATTTATGAAGACAGTGTGCAGCTGGGACGCAAAGTGCCGATCAAGCAGCCGCTGCTCAATGGGCAAGTGACCGGCCAGGATAGTTCACAGAGCGCCGTATATGGCGGCAAAATTTATTGGTTTTGGGGAGATACATCGCGGCAGTCGTATCCCTTGGGGCACTTCGGCACTGCGGGAGCAACCTCGGAGTTGCCAGGCAAAGGCGGGCTGGAACCTTCATTAGGCATCGACCTGACCTACTTTGTCGATTCTGAAGGCTTCAGCCGGCCAATGCTGCCAAAACCAGAAGAGGGAAACGTGATGTCGTGGTTCGATGCCGTGATGATCCTTCCCGGCCCGACCGGGGCAGAGCGGATGGTAGGGCGAAGTTCGCAAATGACTAGTTTGGACGAATGCGTCGGAGAGTCGCTGGTTGTATTCAACGATGAGAAAAAGGTGTTCGAGACGCTGGCGCGGTTGCCCATCCGTGCGCCGCTGAGGCCGCACGGCAATGCATTTCGCGTGTCGGTGGACGGAGTCGATTATTTCTACTTTCCCGACCCTTTTCCCAACATGCGCGTGAAGGCCGATTGGCAGAGCATTCAAAAACTGGGCGATTATGAAGGATTTACGTGCTTGAAGGCGGGATCGAAGTACGATCCGATGACCGATTCGAATGCACCGTTGGATCGCGCCGCCGATGGAAAACTCGTATGGGCTTGGAAGAAAGGAACGCCTTCGCTGTCCAGCGAACAACTCGAAAAGCTTGTGCAGTCGGGCAAATTGAAGCCCGACGAGGCTTGGTTTTGTCCACTCGATGTCGAGACCAAGAAGCCGATCCGGTTGGCCGACGCTTCCGTGAGATATAACGATTACCGGCGCCGCTGGGTGATGATTGCCGGAGAAGTAGGGGGATCGAGTTCTTTTTTGGGAGAGATTTGGTACTTGGAGGCCGACAAGCCGGAGGGGCCTTGGGCGGCGGCGCGGAAGGTTGTGACCCACGATCGCTACTCGCTTTATAACCCCAAACATCATGCTTTCTTCGACGAGCAAGGCGGGCGCATCATTTATTTCGACGGCACTTATGCCACGACGTTTTCCCGCGATGGCGAGGCCACGCCGCGCTATGACTACAACCAGATGATGTATCGTTTGGATTTGGCCGATCCGCGGTTGAAGCTGCAGCAGTGAGCCGCGCCGCCTTGCAAACGATGGGGCGATTCTTAAAATGCGGGTTCGTTCGGCTCGCGCAACAGGCTGATTTTCTATGACCACACCCACGATGATCGCCGGGTATTTGGCGCTGTTTATCGGCTTTGGGTTTTTCTTCTTGTGGGTGAACTTGCTGGTGGGCAAGTTTCTGCGGCCGAAGAATCCCAACTTCGAGAAGTTGGAGATTTACGAATGCGGCGAGCCCACGATCGGCTCGAGCTTCGTGCAGTTCGACATCCGGTTTTACGTGGTGGCGCTGTTGTTCATCATCTTCGACGTGGAAATCGCGTTTTTCTTTCCGTGGGCCACCGTGTTCGGCAAAGCGACGCACTTGATGGACGATCGTTTGCCGCCGCAGGCCGTGACGCAGGCGTATCGTCAATTGGGAGTGCCGCCGGCCGCGAGGCCCAAGATGCCGGAGACGTCCGAGGCCCGGGCGGCGAGTGCCGAAACCGCCAAGCAATTGGCGGGCTTGTCGATCATCGACATTTTGGTCTTTTTCGCGGTGCTGATGGTCGGCTTTGCCTACGTTTGGAAGCGCGGCGATTTGGATTGGGTGCGCTCCACGAGCGCGGAAGAGGCAACTGGCCCGCCGCCGCGCGAGCCGCCATCGTTGACTATCGAACCGGAGCGGGCACTTTCGGCGTGATGTAGTGCCTGACTCTTGACCCCCTGACTCCTGACCCCTCTCTTCTATGCGTGGACAACAGTTTCTCGACCGGCTAAAGCAGAAGTTCGGCCAGCGGATCACCGGCGCCAATTTGGAGGCAATCGATCCATGGATCGAAGTCTCGCCCGGTGCGCTGGTGGATGTGTGCACTTATCTGCGCGATGAGCCGGATTTGCGGTTCAACATGCTGCAGTTGATCACCGCGGTCGATTACTTCGAGCCGGACCAAAAGAAAGCGGCGAAGGTGACCTGGCAGCCGCATTTGGAACTGGTATACCACCTGTGGAGCGTGCCGAATCGGGTGACGCTCGTGCTAAAGATGATGCTGCCGCGCTGGAAGAACGACGTGCCGGGCGAATTGCCGGAAGTGCCGTCGGTCAGCCACATTTGGCGAACCGCCGATTGGCACGAGCGCGAAGTGTTCGATCTGAGCGGCGTGCGATTCATGGGTCACCCCGGGCTGCGTCGGATTCTGTGCCCGGAAGATTGGGTCGGGCATCCGCTGCGAAAAGACTACGAAATGCCGCTGGAATACCACGGAATTCGGGGGAGATAAACGCTTGATCGGGCGAGTGCCACCGCAACAATGGTAGTGGTACTTTTCATCCTGGAACTGAGGATTTGCCCATGATTAAGCGTGCGAAGACAAAGTTTGAGCACAAGGTTCGGATCGGTCAGATGCCGGCATTGGAGATCGTGCACAAGGATTTAGTGATTTCAGTGAAGTCGCGATCCAAAGGGAAACTGGGAGATTTAACGATCAGCCGCGGCGGGGTGGGTTGGTTCCCCAGCGGACCATCGAAGGAACGACATTTTAGCTGGGAGCAATTTGTGCGGTGCGTAAAGGAGTGGAAGGGCTAATTCACTCCGGCGACGGACTACGGACAACTGACTACGGACAACAAGGACATGCCACTAGCAGTCGAAGATCCGCGAATTATTGAGTTCGATGTTCGCACCGACGAAATGTTGGTGAACATGGGGCCGCAGCATCCCAGCACGCACGGCGTGTTGCGCTTGGTTTTGCGCACCGACGGCGAAGTGGTTTCGGAAACGACGCCGCACATCGGCTACTTGCATCGCTGCGCCGAGAAAATCGGCGAGAATTTGACCCCGCGGCAATGGATTCCCTACACCGACCGGATGGATTACTTGGCCGGGATGAACATGAATCTGGGCTGGTCGCTGGCGGTTGAGAAGCTGCTGAAGTACCAGATGCCCGAGAAGGGGAAACATCTGCGGGTGATCATCGCCGAAATGGGGCGGATCGCCAGCCACCTGGTGGGTATGGGAGCCTACGGGCTCGATTTAGGGACGTTCAGTCCCTTCTTGTATGCCTTCCGTGAACGGGAAAAAATTCTAGACCTGTTCGAAGAAGCCTGTGGAGCGCGGCTGACCTACAGCTACATCACCGTGGGCGGGGCGACGGCCGACCTGCCGCCCGGATGGTTGCAGCGCTGCGAGAAGTTTCTCGACGAACTCGATCCCGTGATTGCCGAATATCATGCGCTGCTGACGACGAATGCGATTTTTGTGCGACGCACTGCCAATATCGGCACGATGTCGGCCGAGACGGCAATCAGCTACGGCTGCACGGGACCGGTGCTGCGCGGTAGCGGCGTGGATCAGGATTTGCGCCGCGACGGCGAGGAACGCTATACCGAAATGTACGACGGCTACGCTTTCGAAGTCGTCGTGCAGAAGAACGGGCACTATCCGAAAGATCACAACTATCCGCCGGTGCCTTCGCAAGCGGTGCTCGGCGACAGTTGGCACCGGTTTTATGTGCGCATGCTGGAAGTGGTGCAGTCGATGGATTTGGTGCGGCAGGCGATCGACCGCTACAGCCGGGCCAGCGGTTCCTGGGGCGAGCCGGTGAAACTGATGGAGAAGCTGCCGAAAGGCGAGGCGTATTTGGAAACGGAATGCCCGCGCGGGCAGATGGGCTTTTATCTCGTGAGCGACGGCACTTCGATTCCGTGGCGCGTGCGGGCTCGCAGCAGTTCATTCTGCAATCTTTCGGTGACGCACGAGCTGTGCAAAGGTTGCTTGATTGCGGATGTGCCGGCGATCGTCGGCTCGCTGGACGTGGTGATGGGGGAGATTGATCGGTAAATTGCCGATCTTTTCAGTTTTCTGCGATCCCCGGCTTTCTCGCGCGTCTGAGGCTTAAAAACCTGCCGTGGGGCTTGTCGATTTGGGTGACTTTGTGCCATATTTCACAAACTTTGGTCGCCTGACTTCCTCGCCCGAGAACGATCATTTGCGGTGGCCCAATTTCTTATCAATCAGGGTTTGTGGTCCTGGCTCGCCTATCTGGCAGCCGGCCTGATTCAGTGTGCGCTGTTGCTGTTGGTGCCGTTTCTGGGCGCCATGTTTTTCGTGTGGGTGGAGCGCAAGGTTTCGGCGCGCATTCAAGATCGGCTGGGCCCCACGCGCACCGGCGGCAAGTTCGGCTGGCTGCAACTCCTGGCCGACGGGCTGAAGCTGATTACCAAGGAAGACCTGATGCCCAAGGGGGCGGATGGGATGCTGTTCAAGTTGGCCCCGTACGTCAGCTTCGTGACGTCGTTTGCCGCCTTGATGGCCCTGCCGTTTTCCGACGGGTGGGTGGCGCTGCCGATGAATGTCGGAGTGTTTTTTATCATCGCCGTACTGGGGCTGGAAATTTTCGGCGTGATTCTGGCCGGCTATGCTTCGGCGTCGAAATGGTCGCTGTTCGGGGCGATGCGCGAAGCGGCTCAAGTCGTCAGCTACGAAGTGCCGCTGGGACTGTGCATCGTCACGCCGTGCTTGATCGCCGGATCGCTGGATTTGGTGACGATCGCCAATCAGCAGGGCCATATCGCCGGATTGCAAAGCGGGTGGTTTACGGATTGGTACATCTTCCACGATCCTTTCACGTTCATCGTGTTCTGGGTCTATTTCACCTGCGCTACGGCGAGCGTGAACCGCGCGCCGTTCGATCTGGCCGAGGCGGAAAGCGAACTGGTCGCCGGTTTTCACACCGAATATTCTGGTTTTCGTTGGTTGGCGTTTTACATGGCGGAATACGGCTCGATGTTCACCGTCAGCGGGCTGGGCGCGATTTTGTTTTTCGGCGGCTGGAACGGGCCGATTCCCATCACGCACATGTTGGCCTGGCACTATCCGGCGGGCGCGGTCGATTGGCACTTATCCGGCTACGTGGCGAATCTGCTCGGCTGTTTGAATTTCATCACCAAGTGCATTCTCGGCGTGACGGTGATGATTTGGGTGCGCTGGACGCTTCCGCGATTGCGGATCGACCAGGTGATGAAGACCTGCTTGAAATTCTGCACGCCGATTGCGGCAATGATGTTCGTCGGCGCGGTGCTGTGGACGTACGAGTTTCCCGCCGGCGTGTTTCACAAGCTATCGGCCCCGGCGGCGGCGGAATCGAACGAGAAGGCGGCTTCCGCAACGGCACTTGCAGCTGACAACCCATGAACTGGCATTCCATCTTTTTCTTGATGTTCTCGATCATGGCCTGCGGCTTTGCGCTGGCCGTGGTATTGTCGGCCAACATTGTGCGGATGGCGTTTTATCTGGTGCTTTCGCTGGGGGCCACGGCGGGGCTGTTCTTTCTGGCCGGGAGCGATTTCATCGGCGCCATGCAGCTTTTGATCTACGTCGGCGGCACGTTGGTGCTGCTGATTTTCGGCGTGATGCTTACGGCTCAATCGCCTTTCATTTCGATGAAGACCCGCAGCGGCGATTGGGTGCTGGCGGCCATCGTGGGCGGGTCGCTGTTGGCGGTGCTGGTGCAGTCGGCGTTCAGCGTGCCCGATTGGCAGGCCGGCACCACGACCGCGGCGCAAGGGGTGACGGCGGCGCCGACGACCGCCCTGGTCGGTGAAGCGCTGTTGGGAGTGCGCGTGGATGCATTGCAAAAAACCGATCCGGCGCAGCGTGCCGGCATGTCGGGCTATCTGTTGCCGTTTGAAATCGTCTCGGTGCATTTGCTGGTGGTCTTGATCGGGGCGGCGTATCTGGCCCGGGCCAAGCGCCGGGCGCGGCCTTCGATCGTGACGGAGTAATACGATGAGTTTGTTCGTTGAACCGGTGGGCGTGGCGCATTACCTGGTGGTAGGCGCGGTGCTGTTTGTGTGCGGCGCCGTGTGCATGGCCACGAAACGCAACGCGCTGGGAGTGTTGATGGGCATCGAACTGGTGCTCAACGGTGCGAACTTGAATTTTATCGCGTTCGGGAGCCAGTTTTTACGGAAGGATGCCGCCTGGTCCATCGGATTGGACGGCCAGTTGATCGCGCTGTTTGTGATTGTGCTGGCGGCGGCCGAGGCGGCCGTGGCGCTGGCGATCACGCTGAACTTTTACAACAACCATGCCACGGTGGACGTGGATCGGGCGGATGAACTGAAAGGGTAACTATGAGCATTGAACAAGGAGCAATGAACGGCGGACAAATCCTGCTGCGTTCATTGTTCAATGTTCATAGCTCATAGCTCTTATGGATCTTGCCACATCACTACCGACGCTGCTTGGGATTGCCTGGCTGTTGCCGCTGGCGTCATTTGTGGTGATTGTGTTTTTGGGGCCGCGGTTGGGCAAGCATGGCAAAGGGGCGGCGTATGTCGCCTGCGGCGCAATCATCGCAGCTTTTGTGTTGTCGGCGATCGCCATGGTCGGCTGGCTCGGGCAACATCCGCTGACGCCGCCGCATCACGGCGCGGTTGAGGGGATGCCGACCGCGACCGAAGGCGTGGCCCCCGTAGAGCACGGGCCGGCTGCGCCTTCGGCGTATTTCGGCGATTGGTACTCGCTGTTTGCAGTCGGAAAACTGAAGATCACCATTGGTTGGTACATCGACGCCTTGACCGTGGCGATGTTTTGCATGGTCACGCTGATTGCCTCCTGCATTCATGTGTACTCCATCGGCTATATGCACGATGAATTGCACGAGGTGCACGACCACGAAGTGACGCTTTCCAATGGCCACGAGCTGCATCGCCGCGGCCGGTACCATCGCTTCTTCCAATACTTGTCGTTGTTCAGCTTCAGCATGCTGGGGCTGGTGATTTCGGGAAATGCGGCCATGGTGTTCGTGTTTTGGGAGCTGGTAGGAATTTGCTCGTACTTTTTGATCGGCTTCTATTTCGAACGCAAAAGCGCATCGAACGCCGCGAATAAGGCATTCATCGTCAACCGCGTCGGCGATTTTGGATTTATCATCGGGCTGATGGCGCTGTTTCGGGCGCTGGGCACATTCACCTTCGGCGGCGACGGTGGACTGTTCGAATTGGTACGGCCCGGCCCGCAGCATCACATCGCCGTGCCTGCGGGAATGACCTACAACCTGTTGGTGGTGGCAGGGCTGGGGATTTTCTGCGGCTGCGTCGGCAAAAGCGCGCAGTTTCCACTGCACGTGTGGTTGCCGGATGCGATGGAAGGCCCGACGCCGGTTTCGGCCTTGGTGCACTCGGCGACGATGGTGGCGGCCGGCGTGTATCTGGTAGGCCGCTGCTTCCCGCTGTTCACGCAGGAAGTTTTGCTGGTGATCGCTTACGTCGGCTGCATCACGCTGTTCATTGCCGCGACCATTGCGCTGGTGGCGGTGGATATCAAGCGCGTGCTGGCGTACTCCACGGTCAGCCAGCTTGGATACATGATGCTGGCGCTGGGCGTGGGAGGCTGGATTGCCGGCCTATTTCATCTGCTGACGCACGCCTTCTTCAAAAGCTTGCTGTTCATGTGCTCCGGCTCGGTGATTCACGCCTGCCACACGAACGACATGCGGCGGATGGGCGGACTCTTGCGCAAGATGCCTTACACCGCCTACACGATGCTGGTCGGCTGCCTGGCGATCATCGGCACGGGCATTCCGTTTGTGGCCGGCTTCAGCGGCTACTACTCCAAGGACTCGATCATCGCCCAGGCGCTGTTGTTCACGAATCACAATCCGATGCATCGCTTGTTGTTCTACGTGGCGGCGGGCGGGGCGTCGCTAACGGCGTTTTACATGTTCCGCCTGTGGTACATGACGTTCATCGGCAAGCCGCGCGATCATCATGTGTACGAGCATGCCCATGAATCGCCCAAGGTGATGTACATGCCGCTGATCGTTCTGGCGATTTTCGCCTTCGGCATCGGCTGGCCGTTGTGGGGACTGACGACGCTCTTGGAGCAGGCGCGGCCGGCGGGCACCGTGGAAACCGCCAACGGGGCGGTGCTGTGGCCGGGCGTGGTGCATCCGGCGGAGCATCTGAGCCACGAGGTGGCCATCCACGTGCCGGCGTCGATCGTCGCTTTTTCCACTGCCCTGGCAGGATTTTTGTTCGCCACGATTTGCTATGCGTGGCCGGTGTTGAATCCGGAAGCGCTCCGGCGGCAATTCAGCCCGATCTACGCCTTCCTGTGGCACAAATGGTATTTCGACGAGATCTATAACGCTTTCATCGTGCAACCGGTGCTGTTCATCTCGCGGCGGATTGCGGATTTCGATCGCAAGGTGATCGACGGCCTGGTCGATGGAAGCGCGCTGGCGGTGCGCGGCGTGTCGACAATCGACGACACCATCGACCGGCTGTTTGTGGATGGCGCCGTGAATTGGCTGGCCGGCATCACGTATTCGATCGGCCTGTCGATGCGGCGAATGCAAACCGGTAAGCTGCGGCAGTACGTGATGTTTGTTGTGGTAGGCACCGTGGGGCTGTTCATCCTGGTGAGTTTTTTTTGGAACTACACGTGGGCGCGGTAATCGATTTTTTGAACCCTGAACCCTGAACCCTGCGTCATGGAAAATCCTTATATTGTGCCGCTGAGTCTGGTCACTTTCCTGCCCGCGATCGGCGCGCTCTTGGTGGCGTTCTTTCCGCGAGGCAATAAAGGCGCGATTCGCTGGTTCACGTTGGCTATTACTGTGGCGGTGTTCTTAATTACCGCCTGGATGGCGATTCCGCGGCCGCAAGGGGAAGCCACGGCGCAGTTCAGCTTAATGGAGCCGGCGGTGAAACAGATGCAGGATCTGTTTTCGGTCCCCTGGATCAAGTCGTTCAATATTCATTATTTGATGGGGACCGACGGCATCAGCTTCCCGCTGGTGATTCTCACCTCCTTCATTTGCATGCTGGCGATGGGCGCGAGTTGGAACATCGACAAGCATGTGAAGGCGTATTGCATTTTGTTTCTGCTGTTGGAAACGGGGATGATCGGCGTGTTCTTGGCGCTCGATTTCTTCCTGTTCTACGTGTTCTGGGAAGTGATGCTGCTGCCAATGTACTTTTTGATCGGCGTGTGGGGCGGCCCGCGGAAAGAATACGCGGCGATCAAGTTCTTCCTGTACACCCTGGTGGGCAGCGTGCTGATGCTGATCGCCATTTTGATGCTGTATTTCAACAGCGATTTGCGGCTGTTGAGCGAACAGCAATTGCGCACCTCCGGCGTGATCGACAGCACGCTTGCGGAGGCGGATCAGGCGGCGGCCATCGGCCAAATCAAGCAAGCGCCGAAGCGCAGCACACGTTCAATATCTTGGCGCTGTCGGCGATGGGGCAGATGCCCAATTCGCCCTTCAGCCGCGATGCCGATCGCGTGATGGGCAAAACCTTGCAATGGTGGACATTCTTGCTGCTGTTCATCGGCTTTGCGATCAAAGTGCCCGCCGTGCCCCTGCACACGTGGTTGCCTGATGCACATGTGGAGGCGCCGACGCCGATTTCAATGATCCTGGCCGGAATCCTGTTGAAGATGGGCGGCTACGGCATCATTCGAATTTGCTATCCGATTTGTCCCGACGCCGGCTACGACCTGGCGTATTTCGTCTGCGGCGTGGGCGTGCTCAGCATGGTCTATGGGGCCTTTGCCGCCATGGCGCAGAAAGATTTCAAGCGCCTGGTGGCGTACAGCTCGGTCAGCCACATGGGTTACGTCGTACTGGGCTTGGGCGTGTGGAGCGCCACGGCGAACTGGAAATACAATCCCGATTATTGGGCGATGGGCATGAACGGGGCGATGTTTCAAATGATCGCCCACGGGATAAGCTCGGCCGGCATGTTCTTCATGGTCGGCGTGGTGTACGACCGCGTGCATCACCGCAACCTGGACGAGTTTGGCGGGCTGTTCCATAAGATGCCGGTTTACAGCGGGTTGGCGATCGGCATTTTCTTCGCCGGTTTGGGATTGCCAGGTCTGTGCGGGTTCATCGGCGAAGTGCTGGTGACCTTGTCGGCGTGGAACTTCAGCCACACGCTGGCGGTGATCAGCGCGGCCACGGTGATTCTGACGGCCGGCTATATTCTCTGGACCATCCAGCGCGTATATCTGGGCGCCGAATATAAAGGTCCGCACGGCGACCATTTGTATCCAATTACCGGCCGCGAATTGGCGATTGCCGCGCCGCTGTTGGCGTTTGCGATTTTGTTCGGCGTGTATCCGCAGGCGCTGTTTAATTACATGACGCCGACGATCAAGCAGCAGGCGGATACGCTGGCCGAGTGGACGAAGGACGTGAAGAAGCCAGCAGCCGACGAAACGGCGACCGCCGAAAACAGCCCCGATTTGATTACTGCCGCGCAAAGCATCCCGTGAATTTATCCGACTTGGTCAACTCGCTGTTGCACGACACGACCGGCAGCCTGGCGCTGTATCGACCGGAGCTGACGCTGTGCGCCACGATTGTGTTGATGTTGTTGGTGCGCGTGTTTCGCGCGACGGAGAAGGTCAACGCTTTTTACATTGCGCTGATCGGCGCGGCGGTGGGGCTGTGGTTTTCCGCTCCGTGGCAGCAGCTCAATTCCATCGCGTCGGTGTCCAGGCAAGAGTTGTTCACCGGCATGCTGGTGTACGATTCGTTCACGATTTATTTCCGCACGATCTTGCTCTTCTTTGCCGTGCTGTTTGTGCTGTTCACGAGGCTTTCCGGCTTTCCCGACCGGGAGGACGCCGCCGACTTCTACACGTTGGTGCTGGGCGGAACAGTGGGCATGTGCCTGATGGTCACGGCCAACCATCTAGTGATCATTTTCCTGGGTGTGGAAATGGCAAGCGTGCCGTCTTACGCCTTGGCGGGAATGTTGAAAACGCGGCCCCGCTCTAGCGAAGCGGCGCTGAAGTATTCGGTCTATGGCGCGGGAGCGGCGGGAATCATGCTGTATGGCATCAGCCTTTTGGCCGGCGTGTTGGGCTCGTGTCATTTGCCCACCATGACGGTGCGCCTGGCCGATGGAATTGCCACGGGCGCCTTGAACAACCGATATATGGTGATGGCGCTGGGCGGGTTGATGATCGGAGTAGGACTGGCGTTCAAGCTCTCCGCTTTCCCATTTCACTTTTGGTGCCCCGATGTATTCGAAGGGGCCACAGCCGAGGTAAATGCCTTTCTGAGCGTGGCCTCGAAAGCGGCGGCCTTGGCACTGTTGGTGCGCGTGGCGGTGGGCTTCACCACCTTGCCGGCCAAACCAGTCTCGGTGCCGCTGCCCGGAGGAATTGCCGCCACTAGCGCGAATGAACATCCGCCGGATACTTTTCGATTGGTGAGCATGGAAACGGCGCGCGCGGACGGGAAAGATTTACTGGCCCCGGTGCGCCGCTACATTGCGCTTTTGGTCGCGCTGATCGCCGCGGTGACTTGCACGTTCGGCAATCTGGCGGCTTACGGGCAGACCAACATCAAGCGGCTGATGGCGTATTCCACCATTGCGCATGCGGGCTACATCATGATGCCTATCGCGGCCGCCGTCGCGCTATCGGGAAGCAATCCTGCCGCGGCTCGATACGCTTATTGTGCAGTGCCGTTTTATGTCGGACTGTATTTGTTCATGAATTTGGGCGCGTTTGCGATCATCGCCTTTTTGCGGAACACCACCCGCAGCGAAGAAATTGCCGACTGGGCCGGACTTGTGCGATTAAGCCCGGGGGTCGTGGTGTGCCTGGGGATCGTGTTGTTCAGTCTGGTGGGGATGCCGCCGCTGGCCGGATTCTCGGCCAAGTACGTCGCATTTGCCTCGCTGGTCAAGGCAATGGAAGCGCCGGGGTATCGCGGCTTGATGATCACGCTGCTGGTGGTCGGCGGATTGAACACCGCGCTGAGCCTGTTCTATTATCTGCGCGTGGTAAAGACGATGGCGATCGATCCGGAGCCGGCGCATCGTCCGACCACTGGATTTTCCCTGGTGTCGCTGCCGGGGGCGTTCGTCGTGGCCCTGACGCTGCCGATCCTTATCCTCGGGATTTTTTGGGACCAGTTTTACACATGGCTCACGACGGGCGCGGGAAGTTTGCTGTAACCGAGAACCGGATCGCATGGCCAGAAGCAATCCCAATGTCGCGCTCAATCGATTATTGACGATCGTCTATCGGGCGTTCCCGATGTACCTGGCCGACGCTTGCCCTTGGATTCATGACGGCGACGCGCGGGCCAAGCAATTGTTGGATCACATCGTGGCCGACTATCAGATGTACTCACAGCGGATTTCGGATCTACTGATGGGCCGACGCGCGTAGCGGGATACGGCGAATTTCCCATGGCGTTTACCGATACGCACGACCTGTCGCTGGACTATTTGCTCACCGAGATGGCGTATTATCAAAAGCAGGACATCGCGGCCATCGAGCGGTGTGTTGCGGATTTGGCGGGGGATCCCGAAGCTCGTGCCCTGGCCGAAGAAGCGCTGGGCAATGCCCGGGGCCACCTGGCATCGTTGGAAGAGCTGCTGGGAGCCAACGCTAAGCGATAAACGATAAACGATAAATGCCGGCAATCGGATGTCTGCCGTTTATCGTTTAGCATTTATCATTTATCGTTTCGTTTGCCATGCTCATCGATACCCACGCGCACCTGGATCAGGAAGAGTTCGATGCGGATCGGGCCGACGTGATTGCGCGGGCCGTGGCGGCGGGTGTCGAAAAAATTGTCGCCATTGGCGTAACGGCTGATTCCAGTGCGGCGGTCGTGCGATTGGCGGCCGACTATCCGCAGATTTATGCCGCAGTCGGCATTCAACCCAACTATTGTGGGCAAGCGAAACCGGGCGATTGGGAACGAATTGTCGAACTGGTCGATTCGCCGAAGGTTGTGGCCATCGGCGAAACGGGCTTGGACCGCCACTGGGATTACAGCCCTTTTGACGTGCAGCAGGATTATTTCGATCGGCATTTGCGGCTGGCGCAAAAGAGCGACTTGCCGTTTGTAGTGCACACTCGCGAAAGTGATGCCGACGTGCTGGCGATGCTGCGCAAGGCGCGAAAGCGGGGCCCGCTGGTGGGCGTGATGCATTCGTTCACCGGCACGGCCGCCACCGCCGACGAGTGTGTGCAGTTGGGGTTGTACATCAGCTTTGCAGGAATGGTCACGTTCAAGAAGTCGGGGGATTTGCGGGAGGTGGCAACCACGGTGCCGGACGATCGCATTTTGGTCGAGACCGACAGTCCTTATCTTTCCCCTGATCCGCTGCGGGGCAAGCGGAACGAGCCGGCCAATCTGATTCATACCGCCCGGATGCTGGCTGAGGTGCGGAAAACGAGCTTCGACGAGTTCGCCCGACAGACAACCAGCAACGCTCGAACACTTTTTCGGATGGCCTGACGGCTGACAAAGCTCGGGCGCCGCCACCCACTTGCCCGCCGTGAATGGCCGTGGTACAAAGCGCGCGGCGGGCTGAATGGGAGCATGGCGGCATCTTGGACGAGCTACCCAACTCTTGGAGGAGGCTTTTCGCCCTCTAGCGATGAACGAACTGAATGACGCAGCGCCCCTGGCCTCGCCCGTGGGCGGCATCGTGACGGGCGAGACTGAAGAACCTCCTGGTTCGGCGCACCATTCTCGTGGCGTGCGCCATCCACGTTGGCACGATGTGCCCGATCAGCTTTGGGAAGATTGGCGCTGGCAGCGCCAACATTCCGTGCGGACCACGGCCGAGCTTGCCGAGCTGTTGCCCATGTCGGCGCAGCACATCGCGGCGCTTGCGGCGTTGGAAACCAAGTATCGGCTGGCGATTCCGCCGTACTATTTTTCTTTGATTGATCCGGCAGACCCGCTGGATCCGATTCGCTTGCAAGCGGTGCCGTCGCCGCAAGAAGCAGTGAATGGCTCCAGCGTGGAGTTGAACGATCCGCTGGAGGAAGACCGCGATTCGCCGGTGCCGGGCATCACCCATCGCTATCCGGACCGGGCGCTGGTGATCACCACTCCGGTGTGCAGCATGTACTGCCGCTTTTGCACGCGCAAGCGCGTGACGATGGATCGCGACGGCTGGGATGCGCCCAGCCACGACGAATGTCAAATGATCGAATATATCCGCCGCACCACTGCGATTCGCGACGTGATTCTTTCCGGCGGCGATCCGCTGACGCTGCCCATCGCCAAGCTCCGCTGGTTCGTGGAGCAGTTGGCGGCGATCGAGCACATAGATGTGATTCGCGTCGGCACGCGCGTGCCGGTCACCTTGCCGCAGCGGCTGTTCGACGCGGAAGTGGTCGATCTGCTGGCCGAGGCGGAGAAAGTCTGGATTCAGACGCACTTCAATCATCCCCGGGAGATCACGCCCGAAGCGACGCACGCCTGCCGCCTGTTGGTGAACGCCGGCATGCCGGTGCACAATCATTCGGTGCTGCTGAAGGGCGTGAACGATTCGGTCGAGACCATGCGAGAATTGGTGCGCGGGTTGTTGCGCATCAAAGTGCGGCCGTATTATCTGTTCCATTGCGATCCGGTGACCGGGGCGGGGCATTTCCGCACGTCGGCCTGGAAGGGGATTGAAATCATCGAGGCACTTCGCGGCCATGTTTCCGGACTGGCGGTGCCGACGTATGTGATCGATGGCTTGCACGGCGCCGGCAAGATCCCGCTTTCGCCGAATTATCTGATTTCGGTTTCCGATAACGCGCTGGTGCTGCGGAACTATGAGGGAATGATTTTCCGCTACACGCCGGGCGATCGGCCGGCGAACGATGCGGCGGAAATTGTGCGGCACGATTCGCTGCCGCCGGAAGGTGTGGCGGCGGTGCTCAGCGGCGATGGGCAACCGCTGGTTCCTCCCAGCGCAAGGCAATCGCGCCGCCGAAAACCGAGGTCGCCGCGGTAGATCGCCGTAGCAGGAATGCAATTGTGAAGATCGGTTTGACATATACCGTTCGTTCCCATGCCGGCCCGCACGAAAGCGACGGCGAGGAAGAGTTCGATTCGCCGGAAACGATTTCGGCGATTGCCGCCGCGATTGGCTCGCTGGGGCATGAGGTGGAACGGATGGGGGACGGCGCGCCGCTGGTGCGGCGCTTGTTGGCCGGGCCGCCGCCGGATTTGGTCTTCAATCTTGCCGAAGGGCGCGGCATCGGGCGGTGCCGCGAGGCTTGGGTTCCGGCGGTGCTGGAAATGTTCGGCATTGCATACACGGGATCGGATCCGTTGACGTTGGCCGCCGCGCTGGACAAGGACTGTGCCAGGCGATTGGTGCGCGAGGCGGGGGTGGTGGTTCCGGCTGCGGTGTTGGTCCGCGGATCGGCCGCCGATCGTGCGGAACAACTCGCCGCGCTGCCGCTGCCGGTGATCGTCAAACCGGCGTTTGAAGGATCGAGCAAGGGAATTTCTCGCGCCAGCCTTGTGAGCCAGCGCGCCGACTTGTTCGAGGCGGTGGAAAGCTGTCAGGAAACATATCGTCAGCCTGTCTTGGTGGAAGAGTACGTCAACGGCGATGAACTGACGGTGGGGTTGGTTGGGAATGCTCCGCCGCAGATTCTCGGCGTGATGCGCGTCATGCCGCTGAAGCCAGCCGGGCCGTTTGTGTACGGCCTGGAGGTGAAGCGCGATTGGCGTCGGCAGGTGCATTACGAAATTCCGGCGCGGCTGAGCCCGGCCGACGACGCCGCGGTGCGCCAGGCCGCGCTGGCGGCGTTTGGGGCGCTGGGTTGCCGCGACGTGGCCCGCATCGACTTCCGGCTGCGCGACGGGATGCCGTATTTCCTCGAAGCCAATCCGCTGCCTGGCCTGGCGCCGGCGCGAGCGATCTGGTGCTATTGGCCGAGGGAGTGGCCATTGGTTATCAGGATTTGATTGGCCGCATCGTCGCCGCGGCGCTGGCGCGGCTGGCGATGGCCGAAACAGCAAACCGTTCGTCTTCACAACTTGTCCCGATTTAGCCGTGGCACAATCGCTGCACGTATGCGTGCTGTACAATGCGCCGGTGCTAGCGGCGGAGCACCCCGATGCCGCTTCTGAGGCTGGCGTGATGCAGTCGGTGGCCGCGCTGGGTGAGTCGTTGCGGGCGGCGGGGCATCGGGTCGTCGATTTGCCAATCTGCGAGTCAGCCGCTATCTTAGCGCGTCAACTCGAAGACATGCGGCCGGATGTCGTTTTGAATTTATGTGAAAGTTTCGCGGGCGATTCGGCCGGCGAGGCACATATTGCGGCGCTGTTGGAAACGCTTGGACTGGCGTACACCGGTGCGCCTGCGGAATGTTTGGCGCTAACCAGAAACAAGGCACAAACCAAGCGATTGTTGGCCGGCGCCGCGGTGCCGACGGCCGCGTTCATCGAGGCGCCGCCGAATCAGCCGCCGCCGGAATCGCCGCTGCGATCTTGGCTGGAGCAGGGGCCGCTGTTTGTTAAACCGGCTTGCGAGGATGCGAGCCTGGGAATCGGGCAGGAATCCGTCGTTAGTGATTGGCCAGGACTCGTTCGGCAAGTGGCCAATATTCAGAAGCGCTGCGGCAGCGTGGTTGTGGAGCGTTACATCGCCGGCCGGGAATTCAACGTTGGGATCATCGAATTGCCCGAGCTTCAGGCATTGCCCGTGGCGGAAATTGAATTTCAGGCATCGCCCGAAATGAAATGGCCGATTGTGACCTATGCAGGCAAATGGAATTCCCGAAGCGCCGACGATCGAGCGACGCCCGTGCGGTGCCCAGCGAAGGTTGAGTCGAGCTTAGAGCGGCAATTGATCGCCGCGGCCACCGAGGCGTACCGCCTGACCGGCTGCCGGGATTACGCGCGGGTCGATCTTCGCGTTGACGAGCAAGGAAGCATCTTTGTGCTCGAGGTGAATGCCAATCCGGATCTAGGCCCGGGCGCGGGACTGGCACGAATGCTTACGGCGGGCGGGATCGAGTATCGGCAGTTTGCAGAGCGATTGGTGCAGGTGGCATTCGCAAGGTCGAAAGGCAGAAAGCAGCCCGCACAACGCAGAAAGGAGGCATCGGCCGTTGCCGTGCGCCGAATGCAAAAGGGCGAACGGGCTGCGCTAGTGGAAATGACTCGCGCCTGTGGAATCTTTCGCCCGGACGAAATCGAAGTGGCCGATGAGCTGCTGCTGGAAGCGGAGCGTCACGGCGCCGGCGGGCAGTATCTAGCGCTTGTGGCGCAACAGGCAGGCAAAACAGTGGGATGGGCTTGCTACGGTCTGGCGCCGATGACCGATGCCACTTTCGATTTGTATTGGATCGTGGTCGCGCCTGCGGAGCAAAATCGGGGCATTGGCCGGCAACTGCTCGATGACGTTGAACAGCGGATTCGCGCTGCCGGCGGACGGTGGATTTTGGCGGACACTTCTTCAACCGCCGCTTACGAGCCGACCCGCGCGTTCTACCGCCGATGCGGGTATCGAATGCAGAGCGAAATCGGCGACTTCTATCGAATCGGGGATGGAAAAATCACGATCGGCAAACGACTCGATCGGCCGTAATCGAGTGCTAGCAGTGCCAGATGGAGTTGGCCTGCGGGGCATCGCTGGATAACTTATCCGCACATCATCTGGGTCACGGAATTCTGTTGCTAGCGCGAAGGGAGTCGCCATGCGGCAATCGGTTCGACATCAGCTTTTAATCGCAGCGGTAGGGGCGATCGTGTTCTTCACGAACTTGGGCGCCACGCGGCTGTGGGATCAGGACGAAGCTTTCTTTGCCCGGTCGGCCGTGGAAATGCACCAGCGGCACGAATGGGTCGTGCCGTACTTCAACGACGAACTGTTCGCGCACAAACCGCCGCTGATGTTCTGGATGATGCGGACCGGTTTCTATCTGTTCGGCGTGACGGAATTTGCAGCGCGGTTCTGGTCGGGGGTGTTTGGCGTCGGCACCGCGCTTTTGACTTATCGATTGGGCCGCCGATTGTTCAACGCCAATGTCGGCCTGTGGGCGGGACTGGCCATAACGACGGCGCTGATGTTCGACGTGGTGGCGCGGGCAGCGACGCCGGATAGTTTTTTGGTGTTCTTTTGCACGCTAGCGCTGTACTTGTTCGCGCGGCGCGAGAATTGGCAAGACAATTCCGCAGGTTCTGAGGCGGCCCCCCTGCCCTGGCTCGCTTGGGCCACAATCTACGCGGCGATGGGCGTGGCGGTGCTGGTGAAAGGCCCGATCGGGGTCGTGCTGCCGGGCGCCGCGCTGGGGTTGTACTTGCTGGTGCGCGACCCGATTGGGCAACTGCCGGCCGGCGCCACCTGGGGCGATCGGCTGGTTTTGTTCTTGCGCCGCTTCACGCCGGGGCGTATCGTGCGGGCGGCCTGGTCGATGCGGCCCATCACGGCCATCGTGACGGTGTTGGTGGTCGCCGGGCCTTGGTTTGCCTTAGTCGGCTGGCAAACGCACGGAGAATTTCTGAAGGAATTCTTCGGCCGGCAAAATTTCGGGCGCTTCACCAACGCCATGGATAATCACGGCGGCGGAATCTGGTATTACGTGCCGGCGATATTGGCCGGATTTTTCCCGTGGTCGATTTTTGGAATTCCTGCGACGATCGATCTGGTCCGCCGCTGCCGTGGCCGCGAGGAGATGCAGCGCGGAGCGAAATTTCTGGCCTGCTGGGTCATCGTTTTTGTGGGTTTCTTTTCGCTGGCCAGCACCAAGTTGCCCAATTACGCGCTGCCGGCGTATCCGGCGTTGGCATTGGCGACGGCATGCTTTTTGGATCGCTGGCTTGTGCGTCCGGCAAGCGTGCATCGCTGGTGGCCGCGCTTGTCGTTCGGTTCGCTTCTGCTGGTGGGTTTGACCACGGCGGTCGTTGCGCCGCTTGTGGCCTATGGAAAAGTCGGCGGCCAATCCATCCTGGAGCGACTTGGCGTTGCGCCGGAATTGCGGAACGATTTGGCCCTGGTCGGACTGCTCGGCGCGATCCTCATCGCCGGCGGCGTGGCTTGCCTCGTGTTGGCAGAAGTGCAAAGGCGGCGCGCAACTGTGATTGGATTGGCGATCACCGCCACGGCATTCTGCTTGGCGCTGTTTGCCGGCGTGGCGGTGCGGTTCGATCGGTTTCAACCCAGCCCGGGCGTGGCCGAGGCGATCCGTCGCCACGCCGAAGGGACGCCGCACGTGGCGCAGTTCGGATATTTTCGCCCCAGCCTGGTGTACTACACGTGCGGGCGCGTGGAAGCGTGCAAGAATTTGCAACGCGTCGTGGAGTTTCTGAATGAATCCGGTGATTCGTTTGTAGTAACCACGGAGGAGCACTTCGCGCGATTGAAGGCGCAGTTGCCGGCGGAGATTGTGATCGTCGATCGCCGCGCCGAATTTCCGCGCAGCGGGACGGTGTTGGTGCTGGGGCGAAAAACCGCTCTGGCGCAGCGGGGCGCCGACTCCAAGCAGTAGATCATGCCGCACGGCGAGTTGTTTGGGCCGGAGCGACTGAGTTTTCGCCGGCCAAGGCGGCCGGAATCGCCAATGGCGGCGCGCCGGGCCGCAAATAGTGCCACCAGATGGCGGTCAATTCCACGAAGGCTTTGACGAAATCGGTGGATTTCAGTTTCGAGCCGGCGACGTCTTGCCAGCTATCCAGCGGCAGTTCGTAGACGATTTCATCCAGGATCGTGGGTGATTCGTGGCCGCGCAGCGCAACCAGCCGCGCCAGGATTTCCACGTCGAAAATCCAGCGCGAGTGGAACGGCTGTGCGAACGCCGCCATCATTTCCGGAGTCGCGCGGAACAGCTTTGCGCCGCACTGAGTATCTCGGAATGCCGCGCCGAGGATCAGCGATGCCGCGTAGCAAAACATTTGTCCCAGCCTGCGCCGCAGCGGGTGGCGCTCGATACGGTGGCCCAAAAGCGGCAAGCGCACTCCGATTGCCAGCGACACTTCCCGACGTCGGTCCAACGCGCTTGTGAACTGCGGAATCGCTTCCAGCGGCGTCGCCAGATCGGCATCCCAAAACCCGATGTATTCGGGCCGGGCGCTGGCGGCATGCAGCACACCCTGGCGCACCGCTTCCGCCTTGCCGCAGTTGTGCGGCAAATTCAACACCTCGAAACCCGACGGATTGGTTGCGCGAAGTTGCTCCAACAAGAGCAGCGTATGATCGCGGCTGCCGTCGTTCACCAGCAGAAACCGCACGTCGGGATGGGTTGCCGCAAACTCGCGGAATCGCAACGTGTACAGCCGCTGAGCTTCGTTGAAACAGGGGACGATGATGGTAGTTGACATTGATTTATCCGTTAGGGGTTCGACGATTCACCCTCACCCCGGCCCTCTCCCTGAGGGAGAGGGAGTAAATCGCTACCATCGGCTTCGCAGCCAATCGATGGGACCACTGGGTTTGGCGGCTTGTTTCAAGGGCGGCTGCGTGGCGGCGGGCGGTTGGGGTTGCCCGTTGGCGATGGTGCTTGGCGGCAACGGCACGTAGGCGGCCAAATATCTGGGCCAATATCCGTCCAACTCGCGCAGGCAATCGCCCAGCTTTCCCGATTGCAATTGGAAATCGGCCAGGGCCACGATCTTTTTCAGTTGGGCCGATTCGTTTTCTGAATTGAAATACAAGTCGAATAATTGAACATTGTCGATCCACACGCGCCCCGGACCCATTAAATCGAAGTGCACGCGCAGCTTCTCCATGCCGGTGACAGGCAGATCGTCGACCTGCAGCAAGAACTGCGACCATTCCTGTTGAATCTGCTGTGGCGGCGGCTGGCCCAGTCCGACCGGGGCGAACACGTAATAGGCCTTTTCCTCGTGCTCCCCTTCAATGGCCAGACGCAGCGAGGGTTGCTTTGCCGGATCGTCGGTGCGCAGCCACATCAGCACGCTCAGCCGGCCCGTCGTGGGGGCTGCAAACGGTTCGCTGTGCAGCGACACCACCGGGCCAGTGCTAGTCAGACGCACCGATTGTTTGCCTGCGGGATTCCCAGCCACGGCAGGAGCGCTGTCGGCATCGAGCGTTGCCTCACCCGCCGCGGGATTCACAAGCGACCACCCAGGAATCTGCCCGCCCCGCGCCGCCAATTCGAAATTCGGATTGCTCAGCGCCTTCAGCGATTGTTGATTTGACAACAACGTGATCAACCGCTGGCGGAGGTGTTGCACGTGATGCTCCAGCGCCGTTTTCAACTTCTCATCCGGCACCAGTTGCGGCGCGGACACTTGGACATCCGGCGATGAAAATCGAACCGCCACCAGGTCGAACGGCTCGAGCGATACCGTCCACGCCTCGCCGCTGGGCGCCGGTAGCCGGCGCCGCCCGCTGAGTTCTTGCACGCGGCAACCCGGCGGCATATCGAGATGCATTTGCACGGTCACGGGCCAATCGGAATCGTTGACCAGATAGGCGTAGGTGCTGCTGCGGGTAGCGAGCTGACGGATAGTGACCAGCGAGGCGGGCTCGGTGAGGGTTTCGAATTTCCCGGACGGCAGGCGGCGATAGGCCGCCACGATGTCGGCCAGCGACTCTTCCTCGCCCAGCGGCAACAGCCAGCCGCCGTCGAACATGGCCACCGGATCGAGCGAGACCAGCGCGTGCACAAACCGCTGGCGATTTCGGCGATCGGCGGGTGAGAATTCCGTCATCAGCGAGAGATTGGTTTTCTCTTTGCCGGCGGGGCCTTTGGTATCGAACGAGGCCAGGCGAATTCGCTGCGGCTCGTGCAAGAACAGCACGCCGGGAGAATTTTGGGTGCGCAGCGCGGCATCGAAGTCGGAGGCGTGATTGAGTTCAATGTCGACGGCATGCATTGTCACCGGGCCCGGCGGCTGGAGCCTTTGCGGCCGCAATAGGGTAAGCCCCTGCTCTTCGCGCAACAGGTCCTGGCGAATGCCCAGCGACACCAGCACGTCGTCGACGCGCGCAGCCGGCGGCAACGTGGGGCGCAGCGCCGTTGCGCATCGGGGCTGTCGAACAAGTTCGTGGCGGCCAGATACAACGTGGCGTCGCGGCGGGCGGAGATCAATTCGTTGCGCACCTGGCGGTAGAAATGCGCGAGCACCTCGCCGCGCCAATTGAGCCAGGCGTCGCGCGCTTTGGCTTGCGAAGGATCGGCAAGGAACTGCGCCCGTTGAGCAAACCGCGCTTCGCCCGCGCCGGGCAGCTCGACGCCGGTTTCCTTTTGGAAGCGGGCGATCGTGGCGTCGTCCAATCCCCAAAGTTCGCCGGGAAGCTGCGTGAAGCTGTCGGCCGACATCTCGATTGCCAATCCGGCGAACGACGGATGTTCTTTGTAGCGCTGCACCAATTCGCGCACCACGGCCAGCATAGCGTCCTGCACCAGGGGGTTGAGCGGATTGTAATGCGGGGCCACGCCGGGTAGCGGCGAGCGCTTGTCGACATAGGGCGTTCCGTCCGGGCCGATCAATTGGATTCCGACCGCCTCTTCGCCGCCGATTCGCAGGCGCGTCTCCAACTCGGGCAGGGGGGCGGCGAACTGCAGCGCGGGAATGAGTTTCAATCCCTCGCGATCAAACAGCCGCAGCATCAGCTCCAAGGCGTCCTTGCGCATCGGATCTTGCGCGGCTTCGAAGTGGATGCCGTTGTCGTACCGAGGGGTCGGCTCGACCAATGCGCTGGGATAGATCGTGCTGCCGTCGGCCATCACGGTCAGCATCTGGCCGCCGTAGCCGACATAGTTCAAATACTCCACCAAGCGCGAGGCGCCTTGGTAGAAAGTTTGCCAGTCTTTCAAACTGCGGCCGCTGGCGGCATCGAGTGTTTCAGCAGCGCCGAAATTTTCTGGCACCAGTGGCCGGCTGAAGTATCCGGCCAGCAGCCGCTCCGGCAGGTCGCCGACGGGGAACGATCGCGGCAGCTTCGTCGGCCCGGCCAGCACGCGAATCTTGCTGAACACGGCGCGGCTGCCGTCGCGGCGATTGCTCAACAGCACCAGCGGGGTTTTCGTGCGCGGCCAGAAGATGATTCGATGCCGCAACATCTTCGGGCTGGCCGGCGACGCCTCCTCGATGGTGTAGATGCCGGAATCCAGCCCGATCGACGTCATGGCGCCGGCGGCGTTGGGCTCCAAAATGCTGATGCCCAAGGTTTGCGGAACGTCGCTGGGATACTCCACTTCGAGGATGTGCGGTGCGGCGGGGCGGTTGATCGACAGCGGGTAGGCCTCCCAGTGCGGCTCGGCACCGGCAGTACTGGCGGATATTTGCACGACGGCGCCTAGCGACGGATGTTGCCAGATTTGCAAATCGCCGATGCCAAAGGGGCCTTGCACCACGCCCGGCAAGATCGACCACGATTTGACCCGATCGTACCAACTGGTGCTGGCCGGATCGATTTCCATCACGCGCGTCCAGGCGACGTTGGTCTCCGGCGGGCTCGGCGGCGGCTGATCGTCCACGACGATCACTTGCACGTGCCGTTCGGCAATGAGCTTCGGCTTGTTCCAGCGCAGCGACGCCGGTTCCAAGGCCTCGATGATCACGTCGTACACGCCTTCCTTTTCAGGCAGCTTGAATCGCCAGGCGGTGTTGGGAGGAGAAGTTTCCTGGGCGGTGGTTTTGACGATTTGCTCTTGAACGCCCAGTTCGTTGCCCGCTCCCGCGGCGATCAGCCTGGCCTTCAGTTGCAACGACGTGCCGGCGGCGACGGGCAACAGCCGCGGCTCGAGATCGAATTCGAATGTTTCGCCGGGCAAGAATACAAGCTGCTCTCGGTGGGGAATCACGCGCAGCAAATCGCCGGGGGCGCGACGCACCGTCAGGCGGTTGCCTTGCTTGTCGAGGACCTTGGTCGATGGCTTATCGAGCAATTCGCTGAGTATGAATTTGCTGCTGGTGGTTGTGTCGCGCTTCTGAGCCTCGCTCAACTCCACCGTCAGCGTGGCATCCAACGGGGCAGTTGTCAGAATGTCGACGCCATCGGTCGATCGCGGGCTTTGGGGCCGAATTTCAATGCGATTGCCGTCGAGCCACATCGAGCCGGGCTCGTCCGCCTCGGTTCCCAACGGGCGCACCAGTCCGAGCGTGCCGCGATCGAGCGAGATGGCGCCATGCCACTGGCGTTCGCTGTTTGGCTCGGACCCGCCGCCCCAGACGACGCGCAATTGAATCGTTGGCTCGGCGGCGGCGACGATCGATGGCCACAAAATTGCGGCGGCCAGGACGAGAATCCACCACGGGCGCAGCGGCACAGCCGGCTGCGACAATTCACAGCTCGGTGGTTTAGCGCGGCGCAGCGCAAAGCGAATGCCCGGACTTCCTTGTCCGACCATGATGCTTCCAGCGATGGTTTTCGTCCTTGAAATCTTGCCGGGGAAATCCCGGAGAAAAAGGAGGCGGATTATAGGTGCCAGCGCGCTGGCGACCCAGGCCGGTTTGGATTCCGAAGCTCAAGGGGCAGTGGAATTTACGGTTTGCCGGACCGGCGCAGCTGGATGATAAAAAGGTCCTCACGCAAAGACGCAAAGACGCAAAGAGCAAACGGCTGACGACAGGAAGAGATCGGCGAACTAGGCGATCGCGCTAGCTTTTCCCCAGATTGCTTGATTTCACATTTTGTTCCTTGGCGCCTTTGCGCCTTGGCGTGAAATATTGCCGACCTTGCTATTCCATGCCGTGGATTAATTCTCCCGGCAGCTTTGATAGCGTAGCCGGTGCGCCGGTTTGGCAGGCGGATTCGAATTCCGCGAGCGCACGCCGTAGCTGTTCCACGACTTCCGGAGCGCGATTGGAAACTTCGTTCACTTCAAACCAATCGTCTGGCTTGGCGAACAGCTCGGTGCGCGATGCCGATTCGCCCGCGGCGGAGCTTGCCGCGGTGTCCTTCGAGATGCGAAGCGACCAGGCGGGCGTAACGATCGCCTTTTGGTCCGGCGCTGTGACGCAAGCGCGATCAAAAACCGCCGATGCGCGGCCGGCGATAAGCGGCAGCAGCGATCGGCCGCGGCCGGCAATCGTGGGTGCGTCTTCTGAGGCACTTAGTCCGGCCCATTCGAGAATCGTCGCCGAGAAATCGGCGGGTTGCACGAGCGCCGCGGAACGATCGGCCGCGCCGAGTCCGTCGGGGTAACGCAGCATGGCCGGCACGTGAACCAGTTCGGCGTACAGGGCGTCGTCGCAAGGTCCGACGCGGCGATGCTCGCCCAGCGGAAAACCGCGCGGCGAAAGGAGGACTAAAAGCGTGTTGCGCGCGATTTCGGCGTCGTCGATCGAGGCCAGCAGCGAGGCGAGCAGTTGGTCCAACAGCGTCACTTGGCCGGCGTAGGCGTGCGAAACGGCAAGCAACTGGTCGGGATCGAATTTCTCCGGCAAGACCTTGTTTGGAACCTCGCACCAGCTTTCGGCCGGGGGATCGTCTTCGTCGCGGTATTGTTCTCGAAATTCCACGGGCGCATCCCAGACGCTGCCCAGCGCCGCAGTATGCAGCCACCAGAAGAAAGGCGGATTGAGTTGCTGAAGCTGTCCGACTGCCGCGGCAATGAATTCAGCAGTTTGAGTCGGTTCGACGGCATGCGCGACGGAGCGATGGTGCGCGGCCGGTTTCAGAAGCACGCGCTCGGAAAACGGCGTTGCCAGCGGATGCTCGGCGACTGCGGCGTCGTCGGCCAACAGAACTGTTTGCCAACCGGCCTGCGCGAATTGCTCCGGCAACGATTTCCGCCGTTGGGCTCCTGTCGGAACCAGGGCATGCACGCCCTGCCACAGCGATCGATAGAGCAGCTCCAGACGCGGCGAGTCGATGATGGCGCGATCGAAGACGAACGACCCGGCCGCCAGCCGATCGAGCGCCGGTGTGTTGATCCACGTGTTGCCGTACGCCCCCAAATAACCGGCATGCAGCCGATCGACGGCCAGGCAGATGATGTTGTTTTGAAGCTGGGCGGCCACTTTTGTCCTCTACCACTGGCGCCGGTGCGGGCACTGGATTTCAGTGCCAGTATAGGCGCCCGTGGCGAGGAAGCAAAAGTGAACGTTCTCTACCGGTGAGACCACCACCACCAATCCGACGTGTGATGGGTCGGATGATGGCCGACCGGCGGCCTGGGATTGGGAGTCGGCGTGATTCCCGAGGGCAGGATGAAATCGATGCCGTCGAAGAACTGATCGCCGCGCGTCACGTTGATGGTCTTCGTGAGCGGGACATTCAGCGAGGTGTTCCCGCCCGACAGCACCAGTTGCACCTGGTACTGGGCAGTTTCGTTGATGTCAAAACTGTAATTCCCACGGCCGTCGGTAGTGGCGCTGGCCACAACTTCGTTATCGGCCACGTTGACCAAATTCACGGCAATGCCGGCGAGTCCTTTCAGTTGGTTAATGACGCCGAACCTCGACAAAGTGGAGACGAGGGTCGAAATCGTTCCGGAAATGCTCGCCCTGAATTGGAACACATTGTCCTGCACGTTGAACGTGTTGGTGTTGGCGCGAATGATGTCCGCCAGCGTGGTGTTCTGAATGGCTCGCAGTTGTGCGCCGCTGAAAATATTCTGGTACCACAGCCGATCTCCATCGCGAATGCGTTCGAACTGATTGGCGATGATGGCCTGGAAGGTGGCGCCCAGGCTGCTTCCCCTCACGTGATCTTCGACGATTCCGCCGACGAACAGCTCCACGTTGTCGACGTTGCCGTACAACTGCTGTAGTTGGGCTTGGACGGCGGGATCGCTGGAGATCTGGCTGAATTTGGTCACGGCCGGCAAGCCGTAGGCCACGCGCGCCTCGTTGAAGGTGGGCAGACCGACATCGCGGCCGCGCTGCACATCCAGCGCGAACAAGTCCATGCCGCCGGCGCCGGTGCCCGGCGCGCCGAACAGAATGTTGCGGACCGAATCGACCATTGGGCCATCGACGGCCTGGGCGACTGTGGAGGACAGATACTTGAGGAGCGCGCCTTCGACATCCGAAGGCCCGGTGCTCAAGATGTACGGGTTGAAAAATGCTTCGGCCAGCTCGACTTCGCCGTCAATGTCCACGGTCCCAAAGCCTGGCAGATTGATGGAGAAGGCAAGTGCGCTGCCGTTGTTCTTGAAGAATTCAACGTCGTTGTCCAGCTGCGTGTGGCCAACTCGGAACGCCGCCTCCGAGAATTCGGGAGCGATGCCGGGATTCACGGTCGGATCATAGCCCGCGTACGGCGTAATCGCGCCGCGTCCGAGCAAGGCGGGCAAATACTGGTTGAACGTGATCGACTGAATTTCCGCGATCACAATTTGGCGTGCGCCTTGGTAAAGCTGCTCGTCGGTCCAATCGGGATGCAGTCGGGCCAGGATGCCGGCCTGGCGATTGTGCTCCCGCATGAACAGGGTTTGAATGGCCGTAAGCTCGATATTCTCGTTGCCGCGAATATCGCCGGTCATGAACATGTCGGTGCTGGGGAAGGGGCTGTTGTTGGCCATGGCCAGCGTGCCATCGGAATTCAAGGGCAGCAGGTTGCCGGGGCTGGTTTTCAGCAGGCCGCCTACGCCGGTGCGCAAGGCAGCAGCCCGAACGGCGTCGGAACCATAAACTTGCGAGCCATCCAGGAACGAAGTGATGACGGTAAGCTGATTCAGCGGATTGTCGGCGCCGGTGCCAGTTCCGGCAGCGGTCAGCGAGCGAGTAAACGGCAAATTCGATCCGGCGAACTGTGGATCGCTCGTGGACGTCGCGATGGGCACGGACGTGCCGCCGTCGGGCGTCAGATCCAGGTCGTGATCGATGAACTGTCCCCAGGCATAGATGAACGCCGACAGATCACGGTCATCTTGAATGCTATCGGTTTGCGTGCCCAGCAGATTGCTGATATCGCGGGCGCTGGGGAGCGTTACCGTGGGGTCGGTGGCGGCTTTATCGTTGAGCGACGAAATGCCGTCGGCGTAGTTGGCCGCCACGATTTCGCGATACAGCGGCTGGTTGGCGGCGCCCCAGGTGGGATTGGCCAAATTGTTCCCCGATCCGTCGATCGAATAGAGCAAATTCAGCAAGGCGGATGTCGCGGTGGAAGTGCTGGCGGACATCACCACTCGTGGTTCGAGCGGCTCAAAGGATATCGTTCGGGGTTGGTTGGCGGGCTTTCTCATGGCGGCGCTCCCGTGCGAAGGGTGATTGGGACGGAGCCTGCGCGCACGGCGATCGGTCGAGATTCAGTCTGCGTGAGAGCGCGATGAGCGCGGGTTAATGCTCACGAAGATGCATCAAGGATTGGGCAGTGGGCGGGCTTAGGATTCTGTTCCGGTTTGCCCCACGGACATTGTCACGACGGGTTCCGGAGCCGGCGTGCAACTGCAAACAATAGAGTGTTTGGCCCGACACAAAGGCCTTTTTCGCACACAATGGCCGGGTTGTAAACCCCCCCCGCGCCGGAATCGATGAAATTTTCTTGCTAAGCTCGCGGCGCGCGCACCGCAATCAAAAATGGTCGCAGCGCGGCAAACCACCGACGCATGCGGCGGGGTGCGCAAAGAGAATCCACTATCGTGGCGGCGTACGTTCGATGTTCGCTTGCTCCACCACGCCCCGGTACGCGCCCAAGATGTATGGGTACTTCGCAGTTACGTGATAGTGATAGCCGCGCTGGCTGTCGCTGTGGCCGTTGCACTCGTCCAAATCCTGCGGCGGCTTGCCATCCTCGCCATTGGGGCCGAATATTGCATATCCATCAAAAGCGTAGCCGATCAGCGGCGAATGCTGGCCGGCCTTCTCTTGGTCTTTGAAGGGGTTGTGCACGCAGACTGGATACTTGTGATAGTGATAGCGGCCCATCGGATCGGGATGTCCGCAGCAGGAATCGAACACTTCGGCCGTGGGACCTTCGACGGCATTTTGCATCTGGGCGTTGTACTGGTTGTAAAACGGCACGCCATTGATCGCCACGCCGATCGGGCCCATCGGCGTGGGCGTGGTGGTTTCGGCGCGCTGCGGGTGAAGCGGAATTAGAAACCGATAGTCTTGCGGCTTGATCGTGTTCGGGTTGTGCTCGTTGGGGAACTTGCCCGTTTCATGATCGGGGATTCCGTTGCTTTCGACGACCATGTCGGAGCTGGTGAATGAGACTTTGACGTTTTTGTGAAATTGCTTGGCGCGTTGTTGCATGTCGCTCGTGAGTTCGCCCGGCGGCAAAATTTGCAAGTCGGTTGAGGATTTTGAGCGTCCGCTGCGGTTTTGTCCGTTTGGCGGCCCCTTTCCCTCCGGCGGGCCATTGCGATTGCCGTCCATTCCCGGAGGACCGCGGTGCATGGCTTCCTCGAACGACTTCATCTGATCGTCAGACAGAATCTTCTTGAGCTTTCCTTTGACGTCGCTTTCCAAGTCGGCGATTTTCTTTTTCTGGTCGTCGGTGAGCTGAAGTTGATCGCGCACAAATGGAGGAATGACCGTTCCCGGCTCCGGACGAGCGCCCTCTCCGCCGCCCGACGGGCCGTCATTTGGTCGGGCGCCCATGTTGCGCGGGCCCATGCCGCGTTGCGCTGGGCCGCCGGAATTTCGCTGAGGCGGCTGGGCCCAAGCGGTGATGGACAGCGCCACAGCTGTGACGCAGACAATCGAGATTGCACTTAACGCACTTTGTGATTTCCTCATGCGGCGGACCTTCCGTCATTCGGGACGACTGGGCGAGTTGGCAAAGCGTATGTTAGCCGGGGCGCGACTTACGGGGAAGCAGTTTCTGACTGCTGGGCACGGTAGGACTTCAACCACGCTTCGATCTGTTTAGCTTCTTCGGTTTGTCCCTGGGAGCGGGCCATGTCCAGGGCCTTTTCGCCCGTGGCAATGGCTTGCGAGGGCTGGTGCATTTGATCGTAGGCCAGCGCCATGTTGGCGCAGGCTTCCGTATCGTTGGGCCGCAGTTGCAGCGCCTTTTTGCAATGTTCCAGCGCCTCCTGGGGATGTTCGGTGTTCAGCAGGGCCACGGCCAGCTTGCTCTCGGCCTCCGCGTAGTCGGGATTGAGCTCCAAGGCGCGGTGGAGTTGTTCGATGGCTTCGGAGAACTTGCCGGCGCCCAACAGAAGATTGCCCAACTTATAATGGTCGTCGCACTGGTTTGGATCCAGCTCGATGGCTTGACGGTACTGCGCAATCGCCTCTTCCGGCCGGCCGGCCTTCGCCAACGCAAAACCCAGGTTGCGATGCGCCGGAGCCAAGTCGGGTTTCAGGCGAAGGACTTCTTCCAGTTGCTCGATGGCTTCCGGCAACTGACCGGTTAAAGCTAAGGCAAACCCCAAGTTACTTCGCGCTTCGGCGAAATCGGGCTTGAGCCGCACTGCCTTGTCGAATTCGGAAATTGCTTCCGACGTTCGATCTAACGCAAAGAGTGCGAGCCCCAATTCGTATCGATCAAGCACCGAATCCGGCCTGCGCTGTAAGGCCTCGCGCAACTGATCGGCTGCCTCCCGAGGGCGTTCGATGTGAAGCAATGCCTCGCCTAAACTATGATGGGCTTCAAAAAGTTTAGGCTGCATCCGCAGCGCCAGTTCATACTGTGCGATTGCTTCCGGAATTTTGTCATTCAACCGAAAGATACAACCGAGGTTGTAGTGGGCCATGGCGCTATCGGGATTTAGTCGCAGCGCTTCATCAAATTCCCTCTTCGCATCCTCAACGCGGCCTCGCTGACCGAAAACCATTCCCAGGTTGTTGTGCGCAAAGGAATCATCGGGCTGCAAGGCCAACACGTCTTGCCAGAAAGTCACTTCGTCTTGATAGGCAGCCAAACGCTGAAAACTGACCACGCTCAAAGCCGCGGCCAGAGCAACGGCGATGGCCGCAGTCAACACGGTGGGCCACCGGGCGGGCGAATGTTCGCGGCCTGAGACGGCTGGCGCCAGCCGCTTCGCGGTTTGTTGCACGAGCCAGTACCCTCCCACAACCAGCAGGGCGATCAGCGCCGCCAGGGGCAGATACATCCGGCGTTCCGCGGCCACTTCGGTGATAATGGGCACCAGGAACGTCGGCGACAGAATCAGAAACACCGAAGCGCCCACAAATCCGATCGCATCATGCCGCCAGAGCAACAGCAGCGTAACGATGCTCAAAAGTGCAACGGTTACCAGCCATGGCCAGGCTACGACCAGCGTGGTCAAGTACGGCATCTGGTGATGGCTCGACAGCGGCCAGGGCCAGACGACCAATTTCAAATACATCAGCAGTACCTTCGTCTGGGTGAGCCACCAGGAATAGGCGGGCACTCCCAAATGAAATCCCGCCGTATCCGAACGAGGCGCGTCGTAATTGAGATAAGCCAACAGTCCCCAACTCAAAAACAGCCCGGCATAAAGCGGCCAAGACTGCTTGAGTGCCCGGCGGAATGATCCGCTGATAAACGTTCGTTCGAACAACAACACAACGACCGGGGCTGTAACCATTACCTCCTTACAAGCCATGCCAGCCAGAGACGAGAGAATGGCCAGCGCGAGCCAAGTCTTCCGACCGGCCGACGCGGTCGCATTCCAGTACAGCAGGCTGGAGTACAGCGTCGCCAGGTAGAAGAAACCAACCATTAGCTCCGTGCGCTGCGTGACATAGACGACCGTTTCGGTCTGCAGCGGATGCAACGCCCACAACAGCGCCACGATAAAGGCCAGCGGTCCGCTGGCGCTGGAATCGTCCGGAGAAATAGTCCAGGCACAGTGTGCGCTGGACGATCGCCATCAATAGCCAGGCTGACAGCACGTGCACGATGAGATTGAATACATGGTAACCGGCAGGGTTGAGTTGGCCGAAATGATAATTCAAGGCCAGCGACAGGTTCACCAACGGCCGGCCGGAGGTGGTAATGTCGTTTTGCGGGTTTAAGGGGCCGGGAAGTTCCGAATTGCCGATCGGCGGCCACAGCCGGGTAATCGATCCGTTGTCGACGACGCTGACCAAATCGTCAAAAACAAACGGCGAATCGAGCGCTCGGCGATACACTGCCGTTGCTGCGACGGCCAGCAGCGCCAGCGCCACCAGTCGCAATATTTTGTGTTGGGCCGTCGGCGGTGCTGATTGGAGATCGGTCAGGATGCACCTCGAGAAGTGCGCGGCGTAGCGTTTGGTGGCTTCGCCATCTGGGCACGGTAGGACTTCAACCACGCTTCGATCTGTTTGGCTTCTTCGGTTTGTCCCTGGGAGCGGGCCATGTCCAGGGCCTTTTCGCCCGTGGCAATGGCTTGCGAGGGCTGGTGCATTTGATCGTAGGCCAGCGCCATGTTGGCGCAGGCTTCCGTATCGTTGGGCCGCAGTTGCAGCGCCTTTTTGCAATGTTCCAGCGCCTCCTGGGGATGTTCGGTGTTCAGCAGGGCCACGGCCAGCTTGCTCTCGGCCTCCGCGTAGTCGGGATTGAGCTCCAAGGCGCGGTGGAGTTGTTCGATGGCTTCGGAGAACTTGCCGGCGCCCAACAGAAGATTGCCCAACTTATAATGGTCGTCGCACTGGTTTGGATCCAGCTCGATGGCTTGACGGTACTGCGCAATCGCCTCTTCCGGCCGGCCGGCCTTCGCCAACGCAAAACCCAGGTTGCGATGCGCCGGAGCCAAGTCGGGTTTCAGGCGAAGGACTTCTTCCAGTTGCTCGATGGCTTCCGGCAACTGACCGGTTAAAGCTAAGGCAAACCCCAAGTTACTTCGGGCGATCGCTGCATAGGGCCTGTCCTTAACGGCTTCGGAAAATTGAAGCGCCGCCTCCTTCGGTCGTCCGCTGTTCAACAGGGCGATGCCCAAATTGTTATGGGCGTCGTAGAAAACTGGCTGCAATTGCAGCGCTCGTTGATATTCTTCGATTGCGCTCTGGCTGTTTTCATCCTTAAAGAGATTACCCAGGTTGTAGTGAGTCAGCGGCGAGTCAGGCTTCAGGCGCAGCGCTTCATCAAATTGCCTCTTGGCGTCCTCAGTGCGACCCTGCTTTCTGAGAATGATTCCCAAATTATTGCGTACATACCAACTACTCGGATTCTCCTGGATAGTGGCTTCGTAGAGTGTGATGGGCCCGCGATACAGGCTGCTTTGTCGCCAGCACAGAAAGGTCAGGATACCGACCGCGGCTATTGCGCTGACGGTCGCGAGCCAGCGGCTCGCTCCTTGGCTGCGTGTGCGCCAAGTGCTCCAAGCGGCAGCGGCCAGCGCCGTCACGGCAATGATGCCGACGTGCTGATAATGATCCGCTACCAACGTGTACTGCATGAAGCCCACGTCGGCAAAGCCCAATACCGGCAACAAGGCCACGCAGAAGAACAGCCAAGCAAAGAGGATCGCCCGGCCCCAATTGGTCCGCGACGAAATGCTCCTCCAGCATAAGAACAGTGTCACGGTAAGTGCTGCCGCTAGCGGCAGCCACCAAAGCAGCGCGTGCGAATCGATCTGCCACTGCGAATAAGAAAAAATCAATTCGATCGGGGCCAGCGCCTTGGAAAGATAGAACCACACCACGGCGCCGGCGCCAACTATTCGTTGGCTGAAAGTGACATCTCGGACAACAATGTCCATGCCGTGTGTTTGGAACCACAGATTAACCGCGGTGAGAACGATAGCCACGAGAAAGAAAGGCGCGGCACGCGCGACGTCGCCAGCGCCAACCCGCCGTCGCCGCCACCACACGATCAACAACAGCAAAATCGGCAGCGTGGCGACTGATCCTTTGCTGAGCATGGCCAGCAGGAAGGCCAACAGACTTAGCCAATACCAACCATGCACGTCATTGAGACCGCGGTCTGCCTGATTCCCTTCCCCGTGGGTTTGCTTTTCGCTGCCGGCACGCGCATCTTCTTCTCGCAGGAACCACAAAATTGACAGCAGAAAGAAAACGATCGCCAGCGCGCCTTTTCGCTGAGAGATCCAAGCCACCGACTCGACGTTCACCGGATGCACGGCAAATAGCAAAGCCGCCAGAAACCCGCCGGGAATCGCGAGCGTCCGCAGCACTGCCCAAATCAAAAGCGTGGCGGCGACGTGCAGCGCCAAATTCGTAACGTGATACCCAGTCGGATTCAATCCCCAAAGCCGCCATTCGATCCAAAGCGTGGTGTTCGCCAGCGGCCAATAGTCGACCGGTTCCGTAGTGCACCAGATTCGATACAGCCCGTCGGGAGACTTGACCAAAGCGTTGTCGGTCAACAAGCTGTCGTCGTCGATAATGAATTCGCCGCGCAACGCCGGATAGTACGCCGCAAAGGCGGCAATGGCGAGGACTGCGATGCCGACAAAAAGATTAGGCCGCTTCAACGGTGTTCTGATGTCGGGCGATGCTGAACTTGCCATGACCGATAGTCTACCGAGACCGGTGAAACGTGACGAAAAGCGCGCGCCTACTGATCAATTCAACAGTACAAACGCGCGCATTTTGCGTCAACCGGCCGCGTCGCAGCCCGACGGCCTTATGTAGAGCGAATTCGTCCGTCGCCGAAGTTCTACCGGCGTCGTGCGGCGAGTACGCCGATCAAAACGCCTACTCCAGCCGCGGCCAACAACGTCGACATGGGGCGCCGTTCGATTCGGCGCTCAACGGATTGTTCCAGCGAGCGCGCTTTCTTCCGGCCTCGCTTCAGACATTGCGAGGCGCTCTCGCAATCCCGCTGTGCGCTGCTTCACCGATCGGCTGACCTCAGAACCAAAATGACGGACGGTATTTAGCAAATTGCCCTCGAGATCTTTGCTCGTGGGCTTTCCATTGCGCGAACCATTCCACGATGCCTTATTCCGCTTCGATTGAGTGCGATTTTGTAGCAGACCACTTCGAGACATGATGTTCCTCCGATGCGCAAACGAAAGTTCAACCATAGCGGCCGGTTAACGAGGTCCGGCCTCTCGAACATCGCGTGCAAACGCAACGCAAGGTTCTCACTAAATGTAGGGCGCGATGGAGATAACGTCGCTCTGCGGAAAAAATGATTCCTGCGGCCGCCAAACGCAGCAAGTCGGCGAGCCGCTGCAAGATGCAACTGGTAGCAACCGATGGTTGCCAAAATGCAACTGCGGTTGATTTTCCGAAGCGTTCTGACTTCGCTGGGCCTAGCGCCGCCGTCGGCGAAGTCGGACCGCTGCCACTCCGGCCAGACCCAGTGCGGCCAGCAGCAAGGTGCTGGGCTCGGGCACCGGCTGGACGCCGCCACCCAACGGACTGCCGCCGGAGGTGGCGCCGGTGAGCCACAACGCGTAGTCGTCGGAGTTGTCCACCTGGCCGTCATAATTGAAGTCGCCAAACAGCCAGCCGCCTAACGCACCTTCACTGGTAGAACCGGTGAGCCACAGCGAGAAGTCTTCGTCAGCGTCCGTTATGCCGTCGAGGTTGGCATCCCCGAAGTAGGTGTACCGAATCAGGACGTCAGTATTGGTGGTCGATACGGCGCCGCCGGAGTCGGCACCACTCGGCCAAGAGCTGAAAAACGCACCGCCGCCGCCATCGTCGTTGTTGACGATCCCGATGGCCTTGTCTCCGTTTCCGTCGGTGTTCGCGGTGCTACTGCCGATGCCCTCACCCGCCCAAAAACCGGAGTACAACGAATTTGTGACCTGAGCGTTCAACGTGTTGTAGTCGCCGTTGTGCACGATCAGGTTGTTATCGGTGATGTCAAAAAAGGCGGTGGGAGTTGCGCCGCCGGCGATCGACAGCAAGTCCAACTGTACAGCACCGGATCCAGCAGCATTGGTGCTGGTGATGCCGGCTGCCAACTGAGTCGTGGCGGTGCCATTGATCGTCAGGTTGCTGTTGCCCAAGCCATGGTAATGTCCGACGACGAGCGTACCGGCGTTCACGGTGGTGCCGCCGGTGTAGGTGTTGTTACCTGATATTGTTTGTGCGCCAGCACCGGTTTTGATCAAAGAGACGGTACCGGAACCGTCT
Organism: Pirellulales bacterium; assembly: GCA_963716135.1. GTDB lineage: Bacteria > Planctomycetota > Planctomycetia > Pirellulales > JADZDJ01 > CAVRAW01. Next base: position 2,484,540 of record OY970289.1, on the reverse strand, counting down.
GCAACCGTACCGGCATAGGAACCGTTGGCGCCGCCGTTTCCAAAAGTCAACGCGGCAGCGCCTGCTACATTACTTTGGATTGCGCCGCTCGAACCATCGAGCCCTCCGACGGTTGGGCTGAATCCGTGGAGATCGACCGTTCCCGAATCAATCGTCAGGCGGCCGCTGGTCGAACCCAAAGCGTTGGTATGACCTAATTGCAGCGTTCCGCCGCCGATTGTCGTTCCGCCGCTGTAGCTATTGTTGCCCGAGAGGATTTGCGTGCCCGCTCCGGTCTTAACCAAAGAAAGAATCCCGGAACCATTCGCCACCGAACCGGAAAACGAACCGCCTGCGCCGCCGCTTCCAATGGTAAATGTGACAGCGCCGCCGATATTGCTTTGGACGGCGCCGCCGGAACCGTCCAGCGCGCCCACGGTGGGGCTGAATCCGCGAAGATCAATCGTTCCGGAATTGACCGTGACTCTGCCGCTTGTGGAACCCAAGGCGTTGGCGTGGCCCAACTGCAGCGTTCCGCCGCTGATCGTCGTTCCGCCGCTATAGCTGTTGTTTCCGGAAAGTGTCTGCGTGCCAATTCCCGTTTTTACCAGAGCGACTGTTCCAGCTCCGTCCTGAATCTGCCCGGCATAAGAACCACTGCCGAAGACGCTGCCAAGGGTCAAAGTTGCGATCCCGGCCACATTGGTCTGGACGACGCCGCCTGTGCCGCTCAACCCTCCCAGCGACGGGCTAAATCCGTGGAGGTCGAGCGTCCCACCCGTGTTCACCGTCGCCGACGCGCTAGGCGTTCCCAAGCCCTTGGCATTGCCCAGTTGCACCGTGCCACCGCTGATCGTACTGCCGCCAGTGTAACTGTTGCTCCCGTTGAGAATGAGCGTTCCGGCGCCGGTTTTGGCCAGTCCGCCTGAGCCCGACACGGTGGTGCCCAAAGTCGTCGTAGACGAACCGGCAATGGTCAGCAAATTCCCACCATTGGCAATCGTACCGCCGACGGTGAGGTTGCCGCTGGCGGCATTGTACGTCTGGGCCGCGCCGAGCGTCTGGTTGATGTTGACGGTTTGCAAGTTCGTGGAATTGTTCGTAATTCCACCCAAATTGGTCACCGCGTTGCCTGAGAGGGTAAATGACCCGGCGCCGCTATTAAAGGCAATGGCTCCCACGATGCTCAAAAAATTGTTCGAATTGGAGAGCCTGGTTGATCCGGCAAATTGCAAGCTGTCGCCGTCGATGGGAGCACTGGTCCAGTCCTGGCTTGTGTTCCAATCGGAAGTGCTGCCGCTGCCGTTCCAAATGGAAATTCCAGGCCCCAGCGAAAAATCAGCCATCACGGGCAAATGATCGCTGGCCCATTGAAGATCGTTTTTCAGCGCCGACGCCGTGATAAATGTGCCGCCGTTTTGCACCACGCCATCGAGCGCGTGATTTCCCGCGGAATCCGTGGCGCCATGGTACGCTGTCGTGCCGTTGTTGCCGAAGGTTTGATACGTATTGGGGATCAACTGCAGGCCGGTTGAAGTAGCATTGAAACTTGAGTTTGTAAAAGCATCCGAGGGATTCAAGGCGCTCGACATGAGCATTAAGTCGTAGCGATTCCCCAATGAATTGGGGTTCGAAGTCTTCTGATTGTTGTTGGAGTTCGTGGTCCAATCGACTGTGGTTGAGCCTGTCAAGTTAAATGGATCAAAGCCAGCATTGATCTGGCCCGAATCGAGAATCTCTTGATAGGAGCCTTCGCTGCTGGTTTTTATGTTGTAATCGCCGGCGTAAATAATTCGAGAATTAGCGGGCAACGTGGCTGCGTTGTTGCGGATGAGGGTTGCTTCACCGAGGCGTGCCGTCAGGTCAGACGCACTGGAGCCCGCCTTATAATGGCTGACGTAGACGTAGAAATCGTCGGCCGCGGTGCCGCCGACAGGCCGGAATTGATAGCGCTCCACATCGCGGTACGTGCCGTTTGAGGCACCAGTCGCATCGACTGCTTTCACCGAAGCCACGAGCGTCAGCTTCTGCGTGTTGTACACCACCGCACTCGGGCCGTTGCCGAAAGTATTGCCGCCGTTTTGACCGGCTTGAACAGAGCTGCGTGCATACATGCCGGGAGTGCCATAGTATGTGTTCATTGCGCTGACAATGGGATCGACCGTAATTGTGTTGCTGGTGGTTTCTTGCAGCACCACAATATCCAGGGCCTGGAAGTTGTTGCTCAAGCCCACGGGCAGTTCGCCAATGCCTGCCAGCACGCCGCCGTCGGACGTGGTTCCTGTGGCATTGCCGCTCGTATCTGCAGGTTGAATCAGGCCGGGACGCGGCGTCGTCCAGCCGGGTGTTTCGATCCCGGGAGTGTCAGCTTCAATGTTGTATGTGACAATGCGCACCGTATTGTCGCGCGCGATAGCACTTGCCGCGACGATGCTGGCCGCCAAGAAGGCGATCCAAGCGAGAATGCCGTGGGTCTTGATGTACTTCATCCGCGGTAGCCTTGTCTCTGTTTATCCCATTCCAAGCCGCCAATCCGACCCAACCAGCATATACGAAACCTCCTTTGCTGTCACGCTTTAGGTTCAGGCGCCTGAGCCATCGCAAGTTTTCAGGAATTTCCTGACACCAAATCAATTGCCCCCGAAATCAAGCGTCTTGGCGTTGTCAGCTCGGGGGGCCTGGGTGGAGTTCCGTCGCCGTACTGCGATAGCAATTGCAGCATGCAAATTGCGAGGTCCGCAGCACGTGCACTTTGCCTAACTCCTTATCCGATTGGGTCTTACTCAAGTCCAAGCTGGTTTTGCTCGATGGAAATAAGGGCGCGAGTCTGCCGATTACAGCGGATTTTCCGTTTGGGCAGACTTTGCCGAAGGCCGTCCGACCATTGTGCCGTTCATGGAGTTGTGCGCGTTTCCTCCCAGTCGAGCGCCAATGCACGATCCGACAAATATTTTCGCGACCGAACGCCGAAAAATCGGCGCCCATGCATCGCGCTGCCGAGGCATTTTGCGCTACGCGCTTTTGGTGGTTTTGCTCGCGGCGGCTGGCTGCACAACAAGTCTGCGCGATTGGGCTCATAACGGGTTCAAACTCGGGCCGAACTATGCGCCGCCGCCGGCGGCCACGGCCGCGCAGTGGATCGACGCGGCCGACAGCCGCGTAAAATGCGTGCCTGCCACCGACTGCGATTGGTGGTCGGTCTTCAACGATCCGACGCTGAACGATTTGATCGAAACAGCACACCAGCAAAATCTCGATCTAAAGACTGCCGGCACGCGCATCTTGCAAGCCCGCGCGCAACGCGCCATTGCCGCTGGAAATTTATTTCCACAAAGTCAGGACGCCATGGCTGCGTACGCTCATGCACAAGTGCCCGGCGATATTCTGCTGCCGCTGCCAGGTTCGTTGGATATTTGGGCCACCGGCTTGAATGGCTCCTGGGAGCTGGATTTCTGGGGCCGCTACCGCCGCACGGTCGAATCGGCGGATGCGCAAGTGGGTGTGGCGGTTGAAGACTATCACGACGCACTGGTGATGTTGCTTTCAGAAGTGGCCACAAGCTACGTGCAACTGCGCACGTATCAAGAGCGATTGGAATTCGCGCAGCAGAACGTGGAGATTCAAAAGAAATCGACCCAACTGGCAGTGGACCGCTTCAATGCGGGCACTGCGACGGAGCTCGACGTGCGGCAGGCGCGATCAAACTTGCGTCAAACGGAATCGACGATTCCGCCGCTGGTGATCGGCGCCCGCCAGGCGAGCGATCAGTTGTGCGCATTGCTGGGTCTGGCGCCGCTGGATTTGGCGGGCCAACTACAGCCGGCGCCGATTCCAAGGGCGCCGCCGGAAGCCGCGGTGGGAATTCCGGCCGACCTGTTGCGGCGGCGTCCCGACATTCGCCGCGCTGAGCGCGAGGTGGCCGTTCAATGTGCGCGAATCGGCGTCGCCGAGTCGGATTTGTACCCGCGATTCAGCATCAACGGCTTTCTCGGTTACGCCGCGAACGATTTCAGCGATCTATTCGCCTCAAAAAGCGCAGTGGGGTTTGTCATTCCGAATTTGCAATGGAACGTTCTGAACTATGGGCGGTTGATCAACAATGTTCGGTCGCAAGATGCGCAATATCAGCAAGCGGTGTACCAGTACCAACAAAAGGTGCTGAACGCAGGGCGCGACGTGGAAGACGGCTTGGTCAGTTTCCTACAATCGCAACAACAGGCGCTGAGCTTGGATCAAGGCGTGGCGGAAACGGTGCGCGCCGTGGAACTGGTGAACGAGCAATTCCAAGTAGGCATTACCGATTTCAACCGGGTGTACAATACCGAATCGCTTTTGGTGACGCAGCAAGACAGCCTGGCTCAGGCGCGCGGCAAAATCGCGACCAGCTTGATCGCCGTTTATCGAGCGCTGGGCGGCGGGTGGCAAAAGTTTGATCCCTGCTGTGCCGCAGCGACGACGTCGGAGTTGACGGCCAGCGCCGCCAATTCCGCGGCGGAGGAAGTCGCTGTGCCGAAACCCGCCGGCGAGCCCGCCTTGGCGCCGCCTTCGTCCGCCGGCGACAGCGGCGCTAAACTGCCGCCGTTTACGCCGTTAAATCTGCGGCCAGGAGCGACTGAATCGGCGGAACCTTTGCCGGCGGTGAACCCCAGCGGCCCTTAAGGCGAGTCGGCGAAGCCCGGGTTGTTTCGACTAGTCTACGGCGTGCGCCGCTGTGCTTTGACCAGCGGAACAGGTGTTTGGGATTGAAGGCTCGGTCGCAGTGCGCGCAGGACACACGCGCTCGCCGATTGCGACGAATGATTCGCCGGCAGGTGGGACAAGTGCCGACATATTTGTGCGGCGGCATCACGACCTCGTCGCCATAGCACCGCAGACCGTTGGCGCCGATCGATTGGGCGATTCGCTGCCACTTCGGCCCGTGACCGGCCCGAGGCGAGGTTAATGCGTGAGCGATTTCGTGCAATATCGTGTCGCGCACCGCTGCCTGTTCGTTCATTTCGACGAGTTTCGCCGAAAGCGTGATCTTGCGTTCGCGCCAATTGCAGCAGCCGAAGCGCACCACGGCGCGGTCGAAGGAGAATTGCCACTTGGGCAACAGCCCATGTTTGTGCATCAGATCTCTTGCCAGGCGTGCGGCGGCGGCCAGTTGCATCGTTTGAATCCGTTAACGACCCTTGTCTATCCGATCTGCCAAATTACGGATCGACGGCGAAATTTCAACCCGAAATTCCGGGGACGCCTCCAGCGACTTCCATGGCGCCGGCAGTTTTTCGATTTGGGCCGCGACACGGCTGCGAATTTGCTCGAGCGTGGGCAAAGGACCAAGAGGTCGGCCGCCACGGACTACCTGCGTCAGCAGCGGCTCGCCCTGGCCGGCTTCGCTATCAAGCGCGATCACGTCGTGATCGAATTTCCCGTCGGCGCTTGAGTGGCGATAGACTTGCTTGCGGCCGGGCCAGATCGCCTTTCCTTCGGAGCGCTTGCGGCGCGGCTGGGCGGCGTATTCGACGAGCTTGTAGGCGCAGTCGAGATAGGGCGCGTCGGAGGAGACATCGAGCCGGGTGCCGACGCCGAAACTGTCGATCGGCGCTTCTTGGCGAACCAGGTCCGCAAGTTGGTATTCGTCCAAGCCGCCGCTGGCGATGATGCGCACGTCGTTCAGGCCGGACTCGTCGAGGATTGTGCGCACGCGCCGGGCATGCGCGCTCAAATCGCCGCTGTCGAGGCGAACGGCTTTGATCTTGATGCCACGGGGCGAAAGTCGCTTTGCCAATTCCGCCAATTTTCGCGCGGCGGCCTCCGTGTCATACGTGTCGAGAATGAAGGCAGCCTCATTGGGATTGGCCGTGGCGAAGTGCTCGAACGCAGTTAGCTCATCATCGTGAGCTTCGACAAACGAATGAGCCATGGTGCCATAGATCGGAATGCCAAAGCGCTCGCCGGCCAATACTGTCGAAGTGCCGGCAAATCCGACGGCGTAGCAGGCCCGGGCCGCCAATAATCCGGCCTCGGATCCATGCGCCGGCGCAGGCCGAAATCGACGAGCTGCTTGCCCGGCGCGGCCAACACCATCCGCGCCGCCTTGGAAGCAATCACGCTCTGAAAGTGCAATAGATTTATCGCCCGAGTTTCCAGCAGTTGCGCTTGCGGCAAGGGCGCGGTGACACGCAGGATGGGTTCGTCGGGGAAGAAAATGGTTCCTTCCGGCATGGCATGCACGTCGCCAGTGAAGCGGAAGTTGCTAAGGAAGTTCAACAGCTTCGCGCCAAAACCGCGCTTTGCCAGCCATTCGAGATCCGGTTGCGAGAATTTTATCTCGCCGACGAATTCCAAGAACTGCTCCAGGCCGGCGGCGATTAGAAAATTGCGCGATTTCGGCAAATTGCGGACGAAAAATTCAAACGTGGCCTTGCCCTGCAGATCGTGCTCCAAGTAGCCCTGGACCATCGTGAATTGGTACAGGTCGGTGAGCAGTCCGCTGGTGGAAATATCGGGCATCATGTGCTGGTGCGGATGATTGTTGTTTCCGCGAAGTGCGCCGGCACAGCGCCCAAGCGAATCATTTCCTGTTCGGCGTTACGGCCGTCGTCGGAATGCTGATCGATCGGTCGAATGGCGTCGGTCAATAACACCACGCGATACGCGCGCTCGAGTGCGTCGCTCACGGTTGCCAGCACGCAGTATTCGGTGGCAAGGCCGCCGACGAACAGTCGCCGGATGTGCAGCTCTTTCAGTTGCGCATCCAAACCGCCTTCGAAATCGGAATATGCTTCGCAGTCCGGTTGCGTGGCTTTGGAGATGACAATCACATGCGGCGGCAGTTTCAGGTCGGGCGAGAATTCAGCGCCGGCCGAATTCATCACGCAGTGCGCCGGCCACGGCCCGCCTTGCTCAACGAACGAACAGTGATTCGCCGGATGCCAATCGCGGGTGGCAAAGATGGGCAGAAGTTTTGATTCGAACAGGGCGACGTAGCGATTTAGAGGCGGAATCACTTCGTCGCCGCCAGGCACGGCCAGCGCGCCGCCGGGGAGAAAATCGCGCTGGACGTCGATCACGACCAGCGCATCGCCTGGTGCGGGCGAGAATGAATTTCGCGATGTGCCGTCGGCCATGGCCTGTTTATAGCGTTTTGCGGTCGCCATTTGCCAAGGCCACTGCCGCCGGCGCAAAAAAACCCGGCCACTTGGCCGGGCAAAGCAAACTTAATTGAAACGAGGGAGGACCATTCCTACGTAGCCTGCGACGCCCAAACCGCGTCACCGGCAGGCCGGGATGTTCCGAATTGGAAGACCAGAGATGCACCCGATGGTGCTTTTGCGTCATGCAGGCGTCTGTGGCGGTTTTCTCCGCTACCGCGCTTGCACGCTTCCAATTCGGAGGTCCTCCCTGATGTATTATACGCATGGGCAAGCGAGTGGTTTCCTTTCAAAGAAAAATCAAAGTGTAGAAAACAAAGTGTCGGCGACAGCACGATTCGTGCCAGATAAACCGTTTCCGGCGTACTCGTACGTGACCGGGCGATTCCCGCATCCCACGCGCGATCCGGCGGGCCACAGCTTTGGAGCGGAACCGCCCCCCTGCCCTGCGCCGGATCCGAAGAATTGGCGCGCGTGCCGCGCATTTTTATTCGGGCTGGACCTGTTCAATCATGGCTACTACTGGGAGGCGCATGAAACTTGGGAAGCGGTTTGGCACGCTTGCGGGCGGCGCGGCACCGCGGCCAATTTCATCAAGGGGCTGATCAAGTTGGCCGCGGCGGGCGTGAAGGCGCGCGAGGGGCGACCGAAAGGCATTGTTTCGCATGCTCGGCGTGCGGCCGAATTGTTTCAATTGACCGCTGGGCAACTTCCGCCAGAGCGAGCGACTTACTTTGGTTTCTCGCTGGCGCGGCTGGTGGATTTGGCAAATGGCGTGGCGAACGGATCGATTCCGTTGCGCTCCCCGTCGGGCGAACCGGTGGAAATCATTTTTCCGTTTGTGCTTGTGCCGGACGAATGGCGGATGAGCGAATCGGATTTGCACGAACCAAAGGCCTGACTTACCCGACCTTTTCTGCGGGGGACTCTTGGGATAAAGTGTTCCTCGGAGGGTAAGCGAATGGCTAGCGGTCTGACTCGAAATCAGATGCCCCGAAAGGGGTTGCGGGTTCGAATCCCGTGCCCTCCGCTTGAAAAGGTGGCAGCGCGTTGGCCGTCAGCTAACGACTGAGAGCGTATCGATTGGGCCGTCGAAGGCTTCGGCGCCGCTTTGAACGAATCCGTGTGCGGATTCGTCGGGCGCGGCCGGCGCGATTTGGGCAGAGGCGCCTTGCGAGTCGAGATGTTGCAAGGCCGCGTTCAAATCGTCGACCAGGCCGTGCCAATACTCTCCAGGGTATAGTTGCACCGGCTCAACTTTGTTGCCACGGGCCACACCGCGCAGGATGCCCCGGATCCGGAAGATGGGTCCGACGAATCGCCTGCTGAAGAACAACATGTCCCAGACAATTGGCACGAGCACCAGCGTGGCCAACAGGAGCCGCCCGCCGACGGCGCGCCAGTCGTAATTCATAATGTAAGCGGCAAACGACGGTTCGTCCGGCCCGGTAGCGATCGTCCACGCGAGGCTAAAGAATTCCATGGTGGCGATACACGCCAGCCAGTAGATCACCACGCGCAGCAGGAGCGTGCCTTGGAGCTTGGGGTTGACGACCAACTTATTGCGCAGCTTGGATTGTGCCATTTTGGTTGCTCCCAGTTTGCTTGAATTAACTGCCGTTTCCGCTGGCGTCGATCAAACTCAAAAGCACGGCATATTTGCGAGTTTCAGACGGTTTCTGCCCCATGCTAAATCCTATATCAATCGAGTCGATGACGACGAGCGGTTGGACCGATCATGTCAATTATCCGACGTCGAAATTTTGCGACCTAGCGAGAGCAAGCTGGTAATCTGTGTGATCTGGTTGCTGGTCGGAAACGATGAACGATGTGCAAGGAACGGTGGGATAGGCGCAGGGAACTAGATTGGCGCGGAAAAACGCGTTTTGTAAAAATTTGGCGCTCGTCCGCCGTGGCGGGTCGGGCCATTCGGTGGCTTTGGGGGCCGGCCGAATTAAAAAATAACGACGGGGCGCTAGGTTTTCATGTCCACGCCGAGCCGTAGGCAGGGCACACGAGTAAGAACACTGCTGGGCAAGCCAGCAGTGGCACCCGACAGCCAGGCCGAAGCCAAGCGATGGGAATGTTAACCAGCCGTCGCCGACAAGCTTGTGACGGGAACGGAGTCCACGCTCACGCTGCTTGCCTGCCCGAGCCGGCCACATGAGCAATCGAGCCTCATCGAGACTCGGCTGCGTGGCGGACGAGCACCTGGGTTAGTGCCTGATGGTGACCGCCCCGAGTCCTATTTCCCAACACGCTAACCCCGTGACAGGGTGATCCCAGGCGGCGAAAGGCTTCCCGATGTCGGCACGCCAGAGGCGGACATCCTAGTCCGGCATACTACTTTGGCTGAGCTCAATTGGCCGAATCGTCTGGGTGTTGTTTAGCACGAAAGTGGCTCAATTGGCAAGGAAGTTTTTGGGCCACTCATTTGAACCGCAGAGGCGCAGAGACGCGGAGCAGCAGGAACCGCGGATGGACGCAGATGAAGAAGGATTAACCGCGAAGGCGCGAAGAGCGCGAAGGATAGGAAGTTTTTGAACCGCGGAGACGGGGAGGCGCGGAGAGGAAGTTTTCAGTTGCGTGCGGAGAGCGCGTGGCAAGCGAACGCGGCGAAAAGAGCGATGCGATTGCTTGCGCGGCGGGATTGGAAAGCGCTCCACTTCGCAGACTGCGCGTCGCGGCTAAACCGCAAGCGGATGGTGTGACGAAACGCCGAGCAAGCTCGGCCGCTGACTGCAGGTCGCGTTTATGCCAGTCGCGGCTTAAGGATGGCGAAAATGAATGGCCGAAGGCGCTTGCGAGAATGCAAAAACTGACCACAATAGGCGGTTGCGGCAACGTTCTGTCGGCGACAACATAACGAGAATCGTCATGCGATCGATTGTTGGGCCAATTGTGTTGATGTGTGCGGCGGCACTTACGATGTCGCTTGCTGGTTGCGGCGGGGATGCTTATGAGGATCGATTCCAGAAGACGCTGCAACAAGCGTTGCATCCGCCGGCGCCGCCGCCGGTAGAGAAGCCGGCTCAAAAAGCGGCGCCCGCCAAGAAGCCTGCGGCCGCGGCGAAACCGGCTCCGCCTGTGGAGAAGCCGGCTGCGCCGGCGGAGAATCCAGCGCCGGCTGAAAATCCGGCTGCCGCGCCGGCGGGGGGCGAAGCGGGCAAAAACGGCGCGGCCGAAGCACCGCCGGCTGCTAATGAACCGACGGTGAAGGCCGATGAGCCGGCGCCGAAATCAGACGAGCCGGCGAAGACGGAGTAATGGCGTCAAACGTCTGACGTTTTCTTTTAATCGCAATTGTCGATCGAGTTCTTCGAGCGACGTGCGCACGCCAGTCATGGCGCGGCGAAGTTCTCGCAACCGGCATATAACCGGCACGTCCGTCAGTTTGCCAAAACCGGCGAATTTTCTCTCGCCGGCGCAATCTACCATCCGATGAAGCAGATGTGCATTTGGGAACTGCGGAGGAAGCCGCGGACGAGTGCACCGAGAATTGCCACGGCAGTATCTCGACAGGTGTCTTTAGTAACGACAGGAGGTCGGGCCATGAAAATCGACACCACTCGGTTCGGCAAGGTGGAGATCGAACCGGAGCATTTGCTTCATTTTCCATCGGGCATGTTGGGATTGGAGGACTGCCGCCACTGGGTGTTATTGGCCGACGCTGAAAACGAAGGGCTCGGCTGGCTGCAGTGCACCTCGCGGGCCGAAATTGCCCTGGCCGTGGTCAGTCCGCGGCGGTATGTGCCCGATTATCAGGTGCGGATTTCGCGCGGCGAGCTGGCAGCGTTGGAGCTGACCGAACTGCGCGATGCCCACGTGCTGGCGATTTTGGGGAAGAATGAGAGCGGAATAACGCTGAACCTGAAAGCGCCGGTCGTGATTAATTTACAGCGTCGACTAGGCCGGCAAGTGATAACCAACGGCGAATTGCCGATTCAATATCCGTTAACGAGTGAACGTGCGAGCTTGCGGAAGAGTGCGTGAGAGAAAATGACCAATGACCAAATCCCAATGACCAAATGGGATGACATCAAAGAATCATTGGTCATTGGTACTTGGTCATTCAGACATTATTAGAATAACCCTGCCCAGATAGCGCCGGCGAAACGAACGGCCGACCCAGTCCCATCGGCCAGCAATGAAGGAAGGAGCCCTCGATGCTCGTGTTGTCGAGACAGCGCGACGAAAGCATCATGATCGGTGACAACATTGTGGTCACGATCGTTGATATCCGCGGTGACAAAGTCCGCTTGGGCATTAACGCCCCGACGGAAATCCCCGTCCACCGCCAGGAAGTGTACGAAGCCATCCAGCGCGAGAACCTCCGCGCCGCCCGCGTCGATCCGAAAGATGCGCAAGCCATCGGGCGTGGCTTGCCGAAGCAGTCGTTGCCCCGGCCAGGCAACGGCAATGGCCCTAAGGGCTAGCTCAGGATCCGCGGGCCGTCAGCGGCGGAGGCCAGTCGGGGACGATGGCCTCCGCCTGAGATTTTGTGCGATCGCGCACGCTTGCATTCGGAACCGACCGACACGGTCGGGCTATTTAAAGGTGCGGGGCGGCATCTATCCGCTCGCAAAATCGCGTCGTATGATGGGCGAGTCAATCCGCGTTTAGGAGACTCGCCGTGCCTGCCGTTTCGACCAAACAGCTCATCCGCGTCGGGCATAGTCCGGACCCGGACGATGCGTTCATGTTTCATGCGCTGGCTAACGGCAAGATCGATACGGGGCCGTATGAGTTTCGGCATGAGTTGGTGGATATTGAAACGCTCAATCGCAGGGCGTTTGCCGGTGAACTGGAACTGACGGCCGTCAGCATTCATGCCTACGCCCATCTGACAGATAAATACGTGCTTTGCCCGTGCGGGGCGAGCATGGGGGATCGGTACGGGCCGATGGTTGTGGCGCCGCGGCAGTACAGCTTCGCGGAATTGTGTCCACTGACGATCGCGGTGCCTGGCACATTGACGACCGCGTATTTAGCGCTGCGGCTGTGTTTGCGGAAGGATTTCAAGCACGTGGTGGTGCCGTTCGATCAGATCATTGAGGCAGCGGCGTCGGGGCATTACAAGAATCAGCCGATCGACGCGGGACTGATCATTCACGAAGGGCAGCTTACGTATGGCGATCGCGGGCTGAAGCTGTCGGTCGACTTGGGCCAATGGTGGTTCGAGCAGACCGGGCTGCCGCTTCCGCTGGGGGGCAATGTGCTGCGGCGCGATCTGGGGCCCCAAGCAATTCGCGAGGTTAACCGACTGCTGAAAGAAAGCATTCAGTACGGCCTGGAGCACCGCGCCGAGGCGCTTGAATACGCTCTGCAATTCGGGCGCGATTTGGATCGCGCCAAGGCCGACCGGTTCGTGGGCATGTACGTAAACGACTGGACGCTCGATTTCGGCAAACGCGGCCGTGAAGCGGTGCGGCGCCTATTGGCCGAAGGGCACCAGGCCGGTGTGATACCCAAGCGCGTTGAGCCGGAGTTTGTAACGGAATGAACCATGAGGCGGCAGAAATGACCAATGACCAAATCCCAATGACCAAAGCAGGCAATTCCAAGATTATTGGTCATTGGTGCTTGGTCATTGGTCATTCGTGATTTATGGAAAATCTGCCGCAGCGACCGACATTCGAGCCGAAGCCGCGCGGGTCGTCGTGGTCGATCGTGATGGCGGGCGTCACTGGGCTGATCTGTTTTGCCGGGGTAACTCTATTGGCTGCCCCATTGGTCGGCGTCGCCCTGGGGGTGGCGATGGTCGTCGGCGGCATCTGCGTGGTCGCCTTTCTGCACTACATCGTGTGGGGCTACTGGCTGGGAGATTCCATCCGCCGCGAAGTGGAAGAAGAAGAGCGTGAAGAGGCCGGCGGCGGTGGGCCTCAATGAGCGGCGATCAGCGAATCGATCGCCTGCTGCTCAATGCTTCTCCACGTAGCCGAGCTTGACGGCCTCGTCATAATCGGCTTGCGCCAGGGCCGGGTTTCCCTGTGCCTCGTACACCCGACCACGCAGTTGATAGGCAAAGGAGTCCTTGGGATCCAATCGAATGGCTTCGGAGCAGTCTTGGATGGCCGGTTCGAAGTCACCTTTTTTGTGGCGCACGAAAGCGCGGAAACTGTAGGCGTTGGCAAACTCGGGCGAAATGCGAATGGCCTCCGTGGCATCGTCGATCGCTTTGTCGAGATCTCCTCTTTGTTCGTAGGCGCATGCGCGGGAATAGTAGTAGGCGCTGCGGCCGCTGGCACCAATCGCGAAGGTAAGCTCGTCGATCGCTCGGTCGAGATCGCCCTTATCTTCATAGGCCCAAGCCCGGGTCTCGTATGCCTCGGCGCACTTGGGTTCAAGCTCGATGGCCTTGGTGCAATCGGCAATGGCTTTGTCCGCATTGCCTTTGAACCGGAATGCGGCGCCACGTTCGACGTAGGGCTGCGGGCTGTTCGGTTCGAGACGCGAAGCCTCGGTAAACGCGGAGACGGCAGAATCGTAGTCTCCACTTTGGAATTGCGATCTGCCCTGCTGCATGAGAATGGCGTACGAGTTCAACGTCTTGCTGCCGGCCCGCGACAACAGCAAGACAAGTCCGACGAGCAGCGCGATCGCCGGAATTCCCAGCAACACCGGCGCAACGAAATTCCCGATTCTTTTCATCGATCGAACCGGCGATTTTCGAACCAGGCCATTTGGACGTCTCGGGTCGTTGTCAAAGCCGCGAGGGGCGCCGACTGGCTAAGATCAGGCTGGCAATCATTATGGGCGGAAGCAAGACGTCGGTCCAGAACCAGCTTCCTGCGTTTCCGGGGGCGAAGTTTTTGGCCACGATCATCTGCCGCACATGCCCCACGGCATCTCCCCAAAGCCACACGGTGGCGGCGATCGTGGCCGCCCAGCGAAATCCAACGCTGCCCCAGAAGGCGAGAACCCCGAGGACGCCGACGGTAAGATCGGCCATGCCCACTTCATATTGAAACGGGCTGGTTTGCCAGCCGATGTGCGCGGCAGTCGATTCGGCGAAGAAGACATGGCACACGAAGGTGTAGATGCCGGTGACGCCGACGGGCAACAGCGCGGTCCAGCGAAACAATTGCTCGCCGAAGGCGCCCGATGGCGTGCCGCGCTTGGCGGCGCTCGTGATGAGGGCCAGCACGACAGCCGCGATCAGCATCGCCAGACTGAAGTTTCCCAGAAACAGCCGGATTGCATCTTCCATAATGGCCTCCTTGCCATTTCATCGACAATGTGCCGCCAGGGCCTTTACCGTGCTCCGGCTTTGGCCTTTACGTGGCCGAAATATTCCGGTTCGCGGCCGTGTTTCCACTTGATGTTGCAGCCGATGCTGGGCTTCTGCTTTTTGGGCACGGGTTGCTCCGAAAGCACGGCGTCGAGCGCGGCACGCAGATCGTGGCCGGTCACCGGGATGCCGGAATCGGGACGGCTGTCGTCCATCTGGCCGCGGTACACGAGCTTGCGATTCTTATCGAACACGTAGAAATCGGGCGTGCAGGCGGCGTGGTACGACTTGGCCACTTCCTGCGATTCGTCGAACAAATAGGGGAACGTGTAGCCGCGATTGTGGGCTTCGTGCACCATTTGCTCGGGCGAGTCGTCGGGGTGCGTGGCCGGATTGTTGGAGTTGATGCCGACCACTGCGACGCCTTTGGTCTGATAGTCGCGGGCCAGTTGGGCCAGGGCCGGGGCGACGTGCTTGACGTAGGGGCAGTGGTTGCAGATGAAGGCGACCAGCAGCGCCGGGGCGGCTTTGAATTCGTCCAGCGAAACCATCCGGCCATCCACGTTGGGCAGATGAAAATAAGGCGCCTTGGTGCCCAGGGACAGCATGGTGCTGGGGGTTAAAGCCATGGGTGGTAAACTCCTTGGAATATTCGGTGAGGGCGACTGAAAGCGACTGGCAGAACAGTCCGGCGGGCAGTCGCCAAATGTTCAGTGCATTGTACCAAATGGGGCAAGCCAAACCCACCCCCTGGTGTCGGCGAAACACCGCTTCACGTGCCGTGCTTTTTTCGAAAATCGCCGGCGGCGAATGTAATATCAAGCAACAATCTGCGACTAGAAGTGTGCAGGTGGGGACAACCGAAACTCCGGTGGCTTGATGATCGACTGGGACAACCTGCTAGTGCGCGAGGGGGCCGCCGTTTGGCGGACGGTCTACCGGCTGGTGCGCCATCAGGCCGATGCCGAGGAATGTTTTCAGGAAACATTTCTCGCGGCGCTGGAGGTGGCCGATCGAGAGCGCGTGGAAAATTGGCCGGGGCTGTTGCAGCGGCTGGCGACCGCGCGCGGCATCGATCGGCTGCGCAAGCGTGTGCGGCGACGTCGCCAGGAAGAAATTGCCGATTTAGCATTGTGCGAGAGCGCCGAAGCCGGACCTGCCCAACAGGCCGAGGCGGCCGAACTGGGCGTGGCCTTGCGCTGGGCGTTGGCGCAGCTTTCCGCGCACAAGCCGAACTGTTTTGCCTGCACGAATTGAGCGATTGGAGCTACCAGGATTTGGCTGAGCAGTATGCGATGTCGACCAATGCGGTTGGAGTCGCGCTGCACCGCACGCGCCATAAATTGCAGGAATTGTTGCAGAAGCACGAGCGAATTTCCGTCGCAGTTGATCCAAAGCGGCGGGCGTGAGGAGCGATACCGATGTCCGAGCATGAACGTCAGCAAGATGGCGATTTGGTTAACAAGGCCGTTGCCGCCGCGCGGCAGTCGCCGATTCCCGAGGGTCCCCGGCCGGAGCTTGCGGAGCGAACACTGGCAGCAGTGAGTGCACGGGCCGGCCGGCCGAAGTCGAAACTGTTGCAAAGCATCTATGGGCTGCCTTGGAAATCGAAGGCCGCGGCGGTGCTGGGAATTGCCGCCAGTGGGCTAGTCATCTATGCCGCAGTTCAGTCGCTCACTCAAGGTTCCATTGCCTTTGCGCAAGTGGCGGAGAAACTTGCCAGCGCACAGTCGGTCTCATTTGAGATGACCGTGGAGCCGCTTCAGAAAACATTTCCGGTCATCAAAGCGAAAGTCAGCTTTCTTGGTTCGGACAAGATGCGCGCCGAGACTCGAATACCGCAAACCGATCAGATCATGATTCTAATTTCAGATCAAACGGCAGGAAAAACGGTGGTGCTCAATTCGGCGGCGAAAGTGGCGGTCGTGGGAGTGCTGAAGGGAGGCGAGGAAACGCCGGAGGAATCGTTCGCCGCGCGGTTTCGAAAGCTTTCGAAGAAGGCTTCGCGATCGCTGGGGCAGAAAGTTATCGACGGCGTCGAGGCGACGGGATTCGAAGTGGAGAAAGAGAGTGTGACGATGCAGGTGTGGGCCGATTCGAAAACGGGGAATCCCGTTCGTATGGAGGGAGAATTTCCCTATCCGCAGCCGATCGGAAAGTCAAAGGTGCTAATCAGCAATTTCAAATTGGACGAACCGATGGATCCCAGCCTGTTTAGCGTCGAAGTGCCGAAGGATTACACCGTGATCAAGTCGCCATTCGAAATTGATTTGAGCATCACTCCGGCTCAGCTGGTTACCACAATCCTGAGGGTGTATGCAAATCTCTGTGAAGGACAATTCCCAGCGAAACTGAATGACATGGCGCAATCGATCGATGCCGAGCTGAAGAAGAAGGGATTGAAAGTTGGCGAGGAAGGGGAATCGGCGGACGTTACACGTTTGCGCGGATGGACCATTCAGCTAAACACGTTGCTGATGGGGATGGAATCAGGCATCGATTACCAGTACTACCCAGGTGGAAAGCTGGGCGAGAAAAATCAGATCGTGTTTTGGTGCAAGGATAAGAAGAGTGGCGAGTACACCGCCGTCTACGGCGATTTGCGGGTGGAAAAGATCGGCAAAGACAAGCTGCCGCCGACGCCCGAAAACGCTGAGAAGCCCCAGTAAATTGCGGTCGATTGACGCAGATGCCGGTTGGGCGCGGAAATCGCTGCCGTTGACGTAGTTTATCTGAGTTGCCAGAATCGACAGTTGAGGGGGCTCGATTCGTTGCACTTGTCTCGTCGCTAGCGGATCTGGCTGGCGAAGGATTCCGCCACCATGGCAATGCGTGCCGCTGGTTCTACCCTGCGACGCCGGTTCGCATGGACGTTCGTGTCCGCGGCGGCCATTGTGTCGGTATCGCTGGTGTGGATCGGCGTCTACAGCGCGACGAAAAAACAGGTGCTGGGCCCCGACGCCAAAGGCGCAGGCCAACGCCGCCAAGGCCGGCGGCATCGAAGCAACATCCCCAGCTTCGGCGGACGATCATCACCGATCGGAAATCGAGCTGGCGGAATATCGGGCCGAGCAGCCCGCCGGTCCAAAGCCAGCGGGCAACTTCCACTCGCCGCGGTACGGTTACTCCGTGAAGTTGGCCGAGACGCCGTGGGTGCGTTGGGAGAATCTGTCGGAAGTGGTGCCCGAGGCGGAATGGGGCGCGCTGCTGAAAGACTATGGCCGATTTTTGGTGATTCCGCTGGCGCTGGGGGGGCTGGATCCGCGGCAGGAAGCGATCGATCAGGCGCTATTGGCGCGTCTGGGGATCGCGTTTCCCAGCGATCAATTGGCGGATTTTCAGCCTTTGCAGCACGACGGCGCCACGGGGCACAGCTTTCGATTGAGCCGCGAGGTAGCCGGCGCCGAGAACGTGTATCGCCTGTGGGTGTTGCGGCGCGGCGCGTGCGCATATTTAGCGGCCGTGTGGTTCGATCGCGCCGCGGCCAAGAACGCGGGAAAGAAAGATCCGAAGATCGACATGGCGGAACTCGACGACTTGCTGTTGCGGATCTCGTTCGATGATGCGCCGCCGGCGAGCCTCACCATCGCGGAACTCAATCCGCGCCAGCGGCAATCGCAAGGACTGCTGTTCAACGACCTGGGCATGTTCGCTTACAACAGCCGCGATTTTGGCGGCGCGATCGATTGCTTTCGCCGGGGCTTCGATCTGCAGCCGAACGATCCGGCGATTTTGACGAACCTGGTCAACTCCCACGTCGAGTTGCAGCAATATCGGGAGGCGCTGGGCGAACTAGAACAGCACCTCACTCGCTTCGCAAATTATTCGGATTTGTGGGCCTGTGCGCGCCTTCGTTTTGGCGAAACTGGGCGAAACCGAAGCGGCAATGGGCGCCTACGCATCGCTTTTTGCCGGCGGATATCGGGCCGAAGCGCCGTTCACTCAGTACGTGGCCTTGCTGGCCGAGAACGACCGAACGAGCGAAGCACTGGCCGCGGTGGAAGACTACTTGCAGACGAAAGATTCGTTTGCCGTGCGCCGGTTGCAGGCATCGCTGCACCGCCAACGAGGCGAGCATCCGCAGGCGATCGCCATTCTGACCGAGCTGACGAAGGACCGGCCGTTCAATGCCGAGCTGTCGTACGACCTGGCCGATAGCTTGTGGGCGACGGACCGCTTTCAGGAGGCGCTTGCGGTGTGCGGCGAACTTTTGGAGCATCATTACGACACCGCGCACACTTATCTTCTGCAAGCGCGGAGCCAGTATGCATTGAAATGGTACGTCGACGCGCGTTCGTCGCTGGAGGCGGCGTTGAAGCGCGAGCCAGCGAACAAAGAATCGCAGCAACTCCTGGCATTAGTGACGGCCACCTTGGGCGAGGGCAACAATCAGGTCATCCAGGACAAAATCGAGCCCGTGGCGCTGCCGGAGTCGTTGACGAAAGGCAAGCTGCCGACGGCGGACGAAGCGGAGATGCACCGGTACGGCGCCTACCTGGTTCAGCGGCAAATGGCGATTCGATTTGTGCCGGCGGGGGAATTCATCCAGACCGATCGGCGCACGATCCGCGTGCTCGATTCCAGCGGCGTGGCCCGATACAGCACGATTCAAGTGCAATTCGATCCGGTGGGCGAGCAGATTTATGTCAACAGCTTGCGCGTGAGCGACGCCAACGGCAACGAAGTGGCCTCGGGCAAGACGTCGGATTATTACGTGATCGACGGCGCGGGCGCCCAGCGAGCTTCGCAGGCCAAGACGCTGAACATTCCAGTGCCGGGGCTGCAGGCCGGCGACACGATCGAGCTGGTGTTCACGCGGCGCGACTTGTCGCCGCCGGCGGAGTTTCCATTCACGTCGTTTTTGTTTTCCTCCGACGTGCCGGTGCTGTCGGCGGTTTTGTATTTGGACGCCGACGAAGCGTCGATCCGTTACCAGGCGTCCGAGGGCGTGCGGATGGTTCGCGCGGAAAATGGCTTCGCCTGGTCGGTCGAGCAACCGCTGGTTTATCGCCAGGAGCCGCTTCAGCAGGCGCGGAATTCGTTCGTGCCGCGGGTGGCCATCGGTTCGTCGAAAGCGAAATGGGAGGTGTTGGCCGGGGAATATCTCGCGCTGATCGCCGATCGCTTGGCGCCGGACGAGGCGGTGCAGTCGGTGGCCGATCAGATTACCGCCGGGGCGACGGACGACGATGGCCGCACGGTCGCGCTGATTCGCTACGTGCAAGATTATTTGACGTACAAACCGATTGAATTTGGGCGGCGAGCCCGGGTTCCCAGCCATCCGGCCGAGGTGCTGCAAAACAAATATGGCGACTGCAAAGACCATGCGTTGCTGTTGGTGCAATTGCTTCGGGCGAGCCACATTCCGGCGGACTTGGCGCTGGCGAACTTGGACGAGCCGATCGATCCGGAATTGCCTGCGCTGGAGCAATTCAATCACGTGCTGGTGTATGTGCCGGGCTTCCGCGGGGGGCGCGTGGTGGACTGCACCGACAAGAATTCCGACTTGCCGGGGTTGAGCGCCCCAATGGATTTGGGCAACGGCAAGGTGTTCGTGCTCAATGACAAGCAGCCGCGGTTTATCGATCTGCCCGATTACGGCCCGGCCAGCAGCCGGATCCACGTGGCGCGGCGCATCCGGCTTTCGGGACAGACCGACGCGGCGGTGGAAGAAACCGTGACCTTGGAGGGCTATCAAGCGGCGTTTCTTCGGGAGGTTTTCAGGAATGTTCCAGCAGCCAACCGGGCGGCGATGCTGCAGGAAGAGCTGGCGCCCACCGGCGGGGCGATGCAGATGAAGAGCGTGGAAATTGAAAACCTTTCGCAGCGCGACAAGCCGCTGGTGTTCAAGGCGGCTTACCTGGTGCGGAACAATTTCAAAGCGGCCGAAGATGGATTGCTGGGCCAGTTGCCCGCCTTGTGGGAGCGGATGTATCTGGGAGTGCAATCGGTGCCGCAGCGGCGCACGCCGTTCGCCATCGAATATCCGCTGCAGTTTTCCAGCGAGGTCGAGTTATCGGCTCCCGAGGGCTATCGGCTGCAGTCGCTGGCCGCCCGCGATGAGCAGGCAAAAACACGATTTGTATCCTGGAAAGTGCGCATCAAGCCGGTCGACAGCGGCGAGCTGATCCAGTACGAATTGCAGCTTCCCGCCGGACGCTATGCGGCCGCCGATTACGCGACGTACGACAACGACCTGGATCGGGCGTTGGCCGTGCTATCTCCCAGCGTGGCGTTGAAAAAAACTCGATAGGCCAAAACCGGCCCAATTCCGCGGGAAGTGCCGCGACGGAAGGGGTTTGCGTTTCTTGAATCGGCACGCCTGGGCCGTTAGGCTAAATGGACCGTAGAAATTAGCGATCGGATTGGAGACTTTGCCGATCGCTAAGCGTCTTTAGAACCCGTCGTGCCTGGCAGTCTGCTCTCGCGCTGTAGGCCAATCCATGTCGCATACGTTCCATCGGTATAAGATCGGCGACGAACCGGTGCCGGGCTATCGGCTGATGGACCATTTGGGGGCGGGCGGATTCGGCGAAGTGTGGAAGGCCACCGCGCCGGGCGGCACCGAAGTGGCACTGAAGATCATCGATCTGACCGGCCAGCAGGGCGTGCAGGAATTTGCGTCGCTGCGCGTGGTCAAGAAAGTGCGGCATCCGAATCTGATCTCGCTGCAAGCTTTCTGGATGAAGGACGAAGAGGGGCAGATTGTCGATGAAGCCGGCGGCACAGGCGCCGCCAAGCCGGTGGACGTGACCGTCACCGCGCCGCTGCCCAACGCCGGCCAGCAAGCGGAAGAATCGAACATTGCGATGACCACCCGCTTTGCGCGGCCGGTGGAGCTGATCATCGCCATGCAGTTGGGCTCGATGAGCTTGCACAAGCGGCTGGAAGAATGCCGCGCCCAGAGCATGCCCGGCGTGCCCGTGGCTGAGTTGCTGGAATACCTGGAGCAGGCGGCGCGAGGGATCGACTTTTTGAACAAGCCGATTCACGACTTGGGGAAAGGTCCGATGCCGATCGTGCACGGCGATATCAAGCCGCACAACATATTAGTCGTCGGCGACGCGGCGGTGGTGTGCGATTTTGGCCTGGCCCGGGCGGTCGAAACGCTGCGAAAAACTTCGATGGCGCCGGTCACGGTGGCTTATGCCGCGCCGGAAAGCTTCAAGGGCAAAGTCACGCCGACCAGCGATCAGTATTCGCTGGCCATCACCTACGCGGAGCTTCGCACCGGCCGGCTGCCGTTTGACGAAACGCTGACGCCCTATCAGGTGATGGAAGCGCACGTCACGCGGAACCTCGATTTTTCCCGTTTGCCGGAGCCGGAACAGGCGGTCATCTATCGGGGGACTGAAGCAAATCCGGACGATCGCTGGCCGTCGTCGCGCGATCTGATTTTGGCGTTGCGTCAGGCCGTGGCGCTGACCGGCGAACTGCCGCTGCGCCCCGGCGAATTTGCGTTCACCGGCGGCCCCACGCCCAGCCACGCGCTCACCGGCCGGCCGATGCCGCGTGAGACGGGGCGCCCGACGCTGATGCCGATCGATCCGCACAAGGAAACGATGCATCCCGGCGGGCGGACGCCGTCGCACATGCCATCGCGGCTAACGGCGGCATCGCCAGGCGAATATCAGACCGCCGGCCCGTTGGCGGAAACCGCGATTGTCGGGCCCGACGGCACGGTGATCATTCCCACGCCAAAAAAATCGTACGGGTTGTGGATTGCGATGGCCGTGCTGACGCTGGCGGTCGCGGGCCTGGCCGCCGTGGTGATGATGCCGAAGCTGAACGAAAAGCCAGTCGCCAATTTGCCGCACGCGCCTGTCGATCAGCCTGCCGTCGTAAGCTCAGGCGGCGAAAAGGGGGCCGAGGCGGCGCCGGTCGATGCCAATGGCCAGTACATCAAGTTGGTGCGCGACAAGATCAACGCCAGTGAATTTGCCGCGGCGGTCGACCTGTTGGACAAAGCGCCCAGCAAGCTGCCGGAATTCGAAAAGGAAGCGCTGCAGAAGCGCCTGCGCACGGCGTTCCTCGGATCGTTGGATTCGCTCGCGCAGCGGCGATCGTACGGACTGGCGCTGGTGCAACTGGAAGATGCTTCCAGCGGCATCGGGCTCACGGACGACGACAAGCAGAAACAGCGGGAAAAAATACGGGTGGCCTGGCTCGGCAACGCCCGCGAGGAATTGAAGAACGAAGGCTTTTCCAAAGCGATTGAATCCGCGGGCAATATGCTTAAGCGGTTTCCGGGGGATCGCGACGCGCAACTAGTGATTGCGCGGGGCGACGTGCGGCTGGGAGATAATGCGGCGGCGATCGCAGCGATCAACGAAATGAGCAAGGCCGGGCCGGCGCCGCCGGAATATCAGCCGCTTCAAGCGGGATTGATGTTGTTGGCCACCGGAGCGGAGAGCACGCAGCCGGCCGATCAAATGAAGATGCTGGATGCGGTGATCAGTCTGGCGGCGTTGGAAAAGGCTTCGCCTCCGCCGGCAGCGCTGGCGATCAACACCTGGGAGCGCGACCGCCTGACTGCTCTGCGCACGCGGGTCGTGGAAGGCGTCAAGCAATCGCTCGACGCATTGCCGGCAGAGCAGCGCAAGGCCGCGTTGGCGAAACTTGAGCAACTTGGCTCCAGCGCCGATTTGCAGATGTATAAGGTGAAGGCGCTCGTGGACGACAAGCAATTCGCCGAGGCGCGCAAGGCCTTGGCGGAGCTGGCCGCCAAAGCGCCCAAAGATAACGCCGATTTGGGGGGCGAAATCAGCGCGACGGGCTGGTTGATCGATCTGGCGGATCCCGCAGCCAAGACGGCCGACGCTGGCAAGGCGATGGCGGATTCGGCGGCGGCGGTCAACAAGATTTCGCCGGCATTGCGCAATGAGTTGTGCGCCGCGGCGGAGGCGTTGGCACTGGGCCCGCAACCAACACTATTGGATGCGGCGATCAAATTGACTTCGAAAACGCACGATTTGGATCCGGGCGACAAGGAATCTGCCACGCGGCTGGCCAAGCTTGTGGCGGCGCAACTGGTGCAGCGAGCCGCCCAACCTGCCGCGCCCAAGGCCGACGAATTGCCGCGGCTGGTGCAACAGTGCGAACAAGTCGAAGAGGCGAAGCTCGACAACGGCACGATCGACGCGCTGCACGCCGAATGCCTGCTGGCCCAAGATTCCCGCGATCGACAGCAAATGCTCGATCTGGTCCAGCGCGCCCAGCCGGTGGATGCGTATACGCAGTTCGTGCAAGCGAGGGTTTTGCGGGCGATGCCGCAACCCAACTGGCCGCAAATCACCGAACTGTTGAGTGCAGCCTATTCTGACCCGAGCAAACCGTCTGAGATTGTCGCGGCGCCCTTCCGCCGATCGGCGGCGGCGAAGCTGTTGGTCGAAGCAGCCGCCAAAGGCCGCGCCGCGCCGCCGACTACGCCGGCTGCGGTTCTGGGCAATGCGTATATCGACGCGGCGGCTGCCGAGCAGGCTTACAGGCAATTGCAACTGGCGCGAGCGTTGTCTACCGATCTCGATAGCGCAGATTTGAAATTGAATGACGCACAGCAGCGCGAGCTGTTGTCGAATCTGGCGCTGGCGGCCGGATCGAAATCGAAACCCGACGACGCGCTAGCGAAATCGCTGAGCGAGCCGCTGGCGAAGCTGAGCGACGCGGAACTGGGCCCCAACGCGTTTCCCGCATTGCTGCAGGTGTTCCGCAGTAACAAGGAGCAAGGCGGTGATCCAGGATTGGCGATTCAAGCCGCCAAGCGCCTGACGGAGCTGTTCCAAAAGCAATTTCCCGTGGCCGATCCGGAAGCGGTGACGATGTTCAAGGAGGTGACGCAGCCGGCGCTGGCGGTTGCCGACGCGCAGGCGTCGTCGAAAGCGCCGCCGGCCGATTTGGACAAGCTGTATTCGACGGCCGCCGATTTCATCAGCCATTATCAGCGCGCCACCTGGCCCTTTGCGGACAAACAAATCGAGCTGGAGAAGCTGCTGACTAAGGCGATCTCGCGAAACCCGAAGATGGCGAAATACTACACCACGCGCGGCGTGGCCCGCGTGTCGCAGACGCCGCCGAACATCGACGCCGCGCTGGCGGACGCCGCGGAGGCCAGCAAGATCGATCCGAATTTGCCGGCCGCGTTCGCTCTGCAAGGGCACGCGCTGATTTATCGATCTCGCCAGGAAGCGACGCGGCAGGCCCGGCTGGCCGATCTCGAGCAGGCGCTGGCGATGTCGACCAAGTCGGTCGAGAAGTCGAAGGCCGAGGACAAAGAGCGTTCGATGCACTTGCTTTACGTGAGCATGGCGCATCTGGAAATGGCCAATTTTGAAACCGATCCGAAAGCGAAAAAAGAGCATCTCGAACAGGCGGTCAAGGCGGCCCAACAGGCAATTGATTTGGAAAAAGCGTATCCCGATTATGCGTATGTGGCGCTGGGCAACGCCCTGGAAGATTTGGCGTGGCTGGTGGGGGATGAGCCGGAGAAGAATTTCACCGCGGCGATCGACGCCTTTTCGCACGCGATCGACAGCAATTTGGCGGCGGCCGGACCTTGGATCGGGCGGGGCCGTTGCTTCTACAAAGCGGTGGCCGACGTAAAGCTCGATCCGAAATTCCTCGGCCGCACTACCGAAGAAGCACTGCAAGCCGCGATCGCCGATTTTGAACAAGCGAAGCAATTGCAGCCGAACATGGTGGAACCGTATTTATGGTTGGGCAAGGCGAATCAGCAATTGGGCAAATTTGCCGAGGCGGACGCGGCGCTGGGCGACGCGGTGCGGATGGCAGAAGAACAAAAGCTGCGCGAACGAGGCATGTACCTGATCGAATGGGCGCGAAACCCGATGCTCAATCCGGCGCTCTCGGCGGACGATCGGAGCAAGACGGTGCGGGAGCGGGCGGAGAAATTGAAAGCCGCGCCGGACGTGGGGGGCACCTCTTCTGCCAAGCAAGCAACCTTGCTCATCGGCGAAGTGTTGATGGGCGAAAAGAAGTTTCCCGAGGCAATCAAGGAGTACGATGCTGCCTTGGTGGACTACGACAAGCTGCCGGCCGATAAAGCGTTGGATTCGACCAAGGCGGATGGGGCCGATGTCAGCCTGTTGTTGGCCCGGGCATATGGTCGGCTGAATCTGCCAGAAACCCAGTGGAATCTACCCGCGGCTGAGGGCGTTTTCAAAGACGCCGCACGGATCGCTCAGCTGAAACCGGGGCCGCATTTCGAGGCGCTGGCGAGTTGGTATGCCGCCAACGCAAAGTCGCGCAGTTTGAAATCGACGTCGCCGACGATCACCGCGGAAAAGAAAAAGGAGTACTTCGAGACGGCGCTGGTGGACGTGAAAAAGTCGATCGACGCGGCGCCCAACGATCCGGGCAGCTACGAGTGGCGCACGTTCGGCGCGAAACTGCTGGCCGCCAAGTTGCAGGTGGCGCCGGCGAACACGCCGCCGGAAACCATCAAGAGCCTGGGTACGCAGGCCCGGCAGTGGATTGACGACGCCATTGCGCAAGTGGCCAAGCGGCCCGATCTGGCCGATCAGTTGGACGGCCTGCAGCGCGTGCGGCAGCAACTCGACACGCTGCTAACTTCCAAGGGCGTGCCACGGACGTAGGCTCCGCACGATCGTCGTTCTTGGGCCATCGAATGCGAATTCAATAGATGCCGATTGACATCTAGATGCCAAGTGGTATAATTTGTGAGACGGGGGCAGCCGTGCGGATCGAGCAGATCGTTTGGGATTTGGATGGCGATCCGGCCGGAAATGTTCGGCACATCTTTGAGCACGGCGTGACGATTGAGGAGGTCGAAGAAGTGTTTATTTCGGCCAATGAGGTTTTGGCCAGTTACTCGTCCGGATTGCCGATTGTGTTTGGCTGGACAGCAGGGGGGAAATATCTGGCCGTAATCTTCGAGATTGTTGACGACGACCCGCTCAGCGTTTATCCCATCACCGCCTACGAGACGACTCCGTAAGGAGGCGCAGAAAACAAAATGAAACGCATCGTTCGCGATCGAAAGCTAACGCCCGAAGAAGCGGCGCGGCTACGGAGTGCGCGCGCGGAGCTTGCCGACAAGCCCAGCAAAAACAAATTGTTGGCGACCGGGAATTATGCGGGTCCGATGGGCTTGCAAGAATACTTTGCGTGGCGAAAGACGAGATCCGGCGCACTGTTGCCGCAGCAATTGAGGGCGGCAATTGAATCGTGCGGTCAAACTCTGTACGCGATTTCCCAAGCCAGCGGCATATCCGCGCCGATCTTGCAGCGGTTTATGAACGGTGATCGCGGCATTACGCTGGAAACCGCCGGGAAACTCGCCGCGTATCTTGGGTTATCGCTGTTGCCCGATCCCTCAAAGAAACGTGCGTCGTAGCTCTTATTGCACCGGCGGGAGCGCTTGCAGCTCGGACGTCGATTGCGGCGTCGAAGTCGCCGGATAGGTGGCGCTGGTCTGCTGGGCGAAATAGTGATTGCCCGACATATAACCGGGAACCGCGGTCATGCGGGCCAAAGCCGGGTCGTCCATTGATCCGGCGGAAGGCGATTGGCCTCGCTGGGCAATTCTCGTCGACCAGTTTTGCGCGGCGACAAACGACGGATCCAACTGCGCTGCCCGACTGAAATAGCCGGCGGCGAGTTGATCTTGCCCATGCTGCTGGAGCAGGTAGCCCACGTTGTAATGGGCGACTGCGTCGGCCTGCACGGCCTGCAATTGCTTGAGAGCTTCGTCGGCGCGGTTTTGTTCGACCAGGACGGTGGCTAGGTTGTTGCGATACAGCTCTCGTTCAGGCTGCAGCCGCACGGCGTCCGAAAGAGCCGTGATCGATTCGTTCAGCATCCGGCGGCGGGCGTAGCACAAGCCCAGGTCGTTGAAGGCGGCGGCTTCGTGCGGATGCGCTCGTGCGGCGCGCTGATAAAGCATCGTCGCCTGGTCGAGCTTGTTTTGCCGATCGAGCATGTGTGCGTAGGAAAGCAGCGCCACGAGATTGTCGGGCGAAACTTTCAAAGCCTTCTCGTATTGGTCGGCGGCGCCGATGAAGTTGCCATTCTTTTCGTACAGCCGGGCGCTGGCCACGTAGAGCTCGGGGCCGATTTTGGGATTGTCCGACGTTGCGGAAGAAACCGCCGGGGCGGCCAATTGACCGGTCTTGGCCGGTTGGGAGCCCGGCACCATCCAATGCCCGACGGTACGTGCGCCATTGGCGACCGAGTTGCCAATGGCTCGCGGCACGGCCGCTACGGAATCATTAAATTGCTCGAAGGTGCTGGGCCCTGTCTTCACGGCCGGCAACGGCGTGGGCTTCGATGCCGCAGTGGAGGTCGAAAACGGATTGGAAATTTTGGAGAACCAGCTCGACGAGCCGCCTGTGGGAGAACTCGTGCAACCGGCCAGCGCCAAAGCGCAGCAGATTGCCGGCACAAAGAATCCCGAAAGGCGACGCACTGGATTTCTCCTAGCTAATGGACCCGCGATCGCTCGGTTGGCCGCGGGGCTATGTGGACAGCCCCTGGGGCTCTTCTGCTAGCGGCAAACCGCTAGCAGCAAGTGCATGACCAATGGGCGGTCTCGTTGTGTTGATCGTCACGCTCTGCAGTACAGCTAAAGCCGATTTTATCGCCGACAGTGTTTTGAACGGTTTTGCGGGTGGGATGAAATATGCGCTCGACGCAAATGCGCTCCGGCTCACGGCGCGGATTACGGACCGCTGGCAGTTCCTTGAGTTGAAGAGTTCTGGAAGGCTTGAATCTGCGGATCGGGTATCGTCTTCATGAAGTTGCCGAACCAAGCGTGCACCCCCGTCACGTAATCCGACGGAGTGGTGAACATTCGCATGTCGGATATGGCGACGTTGACTGGCATGCTGGGCACCAGGTCGATGGCGGCCTGTTGTGCGGCGGCCAGGCGGCGCGCGGTGATTTCGTCGCTGGCGGTGCGCTCGACAAACGGCTGGCGGAATTCCGGCGGATTCTGCGTGAGAATCCAGCGCAGCTTGATTAAGCCTGCCGGCGACATCTTGTATCCGTTCGACTCAAAGTGCGGGTCGCCCAGCAGGTTCTGCTGCTCCCAGCCTTTGATGATGTCGACTTTGAAGGCGGTATACACGCTCTCGGCATCGGGTCCGACGAAGGGCTCCGGCCAGCAGTTGTTGCGATGCCAGTCGACCCAATAGTTGTGCCACGGATCGCCTGTGTGATAGCTGCCATCGCCTGCGACAGCCACGAAGGCCAGGGACGACACGGCGGCCGCTACAACGACGATCGTCATCGCCAGCGTGAATCGACGGATCGACATTCGAACATCTCCTGAGGCGCCTGGATGCGTGGATCGGCGTCGCGGCTCGAATGCGGCACAGTAAAGGCGGCACAAACCGAGATCGGCCTATATACCGTATCGACAGGCGCAGACGGCACGCTCAGCCCTGCGAAGTGCAATCACTACCGGCGGAATAACCGGGAGAATTTAACAAGACATTAGCGATTGGCTGGAGTTTCGGACTGTCCGACAGGGACAAGAAGAGCAGCGCGCAGCCGTAGCTTCGGTAGCGCGGTGCTAGCTTACTTCCCGCCTTGCATGACCGGGAACATTTCGCGGACCATGGTGATGGCGGCGGGTCCGACGAGCACCACGAAGATGCCCGGGAAGATGAAGATCACCAGCGGGAAGATCAGCTTGACCGCGGTTTTGGCGGCCTTTTCCTCGGCCAGTTGGCGACGGCGGGTGCGCATCGCATCGCTTTGCACGCGCAGCGCCTGGGCCACGCTTGAGCCGAATTTATCGGCCTGAATCAGGATGGCCGCGAGACTGCGCAGGTCGTCGACGCCGGTTCGCTGACCGAGGTCGTGCAAAACCTCATTTCGAGCTTTGCCCATTTGCAGGTGGAAATTGCACAAGTTGAATTCTTCCGAAATCACGCGGGCCGAGCGTTTCATTTCCTCGGCCACCTTGCGCATCGCCTGGTCCAAACCCAAGCCGGCCTCGACGCACACGACCAGCAGGTCCAGCGCGTCGGGCAAACCGAGGAAGATTTGTTGCTTTCGGCTGCGGCCGATCAAGGCCACGACAAGATCGGGCATGTAGAACAAGGCCGCGGCGACCACGACGACGTACATCATCGAGGTCTGCGAGGTGCCGGTCAATGCGACAATCAAACCGCCGCCGAAAAACAAACCGACCATCAGGCCGATGAATTTCAGACCCAGAAAGACGCTGGCGGAGCCATCGCCGCGGAAGCCGGCCATCGACAACCGCGACTTCAGCTTGCTGGTTTCAACTTCGGATTTTGGTTTCAAAGGGGCGGAGAGCATGGGCGAGGCTTTTTCGAGCACCTTCGCCATCGCATCCCCTTTTTTGCCTTTGACGACCTGTTCGCGGCGACGGAGCATGGGATTGCGCAGCTCTTCCAACCGTTCGTGAGTGCGCGTGCTGCGGCCGGCGACGTATTCCAAAATGAAAAACGCCACGGCGGCAAACAAGCCGAAAACCGCGAAGGGAACCAATTTGTCGAAGCCAATTAAGACGGCGTAAAGCATATTGAACGGCTTTGGGTAGCCTTAGACTTTGATGTTCACAATTTTCCGAATGACCAACGCACCCAGGACTTGCATGATGACCCCGCCGGCGAGCATCTTTTTGCCCATCGGATCGGTAAACAGGACGCCGACGTAGTCGGGGTTCAAATAATAGACGGTCGCGAACAGCACCGGCGGCAAAGCCAACAGCACGATGCCAGACAACCGGCCTTCGCCGGTGAGCGCTTGCACCTGGCCCCAAATTCGGAACCGGTCGCGGATCAGTTCGCCGATTTTGTCGAGAATTTCTGCCAAATCGCCGCCCGTCTGCCGTTGCAGAATCAGGGCGGTGACAAAGAACCGCAAATCGAGATTCGGGACGCGGTCGGTTATGCGCATTCAGCGCGTCGTCGAAGGGGATACCGAGATTATTTTCTTCGAACACTCGTTGGAACTCGACGCCAATGGGCGCCGTCATTTCTTCCGCCACGAGATGAAAACCCGATGCCAGGCTGTGGCCGGCGCGCAGGGCGCGTGCGATCAATTCCAAAGCGTCGGGCAATTGTTTGGCGAATTTTCGTAGCCGTTTGCGGCGTCGCAGCATGAGCCAAAACAACGGGAGGACGCCGCACAGGATTGTGAACAGCGGCACGGCGGCCGGACTGATGCCGACGACCGCCGCGGCCAGCGAGCCGGTCAGCGCCATGCTGGCGCTGATGATGAAAAACTTCGACGGCGTGAGCGTGGTATCGGCTTGTTCGAACAACAGGGTCAGGTTTTGGAAGCGGGCCAAAAACAGCGCCAGCACGCTTTGCGTGGCGTCCAGCGGCTGCGTGAGCACGCCGCTTTCTTTCAGCGAGTCGCGGCTCATCGGCTTATTGCTGGTCAGCATCTGCAGGCGGTCTTCCGTCCGCCCTTCGGCCGCGCCGCGAAGCATCATCGCCACCGCGCCAACGAGCGCGGCCACTGCGAAAAACACGGCGAAAGAGATGACAAACGTGGACATGAGCTGCTCAGTGTCGGCTGATTGCTACTTCTTAGTTGGTCTAGTCCTGCAGCATGGTTCGTTGACGGAAGGCGCTGGCGGGCAGGCGCACGCCGGACTGTTCCAACCGGTCCATGAACGCAGGCCGGATGCCCGTGGCTTCAAATCGACCGACGGCGCGGCCGTTTTCGTCGATGCCGTCCTGCACGTAATGGTAGATGTCTTGCATCACGACGGTTTCTTGCTCCATGCCTGTGATTTCGGTGATGTGCGTGATTTTTCGCACGCCGCCCTGCAGACGGTTGGCTTGGATGATCAGGTCCACAGAGCTGGCAATCTGTTGGCGCAAGGCTTTCAGCGGCAAGTCGAAGCCGGCCATGGTGATCATGGTTTCGATACGGGCGATGGCGTCGCGCGGCGCGTTGGCGTGCAGCGTGGTCATCGAACCTTCGTGACCGGTGTTCATGGCTTGCAGCATGTCGAGGGTTTCGGCACCGCGGCATTCGCCGATGATTACGCGCTCGGGGCGCATACGCAGGGCGTTTTTGACCAGGTCGGTGGCGGTCACGGCGCCCTTGCCTTCGATGTTGGGCGGTCGGGTTTCCAGCCGCACGACGTGTTCTTGCTGGAGCTGCAATTCCGCCGCGTCTTCGATCGTCACGATACGCTCGTGCGACGGAATGAAGCTCGACAGCGTATTGAGCAGCGTCGTTTTACCGGAGCCGGTACCCCCGGAGATGATGACGTTCAGTCGGGCCTTGATGGCGCCTTCCAAAAGCATCACCATCTCGGGAGTGAAAGCTTTGTAGTTCAACAGGTCTTCCAACTTCAGCGGATTGGCGCCGAAGCGGCGAATGGAAACCGCCGGGCCGTCCAGCGCCAGCGGCGGAATGATCGCGTTCACGCGGCTGCCGTCGGGCAAGCGAGCGTCGACCATCGGACAGACTTCGTCGACACGCCGGCCGACGCTGCGACACGATGCGGTCGATGATTTGCAGCAAGTGGCTGTTGTCGCGGAAATTGACGTTTGTCTTTTCGAGCTTGCCGCGACGTTCCACGTACACCTGCTTGGGACCGTTGATCAGAATATCGCTGATCGTCGGATCTTTGAGCAGCAGTTCCAGTGGGCCGAGCCCGAACGTTTCGTCGAGCACTTCTTCGATCAGGCGATCGCGTTCGCTGCGATTGAGCAGGTGGTCTTCGGTGTCGCACAAGTGCTCCACGACCAGACGAATTTCACGGCGGAGCACATCCCCTTCCAACTCGCCGACGCGCGACAGATCGAGCTTATCGACCAGCTTGGTGTGGATGCGGCGCTTGAGCGCTTCGAATTCCTGGGCAGACGTTTTTTCGCCCGGTCGTTGGGGCGACGGCATGGGCTTCTGCGGAGGCATCGCGGGGCCTTTGCTAAAGTGACTTAAATCGCAGTCCGGACGCACCTTGGGCCAAGGGCCTAGATGTGTCCTAGGAACCATAGCTTATGGCGAAGCGCAGCGGGCGGCCGCGATTAGAAAGCGGCGGGCGAGCGCAGAAACCAGAGGAGGGCCGGCGGGGAGCAAAGTCGCATCACGGCCGGTAAATTTGCCCGGTGCCGATATTACCGGTTTTAAAGACGCCCAGCCTACTTCTTCGTATTGAAGAAGCTCATCAATTTGTTCTTGATGGAGTTATCGGCCTCGGCTTCTTTGGCAGCCGCTTTTTCGGCGCCGCCGGGCGTGAACGTTTCGGCCAGTTCGACGATGGCCTGCGTGATGGGGGCTTTCTTGGCCTGTTCGATCAGCGGCACGCCATTGTTGCGCACTTCCGACATGGTGCGGTAATCGTTGGGCAACTGCCAGAAGATTTCGCAGCCGATCGTCTCCTGCGCTTTCTTCAAACTGATCTGCGCCGAGTCGAGCCCGACGCGGTTGACGATCACCTTGATCTTTTCCTTCAACCCGGCAATTTCGCCGAACGACATCATCAGCCGCACGACGTTGCGCAAGCACGGCAGATCGAGTTGCGTGACCAGCAGCACCTGCGTGGCCAACTGCAAGGCGACCATGTCGACGGGGCTGTAGGATTTCGACAGGTCGAGTATTAAGTGCGTGAAGGTGGCCTTGAGCAAGCCGATCACGCGTTGCATATCTTCCGCGGTCACCAGGGCGGCTTCCGAGAGTTGCACGGGGCGCGGCAACAGGAACAGCCCGGACGAATGCTTCGTGAGCGAACGTTTCAAAAGCGTGAAGTCGAGCCGCGTGACATTCTGCGCGACATCGACCAGGGTGTAATCGGGAATTGCATCGAGAAAGACGTCGGCATCGCCTAATCCCAAATCAAGGTCGACCAGGCAGACGGAGTTCTTCGGATCGGCCGCCAGGGCGCATCCGAGATTAACCGCCAGGCTGGTCGTGCCCACGCCGCCGGTGGCGCCGCAGATGGCGATCACCTGGCTGCCACGGACCTTGCCTTCGCCTTTGCCGAATTGGCGTTCGCTCAGTCGTTCCAGCGCGCCGACGAGATCTTCGATCTTCACCGGCTTGGGGAGGAACTCCTTGGCGCCTGCGCATGGCCCGCAGGATCAACGAGCCATCCGTGGAACCACTAACGACCAGGATGCTGCAGCGGGGGGAGGTGGCAGCAAGCTGTTCGACCAATTTGAGTGCTTTGTCGGGGTCGGCATCCAGCGCAACGATGCCGATGTCGGGATGAGTTTGAGCTACGACGTCAGAGAAAAACTCGTAGCGAGAGCACTCGGCCTCGAGCCAGACCATCTCCAAGCCCAGCAGCATGCTTTTCAGCGCATCACGCGCCGCATCGCTGGGATCGACGATCGCTAGTCGAAGCACGTTGGTCATAGTTGCCTGTCGTACGACGTACGGCGTTGTGAAGCACGAAAGGCCAGAGTGCAAATGCACTAGGAGAACGAGGATGGTCGCTCCGCGCGTCCGCGGAGGGCCTCTATCTCTTCTGTCTTTTGCGCTTACTTTTCGCCCTTAATTTAATACGTCATAACCAATGGGACCTACGTATCCAGGCGTTTTTTCTCCCATTTCCGGGCTGCCTGTGGCGCGCGGGTCCTGTCGACGAGGCTGGTTGTACCGGTTAGACGAATTGCCGGGCGTGGCGGGACTAGTGATAAGATTCGCATTGCCGGGGGCGCGTGCGATGCGCATCGTGGGGAGCCTGTTAGAAGCGCTGCTGCCGTCGGTCGAAGTTCCATCGGTGCGAGGCAGTCCAGGCACGGCCGGCGTCGGCGATCCCGAGGGAATTTGCTCGTAGGAACCGCCGGGATACATCGCTTGCGGCGGACCGCCCTCCTCATAGCCGGCCGGACCGGCGCCGGGCCCCGGGCAACCGTACGGACCACAGGGGCCCTTGGAAGGCACTTCGAAGTATCCCTTCAAATACATTTCGCAGTCGTTGGGCACGTCGGTATGCATACCGGGCATGCAGGGAGGCGTTTCGCAGCAATCGGTGGCGGCGACCAATTGCGGCGTCACCATGATCAGCAACTCGACGTCTTCCACCGTGTTTTTGGTGCGGCGGAACGGCACGCCGAAATAGGGCAAATCGCTGATCCAGGGGAAACCCGTTTTGTTGGCGATGACGCGTTGCGAGACCAGGCCGGCTAGGGCCAACGTTTGACCCGGCTTCATTTCCACGCCGGTATCGACTTTGCGTTCGGTGAAGCCAGGGGCGAACACACCCGGCGCCAACTGGATGCTTACGGCTTCATCCAGTTCGCGAACCACCGGGCGCACTTCCAGGCGGATGTTTCCGTTGCCCAGCACGATTGGCAGAAAGTCGACCGTCACGCCGGTGTCCATGTACGAAACGCTGACGCCGTTGATGCTGGTGGAGCTGGGATACGGGACCTGTCCGCCGGCCCGGAATTGTGCGGGTCGGCCGCTAACGGTGGCCACATCGGGTTCGGCCAGAATCTTGACCATGTCTTGCTGCTGAAGCGCTTCGATGAAACCGAAGAAGCTGGAACTGCCGTTCACCACGCCGAAGCGGATGGTGTCGTTCCCGATCCCGGCCGATCCGGCAATGGCTTGGGTACTGGCGATCACGTCGCCGATACTAGACACGACGAAGCTGGAGCCGTGAATATTGGCCCAGTCCATGCCCAACTGGCGCAGCTTGGTGCGTGAAACTTCGGCCACTTTCACTTTCAGCAAGATCTGCTGTACGCCGACGACTTCGATGTTAGAGATGACTCGATCGTCCCCCGCGCTGCCGCTGGCGGCGGGAAAGAAAGTGTGAGCCAATTGCACGATTTGTGCGATGTGATCCGACCGATCGACGTAGCCGGTCAAGAGCACGTGGCCTTCGGCAATCGCTTTGACGGAGATATTGGCGGTGGGGAATTCAACGCGCAGCAGGTCGGTCAGTTGTCGCACGTCGCCGTAGATGATGCAGTCGACGGAAAAGACTTGCCCCTTTTCGGTGAACAAGTTGACTTGCGTGGCGCCAACTTTCTTAGCGAAGATTTGCACCTCGGTGGGCGAAAGCGGGGTGGCCTGGACGAGATCGGGATTGCCGACCACCAAACGCGGAATTGGCTGGTCCATTGTGAGAATTCGGCTGGAATTCACCGTCATTTCGAGCCGTTCGCTGGCGGCCTGAACCTTATGCACCAGTTGTTCACCGGTGCCAGCGGTGGCGCCCAATGCGGGCGGCGTGGCAGGCATGGTGACCGCCGTCGCCGATGGTTGCGATGGCGCCGGCAGTTGCTGGGTGGCCGCTGGCGCCGGCACATTAGGCAGAGCCGGTGCTTGCACAGGCGTGGCAGGGCGTTGCACCACCGGCGTAGCAGGCGTTTGCGAGACGGGCGCCGCGGGCTCCTGCGCGGACGCTGAAACAGTTACGCAGCCCACAATTAGCGAAAGCGCCGCACGGTGCGCGACGGGCATCCGCCCGATGATATACGAGAACATCCTTGTCCTCTCTTGTCTCTTCGAAATGTGGCGTTATCCGGAAGGTCGAACAACGCAATTGAGTCACGGAACTTGGAAGGCTCCAATCGAATTTGCTTACTTCGTCAAGGAAACCGGGGTTGGCACTACGGGTGCGGCCGGTGGGGCCGGCGCCGGACCTGTCGTCGTGGTCGTCGACGGCGAGGCACTGACGGGATCGGCGGGGACCAAGATTCTGGGTTCGCCCGGCGTCCAATTGGTGCCTTCGCCATGACGACTCATGTCGACTTGAACTAGCTCTCCGCCGCGGACGACGTTCATCACGAAGTGCTCTGCGGTATCCGGCGCAGCTTCTTGATTGCCGGCGCCGGAGCCTTCGCCTGTTTGCTTTTTCTTGACGCCCCATTCCTTATTGCGATCAGAGCTGCTCATGCCGCTGAGCAATTCCGAGGCGTCGGTGCCGTTGGTTTCGGCCACTTGGGGATCGTCAGGATTCCGGAGCACGAGGCGGATTTTGCCCATCTCCGTGGCTTGCATCATCTTCTCGGCTTGATCTGGCGTCACCAGCAGCGAAACGGTTTTGGCGGTAATCGATTCGTTCGACTTGTCTTCTGCGGGCCGCCACTGCTCGTTCACCGCGAACATGCGCACGTCCTGCAAGATGGTTTTGGTGATGCTTTGCTGCACGCCCGACTTGGGATTCGTGGCATCGACGTACATCAGCACGTCCACTCGATCGCCCGGCTGCAACAGGTAACCTGCGGCGCTGACGGCGTCGGCCGGCACGGCGACCACGCGGTAGCCGGCGGGAATTTCGTCGATTCGCTTATCCATGGCGAACTTGGCCTTGCGCAGCGGCTCGCCGGCCAAGATGGTCGTGCCGGAACGCTGGCCTTGGATCTCTTTCAAATCGCGAATGGCGTCGGCGGGAATTCTTTCCTTCGGCCATTCTTCCTGCGTCACGATTTGCGGCGTGAGAGGTTGATTGACCTTGATGTCCTGCGTGGCGACGTAAATCGGTTCTTTCTCCATGGCCGGCTGGGCCGCCCGATTGCGGCTTTCAATCACCTGGCTGATGCCGATGGAGGCCACGAGACCGCAGCCTAGCGCCAGGAGCAACAGCATTAATGATTTAGGACGCATGATGAGGCCCGCGCACTGGGCGCGGAAGATGTTCAATTGGTTGAGACCGCTTCGCACCGCATGGTGCTGGTGGCGGTCAGCGTAATGGACCCAAGGTATTTGGGAACGGGAACCCAGCTAACTTTGGTGTATGGAACCGAAACCGTCACGGTGGCGGAATTGTTGTATCGAACGGCGGGAATGGTAACGCTGATGGTGGCGGCCGATGCGGGAATGTTGGCCGCGGTAAGGTAGGCCTGCACGGCTGCCGTGACGGTTGAAGCTGTGGAGCTCTCGACCACGGCGGTCCGTGCTCCTTCTCGCGCGGCGTTGGTGATCACTTCTTGGACCATCAAACCGTGCGCAACTTCAATCATTCCCATCACAAACAGCACAAAAACGGGGGCGACAATCGCGAACTCAACGACAGCAACCCCGCTTCGGTTACTTCGGCACGACCGGCGGAACTGCTCCAATTGGAAACGGTTACCCGCTGGAATTATCGAGTGTAGGGCCTGCCGGCAAAGTTTGCCTAACCGCGCAACACATCGATCATTGGTGATTTGGCCGTTCATATCAACATTCCTGCCCACGCGAAGTAGGCGATAGTTCCAATGGCGATCGGAATGCCGTAAGGCAAAAGGAGCATGGAGCTTTTGCGCTGGGCGGCGATCGCTGATAGCTCCTGGGGATTGCCGATAGTGACGATTTCATGAGCGATGGCAATGAACTGATCCCTGTGTTTGCGCCAGCCGCGCCGGATGACGACCATGGCCAGGGCGATCACGCCGCCGACCACCGCCGAGACGCAAAAAGCATAAAAGGTGGTTTGGGCACCGACCCAGGCGCCGACGCCTGCTAGCAGCTTGACATCGCCAGCCCCCATGCCGCCGATGGCATACGCCGGCAGCAGCAAAGCCAGTCCCACGGCGGTTCCCAACAGGCTGTCGCCAAATCCGGCCCAGCCGCCGGTGAATGCGCCGTAAACCCAACCGCTAAGCACCAGCGGAAAGGTGAGCCAGTTGGGCACCTTCAGCTTGTAGCCATCGATCACCGCGGCCACCACCAAGGTGATGGTCACCAGCCACACGGGCCAATGCGTTAGCGGAGCAGTGAACAGATTTTGCTCGGGCATGCGAAAATTCCTGACTGCTACTTGCCCCTTGCGAATTTTGTATGAAACCGTGCTTCGCACGCTGACACTTGCGTCAGGTGCGCATGGTCAACAACAATCCGACCAGCGCGGCTACCACTGTCAAAAAGTAGCTTACTAGCTCGACGCTGCCGGCAAATGTTTGTACGGGGATAAGTGGATACATGGCGTTACCATTGAATGACCAATGACCAAGCACCAATGACCAATTCCCAAATTCCCTTGGTCATTGGGAATTGGTCATTGAGGCTTTCCTCTTAAACCATACGTCAAAAACCTCCTCGGCGCGGCGGGTCAACCCGAGCACCGAGGAGGTTTTGTGTTTCTGCCGGAATCCTGGTCTTCCGGAACCAGGTTACCGGCCCACGGGTAAAGCCGTTGCCCCGTGGGCCTGCCACTTCGGAAGTGCCTGCCCCAGCTCTAACTGGCCAGTGAATCTGCCACGCTTTGGAAGGTCGTTTTGGCGTTGGTGCCAATCGACCCAATCGCGGCCAAACACACGACCACAATCAGAGCCAACATCACGGCGTATTCGACCGCGGTGGGCCCATCTTCCGAAACCAGCAACCTGTACATCGCCTTCACGACTTGCGCCATGACAGCCTCCTCCGCTAAGCGCGAAATGAGCCATCGTGTGCTTGCCGCAAGGAATGCCGACCATCATCGACTAGCTAGCCAGCGAGTTGGCCACGTTGGTGAACGTAGTCTTGGCGTTGGTGCCGATCGAACCGATGGCAGCCAAGCACACAATGACGATCAGAGCCAACATCACGGCGTATTCCACCGCGGTGGGCCCATCTTCCGAAACCAGGAACCGGCGGACTTGCAATGCAAAGCTCTTCATGGAAAACCTCCAAGTCGGCCAATGCACGTCCTCTTTTCAGAGTCCAAACGCCTGGCCGATGTAACAAGGGAAAGCGGTTTAGCTGCAATGAAACGCCGGACGGAATTCGTCCAACGCCGCCTGCTGTGCATTTCAGCTAAACCTTAAATACCGACATGGGCTTCGCACTCGAAACGCCTAAGAGAATGCGTTCGCTTTTGCCGCATGGCGGTTTTGAGCGACCATCATCCCTTCGGTAGCTTGGCGATCCCGAAATTTCGGGACCCATTGCTTTGCGTCGCGGCCTTACGACCGGTTTGCCTTTCTCGAGGATGCAATTGCCCGCAGGCCTGAACTGCTGCATGTCGTCCTTTCCAGCCGGATAAAAAAAATCGAAATGGATCCGGCGGCCGACGCCACGCTTTACCACAACCCGAAAGTCGTGTCACACGCCAGGTGAGCGCGCCGATTGCTCGAAACGCTCGCTGCCTGTGCAAACAACCCTATGTCAGAACGGGCGGGTGTCAAATCGAGAAGTTTAAGAAATTTGTAACGGACAGCGAAAATATTTCGGCGGCGGTGTGTAACCATTGGTTTCTTCGAAATATTGGCGTGGCAAAATCGTTGTGTTTCGATTTCACTGCACTGTCGCCAAACGGCAACTGTTGAACAGTGCCTGCCGATACCGACCGCTTATTAGGAAGAAGCAGTTCGTGAGGAAAGCTATGTTTTTGATGAGTAAACGCGTGCCTCGGTGTCGATTTGCCCGGGCGCCTGGGTCACGAAAACGCGATAGTCGCCCAGAGACGTAGACAGAATATACCCAGACATCTATTCCATGCCCTGGATTTCCGAAGCCCTGGACCGTCTGGCCGCTTCGCATTGCGGCTACCACAACGACCTGCCGCAGGCTGCCGAGCCGACGGCGCTGGCGGCGTTGGCGTTTGCCGGCGCCGGCCGGATCAAAGAGGCCCAGGCTGCACTTGGGTGGCTCGGTTCCAAGCAAGTCAGCGACGGCAGCGTGCCTCCCCTGCCCACACTAGATAGTCCCGGCTGGCCGACCCCGCAAGCGATGCTCGCTTGGGCGGCGGTTTCCAAATTGGCCGGCGAGTCGCGCGATTTCGATCGTGCCGCCGCGCAAAAATGGTTGCTGAGCATCGCCGGTCTGACCGGACCGCGAATTCCGGAAATCGGTCACGACACCAGTTTGGCTGGTTGGCCCTGGGTTGTGGGAACGCACTCGTGGCAGGAACCGACCGCCTGGTCCGTGCTGGCGTTAAGAGCCGTTGGCTTGAACGATCATCCGCGAACTCGCGAAGGAGTGCGAATGCTCGTCGATCGTTTCTTGGAAAACGGCGGCTGCAATTACGGCAACACGACGGCGCTGGGGCAGGTGTTGCGCCCGCACGTTGAACCGACGGGATTAACGCTGGTGGCGCTGGCGGGCGAGAATATCCAAGACGCGCGCTTGGAGAAGTCGCTTAAATTCTTGGAAGACTCGATCTCCGCGCAGACGACGCCGATTTCGCTGAGCTACGGCCTGCTGGGCCTGACTGCCCATGATCGCCGACCCTCGGCAACAGCGACCTGGTTGGAAACCGTCTACCGCCGCAGCATGCGACGCCAGACAAGTTCTCCGTTATCACTGGCGCTATTGGTGCTGGCGGCCCAAGGAAAGAATTGTCCGTTGATTCAAGGCAATCGGGTGAGCCAGGCGGCCAGCCCCGCTTAATATCATGTCAACTGCCGAATACCATATTGACGAGCAAGACCAGCCGGCGGCAGAACCGCGCGGGCCACAGGGCATCGATCGGCGCACGATGCTAATCGCCACCGGGGCCGCAGCGGCGGGATTGATCGCCTATCCGCTGGCGCGCCGATTCTTCGGTCCCACCCAACCGGTCTTCATCGCCAAGAACCAACGCTACGAAGGGCCGCTGGCCAAGACCATTCGCGATGGATTGCTGGCCACGGGCATCGAGCCTGAGCAAGTGCGCGGCAAGCGTGTGCTGCTGAAACCGAACATGGTGGAACCGACGCGGCTGTCGCCGCAGTTGACGACGAACCCCGCGATGGTGCTGGCTGCCGCCGAAGTGTTTCGCAATTGGGGCGCTTACGTGACTGTCGGCGAAGCCCCCGGCCATGTACGCGATACGGAAATGGCGCTGGTTGAAAGCGGATTGCAATCGGCGCTGGACGACGGCGGCCTGCATTTTGCCGATCTCAACTACGAAGAGGTCGGCTGGACCGACAATCGCGGCGGCGACACCAAGCTCAAGGGATTTTATTTCCCCAGCACGGTGCAGGCGCCGATCTGATCGTCTCCATGCCGAAGATGAAAACGCACCACTGGGTGGGAGTCACCGCCGCCATGAAAAACATGTACGGCGTGATTCCCGGCATCGTGTACGGCTGGCCGAAAAATGTGCTGCATTACGCAGGCATTCCGCAATCGGTGTACGATATCAACGCATCGTTGCCGCGCACGATCGCCATCGTCGACGGCATTTTGTGCATGGAAGGGGATGGCCCGATCATGGGCAGTCCCAAGCAGATGGGCTTGGTGATCGTGGGGCCCAATTGTCCGGCGGTCGATGCCACCGTGGCGCGGCTCATGAACCTGCGGCCGGAAAATGTCAGCTATTTGGCGCTGGCTGCCGGCCGGCTAGGACCGATCGACGACGCGCACATCGAACAGCGCGGCGAAGCATGGGAGCCGTTGGCCCAACCGTTCAAGATTTTGAATGCACCGCATCTGCGAGATCTGCCGCTGGATCCCGGCGTGCTGATCTCGAAAAACGCTTGCCTCGCCGCCGCCGCCGTCTGAACTGAATTCACCATGACTGCTTCCTTGGATAGCGCGCTGGAGGAACCAGAATCGATACCGGAGGTCGATGCGCCGGCACATTTCCGATTCCGCATTCCGCATTTTGCATTTCTCACCACCCTGCTCTGTTGTCTGGCGCTATTGGCAGCATTGGCGAGCCCTTTT
Organism: Pirellulales bacterium; assembly: GCA_963716135.1. Taxonomy (GTDB): domain Bacteria; phylum Planctomycetota; class Planctomycetia; order Pirellulales; family JADZDJ01; genus CAVRAW01. The sequence goes on along the minus strand of OY970289.1, from coordinate 2,442,705 downwards.
TTCGCAGGGCGAGTTTATGTTGCCGACGATTTGGGGGGGATGCATCTGCCGATGCGGGTGTTTTATTCGCAGCAGTTGGCCGCCGGGGAGCCATTTGATTGGAATCCCGACTTGTTTGCCGGTTTCTATCTGACCGGCGAAGGCCAGGCGGGCACGTATCATCCGCTGCATTGGCTGCTGTATCGATGTTTGCCGCTGCCGGTGGCCTTCGATTTGGAGTGCCTGCTCAGCTACCCGTTCATGCTGGCGGGCATGTACGTATTTTTGCGCCGCTGGCGAATGCGGCGCGGCGCGGCGCGATTTGGCGCGATGACGTTCACCTTCGGCGGGTTCAATCTACTGCATTTCGTGCACCCCAATGTCGTAGCGATCGTGGCCCATTTGCCTTGGCTGCTGGCGGCGATCGACGTCATGGTGCGAGGCATCAAGCCGCGCCATCGGCGACTGGCGTTTGTCGCCGTCGCGCTGCTGACCGGCTCGCAATTATTGCTGGGCTCGCCGCAGTTCGTGTTGTTTTCGCTAATGTTGGAGGCGGGATACGTCCTGTGGTGGGGCGGAGCGGGGGGAGCAGTTCGCTGGGCCGCGGCAATATTGATTGGCTGTTTGATCGGCGGCGTTCAATTGCTGCCGTCGATCGACGTACTCGCACATTCGGTGCGGCATTCGGCCGGAATCGACCTGGCCGCTTACGGGTCGCTCGATCCGCTGAACCTGATTCAGTTGGCGGCGCCCTATTTGTTCGACACTCGCGTCGTGGGGCAAAACACTCACGAGCTCGGCCTGTACTTCGGCGCCATGCCGCTGGTGCTGGCCGTGTGGTGGTTGTTTGATGGACGCCGAGGGAATTGGCGCCGGCTGGCCACCTTCGCCGTCGCCACCGCCGTGTTGGCAATCGTATGGGCCTTTGGAGCGATGGGCCCCTTGGGATGGCTCGAAACGCATTTGCCGCTGGTAAACCGGTTCCGCTTTCCCAGCCGCGCGATCGTGCTATTTCAATTTGCGGTTGCGGCGCTGGCCGCGCTGGGTTTAACGGCATTGGCGCGGCAAGCGAAGTTTCCGCCACGCGGAATCTCTACCGCCTGGCTGTGGATTCTCCCGGCATTCAGCGCGGCGGCGGCGATTATCGCTCGAATCCGCTGGCCGGAACATGTGTCCGCCTGGCCGCTGATGCTTGTTGGCCCGGTGTTGGTCACCGCGGCGGTGTGGCTGGTGATCCGGGCGGCCCATGGATCGCGCTGGGCAATCGCAGCGATGGTCGTCTTCACGGCGGCCGATTTAGGCGCCTACGGGCTGAGCTACTCGGTGATCGGTCAAAATGAGTCGTTGACAAAATATGTTCGCGAGACAAGTGCGCCGCCAGGCGACATCAACGGCCGCGTAGCGCTCGACCTGATGAGCGGCACGGAAACCGCCAACGGCGAGCACGGTCCACGGATAGGCGATCGCATTCTGCTGGCGGGTTGGAAATGCATCGACGGCTATACCGGCTTGGAACCTGCTCGACGATTAGATTACCGGATGCCAGCCGCATTGCGTGCCGCAGGAGTGACGTGGGTTTCGCAAGCCGCCGCGGAAAAAATGGATTCAGACAAGAGTGGACTCACGATGCGGGAAGATTGGCATGCCGTGGCCGATCCACAGCCTCGCGCCTGGCTGGTTACGCGCGCCGTAGTCAGCAGCCATCCAAAAACGGACATCGCGCGCATTTCGCTGCCGGACGAGGTGCTCGTCGAACAATCGTTGCCGTCGCCGCTGCCTGCGGGCAGCCCGGGAACCACCAAGATCGTTGTCGATCGGCCTGGGCGAATCGATTTGAATGTCGCGTGCCGCACCACCCAATTGGCGGTGATCAATGAAAGCTTTCACGACGGCTGGCGTGCGACTTTGGACGGCAAGACTGTCGAGGCTTTGCGAATCAATGGCGACTTTTTGGGGCTGATCGTACCGGCGGGCGATCACGAGATTAGCCTGGAATTCCGGCCAAAAAGCCTGATTTTCGGCCGCGTGATGAGCGGATTTGGCCTAGGCTTAATCGTGACAATCGTGTTCTGGCCGCGCCGCCGAATTGTCGCCGACTAAGCATCAAGATTCGACCCACGCCGCGATGACCGCCGAATTCACGCCCACTTCGCGCCCGCCGGTTTCCGACGCCCTGGTTAGCGTCGTGCTGCCGGTTTACAACGAATTGCCCCTTTTGGTCGAGTTGTGTCAGCGGCTGCGCATGACGCTGACGGCATGCCGCACCACATTTGAAATTATCTTTGTGAACGATGGCTCGCGCGACGGAGGCGCGGCGCTATTGGATCGATTGGCGTGCCAATTCGAAGATGTTCGCGTGGTGCACCTTTCGCGCAACTTCGGGCAGCAAGCGGCCATTCACGCCGGGTTGGCGCGCGCCGCGGGGATGCCGTGGTGATCATGGACGCAAACTTGCGCGATCCCCCCGAAGCGATCGGCAAGCTGCTGGACGCCTGGCAGGTGGGATACGACGTGGTGCACGCCATTCGCGTCGAGCGTGATCGATCGCTTTGGAGACGAGGTTTGTCGGCCATCGTCGATCGACTGACATCGAATGCCGAGACCGGCGTGCCCACGAATGTGGGGAATTTCGGGCTGATCGACGCGAGGCTTGCCGAGCTCATCGCCTCGCTGGGGGAACAAGAGCGGTATTTGCCGGCGCTGCGACGTTGGGTGGGCTTCAAGCAAATTGGCGTCCCGGTGGTTCGAGCCAAACGGCGCGACAGTGGATTGCGGCGGACGCTGCGCGGATTGGCGCGATCGATGAAAGCGGCGCTCTACTCCGCGGCGCCGTTGGCGATGTTCACCTGGCTGGGTTGGATGACATTTGCCGTGTTCTTGTATGTCGGCGGATTCGCGGCCTATTGCAAGATGTTTACGGAGACGGCCGTGCCGGGCTGGGCGCTGCAAGTGATCCTGGTCAGCTTCTTCGCCGGCCTCAACGCGCTGGGCATCGGCATGCTGGGCCACTATTTGCTGCGAATTTACGATCAGGTGCGCGGCAGGCCGCTGTACCTGGTGGATCGGACCGTCAATTTTGCCGCGGCGGAAATCCGCGATGCGGAATTGGCGGCGGCGGCGCGAAACCATGAAACAACGTCCGGCCAGCCCAATAGGCTCAATCTGGAACAACTCGATCCGCTGGAAATCGAAGACGCTTGGGACGACGCCTATCAGCATCTGTTGAATGACGCTCAAGGGCTGATGGAATTGGGCGCCCTGGCGCGATCGGAGGCCGACGATCTGGCGGATCGCCAGTGCCGTCACTCGAGAAGCACGGCGGGGATTTCCGACATCGAAGCGCCGGGCGCCGAGGCGGACGCGGCTGCGGAAGAGCCGCACGTCATCAAGCTCTCCGATCCGTCGGAGCGGCGTTAGGCATTTCTGCCAGGCCGGAAGCGGATTTGCTCTGGTTCGTGGCGCGTCGCCTCTCATGCTTGGCGGTTGCCCCCAAAAACACACAAACGGCTCTGTCCGCCGAGGCGGGGAGCCGTTTGCGTGATTGAGATAAGAAGGCCGGCCGCTTGGGCGGGCCCAGTTGTTAGTAACCGACTCAGCATCCCATTGGATCGAAGTAACCGGATACGGCGGGCATGACCTGGCCGGCGATTGCTCGCCTGGGCGTGGGTGCTGTGCCCGCCGCTAGTTTGCGATTGACTGCAGCGCAACGACTACGTGAATCGTTCTTGGGTCCGCTGTGGGGCCGGCTCGCTCGGGGCGAGTCCGGGCTTACGCCCTGTTGCGGCGGACCGCGGTGCGGCAATCTATTGGTTACGTGATTCCTATGGGATGGAGTTGGTGTTTAGTGACCGCAACCGCAGGACGGAGCGCAACCGCAGCTGGCTTCGCAGCCACAGCTATTGCAGCAACCGCAGCAGCGGTGGTGGTGGCAGCGGTGACGGCAGCAGCAGTCATCGCAGCAGCTGTTGCAGCACGAATTGCAACCACAGCTGGCTTCGCAGCCACAGCTCTTTTCGCAGCCACAGCTCTTTTCGCAGCCGCAAGTATTGCAGCAGCAGCTTTCGCAGCACGGATTGCAGCAGCGGTGCAGCCAGCCAAACAAATGGCAGTGGTGATGGCAGCAGCAATCGTCGCAGCACGAATCGCAGCAGCAGCTAGGAGCGGCACAACAAGATTGTTCACAGCAGCAAGACGGCTCACAACAGCCGCAGCCGCCACCATGATGGAACGCCTTGGCATCGGCGGCGTTCAGCATCAAAAAGGCGCCGGCCAGCACAGCCGCCGCCAACACAATACGACGTTTCATTTCAAAGACTCCTGGACGAACGAGGGAGGATCGGCACGCAAAAACATTCGCCAACTGTGTCGGCATCCACAATCGCCCGCCTTCGCATTCCGCGTTTGTTTGGCAAGGAACGATGGGACACGCCGGACTTCCGTGGCATGACCTATGCCGTGATATCGACCCGCCGGCACTTACCAATTAGCCAGATCACCCATTTACGGCACGCGGCAACCATTCCGTGTTCCGCAAACTCCGCCGGTGCGTGAAGTGCCGAAAGCGACAAGAATTGCCGCTTAGAACAAAAGCGCGGCGCCGGTTGCGGACTGTTCGCTACGATCCGTCCAGGCGGTACAAGTCCGAGGCCGAACGTAGCGCGAAATGCCTGGTTATCCGGCATATTTGCCTTGTGCTAGGGGGTCGTTGCCGACGGCGTCTTGGAGGCGGTGGGATGCTTTTCGGCCGTCGCTTCCGGGTCGCTGATGAGCGTTTCCGCTTCGCGAAAGAGTCGGCAAACTTGTTCAGCGTTTGCCCGCCGCCATCGACAGGGCCAAGAGATAGGGCACGGGGTTGCTGCCTAGGGCGTTCAGCACGGTGCCGCCGGCGGTGAAGCAGTGGGTGACCCAATCGGGCTTGCCATATTTTTCCAGCGCCGCGCCCCCTTCGCCGCCGCCGACATACACTTCCACGCCGGCATCTTTCATCCGTTTGAGCTGGGCGATGAACTCGCGCGTGCCGGTTTCAAACCGCGGGTCTTCGAACATGCCGAATACGCCGTTGTGGAAGGCGACCGCTTTGCCGCCAGATTTATTGGCCGTTTCGATGAACTCGCCGACTTTCTGGGCGAAGTATTCGCTGGTTTTCGGGCCGACGTCGAATTGCTGATCCGTTGGTCCGATGGTTTCTGATGCTCGCCCGTCCTGCAGAATAAAATCTACGGGCAGCACGAATACGATGCCTTTGCTGCGCCCTTCGCTAATCATCCGCTTGGCCTGCTGGATGCGCTGGGGCGGGATGAAGAATGGTTTGTCGGCGTTTTTTGGATCTTCGGCCACGCCGAGGGAGAATTGTTGGCCGTCGAGTTCCGCCGCCGCTTTTTTCAAAGCCATCGCCAACGAACCGGCTGTAATTACCCAGCGGATCGTGCCGCGATCGATCATCGCTTGCAGGTCGTCGAGCTTGTCGATTTTTAGTCCACTGAATACGACTAGTTGCGCTTGTAGACAGCGCTGCATTGGGCCGTCGAATTCGCCGGCCACGTAACTGCCCAAGGCCACACGATCCATGGCGGCCGGCACGATTGTGGAAGATGCATCGAGGCTGCCGGCCGAGAGCGCCTCGTTCACGTAAACCGCCGCAACTTTGTCGGCGAACTCGTTTGCCAATTTCGCCAAATTCGGCGCCAGCGCCGGCAGGTCGCCCGCCGTGGCATCCCATAAAACCCGTTCGATGGCATAGCGCCGCGTGTTATCCAGCGCCAGCACGTCGCCGGGTTTGGCGTTGCGTATGGCTTCGGCGGCGGCAGGAGTGATCGACAGCGACGATTCGTCGAGCCAATCGCTCACCAGCGGCACTTTTTTATTCAGCAATTCGCCCAGCCGCGCCGCCACTTTCACGAGCGTCCCTTCCGGCTTGCGGCCGATGTGGCCGAAGATCACTTGCTTCCACCCGTGCTCGATGCCGAACTTGAGCGTGTCGATCATCGAGCGCAATCGCTCGTCGCCTTCGCCAATTTTCGCCCCGGGCTTGGCATCCACATCGCCGCGCACCAGGACGGGCGTGCCGCTTTGAATATCGGCCAGCGATTTCAAACGCGGAATGGCCGCCAGATATTCGCCCAGAGTCTTGTGCGGCGCAGCGCGGCGCCCAGCAGGGTGCGGCACCACTGCAGCATTTTTTCGTCGGTCACGCGCATGACCGACAAGATAGCAAAATTTTTTTGCGGGCGTCAGGAGGCGCGAGGCACGCAATATCGGCTACTTGCTAATCGGCTCGACCTGCCAGGCTTCGAGCACGCCCTTTTTGTCGCCGTCCGGCTTTTCCAACAGGCTGGCGATGAGCAGCACGTGCTTGTCGCCGTAATTGGCGGCGCCCAGGCCGGTCAGCCCCGTGCCGGTATTGAATTTGTCGAGCGGCTTGCCGTCGGCGGCCAGGATATGCACCGATCCGTCGGCCCCGGCCAGCAGCCATTGTTTCGACCCGTCTCCGGCGATGTCCCCGGTGGTGACGGTTTCCACGGGCCGGCCCGACACACCGCTGGGCAGCGCGTAGTTCCAGAGTTGCTGGCCATCGAGCGTTATTCCGACTGCTTCGTTCGCGCTTTCCGGCGTGATGGCCAGCGCGCAGTAGCTGTTTTTATTGTCCCCCTTTAGATCGGCCCCATACACGACGGCGACGAAGCGATTGGGAATTACGACTTCGCCTTGCGGCTTGCCTTCGGCGCTGAAGGCCACGATCGTGCCGCGGCTGTGCGTGCACAAGAGCTTGCGTTTGCCGTCGGAATCGGACTCCGTGGTAGTGCACGGCAGAGCGAAGCCGAGCGTGCGTTCGCGCCACAGGCGGTTGCCATCCAATGACACCCCCTGCAAACCTACATCTCCCCAATAACCGACGTAAAGATTCTGCGTTCCATCCCCTTGCAGATCGGCAAGCTGCACGCCGCCGATCTTCGCGCCGGCGGAGTCTTCCGGCTTGGGGAAACTCAACGTTTGTTTCCAAGCGTCGTCGAACACGTAAAGCTGCGATTGCCCGCTGGCGCACGCGACGAACACCCGATTGCCTTTGCCATCGACCGCGGTGCGCAAATAGCTGGCCATCGCCTCGGGAGGAATATCCAGCACATGCCGGGCGACAGTTTTCCCCTCTTGATCGACCTCTGCGACTACTCGGGCGCCATCGAACACGAAGATCCGCGGGGATTTGTCTTTCTCTTCCACCACCAACAGGTTTCCGGGGTCTTTCAGATCTCCGGCGGTCCACAGCTTTGTGAGCTTGAACGCGGTGGGCTCGCTGTGCGCGGCGATCTCGGCCGGCTTCAATTCCTCGACCAACTGCGTGCTGACCTTGGCCCCTTCGGGCACCTCGAATTTGAACGCCACTTCGTCCACCGGCTGATCGATTTGAGCGTTGTTGCAATTGACGACCAACGAAGTGGTTTTCTCTTGGGCCTGATCCAGCGCCGTGGCGGCATTCGAGGGGGGCAACTCCAGCCGGCGCAGCAGGTTCGATTGCTGATCGATCCACATCACCAGCCGGCCGGAAGGCAGCTCTAATTCCACGCGATTGCAGGCGCGGCCGTCGATCGCTTCCGGGGGCAGAAGCTTTGGCGCTGTCTTAGCTTCTTGCAATAGATGTGCCACCGTGCCTTCGGCCGTCAGCAGCGGAAGTTGCGGCGGCGGCCCGGCCGGGCCTTGCAGCAATGTCGCGCCCAGTTGCAAATCGTTGATCACGTCGTCGGGCGTGATTTTTTCCGGCGCGGCGACCTTCATCACCGTGTTGGCGACTTGCGGCACTGAGGCGTAGAAATCTTTGCCATCGATCACCACCCGGGCCCCGTAGCAATCCAACCGCAACTTGTTGGGGCGTACGTAAGCCATTGAAAAATCGAACGCCTGCTCCATCGGTTCGCCGTTGCGCTCGAAGCGCCGCAACACCTGACCGTTGTCAGCGTAGCTATTCGCCTTGGCGTAAACCGCCTCCATATCCTTAAGCACCTGTTCCGCGGAGCGCGATTCTGCTGCGGCCGTGCGCCGGCGGAACCAGAAGTCGCATTGCTCTCCGGCGATGAGGCCGTCGTTGCATTGGCCGTTGTCGAAGGATGCGAAGCGTTGGCATTGCCGTCGTGGCCACAGCCGCTGGAAACAGCAATTAGCGACAGCACCGACAAGCCAAAACACAATGTCGTGAGGCATTTCATAGACAAATTTCAATTTGAGAATATTGGCGGTACGTAGCTGGATTTAGATGCAAGCTAGCGCGGCGAATTATCGACATCCACGCCGGCCCGGTAAAGCTCGAATTCTTGACCCTAGGCGAGCCGCAGGACTAAGATCGCGGTGTTGCTAGCACTCTTTCACGCCGGCCGCAGGGCCGATCGAGGATGGAAGTTTGGCGATGCCTGGCCTCTCGGCTGAATTCGACACGCAATACAAAGCGCTGACCGGCGGCGTGGGACTGGTGGATTTCAGCGATCGCACGCAAATCGAACTCACCGGCGCCGACCGCGCGAGTTTCTTGCACAATCTCTGCACCAATGCGGTGCGCGAGCTGTCGCCCGGACAAGGCTGCGAAGCCTTCCTGCTGAACGTGAAAGGCCACGTGATCGGCCACGTATCGGTTTTCGTGAGCCCCAATTCCATTGTGCTGGAAACCGTGCCCGATCAGGCGGACAAACTGCTGGCGCATCTCGAGCGCTATCTGATCCGCGAAGACGTGCAGCTTCACGACCGATCGCAAGAGTGGGGCGAACTGTTGGTCGCCGGCGCACAGGTAGACGTGCTGTTTGCAGACCACGGTTGGCCGATCCTCGACGAGCGATTGTCGCACACCGAGGCACAATTAGCGGCACATTCCGTCTGGCTGCGGCGCGTGGATTTCGTCGGTCCGCGCGGTTACCTGGTGGCCTGCTCTCGCGAAGCACTGGACGACGTGCTGCACCTATTGCTCGGCGCCGGCGCCGTACGGTGCGGCAACGAAGTTTGCGATGCCGCGAGGATCGAACAGGGCACCCCGTGGTTCGGCGCGATATCACCGAAGAAAATCTGCCACAAGAAATCGATCGCAATGCGGTGGCGATCAGTTTCACCAAGGGCTGCTACTTGGGCCAGGAAACCGTGGCCCGAATCGACGCGCTGGGGCACGTGAATCGGGTGTTGCGCGGGTTGAGGTTCTCCGGCGAAGCAATTCCCGAGCCGGGAGTGGAACTTTGCGCCGCCGGCAAGGTGGTGGGACACGTGGCGTCGGCGTGTTGGTCGCCGCGGCTGGAGGCGCCGTTGGCGTTGGCGCTGGTGCGCCGAGAATTTGTTCAACCAGACATGCAACTGGTTTCCCGTGCCGGTTCGGCCGAAGTGGTTGCGCTGCCAGTGGGCGGCCGAATGCAATCAGGATAATCGGGGCGAATCCGCCAGCGCGATCGGCACCGGCAAGCAAGCCAGCCAATTGCGCACGTGATCGACGACTGCGCCGTCCGCCGGTACCTGGCCCACGATGCGGAATTTGCCCCCGCTGAGAATTTGCAGCAGCATTTGGAGTCGTTTCCCGACTTCCCCCAAGAACTGCGCCACTGGAGCGGCGTAAGTTCGTGACGAACCAGGTTCACGGATTCGGCGGTCCGCTGGCGGGTTAGCTGAATCAGCCGGCCGCGCTCGGCTTTCAGCAGCTTGCCTTCAAAAAAACCGCGCCGCAACTGGCACGCCGTATTGAATTGATAGACGACGTCTTGACCGAAGAAGAAGCTGGCAGCGCCGTCGCGGCGAAAACCGGCGACAACCGGCTCCGAAAGGCCGTGGACTTGCAGCTCCACGCGCTCCACCAGCGCCGTGGCTTCGCGGAGCAGGTCTTCGCGCTGTTGTTCTTCGCGCGCGATGCGAACCCTCTCATCCCTTGCCTCTCGCCGCTCGACCTTCCAACACGTACATTAGCGGCTAATGACAGCACGTTCCACTGGCCTCACGTTCGGCATTCATCCATTCGGCGTGGCGGGCATGGCCGGCGGCGTGGCTGCTGGTGTTCCCGACGATATCCAGCGACTTCCGGAAATCATCGAACACTTGCGCGGCGGGCGCGATTTCTTGCTCCGCACCTATGTGCCATATTCCGGGGCGGCATCGGTGGCCGGCATTCTTGCGATACTGGATTTCTGCGCGATCTCGAAGATGCCGTGGGATGTCGCACTCTGCTATCGCGACCAGAACAACGATTTGAAAGGCTGGATCGAGGTGATTCGCGAGATCGTCAACCGCCACGGCAAAACGTTGAATACACTGCAAATCACCAACGAGCCGAATCTGACTCACGTGCCCGAGGCCGGCGATGGATCGCAGCCGAATGTTCGGCAGGCACTGGTACAGGGCGTGATCGCCGCCAAGACGGCGGGTGCGCGAGCGGAGCGACGGTGAACATTGGCTTCAACGCCGTGCCGACGTTTAAGCCCAGTGACGATTTTTGGTCCAGCCTGCCGCAAATCGATCCCACGTTTAGCGCGGCACTCGATTACGTCGGCCTGGATTTCTATCCCGATGTTTTCGGATCACCGATTGCGCTGGAGTACCTACCTGCGGCCGCGGAAAAAATCCTGCGAGACGTTCGCACCCAAGACTTCGCCGCCGCTGGCATTTCGGGCGACGTGCCCCTGAGAATTTGCGAGAACGGCTGGCCCACCGGCCCGCTGCGCACCTATGAACGCCAGGCGCTGGTGCTGGAGTCGGTCATTCGCACGGTCTACCGGTTGCGCAACGAATTGAACATCACGCATTACGAGCTATTTGGGCTACGTGATGCCGATAGTACGAACGAGAATTTGTTCTTTCAATTCGGCATCCTGCGAGACGATTACACACCGAAGCCAGCCTTCGAGGTTTACCGGAAACTAATCGCCGAACTGAGCGGCTAGGTCCCGACAGACATTGGCGAAAAGACGCTGAGTGGCGATGGCTCAGGTTCGCGGCGCCAGAGCGATTTGGCATGACAAATTGGCGTTGCCGGGCACCACCACGTCGTGGACCAGCTTGATCGAACGCGGCTCCGGATCCATTTGCATGATCTGCCGGATTTCGTCGCGGATGGAGAAAAAGGTTTCGACCACTTTGGCATCCCATTGCTTGCCGGCCCCTTCGCGTAAGATGGCGTCGAGCTGGTCGTCGGGAATGCCTTTACGGTAGGGTCGATCGCTCGACATGGCGTCGAACGCGTCGGCCACCGACACGATGCGGGCGAAAAATGGAATCTCCTCGGCCGACAATCCGAAGGGATATCCTTTGCCGTTCCAAGCTTCGTGATGGTGCCGCACCACGGGCAGCACTTCATCCAGTTGCTTGATGTCTTTGAGAATGCGGTAGCCGATTTCGGCGTGCAGCTTAATGTGTTCGTATTCGGCTTCGGTCAACTTGCCCGGCTTGCGAAGCACCTGGTCGTCGATGCCGATCTTACCGATGTCGTGCAACAGCCCTGACAAGTAAATAGTTTCCAGATCGTGCGGGCTGCAGCCCAATCGCTTGGCCAGTTGCACCGCTACCCGCGCGACGCGATCGCTATGACCGCAAGTGTAGGGATCCTTGGCGTCGATCGCCGAGGTAAGTGCCCGCACCACGCCTGCCAGAAATTCGCCTTGCTGGCGATACAGCTCGATGTTGCCGGCGTGAATTCCCAAGATGGCGGCCACCGACGAGAGCAAGTTCGCCTCGGTCGACCCGAACTCGCCGTCGGAGCAATGGTTGAACGCACCCAGCCAGCCAAACAGGCGATCGCTTTCGATCAGCGGGACGATGACCGCTTGGCGCACATCGGGCAGTGGCCACTGCAGATCCTTGCGGCGCTGCGAGTTGATGACGACCGGCCGCGGCTGATGGCCCAGGTCTAGGATTTCGGTAAGGCGGACGAAGTCCGCGGCGTCGACCAACGGCCGGCCGTTTTGCAAAAATATGGGGGCTGCAACGTCGTCGTCGATTTCCTTGCCGGATTGAATCTTCGGCAAAAGCAGCAGCGTGAAGCTTTGCGCCGGAACGGCTTCCGAGAGCCAATCCATCGCCATCCGGCCAAGTTCTTCATTCGAGCCGGAAAGTTTGAGATTCTGGGTCAGCCGGTACAGCAGGCTGATTTCTTCGTACGTCGCCAGCAGATGCCCCGACAGCGCATCGATCTCTCCTTGCATCGCCATCAACTGGTCTTGATTAGCCCACCGGGCCACGGCCAGCTCCGCTAATACCAGCAAGCGTTCCGGATTCCAGGCGTGTTGTCGAGCTGCCCAGTGATTGGCCGATTGCGCATCGCAGCCGAGCTTTTCGGCGGCCCGGGCGATCACTGAAGGTTCAGCGTGGCGGATGACGAAGGGAGCCAGCGCCGCCAGTTGCCGTTGACCGTCGCCGAAAATGGGCAGCGCCAAAAGGGCGACCGGGTCTTCTTCCGCGACAAATATGGCGTGGCTCCGGCCGATCGCTTCACGGCAAACTTCAGCACGAGCGCCGATGTCACCGCCGAGGACCAAATCGCCCTGTCGCACATATTCGGCCGCGACCGTATCGAGCACGGAGAACTCCGCGCCGAACCAGCGCTTGAGCAAAGCGCACAGCTCTACGACGTCGCCGTGGCGAGCTTCGCCGTTTTGTTGCGGCGTATTGGTCAGCGTGCGTTCGGACAATGCCATATCAACAGCCCCGAAATGGTGACGAAATATCACCCTTCCGCAAGGAAACAACGGCGTCTGTCAGACTCTAGGTCACGCTCAAGATGCCGGCAAAAACGCCGGAAAAACCGGCAGACCCAACCAGCGAGAAGACCCGGAGGGAATCCGCAATTTGGCCCGCAGATTGGCCCTGCTGGACGGATTGAGGGGCTTGGACGACTCAGCCGCTAGGCAGCGATTCTCGCGCACGTTCCGGCTGTGACGATCGTGCCGCGTCGGACGCTCGATGATTCGAGCCGGTTCGATAGAAGCTCAATACAATAGCATCCGAAACCGCGCCGCTTACGATTGCAGCCGGTCTCGATAGCGCGCTGACGCGCTGGAGCAGGGCCCGCTCTTCGGGCGAAATGGCGTCGATTCCCAGATCCTTGACGCGAATTAGAATGCTGTCGACGCGACGTTCTTCTTCCCGTTCCAATTGCCGAAGCCGGCGCTGCTTGACTTCGCGCCGCTCGCGCAGCCAGCGCCGCACCGGACCCACTCGGCCCCAGCGTGGTGCGCTGGCGCTGCGTTCCAAGCTGGTGTAGCCCTCGGAGAAATCGTACCCGAACAATTCTTCGCCGTCGTCTTGCTCTTCGACTCGCCGACTTTCTTGCCGCGCGCTGAAATGCAGATAGATGGCCATCAATACCAGCGGCGTCCAGGCAGGCACCAGCCGATAATCGCGCGGCTGATACACCCACCACGCCAACAGGCACAGCCCGACGGCAATCACCGTGCCGCTGCGGCTGACCACGCGGACGGCCACGCGGTACCCGGTGACGGGCCAGAGCACGCTGCGCAGTGCGCGGCCGCCGTCCAAGGGCGCAGCCGGCAGCAGGTTCACCAGCAGCAAGAGCCAATTAATCCAAAACACCATCCGCAGCGCCACCAGCCAATTGGGCCCTTCCAACAGACCGGAAGGATACAGCGGCTGCAAGAACAGGTCGTACACTCTGGCGCCGCTGACGCCCAGCGCCGTCCCGGCAATCATCGCCAACAACAGGTTCGCCAACGGTCCGGCGAGCGACACCAAGACTTCGCGATGCGATTCGTGGGGCACATTCGGCGGATTCATGCCGCCCAGCGGGCCGAGCACAATCAAATCGAAGCCGCCCCCCATACGCCAGGCCATCATGGCGTGGCCCAATTCGTGCATCACCACGCTGACCACCAAGATGCCGACCCACATGGACCCATGCACGACCGACAGCCAGGGATCCTCGGCGGTGCTCGTACGGCCGGTGAGATACAGCGCCAAGACGGCGACTACGATCAGAGAAACATGAGCCCGCACGCGCACGTTCCCCCACCAGCCGCAATTCATTGCCCAGACGTTAAAGTCGCGCATGAAAAAGTGTCCACACGATAGTTCCAGCCCTTGGAACGCGCGACCCTTGCGTGCGCAGGCGCCGCAAGTCGTATCTTAACAACCGGTCTGGCCGCGGGTCAATTAACCGGCGGCCAATCCAATTGGGGGCTTGATTGCATTCGTTTTCACGCGGTTTTTTATGGCCCAAGAGCCAGAGATATTGCTTGAGGCCGGACGGTTTCGCGTGGTCCGTATTTCCCGCCGCCTGGCCGACGGCTCGCCGCATTCTCGCGAGATCGTTCAGCATCCCGGCGCGGTGGTCATCTTGCCGCTGTTGGCCGATGGCCGCGTGTGCCTGATCCGCAACTACCGCATGACCGTGGATGAAACGCTGCTGGAATTGCCCGCAGGCACGCTCGACGCCGGCGAAGACCCTGCCGAGACCGCCCGCCGCGAATTGGTGGAGGAGACCGGCTATCGCGCCGGCCGCCTGGAAAAACTGCACGAGTTCTACACGTCGCCGGGAGTGATGACCGAACGGATGCACCTGTTTTTGGCGACCGATCTGACGGCCGGCCCCGCGGCGCTGGAGCCGGAAGAGGAGATCCAAACGCAACTGGTCGCTTGGGACGAGGCGATGCGCTTGGTCGACAGCCGTCAGGTGCGCGACGCCAAGTCGCTGGTGGCGCTCATGATGTACGACCGGCTCCGGGAGAAAGACACGCAGACATGAGACCAGGAGACTGGGAGACCAGGGAGCTGTCTTATGTCTCCTTGTCTCATGTCTGCGTGTCTGCTCTATCCTCGTCGCATTGCCCGCTGGATATCGCGCTGGGCCGACTTGCGCTTGAGCACTTCGCGCTTGTCGTGCACTTGGCGTCCCTTGCACAGACCGATGAGCACCTTGGCGCGGCCTTCGGTGAAATACATTTTCAAGGGAATCAAGGTGAGTCCCTTTTCCTTGGCCCTGGCCGCGAACTTTTTCATCTCTCGGCGATGCATCAGCAATTTGCGCGGCGCTTGGGGATATGGTTCAGTCGGTTGGCCTGCACGTACTCCGGAATTTCGCATCCGATCAACCAGACTTCTTCGTCTTTGATTCGCCCGTAGGCCTCCTCCAGCGATAGGTGGCCCGTGCGCAGACTTTTCACCTCGCTGCCGACCAACACAATGCCGCATTCCAGCGTGTCGAGCACTTCGTACTCGTGCCGGGCCTTGCGGTTTTGCGCGATGAGCCGCTCGTTGTCGTGTTGGCGATCGACGGCGGCTTTTTTCTTGCCGCCTTTTCCAGAAGGTTTCTTAGCCGTGGCAGCGCTCCGCTTTCGGATTCATTAGGTGCAGGGGTTGCAACCCTTGGGCTTGCGTACAGTAAACTATCGTAAGAGATTTGTAATCATGCAATTGGTCCAGCTCGAACCGTCGCTTCATTCTACCCCGGGCCCGCGCTTGCCGCGGTGGCTGAAGAAGAATTTGCCGACTGGCGGCGGATTGCAGTTCACCTCGAAGCTGATCGACGATCTGCATCTGGAAACTGTGTGCGAAAGCGCCAAGTGCCCCAACCGCCTGGAGTGCTGGTCGCAGAAGACCGCCACGTTCATGATCCTGGGCAAGGTGTGCACGCGCCCCTGCGGTTTTTGCTCTGTGCCGAAGGGGAAGACCGAAGCCATCGAGCTCGATGAACCCGAACGTGTGGCGGAAGCCGCCGCTCGCTTGGGCCTGCGTCACGTGGTGATTACCTCCGTGACCCGCGATGACCTGCCCGACGGCGGGGCGGATCATTTTTATCAATGCGTTCTAGCCGTGCGGGCTAAAACCGGCGCGGCCGTGGAGGTGCTTACTCCCGATTTCCTCGGCAAGGCCGGCGCTTTGGAGCGCGTGATCGAAGCTGCTCCTGAAGTTTTCAATCACAACACGGAAACCGTGCCGCGGCTTTACCGCACTGTGCGCGGCCGCAAGAGCGAATATCGATGGACCTTGGAATTGCTGCACCGCGCGAAGGAACTCAATCCTGCAATCAAAACCAAAAGCGGTTTGATGCTCGGTCTGGGCGAAACGCATGAAGAACTTTTCGACGTGCTTGCCGATCTGCTCGAAGTCGGCTGCGAGATGCTCACGCTGGGGCAATATCTGCAACCTTCGCCGCTGCATTTGCCGGTGGTGCGCTACGTGCCGCCGGAGGAGTTCGACGTCCTAGGCCGCGCCGCAAAAGGCATGGGATTCCGCCGCGTCGCCAGCGGCCCGTTCGTGCGCTCCAGTTATCACGCCGGCGAAATGGCGGAGGACGAAACGATAAACGATAAACGCTAATTGATAAACGCAGACCCATCAGCTTATCGTTTATCGTTTAGCATTCATCGTTTCAACTCCAGCGTTCCCCAGGTGCTGGGATCTTCCCGATAGGGCAGCTCTGGTGGGCAGCAGAAGGTGTGCTCGCCGATTTCACGATCGATCACGGCCCAGTGGAAACCGAGTTTGGGATGCTCGGCGGGATCGAAACCGGTCAGCGCGGCGGCCGGTAGGTGCACGTCCAATCGATAGCCGCCGGGCAATTTATGGTGCACGACGCGCAGCACTCCCGGGCGCACCGGTTTTGAATTTTCACGCGCCCGATTGATTAATATTTGTTCCGCCACGGGCTCGTCCTGCCGGGCGCCGCCGCCGGTCGGCAAAAAGACGAACTGATGACAAAATCGGCTGGCCCGGTGAATGTTGTGCGTATCGCGGGTGTCAATCCACACGTAAAAACCATCGCTGTCCTCGACTCGATTCTCGCGGCACCAGGGCGGTTGTTTTTTTCCGCCAACGGCTACTGAGAACGACAACCCCTCTTCGCTCCACGCGGCTTTCACGGCGGCGCGTTGCGGGGCGTCATCCAATTCGCCGAAGCTTGGCAGCAGGAATTCGCCGTTGAGTTCCACGCCGCGCGCAGACCAAAGCGCCGCCGAATGACGGCACTGCACGGCGAAGCGGAACAGAAAACTCGCCGGTAGAAGTTGATTCGACATATTAATTGCTTGCCGCTAGTTGTTTCTTTCGAAACAACGGCCGGTCATCATCTTTGTTTTGAATTGCCGCCGCATGTTCGCGCAAGAACGCCGCCAGGTCCCCGCGATGCAAATCGTCCTCTTTCACGAAGCGGAGCTTGATGACGTCGATTTCCTCGCGCGAGCCGTCGAATTCCGGCTCGACCCCCAAGTCCGCCACGCGTCCCATCGTGAAGCGCCCCTTGGGGCCCGACAGAATCAATTCCACGAAGGTTGGTTTTTTCGTCCACACGCGAATCCACGGGTCGCGCTGCCCTTTGGCCATCGCGGACACGGTGAGATGGTTGTTCCACAGGAACTGCGCTTTGGGGGCGGCCGATTGCAGCATTTCCAGCAGCTCTTCCAGCACCCCTTGCTCCCAGGCGATGCGCTTTCCCGGCGGAAAGCCTTTGCGCGCCAAATGCCACTTGCGCCCCAGCACCGTCCAGGGCATGACGGATTCGGGATCTTGCCGTGTGCGCTGCGTGATTTTTTTGAAACCGGCCGCCGCTTGTTCCAGAAATTGCCAGAAATGCTTGTGGTCGATCTCCTCCAGCGAATGCACTTTCAATTCGACTTCCTGCCACGGTCCGCGCAGCGTGCGCACTTTCACCCGGCGATCGGTGCCGTAAACCGGCAACTCGTGCATGTCGTTCAGCGGCTTCATGCCGAGCCGGCCGATTAATTGCTCTCGATTGAACGTGGCCTTGGCCATGCGGAACTTGAGCTTGACGATCCATTGCTCGCCGGTGAGGGCATGCATGAACCAGCCGTCGGTCTTTTTCTCGGCGGCGATTTCGACGACGCTGCGGTCGTTCCAATTCGTCGGGCTGAATTGCCCGAGTTGTTCGATGCGATCGACGATCCGCTCCAGAATCCGGCCATCCCACTGGCAAGGTTCGCCCGTGCGCCCGACTCGATCGACGGTGTGCCACTGGCGGCCATCGGTTTCCCAGGGCATTTTGGCCGCGCGCCCAACGTCGGCAATTTCGAGATCGCTGAGGCGTTTTTTCGCCGCCGCTTCGAAATCGAATGGTTTGCGCTCTTCATGCGGCCCGGCGGAAAGCACGGGGGCCAGTGCCAGTGCGGTGTGTGACGCGCTCCGCTGGCGCGTCGCGGCTAAACGAGCGATTTCTTCCGGCGTTCCCTCTGCCACGACATACCCGCCTCCTTCACCTGCCTCGGGCCCCAGATCGATAATCCAATCCGCGGTTTTGATTACATCCAAGTTGTGTTCGATCACGATCACGGTGTTGCCCAAGTCGACCAGGCGATGCAGCACGTCGAGCAATTTGCGCACGTCGTCGAAGTGCAGCCCGGTGGTCGGCTCGTCGAGCAGATACAACGTGCGCCCCGTGTCGGGCCGGGCCAATTCCGCGGCCAGCTTCACGCGTTGCGCTTCGCCGCCGGATAGTGTGTGGGCCGGCTGACCGAGCCGCAGGTAATCGAGCCCCACGTCGCACAGGGTTTGCAAAATGCGCCGGATCTTCGGAATGTTCTCGAACAGTTTTAGCGCCCGGCCGCACGACATTTCCAGCACGTCGGCGATCGACTGACCGTGATACGTGACGGCCAGCGTTTCGGGATTGTAGCGCCGTCCGCGGCAGGTGTCGCACTCGACCCACACGTCGGGCAGAAAATGCATTTCGATACGCTTCTGCCCGTTGCCTTCGCACGCTTCGCAACGCCCTCCGGGAGCATTGAAGCTGAAACGCCGCGGCGAATAACCGCGCACCTTGGCCTCGGGCAATTGCGAGAATAATTGTCGAATCAGGTCGAACACGCCGGTGTACGTGGCCGGATTGCTGGTGGGGGTGTTGCCCAACGGTTGCTGGTCGACGCGGATGACCTTATTGATTTGTTCCACTCCGCGGATATCGTCGCATGCTCCTGGAATTTCGCCGGCGCGATGCAGCGTTTTCGCCAGCGCTTTGTAGAGCACGTCTTCCACCAGCGAACTTTTTCCGCTGCCGCTCACGCCGGTGACGGCGGTCAACGTGCCCAGCGGCAATCGCACGGTGATGTTTCGCAGATTGTTGTGCCGCGCGCCGACGATTTCGAGGAAGGCAAAGGCGGAAGGCGGAAGGCGGAAGTCGGATTTTGATTTATTTCTACGTTTGTCAGTTTGCGATTCGGAATTCGACGCGGTTCGGCGGTTTGTTGGCACGGGAATTGCGCGCTTGCCGCTGAGATACGGTCCGGTAACCGACGTTCGCGATTTCGCCACTTTTGCCGGCGTGCCGCGGGCCACGATTTGCCCGCCGAATTCGCCGGCCCCCGGCCCGAAATCGAGCAGTTGGTCGGCATTGCTCACCACTTCGCGGTCGTGTTCCACCACCAGCAGCGTGTTGCCCAGATCGCGAAGTTTCGCAAGCGCGCCGAGCAGTCGGCGATTATCGCGCGGATGCAGGCCGATTGTCGGCTCATCGAGCACATACAACACGCCGCACAAACCGCTGCCGACCTGGCTGGCCAATCGAATGCGCTGTGCCTCGCCGCCGGAAAGCGTCGGGGCCGGCCGGGCCAAGCTGAGATATTCCAGACCGACGTCGACCAAGAACTCCACGCGGCTAGTGATTTCACGGAGCAGATCGCCGGCGATTTTTTTCTCATTCCCCGTGGGCTGCCAGGCTTTCAACTCTTCCAGCAGCTTGCCCAGCGGCAGGCGGCACGTGTCGTCGATGGTGCGCTCTCGCAGCCGTACCGCCGCGGCCAGTTCGTTCAACCGGCTGCCGCCGCAAATCGAGCATTCCACTTCGTCGGTCAGATGATCCAATTGCCCGCGCATCGTGGGGGACAGTCGGGCGGCTTCTTCGAGCGCCGGATAGAGGCCCTTATACTGGAAGCGAAATGCCGGCGCGCTCCGCTGCCGCGTCGCGGCTAAACTGACCTCGATCCAATCGTCGCCGGCTCCGTGCATCACCGTGCGCCGCTGGGGCGACGTGAGTTGATCGAACGGCACGTCCGGCCGAATGCCGGTGTGGGCACACAGTGCCGCCAACATGCGTTCGAACAATTGCTGAGTGCCACGGTTGGCTTGTCCAACCGTGCTTTTTCCACTGCTGGACAAGCCAGCAGTGGCACCCCCGACTTGCGGCCAGAGCGCGATCGCTCCTTCGGCCAGCGTCAGCTTCGGATCGCGGATCAGCGCGGCCGGATTGGCCCCAAGTTGCGTGCCCAGTCCTTCGCACTCCTGACACCAGCCCAGCGGACTGTTGAAGGAAAAACTATGCGGGGTGAGGGGCTCGAAACTGCGGCCGCATTTGTCGCAGGCAAAATGCTGGCTGTGCACTTCGACCCGCCACCGCTGCTCTGGGACGTCGTCGGCCGGATAGGCGATGTGCAGCACGCCTTTGCCCAGCGACAGCGCCGTTTCCACGCTGCCGGCGATTCGGCTGCGAGCATCGCCGCGGACCGTAATGCGATCGACGATCACTTCGACCAAGTGCTTGCGTCGGCGATCGATCGCCGGCGGCTCGTCGACGGTGTACGTCTGGCCGTCGATTCGCATTCGCTGATAGCCACTGGCGCGGATTTCATCCCACAGCGCTTCGTACTTGTCGCCGACGCGGATTTCCAAGGGGGCCATCAAATACAGCTTCGTGCCGCTGGCCTCGGCCATTAGTTTTTCGATGATTTCGTCGGCCGACTGCGTGCCAATCGGCACATCGCAGGCTGGGCAATATGCCGTGCCCAGCCGGGTCATCAGCACACGCAGGTAATCGTAAATTTCCGTGATCGTGCCGACTGTTGAGCGCGGGGTGTGCCCTAAGTTCTTTTGCTCGATGGCGATCGCCGGCGACAATCCTTCGATGTGATCTAGCTTCGGCTTTTGCATCTGGCCAACGAACTGCCGCGCATAAGCGCTTAAGCTTTCCACATAGCGGCGCTGCCCTTCCGCGTAGATCGTGTCCATCGCCAGCGAGCTTTTGCCCGATCCGCTCAGCCCGCAACAAACCGTCATTTGATCGCGCGGAATTTCGACGTCGATTCCCTTGAGATTGTGTTGCCAGGCGCCGCGCACCCGAATCGCTTGCTCGCCGAAGATTGCGGCCGTTTTGCGGCCGATGGCTCGATCTGATTTCTTTGGTCCTGCGGCGGTGCGGCCATCGAGCATCGGGGCGAGGGCATCGGCGGTGTGGGACGCGCTCCGCTGGCGCGTCGCGGCTAAACGGCCGGCGGCAATTTCCTCCGGTGTTCCCACCGCTACTACTTCGCCGCCGCCGGCGCCCCCTTCGGGCCCCAGATCAATCAGCCAATCGGCGGTTTTGATCACGTCCAGGTTGTGTTCAACCACCAGCACGGTGTTGCCGGCGTCTACTAAATCGTGCAACACTTTCAGCAGCATCTGAATGTCGGCGAAGTGCAAACCGGTGGTGGGCTCGTCGAGCAGATACATCGTGCGGCCAGTGCTGCGCTTGACCAATTCGCGGGCCAGCTTGATGCGCTGTGCTTCGCCGCCGGAAAGGGTCGGCGACGGCTGGCCGAGTTTCAAATAGTCCAGTCCCACGTCGTGCAGCGTTTGCAGCTTGCGGCGGATATCGGGAATGTTTTCGAAGTGCGCGAGTGCCTCCTGCACGTCCATCTCCAAAACGTCGGCAATGTTCTTCCCCTTGAATCGCACCTGGAGGGTTTCGCGATTGAAGCGATGCCCGTTGCACACGGGGCAGGTGACCCAGACGTCGGCCAAGAAATCCATTTCCAGCCGGTTGGAACCGTTGCCTTCGCACGCTTCGCAGCGGCCGCTGGCGACATTGAAGCTAAACCGCCCCGGCTTGTAGCCGCGGGCCTTTGATTCGGGCAGCTTCGTGTACAGATCGCGGATGTCGTCGGCGAGTTTGATATACGTGGCCGGATTGGAGCGCGGCGTGCGGCCGATCGGCGATTGATCGATGGCGATCAGTTTGTCTAAATGCTCACGGCCTTCGATGCGATCATGATCTCCCGGGTTGCCGATGCCGCCGTTCAGGTCGCGCATCAGCGCTTCGGCGATGATGTCGTTCACTAGCGAACTTTTGCCGGAGCCGCTGACGCCGGTCACGCACACGAACGTTCCTAGCGGAAGCTCCACGTCGATGTTTTTCAGATTGTTGTGTCGCGCGCCGACGATTTTCAGACAGTTCTCATTCGGACGTTGTTTACCGTTGATGCGCCGCTGCGCGGGAATCTCGATCTTCCGCTTGCCATTCAAAAATTGGCCCGTCACGCTGCGCTGGGTTTTGACGATCGTTTCCAGCGGGCCATGTGCCACCAATTCGCCGCCGCGCACGCCGGGGCCGGGGCCGAAATCGACGATCGTGTCGGCCGCGCGCATCGTGTCCTCGTCATGCTCCACGACCACCACCGTGTTGCCTTTGTCGCGCAACTGCCGGAGCGTGCCCAGCAGCTTGTGATTATCGCGCGGATGCAGCCCGATCGAGGGCTCGTCGAGGATGTACAGCACGCCGACCAGCCCGCAGCCGATCTGCCCCGCGAGGCGAATTCGCTGCGATTCGCCGCCGGAAAGCGTGGGCGCGGTGCGCTCCAGCGTCAGATAATCGAGCCCGACGTTGACCAGGAAACCCAGGCGGCCGCGAATTTCCTTCAGGGCTTCTTCCGCGATCTTGCGGCCGGTGGCATCCAGTTTAAGTTCGCTGAAGAATTCGGCGGCGTCGCTCACTGACAATGCGCACACTTCGGGGAGCGAGCGATCGGGCTGTTCGGCGAATTTGCGATGCGTCGATGTCAGCGTGACACTGCGGGCCTGCGAATTCAATCGTGCGCCGTTGCATCCTTCGCAACTTACGATCCGCATGTATTTTTCGAACTGCCGCCGCTGCATCTTGCTCTTGGTATTGCGATGGCCCGAAAGCAATTTCGGAATGATGCCCTCGAATTTTCCGCCGTACTTCATGCCGTGCGGGCCGCCGCGCCAGGTGAAGGTGATGTGGTCCTCGCCGGTGCCGAACAACCATAGCCGCTGCAACTCGGGATCCAACTTGCGCCACGGAGTTTCCAACATGGTGCCGGACGGAATTCCGCGGCGTTGTTCGATGGTATCGGCCACCCCTTGGTAGATGTGCCGGCGCCAGCGCCCCATGTCGCTCCATGGGCCGACGATTTCGATCGCCCCCTGAGCGAACGATAAATCCGGATTGGGCACCAACCGCTCGGGATCGAAACCATAAATTTCGCCCAGTCCATCGCACTGCGGACACATTCCCTGCGGGCTGTTGAAGCTGAACAGTTGCGGACTTGGGGGTTCGAAGCTGAGGCCGCAATGCGTGCAGGCATAGTGGGCCGAGAGACCGATGTCCCCTTTTTGCTTTTTCTCGAGGTCGGTGGCCACGATCATTTCGCCACTGCCCATCCGCAGCGCCAGTTCCACCGCTTCGGCCAGCCGCGGCCGGATGTCGGGCCCGACGGTCAATCGATCGATCACCACTTGAATGTGGTGCCGCATCTGGCGGTCGAGCTTCAGGTCGTCCGAGAGCTGGACGACCTTCCCATCGACTCTCGCCCGCGCGAAACCCTGCTTTAGCAGGTCTTCGAACAGATCGCGGTATTCGCCTTTTTGCGCCGAATCAATGGCGCGAGCACCAGCAGCGGAGTGCGCTCGGGCAGCTCCATGATCCGCTGGATGATTTGCTCGCGGCTTTGGGCGGTAATCGGCCGGGCGCATTGCGGACAATGCCCCTGCCCCACGCGGGCAAACAGCACCCGCAGGTAGTCGTAAATCTCGGTGATCGTGCCGACCGTGGAGCGCGGATTCTGCCCTGAGGACTTCTGCGAGATCGAAATCGACGGGCTCAGCCCGGAAATATGGTCGACGTCGGGCTTGGGCATCTGCCCCAGGAATTGCCGGGCGAAGCTCGACAGGCTTTCGACATATCGCCGCTGTCCTTCGGCGTACAGGGTGTCGAAGGCGAGCGAACTTTTGCCGGAGCCGCTGACGCCGGTGAGGCAGATCAGTTGATTCCGAGGCAGCACCAGATCGACGTTGCGGAGGTTGTGCTCCCGTGCGCCGCGGATGATGATATCGGGGGCGGGCATGTATCAATGGAACCCCGCCGGCAGCCGGCGTGGATTTGATTCGGGTTCGTCCGTGACAAACACCTCATTCTAGCGGCGTGGTCGACAGGTGGACACCCCTACACTTCCGAAATGCAGATCGACGTAGTGTTGTCCCTCGCACTGGCCTCAAAAATCGCTTATTTTGGCGTGTTATAATGGATTTACTTGTCATCGGATGAAGGCGGGTAGCGACGCATGAAAAAAGCTCTGATCACGGGTTCTTCCGGGCTGATCGGCTCGGAGGTATGCGTTTATTTCGACCGCCAGGGATTTGAAGTTCACGGATTGGACAACAACTCGCGCGCCGTCTTCTTCGGCCCCTCCGGCGACACGCGCTGGAATCAAAAGCGGCTGGAATCGATGCTGCCGCGTTTCCGTCATCATGAACTCGACGTGCGCGATCGCGAGGGCGTGCTGGCCTTGGTCGCCAAATTGAAGCCCGATGTGATTATCCATGCGGCTTCGCAGCCGTCGCACGACAAGGCGGCGGCCATTCCATTTGATGATTTTGAGACCAATGCCACCGGCACGTTGAATTTGCTGGAAGCCGCGCGGCGAAGTTGTCCCGAGTCGCCGTTCATCCACATGTCGACCAACAAGGTGTACGGTGATCGGCCCAATTTCATCAAACTCAAGGAATTGGAAACTCGCTGGGATTACGACGACCCGGCCTTCGAGCACGGCATTCCAGAGGATTTTTCGATCGATCAGTCGAAGCATTCGCTATTTGGCGCATCCAAAGCGGCGTCCGACCTTTTGGTGCAGGAGTACGGCCGATATTTCAACATGCCCAGTTGCTGCCTGCGCGGCGGCTGCCTGACGGGGCCGAATCACAGCGGCGTCGAGCTGCACGGCTTTTTGAGCTACCTGGTGAAATGCAACCTTGAGGAGCGGGAATACAGAATCTACGGGTACAAAGGCAAGCAGGTGCGCGACAACATCCATTCGGAAGACGTGGCCGCTTTCATGTTTGCCTTCTATGAAAAGCCGCGCGTGGCGGAGGTGTATAACCTGGGGGGCGGCAAAGACAATTCTTGTTCAATTCGCGAAGCGTTCAGCATGACCGAGGACTTGACCGGCAGGAAAATGAAAAGCACGTACATCGATGAGAATCGCATCGGCGACCACATCGTGTACTATAGCGACCTGCGGAAGATGAAATCGCACTATCCGAATTGGGACATCACCAAATCGCTCGATCAAACCCTGCGCGAGATCGTCGAAGCGTGGCAGCAACGATTGTCCTGATATCGAAATGAAAATCCTGATCACCGGCATTTGTGGATTCGTCGGTAGTTCAGTCGCGCTGCGGCTGCGCGAAACCGTGGCCGATGCGCAAGTTTTGGGCGTCGATAATTTCAGCCGGCCCGGGAGCGAGACCAATCGGCAGCGGCTATTGTCGGCGGGAGTGCGTGTGGCTCACGGAGATGTGCGGTGCGCCAGCGATTTTGAAACGCTCGGGCCATGCGATTGGATCATCGATGCCGCCGCGATTCCCACCGTGCTGGCCGGGGTCGACGGTCAAACCAGCAGCCGCCAGCTCGTCGAGCACAATCTGTTTGGCACGGTGAATCTGCTGGAGCACGCGCGGCGGCACAAGGCCGGCTTCATCCTGCTATCCAGCAGCCGGGTGTACAACATCCCTGCGCTGGCCGGTTTGCCGCTAGCGGTGAAGGACGATGCGTTCGCGTTGGACGCCGCGGCCAAACGTCCCCTTGGATGTTCCGAGCATGGCATCGCGGAAGAATTTTCCACCGCCGCCCCGGTTTCTTTGTACGGCGCCACCAAATTGGCCTCGGAAGCGCTGGCGTTGGAATACGGGCAGGCGTTCGGTTTTCCGGCGATTGTGAACCGCTGCGGCGTGCTGGCCGGCGGGACGCAATTTGGTCTGGCCGTGCAGGGGATTTTTTCCTTTTGGATTCGCTCGTATGCGTTGCGCCGGCGATTAAAGTACATTGGTTTCGGCGGCGCGGGCCATCAGGTGCGCGACGCCTTTCACCCCGACGATCTGACGGATCTCATGATTCGGCAAATGCAGCAGCCCCGGGCCGGCGGAAACGCGATTTGGAACGTCGGGGGCGGCGCGGCTAACTCGATGTCGTTGGCCCAATTGAGCCGCTGGTGTGCGCAAAAATTCGGCACGCACGCCGTCGAATCCGATTCACAACCGCGCCCATTCGACATCCCCTGGGTGGTCATCGATAGCCGCGCGGTAGCGGCCGCATACGGCTGGCGCCCGCGAATTGAACTGACGGCGATTTTGGACGAAATTGCGGCTCATCATCGCGAGCATCCCGATTGGCTTGAAATCTCGCAGCCGACATGAACAAGCATCACGAGCCCAACCCCAATGCGCCGCCGCTGAAGCTGATGTCGGTGGTCATTCCTGCGCACGACGAGGAAGGTTGCATTGGCGTGACGGTCGAGCACGTGCACGTTGAGTTGCGGCAGCGCGGCATTCCACATGAGATTGTCGTCGTGGACGATGGCAGCCACGATCGCACTTGGGAAATCCTGCAGCAATTGAAAAACACGGTTCCCTCGTTGCGGCCTGTGCAAAATCTGGGTCCGCACGGATTTGGACGGGCAGTGGTGCACGGGATCGAAGCCGTTCAGGGTGACGCCGTGGTGGTGATGATGGCCGACGAATCGGACGATTGCCGCGATCTGGTCACCTATTGGCAGAAACTCACCGAGGGTTATGACGCGGTGTTCGGCAGTCGATTTGTGAAGGGGGGCGGCGTGATCGACTATCCCTGGATCAAGTACGTGATGAATCGGATTGCCAATCTGTTCATCAAGCTGTTGTTTCGTATTAAGCTGAACGACACGACCAATGCGTTCAAAGCGTATCGTCGGACAACCCTGGACGGGATTCGGCCCTTCCTTTCACCGCACTTCAATTTGACGGTCGAACTGCCGTTGAAAACGATCGTCCGCGGATACAGTTGGACCATCGTTCCGATTACTTGGCGCAACCGCCGGACCGGCGTCGCCAAACTCAAAATCCGCGAAATGGGCAGCCGTTATTTGTTCATCGTGTTTTACTGCTGGCTGGAAAAGTATTTTAGCCGGGGTGATTACCGCAAAGATGAAAAATAGGAAGTAGCATCGCCGGTCTGCAGATCGATGTCGCGGCGGTTGGAGTTGTTCCCTCGGAATCCATTCATATTCGACTTTGCCTGCGAAGAATTTCGCCACGGGTTTGCAACGGTGCAGATGCCACGCAGAGAAATCTTGGTGCTGTTGCTGATCATGGCGGTTGCCGGCGCCATGCGGTTGTGCGGCTTGCCGACCACGCCTCCCGGCTTGTATCCGGACGAGGCCACCAATGGCAACGACGCTATACGAGCCTGGGAATCCGGCGATTTTCGGCTCTTTTACCCCAACAATAGCGGTCGGGAAGGCCTGTATATCAACCTGCAGGCGATCTCTGTTCATTTTCTGGGCAACTCGGCATTCGCGCTGCGACTGGTGTCGGCGGTCGTGGGAATCCTCACCGTCCTGGGCACTTGTTTTTTGACTCGTGCGATGTTCAAAGATTGGCGCTTGGCGGCGATTGCGGCCTTTCTCATCGCCACCGGATTCTGGCATGTCAATTTCTCGCGGATCGGATTTCGAGCGATCATGTGTCCGCTTATGGCGGTTTGGGGATTCTATTTTCTGTATCGTGGATTCGAGAGTCGCCATTTCCGGGACTGGGGATTGGCTGGCCTGTTTTTTGGTTTGGGATTGCACACGTATATTGCGTTTCGGGTGATGCCCGTTGCCATTCTGTTCGTCGTGACCGTTTATTGGTTCTGTTTACGCTCCGGTGTCGATCACGAAAAACAATCCACGGCCGGCAAGCCGATGCTGCGCAATGTCGCCACGCTGTTTGCCGTCATGCTGTTGGTGACGGCGCCTTTGGCCGTCTATTTCGCTGCACATCCCGATGATTTTCTGAGCCACACGGCGCGGAGGTCGGTTTTCAACGAGGATCATCCAGTCGCAGAGATTGCGAATAATATTGCGTTGGAATTGGGAATGTTCGTCGTCCATGGCGATCAAAATTGGCGTCACAATCTCCCGAGCTCGCCAATACTATTTTGGCCGGTTGGGATCCTGTTTGCGTTGGGATTATTGCTAAACGTCTGGCAGATTGTGCATTCATGTTGGCGCAATGGCCGTCCCGCAATGCCGCCGACGCTTTTGCTTTCTTGGTTTTTCATTGGGTTGGCGCCGACCATCGTTTCGAATGAAGGCATGCCGCATGCCCTCCGTTCGCTGCTGGTTTCGCCCGCCGTCTACATCATGGCCGCCCAGGCCTTATACTGGCCGTACCAAAAATTGACCCGCAAAGCGGACACGAACGCTGAAATACTTGTCAGATCATCTGCGCGAGTTTCTACGATACCCCAAAACAATGCGGCCGCATCGTCCGGGGCCAGGCGCCTCTTGGGCGTCGTCATCGTGGTTCTTCTGCTCGTTTTTGGCGTCGGCGACGCACTTCGATACTTTAAAGACTGGCGCAATCTCCCAATACCGCCGCAGCGTTTTCCATTGAATCCGTCGAACTTGCTCACTTTCTAAATGGCATGCCTCAGGAGCAACTGAAATACGTGGTGACGCGCCCCGAGGATGCCAAAATAAATGGCATCGGCGTCGCTGCGCAGACCGTGATGTTCCTGACCGATACGTCCACACCGGAAAAACAACAGGCCCGGAACCTCCATTATCTGACGGTGGAACAGTTCCTTGCTCATCGGTATCCTGACAATGCAATTCTGTTCCGGATGCCTTAGCCGTCTCTACAAGCGTGCTTTCAAGGAAATGTGATGCTCTTCGTGCAGGCGGTATTGACGATTGCACTGCTGCTGATCAGTTCTCTCGGCCCCGGCCTAATTTTCATTCGTTATCTGCGGTGGCGGCCGCTGGAAACCTTGTGCGGTTCGGTGGCGCTTTCGTTCTTGTTGCTGTATCTGGAAGCATTGATCATTTATGCCTTGAATCTGACGCCGTCATGGGCGTACCTGCCGAGCGTGTTTGGCGTTTTGTCCAGCCTGGCCTGCGCGAGCGACTTACGCCGTTTGTGGCGTCACCGCGAAGCGCGCTGCCATGCTGGCGTTTCTGGCGCTATTTTTCTGGCTGGTGGTGTTTCTGCTGCTGGTACGAAATTATTCCGGCGCCCGTTGGTGGGGCGATTGGTTTGAACATTACGAGCGGGCGATTTTCTTTTCGGAGCACAAGCCGGCCGATACGACATTCTTGCTTTCTCTCGCCTACCCGCTGCCGGCCAGGCCTCCGATGATGAACCTGCTGACGGCGGTCGTGTTCTGGCAGGTGTCGCCGGGGTTCGAGCTGTTTCAGCTGGTGTTCGCTTACCTGAATGCGTTGCCGATCTTGCCGTGCGCGCTCTTGGCCCCGTCGTTGGTCGTCAAAACGCGCAACCGAGCCTGGTTGATCGCCGGATTTCTGGCGCTGAGTCCGATGTTCGTGGAGAATGGAACTTACACCTGGACCAAAGCGTTCGCGGCTTTCTACGATTTGACCGCATTGGGCCTTTATCTTTCGGCATGGCGCCGCGGCGATTTCGCGCGCATGGTGGCCGCCGTCGCCTGCTTATCAGCCGCCTTGCTGGTTCACTATTCGGCCGCAGTCATGGTTTTGTTTCTTGCCGGGCACTATTTGTTCTTTTTGTTCCGCCAGCGGAAACACCGCTGGCGCGAAATTGCGTTCTCCGCAGCGGTCAGCATCGCCATCTTCACGACCTGGCTGGGATGGTCGCTGTGCACCTACGGCATGAAAACCACGTTCGGCTCCAATACCGCAGTCACCTCGTCGGAACACTTCACCTTCGTTGGCAACCTGCAAAAAATCGCGGAGAACATTTTCAATACCCTGGTGCCGTTTCCATTGCGTGGACGATACGAAAACGATCCTGCATACAACCCCCAACTACCGCCGAAAGGGCTGGCGTATGGTCGAGATTGGTTTTTTGCCATCTACCAAACGGAGTTTCCCGCCATGCTGGGGTGGGGTGGGCT
This sequence comes from Pirellulales bacterium, assembly GCA_963716135.1. Classification (GTDB taxonomy): domain Bacteria; phylum Planctomycetota; class Planctomycetia; order Pirellulales; family JADZDJ01; genus CAVRAW01. Next base: position 2,412,653 of record OY970289.1, on the reverse strand, counting down.
GATCTTGGTAACGTGGCAGTTGGCGTCGCTGCTGCTACACCGCCCCCACGATCGTTGGCAGCACCGTTACGCTTTCTGGTTTTGGTTTGTGGTCGTCGTCACGCTGCTGAGCATTGTCGTCCACGGCGAGTACGATTATTTGGGCGTCGGGCATATTTGCCTGCAGCCCATGGTACTGCTGGGCCTGACGTTCGCCGCGGTCGGATTGCCACGTGTTCCGAAAGCAGTGCGCGCAGTTGCGCTTTTGGGGTTATTGGTCGACGCCGTCTTGGGAATCCTGTTGCACTTCCATCTGTTAAATAAGGATTTTGGCTGGGTGGTCCAAGGCGACCGCGCGGGCCCGACCACCAACCCAGAAATGGGCATGAGTGCTCTCAACAACAGTTTTCTCAAATTCAATTTTCATTTGACTTTTTTGGGGGATCACGTCATCGAGGCCGCCGGCGCGATCGAGGTCGTCCTCGTCGCGGGCACGCTGGCAATTTGCGCCGGGTTGTGGTTCCTCTCGGACCGTAGTGCCGGCCGTATCCACTCTTCCGCCACGGCAATCAACCGCATCCCCGCCGCCAAACGGTCCCGGCGCCGTGGATGAAGCGATGCGCCCCTCACTTGCCGGCATCTGATCGCTCTCGTATATTAGCGGCTGTTGGTCAGTCCCTTTTTTGCGGTCGCCGATAGGAAAAAGTCGCCGACGAGGGCGATTTGAGGAATATCCATGACACTTGATAAAAGCTTACAGGTCCGCCGCGGCAGCGTGAAAAACCGCAATGTTTTGCGGCGCTCGGAACGCATCACGAAATTGAAGGAGTCGGAGCGCTGGGACGAAACGATGAGCGTGCTGGGGCTGCCGAAAGTGCGCGTGATCAAGCTCACGATCAAGAAGAAAAAGAAGAAGAAGGAAGAGGAAGGGGCCGAGGGCGCAGTGGCTGCCGAAGGCGCTGCCGCCGCTCCTGCCGCCGGCGCCGCCGCCCCAGCCGGCGCGAAGCCTGCCGCGGGCGCCAAGCCGGCCGCCGCTGCGGCAAAAGCCGCCGCGCCTGCCAAAGGCGCAGCCAAGAAGTAAATTCCTTCAGCCCCCGGTTCCACCGGGGGACGAGGCCGCGGTCGACTTTATTTCATTGAGCACCCGTTGCGCCGCTTGTTCTCCGCATTGGATGCAATTCGGAATCCCCACGCCGTGGTATGCGTTGCCGGCCAGCGCCAAGCAGGGCAATTGCGCCATCCGCTGGGTTATCCGCTTGAGCCGCTCCACGTGTCCGAGGTGGTATTGCGGCATCGCGCGTGGCCAGCGGAACACGTGCGACAAGCTTGGCCTTCCCGCGATGCCTAACAAGTCTCGCAGTTCATCTTCCGCGACGACGCGCAATTGACCGTCCTCCAGCGCTAGCATATCCTCTTGCAGCGCACCGCCGAGAAATACTCGGATCAGCACTTTTCCAGGAGGCGCGCGGCCTGGAAACTTCACGCTGGAAAAACTGGCCGACAGTATCCGTCGCCGTTCGATCGCCGGCACAACGAAGCCGAAACGATCCAGCGGATGCGCAATTTGCGACCGCTCGTATCCCAGCGCCACAATTGCGCAGCCGGCAAACTCGATGGCAGCCAATTCTTCCGCCAACGTTGAGTCCACGTTGCTAAGCAGCCGGCCCGCCGCCGTTGCCGGGGTAGCGATGATGACGCAATCCACAACCAATTGCTCCGCTTTTTCGACCGCGCTGTTGGGGTGACATGATATGCGCCATTTGTCACCGACGCGTTCGATCTGGCTCACCATCGTATTCAATCGCGCGCTGCCTGGCGGCAACCGCGCGCCAATCGCTTCCACAAAACCAGTAAGGCCCTCGCGCGGAGCCACAAACATGCTGTACCGCGCCCCGGCATCCTCGGGCAGTCCGGCGGAATCGGTTTCGCCGCTGTGGCGATCGGCCCGCCCGGCGCGGATCAGGCTTCCATGCCGCCGCTCCATTTCCGAAAAGCGTGGCATCGTCGCCGCCAGGCTCAGTTTTTCCGGATTGGCGGTGTAGATGCCTCCCACCAGCGGTTGCACCAGCCGCTCGTAGGCTTCACGGCCCAGCCGCCGCCGCGCGAACGCAGCCACGCTTTCGTCGGAATCGTCGCGCCGCGCCGGCACAAAGCGTTCGCAAGCCAGCCGCAGCTTGCCGCGCAGGCTCAAAATCGGCGATTGAATAACCGGCCACAGCCGCTGTGGGCTCATCAACAAAAAGCCATCCGGAACGCGCATCAACTTGCCGTGCGCCACAACCATCGCCCCGCGGTGGACCGCTTCGGTGGGAATCAAGTGATCGGCAAAGCCGATTCGCCGGCACAGGTCGATTGCCCAGGGCGCATTGGTGATGAAGCTGTCGGCGCTGCGCTCGATCAGAAACCCGTCGTCTCGAATGGTGTCGATGATGCCCCCGAGCCGATCGCCCGCCTCCAGCAGTGTCACGCCAGCGCCGGCGCGAGCTCCGACAATCGATGCGCCGCCGCCAGCCCGGCCATGCCGCCGCCGATCACTGCAATTCGCGGCGATGCGTCGGGCAGGTCATTCATCTCCAGAGGCCTCGTTACATCCGGCATAGACCGTACCTTCCGAACGTGGCGAAAACCTTTTGGATCCAACGCATTTCCACAGCCTCGATTTTTCCAGCCAAATTGTGATGGAAAGCTGGCCTCCGGGGAAGTCGTCGACGGTTGACGACGCTCGTGCGACTCGACGACAATGGAGTTGCCCCATCGGCCTGCTTTCAGCGAGCACACAGAGCGGCGATCGGCTGCAAAATTCGCTTTCTATCGAAAGGAAAAACCATGAAACGCCCCGCCCTGCTGCTAGTTGCAATATCCACCGTTTTCGTTGCCTGCTGGACAAGCAATCTCCTGGCCGACGAATCGTCGGGCGGCAGCGGCGACATGAAACACAATGACGGCACGGCCGAAGGGCGTTTGGTGATCGGCGATGCGGGCGAGGCAGTTCACTTTACCATGCCCAAAGAGGGCGAAAAGCTCGCCGGCGTGCGGATTCACGGTTCGCGCTACGGCGCGGCCGAAGCGCCCAAAGAGAAGTTCGTGGTCTACATATTGAATTCCGATTGCACTGAGATCCTCAGCTCGCAAATGGCCCCCTACTCGCTATTTGAGACCGGGCCCGAAAAATGGGTGGAGGTGAATTTTGCACACCCAGTCGAAGTGCCCAAGGATTTCTGGGTGCTGTTCGATTGCCATGCCAACAAGGCCCGGGGCATGTATCTCAGCTTCGACAAAAGCACCGGCGGCAAATTTTCGCGCATGGGGTTGCCCTGGCTGGAGTTTCAGAATGTCCCCTTCGGCGGCGATTGGATGATCGAACTTATCCCGGCCAAATAGGCCCGGACCGCCCAGATGCGCAAGCGCAGATCGTGGCGTGAAAAATTGGCCGACCACAAAGGCCTGCCCAGGGTCGGCCGCATCACCGGCCGCATGACCGCGCGTTGGGGGCGGGGCACGATGGTGGTTCCCGCCCCGCAGGAAGTCGACGCCGTCATGCGCCGCGTGCCCAAGGGCAAGCTGATCACGATTAACGAAATCCGTGCCGCTTTGGCGAGGAAGCACCGTGTGAATGTTTGCTGCCCGATCACGACTGGAATTTTCGCCTGGATCGCGGCGCACGCCGCCGAGGAATCCGCGGCGAAAAACCCCCTCTCCCTCAGGGAGAGGGCTGGGGTGAGGGTGAAGCGTCGCTCAGCTAATCAAACTCGCAAAATCACGCCCTATTGGCGCACGTTGAAAACCGGCGGCGAACTGAATCCCAAATACCCCGGCGGCATCGCTCGATTGCGCAAACGCCTAGCCGCCGAGGGGCACCGCGTCGTGGCCAAAGGCAAACGCTTTGTGGTGGCTGATTATGACAAATCGCTCGCCGCTGTTTAGCTACGGGGTGGCCTGTCGATTGTCGACATCCGGCCCCGCATCCTCGGGCCGGCTCACTTCCCCGTCGCAATGGTGTAGGTAATAAACAGGCAAACCGCCGTCATTAAAAACATGGCGGCGATAAAGATTCCGTCGGCGATGCGCTCCATGCCGTGCATCCGCCGCGCTTTACGGGTTCGCAGCGCCCAGTACGACAAGGTGCACGACGTCAAGAACAGAAGCGAATCTCCGCACAGCAGATCGTCGGCGATCGTGTTGGCATTTTGCAGGGTGATCACGATCCGCAACAGCCCGATCACCGTCAAACACACCCCGACCATCGCCGCCGAGACGGTGAAGATGTGAATGCAAATGTCCTCTTCTAAGCCCACTTTCGGTTTCTGCTCGGCCATCGAAGCAATCGTCCTTGGTGAAAGTACTTATGCCAGAATATCGCGGATCACTTCGCCGCTGGTGTCGGTGAGGCGCATGTCGCGGCCGCCGTGTTGGAAGGTGAGCTGCTTGTGATCCAAGCCCAGCAGATACAAGCATGTGGCGTGCAGGTCGGGAATGGAAACCGGCTTTTCAACCGCGGCATAGCCAAACTCGTCGGTCGCGCCGTGAATCATGCCGCCCTTTACGCCGCCGCCGGCCAGCCACATCGTGAAGCCCTTGGGGCCGTGGTCGCGGCCGATCGTGCCCTGGTTCGTCGGCAATCGGCCGAATTCGCCTCCCCAAATCACCAGCGTCGAATCCAATAGCCCGCGCTGCTTCAAATCGGTCAGCAGTCCGTAAATCGGCCGGTCGGTCTCGGCGCAGTGCTCGTCGTGATTGTCTTTCAAACCCAAATGCGCGTCCCAGCACAATTGTTGCGTGCTGCCGCCGGAGTAAAGCTGCACGAAACGCACGCCGCGTTCCACCAAGCGCCGCGCCAACAGGCATTGGCGGCCGAAATACTCGGTGTGCTTTTGATCCAATCCGTACAGCTTCTGCGTGTCGGGCGATTCGTCTGAAATATCCACGACCTGCGGCGCGCTCATCTGCATCCGGAAGGCCAGTTCATAGCTGGCGATCCGCGCGGTCAGCTCTTCCTCGCCGGGATGCGCTTCCAGATGTTCCGCGTTCATTTTCGCCAATAGTTTCAGCCGGGCTTGCTCCTGCTCCGCCGTGATATCCGGCGGCGGCTTCAGATCGACAATCGGATCGCCGGTGGCGCGGAAGGGCGTGCCTTGATAGGCCGGCGGCAAGAAGCCTGAACTCCAGTTCGGCGCGCCGCCGATGGGCCCGCCGCGATGATCCCACATCACCACGAAGGCCGGCAGCCGATCGGTTTCAGCCCCCAATCCATACGTTACCCACGAGCCGAAGCTCGGCCGCCCGGGCAGCAGGAATCCGGTGTTCATCTGAAACAGCGCCGGCGCATGATTGTTCGATTCGGAATGCATCGAGCGGATCACGCACAAGTCGTCGGCACATTTGGCCAACTCCGGAAACTTCTCCGAAATGTCGATGCCCGACTGGCCGTACTTGGCGAATTTGTAGGGACTTTTGAACGCGGTGTTCTTGGTGTCGGAAAAGAACGCCGCGTCCTTTTCGAAGACCGGGATCGGCTGGCCGTGCCACTTGATCAATGCCGGCTTGGGATCGAAAAGATCGACCTGGCTTGGCCCGCCGTAGCAAAACAAGAAGATCACCGCCTTGGCCTTCGGCGCGAAGTGCGGCGGGCGGGCCGAAAGCGGATTCAAATGCGAGGGCACGACGGCGTCGCCGCGCAAAGTTTTCGCCGACGGCAACCGATCGGAGGCCAGCAGGCAATCGCGCCCGAGCAGATACTGCATGGCCAGCGTGGCGAAGCCGGCGCCGGTGGTTTGCAGAAACGCCCGGCGGTTCCACACCGTGGGCCAGTGTCCGAAATTGCAGCGATGGTCGGGCGAATCGTGATGTTGCATCAGTTCACGTAAACAAACTCGTTGGAGTTGAACAAAACATGGCACAGATCGGCCAAGGCGCGCCGCCGCAGTTGATCGTAGGTATTGGCGTCGGTGCTCACTCGCTGGTCGACCAATTGCCGCCGCCCGGCCTGGAATCGCTGTTCCACAAATCGCATCGCCGTGCGGCGCTGATCCTCGGTCGGCGGTCGGGACAATGCCAGCCAATACGCCCGTTCGACCTGGCGGCTTGCGTCATCCCCCACTTCGCTAATTACGCGTGCCGCCATCGCCTCGGCCTGATGGTTGCTGAATTCGTCGTTCATCAGCACTAGGGCCTGGGTCGAAACCGTCGTGGTCATGCGGCGTTCGCACGTTTGCGTCGAACTGGGAGCATCGAAGCCTTCGAGCATCGGCACCATGAGCGATCGCTTGACAAAGATGTACAAGCTGCGCCGCCACTCGTTGGGTCCTTCCTGATCCACTTGCGGCCATTTGTCTTTGCTGCCGCCGGCCACAATGCTCACGGGGATTTTCGGCCGAATGCCGGGGCCGAACATGTGAACGTTGAAATTGCCGCTGGCCACCAGGATGGCGTCGCGGATGGATTCGGCCTCCAAGCGGCGCAGCGGATATCGCCAGAACCACTCGCCCGCGGAATCCACTCCCGCCTTGACCGGATCGTAGGCTGAGGACTGCCGATAGGTGGCCGACATCACGATCATCTTTTGCAATCGCTTGAGCTTCCAATCGTGGCGAACCAATTCGTCGGCCAGATAATCCAAGAGTTCCGGGTGCGTGGGGGCGTCGCCGCTGAGGCCGAGATTGCTGGGCGAATTCACCAATCCCCGGCCGAAGTGATACATCCACAAGCGGTTGACAATGACCCGCGCCGTGAGCGGATTTTCAGGATCGACAATCCAGTCGGCCAGGGCCAGCCGCCGCCCGGCCCCGCCGTTGGGCGCCGCGGTGGCAGCAGGAAACATCGCCTTGCCGTTATCCAGCACGGCGGGCACACCCGGCTGAACTTCGGCGCCGGGCCGATTGCAATCGCCGCCGAGCATCACATGCGTTTTCCGCGGCGGCGTGGCCGGATCGCGCACGTGCATGATCTCGTTGTCGTCCACCTTTTCCACATTGTCGAACACGGCAAACAGGCGATAGTAATCGCGTTGCGTGATCGGCTCGAATTTATGATCGTGGCAGCGGGCGCAGCCGATCGTGATCCCCAGGCACACCGCGCCGGTGGTCGAAACCATGTCGTCCACCTCGTCAACGCGGATCTTTTCGGTGTGCTGGTTGGTGATCGTCGGGCCGTTGCGCAGAAATCCCAGCGCGATCAGGTTGTCCGGCTTGTTCCCGTCGATTTCGTCGCCGGCCAGTTGCTCAAGCAGAAACTGGTTGTACGGCTTGTCCTCGTTGAAGCTGCGGATCACGTAATCGCGATACTTGTAAGCGAACGGGCGGTCGCGATCGTCTTCGAAACCGTCGGAATCGGCATATCGCGCCAAATCGAGCCAATGCCGCGCCCAGCGCTCGCCGTAATGCCGGCTTTCCAGCAAACGGTCGACCAGGTGCTCATAAGCATCGTCGGATTTGTCGTTGAGGAACGTTTGCACGGCCTCGGGCGTCGGCGGCAGCCCGATCAGATCGAACGTCACGCGGCGGATCAATTCGATGCGACTGGCCTCCGGGTTAGGCGAGAGGTGATGCTGCTGCAACTTCGCCAGCACAAAGGCGTCGATGGGCGTGTCGACCCACGAATCGCGGCTCACCGGCGGCTTGACGTGCCGCACCGGCTGAAAGGCCCAATGTTCCGAGAGGGGTGTTTTGCCGGCCGACGATGCCTCGTCCGCCGGCTTTGGCGAGTCGTCGTCCGCTGCGCCCGGCACGCTCGGCCACGGGGCGCCCTGATCGATCCAGCGCCGCAAGAGCGCGATTTCCTCCGCAGCTAGCGGCTGCCCTTTTCCCTCCGGCGGCATGAGCATTCCGGCATCGTTTTGTCCGGTTACGTATTGAATCAACAGGCTGTCGGCGCTGTGCTTTTTGATGATCACGGGGCCGCTGTCGCCGCCTGAAAAAGCGCGGCTGTGGAGATCCAATCGCAATCCGCCGCGCGCTTGCGATGCTCCATGGCAGGCATAGCAATGCTTGACGAAGATCGGCTGAATGTCGCGGTGAAAGTCGATCGGCTCGGTTGCCGGCGCCGGCGTATTGCGCGGGAGCAAAGCGGTGCGCTTGCGCGGCGCATCTTCAGCCATCGCAAAGAATTGCGTGGACACAAGCGTCAGTGCCGCGCAGCCGACGAGCGCTGCCGAGAGCACGTGAGTGCGAAACTTGATCATGCCGTAATGGTCGTCCCTGACGATTGGCACGCCGCGATTTGCAAAAGCGCGGAATCATAGCAAAGAAACTGCCGCGATGCCCCATCACTTAACCATAGGCTGCGCAAGAACTTATGCGCGCGTGATCAGGCTTCGCTTGCCGCATCTTCCACGGGGGGCACATCACGATCCGGCGGCGTCTCCGTTTCCGGCGGCAGCTCAATCCCCGGCGGCGGTTTGTCGCGCTCCTCGCGGCGGCGCAAATAGAGTTTGATCGGCACTTCGGCATACGGCAGCCGATCGTGAAACACGCCCAACAAATATCGGCGGTAGGTTTGCGAAATTCCGGCGGGGTTGGAGCAGAAGAGCACGATCGTGGGCGGCTGCACGCCAACTTGCGTGGCAAAATAAATCTTCGGTTGCCGCTGATGATGTATCGGCGGCGGATTGGCATCGATCGTCGCCCGCAGCAATTTGTTCAAATCGGACGTGGCCACTCGCTGCCGCGATTGCTTGTACAGCATTTGCGAGTGGTTCAAAAGCGCCTTGACGTTCTTACCGGTCTGACCGGTGACAAATGCGATCGGCACATGCCACAATCCACGAAACGTATCGTGCAGATAATTCACCCACTTTTCCGTGGGCATGCTGCGATGCTGCAGATCCCATTTATTGATGACAAAGATGCACGGTTTGTACTGCTGCCCGATGTAATCGCACAATTGCTTGTCGACTTTGCTGATCCGCTGCGTGGGATCGAAAAACATGAGCACCACGTCGGCCCGGCGAATGCTCCGCTGGGCGCGGTGGAAGCTATAGAAATCGACGTCGCTGCTGATGCTGCGGGCGCGTTTCAGCCCGGGCGTGTCGATGGCCACGAACACTTTGCCATCCAGCTCGAACCGCACGTCGACGCTATCTCTTGTGGTGCCCGGCACTTCGCTCACAATCATCCGCTCGGCCTGGGCCAGGGTGTTGACGAAGGTGCTTTTGCCGACATTGCGGCGGCCGACAATGGCCATTTTCATCTCCGGCTCCGGCGGCGCGAGGTTATCGGGCAGCACTGGCGGCAGCCGGTCGACGATCATGTCAACCAGTTCCTGTCGATTCCGATTTTGTAGCGGGCTGGTGCGGACCAGCTTGCCGCGCCCCAGCTTGTAGAATTCATCGGCGTTGCCGTCGATCGTCGAGTCGTCGCATTTGTTGGCAACGCAGATGACCGGCGCTTCGATGTAGCGCAGCCGCTTGGCGACTTCATGATCCAACGGCGTCAGCCCGTCGCGCGCATCGACCACGAACAGAATTACGGCAGCTTCTTCCAGCGCCGCGTTGATCTGCTCTTCGATTTGCGGCGTCAGTTTGTCGGGATCGTCGAAACCCAGCCCGCCGGTATCGACCAATTCGAAAAAGTGATCTTTCTCGGACACCAGATGCATGTTCCGGTCGCGCGTGACGCCGGCGGTCTGATCCACGATCGCCAGCCGCCGCCCTGCCAACCAATTGAAAAGGCTCGATTTTCCGACGTTCGGCCGGCCAACGATCACAACCTGCGGCAATGGCATACGAGTGTCTGCTAAGCGGCCGAATTAAAGGTAGATTGGCAGTCCATGCCAGCTTCCTTATCGTGTACCGCCGGAGAGCAAGGGGCAAGGGGTGGCCCGCGTTAGCCGGAAACCTCGGCCGGCCGGCGGTTTGCTTTGCCGCTGCGTGAATTGGCGGCCGGCGTGGACGTTGGGGCATTGATCGTTTTCACATTTCCCGGCCCCAACAGCTCGTCGATTTGCCGCTGCAATTGGGGAGTCCAATCCACCCGCAGCGAGCTGGTGGCATACTGGCGGGCGCCGTCGGCCAGGCATAGCAGCAATTGCAATTCGCAAGCGCCGGAACACTCCTTCACGATCTCATGCAGTTTCTCCAGGGCGGCCGGCCCGTGCGAATCTTCGAAAATGCGAACGAGCACGCCCTTGGTTGCGCGGCGGGGAAGATCCGTAAGCGGCATCAAGTCGTTGACGATCACGTTGGCTTCCTCGCTTCCCGGGCGGCGATCGACAGAGCCGCGCAGCGCCACGATCGAATCCGCGTGCACGAATTGATTGAACTTTGAAAATTCCTCCGGCCAGATGATGCAGCGGATCACGCCTTCCAGATCTTCCAAATCGAACATCGCATAGCGCGTCAACGTGGAACCCTGCCGCGGGTTTTTCACATGCGCCGATTTGATCGAGGAAAGCATGCCGCCCAATTGCACTTCGGTTCGCGGCGGCAAGGCCGCCAGGCTGGGAATGCTCTGACAATGCGCCGAGAGAATCTCGTTGAATTCCGCCAAGGGATGGCTCGTGAGATAGTAGCCCAGCACTTCCTTTTCGTTGGCGAGGCGTTCTTTCTCGGGCCAATCGGAGATGTTTGGCAGCGAATGGTCGGCGGCGTGCGCCGATTCATCTTCGCCGGCATCGAACAGGCCTTTTTGCCCGGCGCGGCGATCGGCCAGCTTCGATGCGCCGGCTTGCAGCGCTCGATCCAGCGACTGCCACGTGGCCGCGCGGTTGGCGTGCAGTGAATCGAACGCTCCGGCTTTGATCATGCTTTCGACCGCCGTGCGATTGACGACCGAAGGATCGCATCGCTCGCAGAAATCGAACAAGCTTTTGAACGGCCCGCCGGCTTGACGGGCCGCCGCGATGGCCTGGCCGGCCGAGCCGCCGCAGCCTTTGATCGCTGCCAAGGCAAACAAGATTTTGCCGTCGCGCACCGAAAAATCGGCGGCCGACAAATTCACGTTCGGCGGCGTCACTACTAATTCCATCCGCCGGCAATCTTCCAGGTGCTCGACCAGCGAATCTTTCTTTTTGAAATTGCGGGCGTCGATGTCGCCGGCCAACACGGCGGCCATGTATTCCAGCGGGTAGTGCGCCTTGAGATACGCCGTCATGTAGGCGATCAAGGCGTACGCCGTGCTATGCGATTTGTTGAAGCCGTAGCCGGCAAACTTGGCGATCAGTTCGAACAGCTCGCCGGCCTGCCGCTCGCTGAGCCCCTGCTTTCTTGCACCGCTGACGAACTCCTCCTGAAACTTGGCGATGGTCGGCAGGTTCTTCTTGCTGATGGCCTTGATGCACGTGTAGGCGTCGGCCAGATCGATGCCCCCCAGGCGATTGAGAATCAGCATCACCTGTTCCTGGTAGACCATCACGCCGTGCGTTTCCTCAAGAATCTCTTTCATCACCGGATGGAGGTATGTCGCCTTTTTGCGGCCATGCTTCACCTGCACGTAATCGTCGACCATGCCCCCTTCCAGCGGTCCGGGGCGATACAACGCATTGGTGGCGATGATGTCGCGGAAATGATCGGGCTTCATCTTCTGCAACAGGTCGCGAATGCCGCCGCTTTCCAATTGGAAAATGCCCTTGGTTTCACCGCGGCAAAGCAGGGCGAACGATTCCGCGTCGTCCAGCGGGAATTTGTATGGATCGACGCGCTTGCCGGTCGTCTGCTCGATGATGTCGACCGCCTTTGAGAGCACGGTCAGGTTGCGCAGCCCGAGAAAATCCATCTTCAGCAGGCCCGCGCGCTCGACGTCTTCCATGGCCCATTGCGTGATGATTTCGTCTTTATTCTGCACCCGGCACAGCGGCACGTATTCCGTCAGCGGCCGATCGGCGATCACCACCGCCGCGGCATGCGTGCCCACGTTGCGCGCCAGCCCCTCAATCTTGCGGGCCAAGTCGAGCAGTTCGCGCACTTCGCCGTCCGATTGATACGCCTTGCGCAGGTCGTCGCTTTGTTTCAAAGCCTCGTCGAGCGTGATGTATAGCACGTCGGGCACCATCGCCACCACCGCATCGAGCCGCGGGATGGGAATCGCCAACGCCCTGCCCACGTCGCGGATCGCCGCCCGCGCCGCTAAGGTGCCGAAGGTGCCGATCTGGGCGACGTTCTCTTCGCCGTATTTGTCTTTGACGTATTGGATGACCTCGCCGCGGCGATCCTTGCAGAAATCGATGTCGATATCGGGCGCCTCGCGGCGGCTCATGTCCAAAAACCGCTCGAACAGCAGGTTGTAATCCAACGGGCAAACGTGGCTGAGGTATAGCGCGTACGCCACGAGCGAGCCGACGCCTGAGCCGCGCGCCGTGGCGGGGATTCCCTTCTCGCGGGCATAACGCACGAAATCCCATACGATCAAGAAGTAGTTCGGGAAGCCCAGCGCGTTGATTACGTTGAGTTCGTGGCCGAGGCGGTCGAGCACTTCGGGAGCAAGCACGTCGCCATTCCAGCGGTCGGGGCGATCTTTGTAGCGCTCGCGCAGCCCCTGCAGGCAAAGTTCGCGCAGATAGTCGGCGATGGTTTTGCCTTCGGGCGGCGTGTAGTTCGGGAAGTGCCGCTTGCCCAGTTCCAGTTCGATGTTCACGCTGTCGGCGATCAATTGCGATTGCTTCAACGCTTCCTCAAAGCCGGGGAACGAAGCGTACATTTCGTCGCCGCTGCGCAGATGGAACTGGTTCGTTTCCATCCGCAGGCGATTCGTGTCGGTGCGGAACTTGCCGGTGTTGATGCACAGCAGCACATCCTGAGCGTCGGAATCTTCCTGATTGACGTAGTGCGCGTCGGATGTGGCGACCAGCGGAATGCCCATGCGGCGGGCCACTTCGACGGCCCCTTCCATCTGCCGCCGCTGAATTTCCAGGCCGTTGTTCTGAATTTCAATGAAATATCGATCGCCGAACAGCTTGTGGAACCAACCGGCAATCTCTTGCGCCTCGTCGAAATGCTCGCGGCCAGGATCTTCACCCTTGAGCAGGGCCTTACTGAATTCGCTGGAGACACAACCGCTCAGGCAGATGATTCCTTCGTGGTATTGCTCCAGCAATTCCCGATCGATCCGCGGCTTCGAATAAAACCCTTCCAGATAGGCCAGCGACGCCATTTTCACCAGGTTGCGAAACCCGGTGCGGTTTTGCGCAAGTAGCGTGAGGTGATAACTCGATTCCTTCAGGTTCCCGCCGTCGCGGCTTTTACGGCTGCCCGGGGCGACGTACGCCTCGTAGCCCAAAATCGGGTTGATCGCCGCCTTGCGGGCTTCCTGATAGAACTCCAACGCCCCGTGCAGATTGCCGTGATCGGTAATTGCCAGGCCGTTCATGCCCAGCGACTTGGCCCGCGCGATGAGCTTATCGATCGGGCTGGCGCCATCCAGCAGGCTGTAGTGGCTGTGGCAGTGGAGATGAACGAACGGCGGAGCGGGCATGGGATCCTTCCGTGGCTGCGTTCATTTTAGCGGCGGCGGCGTGAGTGCGGGAGTGGGCGGGATGGAATGAAAGACAAGGAGACATGAGTCATGAGACAGGGAGATTTGCGCGGAGGGTGAAAAAGTGTTTTGAGGTGCAAAATTCGGGAGTTTTGCGCGGGAGCGGTAGTGGTTGAGGTGGGAAATTTCGGGCGATTGGAAATTGGGAGCGCGCAAAAGTCGGTGGGTTTGCTGTTGTTTTGGGTGGGTTTATTTCGTTTGCCGATTAAGGTCGCGAAAACGGAAATTAGAGCCGGTTTCAAAACCGTCTCGGAGAAGGGGACAGTCCCCCCGGGCACCGGGACTCCGCGGACTGCGCAAAATCGGGACAGTCCCCGACGGTTTTGAAACCAGCTCTTAGACTTTCAAAATTTGAGCGGAGAGTTGCGCGGTGAATGGATCGTGGAAAGCCGGAGTTTTTGGAATTCATTTGACCGCGAAGCGTCCGCAGGTGACCGTGTGGAATGGGGAGTGGGGAATGGGGAATGAAGGGGGTGAGCGGTGAAGGGGTGGAGAATCGCAAGCTAGGCCGCGCCGTCTGGCTAATGGTACACATTTGTACACTGTAGCAGATCGGGTGGCACAATTGCTAGAGGAGAGCGCTTGTCGCCCTAAAGAAAATGAGCTGCAAAAAAAACGAGCTGCGTCCCCCTTTATCTCCTCCGGATTTAATCCGCAGCGCTTGCTCGAAGCGCTGCACGGCTTTGCCCGTTTTCAAGCAAGCGGGCAATGTTCAGGCACGCAAGGGCTATGACGCCCATTGAAATGCAGGAAGGCTCGGGCACGACGAGCGTCGTCGTTTCAAATGGCCACGAAGTCACCACGAAACTTGCGTCATCCCCGCCTGCACTGTCTTCCAACGCAGTAACGCTAGCGGCGTGCAGTAGATGAACAGAAAGCTGAGATATGACGGTCCAATCGAACGTATTAACCAAAGGCGTCGCAAAAGGTTCCGAAGAGATATGGAACGGCCCGGCGTCGTTTACCGTCGCGCTTAAACTTAACCCGGCGTATAAGGCTGTGCCTGCGTTAATTCGCAATTGTCCGCTAATGCTCAAAGAGTCCCCTGGAAGAAGTACGCCATCAAATTGTATCGGCCCCGAGGTCTGCCACGACTGGAGCCATTCGACGACACCTTCTGGGGTGACGTACTGCCCGTTATTGTAATAATCTTGAATATAGCTGCTCGTAAGGTCCAGTTGTGCATCGAGCGGCCCAGAGACGAGAATTCCCCCCCAGCTAAAATTGGCCGTTAGCGGTGGATCATCCACGGTCGAATGGTAATCCGCCCAATTGCCATATTGCTTGGTTTCGTAAAAGTCGAAGGGCTGGGAAAAGCTCTGGACATGCGCCGTGGACGAGCCCCCCGCCGTAGAGTATTCGTTTCCCGCCCCTGTTCTGGCATTAACGAACTCCAGCAGTCCGCCCGCTAGCAATATGACGACAAAGCGAATGACGCGACGGCGAAAGTCGGCTTTCATGTAGCTACTCCAGACCCTTTCCGCCACTGCCGCCAGCGAAAACCACCGAGTAACAGGAGCGCCGAACCAAACAGCGTTAGCGTTGCCGGTTCGGGGACGGTCGCAATGAGCATCGGGCCGTTGCCGATTGTACTACCCGGAGAACTGGGCCCTGGCGTCTGGTCTAAATTGACGTCCCCCCAAAATTCTGTGAAGTCCTGCCCGACCGGTAACCCGTATCCTTGGTAGATCGCCTCGTGCTCGCTGCTCTGCTGGTAGTAAGACAATGCTAAATGAGGCTCCTCTACATTCGGCACCGCCATACCAAAAAACTCAAACTCAGTATCATCGGCGGCGGCGACGAACGGCAGATAGAGTTCAGTGGGAGTGGCCGTGAGCCTATAAGTATCAGCCTCTGCCCCCTGTGCTCCTACTTCGAAGGCGGCCGCAGCCGCTATGTAGACACCTGAGGGGTCAACGATGGTGAAACTGGCGGAGAGGATGTTGGCGGTGACCAACGGGCCAATTGTCCCGTCCGTCGTGATCGTTCCCGTGACGGTATCACCGCCTTGAGAGTTGGGATAATTGACGATGATGTAAGTTATATTCAGTGCCCATGCGTTGGATGCCGCCACGGCAGCGAATGCCGTGATAAGACAGACAGCGATTGATTTGCGCATTTGCGTCACCCGACAAAATGGGAATGTCGCCCCTCGATTATGGGGGATGCCACTAATTTAGCCATGGCAATACGGATGTCAACATTTCTTTCCCGCTGTTAGCCAATTGCATCGAAAAGCGCGACCTAATCGTCTACAGGTTTGGTCGAGCCGCACCGCTGGGAAAAGGTACGAATCTCATGGAGTGAATCCGATCTGGGGCTTGGATCCCGACACACAATCTTGAAAGTTTCTTGGCTCGACCACACGGTCCCGCTGTCTAGGCCGCTTGCATAACCGAATGAGGGGTCTGATAATCGGGCATCAAAAGCGATCACCGCCATTCAACAATTCCGCTTGTCTATGGCGCAGAACGACTCCTTTCAGGATTTGGTTCAACGCCTCAAGGCAGGAGATCAACAGGCAGCCGGAGAGATCTTCAGCCGCTACGCGAATCGACTCATCGCACTTGCGCGGAGCAGGCTTGAGTCACGCTTGCGGCAAAAAGTGGATCCCGAGGATGTGGTTCAATCCGTCTTCCGCAGTTTTTTTTGTCGCCATGCCAATGGACAGTTTCTGTTGGCCGACAGCGGCAGTTTGTGGAGTCTGCTGGTGGTGATGACGCTCCATAAATGTGGCCGCCAGGTGGAACACTTTTTCGCGGCGCGGCGAGATGTCAATAGGGAACAAGCAATTGCATCGGCTCGATCGTCCATTCGAACTACGGTCCATTCCAATGAGCCGACACCGTCGGAAGCGGCGATACTAAGCGATACCGTCGTGTGGTTGATGGAACCACTCAAACCGCAGGAACGGGAAATGTTCAGCCTCCGATTGCAAGGCTACACCATTGCCGAAATTAGCGCACAGGTGGGACGCAGCGAGCGCACGGTCGAACGTCTGATGAACCATTTGCGGTCGCTGGTGCTCCGTCTCAATAAATCCGATTCGACGCTGATCTTGAAACAATAAACGCCATCGAAAGCCTCCCGTGAACATTCTCGCCGATCGCAATCTTCTACTCGGCATTATCGCGCTGCAGAAAGACTTCATCAGCCGCGACGGCTTGATCGCCGCGATGAATGCCTGGGTCCTCGAAAAAACGCGCCCATTGGCCGAAATCTTGCTGATTCAGAAAGCGATCACCGGCGAGCGATGCGCGTTACTGGAAGCCCTGGTAAACGAGCATATTATTCAACACGGCAACGATCTTCAGCGCAGCCTTGCAGCAGTCAGTTCACTGGAATCCATCCGCAGCGCATTGGAACAAATCGCGGATGCCGATATCCAAGCCACTTTGGCATTCGTGCGTCCAGGAACGGATGGCAATTCGTGTGCGACAGATACCGAGCGGACTAGTTCCCCAACGCTGCCGTTGCGATTCCGTATCATGTGCCCGTGGCGCGAAGGAGGTTTGGGCATCGTGTCTGTAGCTCGCGATGAAGAGCTGCATCGCGACGTGGCACTCAAAGAAATCAAGCATCACCATGCAGACAATGCGCAAAGTCGTTCTCGATTTTTAATGGAAGCGGAAATTACCGGAGCCCTTGAGCATCCGGGAATTGTGCCGGTTTACGGCTTGGGGAAGTACGACGACGGACGGCCGTTCTACGCCATGCGGTTCGTTAGCGGTGACAGTTTGCAAGAAGCAGTGGTGCGGTTCCACCAAGCGGATGATAAGGCGCCCCGCAATTCCGCCAGACGGACGGTTGCTTTCCGCGAGTTGTTGGGTCGATTCATCTCCGTTTGCAATGCCATGTCGTATGCTCACAGTCGTGGCGTGCTGCACCGCGACTTGAAACCCAGCAACATTCTTTTGGGAAGGTACGGGGAAACATTAGTGGTGGATTGGGGATTGGCAAAAGTCTTAGGAGAAGAGGAGCAGCCCGACTCGTCGATTGACGAAAGTCCCATCGCGATAAAAGCCGGAAGCGATGCGGCACCTACCAAGATGGGAACTTTGGTCGGAACCCCGGCATATATGAGCCCGGAGCAAGCCGGCGGCCGACTCGATCTGCTCGGGCCCGCGAGTGATGTCTATAGCTTAGGCGCCACGCTGTATTGCGTACTGACTGGTTCAGCCCCTGTTATGGATCCCGACTTGGGAGTGGTACTCGAGAAAGTGCGGCGCGGGGAATTTCGAAAACCGCGACAAGTCAACCGGGCGGTTCCCACCGCTTTGGAGGCTATCTGCCTGAAGGCAATGGCACTCAAGCCGGAAGATCGCTACATCAACCCTGGCGCGCTGGCTGACGACCTGGAACGCTGGCTTGCCGATGAGCGCGTGCTTGCGTATCCCGAACCCCTTAACGCCCGCGTTCGGCGATGGGGACGCCGTCATCGCGGATGGGTGATCGGCGCCGCAGTGCTCTTAATCACCGGTTTGATATCACTGAGCACCGGCATCGTACTGCTGGCAAACAAGCAGGCAGAAATCAAACAGGAGCGCAACGCTGCCATTGCCGCCCGTGATTCTGCCGATCGCGCAATGAAGCAGGCGCTCCACTCAGCAGCTCAAGCCGACTCACGATATTTCCTACAGAAGTCAGAACTGGCTCCCGCGCTCAATCGCGCCGCTGATGCGTATGATTTGGGAGGTAAATTCGAGGATGGCTTGCTGATTGACGACGTCGTAAAGGCGTCGCGCCGCAACTGGTCGCTCCGCACGGCGATTCAACCCGGTCGCGGAGCGGAATCCGCAACGGCGACGTTTACCTCGGCCGATGGAAAGAATTTGCTGGTCGTTGCGTCAGGAACTGAATTGCAAGCGTTCGAGGCACGGACTGGCAATCTATTAGCGACAGCATCCGCTGATTTTTTCAAACACGTTTTTGCGCCACGCCGACCTGCGGAAGGTTTAGTTGTTGCGCAATCGGAGCGACAGCTTACCGCGTATCGGCTGCCGACCCTCCAGGTGGCCTCGACTCGAAAGTTCGATAATAACATTTCGGTCTTGTCCGCATCAGAACACGAGCTACTCGTGATGGATGTCGGGAGCGTGCTGCGGATTCTAGACTTCCAAACGCTCGAAGATCGCGCTGAGACAACGATTGAAGGCAATTATGCTAATTATAAACTAGAAGGCGGAGCTATTTCACCAGACGGTTCGATGGTCGCACTGATCAGCAATTCGTTCAGAGATCCAACGCTGATTTGGGACCCCAAGACGAACAAACTTTCAAGCGTTCCTCTCGTCAACTGGGGATCCGAAGCGGATTTTATCACTGACAGCGTCGTGGCGTCCTGGATCTCCACATCTCATGTTGGTGCCGCGGATGATAGCCTCGTGCTCGTTGACCTGAGTTCGCTTTCTCCGCATGTCACAGATCGAATTGAGGTTTCCGGCATCGATACGAAGAAGCCGTTGCAATTGCAGGGCTGGCGATCCGACGGCAAATCGATGCTGGGGCTTTTCGGAAAATCCGGGGTATTGATTTGTAGAGATGGCAAAGTTTCCGACTCCGTCCGTTACAACAACCTTTGGCCATTCGAGAGTGAACAACCCAAAGCCCTGTGCGCGTCGCTATCGGACGGATTATTGGCCTTGCGACTGAAGGACAAAGTGTTGGTCTTTGAGCGTAAAAAAGATGACGTGCGTTTGGAGAATTGTTGCGCAACTTCGATCACGACGGGAACGGTAATCGTCACACCCAGCTTTCGGCTCACCTATCGACCCTATGCATTGATCGACGACGAAAAAGTTGTCCAGCTTCAAGTTCCCTTGCATGAACACTGGATACCTTGGGCTGTGGCGGCCACGCCCGACGGAGGGACTGTGGCTTTGGTGGTGCAGGAAACTGAATCAGGTGAATTAGGTAAGAGCACAGTTGGGGACAAATTCCGTCGGACACAGGTGATCGTATATCATCCCGGTGGATGGTCCAAGGCAAACGAGCCGGAAGCATGGCGGGTTCAAAGCACGATTGATTTAGTGCTACCCCTGCCGACAAGACCCTGGGATTTTCGAGAGTGTGCACTTGCAGCGGACGGCTCGGTTTTTTGCTATGCGACGATCGACAAATTGGTCCGGCATGCAATCGATGGCAAACTGCTCGGTCGCTTCGACGATTGGCGCGTGAAGTGCCGCTCCCCCGATGGAAATCTCATGGCCGGGGTTTCGCCCGACGGAATGATTAGAATCTTGAATGTGGCCGACGGTAGAATCACGGACTTGCAGCGTCGTCCAGGGGTCATGGCGATGTGCTTTGCGCCAGACAATGCGGCGCTGATCGTCGGCGATCGTGAATCCCTCGTGCGGTACTCATTGAGCAAGGGGGACGTGGAATGGTCGATCCCCAGCACGCTTTTGCCCCTCGCTTGGCCTGCTGCTGGTGATCGGTTTGTGGCCTGGCAATCAGATGCAAGTGGTTCCACGGGGAATGTTGTACAAGCCGATCGGAACTCAGGGCAATTTGTGACAATTTTGTCACAAGCTGGATCGATCTCTTCTTCGTCTGCCGCGTTTAGTCCGGACGAACGCCAGATTGTTTTGCGAGAAATCGGCAGAGGCGGCGGAAGTGTTCCGGAACATGTCGATCACTGAAGCTGAAGGTTTTTTGCGCGGATCCGTACCGTCGCCGTCGTTCGTGGTTGGGCCAGAGGCGTTAAAAGGCCCTAGTGCTGCGATTCCTGCGTCCACATTGGACGCTTCTGATATCCCGGTATTACGCAATCACTTGGGTGAAGAGGTAGTTGTGTCCGGACGTGTGGAGCGTGTGGGCTGGACCCGTTCAAAGAAGGCTGTGAATGTCGAATTTGATGGGCCCAACGACACCAGGCTGATGGTTTGGGTTTCATCTAACGCACTTACCGAGCTTCAAAAAGCGGTGGGAGGTGACGTCGAGAAGTTAGCCGGCTCGATTATTGTTATGCGAGGCAAACTGACATTGTATTCTGGCGTTAGTCGAGCTTGGGCCAATCGATTGGAGATCGAATTTACGGCTCCGGGCCAGCTTCAAGTGATGTCGCCAGCACCATCGCCAAGCTCTGCGACGGCGGCAGTCGAACTTAATGCTTCCGATCTTGATGTGTTGCACAAACATGTCGGCGAGCAGGTCACAGTGACGGGACACATTCAGCGTGTAAGCTGGACCCGGTCAAAAAACGCTGCCAACGTCGAATTTGACGGGCCGGACGAGACCAGACTGATGGTTTGGGTTGGGCCTGCTGCATTACCGTTGCTGAAAAAAGCCGTGGGTGACGACCTGGAGAAGGCGCTATCGGGCGCCCAAATTGTTTGCCGGGGGAAATTGCATCTGTATAGCGGCAGCGACAGCACCTTGAGCCAGCGATTGCAGATCGACTTCAAAAGCCCCGACGAGCTTCAAGTGGCTTCGCCAGCATCCTCGCCAAGGTCTGCGACGGCGGCGATCGAACTCAATGCTTCCGATCTTGATTTATTGCACAAACATGTCGGCAAGCAGATCACTGTAACGGGGCATGTACAGCATGTAAGCTGGACCGGTTCAAAAAACGCTGCCAACGTCGAATTTGACGGGCCGGACGAGACCAAGCTGATGGTTTGGGTTGGGCCTGCTGCATTACCGTTGCTGAAAAAAGCCGTGGGTGACGACCTGGAGAAGGCGCTATTGGGCGCCCAAATTGCTTGCCGGGGGAAATTGCATCTGTATGGCGGCAAAGATAAAGCCTGGACCCAGCGATTGCAGATCGACTTCAAAAGCCCCGACCAGCTTCAGATAGTTGCCCCACCTGCGGGCAGCGACTAGGCCCGTCAACGTTCGTTTTGCGGCAATCGCCGTTGCGATGAGTCGTTTCGTCGAACTCAGTGCTGAGCGGTCCCAAAAAGTCGTCTCACGAATCAAAGTCCGAGGGTGCCGTAATATCGCGCGGTATTTGGCAGAGCCCCGCCATGACAAAGCAATGCCCGCTGGTGTGCGCGAAGGTGGATAAAGGGGCATGCTAAACCGCAAGCGGAGGGAGTAGGGTGGGATGGCGCAGACCGCGACCGGCGGTCGCGGCTTTATGTTGGCGGGTGCCCGGCCTGGGGGCCGGGGGTAAACGGGACGCGCTCCGCTGCGCGGACGAGCGCGTCGCGGCTAAACGGGGGATGGCGGGGCCGGCGCGACCGACGGTCGCGGCTTTATGTTTGCGTGCGGCGCCGGCGTGGGGGCCGGGGGTAAACAGGACGCGCTCCGCTGCGCGGACTTCGCGTCGCGGCTAAACGGGAATTCCACTGACAAGCGCGGTCCCGGCGCGCCGGGATCAGTGCCACCCGGCATTTATTCTTCCCGCGGTTCGCCGATTTCGCGGAGGTAGTCGGCCAACTGGGCCTGCAGATCGAGCAGGCTCTGCCACTGCTC
The DNA here is from genome assembly GCA_963716135.1 of Pirellulales bacterium. Lineage (GTDB taxonomy): Bacteria > Planctomycetota > Planctomycetia > Pirellulales > JADZDJ01 > CAVRAW01. The sequence goes on along the minus strand of OY970289.1, from coordinate 2,390,796 downwards.
GTATTCCAGAGTGACCCGTTCCATCGGCCCCTTGATCTTTACCGAGGCCAAGAGCTCGCGGATGCGGATGTGCAGATATTCCACCAATTCCGAGAATTGCGCCGCCTGGGCCGGGCTGAGCTTTTGCGGCAGCGTGGGGGGCTCGAGGGCGTAGATCGTATTCTGCAGGTCGGAGTTGTCGCTATTCAAATCGAACTCTTCGCTGCCGGAGCGGACCGACTTCATCAGCTCCTCTTTGCTCACGGTGCCGGAGCCTTCGGCATCACGCTTCAAGCCGGCCAGCCGTTCGGCGATTTGCTCCCGCTTGCCAAACAGGAGCACGCTGCGGCCCAGGGCGATCATGTCGCCGAAGCGGAGGATGCGAAGCTGGATGTCTTCGCCGTTGACCTTGGTGCCGTTGGTGCTCTCCAGATCGGTGAGCACGATCTTTTCGCGATCTTCCTGAATTTTCAGATGGAAGCGGCTGATCCGCTCGTCGTTGAGCTGGATCGTATTGCCTTCCTCGCGGCCAATGGTGATCGGCGTAGGCACGTCGTCGTATACGCGGCCACGATCGGCGCCATCTAATACCCGGAGCGTGATCAAGGCCATACGTGTTGCCAGACGGATAGTGAAACCGCGTTCGCCGGGGGGCGGGATATGCCCGCCCCATTCATATCGTCATTTAACGACACTCTGCCGCCAAATTCAACCGGCCTATAGCCGGGGGCCGGCTGGGTTCCGTGCGATCCCGACTCACAGAGTCGGGCTATGTAGGGGATGCGAGTGGCGGGAATGAAAAAAGGCGGTCCGACCCGCTGAGAGGATCGGACCGCCATGGAAACCAGACCAAACCGTCCTTCGTTCAACCGTCGCCGAGGCGACGGGCTTGTTACTTTAGTGACCGCAACCGCAGGAGGGTTCCGACTTGCAGCAATCGCAGCAGCAAGGCGGCGGGCAGCACACCGTGACGGGCACTTGCTTGCAGACCACTCGCGGGCAGCAGCGGGTCACCGTGTAGGCAACCTGCTTGGGCTCCATGTGGCAGCAGCAGATGGTCTTCGTGTAGTGCACCGGCTTGCAGATCGTGTACGGAACCTGGCAAGTGCGGGTTTCAGGAACCATGTGGCAGCACTTGTAAGGAATCTCGCACGTCTTCTGCTCGGCAACCATGTGGCAGACCTGATACGAGCAGGTCTTCACTTTTTGCTCGCTAACCATGTGGCAGCACTGGTAGGTGCAGGTCTTCACGCGTTGCTCGGGCACCATGTGGCACACCGTGTACTGGCACTGCTTGGTGTGCTGTTCAGCAACCATGTGACAGCAGGTGTAGGTGCAGGTCTTCACGCGTTGTTCCGGCACCATGCGGCAAACCGTATAGCTGCACGTCTTCTGCTCCGGCACCATGTGGCAGACGCAGTAGGTGCAGGTCTTCGTGCGTTGCTCGGGCACCATGTGGCAGACCGTATAGCTGCACGTCTTCTGCTCGGGCACCATGTGGCACACGCGGTAGCAGCAGGTCTTCGTGCGTTGCTCGGGCACCATGTGGCAGACCGTGTACTGGCACTGCTTGGTGTGCTGTTCAGCAACCATATGGCAGCACGTGTACTGGCAGGTTTTGGTGCGTTGCTCGGGCACCATGTGGCAGACCGTATAGCTGCAGGTCTTTTGCTCGGGCACCATGTGGCAGACCTGATAGGTGCAGGTCCGCGTACGTTGCTCGGGCACCATCTTGCAGCAGGTGTACGTGCAGGTCTTGGTGCGTTGTTCCGGCACCATATGGCAGCACGTGTATTGGCACTGCTTCACACGCTGCTCGGCAACCATGTGGCACACCGTGTAAGAGCAGGTCTTCTGCTCCGGCACCATGTGGCAGACACAGTACGTGCAGGTCTTCGTGCGTTGCTCGGGCACCATGTGGCACACCGTGTACTGGCACTGCTTCGTGCGTTGCTCGGCAACCATATGGCAGCACGTGTACTGGCAAGTCTTCGTGCGTTGTTCCGGCACCATGTGGCACACGGTGTACGAGCAAGTCTTCTGCTCGGGAACCATGTGGCAGCACTGGTAGGTGCAGGTACGGGTGCGTTGCTCGGGCACCATGTGGCAGACCGTATATTGGCACTGCTTGGTGCGTTGCTCGGCAACCATATGGCAGCAGGTGTACTGGCAGGTCTTCGTGCGTTGTTCCGGCACCATGCGGCAGACGGTGTAGGAGCACGTCTTCTGCTCGGGCACCATGTGGCAGACGCAGTAGGTGCAGGTCTTCGTGCGTTGCTCGGCAACCATGTGGCAGCACGTGTATTGGCACTGCTTCACACGCTGCTCGGCAACCATATGGCAGCAGGTGTAATTGCAGGTGCGCTGTTCAGGAACCATCTTGCAGCAAGTGTAGGGGCACTTCTTGGTGCGCATTTCCTGGACGTAGTGCACGCAATCCACTTGGCGCGTTTGCACTTCGGGAACCCAAACTCGCTTGCAGCACTTGACCGGCGGGCACTGGCAGGTGACCTGGTGGCAGCAGCCGGGGTGGTAGCAGCAACGGCAGCAGCACGGATCCCATGACCAGCAGCCGGGGTCTTGCACGCAACGGGTGTAGCAGCGGCCCGGGTGCTCGGTGACCTGGCATTCCCAGTGGCCGCAGCACACTTGGATTGTTTTGGTCTCGTGCACGGGCTTGCACACGCAGTAGCAGATCTCGCGTTCGCGAGTTTCATAGACCGGCTTGCAAACCGTGTAGGTGCAGGTCTTCGTTTCGTAGACCGGCTTGCACACGGTGTAGCAGATGTCGCGAGTCTTGGTTTCATACACCGGCTTGCACACGGTGTAGCAGATCTCGCGGGTCTTGGTCTCGTAAACCGGCTTGCACACGGTGTAGGTGCAGGTCTTCGTTTCGTAGACCGGCTTGCACACGGTGTAGCAGATTTCACGAGTCTTGGTTTCGTACACGGGTTTGCACACGGTGTAGCAGATGTTCTGCGTCTTAGTCTCGTAAACCGGCTTGCAGACCGTGTAGCAAATTTCGCGGGTCTTGGTTTCCCAAACCGGCTTGCACACGGTGTAAGTGCATGTCTTGGTTTCGTAGACTGGCTTGCAGACCGTATAGCAAATCTCGCGAGTCTTGGTCTCGTAGACCGGTTTGCACACCGTGTAGCAGATGTTTCGCGTGCGGGTCTCATAGACCGGCTTGCAGACGGTGTAGCAAATCTCGCGAGTCTTCGTTTCGTAAACCGGCTTGCACACGGTGTAGGTGCAAGTCTTGGTCTCGTAGACCGGCTTGCAAACCGTGTAGCAGATGTTCCGGGTTTTGGTCTCGTAGACCGGCTTGCAGACCGTATAGCAGATGTTCCGCGTATGGGTCTCGTAAACCGGCTTGCAAACCGTGTAGCAAACTTCGCGGGTCTTGGTTTCCCAAACCGGCTTGCACACGGTGTAAGTGCAGGTCTTGGTCTCGTAGACCGGTTTGCACACGGTGTAGCAGATCTCGCGGGTCTTGGTTTCATACACCGGCTTGCACACGGTGTAGCAGATGTCGCGAGTCTTGGTCTCGTACACCGGCTTGCAGACCGTGTAGCAAACTTCGCGGGTCTTGGTTTCCCAAACCGGCTTGCACACAGTGTAAGTGCAAGTCTTGGTTTCGTAGACAGGCTTGCAGACCGTATAGCAGATGTTGCGGGTCTTCGTTTCGTAGACCGGCTTGCACACGGTGTAGGTGCAAGTCTTGGTCTCGTAGACCGGCTTGCAGACCGTGTAGCAGATGTTGCGGGTCTTCGTTTCGTAGACCGGCTTGCAGACCGTATAGCAGATGTTCTGCGTCTTGGTCTCGTAGACGGGCTTGCACACGGTGTAGCAGATGTTCCGCGTCTTGGTTTCCCAGACCGGTTTGCACACGGTGTAGCAGATGTTCTTTGTGCAGGTTTCATACACCGGCTTGCAGCAGGTGTAGGTGCAAGTGCGGGTCTTGGTTTCCCAGACCGGCTTGCAGACCGTGTACTCGCACGTCTTGTAGGCCGTCTCGGCAACGTACTTGACGCAGTCGATGGTCTTTTGTTCCATCACCGGGCAGCAGACCGTCTTGTAGCAGGTGTAATTCTGCTTTTCGTAGACGACCTCCTTGCAGCATTTCATCACGGTGTAGCAGTTCTGCCGGGCGCCGGTGTAGTTACACGCGTCACTGGCGGAACACAGCTGGAAGCTGGCGGCACCGCAGTAGCCGGCTTGGGCGGATTGTGCTGCTAGGGCGGCAAGTGCGACCGCCATCAGCGTGACACCCAACAACCTATTCATTGCTTTAACTCCCTTTTGGACGGCTCTGAGCGAGATTGGTCTGGTTCGGGACGGGGAGTCGCCCGTCAACGGTTTCATCGGCCCGTCAAGTCGCCGTACATTAGCTAGCCGGCCCAAATTCGATAAAACATCGAATCTGCAGCTACTTCGCAGCTAACGCACTTTGGCGCATTACAGGCCATTAGTCTCGAAATATCGGCAAACTGTATGCAAACCGATAAGCGTGCTGGCTGGGTCGAGGGTGCATTCTGCGAATTTGCTAGCAGTTCATGGCGACTTCGCGGATCGTGCCTTTGGAACCGGCGGCGTCTGCCGCGTCGGTGTGTGCCGGCGGAGCACCGCAAGCCGGCCGGTACGATTCTGCCGCATGTGCCGCCCATCCGGCCCGAAATTGCCATGGAAAAGCTGGCCGCCATCTGCCTATCCGGCCGGAGTTTGTGCCGAATTCCCTGCCGAATCGACGCCGGCAGTTTGACCACCCGAGCCACGTAACCTATTGAATCCAAGGAGAACCGTCTCGGGCCCTAGCCCTGGTTCCCCACCCCCTGACAAGCTCTCGAACCACCGTTTTTCATCTCGCCTGAAAGGAAGTTATGATGTCCCGCCGCTCTGCATTCACCTTGATCGAAGTGTTGATCGTTGTGGTGATCATGGCTGTTTTGGCTGCCACGATCATTCCGCAGTTTGCCTCGTCGACGACCGACGCCAAGGCCAGCGCCTTGAAGTTCAATCTTCACGGTCTTCGCCAGCAAATCGAAATGTACAAGCTGCAGCACAATGGCGCCGCACCGGCGCTGACAGGCGGCACCTTGCCCGGCTTGATTTATGCGACCGACGCCGCTGGCAGCACGAACAGCTCGACCACCGCCGACGCCACGCATCCGTTCGGACCGTACGTCCAAGGCGGAGCGCTGCCGACCAACGCGTTCGACGGCACCGTCACTGTGACGCAAATCGCGACCTTCCCGCCGACCGCCACCGCCGGCACCGGCCAGGGCTGGTTGTATGAACCCACCAGCGGCCAGATTGCCCCGAACACCACGGGCCATCTGACCGACTAAGCCAGTCGGCTTACCTATAGCCGAATGAACTAAGCCCCTTCCGCGATCCACTGGTTGCGGAAGGGGCTTTTGCTTGCGCCTGGGAACGGCTCGGCGGGAGCCTCGCCCTCCCGCCGCGTCGGCTGGGGCCGCGCGGAATTCGCTTGTGACCCGCCGGGGCATGCTTTACAGTAACCGGGCTTCGGTTTTCTGGAGGGCAAGGCGCCCGCCGGGCAGCATCGTTACCTTTCGCATTGCATGAGTCAGCCTAAAAACAAGCCGCTTACGGCCGCCGACGAGGCCGCCGCTAAGGACGAAGCCGTTCCCAAGGCGGTCGTCAGCCGGCTGAGCCTCTATCTGCGGGAACTGCAGCGATTGGTCCGCGACGGGCATCAAACCATCAGCTCCAACCAATTGGGCAACCTGTTGGGGTTCACCGACGCCCAGGTCCGCAAAGATCTGGCCTACTTCGGCCACTTCGGCAATCCGGGTATCGGCTACCGTTGCGAGCAGTTGATTTCCGAAATCCGCCGGATCCTGGGGACCGACCGTTCTTGGACGGTCGCCATGGTCGGCGTAGGCAACCTGGGCCGGGCGCTATTGGGCTACAAAGGATTCGGCACGCAGAATTTTCGGATCGTGGCGGCATTCGACGTCGACGTCGCCAAGACAGGCGCCACGATCGAAGGCGTTCCCATCCATCCGCTCGAAAAGCTGACCGAGGTAGTCCGCGGCCAGCGGATCAAGCTGGGGATGATCGTGGTCCCCGCTGCCGCCGCTCAACCCGTTGCCGATAAGCTGGTGGCCGCCGGCGTGGAGGGGATCGTGAACTTCGCCCCCGTCACACTGCTTTTGCCGCCGACGGTGAGCCTGGTCGGCGTCGATCTGGCGATGGAGCTGGAGCAGCTTTCGTTCGCGGTGGTGAATCGCGGGAACGACGTGAAGTAGGCGTTTTTGCAGCACTTTTCTCTTGAACGTTGAGCCCGTCGCAACTGTCGAATTCTTACGCGGCTTGTTGCCTAAGCCGCGGAATTGCTAAACTCGACACAGCAATCGGCCCCCTCACCCCGGCCCTCTCCCAGAGGGCGAGGGAGAGATGGCGACTGCGAGACTACCGGGTGGTGTAACGGTAACACTAGGGACTTTGGCTCCCTCATTCTAGGTTCGAATCCTAGCCCGGTAGCTTTTTTCAGGGCGCAGCAGGCAGGGGCGCAGGATGCAGCTTCGGGCGATTGCCAACGCACGGTGACGGCGCCGACTTATCCCTTGGCTTTCGTTTTCAATCCGCGCCAGAAGTTGCGCAGATCGTCCGGCAGCGGCGATTGGAATCGCAGCGGTTTGCCCGTCACTGGATGGACGAAGCCCAACTCGGCGGCATGCAGCGCCAAGCGCGGCGCGCCGCTCGTGTCGACCGTCACTTTTGCGCCTCGCTTCGGCCGATAGACTTTCTCGCCGCACACGGGATGCCCGAGTTCCGACAAATGAATGCGAATCTGATGGGTGCGGCCAGTCTCCAATCGACACTGCACAAGCGTGTATCCAGCACCCTCACCCCGGCCCTCTCCCCGAGGGAGAGGGAGAAACTCGATCGGCTTTACGTGCGTAACCGCTAATTTTCCGAGATCGGGTTTGTCGGTGCTGCCGCGGCGGCCGTCGCCCCGATCGCGCACCAACCGGCTGGAGATCGTCTGCGCCTTCACCTTGCCTTCGACGATCGCCAGGTAGCGCCGATGCGTCGCATGCTGCCGGAACTGCTGGGCCAGAATTCGCTCGGCGGAATGCGTTCGCGCGAAAACAATCAGCCCGCTGGTGTCACGATCGATCCGATGCACCGCCCGTACCGGCAGCGGCACGCCGCGCTTGTTTCGCCGCCCTGCGATCTTGTTAATCACATGCGGCAATAGCTCATCGAGCGTGGGCTGAATCTGTTTCCGCCGCTTCGACCATTGGCGTTCCTCCCGATGCCGATTCGAGGTCATTCCCGCCGGTTTTTCCGCCACGACGACATGGTCGTCGAGAAACTGCACCCGAATGTCTTCTTCCTTGGCCGGCGCGGCCAGGGAATGTGCCAGCACTTTCACCACGTCGGTGGCCGTCAGCCGACGGCCGGCATCGACGCACAGATTGCCGCTGATCATCACCCGACGCGATTCAATCAGCTTCCGCACGTGCGACCACGACTGATCGGGCAACCAGTGACGCAAGGCCGCGGCCAGCGTTTTCTTCTCCAGTTCCGGCGATACCTGGAACACTTGTTCGGCAGATTTCGATTGGGCTTGGCCCATGCGGCACGAAATTAAGCGTGATGTGCGGCGGCTATTCGACGAGTTCTGTCATTGTAACGCCAGCGCTTGTGTGCATCTAACTCCATGCGCGCTAATCTTTTCCGCCGTGCTTCCCCAATTGACGATCATTAGTCCAACTGATAGCATAATGGGTCCTTCGCGTGGATCGGTCCCGCGCGGCGGACATTACTAACCGACCGATGTTTGCGACCAACGCCGGGTGCGGAAGGGAAGGCTTCCGCAATAGGCCGGTGTGCCACACTTTCAGAAAGGTTTTGCTTGTCCACCAACGTATCCGCCAAGGAGCTCATTGAAGCCGGGGTCCATTTCGGCCATCGTGCCAGTCGCTGGAACCCCAAGATGCGGCCCTACATTTACGGCCGCCGCAATCTGATCCACATTCTCGACGTTCGTGAAACCATTCGCGGTCTATTGCGCGCGAAAAAGTATCTGAAGCAAGTCTCAGCCGGCGGCAGCCTGATTCTTTTCGTCGGCACCAAGCGTCAAGCCACCGAATCGGTCGAGCGCGAAGCCCAGCGCTGCGGGATGCCCTTTGTCAGCGATCGCTGGCTCGGCGGCACGCTCACCAATTTCCGCACCATCCGCAACCGCCTCAGCCGCCTGGAAGAGCTGGAAACGCTGATGAAGTCGGAAGCGTTCGACACTTACAGCAAGAAAATGCAATCGGCGCTCAAGCGCGAGTTCCGCAAGATGTTCCGCAACCTGAACGGCATGCGCACGATGAACCGCCTGCCGGAATGCCTGGTGGTGATCGATCCAAAGAAAGAGCACAACGCGGTGCGCGAAGCCAACAAGTTGGGCGTGACAACCGTCTCGCTGATCGACACCGATTGCGATCCCGACCAGATCTCCTTGCCGATACCGGGCAACGACGACAGCATTCGCTCGATCGAAATCGTGCTGGCCCAATTGGCCGACGCCGTGCTGGAAGGCAAAACGACTGCCGCCACCATGAAGCAAGAAAAGGCCGAAGGAATGATGGTCGCCGCCAGCGTCGGCGGAGCGGAAGAAGAATAAGAAATTTTTAGGCGGTAGGCGGTATGCGGTAGGCCGTTGGCTCCGCCCACTGCCTACCGCCTATTGCTTACTGTAGACCTTCGTTGGAGAACGACATGGCCGAGATAACCGCCACCGCCGTCAAAGCGCTGCGTGACAAAACCAATCTGCCGATGATGGAGTGCAAACAGGCGCTGGAAGCCTCCGGCGGCAACGAGAGCGCCGCCATCGATTGGCTGCGCAAGCAGGGCAAAAAGACGATGGAATCCCGCTCCGGCCGGGAAACTACCGCAGGCCGCATCGCCCTTTATTCCGACCCCGGCAAAAAGGTCGGCGCGATGATCGAACTTCGCTGCGAGAGCGCCCCGGTCGCCAATAACGACGAGTTCATCGCTCTGTGCAACAACCTGGCCAAGCAATTGGCCCTGGGCCCCGGCGCAAAAACCCCCGATGACCTGTGGAAACAGCCCTCGCCGGGAAAGCCTGGCAAAACGCTGGAAGCTGAAAAGGACGAACTTTCCAACAAAATCCGCGAGGTGTTCAACCTGGCCCGCATCGTCCGGTTCGACGGCATGAGCGGCGGCTACGTGCATCACAACGGCGCCAGCGGCGTGCTCATCGAAATCGACGGCGGCAGTGCCGAAGTGGTGAAAGACATTGCCATGCACACCGCTGCCATGCGCCCCGCGGCAGTGACCAAGGAAGAACTCGACCCGGCAGTAGTAGAAAAAGAACGTGAAATCCTGGCCGCGGCCGCCCGCCAGGAAGGCAAGCCGGAAAATATCATCGGCAAAATGGTCGAAGGCCGGATGCGGAACTTCTACGCCGAACGGGTCCTGCTGGAACAACCCTTCGTCAAAGACGACAAGAAAACCGTCGGTCAACTGGCCAAAGAGGCGAAACTGACGATCAAGCGATTGGTGCACTGGGAATTGGGGAAGTGAAGCTCGAAAATGACCAATGATCAAGCACCAATGACCAAGGTATCGTGCTAGAATTGGTCATTGGGATTTGGTCATTGGTCATTTCAGCAGGTCGATCTATGCCGTCTAAGTCGCGAAAATCGGATCGCCCACGCCGAGTCGTGCTGAAGTTATCGGGCATGAGCTTCGCCCGCGCCGGCGAGCGCGGCATCAGCATGACCGAGGTGCTGCACATCGCTCGCCAAACGCAGAAGGCCGCCCAGCGAGGCGTGCAGGTGGCCATTGTCATCGGCGGCGGAAACATTCTGCGTGGGGCTGAATTCACCGCCGGCAACGTCGGCATTCAGGAAGCGACGGCCCACTACATGGGCATGCTGGCCACGGTGATCAACGGCCTGGCGCTGCAGGATGCCTTGGAATCGCTGGGGGCCGAAACCCGGCTGATGACCGCCATCCGCATGGAAGGCGTGGCGGAACCCTACATTCGCCGCCGCGCCCGCCGCCACCTGGAAAAGGGGCGCATCGTCATCCTGGCCGCCGGCACCGGCAGCCCGTTTGTGACCACCGACACCGCCGCCGCCCAGCGTGCCCTGGAACTGGAAGCCGACGTGCTCTTGAAAGCCACCCGCGTCGACGGCGTCTACACCGACGATCCGGAAAGGAATGCGGAAGCTACGCTCTATCAGCAACTGAGCTACAACCAGGTGCGCGAGCAGAACCTGCGGGTCATGGATCCCACTGCGATTACGCAGTGCATGGAGCACGACATGCCGATCCTGGTGTTCAATTTCAAGCAGGAAGGCAACATCGAGCGCGCCGCCTGCGGCGAACAGGTGGGCACGCTTATTTCCAGCCAGAGCGCGCAGGCCGCCAAGAAATAATCTGCGGCAGTTGCTATAATCCCGGGCGCTTACCCTCCCCTGTTTAGCCGCGTCGCTCGCGACGCGCTTTCGCAACATGGCCACTTCTGAAGAAATCCTATTCGACATCGAAGAGCGGATGGAAAAGGCCTGCGATGTCTTTAAAAGCTCGCTGGCCGGCATTCGCACAGGCCGCGCCAACCCCGGCCTGGTCGATTCGCTGCGCGTGGAAGTGTACGGGGCGCCTGTGATCTTGAAATCAGTGGCCCAGGTCGGCGCCCCGGAGCCCACGCAAATCGTCATCCGCCCGTTCGACCCCGGCACCATCAAGGACATCGAAAAGGCGATCCGCGCCAGCGATCTGGGCTTCAACCCGTCGAACGATGGCCGCGTGATTCGCATCGCTGTGCCGCCCTTGTCGACCGACGTGCGCCGCAAGCTCGTGGCCCGCATCAAGGAGATGGCAGAAGATGCGCGCGTTTCGATCCGCAACGTGCGTCGCGACGGCAACAAAGCCGCCGATGATGGCCAAAAGGCGAAATCGCTGACCGAGGACGACTGCAAGCAGTCGAAGGACCAGATTCAGGAATTGACCAAGCAATTCGAGAACAAGGTCAACGACCTGGCGAAAGCCAAAGAAGCGGAAGTGATGGAACAGTAAAGGCAGAAGGCAGAAGGCAGAACCGCTAGCATCCTCTGACGATCCAAATTCCTTCTGCTTTCTGCCTTCTGTCTTCTGCATTTCTCTTGACCCCCCTGGCGCAATCGCCCTATAGTGCCTCTCCCGCAACAGCAGGGCGCAGGTCTGCGACCTCGTCCGCACCCAAATCTCAAACGGTTTATGGAGAAACCGTCTATGCCCCGCAAGGATGCATCCCCGGCGCCGGCGCGTCCGGGAAAATGGCAACGTCGTTTATTCACCGCGCTGGCCTCGCTTGGCGTGATCGCCGTGTGCGTGGCCATCCGCGCCATCGGCGGCCACAGTCCCGCCGCGCGCAGATGCCAGGCAAGAAAGACGCCGCGCAGCAGAAGCTGGCGCCCCTGCCCTCGGTCGGCAACGCCGTCCCCACGCAAAACGCTGGCGCCACGTCATCGCAGCAGAATATTGTCGCGGTCGTGAATGGCGAACAAATCCAGCGTAATGAACTCGCTCAGGAATGCCTTGCGCAATTCGGCACGGAAGTGCTCGAAGGCGTGATGAATAAGTACTTGATCACCAGCTATTGCGAAAAGAGGGGCGTGAAGGTCACGCGCCAGGACGTCGACGAGGAAATCGGACGCTTGGCGAAAAAGTTCTCGATCCCCGTCGATCAATGGATGCAAATGCTGCAGCAGGAGCGCGGCATCGGTCCGGATCAATATCGCAACGACATCATCTGGCCCACTCTGGCGCTGCGCAAACTGGCTGCCGAGCGGATCCAGCCCACGCAGCAGGAAATCGACGACGCCTTCGAGGCCCAATACGGCACGGCGGTGCGCGCGCGGCTGATCGTGCTCGACGACGCGAACGTCGCACAGCAAGTGCTGGCCAAGGCGAAGTCCAATCCCGACGAGTTCGGCGCCCTGGCGCAAGTACAGCAAAGACCCCACCAGCGCCAGCCTCAACGGGCTGATCCATCCCATTCGCCGGCACGTGGGCGATCCCAAGGTGGAAGAGGCCGCCTTCAAGCTGAAGGAAGGCGAAATCTCGCCGGTCATCGAAGTCATGGGCCAATACGCCATATTGAAATGCGAAGGGCAAACGCCCCCCACGGGCTTCACCAAAGATCAAATGCGCAGCCGCCTGGAAGAATTTGTGCGCGAACGAAAGCTGCGCAGCGTTTCCGCCGACGTGTTCAAGAAGCTGCAGGACGATGCGCAGATCGTCAACGTCTACAACGATCCGCAGAAGCAAATGCAGATGCCCGGCGTGGCGGCCACGATCAACGGAAAAACCATCACCGTTCGCGAACTGTCGGAAGAATGCATTTCCCGGCACGGCGATGCGGTGCTGGAGCAGATGATCAATCGCAAGCTGTTGGAGCTGGAGCTGAAGAAGCGCAATCTTAAAGTGACTCCGCAGGACATGGACGCCGAAATCGCGCGCGCCGCCTTGTCGGCCGGCCGGCTGACCAAAGACGGCAAGCCCGACGTCGAAGGCTGGCTGAAATCGATCGTCGACGAACAAAAGATTTCGCAAGACAAGTATCTCAAAGATTCCGTCTGGCCCAGCACCGCACTGAAGCTGATCGCAGGCGACGTGAAGGTGACGGACGAAGATATTCAAAAGGGTTTCAAAGCCAACTTCGGCAAGCGGGCCCAAGTGCGCGCGATTGTGATCGATAGCCAACGCCGCGCCCAGGAAGCCTGGCAGCAGGCGCGCGAGAATCCGTCGGTCGAATTCTTCGGCAAGCTGGCCGAGCAATACTCGATCGAGCCGGCCAGCCGCGCCAACCAGGGGCGCGTGCCGCCGATCCAGCAATTCGGCGGCCAGCCTGAACTCGAAAAAGAAGCGTTCGCGCTGAAGCCGGGCGAAATCTCCGGCATCATTCAGGTGCTGGATAAATACGTGATTTTGTACCTGGAAGGCTACACCGAGCCGGTCAAAGTGAAAATCGAAGAAGTCCGCAACGACATCTATGAAGACATCCACGAGAAAAAGCTGCGGATGGCAATGGCGAGAGAATTCGAACGGATCAAAGACGAAGCCGGCATCGACAACTTCCTGGCCGGCACGTCGCACGCGCCGCAGAGAAAGGCTCAAACCGCTGCTGGTCGTGGAAGCTCGAAGTCAGCCGAGCCAGACGCCGGCGCCGTGCCCGCCGCGTTCGAAACGACCGGCCTGCTGCCGCGCAATCCGCCCACCACGCAGACCGGCCAACCATCCGGCCAGCCTGCGGTTCGCTCCGGCTCGGTACCGCTGCAGCGGAATTAGCTGGAAATTCGCCGGCCTGCCGCGGCTTCTGGGCCGTGGTATGCTTTCCCAGGCGCAATCGCCGTCTTTCCCGGCGGACGTTCAGGCCTACCATTGTGTATCAGGCCTCTTCGAATTTGTGCCGCGCGCGGCGGTAATACCGAACATGGAAAACCCCACCGAAAACACCGAGCCGGTCGACGACAATCGGCCGTTTGACATCCAGGTTAGCGAGCGGATCCAGCGCCTGCCGGCATATCTATTCGCGCGCCTCAATCAGTTGATGTATCAGAAGCGCCGCGCCGGCGACGACGTGATCGACATGGGTATGGGCAACCCCACCGATCCGCCCGCCGACATTGTGATCGAAAAGCTCGCCGAAGCGGCCCGCGATCCCGGAAATCACGGCTACAGCCCCGCGATGGGAATTTTGAACCTGCGGCGCGAAGTGGCTGCACGATATCTGAAAAAGTGGGGTGTGCGGCTCGATCCCGAAAGTGAAATTATCACCACGCTCGGCTCGAAGGAGGGCTTCAGCCACCTGTGCCTGGCGCTGATTGGCCCGGGCGACACCGCGATTGTGCCCGCGCCGACTTATCCCGCGCATTTGTATGCCGTTTCGCTGGCGTCTGGCAACGCCATCACGCTGGAGGTCGCCGACAACGACAAGTTCCTGTCGAACATCGACTATGTTTGCCAGCACATCTATCCGCGCCCGAAAGTGGTCATCCTGAATTATCCCCACAATCCTTCGACGGTGACGGTGGAAAAAGATTTCTACGTCGAGGCCGTGAAACTGGCGCGCAAATACAGCTTCATTCTCATCAGCGATCTGGCCTACGCCGACGTTTGCTTCGACGGTTATCAGGCGCCCAGCTTGCTTTCGGTGCCCGGCGCGAAGAAGCTCGCCGTCGAATTCACCACCATGAGCAAAGGCTTCAGTATGGCAGGCTGGCGCGTGGGTTTTTGCGCCGGCAATGCGGAAATTATCCGCGCGCTGGGAACTGTGAAGGCGTACTACGACTACGGCATGTTCCGCCCGATTCAAATCGCCGCCATCATGGCGCTGCGCCACGGCGAATCGGCTGTGGAAGCGCAAGCGAAGGAATATCAGCGTCGCCGCGACGTGCTGTGCGATGGCTTGCGGCGCATCGGCTGGAACGTCACGCCGCCGCGCGCCAGCATGTTCGTCTGGGCTAAAATTCCCGAGCCGTGGGCGAAGATGGGCTCGCTGGAATTCGCCATGAAGTTGTTGGAAGAAGGGGACGTCGTGGTCAGTCCCGGCGCCGGCTTCGGCCCATCCGGCGAAGGTTACGTGCGGATCGCACTGGTGGAAAATGAAAATCGCATCCGCCAGGCGGTGCGGAACATCGCCCGCTGCTTGTCCGGCGATGCCAAATCGGAAGGTTCTGCGTCCGCGCCGAGCGGCGCAAAAAAACAACCCACCGTCAATCGCTGAGGGTGGGTTGGATCGAAGTGGAGCGGAGGGGAGTCGAACCCCCGACCTTCGCATTGCGAACGCGACGCTCTCCCAACTGAGCTACCGCCCCTCAGAGCGAACACCTTCTGTCGATGACAGCACGTTCGCCCAGTTTCAATTCTCAGGCATTTTAGAGCCGCTATGGCGGTGTGTCCAGCGAAGCGCCGGCGCTGCTACGCGCCCCAAATCGCCGCCTTTCGCCGGCGCGCCGAATGTTTCGCTCGCCGCCGCGGGGAACTGCTAATCCAGCGCTGCATTTCGGCCGATAACGGTAGCACGCTGATGCTATCGAACGAAGTCGGCGATTCGCCCCTTTTCAAATTCAAATACCGCCGCCGAGTTGCCCATGCACGCCGCTTTGATTTCGCTCCTGCTGATGTCCGGCGCTTGCGGCGCCCAGCCAACCGAAGGCGTGACGCCCGCGCCGTCGGCTGAGGTGGACGTAACGGTCGGCCCGCAGGCTCCTCCGGAGAACATTGGTGCGCCGGTCGATCAATCGTGGCTGTTTCCGCCGCCGGTCACGGTGTCGGTGCCACCGATTCATTTGCCGGCCGGTTGCGGGTGCATCGGCTGCCAATCGTGCAATTATTCGGCCAAGCCGATGTATGGCTGCTGCCATCAAAACGATCCGCTCGGGCCGACGACGTGCCCTGCTTGGAACTCAGACTATCGCCCGGCCTGCTATTTCTACCCGAATCATCGCATGTTGTTCGATTGGAACGACTACACGATGCCCTACGACTATCGGGAACAGTTCAATTACCCGTGGAACGACCCGCGCTGTCCTTGCGCCCATCTGCCCATTCGTCCGTAGCGGGCAAAAGCGGCGAGTTCTCCGCTGCAAATCGCGTACTGTGCGTTTTGCGAGCTGCTTGTCAAGAGATTTTGTGACGCTGCGCTCATATTTCGCGGCGACAAAAAAATCTTTCGCGACCTGTCGCGGAGTTTCTCGCAGAAAACAAAAAATAAAATTTGTCTGCGCGCCGCATGCTTGACAAATTTTGGCGACGCCGCAAAATAAGCCTCGCGTTTGGTCCGATGAGCGCGAATAACAAATGTGTCGAGGTTCAACGGCTGTTAGCGGCCAGAAATGTCCGAACACTTTCCGCCGGCGCCGGCATCGAGACGATTTTGATGCCCACCACGCGCCTCGCTGAAAGGAATCGCCTGGCGGCAAACGGTTGATCTCGACGTTGACACCAATCGATTTTGCTTGATTGTTCGTCCGGCGCAGGTGCGCTGCGGGTACGCTGACGGCGTGCCTGGCGGGGCTCGGTTTGCGCCGGTGCTCGTCGGTCCGATCCGCGGCTGGTCCATTGAAACTTCCAAGTTTAACTTGGGGGGCGCGAGCAGAGGGATCGACTGTCGACGACTTCGGTCGGGGCCCGGATGTCCCCCCCATGTTTCTTTTCTCCGCGGCCTGTTGTCCGCGCGGCTTATTCGTCCTGCGCTTTACGATTTTATGCCGCGGGCTCTGATTGCATTGGGCTCCAATCTCGGCGATCGCCGGAAGCTGCTCGACGCCGCCGTGCAGCGATTGGCGGCCGCCCAGGGCGTGCAAAACCTGCGCGTCAGCGCGTGGCACGAAACGCGGGCGATTGGCGGTCCACCCGACCAGCCGCCGTTTCTCAACGGCGCGGTCCTGATGGAAACAAATCTCACGCCCACGGCGCTGCTGGCAGTGCTGGAGCAGGTTGAAATGGATTTGGGCCGTGCGCGCGGCCGGCGATGGGAGGCGCGCACGATCGATCTCGATCTGTTGCTCTACGATGAGCTAGTGCTTCACACGGCGAAACTGACGCTGCCGCATCCGCGCATGGCGATGCGCCGCTTTGTGCTGGACCCCGCCGCGGAAATCGCCCCGTCGATGGTGCATCCCACGATCGGCTGGACTGTCGCGCAACTGCTCGAGCACCTGCGCACGGCGCCGCGATACGTGGCGATCAGCAGTGCTGGCCTGCCGGAATCTTTGCAAGAGGCTTCCCGCCGAATGGCAGCCGCAATTGCAAAGAAGTTCGGCTGGCGATTGCTGGAATTCGCCGCGATTCCAGCGCTCGATTCGCCTAGCCTCGACCTAACCTCGGCGATAGAATTCCTCCGCCGGCAGGCCGAAATGCTGGCGCGCGAGAATTGGTCGGCCGCCACTGCTGGTACAGTCACACCATTTTGGATTGAAGATTTGCTGGCGCTGGGCGACGTACTGTGGCCCGGCGAACTCGACAACACGTGGCAGACATTGTCGTCAGCCGTCGTCCCGCCGAAAATGCTGGTTATTCCCGCCGAACCGAAAGCCTCGAGCGATAATCAAGCGCTGCACCAGCGCCTGGCCGTGGCTCTACGTATTCGAGCCTCCCGGCCCGGCATCGGTCCGGTGCTGTGGCTCGATTTGGCCGAGCCCGGCGCCGCTGAAGCCGAATTCATTGCCGCGATCGAATCGATGAATTGACGAAATGCCCGACGCACCCACACTGCCGGCCCTGCCTCGCACCCTCGCCAGCGCGCAGGAAGTCCAGCAATATGTGCGCGCACAGCAGCTTGCCGGCAAGCGCGTGGGCCTGGTGCCGACGATGGGCGCTTTGCACGCGGGACATCTCAGTCTGGTCGAGCGGTGCCGGCGCGAGTGCGACATCGTCGTCGTGTCGATTTTCGTGAATCCCAAGCAATTCGGCCCGAAGGAAGACTTCAAAAAGTATCCGCGCACATTGGAAGCCGATCTGGCGCTATTAGCCCCGTTGGCCGTCGAACTGGTATTCACTCCCACGACCGAAGAAATCTTTCCGCCCGGCTTTTCCACATCCGTCGATGTCCGCGGCGTGACCCGGCAATGGGAAGGCGCGGTGCGTCCAGGACATTTCCGCGGCGTCGCCACGGTGGTGCTCAAGCTATTCCAGATCGTGCCGGCCGACCGCGCCTATTTCGGCCGCAAAGATTATCAGCAGCTTTTGACGATCGAGCGGATGGTGACCGATCTGAATCTGCCGATTCAAATCGTTCCTTGCCCGTTGGTGCGCGACCCCGACGGCCTGGCGATGAGCTCCCGCAACGCTTTCCTCAGCGCCGACGAGCGGCGTCGTGCGCTGGTGCTATCGGGCAGCTTGCGGTTGGCGCGAAATGTTCGCCTCCAACGAGCGCGATGCGGGCAAAATCCGCGATGCCGTGCGCGATGCGATCGCCGCCGAGCCTGGCGTGCAAATTGAATATGTCGGCGTGGCGGATCCAAACAGCCTGAAGGAACTTCGTCGCATTGATTCCTCTGCCGTAGTGCTGCTGGCCGCCCGCGTGGGCAAAACCCGCCTCATCGACAATGAGATGCTCGGCCCGGTGGAAAATTAACTGACCGCAGAGGCGCAGAGAAGACAAAAATGATAAGGAAGCCAGGAAACCATGAAAGCTGCAATTGATTTCCTTCCTGGATTCCCCGCTTCCTAATGAATTGTCCCGGTCACGAGCGTCATCGGCGCGAATGTCGCAATCGCGCTGTCGGAATCAAAAAAGGGACATTCTACAAAAGTAGAATGTCCCCTCATGGTCGGGGCGAAAGGATTTGAACCTTCGGCCTCTTGGTCCCAAACCAAGCGCTCTAGCCAGGCTGAGCTACGCCCCGGGTTGCACGCATTCTAAAACGACTGCGAAGAATCCGCAATGGTTCGCCAGTGTGCGCATGAACACGTAACGGCTGTGAGCTATATATCCTCGGCGAAACAATGATCAGCCATGAGTTCAGGAGCAATCAACGTGGCGAACTTCACTCGTGAATCACAGGCAGAATGCAGGAACACGCCGGCGTTTGGTGCGGTCGTGTTAGTCTGCATGGGCGTTATCGATTTGGTGCGCGGGATTTTGCACACGTTTCTGGTCGAGCATTCGGCGGTGCACGTTGCCGGGGGTGGATTTGTCGCAAGCCGGCGGCAATCAATTGATGCTCTTGGGCGCCTTTGGAATTTCAAACTTTCTGACCGGAGCCCTCTTTATCGCTATTGCCTGGAAGGCGCGGCAGCTTGTGCCTGCGGCGCTGCTGATTGCGCCTTCTTCGTATCTTTTGGGCTTCATTGCCCTGCGATTGAATCACGTCGATCCAACTGCGGCGTTTCCAGGACGCTGGTTCATGCTGTGCTATTTGAGCGTGAGCTTTCTAACCTTCGTAGCGAGTGTGATCTGGATGCGCCGGAAGAGGGTTGCAGAAGGCCGCACGATCGCTAAAACGAAGGCGTGGTCCACCTAAACCCGGCACGCGGCTTTCGAAATTCGAAGGAGCGAAGCGATGGAAATCAAGCGCAGCGGTTCGCGGCCTTCCAATCAAGGATCGGTAGAATATTTCACGGGCGCCGTGCGAATTGAGCCCTTGCTCGAAGCGGCCGCACCGGGGCGAGTGGTTGGCGCGAGCGTCACGTTCGAGCCGGGCGCACGGACGGCTTGGCACACCCACCCGCTGGGGCAATCGCTGATTGTGACTGCCGGCGCCGGCCGCGCGCAGCGCTGGGGCGGGCCCATTGAAGAAATCCGCCCCGGCGACGTTATTTCATTCGCCCCAAGCGAAAAGCATTGGCACGGTGCGGCCCCCACTTCATCGATGACGCACATCGCCATCCAGGAGAAGCTCGACGGCAAGGCGGTCCAATGGATGGAACACGTGAGCGACGAGCAGTATCGGGCCTGAAGTGACGGTTGCTATCAACGGCCCTACCACGATGGCGGCGCGACACGGGGCACCGTCAGTTCCCCAGGGATTTTCCGGCCGATCGAGGCTCATCCGTAACAAATCGGCCGGTTTTCCGCTCCCGAGGGTAGGTCCAAATCCTACCTTCCATCGCACGCATACAGGGAGTTCTCGGCCATGAACCGCAATCGCCGTCGCCGGTTGTCCTTCGAACGGCTCGAACGCCGCGAAATGAAAACCGCCAGCGCAACGCTGTCCAATCACATCCTCACGGTTCAAGGCACGGAGCACAGCGACCACATCGTCGTCGGTTATTCGCCCACAAATACCGGCAAGACGCTCAACATCCAGGTAACAGTGGAAGACCTGTCGACGGGCGCCATCCTGCGAAAAACATTCAGCCCTGGAGCTGTGGATAAGATCGTGGTGCACGGCTACGACGGCGACGACGTCATCGAAAACAAAACTTCCAAGCCCTCGGAAATGTACGGCGACTTCGGCAACGATACGCTCAGTGGCGGCAGCGGGGCCGACAAGCTGTATGCCGCCACAAGCGCCGGTGGCCCGGAAACCGGCACCAAGAACATTCTGAACGGCAACGGCGGAAACGACATCCTCTACGGCAGCGAAAAGGACGATGAAATGCACGGCGGCGCGGGCGCCGATTACCTGTACGGCTACCAAGGCAACGATGAGCTGTGGGGCGACGACGGCGACGATCTGCTCTACGGCAACTACACCAGCGGCGGAGCGGATGGCCGAAATATCATTCACGGCGGCGCAGGCATTGATTACATCTTGGGGGCCGACAATGTTGACGCCCTCTACGGCGATGCCGGCAACGACACGATCCACGGCCAAGGCGGCGCCGACATCATTCAGGGCGGAAACGGCGACGACACGATCTACGGCGAAGGTGGCGACGATTTGATTTGGGGCGGCACGATCTCCAAGGGAACGGAGTATCCCGATCAATCGCCAAATAGCGGGAACGACACCATCTACGGCGGCGACGGAAGCGACCTGATGTACGGCGGAGACGGCCGCGATCATCTGTACGGCGAGGCCGGCAACGACTATCTGTATTGCGAGGACGGCCACGACGTTCTGGCCGGAGGCGCCGACTGGGACGTCGTGTGGGACACAAAAACAGGCAACACGATCTATTTCGATCTGCTGGATACGGTGAAGAGCGGCGACACGTTCTTCATGGGCGAAACCAACTATTGGTTCTCGCCGAAATCGGTCACCGACCCGTTCAAAGGCTACGCCGAGTACCAAGACTAAGCCGACCGACGAAAGCACTTTATCCCGCTTGCGATTTGTGGTGCGAGCTGTGCGTGAGGTGGGCGCGGATGCGGTCGAATTCGTCGTGATTGGTGAAGTGGATCACAATTTTTCCGCGGCCTTTGGCGGCTTGCGTGATTTGCACTTTCGTGCCCAGCGCCGCGCGGAATTCTTGTTCCAGCGCGGCAATTTGCTTGCTGCGCGTGCGCGCGACGGGGCGCGATTGGCCGTCTTCGCCGACGACGGAGAGCTGTTCGCTGTCGGCAGAAGTTTGCGAATCCTGCACTAATTGTTCCACCGCCCTTACAGACAGACCTTCGGTTTGGATTTGTTTGCAGATGGCGATTTGCTTTTGCTCGTCGCCGACAGTCAATAGCGCGCGGGCGTGGCCGGCGCTAATGCGCGCTGAGCGCAGCGATTGCTGGACGGCCTGCGGCAGATCGAGCAAGCGGATCAGGTTGGCCACCGTGGAGCGATCGATCGACAGGCGCTGGGCCAGCTCTTCCTGCGTGCAGCCGTAGGTGGCAAGGTACTGCTGGAAGGAAGCGGCCTTTTCCAGTGCGTTCAGATCTTTGCGCTGCAAGTTTTCTACGATCGCCAACTCGGCCATTTGCCGGTCGTCGGCTTCGCGCACCTGAGCGGGCACTTGCGTTTTGCCAGCTTTAATGGCGGCACGCAAGCGGCGTTCGCCGGCGATCAACTGATAGCGCTGGCCGACGCGGCGGACGATGACGGCCTGGATGACGCCATGCTCGCGGATGCTGGCAGCGAGCGATTCGATTTCGGCTTCATCGAATTCCTGCCGCGGCTGATACGGATTGCTGTCGATTTCGTAGACGCTGATTTGCGTCGGGCCGGCGGCAGAGGAATCAGCTTGCGGCGCGGCGGCGGAATGTTCCGCGATCGGACTATCGGGCTGTCCGAGCAACGCTTCCAGGCCACGGCCAAGGCGACGAGGGATACTCATTGCAATCTCCGTTCGTATGTTAATGCTGAGTGTTTTGCTAAGGCAGAAAGCAGAAGGCAGAAGGCAGAAACGAATGTGGATAAATCAATTTCTGCATTCTGCTTTCTGCCTTCTGCATTTCGTTACGCCGCTTCGAGGACTTCGCGGCACAGTTCGGTATATGCACGCGCGCCCCGGGATCGGGGAGCGTAGTTGATGACGGAAACTCCGTGGCTGGGGGCTTCGCTGACGGCGACGTCGCGCGGGACCACGGTGCCAAAAACGATTTCGCCGAAAAACTCCCGCACTTGCTGCTCCACTTCGTGCGTCAGTTCCAGCGATTCGTCGACCATCGTCAGCACGATGCCGCCGAACTGGAGGCGGCGCGGCTGCTGCTGCATGACCTGGCGGATGACTTCGATCATTTGGGCCAGGCCTTCCATGGCGAAGTACTCGCACTGGATGGGCATCACCACTTCGGTGGAACTGGCCAAAGCCGTGCGGGTAAGTTGCCCCAGCGACGGCGGGCAGTCGATCAGCACGAAATCGTAAGCACTCAGCCCACTGGCCAGGTGCTGACGCAGGGTGGCGGTGCGGTTCTCGGCGCCGGCCAGCAGTTCCACATCCTGGAAGTTGCGGCTGCCCGGCAGAACCTCTAGCCCGCGCACATCGGTTGCCAGCAGCGACTCGCGCAGCGGGGTCTGCGATATCAACGGATGCCTCGCGGCGGGCTTCTGGCCCAGTCCGCTAGTGGCATTGCACTGCGGGTCCAGGTCCACCAACAAGGTGCGCGAGCCGGCCAATGCCAGCCCGACGGCCAGGTTGATGGCGGTGGTCGTCTTGCCGACGCCCCCTTTCTGATTGGCAATGCATAGAATCCGACCCAAGGTGGAACTCCATTTCCGCCTGCGGTTCGATACCGGACCATATGCTTCTTCGGTCCCAGCCGAGGTGCGATTGCAACGAGCTTATCGAAGGCATCGAATGTCGCTTAGTCTGCCGTTTCACGTGAAACAGCAGGGTCGAGCCAGATTGCCCGTTTCACGTGGAACATTGAGGCGACGTAGACGACCCAATCGACGTAGATGGGTTTCACGTGAAACGATGCCGGGGCTTCCCTTCGGTCCAGCCCCGGCCACCCGACGCATGAATCACTCCAGCGGGTTGATGACCAGCCCGCTGACTAGCTTCGGGTAGAAGTAGGTGCTTTTAGCCGGCATCCGTTCGCCGTGCTGGCTGATCAGGCGGATGTGTTCCACGGTGGCGGGCATAACCAGGGCGGCCAGTTCAAAGCGGCCCCCTTGCCCCATCACGCCCGTGGCGTCGCGGGTAGCGGTGTCGCCGGTTTCGAGGCTTTCGATCACTTCGTTCACCGAGTGGACGTATTTCGGCTTGGGCAGCTCTTTCGCGCCCAGCAGCGTTTCGATCACCAGCCGGTGCAGCAGCGAAACGCCTAGGCCCTGCCAGTCGGCGGAATGCTCGTTGGCGATCTCGGCCATCCGCTTCATGCCTTCCGGCGCGGCTTTGGCGATAGTCCAGCGTTCGTCCTGACCAGTAAAGAAACCGATGGTCCCTTGATCGCCGGCGCCTTCGATTTCGTCCCAGATGGTGTTGGCCAAATCGGCCCCTTCGCCAGCCTGGCGGGTAGTGAACGAATCGCCGAGCTTGGCCACCAGTTGCTTGGAGTCCATTGGCGCGAGGCCGCGGAACAGGCGGTGCGTTGGCAGCACCAGCAGGCCGGGATCGCTCATTCCGACGCACATCATCAGCACGAAGTTGGCCGGATCGTCTGGCTTCAGCTTGCCGGCGGCGGCCAATTCATCGCGGTAGTTGCAAGCGGTTTCGTAGCGATGGTGCCCGTCGGCGATAAACAGCGGCTTGGGGGCCATCAGCTCGACCAGCTTCGTAATGACCGCCGGATCGGTGATCGTCCACAGGCGATGGACCACGCCGAGATGATCCGTGGCCTCGACCGGCGTAACCTTCTTGGCGGCGGCTTCGAGCAGGTTCTGCGCGGCATTGTTGTCGTCGGGGAACAGGCCGAAGATCTGGCTCAGGTTGGCCCGGCAGGCGCGGGTCAAGAGCAAGCGATCTTGCTTGGGGCCCGAAAGCGTTTCTTCGTGCGGGTAGATTTTTCCCTCGCCGAAGCGCTCCAGCTTGCAGCGGACCATGAACCCGCGGCGGACGTGCTTCTTTCCTTCGGCTTCGAATTCCTGGTGGTACACGTACACCGCCGGCTGCGATTCTTCCTGCAGCACGCCTTCGCTGCGCCAGTTTCTCAGGAACTTGGCGGCCCGGGTGTAGCGGTTGTTGGCGTCGTCGTCGCCGGGTTCGTCGCGGTTCAGCTCGGCGCGAATGATGTTCGCCGGGTGCTTCTTGTAGAGGCGATTCTGCAGCTCCGGATCGATGACGTCGTACGGCGGGCAGATGACGTTCGACAACGAGCCGACGTGCTTGAGGTCGTACCGCAAGGCGCGAAATGGAGCGATGGTCGCCATGATGAGCAGTCAGATCAAGCTAGCACGAACTGCTCAATATCGGTAGTACTCAGGCTTGAACGGGCCCTCGGCCGGAATGCCAAGGTAGTCGGCTTGCGTCTTCGTGAGCTTCGTGAGCTTCACGCCCAGCTTGTCCAAGTGCAGGCGGGCGACCTCTTCGTCGATCTTCTTGGGCATCATGTGCACGCCCAGCGGATACTTTTCCGTTTCGGTCCACAGAGCGATTTGCGCCAGCACCTGGTTGGTGAAGCTGTTGCTCATCACGAACGACGGATGGCCGGTCGCGCAGCCCAGGTTCACCAATCGGCCTTCGGCGAGCACCAGGATTGAGCGGCCGCTGGGGAGCGTGTAACGATCGACCTGCGGCTTGATCTCCAGCTTCTTGATGCCCTTGGAGTTGTTCAGCCAGGCGATGTCGATTTCCAAATCGAAGTGCCCGATGTTGCAGACGATAGCGTCGTTGGGCATTTTTTCGATGTGCTCGCCGCGAATCACGTCGCGGCAGCCGCTAGCGGTGACGAAGATGTTGCCGCGCGGGGCAGCATCTTCCATCGTGGTCACTTCGTAGCCTTCCATCGCGGCTTGCAGGGCGCAGATGGGATCGATCTCGGTGATGATCACCCGGGCCCCCAGCGACTTCATGGCGTGGGCACAGCCCTTGCCGACATCGCCGTAGCCGGCAATCACCACGACTTTGCCGGCGACCATCACGTCGGTGGCCCGCTTGATGCCGTCGGCCAACGATTCGCGGCAGCCGTAGAGGTTGTCGAACTTGCTCTTGGTGACCGAGTCGTTGACGTTGATGGCGGGGACTTTCAATTCGCCGCGCTCGTGCATCTGGTAGAGGCGATGCACGCCGGTGGTGGTTTCTTCGCTGAGGCCCTTAATGCCTGCCAGCATTTCAGGGTATTTTTGGTGAACCATGGCGGTGAGGTCGCCGCCGTCGTCGAGGATCATGTTCAGCGGCTGGCCGTCGGGGAAGAAGAGCGATTGTTCAATGCACCAATCGAATTCCTCGGTGGTTTCGCCTTTCCAGGCGTAAACCGGCGTGCCGGCTTTGGCCACCGCCGCGGCGGCATGATCTTGCGTGGAGAAAATATTGCAACTGCTCCAGGTGACCTGCGCGCCGAGTTCTTGCAGCGTTTCGATCAGCACCGCCGTCTGAATGGTCATGTGCAAGCAGCCGGCGATGCGGGCCCCGGCCAGCGGCTTCGATTTGCCGTACTTCTTTCGCAGCGCCATCAGGCCGGGCATTTCGTTCTCGGCCAGCATGATTTCCTTGCGGCCCCAATCGGCCAGCGCGAGATCGGCAACTTTGTACGGCAAACGTTTAGTTTCGGCGACGGCCACGGGCGATCTCCTTCGTCGGTGTGTACAGCAGTTAACTACTTGAGCGGCAAGTGTTTCCGCAATTAATTTGAGCCTTACATATTAAGTATATTTCGAGTGGATCGCAAGCGGCTGAGATTATGCTGCATTCGCAAGCGCTGTGCCTGCCGTGAATTACGATGCGCCCAGCGCGCGGCGTGCCGCGGCGACAAACGCTTGCACCTTGGCAGCGTCTTTGCGGCCGGGCGACGATTCCACCCCGCTGGCGGTGTCGACGGCGTCGGGATGCACCGCGGCCACTGCGGCGGCGACATTTTGCGGCGTCAGACCTCCGGCCAGAGCCAAAGGAATTCCACACGCCGTCCGCCACTGGGCGATTTGTTCCCAATCTGCAGTTGCACCGGTGCCGCCGAATTGCCCGTCCGATTGCGAATCAAGAAGCAGCATTTGCAGCGGAGAATTAAGCGAAGAACACCGGGCGAGATATTCATCGATCGGCTTGCTTCCCGCGGCTCCCCAACGCAACGCGCGCACCACGGGGCGGCGGATTTTACCGATAATTTCCGGCGGCTCATCGCCGTGCAACTGCACCAAGTCAAGCGACAGGGCGGAAACCGCAGCGGCGATTTCCTCGAGCGATGCATTTACGAATACGCCGACTTTTGCCACGCCGGAAGGAATGGCGGCGGAAATCGTCGCCGCCTGCTCCAGCGTGACAAAGCGCTTGCTGCGGGGATAGAAATTCAGCCCGATAGCGTCGGCGCCGGCGTCGGCAGCAACCTTGGCGTCTTCAGGCGTCGTTACGCCGCAGATTTTGATTTGGAAGGGGAGCGAGTTCATGGGTGCTTGCTTGCGAGCATGGATTACGAGCAATTATACGCTAGCTGGGTTCGCTGTCGGCCCAAACCGCTTCAAGGCGAGTGCTGGCATGGGTCGATAGATAACGATATACGCTTTCATGCGCTTAGGGCATGGATGCCAATCTGGCGTTGGATGAAAGCGGCACTTTTCTTCCGTCATTCGATCCGCAATGAGTTCACGCCCAGTCAGCGACGGCCGACGCATCTACGTGTTCTTCACGGTGGCGCTGGCCGTGTTCGTGCTGGGCATTGTAGCCGTGGGGCTTGCATGCCACGGGTTTTTGCCGTCGGCGAAACGAGCGGCGGCGGATTTGGTCGAACATGATGCCGCCGCCGAAGCGGCCCGGCAACAAGCCGCGGCGGACGCCGAAGCTCGAGCAGCGGCCGCAGCGGCGGCTCTGGAAGCGGCGAAGCAACGTTACTCCGAAGCGGAAGCTGCCAAAGCGGAATTGGAATCGACCGAACGAACCGACCAGCAAGAATACGTGGCGGTGCGCGAGGCGTCGGCGGCGGCACTGGCGGAATTCGAAGCGGCCCAAAGCAAGTTTCTCGATTTCCTCGGCGCGCACTTCGGCGAATTGACGGCCGACATCCCTGCGGCGCACAAGTACATGAGCGCGGTCGAAGAGCACGCCGCCAAAATGCGCGAATTGGAAGAGCAGGCCGCCAAAAATCGAGAGTTGGCCGAACAGGCTGCCAAACAGCGCGAGATGGCGGCAAAGGCCGAGGCCCAACGCGCCGCGGAGGTAGCAGCCGAGCAAAAGCGGAAAATGCAAGCAATGGTTTCCAATCCGCAATGGAAGGAACTGCGCGAAAAGCTGGAAAAACTGCAGCAGCAGCGAAAGAAACTCTTGGAAACGCTGACCGCCTCGCATCCGTCGGTCATCGCGGTCGATTTGGATATCACCGAGGTGGAACAGCAGTTGCAAACAATTCCCGCGCAGATCGGCGGCGAGGGTCAGCAGCAGGAGCAGATCGCAACGCCTGCGGCAACAACGGTGGCTACCGAAACGCCGCCGGAGTCGCACGAAGAGATTTCACCGCTGCCGGCGAAACAACCTGCGATGGTGCCGGCGCCGACGATCGATCTGGCCGCTTGGGCCTCGCGGTGGAGCACGGAAAATTCGCAATTCCATGACCTAGCGAAGCAACTGACCGCGGCGAAGGAAAAATATCGCGCTGCGATGGAGCAAGAAGAAGCGGCCCGAAAGAAGCATTCGAAGGCTGCCGCAGCGGTTGCGGCATTTGCCTTGCCGCCGGCGCCGGAGCCCGCCGCCGCGCCTGCTCCTGCGGCTGCGCCAACGTTCGAAATCGCGCCGGAACCGGTTGCAGTTTCCAGCGGCGCGCGGCCCTGGCGCACAATCCCATGGTGCGGCCTGGTGGCCTTGGTGCTGGGGTTGATCGTGGCGAGCAAAGCGGTGATCAGCGAGCCGGTCTTTCGAGCGGCGGCGGCGGTGCGGCAAGCGCTGGATCTGCCGGTGCTGGGCATCTTGTCCCGCGGTCCGGCGCAATTGCCGCGGGAGCAGCCGCAGCGCGAGCCGCGTTGGGTACGCCGCACGGTGCTCTCAGCCGAACTGTGGCTGGCGGCGATCGTGTTGTTGCTAGCGGCGACCGCCTGGGCGGATCAGCAATTCTGGCGGGAATTGATCGCCGATCCGCTGGCAGCCTGCTCCAGGAAGTTCTTTTGCTAGCACGATTTGGGATCGTTGGCCGAGTGGGGCTAAACCGACGCGCAAGCAAACGCCGACCCTAATTAACAGCGCCCTGCCGCACAAAGACTTAGAGCACTAGTACGCCCGCCACGGCGGGCGGCTAAATATCGGAACATGTACGAAGCGTTTTTTGGACTAACCGAGCGACCATTTGCCGCCGCGCCGTCGGCGAAGCACTATTTCCCTGCCGCGGCGATCGAAGTGGCGCGGCAAACCTTGCGCGGTGCATCGATCGGGCTGAAGGGGCCGGCTTGCTGATCGGGCCGGCCGGAACCGGAAAGACGCTGTTGTGCCACGTGCTGGCCGAAGAATTTCGCGGCCGCTTCTGCGTGGCAGTTCTGGAGAGCGGCCGCCTGTGCACGCGCCGGGCTTTGTTGCAGGCGATTCTGTATGAATTGGCGCTGCCGTATCGCGGGATGGAAGAGGGGGATCTGCGGCTCTCGCTGGTCGATCATCTTTCGCCGCGCAATCTGGACCACGACTCGGCGCCGAAGCTGCTACTGATCGTCGACGAAGCTCATTCGCTGCCGCTGCGTTTGCTGGAAGAACTGCGACTGCTGTCGAATCTGGTGCGCCAGGGGCAGCCGCGGGTGCGGTTGGTGCTGGCCGGCGGGCCGCAATTCGAGGAACGTTTGGCCAGCCCCAAATTGGAATCGTTCAATCAACGCGTGGCCGCCCGCTGCTATCTGGAGGCGCTGGACCGATCGCAGACGATCGATTACGTGCGGCATCAAATTCGCGAGGCGGGCGGTTCGCCGGAGCGCGTGCTCACGACCGAGGCACTGGCGGCGATTTACCAAGCCACCGACGGCATTCCACGATTGATCAATCAGGTGTGCGATCATGCATTGATGCTGGCTTATGCGGCGCACGTCAAACAATTGGGGGCCGGCGCCATCGAGGAAGCATGGTCCGACTTGCAACAGTTGCCCACGCCCTGGAATGCGGTGCCTGGCGCGCCCGATCGAGATGCGTCGCCCAGCGTGATTGAATTTGGAGAGCTCGACGAGGAAATCTCCGACGAACTGCCCCCCGCCGTGCCTTTCCGGACTGTGGGCGATGAAGCGACGGAACATCCGTTGCTTTCGGCGACCGGCGAAGCCGCAAACGCTGAAGAGGAGTTTCAGCCGGCCGGAACGATCCGCCCGGAAGTCGAGCTGCATTTCCAGCGGACGGCGAACCCATTTCACGAGGCGTTCGACGAAGAAGAGGTCGTGCTCGATCCGTACATCGCAGCCGAAACGGTCTACCGCGAAGAACCGAGCGATTTTGAATCGCTGTTGGCGAAATTGGCTTCCGCCGAAGAAGCTGAACCTGCCAGCAGCTCGACGCCCTGGGCGGGCGGGCTGCCAAACGCACAATTCGCCGAGGCCGAGTCGGCCGAGCGTGAGGAGCCGGACGTGGACGACGAGAGCCAATCGACGATTCATCCTGCGGCGGAAATCGAAGCGGAAGCGGCTTCGGAAACGGACGCATCGGACGCGTGGCGTCATGTGCCGGAGCTTCAAGAGAGCGCGCCGAGTGAAGCGCACGGCGCCGACGTGCCGCCGCCAGCGCCGAAATTGCCGAAGCTGAGTCCGCCGATTCCGGTGACTCGCTTGCCGCCGTCGTTGGGATCCGAAAGTGATGAGGACATGATTGTGGTGGACGACTTACCGCGTCCGCCCGCTCCGGAGTTGCCGATAGAACCGCCGCCAAAACGGCGTCACGAATTCCGGCAACTATTTGCCAAGTTGCGCCGCGAGTAACCGCCTTTTCTCCTTGACTCCTGACTCCTGACCCCTGACGCCCATGGGCCTGCTGCTCAAATCGCTGAAGCAGATCGACTGGCAACCGGCCGATGCACCGGCCGAGGAGGAGCTTGCACAGTGCGCCGACATGGCGGCCGCTGTGGAATTGCCGCCGGAGCTCGAAGTAGAGGCAGAACTGTCGCAAGAAACTGAAGAACCGGCTGAGCCGCAAGCCGTCGAGCCGCAGGCAATCGAACCCGAGCCCGCCCAGCCACAGGCAATCGCGTTTCCCGAGCCAAAAGAACCGGAAATTCAAACGGCCGAATCGACGCTCGAGCGCCTCAACTCGCTCCACGAATTGATTGATGCGGCATTGCAGGAGTTTTCTAGCACGCAGCCGATTGTGATCGAGTCGCCGGCGGCAGACTCATCAGTTTCTGAGCCGGCAATCGCCTCGGAGCAGCTAGAGAAACCAAATCGGATCAGCGACTTTTTTCCGCTGGAAGCGTCGCCGGCCACGGTCGTGCCTCCGGTGACTGCCAAGCCCGTTGTTGACGAGCCGATCATTCCCGCTGCCGTCATTCCGATCGCAGCGCCGGCTATCACCGCGTCGGCTTGGGTTCCGGCGGTCAAAGTTCGGGATGAATATCGGGAATTGCGCGATCATTTGCTGGCGCGGTTCAAGCTGGACGAGCCTAGCACGCTATTGGCGATCGACGCCGGGCGCGTGACGAACGATGCCTCGTGGCTGGCGCCGTTTGCGGCGTCGCTTTGGGAAACTCTAAGCGAAGAGCCATCGCGGCATCTGTCGGCCCCGCCGAGGATCCTGCTGGTTGAAGCGGCCGGGCCGGAATGCGGCATTGCACGTCATTTGGGGCTGGATTGTCCGAAGGGATTGGTGGACGTGCTGCTAGGCGCTGCGGATTGGGCCGCCGCCATCCAGCCGACCTACCATCCGCAGATCGATCTGTTGAGCCGCGGCAGCGCGGCCCTGCGAACGACGCAAAGCGGGCAAATTGCCGGCGTGTGGAGCGAGCTGCAGCGGCGATATCAGGCGATTCTTGTGGCCGCAGGGCCATGGGAAGCGCCTTCGCAAGCGTCGTGGCGCAAGACGGGAACTTCAACCGCGGCGATCTTGTTGCCCCTGGCCGATGCGGCGGTCGTGTGCGTCGAACTGGACGGCACGCCGCAGTCGGTTGCCGTCGAAACCAGGCACGCGCTCAAACGCCGGGGCGTCCGGCTGCTGGGCTGCGTCGTGAGCGGCCGATAAATCGCCGGCGGATAAACGTCGCATTTCCCCGCAGCGGTCAGTAAAATCGGCGACACTTCAGCACTTCCACTCAAAAGACCGCCGAGCTTCGGATGAGTTCAGCCGCCATTGCCGCAGGCCGTACGTTGGTGATGACCGCCACGTACAACGAGATCGAAACCTTGCCCAAGCTGGTCGACGAAGTGTTTCAAGTGGCGCCGGAGGTCGATCTACTGGTCGTCGACGACAATTCGCCGGACGGGACGGGCAAATGGTGCGATGCTCGATCGGTCTCCGATCCGCGGCTGCGCGATTCATCGCGCGGGCAAGCTGGGGCTGGGCACGGCGATGATCGAAGGCATGAAGTACGCCATCCAGCACGGCTACCAATATGTGCTGAACCTGGACGCGGATTTCAGCCATCATCCGCGCTACATTCCGGCGCTCTTGGCCGGCATGGAACCGGCCGGCGGTTCGCACGACGTGATGATCGGCTCCCGCTATGTAAGCGGCGGGGGCATTCAGGGCTGGCCGCTGAAGCGCAAGCTGATGAGCCGGGCGGTCAATTTGTACGCCCGCTGGCTGCTGTGGTTGAAAGCGAGGGACACCAGCGGCGGGTATCGCTGCTATCGAGTGTCGAAGCTCGCGGAAATGGATTTCGGCAAGGTGCTGTCGCGCGGCTACTCGTTCCAGGAAGAACTGCTGTGGATGCTCCGGCGGCATGGCGGGAAGATCGGCGAAGCGCCGATTCTGTTTGTCGACCGTGAGCTGGGGCAATCGAAAATCAATCGCGGCGAAGCCTGGAGCGCGATGCGGATTATTCTGCAACTGGGGCTGCGGAGTTTGACGGGGCGGTAAGCGCTCTTGGATCTGCGCCGACTGACACAGTCGGGCTATGTATGCGTGCATCGGCCGGATCAGCGGTTTGACAGTGCCGCGGTGGCGGG
Organism: Pirellulales bacterium; assembly: GCA_963716135.1. Classification (GTDB taxonomy): domain Bacteria; phylum Planctomycetota; class Planctomycetia; order Pirellulales; family JADZDJ01; genus CAVRAW01. Next base: position 2,358,817 of record OY970289.1, on the reverse strand, counting down.
CCTAAAATCGCGCTTCTTATCTTTGTATTCGTGATACGTCCATGCGGGAGCGTGCTCATGGCGCCGAAACCAGCAGTTGCCGATCAGCCCAGCGGTGAAGTGCAAACGGTGATGCACGAGACGCGGAAATTCCCGCCGCCCAGAGAATTCGTGGCCAAGGCGCAAATCAAATCGCTGGAGCAGTACGAGAAACTGTGGAGAGAAGCGGCCGACGATATCGAAGGGTTCTGGGGCAAACTGGCCGCGGAATTGCACTGGTTCAAACCGTATTCCAAGGTGCTGGATTGGAAAGAGCCCTTTGCCAAATGGTTCGTCGGCGGGCAGACGAACGCATCGTACAACTGTCTCGACGCGCATCTGCAAACGTCCACGCGCAACAAGGCGGCCCTCATCTGGGAAGGGGAGCCGGGGGATGAGCGAACGCTGACGTATCAGGAGTTGCATCACGAAGTTTGCAAATTCGCCAACGTGCTAAAGAAGCTGGGCATGAAACCGGGGGACGTGGCGTCGATCTACATGCCCATGACGCCCGAGGCGGTGATCGCGATGCTGGCTTGTGCCCGGATTGGCGTGGTGCACTCGGTCATTTTCGGCGGGTTTTCCAGCGAAGCGATCGCCGAGCGCAATAACGATGCCCAGGCGAAGCTGGTGATCACCGCCGATGCCGGCTGGCGTCGGGGACAGCAATTGCCGCTCAAGGCCAATGTCGATGCCGCCCTGACCAAATCGCCGACGGTGAAGCACTGCATCGTGCTCAAGCGCATCGGAATTCACGTGCACATGCAGAATGGGCGCGACCATTGGTGGGACGACCTGATGGAAGACGCCTCGGCCGATTGTCCCGCCGAGCCTATGGATAGCGAAGCGCCGCTGTTCATCCTGTACACCAGCGGTTCGACCGGGAAGCCCAAGGGAATCAAGCACACGACCGCCGGCTACAACCTGTACGCCAAGAAAACGTTCCAATGGGTGTTCGATTACCGGGAGGAGGACGTTTTCTGGTGCACCGCCGACATTGGCTGGGTCACGGGGCATACGTACGTGGTTTACGGACCGCTGACGGCGGGCGCCACCGTTTTCATGTACGAAGGCGCGCCCAACGCGCCGGATGAAGGGCGATTCTGGCGGTTGATCGAAAAATACCGGATCACGATTTTGTACACGGCGCCCACCGCGATTCGAGCTTTCATCAAATGGGGGGATGAGTGGGTCGATAAGTGCGATCTTTCGAGCCTACGGCTGCTGGGGACGGTCGGCGAGGGGATCAATCCCGAGGCGTGGATGTGGTATCACCGCAAAATCGGCAAGGAGCGCTGCCCGATTGTCGATACCTGGTGGCAAACCGAGACGGGGGCCACGATGATGAGCCCGCTGCCGGGGGCGATTCCTACCAAGCCGGGAAGCTGCTGCAAGCCGTTGCCGGGGATTGTGCCGGCGATTGTCGATGCGGCCGGCAAGCCGGTGCCGCAGGGACACGGCGGTTGGCTGGTGATACAAAAGCCGTGGCCTGGAATGTTGCGCGGGATTTGGGGGGACGACGAGCGTTACAAGCAGCAGTATTGGTCGAAAGTGCCGCACGTGTATCTGGCCGGCGACAATGCCCGCTGCGATGCCGACGGCTACTACTGGATCATGGGGCGCATTGACGACGTGCTGAACGTCGCCGGACATCGGCTCAGCACGATCGAGATCGAAAGCGCGCTGGTCAGCCATCCGGCCGTGGCCGAAGCGGCCGCCGTAGGCCGGCCGCACGAACTCAAGGGGGATGCGGTGGCGGTGTTTGTGGTGCTCAAGAACGGCACGCCGAGCGAATCGCTGCGCGAAGAGCTGAAGAAACACGTTCGGAAGGAAATTGGGGCGTTGGCCGTGCCGGACGACGTGCGCTTCACCAATTCGCTCCCCAAAACGCGCAGCGGGAAGATCATGCGCCGGCTATTGCGCGACATCGCGGCCGGGAAGGAATCGGTCGGCGACACCAGCACGCTGGAAGATTACAGCGTGCTGGCGAAACTGCGCTCAGACGAGGATTGAACGCAACGAAAAAGCCCAGGGGTTGCAACCCCTGGGCTTCATAGAATCTTCGCGTCTACGCGGTTCAATCGCCCGATCATTCCGGGAACAGCTTCGTCGACAGGTAGCGTTCGCCGAGGTCGGGGAGCACGACCACGATCAGTTTGCCGTTGTTTTCCGGCTTTTTCGCCAATTGGATGGCGGCCCAGGCGGCGGCGCCGGAGCTGATGCCGCACATCAGGCCTTCCTGTTTGGCAAGCTGGCGTGCCGTTTCCATGGCATCTTCGTCGTTCACTTGCACGACGTCGTCGATGATGTCGACGTTCAGCACGTCGGGAATGAAGCCGGCGCCGATCCCTTGAATCGTGTGCCGGCCCGGCTTCAGCGGCTGGCCCGCGCGTCGCTGAGTGATGACCGGGCTGGCGGACGGTTCGACGGCGATCATCTTGACGCCGGGCTTGCGCTTCTTGAGCACTTCGCCCACGCCGGTGATCGTGCCGCCGGTGCCGACGCCGCTGACGACGATATCCACCTGGCCGTCGGTATCTTTCCAGATTTCCTCGGCAGTGGTTTTGCGGTGGATTTCCGGATTGGCCGGATTCTTGAACTGCTGGGGCATGAAGTAGTTTTTGTTTTGCGCGACGAGCTCTTCGGCCTTCTTGACCGCGCCGGGCATGCCTTCGGCGGCGGGGGTGAGCACGAGTTCCGCGCCCAATGCCTTGAGCATGCGACGGCGCTCCAGGCTCATGCTTTCCGGCATCGTGACCATCAGCTTGTAACCACGGGCGGCGCAAGTGAAGGCCAGGCCGATGCCGGTGTTGCCGCTGGTGGGTTCGATGACGACGGTGTCCTTATTGATGCGGCCGTCGCGTTCGGCGGCGTCGATCATGGCTTTGCCGATGCGGTCTTTCACGCTCCAGAGCGGGTTCAAGCTTTCCAGCTTGGCAGCGACGGTGGCCACGCAGCCTGCGGTGAGGTGGCGCAGGCGAACCAGCGGGGTGTTGCCGACGCATTTGGTGATATCTTGATTGATTCCGCGGGGGGCGCTGACGGTAGCCATGTTCAAACCTCTTTTGCGTAAAGACGGCACAACGATACCGCGGCCGGGCCAATGCGGGGGGCCGCGACGCCGAGCGAAGTGGCGTTAAACTTGGCCGAATTATAAGACTTTGGCGAAGCGCCGGTCAACGCCGACACAGCGATACTCGACCGCCCCGGCGAGGATTGCGGCGGGAAATTAAAGAGGCAACTCGACTCGGGCGGAGGCTAGTTGCGATACTCCAGCAGCCGGACTTGTTGACGCAGGTCGTGGACGTCGGCCATCAGTTGCAACAGTTGCCATTCCATTTCGTCGGCGGCTGAAGCGTTGTTCAGCAGGTTGGCCATCTGCAGCTTTGCGCGGGCGACCTCGACGTCGGCCTGGCGGCGCTGCACTTCGGCGGGGCTGACGGCGCCAGACGTGCGAGCATTGGCAGATTGCGCTGCCTTCAGGTTTTGCTCGGCGAACTCCAGCGATTGCTTGGCCAAAGCCACGTACGGATTTTCCATGTTGTCTTTGGCGCCACCGGACATCGCATTGCAACGCCCCTGTGCTTCCGCCACTTCTAATTCCAGGCTGCGGACCACGGAGTTGGGAATGGTGTCGGGTACGCGACTGTTGGCTTCATGCATTTTGGCCAGGTCGGCTTGGGCCACCGCCAAGAGCGCTTTGGCGTAGTTCAACTCCGCTTGTTTGATGTCGCTGCCTTGCGGATTGCTTTCGGCGACTTGGTATCTGACAATTCGCTGCTGTTCTTCGGCCGATACCGTGGCGGCGCGCTGCGCCCAGATCGACATGACGGCGATCAAAGCGCCGGCCATCGTCAGAACGATTTTTCGACTCATAGAAATTCTCCTCCACGCATGCGGAATTCGGATATTAGTTGCGATGCCCGCGCCTTCGTTGCGACCGGCATTACCCTTGAAATTGGCCACTAGCAAACGTAGCACACGCTCTGGCCACGGGGAAGCAACGCCGGCCGGGGCGGGCCTACTCAGAAATTGAGACCGGAGAGCGGCCTTTCAAGCGGCGGCGCTGCCAATATTCCCAGACTGCCAGATCGACCGCCTTGAGCACGAAATACATCGCGGTGATCACGACGAAGTAGACCACAATCACTTCGTGGGCGAAGTGATTTCGAAACACGGTTTCCAGGGTTTCCTGGGCGATTTCTTGCGGATGGGAAACGATATCCCAGCTATTCAGCCGGATGTATCGCCCCCAATATATGCCGATCGAACAAAGAAAATTCAAAACAAGCTCCGACATCAAAATCCACTGAGATCGACCGATCCATTGCAAATATCCTCCCACCCGAATCAGCGACAGCACGTGGCATTGAAATCCCAAGAACATAAAGAGCGTGTACTTGGGGATGACAACGTACACCACGCTCCAAGTCGGCAGTTCGGGCTGAACGGCGCGGACTTCCATCACAAAATGGATGATATCGGTGAGCGTATAGGCGGCGTTGGGCAGGAAGACAATGAATGCCACCAACAGAACCCACCAAAACCAGCTACGGCGCGCCTCGCGGCGGAACAGCCAGAAGGAGAGCGCCAAAGGCGCCGCAGCGAGAACAAAATTCCAGCCGATGTGGAAGTGCGGTCGCAGCGATAGCCAAATCCAATCGATCATCGTGGGCGGATTTCAAAGCATTGCCGCAAGGGCAGATTAGGTCGAGAATTGGGACGGCGAGGGACCCCTGCGCCTAACCGGCGCAAGTGTTCCCAAATCGCCAGATCGACGAACTTGAACACAAAATACAGCGCGGTGATGATCACGAAGTAGACGCCGATCACCATTTTGGCGAACTCGTTCGGCACCAGCGTTTCCAGCGTCCGCTGAACGATTTCGTCGGGCTTGATCACGATATCCCAACTGCTAAGACGGATGTATCGGCCCCAATAGACGCCAATCGAGCACAAGAAATTGAGCAGCAGCTCGGCCGCCAGGGTCCACGATCGGCGGCCGATCCATTGCAGATATTTCACCACGCGAATCAGCGAAATCACGTGGAATTGAAAGCCCAGCAACATGAATAGTGCATACTTGGGAATCACCACGCAAGCGACGGCCCAGGTGGGTATCTGCGGCTCGTTGACGCGCACGTCCGAGATGAAATGAATGATGTCGGTGAGCGTGTAGGCGGCGTTGGGCAGGAAGACAATAAACACCGCGAACACCGGCCACCAGAGCCAGCCGCGTCGCGGGGTATGTCGAAACAGCCACAGCGACAACACGAACGGCACAGCGGCGAAAATAAGGTTCGACCCGAGGTCGAAGGGCGTCCGCAGCGACATGCGAATCCAATGCAGCATCGTGCACAGCCCTCAAAATCCGTTTTAGGACTGCCGGATTTTCTTGATGGCGTCGGCGGCGGCTTTCCGCACTTCGGGCGATTCGGATTCGCCGGTCAACTTTTCCAAGGCGGGAATCGCCGTGCTGGCCATCGGCCCGATGTCGCCCAAGGCGAGGGCGGCTTCGATCTTCACCAGATCGCGATCCGATTCTTCCAGGGCCTTGGTCAACGGCTCGACCGCCATCTTCTGAATCATCTGGTCGCCCAGTTTGATCCGCAACATGGCCCAGACGCTGGCGATCTTCAAGAGCTTGTCGTCGCTGGCCAGATTCTTCTGGAGGGCGGGAAGCGCGTCGACGGCCGCGGGGCCAATCTTCCCCAGCGCATAACAGGCGGTGCGGCACACTCGGGGATCTTCGTCGCCGAGTTCCTTGATGAGTGCCGGCACGGCCGCCTTGGCGTCCGGCCCGATGGTGGCCAGCGCGAATTCCACGTCGCGGCGATATTCGGGATTGGGATCTTTCAGTTCCTCGATTAGCGCCGGTACGGCGTCTTTGGCTTTCGGCCCCAGCCGATCGATTACGGAAACCGCCAGCGCCTGGAAATCATCGTTTTGCATCGCCTTGACCAGGCGCGGCACAACTTTTTCGCCCAATGACGCCAAAGCTTCCGCCACATTGGCCTGCACCACGGGGTCCTTATCGGCCATCATGCCCGTGAGCGCATCGGCCATCATTTCGCGCGGGGCGTTCAGTTCGAACAACCCGCGCGCGGCGGCGGCGCGAACGCGCTTATCGTTGCTCTTCAGCGATTCGCTCAGCACTGTCACGGCGTGCTGCATCGCTTCTTTGTCGTCGGGATTCAATTTGGCGACGGCCCAAATGGCAATCATCTTCAAGAAAGCGTCGGGGCTGTTGGCTTGCTTCATCAACTCGGGGGTGGCTGCCTTATCGCCGATGCGCCCCAGGGCGTAGGCCGCGCCGTATCGCACCGAGTTTTGCTCGTCTGAAAGCGCTTTGATCAGCGCGGGCACGGCCGATTTTGCGTCGGGACCGATTTCGCCCAGCGCGATCACCGCTTGCATGCGCATCGCGGGATCTTTGCTGCTGGTCAGATTCGTGATTTCAGGCACGGCGGCTTTGGCCTTGGCGCCCATCGAGCCCAAGGCAATGCACGCCCAATAGCACGTCTTATCGTTCTTCATGGCTTCCATCAGCGGGGCCACGCCGGCATCGCCCATCTGCGTGAGCACTTCCAGCGCCGGCACGATGACCGAGGGATCCATGTCGGAATCTTGGATGGCTTTTTTGAGGATCGGCAGCAGCACGCTTTGCGCGGGATGGAGTCCGACCAGGGCATCGATCGCGGCGCGACGCACATTGCGGTCGTTGTCGTCGAGCAAGCTCGCGAGACCTTCAACGACCGACTGGCTGGAATCGCCGATTTGCTGCAACGCATTGGCGGAATGTCCGCGCACCATCGCATCCCGGCTTTTGAGCGCAGCGGTCAAGTCGGGAACGGCATCTTTGGCCCCCGGACCGATGGCGCTGAGCGCCATGGCGGCGTGCCATTGCAGCTCGGCGCTGCCGCCGTTGAGAGCCTTGATGAGCGTCGGCACCGCCAGTTTTGCAGCAGGACCCATATCGATGAGGTCATTGACGGCCTGCATTTGCGCCTTCGAATCGCCGCCGGAAAGGGCCTTGATGGCATCATCGACGCCGGCTGCCTCGGCCCTGGCCACAACCACAAGGAGCAGCCCGCTAACTACCGCCGCACAGGTGCGCATGTTCGGTCCCCGAGGAGATTCTAGGTAGACAAATGGCAAGTTATGCCGGACGAGTTGATTCGCGCGTGCACCTCATTATAGTATTGGAGAGGCGGGGCGTTTGCAAACCAGCGAGCTAAGTTTACCGCTGCGGTTATCGTATCTAAGCAACGGTTGATTTTACGGAGGTGCGGCATGCCGCGCGTGATCTCGGTATTGACGATAGCAATGTTGCTGGGATGGTTCGGCGCGGCCAACGGGCAGTATCCGTGGTCGCCGTATGGGACCACTCAGGCGTCGACCGCCGACCAAGCCGCCGCCATGGGCATGTCGGACCTGGTGCGGTCAGCCGGGGCGTACAATTTGACCACCAGCCAAGCCGCCATCAACATGACGCAGGCGGAGTCGCAGCATCTGAGCAACCAACTGCAAGGCGCGCAAAACTATTATCAAATGCGCGGCATGTACGAAAATTATCAGCGGAAGGAACAGCAGCCGGGGCTCTCTAGCGAAGAATCGTGGCGCTTGGCCCAGGAAAATCTGCCCAAGCGGTTGCGGCCCAATCAGCTCGACCCGGTGACCGGCAAAATCTACTGGCCCATTCTCTTGCAGGATCCCAAGTACGATAGCTATCGCCAGGACGTGGACAAGCTGTTTCAGGAGCGAGAAGCGTCGCACGGCAGCTCGAGCTACGACGTGTACGTGCAAACTCAGCAGGCGACCAACGCGCTTTTGGCGGAGCTGAGAAAGAACCTGACGCAGTACAGCGGCGGCGATTTCATGCAAATGAAGAACTTCATCGAGAGCCTCGCCTACGAGGCGAAGTTCCCGGCCGTTTGATCGCCAAGCGGCAGGCAACCGGCGGCGGGCGGCTGGCAGCGAGGGCGGAAATTCCATCTGGCGCGCTTCTAACGCGCTTTACCGGCGGCCCAATCCGATGCGGCGCGGTCCGGATGTAGCGGCTATAGCGGATCTGCTTGCGGCGCTGCGAAAAAACAACGGCCATGTTGCCGTTTCGCCACGTGTTGCCAAAAAGCGTGCTAGGCTTTTGTGGCGGAAAAGTCTGCCTGCGCCGTCAGGTCAACGTCATCGCTACCAGCCTGACGGCCGCCAGTGGCTAGCCGATCGAAAACCAATTAGATATCCATGTCCGCTGTACTACTAAGCATCCTGTTGTTGGGCCATTGCGGGGCGAAAGAAGCCCCGCCGCTTACGCCGGCCAATGAATGTGTGCCGGCGCTTCCGGGCGATACCAGGGAATTTCCCGGGCCCGAGCGGTTCTGGAACAAGGCGGGCCTGGTGATCAGTCCCGCGCGGATTTCGGCGCAAGTGGGCGCGAAGTGCCGATGTTCGCCGCCGTATGCGACGGCAAAGGCCATCTGCAACCGTACGAGCGCGTGGAATGGATGCTCGATCAAGGCAGCGTCGGATCGTTCGTGTCGGTGGCCGATCCGATCCGGCCGTTCTACATCGACATGGTTTCGAGCAAGCCCAAGAAGATCGACAACAACTACGCGGTAAGCGAGACGCTGCCGAAAAACGTAATTCTGACTCGCGGCACTCCCAACATCAACGACGACATGGTGATGCCGCGCGGCTATACGTGGGTGACAGTCACTTCGCCGCGCGAAGGCGTGAGCTACATCACCGCCTATGCGCCGGACGTTTATTCTTGGGATGCGCGCAGAAGTCGGCGGTGATCCACTGGATCGACGCCGATTGGGTGTTCCCGGGCCCGGTGTGTGCGGAACCCGGCGGACATGCCACGCTGACCACTTGCGTAAAGCGCCACACGACCGGGGCGCCGGTCGCCGATTGGATTGTGAAATACACGATTAGCGGCGGGGCGCCGGCGGGGTTTGCTCCCGACAATTCGCAATCGGTCGAAATGGCCACCAACGATGAAGGGGCCTCAACAGTCGAAGTGATTCCCACTTCCGGCGGCCGGGGCACCACGTGCGTCACCATGGAGCTGATTCGCTCCGAATGCGCCACGCCGGGCACCACCGATCGGTTATCCGTGGCCACCGCCGCGACCTCCGTCACCTGGACCAGCACTCAGGCCACCCTGCGCGTCGTGGGGCCGAGCACGGCCACGGTCGGCTCGACGGCAAACTTCCGCGTGGAAGTGGGCAATCCTGGGCCGCTCCCCGTGAATGACGTTACGGTTTCGCTACAAATTCCTGCCGGACTGGCGTATGTGAAGGCGGAACCGGCGCCGGAAAGCGCTGGAACGCCCACGGCCTTCAAATTCGGTCAAATCGGGGTGGGCGAGACAAAAGTGATTTCGCTCGATTTCCGCGTGGATCAGCCCGGGTCGCTCAATATGTGCGCCACGCTGGCCGGACCCGATGGTCTGACCGCTCAAAGCTGCGCGGCGACCAACGTGGGGACTGCGGTCGTGACGCCTCAACCGACCCAAGCGCCGACGCTAACGCCGACACCCATCGCTCCGCCCGCTCAACCGCCGACGCAACCGAGCCAGCCAACTCCGATTCCAACTCAGCCCCCCGCTCAACAGCCCACTCAGCCCACGCAGCCTCAGGCGAAAACGACGGAAGCTCCCAAGGTCGAGTTGCGGTTCACCGGCCCGCAAACCGCGGTTGTCGGCGGCGATGTGCGGTTTGAATTGGAAGTGTTCAATCGCGGCAACGTGCCGGCGGACAATTTGATCATCACCGATCGGTTCGACGCGGGCCTGGAACACGGCAGCAACACCAGCCCGATCCAGAACTCGTTGGGATCGATTCCGGCGGGGCAATCCAAAAAAGTCGGCATTACGTTTCACGTGACGAAATCCGGAAGACTGTGCCACACGATGGAAATCAGCAATCAGGCCGGCGTGCATGAAAGCACCGAAGCTTGCGTGACGGTGGCCGAACAGCCGGCGCTGAAGGTCGATATCACCACGCCGCAAAAATTCGTGCGCGTCGGCGACACCGTCGATTTCACCATCGTCGTCACCAACACCGGTGAAGTGGCCGCCCAGCAAGTGAAAGCCACCGTGACGTTCGAACAGGCGCTCAAGGCCGCCAAGGCCTCGCAAGGCGTGCAAACCACGGTTGACGGCGGCCTGGTGTGGACCGTCGATTCGCTGGCCCCGCGGGCACAGCAAACTTGGAGCGTGCAGTGCACGTGCGTGGCGCCCGCCCAGCGAGCATGCGGAAAGGTCACGCTCAGCGATCAAACCGGCCTGAACTTCGGGGAAGAAACGTGCTTGCAAATTGTGCCGGCGAAGCCGCGCCCGGCGGTCCCGCCGACTTGAAAATCCAGGTGACCGGCCGCAGCAATCCGATCAAAGTGGGCAGCGAAGCCAGCTACAGCATCGTGGTCACCAATGCCGGCACGAATTCGCAGCGGCAGGTGCGGCTGTCGGTAACGGTGCCGGAGGGGATGATGTTTGTGACCGCTCAAGGGCCGGCCAATTCCAACGTGAGCGGCCAGAATGTACGCTTCGAGCCAATTCTGGAAATGCGGCCCGGCGAATCGATCACCTTCGACGTGCGGCTGCGGGCGATGCGGCAAGGCACGGCGCAAGTGGGCGCTGAAGTGACCAGTTCCACCACGACGCAGCCGTTGACCGGTTCGACCACGACGAATATCTTCGCGGAGTAGCGCCTCCGGTTTCGTCGGTTTCTAAACTCAGCTTTCGCAATGGCTCGATTTGTTGTGCTGCGCCATGAAATGCCCTCCGGGCCGGCGCGGGCGTGCACTGGGATTTGATGCTTGAGCAAGGGGGCGCGCTGCGCACCTGGGCGCTGGCGCAGGAACCGGCAACCTCTGGCGAAATTACCGCCCAAGCGCTGGGCGAGCATCGCCTGGCGTATTTGGAATATGAAGGGCCGGTCTCGGGCGATCGGGGCGTTGTCTCGCGGTGGGACGAGGGGGAGTACGAATCCCAGGCCGAATCCGCCGACGAGATCATCGTGCGGCTAGCGGGCCGCAAGCTAAACGGCACGGGGCGATTGCGACGGCAACCCGGCAAGCCACAAGAGTGGCTGTTCGACTATTGGGTTTGACTGTCGCTGGCAGGGGCTTCCGGCCGAGCAGGGCGTTCGGCCAAAGGCGGGACCGAATGATTGCCCCGCTGGGAGCGGCCCGCCACATACAGTTGCCCATCGTGCAATTCCAGCGCTTCTAATTGCACCAGCAGGTTGCCGTAATCGCCATCCTGGGGCGGCGTGATCAACAGCAGCGGATCGCCTTCGATCTGCTGTTCCTCGATCTGCAGATCCAAGCCGCGGCCGGCCGCGATCAGGTCGTGCAGCAGGTTCCTCAGCGGCAACGGCAATCCGCCTGCCCGAACTTTCCGAATCCGTACGGCCACGACGTTCGCTTCCCGCAAGTACACTTCAGTAGCAAGCGACACCACCACGCTCCACTTGGGCTGCTGCCAGCGAAAGCCAAGCTTCAGTTGATTGTTTTCAATGGCCACGCGCGGTTCGCTAATCGTGCTGGGCAGCAGCGTTGGATGATTTTTTTGCAGATCATCCGCCAGCCAGCCGTTAATTTGCTCGACGGTAAATAGGGCCTGCCAGCGCCCCGATTTGCGCAAGTCGCTGACCAAGGCGGCCGCCTCGCGCAGCATCGCATCGCTGGCCTGATGGGCGGAATCGGCGGGCTGTGACAGCGCCGCGGCATAGAACGAAGGCACCTGGCGGCTAACCCAATACGCCCAGGCGCCGGCCGCGGCCAACAGAATTGCCGCGGCGCAGGACACAATCAAAACAATGCGGAATTTTCGCGACATAGATGGCGCGGATTGCCTCGTCGCACTCCCCCTGCAGATCATGCGCCAGCACGGCTTTCGGCCGGTTTCTGGCGGGCGGGGGATGGTAGAAGAAGGGGCAGAAGCGGTCAATGCGGAAAAGGCTTAGAAAAGACCACGCCCTTCGCGGACTCAGGACGTGCCACCTGCCGCTATTTTCGCGCTAATTGCCGGCGACCGGTGTTTCTGTTGAATCGGCGGGGGCGGCGGGGCCGTGCACTTCCAGTTCATCCCGCAGCACGACGACGCTGGAAGGGGCTTCAATGCCCAGCCGCACCTTGTCGCCCGCCACGCGGACCACCGTCACCACAATGTCGTTCCCCAAGCGAATTCGTTCGCTTTCTTTCCTTGACAGCACCAACATCGAAACGTCCTCCGTGATTTGTTGCTTACTGAAGTTTTGTACAGTTAACGCCGTGGGCTGTCAAGGGGATTTTCCGCCGCCGGGATCCAACTGGAATTTCCGCCGCGCCCGCCGCACTTACGCCACAAGCACCGGCGCTTTCGCCAATTGAGTGCGGTGGAACCGCTCGCCGGAAGAACTATAAAACAAGATCGTGTTTCGTTCGGTTTCCCAAATGGCCGTCACCTTCACCGCCCGTGGGCCATTCAGGCAAAAGAAGATTCCGCAGGGCTTGCCGCCGCGGACCAAAATGCGTTCCGTCATCCGGAAGGCGTTTTGCTCGAGCTGATCGTGGTAGCACAAGATTCGGTTGACATAGTCCCTCAAATTTTCCAAGTTTTGCAGCCGTTCCATACTGGTCGACATTGGAATTCGAGTCTCCTGTATGAAGCACGGAGGGTAGATGATGGGTTCCGTGCAGATTTGATAAGGCGGGGTAATTGCCGACAGATTATGCTATCGGCAATTTGGGCAAGCTGACTTCGATCTTGCTGGCATTTGTCTGATTCCGAGTTAAAAGCAAAGTGCGCCAGAATTGCCAAGCTATTGCCGTTATTGCTTTTCCGCGGCAGCGCCAGATTCAGCAGGCTTGGGCTGGCCGGCAGAGGCCGCGTCGGCGGGTTTTGCTGTATCGGTGGCATCGACCGACTGCAGCACGAATAGGGCTCGCTGGAAGCCCGGCTCAGGTTCTGCCGGTTTGAACGCTCCGGGTGCTGCGTCCATCGCACCAGCGGCCGGCGCCGTTTGTGAACGCATTTGCGACTTATCCACCGACAGCGATGAAGGAGAATTGTCTTGCCTATAGGGGAGGCCAAAACTTGGCTGCATTTTAACAGCCTCGTAGCCGACAATGCCTTCCTGCTCACTGCGCAAAATCATCTCGGGCAGATTATCGGCGTTCTCGGAAAACCATTCACGCACGGCGGGCATGCGTTGAGCGCGACCGACCGCGCTTTTCAGTGTGTCCACTTTCTTTGATTCTGAGCTTTCCACCTTCACTCCAGCATGCCGCGGCATCGCGGTCACGCCTAAGGTGACGACCGATTGCAAGCGCCCCAAGTCGTCCAGCACGCCCCGCACCTGCTCTGGCGAAGCTACCACGTACACAACGTCCAAACCGCTGACAGATTTGGCGCGCTTCACAAGCGCCCTGGAGGTTGATTTCATGCCGGGCGCTTTCGACTGCAAGCGAAAGTTGGCATCCTGCTGCAGGGCCGCGGTCAGTTCTCGTTCGACATCATCCAATGATTGGATGTCTTTGTTGCCCCGCCGCTCAGCGCCAAATTTTCGCTTGCCGTCTTGAGCCTGATCGTTTTCTAGAACGATCCGATTGTCGCTCAGTACTTTTTCAAATTCCTTTGCGGCATCCGGCGCTTGCTTTAGACCGACTTGCACGACAAGCACCGCTTGGGCAGGCTCGCCGGCAAGCGACGAGGATTCCGCCAGATTCGACTGGGCCGTAGCCGCACTCTGTAGAGGAGCGGCGGCAACCGGGGCTGTACTGTCCAAAGTTCGAGCGGCGCCGCCCACGGCGTTTCGCGAATGGGCGGCGAAACCGCCGGCGCGGTTTTCGTCTCGTGCCACGCTCGGCGCCGCCGCTACGCTGGGCTGCATTTGCGGTTCCCGACGATCGGCTTCCGATTGCTGGCCCACCTTGCCCTCGGTGGATTGGACGCGAGTTGCCTGGCGTGCCTCCTTGGCGGGCTGCTGAGCAACCTGGCGGCCGGCCTGATCGTCGCTGCGTGTGGCCACCATGATGATCACGGCGGCGGCTACCGCCACAATCGACCAGGCGATGCCACGCTTGCTGCGAAAGACGCTCGGTTTTATATCCCAATAATCGTGCCCCTCCAAAATTGCCGCCTTCGATTCCGATTGTGCAGCGGGCGATTTGGCCGCTTGCTCGGCACGACGCAACACCTGTTGCGCGAAGTCGGGCTCCAACTGATGGCGCGGCAAACTCTGCAGCCCGGCGCGGATCGCCTTGAGCTCCTCGACCAATTGGCGAGCCTCGGCACTGCCAATCAGAAGCTGCTCGACACGAGCATGCTCCTCGGCACTCAATTCGCCGTCCAAATAGGCGCTGATCAGTTGGTCGTATTGTTCGTGATCCATATGGTGGAATGAATAAATGTCTAAATGCCTGAATGTCTGAATGGGCGATTCATAACGGTTTCTCTCATTTAGTCATTTAGGCATTTAGGCATTACGCTTTCTCTACCAACACGCCTTTCAACTGGTCTCGCAATTCCATTCTAGCCCGATGCAGGCGGCTGCGCACCGTGCCGAGCGGCAGTTCGAGCATCTCGGCGATCGTCTCGTAATCGTGGCCGTCGATTTCCCGCAGCACCAGCACCGAACGGAATTCTTCGTTCAGTTTTGCCAGTGCGGAGCGCACTTGAGCGACCTGCTCGCGCCGCTCGATGGGCTCGCTGGGGCCGCCGCCGCGGGAGATCGGTTCGTCGCCTGTCAGTTCTCGATTCTGCTCCACCGACATTGTCGGCCTGTGTCGTCGCCGCCTGCTGGAGGCCAGGTTGAAAGCAATCCGGTACAGCCAGGTGTAAAACGCGCTTTGGCGCTTAAACGACGCCAACTTGACGAAGGATTGCACAAAGGCATCCTGGCACACGTCGCGCGCTTCTTCGGTGCAACCCAGCACGTGGACCAGTGTGTTAAACAGCCGGTCCTGGTACTTGGTCACCAAATGGCCGAAGGCCGACGAGTTTCCCTTCAAAGTGTCGTCGATGAGCTGGATGTCTTCGTTCACAACCGCTCCGAAGGTTTTGACGACCGGGGGCAGGCAGAAGTTCCCGCCCCAATGTACGCGATTTTAGCCTAAATGGTTTTGGCGAAGCGTGGTTTTAGGCTGCGTTGGGGGCGGCATACTTCAGCCGCGGGCCCCGCAGCACGAAAATCCACAAGGCCACGGCGGCGGCCAACGTCAGAATGCTCACGTTTTCCGAAATGGTCATGCCGGTGCCAAAAACGGTCAGCTCATCGGTCCGGAGAATTTCTTCGAAGATTCGCTGGATGGGATAGATGGTGATCATTAGCGCCGTCACTTCCCCTTCGTGCCGGCGGAAGGGATACCAGGCCAGCAAGAAAAATGTGAGCAGGAAGGCATCGAGCGAGCTGTACAGTTGGGCCGGGTGCACCGGGAGGCTTCGAGCCGGCGGCGAGGTTGCTTGTGCGAGCGTCCAGGAGCGCATTACCGAGTGCCCCTCGGCGTCGATCACATCCATCTGCACTTTGGTGCCGGCCTGCTCGATGCGCGCAAGCGCCGCCTGCGCCGCGGCAATGCTGCCGGGAAAGAAGTTTTGGTCCAGCGAGGCGATAGCCATGTAATCGCTGGGGTGGCCGTCGGGCGTCGTGACGAGGATGGTCGCGATCCGATCGCCCGACTGCACGCCGGCTTTGGCGGCCGGCGAGTTTTCATCAACCGACAATACGATGGCCGGTTCACTGGCGCGTTTGTGCGGCGGTTTTGCAGGCTGAAAATGCATGCCCTCGAATACATATTCGCCGCGATCGATTTGCGATTGATACACCGGCGACTCGGGCGGGAATGCGACTGCCCAGGGAAGCTGGCATTGCCCGCCGTAGCAGCAACCGTTGAGGAAGCAGCCGATGCGGCCCAGCGCGAGCCCCAGCGTCATGCTGGGCGCGATCACGTCGGCCATCGCCAGCACGGGAAGTTTGTGGCGCACAAAGAACCAGACCGCCGCGGCCGCGCCTCCGACGACCGCTCCATAAACCACCAGTCCGCCGCGCGTGAAATTGATGATGGCCGCGAAGGTTTCGCTCAGCCCGGCCCGTTGGAAATCGCGCCAATATTCGATCACGTAGAAAAGTCGCGCTCCCAAAATGCCGCACAAGCACATCCAGAAGGCCAGCGAGTAGATCAATTCCGGATCGAAGCCTTCGCGCTTGGCCCGATAGGCGGCCAGCGCCACGCCGGAAATCACTCCCAGAAACAGCATCACGCCGTAGCCGCGAATCGGCAGGCCTTGCGAATCCGAGAGCGCCGGCAGCACGATGGCGACAATCGCGCCGATGACGAACATCACCGGCACTTCGTTCCAGACTTCGGCGACCGAGCCGCGGCGATAGAGCCGCCAGGCAAGGCGCACGGCACAAATTGCCACCCAAACGGCCAGCGCCAGGCCGAGCCCCAGCAGCGGCCAACCGGCGACGTCGTGCGGAATGTGGAACAACGTGGTACGCATGCGGGATGATCCCCACGCAACAGTGCCAAACAGCTTCTTCCTATGAGAACATTTATCAGGTACTTTTGACAATACACATGGGAGAGTGCAACCGTTGTTGCACGGACCGGCGGACCTTGCTATCACATCGGCCATGTCGATTTTATCGGAAATCCTGGATCACAACGCGCGGTTCGTCTCGCAGCGCGACTACGAGCAGTTTCGCACCGACTTTGCGCCTGACAAAAAGTTGGTCGTCCTCACCTGTATGGACGCGCGACTGGTCGAGTTGCTGCCCCGCGCCATGAATTTGCGCAACGGCAATGCCCGCGTGATAAAGAATGCCGGCGCGATCGTATCACACCGGTTCGGCAGCGTGATGCGCAGCCTGCTGGTGGCAGTGTACGAATTGCTCGATACCGACATTGCCGTGGTCGGCCATTATGGCTGCGCGATGACGGGGCTGAGCTGCGATCGAGTGCTGGAGAAAGCCAAGGCCCGCGGCATCAATCAACAGACTCTGCAAATTTTGGAAAACTCCGGCATCGACCTGGCCGGCTGGCTGCACGGCTTCGATTCCCCCGAAGACGGCGTGCGCCAAAGCGTCAACGTCATCCGCCAGCATCCGCTGCTGCCCGCCGACGTTGCAGTGCATGGGCTGATGATCTGCCCGGAAACCGGCCGGCTCGACTTAATCAGCGACGGCAACGCCGCCGCCGCGCCGGCCCGACCGTAGCAGCCTTTCAGGATCGCGGAGTCGAATGTGCCTTCCAATCGCACGAAAACCTTCGCCATTGGCCCGCTGCTTGCCGTTTTGCTGCTTGGCGGCTTTCGGCAGGCTTTCGCGGAACCGCCCGCGAGCCCGACCGCTTCGAAAACGCCCACGGAGTTGACCAACTCTATCGGCATGAAGCTGGTGCTCATTCCCGCCGGCGAGTTTGTGATGGGATCTGGCGACAAGGCGGAAGAGTTGCTCAAGGAATTTCCGCAGTACAACCGCTGGTTGCAGTGGTTTGCCGACGAGTTTCCGCAACACAAGGTGCGCATCACCAGGCCGTTTTATTTCGGCAAATATGAAATCACCAACCGTCAGTTCCGCGATTTCGTCGAGGCCACCGGATATGAAACTCAGGCAGAGCAGCCCGATCATTCGTGGCGCGGCCCCGGCGGCTGGGGCTTCAATCCGCAAAAGCAAATCTTCGAGGGGCG
The DNA here is from genome assembly GCA_963716135.1 of Pirellulales bacterium. Lineage (GTDB taxonomy): Bacteria > Planctomycetota > Planctomycetia > Pirellulales > JADZDJ01 > CAVRAW01. The sequence goes on along the minus strand of OY970289.1, from coordinate 2,341,116 downwards.
CGATCCCAAATACAATTGGAAGAATCCAGGCTTTGACGTGCCCGACGATCAACCGGTCGTGGACGTATCGTGGAACGACGCGGTGGCATTCTGCACCTGGCTGAGCAAGAAAGAGGGGCACACGTACCGTCTGCCCACTGAAGCCGAATGGGAATACGCGGCGCGCGCCGGCACGACGACGCGCTACTGGTCGGGGGACGACCCGGAGTCGCTAGCCAAAATCGCCAACACCGCCGACGCGGAATTCTTCAAAGCCTTTCCCACGTACTATCCGCAGAACAAGACGCTGGCCGCCAACGACGGCCACGCCCTGCCCGCCCCGGTCGGCAGCTATCCGCCCAATGCGTTCGGCCTGTGCGACGTGCACGGCAATGTGTGGGAATGGACCAACGATTGGTACGCGGCCGATTACTATGCAAAATCGCCGGTCGACGATCCTCCCGGCCCGACCAGCGGGGAACAAAAAGTTCGCCGCGGCGGCGCCTGGCATTCTGCCCCGCTGTTCACGCGAATCTCATTTCGCAATGTCAACACGCTCGACTCGCGCTACCCCAATCTGGGTTTTCGCGTCGTGCGGAACGCGGATTAGGCGGTTCATGGCGGCCGGCAGTTCATTTGTTGACGAGTACGCGCGTTGCCAATCAGAATGGGCTTAGCGATCTTCGGCCGCCGCGAAGCCTTCAAAATGACCTCGTCCTCAAATTCTCCGAGCAATCGATGGCTGGCGGTGCTCGTTGGGCCTTGGCCCGTGGTCGCCCTTTTGGCCTGCTATTTGGCGTTGGGATTGAGCGCGGCCAGCCGGAAAACGGTGACCGGCGATGAAGGCACGCATCTTCTGGGCGGCTACAGCTACTGGGCGCTCGACGACTACCGCTTGAATCCGGAAAGCGGCAACGCCATTCAACGTTGGACCGCGCTGCCAGTTTGGTTGGCCGGATACGAATTTCCCACGTTCCACGATCCGCAGTGGCAGCAGGAGTCCGAATACGAACTGGCCACGCAATTTCTTTTCGCTTCCGGCAACGATCCCGATCGAATGCTGATGCTGGGCAGAATGATGACTAGCCTGCTGGGTGTGGCTTTGGGATTAGTCGTGTATCTGTGGTCGCGCCGGCTGTTCGGGCCAGTCGGCGGCGTCATCAGCCTGACGTTGTATGCCTTCAGCCCCACGATGCTCACGCACGGTTTTCTGGTCCTGGCGGATCTAAGCCTGGCGTTTTTCCTGCTGGCGTCGGTCGGGGCGCTTTGGAGGATCGTGCATCGCATTTCGCCGGGAAATCTGACTCTTGCGAGCTTCGCGCTGGCGGGACTGTTCTTATCCAAAGTCTCCGCGGCGACCGTGTTGCCGATGGCGGTGTTGCTGGTGGTGGTGCGCTTGTTGAATCGCGCACCGCTGGTGGTGGCGCTACTCCGGCCGCGCGAGGTTGAAGGTTTGGCGCGCAAGCTTGCGGCGATCGTCGGCGCGCTCTTGGCGGTGGCCGTGGGAACCTGGATTTTGATCTGGGCCGCCTACGGATTCCGTTATTCGATGATCAATCCGTCGATTGCCAAAGACGCACCGCCCGCCGAGTTATTTCCACAACCTGGCGTCCTGGCGGACATCGGCAATCTTGCGGCGGAACACCATCTGCTGCCTGAAGGATTTTTGTACTCGTATTCGTACATGCTTTCCCGAACGCAAGGCAGCAGCGCATTTTTCAACGGCCAGTACAGCACGCAAGGCTGGTTGGGATTTTTTCCGTACAGCGTGGCCGTGAAAACTCCCTTGGAATTCTTTGTGGTCGTGTTGCTGGCCGGGGTCGCGGCCTGGCGCTTTCGCGGAGGAATGGTGCAATCGGGCGAAGTTCGATCGTACGACGCGCGGCAGCCGGGTCTGCTTTACAAATTGTCGCCGCTGATCGTGTTGTTTGCCGTGTACTGGGTATTCGCGCTGACGAGCCATTTCAACATAGGGCATCGGCACGTGTTGGCCACGTATCCTCCGATGTTCATTTTCGCCGGGGCGGTCGGATGGTGGTTCTCATCCCGCGGAAACCAGACGGCCGTCGATCGATCTGCCGCAGCGCCGCGGTGGCTTTCGGCGGTGCGAGGCGTGATTGTATTGGCGCTAGTGCTTTCGCTGTTCGAAGCGATATGGTTTTGGCCGAACTATTTGGCGTATTTCAATTTGCTCGCCGGCGGTCCTGCCAATGGATACAAGCACCTCGTGGACAGTTCGCTGGATTGGACGCAGGACGTCAAGGAGCTCAAGCGCTGGCTCGATGCTCATCCCGCCGACTCGCGACCGCAGCGGCAAGTTTACGTGTCGCTCTTCGGCAGCACGCCCTGGAAATATTACGGCATCGATGGGATCGAATTGCCTTCTTTCTGCGGCGCTGCGCAAACGCAATTGCCCGAGCCGCTGGGCGAAGGCACCTACTGCATCAGCGCCACGGAGTTGCAGAATGTGCTTTTGGCGCCGTTTATTGGCCATTGGGATCACCGATCGGAAGAGGTGTATCAGACCTTGCGACACAACGTGGAGCTCTATCGCCAGTCGCTTGTTGATTCGTCGATACGAGAGCAAGCAAATTTCCCAACGGAAGAACAATGGCGACAAATTTTCAATCTGTTCGCTCGCGCGCGATTTGCGCGCTTGTGCAGCTATTTGCGCCAACGCGAACCCGACGAAGAGGTGTGCTACTCGATCATGATCTATCGCTTAACCGCTGCCGACCTCGCCCGGGCGCTCGACGGCCCGCCCGTCGAACTTTTGAAAGCCGCCGAGACCTCGCGTTGATTGCCCTCGTCCGAATTCTTGCTGTCGTCCCCGTCGATTGGACGCTGATTTCCACACGCTCTCGGAAATCTTTCGCCGTTCCAAAGTAGGCCCGGTAGGATTCGAACCTACGACCAAGGGATTATGAGTCCCCTGCTCTAACCAACTGAGCTACGGGCCCGAAGATCAACGATGAACTATGAACAATGAGCAGTGAACGGTAAAGAGCTAACGACGACTGCATTTCGTCGTTCAATGTTCATTGCTCACAGCTCATAGTTTCGTTCACTCGACCGTCACGCTCTTGGCCAGATTGCGCGGCTTATCGACGTCGCAGCCGCGCATCACGGCGATGTGATACGCCAATAACTGCAGCGGTATGACGGCCACGATGGGCTGTAGAAACTCTTCCACCGACGGGACCTGAATCACGTCGTCGGCCAGAGCGGCCACGCGCGTATCCCCTTCGGTCACCACGGCGATCACTGGTCCGCCGCGAGCCTTGATCTCTTCCAGGTTCGACATCACCTTCTCGTACACTTGCCCATGCGGAATGACGAACACGCTGGGCGTGTGCTCGTCGACCAGGGCGATCGGGCCGTGCTTCATTTCTGCGGCCGGATAACCTTCGGCGTGGAGGTAGCTGATTTCCTTGAGCTTCAGCGCGCCTTCCAGGGCCGTGGGAAAATTGTACTGGCGGCCCAAGTACAGGAAGTTGGTGCAATGCTGATACTTGGCGGCAATCTGCCGCACGGTGTTATTGCATTCCAAGGCCTGCCGCACTTTTTCCGGCAGTTGCAGCATCTGATCGATGATCCGCGTGCCGGCGCCGTAACTCAGATGGCGAATGCGGCCGAAATAGAGCCCCAACATCGCCAGCGTCAGGCATTGCGAGGTAAAGGCCTTGGTCGAGGCCACGCCGATCTCCGGCCCGGCGTGCAGATAAATGCCCCCGTCGGCCTCTTGGGCAATCGAGCTGCCGACCACGTTGCAAATTGCCAGCGTCGGATGACCCTTGCGCTTCACTTCGCGCAGCGCGGCCAGTGTGTCGGCCGTTTCGCCGCTTTGCGTGATGGCAAACAGCAGCGTGTCACGATCCAAAGGGGGATTTCGATAGCGCAGTTCGCTGGCATATTCCACTTCGACCGGAATGCGCGCAAATTCTTCAATCAGGTATTCCCCCACCATCGCCGCGTGCCAACTGGTGCCGCAGGCGGTGAGGATCAACCGATTCACGTTGCGCAATTGCTGCGGTGTGAGATTCAGCCCGCCAAACACGGCCGTCGCCTCTTCGCTGTCCAATCGTCCGCGCATCGCATTTTGCAGCGACTCCGGTTGCTCGAAGATTTCCTTGAGCATGTAGTGCGGATAGGCGCCCAGTTGCACCTGGCCCGATTCGATATCCAGGTCGCGAACTCGATGGCTCACCAGCCCCTGCTCGCGATGGATCACGCGCAGCGAATCGGCGGTGACCACGGCCAACTCATGATCGGCCAGATAGACGATGCGCTGGGTGTGCCCTACCAAGGGCGAAGCGTCGCTGGCCACGAAGTGCTCGTGCTCGCCGACGCCCACCACCAGCGGACTGCCCAGCGCGCGGCGATCAAGACATCGGGATGATCGCGGAAAATGATGGCCAGGCCGTAAGTGCCGCGCAACAGAGCCAACGCTTCCTGCACCGCTCGAATCAGAGGTTCATGCGGGTCGGCGGCTGCGGCCTTGGCGTTGCCTTCGCCGTTGGATCGCGTCGATTGGCCGCTTTGCTCGTTCTGTTTTTCCAGGCAACTGGCGATGAGATGGGCGATGATTTCGCTGTCGGTGGCGCTGCGGAAAACATAGCCTTCGCTTTCCAATTGTTCTTTTAGCGCCCTGAAGTTTTCGATCACGCCGTTGTGCACCAGCGCCAGCACTTGCTTGCCGCCAAAGTGCGGATGCGCGTTGTCGTCTGTCGGCGCACCGTGTGTGGCCCAGCGAGTATGGCCGATCCCAATGGTGCCTTCCGCGGGGATATCCGCCAGCTTTTTCTCGAGCAGATCGATCCGCCCGGCGGTCTTCACCACGGAAAACTTGCCCTTGGACGTGATGGTCACCACTCCCGAGCTGTCGTAGCCGCGGTATTCCAGCCGATGCAGTCCCTCGATCAGGTAGTCGATGGCCTGCTGGTGCCCGACATAGCCGACAATGCCGCACATGGACGCAACTCCTTCGTGGATCAGGCGTTTCCTTGAACCTGTAAGGATATTCTATCTTGTTGCCGGAGGAAATGTTGGGTCGCCGCGATTTCCTTGGGTCGGTGAATTCGACTGGGATTACCGGCTGATCTGTCCCAAACGGGCCAATTCGTTTAGACATTAACGCCTCTAGCGGTTGCTCAAGGAGGAGCATGTTATGGAAAAGACGTCGCAGCGGCAGTCTCAGCGTCAATCGATCTCCGGCCCGCACGCCCGATTCGCCCCGGACCAGCAGCAAACTTCGCACGCGGCCACGAGCCATGTGGTCATCCCGGCTCGATTGGCCTCGACTCGGCTGCCTCGAAAGTTGCTGTTGCGCGAAACCGGCAAGCCCCTGATTCAGCACACGTACGAGGCGGCTTGCCAGGCCCGCCGTCCGCGAGGCGTCTGCGTGGCGGCCGACTGCGAGGAAATTGCCGCGACCGTGCGCGATTTCGGCGGCGAGGTATTTCTCACCAGTCCCGATTGCGCCAGCGGCACCGATCGGATTGCCGAAGTGGCAAATCAACTGGGCGATGTCGATATCGTGGTCAACGTACAAGGGGATGAGCCGGAATTGTCGGGCGACGCCGTCGATCTGGTGGTGGAGTTGCTCGACCGCAATCCGGCAGCGGCGATGGCCACCCTGGCCGCTCCGATCCGCACCCGCGAGAAACTGTTGGCCTCGTCTTGCGTCAAAGTCGTCATGGCGCCGCTGGCATACAATGCGGACCTTCAACTGCCCAACCCCCACCCGGAACTTCGCTCAGCATACCGCGCTGTATTTCAGCCGCGCCCCGATTCCGCATCCGCGCGAGTGGCGCGACGAATTGCTAAGGACCGATCCGCCGCATTTCTTCCAGCACGTCGGCTTATATGCTTACCGCCGCGATTTTCTGCTGCATTTGGCACGGCTGCCTCGCACTCCGTTGGAACAGCTTGAAAATCTCGAGCAACTTCGGGTATTGGAGCACGGGTACGACATTCTGGTCGGACGGATCGAGGAGCCGACCATCGGCATCGACACTCCGGCCGACTATGCGGCCTTTCTGGCCCGCTGGCGGCGGGGGACGTAGCCGTCAAAGCTTGCCGATTAGGGCAAATCGACGGCTGCTGGCGGCCGGCCATCGCCTAAGAAATCCACGGCCGGTGTCTTGCCCGCCGTCGGTGGGTCGTCCAAAATGGCTACAGCGGTCGAGCGAGCTTTTCGAGCCTTTTGAGCCCTTTGCCCAATATTTCTGGAGGTCTGCCATGAAGCGTTTCGCCACTCTGAGCGTCGGTTGCCTCTGCATGATCGCACTATCGTGGGCCGTGGCCCGCGCCGCCGACGAGAAGTCGGCCGAGAAGGGCCCCGTGATCCAGGCGTCTGAGGCCAAGGATAACGTCGGCAAGGAAGTCGTCGTGGAGTTTGTCGTGGTGGGCGGCCGGATGTTGGAAGACAAAGGCATTTGCTTTCTCAACTCCTCGACCGACCAGAACGATCCCGACGGTTTCACGGCGTTCATTACCAAGGCCGGCCTGAACAAATTCAAGGACGAAGCCAAGATCGACGATCCGTCCGATCACTTCAATCAGAAGAAAATCCACGTCAGCGGCAAAGTGAAGAAATACAAAGACAAGGCGGAAATCGAGGTCAATTCCCCCAGCCAAATTAAGATGGTCGAAGAGGAAGGCGCACCGGCCGCAACCGGCGCCCCCGAATCAGAAAAAAAGATGTAGCCGGTTTTTCCGCGTGATTTCATACCGGCCCGGAAGTCGGATTGACGTTCGCGGACCTCGCGCATTCAATTGTCCGTTGGCGGTTGCAGGACGCACATGAACTCCGGCCAACGGACCAGGTATGACCAAACATATTTTCGTCACTGGCGGCGTCGTAAGCTCCCTGGGTAAGGGACTCACCAGCGCCAGTATCGGCTTGCTGCTTGAAAGCCGCGGACTGCGCGTACGGATGCAAAAGCTCGATCCGTACATCAACGTCGATCCTGGCACCATGAGTCCCTACCAGCACGGCGAAGTCTACGTGCTGGACGACGGCAGCGAAACGGACCTCGACCTGGGCCATTACGAACGCTTCACGCACAGCCCGCTCACGCGCGATTCCAACTACACCACCGGCCAGATCTACCTCAGTGTGATCAATAAGGAGCGGCGCGGGGAATTCCTGGGCAAAACGGTGCAGGTGATTCCGCACATCACCAACGAAATCAAAAGCGTCGTCCAGAAGCTTGCCGACGACGACGTGGATGTGGTCATCACCGAAATCGGCGGCACGGTCGGCGACATCGAAAGCCAGCCCTTCCTGGAGGCCATTCGGCAGTTCGCACTGGACATCGGCAAAGACAACTGCCTCTACATTCATCTCACGCTGGTTCCCTACCTGAAAGCCGCCGGCGAATTGAAAACCAAACCCACGCAGCATTCCGTGGGCTTGCTGCGGCAAATTGGCATTCAGCCCGACGTGTTGATCTGCCGCACGGAGCGTTCGATCTCGCGCGAAGACCGGGAAAAGATCGCGCTGTTTTGCAATGTTCCGACCGACGCGGTCATCGAGGAAAAGGACAAGGATTTTTCGATCTACGAAGTGCCGCTGAGCCTTAAGGAAAATAAGCTCGACGATTTGATCTGCCGAGAGCTCGACCTGAATTGCCCGCCGGCCGACATCGAAGATTGGCGCGACTTGCTCTACCGGCTGCGAAATCCCGAACACGAGGTATCGATCGCCGTGGTCGGCAAATACGCCGAACACCGCGACGCCTACAAGTCAATCTACGAAGCCCTGGATCACGCCGGCATTCATCATCGGGCGCAAATTCGCATCCAGCCCATTCAAAGCGAACAGATCGAACGTGAAGGCCCGGAACGATTGCTTTCCGGTTTCGACGGCATTTTGGTTCCTGGCGGATTCGGCGAGCGGGGCATCGAAGGCAAGGTCGAAGCCATCCGCTTTGCACGCGAGCGCGGCATCCCGTTTTTTGGAATCTGTCTGGGAATGCAATGTGCCGTGATCGAGTTTGCCCGCGACGTGGCGGGATTAGCTGGCGCGCACTCTACCGAGTTCAACAAAGACACGCCGCACCCGGTGATTTGCCTATTGGACGAGCAGAAAACGATCACCGACAAAGGGGGCACGATGCGGCTGGGCGCCCAGGAGGCGCATCTCGATCAATCGAGCAAGTCACACGCCTGCTACGGCGAAGACGTGATCTGGGAGCGGCATCGCCACCGCTACGAATTCAACAATGCTTACCGCTCGCAATTCGAGGCCCACGGCCTTTTGATCGCCGCCACGAGCCCTGACCACGCCCTGGTGGAAATCGTTGAATTGCCCGAACACCCCTGGTTCGTGGCGGTGCAATTCCATCCGGAATTCAAGAGCAAGCCCACCGAGGCCCAGCCGCTGTTTGCGGGCTTTATCGCGGCAGCCGTGGAAAAGCACTCCACCGGCCAATGGACATCCGCCGGCGGATAGATGGTCCTCGCGCTCCGCTGCCGCGTCGCGGCTAAACGGCTAACTTCGCAATTTGCATTCTGCATTTGCCTTTTAAAGTGCCATGCCCGGCGGAAAAAGAAAATTGGCATCCATGCCAAGTGAAACCCACTCCCTGGATACTTGCATTCCCACTCCGGGTGACACGGACAGGGATTTCAACGGGCTCCCTTTTCCATACCGGGCATGGCGTTGCGGGCAGAAATCAAAATCGCGAACCGTCGCAGTGGTTAGAAACAATCCGTTTAGCCTCGGCCGCTGGGCCGGGCATCAGTTCCGTCGCCGATGACGGAACTACGTTTTCAACTCGCCAATTGATCGAACAAATTCTGAAAGGTGGGCAATTGGTTTTCCAAATACGCGCGCCACGCGGCGGGATTCCAGATTTCCACGCACACCGCGGCGCCGACGACCATCAATTCCCCTCCGGCGGGGACCTGCAAAAACTCGCGAAAACCTTCGGGAATCAACAACCGGCCCCGGCCCGCCAACTGCACCTGCTTGTGCCGCGTGGAGAGCAATCGTCCCAACGATTGCACTTCCACCAACCGGCCGTCCAGTTTTCCGGCACGCATTTTCGCACGCACCAGCTCCACAGCGGTTTTCATCCGCTGTTGCCAGGCGGTGGCGGGCCACAAGCTGAGACAGCCGGCGCGCTCCTTCACCAAAATGCAATCGGCGCCCGCGCCACGAGCGGATCGGCCAATTCCTGCGGGATGGAAAGTCGAAACCGCTCGTCCAGCGTGCGGGTGAATTCCCCCTGGAGAAACTCGCTCGTGGCAGCCATAGGTCAGCGAAACCGAAGCCATGATTTGGACGCGAATCCGTTCTCGATGAACTTTGCCGAATTGGGCACATTTCCCATTGAGATGCTCGAATCAGCACATAAATGGGTCACTTTCCCACGAGCGGCCAGTTTATCAGCCTCTTCCAAGAATGCAAGTACTCGGTGAAAAAAAAATTCTTTGTGCGCGGATCGAGAATAAATTCCAGCCAGAAGATGGCCGCAAATTTGCGAAAAAATGTAGCTGGTCGTTATTCGCCCAGCGTACTTTTCCGCCTTAGCAGATGGTGATAATGTTGCGCGAACCGATGCGCCTCGTCGCGCACATATTGCAACAGCCGCAAGGCGTAAGAATGGCGGCTCAATCGCAGCGGCTCTTCCTGCCCGGGCACGAATAATTCCTCTTCGCGCTTGGCGATCGAGATGATCGTCGGGGGGGTGATGCGTAACTCTGCAAAGGCAGCCAGCGCCGCGTTCAACTGCCCTTTGCCCCCGTCGATCAACAACACGTCGGGAAAAATTTCGTTCTCTTCGTGCAGCCGCGAAAATCGCCGGGCCACGACTTCGTGGATGCTGCGATAATCGTCGATCCCCTGCACGCCCCGAATACGGTAGCGCTTGTAGCCGGGTTTGAACGGCAGGCCGTCGATGAATCGCACCAGGCTGGCCACGGTTTCATCGCCGCCTAAATGCGCGATATCCACGCCTTCGATCGTGCGCGGCGCGGCCGGCAACTTCAAGACCTTCTTCAATCCCGCCAGGCCTTTTTTCGGATCGATGAAAAACACTTCCGGCTGCACGTGCTCGTCCAGCTCGCCGCGATCGTCCAGCGTTTCCAGCAAGTGAATTTCGTCGCGCAGCCGCGCCGCCTTTTCGAATTTCAACTCCTTGGCGGCGGCGTCCATCTCAGCCCGCATTTCATCGAGCAATTGCCGCTTCTTCCCTTCCAGGAACATCCGCAGCCGATGAATATCGCGCTGATAATCCTCCTTCGAGATTCGCAGATTGCACGGCGCCGTGCATTGATTGATCGACGCCAGCAGGCACGGCCGAAACCAGCGCCATTTTTCATCGCCGTCGTCGATGTCCAGGCTGCAGGTGCGGAACTTGAAAATCTTCTGCAGCACCTGAATCGCGCCCCGCAACCCGCCGGCGCTGGCAAAGGGCCCATACAGCTTCGTGCCCCGATCGCTCGGCTCGCGGGTGAATTCCACGCGCGGAAAATCCTCGCGCACGTAAATTTCCAGATATGGAAATGTCTTGTCGTCTTTGAGTTCCTGGTTGAATTTCGGCTGGATGTCCTTCACCAGCCGCGCTTCCACCAGCAGTGCATCGACTTCGCTTTCCGCCTCCAGAAAATCGATGTCGTGAATCTCCCGCACCAAATCGGCGGTGCGGCGCTCGTCGGCGGCCCCTTTGAGAAAGTAACTGCTCGCCCGGGCCCGCAGATTCTTGGCCTTGCCGACATAAATCACTCGGCCGGCGGCATCCTTCATCAAATACACGCCGGGAGTTTGCGGGAACCCGCGGACCTTTGCCAAGGCCGCATCGAAACCACCTACGCCCTGTATTTCCGGGGGATTATCGGCCTGCTGATCGCTGTCGGATCGGTTCTTGGGCATACTTGAAGTTTACCGTTTACCGGCTGCAAGGAAACGCCGGGAGATCACATCCTGTTCCGGGTTGCTTGCGAGCGTTCCACTGACAAGCGCGGCGCTTGTCAGTGCCACCCCTGGGTGGTTATCGCAGCGAAAGGCTGTGGAACCAGTGGCGCAGCGTGCCTTCAACGTCGAACAAGCTGTTTTGCAATGCACTCAGCGAACGGTCCGCGCCGAACGAGTAAACGATGACCCCTGCGATTAGCAATCCGACGCCAACCAGCGACGCCACAATGCAGGCAGCCTTGCGAAGCGCGTCGACGCCGCGCAGATCGAGCTTCGAGGCGATCGTCAACAACCCGGCCAGCGCCAATCCGGTAATGCCCAGAAATATGAAAACAGGGGTGCCCATATAACAAGCATAGATCACCCAGAAGGACACTAAAATTTAGTTTATATGCGGGGGTTTTTGGCGATTTGCGCCTATTTGCCCGCGGCGAATTGCGAGAGATCTTCAGCCATCCGCTTCAGCCGACCGGCGCACTGGGCCTTGGTGTCGTCGAGATTGGCGATCTGTTCGGCCGGCTCGTACGTGAACATGTAGAACTTCACCTTGGGCTCGGTGCCGGAGGGGCGCACGGCGACATAATTGCCGGTGGCTGCGAGATCGAGCATCACCATGTCTCCCTTGGGACCATCGAATTTTTCCGGTTTGTTACCGGGCGCCATTTGCATTAGCGACAGATAATCGCGCACCCGCACCACCTTGTGCCCCGCAAGCTGCACAGGCGGGTCACTGCGGAATCGGGCCATCAACTTCTGCATGTCGTGCATGCCGGCCGCGCCGGGCATCACCAGCGAAAACTGGCTTTCCAGGTGGTAGCCGTATTGCCAAAACAGAGCGTCGAGTTGTTCATGCAGCGATTGACCCTTGGCTTTGCAAGCGGCCGCCAGTTCGGCCAACAACATCGCAGCGACCGCGGCATCTTTATCGCGCACGTGCGTGCCGACCAAGTAGCCGTGCGATTCTTCGCAGCCGTAGAGGAATTTTTCCGGCCCGGAATCGTCGATATCTTTGCCGATCCATTTGAATCCCACCTGCAGATTGCCGTGCGTTTCCACCCCATATTGATCTGCGATCCGCCGCACCATTTCGGTCGTCACCAGCGTCTTCACGACGTAATGCCGCGGCGTAAGCGTGCCGGCCTTTTTTCGGGCGGCCAGCACGTATTCGGCCAATAGCGCCGCAATTTGATTGCCGTTGAACGATTTCCACGGTGCGCCGGATTGACTGTTCAGCGGAGCGGCCGCGCCCAGCCGGTCGCAATCGGGATCGGTGGCCATCACCACATCGGCGCCGGTTTGCTTCGCGCGCTCGACGATGATGTCGAACACCGCCGGGTTTTCCGGATTGGCCACGTGGCCGGGCACGTTGGGAAAATCACCGTCGGGCTGCGAGTGCGGCCCGAACAATTCCACGTCGGTGAATCCATCGGCCGCAAGCGCCGGCAAAACCGCCGAGGCCCCCACGCCATGCAACGGCGAGTAGATGATTTTCAAATTTCGCGGTCCCGGCAGCGCCTGCGATTTCACTGCGGCCACGTAGGCTTGATCCACTTCTTTCTGACAATACACAATCTGCCCGGTGGAAAGCGCCTCGGCAAACGGCTTCCGGCGAACCGTTTCCACTTTCATCACGCGCTCGATGATGCCTTTGTCGTGCGGCGGCAGCACCTGCACGCCCCCGGCCCAATACACTTTCACGGCATTGTCGCTGGGCGGATTGTGGCTGGCCGTGACCATGATGCCGCAGGAGCTCTCGGTATGCCGCACGGCGAAGGAAAGTTCCGGCGTGCTGCGGTAGCCGTCGAGGAAATAGACTTTGAAGCTGGCGGCGGCCATGATTTCCGCGCACAACTCGGCGAAGTGGCGCGAGTTGTGCCGCGTGTCGTAGGCAATCGCGCAGGAGTGTTGCTTTCCCGGAAACTGCGTTGTCACGTAATCGGCCACGCCCTGCGCGCTCTCGCCGATCGTGCAATCGTTGATGGCGTTGGAACCGACTGGATACATTTTCCCCCGCCGGCCGCCCGTGCCGAAAGGAATGACGGTCCAGAAAACGTCGTCCAACTCTTTGTACTTACCGTCGGCAATTTGCGCCGCGACTTCCGATGCATACGCTGCGTAGCGCGGCTCGGTGAGCCAGCGGCGAATCATCGCGGCCGATTCGGGCGTGAGCTTTTTGGCGGCGGCCGCTTGATCGAGCTGCGAAAGCGTCGCCGCCAAATCGAAAGATGTTGCGTTGGACATAATTTACAATTGAAAGATAATGAGTTCGGATTGAGCCATTGTGACTGAGCGACCCCGCAGAAAAAAGGGGCGGCCCAACTTCATGAGCGAACCGATCATCAGCGTGTCCGGCCTGCGCGGCATCGTCGGCGAAAGCCTGACGCCCGAGATCGCCGTGCGCTACGCCGCCGCGTTCGCCGCCACGCTTCCGCCCGGGCCGATTGCGCTCACCTACGACGGACGCATCAGCGGGCCGATGTTTTTGAACGCGCTGTCGGAAGGCCTGACAACGCTCGGCCGCGAGGTGTTTCTGGCGGGCATCGCTGCCACGCCGACGACCGGCGTCTTGGTCAAGCACCTCAAGGCCGCCGGCGGAATTCAGATCTCCGCCAGCCACAATCCGCCCCAATACAACGGGCTGAAATTGTTCTCGGCCGAGGGGCGCGTGATTCCCGCCGCGGCCGGGCAAAAAGTATTAGAGCAGTATCGCGCCGCCAAAGTGCCCGCCGTAGCCAGTGTCTCCGGAAAAAGCCAGCAGTTGACCGACACGACCGCCCGGCACATCGAATTGGTGATCGCCACGATAAATGTTGCGGCGATCCGCCAGCGAAATTACCGCGTGCTGTTGGACTCGAATCACGGATCGGGCAGCCTCGCCGGCCGACAACTGTTGGAACAGCTTGGCTGCCGCGTGACGCTTTTGGGAGGCGATCCGAACGGTAAGTTCGCTCATCCGCCAGAGCCGACGGCGGAGAATCTATCGAGCGTGCTTGCCAGAGTTGTCGAAAACAAATGCGATATCGGCTTTTGTCAGGACCCCGATGCCGACCGCCTGGCGGTTATCGACGAAAAGGGTCGCTACCTCGGCGAGGAATACACGCTGGCGATTTGCGCCGATCATCTGCTACGGCATTTCCGCGGCCCCGTCGTGACCAACTGCTCCACCAGCCGCATGACCGAAGATCTCGCCAAGAAACACGGTGTGACCTTCTATCGCTCTGCCGTAGGCGAAGCCAACGTCGTCGATACCATGCTCAAGCACGACGCCATCCTCGGCGGCGAAGGCAACGGCGGCGTAATCGATCCGCGCGTGGTGCTCGTGCGAGATAGTTTCAGCGCCATGGCCCTGATTCTCGATGCCATGGCCGCCCGAAATCTGCCCGTGAGCGCCCTGGCCGACGAGTTGCCTCGCTACGAAATCTGCAAAACAAAAATCACCCTGCCCTCAGAGAAACTGCCCGCCGCCATCACCGCCCTCGAACAGCACTTCAGCGACGCAACCGTCAACAATCTCGACGGATTGCGATTAGACTGGCCCGACAAGTGGCTCCTCGTTCGCCCGAGCAACACCGAGCCGATCGTCCGCGCCATCGCCGAGGCTCCCACCGCCGCCGAAGCCCAGCGATTGTGCAACGAATCGGCCTCAGTGCTTGCCGCCATTTAGCTCGGCGGCGTGATGCAATCCTTCCCCATCCATTTGCGCAGCACCTCGGGCACAATCACGCTGCCGTCGGCTTGCTGGTGATTCTCCAAGATGGCGATCAGTGCGCGGCTGATCGCCACGGCCGTGCCATTCAGCGTGTGGACGAAGTGCGTCCCCTTCTCCCCTTTGTGCTTGTAGCGAATTCCCAACCGCCGCGCTTGATAATCCGTGCAATTGCTGGTGCTGGTCACTTCGCCGTACTCGCCGCTTTCGCCGCGCCCCGGCATCCACGCTTCCAGATCGAATTTGCGATAGGCCGGCCCGCCCAAATCGCCGCTGGCGGTGTCGATCACTCGATACGGAATTCCCAGCCCGTCGAAAATCTCGCATTCCAAGTGGCAGAAATAATCCAGCGTCTCATCGCTCTTTTCCGGCAGCGTGAAGGCGAACATTTCAACCTTCGTGAATTGGTGCACGCGGTACAGCCCGCGCGCCGCTCGTCCATGGGCGCCGGCCTCGGTGCGATAACAATGGCTGACGCCGCACATTTTGATTGGCAATTGCTCGGCCTCGAGAATCGAATCGCTCAAGAGCCCGCCGAGCGTGATTTCTGCCGTGGCAACTAAACTCAGATCGGTCCCTTCGACGCTGTAAATCTGCGTCTCCGGTCCGCGCGGAATGAAACCGATCCCCGCCAGGATTTCGTTGCGGGCCACGTCGGGCGTAATCGTGGGCGTGAATCCTTCGCGGATCAATTTGTCGATGGCGTACTGCTGCAGCGCCAGTTCCAAGAGCACCGCGTCGTTTTTTAGAAAGTAAAATCCGTGTCCGGCGACTTTTGCCCCTCCTTCAAAATCCACCATCCGCAGTTTTTCTGCCAGCGCCACGTGATCCAGCGGTTTGAAATTGAATTTCGGGATCGCCGCCTTCCCGCGGCGGATTTCCTTGGCGGCCGCCTCGCCACCGATCGGCGCCTCGGGATGCGTCAGATTCGGGATCATCCGCAACAAGCTGTCGGCTTCCTCGGCCACAATTTTCAATTGATCGCTGGCCGCCACCACCAATTCTCGCAGGCGGCGTCCTTCCTCCTTGCGGGCATCGCGCTGGGCGGCGTCTTTGGCCTGGCCGATCGATTTGCTGACGGTATTAGCCTGATGATTCAGCTCGTCGATCTTCGCCTGCAGCGTTTTTCGCTCCGCCTCCAGGGCCACCAGGCGATCGACGTCGGCCTTGGCCCCACGATTGGCACAGTTTTTCTTCACCAACTCCGCATTTTCCACCACGAATTTGCGATCGAGCATGACGGTCCCTGTCTTCGCGCCATCGGCGCCTTTGCGTGAGAATTATTTCGGTTTGATGCCGGCCAATTCCTGCCACAGCCGCGCGCTGGCTTTGATTCCCCGATGGAAATCGGCCAGGCAGAATTTTTCGTTGGGGCTGTGCGTGTTGTCGTCGTCCAGCCCCCATCCCAGCAAGAGCGTATCGACTCCAAGTTGTTCGCGGAAGGCGGAGACGACCGGAATCGATCCCCCTTCGCGCATGTACACCGGTGCTCGGCCGAACCCGTGTTCAATCGCCTTTGCCGCGGCGGCCACGTACGGACTATCCAGCGGCACGGTCACTCCCGGCGCCCCGCTGTAATCGAAAAGTTCCATTTTGACACCCGCCGGGCACAGTTCGCGCAGTTTCTTTTCCAGCGATTTGGCAATCTTCTTGGGATCCTGCTTGGGCACCAGCCGGAAGCTGAACTTGGCGCTCGCTTTGGAAGGCAAAATGGTCTTGGCGCCTTCCCCCTGGTAGCCGCTCGTCAGGCCGTTGATGTCGAACGTCGGACGTGCCGAGCGACGCTCCAGCGTGGTGTAGCCTTCTTCGCCGGCGACCGCGTCCACGCCGATCTGCTTTTTGAACTCCGCTTCGTCAAACGGCAGCGCGGCAAATTGCTTGCGTTCTTGATCCGTCAGGGGCAGCACGTCGTCGTAAAACCCGGGCACTTGAACCCGCCCGCGCTCATCGACGAGCGCAGCCATGATCTTCGACAAAGCAATCGCCGGATTCACGACTGCTCCGCCGAACGTGCCCGAATGCAAATCCTGCTTCGGCCCCGTCAGCTTCAATTCAAAATACGCCAGGCCGCGCAAACCATACGTGATCGCCGGCTGGCCCGGGCCGAACTGGCTGCAGTCGCTGATCACGGCGATGTCGCATTGAAGTTTTTTGCGCTGGGCCGAAATGAAGTCGTACAAATTCTCGCTGCCGACTTCTTCTTCCCCCTCGATCAAAAACTTCAATTGCACGGGCAGCTTGCCGGCGGTCTTCAGCCACGCCTCGGTGCTCTTTACGTGCGTGAGCATCTGCCCTTTATCGTCGGTCGCCCCGCGGGCATAGATGTTTCCATCGCGGCGCGTGGGTTCAAAGGGGGGCGATTTCCATTCGCCGAGCGGATCGGGGGGCTGCACGTCGTAATGGCCATAGACCAGCACTGTCGGCGCGCCGGCCACGGCGGGCGACTCGGCGTACACCAGCGGATGCCCGGCCGTTTCGATCAGTTCGGCTTTCAGCCCCAACGATTCAAACTGCTTAAGCACCCACCCGCCCGCGCGGCGAACGTCGGCTTTGTGCTTGCTGTCGGCGCTGACGCTGGGGATGCGCAGCAGGTCGCACAGTTCGTCTTCAAAACGCTGCGAATTGCCGGTCAAGTAGTCGTCGATTGCAGGCATAAGAGTTGCTCTTTCTCGTGGTCAGCCGCCATAATACCCGGCGAACCGTTGGTCGCCTATTCCGCCCGGGCCTGGAAGTCAGGAAATGTCCGACGATCTCACGTCATCCGCTGTTGCCGAACCGCCGGCCGTCGCCGAGCCCGTGGTCGGCAAGCAAGCCGCCAAGAAAAAAAAGCCCAAGCGGCAGCCGCGCTACAACGTGATCCTCTGGAACGACGACGACCACACATACGCCTACGTGATCCGCATGATGCAAAAACTTTTCGGCCATCCGATCGAAAAAGGAATGCAGATCGCCAAAGAGGTCGACTCCCAGGGCAAGGCCATCGTGCTGACCACGACCCGCGAGCACGCCGAGCTGAAGCGCGACCAAATCCACGCCTACGGCAAGGACGACCTGATCGCCGGCTGCAAGGGCTCCATGTCCGCCACAATTGAGCCCATCACCTGAGGAATCCATGCATCCTCGTCTCCGCACCGTCACGCTGGGTTGCAAAGTGAACCAGTATGAAACGGAGTTTGTCCGCCAAGCGCTGGAAGGTATCGGCTATCAAGATGCCGCCGCGCACGAGCCGGCCGATCTGTGCGTGGTCAACACCTGCACGGTCACGCACGAGGGGGATTCCAAAAGCCGGCAGACGATCCGTCAACTGGCGGCGCGCAACCCAGGCGCGCATCGTGGTGATGGGCTGCTACGCCACGCGCACGCCGGAAGAAATTGCCGCCCTGCCCGGCGTGGCCGAAGTAATTGCCGACAAGCGCGAACTGCCCGACCTGTTGGGCCGTTTCGGCGTCGTCGATTTGCCGACCGGCATCAGCACCTTCGCCAACCGCCAGCGGGCCTATGTGAAAATCCAAGACGGCTGCCTGCTCAACTGCACCTTTTGCATCATTCCAAAAGTGCGCCCCTGGTTTGCCAGCCGACCGGTGCAGCACATTCTCGACGAAGTCGATCGCTTAGTCGCCTCCGGCTACCGCGAGCTGATCCTCACCGGCATACACCTGGGCCACTACGGCGTGGAATGGAACCGCGGCCGGCCGAAGCACGATTGGATGCGGCTGGCGAATCTCGTTCAGCAAATCGCTGAACTGCCCGGCGATTTCCGCATTCGCCTCTCGAGCATCGAGGCCACCGAAGTTACCCGCGAATTGATCGCCGTGATGGCCGCGTTTCCCCAGAGGGTTTGCCCGCACTTGCATGTATCGCTGCAAAGCGGTTCCGATTCGATTTTGCGCCGCATGCGCCGCCGTTGGTGCTCTAAGCGCATCATCGACCGTTGCCGGCTGGTGCAAGAAACGCTCGACCGTCCGGCGCTCACGACCGACGTAATCGTCGGCTTTCCCGGCGAAACCGACGATGATTTCGCCGCCACATGCCATGTGGTGCGCGAGATCGGCTTTTCCAAAATGCACATCTTCCCCTTCAGCCCGCGCCGCGGCACTCCGGCTGCGGAAATGCCCAACCAAGTGCAACCCGAGGTAAAGTCCGCGCGCATCGAACAGCTCGAATCGCTGGAAACCGAACTGCGAGATGCATACTACGCGTCGCTCGCCGGAATGCGACTGCGCGTGCTCATCGAATCGCCGATTCCCGACCGGCCCGGCATGATGGTCGGGACCGCTTGCCGCTACGCCCCTGTCGAGCTGCCCGGCACGGTCGCCATGCGCAAGCAATTCGCCGCGGTGACGGCGGGGCAAGCGTCAAACGGCCGGATTTGTGCGGCCAAACCGCTCTAGAACGCTAGCTGCGGTTTGGGTACACTTTCGCCCCATTTTCCGCAGGTTGCGTGATCCCGGGTTCTCGGGACGTTTTCGGTTCTGGTCGCAAGGAAGTGCCATGAATCGTTTGCTGCTGCGTACCATTTTGCTCGCCATCCTCAGCGCTTGCCTGGCGAAGTGCGCGCTGGCCGCCCCGCCGTGGGAAGTGTTCGCGCAGGCAAAGAAGGTCGATGCCGATCCAAACGCCCATTATCCCGTCACGCAAAACAATGGCCCCTGGATGATCATCGCCCACACGTTCCAGGGCGATCACGCCGATGAAGAAGCCAAGGCCTTGGTGTACGAACTGCGAAGCAAATACAGACTTCCCGCTTACACGCACAGCAAGACCTTCGATTTCACGCAGCGCGTGCAAGGGCGCGGATTGGATCCGCACGGCAAACCCAAGGTGATGCGCTATCAGCAAGCCGAGATGCTCAAAGAAGTCGCCGTGCTGGTGGGCGACTACAACACGGTCGACGACCCGGGCGCTCAAAAAACTTTGGCCAAGCTCAAGCAGATGCAGCCGGAGGCGCTGAAGGACCTCGACAAAGACGCCAATCAGCCCTTAAGTGCGTTCCGCCAGTTGCAGCAGCCGTTCCTCTCGGCCGACAGCGACAAGAAAATCAAAGGCCCGATGGCGCACGCTTTCATCGCCACCAATCCGCTGTTGCCGCCGGAGTTCTTCGCCTCCAAAGGCGTCGACAAGCTCGTGCTGGAAATGAATAAGGATGTGCCCAACAGCCTGCTGGATTGCAAAGGCCAATACACCGTGAAGGTGGCCACGTTCACTGGCGCCGTGCTACTGGATCAGAAGAAGATCGAGGAAGTGGAACACGGCAAGCGGATGGCCAGCCGCCTGGCCGAAGCTGCCGAAAAGGCGCACAAGCTGACGTCCGCGCTGCGCGAAAAAGGATACGAAGCCTACGAGTTCCACGATCGCGAATCGAGCATCGTCTGCGTGGGCAGCTTCGAATCGGTCGGCTCGCAAAATATCGATGGAAAGTTCAGCATCCATCCGACCGTCCAGAAAATCATGAAAACCTTTGGCGCCGAGCCGGCCGGCTTGACCGGCGGCGCTCCTAAGCCGAAGTCGGTCGATGGCGTTCCGCTGGATATTCAGCCCACGCCCATCGAAGTGCCCCGCCGCTCTATCGGCACCGACTACCAGCGCAGCATGCTGAGCGAGCACTGAGCATTGCAAAATGCGAAGTGTATAATGCAAAACTGATTTTTCAATTCTGCATTCTGCCTTCTGCTTTCTGCCTTTCTCCTCATGCAGCTTGTTCTGGGAACTCACAATCGCAAGAAGGGGCTGGAACTGCGCGATCTGCTCGCTCCGGCAGGCTTCGAACTCGTGACGCTGGCCGATCTGCCCGATGCGATCGAAGTGACCGAAACCGGCGACACGTTCGCCGCCAACGCCGCGCTGAAAGCCTGCCAACAGGCGAAACACCTGCGACGTTGGGTTCTGGGCGAAGACAGCGGCCTGGCGGTCGATGCCCTGGGCGGCGCACGGGCGTCTTCTCCGCCCGATTTTCCGGCTCGGGCGCGACCGACGAATCGAATAATCGCATGCTGCTGCAAAAACTGGCGAAAACGCCGCTGGAAAAGCGCACCGCATACTACGTTTGCCACGCGACGCTCTCCGATCCGCAAGGAAACATCCGCGCCGAGGCGGATGGCTACTGCCATGGCCGCATTCGCTTGGAACCTGCCGGCACGGGCGGCTTCGGCTATGATCCGCTGTTCGAGATCGTCGAATACCACCGCACCTTCGGCGAACTCGGCCAAAGCGTGAAAGAAGCCCTGAGCCATCGTGCCCGAGCAATACAGCAACTCATCCCGGCTATGATACGACTGGTCGACAACGGCACCTGGGTCAGGCAATAGCCATGTTCAAATTCTGGCTGGCAGCGTATCTGGTGCTCTTCACGGCGATCGTCGGCGGAATGTTTGCCTACCGCGCCCGTGTGCTTTCGGATATGAGCACCCCTGCCGCCGAAGCCGAATGGAATCGCTGGCGGGCCGAAGCGGCGAATGAAAGCGGCACGACCGGCCCGGTTCAGCGCACCATTCCAAAGAGCAACGAACCGCCGCTGTTGATCTTGATGCGCGACTACTTCACGGCGTCGCTCGTAGGGCTGCTGCTCCCGTTGTCGGCGCTGTATTGGTTTATCGCCTGGCTGGCGCACGGCGTCGTCCGTCAAGCATCGGCAAAACCTGATGAAAACCCGACCGCCACAAGATCATGAGCCCGCGATGGGCTTTGGCGGCGGCGGAACGCTGGAAGAGCTTGGCGGCAGAAAACTCGGCTGCTGGCCGGATGAAGCCGGAGCCGCCTGATACGTGGGCTGCGGACTGGAGTAATTGTTCTGCACTGCAGGCGCCGGCTGCGTGTATCCGCCCGGCGGAGGCCCGCCATACACCGGCTGTTGCACGTACGCGGGCGCAACGACAACCGGCACCGGCGCCGCGTAATACGGATACGGATAATAGTACGGGTATGGGTACGGATAAGCGTAGTACGGATACGGATGGTAATAGCCCAGCGGCACACCGATGCCGATTCCCACGCGCACTCCGCCCCCTGCAAAAGCGAACGAGCATGTCAGCACGCCGGTGACAATTAACGCAGCAATGAAGAATCGTCGTGTCGAGTTCACAGAGAAGTCCTCCATTACTTTTTTCGCGCACGGGGCAGACGAACTTGCCGGCGTCGGCGGCGGAGCCTTCGATTTCGGCCGCGTAGTGTACAGTTCTTGGTGGAATGGGCAAACATCATTCGACTTTGCCAGCACGGCAATTCGAATTTGCCCACGATTGCTGCCAAATTGACAGCGCCGCGCGGCGGAGACTCCAGCCGAACGCGGGGGGGAGCCCATCACCTGTTCTTCAATCGCGGATCCAGCACGTCGCGCAGCCCATCGCCCAAAAAGTTGAGCGCAAAGAGCGTCAACCCCAGCGCAACGCTGGGAAATACGAACAGCCACCAATAGATTTTCACCGGCGTGATCACGCGGAAACCCTGGTTCGCCAGCAATCCCCAAGATACCGCCGGCGCTTGCACGCCCAGGCCCAAAAAAGAAAGAAACGCCTCGAACAACATCACCTGCGGAATCGTGAGCGTGAGGTACACAATCACCACGCTCATCAAATTGGGCACCAGATGGCGAAAAATTATCCGCAATCGGCCCGCCCCGATCGTGCGCGCCGCCTCGACGAACAGTTCGTTTTTCAGCGAGATCACCTGTCCTCGCACCACTCGCGCCATGGTCAACCAATAAATCGCGCCGACCACGATATAAAAAATCGTGATGCGATCGATGCCAACTCGCTCCAGCCGCGCCTTGATCGCCGGCTCGCCCAAAATCGTGACCAGGAAAATCACGACAAAGATAAATGGAATGGAATACAGGACGTCGACGATGCGCATCATCAGGTTGTCGACCCATCCGCCGAAATATCCCGCCACCGCGCCGTACGAAACGCCGATCACCAGCGAAACCAGCGTGGCGACCAGGCCCACCATCAGGGAAACTCGCGCGCCCAAAACACGCGGGCCAACAGGTCGCGCCCCAATTCATCGCGCCCGCAAAGGCTGTTGAGCGACCACGCGCCGAACAACTTCACGCGCATTTGCACGAGCCAGCGATTCACCGGGTTAAGACTGCCAAATTGTTTGTTGATCCAGTCGGCCTGCGACGCGGGCGCGGACGCATCCGCAGCCGGTTGATCGAGCTTGATCGTCTCGACAAACAGGGGGCGCGCGGTGGGGGGCTCGAAGGATCGCGGCGTATCGACCATGTAGGGCGATTGCAGCGGCAACAGCGGCGTCAGCAGCGCCAGCGCCGAAATCACGATCAGAAACACCAGGCACGCCATCGCCAGCCGATTTCGCCGCAACCGCCGCCAGGCATCACGCGCCAGCGATTCCCCTCGCAGGGCCTGTGCTTCCCGCAGCACGGCGTCCCGCTGCAACGGTTCGATCGTCGGCGATAATTCGGCGGTCGGCGGCACGAAAGCCTCAATTCAATTTCACGCGCGGATCCAACAGCGTGTAAATCACATCCACCAATGTGTTCATCGCATAAAGCAGCGCGGTGTAGAGCATCACCAGGCCCATCGCCAGCGTGTAATCGCGCTGCGTGGCCGATTGCACGAAGTGATACCCCAGCCCGGGAATGGCGAAGACATACTCGATCACCACCGAGCCGGTGAGAATGCCCGCCACCGCCGGTCCCAAGAACGAAACCACGGGCAGCATGGCCATTTTCAACCCGTGCTTGAGCACCACGGCCGGCGTGCTCAGCCCCTTGGCGTACGCCGTGCGGATGTAGTCCTGATGCAGCACGTCCAATAATCCGGTGCGCACCAGCCGCGCGATCTCCGCCGCATAGGCCGCCCCCAAGCAGACCGCGGGCAACACCACGTGTCCGACGCCGCCCCATCCGCCCGCCGGAAACACCGGCCAGATGAAAACCAGCAGCATGATCAAGAGCCCCGCCACCACGAAATTCGGCACCGCGATGCCGACGGTCGCCAGCGACATGAGCGCGAAGTCGAGCTTGCCGCCGCGCCGCACGGCCGAAACGGTTCCCGCCGTCAGCCCCAACGTCAAGGCAAACACCAGCGCCAAAATTCCGAGCGTGGCGGATATCGGCAGCCCCGCCGCGATCACCTCTTTGACCGAAAAGTCGGCCATCTTATAGCTCATGCCGAAATCGAGCCGCAAATATTTGCCCAGCTCGATCAAATACTGCTGATACACGGGCAGATCGAGGTTGTAGCGCTGGGCGAACATCTCCTCCACCCCGGCGGGCGGCTTGCGTTCGCTGCTAAAGGGGCCGCCGGGTACGGCGTGCATCAAAAAAAACGACACCGTGAACACCGCCCACAACGTGGCGAGCATCCACAGCAGCCGTTTCAACAAAAACCAGATCAACCGCGGCCTCCTGCCTTCAGAAACTTTTCCTTTTCCGCCTGGTCGATCCAAATCGCGTCCAGCGGATGCACGTCGAGCAGGTTGGGATAGAACCCTTTCACGTACGGCCGCACCATGTTGGTCGAAACGTAATAGTAGAAGGGAATCACGGGCAACTCATCCAACAAAATCGCTTCCGCCTGCTGCAAAATTTTCATCCGCTTCGCCGCGTCCGGTTCCTTGCCCGCCGCGACGATCAGCGCGTCGTACTTCTTGTTCGACCAGCCGGTTTGATTGTTTGGGTTGTCGGTCATCCACATGTCCAAGAAAGTGTTGGGGTCGAGATAGTCGCCGACCCAACCGGCGCGGCTCACCTGATATTGCAGATTCCGCTGCGCCGCCAGATAGGCGTTCCATTCCATGTTCTGCAAGCCGACGTCGATGCCCAGGTTCTCCTTCCACTGCGCCTGAATCAACTCGGCGATCGACTGATGCCCTTCATCGGTGTTGTATGAAATCTCCAGCTTTGGAAAACCGCGCCCGCCGGGATAGCCCGCCTCGGCCAGCAATTTTCGCGCAAGTTGGGGATTGTACGGCTCGCTTGTGGCCGGCTCGTACCCGGTCAGTCCCGACGGCACAAAACTCGAGGCAGGAACCTCTCCGCCGCGCGTCACGCCTTCCACGATTTGCCGCTTGTTCACCGCCAGCGCCAGCGCCCTCCGCACCAGCTTCTTATCCAGCGGAGGTTTGGTGCAGTTCAAACGGTAGAAATAGATCGTCATCTGCGGCCTGGGGAACAGATCGTCCCGTTTCTGCGCCAACAGTTCCGGCACGATCGTATTCGGCGCCTTGGGTATCCAATCGACCTGGCCGGTGAGATACAAATTCAGCGCCGTGGTCTGCGATTCGACCGGCAGCACGTCGATCGTATTCAGCCGCACGTTGGCCGCGTTCCAATAATTCTCGCTCTTCACCAACCGCGTGCGCTGCCGCACCTGGCGACTTTGCAGGCGGAAGGCGCCATTGGAGACGATATTCTCCGGCCGCGTCCATGCCGGATAGCCGTAGGTTTCCACGCAGCGGCGATTCGTCGCGAACAGCGGATAGTAGCCCGTCAGTTGCAAAAAGTAGGGCGTGGGCGATTTCAACTTCACCTCGAGCGTGTGATCGTCGTGCGCTTTCGCCCCCACCTCGGCGAAATCCAACAGCACGATCGCGCAGGGATCGATCCTTTTAGCTTGCACTTCCGGCGCCTGCGGCGGCGACCAGGTTGCCAAATCCCGCGTCAGCACCTGCTGAAACCACCGCGGCTTGCCATCGATTTCCACTTTGTAAATCGGCTTGCTCTTCGCCGCTTCGACCACCTCCAGCAGCTTGCCCCGCAGCACTTTCCCCCGCGCAAACGGCAACGCGTCGGCTTCCCGTTCGTGCAATTCGATCTCCACATGGTCGCCGGGATGGATTTCCTGATTCGTGTAGCGCTCCGCCCCCGCGATGTACCAAAGTTGGTAGGCATATTCGCTGGCAGTGCGCGGGTCGAGCGTCCGCCGCCATTGCCACAGAAAATCCTCCGGCGTCACCCGCGTGCCGTCGGTCCACTTGGCGTCGTCGCGAAAATGAAACGTATACGTCAGCAGATCGGGCGAGATCTCCCAGCTCTTGGCGACTCCGGGAATCGGTTCCAGCGTTTTTGGATCCCAATTTACCAGCCCTTCGAAGATGCCCATGATCACGCGCATCTCCGGCTGGCCGATCACCAGCGCGGGATCGACCGACTTGATTTCCGTGTTGTTGACGAACGTGAAATCGGCCGGGGGCAGAGGCTTGA
Source organism: Pirellulales bacterium (assembly GCA_963716135.1). Classification (GTDB taxonomy): domain Bacteria; phylum Planctomycetota; class Planctomycetia; order Pirellulales; family JADZDJ01; genus CAVRAW01. The sequence goes on along the minus strand of OY970289.1, from coordinate 2,315,343 downwards.
TCGAGATGGCCCACACCGTGGCCGCCGCCAACAGCAGGACCAGCAGCAGCGAGAACACATTGCGGCCGCGTGAAGTCATATGTTTCCTACGCCGCCGCCGCGGTTGCGGGTCAACTCATGTTTAGCCGCGAAGCGAAGTCTGCGAAGCGGAGCGCGCCTACCGTCCACCGCCTACCAACTTCTCCACCAGTTCCGGCACTCCATCGTACGCCTTGGCCCCTTCAAACTTCTTCGCGAGGTTCCCTTGCCGGTCGTACACAAACACCGCCGGGATGGATGGAATCTCCAGCTTTTTGCACAGCTCATCCGAGGGCGTGCTGCTGAGCACGTTGTCGAACGTCGCCCCCTGGCGCTCTAAAAACTTCTGCACCGGCGGCAGCACCTCTTCCAGCTTGTCGCTCCCGTCGAAATCGAAGCTCAGCGAAATGCACGCGACCTTGCCCGGACCATATTTTTTGTGCAGCGCCACCAGATTGGGAAACTCCTTGATGCACGGCGCACACGAAGTCGCCCAGCAATCCATCACCACCACCTTCCCCGTCTGCGCCGCAATCAATTTCTGGAGTCCATCATAATCCAGCACTTGCACCTTCACCGCCGGCGCGTTCGAATCCACCCCGCGCATCCACAGCGAGAATCGCCATTAGAAGAGTCGCGGCGACTAGCCGCGGATAACAATTCTGCCTTCTGCTTTCTGCCTTCTGCATTTTCTTCTCCGCGTCTTTGCATCTTTGCGGTGAAATACTGCTTTGCGACACAATGAGTCTACCGTGCTAAAATAGCCGCAATCAACACCGATCTCCTCTTCTCATCTTCTGCTCTTCTCCTCTTCTACCTTCCATGCCTTTCGAACATCAGCGCCACAAACCCCCCTCGCCGCTGGATCGCCCGCGCAAACTGGTGATTGCGTGCGCCCCTTTGCGGAGCAATGTCAATCTGTCGCACATTATCCGCCTGGCCGGCTGCGCGGGAGTCGAGCGCGTGATCGGCTGTGGCCACGCCAAACTGATCGATAAAATCGCGCGCGACGGCGCCGACACCGTGCCGCTGGAAATCCACCGCACGCTGCCGCCGGTGCTGAAACATCTCAAGAGCGAGGGCTACCAGCTCGTCGGCCTGGAGCAAACCACCAATTCGCAACCGCTCCCCGATTTCCATTTCGAGCGCCGCACGGCACTCGTGGTCGGCAACGAGCGCTTAGGCCTGACGGAGGAAGAGCTGGCGGTGATCGACCGGGTCGTCGAAATCCCAGTTTACGGCCTGCCGTTTGCGTACAACGTGCACACCGCGGTGGCGATGGCCGTGTACGAATACTGCCGCCAATTCCCCCGCGGCTGATCAGACGCTTTCGGTAGCGCGGTCTTTTTTGGCCGCGTCGCTTGCGAGGCGCGTTTTACGGCGTCGACGGCTGCGCATTCGGCGGCGGGCTGTTTGTGGTCCAACCGTCTCCGCCGAAGCCGCCCCAGCCCCAATAGCCCTCTCGATTCCAATAGGCCGCGTCGTACCGATTCGCTTCGGCGCGATTCACGTACGGATTCACAATGTCGTGGCGTAGCACTTCCTGCTCGCGGTTGTTGTTGGTGTTTTCAGCGCGATTGGCCTCGACCGGGTTTTCGTGATTGGCTTGCGTCGCCGTTTCAGGCGCCCGTTGTTCCGGTCGCGCATGCTCGTGCGCGCCTCCGCCAACGTGCCCTCCCCCACCGCCTCTGCCGAAAGCAAGCGAGTATGCCGAAAGCGACAGAGCGGTCACCGCAAGCAGTATGAATTGTGAAGAGCGTTGAGTCATTTTTATCCTCGATGTTGAAGAACGAATTTCGTACTAACGCGAATTCGGCGCAGGCGGATTGCCGGGCGCCGAATTGGAATTTGAATTGAGGTTGCCGCTCCGAGCCTCTGGCGATGCGCCGGCGGGCGCGGCGCCGTTGGGATAAACGTTGAACTGAACAGGCGGTCCGTTGCCGTTGGAATTGTTGGGCTGAGAAACTATTTCAGTGGTTTCTGCCGTGGGCTCGACGATGGTGTTGCCGCCCCAATCGCTGCCCCACCCGCCCCAGCCACCCCAGCCCCAGCCGCCCCAATCGCCGGCCCAATCGTGATGGTGGTCGTGATTGTGTTCGTGCTCGTGATGATGAGCGTGTTCATGCTCATGTTCGTGCTCATGCTCGTGATGATGCGCATGCTCGTGTTCGTGCTCATGGCCTCCGCCATGTCCGCCGCCGTGGCCTCCGCCACCGTGCCCAAAAGCGAATGAATACATCGAAAGCGCGACCAAGGCGCTAAATATGCCAACGAAGCTTGCCCGGCGATGGGTCATGGTTGCCCTCGAAAAAACAAGAACACGATCCGAAAAGTAGTCGTTGGAAGTATAGGTCGTGTGCCAGACGGCAATCGTTCCACCGAGGATTGTCGAGCGCGACTCAAGACAGGTTGACCGTCGCCGAATCGCAGCTTTAGAATCTCAATTGCAACGCGCGCCTATTTTCCGCAACATCGAGGTTCACCGTGCCTGCTACCTGCGTGATCGGTCTGCAATGGGGTGATGAAGCCAAGGGCAAGCTCGTCGACCTGCTGACCCGCCAGCACGACGTCGTCGTCCGCTACCAGGGGGGCAGCAATGCCGGGCACACCGTCGTGGTCGCCGGCGAGAAGTACAAGCTCTCGCTCATCCCCAGCGGCATTTTGGCCCCCGGCGTGCAGTGCGTCGTCACCGGCGGCGTCGTGCTCAATCCCAAGAGCATCCTGGAAGAAATCGACGGCCTGGTCGCGCGCGGCGTGAAGGTCGGCGCCAACCTGATGCTCAGCGATCGCGCCCATGTGATTTTTCCCTGGCACATCGCCGAAGATCGGGTGCTGGATAAAAGCTGCTCCAGCGGCGAAAACATCGGCACCACGATGCGCGGCATCGGCCCCTGCTACAGCGACAAGGTGCGCCGCAGTTACGCCGTGCGGCTGGGCGACCTGTACCGCGATTCCTTCCGACAGCGCATCGACCACATCGTCGAAGCCAAAAACAAAGAGCTGGCCGGCTTCGCCAGCGAAACGGGCGTGGGGCCATTCGATCCGGCAACCATCTATTCCGAGTACTGCGGTTACGCGACTCGGCTGAAACCCCACGTCGCCGACACCAACGCGTATCTTCTGGATGCCGTCGAAAAAGGAAAACGAATCCTGTTCGAAGGCGCCCAAGGCGCGCTTCTGGACATCGATCACGGCACCTTCCCGTTTGTCACCAGCAGCAACTCCTCCGGCGTGGGAGTGCCCAGCGGTTCCGGCGTGCCGGGGCGCTGGATCAACAAGGTATTGGGCGTCGTGAAAGCGTATTCCACGCGCGTCGGCGGCGGTCCATTTCCCACGGAGCAGGAAAACGAAATCGGCCAGCACCTCCGCGAGCGCGGTAACGAATATGGAACGGTCACGCGCCGGCCGCGGCGCTGCGGCTGGTTCGACGCCGTTGCCGCTCGGTATACCGCCCGTCTCAGCGGAGTCGATTCGGTCGCGGTGATGTTGTTGGACGTGCTCAGCAAACTGCCGGAATTGAAAATCTGCACGGCCTACGAAATCGGCGGCCGCCGCGTGACGCAGTTCCCCAGCCACGTGGACGACCTGCGCACCGCCGTGCCGGTCTACGAATCGTTGCCTGGTTGGGAGGAAGAAATCACCGAAGCGCGGCAGATGGACGATCTGCCCAAAAACGCCCGCCGCTATTTGCAGCGTTTAAGCGAGTTGATCGGGCGTCCCGTGGAGGTGGTTTCCGTCGGCCCCGATCGCGAACAAACGATATTCGCCGGCGATGCAGTGCCGACCTTGGTGGCGTGAAGCTATAATGAATCGCACGTTAGTTCTGCCTTCTGCTTTCTGCCTTCTGCCTTTTCCTGACTGTGTCGCACGTCGCATCCACTCCCAGTGAAGCGTTGCCGGCGCCGCGCAACCGCATGCCGCGCCACATTGCGGTGATTATGGACGGCAACGGCCGCTGGGCGCAGCGCCAAGGCCTGCCCCGCATCGAAGGGCACCGCCGCGGCGTCGCCAGCGTCCGCCGCACCACGGAGGAATGCTCCCGCCTGGGCATCGAACAGTTGACTCTCTATTGCCTGTCCAGCGAAAACTGGAAACGCCCGCAGCCGGAAGTCAACTTCCTGATGCACCTGTTGGAGCAGTACATGATCGAGGAGCGCACCACGATCATGGAAAACGACATCCGCGTTTCGGTCATCGGCCACCGCGAAGGAATTCCGCCGGAAACGCTGGAAGAAATGGATAAAACTATCCTCCTGACGGCAAACAATCGCGGCCTGCGGTTGTGCCTGGCGATCAACTACGGAGCGCGGGCGGAGCTGCTCGACGCGGTGCGAAAAATCGCCGCCGACGTGGCGGCAGGCAATTTGGCCCCCGAGAATGTCAACGAGCAAGCCATTGCCGATCGGCTGTATACCGCCGGCATGCCCGATCCTGATTTGCTGATTCGCACCGCCGGCGAAATGCGGATCAGCAACTTCCTCTTGTGGCAGATCAGCTATGCGGAGATTTGGGTGACCGAAAAATGCTGGCCGGAATTCGAAGAAGCCGATTTGCACACCGCCATCCGCGATTTCGCCCAGCGCGACCGCCGCTACGGCGGTTTGACTGAAGAGAAGTGAATCCGTGCTGCGACACCGACTTCTCCTCGGAACCATCTTTATTGCCGCGCTGGCCGGCCTGTGCTGGCTGGACGGCGCTCAAGCCCTCGGCGCACCGCCTGCGGCGTGGTTGTTTCCCTTGGCACTGGTGCTGACGGTGCTCGCCAGCGGCGAAATCTTGTGGCTTTTGAAATCCGCCGGCAATCGGCCCGCCGCTGCGCTGATTTACATCGGCAGCTTTCTCATCGTGGCCTCAAGCGGCGTGTTCCAATTCTGCCCGCGTGCCGCGGAGCATTGGGCGCTGGGCCCGCTGGGCTGGCCGCTGTGCATTTTTACGCTGGGCGCGCTGGCCGCGCTGATCATCGAAATCGCGCGCTATCAGGAGGCAAGCCGCGCCGTCACCAATGCCGCGCTTTCAATTCTCAGTTTGTTCTATGTGGGAATTCTGTTCAGCTTTGTCGTCCACCTGCGAATGCTCGGCAATAACGTGCAAGGAATATTGGCGCTTGTTTCGTTGATCGCCGTGGTCAAGATGTGCGACACCGGCGCCTACACAGTCGGTCGATTGATCGGCCGGCACAAAATGACGCCGCAACTTAGCCCGGGAAAAACTTGGGAAGGCGCCGTTGGCGGCCTCGTATTCGCTGTCCTCGGATCGTGGGCGGTTTTTGAACTGCTCGGTTCGCATCTGAATGGTCGCGTGTCGGACTTGCTAGCCGCCTGGCAATGGATTGCCTACGGACTCATCGTCGGTGCGGCCGGCATCGTGGGCGACCTTGCCGAATCTCTTTTGAAGCGCAGCTCAGGTCGCAAAGACTCCAGCCCCTGGATGCCCGGCTTCGGCGGCGTGCTCGACGTCATCGACTCGATTCTCTTCGCCGCGCCGCTGGCATATCTCTGCTGGGCGGCTGGGCTGGTGCGCTGATCGATGCGTCATCAGCGCTGCCGCATCGCGGTTTGCCGCACATGATCCTCGCGGATTACCGCAAAAAGACAATTTGCGGAACACCGCCGTGCCCGCTGTTCGCCGCACAATAATGAATTGCCATCTACGTTCCGCGTTATTTTTAAGTTGCGTCGGTGCTTCATTCTCGGCAATCAACCCCTCCGTGTGCCCATGCGTGAATTTGTCTCTGCGCTGCCGTTATGGGTGACGCACGGTTGTCATCACCAAAAAATATTCCGCTCTTTTCCCTGGTTGTCGACGCCGATAGTTTTCAGCGCGCTGGGTCCAAGGCCTTTGTCGTGCGACTGCCGAATGAAAAGATTCTTCCTACTGCTGAAACTGATCGGCTGGCAAACAATCGATCTCTCGCCGCAGGCCGCGGAAGCCGATCCGCGCGTCCCCCGCAAGCCGGCCGAAACGCTTCGCACGGATTCGATGGAACAGTCGGCACCACATGTCTCGCAGCCCATGTGCGGAAACCTGCCGCAAGTGTCTGATTCTAAAAGGGTTGCGACTACGCCAGGTGATTTTCTAGTCACCGAGCCAGCCTTTCGGGTATAGTTTTGTGTCTGGCGGCTTCTTTCGTCCGCCGGTGCTACTCCGGGTCGCTCCCGGCAGGCTGATGACACAAAACACCATCTCGGTTGTTGACTCTAAGACTCTGTTGTCGCTGTTCGGGCCGCGCGACCAGTATTTGCGCAAAATCCGCTCCGCTTTGGGCGTGGAAGTATCGGCCCGCGACGGTCGAATTCGCATCGAAGGAGAAGAACCCGCGGTGGCCCAGGCCACGGAAGTGTTTGAGCAACTGCGGGGAGTGGCCGATCAGCACGGGGCCGTCGCCGAGCACGACGTTGAGCGTGTGCTTTCAAGCGTCACGGGAGATCAGGCCGTCGTCGATCACCCGCCGATTTCCGTATTGCAGGCGGGCAGAAACGTACGCCCCCGCACGCCCGGTCAGGCAGAGTACGTGCAGGCCATCTCCCAGTACGACTTGATCATGTGCGTCGGGCCGGCCGGCACGGGAAAAACCTACCTGGCAGTCGCCATGGCGGTCTCGGCGCTCAAGCAAGAGCGGATTCGCAAGATCGTGCTGGTGCGCCCGGCCGTCGAAGCAGGCGAAAGCCTCGGCTTCTTGCCGGGCGACTTGCAGGCCAAGATCAATCCCTATTTGCGGCCGCTGTTGGACGCTCTGCGCGAAATGATGGATTACGATCAGATTCGCCGCCTGACCGAACAAGATGTGATCGAGATGATTCCGCTGGCCTACATGCGCGGCCGCACGCTTAACGATGCATTTATTATTCTCGACGAAGCCCAAAACACCACCGTCGCGCAGATGAAGATGTTTCTCACCCGAATGGGCATGAATTCCAAAATCGTTGTATCGGGCGACGTCACGCAGATCGATTTGCCGCCGCACGTGCGCAGTGGGCTGATCGACGCACAGGGCCGCTTGCGCGGCATTAACGGCGTGGGCGAGGTGCGCATGACCGGGCGCGATATTGTTCGGCACCGACTGGTGCAAGAGATTGTGCGTGCCTACGATGAAGAACCGAAGCGAAAACGATAAGCATGTCCAGCAGCCAAAAGAAAACCCGTTTGGAGCGAGTGGCCGCGCTGGAACTGCCGCCAAATCTGCTGGAGCAGATGCTGGGGGGCTTGCAGCGCATCGACGTTTTGGCGCGCATCGGATTGTGCATCGTGGCGGCCGTGGCCATGTGGTTGATCGTGGGCGGTTGGGAACCGCCGTTTTCGTATCGCTCCGGCTATGTGCCGCCGCGCGACATTTTGGCCCGCGTCGAATTCCGCGAATACGATCCGGTAGCCACCAAGAGCGCCAAAGACAAAGCGGCCAATCAGGTGCGGTTCGTCTATCAGGAAGATCCGTCGTCGCTGGTGCAACTGCGCTCCGCGTTGATCAACAAGCTGGCGGAGGTCAGCAATTCAGCCACGCTGGCCGATCTGCCTCCGGGCGTGTGGGAGGCGTTTTCGCCGCCGCCGATGCCCAACGTGGAGCCGCTCACCAAAGAACAGCAGGAAGCGCAATATCAACAGTTCCACACGGCGCTGGGCGACCAGGAGAAGCTGGCCAAGGTCGAGAAGGCGGTCGAGCACGCCTTTGCCCCGCTGGAACAAAAAGGCGTCCTGGAAAAGCTCCAGCAGGCGCACGATGAAGGCAATCAGACCGAAATCTACGTTCACCCGGTCGGATCAGCGATGTTTCCGCAGGTGGTGCAAGTCTCGGAAGTCATGTTGGGGGAAGCGGCGGCGCGGCTGCACGATCGCTTGAAAGAAGAGCTGAACTCGCCCGAAGTGGCCCAGCATATTTTCTTGTGGCTCAAGCCGAAGCTCGTTTCCACTTTGCAGCTTGATGTTCCGGCCACGCGCATCGCCCAGCAGGAGGCATCCGACAAGGTGCCGCCCCAATACGTCGTGTTTGCACCGGGCCACGCTCTGGCCAAAGAACCGCTGGTCGCAGCCGGCAAGCCGCTGTCGCGCGAGAATTTGGAACTGCTCGATCTCGAACACAAAGCGTACGTGGCGCAACTGTCGACCAGCGAAAAAATCGCACGGTCGCTGGCCGTCTTCGGCATGTTCCTGGCGCTGTACACCCTCAGCGGCTTGTACATCATGTACCGCCAGCCTTCAATTTTTCACAACCTATATCGCTTCAGCATGCTGCTGGGATTGTTCGTGCTGTCGGTGGGACTGGCGTCGATGGCCAAGGGAGATGCCTGGCGGGCCGAGTCGATTCCCATCATGCTTTTCGGCATGACGCTAGCAATCGTCTATCACCAGGAATTGGCGCTGCTCTTGACGGCCGCGCTGGCGCTGGTGGTTGTGGTGCTCGAGCTCGACGGCGGCATGTCGTCGTACATTACGCTGATGAGCGCGGCGGCGACGGCGATTTTGCTTTTAGGCCGAATTCGCAGCCGCAGCAAGTTGATCTACGTCGGCCTGGTGGCCGCCGTCGTCGCGATGCTCACCGAGATCGGCGACAGCATTCTCGATGGCCAGCCCCTGCATCAGGCGCTGTTCGTAGACGTTCCCCCGGTCGGCCGTTGGGCCGTGGTGGCCGGCTTCTTGATGACCGGTCTCCTGCCGTTTGTCGAGAAGATGTTTGGCGTGCTCACGGATATCAGCCTGTTGGAGGTCGGCGACATTTCGCATCCGCTGTTGCAAGAACTAGTGCGCCGCGCTCCGGGCACTTATAACCACTCGATCAACGTGGCATCGATCGGCGAGGCCGCCGCGGACGCGATCGGCGCCCGCGGACTACTGGTGCGCGTCGGTGCTTACTTCCACGACATCGGCAAGATGCTCAAGCCGCAGTATTTCACCGAGAATCAACCGCAAGGAGCGAGTTTGCACGAAACCTTGCTCCCCGCGATGAGCCGCTTGATCATCGTGGCGCACGTGAAAGACGGGGCCGACCTGGCGCGGCAGCATCATATGCCGCAACCGATTATCGATTTCATCGAACAGCATCACGGCACAACGCTGGTGGAATTTTTCTATCACCGCGCCGCCCAGCAAAGCGAAACCGGAACGGTCGAAGAGCACTCGTACCGCTATCCCGGTCCCAAACCGCTGACCAAGGAGGCCGGCGTGCTGATGTTGGCCGACGCCGCCGAAAGCGCCAGCCGGGCTCTGGTCGAGCCGACTCCGTCGCGTTTGGAAGGCCTGGTGCAAGAAATCGCCATGAAGCGGCTCTTGGATGGCCAATTTGACCAGTGCGGCCTTACGCTCGAGGAGCTTCATGCCGTGGAGGAGAGTTTGGTAAAATCGCTCACCGCGGTGTACCACGGCCGAGTGCGGTATCCAGACCAAAAAACCGCATAGGCTGCGAGCCGAGGCGGGCAACTCGTTTCTGGGCCTGCCGGTGAACAGGGACGTGATCTTACGCAGACAGATGTCGACCACAATGAAAAGTCGTTCGCGGCCATCCAAAGTTCGACGCCCTGCCGCCGCCCTCTCGAAAAACCTGGTCATTCAGATCGACAATTCGCAACGCCGCAAGGTGGACGTGAAACGGCTTCGCGCCGCCGTTCAGGCCGTGCTGGCCGGCGAAGGCGTTCGTCGCGCCAACCTCTCGCTGGCGATTGTTGACGATCGTACGATTCACGATCTCAATCGCCGGTTCCTCAAGCACGACGAGCCAACCGACGTCATCAGTTTTCTGCTCGATCAGGCCGACGGCATTGTCGACGGGCAGATCGTGATCAGCGCCGACACTGCCGCGCAGTCCGCGAAGCGCTACGGCTGGACCGCCGCCGCCGAGCTATTGTTGTACGCCGTCCACGGAACGCTGCATTTGGTCGGCTACGACGATCGCACGGCGCGCGATCAGCAGGCCATGCGCCGGCGCGAACGCCGCTACCTGGGCCAGTTCGGCCTGAGTCCGCAGTACGACAAGTCTCCTCCAGCGAAAAAAGCCCGGCGATGACCAGCATTACCTTGCTCTGGATCAGTCTAGCGGCGCTGGCCGCGGCAAGCTTCGCCGCCGTCGGAGTTCATATGCTGCGGGAGTTTTCGCGCACGCAGGTGCGCGACATTTTCCAAGAGCGAAACCAGTTGCCGCGATACGAAGAAATTCTGAGCCAGCATCACCAGGCGGCCTTGGGCGCGGAAAGCCTGCGCGTGCTGGCCAGCATCGCCGCCGCAATCGCCGCTACCGATGCTCTCTGGATGTCGATGGCGGCCGATTCGAACCTGGCCCCCTCCCTGGCGCTGGTGGCCACGTACGCGGTCGTCGCCATCATGTTTTTCTGGCTGGCGATTATTTGGATTCCCATGTGCGTCGGCCGAATTTGGGCCGACGCCATTTTGGTGCGCACCTGGCCGTTTTGGCGAATCATCGGAAAGCTGGCGATTCCCTCGGTGCTGGGCGCGCGAGTCGTCGAGCAAATCATCTACCGCGTATTCGGCAAACGCCCTAAACCGCTTACCGGGGAAGAACTCGAAGAGGAAATTCGCGAAGTGGTGAATGAAGGGCAGCGCGAAGGGCTGCTGGAAGAAGACGCCCGCGAAATGATTGAAAGCGTGATCACGCTGGGCGAGGTGCTCGTGTCGGAAATCATGACGCCGCGGACCGATATGATCTCGCTTCCAGTCGATCTTCCCTGGAAGGAAGCTTTGGAACTGGTCATCGCCTCGGGCCACACGCGATTTCCTGTTTACGGCGAAACCCGCGACAACATCCTCGGCGTTTTGCACATCAAAGAGATGCTGCACGAGCTGGTGCACGGATCTCCAACGGCCCATCGGCCGATTGCCGACATGATTCGGCCCCCCTTCTTCGTGCCGGAATCCAAGGCCGTCGACGATCTGTTGCAGGAGTTCCAGCATAGCCGCAATCACATTGCCGTGGTGATGGATGAATTTGGCGGCGTTTCCGGAGTCGTGACGATCGAGGACGTGCTCGAAGAAATTGTGGGCGAAATTGCCGACGAGCACGATGATGCCGCCAGCGACGGAATCAAGCCGACCAGCGACCATTCGTGCGAAGCGCTGGCCCGGGTGCATATGAGCGAGCTGAACGAGCGGATGGGGCTGCATCTTCCCGAAGACGAGCACTTCGACACGATCGGCGGTTTTGTCTTCCACCAGCTCGGGCGCATCCCGCACGCTGGGGAAGAATTGCTGTACAATGGCGTGAAAATCAAAGTGCTGGAGGCCGGCCGCCGGCGCATCAATCGCGTGGCGATTGAAGTTGTGCCCCCCGCGGACCCGGCCCCGGACACAAGTTCGGAGTCCGGAGCGCGGAGTGCGGAGTAACGATGCCACCGCGCCACGGACCACTCCGAACTCCGCATTCCCAACTTCGCACTCTTCCATGTCTTCCGAAAAAGCCACGGCCCTGGTGCTGAAGGTGGTGGAATTCAGCGAAACCAGCAGCGTGGTGACGCTATTCAGTCGCGAATTTGGCAAGATACACGGAATGGCCAAAGGTGCGCGCAGGCCCAAGGGGCCGTTTGAGTCTGCCCTTGACGTGCTAGCCCTATGTCGCATAGTGTTCCTCCGCAAATCGTCCGGCGCATTGGACTTGCTGACGGAGGCGAAGCTGCAGCGACGCTTCCGACCGGCGGGTCACGACTTGTCTTGTCTGTACGCCGGTTACTACGTCGCCGAATTGTTGAGCGAACTGACCGACGACTACGATCCTCATCCCGCGCTGTTCGATCTGGCGGAACAAACCCTGCTAGATCTTGCCGCAGGCGATGCGGTCTGGCTCGCGGTGCTGCGCTTCGAATTGGCGGCGCTGGCGGTGCTCGGGCATTTGCCGTCGCTGGACACCTGCGTGGAATGCGGCGAGACGGTTCCGCCGACTGGCCGCGTGGCCTTCGGGCTGTTGGCCGGCGGAGTGCTGTGCCAGCGGTGCCGGGCCGGCAAGCGGCAGGTGGTGTCGATCAGCGGCGCGGCACTGGCGGCGATGGCGAAACTATCCGAAGTTCAGGGCGATGCATGGAAGCGCCTGGAAATCGATTCACGAACTCGCGGCGAATTGCGCGGCCTGATGAGCAACTACATCGCTCATCTGGTGGGCCATCGTCCGCGCATGCACGAGTATCTGCACGCCTGATTTGCGCGGCGGCCCTTCTTCTTGCCGCAATCTGCGGCTGCCGCAACACGCCGATCGACGTGGCCAAAGGCCGCCCGGTCGATGGCGACAATAGCTTCATTGCCAACGATTTCGACTCCAAGGGCGAGCCACAGGGTTGGGACCGCTTATCGCCGGAGAACTGGGGCAAGACATTCAAGAAGTCGATTGGCATGGGGCCGAACGAGCGGATTGCCCGCGATGCCTTCGCCGATGGTCAAAAACTGCTCTCCGAGAAAAAATACGATGCCGCGGCCAAGAAATTCGGCAAGGCGGCCGACCGCTGGCCCGATTCGGCGCTGGAAGAAGACGCGATGTTCCTCGAGGCAGAATCGTACTTCTTCGCCGATCGCTATTCGAAAGCCGACGACGAGTACGGCGAACTTTTGAAAAAGTATCCCAATACCCGGTATCTGAATAAGAGCACCGCCCGGCAGTTCTCCATCGCGCGCTACTGGCAAGATATGGACAAGGCGCATCCGCATTGGCGCTGACGCCGAATCTGATCGATAAGACGCGGCCGCTGTTCGATACCGGAGGCCATGCCATCAATGCCTACGACAACGTGCGGGTAAACGATCCGCGCGGGCCGTTGGCCGATGCCGCCATCATGGCGGTCGCCAACACCTACTTCGAAAAGCAGCGCGATGAGGACGCCGACTACTACTACGGCCTGGTGCGCAGCGATTATCCCAAGAGCGGCTATCAACTGCAGGCGCACTTACTCGGACTGCAATGCAAACTGCGTAAATATCAAGGCGCGAACTACAACGGCAAGCCGCTGGAAGAGGCCAACGAACTGATCAATCAAACGCTGGTGCAGTTTGCCTCCGAATTGGGGCCGGAGCGCGAACGGCTGATCAAAGCCAAGGCGGAAGTCCAGGCGCAGCGGGCCACCCGCGACATCCACTTGGCGCAGTTCTTCGACAACGGCAAGCACTACGGCGCCGCGAAGATCTACTACGCGCAGGTCATCAAGGAATTTCCGCAAACGCCTTTCTCTGAGCAAGCCAAAACACGCCTGGCCGCCATCGAACACGAGCCGGACAATCCTCCCAACCGCGTGGCGTTCTTGACCGATTGGTTCGAGCCGCCGGACAAGCGCGACGCCGCCATCGCCGCGCGCGAGAAGGCCGCCGAAACCACACAGCAGTAAGAAAATGCTCCGGACGAACTCATTTACCGAGCTTCACCGCAAGCGGGCTGCGGCTTGCCGCTGGCGCTTCTGCCCTCTGCTTTTTGCCTTTTGTCTTTTGTGCTGTGGCTGCGCCGCCTATCAGATCGGCAACGGCACACTGTTCCCGCCCGACATCACCACGGTTTACGTGCCGATGGTCGAATCGAAGAGCTTCCGCCCCGATTTGGGCGAAGCGCTAACCGAAGCCCTCTGCAAGCAGATCGAGGCGGAAACGCCGTATAAAGTCGTCGGCACTCCCAACGCCGACAGCATTCTGACGGCGAGAATCATCGGCGACACGAAACGCAACGTCGTGCTCAACCAGTTCGACGAGCCCCGCGACAGCGATGTGAATTATCAGGTGCAAGTCACCTGGGCCAATCGCAAAGGCGACACCATCTATCACGGCGCGGTGCCGCTGCCGCCTGGAATGGTCACCATCGGCCAAAGCGCTCAGTACATTCCCGAGTACGGCCAGTCGTACACGACCGCCGAATATCAGGTGGTGCAGAAGCTGGCCAAGCAAATCGTCGGGCTAATGGAAAAGCCCTGGTGAGGGTGGCCGGGGCTGGAGGCGCAGCCGAAGCCCCGGCGAAATTGCAACCGGGGCTTCCCTTCGGTACAGCCCCGGCCACCCGTCGCCCCCGCCCGTAGTGAGGCACGGCCGCGATTGTGTTACGATCGACGGAATGCACCCCGAGCGAGCAACGCGCTGGACACTTCGCACCCGCACGCTCGAACTGCCCAACCGGCCGCTGGTGATGGGCATTGTGAATGTCACGCCCGATAGTTTCTCCGATGGCGGGCAATACTTCGAGCCGCAGGCCGCCGTCGATCACGCGCTACGATTGACAGCCGACGGAGCCGATCTGATCGACATCGGCGGCGAAAGCACTCGGCCTGGCGCCAAGGGGTGCCGGAAGACGAAGAACTCCGCCGAGTGCTGCCGGTGATCGAATCGGTTTGCCGGCAAGCAACTGTGCCGGTGTCCATCGACACTTCCAAGTCGGCGGTAGCCCTGGCGGCGATCGAAGCCGGCGCGGAAATCGTCAACGATGTCACCGCGCTAAGGGGCGATCCGCAAATGCTGGACTTGGTGCGCGAAACCAGCGTCGGCATTTGTGCGATGCACATGCGAGGCACGCCGCAAACGATGCAAGACAATCCCACCTATTCCGATGTCGTGCAGGAAGTAACCGATTTTCTGCGAAGCGCGCGCGACCGTCTGGAGGCCGCCGGCGTTGATCGAGAACGAATTTGCCTCGATCCCGGCATTGGGTTTGGAAAAACCTACGAACACAACCTGGCGCTACTGGCAAACTGCTGGCGGCTGCACGAACTCGGTTGCCCGCTGTTGGTCGGCCCATCGCGCAAGGCGTTCATCGGTAAATTGCTGCAAGATGCAACTACCGATCGCACGGCCGGAACCATCGGCGTGGCCTGCGCCAGCGGCGCAAGGTGTCCAAATGATCCGCGTGCACGACGTGGCCGCGGTCCGTCAAGCGCTGCAACTGTTTGACGCCGTGCATGGCGATGCGGCATGTCCCGACGTTGACTCACCCTAGTTTTTACGGGATACTTCAAGGTACGGCCCTGTCCTATCTTGCGAGAATTCCTCCGTGGCCATTGCTGAAACCAACGATTTGCGCGCCTACTGTCTCGACGTGGCTCGCCGCGCGCGGGCCGCGTCCACGGAGCTGGCTCGTGCCAAGGGGCGCAAAAAATCGACTGCCTGCGCCGCGCGGCGAAATTGCTGCGCGAGCATTCCGGCGAGATCATGGAAGCCAACAAGCGCGACGTGGCCGCCGCGCCCGGCTTCGGGCTAACCGACGCGGAAGTCGATCGATTGAAACTCACGCCGGCGCGCATCGAATTGATCGCCAAAGCGCTGGAGGAAGTGGCCGGCCTGCCCGACCCGGTGGGCGAAGTCATCGAATCCAATGTCCGCCCCAATGGTCTCAAGATTTTGAAGGTCCGCGTGCCGCTGGGCGTGGTGTTTTTCATCTACGAATCGCGGCCCAACGTCACGGCCGATGCGGCGGCCATTTGCGCGATGAGCGGCAATGCGGTGATCCTCCGCGGCGGAAAAGAAGCCGCCCACAGCAGCCTGGCCATCGTCGATCTGATGCGACAGGCGCTCGACGATGTCGGCTTGCCCAGCGATGCCGTGCAGTTGGTCAACACCGCCGATCGAGAAGCCGTCGGGCATTTTCTCGGGATGCATGAGTACATCGACCTGGCGATTCCCCGCGGCGGCGAGACGCTGATCCGCCGCGTGGCGGCCGAGGCCACCATGCCGGTCATCAAGCACTTCACCGGCAACTGCCACGTGTACGTCGATCGCGCCGCCGATTTGGAAATGGCCCAGCGCATCACGATCAACTCCAAGTGCCAGCGCATGGGCGTATGCAACGCCGCCGAATCGCTGCTGGTGCACGCCGACGTGGCGGGCGAATTCCTCCCGCGCATCGGCGCCGCGCTCGCGAAGCAAAACGTCGAAATCCGCGGCGACGCGAAAACCCGCGAGTTCATTCCCTCCGCGCACACGGCGACGGAAGACGATTACGCCGCGGAGTACTTGGGCCCGATCATTTCCTGCCGCGTGGTCGGCTCGCTGGACGACGCGATCGAGCACGTCAATCGCTACGGATCGCATCATACCGACGCCATCATCACCGGCGATCTCGCGGCGGCCCAGCAATTCACCGACCGCGTGGATAGCTCGGCCGTGATGGTTAACGCCAGCACGCGCTTCAACGACGGCGGCGAGTTCGGCCTGGGCGCCGAAATCGGCATCAGCACCGATAAATTCCACGCCCGTGGCCCTTGCGGCCTGAAAGAATTGACCAGCTATAAATATGTGGTGCTTGGCGAGGGGCAAGTACGCGAATAGTTGATTTTAGCCGCGACGCGGTAGCGGAGCGAGTTTCGCACGGAAGCATTCATGGAAGAGCCACAACGATCCGAAAACACCGCCTCGCCACTTCTAAAATCGGCCAGCGAATCCTTCGCGCGCAATCTGGCCACAGCCCTGTCGGGCATGTTGCGTGGCCGCGCGGAAGTGCGATTAGGCGAGATCCAGCAGCTCACCGGCCGCGAGTTTTTGCTGCGCCGATAGTCCGACCTATCTCGCCGTACTGCATGCGGAATCGCTGGATGAGCGATTTCTCTTGGAGATCAACCTTTCGATTCTGTTCCCGATCATCGACCGGCTCCTGGGAGGCGGCCGCGAGCCCGGCCCTCCGCTGCAGCGCCCGCTCACGGAAATAGAGCAGCGCCTGGCCGGGCGAATCACCACGGTTCTGTTGGATGAGCTGCGGCACGCGTGGAAAGATCTGCTCGATCTGCGCCTGACGCCGGAGCGCGCCGAAAGCAATCCGCGCACGGCGCCGCTCTCGTCCACCAGCATCGCTATGACACTGCTGCAGTTCGACGTCTCTTTCGGCGGCGCACAGGACGATTGAGCCTGGGCATTCCCACCAGCGCGACAAATCAAATCGATGCCCAGGCCGCTTCCGGAAAACCCCGGAATGAAGAATCACTCACGCGGGTCGTGGCCCAATTGGCTGAAACGAAAATCAGCGCCGCCGACCTGGAATCTCTGGAAGTGGGCGACCTCATCACGACCGAGCACAAAACCGACGAGCCGGTAATCGTGCGGATCGACGGCGCCCCGCATTTCCTGGCCCGAAGCGGCGTGTGCAGCGGCCGAAAAGCCATTCGCATCGAACGGCCGATCGCGGACCGTTAGCGCGCCGTGCGTGCATGATTGAGCCAGCGGGTAATCGCCTGCAGCAAAATAATGGCGACCGCGGCAATCATAAAGAGCGTCAGGCCGATGTTCAGGCCGCCTTTGATCACCAAGCCCCAGTTGCGCATTCCCATGCTGTTCACGCGCCAACCGTCGGTAACGAGGTTCGAGAACGGACCGGTGATTAGTCGGTAGCCGGCGGTCATGGTCGAAGAAATCACAAACAGCATGGGGGCGACGGTCAGCGGCATGTATCTTCCGCGGCCGTTGTTCACCAGCCACGTCGTCACTACGGCAAGCGCGATCACGGCCAGCAGTTGGTTGGCGATGCCGAACATCGGCCAGATGGTGTCGATCGAGCCGGCCCAAATCAATCCGCCCCAAGCGGCCGTGACCGCCGCCGTGGCGATGATTGCGCCCGGCAGCCAATCGGTGCGATCGAACGGCTTGTAGATTTTGCCCAGCGCCTCTTGCAGCAAAAACCGCGCAATGCGCGTGCCGGCATCGATCGTTGTAAGAATAAACAGCGCCTCGAACATAATCGCGAAGTGGTACCAGTATTTTTTCACCGCATCGAGGCTGATCGCGCCGCCGGAAACGCGATCCATCGCCTGCGTGAACACCTCGGCCATGCCCACGGCCAGTGTCACGGCCCCTCCGGTGCGGCCGCGGAGCGATTCGCCGCCAACCTGCTGTTCGATCAGCGGCAATCGATCCGTATTTGCATTCATTTGCACGAGCGTGTCGGCATATTTAGGCGCTTTCGCCAGATCGATGTTGATCGCCCAATAATCGCCTTGCGGCATCGACGCCGCGGCGATCAGGGCCACCACGCCGACCAAACCTTCGATCAGCATCGCGCCGTAGCCAATCGTGCGGATGTGCGATTCTTTCGAAATCATCTTGGGCGTGGTGCCGGAGGAAACCAGGGCATGGAAACCCGAAATCGCCCCGCACATGATGCAGATGAAACAGAACGGGAAGATCGGCCCGTCGAAATACGGTCCACCGCCGGAAGCGAAATACGAATTCACCGGCGGGGCGTGCAGTGTCGGATTCGCGATCAGCACGGCCGTGACCAACAGCACCACCGTGCCAATTTTCAGAAAACTCGACAGATAATCGCGCGGCAAAAGCAACAACCACACCGGCAGCACCGAGGCCACGAACCCGTAAATGCAAATGGCGCTGATCGTGCCGTCTCGCGAAAGGGAAAAGAATGGTTCCAGCGCCGAGCCGGGAATCCAGTGCCCCGCGATCGTTGCGCCGATGGTTGCGGCCGCGCCGAGCAGCGAAGCTTCCAAAATTTTTCCCTTGCGCAGCTTGTACATGTACAGCCCGACGACCAGCGCGATCGGAATCGTGCAGGCGATCGTGAAGGTTCCCCACGAACTGCCCGGAACTGCCTGAGATACGCCGGCGGGCAACGTGAGTGTGCCGCCGTCGGCGCGGAATGCGGCCGCGTCGGTTTCCGGCTGCTTCGGCTTGGCGATGGTGAACGCTTCGCTGCGAGTGACTTCGCCCCCGCCGGGATACGTGATTTTGGTTCCCGGCGGGACGACGGCGTAATCGCGCTGGCCATCGGTCGAAGTCTCAAGTTGGGCATTTTCGGTCAGCGTCAAAACAGTTCCCGCCGCCAGCTTGACCTCCTCACCCCCCAGCGCCTTCACCACGATGATCCCCAGTCCCGCCAGCGCCACGATCACCACAAACAAAATCGTGATCGAGGCGGTATTGCCGGCCAGCCGCCCCACTTCGATGCGGGCTATTTCCGCCAGCGAGCGCCCGCCGTGCCGCACGCTGGCCGCCAGCACCAGCATGTCTTGCACCGCGCCGGCCAGGCACACACCGATCACAATCCACAGCAGCCCCGGCAAGTAGCCAAACTGAATCGCCAGCACTGGCCCGATCAGCGGCCCCGCGCCCGAGATGGCGGCGAAGTGATGGCCGAACAACACCCATTTGTTGGTCGGGTCGTAATTCTGGCCGTCGAAATAAACGTGGGCCGGCGTTACCCGGCTGTCATCCAGCGCGGCCACTTTCGTCGCCAAGAACCGGCTGTAAAAGCGAAAGGCGATCGCCAGACAGCACAGCACCCCGATCATGAGCGGCATGGCATGCATATCGAACCGGCTTTCTTACCGCCGAGGCGCGGAGGCGCAGAGAGAAATGCAACAAACCGCCAGAATAACCGTATCCAATCAGTGAAACAAGTTTGGTTCCAATGGACGCATTCGCCCGCTCCTCTATAATTGCCGGCTTGAATCAACTTCAATTGTCTTCTCCGCGTCTCGGCGCCTCGGCGGTAAATTTCGAACATCGACAAAGGAGCAAATCGTGGCGGAAAAAGTGATCATCATCGGCAGCGGGCCCGCTGCCTGGTCGGCGGCTATCTACGCCGCTCGGGCGGAACTGCAGCCGCTGGTTTTCGAAGGAGCGATCACCGAGGAGAACCGGCTCAACGGCACCTTGCCGCTGGGACAGCTCGCCTTGACGACCGAGGTGGAAAACTACGCCGGTTTTCCCGCCGGCATCCTGAAGCAGTTTCTCGAAACGGCCCTCTCGGCCGACCGCCTGCAGTACATGAACGTGCTGCACGAAAAGCACGCCGTGACCGGTCCCGAGCTGATGGAATTGATGCGGCAGCAGGCCGTGAATTTCGGCACGCGCATCACCACCGACGACGTGGTGGAAGTCGATCTGAAAAAGCGGCCATTTACCGTCCGCTCGCGCGAAGCAATTCAGAAGGAAGCCCACACGCTGATCATCGCCACGGGTGCGAAGGCAAATTATCTGGGGCTGCCTTCGGAAGAGGCGTACAAAAACCGCGGCGTCAGCGCGTGCGCCGTGTGCGACGGCGCCCTGCCGCGCTTCCGCAACAAACCGCTGGTCGTGGTCGGCGGCGGCGATTCCGCCGTGGAAGAGGCGACCTATCTGACCAAGTACGCCTCGAAAGTGTACATGGTCCATCGCCGCGACAAGCTACGCGCCAGCATGATCATGCAGGAACGGGCGCTGGGCAATCCAAAAATCGAAATGGCCTGGAATAGTGAACTGGGAGAAGTGCTGGGAAACGACAAAGATGGCGTGACCGGAGTTCGGCTGAAAAGCACGACGAACCAAGGCGACAAAGAGCAAGCCGCCAGCGGAGTGTTTCTGGCAATCGGCCACACGCCCAACACGGCATTCCTCAAAGGCCAGGTGGCGACCACCGACAAAGGCTACATCAAGTGGAGCAAACCGTTCCGGACCGACACCAGCGTGGAGGGAGTGTTCGCCGCCGGCGACGTGGCCGACGACTATTACAAGCAGGCCATCACCTCGGCCGGCACCGGCTGCATGGCGGCGCTCGATGCCGAACGCTGGCTGTCGGCGAAGGGCGTCCATTGACCGCGCATCGGAGCTGGCGTGTCCGCACGCCGGAATCGGGCTGAGGACAGCCCGGCTCACACGGAGGAACCAGTGGATACGATCAGTGTAGCGCAAGCCCGCAAAGCCGATGCCGTAGGCCGGCAGGTGCGCTTGCAGGGATGGATTCGCACCCGGCGCGACAGCAAGGGCGGCTTTTCGTTTCTGGAACTCAACGACGGTTCCTGTCAGGGCAACATCCAGATCGTCGCCGACGGCAAGCTGCCGAACTACGAAAGCGAAATCAAGCATCTCACCGCCGGCTCGAGCGTCACGATCGAAGGCGAAGTTAAGACCTCGCAAGGAAAAGGCCAGACGACGGAAGTCGCCGCGTCGAAAGTTGTCGTGCACGGCGGCGCCGATGCGGAAAGCTATCCGCTGCAGAAGAAAGGTCACTCGTTCGAGTTCCTGCGCACCATCGCCCATTTGCGCCCGCGCACCAATACGTTCGGCGCCATCGCCCGCGTGCGCAACCGGATGAGCTGGGCGATCCATCAATTTTTTCAGGATCGCGGCTTCCTGTACCTGCACACGCCGATCATCACCGCCAGCGATTGCGAAGGGGCCGGGGCGATGTTCAAAGTCACCACGCTCGATTTAGGCAAAATCCCCAAACGCGAAGCCGCAATCGACTACGCCCAGGATTTCTTCCAGCGCCAGCCTATCTCACGGTGAGCGGGCAACTCAATGGCGAGTCTTACGCCTGCGGATTGGGCAAAATCTATACGTTTGGCCCGACCTTTCGGGCGGAAAACTCCAACACCTCGCGCCACCTGGCCGAGTTCTGGATGGTCGAGCCGGAAATGGCCTTCTACGAACTAACCGACAACATGCAACTGGCCGAGGAGTTCATCAAGCACATTCTGCGCGACGTTCTGGAGCATTGCCCGGAAGAGATGCAGTTCTTTCACGAGCGCGTGGATAAAACGGTGCGCGGCACCATAGAGCACATCGTCGCCAGCCAATTTGTGCGCCTCTCGTACACCGAGGCGGTCGAGCGATTGTTGAAGTCGGGCCAGAAATTTGAATTCC
The DNA here is from genome assembly GCA_963716135.1 of Pirellulales bacterium. GTDB lineage: Bacteria > Planctomycetota > Planctomycetia > Pirellulales > JADZDJ01 > CAVRAW01. The sequence continues at coordinate 2,293,812 of OY970289.1, read as the reverse complement.
CAGTCCAATGGGGACACGATCTGCAAGCCGAGCACGAACGGTGGCTCACCGAGCAGGAATTCAAAAGCCCGGTGATCTTGTTCGACTATCCGCGCACCATCAAGCCGTTTTACATGCGCGTCAACGATGACGGCCGCACCGTGCGGGCGATGGACATTCTGGTGCCGGGCGTGGGGGAGATCATCGGCGGCAGCCAGCGCGAGGAACGGCTCGACGTGGTCCAGGGGCGGATGAAAGAGCAAGGTTTGAACCCGGAGCCGTACTGGTGGTATCTCGATTTGCGGCGCTACGGCACGGTGCCCCATTCCGGCTTCGGGCTGGGGCTGGAACGCGTGCTGCAATTTGTGACCGGCATGGGGAACATCCGCGACGTGATTCCATTTCCACGCACGCCCGGCAGCGCAGATTTCTAAGTAAATTTCTCGTGCGGCGCGCCGTCGGACCGGAATTTGTGTTGCGGCGTGCGCGGTGACGGTTGGTCAGGTTGTGCGGTGTGCGCGGGCAGCCGCGGCGACCGCTAAAGTGGACGCGGCGCGCGGCCCGATACGCTTTGTACGGCTGTGGGTCTCCGAACTCCGATGAAAATCAGTTTTCGGACAGCCAATTGAGAGGGTTCTTGTCCCGGCGAGCAAGAACCCTCTATTTTTTTGCGCTCATCTGCCGCTTTTCGCTGGGTTCGACCCGCATCGACCAACTGATTGCCGGCTTCCGGGCCGAAAGTTAGAATGACGCCGCTCCAAATGGGTTGACGCATCCACTTTGGAAGGGGCCCGTTCATGTCCGAGGTTCGCCGCAGATCTTCTTCCTGGCTCGGAATTGCGTTTCAGGCCAGCGCCGGGCCAATCGGCCTGGTGCTCGGCTATGTCATTCTCTGCCAATTCGGCCCGCAGTACGATTTTCTGGGCATCTGGCACAGCGCCGATCAGTCGAAGGCGCCAGCGCGGCCGCGTTAAAAGCGGGCAACGACGTTGGTTGGCCAAACCAAAGAGCCGCGCCCAAACAGTCGGACTCGAAATCGCCAAAGTTTGCAGACCTGCCGGCCGCGACCCCGCGGCCTTCTGCGAATCCGCCGTCAGAGGTTGCTTCGTCGATGGCAACTGTGCCGCAAGTGGCTTCGGTTCCCCTGGAGAGCGCTCCAAAATCGCCGGCAGCCGGCGCCGCCGGTCCATCAGTCGATTCTCCGGACGAGCAATCAACCAACAGCGACGGCCAATCGACGGAAAGCCCCATTGCCGAAACTCCCCAGCCAAGTCCGGCGCGCTTCGAATCGCTTCTGTCGGCGAGTTGCAGCAGGCCGTAGGGAAGGCCCGCACTGCAAGGGACGTGCTGCAGCTTCTAAACGGCACAATCGCTGACACCAGCCTGCCCGACGACACTAGAAGCTCCGCCCGTTCCCAGTTGTCGAGTTGGGAAGAGCGGGCCGCCGACGATTATGTGCGCTTCGGCGAGGGTTGGATGCCCCGCAGCGACGCGCTCCGAAGGCGCGAAAAAGCAAACGAGCTATTGAGCCAGGCGGCCGGGCTGCTGAGCCTCGAAAACGACCAGTCAGCATTGGACCGACTGACCAAAGCCGCGAAGCTCGATCCCGAAGCGACCACCGCCGTGTTCCTTTTGGGGGTGCACTACGCACTGGGATTGAAAAACTACCAGGAGGCCAAGGAGTGCTTCAGCGACTGCCTGCATCGCCGTCCCGACGATGTCGGCGCACTGAACGATCTTGGGCTGGCCTGCCTGATGCTTGGAAAGCACTCCGAGGCGCTGAAGAACTTTCGCTCAGCGGTCGCCGTCGCTCCGCGATCCGCCGAGGTGGCGCATAACCTGCGCAGGATTCTGAAGCAGGACGGCGTGAAAGCTTTGACGTTGCCCCCCTCGGTGAAGAATGCCTATGTCGATTTGCTGAACAGCGCCGCCAACGGCGATCCGGCAATCGCCCTGGATACGTTCGGCTGGTTATACCTATTGCCCGCCCCGGCGCCGGCCTTTGGCGATTTGACGCCGGAGCTGACAAATGTCCTTCCGCGATTTGGGCAAGCAAAGCTCGATCGCACAGTGAGGATTCATGCTCAATGGATCGAGGATTGCCAGTGCTTTGCCTGCCGCGGCGCCGGGAAGCTGCCGTGCACCAACCCAGAGTGCGACAGCGGCAAAGTGATCGTCGTGGTGGGAAAGGAAGTGGTGGGCAAAGACCCGGTGACTAAGAAAAGTATTTACCGCGACAAGATGGGCACGAAAGATTGTCCCATTTGTAAAGGCAACGGCTATTTGAATTGCGAAAAATGCTTCGGCTTGCTGCCGACCCCACGCTGAGCGGAATCAGAGTTGAGGTTTCCAAGCAGTAGCAAACTCCCAGCCGCGTCACTTCGGCGGTTTGGCTTGCACGACGTGGATTTGCGTGCACAAGTAGAACGGCAATTTCTCGCCGGCGAATTCCAGGTCGCCGAACACGGCACTGTAGCCATGCTCGGGCTTGGGCAGATCGAACACATAGGTCGGATCGTTGTCGTTTTCGCCGGCGGCGACGGCTTGCACGGCCTGCGATTCCCAATGCGACTGGCGAAAATCGCGGCTGTCGGCCGTCGTGGTCCACACTTGCATCGATTCGGGTTTCGACTCGCTCGTGACCGATAGACGCACGCTGTCCCCCCGGTCTTCATATTTCCAGGTCACCTTCGGCAGCGGCTTGCCGCTGGTCACGCTGTCCAATAGCGCGGTCAGATCGCCGATCATTCGCGGATAGTTCTTCAGCCCGTGCAGACCGTTGGGTTCGTACATGATGTACTTCTGCCCCTCCAGTCCGTCCCAATAAACGTTCAGCGCGTCCACCGGCCAGTAGGGATCGTTCGTGCCCAGCATGATGATCTTGGGCTGACGAATCTGTTCACGGTAACTGTAGGGATCGACAATCGCCTGCAGTGCGCCGCCACCCGGCGTCAGCAGGAACTTTTGCAAACCCTTGTCCGTGTAGTTGTGAATCCGCTCCGAAAAGCCGCCGAACGACACCAGTTGCAGCGCCATCTGCGGTCCCATGTTCAACATGTCGATGACCATGGGGGCCAGGGCGTTCACTCGCGGGTCCACCGCCGCGGTCAGCCAGGTGGTCCAGCCGCGTTTGGAGGCGCCGGTGACAAGGAAGTGCCGGATATCCACCTGCCACTGGTCGTGCGCATACGTTTGCACGGTGTCCATCGCCCGCACGGCGCTTTTCACCATGGGCAACAGCGCCGGCCACTCCGGATCGCTGGTTTCCAGAAACTTGGTGAACGTGTAGGAGATAATTCCATCCTCGCGCAGTCCGTCGAAAATGGGTTCCTCGGGCACCTGCAGCAGCACAGCCACGGGCACTTCGGCGCTTTCCGCCGCGGAGGCGATCAGCAGAGCCGCGGAAGGAAGCTTCTCTTTTCCGGCGCGGGGGGCTGCGCCAGCGAATCCCGCCATGTTCCGCCGTCGATGTACAAAATGGCTTCGCTGACATCCTTCTTCAGTTGCGACGGCTTGTAGATGAACAACTGGTGTTTCCAGACAATGTCGCGCCAGGTTTGCGAGGTGAGCGTGAGTTCGACGTAGGTTCCCTTGCCCAGCGTGCCTTCGCGGCGTTTCGTCCAGTGGTAGCTGGCATCGGGCTTCTCGACGTATTGCTTCAGCGCATCGGAAGCAGGCGGCGCTTTCATGCGCGGCAGATTCCTTGACAAAGCCATCCTCAGCGCAGAGGGGATGAGCAACGATTGCGGTAAATAACAGTGCGATCCAAAATCGAACTCGCATGAATGGAAGGCTCCTGAAGAACATCCGTGGCCAACTTCTCGACGCTGTTCCGATTATAGGCGCGTTGCGCCGCCGGCAATCGCATCGCAAAACTGGCTAGTTCAGCAAAGGCCGCGCAGGCTTCCCAGTGTACAGGCATACCTGCCGGTTACACAGCCGGAAACCGGGCCCGGCGAAGCTTTCGGCGCCTCAGAAGGTGCTAGAATTTAGCGGATTTACGGAACTGGCGACTTTGCTAGCTGCTCCCGCGCAGCCACGCTGTTGGAGATGAGAATTATGATTCGCAAAGAATTGGTTGCCGCTGCAACTCTCGGACTTCTGGTGCTCGCCGGCTGCACGAGCGGCGAAAGTTCGCTCGACATCGCCAGGCTCGAAGCGCCCGTCAACGCCGAAGCGGTCACCACCGTGAAGCAGGATGCCCAACAGGGCGCCGCATCCGACGCCTTGGGCGCATCGGAACCCCCGCGGTGCAGCCGCTCTCCGAGGCGCTATCGGATCCCGATCCCTCGGTGCGCACCGAAGCCTGCCGCGCCTTGGCCTTCATGGGCGCTAAAGCCAAAGACGCCGTGCCATCGCTGACCCGCACGTTGAGCGATTCGGAAGAAAACGTGCGCGTAGAAGCGGCTCATGCCCTGGGCCAAATCGGCGAACCGGCGCAATTGGCCATTCCCGAACTGATGCAAATGCTGCACAAGCAGAAACCGACCGAACGATGAACTATGAACATTGAACAGTGAACGCTCGAAACTCCGTTCTTCATTGCTCATGGTTCATTGCTCTTAGTTATCCGTAATTCAACCGCTCCGGCACGGCGCGGGAAATCGGCACGTCGATCAGCAGCGGTTTGTCGCCGGCGAGCGATTTTCGCACCGCGTCGCTCAGTGCTTCCGGCTCTTCAATGCGCACCGCATCGACCCCCAGCGAGCGGGCCAAACTAACCATGTCGATTTCCGGTTCCACCAGGTCCATGCCGTGGAATTTGCCCTTCAGCGCGTGCGGCAATTGCAATCCGGCCGAGCCCACCTTGAGAATTTGATATTGGGCGTTGTTGGGAATGACGAACGTCACCGGCAGATGGTAATGCGCCGCGGACCAAAGGCCTTGAATGCCGTACAGCGCCGCTCCCTCGCCCAGAATGGCCAGCACCGGTCGATCGGGCCAGGCCAGTTTGACGCCGATCGACACGCCCAGTCCCCAACCCAGCGCCCAGCCGCGGTGCCCGAAATATCCTGATGTATTTTTTAACGCCGCCAGGCGCTCGAGCATCGTGTTGGTGGTTGTGACCGCTTCTTCAATCACCGCCACGTCGGGCGGGAGCGCTCGGGCGATGGCCTCCATAAATACGCCGGGCGACATTGGCCGCTGGTCGCGCTGGGCCAGCGCTTCCTCGCGCGCCGCCTTCGCCGCGGCGGCGTGTTCGGCAGCAAAACGCTGCGTCCGCTGCTGAGCGGCCTGGCGCTGCTGGGGGGTCATCAACTGTTCCACGACGCCGACCAATTCCGCCAGGCCCGCTTTGGTGTCGCCGATCAAGCCGACTTCCAGCGGATAGTTCTTGTTCAGTTGATACGGATCCTCATCGAGGTGCACCAGGCGTATGTGCCCAGGAATTGCTTGCGGCGGCTCGTGGTACACGTACTGACGCAGCAAATCCATGCCGACCACCAGCAGCACGTCGTACGGCTTGAGCCGCTGGTAGACTTCCGGCGCCCACAGCGGCAAACCCTGGGAGTAAAGTGGATGATCGCAAGGAAAAGCCAATCGACCGTGCGTTGTTCCGCTTTCGGAAATCACCGGCATGCCCAATCGCTCGGCCAATCGCACCAACTCCTCAACGGCATCGGCTTCTTGGACTCGGCTGCCGACGAGAATCGCGCCGTTCTTTGCGCCGAATAGCACTGTGGCGGCGCGTTGCAGAGCCTCCAGCGGCGGGCGTACGCGGCGATCGGGCAGGCGAATGGGCGATAAATCCAGCTCGTCGGAAAGTGCCAACTGCACGTCGACCGGCAGCGATATGAACACAGGGCCCGTCGGCGGCGTCAGCGCAGCCTGCACGAGGCGGCGCGTCGCGGAAGGCAAATCTTCCACCCGGTTCACTTCGATCGCCAATTTCGTCCAGGGGCGCACGACTTCGACCATTCGGCCCCACAGAATCGGTTCTTCAAACTGCAGGCGACGATCTTGCTGGCCGGCGGTCACCAACAGCGGCGTGCCTTCGCGGTAGGCGTTGTAGAGCATGCCCATCGCATTGCCCAAGCCACAGCAGATGTGCAGGTTCACCACTCCCAACGACCGCGATGCCATGGCGAAGCCGTCGGCCATGCCCATGACAGGCACTTCTTGCAGGCCCAGGATGTAACGGAATCGCTCGTCGGCCACCAAGGCATCATTCAGCGGCAGCTCGGTCGTGCCCGGGTTGCCGAAGATATGCCGCACGCCGGCCGAGTGCAGCAATTCGAGAAAGGCGTCGATTCCGCGAATAGGCATGGCCGTTAGTTTACGCGGGGCGCGCACGCGGAATCAACGCGCGGCAAGAAATCTATTTGCATGTGCGCAACAAAAAAGGCCGCCGATTCAATTTCGACGGCCTTGGTCTAAAAGCAATTGTCGGGGTCACTGCGAACCGCCTTGCGGTCGCGCGCGATACGGCGGCGCTTGCATTCCAGGCCGCTGGGGCGCGTTGCCGCCCGGCGGCCCCTGCATCACTGAGCCCGGCGGCGGATTGCCGTCGTACGGTCCCATCGGCGGCCCGTAAGGCATCGAACCGCAGCGCGGCGGCAACGGATGGAAGTGCGAGCACGGCGCACAGCCACAGTAACCGCCGCAGCAATCGCAGGGATCGGGCGTGGGCGGACAGCAGAACCAATCGCAGAAATAATATTCACCGCAGCCTTGGCAGCCGCAGTCGAACGTTTCCGGGTGGCAGCAATGGAAAATGTCCAACAGCCCCGCCAGGAAGCAATGCGGATGGCAATCGTTGCAGCAATCGGTGCAGCCGCCGCAGTAGCCGTCGCAGCTCGGATATCCGGTTCCGTACCAACTGATGTATTGGCTGCCGGTGCCGTGGCCGCCGCAACCGCCACCGCAGCCGCCGCCACATCCTCCGCCGCAAGTTCCACAACCGCCGCAGCCGCCGCCGCATGAATCGCAACCGCCGCAGCCGCCGCCGCAAGGGCCGCAGCCGTGATGGTGCCACAAACAGCAGCCGCTGGAGCCGGCTACGATCAATAGGGCCGCAGCAGCAGCCCAAAGAGCATGCTTCGTCATCCCTGATCCCCCCAAGATTGCCAGCACAATTCCCGCCGCCCCATGCGCTTGGGCACGTTGCGGCTTCTTTGGGGTTATCGGCCGGAGAAATCGGCAGAATCGAGAAAATCGGCAGAATCAGGACCAGCCGAATAACCGGAGAATTCCCCCGAACTGCCTAATCTCCACGCCAGCTAGCACGCCGGCTTTCCATCGCCCCCCTCAGGCACTACGAAAACAGTTGGTCGAGATGATAGCTCGCGTTGCGCAACTTTTTTTGCACCTTCTGTCGCAACCAGCGCACGCCACGAGAAGCCTGATCGATCCGCAGCGTTCGGCGGACGCTTGGCTGCTGGGCAACGGGCACTTTCGGGGTGAAAAAAATCCGGTCAAACTGCGCCAGCAGGTCGTCACGCGTCACGTGCTTTTCGGGTGAATCCTGAGGAAACCAGGGCTGGCGCAGGTAGTGGCAATACAGCTCATCGTCGCGATCGACTTCAATAATGCGTTCGATCAGTGCTTCTTGGCTGCCATAGTCGAAGAAGTTCAAAAAGCTCTCCCGATTGAAGTCCAGGTGCACCCGCGGATTGCCCCAGTAAATCGGCAAGCTGTTCACGACCATGGGCTCGATCAGTTTTTCCGTGGTGTAGCCCGGATGGCTTTCATTTTCGAAGGCGATGGTGAATTTGTACTTCTTGATGAATTCCATTTTGTCGGGCACTCGGCCGCCGACGTTGTTCAGCAATTTGCCCCCGGAATCGACGCGCTTGTAGCGGGAGAGCTTGCGAAAAAAGCGATTGCGAGCGGTGCAATACTTGTTGGAATAGACGAAGTTGCAAAAGTCGGTCTTTTCCGCCAGCACTTTCCGCGGATCCAGGTTTTCCTTGGAACCGAGAATGTGTTCGTCGTCGCGGCAATAGATCGGCAGCCGAAAGTGATTCGGATGGTCGCAGAAATTGAACGTGATCGCGTAGTCGCATTCGTTGAAGTCCGGCCACGCGTTTTCGCCGGTGTAGAAAATTCGAATGCAGCGGTAGCGTAGAAAATTGTTCGAAAACGAGAAGTAGATCACAAAATCGGGATCGTCCGAGAGCTCAATGTCGTATCGCTGCGACAACAGCCGCGGCAAATAGTGAGTCCGCGGATCGAACCCGCGGTAGTAGTCGCTGAACCCTAGCCGAATCCGTGGCTTCATCGAATCGCCCCTGAATTTGCCGGACGCAATAAGCAGGCATCATACAAAGCGGGCGCAATGCCACAAACGCCAGTCGGCGCCCTCAAGCAGAACTGTTTCCGCGGCGATCGGCGGCTAGACGGCGCCAGTAGCCAAAGAGACCGGGCAAGCGGCCGCCTCTTCGGGCGGCCGCATCGCCTTGCGGACCAATTCCAACAGCACTTTCGCATCGAACGGCTTGCGAAGGTAATAGACGCCGCCATTTTCGTCGGTGCGGCGAATGATGTCGGGCGTTTGCGCCCGGAAAGATACATCCACGGTACGTCGCTCATGCCCGTTTCCAGCCGCAACTGTTGGCAGAGTTCCAAACCGCTATGGCCCGCCAAATTCACGTCGGCAATCACCATGTCGGGCACGTTTCGTCGCACGGCCTGCATTGCTTCGTTGCTCGTGTGGCACTTGATGGCGCTGTAACCGGCCGTAATCAGAAGCGCGGCGATGCTCGTCGTGATATTCGAGTCGTCGTCGATCACCATCACGCTGGGCTGCAACTTGCCCGGGGCCTGGTTTCCCATTTGCCGATGCCGAGTGACTTGCGAACGCATATCGTTGCCTCTTCTCGCTTTCGCCTGGGTTTGACCCGAGACCGCCCCATCAACCATAGGTTGCAGCCCGTGACAGGCGGGTTCCGTAGGTATCAGCCGTATCGTTTTTGCGGCGAGCCGTACTTATAGATGCCGTTGATCCTAGAGATCGTCACGGCCACGAAAGAAAATCAATGGAATCGGCAGGCGGCCAGCGGTGACGGTCGTAACTGCTTATTTCCACGCAAAGTCGCCGGCGTTGACGCTGGGCAGATGCGAGACGCCCATCAGATATTTATCCACGGCCCGGGCGGCTTCGCGCCCTTCATGAATTGCCCAAACGACCAGCGATTGCCCGCGGCGCAGGTCTCCCGCCGCGAACACGCCTTCCAGGCTGGTCATGTAGCTGCCATTGGTCTTCACGTTGCCCCGCGGGTCCATCTCCAAGTTCAGATCGGAAATGGGGCCGCGCTTCTCCGGACCAAGAAAGCCCATCGCCAACAACACCAACTGGCAAGGCCAAACGCGCTGCGTGCCTTCCATCTCTTTGAAGACGTGACGGCCCTGTTCGTCTTTGGTCCACTCGATGCGCACCGTCACCAGGCTTTCTACATGTCCGTTTCCGTCGCCGCGGAACTCTTTGGTCAATATGCTCCACTCGCGATGGCAACCTTCCTCGTGCGAAGTGCTCGTGCGCAGAATCATCGGCCACAGCGGCCAGGGGGTGCCTGCGGGGCGCTCGTGGGCGCGCGGATAGTTGCCCACGTCGGGCGGTTGCGGCAATAGCTCGAACTGCGTCAGGCTGCGGCAGCCCTGGCGATTGGAAGTGCCGTCGCAGTCGCTGCCAGTGTCGCCGCCGCCAATTACCACCACGTCTTTGCCGGTGGCCAGAATCTGATCGGAAATTGAATCGCCCTGATTCACCTTGTTCTGCTGCGGCAGAAACTCCATCGCATAGTGAACACCCTTCAGATCGCGCCCAGGAATGGGCAAATCGCGGGCTTGCGTTGCGCCACCGGCCAGCAGCATCGCGTCGAAATCGCGCCGCAGTTCGACCGTGGCCACGTTTACACCGATGTTCGCATTGCAGCGGAAGACAACCCCTTCTTCTTCCATCTGTTTGATTCGCCGCCAGACGCGCGATTTTTCCAGCTTGAAATCCGGTATGCCGTACATCAACAGCCCGCCCGGACGATCGGAACGCTCAAAAACCGTGACATGGTGCCCGGCGCGATTAAGCTGCTGGGCCGCCGCCAGGCCGGCCGGTCCGCTGCCCACGATAGCCACCTTTTTGCCGGTGCGCGTGCTGGGCGGCTCGGGCACAATCCAGCCTTCGTCAAAACCACGATCGGCGATCGACATTTCGATTTGCTTGATCGCCACTGGATCTTCGTTGATTCCCAACACACAAGCCGCTTCGCAAGGCGCAGGGCAAACCCGGCCAGTGAACTCGGGAAAATTGTTCGTGGCGTGCAGCCGCCCAAGCGCCTCGCGCCAGTGGTCGCGGTACACCAGGTCGTTCCAATCGGGAATGATGTTTCCCAACGGGCAACCGGTGTGGCAGAACGGCACGCCGCAATCCATGCACCGGGCGCCCTGCTGCTGCAGTTCATCTTGCGACAGGATGGTGAGGAACTCCCGGTAGTGCTTCACGCGCTCCGGGATCGGTTCCTTGCCGCCGGTCTTGCGGCCGTATTTGATAAACCCACGAACGTCACCCATCGAAACCTCACAAAACATCTAGCCGCACAAACGAATGACTAAATGCCTGAATGACTAAATGCCTAAATGGACACTCGATCATTCCAGACATTTAGTCATTTAGACATTCAGTCATTACCACCGTTCACCCATTGACGGGCTGCAGTTCGCCCCGCGCGGCCAGTTGCTGTTCGGCCTTTGCCAGTTCCGCCAAGGCGCGCTTGTATTCGGTCGGCATCACTTTCACAAACTTGCGAATCATGTTGCCCCAGTCGTTCAGCACCCGCTGGCCGGGAACGCTGCCCGTGTAGTGCACGTGCTTAGTGACCATCTTGCCGATATATTCGCGATCCTCGTCCGCCAGTTCTTCCAGCGCGACCATCTCCTTGTTCACCCGAGCCGGGAAGCGGCCGCTTTCATCCAGCACATAAGCGATACCGCCGCTCATGCCGGCCGCGAAATTGCGCCCCGTTTCGCCCAGAATGATGGCCCGGCCGCCAGTCATGTATTCGCAGCCGTGATCGCCCACACCCTCAACTACCGCATGCGCGCCGCTGTTGCGCACACAGAATCGCTCGCCGGCGATGCCGCGCAGATACAGCTCGCCGCTGGTGGCCCCATACAGCACGACGTTGCCGGCCAGGATGTTCTTCTCGGCAACAAACGTGGCCTCGCGCGGCGGATAGACGATGATCTTGCCTCCCGACAACCCTTTGCCGCAATAGTCGTTCACGTCTCCCTCGACGCAGGCCGTGACGCCGTGCACGCCGAAGGCCATCAGGCTTTGGCCGGCCGAGCCTTTGAAGTTCAATTGAATCGTGTCGTCTTTGGCGAAGCCCTTCGCTCCATAGCGCCGAGTAACTTCGCTCGACAGGATCGTTCCCACCGTGCGATTGACGTTGCGAATCGGCAATTCCACGACTACCGGCGTTTGATTTTCCAAAGCCGGCCGGCACTTATCCAACAGCACCGTCGCGTCGAGTGAACGATCGATGCCGTGATCCTGCGGCTCGCAGCAGTAAGTCTTCACGTGCGGGCGCGGCGTGGGTTTGAACAGGATTGCGGAAAAATCCAGCCCCTTGGCCTTCCAATGATTGATGGCCTTGCGCGTATCGAGCATGTCCACGCGCCCCACCATTTCATTGATGGTGCGGAAGCCAAGCTGCGCCATCAGTTCGCGCATCTCCTCGGCCAGCAAGAAGAAGAAGTTCACCACGTGGTCGGGCTTGCCGGCGAATTTCTTGCGAAGCTCGGGATCTTGCGTCGCGACCCCCACCGGACAGGTATTCAGGTGGCACTTGCGCATCATGATGCAGCCGATCGTGACCAATGCGCCCGTGGCGATGCCCCATTCCTCGGCGCCAAGCATCGTGGCAATCACTACGTCTTTGGCCGAGCGAATAATGCCGTCGGTTTGCACAACAATGCGGCCGCGTAGGTCGTTTTTCACCAACACCTGATGCGTTTCCGCCAGCCCCAATTCCCACGGCAGGCCCGCGTGCTTGATCGAAGTCTGCGGGCTGGCCCCGGTGCCGCCGTCGTGCCCGGAGATCAGCACCACATCGCTTTTGCCTTTGGCGACGCCCGCGGCCACCGTGCCGACGCCGACTTCCGCCACCAGTTTCACGCTGATTCGCGCCTGGCGATTGGCGTTCTTTAAATCATGGATGAGCTGCGAGAGGTCTTCGATTGAATAAATGTCATGATGCGGCGGCGGCGAAATCAGCCCCACGCCCGGCGTGCTATGCCGAATGCGGGCGATTTCCTTATCCACTTTGTGCCCGGGCAATTGGCCGCCTTCGCCGGGCTTCGCGCCTTGGGCCATCTTGATTTGCAATTCCCGGGCGCTATTCAGATATTCGCTCGTCACTCCGAATCGGGCGCTGGCGACCTGTTTGATGGCGCTGGAGCGCAGATCGCCGTTGGGATCGGGCTTATACCGGGCCGGATCCTCGCCCCCTTCGCCCGTGTTGCTCTTGCCGCCAATCCGATTCATGGCGATGGCCAACGTCTCGTGCGCTTCCCTCGAGATCGAGCCGTACGACATCGCGCCCGTGGCGAACCGCTTGACGATCTCCTTGGCCGGCTCCACCTCGTCCAGCGGCACCGGTGTCGTGTCTTTGCGGAATTCCAATAGCCCGCGCAGCGTGAGCAGGCGCGTCTGTTGGTCGTCGATCAGCTTACAGAATTGCTTGAACTCTTCCCGGCTGTTGATCCGCGTGGCCTGCTGCAGCTTCGCCACGACGTCGGGGTTCATGATGTGGGCTTCGCCTTTGCGGCGCCATTGATATAGGCCGCCCACGTCCAGCTCCAATACATCCGGCACTTCGATGCTGGGATACGCATGCTCGTGCCGCCGCAGCGTTTCCTCGGCAATCTCCTCCAGCCCAATGCCTTGAATGCGGCTGGGCGTGCGCGTGAAATACTCGTCGACGAATTGCGCGTTCAGCCCGACGGCTTCGAAGATTTGCGCGCCGCGGTAACTCTGCTGCGTCGAGATGCCCATTTTCGACATCACTTTCAGCACGCCCTTCATCGCCGCTTTGATGAAGTTCTTTTGCAATTGCTTGTGCGTGAATTCACCGGGCAAATAGCGCTGGGTTAGCATGTCGTCCAGCGTGGCCAACGCCAAATATGGATTCACCGCCCCGGCGCCGTATGACGTGAGCAAGGCAAAGTGATGCACTTCGCGCGCCTCGCCTGTCTCAATCACCAGGCCGCAGCGGGTGCGCGTTTCTTCCCGGATCAGATGATGATGCACATTGCTCACCGCCAATAGCGACGGGATCGCCACGTTCTCCTGATTCACGCCGCGATCGGAAAGCACCAGGATCGTGATGCCGTTCTGGATCGCCTGGCTGGCTTCGGCTCGCAATTCCTGCAATCGACGCTGCATGCCCGCCGCACCTTCGCTGCGCGGGAACAGAATCGACAACGAGCGCGTTCTCAGCCCCGGTGAATTCAGCTCCCTGATCTTCGCCATTTCGGCGTTGGAAATGATCGGCGATTCCAACCGCAGCAGCCGGCACTGCTCAGCCGTTTCTTCGAGCAGGTTCCCCTCGGATCCGATCGTGGTGATCATCGAAGTGATGATCTCTTCCCGAATCGCGTCCAGCGGCGGATTGGTCACTTGTGCGAAGAGTTGCTTGAAATAGTTGTACAAGAGCTGCGGCCGGTCCGAGAGCACGGCCAGCGGCGTGTCGTTGCCCATCGAGCCCACCGGCTCTTGGCCGTCGGTTCCCATCGGCCCGATGATCACGCGCAAATCTTCCAGCGTGTAGCCGAAAGCGCGCTGCAGCTTGGTGATCGGCTCATCGAGGTGCCCGTTCACTCCGGCGATCTCCGGCAGATCATCGAGCTTCACCTGGTTTTCTTGAATCCACTTGCGATACGGATGCCGCGCGGCCAGGCTCTGTTTGATTTCGTGGTCGCGGATGATGCGCCCTTGCGTCGTGTCGATCAGCAACATGTGCCCCGGGCGCAGGCGGCCTTTGTATTCCACCTGGTCTTGCGGCAAAGCCAGCACGCCGGTTTCGGATGCCATCACCACCACGCCATTTTTCATCACCCAATAGCGGCTCGGTCGCAGGCCGTTGCGATCCAGCGTGGCGCCGATCACGGTGCCGTCAGTGAATGCCATCGACGCGGGGCCATCCCACGGCTCCATCAAACAGGCCTGATATTCGTAGTAGGCCTTCAATTCGTCCGGCATGCTCTCGTGCCCGCTCCACGGTTCGGGAATGAGCATCGACATGGCGTGCGGCAGCGACCGGCCTGTGAGCACGAGCAGTTCCAGCACATTGTCGAACGTCGCCGAATCGCTGATCCCATGTAGGCACAGCGGAAAGACTTTTTTCAGGTCGGGCCCGAACACCGGATGCGCTAGCATCCCTTCACGCGCACGCAGCCAGTTCACATTGCCCTTGAGCGTATTGATTTCGCCGTTGTGCGCTAAATAGCGGAACGGATGGGCCAGGTCCCACGTCGGGAATGTGTTCGTGCTATAGCGCTGATGAACCAACGCCAGGGCACTGACGATCCGTTCATCGGCCAGGTCTTTGTAGAACTGTTCCACTTGATCGGCCAACAGCAAGCCTTTGTACACAATCACGCGCGACGAAAGGGTGCAAACGTAGCTGTATTTTCTCTGCTTCACTTCTTTGGCGGCGCGGATGGCTGTTTGATGCAGTTTTCGGATGACGTACAGTTTCCATTCGAACAACTCGCGCGGGGTATCATTTCCGCGGGCGATGATCGCCTGACGGACGACCGGTTCCACATCGCGCGCGGTTTGTCCAATCACCGAGTTGTCCAACGGAACGTCGCGCCACCCGAGAAATCGCTGTCCTTCGGCGGCACAGATTTCTTCCAGTTGCGATTCGCAAAAGCGGCGTTCGCCGTCGTCCCGCGGCAGAAACACATTGCCGATGCAATACTCGCCCGGCGCTGGCAGCGAGATTCCCAGCTCGGCCAGCTTGGCCACAAAGAACTCGTGCGGCATTTGCAGCAGGATGCCGGCGCCGTCGCCGGTGAGCGGATCGCAGCCGCAGGCGCCGCGGTGCGTCAGATTCACCAGAATTTCCAACCCCTGGCGCACGATCTGGCGGCTTTTTCGACCCTGCATGTCGACGACAAAGCCCACACCGCAGGCATCGTGCTCGAAAGCCGGATCGTACAGGCCTTCAACACGGCTCGGATCGTATTGTGGTTTCGGCGACATAACGGAATTAACGGTTGAAAATCGCTGGAATCAGTTTGTTTGTCCGTAAACGGAGATCAGCCTGTGGCGGTCGGCTGAACAGTTCGTTTGACTTCTTTGCCCGCACTGTTGTGGCCGTTGCCTTCTTCGGCCGCCAGCGCGCCTTCTCCGGGTCCATAAACGTGCAGCGGATGCGCCAGCGTCGTCTTATCCCCGCCGGCTGCCTGCGCGGCGCGAGGAACCGCATCGCTGCGCAGCATCTCGATGAAGCGCCGCACCGTCACGCCCAAGTCTTTACCTCGCCGATGAATTATTCCCAATGGCCGAACGAGCTTGTTGGTCGACAACGGCACGGCGACCAGCGTTCCCGCTTCGACCTCGCGCACGACCGTCGGTTCCGGCAATAAAGCCACGCCGGCGTCGATCTCGATCGCTCGCTTAATGGTTTCGATATTGTCAAACTCCATCACCACGCGCAAGTCGCTGCGATGCTCGTACAGCGCGCGGTCGATCTCGCGGCGGATCGTGAGGTTCGAATCGAATCCGATAATCGGCTCGCCGGCCACTTCCTCCAGCGATACCCGCGTTTGTTTGGCAAAGCGATGAGTCGGAGCGCAGACCAACACCATCGGTTCCACCCTCCAGCCGATGGCCTTGATGGTCCGCGACGCCTTGGGGTAACTCACCAGCCCCAAATCGGCCTGATCATTTTCCACGGCGTCGTATACTTTGTGCGGATGCAGATATTCCAAGCGGACATTCGCCTTCGGATACTGCCCCAGAAACTGCTGCAAGCAGCGGTTCATGTGGTGCAGGCCAACGGAATAGATCGACGCCACCCGAACCCGCCCCGCCACCTCGTCGTGCAGCGTGCGCACCTGTTCTTCCAACGCGAAATACCGCTCCACCAGCTTGCGGCACCCGTCGTAGTAGATTTGGCCCTCGGGAGTGAGCGAAAAGGGGCGCTTCGACCGGTCGATCAGCTTCACCCCCAGGCGATGCTCCAGTTGATTGATCACCTGGCTGGCGCCTGATTGCGAAATGCCGTTTTCCTCGGCAGCGCGGGAAAAGCTGCGACGATAAACCACGTCGCAAAACACCTTAAGCGACTTCAAATGCATAGACTTGAGGGCCAAATTGGTCCCGAATGAGGATCAATATTTTGAATACAAGGTCGAATCAAAATTTGTACCGGACATAGTAGGTTAATGACCTTCTCGGCTTGAGTCAAGCCGCTAGCACGAACGAAAATCAATGCTGCGGCGTGAATTCTTCGCGAGGCACCAAATCATACGATTTACGTAAGACACTTCCAGTAAATGACTTGTGTTCTTTTACGTCCTGTTGGCCAAATTACATCCACTAATAGATTGTCGAGATAGCTGTGGCCCGCATCAGCCGAAACGCAGCTCCCGCCGTGCTGATGGCTCGGCGAGGTCTCCGACTATGCTGGGTCTAGAGCTTGTTTGGCGTCTCCCAGCCCCACGAGCCGAGCATTCGTGGTCGCACGCATTGGGCACGGGTCACGTAGTTTAAGTCGCCAGCACAAGCTAGACTTTGGCCCGACAATCGCCGGACCCGGGAATCGTTAACGCGGCATGTCTCTTCCTCCAACCGAACCGCCTCCTCCCGATCCCGGCACATCGCCCAGCGCCTCAGGAACGCTTCCCGAGGACGACGCCGTTTTGCGGCCAGTCAGCCGCCGAAGGGCCGCGATCTGGAGCATGATTTTTTTCTATCCGTCGCTGGCACTCATATTGGTGCGGAACATTGCCCTGGTTCCGCTGTACTTCCGGTACATCGGACAAACGGAGTTCGACGCCTGGTTAGTCACAGGCGCGGTGCTGATGCAGTTGACCAACGTCGATCTTGGTTTGATGGGCGTGCTTTCACAGCAAGTCGCCGCAGCCTATGGAAGCCGAAATCGAATCCAGCTTCAGCAGCTCATTGGCACAGGTTTGATCTTGGCCGCTGCGATTGCGCTGCTCATGGGTTGCGTGACCGCCGCCATCAGTCCGCTGATTCCGCTGTTTTTTGACGTGCCGCCGGAAGTTGGTCATCGCGTCTCGTTGTGCTTTCTCATTGTGGCGGTGGCAAATGCGATCCAGCTGTTTGGTTTTTCGACGGGTGGACTGTTGAGAAGCCTGCAGCGCGCATTTCTATACGGCTTTTTTGTTTTGGTTTCAGAAATCATTTCACTGATTTCAACAATCTATTTACTGCGAAGCGGATGGGGCCTGTACTCCATCGGGATCGGGTTGGTGATTCGGGCAGGCGTCGAGGTGCTGGGAACTGGCCTTACGTTTCTTTGGATTAGCATGGTGCGACTGAAGCTCCGGTATGAATGGAATTGGCCTCAAGTCCGGCGGTTATGGGGATTTTCGATCTATCAATTCCTCACGCAGGTCACCGGCCGAATCAAGGTGACGATGGACGGTTTGCTGATCGGCTTGTTCATCGGCACGAAGCCGGGCGGCGACTACACGCTGACGGTGCGTGCCCACGACACCGTTCGCATGTTTTCCGGCGGATTCACCGGGTCGCTCAGCCAGCCGCTTGCCCATTTGCATGGCGAGGGAGATGTTCCCAGATACAAGCAGGTCATCTCCGACCTGTTTCGCGTGACTCTGTTCACCGGGGCCATCGGCTACGGCGGCGCGATTGCGTTCAATCACGCCTTTATGTTGCTCTGGGTGGGTCCGACCATTTACTCCGGCAACGCGGTGAACGTGATGATTGCCATGGCCGGAATCAGTTACGCGCTGCTCGTGGTGCCGTACGAGGCTTTGTATACTCGCGCCGGGTTTTCCGCGATCACTCGCGTCTCCTGGAGCGAATTGATCGTTCGCATCGTGGTGATGATCGCTCTATTGAAAATGATCGGAGTTCTGGGAACACCGTTGGCGGCATTTCTATGTCAAACTTTCGGACTGTTTCTGCCACTCGCCTGGATCAACATCCGCAGTTTGCGCTTCACGGCCGCGGAAATCGGATCGTTGATCGTCAGCATGGTGAAATTGCTGGCTGGTCCCTTAATATTAGCCGGTATGTTTTTTTCGATCTTGCACAATCGCCCTCTCACTTGCACCTTCACAGTTTCGCGAGGACACGTCGACCAGGTTGTGCAGCAATTGACAAACCAATTTCCTCCCGCATCGGGCGTTAGCATTTCGCACCAAGCAGATTCGGCGCGGTTCCATGTGACCGCGATTCCTAAGCTGCAGGAGCAAGTCGGCGGCTTGTTGATGGCGATGGACGTGGTCTTCCGCGAAATCGATTCCCCGGTTCTTGTGGACGGGCTGACGAGCCACGTAGAAGTTGTCCACTCCATCCCCGCTCCCCCGCACGAGTGGCTCGTATTGGCGAGGCACGCTGGTTTCTATGTGATCCTTAGCCTGGTTTATACTTGGTTTGCCGACCGGCGGCTGATCATGTTCATGCTTCGCGGCGGCCGCGCCGCCCGGGTTCCCGACCGTTGAAATTGTCCAGCTGCGCCTGCACAACATATTCGCTATGAAAAAACTCTTGATAGCAATTTATCGATCGCTATCCACCTTTGGATTCGATCCGCTAAAAACGGTGCGGGCAATCCGCGGCTTGCCCCCTTACTTTCGCGACCGGCGAAAGCTGCGCAAGCAGCAGCATGGAAGCAACGAGCGGTTTCGCTTCGGAACGCCGTACTTGTGCCTGGAAGACCGGTTTTTGGAGGCGGGCGTGCACAAAGGCCACTACTTCCATCAGGATCTGCTGGTCGTGCGCAGAATTTTCATTAACAAACCGGTCAAACACGTGGACGTGGGATCCAAAATCGACGGATTCGTGGCACACGTCGCCTCGTATCGAACGCTGGAGATCATCGACATCAGGCCACTGCTCGGTGAAATCCCAAACGTCAAGTTCATTCAGGCCGATCTGATGGCTGAACTAAAACCTGAACTGATCGGCTATTGCGATTCCTTATCGTGCCTGCACGCGCTAGAGCATTTTGGGTTGGGCCGCTACGGCGACCCTATCAACTACGATGGCGATTTGGTCGCATATCGGAATTTCACGAAGATACTCAAGCAAGGTGGAAAGTTCTATTTTGGAACGCCGATCGGGCCACAGCGCATCGAATTCAACGCCCATCGAGTTTATTCCGTGAACTATCTTCTCGACTTGTTCAAGGATTTCAAACTCGATCAGTTTTCCTACGTCGACGACAAGGGCGATCTGCACGAGAACGTGCCCCTGGATGAAACCGCGGTTTCGAATAACTTCAGCTGCAGCTACGGCTGCGGGATATTTGAGTTGACGAAGCTTTAATCGCGCACGCCGGCGGAAGATCAATTAGTTTTGCAAGATGCCCGCAATCTTCAGCGGCGCCGTCCACCGCGCCTCGTACGTATGATCGCGCAAGGCACGCTCTCGCCCCGCCTTGCGGATGGCGTCCGCCCGCTGAGGATCGGCCAGCATTTCCCGGATTATTCTCGCGCAATCTGCTTCATCCTTGTACGTGAGGATCTCATTTCCGACGTCGAAGACGAGCTTCAAATCCGGGTTGTCTTGCGTCAGGTACAATCCCCCGCTCATCGGCGCTTCGAAATCCCGCCCCTTCAGGCACATCAGCTTGCGCGAAAAGCCTACGCCGGCGAAACCCAAATTGATGCGACTGCGCGAATACAGTTTCGCCAGATCTTCGTCGCTGATTTGTCCGCCCGGCCAGCCGCGCCCGAATAGCCCGAACTTCACCCCCGGCAGCATTCGTTGCAGTTTTTCGATAAACGGCCCGCGCCATCCGTATCGAATGCCGACGAACCCGACGTCGTACTCGAATGGGAGATCAAACGGCTTGTGAAAATCGGGATGCGCCGCCTCGGGAAAGAACATTGCCAATCCATCGTGCATCGCATAGCGGATGAGCGAGCTGGGCGTGGATGTAAGATTCAAATCGACGACGGGCGCCAGGGCCGCCGTGCTCGTGTATTGCCCGCCGAGCTTCGGACCCGGGAACGAAAGCGTGTCGTCGTAACTGTGATTGAAGATTGCCGCGCCGCGATTGGCCATTTCTTCTAATGTTTCCGGATTCGTGTTGGCGCCGGAAATATATCCGACCACTGCATCCACCGGCTGCTCTTGGTTGGCCGCATCGAATGCCTCAAGCATCGCGCGATTCATTTCCGGCCGATGCTGGAGCCAATCAGGCGCTCGATCGTCGAACCCTCGCGCCCGCCATTGAAACGCCGTCACCTTGCCAAAGGGGGCCAAGGCCTGGGGCAAAATGAACTCCGAAGTCGACACGTAATACGCCAGGAAAATGTGCAATTCCCCCTTGCGCTTCGGCCACGGTGGATGCCCTCGCCGGGCCAGCCGCTTGCGCACCGCATTTTGCAGCTCGATGCCTTCCAACACACGGATTCCAGCCGCGGCGGCGCGCCGTTCATAATCGCCCTGCGTCCTCGCCCACAAATGCTCCTGCTGTCGCCGTCGAATGATGGCTTGGGCTGAGGAGACGAACGGCAGTTGTATGATCTTCTTCTTCAGCGACATGGCATGGCAGGCAAGCGTCTATGAAAAAAGCCCACGGGTTACGGCCCGTGGGCTTGAGCAGGATATGCCTATTTTACATGTCGTAGTACAAGCAGAATTCGTAAGGATGCGGACGCAAACGCATGGCGTCCACTTCCTTCTCCATTTTATACCAAATCCACGTGTCGATCACGTCCTTGGTGAACACGTCGCCGCGCAACAGGAACGCATGATCGTGCTTCAGCGCCGTCAGCGCCTCTTCCAGGCTGCCAGGCGTCTTGGGCACTTCCGCCAATTCTTCCGGCGACAGATCGTAGATATCCTTATCCAGCGGCTGGCCGGGATTGACCTTGTTCTGAATGCCGTCGATCACCGCCATCAGCATGGCCGCGAACGCCAGATACGGATTGCAACTGGGATCGGGGCAGCGGAACTCCACGCGCTTGGCCTTGGGGCTGGGGCTGTACATCGGAATGCGGCACGAGGCCGAACGATTACGCTGCGAATAGGCCAGATTCACCGGCGCTTCGTATCCCGGCACCAACCGCTTGTAGCTGTTGGTGGTCGGATTGGAAAACGCCAGAATCGACGGGGCGTGCTTCAGCAAACCGCCGATGCCGTGCATCGCCATTTCGCTCAGGCCTGCATAACCGCCGCCGGCGAACAGCGGCGTGCTTCCCTTCCACAGCGAAATGTGCGTGTGCATGCCCGAACCATTGTCGGCAAACAGCGGCTTGGGCATGAAGGTGACGGTCTTGTTGTACTTCTTGGCCACGTTCTTGATGATGTATTTGTAGATCATCACCTGGTCCCCCATGCGCACCAATTCTTGGAAGCGCATGTCGATTTCACTTTGCCCGGCCGTGGCCACTTCATGGTGCTGGGCTTCGATGTCGATGCCGCATTCGATCATCGTGAGCATCATTTCGTTGCGGATGTTCATCAACTGATCGGCCGGCGGCACCGGGAAATATCCTTCCTTGTAGCGAATTTTGTAGCCCAGGTTCGGCTTCTCGTCGCGCCCCCGATTCCATTCCCCTTCGACGCTGTCGACGTGGTAATAACCTTCGTGCTGATTGAAGTCGTACCGCACGTCGTCGAAGATGAAAAATTCCGCCTCCGGACCGATGAAGCATGTATCGGCAATGCCGGTGCTTTTCAGGTAGTTCACGGCCTTGCGCGCGACATTCCGCGGATCGCGGCTGTAATCTTCCCGCGTGATTGGATCTTGGATGTTGCACACCATCGATAAAGTCGGGATGGTGGTGAATGGATCGAGAAACGCGGTTTCCGGCTGCGGAACCACCAGCATGTCGCTCTCGTTGATGGCTTGCCAGCCGCGGATGCTGGAACCGTCGAAGCCCAGCCCGTTTTCGAATACGTCCTCGTCCAGCTTATTGACCGGCACCGTGAAGTGCTGCCAGAGTCCCGGAAAATCCATGAACCGCAAGTCCACCGCTTTGACGTCCTTTTCACGACACAACGCCAACACTTCTTTAGGTTTCACGACAAACTCCTTCGGGCGAATTGTCCATTTGAAATAGTCAGTTGAAATCGCTGCCGGCGCCTGTCACGTCGCGTCGCCCTCCAACAGCGGCGACGCCTGGCGAGCCCGGCGAACTCCATCCGGATTGGAAAGCCCCGCGTTTAAGCAATTCAAATGCCACGCAGCCATGCAAACCCAGCATGATAGCGCGTAATTCCCGCGTTGCAATCGGCTTAGCGAAAAAATCTAGGTGCGCCACGCAGCGCGCGGCGGTCTGCACAGTGCTAGCAACTTAGGCAGACGTCGCGCAATCCATGCGCAACAACGCAGGCCAATCTCGCGACTGTTCCTGCTTCGAAATAGCAAGATCACGCCGCCCGTGGCCACCAGAATGTAGCTCTGGCGTTCCGGAACGAGGTCGAAGCTGATCACGTCCAGCGCCGTGGTATCCAGCGCCGAAATGGTCATGAGTTGACCGGTGGAAACCGTGTGGAGCCGGAAGCCGCTGGAATCCGGGGTCCGTGCCGCGCGTCTCCCAAAGACGCGGTTGAGTTTACCGCGTCGCAGACCGCGATTCAACAAAATTGCGGACCGTCTCGATAGCCCCAACCGCGAACTTGCAATGTTCGGATCCTCCAATTGATCGAACCGCAAATTGGCAATACCATGGTTGGGTCGCTCAATGGTTCCGGGCGAATTCCAAAATCTCGTGTCGGGCAAGGGCACGTAATGCGATCTGCGATCATCACGCTTCTGCTGATCTTGGCGGGCGCAGCCGCCGCTGACGAGCTATCGAGCGGCCTGTCACCGCCGACCGGCGCTGAAATCATCGATCTTAACGGTTGCCGCGTGGCCCGCGTTTTCGCCAAATGCGGCTACCCCACGGGCGTCTTTCCATCGACTGACGGCAAGAAGCGCCCCACGGTTTGCCTGGAATACGACGGCTACATGTTCGAGACGCGGCAGAAGGGGGTTGTCGGCTGCTACGTCTACGCGCCGTATGCCGGCGAGGTGCTGGGCTGCAAAATCGGCGACACGCCGGAAGACGTCATCAAGAAACTCGGCCGGCCGCGCTTGGAAGGCAAAGTGAAGGACGGCAAGCAAACCATGCTTTGGGATTTCAAAGATCAGGATCAGGACCTCCAAATCAATTTTGAAAACAATAAGTGCAAATTGTTCGTCATCGCTGTCAAAGACTGAAAACGAGCCCAACATGCTTCCGCGAAGATTAGCGACCCTCGGCGCCGCAGCGTGCGTTTGGCTGATGGTCCAATCTGCCGCCGCAATTCCCCCCGAACTTAGCGCCGGCAAGAAACCGACGCCGAAAGACATCGAGGTTTATACGCTCGTCGGAGCGCCGCTGGCCAAAGTGTTTGAAACGTTTCAGGCGCCGATCGACATGACGGTTTCGGATCCCGACACTAAGAGCCCCGCTGTCTGCCTCGATTACGACAGCTACGGCTACGTCGTTCGAGACAACAAAGTCGCCACGTGCATCTTCTGGGCAAATTGGCAGGCGACCGTCATGGGCGCCAACTTCAAACAATCGTACGACGAAATCCTCGAAAAGCTCGGCAAGCCCAACGGCACTTCGATTACCGTCGGCGGTCCAATCAAACTGCTCTGGACCGTGAAAGACAAGGACCGCGATTTGGAATTGCTGCTCGATTTCGCCAAGGACAAGAAACTCGATCGCATCATCGTCCGGCCCCCGCAACCGCCCGATCCCAGAATCGAAGAAAAGAAGCGTCTGATCGAACAGAAACGGGAACCCGGCAAGCAAAACCAAGAAAGCCAAAAGTCGGAAGAGAGCCAAAAGTAGGCCTCGGACTCGCTTTCCTCATCGGCCTGCAAAAAGATATAATTGCAATTATGGAAAAAGAACTTACCGATCGGGCCGAACGAATTCACGAGCGAATCCTGCAACTGCGGGATAGTCTTTGACTACGCTTCTAAAAAGAAGCAGGTCCAATCGATCGAAGAGCGCATGGCGGCGCCCGATTTCTGGAACAATCAAGCCGCCGCCCAGGCTACGGTCATCGAGCTCAAAGGCCTTAACGCGCTTTTGAAGCCCATGGACGAGGCCGTCCGCGCCGACGAAGAAATTAAAACCCTCGTCGAGATGGGCCAGGAAGACGCCAGTTTCGTTCCTGAACTGCGCCAACAGCTCGATCGCACCGAACCCATGCTCGACGAGCTCGAGCTGAAATCGCTCCTGAGCGGACCGCACGACGCCAACGCCGCCATCCTATCCATCAATGCCCGTGACGGCGGCACCGACGCCAACGATTGGGCCGAAATGCTGCTGCGCATGTACCTGCAATGGGCGCAGAAAAACGGTTACGACACGGAGCTTTTGGACCGCCAGGATGACGGCGTCGCCGGCATCCAGCACGCCGCCATCGCTATCCGCGGCCCTATGGCCTACGGCTACTTGAAAGGCGAAACCGGCATGCACCGCCTGGTCCGCATCAGCCCGTTCAACGCTGAAGGCAAGCGGCAAACCAGCTTCGCGGCCGTGGATGTTTCTCCCGAAATCAACGACAACACGGAAATTGAACTCCGAGACGAAGACATCCGCGAAGACGTGTTCCGTGCCAGCGGCGCCGGCGGCCAGCATGTAAACAAAACTTCCAGCGCCATTCGCCTCACGCATTTTCCCAGCGGCATCGTCGTCCAGTGCCAGAACGAACGCAGTCAGCACAAAAATCGCGCCACGGCCATCAAAATGCTGCGGGCCCGCTTGGCTCGCATGGAGGAAGAAAAACGCGAGGCCCAGCAGTTGGCGAAGTATCGTTCGCAGGCCAAAACCGGCTTCGGCTCGCAAATCCGCAATTACTTTTTGCATCCCGACCAGCGCGTGAAAGATTCCCGCACGGGCCACTACATGGGCAGCTTCAACGCCGTGCTGGACGGCAACATTCAGGGATTCCTGGATGCGTATCTGCGATGGCGCGCCACCGACGGCAAGCCGATCGAAGCAGGCAAGGCCGACGATGATGCGTAAGAGCATTGCTCATTGAAGCCCGATCATTAACCGCAGAGGACGCAGGGAACGCGCAAGGGGTTACATGAAGGACTTGAATGAGATTAGTGGGCAGGTCATTGATGCGGCGATGAAAGTGCACTCGCGGCCGGGACCCGGACTTCTGGAATCCGCGTACGAAGCGTGCTTGCGTTTTGAACTTGGCCGCCGTGGACTGCAGGTTCGATCTCAGGTTGAATTGCCGGTTCGCTATGACGAAGTGATCATCGATATTGGATATCGAATCGATCTGTTGGTGGAAGACGAGGTCATCGTGGAGTTCAAAGCTGTCGAAGCCATCGCGGGAATTCATCAGGCGCAACTACTGTCGTATTTGAAACTAAGTGGCAAGAAACTAGGGTTGCTGATCAATTTTCATGAGATCCATTTGAAAGACGGCATCAAGCGGCTCGTCAATAACTTGTAGCGCGTTTGCAAAGTTACATGGCCTTGCTCTGCGACCTCTGCGGTTAATCGATTCACGCCGAAAAATGACAATGGACACGGTTCTTCAAAGTGGTTTGCTTCGGGTCGTTTTTTTGCGGCGGCAGGATCGGTGGGCACACACCATCGGTTTGGTCGAGCAAGGGCAATTTCGTCCGCTCTTGGAATCGATCGAAGGCCGGCCGGAAGACGAATGGCCCTGCAGCCCGCCGTTTCAAGAATTGCAGATTGAAGAGCGTGGCGACGGGAACGTGGCGCTTCTCGTGGGCCAAACGCCCAAATGCCATTGGTCGATGAGCGTCGAAGCCGAGTCTAAAAAATCCGCCCTGCGGTTCGACGTCGCCTGCCGCGTCCCAACGCAAGATGCATTGGGAACGCTCTCGAGCACCTATCAATCGCTAGTCGGCAAGCCGAAGGTGCTTTCCGGAAACGGAAACGCCAACCGTGCGCCATGGCTTTGGTCCGGTCAAATCGTCATGCAAGCGGAACGGGGAAGTTCACTGTGGCCGGCGGCCGACGGCGGAGTTACGGTCGAAGCCGATCCCGAGGAGTTTACCTTCCCAGCAACATTTCGTTGGCAATACGCTATCTGTGACAGAGTGCCTTGATTCGCAGTAACTATTTCGAGACAATGCCGCAGGGAAAATGACCAATGACCAAATCCCAATGACCAAACCTTGCGGCTGAGCACCTATTGGTCCTTCGTGCTTGGTCATTGGTGCTTCCCAACTATGGCCTTGGAACACATCGAAAAACTGAAGCGCGATTACACCGACAAGTACGTGGTGGTCGATGCCTCGCGCCCCGAGTTGGCGCGCTTTCGCGATGCCACAGGCCTGGTGAAGACGGTGAACATGAGCGGCCGGGCGCTCGTGGAATTCGATCAGTTCGACAACATCGGCTGGTATGACATCGAATTGGATTTTCTGAAGGTCGTACCGAAGCCGGAGCCAAAGCCCGCCGAAGTAAAGCCTGCTGCGACGAAAGCTCCGGCGGAAGGAGCGGCCGCGAAGAGCGCGCCTCCGGCAAAACCGGCAGGCAAGCCCAGCACTGCCGACATCCTCGCCGCCGCCCGAGCAAAGAAAGGCAGCGGCGCGACCGCGGCCCCGACGGCGAAAGCCCCCGCCACAACTGCGGCGCCGGCGGCCAAACCCGAGTCCGGCAAAAAAATGTCGACCGCCGACATCCTCGCCGCCGCCCGGGCAAAAGCCGCGGCCCCGTCAGCAGCGGCAGCCGCTAGTCAGCCGGAAGGTGAGCCCGCGCCCCTTGCGCCCAGGAAGCCGAAGAACCTGTTGCGGAAGCAGCGTCCGTCGCTGAACCGGCCGCCAAGCCAGTGAAGAAAGAACCCGCCGGACCCTTGCCGACCACGACCGCGGAAATCATTGCTTATTGCCGCAAAGTGGATAGCAAGTAGTAACGGCTTGCGCTGCGTAAATAATCAGAACGCCGAAAGGAGTCGTGCCATGTCCAACATTCAATCAGCGTCGCAGCCGGCCTCTGCGAAAAAATCGTGGCTCGGCCGACATAAGATCTCAGCAGTCTTGCTGCTGCTGTTGGCGGTCGTTCTGGTAGGCGTGTATGTGATTGGGTGGCCGCTGATGAAGCTCCGTTTCCACAGCCAATATCAAGCGGCTGTTGATGCCATCCGCAAAAGTCCAAAGGTCGCCGAACGAATCGGGCAACCGATCGATCCCGTTCGGCTGTTTCCCGGCGGCGGCGTTCATACCGAAGGGGATCGCGGCGAGGCGTTCTTCTTTTTCGACGTCGCGGGTCCCAAGGGCACGGCGAAGGTTTCGGTCAAGTCACGACTCATGCAGGGGCAGTGGAGCTTTTCGCAGCTCGATTTGGAATTTCCCGACAAGGAACACCTCGACATCGCTCAAGAAACCATTAGCGGCGACGACACCCCGAAGTTCGATCCCAACGCCAAACAGTCTGAAGCGCAACAGCCCGACATGCCGGTCGATATCGCACTTCCCGATTTGCCCCCAGAGCCGGGGAAGAAATGATATGCAAATGACCAATGACCAAGCACCAATGACCAATGAAATACTGGCGGCCCTGCCGATTGGTCATTGGGATTTGGTCATTGGTCATTCCTTCTCCGGGTGCTCCAGCGGCGGATGGTTGTACTTCTTTCGCAGCTTGTTGAGCGAGGCGAAAACCGCCGGTCGCGCCACAATCCAGCGTTCCAAACGCCGCTTGCCAGGCACGTCCACCAGTGCCAGCCCCACGAGCGCCGTAACAATCCCCGGCCCCGGCACAAATAGCATGATGAAGCCGGCGAAGATGAGCAGCGCGCCCGCCAAATTCTTTCCTGCCATGACTGCGATCTGCAATGCGGGGTGCATTTTGTTCCAATTCGATTGCGATCGGCGAGCGTGGGTGAAATAGTCCGGCGGAATTCGCACAATGATCCACGGCACAACGACTAGTCCCGCCAGCAGCGTGCAAAGCGACAATCCTGCGGCCACCCAAACTACCCAGGGATGGTCTTCAAACCAGCCGACCGCGTTGTGTAGCAAATCGGAAAACAAGCCTTCCTCACGCTGTATTCTGGCAGCTTAGCAATCTAGGATGGTAATTGTGCGCGCCCCGCCCAGTTTGCCACAAGCATGCCAATGCGCAAGGCGAATCCGGCTTGCCCTGCAGGAATGCCCAACACTACACTTGCGTCGATTTTTCGCAAGATGCTTGCCTTAGATCGTTGGCGCACTCGATTCGCCCCCGTTTGCCAGGAACACGATGCACGGTCTTCTAACATCCTTGCTGCTCAGCGTATCGGTCACAGCTGCCGAAGCGCCCGATGTCGCCGTCGTTTGTCCGGCGGAATTCCGCGAAACGATGCAGCCCTGGCTTGTGCAGCGCACCAGTCAGGGGCACGTCGTGCACTTCGTGTCGAACCAAGGCACCGCTGACGAAGTGCGAGCCCGGATCCGCGAATTGGCCCACGAAGGAAAGCTTCGATTTGTCGTTTTGGTGGGCGACGCCGCACCGCCGCAGTCGGACATGTCAAATGCCGACCCTGTTTTGCGCTCGCGCTGGACGCCGACGTTTCGCGTTCCCTCGAAAGTGAACCGCGACTGGGGCGGAGGCCCCGATTTCGCCTCCGACAATCCCTATGCCGATTTGGACGACGACGGAGTGCCCGACGTCGCCGTTGGCCGCCTGACCGCTCATTCCGCGGAAGAATTGAACACGATCCTCAAGAAAACTCTAGACTACGAGCAATGCCGCGACTTCGGCCCTTGGCGCACGAAAATTAATTTCGTCGCAGGCCAAGGGGGTTTTGGCGAGCTGGCCGACAGCGTATTGGAGAACGTCGTCCGCACGGCAATCACCGCCGGCGTACCTACGGGCTATCAAACTTCGCTGACCTACGCTAGTTGGCACAGTCAATACTGTCCCGATCCCCACGCATTTCACGAATGCTGCCTGCAGCGATTCAACGAGCATGCGCTATTTTGCGTGTACATGGGGCACGGCTCGCCCCGCGAACTGGAGCGCGCCGAGTTTCCGGATTGCACGCAGTCGATTTTGCGTTGCGACGACTGCCGCCGGCTGCGCTGCGATTTTGCCCAGCCCATTGCCTTGTTTTTTTGTTGCTATGCGGGAGCGTTCGCCGAGCCGCAGAATTGCCTCGCGGAAGAACTGCTTGCCAATCCGCACGGTTCCGTGGCGGCGTTGGCCGGTTCCAACGTGACCATGCCCTATTCCATGACCGTCTTGGGCCGCGAAGCGATGCACGAGTATTTCGTCGAGCATCGCGCGACCATCGGCGAACTCGTCCTGCACGCCAAGCGCGATACGATGGCCGGCGACGATTCGCCTATCTGGGGCCTTGTGAGCGCGCTGACGTCCGCGGTATCTCCGAATTATTCGCCCAAGGACGAACGGTATGAATGCCTGCAATTGTTCAATTTGCTGGGCGATCCAACGCTGGGGTTGCGCTATCCGCAAGACGTTTCCGTGTCGGCGCCGACCGTCGCCGTCGCGGGGCAAACGATGGAAATCCACGGCGAATGCCCGATCGACGGCGCCGCGGTGGTCGATCTGGTCCTCAAGCGAGATCGCCTCCGCAGCGATGCGCCGCCCCGCGACAAGTACGGCTCGGATTTGGAGGCGCGTCGAGAATTCCAGCGCACTTATCATGGCGCGAACGATCCTCGGCTGGCGAGCGTGGCAACGCAAGTCATCAACGGTCGCTATAGCGCAAAACTGGAGGCTCCGGCAGATGCCATCGGACCCTGTCATGTGCGAATCTTTGCCGCCGGAGATAACGACTGCGCACTGGGCGCGTGCGATATTCAAATCGTTGCTGCAAATGCCTATGATAAGGCATCGCCGCAAAACCGCACGTTGACGCCTCGGGCGCCCTCGGCGCCGCCATAGTCTCTCCATGATCGAACCACAGCCGTCGACACCCGCAGCCGCGCCCGTTGATCCAATGCCGTCGGCCCCTCCATTGCCCATCAAACGCCGGCGTCGTTGGATTTGGTGGATTACGACGATCCTGATCTTGGCACTGCCCGTGGTCTTCGCGCTTCCGTATCTGGCGGCAGTTCCTGCCATTCGTGACCAAGCTTTGAAATGGCTGTCGGCCAGGGCGAATCTGCAGATCACGGCCAAAGAATTGTCGCTCGGCTGGTTTTCACCGATTGCCTTGGGCGACATCAATGTTCAAAACGACGATTCCCATCAGGCGGTGCTCGCCGTAAAGCGAATCGAAGGCGACACGGCGCTTTGGCGGCTGCTGATGAGTCATGACGCTGGCAGCTTTCGCATCGTGCAGCCTCAATTGAATATCGAATTTGATAAGGGAGGCTGGAATCTCACGCGGCTGCTGCAGGCCATGGCCAGCGCCGCCCTGATGAACAAGCGCGATACGGTGGGAAATTGTCGACGCCAGTTTGTCGCTGCGCGGACCGAGTTCCACGCGACCACTGGTAGTCGAAAATTTGAACCTGCAGGGCGCGACCATTCCCGCCACCGAAAATCCGCTCGGTGTGCCGGTGCTGCACGGCGGAGCAATCCAATTGCTCCATGAAACCCAGCTCACGCCGCAGTTGTGCAACGATTTGCTCAAATTCATCGCGCCGGTTCTCTCGCAAACGACGTCCGCCTCCGGTCGCGTTTCGCTGGAGCTGGACCAGTTCTATTGGCCGCTGGGGATGCCCGATAAAGCCGACGTCAAAGGCAAACTAACGCTCCATTCGGTGGAAGTGGGGCCCGGCGGATTTGTCAAACTGCTTGCCGACTTGATGCAGCTCAAGGATGCGCCCGCCGCAATGCAAATCGCAAAGGATGACGTAGTGACATTTCAACTGCGCGACGGCAGGGTGTTCCACGAAAATCTAAATTTCAGCTTGCCCGCGCTTAAGGACAATCCGACGATTCGCTCGCACGGCTCGGTGGGGCTCGACGAAACGCTCGATTTGGATATCGACATTTCCGCGCTCGCCGCCGGACTTCCCGCGGATAGCTTCCTGCATAGCCTGCTCAGCCAGGCAACGCTGCACGTGGTGGGCACGCTGAGCAGTCCGAAACTGGCTGCGCCGGGACTGAAACAACTCACCGATTGGTTCCAGCAGCGTCGATCGGAAAAGCGCGACGATTCATCGCGCCCGGGCCTCCTGCCGGGACGGCGCGGAGCCAACGGAAATCCTCCACCCTCGCCGCCACCCGCGCCCTGAAAAAACGATCTCTGAAGCTCCAAACAAGCTGCGGCCCGCGCAACAAAAAAACCCCCGGGCAAACCGGGGGCAAGAACAAATTGACTCGCACTGGCTTAAGACAAACGCAGCTAACTGTCCGCGTCGCCCTTGTTGCGACGCGTCCAATACTGCATCGATACCGTGCCCGCGATCCCCAGGGCGATCAATGCCAATGAAGTGGGCTCCGGCACGGGGTCCACTTGAATGCTGAAATCCTTCTTATCGATGAATGCAGTTGTGGCGATATTGTTATTCGGTCCAATCAACTCACTGATGGCCGTCAAGGTATTGTTGAGGGATAATTTGACGGTAGTAATCGGTCCGGCAAGATCTTCCGAGGCAAGGGCGCCCGCGAAATCAAAGAATGCCGTCGCAGTCCACTTTTGGTTCACTGGCGGGGGCTGAACAATGCTGTTGTTCATGATCAATCCACCCGAAACGACCGCCGATGCCGCGCTTCCTAAATTCGTGTAGGTCACTGTCGCGGGAACATCAATGGGTGTCACCAGCGGTACGCTGTTCACTTCCAGAATTTTTGCCAGCACAACATTGATCGAGACGATTGCTTGCGTATTTGCTCCACCGCCGATCAACGAATAGGAGCCCGCCTCTTTGATCAAAATCGAATCGATGGATTTCGACGGATTGATGCTCACGATGGTCATCGACAATTGGCTGTCGGTAAATGGGAAAGATCCGCCGCTGGAATTCGCGTTGAAGTCGTTTGGGCTGAACTCCAAATTGTCGCCAAAGGCCGTGGGGATCCCAAACAGCGGATAGGGAAAACCCGCTGGCGGAGGATTCTTCGTAGGCGTCTCGGTCACATCAAAGAACGTCACATTCCCGCCGGTGCCAGTGAAATTTCCGTAGGGGAACGACGTGCCCCAGGCCGATCGGCTCAAGCCGGCCATGATTACGCGCACAGATTACCCACTTCAAGCAGTGGTGCAAGTCTCGACGATGACGCATTGTTGTTTCGCTTCCGTTGCAGATAAATGGGACGACGGTCGTCCCCTGGGGCGACGCGTGTCAGGTCCTGGCCTGGTGTTTCTCTATTGGTGCAGGTTCCCGCGGCGATCAGCAGCGCGGCCGCCTGTTAGTGCTGTGTTGCCGGCGCCACACAATTCGATTGGCCCGCCATGACGCGCGACGGCCGGGCGAAAGCAATCCGACTCGACCGTTTTGCTTTGGCAGGCGATGCGTGCGCGTATTTCTTTCCAGAATTGGTCAGCCAATCTCCGACCTGCATGCCAATCCAAATCGGAAGCAATACAGGGCTCAGTGCGCAGAAGGCCACGTACAGACCGGAACCGTCTGTGCGGGCCAGTACCACGCCCATCAAACCAACCGCAAAACAACTGACGAGCAACGTGGGCAATAACATCTTGGTTCTCTCCTGGTTATCTGTTGTTCATACGAGCTATTTCAAAACCGGCCGCGCAAGCGCAGCGCCCTATACGAAACGATCACGTATCTCAGGCCCCGTTTCACGCTCGTCGCCGTGCGCTAGATCGCAAATCGCTTGTTGCGCCGACGATGGATGCCATTGAACGAATTGGGCCTGGCGCTGCGGCGTTCGTAGGCGTGCCGGCGCATCCGTTGTTCGCGCTCGTGATCACGCCGCGTGTACGTCACCGAGTAAGCCATTTCCATTTCGTCGTCTTGCATCCATTGATTCTGTGTGTTCATTGCTATTCCTTTCGTTGATACAAATCTGAAAACAACAACCGCGTATCGATCATATTCAAGCGTTAGTACCCTGCGGACTGACGTTCGGCGTGTTCCGCAGACAGAGACGCCTCTCGTCGCTGGTGCATCCGTTCCACAACGTGTCGGGCTGCCCGCAACAACGAATCCAAATCGCTTTCAGGGGCCACGCCGGGCAAATGTGCCCAAACCCCTAATTCCCGCGCCCAAATTTCGGCTACCCGGTCGTTCGTGCGGCCGCAAACGACCGTTAGTACGTCCTTGTTCTCCGCCAATCGCTCCACGAGCCGCCGCATATGCTGAACCACGTCGTCTGCCGGCGTGGCGATGTCCACCAATGCCGCGCCAATCATGCTGGTCGCCAGGTGCGCAAGCGCTGCCGCCACGTCGCCGCACACCAGCGGGCGCCAACCCGTGCGCTGCGCCGTTTGGCCGAACATCATTTGCCGCAACGGATCGCACGACACCACCAAACACCCCAATGTGGGCGCCTGAGTGGTGCGCGTTCCCCTCCGTCCCAGCCGGGCCCGATTCGCCAAGGCTAGTTCTGGAGCAGCAGTTGTTTCGGCGTGGGAATCGTTTGTCGAGGTGCACTTCCAAGGTGAGATCATGGAGTCTGCCTGTTGTGGTCGTTCTTTGGCCCGGACGCGCCAGCACGAAACGTTCGTGCTGACATAGCTTCTCCCTTCTCTTTTTTGTTTCCCCGCTGAGCAATGCACGCGCAGTGCCAAGGCGCGCAAAAAAAGGCGCCGCGGTGTGAACCACCGGCGCTGAAACGACTTGAGAAAATTCACGCGGCAATTTCGCAAGCCTGCCGCGCCGTGCCGCATTTCACTACTTTGAGGTGCTCGTTCCGCCCGCTTAATCGCAAATCGAAGCGGGCGCCCCTGTTAACAGACATTCACCAACATGGTGTCGCCTCACCATTGTGGTGATAGCAAAGGCGAGCTCGGTTCGCGCATCACTTCGGCTCCGTGCAATCAGCGCGAGATTCGATCGAGGAAGCACCGGCGAAAGAAATTCCGGCCTGAAGAAGATTACTCGGCTTCGAGCATCCCGTCGCCGTCCAATTGGCTGAGCAACCGTGTCAGCGTGTTGGGATGAACGCCCAGCAAGCGTGCCGCGCGGCCTTTGTGCCCCTTCGTGTCCGCCAGGGCCTGCCGGATCGCCGCCTCGCGCAGCCTCGTGAGATTGAGATACGGCAACCGTGGGCGCGCATCGGCCGGACGCTTGGCCGAAGGAATTCGCGGCGGAGAATCGAGCACATAACTTTGCTCGATGATGTGCGACAATTGCCGAACGTTGCCCGGCCATGAGTATTCGTAAAACTCGCGGAGCTGCTCGGCATTGGGTCGCCAGCGAGGCCGCTGGTACTTCTCCGAGAAGCGGTGTGCAAAGAAATCGATCAATTCGGGAATATCTTCGACTCGCTTGCGCAGCGGCGGCACGCTCAGTTCGACCATATTCAAGCGATAGTAAAGATCCTTGCGGAACCGGCCGGCCGCCACCTCGGCTTCCAAATCTCGATTCGTGGCCGCGATCACTTGCACGTCGATCCGCACCGGCGTGGAGGCGCCCACCGGAGTGACTTCGCATTCCTGCAAAACGCGCAGCAATTTCGGCTGCAATTCCAAGGGCATTTCGCCAATTTCGTCGAGGAACACCACGCCGCCGTGGCCGGCGAAACACCCCCAACGAACTGCCCAAGGCGCCGGTATACGCGCCTTTTTCGTGTCCGAACAATTGGCTTTCAGCCAAAGTGGCCGTGAGCGCCACGCAATTGACAGGCACGAACGGTTTGGCTGCGCCTGCGCCGGAAAGATGCAGCCGCCGGGCAAGCAACTCTTTGCCTGTGCCCGTTTCGCCGCAGATAAGCACCGAGCATTGGACTTCCGCAGCGCGCGAAACGTGCTGCGCAATACGCAGCATCGTGGGATTGGATCCAAGCACAAGATCCAAGCCGGCTGCAGTCAATCGGTCTGCGGCCGCTGGCGCGCCAGCGGACGAACTCACGGCGTTAATCATGGTGCACTGCCGATTAATGGCCGCCGTCAATGGCGTAAGCAGGACGTTGATCAAACGCCCTGCAGGCGCCGTTCATCGGCACCCAAAGGAAATCCATTTCGGATCCCGGCACTCTCCATCCACAGAGGGGGAGAGACGAACATGCACTCTGCGCCGCTACAAGTTGCCTCTCCTTGCCTCATTCCAACAATCACCCTTGATTATACTTACGCCGACGCTTTTATCAACTTTTCCGCATTTGCTGCGTTTAACGTCGAGGTTGCCAGACCAAAACGAGTTCCCCCAGAGAGTCCGTCGGCGATAGCGCCGGCCGCGGCGCACCCAGTGGGCAGGCAACCAAAAATGGACCGGCCGCAATCCAGCTCCGAATGCGCAACTAATTGCTGCCGTTTAACTTGCAGACCCAATGATGCCCTGCAGCCGTGACGCATTATGTGCAGGAAAATGGCTCTAACAAGGTCAATCACACCGAGCGACGCCCATCGAAAATCGGCCCCCAAGTAAGAACCAGCCGATTCCAATCGGCCACTTGGGATCGTGCGACTAGCACTGACGGTCGATCATTTTCCGTCGGTTTTCCCCCCTCCCGTGGGAGGTTCGTGGTGGTGATGGCGCTCGTCGTCGAAGTGGGCGAATTTGGCCTCAAAGGTTTTGCCGCCGATCGGAATGATCAGTTCGCGATCCGCTTGCTGGTTGTCCAGCGCCAGGCCTAACGCCTGTTCCTGCGATTCGAATCGCGATGCCTTGCCTTGCGGGTCCCCCTCTTGCGCTCAGCGCCCAACTTGAATTCCACCGGCGTCGCATTGACGACCATCTTGATGGTGATCGTGCCCGCCTCGATCGGCACCGCCTTCTCGTGCGCTCCGTCCAGGATGTAGATCGTGACTTTGCCGGCTTCGTCGTCGTGAATCAATTCGGCGTGATATTCCTCGTCGCCCAATTCAATCAATTCACCGTCGTGCGGACCGTGAACGTGCGCATGAGCATGTTCGGCGACAACTGCCGGAGTCTTTCGATCGGAACAACCGGCCATTGAAAACAAAATAACCGTGCACGCGCACAACGGCAAAACGAGAAATGCTCTCATGGCGCAAATCCTTCCAAGGTATGCTCGAGAATAGTCGATCGTGCGTCCTGCGGTTGAATCGGGCCGCGTCATGCGGCCGATACGCGCGGCAAGCTTTGGGCGGATGAGGCCGCCTCCAACGACACCACGATCAATTTGTGCTTGTTGGCGAAATCCAGAAACGCCGGCTCGTCCACCAGAATCGTCTTGCCCGCTTCGACCGCCAACAGTTTACCACCCGCGCTGGCCATTGTCTGCAAGGTCCACAGCCCCACCGTCGGCACGTCGAACCGCATGTCTTGTTGCGGCTTGGCCAATTTGATGACGGTAAAACCGCCGGCCGGGCACAATTGCCCCGCACGGCGGATGCATTCATCCGTGCCTTCGATCGCTTCCACCGCCAAACAGGCGCGGTCTTTCACAACCACGCTTTGGCCCACGTCGAGCCGGCCCATCTCTTTGGCCAATCGCCAACCGAATTCAACGTCCTTTTGCTGCGCCGGGTGGGGCCCAGCCGCGTGAGCTGGCCGAATTTCACGAGCAACTCCGGGGCGAAATCGGTTGCCGGCCGAATCGAAATCCCGTCGTCGGCAAATGCGTTGACGATCGCCAGCAGCAGCGTATCGTCCTTGCGATCTTTCTTCGTCCCGATGAAGTGCGACCAGAAAATGCGCAGCGGTGCGCCAATCGGGCACCAGCTTCATCCACACTCGCGGTTGAAACAGCCGCACCTTGAAAACTTTTCCGGCCAGCACCGCCTCGTGCACGCCGTTGCGCTTCAAATAGCGAATGGCCTGGCCGATTTTCGCCAACCCCGTCCATTGCACGCCGTCGCATAGTTCCACCAGCGCCCGATCGGCATGATCTTTCAGCGCGACGCAATATATGCGATGGCCCTGGCGCTTCAGCGCCTCGGCCACGACAATCGGATATCGACCCCAGCCGGCGACTAATCCCACAGGTCCAGGCGAATCACCATCGGCCATCGCGCCTGCAATTTTGCACTCTGTCACTTGCATTCTGTCTTCTGCCTTCTGCATTCTGCTTTCTGCCTTTCCTACGCCGCCTCGTTTTTGCGCATTGGCTGGCCCCTGGACGGCCTGCGTCAACACTTCCACTTGTTGCTGCAGTTCCTTGAGTTGCTTGCGCATCTCAGGCAGCTTGGAAATTAGCGCGAAAAGCAATTTCTGTTCGCGCTCCGGCACCGCGGGAGTTCCCAGCATGTGAACGCCGTCGCGCACGTCCCCCGAGACACCCGCTTTGGCCCCCAACACGGCTCCGGCGCCGATGTGCACGTGATCGCGCACGCCCACCTGGCCCGCCATGACCACGTAATCGCCGGTCGTAGTGCTGCCGGCCACGCCCACTTGGGAACAAATCAAATTGTGCCTGCCGATCCGGCAATTGTGGGCGATCATCACCAGGTTGTCGATTTTCGTTCCCTCGCCGATCAGCGTGGCGCCGTACGTGCCGCGATCGATCGTGCTGCCTGCGCCCACCTCGACGTCGGCGCCAAGCTCCACGTAGCCCAATTGCGCCGACAGCACATGCCGCCCCTCGGCCACCTTATAGCCGAATCCATAGGCGCCCAACACCGCGCCGGAATGAATAATGCATCGCGGCCCCACCACCGTGTTCTCATACAGAACCGCGCCGGGAAAGATGGTGGCCTGCCGGCCAATCCGGCATCCTGCCATCAGATGCGCGCCGCTATGAACGATGGCGCCCGGGCCGATCACCACGTCGTCGCCCACAGTAGCGCCAGGATGAACATCCGCGTCGGGGGCAATTTGCGCCGTTTGGCTGACATGCGCCAGCGGACTGATGCCGACCGGCGCACCGCGGCGCAACGGGCGAAAATGAAGCACGATCTGGGCGAATGCCGCGTGAACATCCCCCACCTCGATCGCAGGTCGATCGACCGCCAGCGAGCGCGGCACCACAACCGCCCCCGCCACGCTGCGCGCCAACTTATGGGCCTTGTCCTGCGAATCCAGCAGCGTGATATCGTTGGGCCCAGCCGCGTCCAGCGTGTTTGGACCGGCGATCAGAACTGCTCCATCCCCGACCACTCGCCCGCCGACGATGCGAGCCAGCTCTGCCAGACGAGTGGGCATGATGGAATCCTTTCCAGTCGAGCCAAAAAGCTCCTTCTCCGAAGGAGCCCCCATCGAGGGGCGGGCCAATCTAGCTCGTGCGAACCGGCCGAATCAAGAGCGTTTCGTGCCCATCGCTGGGGCCGAATGCGGCCAGCCGCCTGCCGCCCGCTCTGCCGCTGCTATCGCCGCGAAATCAAACCCAAATCCAGCGATAGCACGAACACCATCAACGACAGGATGAACACCAGTCCGGCATAGGTAAAGCCGATCACCACCCGTTCGCTGGCCGGCTTGCCGCGAATTCCCTCGTAGAGCAAAAACACCATGTGCCCGCCGTCCAGCACCGGAATGGGCAGGAAATTGATCACCGCCAGGTTGGCGCTGAGCATCGTTAGGAACAGCAAAAAGGACGACATTCCCTGCTGCGCCGACATGCCCGCTTGCCTGGCAATTTCCACCGGCCCGCCAAGCAGTTTCACAGAGATCTGGTTCTCGCTGATCTTCTGCAGAAAGCGATAAACCAACAGCAGACTGTCGACCGTTTCGTGCCCGCCGAGCCTGATCGCCTCACCGACCGAATGCGCGCTGCGCAGCGTGTACAAAGGCTGAAAAATTAAGCCTCGCGCCGGCGTGTGCAACGTCTTGCCCGTATCATCCTTCAATTCCGTGGGCTTGAGATCCACCTGCCGCGTCTCGTCGCCACGCTTTACCCAGAAGCGCACGGTGACATTGGGATCGGCGAAGGGAAGGGCCTCAAAAATAAAGTAGGGCCAGGCAGGATCCTTTTCGTCGAATTCCAGCTTGGCGGCGTCGGAGGCATTGCGATCTTCTTCACCTGCGTCGGCCTCCTGCTTATCGGGCGGGATCAATTTGACCGCGGTGATTTCGTCCCCCGGCTGGATGTCGGCTTCTGCCGCCGGACTTCCCGGCTCGACCGCCGCGACCTTGGTCCACACCTTGTAGGCAATTCCCAACGCCGGCGTCGACATGGGGTTAACCGGCAATAGCACTTCGGCAAATTGCGGTATCCGCGGGGTAACCTCCAGCGCAAGTTTTTCCGTCTTGTCGTCGGCGTCCCGCTGGATTTCAACTTTGACCGACTTTCCCGCCACCGCCGCCCTTCGCATTCGCTCCGGCAGCGTCAGTGGATTTCCCGCGGGTTTGCCGTCGATCGATTCCAACCGGTCACCCGATTTGATGCCGGCCTTCGCCGCGGGTGACTCGTCCTGCACCGCGACAATGGGCCCCGCCGTCATGATCAAGCCAAAATCGCGAAGCGGCGTCGGATCGACCTCGATCGTCGCCGGCCGCACTTCCGATTCCTGTTCGCCCGGATGCTCATTCTTCGCAATTCGCGGCGACGCGGAGGTCCGGTCCGCCGTAATGGGCAACCGATCGTCCACGTGCAGGGCAAGCTGATGTTCGATTTCAATTTGCGTCGGCGTGGCGACGTCGCCCACTTTCACGATCGTGTCGCCAGGTTCGAACTTCGGGCGTGCCATGCCCGCGGGCGAATGGTCCAAAGTGGGATCTTTGTCGTTGAGAACATTTTGCCACGGCCCCACGATGCCAATCATCGGCACACCCAAACTGGTGTCGGGATGAAGCGTCAACTCAATCGGCTGCTCCTGTCCCGGTCGATGGATGACAAACTGCACGCCGCGCGACAAATCGCCCAAGGTCACGCCCGTTTGCAGATCGCGAAATCGAGGGTTCTCGATCTTGCCGATCTGAGTGATCACGTCGCCCGGTTGCAGGTTGGCGTGCCACGCGGCGCCGCCCGGCACGACGCCGCGCACGATGCACGGCGTCTGCTTCACGCCCAAGGCATAGGCCACGGTGGCCATGATGAAAGCGAAAATCACGTTCATAATGACGCCGGCCGAAATGATCGCCATCCGTTTGGGCACGCTTTGCGCCATATAGCTGCGCGGATCGTACGGCACGTGCGGATCAGAAACCGG
Source organism: Pirellulales bacterium (assembly GCA_963716135.1). Classification (GTDB taxonomy): domain Bacteria; phylum Planctomycetota; class Planctomycetia; order Pirellulales; family JADZDJ01; genus CAVRAW01. The sequence goes on along the minus strand of OY970289.1, from coordinate 2,253,611 downwards.
CTCCGGCGGCAAATCGCCGTGCGTGATTGCAGGCGCATGCTCCGCCGTGGCAATCGATGACGCGCTCGCCGCGCCGGCTCGCGCCGGCGCCCTTCTTCCGCCATGCGCGCCGGGTTGTCGTCCTGCCCCAGCATCTTCACATAGCCGCCCAAGGGCAGAATGCCGATGCCGTATTCCGTTTCCCCGCGCTTGAACTTGCAGAACTTCAGGCCGTAGATGTCGAATCCCAAATAGAATTTTTCGCATTTCACGCCGCACGCCTTGGCCACCAGAAAATGGCCCAGCTCGTGCACGAAAATCACAAACCCCAAGCCGGCCGCCACGGCCAAAATGGTGGGCCAGTTCGTCGGGTTAGCAAGCCACGCAATCCATCCGGCGGCAATCAAGTGCATACCCAACGTGATACCTCCTGGCGTGCCCAGCGATCGGCTGCGAGCAATTGCTCGAGCGTGGGATGTGGATCAAAGGTGTGCTGTTCAACAATACGTTGGCAAACCGGCACAATTTCGCTGAATTCCAACTCGCCCGACAAAAATCCGCGCACCGCCTCCTCGTTGGCGGCGTTGAGCACCGCGCCGGTCGTGCCGCCGCGCTGCGCCGCCTGTTGCCCCAACGCCAGCGCCGGAAATTGCTTCGGGTCGGCCGGCTCAAATTCCAATTGCACGTTGCGCGATAGATCGAGCGGCGGCGAAATGCCGGCACGACGATGCGGATAGTACAAGGCGTATTGAATCGGCAGCTTCATGTCGGGCGGACTGAGCTGCGCGATAACCGAGCCGTCGTTGAATTCGACCAAGGAGTGCACGATCGATTGCGGATGGATCACCACGTCGATTTGTTCCGGCCTCAAATCGAACAGCCAGCGCGCCTCCACGATCTCCAGCGCCTTGTTCATCAGCGTCGCGGAATCGATCGTAATTTTCGGCCCCATGTCCCAGGTGGGATGATCCAGGGCTTCCTCGACCGTCACCCGCGCCAATTGCTCCGCCGTGTGATTGCGAAACGGTCCGCCGCTGGCCGTTAGCACGATCCGCTTGACTTCGTCGCGCCGGCCGGCCTGCAAGCATTGAAACACCGCGCTGTGCTCGCTATCCACCGGCAAGATCTGTGCCCCGCTGTGAGCCGCCAATTCCATCACCAGAGGGCCCGCCATCACCAACGTTTCTTTATTCGCCAGCGCAACTGTCTTCCCCGCTTCGACCGCTGCCCAGGTGCTTTGCAGTCCGGCGGCCCCGACGATCGCCGCCACCACCGTATCGACCTCCGCCGCCGTGGCGACCTGGGCCAGCTTCTCGGGTCCGATGAGCAGCTCGGTGCCTTTCGGCAGCCCGCTCCAATCTTGTCGCTGCGCTGCTTCGGCATCCGTCACCACGATCCAACGCGGGAGAAATCGCCGCGCCTGTTCCAATAACGACTGCGTGCTGTTGCGCGCCGCCAGCGCCACTGCCCGCAGCGAACCACCGGACGCGTGCACCACTTCCAGCGTGCTGGCGCCGATCGAACCGGTCGATCCCAGCACGGCGACATTTGCTATGGTGCGCGTCATGGACGGAGGGTGGGTCGAAGAGCCAGCGGCAAAATATTCAGATGTGAAAGGCCCAAGACGGGGCGGTGAAACTATGAGCTTTCGACTCTTCGATCCACGCAAAGAACGGATTTTAGATCGACGCTTGCAGAGCCACAACCCGGACAGTGCATAGCGATTTTGCCTACTTTGACGCGGATCAAACGATACTATCCACGTTTACGCCCCAGCAGGTTGTTCGGGCGCGATCTGCGGCATAGGATAAAAAAGTGCCGGGGGCAATTCGCCAGCGGCGGCTTTTAGTCGACATCTATCCCTTTCTCGCTTGAAAACGCATGGAAAGCAATCCTCCTCCGGCCGCAAAACCGCCCGTCGATAAAAAAACACCCCCTTTGGGCAACAACATTGTTTGGTATTTGCTCGGCATTGGGATGGCGATCTTGATGGTCGTGGGCTGGCTCAACCAGCCGCTGCAATACGAGCTTTCTTACAGCGATCTGGTCGACTTGATCAAATCCAGCGCGCCGGATTCCAAGCCCTATGGCATCACCATTCAAGAAGGCAGCGAAGGCCGCGAACAGAAGGTCCATTACGAAAAGCCCAACGAAATCAAAATCGGCACGTTCGACGTTGTCGGCAAGGTGATCCGACAAGTGGAGGCGGCCCCCGGCGCCGCAACGTCCGGCGGCTCAACGTCCAGCGGCGCAGCGGCGGAGGAAACAACGGCTAAAGACGCGACCGATCACACCAAGCCTCAGCTGGTGACTTTCCACGCCAATAAAAGCGCCGACGATTCGGTGAGCCACGAATTGCTGGCCTTGTGTCAGCAATCCAAAATCCCTTCTTTCGACTTCGCCTCCGGTCCCAGCCCCTGGCGCGGCTACGTGCCGATGTTGGTGCTCACGGTCCTGTTCATCGTGGTGTTCTTCTTCATGCTCCGGCGACTTGGCGGCGCAGGCAGCCCCATGGCGTTCGGCCGCAGCCGCGGCAAAATGTACGCCCAGGAAGATATCGGCATCACGTTTGAAGACGTAGCCGGCATCGACGAAGCCGTGGAAGAACTCCGCGAGGTGGTCGAATTCCTCCGAAGCCCCGAACGCTACCAGGTCTTAGGCGGACGCATTCCCAAGGGTGTGCTGCTGGTCGGCCCGCCCGGTACGGGCAAAACGCTCCTGGCCAAGGCCATCGCCGGCGAAGCAGGCGTGCCCTTCTTCAGCCTCTCGGGCTCTGACTTCGTGGAAATGTTCGTCGGCGTGGGCGCCGCCCGCGTGCGCGACATGTTCCAACAAGCGGAATCCAAAGCCCCTTGCATCATCTTCATCGACGAACTTGATGCGCTGGGAAAAACTCGCGGCTCCAGTGTCGTCGGCGGCCACGATGAACGCGAGCAAACGCTCAACGCGCTGTTGGTGGAAATGGATGGCTTCAACTCCAATAGCGGCGTGATCGTGCTGGCGGCCAGCAACCGGCCTGAAACGCTCGACCCTGCCCTGCTGCGGCCCGGCCGGTTCGACCGCCACGTGCTGGTTGATCGCCCTGATATACGTGGACGGGAAGACATCCTCAAAGTTCATGTGCAAAACGTCAAAATCGATGGCGCGGTGAATTTGAAAGAGATCGCCAGCCTGACTTCCGGCTTCGTCGGCGCCGATCTGGCGAACCTGGTGAATGAAGCAGCGCTCTTGGCGGCTCGAAAGAACAAAACTTCCGTCGGCATGGCCGAGTTCAACGAAGGCATTGAACGCGTCACCGCCGGTTTGGAAAAACGCAAACGGGTCATTCATGCCGACGAGAAACAGCGCGTCGCCTATCACGAGGCCGGCCACGCTCTAGTGGCGTACAGCCTGCCCAACACCGACCCGGTTCACAAGGTGTCGATCATCCCGCGCGGCCTGGCCGCCTTGGGATACACCATGCAGCGTCCCGAGGACGATCGCTACCTGATGACCCAGAGCGAGCTGGAAAGCCGCATCCAAGTGCTGCTGGCCGGAACGGTTGCCGAGGAAATGATCTTCGACGATGTTTCCACCGGCGCCCAAAACGATCTGGAACGCGCCAGCGACATCGCCCGCGCCATGGTCATGGACTACGGCATGAGCCGCCTGGGCCGCGTGAACTATCGCGAAAGCAATCGCTCGCCGTTTCTCGTTAGCCCCGGCGGCGATATGGGCCAGGCCCGCTTGCACAGCGAGCAAACCGCCCGCGAAATCGATCAGGAAGTAAGACGCATCATCGACGAATCAATGGAAAAAGTCCGCACCATTCTCGAGGCGCGCAAAGCCTCCTTGGAAGCGCTCGCCAAGCGGCTGATCGATCGGGAAGTCATCGACAGCGACGAGCTGAAGCAAGTGATTGAAGAAACTTCGCCCAGCCCCTTGCTGGTGCCGGGCACCGACGCCGAGCGCAAACGCCACGTTCAGCCCGTCGTCGAAGCGCCGGTTCCACGCGAAACGGCCGAAGGTTCGCTCTAGGATAGCCGCCTACTTCGTCTTAAACATCAGCAAGTAGGGCACAGCCGGCCGGCCGCCGTCGTCTTTGAAGTTGTGAAACTTCTCCGAGTTCAGCCAGAACCCGTAGGTCTTTCCCGATTCCAGTTTCACAGGCAGCACGCACGTGCGCTTATCGGCGAGATATCGTGGTTTGTCAGGCGATTGCGGCGTGCTGTCTTTCCAAGCGGTCGACCAGGTCCAACTGCCGTCGGCCATATCTTTGCTGAACGTGACTTTGATCTCCGCGAGCGAAGGATCCACGTCCTTCGCGCCCGCTTCCGGCACCGTCTTCACAACCACCGGCGGCGCCGATTCAATCGTTGCCGCTTGGCCATAACAGATTTCGCACGCCGCCAGAACGAACATTGCAAATAGTCCACAGCGAGCTTTCATGATTTTGCCCTTGAAAGATGTTTTGACGCGTTCCAGCCGTGGGTCGATCATCGTACATCAGCAGCGAAGTTGTCAATCACTTCGTCACCGCTAGGCAATCCAGCGGGCCAGGCTGAAATACACCAGCAGCGTAACCATGTCCGCCACGGCAAGCGCGATCGGTCCCGCCGCCACCTGCGGGTTGCGCCGCAACATTCGCAAAATGTTGGGCATGCTCATCCCGATGATCGCGGCGGCTGCCACGCCGCCGGTGATGCCCACCAGCAGGCACAGGGCCAATCGCCCATTGCGCTGCCACAGCAGCGCCGCGATCGCCACCAGCGTTGCGCTCAACAGTCCCAGCATCACGCCGGTCAACATCTCCCGTTTCAACTTCTTTACATATGCCGCCAGCGTCGGCGGCTGGCCGTGCAGGATTTGCAGCGCCAGGCTGACCGATTGAATGCTCACGCTCTCGGCCAGCCCCAGCACCACCGGCACAAACATCGCCAGGGCCACCACGCGCTGCAATTCGTCCTCGAACACCCCCGAGAGAAACGCCGCCATGATCCCCGCCGCTACATTGCACAATAACCAAGGGAACCGGCTGCGAAACGCGGTCAGCGGATGGCCAAGCTGCGCCTCCACCAGGTGCACGCCAATGAGTTGAAAAAGGTCGTCGCTCCGCTCGGCTTCCTCGATTTCGCTGCGGCCTTGCGTGTACAGGTCGACATCCACAATGCCGACGATCCGCCGCTTGGCGTCGACAACCGGGAACGCCAATAGCCGGTGCATGGTGAACAATTCGCAAGCGTCCAGCACCGTGGCGCTTTCCGGAAGCGTCACCACGTCGCGCACCATGATTTCCGCCAGCGGCGTTTCTGAAGCGCTCAAAAGCAGCCGGCGCGTGGGCACCACGCCGGACAATCGGTTTTGACGGTCGACGACGTAGAAATAAATGATCCGGCCGATGGTCGGCGTCTCGCGGACTTTGGCTAATGCTTCGCCGACCGTTTGATCCTGCTGAATCTGCACGAAGTCGTAGCCGATGTGCTTCAACACCGGGTCGTCCATGGCTACGTCGGAGGGTTTCACGTCCATCGTTCAGAATGCTGAAGGTCGCCCACCGGATAAGCGCACCGTGTGCACAGGCAATCCGGCATGCGGCCTGACAATTCTAAAAGAAGAACGCCCGCTCTGGAATTCCACTCGCCGCGCCCGCTTTTCAGCTCGGCGGCGAAAACCCGTCTGCAATGCGCGTCCGGGGCCTCTGAACGTGCCAAATTGCCGCGGCGTACGCGGCCGCCAGCACGCCCGAGAGAACCACCACCGTACCCTCCACCAACGTGAGAGCTTCGGACAACAACAGCAGACCAAGCGATGAGCACACCATGATTAGATACTCCTCTGTTCCCCGCTGAATCATACGCCTCAGAAGATGAGAAAAGCGCAGACTCGCTAGCGGACCCTTCCCCTGTAGCGAAATGCGCGGGGGGCAGTCAACGATTTAATCCGCAGCCTCAAATATTTTCTCAAAAAAGCCGCGATGGCGCTCGGTTTATTCGGATGCGCGAAATTGTGACGCCCCGCGGCGAGGGTTGCCCAATGGCAGCGAGCAGGGCATCCTCTGCGGAAGGCTCGGTTTTAGCCTATAATTGCCACATCGCACCGGCGAATAAATCATTCCCATCGATAACCACTCAGAGCAATCAAAAACGTGGCTAGCATCAAGCGCATTTTGGTAACCGGCGGGGCGGGATTCTTAGGTTCGCAATTGTGCCAGCGACTGGTCGGCGAAGGCCACGACGTCGTCTGCGTTGATAATTTCTTCACCAGCCAGAAGACCAACGTCTCGCACTTGTTGGAGCGTCCCAACTTCGAGCTCTTGCGGCACGATGTCGTACATCCGTTATGGTTGGAAGTCGACGAGATCTATAATCTCGCCTGCCCGGCCGCGCCGGGCCATTACCAATACAACGCCATCAAAACGATGAAAACCTCGGTCATGGGCGCCATCAACTTGCTCGGCATGCGCGCCGCTGCCGAGCAAAAATCTTGCAGGCCTCCACCAGCGAAGTGTACGGCGATCCCGAAGTGCATCCACAGCCCGAATCGTATCGCGGTGCTGTGAATCCGATCGGCCCCCGCGCCTGCTACGACGAAGGCAAGCGGGCCGCCGAAACGCTGTTCATGGACTACCACCGGCAAAACCATGTGAACATCCGCATCGCGAGGATTTTCAACACCTATGGCCCGCGCATGCATCCCTACGACGGCCGCGTGGTTTCCAACTTCATCCGCCAAGCGCTGGCCGGCGAAGACATCACGATTTTCGGCGAAGGCAACCAGACACGCTCGTTCTGCTATCTCGACGATCTGATCGAAGGCCTGATGCTGCTGATGAACGCGCCCGACGATTGCTTCGAACCGATCAACTTGGGCAACCCCGACGAATTCACGATTCTCGAATTGGCCCAGCTCGTGATCGAGCTAACCGGCTCAAAAGCGAAATTGGTTTACAAGCCGTTGCCCGAGGACGATCCCCGCCAGCGCCGCCCCGACATCACTTTGGCCAAGCGAAAACTCGGCTGGGAGCCGCGCGTCAAGCTGCGCGACGGGCTGGTGAAAACGATCGAGTGGTTCAAGAAGCTCGACATGCGCCAATTCCGCGCCCCCACGCCGAACTACTAACAGGCAAGAATGATCAATGACCAATCACCAATGACCAAAAAATGGAGAGGCCGATAACCATTGGTCATTGGGATTTGGTCATTGGTCATTTCTTTCAGGATGAAGTCGCTCGAGGTATCGGCACACAACGGCCGCCAGTATCAGCCCGAGCAGCGCGCCTCCCATATCGGCATACCAGTCCAGCCAGTCGGCGGTCCGGTTAAACGGAGGTTGCGTTAATTCGTCCAATCCGCCGAAGGCTGCTACCGCGAGGAAAATAATTAGGAAATGTCGCGCCCTAAGCGGATGTCTCCACCACACGTTGAGCGCCACGAGAAACGCCAGCCCGGCGTAGGCGCTTTGATGCAATAGCTTGTCGTGTTTTTCCAAGCCCATCAGCTCCGGCGGTTGCGGCACATGCGTACCGGCAACCAGGGCCAGCCAATACGCAACCAGCACGAAAAAAGTTCCGCGGCGAAGCCAAATTTTTCTGGGGTGCGACATCTTTAATCAACACGCTCTCTTCCGACGGCACGCCAGCGGGCACAGACCGCTTTCGTCGTAAGCCCAGCAGTATACGTTGGATCGGTATCGACTTCGACATGACAGCGGAACTCTGTCGCCGCTGTCGGGTTGATATTGTTAGCTGGGCCACAGCGAAATACGCTCGGCCGGAATTGTTCCTGCCGAATGATGCACCAAGTCTTTTCAGTTTGATAGGAGCAGAGTATGAAACGGTTGACAATTGCGTCGGTCATCGCAGGTTTGGCACTGATTGCCGCCGGCGCCCTACGGGCCGAGGATACGCCTACGCCCAATGCCGGAAAGACAGGCAAGCACGAAGTCGTGCAACGCATTTTGACGAAGTTCGACAAAAACGGCGACGGCGCGCTGCAGACGGACGAATTGGCCGCTTTCGTGGCCGCTCACGATAAACGAGCCGCGGAAACGGGCCAGGGCAAGGAAGCGCCACCGGCGCCAACTGCAGAGAAGTTGATGACCAAATTCGATGCCAATAGCGATGGCAGCCTGGACCGCACGGAGCTGCAGGCGATGCTCAAAGAGCTGCATGTCCGCCATGGACATCACAAGAAAGCCCCGCCGCCAGCAGCCGCCACTTAGTCGGCCAAATGGTTTCCCAAGCCGCCGTGCGTGATCGCGCGGCGGCTTGCCGTTTGCGCAGTCCGCGGCAAATGATCAAGCTTTGCGAATCTTTTCCCGCCCTTCACGCACGTTCTTCGTGGCGTTACGGGTATCGATAATCAGGCGGGAGTGCTTGACGATGAAATCGAAATCATACGCCGAATGATCGGTCGCAATCAGCACGCAATCCTGAGCGGCCAGGTATTCGGCCGTCAGCGGCTGGCTGACCATATCCGGCACGTCATGATGGCGCATTTTCGGCAGCCGCGACACATGCGGATCGTTGTAGCTCAGCTTCGCACCGCGCTCCAGCAACAACTCCATCAGTACGAACGAGGGACTTTCGCGCGGATCGTCGATGTCCTTTTTGTAGGCCACGCCCAGCAGACACACTTTGCTGCCGCGGATCGGCTTGCCTTGATCATTCAACGCCGCGGCCAATCGCTCGATCACGTAATGCGGCATCGAGTGGTTGATCTCGCCCGCCAGCTCGATGAAGCGGGTGGTTTGTCCCTGCTTCCGCGCCAGCCACGTGAGATAGAACGGATCGATGGGGATGCAATGACCTCCCAAGCCCGGCCCCGGATAAAACGCTTGAAATCCAAACGGCTTGGTTTTCGCGGCTTCGATCACTTCCCAAACGTCCAGTCCCATCCGGTCGAACAGCATTTTCAATTCGTTCACCAGCGCGATATTCACCGCCCGATACGTGTTTTCCAAAATCTTGCAGGCCTCCGCCACTTCGCAACTGGAAACCGGCACCACCTGTTTGACCGCCTGCGAATACAGTGCGCAAGCCAGTTCGAAGCTCTGTGGATCGTCGCCTCCGACCACCTTGGGAATCGCCTGCGCTGTGAAATCCAGATTGCCGGGATCCTCGCGCTCGGGGCTATAGGCCAAAAAGAAATCCCGCCCCGACTTCAGGCCGGTCGCCTCCAAAATCGGCTTCACCACGTCGCGGGTGGTGGTGGGATAGGTGGTGCTTTCCAGGACGATTAGCTGCCTGGGTCGCAGCACTGCGGCGATCAAGCTCGCCGTCCCTTCCACGTAGCTGAGGTCCGGATCGCGGCTGTCGCTCAGCGGCGTGGGAACGCAAATCAGGATGCAGTCGGCCTCCGCCAGCCGTCGCATGTCGGAAGTGGCGTCGAAACGCCCCGACTTGTTCCACTGCTCGATCCACTCGGCTGGAATGTGCTTGATATAGCTTTCGCCGGCCTTCAAGCGTCGCACCTTATCGGCGTCGACGTCGAAGCCAACGGTGGAAAAACCAGCGCCATGAAACGCCCGGACCAACGGCAGCCCGACGTAGCCCAACCCCACCACGCCGATTTTGGCGGTCTTGGCAGCGATGGCCTGCTGGAGCGAAGTCATGCAATTCCCATTCGAATCCCGAAGCACCGCAAGGGGGCGCGAGACGAAATCTCAATCTATCATACCATCGCTGGGCGACCCGGCAGCTTGGCGCAAGCAAAAAGCCCGCCGGGGAAATGCTCCCCGACGGGCTTTGGTTAACACGCGATTGACTTACCGAACTGCGTCGTTGTCGAACGGCTCAGCGCCGTTGGCGGTAACGATCCACAGGTACACGGCCGGATCAATCTGGTCCGTGACCTGCTGCACGTGGCCATCGCCAAACAGATGGTTCACAATGCCGCCGCCATGATCGCTGCTGGGTCCCCAGCGGCGGGCGTTCGTCATGTTGGGCCAGGTTACCGATCCACTGGGGAGGTAATAAGTATTCCCCGGCGTGCCAGCAGCTTCCGGAAGTAGCATTGTCAATACTCGCATTGTGGCCAATGTTAATGGCGTGTCCTCCCAGGGTGGCGCCCGTGGAGGGGTAGGGAACGATACGGTTCTGATAGTTCGTCGTGTTGTACGGCGCTTGGGGATTGCTGTATCCCGAAGTAGCACCACCCGTACCGCCAACCGATACCGTGCCTGCTGTGGTCGCGGAGGCGTTGGGAATCGTGGTGCCGGTGCTAGGATCCACTAACCGGGCGGCAATCAGCCAGTTCATCGTCCCGTCGTACCAGGATCCGTACCATCTTTCTTTAGTTTCCGCCGCCACCACAGTCTTCGAGGTGCCATCGACCATTTTCGACAACCGCGTACCCGTCGAGCCGTAGTAACTCGAGGAACTGGCCGGGGTGGCATGCAGGGCGATCCCGCCGTTTTGCTTCGGCGTCGACTTGTTACCGACCGTGCTGGGGGCGCCATCCACGGTGGTGACGCGAATATCAGTGCCAACGATCAGGTTATAGTTGGTCATGCCCACGCCCTGCGCATTACCTGCTCCTCCAAAACCGCCCGATGGTGTACCTGGGTTATAAACAGTTCCCGGCGACACCGACGTATCCACAACGCGTTCACCCGAAAAGCTGGGGCAAATCAAGGCGCTGATCTGGGCGGTGCAGGCGTGCGGGCCTTTATTTCCGCTGGCCAGACCAATCCACTTGGGAGTCGTAGCCTGTTCGAAGGCCGTTCCGAAAGCGGGTTGAGAGAACTTGTCAGAGTTATTGACGATGGTTTGATAGAGCGTGGATTCTTCCATGTGGGGCATAATCAGCACGACCCAACTGAACCCGGCGCCCGCCGAAGTAGCCGCATTGTTGCTTGGAGACTTCGCAGGACCGGTCGGATCGGCGGGCACGTCCGCCAAGGCGTCGCTGGACGTCGTGGTCGTCACTGGCGGCAGCGTTTTGGTCGCGCTTTCAAAATTCAAAATCCCCAGACCAATCTGCTTCATGTTGTTTTGGCAGCTATTGCGATTGGCCGCCTCACGCGCTGCTTGCACGGCGGGCAACAATAGTGCAATCAGCACGGCGATGATCGCAATCACCACCAACAACTCGACGAGGGTAAAACCTCGTCTCTTCCAGATACTGCTAGACATACTGCACCTCCTGAAGAAAAAATAAAATGATGCAAACTAACTCTTGCGAAATGGGCGCAAACCCTCTCTGACTTCCGATTTAACGTAAACCGGCTCGCCCCCGTTGACGCCAGGTTAGAATGAAGCCAAGCTGCAGTCTATAGTTACGTTGCGTGCTTGTCAACAAACTTGCACCCGCAGCAGGTGGCCCTCAACCACCAATCGGCCGCCGCGTAGCATCGCCGGGCCAGCCGCTATCTGCAAACGTACTAGGACATTATGAGGCCTTCGATAGGGCAAATGACCGAGAATCTACGCCAATTGCCCCTCCGCCGTCGGAGCTTGTGCCTGCCGCTGGCGCTTTTTGGTCTGCTGGCCTCCGGGGGCCGCTTGCATGCCGGCGGCGGACCTGAAAACGTCTTGCTGGTCGTGAATTCGGCCAGTGCCGAGTCGCAAACCATCGCCAACAACTATGTTCAACTCCGCAACATACCCCCGAAAAATGTGGTGTACTTCGACTGGCGCGGCTCCGACGCGCACATCGATGTCAACACCCTGCGCGAAAAGATCCTGCAGCCCATCATCAAGGAAATCGACGCGCGCGGCCTGACTTCACAAATCGATTACATCGTCTACTCTTCGAGCTTCCCTTGGTCGGTCGATTTCAATTCCGATCTGCCCGAAGACGCCCGTAAAGACCAGGCCTATCAATTCCCCGTCGGGTCGCTGACCGGTTTGACCTATTTGCTTCGGCCGGTCATGAGCAAAGACGCGCTGTTGTATGCTCGCCTGACGGCGAATCACTACATGCGGCTCCGCGAATCGATAGATGACGCGACGTATCAAATTCCTACAGCAAACCCCGCCGACAAACTGCAAGCCGGCGCCATTCCGGCGGAACCGCCTCAGCGCCTGCAGGAACCCGTCGGCAAAGACTTCAGCGTCGGCTCACACGGCTTTCGCAGTTGGTACGGTTGGGGACCCGACGGCGAATTGATGGAAACCGGCGGGGCGCGGTACGTCCTTTCCACCATGTTGGGAGTAACCTATGGCCGCGGCAATTCTCTCAAAGAAATCTTGAACTACTTGCGGCAAAGCGCCTCCGCCGACGGCATCCATCCTCAGGGCACGATCTACTACATGGACACCGGCGATGTGCACCGCAGCGGGCCGCGCCGCCCCGGTTTCGACATGGCCGTCGCTCTGCTCAAGCAGCTCGGAATCACCGCGCAAATAGTCCAAGGAGATGTCCCGCATGACCGGTCCGACGTGCAAGGACTGCTGACAGGAGTGGCCGACTTCAATTGGGCCACCTCGGGCAGCGTCATTCGGCCGGGCGCCATTTGCGAGAGCCTCACCAGTTTCGGAGGCGATCTGGAAGCCAGCCAGATTCAAACCCCTTTATCCGTTTTCCTCCGGTTCGGAGCGGCGGGCGCCAGTGGCACGGTGGCGGAACCGTTTGCGATTCAGAATAAATTCCCCTACGCCATGATCCAGGTCCATTATGCCCGCGGTTGCACTTTGGCCGAGGCCTTTTACCAGTCCGTCTACTCCCCCTATCAATTGCTGATCGTGGGCGACCCGCTCTGCCGGCCTTGGGCGAATATTCCTGAAGTCGCTGTCAAAGGAGTGACGGCGGGGGCCACACTCAAGGGCAAAGCGACTCTTTATCCGTCGGCTGCGCTGCACACACAAGGCGCGGTCGATCGTTTCTATTTGTTCGTCGACGGAGTGGCCGTCTCGGCTTGTGCGGCCGGCGATAGCTTGGAGTTCGAAACCGCCCATTACAGCGATGGATATCACGAGCTTCGCGTGGTCGGAGTGGAGAACAGCTCGATTGAATCCCAGGGACGCCAGATCATCCCCGTGCATTTCGACAACTACAACAAGAAAATGCGGTTTGACGCCACACCGCGCACCGTGCCGCCGGACCGGGCGCTCAAGCTGAAGGCCGATGCCCCCGGGGCCATTGGCGTGGCGTTTTACTTAAACGAGCGGATGATTGCGAAGTTCTCTGGAGCCTCCGGCGAAAAGACGATTGACCCCTCGCAACTGGGCGCCGGCCCGGTGACGTTGCGCGCGATCGGTTGGGGAAAAGGCACCAGCGTCGCCAACCAGGTGATCGCAGATCCGGTGCAGTTGGTGATTGAAAACGCCATCCCACCCAAAGCGGAAAACCCGGCGGCTGCGGCAAGGCGTGAACCTGCACCTGCCAACAATCAACGTCGCACGCCCTGAAATACCCATGCACGACTACTTCATGCAGCAGGCTCTGGCCGAGGCCGAAAAGGCCCTGGAGGAAGATGAAGTGCCCATCGGAGCGGTGATCGTGCACGACGAGCGCATCGTGGCCTCGGCACACAATCAGCGCGAGCAGTTGCGCGATCCCACCGCCCACGCCGAAATGATCGCCATCACGCAGGCCGCCGAAGCGCTGGGCTCCTGGCGATTGGAGGGCTGCACGTTGTACGTCACGCTGGAGCCCTGCCCCATGTGCGCAGGCGCCATCGTGCAGGCGCGGATTCCGCTGGTGGTTTTCGGGGCAGCCGATCCCAAGGCCGGCGCCGTCAACACGCTGTTCCAACTGCTGACCGACCGGCGGCTGAATCACCAGTCGCAAGTCGTCAGCGGCGTGTTGGCCGATCGCTGCGGCCAATTGCTCACGCGCTTCTTCGCCGCCCAGCGAAAGCTGGGAAAGAAGTAAAACTCTCTGCCGGGCCGCCTTCAGCTCGGTTCGGATTACTTCCACTGATCGTCGCCCAACGGCGTCAGAGTATTGGCGTTTGGGATATCCGACTTCTTATAATTCGAGGTCATCAACTGCTGATAGACCAGATAGTCGATGTCCTCGCGCATGAAGAAGGCATCGCCGCCCCCCATGGCCACATTAACGCCGCCGGAATGACGACTCGACGGGCGGCTATAAAAATAGTTCGGATTGGTGCCGGAAGGAACATACGCTTTCAATGCATCTCGATCAGAATTGATCTTCAACGTGAAATCGGTCGCTTGCGTGTTGCCCGCAACCGCAGTGAAGTTGGGAACAGGAACCCACACAAAGCCGGTTTGGTGCTCTGTATCCGCGACATTTGATACCGACTTGTTGTATAGCTCCCGGTTGTCGTTGGTGAATGGTCCTCCTGCAATATACGGCCCAGCTTGATTGTTCTCCGATAGCATGATCGTGTTGCCGGGACCATTGGCAATGTGATCCAATGAGAGCGAAATCTGAATGAACGAATACACGTTGTTCGTGCCGATCGGCGTATAGCGATCAAAAAAAACGCCATTTGCCATCTTTTCCGGTGTTCCGCTCGCTGAAGGTGGAGTCGTCGCAGGAGGAATTGGATCTTGCTTCCCGCAATTGGCCACATACGAAAGAGACGGCTGCCCCGGCGACTCGGGCGGATTGCTCGGACACACCAGCAGTTCAATGTACGGCGCGTCCGCCGCTTTGAGATCGGTCGTCGCCGGATCGGTGTTCCAGTCCTGATACACGTCACTCCGTTCGATGTCGGGAAACAACATCACCACCCAAGAACCAAGGCGATCGGGCGTCGGCGATTTGATCCCAGTCGATGCATTTGCTGGCGAACTAGATTTGCCAATCACGTTCGCATAACCAGGCAGCTCTCGCTTGCGGGTTTCATAGCCTCTCATTGCCAGCGTCAATTGCCGCATGTTGTTTAAGCACGTGGCGCGGCGGCCCGATTCACGGGCCTGTTGCACCGCCGGCAGAAGCAGCGCCGCCAGCATGCCGATGATGGCGATCACTACCAGAAGTTCCACTAGAGTAAAGGCCGAGCGGCCGCGCGTCTTCATAGCATGTTCCTCTCGCGCAAGAAAAGCGTCCCCCAGACCCGCATCCTTATTCTTGCAGATTGCAATCAGGAAGTCGAGAGTTTGCCCGCGAAGAGGCAATCCGACTCCGAGGCGGACTGCCACGGCGCCTTAGTGTTGCTGCCAAGCCGCACAGACCCATGGCAATTAGCACCAGCGTGCTCGGCTCGGGCACCGGCTCTACCCCGCCGGCAATGAGCGGACCGGTTTGGCTGGTATATCCGGTCAGCCACAACGAGTAGTCAAGAGTGCTGTCCACGACACCGTCGTAATTGAAATCGCCATACAGCCAGCCGCCTAGAGAACCTCCACTGGTGCTGCCCGTAAGCCACAGCGAGTAGTCGGTGGTGCTGTCCACGACGCCGTTGAGATCGGCATCGCCGAAGTAGGTGAACTTGATCAGGTCGTCGGTATTGGTGACTGCTACGGCGCCGCCGGAGTCGGCGCCCACTGGCCAGGTGCTGTAAAGCGCGCCGCCGGAGCCATTGTTGTTCGGGATGATCCCCACGGCCGTAATGCCGCCAGAATCAGCGGCCGCCGTGCTGCTGGTGATGCCCGGGCCAGCCCAGATGGTGCCGCTGGCATTCAATCCGCTTTTGATCTGCGCCGTCAGCGTCGCCAGATTGCCGTTGTGCACGATCAGATTGTTGTCAGTGATATCAAAGGTGCCGCTGGGAGAGGTCCCGCCTTGCATCGTTAAGCTCGTCAACTGCACGGGCGCCGCCAATCCGGATTGAAGTTTGGCAGTGGCGGTGTTCTGGATGATCAGCCCGGCATTGCCCAATGCATGCACATGCCCGGCGATGAGCGTACCATTGTTGACCGTCGTGTTGCCGCCATAAGTGTTGTTGGCCGAAAGCGTCGTCGTTCCGGTGCCTTCCTTCGTCAACCCGGCGGTTCCCGAAATGCTTCCAGCGAAAGACATGTTGGACGAACCATTCAAGGTCAGGAGATTGCCGCCGTTGGCGACCGTGCCGTTGAACGTCAGGTTGCCCAAAGCCGCGACAAATTGTTGAGGGGCGTTGAGCGTCAGATTGAGACCGATCGTTTCCGTATTGGTCGAAAAATTCGTCACACCTCCGGCGATGGTCAGGGCAGTTCCGGAAAGTGAAAACGATCCGGCCGTGGCGTCGAATGTGATGGCGCCAACGCTCGTCAAGCTGTTGTTCGATGTGGTCGTCTGGCTCGTCCCGCTGAAAACCAAATTGTTGCCGTTGGCCGGCGCGCTGCTCCAATTGGACCCCGACGACCAATTCCCATTGCCGGCCGCCCCCTTCCAAATCGGTGACCCAGTGATCGTATTGATCCAACTGTCATTCGACCCAATCCGGGTGGCGTAGGCGTAAGCCGCACCAGATTCGGCTACCCAATTGCCTTCGTATTGGTAGAGGCCGCTGCGGTCGAAGATGGCGGCGTTGAAGCTGTTGGAGCCGTCGGAACTCAAGCTAAACGGTCCATCGACCCCGTAATTGATTCCCGCCAATTTCCAAACGCTGTCGTTGGGGTCTTGAATGAACACCGCGCCGCCGGAATCTCCGACGGAAAGCGTGCCTTCATTAAAGCCCCCCGTGGAATCAAAGGCGAACCGCAACAGCGTGCCCAGTCCGCTGCCGCCATTCACCAGCGAGCTGACCGTGTTCGTCCCCCAACTTTGTAGACCGTCGGAGGTGCCCCATTGCCAACCTTTAAGCGTCGCCCCGACGAGCACTTGCGCGCAACGTCGGTGCCGCGCCCCGTCACCACCATGCTCTTATTGTTTTCGTAGCCCGCATTGATCGCGGTATACAACGGATACAACGGGGCAATGTTGCCGCTGGAGAATGCCGTGGAGTTTGGATTGATTTCCCACACCGTCAAATCGGACGAAGGGCTGTCGTACTGAGCGGTGACCGTAAAATTTTGCGAATTGATGGTAAACGTCTGCCCCACGCCTGCGCCATAGGCGCCGTTAATATGTTTGGCGCTAATGAAGTAGTACGACCCAATCGGCGTGCCCAGAAAGCTTCCCCAGGTGCCCTCGTAACTGGCGACTGCCGCCACCGGAGAAGTAAACACACGCGTGCCCGTGCCCGACCCGTAATCGATCACCGCCAGCGCAGGCGCGCTATAGCCAGCAATCCACCGATGATGACCAAGACCGATAGAGCCAATCGGAAAGGTCCAACGATTTTCATGGACAACTCACCGCTCGAGCCCGGCTGCGAATGCCCGGATTGTGCTGAATGCCTCAAAAACTCCCCGAACCGACGCTGTGCCCGCCGGGCCAGCGGCCTTGCCATACCCATCTTAGGTGTCCGATGCCTGTAAATGCAACGAAATTTGCAATCTTCCTGACGTTTCCCGCCTCGAATTTGGGGCCGATCTGGCATAAAGGGTGCCGGAGCTGAACACGTGGAATGCCCGGGCGTCAAGTAATTTTATGACGCCGCAGATACTGCCCCAGCACACAGAGCGCAAACGGCCGCGACCAATGTGAATCTTCCTTGCTGCGGATGAAGTCGTTCCAGATTTTGTCCACCCCCTCGGGCCGCAGGCCTCCGTGAGCTTTGAGATGCTTCACGGCTTCTTCGCACATACCTCGCAGCGGTCCGGCAAGCCACCGACCAATGGGCAAGTTGAACCCCGATTTTCGCCGCTGGGTAACCTGGGGACGCAACAAATCCGAAAACGTGCGACGCAATAGATATTTCGAGGCCTGGCCAGTAGGCAATCGCAGCGATCCGGGGAGCGCATACGCATAGTCAATCACACGCCGATCCAAAAATGGCACGCGAATTTCCAAACCGTGGGCCATGCCATTGGCGTCCGTGTCTCGCAACAGCGTATTCGACATGTACAACCGCGACTCCAAACTCGAAATCGTCCAGACCGGGTCGCTCGGGTCAATTCGCAGAGAGTCCATCAACGCCGGCGCCAACAGGTCTTTGGTCAGACCTAACACATGCCCGTCAATTCCCAAGTCGGCCAACTGTTGATTGGACATAACCCGCCGCGTGAGGAGATCGAGTTCCAGAATGCTGCCGTCGGACATGGCCATGTCGACCGCTTTTTCGGCCACCGCGGTCGGACGTCCCAAAGTGGCCGCGGCGGCGACAATCGAGCGCAGCGTCGAAGGGAGCCAACGGATTGAACGCAGCGCCCGCATCAGCCGCGGTATGCGCCAGAAAGAGCTGTAGCCGCCGAACACTTCGTCGCCTCCCAGACCCGACAGGGCCACCACGATGCCCTCCGCTCGGACCGCCTGGCTGATGATAAATGTGTTCAAGCCGTCTACCGAGGGCCGATCGGCCGACTCGAGCCAATCGCTGCAGGCCTGCTCGGCACGATCGCCGAGAATCTGAATGTCGTGGTGCTCGGCCCCAATGAGCCGCGCCGTTTCAGCCGCCACGCTCGATTCGCTTAGGTCGGAGTTATCCGAAAAACCGACCGTAAAGGTCCGCAGCTGACCCGTATATTTCGCAGTCAATGCGGCCGTGATCGTGCTGTCGATTCCGCTGGAAAGAAACACACCCACCGGCACGTCGCTTTCCAAATGTTCGCGGACCGATTGGTTCATCTTTTGCCGGATATTGCGGCAAACGTCGTCCAAATCGGGCTGCGGCCGCGGCGGCGGCACTTCCCAATACAGTTGCGGCGGCGCCGCGCGACGTTGAAGCACTTGCGCGTCGATCTCCTGCCAGCAGCCCGGTGGAAATAACTCGATCCGCTGCAGCATGGTCTGAGGCGACTGCGCGGAACCGTACGCTAAAAAACTCGCAACGGTGCGCGGATCCGATTTACGCGGAATGAGCTGCGAAGCCAACAAGCTGCGCATCTCGCTGGCAAACAAGAACACGTCCTTCGCAAACGCCGTGTATAGCGGTTTGATCCCCAGCGGATCGCGGGCCAGCAGCAATCGCTGCTCCTTGGCTTTATAGAAAGCAAACGCATACATGCCGTTCAATCGGTCCAGCGCCTCGGTGCCCCATCGCACCAGCGCGTGCAACAACACCTCGGTGTCGCTGTGCCCACGAAAGTTTGACCCCGCGGATTCCAATTCGGCGCGCAGCTCCCGAAAGTTGTAAATCTCGCCGTTGAAAATCAAGCAGTCGCCGGTCGCCGGGTGAACCATCGGCTGATGGCCCGCTTGCGATAGATCGAGAATCGACAGGCGTCGAAAACCCAACCCCAACGTGGCGGATTGAAACGGAAGAAACGCCTCGCCGCTGTCATCGGGACCGCGATGAACTTGCGACGCCACCATCGGCGGCAACGCAGAGCGCACGATCGCCGGATCTTGTGCAATTATTCCGGCTATGCCGCACATGGTCTGATCTCGAGGGACGCCAGGGGAGTGTTATCGTCGCAGCGGGGCTGGTATTTCATGACCTTCACGCGGAAACTACGCGCATCTGGCATCCTCAGCCTTAGCATGCTCGGTCGCGCATGCACAATTCATACTCAACGTCCAACTGAGCCGCAACACTCTCAGGCTGATACCGACGGCCAAGCTCCAAGGCCTTTCGACCGCATTGGGCTCGTAGAGCTGGGTCGCTCATCAGCCGCCGTAGGGCGTCGCTCAATGCGCCGGCCTCGCTTCGGCAGACGAATCCCGCTTCTGCCTCAGCGACGTCCGGCGCCAGCGCCACTCCATCAGACACGACACACGGGACGCCATAACACAGCGCCTCGGCCACCGACGCCCCAAAGTTCTCATGCAGCGATGGCTGGGCAAAGATATCCGCGCGGTCGAACAGCGCTGCCTTTCCTTCAGCCACCACGGTGCCAGGCATCATCACGCGGGGGCCAAGTCCATGCCGTTCGGCTTCTTCGCGCAGTCTTTGCACAATTCGCATGTCTTCCAGCGTGCCAGCCAAAATCAGGCACCAATCGGCGAAGTTCTGATGCACTTGAATGAATCCTTGTAGCAATGCATCCAACTGCTTGATCCACGTGATCCGCCCCAGATACAGTATGACCTTCTGATGCGGTTGAAGCCCGGGGCAGATTTTCTTAAGCGCGTCACAGTCGGCTGCTGCGCCGGCGGACCGCTACAGCGTTGGGCACTACGAACTTCCGCGGCCGCAATTGCAGATTCGCCATTTGCCGCAATTCCTCCCTGCTGGTGCAGTGGATCGCGGCGGCTCGATCAAATGCCCGACGTTCGAATAGAAAAAAATATGGTCGCTTGACATACCACTTGTGTCCCGAAGATACCAATCCGAGATTTCCGGCGGGCCGAATAATGTAAGGCAGATCGTACTGGCGGCACACTTTTGCGGCGGCCAGAAGATGATATCGCCAACTGCCGTGCACGTGTACGATGTCACAATTGCGTGCCCCGCTGCGCACCGCCGAAAGAATTTTGGCGTTGTACCATCGGCCTTCGGATTCAACGGGCGCTTCGCACACCGTCAGATTTCCATGTTCGCCGGGCTCAAGCGTCAACGGCGGCGGCTGCCGCATGGTGGATACGACCACCACCTTGTGCCCACGCTCTACTTGCGCACCGGTCAATGCCGCCAGGGTTGCCGACGGGCCGCCGCGCGTGACCGATAGACCGTTGATGACGTGCAAGATTCTCATTCAATCGTCGTCAATGGCAACCGTTGGTCGCTTCCACAAAGCGCATTAAGCGCGGCACAATCACCTTGCGGTCGTAGTGTTGATCGACGTAGGTCATTAAATCTTCGGCGGTCGGCATTTCCAAACGCCCCTCCAAAAACGCAGCGATCTTGTCGCTCAGCGCCTGCACGTCTCCGGGTGGCACCAAACAATCGGGCAGAATCGGATATAACACTTCGGGAATTGCCCCGGCTTGAGTGGCGATCACCGGGCAGCCGAATGACATCGCTTCAATCGAAATCAGGCCAAAACACTCCAGTGCCAAAGTCGGCAGCAGAAACACATCCGCCGCCTGGTACGCCAGCAGCAAGTCTTCGTCGCTGAGCCGCCCGGTAAATTGGATTTTGTTGGGGGGGGCCAATTCCGCTGCCAGCCGCTCCAACTCCGGTCGCAAAGGGCCGTCGCCGCCGACATAAAAAACGCAAGCATTTTTGGCCGCCAACGGCGCCACGGCACGAATCGCAACGTCGATCCCGTACCGTGGACCATGCTGGCGGACGGTGAAAAGTATCTTCTCGGCCTGCGGCCACCCAAGCCGTTTGCGCGCCTCGGATTTGCTCATCGAGCGCACAAGGTCGGCCCGCCGCCAGTAGGGAATAACTTTCACACGGTGACTCAGACCGTGATAATATTCCACCCACCTGCGCGTGTATTCCGACAGGCAGTGAATCCGGCAAGAAGCGTGCGTCAATCGACTCTCCAATCGTCGCAGTCGACGAAGCCCTAATAGCATCTTCAATCGTCCGGTCCACCCTTCGCCTCGCCAGTTGATCATTTGTTCCAACACTGCTGGAGAATGCATCGTGTAGACGTAGTTCGGGCCAGGGCCCAGCGCCTTGAGTACCCCCGCCCCGGTGTAGGGCGTGTGGATGTGCACCACGTCCCAATGTTCTTTGCCGATCGTGTCCCGAACCGAGTTGGCCGCGGCTGCAATCGTTCGCTCTGCACGCCGCGGATGCCAACCCGAAAGCACCGGTTTGGCATAGCGCACGATGCGTATGCCCTCATGATGTGCAATCGTTGTCGCCGAACCTTCGCCCGGCAGAAGAAAACTTACCAGCGTGACATCATGGCCGTGTTGCTGCGCGGCCTGAGCAATGTCCCACGCCACGCGGCCCATGCCGCCAGGTCGATCGAGAAAGCAGTCGTCCACCGCCACCAAATACTTCATTTTGTCTCGAACGGGAGCCTAGAACCTGCCAAGACGGTCTGCCGGTTCCCCGATCCTTTCATTGCCTTATTTCTCGACAGTAGAAAGTTCCCGCAGCGAGCGGAAAAGGCACAATCCGCTTCATCTAATCGTATCGCCAGGAAGGAAGGTTTCGATCCAAAAAGTAATCGGACAGTTTCGCGAAGGGGATCTGACACACGCCGCCCATCTTCATGCCCTGGGCGCCATCAGCACCCCAGGGCGCCTCCAGGACACCATCCGCGCCCCGGTCATGGCAGTCCTGCCCAGTACCGGCCGCACAATAATGTGCCACAGCAGGCTGGCGGCCAGCATCCCTCGCACGATACCGCGGGTGAAAGTGATTGGATCCCAGTTAAATCCCCACACGACCGTCCCCAGCGTCATGGCCAGATAAAACAGGCCTTGATAGGTCGACTTTCGCGTCGCCGATCGCAACCAATGCATCATTATCGTATGTAGCAACCCGATGCCCACCCCGCCGATCAATACCGGTGCCCACCCGCCCAGCATCCAGAGACTGCCCGGTAGCGAAAGCT
Organism: Pirellulales bacterium; assembly: GCA_963716135.1. Classification (GTDB taxonomy): domain Bacteria; phylum Planctomycetota; class Planctomycetia; order Pirellulales; family JADZDJ01; genus CAVRAW01. Next base: position 2,231,368 of record OY970289.1, on the reverse strand, counting down.
CCACGGACGTCGTCGTGCCAACTCGCAAGCCGTAGCGGTTGAGATGATACGTCGTCGAATAGTAATAGTCCGCATAAATTCGCCCTGGCACGACGGTGCTGACCACCAACTCGGTGACGTATCGCACGGGATCGAAATCCAGGTATTCCACTTGTTCCGGCGATAAGGTGATCAGCGCGTGTCCGCCGGTGGAGAAGAATCGTCCCATCGTCGAACCGATGAACGAGTTTCTCGCCAGGATGTTTTGCCATTGCGTGAGAAGTTCTTTCCGATGCTCGAGAGATTGCCCCTGTCGCACGTTCCGCGTCGCTTCACCGATCATCAATGCCAATGGAAACAAAATTAGAATGGACAATACCAAGGCGGCTTTTTTTCGCTGTGGCCACTCGCTGAAGAAAAGCAGCCCGAACGCCATCATTATCCACGGCCCGACCAGGTACAATCGCGAATGGTATAGCAAATAGACAGGAGTCGTGACCGCAAAGAAGGTGATAATCACAGTCTTTACCAACCGCGGCACCTTTGGAAACATGACTCCAATAAGCATCGGCATCGCAAAGCAATAATTCATTATTCCCGAAAGCAGATACCCGAAAGTGCTTTCATAGTTGACCGTCACGCGCGCATACATCCCGCCCGCAAACGCAATCATCGACATTGCCGTGCCAACATACGCCATTCGCTTGGTGGCGGGATTTTGTGCCGAATAGGTCGGCAATTTGCCCCCCCGCGGCATTAACAACAAGATCGTCCCCAGATACGCCACCAACAGCGCGTAAATCGACGCCTTGCACACGCAGCGCATTCTCGACAAACGGACGAATTTCGTCCTTGACGGTAACGTACCCCGCGTCCGGATCAATCAACCCAAAATAGATGGTCGCCAGCGGCCACGAAAACAGATACCAGATCAAGAATAAAACCGGGACGAACGCTTCGTACGATCCGCGCGGATGAAATAGATCATCGCCATCCCGATCACGATCACATTGACATACGCAACCATCAGCCCGCCCAGGTCTGCCTTTCGAGCACCCGCCAAAATGCAAACGGGCAGCAACAGCATCATCAACACCAGCGGCCACGTGAGCCAGCGAAAACTCTCCGTCATCGACCTTTGCGGCGGCGCAGCTGAAAATGCCATCGCTCGCCCTCTGGGTTGAAACGTGTTAGGCGTCATACGGATGCCTTGTAGTTCGCTCGAAGGCCGGCAGGCCCCAGCGCCGAGAGGATCTTGAAATTGCCTGATCGTCCGTTCGTTCCTCACTAACCATCATACGCCTGCTCATATTCCAGTCTATCCAAAGCACGATTGCGCAACAGGCCGACTCTAACCCGGTCGACGCCCACGGTTTCTTCTTCTCCACCATCATTCACCGATAAAAACCTGACCGCTGCGCCGAAATATCGCCGATCATCCGCCCTCAGCTCGACCTTGGGCGCCTCTCCTTCAACATAAACGCTGTCGTCAGCCCGTTCGAACAGATTGAGCGGTTCTGGATTTGGAATTCTCGTTTCGCCCGGCTGAACCACGGACACATTAACAAAGCCATTCCGGGTCAATAGCCGGCAAAGCGAATCGCCGTCGTACATCCACCGGTGGTCGGGCGATAAGAAGTACATATGATAAAGCGGCTTCAGAAAGCCCGCGGGAATTTCGTGAGCTAGCTGCGTCCGTTCGATGAATTCGTCCGCATCTTTCCTCTCCAAGTATTGACCCACGCGCTGGCGAATGTCGGGAACCGCAATCCTCAAAACCCCTCCAGGGCGAAGCACACGCTTCACCTCTTGCAAGAACATCGCCGCTTCATTTCGATCGAAATGCTCGAGCATGTGGCAGCAATAAAACGCTTCCGCTGATCCGGCTGGCACCGGCAGCCGCTTTTTTGCATTGCCATATTCAATATCGTGGGTGCGCGCGAATTCGATAAACTCAAATTGTTTGGCATTCAACATGCCGATTGCTCTCATCGCCTTTGCCAAAAACGGCACCTTTGCCAGGCGAATGCTCAACGAATTATCGAAGTTTCGCCAACCCTTGGTTGGACTTCGTCCACACCCTGCATTGATTCTCATTCCTGGTTTTCCTTTGAGATAGTCCTCGTCGCCTCGGTAACTTGCGATAAGATCTTTTTCAGTCGGTCGTGGTAGCTGTATTCACTGCGCAAGCAGCGCTCGCGCCCGGCGGCGGCAATCCTTTCACGCTCCTGCGAATGTGCCAAATAATAGCGGCTCTTGCTCAGTAGTTCCTCCGGGGTCGAAAAAAATTCCGCTTCCTTGCCTTCTTCAAATAGTGATAAATGTTCGTCGGTGCGCTCTGCCAACATAAACGCGCCGCAGGCCGGTATCTCGATCGAGCGCGTCGTTTGCAGATCGCGATTGATCTTTCGCAAGAAGCATAAGTTGATCCGAGCCGCACAAATCGCCTTGGCGTATGGATCGCCGTAAATTGCTTGATGCCGGATGCGGATCGATGGGTGCGCACGCGACCAACGCCACCAGTCGTTGCCAAAAATCTGCACCGGCACTCCATTTTCTGCCAGATAGTTCATCAGTTCGGCGCGCTCTTCTTCAAACGTGCCCACAAACCCGACGTCCGCGCCAAAATACTCCCGATCTTCAGCCGTCAACTCGATCGGCCGGTGCGTGTGTTTGTCGAATGCATTGCCGGTAAATTCCACCCGCCGGCAGCCCAAGCTCCTCAGCTCGGCCACCCCGTAGGTCTTTGTCGTAAAGTAGGCATCGTACAGCGGCAAACTTTTCAAGAACCGTCGCGATTGATTGTGGCGCGCGTACATGTCATCCATCGAGTAACCAATGATGCGGCACGCCGGCTGAATCGATTTAACCATCCGCAGCGTCTGCGGCGCAATGGTCAGCGCTTTGTCGAGCCACAACACGTCGCAATGCTCGCGGCGCATATGGCTCATGATCGCCGCGTTCGCTCCCGCCAAATCGAGTCGCCCGAACAGTTTCCGGGCAACTCGATACGCAAGCCGTCGCTCCCGGCGAACCACCGCAGGCGGACGTACGTCCAGCGAAACCACTTGATGTCCTAATTCCCGTAACGCTTGCAGGCGCATATTGGCGGTCATGCCGGGAAACAAATCGCCGACATACAAAATATTCATACGTGTGATTTGCTCTCGATTGCGGCCCGAACCGCCTGTTGGATCCCCGCCGCGGCATTCTCGATCGAGTATTTGCTAATGTGCTCGGCGGCGTTGCGACCCATCCGCGGCCCCAACTCAGGATCGTGCAAGAATTGCGCCAAGCACTGGGAGAGACTTGTGGCGTTGCCAACCTCGAACGACAACCCTGTTTCTCCCTCGACCACCAAATCTTTCCGGCAGCCGACCTGGCTGCTCACGACGACCGGCAATCCAAAATTCATCGCCTCGTTGACGACCAATCCCCACGTTTCGAATTCTGAAGGCAACACGAACACGTCGGCCGCGGAATAATATTTGCCAATCTGGCTTTGGTTCACAAAGCCAGTGATCACCAACCGATCGCCCAGAATCTCGCGTCCGGCCGCTTCCAATTCGGCACGCAGCGGGCCTTCCCCGACGAGCACCAGCGTCACTCGCGAATTGTCCGGCAGCTTCGCAATCGCCTGAATCAACAGCAGCGGCGCTTTGCGCGGAATCAGCTTGCCGCTGGACAAGATGACCAATTGCCCGTCGCGAATTTTCAATTCGGACCGCACCGCATCTCGCGAACATTTTTCTTTTTCTTGCGAGAATAATCCAGCATCGACGGTGTACGGCGAAAAGAACATGCGATTCGCCGGAATCCCCCGACGCGCCAGATGCATCCGCGCTTCCTCGCCGATGTAGCAAAACGTATCGACGTAACGATAAAACCATCGCAGATACAAATTACGCAAAAGCGATTTGGCCGCCGTACGACCCTGATAGGGCACGACGTCGCTAAACTCGCCGCGCAGCACCATGCCGATGTCCTTGGCGCGCACCGCTCGCACCAACTGTCGGCAAAAGCCCCACGTGTAGCCATGCAACAAAATGCAATCGAATCGCCCTTCGCGCAGCAGAGTGTCGACGTCCGGAATCAAAACCGAACGGGGCCGCGTTACGTCAGCGTTGCGGGTGATAAAGCGATGTTCGTAGCCTTCCGTCAGCGGAATGTCCCACGCCACGGGAACCCCGAATCCCGGATCGATTCCGCCCCGTACGCTGTGATCGCTGAAAAAATGCACGACTACTTCCAAACCTGGCGTGGCGGCCATCCGCCGCCATAAGGGCGCAAAATATTGGATCGGATGCGTGTCGAAGATGGCCAAGCGTTGTGACATCAAGCTTTATCTCGCCTCGCTCGATGGCGCGGCTGAAAATTTCAAACTTGGGAAGCGGCTCATTTATCCGCCACGATCAGCATGTTCTGCGACAAGACAAACCGCGTTTCCCCAGTCTCCGCGGTCAGCAGCAGACGAGGCACCAACGTAAACACGTCCCAAACAATTCGTCGCACCAGGCTCTTGAGACTGTGCGGTACCGGCCGATCCTCGTGACACTGCACCTTCTCGAACCCGATCGTCGCAAACAGTTGTTGCGCGCTTTTGGGAGCAAATGCCATCTCGTGCGTCAGGTCGCCGTAACGAATACGCATGCCAAACAGCCCTTCCGCGTTCGGCACGTGGGCGATGCACCGGCCGCCGGGCTTCAAGATCCGAAACACCTCATCCAAAGTATCAAATAGCTCCGAGCGAGTCAGATGCTCCAGAACGTCGATTAGCAATACCACGTTGAACGAACTCGACTCCGCACTTTCCAAATACCTGTTGATATCGTTGTGTTCTACTTCCGGCACGCCCAGCCGTTGCGCCAACTCCACCTGCTCCGCTGAAACGTCGATGCCCGCCACATCCTGATATCCGGCCTGCTTCAGAAAATATAGAAATGCCCCGTGCCCGCACCCGAGATCGACAATGCGCAGGCTCTTATTAGCCGGTATATGTTTCCTGATGACCGATTTAACTGACGGAGCTCGGCTTTGAAACGTCCGCTCCGTGGAAATGTGGTCGCTCGCCTGCCCGCTGGAAACGTAAGCATCGTACAGACGTTTTTTCCAGTTTTGATTTTGAATCATGGGAAATGCCCCCGGAAGTTCAACCCAATGCCGATCGTTGCGGCTTGAGCTTGGCCGCGGCAAAAGTGCTTTCCGTCACGTTTGCCAATCCCGAAAATTCCATTAGCGGCGCGCCGCCTTCCGAAACGCTCCGGACAAACTCCGTCAGCTCCGCCAAATGGCCCTTATCCTGCCGAAACAGATTCATGCGGCGGAAATTTGGCCAGCCCCAACCCCGCATCCGTCGAAAATTATCGAGCTCCAATACCCGGCCGTCGCAAAATACCGTCAAACGTTCCTTCGGAAACGAACGGTGCCCTTGTGCAAAATAGTGAAGCGTGCCCTGCGATCCGTCGGCAAACCGCACCGTTACCGACGTCGCTTCGGCGCCGCGGCTGGCGGATCGATCGCCCGTCGTCGCCGCCGACACGCCCACGATCGGTTGATCCAGCACAAACGACATCAGGTCGAACCAATGACACCCTTCGCCGATCATCCGACCGCCGCCCACTCGCGGATCCAACAGCCAATGATCCTCCGGCAATGTGCCCGCATTCACCAACATGCTCATGGCGGCCGGCGCGCTGCGGCCGGCTAAAAGTTCGCGAATTTTCTTGGCGTGCGGCGAAAAGCGGCGGTTGAATCCCACCGCCAACTGCAAACCCTTCGTTTCTCGATACGCCTCGGTTATTTCCTCCAGCCCTTCATGGTCGATCGCCAGCGGCTTCTCCACGAATACATGCTTGCCCGTCGCTAGGGCTTGCGCAGCCAGCCGCGCGTGCGAATCGTGCCGCGTGGCAATCACCACGGCGTTGATGTTCGAATCGTCGAAGATGGTTCGCGGATCGCTCGTACAGGCGGCAATGCCGAACTTACGCGCCGCATGCGCCGCCGTCACTCCGCCGGAACTGGCAATCGAACAAAGCCGCGCCGATGTTTTTCTCAAAGCCGGCAATAGCACCCGGCTGGCGAACATTCCCGCCCCGATAATGCCCACTCGAACCTCTCCTGTCGCCGGCGCCTTTTCGGCTTTCGGCAGATCCTTTGCCGGCTGTGATACGGCAACGATTCGGTCGCGCGGCGGCTCCTCCAGCGGATACTGCAATACAATGCCTAACTGCGTGCGATCGTTCACCAACAAGTCGTACGCCGTAGCCGCCTGATCGCTGGGCAAGCGACGCGTGAGGAGCGGTTCAACGTCAAGCCGCTTGCTGCCCAGCATCTCCAGCACCGCCTCGATGTTGCGTTGCTCCGTCCAGCGCACGAACGCATACGGATAATCGATCCCCTGCTCTTCGTACGCCGGATCGTAACGCCCCGGTCCATAAGAGCACGACACCTGAAACGTCAATTCTTTCTCGTAGAATTCCGCGCGATTCAATTCCAAATCGGTCGTGCCGACCAGCACGATGCGCCCTCGCTGCCGCGACATGCGCGCCGATTGGCTGACAATGTTGTCGTCCTTGGCCGCGGCGGTTATCAGCACCGCGTCGATCCCGTGGCCGCCGGTAAACGTTGCGGCCGAAGCCACCGGGTCCACGCCCGTCGATAAATCAACCACCGTGGCCCCAAACTGCCGGGCCAAATCCAATCGCCGCCGATCCGGATCGATCGCCAAAACCCGGTAGCCCGAGTTCACAAGCATTTGCACGCTCAACAGCCCAATCAATCCTAAACCGAACACCGCCACGCTTTCGCCAAGCTCCAGGTGCAGCAGCCGAATGCCCTGCAACCCGATCGCGCCCAGAATCGCCATGGGCGCGTGATCGTCGCTCACGTTGTCCGGGATTTTCGCGCACAAATTCTCCGGCCGGTGAACCATCTCCGCGTGCGGGCCGTTGCTCACCACACGGTCTCCCACCGCGAATCGCCGCACGCCCGGCCCCACCTCCACCACTGTTCCCGCGTTGCAGTAGCCCAAAGGCAGCGGCTCGTCGAGTTTGAACAGCACCGCTTCCAACGTCGGCAGCAAACCATCCGTCTTGATCTTGTCGATCACCTGGCGCACTTTTTCCGGCTGTTGCCGCGCCTTCGACACCATCCCGGCGCGGCCGAATTCCACGAGCATCCGCTCCGTGCCCGCGGAAATCACCGTGGCCCGCGTCTGGATCAGCACGTTTCCAGCCGACACGCGCGGACACGGCACGTCCAACAGCTCCAGCACGCCCGATCTCAAATTTTGCACAACCTGTTTCATCTTCCGCCTACCGCCACCGTTTTCTGGCTTCTGCTTTCTGCCTTCTGCTTTTCCTCACCGCCACAATCCCCGCGTATCGACGATCACCTTCTCCTGCAACACGCGCTTCGGCACCTCTTTGAACTGCCGATGATCCGTCAGCAGCACCAGCATCTGGCACTTGGCGATCACTTCCTCAAAGCTAAACAACGGAAATTCTTTGAATCGCTCCGGCGACACGTACGGATCGCACGCCATCACTTCGCCCCCCGCAGCTTGTGCAACTCGCGCACAATTTCCAGCGACGGGCTTTCGCGCAGATCATCCACGTCCGCCTTATAAGTCAGTCCCAGGCAGCCGATGCGCGGCTTGGCGAATTGCTTGGCTAACTCCAACACGTGTTCGACCACGAAGTGCGGCTTGCGGTCGTTCACCTCGCGCGCCGTGCGAATCAGCGGCGTCAGTTCCGGCGCCGAATGCACTAAGAACCACGGGTCGACGCTGATGCAATGCCCGCCCACCCCCGGCCCCGGCTGCAATATGTTCACCCGCGGATGCCGGTTCGCCAGCGCGATAATTTCCCACGGATCGATTCCCAGCGAATCCGCCAGCATCGAAAGCTCGTTGGCCAGCGCAATGTTCACGTCACGATACGAATTCTCCACGAGCTTGGTCACTTCTGCGGCCACGGCGCTGGTGGTGAAAATTTCCCCCTGCACAAACGTCTCGTAAAACTGCCGCGCCCGGCGGCGCAAGCCGGCGTCATCCCGCCGATCACCCGATCGTTCCGCACCGCTTCCAGCAGAATTCGCCCCGGCAAAACCCGCTCCGGGCAATGCGCCACAAACACGTCGCGCCCCACGGTCAGCTCCGGCGGAATCGCTTGCGGAACGACCACGCGCTCCGTCGTCCGCGGCGGACTGGTCGATTCCAAGATCACCAGGTTTCCCTGACGCACCGCCGGCCGGATCGCCCGCGACGCCTGCTCCACGTAAGACAGGTCGGGCGAATGATCCGCGCAAATCGGCGTCGGCACGCAAATGATGAACACGTCGGCCGGCTGCGGCTCGTTCACCGCTTTCAACTGACCACTGTTAACCGCCGAACGAACCAGAATCTCCAAGTCCGGTTCTTCGATGTGGATGCGCCCTGATTGATCGTCTGCACCACCTCGGGACGCACATCGACGCCCAATACGTGATAACCCTTGTTCGCCAAGATGCTGGCGGTCGGCAGCCCGATGTAGCCCAAGCCCATGACGCACACGCTGGTGGTGGCCGGCGTGATCGGGGCCGTCGCGGCGAATGACGATGAATCAGCCTTCATGCATCCAATCCTGTTTTCACTTCCGCCAGATTTACTTCTGCCAATTTTGTTGAAGCATCAATTCCACGATTCGCTCCGCCGCTTTGCCGTCGCCGTATGGATTGTGATCGATTTGCCGCCGGGCATACTCTTTCGCGTCGGTCAACAGCCGCGTCACTCCCGACACGATCCGCTCCAGCGACGTGCCGACCAACTCCACCGCCCCGGCTTCGACCGCTTCCGGCCGCTCGGTCGTTTCCCGCATCACCAAAACCGGTTTTCGTAGCGACGGCGCTTCCTCCTGTACGCCGCCTGAATCGCTCAGGATCAGCGTCGAGCGATCCATCAGCCACACAAATTCCGGATATGCCACCGGCTCCATCAAGTGCACATTGTCTCGTTTTCCGAGCATCCGGTAAACCGGCTCCTGCACGTTCGGATTCAGGTGCACCGGGTACACGAAGGCCACGTCCGCAAACCGTTCGGCCAGTGTGGCAATGGCCTGGCAGATGTTTTCAAACCCCGGCCCGAAATTCTCGCGGCGATGCCCGGTAATCAGCACCATCCGCCGCTGGCCCAGCAAGGCGTATTTCTCCGTCCACTTGCCCGACCTCTCTCGCTCTCGCCCCAGCGTCCACAGCAAAGCATCGACCACCGTGTTGCCGGTCACGTGTACGCTGGCCGGGTCGATTCCTTCACGCAGCAGATTGTCGGCCGCCCACTTGGTCGGGCGCAGTGCAACGTGGTCACCACGCTGGCCACGCGGCGGTTGAACTCTTCCGGCCATGGCGCTTGCAAGTTTCCGGTGCGCAAACCGGCCTCCACGTGCACGTAGGGAACCTGGCGATAAAACGCCGCCATCGCCGCGGCCATCACCGTCGTGGTGTCCCCCTGCGCGACCAGGCAGTGCGGTGCAAATCGCGTCAGCAATCCGTCGATGCCCTCGACGCACCGCGCCGTCAGCGCCGCCAACGATTGATTCGGCTGCATCAATTGCAGATCGGCATCGACCGGCAGCTCGAAGTACTGCACCACTTGATCCAGCATTTCGCGATGTTGCCCCGTCAGGCACACGATCAATTCGATCTGCGGATGATTGCGGCATGCATGCACCACCGGGGCCAATTTGATGGCCTCGGGCCGTGTGCCAAAGATCAACAGCGCTTTCAAACGTGACAAGTCGATCCTGCCGTGCGAAGAAGAGGAAGACGCCGCTAGTGCTGTTCACCAGCGCCGGCGACCGCGGAATTCCTTCATTATAGCGCGGGCCGCGCCGCTCCCGCTGCGTCGTAGTTCCGGCAGCCCGCCGCCCCCGGGGCCATGGCGCCGGAATAATCGGCACAATGCACGCGGTTGGTCTCAATCCGATTGGGGGGCTCGGCGCGTTACGCCTCAGCGGGGCGTAAAACCTGGATGCAATCGCACGCCGGCGCCGGCTGCGTCGCCAGGTCGAATTCGAAGATCTGCGACCCTGCCGCGGCGCCGACGGCCGAAAAGCCCAGCCGAGCGTAGAGATCGGCGACCATGGCGTTTTTGGCAGTCGGGATGTAAACCCCTCGCACCCGCCGGATGCCCCTTTCCTGGGCCGCCTGCACCAGCGTCGCCAGCATCAATTCTTCCATCTTCCGGCCAATCACCCGGCAGCTCATCAGCCACGTGTCGATTTCCCACGTGCCGGCCGTGTCGTCGGCTTCCCGGGCAAGCATCATCCCGATCAGGCCATTGTCGCCAAAGCGATCGCGCAGCTTGAAATACTGCGTCCACCAGCGCGGCGATTGCATCATCTCGCGCACTTCGCTTTCGCCATGACGCCGCGTCGTCAGATTGAACTGGTTGGTTTTCCCCAACAACTGCACCACCCGCGCCAAGACCGATTCGTTCACCGGTCCCAATTCCGCCTCCATTCGTAGCTCGCGCAGGAATTCATCGAGCGACCCGCTCTGTTGTTGGATCTGATGCCGTGCTGCATTTTCTTGATACTGCTGATGGCGCTGGAGGTCTTCCTCCGAAAGCGTGACCGCCTCGAAGTACATCCGCCGGTCGAGCGCTTTCACGAAAGTCGCCGGATCGTTTCCCAGCTCCGGCACGGCGACCTCCGGCAGCTCGCGCCGCACAAACGCCCGCTCAGTCGGATTGTCGTCCAAGAGCACGAAGCTATCCAATCCCAGGCTCAGCGCCTCGGCAGCGGCGCGCAGGTTCGCGGGCTTGTCGTCCCAGTTGGCAAGAAATAGTGCAAAATCGTCCAGCCGCAAAATCATCGCGTCGTGATTCTCAAACGGCTGCTTCGCGTCGGCCTCGTTGTTCTTCGAGCACACGGCCAAGAGCACTCCGCGGCTTTTCAGCTCTTTGGCATAATGCTGCAGCGCTTGATACGCCTCGCCGGCAGGGGATGGCGGACCGATGTCGATCCCCTCCAAACCGTCTTCGCCAATCACGCCGCCCCACAGCGTGTTATCCAGGTCGAACACCAGCACCTTTTTTGACAGGCCCAACTGCGCCCGCACAAGCGCCACTTGCTGATCCACCAGCGTCGGCAGCGCCGCGGTGGCAGGATGTTGCTTGGCGATGTGCCAGATTGCGTCGTCCGACCATTTCCCGCCGCAACGGGCTTGCGTGTATTCCAAATCCAGAATGGTGACCGCCGTCGGCGCCTTGGCCACAAATCTCCGATTGAGATCTCGCAACATCGCCGCGCGCCCGCCGGCCAGTGTGTGACTCAAATTCCCGAACGAGCGCACCAGCGGCTGATCGAAACTGTGCTGGATCACGCGGCACGGCAATCGCTTTAGCAGCGTAATCCAAAGCTGTTCGAAGCTCTGGGTCGCCTCCGCGACCGAGGCTTCCGGACTGTCCGAGAACGCCGGCAAGTTCGCGTCGCGCCAGTTCGTGGCAATCAACACCACCTCCGGCCCAAAGCGATACAGCTCCGATTGCGGATCGAGAATCTGCTGCCGATAACTGTCGAACGGCGCCTCGTACAGCGTGGCGTCGATCCCGTCGCGGAAGCACGCCAATTCCAAAAGCGGCGCCGCCAACGCGGTCGTGCTGCTCGACAGCAGCGCCACTTTCGCCTGCCGCAGCGATGGCGGCGCAGCTTTTGGCCGCAGTCGCCGATACAGCTTCGCCGCCCGGGTGAGAAACCCGAAATCTTCGTTTTCCGCGACGGCCGCCCGCAGGTCGGCATATGCCCCGGCATTGTCGCCAACTTGTGCCCGAGCCCGCGCGGCTCAAAAGCGCTTCATGATCGATTCCCGCGGCGGCGTCGATCACCCGCGTCCAACGGACGATCGCATCTTTCCATTCGCGCCGGCTTTCTTGAATCCGCGCGATGAGGCGGCGACCGAATGCGGATGCATCCCAACCGCCGCCGGCCGCGATTCGCTTGGCTAACTGCGGCGTGTCCAGAAGTTCGTTCGCGGTGAGCCGCTCGATCCAATCCTCGACCAGCAAAGGATCATCCGGCAATTGCCCTGCGGTCGCGTCCAGCACGGTAAGCATTCTCTCGAGATCCGCTTTTTCTTCCTTCATCTGGACGAGTTAACGGTTAGCCTTCGTCGCGTAGTCCGTGCGCTTCCAGCAGTTTTACCAGGTCGCCCACGCAATTCATCTTGGCCATTTCGCTGGTGGTGAATCGCACGTCGAACTCTGCTTCAACCGCCAGCGCGATCTGCACCATGGCGACCGAATCCCAGGCCGCGCAATTAGCAGGCGAAAGAGTGTCGCTGTACTCGATCTCCGGATCGTCGAGCACCCCCAGCACAACATTGCGCAGCCTCTGGCGAATCGTCATGGTTGCGTGCGAATTGTGTCCCCAAGGTTGGCCAACGAAAAATCACCCGGTCCGCTTTCGACCAGCTCCACCAGCAACTTGGCACGATCCATGAACCAAGCCAACGATCGACCCGAAAAGGCCTTCGCCGGTTGAATGCTGCCCAGCGGCAGCAAACCTTGATCGCGCAGCTGTTGGCACGCCTGTGTCATGTTTGGCACCTCGTAACATACATGGTGCCATCCGCCGCCGCGCTCAAGTGCCTTGGAAAGTTTACTCTCCGAATCAATCGGGGCAATCAACTCCAGCCAATGCCCGGCCCCCGGCTGTCGGAGAAGTTGCACGTGTGCCGTTTGCACCGGATCGGCGATCACCGGGCTTTCCACGACGTACCCGAATCGTGCTGCGAATTCATCCGCCGCGCCCGGGATGTCGGCGACCAGGTAACCGATGTGATGCAACTGGAACACGGCGACCATCAAGTTTTGTTCGGCGCGAAACATCACGCGCGCGGGAATACCGATCGCAGTGGCGCCGTCGGGCACACTTTCCACGGCAAAGGAGTTCGCGCCCAGCGTGGACCATTCGCCGATGCTGACGCATGGCGCCACGACGGCGTTCGATCCCACCACAGCTCCAGTCTTAACTACGCTGAAGCCCGATAAGCTTGCGCCTGGACAAATCTGCACGTAGTCTTCCACGAGGTTATCGTGAGTAATCATGCAATTCAGATTCAAAATTACATGGGACCCCACCTGAGCATTGGGCGACAACGTGCTGCCCGCGGCGATATACGTGCCCAATCCGATGCGGACATCCCTGGCGATAATCGCCGACGGTTCAACCACCGTCACCGGCGTCCAATTCAACGCCATCAAACGCTGCACAATCTGCGCGCGCCGCCGGTTGTTGCCGATAGCGCACACGAAACCCGGTTTCTCCGGCAGCATCGCATCGACTTCCTCCGGATTGCCCAGCACGGGGTACCCAAAGAATGTGTTCCCTTTTTTCGCCGAATCGTCGTCGCAATATCCGAGAATCTCGAAGGTCGGCGAGTTGGCGTTCCGATTTTCGGCCGCCCACACGACTTCGGACCCAAGACCCCCCGCGCCCATCACTACCAGTTTTTGGAGATTTGCCATCCCGGAATGAACTCGTAAGGTTGCAATGCGTTCGGAACAGGCAGCGCGGCGAAGGTCATTGTGCCGAAACTTCGGCAAGTGGCTGCAGATTCAATCTTAACGACCAAAGTCGCCCACTCAAGGCACTCGCGCCGAAGAGCTTGCCGGCTCCGACGATCCGCTTTTCGCGGCGGATCCCATGAATTCCGGCATCGTGGCATGCCCTTCCGCGCTCACGTTGGCTCGCCGCAGCACTAGCCAGATCGTGCGCGCGATGATTTTGACGTCGAGCCAAAGGCTGACATGATCGACGTACCACACGTCGAACTGAAATTTTTGGTCCCACGACAGGGCATTGCGGCCGTTGGTTTGCGTCCAGCCCGTCAGGCCCGGCCGAACATCATGCCGCCGGAATTGCTCCGGCGTATAGCGCGGCAAATATCGGATCACCAGCGGCCTCGGACCAACCAGGCTCATGTCGCCACGCAGCACGTTCCACAACTGCGGCAATTCGTCCAAGCTCAACTTTCGCAACCATCGGCCAAACGGCGTCAATCGCTCCGCATCCGAAAGCGGTTGCCCATGTTCGTCATAGGCGTCGATCATCGTGCGAAATTTGTACAACATGAACGGCTTGCCGTGCAGCCCGGGGCGCTCTTGCCGATACAGCACGCCGCGCCCCATCGCCATGCGGACCGCCAGCGCCGTCAGCGCAATAACCGGCGCAAGGATGATCAACGACGGAATCACAAGCGCCAAATCGAGCAATCGTTTAACGAAACGGCGATACATTGGTCAACACGTGCGCCGCTTAGGCCGAAGTGCGGCGACTTTCCTCAAAGATATTGATCGAGACGCGCCCAGCCGTCGGCGGATCGTTCGACGAGTCTTCCGCCTCCGCACGCCCATGCTCGGCCAGTCGCTCCACCAAACGGCATAAAAGATCGGCTTGTTGATCGCGATTAAAGTGCTGTTCGACATAGCGCCGCGCTTTTTGTCCCATGGTCCGTGCTGCCGCGCGATCGTCATGCAGTCGGCCAATGGCTGCGGCCAGCCCGTGCGAATCCCCCGGCGGGACAAAAATCCCTCCCTCCGCGGCTTCGACGACCTGCCGGATCACCCCGTCGATGGCCAGCACCGTGGGCCGGCCCGCCGCCATGTAGTCGAATACCTTGTTGGGGTATGTCGTGGTGAACATCTTGATGTTCTTTAAAATTGCCACGCACACGTCAGACGCGGCCAGCACTTCCGGCATCCGCCGCTTCGGCAGCGCGCCGGTGAACGTGATGTTGGACAGCTTGAGCTGTTCGACAAGCGAATCCAGATTTTTGCGCTCTTTGCCGTCGCCCACAATCAGGAAATGAATATCGTGCTCGTCGCGCAATTCTGCGGCGGCGTGCAACAGCGTGCCGAGGTCGTTGCTGATGCCCAGCGCTCCGGCGTAAGTGACAACGAATTTCTCTTCCAATCCATGTTCTGTCCGCAATGCTCGGCCATCCACGTCGGGTCGAAATGCCGCGGGATCGACGCCGTTGGCGATGAAACTGATTTTCCCGCGCGGCACGCCCTTGGTGATCAGATAATCTCGATAAGCCGGCGAGTTGACCAAAAAGTGCGTGGCGCGCCGGTAGATGAACATTTCCACCCGCCGCGCGATCCAAATCAGCACCGGGTTTTTGAGAATGCCCAAATCGATGCCGAATTCCGGCCACAAGTCGCGGATTTCCAGAAGGAATGGTCGCCGTCGCATGCAGGCGATCAGCCAGGCCGACAGCGTCTGAAACAGCGGCGGCGAGGTGCCCATCACCAAATCTACTTTGCCCGCCTTCCAGCCGGCCCACACCGCCGTCAACATGAAGCTCAAAAATGAAATGGCGCGCCACGTGAAGCTCCGGTGCAGCGATGGATACGTGTACGACCGCAGCACTCGAATCCCTTGAACGTGCTGTTCCGTCACCCAATGGCGTCCGCTCACAAACTCTTCGCCGGTCACGTAGCTGAGATTGCTGGCCACGATCGTGGCGCGATGGCCCGCTTGCACCACCCGCGACATAAGTTCCACGTGGCGCGTGCCGCCGGGCTCTTCCGGCGAGACAAATACTTGATGGATTAACAATACGTACATCGGTTATTGCATCGCCGACGCCGCTGCGGCGGAACCACGATCGGTCCGTTTGCCGCTCGGCGCGCCCGAATGAATGCTTGCGACAACCCGCTGCGATTGGCGCAACCGCGGCGCCAACTCAATTTTCCAGGCTGCCTCGCCACGCCGTAATTCGTAACTTTCGCGTTGCGAGCCAGCCGCCTCCCGGCGCCACATCGCCGGGGCCTCAGCCGCCACCAGCGTCACCAGTCGCATTGGCAATTCGCCGACGACTTCGGCCTCCACCAGCGGAATCCCCGTTCGCTGGCCGTAATAATCCGACCGAAAGCCTTGCACGATTTCCAGCCGTTTCCAGGAATGCGCGTCCGCGCTCGACAGCGTCAGGAAACATTCGCCCGCCGGCGTCTCAACCGCGATCGTGGCGACTTCCGCGTCCAGCCGCACCGGCGCCTCCGGCAAATGCCATCGCAGCGTGGCGGTGTGCCGACCGTGGCCAAGCAGATCATCGACGACAAGCCACATGTCGTCCGATAGCCCGACAATCGCCCGCCGATGCAGCACGTGCCACGGGCGCACGTCGTAATCGTAACTTTCTCCCTCGAAGTATCGATAGCCGCCGGCATCGGCTTCAAAATGCCGCATCTTGGCCCGCGGCCAGGGAAAGAACAAAAACCGCGAAACCCGCTCCACCGGCGAACTGCCGTCCAATTCAATGGTGTTATGTCCCCGCGCCAACTGGAAATAATCTTCCAGCGTCTTGCCTTCGGGCGGATTGTATTGATACGTGCCTGAGTCGCCAAGCAAGTTCTGTCCGCGATACCACAAATCGAAATGCAGTTGATCGTAATGCGCCGGACGATCGCGGAACGTGTGGCAGCGAATCATCCCCCAGCTCTCGCCCCCGCGCAGCGTGTAGTATCCCCCGTCGTTGAATTGGCTGGATTGTGGCCGGGCCACGGCTTCCTGCGGCGCTGCCATCGACTCCGGTCCAAACAGCCACAGCAAATCCTCGTCCCACGCCCCGGCCGCAAACCGCCGCTTGCCGCTAACCAGGTAATGCGCCGCCTGCACCGCCCCGCGGTAATCGGTGAAATCACACTCGTCCAACGGCAACACCCAAGCCCCGTCGTTGTTCCCGTACAAGGGCGCCCGCCCAGTCGTTTCATCGAGCATCTGAAAAAGGAATTCCTCGGCCGCCGCAATTCGCTCCATCGTCGCCGCATCAAACGGCTCGCCGTGCCATTCGGCCAACCGTGCCGCCAGCACCGCCATCTGCAGCAGCACGCGATGATAATTCATCGAATGTTGCACATAGCTCCCGTCGGCATAAACTTGCCGCGCCAGCTCGTCGCAGAAAACCGCTCTGCCTCGTTCGAACCATCGCGCCGACTCGCGAAACTCCGGAAACAAATGGCCCACCAACATCAGCCCGCACGCTTCGGAAAGTGCATGATTGTTTTTCTGCGACCGGGCGTATTCGAAATGCTTCTCAATGCGATATCCCGTGGCCCACGCCAGCCGGGCAAATTGCACAAAGCGCTCGTCGGTCGTGGCCGGATCGTCGGCCACGGCCCAAAACCCAATGGCCAGCGCGATCAACCGCACGGTGGCTTCCTGGCCACATTTCCAATTCGCTCCTCGCCACGGCGGACAGGCCTCCATCCACGAATCGACCCATCGCCAGTACAACGAACCGGCATCCACCGACTTCCCGTGGCCGCCTGCACGTGCCAAATCGATCGCCCACGCGCCCTGCGCCGGATCCCAAAACAGCCGAATGTCTTTCTGGCCGGGCGCAACATCAGGAATCTCGCACCACGTCCGGCTCCCGTCGATGTGCATGCCGTCCAGCGGATTGCTGTTCCAATCGACCCGCTCCGGCGCCACGGTGCGAAAGCAATACACGCTCCGGTTTTCTTCGATTAGCTTCAATCGCTCCGCCAATGCCGGCTGCCGCTGTTGCCCAGCGTTGCGAATGGCCTCCGGCACAAGCGGCGGCTTGCCCAACGGAAAAAGAAACTCCGAAGCGTTGCGCCGCTTGAACTCGGCATACGCCCCCGCCTCGCACGGCGTGCCCGAATTGCAAATTTCTTCCAGCCGAATCGAATCCCACGAACGTGCCGGAAATCGCCGGCGCGTCAGCCCCAGCGCTTTCGACAGATACACGCCCGCTCGCAAACGAACAATCCGCGGCCCGAACTGCCGCAGCATCAAATACGCTGTTTTGATTCGATTCATTCTGCTATCGGCCGGTGCGCGAACAAGTCCAACCCATTGACCTTGCGCTGCTTGAAGATGAGACGAACTCGGCCGTCCAAACCACTACGAGCCTGTGGTAATTTCGTCGAGCAATTTATGTGCCCACGTCGCCCGGCTCAGCCGCTGCGTCCCTTCGGCACTGAGGAATTTCACGTTGCTGTACTTCGCTTCGCGGTAGTCGACGATGTCGCCCCGAGCGATCGCTTCCAGCACCTGCTCGATCCCCTTTTCCACCGTCCATTGCGGGGCGAAATCCAGTTGATTCCGAATCTTGGAGAAACTCACGCGGTAATTGCGCCGATCGGTATCCCCCTCGCTAACCAGCAACTCCGCGCTGGGCACGCGTTGGTGAACGATTTCTCCCACTTGCTTGATCGTGTAGTTCTGCTCATCCGAGCCGACGTTGAACACTTCGTTGCCCACCAGTTCCACGGGGGCATCCAGCGCCCGAGCAATGGCCAAGGCGGCGTCGTCAACGTGCACGAACGGCCGCCATTGATTGCCGCCGTGAACTGTTATCTTGCCCTCGATTTTCGCCTTGGCCGTCAGCAAGTTGACCACCAGATCGAACCGCGTCCGGCCGGAAAGGCCGTAGATCGTCGCGAAGCGCAGGATCGTCGGCGAAAAACGGTTGTCGTTCATCGACAACAGCACTCGCTCCGCCGCCAATTTGGTGTTGCCATAGTGCGAGATCGGTTTGGTGCGCGACCGCTCGTCCAGCATCTCGTCGCACGCCCCGTACACCGAGCACGTGCTGGCGAACACAAATCGCTCCACGCTGCATAGCTTGGCCACTTCGGCCACCATCCGCGTGGCGGAAAGATTGACTTCGGTCGTCAATTCGCGATCCAGCTCGCAAGCCGGATCCCCCACGATCGCCCCCAGGTGCACGACCGCATCCATGCCCTGCATCACTTCCACGATCTTCCCGACGTGGCGGAAATCTCCCTGCACCACTTCCAGGTTCGGATGTGTCAGCACCTGGTTGATCGGATCCGTATCGTACATCAGCAGATCGAGCAAGCGCACTCGATAGCCGGAATCCAGCAGCTTAGGCAGCAGCGCCGAGCCGATGTAACCGGCCCCGCCGATCACCAGCACGTTCTTTCCGCGTCCTTTTTGGCCGGTCAGGCGCGGCCGCTCCGGATCGACCAAATTCTTCCACAGCACCTGCCATAACCGCGATCCGACCAACAGCACCACGCTGAACACCCACGACATAATCAACGTGCGGCGCGGCAGCGGCAAATCGCCGCGCAGAAAATACACGACGAATCCGAAGATCAAATAGCTCTGGCAGACCGCCTGAAAAACGATCAGCGCCTTGTAACGTCCCTGATAGAAGCGGCCATACGTGTAAAAGCCGCTGAGCTGAAAGATTGCCAGGCCGATGAGCGTCAACGGCCACGCCGAATTGCCGTACATGCTCAGCGTCGACCAAAACATGTCCGAAAGCGATTTGTGCGGCAGCTCCGGATTGAACAGCAAATCGCCGAACAGCGTCAGCACCAGCGCCGACAACAGCGACAACTGCAACATCAGCGCGTCGGCAAACATCCGCAGCGCCATGCCGGGCGTGACCCGATAATTACGGGCTGGATTCAAAGTTGCACGTCTCCGTGGATGCGAATTCGCCGGACCGGGACGGTCCAAAAGTAGAAGTCTGCCGGCCTAATCGCCATTATCCCCGAAAGTTTTGCTTTTTCAAGGATTTGGGACCCGCCGTCGCCGCTGATTGGGAACATTAAGATGGAAATCGGTGTTTATTTCTTTTTTCCCGCCGCAAGCTGGGATCGAACGTCGCCGGCCGCCTCATGAATCCGCCTGCATGCACGGCAGACTTGCTGGACGATTTCGTCCCCCATGTGCGACCAAACCGGCAGGCTCAAGCTCGCCTGCGAAAGCCAATTAGTCACGGGCAACCGATCTTCCGGCGGTGCAAATTGCCGATACGCGGTTTGGCGGTGCACCGGAGGATCGTAGTATTTGCGCGAATCGATGTTGTCGGCGGCCAGCGCCTGCGCGAATTCATCGCGCGACATCCCGAATTTCGCGGCATCGATCGTGATCGAAAAATCCTTGTACGACGCGCGGTTGCCCGGCGACACTTCTTGAAATTCAATTCCTGGAAGCTGGCCCAATTCTTGTCGGTACATCGCCACAATTTCTTGCCGACGCTCGACGTGCCCCTCCAGCATCGCCAGGCTGTGCCGCCCCAAGCAGGCGTGAAACTCGCTCATTCGCGAGTTGATGCCGGCAAACAAGCTGTCGTAGCCGTTGCCCATGCCGTATTCGCGGCCGCGCCGGATCTTTTCCGCCAGTTCATCGGAGTTGGTGGCCACAATGCCCCCCTCGCCGGCAACCACCAGCTTCGTGGGGCTGAGGCTGTAAACCTGCGCATCCCCTTGAGAGCCCACCGGCATGCCTTGATAGCGCGCCCCAAATCCATGCGCCGCATCGAACACCAATTTCAACTTGTGCTGCCGGGCAATTTTCTCCAGCGCGCCGATATCGGCCGGATTGCCGAAGTTATGCACCGCCACAATCCCCGTCGTGGCCGGCGTAATCGCAGCTTCAATCGCTGCCGGATCGATGTTGTGAGTTCGGCGATCGACGTCGACCAGCACCGGCTTCAGTCCCGCCCATACCGCCGAACTGATCGTGGCCATGAACGTGAAGCTGGGAGCGATGATCTCCCCCCTCAATCCCAGCCCCTGATACACCAACATCAACCCGCACGTGCAACTCGAAACCGCGACGGCATGCTTCACTTTCAGATGCTCCGCGGCCGCTTGCTCGAACATTTGCAGCTGCCGCCCCCGGGTGACCATGCCGCTGGTGACCACTTCGGCCAATTCCTCGCGCAGTTCTTCGAACTTTGGCAAGGTGGGACGAACGATCGGCAGCAATTTCTCAAACGTGGGTCGCCCGCCGAGGATGGCCGGCGATTGCGAAGAAGAAGTCGTCTTGGTGGCGGATGTCATGCTGTTAACTTATTGGATAATCGTTTGAAAATCGCGGATGTTCTCGTCCCCCCTGCCGGCGCGCACTCCGTTCCCGTGGGTTGACGGTCGCGACATTTTTAGCCGTATTTCGCCGCGTTCCGGCCAACCCATACACATTTCCAGCGACCATTTGCGAATCGTACTTTCCTCTTCGCTGGAAGAGGTTTCAAAATCTGCTCCCTTACCCAAGGGTGGATTTAGCAACTCGCCGTGGCGAACCCCGGGGGGCAGACTGCGATGGCGCCGGGTCCCAGCGACCGGAGCGACGCTCCCATTCCGAGAGACCCAAACTTTCAGTGTAATCTTGTTCCCCCCCTTGTCAAACCACCCCCGGCCCAGCCGCCGCTTCTGAACCCAATGCAACGTAAAGGGTTACAAGGCGTCACCCGGTGGTCCCCGCCAGCCGGCCCTCCTCCAGCGTCGACACCACAAACCGCACCTTTCCCGAAGCCGTTTTCGGAATCGATTCGACGTACTCAAATTCCAGATGCGCATCCTGCCCCAGGCGGCTGGCAAATTCGCTCCGCAAGCGCACCTCGTCGGCATCCGTGTATTGCCGCGATCGCACCAGCCGCACGATCAGCGCCCGGGCTCGTTCTGTACGATCTGCGCCTCGCGCACCGTCACCATGTCTTTGAAGATGTGATCCATCCGCCCCACCCGAGCCCCATTGCGCAGCACCACGTAATCTTCCTTGCGGCCGTCGATGCTCGCCACGCGCCGACCTGGAAATGCGCCCCCAAAATCCGCCCCGACTTCGGGCAACTGCACGTCGTCGCCAACCTGGTAACGCAACAGAGGAAACGCAAGATTCGACAGATTCGTCCCGACCACGGAAAAACTGCCCGCGTCGTTCGGCAAAAACTCGACCGCCGCGAAGTCCTCGTCCACGTATAAATTGCCGTCGGTGTATTGCGATATGTTGGCCACCGCTTCGGTCATTCCGTAGTGCTGCAGGCAGCGCACCCCAAATGCCTGTTCGATCAACTGCGCCTGCCGCGACAACAGGTTCTCCGCGCCGACGGTGACCCACCGCGGCTGATAATCCAGCCGCCGCCCCGACTCGAGCAAATGGCCCGCCAACAGCGACAACAGCGAAGGATACCCGTGCAGCCACGGCAGCCGCCGCCGATTCAGCTCTTCGATGTAGGCCGGCAAATTCGCCGCCGACAAATGATATCCGCTGAACATCACCTGTCGCCCGGGCCGATTCACGCGCCAAAACGGCGGCCGAATTTGCTCGGGCGGCACCAACGTCCGCCCGCCGAAGTAACCGCACCAGGTGTTCAGATCAAGACCGTGCCACCTGCGGTAACGCCACCACACCGCCCACGATTCCTGTGCGGCGCGCTTGGTCACCGGAAAGCGCAGCCCCGCGCCGGTCGTACCGCTGGTGTGCGTAATCACGCACTGCTTCCGGTCCACCGCCTCCGACGTCAATTCCCCGGTGTGCTCTTGCACGATTTGCTTGGTCAGCACCGGAAGCTGCGCCAGATCGTTCAGCCCTTGGCAGCGATCCGCGCGGAATCCACATTCGGCGAACACGCGGCGATAGTAGGGCACGGTTCGATCGCAGTGCTGCACCATGGCTCGAACGCGCGCGTCACGGAATTCCTGCATTTGCGCCGCGGAATACGCATTGCGCTCCTCATATTCCGCCAGCAACTGATGGAATTCCGGCGAATAGCGGCTCCGTTGAATCCGCCATCCTTCCAGCGAACAGGCGGCATTCTGCAGGGCCACCGGCAGCTTGGCGTACAGTTTTTCGAACAGCGGCGACGACATTCGCGGAACTACCCCCCGGTCGCGCTGGCAGGTTGATGTGCCTCAATATGACCGGCCCAGCCAAAGTGCGGATTCACTTCCAATCGCCCCGTCGAGCCGCTCATTTCCGCCAACGAAACGTTCCACGGCTCGTAGTTGCTCACGCACTGGATCTCATCCCAGCTCCACTCTGCCAGCGAGAAAACGCGCGCCTGAAATGCGTTCCATACAATCGGAATCTTCTTGAGATCGAATCCCATCAAAATCCCCGCCGCCGCATCGACCGATGCCGGGCTAAGCCCGAACAACACGACTTTGGATTCCAACGGATCGGGATCCATCGGGCCATCTCCTTGCCCGCTGATGATCCCGTCGACGAACGACAGATAAGCTTTGCGTTGCTTGGCGTCCGGCGGCCGCAGGGTGCCGTCCGAATTCCCATACAGAACCAATTTATTGAGGTCCAAGCACATCCGCCACGTGGTGTCGTTGCCAAACCAGTTTCCGCTGCGAATCACCTTCGAGGTGTCGCCAAATATCGGCTTGCCGGCTTTGCGAGCGCGCTGCAAGAGCCAAGGACCCACGCCGGGCGCTGCTAGCGCCAATTTACGCAACATCTGCGCCGCGCGGTGCTCGATGCTGCGCTTCAGTGTCGGAGCGGGAAATTGATCGCCTCCATTGACGGGCGTGCCCACGGTGTGATGCGGCAGCCAATTCTTGTCGCCGTTCACTCCCACAAGGTTTTTGAGATTGACGGTGATTCCCGCCTTCTTGTGCGTTTTTAGCTTGGGCAAATTGATGAACACATCGCATTTGATTGCCGTGCCGGCCAGCAGATACTCGTGCTTTCCGCCGCTGTGATGCCGGTTTACTTCTCCGTCGTCGTAATCGGCGCCGAAATACCGCCCGGCGCCGCCATGCTGATGAAACTCGCTCCGATCGGCCAAATCGAATGCCACATATCCCCGCGGATCGCCTGCCAATTTCCTTCGATTGGTGATCACCTCTCCCTCACACGTCCACTGCTCCTTGCGCAGATCGGTCAGCTCGAAGTCCAAGTTCTGCCGCCGATAGAATTCCTGAATCTGATTCAATTCCAGCAGCCGCACCATGGCGTCGAAGCTCGAATCGGTTTGCGGCGCGTCGGCCACGACCACCGTGCCCCGCCCGGCAAGCGCTTTGAATGCGTAATCCGCCACGGCGCGAATGATGCTTCCGTGCGTGATGGTATACAGCCATCCGTTGGGATCGCGCGGATGGGTTTCCTTCACCAGGTTCGGCTTGAGCAACACAGTCTGCCCCGGGCGGATGAATTCCCCCAGCGGGTTCCAATCCGCGGTCCCGAATCGCGCGCCGTCGCATCCGCTCAACTGCAATGCCTGACGAACTGCTCGATATGCGACATTCCGTTCGCTCGTCGCAACCGCACCGCTCCCGAAGCCATACTCTGGAAACTGTTCGTCGGGATGGAAGGGGGCCGCCGACGGATATTCAGCAGCTTCCGCTCGGCTTAAGACGACTTGGCGCGGGTTCACTGGTGCAGAATCCTACCGTTAAATAGCCCGAAGGAACCAAATCGCCCTGGCCAGATGGCATGCCCTGGACTGCTCCAGCTCGAGGCACGCCCCATCAATAAATGGGCTCACACAATTATAAGTCTAATTCCCGGAGCTCAAAGAGACCAGGAGCGGCAAAGAATCGTCCGATGTCCGGTCGCATGCCGTTGCCGACCGGTCAAAGCGTTTTCGCGCCCGTGAAATCGACAGTTGGCGTCGTAAAATTCAGCGCGGCAATTCAACGCAAAGGATTGGACCGCGCTGCAACTTTGTCCTGCTCCACGCTCACCGCCTGAACGTTGCCCAGCGTCTCCGTTTCCATAACGGCTGGCCGTGCCGGCAAAACGTCCGCTGGGCGAAGCGGATTGGCGATCGAGGCCTGCTTGGCCTGCGAGGTAGATTCACTTTTCGTCATCGGTCGCGCATTTTGCGGCGCAATCAGTTCCGGCGCAGCTTTCGCCATGGCAGGCTGAACCGCTGCGCGTGAGTTTGCCTTGGCGTGAAATCCACTTGGTGC
Source organism: Pirellulales bacterium (assembly GCA_963716135.1). Taxonomy (GTDB): domain Bacteria; phylum Planctomycetota; class Planctomycetia; order Pirellulales; family JADZDJ01; genus CAVRAW01. Next base: position 2,206,704 of record OY970289.1, on the reverse strand, counting down.
AGACTCGCGCGTCGGTGTACTGCGTGTGACGGGCATGACCGGTGCGGGATCCGAATCGTGCTTGACGTCCGGCGCCGCCGCCATCCCCGCGACGCAGCCGCAACCCCGGCGACATGTTCTGCGCGCCCGGTTCGGAGTTCGAAGGCGGTGGTTCGGCAGCAGGGCCAGGTTGGGAGTCTTCGCTCGGCTTCGACTCCTCCTTACTCGGTTGCGCTGGCGATTCGCTCGGTGCAGGCTGGTTAGTATCCGATGGAGCTGGCGATTCCGTGGGTGGTTCGGTCCCCGGCATTTCCATCCCCGGCCCGGTTGTGCCTGGCGGCGTAGCGCCCGGCTCAGTCGCGCCGGGTTCGTTTGCTCCCGGCGCGCCGATCTCAGGCGCTTGTTGCGGCGCAGGCTCCACTGGTTGTTCGCTTGGAGCGGGCTGGAATGGGTTGGACGGCGCCTGCGACGGGCCGGCTGCAGGACGCGTTTCGCTCGGAATCTCAGTCGAGGGGACATTCGTTTTCGACTCCCCTTCGCTGCCGGGGCTTGGCAGTTCAGTTTGCGGCGGTGAAATCCCTTCACCGCGCAACGGTGCTTGAACCGGCATGCCCCCAGACATCACTCCGGGCCAACGATGCCAGCGCGTCTGACAATATCCCCACGGCCGCGCAGGTACGCACGGACAGCACTCGCTGTAAGGCGACGCATTGGTTCCCCATTGGGCGAAACACGTCATGCTTGCCGTCGCGACGACGGACAGCACGCTTAGCCAAATTATTGTGCGACTAGTGGCATTGTGTGACATAGTACAGCACCTCATGCGCTTGCGGCTCTTGCAATATTTCGATTTCTTGCTTCTAAGTCTGGCCTACGTTAAGGTCCTGGATTTCTCGTGTTGTTTGTGCCACCCGGGAAGCTTTGGGCAGTTTGGATTGTTTGCATGCCCAGCAAGCTGGTGCCGAAGGCCCGTTCCAGCGGGTTGAGCACCTTGGAGATGAACGAATCCAAGGCGATCAGGTGATCCTGCGAGATGAAGATGCGATCGCCGGGCAACACCTGGTAGTTGGTGCAGGTGCCGGCCCCTTTGGCGATCTCATCCCAGCGCACCGGCAGAATCTGATCGCAGCCGGAAGGCGAGGGCGGCGCAATCCAAATGTTCTTGCTCGACAAGCGGCTCAAGCCGTTGACCAGGCTCACCGCGTCCAGCACCGTTTCGTTGCCCGTGATCGGGAAGCGCTGAATGTTGTCGCCAAAGCCGGCCCCTTCGGTGATCACGTAGTACACCTTGCTGTTGTAGGCGTACACGTCCACCGAGATCAACGGCGACTCCAGGAACTGTTTCAAGTGCTCCTGGATGGCGCTTCTGGCCTCTTCGATCGTCATGCCGGCCACATACACCAGGCCATAGGTGCCCAGGTTGATGGTGCCATCGGGTCCCACCAGGTGCTCGCCGGCCACCTGCTGCTGGCCGCCGGATTCACTCAAAGTCAGCGACACCTGCGGCTCTTTCAAAATGCGTTTGAGGTGTTTGGTGACCGCTTCGGTGGCCTCTTCCAGCGACAGCTCGCCGACTTTCACCTTGCCGTAAGCCGGACCCAGGTTGAGCATGCCGGAGGGCTCGATCAAAAACAGTCCGCTGATGGGCTGATAGGCGCCGGTCCCTTCCACCTGCACCGACAGCACATCCAGAGGCTGGATTTTAAAAGGCGCCTTGGGAATCACCCGCAAGGCATCGACCAAGAGGATATCCGGCGGCTCGATCACATAAGGGGGGAGCGAAACCATGTTTTTTTCACTGGGAACATAGCGCGGCTGGGCGCCGACCGCCTTGGCCGGCACGGGACGCAGGCCGGCCCAAGTGCGGCAGCCCGGCGCCGCGATCAAAAGCGCCAGCGTCAGCGCCGCCAGCGGCCGCCACTTCCGTTGTGGCAGGGGGCCCAAATGCAAGCAGCAGTGGGTGACCGTCCTTGTTCCCATATTCTCCAAAGCGCTCAAATTATCACTATCCGTGGCTTACCTGGCCGAGATCCAATGCGCCAATGCGCCTGAAATCTCTGCGCAGACCCTATCCCTTGAATAATCGGCAAACTTTGACACAGACTTGCCCAGAAAAGCTGCCTTGCCAGCATCCGGCTGAGCCAGACGGCCGTGGAGAAGACCGCTCCGCTGCACTGTACACACTTTCCATCCAGCCAAATTACGCCCAAAACTCAGACATCAGCTCCGCGGAAATTCCGGCGCGGCCAGGCGAGTCCAGTTGTGCGCGTTTGACTCGTCCGTTTTATGGCAGTCGTTCCGACTTAATGTTTCAATTTGTCCACAAAAGCTTCGAAATGACGCGATCTAACCGGGTGTCTGCTGCGTAGCATTTGCGGGAACTGGCGGTAGTTTGACAACTTCAGGCGCGCCGTTTATCGTGAAGTATCGGGTAGGAGAGGGGTAACCACGCCTTGAAGAACCCGCCGTCGGCTCGAACAGCGGTCAAGGCCATCTAATCGCTTTCCCGCATTTTGCGGCCGAGGCCGACGCTGTACTCGTGGATGGTTTGACACCGCCAGCCTGTTCCCTTGACCTCCATCGGCAAGATTACTATGTCATCTAGCTTAGTGGCTCAGTCGCAGAAGGAAGTGGACCAAAAAACACCTTGGTATTTGATCGTCGCTTTGACGGCGGTCATGATCTGGACCTTCTGGAGCACCATCGATGGCTTGATTGGAATCTGGCGAAATCCGCAATATTCCCACGGCTATCTTGTCCCCATCTTTACCATCGCGCTGCTGGTGATGCGGCGGCAGCCCTTTCAACCGGTCTCGACGTTAGCGCGATGGAGCGGAGTGGGAATCATTGCTGGTGGCCTGGCGATGCGGTTGCTGGGAGCATATATCCACAATGGCGTCGTGGAAATGTGGGCGATCATCCCCGTGATGATGGGAATTTTCACGGTCGCCGGCGGTTGGTCGATGCTCCGATGGTCCGCCGCGCCTTTGGCATTTCTGATCTTCATGATGCCGCTGCCCGAGCACGTCGCAGACATGTTCCTCGCGCCGTTGCAACATGCGGCAACCGTCTTCAGCAGCTATACCCTGCAGACGCTGGGTGTCGATTCGTACTACATCGGTAATCGCCTGATCATCGGCGAAGGCTTTCCGCTGAACATCGAAGAACAATGCAGCGGATTGCGAATGTGCACCATCTTTCTGGCAATGGCGGTCGCGATGACCATGATCACCGAACGCCCCTGGTGGCAGAATGCGGTCGTAATTGTAAGCGCCATTCCGATCGCCTTGCTGGTCAATCTCATTCGAATCGTGATTACCGCGCTATTGTATTTGTTGCTCGGTCAAGAGTCGGAAATCGCAAAGCATTTTTTCCACGATTTGGCAGGCTGGTTCATGATGCCGCTGGCGTTTGTGTTCCTGTATGTGGAGATGCAAATCCTTGAACATATCCTCGTAGAAGAAAGTTCGGCGGTGCCCGTGATGGTGGGTTTCGGGAAAGCGCCCGTGGCTCAACGTACTACCTCGCCCACGCAAATCCGGTAGGCGTTGGAACGTTGCTACTCGGGGGCGCTGCTAAGTGTATTGAGCGTTGGAACATTTGGAAGAAGAGGCAGTGTCGTGAACCAGTCCCCAGCAGAAAATATCGAATCGCTAAATGGCGGCGCCGGCAGCGACGACGTCCGCAACAGCCATCATGCCTTGATGGTGCGGGAGAACGAAGCCCACGGGCTTAGCCCTTATGCAATTCCATCCACCGGAGCGCCTTATTTCGAAGCCGAACCCGGTGGTGTCAACCTCGCCCAATTGCTGCACGCGCTGCGGCGGCGATGGCTGTTGGCACTTTGCGCCGGGCTGATGATGGGGGTGCCTTTGGCGATCGTAGTTTGGTTGATCGCCCCGGATCCGTATGAAGTGGCAGCCTGGTTGCATGTGGGCGATCCACAAAACATCGGCGGCGGGCCTCTCAACCGAAATGCAGGCGAATACGATCAATTCCGCAAAACTCAAGCCGCCTTGATCAAAAGCCCGCTCGTTTTGCGCGCCGCCTTGGAATTGCCCGGCATCGCCGAATTGCCGGTCTTGCGCGACAAACGCGAACCGCAAAAATACCTGGAAGATGAATTGGCGGTCGTGGCCCCCATGGATCAAGAGCTATTGCAAATCAAAATGCGCGGTAAAGACGCCCAACAATTGGTCAAGATCGTCAATGCCGTCAAGCAATCGTATCTGGAGCATATCGTTCAGGCCGATTACTACAACAAACTTCGCAGTCGTGAACTGGTGGAAACCAGCTACAAGGAAACAATGGATCAGATGGGCAAAAAGCGCGAATTGCTGGATAAACTCCTCCGGCAATACAACGCTCCCGACTTGGAGCAAGTCAAAATTCAACGCGCGTCCTTGATGGAGCGTAGCAGCGAACTGCTACGCAGAACGATGACGATCCAGGCGGATCTGTCAGCTACTCGGGCGAAAATCGCCATGCTTAAGGAGCATGACTCCACGTCGAACGGCCCGTCGGAGCACCTTGTCGATTTGGCTCTGGCGCGATCCAACCCTCGGCGCTCTTAATCAGCAAATCGACCAGTACAAGCAAGGGCTTTCGCAGCATCTGACGCAAACCAAACGTGGCATGCGCGATCCGACCGCGCAGCGCTATCAGTCGCTGATCGAGGGTCTGCAAAAACAGCTCGACGAGCGACGAGCCGAACTGCGCCCGGGCATCATCCAGCAACTTCAGGATGAAATGGGCAGTGGCGCCGCGGAAATTCAAAAGTTCGAGGCGCTGGAAACCGTTCAATTGAAATCGCTCCAAGATGCCGAAGCCCAATATAAGGACGCCATGAAGAAGGCAACCGACCTGACCAATGAGAATTCACAGCACATGTCGCTGATGGAAGAAATTAAGCAGTTGGAAAACAACGCCACGCACTGGTCGGCGGAATTGGATCGCCTCAAGCTGGAGCTCTCCCTGCCGCAACGCGTCATTTCCTTGCAGGACGCTTCTGTGCCCGAGGGTACTAACCCTGTGCTGAGATATGTGCTTACCATGTTCGCCGGCATCGTGGGATTGTCGTTGGGCGCCGGCGCCGTAATGGCAGTGGAGTATCAAGCACATCGCTTGAACACCACCAGCGAGGTCGGATCCAAAGCAGGGCTGCGGGTCCTCGGCACCGTGCCCAGCATCTCTTCCATGTCAAAAAGGCTCAGCCAATCCGGCGTGTTGCAAGGAGTGCTGGCCGAATCGCTGGACAGCATTCGCACCATGCTCTTGCAGCAGTCGCGCGAAGTGGTGCCACAGATCATATTGATCACCAGCGCCGGCGATCGGGAAGGAAAAACCACCGTGGCCTCGCATCTGGCCGCAAGCCTGGCGTGCTCGGGCCGTCGAACTCTTTTGATCGATGGCGATCTCCGCTCGCCTACCGTTCACTTGGTGTTCGGAGCCGCCGCTGATCCAGGATTGAGCGAAGCGCTCCGTGGCGATGTCGAATTCTCCACCACCTTGCAACCGACTCCCGTTGATGGGCTCATGTTTATTTCCGCTGGTCAATGCGATTACACCGCCATTGCCGCCTTGTCGAAGGGCATCCTCGCAGACGTCCTGCTCAAAGCGCGGGAACAGTTCGACTTCGTTGTCATCGACGCAGCACCGGTATTGACCTATGCCGACACGCTGCTGATCGGCGGGCAAGTGGACGCCGCGGTGCTCAGCGTTCGCCGCGACGTCAGCCGAATCCACAAAGTCAATGACGTGCGCGAACGGATGGAATCGGTGGGCATTCGCGTGCTAGGGGCGGTCGTTAATGGAATTACAGAAACCAGTCGCCGCCCTGCGTACGCCTTGCCCGCGTCGGCCTGATTGCCGCCACGCCAAATTTTGCACAGCTTCTAGCCCATACAACGGTTTATCATGAGAAACTTTTGGATTCCCGCCGCTGCGGTCGTCGTGTTGCTCGTCCTGCAGACGTTTCCGTACAAGAGGCTTACCTGGCAAACGCGGGAGCCCAGCAAGGAACAAATCGATTTCGCCCATCGCCTGACCAAAGTTCCGCTGGAATTTGGCGATTGGCAAAGCGAGCCAGCCAAAGTCGATCAGCGCGAACTGGAAGCCTCGGCGGCCACCGGCAGCTACTCGCGGGTGTTTCGCAATCGTTTCGATCCCGAAAAGAAGGTCGAAATCTTCATCGTCTGCGGTCATCCGCAGGATGTGACAATCCACACGCCCGAACGCTGCTACAAAGCCAGCGGATTCAAGGAAGACGACGAAGCGCGAAAATTCCCGATCGACTTCGGCAAGGAATATGGCAAGGATGTCGCCTTCTTTTGGACCAATCGCTATAAGGCCGGCTCCGAAGCGGAAGGCCAACAAAGCCTGCGCATTTTCTGGAGCTTTAGCGACGACGGCGAATGGGTCGCGCCGAATTTCGCACGCCTGACTTTGGGCCGATCCCCCGCCGTCTACAAAATCTACGCCATCGCGCCGCTGAAGACCGGGGAACGTGAACAGCCGGAAGACAGCCCCTGCAAGGAGTTTTTAAGGGAGTTCCTGCCGCGCTTGAACGCAGTTCTGTTCCCGACCACGGAAACCTCGTCCGCCGGCGCCGAAACTCAAAACCAGACGAGCGGCACGCCGGAAGAAACGGCTGCCACCCCGACCAGCCCATCGGCCCCGGCAAAAGATCAACCTGCGCCAATCAAGGACCAACCGGCACCGCCTCAGGTTCCAGCCAAATAAAACTGGAAATCCGGGTGCTGGTATTGGCTTACTGCGCGCGAGCTTTTCCAAGTCTGTGCGCCCCTTTGGCCGCTTGGAATCCGCAGCGACGGAACACTTTTGCCGCACCGGGCGAAGTGATGTACTCCAGCAGCAATCGCGATTCGGTTAATTGCTGTCCGCTGCGGAGAATTGCCGCCACATACTCGGCGCTCGATTGCGACGGCGGCACATGGAACAGCACCTGGCAGCCGTCGGCTCGCGCGGCATCGCTGGCGAAGGCCACGCCGGCCTCCGCCGCGCCCGATGCCACGGCCGCCGGCACCGCTCGCGAATTGTCCACGTGCATCACCTTGGGCAAAAGCGCATCGTAGATGCCGATGGATCGCAAATATTCTCTCGAGTACTTGCCTAGCGGACAGGCCGGCTCGGCCAAGGCGACGTGGCGGATGTTTGCTTTCAACAGGTCGGCCGGCTTGCGCACATTGCGATTTGCCTGCTGCCCAATTGCCACCAGGCTATTGGCGGCAACGATGCGGCGCGATCGCGCAATGAGCATCCCCGCCGCATCCAAGCGATCGATCACCGACACCTCGGCTGATAGGAACAGATCGCCCGGCGCCGGCCAGCAAATGGGCGGCCAGCTCATTCGAGGCCCCATACACCGCGCGGATCCGAACCGCCGGGCGCACCAGCGCATATTCCGCCAGCAGTTGGCCGATCACTTCCTGCAGGCTGATCGCCGCCGCCAGATGGATGCAGGGGAGCGCGTCCTCGCTGGGGTTGATGATGCGGCGCAGCACGCCGGCGGCGCTATCGTGCAGCGCGGCGTAAAGCTGGCGATAGACGTCCACGGCGAAGCGGCCGCGCTCGGTGAGTTGCGCCGCCCCCTTTCACGCCCCCCACGGCGGCTTCGACCAAGGGTTCCCCCGCAGCTTGGTTCACTTCCTGGATCATGTTCCAGGCCCGGCGGTACGACATGCCCGCGGCTTTGGCGGCGGCGGTGATGCTGCGCCGCTGGCCGATGGCCTCGAGCAATTCCGCCCTCCCCTGCCCCATCACGGCCTGGCCGCGGCGTTCGATCCAGGCTCTCAAACCGACGGTCCAGTCTTTTTCCCAGGTGGCTTTGGCCATGTTGACACCGAGCGTGAATGGGGTAAATTCGGAGCGCTATATCCAAGCGTGCATAACGGTCCCCTTGATGACTTCGGCCCGAAAATCCGCCGGCTTCACTGTAATTGAACTGCTGGTCGCCGTCACGATCATGGCGATCTTGATTTCGCTCCTTTTGACGGCGATCCAGCAGTCTCGGGCCGCGGCACGGCGCATGGCGTGCCAGTCGAACCTGCGCCAATGGGCCCTGGCGGTCCAGGAGTTTGCCTCGGCGCACTACGGCTATCTTCCGCGACGCGGCCAGGGCGTCAGCTATCCCACCGTTTCGTTTTCCCGCTCCAGCGATTGGTTCAACGCTTTGCCGGCGTTCCTGCACGAGGCGCCGCTGAATACCCTGATCCAATCCAATCAGCCGCCGCACCCGGGCGCCGGCGGCGTGTGGATGTGTCCCGATCTAACCGACGCCATCCAGCGCGACGAAGGCCTGCCGGAATACTTTGCCTACGGCATGAACATGTGGCTTTCGACGCCCAAGGGCGCCAAGCCGGACCACATCGACCGCGTCGGCTCGCGCAAGACCATGGTGTTCATGACGGAAGGCATCGGCACGCAATGCTCCCTGCTCCCTTCGGATCAGAAATACAGCCCGGTCGCGCGGCACGCGGGGATGGTGAACCTGGCTTTTTTGGATGGCCACTTGAAAGCGTATAGCGCCGATTACGTCGGCTGCGGCAGCATTGGCATTCCCGATCGCCCCGATATTGTTTGGAAAGTTCCCGATAGTCCCTGGCCCGGCCCTCAATGAGCAACCTGCAATGATGAACTACTTTCGCTTCGCAATCGTTTTTACTCTCGCGGCAACATTGACCGCACGGGCATCCGTCATTCCCGTCGGCCAAGTCGATGACTTTAACGATGGGCAATTGAACAATTGGCTCGGCGGCGGCTCGGCCATGATGGCTGTCGGCCAGGAGATTATCAGCACTGGCGGCCCCGCTGGCGCTGGAGATCAATATTTGCAGTTCAATTCGGGTGGAGCCTCCAATGCCCCGCGACTGTTGGCCTCCAACGACGTGCAGTGGCTGGGCGATTTCAGCGACATCACCGCCATTACGCTGGGCCTGATGAGCCCGGCATCCAACGCCACTGGCGCCGTGAATAGCTTGTCGATGCGGCTGGCGGTGCGCGAGGGCACTGCCAACAATTCCGCCGGCTATGTATCGACAACTCCGTACAGCTTGCCCTCCGACGGCAACTGGCACGCGGTTACGTTCCTCTTCGATGCGGCCAACATGACGGCCGTCAGCGCCGGCAGCCCAGCGCACGCTCCGCCGGCGTTCAGCACGCTGAAGGCCAACGTGCTCGATTTCCGCATCCTCGACGCCACGAGCGCCGTGCTGGTCGGTGACCAGTTTTTGAGCACCGGCCCGCAGATTTCGTTTGGCATGGACAACATCACCGCCGTGCCGGAACCGAGTGGCCTCGTGTTAATCGCGCTGGCCGGCATCTCACTTGCAGCCTTCAAGAATCGCCGGCTGCGGTAAAAAAGAATGCGGGAAACCGGACTTGAACCTGCACGGTATTGCTACCACCAGCCCCTCAACGGGGCCTCATGGGCTACTCAACTGAATTCGCTGGCGAAGTTGGCGTTCAATTTCTTCGTCGGTGGCGTCGGGAAATTGGTGGCGGATTCCGGCGCGGGAAACTTCGCAGGCAAACTCGTGGAGGTCCAAGGCAATCTTCAAGCGCTCTTGCCCGGTCATGCCGCGATAGCGCTCGATTTGGGCTTGCAGTGCAGCTTCGGGGGGCATGCGAAGCACCGTCGGATTCGGGCGTGGGGGATCAGGATGATTTCAGCGGAGTGCGGGAAACAGGACTTGAACCTGCACGGTATTGCTACCACCAGGCCCTCAACCTGGCGCGTCTGCCAATTCCGCCATTCCCGCGTCCGGAGGGCGTTGCCCTCCGGCTATTGACGTTCGAACGTTGCAACTGGGGTGGCACGCACCCCCGGGTCATTGACCCGGAGCTAAATAGCGCGAGGGGGAGCGCCGGTGCCGAAATGGAGTCTATTCCATTGGCGCGGTGGGTCAAGATGCGGCGGCTCGGCGGGAGCCTCGCCCTCCCGATCCCTTGCTTGCGCCGCGGGCTTCGAACTACGCCGGCAGGCGTTTGACGATCAGAATGCTGCGGTCGCGCTGGATCGTCTGCTGGACTTGCGTTTCGATGAGGTTGCGCACCAACTCGATCATGCGTTCCGGCGGCGCAGTCATTTCGCTGCGCAGGGCGCGCGATAAGGCGATGTCGCCCAGCGGCACGCCGTACTGGTTGCTCGTTTCGGTGATGCCGCGGCTGCAGACGAACAGCGATTCGCCCGGATTTATTATCAGTTGCTTTCGTTCCCAGGCGATGGTTGGCTCGATTCCCAGCGGCTCGCCCGGCTTGGCCAGCGAAGCCCAGCCGTCGCCGCGCAGCCACAAGGCGGATGGCCGGCCGGCGGAGACGTAGTCGCAGCGGCCCTTGTTGAGATCGAGCTGCCCGAGCCACAAGCCCGCCCACCAGCCGCCGGCGGTGCTTTCCCAGAGGATTCGATTGGCGCGCTCGAGCAGTTCCTCGGGATCGGGCATGCGGCCATTGTCGGCGCGCAGGGCGGCGCGCAGGGCTGCGGTGGCCAGGGCCGCTTCGATGCCCCCGTCGCAGGCGTCGCCGAGCATCACCATCAGGGAGGAGTCGTCGAGCATCCGCCAATCGTAAAACGCTCCGCCCAGCGGGCCGGCTTGTTCGGCCCAGCCGCTGATGTTCCACCCGGCCAATGGGGGCGGGGCGACGGGAAGTTGATGCTGCTGTGTGCGGCGGGCTGATGAAACTTGCTTTTCTAAGTCGGCGCGTGCGGTTTGTTCTTGCATCAACACCGTGCGTTCCAGGTCGGAGGCGATTTTGCCCGCCACCACCTCGGCCATGTTCGTTTGCTCGTCGCTGAATGCGCGCTCGCGCTGGCAGAAGAACCAGAGCGTGCCCAGGGGCACCGTCGGACTGGAGACGGGCACACACAAGGCGGACTCCGCGGGCTCGGGAGTTTGCCACGCGCCGACCATATCGGCGGTGCTTTCCAGCGCCACGGCGTGCCCCAGGAGCGCTTCCAAATCGGCCATTTGCTCCGACAGCGGGCGGGCCGGCAGCGTGAGCTTCGCGACCGGCAGGCCCCAGCAGGCGCGGAGCTTCAGTTGGCTGGTGGCATCGTCTAATAAATACAGCGCCGCGGAATCGCAGCCGATGGCTTGCGCGCCGCGCGCAGCGTGGCCTCCAGGCGCTCCGCCAGATGGCCTTCTTCATCTTCGTGCGCGGTGACGGGCACTCCGGTCGCCAGCTCGGCCTCGCGCTGCCACAGGGCGTGGCGCGCGGCGACAAGTTCGTTGACCAGTTCCGCCACGGCGCCGGCCATGCGCTCCGCGGAATGCCACTCCGAGCGATTCATCTCCGAAGCCAGCGATGAAGAACAAAAATCGATCCGCAGGTGTCCGGGAGTAACTCCAACGCCCGGGTTGACCGGGGCAGACCACAGCAGATCGATGTCTTCACTTGGCTCGGGCTCCGGCACGTAGCGCAGGGGCCAGCCGGTGGCTTCGGCAAAGGCCTGGCACAACTCGCCCAGACAGGCCAGGTCGGCGATGTCGGGCCGCAAGGGATCGGCAGCTTCGCCTGCGCGGAGCTTCAAATAGGGCGGTATCGGACGGTTCACAAGCGCTCGCAAAACGAAGTCGGGGGCAAGAACACTCCGTTGCGCTCTGTGCGGGTTTTTGCGAATATGTCGGCGCCAAGCGCATCGCCCTTGATTTGGCGGCGCAGCCTAGCGCGGCGACACCGCGAACCGCCCGGCATCCATGGCCGGCAGAGTTTAACATCGACCAGCGAGCAAGCCGCGCATGAACGGCGGGAGAAGAAAACGAATGTGACGAGAATGCACGGGCAGAAGGTGGAAGGCGGAATGCAGAAGGCGGAGGGCGGAGGGCGGAAGGGTTACGCTTGCGCGCGACTGCACTGAGCGAGTGCCGCAACCGCGGGCTACCACACGTGGCCCAAGCCGCCGGAGCCGAGATACAGCGTGGCCTGGTTGTTCGTCTGGATGTCGCCGTTGATGAACAGGCTCCAGCAGTCGTGCATTTCCCACGTGAAGCTGGCGCCCGCGACGGCCCAATCGCGGCCGAGATCGAGGCCATGGGCAATAAACGGAGTGCCGCCGTTTTCCGGGACCGGCGAGAAGGTGGCGTCCACCAGCGAATGCGAATCGATGTATTCATGCAACCAGTAAGCGTGAACTTCGGGGAACGAGCGGCGGCAGGTGCGATGCATCCAAGCCCACTGGTATCGCGCGCCCAGCAAGCTGCGCAGCGAATTGGTGTTCGCGCCGCCAGAGGCCAGGTCGATGGAATTGGCCCCATGTTCCGTGAAGCTGTTCTGCCGCAAATACAGATACTGCAGCGCCACGAAGGGCTGGAACAGCCGGCCGCACGATTCGTAGCTGACGCCGCGTTCGGCGTAGACATAGGCCTGCCAGCCGTTGTAATTGGCCGAGGCTTCGCGGTCGATGTCGTCGAATTGGATCGTGCGGTGGGTCGCGTAGGAATCGAATTCGTAACCGTTCATCAAGGTCCAATAGTTGAAGCAATCGTCGGCATAGAGATAGCCGCCGAAGTGGCCGCCGTTGATAAACGAACGAGGCGCGGACCGCTCGACCGTGCTGCCGACGTATCCGCCATAGAAGCCCAACAGCCGGCTGTCGTCCAACCAGCGTTCGACGCCCGCCAGGACGCCGCCCATGCTGTAGTTGACCCCCTCGGCATTGCCGTCCGATTTGGCGCCGCCTCCCAGGCCAAAGCCTTGCGCCCAGCCGGTCCAACAACTTCCGCCACAAGGCGGCACCGGCGCGAAAAGACCTTGTTCGAGACATCCGCTGCAAATGCCCGGGTTGCACCCATTACATTGGCAGCAGCACGGATCGACGGTCGGCGTCATCGAGGAGGAGCGCAGCCGCTGGGCGACTTGGCCCACGATCAACGTGGTATTTTGCACGCCGATTTGTCCCAAGGTGCCGTGCAGCGCCCCGGCCATTTGGCTTTCAGCGAAGCGCAGCTCAGGATCGTCGATCGAATTGAGCGCGTCGAAAACCGTTTGCAGATCGCCGCTGGCCGTGGGCGAAATCTGGTCCAAATAGCGTCCGACGGTGCGCTGGTTGAATGTTCTGCCGACGGCTTCATACGTTTCGCCGTTGCGCAGCAGCGTGAAAAAGGCGGTGTCGCTGGTGTAGCCCAAAATCGGAATCAAGAACGGAGGAAGGTTTTGGGTGGTCGCGTCGTCGAAGGTGCCGGTCACGGAGCTGGCGGTGAGGAAGGTAAACTTCTGGCCCGCATTGGCCGATCCGGTGGTGGAATTCACCAGCACCGTTCCCCCGTTGATCGTGGCGGCGCCGGTGGCGTCGAGCACCGAGCCGTTTTGATTGGAATCGATATTCACCTGGAGCGTGGCGCCGCTTTCGTTCGTGTACGTGCCGCCGACGTGGAGCGTGTCGATCGGACTGCCGACGCTGCCCGGGGCGACCGTGGCTTCGTTGTCCACGTTTCCGGCGACCGTTCCGGTGCCGCCTAACGTTCCGGCGCCGGTGACAAAGACATTGCCGGCCACGCTTCCGTTGACGTTGAGCACTCCGTCGTTGACCGTGGTTCCGCCGGTGTAGGTGCTGGCGCCGGAGAGCTCGGCGGTGCCCGTGCCGTTTTTGGCCACTGATCCCGATCCGCTGATGACGCCCGCATAAGAGCCGGTGGTGGTCTGATCGAAGATGACGCTGGTGGCGGCCGCCGTGGCGATGTTGCCGTGCAAGCTCGACGTCGTCCCCTGCAATGTGCCGGCGGCGACCGACGTGCCGCCGGTATAGGAATTGACGCCGCCGAGAATCAAGGTGCCGGCGCCGTTTTTTACCAGCACGCCGGTGCCGCTGATGCTGTTGTCCGCGGTCACCGTGTCGCTGCGGTCGAATATCAACGTGCCGTTGTCCTGAATCGCGCCGGAGCCCGAGGTGCCATTGGTGGCGCCGTCGCCGACTTGCAAGGTGGTTCCGGCTTCAATGGTCGATGCGCCGGTGAACGTATTGGTTCCACCGAGAACGATGGTGGCCGTGCCCACCTGATGCAACCCGCCGGCGCCGACGATGTTGTTATTGAAGTCGACCGGAGTCGCGTCGCTGCGATTGAAGGCCAGCGTGGCTCCCGACGCAATGTTCACCTCCGACGCGGAATCAAGCGATCCCGTCGCGGTATTGTCGCCCAGTTGCAGCGTGCCCGCTCTGATCGACGTGGCCCCTGTGTACGTATTGGCACCGGTCAGCGAGACGGTGCCGATGCCGTCTTTGATCACGTTTCCGCCGGTTCCATTGATGGTTCCGGCAAACGCGCCGTCGGCATTTTGAGTGAACGACAGATTCGCGCCGGAAGCGATGCCGATCTTTCGAGTTGCATCGCCCCCCTGCAAACTGTCCGTGTCGCCTTGTAGGGTGCCGCCGGTAACCGTGGTTCCTCCGGTATATGTATTCGCGCCGGTGAAGATCACCGTGCCGCCGCCAACTTTGTTCACCGTGCCGTCACCGTCCACGACGTCGGCATACGTTCCCGTGCCTGATTGCGGGCTGAAAGCCACCGTGGCGCCGGTGGAGACGTGGATATCTCCCTGCAAGCCGACGCCGGCGGTGCCTTGCAGGGTGCCTGCCGTGACAGTGGTTCCGCCGGTATAGGTATTGGCCCCCGTGAGTTCCTGTAGTCCGGTGCCACTCTTGATCAAACCGCCGCTGCCGCTGATCACGCCGCCATAGAACGTATTGCCGGTTCCATTTAGCGTCAAATCAGCGGAATTAAGTTTGACTTCGCCGCCGCTGCCGTTGATTCCTTTGATGGTCAAATCGTGTGTGTTCAGGTCGAGTATTCCGCCGTTGATCGTGTAGCCGTTTGTTGGAAGCCCCGGATCAGAGCCCGCCTTCAATGTTCCCGCAGTGAGAGTCACGCCGCCGGAAAACCCGCTGGCATCACCCGACATCATCAGCGTTTCCGGCGCCATCCTTGATCAAACCGCCATTTCCATTAAATGCACCTGTGAACGTGGTGTCGTTAGCGCCGGTCACGGTTAGTGAAACATTTGTGGTAATCGAACCGTTGAACACAAGGTCGCCGCTGGCAGCGTTCCACGATTGCGATGCACCGACGGTGATATCGTTGTCGAAAGTTTCCGTCTCAGTGCTATTGTTCGTGATGCCGCCGGAGTCGATTTGCAGTGCGTTCAACTGGATTTCAAACGCGCCGGCGGTGTTGTTAAAGGTGATCGATTTAATGCTCCAGGGATTGTTCGTATCCACCGTGGAATCCAGCCGGTTGGTGCCGCCGAAGATCACGTCGGCAGTGCTGTCGTTGGTGGGCACGCCGCCGGTCCAATTCGTGCTGTCGGTCCAGTCGCTGGTTGTCGCGCTGTTGCCATTCCACGTGTTGGTGGCGGCGTGCGCAAGCGGCAGCACGGCTTGATTGATCGACACGATCAAGCCGCAACACAGAGCCACAGAACGCACGAACCCTCGCCTCATGAAGATTCTCCAAGCGTCAGAAAACTCTTGGAGGTTTGGAATCCGGCGGAACGTTGTCGCCGCACGGATATCGTGGCGAGTTGCAATGGGAACGCTATCACAGCCGAACGGCTGCCGAGCGTCGCCGCGCCATCCATTCCCCCCCAAGGCCGGTTTCGAATGCCGGCCGCTAGCTGCACCGTCAGCACGGGCTGCCGACACAGGTCGCTAAAGGTGACTCGTCAGGGGCGAATGTCAAAATTTAACAATTCTCCGGCCTGTAGCGGATGTGCCGGTGGTATCGCCAAAAGTCTGCAGCGGAAAGCCCGCAGCGCAAAGCCCGAAGCGCAAGCAAGGGCCCGCTGACAATGCTAGCGGACTTGCGCCGGCGTCAATTCGGCGCGCCGCGGCAGAATGCCCGCCGAAACCGCCAGCGCATAGGTGCCGAAGACCAGCGCGCTAAACAACAAATCGCTGGCCAGCGTGTTGCGGAAGAATGGGATCGCCGCCACGTAGCCTTCAACCAATCCGGCCGGGGTGTGCGGATAGAGATTGTAAAACGCCCATTCGGCAAAGTTCGTGAGCAGGTAGAACGACACGGACGAAGCGACCGCCCCCACGCCCACCGTCCACCACCGCAAATTTCGCGCTAGCAACATCCCGATCGCCACGGGCAGCAACAACGCCACGTACACAATCGCCAGTTGCCCGAAATTGTTGTATTGCCGCAAGCACAAATTGCTGATCACCATCACGGCCAATGGAACCAAAAGTGCCGCAAGTCGGGAGCGAAAATAGTAGCCCGCGAATAGCGCCGTCGCCCCAATGGCCGTAAAATTCGTTAGCCCGGGCTGGTTCTCGGCGGCAATCCAGCGGCTGACCACACCCAGCACCACTAGCAGGCAGAACACCACGACGTTGGTTAGTGATCGACGATTCATAGGCGAACGATACTCCGCTGGAGAAGACAAACGGCTCACGAATTCTAACGATTCCCGCGCCCACCGCACAAGCCGGAGCCGGCGCCCGACCGCAGGTCCGGGTTTACGGATCACCAATGCCCGCCTATCCTGTCGGTTTGGCGACGCTCGTGCCCAAGGTTGTCTTATGTCCAACGATGCAGTAATTCGGCTGTCGTTTCCCGAAGCCGATATCGCCCTGCTTACGTTCGACGACCCGAAGAAAGGGGCCAACGTGCTGTCGTCGCACGTGCTGGCGGAACTTTCGGCCCATCTCGACACGCTGGCGAAGCGCACCGATCTGGCGGGCCTGGTGATTCGCTCCGGCAAACCGGGCATGTTCATCGCCGGCGCCGACCTGCGCGAATTCGCCGCCTCGTTCGACGTGCCGAAATCCGAAGTCGCCGAAATGTGCCACCGCGGACGGAAATTGTTCCAGCGGTTGTCGAACTCCCCGTTCGTCACCGTGGCTGCGGTGGATGGCATTTGCGTCGGCGGCGGAGCCGAGCTGGCCATCTGGTGCGATCGCCGAGTGATGGCCGATGATCCCAAAACTCAGTACGGATTCCCCGAAGTCAAACTCGGCCTCTTCCCCGGCTGGGGCGGCACGGCACGATCGTCGCGCATGGTCGGCCTTGGCAATGCCGTGGAAATGGTCACCAGCGGTGAGAATATCGACGCCCGCACCGCCTACAAAATGGGGCTGGCAACCGACGTCGTTCCGCCCGAGCGAATTCAAGAGGCCGCCATCCGCTTGGTGCGCGCCGAGCAAAAATCGAAGCAATATCTCGATGACCGAATGCGCCACAGCGGACCCGTCGACATCGACGAAACCGAATTGGGCTTTCTGGGCGCGACCGCGTCGGCCGTGATCCAGCAACAAACCAAAGGTCACTACCCGGCCCCCATGGCGGCGCTGGAAGTGATGCTCGGCGCGGCGGGAGAAGACATCAACTCCGCCTGCAATGCCGAAGCCGAAGGAATGGCCGCGCTGTTCGGCTCGCCGGTCAATCGCGCCCTGATCAATGTCTTCTTCCTCACCGACCGTAATAAAAAAGACACCGGCGTCGAGCGCTCCAATGTCCCCACGCGCCCCATCAAATCGGTGGCCGTCATCGGCTCGGGCATCATGGGGCAGGGCATTGCCGCCGCGAATTTGCGCCGCGACGTGCCCGTGACGCTGGCCGACGCCATTCCCAAAGCGCTGGCCGCTGGCGTGCAAAGAATTCTCGAAGAGGTTTCTTACAGCAAGCTCACCAAGGGCCCCGATCCAAACCGCGCGGTGAAATACGCTTCCTTGCTCAACGCCACATCGACCGACGCCGAACTCGCCGCCTGCGACTTAGTAATCGAAGCGGTCGTTGAAAATGCCGACGTCAAACGGCAAGTGTTCGCGCGGCTGGAACCGCAATTGCATAAAGACGCGATTCTGGCCTCGAACACGTCTACCATTCCGATCACGCAATTGGCCCAGGCACTGAAGCGGCCCGAGCAGTTTTGCGGCATCCACTTCTTCAATCCGGTGCGACGGATGCCGCTGGTCGAAGTGATTCGCGGCAAGAAATCCAGCGACGAAACCATCGCCACCGCCGTGGCCTACGCCAAGTCGATCGGCAAATCGCCGATTGTCGTGAACGACGGCCCCGGCTTTCTGGTCAATCGCCTGTTGTTCCCCTACATGAACGAGGCGATCGAGCTATTGCTCGAAGGGGCCGAAATCCCCGCCATCGATCGCGCCGCTAAAGACTTCGGCATGCCGATGGGACCAATCACGCTTTTCGACGTCGTCGGGCTCGACACCGCCTTTTACGCCGGCCGAGTAATGTACGACGCCTTTCCCGACCGCGTCGTGGTATCGCCCTTGGTGCCGGCGCTGATCAAAGCCGGCCGCCTGGGGCAAAAATCCGGCGCCGGCTTCTTCGCCTATCCCGGCGGCAAAGAGCGCGGCCAGCCCGACCCGGCGCTGCGCCGATTCTGGAGCCGATGGTCCGCGGCAAGCAGAAATACACCGAAGAGCAACTCACCACGCGGCTCTTCATGCCCATGCTGCTGGAAGCCACGCGCTTGCTGGAAGACAAAGTAGTGCGCGACGTGCGCGACGTCGATCTGGGCCTGATCTTCGGCCTCGGCTTTCCTCCGTTCAAAGGGGGCCTGTTGTTCTGGGCCGACACGCTGGGGGCCGCCAAAATTCTGGAAATGATCAAACCATACGAATCCCTCGGCGCCCGCTGGAAACCCACGCCGCTGCTCGAAGAAATGGCCCGCACCAACAAAAAGTTCTACAGCAAAACGCCGACTTGACCCACGACCGTAGGATTCAAGTGAACTCCGCCTTCCACCTTCCGCCTTCCGCCTTATGAAACGCCCCGTCATCGTCGCCGCCGTTCGCACTCCCATCGGCCGCTCCAGCAAGGAGAAGGGCGTGTACCGCGATGTGCGCAGCGACGATCTTGCCGTGGCCGTCGTCGAAGCCCTGGTAAAGCGCAGCGGAATCGACCCCAAGGAAATCGAAGACGTAATCCTCGGCAATACGCAGCAACAAGGCGAGCAGGGGCTGAACGTCGCACGCACCGTGGCCGTGATGGCGGGCCTGCCGATGCACGCCGGCGGCGCGACGATCAATCGCCTGTGCGGCTCCAGTTTGCAGGCGCTGAATCAAGCAGCCCATTCGATCGTCGCCGGCGGCGAAGACGTGCAAGTGGTCGGCGGCCTGGAACACATGCAGCACATCCCCATGGACGCCGGCATCGATCTGAATCCCAAATTGTTCGAACGCACCAGCAAGGGCGCGCTGTTGATGGGCGTCACGGCCGAGTTTCTCGCGCAAACACAAGGCATCTCGCGCGAAGATCAAGATGCGTTCGCGCTGCGCAGCCACAAGCTCGCTGCCGCAGCCACCGATAAAGGCGAATTCAAACCTGAGATCGTGCCGATTTATGGCCGCGACGAAGCGGGCAACCGCATTCTGGTCGAAACCGATCAATGCATCCGCCGCGACAGCACGATGGCGGCATTGGCCGCGCTGAAGCCCGCGTTCATGCCGGGCATGGGCACGGTCACCGCCGGCAATAGCTCGCCGCTGAACGACGGCGCCGCCGCGCTGTTGGTGATGTCGGAAGAAAAAGCCAAATCGCTGGGTCTCAAGCCGCTGGTGCGAATCGTCTCCACCGCCGTGGTCGGCGTCGATCCCAGCGTGATGGGCACCGGTCCGGTGCCGGCCGTGAAAAAAGCGCTCGCCCGCGCCGGCATGAAACTGAGCGACATCGATCTGATCGAGCTGAACGAAGCGTTCGCTTCCCAGGCGCTGGCCTGTATCCGCATGCTCGAAATGGATGAGGAGAAAACCAACGTCCGCGGCGGCGCCATCGCCATCGGCCATCCTCTGGGCGCCAGCGGCGCGCGGATCACCACCACGCTGGTTCACAACATGCTCGATCGCAACGCCAAAACCGGCCTGGCCACCATGTGCATCGGCATTGGACAGGGAATTGCCACCGTATTCGAGCGGGTGTAATGAGCGTCCCAGCGACCACGCTCGTCAAGCTCTTCACCGATTGCGTCGCCAATCACGGCCATCGCACCGCGTTGCATTTACCCAGCGCCGACGGCAAATCTTTTCACACGCTCTCCTGGAACGATTTGGCCCACGAAGTGCGCCGCCTGGCGGCCGGATTGCGCCGCGCCGGCATCGAACCCGGCGATCGAGTGGCGCAAGTATCCGAAAACCGGTACGAATGGATTCTGCTCGATTTGGCAGTCCATCTGGCCCGCGGAGTTCATGTCGCAATTCATGCGTCGCTCTCGGGTCAGCAGATCGCCCATCAAGTCGCCGACAGCGGCGCGCGAATCGTTTTGCAATCGACCGCTAAGCAAGCTGCCAAGCTCGCCGCCGGCGGAATTTCATTGCCTCCGGGACTGCAATTCTTCTCCTACGATTCCATGGAATCGACGATCGCCGAACAACCCGTGCTCCCGCTTACGGAGCTTTTCGCCGCCATCGGCAAAGATAGCGCCGCACAGATTCAGCAGGAAGCGATCGCCAACACCAAGCCGTCCGACCTGGCGACCATTCTTTATACGTCCGGCACCACGGGCGAAGCCAAGGGCGTGATGCTCAGCCACAACAATCTGGCCAGCAACGCCATCGGCTGTTGCACGGCGTTCGACACCACCATTCAGGACGTGCGCCTGGCCTGGCTGCCCTTCTCGCACATTTTTGCCCGCACCTGCGATCTATACACGTGGCTGGTGCGCGGCTCGCCATTGGCGATCGTCGAAGATCGCGAATACATCATCTCCGGTTGCGAACAGGTCCATCCCACGCTGATCAACGGCGTGCCGTACTTCTTTGAAAAGGTGAAGCAGGGCCTGACGGATGCCGGAAAGCTCGGACCCACCGAACCCGGCGGGCCCACGCATTTGCAAAAACTGCTGGGCGGCCAGGTGCGCGCCTGCTGCAGCGGCGGCGCCGCGCTGCCGGATCACGTAGCCGAGTTCTTTTTCGCTGAAGGCGTGCCGCTGCTGCAAGGCTACGGGCTGACGGAATCGTCGCCCGTGATTTCCATCTCCACACCCACGCATTACAAAATCGGCACCTCCGGCCGGGCACTTCCAGACGTGGAAATTCGCCTCGCCGAGGATGGCGAAATTCTCACCCGTGGCCCGCACGTCATGCTCGGCTATTGGAACGATCCCGAGGGCACTGCGCAAGTGATCGGCGACGGCTGGCTCTCGACCGGCGATTTGGGCGAGCTTGATGCCGAAGGATACCTACGCATCACCGGGCGTAAAAAGGAGTTGATCGTCACCGCCGGCGGCAAGAACATCGCCCCGGTCTTCCTGGAAAACTTGCTCAGCGAAGAACCGCTGATTCACCAGGCAATCGTCATCGGCGACGGCCGTAAATACCTGACGGCGCTCATCGTGCCCAATCCCGATGCGCTGCGCGCCGAGATCATCGCCCGCAAAATTCCCGTATTCTCCGCGGCCCAGGCCTTGGCGCATCCGGCCGTCGTGGAACTGTATCGTGGCCGAATCGACCAACGGTTGGCGGCTGTGTCCACCTGCGAGCAAATCCAGCGTTTCAAGCTGCTGTCACGGGCCTTCACCGCCGAGCAGGAAGAGCTGACTCCCACGCTTAAGCTGCGCCGTACACTCATACAGGAGCATTTCGCCAACGAAATCGCAGCCCTGTACGCCGACTGACATCCGCTTAAGCGATACCAATCCATATAATTAACCGCAGAGACGCAGAGAGGAACAAGAAGAGGAGAAGATGAGAAAATGAGAAGAGGAGAAATCGAATCTGCTCCTCTGCTCTTCTCATCTTCTCCTCTTCTAGCGCCGCATCCCAACCAATCCTGCAACAGCAATCATGACCAACTCCGTTGAAGCCCCCGAAGCCTCCTTTGCCGAAACCGCCATGAAGCTGGGCGGCAAGAGCGAAGAGGAAGCTCGCCGCATGGGGGCGGTCGACAAGGCCGACGATCAGGTGGAGGCCCTGTTCGCCGCCCGATTCCAAACGGTCAACAGCCCCGTGCACCGCGCCGTCTGGGAGCGCGGCTTGCCGACCGAACTGTTCGCCAGCCAGCCGCCGCAAACTCCTCCGGCGGTGGAAAAGGTGATGCAGAACTCGCTGGCCGTGGTTCGCCGCCACGTTGAGGCCGGCACGCTTTTGGACGCCAATCAAAAGATCACTTCCAAAGTACTGAGCGAATTAGGAGAAGCGGGTTACTGGGGCCTTTTAGTCGACCCGAAGTACGGCGGCAGCGGCGCGCCGTTCGCCTCGTTCGCGTCGTTTCTCACACGGATGGCCATGCTCGATCCCACGGTCGCCGGATTAGCCTCGGTGCATGGCTGCATCGGCGCGGTCGATCCGGTGCGCACCTTCGGCACCGAAGAACAAAAGCAGCGATTCTTGCCGACGCTAGCCAGCGGCGAACGATTGTCGGCGTTCGCGCTGACCGAACCCTGCGCCGGCTCCGATCTGACAGCCCTGCGCACGCGCGCTGAGCGGGTTGGCAATGAATACGTCGTCAACGGCGAAAAACTGTTTATTACCAACGTCGTGCCGGGGCGCACGATAGGCCTGGTCTGCTTGATTGAAAATCGCCCCGCGGTGCTCGTCGTCGATCTGCCGCAGCAGGAGAATGAACAGTTTCAATTGCGCAAGTACGGGCTGTATGCGCTCAAGCACACGTACAACCAAGGCATCGTCTTCAAGAATTATCGCGTGCCTGCGGACAACCTGCTCAACCCTCCGCGCGGCGACGGATTGACGATCGCCTACCACGGTTTGAACTTGGGCCGCGTCGCGCTGTGCGCCAATGCCGCCGGCACGATGCGATTGATGATGGCCAGCATGATTCCTTGGGCGCATTTTCGCCGCACTTACGGCGCGGAAATCGCTTCGCGCGAACTGGTGCAGCGTCGGTTGGGCCGCATGGCCGCGCTGATTGTCGGCTGCGATGCGCTGGTGCAATGGTGCGCCGGCCTGTTGGATCAAGGCTACCGCGGCGAGATGGAATGCGTCATCGCCAAAATCTTCGGCAGCGAAGCGCAGAAAGGAAGCCGCCGTCGAGCTGTTCATGAAAACGCACGGCGGCCGCTCGTTCTTGCACGGCCACATGTTCGGCGACAACGTGCATGAGTTCCTCGCCCCCTGCATCTACGAAGGCGAAGGGGAAATGCTCGGCATGGCTTTCTTCAAGTCGCTGGTGAAGCAGCACGGCATGAAATATTTCGAGCCGATCGGCAAGGCGTTGGCCGCCGCGAAAATCAAAAAGCCCAATCCATTGAATCCGCTCCACGCCTGGGCATTGAAAGGCGCGGTAGGTCCATATTTGAAATGGGTCATCGGCCAAAAACTGCGATTCCACTCGAAGGCCGAATTGCCCGATATGCCCAAGAATCTGCGCGAGCACGCGCAATTCGCCGCCGATCGCCTGCAACGTTCGCCGCTAGTGATCGACGGCGTAATGGCGAAGCATCAACTGGCGCTTGCAGATCGCCAGTGCCGCATGGCGTACCTTTCACAGCAATTGCAGGATGCGGTGACGATTTTGTGCGTCAGCCTCTACGCGCGCCCGCAGCAAGGATGAAGTGATTCGCGGCGCCGCCGACGTGTTGTGCCAGGATCTCACGCGCAAGCTCACCGGCAAGCCGCCCAAGGATCGCGACTTCCGCGCAGTGACAAAGCTGGGCGAAACGATTGCCGACGGCGGATTCCGCTCGATCGCCGGAGTGCATCCCGACGAAATTCTGATGGCTTATCCGCAATGAACAGTCGGGAATACGAGTTTCCCGCCGAGGCCGCGTACGAAGCCATCCTGGGCAGTCGCCGCTCAATGGCGATCGAATTCGGAAGCTCGAGCGATCTAACCGGCGAATCCCCGATCGCGGCTTACGCTTGACAATAATTCGTCGGCACGGTCCAGCAGCGACAGGCTGGAATCGTCTGGGGGATACTGCTTGCTCGCCGGATCGCAGGCCTCAAACTCAGCCAGGCAATGTTGACAAGCCACGCGCTTCCCCAGGTGCGCCACCCGAATCTGCAAACTTCGACCGCAAGTCGGACATTCCTGAACGAAGACGGGCTTAGACATGGCGGTATCTCCTTCTACCGATTTTGCCCGATGGCCAGTTGCGGGACGTTCATTGTACGGCCGGGCAGTGTGGGGTGCAAATACGAGCATCCAGAAATTTCAAAAAGTGTAATTCTGGGACCAGCGAGACCGGATGGGTGGGTCCCACCACCCTATGTCGCACCGCAAAATCCTGACAGCTGATAAGCTGTCAGGTTCGGGGTCGCATGGCTGTGCATAATTTGTGCCGGAAGTTCTTCTACTACGAAGAGAAGGTTGGCGGGTTCGCTTGAGACGCAGCGGCGCCCTCAAAAAAATCCAATTTGGAAAATACCTTACACGCAATTTAGTAGCCCGCGGTAGCACTTCACGCGCATGCCGGGTCTACAGCTTGGGCAAGATAGCCAAGAACCCTCTCGAGCCAGGCCGGATGCAAATTGATTCAACCTGGTCGGTTCCGCAACAGCCGAATTGAACGGCAACCGGTCGCAGGAAGCGACCTCTTAGAAGGCCCTATTTCACCCGGCGGACCGATTCGATCACCACCGGGTGCACGGGCGCATTTGCGAACTGCGGCAGGGTGTGGACTTCGGCTTTGGAAATCCGATCGACCACGTCCATGCCGGCGATCACGTCGCCGAATACGCAGTAGCCATATTGGTCGGGCTGAGATCCGGTAAAGTCCAGCGAGCTGTTGTCCGCAACGTTGATAAAAAACTGGCTGGCGGCGCTATCGATGGCGTCCGCCTGACGGGCCATGGCCACCGTGCCGCGGCAATTCTTCACGCCGTTGTGCGCTTTGTTTCGCACCGTTGAATGAGCCGGTTTCTCTTGAAATTGCGCGTCGTATCCGCCCCCCAGCACGATGAAATTGTCGTAAACCTGGTGAAAAATCGTGCCGTCGTAATAGCCGGATTGAGCATAGTTGAGGAAATTATCGACCGTCAGCGGCGACTTTTCCGCGTCCAGCCGGAGCGTAAACTCGCCCGCCGAAGTGCGCACCTGCACTTCGGGATGTAGGTTGAACCTGAGGTGCTCGAATTGTTTCGACTCCGGCGCCACGCGGTACGATCGTCCCACGAGATTCGCCGTCGGTGTGGCGGCGTCTTGAGAACCACAGCCTGAGGTCACTGTGATGCCAATTGCCGCCAACGCGCCAAACAGTTTCTTTGAAAACGGACGAAGCGCAAGCATGGAGAACCTGGGTCCTCGACGTTCTGCAACGCGCACTCGGGCGGTGCGTCGCTAGGTGACAGTTGCGGGGGCGGCGATCATCCTCGGAACTATCGTTTGTTGCAACGCGAATTTCACTGAATCGCTTTTGGGCTCGATACCAATGAAAAACGGCTCTCCTCGCAGGGATTGGGGCAGGTAATCCCTTTGTCGCGAAGGAGAGCCGTCGTTTACCGTTCGCAAGCAGGCACTGGGTGCAGCAATCGCTCCCACCTACTTGGGTTATTTTTGTATTTCATCGGGCTGCGGACATCCGCAAGATAAGTATAATTCCTATCTCGTCACTACCAGTTTACAGCGACGGACTTTATGTCCTTTGGACGCCGCAATTTCTCAATCCGGGACTGCGACCAACGATATTGAAATCGTCGAGAAAGATCGACTTAACTGCCCATCGCACTGGAAATCGACGCAGCCGAGTTCTGATAGCTGCTAGCAGTTTGTTGCCCGATGGTCATGATCGCCGAGAGGCAGACCAAAATAATCAGCGCGAGCATTACCGCATATTCAACTGCGGTAGGACCGTCTTCTGACCGTAGGAACCGGCATAACCACTTCATATACAAATGTTGTCCGTAACAGTTATTTGTGCCGCGCGACTTCAAAAGAAAACCTAGTACATCCTCGCTCTAGGTGCAAAAATCGCGGCGTTCGTCCGCTCTGCGGAACCCGCACAATCGGCATACTCGACACGACCACGGCGCTGACTAGGTACGGCAAGCGGCGGCGTCCCAAAAAGAGCTTGGGCTCCCGTTCCAAACCCCTCCGCCCAACCATCCGGCCCTTGGCCGCGGCCTACCGTTCGGACCGATCAGCCCGGTCGGCGCATGGGGAAAACGCCCTATTTCGGACGTTTGATATGGCCTTCTCGCAGGTTGTGTTCAGGATGATTGCACAGCTTGGAAAAAATGGGTAGTATTTCGCCTGTCGAAACATGAGTGCCTAGGGGTCCTTTCGCCAGCGCATCTCTTTTTAATCAGCTCTGATCTGACCACTTCCGGGAGAACAGCCATGTCCGCTCGCAATCCGTTGCGTTCTGCGCAAATCGGGCACTAGCCTATCGAATCGATCGAAAGCTGCGCTTGCGACGCGGCCGACCGATCGGCGTGGAATGGTTGGAGCTGCGAACGCTGCTGGCGAACTTCAATCCCTGGGCTTCCGCGCCCGATGATGCCGGCAATAGCCACAGTCTGCGCGCCGCCATCATTGCGGCCAACAATTCCGGCGGCGACGACGTGATCACGCTTCAAAAAGGCGTGTACAAACTTTCGATCACCAATTCCAACGGCCAAGAGAACCAGGCCTATGAAGGGGATTTGGATCTCACTCAATCAGGCCGAAAGGTCACTATTCAGGGCGCAGGCGCAGGCAAATCAATCATCGATGCTGCATGCATCGATCGCATCTTCCAGATTTTTGAAGGCGTCACCGTCATCTTCAAAAACGTCACGCTCCGCAACGGTCTGGCGCAGGACGACGGCAGCGAAGGCGCGTACCCCGGTGACACGTTCGCCTATGGCGGCGGCATTCTCAGCAACGGGTGCGTCACTTTGCAAAACGTCGTCATCGAATGTTGCACCGCTCTTGGCGCCGATGGAGATGTAGCTGGCGCTTCTGGAGCTGGCGTGCGCGGCGGCGGAATCTACTCCGACGGGCCCACGTTGAAAATCGTTTCCAGCACGCTGCAAAACAACAAAGCGCTTGGCGGCAACGGCGTCGCCGGCGACGACGGCGATTCCGACAGTCCCGACGGTCAACAAGGCGGCGCCGGCGGCAGCGCTTTCGGCGGCGGCCTCTACAGCGAAGGAACCACCGTCTGCATCAGCAAGTCGAACATCGTTTGCAACCTCGCTCACGCAGGTTGCGCAGCCGACGGCGGCGACTCCGACAGCGAATCCGGCAATGGCGGCGACGGAAACCTCGGCGGCGATGCCTTTGGCGGCGGTATCTACGTAAGAGGCCCGCTCTTCGATTTGACGGCCAAAACTATAAGTTCGTCCACCGTGTTTTCGATCGACAATTCCAACGTCTCGCAAAACGCCGCGATCGCCGGCGACGGCAGCAACGGCGGCGACTCCACGAACGCGAACGGCGGCGCGGCGGGAGGCGGCGGCGATGCCCGCGGCGGCGGTCTGTATAGCCTGCTGCAGGTCTGCGCCACCAACTGCTGCTTTGTGGGTAACATAGCGCATGCCGGCGATGGCGGCGACGGCGGTGACGGAACTGAAAATTCCGACACCGGCGGCATGGGGGGCCACGGTGGCGTTGCAGAAGGAGGCGGTATTTTCGCCTTGGCTGGCCTCACCATTACTTCATCGACCGTCTGCAGTAATCTCGCATGCGCCGGCGACGGTGGCCAAGGTGGGTCGGCGAAAGATGCCGGCGGCAAAGGGGGCGACGGCGGTTCGGCAGCCGGCGGCGGCGTCTGGGCCTCAGCGCCGGTCACCGTCAGTTGTACCGACATCAGTCGCAATTCCGCGCTGGGCGGCAGAGGCGGCGATGGCGGCGAGGGCTTCGTCCTTGGCGGAGATGGGGGCGCCGGCGGCGACGGACAAGGCGGCGGCATCTATGTCAACCTGAACTTGAACCCGTTTTTGACCGTCAACACGGCGCCAGTTCAACTGGTCACCTACGCCGTCAGTGTCAAAAACGGCTCGAAGGTCAATCAGAATACCGCGCGCGGCGGCGACGGCGGGGATGGCGGCGCCGGCGAAATAACAACAGACGGTTTGGTGCGCGCTCCGGCGATGGCGAGGGGGGCGGCATTTACGCTGCCACCAACCAGTTCGCCTTTCCCACACTCTCCACGACTTCCAAATCTTCCAAATCCAAAGCGCCGCCTACTCCGGCAATTCCGCCGGCGCTGGTGATCATCGATAGCTCGCAAGTGAACTTCAATCGCGCCATCGGCGGCAACGACGGCGACGGCGGCATAGGCGATCTCCCCTTCGATAGCAACGCCCACGGCGGTGGAATTTTCGTCGGGAGTGTCGAAATCGACAACGAGTTGACCACCATTACGTCGACGCCGACAACGCTCGGCGCAGTTTCGCTCAATAAGTCCACCGTCGATTGCAACGAGGCCAAGGGGGGAGACGGCGGCTCGCCCGGCGGCTTTGGCGGCGAAGCTTTTGGCGGCGGCATCTATGCGGAAGGAACCGTCTGGGCCAACAAGACGAGTGTTTCGAAGAATGTCGCGTGCGGCGGCGACGGCGCAGCGGGTTTCGGCTTTCCCAATGGCGGGCCCGACCCCATTCCCGGCGGCGGCGGCGGCGATGCCCTGGGGGGCGGAATCTTCAACTTAAGCTTCGAAGTGTTGCCTACCGCGGCATCCTTTGCTGCGGCGGCCGATGTCACGCTCATTAATTGCG
The DNA here is from genome assembly GCA_963716135.1 of Pirellulales bacterium. Taxonomy (GTDB): domain Bacteria; phylum Planctomycetota; class Planctomycetia; order Pirellulales; family JADZDJ01; genus CAVRAW01. The sequence goes on along the minus strand of OY970289.1, from coordinate 2,178,149 downwards.
TCGTCAACTTCAACAAAGCGTTTGGCGGCGAGGGTGGCGACGGAGCCGACGGCAGCGACGGCGGATCGGGTGGCGATGCCACAGGCGGCATCTACAGCACTGGCGCCCTCCTGGCCAAGTCGTCTGACATTTCGTGCAACGGCGCCTTCGGCGGCGACGGGGGCGCGGGGGGCGATGGCCAGACCTTCGGGCAAGATGGCGGTCGAGGCGGCGACGGCGGCGAGGTTGACGGGGGCGGCGTTTTCTTCGATGGAAGCGTCACGATCGACAAGACGACCGTGAACTCCAATTGCGCCGTTGGCGGAGATGGCGGAACCGGCGGACCCGCCGGCGACGCCGAGACTGGCGGCCTGGGCGGCTTGGGCGGCTCGGTTTTCGGTGGCGGCATCGCCTGCGATGGGAGCGTCATCGTATGTAACAGTTCCAGCGTCAGTAATAACTTTGCCAAGGGTGGCGCGGGAGGCACGGGGGGAACCAGCTTCTTCCAAGGTGGAACGGGAGGACAAGGTGGCAGTGTCTATGGCGGCGGTATCATTGCAATCGAGTCCGCTTCAGTTGACTATTCCAAAGTTTCAGGCAACTGCGCCAAAGGCGGCGCCGGTGGCATGGGCGGCGCGAGCCAGAACGACACCGGCGGCGGCGACGGCGGCAATGGCGGTACTGCTCAAGGCGGCGGTATTCGTACAGGGCTCATCGAAATTCCCTTGATCCCCTTCCTAGCCAGTGTGACGCCGGACGGCACGCAGGTACTGACGCTCACGCGCTCCGAAGTCAACTGCAACAGCGCCATCGCGGGGGACGGCGGCGCGGGCGGAGTCGGCGACGAGCCGGGCAAGGGTGGCGATGGCGGCGATGCAGCCGGTGGCGGAACTTACAGCAACATCAACAGTCGTCGTGTGAACCCGGCGATCACCACGAGCACCCAAACCTCGTCGGCACTTGTCTTCGTGAGCAAATCGAACGTCAACAACAACTGCGCCATCGGCGGCGCAGCGCGGATGGTTTGAGCTCTTCCACTGACGGTGACGCGAGCGACGGCGGTAACGGCGGCCAAGCCCAAGGGGGCGGCATCTTCGCCGGCGGCTTAGCCGCAGCCCCCGCGCTGGCCATTACAACGAAGCAGGTTTCCACTGTCAGCGGTTTTATGGACATCATCAACTCGAGTGTGTCGTGCAATCTTGCCAAGGGAGGCGACGGAGGCGCAGGCGCGGGCAGCACAGACGGTTCCGGCGGCGCCGGTGGCGCCGGCGGCCGTGCGCAGGGCGGCGGTATCTTCTCGAACTTTGTTCCGGAGGACAACAATGAGCCAATTGCCCCGAATTTGGTCGCAGGCGAATTTGTGAATATTGTCGGATCCTGCGTAAGTTCGAACACGGCCAAGGGCGGCAACGGCGGCAATGGCGGAAATGCCAGCGGCGAAGGCAATGGCGGTGGCGGCGGCGACGGCGGCTATGCTCAGGGCGGCGGAGTCTACGCCGCAACGGATGTTAACATCAGTTGCTCCACACTCTCGTTCAACACGCTCAAAGCCGGCAACGGCGGCAACGGCGGAAGCAGCGACGGAAATGGCGGCGCAGGCGGCCGGGGCGGTGACGCCGACGGCGGCGGCGTTTATGCGGGAAGAGTTGCCACGATCACAGGTTCCAATTTGTGCCAAAACGCCATCACCGCCGGCAACGGCGGAAATGCTGGTGACAGCAGTGCTCCGCGCACGACCGGCTTCGGCGGCAATGCGCAAGGCGGCGCCGTCTGGGCCCATGACACTTCGTGCGTGAGCAAATCAACCCTCTCGTTCAACCGTGCCACGGGGGGCAACGGCGGCAACGGCGCAAATAACACGGGAGACGATTTCGACGGGGGCTTCGGCGGCTTCGGCGGCGGCGGCGAGGGGGGCGCCATCTACGTGGTGATGTCTGTGACAGTTTCCAATTCCACGCTCAATTGCAATACGGCCACCGGCGGCAACGGCGGCAACGGCGGCACATCGGCCAGCGGTTCCAATTCCGGCGGAGACGGCGGTGGCAGCGGCGACGGGCGTGGCGGCGCGATCTGTGCCATTGACGGCATCACCCTCACCAAGTCGGAAGTTTCCAAGAACAAGGCCATCTCAGGCGACGGCGGCGACGGCGGCAGTGGAACCAATGGCAGCGATGGTGGCCGCGGCGGCGACGCCGATGCCGCTCATGGCGGCGGTTTGTATTCGCTGGGAACGATCGATGTGAACCAGTCGAAGGTCACTTTCAACAGTGCCATCGGCGGCGACGGCGGCCGGGGCGGGGATAGCGATTCCGGCACCGCTGGCGACGGCGGCAACGGCGGCGATGCCGCAGGCGGCGGCGCCTTCGGTTCACCCGTCAACAACAATGGCTCGACCATCGCCAACAACACGGTCGATGCCGGCGACGCCGGCGACGGTGGCAGCCCCAACGGCAACCCCGGCAACCCAGGCACCAACGGCGACCCCAACGTGGATGGCTAGTATTAGATCCGAATCCTTCTCGCAACTTTGAAAATACTTCAGGAGCATATCCATGCGAGTTCGCAAATTGCTCTCTCGTGCGCGCCACTCTCGATTCCACGTGCTCAATCGAGCAAAGGCCCGCCCGCACCGATCTCGGCCCATCGGCATCGAATGGCTCGAGCTGCGGACTCTGCTTGCGAATTACAATCCGTTGGCAACCGCGCCGGACGATCCACTTGACACGCATTCGCTGCGCTACGCCATCATCGGCGCGAACAACTCGGCCGGCGACGATGTGATCACGCTGCAAAAAGGCGTGTACAACCTTTCGATCACCAATTCCAACGGGCAAGAGAACGCCGCGCAGGAAGGGGATTTGGATCTCACCCAGTCCGGCCGCAAGGTGACGATTCAAGGCGCCGGCGCAGGCAAATCGATCATCGACGCGCAAATGATCGATCGCGTATTTCAAATTCTCGACGGCGTCACCGTCATCTTCAAAAATCTCACCATCCGCAACGGTCTGGCGCAGGACGACGGCACCGAAGGAGTCTTCCCTGGTGAAACTGATGCACATGGCGGCGGCATCCTCAGCACCGGCGGAAAACTCACACTGCAAAATGTCGTCATCGAATGTTGCACCGCTCAGGGCGCAGCCGGCTCGATGCTCCCCTGGATCGGCGGCGGCAGTGGCGCCAACGCTTACGGCGGCGGCTTGTACATCGACGGCGGAACACAATCCCTCAAATGTATCACCGTCCAATACAACTCGGCGCTCGGCGGCGACGGCCTCGACGGCGGCGGATATGGCGGCTACGCCTACGGCGGCGGCATCTATGCCACGAACATCCCATGCCTGACGCTCACCGGCAGCAAAGTGCTGAACAACCGAGCGATCGGCGGCGGCACCTCCCTCGACGCCGGCTTCCTCAGCAGCCAAGGCGGCAACGCGTACGGCGGCGGCATCGCTTCGACCGCGCCGGTTTCCCTGACCAATTGCCTCGTCGCGCAAATCTGGCCAAGGGAGCCGATGGCGCCGAAGGGCTCTCCGATGACGACGGCACCAGTGGCGGCGACGGTGGTTACGCCGCGGGTGGCGGCATTTGGGCGCTGCGCCCGTCACCATCTGTAGTACAGAGGTCAGTTGCAACAGCGCCGTGGGCGGCGACGGTGGTAAAGGCGGCGACGGCGCAACGTCTGGCGGAAACGGAGGCTTTGGAGGCGACGGACAGGGGGGCGGAATCTTCGTCGGCTTGAACGTGGCCCACGACTTGACCGTCAAAACGACGCCGGTCCAAGCGTTCACCTACGCCGTCAGCGTCAAAAACTGCTCGAAGGTCAATCAAAACACCGCGCGCGGCGGCGATGGCGGCGACGGTGGCACCGGTGCCTCGCCCGCAAGTGACGGTTTGGGCGCACGTGCCGGCGACGGCGAGGGGGGCGGCATTTACGTCGCCAACAACCAGTTCGCCATGCCCACATTCTCCACGACTTCCAAATCTTCCAAATCCAAATCGGCTCCGGCAATTCCGCCGGCGCTGGTAATCATCGATAGCTCGCAAGTCAATTTCAACCGCGCTATCGGCGGCAACGACGGCTCGGGCAGCGCTGCTGCGCCCACCAATTGCGATGCACGGGGTGGCGGTATCTTCGTCGGCAGCGGCGAGATACCCGAAGGGCTTGGCCTTGTCACGTTGCAGCCAACCACGCTCGGCGCGGTCTCGCTGAATAAATCGACGGTTGATTGCAACGAGGCGAAAGCCGGCAACGGCGGCACGCCCGGCGGTAATGGCGGCGAAGCACAGGGTGGCGGCATCTATGCCGAAGGCGCCGTCTGGGGCTGCAAGAGTAGTGTTTCGAACAACATCGCCTGCGGCGGCGACGGCGCACAAGGCGGCAGCGTTACCCCCGAAGAGGACGGCGACTTCACCATCGAAGTCGTTTCCGTCATCTCCGGCGGCAAAGGCGGCGATGCCCAGGGGGGCGGAATCTACAACGTGAACTTCTTCATGGACCCGGCCGTTGTGATTGCGACACCTGTCGCCTCCGGCGCCGGAGTCACGCTGAATAATTGCGTGGTCAATTGCAACAAAGCCATCGGCGGCGACGGCGGCAATGGCGCCGAAAACCCTGGCGCCGAAGGCGGACCCGGTGGCGACGGCGGCAACGCCGAAGGCGGCGGAATTTACAGCGATGGCCCGGTGAACATCACCGATACCTGTGTCTTGAACAATTTAGCCGCTGGTGGCAATGGTGGCTTCGGCGGCGAGGCGGGCAACGCCGGCTTGACGGGCGGCATCGGCGGCTTCGTCAACGGAGGCGGCATCCGCGGCCTGCAAGTTTGCGCGCTGCGTTCAAAGATCAACGGCAATTGTGCCATCGGCGGCGATGGCGGCGATGGCGGCGGCAGCGGAAATATCAACGATAGCGGCACAGCCGGCCGAGGAGGCGGTGTGACCGGCGCCGGAATCGACGCGCTACGCCAACTCACGCTCACTAAGTCCGAAGTGTCGAAGAATTTCGCACGGGGTGGTGACGGCGGCAATGGCGCCTTCGGAATCAACAATGGCGGCGATGCCGGCGACGGCGGCGATGTGCTCGGCGGCGGCACCTCTTCCGAACGTGGCGCAGTGATCGTTATCACCGATACCACAATCTGTCTGAACACTGCGATCGGCGGCGACGGCGGCGACGGTGGCAAGGGGGGCAATGGCAACACCGGTGGCGACGGCGGCGCCGGCGGCTACGCCGAAGGCGGCGGAGTGTGGGCGCGTTCTGAACCGACGATCACCAAATCGAGCATCACGAAGAACTCGCTTGCCGGCGGCGACGGTGGCACCGGCGGCGATTGCAGCGGCGAACCCGGCACCGGCGGCAAAGGTGGTGACGGTGGCCACGTTCAAGGCGGCGGCGTGTTCGGCGACGGCGCTCAGATCAACTCTTCCGACGTCTCGAAGAACTCCGGCTGCGCTGGCGACGGCGGCAACGGCGGCAACGCTCCCGACCTTGGCACCGGCGGCGAGGGGGGTGCAGGCGGCCTTGCAAGCGGTGGCGGCGTGTTCAGTGACGTCGCGTTTAGCGCAAACTGCTCCACATTCGTTGGAAACTCGCTCAAGGGGGGCAACGGAGGCGCGGGTGGCACTGGCGGCGATCAAGGCGGCGCACCCGGCATCGGTGGCCAGGCTACAGGCGGCGGTATCGCCGCGGACCAGGACGTCACTCTGACAAAGTCCACGGTGTGCGGCAATTCGATCACCGGAGGCAACGGCGGCGACGGCGGCGACGGCGACACCGGCGACGTGGGCGGCCTGGGCGGATACGCCGACGGTGGCGGCCTCGTTGCGCTTGGCGCCATGACGATCACCAATTCCACCATCACCAACAACTCCGCAACCGGCGGCGCCGGCGGAGACGGAGGCGCATCCAGTGCCTCCGCCGTCGCGGGGGGCGCAGGCGGCCGTGGCGGCAACAGTGCGGGGGGCGGCATCAGTGGGGCGAACAACCTGAATGTGACTAAGTCGACCGTTTCGAACAACTGCGCTCGTGCCGGAAATGGGGGCGGAGGCGGCAGCGCCAACGCCACCGACGGTACCGGCGGAGCGGGCGGGAACGCTGGCCTGGCTATTGGGGGAGGCATCAGTGTCGCCACCGAGGCCGTCAGCAGCGTCGACATCTCCAACTCCACCATCTCGAAGAACTCACTCACCGCAGGTGCCGGAGGCGACGGCGGCACGGGCTTCGATGGCGGAGCAGGCGGCAAAGGCGGAGATGCTCAAGGCGGCGGCGTCTACAGCTCGGTGCCGCTAACCATCACGCAGACAAAAATCACCTTCAACTCCGCGAAGGCCGGCAATGGTGGCAACGGCGGCGATGCGACCGGCGGAACTGGCGGCACGGGGGGCGATGGCGGAGATGCCGACGGCGGCGGTGTGCATCACGACGATACCTTTGTCAACACCGGCAACACTTACAGCGGCAACACGGTCGCCTTCGGCGCCGGCGGCGCCGGCGGCGATCCCGACGACAACGACGGCATGGACGGCACCGCCACGAATCCCGATTTCAATCCGTAGCCCACAACCTGTCGAACATTCGAACTCCGCTTGCGGTTTTGCCCCGGCCTCCAGGCTGGTAGCGCGCCGTTTCGCGCCAAATATCCAGTAGCGACGGGCGGACTCGAACCGCCGACACGCGGCTTATGAAGCCGCTGCTCTAACCAACTGAGCTACGTCGCCCAAACGCCCCCTTGCAATCGACGATTTCTCGCCGGCCGAGGTTCAACCCCGCCAGGCCGACTGTCGCGCGCCGGGAGCGATATGGCTTAGGGTATCGAAATGCACCGTCGAGACAAGCCCGGCGGCGGTTTTGAACGCATCGCAAATGACCCAGCACCATAGACTTCGGATCGGCCGTCCTTGTTGGCGTGGCACTGGAAAACTATCATAAAGATTCGCAAGCAGATGCGCCGCCTTGTCAGGGTCGTTCCTGCCCATTCTGCGGCTGTATTTGAGTATCCCGCGAGCCCGCGATTGTCCCACGCAGCAACCGCCTTCATGACATCCCAGCGTCGCACCATCATCATCGGAGGCGGGTTTTACGGTTGCTGCCTGGCGATTTTCTTTCGCGCCGCCGGCGACGACGTGGTGCTCGTCGAAGCCGCGGATCAATTGCTCACCCGGGCCAGCTACAACAATCAGGCCCGTGTGCATCAGGGCTACCACTATCCGCGCAGTATTCTGACGGGAAAAGGCTGCGTGACCAGTTTTCCGCTGTTTGCCGAGGTGTTTCCTGGGGCGATCGTCAGCGATTTCACCAAGCTGTACGCCATTGCCCGCGTGAACAGCAAGGTCACGGCGGCCCAATTCTCCGGTTTCTGCAAGCGAGTCGGAGCGCCGATCAGCGATGCCCCGCCGAAACTGGCCAAACTGTTCGACCGCGACCTGATCGAAGCCGTATTCCAAGTTCGCGAATACGCCTTCAACGCCGTGCGGTTGCGCGAATTGATGCAAGCCGCGCTGGCCGCCGCCGAAATTCAAGTCATGCTCTCTTGCGAGGCGGCCACGATCGAACCTGCCGGAGGCTCAGGCCAATTGCAGGTCCGGCTGAATAACGGCCACTCCCTGATGGCAGACCAGGTGTTCAATTGCGCGTTCGCCCAGATCAATCCGCTGCTGCACCGCTCGGGCTTGCCGATTTTGGATTTTCGGCATGAGCTGGCGGAAATCGCGCTGGTGCGCCCGCCGGCCGAAATCGCCGGTTTGGGAATCACCGTGATGGACGGGCCGTTTTTTTCCACGATGCCCTTTCCCGCCGAAAATCTGCATAGCCTGAGCCATGTTCGTTATACTCCACATGAAGCGTGGCAGGCTCGCGACTCCGTGGCCGACGACAAGCTGGCGCTGGCTCGACTGCCTGGTACGCAGGTGATGCAAATGCTGAAAGACGCCACGCGCTATTTGCCGGTCATCGGGCGCAGTCAGTACGTGCGCAGCTTGTTTGAGGTGAAAACCACGCTCGACTTCAGCGAGAGAAACGATGGGCGACCTATACTTTTCAAGCGGAATTATGGTCACCCCGGCCTGCACGTGGTGATGGGGGGCAAAATCGACAACGTTTTCGATATTTTGCAGGCGGCATCCGACTTGCGCGCGCCGACTAGCGACGACCGACCCATGGATGCAGCCTACTTCCGGAGCCTATTTCATGTCGACCACAGCCGCGTCGGATAGCTCGGCGACGCGCTTCGACGTCTTGGTCAGCGTGCTGGTGGTCCTCCAGGACGACGCGGCGATTCTGCCTTCGTTCCTCACCGAACTGCACGCTGAATTGCAAAGTAAGTTCCACTACTACGAAATCGTGCTGGTGGATCTCAGTTCCCGCGATAACACCTTGGAGGTTGTCGGGGATCTGATGCAGAAGCTTTCCTGCTTGCGGCTGTTGCGGTTGTCGGCTCGAGTGAATCGCGAAATCGGCATTGCCGCGGCGCTGGAAAATTGCATCGGCGACTACGCGGTTCTAATGAATTTGTACTTCGATCAACCCAGCGACGTGGCCCGCATGGTCGCCACCGCCCAACAGGGTTACGAAGTCGTGGTGGCGAAGCGCGGCGCGCTGCGCAAGCAAGAATTGGGCCGGCGGTTGTTCTATGCCGTGGCGCGCAACATGCTGGGCGTCGAACTGTCGGCGGCCGAATCGGACTTTCAATTGATGTCGCGCAAAGCCGTGGCCTCGCTCACCAAAATCAAAAACCGCCGGCGCTACCTCAAATATTTCAACTCGCTGTTGGGCTTCAAAAAGCAAGTCATCAACAGCGTGCCGCGCGATCCGCCGCTGAAAATGCCTTCCCGAAATTTCCTGGTCAAGCTCCAGCAGGCCATCGACATCCTGATTTCCAATTCCGCCACGCCGCTGCGCTGGGCGGCGGCGCTGGGGGTGCTGGCCAGCTTCGGCAGCCTCGCGTACCTGCTGTATGCCCTGATTGCGGCCCTGGTCAAAAACAAATTGGCCGAAGGCTGGCTCACCACCTCCGTGGTGATCAGCACCATGTTCTGTTGTTTGTTTGTCATCCTGGCGGTGCTGGCCGAGTACGTGGCCCGCATCTTGGAAGAGTCGCAGCATCGGCCCTTGTACTTCGTTGAAATGGAAGCGGAAAGCGTAATTCCGCCGCCGCAGGAACGCAGCGAAATCAACGTTGTCGAGGAAACAGGATGACGACGGCGCCGATTGGATCTGCGGGCTTTTGCCGGTTCCACGCTGGTGGGTGAGTGCATGCAGCTATGCGTCTCGAATATCGCCTGGGCTGCCGACCAGGATCAGGCCGCCGCGGAGATTCTGAGCAAGCACGGGATCGACGCCGTCGAAGTCGCACCGACCAAATACTGGCCCGCCCCTTGCGCACCGACGGCCGACGAACTGGTGCGCCGCAAACGCTTTTGGAGCGCGCAGGCGCGCCGATCCGAGCAATGCAGGCTTTGCTATTTGGCATGCCGAAGCTCAGTATCTTTGAAGGGCCGATGATTGCCGAAACACGCGACTATTTGCGGCGAATTTTGCAGATTGGCGCCGCCTTGGGGGCACAGCGGTTCGTTTTCGGTTCGCCGAAGAATCGCGATCGGGGCCAGTTGAGCGAATCGGCGGCCCGGCAAATGGCGGTGGATTTTTTCCGCGGCGTGGCGGAAACTGCCGCCGCTCTGGGCGTCGTGTTTTGCATCGAGCCCAATCCGCCGGTCTACCAATGCAATTTCATGACCAACACCGCCGAAGCGCTGGCAGTAGTGCAAGCTGTCAATCATGCTGGATTGGGCATACACTTGGACACCGGCATCATGTATTTGAACGGCGAATCGTTTGAGGCGGCCATTTCCGCCGCAACGCCCTGGCTGAAGCATTTCCATGTTTCGCATCCGCAACTGGCGGCCGTCGCCGATGGCGATGTGATCGACCACGCCACAATCGCCCGCGCGCTTGCGGCCAACGATTATTCCGGCATGGTTTCGGTCGAAATGCGCAGCGCTGAAAATCCGGCCGACAATCTCGTCCGGCTCGATGCCGCGTGCGAAGTGCTGAATCGACACTATCGACAATGAGCCGTTCAATCGAAACACTGCCGCTATCGGTGAATTGCTAGGAAACTCTCCATGAACGTCGCGCTGGTTGGCTTTGGATATTGGGGAAAGGTGTGGAAGGGCGTCCTCGATCGGGAATCCGAGGCCACGCTCACCCACATCTTCCATCGCAGCGCCTCCAACGACGGCTTGTTCACCAACGATCGAAACCAGCTCTTGTCGGACAAAGTCGGCGCAGTCATCGTTGCCACGCCAGTTGCCACCCACTACGAGCTCGTCAAATTCTTCCTGGAACATGGCAAGCATGTCCTCTGCGAAAAACCGCTGACCATGAAGCGGAGCGAGGCGGTCGAGCTTACGGAGCTTGCACGGAAAAACAACCTGGTGCTCGCCACCAATTACACCTACCTGCTCTCGCCGACGGTTCAGCAGATGAAAAAGCGGCTCGCAGAGATTGGCCGCGTCCATGCTTTGGAGGGCAATATCGACGGCTTCGGCAATTTCTATCCGGGCGAGGATGTGTACAGCGTGCACTGTCCGCATCTGATAGCGCTCGTGGCCGACCTTTTCCCCCAGGAAGATTTCAACGTTCAAACGTTCAATCTGGTGTTTTCCAAGCTCGGCACGGTTGACGTCGGAAACATTCAACTGACCACGGACCGGCTTGCAATCAACATCCACTCCAGCCTGCGGGGCATTAAAAGAGAGCGCAAGATCGTCATCTACGGCAGCGCAGGCGTGATGGAATATGATGCCACCGCGCAGGAACAGTTCAAAATCAAATTCTATACTGAAGTTGACCAGCGGCTGGTCGAAGGCCGAAGCGAGAGCGCCTCGTTCGATGAATCTCAGAACATAAGTCGCTCGTTTCGCAAGTTCTTGCAGTGCATCCGAGGAGAGTTGCAAGCAGATACAGAACTTTCGGTACGCGCCTCGGCTTTATTGGAGAAGATCACCGCGACGATCAATCGAAATTCTCATGCTTGACAATCATCGGGACGTCCCCAAGTACACCGTCGTCCCCATAAAGCCGAAAACTACGCGGTACTGCATCTGCATCCCGATCATCAACGAGGGGGAGCGAATACTGCGCCAGCTCAAGCGCATGGTGGATGCGGGTATCCATGCCCGCGCGGATATCATCATCTGCGACGGCGGCAGCAGCGACGGTTCTACACAGACCGATCGATTGGCGGGGCTGGGAGTGCGCAGCTTACTTGTGTTGGCGGAGCCGGGAATCGTGGCGCTCAACTTAGGATGGGATACGACTACGCTCTGCGCGACGGTTACGAGGGGATCATCACGATGGATGGGAACGATAAAGACGGGGTCGACGTGATCGATCGCTTTACCGAAAAACTTGACGCCGGCTTTGACTATGTGCAAGGCTCAAGATACATGCCCGGCGGTAGAGAAATTAACACTCCTCTATCACGCAGAATCGCGATCCGATGGATCCACACTCCGATCCTCTCGCTCTACTCAGGCTTCAAGTTCACCGATACGACCAACGGAAACCGGGCATACTCGAGAAAGCTATTGCTCGACGAACGCATCCAGCCCTTTCGTGCTGTTTTTTATTACTACGACTTTCTCGTGTTCATTACCGGAAATGCACCCCGTCTCGGATTTAAGGTGACCGAAGTGCCGATGGAAAGAACCTATCCAAAAGGAAAAACACCTACGAAGATCAAGCTCAAGGGTAATCTCAGAATTTTGGCGAGTCTGATGAAAGTGTTGTGTGGCGCCTATAAGCCGCCTCTCAATTCGTAGGAATCTACAACTGCTGGGGATCGATGGCCGGACTTCACGCCAATCTCGTCGCGATCGGATACGGATTGCTCATCTTCGCATCCATGCTGGGCTGGGGCATCGCCTTGGCCCGCGCTTTGTTTCCCCAGCGGCAGATCGATTGGGGAATCAAAGCCGCTTGGGGAACCGCACTGACCGTCGCCGTCGGCGGTCTTCTCGATCTGCTCGATGCCATTTCGCGAACCGCCATCGACGTTTACCTGGCGATTGGGATTGTGCTGCTGCTCATTTCGATCGGGCATGGGCTGCTCACCCGATCCAAATCGTCCACCGACGCCGCTGTTGTGCGCGGCCATCGCACAGCCATCATCATCTGCACCGTTCTGATTTCGATCTTGTTGGCACAATACGCCACCTGGGTGATCGCCGCTCCCTTCAACGAATCCGACGACCTGCAAAGCTATTTCGTTTTCCCGCAAAAGATGCTGCAAACGGGCCATCAGGGCGCCGACCCGTTCAGCGAACGGCGAATAATCGCCAGCCTCGGCGGGCAATGGTTTTTGGTGGCCATCGCGCTGGCCCACGCACCAGAGCCGTTCGCGCATCTGATCGAGCCTGGCTTGGGAATTCTGTTGCTCCTGGCGCTCATCTGCGGCAGTTTTCGCCAGTGGCGATCCTGGTTGCTGATCAATACCGGTCTGGCACTTCTCATTTTTTTTCAACCACCAGTGGCCAACGTCACTATGCTGGCCATTGGCTCTGCGCTATTCGTCGCCCTATTTCGCACCGTTTCCTGGTTCGCTAATTCACCTCCGGCCCCGTTCCGGAATGCCTTTGTCGTTTCGCTTTTATCCGCTGCCCTGATGACGGGGAAAAGCACGTTCGTTCCCCCCTGCGGCGCATTTCTCGTAATCAGCTATCTCTGGCGCATCTTCAAAAGCGAGAATCGCCGGCCGATCATTGCCGAAACCATCTTCGCAATCATGTTCAGCTTCGCCTGGATGGCGCCCTGGATGATTTCCTCCTACCGCTCCAGCCACACGTTGTTCTACCCGTTCTTGGGCAAAGGCTATCACGCCTCGCGCTATGGGGTGTACGAGACCTCTTGGTCCGCGTTTGCCAATCGCGGTTATTTGCTAAGGCAGATTATTGCCGTCCTCGTGAGCCGCGAGGTGCTTACCCTGGGCCTGTTAGTTGCAGCCGCTTGGATCGCCGGTCTGCTTCGACTCCGTCAGCGAAACCTGCTGTTGCCGGTCATCCTAAGCGTCGCGGCCGGAATGTTGACCATCTTTGTCGGTGGCGGAGGCTGCGGCGCCGCGCGCTACGATTTCCCATTCCTGTTTGCGGCAATTCTTGTGCTGCTGCCAGAAATCTTGGCCATCGCACGCTCCGAAAGTCTCTCACCTGGGGCCGCAACCACGGCCACCGCGCTGCTCTGGCTGGCTGTCGGCGTTTGGGTCGGTGGCGAAGCCGCTTTCCAAATCGCCCAGCGCATCCAGTCCGTCGGAACCGCGCTCAAAATGGCCCGCGCCGGAACCCCCATGAACGCTGATTTGCGTTCCCCCGCGCTGGAAGCTCGCTATGCCGAAATGCAGCAGCACGTGCCCTCCGGCGAAACGCTCATTTGCCACCTCGAGAAGCCCTACTTGCTAAACTTCAATCGCAATCCGGTTTACATCGTCGACTGGGCCGGCGGCCAAAGTCCTCCGCCGGGAATGCCGTTCTTCAAAGGCCCTGAATCCCTGGCCGATTACCTGACCGGCCAAGGCCTGCGCTACCTGGCCTACTCTTACGCAAACCAGGCCGGATTCAGCCACCAGGCTTATGCAGACCGAATCGGCCCCGACGCGCATCCCTGGATCCGTTCCGAATCGAAGTGCACCTTCGATTTTCAAGATAACATCGACGAGCTTCGCAAAACGCGCAAATCGCTGTATGACGACGGCGACATCTGCCTCATCGATCTGGCCCAGCCGAAATGACGCTTCAATTTCGCCGCTTGCAGCGCCACCCAACGAGCACTAGCGCTCCCAAGCCCATCAGTGCCAAACTCGCCGGTTCCGGAATCGTGTACAGCTCGAACGCCAGGTCCTTGGAAAAATTCTGGATTCCGTCGGGACCATCCAGCGGCGAAATGTAATTCTGCGGCGCACCGATCGACTGGCCCATCGATCCCTGATTGCAGTCTGGGAAATCGCTCGTGATGATCGACCCCTGCACCGCGTCGTCTTGGAAATGCCACACGGGTGAAAACGCCGTGCCGGCGGCTTCATCAAATTCACCGGGCACGACAAGCGGCGCCGTCGAAGCGTACGGATCCAACAAGCTCCAATCCCGATCGTGCCAACCCCAGTTGATGGGGCCATCCTCCGCCGGATCGATCAGCGCCACGATTTTCAGCCAGTACACCGTGTTCGCCTCTTCGGGGAACGGGCACTCCAGTTCGGCGTTGTATTGGTACAGTGTCTCCGCCGGAGGTGGAAAGTCGGGAGGTCCAGGCGTGGTGAGGGACGTTTCCGTGAAAGTGCCGGACCCCGGCGACAATGCGCCCGGAATTACAACTTGGGTAAGCAGCGGCGTGCCGGGATGACTCCAGGGATGATCTTGATCCGTGCCCGCCGGAACGTCGCTTTCGAACGAGATCAAAAATTTCTTGACCCCCGTCCCGTACACGTCGTTCGTGTACGAACCCCACCAGCGGATATGCACCACTGGCGTGTCTACCGTGTCGGCGAAATCGTCCGCCATGTAAACCCCCTGATACATCGTGTCCGTCAGGATCGCCGTGCTCGGTTCATTATGTCCTGGAAACGGAGCTCCCCCTGTGCTGGGCGCGGCGCTATTGTTCAACGGCAGTTGCTGAAACTTGAGAATTTCGTTTTCGAGCGGGTCGGCCCAAGCGGCCGAGCTTTGCCCGAGAACTAGTGCGCCGAATGTTACTGCCAGCGCAATGCGCAGCATCGAATTCATCTGACCCATAGCCTTGCCCTCCTGCGGATTCACGAACCCGCGAATTGAAGATCACGCGAAGCGAGCGCTTAACAAAGAAGTGGCATTAAGCCATTATCGCCTTGCGCATGAAGAAAAGATTCTGTTCAAGGAAATCGATCGCCTGCAACTCGCCCCCGTCCCCGCAGCCGTTCGATTACCACCTCCGGCTACCCGCGAATATACAGCCGTACGGATCGGGCTCAAGAACAATTCGAAAAAAATCCGAACATTCTCCAGCAGATCAGCAATGACTCTGAGCATTTACCCTCACATGGTGTAAGACGCCCCCTTGCATCGGTTGGGCAATCGTCTTCTCATCGCTGCTGCCGGCTGGGCGGCGTCTGCACGGGGGTGTCTCTGAAAAAACGGCCGGTCTCAAAGGCGAAAACTATCCCCCGGCCACCGCGCCCACAACTAGAAATGGCTCCTTCCCCGCGGCCACCGCCGCCGGCAGCGGTGCATCCGGCGATTCCAGCGACCAATCCTCCTGGCACGCAAAAAACCGCAGAAACGCCCGCCGCTCGTGCGTCGCCTGATCGCGAATTGTGCCCTTCAGCATTGGGTAGCGCGCCTCCAGCGCATCGAGAATGCTCCGTGGCGTAACCGGCCCGGCCACGTCGAGCTGCACTTCAGCGCCAACCTGTGCCAACACTCGCAGATGATACGGCAACACGACTCGGATCATTTCAATGTCTGCACTTCGACCGATAACACCGCGGGAAGATCGTGCACGATCGCCTGCCAGTTGTCGCCGCCGTCGGGCGAAACGTACACCTGCCCGCCGGTCGTGCCGAAGTAAACGCCGCACGAATCGCACGTGTCCACGTCCATCGCTTCGCGGAGCACGTCCACGTAGCAATTTTCCTGCGGCAAGCCCTTCGTGAGCGGCTCCCACTCGTTGCCCCCTTTGCGGCTGCGATACACGCGCAACTGCCCACCCGGCGGAACGCGGCCCGCCTCGGCGTGAATGGGCACCACGTAAATCGTTTCCGGTTCGTGCGCATGCACGTCGATGGGGAAGCCGAAATCGCTGGGCAGGTTTCCGGTGATGAATTCCCACTGATCGCCGGCGTTGTCGGTGCGCAGCACCCCGTTGTGCAACTGCATGTACAATCGATTCGGTTTCGACGGATGCAGCGCGATGCGGTGGATGCAGTGACCGACTTCGGCGGTCGGATCGGGAATGTACTGCGAGCGCAGCCCCTTATTGATCACCTTCCACGTTTTGCCGCTGTCGTCGGAGCGAAACGTTCCCGCAGCGGAGATGGCCGCATAGATCCGCTTCGGATTGCTGGGATCGATCACAATCGTGTGCAGGCACATGCCTCCTGCCCCGGGCGCCCACCTTGGGCCGGTCTCGTGCCCACGCAGCCCGGCCAACTCGTGCCACGTTTTCGCCCCGTCGGTCGTGCGAAAAATCGCCGCATCTTCCACGCCGGCGTAGCAGACGTCCGCATTATCCAGCGACGGCTCCACGTGCCACACCCGCTTGAATTCCCACGGATGCTGCGTCCCGTCGTACCATTGGTGCGTCGTCAGCGGCTTGCCGCCCGGCGGCGCCACGTCGTACACAAATTTGTTGCTTTCCCCTTTGGGCATGCCATCCGGTGTGGTCGTCGGTTCGCCCGGCGGAGTGCCCGGCTGGTGCCACGTTTTGCCGCCGTCATCGCTGCGCTGGATCACTTGCCCGAACCAGCCGCTCGATTGCGAAGCGTAAATCCGATTCGGATCGGCCGGCGAACCCTTCAGGTGATAAATCTCCCAGCCGGCGAACAGCGGCCCTTCGATGTCCCACTTCTTGCGCTTTTCATCCGAGTTGAGAATGAACGCCCCTTTGCGCGTGCCCACCAGCAGCCGAACACGGCTCATATGGATCTCCCTGATTCAGTTTTCCAATTGCCGCTCAGTTAGCGATTCACTTCCGCGTGTACTCCATGCTCATCATCTTGTATTCTTTGCCGGTCTTGGGATCGTCGCCGAACATTTCGATCTTCTTCGTGTTGGCGTCAACATTCGTTTCCACTTGCCGAATCTTCGCCGGTTTCTTCGTCAGCGGGCAGCTGAAATTGTAGCTCCAGGTAATCGTCTTCCCGTCGGCCGACATATCCCCCTCGCCGGTCATGATGCCCGTGCTGTGATTGTCGATCCACGTGGAAACAAATTTCTGCGTCACGTTGTCGTAGCCATTGATCCCGATGCCGTTCATCGGCCCCATCCCCGGCATCTCGCCGCTGGTTTCGATCTTCGTGAACCGGCCTTCCAGGATGGGAGTGATTTTTGAGGAGCAATCGCTCGTCATCGGCTCCGCGCCGGGCGCCATCCACATCGTGCATTTGCCTGTCCAGTCGCCGGCATCCTTTGCCAGCACTTCTTGCATTTTGCCCGGCGCCCCGGCGACCATGCATGCCTGCATATCTTCCATGGTCCAGCCGGGGGGCAGTTTCATTTGCGGCGGCTGCGTGGCCGCACCCGGCACGCCCGCCGGTTCGTCGGCGGCCATCAACGTCGTTGCCACGAAAATGCTGACGGCGATCGCGACACACAATTTTGCGAATCTCATAGGTTCCTCCCGAAGCTAAAACGAGATTTGTCAGATAAGTTCGACCGACAAGATTATGTCGCGCACCCTGCTGCGCCGAAAGATCCGCGAATTCAAAATCTCGCCCCTCGATCCTTGCCGCTTACTTCTGCGGCAGATAGATCATCCACAACAAACCGAACTTGTCTTTGACCATGCCGAATCGCGGCGAGTAAAACGTCTGCATCAGCGGCATCGTGACGCTGCCCCCCTCGCTGAGGGCTTTGAAAAACCGATCTGCCTGTTCCTCGCTCGATACTAGGATCGAAAGCCCGAAGCCGTGGAACTTGGTTTCGCCGGTCATGTGGCCGTCGGAGGCCATCAGGGTCGTGTCACCGACCTTGAATTCGGAGTGCATGATTTTGTTCTCTGTGCCGGGCTTCATCCTTTCTTTGGCCCCCGGCTCAGGACATTCCTTGAAACGCAACACCATCGTGACCTCGGCGCCGATCGCTTTCTTGTAAAACTCCAACGCCTCTTCGCACCGGCCATCGAACGTCAAATAGGCTTGGACGATCATAGAAAAATTCCTCAGATGGAAGTTAGAAGTACATCCCCGTTGTTATCGTGCAGCCGCAGTGGCTGCTGGCCCCTGCGTCGGCAAGTTGTCAAGCTCCACGACCGGCCGCACCTCGACCGTGCCCCACCGCGCCGCCGGAATCCGCGAGGCAATGCTGATCGCCTCGTTCAAATCTTTCACATCGACGAGAAAATAGCCGCCAAGCTGCTCGCGGGTTTCGGCAAATGGCCCATCGGTCAGCAGCCGCTTACCTTCGCGGATCCTGACCGTGGTTGCCGTGGAGACCGGCTGCAGCGGGTTGGCCCCCAGAAATTGATGGCGCGAATTCAGCTCGTGGCACAGCTCCGTCGATTCTTCGTAGCAATGCTGCCGCTCTTCATCGCTCAACACTTTTTCGCCGGCGTAAATCAGCAACATGTATTTCATGCTTATTCTCCTTGTCTCAAATCTCATGTCTCATGTCGGAATCCTATTTCCCCGCCGCATCTTGCAGCTTGCGAATATCCAGCTTCACCATCTGCAGCATGGCGTCGAACACTCGTTTCTTCTTCACCGGGTCTTTATCCTTCATCAACTGTGTCAACACGGTGGGCACAATCTGCCACGACACGCCGAATTTGTCGGTCACCCACCCGCACTGCAACTGCTGTCCGCCGTCGGAAAGCTTGCCCCAATAGTGATCCACTTCCACCTGCGTTTCGCAGTTCACCACAAAAGAAATCGCTGGCGTGAACTGATACATCGGTCCGCCGTCGAGCGCCACAAACTCTTGCCCTTCGATCTCGAACGTGGCAACGATGTTTCCATCCCCGGACGGATTGGGCGGCAGCGGCGTGATGCTCACCGTCTTCGAGTTCTTGAACACGGAGACGTAAAAATCGACCGCTTCCTTCGCCCGCCCGTTGAACCACAAGAACGGCGTAATTTTTTGCATATCGAATCACTCCAAATGCTCCGTTATTCCCCCTTCCCCGTTCCCCCCTCCGCCTTCGCTTACCGGCCGGCCGTTTGAGCCCGCAGCTTTTCTTCCTGCTCGCGCAGTTCTGGCGTGAATTCGGCGCCGAAATCTTCTGCCTCGAACACCTGGCGAATCTCGACTTCCCCCTCCTGTCCGTCATCCATTAAGCACGGGATCCGTTTCACCCACTCGATCGCCTCGGCCAGCGACTTGCACTTCCACAGCCAGAATCCTGCGATCAGCTCCTTCGTTTCGGCAAACGGTCCGTCCGTCACGGTGCGCGTCTTGTTGTCTGCGGAGAACTTGACGCGGGCCCCTTTCGAACTGGCCCGCAGTCCCTCGGCCGCCAATAGCACGCCAGCCTTGACCAGTTCTTCGTTGAACTTTCCCATCGACTCCAAAAGCTTCGCGCTGGGCAGTTTGCCCGCTTCAGTATCTTTATTGGCTTTCACAATCACCATGAATCGCATCGCTGATTCTCCTCGTATTTTGTGTTCGGTTTGCTGCTTCCACTAAGTAGTCGCTCGAGGCCGCGGCAAATCGACGGCCGGCGAAAAATTATTCCAATTCCGCTAGCCGCCTTTCCATAAACTCCCGCTCAGGCTGTTGTTGCGCTAGTTCCAAAGCGCGTCGATAAGAGGCCCGGGCTTCGTCGACCCTCCTCAACCGGCGGCACAAGTCGGCCCGCGCCGCGTGCGCCAAATAATAGTCGTTCAAAACTCCACGGGCCAGGATGCCGTCGATCAGCGCAAGTCCAGCGGCCGGACCGTCTCGCATTGCCACCGCAACCGCCCGATTCAGCTCGATCACCGGTGACGTTTGGGCCTGCAGCAGCAAATCATAAAGCGCGACAATCTGACCCCAATCGGTCGCGCCGGGGCTTGCCGCCACGGCATGCACTGCCGCGATGGCGGCCTGAACGGCATACGCTCCGACAGGTCCCGGTTGCATCGCCCGATTGACTAGCGACACCCCTTCGGCAATTTGCTGGCGATTCCACAGCGATCGATCCTGATCGTCCAGCAAAATCAACTGCCCGTTGGCCGACATCCGCGCCCTGCTGCGCGATTCGTGCAATAGCATCAGCGCCAACAGCCCGATCACTTCCGGCTCGGGCGAAAGCTCCGCCATCAATCGCCCCAACCGAATCGCTTCCCCCGTAAGATCGCCCCGCGTGACCGACGTGCCCGACGAAGCCGAATACCCTTCGTTGAATACCAGATAAATCACGCTCAGCACCGTATCCAGTCGCTCGGGCAAATCTTCCCGCGTCGGCACCTCGTACGGAATCTTCGCGTCGCGAATCTTCGCCTTGGCGCGCACGATTCGCTGGGCAATCGTCGAGGGCGTCGTGAGAAACGCCCGGGCAATCTCTTCCGTCGTCAGCCCACACACTTCGCGCAGCGTGAGCGCCACGCGCGCCTCCTCGGCCAGCGCCGGATGGCAGCAGGTGAAGATCAGCCGCAACCGATCGTCCTCGATGGCGCCGACCTTCTGCGCCGGATCGTGCGCCTCGGTATCTAACCGATTGGCCAACTGCCCCAGCGAGGCATCGAACCGCGCCCGCCGCCGCACCGTGTCGATCGCCTTGAATCGCCCCGCCGAAACCAGCCACGCCCGCGGATTGTCCGGCACCCCTTCGCGCGGCCACTGCTGCAGCGCCGAGGCAAACGCATCGGCCAGCGCGTCCTCGGCCAATTCAAAATCCCCCAGCAGCCGCACCAGCGTAGCAAACACTCGCCGCGACTGGCTGCGGTAAATCGAGTCCACCAGCTCGCGCACATTTTGCGCGCCGACAATTTCACCCGTCTCGCTCATGAACCATTTCTACCGGCCCGCCTGCGGCCGTTCCAGATATTCGCTGCGGAAATCGATCAACCATACAAGGCGTTTCTCAACGAAGTGCCGACAATTTCCGTCCAAAATTGTACGAGATTTATGCTAGCCTTTTGGGTGCGGCCGCGCTATTGCCCACGAAGTGCGCATGAAACCAAGCTCTAACTGAGGAATTCGTCCATGTTGAAATCGCTCGTTGTCGTCCGGTCTGCCCTTGCCTGTTTAATCGTCATCGCGATTGCCTCGCTGTCGCTGGCCATCGCCTTCGCCAAAAGCGGCGACGTCAAAACACGAAACGTTGAGGACAGCCTCGCCAACATCACCGAACAGGAAGTGAACGCCGCCCAGCAAGCCTGGTGCGACGCGCTGGTGCAGATCGGCAAAACGTACGCCGACGGCGGCGACTACAAGGCCGTCGCCAACCAGGCCATCACCGATTTGTACGACTACGATAATGGCAAGGTGTTCTTCAAGCCCACCCTTGCGCACGGCAAGAACACGTTCCGTCCCACCAAAGCCGGCGCGCTGTCGTACTTCATCGGCGGCAATTCCGATTTTCCCGAAGACAAAGGGTTCGCGCTGAAGCCCTGGACCAAAGTGCGATACGACAATAACGCCGCGGAAAACGGCGTCCAAATCCACGGCGACGTCGCCGTCACGATGGGCAACGTCTACCTCACCGACGCCAACGGCGACGAAGTGATGGTCGACAAAACCTTCGTCTTCCGCAAATGCCCCGACGGCAAGCTGCGCCTGATCGCCCACAAGTCGGCGCTGCCGTTTGAACCGGGGAAATAACGGCTGAACAACGGACTCTCACTTTTGCGGAGGTCGCGATGATGTCGCGCATCGCCGGTTGTCTGATCTCGATATCGCTGATGACGGTTCTGGCGCCCTTGGCCCGCGCCGAGGAACTGGTCATCGCTTTCACGCTCGATACGCCGCCGTACGTGATGGACCACGCTCGATCGGGCATCGAAATCGACATTGTTCGCGGCGCGCTTTTGCCGCAAGGCTACACCTTCAGCGTGAAGCAAATGCCCTACGGCCAATTGCCCCGTGCCGTCGCGACCGACGGGGTGGACGCCGCCGCGACGGTGATCGAAGCCGACGATGGCACGTTCTACTCCGACAACTACATCACCTTCCACAACGCCGCCATCACCAAGCGCAGCTCCGGGCTGAAGCTCGCCAGCATCGCCGATCTCAAAGGCAAATCGATCGTGGCCTGGCAAAACGCATACGAAGATCTGGGGCCGGAGTTTGCGGCACTGTTCGCTCCCACGGTCCAAGCCGCCTACCGCGAAAAGTACCAAGAAATCGCCGACCAGAAGCAGCAGGTCGAAATGTTCTGGCAGGGCCAGGCCGAGGTGATTGTGATCGACGAGGCGGTGTTCAAGTGGTTCACGAAGGAACTGTCGGGCAAAGTCGATACGTCGGCCGCGCTAGATTATCACGAAATCTTTCCCCCCAAGACGAAATTCCGCATCAGCTTCAAAAGCCAGCAGGTGCGCGACGCCTTCAACGCCGGCCTGCGACGCTTGCGCGCCAGCGGCGAATATCAGAAGATCTATGAGAAGTATCTAAAGTGAACCAGGGCGCAGGATGCAGGCGCGCGGCCGCGAAAAACACAAAAAGGCGCGAAGATATAAAACGTCTCCCCTTCTGCTCCTCTGATCTTCTGCTCTTCTGATCCTCTCCTCTTCTCCTTGTCTCAAATCTCCCTGTCTGCAAATGGAGGCGGCGGGAATCGAACCCGCGTCCCGCGATATTTCAGTGACAGCTTCTACGTGCGTAGCCCATTCATTTACGCTGTCGCTCGCTGGGCCCCAGTGGGCAGGGTCCTTCGCGAGCCAGCCAAGAACTGTTTTTAATCGAGGGGCTACTCGGCGGTGACCTTCGACGATTCGGAATTGGCAACCGACTTTTGGGTCTCTCCGACAAAAACCCGCAGTCGGGGACGCCTATTACTAGGCGGCCAAAGCAAAGTTGCTGTTGGCAACTAAAATGTGGTCAACTTTTTACGTGGCCTGATGACCATTCCACGGCACGCCGCCATTCACCTCAACCTATCCGGTCGAACCCAGTTCGCCCCCAGATCGTCCATCCGTACTCGGATCAATAAACACTGCTTGGGACAATAAACGCTGTTGTCAATTATAGGTCCGTCTGTCGAGCAGGGAATGGGGGCTACTGAATGCTCACTGCTGAATGCTGAGCGCTAACTGCTAATCGCCGACCCCGCCACCGTAATTTCCACCGGCAACCGCCCGACCGGCGTTCCCAACCGCTCCCGAATCGCCTGAATCTCCGCGCTCACCGGCACAGGAATTTCCAAGACAACAAAAGACGGAAGACGATGTCCATTCATTTTTGCTTGAATGAGCAAATTGCTGGCTGTTGTCGCAGAATACAGTTACAATCTGCGAGGTTTTCAATCAAACCAAAACCAATTGTTAGTCCTCGGCCAGGAATTTCTTACGAGCGATGAGCTGCTAATGAGTCGTTATTTAGCTCTGTTCCTTCTCACGGTTGCCTGCGGCTATTTTCTAGCTTCGTGCGCCAGCGCCGCACCTCCACAGTACCACGTGGTCGACCTAGGCACGTTAGGTGGTGGGGGAAGTACTGTTCGCGCCATTAACGCGTCTGGGCAAGTTGTGGGCTATTCGTTCACGTCAGGCGGCGCTCAACACGCATTCCTCTACTCAGGGGGCACAATGATCGATCTCGGAACGCTCGGTGGTTCAACCAGTGTCGCCGAAGACATAAACGACTCCGGGATAATTGTTGGACAATCGCGCCTTACGGGTACCAACGCGCCATCCCATGCCTTTGTTTACAGTGCCGGTACCATGACCGACCTGAACATCTCCGGAACACGCGACAGCCATGCATATGGCATTGATGCTTCGGGAAAAATTGTCGGCCAATACAACAATGGCCTTCGAAATCGCGCTTTCCAATACCAATCTGGCACTTTAACAGATCTTGGAACACTTAGTCCGACAAATAGCGGTAACAGCATCGCCCTCGGTGTTAGCCCCTCGGGAATTGTCGCCGGAGATGCAGAAACAGGTGGCGGCAACGCTTTCGCTGTGTTGTTTTCCGATGGCACAAAGACGAATTTAGGAAATCTCGGCGGAGACAATAACTCTGCTGCGCACGATGTAAACGATTCGGCTCAAGCTGTTGGTACATCGTTCATTAACAATTCAACGGCACTGCGCCTTTTTGTTTAGCGGCGGTACGATGCACGATTTGGGAAGTCTTGGTGGAAGCAGCTTTGGCGAAAGCATCGACGCCTCGGGTAACGTTGTTGGTGGGTCATACCTTATCGGAAATGCTATTGAGCATGGATTCATTTATTCCGCCGGAACCATGTATGACCTGAATAACTATCTGGATTCTCAAAGTTTAGGATGGACGGTTTCTTACGCTGAAGACATCAATGCCAACGGCTGGATTGCCGCCGACGCAAACGGTCACGCTGTGATCTTGGTTCCAGTACCCGAACCGTCCACAATCGTTCTGCTTGGTTTCGGAGTCGCGATTTTTATGACCGTCGGGCGTTTTGGAGTTAAACGCTGAGCATCGAGCATACCGCATTCGGCTTTATACAAAGCTCTTTCCGTCATCTGCATCCATCCCCCTCATTCTGCAGTTCCAGCCTGCGTGGTGTCATTGTGGTTAATCTGCGCGTACGTCAAGCCCCAAATTTGCCATTTAGAAATTACTCCCTCACGTTTTAGCCGCGTTCGCTTGCGACGCGCTTCTGCAAAGTCGTGGCCCAAAAACTTCCTTGCCAACTGAGCCACTTTCGTGCTAAACAACACTCAGACGATTCGGCCAATTGAGCTCAGCCAAAGTAGTATGCCGGACCAGGACGTCCGCCTCTGGCGTGCCGACATCGGGAAACCTTTCGCCGCCTGAGGCCGGAGGGTAAAGTCCTTGTCCCAAAGCGGGCCGAGGAATGAGCCTCCGGTACACTGAAAACTTCAGTGCTTTGCCGTGCCACGGGGTTAGCGTGCGCGGAACAACAACTCGGGGCGGTCACCATCAGGCACTAACCCAGGTGCTCGTCCGCCACGTAGCCGCGTCTCTCACCAGACGCGCTGCTCATGTGGCCGGCTCGGGCAGGCAAGCGAGAAAGTCGTGGACCCCGATCCCGGCCGACGCTTGTCGGCGACGGCTCGCAACCGTCGCATTTTTTGCTTCGACTCAAAGCACAAGCCGTAAGCAGGTTCAGAAAGGGGCCTGCCCAAAGCAAGCGCCAACCAGTCGAATGGCCCGACCCGCCACGGCGGACGAGCGCCAAATTTTTTCGCGCCTTTTTGCGTTTTTCACGGCCATCGCCGCCGGTGCCTTTCCGCGCGCCCCCGACTCCTGATTCCCGACCCTAGACTCCTGACATCTCACGTCTTCACCCGCTCATTCCTTTCCGTCTTCCCCTTCCGACCTCCTGCATCTGCGTCGATCTGCGTCCATCTGCGGTTCCCGCTTCTCCGCGCCTCTGCGCGAGACCCGTTCCTCTTCGCGCCTTTGCGTCTTTGCGCGAAACCTACCCTGCCGAGGTGAAATGAATGGCCAGCACCGCAGCCGCGGCCAGCAGGCAGTAGTAACCAAAGAATTTCCAGCGGCCGTGCTCCAGCCAGTCGGACAGCCACCAGAGCGCGACCATTCCGGCCCCGAAGCTGAACACCATTCCCAGCAGGCCCGGCAACAGAAGCTGGCCGATGGTGGGCGTCGCTTCCAGCGCGGGGCCGGCCGACGCAGCGGCCGCCGCGGCATGTTCTTTGATCAGCATCCACACTTCACGGGCAATCACAACCGGCGTGATAATCACGGCCAGCGCGAAGCTGAACTCTTCGGCCCGGGCTCGGACGATGCCCAGCAAAAGCCCCGTCGAAATGGTCGAGCCGGATCGCGAGAATCCGCGGAACGGCAGCGCCAGGCCCTGGATGGCGCCGATCAAGCCGCCGTGGCCGAGGCTCACTTCGCCGATTGTGCCGGGAGATTTTTCGTCTTTGCGGCCGGCAACGATGATCAGCACGCCGACGGCCGCCAAGGCACAGGCCATCAGCGGCAGGTTCTGGAACAGATGTTCGATTTCCTGCGTCTGGCCGCTTTCGTTTCCACGATTCAACAGGTGCTTGATCAACTTATACAGCGGATAGCCAACCACGCCGGTGGCGATCGTGGCCACGATCATCGCCGGAATTTGATTCAGCAGTTTCATCCAGCGGCACCAGAAGTACACCAGCACGGAAAACATGGTGCCCGTGTGCAGCATCACCAACAAAAAGGTCCATTCGAACACGCGGCTCATGTCGTAGCCCATCAGCCGCGCGGCGATGGTCACGTGAGCCGAGCTGGACACCGGCAGCAATTCGGCCAGACCCTGCACGATTGCCAGCACCAGAATTTGCAGTAGATGGGGAAAGGACATGGGGGAATGACGGAAGTAGGAAGGCGGAAGGCGGAGTGAGTGCGGGCAAAGTATAGCTAGCGAGGAAAGGATACCACAATCGCCGGTTGGCGAAGTCGGCGGGGCCGCCTCTTTAACTCGAGCCGGCAATGTGGCATACTGCGCTTTCTGGCCGCGGAAGCGACGGGCTTTTCCATCTGGGGTTCCTGCGGCAAGTGAATCTTTGAGGCGCGGAATGTTTCGCAATTTGAGTCCCCAGGCGCTGGGCATTACCGGCCGGCAGAGCGAAATCATCGAGCTTTGCCTGTCGTACAAGTTTCAGGGGATCGATCTCGACCTGGTCGAACTCCAGCAGGCGGTGAAGGCGCACGGACTGGCCCACGCTCGGCGGCTGTTGGATAGCGCCCGGCTGAAATACGGCGCCTTCCGCTTGCCGCTTGTGTGGGACGACGACGATGAGGTCTACAAAAACAGCCTCAATTCCGTGCAAGATTTGCTCGCGCTGGCGGCGGAGATGGGCGTGAAGCGGGCAATCACCACCGTGGCCCCGGCGAACGATCTGCGGCCGTACCACGAGAATTTTGAATTCCATCGCCGGCGGCTGGCCGAAATCGGCGAACAGTTGGCCCCACACAACATCGCCTTGGGGGTGGAGTTCCGCTCCGATCTCGAATTGCGAAAAGGCGCCGCCTATCAATTCATTCACACCTTCGACGCCTTGGCCACGCTGGTGGGCATGGTCCGCAGCGCCAACGTCGGCGTGGTGGTGGATCTGTTTGAACTTCATGCCGGCGGCGGCACTTGCGACGAGGTGCGAAAGCTGGGCCGCGAAAAGATTGTGACTGTGATCCTCTCCGATGCGCCGGCGAATAAGTCGCCCGCGGAATGCGTTCCTACCGATCGCCTGCTCCCCGGCGAAACGGGCACGATCGATCTGGCGGCAACGCTGGTGGCACTGGGTGAATTGGGCTACGACGGCCCGATCACGCCGGCGGTCTCGCCGCAACAGGCCAAAGGCATGAAGCGCGAACAGATTGTCCGCACCGCCGGCGAGCGCATCGGGCAGGCCTGGGCAGCCGCGGGGCTCAATGCCGCGGGGAAATTGGCCGCCGCGGCCGTCAAACCGTAAGGCCGCGGCTGGGCGGTGCCGGTTGTAGCGGCTATGCCGGCTGGTCGTGTAAAGCCGACAAAAAGGCCAAACGTGTTCGGCTAGCGACGGCTGTGTCGGCTATTCGGGCCCCCTGAAGGTTCGCCTGGCGCGGTTTCGCCGGTTTGCTGCACACGATCGGCTGTAGCTGACGATCCGTCTATTAGGGCGCGGTCTGTCTGCATCTCTAGACAGGCTCCGCGCATCACGGACGAATCAAACGGAGGAACGATGGACCGTTCCGAACGCGCCGCGCACGTGCGCCGCTTTGCCTGGCTGTGGTTGGCGCTGGCGGTATTAGCCGGCTGCCACGGCCGAACGCCTGCGCCTGCGCCGTCGGCTGCGATCGCCGAAGAGCACCTCGAGCGACGTCTGCCGGCAACGGAACCCGCGCCGCTGCCCGAGCAAACCGCCGAGATTGCAGAAACCGCGCCGGTGCCATACGTGGCGGAAAAGCCGGCGAGCGATCTACAGCAGCCCTCATCGGTGAATCCGCGGACGTTTAACATTCAGGACGACCGGCCGGGGATGCCGATTCCGCCGGAGCCCACGACGTCCGCCGACAAGGCCGCGCCCGCCAAGTCTGACAAGCAGCAGGCTGACGATACGACGACGGAATTCTCGATTAGCGAGAAAGACGAGGCTGGTCAGCAAGAAGCTTCCCAAACTCCCGCGGAAGTTGCCGCTTCTACCGAGCGGCAAGTCGCTACTTCAACTCCGAAACAACCGGAAGCGCCGATCGAGCAGCCGAAGGAAACGGCCGCTGCGCCGGCGCCGAAACAAGCGCCCGCCCCGAAGCCGGCCGCAGCGGAGATCGTCAAAGCAGATCCCATACCGCCTGCCAGGCCGCAAACCAAAACCGAGCCGACGCCGGTCACTTCCGACGAATCCGCCGACGCTGGTGAGCCATTGCCCTGGGGCCCGAGCCGGCCGACGCCGGAAATGGCCGCCATTGCCAGGCGGGCCGAAGAAACCGCCCGGCATGGATTCGATCTGGCCGAACGCGGTGCGCTGTATACCGCGCGGGCGCGCTTCATCGAAGCGCTCCGGTCACTGGCGCAAGCCATGGATGCCCAGCGCGGCACGAGCGCACATACTCGGGCGTTGGCGGCCGGACTACGGGCGCTGGAAGAGGTGGACGACTTTGTGCCCCGCGGCACGAACATCGAAGCCGACCTGAATTTGAAATTGCTTGTCGATGCGCATCGCACGCCGGTGTTGAAAGGGCGGGCGCTGGAGAATGTGACTGTCACCGAAGCCCAGCGGCTGTATCTGACATACGCCCAAGAGCAATTGGCCGCGGCCGCCGCAGATCAGGCCGTCGCCTCGCTGGCTTTGCATGGATTGGGAAAGGTTTGTTCTGCGCCTTCGGCAATGCACGGTCCGCAGGAAAAAATCGCCGAATGCAAGGCCGTGGTGTTTTTCCAGGCTGCGCTGGTCGTGGAACCGCGAAACTTTCTGGCAGCCAACGAACTCGGGGTGCTTCTGGCGCGATTCGGTCGCTTGGACGATGCCTGCAAGGTGCTGGAGCAGGCCGTGGCAGTTTCCAACGCTCCCACCTCGTGGCGCAATCTGGCGACCGTCTACGAGCGCCTGGGAAATACCCAGCGTGCGCAGCAGGCGCGGAAGCAGGCCGAAACGGCCGTCGCGCAGCTTCAACACGACGGCTTCGCCAGCGCGGGAATGCGGTACCCGATCGATTGGCTCGATCCGGAATCGTTCTCGCGCACCAATTCCATGATCGGGGACACGCATCCCGTGGCGGCGATGCGGCAAGCGCCCTCGGCAATCTCGCAGCCGGCGCCTCCCGCCGAGCCGCAAACCGCCGCGCTTCCTGATAAAAAACCAAGCAATTGGTGGGGACTGAAGTGATGAACGACATGCAAACTGGAAACGCGAATCATTTCTCGCCCCGGCCGAGTTGGCCTCGCTGGGCGCTGATCGCCGTGCTGGTGCCGGCGCTGTTGGCGACGGCTGTGTTTCTGGCGCGCCACAAATCGGCGGCCCATCACGTCTCGCAGCGCGGCAATGCCCATGCGATCTCCCAAATCACGCGGCTTCCGCAGCGCGATGCCGCCGTGCAGCCCTGCCAGGCGCTGGGCCCGGCTGCCCCGTGCGATATTCAGGGGGTCGATTGTTTTGCCAACGGGCCGTGCGGAGTTTGCAATTGCCGCGACAAGCATTGGCGCGCCATGGGACCGATCAATTGGCAGGCCTACGCTCAGGGGGAATACGTCGGCCATTGGCGGCTGGCGCATGTGCCGGAGTATCGATTGCGGGTGGACGACATTGTCGAGTGCGCCTACCGGCTGACGCGCGATATTCAGCCGAACCCTTACCGCTTGAACTGCGGCGACGAGGTGCAGGTCGAATCGTTCACCGACCAGAATCTGAATCGAAACCTGGTGATTCAGCCCGACGGCACGATCACGTTGCGGCTCTTGGGCGAAATGCGCGCTGCGGGTCTGACCGTGCCCGAGCTTTGCGACAAAATCGAGGAAGCGTACAAAAAATACTACAAACTGCCATCGATTACCGTCACGCCGCTGAAGGTGAACACGCAATTAGACGACTTGCGGGCCACGGTCGATAACCGCGCCGGCCGCGGCGGTCAGGGGAAAGAAGTGCGCATCACGCCGGCGGGCACGATCGACCTGCCGGGCTTGAACAACATTCCCGCCCAGGGTCTCACGCTCGACGAATTGAAGGAAGAAATCACCTACCGCTATCAGCACGAGTTGGGCATCGAGGGGATCGAAGTCACGCCGATTCTCACAAATCGCGCGCTGCGCTACGTGTTCGTATTCGGCGAAGTGAACACGCCCAATCGGTTTACATTGGAAGGGCCGACCACATTGATGCAGGCCATCAGCATGGCCGGCAGTTGGAAGGTGGGGGCCAATTTGCGGCAGATCGCCATCTTCCGCCGCGGCGACGATTGGCGATTGATGGCCACCGTGGTGAACATGCAGCCCACGATGCTGATGAATCGTCAGCCATGCCCGCCGGGAGAGATTTGGCTGGATGACGGCGACGTCGTGATGGTGCCGAAGACGCCGGTTTTGATCGCCGACGACTTGATCAACCTGTATTTCACGCGCGGCCTGTACAGCGTGCTGCCATTTAGCACGTTCTATTCGTTCAACGCCGCGGCGATTGTGAATTAAAGGCAGAAAGCAGACGGCAGAAGGCAGAATATCTCAGGCGGTCTATTAGTCTTTATAGACCCGCGTGCTTTCTTCCTTCGTCACGGGCTGCGCCATTTCGTCGGTTTGCACTTGGACTTTGATGCGCAGATCGCCGGGCGACTGGCACTGCGCGGTCACCTTGTAAGTGACGTCGGCCTTGGGGGCCAGGCGCGCCAGCGGCTCGAACAGCACGCGCTGTCCATCCATGGCGAACTTGGCCGGACCTTCGGCGCCGGTCGGCTTCATTTCCGGCGGCAATAGCGCCCCGACCTGCACGTGATTGGCCGCCTTGGAGCCTTGATTGACCACGTGGATTTCGTAGGTGGCGCTGCCGCCGACTTCGACGGGGTCTTCCACGTCGGCCACGGTGAACAACACTGCCGCCACGCCTTCGACCACGGTCACTTGTTCGTTCACGTCGCTCAGGCCGCCGCTGGCGCGTCCTTCAGTGCGGAACTTCTGCTCGCCCGGCTCCTTGGCCAAGGCGGTCAGCGTGACGCTGCCCGATTGCCCGGCCGGCAATTCCGCCAGGCTCCAAACGACGGTGTGCGAGTTTGAATCGTAATGGCCGGAATCGGACGCATCGACGAACTGCATGCCCTTGGGCAACTGCGTGACCAGATCAACTTCCTTCGCCGGCGCCGTGCCGGGATTGCTGACCGACACGGTGTATTTCGCCTGGCGATCGAGATAGCGCAGCCCCGGACCGTTGAGCGCCACGCTAATCGCCGGCGCGATGACTTCGATGTTGGCGGTTTGCTCGGTGTGCAGGTTGGCATCGCCTTCCACCACCAGCTTGTTGGCGAATTTTCCGGCCTGGACGGCGTGCAGCGTCAGATCCAATTGGCGGCTTTCGCCCGGCTTCAACTCGCCCACTTCGAATTCCAACTCGCTGCCGGCGGGATGTTGCAGCCCTGCGGGCACCTTTTCGGAAAGCACCACTTTTTCGGCGGCGCCGGTGCCGGGATTCGAAAGCTTGATGCCGATCTTCGCGTCGCCGCCGATCATCACTTGCGGCGGAGAGGTCAATTCCAGCACGAGTTCCGGCTTGGTGGCGACGGTGCGCACCGAAGCGGTCGAGCGGAACTGCACCACGGCCACGCTGCCGATTTCGCCTTCGGTGACCGGCATCACTTCGACTTCGAGTTTCGATTCATCCCCCGACTTCATGTTGCCCAGTTTCCAGACGATTTCGCCGCGCGGCCCGACGTTGGCCTTGGGCGTGGTGCCCAGCAGTTGCGTGCCTTGCGGCACGGCGTCGATCACTTCCACGTCGGCGGCTTCGACCGGACCGACGTTTCGGACCACGACTTGGAACTTCGCCGCCTTACCGACCTGAATTTCAGGCGGGGCGATTTTTTCCAGCGTCACGCTGGGGGCTTGCGTGCCTTCCAGCTTCTTGTCGCCGGGGCGGCCCATGCCTTCGACGTTCACGCTCGATGCGGCGGTATCCGCCGCGGTCGAAAGGCTCGACGGAGTGCTGCGGGCCAGGATGGCGGTGGGGGCCTCGTTCTGCGCCGCAGTCTGCACGCCGGTCGGCGCGGGACGCAGTAGATTCTCGTCAGAGGAACCAGCGGACAATGCGTTCGGCGCCGCGGCAGTGGCGCCGCTGGCCGGCGGATTTTGATATCGGCTCCCCATGCCGGCGCTTTCCATGCCGGAATCGCTTCGCGACATCGGCGCCTGCGAATGATTATTGCCGGAACGGTCTGCGCTGTTCACCGCTTCCAGTCCGCCCGTGGCGGCGGCGATGCCGGCGGCCGGTTCGATTCCCGAATTGCTTCCGGCGCTTTCGGTGGATTCCTGCGGGAAGCTGTTTCGATAACGGTCTCCGACCGCGCGGCCGGCGCGCGGCTCGGCCGGCGCCTCAGCCTCGCGATGCGATGTTGCGGCAGGAGCTTCGGCGATTCCGGCTTCGCCTGCCGGCGGAATATCGTCGTGCGAACTATTGTGGCTCGCCGGCGACGCGGCGCGGCTGACCGGCGCTGAGGCCGGATCGGCATCGAGTTGCGCCGGTTCGGCTGCGGCGGCGCGCGGATCGGATCGATCTAATCCCTGAAAGGGATCGACCGGCGCGGCTTTCTGTTCTGATACTGGCGCTGAAGTGGCGCTGGCTTGCACCACGGCGCTCGGGTTGGTCGCGGTTGGCATTGCGGCCGCCGGCGCGACGGTAAATGCGTCGGCGTTGACCGGCGCTTTCGAGAAATCCGGCGCAGGCGCCTCATACAGGCCCCACTGTTTTTGGGCCACTGCCACAGTGAGCCAGCCGCCTCCGCCGACGCCGGCTAACAATAGAAATCGAATCGCCCAGCTTTTCATGGCCAGCATCCTTGCTATGAAATGGCGGCAGAGGCCCCTCGCGACTCCCGACGCTACGGAGTGCGACCCTACCGACACGGTTTCCGGGACCGGCTAGTTACCAAAAATCGGGTGACCAGCAAAGAGCATTTCGACGGGGGAAGCGCGGCAAAATGCGGTGTGACGCTGACAGCGGCGCGGGGCGGGTTGTTTTCGCTCGCACCTCGTCTCTCGCCCCTCATCTTTCGGCCCGCTGCTAGCGTTGCGACTGCGCGCGGATGACGCCCAGCTTCGGCGTAGTGCGCGGTTCAAATGCCGGCGATACAAACGGCGGCACTGCAGGCATGCTGTTCAGCGCGGTCGGAAGCACCGGCTGCGGCACCGATGAGGGCAAGCGCGGATTGCGATCGAACAGCGCGGGCGGATTCGCCAGCTGCGTGACCGTCAAGCCGCGATTGCCGGCGTAAGGATCGACCGGCAGTGGTTGCTCCAGTGCCGGGGTACCGTACGCGCCCGGCTTGCGCGGCGGCGCGTCGTCGGCTAGTGCCATTGCGACTGATGCGCTGACGATCGATGCTGCGAGAACGAATTTCGCCATAATCAAACCTACGACGGCTGCGACGCCAGTCAAAAAGCCGGCGTTTCCTCGGGCAAAACGACCGTTGAAGGGTCCGGCAAAAGTGCCCTATACTGTCCGGCTTCCAAACAATGACATGACCTCCACCTTCGAGCTGCATAGGACACAACCATGCCCGACCTGATTCCTCCCCATGGCGGACTCTCCGAACCATTGAACCTCACCGTGCCCAGCGACGAGATCGCATCGTTCAAGGCCGAAGCCGCCAAGCTCACCAAGGTTCCAGTCGCCGATGCCGATCTATCGACGGTGTACCGCTGGGGAGACGGCGTATTGAGCCCGACGACCGGGCCCATGGATTCGGCCACTTATAACCGTGTGCTGGACGAATCGGTCATTGAACACAACGGCAAGCTTTATGCGTGGACGATCCCGCTTTCGCTGCCGGTCACGAAAGAATTGGCGGGCCAGTTGAAGAAGGGGCAGAAGGTCGCGCTCACGAATTCGGCAGGTGACATCGTGGCCACGCTGGACATCACCGACATTTTCGAGTGGGACAAGCCGCGCTACTTGAAATCGGTTTACTTGACCGAGCGCACCGATCATCCCGGAGCCGACATGGTGCTCAAAGGGGATGCGGACAAAACGCATCTGCTGGGGGGCAAAATCCGCGTGCTGCCGCAGCCCAAAAACTCCAAGTTCGGCAAGTATGTGCTTTCGCCGCGCGAAGTGCGCAAGCTGCTGGCCGGCAAAGGATGGAACCGCGTGGTGGCATTCCAAACCCGCAACCCGCTGCATCGGGCTCACGAATATGCGTTGGTATATGGTCTGGAAGCGCTGTTACGCGAAGGTCACAACGCCGGCGCGGTGCTGAATCCGCTGATCGGCGAAACCAAGGGGGACGACGTGCACGCCGACGTGCGCATGCATACCTACGAAGCCCTGATCGACCAGCGCGGCTTGGGCGAGGGGGATAGTGACGGCGCACTTTGGGGCCCGCGCAAGGAAAGCGTGCCCGATCGGGTGATCTTGCTGGGTTTGGATATCAAGATGTTCTACGGCGGCCCGAAGGAAGCGGTGATGCACGGCATCTACCGGCAAAATTTCGGCTACACCGACATTGTGATCGGACGGAAGCACGCCGACGCGCCGTATCACGACGGCAAACCGATCTGGGGCGATTTCGACGCCCAAGAAATTTTCGGGAAGCTCAAAGGCGATTTGAAAATCAAACCGCTGAAAGTCGGCTTCGCGGCCTACTACGATTCGGCCGGCCGCGTGGACTTGATGGACAACCACAAGGACGAAAAGCCGGTGTTCATCTCCGGCAAAGACGTGCGCAATACGCTCTTGAAGGGGGAGCAAGTCGATCCCCGCATCATGCGCCCCAGCACGTCGAAGATCCTGGCCGAAGCGATGGCGGGCAAAGCGTGAACCGCCTGTTTTAGTAAGTTCTGCTTTCCAATAAAACCGTTGCCGATACTACGATAGTAGTAGCAAATGTTGCCGCGGTTTTTCCTGGAAACAGCATATGAAACAAGTTTGGATCCTGCGGATCATTTATTGGGCATTTGTGCTGGCGCTGTCCGTCGCCTTTGCGTCCGCGGCGGAACGTTTTGGCGGGCCCATTGCCGCGGGGATGACCGTCGCGGCGGGGCTGTTTGTGGGGTACGTTGTTTACACGCAAGTCGGACAACGTGAGCGGCGCGGCTCGGACGACCAGGAGTAGGGCGTGGGCGATACTATCGCCGGCTTTATGGCGATGCAAGAAATCCCCGGCCGGAGGCCGGGGCTAAATGTGGTACATCGCTTCGACTTCGCCGCTGGAGCGGTGCACCAGTTCGGCGAACGTCAGATCGCGAAGCACCTCTTGCTGGGCGACGGCGGCGTCGCGCCAAGCGCCCAACAGCGCGCGGCGCGTGGGAGATTTGGCGGTGGCGGGATTCGGGAGCTTTTCCTGGCCGTCGACCACGCTCATCACTTCGGCCAGCGTGATCTCCTCCGGCGGCTTGAGCAATTGATATCCGCCCGCCGCGCCGCGAGTGCTATTCACCAGGCCGGCGCCTTTTAGCTGCAGCAGGATCTGCACCAGGAAGCGCGAGGGAATGTCGTGCTCCTCCGCGATGGACCGAATGCGCACCGGCTCGCCGGTATCGTACGACCGGGCCAACTCCAGCATGGCCAGGCAGGCGTATTCGGTTTTCGCCGATAACTTCATGGTTAAACTACTTTGAACCGCCGAGACGCGGAGAGGACATAAGTCAAATACTTTCTTTCTCTGCGACTCTGCGTCTCCGCGGTTAATCTGTCGTATGCAGCCCGCACTCGGTCTTCTGGAACCCGCTCCAGCGGCCGGCGCGTTCATCTTCGCCAAACAGCACCGCCCGCGTGCAGGGCCAGCAGCCGATGCTGGGGTAGCCCTGGTCGTGCAGCGGGTTGTACGGAACGTCCTCGTCGGTAATCAGTTTCCAAATATCTTTCTTGGTCCAATTGGCCAGCGGGCTGATTTTCACCAGGTTGAATTTCTTATCCCAGCCGACGATGGGCGCCTTGGCGCGATCGGGGCTCTGATCGCGGCGGATGCCGCTCATCCAGGCGTGCCAGCCTTGAGCGGCTTCGCGCAGCACGCTCACCTTGCGGTCAAAGCAGCACTGATCCGGATTCGTTTTGTAAATTGGCCCGCCGTTTTTGGCTTCGTACTCAGCAATCGTCAGCGGCGAACTTTTGTATTCCACCTCGATGCCGTAGCGCTGGCGGATCTTTTCGCGCAGGTCCAAGGTTTCCTTGAACTGGTAACCAGTTTCCAAATTGAACACGTGCACGCGCGGCTCGATTTTCGCCAGCATGTGAATGATCACGCAGCCTTCGGGACCGAACGCCGTGGCCATCGTCAACTTGGGGAAGTAATGATCGACCGCCCATTGCACAATTTCCGAAGGGCTGGCCGTCTCGAGCTTTTGACTTTCCGCTGCCAAGAACTCCAACAGTTCTGGCGTAGCCGAAAGGGGCTGACCGCTCAGCCCCTGCGCCGACGCAGGCGTACCGGCGACGGGCGATGGGGCGGGGTCGGACATAGGAAGTGCTAAGGCCGAGGTCATCGCGGAATTTCCACGATTCCCACGGGTTTTGATGGGAATCGTCGAATGATACGAATGTTGAGTACCAAAGTCAACTATAACCGGTCTCTAGCTCGTATCGTCCGGCTTTGGGGCCCGACTTCAGCCTTTAACGGTCGTAGGAATCAGGCATGCTAATGCCTGAGGGCGTATAGGGTTAGGCCGATGGCTTAAACCCGCTTGCTGAGCCGCGCCGCCAGGCGCGACAGGGCCGTGCTGATGTCGGCATGGCCGACGTGCACGTGCAAGAGGCTGGGCCCGCTGGTGTCGGCCCAGGCTTTTTTCAGGGCTTCGTCGAGCTGGCCCTCGGTGCGAATTTCGTAGCCGGTGCCGCCGCCGAACACCTGCGGCAACTTGTGATATTGCCAGGTGGGGATGTCGTTGAATTTGCAATTGGGGTGCAGGAACCGTTCGGTGCCGTAACCGCCGTTATCCAGCACAATGATGATCGACGGATAGCGCCGCTGGATCAGCGTGGAAAGCTCCTGCCCGGTCATCTGGAAGGCGCCGTCGCCGACGATCACCACGGCGCGGCGATCTTTGTTGGCCACGTGCACGCCCAGCGCCGCGGGCACCGAAAAGCCCATCGAGGTGTAATAGGCCGGCGAAATGAAATCGGTCTGACCGCGGACCACAAGCTCTGTGGCGGCAAACAGCGAGTCGCCAATGTCGGCGATCACCACCGTTTTGTCATCGAGCATTTCGTTCAGCCGCGCCGTCAATCGCTGGATGGTGACCGGGGCGTCGGGTCGGATCACAATTTTTTCGCCGTCGCTTTTGGGGCGCTGCGGCAGATCGCGCTTGGGGGGCTGCGGGCGCTTGGCCGCCAGGGCTCGAATAAAATCGCCCAGTTGCACGCCGTGGAAGTGATGATGCCGGATGCGCAACTGTTCGCTCGTGGCGTAAATGCATTTGGCCGGGTCGAGATTAGCGGTGTAAATTCCCAGATTGATGTCGGTCATGAACGTGCCCAGCAAAATGACGCAGTCGCTTTCCTCGATGAACTTCGTCACTTCCTCGCGGCCCAGGGCGCCTTCGTACAGTCCCACGAAGAGTGGATGGACCTCGCTCACGACGCTTTTGCCCAGCATCGTGGCGGCGATGGCGATGTTGGAGCCCTCGGCCAGCGCGAGCACGTCGTTTTGCAAGCCAAATCGGTGGATTTCCACGCCGGCGATGATCACCGCCTTTTTGCAGGCGCCGATCCAGCGCATGGCTTCCTCGACGGCTTCCGCTAGCGCTTCCGGATCGCTTTTGGGCTCCTCCAACCGGAATTGATGGGGCTTGATCGGCATCACGCCGACCATGTCGCGCGGCAACTCGAGATAGCCGGGCCGCTTGAATCTGGCCGCGGCATCCAGCACCCGATCGATTTCGCGGAACGCTTCGACCGGATCGTCCAACTCGGCGCCGGCGACGCAGATCTTTTCAAACACGTCGGCCTGCGTGTGAAAATCGCGCACCTTGTGATGCAACAGCGGATTGTTGATCCGCTCCCCCAGCCCCGGCGCTCCGCTGATCACAATCACCGGCGATTTCTCGGCATATGCCCCGGCGATCGAATTGCACAAGCTCAGCCCGCCAACGCAATATGTTACGCACACCGCTCCCATGCCGTTGATGCGGGCGTAGGCGTCGGCCGCGAAACCGGCGCAATCTTCGCGCGTGCAGCCCACCACTTCGATCGGGCTGTCGTCGAGCATCTTGTAGAAGGTGAGCACGTAGTCGCCAGGAATGCCGAACACGTGCCGCACGCCGTAGTCTTGCAGCCGCTTGATCAGGTATTTGCCGATCGACAGCCCCGTGATCGCCCGCGATTCAACCATGGCCGATTCGCTGTGCCGCGGCGGACTTTTGGGATGGGCTTGCGACATGGTGGGGATTCTAGAGGGGATTTTTGCCAATGAGTAGGTGCAATCATTCTCTCGGCTTTTTCCGCGGTTTTCTCGTCAGCACCAACGTCCACCAAACCGCCAAAAACCCGCCCATGCATCCCAGCACGACCAGCGAGCGGCGGAAATCGTGGGCCAGGTTTTCGCCGCCGAAGCCGCCGTAGTAGGCGCCGATGGCCAGATAGATGCCCCATGCCGCCAGCGCGACGGTGAGCACGATCAGGATCGTGAACTGGGCTCGGGAAGAATCGGACGGGGATTGGTCGATCATGCTTATTTCATGCTTGCTCGATTTTCCCTTGCTTGCGCTGCGGGCTCGAGGGGCGATGCCCGCTATCAAAAGTACGCCGCTCGTTGTCAGAGCGACTACAGCAGGGGGCAAAAACTACAACGCGGTGCACGGGATTATTGACGGTTAATCTCGTGGCCGCAATGGTTTGGGCAAAACGCCCCGAACTCTGGCACGCTCCTTGCAATTTTACCCTCGCAGATCCGACACGTTGCCGGACAAGCAGGGAGGCAAGGAGGCTGCGTCCAACAGGAGATCAGTTATGAAGCGTTTCATCCTAGCCGCCGTTTTGGGAGTTTCGGGGCTGACCGGATTTGCCGGCACGGCCGAAGCCCATTGGCATCACGGCTGCGGTCCCGCGCCGGTGCGCTATTACTATCCGCGACGCGTCGTCGCCTATGCCCCGCCGGTCGTGTACGGCCCGCCGGTGGTTTACCCGGCGCCGGTCGTGTATCCGACGAACAGCGTTTCGTTCTTCGGTCGGAATTTCGCGCTGCGGTTCGGCTTCTAAAGCGACAACCAAAAAATCATCGAGCGGACGACCAAAAGGCTTTGGGGAGCTGGTCGTCCGCTTTCGGTTTTGGGCTACAAATCCGCAGCGGAGTTCCCCCGAATTCTCTGAAGCGCTTCCAGCGCCCGTTGGCGAGCCATTGCATGTTCGACAATCGGCCGCGGATAGGTTTTACCGAGCGTCACCCCCGCGGGGCTCAGTTCGTCGGCGGGCGCTTCCCAGGGCTTGTGGATCCACGCGCTGGGCAACTTCGACAGTTCGGGCACCCAACGGCGCACGTAGTGCCCCTGCGGGTCGAATTTCTCTCCCTGCAGCACCGGGTTGAAGATGCGGAAAAATGGCGCGGCGTCGGCGCCGCAGCCTGCGACCCACTGCCAGCCGAGTGTGTTGTTGGCCAAATCGGCGTCGACCAGCGTATCCCAAAACCAGCGCGCGCCTTCAATCCACGAAATCAACAAGTCCTTCACGAGAAACGATCCCACCACCATCCGCACGCGATTGTGCATCCATCCGGTGGACCAAAGTTGTCGCATGCCGGCGTCGACCAGGGGATAGCCCGTTTGGCCGCGCTGCCAGGCGCGCAGCGCTTGCGGATCGTCGCGCCAAGGGAGCTCGGCAAATGATTGCCGCAGCGGCGCCGACTGCGTTTCCGGAAAATGGTACAGCAAATGATAAGCAAACTCCCGCCAGCCAAGCTGTCGCAAAAACGGTTCGGCGCCCGCCGGAATGGGCCCCTTGAGCTTGCCGCCGGCCGCCGCGTGGACTTCATGCCACACCCGACGCGGCCCCAACTCGCCGAAATGCAGATGGGGTGAAAGCCGCGAAGTGCCCGGCGGTTCGGGCCGATCACGCCGAGACGAATAAGCTTCAAGCTCCTGCCGCGCGAATTGTTTGAGTCTTTTCTGCGCGCTCTCGAGCCCGGGTGTCCAAGCGTCGCGCAGACCGGAGGCCCAGTCGACCATCGGCTCCAGTTGCAACTCGGCGAGCTTGAGGCTCACGGGCCAGGCTGGCGGCGCGGGCAGCCGTGGAGGGGCAGGCAGCCGCTCTTTGGGCTCGGGTCGGTTAAGGCACGCTTTCCAAAATGGAGTGAAGACTTGAAAAGCGCCGCCGGCCGCGGTGCGCACGTCGTCGGGCT
Organism: Pirellulales bacterium; assembly: GCA_963716135.1. GTDB lineage: Bacteria > Planctomycetota > Planctomycetia > Pirellulales > JADZDJ01 > CAVRAW01. The sequence continues at coordinate 2,137,910 of OY970289.1, read as the reverse complement.
CAAAGAGCAAACCGGTCGCAAAAGTTTGCACCTTCACGCCCTGCGCTTTCAATTTCGCTTCCACATGAGCATCTCGCTGGCGGACGGTCGGCTCGTAGCAGCGGTTCCAGTAAACGCTCGCCGCGCCGGTTTCCTTAACGATCGCCGCCAACGTCTCGGCAGTCGGCCCGCGGCGTAGAATCATTCTGGAGCCGCGCTGCTGGAGTTGGCTTTGCAGCGCAGCCAACGATTGATGCAGCCACCAGCGGCTAGCGGCGCCTGGAGCCCAGGGCTCTTCTTCCTCCGGCGCCCAGATGAAGAGGGGAATCACCGGCCCCCCCTCGGCGGCCGCGGCGCGCAGCGCATGATGATCATGCAGCCGCAAATCCAGCCGGTACCAACAAATGGATGGTGTTGGACTCACCGCTCTGCCCCCTCAGAGCGTAACGTACGGAACGGATTTTGAATCAACCTGCCTTCGCTGCCGGCGCGGCGCCGAACTGCTTGCCTTCTTCCTTCATCTGCTGCTCGAAACGGGCCCGCGCTTTTTCCCACATGCCGGCGCTCATCGGCACGGCGCAGCCGCCTTTGGTTTTGCAATCGTTGTATCCTGGCGCTTCGCCGCAGCCTCCTTGGTGTTTGCAATCGTTCGCCGTGGCGCACTCATGCTTGACCGTGGCGCAGGCGCCTTGCCCGGCGCAGGCATTTTGCTTGTCGGCCCCCTGACCTTTGCAATCGTTCAGGCCGCGGCAGGCGTGAATTCCGGCGGCGACAGCCATCGCGGCGCCGGCCTGCGCACCGCCGGCATTCTTGTCGTTCTTATCCGAGGAACAGCCCGCTAGCGTTCCCGCAACCAATCCACTGAAGGCCGCGGAGGTTAGTTTATGAAATTCGCGACGAGAAAGATTGCTGCGCATGAGACAGTCGAATTTGAAAGCCGTGGTTCTAGACAAATCCGGATCGCAAAGTTAGAAACAGCCTAGCCGAGGGGCGTGGTTTCGTCTACCGCCTATCGATACACGCATGATTGCTCGCCGGTGCACGCGCTGGGCCGCACTCGTCGCCTATTTGACGTTGGCGCTCGGCGTTCAGCTACCCATGCCGGCGGCAACTACCTCTGACGAACTGTATCCCTGCAAAGGGCATCCGTGCGGATGCGCCACGGCTGAGCAGTGTTGGCGACATTGTTGCTGCACCACGCTGGAACAACGGCTGGCATGGGCGCGAGAAAACTATGTGACGCCCCCCGATTTCGCGCTGGCCGAGGCGCGTGCCCGGGGCATCGATTGGGAAGCCTACTGCAAGGTTGGTCCGGAGCACTCCGCGGGTCTGCCAAGACGGCGAGGAAGTGGCGCCGAATTGCTGCCGGCATTCGCATGGCGACCATCAGGGCTGCCATTGGAAACAAAATTCGTCGCAGGGCATCATTTGGATGCAGGCCTTGGCTTGCAAGGGCGTTGCGCAAAACTGGCTGGGACTGACCATTTCGCTGCCGCCTCCCGCAACCGTGCGGTGGACGGAAGCCGTGCTGGTGGCCCAGCTACAGGCCCCGCCGTCGGCGCATCTTTATTCGATTTCTCGATCGCCGCCCACTCCGCCGCCGCGAGGCATCGCTGCTTGAATGCCTGAATTAATTTGAATCGGCGGCCAGTGCGCGCGCATCGTGCGCTTCGAACCTGCCACGATTGCCGTCGTGCGCCGCTGTCGTTCCAGGGTATCCAACCTTTTACGCAGCGAGGATCGCAATGCGCTATCGATCTGCTTTCTCATTGGTCGAGTTGTTAGTCGTGATTGCAATCATCGCAATCTTGCTCGCGTTGTTGTTGCCGGCGGTGCAAGCGGCCCGTGCAGCGGCGCGGCGCACGGGGTGCGGAAATAATCTGCATCAAATCGCGCTGGCAACGCAGCAGTTTTGCAATACGCACAAGGGTCAGTTTCCCAAGAATGCGCACGCGGGCGCGGGACTGTCGTGGATTTACACGGTAGCCCCCTTCATGGAAAGCGTCGACAACGTTCGAATTTGCCCGGCCGACCCCATGATCGCCGAACGCACGGCCGCCAAGGCCACCAGCTACTCGATCAACAATTACCTGATTTCAACCACCGATCCCGCGGCGATCACCAACTTCTACAAATTGAAATCGTCGTCGCACACCATCGTGCTGTTTGAAATCAGCGACAAAGTGGCGGCCTCGCCCGACAACGATCACGCGCACACCAACAAATGGTTTGCGCCGCCCAATCTGACCAGCGATCAGATTTGGACGGCAATCACCAATGAAATTCAGCCGGATCGGCACGGCGATCAGGCACACTACATGTACGCCGACGGGCACGTTCAGGCGATTTCGGATATCGCTTTACGCTCGTGGGTCAACAGCGGGACGAACTTTGCGCTGCCGCAATAGAAATTGCCAGCGAATACCAAAGGTAGGCGTTACGCAGCGCCGTTGTCGGCCGCCTTGCCGTGCAGGTTGCCGGTGCGGAAGGCGTGGGCCATGGCCACGGGCACTTGCGCCTCGGCCTTGACGACCACGGCGCGGTTTTCCTGCACCGCAGCCTTCATTTCCTGTTCTTTGGCGATGGCAAACGCGCGCCGCTCTTCGGCTTTGGCGCGGGCCACGCGGGTGTCGGCTTCGGCCTGATCGGCTTGCAAGCGGGCGCCGATGTTTTCCCCTACGTCGACGTCGGCAATGTCGATCGACACGATTTGAAACGCAGTGTTGGCGTCCAGCCCGCGCGTCAGCACCGCTTTGCTGATCCGATCGGGATTTTCAATCACGCTGAGATGGCTGTCGGCGGAGCCGATGGCCGTTATGATGCCTTCCCCCACGCGGGCGATGATCGTCTCTTCCGTGGCGCCGCCGATAAGCTGCTGCAAGTTGGTGCGCACCGTCACGCGGGCCTTCACGCGCAGCTCCACGCCGTTTTTGGCGATGGCCGAAAGCGTGCTTTTGCGGCTGGTGTTGGGATCGGGGCAATCGATGACTTTCGGATTGACGCTGGTCTGCACGGCGTCGAGCACGTCGCGCCCGGCCAGGTCGATGGCGGCGGCGCGGTCGAAATCCAAATCGATGTCGGCCCGCTGAGCGGCGATGATCGCTCGGATCACTCGCGGCACGTCGCCCCCTGCCAGATAATGCGCCTCCAAGCGCCGCGTGGTGATGCCGGTGTGCGGATCGGTGCCCACGCCGGCCTGCATGGCCATGATCTTGGCTTGCACGATCACGCGGGCATCGACCTTTCGCAAGCTCATGCCCACCAGGTTCAGCAGGCTGACCCGGGCGTTGGACATGTACGCCTGGAACCACATCTTTCCGTACGTGAGGATCAGGATCAGAAAGACGAGGAAGAAAAACACCGCCACGCCGCCGACGAGGTAAAACCAAAGGCTGTCGGGCGGGCGATCGAGCTGGGCCAGAAGATGGGCGACGGAGTGCGACATTGGAATTTCAGAATCGTTTGTCAATCAAGCACAGACCACGGCTCCTAGCATACCGCTTTGAGGGCAAGGGGGCCAGTTGCTATTGGATCCAGCCGCCGCCCAGCACGCGGTTGCCGTCGTAGCACACGGCGGCCTGGCCGGGGGCGACGCCGTAGCGCGGCTCGTCGAACTGCACCCGAAAGCGGTCCGGGCCGAGCGGCTCGACCAGCGCCGCTTCCGCGGTGCTGTTGTAGCGGATTTGCACCAGGGCGCAAATGGTTCAGTAGGCGCGTCGATGAGCCAGTTCGCGCGGTCGGCGAACAGCTCGCGGCGGGCCAACTCTTCGTGCCGGCCGATGACGACGCGGCGCGTTTCGGCCTCGATGCGCGTGACGTAGTGCGGCTGGCCCAGGGCCACGCCCAATCCCTTGCGCTGGCCGATGGTGAAGGCTTCGATGCCGGCGTGTTGGCCGACCACCGTGCCATCGTTTAATACAATTTCTCCAGACGTGTCGGTGTCATCGCCGCGGCGGCGGCGGACGAAGTCGGCATGATCGCCGCTGGTGACAAAACAAATTTCCTGGCTGTCGGGCTTGTCGGCCACGCGCAGGCCAAGCTGCTCCGCCAGTCGGCGAATTTGCGGCTTGCGGTACGCGCCGATGGGCAGCATCATCCGCGGCAAATACTGCCGCGCCACGCCGAACAGAACGTAGGACTGATCTTTGGCGGCATCGAGTCCGCGCAGGAGAGCGGGCGATGTGCCCCCGGCCTGGGGGCCGGGGCTAAACGTTGTTTCCTGAACCCTGAACCCTGAATCCTGAACCCGCGCATAGTGCCCCGTGGCGACGAATTCCGCCCCCACGCTATCGGCATACTCGAACAGCCTGCCGAACTTCAGCCAGTTGTTGCACACCACGCAGGGGTTCGGCGTGCGGGCGGCAGTATATTCATCGACGAAGTAGTCGATGATCCGCGCGAAATCTTCGCTCAGGTTCAAAGCGTAAAACGGCACCTCGAGCGATTGGGCCACGCGGCGGGCATCTTCGGCATCGGCGGCGCTGCAGCAGCCTTGCTTGTGGTCGGCCCGGGCGTGCACGATCGGCAGCGTCGCAAGCCCAGGCGTTGCAACCCCCGGGCTTGAGCAAGCCGCTGCAGTAGCGGCTTCCGCATGTTCGCCGTGGCGCATGAAGACGCCGATCACCTCGTGGCCGGCGCGGCACAAAAGCGCCGCGGCCACGCTGCTATCGACCCCGCCCGACATTGCCATGACGACTCGAGCCACGCGGTTTCCTTCGGAAGGAGCGAGGAAATGAGTAGGTGAGTAAGTAAAGACGTTTTCATTATAAGGAAGTTCACCAGAATACCTACTCACTTACTCACCGATTCACTCGTTTTCACAGCGTGCCTTCCAACTCGAGGATTTGCTGCAGCTTGGCCAGCGATCGAGTGAGCATCACGCGGACCGCGCCGTCGGATTTTCCCAGCTTCTCGGCGATGTCTTTGGACGGCAGATTTTCCAGATAGCGCAGCCGCAGCGCCTCGCGGTGATCTTCCGGCAGCTTTTCCAGCGCCGCCAGCAACTTCATCTGCCGCTGATCGCGCGAAAAGGCCTGGCTGGCGGAGGTCATGCTGGCCACCAGCAAATTGATCAAGCCTGGCCGGCTGGTGTCGCTGGTGCTGCCGCCGGCGTTGAGCGAAACCTCGCGCCCGGCGTCGCGCTTCTGGCTGCCAAAGAAGCGGCGATGGGCGTCGATGATTCGCCGCTCGGCGACCTGGCAAAGCCAGTTGAACGGATCGCGATCGGCCAAATCGACCTCGCCAATCGAGCGGATCGCTTCGGCGCTGGTTTCCTGGAACAGATCGTCGGCCTCAATCTTGCGCCGCACTGCCGCGCCCAGCCGCCGATCGATGAAGGCCAACAGTTGCGGCCGCTTGGCGACAATGAAATCGGCCAGCGCCTGGCCGTCGCCGTCGCGCACTTTTGAGACGATCGCTTCTTCGTCCGCTTCCATGGGTGGCTGCCTAAGTTTTTTGCGGATGCCGGATGGGTAGTGTATCAGCCGCTCTGGATTTGGCCACCATGGCGGGCGGCCGCCATCGCGTCGGTTCTTCCAAGGTGCGAATCACAAACCACCACAGGGCCAGAATCACCAGCACGATCACCCCGAGCCCGACCAAACCGCTGAACACCAGGCTTCCGCTCAGGTCGGCCAGCGTGGCGCCGATGGCCTGATTGTATGAATCCTGCACCAGCACGATCCAGCCTGTCGGACTTTCGCGCACGACGACAGGCGCTTTGGCGGCCAGATATCGTTGGCGATAGGCTTTGGCTTCTTTGTCTGCGGCCACCGGATCGCGGTACTTCGAAACCCCCGCCTCCAATGCTTCCATCATCGCGGGCGACAGCTTGTAATCGGCAAAAAACCGCTCCGGCAGTTGCCCATCGCTTTTAATGATGTCGTCGAACACCGGATGCTGCAGGATGATGTATCCGGGCTGCTTGCCGTCCGCTTCGCCGGTGTGATCGACCTCGCGCGCATCGACCAGCACGGCGAATTGATTGGCGCGATTGGCGGCTTCGGCCGGATCGACCAACGGAAGTTCGATGAATCGTTCGCCGACATTGAACGACATGGCCACCACGCCCAGGAATTTTTTCGCTCCGTCGGCCGCCTGCGAAAAAATGGGGGACGAAATCGACACGACCCATAAATCCGAGGAGTCGCTGGTATAGACGGCCGAAAGCTGCGTGGACTGCAAATGCTGATCGGCAGCGGGGCGCCAACTGCGGCGGTGATCGACACCTTCGCCATTGAAATAGCTTCGCCAGGCAAAATTCTTGCCCAGCGTTGCGCCGCTGGAGGGCCAGCGGGCCACCTGCGTGCCATGCGCGTCGGTGATGAACCAACTGGAAACTTCGGTTTTGGTTTTTTCTTCAGCCAGCTTTCCCATCGCCTTCAGCCGCGCGGCCAGCGCCTCGGCCTGCGGTGCGCGGCGAAGTTGCTCGCGCAGCTCGTTGAAATCCTGCGCGCCTGCGCGGGATCGCTCAGTTGATCCAGCAATTTTTGCGTGGCGGCATCGCCTTCCAAGGCCGATAGCGATTGGATGATCTGCGGATCCGCGGTCACCTGCTCCACGTCGCGGTATCGCATCTCCAAATCTTTGCCGGCGGCGGTGGCCACGCTGCGGGCCGCGAACCGCAAAGCCTCTAACGACTGATCGATCTGCGCATTGCGCGAATGTTCCAGCGAAGTGGTAAACCATAGCCAAGCCAGCACCGACATCACCGTGAGCAATAGCACCGGGCCCAGGGCCCCCAACACCACCAGCGGCAGCCGCGAACGGCGGCGCGCTCGGGCATCCAGCGCATCGAGCACGGCCTGCACGGTCGGAAAACGCTCGCGCGGATCGGCGGCCAACGAGCGATCGATGATTTCGGCCAGCGATTTGTCGACGCCGGCAATTTCGCGGTGTCCCGTCGGCGGCGGCGACTGCACGATCAGCTTGCGATAGCGGGCCAGCCGCTGATCCAAATCGGGCGCCGCTTCAATCTGCTTGAGCGCTTGCTCGCTGCGGTGCGGCGGCGCGCCGGTGAGCATGGCATACAGCATCGCGCCCAGGGCGTACACGTCCCACCGCGCGTCGGGCACAGCCTGCGGATCGGCCTGCTCCGGCGCCATGTAAAACAGCGTGCCCAAGGCTGGCGTTTGCTCGTGCGACAAGCGCGACTGGCCGAAATCGGCCAAACGCGGCTTGCCGTCCTGATCCAACAGCACATTGGCCGGCTTCAGATCGCAGTGGAACACGCCTTTGCTGTGCGCATGCATCAGGCCCACGGCAATTTCGCGCAGAAGCGCCGTGGCCTCGCCGGCGGGCAGCCGGCCTTGTTTCTGCAGCCGCTGGTCCAGCGAGCCGTGCTCGACGTACTCCATCACATAGTACGGCGGCTCCGAATCCCAACCGACGTCGAGCAACTGCACCACGTAGCGATCGGCCGAGAGGAAGGCCAGCTTCTCGACTTCGTGCGACAAGAGCGACCAGTCGAGCCCGCCGCGGTGCAAGTAGAATTTGATCGCCACCTGGCGGCCGGTGGTGCGATCGATGCCCACCCAAACCTCGCCATAAGCGCCGGCGCCTAGAAAGCGATGCGGCTCGTAGCCGGGCACCTGGCAGGGTGGCTGGCTGCGCTGGCTAAGCTGCATCGCCCGCAACAGCTCGTCACTGCCCTGCGCTTGGGTGAAGTCAGTTGGCATGGAGAAAAGGCAGAAGGCAGAAAGCAGACGGCAGAACGTGGAAAGCAGCGATGGCTGAAATCAATGATGACCGCCGCAACCGGTCGGGTCAATTCGCTTGGAACCCGATCTCTTCTGCTTTTTGCCGTCTGCCTTCTGCCTTTTCCGTTACCCGTTGGGCCAGGTAAATAGCCGCACGGCGTTGCCATCGGGGTCGGAGGTGAGAATTTCCTGGAATCCTTCTGGATTCCGCGCCGGACGAGAAACCGGCGAGCCGGCTTCTTCCAGCCGTCGACCCGCCACGTCGAGATTGTCGACCTCGAAACCCAGGCTCCATCGCGGGCTGGCTTCGCCGGGAGTGTGTCGGGCCAGCACTGACATGCGAGTATCGCCGGCTTCGAACAAGGCATAGCCGTCGTCCACCGCCCGCACCAGCACGCGCAAGCCGAGCACTTCGCGATACCACTTCACCATTTGCTCCCACTGCGAGGTACGCAGCTCGATGCAGTACAGTCCGGGCCGGCGATGTAGTTTGTAGGCGATGCTCATATTCAACGAAGAACGCGGAAAGGAACCTCGGTCCGGTTTAGGCTGCGGCTGTCGTGGATCGTGAAGTTTCGGGGGGCCCTGGCGAGTGTGATCCGTGGCAGGCGCCGCGGCGCGCTGATGTGCTGGCATGGAATTCCTCGAGCAAAGTCACCAACTTCAAACCTCGCCCTGCGATCCCCGCCGCCATCTGCAAACAATACGTCCAACAGCCGCAACGGGTTACAACTTTTGTCGCCGAACAAATGCCGCCCGTCACAGGTGGCTTGCGCAACTGCGGCTGCGGAATTTACGGCGAAATCCGCAATTACCAAATAACCCGGCGCGAGTCGAGATGACATTGACCCCCGGGGGCTTCTCACTAAAATGTTGCGATTCTTGGAGTTAAGCAAATCGCATGTCGCTCGCCATGACCCCCGATGCCGGCAACCAATCGGAACGATCCCACGAGGCGCTGGAGGCCGCTCGGCGAGAAAAACTTCGAAAAATCGAGGCCCTGGGGGTCGATCCCTGGGGCGGACGCTTCGACGATTATCAGGCCATCGGGGACATCCGCCGCCGGGAAACCGAAATCGTCGCTCAACCCCCTGCCGCCGGGCAAAAACACGGCGAGCAGCATGGCCCAAAAGTTCGTGCTTGCGGCCGCATCGTGCTGATGCGCGACACGGGGAAGCTGATCTTCGCCGATATCCGCGATTGGACCGGCAAGCTCCAGCTCTATATCGGACAGAAGCAGGTCGGCCAACAAAACTGGGAGCTGGCCCAGTGCTTCGACCTGGGAGATCTGATCGGCGTCGAAGGGGAACTGAAGCACACGCAGAAGGGCGAGCTGACGATCTTCGCCGACAAGCTGTTTTTTCTTACCAAGTCGCTGGAAACGCCGCCGGATAAGTTTCACGGGCTGCACGACCCGGAACTGCGCCAGCGGATGCGCTATCTCGACTTGATCCACGGCGAAGGGGTGCTGGAGCGATTTTTGAATCGCACCAAGATCGTGCAATCGATCCGCCAAACGCTGGCTGCCGAGCGATTCGTCGAAGTCGAGGGGCCCACGCTGCATTCGATTGCCGGGGGGGCCGCGGCCCGGCCGTTTGTGACACATCACAACACGCTGGATATCGACCTGTTCCTGCGCATTGCGCTGGAGTTGCACCTGAAGCGATTGCTGGTCGGCGGCGTAGAGCGTGTTTATGAACTGGGCCGCGTCTACCGCAATGAAGGCATCAGCCCGCGGCACAATCCCGAATTCACCATGCTGGAGGTGTATCAGGCCTACGGCGATTACCGTTCGATGATGGACCTGACCGAGAAGCTGATCGTCAATGCCATTGGCGCGACCGGGCAGGAGATGAAATTGAGGTACGGCGAAGCGACGATCGATTTCACGCCGCCGTTTGCACGGCACACCTACGACGAACTGTTCCAGCAGCACACCGGCATTTCGCCCAGCGATGTCGAGGGGATGAAGAAAATTGCGGAGAAGATCGGCTTTGAGACGTCGGGCAAGCATCCCGACGTGATCAAAAGCGAAATTTTCGAGGAGGTCGTCGAGCACAAGCTCGCCGGGCCGGTGTTCGTGATGGATTATCCGGCGAGCATTTGCCCGCTCACCAAGCGCAAGCGCGACAACCCGGCCGTCGCCGAACGCTTCGAGCTTTTGGTGCAAGGCATGGAGGTAGCCAACGCCTACACGGAGTTGAACGATCCCGACCTGCAGGAAAAACTGTTCCGCACGCAGTTGGCCGGCCAGAAGGAAGAAGATTCGATGGCCAAGATGGATCACGATTTTATTCGCGCCCTGCGCCACGGCATGCCTCCGGCCGGCGGCTTGGGCGTCGGCATCGACCGATTGGTGATGCTGTTGACCAACAGCACGTCGATCCGCGACGTGATTTTGTTCCCGCTGCTAAGACCGGAGACCGAGAAAGAGTAGCAGGATCTAGGGAACACAGATGGACACAGATGAACTCAGATAAACATAGATAAGAGCAAACGCGTTGTTGCCGATCTGTGTTCATCCTTTTCATCTGCGTTCATCTGTGTTTTCTTGATTCTCAATCATTAACGGACTGTGGTTAGCCGAAGGATTGGCTTCATGTATAAGCTCTTGTTGTGCTGGCGGTATCTGCGGACGCGCTGGATCGCGCTGGCCTCGATCATCAGCGTCATGCTCGGCGTGGCCACGATGATTGTGGTCAACGCCGTGATGGCCGGCTTTTCCAGCGAGATGCAAAATCGCATTCATGGCATCCTCTCGGACGTGGTGTTCGAAAGCCACGGGCTGGAAGGATTTCAGGATCCGCAGTGGCACATGCAGCAGATTCAGCAGGTTGCCGGGCAGTTTATCGAGGGGATGACGCCGACAGTGAACGTGCCGGCGCTGGCGATTTTGAAAGTCCGCGATCGATCGATCACGCGGCAGATCATGCTGATCGGCATCGACGAGGCGACGCACGCTTCGGTCAGCGATTTCGGCAAATATTTACAACATCCCGCTAATCGGCAGACGCTGAGCTTCAACCTGCGCGACGGCGGATACGACGTGCGCGATCATCAAATTGGCCAACAGGCCCCGCTGCGCCCCGGCATGGAAAACGCCGGCTGGACGTGGCGCAGGTATATGGCCGACCAGCAAAAAGCGTGGCAAAAACGGCAGAGCCAGGTGGCGGATCCGAACCGACCTGAGACAGGAGACGTGAGACAGGAGAAGGCGCCGGCGACAAGTTCGGAGAATCCGTTTGAAGTTGCCGACGTGCCGGCCGATGAGTTCGACCCCGCCACCGAACAGCACACCGGCGCCATCATCGGCATCGCCCTGGTGAGCATGCGCGACCACGACGGGGTCGATCGCTTCATGGCGCTGCCCGGCGACGACGTGAAGCTGATTTTCCCGACCGCCGGCATGCCGCCCAAGGAAGCGCACGACAACTTCACGATCGTCGATTTTTACGAAAGCAAAATGAGCGAATACGATTCGACGTTCGTGTTCGTTCCCATGCGCAAGCTGCAGGAACTGCGGGGCATGATCGATCCCTCGACCGGCATCGGCAACGCCACGTCGATCCAGATCAAGCTCAAGGCCGGCGTGGACGGCGACATGGTGCGCGATCTGCTGCGCAACAAATTCCCGCCGGAGTTGTACGGCGTTTACACCTGGCGCGATAAGCAAGGCCCGCTGCTGGCCGCCGTGCAGATGGAAAAAGCCGTGCTCAATATTCTGCTGTTCATGATCATCGCGGTGGCCGGCTTCGGCATCCTGGCCATTTTCTTCATGATCGTGGTCGAGAAAACACGCGACGTGGGCATTCTCAAGTCGCTGGGGGCCTCTAGCCGCGGCATCATGGGCATTTTTCTGGGTTACGGCTTGTCGCTGGGGCTGGTCGGCGCCGGCGTCGGCTTGGGCATCGGCCTGCTGTTCGTCCACTACATCAACCAAATCCGTTCCGCCTTGGAATGGGTCACCGGCCAGGCCGTGTTCGATCCGTCGATTTACTACTTCTACGAAATTCCCACGATCGTCGAGCCACTGACGGTCACCTGGATCGTTTTGGGCGCGCTGATCATCGCCGTGTTGGCCAGCGTGCTGCCGGCCCTGCGCGGCGCGACTGCATCCGGTGGAGGCGCTGCGGTATGAATGAGCAATCAAGACGGGCAAGTGCGGAGTTGGGAGTTCGGAGTTCGGAGTATTCCGGACATTCCGCACTCCGCACTCCGCATTCCACACTCCCCATTCCCCATTCCACATTTGAAACTGGTTCTGCCATCCACCTCGCCGCCGCCGGGCTGAAAAAGAACTACCACAAAGCCGCGATCGAAATTCCCGTGCTCACCGGCGTCGATCTGGAAGTGCGGCAGGGAGAGTTTTTGGCGATCGTCGGGCAAAGCGGATCGGGCAAAAGCACGCTCTTGCATCTCTTGGGCACGCTCGATGCCCCCACGGCCGGTGAAGTTTATTTCCTCGGCAAGCGGATCGACAATCTTCCCTCCCACCTGCGGGAGCGATTGCGCAACGAACAATTCGGCATGATCTTTCAGTTCTATCACCTGCTGCCGGAGCTGACGACTTTGGAAAACGTGCTGGCGCCCTTGATGATCGGCGCCAGCGCCTGGAGCTACTGGAGCCGCCGGCGCGAATGCCTCCAGCGAGCTACGCAACTGTTGGACACCGTCGGCCTTTCGCATCGGCTGAAGCATCGGCCGCGCGAACTTTCCGGCGGCGAGATGCAGCGTGTGGCCATCGCTCGAGCTTTGATCGCCGCGCCCCAAGTGCTCTTGGCCGACGAACCGACGGGAAATCTGGATCAAAGCACCGGCCAGGAAATTCTGCGGATCCTGCGAACCTTGAACCGCGAGCATGGCCTCTCTATAGTCATGGTGACGCACGACCCGGCGATCGCCGCCGATGCCGACCGCATCGTGCGGTTGGTGAACGGCCAGGTCGCCGACGTGTCGGAATCCGCAAGCGATAGTCGGGGTGAATAGATAGTACAATGGCGCAAGTTGTTACTCATCCGTCGTCATCCGCAACCAAAAGCACCGTGGCTCTCAAGGTCTACATCAACGGCACGTTGTACGACAAAGACGACGCTAAAATCAGCGTCTTCGATCACGGCTTGCTCTATGGCGACGGCGTGTTCGAGGGGATGCGGGCCTACGGCGGCCGCGTGTTCCGCTTGAAGCAGCACCTCGATCGCCTCTGGAATTCCGCCAAAGCCATCTGGCTGGAAATTCCGCTGACGCAAGAGGCGTTGGCTAAAGCGGTGAATGAAACGGTGGCGGCCAACAGTATTAAGGACGGTTACATCCGCCTGGTCGTCACCCGCGGCGTGGGCACCCTGGGCTTGGACCCCAATCGCTGCAACCAGCCGCAGGTGATCATCATCACCGACAAGATCGAGCTGTATCCGGAGGATTTCTACCGCAACGGCCTGGAAATCGTCACCGCCAGCACGCAGCGAAATCATCCGGGAGCTCTGAATCCGCGGATCAAATCGCTCAACTACCTGAACAACATCCTGGCCAAGATCGAAGGGCTGAAAGCCGGCTGCATCGAAGCCCTGATGCTCAATCACAAGGGGGAAGTGGCCGAATGCACCGGCGACAATCTGTTTCTGGTGCGCTCCGGCGTGCTGCAAACGCCCCCCCTGGATGCCGGAATTTTGGAGGGCATTACCCGGCAGGCGGTGATGGAGCTGGCCGCGGGCGCGGGCATTGAGGTGCGTGAAATGCCACTGACCCGCCACGACGTTTACGTGGCAGATGAATGTTTCCTTACCGGCAGCGCCGCCGAGGTCATTCCGGTGGTGAAAATCGACAGCCGCACCATCGGCAGCGGAAAACCCGGCCCAGTCACCCGCGACCTAATCGAACGGTTCCATACCCTGAGCCGGCAAGAATAAGGTCGCGATTAGAGGGCGGTCGGCCGCAACCTTGGGACGTCGCTCGGGGGGTGGTTATTGGTTGGCGACGGCCGGGGCATATCGCCACCCGGCAACTGGCATAAATGCCCTCTTTTCGCGCCGAATTCAATTGACCTTTCTTACGGCGACGGATAGATTTACCGCCAGAGGGGGTGGGCTTTTGGACCGAACGAATCGGTCCACGCGCTAAGGCATGATCCATCTGTCTTCCGGCTAGGTTGATCGCGGGCCGAGAAAGAGCCGCGTTGGTTTGACCGTCGAGGGAACGTCGGGTGCAAATTTGCTGTAGCGCCGAGCGAGTTGAAATCCTCGCGCCGGCGAAAGTCAACCTATTCTTCGAGGTGCTATTCCGGCGCGACGATGGTTACCACGAGATCGAAACGCTCATGGTGCCCATCGGGTTGTTCGACAGCTTGACGCTGGAAGACGATCCTTCCGGTCAGGTAGCGCTCGAGGTGCGGTGGGCAACTGGATTTGAACTGCAATCGAAACCGCCCGCGGCCGTCGGGTCACCGGACGCAAACGACATAGAAAAGTTACCCCAAGGAGATCAAAACATTGCCGCGAAGGCGATTCGCCTGCTGGCTCGGAAAGCCGGAATCGAGCGGGGAGCGCGACTGCGGTTGGTAAAGCGGATCCCCCTGGCTGCCGGTTTGGGCGGCGGATCGAGCGACGCAGCGGCCGCCTTAGTGGCGGCCAACATGGCGTGGCGTTTGAATTGGCCCCTGGGCCAGTTGGCCGCCATTGCCGCGGAATTAGGGAGCGATGTGCCGTTCTTTCTGGCAGGCGGGCCAGCCGTTTGCCGAGGACGCGGCGAAAAAGTTCAGCCACTTGGAGGTTTGGGAAGTCTGCACTTGGTGATCGTCCGGCCGCCGGAGGGTTTGTCGACGGCAGCGGTGTACGGGGCCTGCCGGGCGGGCCAACCGCAACCGATTGATCCGGTAATCCAGCGGCTACGTAGAAGAGATTTGAAAGCGATCGGCCCACTGACGCACAACCGACTGCTGGAACCAGCCCGGCGGATGTCCCCTTGGGTCGGTCGAGTTTTGGATCGGCTGGCGGCCCAGCGCTGCACGGCCATCGGTTTAAGCGGTAGCGGAAGTAGTTGTTTTGCGTTGTGTTCAACGGCACGAGAGGCGCTTTGTACGGCGGCGCGCGTAAGGGCTCGGCTACAGGGAAGATGCCGAGTGTGGGCGGTTCGATCGTTGTAGTTGCCTGATTGGAAACCAATAGCCGGAGGTCAACGACCTTCGGACTTGGCGGCGTTCAGTGCGGTTGGTCAGAGTCAAATCCTCGCCCGAGGGATTTCGGGCGTACGATCCTCCGATTCGCAAGGAGAACAGCCGTGGAGATCACCGAAGTTCGCATCAAGCTGATGGAAGAGCAAGGCGAGCGATTGCAGGCGTTTTGTTCGATCACGTTCGACGATTGCTTCGTCATCCGCGACCTGAAAATTATCGACGGGGCCAACGGTCCCTTCGTGGCCATGCCCAGCCGGAAACTGACGTCCCACTGCCAGCAGTGCGGCGCGAAGAACCACCTGCGGGCCAGCTACTGCAACGAATGCGGGATGAAGATGAATCCCAACCGTGCGCCGCTGGACGACGAGGGTCGGGCCAAGCTTTATGCCGACATTGCCCACCCCATCAACAGCGCCTGCCGGGAAGCGATTCAGGACCGCATCCTTCGCGAATTTCGCGAGGAAAAGGAACGTGCCAAGCAGCCGGGCTACGTCTCCCGCTACGACGATTTCGATATCGACGACTACGTGCCGCCGCGGCATTCCCGCGGTCAGTCGCGCAGCCATCCGACCACCCATTATGCTCGTTCCGGGAGCCAATCCGACGGTCAAATGCAAGTGGCGGAGCCGGCCGCACGCTCAATCCGCAAGGCGCCCGTGGCGCACACGCCCAAGCCGGCGAGTTCCAGTCCGCCCAGGCCGGCGCAAGCGGATGGAAAGCCCGAGCAGGACGGCACGCACGAGGGCTTCGGCGCCGGAATCTTTTGACGCTCCCGCGTAGCTGCCAATCTCTGCAAAATCGGCCGCACGCGCCGCCGCTGCAACGGCACCGATTATGCTGTCGCCCCGCCACGGCTGATTTCATCGCGCCGCCGCACCGCCGCGCTGGCACGGCTTGCAGCGCGCCCTTTCTTCGTCGCCGCCAAAAATTCTTCCATAATTGCTCGTTTGGCTCGCAATTGGGTACACAACCCGGCGAAATCTTGTATGATACTCTGTTTGGATCGCTCGCTACTTCGCTCCCGCAAAAGCCACGAGGGCACGCACGTTGAAACTTGATTTGGATCTGGAACGCTGGTCGGCTGTCGATTCGGCCGAACTGTACGAAGTGGCGCGCTGGGGCAACGGCTACTTCTCAATTAGCGACGAGGGGCACGTCTGTGTTCATCCCACTAAGGATCGCGCAGCGCTCGATCGACCTGAAAAAACTGGTCGATGGCCTGCAATTGCGCGGCATCGATCTGCCGATCCTGATTCGCTTCGCCGACATCCTCAAGCAACGCCTGGGCGAAATTCATGCCACGTTCCAGGCCGCGATGGTGGATCAGAAATATCAAGGCGATTACTGCTGCGTGTATCCGATCAAGGTGAACCAGCAGCGGCAGGTTGTGGAAGAAGTGCTCGAGTTCGGCAAGCCGTTCCGCTTCGGCCTGGAAGCCGGCAGCAAGCCGGAACTGCTGGCCGTGATTGCAATGGCCTCCAACGAAACGCCGATCATCTGCAACGGCTTCAAAGACGCCGAGTTCATCGAAACCGCCATGCTGGCGCACAAGATCGGCCGCAACATCATTCCCGTGGTCGAAAAATACACCGAGCTGGGATTGATCCTGGAGTACGCTGAGAAAATCGGCGTGCGCCCGAAGATCGGCATGCGCGTGAAGCTGGCCGCGCGCGGCGCGGGACGCTGGCAATCCTCCGGCGGATACCGCTCGAAGTTCGGCCTGACGGTTTCCGAAATACTCAAAGGCCTGGAAGAATTGAAAGGCCGCGGAATGCAGGATTGCTTCAAGCTGCTGCATTTCCATCAGGGGAGCCAAATCACCAATATCCGCCACATCAAGGCGGCGCTGAATGAAGCGGCCCATGTGTATACGGAATTGGTCAGCCGCGGGGCGGGCCTGGAATACATCGACGTCGGCGGCGGCTTGGGCGTCGATTACGACGGCTCGCAAACCAACTTCGAATCCAGCGTCAACTACAGCCTGCAGGAATACGCCAACGACGTGGTGTATCACATCCAGCGAGCTTGCGACGATGCCGGCGTGAAGCATCCCACGATCGTTTCCGAAAGCGGCCGCGCCGTGGTCGCCTATCACAGCGTGCTGGTGTTCGGCGTGTTGGGAGTTTCCGAGCAGGGGCAAAACGGCATCCCGCCGCAATTGCCACCTGAAATGGAACAACCACTGTCCGACTTGATGGAAACGTACCAAAACCTCGGCGTGCGCAACATTCTGGAAAGCTACCACGACGCCCAGCAATCGTTGGATAACGCCATGACGTTGTTCTCCAACGGCTACTTGCCGCTGGATCAGCGCAGCTTGGTGGAAAATTTATTTTGGGCCATCTGCCACAAAATTCAAAAACTAGCGCAACAGATGGAATTCGTGCCCGAGGAATTGCAGGGGCTCGATTCGCTCTTGTCCGACACATACTTCTGCAACTTCTCGCTGTTCCAATCCATTCCCGATAGCTGGGCCATCAAGCAATTGTTCCCGCTGATGCCCATCCATCGCCTGGCCGAGCGCCCGACGCGCTACGCCGTTTTGGGCGATATCACCTGCGACAGCGACGGCAAGGTCGATCAATTCATCGACCGCCGCGACGTGAAGCGCACTTTGCCCCTGCACCAGTACGAAGGCACGCCGTATTATCTGGCGCATTCCTCATCGGCGCCTACCAGGAAATCCTCGGCGACCTGCATAACTTGTACGGCGATACCAACGCCGTGCACGTGGCCATGGACGACTCGGGCGAAGTGCTCCTGCAAACGGTGATCAAAGGGGACACGGTGCGCGAAGTGCTCGACTACGTCGAGTTCGAACCAGACGCCCTGGTCCGCCAACTACGCGACGCCACCGAATGCGCCGTGCGCGAAGGGCGCATCAGCTTCGAAGAAGCCGGCCGCTTCCTCAAGTTCTACGAAGAAGGGTTACAAGGTTACACATACCTTGAAGAGCCCGAGCAGCGGTGACGCTGTAGAAGAGGAGAAGAGCAGAGGAGGAGAAGAGGAGAAAGAGGGCAGTGTGATGGCGAAGATCGAATCGCATATCAATCTTCTCGTCTATCGCAAGGCGTTTGACGTTGCGATGACAATCTTCGAACGGTCGCGATCATTTCCCAAAGAGGAAATGTATTCGTTGACCGACCAAATTCGCCGAAGCTCGCGCAGCGTGTGCGCAAATCTTTCGGAGGCCTGGCGCAAACGTCGCTACGAAGCTGCATTCGTCAGTAAATTGAACGATGCTGAGGCAGAGGCGGGTGAAACGCAGGTCTGGCTGGAGTTTGCCGTGAAGTGCGGGTATCTACCGCGCGACAGTGGCCGGGAATTGTTCAGGCAGTACACGGAAATATTGAAAATCCTGGCTGCGATGTCGCGGAATCCATCGAAATGGCTGCTGCCGGTTCAAAGAAGCCGTTCGAGTCGTAACATGAATCCCAACCGGCTACCAAAGTAATCGAATCCGCTCTTCTGCTCTTCTCATTTTCTGCTCTTCTCATCTTCTTGCTTCCAGTGTCACATCGTTTTCCACCTGCGCGCGGCGTGATCTTCGATCTCGACGGGACGCTCGTTGATTCCGCGCTGGACTTCGATCAGATGCGCCGCGAGATGGGATTTTCCCCGGGCACGCCGGTCCTGGAAGGCATCGCGGCGCTTTCAGCCAACGATGCGGCGCGTTGCTGGGCGATCCTTGACGAGCACGAGCGCGCCGGCTGCCAGCGCGCCACTTGCATGCCGGGCACCGCCGAGCTGTTGGCCGAATTGGCCGCCCTTGGCTTGCATCGCGGTTTACTCACCCGTAATAGCCGGCGGTTCACGAACGAATTGATCGAACGTCTCGGCCTTACATTCGACGCTGTGATGACCCGGGACGACGCTCCGCCAAAGCCTGATCCGGCGGCGATTTGGCGAATTTGCGACGCTTGGGCAATCGAACCGCCGCTGGCCGCTATGGTCGGTGATTATCGGTTTGATCTGGAAGCGGGCCGGGCCGCCGGGACGCGCACCGTGCTCTACACCGCCGGCCGATCGCCAGAATCAATGCCCGGCTGGGCCGGCCAGGCCGATTACGTGCTATCGACCCTGCATCCGGCTGACGATTTTGTGCGCTGGCTTGCTGAACCGCTCTAGGGCTGCTTGCGGCGGGGCGATAGAATCCCCGGCCCTTTGGAATCGAATTTCAGTTGCATGCTGAGGTTTTGTCATGGCCAAGCGCCCCGGCTGGTGGATCGCAGTGTTGTTTGCGGTGTGCGAAATCTGTTTCACATCGTCGCTCATGGCGCAGACAGATACGCAATCAACACAGCCACGTCCGCCGGAAGCCGCTGTGCAGCAGGGCGGAGTGCTGCCCAACGGCGCGCGGGCCCAACCGCAGCAGCTTGCCGTGCAGCCGCCGTTTGAGCTCACGCAGCAGCAGCAAAACGAACTCGATCGCCTGCTGGATGATTGGGAGAAGCAAAGCAGCGCCATCAAGCAATTCAAGTGCAACTTCACCCGCTGGGAATACAATCCGGCATTTATTCCCAACCCCAAGCAGCCGCAGACCGAATGCCACGGCGAACTGAAATACTCCGCGCCCGATAAGGGCTTGTTCCACGTGACCGAGGCCTATGAAGCGGTGCTCGACCCGAAATCGCAAACTTGGAACATGCAGAAGGTCGATCCGACGGAGTATTGGACCTGCAACGGCAAATCGATCTTCCAGGTCGATGCCAAGAAAAAACAAATTATCGAGCAGCCGATTCCCGCCGAGCTGCAAGGCAAGTCAATCACCGACGGCCCGCTGCCGTTCGTGTTTGGCGCCAAGGCCGACACGCTGCGCAAGCGTTATTACATGCGCATTGTCACGCCGCCGGAGCGCAGCAAAGACGAGGTCTGGCTCGATGCGCGCCCGCGCACGCAAAAAGACGCCGCCAACTTTTCGCGCGTCGAGCTGATTTTGTCGAAGCCGGAACTGCAGCCCGTCGCGATCCAAATCTACAACCCCGGCGCCGGGCCGCAGAACCAATCGCGGACAGTCATCAAATTGGAAAATCCATCGGTCAACAGTCCCTGGGCGCCGATTCAGCAAATGTTCAACGATTTCGCGCGCCCAGCATCCTGGGCTACAAGCACGTGATCGACCAGCCTCAAGTGCCGCCGCCTCCCACGGCGCCTCAAACTGCCGGCGCCGGCGGATTGGAGCAGGCCAACCGCGCCAAATCATCGCCGCAATAATCGCCAGCGATCGGGCGCGACATCCGAAGTGCTTTCGGCCGCACTGCTTCTGACACGACGCGCCGGCGAACAAATTTGACTCACCCTGCCGGCGTTCTATAATCGGTCGTGGATCGTTGCGCGGGCGATTTGCGCAGTCTCTCATGGGCCCGATGTTTGGCCAGGTATGGCATTTTCTATTCGTGCCAAAAGCGCGCCTCGATGGAGCAGGGTGCGGCAGCTATTTTGGCTGTGCGTGCTGGCGGCGGCATTTTCCTCGGTTTGGGCCGACGTTCGTCCGGCCGCGTCGCAGAACAAAGACGCCGCCAAGCCCGACGATACGAAGTCGGTCGTTGGGGATCAACCCGCGGAACCCGGCCAACCGACCGCCGGCTACCTGATCCGCGTCGATTTGCCGATCACCGGCGACGTCGACACGAGGATTCGAGCAGCGGTAACGAAAATCCTCAGCAATCTTCCCCGCGGCGGTCCGCGGCCGGTGCTGGTGCTGGAATTATGGCCGGGGCAAACCGAAGGGGGCGTGGGCAGCGACTTCTTTCGCTCGATGTCGCTGGCCCGATTCCTGTCCAGCCGCGATCTGGCCGGGGTCAAAACCGTGGCCTATCTGCCCAAGACGGTGAAGGGGCATGGCGTGCTGGTGCCGATGGCCTGCGAAGAAATCGTGATGGCCCCCGACGCGGAGTTGGGCGAAGCCGGCATCGACGAGCAAACCATCGGCCCCACCATCCGTAGCGGCTACAAGGAAATTGCCGACGCTCGCCGCACCATTCCCCCCGCGGTGGCGCTGGCGATGTTGGATAAAGATCTTACAGCGCTCAAAGTAACCACCGAAGTCGGCACCGAATACGTGTTGGCCGACGAGCTCGACGACTTGAAACAACGCCGCGTCGTCCAAGCGACCGAAGAACTCAAGCCGCGGCCGTTCCTGTTCGACGGTCGCCGCGGCCGGCAGGAATTGGGACTGGTCAGCTATTTGGCCGACGACCGCGCCGATTTGGCGCATTCGCTGGGCCTGTCACCGGCGTCGCTGCAGGATAATCCGGCGCTCACCGGCGGCTGGCAGCCGGTGCAGGTCGATATCAAACACGCGATCACCGCCAAGGACGTCAACATCGTGCAGCGGAAGATCGAAGATCAAATTCGTGAAAACGACGTCAACCTGGTGGTGCTGTGGATCGACAGCGACGGCGGTTCGTACACCGACAGCCTGCGATTGGCGACTTTCTTGTCGTCGCTCAAGCCCGGACAGGTTCGCACGGTCGCCTACGTGCCGCGCAGCGCGCGGCGACGCGGCCCTGATCGCCTTGGTATGCAACCAGATTGTGATGAGCCCTGAGGCCAAGCTCGGCGGATCGGGGGCGGGCGTTTTGCGCCCGACGAAGTGAGCGCCACCGCGAAAGTGCTGCGCGAGGCGCTCAAGGCCGACAAAACCCGGAGCTGGTCGATACCCGTGGCAATGGTCGACCCGCAGTTGAAAGTGTACCGCTACGTTCAACCGTCCACCGGCCTGACGGAATACTTCTGCGAAGAAGAGCTGGCCCAGCAGCGCGATCCCGGTTCCTGGAAGAAGCAGGAAATGGTCAGCGGAGGCGGCAACCGGTTGATGCTGTCCGGCCGCCGCGCCGCCGAGCTGGGCTTGGTTTGGAAATTGGTTGACAACTTCGAGCAGTTCAAACAGGCCTATGGATTGGAAAAGAATCCGGCCATGGTCGAGCCCAGTTGGGTCGATTACCTGGTCAACGCGCTGACCACCGACGGGGCGCGAATGTTCTTGTTGGTGATGGGCTTCGTCGGACTGTACTTGGAAATTCACACGCCCGGCATCGGCGCCGGCGCCTTCATCGCGCTGGTCGCATTCCTGCTGTACTTCTGGGCCCAGCACCTCAAGGGCACCGCCCAGGTGCTGGAAGTGGTTTTGTTCCTGGCGGGCATGCTCTGCCTGGTGCTGGAGATTTTTGTGATCCCAGGATTTGGAATTTTTGGCCTGGGGGGCGGGCTGATGATCATCGCCTCGCTGGTCTTGGCCAGCCAGACGTTCATCATCCCGGCGAATGAATACCAATTGGAGCAGTTGCGCGACTCGCTGTTGGTGCTGGGCGGGGCGACCGTCGGCTGCATCGTGATGGCGGCGGTGATGCGCCGCCTGCTGCCCAATGCGCCGGTGTTCAGCCGGATGATGCTGCATCCGCCCACCACGGAAGAGGCGGAAGCCCTTTCGCACCGCGAATCGCTGGCCGATTACGCCCATCTGTTGGGAAGCGAAGGCGTCGCCGTGACTCCGCTGATGCTTTCGGGCAAAGCTCGCTTCGGCGATGAACTGGTTGACGTGGTGGCCGCCGGCGAAGCCATCGACCGCGGCGCGCCGATTACCGTGGTCGAAGTCAGCGGCCACCGCGTGGTCGTTCGGTCGGTGCACGCAGGTTGACCGATTGGCCCGGGGCCGCCTAAAACTGCTGGCGGTCAGGTTGCGTATAGATCGGAACGAACCCGCTTCCCTACTGTTTGTCTGAATCCGCATGTCTCCATTTTTTTGGGCAGCCTTGCTGTTGTTGGTCGGCCTGGGTCTGGTAATGCTCGAGACCTTCGTCCCGTCCGGCGGTATTCTCGGCTTTCTATCGTTCACTGCGATTGTGGCTTCCATCGTGGTGGCGTTTCAGCAAAGCGGGCCGAAGGTGGGCATCGCCTTTGTGGTTGTGGCGTGCGTGGCGGTGCCATTGGTCTTGTCGGTGGCGTTTCGTTACCTGCCGCAAACGCCCATGGGCAAGCGCCTGCTGCCCAGCATCCCCACGGCCGAAGAAGTCATGCCCGACAGCGCCGAGCGCCGTCACCTGCGCGAATTAGTGGGCCACGTCGGGCGAGCGAAATCAAAAATGCTTCCCAGCGGCGCCGTTGTGATCG
Organism: Pirellulales bacterium; assembly: GCA_963716135.1. Lineage (GTDB taxonomy): Bacteria > Planctomycetota > Planctomycetia > Pirellulales > JADZDJ01 > CAVRAW01. The sequence goes on along the minus strand of OY970289.1, from coordinate 2,114,957 downwards.
AAGGCCAAACCATCGACGCCGTGAGCGAAGGCCAGCCCATCGAACCGAACCAGCCGGTGCGCATGATCGAAGTGCGCGGCAATCTAGTGGTCGTGCGTCCGGTAGAGGAGGACCAACCGAAGGGCACCAAAACCGACGACCTGCTGTCGCGCCCCATCGAAACGCTCGGCATCGACCCGCTGGAAGATCCGTTGGCCTAGGCTCGTTGCGGCTGGTTCCCTTGACAGACGGCCACGCGCACCCGACACTGCGCATTGGCTTTTGTCTCCGAACTCCCGACCCCTGACTCCTCATGCTCAAACCGCTCTTCGCCGACGGCGAAATCAGCCAAGTCATCACGATCGCCGTGATCTTCGTGGTGCTGATTTTCGCCCTGTTCGCCTTCGCGGTGTTCGCCCGATATTTCCGCTTGTGGATTCAATCGGTCACCACTGGGGCAAGCATCGGCATCTTCGATCTCTTGGGCATGACCTTTCGCAAGGTCAACCCCACGGTGATCGTGCGCAGCAAGATCATGGCCGTGCAGGCGGGCTTGGGCGAAGACACCGGGGTCACTAGCAAGGCGCTCGAGGCGCATTACATGGCGGGTGGACGGGTGCCGCTGGTGATCCGCGCCATCATCGCCGCCAGCAAAGCCAAGATTAAGCTCAGCTACAAACTCGCGACAGCCATTGACCTGGCCGGCCGCGACGTGCTGGAAGCCGTGAAAACCAGCGTGTATCCGAAGGTGATCGATTGTCCGGCTCGCGGATCCGGTAAAGATTCGCTCGACGCCGTAGCAAAAAACGGCATTCAACTCAAGGTGAAAGCCCGCGTCACGGTGCGCACCAATTTGAATCAAGTTATCGGCGGAGCGATGGAAGAAACGATCATCGCCCGCGTGGGCGAAGGGATCGTGAGCGCCATCGGCTCGGCCGAAACGCACATGGATGTGCTCGCGCAGCCCGATCGTATTTCCAAGGCGGTGCTGGCGCGGCGGCTCGATTCGCAAACGGCATTCGAAATCGTCTCCATCGACATCGCCGACATCATGGTGGGAGATAACATCGGCGCACGGCTGCAGGCGGATCGGGCCGAAGCCGACATGCGCGTCGCCCGGGCTAAGGCCGAAGAGCGCCGCGCCATGGCGGTGGCGCTGGAGCAGGAAAATATCGCCTCGATCGAGGAATCCCGTTCCGAACTGGTGGCGGCGGAAGCTGAAGTGCCCAAGGCGATCGCCGCGGCATTTCAAGACGGCGCGCTGGGAATACTGGATTACTACAAACTGCGAAACATACAAGCCGACACCGAAATGCGCCGCAGCATTTCCGGCGTCACGACGACTTCCACGCCGACGTAAGAAGGGGTTTCACGTTTCAAGTTTCAAGTTGACAGGCGGGAAGCCACATTTTGGAACGTGAAACTTGAAACCTGAGACGTGAGACTATGAATGCCGTTTTCTTCGCCGCCGCCTGGGACGATTTCTTCAAAATTCTCCCATTCATCATCGTCGTGTTGGTGTGGGTGATCAATCAGTTCGCCGGGAAGCTGCAGCCGCCGCAGCCGCCGGTGAAGCGCCTCCCGCCGATCCAACCCCCGGCGCCGGGCCAGCCGGCCGTTCCGCGCGGCCAGCAACCGCTGCAGGCCGAGATCGAGGAATTTCTGCGACAGGCCCAGGCGCTGCGCGAAGGACGGCCCGTTCCGCAGCGCAATCAGGCGGCCGCAGACCGGCGACGCGCTGCTGCTGAGCAGCTCGAGCCAGGCGGCGCCAAACGGCGCCAGCGTCCGCCACGCCGCGCACCGCAAGGCGGAACGAACCCAACTTTGCAACGCCCGTCGACGGCAAATGTGCCGCCGGCGCAAGCCGAAACGACGGATGCGCCGCGAGAATCGGTCGCCCAGTATGTCGCCGAACACATCGACAGTTCGAAATTCGCCCAGCGCACAGCTCGCTCAGCAATATTCAGAAAGAAACCGACGACTTTCAGAAGCACATGCAGCGCGTGTTCGAACACGGCGTCGGCAAACTGAAGGAAGGCCCGCCGGGAATGTTCGAAGCCGCCGGCGCCGCCGCGGCGGCCGCCACTGCAGCCGCCCTCACTTCAGCGACCGCTTCCGCCGCCGGCGCGGAAACGGCCACGGCGCCCATTGCCACGCATAAAGCGGCCAGCAACATCGCCTTGTTTTTGGCCGGCCGCAAAAACATCCGCGACGCCATCATTCTCACCGAAATCCTGCAGCGTCCCGAATACCGCTGGGAATAAAGGCAGAAGGCAGACGGCAGAATCGGACACTTGAGAGTTTCTGCATTCTGCTTTCTGCCTTCTGCGTTTTGACTATGCCAATAGCACCGATCATTCCCGGCAAAACTCGTCTCGGATGGATCGGCACGGGCGTGATGGGGCGGAGCATGTGTGGCCATCTGCTGGACCGCGGATTTGCGGTCACGGTGTTCAGCCGCACAAAATCCAAGGCCGACCCTCTGCTGGCCAAAGGCGCGAAGTGGGCAATTTCGCCCCAGGCGGTGGCCGAGCAATCCGACGCCGTGTTCTCCATCGTCGGTTTTCCCGCCGACGTGCGCGAAGTGATCCTCGGGCCGCAAGGCGCTTTGGCCGGCAGCAAATCGGGCGCGATTCTCGTCGACATGACCACCAGCCAACCGTCGTTGGCGATCGAGATCGCCGACGCAGCGAAGAAAAAAGGCGTGCATGCCGTCGACGCGCCCGTTTCCGGCGGCGACGTCGGCGCCCGCGAAGGAAAGCTCTCGATCATGATCGGCGGTGAGAAAGACATCGTCGACGCACTGCGCCCTTGTTGGGAAGTCATGGGCCAAACCATCGTCTTTCAGGGGCCAGCCGGCGCAGGGCAGCACGCCAAGTTGGTGAACCAGATTCTGATTGCCACTGGCATGATCGGCGTTTGCGAGGCGCTGCTTTACGCCTACAAGGCGGGGTTGAATCTGGAAAGCGTGATGCAATCGGTCGCCTCCGGCGCCGCCGGCAGTTGGTCGCTGTCGAATTACGGGCCGCGCATCATGGCCGGCAATTTCGCTCCCGGCTTCATGGTCGAGCATTTCATCAAGGACATGGGCATCGCCCTGGAAGAATCGAAGCGAATGGGGCTTTCGTTGCCCGGCTTGGCGCTTTCGGAAGAGTTGTACCTGGCCGCAAAAGAGCAAGGCCATGGCCGCGACGGCACGCATTCGCTGATCTTGGCGCTGGGGGCGATGTCGAACATCGACTGGCGGAACCGTTGATTCGCCCGCTGGCAAGCTTCGGCCTTGTCGCAGGGCGCTGTCCTGATAAAATCACGGCCTTCGCCGTCGTTGGATTTCGCGTTTCAAAATCCCTCTCAGCATGGAGCTCGTTGTGGGTGTCAAAAAAACAGGCAAGGGTCGTCGGAAATTAGGCCGCAAGAAGCGCCGCATGCGTTCTCGCATTCGGCATCGCAAATAGTGGGCGAAATCCAATCGGGGGTGGCCGGGGTCGAGGCCGCCGAGCCCCCGGGAATTTTGCAGCGGACTGGGGCTCACTTCGTTTGACCCCAGCCACCCGCCGGGCCGCACAATCGTTACAATCGCTACCCAAACGACTTCGGGTTGCGTTTGCACAACGCCATCGGCGAGCTATGGTTTTCTGACTGCAACGCGGGGCAAAAACTCACCGCGGCAGAAGGAAACCAACAGATGCGCACACTATTGATCGCTTCGATTCTTCCGTTGTTCGCCGCGGGCTGCTGCTCCGACGACAATTGGTTCCGCCGCGTGGAAGTCTGGAAGCAGCAAGAGCTGTTCACCCCGGCCCAACCGGTATTGATGTCTCCCGCGTGTTGCCCTCAGGCCGCGCCGTGTGCTCCGGCCCCGTGCGCCCCTGAACCGACCTGCGGAATGGCTGTGGAACCGACCTGCGGGATGAGCGCTCCAGTGGCCGTCGAGCCGACCTGCGGCATGGTGGCGCCTATGGCCGGCGAACCGAGCCTGGGTGCGCCGATCAGCCAGACCGTCGGCTCACCGGAAGTAATTGACGGCGTTCGTGAGCAACAGTAAGCCGTCGCTAGAGGCGCCCGCTTCCCCCCGCGTCCAGCGCGGATGCTGCATGGAATCGATATAGCGTTCCGGGTGCGGCATCAAGCCGAGCACTCGTCCGGTGGCGTCGCACATGCCGGCAACGATGTTTTGTGCATCGTGCCGCATAGCGCAGCACCAGTTGTCCGGCCGCTTCGAGTTCGCGCAAGGTCGTTTCGTCCTTGGCGACAAATCTGCCTTCGGCGTGTGCCACGGGCAAATACATTCGCTCAATGCCGGCGAGAAGCGCGCACTTGGTGCCGCATGTCTGCAGTTGCACCCAGCACGTGTCAAAGCGTCCCGATTGATTCCAAGCGAGCGTTGCCGGCGGATTGCCTTCGGCATCTGCTCCTAATAGCCCCGCACGCAGCAGCACCTGGAAGCCGTTGCAAATTCCCAGAATTAGTTTGTCGGTCGAATGGAATTCAGCTAGCGCCCCGGCCAATCGTTGCTTTAATCGAAGCGCCAGAATTCGGCCCGAGGCGATGTCGTCGCCGTAACTGAAGCCGCCGGGAATGCAAAGAATCTGAAAATCGTGCAGCAGTTTTGGCGCCTCGAGCAATCGGCCGATGTGCACGATTTCAGGCAACCCGCCGGCGCGCTGGAAGGCATACGCGGTTTCGCCGTCGCACGTGGTGCCGGGCGCTCGGAGAATCAATACCCGCGGCTGATTTGCCATCACAATCTCAACGGTTTTTGCCACGCCTCTTTTAGCGTAGCGAGATCGACGTCGATCAAATGCTCCTTAGCCATGGGATCGATGTCGGCCGCCACCAATCGCGGCGACTCGGTGACCTCGCCCACGGCGGCATGCGGAACATCCCCCATCGTCTCTTCGAAGTGCCCGACCGCGTCCTCGCAGACTTCGACCAAAAACCGGCTGTTCGATTCGGCGAACAACAGCGCCGTGGCCAAACCGCCGGCAATCGCCGCGGCGTCGTCTGCGCTGATCTGATGCAGCACTTCCAGCAGATAGAGTCGCGCGCCAAGACCGCCGGCGATCGCCATTTCCGCGGCGGCGACGGCCAACCCTCCCTCGCTCAAATCGTGGCAAGCGCACACCAGTCCGGAACGGATCGCCTTATGCAAAGCAACAAACGTCGCCTTGGACCGCGAGGGATCCACCTGGGGAACGGCGCCGCCGGTCCATCCTTCGACCCGGGCAAGGTGCGATCCGCCCAGTTCGCACTTCGTGGCCCCCACCTGATACAGCACATTGCCGGGATGTTTCAGATCCATGGTGACGCAGCGCCCAACGTCCTCCACTTGCCCCAGCGCTGTGATCAACAGTGTGGGCGGGATGGAATGTCGCGTTCCTCCGTCGTGGTATTCGTTATTCAGGCTATCTTTGCCGCTGACAAACGGCGTGCCCAGGGCCAGCGAAACATCGTGGCAGGCCTGGGCCGCGCGCACGAGCGAACCCAATTGCTCGGGCCGGTTGCAATCGCCCCAGCAGAAATTATCCACCAGCGCGATGCGGCTGGGATCGGCCCCAACAGCGACGCAATTCCGCACGGCTTCGTCGATGGCACTGGCGGCCATGTGATAGGAGTCGAAATCGGCGTAGCAGGGATTCATACCGCAGGCAATTACCACGCCACGCTTGGAATTGGGCAGGGGCCGCAGCACGGCGGCATCGCTGGGGCCATCTTGGTTGGAGCCCACGAGCGGCTTGATCGCGCTCGTGCCTTGCACTTCGTAGTCGTATTGCCGAATCACCGATTCACGGCTGCAAACATTCCACGAGCCGAGAATTTTTGTGAGCGCGGCGTTGCAGTCGAACGTCGCCGATTTCGTTGCGACGGCTTCTGTTTTACGGATTGCATACATTGCGTCGCGCACCGGCGAAGGCCGCCCGCCATGCACAAAATTCATCGGCAGATCGGCAACTTGATGGTCCTGATAAAGAAGCTGCAGGCGAGCATTGTCGCGCAACTCGCCGATGGCGGCGGCTTCGACGCCTTCCGATTCGCACAGCTGTTTCAATTCATCCCACTTCTCGGCGCGACGGCCAACACCATGCGCTCTTGCGATTCGGAGATCCAGATTTCAGAGTAGGTCAGCCCGGCGTATTTCAGCGGCACGCGATCGAGCCATACGACGGCCCCGTTGACCTTGGCCATTTCGCCGATGGCGCTCGACAATCCTCCCGCGCCGCAATCGCCGATCGCCCGATACAGTCCACGATCCCGCGCGACAGGCAGCACGTCGAGCATCATCTTCTGCGTGATCGGATTGCCAATCTGTACGGCGGATTGCGAGCGTGACGGGCTGTCGCCGGCCAATGTGGCGGAGCTGAACGTTGCCCCATGAATGCCATCGCAGCCGGTGCGGCCACCGATCACCACCAGCAGATCGCCGGGCCGTGGCTGCTTCTCGAGCTTGTCGGCGGGCAAAATTCCTACACTGCCACAAAACACAAGCGGATTGCCGAGGTAACGGCGATCGAAATAAATCGCCCCGCTGACCGTCGGCACGCCCAGCCGGTTACTGTAATCGCGCACCCCCGCCACCACGCCTGTCATCACGCGGCGCGGATGCAGCACGCCTGCAGGAAGATCGTCGAACGATATATCCAACGGGGCAAAGCAGAACACGTCGGTCGTCGCGATCGGCTTGGCGCCAAGCCGGCGGCCAGAATATCGCGCACTACGCCGCCAATGCCGGTGCTGGCGCCGCCGTACGGCGAGACGGCCGACGGATGATTGTGCGTTTCGACCTTGATCGCCAGATGATGTTGATCGTCGAATCGCACGATTCCGGCGTGATCTTCGAAGACGCTTGCGCACCAATCTTCCTGACCTTGCTTCCGCCAGACCTCGCGAATTCTGCGGGTGGCGGCGAAAATCGTTTCCTCGAGCAGGTTTTCGAAGTAGTGCTGCTCGATGCGGTCGCCGTGGGCGCCCATCGGCCCACGGTACGCGATCCGCCCGGTGAGTGTCTTATGCGAGCAATGTTCGCTCCAGTTCTGGGCCAGCGTTTCCAGTTCGGCATCGATCGGATCGCGACCTTCACCGAGGAAATGTCTTCGAATGCTCTGCAGCTCCTCCGCTGAAAGTGCCAGTTGATGGTCATCGTTCCATTTCTCCAACGTGCCGTCGACCGGAGTGCCTAGCGGAAGTTTGTTGAGTTGGAATCGATATTGGGTTTCTTCGTCGAGCCGCTCGAGCGTTAGCGGGCCAATAATTACCTGCTCGATTTCCGCATGGGTCAGAAGCTTTATGGCCAGTGTTTTAGCCTGAGCGGGCGAAATGTTCGAGAGCCAGAATTTTCGCAGCAGGCGCACAGTTACCGAAAATCCTAGCTTTCCGATCGCTGCGGTGGCGCTGGCGGCGGCGGGATCCATGACTCTAGGCTTGGGCATGACGTGGATAAGCGTCGCGCCGGGGCGCGGCGGTCGATTCAACGCCTCCTCTCCCACACTACCTACCACAAACCGTTCGATAATCGGATCGGCAAATAACTGCAGAGCTAGTCGCTCGACCTGTTCGCGCTGCAAGTTGCCGTGAATCAGGTAGCCGCCGGCTGTCGTCACTTCCATTCCAGGCGCCACGCCCAGTTCGCTTGCGGCGGCGGCGACTTGTCGGGCCAAGAGATCGGTTTGGCCGGGGGCGGGATAGACGTCAATTTCCCACAGCATCGCGGACACGCTTCCCATCCGCCAGAAGTTCACGAAGCTTGCGGCGGTCGCCGCGCGCCAGCGCCGACTTGAACGCCGCCATCGTTTTCTCAAACCCGGCCAGCGACTTCAAGACATTGCCGCGGTTTTCCAGCAGAATTTGCATCCATAATTCCGGGTCGCCCGCGGCGACGCGCGTCAAATCGCGCCATCCGCCGGCCGTGAGCGGGAGATCGGCGGGGAGCGTGTGGCGGGCTACAGCCGACGAGACAAGATGCGGTAGATGACTCGTGGTCGCTAGCGCCTTGTCGTGCGCCTCCGGCGACATCACAAGCACGGTGGCCCCTAGTGCCGACCAGAAATCGGCCACGGCTTGTTTATCGTCCGCCTTCGTCTTTCGCGTGGGCGTGATCACGACGACGCGGCCTTCGAACAGATCGGCCCGCGCGAATTGCGCGCCGTTCTTCTCACTGCCGGCCAGCGGGTGGCTGCCGACGAAGCGCCGACCGCGCGGAAGCTTCGCTTCGACGGCGGCAACGATTGTGCCCTTTGTGCTGCCGGCGTCGGTGAGTATCGCTTTTTTCGGCGCTGCGGCCGCGGATTCCAAAAGATGACCCGCGATTTCGGCTACCGGCGTGCAGACGATGACCACATCGGCCTCCGCCACGCCGTCTTGAATTTTGGTTGTGGTCGCTGTGACCGCCCCCAGTTCCTTGGCCCGCTTCAGGCTCGCCTGGCGGCGGCCGATGCCAATCACCTTCCGAGCCAGCTTCCGCTCGCGCAGAGCCAGCCCGATCGATCCCCCGATCAATCCCACGCCGACAATGGCCACGGAGTTCCAGGGCTGCATGACAAATGGCTCTCAAAAAGCCGCGACCGTCGGCCGCAGTGGCAGCGTACGGATCGCCGCGTTACAAGCTTCGACCCTTGTACCAGGGGCCCGGTTCACAGGCTAGTAGCGCGTCGCCGTATAGAAATGTACGCTATGCAGAGGCGCTAACCGGCGTCGCGGGCGGGCTCTTCCAACTGCCCGGAGCCTTCCAGGCCGGCAGCCAGCTTGTGCAGCGCTTCGGTTTCAATCTGCCGCACGCGCTCCCGTGTCAGCCCCAGCGCCTCGCCAATTTCTTTCAGCGTGCGGGGCTCGTTATCGTCCAGCCCGAAACGCATCCGCAGCACCGTGGCCTCGCGGGGCTCCATGGTCGCCAACATCTTCATCACATGGTGCAGATTGTCGCTATTCAGGAGCATTTCCTCGGGGGGCTTCGTGGCGTCGTCGGTCACCATTTCGCCCAGCGACCAGCCCGCTTCCGGCTGATCGGTCTGCGGTGTGCTGTTGTAGATGCGGATCGCTTTCTTGATGATCGACAGCTTTTTCCGCGGCAGGCCGAGCACGCGCCCCACTTCTTCCGGCGTCGGGGAGCGGCCCAGCTCTTCCGATAGCCGCGCCGTGGCCCGCCGCCATTTGGACAACAGTTCCACCATGTATGCCGGGATGCGGATCGTCTTGGCGGAATTGATCAGCGCTCGCTTGATCGATTGCTTGATCCAGTAGCTGGCGTACGTGCTGAAGCGGGTGCCCATCGCGGGATCGAAACCTTCGACGGCCCGCAAGAGGCCGAGATTGCCCTCTTCGATCAGATCCTGCAGCCCCAGCCCCTTGCCGGTGTAGCCGCGGGCGATGTTCACCACCAGCCGCAGATTGGCCCGCACCATCCGATCACGGGCCTGCACGTTGCCCTTGCCGATGTCGACGGCCAACTCGCGCTCCTGCTGCGCATTCAAGAGCGCAGTTTCATTGATCTCGCGGAGATACGTTTCCAGGGGAGATTGAACCGCCGAAGAGGAACGACGTCGCGCAGTGGGCATAGTTGGTGCGGCGGGTAGGCGGGATATTTCGTCTAGACAAGCTTCACTATCGTCGAAGCTTTCCCGCTTGCTCCAACCGCGCGCCACACGCGACAAGTGAGACGACTGTAGCCGCGATGCCGTCAGTGACGATCAGCGCGGCGCCAGATTCCGGTTGTATGCCCTTTGACGAAAAAGCCCAGGGGTTGCAACCCCTGGGCTTGGAGATCGATCAGATTGTAGCGAGCGGCTTACTCTTCCGGCGGCTGGATCAGCGGGCCCCCCTTGCCGGAGATTCCGCCTTTCAGTTCCTGCGTGGAGCCGCTGGAACTGTTGGAGGCCGCGGCCGCCGCTTCGGCCTTTTCCTCGGCGGCGATTTGCTCCTCGGTCCACTGCACGCGCTTCCGCGACAGGCCGATTTTGCGCTCCTCGGTATCGACGCGTAAAATCTTCACCTCAATTTCGTCGCCCACCTTGACGACCTCTTCCGGGTTTTCCACCTTGTGGTCGGCCAACTCCGAAATGTGCAACAGCCCTTCCAGCCCGTTTTCCAAACCGACGAACACGCCGAAGTTCGTGAGCTTGGTGACCGTGCCCTTCACGACCTGGCCCGATTGATAACGGTTGGGGATGTCGCTGGCCCAGGGATCTTCTTCCAGTTGTTTCAGGCCCAGGGCGATGCGCCGGCGCTGCTGATCGACCGAGAGCACCTTGCACTTCACCTTCTGGCCCTTTTCCACGACTTCGCTGGGATGGCTGATTTTGCGGGTCCACGACATGTCGCTCACGTGCAGCAGGCCGTCGATGCCCTCTTCGATCTCGATGAAGGCGCCGTAATTGGTCAGGTTCCGCACGGTCCCTTCGACAATGGCCCCGATCGGGTAGCGGTCGGCCACCTTGTCCCAGGGGTTTTCCTGGGTTTGCTTCATTCCCAGCGAAATTTCGTGCTTTTCTTTGTCGATTTTCAAAACGACCACGGTGACTTCGTCGTCGATGTGCACCAGCTCGTTGGGATGGCTGACGCGCTTGGTCCACGACATTTCGCTGATGTGCACCAAACCTTCGATGCCTTCTTCCAGCTTCACGAAAGCGCCGTAGCTCATCACGTTCACTACGGTGCCCTTGTGCGTCGAGCCGACGGGGTACTTCGCTTCCACGTCGTCCCACGGGCTGGCGGTTTTTTGCTTCAGGCCCAGGGCGATTTTTTCGCGCTCGCGGTCGATGTGCAGCACTTGCACTTCGATTTCCTGATCGATGGCGACCATTTCGGAGGGATGCCCGATGCGGCCCCAGCTCATGTCGGTGATGTGCAGCAGGCCGTCGATGCCGCCAAGATCGACAAACGCGCCGAACTCGGCGATATTCTTCACCACGCCCTTGCGCAACTGGCCGACTTCGAGTGTTTCCAAGAGCAGCTTCTTCTTTTCGGTGCGCTCTTGCTCGATCAGTGCCCGGCGGCTGACGACGATGTTGCGCCGCGTCTCGTCGATCTTCAGCACCAGGCATTGGATGGTGCGGCCCACGTAATCGCCGATGTCGGACGGGCGGCGGATGTCGACCTGGCTGGCCGGCAGAAACACATTCACGCCCGTCACGTCGACTAACAGCCCGCCTTTGATTTTTCGCGTGACGATCCCGGTGACCACGTCCCCTTCCTTCACCGAATCCATCACCTTGTTCCACTCTTCGATCTTTCGCGCCTTGCGCTTCGAAAGCGCGATCAGCCCGCGCGTTTCCAGATCGGTGCTTTCATCCACCTCTTCGATCAGCACCTTGAGTTGCTGGCCGATCTGCGGCGGTTCTTCGCTTTCGTCCCACTCGCTGCGGGCGATCTGCCCTTCGCTTTTGAAACCGACGTCGACCAGCACGAATTCGTCGTCGACGCGGATGATGCGCCCCTCGACGATCGAGTTTTCGCTGATATCCACATTGGCCACGGTCAGCGTGCCGGTGGAGGCATCGGCCATGGCGGCTTCCAACTCGCGATCCAACTCTTCGTCGCCGACATCCAATCCGCGAATTAAGTTTCGATTAACCATGAAAATTGCTTTGCAAACGAGATCGCTTGGCCGTCCGATGCCCGCGCGGCGCGAGAGAACCTGCAACACGAATTGGCAAGCCGGCCGCTAGCCGTCCCTGGCGTCTGGATAGAATTTCCCCAGAACCAACGAGAGCCAATTCGCCGCGTCGGAAGAGAAAGCGTTCCCGGGTAGGTGTGTCCGCCCTGGGCCCAGTCGCCAACCTGTTGGCGCTGTCCGTAAGCCGTGGGGGTAGCCCGTCACTATATCATTCACTTGGAACCGAGACAATCGCTGGAATGCTGCGTAGTGATAAACAGTTAGAGCGGATCCGCCATTCGATTTTCCCCCGCTGTGGGTTATGATCTCGCCAATGGATTCCCCGCCCAGCCAACCACTAATCACGACTTACGACACGGCTTCTTCGGCGGGAACGGGTACGGCGGTCGAAGGGGAACTGCTCCCCCCCGCCCCGCTGCCGACGCTGGAACAGTACGACCTGGGCATGCCGCCGCGGCGGCGAATGCTGCCTTTGATCCTGTTTCTGGCGACCTGCTTCTTCACCTACGCTGCCGGGACATACGGCTGGGTCCCTTTGTTCTTCGGCCAGCATTTCAATCCAATTCGCGGCGAATATTGGGATTGGCACCGCACCTGGCGGCAGCTCGTCATGAATTGGCAAAACGGCCTGGTCTACATGAGTTGCGTGATGGCGGTGCTCTTGGCGCACGAGATGGGACACTTTCTGATGACCGTGCGCTATCGCATTCCGGCCAGCTATCCGATCTTCATTCCCGTGCCCATGATGTTCATTGGCACGATGGGGGCCGTGATCGGCATGCAAGGTTCGCGGGCCAATCGAAAGCAAATGTTTGATATCGGCATCGCCGGACCCTTGGCGGGCTTGGTTGTCGCGCTGCCGATGGTGTGGTTCGGCATTAAGACGGCGTCGTTTGGCTTTGCGCCGCCTGGCACCCCGGAGTACGGCGATCCCTTGCTTGCCAAATTGTTGATCGGCTGGCTCCGCCCTGATCTGCCCGCTGGCGCTCAATTGTTTACCAATCCAATTTACATGGCCGGCTGGGTCGGCGTTTTTATCACCGGCCTGAACATGATGCCCGTCAGTCAGCTCGATGGCGGCCACGTAATTTATGGGCTCTTCCTGCGAGGTTCCTATCTCATCGTGCGCTTATTTATCCTGGCGGCGATTGCCTTCGTGGTCATCACGCGCGAGTTCGGTTGGACGCTGATGATCCTCTTGATCATGGGGATCGGTGTGGAACATCCGCGAACTTACGACGATCGCGTGCCGCTGGGCACGGGCCGATACATTCTCGGCCTGTTGTCGCTGGCCATCCCGGTGTTCTGCTTCACGCCCTACCCGCTGTATTTCGGATAGACCGCTGGCCGCTAAATCGCCCCAGCACTTCCAGCCGATGGCCGGTCACGCGAAAGCCCTTGCGCCAGTTGAGTTTCCAAGCGCGGGCTCAATTTCTTGAGCAGCCCGGGATCGAAGTGGATTGGCAGATCGAACACTTCGCCGCTGTCGACGTCGAGCAGATGATAATGGTCGTCTCCGCCGCAATCGTAGCGGGCCGATCCGCCGGCGCTGGTCAGCTTGTTGGCCAGCCGCGACGCGACCAGCGCCTCCAGCGATTTGTACACCGTGGCCAGGCTAATGTTCGGCAACCGGCGGCGCACCGATCGATAAACATCGTCGGCCGTGGGATGGTGGTGCGCCCGCTCCAGATACGCGTAAACCGCCGCCCGTTGCGTCGTGAATCGGCAACCGGCCTCCCGCAGCGCCGCGCGAACCTCGGCGGCGCTGCGCAATGTCGGCTTCAGGTGGCGTGCGACAGGCTGTTTCTTCCGTGTAGAAACCATTCGCCAACTATAGCGCTCGTGAAATCGCCAGTCAACCAAGTCAATCGTCCTAATCCCTTGGCCCAAGTGTATGGCAATCGCTAGAATCGTGTGCCTAAGTCGCTAATTGCTAACAGTCAATCGCTAACCGCTTCCCATGCCCCGATACAATCCCGCCGTCGTCGAGCCCAAGTGGCAACGCTACTGGGACGCGGAGCGCACGTTCGCCGCGCCGCCTGCCCGAATCGGCCGCGGGAAAAATGTACGTGCTCGACATGTTCCCCTATCCCAGCGGCGACGGCCTGCACGTGGGGCATCCCGAAGGCTACACGGCGACCGACATCGTCAGCCGCTACCAGCGCATGCTCGGCAAGTGCGTGATGCACCCGATGGGATTCGACAGCTTTCGGTCTGCCGGCCGAAGAAGCACGCCATCCGCACCAACACGCCGCCGCGTCAAAGCACCGAGCAGAACATCGCCAACTTTCGCCGGCAGCTCAAGATGCTCGGCTTCAGCTACGATTGGGACCGCGAGCTGGCCACGACCGACCCGGGCTATTTCAAATGGACGCAATTCATCTTCCTGGTGCTGTTCGACACCTGGTTTGACGCCGCGAAGCAGCGCGGCCGGCCGATCAGCGATTTACCCATCCCGTCGGAAATCCGCATGCCGGCGACGAAGCGATTCGCCGCTATCAAGATGCCCATCGCCTGGCCTATCAACACGAGGCGCCGGTGAACTGGTGCCCCGCGCTGGGCACGGTGCTGGCCAACGAGGAAGTGGTCGGCGGCGTCAGCGAAGTCGGCGGCCATCCGGTGGTGCGACTGCCCCTGCGGCAATGGATGCTGCGCATCACGGCCTACGCCGATCGGCTGGAAAACGATTTGGAACTGGTCAACTGGCCCTCCAGCATTAAAAAGCTGCAAAGCGATTGGATCGGCCGCAGCACCGGCGCGGAAGTCGATTTCTACATCGGCGAGCAATCGAGCTACGAATCGTGGAAAGCCCAGCGCGCAAATGCCGGCTTTCCGCCCAAGTCCGGCGACGACGTGCTCCGCATCTACACCACACGCCCCGACACGTTGTTCGGCGCCACCTATATGGTCATCGCGCCGGAGCATCCGTTTGTCGAGAAGCTCACCGCGCCGCGGCAGATTGAGTCGGTGCAAAAATACGTCGAGCAAGCCGCCCGCAAAAGCGACCTGGATCGCACTGAGTTATCGAAGGCTAAAACCGGCGTGTTCACCGGCTCCTACGCCATCAATCCGGTCAACGGCGAGCAAATCCCGATCTGGATCGCCGATTACGTGCTGATCAGCTATGGCACCGGCGCGATCATGGCCGTGCCCGCCCACGACCAGCGCGATTTCGAATTTGCCAATGCATTCAACCTGCCAATTCGCCAGGTCGTGGCCGACTTAAAGCACGCCGACACCGCAACTCAACCGCCGCTGGATCAGGCCCTGGCAGCCGACGGCATCGCAATCAATTCCGGTCCGTACAATCGCCTCTCGACGCCGGAATTCAATCTCCGCATCACCGCCGATCTGGCGCAGGATGGCCTGGGCATCGGCGCAGTAAATTACAAACTCCGCGATTGGCTCTTCAGCCGCCAGCGTTTTTGGGGCGAGCCGTTTCCGATTCTGCACGAACTCGACGCCGCCGGAAAACCGACCGGATTGCTGCGCACGGTGCCCCTCGAGCAACTGCCGGTCGATCTGCCGCAACTGGCCGATTACAAACCGCCCGGCGAGCCCAAGCCGCCGTTGGAAAAAGCGCCGGCTGATTGGCTCTATCCGGTCATCGACGGCAAGAAGTACAAGCGCGAAACCAACACCATGCCGCAATGGGCCGGAAGCTGCTGGTACTATCTCCGCTTCCTGGATAACAAAAACGACAAAGCGCTGATCGATCCGGCGATCGAAAAAGCCTGGATGCCGGTCGATTTGTACATCGGCGGCGCGGAGCACGCCGTGCTGCATCTGCTGTACGCCCGCTTCTGGCACAAGGTGCTCTTCGATCGCGGCTACGTCAGCACGCCCGAGCCCTTCATGAAGCTGGTGAACCAGGGGATGATTCTGGGCGAGATGGAATTCACCGGCTATCGCAAAGCCGAAGGGGGCTGGCTCAGCGCTGCCGATGTGAAGTTCGACGACGAAAATAAACCGCTCGACAAAAACACCGGCCAACCGGTGACGCCGGTGCGCGTGCAGCCGGAGCACGTCGAAAAAAGCGGCGAGGTATTTGTGCTGCGCGCCGATCTGAAAATCCGCGTCGACAGCCGCGCCTACAAAATGAGCAAAAGCCGCGGCAATGTGGTCAATCCCGATCTGGTCGTGAAGGACTACGGCGCCGACGCACTACGGCTGTATGAAATGTTCATGGGCCCGCTGGAAGCCACCAAGCCTTGGAGCATGACCGGCGTGAACGGCGTGCGCGGCTTTTTGGACCGCGTGTGGCGGATGATCATTTCCGATCGCACTGAGGAGATGGAACTAAACCCCGCGGTGCACAACGTCGCGCCCACCGACGAGCAAAACCGCACGCTGCACAAAACCATCGCCGCAGTGACCGATGATCTCGATCACTTGGACTTCAACACCGCCATCGCCCGCATGATGGAGTTCACCAACTTTTTCACGAAGGAAACCGTCAAGCCGCGCGAGGCGATGGAAAAAATCGTGCTGCTGTTATCCCCCTTCGCCCCGCACCTGGCTGAAGAACTTTGGGAAGCGCTCGGGCACAAGAAAACGCTGGCTTACGAGCCGTGGCCCAAAGTCGATCCGCGCTGGCTGAAAGAAGACACCGTCGAAGTGCCGGTGCAAGTCAACGGAAAGTTGCGCGGCAAAGTCACGGTCCCCGCCGGCGCCGATCAGGCCGCCATCGAAGCCGCCGCTCGCGCCGACGCCAAAATCGCCGACCTGATCGCCGGCAAGACGATCGTCAAAGTGGTCGTCGTGCCGGGCCGGTTGGTGAATTTCGTGGTGAAGTGAAATCGCTTATGCAACCGGCTGGTGATTGAACTTCTCGACCAGCTCGCGGAGCATCGCCTCTTCCTGCTTCAGCTCCTCGCGCAGCTCGGGCGTAAAGTGCGTGCGATGCACCTCCACGCGCGTCTCACCCAGCGCGGTTTCCACCAAGCGCTTCAACATCGCCATTTCATCCGTCGAGAGTGTTACATTCATGTCGCTCATGCTATCCTCCTCGGCCCAAAGGCCGATCGATGCGCTCAACACCACCCTCTAGTATTCTAGCGCTTGATGCTGACAAGGAAATCGCGTGGCTTGTAGACCAAGAAGGTGATAATTCCCAACAGCAAACATTGCAGCGTGTTGGCCGCAAACCATTTCACGGCCAGCTCGCCGGGCATCGGCATCACGCAGTACAACACCATCGTCGAGGTCTGGTGGAAGATGCCCATCAACAGGCCGTAAATCACGGCGCACTTCAGCCCATGCCGATCGGCCATGCCGGCGGCCCAAATCAACACGAACGCGGCGGCAAACAGAAACTCTGCACCAAAGAGCCAGGCGATATGCCCCTGCATATCCTGCTCCGTTCGCCACAATTGCATCGTGGCTTGATAATCGGGCTTCAGCCACACCGCGTGCACCAAAAAATCGGTGCCCCAAACAAACAAAAAGCCCACCACAATCGCCGCCACCAAGCGTTTGATGTTCATGAAATGCCTCCTGCACATTGTGTGGTTGAACTATCCCTTGATCACGCCGATGGGCCGCATGCGTGCGACCTTCTTTGCCAACCCCGCGCGGTGCACCACTTCCACCACGAGGTCCACGTCTTTGTAAGCATCCGGCTGCTCTTCGGCCAGACCTTTCCAACTGCGGGCCCGCGCGACAATTCCTTTTTGCAATAGCTCCTTGTCGATCCGCCGGCCTTGCGCATGTTTCACCGCGGCGGTGCGGCTCATCACGCGCCCGCGCCGTGACAGGCCGTGCCGAACGTCTGCTCCATGCTGCCGACTTGCCCCGCCAGAATCCAACTGGCGCGCCCCATGTCGCCGGGAATCAGCACCGGCTGGCCGACGTCTTTATACGCCTCGGGAGTTTCCGGATGCCCCGGCGGGAACGCCCGCGTGGCTCCCTTGCGATGCACCCACACGCGCTTCGTGGCCCCCTCGATCTCGTGATTCTCGAACTTGGCGATGTTGTGGGCCACGTCGTAGATCAAGTCCATGCCCAAATCTTCCCAAGAGCGGCCGAACACGTGCGAAAACACTTCCCGCGCCTGCCACATCAGCAACTGCCGGTTGCACCAGGCGAAATTCGCCGCGGCCCGCATCGCCCCCAGATATTTCTTCCCCTCCGGGCTGTGCACCGGCGGCAAACCAACTGCCGATCGGGAAGTTCGATGCCATATTTCTGCGGCACGCCACGCAGTTGGTGTAAGGCGTCGTCGCACACTTGATAGCCCAGCCCGCGCGAGCCGGAATGGATCATCACACAGATTTGTCCCTGCGAAATTCCCATCGCCTGCGCGGCGGCGTCGTCGAACACCCGATCGACCACCTGCACTTCCAGAAAATGATTGCCCGAGCCGAGCGTGCCGCATTGATCCGCGCCGCGGTCCAGCGCCCGATCGCTCACGTCGTCCGGATCGGCCCCCTCCAGGCAGCCGTGGGCTTCGGTATGGTCGACGTCGCTGGGCACGGCCAAACTGCGTTGCACCAGCCCTTTGACGCCGGTAGCCAACAGGTTGCGCAATTGCTTGCGGTTGAACTTGTACTTCCCGCCGCGCCCCACGCCGGTGGGGATATTGGCAAACAATTCGTTCACCAACGTTGCCAAGTGCGGCTGCACGTCGTCGAATTGCAAGTTCGTGCGTACCACGCGCACGCCGCAGTTGATGTCGTACCCCACGCCGCCGGGCGAAATCACGCCCCCTTCGGCCGGATCGGTCGCGCACACGCCGCCGATGCAAAACCCGTAACCCCAGTGAATGTCGGGCATGGCCAGACTGGCCACTTGAATGCCCGGCAGCGTGGCGACATTGGCCACCTGCTCGCACGCCTGATCGTGGCGAATCTGCTGGATCAGCACGTCGTCGGCGTAGATCAGTCCATCGACGCGCATCCCCTGCTTGTAGCTTTTGGGGATGCGCCAGCAACAGGCGCCTGCGCGCTCCAGCGGTCCGTAAAATCCCCCGGTCGGCATGGGAAGACCTGGTCGTCAGAGGTCAGTGATTCAATTGGATTGTATTCTTTCTGCTTGATCTGTGTTAATCTCTTTCATCTGTGTTCATCTGTGGGTTCTTGATTCTCCAGTCCCGCATGCGTCCATGATCGAACTCAACAGCCTGCTGGTGCCGGTGGATTTCTCGGCCACGTCCAAGTCGGCATTCGAACACGCCTTGAACCTCACCACGGGCGACGATCCCGTGATCATCCTACTTCACGTGATCGACACCGCGGCGATCGAACTGATGGCGGCGCTGGAGCTGGGCACGAATGACGAAATCGTGGATCGCCTGCGCAAGCGCGCCGAGCGTGAAATGGCCGCCTACAGCAAGCCTACCGACAAAAAGATCGACGTGCAAAACATCATCTGCGAAGGCACGCCGTTTTTCGAAATCATCCGCAAGGCCGACGAACTCTTGGTCGACGCCATTGTGATGGGCAAATTCGGCGCTCGTGGCCGAATCGAAAAACTGCTGTTCGGCACCACCGCCGAGCGCGTCATCCGCGGCAGCACGCGGCCGGTGATCACGCTGCCGCTTGAATAATGCGTGCTAGCAGTCTTTTGGACCGATCTGCCGCCGGCAGAATTGCATTGTCTACCGGCCCGCGGTGAGTTAACATGCTGCCGTCGATCGCAGCGGCGTCGCAGGGGCACTGCGAGCACGATCGAATGGCGGGCGTCACTGCCAGCTCGCGGAGGCTACAACATGGATGTTGTGGAAATGCTATTTGTCGACAATCGCGATCATCTGCTGACGCTATTTGCGTACATCGATCCCGGCACCGGCAGCCTGGCGTTCCAGGCGCTGGCCGCCACGCTGCTAAGCGGGGCTGTGTTTTTCCAGGCGCTGTGCAGGGCAGTGGTCCGGCTGGTTGCGCTGCCGTTTCGTAGGCTACGATCCGCTCAGCCCGAAGCAGCCGGCTCTCAAAAAGAATTGGTGCTCCCGGCCGCGAATGAGCCGGACGAACCCCAGCGGAAAGCAGCGTAAAACCGACACGCGCGAAGGGGAGGGGGAACTTGACGACCGCAGCGCCGCTTGAAGTCTCGCCCGCCCGCCGCAATCCGGCCTCTTTCCGCGACCCCAGCGGCTTCGTGTTCCATCGCGGCGACGACCTGCTGCGGCAGGTGAACCATTGTTACCGGCACGACTACGATCGGCTCATGGCCGGCGGGTTGTACGACGAGTTGGTTCATCGCGGACTGCTGATACCGCACGAAGTCGCATCGTTGGACGAGCGCGCGTCCGGCGAGGCGTACCAGGTGCTGCGCCCGGCGCGATTGCCGCTGGTCACGTATCCCTATGAGTGGTGCTTCAGCCAACTGCGCGATTCCGCATTGGCGACGCTCGAAATCCAACGCCGCGCCTGGCCCGCGGCATGACGCTCAAGGATGCCAGCGCTTACAACGTGCAACGCTACCAGGGGCGGCCGACGCTAATCGATACACTTTCGTTCGAAGTTTACCAACCAGGGCGGCCGTGGATCGCCTATCGCCAGTTTTGTGAGCATTTTCTTGCGCCTTTGGCGCTGGCAAGCCGCACCGATGTGCGCTTGAGCCAACTGGCGCGAATTTACATCGATGGCGTACCCTTGAATTTGGCCAGCCGCCTGTTGCCGTGGCGCACGCGGTGGAGCCTGTCGCTGGGGTTGCACATCCATGTTCATGCGCGACGACAGTTGAACCTCGCACGGCGCTCGCCGGCAAATGCCGACGCCGGCGACGCTCGACTCACTCGCCGGCAGCTTGACGTCCTGCTGTCGAGCTTGGAATCGACGATCGCCGGGCTGCGCTACAAAGCCAGTGACTCGCAATGGTCGGATTATTATGTCGCCGATCACAACTACGGCGCCGCGGGACTGGAACACAAGGAAAATTTGGTGCGCCAACTGATTGCCTCCGTCAGGCCGCATACCGTGTGGGACCTGGGCGCCAACGACGGACGCTTCAGCCGCATTGCCCTGGACACGGGCGCAATCACCGTGGCCGCCTGGGACAACGATCCGGCATGCGTCGAGCGGAACTATTGCCAGGCGATCCAGCGGGGGGAAGCGAATCTGCATCCCTTGCTCTTGGATCTTGCCAATCCCACGCCGGGCATCGGCTGGGCGAATACGGAGCGATTAGGGTTTGCAGAGCGCGGACCGGTCGATCTGGCGCTGGCCTTGGGGCTGGTGCATCATCTGGCGATCGGCAACCACGTGCCGCTTGCGCATGTGGCCGAATTTCTGTCGCGCCTCGCCAATTGGCTGCTGATCGAATGGGTGCCCAAGGAAGATTCGCAAGCACAGCGCATGATCGGCGACCGCCACGATCAATTCATCGACTACGGGCAGCCGCAATTTGAAGCGGCCTTCCGGCGGCGGTTCCGCAAGGTACGAACGGAGCCGATTGAAGGCACCCAGCGCACTTTGTACTTGCTGGAGAAGCTTCCCACGGAAGCGCCCTAGCAGGCGCGCATTTTCCAGAATGTCGAAGACGCTCAAAAACCTTGCGCTGGCGCATCCCTATCTGTTTGCAATCGCGCCCATCGTGCATTTGTACGCCCATAATTTCGGCCAGTGCGACGCGCGCGAATTCGGCCGCTATTTGGCGGCCGCGCTGGCTGCGACCGCAGTCCTCTTGGCCGTTGCTTGGCTCGTGACCCGATCGGCGACGAAAGCGACGTGCGTGGTCACGGTGTTCATCATAATCTTCATGAACTACGGCCGGCTGTACGACTTTTTGGTAAGCGAAAAAGCGCTTTCCTTGCTGCCGCAGTACGCCGGGCATTGGGTGTTGTCGTGCGTTAGCGCGGCGCTCATTGCCGCCGCGGTGATCTATTTCCGCCGCACGCGGCGCAACCTGCAACCTCTGTGCGGATTCCTGACGTGCACGGCTTCGATTCTCGTGGCCCTTTCGGCGGCGCAAATCATCTCGCAAACCGAGATCCAAGATTCGGAATTGGGCAATTTGCTCGATCCCTTGAAGAACTATTCCAAAGCCGCGCCGCTGGCCGAAAAAACCGCCGACCATCCCGACGTGTTTTACATCATTCTCGACGGCTATGCGCGGGCCGACAACCTGCAGCGTCTGTTCGGCTTCGACAATTCTGAGTTTTTAGACTGCCTGCGTTCGCGCGGTTTCTACGTCGCCGATCGCAGCTGTTCGAACTACCCGTATACCTTCATCTCGCTGGCCTCCTCGCTGCACATGCGGTATCTCGACGATTTGCTGGACCCCAGCCATGCGCCCAATATCTACCGCTTCTCCCGCTTTTTGCGCAGCCCGTTGGTGGGCAGAATTTTTCAGTCCAAAGGCTATCGGTTCATCCACTTCAAGACGAACTTTTTCCCAACCAGCCGCTCCGACATTGCCGACGTCAGCGTCGGCGGCGGCCCGGATTGGTTGCGCGACGAATTCTCGCAAGTGCTGTGGCGCAGCACGATGCTGCGAATGCTGGAGCCGAGCATGGCCGCGCAACACTTGCAGGCTTTCGAAGCGTTGAAACGAATTCCGCAAACCAAGGGCCCCACCTTCACTTTTGCCCACCTGATCATTCCGCATCATCCCTATGTGTTTGACCGCGACGGAAACATTCTGCAGTACGTCTCGCAAAGCCTGGCCTGGGATGCGGCCATGAGCAAAAGCAAGCAAGATTACATTGAGCAGATGCGGTTCCTGAATCGCAAGGTGCAGGAGGTGATCGACCACATTCTGGCGACTTCTCCCGTGCCGCCAATCATCATCGTGCAGGCCGACCACGGCACG
This sequence comes from Pirellulales bacterium, assembly GCA_963716135.1. Classification (GTDB taxonomy): domain Bacteria; phylum Planctomycetota; class Planctomycetia; order Pirellulales; family JADZDJ01; genus CAVRAW01. The sequence continues at coordinate 2,092,624 of OY970289.1, read as the reverse complement.
ATGTTCACGCATCCCGACGGCGTGCCCACCGCGGAAGAGTTGGACCGATTCGGACTGGAACGGATGCCGATTCTGAACGCCTATTTGGTGCCGGAGAAAATGCGCCAGAAGCTTTATCCCAGCATCTCGCCGGTGAACACCTTTCGTCTGCTGCTGACCGAGTGTTTCGGCGAGCATTTCGAACTTCTGCCGGATCGCAATTTCGTCAGTTCCTACATCGACTTCCACATCTGGCAGATGCACGAGGTGACGGAACTCGTGAGCCAGCCGGATCTGACGCTGGTGGCGCGGCGGCTCGACGCACTGCACGTGGAAAGGCCAAGAACCGCGCCGCCGCCGGAGGAAGATTAATTCTCTGGAAGCACCGACTGCGGCGACGCCCGGCCGGCGCGAGTGAGATACGCTAGGGCGAAAAAATCGTAAGCGCCGTGGGCGATCATCGGCCCCAGCAGATTGCCGCTCGCCAAGGCGAGCCAGCCCAGATACGCTCCGACCGCGGTCGCCAAGAGCGCGTAGGTCGGCGTGATGGCGTGCAACAGGCCAAACACCACGCTGGCGGCCAACAAGCCGCCGGCGATTCCTATCCAGCCGATCAGCACCGGCTGAATCACGCCTCGAAAGAACAACTCTTCCCCCACGCCGGCCAACAGCGACACCAGCGCCAACTGCGGCCAGTTCACTCCCGCAAACAGCGGCACCAGGAATTCATCGACCACCGCGTTCAATCGCCCCAGCGCCGCGGCGCGCGCGGCGCATCAAGAGCAGTCCCAAGATCAATGGAATCGTGGCCGCGACTCCCCATCCGGCATCTCCCCATTGCCAACTGACCCGCTGCCAGGGAGGAATGGTCATAAAATAGCCGCAAGCGATCGCCGCCACCGCCACGCCCCCTTCAAACAAGACCGCCAGGCGCACGATTTTCGCAGGCGACTCGGCGGACGGCGGGCGAAGTTCGCTCATGGTGTTCATCGGCGGCGAGCCTACCGCGCGCCCTTCATGCTGCGGCGATACGCTTCCAGTTGTTTCTTGCGCCCAAGCGATCGGTGATCGCTTGCCACTTTACCGCGGCTGCGTCGAGCGCCTGTTGCGGCGATTGTTTTCCTTTCACAGCAGCAATCACCGCTTCGTCGAGCGCCGCCATGTATTCCGACTCGCCCGGGATGCGTGGCACAAGCAGCATTTCACGCGCGCAAGTGTATCGGAAAGCACTTCGCCGTATTGCTTGACTTCGGACAGAATCAATACGCCTCCGGTCCATGCGCCGATATCCGCCGACAGCGAACGGCGGAACGCGGCGGTATCCGGGCTATGCGAAAGCACCTCGGCACTCCAGCGTTTGCTAGCCAGCCACGCCAACAAGCTAAATGCCGCCTCGGCGTGATCGCTGCCGCGCGCGACCGACCCGGCGCACCCGAAATTCCGCGGAGCGTTACCCTCTGCGATTCGTCCGCGGCGCGATTTTCCCACTCGGAATGCCCCGGGTTGTATGCCGCCGGCACGCGGGAAGTTCGCTGATGGTGATGCGCGTGTCCGTGCTGACGGATTTTATTGCCTGACTTCCGCGCCCTTCGGCTGCGCCGCTGGGGGAGCAAATTGCCATATTGCATTCGTTGATGCGCAGGAGTTTGAGCGTGTCGGCCGGAGTTAGCGCGGTCAGATCAACGCGTGCGTTTTTGACTGCCGCTACCAATTCTGTCAGCGCTTTCACAAACGGCGGGCCGGCAATCAGCGGTTTCATCGTTTCGCGATCGAACAGCACCGAGAAATAATCGCGATGCTTGGCATAGGCCGCCGCGCGGGCCAGCAATAATTGCGATGGCCATCCAGGCGCAAGCGGTTCGAGCGTCGGCGACGCTTTGCTTTTCTCGCCGAGAAGTTTCACCAGTTCCTGGTATTCTTCCCAGGTGCGCGGCGGCTGCTTTCCGAGTTGCTCCAAAACATCGGCGTTGCAGGCCAGCACAAAGACCGGCTCTCCCAAGGGCACCGCATACGCCTGGCCGTCCCACGTGAACTCCGGCGAATCGGGGGACAGCAACAAATCTCCTGCGACCAGCGGATCTCCCTTCAGCCAACTGGCACTCAACGGGCGAATGAGTTTCCGCTGGGCCAACGTTCCCAGCAATCGCAAGGGATAGATGACGGCGTCGGCGTCGATCTTCTCCGCACTGACGATGTCGCCGGCCGGCAACTCTTGAACGTCCAATTCAGAGCCCGATTCCGCCCGCCATTCACCGCGCACCTTGCGCAGCGCCTCGGCCAGCTCTGGATCGTCGACCACCGCCAGCCGCAGCATCGCCGGCGGCGCGCCGGTCTTGGCGGCGTGAGATGAATCGTTCCGGGCTTTCTCACAGCCGGCATTGAGCGGCGCGAGTGCGAGTATGGCGACCGCGATCAGCCGAAGACGCTTAAGAATCATTTCGCTGCCTGCTGCCAGCCGCCCGCTGCCTGCTACGTTCCCTCCGGCGCGGAATCGTCATGCTCGTCCGGCTCCGGATGCAGCGATTCGTGGATCGTTTCCTTGATCGCCGCAACCACCGCCTGCGTGGCCGCTCCCATGGCCGCCGAGGCAAAGGCGCCGACCATCGTACCCAATCCGCTGACCAGCCGCCCCGCCGGATGCTCGGCCGCGACTTCGTGTCCGGCCGCCGAATGCATCTCCTCGGCGGCTTCAGCGGCTTGCTCCTCGGGCGTTTGGCGGCGAGTCGCACTGCCCACCGCCCAACCGGCGCCGATCCCCGCAACGGCGGCCGCTCCCAAAGTCGGCCAAGGAAATCGCTCGGCCCAGGCTCGCACGTCGGCCGAGCGCTTCAGCGACTCGAGGATCTCCCCGCGCAACCGCCCCAGCGCTCCGCGCGCCAATTCCGATTCTCGATCCAACAGCTCTTCTTCGCCGCGCGGCGGTTTTTCCGGCGGCAAATCGTCGGACGGCAAATCTGACTCGAATGAATTCATCGTTGCTCCATCGGAATCCAGTTTCGCTGGGGCGCCCCAATGTATTTTGCCATCGGCCGCATCAGCCGGCCATGCTCGAGCATTTCGATCACGTGAGCGCTCCAACCGGCCACGCGGCTGGCGGCAAACAGCGGCGTAAAAAGCTCCTTGGGCAGGTCCAAATAATGATACAGCCTCCCCGTCGGCCAATCGACATTGGGCAGCAACTGTTTTTCTGTCAGCAGCACCCGCTCGATCGTCTCGGCGGTCTGTTCCATCTCATCGTGGCCCGTTTCGCGAGCCAATTGCACCACTAAGGGCTTGAGAAAACGGGCTCGCGGATCTCCTTCTTTGTAAACCCGGTGGCCGAAGCCCATGATTTTTTGCTTGCGCGCGAGCATGTCGCGAATCCACGCCTCGGCCTTGCGGGGCGAGCCGACCTGCAGCAGTTCGTCCAGCACGCGCTCGTTGGCGCCGCCGTGCAGCGGCCCTTTGAGCGCACCGATGGCGGCCGTGATGGCCGAATGCAGATCGGAAAGGGTCGAAGCCACCGTGCGGGCCGTGAACGTCGAGGCGTTGAATTCGTGCTCGGCGTACACGATCATCGAGAAATTGAGGGCTTGGGCCGCCGCTGGCGTCGGCTTCGTCCCGCGCAGCATCCGCAAGAAGTTTTCTGCGTGCGAGCCTTCGCTATCCGGCGGCACCGGCTCTTTGCCGTGCACAATGCGATACCGCGCCGCCATCACGACCGGCAATTGCGCGATCAGGCGCTGGGCTTTGCGCAAATTGGCGTCGCGGTCGTTGCTGGCCGCATCGGGATCCCACGCCGCCAGCAGGCTGCAGCCGCTGCGCATGATGTCCATCATCGAAGCCGCTTTGGGAATGCGACGGAGAATCTCGATCAGCTCGGCCGGAATTGCGCGCTGGCACGCAACCGCTGCGTAAACTTTGCGAATTCCTCGCGCTTGGGCAGCTCGCCGTACAGGATCAGGTAGGCCACTTCTTCGTACGAGGTGCGCTGCGCCAATTCTTCCGCGGGATACCCGCGATACAATAGTCGCCCGGTTAGCGAGCTAATGGCCGTGTCGCCGGCGATGATGTCATCCAAGCCCGGCCGGTAGATTGGTTCTGCCATAAGTTGCCGCGTGAGGTTCAGTTGCCGCCCCCATCGCCGCCGAAATAGCGCCGGTCGCGCTCCTCGTAACCTTCGTAACCCAACAAGTCGTACAATTCCTGGCGCGTTTGCATCAAGTCCAGCAGGCTGGCCTGAGTGCCTTCGTCGGCCAGCACCGCCAGCGCCGCCTCGATCGCCCGCATCGCCACGCGCTGCATCGTGACCGGATATAGCACGGCAGCATAACCCAAATCCGCCAGGGCATCGAGAGTCAATAGTGGGCTTTGGCCGAACTCGGTCATGTTCGCCACCAGCGGCGCTTCCACCGCGCGCGCAAAGCGTTCAAACTCCTCTGGCCCGCGCAGCGCTTCGGGAAATATCCAATCGGCCCCCGCTTCCAGATACGCTTTGGCCCGCGCAATTGCGTCGTCCACCGACGTGACGCCACGGGCATCGGTGCGGGCGATGATCACCAAATTCGAATCAGTTCGCGCCGCCGCCGCCGCGCGAGCTTCTCGCACATTTCCGCCGGCTCCACCAAGGATTTGCCGGATAAATGCCCGCAGCGCTTGGGCATGCGCTGATCTTCAATCTGGATGGCCGCCGCGCCGGCCGCCTCCAGCTCGCCCACGGTGCGCTCCACGTTCAGCGCTGCGCCGAAGCCGGTGTCGGCATCGACGATCACTGGAATCTCCACGCTGCGGGCCAGGTATTTCGTTTGATCGACCAGTTCGCTCAGCGTAAACAAGCCGACGTCGGGCAGCGCCAGCACCCCGGCCGACAGCGCCGCGCCGGAAAGATACACCGCGTCGTAACCGGCCTGCTCGATCAATTTGCCCACCAGCGCATTGAGCGCCCCGGGCACCTGAATGGTGGTGTCGGCCACAGCTTGCCGCAGCCTTTGGCCCGGTGAAGAATCGGCCACTGAATCGTCTCCTCGCGGTCCGTCCCCTGTGCAGTGAGACCGGAATATAGGTTTGCGCCGGGAGAATTGGCAATAGACTATAGACTATCGAAGTGTATGGACCAGCTATCGAACATCGACGATCTGCCGCAACGGCTGGCGGAGCGATTGCAATCGCCCTTGCCGGGCCGCGCCGCGCAGCAATCGATGGAGTCGGAATTGGCCTACGGGCGGCATTTCGGTCCAGCGCGCCCCGACGCGCGCCGCGCCGCCGTGGTGGCGCTCGTGCATCGCCGCGCCGACGTCTGGCAACTGCCGCTTTTGTTGCGCCCCGAGTCGTTGGCCTTTCATCCCGGACAAATCAGCCTGCCGGGCGGAGCCCTTGACCCGGGCGAAACGAGCCAACAAGCGGCGCTGCGCGAATTGGAAGAGGAGTTGGGAGTTGCCCGGCCCGCCGCCGAACTCCTTGGTCAGCTTTCGCCGTTGTATGTGTTCGCCACGAATTTTCTGATCACGCCCTGGTTGGCGGCCGGTCCAAGCGACATCGAATTCATCCCGAGCACGGCCGAAGTGGAAATCATTCTCGAAATTCCTTTGGCCCATTTCCTGGATCCCGCCAACCGACGCCAGCATGTCCACGAGCGCGGCAGCCTGCGGTGGCGCACTCCGCACTTCGCCTGGGAAGGTCATCAAATTTGGGGCGCCACGGCGATGATCTTGGCGGAGGTAGTCGCACTGCTGGCCGACGTTGTGCCCCTGGCCGCGGAAACCCGCATGCACGCTCGGCCCTAGCCCGGCACGATCGGCCCAGGCGGCAAAACCATCCCGCGCGGCTGGCGTCTTGCTCCTCGCCGCTCACCTCTCGCCCTTCGCCGCTCGTCCCTCGCCACTCCCCTCTCCGCATATGCCATGTTTGTGAAGAACCCGGCCGACTCCTGGGAGATTCTGCATGGCAGCGCTTAAAAGCGTGCGTTTCGAATCGGTGGCCGCTTTGCGCGACGCGGAAGGCGCTTGGGACGATCTTTGGGAGCGCAGCGACGCCACCTTGCCCACCGGCCGCGCCGCGCTCGTCGCGCAGTGGCTCGAGCAATTCGCGCCGCAATCGAAATTCATCGCCCTGGCGATCGAGCAAGACGGCCAACTCGTGGCCGCGCTCCCCTTGGTCCAGCGGCGGATCAAGCGGCTGTTTACCGCCGGCTCGCTACCGTGGAACAATTGGTGCTGGGCCGGCGATCTGTTGCTCGATCCCGAGGCCGACGTGCCCGCCGTGATGTCGGCGCTGATGGCTGAAATCCGCCGCCTGCCATGGCCTGTTCTGTGGTTCGATACCATTCCCTACGAGTCGTTCCGTTGGCAGCAATTGCTTGCCGCGCTGGAGCGCGAAGGACGCCACTACTCCTTGCAAGAACGATTCCGCTTCGGCACCGTCGAAATCGTCGATCAACTGGCCTGCGATCATGCGCACTATCAGGCCGCCTGGTCCGGCAATCATCGCCGCCACATGCGCAAAGCGATGCGCCGCGCCAACGAACAAGGGGGCGTGCTGTTGGACATCCGCCGCCCGCACACGCCCGAAGAAGTCGAAGCCCTGCTGCGCGAAGGATTCGAAGTGGAAGACCGCAGTTGGAAAGGCCGCCGCGGCAGCTCGGTGCTGAACTCGCCCGAAATGTGGCAGTTCTATCTGCGGCAGGCAACTCAAATCGCCCGCTACGGAGCGCTGGAACTGGTGTTCCTCCGCCATCAAGACCGCGCGATCGCCTTTGAATACGGCTGGAAGTCGAAGGGAATCTATTTCACGCCAAAAGTCGGCTACGACGACACGTACTCCTGCCTCAGCCCCGGACAATTGCTGCGCTATCTGTTGCTGGAGCAAGCGTTCACTCGACCCGATCGCCGCGCGGTCGATTTCCTGGGTCCTTTGTGCAAAGCCACCGCCACCTGGTCGACCAGCTCATATCCGGTCGGTCGCCTGGCGTTTGAGACCGGCGGGCCCGGCGGGCGAATGTTGCTGTGGGGATTGCGCGACGTGTGGGGCCGCGTGAGTTCGCTGCGCGGCAAGACAGAAGCGAGCGAGTGGGAGACCCTCCGTCTCGACAAGCCGCCGCTCCCCTTGTCCGCCGCCGCCGATACGGCCTAGCATGGTGGGATGCCTGAGGAAAATCGCCTGCGCACCGTCGTCTTCGATCTCGACGGCCTGATCTTCAATACCGAAGAGCTATACCAATTCGTGGGCGAAGAGCTGCTGCGCCGGCGCGATAAAACCTTTCCGCCCGAATTGCTCGATCAAACGATGGGCCGGCCGCAGCGGATCGCCCTGCAATTGATGATCGACTGGCACCGGCTGGACGTCAGCGTCGATCAATTGATGATCGAGACGGCGGAAGTATTCGCCACGATCCTGGGCGAGCGATTAGCGCTCATGCCCGGCGTGCTCCAGTTGCTGGCGGCGCTCGAACAGGCGGCAATTTCCAAAGCGATCGCCACCAGCAGCAACCGCGAATTTGTCCTCGACGTTTTGGGCCGCTTTCAATTGACGCCGCGATTCAAATTCATCCTCACCGGCGAAGACATCACGCACGGCAAGCCGCACCCGGAGATTTATCAACTCGCCGCCGAGCGATTCCGGCTGAAGCCCGCCGAGATGATGGTGCTGGAAGACAGCCGGCACGGTTGCGCCGCGGCGGTGGCGGCCGGCGCATTCGCGGTGGCAGTGTCCGCCGGCCGCAGCCACACGCACGAATTTCCTGGCGCGGCGCTCGTGGCCGACACGCTGCTGGATCCGCGGATATTCGCAGCACTGGGATTGCGTCCACCGGCAACTTGATTCTCACGCCGCGCTCAATTCCGGCATCCTCCCGGCCCCGGCCTCTCGCATGCGTTGCCGATAGCCGCTGTCGCGCTGCTTGATGAAGCGGTCGATTCCATATTGCACCATCGGCAACGGCATCGACAACGTCCGCTGCAATCGCCGGCTATCGAGCGATGTTTCCTGGCTGGCGGTCCCATTTTTGGCGGCCGCGTGCGCAATGGAAAGCGCAGTCCCGCAAGCGCGCCAGTTCGGCCGCGAATTGCCACTGGCTGACTCGCTCGGCCCCACCAAGGTGATACAAGCCGGTCAGCCGGCGCCGATGCGCTTGCCAAACGAATTCCGCGGCATCGCTGGCCAAAATCGGCGTCGCGTAACTTGTGCCCGAAACAAGGGGCTCGCGCCCGTCGGCAAATTCGGCCCACATCCGCTCGGCATAGCTGGCGCCGCCGGGGCTCCAGCCAAACAGGTGTGTGCGCAGGATCAGCGTGTCGGTCGCCGTCAGTGCCTGCTCCACGCTCCGCGCCCCTTTGGCCATCGGACTATTGTCCGCAGTGGTGAATGTTTCATGGTGAAACAGTCGCGGACCGGAAAACACCGCATCCGTTGACAGGAACACCATTCGACATCCGCATTGCACGGCCGCCTGTTCTACTGCCTTGGCGCGGGCCGCCTCAGTCTCCGCGTCATACGGGCGGACCTCATCCCAGCTCGCCCCGGAAGTGGGCCCGCAATATACGATCAACCGAGGACGCTTGGCGGATACGATTTCCGCCAGTTCGTCTACCTCGCCGCCTGCGACGCACAAAGTCCGACAGCTATCAAATTCAAACCCGGCCTGCTGGCTGACGCCGATCACTTCGCAGCGATCGGATAACGTGAGAGCCAGATTTGCACCGGCCAGGGTATCGATGCCAATGACGAGCAACTTTTCCACGCGCGGCCTCCATGCTATTGCCAGAGAAGAATTGGTAAATGAGCTGGCTCATCTACTCACTGCCCGAAGGGGCGGGGATTCTAGCGATATCGCTTCCCCCCACCAACCGGAATTGCCCGGGTGCTAGCTTCGCGATCCTGCTTGCCTTGACCACTTTTTGGAAGGATTGCTAGACTTGATCAATCGGGCAATGGAAGCGTCGGGGATCGTGCCGCGCCTTAGGTGCATGGAGCAGCGACAAGGATGCTGGCCACATTAGGAATCGTAGAAGTTCGAGCCCACGCGGCCATGCCGCGGCTCACCGCCTGCCGGCGAATCGGCGGCAAGCCTCTGCTGGAGTGGGTCGTGCGGCGCATGACCGAAAGCCAGCGGCTCAGCGGCGTGATTGTGCTCGCGCCGCAGATTCCTGAAGCGACCGAATTGGCGGGCCTCGTGCCCAGCGACGTGCCGCTATTGATCAGCGGTCGCACCGACGCTTTGTCGCGCTTCATCGCTGCGCTCGATGAATTTCCTTCCGAGGAAGTGGTGCGCGTCGTGGCCGACCATCCGTTTGTCGATCCGGTGCTCGTCGATCGGCTGGTGACTACCGCTGCCAATCATCGCGACGCCGACTACATCGGCTATTGCTCGCGCAGCGGCCGGCCGGCGATGATCTCGCCGCTGGGAATGATCGGCGAGTGGATTCGCGCCAAATCGCTGCGGCAAGTGGCCCGCGAGGCGACCGATCCCGCGCAGCGCGAAGCCGTGACCGCCCATTTTTATGCTCATCCCGAGAAATTTTCCTTGCGCTTGATCCCACTTCCGCAAGAGTTGGATCGGGATGATGTGCGGCTCACGATCGGCGGTGAAGAGGATTGGGAACACGCGCAAACCATCTTCGAGGCCCTCGGCCCCGAACAACTCGACTATCTGCGCATCGCCCAACTGTTGGATCATCAGCCGGCGCTTCGCAAACGCATGGAAGCGCTCAACCGCACGGTCGGCGCCCTCTAAAGAAATGACCAAGCACCAATGACCAATTACTGAATTCCGAATCCATTGGTCATTGGGATTTGGTCATTGGTCATTGCGATTTGGTCATTTCGCTTCCGCTGGCTGCTATCAGCGGCAGCATATCGTGAGAATTGCCAGCACCGGTTTTCTTTGAACTCACAGCCCGCAGAATCGCTAATCTCAAGCGGCACGCGCGCTCGATAAGACCTGGGATACGTTTCGTCTTTTCGTTCGCATTTCGCGTTTTACTCTTCACAGGCTTCCGCGAATTGTCTGCCTTCACTGGCGACGTTACGCGGGAGGGGGGATTCCATGAGCCGTCTACTTGCGCTTGCGCTGGTTGTTTTGCTTGCTGCCACCGGCTGTCGCATGTGCGGCTGCCCTTACGACTACTGCGGACCGGTCATCGGTTGTGGTTGCGGTGATGATTGCGGCGGCGGTGGCTGCGGCGGCGGTTGCGGTGGCGGTGGCTGCAGCAGTTGCGGCGGCGGATATGGCGGCGGACCCATGATGTACGAAGGCGCCAACGTCGGCCCGCAGCAAGGCCGCATGGTTTCCAACGGCAACTTCAACGGCAATTTCAACAGCCGCATGGCATCCAACAGCGGCTATGGCAACAGCTACAGCAACAACGGCCGCGCGTTGTACAGCAACGGCTTCAACTACGGGATGTACAACAGCCAGCCGAGGATGAATCGCGGCTACTACGGCCCGCAAATGGCCAATGGTCAGCCGATGAACGGCCAAATGATGGATAGCGTGGTCGTGAACGGCCAGATGAACGGCCAGCCGATGAACGGTCAGCCGACGAACGGGCCGCGGATGGGGCCGCCCCAGCAGCCCACGCCTTCCTACGCCATGCGTCCCTCGCGGCAGCCGATGTATTCCACCGCGATGGGGCCCAACAACGGCGAATACCAGCGCTACTAAAGGTGCGTGCAAGCGGTGGCGGATCGATTTAGTCCGCCCACCGTTTACCGCTACTCCAGCTTCCAGCCGTCGCGCAGCACTGCGCCCTTTTGCACGACGGTGACGCCGTCCACAATCATGTATTCCGGCGTTTCGTCGCTGGTCTCCTGTCTGCGTGAATTGACCACCCGCACGTTGCGCCCAATGCGGCAATGCTTGTCGACGATCGCCCGCTCGATCACGCTGCCGGCGCCGATGCCCATCGGAATGCATTTTCCGTCGCCGGGCATCTCCTCGTAAAAATCGTGCCCCAGGAGCACGCTGTTGCGGATCACCACGTCGCGGCCGATCCGGGTGCGCAGCCCGATCACGCTGTTCTCAATCACCGCCCCTTGTTCGATGTGACATCCGTCGGCAATCAGGCTGTTTTTCACAATGGCCCCGTCCACGTGCGTCGGCGGCAGAAACCGAGCCCGCGTGTAAATGGGCGCCGTGGCGGAAGCCAGATCGAACGGCGGATCGGCCTGCGCCAAATCCAAGTTGCACTGGTAGAACGATTTGATCGTGCCGATATCTTCCCAGTAGCCGTCAAACAGGTGCATGTGCACGTTGCGGGTGCGCATCGAAGCCGGGAAAACCTCTTTGCCGAAATCGTGATAATCGGTTTTGGTGAGCACATCCACCAGCGTGGCGCGATTGAATAGATAAATGCCCATGCTGGCAAGCAGATCGCGTCCTTTGCTAACCACGCCATGCGCGTCGATCCACTCCGGCGGCGTGCGCACAATGTCGGCCTCGGGGTCGGTCTTCGGCTTTTCTAAGAAGCCGACCACGCGCCCCGTATCGTCGGCCCGCATGATGCCGAAGGCATGCGCCGCTTCGCGCGTGACCGGCATGGCGGCGATCGATACGTCGGCCCCCGACTTTTCATGCGTCGCCAGCATGTCGCGGTAATCCATGCGGTAAAGCTGATCGCCGGAAAGAATCAGCACGTAATCGGCCGCCGACTCCTCCACGTACCGCAGGTTCTGCCGCACGGCATCCGCCGTGCCCTGATACCACAGCGAGCCTTGCGTCGTCTGCTGCGCGGCCAGAATCTCTACAAACCCGGCGTTGAAACTATCGAACACGTACGTTCGGCGAATATGACGATGCAGGCTCACCGAGTTGAACTGCGTCAGCACGTACATCCGGTTCAGCCCGCTGTTGATGCAGTTCGACAGCGGAATATCGATCAGCCGATATTTCCCCGCCAGCGGCACCGCCGGCTTGGAACGGAATTTCGTCAGCGGATACAACCGCGTCCCACGACCGCCACCAAGCACGATGGCCAGAACATTCTGCATGAGCGCTTCGGGTGAAAGGGTGCCTGATGAGAAGGGGCCGCAACCGACGAGCACCCCATAATACTCCAAACAGAAACGCCCCGTCAGCCCCCGGTTCCACCGGGGGACGGCAGCTCGCTGCACGTCCTACTTCACCGCCCCAAACGCCGCGAAGCAGGAATTCTTATGCAGCACTTCGACGCTGCGAAAGCCGACCGTGCGCAGCAGCTCCATTTGGTAGATCAGCGACCGCGGCGTGTCTTCTTTCTCGACGTAATCAAACACGTGCTGGCGATACTCAGGGCCCTTGAGCGCTTCCAGATATTCACCATACCGCCGCCACATCATCTGGCGCACTGCGGGTAATTCACTGTCGATCAGGTCGAACACCCACAGCGACCCGCCCGGCGTCAAAGCTCGATGAAAATTAGCAAACACGCCGCGCCATTCATCATCCCCGCGCAGATGATGCAGCACCGCCGCCGCCAGAATGATATCGAACGTCGCCTCTCCCAATTCGATTTGGCGAATATCGCCTTGGATCAGCTTGATTCCGCTTCGCTCGTCCGCCCCCACGCGCAGGTGCGCTTTATCCAACATCGGCCGGCTAAGATCGACCAGCGTCACCTCGAGCTTCGGCAGGCGCAAGCAGTTTCAGCGTGTAGTTGCCCGCCCCGCAGCCGACGTCCAATAGCCGCTTCGCTTGCGGCGTAGTCACCGCCGCCGCTTCGCTAATCAGTTCCAGCGCCAGTGGCGCATCGACCGTGGCCGATTGCCCGGTTTCGAGATTCGAAAACCGCTCGACTTCCTGATCAAACCGCTGGCGAATTTCCTCAACGCTGGACTTCACAGGCATCCCTTCAGCGATGCATTCAGACAGTCGGGACTACTGTGCCGCGACATCGACATATTCCACAACGCTGGACGGCTCTGGAACCGGAAGCCCATCTTCACGCAATCCATCCAAATGCAGCTCGATCGCTTCGCGCAGAAGTCGTTCGGTTTCCTCCACCGTAGCTCCCGTCGCAACACAGCCGGGAAGGTCCGGCACGTAGCCCGCGAAATTCGACGGCGCCTTTTCTATAACGATGGCGTATCGCTTCATACAACGCTCATGATTTGAGACCGGCTTGCTTCAAAATGCTATTCAACGTGCCTGGAGGAAGATCGTCGCTTGGTTTACCCGCCACGGTCACACGTCCTGGCTTTGTTGGATGTTTGAACTGGCGATGACTGCCGCGCGTGACGACTAGCTGCCAACCCTCCGTGCCCAGGAGTTTCAAAACATCGCGGACTTTCATCGAGCCCACTCTGCACTAGTTTCGCACAACTATTATACCATCCGCGATGCGCTACCCATGCGTCGGAGCCCGCTGCAGGAATTTTCCACGGGTCGCTTCCCCCACGAACTTGCCGTCGCGCACCTGCACTTTGCCGCGGAGCGTGACCGCGCTGGGGCGGCCTTCGATCGCCACGCCTTCAAATCCGCTGTAATCGACGTTCATCTGCTGCGTCTTGGCCGAGATCTTGCCGCGATACGCCGGGTCGTAGATCACCAGGTCGGCGTCGCTGCCAAGCTGAATCGTGCCTTTGCGCGGGAACAGCCCGAACAATCGCGCAGCCTGCGTGCTGGCAGCATCCACAAAGCGGTGCAAATCGATCCGCCCTTTGCACACGCCGTAGGTGTACAGCAGATTCACGCGGTCTTCGATGCTGGGAATCCCGTTGGGAATCTTGGTGAAGTCCTTTGCGCCCATTTCCTTCTGGCCCTTGAAATCGAACGGCGCATGATCGGTCGCCACGGTGCTCACCAAACCGGTTCGCAGCGCATTCCACAGCGCGTCCTGATGCCGCTTTTCGCGCAAGGGCGGCGACATCACATATTTGGAGCCCTCGAAGTTCGGTATCTCGGTGTAGCTTCGGTCGAGCACCAGATACGGAATCACCGTCTCCACCCAGATCCGCACGCCGCGGTTTTGCGCCCCCTGGGCCACACGCAGCGAATCTTCGTTCGACGTATGCACCGCGTACACGTGCGCGCCGGTCAGCCCGGCAAAGGTCGCCAAATGGTGCACGCCTTCGGCTTCCACGAACGTCGGGCGCGAAGGCTCCTGCCATTCCGGACCCGTTTTGCCTTCGGCGATCAGCCGCTGCTGCATCTGCGCCACGGCCTCGGCGTTTTCGCAGTGCGCCGTCACAATCACGCCATGGCGCTTGGCAAAGTCCAGCGTGCGAAACAGTTCCGTATCGTCCACGCCAAACGCCCCCTTGTAGGCCAGGAAGATTTTGAACGAGGCGGTGCCGTCGTTCACAATCTTCTTCAATTGATCGGGAGTTTTCTCATCGAACCGCGTCACGCCCATGTGATATGTGAAATCGCAAGCCGATTGCCCCACGGCCTTCGATTTCCACAGTTCGTACGACTCGAGCGGATCGTCGGTCTTCGCCGGGCACACCATTTCAATCACCGACGTCGTGCCGCCGACCAGCGCCGCCCGGCTGCCAGTCGGATACGTATCCTTGGCGAACGTGCCCATGAACGGCAGGTAAATGTGCACATGCGGATCGATGAAGCCGGGAAACACGAGCTTCCCCGTGGCGTCGATCACCTCCGCCCCCGGCGGCGCACTCAGGTTCGGCCCAATCGACGTGATGCTTTCATTCTCGCACCAGATATCCGCCTTGTAGCGTTCCGAGGCGGTCACAATTTCCGCGTTCTTCACCAATAGCGCCATGGATTTTTTCCTTCGACTAAAGACGAGATGTTTTGAATAGTTTCAAATTGGCCGATCAGATTTTCTTCAGCAATTCCTTCCACCGCTGCCACGCATCTTCGCGGGCTTTCTTGTTCGACGGGCTGGCATCGGGTGCCTCGCCGCGCGCATGAAGCCGTGCCCCGCCCCTTCGTACGTTTCCGGCTCGTACGTTTTGCCCGCCTGCTTCATCAGTTCCGTGGTGTTGGGCAGTGTCGCGTCGATGCGATTGTCGTTCCCCGCATAGAAGCCGTACACCCGGCAATGGATGCGCGCGATCGCCGTGGCGTCGGTCGGGCTTTCGCCGTAAAAGACGAACGCCGCCTTCAATTTGTCGTTATTCGTGGCATAGCGGAACGTCTGCGTTCCGCCCCAGCAAAAACCGCAAACCACCAGTTTACCATTGCACGAGGGGAGCTTGGTAACATAATCCGCCGCGGCGTTCAGGTCGGCCGTGATCTGATCCGGCGGCAAAGTCTGGATGACTTGAATCGCCGCTTCGTTGCCCCCCACCTTGGCGATGTCCGCGGTCCCGCCGCCGCCGCTGGCCATGCCCGAAAGCAAATCGGGCGCGATGGCAATGTAACCGGCTTCGGCCAATTCGTCTGCCAGGCATTTGGCCCAATCGGTCAGGCCGAAGATTTCGTGAATCACCAGCACGGCCGTCGCCTTATCCTTCACCTCCGGGTAAGCGACATAGCAATTCACTTCCCGATCGCCGTGCTTCACTTTCATCCATTCCCGATGCCGCGGAGATTTCTCCAGTTTTTCCTGCGCCGAATCCTGCCCCACGGCGGCCGCTGGCAACAGCAATGCCAACGCGATGGCGACGAAAGTTTTCATGGCTGCTCCTTATCTGCTTTTGCTTCGGCCGCGGGTTCTGCTTTTTCTTCGGTCGGGGGTTTTGCTTTGGCTTCGGCCGCCGGCGACTGGCTTTCACGAATGCAATACAGGTATTCCCTCCCCCGCAGGAGCAATTCATCGCCGACCAATGCCGGCGAAGCGTCGATGGCATCGTCGAGCGTGTTGGTCGCCAAAACTTCCGGCGTGTCGCCCTTTTTGACCACCACCGTCGTGCCGTCGCGGCCCACCAGATAAATCCTCCCCGCCGCCGCCACGGGCGAAGCGTACATGCCCTCCAATCCTTCCACGCGCTCGGGTCCGTACACGACCTCCCCCGTTTTGGCATTCAGGCACGTCAGCATTCCCGTGTTCACTTTCGTGAAGTACAGCCGGTCGTCGTACAACAGCGGCGAAGGCACATAGGGCGTATCCTTGTTGTAGCTCCAGGCGATCGCTTCGGTGCCTGTTAGATCTCCCTCGCCTTTGCCGTCCAGCTTGATCGCCAACAGCGCGCTGCCGCGGTAGCCGCTGGTGAGATACACTAATCCGTCGCCGGCCACTGGGCTGGGAATCGGATTGGCCGTCAGCCCCTTGCACTCCCAAATCAATTTGCCGTTGGCCAAATCGTAGCTGCAGATTTTGTCCTGCCCCGAAGCAATCACTTGCGGTTGACCCGCCACTTGCACCACCAACGGCGTGGCCCAGACTGTCTCCGATTTCCGCGGCACGCGCCACAATTCGTCCCCCGTATCGGCGTTGAAGGCGACGATGAAATCATCTTCTCCCTCGTGGTCCCAGGTGACCACCAGCGTGTCGCCGGAAAGCGCCGGTGAACTCCCCTCGCCAAAACCCAGCTTGATCCGCATCTTCCCCAGGTCTTTTTCCCATTTCAAATTCCCATCCATGTCGAAGCAATACAGCCCGCGGGAGCCGAAGAAGGCGAACACGCGCTTGCCGTCGGTGACCGGCGAACCGGAGGCAAAACTCCCTTCGCCCGGTTGATGAAAGCCCTCGTGGGGCACTTCTTCGCGGACGATCTTCTGCCACAACGTCTCGCCGCTGTTGCGATCCAAGCACAGCAACGCAAATTGATAAAACTCGGTCGGCTTTTCCGCGTGCCTCCACATGCCGCGCCCGCGCGGCCGATCTCCCGCTTTGCCCCCCTTTCCCTTTTCCGAGTTTTTGTCCGCGCCGTCGCCGGTTGTTTTCGATTCGTCCACCTTCTCCTCTTCCTTCTTCTCCGCTTCAACCTTCTTGCCGGTGGGAATGGCCGTTTGGATGAAAATTCGATCGCCCCAGACGATCGGAGTCGACAATCCTTCGCCGGGAAGCTTTACCTTCCACTTGATATTTTGCTCCGCGCTCCACTCGGTCGGCGGGTTGGCGGTGCTCGATACTCCCGTTGCCTGCGGCCCGCGCCATTGCGGCCAATTCTGCGCTGCATCCTGCGGTTCGCCGCCGCCGGCGCAGGGCGCACAGCAATGCCACGAGGAGGCCAAAAATCCACGGGCCACGGCGAGCTATCGACATATTCCGGCCTTGTTTGAGCAGGCTCTAGCGGCACAATTGGATTGAGTTTACAGCCGCCCGGGGCCGGATAGCAACCGGCTAGCGATTCAATTCCCGCCGGTAATCGCCCGGATGGTCCATGTCGTCCAGCATCGCCGGATCGTCGATTTCCAATTCATGCACCTCGTCCGGATGCGCCGCAAGCAGCCCGCGCAGACCGACGTCGTCGAACCCCGCAAGAACCTCGTCGAAATAGCGGCTGGCCAGCAACGTCGGATGGCCGCGCCGCCCGCGATGCGCGGGCACGACAATTCCGCCTGTTGTCCGAAACTTGGCCATCAAATCGCGCACCAGCGACGACTTAATTCCCGGTTGATCCCCTAGCACGACCATGGCGGCCTCGCACCCGGGTGGCAACGCTTGCACGCCGCATCGCACGGAGCTGAGCATCTCCCCCTCCGGATCGGGATTCACGACCAGCGCCACGCGATGCTTCGACAATTCCTTTTGCACGTTCTCTTCATCTTGCGACACCACGACCACTACGTGATCGACCGCGCTGGCCAGCACCTCTTGGAGCACCTGCTCGATGAGTGTTCGCCCGCCGATGGGCAGCAACAATTTTTGCGTGCCCATTCGCCGCGAATGCCCCGCCGCCAAGATGATCGCGCCGATTTTCATGGGATATTTTACTCAGACGGTAGCCTGATGGGCATCTCGCGCATGCGCTGCCCCGCGGCGCGGAACACGGCGTTGGCAATCGCCGGAGCGATGGCGATGAGCGGCGTCTCGCCGGCGCCGACTGATTTTTCCTCCGGGCGATCCAGCAAATGCACGTCCAACTCCGGCGCGTTGTCGATGTGCGGCACGTAATACTTCGACAGCGCCGGATTGAGAATCTTCCCCTCCTCAAATCGCACTTCTTCCCACAGCGCAGGCCCCAGGCCCATGATCACCGCCCCGGCAACCTGTTGTCGCAGATTGTCGGGATTCACGATCGCGCCGCAATCGAACACCTCGCACACGCGCCGCACCGTGATGCGCCCTTTTTTCTGCTCGACTTCCGCTTCGACGCAGGCCGCCACAAACGAATCCTTTTCCATTCCGCACGCCAGCCCCACGCCGATGTTCGGCTCCTTGGCCTTGGAGCGAGTTTCCCAGTCGAACCGGCGGGCCGCCTCCTCCAGCACCGCCTTGAGCCGCGGCTCTTGCAAATGCGCCAGGCGAAATTCCAGCGCGTCGCGGCCGGCGGTCTCGGCCAGTTCGTCGATAAAGCATTCCCGCGCGAACGTGTTAGCCGTTGCCGCCAGCGCCCGATACGACCCCTGCCGCAGCGGCGGCTTGGATTGCACGAACTGCGTAGATTTTTTCCCCGTGCGATAGGGGGGCTCGATGGCCTGCGCTCCTGAATTCACGTTTACGAAATACCAGGAGGCGATATTCCCATTGGCATCCAGCCCCGCCTCCACTTCGATCACCGCCGCCGGCCGAAAATAGGCCCAGGTGAACTCCTCGGTACGCGTCCACCGCACTGCCACCGGCTTGCCGGCGCCCTGCGCCAGCCGGGCCGCTTCGACCGCCGCCTCCCCCGTGTGCTTGCCGCCGAAACCGCAGCCGCAATCGGCGGCGATCACTCGCACGCTGTCTTCCTTCAAGTGAAAAGCCTCCATCAATTCATCGCGCACGCCGAAAGGGTTCTGCGTGCCCGTCCACACCGTCAGCTTCCCGTCGCTCCACTGTGCCGCGGCCGCGCGCGGTTCCATCGGCACGTGCTGCGCATAGCCGACGCGATAGCTTTGGCGCAGCGATTTCGCCGTCCGCGTTAGCTCCCCGGCGTAGGGATTTTTCGGAATCCCGCCCTGCGCATTCTCTTTCAGATAGGCAAACAGCTCGGTGCTCGCCGGTTGCGGCGTCGGCTTCCAATCGGCCGCCGCGGCCAGCGCGTCGATGCCTTGCAGGGCCAAGAGGCTGGACGCCGCGGCCACGCCCACGAATTCGCCGTCTTGCACCACCGTGACGCCTTCGAGATCCTTGGCCGGCTGCAAATCGATCTTCTGGAGCTTCGCGCCGAACGAAGGCGGCCGCAGAATTTTCCCGTACAGCATGTCGGGCAGAATGATGTCGAACGGGTATTTCAAATCTCCCGTGACAATGCTGTTGCGGTTGGGACGCGGCGCCGACGTGCCCATCACCGTCCACGCTTTGACGGGCGTGAGTTGAACTTCGGCGGGCACGATCTTCTCAAATTCCTTGATCGCCTCGTCCGCCGCAGCCAGATCGGCATAGGTTTGCTCGCGCTTCGTGGCCGGATGGATCACCTTGCCGTCGCGAACTTCCACGTCCGCCGCATCGACACCCCACTGCTTGCACGCCAGCGCCACCAGCAGGTTCCGCGCGGTTGCCGCCGCCTGGCGAATCGCCGGCACCGTGCGCGGCGTGGTGCTGCTGCCGGCCGTCATGCCGTCGTTGGGCGTCAATCCGGTGTCCCCCATCACCATTTCGATCCGCTCCACGCTCAGGCGCAGTTCTTCGGCGGCGGCTTGCGTCAGCTCGGCGCGAACCTTGGCCGCACTCCATCTTGCCCGTGAGCACCGTCACCACGCCGTTCTTGCCGATGTGCAAACGTGCCGCCAGCGTCGGCGCCGGACCGCCGCGGAAATTGTTGCGCCCTTTGCCTCCTTTTTTATCGTCGCCGTTTTGCGCCAGCGCCGGGCCGCTCCACGCGGCAATCACCAACCCTGCCCCCAGCACCTGCACAAATTGCCGCCGCGTGACGCCGAAGCGGTACGCCATCCGCTCGACGTGCTCTTCCTCCGCCGGCCCATCGCGCACATGACCTTCAGCTTGCGGCAACTCCTTGGCCATCACTTCTCCTCTTTCTTCGCGCCGGTGCGCTTCACCGCGGCCATGATTTTCGGATAGCTGCAGCAGCGGCACACGTTGCGGTACATCGCCGAGAAAATGTCGTCGTCCGTGGGCTGTGGCTTTTCGCGCAACAGCGCCACGGCGGCCATAATCATCCCCGGCGTGCAGTAGCCGCATTGGAAGGCGTTTTCCGCGAGAAACGCCTCTTGCACGGGATGCAGCTTATCGCCGTCGGCCAACCCTTCGATGGTCAGCACTTTTTTGTCGGCCACCTGCTCCAGCGACGTCTTGCAAGAATAGACCCGCTTGCCGTCGATGATCACGCTGCACGCGCCGCAGCGAGCCTCGCCGCATCCGTATTTCGTGCCCGTCAGCTTTAGCTCTTCCCGCAACACGTCCAGCAAGCTTCGCTGCGGATCGGTCGTGATGGTGTGCTCGCGACCATTGACGGTAAGGCTGATCTTAGAATCCATGGCGCTCCATTGGCCCGGCAATTGCAAGCACGTGGATTGCCTTTTCAGCCTAGCGGTTGCAGTCTTCCGAGTCTAGCAACTCAAAATGAAGAATCCCCAATGATTGCTCATGGAATGCCGAATATGTTACGATGAATGACGGTCTTCAGGGGGTGTTGCGCCGCATGACCACATGCCCCAGGTCACATTGATGCGATACAAAATCTTCACCCCGATCATCGCGCTGGCAATGCTGGCGAGTTGCGCCGTAGCGCACGCTCAGCGTCAGATGAACCCCTACACTCCCGCCCGGCCGACGCTTAGCCCGTACTTGTACTTGACGCGCCAGCAAAGCGGCCCGTTTCCGAACTACCAGACGTTTGTGCAACCGGCCCAGCAGCAGCAGCAAATCAACCGCACGCAAGCTCTCAACATCAATAATCTGTCGCAGACACAGCAGAGCCAGCAGTTGCAGATCGATCAGACTCAGCAACAGCAGCAACAGCAAAACCAACAACAACAGCAGCAGCCGCAGGGAATGAAGATCATTCCTTCCAATGTCGCGCCGACCGGAATCGGCGGCAACTACGACAATCTCTCGCATTACTACGGCGGCTTGCAAACCGGCGGAAACGGGGGCGGTGGTGCGTCTGCCGGCGGCAACAGGTCCGCCAACAGAGGACGAAGCACCGCCAGTTCTGGTCACGGCGGCCGATAGCTTTCGGCTAGCGTCTTAGAGTCTCAGCTTTTTGCTAGCAGCGCTGCGTTCTTTTCTTGCGCGCGTCGGAAATCCGCGCAATCGGCGTGGCCCCGCCAGCAATCTCTTGCATGCAACGACGGCGGTTTGCGCAATCTGCATCAAAGCTGCAAAGCAGCAGGAAGTTTTCCGATTGCGGTGAAAATATGGATTGTATGAAGAGTTTTGGCCGAAATTAGAGGCAGCTAAATCGCGCTTCGCTCCTCTACGCGCATGGATGCCGTTTGGATGATCGCAGTCTTTCGAAATCACCGTTTGCTGCGAGTGGCTTGCTGTGTGGCGCTGGTGTTGCCCACGGCGGGCTGCGGATGCATCAGTTGCGGACCGGGCAAGATCCCCGTGCAGTGCACCGCGCCGCGCGAACTGACGAAGACCATCCTCCCGCCGTATCGCATCGAACCGCCCGACGTCTTGCAAGTCGATGCGCTCAACGTCGTCCCCAAAGCACCCTACAAACTGCGGATGCTCGACTCGCTTATCATCCGCGTCACCAATGCCCTGCCCGACGCACCGATCTCCGGCGTGTTCGTCATCGAAATGGGCGGCTTCGTCAACCTGGGCTTCCCCTACGGACGCGCCAAGGTTTCCGGCATGACCGTCGACGAAGCCAAAGTCGTGATTGAAGACCAACTGAAGGAAACGCTGCGCGAGCCGATCGTCTCCGTGGCCATCAACGACGTCGTCGGCAAGCAGCAGATCGCCGGCCAGCACCTGGTCACCCAGGATGGCACGATCTCTTTGGGAAGCTACGGCAGCGTGGTGGTCGTCGGTCAGACCTTGCAGGAAGCCAAGGGCAGCATCGAACGATTCCTCGCCAAGGATCTGGAAGAGCCGGAGGTGTCGGTCGAGGTGTTCAGCTACAACAGCAAGAATTTTTACGTCATCACCCAGGGCGCTCAGCTCGGTGACGGCGTCAGCAAATTCCCCATCACCGGCAACGACACCGTGCTGGATGCCATTGCACAAATCCAAGGCTTGACTTCCATCTCGTCCACCAAAATCTGGATCGCCCGCCCAGGCCACACCCAAGGCGGCTGCGATCAGATTCTGCCGGTCGACTGGATCGGCCTCACCCAGCGCGGCGACGCCACCACGAACTATCAGCTTCTGCCCGGCGATCGAGTCTACGTGGCAGAGGACAAGCTGGTCACATTGGACAACTACCTGGGCAAGATCATCGCACCGATGGAACGGGTGTTCGGCATCGCGCTGTTGGGTAACAGCACCGTGCAGAGCTTCAAAAACGGCGGCAACGGAACGGGCACGGGCCCCTGACGCACGCAAATCGGCGCCGATTCGCCAGACTGAAAATGGCTATGGGACATCAATTGCCAATTCGATTCGTGCATCACCGCGCTTTGCTGTGCGCAGCGGGAACGTTGTTCCTGCTGGCGGAAGGCTGCGTCGGCCACGATCAATTGCGCTTGAAAGATCCCTCCCCTTGCCACATGCAATGTCAGTACAACGCTGTCGCGCAGTTGGATCCGGAGTGCCACGGCTATCATCCCACTTGCTGGATCCCCTGGGCGGCCACCTGCCCCGGCTGCCCGCCGCCGCCCAGCGGGGTGTATCCGATCATGGAAGGCCCGATGGGTCCGGAACCGGTTCCGCCGCCGCAGCCGGTGCTCAAAACTCCGCAACAAAAACTGCCGCCGCCGGAAACCACGCCGGCCCCGACAGAGCCCACTCCAGCGCTGCAGCCCCCCGCCACGCCATCAGAACCAACAACGCCCGCGCCGACCGAAACTCCGCCGCCTGCGGAAGGAACCGTGCCGGGAGAAGGCATGCCGGCGCCCGGATCAAATCCGACACCACCGGAAACGACTCCCACCATGCCGGATTTGCCTCCGCTGGTGCCGCCGGGACGAGAACTTCCCAACGGCTCTCCGCCGAAGGATCGCGAAAGCGAACCGCGAAAGAAGAACGCGATGCTGGAAACGGCTCTGCCGGAATCGAATCTTTGCCAGCAGGCAGCGCCGCTGGGCACGATCGCAGAACTCAACGAGCCGATGAAATTGGAACAGGCGCCGGCGCAGCCGACGCAGCCGACGCAGCCGACGCAGCCGACGCAGCCGACGCAGCCGACGCAGCCGACGCAGCAAGAGATCGCTTCCGCCGGTGCGCCGCAATCCAACTCCGCAGCCTCGACGCAGAAGTTGGCCGAGGGTGAAGTCGCCGCCGCGCCAACGGATCCCGCGGCATCCGTTGAAACCGCGCCCAGCGAGAACTCCGGCGTCGTGCAGGCGGTCTATCAGGCGATCGTCCCCTCCGCGCCCGCGGAGGAAGCCGACGCTGCCTCCGACGAAGCCGCCCCACCCGACGATGCCGCCCAAACCGACGAAACAGCCGAGCCTGATGAAATGGTTGCCGACGATTCCGCCGCGGAGCATGGTCCCATTTCCAGAAGGCTCGGCGGCATCCTGATCGTCGTCTGCTCGCTGGCCTGCGGCGGCTTGTATCTGAAAAGCCTGATGGGCCAGAACGACGAATTGGCCGAGGCGTGACAGCCGCCTGAAAGTTGTGCGCTTAGCCGATCGGCTCCAGCAGAAAGTCGTCGATTTCCAACGACACTCCCTGCTGCAACAGCTTCACCCAAACGACCAGCCGCGTTTCGTTCTTGCGCCGCAGCACAATTCCTTCCAAGCCCCCAAAGGCCCCGGCGCGAACGCGCACCGGCTGATTCGCTTCCAGGCGCGATTCGATCGTCAGCGGCGCTCCCGATTCAATCAGCCATTGGATGCTCTGCAAATCGCTCCGTAACCGCTCGCCGTCATCGACCGAAATCACCTGCGCCACGCGATTGGTCATCAAGCTGCGCAGGCGATCTTCCCGCGAGCCGTGCACAAACACATAGCCGCTAAATAGCGGCACGTGCGAGAAAACCGGCCGGCCGCGAATCAGCAGCCGCCGCGGCACCAGCGGCAGATAGAATTTGATTCCCCGGCTCAACAAATCGCGCGCCAGGCTTTTCTCCTGGCGAGGACGGGTGTACAGCACCCACCACGCGGCGCTGGTGAAATCATGGTTGGCCGCCAGTTGCTCGTCGGCGCCGACCAGCAAATCCGTCGGAAAGATATTCGGTTCGGCGGCCAGAATCGGCATGACGAGCTCCAGGTGCCCAAAAAACCGGGTCCCTTCACTGTAATTGATTTGCGCTTGTATGCAACCATAAGGCGGCCGCCGCACGGCGATGCAACTTGGCCTCCGGCGACGATTTGCGGCGAAAAAACGGCCCAAATCGCCAGTTCGGTTGGTCAGCTCGTGCCGATTTTCACGTCGCAGGCCGCCGTGCGCAAAGCTCGGCAAATCGCTGAAACACCTGCCCCGCCAACTTTTCCATTTGCGGCAGACACTGCGGCGATCGCCGGCGAATCGCCGCCGGATCGATGTAATCCAGCCCTGCCAATTCGCCGCAGTCGCTGCCGTGCGAAAGCCAGTCGTCGATCATCGCGGCCGTCATCTCCAGATGAAATTGCAGGCCGAAGGCCGACGTCCCAAACCGGAATGCCTGATTCTCGCATTGCGCAGCGTACGCCAAATGCACGGCGCCGCTGGGCAAATCGAACGTGTCGCCATGCCAGTGAAACACCGTGGCCGGCGAAGCGACGCCGCGAAACAACGGATCGTCTGCCGCCGCCGGCAGCAAGTCCACGTCGTACCAGCCGATCTCTTTCACTCGATTGGCAAACACCCGCGAGCCCAACGCCTTGGCCAAAAGCTGCGCGCCAAGCAAACCCCCAGCACCGGCAACTGAGCATCGACCGCTTGCCGCAGCCAATTCACTTCGTCGGCCAAAAACGGATGCCGATCGGTCTCGTCCACATTCATCGGCCCGCCCATCACGATTAATCCGCTCCACTGGCGCGGATCGAACGAGCGCGGCGGACGGGCAAACATGTCGGCAATCGTGTACGGCGTTTGCCGCTGCGCCAGCGCATCGGCAATCGTGCCCAACCCTTCATGTTCCACGTGCCGCAGCACAAGTACAGGTTTCATTTGCGAACCTTGAATTCAAGAAGCAGCCTTCTATGTTTTGGCATAGATTAAGGCTTTCGAGCAATCTACAATCTGTTTTTTCCGTTCTGCCTTCTGCATTCTGCCTTCTGCATTTGCCATGATCACCCCCCGCACGCTCAAAGGCTTTCGCGATTATCTGCCGCAGCAGATGATCCCGCGCGAACGGCTGATCGCCACCGCCCAGCGTGTGTACCGCTCCTACGGTTTCAGCCCGATCGACACGCCGGCCCTGGAGTATCTGGAAATCCTGGCCGGCAAGGGGAGCGAGGAAACCGACAAGCAGATGTACCGCTTCACCGACCACGGCGGCCGTGAGGTGGGCATGCGGTTCGACCTGACCGTTCCCCTGGCGCGCTTCGCCGCCCAACACTTCGCCGAATTGGGCACGCCGTTCAAGCGATACCACATCGCCAGCGTCTGGCGCGGTGAAAACACGCAGCGCGGTCGCTACCGCGAATTCATGCAGTGCGATTTCGACACCATCGGCACCTTGTCGCTGGTGGCCGATATCGAAACCGCGCTGGTGATCCACGACCTGCTGCGGGCCATCGGTTTCGAAGAGTTCACCATCCACCTCAACAACCGCATGGTGCTCAACGGCCTGCTGGCAAAACTCGGATTGGCGGAAAAATCCAAAGCCGTGCTCATCGCGCTGGACAAAGTTCACAAGATCGGCCCGGTCAAAGTGGCCGAGGAAATGACCGCCACCGCCGGCGCGACCCCGCAGCAAGCCGAAGCCGTGCTCCGTCTGGCCGCCATCGCCGGCAGCAACGACGAAGTGCTTCAGCAATTGGAATCGCTCGTGGCCGGCAATGAATTAGGCCAGGCCGGCGTCACGAAGCTCGCCGCAATCCATTCCGCCGTGCAAGCCGCCGGCGTTTCACAGCAGCGGCTGAAGATCGACGCCGTCATCGCCCGCGGCCTGGACTACTATACCGGCACCATCTACGAAACCTTTCTCGACGCCCTGCCCGACCTGGGCAGCATCTGCTCCGGCGGCCGCTACGACAATCTGGCGGCACTCTACACCAACCAGCAACTCCCCGGCATCGGCGCCTCGCTCGGCTTGGATCGCCTGCTGGCCGGCATGGAAGAGTTGGGCATGCTCCCCAAACAAAGCACGCCCGCCGAGATCTTCATCCCGTATTTCGACGAAACGCGCCTGCACGATTATCTGCGCCTGGCGGCCCAGTTGCGCTCGGCCGGCTTCGGCGTGGAAGTATTCCCCGAACCCAAAAAACTCGGCCAGCAATTAAAATACGCCGACCGCCGCGGCTTTCGCGTGGCGCTGGTGGCCGGCGAAAACGAATTCGCCGCCGGCAATATCCAAATCAAAAACCTTGCCACCACCACCAGTGAAACCGTGCCCCTTACGCCCGACGCCGGCGGACTCATCGCCGCCCTGCGCCGCGTCTTGGCTTAGGAATGACTTAATGTCTAAATGTCTAAATGACTGAATGGGATGAAGCAAAAACCAGTCATTTAGTCATTCCGTCATTTAGTCATTTTTCTACTTGATTACGCGGGCGAATGTGGTTTCACTTCACCTCCTGGTTGCTGCTTGATAGGATGCTCCTCATGGCCAAGCGCGACAACCACTACGAAGCGGCCTTTGAAGAATTCTTGCGCTCGCGCGAAATTCCCTACGTGGCGGTCGACGAATCGAAACGCGCCCTCTTGGGCGGCGCCTCATTGAAAAGTCTCGACTTCATCGTCTCGCCGGCGCTGGGCCCTTCCTGGCTGGTCGACGTCAAAGGCCGCCACTTTCCCGCCGGCCGCCAGAAGCAGTATTGGAAAAACTGGTCCACGCGCGACGACCTGCGCAGTCTCACCGCCTGGCAGCGCCTGTTCGGCGCCGGTTTTCAAGGCTTGTTCGTCTTCGCCTACCAAATCGTCGGCGATCGCTCGCCCCTCCCGGTGGAGCAATTGTTTCATTCCCACGACCGGCTCTATGGTTTTGTCGGCGTCACGCTGGACGACTATGCCCGCATGGCGCGCCCCCTATCGACGGCCTGGGATACGCTCTCCGCTCCGGCGGCGTCGTTCCGCAAGGCCGCGGCCGGAGTCGAGGAATTCTTCTGCCGAGCCCGTCCGCCGGAAGAAATGGAAGAAAGTTGTCTCTCACCGGCCCAAGCATGGTAAAATGCTCCGATGATCAAACTCCTCCAGCGACTCCTGGCGTCAATGCTGCTCGGGCCGGCCGTGGGCATCTTGTGCGCCATTTCGCCGGCTGTAGCATGGGCCGATCATGCGGTCACCAACGCCGCTCCGGAGCCCCACAACGACGGCATTGCCTACCTGCTGGTTTTGTTTTGCGTGGCCCTGTCGATCATCATTCTCGTCCGCGGCTCCAATCGCAGCCCCGACGTGCGGCTGAAGGATTTGGAAGAAGAGTGAACCGCACTCGCCGGCGGCACTCTTTCCGCTATTGAACTGCCACACTTGACGACCACTGGCCGCACCGTCAAATTGACCAAAGCCTGAATCGGACCAGCGGCCGAGCAGGGCCATCGGTTCGTTCGGTTTCCAGGGCGGTTAGCTCAGTTGGTCAATGGGGTAATACCTCGAAATGACGCAAAAGCCTGCGTTTCTTGAGCTTGTGATGATTGAACTTTTCGGAGAATTTCGAGTTTTCGGTCATTTTACGAGCGTTTCTCTGCACAACTCTGCACAAACTGACAATTGAAATGTCCGACGAATTGCTTGGAGAAATTGAGCTACCCGAATCCCCAATCCCGGAGCGGATGATTGCTGTCGGCACAATCACTACAACCGGACCGTTCCTCACAGCCTTATAAAATCTCCGCCAGTAGCTTGCCGATGACTCCTTAGCCCTTTGAGCGATTGCGCCGCGTGACGGATCACGTGCGCAATTGGCTGCTCGCGCAGCCGGAGTTGCAAGTCGTCGGCAAGGATGCCGCTTAAACGATTTGCTCTCGCCGTAGCCGCGCCCATTCTTCGGAATGGGCGCGGCTTTTTCTTTATGCCGATTTGGGCAACCGTCTGGCTTAGTGGCAATCAGAATTAGGCCACTGACACGGTAGAATATCTGCATCGAACCTGATCGCACTGGTTTTGTGTCATGTACGTCTGATGATCTGCATAAAGTGCATCTACTGCGGGCGGTACTTCAATCCAAATCGCGGCGAAGGCGATCACGTGTTAGCGTCTCGACTCTTTGGCGAATTTGAAGGCGATGTGAGATTTCGGGGAGCTTGTCAAAGTTGCAACAACTATTTCGGTCGGTTCGAGCAATTGCTCTCCCAAGCCAGTCAGTTCGGTTTCTACCGTGCGGTTGCTCAGCCTAATCTCGGCCGGCGTGCGAATCGTGGCGGGATGGGGCAGCGTGGCGCTCATGGATCGCCGGCACCAAAGTACACGATGGAATTGGACGGCAGACGCATTTTGGTCAATCCCGACCTGAATAAGCCAACCGATGCGGCAGCCGCCGATCAACTCGTGATCCGCGATAAGGACGGCACTGACCATCAAGTAAGGCTGTACGCCGGCATGAGCCCCGACAAATTGCGGGCAGACGTGGAAGGGCTCAAGCTTGGGGACATCAAAGAAATGTGGTTCGACTGCGACGTGGATGACTCGGATAAGATCAAGTCATTGCTTTGCGAAGCGTTCCCGTCGATGAAAGTCAGCGACGATCGAAGCCAAGCGCCGGCAGCAAATCGCCGTTTGCCGGGGCGAGTGTACTTTCAGTTTTCTGGCGACTATTTCCGAGCGCTAGCGAAGATCGCTTTCCATTATTACTTGGTTCACAATTCGCGTGGTCTCAAGGGCAGCGAGCCGGCATTCGCTAATATCCGGCGGTTCATTCGCCACGGCGGTGACGAAAAACCGTTCTTTCAATCCGGCCGCGCAAACATCTTCCATCCCTTTGGCGAGACTCCCGATGGAAAAGTCATTTGCCCCAGCAACTGGTGCCATCTTCTGGCCGCTGTCGAAAATCGGCGTACAGTCGTCGTTTACATGCTTCTGTACGCGGGCCCTGGATCAGTTCCAGCGCCAATCCACGTCGAGCTTGGTACTTTGGACACACGAATCGTCCTGCCCCAAGCGGTATGGGGCCATATCTTTGAATGTGAACCCGATCGTACCGGCCGATACGCCGGGCGAGTACGCCCCTGTTCATTTACGAGACTGGATGGCAAGGACGAGTGATATAATTACTGCCATGCAAGATGAACCATCCAAATTGTTGTTGTATGCAAAGGGTTCACCATCAAAACCGTTTAGGCTCACGGCGGAGAGAGTCCTGAACGATTGCAAGTGGGCATATAATACCTATTCAACCCAGGCCACAGGCGCGTCACTTCGCGTGATGTGGGTAGCGGTGACAACGCTTTTGCGTGCCGTGGGGTCAGTGCTTCACAAGGTTGATGCGCCGACGAATCCCGTACTTAAAAAGATCATTGATACTGAGTGGGACATTCTTCGGAGCACTAAGCCTGAGCCTGCTATTTTTTGGCAATTCATCGACTGTGAACGAAATAATGTCGTTAAGCAGTATGAATTCGGATTCTCCCGCGCGGCGGTCTATGGACCGCCTCTTGGCCAGGCCGGCATCCAACTAAGAGTTAATCTTCTCGATGTCTGTGTTGCTCTTCCACCACAGGAGTTTCCGGCTGTCGAGTCCACGATAAGGACTGGCGCTTTTGAAGGACAATCGGAGCAGGATGTTGCCGCGCAAGCTGTCAATTGGTGGGACGCGCAACTAGATCGGATTCTGACTTTGTTCGATCAACAGACAGCCCAATAGGATTCGCTAGCTGGGCGGATTCCGCAATTTCAAAAGATCAGGGCTGTGCAATACCTCAAATCCGATTTGCCGTAGGCACGCCAGATGCATGTTTTCTAATTGTTTCACTTCTTGTTGCTCTGGTGGAATTGGAGTAGATCGCCCCTCATCATCAATAATCGCGGTTACCTTTATTCCGAAGCCGCTTCCGCTCTTTGCTTCCTCATAGTTGAGCGGAATTTTATCATCGACGTGCGACCCACCATCTTTGTTGGCTGCCCAAAGCACGAAATCCCGACGGGTGCTGCCTCTTGTGAACCAAACTCGCTCTTTCCCCCGCCATTCGACGAATGGAATGAATTGGCCGGGGAGCGCTCCGTCAAGTTTCGGCTTTGCTAGAAATGGATTCCCTAAACCTGCAATCCAGCTAGTTTCAACCAGCGAACACCACTCGTGCTGCCCTGGAGCCGCTTTGGCCGACGATAGCAACTGAATCGACTCAGCATTGAGATGGGTGAGGATAGAGGTCGAGACATTGGTCGTGTGAAAAAGTACACGAAGAGCTTGTGCGATCCGAATCGCTTCATGCAGCTTGCCGTCGTCGTATAAGCGGCACGAACTCTCCAAAAAATCTAATTGCTCGATGAGCTTCTTGTGAAAATCAACGGTTGCCATACATAGTCCGAATTTCAAATGAATGGACGACCACAGAGATCGCCATACATAAGAATGTCTTGGTGCAACCTTGACAATTCGCTCTGACGCATCGCAAATTCCTTCTCATCTATGGGCACTTGCTTTCGGCACAAAGCTTCCGCAGCGTCAGTAAACTCTTTCGCCTTTTCGGGGTATTGACGCGCAGCTTCCTGCGCAATTCTACGAGCGTTCGATTGTGTTATCGTCCACTGGAGTTCGATTGTTTCCATGTTTTGTCACGTCCGTTTCTTGCCAGGACGGTGTTTGCGTTCTGGCAGTCCAGAAGTCAGCGGCGAGGTGATCTTCTCGTAGAGTCCGAACAAAAACTCTACCCGCTGACGATCTGTTTCAAACGGACTACTCCGATAGCAGGCATCCACCGCGCGATCCAATTGCGCGTGCGCTCTAACCAACTTAGCCGGCATTGTGAGCGGATCGTATAAATCGGCTAGGTTTGAGTCAGGAAACTCGGCACGAGCATCCAACACCGCCTGTGCGTTTTCCTCAACCGTCGCTTTCTGCTTGTCCGTTGGTGCTTCCGGCCATGGATAGTTGTTGTAGACGAGTTGCGCCGAGTGCTGGTAGTCAGATTTCATTCGCCCACACGTATATCTCATCCACGCGACATGCATAGCCGATGAGAGCACGCCGAAATGATAAAGGCGGGCATCTGGAATTATAAAGGCGCTTCCATTAGCGATCACGTTCGGCTTAACGAAACCTACTGGCAAATAATTCCTACTCTCCGATGAAACTTTTGGAACGATTAAATATTGGGCCTTCGGTTGACGGATTTCCCCAAACAAAGCTGGAGTCAATGCAAGTTTCCGCGTTTCCTTTCTGTTGCTTTCCGACCGGCATTTCCGAACCGCGTCGATGCGCTGCATAACAATTGGAGAAGATCGCATTAGTTGAGCGGGTGCGTCGGCCAACCAGAGGCACCACCGCTTCTTGTTGTTAATAAATTCCTGACTCCCCATGAATGGCCTGATAAATGGCGCAATGGCTGGAGTTTCTTGGAGAAGCTGCTTGCGGCTCTTCGCGTCGAGAATCAGATTGCCAAGTCCTTTCTCGGCTTTCTTTTTATCGTTCGCCATGCTGCCATAATTCATTAGTGGCACGGTGGACACTGGCTTTGATCGTTTATAAATGAACACAGTCGGCGCATCCGCAAGATAGGGACAGATTCGCAAGACACGGGTGTGAGTGGGATCAGCCTTCGGATTCTGATAATCAAAAAGGACTTTCTCTGCGCGATCTTTCTTCGAGAATCCAATAATGACGACATGGACGTGAGCTTTGCCGCGAGCCTCACTTTGCCAGGCAAATGTTCGGTGGGCGAAATTGATTACTATGCCGTACTTCACGATAAGTTCTTTCCATAGAATGCCAACTTGTTCGCCTTGCGTGATCGAGTTCGTTGAAACGAAAGCACATTCAATATTGAAATCGCCCATGTATTCAGCGGCTTTCACATACCAACAACTGACGTAATCGAGGACTCCGAGGCCCTTAAGTTTGCCGAATACTAACTTCATGTCAGCTTTTTGCTCTTTGGTTTGCTCTTTCTTACCTACAAACGGCGGATTGCCCAACACGTAGGAGCATTTCTCCGGCGGCAGCACATCGCGCCAATCGATCCGCAGTGCATTGGCGACAACAATCTTGGCACTCTTACGCAACGGAAGCCGAACAAAATATTGTCCGAACGCCTCGCTCAAACGCTGATTCATTTGGTGGTCTACCAGCCACAAAGCTACCTCGGCAATGCGTGCGGGAAACTCGCTGATCTCAATGCCGTACATTGCATCCACATCTACCTGCGACAGCGTGTGGATGTCGTATACCTGTTGGCTTTTGAGTAATATCTTCAACACTTCGATTTCCAACAGTCGCAACTCTCGATACGTCACCACAAGAAAGTTGCCGCAGCCACAAGCTGGATCGAAAAATGTAAGACGCCCGATCCTCTGGTGAAAATCTTGTAGACGATTCTTGTTCTCTTTGACTTTCTCGAATTCCGCCCGCAGGTCGTTGAGAAACAGAGAGCGGACCACCTTCAGGATGTCTCGCTCTGAAGTGTAATGCCCACCCATCTGCCGCCGTTCACGGGGCAACATGACGCTTTGGAACAGCGATCCGAACACGGCCGGTGAAATTCGACTCCAATCAAATCGACAGCAAGCCAAGAGCCGGTCCCGCATATCGCGGTTGAAGTCGGCGAAGCCGAGTGATTCGGCAAATAGTTCCCCATTCACATAGGGGAGGTCGGCTAATTCTTCCAGCAGATTTCTTTGCCGTTTAGGCTTGTCGGTGTTTAGCACCTGAAACAATCGGGCCAATTGCGATCCGAGATCGGAACCGTCCTCATTAGTGTGATTAAGGACGTATTCAGTAAAAGTATTCCGCTCGAACAAATTAGTATCTTCAGCGAACAAGCAAAACAGAACCCGTACAAGGAACCGCTCCAGTTCGTGACCGGCATACCCGCCAGCCTCTAAGGCATCGTGCAGGTCGCCCAATAATTCAGCGGCCTTGATGTTAGCGGGGTCTTCAGGGTCTAGCCTGTGCTGTATGTAGCCGGGAATGAAGGCGAAATGATCGACTTGCTGGTACAGATCGGCCAACTCGATGATGATGGACTTGTTTTCCTCCAAGTCGTGCAGCGCAATTCGGGCGAAGTCGCTCACTATTACATAGCGGGGGATTTCGTCGTCCCGATGCGCATCCTTCAGGCTGCGGATGTACTCCAGCGCTTGGCTTTCAGCCTTCTCCAGCGATTTGCCGCGACTCTTGTGTTCAACGATCAACGTGCCCGGCCAGATCAAGTCGATAAATCCCCACTCGCCAGAAATTTTCTTGACCGGCTCCTCGAAGCTGGCGACGGTCCGCCGCTTGATTCCGAATACGGCGAAGAATTCGTTCCAGAAAGTCTGAGCTTCGGCGTCCTCACGAGACACTTCAGCCCATTCCTTCGAGAAGGCGATTGCCCTATTGCGTATTTCGTTCCAGGAAATCGGCATGAAAGGATTTCAATTGCTGTCACGGGAAAGCCAGCAGCACTATATCAAGGCGGATGGCACTGTCAAACAATTTAGGACGCCACGGCTTCGATGCATTCTGGCCCTTCGTGGCGAGCAATGTTCACCACGGGACTAGCCCAAGCATCTGATATACTGCTGGCCTAAATCGGTGGTTACAGTTCAACGACTCAAGTTTGCTCACAGATAGTGTGTACATGAAGATTCCAGATTGTCTTCCGGTCCTTCGACGGCTTTGTTCGATATCTTGTCGTGGACTTTTGATCCTCAGCAGATCGGTTGCCACGGTTGCATTCTACATTTTTGTGGCCGTTTTGTTCGCCGTTGTACTTGGAATCGTTATTGCGGGTGAACGTGATCCGCGAACGAGCATCACCATTGTTCCGCAGTCGTGGGCACATGTCGAATCTATCAACTTAGGACCACTTCACGATGTGATGGAAAGTTACGCAATCGCAGACGACATACCCGGTGCGATCAAGTTGATTAAGACAACCGTGGTCGAGAGCGATCGGCTTACGGCAATTGTAGATTTAATGCAACAAGTTAGGTTTCACCAGCCTGATCCATTAGTCCAGCCCGCGTATGACAGCAAGCAAAAAATTAAACCAATCACGCCTGGTACTATGACGGTTGACGAGATTCTAAATGCGCAACAAGCAAGTGATGAGAAGGTGAAGGCATACCTTGCAATCAAGAACAAAGAAACGGTATCACGGCTACAGCCAATCAAAGACTATTTGGACACGTTCGGACCATCAGAGGAACGTGTCAAGGCGTATGCCGCATTTGCGACGATATATCTGCAATTGGATGACAAACCGAAGGCCGCGCATACATATGACCAACTGGCATCCGATCTCACTGTTGTACAAGCGACCAGATGGCCACAGTGGATTAGGCAGATCATCGAATGGTTTCGGCCGCTCGCTCACGAACGAATCGGGGTGTTTGTCTGCGGAATTATGGCTTCGCTCGCATTCCTGTTCCGACCAACCGCGCTGATCCGTTCCAAGGCACTTGCATTCTGGTGGTATTCCAAGTCTACAAGTCCGTACATCAAACGCGCGCTCAGCGAAGATCAGCC
Organism: Pirellulales bacterium; assembly: GCA_963716135.1. Taxonomy (GTDB): domain Bacteria; phylum Planctomycetota; class Planctomycetia; order Pirellulales; family JADZDJ01; genus CAVRAW01. Next base: position 2,057,935 of record OY970289.1, on the reverse strand, counting down.
GAAAAGCAATTCCAGAGCAGAGTAGATTGCTGCCGAGCCTACTGGAATGCCCAAAACGGCCTGCTACAATGCATACCCTCTTTCGGGGGTATCTCGATTACTGGGAGGCAGCAATGCGACATATTAAGCGCGTAGGCATCGTTCTGTGTCTATCTCTCTGCGTTGTTGAATCAAAGTTGCCGAACGCGCTTGGCGGTCTGTTTCGCCGACACCGTTGCGACTGCGGCGAGGTGAGTTCGTGCAGTAAGCCGAAAACGGAAAAGACCCTTATGCAATCTGTTGTCGAAATTCTCACAAAGGCAGGATTGCAGAAGGGAATGTTTCCACAGACAGCCATTGCAGCAGATGATCCCAAAACGCTACAGATTGCAGCCGCATGGTCGAAGGCGCAGGATTCCATCGAATTATTATTTCAATGAAAACTTGGACTCGCATATCGTCCGAAAATCTTTTTGGTCATGCGTTTGGAGAATGACTCGAAGGTCGGTCAACTAATCTTTACCCATCCTGGCAACAATGAGATGGTGGATACCCTTGCCGCCGCACTTGGAATTGACAAGGCACAATTTGATGAATCAATCAAGCTCTATGGCGAAGCGACAAATCTTGTAGATGCCGATTTTCAACCTAGGTTGCTGACGGACGGCAAACCGAATCTATCGAAAATTCAAGGCGTCATTCGTGATCTGCTCCAGAGTCAGTCGGACTTGGCGGTGGAAGCTGCAAAGATGAATGGAGCGTTCAAGCCGATTGTTGTACCGAATGATTTGGCTGCGGATCGAATGAATGTACTAACGGAATGGCAGCAACTTGCTGGCAATGACAATCTACGGCTGTACTGGCGAGCGAACATCCGTCTAGAGAGACGTGAAAGCACCTCTTGGATTTTAGAGACTGTGATTGACTTTGGAGAGCGCTATCGCAGCCAATCGTTCGAGCAAATCGAAAAAATGTCTGACTCAAATCGACTTCTTGCATTTGAATCGCTCAATGCGACATTGTCCGACAATGCCAAGAAGATCCGATATAAAACGGTCGTATCACCGACCGAAGAGCTATTTACACCTGAAACAAGTGCAGGATTTCGGTCGCTTGCGCCAAAGCTTTGGACGAGCATCAAAAAAGCAATCTTGAGGCCAGATTATGAACGGCCGTAAGTCTGGGATTTCATTGCACGCAGCGCGACTGACGCTCTACTGCATTTGGCTGGTGCTATTTGTCTTCTATGCCCTTATGTTCCTCAGTCGGGGCAACAAGGACGGAATCAAGCCGCAAGAAGCAGATGAAGGCGCATGGAACGTAATCTACATACTCGCACCTGTGATGGTGGCGTTTGGAGTATTCTTTTTGGGTCCGCAGGCCAATAAAAATCTAGAGGCCGATAAGCATCGGCGCGCAACCTTGACACAATTATTTGTCATGCTGACCCTCACGCTGGGTTGTCATGCAGTTACGATCTATTATTTTTGGAACCGAGTTTGGTTCGCAGATTTCAATTTCAATAATGATCCTGGTCGTAATTTTGTAAGTGCTGCAAATTTTGGCTTTAAGATGCTGCTGTTTCTTGGGAATATTCCAGTCCTTGCCGTAAATTACGTTTTGGGCCGCACCGATGTTGAGTATGGTCGTCAGACGCATGCGACAGAGCGAACAACCGACATTCATAGCCGTTAAGATGACGCAATTCCGAGTACCACAGGCAAGCCCGTCGTCATTGCTCCGCGTTCCCAGCTAGATTGTCTAATCTTGGTGCTCCACGGAGCACTTTATGAATTGCCCGCGCTGCGGTCACCCCGTCTACCCAGATCATTTCGGCAGGCCATACCCCTGTCCACAATGTGGTTTCCTCGCGACCCTGCCTGGTATTGTAGGATTGGGAATCGGAAGCCTATTCGAGTTAGCGACAGACTTACTTGCCGGGATAATTATTCTCTTAATCAAAATTGCTGTCGCAATCGGCGAAGCATTTGGTCAGTTGATTGCAGGAATAATAATTTATGGTTGGAAGCTATTAAATGCGATTGGTGAGGCAATCGGCAGCTTGGTAGGGGCGATCATCATTGCATTAGTAAAATCCATTGCTTTCATCTGTCGGACAACTTACGGCGGAGTTAGGGTAGCATCCCCATACGTCGGGCGAAAAACCGTCGCGGGAGCGAAATGGGCAAAGCCGTATATCATCACTTTTTCTACTACGACGCGTGATACGGGTTATGATCTCCTTCGTTACACTTGGAAATATGGGAGTGCGACTTGGCAATGGATTCTGTCGCTCAAGCATGACATCGCGCTAGACGACCAGTCCTCGCCAAATCCACTTGCGCTTACGGGGAAGTTGCTGGCACTATGCGGACTATTATTCTTTTTCATTGTGATCGGTATCGCGATTTATGGCTGGATGCACCCCGGCTAAGAAAAACGCTCTTCTGGAACTTTGGAGCAACGGATCGTTCCGCTGGAATTGCTGTCGCTTCACTTCTTAGCCGAGCCGAGTTATTCTGGCGGCGTCCTAATCTTGGGGTCAAAAGGTGATGCGTGCGATCGCTAGGTTCTTAGCTCTTGCTCAGTTGCAGGTTGACTCTGCTTGGATGCAATAAAGCGGCACCAAGCCCTTCCAGAGCGGAGCTAACTCAGATAGTGGATTTTGAACAGCGCGAGTACGACAAGTGCCGGGCAGCATTAGACGAGCGTGAGCACGAAATGGATGAGTTGTTGGAATTAAGCGTGCGATCCAAAGTTGAAGGTGCAAGTGGCAAATCGGAAAGCGCGGATTTGACGCCAGATGAAAAGCGGGAATTACCATTGATAATAATTAGGCTGCCCCGAAATCGGGCCGCTCTGCAAGCGGCCGAAGACGGGCGACGCGCACGCCACGAAGCGGATGCCACATGGCATGATCGGCACGAGGCGATGGTTACGCAAGAGATTCGGCTCGATCATGCAAAAGCTGAGCTTGATAGATTAAGGAACTAGCGCAACAAAAAACCCCGCTCGGTTGGAGCGGGGTGCGTATACGCATTTCGTTCAGATCGCAGTTCCGTACGGGAACATTTCATTCAGCTTCTCTTGCCGGCGCTTGCAGCCGCCACACGGCCTGATGCCGACCGCCGTCGTCACCTTGGCGATTGTGTCACCGCGGCCGCGACTATTCTCGCTGATCCCGCCGCTTTCGGCCCGAGGTGCATTTTTGCGGTGGTGGAAGCGCAGTCCGGCGGCGACTTTTCGCCGAAATGCCAGTGTAGCGACGGTCACAACGTCTTTGCGCTCAACGACGCCGAGTAGAAGACGCTGAATCGTGCGGTCTTCACGAGCATTCTGAACTCTCTCCGCACCAGCCGAGGTTCATTTCGGTCGGCATCGAGATTATTGCAGGATCCGCCACTTCATGCTCGAAATGGTTCAAGGGAAGGCTTACAATGCCATCGCTGTAGGCAGCTTCGAATTCACCGACAAAGACCAGCCCGCTTGAGTCGCCAAAGAATGGGAAAGGGAGAATAATGCTCTGAAAGGGGCGCCAGCAATGGGTCGTAACATCGTCGTTTGCTTTGACGGCACCGATAACCAATTCGGCAAGGAATACAGCAATGTCATTCGAATCGTACAATCACTCGATCGCGATCCGAAGCTCCAGCTTTTGTATTACCAGCCAGGCATTGGAACTCTCCCCGACCCGACTTTCTGGAACCCGTGGAACAGATTTAAGGCGAAGCTCGGCAATTTCTTCGACCGAATCATGGCTTGGCGGCTCGAAGACAACGTACAAAGCGCGTACATGTTCCTAATGGATTTTTGGGAACCCGAAGACAAAGTCTACATCTTCGGCTTCAGCCGGGGCGCCTACACGGCACGGGTTCTGGCTGGGATGCTCCACGCGATGGGACTCATCCTCCGCGGCGATCACGAACTGATCCCGTATGCCATGCGGATCTACAAATCCATTCGCAAAAGCCGCTACGGGAGGGAAGCCAGGCAGGAATACAAGGATCTCTGCAATAAATTCCGATGGACGTTCGCGAAGGAAACCGGCGACCCCGAACGAAGATTCTCCGTTCATTTCCTGGGACTCTGGGATACCGTATCTTCAGCCGGTTGGTTTTGGAGTCCTGTTGCGTTTCCTTATACCGTACACAATCCGGGCGTAAGTTACATTCGGCACGCGGTCTCGATTGAAGAAAAACGGATTTTCTTTCAGCAGAATCTCATGCACCAGGAGGACGAACATCAGGACATCAAACAGTATTGGTTCTCCGGTGATCATTCAGATGTTGGCGGAGGATACGCAGAATCCATGGGCGGGTTATGGCGAGTCACTTTTGACTGGATGGTGGAGGAGGCGAGAAATGCAGGACTGCGGTTAGACGACGAGCGGCTAGCGCAGGTACGCAACCTATCACCAATACCGGCCGACCCCTGGAATGAACTCGTGCACAACCTTTTGGTTACTAAGGGGTGGTGGCTTGCAGAAATCGTTAAAAAACGGAAATTTCCGAAAAACGCGCCGAGCGGCCAGCGATTGCCTCACAGCCGGTATATCCAGCACCAGACACTGATCCATCCGACGGTTTTGCAGCGAATTCGGTCGGATAAAGAACCGCAGTACCGGCCACCGAACTTCTCTGCTCAATTTATTAAGAAGATTCTCGGTCTTCCGGACTGCTCTAAGCCGCTGCATTTCGAATGGGACGACGATGATTGTTCGTGTACATCCATAGACGAAGGGGTTGAAGAAAAGTGTACTAGCAAACTCAATTCGATGTTGTTGTGACCAGTAAGACAAAGTTCCATTGTCGAGCTCAAACTCGCCACAAAACAAAGCCAAGACCCCGCGAGGCTCAAGGCGATAAATTGAGCGCGACACCTGCCCGCCATCGACGATGATCGGCAAGCGTAGGTCTGATTATCCAAAGCACCGCACCCCGAGGGCGGCAGCGAGCGGGAGGCTCAACGGCATTTACTTGAGCTTAGACGGAAGATAATACGATTGTTCCTGTCCGTTAGAGAATTGGAAGCGGAGGATCGTCGCAACGCGGACGGAGCGCTGCTGCGGCACCGCCATCCAGCGACGGTGGCATTTGTCGTAAACCCATCGCATTTCCGTCATCGTTCGCAAATCGCCATCCAGCACTAGCCGCAGATTCGGGTCTTGCTGGATCATCTGGTGCAGCGGCAATGGATCGTTCGCAGTTTCGGCCTTGTCGTCAATTGTTCCTTGGAAGAACCGGTCTGGCGAAACAAGCTGGATTTGGATCGTTTGTCCACGGCGAATTGGGAATTGCTTAATCGGGGTTACCCCGTCAACATCGTGCTCCGAAATCAGCCAAAAGTTCGTTGCGCCGTTCATATCATTGTAGACAGTCAAGATGTCTGCGGCCGAAGCCTTCCCAGCGAGCAGCATGCAAACCAACGCCGCAGCGACGGCGGCAAAGCTAACGAATTGAGTTTTCAGATTGCTTAACACTTGCGAAAGTTCCTTTATACTTTTGTGGCGCCGGTGCGGAATCAATTACCAGCGAGGGCGAATCGGTTTCCTGAACATTGACGGTGCCAATGCAGGAATAGCACCGTGCCGGGCATTCTGCGTAGGCAACGAACCAGCCATTGCCGGTAGGGATATTGTCGCAACGCTTGTCCTGCACATTGGGCGGGAGGTCCTGAATCCACCAGCGCGAGATCGCGTTATCGGGCTTGCCGCAGTTGTAAAACAACAGCTTGAGGTGGTCGCTTGTATTGTTAGCCATGCTCAAAAGCACCAGCTTCGGATCACTGATTTTGGGCGGCCGCTTCATCTCGTCATCCGTCGGCAGGTACGGCATCACGTTCGGCATATCTGCGCCTCCCATGTGCTCGGGCACCTTCGTATCCGGGACCATTTCGATGATGACCTTCCCGCCTTCGATCTTGTAATCCTGGTCGGGCTTTGGCTTGTAGCCGTTTGCGCGAACCGCTTGGATGTCCAATTTGGTTGCGTCGGCCGGGATACCGCGGATCACGGCTTTGCCGCCCTTGCCGTCGGCTTTGCCGGGGCCGCTATTCGGCAGGTGATAGTCAGCAACAAAGTCGGCATCCAAAATCTTGCCGTCGTAGCGTGCGAACAAATCGACATCCTGCGTTTTGGGTTGATTTGCCCAATAAATAGGCAACAGGAATGAAGCGAGCCACACCACCAAAGATAGCGCGGCCAAGCCACCGCTTCCCCATGTCCAGCTCAGTAGCCTTTGCCGCTCAAGTTTGTAGTAGTTCTCCTTTGTGAGCTTCGACTTGGCCAGCTTATATTCATGCTCTAGCACCGCCGGATTTTTGAGGCGAAACCTCTGCACAAGCGCCGCCGCCGCTATCGCGAAGGCGACTAGCGACAACGGTCCGGTGACGTACTGAATTGCGTTTACGAGTTGGCCCAAAGCTTGGCCTCGCGGGTAAAGAGACAAAGACAGATCGATTGGCAGTCGAATTGGCAGGCCCGATTGGCGGGTACTACCTCGGAAAGCAAATCGTATTCCTAAATGGGGGTCTGAAGAACAGGCGCAACATTTGACGTGCGCCACCGCCGGTGATTTTCCAGGGTTTCGCGCGGCAAAATTTTTTGCCGTAGGCACATTGGACAGTACACTGCGCATTTGGCCTAATCGTCAATTGCCAATCGGACAGGCACGCCGCTGCATACAAACGAAGCTGGGAACCACATTGAGGACGTACGATGGCCGCACAACCAGGCAGGAAGGAACTGGCAGGGGATCCCCGCCGCGAAATGACCCGTTTTGAAAGAGACATGGTCGAATTGAAGGCGGCGCAGGAAAAATACGTGTACTTCCTGTTGGCCGCGGCCGCAGCAGCAATCGCCTATGCGATGCAACGAACAAACGGGGTGACGCTCCAGGCGCAGGATTGGGCATTAGGGATCGCTGTAAGCTGTTGGGCCTTAAGCTTCTTTGGCGGGTGCCGCAACGGCCAGTTAGTTATGGATAGCATACCATCGCGGTTTTTGGCAGGTGTCGCATCCACCGTTGCCGAGGTCGATATCATGCACAACTCGATCGAGCCCGAAAATGCGGCGGCCGGCCGTAAGCTAGTGGATGACTTGGTTGTAAAAACTGAGACTAAGGTTAAGAACGCCACGATTGGCAGCCGTAGATGGTTCAACTGGCAGTTCTATCGGCTGGCGATTGGGCGCCCTGTTTTTCATTGGCTGGCACATCGACGGTATGGCGCGGGCACAACTGGCTGCCGCAGCGCAGGCCGGCCATTCAATCAACTGGCCCCAGCCAACGCCGGCAAGCGCTAAAGGACGGCCGGGCGGGCAGCAGCAAAAGAGCTAGGCATTAAGCCCGGGCAAGGGCAATGTAAATTGCGCGGCGGGCCGGGGGCCGGCCGGGGCGGGCGTCCCCTCCCCATATACGTATGCAGTTTTGGCGACGCGATGTTAGCTGCTCGGGTTAATTACCGGATAATGCTCCAAGAATCGGTAAAGCGCAATAAAAAAGCCCGTTAGCCAATTGAGATCTGTGGCAATCGTCTAGACGCATCTAATCAAGACGCTCTTCGACTTGAGCGAGCCATGTGATTAACCATAAAAAGATGATCCCTCCCGATGCCAGTGGTGCAAGCCACTGGAAGAACTGCGCTCGTCCGTTATTCATGACTTGTTTTGCGAAATCCATAGCTGCGTCCGGAGTGCTGCTATGGAATTCAAGCGGTCGTTCGAGCCATGCCGGGATAAGCCACCGGCACGTAGCGTAAACGATGGGAACTGCAATGATCCACATCCACCAGCGCAGCTTGCTTAGCAAACGAAGATGAGGATGCATTTTTGGCTTCCGGATGTAGACTCCGACCTGCTTGTGATCAACGAACTCTACCAGTAATCGCGGGTCCAGGACGAGACCAAAATCGCCGGCAGTCGCTATGAGAATTTGGCTTCGCGTATGCCAGGTCAACATTCAGCTGTCGATGTCAGCTCACGACTATTGCGGGCGCAGTCTGAATATTGGCACTGCATTTTACGGGCGACTCAAGAAGGGCGCCGGGGCCTTTTCTTCGAGACGCACGTGATTGCCGTGTCCCACTCAATGCAGTTCACGTCCAGCAACTTGACCCGCGATTCGCGCCAGTAACCACTCAAGTCTGATTGCTCAGCGTAGTCCAGCTTGTGCTTTAGAAATCAATTTTGAGTTTTGGAAAACAGCAACGACATTCGATCCGTCGCTGTTTGTCCAATAATAGCTGGTTGTATCGACCGTTATATCCCGGATGCCAGCGACGGAATTGTGCGCTACTTCCGTCCCCATTCGTCCGAAAATCGCGCAGACCTCGGTATACCGCATTCCGCCTGTAAGGCGCCTGTATTGCGATAGCCCGATGCGATCGAATGCTTCTAAGGCGGGAGACTTTGACGATGGATTCTGCAACTCCGCGGCGACACGCTCAAATGTCATCCGTGCCGTCTGGCCCATTTCTTCGTTTGCTTTCGAACTGAGCCAGACGTACATCAGAAACGATCCAACCACCACTACTGCGATGCACTCGCCCCAACTGCGATTCGTCACCACGGAATACAAATCCGATTCGCTTTGAGGCGATTCAACTTGCTCAATCGCCGAGCCGCAGTAACGGCACTTCCGCGCGCCTTCCGGCACTGCGCTCAAACATTCTGCGCACTTGGGCCGTTCGTCGGGGACCGATGCGATCAACAGCCAGCCGAGCGGACCAAGCAACAATCCCCAAAAGCCACCGGCGGTTGGTCGGCCCTTTGCGTTTCCAATGATTGCGCCGACAACGGCCGAAAGTAACCAACAAATGTAGTAAAGCATACTCGCCCTCTTTCCGCTCCATAACAATCAGGATGTTTACCTCTGCAACCTGCGCGGACTACTTCCGCAACGGACGTGGTTTTGACGCACCAGCAATTCGGAGCGCGGAATTTCTTTGAAGCTCAACTTGCGCCAGCGCTTCGCATCGTCGTTGAACGCTGTCCGATAAGCGACAACCAGCCCGCGCGAGGCGAACGAAGCGATGGCAGTTTCGATCACCTGGAAATAAAGTGGGCTGTCCTCGTACTCCGGCAACAATGCAATTTCGTCGAGGTAGAGCAAATCGCCGCTTGGTGATTGAAGGTCGAATTCCTCTTTCAACTCATCGTCGGCGAAAAGGGTGGACCAAACTTCTTCCATGTCGCTGGAATGGCAATCGCAGATTCCGCAGATTTGCACGCGCGCCTTTCGGGCTTCGGCCATTTTGATGATAAGCAGTTTCAGTTCACCGGCTGGTTGTGGGTCGCCGTAATCTTCGGTGTCGAACGTCGCCTTGACGTGTCCGGTGACTTCCAACAGGTATTCGGATGGGTCGTAGTCCCACGGTTTGAGTTCGCTTGAGAATGAGAACTCCACGACGCCGCGATAGTCTGACCTTGGCTTGCGAATGACGATCGGCTGAATGCCTAGTTTCAAACGTAGCGCCACTGCATGGATTCGCACCGCCTTGTTGAGCGAGTATCGGGTGGTGAACGCTGTCAACAGCGGTCCGCCCACGCCCACTTCATGCACGCTATTGGGGGCGATGCTTAACTCGCGTGCTACCAGCGCTCGCCAATTGTCGGGCCAATGAGCCGTTTGCTCTATATAGTCGGGCAATATTTGTCCGGTGTTGTGCGTTGTTTCCAGCGCTTGTCTAACGGTGACATCGTTCACTTCTTCAATCGAGTTCTTCGAGATTTTGCCGTCAACCATTCGCACCGCCATAAAGTGGCAACAGGCGATGCCTGCCGTCTCGTCGAACACTACCGACATAATGCGCAGGTTGCCATTTGTGACAGTGAGCGGCTGTTTGCCGGTCCAACAGTTTTCCATTAGGTCGTTTTCGATCCGCAACAGTTTGCCCTGGAATGGAGCGAAATAGTGGACGGGAATGACATGGCGACCCGGCTGCGTCGGTGCGTTCGATACGCTGACAGGAAATTGAATCGTGTCTGCCGAAGCTTGTTCATCGTTCATGCATAACTCTCTGCAAGGGTGTTTTTGATTTGCTGTGCGCAAACAAAAAGAGGCGTCGAAACCAAGGCCGCCCATCGACGCCCGCTAAGGCGCGTAAAGAACAGCACAAGGCCCGACGCCCCCTTGCGGGAGCGTGGGTCCAAGCACTGCCTCTTTACATCAAGGGCCTTGCGGCCCAGGTTAGCGGTTTCGATGGAGCAGAACTTAACTCACGCGAATTTTCTCATGGCCGCTGTTGCGGTCTGTTGGTCAATCTCCGTGATAAAAATGCGAATGGAAGTAAGCTAGTTGCGACTCTCGAATCAGCAACAAGGCTACAACGAATTCAAAAAACAATCCACGCACTACTAGGTTGCATCGGTGTTTCTTCCGGCAATCTGCATAAGCAGGTCCGTCCTCAAATTGTGGGATCTATAGATGAATCATACCACGTGATGGGTCAAAATCACCTTCAACTTACGCCGGGCCGCCGATGGCATAATCGTCAAGTCCGAACCGCAATGTAAACAGAATGGCGAACTGTTTTGGGAAAGGCGTCTGAGCCTGAGCTGGATGATTACCCAAAAGGCTTTCGTCCGCCTTCGACTCGTGCGTAGCAACCGCCGTGAGCAAAATTGGGCGAATTACGTGCAAATCAAATCGCGAGCACTAGCTTGCCACTAACGGGTCGCGCAATGATGCACCAAAGCGGGGCCCCCATTTAACGCATGCGCCGGAGCAGTAAGTCGGTCGTCTCTGTTTTGGTTTCGGCGTATGACTCTCAATTTCAAAACGTCGAGCGTGCTCCTGACCCATCTGGCCGGCGTAAGATAGACTTTGCTGTCGCTGTGCGGGCCAGACTGGAGGGGTCAACAAACTCCGCCGGAAAGTCGTCAGACGCATCGATCTCGCGTTCCGCTCGTCATGCAGTGGCCGGCCTCGTTCCTCCCAATTGGTACGCCCGAAGCTGAATCGCCCGGTGCTGCACACTCCGTTCGTAGTCGCGCAGGTCTTTCTCGAAAATCCATTGAAAATCCGTTCTGCAGAACAAGTGCACCTCTGACTTGTTCGGGACCTTGAGTAGGGCGCTCTCTCCATTTTTGTGAAACCAATTGTGAGAGAAAAACTTGCATTACTCGGTGCTATGCGCGGTTCTGCCGACCGTATCTCTGCCGAGCAAAATAAAGAGCTTGCAGGGCACGTCGAAAGCTAGTCCGCAATTACCCTTAAGGATGTCCCCACTGCCCCCCTGCTTGGAAAGCCAAAGACGAGTCCATTATGTCGGGGCCGGTTCAAAGTCGATGTGGCAGAGAACGAGTAGAAAAAATTGTCGATATGTGCGCAGAGGCCGCTTAGTGGCGTCGACTTTGTGGTAGAATCCAAAACAAGTCAGCTGATCGCCGAGAGCCGTCGCAGCAGTTTCGTTGTAGAATCAGTCGTTAGGCGCCAGGACATGGCCGAGCCGTTAAACGAGCCGTCGATCCCGAATCTGCAACAACAACTGCAGCACGTCTGGGATCGAATGAAACACGAAAACGACCTCACGAACCACAGGCTCAGTTGGCTGTGGACGACTCAAGCAATATTGTTTGCGGCTTTTGGTGTCATATCAAGGGAAATTCGAAGCTATGGGACGCTTCCTATTACAGTCGTATGTCTTGTCGGAGTGTTTACGTGCGCGTCTGTAGGATACGCACTTTGGAAGGGTCACCAAGTGCTCCATGGCATTTGGCCTTCGTTTCGGGCTCTGTCGCTTGAAGTGAACCGAAGGCTAGATACCTTGCCCCCAGCCGAGGTCAGTTCCGATAAGTGGGCATTCATGCACCCTTGGCGCTTTGCACCATGGCTAATGCTGATTGCCTGGCTAGTTCTCCTTGGGTGGGTGTACGCGAGATGAAATCCACGCGCCACGAAGGGCGCAGATAAGGCCAAATCCACCGGTCGAACGAAATCAGAGTCGACACATGCTGAATGACGCAGAGATGCTGCGATCATCCTAACACCAACAAGTTTCACGTCATTCATCTATTCGGCCCTACGCTGAAAGATTGAACGTTGGGCCTTGGGAAAGAACGCTCTTCGATGACTTGCCAGGCGGCGCTGAAGTACACATCGTTGATACCTTCGGCAATCCGCCGGCCCAAGCCATCGTACGTGTAGGCGATTTCACTGGTGGCGCCGTCTTTCTGCTCGACCAACCGGTTCCAAGCGTCATAGATCAAAGTCTTGCCGTTCTGATCGGTGGTCAGGTTGCCATCGGCGTCGAAGGCCAGACTGGTCGAGCCGATCTGTGTCAGCTCATTCTGTGCATCGTAGCTGCGCGACTTCGGCGTGCCCTCGGTCGAGTGGACTATGTTGCCAAGCGCATCCAGATTCCAAGATCGCAGTTGCGACTAGGGGCCGGTAAAAACACGCTTTTCTTCAATGCTCGTGACCTTCCCCTCATTGTCAAAATTCACAATCAACTGGATACCTTCCTTCGTAAATGCCCCTGATTTAACGTCTCGCTCAATCGCAAGGAGTCTATTTGCATCTTGGTCGAAACTGTGCTCGAGTTCAGAATTATCAAATATCTTCTGGGCTTCGTCTTTTGACATTCCGAGATGAATCTGTTGCTTCAGGGAAGCAATTGTCTTAACGTGTGTTGGTGATTGGTTGTTCACATTACTGTTTGGGCTTGGACGACAACCGAAGCATTCAACCGCGATTGAAAGCAAAACTGCCACCACGCAGTTCCATGCAATTAATTGCTTATATCGCATTTGTTCGACCCCGATATTATCGCGAAAACTACCACGTAGTTTCAACAAGAGCGCTGGTGATCAACAGGATTATTGGAATGAGCCACTTTTGTTACGTCCCCAGGGGTCAATCGGCTTAGTCGGAGATGGAGGTGGTGGTGGCCCCAGTAGCGCACCTGAACCCGGTGCCCAAACCGCGGGCGTCGGTCGAGGTAAGCCAAGTACTGTTATTGCTTGATGAGCGAACGCATTGCTGTTCGTCCACAATGGATTGTACGGGATGTTCCAGTTATTCACGTCTTTAGTAAAATTGTCCAATTGGTCGAAACCGTGGAATGGTTCATTGTTGTCAACGATTACCTTTGACGGAACATTACCCGTTTCCCAATCAATCGTTCCCGGAAGATATCTTCCATGTTCGGCGTGAACTGGACCCCACGGGCTCGAAGTACCGCCTCCGTTAGGATTGCTCCCGGGGCTTGTCGAATTTGAACAATTTGAACCACTGCTGCCACTCGATTTGCCGAACTACTTCCCCCGCTTCCTGATCCGAGCGCACCGCTAGCACCGGACGAAGGGCCGCCGGAACTTGGGCCGGCTCTCCAATAGTACTGACTACCATCAGTGTCAGTTACAACGACATATCCATGGTAATAACTTCCAAGAAATGGAATCCAACCCAGTCGAGAATATCGAATTTCGAGTTTGTACTCACCCGATGAATCCAAATAATTCCCAGGCGAGCTTACTTCATACTGATACAAATTCAATCCATCCATATAACCGGCTTTGTAGTCCTGCTGCACCCACCGCATCAGGTCCGTGTCGTAATCGCGATTGCGGAAGTTGATCCGGCCGGTGACGGCGTCGATTCTGCCCCCTTGATGCCCATACTGGAATCCCGAATCCGTCGTCGGGAACCAGTTTTCAGTCAGCTCGCTGCGTTTGCCGTAGGCGTCATAGGTGAATCGCTCCATCACATCCCCCTGGGTGTCCAGTAGGGCAGTCACGTTCCAATTGGCGTCCTGCAACACGTATGTTCGCTCGTCGGTGAGCCCATCGCCATCGAAATCGCGATCCTTCAGGATCATGGCGTCCACGTAGACCGGGCTCCAAACATACTGGGTAGTGATCTGAGTTGACGGATCGCGCTCTTCGATGACTTGCCAGGCGGCGCTGAAATAGACATCGGTGATCCCTTCGGCAATCCGCCGGCCCATGCCATCATAGGCGTAGGCGATCTCACTGGTGGTTCCGTCTTTTTGCTCGATCAGGCGATTCCAGGCGTCGTAGACCAGCGTTTTGCCGTTCTGGTCTGTAGTTAAGTTGCCATTGGCGTCGAAGCCCAGAGTGGTCGAGCCAATCTGCGTTAGCTCATTCTGGGCGTCGTAGTCGCGCGACTCCGGCGTGCCGTCGGTGGAGACGGTATCCATATTGCCTAGCGCGTCCAGGTCCCACGATTGCGTGCGGCTGGCACTGCCGACGATGCCGTCCTTCGTGCCGTTGAGCGTGCCACGCTGCATATCGGTCAGGCGATTCAGCCCGTCGTAGCTGTACAGCTCGCTGAAGGCGCTGTCGACCAAGTTCTCACGATAGATTCGGTTTCCATCCCGGTCGTAACCATACCCATAGCGATCTCGGACGAAGTCCCCCGCGACGGTCAGCCAGCGCTGATCCACCACGCGGCCAAACCGGTCCAGCCCCGTATACTGATCGCCGGCATCGCCGTTGGACTCGCCCGTCAACTTCACATAGCTCAGTTTGTGGGCGGCTTCCGGAAGCGCGAGATCCACAACCGCGCCCACTTTCGAGAGCCTCAAATACGAATAGTTAGTTTAATGGGCTTCGAAAAACCGATAAAGATTACGGGACCACTGCAAAGGTAACGAATGCGTGTATTTGTCGCGAGGCTACGGCGCTGGCTGGGCAGGCTCCGGTTGGGGCGATACATTCTGCGGTTTGGCTCGCTGTGAGCGATAGTTCGTCAGCCAGGAATCAATTTGCTGGGCTAACGCCATCTGCCCTTGGGAACGGGCCAGTTTCAAAGCCTTCTGAGCCGTAGCGATCGCGTCCGCAGGGCGGTCCAGCTGTGCGTAGGCCCTCGTCAAATTGGCATAGGCTTCAATGTAGTTCGAGCGTAGTCTCACAGCCTGCTCAAAGTGTTCGATCGCTTCCGGAACGCGACCAGCCTTGGCCAGAGCAATACCCAGGTTGTTGTGTGCTCCGGCATAGGTGGGTCTAATTCTCAACGCCTGCTGGTACTGCTCGATCGCATCGTTTAGCCGGCCAAGATCAGTCAATGCGTTTCCAAGATTGGAGGCAACCTCCGCATCGTTGGGGTTGAGGCGCAATGCTTGCTGGAAATATTCGATCGCTTTTTCGGGACGGCCTGCATCAAGCAAAGCGTTGCCTAAATTGTTACGAACTTCGGCAGAACCGGGCTTTAGTCGTAGCGACTCTTGATATTGAAGGATTGCATCCGAATTTTTACCAAGTCTGACCAGCGCGACGGCCAGGTTATTAAAAGCGTTAGAGCGGTCAGTGTTATCGGTGGCGAGTCTCAGTGCTTGTTGACTTTGTTCAATGGCTTCCTGCGGCCGGTCGGCATTATTCAGCGCCGCCGCGAGGTTGTCGTGGGCCGAACTGCTGTCGTTTGAGAATTGCAGTGCTAGTTGACATTGTTCAATGGCTTCCTCCGGCCGGCCAGCATCATTCAGCGCCGCCGCTAGGTTGTTGTGGACCATAGAGGAGGCAGGATTGTGCTTCAATGTTGCCTGATAGAGTGTGATGGGGCCACGGTAGAGCCGGTTTTGATGCCAAGTCAGAAATGCCAACACACCTACCAAGAAAACCATCACGGCAGTCGCCGCCGTTCGGAGCGCTCCTTGTGTTTGGTCGTGCCCGGCGCTACATCCGGCCGCCACGAGTGCCACGACGCCGATGACGGCGATGTGTTCATAATGATCGGCTACTAGCGAATACCGCATGTATCCCACGTCGGTGAAACCCAGCACCGGCAACAATGCTATGCAGAAAAAACCCCAAACGAACAGCAGCGACCGAGACCACATTGTCTCTCGAGAATGGTGCTGCCGCCACAGCAGCGCTGTAATGCCCAGGATCCCGAACAGTGGCAGCCACCACAGTAGGTCATTGGTTTGAATGTCCCATTGCGGATAAACGAAAACCAACTGAATGGGCGCCAGCGCCTTGGATAAGTAGAACCAGACCACGGTCCCAGCCCCCAGTAGCCGCTGGAGGAACGTGACGTTGCGGACTGTTTCTCCTGATCCGTGCGTGACAAACCAAACGATCACCGGCGTCAACACAGCGGCCACCAAGAAGAACGGCGCGCTGCGCAGTAGGTCCCAATTCGTGATTCGTCCCCGCTGCCACCAGACGATCAACAATAGCAAAAGCGGCAGAATCGCCACCGAGCCCTTGCTGAACATCGCCAGCGTGAAAGCCAACAGGCTAAGCCAGTACCAATGCCCTGGACTAAGTGTCGCTTTCCATCCGCTCGTCCTTTCATCTCGCGCCCCTCGGTTCTCCTCCTCACGCAGATACCATAGGATCGACAACAAAAAAAACAACATCGAGAGGGTGTTTTTTCGTTGCACGACCCAGGCCACCGATTCTACATTCACTGGATGCACGGCAAATAGCAGCGCCGCCAGATAGGATCCCGGGATGGAAAGCTTCCACAAAATTCGCCAAATGAGGAGCGTTGCAGCGATGTGCAGCGCGAAGTTGACGAGGTGGTAGCCGGTGGAATCCATTCCCCACAGTCGCCACCCGATCCACAGCGTAGTACTGGTCAGCGGCACATAATCGGGTTGTTGGGTCGTGTACCAGAAGCGAAACAGCCCGTCAGGAGCCTTGATCAGAGCATTCTCGGTTAGCAGCAAATTGTCGTCAAAAATAAACGCGCCGTGCAGAGCGGGCAGGTATGCCACGCAGGTGATGAAGACTAGCAGCGCAGTTCCTGCGAGGGTCGCAAATTTCAGCGGCAACGTCGGTCGAACTGGATCGCTGCTGATTCTCCTTCGGGGGTCGAGGGTGAGATATGCGTGTGCCATGTAGGGAATCGAATAGCGGCGACATGTAACCCCCCCAGCTAGAAAGCCTTGCGTACTCGTAAGGTGCTGCGATTGTTCCCAGACACATCTCCCGGACGCCGGTGCCCAACTAGAGGCGCAGATGCGCAAAAAATGCTGTGCATTCCACGTGCCACAGATTTTTCGCCTAACACGCCGCTCGAGAACTATTTTTAGAGCAATAGTGTACGACTGTCGGCCAGAGGTGTCGCCTGATGATCATTCAGACGCAAGAATTGATCGCAAGCAGGAGATTTTTTTGAGCTGCGAACCGACGACCAAGAAGCAGCGTTGCGGGCGTGAAATTAGCCAGCCGTTTGTAAGGTTGGCAGCGCCGCAGTCTTCCTGATTTAACCGCCGTCCAACATATGGGTTAGCCGATCAAAAGCATCGACTGACTCGGTTTTTGACAGTAGTCATCGCTAGGATTTACAGACCGTCCCCTCGCAACGCTGCAATTACCGCGAATGAATACATAAAAAGCCAGTACCCGATTATCGGCAGATAAATCAGGATTCCAATGATACGCATCCTGCCACGTGTACCGAGCAAAAAAATAGCCGCACCAACAAGTAGTGGCAAAACGAGCTGAAGAATCTGGATAACAACCGGGATGGGTAATGCAAAAAAGTGTTCAGTAAGAAACATCTCAAATGGCAGCACAACGAACGGCAACACCGACGCAACTAAAATTCGGAAAGCGAGGCGCGCAATATTTTCTGCAGGGCTGTGGCGATCGCGAGGCGATATTTCAGGATTTCTCCCCCCGAAGGAACACTTTACCTCGGCGGTAGGTTCCATGTCTTATCTCCATTTCTCCGGCGAGACTCATTAATGTTATATATTCGATTGTACCAAGTATCCTGGATGTACACGGGGGTATTCCAACCGGGATGGCTATGTCCGAAGATCCCATCAGGATTTGGCTTTTCATTCAGGGGCCCGGTCGCGTCAAGCAGTCCTGAAATGAACGAGTTTGAATTCCCGTCACCGTGGGCCGGATCCAATGGGAATAGTGGTTTCCGACCAGGAAATAGTACATATGCGGCTCCCGAGAAATTCTTCGTCGCATAATCGAGATCAGCAATCCATTGATCTTCACAAGGATAAATAAATGGCATCGGTATCTCGTGTAATTGATCGGCCGTGTGCGGTGCTGCATCTCTTGGGCGATTGAATCCTGCTTCTAAACTTGTGGCACCTGGAATTACACTAGAGAAAAATATTTGACTGTCCGGCCCCGCGCCGATGGTTTGATAAACTATTCCCTTCGCATCTGTTAGCCAACCTGGTTTTCCTCTGTAACGTTCCTGATTGTTTGGAACGATTCTCAGCGATGCATGGTATTTGCCGGCTTCAACTTCGTGGGATTGAAGGTAAACTTTCAATCCTTCAGGATCCAGCCAATGCGTCGGCTCACTTATTTCATATTGATAAAGATTCATGCCATCCGCGTAGCCAGCTTTGTAGTCCTGTTGGACCCAGCGCATCAAGTCCGTATCGTAGTCGCGATTGCGGAAGTTGATCCGGCCGGTGACGGCGTCGATCCTGCCTCCCTGATGTCCGTATTGAAACCCCGAATCCGTCGTCGGGAACCAGTTTTCAGTCAGCGCGCTGCGTTTGCCGTAAGCATCATAGGTGAATCGCTCCATTACATCCCCCTCGGTGTCCAGCAGGGCGGTCACGTTCCAATTGGCGTCCTGCAGTACATACATCCGCTCGTCGGTGAGCCCATCGCCATCGAAATCGCGATCCCGCAGAATCATGGCGTCCACATAGACCGGGCTCCAAACATACTGAGTCGTGATCTGAGTTGACGGATCGCGCTCTTCGATGACTTGCCAAGCGGCGCTGAAATAGACATCAATCGAACCTTCCTTCACCCGCCGGCCCATACCATCATAAGCGTAGGCGATCTCGCTGGTTGTCCCGTCTTTCTGCTCCACCAGCCGGTTCCAAGCGTCGTACACCAGCGTCTTGCCATTCTGGTCGGTGACCAAGTTGCCGTTGGCATCGAAGGCCAGACTGGTCGAGCCGACCTGTGTCAGCTCATTCTGGGCGTCGTAGCTGCGCGACTCCGAAGTGCCGTCGGTGGTGACGGTATCCATATTGCCCAGCGCATCCAGATCCCACGATCGTGTGTAGCTGGGCGTGCCCACGAGGCCGTTTTTCGTGCCGTTGAGTGCGCCACGCTGCATATCGCTTAAACGATTCAGTCCGTCGTAGCTGTACAGTTCGCTGAAGGCACTGTCGACCAGGTTCTCCCGATACAACTGGTTCCCGTCCCGGTCGTACCCATAGTCATAGCGATCGCGGACGAAGTCCCCCGCGCCGGTCAGCCAGCGCTGATCCACCACGCGGCCAAAGCGATCGAGCCCCGTGTACTGATCGCCGGCATCGCCGTTGGACTCACCAGCTAGCTTCACATAGCTCAGTTTATGGGCGGCTTCCGGTAGCGAAAGGTCCACCACCGCGCGCTCCACCACCGTCGACAAGCCCAAATAGGCATAGGTTTCCAGGGTCGTTGTCTCGCCGGGGATCGATTCGCTGATGCTCGACAACCGGCTGATCGTGTCATCCACGCCGGCATTGTAGTCATACAGGAGCACCTTACCGTTGGGATAGATCATCGAGGTGAGCCGGCTTTGATTTGCCCCACCAGTCATCTCACTGTAGATATATTGCACTACAGGAGTAGTGGAGACATTCACCGTGCCGGAATGCTCTTGATACTCCTTAGTCAACTGGCCCAGGTCATTGTATCGACGCAGGATTTGATTCACGGCAGTTGTGCCGGCAGTGTCGGAATAGCTGGTGATAGTTTCCAGTTGTCCTTGCGTATTGTAACCGTATCCGATCCGCAGAATGCCGCCGTCCACGCCAGCGCCGAGCGTATCCACAATGTCGGCCGTCATTCGCCCCAGCACGTCGTACTCGTACAGATGCGTCGTGCCGTTGCGGTCGGTGTAGCTGGTCCGTTCTCCCAACGCGTTGAAGGTGGAATTTTCTTCTTCGTCGGCGCTGGCTTCGCCGGTGGTTTTGTCGGGATAGCGGATAGCAACCAGCATATTGTTGCAATCCATCGTATCACCGCGCGACTGGCTAGCACCGTAAATGTATTGGGTGGTCTGACCCGCGCCGGACAGCACGGCCGTCATCGTTAACGGATCTCCCATGCCGTTGTACGTGTAGGTGGTCGTCTGATCGTCGGCATCCGATGGATTTCCATCTACATAATTGACGATATTTGTGGTCGTCCGACCCAACATATCGTAAGCATTATGAGTCACGATCCCCATGGGATCGGTCACAGTCAGCAATCGACCGGCAGAATCATAGACATAGCTCGTTACTAGCGCTATGTCGGATCTGGTGGGGATCGACGGCGAGCGCGTGTAGGTTGAACCGCCGTTGGTACCAACATTGACGACGTCGGTCAGCCGATCGGCAGCATCGTAGTAGGCGGCCATGTAGCTGACGCGCGCCTTGGGAACCGATCCAGTGCTATTGGGTGACCCTAATGCACCTGTCCCGGTTGCATCGTGGAATCGCTGCCGGCTCAAGGTGAAAGTGACATTACCGTTGGCGTCATAGGTCGTCTCGATCTGCTCGAGCACTTTATCGCCCGTGACTGTCTTGGCATCCGACCAGGTACTGTCACCGCCAGCGTCCGTAAGATACGACTTAGTCATCCGCCCCGCGCCGTCGTAAACATATTTTTCAAAAGCTGTCCCGGGACTTTGCACTTTGATGACATGATCTCGTCGATCGTACCAGTAAGCGGTTACCAATCCGTTGGACGACTCGCTTCCGGTGGAAGGATTGACCGAGTATACCGTCGAACGGAACACGCGGCCCCGGTTGTCGTAGTCGGTTTCCGTTTCGGCGCGCAGCAACGAGTCAGAAGGCTTATCCGGCACACCATTGTTGTCGGCGTCGACAATCGTCACGCCGTCGCCGTCGTAGGTGTAGTCGGCAATTGGCCGGTCTTGGTTGTCGTATTCGGTGTAATAGATGAAGTGCGTGTTGTCGCTTGCGTTTTCACTAGCATCGATGGCCGACTTCGTGGCCACCAGCCGGTCGCGCCAATCGTAGAACATCTGACTGACGCGCGGATCGGCTCCGCCGCCCGGATACTGCGTTACGCTGGTGAGATTGCCGTCGCCCCCTCCCGCGCCGCCGTCGTACTCATATTGATCGACGAGCACCATATTTGCGCCTGCATTATTGGTCGGCGACCAATAGCCGCTGGTCGGCAAATCGTCGGTGCCGACCCAGACTTGCGTCAGCAGTCCCCGCGCGTCGTAAATCATACGCGTCACGGTCCCGGTTGGATCTTCGACACGTTTCAACCAGCCGCGCGACGTGTAGTCGAGGTACGTCGGATGATAGTTGCCGGTCGAGCTATCGTTGCTTGTCGTTCCCAAGTGCGGCGAAGCCTGCGCATACGTAATCGCGGCCATTGAAAAATATGCGTCGCTCTCGATCACCTGGCCGGCGTCGTTCGTCAAATCACGCTCAAGGCTTTGAATGTTGCTCTCGTCGATCGTTTCGGTTCCCGTCGGCACGTAATTGCCGGCGGTCCCGCTGACAGAAGGCGTTGCCGACGATGTGAGCGTTTCGGTGTAAACAGTCCGTTCACCCGAAGTCGCCCCAGCCCCCGGGCGGTATTCGCGCATTACTTCAATGGGCCCCGTCGTGGTGCCTGTTGTTGCGTTCCACCCGCGATAGGTTCGCATTTCATGGGCCGCATCGTTGTAGACGACATAGGTGACGTTGCCATTCGGGTCGACCATCTTCGTGGTGCGGCCAAGCGAATCGACGACCATGCTGGTTGTCAGGTGCAAACTGCTGCTCGGGGACGTCCAGCCCGAAGGTAATCCACTGAAGGTGCCAGTCAGTGACGTATTGACATCTTGGATAAACTTGGTGACGGCGCCCGTGCCCGTGTCGTACTCGACGTAATTGATGTACCCTTCGGCGTCCTTCGTCCAAATTGCACGCCCATAGGTGTCGTAAACTGTTGTTGTCGTATCGCCAGAATTCGGCCCGTTTTGCGCGGTAGTGGCGGTTGGGAGTGTGACCGCGATCGATTGTGCCCGCGTGGTGCCGCTGAACCACGTGTAAGCGAAGGAAGTGGTCTCTGCACCGGAGGTCGTGTTCGTGTTGCGGTACGTGACGTAGTTAGCAACCGGATAGATCGTCGCGCTGCCGTTTGTACGGGCGAAATACTGGTAGCGGTCGACCACAGTTCCGCCCCCCAGGATATTGCCGCCGTCCAATTCACCGTGTTTGATCTTTGTCCGCCACAAGTAGCCTGCCACGCCACCAGCCGATGTATCGGTGGCAGTCGTAGTGCTGTAGTACGTGTACAGCTCGATCAAACCTTGATCGTCGCGCAGATATTGATTGTGGTAGTCGTCCGCCAAGCCGTCTGTCACTAGGCCTTTATATGATTCATCGAATCCGCTCACGGCCGACGGATTGGCATGTAGCACCAGTTGACCAAAACCGCTGTAATCGGAACCGCTTGCGCCGTCTTGGTTGTAACGATAGTAATCCGCTTGCTGAGTTTCCACCTTGGACCAAGTCATCTTGGCCACATCAGGCGTAGACGTATTATCTGGAACGCCGGCCAACTTGTACGTGAACGTATTAGCGTCGATGACCGTCACCTGATAGACGCCGTCGTACATTGGCAATTCCGCATTTTCTGGAATGCCCTCTGCGCGTCCCGTATCTCCGGTGACAGCTCCATTAAGCGCGACAAAATCTCCCGTCGAAAGCCCGTGATTTGCGCTCGTTACGGTAATCGTCGAGCTGGAACGAGAAATCTCGCTGATCCCGTGCGTCGTATCGTCGACTTGGACCAGCACTTTTAATAAAACCTGGCCGAATTCATTCGTGTAAATCTCATAACGGTCGTTGTCGGCCCATTGATCGCTATCGACTAGCCCATCGCTGTCGGTATCCGCATTCGTTGTGTCGGGAAGATATTCAATAGTGCGCATACGCCAAACGTTCGGATCGTACTCGTCATTGCCCAATCCCCATGCGATTGGATTGACGTAATACTCGTAGTGATAGGTTCCCTCACCTGCGGAGCATGTGGAGCAGCCCGCCCCTTGCGCCAACTCTTCCGTCACGTGATAACGCGTGTAATAGTGGTATCCGCCGGCAAAATCGCCGTTGGCGTACGTCTCGTAATCCCAACGGAAATCGCCCCATCGCTCGTAATTGAAGAAATGGTCGACGAAAGGTTTGATCTGCGCGTCTGAGGCGGCCGTGTAATTGGTATAGTTCGCAGCCAACCTTGTTAACGAGGCTCCTTCCACGACCGACTTCAATCCGCTCCATACAGAATTGTCGGCGCCTTGTTGGTAATTGTGGAAAGGATCGGTCCATGACGACGTATAAGTAGGGAATGTGGCATCGGTGCCTCCAGTCGTGGCCGGATTATTTGTGGCGCCGTTGTCGTCGGGCGTGCGCGAATAGCCCGACATCTTGTAATATCGATAATAGCTCTGATCGATAACGTCTCCGCTGCTATCGCCGTCATGGATGGTGACGAGTTTCAAATCGCCTAAGCGACCGTTTTCGGCATCAGCGCCCGTGAGGTTACCTGTGTAATAGTCATAGGTGGCAGTACGGACCGCATAGAACGAGCCGGCGCTTGTGTCGCGGCGCATCAATGAAACCTCGGACAGCAACACCGCGCTGCCTCCGATGGAATTGGTGACAGTTGTATAAGCATGCTCGAATCGTTCTGCCTGGCCCGTGGTGGCATCTACGCGTTCGACTGTCTGAATGAGATCTTGCTCCGCGCCGCTGGTGTAATAGGTATAGGTGGTCGCGAAGCCTCCGCTGTCGATACTCTCCTTGATTTTGCCATACAGCCCTTGATTGAAGTATCCGACATTGGGGTCGCTCGAAAGATTGCCGCTTCCGTCGCGCGGCAGGTCATTGAAAACCAGCTTATTTCCAACCGCGTCAATCAACGTCCATTCCGACGTCGTGGAATCATACGACAGCGTTTGGCCGCTGTAAAAACGGGCATTCCATGTGCCTGTCGTGGTGCTTCCATCCACGTCAAACAGAGTGATGCTTTGCGCCGAGTCGATGTACGCCACGACCGGCTTGTCGTTTGCGTGCGTCGACGGATCGAACGTGCTGTAGACGATCAAATAAGGTTGGTCACTCGCTACCCAGCCGTTTCCATTGACGCCGCTATTGTTCGTTCCGGACCACGTTCTGGAATAGGTCAAAGGACTGCCGAAACCATCCGATTCCAAATCGGTGGAGAAAATCACCGGAACACCGCTAAATGAGTCGACCGGTTTGCTAGTGCTCGACGGTGGCGGCGTTGGCGTTGTAGGGGGCGCGCTTGTTGTTGTACTAGGCGGACATGGTGGAGGAGGCGAAGCCAATACAATTCCCGAGTTAACGTCCGGACAAACGTCAGCCGCAAAAAGCGTCCGTGTTTCCAGGGCTTCAAATGAAAAACGTCGCTGAAACTTCTGCCGGGGATTCGCGACAGCTTTCAATCCGAGTTTTCCCAGTGTGTTTGTCCAAGAGTGTGGTGCCAAGCGCATATTGTCTCTCCAAATTGCTGGAAACTTCGGATTTTGACTCTCAGCGCCGAAAAAGCAGCGCTAAATTCAGCCGAGAAGTGCTACCCACTTCCACTGGGCGCTAATAGGCACACGAAGCCAAGGAAGAATTGTCTTGGATTGTGCTCGATACCATCCTGGTAACGCTACCCTAACCCTCTCCAAACGTTCACTGATCGATACTAGAGAAGTTTTTCAGCTAACGCAAGAAAATATTCCCGAGAATCGGAAATATTTTTTCCCGCTCCGATATCGGTTAACGCGTCATTTGTAAATTGCACATCTTGCGCCCGCAAACAAATCGTTGGTTTCGCTAAACGTTGCTGACTGATTGTTTCCAGTAGATCAAACCGAGTGCCAGCGTGGCTGACCCGCTATGCACTACTTCTTCACTTTGCCCGGCGAGCTTTTCGCGCGAGCCTGGATTTCTGATCGGGAACGGTATCGATCGTGACGCCCCAAACTGGCTGAAAAGTGTCAACAGGGACCGACATCCGGTCTTCCTGTGCGATAGCGAGTCTGCCAGATCGAATTCCTCGGGCGTTCTGTGCGTTTGCGTTCGCATTCGCCCGGCCGCGCGTACGATCGCGCCACGGGCGAATTGGTTAAAGGGGCAGCCGCCATGAATCAAAACCCCAGGAATACGGTTGCCGCTTTGACGATCGCCTTTAGGATGTTGGCAGTGGCAATCCCCATCCGAGAGGAGATTTTTGCATGTCCGAACTGCTCGAAGCCAGAATCGCTTCACAATGGCAATGCATGTTAATCGACGTTGCCGATCCTTTGCGGCTCACGTTGCCGGCGTTTCGGCCGCTGTGTGAACAGGTCGCGGCCCGATTCAGTGCGCTTCCGTGCCCGGCGACGCATGATGAATTGATGGCCCGCTTTTCTACGCTAACCGGCGCAGAGGCCATTTTGCAGCGGATTGCGTTATTGAGCGACAGCGCGAGACTTGGCTTGCGCGGCCAGGAACGATACTTAGCCGTTGCACAACAGGTCGCGGAGTTGCCGTTGCCAGGAAACCACGATGAGTGCATGGCATTACAATTACGCTTGGCGACCGAGTTTCAGATTCGTTGCTGATTTCGAGCGATTTGCGATTTACGGATTTTCTAGCGACGTAACTCTTTTTGATTGGCTAAGCGGAATGCGAGAAGAAAACGATGCTGCGATCGAGCGGGTTTCCAAAGCACTTGATGCATGTCGGTTCCGTGACTGGAAAGAATTGTAACAATCCGTCGCCTTTCACGCTGCGACGCTTCGCACCTCCGCCAGAGGATTAACGCTGGCCAATGAACGGGGCTCACTGGCTGTTGGCGGCTCAACCCACAAAGCGTCCACGCTCTTCGCTGTCGCGGCGCGCCGTTCCTCGAAGCCGCGCTCGCCGATGATGTCGTGAAACATCGCGTAGGTTCTGGCAATGTTCGCGTCCAAGGATCTGAGGTACCGACAAGCATGCGGGCCTGGCGGACGAGGAGGCTGAGGACCAAGTCAACTCGCTCCGCCTGCGAAGAGGGGGGTGTTACCATGGCAGGGAGTTCACGGCCCGCAGCAAGATGGCCCGCTCGTCGTCGGCCCCACCAGTGCGCGGCGCAGAGCGGTTCGCTAAACCTCTACGCGCTCTTAACTCGCACCAACCGGAAGCCGGACGATCGACTCCAGCTCCCGGTCAGCAGCTTCTCGCATCAGCGTGCCAGGTTGTTTTTCACCTTGGCCGCGAGCCTCTCCACTGAAGTTTCCGCCATCTCGGCGTCGGTCAATTCGAGGAGGATGCGGCTTGCCGTCCTAAGTCGAATCACGCGCCGTCCGTCAACCGTTTCGGCGGACCAAATTGGTCGGTCCGTGACGCCAGCTTCAATCATGGTGCTCGCGATGACTCCATCGACCCGCTCCATCTTCTCTTGCTCCTCGTCAGTCAGCCCTGTGTTGAGCATCATGGTGATCGTGGCTTCGTTGAACCGATCAAAGCTCCGGTCGCGCTGTTCGCGCCAGAACTCCTCGTTGTTGGGGAACACATAGCCGAGGCTACATGCCATGTCGAAAAATCCCGGGCTGCTGATGCCCGTGTTCCGATTCACGATCAGCGCGCTGGAGAGTGGCTCGCCGTTAGCGTGGTCGTCCTGCATTCGCCGTCCGAGCATCGCCCCAAGTTTCGCTGAAAAGACGCCAAGAGCCTTACCAAGGTCGCGGTAGGTAAGGGTTTCCTGCAAAACTCCCAACGCATTAAGCACTGCGTCCAGCCGTGCATAGTGCACTTCGGCTTCCAACGCGGAAGCACGTTCTTTCAGATCACGGACCTGTCGCAGAAAAGCGGAAAAATGACGCATGATGCGCCTCCTTTCATCGTGGCCTAATAACCGGCCATCAAAAGGTCGCCGGGGCTCCGGAGCTAAGATGCTCCACCCCGAACTGTGGATAAAAACCCGCTTGAGTGCTTGTGCATCGAAAAGCGGGGGCCGGAGCTTCAACTCCAAGCTCATCCATTATATGGGATCGCCGTGGAAGGGCAATTGCTCACGCAACGATATCGCCGCGCTGCGGCGTCGAACTAGAAGATGCCAGCCACTTACGACTGGAACGAAGACAACGAGTCAACTCATTAAGAGGATCCTTCAAGCCGCTTGATGCCACTGTTACAAGTCGTTGCCAAAATTGGCTAGCAACGTGTTTATTCATTAAGCGCTAGCATTATCTCTTTTCTTCCCCCACAATGTGGCGTCTCTCGAACAATATTATGTAAGCGGCTCATGTCACTAACTGCCTCATTGTGCGAGGTATTGATAGAGCACGCCCGACATGAGGTTGCTTATGGCGTCTGGAATGTCCAGGGAAGATCTCGAAAAAGCATTCAAAGACAGTCCCAAATATGGGATGGAGTGCTTGGAGTGTTTCTTCAGCGAAGAGATTGCCAGTTACATTAAGTGTGTTGGTCACGGAGCTTTAGACGATAACGACATTGCGGACATTTATCAGGAAGTGATGCTGGAAATGATCATCGCGTGCCGGAAACCAAGGTTTGACACGAATGAGCCCATGCGGCTTGTGTACCGAATCGCATTCACGAACACCAAGGAATTCTTGAGAAATCGCGGTCTACGGAGCGGCGCGAATATAGACGATTGCCTCGAATACCTCGGGGCCGATTTCAAAGATACCGACGTCGAATTACGATGGAAACATATGAGTGCAGAGCAGCAACTCAAATTCCGATTTGCGCTTTTTGATATCATTAACACTACGCTTCCCGAGATGCAGCGAGCGACCGCCAACGTGTACGTCACACGCTTCAAAGACACTCGGGAAACAGATCGTTTCGAAGCAGTAGCCGCAGGTGTCAGAGCACATACGGGAAAAGATATCACTGCTGCGGCTGCGAAACAGAATTGGTATCGCGCCAGAATAATCATTGCTAATGAATTGAAGAAACGTGGATTCGATGTATTTTCACCGGAGTAAACCATGAGTACTAGAAAAGAACGCGAAGAGCGGGCTTTCGAGGCTCTCATCGTCTCGCAGCTCCGCAAGGAGTGCGATCCGGAGAAAGTGAAGCCCGAAGACCTTCCGCCACTGACAGACAAGGAAAAGGCGGCGATTGCCGGCCTTGGTCCCAACCTCGTTGAACGCTTGTGGAATGCAGAGAAGAAATCAGCTCCTCCGGCACCGGTTCAGACAGGGCAAGTCATTACCGGACAGTTCGTAATGAACCGTGCAAGTGAAGGCAGTGAGCAAACGAAAGACGAACTGGATCGAAAGAGAGCTGAACTCCTCGAACGGATGAAACAACTTCACGAAGAAAAAAAGAATGGATCCGATTCGTGAAGCTGCAGAATCAGTTCTTAAGAATCTTGATCTCTGGCATTTGCCCGTAGACCCGATAGGGATCATCGAGGAGGAAGGAATCGTTCTTGCGCCGAGCAACTACGGGTCAGGATTCGATGCTCGGATCGAATACTTTCCGATGTTCGACAAGTACGGTATCTACTATCAGGAAGCCGGGCCGTTTCGGAGCGCGGGCCGAGTGAAGTTTTCTTTGGCTCACGAACTCGGCCATTTCTATCTACCCGAGCATCGCCAGCGTCTTCGAACTGGGCAGTCTCACAATTCGGTCAGTGACTTTGGCTCCAGGCATCCAGCGGAGCGCGAGGCAGATGCGTTCGCGGCACACTTACTTATGCCGGAAGAACTGTTCATTGGACACGTGAACCACTACTACCGCCGCTATTGCACGCTGAAAAATATATGCAGTATGGCCGAACGTCTGGGAACGTCGGTCACCAGCACCGCGATCCGCTACTGCGATTGTGGAATTGATGCCACCACGGTGGTCCTCTCCAAAGATCGGGTTGTCCAGTGGTCATGGTGGTCCGAAGACATGAAACGCCTTGGAATGTGGTTTGTCGCGTCGGGTAGTAGGATCCCCGGCGGCAGCCAAACCACCAGGCTCTATGACCGCCGCGACGCTGGCGTTGGCGACGAGAAAATCGAAGGTGCCACGGATCCGCACGTTTGGTTTGAGTGGCCCAAGCGAAACAAAATCTGGGAAGAGGCTATGTTCTTAGGAAGTTATACGCTTACCTATCTTGCCGCGCCCGACGACTGAAGCTTTTTCAAGATTTCAATGTCACTCACGCCCATCTCGTGCGAGGTAGTGTCGGGATGGCAGTTCGCCGTCCCGAACCACGAGTTAACCTGCTCAGTTGCGGTAGTGTGCAAGCCTAAACTCATTTTGGGTCACGGACCCAAGGATTACGACATGACCGAAAAGAACGAGGGACAGGATTTAGCAGCTGATAAGCTGCGACCAATCGGAGAATTTGTCGAAGTGATCGATGAAGGCGATTTCGTTGAGATCGTAGAAATCGAGATTTTCGCGAAGGAAAACCGAAAGCCCCCTCCCGCCAGGAAGTACAAATTCCGAATCGATCGCGAACACTTCATCGTCGACCATCGGATCATTACCGGCGAAAAGCTCTTTGAATTGGCGAAGAAGTCGCCGACCGAATATCGGATGCATCAGAAACTACATGGCGGCCAAATGAAGGAAGTAAAGGTCGAGGACAAAATTGATCTTGGTGAGCCGGGCATCGAGCGCTTCGCGACCATGAAGCTTACGGAAGGCGATGGCGAACAAGAGCTGGCCACCCAGGTGTCGCCTGTGGAATCGACGCCACGCCGGCAATTTCAGCTGCCAAGCGATGACGAGGGATATCTCAACTCGCTCGGTTTATGTTGGGAGGCAATCAAAAATCAGCACGGACGTTGGATATTGCTTCAAAAGCACTCCCTGCCGACTGGATATTCACAGCAGTTTGCAACCCTGGCGATTCGCATTGAAGGTGGCTATCCGCCCGGAAGGCTTGATATGGCTTTCTTCCTACCGCACCTTGCCCGTGCAGATGGGAAACCGATCCATAAAATTAGCTCTGTTCAAATCGACGGATGCGATTATCAGCAGTGGTCTCGACATTATGAGTGGAGCGACGACGTCGATACGCTGGCCACACATCACTTGCACGTGAAAAATTGGCTGGAAGCGGAGCTGAAGCGGTAGGACTGCCCATGCGTTATGTATTAAGACTGACGGGCGAGCAGCATGCGCAACTTCAGCATCACTTGTTTCCAGGTGACGATCTCGAGGCTGCGGCACTGCTTCTTTGCGGTCGTTTGAACGGAAGTGAACGGCATGTGTTTTGCGCTCGCCGAGTAGTGCTTATTCCACACAATGAGTGCAAGCGAACTGAAGTTAGCGTCGATTGGCCTACCAAATTTGCCGATGAGCTAATCGAAGAAGCGATGAAACGAAAGATGGCGATTGTAAAAATCCACAGCCATCCAAATCGATACCAAGATTTCTCAACCCGCGACGACGAGGCCGACGAGAGTTTTTTTGGTTCGGTCTGTACGTTGCTGGAAGACGGAATGCCGCATGCAAGCGCGGTGATGCTGCCGGATGACGGACGTATCTTTGCAAGAGCGATCACGTGCGACGGAATAAAAAAACATGCGGTCGAACTTGTCGCCGTGGCCGGAGACGGCCTTCACTTCTGGCATGCCCAGGCGGATAGTTTTGGACTGCCCCAATTTGTCTTGCGACACGCCCAAGCGTTTGGCGCAGGAACAATGGAGCGGCTACGGAGACTTACCATCGCTGTGGTCGGTTGCTCAGGTACCGGTAGTCCGCTGATTGAGCAATTAGTTCGACTTGGAGTCGGTACGATTGTTTTGGTGGACCCCGATCGAGTGGAGTGGAAAAATCTTAATCGGATCTACATGTCTACCGCCTCCGATGCAAATCTTGGCCGATTCAAGGTCGATATGTTGGCAGATGCGATAGGCAAAATCGGACTGGGGACACAGATTGTGCCACTGTCATTAAATCTTGAAAGCCCACAAGCTGTTCGGGCTGTTGCAGCGGCAGACATCGTAATTGGCTGCGTCGATAGTTGGTATGGTCGTGACCTGCTGAATCGATTGGCCGCTTTTTATGTGATCCCTTACTTGGATCTGGGTGTGGAGCTTACGCCCTTGCCGGCGGGCGGAATTGATCAAATCTGGGGAGCGGTTCATTATTTGCAACCCGGCGGCTCCAGCTTGAAGTCGCGTGGGGCTTACACATCTGAGCACGTTAGAGCTGAATTGATGATGCGTGACGATCCCGAGGAATACAAACGGCGACTAGAATCCAAATATATTCGTGGCATCCGGGAAGATCGCCCCGCGGTAATCTCTGTCAATACACTCGTAGCGTCCATTGCCGTTAACGAATTACTTGCTCGAATCCATGGATATCGCATTCCGCCGGACAGTGATTTTGCCGGCCAGCGCATCGGATTGCATGAAGGGGATTGGATCAGGGATAGCGAGTCGAAATTCCCTAGCTGCCCGACGCTTGCAAAACAAGTCGGCCGCGGCGACGTAAAACCATTGCTTGACAAACCTGAGCTAAGTGAAATGGGATGATTGAAATGATTTCTCTCACGGCCTTGTTCTCGCGAATTTGGAGCGGGATTAGGTCGTGGTTTCCACGAAGGCAGCGGCCACTTCGAACCGTGCACCTGGACGAACTACCGGAAAGCCTGCAAGAAGACGCGGTTTACGTTCTTGGTGATGGACTTAATAAATGGTTTGTCGCAATGATGTGCCCCTGCGGTTGCGGCGACATTGTACAAGTCAGTCTTTTGCTCGATGCCAAGCCGCGATGGTGGCTTACCGAACATACTGATACGACCATTTCTCTTAAACCTTCTATTTGGCGCCGTGTCGGATGCCGAAGCCATTATTTTCTTCGGCGAGGATTTATCGAATGGTGCGGCACAGGGTGCAATAACCTTCGGTGATATCGCTCAAATCTGAAATATCAAAAACAGCTCGTGTCAATCATTCGAGCGCCTTGGTCGCCTCATTAGTCGCCTCATTAGCCGTGGTCATAACAAACCAGCCCTCGCCCGGGAAATGGGATCTTGAACTTGGAATGTTCCTTGGTGCGATGGGCCGTGACCGAGTCCGATCCGGAAAGACAATACGCCCGACCGGCGAAGTATTGCCGCCAACCATCTTTTCGGGCCATAATTTCACACACAGGAATCCTGGAAGCAACGCCGTGAAGCGGTAGAATTGAGAAAATCTCGCTAGGCGTTAGACGCATGTGCGGAGGGGATGATGGCTCATCAACGACATCTCGGCGTCATCGGTTTCTTCTTGTCATCGCTCTTCTTGGCGGCGCCGCAAGCAGGCACTGCCGGCGACGATGCGGAGCAGCCGGACAAATGGCAGATCCACGGCCGGGTTGTCGACGCCGCCGGAAAGCCCGTCGACGATTTTGTTGCCGCCACTTTCTGGTCCTCAAACGGTAAGCAATGGAATGAAAAAGGAGAATTCATTCATTTGCGGGGCAGCAAACATCTCGACCAGTTTTGGAAGGAAGAAGGCGTGTTGGAGCCCTTTCCTAATGAGTTAGCGAAGCGACTGACGAATGGGGAATTTGTCGCGACAGCGAATGATCGACCGCGAGTCTCAGTATTCGTCACCGATCGCCAGCAGCAGCGCGGCGGATTCGTCTCGGTCGAGAAGACTGCAGCCGACAAACCCGTCACCGTTTCACTGCTCCCGCTGGTTCGTGTCACGGGAAAAATTTATTGCCCGCAAGCGGGGCGCACGCCCGACTGGACGGTGGCCATCGTCCATCCCGTCGGAGATGAAGAGAATTACCTGCACTTTACCCATTGCGGATCATTGAAGGGAGAATTCTCGCTGCTGCTGCCGCCGGGAAAGTACGATTTTCGGGTCCACAGCGATTCGCCTGATGCAACGATGCACTCGAAGGATCGTCCGCCCGACATGCCGAGTTACGCGAGTGTTCGCGTGGAAGTGCCGGCTGATAAGCCCACGCTCGACTTGGGCGTGCTGAATGTCGAAATTCCCGCAGGGCAGGGGGACTATTCGAGTTACTACGGCAAGGAGCCTCCCGCCCTCGACGTTACCGATGGCGCGGAATCTCGAAAGACGTGAAGTTGGCTGACCTACGAGGTAAATGGGTGCTGTTGGATTTTTGGTCGCTCGGATGCGGACCGTGTTTGCACACGAGCTTGCCCGATCTTACCAAACTCTATGAAGAACACGCGGTCGACCGGTCGCGATTCGAAATCCTCTCGATTTGCGTGGGTAAGCGCACAAAATTAAAACGTTGGCGGATTTCGAAGCGGCCGAAAAACCAATCGTGAACAGCGCGTGGTATGGAAAGCCTCTGCCGTTCCCTGTGCTGATCGATGGCGACGACAAGACAAGCGATGCTTACGGCGTGGGAAAGTATCCGACGATACTTTTGGTCAATCCCGAAGGTCACCTTGTCAAATGGGGCGACGAGGTGATGCTCGTCGAGAAGCTCAAGCAATCGCAGCCTTAATGCCTCATGCGCAAAGAAAACCTTCCGGGGCGTAGGACAGCGATTCTTCCGCTGGAATCGGCCGTCGCTTCACTTATGATTGCGGCCGAGGTATTCTGGCGAACTGACGGCAGATGCAGTTTTGATTGGGATCGAAAGCACCTCAAGGTTCTTCGAAAATGAAAGCCGTTTTAGGTTTTTTCTTGGCTTTTCTTGTGACTACCGGATGCGGATAATCACGGGCCGAGCGAAGTCAAATCGTTGCTTTTGAGCAGACGGAATATGACAGAGTAAAAGAAGCCTTTGACGATTACGAACAATCCAGCGACAACGGTTTGAGGGCCAAATCCAAGTAAAATTGTCGCTGGCCAGGAGCAAAGGCCTGCTGGAGGAGTCAGCAGACTTGACCGATGCGCAAACACTAGAAGCTCCTTTAGTCTCGCAATACTATGGGCGATTGGATGCCATCGGCCGGCCAAATGGAGTCAGCGAAAAGGAATTGATAGAAGCTGCTATTCGGGCTCGTCAAAAGCGCCATGAAGCCGATCGCACTTGGTCCGAATATCATAAAGAGCTTCTCACCCAGCAATCGCGATTAGAACGCGCGAAAGCTGAACTTTCTAAAATGTGAGCCTAAGGGCGCAACAAAGAACCCCGCGATGTTCGAGCCGGCTTTTCAACTTCAGTATTTCTTAACCCAGCATTCCCATACGGGAACATCCAATTCAGCCTCTCCTGCCGCCGCTTACAGCCACCGCACGGCTTAATGCCGACGGCGGTTGTCACCATGGCGATCGTGTCGCCCAGGCCGCGACTTTTCTGCGGTATCGCGGGAGCCGGCGTCTCCGCAATCGAGACGATTCCTGACCATTACGGGGTCTCGACAATGGATGCATCTGGATGCGTGCCCTCCAACCGATCGTTTTCCCAATCGGCCGGCTAGACTGCTTTCGATCGTTAGTACGAGCATTGCTCTGTGAAAGCGAACTCATTTCGGCTGCGATTCGTGCGCAGTCTAATCAAGACGCTCTTCAACTTTCGCGAGCCATATGATGAGCCACAAGGCGCGATTTTTCCATTGGCTCGCGCCACTGGCAACGCGCACCAAATACGCACGAAGTGGGCCTTGACCCCGGAATTACATCTGGTAAGATTAGCTTACCAACACCACTCGGAGCATTCCCATGGACCCGAATCAAATACGCGCTTGCGTTATAGAGGGTTTGAGGTTTCTTCTGTCCGATACCAATTCGACGGAGATAGAGATAACTGATCGCATGAAGCCGATTCCAGACTTGGGAATGATCAGTCCTGACGGCGTTGACTTCGCCTGCGAAATTAGCGCACGGATCGGCTTCAAGATTCCCGATGACGTCAATCCTTTTCTAAATGACGAAGGAAATCGCGCCTTGAGACTAAATGAAATCGTCAACCTCATCTATAGCCTCCAGCCGGCAGCGGTGGAGGTAGCGAATGCCTAAATCTAGTTCCGACCAAGAAAAGATGGCGTCACGCATTCGTTTAGCGCGAGAGCAGGCCGGGTTATCTCAGAGCCAAGTCGCGGTGCTACTCAAACTTCATCGTCCCTCGATATCTGAAATCGAAGCAGGTCGCCGTAAAGTGTCTTCAGGTGAATTGTCCCAATTCTCTGAAATCTTTGATGTTGATATACGCTGGTTGGCGGGGGATGACGCGAACTCCTCAGTTACAGACGATAGAACCCAGTTGGCAGCACGAGAACTTGCAAAGCTGAAATCCGATGACATTAACAAAGTGCTCAAATTACTTCAAACGCTCCGTAAATCAGATGACTAACGTGATAAAACATCGCGACCTAGCGATTCGCGCCATGCGCGCGGCGGTTGAGATGCGAAAAGCTGCGTTGGTTCGTCGTGATGATCCCTTATGTGTTTTCGATGTGGCCGAGCGGGTCGGCGTTGAAGTAAAATTTGTCGATGCGCCCAGCTTGGAGGGTATGTATAGCCGCGATGAGCGGGGAACTATTTTGCTTCCGTCCCTCCAGCATCGTCCGGCCGGCCGGATCGCGTTTTCATGTGGCCATGAATTGGGGCACCACACCTTTGACCACGGGACACGAGTCGACGAATACCTCAAAGATTCTCCCCGAAATCGCGATTCCGATCCGGAAGAATGGATTGCTGATTGTTTTGCGGGTTTTCTTTTGATGCCGCACCGCGCGGTCGAAGATAGCCTAAAGCGGCGAGGCTTCACAATCAGCAAATTGGCGCCGCGCGATGTGTATGTTGTGGCAGGTGAGCTTGGAGTCGGTTACAAATCCCTGCTTTCGCATCTTCGCTGGTCTCTGAAATTGCTTTCCAGCGCCGCAGAAGAATCGTTAGCTCGCGCAAAACTGAGCGATATCCGAAATGATATTTTGCCCGATTGCTCCCATCAGAATTTGAAATTGGTTGATCTGGCGTGGAAGAGCAGCGCAGTCGCTGCTGACTTGCGAGTCGGTGATGCCGCCATCCTACCGCCCGGGGTTATGATCGAGGGCAATTGTGTCCGCCGTATAAATGCGCGAACGTCATCTGTCGTTGTGGAAGGAATTATGCCAGGTCGCGCTCGCGCGATCTCTGACGATGGCAAGTGGTCCGTTTTTATTCGTGTGGCTCGCGCCGCTTATGTTGGTCGTGCGATCTTCCGACATTTGGAGGAACCTGATGAGCACAGCTAGTCCGATTATCATTTCTGAAGATAATTTATCTTTTGTGTGGGGGCGCGCGCTGCTTCACATGATGGAACATCCCCTATCCAATCCGGCTCCGCTTGTGATTTCATTGACTGGATTTCACAACAATATACCACAGGAAGATACGACCATACGCGATGCTGTCGATCAGTACTTGGCGCAGCACGACAGGTTTCCTGTTTCCACTACAGCGATGACGATATTTCCCTATCGCGCATGGACTCGCCGTTGCCGGCCGGCTCGTGACGTCTTTTACAGTTTTGCATTAACGCAATTGTTGCCAAGGCTAAAGGCACGCTGCTCGTTGAACAGACGTGGCACCTACTTTGAACGAATGATGGCTTTCCAAGGTGTTAAGCAAGAGAAGGTCGATGGTGTTAAGCAAGACAAGATCAAAGTGATCAATCAACTTGAATTCATTATTGATCTACTTTCGCGCGGTCAGTCGAGCGGACACCGTCCCAGACAATCCGCGCTTCAAATAGCGTACGTTGATCCCGCGAAGGACCATATTGGATCGAGTCGGCAAGGCTTTCCATGCCTGCAACAGGTGAGCGTCGGGTATGACAATTCCGGGGGCCTTGCATTAAGTGCGTATTATCCAAGCCAATACATTTTTGACAGAGCATACGGCAATTATCTTGGCTTGTGCCATTTAGCGGAATTCATCGCGGTGGCTGTCTCACTTAGCGTTGTTCGAGTGAACTTTTTTATTGCGCACCCCGAACTTGGAATTCCAAAACGGGACCTACAGCCGTTGGCTGATATTGTGACTTCCGTTGTTGGTACTTCCGTTAGAACTTGAACGATGAGCATCCTAATTATTATTGAAGGCCCTGACCAATTAGCACGAAATGCGGTAGCGTGTGCGCTGACCAAACAAATAGCTACAAAGCGTGCACTCGTTCTCAGCCCAGGACTGCCCACCTCTGCTTCGCAGTTTTCCGATCGTTCTTCACGTGAATCGCATTTGGAGCTAAATAATGCGATGAGCCCAGCCGCGTGCTACGCAGTTAACATCAGCGCGAGCATAGACTTTCTCGACCGCGTTATTAGGCCCGCTTTAAAGGAAGGGCAAATCGTAGTCGTTGATCGCTATTGGTGGTCCGATTATCTAAGCGCAAAAGCACATGGAATCGCTCCCGCACTTTTGGATGCCCTCAGATCCGCTGCGCAGGTTGCGTGGGACTCGATTAAGCCGTCTGTACTTTTCCTTTTCCGACCAGCAGACAATCAATCAACGGAACTATCGGATGTGGCTTTTCAAGAGTACGAGATTCTTGCTCGTCAACACAGCACTATTAAGGTGAACTTAGTACCTCCATCCAAGACACATCGTGCAGCTGCTAAGTTTTGTGCAAATGCTCTAACGAACTTGGTTGGCGAAAATCGAAAACATAAGGGCAATTCGATCATTCGACGATCGTTGCAGCCAGCGGTTAACACCGTGGTGTACGACACCTATTGGAGGTTCGCCGCGGAACGCCAGCGGATTTTTATGCGTCGCGCCAATGGTGCCCCGCCACCGTGGACGGACGATCCAATTTTGAACGAGTACAAATTCACCAACGCGTACCGAGCATCCGATCGCGTTAGTCAATACTTGATTCGACACGTAATTTATGAGGGTGACCAAGAACCAGCCGAACTTCTTTTTCGTATATTACTTTTCAAAATCTTCAATCGCATTGATACATGGACTTTGCTTCAAGAATCTTTGGGAGAGCTATCCTATGCAACGTACTCCTACCAGAAGTACGACAAAGTGCTTTCCCGTGCTATGGCTGCTGGAGTATCGATATACTCAGCTGCCTATATCATGCCTTCGGGGAAAGGCGTCTTTGACACTTCACGGAAGCATCAGATGCACCTGAAGCTCATCGATCGCATGCTTAATGACGAACTGCATAAAAAGCTTGCGGCCACGCGAACCATGCTGGAAGGTTTTACTCTCCTACGTGCGTACCCAACGCTCGGAGATTTTTTAGCATTCCAATACATAACCGATATCAACTACAGCACGCTCACGAACTACAGCGAATCAGAGTTTGTCGTTCCCGGACCGGGAGCATTCAGCGGGATACACAAGTGCTTTTCCGCACTCGGCGGTCTAAGTGAAGTTGACATCATTAAATTAGTTACAGAATCACAAGAACGCGAATTTGCGCGTCTGAATCTCGACTTTGAGACATTATGGGGTCGACCACTGCAGTTTATTGATTGTCAGAACCTTTTTTGCGAAGTCGACAAATACTCACGTCTCTTCCATCCAGAAATACGTGGTATCTCTAAGCGCACAAGAATTAAGCAACGATACCGACGTAACAATGAGATAATTGAGTACTGGTTTCCCCCGAAATGGAACATCAATAGCAGAATTGGGACCACTCGGCAGCCAGTCTCAACGCGCATGTTATTTTAATTGGAGGCGACTATGGACCTTTCTGACTATCAACGCGAGGCGCATAAAACAGACTTCACGCCCCGGGACGGAGACGCCTCTTTGACAGTTCCAATACTTGGACTCGGTGGCGAGGCCGGCACACTAATGACGGAGTACAAAAAATATCTTCGCGATGGCGAATCGTATCGTCTATTCAATGAGCGATTCGCGGAAGAACTGGGCGATGCCTTATGGTATATTTCCACAATTGCCACAAAAAAAGGGCTCGATCTCACGGAGATAG
Source organism: Pirellulales bacterium (assembly GCA_963716135.1). Classification (GTDB taxonomy): domain Bacteria; phylum Planctomycetota; class Planctomycetia; order Pirellulales; family JADZDJ01; genus CAVRAW01. The sequence continues at coordinate 2,019,244 of OY970289.1, read as the reverse complement.
CTCATCGCAACCTTGCCAAATGCCGGGCACGATGGGAGAGTCGACCGGATTATCAAAAACGGTTAGAGCTGCACCAGCACTTATACGACAACAGTTTTCCAGAGGAAGAGCAACTTCCTCGTCACATGCAATTGACTGTTCGTCAACATCAAACGAATCGAACGTCTCAAACAATTGTGGAGTGGAACGGCACTCCGATAGGCTCGCCACTCACTGACAACGCGTACATAGCGGACGGATACCGATTTCATGACGCATTTCACTTTGCATATGCAGCGATTCTCGGTTGGTCCCCGATCACTCGGAGTATTCTTGGAAGACAGCGCCGCAGTGATCCGGCCATCGACGAGGTAGAGGACGGAGGACGCGCGAAGGTCATTGAAGAGGGAATAGCGGCACTCGTATTTGCATACGCTCGCGGACATGCTTTCCTGGAAGGTATCGAACGGGTTGACTATGATCTTTTGAGAACAATTAAGGCGATGACAGCTCACCTAGAAGTGCGCGATCGTACCGAAGGTGAGTGGGAGCGTGCAATCATCGATGGCTATTCGGTATGGCGTCAGGTCTCGCACCATGATGGCGGAGAGGTCGAAATTGATCTTCGCAAACAATCCATTATGTACCGGGCCAGTGATACAGTGAAAACGTGATCGACCAATCTACAGAAACGCGACGTATATTTTTGAGGATTGACAATCGATAGCGTATCATTAGCAGGTGACAACATGCCGACGGCCGGTATCGACAGGCATAATCTCGAACTGTCAGTTGAACTTCACACTACTGAGCCGGATCGCATCAAATCGATTGACGCCGCGGCAAAGAATGTGCTCGGCGAAATGCTTGGATCCGGGAGAACCAATCAAGAATTGCGCGAAATGATTTGGCCAGCTTTGTGCTTAACAGAATTCTCCTCGAAATTCCCAAAAAAAGTGGTGCTTCACATCATTCCATTGAGCCGTATTGGCCAAATGGAAGGACAAAGCGGAAGTCTGGTCTTGATCGGCTGGTTCGAAAGTATCGACATAAAAGGACTCCCACACTCTCATCCCGTTGTCATCAAAAGTAGGCCTCCAGCAACTGGAGCTGAACTACGCGAAGAATACGACAACGCCCAAAAAGTAAGAACTTGCTTGTACGATCGCCGTGATCGCTTCGCCGTGCCATTTCGGTTCGACGATGGCGGCGGCAACTACCACATTTTGTGGTCGCTCTTTCTAACGCATCAGTCACTCTGGTCTGCTCCAGCGACATCCGCGAGTGACGTCATCACCAAGCTCAAAGTCAAGGATTTGCGGTCTCCACTAGAAAGCAATGATGCAGATGAAGTCCTACGAATTTTATCATCGACGTATGATCTTCTTCAAAATGTTCATCGGAGAATTGGCACAGCACAAGTCGCGGAAGTCAAGATGTTTGATCATTACGAATGGTACTTTCGCAACTTTGGAAAAAAGTGGGGAGCTGAATGGGAATCGTTATTTGGACGAGATACAGAGCAATATATGCAGTTTGCAGGTAGAAAGTGGACAAACCCAATTTGGATGCTTAAGAGGCTTCGTAATATTCGTAAACCGCTATTTCTGGGCGCTGTCCATGGTGATTTGCATCCCGGAAATATCGTCGTCGCGAATGATGGAACCGTACGCATCATTGACTTTGGCTGGGCTAGCGATCTCTCGCATATTGCCAAAGACTTTGTGCTGATGGAATGCAATCTGCGATTCCTTACACTTCCTCTGCAACTGAGTGACGAAATGATCGACGCGATATCAGGATGGATTGGTTGGGGCGACCGCCCACCTAGAAGCGGGCATGCTGGCATCGACGCTAGAATCCGAATGATTAAGGCGCTTCGCACCTCAGCCGCTTCTATATTCCCACCAACTACAAATTGGAATGTGGAATACATAATTCCACTTTTTTTTGTCGCTTTCGGTCTACTTCGTTTTTACCGACAACTCGGCAATCAACGGGCAGCAATCCGGACAGTTCTGGAATTGGCTACCTATCTTGGCAGCAGATTGAAGTGACCTGCCCCCTAATTGTTATTGGAACGCCGTCTAGCAATTTGACTTCATGGACGATTCTTCTGAACAGAGCTACCCAGTGTAGAGCCTCACCTTCCTCAGCAGGGAATTAATAAGCTAATCCTGCGAACCTATTTCGAGGCAGGGCTAGATCTAAGCCCAAGTGCCCCCGGCGGGACGATCCGACGTAACGGCCGCAGAGTACGTCAGGCGCACCGAGCTGTCGGAGTGTTCGTCGATCGCAACTCCGAAATGCGTGCTTAAGCTCTTCGCGGTCTTGGCCGTTCAATCGCTTGTGGTTTCGCAGCACCTCTCAAATCATCATGTCGGTTGTGTCCGGCATGTTGCCGCTTATGCAGCAATCTCAGCGTTGTCAAGATCGTCGGGCAGCAATACTAGCCGATACGCTCGCCCCCGATAGAAGCAACATTCGATCGTCGCGCGATTTTCCAAACCGCAGCTTCCGATCACCTTGTTCAAGCGCGATATCAACTGACGGATTTTCTGATCGACCTGATTCATTTCGGTCGCGCTGTGACCCAAGCCGATGTCCGTGTGGCGACCCTCGTATACAAGCTGCTCGATCTCGATCGTCGGGTAAGCACGTCCCGGATACTTGGCGAGCAACAAGAATAGCTCTTTCAGCTTTGTCTCGTCGGGCGGAAGAAATTGCTTTCCTAACCACACGACATTCCCACAGCCATCTATTTCCGGCGCGTCGGATGAGCGATACCGTTGCTCGGAGAGGACCATCATTGCGTAGCGCTGAAGACACGGTTGGCAAACGATGATTGCGTGGTCGTCCGATTCATGCTCCCTCATTGCTTTCCGAAGCCGGCTGATCACCTTTCGCAGTTTCTTATCAGCGACGGACTTTCCGTAGACCGTTTGTTTAATTGCATTGTAGTCGTGCCATCGGTTCTGCCAGTTTGCAAAAAGGCTAGCCAATTTCCGCAATTGAGTATCTCCGGCGCCAACCCAGAGCTTAATTCCAGCCAGCCAATAGACCGCGCCTTTGCTGAATTCGCATTGTTGCAGATCGTTTGGAACTTTACCGGGTGTTGTCCTCTGTTGCGGACGAAAGTCGCCCTGGAATTTTTCAAACTCGTCGTATGGCTTTTCTTCCTTGGCATCGGCATCACGCCTTTTAGGACGACGCCATTCGTTATCGAAATTGAGTGGGTTGAAAGCCATGTTGTTTGGATCGGCGATAATGTCACAGAATCTCCTCCGTATTCGTTGTGGCAAGATGTACCGCGAGTTGTGAGTGCAGATTGAATCAATCATGACGGTTGTAGGACCACAGAATGAACTTTTCCGAGAAAATCGACAGAACCGATTAAGTAAGGTCCGCTAAATGTCACAGAATCTCCTTCAGTTAATTATGGTAAGGTAGCGTCTGCGCACGCGGCTAATTTGCCGCTAGAGCCCGATCCTTCGGAAAAATAGCCGGGTTACTCACCGTCCGGCATCCGCCAAGGCGTTTTTTCGTCGCATCGTCCCCACTCGGTTAGTCTGACTCCGTGGCGTTCACGGATTGCATTTGGCTGACTGCTGTGTCGGCAATCTAACTTGACCGTAGCACGGTCTAATGATCATCTCCGCATTCTGCGGATCGTCATCGAAAAGTCAGTACGAAGCTCGACATGACTGGTTCAGCGACTCAGTCAAAGAGCTTGGTTAAAGGTCGCGGTTTAGTCTCGACGCAGAGTCTGGCTGCTCGGTCATAATCAGCCGTTCTTGTACTCTCTGATCGGCTTTCGGCCGCAGCCGTGATTCAATTGTCACGGCGATGTGGCCAGCCGTTGATTTCGTGTGGTTCTTGCACGACAGATTCGTAGCTGATCGTCGGCCGTTTCGATCACGGGCGCAATGAAATTGCGCGTTGATTGATACGGTCCGTATTCGGGAATCGGACACCACTCCCGCTTCCGACCTATTTGGTAATCTGAGTGGAAAATATTGATGGAGAATGATTTTATGTTATCACAAGTCAGGGAGGCCATTGAGCTCTTCCTTCGCTCCTGCCGTAGCGAACACAATGGCCAAGATTTATTGGATCGCTGGACGCCAGCGATGGAAACTCAAATGAATGTCCGAGCAGGAAATGGTGTGCCCGTGGAAGGAAAGCGCAACACGTACAGTAATGGGCTCTACGAATGGTGGAACATTCGCGTCCCCAAAAATGCAAACTCCGAACCCGAATTCAACGACTATGTGTTAAGATTTCCACTGGATGAACATGCTGAAGGTATCGGCAGCACCGGCTGGGATTGGGAGAACCGCCTCTCACGTTGGGTTGGTTTTGATTTTGACAGCATCACTGGTCACGCGGCTGGCGTTGGCATCACTATTGACCAACTGGCGCTGGTTGCCGAAAAGGCGAAGGCACTCCCGTATGTTGAGGTCCGCAAGAGCACGGGGGGCAGCGGCCTACATCTGTATGTGTTCTTCGACGAGGCAGGTATCCCAACCGCCAATCACACAGAACACGCCGCACTTGCGCGGTGCGTGTTAGGTATGATGTCGAGCGATACGGGCTTCGACTTCGCTAGTAAGATCGACGCCTGTGGCGGCAACCTCTGGATTTGGCACCGCAAGATGACCAAAGAGAACGGCGGCTTGTCGTTGATTAAGGCGGCCGACAAGGTACTATCGCTTGATGACCTGCCGGCAAATTGGACGGACCATATCGAAGTCATGCAGCGCAAGCGGGCAAAAATCAAGATCGCCGGGATCGCCAGTGAATTGCAAGACCCGTTCGAGTCTCTTGTATCTTCCCGACAAGTCGTGTCGCTGGACGACAAGCACAAGGCACTGATTGAGGTGCTACGGAACGCCGGGCGCTGTTGTGTTTGGGTCCCGGACTATCATCTACTCCAAGCCCATACCAAAGATTTGGCGTGGCTCATGGAAGAGAAACGATCCGAATTGAGCTTGGTCGGCGTGTTCAAGACGCAATCCAGCGGCAGCACGTCGATCAATTGTTTCATGTTTCCGCTACCCAACGGCGGATGGAAGGTGTATCGCTTTTCGCAAGGTGTCGCCGAAGCGCCGACCTGGTCGCAAACGAACGATGGCTGGACCATGTGCTTCTTCAACAGGCTGCCGGACTTAGATACAGCAGCACGCGCGATTGGGGGCGTGGAACGTGCGAACAATAATGGCTTCTTCTTCAAAACGGCCAGCGATGCTTTGGCTGCGGCGGAAATGCTTGGGGCGAAAGTGACGCTGCCGGAACACTACTTCGATCACGAAACCGTGTTAAAGAAAAACAAGGACGGCCGCCTCATCATCGAGATGAAACGGGCAACCGACGATCGTGAATCCGAACTTCCTGGCTGGAACGGTGAGAAGAAAGGGCACTGGATCAAGGTGGAGAATGCCAAAACCGATCAGCCCAAGGAAACGCAGACATTCAGTGAGAATGACCTGATCGTGCGGAATCTGAAAACGCCGGATGGTAAGCATTGCGGCTGGATGCTTAAGCACCAAGACGGCGACTGGGTCGAACAGTCCAAAGACAATTGTAGGTCTCGACTGATATCGCTCGGCTACTCGAAAACCGAGCCTGACGCCATCCTTGGCACTGCCGTATTCGCTGCGTGGCGGATGGTGAGCTTGCCATTTCAAAGTGAGTATCCCGGCAATCGGCAATGGAATCTAAAAGCCGCGCAACTCAAGGTCAAACCGCGCGAGGGAGAACATCCCCACTGGGATCGGATCATGACGCATTGTGGGCAAGACCTGACGCCGTACTTGGCGGACCTTGAATGGGCAAAACTGGCAAACATCAGAACTGGCGGCGATTACCTCCGCGCTATTTTGGCGTCGATCCTGCGCGACCCTTTCAAGCACACCCCGTACCTATTTTTCCACGGGCCGGAGAACAGCGGCAAATCTATCTTTTGGGAAGCTGTACAAAAATGCCTGGTCACCAAAGGCGTCATTAAAGCGGATCGGTGTCTGGATCAGCGAAATCAGTTTTCCGGCGAACTGCTCGGCGCTGTCTTCTGTATCATCGAAGAAAAGAATATCGCCAAGACGCCGGGCGCATTGGCTCGGATCAAAGACTTCGTGACCAGCCCCATTATTTCGTTGCGACCGATGTATGGACCTCCGTTTCAAATTCCGAACTGTACGCACTGGTTCCAGTTCGCGAATCAGGACGAGTCCGGCGAAGCATTCTGCCCGGTCCTGCCCGGCGATTCGCGGATCACGTCAATTTGGGTGCCGTCGCTGCCGGCTGGTACGCTGATTCCCAAAGGCACCCTGATGAAGCGACTGGAAGAGGAAGCATCTGCCTTCCTGTACACCTTGCTCAACATGACCTTGCCGCCGCCGACTGATCGTTTAGCGATTCCCGTGGTTGAGACGGAAGAAAAGAAGCGCCTACAAACTGCGTCGGCTCCATTACTGGCTTTCGTCGATGATTGTCTGGTTAAAGATGATGGGGCGCGCGAGCCAAAAGCAGCAGTGCACGCTCGCTATCGACAGTGGGCCCAAGTGCAAGGAGCGGAAATCCTTGATCCAGTCCCTTTTGGAAAAGAACTGCGCAAGGCAGTGCCATCGATCCGTGATGGAAAGACGAAAGACGGAAAACGTGTGGATGCCTACTTGGGTCTCAAACTTCTCGCCTAAAGGAAATGACGCGCGTGAAAGTCGTCCACCTGGGCGGTGCCTGCCGATTGGGCTCATAAACCAGTGGTGCTGGAACCACTTTGGGTCCAGTCATCTTTCGGATGGCCAATCAACTGGGGCGAACCGGGAATCGCCACTTGCCGGACGCCAGGCCACTTGTCGGGGTAGTTACCCCGACAGCTATATATGTGTTACCTTTTTCTAACCTTGAAACGGTTCCAAAAAAGGGCAACAGGGAGTGTCGGGGTAACTACCCCGACAAGAATCTAAACGGTCAGACTCAGCCAGTCTCTAGCTGCACTCACCAGCCGGCTGAAAGTACAATCCGAACTCCCGCAGTTGGTCCGACGCGGTAAACCTCGTCGAATCTTCCTATCGGCCAAACGATGACCGTCGACTGTCGAGGATCATGCCTATCTGCAAGGGCCGATTTTTTTCCCCCGGTTGGCTTCGGGATGTGCGTTGCATTTTACTGCCAGCCGTAGTTGCAGCATGTTGGCTTGGAGATGCCGAATGTATTAGAGGCTCATCTTCCGGGCCGCTATAAGCCCCGCGAAGCTGAAGCTACCAGTTATCACTAAACCCAATGGAGTACCGTTAAATGGGCAAACGAATTTACCGAACTTACGAAATCCATAATTCGGAAGGACTACCCATCCATGTCGGCTTGTGCCGCGTCCATGAGCAGCCACTACTGGAGCCAGACCAAACTTTGGTTTGGCTATTGGGCAGAAATCTTCCCATCTGTGCATCTTTGGCACGGACCTTCGTCCGCGACCGCGTGCGGCAAATCTCGCGGTGGTGGGAAACGCCGGATGTGGCCCCTCCCTGGTTGCAGACACACATACCCATCCAGCCACAGTATCGCGGCCGCGGCCATGGCCGGCCGATCGTGAGAATTTGGCCGGATGGGCGGACGGACTATTACCCGTCTGTAATGGCGGCCGCTGTGGCGGTCGGCTGTGCCCGTCCGATTTTGGATCGGCGCCTAATGGATGGCCGAGTGGACGACCAAGGATGCCATTGGTTTGACATCGACTGCTTCGGTCGGCCAGCTAAGAATGTTCCACAGTTGAAGGGACGAACCGAATCATAAACTCCATTCGCGCGCTCTCATCGCCGAAACGATAGCAGTGGGATTCAAGTGAGCTACGTAGGTCTGCGTTGTCTGCAGGTTTCGATGTCCCAAGCTCGCTTGGACGATATGCAGCGGCTTTCCCTCGTTGGCCAATTCGAAAGCGAAGCTGTGGCGGAGCCCGTGCGCATGCACGCGCTTCTGAATTCCGGCCTTGCGGCCCAACCTCGGCATCAGCGAACGGATATACGCTGATTTGAGCGGCTCTCCGCGCAATGTGCAAAACAGCGGTCCTCGCCCAGTCAAGCCCAACGTGGCACGACGCTCAATCCAGAGTTGAAGGATCGCGAGCGCGCCGCAATCTAGCCCGATCAGTCGTGACGTACCACCTTTGCCGCGCAGCACGCGCACCGCGCCGTTCTCAAAGTCAATATCCTTGGTGTATAAGCCGAGTGCCTCGGAGAGCCTGAGACCGCCGCGATACAGCAGAGCCAAGAGCGCCTTATTGCGCAAGCCCGTCGGTGCGCGCTGCGAGCAGGCCCGCAACAAGCGCTTAACTTCATCGGGCGAAAGCGGCTCGGCGGGAAACTTTTTGCCGCGATTTTTGCTCTCGCGGCGAGGATGGGAATTGTGCATCGAGGTGTAGTCTCCAGGGTGCTCGTGACGGGACAATTACGCATAAGGGACAAAGTGACACTCTATTGCTAGCGTGATTGCCGGTAATGCGGGCATCAAGGAGAAACGATATTCTTTGCGCGAGAATATGCGCCGTGTAGCGCACGGTGCGAGATGCAACGAATTTGGCATATTATCGACGCAATCCTAGATATGATTGCGTCGACACCTGGCGAATTCTAATTCAGAAGGTTTGAAACCTGGCTAGGATTGATGACCCTTGGCCAAATCTAATTCAGATTCAATCTTTCTTAGCTAGGAAAGAAATGGCTGCCGCAAACTAAATCAGCAACAAGCCGTTCTGTGGTAGATCGGGATCGAGCATACCCGCGAGCCAATTGAGTATGTGGTCTCGCGAAGTTGCGCGTTTCCCGATGTGATCCAGCACCATGTCCCAGTGGCATGTAGTGGAACGTGGTGAAGAACTTAGTGCAGAACGGATCGACGTACTCGTACCGACTGACGTATGCACCGGAGACCGTTTTGCCAGACTCGCAATCGACTTGGCTGCGACCAAGTCTGTCTGGCTCGACTGTCTTGTAGCGGTTTTGATATGCCGCTGCTTCACGTCGGGCTTCCGGTGCTTAGCCCGCCGTGGTGACCTGAGCATGACCATGAAACTTTCCTTTCCTACGAGCCGCTAGCGATAGACTGTCGCCGCGCACTCGGCCTGAGTTTACTGTTGAGAGCAGTTCACTCGCGGTAGGCTGCCGTCATTGGCTTCGTGTTTTCCAAGGCACGTTGCTTCTGAATAAAGAGGTAGAAATCGAAACGACAAACACACGACACACGACACACGACACACGACACACACACGACACGAACATCACGTGTCCGGGAAGCGCTCTGACATTTCCCGAAACTCCGTGCTCCGCCCACGCTGTTGGTATGCAGCAGGCGGAGAGACGCTCGTTTGGTCACGAGCGTTACCACTGTGATCGCATTCGATGACTGTCGCCTGGTGCGGCCTAATGGAAGCCGGGTGGTGCCAGTGACAGCCAACGTAGCAGAGCAGGGGTGTTGCCGAAAAAGACTGTTCTTGTTGCGCGATCGTTTTCTTCAGCGCAATTGTCGCCAGCAGAAGATGCCGGCAAGTCTCAAAAAGTAATTCGGATCAAGATCACATTTGCCGATCATTTATACAGACCCAACTCTAAAGGAGATTGAGGTGAGTACGTCGTATGTCCCAGATGAGATTAACCAAGCAGTCAATACCTTCCTGTCGCAAAATCCAAGTCGCGACATCCAGGCGTTGAAACAATTCGCGCATCAGAACTTCCCCGACCCTGACGAGCAGCAACGCTTTCTCAAAGCCGTTTTTGATCGTGCAGTGAAAAAAGCCGAGCTCGCGAGCGCTGTCAACCGAATTTGGCCCGAACGAAAAGGCTATTAAAGGTGGCTGAGCAAGCGCCGCTAACCAGCATCAGCTAGCAGGCAACACGTCACGGTTTTCGGGAGCCATGCTTACTAGCCTGCAGCAATTGAGAAATTGTAGGGCGGCAGAGCGCCGCAACGCTGGTCAATGCGACATGCGGCGCCAATCGAGCAGGTTTGACGCGGCCGACAATCGCGGCCGCCGGCTGGCTTTTACCAGTAACGGCACACTACCTAATAAGCGACATTGGTTCGGTACAGATATCCAGTGCAATCGACGCAGGCTTTCGTTTCCGGAATTAGAAATCAAGAACCGAGATTCGCGCGCTTGGCCCGTCTATCTGAAATCACCTTTTCGGCAGAAGTGTCCCAAGCTCCGAATGATCTTGGGGTCCGTTTTCAGTCGATGGTCTCCGAACTGGACACGAGCTTGGCCGCGCCGAATAGAAATGGTGACTACGCCTGGTCATTGGCGGCCAAGTTTTCCTGAACTTAAGGTTTACTTGACACAGGACCGGGCTTGGAAAGAACGCTTCCACCAGAACATGCTTGACGCCGTGGCGCTGGGGATGATGATATCCGTAAAATGCCGACGCGGATGGAGGCACGCACTTGCCAACAACCACGAAGCGTTAGAAAATCGAGCGCTAATGACACCAAGTCGAGTTCCGGCCGCCAGAACTCACACGAACTTAAATGAACCGTTGACACGAGCCCAACGAGTGGCGCAGCCGAGCATCTGGAAAACAACGCTCGCGATGCTAGGCAAAGGTATTGAATTAGTGTCGATTTGGCTTGCACACTTGATTCTCAATCGGCGCGTCGTTTTCGAGCAGATGGAGCCATTGTATGTCACAATTCGATAGATTTGAATGCTCTGAGCACGACCGACGCATAAACGCACTGTTAATGCCGGTCCGGAGCGCCGCGCAATTAGTTGTCGCGATTGCTTCACGAATTGGCGTTTCAGGCTTCGTCGCGTTCGCCGCCGGTGCTGCCTTGATCTTGCCAGTCCAACTATGGCAAAACCGAGTTCGGGAACACCCTATTGAAGAAGCTGCACACGCGCCGTCTCGTCGATCGCTTACCTGCTACTATGCTCACCCCATGTCATCGTACGGAACGCCACAGGAAATCGAGGATATTCAGCTGCTGGAAACTTTGGGATTCAAAGTGATCAATCCAAACGATCCGGAATACAAAAGCAACAAGAACATGGAATTCTTTCGTAAGCTTGCCGCTGGCGCGGATGCCGTCGCTTTCCGAGCATTGCCTGATGGAAAAATCAGTCCGGGAGTTGCGTATGAATTGAAAGCCGCGAAACGCCGTATTGAGTTGCCAACTGGAATCGAACAGCGATCGGAAAGTTTTCGCTAATCGGCTGGTCCGATTACCTTTGGGTGATCCTCGTGCGCTGAGAAGTTGGCGCCGAAATCGCGGAGGTGGGTAGATCAATAAGACTTCGTGACAGCTTCGGTACCGGGAACAAATCTGTCTCCGGCGCGTGTCGGTTCTGTGTTCACGCCCGTTACAATCCCTTCATCGATATCGATCTCTATTGGAGCGGTCACGAACCATTCTCTGTTATCGTCCAGTCTACCGCGTGAGAGCTGCTGCGCGGGACCACGGAAATAGGTGGTCGTGGTCGGATCGTAGGGCGGCATTTCAACCAAAGCGATGCGGCGGATATCGGCATGGTCCACGTTTATTTCTTTCGACTCTTCGTACTGCGTCACAAGGGCCTGACACTTTGGGCAGTCGTAGTGATAAAGAACAATTCTCCACATCCCTTTTTTAACGTCATCACCAATGTCCATGTAGTTGGATAAAGGAAACGACTTGCCGACCCATCGTTCTGGTTCAAGCACGACGAGATTGCCATTTCCCAAGAAATCTCCCTCCGCGGACAAGCGAGTCGGCGCGAAAGTTGCCATCCACCATGCACCTATTCCACCGATCAGCAAGGTTGTCGCGACCAAAACCCGTGCAGGGACGCGCGGTTTCTGCTCGCTATCACTGGCGCGGCAGCTCGCAAGCGATGCAAGCGCTACGATATCAATTCCAAGCGTCCACCAGGGGTTGACCATTATTTTGCCGAAACAACCGCAGGACGCTGCACCGCTCCATGCGCGGTAGAAGGCAACACAAGCGAAAGTGGCAAAGCAGAAAATGGCAACCCGGCGAGCAAGTTGCGGGTACCTCCCTGAAAGTAGCCACACTCCCAGCGCGATCTCACATTCGACCCAGAGGATCAAAAACCACCGAGAGGTAAACAGACTTTCTTCAGCAACTGGTTCGTTGGCTAATTGATACCCTTTGAGTACGGCCGCGGAAATGAGAAGGAGGCCCAAAGCGAGTCGAACTATATTGAAGCCGTAAGAAACAGATGCCGAGTCTTCGAACGCGTCAGGTGTTAGCGAGGTTGACCGCGTCAAGATCGTTGCCGATTCATTTTCCACTTCGTTTTCTCGATTTGTTTTGGCGCAGATGCGCCGTGTCACTTGTTAGAAGGTCAATCAAAAGACTCTTAGCGGAACGATTACTTCGGAAGCCCAGTCGGCATCGGTCTTAATTTTGACGTAGGATTTACATGGGGCAGGATCGACACAACGCAGCTTGCAACTCTGCCGACAGCTCGGCTCCGACGCGGCAATTGCCTCTGCCACCCAATTTTTCGTCGCTGGGACAACTTCCATGATCTTGAATTGCTCATCGGGGCGCTGCGATTGCAAGTTGATCTCCACAATTCGTTCAGGCCTGACCTCGGCCTGCTTAAGTGATATTTCCGCGGGGGCCGGAGCGATTGATGCAATCGCTTCGCCTTCAATTCTTAGGGCAAGTTTTCCGCCTGGCGCATCCGTGTCATTAGCAGATTGAACGAGGATGCTTTTGCGAACCTTGCCTTTGAACCGTCGTAGATCAAGTTCGCATTGTACTCTCGCGGATTCGTAGGCTGCTAGTCGGTTGCGATCCAGCGTTATTTCAATACATGCCGAGCAGCCGGGTGCCGCAGTGATCTCGATGGGATGATTGGAATTGTTTTTCACCTCGAAGCTGTGAACGATTGTTTCTCGTGATTCCACAGCGCCAAATTGAAAATTCGGTTGGGCGCATGTGAGGATATCGCGATGCCTCGCCCCCCAGACAAACGCTTCGCGAACCGCGGAAAGGAACAATGCGACTGTCACCGCGAGCCACGTTAGGCGGAAGAGACTATCTCGAGACATTGTTGAAAGCCCTATCGGCGAGATTCTATATTTCAAATATCTAGGAATCGGCGAGGTTCAATGGTCGCTAAGGTCACAACGCCGCCAAAAGCGACAGGTAACTACAATCAAAACTGGCATTACTACTTTCTCCTCACGTCGTAAGGCCAGCGGATTGTGAACCCATGAGAGGACCGAATGGCCATACTTTCCAAGAGCTAAAGTAACGTTGCCGTTCCAGGTCGTATTGTTCTGCAATGCCGCATCACTTTGCTCCAAGCTCAACATCGGGCTCCGTTCCGACATGCAGGCATAGACTTTTCATGCTCGGAATGTCGAGTCCTAGCCAGTGTAACCATCTCGGGCGGTTGCTGGCAATTTGGCATCGCCGCGATTGAAAACGTGAATTGGCAACGTCAACTGCTTTGATGAATCATCAACAATTCGAAAACGGATCGCGTAATCACCAGCTTTGAGATCATCGCAGTGTATTTTGATTTCGATCTCTTGAGCATTTCCTACAGGGTCGCGGAAAGTCACTTCCGTGAAGCTTGGTTTTTCCGCCAAAGACAGAGAAGTGACTGTGGAGGCGAAAACGCAATGTATATGCCGTTCAAGTACCGGAAATGAAGGCAACTGGACAACAAGTCTTTCCGGTATCAAACGGTGACTTGGTGGTTGGAAGGCGATATTTACTTGAATGCGCAATGGCGGAAGTCGATCGTCTTTAGAATAGACTATTAGACTTTCTTGACGGGCCGATTCAGACCGTTTTTCACTAGGTGCCAATTCGACCTTCAATGACCCGATGTTTTTACCTAAATTCAAGGTGGAACTGTTTTGTTCGTTGTCGCCCAAACTTTCACCACTATAAACGGTTGTCTCAATCGGCAGTAGAGTTACTCGAAGGTCGTCATTGTCGGAATTCTCGACCCGATCGATCACAGTATCGGATGGACCATTGACATTTAGGATTTGAATCAGGCGTTCATATTTCTTGCCTAATTCGACGCCTCGGAATTCGACCGTATATGGGTTAGCGATCCACCCTTCTCTCACGTTCAACCTGATGGTTCCGATTAATCGTTTTTCCTTACCGCTACCATCTACGACATCGAAATAGACTTGCTGGATGTCCTCACCGACTCGGCCGTCGGTTGATACTATCGCTCGCCATGGCATTATCTCCCCGGCTTTCATTAATATTGGTGACTTCAAAGTCGCCATATTGCGGGTGACTAGCGAGACGCATCCACAGGATGTTCCCGCTCGTTGAACAAAGACGTCCCGGTTGCTTAGGTTCGTCAAGACAAAATCGACATTTAGTTGTTTGTTCGTAACCGGCTGCTCGACCAGCTCAACAATCGAAGGCTCCAATACGACTCTCAGGTTCGCATTTAGCCTCTGATATACCAATGTCAGACAGATACCGGCGAGGAAAACTGCGCCAGTCAAATAAACTTTTGATCGCAAAGGCATACAACGACATTCTTATGTGCGATGAGCTTTTCGCGAAACTCGCAGCGCAAGCATGCCGAGAATTAGCAGGACGCTTACGGCGAGTAGCACGTATTTTCCGTAGTCCGGAGTGTCCGGGACAACAGCCTCAGGAGCACCCGTAAAGTCCTTAGATGTAACTTCTCGAGCAGGTTGATTTCCACTGCCCCAGAGTACCACCTTCCGATGTCCATCGGCCATTTTGTCCGGAAGTTTCACGAGGACACCTGCCGGAAATGTGAAATCCATCGCATCAGACGGAAGATCTGTATTCACAACAGCTTGTTCAACGACGGTACGACTGACACGCGTGTGTTGTTTGTTTTTTGCAAAATCAAGGTGCACCTCGACCGCCTTCGGCAGGAACACACCGTTTCCGTAGTCATGAAAACCATCTGCCTCCTCTACGAAGTCATAGTCACTTTGCTGACCATTCCCATTAAAGTGAACATGATTAACCACCTTACACACATTGAAATTTGCATCGGGATCAAGAAATATGTCGAATGAACTACCGGCATATTTTTTGTCGGAAACTGGATAATCTCCATGTATTTGCCAAGGCTTGCGCTCACCTTCTCTAACTAAACCAACCACAACAGCGTGATTGGAATCTCTAATCAGTTCTGCCAAAGATCTCGTTTCTTCTAAGGAAGAGATACAGAATGAGCGCATCAAAACAACTCGCGGATTGCGTTGTCCTGGAATGAGTTTCGAACGGCTTTCAATCCATGCATTCACCGTACCCTGATGGTGTATTGAGAGTTCTGTAGGATGCTTTGCGTCCCAATTTAGGAGGACCTTTGCGTCAACTGGCCCCAAAAGAACATCTCCCATGTTTCTAATATTTTGGTCGGCGCTGATGGGTTGGTCGGCGTCAGAAAAACGGATCCGTTCTTGTAAGCCGTCGATAGACCATCGCCAATAATGTGTCAATTTTGGATGCAAATCGCTTTTCGGCTGTTTTTCGTCGGTTTCAGCTTCCGGGTATTTATATACATCCAAGTGCAAATCCGCTGAGAACAAGAGTTCCGTCGCACTCGAGTGCGCTTTTACCAAATCCTCCAGCGATAGTTGCTGTGGATTTGTAGCGCCGTGAAGGAAATCGACGGCTAGAATTAACCGCAATACAAACAGCGCTGGAATCGCGCGCATGCGGATACCGAAGCTAAGCCTCTTATTGCAGAACATCCGAATGACGTTGATGATTTCTACCCGTCGATCATTCGGATGGAGGCTAATTGCACACATTCGTTCCAGTGCACGAACAATTTGTACCGCCAGTCGAATCGAAATCACAAGTCCCGACACAGGCAGCCGACCAACAGCCAAGAAGGTTGCACGATCTTACGCATCCACCTTGCTGTTGATTGCCGATATTGCATGTGCGGTTGGTGTTGCCGAGTCTACAAAGGTCTTCGTTGGTGCAGGACGTAGGACAACCGCCAATTACGGTCGGATCGCAGGTCCAAGCGTACCAGATGGCTCGTGCGTCTCCGGCTAAAACTCCACAAAGAAACACAAAACATAGGAGCGCAGCTACCGTTCCTCTTCTTTTTGCAAAAGTGACTCGATTCATTATACACCTCCGACGAAATAGTTGAAAAAGATTTGGGCAAACTAGCAATTCCCTTGCTTCCCAGAGGCGAACTATGAAAATATGCGAGTTTTCGGCGAGTTTCACACTAAAATACTAATGCCAATCTGTCGAACTCCGATTCGTGACGGGAAAATAAGGGAATTCAACCGGTCAGATTCCTTCACATCTACTGTGCAGGAATTCCAAAAGCCGCAGGTACCGGTGAGCTCATGGGCTTTTATTCAACTTGCACGCACGATCCTCCACAGCAAACGCAATTTTGCGGACAACCGTCCTCACCACAGCCGTCGTCGGCGCGGGCCATTCGAGGACTCAGCAACAGCGTCCAGCATAAAATGACGGTGGCGACCAACAGGTTCAAACAGCCGATCCACCAAGCGTTGCGAAGTATCGCGCGTCCGAATGCATCAATCATACCCCACCTCTTGAAAAGAAAAGAAATCAAAAGGTCAAAACCAAAATATCAAGCTACCACTCCTCACTTGTTTGTCAAGGGATTTCTGAACCATGAGTTTATGGATCACGGGAAATGCAATTGTGCGATAGCCCACCTTGCCAGTGGCAAATCAAACGATCTGCCTCACTTCTGCACGCAATAGATAAAAAACGATGCGCCTACCCGTTCCACAGGTTCATACTGCTGGAAATAGCTGTAATCCTTGCCGTCTTTCGACGCATATCCCAGACCGCCTTGGCCGTCTGGCACTGGGCGGCGCGAGCCTTGTAGGTAATTCGCATCGATCGCATACCACCCAGGTGGCAAGGGTTGATCTGGAACCGTCGCTTGTGTCGTTGGCCTAATGACGCTGGTGCCTAGGGGTGGTGGTGTGAATTCGATTCCCACAGTTCGTGGGTCGACATTATTCCCGGAGGAGGCCAAGAAGAATGGCCGCGCGTGCGGATGTGCATCGTACCAATCCTTCAAATAAATCAGGTCCTGGCCCCAAGCAAGGCTGCTGTCCAGCAGGTATTTGTGTCCGTACTTAGAGCCACCGACGATTTCATTGAAGTAAGCCAGACTATTGGGATAACAACATATGCTTGATGCAATCGACCATATCAAGGCGACCATCACCACCACTCTGCCAAAATTTTGCTGGACGGATCGCACTGGGCTCGCTTCGGGTTGCGCACTCGGAACTATGAACAGTAAAGCCGACTTACTGCTCCAGATGAAGAGAAATGAGAAAATCGGCAATACATAACGAAAGTGAATACTGAAGCCAGATTGTGAGCTTATGAAAATCAGCAGGGAGATGAGCGGCGCGATGAGGAACAGTTCGTCAGCCCAAGCGGCCACGCGGTAGCGCCGTAAGAAAGTGAGAACGGTGGCGGTTAATGCCAGTAACCAGGTGCCCAGCGGCACTTTGATTGCTAATCCGTACAAATAAAAGTACCACCAACCATGCTCACTCCACTCCTCCTGCAAGTAAGAAGGAATGCCGCGTTCAAAATCTAGTTTTTGCGCATCGATTCCCTGCACATAGTTCATTGGAAGCGGAATAGGAATCGACGCTACGCGCACTGTCGGCAAAGCGATTGCCAGGCAGCAGCCCTTTCTTCGAACTTTGTCCGGTCAGCGCCCCGCTTTCAAATTGATAATCCCCGAGTCGCTTCAACGAGCCTTCGAAAAAGTAGCCGGTATTGATGACATAGATGCTTATCAGGAAAGATGCGGTCAGCCCGCCCAACTCGCGCACCCAACTGCCAACCGAACTTCGCCAGCGATAGACGATCCACAAGACAAGAAACAGAGGGTAGAGAATTAGCAGGGTCGTCTTGGTCAATTCCGCCAAACCGAGGACGATGCCCACAATGGTCATATCGAGCCAGTTTGGCTGTTTCAGCCAGCGCCAAAAGGTGTACGTAGCAGCGGCGCCGAGCGCGGCGGCCGGCACGTCGGGCATAATCAGCGCCCCGTTGCCCAGTATGTTCGGGCAGAAACACCACAAGGCCATTGCCGTCAAACCTGAGGGAACGCCGTACAATTCGCGCGCCCAACAGTAACATATCCACGCCCCCAATAAACTAAACGGAATGCACGCCCAACGGCCAATCGTGTAAAGCCAAAACGACCTGGCACCATTCGCATTCACGAAATCGATGCCGACCCGCCTCTCCTCTCGCGCGAGCGGATCGGAGCTCAAATGGCTCCAATCGACCTTAGGGTTTGCGGCCATGACTGGCAGCGCGGCAACCATTCGCACCAGGGGCGGGTTTACCCGATACAGATCGAACCGGCCGAAAGTCCAGTGACTGATCCCTGCCGGCAGATGCCCAACCTCGGTAAACACAGGGCTATGATGATAAGCGCTCCATGCCAATAGTCCGGCATGGATAATCAGCATCGCCGGAATTGCGAAGGATGCGATCGTTTTTTGAAGCCGGGCGCACATTTCAAATCCCTAGTACTGGCACTGCTCATTCCAAAGGCCGGGTAACGGTCTCAAAAAAAGATATTTTGTAGCGGTTAACGTAGAAACTGCGGGACAGATGCTAGAATGCGAACACCTATCCGATTTCATTCCGGCGAATGCTTGCGTTCAACTCCCAGAGGCGGTGGATCAAACTTTCGCAGCTTTGTCCAAGCGTCATGGCAACCTGCTATTTGAGACCGACGCATCTTTTTATTCGGTCGCGACGGATCTTACCAGAACCGACCCGCGTCTTTGCTGCCACATGCTGGATGATCATTGCGGCCCAAGTCGCTACTGCAGCGCCAACAATTGTACCACCAGCGATCGACAAGAAGTTTCAGTCGATCGAATGGCGATCCAATTCGTCGCCCGACATCCATCGATACCGACTATATGTACCTGAAAAAGGGCGTGTCACTTTGCCAGCGCCTCTCTTAGTGTGGTTGCACGGCGATGGCGAACGAGGCGACGACAATCTGAATCATCTCCGATGGATGAATCTGGTATTCGAAGCGGAAAACAATTCACCGCCGCTGTTTATCCTCGCCGTGCAACATCCTGCGAATCAGCGATGGTTCACGCCGGGCAGTCAATCCGACACTGTTTCGGCCGTTTCTGAAATCCTCGAACAGATCCAAGCCAAATATCCTATCGATCGAGATCGCATTTATTTGTCAGGGGTTTCGACTGGCGGCACTGCTTGTTGGGAGCTGGCATGTCGCCATCCGCAGCGCTTTGCAGCGATGGCGCCAATGGCTTCCACGGGAGGCGACGTTTCAAAAGCATCGAAATTAGCGAAAATTCCGATCTGGGCATTTCATTCCCGGACGGACAGACTGAAAGTTGATCGTGCCCGCGCCATGGTCGATGCCATTCAATCGGCCGGCGGCAATGCAAGATTGACCGAAACGGACCAGAAAACAATGTCTTCCCACGACTGCTGGACGCCCGCCATCCAGGACTATCACCTTTTGGACTGGTTGCTTGCCCAGCGCCGCGGACATCCGGTATCATGGCCGAAGGAGGTCGAGGCTGAGTCGAAACCGAGAAGCTCAACAACCATATTTTCAAGTTCTGGCGTCGCATGGATCCAAGACGTCGTCCTGATAGTTGTTCCCTGGCTGTGTATTGGCGTCGTAATTTGGCTAGTAGTAGCGAACAACACGAGAAAGCGTCGCGCAGAGTAGCGGCGAATCGAGTGAGATTGCAGCGGTGTCGGCGATTGGTACCAATATCACCGACTTTCTTATGCCGATGGATGACAACGTGAAATCCACGCACTTCCTAAGGAACAGTCAATTCGACTGTGGAATGTAATAGATGTAAATTGAATAGCCCGCCATCGCGATTGGCTTCAATTTTTGGAATTCGGCGAAAGAATTTTGAGCGAAGTATCGCTTGATTTCGCGTGTCTTGTAGACGGTCCAGGGATAGCCCTGGACAAAATTGACGCTCAGTGCGTACCAGCCAGGTTGGATGCGGGCGGTGCGATTGTCATCTTTCGGATCAAGCTCGGGTAACACATATTCAACTCCAAGATCGCGTGGATCAAAGTAGCCGAAATATGCAAGGTGGATAGGGCGAGCTTCCGGATGTTCTGTCATCCATTTTCTTAGGAATAACAGGTCCTGCCCCCAATCTGCATTACTGTAGAGTAAGTGCGCTGGACCGCCCTTGGGGCCGCCAACCAGCTCATTGAAATAGGAAAGAGAATGCGGAAAAATTGACAGACTGCTTGCGATAATCCAACAAAGCGATGCGGCTACAAAACCCGACATAATTATTCTTTTGTTCTCAAAGGCAACTGCCACTTGGCTAATCCAAACATAAAGGAAAGGAAAAATTGCCAATACATAGCGCATGTGGTTGTTAAGACCAATTTGGCTACTGGCCAACAGCAAAATAGATGCTGCGGGGAAAAGCAGGACGAATTCATCTCGTCTTAACTTCCTGGAACTGATTTGCATGTACAAGGCAAGGCACAAAAGCAGCAATGTTCCCACCGGCACTTTGATTGCTAGTGCGTAAAGGTAGTAATACCACCAACCTCGCGAACTGAATTGCCCGTTCAGATATGACGGCTCCGAATGGCCCTCAAAATCTGACAGCTGACGATCGATTCCCAGCAGGTAGTCCTGCGGTAAGGGCACGAGCAACCCTGCCAGCCAAGTCGAACTAAAGCGATTCCCTGCTGATCGCGGTGAGTCGCTTTCAGTCTTACCGCTGAATGCCTCGCTGACAAAATGAAAGTCTCCCAATCGTGTGAAGACGCCGTCTTCTGCATATCCAAGATTTACGATGTTTAAGGACAACAGCACTATGGTTAACAATTCAGCGGCGCCGGTCATCCAACTTCGAAACGCCAGCTTATATCGATCTGGCCAGCGGTAGCAGATCCAGATAATCGGCCAAAGGATCAATAACATTATCCAAGTAAGTTTTGTTAGCTCCGCGATTCCCAGCAGGCACCCGGCAGTAACGCATCGTTGCCAGCTTGGACGTTTGAGATAATGCCAGAATGCATAAAAGGCTGCGAAGCCTAGAGAAGTTCCGGCTACATCCGAAGTAATCAATTGCCCATGCGCCAGAATATTTGGGCAAAAGCACCATAGAAATAGTGCCAAGAGTCCTGATGGCGAACCATATAAGTCTCGCGCCCAACGAAAGCAGACAAATCCGCCAATGAGACTAAAAGGAATGCAAGCCCAACGAGCCAACGTAAACAACCACGCAGAACGCTGTTGATTTGCCGCGACAAAGTCTTCACCTAGCGCAAACTCTGGGCGCGCGTCAGGGCCGTTGTAAAAACTTCTCCACTCTGTCTTGCAACCGGCCAACAGCACCGGGACAGTAGCCACGAGGCGCACCAGCGGAGGATTCACACGATAAATATCAAATCGTCCGTATTTCCAGATGCTAATTCCGGCCACCAAATGCCCCGGCTCATTAAGCGTCGGACTATGAACGCGAGCTCCCCAGGCTAAAAGCAATGCGTGGACCGACAACAAAATGACGACCACGCATGTGACTGCATGCTTCTTTGCTGAGATTTGTCCTGGGCGAAATGAAAACATGAGGCGAATCAAACTACCTAATTTAACAGCGCGGCATCGCTGGACGAGGTTGAACTTCCGAGACGCACTCAGGCCAGGGTGTGCGACAGGCTAAAATTTTCGATTTGACAAACGGCGGCTATTATCTAATTGCTTGACTACGGCCGACTGGACTGATATCTTGGTTTTTTCGAAATCTGAGACATCCGAATTCTGCGATTGGCTGCGCATTGTTGCAATTGTGCGACATAGGGGCGTCGTCTCTTTGGAAAGGGCAGGTCAAGGGCCGAAAGAATTGCCGTGATGCGTTTGGCAGACCAATGCAATATCTGTGATTCATGACTACGGAGGTAAACATTCCATGTCAAAGTCGGCCTATTGGATCAACGTGGCGTGCGCGTTTTTGTTCGGATGCATCAGCGCCTACAGTTATCTTGGATCCGCTCTCGTTAATGCAGATGTGCGCGCCGTAGGTGGCACGTCGGGTAACGGCAACGAACTGTATTGTAATGCATACTCAACCGTTGATAAGACGTGCGGGAATGTAGGGAACAATAAGTGTACCAAGACTCATACGATCTGCTTATCTGTTCAAGAGAACGGAACGAAAACTATACGCTGCCATGACAACGGCGGCGAACAAAACGCTAACTGCAAAAACGATCCCGCGAATTGCACTGCAGATAATGATGCTTCAATTGATAATACCCCCTGCCTTCAAAATTAGATAAGGAGACGAACCAATGACCTCCCTTTTTTCCGAATGGACTAAATTAATTTGGTCTGCGGCGTTCGGCCTTATGATTGGGTACTATTGCATTGAATCTATGAGCGTTGCCAATGCCGAATTACGAGGGGGCGCAGAACCTACGTGCAGCTCCTATGGCACAGTTGATAAGACGTGTGGGGACATTGGTGGTAACAAATGCACAAAGACGCATACGATCTGTAAATGGGTGGAACAGGGCGGCACGAAAACGTTGCTTTGTCAGGATAGCGGAGATGGCGTAGATCCTTGGTGTGTACGCGAAAATAACTGCTCTGCGGACTCGAATGCGTCGACAGACGATCGCTGCAATCCGCAGCAGCCGGAAGAGTGAGCGGAACCTCGCGCAGTGGCTCGGAGCGGAGGTGATTTTTGAATCGCAACTGTGTGCGGTGGTGCGTGGGGCTGGTCTTCGCTGTGTGGATTGTTCCCCACGGATGGGCACAGGTCACAATATCTACCGATCCCAGCGCTCTGAGTCAGCTTCGGCGAAGTCTTCAGAATTTATCCGGACTTGGATGGGTCGGGCGGTCGACTGAAAAAATTGACCGGCTTCCGGATGGCGTATCAACTACAGAGGACTCGTGGACCGACGTGGTAAGCGATGGGAAGAGGTGGTCCGTTGTGCTAAAGCGCACGGGTGATTCATGGATTAACGGCAAACTCGAGGGATTCTCGGAATGGAACGACGCATTTTGCGACGGGAAGCAATCGCTTCAAATCGAGCTGAATTGGAACAACGATTTCCGAGTACGAGCAGCCGATCCAAAGACTATTTCGCCTCAAGGTGGCCCTAATGCGATCAGGCTGCTCGGTTCGATCGATTCGGGGCCTCCGCTGGAAGGTGTAGACCCTTGGGTCTACATGCGCCTGGAAAAATAATTTATGGGCACCTCGATGATTATGTTTATCTGCCTGATTTACTGTCAGAAGGCGTCGATGCACCAGCCCTCTCCCAGACGGTACTTCCAGGCTGCATTGCTTTGAGCAAAAAAACGCCATACGGAACTTACACGGCGTGGCTCGACTCCAATCACGGTTTTCTACCAGCGAGGATCGAAGGGAGAAAAAGTGGAGACGACAAATTGGGGACCGCCTCCATTAATAACACGCCCAAAGTCGGGCCGGGCAGAATTTGGCCCAGCGCAAAATTGGTCGAATATCATCAAGTCATCGACAACATTCAGTTTGTTGAATACGAGAACCGTTCAGTAATCAATGAGTTCACTCAGACGATAACTTACTCCTACAATGACGACCAGCGGCTGACGCTTCAAACGCATCTTAAGATCGATGGATTTCGCGATTCAACGAGCGAAACGATCGGTCCTGTGACAAGCCTTCCTGAGAATACGCCGGTATATGTTTGGGCGTCCCCCAATATTAATTATGTCTGGCAGCACGGGAAAATCGTGCCTGATACTACTCCGCGCACAGTGGCGCGATTAGAGCATTTATCCAACAAGTCAGAAAACAAGTCCCATATGGGTCTAGTCATCGCAAATGCGGTTGTCGTTGCAATCCTGATCGTACTTTTGATTTTTCGACAGCGCCGCGCCGCAACCCGGTTTGAAAACTGAGCCGTATATGAGGGACGAGTTTGCACTGCTGGTGCGGACGCCATTGGCCATTCTCGCATTTGCGATGACCATGATGTTCATAGCCGCTGATTCAGCGCACGCAAATGACAGTTCAGAAGCTGCAGCGGACGAGGACGCTGCCGGTGCTTATTGTGGTGTTTATAGTTTATACGGCGCCCTAAGAGCCGAGGGCATTGCGTGCGACTTTGCCAGTCTTTTAAGTCCAGAACTGGTGAGCTCGCCACTCGGTAGTACGATGTCAAGCCTTAGATCAGCCGCCGAAAGGCACGGTGCATATACCAAGGCGCTCGCCAACATGTCAGTGTCAAATCTGGAGGAGTCGAAATGCCCGATTCTTTTGCATGTTGCGACTGAAGGCCATATTGGTACTTACAATCACTGGGTGCTGTTTCTAGGCGTGGAGAACCAACAGGCGCGAATTGTCGACGCCCCACACCAGCTTACGTTGATGCCTTTTGCTGAAGTTTTGGCTCGTTGGGATTCAACGGGTTTATTGGTATCTCGGAACGAAATCAGCGAATGGCAACTTCGACTGCGCGACTGGTTGATGGCAATTTTGTGCGGTCTGGTTAGCTTTGCGGTTTGCTTCACAGCCTGGAATCGTCGGCCTGTGTCAAACTTTTTGTTACTGCCGCTGCAGATTTGTTTATTGATTGTTTTCGCTGCTGCGAACGCCTTTGGGTACCACTTGGTGACCCGGGATGGTTTACTAAACAACCCCGTCGCAACTCGTAGCGTACAGTATTCTTATTTTTCCGTTTCGATACCTGCGATCTCATCGGAAGAAATGGAAAAGAAGATTGCAACAGGCGCCGTAGTTGTAGACTCGAGATTTAGGAGCTCCTATGAGCGGGGACACATATTTGGCGCGATCAATATACCAATCTCCATGCTACACAATGAACGTCGCACACTACTGAATCATGTTCCAAGCGATCGTCCGATTGTTGTTTATTGTCAGAATTCGAAATGCGGGTATTCCGATTTTGTGGCCGCATCTCTGGTCACCGACGGTTATTCCAAAGTTTCATTGTACCGTGACGGGTGGGAAAAATGGCGCTCCACACAACAGGTCAAGTAACACGGACTGCCGGACGGACTGAGTTCGCTTCGAAAATCATATCGTTGGTTGTCGCCGCGCTATTTATTAAGAGTTCCTTTTCGCATTTCTCGAATATTTATGCATTTTTATCGAGCATTTATTCCTACCAGCTTGTCGGACAAAATTTCGGCTTGATAATCGCGTTAGTCACTCCGTTTTTGCAGCTCACTGTCGCTGCTTGCCTTCTGATGAAGTTTGTCCCTTCCGCAGCGTTTATGATGGCCGCTGTCCTTTTTGCTGTGTTTGCGATCGCGCAAGCCACAGTTATTTTGAGGGGGCTTGATATTAATTGTGGGTGCTTCGGTTTCGTCGAAAGCCGAAGAGTAGATTTAGCGTCCTTGACATTCGTCGGGATTATGTGCATGTGCTGCGCGTGGGGTTGTTGGTATACCTTGCAATCCGGCGCACTGTCGGGCAAAACAAATATCCACGAATGAAGGAGCCTGCCGGATGCACTACTCCCGTCCTGTTCCGATGACCACCCTATTCCTTTTTCAACGAACCGGCATTCGCAGTCACGTTGGCGTTCGATTACGATTCGGTTTCACACTGGTTGAGTTGCTGATCGTTATTGCGATCATTGGAATTCTGATCCAGCTTGCCTTACCGGCGGTGCAAGCGGCCCGCGAGGCCGCGCGACGAACCCAATGCCAGAATAATTTACGGCAGATCGGAATCGGGCTGCAAAGCTACGTTAACGCAAAGAAGACGTTCCCGATGGGACAGTGGCAACCGCCTGGATGCCCTTCATGCAAAACCGCGAGTTGGAACGTAACTATTTTGGATTGGATCGGCGAGCACTCTTTGGCAGCTCAGATTGACTATACATCATCGCTGTTGGATTACACCTCGGATCGCAATCGCGCTGTGGCAGCGACGAAGATTTCAGTTTTTCTTTGCCCTAGCACCGCGGTACGTGATCCGACCAGAACAGAAAAAGATGTCATTGGAGACATGAACGGCAATTCGCAAGAAGATGTATTTCTTGGGGAAGGGCTAGCATGCACCGATTATGCTGGTGTGGATGGAGACACCCCAGATGAGAACTTCAAGAATCCCGTAACGGGTTAGCCATATCCTCCGTATGTTGATAATTCAGTAGACCCACCGAGATCTTGGCGGCTTATCACTGAAAATGGCGTCCTGCTTGACCTATTTGTTCCCGAGCGGCAGCGTGCAATCGCACCAAGGCAGATAACCGACGGGCTCTCGAAAACCATGGTTGTCGCAGAGGTATCCGGGCGCGGGGCAACACTGCAGAGTCTCGGTGCAAGCCCTGCGTTCCGCGGTGTCTGGGCATCTGGGCAAAATGTCATCCATGTCCCGAGTAAGGCAAGGCATAATGGGCAACTACAAGCGTGGATCAACCCCGATCCGACAGCCGGTAATCCCGAAGGTAGTGGAAATGAAAGCGCTGTTTGGTTTGCCGCCAATGTCTCGCTTTATTCCGATCACCCTGGCGGAGCCAACATTCTTTTGTGTGATGGTTCAGTCCATTTCCTGCATGAGAACTTGGATCGCTCGATTCTGCTTTCGTTGGCTTCTCGCGATGGTGAAGAGCCGATCAACATGAATTCTTTTTAAGCGGCTTGCTCCTTGTCATGACCTGATCCTAATCGCTAATTGTCTCTCGCTCACGAGAATCATTTATGAAAGAAATTCTCCGTTTCGGCCCGTGCGGCTTGTTAATATGCTTGCTGCTCACGCCATTTTCCATTCGCGCTGGCGAGAACGCGCCAGTAATCACACCTGAAAATGCAAAGAAGTATGTTGACCAAGAAGTGGTGCTGGAAATGACGGTCCTTTTTGGTAAAGAGTTGCCCGCGAGTGGCTGCTGTTTTTTGGATTCGGAAAAAGATCTGTCAGATCCTCGGCAGGTAACAATTTTCATAAGCGCCAAAGGAATGCAAGACTTGAAGGCAAGTCGTGGAATCGAACATCCCCACCGCTATTTCTTCTTGCACAAGATAAGTGTTGCTGGAACGGTCACACTGTATAAACAAAAGCCCGAAATCAAGGTTGAATCTGCTGATCAAATCAAGGATCTCGAGGGCCCAAAACCGATTGCAGCCACTGAGGCGAAGGATAATGTCGGCAAAAATGTAATCGTCGAGTTTGCCGTCGAAGCAAGTAAGGAATTAACTAATAGCGATTGTTGCTTTCTCAACTCCGAAGAAGATCTCGAAAATTCAAATAACTTGACGATTTTTATTAGTTCGACGGGGCTTAATAAATTCAGAGCAAACCCGCAAACGGCAAAGCCGGCGGAGTACTTTCTACACAAAAAAATCAGGGTCACTGGAACAATCACACAATACAAGCAGAAGCCCGACATCAGGGTTTTTTCACCTGAGCAAATCGAAGTAATTGAGGACGATAAGACCTAGTTTGAAGCAGCAGTCCGGTCGCTGCTCAGCGAGCGGGACATTTGCCTCAAAAACCGGGCGGAGCGATTGCTTGTTCACATCCCGCCGCCAATCACCATGGCATTTTTCTGCGCTATAAGGGCGCTTTCCAGACGTCGAATCGGATGGCTGGAACTCTGCCTGTTTCTTTCCATAGCAGCCTTAGCGGCTCAAACATTACCTGAGGTTTTGCGGGCTTGGCTGGAGCGACCGCGCGCCGGTCATCAAGGACTCAGCAGCGCAACACTGCACGTTGGGGAGAGTACCGAGGAAGTTCGGTATCTGGTATATTTGCCGGAGAAATATTCTTCGCAAAGCCGTTGGCCATTGCTTCTATTTCTGCACGGTTCCGGCGAACGGGGAAACAACTCGGATTTCCACCTGAAATACGGTCCCCCGGCACTGATCGACGCCGGACGGCAGTTTCCCATGATCATAGTTTCCCCGCACTGTGCGCCGGAAACAAACTGGAATAGCCAAGAGCTTTTGATGTTTTTGGATTATCTTGCGAAGACTTTTGCTGTCGATCAAGATCGCATCTATATCAGCGGATACAGTATGGGCGCCCACGGAACATGGGAACTAATTTGTGCCGCTCCAGACCGATTCGCGGCCGCAGTTTCCGTCAGCGGCGGCGGCAAAGTAGCGGATGCGAACCGCGTAGTGAGGATTCCTATCTGGGCGTTTCACGGAGCAAAGGACGAAATTGTTCCAGTAGGCTCAAGCGAAAAAATGATCGAAGCGGTTCGTGCACTCGGGGGTGATGCGCGTTTGACTGTTATGCCCGATGCAGGGCATGGCATATGCGAATCTGTTTTTTCACGCGACGATCTATACGATTGGCTTCTGAAACAGCACAGAACAGGTGGTTGAGTCATGTCCGTAAAAAATGGAACAGCCAGACCCAATTCATTGCGTTGGGCATTCACGCTGGTGGAGTTACTTGTCGTGATCGGCATCATCGGCATTCTAACCGCCTTACTGCTTCCTGCGGTGCAGTCGGCAAGAGAATCGAGCCGCCGCACAGCCTGCGCAAATAATATTCGACAACTCGCTTTGGCAATGATTCTTCACGAGCGGACGCACCAGTATTTCCCGACGGGTGGCTGGGGGGCCGATTGGGTAGGAGATCCCGACCGAGGATTTGATTCCAAACAACCGGGCGGCTGGATTTACAATATTCTGCCCGATATTGAAGAAGGGGCGATTCGCGCAATGGGTAAAGGTTTGCCCGACAGCGCAAAGCGAACGGCTGCGGCCCAAATGCTGCAGATTCCGATAGCTGTTTTGAATTGCCCCTCCCGACGGTCGTCGATTTTATATCCCTACACAGGAACAAAGCCATTGAAGAACGTCGATCCACCCGACTCGGTGGCCAAGGGCGACTACGCGGTCAATGGAGAGATCTCATTTTCGAAATCAGAAAAGAAGGCTGCCATCCTCCAACGAATTCGGGGCCTCAGCAAAACAGTACTTGTCGGCGAGAAGTCGGTGGCAAAGCAATCTTACGATAACGGACAAGGAACCGGCGATACGCTTACGATATACGTGGGAGACTGTGACGATATTCGCCGAACGGTTTCTGGAACTCCCGTCTCAGACGAAGAAGGCGGAACTGGATTCGGAAGCGCTCATCGATCCGGCTGCAATGTGGCAATGGGCGACGGCACAGTCCGATTCATAAACATGGGCGATAACTTGCAACCGTAGCATCGCGGAGCGCATTCTTAATCGCCCGCCTTTGAGCCTCTCGCGAAATCGACAGGGTCACTTGTTGATAGCAGATCGGCGCCTGGCCGGCGCGTTTCGAGTTCGCAATGGCCACAAGCGCACAAAAAACAAGAACCCAAGAAGGCCAATGTTTGCGATCAACCAACCCGTGCGAGACCATTGCCGAACGTCGATTACCTGCCATGTCGCTGCTGCAACGGGCGGAAACAATTGTAACGCGAGCGCAAGCGCGGCGAGAGCTAGAATCGCCTCTAACCAAGGCATGCGGAACGGACGCTGTTGCCGTTTGAGTTCGGCTTTGCGCCTAGCCTCGGCTGCCGCCTGTTCCTGCTCAAAGCGTAGTGTCCGGATTTGCGCCAACTGATTTTTAAGCTCGGGTTGCTCGCCGCACGCGGCCATACCCCGCATCAGCGTAGATTCAGCTTCTTGGTACAAGTCTTTCAGGGCAAGCAAATCGGCAAGCTCCAAATAGTTGGACACATCTTGCGGATTGTCTGCAATCGCTTGTTCCAATCTCTGCCGAGGGCTCAAAAGAGCCTCCGTCGCCTCTTCCGATGACGATTCTTTCGCAGACACGCCGGGAGCTGACCCGGGCTGCCGCGCACCCATCGGCGGCCGGCCGCCAGGATATTTACGTTTCTCCTCGCTCAACTGGACGATCATCCGCGGAGCTTCCTTATCACGTGGACGTGTCGTTTCGATTCGATGCCAACAAGCGATCGCCTGATCAAACTGCCCCATCCGAGCCAGAGAAAGCGCGCAATGGCGATTCGTCTCTATATCTTTAGGATTTGCATCAATCGCCTGCTTCAAGTAAACGAGCTCGACTTCATTGTAGTGAAATTGCCCGCATGCCTCGGCTAGTAGTCGCAGCGTTGAGATGTCCCACGGATCGGATTTCAAAAGCTCGATACCCAGTCGAAATATTTTGGTTCGATCCTTAGCATCCACCGCCTGCCTAAGCGATCGGCTGCCGCCGTGCCCTACGAACGGCAATTTCTTTGTGGGCTTAGGACACTTCGCGCGAAGATTCCGAAGCAGCGCCTCCGCATACGTCAGATTGGCTGGGTCATGCAGCACGCATTCGGCGAACATCATGTGTGCATAATCATGATTCTTTTCGCTGTCCATTAAGCGGAAGCCTTGTTCGTAGCAATCTACTAGGCGCCGTTGGAGCTTGGTTAGGTCCGGCTGCCGGATTGGCGACGAAGAATCGGCGGACATCGATGTGCCCCTAAGTGTAATGCTCATCAGCCTGAGGTCTAAGAGATTGCATGCACCAAATGCTAACGACAATAATTTTCTAACTGCGGACAGCCGGTGTCAATGATTTATATCGCAGTTGCTAATCCAAAGACGACCAGATCGCAAAAGGCTCGACCCGGCGAGTGCCAGATCGGAGCTAAGCACCTTAGGTGGAGCGGCTTTTCGCACAAATGTGATCTCATCCTTCGACTGCGGGGTCATTCAGTCATGTACGGACCTTGCATTACATTTGGCTTTTGGCAGTCGTCGAACTCCAGAATGGCTGTGCCCCAGGTGCTTGTCGAGACCCGCCGATTTTGATAATTCCTAAATTGGCCCGTTGTTTTCTGCCAACGATGGGGGTAGCATGATTCGAAACGCTAAGGAGGGGCGATCCGAGACGATCGCTGTCGATGCACGCAAGGCCACAGCGGTCCTTATCGCGTGATCTCTAGATCGGTGTGACCATGTCACAAGCCGCGTTTGCACAAATCCAACAGATTCTCGAATCCGCCGTGAATGGCGGCACAATCGGGGCTCATGGTAATTTCTGGCGCAATAAGACCAGAGATCAATTCGTGACCTTGAAAGTATTCGGTCGCCAATTGCTTGTCCTCGGCAAGGCCGACGATTCGAATCTGATCAAAGCCCTGCGGGGTCAAGCTCCGTTCGATGGTTCTGAATTGCCACGCATGCCGGTCGGACTAGATCCTGTTCCCGATAAGCAGATTGAAGTCATCCGTCAGTGGATCAACGATGGGTGCCCTGACACAGCTGCCCCACCACCGTCTGAAGCAAAATAATTCTTGTATTTGGAAATTCGCACCTCCAAAGGGGGCTGTATGCGCTTCCTAGCAGGTCTTCGATCGACGAGCATCGGATTCACGAGCGTAGCGGTCATTCTTGCGGCGCAGTGCGCTTTCGCTCAACCTCCCACTGATCCTCATCTACCAATCCCACCCGGTTACGATTACCCGGCAGATCAGTCAACGCTGCTCCAGTATCGCGATCAGAATGATGTCTCCGCCATGCGAAAGCACGCGTGGATGGTGTTTGCGGGAATGACGCAGTCGGCACCCGGCGGAGAAGCCATTTGGGAAACTTGGCATCCGATGGATGAGACTTTCAGCCCGGGTGCCGTGCCACAAGGGGCTGGCAGGCGGAAACCAAAGTTTCAACGGCCACGACAATTCACAGAACTCGGGGTTATGGGACAACCACAAGCTGTTGGCGCGTCACTCTTATCCTTCGTACTTTTCAATCCGGATGGCCATCGATTCATTCGTCAAAACAAGTTCTACCTTCAGGACACCCTAATCGCAGCGCGTACGGCCAATGATGCCAATATCAAAGATTTCCCGCGCGAGGCAGTCACGGTCAAGGTCGTTTGGTGGCCTCTGAATAAGGGTGGTTTGAGTCCTTTGCCGGTTTGGGATGCGAAGCCAACTAAACCTGTTGACGCCGGACTGGGAAACAATACTAAGCCGATCGGCAACGATTTTTCCACGTGGGATCGTGTAGTCGCAATTGATTCTACGCGCACTGACATCCCCGCGGATGAAACGACGACCATCAAGTTTTTTGATCCCTCAGCCACCAATCCGGAATTCGCGCCTCTGGTCGACCGGCCAGGGTCAAGAGTCATCCCATTGAATCGCCTATACCATTTCCAACTCACGCAGGAAGACGTCGAAAATTCGAAAGCGGATCTTAATCGAGCGTTTCGGCGGTTGTATGGTCGGGACGTTGCTGCTGGCGATTACGTCGCAATGGTATGCTTTCATTTCACCACAAAAGAGATTCCCGACTGGGTGTGGGCAACGCTGTGGTGGCATGACAAACCGGATGAAGGGCCATTTGCCCAAGACCGTCCCACTCAAGTTTCCGGCGTCTGGAAGAACTATCTCATGAATGTGGCGTACAGTACTGACACTCCGAAAGAACAAGACGGTTCGGCCAAAGTGACCTTCAATCCATGGTTAGAAGCCCGCTTCGCTAATGGGACCCTCTCCAATTGTATGACATGTCACCAGCGAGCCGTCTGGCCTCCCGTGAATTTTCTACCAATCACGCGCGGGGGCATGCAAGCGAGTGACCCTTTTTTCCACAACAAGACGCGCTTGGATTTCTTGTGGTCGATCGCCTTCGAAAGCAAAGATACTCCGTGAAACAACATGGATTCAGAGCGAGCGCGATTGGCGCTGTCCCAGGCTAAGCGCTTCGGCATGTCGCTGCATGGCATCCGTGGCATAGACTACGGGTTCGTCTACGAAGGGGGCAAACGAACCCAAAAACAGGGTTTGAGATTTCACGTCGCACGGAAAAAACCGCTGTCTGAAATCGCTGCACACCAGGTCGTGCCGAAAAAATTGGCAGGCTTCCCTTGCGACGTGTTGCAAGCCGAATACGACCCTCACAATGGACTCAATCCACGCGATCGCATCGATCCGATTCAACCAGGAATCAGTATTGGAAATCTTCAGCGTCGCACTACCGGCACCCTCGGGGCGATCGTCCGCGACAAACTTTCGAACCAGCCCTGCATCCTCAGCAATTGGCACATTCTTGTCGCATCCACGACGCCGCAAGCAGGCTCGGCCATCGGTCAGCCCGGTCCGGATCATTTCGGGATGGCAACGCCTCCCACCGTTGCTCAACTCACGCGCTGGAGCGACCTGGCGCACGGCATTGATGCGGCAATTGCCAAAATCGATGAGGGCGTGAATTATCTACCGCAATTCTTTGGTTTAAACCTCGTTCCCGCCGGAATCAAGGAACCGATTCTTGGCATGCGGCTTTACAAATATGGCGCAGTTTCCGAACTCACCTACGCCATCGTCGACGGTGTTGGAGGGGCGTATGTCATGGACTATACGCGCTTCGGCGACAAAGTCCGTTGGATGGATGGCCTTCGCCTCATTGTCGACCCAGATCATAAGGAGGACGAAATCAGCCTCGATGGCGATTCAGGATCTGTTTGGGTTAGTCAAGACGACCACCATGCAGTCGCTCTTCATTTCGGCGGGGAAGATGGTCTCGGTCCTCTGGCGGAGTACGCCTTAGTGCATTCCTTGCCCCGCGCACTTCATCTTTTAAACGTCGAACTGGTGGTGTCCTAGCGGCAAGTGCACGATTTCATCTGACTGTAGGAGTGCAGTAAGTGGTTTTTCTGCCCGGCTGGCGATTTGAGGCACGGTCGGCATTAGACATCGGGCGACAGCCGTGAGCACCCTCAATAAGAACTTTGGTGGCGGTCGCTTGACACCCCCCAAATTCGCGGTAGATTCGGACCCATATTTCTCTGCGCGGATCCGTCTTCCGCGAAAGAGGGCGACTGCACGGGTTCCGCCGGAATGTGTCAGGCACTTCTAGAGGACGCCATGGGCCGCGAGACACCGTCGAATTCAACTGGAATCGTATACCTGATATTCACCGGTTCGGCTTGTGTAGCGTGAGTAGGAGAAACGGACGTGCCTTACACTCGGCAAATCGGACGTGACTTTTGGTACGACTTTGATAATCAAACTCTATGGCAGCGAACCTCTGAAGTCAGCGATGCGCTGAGACAGGCGTACTTCAGCCACGACCTTACGTTAGATTCTCCTGCCGAGGTCCTGAGGACTTCCTTCACCGATCCGACGCATCCCGCTCCGTTTCTGGCGGTAGTAGCCCCAGGCCGCGAAGGCTTTCTGCAGCTTGCCGCAATCGAGTTGTCGATTATCGACAGGCATTTGTCTGACAACAGTGCAATTCAGTCAGCATTTGAAGATTTCGGACAAGGAGTGCTGTACGATGACCGTCCACCGCGGGGCCCGGGACGATTAGTCCACATGATGGATGGAACACCGGAGGACTGGGTGGGCTATCAACGTTGGCATGCCTTTATCCGGGCAGTTCAGCTTTTGAATCCGGCTGATACTCGCTGGTTGCACATCGATCGGTGTCTCTCTTTGGCCTGGGCGATTCAAACTGAAACCAATCCACCGGTGGATAATCCTGCCAATCCGGGCGTCAGTGCCGCACGACTCGACTTATTGCGTTCGGCATGGCTACCGCTCACGACTAGCCAACTCGATTGGGCGTTTGCAACCCATCAGTTTCGCGCTCCAGCCCCGAACGAAATACGCATTGTCGGCGAAGGCCGTTGGTCTCGGGTTCAGCGCATTTTTGAGGAGGCAACCGTCGGACTGCACCCCGTACATGGCGGCAAACAGAGGTTTTGGCTGCTTCCACTTGATCGGTTCGTCGCCGCAGAGATTTACGGGCATAAGCTGATTGCCCCGCCGGGAGAGAATCGAGGCGAACGCTCGGATCTCATCCAGGCGCTCCGTGGCACACTGCCCGGAGTGCCTCGCATGCCGCTTAATGCACCCAGTTACCTCAGCGATCAGCAGATCGACTTTGTTTCAAAATGGATTGATGCGGACTGTCCGATGGAATAGCGCGCAAATTTAAGGTGTTTCCATGGCCGACCCCATCATGCCCGACGCGATCGTTCAATGGCTTCGACAGCGCAATTGGGGCATGCATCATTTGGAGTGGCATGTTACGCGGCTTTGGGATGCGCGACAAGAAATGAGACAGTTCGCCCAATCGCGAGGTTGGAACCGAGCGCCCATTCAGGAAGGATCTCCGGGAAATGGGCTGGAATTTCTGGCGATGCATCGAGTGATGATACGTCAATTAATTGAGTCCTTCCCGCAGCACATCGGACTATTTCGCGGTTGGCAAACTCCACCCACCAATCCCAATGATGCCAATGACCCGGTGCCAGCCGGATCTCTGGCGGGCGGACCATTTGATACTAGCATGCTTGCCGCTATCAGCAAGATTGAAGGATCGCCTCCCAGTTTTACTGGCGACGACGTTTTTGGGCTATATCTGGAAAGCAACCGTCGTCCGACGCCCAGTAATCCTCAACAATCGTCGTCCGACCCATCCACTGGAATACACAATTATTTGCACGCACGTTTTTCGGACTCCTCCAGCCCGATCAACATGGGGGATCCCCAAGTGAACCTGCTCAATCAGCGATTCTGGCGGCTCCATGGCTGGATCGACGGCCAATGGTCGCGCGTTCGAGCGAGCTTAGCATTGTCGGATGATGATCCAGCATACCAGGCGGCACTACGCGATGCGGAACATCATATGGGTGGACATATGATGGCGATGATGGCACCCCTCATTGCCAGGCAGACTTTTGCCATCGAACCAGTCGCACTCCCCGAAACATTGCGGCGCGGGCTTTTCAGTTGGGGTGGTAAGGAGGAAAAAATGACGACAAGCAAGAGCGAACGGCCGAGTACGCCTAAGTTCGTCGATTTTGAAGACGCGCAAGTGCATCTGGGCATCAGCGAGGGAAGTTATGTGCTATCGGTCAGCGGTAAGAAGAATTACCTGAACATGACGGTTCACCTGGCTCCGCGCACATATGTCAGGCAACCGGAGTATTGGGAGATTGAAGTCATCGGCGTCCTGACCGGAATTGGCCTGCCGGCAGTGGGGCCATATTCCGTTTCTTTGCCGTTGGATGGGATTACTGGCACCAAAGGCATCGAAGTTGTGGGAGCTTCGAGGAGGCAACAGATCGAAGTTCCTCCGCTTCGAAGCGAGTCGCCCGCGCCAACGTGGGAGGGGGATGCGGGACAAAACAATGGTGTTAAGAATCTGTTTCGAACCAAGGATATCGAACATATGAAAAGCGATGTTGTTGTGGATTTGATAGGCGTTAGTTATGCACTGGACGACTACGAAGATGTGAAAAGGAATGCCATCAAGATTTTCGGGATGCTGAAAAGCAGAAGGATGCCGCCGGATGCGCCGTGGGAAAATGACAAGCTCTCGAAGTTCAAATCGTGGATGGATGCCGGATTTCCCAAGGGCTGAAAGCGTCGCTGAGTGATTTGGCTCTCGGGCAGACGATGCCAAAGCTGCCGTGATGAAGGCACAAAGGAGTTAATCGATGTGCAATCAAGCGTTCAAACTGGCGGGCGTGGTTCCACGACGGAAGTATCTCTGGATTATCGTCTTCTGCCTGCCGTGGGCTGCAAACCGTCCTGCACAGTGCCAGCAGCCACCCCTTGCCGAGCCGCCATTACCCACGCTGCGCGCCGATTTGCCGCACGACGTCGAATTAGCGGATCCCACCAATCCCGTACAGGCAGATTTTGATGTGTATTCTTGGAAGTCGTTTGTTGCACTGAATTGGCCGGCTAACGGCGATGGCACGCCGAACACCAACCAGATCATCGGGCAGGACGTTACGGCCAAACGCGTGTGGGAGTTTTACATTCATCCGAAAGACGTCTTCCTTCCGGGCGGTGTGCAGCCGGCCTGGACTAGCCCTAAAGATATGGGTGCAGAATTGCAGTTGTCGAAAGCGGCCTCGACATTTCGCGGCGGCGTTCTCGATGCATTGAGGTTTCCCGTTATCGATCAGAACAAGAATTTCATCCTGTTCGATATCCGATTAAACCGCGAGGAATTCGATTTTATCGTAGCCAATAAGCTTTACAGCATAGCCGGTCAGAAGAGCGAAACGACGGGAGAGAAGTTCATTAGCTTTCCCTCCGGCGAGGATAATGGTTCAGTTGGGGCCGTAGAAATCAAAACGGCATGGCGCATTTTCACGCAAACGCCGGCCGATACCGCGGCGATGAAGCGCTACTATACGATTCCGGTCACGATTCCAATTAACGCCGATCAAAGCGTCACCGGCAGTGAATTCAAGGTAAGCGTGACACTGGGATTGGTGGGTTTCCATATTGCTCACAAAACAAAAGGTCAGCCGCAATGGGTCTGGTCTACTTTTGAGCACATAGATAATCTCAGCGCTCCGGTGGGCGCCAAACCAACGCTCACCGACCCGGAGTGCACTGCTTGTTCGCCGAACAATCGGCCGCTGCCGCCCGGAGTTGATGTCCCACCCGAACCGAACAAGCCTGCGAATCCCCCGAAGGTGACTTACAAATGGGCAGAAACGCCTCCCTACGCCGCACCGAATCAAAGAATTCCTACACAAATTCATCGCCTCACGCCGCTCTCTCCCAGCACGACCCAATTGAACCAACAGTGGCAGGCGGCGTTGCACAAAGCGGCGCCTGATTCGGTTTGGCAATACTATCAGCTCATCAGCACGCAATGGCCCTTAAAACCATTTGCCCGTCAGCCCGGGCAGTTACCGGGAAATGGAGCAGGAAACCCGACCCTCGATCAGTTTGAGGGGACGCCTACGCCCCGTTTTTTGGCCAATGTGCCGCTAGAGACCTACAACCAGTCGATCTCGTCTTGCATTCATTGTCACGGCAAGGCATTCACCAGTCACGGCGATTACGCAGACTTCAGCTTTTTATTGGGGCTCGCGCAATAGTAGTTCCCGAGGGCGGCAGCGGCCGTTGCTGCAAACTCAGAAGCAACAACATTCGGAGGATGACCATGTACCGCATCTATCGCATTCATTCATGTGCGCGGCAAAGAGAACCCGCGATACGGTGACCCATGACGGCCATCCAATCTTGCGGCGGATGTACGAAGGGATTGAGTGCAAAGTCGCGCACCTTGCTGGTGCGTGAAACTGCCGATTTATCTCTGTTACATCATTGGTTTCGACGTTACGACTCGATCCGACTACATATTGCCCACTTAAGTGCTGAAGAGAATGCTAAGTGGGAGACCGCACTAGAGAATGCTTATATGGAGTGCGGATGCACACTGGGCGCCTACTGCCTCGTCGCGGCCATCGGTGTTTCGTTGGTGCTTTTGGTGAGCGCAATTGTTCGCAGCAGCACACATCCGACGAGCCTTGCTCCATTCTTGGTCGAATTCATCGTGGCCAGCGTTATCGCCGGTAAGTGTGCTGGTATCGTAGCCGGACGAATACGTGTTCCAATACTACTCGCGCGGCTACGGAACCGAATGCGAGAAATCGGTGGTGACCGATGCGACCGTTGCGGCAGAGAGATGTCAAGCAGCGGCAGTGCATTCGATCGGCCGCAGTTTTTCTTGCCAAAACTTTGCAAGGTAAACGATCAAACACTGGGGCATCGGCCCATTAGTTCGGTGGGTATGAGTTTTGATCCACACAATGCAAAGGAGTGAACCATGCGAAAGTTACTGATGATCGTTCTGATTTCTTTGGCTGTCTTGGAGTCAACAAACTCCGCGACTGCCGGGCTGTTTCACAGGCGTTCACGTTGCTGCTGCTGTTGCACTACTCCGGCATTGCCGCAAACCGCTCAAACTCCACAACCAGTTGTCCAACTTTTCAAATCGCCCAAGGGACACAGCTACAAATGGTATCTGTCGGAAATCACGCCATCGTCGGATGCCGACGAAGCGGTGGAAGCGCTGCAAAAGCGAACCATGCGGCTCGATAGAGCTATGCCATTGACCGACCGAGCAGAGGAGAGTCCGACGGAGCGGATTTTGCGATCTAACAGAGTCGGGTCAACATCGCAAGACGATTATGAAGGCAATGATCGGGCGGCAGCTAAGACGACAGTTTCAAATGCCAACACGGAGGAATTTGGTAGCCTACGCGACTTACTAGCATCGCTCCCATCAGACAAATCAATGAGAGAAGATCACGAACCACCACTTCGCAAAGACGCCGACTTTGGCAGAGTTGACGAGGAACAAAGGAACGTGACTGTTGAGGCGTGGCTGTACGCTGCAAAACATGAAGATGATAACGATTTTCATTTGCTGCTTGGAAACACTGACTCCGTGCGAACCGGAACAAATATGATGACCGCTGAAATTACAGGTCTGCCACAAAATGGCTTTCGTGACCGCCTCAGTAAGCCACGGCAAGCGTTCAAGGATTACTTTAATGGCGAACCACCCACGCAACGCTATAAAGTGTTCACCGATCCTATCCATGTACGAATAACTGGCTCACTGTTTTACGATGTAGACCATGCGGCGGGAGTCGTTGGAACCGGAAATTACAAACCCAAAACCGCGTGGGAAATCCATCCGGTGACGAAGATTGAATTCTTGGAAGATTGAACGCAGATTCAATCTCGCACACCGCTTCCAGCCTTCCGCTCGAATCATTTTGAGATGTCCACAACGACCGCGAATGAGCTAGTGACGCCGCTGCACGATCGAATGCCGGTGATTCTTTCGCCGAATGACTATGATGCCTGGCTCGATCCGCAGAATGACCCCGCGAAGCTATCGTATCTACTTCAACCGAGCCCGGCCGATGAACTGAAGTCCTATCCCATGAATCCCGGTGAATAGTGCGCGGCACGATGGTGCCCAGTCCGCAGAGGCAAGAATCAAGCGTGCTTATGACGAACTAACAGTCCTAAGAAATTCCGAATGGACACCTATTCCTCCAATGAATGAAAGTGAGAAAGCTAAACGGCGGGCCGATTTGGAGACAATGATCGAGCCACTGAAATCGGACGAGAATCCTGCTCCTCCCGTCCCAGGCGACGGACCGCGTTAGCCGCCAATTCACCGCCGTCGCGCTATCGGCGGCGAAATAATCCGCATCTTTGAGTGCAGCATTTAGAATTGCAACAGCCATCTTTGCGCAGCGGCATGATTACATCTAAAGCTGATGAACCTGTTCCCGCGACGCCGGTAAGTGATGCCGGCACTGCATTGTCCGCATTAAAGAATAATTCGACCGACATGTTAACTTCGCCTGTGAGTTGCTGGGATACTCGTCTTAGCAAGGGTTCATCAATATCAGCGCGATAAGTTCCGAGTTTTGCATCCAATAAAGAACCGGTTCCCACCTTAACTCCGCCGAATCGTACCAGCAAACGAAAGTTCGATAGTTCATCGTTGGGCTTAACCCCGTCCAATTTGCGAATCGTACCGGTAATCGTCCCAGCGTACACTGACTGCGACGCAACGAGCATGGTCAGCAATAGCATCGATTGGAAATGCATGTGAGACTCCTTGCGAATGTTTGCAATTTAGGGATTGATACTTAGATGGGAGGCTAAATCGGCTGCTCCAACAACTAACGGGGTCTTATCAAACGAAGTCAATTTTGCGATCAGGATTAGCTTTTCACCCTGATTCGGCATCACTCCAAATAGCTTATTGACTTTCGATTTGTTGGGATCACTCTCCAAGCCATTGTGTCGATCAATGAACCAAGGAACTTGACGGTAGGTAACACCGCCGTTCGCGGTTTGAGTTTCAAGCAAGGCGATACCGTCAACAAGCCTCGCAGCTAGCGGTTTTTGGGTATCGTCACTGTTAAAGGTTAATTGTGCATCAAACGGGGAATAAAAGCCGTCAAAAGGCAACTCAAACACATAGGCCAGCGCATTACTTTGATCCGCCGGCACGGCACCATCCATGATCCATTGAAACAGGACATTTTGCAGTTCTTGCGCCAGCTGTGCCTGGCTAGCTCCGGGTATCAGCGTCACTTTAGCAAAATTCGACAATGGAATCGGCGTCAGCGGTCTTGGCTCAGCCGAGATTTTCTGACGACTAATTAAGTCCGGCCGTACTAAATTTCGCAGATCGAGCGGCCAGCCCAAAAATAACGAGGTGAATGTTGCACCCATGCCAAAAATCAGAATCCAACCAATCGCGTTAATGATGCGACTTACAACGCGTTCGCCAACGTCCAGGCCGCCCGGCAGATTGGGATTTAAGATTCTTAACGCGGCGCGTCCGACAAGTGCGCCGGCGACAAAAACGAATAGCCCAAGAAAAATGGCGACGACGACGGGGAGTTTCTGCCAAGTCAGAACCTGCGTAATGACCGTTAAGACGCCGCCGATGATCGGCGGGACGTACGCATTTGAAGGATGGTGGTTACCTGCCGCAGGCGGCCCGGCGCGATCGCGAAAAGCATATGTGGCCCCTACAATCTGAATGTGCCAGAGCATAATACCGCCCATTCGATCTAGGTCAATTACCCTTCAATGGCTAATTTCTCGATCGCGAAAGCTGAAATCAGTCAGTACCAGGGCTGGTCGACTTAGCCGGCTGCGTTCCAATGCCTACGGTCGGATATGCTTTCGAACGCAAATCTGCAAGTTCTTTTCGGGCGCCCTCGAGCTTCGACTCGTATGTATCCTGCACTGTTTTAGCGTCCAGCGCAACGATACTCAACATTTTCACAAACAAATCGTAAGCCGGACTTTTGCTTATTGGCATATAATTCTTGCCCGCCAGCCATGGGACAAGCGTAAAGAGATTTGTCTTATCCTTGGGAACATCGTCGCATGTCTTGTTAACCAGATTGTGCGAGAAATTAAGTGGTCCGCTGCGTGCATTGTCTGGGACTTCGGTTAAACCTACAGTGCTCGACGGCTGGCCCATGAAGAACTGAATCGCAATCCAAACGTGCGGCACCCAAACGTAAGGGAGTGATTGACCACGCTCAACCAGTTGTGCGTCATGAAGATAGCCACCGTAACGGCTTAATTCATTAGATAATTGGTGTTGCCTTAGTTGGCATTCGGCCAACGCTTGCTTGTATATTTTCAATGCCAAATTCATCGCGCTTAATTGATCTTTACTCTTTTCGTTTTCAATATTTTGTTTATCTGCTTGCGCCATTTCGAGAGCAAAATCGGCGTAAGCTTTGGAAAGTTTGACTTGTGCGTCAACACGCGCATTAAATTCTTCTAATTGAAGTTTTTCGACGGCTAGCGGATCGCTCGGTGAAATGATTTCCCCCCTAGGAATTCCTCAAGACTACCCTGAATGGCCGGAGTATAACCGCTGACTTAGGGAAGTCGATGGGGGGCAAGGCGGGTCAGCATGTTTCCGCTTTCGAAAAGAAAAGCCGCGCAACTTCGTTGCTGTGAGTTTGCATTTACGATGGTTGGGATCGCCGCCCGTAGTGCCGCCGGCGGCGTGTTTCACGCGCGGCAATGACCCGGACGATGACTACGAACTCGCGTTTTACTTGGCACTTTGCACAATCGCCAGGATGGCAGCCTTCAAGGCGTCCTGCAACGTCGACCAAGCGTCGATAACCGGCGCAGCGAAAAAGCCGCGCAGGTGGGGCAGGTACCTACGCGGCTAAGATGCTCGCAAGTGAGTCGCAGCGCGAGCGCTAGCAGATCTGGACCCAGGGAGCGCGGATTGCGCCCGAATCGGAGTCGTCGCAAGATAATTGGGCTGCGGCATAATTTAGCCGCACCTAAATTTCCCAAAGAAGGCCCACTTCATCTAGCGCATCTCATAGCAGTGAAGGCTATTCACCGAGTCCTCGATTTAGCGACGCCGCAGTGCGATTGTGGGCGGCGGCACTGCCGGGGCGATGAAGTAGCACCCCAATCGCGGACAAATTGTGGTCGAAAGTAGTGCAATGAGGTGAAACTCGATTTATAATGGCAGTTCGATTTCCTCAACCGTGCATTCAATTGCCTCCAGATTGATTTATGCCGACCAGCAGCGTACCAGAATACTGGATCACGACTTTGTTATTCCTTGGCGTGCCCGGCGCATTCGGAGGAATTCTGGCTGTCTTATACAAGTTCGCACTTCGGTGCGAGGAACCTGATGCCGCAGATCAAAGCGTGGCTGCGGCCGCGACAATTTCAAAGAAGAAGTGTTCGGCCTTTGGGTCTTTGTTGACTGGGGCGTTGGCAGGAATTGGAGCTGCTTATGCTGGCATGTACATTCTCGTTCTTGACGGAAAGTTGGATAGTGCGCCGACCGAACGAATGAAGCTAATGCTTGTTTCATTTGGAGTCATAACTGGTTTCATTAGTTTCAAACTTCTAGACACTGTGGCGTCCGCGGCACTTAGCCAGATTAAAAAGCAGCTAAAAGAAGTTGAAGAAAAGAAAGCAGACGCAATACAAGTCAAGCAACAGTTCGATAAAGTTCGGACGCAAATGGATCAAATGAGCGACCTCAACGATGCCTGTAACTTCGCGGAAAACGCACTCTCGCATGGACGTGCTACGGACTATCCTTCGTCCGTCGTGAGACTGGAGCGCGCGCTAACACATCTTCCCGGCAATCGTTTGGCAAATATCATGTTGGGCCGCATCTACGAGAGCATGGGCCAATTGGGAAAAGCAGTCGAAGTGCTAAATCGTGGAATCGAGGCTCGCGAGCAGGCACCATCCCCTCGTCCGCAGGGCTTCGATGTGGATACTGCCGCCCTATACTTCAATCGCGCGTGTTACGAAGCGCGTCAGGGGCTCACAGCACAGGCAATTGAAGATCTCAAGCGTGCTATTGCACTTGATCCTTCAAATGCTTCAGAAGCGCGTACTGACCACGATTTGGACTCGATCAGACACGAGCCCGAATACGTTACCCTGTTGCCGCCAATCCAGAATCCGGCCCCAAACAAACCACCAGCGGGTTAAAGAAGATTTGAAGAAGGCAAGCTCAGAAATGTTTAGTAGGGCTTGGCTTCAAAGGGTTTAGCATCTTTCATGACAACATCTCCTTAATTGGCAGCATTCAGAATTCCAGACTGCCAGACTTACTTTAATTATTACCTTCAATCCTCACTTTGTCAACTTAATATTAACATCGGACTCCTTGCCAAGCTGGAACACTATGAGTGCGCAATTCCCGAACTGATGGTTTCCTCAAGGGGTACGTTCAGGCATTCTTCAGAAATGTAAATACTTTGATGGCTTAAGGTTGTGGAAAGACCATGCAGTATCCTATTTTACGGGACAATTTATCCAGTTTTTCCAATCGTTTGTGGTCTGCACAGCTTGCGAAGCTGGCATTACCAATGTGTGTACTTTCTTATGCAGGCGCTAGCATCTACTTGCCAGGGGTATCAATTGGGCCACGTTCGACAGATCGACCTTTAGCGCGGAAGTGAATCGCAAGGTATGCGGTGGCACCGGGTCGAACCTTTTGGCGAAGCGAACAGAAATTCATGCCCCTCGATTCTATCTCGGTATGGACAGGTAGCGCGGAGAATTGGTTCGGCGATACCAGTCGTAGGCAGGATAACGGCCCGCAGAGCCG
Source organism: Pirellulales bacterium (assembly GCA_963716135.1). Classification (GTDB taxonomy): domain Bacteria; phylum Planctomycetota; class Planctomycetia; order Pirellulales; family JADZDJ01; genus CAVRAW01. The sequence continues at coordinate 1,974,885 of OY970289.1, read as the reverse complement.
CCGGCAGGGTGTTCCAGGCGGCTAGGACCTAGAAAACGGCCGCGCAGGTGGGGCAGAAACCTACGCGGCCGAGCTGCTCGCCATTGACGGCCAAAATGGGTCTGGTATATTGCTACTCGTCTCGGGCCAAACACTCTATTGTTTGAATTGCACGCGGTGCCGGAACCCGTCGTGTAACGTTCGCGGGGCAACCGGAACAGAATCTGAGCCCGAACCCCTGTTTCCTCGGCACCGGCCTGCTGCGCTTGTGGCAGACTCTAAACGGGAGAATTTAATGCCAGATAATCGAGATTGTATCGTTGCGCGTTTACGTCAGTTGGAAAGACTGCTTCGTGGGTTAAAATCTGATCACCGCGAAGATACTCCCAGGCGCAGACGACGGAGAGGTGATCCGCGCTTCCAAATCGACCGAATTATCAACCCCGACGACTTGCGGTACGACCCGGAGTCATTTTGAACGAGCAACGCCGCCAACAAATCGAAAAGCGCTGGCAGGAAATCGATGCCGAACTTGCGGCGATTCACGACGGTAAAGTGAGGCCCGGCAACGATCCTGCCACTCGCGAAGGCGAATTACTCGACGAGCAGGACGCGATGGAATTCGAGTTGGGGCAGGACCAATCAAAACAGCGACCGTCAAACGAGGCTAGATATGACCAAGATGCAATTCGAGGTATTCGTAACCCTATGGCAGAACGGCGGCTGGATGACCCGCAATGAAATGCATGCCAAAATCGGCCATCCTAAGGGATGGGCAAAGGCGATCGGCACTTCCACTAAGGGAAGGTCCAAGCCAGATACGCTAGAAGCGCGCGGTTTTGTGGAAACCGAGTACAGCGGAAATGGTGGTAACGAGTTGATGCACCGTCTAACGCCCAAGGGCCGGGCGGTAATCAAAGACTGGTGATCGACTATTGCTGCTTCGGCGGCCGCCCAGCCGAACCCTTGGCTTAATGGCCTCAATTTCAGCCGAGGAATATGTCACTTTCAGCATTTCACGAATGGCATCAAGCCCCGGCCTGGCAATCAATCCGTCATCTCCACTGCTTACACATACAGTAGGTGGCTTTGGCCGAAAACCGAACCTGACGCGGCAAGATAAAATCACAAAGCTTGCTCCGGCCTTTGCCTGATCTGTCCAGGCGTCCACTACGGCCATCCATTGGCCGCCGGTTGCGTCCGACGATGCAGTAGAGTCCTTTTTGGCGCCGGTTTTGAGTAATCGCCTACGGCGGGGCAGGGGTCCAAGGAACGGATGCGGCTTTTTCTTTGCGCTTCAGGATAACTAGACGCTAGCGAAATTGCCCAGCCGGATCGGGTCTATCGGCTGGCTGACCTAAGCGGCGAATTTACCATCAGTTACACAAAAAATAGACCGTCAATAATGATGCGAAGTTTTTGAAACTTTAGATTAAAGTTCTTTGAAAATGGCACGCACACGAGCCGATCATACTCGACGGGCGACCTGACTAAACGAAATGCCGTGGGACGAATCGCTCGTTGCTCATGCCCAAAGAATCAAAATCTCCCGAAACGCTACAGGAATTCGCCAAATGGCTGCGCGATCAAACCGCCAGGCTCGAAATTGCTCGCAGTCATCCAGATGGTTTGCATGAAGGTGAACTCCAGGATATCGCCGCCGATGTGAACGAGTCGCTACGGCTGGCATTCCGATTCCGTATCGAGCCTGAATTGCCGGCGAATCTACACATCGCTTTCGGCCATAGCGAAGCGATTTCGCTATTCGGTAGATTGCTGGATGCCTGCGACGAAAAGCCACAGGAACAATTCGGCCTCGACGCGGAGCTAACCGTCGCGCAAGCGGCGAAACGAATCAACGTGTCGCCTGGCGCGATCTACGACGCGATAGCCGCCAAAAAACTCCCTCACAAGCGGATCGGTAAGGGACGCGGCACGATCCGTATTCGCTTAGGCGACCTTCTGGCCTACGCAAAGGAACGAATTGTTCCGGTAGCTACGCCGAATGTTTCATTGGCAGAGTTGCTTCGGGCGTAGGCGTAAGGCCGATTGCTTGTTCCATCGCCTGGCGCAAGTACGGCTTTTTCTTCTCGACATGCGAGTAGACTTCGAGCAGCATATTTAGATTTTTGTGCCCCATGATCTTCGCGATCGTAATTACATCTACGCCGCGCTCCATCGCTTCGGTCGCCCATGTATGACGGATCGCGTAGACGTTGATAGAGAAACTAAGCTGGTCGTTGAGGCGTTTACATCGGCGATGGATCGCGTGGCTTGTCCACGGCGTTCCCTTGACGTTGCGGAATAGCGGTCCGGTCGGATATTTGAGGGCCTGTTTCTCGCATAGGCCGAATACTTCGGCTGTCAGAGGGACGATGCGACGTTCGGCCTTCTGCTTTTTGCCTTTCCCATGCCCTTTGCTCTTGCCCCGTTCAAAGACAAAGCAATGATTCTGGCGGTCCAAATCCTTCGCCTCAACCGTGCGAGCTTCAATCGGACGGCAGCCGGTTTGCCGCATGACAGTCAAGATATCCAAGAAGCATCGCCCGGAGTCGCTACCGGCGTTCAGCAGGGCTACGAGTTGCCGCCACTGTTCTGGTTCGATTATCTTGTCGCGAGGCGTATACGCCGGTTTCTCGACGCCGGTGATTGGCGATGCCTTGAGCTTGCGGTTCTTGACAGCCCAGTTAAAAGCTCGCTGCACATTGCGGATTGCGTTGCGCTTAGTGTTCTCGTCATGCTCGGCGAACTCTTTGTCGATCCACGTTGTCACATGATCGGGCGTCAGCTTTTCAATCAGCAGCGAGTCGCCGATAAATTTCGCGAAACGGTGGATATAGAAGGCGTATTGCTCGTGGGTCGAAGCGGCGCGGTGTTCCTTGCACCACGTCAAAAATTGGAACAGCAGAGTGACGACCGTCGTGCGATCCGTAACGGGTTGACGACCCGCAATAAGCCGTCCATACTCCTGCATCGCGATTTCTTTGTCAGCGCCAAGGTTGTGCTGCTTGCCGTTGATCTGCACGTACCAACTTTTTGTCTGTGTCCGAAAAAACGGTTTCGGCATTTTCATAGTCGCGGTTCCCTTTCGTAATTAGGTTCGGCAATGCGACGCGCAACTCTGCACGATTTACTGCACTTTTTTCCGACGGGATTGCGTAAGTTCCGTCGCCCGAACACAATACGAGTCTAGGGCGGTTAGCTCAGTTGGTTAGAGCACCAGCTCGACAAGCTGGGGGTCACAAGTTCGAGTCTTGTACCGCCCATTTTCAATCATCGCGACTTGAGCGATTTTGCCTTCGCGGCCGTCGCCCGGAGGCGATCGTCTCAATTCAGTCGTTTGCGTCTCGGCTGGCAGGATTAGATCACTCCCGCCGCCTCCAAATCGCGACAAGCTTCCCAGGTCCAAGCATCTTCTCGGGCAAACGTCTCGCCCAGAACTTGAGCCGACGCATCGTCGGCGTCCGTCCCACTCCAGCGGACGTTGAATTCGCTCGGCTCAGATTCCGCCACGCACGCATCGGCGCGGTCCACCGTAGTTGCCATTTCCGCAGCGTAAGTGGATGCGCTGGCGGATCGGTTTGAGGCCGGCAACGGCGCCGCCTCAATCGACGATCCATTCCCGACCATCGCCGGCGCGTGGCTTCCGGATGCCACAGCCAAAATTCCCAATCGTCGGATACCGATCGTCTGCGACGACAAGACGCCTTGAGTCAACGTCGCCGCCGTGGCGCTCGTCGATGTCTGCCCCGCCGCGGCCAGGGCAACGGTCAATGCGGCATTAATGCCCCCCCGAGAATCCGATCCGCTGATCGTTCGATCCGCCCCGTTGACGATCAGCGTTCGCAGTTGGCTGGCGCTCAGCGCGTGGTTCGCCGAAAGCGCCAGCGCCGCCAAACCGGACACGTGCGGCGTCGCCATGCTGGTCCCGCTCAACGTCGCGTATTGTCCGTTGAAGTACGTGCTGTACACATTCACCCCAGGAGCGTCCACCTGCACCGCGCCGCTTGTGCCCACGTCATTGCTGAAACTGGCCAACACGTTCGACGAATTATGCGCGCCCACCGAAATCACATTGGTCATCGACGAACTGAACCGCGCAGGATAGGACGGAACCGATGCATACTCGTTGCCGGCGGCCACCACCACCAGTACATCGAGCGACTGCGCGAACGAAATCGCCGACTGGATCACCGTGCTCAACGATCCGCCCAGGCTCAGGTTGATGATGTCCGCGCCGTTTTGCGCGGCGTAACGGATTCCGTTGGCCACGGCTGCCGCCGTGCCCGATCCGTTGCTGTCGAGCACGCGCACGGGCATGATCGTCGCGCCCGGGGCCACGCCGGTGGAACCGACGCCGTTGGCGGCGGCCGCAATGGTGCCGGCCACGTGCGTTCCGTGGCCATTGGCGTCGTCGGGATTGTTGTCATTGCCGACAAAATCCCAGCCGCGCACGTCGTCGACGAACCCATTGTGATCGTCATCGATGCCGTTGCCGGGAATCTCACCGGGGTTGACCCAAATCTGGCTCATCAGTTCGGCGTGATCCAGGTCGACGCCGGTATCGACAACCGCCACCACCACCCCGGCGCCGGTGTATCCTTGCGCCAGGCTTCCGGCGCATTGATCGCGTTGAGATTCCACTCGTTGCTGCCGCCGTAATACGGAACATTGGGAAACGCGGTTACCGGCGTGGTGGTGGTCCCGGCAGGCGGCGGATTGATCGAAAGGCTATAGCTCGGATTTAGCGCGCCGCCGTTGCCATACACCAGCACGCTGTAGGTCCCGGCGGCAAGTCCATTCAGCGAAATCGTTTCGCTGTTTCCGGTCCCTAGCGACGAACCCACCAGCGTCCCGGACGAATTGTAAAGTGCCAGTTGCAAATTGCCCGCCGAGTTTTGGAAGCTGATGGAAACCGAGTTGGCGCTGGTGCCGGCGGCAACCGTCGTGAACCTGAACCAATCCTGGCTGTCGGCCATCACCAATTGCGACAGGGTGGTCGTGGCGGTCAACGTGCCCAAATTCGCCGCCGTCGCCTGGCTGTCGTTGTTTTCGTAGGAGTCGTCGGCCAGCGCCGTAGCCGGACCGTCGATCGTCCACGTGTATGCACCGCGCGACGAGGACGTGTAATTCGTAATGCCGATGTAATACCGCGTCCCGGCCACAAGATTCGTAGTGACCCGGCTGTCCCGGTTCGTGGAAGAAATGTCGTCGTTGTAGGTCAGCCGTTGCCCGCTTGCCGAGAAAACGCCCAGCACCGTGTCGACGGAACTTGTAGGCGTCGTGGCGGAAATGACGTACGCCCCGCTGACTGTCGCCCCGAACGAATAGTAATCGACCTCGGTCGTGGCGATCGAAGCCGACCCCGTGGCATCGTTTTGCGAGTTCAGGCTCACGGCCAGCGCGGCGCTGGGCGGGGTGATGGAAGCCGGCGGCACGCCGGCCCAAGTCAGCGCGAGTCGCGGCTCCAATAGTTCAATGCAAGGTTGACGATGCCGGCCACTGGTCCGACGAGTCGTTGCATGGGATCGCACTAGCCACATGATCTCTGTTCCTCCGCGAATGCTGCCATTCGCTTGAATTGCGCCCCTGCCTCGTTCCTGAAAGAAAATCGTACGTGAACACCAGAATTGCCCGCAAGGGCCAAGACGTCATCGTCGGACGCTGCTTGGAAATGTGGGCAAACTTGCACGCTAAGGAAATACTGCCTCTCGCCCGGTAATCCATTCCACCGTTGGGCAACCAATTTGCGACCGCGTATTGTAAAGGGAGCACGACCGTTTCAAAACCCCATGGGCAAGATCCTGGCATTGAATTGCCGTGGGGTGCATGCGGCTGCTTGGCTCGTCGCAACGTCTTTGGTATTCTCACTTGCGAACCGCTGGTCGGCCGTCAACCAGGCTAACGGTCATACGTTGGAATTCGTTGCCATCCGTTTTATGTCGCGCGGCTGCACCGCTTTCGCACACGCACATCGTCAAGCCACTCGTGCCCGTAGCTCAACTGGATAGAGCGTCGGCCTCCGGAGCCGAAGGTTACAGGTTCAAATCCTGTCGGGCATATTATTAATAAGGGAACGGCTTTCGCCATTTCCGCTGATCGCCTTCTCCCGCGCACCGACGGACAGAATTGCGGCGAGTTCCCGCAGGGACGAATATCATGGCCGACATGATGAAAGCAGCCGTTTGCCACGAATTCGGCAAGCCGCTGATGATTGAGGAAGTGCCGATTCCAAAGCCACAGCCTCGCCAGATCCTGATCAAGGTCGAGGCCTGCGGCGTGTGTCATACGGACTTGCACGCGATCAGCGGCGATTGGCCGGTCAAACCAAGACTCCCATTCATTCCCGGTCACGAAGGGGCCGGCGTAGTGATTGCTCTCGGTTCCGAGGTGACCACTTTCAAGGAGGGGGACCGCGTTGGCGTGCCGTGGCTCCACTCGGCCTGTGGACACTGTGATTACTGCGTGTCCGGTTGGGAAACGCTCTGCAAAGAGCAACAGAACACCGGTTATTCGGTCAACGGCGCTTTCGCGGAGTACGTGATCGCTGATCCTAACTTCGTCGCACGTCTTCCGGATACGATCGATTTCGCCGAGATTGCACCCGTGCTGTGCGCGGGGGTAACGGTCTACAAGGGCCTCAAGGAAACCGAGGCCAAGCCCGGTCAGTGGGTGGTCATTTCCGGCGTGGGCGGGCTGGGGCACATGGCGGTGCAATACGCAGTCGCCATGGGACTTCACGTCGCCGCGGTGGACGTGGACGAAATGCACCTGGAACTGGCGCGAAAGTTGGGGCAGAAGTTGTGGCCAACGCCAGCCAGATCGATCCAGTCGCTTACATCCAAAAAGAGATCGGCGGCGGACATGGGGTGCTGGTGACGGCGCCGGTGCTGAGTGCGTTCCAACAAGCGATGGGAATGGTCCGCCGCGGCGGGACAGTCGCTCTGACCGGCCTGCCCCCCGGTTCGTTTCCCTTGTCGATCTTCGACATGGTCCTGGATCGGACGACGCTGCGTGGCTCGATCGTCGGCACTCGGCTGGACCTCCGAGAGGCTCTGCGCTTTGCCGGGGAGGGCAAAGTAAAGGCCGCCGTCGCGACGGAGAAACTAGAAAACATCAACAGCGTCCTCGACCGCATGCGCCAGGGCCGGATTGCTGGCCGGATCGCTTTGGACTTCCGATTGTGATAATCGCTTGGAAGTGATTGGCGATCGGCCGAACCAGCGTGCTGATTTGCTTCCTTGCTCCCGACCATTGGTGGCACCCGCGCCGGAATGGGACTGGGCGGCGATAGCAGGATGTCGGCTCGCAAATTGATATTGCCCGAATTGAGGCGCACGGGTTGAATGGTCCGCCGGATGGGCACAGGCCGAGGGACCGACGTTCGGATCGGCTGCTGGGCTCCCGAAGCAAAAAGGGTAAACGCGCAATGAGCAGTCGATTCTCACGCTGGGCGACGGCGATATTGGTTGTTGCAACAGTTCTACTTACTTCTTCCCGCAGTTGGGCGATCTATAACCTGCTTGGACCTTCGAAAGATGAGTGGGGATTGAAGTACGATGTGCAGGTAGTCGACGCCGGCGGCGACACCGCGACGGTGGTGCTTACCGTTGCTGACGAAGGACGACTGAAGCCCTTCTATTCCGTCGAGCTGATTGCATTAAGCAGGGACACCGACAGCCAGGGTGGCCACGGGTATGACGTGAAAGCGCCCATCAAGTTGCAACCGACCCAAGATGGCCGGCGCGTGGGGCAAGTGCAGATCCGCAAGCAGTTTCTCGACCGCGCCCAGATTCGGATCCTCACCGATCGGTTCGATGGCCAACCACAACGGTGGTTAGCTAACTATGAAATACCGGTTCGGAGGTTCATGGCTAAATCGCCGGGGGCACCACCGCCATTGGCCTCTCCGCCGGCGTCGAACGTCACCAAGTAACCGGCGCGGCGTGCACGTCACACAGTCATTCCTGCCAGCCATCCCGTGCTGAACGCGGCCTGAAAGTTGTAGCCGCCGATGGGGCCGTCGAGATCGAGCACTTCGCCGGCGAGGTACAGGCCATTCACCTTTTTGCTTTCCATGGTGCTGGAATCGACTTCCGATAGCGGAATGCCGCCGGCGGTGACTTCCGCTTTGCCGAACCCGCGCGTGCCGGTGACGGGAATCGACAACTGCTTGATCGCGCCAATCAGCGCCCCTCGCCCCGCTTTGCTCAACTCACCGGCCTTCTGATCCGCGGCCAACCCGGCCTCGCGCACCAAAACGTCAGCCAATCGTCGCGGCAAAATCTCCGGCACCAGCGCCGCCACCTGCTTCTTCCCTTCGACATTTGCTTGCAATCGCACCTGCTCTTCGAGGGCCGCTGATTTCACGTCCGGCAAAAAATCGCACTCCAGCCACAGCGATTGCGGCCGCGGATGACCGCTCACGTGCCGGCTGATGTCCAACACCACCGGCCCCGACAATCCAAAGTGCGTAAATAACATTGACCCGCGGCGCGTGTCCAAAACTTTTGGCTTATCGCCCGGCTCCATCAATCGCAGCGCGACGTCCAGCACTGTGATCCCCGACAATGATCGCACCCACTCGGCGGAAGTGGTAATGGGCACCAGCGCCGGCCGCGGCGGCACCAGCGAATGCCCCAGCGCGGTGGCCCAGCGATATCCATCGCCGGTGGTTCCGCTGCCGGGATACGATTGACCGCCGCTAGTGATCACGACTTTAGCAGCCTCGATCGTTCGCCGCGGCGTTACAAGACGAAACCCTTGATCGGCGCGATTGAGTTCCACCAGCGGCTCCTCCAGCGCCACTTCGCACGCGCTGCGCTCCAGCCTTGCGACAAACGCCCGCAACACGTCGTGGGCATCATTGCTCACGGGAAAAATCTTGCCCGTGGGTTCGATTTTGGTCGGCACGCCTTCCGCCTCGACCAGCGCCACCAAATTTTGCGGCCCCAATGCCGCCAACGCCGAGTGCAAGAACCGCCCCGGCGGTCCATATGCTGCCACAATGCCGCGGCTATCGGTGGCCTGCGTCAGATTGCAGCGCGTGCCGCCGGACATCAAAATTTTCACCCCCGGCCGCGGGTTCTTTTCCACGAGCAGTGTCTTTCGCCCGCGCGTCGCCGCCCGCTCGGCCGCCACCAGCCCCGCCGCCCCGGCGCCGACTACGACCACATCCCAGTGCATGCTTGAACTCGGCTGGTTTGGCGTTTCGCGTGGATACTTGGCAACGGCCGCGCGACGGCAATAATTGCAATAGCTCGCCCAAGTCGGTAGATTACCAGGATTGCGGGCAAAGTTCTCGGTTGCCCGCTATCTTCAAGCGACGACAGCCACCACAGATCGCATACCGGAGGTTTCTCATGGCAACCGCAGTCGAACAAAAAACTCGCAAGCCGCAGGTGCGTGAAACGCAATGCTTCATCGGCGGCAAATGGCAACCGGCCAAAAGCGGCAAGACCTTCGACACCATCAATCCGGCCACCGAGGAAGTCATCGCCAAGGTGGCCGAAGGTGGAAAAGAGGATATCGACTCCGCCGTCAAAGCCGCGCGCCAGGCTCTCGACAAAGGCCCCTGGGGCAAAATGGATGCCCGCGATCGCGGCAAGCTGATCCATCGCTTCGCCGATCTGCTGCAGGAAGAACTGGAAGATTTGGCCGCGCTGGAATCGCTCGACAACGGCAAGCCCATCCGCGACAGCCGCGCCGCCGACCTGCCGCTGACGATCGATTGCATGCGCTACTACGCGGGCTGGGCCGACAAGATTCACGGCCAAGTGGTGCCGATCCGCGGCAATTATTTCTGCTACCTGCGCCGCGAACCAGTCGGCGTGGTCGGGCAGATCATCCCCTGGAATTTCCCGATGCTGATGGTCGCCTGGAAATGGGGCCCGGCCTTAGCGGCCGGCTGCACGATTGTGATGAAGCCCGCCGAGCAAACCCCGCTCACCTGCCTGCGGATGGCCAAGCTCGCGCAAGAGGCCGGCATTCCCGACGGCGTGATCAACGTCATCCCCGGCTACGGCCCCACGGCCGGCGCTCCGCTGGTGGAACATCCCGAGGTCGATAAGATCGCTTTCACCGGAAGCACCGAAATCGGCCACCTGATCGCCCGCGAAGCCGCTCCTTCGATGAAGCGCGTTTCGTTGGAGCTGGGGGGCAAGAGCCCCAACATCGTGTTTGCCGACAGCGATCTCGATGCCGCCGCGGCCGGAAGCCACTTCGGTCTGTATTTCAACCAGGGCCAGTGCTGCTGCGCCGGCAGCCGGTTGTACGTCGAAGACAAAGTGCACGACAAGTTCGTCGACAAGATCGTGTCGCTGAACAAGTCGCGCAAGCTCGGCGATCCGTTGGATCCGGCGACCGAGCAAGGCCCGCAAGTCGATAAAACCCAGCTCGACAAAGTGCTGGGCTACATCGAAGTCGGCAAGAAGCAGGGGGCCCAGTGCGTGACCGGCGGCGGCCGCTGGGGTCAGAAGGGCTACTATGTCGAGCCCACGTTGTTCACCGAAGTGAAAGACGACATGACGATCGCCCAGGAAGAAATCTTCGGCCCGGTGATGGCGATCCTGCGCTTCAAAAACCTCGACGACATCATCGAACGCGCCAACAAAACCTGCTACGGCCTGGCCGCCGCCGTGTGGACCCGCGACATCGCCAAGGCCCACTACGTGGCTTCGAAGATCAAGGCGGGCACGGTGTGGGTGAATTGCTACGACGTGTTCGACGCCGCCGCCCCGTTCGGCGGCTTCAAGCAAAGCGGCATCGGCCGCGAGCTGGGCGAACGCGGACTGGACGCCTACACCGAATGGAAAACAGTCACCGTCAGCCTGGATCAGGCGAAGTCGTAATCGTCCGATTAGCCCCGGGCTCGGCCCGGGGGTAGCACCCTAAACCGCCAAAGCCCGGGGGCACCAGCCCCTGGGCTTTTTTTTAATTGAGTGGTGCGCAAATCGCCGCGTGCAACTTCCATTCGCGCTTCAGGCAAACTCGGGCAGAAACGGCGATTCATTTCGCTCGAGGCGCGACATTGCATGTGCCCGCTCCGCGCAAATCCGCTGGTGCACTTCTTCGCGGTGCACAGGAATGTGCCCGGGGCAGTCGAAGCCAAGTTTGACCCGGCCTCCATGAACGCCGATGACTGTGACGACGATATCGTTGCAAATCATGATTTTTTCGCCGAGTTTGCGTTTGAGCACGAGCATAATTCACTCCTCCGTGTTTATAATGGATTTCCTATTGAATGCCGGTCACTCACTGTGGGTCGGATGATCCGGCGACGAAAAGCTGCCTCGCATTATGGAAGTTGCGGCAGTTCGTCGCCATCGGGATGCACCCACACATTTTATCGGGAACGGCACCGCCGGCTTTGTCGGGGAATTCCTGTCTTTTCTCCTGACCACTGCCGCGCCTAGGTTAAAATCAACAACTGTGGGGTGACAGCGGAAATTCCTCTCCGCCATCTTCATCCGCTCGGATAAGCTTCTCGCCATGCACGTGACAAGCGAAAATCGTCGGCAGTATTTGATGCTAGCAGCCGTCGCGCTGTTCGCCGCCGCGGTCTTCTGTGTCGATTTGTTTACACCGCCGGAAGTCGATGTTTGGGTCTTTTATCTGCCCGTCATTTTGGCCCCGGTCGTCTACAACAACACGCGGCAAATTATCTTCGCTGCCGTCGCCTGCTCGGGGCTGGTGGTGCTCGGTTTCTTTGTGTCGCCATTGGGAATCCCTCCTTGGGCGGATATCTGGAACCGCGGGATGGATCTGTTGGCGCTGGGAATGACCGCCTTCGCCGGCGTGATGATCACCCGCCGCTCGCTCCAATTGAACACTGCCATCGACGGCCTCCTTCGCGAAACCACCGACCACGACCTGGCCAAGCAAGCGCTCGCCAAAAGCGAAGAACGCATGCGCCTGGCCGTGGAAGGCGCCCGACATGGGCACCTGGGATATCAACCTCCAAGACGGCACCGGCATTTGGTCCGACACGATGTTCCGCATGTTCGGCTATCCCCCCACCCCCAACCGCGAAGCCACCCTCGACATGTGGGAACGCTGCGTCCATCCCGACGACCGGGCCTACGTGCTCAAAAACCGCGAAGTGGCCCGCCAGGAGCGGTCGCTGTTGCGCAGCGAATATCGCATCCTGCGCGCCGACAATGGCCAGCTCGCCTGGTTGGCCGCCTTCGGTCGCTTCCTCGACAGCGAGTCGGGCGAAGGCGTGCGCTACGTCGGCGTGGCCTTCGACATCACGCATCGCAAAAAGCTCGAGCGCGAAGTGCTCGAAATCGCCGAACGAGAACAATGGCGCATCGGCCAGGAGCTGCACGACAGCGTCGGCCAGGAACTCACCGGCCTGGGCTTGATGGCCAACGCCCTGGAGCAAGGGCTGGAATCCGTCGCCCCGAAAAATCAAATCGCCCCGCGACTGGTGGAAGGCATCGATCGGGTGCATCAACAAATTCGCATCCTTTCGCGCGGTCTGGTGCCCGTGCAAGTCGAGGCCAAAGGCCTGTGGGCGGCCCTGGACGACCTTACCGACACGGTCAGCAAGCAAACCGGCGTCGCAGTCACGTTCGACTGCCCCGAGCGCTGTGAAGTGGCCGACCACACGCGCGCCAAGGAACTGTTCCGCATCGCTCAGGAAGCCGTCAGTAATGCGCTGCGTCACGGCCGGCCGCAACACATTCGCGTTTCGCTGCTGTCGGCCGACGATGGCCTGAACCTAAGCATCGCCGACGACGGCGTGGGCATCGGCCGTCAGGCGGCGCAATCGGCCGGAATGGGGCTGCGGATCATGGAATATCGGGCCGAGCAAATCGGCGGGGCCTTGCACGTGGGGCCGGCGGAAGGCGGAGGTACGATTGTAACCTGTTCATTAGGTGCTAAAAATGACAACGCAAATCCAGATATCCGATCCCATGACACTTCCGGCAATGGCCAAGATTCTGATCGTGGACGACCATCCGATCGTCCGCGAGGGACTGGCGATGCAGATCGCTACCCAGCCCGATCTGTCCGTGTGTGGTGAGGCCGAAGACGTGCCGGGCGCCTTGGCCCTGGTCGATTCCGCCCAGCCCGACGTCGCCATCGTCGACATCTCGCTGAAAAACGGCAACGGCCTGGATCTGATCCGCCGCATCGCCGAGCGCCAATCCGCGCTGCGTGTCCTCGTCTGGTCGATGTATCCGGAAAACCTCTACGCCGAGCGCGCCCTGCAAGCCGGCGCGCACGGCTACCTGCACAAGGGGCGCGCACGCGCCAAATTCTCGACGCCATCCGCGCCGTGCTGGCCGGAAAACTCTACGTCAGCGGCGAGTTGGCCGACAACCTGATGCAGCGCGTCGCCGGCGGGGCCGCCGCTCCCCGCTCCCCCATCGAAACCCTTTCCGATCGCGAGCTGGAAGCGTTCGAAATGATCGGCTACGGCCTGACCACCGAGCTGATCGCCGGCAAGATGCACGTCAGCCCGAAAACCGTGGAAACCTACCGCGCCCGCATCAAGGAAAAGCTGGGCCTCCACAACCACACGGAGCTGATCCAGCGCGCCGCCCAATGGGTGCTGGAAATCAAATAGCTCGCGTCGTTCTTCGCCCCTTCGCGGTTTCGTGGTTCTCTCCGCGCCTCCGTGTCTCGGTGGTGAATTCCTTCCGCGATTTGCAAAAATGCGAGAGGAGGGATTTGAACCCACACCCCTTGCGGGACTGGATCCTAAGTCCAGCGCGTCTGCCAATTCCGCCACTCTCGCAGTGCGTTTGGATTCTATCTTGAGTTGCGTCGCACGGCGAGGGATGATCCATCCGTGAACTAATCACCGCCCCAAGCTCTTGCGAACCCGCTCTCCAAGCTCGCGCGCTTTGGCCAGCACTGCCGGCTCGTCGATCGTCAGCACTTTGCGCCCTTCCATCACCGGTTTGCCGTTGATGATCACCGTGTCGACGTCGTTGGCCTTCGTGGCGTACACCAGGTGCGAAAGCACGTTGTACATCGGCGTCTGATGCGGCGAATCCATCCGCACCAAAATAATGTCGGCCCGTTTGCCCGGCTCCAGCGAGCCGATTTCTTTGTCCATCCCGATGGCTCGCGCCCCGCCGATCGTGGCCATTTCCAGAACGTTCTGCGCCGGCATCGTGGTGGGATCGTGCGACACCGATTTGTGCCATTTCGCCGCCGTGTCCATCTCTTCCCACATGTTCAGGTCGTTATTCGAGCAGGCGCCGTCGGTTCCTAACCCCAGGTGGACGCCGCTTTGCAGCATCTTGGGCACGGGGGAAGCCGCCTCGGCCAGCTTCATGTTCGATTGCGGACAATGCCCTCCCCCGACGCCGCGCTTGGCCAGGATGTCGATGTCGTCGTCGTTTACGTAAATCAAATGCGCCGCCAAAACGCGTTTGTCGAGCACGCCCAGCTTGTCCAGATACGCCACGGGGGTGAGTCCCTCGTGCTGCTCGGCAATTTGCTGCAGTTCCTTTTGTGTTTCCGCCACGTGAATCAGAAACGGCACGTCGTATTTCAGCGCCAAGGCGTACGCCTCTTTCAAATGATCGGCCGAAACGGTGTACGGCGCATGCGGCGCGATGGCCGGCGTGATCAGCGCGTGATTTTTCCACTTCCGCACGTACTCGTCGCATGCGGCCATGGCGTCGGGCCAGGTCTTGTTATCCGGCGCGGGAAAATCGATCACCGTCTCCCCCAGCACGCCCCGCATTCCCGCTTTGCTGGTCTCGTCGGCGACCGCATCCTCGAAGTAATACATGTCGGCAAACGTGGTCGTGCCGCCTTGAATCATCTCCAGGCATCCTAGCTTGGTGCCCAGGCGCACGTAGTCTTCATTCACGTTCTTGGCTTCCGCCGGAAAGATGTTTTTGTACAGCCAATCCATCAGGGGCAAATCGTCGGCGATGCCGCGCATCAGCACCATCGGCACATGCGTGTGCGTGTTGATCAGCCCCGGCATGATCACTTTGCCGGCGGCGTCGATGGTTCGTTTCGCCTGATATTTAGCTCCCAAATCGGCATCGGTCCCAACGGCGACAATCTTATCGCCGCGCACCGCCACCGCGCCATGTTCCAGCACCGAGTCTTTGCCATCCATGGGCACGACCGTCCCGCCGCGAATCAGCAGATCAACCTGCTCCGGCGTTTCCGCCCCAACCGCCGCCGCGCCGGCCAACAAGTAAGCGAGCCCCAGAATGAAAAATAATCGGCTTCTCATCATCACAGTTGCTCCACCACGTTCGGGACCTCAATTTATAGATTGGGTCGATTCTAACCAGAACGACGCCGCCACGCGAGATGCCGCTCAGCGCCTTTCAGGCGGCTTCTCCTCGTCCGCGCTGGCCGGTTTGCAAGAGGCCGCATTGCCAATCGAGGTGGCGTACCTTATTGATTACCCGTAAGAGATCGGGGCCCGGCGACCTGGCGGCAAAGCGGCGGCCCTTTCGCCCGAGGTGCTTCCTTGAAAATCGCAATCAACGGCATCGGCGTCGCCGGTCCCACGCTGGCCTGGTGGCTCAAGCGATTTGGCCATCAACCGGTCCTCTTTGAAAAAGCCCCCCAGCTCCGTACCGGAGGATACGTAATCGACTTTTGGGGCGTCGGCTACGACGTCGCCGAGAAGATGGGCCTGCTGCCCGCCCTTTATGAGCAAGGCTGCATCATGCAAGCGCTGCGTATGGTCAACCGGCGCGGCGCCAAGGTTGCCGGCATGGAAGTGGATATTTTTCGCAAGCTCATCAACAACCGCTATCTCAGCATCGCACGCAGCGATCTGGCCGCCACGATCTATCGCGCCTGCAATGACGTGCAATCCAATTTCAATTGTTCCATCATGGGAATCCAGCAGCATGCCGGCGGCGTTACGATTCAAGCCTCCGACGGATCGCAGCAGGAATTCGACCTGGTCGTCGGCGCCGACGGCTTGCATTCGCAGGTGCGCACCTTGGCCTTCGGCCCGGAATCCGAATTCGAACGTTATCTCGGCTACTACGTCGCCGCCTTTTCGCTGCCGGGATATCAGCCGCGAGACGAGTTGGTTTATGTCAGCCATACCGTGCCGCAGCGGCAAGTGGCGCGCGTCGCGCTTCGGAACGATCTCACGCTGTTCCTGTTCATTTTCCGCGCCGAGCTTCTCGATTCGCAGCCCACTGCCGCGCCGGCCGCGCGAGCCGTCCTGAGAAACGTGTTCGGCGACATGCAGTGGGAAGTGCCGCAAATACTCGCTCGCATGGACGAAGCTGAAGAAATCTATTTCGACCGCGTCAGCCAGATTCGCATGGACCGCTGGACGAACGGGCGCGTGGCGCTGGTCGGCGACGCGGCCGCCTGCGTCTCGTTTCTCGCCGGCGAGGGAACGGGCCTGGCCATGACCGAGGCCTACGTGCTGGCGGGCGAACTGCATCGCGCCGGCGGAGATCACGCCCAGGCTTTTCGCAACTACGAGAAAATTCTGCAGCCGTTTTTGGCGCAGAAGCAGCAGGCCGCCATGAAGTTCGCCGGATTCTTCGCCCCCAAAAACTCCTGGGGATTGTTCCTGCGCGATCTGGCCACAAACGCAGCTTCCCTGCCGTTCATGGCAAAACTTCTGATTGGCCGCACGTTTCAGGATGATTTTGCGCTGCCCAACTACAGCGAGTGATTGCCGGCATTTTTCAGCCAAGCAATTTATCGCCTCGGGGCCTACGTCAGCCGGTGCCGGAACATCCAGGCGGCAATCGGCAGCGTGACCATGCCGATCACGGCCAGCGGCCACAAGTCGGGCACCAGCCGATCCAGCCCCGCTCCCTCCAAATAAACCAGGTGCGCGATGTCGATGGCGTACCGCAGCGGGTTGATCAACGTGAAATACTGCAGCGCCTGCGGCATGCTGCTGATCGGCGTCGTCAGCCCCGACAACAGTGCAAAGGGCATCATGATCATGAACGAGAACAGCATCGCCTGCTGCATCGTGACCACCAGCGACGACAACAGCAGCCCAATGCCCACCGCCGCCAGCAAAAAGAATCCCAGCCCGAGATACAGCGTGACGAACGAACCCGCAAACGGAATCTGAAACCAAAGCTGCGCCACCAATAGCACGTTCGTCGCTTGCACAAGTCCGACCAGCATCGACGGCAGCGCCTTGCCGACCATGATCTCCGCCGGCCGATAGGGCGTGACCAGCAATTGATCGAACGTGCCCTGCTCCCTTTCCCGCGCCACCGACATGGCCGTCAGCAGCAGCGTCTGCAGCATCGTCAGCGTGCCGACCAGCGCCGGGATCATGTACCACCGCGTCTCCAAGTTCGGATTGAACCACGAGCGCACGATCAGCCGCGCCGGCGGCGTCCACCGGCCATGCGTCCCACGCCAATCGACATTGAACTGTTCCACCACCGAGTTCACATAACCTAGCGCCGTCGTGGCGGTGTTCGAATTGCGCCCGTCGGCAATCACCTGCACTTCGGCCGGCATGCCCGCCAGCAAACGGCGCTCGAATTGCTGATCGATCTGCACTACCAACAGCGCCTGGCGATCGTTGATGAATGTTTTCAAATCGTCCGCCCGATCCAAATCCGCCACGCGGCGAAACACCCGCGTGCCGTCCAACCCGGCCAACAATTCCCGCGAAGCGGCGCTGTGGTCCTGGTCCAGCACGGCGTAAGGCACGTCGTTCAAGTCGTACGTGGCCGCATAGCCGAACACCAAGCACTGAAAAATCGGCGGAATGAACAGCACCGACCGACCGCGCGGATCCTTCAGCACCGCCAGCAGCTCCTTGCGGGTCAAAGCCAAAATCCTTAGCAGCGCGTCGAACATGACCGTAGCCTCAGGCCAACTGTTTGCGGGTCGCCCCGCGCGTCAGGAAAATCATCAAGGCGGCCATCCCGGCCAGCACCAAGGTGTTGGGCACGATCACGCCCCACACGTTTCCCGCCAAAAACAACGTCTGCAACAGCGCCACGAAATAGCGCGCCGGCAACAAATAAGTGATCAGCCGAATCGCCGTCGGCATGCTCCGCAGATCGAACAAAAACCCCGACAGCATCAAGGCCGGCAGGAACGTCACCAACAGCGTCATCTGGCTGGCGACAAACTGGCTTTTCGTGATCGTCGAAATCAACATACCGATCCCCAGCGCCACCAGCAGGTACAGCATCGACACGCCGGTCAACAGCCACAACGAGCCGCGAATCGGCACGTGAAAAAGAAACTTCGCCGCCAGCACGCACAGCGCCAGCCCGATCAACCCCAAGATGAAATACGGAATCGTCTTGCCCAGCAGAATCTCGCCGGCGCGCACCGGAGTGACAAACAGCGCCTCCAGCGTTCCGCGCTCCCATTCGCGGGCCATCACCAGCGCGGTCAACAGCGCGCCGATCAGCGTCATGATCAGCACGATCAATCCCGGCACCAGGAACCATCGGCTTTCGTACGATTCGTTGAACCACAATCGATCCTGCACGAACACCGGGCCCGACGGCGCATCGTATCCCTGCGCGCCGCGCCGCGCCAGCACTTGGGCCACTGCCCCTTGGGCATAACCTTGAATGATCCGCGCATGATTCGCATCGGTCCCGCGCACGACAAGTTGCACTTCGGCGTCGCTGCGGTTCACGTCTCGCGCAAAGTTCGAGCGGATTCGCACAATGCCGTCGACATTCTGATCCAACAACAACTCCTGGGCTTGCGGCATCGAAGTCATCAGTTGCGCCGCAAAATACGGCGATAACTGAAATCCCGAGGCCATCTCCCGCGCCGCCGGCGAAGGATCCTCCAGCACCACGGCGATCGGCACGTTCAGCACATCCAGCGACAGCCCATAGCCGAACAGCAAGATCAGAATCACCGGCAGCACGATGCCGATCCCCACGCTGCTGGGATCGCGCAGCACCTGGTGCGCTTCTTTGCGCACTCAGCGCCGCCACGCGCTGCACCCGCGCCGCCATACAGTCGGGCGATCGGCCGGCTGCGCTCATGCGGCGCCTCCTCGAGCGGCCTGTTGCTCGCTCAGGCGCGCTTCGTCGACGATGGCGATGAAGGCGTCCTCCATTGTCGGTTCGCGTCCCTCCTTGGCTACGGCGTGGTGGCGTACCTCGGCCGGAGTGCCTTGCGCCAGCACTCGACCCGAATCCATGATCGCTACGCGGTCGCAATATTCCGCCTCTTCCATGAAGTGCGTGGTCACGATCACGGTCACCCCCTGTTCGGCCAGCGCCGTGATGCGCCGCCAGAATTCGCGCCGCGCCAGCGGATCGGCCCCGCTGGTCGGCTCATCCAAAAACAGTATTTCCGGTTCGTGCAACAGCGCCGCCGCCATCGCCAGCCGCTGCTTGTAACCGCCGGGCAACTGGCCGCTGGGCAAGTTCGCCAGGCGTCCCAGCTCGAATTGCTCCATCGCCCACTGGACGCGGAGTCGTTTGCGCCGCGCCGCAGGCCGTAAGCACTGGCAAAGAATTCCAGGTTGTCGCGCACCGAAAGCTGCCCATACAGCGAAAATTTCTGCGCCACGTATCCGATCCGCTCGCGCGCGCTGGCCCGCGCGTCGCGCACATCCACCCCGGCCACCTGCAAGGTTCCCGACGTGGCCGCCAAGAGCCCGCACAACATGCGAAACGTGGTGGTCTTGCCCGCCCCATTGGGCCCCAACAGCCCAAAGATCTCGCCGCGATGCACCTCGAAGCTGATGTGATCCACCGCCGTGAAGGAGCCGAATTGGCGCACCAATTCATGCACTTCAATAGCCGGCTCGTCCTCGCCGGTTTCGATGGGCCGATCGAGCGTCATCACGCCCCCCACCGCTTGGTGCGCGGCGACGCGCCGCAACAGCACCATGAATCCATCTTCAAATCGTGGCGCGGTCTGCGTCACTTCGGCGCCCCCCAAAACTTCAGGCGCGCACATCGACTGGGCCGAGCACACGAAGCGCACGCGCCCCCCTTCCGGCACGGCGTCCACAATGTTCGCGTCGTCCAGCAATCGCGCTTGAAGCTCTCGCGCTTTCTCGTCTTCCGGCGGTTCAGCCAGGAAAGTTCGCCCCGCCGCCAACGCCGTAACTTCCGCCGGCGGACCCTGCGCTAGCACTTTGCCTTCGTGCATCACGATCGCATGATGGCAACGCGCCGCTTCATCCAAATACGACGTGCTCAACAGCACCGTCAAACCTTGCTCGTGCACCAGGTCCAAGATGATCTTCCACAGCTCGCGGCGCGAGATCGGATCGACGCCCACCGTCGGCTCGTCCAAGAGCAACAGCTCCGGCGAGCGCACCAGCGTGCAGGCCAGCCCCAACTTCTGCTTCATGCCGCCCGAAAGTCGCCCGGCCAGGCGATCGACAAACGGCTCCAGCGCCGTCATCTCCATCAGCCGCGGATAGCGATCCTCGCGCTGCGCCCTGGTGAGGCCGTGCAAATCGGCGTACAGATCCAGATTTTCCTGAACCGTCAAATCCTCGTACAAGCCGAATCGCTGCGGCATGTAGCCGATGCGCTCTTGAATCTGCTGCGGATCGACGGCGACGTTGACGCCCAGCACTTGAATTTCCCCGGCATCGGGAATCATCAAACCGGCGGTCAATCTCAGCAGCGTCGTTTTGCCCGCCCCGTCGGGCCCCACCAGCGCCGTCAGCTCGCCGCGCCGCACTTCCAGCGAAACATCGTCCAATGCCTGAACGAT
Source organism: Pirellulales bacterium (assembly GCA_963716135.1). GTDB lineage: Bacteria > Planctomycetota > Planctomycetia > Pirellulales > JADZDJ01 > CAVRAW01. The sequence continues at coordinate 1,954,254 of OY970289.1, read as the reverse complement.
TTCCTCGCCGCCGCGACGAAATTGCTTGCCAATGCCCCGCCCGATCAATGCCGATGCGTGGCCGGCGGAACTCATCACTGCGCCTCGGCGGATGTCGACGCGGTTGCTGCGGCCTGATTCGTCGGCAAGTAAACCGTTGCCGGCATTCCCAGCCGCAGATCGTCGGCCGGATCTTTCACGAACACGCGCACCTCGTACACCAGGCTGGGGCGCAGCTCCTGCGTCTGCACGGCTTTGGGTGTGAACTCCGCAATCGGCGAAACAAATCCCACCCAGCCGTCGAATCGCCGATTCGGAAAACTATCCACGCCCACCGTCGCCGCCATGCCGGGATGGACTTTTCCTAAATCGGTCTCGGACACGTACGCCCGCACCCACTTCGGATCGACCACCGCCAGCGAATACACAGGCTTTTGCGGCGACGCCATTTCGCCGGGCTCCATCAGCCGGGTGCGCACCACCGCATCGGTCGGCGCCACCAATTCCGCGTCGGCCAACTGCTGTTTTAGAAACGCCACCTGTGCTCGGAAGGCGCGCAATTGCGCTTCGGCCTGCTGGATGTCTTCCTTGCGCGGCCCAATCTCCGCCAGGTCCCGCGTCTTTTCATTGACGTCCAACTTGGCTTCGGCAATATCCAAGTTCGACTTCGCATCGTCGGCATCTTGCTTGCTGGCAGCCCCCTTCGCCGCCAATTCTTTGAAGCGATCGTAGCGGCGCCTGGCATTGGCCGCGTCGGCCGCGGCCGATTCGACATTCGCCCGCGCCTGCGCGATCTCCTCCGGCCGGCTGCCGTTGTGCAGCCGTTCGACGACATGCTGTTGCGCCGAAGCCTGGGCCTCGGCCTGCGCCACCTGCGGCTCCAGCCGGCTGGTGTCCAGCCGCGCCACCACCTGGCCGCGTTTCACGTGATCCCCTTCCTCCACTGCCACCGACGCAATCCGCTCGTTGTTGTTGAACGCCAATTCCACTTCGCGCAGATCGACGTTTCCAAACAGCACGACTTGCTGCCCGCCGCCGCGCGGATGATGGAACCACCACCACGCCGCCGCGGCCGCCGCGCCGAGCAATACCAGCAACAAAATCAGCGTCGATCGTTTCACAGTCTCTCTATATTAATTTACCTCGATCTTATTTGCTGCCGCACTTTTGAGGCGGTGAATCGCGCAATAAAAAAGCCCACGGGCTGCGACCCGTGGGCTTGGCGTAATAAGTCGTTACGCTACGTCGGCCTTAGAACCGCACGATCGCGTCCAGACCAAACAAGAACTGAGTCTTGTTCAAGTTGTCGTTGAACGGTTGCCCAACGGTCGGACCGCCAGGAAAAACGTTGCCGCCCGGACCAGTGTACCAATCGTATCGAATCTCGGGACGAACCACGATGTTCGCGTTCGGCTTCCAATTCAGGCCCAACGACGTTTCATAGAAGCTGCCGGGAAAGCGGAAGAATTCGTCGGGGTTGCCGGGCGCACGCCCGTGACCACGTAGCCTTGCGGATCGTCGAACCATTCAAACCGCCAGCCCAACGACCAGCAGCAATTGATCCGGTAGAACAAGTACTGGCTGATGCCGTACCAGTCGGCGCGTCGGCGGTCGTTGGCGTTGAATCCCAACGTATCGGCTTGAACTCCAAGATTGTGCTCCAGCACGTACTGGAACCGGCTGGTGAAATCGCGCTGCCACACCAGGCTGTAAACGGTGCGGTTGGAAAAGGGACCCATGCCGGGAAAATTACGATCGCTTTCGCCGCCGGTTTGGATCATGAAACTCAGGCTGCCCCAGCAATCGTCGCAGTAGCTCAAGCCGCCCAAGAAGTTCGCGCGGCTGTTGCAGTTGAACGCATTCCAGCCGTTGTCGATCCCCGCGTACCACTTCCAGTTTTCATTCATCGGCTGGCTGGCCAACACGCCGGTATGCGTGAACGGCTCGCCATACTGCCGGGAGTACGAATGGGTGTAGAAAAAGTTCCCGACCGCCGGCGCTACTTCATAGCCAATCGGCGAGTAAAAGTGGCCCAGCTTGAATTGCACGTCGTTGTAATCCACCTCCGCGTACAACTGCGGCATCGACCAGCCGTACAGGAAGCTGTCGGTCGATTGCCACCGCGGAGAATTGCCGTTCGGCTGGCCGTCCAGCCCGGCGGCGGTGGTGTAAATGAAGTCGCTGCCCCAATACATGTCCACGCGGCCGCCGACGTACCAGCCGCAATTGTTGCAGTCGGCCGTCCGTTCCAGCACGCCGTAGAATTGGTTCAACTGGCCGTCGTCTCGGTCTGGAAACGTCACCGGCCCGTTGAAATGGCTCGTCGGCGCCAAGCCATTGCCCATGATGCCGCCATCAAGCCAGCCGTACAAGGCGACGTCATTCTGCTGCATGCAGCAGCAGTCGAACAACCGCCCCGGATCCTCGTCGCAGCAATACAGCGGGCAGCAATCGCAGCAGTCAAACAAGCCATGGCAGTGGCGATGATGGCCACACTTGTCGCAGCAATCATCGCAGCAACTGTCGCACTGGTCGCAGCTCTTATTGCACTGGTCGCAGTGATTGTCGCCCGACTGACTTGTGCTCCCATCGTCGTTGCTATGGCTGTTGTTGCCATGATTGTCCGACGACTCCGCTCTCGGTGATGGGGCCGGCCGCGCGACAGGCTCGTCGTCCGGCATCGGAACAGGCGGGGCGTTTCGGTCCCTTTGCGCGGCAATTTCAATGGCGCGCACGCGACCCGGCTGCGAACCCGCCTGCGGCAAGGCGCCCGGCTCGCGACGGATCCAACTCGGATCGACGGCAAAGGCGGTCCCGCTGTACTCGTCGGAGTCGCTGGCGAACGCCGCGCCCTGCGCGGAGGAATCCTCCACTGCCGATACCTGTTCCACTGGCCCGTGCCAATTGTCGTTCTGGGAGTACGCCACGGCGGTCGCTAACCAACCGGCGCCAAGCACCCAAGTACATGCCAATCCAACGGCCCTGCAGAATCGGGTCTTCATCGACTTTCCTCCTGGTCCGGCAATCAGCACGGTAGTGCGCGGGAAATGCCCGCGACGTACCGATGCTTTCGCGACACTCCACGCGTGGCGTGGATGTCTCCTCTTGTTTTCCAAGGCAACCGAATGCCCGGCGCACTTGGCCTACTGGCGTGATTTCTTGAACGAAATAGATAAGGTCCGCGCCACGGCGGAACATGGGCGGCACTACCACTGTTCGGAACGGAAAAGGCGCAAAGTGCAGAATTCTCGCTAACCCGGGCAGGGTTTCTCTAGCTTGCGCAACTTTTCTTGGTACAACTAGAAGCACTGCCGGTCGGGTAAACTCTACCGGCATTGCAGCGCCGGGACGCACTATGCAGTGATAGCATCCAAGGGGCCCGCCATGAAATTCACGCGCGTGACCTGCTGCGCCGCAATGGGGCTGGCGCTGTGTCTGAATCTTGTTCGCGGCGACGAAAGCACCCAGCCCCTTCACACATTCGGCGGCGCCGAAACGCACGAAGAGCTCGACGCCATCGCCTGGGTTGTCACGTCCGCCGAACACGACGCCTGCTGCCACCAAACGTTCAATCTCGCCGCCGAAGCGCTCGACCTGGCCTTGCGCGACAAAACCTGGACCGCCTCCACCGAACAGTTCGCCGCCGGCAAATACGAAGACCTTCCCCCCGCCATCATGGTCACCCTCGATGAAGGCGTCTGGAGCATCTGGCCGGTGCAATCGCGCTTCGTGTTCGAGTCGGGCCAGTTTCAAGGCAACTTGTACCGCCAGTGGCGCGAAGCCGCGCACGATCCTCCGTTGGCCGGCGCGGCAATTTCTGCAGCGCGCTTCCGAAAAAGGGGTGGCCATTGTGTACCTCAACCCCTGCGGCGACGATTTCCGCGAGCCCATCATCCGCAGCATCAAGCACGCCAACTTTCCCTGGGGCCCGCGCGACAAACTGATGATGGGCGGCGCCTGGCCCAATCACCACAAGCGCGACGAGCTCGCTAAAACGCACCGCATCCTGCTGATCGTCAGCGATTATCTCGGCGAATTCATGCAAGATACCGCCGGCCAGCCCGCCGTGCGCGTTGAACGCGCCGCCACTTACCCCGACTACTGGGGACTGAAATGGTTCATCAATCCCAATCCCATGTACGGCCACTGGGAAAACGTCTACGACCAGCAACGCTTCAATCGCCAGGAGCGCACCAAAAACGAACTGGCGGCCCTGGAGCCCGGAATCGACATCCCCAACAAGCTCGATCATCCCCACGAACGCCTCAACACCACCATCTGGATGGCCACCTCGGGCGAATACTACGCCTGTGCGAAGCAAGCGTTTAACTCGGCCACGGCGAAGCTCGATCTGGCGCTGCGCGACAAAATGTGGACCGCTTCGCTCGAACAATTCAAAGCCGGCAATTACACCCAGCTTCCGCCGGCCATCATCGTCAACCTGGACGATGCCGTGTGGGACAACAATCCCTACGAAGCCCGGCTCGTGTTGGAGAATACCCAGTACGATTATGAGTCTTGGTCGCGCTGGTGCAACGAGGCTCGCTGCAAGCCTCTGCCCGGCGCGAAGCAGTTCCTCGAGCATGCGCGAACTGGGCTGCTCGATCGTCTATATTTCTCCACGCGGCGACGACCTGCGCGACGCCACGCTGCGCAATCTCCAGCGCGTCGGGTTCCCTTACGATCCCGAGAAAGATCAACTGCTGCTCGACGGCAACTGGGGCGATGACGACAAGCGCGAACAAGTGGCCCGCAACCACCGCATCCTGCTGATTGTCAGCGAATCGCTCGGCGACTTCGTCCACGGCGCCCAATCACCCCCCGCGGTGCGCCGCGAATTGGCCCAGCGCTATGCCGACAACTGGGGCCTCAAATGGTTCATCCTTCCCAACCCCGTCTACGGCATCTGGGAATACAGTCTGTACAACTTCGATTTCGATCTCGATCGCTCGTCACGGATCCAAATCAAGCTGCACGCCATCGAGCCGCCTTCGAATTAGGCGCACCGCATCCGCCGCCGCGCGGAAATCGCGGCGTGCAAATGCGGGAAAAAGACGCGTATTCTCCATCGGCCGTTCTGGCCTAGAATTGCCACATCGGATAGCGGCCGCCTGAAATATGTTCGCCCGCTTGCAGCAGGGGAATCCGTTGGCAAGCCAAACGGATTCGCTTCCTGCAAGCATATTTTGGACAGCCCGTTACGACAACTTGCCGGGCGCTTGGATGCGCAAGAGGGATACGCCGATTGTGTCGCCAGCCTGACCGCTGGTCATGGGGCGGCGCTGGGCGGAGTCTGGGGCTCAAGCTGCGCTGGTGGCGGCGAATCTGATTTCGCATGCGCCGGCCACGCTCGTGGTCGTCTGCCCGCAGGATGGCGACGTCGACGATTTCTGCGACGACCTGGCGATCTTCGCCGCCGCCATTGCCGAGAAATTCCCCGCCTGGGAAACCGCCCCCGGCGAGCGCGACATCCAGGACGAAGCCCACGGCGACCGCCTGCGCATCTTGAAACTGCTTTCCTCGGGTGCCACTGCTGGCTTGTCCAGCAGTGTTCCCAATCTCATCGTCACCAGCATTCAAGCCCTGCTGCAACCAGTGCCGCCGCGCGAATTGCTGACTCAACAAACTCGCCGCTTGAAAGTCGGCGACGAAATCGAACCGCCCGCGCTATTGCGCTGGCTGGCCGAAAACGGGTTTCAAAACACCAGCGCCGTCGAGCTGCCCGGCGAATTCTCGCCGCGCGGCGGCATCATCGACGTGTTTGCCCCCGATTGGTTCCATCCCGTGCGGATCGAACTGTTCGGCGACACCGTCGAATCGCTCCGCCGCTTCGAAGTCGGCACCCAGCGCAGCCTGGAATCGCTGGATTCCATCGACATCACCGCCATTCCCAATTCTCCCCTCCCCATTCCCCATCCAGACGCGGCCCCTAACTCCGCACTCCGCACTCCAAATTCCGCACTCACCACTCACTTCTCCTCCTACCTCCCCCCGCAAAGCTGGTTCCTGCTGGCCGAGCCGCACGAAATGCAGGAAGAAGCCCGCCACTACCGCCAGCGCTTGGATCGCCCGCAAGACGTGCACGATTTGGACGAAACGCTCGCCAGCATCTACCAGTTCCCGTCGATCACGGCCTCTGCCGTGGCCAGCGGCTCGATGGAGGCCGAATGCCAGTTGCGCATCGAAAGCGTGGAGCGCTTCAGCGGCGACATCGCCAAGGTGCGCGATGAATTAGACACCGTCGGCCTGGGGTTCGACGTGCATCTAATCTGCCCGACCGAGGCCGAAGTCGAACGCCTGCGCGAAATCTTCGGCTCAACCAAACTCGCTTCCAGCGGGCGATTGCACTTTCCCATCGGCCGCCTGCAAGCCGGTTTCCGGCTGGTCGGCGAACGCATCGTGCTGGTGTCCAGCGGCGAGCTATTTCATCGGCAGGATTTGCACCGCCCCACGCGCCGCCGCCTGGGGCGCGTCATCGACAGCTTCCTCGAGCTGCGCGAGGGAGATTACGTCGTCCACCTCTCACACGGCATCGGGCGCTACCGCGGCATGAAACTGTTGGAAAAGCAAGGCGCCGTCGAGGAACATCTCGAGGTCGAGTTCCACGGCGGCACGCGGATCTATGTGCCGGCATCGAACATCGACCTGGTGCAAAAATATATCGGCGGCAGCAAAGCTCGTCCGACGCTTGCGCGCATCGGCGGTCTGTCGTGGGGCCGACAGAAGCAAGCTGCGGAGCGCTCGATCGTCGACCTGGCCGCCGAGATGCTCCAGGTGCAAGCGATGCGCCGTCTGCGCCCGGGCATCGAGTTTCCCCAAGATTCCGAATGGCAGCGCGAATTCGACGCCGCGTTCCCTTATCAAGAAACTCCCGATCAGTTGACCACCATCGCCGCTATCAAGCACGACATGCGCCAGCCGCGCCCGATGGATCGCCTGCTGTGCGGCGACGTCGGCTACGGCAAAACCGAGCTAGCCATTCGCTCCGCGTTCAAAGCGGTCGATGCCGGCCATCAAGTCGCTGTGCTGGTGCCCACCACGATCCTGGCCGAACAGCATCGCCGCACGTTCACCGAGCGCATGGCCGAGTTCCCCTTCCGCATTGAAGTGCTCAGCCGCTTTGCGACCGATAAGCAGCAACGCGAAACGATTGCCGGCCTCATCGACGGTTCCGTTGACATCGTGATCGGCACGCATCGCCTCGCCCAAGCCGACGTCAACTTCCACAACCTGGGCCTCCTGATCATCGACGAGGAGCAGCGCTTCGGCGTGGAGGTGAAAGAGCGGCTCAAAGCCCTGCGCACCACGGTGGACGTGCTCACCATGACCGCCACGCCGATTCCGCGCACGCTGCACATGTCGCTCTTGGGCCTGCGCGACATTTCCAATCTGGAAACGCCTCCCGAAGATCGCCTGGCGGTCGAAACCCGCGTCACGCGCTTCGACGAGGAGCTCGTGCGCCACGGCGTCATGCGCGAGCTCAATCGCAATGGGCAACTGTTTTTCGTCCATAACCGCATCAACGACATCGACCTCCTGGCCTACAAGCTGCAAAACATCGTCCCCGACGCGCGCATCCGCATCGCCCACGGCCAAATGCCCGAGCATCAACTGGAACAGGTCATGCTCGATTTCGTAGCGCACCAGTTCGACATCCTGTTGGCCACCACCATCGTCGAAAGCGGCCTGGATATCCCCAACGCCAACACCATCTTCATCGACGAGGCCGACCGCTACGGCCTGGCCGACCTTCACCAACTGCGCGGCCGCGTCGGCCGCTACAAGCATCGGGCCTACTGTTATCTGCTGGTCGATCCTAACAAATACTTGTCCACAAGTTCCGCCAAGCGGTTGCGCGCGATCGAGGAATTCAGCGACATGGGGGCCGGCTTCGCCATCGCCATGCGCGATCTGGAAATCCGCGGCGCCGGCAACATCCTCGGCACGCAGCAAAGCGGCCACATCGCCACCATCGGCTACGAATTGTATTGCGAACTGTTGGAGCAGGCTGTGCGGCGCGTGCAAAAATTGCCGCCGAAGGAATCGATCGACGTGCGCATCGATCTGCCCGGCGAGGCCTTCATCCCGCGCAGCTACGTGAGCGACATGCGCATGAAAATCGACTTGTATCGCCGCCTCACGCGAGTAACCAAGCCCGACGAACTGGCCGATCTCCAGGCCGAAATGCTCGATCGTTTCGGTCCGTTGCCGGCGCCGGCCCAGCGCATGGTCCGCTTTGCCCGGCTGCGCATCGCCGCGGCGCGCTGGCAGATCGAATCGATCGTCCGCGAGGAAGGCTACCTCGTGATGCCGTTCACTAGCCGGGCGAAGATCGACGAATTGAATCGACTCAATCGGGGTCGATTGCGGATTGTGGAAAATCGCAGCGCCTACCTGCCGCTCGATAAGGACCTGATCGATCCGGACGATTTGCTAGCAACCATCGAATCGGTCTTGCACGCCGGCTGATTTCGCCAGTACACTCCCGCCCCGCCCGGACCGCGCCGGCGGAATGACTGAATGACTAAATGCCTGAATGTCTAAATGAGCGCGATCGATCGCTTGCGACATTCAGTCATTTCGTCATTTAGACATTTAGTCATTTACTTCTCTCAGCTCGCTGCGGCTCCTGCATGTACCGCGCTCGCATCGTCTTTGCGTTTGGATTGGCGCTTGCCGTGCTTCCGCTGCGCCCGGCGCACGGCGCAAGCGCCTGGCGATCCGTTCCAGGGAGTGCGCACTCAAGGCGCCGATCCGCAGCAGAGCTTGCCGGGAGCCAACTCGCCGGCCATTCCCAGCGACACGCAATTTCAAGCGCCTGCGCAGCCCATGCCCGTTTCGCGCCCGGTCAACTGGCCCGGCACGCCGGTCGACGCATCCACCGGGCCGACAAATTCTCCCGCTGCGGCCCCCGGCGCGCCTCCAACCACGGCGCCGCGCTCTGGCGTCCGGGTGTGGGATCCATCTTTAAATCAGCCGAACACCGGCGCCACCAATCCAGCTTCGAATCCATCAGCGGTCGCTCCCGCGAACTATGCGCAAACATCTGCGGCCGCGCCGCCGTCGTATCCGCAAATGACATCCGTCGCGCCGCCTTCGTATCCGACCACCGGATATCCGGCCGCCTCGATCGCCGGTCCCGCCGCGGCCGCGCCGCTTGAGGCGCAGCCCGCCGCACCAACCGTCGCGCAACCGGCCGCGCCGCCCGCCGCCCCGCAAGCCGACCCGCTGGCCAATGCCGGGAATCTGCAAATCCTGCCCGGGCCGCCGAAGGACTATCCCGACGCGCAAGTCGCCGCCCGCATCGGCAGCGAAGTGGTGATCGTGGGCGATTTGAAGGCCATGGCCGGCGACATGCTCGTGCAGCGCAAAGTCAAAATTCCCAAAGAGCAGGAAGCCGAGTTCTACGACCAGGCCAATCGGCAAATCCTCAAGCAACTGATCGAAACCAAGCTGGTGTTCAACGACGCCATGCACACCATTCCCGCCGCCGGCCTGTCGTCCATGGAAACCAAGGTCAACGAATATTTTGACAAGGATCAACTGCCGGAGATGCTCAAAACGTACGGCGTGAGCACGCGGCAGGAATTGGACGCCAAGCTGCGCGAGCACGGCAGTTCGTTGGATCGCTCGCGCAAGCAATTCTTCGAGCGCACCGTGGCCAAGGAATGGCTGCGGCAGCAAGTGAAGCTCGACGAAGAAGTGCCGCATGCCGACGTGCTGTCCTATTACCAGACGCACCTGGCCGACTACGAATTCCCCGCCAAGGCGCGCTGGGAAGAATTGATGGTCCGCTTCGATCGGTCTCCCAGCAAGGACGCGGCATACTCGGCCGTGGCGGAGATGGGAAATCTGGCGATGCGCGGAACTCCCTTCGCCGAAGTCGCCAAGGCCCGCTCTCAAGGCGTCACGGCCGCCGACGGCGGCGCCCACGATTGGACCACCAAGGGCAGCCTGGTTTCTAAAACGCTCGACGATGCCTTGTTCACCCTGCCGCCGGGCACCTTCAGTCAAATCATCGAAAGCGAGCGCGGGTTCCACATCGTCCGGGTGCTCCAGCGCACCGACGCCGGCCGTACCTCGTTTGTCGACGCGCAAGGCGACATCAAGAAGCATTTGAAAGACGAGAGCGTCAAGAAGCAAATCAATCACTATCTCGATGAGCTGCGGCAGAAGACTCCGGTCACGACCATGTACGACAACGAGCCGGGGGGATTCGACAGTGCAAATAAAACGGCGCAATCGGAACCATAAGATGCTCCTGTTCTGCTTTCTGCCTTCTGCCTTCAGCTTTCTGCGTTTGCCTGCTCCGCGTCTCCGCGTCTCGGCGGTTAAAGTCATTGTCGTCATCGCGTCGGGCGGCCATAATCGCCCGGCATGGGACTGGCGCGCAATGTGGAACTGAAGGCGCGGTTGGCGGATTTGGCCGCGGCGCGGAAAATTGCCCAGCGCCTGGCCACCGAGCATCTGGGCGTCCAGCAGCAGGTCGATACGTACTTCCATTGCCCGCACGGCCGGCTGAAATTGCGCGAGATCGAATATTCCGGAGCGCCCATTTTAGCCGCGTCGCTTCCGACGCGCTCCACCGCACAACTTGTCTGGTATTCCCGCCCCGACCAGCCCGCCGCCAAGGCCAGCGACTATCTGCTGGTCGACGTGCCCGATCCGGCGCCTGAAGCAGGCGCTTTCCGGGGCGCTAGGCGTGCTGGTGGTCGTCGCCAAAAGGCGCGAGATCTTTTTGCACCGCAACGTGCGAATTCATCTCGACGAAGTGTCCGGCCTGGACACGTTTCTGGAATTCGAGGCCGTGCTGGATCCCTCGATCGACGACGCGGCCGGACGCGCCCAGGTCGCGGCGCTGCAAGCCGAGTTCGACATTGCGCCGAGCGATGTTTTGGCGGCGTCGTATTCCGATCTTCTGCTTAATCGGAACAAGCGATAAGCCCTTGGTGGTTTGCAGTTGGGTGCGACACCGGCGAGCACCTTCCGCCCGACCGCACACCCCGGTATGATTCCAATTGTCGAGTATAATTAAGGTGGATATTTCCCCCACCGCGTTCCAACGGAAGGCATCGGCCCGATGGGCGATTCTGCCAAACTCTCCTACAACGGCAACGAATTGGACCTGCCCGTGATGATTGGCACGGAGCAAGAGAGGGCTGTCGATATATCCAAGCTCCGCTCGGGAATGGGGCTGATTACGCTGGACGACGGCTACGGGAATACCGGATCGGTCGTTAGCGGCATCACGTATCTCGACGGCGAACAGGGCGTTTTGCGGTATCGCGGCTATCCGATCGAGCAGTTGGCCCAGCGCAGCGATTTCGTCGAAACCAGCTACCTGCTGATCTACGGCGAGCTGCCCAATCGCGAGCAACTGGAGTATTTCCGCAACTCGCTGCGGCGGCACACCATGCTGCACGAGGAAATGAAGTCGTTCTACGACGGCTTCCCGCGCGACGCCCATCCCATGGCCATCCTCTCCAGCGTGGTCGGGGCGCTGTCCACATTCTATCAGGATTCGCTCGACCCGCGCGATCCGCGGCAAGTGGAAATTTCGGTCCACCGGCTGATGGCCAAGCTCCCCACGATCGCTTCCTACAGCTACAAAAAATCGATCGGGCAGCCGTTCATGTATCCGCGGAACGATTTGGACTACTGCTCCAATTTCCTGCAGATGATGTTCGGGGTGCCGTGCGAGCCGTACCCGATCGATCCCGACTTTGTCGAGGCGCTCAATCTACTGTTGATCGTGCATGCCGACCACGAGCAAAACTGCAGCACCAGCACGGTCCGCATGGTCGGCTCCAGCGACGCCAACTTGTTCGCGTCGATCTCGGCCGGCATCTGCGCCCTGTGGGGCCCACTGCATGGCGGAGCCAACCAGGCCAGCGTCGAAATGCTGGAGCATATTCGCGCCGACGGCGGCGACGTGAAAAAGTACATCGAGCTGGCCAAGCAAAAAGATTCGCACTTCCGCCTGATGGGCTTCGGCCATCGTGTGTACAAAAATTACGACCCGCGCGCGGCGATCGTCAAGCGCACCTGCGACAAGCTCTTGGCCAAGCATCACATCAACGATCCGATCTTCGACATCGCCAAGGAATTGGAACAGGCCGCCTTGCACGACGAATATTTCATCGAACGCAAACTGTATCCCAACGTCGATTTCTACAGCGGCGTGATCTATCGCGCCATGGGCATCCCGGTGAACATGTTCACCGTGCTGTTCGCCATCGGCCGCCTGCCCGGCTGGATCGCGCATTGGATGGAAATGCACCACAACCCGGCGAAAAAAATCTGCCGCCCGCGGCAAGTTTACACCGGCGCGCTGAAGCGCGAATACCAGCCGCTGGAAACCCGGGGGTAGGGCTTCTCGAGTCCGCCGCGCAAGCAAGGGCTTCTCTCGAGTCAACGCGCTGCAATTTCTCGCGCAAAGGCGCAAAGACGCCAGGAAGAAACACATTTAGCCCCGCGTCATTGACCCGGGGCAATGCGCCTCCCACCCGCTTGCGGTTTAGCAAATGCTTTTTTTAGCCCCGTCGCTTGCGACGCGCGCATGAACAGATGCCCTCTCCGCGCCTCCGTGTCTCCGCGGTAAAATTCGCCAGTCAAGCCCCAAATTAGCCATCTAGAAATTGGGCCAGCGATTCTGCTAGGAATGATCTCAGACGATGCGGCCAACGAGCTCAGCCAAAGTAGTATGCCGGACTAGGACGTCCGCCTCTGGCGCGCCGACATCGGGAAGCCTTTCGCCGCCTGGGATTGCCGTGCCACGGGGTTAGCGTGGGCGGAAACACAACTCGGGGCGGTCACCATCAGGCACTAACCCAGGTGCTCGCTGCTTCAGTAAGCAGCCGGGCAGGCAAGCAGCGTGAGCGTGGACTCCGTTCCCGTCACAAGCTTGTCGGCGACGGTTAGCGCACCGTCGCATTTTTTTACCAGGCCCGGCTGCCGAACAAGCAGCAGCGCCAAATTTTTTCACAAGTGCGATTTTTTCGCACAATGGCATCTCCGCGCGCCATCATTTGTGCAAGTTCAGCACGCTAGGGCAACTTTGTTCTGCTGCCGATAGCGGGGAGTCTGCGTCGTCGTCGGGGGCGTTGGGGAAATAGCGGCGGCGGAAGTACAGGGCCACGTTGACCAGACCGATTAAGACCGGCACTTCGACCAGTGGGCCCACCACTGCCGCGAAGGCGGCGCCGTGGTTGATGCCGAACACGGCCACCGCGACGGCGATTGCCAACTCGAAATTGTTGCTGGCGGCGGTGAAGGCGATCGTGGCGGTTTTGGAATAATCGGCGCCGAGCTTGCGGCCCATCCAGAAACTGACCAGGAACATCACCACGAAGTAAATCATCAGGGGCGCTGCGATCAACGCCACGTCCAGCGGTTGGCTGATGATCTTTTCCCCCTGGATGCTGAACATCACCACGATCGTGAACAGCAACGCCACCAGCGTGAGCGGGCTGATCTTGGGGATGAACGAGTGCTCGTACCACGCGCGGCCTTTGGCGGCCAGCAGGACGGCGCGCGTCAGCAGGCCGGCGAGGAAGGGGATGCCCAGGTAGATGAACACGCTCCCAGCAATCTCGCCGATCGTGACGTGCACTTCCGCCCCCGGCAAGTGCAACAGCGGCGGCAGCACGGTGATGAACAGCCAGGCGTACAGGCTAAAAAACAGTACTTGGAAAATGCTGTTGAAGGCGACCAGGCCCGCGGCGTAATCGGTATCTCCCTTGGCCAGCTCGTTCCAGACGATCACCATCGCAATGCAGCGCGCCAGGCCGATCAGGATCAGGCCAATCATGTACTCGGGATGGTTGTGCAGAAACAGCACCGCCAGCGCGAACATCAGCACGGGGCCGATGATCCAGTTTTGCACGAGCGACAGCCCCAGCACTTTGGTGTTGCGAAACACGTCGCCCAATTCCTCGTACCGCACTTTCGCCAGCGGCGGATACATCATCAGAATCAAACCGATGGCGATGGGAATGCTGGTGGTGCCGATCGACACACTCTGGATGGCGTCTTTGACCCCCGGAACCCAGCGGCCCAATGCCAACCCGGCGGCCATCGCCAGGAAAATCCAGAGCGTGAGGAATCGATCGAGGAACGACAGTCGCCGCGCGACTCCGCTCATGGGGTTTTCTCCGTGCTGGCCAGCCACAGTCGAAAGCGTGAGTCGAACTGCGCGTGCGGTTCGACGGAATAAGAAAATAGCAGATTCGAGGGTCTTCGGCCTCCACGGTTGTTCCAAGCAAGGCATTGTTGGTTGCCTTGCGAACCTGCCGCGGGCGGGGATAATCGTAATGTGTCGGGCACCGAAAGCCTGCCCTACTTGCACCCGTAGCTCAGCTGGATAGAGCATCGGTCTTCGGAACCGAGGGTCGGGGGTTCGAATCCCTCCGGGTGTGCTGGGAAGAAATGCAGAAGGCAGAATGCAGAAAGCAGAAATGATATGACACAAATCGATAATTCGGCGGCGTCTTCGGCAGGCGCGAATCCGAAGGTTCTGTTTTGGATCGGCTGGGTGCTTACGGCAATCATCGTGCTGCTCATGGGCGTGATGTCCATCGTGATGCTATTCACCAATCGATCAATGATCGCCGAAGGCTTCAAGGAGCAAGGCTATCCGGAGAGCGCCGTCGTGCCGGTGGTGATCGTCGAGATCGTTTGTGCTTTCCTTTATGCGATCCCGCAGACCGCGGTGCTGGGGGCGATTCTGCTGACTGGCTATCTTGGCGGCGCGGTGGCCACGCACGTGCGCGCCGGGGAGCCGCAATGGTACATCGCGGTGATCTTTGGCGCCGTGGTGTGGCTGGCGCTGCTGTTGCGCGATGCCCGGCTGCGCCAGTTGTTGCCGCTGCGGCGGTAGGGGCGAGAGAAGGCGGAATTCGGAAGGCGGAATTCGGAAGGCGGAACGCCGAACGCTATTTGCCGCTCACGTGATGCGTGGGCAGCCAGATCTTGTGGATGCCGACGTCGGCCAGCATGTCCATCACGTGCACCACGTCGTTGTAGGGGATCTCTTTGTCGGCGGCGATCGTGACTTCCTGGTCTTTCTGATTTTTGTAGCCGCGCAGGCGCTGGCGGAATTCAGCTTCGGTGGCTTTCGTTTCGTTCCAGTAGAGCCCGAGCTCGCCGTTGGTTTCGCGCTTGAGCGTGATATTGAGCGGCAGTTGCTCGGCAGTGATGTCGAAGGCCGCTTGCGTTTGCGGCAGATTCACTTTGATCGGCGCGTTGCCGATCACGGCCGGCACGGTGATCATGAACACGATCAAAAGCACCAGCACCACGTCGACCAACGGCGTGACATTGATGTCGGTCAACAGGCCTTCTTCGTCGCCGCCGGAAACGTTGACTGCCATTACGACACCTTTTCGGGCCTCGGCGCGTGCGCCGGTGCGGCGGTCGCGGCCGTGCCGGACATTGCGGCCGGGCCTTGGCGTTCCACCGCATGCACGCTGGCCAGCACCATGTGCGAGAGCGAATCGATGTGCGAAACGGAGGCCCGCACGCGGCGCTGGAAATAGTTGTAGGCCACGACGGCGGGAATAGCGACGAACAATCCGACGGCGGTGGCGATGAGGGCTTCGAACACGCCCCCCATGACGGCGTTGGGATCGGGACTGTTTTCCTGACCGGCCAGGTCGTGGGCGGCTTTGATGATGCCCAGCACCGTGCCCATCAGGCCGATGAACGGCGCGTTGGAGCCGATGGTGCCGAGAATGCCCAGGCGTCGATCGAGTTCGCCTTTGAGTCGGGCCTTGACGCTTTGCATGGCTTCGCTGCAGGCATCGGCGCCTCGGCGCATGGCCTGCAAGCCGGCGGCCACCACGGCGCTACTGACGCCTTCGGCGTTGGATACCAATTCCCAGGCGGCGCGGTAGTTGCCCACGCGCAGGTGTTCCATCAGCGCGGTGTTGAGCGATTCGCTATCTTGATCTTCGCGGCGGAAATAGAGCGCGCGTTCGATGATGATGGCGATGCTGATGAAGCTCAGCGCCAACAGGACCCACAGCACCCACTCGGCGCCGATGAAAGCGACCTTCAGAAACAGATTCGTCAGCATGCCTTGACTCCAGACCGGGCAGAAAGGGGAAATGTCCCGCTGCGTCGGTCCGTCGGCGCGATCGCCCCAGATAGCTAAGCTCCAGATTTCAGCGTACTTGTGAAGGGGAAGATGGTCAAGCAGCGGCCCGCTTGAGCGGCGCTGGCGCACCGTCTTGCGGGGAGGGTGCGCCGGCACGTGAATATTAAACGCAACAGGCGGTGTAAACCTTGCCGTGCGTTTTTACCTTCTTTCAATTGCCACCACTAGCTTGCGCCACTCTGGTAAGGGTTGTACGGGTCGTATAGTCGTCGTGGGCGAAATTCTTGGCAGGCAGTTTTTTGACCAAGCCTAAATCGTGGCCTATATTGAAGAAGCCGACCATTATGGACCCATTTTCGGACGGCGAAGCTATCGAAGGATCGACCCCCCACGAACCGCCTTACGAGTGCACGGGCTCGAAAGTTGCATAGGACTGAATGCATGGTCGACACGCGGACCGGTTAACTCCGGTTCGGCGGGAAGCCACAGCGGGTTCCCGATTATCTTGTCGCACGTGCAGGATGTCACGCAGCGTTTAGCCTAATCGACCGGGTGCACGCCACGACGGACTAGGATGGCCGTCAGTCAGGCGAAACCTTTCTTAGGTACAACATCCAATGACGTGTTTGTGTCCCAGGGTCACTCGCGGCGCTCATGCGCTTGCAGTCGGGGCGTTCTTCGTATTTTCTTCCGTTCTTTCAACAGCGGCGTGGGGCCAGGCTCCCGCGCAATTGCCGACGTCGAAGCCGGCGTCGGCCGTCGCGCCCACGGTGGTGGCCGAGGTGCTGGAACAGGGCCGGACGCTGGAATCGGAGCACCGCTGGCCCGAAGCGTTCGCGCTCTACGGCGATGCGGCCCGGAAAAATCCGGGGCAGCCCGAGCTGGAACAGCGGCTGGATATCGCCAAGGTGCATTTCGACATCGGGCGGCGGTATAACGACGCGACTTTTCGCAATAGTCTGACGGCGCTGAGCGATGCCGACGCGCTGGAAACGTTCACCGACACGGCGACGAAGCTGAATGCCCATTATGTGCAGAATCCGGATTGGGCAAAGCTGTTTGCCCGCGGCACGACCGACCTGGAAATTGCCCTGTCGGAGCCGGCATTTGTGAACAACAACTTGCAGCAGCCGAGCGCCGATCGGGCGAGCGTGTTTCTGCGTGAGTTAAGGCGGCAGGTGGCGCAGCGGCCCATCAACAACCGCAACGATGCCCGCGAGGCGGTGTGGAACGCCGGGCAAATGGCGAAATTGCAGTTGGGTGTGCGTCCGACCGCGGTCATTTTGGAATACACTGCCGCCATGATGGGCGGCTTGGATGAATACAGTTCGTTTCTCACCAGCGGTCAGTTGAACGATCTGTATTCGCAGATCGAAGGCAATTTCGTCGGCCTGGGAGTCGAACTGAAAGCGGCCGAAGGATCGCTGTTGATCGTGAATGTGATTCATAAGAGCCCGGCCGAACGGGCGGGCATTAAGGCGGGCGATCGGATTGTGGCGGTGGGCAATCGGTCGACGACCGATTTGACGACCGATCAGGCCGCAGAGCTGCTCCAAGGCACCGAAGGCTCGACGGTCGAATTGGCCATTGCCACTCCAGACCAGGCGCCGCGGCGGCTGACCGTGCGGCGCGAGCACGTGGATGTGCCCAGCGTCGATGAGATTAAGATTGTCGATGCGGACTTCGGCATCGGCTACTTCAAGCTGAGCTGCTTCGAAAAGACGACGGCCCGCGAAGTGGATGCGGCGCTGTGGCAATTGCATCGCCAGGGGATGCGCTCGCTGGTGATCGACCTGCGCGGCAATCCCGGCGGGCTGCTGACCTCGTCGGTCGAAGTGGCCGACAAGTTCATCGAGCAGGGGAGCATTGTGAGCACCCGAGGCCGCAGCCCGGGCGAAGATTTCAATTACACCGCGCACGGCACGGCCACTTGGCGGATGCCGATGGTGGTGCTGATCGATAGCGACAGCGCCAGCGCGGCGGAGATTCTAGCCGGCGCGCTTCGCGATTATCATCGGGCCACGATCGTGGGCACCCGCAGCTACGGCAAGGGCTCGGTCCAGGGAATCTTCCCGTTGGACGTGGGCGGGGCTGGCGTGCGAATCACGACGGCCAAGTTCTTTTCGCCGCTGGGCAAGCCTTTCGCCCATATCGGCGTGGAGCCCGACCTGCCGGTGCGGACGGCTGCTAAGCCCGTGGAAGGGCAATTGGCCGCGGCGAGCAATGGCAGCGCCGACGACGCGATTTTCAACGCCGGCGTGCAGGCGGCGCGGCGTCAAGTGGCGCAGCGGTAGACTGCCGACGGGATACTGCAATAATTAACACAAGCCCACGGGTTGCAACCCGTGGGCTTATTTTGTAATCAGATGATTACTTTTGATTTCTGAATCCGGTGCTTGGCAAAATGCATTCTCAATTAGTCGTTCTCGGCGGCGGTCCTGGCGGGTATGCGGCGGCTTTTCTGGCGGCCGACCTGGGGATGCAGGTGACGATTGTCGAGCTGGAGCCGCGGCTGGGGGGCGTGTGCCTGCTGCGGGGTTGCATTCCCTCCAAGGCCCTGCTGCACGTGGCCAAGGTGATCGACGAAGCGCAGGAAATGGCCGATTGGGGCGTCGAGTTTACCGAGCCGAAGATCAAAATCGATGCACTGCGGGCCCGCAAAGAAAAAATTATTCAAACGCTCACCGGCGGGCTGAAGCAATTGGCCAAGCGGCGCAATGTGGAAGTGATTCAGGCCAAAGGTTGGTTTCAGAATTCCACGACGCTGCGGCTGGAGCGGACCGATGAGCCGGGGCAAACAGCCGACCTGACGTACGATCACTGCATTCTGGCGACCGGTTCGCGGCCGGTGAAAATTCCGGTGTTCGATTTGCCAACGGATCGCGTGATGGATTCCACAGGGGCGCTGGAACTGCCCGACGTGCCGGAGACGCTGTTGGTCGTGGGCGGCGGATACATCGGTTTGGAGATGGGCACGGTGTACGCCGAGCTGGGCTCCAAGGTGACCGTGGTGGAATTGACCGATGGGTTGTTGCCGGGGGCGGATCGCGATTTGGTGCGGCCGCTGCATAATCGCGTCGAAAAGCTGTTCGCAAAGATTCTGCTGAGCACAAGAGTGGTGTCGCTGGCGGACAAGAAGGATGCGATTGAAGTCAAATTGCAAAACGCCGACGGCGGCGAAGAGCGGAGCGATCGATTTAGCCGCGTGTTGGTTTCCGTCGGCCGGCGCCCCAACAGCGACGGCATCGGGCTGGAGAATACGCAGGTGAAGCTCGATAAGCGCGGCTTTGCGCAGACCGATGAGCAACAGCGCACCGACGACGAGCATATTTTCGCCATCGGCGACGTGGCAGGCGAGCCGATGTTGGCCCACAAAGCCTCGCATCAGGGGAAAGTGGCGATCGAGGTGCTGCACGGCGAGCCAGCAGTGTTTCAGCCACATGCCATTCCGGCGGTGGTGTTCACCGATCCAGAAATTGCCTGGGCCGGTTTGACCGAGGAACAGGCCCGGCGCGAGGAGCGCAACGTCGAAGTGGTGCGCTATCCGTGGGCCGCCAGCGGCCGGGCGGTGTCGCTGGGTCGCACCGAAGGGCTCACGAAATTCGTGGTTGATCCCGATTCGCAGCGCATCCTGGGTGTCGGTATTGTGGGCGCCGGCGCCGGCGAATTGATTGCCGAAGGTGTGCTAGCGATCGAGATGGGGTGCACGGCCCGCGACGTGGGGGAATCGATCCATCCGCATCCCACGCTGAGTGAAACGGTGGCCTTCGCCGCCGAGGCGTTTTTGGGAACGGCCACGGAAATCTATCGCCCGCGGCCTGTGGAGCGCTAAAGCGATTCGTGGTTTGCACTACCCTGCGCGGCCTATTGGCAGCGTAGAATTGACTAAGGGTGGTCATTTGATCCCCTTTACGCTTTTGCGTAAGTACCGGATAATCAGCAAGATAGGTCGGTCTACGCGCGAGGATGGCAAGATCGACACGTGAGGGAAAAGGATCGCGGGCCTATGGCACACGGCAAAATTCGACGACCAACGGGGAAGGACTCCCATTCCGGCAATGGTTCCGGCAACGGCAAGCACAGTGATTCCGACGGCGCGCCGGAAAGCGCATCGTTCGAGGAAGTTTCCGCTGCTGAAGATGCCGGAGCGACGGCCAGTGTGGATGAATCGGAGGGCGTGAGCGCGCCCGATGAGGTCATCGAATCGCCGGTTGAAGAGCAGGCGTCGGTGGACATCGATCCGGCTGAAACGGACGAGTGGCTGGAATCGCTGCGCTATGTGTTGGAGAGCAAAGGGCCGCAGCGCGTCAATTATCTGTTGGCGAAGCTGGACGAGGCGGCATATCAAGCGGGAGTGGAGTTGCCCTTCAGCGCCACGACGCCGTACATCAACACGATCAGCGCCGACAAGCAGCCGCCGTATCCGGGGAACCGCGAGATCGAGCGACGCATCAAAAGCATCATCCGCTGGAATGCGATGGCGATGGTCGTGCGGGCCAATCGCGAACAGCACGGTATCGGCGGGCATATTTCCACATACGCCTCGGCGGCGACGCTGTATGAAGTGGCGCTGAATCATTTTCTGCGTGGGCGGGGGGACGATTCGTCCGGCGATCAGGTGTTCATCCAAGGGCACGCATCGCCGGGCATCTATGCGCGGGCATATCTCGAAGGCCGTTTGAGCGAGGAGAAGCTGAACAATTTCCGGCAGGAGTTGCAGCCGGAAGGGGGCCTGTCGAGTTATCCGCATCCGTGGTTGATGCCCAACTTCTGGGAATTCCCCACCGTGTCGATGGGCTTGGGGCCGATTATGGCCATCTACCAGGCTCGGTTCAACAAATATCTGGAAGACCGCGGCATCAAGGACACGACCAAGCAAAAAGTGTGGTGCTTCGTCGGCGACGGCGAATGCGACGAGCCGGAATCGCTGGGCGCATTGACGCTGGCGGCGCGCGAAGATTTGGACAATTTGATCTTTGTGGTGAATTGCAACTTGCAGCGGCTCGACGGGCCGGTGCGCGGCAACGGCAAAATCATTCAAGAGCTGGAAGCCATCTTCCGCGGCGCCGGCTGGAACGTGATTAAGGTCATCTGGGGGGACGACTGGGACGCGCTGCTGGAGAAGGACGAAACCGGACTACTCGTCAAGCGCATGGGGGAAGTGGTCGACGGCGAGTACCAGAAGTATGTCGTCTCGCCGGGCAGCTACATCCGCCAGCATTTTTTCGGCAAGTATCCGGAGTTGGCCAAGTTGGTTGAGCAGCTTTCGGACGAGAAGCTTGCCAAGCTGCGGCGCGGCGGGCACGATCCGGAAAAAGTTTATGCCGCCTACAAGGCCGCGGTGGAAACCGTTGGCAAGCCGACGGTGATCTTGGCCAAGACGATCAAGGGCTATGGCCTGGGCGAAGCCGGAGAAGGGCGCAACATCACGCACCAGGTGAAGGAAGTGAACGAGCGCGAGCTGCGAGAATTTCGCTCGCGGTTCGGCATTCCGATCTCCGACGACGACGTGGCGGAAGCGCCGTTCTACAAGCCGGCAGCCGACACGCCGGAGATGCAATATCTGCACGAGCGCCGCAAAGCGCTGGGCGGTTTCGTGCCCAGCCGCGCCACGCAATATCCAAAATTGGAAACCCCGCCGATCGACGAATATCGAGCGTTCATCGAAAAGAGCGTGGGCGCGAAGTCTCGACCACGACCGGCGTGGTGACGCTGATGTCGGCGCTGCTGAAAGACAAGAAAGTGGGCAAGTATCTGGTGCCCATTGTGCCCGACGAATCGCGCACTTTCGGCATGGACCCGTTGTTCCGGCAGTGCGGCATTTACGCGCACACGGGACAATTGTACGAGCCGGTCGATTCCGATCAGGTGCTGTACTACCGCGAAGCGGTGGACGGGCAGATTTTGGAAGAGGGAATTACCGAGGCGGGCTCGATGTCGTCGTTCATCGCCGCGGGCACGGCGTATTCCACGCACGGCGTGCCGATGATTCCCATGTTCATCTTCTACTCGATGTTCGGCTTCCAGCGGATCGGCGATTTGATTTGGGCGGCGGGCGATCAGCGGGCTCGCGGATTTTTGTTCGGCGGCACGGCGGGACGCACGACGCTCAACGGCGAAGGGCTGCAGCACCAGGATGGCAACAGCCACCTGTATGCGATCGCTTATCCGACGGTTCGGGCATACGACCCGGCGTTTGTGTACGAAACGACGGTGATCATTCTGGACGCCATGCGGCGGATGTACCAGCAAGGGGAGGATGGGATTTACTACATCACCATCCACAACGAAAACTATGCGATGCCGGCCATGCCCGGCGGTGTGGAAGACGGCATCATCCGGGGCATGTACCGGCTGAACACCGTGGAAGCCGGCGACAAGAAGGTGCACGTGCAACTGCTGGGCAGCGGGGCGATTTTGCGAAGCGTGCAAGAGGCGCAGAAAATCCTGGCCGAAAAGTTCAAGATCTCCAGCACCGTGTGGAGCGTGACCAGCTACAAGGAGCTGCGGCGCAAAGCGCACGCCTGCCGGCACTGGAATATGCTGCATCCGGACAAGCCGGCCAAGAAAAGCTATTTGGAAGAGCAGGTGGCGGGGGTGACCGGACCGTTCATCGCGGCCTCCGACAACGTGCGGTGCGTGGCCGAGCAGATCGATCCTTGGATTCCCGGCGGCCTGTTCTCCTTGGGCACCGACGGATTTGGCCGCAGCGAAACGCGGGAGAACCTTCGGCGGCATTTCGAAGTCGATGCGCAGTGCGTGGCGCTGGCGGCGCTTTATCGGCTGGCGGAAATGGGGCAGTTTGATCGCGCCAAGGTGGCGGCGGCCATTAAGCAGTTGAACATCAATCCCGAGAAGCTCGATCCGCTGTTTGCGTGAGGTAGAATTGGGCGACGCGCTCCGCTACGGCGGCCGAGCGCGTCGCGGCTAAACCGCAAGCGGATTGACTCCTGACTCCTGATTCCTGACCCCTGACCATTTCCCATGGCCGAGTTCAAGCTTCCCGATTTGGGCGAAAACATCGATTCGGGAGACGTGGTCTCCGTGATGGTCAAGGAGGGGGACGTCGTCAAGCCGCAGCAGGAAGTGATCGAGATCGAAACCGACAAGGCGGTGGTGGCGGTGCCGTGCAGCGTGGCGGGGAAGGTGACGAAGATTCACGTCGCCAAAGGGCAGACAGTCAAGCCGGGGCAAGTGATCTTGTCGCTGGACAGCGCGGGGGCCAGCGCTGCCGCTCCGACAAAAACGCCCGCTGCTCCGGCGAAGGCGGCACCGGCCAAAGCGCCGACAGTTGCCAAAGCACCTGCTAAACCGCAAGCGGCCGCCAAGCCGCAAGTGAAGACCGAGCCGGCCAAGGCGCCTCCGGCGCCAGCGCGCGAAGGCAACGGGCGGTCAACCACGCCTGCGGCCCCTGCCCCTGCGCCTGCGAGTGCTGCCGTGCAAGCCGCGGCGCCCGCCAGCACGTCGACGGCTGAGGCGGCGCCGGCCGGACCGGCGGTGCGGCGACTGGCGCGCGAGTTGGGCGTGGACCTGTCGCACGTGCCGGGCACAGGTCCGGGCGGGCGCATTACTCGAGATGATGTTATCAACTCGGTGCGGCAAGTGAATGTGGCCGCGGGGATTGCGGCGTCGGAAAGCGGCGCGGTGGAGCGAGACGCGCATGGCGTGATTCGCCGGGAGGCGATGTCGAAAATTCGCAAGACGATTGCCGCCAACATGGCGAAGTCGGCTTCGACGATTCCGCACCTGACGAATTTCGACGATGCCGACATCACCGAACTGGAAACGCTGCGCAAAGAGAGCGCGGAGTCGTACGCCTCAAGCGGCATCAAGCTGACGTCGCTGGCGTTTCTGCTCAAGGCGGTGGCGCTGTCGCTCAAGCAGCATCCGACGCTGAACGCTTCGGTCGACATGGAAAGCGGCACGATCATCTATAAGCAGTATGTGAACCTGGGCGTGGCGGTGGATACCGAACGCGGGCTGATCGTGCCGGTGCTGCGCGACGTCGATCGGACGCCAATTCCACAGATCGCGCAGGGGATTCAGATGCTGGCCGACAAAGTTCGTTCCGGGCAACACACGCTGGAGGATTTGCGCGGCGGTTCGTTTACGATCAGCAATCTGGGGGCGGTCGGGGGGCGGTATTCGACGCCGATCATCAATGCTCCGGAAGTGGCGATTCTGCTGGTGGGCCGGGCGCGAAAATGGCCGTCGTCACCAAGGACGACAAGATCGAGGCGCGGCTGATGTTGCCGCTGAGCCTGTCTTACGATCACCGGCTGGTGGATGGGGCGGCGGCATCACGATTTCTCAATGAAGTGATGGGCTATCTGGAATCGCCTGGGCGGCTGCTGTTGGCGCCGTAGTTCCGGCAGGCGTTTTGGACGGTTGCACCGGTTGCGCGCCGGCAAAGTCCGAGAATTCCTTACCAAGCCAAGTGCTGCGAATCTCGTATAATAGAGAGGCGGTTTTGGTGCCACGGCACAGTGAATGCGTCCTTAACAGGTAGCCGGCCAGAATCGCTGCGCGTGTAGTCGATTTCGCGCCTGGACGTCGTCGGGATGACGACAAATCGAAACACAAGGAGTCAGGCGATGAGGAAAATCACTCTCTTGGCCATATCGGCAGCCGCGCTGGGCGCGACCCTAGTCAGCCTCAGTTGGTTATCCTCGGCGGGCCAGGCTGCCCCGCCGGATGCGGCGTCCGTGCCTTCGCTGCCGGAACCGTCGACGGGCGAGGATGCCGGCGGAGGCACCGAAGTTCTAACTCGCGGACCAGTGCACGAGGCGTATGCGACGCCGCTTGAGTTCAATCCGCAGCCTGGGCTGGTGATCAAGAAAGAGCCGCCGCCGGCGATCGAGGAAGTGCCGCCGGACCAAAGGCCGGACGGAGACAATGTGGTGTGGATTCCCGGGTACTTCGCCTGGGACGAAGACCGCGGAGATTTCCTGTGGATCAGCGGCGTATGGCGCAATATTCCGCCGGGTCAAACTTGGGTGGCCGGCTACTGGAACAAGACGGACGACGGTTACCAATGGACGCCGGGTTTTTGGACAGGCGCAAAAAAGAGGAAGTGAGCTACGTGAACGACGCGCCGCCGGCGACGTTGGAGGCGGGGCCGACCAGTCCGCAGCCTTCGGACAATCACTTTTGGATTCCGGGGAACTGGGCTTACCAGGATCACTATGTCTGGCAGCCGGGCTATTGGGCAGTGCAGCAGCCGAATTGGGTCTGGGTGCCGGCGCACTGGATGTGGACGCCCGGCGGGTTCGTGTTCGTGGGGGGTTTTTGGGATTATGTGCCGGCCTATCGCGGCTGCTTGTTTGCGCCGGTTTATTTCTCGTCGGTGATTTACACGCGGCCGCATTTTGTGTGGTGTCCCGGAGTGGTGATCAACGTCGGATTTTTCTCCGGGAATTTGTTTTGCGGCCCGAGGCATCATCACTATTACTTCGGCGATTACTATGCGGATCGCTACGCGGGGCAGGGTTTCCGGCCATGGTTTGAAGTAGGCGGCAGGCGCGCGGCATACGATCCGCTGTTCACGTACTACCGGTGGAAGAATGGCAAGTCGAATCCGAATTGGCTCGCGCAACAGAAGCAGCACTACGAAATGTTGCAGAAGAATTCCGCGGATCGGCCGCCGGCGACCTTCGCTGCTCAAAAGGAATGGATGCAGAAGAACCGAGACGCGGGCCGAAAATCGGACTTTGTGGCGGCGACGACGCTCGCGCAAGCGGTGAAAGAACCCAACGTGACCGGGTTCAAAATGCACAACATTTCGCAGCAGAACCGGGAGGATATGCTGAAGCAGGCGCAGGCACTGAACAAGTTTTCCAAGGAGCGATTGGACGCCGAGAAGCAAAACAGTTCGACCGGCACGGCGGGCGGAGTCGCGGGTGGTCGCGGCACAGCCGGCTCCAAGCCGACTCAAACGCTGAAGCTGCCGACCCTGGGCGCGACGCAAAACAAAGCAAGCGGGGCCGGGCAAACCTTGTCTCAGCAAACGGGACAGCGCGGAGAGGCGGGGGCCGGGCGCGCCGGCGGCAAATTCAACAAGCTGCCGACCGGAGTGGCGGGGCCAGATCAGCAGCCTGGGTTAACCGGCAAGCCAACTCTTGAAGACAAGGGGGACAAAGATACCCAAGCGGCGGATCAAAACAAAGCTTTCAAACCGGGTAGGCCGTTTGGATTGAACAAGACCGCGGATCAAGACAAAGCGAAGAATCAGAACCCAGCGCGAAACACCTTTGGAACGCCGTCGGGTCAACTCGCGCAGCCGTTCGACGGGCAGAATACATCGACCGATCAAGACAAGGCGTCGGATCAGAACCCGGCGCAAAATGTACGGAGGGCGTTTGGGGCAGGGCGCCGGAGTTAGCGACAAAGCGCAAGGAGCCACTGGGAAGCCGAACATGACGTTGATGCCGCAAGGTTCAGGAAGCGGCGGAGGCGGCGATCAAGGCAGCGCTGGAAAATCGAACGTGATTTTGCCGACGCAGGGGCAAGGCGCGGGAGGCGGTGGATCTCAACGTGGCAACGTCAAGACTTTCAATTCGCAAGGGGGCGGGGTCCAGCAGCGAATGGTGCCCAGCAATCCGCCGGCCAAGAAGGATAAGGGGGATGACGACCAGCAGCAACAGCAGCAACAGCAACGCAAAGGAAATCGTTCCGACACCACTTCGCCGCGCACAAATTTCAGCATGGAACGCGGCGATAACAGTCTGCCATTGAATGTCGGGGGCGTCGCCACGGCAGAGAAGGCGGCGATGAAGCGTGATATCTCCCCTCGAACGGAGAATTGGGCCAAAGAGGCGCTGAACGACAAGCTGACCAACGATAAGATACCCACTGCTTTGCCGCGCACGGCCGTTTCCAAACCAAAGTCGAATGATCCGAATGGTTCGCCCGCGCCGGGCGACAACAGTACCAGCAGGCGCCTGGGCCGACCGAAAAGTCAATTCCGCAGGGATACAGCGCGGCGCCGGGCAGTGGAAGTTCGGCGCCTGGGTCGATGTCGACCTATCGAAGCCTGATGCAGCGCGGCCGCTCTCTCAGCCAGCCGGGCACGGGCGGCCAAACCGCCTCGGGGGATGATTCAGGCGTGGATGCGCGGTTGAAGAAAGATCCCGTCGGCTCGTACAGCTATGGTTCCAGTCCGTCGCGGTATCCCTCGATAGTCGCGCCGTATGCGGCCGGCGGACAGAACCCAAACGTCCGAGCCGCCCCCACAGCCACCTTGGGGGCGGGGTTAGGATCGATTCCAAAGTATACGCCGGGGCAATTGCCGACTCTGCAGCGAGGCAATTACGGTAACTCCTACGCCGCGCCGCTTGAAAACACAGATCCCTCGGCGCGCACGTACGATCCCAGCAAGCAATCGACGAACTCTTACGGTCGCTAAGCGAGCGGCCGTCGTCATTGCGCGTATGGTGCCGGCGTCTTCGCGGATGCCGAGGCTGTGCCACGCCTCGCCGAGAGGAGCAGTGATTGTGCGTTGCTCCTGGGTGACCGGCATCACCAGAGAAAGTCGCCGGGCGTGCAGCGCGATGGCCCGCTGGCGCGGATCGTCGAAGGGCGGACCGAACGGTGCTGCGCTGCCGTACTGCAGGTCGCCCAGAATGGGAAAGCCTCGAGAGGCCAATTGCACGCGGATTTGATGCATGCGGCCGGTTTCCAATTCGATTTCCAGCCACGAGCCGTGGGGCGTTTGGCCGAGGGTGCTATAGCGCAATACGGCATTTTGCCCTTCAGGATGATCGTGGGGTACGATTTCGACCCGCGCTTCGCCGGGCAGTTTGCGGAGGCGATCGGACCACGTGCCGGCCGGCGGATTCACTGTTCCGGAGACGGCGGCCCAGTACATTTTGCGCACTTGCCGGCGCTCGAACTGACGGGAGATTTTGCGCGCCGCCTTTTTGGTTTTCGTGAGCGCGATGACGCCGGAGACGGGTCGATCCAAGCGATGCGGCAGGCCGAGATAAACGTCGGGCGCCTTACCGGTGGGATCGGCCTGGTGGTAGATCATGTCGGCGTTGACGCGGCGCTGCAGATAGGCGCGGACTTGCAGTTCGAGCGAATCGATGCCGCGAGGCGCCTGCGTCGAAAGGCCGGAAGGTTTGTTGACGACCAGGACATGATCGTCTTCGTAGAGAATTTCAATGGCCGGCAGCATGGGAAAGGGTCACGTGCGGCCGCTCAATGACGGCCGTTGCCATCCTGGCGGCCATCGACGGCGCGCGGTGTTCCGTTTGCGCCTGCGCCGTTGCCATTGGCGCCGTTGCCGTTGGTGTGTGGGCGAATGACGGCGGTGTCGTCGTGCAATCGGCCCAGATACTTCTGAGCCAGGCGGCAGTGAATCATCATCGTCGAGCCATTGTAGCGCTGCGAAAGCACTTCGCCATGGGCCGCCAGGTAGGCCAGCAAGCGGCCGTTGTCGACGCCGGTTTCCACGTCGATATCGACGAAATTCTGGCTGAGCGTGCGGCTGACCAGGTCGGCCAGCTTGTCCAGACCGATGCGCCGCCGCGCGCTGATGGGCACGGCGTTGGGGTAGCGATTCAAAAGCATTTCCACCTGGCCGCGGTCGCGGGCGGCGTCGATTTTGTTGAGCACCAAGATGGTGTCTTTGGCTTGGATGCCCAGTTCTTCCAGCACGTTGTAGACCGCCGTGATTTGCTCGCGGGCCATGGGGCTGGAGGCGTCGGCCACGTGCAACAGCAGATCGGCCTGACAAGCTTCTTCGAGCGTGGCTTTGAAGCTGGCGATCAGGTGGTGCGGCAGATCGCGGATGAAGCCGACCGTGTCGCTCAAGAGCACGGGTCCCCAACCGGGCAACTGCCAGCGGCGGGTGCGGGTGTCGAGCGTGGCGAACAGCTTGTTGACCGCCAGGACGCCGGCTTCGGTGAGCGCATTCATCAGCGTGCTTTTGCCCGCGTTTGTGTAGCCCACCAGCGAAACCGTCATGCGATCGCCGCGTGCGGCCACCTGGCGCTCCTTGCGGCGATGGACGGAGTGCAATTCTTCGCTGAGATCGTGAATTCGTTTTTCCACCAGGCGGCGGTCGACTTCCAACTGTTTTTCGCCGGGGCCGCGCATGCCGATGCCCCCTTTGATGCGTTCCAAGTGGGTCCACAAGCGCTTCAGGCGCGGCAGCGAATAGCGAAGTTGCGCCAGTTCGACCGCCAGGCGCGATTCGTGCGTTTGGGCGCGGCTGGCGAAGATGTCGAGAATCAGTTCGGTGCGATCGATGACCTTCAGGCCGATCACCTTCTCGAGATTGCGTGTTTGGGCCGGGGAGAGATCGTTGTCGAAGATAACGACGTCGGCTTCGGCGGCCGCGGCCAGGCGCTCCAGCTCTTTGGCCTTGCCACCGCCGAGATAGGTGGTCACGTCGGGGGTTTCCCGGCGCTGGGTTAGTGTACCCACCACATGGGCCCCGGCCGAGACGGCCAGGCCTTCCAATTCGTCCAAAGGGTGTTCCTGGGTTGAGCGTCCGTTCATAAGGACGCCGACGAGGAATGCCGCTTCGCTGACTACACTTTCCGTGCGTTTGAGTTCAATCACGCTTGGCGGGGCCTCCGGAGATGGCTGGTTGTACTTCCCGCGAGGCCGCGACTGAATTGCACGTGAGGCAAGCAGGGCCTTGTTTCATTCGACCTCGCTGGGTGCATGGGAGACAGGTACAAGTGCCGCGGGGTTCAAACCGCGTCGAGTTCATTTATTTTAATCGACCATTTGGCCGATGGGGCATTATACCGTACCACGTCATAACATTGTGCCACTTTTCACGATGTGGCGGACCGCCGGCGGTTTTGCCGAAAATGGCAGCGTGCGGGACGATTGTCGATAGTGCAAATATCTTGCCGCTATCGCCTTTCTTTCTCCAATTGGTCCTCTTCGAATAGCTGGCAGTAGCTTTCGTATCGGCGGGCATCGAGCCAGCCGTCGGCGACGGCGTCTTTCACGGCGCAGTCGGCCTCGTGGCGGTGTGTGCAATTCGGGAACCGGCAGCGGTTGACAAACGGCCGCAAGTCGCGGAAGTAGCCGGCGACTTCGGCGGGAATTACGTCCCAGAGCTGGAACTGGCGAATGCCGGGGGTATCGACGACGTATCCAGCGCTACCGGTGAGCGGCAGCAAGCGAGCCGCGGTGGTCGTGTGCTTTCCTTTCTGAGTTTCCTGGCTGACGGCAGCGATTCGCAAACCTAATTCCGGATCGACGGCGTTCAAGAGCGACGATTTCCCCACGCCGCTTTGACCCACGACGACGCTGGCCTTGCCGACCAGCTCGCGCCGCAAGCGGTCGATGCCGAAGCCGGTGGTGGCGGACGCCAGGAGCATGCGGTATCCCATGCGGCTGAAGACGCCAACCAGGGGCTCGAGATCGGCCGGGTCCACCAGATCGATTTTGTTGACGCACACGATGGGGCGCAGGCGTCCTTTTTCGGCGCTGACGATGTAGCGATCGATCAGGCCGGGCTTAAGGCGTGGCTCGGCGGCGCTGGAGACGATGACCATTTGATCAACGTTGGCGACGATGACGTGTTGGCGCGAGCGCACCGTGCGACTGAGCACGGAGTAGCGCGGCTCGATCCGTTCGATGAACCCTTCGGCAACCGCCTCTGCAGCCGAGACATTGCCGCCTGTTTTTGCGTCGGCGGGACGGAAGTAAACCCGATCTCCCGCGGCCACGACGTGCCGCTGATCGGTCGACATGGTTCGCAACAATCGTCGCGTGGCACAGCGGAAGTAAGTGCCGTCGTCCCCCTCGACAATACTCAGCAACCCGTGCACGACCAGCACCCGGCCCTGGCGGCATTGGCTGAGATCGACGTCGGGCTGCACGGCGAAGCCGCCGGTATCTTGCTCGAACTCGGTGCCGACGACGGTCCGGCGGCGAGTGAGTTCGCCTTTGCCGCTGATGCGCTCCTGTCGCGGTTCGTCGGCATCCTCGATGCTATCCCGATCGAAGCGTCGGGTGCGATCGGTTTCGCGCTGCCGAGTGGTGCGGTTCTTGCGAAAGTCGGCGCGGATTTTGCGTTTTGACATTCGGGAGCAGTCGGAGCCAATGAGCTGACCTAGCAGACCGGCGATACCATCGCCGGCTTTATGAGATCACGTCGGCCGGTTGCGGTCTTTGATTTGGCCGGCGGAGTCGTCCGCTACATCGTAGCGCTTGTGCCCGTCGTCGGGCAAATTGAGGGGCTTTTTGGCCAGTCCGGTGCGCTTCGAGCAGCGACTTGCCGAAAATGTCGTTGGGCAGCTCTTCGTTCGCCGGCGGCGGTCCGACGGCGCCCAATTCGGCGGGAGAATATTTGATTTCGTATTGGTGCTTGGCCACGGAAAGCTGATCTCCCGGGTCCAACCGCCGCTCGGCGTAGCGGACGCCGTTGACCTTGATGCCGTTTTTGCTCCCCATGTCTTTTACGTACCAGTAGCCGGATTGGACACTCAATTGGCAGTGGTGCGCGGAGACGTTGGCAAACCGCAGCACGATGTCGCAACTTTCCCGGCGACCGACCAAAAGCTGCTGCTTCAACAGCGGAATGGGATCGCCGCCGCCCAGCGGAAGTAATTCGCCCAACATGAAAAGCTCCCTGAGGGAAATCGCGGATGCATGCTAATTCCCCCGTTTCAACTTACTATGACCGGTGATAAAAATGATGATGCCTGCCACCAATTGAATCTATGCACACGACCCAGGGGGGGTCAACTAAAATGCCGCCCGCCAAGCCGAAAAAAACTGATGCCATAGCCGAAATGCGGCCGGCAGCGGGTGTATCGCCCAATAGGCTGCGGGCTGCCGGAGTAGCTTCTCCGGAGCCGGAAGCGGTGGGCGCGAATGCTGCGTGGCGTACCGCGGGGCTACGCTACCACTCGTACAACTTTTTCCTGCGCCAGAAGTTTGGCGGGCGCGTGCAAAAGGTGAGCATTGATGCCGGTTTCACCTGCCCGAATGTCGACGGCACGGTGGCCCGAGGGGGCTGCACGTTTTGCGATAACCGGAGCTTCAGCCCCAGCCGGCGCAGCCCGCGGATGAGCCCGCGCGACGTGCGGGGGCAAATATCGGAGGGGATCCGGCGATTGAAGTGGCGTTATGATTGCGATCAGTTCATGGCATACTTTCAGCCGGCGACGAATACCTACGCTCCGGTGGAAAAGCTGCGGCCGCTGTTCGAGGCGGCGATCGAGCATCCGCAAGTTGTCGGTTTGGCGATCGGCACGCGGCCGGATTGCGTGCCTGACGAGGTGCTGGATTTGCTGGGCGAGCTGGCCGGCCGCACGTACCTTTCGGTTGAGTACGGCTTGCAGACAATTCACGATCGGTCGCTGGATTGGATGAACCGCGGGCATCATTACGATGCTTTTTTGGACGCCATCGAGCGCAGCCGGGGGCGGGGCTTCGAGATTTGCGCATGTGATTCTGGGGCTGCCTGGGGAATCGTGCGCCGACATGCTGGCCACCGCGCGCGAGGTAGCACGTTTGCAGCTCGATTCGGTTAAGCTGCACAACTTGTATGCAGTCAAGGATACACCGCTGGCCGATCAGGTGGCCCGAGGCGAAGTGCGGTTGATGGGACGTGACCAATACATCGAGGTGCTGGTGGATTTCCTGGAGCTTTTGCCGCCGGAGATGGTGGTGGAGCGTGTGAGCGGCGAGGCGCCGCCGGATTATTTCGTAGCGCCGGCATGGTGTCTGGATAAACCGGCTTTGCGTGCCGCGCTGGAAGCCGAGCTGAGTCGCCGCGACACGTGGCAAGCGAATCGCTTCGAATCGGTTTAGCAACGGCGCCCTGGCGGTCGTGGGGGCGATTGCTAGCACCCACTTGACGGACAACTTGTCAGCGGCGACAGTGAACACCGGGCCTTCGCGGGGCGCCGAAATCGAAAACAGCTTTACAAGGATCTGATTCATGACAACGAAAGCTCGGGCGATGGTGTGGGCGATGGGGGCGGCTTTGATTTTTCCGCTGGTCGCGCTGGCCGCCGGCGGCGCATCTTCGCCCGAAGGCGTGTTCGAGAATTTCAAAACGGCGATGAAGAGCAAGGATTACAAGAGCGGTTTTGCGCAAATGACTCCCGATAGCCAGGATATGATGCTGGGCGGGTTGGCCATGGCCATGAGCATGGGTTTTGGCATCGACCCGGAGAAAGCGGCGGATGCTCAAAAGGTCGTAGAAAAATACGGCGTCAAAAAAATGGACCCCACAAAGATACAGCCTGGCCAGGATCCGCGAACGATGGTTAAGGAAACCATCGCCGACGTCAAAGACAAGCCGGCCTGCTTTGCCGACATGATGTCCTGGATGGAAACGAACGCTTCCGGCAAGGATCGAGCTGAAAAAATGGAGGCCTATTCTCATGCCGAATTGTCGGACTTGAAAACGGCGGGAGACACGGCCACGGCCAACGTCAAAGTGAAACGCAACGGAGAGGAAAACTCCAGCCCGATGAGTTTCAAGAAGATCGACGGGTCATGGTATATCGATCTGACGGCGCAAGGCGCGCCGCCGGGACACGCGGCTGGTCGTCCGAAAAACTAGTGCAGGGCGAATCAGTTTCGCTCTTCCCACACTTTCTTCTTTGCGCAGCAGACGATCGGCGCAGGTTTCGTCGATTTCAAGTGGTTCGTCTTTGAGCGTCACGGTGGACTGGTCGAACTTCGCACCAGTCAGCACATCGTTGGGCAGCGGCTCGAATTGGGCCGCGGCGCGCTGAGAGGCAATCTGTTGCGAAATGGCCGCCTTGCGGCTGCGCAGCCGCTGGATCGATTCCAACGGAGCGGGCCGCGGCTGGCGGTTTCGAAGTTGGGCAAAAGCTCTGTCGGCCAGGCGCGGCAACGCGGCGAAATTCAGCCGAACTCGACGCACCAGCACATCGAGAAAGAAGATACACGCCGCCGCCAGAACCAGTTCCGGCCAGAGCGCTTGCAAACTTCTGGCCTGCGGCAAATTGCGTCGGAAGGTATCGAAGTTCAGGCGCGCTTCCGGCGACTGGCCGTGCGCATCGGCGATCAGCAGGCCGGATTCGGTTGTCCCTTTCGGCGTTAGAGCCGCCAAAGCTTTGAGCAAACCTTCGTTCGGCTGGCGGTCCAAGAATTCCGCCGAGTAAGGCATGTTCACACCGGCGAGAACCGGGGCCATGCCCGGTCCGGGATTGAGCATCAGGAAATAACTGCCCGGCGTGGGCGCGTCGAACCGGC
Organism: Pirellulales bacterium; assembly: GCA_963716135.1. GTDB lineage: Bacteria > Planctomycetota > Planctomycetia > Pirellulales > JADZDJ01 > CAVRAW01. The sequence continues at coordinate 1,919,975 of OY970289.1, read as the reverse complement.
CGACATAACGACCTGCGGCGATTTGGCGCAACTTCAACTCGATCGGCTTCATGTCGGGGCTCACGACGTGGCCGGTCATGTTCAGGAAATTCACAAACTCATCGTGCGTGTCCAGGGCCGTGACGGCGACGCTCACGCTGTTGCCGTCGAGATCGGCGGCGACGCTGAATTTTCCTTGATCGCCCGCGGGGCGCTTCGACCAGCGGACGATCTGCGCGAAGAGCTTGTCGTAGTAGGGCCAACTGGTCCAGGAGCTGGCCCAGCGCTGGCCGGCGTCGGTGGTCAGCGCCACCGCTTTGCCGAGGCCATAGGTCCAGCCGGCGAGAATCGTGCGGTTGTCGGCGGTGGAGTCGTCGGGTCCGACGGGAGAAATCGCCGCGACTTCGACCAATGGATTTTCTTTCTTGCTAGTCAGCACGTAGCCGGTAATCGGGGGCAGCGCGTCGGTGATGCCCTTGAGGATTTCGTGCGGCATCGCGAGGCGTGGTTGGAAGCCGGCATCACGCTGGAAGATCAGCGGTCGGGCGACGATGCGAGCCTCTTGCTGAAAGATGCGGGGCAGGGAGCTGGGGGAAAGGGCCTGATGGAATCGCCCGCCGCCCGCGCGGGCCAATTGCTCCAGCAGCTTGACGTCGGCGTCAGCGCCCACGGCCACGGTCGAGAGCGTGACGTTTTGATCCTTCCGCAGTTGTTCGACCAGTTGCTGGTAGCCGGCGCCTTCGGTCATGCCGTCGGTCAGCAGCACGATGTGTCGCACGCCGGCGTCGGCGGCCTGGGCAAGCTGCTCATAAGCCAGCGTCAGGGCGGGGTACATGTTGGTGCCGCCCGCGGCGCCGACGGAATCGAGCCGCGAAAGGATGTCTGTTGAATCTTCTTTTTTCGTGAGCGGCACCACGAGATTGGGCTGGGTGTCGAAGGCGACGATGGAAACGTAATCGCCGGGGGAGAGCACTTCGACCGAGGCCGCTGCGGCGGCCTTGGCCATGGCGAGTTTTTCGCCCGTCATCGAGCCGGAGCGATCGATCACCAGCGCCAGTGCGCCGGCGGGGCGCATTTTCGTGTTCTTGATTTGGAAATCCAGCGGCATGGCTGCTTCGACTTCGCTATTGGCCCAGCCGCCCGCGCCGAAGCTGTTGGGGCCGCCGAGCATGATCAGGCCTGAGCCCATCTGCTGCGTATTGAGGGCCAGCATTTTCACTTGGGCGGCGGTGAAATTTTCGCGCGGGACGTTTGCCAGAATCACGGCATCGAACGGCTGCAGTTCCGCCAGCGAAGTGAACAACTGGTTGCTCGGCTGCAGCGTGACGTGCAAATTCTCTTTGCGCAGCCGCTGAATCAGAGAATCGAACTCGCCGGGATTCTCGGCATCGACAATCAGCAGAATCTGCCCCTGCCCGCGAACGTGCGTGAAGGCCGTGGCCCGATTGTCGGCGGACACGGCGTCCTGCGCAGGATCTTCGGGAATGTATCGTGCCAGGTACGTGTAGAAATCTGGCGAATCGATTTCTTCGCGCAAGCTGAACACGCGCTTGCCGGGTTCCAAGACCAGCGGCTCGCGGGCCAGCAGCTTTTCAGTTTCGCCGGATTTGCGCGTAACTTCCAAATGACCTTTCACCTGGCCACCGGACGGAGCGTCGTGGCCGGCGGAGTTGTTCAAGACGACGCGCAGATCGAACGGTTGACCGCGGCCGATCTGCGGCGGAACCGTGATGCGCTCGACGGCCACGTCGCTGTGCGGCGGATAGCGCAGCGGTACGACGTCAATTCCGACGCCGGCGTCGGCCATGCTGTGCGCCTGCTGGAGCGCATTGCCCAGGTTCTCATTGCCGTCGGTCGCAATAACGACACGCCGTGCGGCATCGGACGGGAAGGAAGCCATCGCCAGTCGCAAGGCGGCCTCGATATTGGTGTGGTCGTCCTCGCCGCGCACTTCCGCTTCGCTGCTGAGGTGGAGATCGTCGTCGACCGGAGGGTATGCCAGCGTGGCATCGCGCCCAAATACGATCACTCCAGCGCGGTCGCCGAGCTCGCCGCGGCGATGCCTTTTAACCTCGGCGTTGACATAGTCGATCATTTCTTGCCGCTGCTGCGGCGGAATGCTGGCCGACTGATCCAACAGATACATGACCGTCATCTTTTCGCGGGTGCGAACGAGTTGCAGCTCCGCAAGCGCCAGGATGATCAGGATCATCACGGCGCTGCGCACAGCCAGCGCAACCGACCGCCGAGCGCGGCCCAAGCCCGCCAAACTGTGCGCGCCAAACCACCACAATAGCGGCAGCGCCGCCAGCAGCAGCAGGAACCAGGGGGCGTCGGCGGCGATCCGAAATCCGGACATGCGTTGATGAAAATTAGGAGGTTAACTCGCTCAAAAGGAAAGCACGACTCTATTTGCGATTGTACTCTCGTGGCCCGACGGACACAGTCGGGCAATGTCGCAAATGCGAGGTGGAGACAGCAGGAGACGGTGTTGCCACAGCGGGGCATTGGGCAGTAAGCTACACCCACGGACCACGGATTGGATTAAGCGGAAGAGGAAGGAGAAACGGAGTGCTTGTTGCCGCATCTACTGATTGTTTTCCCGGCGCGTCGTTGGACGAAGCAGTGAGCCGGCTGGCGGATTTGGAATTCAGCCGGGTCGAGATCAGCATCCGGGCCGGGGATGGCTGCCTGAAGCCGGCGGAAGTATTGGCCGACACGGAGCGCGCCATTGCCCGATGCCGCAACACGCAGCGGCTCACGCCGCTGGCTTTTGCCGTCGATCCCGATCCGGGGGACGACTACTATCGGCAGTTCGGGGCTTGTTGCCGGTTGGCGAAAGCGATCAAGGTCGTGACCATCATGGTCCGCAGCGGCGAGCTGGGCACGCCGTTCAACGCGGAAATCGAACGCTTGCGCGAACTGGTGCGGATTGCCTCCGAAGGGGGCGCGCTGGTGGGAGTGCTCACCGAAGAGGGTCGCATCTCGCAAGATCCGGAAACCGCGGTCGTGCTGTGCCAGCAAGTGAAGGGGCTGGGGCTGACGCTGGATCCCAGCCACTTCGTGCACGGTCCGCACAAAGGGGGCAATTACAACCAGGTGTTCAAGCACACGGTGCACGTGCATCTGCGCGACTCGACGAAAGACAAATTTCAGGTGCGCGTGGGGCAAGGGGAGATCGAGTACAGCCGGCTAATCACGCAATTGGGAATGCACGATTACAATCGGGCGCTGTGCGTGCACATCACACCGATGCCCGATATCGATCATACCGGCGAGCTGCGGAAGCTGCGGCTGCTGCTGGAAAGTCATTTGTAAACGGGACGGATTATGTGGCGGCGAATTGCGCAGCCAGTCGCCAAGCTAGCAAGGGGCGCGCTTGACAGCCGGGCAACTGAACGCTTCTACTGGACGAACCCACCGCTAGCCACCCAAGAGGCAGCCCGCCGGGTGCGACGAGCATTTCTAATCAATTACCTCCCCGCTTAGCGCCGCTTTCGACGGCGCGGCAGAGTTCCCATTGCAGGAGCAAGATGGCATGAAGCGGATCAGATTGGCCACGATTGTCGGTGTATCGGCAAGCGCAATCGTGCTGTTAATTAGCGCGCAGCAGGCCCAATCGCGGCCTCAATACAACAAAGAGTTTGCGTCGAAATTCATCAATCGCAACAGCACGGATCCGAACGAGAAGTCGTTTGCCGACTCCGCGGTGAAGGCCAAGTGCACGATTTGCCACATGGGCGAAAGCAAGAAAAACCGCAACGCCTTTGGCCGCGAACTGGCCAAACTGCTGCACAACGAAAAGGACACTGCGAAAATTGACGAGGCCTTCGATTCAGTGCTCAAAATGAAGGCCGACCCGGAGGATCCGAACTCGCCGACCTACGGCGAATTGATGAAGGAGGGCAAGCTGCCCCCGCGGGAATGACGGCTAAGCGGCCGCGAGGACGCGTCTGTTAGAACATGCCTTCGGGCAAGCCTTCGACGTTGCGCACGACGATGCGCTGGATGCTGTCCCAGGCGACAATGGTCATGGTGACGGTGCCGTCGGCCGATTGCGCGGCGAACAGGCCGTGCGACAGGCGCGAATGCTTCTCGTCGAACCAATCGGGCGTCAGCAGTGCGCCGTTGGCGAGATGGATTTCGATGATTCCGCCGTGCTGTTTTTCGTCCCACAGCTTGCGCATCAGATTGCAAAGCGGATGAGCGCCGGCGGTTTGTAGGGCCTCTTGCTGCGGCATCGGCAGGCGAGTGGCGCTACCCGAGGCGACGTCGTCGGCGAAACCCAATTCCTCGGTCTTAACGACTTCGGACATCGTGGGAATCACGAATTGCGCGCCGCAGATCGGGCATTGACCTGGGCGGCCCTGTAAACTGGGCGGGGCATTGACGCGATGACCATTGGGGCAGAGAAAGATAATCTGCTCTTTGCCGGCTCCCGATTTTCCGGGCTCAGATACTGGCACGCCGCTGGCTCCTGGGTTTCCCAAGCTCAAGCTCCCCGTTATTCCGACTCCCGATAGCGACGCTTTGGCGGTGGTGTTGGCGCCATCCGGCCCCGGGATACGGAACAGGACGTTGCACTTGGGACAGCGGGCTTTTTCTCCCGCGCGGTCTTCGGTGCATACGATCCGATGCCCGTTGGGACAAAAGAACTCCAATACCATCGACGCTCCGACGAAAAGATAAGCCACTGCGTCGGCACGAAAGGCCTATTTACAATCTATCTCAAGGATCGCGGGGGTACAACTATTGCGCACCTGGCAGCGGTCGCCGATGTCGTTGAATGTCCGGCGCTGCGCGAAGGGAAACCGCCGCTTTTGGCAGGCATTGCCGAAGCGTAAATCGTCGAGTACTATCGAGAAGCTCCTGCGCCGCCGGGCGATTTTTGCACGCCGGTTCGGGAGCGGAACGTTGAAAAATTCCCCGATAGCTCAGCTGGTAGAGCAAGCGGCTGTTAACCGCTGGGTCGTAGGTTCGAGTCCTACTCGGGGAGCTAATGACCTACTGGGCTGGTGAAATCCCGTTGACGCGGGCTGAGTCTAGAAGTTGCAGCCCGTCTTCAGGCCGACGGTGTACATGGTGGACGCCGGTTGCAGCCATCCTTGGGCCGGGTGCGATTGCGTCCAGTTCATGCCCTCGAAGAACGCGGCCAGAAAGAGATGTTGGCCGCGGAGGCCGCCTTCCAATTGGCCGGTGACGCCGGGGCGAGGATAAAGGGCGACGTCGTTGATGGTGGCGCGCTCCCAGGTGATTGCCGTCACGCCGATGCGGCCCATGCCGTAGAGTTCGGTATCCTTCTGCACGGTCCGCCGCGTTTCGGCTCCGAGGTATGGATAGATGGTCCACCAATTCTCTTGATAGCCGAAGATGGGGACGCCGCCGTTGGTCACGGCGTCGGGAAGATTCCTGAGCCAGAAGCGCGTGCCGAGACCGGCGAAAAGACTGAGGCTGGGAAATACGTCGGGATCGTAAATCAACTCGTACTCACCGCGCAGGCCCAGATAGTCAGTGTGCGAGGAGAGGAAATCGCCGGGCAGGGGCGCGCCGTAATTCACTTCGCCGCCGAAGACCTCGCCCCGGACTCGCTGCACGCCGTAGCGGTGGACGTAGCCGAGGGTGGTCAGTTCGCCGTCTTCGTTCACGAAATCGGTCCCGAAGAGGCGCTCGTTCCAGTGAAAGTAGTCGGTGCGTACATACAGGGTCGATTCGATTAGCTGTTCATCGGCGACCGGCGGCGCCGGCGAGATAACGGTGGACGTGGTTGCCGAATCGCCGGCCGAGTAGGGCGCGGGACTTGCGCCATTAGTGCCGGGCTATTCGAAGGACGCTCAGGCTGGCCCCAAGGGACCTCGGGGGGCAAATCCTGCCGCGGCGAACTTGAGGGCGTGGATGCAGCGGCCGGCGGCGCGATCGGCGGTTCGCTAATTCGGAACTGATCGCTTGGGGCCAATGCGGAGGTGTATGGCGGATAGTCGGCCTGGACACGGGATGCCCGCGCAGACGGCGCCCAATACAACAATGCTTGTCAGGAAAAATCGGCGCATGAGCAATCGGCTCGGTGAAGAAGAGAGTTGCTCAGCAGACAGAGAGGCCCGGGATTTCGGCGTGCTGAGTTAAGGGGCCAGAGCGTACCGCATTGTCGCAGCCTCCACGACCTCAATACGGGGGACCGTGCTAGCGGTGCAGTCGCGGGCCGGGCGGTACGAACGCGCTCCGCTGGCGCGTCGCGGCTAAACGCAAAGTGGGCTATTCGTAACGCAGGGCTTCGATTGGGTCGAGGCGGGAGGCCTTCCACGCGGGGTAGAAGCCGAACACGATGCCGACGGTCACGGAGACGGCGAAGGCGGCGATGATGGCCGGGATCGAAATCAGCGTGGGCCAGTGCATGATTTCGCGCACTAGCATCGAAGCGCCGCGGCCGAGGCAAACTCCCAGAATACCGCCGAAAAGGCACAACACGACGGCTTCAATCAAGAACTGGCGCAGGATGTGATGCGAGCGGGCGCCGACGGCCATCCGCAAGCCGATTTCACGAGTGCGCTCGGTGACCGACACCAACATGATGTTCATGATGCCGACGCCGCCCACGACCAGCGAGATCGCCGCCACTACCAAGAGTAGCACGGTCATCAGGTCGGAAGTGGAAGTCATGGTTTTGGTAATTTCAGTCATATCGCGGAGGTTAAAGTCACTGGGCTCATCCGGTCGCAGGCGGTGCCGTTCTCGCAGGACGTCGGTCAACTCTGCGATGGCCTTGGGAACGTCTTCAGCGGTCCACGCCTTGACCATGATTTGATCGACGTTGGTGAAGCGCACCGGCTGGGGCGTATCCGCTGCCTGGGTGGTCGAAGGGGTGAGATACTTTGCGGTCGAACCCGGATAGAGGTTGCTCAGCGTGTTGACGGTGTTGACCGTCACCGAGGTGCCGGCACTGGTTGTGGCGGAGGCCGCGCTTTGGTTTACGTTGCCCGCGCTATTGCCGGCGACGCGATATTTGATGGTGGTCCAGGGGGCCAGGACGATGTCGTCCTGATCCATGCCGAAGGTATTGGCGCCTTTTGGGCTAAGCACGCCGACCACGCGCAGGGCGACGTTCTGAACGCGGATCGATTGTCCGACCGGCGAAGCGCCTTGGAACAGCTCGCGGGCGAGCGTTTGGCCGATGACGCAGACTTTGTTGCCGCTGATCACGTCGCGGTCGTTGAACATGTCGCCTTGATCGAGCTGTTTCCAATCGCGGACTTCGAGGTAGTCGGGCGTGGTGCCGTAGATGGTCATGGGCACCCAGTTGCGATTGCCATAGATGACCTGGGCTCGGACACGGACGATCGGCGCCACGGCTTCGGCGGAGGGGCACTGGCGGGCGATTTCTTCGGCATCCTGCGGAGTAAGGGTGAGCACGCTGCCGGCGCCGAAGCTGACGCCGCCGCTGGAGGCCGCGCCGGACTGGACCATCAGGCTGTTGGCGCCCATGCTGGCGATCGAGGCCTGGATGGCGGCCTTGGAGCCTTGGCCGATTTCCATCATGGCGATGACCGCGCCGACGCCGATGATGATGCCCAGCGCCGTCAGCGCCGAGCGCATTTTGTTGCGCCGCAAAGCGCCCAGTGCCGTGCGAAAGGTCGGAGGCGTCAGCGACCACCAATGACGCCAGCGCAAGCGGGTTAGTTGTTTTTCGGAAAGCACAGACTCGGCTTCGGCATCGACCGAGATTGCCGGCTCCGCGACCGTTTGCGGACGCGTGGCGCTGGCTCGAGTTTGCGTCGCCACGCCACCTGAGGCGCCGGCTATTCCGCTGCCGCCGGCCGGCTCGCCATTGGCCTGCCCATTGCCATTGGAAGACGGATGGCCGTTGTCGCCGGACGATGCGATGGCCAATCGGTGCGGGCCGGAAGCACTGGCCAAATCGGCCTCGCTGCCGGGTTCATTGGCCTCGTCGCTTTCGATCAGCCCGTCGTTAATGCGAATCACTCGATGGGCGTAGGAAGCCACTTTGGGATCGTGCGTCACCAGGATCACGGTGATGCCTGTGGCGTTGAGCTGCTGAAACATTCGCAGGATCTCGACGCTGGTGTGCGAATCGAGATTTCCGGTGGGCTCGTCGGCCAAAAGCAGGGCCGGCCGGTTGATCAAGGCGCGGGCGATGGCGACTCGTTGTTGCTGGCCGCCGGACATTTGCGACGGCTCGTGTTCGAGCCGGTCGCTGAGCCCCACCCGATCGAGAAGCTTGAGCGCGCGATCTTCGATTTCGGCGGAATTGAGTCGGGCAGGTAAATAATCCAGCGGCATGAGCACGTTGTTCATAGCCGAGGTGCGCGGCAGGAGGTTGAAGCTTTGGAAGACAAAGCCGAGCTTCGAAGTGCGCACCAGGGCGCGCTCGTTGGGCGTGAGTTCGCTCATCTCCTCGCCTTCGAGCCAATATTTTCCGGAGCTGGGGCGGTCGAGACAGCCCAGAATGTTCATCAGCGTGGTTTTGCCTGAGCCGGAGGCGCCCATCAGGGCGACCATTTCGCCGCGCTGGATCGAGAACGAAACGCCGTTGAGCACCGGGACGTCGATTTCGCCCAGGTGGTAGGTCTTATGGATATTTTCGATGCGGACGAGTTCCATGGTGCATCCTTGGACGTTTAGGGGCCCTTTTGACCCTGTCCTGCGGGGCGTCCCTGGCCGCCAGAGCGTCCTTGTCCGCCGGGTCCCTGGCCGGTTCCCTTCTCGCCTTGTCCCTGGGATTGACCGCGGCGACCGCCGCGGAAGAACTGCGGAGCGAAGGGATTGGTAGTTACTTCGGCATTGGTGCGGGCCGTGTTTTCGCCGAAGACGACTTCCATGCCCTCGGACAATTCGCTGCCGCTGACTTGCGTGTCGATGCTGTCTGAAAGCCCCAGTTGCACACGAACAGGCCGAACATAGTCGCCATCCTTAACCCACAGGACTCCGCCTTCGCGGCGATTTCCGGAGCGAGGAGCGGCGCTTTCGGCGGAAGCGTTGTTGTTGTTGGCGGATGCATTTTCGACGGGAGCGGGCGCTGTTTTTTCGGTGCCCGGAGATGAACCGGACTTGGCCTCATCACGGATGCGCTTTCTGCCGGAGGGAGGTTCCGCGGCGTTGTGGACATCCGGGGCGATTTGTTCGGGTTTCGGCTGCCAGCGCAGCGCGGCATTGGGCACCAGCAAGACGTCCTTCTCGTCGTTGACTTCAAACTTCACATCCGCGGTGAGATACGGCAGCAGCTTCAGGTCGGGATTCTCGGTGGCGATCACGACGGTGTAGGTCACGACGTTTTGCGTCATCGTGGCGTTCAAACGAATCTGGGCGATCTTTCCGCGGAACACATCGTTGGGAAAAGCATCGACGGTAAAGTGGACCGGCATGCCGACTTTGAGCCGGCCGATGTCGGCTTCGTTCACCGACGCCCAGACCTGAATTTGCCGCAAATCTTTGGCGATGAGGAAAAGGCTGGGGGCATTCAGGCTGGAGACCACCGTTTGCCCCACGTTGACGCGGCGATCGATGATGGTGCCTTTCACGGGAGACTTGATGGTGGTGTAGCCGAGGTTGGTTTCCGACAAGTTAAGGACGGCCTGCGCTTGGGCCACGGTGGCTTCCCCGACGTCGACGTTCGATTTGGCGACTTCGAAGTTCGCCTTGGCCAGATCGTAATCGCTGTCGGAGATGGCCTTGATCGGCTGAGAAGCAGCGTCGAGCCGGTCGCCGGTCGGCGAAAGATTCTTGATGCTGATAGAGCGGAGCTTCTGGGCGCGATTCCATTCCGCTTCGGCCTGATTGCGATGCGCCACGAGTTGGCCCAGATCGCTTTTGGCGCGCATCAGCGAGGCTTGGGCCTGAGCCAGGTTGGCCTTGTAGACGGCCGGATCGATTTGCGCCAGGACCGTGCCTTCCTCCACGGGCGAACCGTAGTCGATCCGCTTGTCTTTGTATGCCGGATCGGTTTGGGATCGAGGATCCACGCCGAACTTCAAGATCGGCCCCACGACTTGAGCGCCGACGTCGACCACTTCTTCCGGTTCCAGCGTGCCGGTGGCGCCGATGGTGATCGATAGGTCGCCGCGTCGGACGGGAACCGTGCGGAAGCTGTTGGGGGGCGCGGCGCCGAGGAACTTCGTATAAAACGCGGCGCCGCCGGCAACCACGCCCAAGGCAATCAATCCGAAAATGAGTTTCTTCATGGGAGCAGAGTCAAGGGAGGGATAATTCAAATGACGATTTTCGCGTCAACGGGCAGCCGTTTTGTTACATTTTGGTTTCTTCGCACGCCCGCAGCAGAATTTCCAGAGCGTCGATCACCGAGGCTTGTTCACCGGCGGATAAGCGCCTTAGCACCTGGGAGACGCGGTGGGTACGGGCGTCTTCGCGGAGGCGCATGATTCGTTGGCCGCGGGCTGTTAATTGTAAACACCGGACGCGGCGGTCGGTACCTTCAAAGGAGCGCTTTACGAGGTAGGCGCGTTCGAGCCGGTCGGCGATTTGGGTCATGGCGCTGAGGGAAACGCCCAGTTGGCGGCTCAATTCCGACATGGTTTTGGCGCCGCCGTAGAGGATGGCACAAACGCGCAACTGGCGCAGGGGAAGCTCGGCAATGTGGTCGTCCCCGCCAAACAGGCCCCTGGCCAGAGCGACCAGCAGAGACGATAGCTGGCGGGGGTGGTCCGGGGTGCCCGCCTTGCGGGAAAGCATGGCAGCGCCGTTGGCAGCCTTGCCGTTGTGGGCTTTGCCGTTGTGGGCTTTGCCGTTGGAGGCTTTGCCATTGGCGGACTTGCCATGGGAACGGGGCTGGCCGCCTCGATCGGCTGCAGCGCGGCCATTTTTGCCTGTCGCGGAGGGTCGGGAACCGTCGGTATTTTGCATTTCATTCACTTCCATATAATGTTTATACGTATTAAGTATATCCGAGGGTTCGCGGCGTGTCTACAGGCTTGGGCCATTTGGCTGGAACCTCCGAGCGGCATGGGATTTACGTTGCCAGAGCTTCCTGGCGGGTTGGGCGCTGCAATCCTTGACTGGCAGCCGCCGTAAGCCAACACTAAGGGATTGCTGCCCGCTTTCTCGTGCTGATCTGGCGGTTTCAACTCTTATGGCAATAGTCGTCGTCTGCCCGAGCTGTCGGGCCCGATTCCAGGTCAGCGAAAAATTCGCCGGCAAGCAGGGGCCCTGCCCGAAGTGCAAGGGCCTGATCAACATTCCGGCGCTGGACGACCAGGTCAAGATTCATGAGCCGGAGCAATTTGCCGAAGGGGGCAAAGACGCCAAAGGGCGGGCGGTGCTCAAGCCGGTGGCCCGGGTGGAAACCAAGGTCCAGCCGGTGATGGTAGTGGGCATGGTGGGGGCGGCCGCGATGGCGTTTGTGCTCGCCTGGGTGATCGGCCGGTCCACGGAACACAAGCCGCCGATGGTGGTGCTGGGGCTGGGGGCGGTGCTCTTGGCGCCGCCGCTGGTCGTCGGCGGCTACACGTTTTTGCGCAACCAGGAACTGGAGCCGTATCGGGGCCGGTCGCTATTCATCCGGGCGGGGATTTGTTCCGCGGTGTACGCGGCGCTGTGGCTGGCGCACGCTTTCCTGCCGGAGGCGTTGACCAGGGAGATGTTCAACTGGCTGTACTTGGGCATTCCGCCTTTGGTGATCGGGGCGCTGACGGCGCTTTCGACCTTTGACTTGGACTTTACCAGCGCGTGCTTTCACTATGCCTTGTATGTGGTGGTTTGCGTGCTGCTGCGACTGACGATGGGGATGCCGCCGCTGTGAAGCGGCGCGCTCCGCTGCCGCGTCGCGGCTAAACGTTAGCGATTGACGATTCATGTCCACGCTTCGCGATATTCCAGAGTTATCGGGCCTTGGCGCTCGCCGCTCGCTGGTGCGGATTCCGCCGGAATTGGACGTGCCGCTGACGGCGCGGGTGCGGCAATTGATCGACACGCCCGAATTCCGCCGATTGGCGCACGTGAGCCAGGTGGGGTTGGTGTCGTTGGTGTACCCGGCGGCGCATCACTCGCGGTTCGAACATTCGCTGGGAGTTTATCGGTTGGCGCTTTTGTATCTGATGCAACTTGCGGACGACGATCGATTCACGGCAGCCATTACGCCGCAGGAAGCCGAACTATTCCTCGTGGCGGCGCTTTTGCACGATTTGGGGCATTGGCCGTTTTGCCACCCGATCGAAGACCTGCGATTGCCGAGCGTGCCGCACCATGAGCTATTTGCCAACAGCTTCCTGCTGGAAGGGGAGATCGCCGACGTGCTGCGGGAGGAGTGGAACATCAATCCGCGCGACGTCGTGGCGCTACTGTCGGAGCGGCCCCGCGAGATTCGCTCCCGCATTCTGTCGAGCTTGCTCTCGGGGCCGATCGACGTGGACAAGATGGACTATTTGCAGCGGGACAGTTTGCATGCCGGGGTGCCGTATGGCAGGCATTTCGATCAGCAGCGTTTGATCGGCAGTTTGTGCTTGAACCAGGCCGGGGACGGGCTGGCTTTGACGGACAAGGGGAAGACGGCGGCCGAAATGCTGATTTTCGCCCGGTACATCATGTTCAGCGAGGTGTATTGGCACCATGCGGTGCGGTCGGCGACGGCGATGTTTCAGCGGGCGTTTTACCTGCTGCATTCGTCGCTGGAACTGGACGCTTTGTTTCGCCTGACGGACGGGCCGATGGTCGATGGATTGCGGCAAGCGGCGGGCGAGGGACCGGCGGGGGAGCTGCTGGACGGATTGTTCGGCTCGACGCGCCGGCTTTATAAGCGGCTGGCGCAGTACAGCTTTTTTCAGCAGCAGGAGCTCTATGACCAATTGGCGCGGCGGCCGTATGCGTGGCTGGCGGCGTGCGGCGAGCAGTTTGCCGCGGTGGCCAGCACCGCGCTGGGGCGACGGGTAGCGCCGCACGAAGTTCTGTTCGATGCGCCGCCGGTGAAGCGCGAGATCGAATTCGAAGTCGAGATCTACTTTGCCAAAGAGAATCGATATCGGCCGCTGGCGGAGGTGTCGCCGATCGTCAAGTCGCTGGCCAGCGAGCAGTTCGACGATTACGTGAAGCGAGTGCGGATTTTCGCTCATCCGCGGGTGGCCGACGAGCTGCGGCGGCTGGAGAATCTGCCGGAGCTGATCGAGCAGTCGATCGCTCGAATGGCGTGACGCTAGCGGCCGAGGCAGGCGATTTGCGAAGTCGCGTCGGCGCCAGCCAGTGTAACTGTCTGGCCGCCGCCAGGATGCGGGAGGGAAAGGCATTTCGGCCGGATTTTTGCGAAAAAAGCTCAAATCTCGTCTTTTTTTTCGGTTTTCAATCCCCCGGGGTGCATGGTACATTCGTAATCAATGTACAGAGCGTAATAATTGGTAAGCGACGGTTGCCGGTCGCGCACGAATTGCGCCGCGACACCCGCCTTCGATCGTTGCCTTATCCGGGGGTTACGGTGAACGTGAAACACTTGCGGCAGACGGCCATGGCCCAGCGAGCCAAGCCGTATCTCGCGCCACAAGGCGAACCCTTGGGTATCGCCGGTGGCGGCGTTTCAGCCGCGCTACTTGGGACACACCCTGCGGCGGGACCGGCAAACTCGTTGTTTAACGCCCCTGGATCATCCCTAAAGCGTGGGCCGGCCGATCCTTGGAAGAACCGGCCCCGTAACGAACCCATCACCCGCAATCACTTCCCAGCTTCGGCTGGTCTGGAAATCTGGTAAATGGCGACCACCACCGAGACGCCGATTCCCATCAGCGCACCCCCGCAATCGCAAAAGCCCACGCAGTCCTTGGACGCGGCGACCGTACGACTGTGCGGCGACTCGGGAGACGGCATGCAGTTGGCTGGTTTGCAGTTGACCAACACGTCAGCGTTGATGGGGAACGACGTGGCGACGTTTCCCGACTTCCCGGCCGAGATTCGGCGCTGCGCGGCACGAAGGCGGGCGTGAGCGGTTTTCAGATTCACTTCGCCAATCACGAGATTTTTACGCCGGGCGATCAGGTCGATGCGCTGGTGGCGATGAACCCCGCGGCACTGACCACGAATTTGTGCGACCTGGTGCGCGGCGGTATTCTGATCGTCAACAAGGATTCGTTCGACGGCAAGGGACTGGAGCAGGCCGGCTACGCTAAGGATCCGCTTGCCGACGGCAGCCTGCAAAGCTACCGGGTGTTTCCGGTCGAGATGACGAAGCTCACCAAAGCGGCGGTGGAGGAGCTGGGGCTCAGCCAAAAGGAAGCCGACCGCTGCAAGAACTTCTTTGCCATGGGGCTGGTGTTCTGGCTTTACGATCGGCCGCTGGAGCCGACGCAACGGTACATCGACGATAAATTCGGCAAAATGCCCGATATCGCCGAGGCGAATCGCCGGGCGTTGATGGCGGGCTACAACTACGGCGAAACGACCGAGGCATTCACCGCGCATTACACGGTGCCCAAAGCGAAGCTAGCGCCGGGCACGTATCGGAGCATTACCGGCAATCAGGCGTTGGCGTGGGGTTTGATGGCCGCGGCTCAGCGAAGCAATTGCGAACTGTTTTTGGGTTCGTACCCGATCACGCCGGCCAGCGACATCTTGCACGAGCTGACGCGCTACAAGAATTTCGGCGTGCGCACGTTCCAGGCGGAAGATGAAATTGCGGCCATGACTTCGGCCATCGGCGCGGCATTCGGCGGGGCGATGGCCGTGACCACGTCCAGCGGTCCCGGGATCGCGCTAAAGCAGGAAGCGATCGGACTGGCGGTGATGACCGAGCTGCCGGTGCTAATCATCAACGTGCAGCGCGGCGGGCCGAGTACCGGGCTGCCCACCAAGACCGAACAGGCCGATTTGCTGCAGGCGATGTGCGGACGCAATGGCGAGTGCCCCGTGCCGGTGTTGGCTGCCCGCAGTCCTGGCGACTGCTTTGAAATCGTGCAAGAAGCGTGGCAGATCGCGGTGCGGTACATGACGCCGGTGTTTGTTCTGAGTGATGGCTACCTGGCCAATGGTTCAGAACCTTGGCGGATTCCGGATACGACGAAGCTCACGCCGATCGAAGTGGAACATCCTGGCCCGGCCGTTAGCGGGCAGGCGTTCATGCCCTATGCTCGCAACGAACGATTGGCTCGGCCATGGGCCCTGCCAGGCACGCCGGGGTTGATGCACCGCGTCGGCGGCTTGGAAAAGCAAGATATCACGGGCAACGTGAATTATGACCCGGATAATCATCAGCACATGGTCAACATTCGCGCGGCCAAGGTGGCCGGCATCGTGCGCGATATTCCGCCGCTGGAGGTGGATGGCCCGACGAATGGCAAGGTGTTGGTGCTCAGTTGGGGCGGGACATACGGTTCGTGCGCGACGGCGGTCGGCCAGGTGCAATCGCGCGGCGGATCGGTGGCCCACGCCCACCTGCGATATTTGAATCCGTTTCCCGGCAATTTGGGAGATGTGCTCAAGCGGTACGAAAAAGTGCTGGTCCCCGAATTGAATTTGGGCCAATTGCGGCTGTTGATCCGTGCACAATTCCTCGTCGACGCGGTCGGATACAATAAAGTGCAAGGCAAACCGTTCACGGTGTCCGAATTGGTGCACAAGATCGAAGCGATGTTGAAGTAGCGGATGTCGGTGCGCCGCGCTCCGCTGGCGCGTCGCGGCTAAACGGCAAGCGGATGCGGCGATACCCAGTACAACCACCCTGACTCGAAATAAATCTCCTATGTCCACCGGCACGCTTCCCGTTCTTACTCCCCAGGATTTCACCAGCGATCAAGATGTGCGCTGGTGCCCGGGCTGCGGCGATTATTCGATTCTGGCCCAGATGAAAAAGGTGCTGCCCACCTTGGGCGTGGCGCCGGAGAATACGGTGTTCATTTCGGGCATCGGCTGCTCCAGCCGCTTTCCGTATTACGTGAACACGTACGGGATGCACTCGATTCACGGCCGAGCGCCGGCGGTGGCGACCGGTTTGAAGGCGGCACGGCCCGATCTTTCGGTATGGGTGATCACCGGCGACGGGGACGGGCTGTCGATCGGCGGCAATCATCTGATGCACGCCATCCGGCGGAATCTCGACATCAACATCGTGCTGTTCAACAACCAGATTTACGGCCTGACGAAGGGGCAGTACTCCCCCACGTCGCCGCTGGGCAAAGTGACCAAGAGCACGCCGGTCGGCTCGGTCGACAATCCGATTCATCCGATTTCGGTGGCGATTGGCTGCGAGGCGACCTTCGTGGCGCGATCGATTGACGTGCACACGAAGCACCTGACAGCCGTGCTGAAACGAGCTGCCGAGCACAGGGGCACGTCTTTCGTCGAGGTCTATCAGAATTGCAATGTATTTAACGACGGGGCTTTTGAATGGGCCACCAACCGCGACACCAAATTGGATAGCGTGGTGGAAATCGAACATGGCAAGCCGCTGATTTTTGGCAAGAACCGCGACAAGGGCATCCGGCAAAGCGGCATGCAATTGGAAGTGGTGGAACTGGGCAAAGGCGTCAAGGAAGACGATCTTTTGTTCCACGACGAGAAGCTGCAGGAGCCGAGCCTGGCGTATCTGCTGAGCCGCATGCGAAATCCGGAGTTTCCGACGCCGATCGGCGTGTTCCGGGCGGTGGATCGTCCGCGCTATGAAGAGCGATTGAACTCGCAGATTGAAGAAGCCAAGGCCAAACGGCCGGGCAATCTGGAAGCGCTGTTCAATGCGGGCGACACCTGGGTCGTTGACTGAATCCAAGTCCGGTTATGACGTCCGGCCTGGTCTGAACGAAGGACGAACACCGGCCTCTTGTTGCGGCTGCAATGCTCGAGGAATTGGCAGGCTGCGCCGTCGCCGGGCAATGTTGACAGGCTTGGATTTGGCAAACAGAATGAAAATCCTGCTTTTTGGGCCGTCTCGATGGGCAGGTGACGAGTTGCTGCGGCCCAAGGTTGGTTCATGAATCGCAAGTTGTTTCAATATCATCCCGTTTTTGGCTATAGTTTCATTCCGGGATTGAAGGCACGAATTGACCATGAGGGGGGCGGCTACCTGGTGCAGG
Organism: Pirellulales bacterium; assembly: GCA_963716135.1. Classification (GTDB taxonomy): domain Bacteria; phylum Planctomycetota; class Planctomycetia; order Pirellulales; family JADZDJ01; genus CAVRAW01. Next base: position 1,902,990 of record OY970289.1, on the reverse strand, counting down.
TAAACCAGGCCGGATTTCGCTGCCAGCACGAAGTGCAAAATGCGAAGCCCGCCGGAGTGTTCCGAATTCTGGTATTTGGGGATTCGTACACCGCGGGAGACGGCGTGAGCAATCGGGATCGTTATACGGATGTGCTGGAAACGTTTTGGCCGGGCGTTGAAGTGTACAATTTTGGCTTGTCGGGATCGGGCACGGATCAACAGTATTTGGTTTGGCGAGAAATCGGCTCAAAAGTTGAGCATGACTTAGTGATCATTGCCGCGCAGGTGGAGAACATCCGCCGATGTGCAGCGCAATTTCGGGTAACCGCGGATGGCTTGGGCAACACTCACGTGCTGGCCAAGCCTTATTTCACGGTTGACAGCGAGGAACATTTGACATTGCACCAGGTGCCGCCGCCGTCGGAACCGTTGGATCCAATCATGTTAACGGAAGAGCAACGCAGGTGCACCGATTGGGGCGGACGGTTGGGCACCAAGGCGTGGGCGCAGCGCGTCGTTAATCGGCTGAGTCCGGGGGCGAAAACCTTGTTGCAGCGGTTGACGCGATACCAACCATTGCCGCAATATGATCGTCCCGACAATCCGAGTTGGCTGCTGCTGAAAGCGATTTTGAAGAATTGGGTTTCGGAGCTTTCCAAGCCGGCGATCATTCTTACCATTCCGCTGTACCAGTATGTGGAAAAGTCGTCGTCGTTTCGCAATATCGCGGCGCGATTTGCGGAACTGAGCGATCTTCGAGGCGCGGTGGTTCACAATCCGCTGCCCGATTTGCATAAGCATTCACGTTCGGAGCGCCGCAATTTTCGTTTCCAAGTGGACGTGCATCCCACGCCGCTGGGCCACCGGGTCATGGCGGAGTCGTTGGCGCGCTGCGTTCGGCCCTTCATCGAGAAAACCTGATTTTCATGCCCCGGAATATTCTCGGCATTTCTGCGTTTTATCACGACTCCGCCGCAGCGATTGTCCGCGACGGCGAAATTGTGGCCGCTGCCCAGGAAGAGCGGTTCAGCCGCAAGAAACACGATCCGCGATTTCCGCGACAGGCGGTGAATTACTGCTTGGAAGAGGCGTTTATCGAAGCCCGCGATCTGGACGCGGTGGTGTTTTACGACAACTCGCTGTGGACGTTGGACAGGGTGTTGAAGTCGCTTTTGAGCGTAGCGCCGCGCGGCTTCGAGCAATGGACGACAGCGGCACGCTCGGTATTGGGCGTCAAGTTGTTCATCGCCAATCATATTCGGGACGTGCTGAAATGCCCGGTGCCGGTGTTATTCACGCAGCATCATCTATCGCACGCGGCGTCGGCGTTTTATCCGTCCCCCTTCGAGCAAGCCGCAATTGTGACGATGGACGGCGTGGGCGAGTGGGCCACGACGACCATCGGGCGCGGCCAGGGGCAAAAAGTGGAGATTCTCGAGGAAATTCATTACCCGCACTCGCTGGGTCTGCTGTACAGCGCCTTCACGTACTTTTGCGGATTCAAAGTGAATTCCGGCGAGTACAAGCTAATGGGACTGGCGCCGTATGGGCGGCCGCGATTTGCGGACGTCATCAAAGACCGGCTGATCGACTTGCGGCCGGACGGCTCGTTCCGATTGAACACGGAATACTTCGGTTATCTCGACACGAATGTGATGACCAACGATAAGTTTCACGAGTTGTTTGGTGGTCCTCCTCGGGAGCCAGAATCACCGATTACGCGCCGCGAAATGGACCTGGCGGCCAGCATTCAAAAAGTGTGCGAGGAGACGGTGCTGGCGATTGCGCGGCACGCGCGCGAATTGACGGGGCTAACGGATCTTTGCCTGGCAGGGGGCGTGGCGCTGAATTGCGTGGCGAACGGAATTCTGTTGCGCGAACGAATATTCGATCGGATTTGGATTCAGCCCGCGGCGGGCGATGCCGGAGGCGCGCTGGGCGCTGCGCTGTTGGCGGCGCATATGAAGTTCGACGTTCCACGGCAGTTGAACACGTCGGGGCGCGATGCTCAGCAGGGCAGCCACTTGGGCCCGAAGTTTTCTTCCAATGAAGTGCGAGCCTTTCTTGATCGTCACAAATACCCGTACGAGCAAGTAACCGACACTGCCGAGCGTTCGCGGCGGATTGCGGCGGCCTTGGCGGAAGGCAAGGTGGTCGGCTACTTCTCCGGCCGGATGGAATTTGGCCCGCGTGCCTTGGGTGCGCGCTCGATCTTGGGGAACCCGATGCGGGCGGACACGCAGACGCTGATGAACCTGAAGATCAAATTTCGCGAATCGTTCCGGCCGTTTGCTCCCAGCGTGTTGTACGATCGCTGCTCGAAGTATTTCGAGCTTGCCGAGGAAAGTCCTTACATGCTGTTGGTGGCGGACGTACGGAAGGAACGCCGGTTGCCGTTTGATTTGAACAAGCTGGACGCAAGCAGCGACATGCTGCCGATCATCAGCACGCCGCGGAGCGACGTTCCGGCGATCACCCACGTGGATTACAGCGCCCGCGTTCAAACAATTCACCCCAGCGATAATGCGGATTATTACGCTGTCGTTCGTGCCTTTGAAGAATTGACCGACTGCGGACTGGTGGTGAACACGTCGTTCAACGTGCGCGGGGAACCGATTGTGTGCACGCCGCAAGATGCGTATCGTTGTTTCATGCGTACGGAAATCGATTTATTGGTGTTGGAAGACTGTTTATTATGGAAATCGCAGCAGCCGCAAGCGGCGGCTGACGAATCCTGGAAAGCCGAATATGAGCTCGACTAATAAAGCTCCCGTTGATACGGCCACGTTGCGGTTGCTGAAAGATTTTTGGGAGCAGCGGCTGGTGCCTGCCGCGGAGAAACTAAGAGCGCGCGGAGTGCGATTTTTCGAGTTGGCGCCCGATCCGGCCGTGGCCAGCTATTACACGGCCCCCAACGCCGACGAGATATTTTTTACGATCGAGCCGGAACAATGCGAAGCGCAATTGGGCGAGATGTGGCGGCAGCAAGACTTGCCCGAATTGGCCGCCCTGTCCGGCGCGCTGGTGGCGCTGGCGGGTCCGCTGGCGCCGAAAGAGGACGATCGAGGAGATATCTCACCTTTCATTTACGTGATGTTCTGACCGGATTGTCGCACGAGCGTGACAGCCGCGAGTATGTCGTACAACACTGCTCCATCCAACGGCTTTTTTCTATCGCGCCAGGCTTTCGACAGGGGGTGCAGCGTGCGCGGCCTTGGGACTGGATATGACCGGCTTGAATTGGCTTCTGCATCGACTGCAACTGGCTTTGTTCAGCCCCTTTGTTCGAATCGTGAATTATCATGACGTTCCCCCTTCGCAGGCGGAAGGCTTCGAACGTCAACTATTGTTTTACAAGCGTCATTTCGTCTCCGTCGATCGTCAGGGATTGCTGGATTTGCAAGCCGGACGCTGGCCGCATGATCGTCCCGGAATACTGATCACATTCGACGACGCGTACAAATCGCAGGCTCAGGTTGCCGCGCCGCTATTGGAAAAGCATGGATTTGTCGGCTGGTTTTTTGTACCCACCGACTTTATCGATGTGCCGCGCGACCAGCAAAAGCAATACGGTTATGATCATGCCCTGCTGTGGAGCGATCGGCCGGGCGAGGACCTGGGCGCGATGAGCTGGGAAGACATCCGTCGATTGGACCGCATGCACGTCATCGGCTGCCACACAAGCACGCATTGCCGGCTGTCGGCGAAACTGACCGAAGAACAACTGAGCCTGGAAATCCGGCAGTCGAAGCGACGATTGGAGCAGGAATTGGGTCACGAGGTCGACGTGTTTTGCTGGGTCGGCGGCGAGGAATGGTCGTATTCGGCTTCGGCCGCCAAAGCGATTCGTGACGCGGGCTATCGCATCAGCTTCATGAATGCCCGCTTCGTCGTCCGACCAGGCAACGACCTCTTGCAATTGCACCGCAATAACGTGGAGTCGTACCATCCGGTGTGGTATGTACGCTACCTGTTTTCGGGGCTGCTCGACGCGCGATGGATTCCGCGGCGCCGACGAGTGAAAGCCCTAACGTCGGCGTAAATGGCGACGGCCATCGAGTGTAACAGTCGCTGATTTCGTGTTGCGTCGACTCGGCTTCGCCCAGATTGCTGCACGACGTAGAATGCTTTAGATCATTCTATGGCTACTGCGCCGATACACGCCGCCGAGGATTTCTCGCCGCACGATCTGGCAGCGGTCGAGCGCGGCACGCAGGAGATCGGGCGCTATCTGTTTGAGCATCTGAACACCAGCGGGCCGAGCCCCTGGGAACGGCGCTGGTGGGACGATCGGATCATGGCCTGGGCGATGCACGACGAGGCGATCAAGGTTCAGTTGTTTCGCTTCATCGACGTGCTGCCGATGCTGCACGATGCCGATGCCGTGGCGCGGCATCTGGAAGAGTATCTGTACGACGTCGGCGATCGATTGCCGTCGGCCGCGCGGTTTGGGTTGGCGGTGGCGAATCCGACTTCACTGGGCCGGCGGGGGTTGGCGGCCATTGCACGGCGGAATGCGATGACGCATGCCCGGCGGTTCATTGCCGGCACCGACGCCAAGGAAGTGCTGGCCGCGGCGCTGCACCAGCGGCGGCGGCGGAGGGCATTCACATTGGACGTGCTGGGGGAAGCGGTCACCAGCGATTCGGAGGCCGATTCCTGGCAGCGGCAGTACATCGATTTGATTGAAAATCTGGGGCCGACGGTGAATGCCTCGCCGGAAGTGCCTCAGATCGATCGGGACGAGCATGGGCCGATGCCGCGGGTGAATGTGTCGATCAAGCTGTCGGCGCTGGATAGCCAGTTCGACCCCATCGACCCTGAGGGGAGTTTGCGGCGGGTGGCGGAACGGCTGCGGCCGATTTTTCGCGCGGCGAAGCGGCAGCGTGCGCACGTGCACGTCGACATGGAATCGTACCGGATCAAGGATCTCACGCTGTATGTGTTCCAAAATGTGCTCATGGAGGATGAGTTTCGCGATCTTGCCGACGTGGGGATCGTGATTCAATGTTATCTGCACGATGCCGAGGCGGATTTGATTCGGCTGCGCGATTGGGCTCGGCGGCGCGGCACGCCGGTATGGGTGCGATTGGTCAAAGGCGCCTATTGGGATTACGAAACAGTGCACGCCCGCGCCACAGGCTGGCCGATTCCGGTGTTTCAGGAGAAGTGGCAGTCGGATGCCAATTTCGAGCGGGCCACGCGGTTTTTGATGCTCAATCACGAGCACTTGCGCCCGGCGCTGGGGAGCCACAATGTGCGCTCGCTGGCCCATGGGATCGCGGTGGCACAGCATTTGGGACTGGCACGGGAAGCATTTGAGTTGCAGATGCTCTACGGCATGGCCGACGCGGAGAAGCAGGCCATCGTGGATGCCGGCTACCGGCTGCGGATTTACATGCCCTACGGCGAATTGATTCCCGGCATGGCGTACCTGGTGCGACGGCTGTTGGAGAACACTTCGAATGATTCGTTTTTGCGAGCAAGCTTTACCGAGCAGGTGGCTCCGGAGGTTTTGTTGATGAATCCCGTGGAACATCCCGATGCGTTGCGCGGCAGGCGGGCCGGCGAGCCGGCGGCGGAGGAATCGCCGATTCACATCAAGCATCCGGCGCTGGGGGGCGATTTGCCGGCGTTTCGCAACGAGCCGCCGACCGATTTTGCCATCGAGCGGAATCGGAAGGCGATGCGCGAGGCTCTAGAGGAAGTTCGCTCGCAGCTTGGGCGGTCGTACCCGCTGGTGATCGGTGGCGACGATGTGGAAACCCGGGCGGAAATTATTTCGCGCAATCCCTCGGAGCTGTCCGAGGCGGTGGGCACGGTGGCGAAGGCGGAAACGCAGCATGCCGCCGCGGCGGTGGCGGCGGCGAAACAGGCGCTGGCGGAGTGGAGTTCGCTCGGGCGCGCCGCCGGGCCGATTTCTTGCTGGAAGCTGCGGCGGAAATGCGGCGGCGGCGGTTTGAGCTGGCCGCTTGGGAAGTGTACGAATGCGGCAAAGGATGGCGCGAAGCCGATGGCGATGTGTGCGAGGCGATCGACTTTTGCGAATACTATGCCCGCGGAGCGATGGCGCTGGAGCAATCGCAGGAAGTCGACGTGCCCGGCGAAGAGAATCGGTTTGTTTACATGCCGCGCGGAGTGACGGCGGTCATTTCGCCGTGGAATTTTCCGTTGGCGATTTTGACGGGCATGACGACCGCGGCGTTGGCCACCGGCAATACGGTGATCATGAAACCGGCGGAGCAATCGAGCGTGATTGCCGCCAAGCTGATGGAGATTTTTCGCCAGATCGATTTGCCGCCGGGGGTGTTGCAATACTTGCCGGGGCAGGGAGAAGTGGTCGGCGCAGCTCTGGTGGAGCATCCGGATGTGGCTTTGATCGCTTTCACCGGATCGCGCGCGGTGGGGTTGGCGATCAATGCCAAAGCGGCGGAAGTTTCGGCCAAGGGGATTGGTTATGTAAAGCACGTGATATGCGAAATGGGGGGCAAAAACGCCATCATCGTGGATGATGACGCCGATTTGGATGAGGCGGTGCTGGGCGTGGTGCGCAGTGCTTTCGGCTATCAGGGGCAAAAATGCTCCGCCTGTTCGCGGGCGATCGTGCTGTCGTCAATTTACGACGCCTTTCTGAAGCGGTCGGTGGAAGCGACGCGCAGTTTGAAAGTGGGGCCGGCGGATGATCCTGCGACCAGCGTCGGGCCGGTGATCGATGCCGAAAGCGTGCGGCGGATTCAGGATTACATTCAGTTGGGCGCAAGGAAGCACGCGAGGTGTTGGCGGTGGATGTGGGACCGCTTGCGCAGCAGGGATTTTTTGTCGGGCCGCACATTTTTGCGGACGTGAAGCCGGAGAGCCGGCTGGCGCAGGAAGAGATTTTTGGGCCGGTGTTGGCAGTGATTCGCGCAAGCGATTTGAGCGAGGCGATTCGCATTACCAATTCGACCGAGTACGCGCTGACCGGCGGGATTTTTTCACGCAGCCCGGCGCATTTGGATCGGGCGTGCCGCGAGATGATGGTGGGCAACTTGTATTTGAACCGGGCGATTACCGGGGCGCTGGTCGGGCGGCAGCCGTTCGGCGGATTCAAACTCTCGGGCATCGGCAGCAAGGCAGGGGGGCCGGATTATTTGCTGCAGTTCGTCCTGCCGCGGACCATTACCGAGAACACGCTGCGCCGCGGCTTTGCGCCTAGTGAACAGGAGTAGTTCGGTCTAGGGAACACAGATGAAGGCGGATGAACTCAGATGAACACAGATCAGACATACGCAGTTAATTCTGCCGATCTGCGTTTATCCTTTCCATCTGTGTTTATCTGTGTTCCCGGGGCGCGGCTATTTCAGAAGACGGGTTTGATTTCTTTGAGGCGCTTTTCGGTTTCGGCCATGAGGGCGTCTTCGGCTCTTTCGTCGGGGGCTTCGTAGGTGACGGAAAAGCGGAGGAATGCGCCGGCGTCGTCCCAGGGGACGGTGATAATGGAGTGTTCGTTGATCAGGTACTGACTGGCGGCTTCAGCATTTTCAAACTTCTGGCCGCCGGCCAGGCCCTTGGGTGACCGGGTGTAGAGGAAGTAGGTTCCGCCGGGCATTTTGCAGGTGAAGCCGCAGCGGGTGAGCGTGTCGACGAGTTTTTTCAGGCGGCGCTGGTATTTGGCGCGCACGGCGCGGGGGATGGAGTCGTCGTCCAGTGCGGCGGCAGCGGCTTTTTGGATGGCGATGAATTGGCCGCTATCGCAGTTGTCTTTCACGTCGGCGAAGGCGCGGACGATGCGTTCATGGCCGCAAACCCAGCCGAGGCGCCAGCCGATCATGTGGAAGCCCTTGGACAAGCTGTGAATTTCCACGCCGACATCTTTCGCGCCGGGCACACTGAGGAAGCTGGACGGCGGCTGATCGTAGCTGAGCATGCCGTGGGCGGCGTCCTGAATGACCACGATCTTGTTCTTCTGCGCGAATTCGATCACGCGCTTGTAGAAATCGACCGGGGCCGTTTTGCCCGTGGGACTGTTGGGGTAGCAGAGCACCAAAAGCTTGGTGCGGCTTAGCACGTCGGCGGGGATGGAATTCAGATCGGGCAGAAAGTTGTTCTTTTCCTCCAACAGCAGGCGATGCACCGTGCCGCCGTAGTATTTCGTGTGCGTGCCTGCCACGGGATAGCCGGGGACGGTCATCAGCGTGACGTCGCCGGGATTGATGAACGCGGCGGGAATCATCGCCAGGGCGGTTTTCGAGCCGATGCAGTGGTTTACTTCCGTTACCGGATCGAGTTGCACGCCGAAGTTGCGTTGCATGAAGCGGGCGGCGGCCTCCTTGAACTCGGCGATGCCGTTGTCGGCGTAGCCGCGGTTTTCGGGGCGATTGATTTCGCGGGCCATGGCCTGGCGCACGCTCTCGGGCGCCATTTCGTCGTTTTCGCCGATGCCGAAGTCGATCAGCTTGCGCTCGGGGTGATCGGCCAGCGCCTTGCGCTCGCGCGCTTGATTTTTTCAAACTTGTAGATTTCGGTTCCCCTGCCGTAATTGGCTCCGCCGATGCGCTCGGCGAATCGGGATTGGAAATAGGGGTCGGACATGGGGGAAGTGGCTAGTCGTCGTGCCTTGGGGCTACGCAGAGGAATGAGCCGCCAAAGTACCGCACGGTTCGCGCGGCGGCAAGCGGCATTGGCGCTCGATCGGACCGGTGCAAGATGGGAAAGGACGCGGTTGCGGCGATCTACTTCCCGCGGATCAACTTCCTCAATCCGCGCAGCAGCACCCAGCCGACTACGCCGCCGATGATCATGAGCGGTCCCAGACTGGCGGGATCGCTGATGGGGCGATATTCGCTGCGGCCGTCCTTCATTTCAATGTAGCCCAGCGGGGACACCTGGACGCCGCCGCCGCCGCCTTTTCCGCGCTTGCCCGACTCACTGCCGCTGCCGCCGCCAAAACCCCAGCGCACCTTAGCAACCGGAATCACGGTCACGCCGTCGCACTGCACGGGTTCGGAATAGATGGTCTTGGCGCTGGCATTCACGCCCACCTTCTCGGCCAGCCGTTCGATGAACGAAGTTTTCCGAGATTTGGTTTGTTGATCCGCAGCGGTGTCCATGATTTCTCCTTCAACTTCAGCGCAACCATGCCGATACGATTTGCCGCAATTTGCTCCCACCAAAAAATACCTTACGCCTTCGCTGAAGATCGGGCAACGGGCAAAAAATCTCCCGCAAAAATGCCCCGTTTAAGCCTTTCGAGCCTGGCTCGATTTTGAAAGTTCCCGCACCAACTGTTCAAACCATTCGCCGCGGTGGGTGAAATCGCGAAACTGATCGGTGCTCGCGCAGGCGGGCGAAAGCAAAATTGCTTCGCCGTGTTTCGATTGTTCCCAAGCCCACGCCAGCGCTTCGTCCAGCGTTTCCGCGCGGATGCACGGAAACGTCGGATCCACCGATCGCAACATGTCGTCCAACTTTTCGGCGACCGCGCCGAACACCGCCGCCCCCTTGGCGCTCCGAGCGACTTCGTTGGCCAATTCCACCAGGTCGCAATCCTGGTCCGCTCCGCCGAGCAACAGCCATGTCGAACGATCCATCGTGTTCAATGCCGCGATGGTGGCGGCCGGCGTGGTCGCTTTGGAATCGTTATAGAACCGCCGGCCGGCAGCTTCGTCGGCCAAATGCAGCCGGTGCGGCAGCGCCGTGAAGTGTTCCAGCGATTCGGCAATCGTCGCATCGTCAATGCCCAACTCCTTGGCCACGCGCGCCGCACAAGCCGCATTGATGCGATTGTGCTGCCCCGGCACGGCCAGCGGCGGCACCGTTTCCAATCGCCGCGGCCGGGCCGCCCAACCACAAATCCGCCGCCAGGTGCTCACTTCCGCGTCGTGAATATTGAGCACCGCAAAACCATGCGCCGGCATGCGCCGGATTAATCGTTGTTTTGCGGCCAGATAATGTTCTCGTGTGCCGTGCCAATCGAGATGATTCGCCGCGCAATTGGTCACCACCGCCATGCCCGGCCAGCGCACCTGGTCGCTGAGCCAGTGCAACTGAAAGCTGCTCATCTCCAGAACCACGAAATCTTCGCGGCGGATCTCCGGCAAGTCGGCCAACAAGCTGTGGCCGATATTTCCTCCCAGCCAGGTGCGCCGCCCGCAGGCTTGCAGAATCGCCGCGGTCATAGCGGCGGTCGTCGATTTTCCCACCGTGCCCGTCACGCCGATCACCGCCGCGGGGCACGCATCCAGAAACAGTTCCGTTTCCGAAGTGATTTGTGCGCCGGCCTGTCGCGCCATTTGCACAAATCGATTTCCGGGCTTGACCGCCGGATTCACCACCACGATTTCCGCTGTTCGGAAATCCTGTTCATGATGCCTGCCCAATGCGTATTTCGCGATGCGCACATCGCCAAGCTGCGCGATCGACTCGGCCAACGTTTGTTCGTCCGCCAAATCGGTCACTGTGACTTCGGCCCCGGCCAGCGCAGTGCCGCGCCGAGGCCACGCCGCCGCCGTGCCGGCCCAAACCAAAAATCGTCACTTTGCGACCCAAAAGTTCCATTGTCGGCTCGAAACTCAAAACCCGTAACGCGAAACCGCTTGCCGCCGCCACAACTGGCCCATTGTGTTGCGTCGGGCTATCATAACAAGTTGGGTTGTTGTGTCCGAAGGCAATTGAGAACGACAACTGTGACCAAGGGCTGCATTTCGCTGCGCGGCGTCGAGGTGCATAACCTCAAGGGGGTCGATCTCGACATCCCCCACCGCCAACTGGTGGTCTTCTGCGGGCTCAGCGGCAGCGGCAAAACCAGTCTCGCGCTCGACACGCTCTACGCCGAAGGCCAGCGCCGCTACATCGAAACTTTTTCCGCCTACACGCGCCAATTTCTCGAGCGGCTCGAGCGACCGGCCGCCGAACGGATCACCGGCCTGCCGCCGGCGGTCGGCATCACTCACAAAGCGTCCAGCCGCTCCAGCCGCAGCACCGTCGGCACCGTCACAGAAGCCAACGATTACCTGCGGCTTTTGTTTGCGAAAATCGGCCACGTGATCTGTCAGACCTGCGGCCACGAAGTGCGGCGCGAATCGCCGCAGACCGCCGCCGAAATGCTCGCCCAGTTGCCCGAAGGCACGCGCTTTCTGGTCGCCTTCGAGCAATCCGCGCCGACACCCGCGGCAATCGCCGAGTTGATCGCCGACGGTTTCGTTCGCGCCGTCAGCGGCGATCGGCTTGTGAATCTGCCCGATCAATCTGAAACCGCCGCCGATTTATGCGTCATCGTCGATCGTCTCACCGCCGGGGCTGCGCTGCAGCGGGTGCGCGAAGCGCTCGAAGGCGCTTTTGCCGAGGGCGCGGGCCGCGCCGTCGTGTTCGTCGATATGCCCGAGCAACCGCAACTGTCGGGCGCCGCCCGCGGCACGCCGTACCAACTCGACGGCCGCGCCTGGCACCGCCTGGCGTTCAGCAATCAGATGATCTGCAACCATTGCGGCCGCGCCTATCCTGCGCCGGAGCCGCGACTGTACAGCTTCAACAGTCCGCTGGGCGCATGTCCGGAATGCGAAGGCTTCGGCAACGTGATCGACATCGACATGGATCTGGTCGTGCCCGATCCGCGCAAATCGCTGCGCGAGGGCGCGATCGCTCCCTGGAACACCCCCGCCTACGCTCACGAACTGGAAGAACTTGTCGCGCTGGCGCACTGATTACAACATTCCGCTCGACATCCCCTTCAAAAGTCTCACCGAAGATCATCTCAAGCTCATTCGTGAAGGAGTGCCCGAGCGCGAGTTCGGCGGCTTGCGCGGTTTCTTCGCCTGGCTCGAGCGGCGCAAGTACAAGATGCACTTGCGCGTGTTCTTGAGCCGCTGGCGCAGTTACCGAACCTGCCCGGTGTGCAATGGCTCGCGCCTGCGCCCGAAGCGCTGGCCGCCCAAGTCGGCGGGCGAAACATCGCGGAAATCTGCTCTCTGAAAATCCGCGATGCCCTGGCGTTCTTCCGCGCTTGCCTTGCCTGAATGGGAGCGCGCCGTCGGCCGCACCATGCTGGAACAAGTTCAATCCCGGCTCGGCTATCTGGAATCGGTCGGCTTGGGCTACCTCACGCTCGATCGTGCCTTGCGCACGCTCAGCGGCGGCGAAGCACAGCGCGTGGCCCTGACCACCGCGCTGGGCTCCAGCCTCGTGAACATGCTCTACGTGCTGGATGAACCTTCCATCGGGCTGCATCCGGCCGATGTCGACCGCCTGGTAAAGGCCGTGAAATCGCTGCGCGACCGGGGCAACAGCGTCTGCGTGGTGGAACACGAAGAATCGCTGATTCGCGCCGCCGATCAAATTATTGAAATCGGCCCCGGCGCCGGCGAGCGCGGCGGCGAAGTTGTGTTCCAAGGCACCGTGCAAGAAATGCTCGCCAATCCCAAGAGCCTCACGGGCGATTACCTGGCCGGCCGTCGTGGCATCAGCCCGCCCGGCCAGCGCCGCCGCACCGATCACGGCTGGATCAAGCTCCGCGGCGCCCGCGGCAACAATCTGAAAAATATCACCGTCGAATTTCCGCTGGGAGTATTGTGCCTGGTCACCGGCGTCAGCGGCTCCGGCAAAAGCACGCTGGTGGAAGACACGCTGTATCCCGCCCTCAAGCGCCGCATGCGCGAAGAAGCGCCGCGCCCGGCGGAGCACGAAGATGTTTACGGCGACGGCCAACTGAACGAAGTGATTCTCGTCGATCAAAGCCCGATCGGCCGTTCGCCGCGCTCCAACCCGGTCACGTACATCAAAGCCTTCGACGAAATTCGCAACGTGTTCGCCGAAACGCTCGAAGCCCGCACCCGCAACTACACCGCCAGCCACTTCAGCTTCAACGTCGAAGGGGGCCGCTGCACCGCCTGCCACGGCGACGGCTACATCGAAATCGACATGCAATTCATGGCCGACGTGTTCATGAAATGCAGCCAATGCCACGGCCGCCGCTACCGTCCCGAAATCCTGAAGATCACTTACCGCGGCCGCAACATCGCCGAAGTGCTCGAGATGACGGTCCGCGAGGCGTTCACCTTCTTCCGCGGCTGCCCCAAAGTGCAAGCCCGGTTGAAATTGCTGATCGACGTCGGTTTGGATTACCTGCGCCTTGGCCAGCCCGCCAACACGCTCTCCGGCGGCGAGGCACAGCGGCTGAAACTGGCCGGCTACATGTCGGCCGCCAAGCGCAACCGCACCCTGTTCATCCTCGACGAGCCGACGACCGGCCTTCACTTTGCCGATGTCGTGCAACTGTTGGATTGCTTCGACGCGCTGCTGGCCGTGGGGCACTCGCTGATCGTCGTGGAACACAACCTGCAAGTCATGAAAGCCGCCGACTACATCATCGATCTCGGCCCCGGCGCCGCCGATGAAGGGGGCCAGATTGTCGCCCAAGGCACCCCAGAATTCATCGCCCGCGCGAAGAGCTCGGCCACCGGCCGATTTTTGGCCGAAGCGCTGGCCAAGCAACTCCAAGAGGCCTCCGCATGAGCCTCGACGCGCTCGAAGTGTTCTTCGGTGATGCGAATCCTGCGGAGGCGCGTGTCTATGCTCGCACTGCCAACGAAAAATCAATCACCGGCCAACTGGCCGGTCCCGAATGCGAATTCGCCAAAACGCTGCCGGCGCACATTCCGTTTTCACCCCTGCCTGGCAATCGCGGCGTTTCCGAAGCCATCGTCCCCGACCCCTGTTTCTGGACTCCGGAGCTGCCGTTTCTGTATCGGGCCCAGCTAGACGTCGGCGGCGTTCGCACCGAACGAATCATCGGCATCCGCCGCCTCGGCGTGCGCGGACGCCATCTGCATTTCGACGGCAAGCGATTCGTTCTCCGCGCAGTAAGAACGCACCAGTTCGAAATTGCGTCGAAGTTCGCTCGCGAAACGTGGACGGCCCTCATTGTCGAAAATCCCAGCGATGAATTGTGTGAATTCGCCAGCCGAAACGGCGCTTTGCTGATTGCCGATCTCACCAACAGAGCCGGGCTCTCTGAGCCCGGTACCGAACTCCGCCGCCTCGCCCGATGGCCTGCGGTTGCAATCGTGCTCTTACGCAGCAGTGCCAATTTGCCGCCTGACATTCGTGCGCACATTCCAAATCTATTACTGGCCCAACATCTTGCCGAGAGCGATCCAATCGCTCCCTGGGCACAGCTCGCTTTTGTCGAATCGACCGATCTCTCAAAATTCGCGCAGCTTGCGATTCCAATGATCGCCGTCCGACAATTGTCTCAACCACCGTCCATCGAACAATCCCGCGCCGCTTGCGACGCACTTCAATCCGAACTAGCAAGCCACGGCGATTTTGCCGGCTTCATGGTATGACTGAAAGCAACGCCAATCCGCTCGATCGCTACGCCCGGCAGATGATCTATCCGCCGATTGGCAAAGAAGGACAGCGGCGGCTGCTCGCCAGCCGTGCATTGATTTGCGGCTGCGGCGCCCTGGGGAGCATGATCGCCAACACACTGGCCCGCGCCGGCGTCGGCAAGCTGCGAATTGTGGATCGCGATTTTCTAGAACTCAATAATCTGCAGCGGCAGGTGCTGTTCGACGAAGCCGACGTGGCCGCCGCGCTGCCGAAATCGGTCGCCGCGGCGGAAAAACTGCGGCGAATCAATTCCGAAATCGAAATCGAACCGATCGTCGCCGACGTTGATGCCGGCAACGTGCTCGCGATGTGCCAGAATTGCGACGTTATCCTCGACGGCACCGACAACTTCGAAACCCGCTTTCTGCTCAACGAAGCCGCGGTCAAACAAAAACTCCCCTGGGTCTATGGCGGCTGCATCGGCGCCGAAGGGCAGACGCTCACCATCTTGCCTGACCAGCCTCCTTGCTTTCGCTGCCTGATGACCGAGCCGCCGCCGCCGGGCACATCGCCCACCTGCGACACGGCCGGCATCCTAGGACCGATCGTAAATTTGATCGCCTCCATTCAAGCCAACGAAGCCATTAAGATCCTGTCGGGCCACGCCGAAGCGGTGAGCAAATCGCTCACATTGATCGACCTGTGGGACAACCAAATGCGGCAGCTCAATCTCGACCGCTTGCGCACCGCCGGCGGTTGCCCCACCTGCCGCGGCGAAGAATTCCCCTGGCTCACCGGCGGCCGCGGCAGCCACACTGCCGTGCTGTGCGGCCGAAACTCAGTGCAACTCAGCCACGCCGCCGACGGGCAAGGTGTCGCTCTCGATTCGCTAGCCAAAAAACTCGCCGCAGTGGGCGACGTCACTCAAAACAAATACCTGCTGCGGTGCGCGGTGAAAAACTACGTCCTCACCCTGTTCCCCGACGGCCGCGCCATCATCACCGGCACCAGCGACATCGCCGAAGCCCGCACGGTGTATGCAAAGTACGTGGGCAACTAGTATCATTCCGACTAGCATCAAACCTCGGCACTTAGACTTCTGCCTTCTGCTTTCTGCCTTCTGCCTTCTTTATGGACCTCGAATCCACCTTCACCCAGCTCGCCGACCACTGCCGTGAAACGGCGATGTGGAACTCCATCGAAGCGCTTTTGGGTTGGGACGAGCGCACGATCATGCCGCCGGCGGCGGGCGAATATCGGGCCGACCAAATCGCGCTCATGGCCGGCATGATCCACCGCCGCCGCACCGATCCGAAACTAGGCGAATGGCTCAATACCCTTCTGGCATCCAAGCCCGATCCGCACAGCGACCGCGGCGCGACGGCCCGCGAATTGAAACGCCAATACGATCGCCGCGTGCAATTGCCCCAAAAGCTGGTCGAAGAGTTGGCCCGCCTGTCGATCCTCGGTCAGCAAGCCTGGGGTATCGCTAGGGCGAACAACGATTTCGCCGCACTCAAACCGCTCTTGGAAAAAACTTTCCAGCTCAAGCGCGAACAAGCCGCGGCGATCGGGTACCCGGAGTGTCCGTACGACGCACTGTTGGACGATTTCGAGCCGGGCGCGCTCACTTCGGACGTCGCTAAAGTGCTCGCTGGCCTGCGCGATCAACTGGTGCCGCTGGTGGCGGAAATTCGCGATAGCGGCCGCTCGCCGAATGTCGAAATCATTACCCGGAGCTATCCGATCGAATCGCAAGCACAATTTGCCCGCGACGTCTGCGCGGACATCGGGTTCGATTTTCACCGCGGGCGCCTCGATGTCACCAACCATCCATTCTGCTCGACCCAAGGTCCGCACGACTGCCGCATTACCACCCGCTACGATCAGCGGCATTTCCCTGGCGCCTTCTTCGGCGCGTTGCACGAAGCCGGCCACGGCATTTACGATCAAGGGCTGCGCACCGAGTGGTATGGCCTGCCGCCGGGCGACGCGGTGTCGCTGGGCATCCACGAATCGCAGTCGCGAATGTGGGAAAACCTGGTCGGGCGCAGCCGATCGTTCTGGCACCATTTCTATCCGGCGGCGCAAAGGGCATTTCCCCATGCTCTCGGCAACGTGCCGATGGAGGATTTTTATTGGGCCATCAACGACGTGCGGCCGTCGCTCATCCGCGTCGAGGCCGACGAAGCCACCTACAACTTGCACATCCTGGCGCGGTTCGAGCTGGAACAGGCCCTGGTCAACGATGATCTCAAAGTCGCCGATCTCCCCGCCGCCTGGAACGAAAAATATCAGCACTACCTGGGCCTGACGCCGCCCAACGATTCGGAGGGCGTGATGCAAGACATCCACTGGAGCCACGGCCTGATCGGCTATTTCCCCACCTACTCGCTCGGCAACCTGTACGCCGCGCAGTTTTTCCAAACGGCCGACAAAGAACTCGGCGGGCTGGACAAGCAATTCGCCGCCGGCCAGTTCGAACCCTTGCGCAATTGGCTCCGCGAAAAAATTCACCGCGCCGGCCAATGTTACACCGCCGACGAACTAGTGCAGCGCGTCACCGGCCGGCCCCTGTCGCATCAAGCATTAATGCAACATCTGCGCGGAAAATTCGGTCCGCTGCACGGCCTGGCCGCTAACCACTAACTCCTCGCATGGCAACCATCGCCGCTTGCCCCAAATGTCGCGGCGCTGTCGCAGTTGGCGAAGCGATCGATCCGCAATCGTCGGTCCGCTGTCCGACGTGCGGGGCTCAGTACCAATTGCAAGCCGCGCTGGAAATCGTGCCGCCATCCCTGGAAGTCATCGCAGCACCGAAAGATCAACCGGCCCACACCAATGCGAGTTCCGAAACACACGCTCCCGATTTTCCAACGCTTCAGGAAGTTCCGCATCTGGCCACGCACTTTGCCTCCATTCCGCACGCTCCCGAGTCGATGGCCCAACGCATTTCTCCCAGGCAAAAGCACCTGCTGGTGGAACTGGTGAAAATCATTTTGGGAGGCATCGCCGGTTTGCTTTTGGGCTATGCCATTTTGTTCTGGGGATTCCGCGTCGATCCGTTCCATTTCGCCAAGATTCTCCCCACCGGCCTCGTGCCATCGAACCTGAATCCGCCGGCGGAATAGCGGGGAAACGCCCAGCACGATCGGCGAAGGTCTTCCGACCGCTTGCATTCCCGATTGGCGCGCTCTACAATCAGGGTTTCCAATATGAGACTGAGTCTCAATTCGCCCACCGCCATGCTCGCCCACGAAACTCACGCGATACCTCTCTGCCAGCTCGAAGGCGGTCACCGCGCGACCATCACTGAACTGGTCGGCAACCCCGACCAGGTGCATCGTCTCAAGGAGCTCGGCCTGCAAAAGGGCGCCTGCCTCGAAATGGTCCGTTCGGGCAGCCCCTGCATTGTCCGCTTGCTGGGTCACACTTTGTGCATCCGCGGCTGCGAATTGCTCAACGTGCTGGTGCGTCCGGGAGAATAGCCGTGGCCACGCTCGCGCACTTGTCGATCGGCGCACACGGCCGAGTGGCGCGGGTCACAGGGCACGACGAGATCAGCACGCGCCTGATGGAAATGGGACTCACCCCCGGCGTGGCCGTGCACGTGCTGGGCGCCGCCCCCTTGGGCGATCCGATCGAACTGGAACTGCGCGGATATCGACTCAGCGTGCGCAAAAGCGAAGCCCAGCGGGTCGAACTGGAAAATTCCAACTCCACCGCCCCCACGACACCCTCCTAGCGTCCGTCGAACACCATGTCTGTCGCCGCGGAACAAGGCACGATCACGGTCGCGCTGGTCGGTAATCCCAACACCGGCAAATCGACCCTCTTTACGGCGCTGGCCGGCGTGCGGCAACGCATCGGCAATTATCCCGGCGTCACGGTCGAAAAGAAAATCGGCCATCTGCATCATGCGCACGAGCGCTGGGCGCTGGTGGACCTGCCGGGCACCTACAGCCTGGCGCCGCATTCGCCCGACGAAATGGTCGTGGTCGACGTGCTGCTGGGCCGCCGCGACGACACGGCCCCCTGCGATGCCGTCATCTGCATCGTCGATGCCAGCAATTTGGAGCGGAATTTGTATTTGGTCAGCCAGGTGTTGGAACTGGGCCTGCCGACCGTGCTGGCGCTGAACATGATCGACATCGCCAAGGCGCGAGGCATGAAGATCGACACCCAACGGCTCCAACAGCACCTGGGTATCCCCGTTGTCGCGCTGCAGGCCAATAAGCGCCGCGGACTGACCGAATTGAAAACCGCCTTGGCCGGTGAAATCGGTCGCCGCCGTCCGCCCTCGGAAAGCCCGTTTCCCGAACCCTTTCGCGCCGAAGTTTCGCAATTGGAATCGCTGCTCAACGCTGATTCCAGCAACGGCCACGCCGTTCCACGCTACCTCGTCGAGCGCTTGCTGCTGGACACCAGCGGTTATTTGCAACAATCGGGCGCGATCAAAAGTGGACCCAACCTCAATGGCCAACTGGCCGATGAACTTGTTTCCGCCCGGCTGCGATTGGCGCAATGCGATTGCCCCGTGCCGGCCGTCGAAGCCATTGCTCGCTACTCCTGGGCCGGCCGCATGCTGGAGGGCGTCTGCGCACGTCAGTGGAAACATCCCGAAACGCTGACCGACAAGATCGACCGTGTGCTCACGCACCGCCTGTTGGGCACTGTGATTTTCGCGGCGGTGATGTTCGTGCTGTTTTCGTCGATCTTTGTCTTCGCCAAGCCGGTGATGGATTGGATCGCCACGGGAGCGCAACTCGTTCAAAACTGGACCAAGGCCGCCATGCCCGAAGGGGCCTTGCGATCGCTCTTGGTCGATGGCTTGATCGGCGGCGTCGGCAGCGTCATCGTCTTTCTGCCGCAAATCCTGATCCTGTTCATGTTCATCGCCATCCTTGAAGATTGCGGTTACATGGCCCGGGCGGCGTATCTGATGGATAAGCTGATGGTCCGCGTGGGACTCAGCGGAAAATCGTTCATCCCGCTGTTGTCGTCGTTCGCCTGCGCGATTCCCGGCATCATGTCGGCGCGGGTAATCGAGAATCGCCGTGATCGTCTGACCACCGTGCTGGTGGCGCCGTTGATGAGCTGCTCAGCGCGCTTGCCGGTGTACACGCTGTTGATCGCTGCGTTCATCCCTGGCGGCGCGCTGGCCCGCGGCCTGACGCTGTTTGGCATGTACCTGGTAGGCATTGTGGCGGCGGTGATCGTGGCGCTGGTGCTGAAGCGCACGATTCTGCGCGGCACGACGCCGCCGTTTGTGATGGAACTGCCCCCGTACAAATTCCCCTCGCCAGCCTTGGTGCTGCATCGGATGTTGGAGCGAGGCTGGTCGTTTGTGCGCCGCGCCGGTACCCTGATCGTTGCCGTGGCGATCGTCGTCTGGGCGCTGCTTTACTATCCGCACAACCCGGCCACCGCCGAGCAAAACCTGGCCCGAGAAAAATCCGCGCTTCAAGCGCAACTTGGCGAACTGCCGGCCGACAGCCCGCACCGCCAATTCATCCAGTCCGAAATTGCCCGCTACAACAATCCCGACGAGCACGACCAATTGCTCAAAGGCGCCTATCAGCGCTACAGCATCCTGGGGCACATGGGAAAATTCATCGAGCCGGCCGTCAAGCCGCTGGGCTGGGATTGGCGCGTCGGCTGCGCGGCGATCGCCTCTTTCCCTGCGCGCGAAGTCGTGCTGGGCACGCTGGGCGTGATTTACAACTTGGGCGACGTCGATCTGGAAGAGAATGAAGGCAAGCTGCAATTGCAAACTCAATTGCGCAACGCCACGTGGGACGGCAGCCAACGCCCCGTGTTCACGGTGCCGGTGGCGCTAAGCCTGATGGTCTTCTTCGCCCTGTGCGCCGAGTGCGCCGCCACGCTGGTGGTGATCAAGCGCGAAACAAACTCCTGGCGCTGGCCCATTTTCACCTTCACTTACATGACCGTCCTGGCCTATCTCGGCGCAATGGCGACCTACCAAATCGGCACCTGGCTAATCAGCTAACCGCATGCAAACCTACGTGGCGCTATTCATCGTCGCCCTGGCCGCCGCCTATCTCGGCCGGCGCTCTTGGAAATTCGTGGCCGGTCGCCGCAGCGCCGGCTGCGGCAGCGCTTGCGGCAGTTGCCCGGCAAGCGAAAACCATGGGTTGCCGGCGCAAAAGCCGCTGGTGACCATCGCGCCGTTGAAATCAGGCCAGAAGATCGGCAACTGAGAGAGCGCGGCTACCGGCGGACTCAACTTTGCTCAGTCGCCTTGATGGCCGCGGAAACCCGTTGTGACGGGAGCCTTCTCGCCAGCCTCTGCCGGCGATTCGTGGCTAGCGGTTTCCGCCGAGTCCGACGAATCCAGAATCGTCGCCTGGCACGTGACGTCGGGCACGGCGTTTTCGCCGAGATCCGTCTTGATGTGGATCTTCTTCACTAATTTCCCCGGCTGATCCCCCGCTTTGAACGTGATGGGAATCAACTGCACCTCGCGGGCCGCATCGGGAACTTTGCAAGTGAATCCGTCGGCGCACTGCACGTCGAGCACGCGGAACGGCCGTTTGCTGCGCACCACGATGTTCTTGGTCACTTTCTGCCCCGGCATCAGCGCCTCCCAGCGATAGCGACGGCGGATTGACTTCGACCCCCGCCACCACGCGCCCTTCCACGTCGATCGGGATTTGGGCGGTCTGCGGATCGTTGGTCATCAAGAACAATTGATCGTTGATGTAACCGACGGGCGAAGTCGGCTTCAGCCGCACCGACAGGTCGTACGTCACGCTCCCTTGTGCGCGGCGAGTTTCGTTCACCTCCACCTCAAAGTTGGTGTTGGCGCTGCGCACGTCGGTAATCTTCCAATCCTGGCGTCCCGTGTGCGTTACCGTGATGATTTTTTCCACCGGCTGCCCGGAGTCGATCGACCCCAGCTCCACCTGCCCCGGCTGCAGCACGACGTCGCTGCGAATGTTGCCGTACACCTGCAATTGCACTTCGGCGTGGAACGGCTTATCGAACTCCACGGTGATCGTGGCGGAGTGCTGCCCCAAAAACGCGGACGTATTAAACGTGGCGATTACGTCGCTGGTCTCCCAGGTCTTCAATTCCGAGCGAGTGACTTCCGGCGTCGTGCACCCGCAACTACTGCGGATCGCCAGCACGTGCACCGTTTCCTCGTAGATGTTCTTGAACTTGAAGTGATACTGGGCCTTGGCGCCGCGGGCGACCGCGCCGAAGTCGTGGCTGGTGTCGCTGAACATTTTGCGAGCCCATTCCTGGGCCGGCGCAGTCGTAGCGCACGCCAGCAAGACCAGCCAGGCAACCAGAACATGACGTCGCACGAACAGATTCTCCAAAAGCATTACGCCCTAGCGGCGACTTGCAGTCCAGCTATCTCTCACGGCTTTCAGCAGCGTGGGCGACGCTCAGCGTGTCGCCCCTTTCGACGCCCCCGGGAAATCACGGCGTCGGCCCTAAATGCTGTGAAAATCTATGGTTACATTTTTGATAAGTCAACTTGTACCTTGCCCCATAGAAGCGCGGATATTCGGAATATTCGGATCATAAGCCCCTTCAGCAAAAGGCAATTTGCCGAGCATCGGTTGGATCGGCGTATTTTACCACGACGGCCCCCCCTCCGGCATGACAGCGTGTCCGCCAACTCTTCCCAGGCTGCGTAGTAAAAGGGCGATTCCCCTTTGCCGCTGTTGCCTCGGGGGATCAGAAAACCAGACGTTTTGCGGTAGGATGCTCCACGAAAACAAGCTCATCTCGACGGCCAACCTCATGCCAAAATCGTCGCTCGCTCTTGTTTTGATTACAGCCTCGCTGCTGGCCATCGCGGGCTGCGACCGCCCGGCGGCCTCGGGCGATCTCGCGGCCGATTCCGTCGCCGGATCCGCGACCGAACACCCCTTCCCGCGCCATGTGCCGGCCCCGGCGCTGGATGGCGGCACGGCGTGGCTCAATACCGACAAGCCGGTCGACCTGAGCGCCCTGCGCGGCAAATTCGTCATCCTCGATTTCTGGACCTACTGCTGCATCAACTGCATGCACGTGCTGCCGGAGTTGAAAAAGCTGGAACGGGCCTATCCAAACAACGTCGTGGTGATCGGCGTCCACTCCGGCAAGTTCGACACCGAGCACGACTCCGAAAGCATTCGCCAGGCTATTATGCGCTACGAAATCGAGCATCCGGTCGTCAACGACGCCGACTACAAAATCTGGAACGCCTATAACTGCAACAGTTGGCCCAGCCTGCGCGTAATCGATCCCGAAGGCAATCTCGTGGCCCAAAGCGGCGGCGAAATCGATTTTGCCACGCTAGATGCCTTTTTCAAAAAAGCGCTCCCCTACTATCGACAGAAGGGCGAGCTGAACGAAAAGCCGATCCATTTCGCCTTGGAGCAAGGCAAAGCCGCCCAGACGCCGCTGCGCTACCCCGGCAAAATTCTGGCCGACGAGGCTGGCGGCCGCCTGTTCATCGCCGACAGTAATCACAATCGCATCGTGGTCGCCGGGCTCGATGGAAAACTGCAGGCCGTCATCGGCTCTGGCCAAATCGGCGCCGCCGACGGCGATTTCACCACGGCCACGTTCAATCATCCCCAAGGCATGGCCCTGCGCGGCGAAACGCTCTATCTGGCCGACACCGAAAACCATCTGCTGCGGAAAATCGATCTGAAAGCTAAGCGCGTATCCACAATCGCCGGCACCGGGGTCGAGGCCCATTCGCCGCAACCGGCGCCGGGCGCGCCATTGAAAACCGAACTCAACAGCCCCTGGGCGCTGTGCATCCACGGCAGCGATTTGTTCATCGCCATGGCCGGCGCGCATCAAATCTGGAAGATGCCTTTGGATGAATCAACCATCGGCCCCTACGCCGGCAATGGCCGCGAAGACATCGTCGATAATCCGCTCGATTCCGCCTCGTTCGCCCAACCCAGCGGTCTGACCTCGGACCCGCAAAATCTGTTTGTGGCCGACAGCGAAGGCAGCTCCATTCGCGCCGTCCCGTTCGACCCGGCTCAAGAGGTGCGCACCATCGTCGGCACCGCCGGCTTGGAGGAGGGGCGCCTGTTCACCTTCGGCGATATCGACGGCCCCATCGGCAAGGCCCGGCTGCAACATTGTCTGGGCGTGACGTATCACGATGGCCGCCTGTACGTGGCCGACACCTACAACAGCAAGATCAAAGTGATCGATCTGAAAGCCGGCGATTGCAAAACATTTGCCGGCAGCGGCAAGCACGACGATTTCTTCGAGCCCGCCGGAATCGGCTATGCCGCCGGCAAACTGTATGTCGCCGACACGAACAACCACCGCATCCGCGTCGTCGAACTGGCCGCTTCCGGCGCCGCGTCTCCTCGTGTCACGACGTTCGAGATATCCGGCCTCTTGCCGCCGGCCGCCCAACACTAATGTGTAAATCCCACGGCAAACGCCACACCGTAGAGTTCGACGCCGGGATCAAGAATGGCGCCCCCGCCCGGATTTCCGCCAGGGACCGACCAGTTCCACGACTGATACTCAAACGCACAGCGGGCAAGTACCGTTCCGTGCCAGCAGTCCACGTTCTTCGAGCACTGCAAGCCCACTTGCGCTTCCCAGATGGTCAGATCGGCGTCAAAGCGGCCTGAAAAGGAGTTGGTGCTTGGCGTACCGTTGTTGTTCTCGCGCATGGCGAAGGACGCATTGGTGTCGCCCCAGAGCTCTGAACCCCGAAATAGACCAAACACTTCCCAGCATCCGATTCCAATGGGCCGGCTCAATTCGACCGCTCCGGTAATCCCTCCGGCGTTGGTTTGGTTATTGAGGTGGACGACAAAGGAATCGGCGGGAGGCGAAGTATCGAATGCGCTTGCGGACACCAGTCGTTCCAAGGAACCGAAGCGTCCGCCGAAGCTGCCCAGCAGGTTCCAGCATCCCAGTTCCATCCGTTTGGTTCCCTCGAGGTCGATATCGTACATTTTCAGAGTTTGGGAAGCGTCAAAAATGCTGCCTGGCTGGAAATCTGTGATGTCGAAACGGCTTTGTTCGTCGCTAAGCTGCCAGTAACGAACGCGTGAGCCCCAGCCGTTGCAATTTTCCACGCCCAGCCAAATCCGCGGCGCGGCGGTCCAACCGGGGTCGATCGTGCGCAGTGTTGTATCCGCCTCCGGGTTGCCGCTGGCATGAAACCGCGGATCCAAATATGTGGCCTCGACGCAGCCGGTCCAGTGCCAATAGGGCCCGCAATCGTGCCCGCAACAGCATTCCTCGCCGTGGCAAGCGTGGCTACATTCGCAATTTCCAGTAGCGCAACAATCGTGGCTCTCGCAGGCGGTTTGGCTTGTGCCCTCGTCGCGGTGCAGATAGCCGCCGTCGCTGATCTCGGCGGCCCCGGCGGATGTTAGTTCAATCGAGTGTTCCTGCGCCTCTGCTAAGCTGCTAACTGCGATTGCGCACAGTGAAATACATACCCCCACCGCCAGATGTCGAACTGACATCAACAAAATCCTTTCCGCCCCGACAGCGGCAACTTGACTGCAATTGCCGCAAACTGACGAGAATCTTCCCCGGTCGATTTATCGCCATCGCATAGACGGCATATGCAGTATCCGCGGAATTGGCCGCACAGTTTTCGGAACCGGAAAATTTTGCCTCGCCGCCTCGGAATGCCAAAAAGTGTCGGCAATTCGCACTTGCCGCCAGTGCCAGCACAGCGAATAGCAGTCAGCCACGCGGCAAAAGAAACGGGCGATTCGCGCCCCTGAGCGCGGATTCTTTTGGCGTGCGCGCAGCCATCGCAGTCGCCAGCAACAAGGCGCAAAAAAAACCCAGGGGCTCGCGACCCCTGGGCTTGTGGAGCGTGATGATTGAATGAGGGGGGTTAGCTTACCGCGTAATCCCCAGCGAAACCGCTACGCCATACAGATCCAAATCGTGCAGCGGCACCTCCGCTTGATTCGTGTTGTTGTAGAAGTCCCAAGCCTGGTATTCAAACCCGACGCGGCCAAAGACCGTGCCGTTGCAGCAGGCGATGTACTTCGAGCACTGCAAACCAACTTGCACTTCCCAAATCGTCAAATCCAAATCGGTCGCTGTGCCGATGATCTGCGTCGTGGGCGAGCCAGTTGAATTGAACCGCGCCACGTGGAAGTTGTCGGCATTGCCCCACAGCGGCGAAACGCGCACTCCGCCATAAACCGCCAGCGGCCCCCAGCCGATCGGCCGACTGGCCTCGATGCCTGTCGTGATGCCGCCGGCCTGGGCGTGAATGTCGTCGACAAACACGTTGGAGAAGGTGGTGTCGGAAATGTCGGTCACAGTTTCGTTCTTGTAGCCGGCATATCGCCCGCCAAGGAAGGCTAGCCAATCCCATTCGCCCAGTTCGCCGCGCTTGGTGGCTTCCAGGTCGATCGTGTACAGATTCAGATCGAAAAGCTGATCGAACACGTCCGTCGGCGAGGGACTGCTCGTCAGCGGAGCGTTGACGAAGAATTCGCTGGCGGAAATTTGCCAGTACCGCACGCGCCCGCCCCAGCCGTTGCAGTTTTCCACGCCCAGCCAAATGCGCGGGGCGGGGTCCATGCCGATGTTTTGCACGCCGCGCAGCACGACGTCCATGTACGTGGCTTCCACCCCGGCGGTCCAGCGCCAAACCGGCTGGCAACAGCACCCATAGGCGCAATTGCCGTTGGAGCAAGAGTCTCCCTTCGCAGAATCCCCGCCTGGAGCAGCGGCCTTTTCCGGAGCGTTGTAGCTGACGTCGACCACGTCCCAACCAGGGGCCGCAAACAGCACGACCGGCTGTTCCTGGCCGATCGCCAACTGTTGCTCTTCACCGATCGCCAGCCTCCCCATCCATAGGCACGCGCCCAAGGCGCATAGCACTACCACTGCTCGTCGAGCTGACATCGTAGGACTCCTTTCCCGATTTCGAACCTGCCGCACCCGCAGTCGTGACGTGGCCACCCGTGGGTGGAACTTTTCCTACATCTTGTATCTACCCGATTTGGCGGAAAGTTTCAGATTCCCGGAACGCCCGCGCTGTGCGCTTCCACCCGCGAAGTTTGCCACGCTACATTCTCAGCGACTGTCACACGCGGCAATTTTGCAGTAAAATTCGAAGCTTTATGTCCGGCAGCGCGGTTGGCGCTGACACAACAGTCGCATGGGAGTTTGCGGCTTAATCCGTTCATTCGCCCCCAAAATCCACTCAAAAAAGCCCATGTTCGAAACCATCCAGCAAGGCCTCTCCGGCGCGCTTCGCAGCCTGCGCGGTAAGGGCAAACTGACCGAAGCGAACATGCGCGACGGGCTGGAACTCGTGCGCCAGGCCCTGCTGGAAGCCGACGTCAGCTACGACGTCGCCAAGGAGTTCATCGATCGGGTCAGCGTCGATGCCGTCGGCGAGCGGGTGCTCCACTCCCTTGATCCCTCGCAGCAACTGGTGGGCATCGTCAACCGCGAACTGGTCAACCTGATGGGCCCGGTCGATCATTCGCTCCACCTGAAAACGGGCGATACCAGCATCCTCATGCTTTGCGGCCTGCAGGGCTCCGGCAAAACCACCACCTGCGGCAAGCTGGGCCGCATGATCCAGCAACAAGGCCGCCGCGTGATGCTCGTGGCCGCCGACCTCCAGCGCCCCGCCGCCATCGACCAGTTGCACGTCATCGGCGAACAGCTCGGGCTAACCGTCTATTCCGAGCGCGGCGCCCCCGACCCCGTCGTCGTCTGCCACAACGCCGTGAAGCAGGCCAAGCAGGAAGGCATTCCGGTCGTCATTCTCGATACCGCCGGCCGGCTGCACATCGACGACGAATTGATGCAGCAATTGAAGCGCATCGACCAGCGCGTCGAGCCCGATCAGGTCATGCTCGTCGTCGACGCCATGACCGGCCAGGACGCCGTCAACAGCGCCAAGGCGTTCAACGAAGCGCTGGAGCTGGATGGCGTGATCATGACCAAGCTCGACGGCGACGCCCGCGGCGGCGCGGCCCTCAGCGTCAAGCAAGTGACCGGCGTGCCGATCAAATTCATCGGCACCGGCGAGCATCTGGATAATCTCGAGGAATTCCATCCCGACCGCATGGCTGGCCGCATCCTCGGCATGGGGGACGTCCTCACCCTGGTCGAACAGGCGCACGAAAAGTTCGATCAGGAGGAAATGAAGAAGCAGGAGGAATCGCTCCGCAAAGGCGAAATCACCCTCGAAACCTTCCGCGACATGCTCCGGCAGATCAAAAAGCTAGGCCCCCTGCAAAAAGTGATGGGCATGATCCCCGGCATGGGCGGAATGTCGGGCATGATGGACCAGTTCGACGAAAGCGAGATGCACCGCTTCTTCGGCATGATCGACTCGATGACTCCCGAGGAACGCCGCAACCCGCATGTCATCGATCAAAGCCGCCGCCGCCGCATCGCCGCCGGAAGCGGCGTCGAACCGCATCAAATCAATGAACTCGTGAAATCGTTCGACGGCATGGCCTCGATGATGAAAGAAATGTCGAGCCTGGGCATGCGCGACCGGATGAAAAAAATGAACGAGCTGCAACGCGGCGGCTTCATGGACCCCGGCAGCCGCTTCGGCCGCGCCAAAGTCGGCACCGGCAAACGCCTCAGCCCCGACGAAAAACGCAAACTCAAAAAACAGCGCGAAAAAGAACTGCGCAAGAAACGTCGCGATTCCCGCGGCTAGCGCTGCTAACTCCTCTCCCTCTGAGGGAGAGGCTGGGAGAGGGTGCGATTCCGCGACTAGCGCGCAGACCGGGTACAATGCTGAAATGAAACGTGAAATTCAAGAACAGACGTACGAATGGCACTTTTTGACGCGGTTTCCCCCGACCTATCTCGATGCTCCGCGCTTCGTTTCGATGTTACGTGAGTTCATCAAAGAATCCGCGGATGCACACATCGGTTTTGGGAAGAAACTGCGTGAAACAGCTATGGTGGCAATTACCGACAGCGATCCGGAAGTGATTCGACAGGCCCTGCAATGCCTCGCGCATGTCGGCGCGCTCGAGGACGTACCAGCATTGAATGCCTTGGAACAACACGCTAACCCGCTGGTCCAACGAGATGTCAAAACGTGCATCTTCGAGATTCAAAAAACTTCAAAACCTTCGGATTAGATCTATCTATTCCTGCGCCAATCCCCCGGTTGCCAAACCGCCCAAAATCGATTCTATTAATGGGTTCAAATTCATCCCTATCCGGAGTTAGCCGTGGCAGTCAAAATTCGCATGAAACGCTTGGGGCGGAAGCATCGCTCCTACTTCCGCATCTGCGCCACCGATATCCGCGCCCGCGCGACGGCCGCGTGATTGAAGAAATCGGCAGCTATGATCCCACCATCCCCTTGACCGATGCCCGCTGCAAGCTCGATCACGAACGGGTGAAGTACTGGCTAGGCGTCGGCGCTAAACCCTCCGACCGCGTCAGCATTCTGATCAAGAAATACGGCCCCGAAGGCACGCACCTCAAGCAGCACGAAGAAGCCCTGGCCCAACTCAAGGCCCCCAAAGTCATCCCCGACCCCGGCCCACCAGCCGCCGCCGTCGCCAAGAAGAAAAAGGCCGCCGAAGAAGCATCGGCCGAAGGCGCCGCCGCCGAAAGCACTCCGGCCCCCGAAGCCGCCGCCGAACCCGGCGTTGAAGCCACGCCACCTTCCGAATCTTAGAAGGGTGGCCGGGGCTGGACCGAAGGGAAGCCCCGGTTGTCAAAAGGTCCCCGGGGTTTCGGCTGCGCCTCCAACCCCGGCCACCCAGCCGGGCTGTCCCCAGCCCGGTTCGCACGTGGGTGCCTGGGGTCGAAGGAAGTGAGCCCCCAGCTTTCTGAATTCCGGGGGCTCGGCAGCCTCGACCCCGGCCACCCGTCGCATTGTAGAATGCACGTTGCCGACATTCTGCCTTTTGCTTTTTGCCTTCTGCCTTTGTCGCCGACGATGCGTTTCGACCTCCTCACCCTATTCCCAGAAATCTTCTCCGGCTACCTGGGCCAAAGCCTGATGAAACTGGCCATCGAGCGCAGCCTGGTGCAGGTTAATCTGCACAACATCCGCGACTGGTCCAAAGATAAACACAAATCGGTGGACGACCGTCCCTACGGCGGCGGCCCGGGCATGCTGCTCAAAGTCGAGCCGGTGGTCGATTGCGTCGAAGCGGTGCAAAAGCTGGCCGACAAGCCGGGCCACCTGATCATGCTCTCCCCGACGGGCGCAAACTCACGCAGCAAGTGGTAGAAGAACTTGCCACCCACCCGCGCTTGCTGCTCTTGTGCGGCCGCTACGAAGGCTTCGACGACCGCGTGCGGCAACTGCTAAAGCCCGACGAAATCTCGATCGGCGATTACATCTTGGGCGGCGGCGAAGTGCCGGCGATGGTGCTGATCGACGCCGTCATCCGCCTGGTCCCGGGCGTGCTGGGAGATGAAGATAGCGCCCGCCACGATTCCTTTTCCGATAGCGCCGAAGGGCGCCTGTTGGAATCCGGCCATTTCACCCGCCCCCGCGAATACCGCGGCCTGACCGTTCCTGAAGTGCTGATCAGCGGCAACCATGAAGAAATCGCGCGCTGGCGCAAAGAGAAATCCGTCGAAATCACCCGCCAGCGCCGCGAAGATCTGCTGCCACCTGGCTAACTCTCTTCCGATTTGCTTCCCGAACGTCTCGCAGTCCGTATCACCCAAACTGCGCCCACCAACGACGCAATTCCAACTGCGCCGTACCCGATCCGCCAAGCGAGCACGCTGTCGTGCATGGGCTCGAGCGTCGCCAAAAACCCAAAGACGCAATATCCCGCAATCCCAATCAGCAACACTGCCAACACGATCCGAGCTGCAATTGGCATGACAAAAGTCCTCCATTGCCCTTCTACTGCGCCCTGCATCCTGCGCCCTGCGCCCTATTTCTTCGCCGCCATCGCATCCAGCAGCTTCTGCATCTGCGCCTGCTGCTTCTCCCAAGTATCCAGAATTTTGGTGTAGCGCTCGGCCACTTTTTCCGACTTCGCCGTCTGTTCTTCCCAGCGGGTCAAGAGTGCATCGACCCGCTTGCCGCGATCGGAATCCTCGTCCAATTTCTTTTGATACGCCTCGCGCTGCTTTCGAGTCGCATCGTTAATCAACTGGTACGCCTCCTCGATTTGCTTGGCCGCCGCCGTATCCTTCGGATCGGGCCGGACCTGCGCGTCGGCAACATAGACAAGCAACCCGCCGGCCGCAAAACAGGCAATGATGGCGAGGACAATGAAAGCTCGAGTCGATCTCATGGAGGGGCTCCCAACGTGAATATCGGTGATGGAATCGGTACGCTGATTGTAATTGAGCGCTACAGCTCAATCAAAACCTGCGACTTCATACATCGCCCGACGGCGTCAGTCGGGCAGCGCCGGCTTAGCGTCCGTCGATGGCCGCCGCGGGCCACCATAGATTGCCGCAGGGGTCTTTCACGCCCCCATACCGCTCGCCGGCATGTGGCTGATCCTTGGGCTCGGCCACTGAAGTGCCCCCCGCTTTGAGCGCCTTTTGATAGGCGGCATCGGCATCCTGCACCCGCAGAAAAATCGACGCCGGCATGGCTTTGACCGTGCCCGTCGGCTCCCCCATCATCACAATCGAATCGCCGATCTGCACTTCGGCATGCATCACCGAGCCATCGGCCCGCGGCAAGCGAATCCGCTCGCTGGCGCCAAATGCCGCCTTCAAGAATTCCAGCAGCCGCGGCACGTCGTTCACGATCAGATACGGCGTCACGGTGTGATAATTTTTGGCAGTTTCCATGGCGGCCATGGCAGATTCCTCGAATTCGATTTACGCAATTTTGCGGTCGGCGAGCCGATTGTAGCCGGAAATTGCCGCGCTATCAAAAACCCTCAAATTTCCGCGACCATCGCTCCATTGCGAAACCACCCCCAAACACGTTAAACTCTTGGTTTACACAAATCGCAGGCGAAATAGCAGATAGCAGAAGGTGCGGTCATGAGCCAGAAAACCCTGGACCTCGTCGAAAAAAGCTCGCTGAAAACCGAAGTGCCCGAATTCAAAATTGGCGACACGGTCGACGTCCACACCCGCATCCTGGAAGGTGAAAAGGAACGCATCCAAATCTTCAACGGCGTGGTGATCGCCCGCAGCGGCTCGGGCAGCCGCGAAATGTTCACGGTCCGCCGCATCGTGCAAGGCGAAGGCGTGGAGCGCAAGTTCCCGTTGCACTCGCCGAAAATCGCCAAGATCGAAGTGAAATCCAGCGGCATCGTCCGCCGCGCCAAGCTGTACTTCCTCCGCGACCGCGTCGGCAAGGCAGTCCGCCTGCGTCAGAAACGCAGCGGCAAAGCAGTCCCGCTGGTCCCCGGCGAAGAAACCGCCTTGGAGCCGGCGACCACCGCCTAATCATCAAGCCGCGACCGCTGGTCGCGCTGACTGCGTGCTTGTCCGGGGTGGAACATGCACTGGCCCGTTGCCGTCAAAACGCGCTGGGAAAACTTCTGGCGACCCAAGCCACTGGGCTATCTCGGCGAACGCGCCGCCGAAAAATTTCTCAAACGCCGCGGACTCAAAATCATCGCCCGCGGCCTGCGCCTGCGCGGCGGCGAGCTGGACCTGATCGCCGCCGATGGCCGCACGATCGTTTTCGTCGAAGTGAAAACTCGCCGCACCGCGCGCTTCGGCCACCCGGCCGAGGCCGTGGATTTTCGCAAGCAGTGGCGCGTGACCCGCGCCGCTTTGATGTTTCTCAAACGTCACGGCCTGCTGGAATACAACTGCCGCTTCGACGTGATGGCCGTCACCTGGCCCTACGGTGAAAGGCGCCCGAAGATCGAACACATCCAAAACGCCTTCGAAGCGCAGGGGCCGGTGGGGATGTTCACGTAATGGTCCCCGGCCTGGGGGCCGGGGCTAAACGGTTACGTCATCGCTGTCGAACGGTTACGTGAGCGCTGCCTGTTGAAATTGGGCCAATTGTCCGATGCCGCGGCGCGACGCGCCAGCAGCGCCTTCAATTCTTCTTCGCTGAACGTGGCTTCCTCGCCGGTGCCCTGCACTTCCACAAAACGCCCCTCGCCCGTCATGACCACGTTCATATCCACCGCGGCTTCCACGTCCTCCGAATAATCGAGATCCAATAGCGCCTGCCCTTCAACAATTCCCACGCTCACCGCCGCCACGCTGGTGGAAAGAGGCAAGCGATCCGGATCCAACGAACTGCCGATCGTCTCCAAGGCGTCGACCAGCGCCACATACGCCCCCGTGATGCTCAGCGTGCGTGTGCCGCCGTCGGCCTCCAACACGTCGCAATCGATGGCGATCGTTTTTTCACCGATCGCATCCAGATCGATAATCGCCCGCAAGCTGCGGCCAATCAACCGCTGAATCTCGGTGGTGCGGCCGTCAGTTTTGCCGTCCCGATCGCGCTTTTTCCGCGGGCTGGTGCTCCCCGGCAGCATGTTGTACTCGGCCGTGAGCCAGCCGCGCCCTTTGCCAGCCATCCACTCCGGCACCTTGGGATCGACCGAAGCGGTGCACAGCACGGTGGTGCCGCCGGCCTGAATCAGCACACTCCCCGGCGCCGTGCGCGTGAAATGCCGCCGAATCGTGATCGGCCGCAACTCATCCGCTTTTCGGCCGTCATTACGCATCAAAATTCCTTATCACCGCCGAGACGCTGAGGCGCAGAGCAGAGCAAAGTAGGAAATTGGATTTATGATTTTTGATGTTGCAGACACAAGACGAAGCCAAGAAACAATCCTACTTCCTAAATCCAACTTACCGGATTAATTTCCCCGCCCCAGCAACCAGGCGATGATGCCCTTTTGCACGTGCATCCGGTTGCCCGCCTGCTGCACCACCACGCTATTTTTGCTGTCGATCACTTCATCGGTCACTTCCTCGCCACGATGCGCCGGCAAACAGTGCATGAAATACGCCTCGGGCGCATGCTTCATCAGCGCGGCATTTACCTGGTACGGGCCGAACACCTTCCGCCGCTCGGCGATCTCCGATTCCTGTCCCATGCTGGCCCACACGTCAGTGTACACCGCCACGGCCCCTTTCACCGCTTCCGCCGGATCATGGGTGGTCGTCAGATCGATCTTTGGAATATCCTTCTTGATCCGCGCGATTTCTTCCTTCGAGAAGCTGTATTTCGGCGGCGAGGCGACCACAATCTTCATCCCCAACAGCCCGCAAGCTTCGACCAAACTTCGGCACACGTTGTTCGCATCGCCGACCCACGCCAGGGTTAGCCCATTCAGCCGACCGACCAATTCACGCACCGTGTACAAATCGGCCAGCGCCTGGCAGGGATGCGAATAGTCCGTCAGCCCATTAATCACCGGACACGTGCTGTGCTGCGCTAGTTCCACGACCATCGGATGCTTATTGGCCCGAATCACAATCCCATCCACATACTGGCTCAGCGTGCGGGCAAAATCGGGCACACTTTCACGGGTGCCGAAGCCCACGTCCGCCCCCAGGAACATACTGCCGCCGCCGAGTTGTGTCATGCCGGCTTCGAAGCTTACTCGCGTCCGCAGCGATTGCTTTTCGAACACCAACGCCAACACGCGTCCTGGCAAGAGAGTTTCGCGCACGCCTTGCAGGTACTTGGTTTTGATGTCGCTGGTAATGGCGAAGATCCGTTCGATTTCCGCCGTCGTTAGATCGGTAATCGTAATGAGATGTCGCATGGTAGGAGTTGGTTGGGAGGTGGGAGTCGCGGTGGAACGACGCGGTATGGCTGCTGTAGTGCTCATTTTGCCTCCGTCTGCTGTTTAAGAACCTGACCGAGTATATCGCATCCTTCATGCACTTGGTCTTCGCTGATGTTCAATGCCGGGAGCAGCCGGATCACCACGCCGTGCGTGCAGTTGATCAGTAATCGCCGATCCAGGCAACCTTTCACAATCGGCGCTCCGTCAGTCGTAAGTTCCACGCCGATCATCATTCCCAGGACGCGCACCTCGCGGATCAGATTGCACTGCTGCTTGAGCGCCTCCAGCCGCGTGCGGAACACCTTGCTCATTTGCTTGGCGTGCTCCAGCAGATTTTCGTTTTCGACCGCTTCGATGTACGCCATGCCCGCCCGGGCCGCGATCGGATTTCCGCCGAAGGTCGCCGCATGCATTCCGGGCGCAAGCTGGGGGCAATCTCCGGCTTGACCATCATCGCCCCCCCCGCCACGCCGCCGCACAGGGCCTTGGCCAGCGTCATCACATCCGGCGTGACGTCAAAGTGCTGATAAGCGAACCACTCTCCGGTCCGCCCGCAGCCGCTTTGCACTTCGTCGAAGATCAGCAGTAATTTGTTTTCGTCGCACAGTTGTCGCAGGCCCGGCAGAAAATCGGCAGGCGGAATATTGATGCCCCCTTCACCCTGCACCGGCTCGACCATGATGGCCGCCGTCTCCCGGTCGATCAGCCCCTTCACCGCCGCCAGATCGCCGAACGGCGCATACACAAAGCCCGCCATCAACGGCCCCAGGCCTTCGTGATATTTCGGCTGGGCGGTGGCGGCGGTGGCGCCCAGCGTCCGGCCATGAAAACCGCCGGTGAAGGTGATGATTTTGTACCGCTCTTTCGGCGTGTGCAGCCGTGCCAGCTTGATCGCCGCTTCGTTCGCCTCGGTCCCCGAATTGCAAAAGAACGCCTGCCCGCCAAAGCTCCGCTCCGAAAGCGCCTGAGCCCACAACCCCTGCCACGGCGTATGCCAGGTGTTGGGCACGTGAATCAGCGTGGCAATCTGCTCCTGCACCGCCTCGACCACCGCCGGCGGACAGTGCCCCAACAAATTGCATCCCCAGCCGGGAAAGAAATCGAGATACTTGTTCCCCTCGGCATCCCACACGTGCGAACCCTCGCCGCGCACCAGCGACACCGGGAAGCGCGCGTAGTTGGGGACCACGTACTTCTTGAACAGTTCGATCGTTTCGGCGGAGTTCATCGTGTCAGTGGCAGGCATATTGTCCGTGGTCCGTTGTCAGTTGTCCGTTGCAGATCGACAAGCATCTTCCTCAAAAGTTCGCCCCCCCGTTCCGCCTTCCGCCTTCCCCCTTCCGCCTTTACTCGTCCCGCATCATCTCCGTGCCGACGCCTTTGTTCGTGTAAATTTCCAACAACAGCGAGTGCCTCAACCGCCCGTCAATGATATGAATCTTCCGCACCCCTTTGTCGAGCGTCTCAAGGCAGCCCTCAACTTTCGGGATCATTCCGCTCTCAATGGCCCCGTCGCTAATTAGCTTTCGCGCCTGGGCCGCCGTCAACGAATTCAAAAGCGTCTTTGGGTCATCCTTCTGCTTCCGCACGCCGTTCACGTCACTTAGAAAAATCAGCTTTTCCGCTCCCAGGGCCGTGGCCACCGCGGTGGCCGCCGTATCCGCGTTCACGTTGAGCTTCTCGCCGTCGGGCCCCAGGCACATCGAGGGAATCACCGGCACCTGCCCCGCGTAGCACAAATTTTCGATCGTCGTGCGATCGACCCGGGTTACCGTGCCCACGTGCCCCAAATCCACCTCCTTGCCGGCATCATCCTTCAGCGTGATTCGCTCGCCGAAAAGCACGTTGGTGGTGCGAAAGTTGAGCGGCATCGCACGGCCGCCGAACTCTTCGATCCGCTTGGCGATGTGTTCGCAGGTTTCGTAAGCCAATGTTTGTTCAACAATCGCCAGCGTGGCGTCGTCCGTGTAGCGGCGCCCCTGAATAAACCGCGGCTCCAGCCCCGCGGAATCCATCGCTCGGCTAATCGCCGCCCCGCCGCCGTGTACGACGACGGGCCGCATGCCGACGGTTTCCATGAACACGATGTCCAGCAGCAAATGCGGAAAGATCGCCTCGTTTTCCATGACGCTGCCCCCCAGCTTGATCACCGTCACTTTGTCGCGGAACCGCCGAATCCAGCCCAATGCCTCGATCAGCACGTCGGCCTTCTCAATGGCGTGTTGATGGTGGATTTCAACGCTCACTTAGGCGGCGCCTCCGGCACTTCAATCGCGGCAAATCTGGCCGTCGCGGGCTGAGTGCAACCCTAACGGCGACTGGAACTTGGGGGCAATCAGGTCATTCTATGATCGCGCCGCCGGTCGTCAACGGCCCGATTTTGCCCCGCACGCCACAGCGCGATCCGCGCGCGAGCTGCCCTGTCGTTGCAAATGGATTGACGCTGTTACGCCCCAGCGGTACGCTACATGCAATTCAATTGCATGTGACTATGTGTATCAAAACCACTTCCCGCCGCAAGCAGCGCTCCACGATGACCGCGCCCAGCGCCTTCACGCTGGTCGAATTGCTGGTCGTCATCGCGATCATGGGCGTGCTGGTCGCGCTGCTCTTGCCGGCGGTCCAATCGGCGCGAAGCCGCTCGCCGCACCGGATGTATCAACAACCTCAAACAAATCGGCCTGGCGCTGCAGAACTTTCACGGTGCCAAGCTGCGCTTTTCCCGCGGGATACGTATCTCAACCCGGCGGCGCCATGGGATCGGCCAATCCCGAAACCGGCGATGCCGGCCCCGGCTGGACCTGCTTCTTCCAGATTCTGCCATTCCTCGAGGAACGCTCCGCGCAACAGGCGTTTGATATGTCGCTCCCCTCCTGGCACGCGAACAACGCCGCCGCTGCCGCCACGCCGCTTTCCATCTATCGCTGTCCCACGGTCAGCGACGGCTCGCTAACCTATGCCGTCAAAGACGACAGCGGTTCAGCTCTCGCCGAATTTTCACGCTCCCATTATGTCGCCTGCTCCGGCCGGCCCGACGTTTGGGAAGACCCCGACGGCACGCAAATTCCCAAACTGGCCGATGGCGTGTTCTTCCGCAATAGCCGCATCCGCATCGCCGACATCACCGATGGCGCCAGCCACACCATGTTCGTCTCGGAACAGACGCCCGCGCACAGCGATTCCACCTGGGTCGGCATCGTGCCCGGCGCGGCGACTTGTCCAACGCAGCGTTATGCGCTGGCCGGCTGCGACGCCGCCGCGCCGCAAGCGCTTTACCATAGTGGACCGGGACCCGACGAAGTGCCGCCGGTGATCAAGCCCCCCAACGACGAATATCCCGGCTACGTCGACGAGCCGCATTCCGAACATCCCGGCGGGTGCCACGTCCTGATGGGTGATGGCAGCGTTCGCTGGGCGGCCGACACCATCAACCCGCTGCTCTGGGCCGCCATGGCCACGCGCGCCGGCGGCGAGACCGAGCAGCCGGCCCCATGATCGGCTCCACGATTCCATGGCGTGCGAGGTTCGCAATTCTGCTGGCGTGCATCCCCCTTGCCGGATGCGGCGGCCAGCCGCAAATCTCCAAAGGAAACATCCGCCTCGTCGAAAAACTCCAAACCGCGATTGCCGCTAAACGATCGGATTGGCTGGAGCTGGCCGCCCAGCAAATCGACAAACAGCATCGCGCCGGCAAGCTCAGCGACGACGAATTCCAATCGCTCCAACCGATCATCGCGGATGCTCGGCAAAGCCATTGGAATGAAGCCAACGAAAAGTTGGCCCAATTGATCCACGGCCAGCACGGCAATTGAGCTTCCTCGAGCGTTCTACTGCGCGGCTGGGCGCTGCGGCCTGCTGCATCCAGGGGCGCTAAATGCTATATTCGCGGCTCTCAAATTATTCTATTTCACGACCATATTAGTTCTCTCAATGTCATCTCCTGTCGCCATCGTCATGGCCGCCGGCAAGGGCACGCGGATGAAATCCGACTTGCCCAAGGTGCTGTTCCCCGTCGGCGGGCGGCCGATGGTGGAATATGTGCTCGATGCACTGCACGACGTCGGCATCCGTCGCATTGTGGTCGTGGTTGGTTATCGCGCCGACCTCGTGCGCCAAACACTGGCCAACCGCCCCGGCCCGGAATTCGTCGAGCAATCGCCGCAATTGGGCACCGGCCATGCCATCATGGTTTGCCAGCCGGCGCTAGCCGATCACGTCGGACCGATTCTCATCCTCACCGGCGACACGCCGCTGGTTCAGACGGCCACCCTGCGGGCCATGTTCGACGAATTCCAGCGCACCAAGCCGGCTTGCCTGATGGGCACCGCCCGCAAGCAGAACCCGGCCGGCCTGGGGCGTGTCGTGCGAGATAAACAAGGCAACTTCCAGGCAATCGTCGAGGAAAAAGACGCCACGCCCGAGCAAAAAGCCGTCAACGAAGTGAACATGAGTTATTACCTCTTCGACAGCCGCGAGTTATGGCATGCGCTGGCGCAAGTGCGCAGCGACAACAAGCAAGGGGAGTATTACATCACCGATTGTCCTGGTATCCTAAAGACAGAAGGCAAAGATGTGCGTGCCTTGTGCGTGCTCACCCACGGCGAGACGCTCAGCATCAATACCGTCGACGAACTGGCCGAAGTCGAAACGGAATTAGCGAAATCAAAAGTGTGACCCAACCGCTGTCGTTGTTCTTTGATTCCTGACTCCTGACCTCGGACTCCTGCCGCTCTATGAACGATCTGAAAATCTTCAGCGGCCGGGCCAATCCAGATCTCGCCCGAAAAATCTCCGAATACCTGGGCATCGCGCTGGGAAAGATCTCCATCGGCAATTTCCCGGACGGCGAAATCTCCT
Organism: Pirellulales bacterium; assembly: GCA_963716135.1. GTDB lineage: Bacteria > Planctomycetota > Planctomycetia > Pirellulales > JADZDJ01 > CAVRAW01. The sequence continues at coordinate 1,864,160 of OY970289.1, read as the reverse complement.
GCAAGATCGATGAAGATGTTCGCGGCCGCGACGTGTTCATCGTCCAGCCCACTTGCCCGCCCGTGAACGAAAACCTGATGGAGTTGTTGATTATGATCGACAGCTTCCTCCGCGCCAGCGCCTATCGCATCACGGCCGTATTGCCGTATTTCGGCTACGCTCGCCAAGATCGCAAGGATGCCGGCCGCGTTCCGATCACGGCCAAGCTCGTGGCCAACATGATCGCGCGGGCCGGCGCCGACCGCGTGCTGGCCATGGACCTGCACGCCGCGCAGTTGCAGGGCTTTTTCGACGTGCCGGTCGATCACCTCTACGCCGCCCCGGTGCTCAACCAGCATTTCAACGCGCAGGGTTTCAAGCGGGAAGATTTGGTTGTGGCCAGCGCCGACGAAGGGGGCATCAAGCGCGCTTTCGGGCACGGCACTCGCCTGGGCGCACCGCTGGCCGTGGTCGACAAGCGCCGCATCAGCGCCGACACCACCCGCCAGGAAAACATCATCGGCGCCTCGGTCAAAGATAAAATCGTGCTCATGTTCGACGACATGATCAGCACCGCCAGCTCCATCGCCGGCGCCGCCAAAGTGCTCAAGGAAAACGGCGCTCGACAGATCCACGTCGCCGCCACGCACGGCGTTCTCGTCGGCCCGGCCATCGAGCGACTGTCAGGCCCCGCTATCGACACCGTGGCCATCACCGACACGATTCCCCTGAAGCCCGAGCAGACGCTGCCGAAAATCAAACAGCTTTCCGTGGCGCCCCTGTTGGGACAGGCGATCAAAAACATCCACCGCAACGAATCGGTGAGCATGCTGTTCGTGTAACAAAGCTGTCCGAGCCGGTGTGTCCCCACCCTGGATATCTCCCAGCAAATCTCGCCAGATTGACAGCCGCTTCGCGGCGGACATACATTGAATTCTGCGGAACAGAGACCCAAGGCAACATCTTTTTCTAGGGTGCGATCATGAACACTATCGCGCGCAGCAAGATCGTTTGGGCAGCGTTTGTCGTCGTCGGAATCAATATGCAATCGGCCCTTGCGCAGTACCCGATGCAAAAGATGATGAAGCCGCCCTACAAGATGAATCCCCAAGGGCAACAGAATTACCAAAATCCCAACTACCCAAACCCCAACAGTCCCGCGCAACAGCAACTACAACAGCCACAGCATCAGCCGCAAATGTTGTCAGGCACTATTGAGGAAATCGGCACGCATGGCATGGTGGTCGATTCCATGGGGTCGAAATGGAACGTCGCCCCCGACAAGATGTGCAAAATCGAGGTCACCGGCAGCGGCGATGCCAGCCTGCTGAAGCCCGGCATGCTCGTGCGCTTCTCGGCCGACGTGGACAAGAAAACCGGCAAAGCCTCGGCCCCCGTCAGCGAAGTGGAGGTCACCTCTCCGCAGAACATCATGGCAGCCGAGCACTCTCGCGGCCAGGCGGCCGGAACGCACACCGCGCTGAAAAAATCCGCTCCCGCGGCGACAGCCGGACCTGCCGCCGTCGTCGGCACGATTAAATCGATCTCCGGTAATGAAATCACCGTCGAAGGACCCGGCGGATTGGTGAAAGCCGATCTCGGCCCGAAGGCCTCGGTCAAAATCGATTCCAGCGATCCGAAGCTGGCGCAAGTCGGCGCGAAGGTCGAAGTGCAAGGTTATCTCGTCAAAGCACCGAATGTGGTCGCCGCTCAGGCGATCCGGATCACGCTGGCCGGCCCGGGCGAGAAGAACGCAGGCCCCAAGCCGGGCGAAAAGCCGGCCGCGGCGACCAATTGAGTTCGCGCTATCTGAACTAGATTCCCATCCGCGCCAGCACGTCGATCAAACTGCCGATCGTGCTCGATAGCGCCGGATGGCTTTCTTCGAAGCCGATCGCCGCCTCGCGCAGCCGGGGCAGCAGCGATTTCGGGGGCTGCGCGCTGGTGCGCAGCGTCATTTGGATTTCGTGAAGCGCGGCCGTCAGCCGATTTCTCGATTCCACGTCCAGCGGCCCCACTTCGGCCAGTTGCCGATGTAGTTCATCCAGCACCGCTTGCAATCGTTCCGGATCGGCCGACATTACAACTCCCTCTCTCTGGAAGAGGGTCCGGCTGATGTTGAAGTTATTGAATGCGAATCGCAATTTCCCTCACCGTCGTGCCCGCACGCCGGTTCTATAGCTTCGATTATACGCCACCAGCTTGAATGTCCAACAGCCCGGCGGAAAAGCGTGATGTCCGACTGCAATAGCAGCGGCCACGATGGTACTGTATTACGAGAGGCCGCCATGCTCCCAGTCCCGCCACTGCGCAACATTAGCCGGCGTGAAACGGCGTTGATCCTGGCCGTCGCCGCGGCCGTGACCGCCGTAGTCGGATACTTCGCGTGGCTTTCGGAAGATTGTTTCATCACGCTGCGCTACGTGGACAACACGATTCACGGCTACGGTCCGGTGTTCAACGTCGGCGAACACGTGCAAGGATTCACCCACCCGCTGTGGTTTATGCTGCTGGTGCTGGGGAGCCTGATATTTCGCAATCCGATGTTGGTGGCCTACGGCGTTAGCTTCCTATTTACTTTTTTGACCGTGCTGCTTGTGGGACGCGCGGTGCTTCGCGTTTCCGCAAGTTTTCTTAGCGGTGCGCTGATTTTCTTCGCCGCGATTGTTGTCTGGATTTCGAGCGATCCCTGGTTGTCGTTTCAAACCAGCGGCCTGGAAAGCTCCCTTTCGCACCTGTTGATCGTGGCAATCGTTTATGAAACGTGGATCCTAGCAGCATCCCGGCGCGGCCAATTGGCGCTGTGGATGTGTCTCGCGTGTTTGTCACGCCCGGACTTCGTCATTTGGATGCTTCCGCCGGCCATTGTGCTGTTGGCGCACGTCCGCACACCACGGCAATTCCTCCTCTTGCTCTCCACTGCATTGCCCGGCGTGGCGTGGCTCGTATTTTCCTATTTCTACTACGACGCTCTGCTCGCGAATCCTTTTTATGCCAAGGTCGGCATTTATTCGAGTGTGACCGATGCCGTGGGACAGGGCCTGGCGTATCTGACCGACTGGCTTCGCTTTGACGCACTTGCCGCAGGCGCAACTATTCTATTTTTTGCGTTGGCCGCATGGCGGGCGCGCACTGCGGAACGAATCGCTCTGTTGCTCGGCATGATTCTCTTCCTTGGGTGGATTGTCTATGTCGGCGGCGACTTCATGCGCGGCCGCTTCTTCATGCCGCTCTTGATTGCCGCTGTGTTCGCCGGAACGCTGGCATTGGCCGAAATGTCGCACGTTGCCGCTTCCACACAGCGCGCGCGACTGACAACTGTCGCGGCAACTCTGACGTTGCTGCTCTTGGCGCGTATCCTGATTCCCGTGCCCCCGTACGGCCCCGATTACTTTTTCATTGCTAACGAACGTCAGTTTTATCCGGGCTATTCCTTGGGACATTACCTGCAGACCGGACGCATCGACAATCCATACCTGGACATGCGCTTGGCCGATGCGCTGCGCAATTATGCCCGCAATTGCGGTCCGATAACCATTCATTCCCCAAATCCAGGCACCATCGGTTATTTGGCAGGACCTGACGTCTCGGTGATCGATTCGCTCGGGCTTACCGATTCGTTCATCGCACATTTGCCCAGAGAAAATCTTGTTTTCCAAATCCCTAAGCCCGGCCATGCGGCCAAGTACGTTCCAATTTCCTATCTGTTGAGCAGGAAGGATTTGTCCCTTTTGCCCAATTGGATCCCACGCGTCGAGCGCGGCGAATGCGGCATGTCCGCAGAACTCGAGAGCCTGAAGCAATCTGGCAATCAAAAAATCTTACCGTTGCTTCCGGGGCAAGGGCACTGATTCCGGCAGACCGCCGGAGTGCCCCTGGGCAATTTCGCCGCTCAGCGGCTATGCTGATCTGCGACTGCAGCCCGGAGGATCCCATGCCCTCGCCGATATTGCCTGTCACCCAGCGCCCAGCTTGGAAGGCGCTCCAGCAGCACGCCGACCAGATCCGCGCGACGCATTTGCGCAAAATGTTTGCCGACGATCCCGGGCGCGGCACACGCCTCACGGCCGAAGCGCTGGGGGTGTACTTCGATTATTCGAAGAATCTCATCACCGACGAAACGTTGCGGCTGCTTCTGCAACTGGCGGCTGAAAGCGGACTGCGCGAGCGTATCGATGCCATGTTTCGCGGCGAGAATATCAACGTCACCGAACGCCGCGCCGTGTTGCACGTGGCTCTGCGCCCCCAAGGGAGAAAAAATCCTGGTCGACGGACAGGATGTTGTCCCCGAAGTTCACGCCGTGCTCGACAAGATGGCCGCCTTCGCCAGCCGCGTACGAAGCGGCCAATGGCGCGGCCACACCGGCAAGCCGATCAAAAACATCATCAACATCGGCATCGGCGGCAGCGACCTGGGCCCCGTGATGGCCTACGAAGCCCTGCGCTTCTATAGCGACCGCACCCGCACGTTCCACTTTGTCTCCAACATCGACGGCACCGATTTCGCCGAAACCACCCGCGATCTGGATGCCGAAGAAACCCTGTTCATCATCTCCTCCAAAACCTTCACCACGCTGGAGACGATGACCAATGCCCACACCGCCCGCGATTGGGCGCTCAAAAAACTCGGCGACGAAAAGGCCGTGGCCAAGCACTTCGTGGCCGTCTCGACCAACGCCAAGGAAGTGGCCAAGTTCGGCATCGACACCGCCAACATGTTCGAGTTCTGGGATTGGGTCGGCGGCCGCTATTCCTACGATTCCGCGATCGGCCTGTCACTGATGATCGCGATCGGACCGGAGCACTTCCGCGAAATGCTCGCCGGCTTCCACGCCATGGACGAGCACTTTCGCACCACGCCGTTGGAAAAAAATCTCCCTGTGCTCCTGGGCCTGATCGGCATCTGGTACAACAATTTCCTCGGCGCGCAAACGGTCGCCATTTTGCCTTACGACCATTACCTCGGCCGCCTGTCGAGCTATCTGCAGCAACTCGACATGGAAAGCGACGGTAAAAGCGTCGATCTCGACGGCCGCCGCGTCGACTATCAAACCGGCCCGATCATCTGGGGCACACCCGGCACCAACGGCCAGCATGCGTACTATCAGCTCATCCACCAGGGCACCAAGCTGATTCCCTGCGACTTCATCGGCTTCCGCCAAACGCTCAATCCGCTGGGCAACCATCACGATCTGCTGATGGCCAACCTGTTCGCCCAAACCGAGGCGCTCGCCTTCGGCAAAACCCGCGAGCAAGTGATCGCCGACGGCGTGCCCGACTACCAGGTGCCCCACCGGGTGTTCCAGGGCAACCATCCGACCAACACGATTATGCTGGATAGGCTGACCCCCGAGGCGCTGGGAAAGATCGTAGCATTCTACGAACACAAAGTTTTCACCCAAGGAACCATCTGGCACATCAACTCGTTCGATCAATGGGGGGTAGAATTGGGAAAGGTGTTGGCCCAGCGGATCATCCCCGAACTTGAATCCGCCCCTAACGCCCCTCTCAATCACGATAGCTCGACCAACACCCTAATCACCCGCTACAAACAATCCCGCTCTAAATGATATCCACGGCTAGGGAACACAGATGAACTCAGATGAACACAGATAATTGCGTATCTGCTTCTGATCTGTGTTCATCCTTTTCATCTGAGTTCATCTGTGTTTCCTAGGTCCTCCACTTCACTCGCGATGATCGAACTCGCTCCCTCCATCCTTTCCGCCGATTTCGCCCGTCTGGGCCAGCAGGTTTCCGAAGCCCTGGCCTGCGGCGTCAAGCGCATCCACGTCGACGTAATGGACGGGCACTTCGTTCCCAACATTTCGATGGGCCCGCACGTCGTGCAGTGCATCAAGCCCATCGTCGCCAAAGGCGGCGCGATCATCGAAACCCACTTGATGATCGAACAGCCCGAGCGCTACCTGGCCGATTTCGCCAAGGCCGGCTCCGATCTGATCATCGTCCACGTCGAAACCTGCCCACATCTGCACCGCACGCTGCAACAAATCCGCGAGCTGGGCGTGAAAGTGGGCGTCACGCTCAATCCCGCCACGCCGCTGGTGACGCTTGAGGAAGTGCTCGGCGAGGTGGATCACGTGCTCGTGATGACCGTCAACCCCGGCTTCGGTGGACAGGAATTCATCCCCGAAAGCACCGAGAAAATCGCGCGTCTGAAAAAAATGCTCGCGGATCGCAAGCGAAATCACGTGCACATCGAAGTCGACGGCGGCATCCACCCCGGCACTATCGCCTCGGTCGCCAAAGCAGGCGCGACGATCGCCGTGGCCGGCAGCGCGGTGTTCAACAATTCCGCCACCGTGGCCGACAACATCGCCGCCTTGCGAAAAGCGGCCGGCGGGTAGTGCGAGCGTTCAGTTTTGCGCCGCCGCGTTCGAGTTGTCTGTCGCAGGCTCTCTGCTGTAATCCGTCAGCAACTTCAAAATCGCCTTCTTCACTTCTTGCCGCTCCAATTCGATGTCGCCGTCTTGAAGCACGAAGTGATCGTCGAAATCTGCATTGAACGCCAAGGTGAGATAGAAATGCGTCGGTAAAGATTGCGGCTCGGTTTGCGCCGACAGCAAACCATATTGCCGAACCAATTCCTTCTGCTCGGACGAATTCGGCCGATACGATGCCGGAGGCACAGGCGGTTCGCTGGGCGTCAGCAATGAGATGAGCGTGTTCTTCACTCCCGCATCCTGCAATCGTTTCTGGAACTCGCGTCGCAAGCGGTCGCCCGTTGCATTGCTTTGCGCGGCCTGGCGATATTCTTGCGGCGTAATCTGCCTCATCAACGACATCTCGAAAAACACGCGCTGGGGCTGAAACTCTGCATCCGACGAACCGGGGGCCAGCTTCAATCCCACGTATTTTCCAATCGCCTTGTCTTGCCGCCAAACCATGATGCTCGGGGCGTCGGGTTGGCGAAATTCGCACCTGATTTTCTCCGGCACGTCCACCGTCAGTTCAGCCTGCCAACCCTCGGGCAAAAGTTTCTGGATCTCGCCCAGCAATTGCTTCAAGTTGGCCATGTCGCGCGGAAATTCATCCTCCGCCCGCGATGGCAGAATCATGGCCGCGAGGAACGCAGTCGCAAGCAAGAAAACTCTGATTGCCATCGATCGCATGGTGCACCTCGGATTGGCCCCTGCGCCGGATTACCCCTGATTGTACCACTCCCAACGCGCCGTGTATCCTGACACCTGATCCCTGACTCCTGACACCTGACTCTGCCCTTTCCCCATGTCCTACCGCACCTTGCGCCAATGCGTCGATGACCTGGCTGCCACGCGGCAATTGGTGCGCATCGACGAGGAAATCGACGCTAATCTCGAGGCGGCCGAAATCCATCGCCGGGTGAACCGCGCCGGCGGACCCGCATTGCTGTTGGCCCGCGTCAAAGGCTGCGCCTTTCCGATGGTCAGCAATTTGTTCGGCACGTTGGGCCGCGCGCGCTACATCTTCCGCGATTCGCTCGATAGCGTCCGCCGCCTGATCGAAATGAAAATCGACCCGCGCCCCACGCTGAAAAGCCCTGCTCGCTGGCTCGACACCGGCCGCACTGCTTTGTCGATGCTCCCGAAGCGCGTCACTAGCGGACCAGTCATGGCTCACGAAACCACCATCGACAAACTCCCTCAACTCAAATGCTGGCCCAATGACGGCGGCGCGTTCATTACCCTGCCGGTCGTGTACACCGAGAATCTCGACCAGCCCGGCTGGCGGCATTCCAACCTTGGCATGTACCGCATTCAAATGTCCGGTGGGCAATACCGGCAAAACGAAGAAGTCGGCATGCACTATCAGATTCACCGCGGCATCGGCGTGCATCATGCGGCAGCGGTGCGGCGCGGCGAACCGTTGCGCGTAAATATCTTCGTCGGCGGCACGCCCGCCATGATGCTCGCCGCCGTCATGCCGCTGCCGGAAGGAATGAGCGAACTGGCCTTCGCCGGCGCACTGGCGCGACACCGCATTCCGCTCATCTATCACTCCGACCCGCGTTTGGGTCATCTGCCCATCTACGGCGAAGCCGATTTCTGCATCACCGGCACCGTCGAACCCGGCCGCACGCTTCCCGAAGGGCCTTTCGGCGACCATTTGGGATATTACAGCCTTGCACATCCCTTCCCGGTGCTGCACGTGGAAAAGGTCTACCACCGATCGGATCCGATTTGGCCCTTCACCGTCGTCGGGCGCCCGCCGCAAGAAGACACGATCTTCGGCCAACTGATTCACGAGCTGACCGGCCCGATCATTCCGACGCTGATCGCCGGCGTGCGCGCGGTGCACGCCGTGGATGCCGCCGGCGTGCACCCGCTGCTGTTGGCCATCGGCAGCGAACGCTACACGCCCTACGACGAACCGGGGCGCCCCCAAGAATTGCTCACTCAGGCCAACGCCATCTTGGGGCAGGGCCAACTTTCGTTGGCCAAATATCTGTTGATCGTCAACGGCGCCGACGATCCGCAGCTCGACATCCGCAACATTGAGCAATTCTTCGCCCACCTGCTGAAGCGCGTGGATTGGCGCCGCGACCTCCACTTCCAAACTTGCACCACGATCGACACGTTGGATTACTCCGGCAGCCGTCTGAACGAAGGCTCGAAAGTTGTCATTGCGGCCGCCGGCCCGGCGCGACGCCAACTGCCCACGGAACTTTCCCCCGACTTGCGACTGCCCGATGGTTTCCGAAATCCGCACATCTGCTTGCCGGGCGTGCTGGCAATCGAAGGACCCAAATACAACGCTGCGAGCCCGCAGCACAAGCAAGGGCTGTCGGAATTCTGCGCGGCCATGTCGCCGGAGGATTCCATCAACCAATTCCCGTTGCTGGTCATCGTCGATGACAGCCAATTCACCGCCGAAACACTCCGCAACTTCCTGTGGGTCACGTTCACCCGCAGCAACCCGGCAGTCGATATCGACGGAATCGGCAGCTTCATCGAAGATAAGCACTGGGGCTGCGCAGGTTCCCTGGCGATCGACGCCCGCATGAAGCCCCATCACGCTCCGCCGTTGGAAGCTGATGCGGAAGTGGCCCGCCGTGTCGATCGCCTGTTCGCAAGCGGCGGCCCGCTGCACGGCATCGAATAAGCATGGAAAAAGTCACCCTCTTCGTTTACCACATGCCGCTAATGTTTCTGGCGCTCACGTTCGCCGTGGGCGCCGTCGTCGGCAGCTTTCTCAACGTGGTCGTCTACCGGCTGCCGTTGGGCATGAACCTGATCCATCCCGGCTCGCGCTGCCCAAATTGCGGCCACGCCATTCGCTGGCACGACAACATCCCCATTCTCGGCTGGCTCATCCTTCGGGGACGATGCCGCGATTGCCGCGCGCCCTTCTCGGCGCGCTATCCGCTCGTCGAACTTCTAACCGGTTTGATCTTCGTCGCATTCTGCTGGATCGACCTTGTCTCGCCCATGCAGGCCACATTCGAGGCGGTGCTCGCCGCGATGTTCAACAACCAGCCCGAACACGATCCGCACACCCAACAGCGCGTGGCGCAATTGCTGTATCACCTTTTGCTCCTCTGCCCGCTGCTGGCCGCCGCCCTGATTGACGCCGACGGCCAGCGCGTTCCGCGGCAGTTGATCACCTGGCCCGCCGCCACGGGAATTCTTTTGGCGTTCGGTTTTCCGACAGTTCAAGCGCTGTCGATCAACTTCGCCGATCACACCGGCTCGGACCTGGCGAGCTTGTGGGCATTGGTCAACTCGCTGATCGGCCTGGTCGCAGCCGTGTTCATCCGCTTGATCATGTTCCACTACATCGGCTATCAACGACCGCGCGAAATTGGATTGCTGGGCGCGACCCTGTCGCTGTACGCCGTCGGAGCGCTGCTCGGCTGGCAAGCCGCCGTGGCGATCGGTCTGATCGCCATGCTCTGGTCGCTCACGCAATCCGGCGCGCTGCAAAAATCCCTGGGCCGACTGCGCCCCGCGGCAATCGTGTTCCTTGCGGCGATGGTGTGGTGCGTCTTCGAGCGAGCGATTGCCGCCTGGACAAATACACTGTAACCCGCCCCCCAACCCCTCGCCTCTCGCCCCTCGCTTCTCACACGTGGCAACTTCCCAGCCCGTGCTTCGCCAGATACTGCTGATGATATTCCTCGGCCCGATAGAACGGCTTGGCGGGCTCAATCAGCGTGACAATCGGCCGGCGAAACCTGCCACTTTGGTCCAGAGCGCTCTTGGACGCTTCGGCTGCCTGGCGCTGCGCATCGTCGTGATAAAAAATCACCGAGCGATATTGCGTGCCATGATCGGGCCCCTGCCGATTCAGTTGCGTCGGATCGTGCGAATTCCAAAACACCTCCAGCAATTGCTCGTAATTTACTTTCGCCGGATCGAATTCCACTTGCACCACCTCGGCATGGCCGGTCCGGTCGGTGCACACCTGCTCGTAGGTTGGATTCTCCACCGTGCCGCCGCAGTAACCCACCGCGGCGTTCACGACCCCCGGCACCTGCCGGAACGTCTGCTCCACGCCCCAAAAACACCCCGCCCCAAACGTGGCCAATTGTGTCGGCATGAAAACCTCGCCAGAGAGAAAAGAGTTTGATAAAGCGATGAATTATACCGCTCCAGGCTAGTCCACTAATCGCCGCCTTTTTTCGCCGTATCACGTCTTTGCAATTTTTTTCGTCCACACCCCTAGCACCGCCGGCGAATACTGCCGCACGTCCCACTGCTGCGCCTGCGGCAACAATCCGAAATCGAATCGGTGGTCCGCTTCCACGCAGAAAATGCTCGCCGGCGCGGCGTGTTCGATCAGGGTGGCCAACAACGACAGCATCTCCGCCTGATGCTCCACATAAAAATCATACGGCGGCGAGCAAAACACGACCCACGCGCCCTCGGGCAACTCCGGCAATCGCTTCGACCACAACAGCGTGTTGGCCGGCAGCACCGTGCACTTATCTTCCACGCCCAGCGAGGCCGCATTCTGCCGAATCACCTCCGCGGTGGGAAAATGACGCTCCACGAATGTCGCGCGGCCGCGCCGCGGCTGATCGCCTCCAATCCCAACGCCCCGGTGCCGGCGAACAGATCGATGGCGTGTTTGCCGCGCACCGCAGGTCCTACGAGATTAAACACCGCCTCGCGCAGCCGATCTTTCATCGGCCGGGTGCGCGCGTCTCCGGTGTACGTCAGCTTCCGCCCGCGATGCGTGCCGCCGATAATCCGCAGCGGCGTTTCCGCTCGATCTTTCGCGGCCGTCGCTGGTTTCTGCCGTCGGGCGCACAAATCCATATCCTCCCTTGCAGCGTATTGCTGATATAGTACGTTGTTGCCATTCGCTTGCACAATCGGCTGCGTTTTGCAGTCGGCGAAAATTGCGGAAATCTTTCCCCCCCGGCCAAAGAACATCCCAGGAATCATTTCTTCATGCGCTTCCGTCGAACCAGCATTTGCGCTGCATGTCTGTCGTTGATCGTGCTGCTTGCCGGCGGCCCATCGCGCTTGGCGGCCGCAGACGCCAACGATTCCAAGGCCTTGGCCGACTATCAAAAGGCCAAAGAACAATGGGATGCCAAAATCACGCAAGTTGCCGAGCTGCAAACAAAACTCGCCGCGGCGTCGCCGGCCGATCAGCCCGCCTTGCAAGATCAATACACCAAGCTGGTCAACGAAGTCGCCACGATGATGCCCGGCTTGCAGTCGGCCGCCGAGGGAGCCTATGCCGTCGAACCGAGCAATCGCGAAATCGGCGATCTGTTGTTCAAAATCGCGGTCGCAAATTTGCGCAGCGATCGGTACGACGACACCCTGCAGGTTGCCAAATTCCTCGTCGACCACAAGTATCCCAACAAAGAAATCGATCGCGTCGCCGCCAGCGCAGCCTTTGCCACCATGCATTTGGATGAAGCGAAAAAATACCTGGAGGCGCTGGGCGACGGCAAAATTCCCGACGACGCCGCCTCCAAACAACTGGCCGGCGAAATTACCCGCTATGAATCGCTCTGGGAGAAAGAACAAAAACTGCGCGCCGCCGAAGCCAAGTCCGACGATCTGCCGCGCGTCAAGCTGCACACCAGCCAGGGCGATATCGAGCTGGAACTGTTCGAAAACGAAGCGCCCAACACGGTGGCGAATTTCCTCAGCCTCGTGGAAAAGAGTTTCTACAACGGCACGCAATTCCATCGCGTGCTGCCCAACTTCATGGCTCAAGGGGGCGATCCGCTGAGCAAAGATCCTGCCAAGAATAAAGACCGCATCGGCAGCGGCGGCCCCGGTTACACCATCGCCTGCGAATGCTACCAGCCCAACCGCCGCACCCATTTCCAGGGCTCGCTGAGCATGGCTCACGCTGGGCGCGACACCGGCGGATCGCAGTTCTTCCTCACCTTCGCTCCCACGCCTTTCTTAGACGGCAAGCACACCGTGTTTGGCCGCGTGATCGAAGGCATGGACGTGCTGCCCAAACTTCAACGCATCGATCCTGAAGAGCAAAAAACTCGCCCATCCAGCATCCAGCCCGACACCATCATCTCGGCCGAAGTGATCCGTAAACGAAATCACCCCTACGAACCCAAAACCACTCCCAAGCCTTAGCCAATCACCATTTGTTTTCCAGTTCTCCTCTTCTTCTCTTCTCCTCTTCTCCTCTTCTTGCCCTCCTCCCCGCCTCAGCAATCACCTCGGGCTTCGTCAAATGCAGATCGTGCCCGTGATCGGCGGTCACAATCAGCACCGTATCTTTCCAGCCGCCGTGCGCTTCGATCCAATCGGTTACCGCGCGCACCGCATCATCGCCGTCTAGCACCGTGCCGATCGAGTTGTCGAGATTGTCGTCGTGATTGGCCCAATCCACGTCGCCGGCTTCAATCATCAACCAGAAGCCGTTGGGGTTTTTCGATAACACCGCCAGCGCCGCGTTGACAAAGTCGCTCAGGCGTGGATTCTCCTGCAGATCGGCCGCAGTGTATCGTTCCGCGGTGGATTTTCTGCCCATCGCCGGATCGTAATTCCCGTCCGCCGTGCGATACGGCAGATGACTATGATCGCCCGCGGTTCCAAACAAACCCAATAGCCGCCAGCCGCCGGCGGCAGCCTCGGCGGCGGCCGACAGCAGCGCCTCTCTGCCATCGACTCCGGCCGTGCGCTGCACCACTCGATAACGTCCGCCATTGAGGACATCGACTTTCTGCAAATCGTCCGTGGCAATGTATTTGAGCCCCGGGACAAAATTCGCGCCCTGTTTGCCTCCCGACTCATCGAATTCATGCCACCCGGCGCCGATCAGCACGTCGAGCCCCGGCAGCGGCTGCTGGCGATGCGACACACTGCGCAGCCCGAGCAAATCGCGCAAGATCCTGGTAATCGTCTCGAAAAACATTGTTGGCATAGGCCGTGGCCGGCGTGGCATGGCTGATCGGCACGCTGGTGACCGCGCCGACTGCGAAACCGCGCCGTTGCAACTGCTGTCCGATCGTCTCCAATTGCCGTCCTTCGGAGTCCACATTGATTGCATCGTCGTACGTCTTCACGCCGGTGGTGAGCGAAGTGCCGGCAGACGCCGAATCGGTATACGCATGCGGACAGTCACGGCTTTTGGAAATCACATACCTCGGGTCGATTTCCACGGCCCAGGGCGTATCCCCGCCGCGCCGCCAACTATATCCGCCACGCTTCTTGCCGCCGGGATTGATCAACGTCTGCGCGTCGACATCCACTTCCGTGCCGACGTTTCGCGGGCTGGTCACGAAGTAGCCGAAATCCGTGGGCGCGCCGCGATAATCCAGAAAATGCAATCCGCTCCCGCGACCTTCGCGATATTTCACCGCGCCGCTTTTGTAAACGGCCGCCGCTTGCGTCGTCTGCCAATCCATTCCGTCAAAAATCACCAGGATGATTCGTTTCTTTCCCTGAGCCACGGCCGCCTGCTGGATTCGATAAATGTCCGTCTCGTCGAAATATTCTGCGTTTGGATTCAGCGTCTCGGTCGGCAGATAACCGTACAATTGCTCCAGGCGCTCGCGGCTCCGATACGGGCTGTGCTCGCCGCGCACGCTCGCCAGATCGATGCCGAACGTGTAAACCGGTATGAGCCGGTTGGAATGATTGCCCCAGCCCGTGTACTTCGATGGCCGCGGGCCCCAATAGCCCCAGTCGGCGAAACCGTCGCGGACCGCCTCCGCCTGGAGTTGGCGCATCGCATCGGCGCTCGTGGGCGCCGAAAACAGCAAGCGCAATCCGAACAGCCCAACCACAGCCCCGGCAATTAACAGCAACCGTGCGCGTAGCATCAAAACAGAATTCCAACGCGGGGCGTAGAGCAGAAGTGCTATCTCAACTATAACTGCGTTGGTGCGTTCCTGAAAGATTGCCACCGAATCGTCCCTTGTCTCTCGCCCCTCGTCTCTCACCCCTTTCTTTCCATGTTCGTCGACCGCGTCGAAATCCAAGTCAATGCCGGCAACGGCGGAAACGGTTGCGTCAGCTTCCGCCGCGAAAAGTACATCCCGCTCGGCGGGCCCGATGGCGGCGATGGCGGCGACGGCGGCAGCGTGATCCTCCGCGCCAGGCCGGCGTCGATAGTTTGGCCGCGCTTGCGCATCGCAAACATTGCGCGCGGAACATGGCCGGCCCGGCGGCTCCAGCGATTGCCACGGCCGCAGCGCCGAGGACCTGCTGCTGCTGGTCCCCCCCGGCACCGTCGTGATCGACGCCGTCAACGCCATTGCGCTCAAAGACCTGGTCGCGCCGGGCGACCAGGTGGTGGCCGCCCGCGGCGGAAAAGGGGGCAAAGGAAACGCCGCATTCAAAACCGCCACCAATCGTGCCCCCCGCGAAAGCACCCCCGGCGGCGAAGGCGAACAGCGCCTGCTGCTATTGGAACTGAAAGTGATCGCCGACGTGGGTCTCATCGGCAAACCCAACGCCGGAAAAAGCACCTTGCTGGCCCGCCTGTCGCGCGCACGCCCGCAAATCGCCGACTACCCCTTCACCACCAAGTATCCCAATCTCGGTCTGGTTGAAATCACTCCCGACCGCTCCTTCGTCCTCGCCGATTTGCCGGGGCTGATCGAAGGCGCGCACGCCGGCGTGGGACTCGGCCACGAATTCTTGCGGCACATCGAACGCGCCGGCATTCTGGTCCATCTGGTGGAACCGACGCCGGTCGATGGATCCGATCCTGTGCAAAACTACCGCGTGATCCGCAACGAGTTGAATTTGCACTCGGCGGATCTGAGCCGTCGTCCGGAAATTGTCGCGCTGACAAAATGCGAATTGCCCGGCGCCGCCGAAGTTCAGAAACAGCTCACCGAAGCCACCGGCGCCGAAGTGCTCGCCATCAGCGCCGTCACCGGCGAAGGCCTCGACAAGCTCCTCTGGAAGATCGACCATCTGCTGACCGAAACCAAACCTCCCGCTTCCCAAACCGCTAACACTTGAATCTCCACATTCCTACTTCCTAAATCCTACATCCTACTTCCTGCATTCTTCCGCCTTCCGAATTCCACCTTCCGCCTTCGATCATCCCCATGCCTCCCCTCATCGCCGTCGACATTGGCAACTCCCGCATCAAGTTTGGGCTCTTCGATGCCCCAATCTCCGGGCGCAAGCTGCCCTGGCCGCGCAGCACGCTTTCGCTCCCCGCCGTCGATTGGCCCGAAAGCGAACTCCGAAAGTGGCTCGATCCCGTCCCGGCCGAAAGCACCTGGTGGCTGGCCAGCGTCAATCGTCCCGGCGCCAAGAAAATGATGGAATGGCTGCAGCGCCTGCGCATCGAGCAATCGCTGCCGGCGATGGCCGCTCCGCCCCCGCGATTGCTCTCGCATAGCGATATTCCCATCGTCGTCGGCGTCGACCATCCCGATCAGGTCGGCATCGATCGGCTCGCCGGCGCGGTGGCCGCCAACCGCCTGCGCAATCCCTCGCGACCGGCCATCATCATCGATGCCGGCAGCGCCATCACCATCGACGTCGTCTCCGCCAACGGCGTCTTCCGCGGTGGAGCGATTCTGCCGGGCATCGGCATGTCGGCCCGCGCGCTGGACGAATTCACCGACCTTCTGCCGCGCATCCCGATGGAAGAACTCGACGAACCGCCGCAGCCATTGGGCACCTCGACGACCGAAGCCATCCGCAGCGGCCTGTACTGGGGCGCCGTCGGCGCGATGCGCGAGCTGGTGGCGCGCCTGTCCGAAACGCTCGCCGCCAAGCCGGAAATCTTCCTCACCGGCGGCGCCGCCCCCTCGGTCGCCGCCGTGTTCGACCCCGCCGCCCAGCACGTAGAGCATCTCGTCCTCAGCGGCCTCGCGCTGGCAAAAGAGTGATTACGACCAAAACGACTCACGCACGAGCGACCACCGCCGCGATTCTCACTCCATCCGGCCGCGGCGCCGTCGCGGTCATCGCCATTGATGGTCCCAATGCGGCGCAACTAGTCGAAAAATTCTTTCGCCCGCGCGGCGAAAAAGCATTCGCTGATCAGCCCCTGGGCCGAATCACCTATGGCCGCTGGGGAAACGATCTCGCCGAAGACGTCGTCGCCTGTTGCCGCGCCGAAAGCCAGATCGAAATCCATTGCCACGGCGGCGCAGTTGCCGCCCAGCGAATCGTGGACGACCTCGCTTCCGCCGGCGCGGCGGCGCAAACCTGGGCAGATTGGATCGCCCAACACGAAATCTCTCCGCTGCGTGGCGCGGCTCGCACAGCGCTTGCGCACGCCACAACCCATCGCGCCGCCTCGATCTTGCTCGACCAATATCACGGTGCGCTCGACGCCGCGCTTCGTCAAATCGTCGCTCGTCTCGATTCCGCCGATGTGCAATCTGTCGCCAAAGAAATCGATCAACTGCTGGCCCGCGCCGCCTTGGGAATGCACCTCACGCATCCCTGGCACATCGTCATCGCCGGGCCCCCCAACGTCGGCAAAAGCAGTTTGCTCAACGCAATTCTCGGCTACCAGCGGGCAATCGTTCTCGACCAGCCGGGCACCACCCGCGATGTCGTCACCGCGATTACTGCCATCGACGGCTGGCCCATGGTTCTATCCGACACCGCCGGGCTGCGCGATTCCGGCGACCCGCTGGAAGCCGCCGGCGCAATCCGCGCCGCCGAGCAAGCGCAAGCCGCCGACTGCCTGCTGCTGGTATTCGATGTGTCGCAACCTTGGACGGCCGCGGATGCTCAACTCATCGAGAAATTTCCCCGCGCTTTGGTCGTCGGCAACAAACGCGATCTGATCGTTTCGCCAACCACCCCCGCGACTGTGTTCACGAGCGCGCTAACCGGCGACGGCATCGAAAATTTGCTGAAACAGATTTGTGCCCGACTGGTTCCGCTTGAATTGCGTCCGGGCGATGCCGTGCCATTCACCCAACGGCAAGTCGAGCAATTGCGTCTCGCCCACAATGCATCGATATTCGACGACATTTCCGCAGCACGTTCGGCCTTGCTGTCACTGCTGGCTAACAGCGATCAGCCAATCGCCAGCCGCTAGCAGCGCTTCTGCTCTAGACCCTCCCCGCTTGTGCCGCTATTCTCTGCCTCCTGCGCAGTCACGCGCAGCTTTCGCGCACTCGCACGTCAGTCGAAATTAGTCGTAATTATTGTCGAGCGTTCATCGACGGTGTTCAAGGAGGAACACGCGATGCGGTTAACCACATTCTCGCGTCGGCTATTATGGCCCGCGATGCGCGTCGTCTTCATGGCCGCGTCGCTGCACTTCTGCTGCTGCGGATTGCCGCTTTTGGCCCGCGAATCCGCTCCGATGCCGGCCGCAGACGAACTGGATTCCGCCGATTCCGACGCCCAAGCACCCCGCGATATTCCGTTGCCCCGGGCCAGCATCGAGCAATCCAGCGAAACGCCGCATCACTCAGAAGCCGCTGAAGAGCGTAGCGCGGTTGAAGAATCCGCCCCCATGCCGACGAACGCCACGTCGCCCGAATTGGCCGACGAGGGCCCCACTGTCCCGAAGTCCGTCAAAGTCGGTTCTTCCCACCACGATCGACCGCACGAGGCAATTCCTGAAACTCCGCCCGCAAGCGCTCCCGACGAAAACGATACTGTCGGCGGCGACGACATCACCAATTCCGGTCCGTTCGCCGCCACGTTCGACGATCTGCCGCCGCCGGCTGGCGTGAAGATCGATGCCGCTGCTTTCAACGGCGTGCAGCCCGGCAAAACCACCACCGAAGAATTAATTCAACTCTGGGGCGAAGGCAAAGTCGCCTCCGAACCCGGCGCCGAAAATGTCCGCAGCTATAAGCTCGAGTCGTTTCCGCGCATCGACGTCACGCTGAACGACAACGTCGTGAAATCGATCGTCGTGCAGTTGGCCAAACCCCTCAGCACCGCCGTCTTGGCCAAGCAACTGCAAATCGCCGACGTCCGGCCGGTCAACATTCCCGACGAAACCGGCCAGCCGCTGGGCCAGGCCTATCCCGAGCGCGGCGTGCTGCTGACCTATGCCCCCGGCGGCAAGCTCGTCTCGCACGTCTCGCTGGAAAAAATCGATTATGAATCGTTCGTGCTGCGGGCCGAGATGAACCTCGACACGCAATGCCGCCGCAGCCAGGCCGATCTGGAATATGTCCTGCAGCAGCAGCCCCAGCACGCCCGCGCTCACTACCTGCAGGCAAAGCTGCTGTTATCCCTGCGCGCATTACGACGAGGCGCTGGCGGCTTGCCAATCGGCCCTGGCCGCCGACGAAAATCAACCGACTTACCGCTTGCTCCGCTGCGAAATTCTTGGCTGCCTTGGAAAATACGATCAAGCTGCCCAAGAGACGAAAGAGGTGCTAACCTCGGCCAATCAAGACGACCTGGAGCTCAAGTCGAAGTCTTTGTGCCAACTGGCACAACTCATCGCCGACAGCCCTGCGCACGATTACAAGCTCGCGCTGGACCAGCATTTGGCCGCCATCAAAGCCGCCGATCAACTGGCGCACGACAAACGCGCCACGGTGCGCCGCGCCGCCAAGCTGGTTCTGATCGACGCGCACCTGGGCGCCGCCAACGACATCGCCTGCGGCGTTTACGGCCAAAAACCGCAAATCGTTCCCAAGTGGATCGACCGCGCCACCGCCTTTGCCGAAGACTTGATCAACAACGAATCAGCCGATCCCGCGCTCCGCCTGCGCGTGCGCGCGCGGCGCTGGCCGCCTGCGCCGCAGCCGAGGGCAAAATCGATCCGCTCCCCTGGACTCGCCAGGCACTGCAGCAAGGCAAGCAGTTGATTGCCGCGGCCAACGATCCTTGGCGAAAACACCGCCTGGAGTGGGAATTAGGCCTCGCGCTTTCCGACGGCCTGACCGCCGACCAGCTCCGCGGCCCCGCGCCCATGCGCTCGACAATGCCACGCTGACGGCCAGCTATCTCGAAGAAGGCGCCAAAGGCCGACGCGAAAATCCTGAAGATGTTTTCCGCCTCGGCTCCATTTATTACCGCGTCGGCGCCATGCACGCCGTGCGCCGCAACGATCACAAAACCGCCGTCAGTTGGTACGAAAAAGCATTCCCGCTCTTGGATCGGCCCATCCCGCCCACGCAGCACGCTCAACAAGGCCACTATGGCGAATGGCTCGTGAGCATGGGCATCAGCTATTGGGAAGTGGGCCAACGCAAAGTGGCGCTGGAACTCACCGATGCCGGCATGCAGCACATCGAGGAGGCGGTGCACCAAAGTCTGATCGAACCCAAATCGTTAACCGTGCCCTACAACAACCTCGCCGCCATGCATCAGGCGCTGGGACATACCCAGGAGGCCCGCAACTTTTCCGATATGGCCGCCAAGTTCGACACCTCCGCCGACAAGCACCCCGCCACGATCCACCGCTAGTTCGGCCCCTTCTGCCTTCTGCTTTCTGCCTTCTGCTTTCTTCGCGCTCTTCGCGCCTTCGCGGTTAACTCTTCGCAAACTGCGTCGCAAGCCGCACAAATTCATCGCATTTCTCATACGGCAGCATGTGCCCGCAGTTCTCAAAGGTTTCCAGCCGCGCTTCGGGAATGTGCTCGGCATAATAGCGAGCGTGCGCCGCCGGAATCAGCTTGTCGTCCCGCGCACTGATCACCAACGTCGAACACCGCACACGCCGCAAATGCTGCGGCAATTTCGGATTGTGCAAATACGGGTTCCAACCTACTCGCGCCGTCGCCTCGCGCGCCCGCAAAAACATCAGCAGTTGAAGTTCCGTGGGTTCCAGCGGCGCAACTTCCAGGGCGACCGGGCCCATCGGATCGAAAAACAGCATGTTCCGCAATTTCATCAAGTCATCAATGAACCACTCGGCCATCGGCGCACCTTGCACGTGCAGCCCCGCGGGATTCGCGATCACCAGCTTGCTCACCAGCTCCGGCCGCAGGATCGCCAGCTCGACCGCCAACCAGCCGCCGAGCGAAAAACCGACCACCGGCACCTTGCGCAAATCGAATTGCTCAAACAAATCGACGTAGTGCCAGGCATAATCGTGGATGTTCTCGACCTGATCCAGCCCTTCCGACAGCGAAAACCCGGGATGCGCCGGCGCGATCACCGAAAAACTCCGCGCCAGCCCGTCGTGAAACGCCGTCCACTCCATCTCCCCGCCGGCGCTGTGCAAATAAACCAAGGGCGGCCCCTTCCCCCCGCGCATCACCTGCGTCTTCTTGCCGGCAATGGTGACGAACTCAGTCGTATTCTCAATTTGCGTCATGAATTCAAATCATTCAGACATTTAGTCATTTAGACATTCAGACATTCACGCCACTGACGCCGGCTGCAATTCCTTCCGCAGTGCCGGCAAAACTTCCTTCGCAAACATCGTCATATTCTTCTTGGTCAAATCCGCCGGCAGGCTCCCCAACTGGAACAGCCCCAGCAAATTTCCCACGCCCAATTTCTTCACGTATTCGATCAACCGATCGCGCACGGTAGCGGGGCTGCCCACAATGGCGTAGCCCCCTTCTTCCACTTGCTTGCGCGTCGTCACGTTGGTGAGGAATTTGTCCTTCGCCTTGTTGATCACCGCGATCGACTGCACGCTGGTGTACCCCGGCGGCAGCACCGCCAACCCCTTCAGCAGCTTCCGCGCAAAATACCACAGGTGCTGCTCGTATTCCGCCCACGCTTTCTCATCGTTCTCCGCCACATAAATCGGCAACAGCCAACCCAACTGCTCCGGATCGGCCGTGTATCCGTTCTTTTCCGCGCTCTTGCGGAACATATCAAAGTTCCGCTGAAAGAAATCGATGTGGAAATACGGAATCCCCATGTAGCTCCACCGCTTGGCCGCCACGTACTCGATCGTCTCCTTGCTCCCCGCCCCCGGAATCCAAATCGGCGGATGCGGCTGCTGGATCGGCCTGGGCCAAGGGTTCACATACTTCAGCTTCCAGTGCTTCCCGTAATGCTCAAACGGCCCCGGCTCCGTCCACGCGCGAATGATCAGATCGACCGCCTCCTGATACATGCTGCGGGCAAACGTCGGGTTGATCGTGAAGCTGTAATATTCCGGCCCTCCGCCGACCACCAACCCCGCGATCAACCGGCCGCCGCTGATCACGTCGATCATCGCAAACTCTTCCGCCACGCGCGTCGGCGGATTGTAAAGCGGCAGCGCATTGCCAATCACCGCGATCTTCACTCGCTTCGTCTGCCGCGCCAGAATCGCCCCCATCAAGTTCGGGCTGGGCATCGTGCCGTAAGCATTCTGATGATGCTCGTTGACGCACACGCCGTCGAACCCCAACTCATCGGCCAGAACCAACTCATCCAGATACCGGTTGTACAACTCGTGCCCATGCTCCGGCTCGTACACGCTGTTGGGCAGCCACGTCCACGCCGATTCATACTTCGTCTCAAAATCGGCCGGCAACCGATCCCACGGCATCAAATGAAAAGTGAAGAATTTCATGGCCGCTTCACCCACGAATGACCGCTACATAGCCCGACTGTGTCAGTCGGGAAGATTTGTGATTCCATAGTTTGGCAGAGCCCTCACACCCCATCAAGCCCCGACACTCTCATTCTCCATTGCCCATTGCTACAATGGACCGCTAACTTTTTGCCGCCGATCGCCATCCATGTCTACCGCTCTCGAAAAGCCCAAGCCCGCGCTCAAGAAAAAGCTGAAGCTCAACGCCTACCCCTTCTACGCGCCCCGCTTCTGGAGCGGCATGCGCCTGGGCGATTGGTGGAAGGTGATGGTGCGCGGGCACTTTCGCATCCACCCGCTGCGCATCTGCATGGCGCTCATCATTACGGGCTGCGCCATCATCAATTCCTGCTGGGCATTTTTGCAGCGGTTGATCTACGACCGCCGCATTGCCGCCACTGAAATCAAAGAGCCGCCGATTTTCATCATCGGCCATTGGCGCAGCGGCACCACCTACCTGCATGAATTGATGGTCCGCGACGACCGCTTCGCCTATCCCACCTACTACGAATGCTTCGAGCCGAACCATTTTCTAGTCACCGGCTGGTTCGCCCCCACGTTGCTTTGGCCGCTGTTGCCGGGCAAACGCCCGATGGACAACATGCCCACCGGCTGGCACCGCCCGCAGGAAGACGAGTTCGCGCTTTTGACGATGGGCGCCCCCACGCCTTACTGCCGCATGGCGTATCCCAACGACCCGCCGCCATTCAACGAATTCCTCGACATGGACGGCTGCCAGCTGGACGACCTCGATCGCTGGCGGCACGACATCAAATACTTCGTGCAGGCGCTGACGATGAAAAAGGGCAAGCGGCTGATCATGAAATCGCCCCCCCACACCGGCCGCATCGAAGAACTGTCGCGCCTCTTCCCCGGCGCGAAGTTCGTCCACATCGTCCGCGATCCGTACACCATTTTCCCCAGCACGCGGCGCTTGTGGGTCTCCTTGGATTGGCCCCAAGGACTGCAGCACCCGCACGATCGCAACCTGGACGAATACGTGTTCGCCTCTTTCGAACGCATGTACCGCGGGTTCAACCGCCAGCGAGAGAAAATCGTTCCTTCGCAACTCTGCGAGATCCGCTACGAAGATCTGGTGCGCGATCCCGTCGGCCAGGTCCGCTCTATTTATGAGAAGCTCGAACTGGGCGACTTCGAGCAAGTCCGCCCGCAGCTCGAAGCGTACGCGAGCCAGCAAAAAGACTATCAGGTCAACCGCCACGACCTGGAACCCGAACTCCGCACCGAAATCCGCCGCCGCTGGAGCGATTATTTCGTGCGTTACGGCTACGAATAATTCCTCCTCGCGGCGGCATCAGCCCGAGCCGGGCTGTCCCCAGCCCGGCCCTTTCTCGCATCCCCCAAATTTTCCTTTCCTTTCCCCCCGCGCTCGGGTATAAACTCCTGTTAATCTTGTCACGTCCGCGGCATCGCTCGTCCTCGTCGAATCGGTTCCAGGAAACGCCAATGAGCCGACGCTCCATTCAGCGCCTTGCCGCGCCACTGGCGATTCTCTTCTCTGGGCTTCTGGCAACGACCGCCGCTCGCGCCCAAACCACTTACATGTGGAACGATTCGACCACCTCCTGGACAACCGCTAGCGCTTGGACACCTAACGGCCCAAGCGATTGGTTCGACGGCGCCCGGTTCAACGATACGGTAGCTTTCGGAAATCAAGCCACGATCGCCAATCAACCCAATCTCAACGGCAACGTTATTGTTGGCGGCGTCACGCTCGATAACACCGACGCGGTTTGGTTCATTTCGCAGTCTGCAGGCGCATTCAACATCGGCAGCGGTGGCGTGACCGTCACGGGCAGCCCGAACAGGCTCCCCGGGCTGAACACCACCGTGTCGCTCCCGCTGGATCAAACGTGGACGATCGGCGACGGCCTGACCCTGACGGCCTACAAAACCGTTTCCGGTTCCGGCGCCCTCACCAAAGCAGGACCAGGTAAATTGGTTTTGAAGAACGATTCCAACACCTTTACTGGCGCGGTCACCATCGCGGGCGGAACGCTAA
Organism: Pirellulales bacterium; assembly: GCA_963716135.1. GTDB lineage: Bacteria > Planctomycetota > Planctomycetia > Pirellulales > JADZDJ01 > CAVRAW01. The sequence continues at coordinate 1,840,282 of OY970289.1, read as the reverse complement.
GTATCACCTCGCTGGCCAACGGCGGCAGCAATAGCGCCCTGGCGCAAGCAGCGCCGCGGCCAGCAATTTGAAATTCGAAGGCGGAACGCTCGAATACACCGGCGTGGGCGATGCTACCGATCGGCAATTCACCGTCTCACCTGGCGGCGCCACGATCCTGAACAATGGCTCCGACGACTTGTATTTCAATTCCACGGCGGCTCTCGCTTATAGCGGCTCGGGTCCGCGCACGCTGACGCTGGGTGGATCCGCAAGCGTCTTTGGAACGCGAAACACGAGTAAACTCGCTGCTTCCATCGCCGACGGCCCCGGCGGCGCCACATCGATTGTCAAAACCGGCAGCGACATATGGCTGCTGACCGGCGCCGCCACTTATACCGGCGGTACCACGGTCCTCAGCGGCGTGCTCGGCATTTCCGGCGATCATAGCGCCGCGACAGGGGCTATCGTTCTCGCCGGAGGCCGGATTGAAGTTGCCGATCAATCGATAATCGGCGGCGATGTTGTCATCCGCCGCCAAACAACTTTTCAAGGCAGCTATAGCGGCACGGCGGGGGCCCAAACAAATTCGCCAAACTTTTTCGGCGACAGCCCGGAGGAATTCGAGATCGAAGGCGACCTCACGTTCGAAGAAGAATCGGAATTGGACATGGGAATCAATGGCTCGCAGCCTGAGACAGGTTACGACCGCATGGATATCGACGGCAATGTATCCGTCGGCGGCGCCACGCTAAAACTCTTCGCCGGCGATTTCACCCCCATCCTCGGCGACATTTATTACATCATCAACAACAAGGGTGCGAACGCCATCAACGGTCAATTCGCGAATGCGGCCGAGGGGTCGATCCTCGAGTCCAACGGCCTGTGGTTCCAAATCACCTACTTCGCCGACGTCGATGGCAACAGTTTCATCGGCGGCAACGACCTCGCCTTGATGGCGGTTCCAGAACCCGCGAGCATTTGCCTGGCCCTGTCCGCCGCAGCACTCTTGGCCGCGCGCTTCGCCCGGCGAAGAACCGCCGGTTGAGAATTTTCCGCCTTCCGAATTCCGCCTTCCGCCTTCTTAAATCCTAATTCCTACCTCCTACATCCTACTTCCACCTACTCCCCCGCCTCTTCCAGCCCGTATTCCTTCAGCTTCTTGTGCAGCGTGTTGCGGTTGATGCCTAAGCGTGAGGCCGCCTTCGTCTGCACGTTGTCGCACGCGGCCATCACTTGAGCGATTAGCTCTCGCTCCACGCGGTTGACGATTTTGGTGTGCAGGCTGTCTTCGTTGGCGCCGGCCGCCCCGACGCCTTGCTGCACTAATTCCGAAGCGAGCGTTTCCAAATCGACCGCCGCGCCTGCGCGCCGCGAATGCCCGCGCCCTTTTCCTTCTCCCATCACAGCCGGCGGCAACAAATCGCACGTCAGCGCATCGCCGGTGGCCATCACCACGGCCCGCTCGATCACATTCTGCAATTCGCGCACGTTGCCCGGCCAGTGATAGTTTTCCAGCGCATCTTTGGCCTTCTTGTCGACCTCTTTCACTTTTCGACCGTTTTCCTCGTTATACAGTCCGAGAAAATGGCTCACCAACTCCGCAATATCCTCGCGCCGCTGCCGCAAAGGGGGCAACCGAATCGGCACCACGTTCAGCCGATAATACAAATCCTCGCGGAACTCGTGCTTATCGACCAGATCGTGCAAATCATGATTGCTCGCCGCGATCACGCGCACATCCACGCGAATGGTCTGCGTATCGCCGACGCGCTCGAACTCCCGCTCTTGCAGCACGCGCAGCAATTTGATTTGCAGCTTGGGCGTCGTGGAACTAATCTCGTCCAGAAAAATCGTGCCGGTGTGCGCCGCCTCGAATCGTCCCGTGCGATTATTGATCGCCCCCGTGAACGAACCGCGCACGTGCCCGAACAATTCGCTCTCGAGCAAACTCTCGGAAAGCGCCCCGCAATTCACGCGCACAAACGGCCCGCTGCCCCGCGGACTAAGCTCATGAATCGCCTTGGCAATCAATTCCTTGCCCGTGCCAGTTTCCCCCAGCAGCAATACCGAAGCCCGGGACGAAGCCACCTGCCGCGTCAGCCGATAGACTTCCTGCATCGCCGCGCCGGAGCCGATGATCCCATCAATCGGCGGACCGTTTTGTGATTCGTGCGGCGGCATGGGAGAAGAAAGCCTAGGGGCGAGGAACGAGGGACGAGGGACGAGAGATGTTGGATAGCGACCGCGGCAGTTCGATGGCGTCCAGAACCAATCCCAACAACTGCTGCGACGCGGCGTCTTCGGTGGCACTTTCGTTGTACCGGTCGTACTGATGTTGAATTTCGCGACTTGTCAATTGAATTCCATGTTTGCGCACACTCTGGCTGAACGCCGCGGCCGCCGCTTCGCGCATTTCCATCGGCGTCGCCGGCCGGTTGGCTACATCCACCAGCGCCCGCTGCGCCGTGTGCGTGCCAATCATCCCCAGCAATTCCGCCGCCGCCGCGCTAAGTTTCGGCACGTAAAGTGCCCGGGCAATTTCCGCCTCGTGCGTTTGAATCTCAAATTCCCGCGCCGACGTCTCATTCAATTTCTTCAACCACGCCAACGACTTCGCCGCTTGTTCTTCGCGCTCTTCCAGCGGCACCACAAAACTGCCGGCTTGCTGGTTCAATCGATCGACAAAAAACTTCATCCCGTCGGTCGTCACCGGCCGGGCGAACACTTTGGTCCACGGATCATAGAGAACCAACGTTTCCAGATGATCCAATTCCCTCTCACCGTCCTCGCCCAACAGAATCACCGGCAGCCGTGCGCTCCGCGGATCGTGCCGCATCTCCTGCAGCACTACCCACACGGGCGGCCGATCGATCCGGCTGCTCAAAAGCACCAATTCGTAATCACTCGAGGCTAGCGCCTTGAGAAACGCATTGCGGCCGTTAGTGGCAATGTCCGCGTCGTAGCCCATCGTGGCCAGCATTGCGCCCAATTGCGTCGCTACCGCATCGTTGGGAAACGCCACTAGGGCCCGCTTGGTGTTCGAAGTGCCCGCAAACCACGCCAGCGCATTGACCAGGTTGCTCGAACCATTGAAACCTGCCTTCGGATCGAGCTTCATAATCGCCTCAGCCGCCGCGAATCGAAGCCGCCGATCGCGCTGCTCAAGCGCCAACACCAACGGCCGGGGATTGGCGCCATTGGCATCCAACAACGACCGATCGCCGATCGTCCCCAACACCTGCACCGCCGCAATCGCCGCCGGCACATGCCCGGTCAACATCGCATACGTCAGCGCATCCTCGACCTCCGGGTGCGCCCATCTTCGCAGCCTGCTGCAGACGGTGTTCCGGCTGCTGTCCGCTGCCGGCTGCCTCCAGCACGCTCACCAAAAACATTCGCTTCGCGCGAGTCGTCCGGCGCCACCAGCATCAAATCGTCTGCCAACCGCGCCGCCAGCGCCACATGTGCCTGATCCGGCGACGTTTTCTCATGCACCGGCACGCCCGCCGCGGCATCCCATCGCCATACATCCACGTTCCCGTTGGCATCGGAATTCAGTAATTGTTCGTGTTTCAGGTGTTTGTCGATCTCCGCCATCAACAGCTTCGCGGCGGCTTCGGCGGTCGGTCGCGTGATATTCTGGATTTCCAACAGCGCCGACCGGGCTGCCTCGCGCACCTCCGGCGGACTTTTTTCCGCCGTCGCAGGCGCCGCCAAATATGGCACCGCCTCCCGCAACCCAATCTGCGACAGCACGTCGATGATTTGCAGCTTCAGCGCCGCATTGTCGCTTTGCAAAGCCGCCGAAAGCGGCGCAATCGCCGCCGGCCCGATGTGCACCAGCGCTTCCTTGATCAGCGGCCGCACCGCGGCGCGCTTTTCATCCGCCAGCGCCAACGTCAGGCTCGGCACGGCATCATCATGCGCGGCCAGAATCGTGCCAACCGCATGCAGTTGCACCGCCCGCGATGGATCATTCAGCTTATCGATCGCCGCCGCCAGCCGTTTGGGATCGTGCGCCTGCTTGGCCGCGGCGCTCAGCACGGCCTCGGCAACCTGGTGCCCCTCCGGCGCCAGCGCCTCGTTCGTCGACATCCGCAGCAGCAAATCCGCATCGACGTGCGCCGCCAAATCGGTCAGTGCCTCGTCGTTCAATTTCGCGGCAAGTACCTTCTGCAAATATTGTTTCGCCAAATCCGCGCGATCCAAATCGGCCAGGATTGCCGCCGCCCGCAATAGTTCGCGCGGCGTTTGTGGATTCGATTCCACAATCGTATCTACTGCCGGATCGTGCTTTTCGATCACCGGCATGATATCGCCGGCCGCCGGTTTTGGCGGCGCTGGACGATTTTGCGCGTCAGCGACCGCGGTCATGAAAATCGCCCAGCCGACCGCGCCCAAAGCCAATCGAAGATGCCTGCTCATGTTTTTTTCGCCTTCTGCCGTTTGCCTTCTGTCTTCTGCGTTCCGCCTTCCGCCTTCCGAACTCCGCCTTCAGGTGTCAATTTCTCTTTCCAAATCTGAACCTGCCGCGCAACTTCCTTTGGCCCCGTCGATCCATAACTGACAAATCGCGCCACGGCATTCTTCACCCCCAGCGCATCCTTAAGCTCGCCATCCAATAATTCGCTGGGCAAATCCGCCAATCGCACTCCCTGATCCATCGCTGCCTTCACCAACTTCCCAACCATCTCATGCGCCGTCCGCTGCGGCGTGCCGCCCCGAATTAATTCCTCCATCAGCGTGGTCGCATCCAAATATCCGCGATCCAACTTCTCCGCAATCGCCGCCTTGTTCAATTCCGCCCCCGCCACCAGCGGCGCCGCAATCTCCAAACACGCCGACACCGTGTCGACCGAATCAAAAATCCGCTCTTTGTCCTCCTGCAGATCGCGGTTATAGGCCAACGGCAACCCCTTCACCAAAACCAACAGCGATTGCAAATTGCCAATCACCCGCGCCGTCTTGCCGCGCACCAATTCCAGCACGTCGGGATTGATCTTCTGCGGCATGATCGAACTGCCGGTGCAAAACGCCTGCGGCAATTTCAAAAACCCAAACTCGACCGTGCTCCACAAAATCCATTCCTCGGCCCAGGTGCTCAAATGCTCCGACACGACGGAGAGCGCAAACGCCAGCTCGATCACAAAATCGCGATCGCTGGAGCTATCGATGCTGTTGCTCATCACCTGCGGTTGGCCGCGCTCGTTGACAAAGCCCAACCGCCGCGCAACATCTTCGCGATCGATGGGCAAACTGGTGCCCGCCAGCGCCGCCGCCCCCAACGGCAACACATTCACTCGCCTTCGGCAATCCGCCAATCGCTGGCGATCACGCTCGAATTTTTCGCAGTAGGCCAACCAGTAGTGCGGCGCCAGCACCGGCTGCGCGCTGCATGTGCGTGTAGCCCGGCAAAATCACGTCCCGATCGACGTCGCATCGCTCGACAAACGCCCGCTGCACGCCCGCCAGTGCCGCATCAATTCGGTCAATCGCCTCCCGACACCACAGCCGCAGATCCGTCGAAACCTGATCGTTGCGGCTTCGCGCCGTATGCAGCTTCCGCCCGACGTCGCCGATGCGCTCCACCAGCGCCCGCTCGATGTGCAGATGAATGTCTTCGAGCTCCGAGCGAAACTCGAATTTACCTTGCTCAATCTCTTGGCGAATCGCGCCCAATCCTTGCTCAATCTGTCGGCATTCCTCGGCAGTGATAAGGCCGACAGTGACTAACATTTGGGCATGCGCAATCGATGCAGTTACATCATGCGCGTACAATCGCCGGTCAAAGCTGATGCTTTCGGTGAACTGCTCGACCCGGCGATCCGTCGCCTCGCTGAATACTCCCGACCAGGCTTTCTGCTTCACAATCACTCCTGGGAGTGCGCCGGCCTTGCTAGCCGAGAAAAGAGGACAACACATTTAGCCTAAACGGCTTACGACAAATCGTCAAACCCGCTCCGCAGGCCCCACACCGCCTCACGATCAATTTTTAAGGAATTCTTCATTGTAATTCGCCGATCCGCGCCTGCCCCTCTGGTTCAACTGCTCAGACCGTCCCCCAAGGAACCCGTTCACTTGCTGAATCAAAATACTTCGTTATTGTGTTAAAATTCGGTAGGAGAACGCCTTAGGCGTTTGCCTCGGGCCAGGAGAAGAAGAGTTGGACAACACCGATCGGTATGTCGTTGAATCGTCGGAGCGCGAACCGTTCTGGGCGCTGTGCGGCCGTTTGCTCTGGTTCGTAATCGGGCCGATTGTGCTGGTTTTGCTGACAGTGATGATTGTCGTCACTGGCAGCGGCTGGCTCACCGGTTACGATCTGGCTTTCTACATCACCGTAAGCGCGATGGTTATCGGGCGCTGGATCGAAGTCCGCTCTGGTTACGGGCGCACTGCGCAAAGTTTTCGCGCCACGCCGCAGCATTTTCGCCGATATGTCGGCAAACTCGTCCCCTGGGCCGTGTTGGTCTGGACGACCGCCAACTTCATCGGCAATCATCTGTTGCATTCGCTCTGATGCAACCGCACGGTATGATTCAGCACGGCTGACCGCTGCGCGTCATCCGCCGCCGCAACCAGCCTGCGCTATCCCCTAAGGAGATTCGTACGATGAAAGGCTTGCTTGTCGTCGTGCTGGTCATCGTTTTCCTGATCGTCGTGCTCGCCGGCGGCTGGATCTCCGTCTACGGCAAATTGAATTCCGGCAACCAGGCCGTGCAAAGCGCCTGGGCCAATGTCGATTCCACGCTCCAGCGCCGCGCCGACCTGATCCCCAACCTCGTGGCCACGGTCAAAGGCTATGCCACGCACGAAGAAAAAGTGTTCGACGAAGTGGCCGAGGCCCGCTCGAAGATGGGCCAAATCAAAATCGAAGCCGCCCCCAATAGCCCCGCCGCGATGCAAGAGCTGCAGCAGGCTCAAAGCTCGATGGCCGGAGCACTGTCGCACCTAATCGCCGTGGCCGAGCAATACCCCGATCTCAAAGCCAACCAGAACTTTCTCGACCTGCAATCGCAACTGGAAGGCACGGAAAACCGCATCAACGTGGCCCGCGAGCGCTACAACGAACAGGTCCAGTCGTACAACACCCTGGTCAACGGCTTCTTCGCCCGCTTCGTCGCCGCCGGCAGCGGATTCCACCAGGCTGAGTACTTCAAAAAAACCGCCGACGCGGAAAAAGTTCCGCAGGTGAAGTTCGATTGAGACGGATGATTTTCATGCGGCCGTTCGTCGCTTTCGCAACCGTCGGCCTGCTCACCCTGCCGCTGGTGGCCAGCGCGCACGCCGCCACGCCCGCCATCCCCAAGCTCCAAGGGCGCGTGAACGATTACGCCCACGTCCTCTCCCCTCAACAGAAAAGCCAACTGGATGCCTTCTCGACAAGCGTGGAGCAAAAAACAGGAAACCAGCTTGTCATCCTCACGGTTGCTTCACTGGATGGCGACACCATCGAAGATTTCTCGATTCGAACGGCTCAGGCTTGGAAGCTTGGTCGAAAAGATAATCGGAATGGCGTGCTGGTAGTCGCGGCGATTCAAGATCACAAGCTGCGCATCGAAGTCGGATACGGCCTGGAAGGCGCACTCACTGACGCTCGCTCGTCCGAAATCATTCGCAATGAAATCGCCCCGCGATTCAAAGCCGGCGATTACGGCGGCGGACTATTGGCCGGCATCACCGCCATCGACAAGGCCACTCGCGGCGAATACAAGGCGGTCCCGCACAAGCCGCGATCGACAATCGATCCCGGCATAATCATCTTTTGGATGATCGTGCTGTTTGTGGTTCTCATCTCGCACCTGCGTTTCCGCCGTTATCGCAATCATTGGATCGGCCCCTATTGGATTTCCACCTCCGGCACCTCATCCAGCGGCGGCATCTTCAGCGGCAGTTTTTCCGGCGGCGGCGGTGGCGGCGGGTTCTCTGGAGGTGGCGGCAGCTTTGGCGGCGGCGGCGCCAGCGGCGGCTGGTGACGACGGCAAACTATGAGCTTTGAACAAAGAACATTGAACGGTAATGCATTCCGCCGTTTGCTCATTGTTCATTGCTCATAGCTCTTAGTTCTTCTCCAGCCACTCACTTCCTGACCCCGCCTCGCCTACAATCAAGGGTGCCGCTTGCTTTGAGCGATCCTTATGTCCGCGCCCACATTCAATCCGCTGCCGATCATCGACCCCCCGCGCTCCGACGAATTCGGCCGCGCGCTTGGTCCCTACATCGACCTCGTCGGCTCGCTGGCCGCCCGCCGCACTCCATCCACTCCGCCCTCCGAACTTCGCACTCCGCACTCTTCGCCGCTTCCCATGTCCCGCGCCGAAATGCACGAGCGCGGCTGGGACTACGTCGACATCGTCTTCGTCACCGGCGACGCCTACGTCGATCACCCCAGCTTCGCCATGGCCCTGCTCGGCCGCCTGTTGGAAGACGAAGGCTTCCGCGTCGCCATCCTCAGCCAGCCCGATTGGCATTCCTGCGAGCCGTGGCGCACCTTCGGCAAGCCGCGGCTGTTTTTCGCCATTAGCGCCGGCAACATGGATTCGATGATCAACCACTACACCGCCAACCGCAAAGTGCGCAACGACGATGCCTACAGCCCCGGCGGCGCAATAGGCCGCCGCCCCGACCGCTGCACGCTGGCCTACTGCCAGCGCGCCCGCGAGGCGTATAAGGGCGTCCCCATCATCGCCGGCGGCGTCGAAGCCAGCCTCCGCCGCATCGCCCACTACGACTACTGGAGCGACAAGGTCCGCCGCAGCATCCTGATGGACGCCAAGTGCGACCTGTTGGTCTACGGCATGGGCGAACGCCCGATCATCGAACTCGCCCACCGCCTCGCCGCCGGCGCCACCGTAAAAGACCTGCGCACCCTGCGCGGCGTGGCATATCGCTTGGCGCCAAAGAAACCTCCGCCTTCCGCCTTCCGAATTCCGCCTTCGATCCCCCCACCATCGAACTCCCCCCCTACGAAACAATCTCCGCCGACGATGCGCAATCCAAGCGCACCTTCTGCCTGATGACCAAAATCTCCCACCAGGAAACCAACCCCTACAACGCCAAGCGCCTCCTGCAGCGCCACGGCACCGAAGCGATCGTCGTCAACCCCGGCGCGCTGCCGCTGACGCAAGCCGAAATGGATCGCGTCTACGGCCTGCCGTTCACGCGCCGCCCGCACCCCAGCTACGGCCGGGAAAAAATCCCCGCCTACGACGTCGTCAAGCACTCCGTGCAAATCATGCGCGGCTGCTTCGGCGGCTGCACCTTCTGCAGCATCACCGCTCATGAAGGCCGCATCATCCAAAGCCGCAGCCAGCAATCGGTGCTCGCGGAAATCGAGCGCATGCGGCAAACCCAGCCCGATTTCACCGGCGTCGTGAGCGATATCGGCGGCCCCACCGCCAACATGTACCAGATGCGCTGCTCCCGCCCCGAGGTCGAAGCCGTCTGCCGCCGACTCAGTTGCGTCCATCCCACCATCTGCAAACTGCTGGGCACCGACCACGGCCCGCTGATCGACCTGATGAAAAAGTCGCGCGAACTGCCCGGCGTCAAAAAAGTGCTGGTCGCCTCCGGCATCCGCATGGACCTGGCCCGCCGCGACCCGGTCTACATGCGCGAACTGGCCCAGCACCACGTCGGCGGCCATCTGAAGGTCGCCCCCGAACACACCGACCCCGGCGTGCTGGAGAAGATGAAAAAACCCAGCAACGACGATTTCGAAAAGTTCTCCGACTCCTTCCGCCGCCAATCGAAAGCCGCCGGCAAAAAGCAGTACCTCATCCCGTACTACATCGCCAGCCATCCCGGCAGCGATCTGAACGCGATGATCGATCTGGCCCTGTTCCTCAAGCGCAACCACTACCGCCCCGACCAGGTCCAAGATTTCATCCCCAGCCCCTTCGACATCGCCGCCTGCATGTACCACACAGGCTACGACCCGTTCACGATGAAGCCGGTCTACATCGCCAAACACCTCCGCGACCGCCGCCTGCAGCGCGCGCTATTGCAATTCTTCAAACCCGAAAACTATTTCGAAGTGCGCAAAGCCCTAGAACAAGCCGGCCGCCAGGATCTAATCGGCAACGGCTGCGATTGCCTGATTCCGGAGCGCCCGCCAAAGGAAGCCCTCTCCCGCCGCCGCCGCAAAGCAAACGAATCCCTAAACGAAACTTCCGGCGATCACATCCGCGCCACCCCCTTAGCCCCGGGCTCGGCCCGGGGGTCGCGCACCAAACCGCGCTCCACCCGGGAGGGCGAGGCTCCCGCCGAGCCGTCGCACGACGCGCGGCCAACCACGAAACTCACGAAAAGCACGAAACAATCCAACACAGGCGTCGGCTACCGCCCCCACCGCAACACAAACCGCCGCCCGCGAAAAAAATAGCCGGAGGCTAACAGCCTCCGGAGCACAACCAATGGGCAATCCACACCGTTTGACCCGTCAGCCCCCGGTTACACCGGGAGATTCCGCCGCGCGCGTCGCCGGCCCGTCACGAGCCCAGCCGAGTGGCTACCGCCCCGGCCGCAAATCCGCCCGCCGCCGCAACGCCCACTAGCCCCGGGCTCCGCCCAGGGTTATCGCGATGACGAAAAACTACGTCATCTTGCAATTGTGGAAGTAATCACGCAAAGCATTGTGGTCAACAAGGCTGTCCAATAGCGAAGCCGCCTTAACCAACCCGCCGACAGCCAGATTCTCGATTTCCTGGATTTGACGTTCCTCAATGGAATCAAATCCCGCGTGGACAATTCTCGAGCGGACGTCGTAAAGCCGTTTGGCTGCCCTATGAATCGCTTTACGCTCATCAGATTTATCTGAAAGTAAGTACGCCAAACGGTCAGCAAATCGCTCGACAGTTGTCTCCTCGTCGTCGGTGATCAACAGTCTTTCGAGCGCAATGACACACTGGGTGAACGCTTCTGCCTTCGTAAGCGCGATGATTGAACGACCGAGCCAGTGAAAAGCCACTCGTACCGCTTTCTCCAAAGAATTAAGTGAGCCCCACGCCGTTCCAGCAATCCTAACCAGCTGATCGAAGTAATACTCGCTTTTGAGTTTCGTTACGACGATCTCATTCAAATCAAACGGATGAAAGAAACCCCTGCGATCCATCTGAATTAAAAACAGATCTTTAGACTGCGAAATGAATCCCGCCGTTCCATTGGTTAGTTCATAGGGCAGCCCAAAGGCCGAATGAAGTGAACGCGAATTAAATACATGCGTGAACGCTCGAATCACATTCACCGCGGTTTCAATCTCCTCTCTAGCAACTTCGCTAACTCTTTTCTCGTGTGATTCAATCTCCGCGACCGCCCACGCTGACCCCTGCTGAGAAATTGCACCGATCGTGACTAATAGGGCTGCCTTGTCCGATGTACTCCGATCAGCATTAGGAGGTCCCTGATGATCAATAATAATCTTTGTGCTAGCGACTACTCCCTCTTCGTGCCGAACGAAAGTTACCCTGCCAATCGTTAGCGGCTGCTGGATTTGCAAGTTGCTGATCGGAACGTGAACGCGCCATTGCCTGATCTCTGCGCGTAATGCCTGCAAGATGTCTTCCTTCACAATCTTTGCAAGATCTAGGTCACTGGGCGACACCGCATAGAACTTTTTGGCCGTAGCCTGAAGATGCTTGACCAATGCGTCGCTCCCAATCTTTGTGGCAAACTCGCGGTCCTTAAGACATTCATCCACAAATGCATAGAGCGAACGGAGCCCGGCTTCAAGGATGTAAAGAGTGGGCGTTCCTTCCTCGGACATTTTACCAACAAACGTTTGTCCTGCTTGGTTTGTAAGTTCAACATGCGACCCGGCGCCGCCTAAGATCGAGTAGGGGCGATCTCGATCGACTTTCTCAAAATCAGCGGTCGTATTGGACAGCAGTTCGCTAACATAATTTGCAAGCTTCTTTTTGTCGTAGGACATACTCCACCACAATCTTTCGTGAACAAAATTCGTCCGCTGCCAAATATAACAAAGTGAAGAGAAAGTCACTCAAGAATCCCTTGAAATCGAGCCACCACTTCGTGTAAAGTGCGCGTGGACGTTGAACAACTCACCACGGGCCTACTGACGCACCACGAGGAATTGCGCCCTCCGCGACGTCTAGCGATTTCCGCGGCGAACTCCTCACCCCAGCCCTCTCCCACATGGGGAGAGGGAGCGGTTAAGCGGCGTCGGTGAATTGGCTGATGCGGATGTCGCCTTTGGGCAGATGGGCGATGATTTCTAGCTTGCCGCCCAGCGCTTCGATCAGTCGATTCAACGTGCTGATTTGCATGTCGTCTTGCGATTCGAGGCGCGACAAGGTCGGTTGCTTGACGCCCAAGATTTCCGCGACCTCCTTTTGAGTCTGGCCGGTGCTGCGGCGAATTTCCGCCAGCAGCATCTCCGCCATCATCTCCTTCGCCCGTGCTTTGGCCCAGGCTCGATGCTCCGGCTTCATTTTTGCTTCTAATTCTCGAAAGTTTTTGGCCATTAGATTAGCCCTTCTCGCTTAAGTGTTTCCAAATGTTCGTCATACAAACGATCTGCCAATGGAATCATGCGTTCGTAAAATCGATCGTCGCCGGTCTTATCGCCACCAATCAGCAAAATCGCGCTGCGACGAGGATCGAAGGCAAATAGCGTTCGCAGCGGACGCCCTTCATGCTGCGTTCGCAACTCTTTCATGTTGGAATGTTTCGAACCGTGAAGTGTATCCGCATGCGGCCGACCAAGCCGCGGCCCTGCTTCGCGCAAAAGTTCCACACTCGCATCGACCGAACGTTGCTCGTACGCATCCAACGAATTCCACCATTGCTCGAACTCATCGGTATATTCGACTGCCCACATGCCCATGAATTATAGCTTATAGACTATATGTGTCAAGCGCTATATCGTAACCGTGGCCCAAAACGATCCTTGAAATTGGGCCACCACTTCGTGTATGTTGCGTGTGGTCGTTGAACGCTTCACCGCGCGAGGGAGATTCGCAGTTGGAAATTTCCTCTCCGCGTCTCTGCGTCTCCGCGGTGAAACACGGCAACGCCAGCTTCGCCCCTTCCCGCTAGATGAGCATCGGGCAAACCATAAAGCCGCGAACCGTCGGTCGCGGTCTGTGGTACAGCTCGTGGTTGGCTTTCTAGAAGTTCAGCCAGTGCTCATGACGAAAGGTCCCGCTCGCAAGGGCGAGCCAATGTTGCGCCCGAATTCGGACATAAACAGGTCGCGACGCCTTGCCGCCGGTGCCCAGCGAAGTATGTCCACACTAGCAGTTAGCGATTAGTCGTTAGCAATTAGCTGGCTTCTGCTGGCTAAAGGCTAATTGCCAAAAGCTAACAGCTGCAACCCGGCCCGACCAAGCGCTCCCCTCCCGCGTTCACCCCATGCATGGGTCCGCCGCAGGAGCCAGCGCCGGGGTCGTGAGGTCGATCGGCAGCCAAGCTTCAATGGGCTGGTCCAAGGCATTCCAGCCCACCGATCGATCGCCAAACCTATAGTCCTGAGCCTTTCCCGACTTGTTCGGAAAAGTGTCGAAGGATGCACGACCCCTCGGGGCCGATCGCACAAAACCCGCCTCGCGCGGAACTGTTTATCCCTGCGCGCTCATGTCTCCTTGTCTCCTATTCTCCTCTTCTTAGCGTCTCCGCGCCTTTGCGTGAGAATTCCCTCCGCCATGCGCCTGTCCCCTCTGCAGATGTAGGGAATCCCCTTAAGGTGGTGCAAAACTCCTCCACTAACTTGCCAAACGCTGGCCGCGGATTTCGCCCCGTGTTACCCTTCCGCCAGCGCGAGGCGAAATCGACTTATCTGCTTTTCTCGTTGCCAGTCTCGCCCACAGGAGAGTCCCTTCATGGCGGCATTCATCGGCCGACCGCATCCGCCCAGGTGCGCCAAGGCTTCGCCGACCGCGCGCTGCGCCTGCGTGCTCGCATTGTCGGTCGCTGTAGTTCTCTGGGCGGCGTCGCCGGCCGCGGCGATGCTGATCGAGCTACCCTACGTCGGCTCACCGCTTCCTCCACCGGTCATGAGCGGCCTGGCGACCTCGGTCAGCATCGCCACCGGCACGTGGGAAAGCGAGTTTGCCGATCCGATCGTGCTGCACTTCAAATTAGTGGAAGCGTCGATCCCGGGCGGACCGCTGGGCTATTTCGATGTCGATCCGACGACCAGCCCATTCGCTTACAGTTCGGTGGCCGCGGCGCTGGCCCTGGACAGCACTTCCGCGCACGACGCCTCGGCCGTCAGTTCGCTGCAGCCCGGGCCGGCGCTGAGCATGATCACCAACGACACGGCCGGCGCCCCGTCGCTGCGCATGCATGTGACCGCCCCGTTGGTCTACAACTCCACGCTGCGGCTGACGCGCGCCAACCAGAAGGCCTTGGGCCTGCTGCCGGGCGCGGACGGCGGCCTGGTGCCGACGGCACGATCGTCGTGAACTCGATCTACTTCCCCATCATGGATTTCGATCCCAGCGACGGAATCGACGCCGGAAAGATCGACTTTACCGCCGTCCTCACGCACGAGCTGGCGCACGGCATGGGATTCATTAGCGGCGTGGACCACATCGACTACGCCAGTTCCGACGGCGCCGGTCACGATGGACCCGATTACCCTCACGACTACTCGACGGAAACGATCTTTACCGTGCTCGATTTGTTCCGCTACTCCGCCGACAGCACGTCGTTGGTGGATCAGCCCCTTAGCGGCGCCGTGCTCGATTGGGCCGCCGGCACAAGCGACGTGCCCGGCGACAATCCCTATTTGTCCTACGACGGCGGCGTCACGTCCTCCGCACTGTTTTCCACGGGCATCAACTTCGGCGACGGGTACCAGGCGCAACACTGGAAGGACAGCACCTACACATTTCCCGGCCCGCCGTTTGGGATCATGGATCCGAACATCGACGACGGCGAGTTGGGCATCGTAACGCCGCTCGACATTCTGGCGTTGGACCTGATCGGCTACACGCTGGTGCCCGAACCGTCGGGCATCGTGCTGGCGGCAATGGCGCTGGTGGCCACTGGCTATGTCGGCCGCCGGCGTCGCGCCGTGTGCAGCGCGTGCCGCAGCCCGCCCTGATCGCAGATCGTCCTCCTTCGCGATCTTCGCGTCTTCGCGGTTACGTAGCCGCGGCGGCGTGATGCTCGTGCGGCTGGTATTGGCCGATCGGGGCGCGGAAGCCGATGGCGATGCGGTTCCAGGCGTTGATCGTTGTGATCGCCAGCGTAAGATCCACGATCTCCTTCTCATCGAACTGCTCGCGCACTTGCTCGAATACTTCGTCGGGGGCGTGCGTTTCGGCAATCTGCGTCAGCGCTTCCGTCCAGGCCAGCGCAGAGCGTTCGCGGTCGGTGTAAAACGGCGCTTTGCGCCAGTCGGGCAGCACGTACAGCCGCTGCTCGGTTTCGCCGTTCGCGCGGGCATCTTTCGAATGCATGTCCAGACAGTAGCCGCAGCCGTTGATCTGTGAGGCGCGCATTTTGACCAGGTGCAGCAGCGATTCTTCCAAGCCGCTTGATCGCAGATATTTTTCCAGGCCGTACATCGCCTTCATCGCTTCAGGCGGCGCTTTCTTTAGATCGATTCGCGGTTCCATGATCCGTCTCCTTTCGTCGCAGGCCTCTTTGCCGAGACCAAACCCTCTACACGAATCGTACCGGTGGACGCCGCATCCGGCCACCTACCAAACGGGCATGCGGCCTACGCCGCAAAGACGAGCATGCCCAGCTTCCACTTCAGGAAAATTCAAACCATCAGCACGTACAGGAAATTGATCGTCGCCGCGACAAACGCTTTCCGGCGATGGCTCGGTTCCAGCCGCTCATCTGAAAAATAGATTTTCAAAAGCAACCACGCCACGCACAACTGCCAAGGCACGAACAAAATTCCGATCACCGCGCCTCGGAATGCACGCTCCGCCATGTCTTCCCGCCGCGTCAGGGGATCCGGCTCATCCAAGTGCGCATCGAATCCGGCGTCCGCCGCCGGCATTTCTTCCGCCATCATTGACTGCAATTCTTCCGCAGCGGCTGTAGGGGCGCACCGCTGTCGGCAGCCAAAAGTTCGCGCGCGGCGTCAACATCTTCGCCCTTAACCTGCAACTTGATCCCGTGGATAGCGTTGGTCAGATGCCAGGCCATGTATGCTGTCGTCTCGTCGGATAAGAATGATTCGATGCCTGATTCAGCGAACTGATTCTTCGCCAAATGCGCCTCGATGAGACCGAGGAAACTGGCGACGGTGACTAGTCGATCGGCCATGGATCATCGCGATCTGGAGCGCATGACGAGAGAAGGGAGAGCGCCCGAGATTATCGTCCACCGCCAATCGAATGGCAATCGATTCATCGAGTGCCCTCTGCAAATTAGATGATCGAATTGCGCGGGCCGCCGATGTGGGCGAAGAATTGGGCAACCAAGGCGATCGCCAGCGCAAACAGAGCAAAGGTGGCGACCATAAACAGCACCAGCCCGACAATGCACAGCGCCACAAACACGCCGTCGCCGCGACGGGCTCGCCGGGCTTCTTGCGGCGTTGCCTTGATATGCCGCTTCAATAGACCGACGTTCCAAATGTTCGCTTTCCAATAGGCGTCGAAGATCGCGCCGAAGAACGGCACCAAACCGCCGATGTAGTCGATGCCGATATTCATCGCCATGCGCGCCAGCGTGACGCGGGGCACGCCAAACCGCCGCGCGGCCTGGAAGATGTACATCGACAAGAGCGCGCCCAGCGCGTCGCCAACGCCCGGGAGTAAGTCCAGGATGGCGTCGAAACCGAACCGCAAGCCGATGCCGGGCACGCGGAACGCGCTATCCAGCCAATACGCAATCTGCTCCAGTCGATCGACTTCGCGCTCTTCGCTGGTCTCGTTTGCCCAAGCCTGTCGGTGCGTTCTGGTGCGCGATCTGGTGTCGATCAATGCCGAATGCATATTTGCCTCCTCTGGCAGTCCCTACGGTGCGGGTAAAGATGATGCAACTTCCGGGCCAATCTGAGCCGTCTGCTGCTATAATGCCGTCAAATCAAGCGGGATTTTGTGGCAGCCCAATGAAAACCTTCACCAAAGAACTGTGGATGGAAGTGCCCCAGCGCCGGGCGATTGTTTCGATTCACCGCGAAGTGGAAAAGGCCGTCGGCGACAGCGGCGTGAAGGAGGGCCTGGCGCTGGTGAACGCCATGCACATCACCGCGTCGGTCTTCATCAACGACAACGAATCGGGCCTGCACCACGATTACGAACTGTGGCTGGAAAAGCTGGCGCCGTTCGACGCTTCGTCGAAGACGTACCACCACAACCGCACCGGCGAAGATAACGCCGATGCGCACTTGAAGCGCCAGGTGATGGGCGCGAAGTGGTCGTGGCCATTACCAAGGGCCAACTGCATCTTGGCCCGTGGGAGCATATTTTCTACTACGAATTCGACGGCCGGCGGCGGAAGCGAGTGCTGGTGAAAATCATTGGCGAGTGAGGTTTAAAAGTCGAAGAGTCGAAAAGCCTACGAGTCAAAGAGAGAACAGGTCGGCACTTTTCGACTTTTAGACTTTTGGACTTTTCGACCTAGACTTCACGCATGAGCAACCAAACACCAAAAACCGTTCAAACTACCTGCTGCATCACTGGCGGCGGACCGGCCGGGATGATGCTCGGCTATCTGCTGGCCCGCGCCGGCGTCGACGTGACCGTGCTGGAGAAGCACGGCGATTTCTTGCGCGATTTTCGCGGCGACACGGTCCATCCTTCCACGCTGGAAGTGATGTACGAACTGGGCCTGTTGGAACAATTCCTGAAGCGCGAGCATCAGGAGGTGCAGCAACTGGCCGGCAAGATCGGCGATTTCGAAACCATGATCGCCGATTTCCGCTACCTGCCGACGCACTGCAAGTTCATCGCCCTGATGCCGCAATGGGATTTCCTGAATTTCTTGGCCGAGCAGGCGAAAAAATATCCGACGTTCCATCTGCGGATGCAGGCGAATGTGACCAATTTAATCGAAGAGGATGACCGCGTCGTCGGCGTGCATGCCGAAACGCCGGAGGGACCGTTGGAAGTGCGGGCCGAATTGACCGTCGCCAGCGATGGGCGCCACTCAACGCTCCGCGACCGCGCCGGCTTTAAGGTGCGCGATTTCGGCTCGCCGATCGACGTGCTATGGATGCGGATTTCCCGCAAAGAGAGCGACCCGTTGATTCCGCTGGGCCAGGTGTCGGCCGGCAGCATTTTGGTGATGATCTACCGCGGCCAGTACTGGCAATGTGCGTACGTGATTCCCAAAGGAGGCTACGATGAAGTGCGGGCCCGCGGGTTGGAAGCATTCCGGGCGCGGATTTTGGAAATCTCGCCATTTTTGGGCGACCGCGTGAACGAGCTGCGCACCTGGGACGACATCCGCCTGCTGAC
Source organism: Pirellulales bacterium (assembly GCA_963716135.1). Lineage (GTDB taxonomy): Bacteria > Planctomycetota > Planctomycetia > Pirellulales > JADZDJ01 > CAVRAW01. Next base: position 1,821,911 of record OY970289.1, on the reverse strand, counting down.
CGTGAAAATCGATCGCCTGGAGCGTTGGTACAAGCCGGGGCTATTGTGCATCGGCGATGCGGCGCACGCGATGTCGCCGGTGGGCGGCGTGGGCATCAACCTGGCAATTCAAGATGCGGTCGCTACCGCAAACTTGCTGGCCGCGCCGCTAAAAGACAAATCGCTCACGCTGACCGATTTACACCGCGTGCAGCGCCGCCGCGAGTTTCCCACACGAGTGACGCAGCGCGTGCAAGTGTTCATTCAAAATCGAGTGATCAATCGGGCCATCACGGCGACGCAGCAAATCAAGCCTCCGCGAATCGTACGTTGGCTGCACCGTTGGCCGCGATTACGGCGCATTCCAGCGCGCATGGTCGGCATGGGCGCGCGCCGGAGCACGTGCACACTCCCAACGCATTCGCCTGCGGTAAAGACGCGTGGCAGGCGGCCAGCGGCAAACCGCAAGCAGACGAACAGCCGTCGCTTACTTCATGAACTCGCGGTACTGCCGATCGAGTTCTTCGAACCGCTGCCCGGTAAGCTTTTCCAGCGCATCCGGCGCGGCGTGTCCGGTGTACACGGCGATTAGATAATCCATCAGCGCCCCGCGGTAGCGGCCACCGTCGGCAGCCATCAAGAACAGCGCCAGTCCCGAGCTTTCGCTATAGATCATCGGCAGGCGTGGATCGTGCTGCATTGAATCTCGGCCGAAGGCCGTCAATTCTCGCAGCGGCACGTAGAAGTTGTCGTCCAGCAGTCGCTTGCGTGCCGCAGGCGCGCGGCCTTCATTTTCGCCGCCGACGGTGATGTAACTGCCGTAAAGATCATCGGGCAGCAGGCGATGCTCGGCGAGCGATTCCATGTAGCACGCCACGGCTTCAACGATCCAAAAGTTGTTCTTCACCCCGGCTTTGATCGTGCCGGGGCGCACTTCCTGGAACAACTGATGCGTGCCTTCGTGGTTCAGCGTCGAATCGTGACGCTCCGCATCATAAAAAAAGTACGCCGTGTTGGCGGTGTCGATATAAATGCCCAGCGACATGGCGATTTGCGGATGCGCCTGCTTCAGGGCATCGACGTATTGCTCTTTGTCGCGGAAATACACCACCTGGTGCAATTTGTGGGGAGCGGCGGGGATGGCTGCGTCGGCAAACCAGCGCTCCACGTCCGACACGCCGGCGTAGTAGGGCAGAAACACTTGCCGCCACACGTCGTACAGCGTTTCCAGCCGGCCGGCCAACCGCGCTCCTTCTTCCAGGCTGTGATTAGTCGTGACCGCGTAATGATCGGTCTCTACATGCCAGCCGTTCTTGATGTTGCTGTGCAGCCGGGCATCTTCCTCCTTGTCGATCCAATTGCCGCGATAGTAGCGCATTCCTTTTTCGTAGCGCGGCAATTGATCGGCGGGCAGCCAGCCGAACGAATCGCTCCAGACTTGCCCGTCTTTTAGGCGGCGCACCGTTTCGGCGGTTTTCCAAGAGTCCTGATATTTTTCGAAGCCGAGTATCTTTCGGCCCTGCGCGTGGTCGGGGTTTTCACGCACCGTTTCGCGCGCCAATTCAAACGCCAGCGCGGGTTGCTTGGCTTTGGCCGCCGACTGGGCCAATTGGAAGAGCTTGTCGGCCTGGCCGCGTCGCAGCTCGGTGAATTTCGTCCACCATTGCTGGCTCGCTTCCGAATCGACGAGCTTCGCCGGCGGCGCGGATGAATCGGGCAGCGCAAACACATAGATCATCGTCGGATCGCGCTTGGGCAGCCACTTGCGCGTGAACTGCGCTTGCGACGTCAGACCGCTGGAATCACATTCGGCGGCTAGTTCGCTTAGCTGGTTAGCATAAGCCGCGTAAAGTTGCTCGCGAGCCTCTTCAGAATTCGTGATCGTTTCAGTTGCGGAAGCCCGACCTAAAAAGACGGTTGTCACTGCCAGAAAGCAGGCGAGCACGCAAAATCGACAGCCTGACGATGCAGAAGGCATATACTTCCAGTGTACCACCAACCGGATCGATTCAAGATTCTGCTAGACTGTTGTGCCAGTATGTGTCATTTGTCTCGAATCGTTTGCTTCTCGACGCTCATCACCGCGATCCTGACAACGGGCGGTTTGGTCGATGCCGCTCCGCCGCGCGTGGAGATCGAGGTGCTGGCTCGACCCAGCGTGAATGCGGCGACGGCTTCGCAGAAATGGATGAAGACACTGGCGGATCTTGGCTTTAGCAACGTTCAGTTTCGGCCCGCGCAGACGGGAGACCGGATCGACGTGCAAGGCGCGGATGGCGGCACGATACACGTCACCGCGCAATTGGATGAGCGTGGAATGCTGGTTACGCCCGGCGGGCAATTCGCGATTTCCGATAGCGCGAAGTTAAAAGAATGGTTGGCGGATTTGCAATCGGGCGGCGTGGGAGGAATCGGGCAGCCGAGAACCGCGTTTGGATTTACCCGCGAGCAGCTCGATCAAGCGCGGCAAAGTCTGGCGGCGCCGGTCGGATTTGCGACCAAGGGATTGCCCGCCGCAAAGGCACTGGAACAGATTCGCGGCGGCTTGAAGGCAAAAGTGACCGTCGATCCGGCGATCGAACAGGCGATTGCGGTCGACGAGCCGGCGCGCGATGAATTGGACGCGGTGGCCAGCGGAACAGCGATGGCGGCGATAGTTCGGCCGGCGGGCGGAGCAATTGTGCCGCGGTTTGTGAATGGAAACCTGGAGCTACGATTGACGGCGGCCAAAGAGGGAATTCAATCGTGGCCGATCGGTTGGCCGCCGGGAGAAAAAGACGAGGGCAAAATCATTCCGGCGCTTTTCGAATTCATCAAGGTGGAAATCGACAATACGCCGGCCGACGAGGCGCTGGCGGCGATCCAGGGCCGGCTGAAAACGCCGTTCTTGTTCGATTACAACAACATGGCGCGGGATCGGATCGACCTGGCGAAGAAAGTGAAAGTGCCGGCCGGCAAAACGTTCTACAAAAAGATCTTGGATCAGGTGCTGTTTCAGGCCGGGCTGAAGTGCGAAGTGCGCCTGGACGATGCGGGCAAGCCGCTGGTGTGGATCACGACGCTGAAGCCGTGATGGACAGAAGAGGAGAAGAGCAGAAAATGAGAAGAGCAGGCTAACTCGCATCTCCTCTTCTGCTCTTCTCATCCTCTCCGCTTCTATTTCGGCTCAGAGCAAATCGTCCAGTTCTTCGACCAGGCGGGCGAAGTGTTTCAGGGCGGTTTCGACGGGAGCGGGCTTTTGCATGTCGACGCCGGCGTCGCGCAAAAGATCCAGCGGGAACTTTGAGCAGCCGCCTTTGAGGAAGCCGAGGTAGTCGTACAATTCACGTTTGCCGCCTCCGACGACGCGCTCCGAAAGTGCGATCGCCGCCGACAAGCCCGTGGCGTATTTGTAAACGTAGAACGCGCGGTAGAAGTGCGGGATGCGGAAGCATTCTAGGGCTAGCTCGTCGTCGATGGCAAAATCTTTGCCGAAGTAACGATCCAACAGGGCGCGATAGATTTCTTTGAACTTTTCGACCGTCAGGGGTTCGCCGGCTTCGACCGTTTCGTGCGTGATCTTCTCGAACTCGGCGAACATCGTTTGGCGGATGATCGTGCCGCGGATGGCGTCGATGTCGCGGTTGATCAGGTAGGCGCGTTCCTTGTCGCTGTGCGCCTTTTGCCGCAAATGGCGGCTGAGCAGTTGCTCGTTGAACGTGCTGGCCACTTCGGCCACGAAGATCGTGTAGTTGTAGTACTGATACGGTTGATGTTTGGCCGAGTAGTAGCTGTGCATCGAATGGCCGGCCTCGTGGGCCAGCGTGAACACGTGATCCAGCACTTCGGGCTGGTAGTTCATCATGATGTACGGATCGCCATCGAACGTGCCGGCGGAGAATGCGCCGCTTTGCTTGCCCTGGTTGGGGTAGCGGTCACACCAGCCGTTGTTCAGGCCGCGTTCCAACACGCCGCAGTATTCGCTGCCCAGCGGCTCTAGCGACGTGACGACTTCCTTGACGCCTTGATCCCAAGTGTGGCGCGATTCCAACTGACTGAGGATCGGCACGTAGGTGTCGTAATGATGGATGTCGGGCAGTTTCATTTTGCGTTTGCGCAGATCGTAGTACCGATACAGCGCCGGCAGATTCTTGTGCACCGCGGCGATCAGGTTGTCGTAAACACTTAGCGGCACGTTGTCGGCGAACAAAGCACCGGCCAGGGCACTCTTGTAATTCCGGGCCTTGGCGTAATAAACGTCGCGCTGCATCGAGCCGGAAAGCGTGGCGGCCAGCGTGTTTTCGTGCCCCTTGAACTGCGCGTAATACTGGTGGAACGCCGCTTTGCGGACGGCTCGCTTCGGCGAATGCAAGAATAATGAGAATGTGGCGTTAGAGAGTTCGATCTGCTCGCCTTTCTCGTTTTTCACCAGGCCGAATTTGAGATCGGCGTCGGTCAACTGGCGGAAGGCGTGATTGGCAGTTTCGGCCATCTCGGCCTGCATCGCCAGGAGTTTTTCTTCCGATTTCGCCAGCGTGTGTGGCTTGTAGCGGAGCAGGCGTTCCAAGGAAATGCGATGGGGGGCCAGTTCCTTCGCGGCCAGGAATTTTTTCATCGTCGCCTCGGGAATCGCCATGATTTCCGGACGGATGTAACTGGCGGCCTGGCCGGCGCGGCTGGCGGCGTTTTGATAACGGCCGATCATCCGCTGATAGGTGCTGTTGGCCTGGTCTTCGGTCGTTTTCAGAAAGGCGTAGGTGCCCAGGCGCTCGCCGGTGCGGTCGAAAGCGATGTCGAATTCCAGGCAGTCGGCAAGTTTCTTGGCGCTCTCGCCGAGATGGCCGGCAAATTTTTCATAGCCCTTAATTTCGCTTTCCCATTTTTTGAAGGCGGCTTCCCAGGCCGCATCGGATTTGCAGAGACTGGCCAGATCCCAGCAGTCGGCGGATTTGACTTTGCTGCGCGGCGGAAGTTGTTTGACTTTGGACATGGGTCAAATCGAATTGAGAATCTAGGGAACACAGATGAACACGGATTAACTCAGATAAACACAGATCGGCAACAAATTAAGTTTAGGACTTGGATGAACGGGTTTTGATGAACTCTGTTTTTATCTGAGTTCATCCTTTTCATCTGTGTTCTCTGGATCGAGCCATTTCGCAGGTCACCAGCGCCACAGGGCGGTGCCCCAGCAGAGGCCGGCGCCGAAGCCGCACATGACGATGTTGCTGCCGCGCTTGACCAAACCCTTTTGCACGGCTTCATCGAGCGCCAACGGAATGCTGCCGGCGGAGGTATTGCCGTATTTTTCGAGGTTGACGAACATCTTGCCGCGGTCGATGCCGAGCTCTTCGGCGGCGGCATCGAGAATGCGGATATTGGCCTGATGCAACACGACGAGATCGACCTGGTCGGTGCAGATTTTCGCGTGGTCCAGCACGTCGCGCACCGATTGATCGATCAGGCGGATCGCCCACTTAAACACGGCGCGTCCGTCCATGCGCATGAAGTGTTCGCCGGCTTGGACGGTTTCGCAGGAGGCGGGCTTGCGCGAGCCGCCGGCCTTCATGCACAAAATTTCTTCGGCGGAGCCGTCGGCGCCAAGGGTGTAGGAGATTAGACCTTGGTCCTCGCCGCCGGGGGCCAGCAGGACGGCGCCGGCGCCGTCGCCGAACAGCGGATAGGTTTTGTTGTCGCTCGGCTCGACGATGCGTGAATTGGCATCGGCGCCGATGACGAGCGCCAGCTTGCTGCTTCCGGCGGCGACGAATTGCGCACCCGTGACGAGGGCATACATGAAGCCGGCACACGCAGCGGAGACGTCGAACGCGCCGCAATGCAGGCCGAGCTTGTGTTGCACCTGAGTGGCGGTGGAGGGGATGGGCAAGTCGGGGCTGAAGGTGCCGAGGACCAACAGATCGATATCGCCGGGGGAGACGCCGGCGCGATCCATGGCGCGCTTGGCGGCGGCCACGGCCAGATCGCTGGTGCACTGATCGGGAGCAACCTGGCGGCGCTCGCGGATGCCGCTGCGATCGAAAATCCACTGGGGGTCGCAGCCATACTTGGTCAGATCTTCGTTGCGCACCACGATATCCGGCACGTAGCTGCCGGTGGCGATGCACTGCACCCCGGTCAGCCGCCGCAGCGGCGATCGCAAGTTTTGAGGAGGAGCGTAGGCCATTGCAGGGCGCAGGATTCAGGATGCAGGGCGCAGAAATCCAAATTGCGGGCGCGGGAAGAGCCCGTAAGTTACGGGTTTTTTGCGGAGTTCACAAGAGCGAGTGGAACGCTTCGGTGGCACTGACAAACCCGGTTTGTCAGTGGGGTGAAGGAGATTTCCACTGACAAGCGCGGCGCTTGTCAGTGCCACCCGCTATTGTTCCGCGCCGGATTCCAGCACGGCCAGGAAGGCCTTCTGGGGGATGTCGACGGAGCCGATGGATTTCATCCGCTTTTTACCTTCCCGCTGCTTGGCCCAGAGTTTGCGCTTGCGGGTGATGTCGCCGCCGTAGCATTTGGCGGTCACGTTTTTGCGCATGGCGGAAATGGTTTCGCGGGCGATGATGCGGCTGCCGATAGCGGCCTGGATGGCGATCTCGAACATGTGGCGGTCGATCTCGGTGCGCAGTTTTTTCACGATTGCCCGGCCGCGGCGATCGGCATCGCGCTTGTCGCAGATGATCGATAGCGCGTCAACTTTCTTGCCGCCGACCAGAATATCCATTCGCACCAGATCGGCCGGCACGTAGCCGATCACTTCGTAATCCATGGTGCCGTAACCGCGGGTGACGCTTTTCAGCTTGTCGTGCAGATCGTAGATCACGTCCGCCAGCGGCAGATCGAAAGTGATCATGGCGCGCGTGGGACCGAGGTACTCGGTGCGCTTGTAGGTGCCGCGGCGATCGGTGCACAACTGCATCACGGGGCCGATGTATTCCACGGGCAGCACGAAGTTCACCCGCACGATCGGCTGGCGGAATTCTTCGATCTCGCCGGTATCGGGAACATCTTGCGGGTTGTGAATTTCGAGCGTTTCGCCGTTGCGGGTGAGAATTTGATAAGTGACGTTGGGCGCAGTTTGCACCAAATCCAAGTTGGCTTCCTGCTCCAGCCGCTGCTGGATGATTTCCATGTGCAACAAGCCCAGGAAGCCGCAACGGAAGCCGAAGCCGAGGGCCTCGCTGGTTTCGGGCGTGAACTCGAAGCTGGGATCGTTGATCGAAAGCTTGGTGAGTGAATCGCGCAGTTCTTCGAAGTTCTGGCCGTCGGACGGGTACAGTCCGCAATACACCATCCGCTGCGGCGGGCGATAGCCGGGCAGGGCAGGGGCGGCGTTGTCGCCGGGCACGGTGACGGTGTCGCCGATGTGAATATCTTTCAGTTCCTTAATGTTGCAGATCAGGTAGCCCACTTCGCCGGCCACCAGACGTTCGCAGGCTTTGCGCTCGGGCACGAACTGGCCCAGCTCCAAAACTTCGTAGGTGGCTTCTACTCGCAGAAAGCGAATTTTTTGCCCTTTTTCGACGCTGCCCTGCATCAGGCGCACGTAGGCGATGGCGCCGCGGTAATCGTCGTAGTGCGAATCGAACAACATCGCTTGAAGCGGAGCGGCGGGGTCGCCCGTCGGCGGCGGAATGCGCGCGACGATCGCTTCCAACAACTCGGCTACTCCCTCGCCGGTTTTTCCGCTGCACTTCAGCACTTCTTCGGGCTTGATGCCCAATACCTGCTCCATTTCGAGCATCACTTCGTCGGGGCGCGCGTGCTTCAGGTCGACCTTATTCAGCACCGGCACGATGGTGAGGTTGTGCTCCATGGCGGCCAGGGCATTGGCGACCGTTTGGGCCTCGACCCCTTGGAACGCATCGACCAACAGAATCGCTCCCTCACAGCAGGTCAGGCTGCGGGAGACTTCGTAGTGAAAATCAACGTGGCCCGGGGTGTCGATCAGGTTCAATTCGTACTCTTCACCACCGTGTCGGTAGTGCATCGACACGGCACGGGCTTTGATCGTGATGCCTCGCTCGCGTTCCAGGTCCATATCGTCGAGCAATTGCGCTTGCATTTCGCGCTTTTGGACCGTGCCGGTCAGCTCGATCAGCCGATCGGCCAGGGTGCTTTTGCCATGGTCGATGTGGGCGATGATGCAGAAATTGCGGATCTGGCGATTTTCGGGCATGCGGTCGGCAGTCAGCGGGCGGTGGTCTGTCGTCAATTGTCAGTATTTTATGGGGGAGGGGCGTACAAAGTTAGTCATTGGCCTGCTAAATCGCAACGCCATTGCTCGGCTTAGGACACAAACAGGCGATTTACTCGCCGCCGGTTGACGGCTCGGCAGGCGGTAGCGGCGACACGGGCTGGCCATCGTGGAATTCGACGAATTCTTCTTCGCCTTCGGGCGACCAGGTAAGCCACGGTCCTTCGGCGCGTCCGTCGACAAAATCGCCTTCCATCGCCTTGCGGCCATCGGCATACCAGAAGATCCAGTGGCCGGTTTCGACGCCGTCTTTGAAATCGCCTTCGCTCAGCTTGTTCCCCTTATCGTCGCGGCGGATCCAGTGGCCGTAGGGCAGATCGTTGCGCAATTCGCCATCGTACGTCAGCCGGCGTAAGTGCATGCCGTTGTGACGGGCCCAGGGACGCGGATCGTAAATGATCATTTCGTCGCCGGTTTGTTTGATCTTGTTGAAATATGCTTCGGCAATGCTTTGGCCGGGAGGCAGCGGAAAATTGATGACCTCAAAGGGCATGAAAGGGGCGGGCTTTGGAGCCTCGCCTGTGCGGCGCAGTTCACCGTATGCTGAGTTGGGCACGTAGATGCAGTGTGCCAGGTATCCATTCACCGCATCGACGTAGAACGCAGCCGGATAGATGAGCAAGGCGATCGCCAGCACCCGGGCCAGCGGGCGGCATTGTTTCAACGCGGTGCGGGGCCACTCGCGCCAGGGAGTGATGAGCACCACGCCGGCGAGCATCAATGCCACGTTCCATCCCGTCAGGTTGCAACCGAGCATCCGGCAATTCCACAGCAGAATGCCGCCATGCAACACCAATGCGATGATGCCGACCAGCCAGCGCAGGGGCGGAAACAGACACATGATGCCCAGCAACATTTCGCTCACGGCCACGGTCCAACCCACCGCGACGGCGAAATTGTGCGTGCTCCAGGCGTAATGTTCCGGGGGAAACATTCGGGCCAGGTCCAATGGAATGATGTCGTTTTTGAAGCCGGGCAAACCTTCGGGCTTGATGAAATCGATGATCACCTTGTGAAAGCCGGCCCAAAACCAGAGCGCGATCAAGTTCGCGCGGCCGACAAGCTTCGCGCCGGGGCTGGGGAGCGTAGCCAATATCAACAATCCGATTTGATAGTGTGGCTGCAGGCGCGTGCGATCCATCAAAACCGCGATTAACCAGATTGCAGCGAGCGCGGTCAGACCGGTACGCGGCAGAAACACAACCAGCACGAATCCCGCGATCAACAATGCGCCGACGTCGAATTGCGGCAGCCAATCCCAGGCAGGCAGCATGGGCGCCAATTGCGCATCGCTGGGCCGATGGTTCCAGATTATGTGCGAATCCGGCGTGGCGTATTTCCAAGGATGCCAATCGGGCGCCGACCGCACCTGCCAAACGTTCCAGGTGACCAGAACGGTATAGATGCCCACCGCCACCAAGAGCCAGCGGTATAGAATAAGAGTTCGCTCGGGTCCGCGGGGCAGGGGGACCGATCTCAGAGAATTGGCGACGAATTTGGCCATTTCTCAATCATAGCTTCAGCGCCAAAACCGCAGGGGGTACCGGTCCAGGGCTTCAAAAAACGCCGTAAAACCCCCACATTTCTTGCTTTACCATTTTCCCGTTATTAGACTTAAATCTTCCGGGATAGGGGTCATCAAAAACCTATCCTTTTACATCGTCAAACCCGCGCTCCCACCGCGGTGATGTGCAACTTGCGCGAAACAGGGGTGGGAGCGTACCGGACACCGACGCGGGAAGGCACCAGGAGAATTCGGTTCATGGCTCCGCACCGCTTGTTTGTTTATGCCGTTCGTTTGTGGCTCATTCTGACGTTTCTGGCGCTGGGCGCGGTTCTGGCCCAGGCTCAGACAACCACCACCGGCACTACGGTCACAACTGTCGTAACTTCCACGACGCCCATCGCCGGTGTGATGGTCGATCCCGACGGCGTTCTGCGCACGCAGATCTACATGGATCAATCGGGCCAGTTGATGTGGCAGCGGATGGCGGCCGCCAAGGCGCAGTTGAATCCGAAGCTCGCCAAGCCCAGCCCGATGCGAAAGATTTCGCTGACTCGCCTCGACGCGGCGCTGCGCGACAAATTGCAAGCCGGCGAAAAACCGACCGACGAAATGAAAAACCTGGCCGGGCTGACCCGGGTGCAATATGTGTTTTATTACCCGGACACGAAGGACATTGTAATTGCGGGACCCGCGGAAGGCTGGGCGGCAGACTTATCGGGGCGCGTGCGCGGGCTGAATAGCGGGAAGCCTGTGGTGCAATTGGACGATTTGGTAACCGCGCTGCGCGCGTTTCCGCCGGGGGGCAAAAACGATACGCCGGTGATCAGTTGCTCGATCGACCCGACCAAGGAGGGCTTGCAGCGGATGCAGGATTTCCTCAAGCAAACCGGTTCGCGCCTTTCGGCCGCCACCGCGCAAAGTCAAACTCAAGAAATTGTTAGCGGCTTGAAGGAAAGCCTGGGATTGCAAACGGTGCGCATCACCGGCGTGCCTGCCTCGACGCACTTCGCCCAGGTCCTGGTCGAAGCCGACTATCGCATGAAACTGATCGGCATCGGTCTGGAAAGGCCGCCGGTGAAGCAGTTGGCCAGCTACGTCGATCGCGCGAATCCGCGCATGGTCAGCCGCAACGCGCGTGCAGCGCTGGTACTTTGTGCCCGACTATGAGTGCGTGCGCGAAACGGCCGACGGCCTGGCAATGGAGATGGTCGGCAACGGCGTGAAGCTGGTGAACGCCGACGAAATTGTGTCGGCCGACGGCTCGCGCGTGAAATCGAGCGCCATCGACGCCGCCAGCCGCGCTTTCACCGAAGCGTTCACGAAGAAATATTCGGAACTGGCCAATGTGATTCCGGTGTACTCGCAGTTGCGCAACTGCATCGACCTGGCAGTCGTGGCCGCGTTCATTCAGGAAAAAGACTATTACGACAAGGCCGGCTGGAAGATGCCCTTCGGCGACGAGGATGTGTACTCGGTGAAAACGCTCACGGCACCGCAGCAAGTCGAATCGGCCGTGACCAGCGTGTTCAAAGGCAGCACGCTCATGACGCCGATCGGCGGCGGCGTGCACATCGAACCGAGAATGGCGCTGCGGGAATCGAACCTGTTGCGCGACGAAGATGGGAAGGTCGAAAAGGCGCGGGAAGACGTCGATCTGAAGAACCTGCGGAAGGATCAGTGGTGGTGGGACTAGACAAGGGTTCGGGGTTCAGCAACTACAAAGCCGGCGATGCAATCGCCGGTTTTTTTATGCGCCGGCGGTAACCACCACGCGCACGTCGCAGACATTGGTGTTGGTGGGGCCGGTTTTGATCAGCGCGCCCAGCGGCTCGAAGAAATGGTAAGCGTCGTTGCGGCGGAGGAAATCAGCGGGATCTAAATTCAATTGCTGCGCCCGCCGAATCACCGCGGCATCGACCAATGCGCCGGCGGCGTCGGTCGGACCATCTTCGCCATCGGTGCCGCCGGAGAGAATTGCGATGCCGCGCGGGTCACTTTCAATCAGGCGCCCTAGGGCCGCCAGGATCGTCTGCTGATTGCGGCCGCCCAGCCCACGTTCGTGCTCGGGAGCCAGTTTCACCGTGCCTTCGCCGCCGCTGATGAAGCATTTGGCGCCGGGCGTGCAGCGCAAGTGCGCGGCCATGTCGGCCAAATGGCGGCCAATTGGTTCCACTTCGCCCTCCAACTTTTGAGCGCAGGCGGTGGTGACTTGGTAACCTAAACGTTCGGCTTCGTGGGCACCGGCTTCCACCGCCGTGGCGTTGTTGCCGATCACGTGATGAGACAAATGTGGAATGGGGAGCGGGGAATGAGGAATGTTGGCCTCACTGATTTTTGCGCAGAACTTCGAGGACTGGTGCCGGAATAGATTGACTCTGCGGATCGAAATGTTTCAGGATGCCGAGCGATTGTTGCGGCGTGGATGAATCGGGCACGGTCGGTCCAGAACCGATCAAATCCAGCGGGTCGCCCAGTACGTCGGAAATGACGAGCGTCACCAGGCGGCCGGCCGCGCAGGCTCGGGCCAAGCCGCCGCCAATGATCCGGCTGAGTTGTTTGCGCACGGTATTGAGTTGGCGGATGTCGGCGCCGGCGGCGCTGAGGAATCGTGTGACAGCGACGAGGTCGGACAGAGCGATGCCTTCGATCGGCGCGGGCAGCAGCACGGTGCCGCCGCCGGAAACCAGCACGACGCACAGATCGTCCGGACCCAGCGAGGAAACGATGCGCAGGATTTCTTCGGCACCAGCGATGCCTTCGGACGAAGGTTCATTGGCGATCGGTGGCCGCGCTGCGTGCAGGTGAATTCGCTGCAGTTTTCGCACGCAATCGGCCGGCACGTTTACCCAGCCGCTTAGCTGTTTTTCCGCCATGAGCTTCGGGCCGAGAATCTCTTCCAGCGCCGCGGCCATTCCAGCCCCGGCTTTGCCGGCTCCGACTACGGCAATCCGCCGGAAGTTCATCAGATCGATGATTTCCGGCGAATTTGTGCCGATGATTAACTTTCCCGCGTCCAGGCGAACATGAGCCGACATCAACCGCTCGGAGCGGACGGCTGCTAACCCCGCTTGCCAGATGCGGAGGGCGTCGGCACGAAGGTCGATGGGCGAACGAGGCATGGGGTTGGTTCTTGTGACGGCGAATCGAAGTCTGATACATTGCGCGCATGAGCGACGCGACGAAACGAATTCTAACGCTCAACGCCGGCTCTTCGAGCATCAAATTCGCGGTCTTTGTGGCGGAATCGGGGCTGACGCGAATTCGCTCGGGGGCCATCGATCGGGTTGAATCCAACGACTCGGCTTTAGACCTCTTGCGAGCCGTGGAGGAGAAAGTGGGCGATCAAGAGATTTCAGCCGTGGGGCATCGGCTGGTGCATGGGGGACCGCGGCACTTTGCCCCGGCGATGGTCACCGAGGAGCTTCTGTCCGAGTTGCGGCAGCTTGCACTTTTGGACCCGGATCATTTGCCGCGGGAAATCGCGCTGATCGAGGCCGTGAAAAAGAAGCAGCCGCAGTGGAAGCAAGTGGTTTGCTTCGATACCGCGTTCCACGAACACCTGCCGCGGGTGGCGCAGTGGTTGGCGATTCCGCGGCGATACCATGCTCAAGGCGTGCGACGGTACGGCTTTCATGGGTTGTCGTACACGTATTTGATGCAAGAGTTGGCGCGACTCGCCGGCGCGAAAGCGGCGGGGGGGCACGTGGTGCTGGCGCATTTGGGCAGCGGCTCGAGTTTGGCGGCAGTGCAGGGGGGCAAGAGCATCGACACCACCATGGGCTTCACGCCGGCCTCGGGTGTGCCGATGGGCACGCGCAGCGGCGATCTGGACCCGGGCCTGGTGGATTATCTGCGCGCAGCGAAAAGATGACGCCCGCGCGATTCCAGCAGATGGTGAACCACGAATCGGGACTATTGGGCATTTCGGAAACCAGCTCTGACATGCGCGACCTCATGGCGCGCCAGGCAAGCGACGTGCGGGCGGCGGAAGCCATTGATCTTTATTGTTATCAGATACGCAAAGCGATCGGCGCTTTGGCCGCCGCGATGAACGGGATCGAAACGCTGGTGTTTAGCGGCGGCATCGGCGAACATGCGCCGAGATAAGGTATCGGATTTGCACGGGCTTGCAGTTCCTGGGCATCAGTTTGGATGATGAACAGAACAATAAGTCGGCGCAAACGATTTCCCGCGCCGAGGCCGGCGTGACCGTGTGGGTCATTCCGACGGATGAAGAACAAGTGATCGCGCAATCGGCGGTCGATCTTCTAGGCAATCAGAACAGGTGACTTCCATGGAATCGCCTCTTTCGCCCGATCTGTTGACAAAAATGAACGCCTATTGGCATGCGGCCAATTACCTGGCGGTCGGTCAGATTTACTTGATGGATAATCCGCTGTTGAAGAAGCCGCTGGAGCGGAAGCACATCAAGCCGCGGTTGCTGGGGCACTGGGGCACTTCGCCCGGATTGAATTTCATCTACGTGCATTTGAATCGCGCGATCAAACAGCACCATTTGAACATGCTCTACGTCACCGGACCGGGGCATGGGGCGCCGGCGATCGTGGCCAACGTGTATCTGGAGGGGACGTACAGCGAGTACTATCCGAACGTGTCGCAGGACGAAGCCGGCATGAAGCGGCTGTTCACACAGTTTTCGTTTCCCGGGGGCATTCCCAGCCACACGGCGGCGGAAACTCCCGGCTCGATTCATGAAGGGGGCGAGCTGGGATATTCCCTTTCGCACGCGCACGGCGCCGTGTTCGATCATCCCGATCTGATTGCGGCCTGCGTAATTGGCGACGGCGAGGCGGAAACCGGCCCGCTGGCCACCTCGTGGCACTCGAACAAGTTTTTGAATCCGGCGACCGACGGCGCAGTGCTGCCGATTTTGCACTTGAACGGCTACAAAATCGCCGGGCCGACGGTGCTGGCCAGAATTAGCCGCGAAGAGTTGAACGAGTTGCTGCGCGGCTACGGTTATGCGCCGCACATTGTCGAGGGGGACGATCCGCTGGTGATGCACCAGCAAATGGCGGCCACGCTGGATAAAGTGCTGGCGGAAATTCGGCACATCCAAAAGCAGGCGCGCTCGGAGGGATTTAGAAAGCGGCCGCGCTGGCCGATGATCGTGCTGGTCTCGCCCAAGGGCTGGACGGGGCCGAAAGAAGTCGACGGCAAACAGATCGAGGGAACATTCCGCGCGCATCAGGTGCCGCTGGCCGAGATGAATAAGCCCGAGCACGTGAAAATATTGGAACAATGGATGCGCAGCTACAAGCCGGAGGAATTGTTTGACGACCGTGGGCGGCTGCGGCCGGAGCTGGCGGCGCTGGCGCCGGATGGCGAACGGCGGATGGGGGCCAATCCGTATGCTAACGGCGGCATTTTGCTGCGCGATTTGCGGATGCCGGATTTCCACGATTACGCGGTCGAAGTGCCGCGCCCCGGGGCGGTGGATGCCGAAGCCACGCGGGTGCAAGGCGAATTGATTCGCGACGTGCTGCGGGCCAATCGCGAGAATCGCAATTTCCGCGTGTTCAGCCCCGATGAGACGAATTCGAACCGCTGGAGCGCCGTGTTTGAAGAAACCAGCCGGTGTTCGACGGCGGAGATTCTGCCCAGCGACGACCACGTGGCCGCCGACGGCCGCGTGATGGAGATGCTCAGCGAGCATCAGTGCGAAGGCTGGCTGGAAGGGTATTTGCTCACCGGGCGGCACGGGTTTTTCTCGTGCTACGAGGCGTTTATCCACATTATCGACTCCATGTTCAACCAACATGCCAAGTGGTTGAAGGTGACGCGCGATATTCCCTGGCGGCGGCCGATCGCCTCGCTCAACTATCTGCTGTCGTCACACGTGTGGCGGCAAGATCACAACGGGTTTTCGCATCAGGATCCCGGCTTTATCGATCACGTCGTGAACAAGAAGGCGGATGTGATTCGTGTGTATCTGCCGCCGGATGCGAATTGCCTGCTGAGCGTGACCGACCATTGCCTGCGCAGCCGCAACTACGTGAACGTGATCGTGGCGGGCAAGCAGCCTTCGCCGCAGTGGCTCTCGATGGATCAGGCCGTGAAGCATTGCACCGAAGGGATCGGCATTTGGGATTGGGCCTCGAACGATCAGCACGGCGAGCCCGACGTGGTGATGGCTTGCTGCGGCGACGTGCCCACGTTGGAAACGCTGGCGGCGGTCGATTTGATGCGGCGCGAATTGCCGGATTTGAAAGTACGGGTGATCAACGTGGTGGACTTAATGCGTTTGCAGCCGCCCAGCGAACATCCGCATGGGCTGCCGGACGCGGAATTCGACGCTTTGTTTCCGCCCAACACGCCGACCGTGTTTGCCTTCCACGGTTATCCATCGCTGATTCACGTGCTGGCGTATCGCCGCCACAACCACAACCACTTGCACGTGCGCGGTTATAAGGAGGAGGGAACCACGACCACGCCGTTCGACATGACGGTGCGCAACGATCTGGATCGATTTCATTTGGTCGGCGACGTGATCGATCGCGTGCCGAAGCTCGGTCCCCGCGCCGCTTATCTAAAACAATCGCTGCGCGACAAGCTGGTGGATCACGAAAACTATATCCGCACCCACGGCGACGACATGCCGGAGGTGCGCGAATGGCGCTGGGGTAAATACAGCGCGGCGGGGATGTCGACGACCGCGACTTGATGGCTGTGTGGCACTGACAAACCTTGTTTGTCAGTGTTGGCGCGCTGAGCTCAACGCATCCACTGACAAGCGCCGCGCTTGTCAGTGCCACCCGGCGTCAGTGCCACCCGGCGGTCAGAGCTACGCGCTTTAAGCAGCCTAAGGGCCGGCGGACTGAGTTTCCTTGCCGGCGTCGGCGGCATACTTGGCGAAGTTTTCGCGGAACAACCCGGCGAGTTTTTTCGCCGTGGCTTCGTAGGCCGCCCGATCTTTCCATGTGCCGGCCGGCTGCAAAATGGAATCGGGCACGCTCGGGCAACGGGTGCAGTAATCGAGCTTGAAATAGGCATCGCGCTGGGTGGGAGCATCGCCGAGCGTGCCGTTGTGAATGGCATCGATGATCGCGCGGGTGTAGGCCAGCTTGATGCGCGAGCCGGCGCCGACTGCGCCGCCGGACCAACCGGTGTTCACCAGCCAGGCTTGCGTCGTGATGAACCCGCAGTCGATCGGCCAGCATGTTGCGCATAGACCGTGGGATGTCGCACCAGGAAGGCGGCGCTATAGCAGGCGGAAAAAGCCACCTGCGGCTCCTTGACGCCCTCTTCCGTGCCCGCCACACGGGCTGTGTAGCCGCTGAGGAAGTGATACATCGCCTGCTCGGGGGTCAGTCGGCTGACCGGCGGAATCACGCCGAAGGCATCGCAAGTGAGAAAAATAATGTTGCGCGGATGGCCGCCGACGCACGGCACCTTGGCGTTGGCGATATATTCGATCGGATAGGCGGCGCGGGTGTTTTCGGTGATGGCGGCGCTCGTCGAAATCGACGGCGCGCGATTCCTCGTCGTAGACGACGTTTTCCAGCACGGTGCCGAAGCGGATGGCGTCGTAGATTTCGGGTTCGCTATTGCGCGTGAGATTGATGCACTTGGCGTAGCAGCCGCCTTCGATGTTGAAAATGCCTTCGTCGCTCCAGCAATGTTCGTCGTCGCCGATCAGCCGCCGCCGCGGGTCGGCGGAGAGCGTGGTTTTGCCGGTACCCGATAGGCCGAAGAACAGCGACACGTCGCCGGCATCTCCTTCGTTCGCGCTGCAATGCATGGAGAGCACGCCGCGGCCGGGCATCACGTAGTGCATCAGCGTGAACACGCCCTTTTTCATTTCGCCGGCGTATTCGGTGCCCAGGATGACCATCTCGCGGCGTTCCAGGCTGATATCGATGCTGGTGCGCGAGGTCATCTGCTGCGTGTGCGGATTGGCGGGAAACTGGCCGGCGTTGTAGATCACGTAATCGGGATCGCCGAAGGTGGCCATCTCGTCGGGCGTAGGGCGAATGAGCATGTTGTGCATGAACAGGGCGTGGTAGGCCCGGGCGCAGATGACTCGCACCTTGATGCGGTATTGAGGATCCCAGCCGGCGAAGCCATCGACCACGTAAAGTTGTTCGCGGGTGTTCAGGTAGTCGATGGCGCGTTGGCGATTGATGACGAAGACTGTGCTCGTCGAGCTTGATGTTCACCGGACCCCACCACACGCTGCCGGAGCTGTCGGGATTATCGACGATGCGTTTATCCAGCGGACTGCGGCCGGTTTTCTTGCCGGAGCGGATGATCAGCGCGCCGCTGTCGGCGATGGCGGCGTGCTCGAGAATGACGGCGTCTTCATAGAGCGGCGCCGGGGGCGCATTGAGCACGGCGAACTCCGCGTCGATTTCATGCCGGGAAAGATCGAGCATTTGGGCCATGCTAAGAACTCCGCAACGAGCCGGCGCCGATTGGTCAGCGTTTAAGGTGTCGCATTGTACGGTGGGTTTTGAAATCCGTCAGTGGCCATCCGTCTGGAATTTGAGTTGGCGGCGTAAGTTGAACCACGACGGCGCCGGCCGCGTATTTTAGGGGAAGGAGCTGCACGCCAGGTTGATCTTTGTCTTGGTATTGTAACAAGTTATCATCGCAAGACTTGAGGCGGATCGGGCGACTTGTTAAGCGACAAGGAGGCAGCGCGGGGACCGGGCCCGTCATGCAATTGGATTGCATGAAGAACCGCCGCCGGATATACCATCAGTAAGCGATCTTGCCTGTCGCACCCGATGCGGCTTGCCGTTGGTTCTCGCCCGCCGATCCCACCTTCGATCCACTCTGGCCTCTCGATGCTTACGCTGGAAAACGTTAAAAAGTCGTTCATCGAGCCGGGGGGTTCGCGGCTGCCGATTCTCAACGTGCGAAAGTTTTACGTCGCCGCCGGCGAGCAAATGGTGCTGATCGGCCGCAGCGGATCGGGCAAGACAACATTACTGCATTTGATCGCCGGCATTAGCCGGCCTGATGAAGGCTCGATTCGCATCGACGGCGTGGAAATTACGCGCTTGCCCGAGGCGGGGCGCGACCGGTTTCGGGCCGACAAGATCGGCTACATATTTCAGACATTCAATCTACTGCCGGCGTTTTCGGCGTTGGAAAATGTACTGCTGGGAATGTCGTTCGCCACGGGGCGGGTGAGGCCCGATCGAGCGAAACACCTGTTGGAGCGCGTGGGATTGGGGCATCGATTCCATCATAAGCCCACGCAGCTATCCGTCGGCGAACAGCAGCGCGTGGCGGTGGCGCGGGCGCTGGCGAACAAGCCGAAGCTGCTGTTGGCCGACGAGCCCACGGCGAACATCGACACGCGGCATCAGCAGCAAGTGGTCGATCTGATTTGCGAAACGTGCCGCGAAGAAAACGTGGCACTGGTCCTTGTAACGCATACGCCGGAAGTCTCTGGGCAATTTCAGCGCGTAGAAAATCTGGAACACATTAACGAAGTGACGGCGGCCACGGCCGCGACGGTCCAATGACGCTTTGGAAAATAGCCTGGCGCAGCATTCAGCAGCGGTCACTGGCCTCGTTTCTCACGGGCCTGTCGATGGCGCTGGGCGTTTCACTGGTGGTGGCGGTGCTGGTGGCCAGCGGCGTGGTGGGCGCATCGTTCCGCTCCGGCGCCGGACTAGGCTACAACATGATCGTGGGGGCCAAAGGGGGCTCGCTGCAGTTGGTGCTCAACACGGTGTATCACCTGAGCAAGCCGGTGGAGAACATTCCGTATTGGTACTACCAGGAATTTCTGCCGGCGGCGAAACGGCACGACGGCAAGGACGGCAAGTTCGCTTCGGCAACCGACAAAGTGATTCCCGTGCTGATGGGCGATTACTTCGGCGAGTTCCGCGTGGTGGCCACCAACACCGAAATGTTCGACGAGATGGAGTATGCGCCCGACAAAAAATATGAATTCGCTCAGGGGCGGAATTTCAAGCAAGATGAATACTTTACGGCGGTCGTCGGTTCACAAGTGGCCCGCGACATGGGCATCAAGCTGGGGGACGACATTCAACCGTCGCACGGCGCGCCGGAAGGACACAAGCACGATCCGTTCGAAGTGGTCGGCATTCTAAAGCGCACCGGCACGCCTGCCGACCGGGCCGTGTACGTGAACATGGAAGGCTTTTATTTGATGGGAGGGCATTCGCGCAAGGTTGCGGCGGAGCCGGGCGCCGCGCCTGCCGCCGGCGCTACCGCTGCCTCCACGACCGCGCCGATTGAGAACGATCCGCACGTGGACAAACACACCCACGGTTTGAAGCCGCTGCCGGAAGACATGCGCGAAGTCACCGCCCTGCTGGTGCTCACCAAAAGCCCCGTCGCCGGCGCACCGCGGGAGCTGTTCGTGCAGGGGCTGATCAAAGACATCAACAAGGATTTTGTGGCTCAAGCCGTGGCGCCGATCGGCGAAATCACGCGGCTGTTCGACACATTAGTGGGGCCGTTGACCTACTTGCTGTTCGGCCTGGCCGTGCTGATCGTCGTGGTTTCAGGCATCGGCATCATGGTAAGCATCTATAATTCGATGTCCGAAAGGCGGCACGAAATTGCGGTGATGCGGGCCCTGGGCGCGCATCGCGGCAAAATCATGGCCATCGTGCTGGCGGAGTCGATCTTGCTGGCGCTATCGGGTGGGCTGTGCGGTTGGCTGTTAGGCCATGGCTTGCTGGGGGCGCTGAGTCCCTGGATTGAAGGCACCACCGGCGTCAGCGTGGGTTTCTTGCAGTTTGCGCCGCAATATGAGTTAATTTTGATACCAGGATTGATTGTGCTGGCGTCGCTGGTCGGATTTTTGCCGGCGCTGTCGGCGTACCGCACGGACGTGGCGCGGGCGTTGACGGCGACACCGTGACGGGCGAACGCAAAAGGCAGAAAGCAGAAGGCAAAAAAGGAGCATGAGATGACACGTCGTCGAAGCGCGCTGGGCATATTCGGGCTGTTCGCTGTGTTGGCTGCAGGAGTGGCATCGGCATGTCCGTTTTGCAGCGCCGTTTCGCGCACGTTTTCGCAGGAGATTCAAGGGGCCGACGTGGCGGTGATCGCCGAACTAGTGGAACTTCCGCCAAGTCAGTCAGGCAGCGACGGAGGTTTTGCGCCCGGCCTCAGCGAGCCGCTGGCGAAATCCAAATTCAAAATTCTGGAGTCGGTTAAAGGGGCGGACTTAGTAAAAGATATCAAGCAGATCGAGGCGAACTACCTCGGCGATGCGACCGTCGGCGCGCAGTTTCTCGTCACAGGCACAGGCGCCAAGTCGATCGCCTGGTCGACGCCGGTTCCGCTTTCCAACGAAGGCCGGCAGTACATCCTGGACATCATGAAGCTGCCGGACACCGGGCCCGATCGCCTGGTGTTTTTCCAAAAGCACTTGGAGGACGAGGACCAGGTTCTGTGCCGCGATGCGCACGATGAATTCGCGCTGGCGCCCTACGCCGATTTGAAGGCGCTGGCGCCGAAGATGGACCACGATCAATTGATCGCATGGCTGAAGAACCCGAACAATTTGCCGAGCCACCGGCGGCTGTATTACACGATGCTGGGCGTCTGCGGGACGGAAAAAGACTTGCCGATGCTGGAGTCGCTGTTGAATTCCAAGGATCGCAAGCTGGCCGAAGGATTGGACGTGCTGATCGGCAGCTATCTGGCGATCAAGGGACCGGAAGGGATGGCGACGATCGAAGACTTGTTCCTGACGAACAAAAACGCGGAGTTTGTGGACACGAATTCCGCGATCCGGGCGGTGCGCATCAGCGAGGATGCGGGAATCGTGAAGAAGGAAAAGGCGGCCGCAGCACTGCGGCATGTTTTGGATAACCCGAAAATGGCCGACCTGGTGATTCCCGATTTGGCCCGCTGGCAAGATTGGTCGGTGATGGATCGGCTCGTGGAGCTGTTCAAGCAGGCCGATCCTCAAGACTCTTTCGTGCGGCTGCCGGTGCTGCGTTATCTGCAGGTTTGCCCATTGCCGGAAGCCAAAGAAAAACTGGCGGAATTGGAAAAGCTTGATCCGGATGCCGCCAAGCGCGCCACGGCGTTTCCGCTTTTTGGAGGGGCAGTGGGGGCGAAAGCTCCGGCCGAGAAGGCGCCGGCTAGTAATAATTAAGCTTAGATGAGCATCGAACAAACACCTGCCGAACTAGCCGCCGAGCCTCCGCGCGATGAAACGTTGTCGCGGACTGCGTTGTTCTCGCGCGCAACGAACAGGATGACGATTTCGATCCCGCCGAAGAATATCGCGCTCTATCGTCATCGGCGGTGGCGGCGCTGGCGCTGGGCATTTTGTCGCCATTGGCGATGTTCGACTGGTGGCTTGGTCTGATTCCGCTGACGGCCGTGATTCTGGGCATCGTGGCCTTGCGAACCATTCGCACGCATCGTGGCGAGTACACCGGCGCCGGACTGGCGATTGCTGGAACCGTGCTGGCGGTTTTGTTTTGGGCCGGCGGCTTCGCGCGGCTGGGATACATCTATGCCACCGAGGTGCCGGAAGGCTACGAGCGGATTGATTATTCGATTCTGCAGCCGTTGCCCGACGAACCGCCTGACAGAATTCCGCCCGACGCGAAATCGCTGGACGGCAAGAAGGTGTTCATCAAGGGATATGTCTACCCGGGTCAGCGGCAAAATGGCATCACGCAGTTTCTGCTGGTGCGCGATCAAGGCAGTTGCTGTTTCGGGGGCAATCCGAAATTGACGGATCGTATTTTGGTACAGCTTGCGGATCCGGCGGGAGTTGCGTTTTCCAGCAAGCTGTTCAAGTTGGCCGGAACGTTTCACGTGACCGATCCTTACGACGCGCCGGATGCGAAGGGGGTCGTGTTTTACCACATGGACGATGCTCAAGTGCGGTGAGGCTGCGAAAAGCAGAAGGCAGAATGCAGAACGCAGAAGCGAAACTGTGGTTTGCGATTGGCGCCATGGTGGTCGTGGCTGCTGCATTTCAATGCGCGGGGTGTTCGGATCGATCTGCGCCGGCGGCGGCAGGAAGCAATCTTCCGCCGGTTTCGGGAAGTGTTGCCGATCCGCCGCACGATGCGCAACCGCAAGCAGTGCGCGACATCACCTTCGATACGGTGAAGTTCGACATCAAGAAGGACCAGCCGTTTGTGCGCTCGATGCTCACACCGGCGATCGAAAAGCTGCACGACATGCCGATTCGGATTCGGGGCTATATTCTGCCCAGCTTTCAGCAAAGCGGGCTGACGCAGTTTGTTTTGGTGCGCGACAACATGGAGTGCTGCTTCGGCCCCGGAGCGGCGCTGTACGACTGCATCGTCGTAGAGATGGCGCCGGGCAAATCAACCGACTTCACCACGCATCCCGTGGCGGTGGAGGGGGTCTTTACGATTCACGAGCTGCGAAGCCCTGAAGACCGCTGCATGGCGGTGTACCATCTGGAAGCGGACAAAGTGCGCGACGCGCGAGAGCGATTAGCAGTTGGCCGGCAGCTTGGAACTGCTATTCCTGGTCCTGCTCTTTCAAGCCCATCCGTTCCATCCAACGGCGGGCAGGTTTTTTTGGCTTGCCCCCAGCGGCGGCCGGATTGACCGGCTGCTGCGCCGCCAATTCTTCCCGTTCGGTTTCGACGATTCGCAGCTTTTCCTGCAATTGTGCACGTTCGCGGGCAAGGCCGGCTCGTTGAACGGACAGATCGACTTCAGCTTGTCGGAGCTTTTCGCGGAGTTCTTGATTCAGCGCGGCCAGTCGTTCGCGCTCTTGGCGAATGATGTCATCTTGATTGAAGAGTTGATCGTTGGACGCTGCGGCGGCGCCCGGTTCGGCGGGTTCGCCGGATTGCTGCGCCAGTTGTTCCTTGAGGGCGACAATTTCTTCGTCTCGTTGGGCGACGATGTCATCAGTGATGCGGATGGCGCCTTCGACCGTCAGCCGATCGTTGGCGTCGATGGATTCGTCCTGTTCACCCTGATTCAACAGCGCGGTCAATCTGGATTTCGTGGCGTTCCAATCGCGGCCGTTGACGGCGGAACCCGCGTCGCCGCCGAGCGATTGAATTTCAGCCAGCGCCTCTTCGAGTTCGGCGTTGCGGTGTTTGAGTTCGCGAACGTCGTCGATGGCCAGTTCAAAGCGGCGCTGCAGGTCGTCGATTTCAGTCGTATTTTGCCCCTCAGACTGAGCAGCCAGCCGATGCTCTGCCTCGGCCAACTGGTGCTCCAATTGCTGCACCCGCATGTTGAGGGCCGATCGGTCGGATTGCAACTGGCTTAGCTCTTCAATGTTGACGGTGGAGCCGTTTTCGGAGTTGGCTTCTAAGGTCCGACGGAGCTCCTCAAATTCTTCGCGATCTTTATCCCAACGGGCTCGTTCGCGGCGCAATTGCTGCTGGACATGCTTCGATTCTCGCTGGAAGGTTTCGCGCTTCTTGGATCAACTCGTTGCGTTGGGTTTTCAGCCATCCGGCGATGCGGCGGCGCTGGATGCGGCTGAGCTGGCGGCGCGCTTCCAAGCGTTCCATCTCCTCTTCCAGCCGTGCTTCCTTGGCCACCAGTTGCGCCCGGCGGCGGGCCAATGGCGGAGTGTCGGACTGATGGCCTTCCTGGCCAGAGCCGAGCGACTGCTCGAGCTGCTTCAGTTCAGCGGACAGCTCCTCGAGCTTGGCAATGCGGAGTTCAAACTGCTCTTCGTCGGCGGTTTGAGAAACTTGCTCTTCCATGGCACCAACGATGTTTTTGAGGTTCGGCAGCGGGCGCAAGAAAACGACTGCCCCCGAGCGACAACCACCCCGGCTGAACACACTCGTCGAACAACGAGATGCAACCGGACGCGATCCTATTGTGCATATACGCCATGGGCTTCCTGTGGTCAAAACGATCGTGGCATATCGGATCGTTTGTAGGGGATGTGTGGAGTGTGCGGCCGGCGCAGGTTGCGGGAGCAGAGGCCCGGCGTTACGATGCGAAGGGCTCGACAGCCCGGCGATTCTGATGCCGTCTGCGTGCGGAACACCGCGGCGGAGGCCGGGAAAGGCGTGGGGAGCGATTTCCGGCGGAACAGGTGGATTCATGCGTGTTTCGTGGGTCGGTGGCCTCCTTGCGGTCGCAATAACTGCCGGCTTTATTTCTCCGGGCGACCTCCGATGCGAGTGCCGGGCCGGCGAA
This sequence comes from Pirellulales bacterium, assembly GCA_963716135.1. GTDB lineage: Bacteria > Planctomycetota > Planctomycetia > Pirellulales > JADZDJ01 > CAVRAW01. Next base: position 1,797,055 of record OY970289.1, on the reverse strand, counting down.
ACGGCAACACGTTCGACGACTGAAACAGCCGCTGGTTCGGCGGCGGCGCCAACAGCGGAGGAGCTTGCCAAGAACATCACCATCTATCGCGATGCCTACGGTACGCCGCACATCGATGGTCCGACTGATGCCGCCGTATTGTTTGGGTTGGCCTATGCGCAGGCGGAAGATAATTTCTGGCAAGTGGAAGACAATTACATTCTGGCCACGGGGCGCTACAGCGAAGTGCACGGGGCCGAAGGGCTGAATTCGGATCTGCTGAATCGGGCCTTTGAAATCGTGCCTCGCTCGCGCGAAGATTATCCGAATTGCGATCCGGCGGATCGAGTGCTGACCGAAGCGTTTGTGGCCGGGTTGAATTACTACCTGACCAAGAATCCGCAAGTGAAACCGCGGCTGATCGAGCATTTTGAGCCGTGGCAGGTGCTGGCGTTTTTTCGGCACGTGACGCTGGAGCTCTGCTTCCGCTACACGCGGCTGCACAACAATTATCTGCCGCGCACCAACGAGCGAATTTGGGCGGCTCGAGGATCCAACGCCTGGGCGATCGCGCCGCAGAAAACCCGCGACGGCAAGGCGCTGCTGTTGGTTAATCCGCATTTGCCGAATTTTGGATTTGCGCAGTTGTACGAAGCGCACCTGCACAGCGGCGAGGGGATGAACCTGGCGGGCGGAATGTTTTTTGGGAATCCGCTGCCGACGCTGGGCCACAATGAAAATCTGGGCTGGGCCTTAACGACCAACGAGCCCGACATCGCCGACGTGTGGCGGGTGACATTCGACGATCCCAAGCAGCCGCTGCGGTATCGTTACGGCGATGGCTACCGCGCGGCAACCCAGTGGAAAGAAACGATCAAGGTGCGCGGGTCCAACGGCGTGGTGGCGCAGGATTACACGTTCAAGAAAACGGATCATGGGCCGCTGGTGAAGAAGGAAGATGAGCAGCATTACCTGGCGGCGCGCGTGGGCAACTTGTACGAGCTTCGGCCGATGACGCAGGCGCTGCACATGGGCAAAGCGCACGATCTCGCGGAGTTTCGCCAGGCACTGGGGCTGATGCAGTTGCCGTTCATGAACGTGATCTATGCGGATCGCGAAGGCAACATTTTCTATTTGTATGACGGCGTGATTCCAAAGCGCGACCCGCAATTTCAATGGAGCAAGCCGGTGGACGGGGCCGATCCGCGCACCGAGTGGCAGGGCTTTTTCAAGCTCGACGAGTTGCCGCAATTGCTTAATCCCCGGGCCGGCTACGTGCAGAACTGCAATTCCAGCCCCTTCACCACCACGCATTTGGACAACCCGGATCGCAGCCGATTTCCGCTGTACATGATCGAGGATCGCGACGACGACAAACGGCGGGCCAAGCGATCGCGCGAAATGCTTCAGTCGCGCGACGATTGGACATTCGAAGCGCTCAAGCAGGCGGCGTTCGACACCACGCTGTACTGGGCCAAGCATGACATGCCGCAGATCGCCGCGGCGCTGGGGGACCTGAGGCAGAAAAATCCGCAATCGGCCCAACAGGTGGAACCGCTGTTGGCGCACTTGAAGGCGTGGGACAGCCGCATTACCGCCGACAGCACTGCCGCTCCGCTCGCGACGGCGTGGTACGAGGAACTTTACGGCACGGTGTATCCGGCCGAAACGCTCAAGCCGCAGTACGCCAACAATCCCGTGGCGCAATTGGAAGCATTGTTGGCCGCCGCGCAAGAATTGCAAAAGACATTCGGCGACTGGCGCGTGGCGTGGGGAGATATTTATCGCGTGCGCCGACAGGCAGAGATGGGGGACATCTCGGAATTATCGCTCGACGACACCTTGACCAGCTTGCCCTGCCTTGGCGGTTACGGGCCGATGGGCGTGATCTTCACGGAATACTACACGCCGGTGCTGAATGTGCCTTTCGTGCAAACGCCCAAGAAACATTACGGAGTGCTGGGCGCGACGTACATGGGCGTGTTTGAATTCGGGAACCGGGTGCGCGGCGCGACGGTGGTGAATTTCGGCGAAAGCGGCGATCCCAAGTCGCCGCATTATTTCGATCAGGCCGTGCTCATGTCGCAAGGAAAAATGAAGCGGGAATTGTTTTATTGGGATGACGTGAAGGCGGGGGCGGTGGAGAAGTATCACCCGGGGGAGAGGATTGAGGAGGCGAAGAGGTGAGAAGGTGAGGAGGTGAGTGATTAGAAGGTCGCTTCGTACTTACTCACCTACTCACTGCCTAAGTTTTCGTTTCGTTGCCGGCGCGGTATTTGATCACTTGCACGCGCTCCAGGGTGACCAGGCCTTCTTGCACCATTTCGTCGATGTGCGGCATCAGCTCGTCGATCTTCTCTTTGCCATCGACGATTTCGATGATGAAGGGAAGGTCTTCCGAAAGGCGCAATATCTTAGCCGTATGCATGTGGCTTTTGGCGCCGAAGCCCATCGGGCCGCGCAGCACGGTGGCGCCGGCCATGTGCAATTCGCGGGCTTTCATCACGATGGCTTCGTAGAGCGGCTTGCCGTGCCAGCGATCGGCCTCGCCGATGAAGATGCGCAGCAGATATCCGTCTTGCGGAATTTTCATGGTTTACACTCCAAACCAGTGTTCGGCCAAACGATATCCGATCCACACCGCCGCCAACCCGGCAGCGCAGCTTAACACAAGGTTGACTGCCGCCAGAGCGAATTCGCCGTCGTTGGCCAGATTAAACGATTCCAGCCCGAAGGTGGAAAACGTGGAATAGCCGCCCAAAACGCCCACGGTCAGTCCGATGCGATATTCCTCGCGGATCAACTGCGGGCCGGCAAACAGGCCGCTTAAAAATCCGATGGCGAAGCAGGCCGTGATGTTGACCGCCATGGTGCCGATCGGAAAGGCGCTATCGGTGAGACGTTGCACCCACCCTTGGAAGGCGTAGCGCAAGAGCGAACCGATGGCGCCGCCAATCGCAATCAGCGAGAATTTCAGCATGGTTCAGCCGGGATCGTCGCGGCGATTCAACAAAAAAAGCCTTGCGGTGCGGCAAGGCTGCTAGCTCGATCGATAGCCTCCGACCGCACGCTGGTGCGTCGGTAGGAGTCATCAGCCCAGGCGGGCGGTTTCGGGGGACCCCATCCCCACGACGGCTCCATGGTGGTTGATGGTGGGCCAAAAGTCAAGTTCGACGCCCCTTCCCAGCGCGACGTCCGTCGACTTCTCCGGCGCGATGCCGGGCGATATATTGGGCTACGTTTACCGGACAGCGAGTGTCGCATCATGCCTTTCGAGTTTGCAGCAAGTTGAGCTCCGCTTCCAATGTCGAAATACGTTGTCCGGTATGGCGCGATGCGATTTTTGGGGATCATGTCTCCTCGCGGCGACGACGCGTATGCGCGCGGCACGCAGGTGATTGCCCGCACCGATCGCGGCTTGGAATGCTCGATCGTGATGTGCGAGGCGACGGAAGAATCGACCAAGGAATTGAAGAATCCGACGCAGGGGCAGATTTTGCGGGTGATGACGCCGGCCGATTCGATGGAGCAATCGCGCATTCTGGCCCAGCAGCGCGATGAATTCTTGAAGTGCCGCGACCTGATCGGCGGCTCCGGATTGCAGATGGAACTAGTCGACGTGGAACATATTTTCGGCGGTGAACGGATCGTGGTGTACTACCTGGCCGAAAACCGAGTCGATTTTCGCGACTTGGTAAAACAGTTGGCTGGGGAATTTCAGACGCGGATCGAAATGCGGCAGATCGGCGTGCGCGACGAAGCCAAATTGTTGGCCGACTACGGCGACTGCGGCAAGCCGGTGTGCTGCAACACGCACCTGAGCGAAATGCCGCCGGTGTCGATGAAAATGGCCAAGCTGCAAAAAGCCACGCTGGATCCGACGAAAATCTCCGGGCGCTGCGGCCGGTTGAAATGCTGCCTGCGGTACGAATACGACACGTATGAAGCGCTGCAAAAGGAACTGCCGCCGGTGGGTTCCGATGTGCTGACTTCTCGCGGCCGCAGCCGAGTACTGGCCCATGAAATTCTGGCGCAACAACTGTTGGTGGAAATGGAGGACCATCGCCGGCTGTTGATTCCCGCGACCGACGTGCTGACGGTTCTGAAGCGCGGGCAGGTGGAGGGCGCGGCTACCGAAGAGGAGGCGCACTGACCAGGAATGAATGACCAATGACGAAATCCCAATGACCAAACGCTTCGCGGAAACGACATTGGTCATTGGTGCTTGGTTATTGGTCATTCCTAGTTGATCTGCTAGAACACACGCATTATGCCCATCCTCGATCCATCGCATCCGCTGGCCAAGCTGCTGGAGAACGACAAGCGCTACAAGTTCGAAGCCTACGTGTTTGTGTTCGAAGCGCTCAACTTTGCGCACGAGAAGCTGGGCATGGGTCAGGAGCATCCGCCGGAAGAAGAGGCCCCGCCGGAACCGCCTCGGAAAGGCGGAAGCAAAAAAGCGGAACGCCATCTGACCGGGCAACAATTGTGCGAAGCGGTGCGCCAGTATGCGCTGGAGCAGTACGGCCTAATGGCCAAAGCCGTGCTGAATAGCTGGGGCGTGCGCAGCACGGGCGACATCGGCAACATCGTTTTCAACCTGATCGAAGCCGGCCAGATGCGAAAGACCAAGCAAGACCGCCGGGAAGATTTCGAGAATGTGTACGACTTCGACGAGGCGCTGGTGCGCAACGTACACATCACGCCGCCGAAGCCGACCGAGAAACAGTCTGAGTAATCGATCAAGCGCATGAGCAAATCGCGCAAGCCGGACTCGAATCGTGCGCCGTCGCCCCCCGAGAAGTTGCGTCCGGCTCCGGCACGATGGCAAAAGATCCTGCTGGCAATAGCTGCGCTGATGCTGGTGAGTTGGCTGATCGTTCTGGCTGTGCTGGCAATAGGTTAGGTTTCGCCGGCCAGGAAACCGGCCGGGCGCTTGCAGGGCGCTCGGCGAAGTGCGAAAATCCTCGTCAGTAATTGCCAGTTCTCTGAAATATCTGGCGACCTACAATTCATTAGCAGGCCGACGGCGGAATATCACGATGCCAAAGAGCGCTCGCGGAACGAACGTGGTGCCCTTGGGCGATCACGTGGTTGTGAAGCGGCTGGAGGCGGAACAAAAAACGGCCGGCGGAATTTTGCTGCCGGATGCCGCGCAGGAAAAGCCGCATCAAGGGCGTGTGTTGTCGGTGGGCGACGGCCGGCAATTGAAAGACGGCCGCCGCATCGGCAGCCAGGTAAGCGAAGGAGATCGCGTGTTGTTCAGCCCCTATTCAGGAATGGAATTCGAAGTCGACGGCGAGAAGCTGTTGATTATGAGCGAACAGGACCTGCTGGCAGTGATCGATTAAGCGCCGAATAGCCGCCGCGACATCGGCCATTTTGACTTGTAGAATAAACCGCACGAGGTGATTCATGCGCACCAGGCTTTGTGTTTTCGCGGCGGCGGTTTCAAGCGTGTTCGCGATCTGGCTGACGTCAGCGCCGGCGGCCGACGAGACGGCGGCGAAGGCCGATCCGCAACTGCAGCAACAAACCGTCCAGCGCGGCATCGCCTATCTCACCGGCAAGGGACAAGCGGCCGACGGCTCGTACAGCGCCAAGATCAGCCCGGCGGTCACCGCGCTGTGCACCAGCGCCCTATTGCGCAACGGCATGTCGCCGGATGATCCCGCGGTGGCCAAGAGCTTGAAATACCTGGAAGGCTTCGTGCAAAAGGATGGCGGCATCTATCAGCCGGACTCCAGCATCCAAAACTATGAAACGAGCATCGGCTTGATGTGCTTTGTGGATGCCAATAAGGACGGCCGCTACAACGAACTGATCGATCGGGCGAACAACTACGTGAAGAACATTCAGTGGGGGGGCAACGGGAAGACCCAGCCCGCCGATGTGCAATACGGCGGCGCCGGCTACGGCAAAAGCGGCACCCGGCCCGATCTTTCCAACACGTCGTTTTTGGTCGATGCCCTGCATTCAGCGGGCGCCGAAACGAACCACGAGGCGTTGGAGCGGGCGCTGGTGTTTGTTTCGCGGTGCCAGAATTTGCCCAGCCAGTACAACACCACGCAATTTGCCGACAAGAATCCCGACGGCGGCTTCTATTACACGCCGGCCGACAACGGCGCCAGCGCCCCGGGCGGAAAGACGGATAACGGCGGCTTGCGCAGCTTTGGCTCGATGACCTATGCCGGCTTGAAAAGCATGATCTATTGCGGCCTGGCGCCGGACGACGAGCGCGTCAAAGCGGCCGTCGATTGGATTCGCAAGAACTACGATCTCACCGCCAACCCAGGCTTGGGCCAGGCGGGTGTGTATTACGGTTACAACACTTTTGCAAAATCGCTGAGTGCTTTGGGCGAAAAGACGATTGCGGACTCCAAAGGCGCCGAGCACGATTGGCGGGCCGAACTGGTGACCGAACTCGCCAAGCGGCAACAAGCTGATGGCAGTTGGGTCAACACCGACAAGCGGTTCATGGAAGGCGATCCTAATCTGGTTAGCGCGTATTGCTTGCTAGCCCTGAGCAACTGCAAACCGAGCTCGCCGTAAATTCGTCATAGATTGGCTATCCCGGCCTGGTCCAAAAAATTTCGGCTTGGCATTCAGTTTGCTTAATAACTCTCCAGGGGCATAGCAACTGCCGTTGCGGCAGGCGCAATGGTTTCAGCCATTGCAAATTTCCGGTTTTCCCAGCCCGAGTCTTGGCGGAAAAACCGAGCGCCCCTCCCACTCGTAATATAAGTGGGAAGTTATGGGAAAACTTCGAGCAGGCACGCTGGGCGCGTGGCCCGGAAGATAGCCTGCGAGGCATTGTCAAAGATTGTTGGAGGTGCGTCATGGTAAGAACACTTATTCCTCGAGTGAACTTTACTTGGCCACTCACGAGTTTCGAAAGCGAAATGGGGGACCTGATGAACAGGTTCTTCGGAAATCGCGAAGAATGGCCGGTCGGGCGCGAAGTGTTCGCTCCGCGAATCAATCTGGCCGAAACCCAGACGGATTACGAAGTGACGGTCGAACTGCCCGGCATGAAGCCCGAAGATTTCCGCGTCGAGATGGAAGGCGGTGAGCTGCGGATTTCGGGCGAGAAGAAAGAAGAGCAACAAGAGAAGGGGAAGACTTATCATCGCATGGAGCGACATCACGGCGAGTTTTTCCGCGTGATTCCGCTGCCGACTGCGGTCGATTCGGACAAAATCACGGCGGAATACAAGGAAGGCGTGCTGACCGTGAAGGTCCCCAAGACCGAAGAGGCCAAGCCCCGTAAGATCGACGTCAAAACTAAGTAGTCGGTCTGTTTCGCTAACGCGGAACAGAGGCAAGGCAACCCGCGGACGAATAGTCCGCGGGTTTTTCCTTGCGCTGGCGGATCGGGTAGAATTGCGGTTATGGAAACGCCGGGATTTATCTTTGTGACCTGCCAGGTGGCGCGGAAGCGGCGCTAAAGGCCGAGCTTGCTCGGCGCTGGCCGGCGTTTCGGTTTGCATTTTCGCGGCCCGGTTTTCTGACTTTTAAATTGCCCGCGGGTGCGGCGCCCTCAGCACAATCCTCTCCTGAAGGGAGAGGGGCTCTGGCGGACGACTTTGATTTGCACAGCGTGTTCGCCCGGTCGTACGGATATTCATTGGGCAAAGCGGCCGGCGCGACCATCGAAGAGCGCGCCGCCCAAGTTTGGCAATTGGCCGGCGAGCGCAAGTTCGATTGCTTGCACGTGTGGCAGCGCGACTTGCACGAACCGGGATATCGCAGTTATGAACCCGGCCCGACGCAGTTGGCGGCCGAGGTGGAAGCGGCAATTCGCGAGAGCGCAGCAGAGGGTTCGGGGTTCAGAGTTCAGGAAGGCGTGCATCACGAAGCTGTCGCTGCATCCGCCGGCGGCTTAGCGGTGGCGATCAAGAAACCTCGCAGATATGAACCTCCCAATTCCGCGCTGGCTGGGCACCTGGTGCTCGACTGCGTGGTGGTCGAGCCACACGAGTGGTGGTTCGGATATCATCGCGCCGCGTCGATTTCATCACGCTGGCCCGGCGGCATGTTCCCGCTGGAGCCGCCGGCCGACGCGGTTTCGCGGGCCTACCTGAAAATGGAAGAATCGCTGGCCTGGTCGCGCACGCCGCTGCGCGCGGGAGAAGTGTGGGCGGAAATCGGCAGTGCGCCGGGCGGAGCGAGCCAGGCATTGTTGAATCATGGCTTGAAAGTGATCGGCATCGATCCGGCCAACATGGATCCGCTGGTCTTGGCGAATCCGAATTTCACGCACTTGAAGAAACGTGGCGCCGACGTGAAGCGGCGCGAATTCCGCGGCGTGCACTATCTGACGGCCGACATCAACGTGGCGCCGCAGTACACGCTGGATACCGTCGAAGCGATCGTCACGCATCCCGAAGTGCAAATTAAGGGATTGATCCTGACGCTCAAGCTGCTGGACTGGAAACTGGCGGACGAGATACCGGCTTATCTCGATCGCATCCGCTTGTGGGGCTACGGGCATGTGCGAGCGCGGCAATTGCACCATAACCGGCAGGAAATTTGCGTGGCGGCGAAGCGGAACGATAAACGCTAAGCGATAAACGCTAAATGGCGGCATTTGCTCCGCGTTTATCATTTAGCATTTATCGTTTATCGTTGCTTACCATCCCGTCGGCTTTAGCGTGCCAGAAAGAATTTCCTTTCGCCCTTCCGGCGTTTCGAGCAGTAATGCCCCGTCCGGCGCGATGCCGATGCAGCGGCCGGTGATCTGTTGCTCGCCTTGATGCACAGTGAGCACTTCGCCGCGCTGCAGGCACAATAGATCGAAGCGCTCGCCGAGCCTTTCCACGGGCTCGCCCAATTGCACGAGCGTGGCTTCCAGATTTTCCAAGAGCGCCACGAGCAGTTCGGTGTGGTCGTGCGGGCGGCCGGTTAAATCGGCCAGCGTCGCGATCGATTCTCGAATTTCCGGCGGCGCGTCGGCTGCGGTGTTGTTGCTGTTCAGGCCGATACCGATGATGTGGCGGCCGTCGGGCAATACTTCGACCAAAATTCCCGCCAACTTGGCGCGGCCGATATTCACATCGTTGGGCCAGTGCAAACCCAGCGATTGCCCCGACAGTCGCGGTGCGATGGCATCGATCACCGCCACGCCGGCCGCCAACGACAATCGCGGCACAACCCGCGGCGGAAAACCGAATTGCTGGGGATCCACGAGCAGGCTGAACGCCAGGCTGCCGTCGCCCGTCCACCAGCGATTGTTGCCCCGGCCGCGCCCGGCGGTTTGGCGATCGGCCACCACCAGCGCCGGAGCGGTCACTCTGCCTTCGTTTGCCAGAGCCCGGGCGCGGAATTGCGTGCTATCGAGCTGGGTGTGGCACTCGGCATGGGTGAGGAAGGTCTCGGCAAGCAGGCGATCGATATCAATCATCGAAATCTGCTGTCAATTTGGCAGCAGCGGTCAGTTTGCGAAAATCGGCTCCCAAGCGACGCCGACAACGATAACTTTCTAGTCCATTTAGACTTCCGTAGCCAGATTGGCTTACGGCGCGCGGGTTGCTTTATCTATGTTCGACCCGGCGACGGTCTGCGCCGATTGGCAGGCGGTCGGGGTCTAGGCGAACGATAAACGCTAAACGATAAAGGCTAAACGCGGGCAACGTGGCCCCCTTAGTTCCTTAGCGTTTATCGTTTAGCATTTATCGTTTTGACCTTCGCAAAATTCTCAATTCTTATTGGTCTTATTGGAGTTGGAAAGTCATGAGTGCCACTGCCACAAAGCAGGAAAAGAAGAAGAGCAGCAAGGTTCGTTTGCAACCCTTGGGCGATCGGGTGGTCGTCGAGCGCGACGAATCGGAAGAGCGCACCGCCGGCGGCATTTTGCTGCCCGACAATGCCAAGAACAAGCCCTCGCGCGGCACGGTCATCAGTGTCGGCGACGGCAAACTGACCGACGACGGCAAGCGCCAGCCGCTGCAAGTGAAACCGGGCGATCGCGTGCTGTTCACCAGCTACGCGGGCGAGCAATTCAAAGTCGGCGATGAAGAATTGCTTTTGATGCACGAGGAAGACATTCTGGCCGTTCTCGAATGACTTAATGAGATGCAAAATGAAACATTTAGTCATTTAGGCCTTTAGTCATTTAGGCATTTCCTTCCACAGACCAACAAACAACTATATAAGCAAATCGAGGAGTTATTTCAGATGGCAAAGATGATTGCATTCGATCAGGAAGCCCGCGATGCGATGCGGCGCGGCGTTTCCAAATTGGCCCGGGCCGTGAAAGTGACGCTGGGGCCGAAGGGGCGCAACGTAATCTTGCAGAAAAGCTTCGGCTCGCCGACGGTGACCAAAGACGGCGTCACGGTGGCCAAGGAAATCGATCTGGAAGACGTGTACGAGAACATGGGCGCCCGCATGGTGCGCGAGGTGGCCAGCAAAACCAGCGACGTGGCCGGCGACGGCACGACGACCGCCACCGTTTTGGCCGAAGCGATTTTCAATGAAGGGCTGAAGGCCGTGGTCTCCGGCGTCAATCCGGTGCAGATGAAGCGCGGCATCGAAAAGGCCGTGGCCGACATCACCGACCGCCTGCACAAGATGTCGATCAAGGTCAAAGGCAAGACCGAAATGGCCCAGGTGGCCACGGTGGCCGCGAACAACGACAGCGAAATCGGCAACATTCTGGCCGACGCGATGGAAAAGGTCGGCAAGGACGGCGTCATCACGGTCGACGAAGGCAAAAGCCTGAAGACCGAAACCGAGTGGGTCGAGGGCATGCAGTTCGACCGCGGTTATCTGTCGCCCTACTTTGTCACCAATCCGCAGCAGATGCAGTGCGTGCTGGAAGATTGCTACGTGCTGGTGTTCGAAAAGAAAATCGCCAACGTCAAAGAATTGGTGCCCGTGCTGGAGCAGGTGGTCAATTCCAGCAAGCCGCTTTTGATCGTGGCCGAAGACGTGGAAGGGGAAGCGCTGGCGACGCTAGTCATCAATCGTCTGCGCGGCACGTTCCAAGTGTGTGCAGTGAAGGCGCCGGGTTACGGCGATCGCCGCACCGCAATGCTGGAAGATATTGCCACATTGACCGGCGCCAACGCGGTGTTCGAAAGCAAGGGGTTGAAGCTGGAGAACTTGACGCTGGCCGATTTGGGCCGAGCCAAAAAGGTGATCATCGATAAGGACAACACGACGATCATCGAGGGGGCCGGCAAGGCCGCCGACATCAAGGCCCGAATCGAGCAGATCCGCAAGGAAATTGAAATCTCGACCAGCGACTACGACAAGGAAAAGCTGGAAGAACGTCTGGCGAAGCTGGCCGGCGGCGTGGCGAAGGTAAACGTTGGCGCCGCGACCGAAAGCGAAATGAAGGAAAAGAAAGCCCGCGTCGAAGATGCTTTGCATGCGACCCGTGCGGCCGTGGAAGAAGGCATTCTGCCCGGCGGCGGCGTGGCACTGTTGCGAACCAGCTCGTCGCTCGAGCCGGAAGGCTTGGAGCACGATGAAGAAGTTGGCTACAACATCGTGCTGCGGGCATGCCGAGCGCCGTTGACGATGATCGCCGCCAACGCCGGCCAGGATGGCTCGGTGGTGTGCGAAAAGGTGATCGAAGCCAAAGGCAATACGGGTTACAACGCCGCGACCGATGAATACGAAGACCTGGTGAAGGCCGGCGTGATCGATCCGACGAAAGTGACTCGCACGGCGCTGCAAAACGCCGCCAGCGTGGCGACGCTGCTTTTGACCAGCGACGCCTTGATCGCCGAGAAGCCGAAGGAAGAGAAGGGGAAGAAGGGACCCCCGGGTGGCGGCGATTACGACGACATGTACTAAACGGTTGTGACACAATTCACAAACTCATTTGCACAAATCGCCCGGCGATTCCCTCAGGGATCGCCGGGCTTTTCTATTTTGTATGCAACTTTCTGCCGGTTGCATGCATCCATAAGGACAGCCAAGACTAACTACCCAAACATGCCGCCCACGTTTGCCGCCTTGTCGGGAGCCAATATTCGACTTCCTCCGGCGAAAAACTTGACGGCCCACAGCGCCAGCGGATATGGTCGTTGGTTGGGAGCAGAGTCTTTTCCGGGGGCAACTAGGGAGGCGGACTTCCGGGCCGGGGGGTCGATTCTTTGGCGATGCAGGGAAGTCGGCATTCTCGCCGCAATCAAGAGGGAGAGTGGATCATGTTGAAGAATCCATGGCGTTGGTCGGCGTTTGCGATCGCGTTGGCGATGTTTAGCTCGGCGCACGCGGAAGATGCGGCGCAGACTGTTGTCGCGCCGGAGAAGCTGGATTCGGCGCTGTGGGTCGCGACCTCCGCTGAGTATGTGGCGTGCGCCCGGCAAACGTTCAACACGGCCGGCGAGAAACTTGATTTGGCGCTGCGTGACAAGACGTGGACTGCCTCCACGGAACAATTCCAAAAAGGGGGCTACCAGAATTTGCCGCCGGCCATCATGGTCAACTTGGACGAAGGCGTGTGGAACAACACGCCGTATGAAAGGCAACTGATCGAGCGCGACGGCCAGTTCGACTATCAGAAATATTCCGACTGGGCCAACGAAGCGAGCTGTCCTGCGGTGCCGGGAGCCAGGCAATTTCTCGATCACGCAGCGCAGCAGCACGTGGCGATTATCTATTTGTCGCCGCGGGGGGAGAACATGCGCGACGGCACGCTGCGCAATTTGCGCCATGTGGAATTTCCCTACGATCCTGACAAGGATCAACTGCTGCTGGGCGAAGCATGGACCAACCACAACAAGCGTGAAGAAGTGGCGCAGAAGCATCGCATTCTGCTGATCGTGAGCGACTACCTGGGCGACTTCATGCACGACACCGCCCAAGAGCCTGCGGTCCGGCGCGAGATGGCCGCCAAGTATGCCGACAACTGGGGCCTGAAGTGGTTTATCGTGCCCAACCCGATGTACGGGCATTGGGACTACGCCTTGTACCACTTCGATTACGGGCTGGATCGGGAATCGCAGTTGCGCAACAAACTGCGGGCCTTGGACCAGCAATCCGGTGCGGCGGCGAAGGGGACCGCAGCGCAAGGGAATGCCGGGGCAACGCGCACGCCGTACATCAGCGTCAGCCCTGCAAATAGCGCGGCGCAAAAACCGCAGGCGACCGGGACGCTGACAATCACCGGGGCCATCACGCTTGATGCCGCACCCAAGACGACCGACGCCACGCATCGCCAGTCAACGATCATCCGTCCCACGGAAGGCGTGTCGAATGCGAAGCTCGCCTCATTCTGCCTGGCAAAGGATGGCAGAATTGTCGCCGTCATCAGCAGCCAATCGCCGAACACGTTTCATAGCAGCAGTCCGGGAATCGTGTCGGCGCTGGCATCGTTGTTCAGCGGCGCGCCTCAAGATAAATCCAAGGCGTCCGTGAGCGCGCCCTTGGCTTCGGCCGCGCAATTGCGAATTCTCGATGCCAACGGCAAATTGCTGAGCCAGTTCCCGTTGGATTTCAAAGCCGAGGCCGTGAACCTTGGCCCCGGCGAGACACTGGTGGTGGGGGGCGACGGAGTGCTGGCACGGTACGATTTGAACGGAAAGGAACTATCGCGGGCCGAATCGCCCCATCTGGCCGACGCGCGCAAGGATCCCGAGGGGCTGAAGCGCCGCGCGAAAGAACTTGTGGAGCAACAACGCTCGGGAATCAAGCAGATGGTGAAGAGCTTGGAAGAGCAGAAGGAGAAATTGGACAAGAAAGACGATTCGGCGCTTACCGCCAATGAGCGGCAATTGAAACCGCGGCTCGACCAGATCATCAAGAGCTACAAGCAGCGGGCCGAGCAGGCCGGCGACAAGCCGCCCACGGACCAGGAAATCGACCAGATGGCGCAGATGCTTGCCTCGCAGGGGCGCAAGATCAATGCCGTGGCCGCCAACGAGAAATACATCTTCTGCACCGCGCCGGCCAGCAAGGGATACGGTTACAGCGTGTGGCGCATGGATTTGGATTTTGGCAATCCGCAGCGCATCGCCGACGGCCTCAGCGGCTGTTGTGGCCAGATGGACATTCAATGCTGCGGCAATGAAGTGGTGGTGGCCGAGAATTCGCGAAAGCACGTGGTCCGCTATGATTCGGACGGCAAGCAAACTGCCGTTTGGGGCAAAGGCAGCCGCGACGGCGAAGGCGATACGTTTGGTAGCTGCTGCAACCCGATGAATACGCGCGCCGTCGGCGACAAGCTATACGTGTCGGACTCCGACGGCCGGGTGCGTTTGTTTACCCTCGACGGAAAATATGAGAGCGAAGTGGGCAAGGCCAACGTGAGCGCCGGCTGCAAGAGCTCGATTGTTGACGTGTCGCCGGATGGAAATCGGGTGTATTACATCGACGTGAACAATTCGGCAATCTGCGTGTTGGATCGAATCTCGGCCGACGCGCAAGCCTCCCGCTAATCGCCATTATGGAGCAAGCCATGTCTTCGCAGTTCGTGCGACGGTCCTGGAGCCACGGCGTATGGCTGGCCGGCTTCATCGGCTTGATATTGCTGCTGTTTGCGCTGGCGGCGCGAGTCGCGGGGGCTGCAGAAGGTTCGCCCGATGCGGCAACGACTCCGGCTGCCGACGACAACCAACTGACGATGGTGGTGATGGATCCCTTGGCCTTGCCGCTTTCGTGCCCCTGCGTGCAGGGATACGCCCAGCGCAACTACGACAAACTGGCGGAAACGCTGGAAAAAGAATTGGGGCGAAAGTGCGCGTGGTATACAACGAATCGCTCACGACAGCGCTTAAAGGGGACGCCAAAGGGCGCGCCGACTTGGTGATCGGCAAGCACTCCGTCGTGCTGTTCGATGCCAAGCGCTCCAACCTCAAGCTGACGCCCGTCGCGCGGCTCTCCGGCAAAGACGGCGCCACGACCATGACCGGCTTGATTGTGGTTCCCAAAGATGATCCTGCGCAATCGGTCGCCGATCTCAACGGGTACCGCATCGTGTTTGGCCCGGAGGAATGCGATGAGAAACATTCCGCGGCGATCGCACTGTTGAAGCAAAACGGCGTGACGCCCCCGCCGGCGATGGAAACCTCGCCGGCATGCAGCGATGGGGCATGCCAGGTTCTCGATGACGAAAAAAAGGACAGCAGCAAGCGTGGGGCGGCGTTGATATCCAGCTATGCCAAGCCCCTGTTGGAAGGCTGCGGCACCGTGGAAAAGGGATCGCTGCGCGTGGTGGGCGAAACCGTTCCGGTCCCGTTCATCGAGGCGTTTGTCAGCGAACAGCTTCCGCAGGCCGACCGGACGGCACTGTCGAAAGCCGTGCTTAAATCGACGACGGATGCGGCCTTGTGCCTGGCGCTGGAAACCCGCGACGGTTTCTTGGCGATCGGCGACGATGCAAATTCCCCGGCCCAGGCTTCTGACCCGGCCGGTGCGACTGCCGACGCAAAAAAAAAGTAAGTGACGGCACTCTTTGGCCCGGCTGGCGAGGTCCGGGGCGCGATGGGCTGGCGCCGTGGCTACCCGAGCGCCTGCCAGAGCATCTGCAAGTGGTCTGGCGGAAACGGCTGGCCGGTCAATCGATGGCCGGTTTGGCCGCGACGGAGCGCTGTGTGTTGGTGCCCGACCGCGATGCGCTGGATACGCAAGATATTTTCCGCGCGCTGCGGAGCGACACGGGGGACGAATTGTGGTCGCTGGCCGAGCCCGCCTCCGGCCAACTAGATTTCGGCAACGCGCCGCGGGCGACGCCGCAGATCTTCGGCGACCTGGTTTTCTTTTACAACGCATTCGGCACGCTGGTGTGCGCTCGCTTGGAAAACGGCCAGGTGGTGTGGAAGAAGAATCTGTTGGAGGATTTCGGCGGCCGCGACAACCAGAATGCGTGGGGTACGACGTCCTCGCCGCTGGTGGTCGACGACAAAGTGATTGTCAATCCCGGCGGAGCGGAAGCGTCGCTGGTGGCGCTAAATCCAAAAACCGGAGCCGTGCTGTGGAAAACGCCCGGCGACAAGGCGGCGTTTGGTTCGTTGATCGTCGGCACATTCGGCGGGCGGCGGCAGATCGTCGGACTGGATAAGCACGCCCTGTGCGGCTGGGACATCGCCACCGGAAAACGCTTGTGGCGCATTGAGCCGCCACGCCCGAACGACTTCAATGTAGCCACGCCCGTCGCCGCCGGCGAAATGCTTCTCGTGGCAACCGAAAACAATGGCACGCGGATGTTTCGATTCGACAAGGATGGAGTCATTATTCCGCAACCGGTTGCGATCGATGACGACCTGCGCCTGAAACGCAGACGCCGGTGGCATTGAATACGCGCCTGTTTGGCGTGTGGCGGGGATTGCACTGCTTGGACGTCGCCAACGGGCTGAAGCCGATTTGGAGAGCGGAAGATAAAGCCTTCGACGACTATGCAAGCATCATCGCCTGCGGCGATCGGGTTTTGATCCTTAGCAAGCACGGCGAGCTATTGCTGCTCGATACCAAGGCCGATCATTACAAACTCATCTCGCGCCTCAAGGTATTTGATGACGATCCCGGCGTCTATTCGCATCCTGCACTGATCGGCAAGCATCTGTTTGTGCGCGGCAGCGAAGAGATCGTGTGCGTTGACCTGGAACCGCCCCAGGAATAGGACTGAACTGCCGCAGCCCGATCAGACGAGCAATCCGACCAACGCCACGGCGATCATCGCCAGGCCGAATAGCATTTTTGCCAGTGTTCCCAGCGCGCGGCCCACGAATGCCGCTCTGCCGACATTCAGCATATGGCTCCAATCGCGCCCGGCCAGCCGCTCGCCGTGCATCGCCCCGGCCATCGCTCCCAGGCTGGCAAACAGCAGCGAGCCGATCAGCGGACCGATGATGGGAATCGGAAAGCCGATCGCGAAGCCAACGAGGCCGCCCGCCACGGAGCCAAGAATCGCGTACAGCGCGCTGCGGCGGCTGCCTCCCGCCTTTTTCACTCCCGTCGAACCGGCGGCGAATTCCACGAGCTCTCCCACCATCGCCAGAGCGGCCATGATCAAAAGCGCCGTCGAACCGAGCGTCATCGGTTGGCCGGCGGGAATGACAATCCAATACAAAACGGCACAGGCCAACATCAGCCAATTACCCGGCAGGCCGACGAGATTGGTCATCCACGCGACCATCAAAGTGACGAAGAGCAGCGCCAACCACAGGAATTCCATGACGCGCCTCGACCGTGTCAGCTCACAAAGCGCAGCAGAGCGTACGATTTTTTGCCGCTGCGCATGACCAGCACGTTTTCGCTGGCCAGATCCTTGGCAGTGAGTTTCGCTTCCAGATCGCTGATGCGGCGGTTGTTCACGTACGCGCCGCCTTGCTGGATGGTGCGCCGGGCGTCGCCTTTGCTTTTCGAGAGCCCGCTTTCCACCAGGGCGTCGATGAGGGGCAGACCGTCCGACAGCCGGGCTCGCGGAAGTTCTTTGCTGGCGACGTCGGCGAAAATTTCTCCGAGCTGCTTGTCGTTAAGCTCGCTGATCTCCGCCCCGAAGAAGATTTCCGTGGCCCGGCGAGCAGCCGACAATCCTTCCTCGCCGTGGACGACCCGTGTAAGTTCTTCGGCCATGCGGCGCTGGCTTTCGCGCTTTCCGGGATCGGCCGCTCGGGCGGCATCGAGCGCCTCGATTTCCTCTTGCGAAAGCTCCGTCAGATACCGCAGACACTTTCCGGCATCGGCATCGTCCACGTTGATCCAGTACTGATAGAACTGGTAGGGACTGGTGCGCTCGGGCGAAAGCCACAAGGCGCCGCTTTCTGTTTTGCCCATCTTGCTGCCGTCGCTTTTCAGCAGCAGCGGATTGGTGAGGCCGTACAGGTGTGCGCCGTTCATGCGGCGGGCCAAGTCGATGCCGGCGGTGATGTTGCCCCATTGATCGCTGCCGCCGATTTGCATTTCGCAGCCATGATGCTTGTGCAAATGGGCAAAATCGTAGGCCATCACCAGCATGTAGCTGAATTCCGTGTAGCTGATGCCGCTTTCGCTTTCCAACCGCCCCTTCACAGAATCTTTCGTCAGCATCACGTTTACGGGGAAATGCTTGCCCACGTCGCGCAAGAATTCCAAATAGCTGAACGGGCCGATCCAATCCATGTTGTTCACGAGGATCGCGGGATTGGCCGATGATTCGAAATCGAGAAACTGGCGCATTTGCGGCAGCACGCCGACGATGTTTTGCTGCAGTTGCTCCGGCGAGAGCAGATTGCGTTCATCGCTTTTGCCGCTGGGATCGCCGATCATTCCGGTGGCCCCGCCAACCAGTGCGATTGGTTTGTGGCCGGCGCGCTGAAACCGGCGCAGCATCAACAAGGGCATCAGGTGGCCCACATGCAGGCTGTCAGCCGTGGGGTCGAACCCGGCGTAGACCGTGCGCGGCTTTTCGTTGAGCCACGCGGCAAGTTGCGGCGCAGGCTCGGTCGTTTGATGAATCAGCCCGCGCCAAGCAAGTTCTGCAATGATGTCAGTCATGAGTCTAGCGCCACATGTCGTCGTCGGCGAAGGGGTGGGCAAAGCCGCCGAGCTTGGGCTTGGGCAGCGCTTTCATCGCCTGCTCTGCGAGCCGCAGATCTTCGCGGGTGGTGATTTTGATATTCATCGAAGAGCCGGGGACCATGGTTACCTTGTGACCTGAGCGCTCGACGAGCTGGGCGTCATCGGTGGCGTTGAATCCGCCGCGGCCGGCGTAGGCTTTCAGCAGCACGTCCTTGCGAAAGACTTGCGGCGTTTGTGCCTCCCACAGGCCCTCGCGCGATACGGTTTCGGTGATCACCCCGCCGGCGATGCGCTTCAAAGTATTGCCGACAGGAACGGCCGGAATGGCTGCGCCTGATTTTTCGGCGGCTTCGAAAATTTCGGTGATCCAGGGATTGGCGATGCACGGGCGGGCGGCGTCGTGCACCGCGACGTAGTCGATCTCTGGTTTCAATTTTTCCAGCGCCTTCTGCACCGAGTCGGCGCGCTCGGCGCCGCCTTCGACCACTTCCACGCCCAGGATCGCCGCGTTGCCGGCAAACTTATTTTGAAAATACTCTTTGTCATCGGCGGCGATGACCAAGATCAGTTGCGCCACGTCGTCGTGCGCCAAAAACTTCTCGGCCGAGTGCAGCCACACTCCGCGCCCTTCCAGCGGCGCAAAGGGCTTTTTGAAGTTCTTGTCCTTGAACCGGCTGCTCTTGCCCGCGGCAGCTAGAATTACGGCGAACTTGGACATCGTAACCTCGCAATGGCGAACTACTTTAGTTTGTCATTGTGACGATTGTCGCACGCCGGTCAATCGGCATCCCGCGCCGCTTACCCTGTACGTCTAGGCATTTGGGAAGTAGGCTAAATAGTTTGGGATATTGCCGAAATTGCTCTCTGGAGCGGCCTGTGGATGTTGAACGTGCAACCGGCGCCGGCCAACGGGGAAAATCCAAGGGAAACGGTGCGCCGAGCAAGCCAACCGCCAATGGCGAGTTCATCCACGTGCGGGGGGCGCGGGTTCATAATCTGCAGAACATCGATGTCGATATTCCCCGCGACAAGCTGGTCGTGATCACCGGGCCCAGCGGATCGGGCAAAAGCTCGCTGGCGCTGGACACCATTTTTGCCGAGGGACAGCGGCAGTACATCGAGAGCCTGTCGACCTACGCCCGGCAGTTTCTGCATCAGATGGAGCGACCCGACGTCGATCTGATTGAAGGCCTGCAGCCGACCATCTCGATCGATCAGCGCAGTGGCAGCGCCAATCCGCGCAGCACCGTGGCCACGGTCACGGAGATTTACGACTATTTGCGGCTGTTGATGGCACGGCTGGGCACGGCCTATTGCTACGAGTGCGGCACGCCCATCCGACAACAATCGGCCGAGGAAATTCAGGCCGAACTGATGCGGCTTCCGTCTGGCACCAAGGCCATGATTCTGTCCCCGATGGTGCGCGGCCGCAAAGGGCAGCACAAAGATGTTTTCGAGACGATCCGCAAGGCGGGCTTTCAGCGGGGCCGCGTGGATGGCGAAGTGATCGACGTCGGCGGCGAACCACCGGCGCTGGAGCCGCGGAAAAACCACACGATCGAAGCGGTAGTCGATCGAATTGTGATCCGCGAAGGGATCGAGGAGCGGCTGGCCGAGTCGCTTAATTTGGCCATCACGCACGGCGAAGGGGCGGTGCTGGTCGCGTATCAAGTGCGCGACCCGGAGCAGCCTGGTGCGGGCCAATGGCGCGACCGGGTGTTCAGCACGCTGTATGCCTGCCCGAATTGCAAAATCAACTACGAGGAACTGGAGCCGCGCACGTTCAGCTTCAATAGTCCGTACGGGGCTTGCCCGGCGTGCGAGGGTTTGGGGTCGCGGGAAGAATTCGATCGGGAACTGATTCTGGGCGATGAAGCTCTCTCGTTGGCTGACGGGCTTGTGCTGCCGTGGAAAGCCGACACCGCCGCTCAAGTGAAAGCGCATCGTGAGGCACTGGAAGCGTTTCTCGCGACCAATGAATTGCAATGGGACACAGCATACGCCCAATGGAAACCGGCGGTGAGGGAAAAATTCTTGCGCGGCGACGGCAAGCAATTCTTGGGGCTGCTGACGATTTTGGAAAAGCAATTCGCCACGGCTATTAAGCCCGCCGACCTGGAACGGTTGGCGGCCTATCGTAGCCAAATTGTCTGCGCCGCGTGCGGCGGGGCGCGAGTTCGGCCTGAAGCGCGGAACGTGAAGTTCGGCGACAAGGCGATTCACGAAATCGCGGCGCTGACGGTCGGAAAGGCGCGAGCCTTCTTCGCCGGACTGAAGGTGGCGAAAGAAGATCGACAGATTTACGACCCTCTGGCGGTGGAGATTACCAGCCGGCTGGAATTTCTCGACAAGGTCGGGCTGAACTATCTGACGCTCGATCGGCCGGCCGACACCCTCAGTGGCGGCGAATTGCAGCGCGTGCGGCTGGCCACCGGAATCGGCTCGGGCCTGGTCGGCACCTGCTATGTGCTCGACGAACCTTCGATTGGACTGCATCCTCGCGACAACCAGCGGCTGATCGGGGCGCTGCGCGATTTGCAATCGCTGGGCAACACCGTGCTCGTGGTCGAGCACGATGCCGACATGATGCGGCAGGCAGATCACCTGGTGGACATGGGGCCCGGCGCGGGGCGCATGGCGGGCTGATCGTCTCGCACGGCCCTCCGGCGGCGGTGAGCGCCGATCCGAAATCAATCACCGGCCGATATCTTTCCGGCGCGCTATCGATTCCAGTGCCGCGCGAGCGGCGAAAAATCGCCAAGACTCGCTCGATCACGCTTGAAGGGGTGACCACGAACAACTTGCAAAACGTCGATGCCCGATTCCCGCTGGGGGCGTTCACATGTATCACGGGAGTGAGCGGCTCGGGCAAAAGCTCGCTGGTGAACGAGACGCTGGCCCGGGCGCTGGTGCGGCGTTTGAACGGCGCCGGCGCCAAGCCGGGACCGCACAAAAGTCTCCGCGGCGTGAATCAAATCGACAAGATCGTGGTGATCGACCAATCGCCGATCGGCCGCTCGCCGCGCAGCAATCCAGCGACTTACGTGGGCATTTTCGACGAAGTTCGCAAAGTATTCGCCGGCACGCGCGAGGCGAAGCAACTCGGTTATAAATCCGGCCGCTTCAGCTTCAACATCAAAGGCGGCCGCTGCGAAGAGTGCCAAGGCCACGGCGTCAAAAAAATCGAAATGCAGTTTCTCCCAGATCTGTACGTCATCTGCCCGGTGTGCGAAGGCAAACGGTTCAACCGGCAGACGCTGGAGGTGCGCTACAAGGGACTATCGATCGCCGACGTGCTGGATTTGCGGATCGACGATGCCGCGGCGGTGTTCGAGAATTTCCCGCTGATCGCGCGGCTGCTCAAAAGCTTGCAGGAAGTTGGGCTGGGATATCTGACACTCGGCCAATCGGCCACAACGCTTTCCGGCGGCGAGGCCCAGCGCGTGAAGTTGGCCGCGGAACTGAGCCGCGTGGAAACCGGCAGCACGCTGTACCTGCTCGACGAGCCGACGACCGGCCTGCACTTCGACGACGTGCGGAAGCTGTTGGAAGTGCTGTCGCGGCTGGTCGATTTGGGCAACACCGTGATGGTGATCGAGCACAATTTGGACGTGATCAAGACAGCCGATTGGATCATCGACCTGGGCCCGGAAGGAGGCGAAGGGGGCGGCCGCATCGTCGCCGAAGGGACGCCGGAAGAGGTGGCGGCACTAGCGGACAATCACACCGGTCGGTTGCTCAAAGCGCTCTTGGTCGCTAATTCCTAACGCCGGATTCCTTCGCCTGCAGGAATTTTGGCCGGGCGACAGCGGACGTGCCCGACGTGCTCATTGTCGCCGCGCTGAAGAATTCGGCAATCGCGCTGACGACGGTTTGCTGTTCGGCGGCGGTAAGCTCGGGGAAGATCGGCAGGGCCAGGGTTTCGCGGGCGGCGCGTTCGGTTTCCGGCAAGCTGCCGAGTTGATAGCCCAAGGTGGCGAAACATTGCTGCTCGTGCAGCGGCACAGGGTAATAAATTTCGGTGCCGATGCGATTGGCCGTCAGATGCTTTCGCAAATCATCGCGCCGGCCGTCGGGAACGCGGATTACGTATTGGTTCCACACGTGCGTGGCGGCGCGGGTGGTTTTCGGCAGCGTCAAGATTTTGTCCAATCCGCACTGCACAAACAGCGTGTGGTAGCGCTGGGCGTTGGCTTGCCGCTGGCGGGCCCAGCCGATGAGATGCGGCAATTTGACGTTGAGCACCGCGGCCTGAATGGTGTCGAGCCGGCTGTTCAGACCAACCACCTGGTGATAGTAGCGCGGCTCCATGCCGTGCACACGCAGCAGCTTGAGCTTGGCGGCCAGATCGTCGCGATCGGTCGTCATCAACCCGCCGTCGCCCATGCAGCCGAGGTTCTTGGTGGGATAAAAACTGAAGCAGCCGATGTCGCCGATCGTGCCAGAACTGCGGCCGGCATACTCGGCGCCAATCGATTGGCAGGCGTCTTCCACGATTGGCAGATTGTGCTTGGCGGCGATGCGGCCGATTTCGTCCATGGCCGCGCATTGGCCGAACAGATGCACAGGGAGGATGGCTTTGGTGCGCTGCCAGATGAGCGGTTCGATTTTGTCGGGATCAAGATTGAACGTGTCCGGTTCGATATCGACGAACACGGGCTTGGCGCCCAACCGCCAAATGGCGCTGGCGGTGGCGAAAAACGTGTAGCTGGGGCAAATGACTTCGTCGCCGCGGCCGACTTCCAAAGCCATCAGCGCCAAGAGCAGCGCGTCGCTGCCGGAGGCGCAAGCGATGGCGTGCCGCGCGCCGGTGTAGTGCGCCACGGCGCGCTCTAGTTCTTCGCATTCAGGACCCAAAGCATAGCGGCCCGAATCGCATACCTTCGTGACGGCGGCGATCAGCTTTTCGCGCAGCGGCTCGTACTGCCGCTTCACATCTAATAGCGGAACACCGGGCGACTGGGTGGAACTGGAAGGAGTGTTGGAACCGTTCGACGCATTATTGGGGCGATCCATGGACGAATCCTTTCATCCGGGGACGGTGTGCTTAGATAATCAGCCGCCGATGCGCGGCGTGCTAGCATTGCTGCCGGTGCATCCGTGCCCGGCGACAAACCGCGAGAGGGTAAAGATCGCGCCGCCGCCGGTCAAGGGCGGCTTGGCACGGCCGTTTCCGCGTCGTCCACGGCAGCCGGAGCATAATCCAGCCGCTGAAATTCGCGGGCCATGATTTCCAACGGCTCGACCTGATCGAGATCGTCGCCGGACGCCGCCCCGAGCTCTCGGAACTTTCTGGCGCTCACCAGGACTCTGGATTCAAGCGTGCCGACTGCTTCGTTATAAGTCTTCACCGACGTTTGCAGACTCTTTCCCAAGCGGCGAATGTGATCGGTCAAGTTGAACAGCCGATCGTAAAGCTGTTTGCCCAGCTCGCTGATTTCTTGCGCGTTTTGCGCCAGCTTCTCCTGCCGCCAACCGAGCGCCACAGTTCGCAGCAAGGTGATCAGGGTGGAAGGTGTGGCGATGACCACTCGATGCTCCCATCCCATTTCAATCAGTTGCGGCTCTTGTTCCTGGGCGGCACTGAAAAACGCTTCGCCGGGCAAAAACATCACGACGAAATCCGGCGATTGTTCGAACTGATTCCAATACTCCTTCCCCTCCAATCGTTTCACGTGGTCCATGAGCAACCGGGCATGATCCTTCATGCGCGCGCGGCGAGCTTCGTCGTCTGGCGCATCGATCGCTTGCAAAAACGCCGACAGCGGCACCTTGGCATCCACCACGATTCTGCGATTGCCCGGCAGACAAACCACCATGTCGGGCTGCACGCGGCCGTTTTCGGTTTCGGTGCTGACTTGCTCGAAGAAATCGCAATGATCGAGCATGCCGGCGATTTCCACCACGCGCCGAAGCTGCATCTCGCCCCAGCGGCCTCGGACGGTGGGCGACCGCAGCGCGCTGACCAAGTTGGCGGTTTCGGTTCGCAGGAGGCGCTCCGATTCCTGCAGCGTTTTCACTTCCGTAAGCAGGCCGGTGTAGGCGCCTTCGCGCGCGACTTCCAAATCCTGGATTTTCTTTTCGACGCTGGTGAGCGCCGCTTTGACGGGCGTGACAAGTTCGCCGAAGCTGCCCTTGGCGGTTTCCTGCTCCGCCTTGAAGGCGGTTTTCGCCAGATCGAGAAACGATTGGTTGTTGGTGCTCAGCGCCTCGGCCGCGAGGGATCTGAAAGCATCTTTAAGTTTTTGGTCCTGCTGGCGTTCTTGCTGCAATGCGGCGTCGAGCACCGCGGTTTTCGTCCGCATCAACGACCAGATGGCAAAAGCACCCGCCGTTCCACCCACCACAAACGCGCCAAACAACAGCAATCCATCCATAAGAGCACTCGCTTGCTCGAATCCTGATCAGGACACATCCAACATCCGCCGCTGCAACTTTCATGTACAGCAGTTCATCACCGCGTAATATGCCACAGGCCCGTAAGATCTGCAAGCTGCGGCCAAAATCTGCCCCAACGTCCGAATCATTTACCCTCCGGCGGCAGGTCCCAATCGGTAAGCTGCGATTGAATTTCGTCCCAGTCCAACGCGAGCCACGGCAAATCTCGCAGCGCGTCGTTTGCGGTGGACACATCCCATCCGCGCGCGGAGTCGGTCACCTTTTCCACTTCGTCTTCCAGCAATTCCAGCCAGTCGGGCAGATCGAGGCCCGCGCCGCAGGGCTCTTCGGCCAATTCGCCGGCTTCCTGCTCCAGCAGCGCGAAGGCGTTGGGCGCAGATCGCGCCGGGCTTCGTCGGCCGAAGGGGCCACCAGCGCCCGCACTCGATCGATGACCAGCGGCCGCACGAAACGCTCTGAGAGGCGATCGGCGATGGTCGGCAACCGCATGCCGTATTTGGCTTGCAATTCCGCCAGCCGCGCCAATTGTTGATCGGCCGCGTCGGCGGTGCGCTGGGCCATGGCGCGCCGCCAGATTTCGGCGGCGCCGTGGCAGCCGCGGCGAACCAGCACTTCGTGGGCCATGATCGCCGGCCGCAAATTCCAATGCACCCGCTCGTAGCCCACCTTCACGCGCAAGAAATCCAAGAGCGTATACAACATTTCGCCGCGATCGGATTGCGTGGTGGTGGCGTTGTAGTCGCGGTACTCACCGTAGCTTTCCACGACGGATTCGATGATCAGCGAGAGATGTTTCTTCGCTTCGCTGCGCGACAATCCGTTATCGAGCTCTCGGATTACGCGAAACTGCTCGGCCGCCTCTTCGTCTTCCGACAATCGCTCGAGCCAATTGTCGACGCCTTGATGCAGGATGGCGCGCAGGTTTCCCAAGTGGAAGAATTGTTGCGTGAACAAATCGTGCCCGTAGCGCTCGATGAACTTGACCAGTTCCTGCCAGGCCTTAGGCGTGTTGATCCGTTCCAACACGGAGATCCGCAGCGTGTTGCTGTGCGAAAGCCAATCGGACAGCAGCGATTCGGTCACTTGCTGCAGGCAATCGATCAATTGGGCGTCGGCCATGGGTTCGGCATCGCCGGCGGGCGGAGTGGGCCGAGACGGCGCGGGCGACGAAGGATTCTCACCGTGATTGCAATGGCTCGAGCAGAGCGACGTTTCCACCAGGGCTTCGACGATCGACTTGTAGCCGATTTCGAACAAGCGATCGAACTCCGTGACGGCGCCTGCGCCTTGCGGATGATTTCTTTCCATCGCTCGCGCCGCGCGTAAAAGCTGGCAGGTCTCGCGCAATAATCCCAGGCGCGGCAATCGGGCGAGCAGCTCGCGGAACGATTGCTGCACGCTGCGGGCGGCGGCGATTTTGGCGGCATCTCCCCCGTGCGCCAGCGGTACGTACAAAAGGGGCTGCTGGGCCACGCTGGCCAGAAATCCGGGCCATTGCGAACGAACGGCACCCGCATCGCCGGCCAGCAGGCGCGCGCAAAGCGCCTTCTGTGGCGTCGCCTCCTTGCCGTCTTTCGTTTGCAGGGCGTTGAGCAATGATTCGGCCTCGGCGGTACTGACGATCGTGGCGATCGCTTTTTCCAATAGCGCTTCTCGCGTGATTCGCAGGCGGTCGTATTCCAACAGCGATTCGTAACTGGCCGAGGTTGCCTTGACGGGATGCCGCTGAATAGCGGCGGCCAATTCCAGCAGCCGCCTACGATTTTCATCCGCCCGCGCCAGCCATGGGCAGGGAATTTGGATCGCTGGCGATTCCCAATTCTTGCTGCGAGCCAGTGCGATGGATTTCCACATGTTGGCCAGCATCATCAGAAACGCCAGCCGTCCGGAAAGGCGCCGCTGGGCGCGATCCAACTCGTCGTTGCTCGGCGCGCCGTAGCCGGGGCCTTCCAGCATGTCGGCATCCGTGCCGTCGGCGGTGCTGTCTCGGTAAACCATGTTTTCGTAGGCGGCGCCGAACAGTCCTTCGTCGTCGTCATCGTCTGCTTCGAGATCATCGGCGGCGGGGTCGCCGACGGACATCGCGTCGGGCGGGGGCGCGCGATCGTTGCCGCCGGCGAATTCGCCTGCCTGCCACTGGGGCACTTCCCAAAATACATCGGCGTTGGCTTCCAGATAGTCGAAAAACTTGAGCACCAGCGCCGGATCGGCGGCGGGGGAAGCTTGCCTGATCTCGCCCAGTGCCGTCTGCAACCAGCGCATCGCCAGCATGTAGAAGCTTTGCCGCGCCTCGTCCAGGCCGATCGTTTCTGCCTGACTGAGCCAGTGCATCAACAGCGCCATGGCGGCCTGAAGATCGGGCTTGTCCAGCAAGACTTCGACGACGCGGCTGTAGGCGTGCGGCGATTCGAATTTATCGGCGTGCGATTTCCAGAACGATAACTTTCCGGCGGCCTCGCCCGCCTTCTGCCAGGCAGCCAGGGCGTTGGCGACTCGGCCGGCCGCCACGTGAGCATCGGCGCCGGAAATGTGCGCAATGCCTTCGACCGTGGTGGTGGCGAATTTGTCCCACCATAAGGCCAGCTTGCGGAATGCGCCGGGCAGTTGATCCAAAAGCGGCTTGTCGTCGGCCGTCGCCGCTTCGTGCCACAATCGGGAGTATAGCGCGAAGATTTGATCGATGAGGTCGAGCAATTCGTCCACGCGGGGGTCGGGAATGCTGTTCTCCACCGCCGGGAACAAACTGAACTGCCCGCCGAAGCCGAGGATATTCCACGGATCGATGACGGCGCCGCAATCGATGGCCCGGCGCAGCAAGTCTTCGACTTGCGCCAGCGCCGCCAACCCGTCGGCCAGCCGGCCGCAGTCCGCAGCGTGATGGCCCGACGTGAGCAGGCATTGCATTTGACAGATCATCCGCGCCGACGCGGCGGGCACAATTTGCGCCTGGCGCTCGGCGGCGTCGCTGAATCCCAATCGGGCGAACAATAGCGCCAATTCCACATGCTGCAGTTGCAATGCACGCAAGCGCGATAGTTGCCCGTTCAAATGTTGCCGTGCGCTGGCAAATGGCTGCCGCCCGGCGTCCGCCTCGGCATGCAAGCGTTGCCGATGCTCGCCGGAGAGCCTGGCGATCAGACGATCGTAAAATTGATCGCGATAGCCGGCAATGTGCGGCAATAGCGTGGCCAGCGATACCGATGAATCGTGCGTGTCGGGACCGCTGCCGGTCGTGCCTGAGGCCATCAGGATCGTGCCGGCCAATACGGCGCCGGCCTCGAACAACAATTGATCGTGGGGCAGGCTGGAACTTTTTTCCATCCGGGCCAGCACCGCGTCCAGCGTGCATTGCTGAATGACGAAGCGACGATACCGGCCTTGATTGTCGATGTGGTGCGGATCCCATTGGCCGAAATGATAGTTCGGACGGCGATTGACCGGATGGTTGAAATCGTAGGCGCGGGGATCGAACGCCAATTCTTCGAGCAGATCAGGATCGAACCAGGCGGCCGTCAGCAGGTCGGCATCGGTGGCGCGGAGAATCTCCAGCGTTTGCTCGATCAGATCGTGGTACTTTCCCGCCGCCACGCCGGCGCCGGCGATATAAAGGGGAACGGGGCGCACTCGCTCGTGCGGATACGGTTCGTGCTTGTGCGTTTCCAGCACTGCGACCGGCCGATAGCCCAGATAGTCGTTCAATCGCACCAGCGCGCCACGGACGATCCTCGGCGTTTCATTCCACGGTGCGCCTTCGGCCAGCACGGCTTCGAACACGCGTCCGATCAGCAACGGTCGCCACAGCGCGGAGTCGGTTTGATGAAACAACAAATCGCCGTGATGATTGCGGTAGGCCGGCAATAATTCGTCGAACACGAGGCGTACGACCGCTCGAGCCTGCGCCGCGTCGCGAAATGTGGGGCTATCACGAGACAGCGTTTCAAGCTTTTCGGCGAGAGTCTGATGCGCCACGCGCCACACCTGGTCCGGCGGAATGTCGGCCGACTCCAGCGCCTGCCAGAATTCGACCAGGTTACGCAGGAATTTTGGGTCCGTCGCACCGGACGAAAAATTCAAATAGCCCAGGATTTCCTGCAACGGAACCTGCACAGAAATGTCCGCAGGCAGCGTCATGTTGGATCGAGACGTTACGGTGTAAGTCGCCACACGGCAGTCAATACACTCACGCAAAGGGCATGCTGTCCCAAGCTTAGGAAGTGCCGCCGGGTTGGTCTAGCCGCCAAAATCGTCCACAAAACGATGGTCTGGAATGTTGTTACCGCTACAACGCTCTGGGTATCATTGAAGCACCCTCGCCGGGACTGGCGGGTGTTTCATCCTCCGATTCGAGCAATCTCATGCGCGCTTTAGCGATTTTTGCGCTTGCCGGCATGCTGCAAATCTTCGGCGCCGCGGCGGCCCCGGCTCAATGGTACAGCGTTCCCCTGATTCCGCGCTGGCAGGCCGAACAGCACGGCCTGAAGCGGGCCTGGTTCACGCAGGTTCCGCTGGATCGTTCGCGGTCGAAGATCTCGTCCATCATGCAGCAATCGGGCTTGCTGCTGGTCGTCACCGAAGATGCGATGCTCCACGTGATCGATGCAGAAAGCGGGCTGATCCAATGGTCGTATCAAGCGGGCGATCGGCGATTTTTGACCTTGGCCGCCGGCGCCAACGCTAAGCAAGTTGCCGTCGTGAATGGCGCCACGCTTGCCGTTCTTGATCGAGCGTCGGGGGCACTCGTGTTTCGACGCGAACTGACCGGCGTGCCGGAGCGCCTGCGCGGTGTTGAGTGAAGATCGCGTCGCGGTGCCCTTGGTGCTGGGTCCCATTGAAGTCTATCCGCTGAATATTCCCGCTGAAAAAGTTCTGTACCCGCAATACATGGCCTCTGGCGGAAGAGTGATCGGATATCCGGTGGCCTACGGCGAAACTTTTGTCTGGGCCACCGATACCAGCCGATTGCGTGGGCATCAATTCGCGGAGACCGGAATCGATTTCAGCGTGCGTGTGCCGGGGGGCACCAGCACCGGCGTGGAGGTGTTCCCGCCTTATTTGTACGTGGGGACGGAGTCGGGATTTGTGTTCGCCTACGATGCACTGCGCGGCCGCGATGCGTGGGAATTCGCCGCCGGCTCTCCCATTCGACGCAGGCCGATCACCAACGGCGCCGCGGTCTACATCTTGCCCATGGACGGCGGAATGTTTTCGCTTCGGCCTGATACCGGTCAGCAGCAATGGTTCGCGCCCGACCCGGCACGCTTTGTGTCCGCCACTCCGGATCGGGTTTACAGTATTGATCGATACGGCTGGCTGGTGATTAACGACGCCAAGACCGGCGCGCGACTCGACGCGATGCAGATTCCGCGCGAATTGAAGTCGCTGGCCAACGATCAAACCGATCGGCTGGTGTTGTACACCGATGACGGCCTGATCCAGTGTCTGCACGAGGCCCAGCACGAGGCGCCGTTGATCTATGCTCCACCGATACCGAAGCTGAGAACCCCGTCGGGCGCCGCCGCGCCTCCCGCGGCACCTCCGAAATCGCCCGGGAACGCTGTTCCGGCGCAGTAGCCGGCATCTGGTTTTGATCGGCAGGTCGCGCTACTCTAGCTAGTCGTTGCTTTAGGTTCGCGGTACACTCTTCTCGGAGTTTTCGACGGCATCAGATCGATGCTGTCCCATCGCCGGTGGTTTGTTTTTCGTTCCTGCCGCGCTTAAGTATGCCAGTCCCCGTGGAACCGCCGATTCGGGCCGAGCTGCACGTGCAGACCGTGTGCTTGGCGGTGCTCACCGTGGTGGCCATCGCCTTTGCGTTATGGTGGTTGCAGCCGGTAATGATTCCGTTTGTCGTGGCGGCGTTTCTGGCGTTCGCCTTAATGCCCCTGGTGGATTCATTGGAAGTGCGAGTGCGATTGCCGCGGACGCTTGCCGTCTGCGTGGCGTTGCTGTTGGCGCTATTGGTGTTGGTCGCCGCCGGAGGAGTAACTTCCTCCGCGGTCGTGCAAGTCTATAACAACGCAAGTCAGTACGAAAAAAAACTGGCCGATTTGTTCAACGATGCCACCCAGTGGATTCCCTTGCAATGGATAGGGCTGAAGCAGGCGGCACCGGTGGATGTCGAGGGCGGTACGCCGCCCGCGCCAGTTGAATCGCCCAAAGGCGCTGCGCCGCGCCGATGAAGGGCCGCTCAACCAAACTGCTCCCAATAAGCCCAACGGTATTGCCGCCGGCAAGCCGAATCCGTTCTCGTTGATCCCGGAAAGCGCGGTGCAAACCTTTCTACTGGGAACCACCAATGCCGTCTTGGGCATTGTGAAGCAAAGTCTCGTGGTGTTGATCTTCCTATTTTTTTTGCTCCTAAGCAGCGTGAAGCGCGAACGTCCCATCGGCGGCGCTTGGGGCGAGATGGAAGCGCAAATCCGCAAATACCTGGTCACCATGACCGCGCTTTCGGCCGTCACGGGGGGCTCGTAGGAGCTTTGCTGGCAGTTTTCGGCGTGCAAGCGGCGCTTTTGTTTGGATTGCTGACCTTCCTTTTGAATTTCATTCCCAATGTTGGCTCGTTTATTTCCGCGGTACTGCCCATACCCATCATTCTGCTGACGCCGAATTTCACCTGGCCGTGGGCGATCATGGCCATTGGCATTCCCGCGGCGATTCAGTTCGTGATCGGCACCTTCGTTCAGCCGTTGGTGATGGGCGACTCGATGAAGTTGCATCCGGTGGTCATTCTGATCTCGTTGATTTTTTGGGGCATGCTGTGGGGCTTTGTGGGAGCGTTTCTCGCCGTGCCGATCACCTCGATCATCCGCATCGCTTGCGATCGCCATCCGCTCACCAAACCGGTGGCCAATTTAATGGCGGGCAAGCTGGATGCACTGCGGGAAGAGCCGGCGATGGTGGACCGCGTTCCGACGCCCGGCTAACTGCATCTTGGCAGCTAGCGATCCGGTTTCCGCCCCGTTTGTAGGGTTTTGCTCGACGCGGCGACCGGCAAAATGCGGCAGGCGAAGTGCGAAACGCGCCAATCTCTTGCATTCCTGTACCGCGTGAATTAGGCTCAACGGGTTAGGTTTCCTAACCCACCTAAAGATTGACACCACGGGAATTTAGCGTCGCGCGGCGAAGTGCCGCCGGTGCTGAGGGCTGGGGTGGCGACCAGGGAGGAAGCCTGAGTCACACTCCCCGGCGTTTAGGGGCGCCACAGCGGCAGCGCCGGAGTTCACGCGAACCCACGGGCATCCTATCCGCCGGTGGGCAGTGGAGAAGGCGCGGCATGTCGATTTGGACTCGGTGGGCGCAGTGTGTTTTCGGCCCCGTGCCGCGCAACGGATGGAGCGATCGCTTCGCGCCCGGTCGCGGCGAGCCTTCGCCTTCGAAAACCTTGAAGCCCGGCGCGTGCTGACCATCACTCCCACGTTCTCGTTGGGAGTATTGACGATTACGATCGATGCGGCTGACAACGTTGCAATCGGCACGGATTCCGGCAATGTGGCGATCAACGGCAGCCCCATCGCCGGCCCGGTGGCAACCTCGTCGGTAACCGACATCATTCTCACGGCCAGCGGCAATTTTGACAACATCATCGATCTGACCGCCATCACTCAAGCCGATTATTCGGCGCTGATGTCGGTTTCCCTCGACGCCGGAGATGGAAACGATCAGTACATTCTTGATCAAAACAGTTTCTTGGGGGCGGCCACGGTGAGCGTGACCGACAGCGGTGGTAGTGGGTCGGATGAACTTGATAGTTCGACGACTGCCGCCGGCTCCGAGCAAATTGGCGTCAGCGATACGCAGATTACGCGCGACGCCGGCGAACCGACGATTGACTACTCTGGCATCGAGGCCTTGAATGTCAGCGGCACCGGCAGCGGTGATACGCTGACATACACCACCGCATCGCTTGGCGGTGAGACGATCACCGTGGACGGCTTGCAAGTAACACGTTCCGGCGGAGAAGCCGGCCTCACAACGAGCGCTATCGACAATCTCGTGGTCGATGGCACAGCGGGCGACGACACCATCAATGTCATTTCCACCGACGCTAGCGTAGCGACCACGGTCAACACCGGCGCTGGAGACGACCTGATCACCGTGGGCAATGCCGGCGTGCTGGACGGCATCTTGGGCACGCTCACGATTCATGGCCAGGCCCACACCACCGCCGACACGTTGCATCTGGACGACAGCGCCCAGGCTTCGAGCCAGACCTACACGCTCAACGCCGCCAGCTTCACGCGCACGGGGCTGGCCACAATCAACTTCGACACCGTCGAGACGGTGAATCTCGATGCCGGCACCGCCGGCGACACGATCGACATCACCGGCACGGCAAGCGGTGTCACGACCACCGTCAACGCCGGCGCTGGAGACGACCTGATCACCGTAGGGAATGCTGGGGTGCTGGACGGCATCTTGGGCACCTTGACCATCCATGGCCAGGCGCACACCACTGCCGACACGTTGCACTTCGACGACAGCGCCCAGGCCAGCGCCAAAACCTACACGCTCAACGCCGCCAGCTTCACTCGTACGGGGCTGGCTACGATCAACTTCGACACTGTGGAGGCGGTGAATTTGGACGCCGGTAGTGGGTCCGACACGATCGACATCACCGGCACGGCAAGCGGTGTGGCGACCACCGTCAACGCCGGCGCCGGGGACGACAACATAACAGTCGGCAATGCCGGTGTGCTCGACGGAGTGCTGGGCACCTTGACGATTCACGGCCAGGCCCACACCACCGCCGACACGTTGCATCTGGACGACAGCGCCCAGGCTTCGAGCCAGACCTACACGCTCAACGCCGCCAGCTTCACTCGCACGGGACTAGCCACAATCAACTTCGACACCGTCGAGACGGTGAATCTCGATGCAGGCACGGCCGGCGACACGATCGACATCACCGGCACGGCAAGCGGTGTCACGACCACCGTCAACGCCGGCGCTGGAGACGACCTGATCACCGTGGGCAATGCCGGCGTGCTGGACGGCATCTTGGGCACGCTCACGATTCATGGCCAGGCCCACACCACCGCCGATACGTTGCACTTCGACGATAGCGCCAAGGCTTCGAGCCAGACCTACACGCTCAACGCCGCCAGTTTCACGCGCACGGGGCTAGCCACGATCAACTTCGACACCGTCGAGACGGTGAACCTCGATGCCGGCACGGCAGGGGACACGATCGACATCACCGGCACGGCCACGGGCGTCACAACCACGGTCAACGCGGGGGCCGGGGACGACCTGATCACGGTGGGCAATGCCGGTGTGCTCGATGGAGTGCTTGGCACCTTGACGATTCACGGCCAGGCCCACACCACCGCCGACACGTTGCATCTGGACGACAGCGCCCAGGCTAGCGCCAAGACCTACACGCTCAATGCCGCCAGCTTCACGCGCACGGGGCTGGCCACAATCAACTTCGACACCGTGGAGACGGTGAATCTCGATGCCGGCACCGCCGGCGACACGATCGACATCACCGGCACCGCCAGCGGTGTCACGACCACCGTCAACGCAGGGGCCGGGGACGACAACATAACAGTCGGCAATGCCGGTGTGCTCGACGGAGTGCTGGGCACCTTGACGATTCACGGCCAGGCCCACACCACCGCCGACACGTTGCACTTCGACGACAGCGCCCAGGCCAGCGCCAAGACCTACACGCTCAACGCCGCCAGCTTCACGCGCACGGGACTAGCCACGATCAACTTCGATACCGTCGAGACGGTGAACCTGGATGCCGGTACGGCCGACGACACGATCGACATCACCGGCACGGCAAGCGGTGTGGCGACCACCGTCAATGCCGGGGCCGGGGACGACCTGATCACCGTAGGGAATGCTGGGGTGCTGGACGGCATCTTGGGCACGCTCACGATTCACGGCCAGGCACACACCACCGCCGACACGTTGCATCTGGACGACAGCGCCCAGGCTTCGAGCCAGACCTACACGCTCAACGCCGCCAGCTTCACTCGCACGGGACTAGCCACAATCAACTTCGACACCGTCGAGACGGTGAATCTCGATGCAGGCACGGCCGGCGACACGATCGACATCACCGGCACGGCAAGCGGTGTCACGACCACCGTCAACGCCGGCGCTGGAGACGACCTGATCACCGTGGGCAATGCCGGCGTGCTGGACGGCATCTTGGGCACGCTCACGATTCATGGCCAGGCCCACACCACCGCCGATACGCTCCACCTGGACGATAGCGCCAAAGCCAGTGCTCAAACCTATACGCTCAACGCCGCCAGCTTCACTCGCACAGGCACTGCCACAATCAACTTCGACACTGTGGAAACGGTGAACCTCGATGCCGGCACGGCCGGGGACACGATCGACATCACCGGCACGGCCACTGGCGTCGCGACCACCGTCAACGCGGGGGCTGGCGACGACATTATCACTGTGGGCAATGCCGGGGTGCTGGATGGCATCTTGGGCACGCTCACGATTCACGGCCAGGCACACACCACCGCCGACACGTTGCACATCGACGATAGCGCCGAGGCCAGCGCCAAGACCTACACGCTCAACGCCGCCAGCTTCACGCGCACGGGACTAGCCACGATCAACTTCGACACTGTGGAGACGGTGAACCTGGATGCCGGCACGGCCGGTGACACGATCAACATCACCGGCACCGCCAGCGGCGTGGCGACCACAGTCAACGCCGGGGCTGGAGACGACCTGATCACCGTGGGCAATGCCGGGGTGTTGGATGGAGTGTTCGGCGCGCTCACGATTCATGGTCAGGCCCACACCACGGCCGACACGTTGCACTTCGACGACAGCGCCCAGGCCAGCGCCAAAACCTACACGCTCAATGCCGCCAGCTTCACCCGCACTGGCACTGCCACGATCAACTTCGATACCGTCGAGACGGTGAACCTCGATGCAGGCACGGCCGGTGACACGATCAATATCACCGGCACGGCAAGCGGTGTGGCGACCACGGTCAACGCCGGCGCCGGGGACGACCTGATCACCGTGGGCAATGCCGGCGTGCTGGACGGCATCTTGGGCACGCTCACGATTCATGGCCAGGCCCATACCACCGCCGACACGTTGCACTTCGACGACAGCGCCCAGGCCAGCGCCAAAACCTACACGCTCAATGCTGCCAGCTTCACGCGCAGCGGCACTGCCACGATCAACTTCGACACCGTCGAGACGGTGAACCTCGATGCCGGCACGGCCGGTGACACGATCGACATCACCGGCACCGCCAGCGGCGTGGCGACCACAGTCAACGCCGGCGCCGGGGACGACCTGATCACCGTGGGGAATGCTGGGGTGCTGGATGGGATCTTGGGCACCTTGACGATTCATGGCCAGGTCCACACCACCGCCGACACGTTGCACTTCGACGACAGCGCCCAGGCCAGCGCCAAAACCTACACGCTCAATGCTGCCAGCTTCACGCGCAGCGGCACTGCCACGATCAACTTCGATACCGTCGAGACGGTGAACCTCGATGCCGGCACGGCCGGTGACACGATCAATATCACCGGCACGGCAAGTGGCGTCACAACCACGGTCAACGCCGGGGCCGGGGACGACCTGATCACGGTGGGCAATGCCGGCGTGCTGGACGGCATCTTGGGCACCTTGACCATCCATGGCCAGGCGCACACCACTGCCGACACGCTACACTTCGACGACAGCGCCAAAGCCAGCGCCCAGATCTACACGCTCAATGCCGCCAGTTTCACGCGCACGGGACTAGCCACGATCAACTTCGACACCGTGGAGACGGTGAATCTCGATGCAGGCACGGCCGGCGACACGATCGACATCACCGGCACCGCCAGCGGCGTAGCGACCACAGTCAACGCCGGGGCTGGCAACGACATTATCACGCTAATCTCCAACGCCACGGGCAGCAGCGTTATTTTGCATGGCGATGCCGACGACGACACGCTGAATATCCGCAGCGTGGCCACCGGCAGCACGGTGCAGGCGTTTGGGGACGCCGACAACGACACTTTCAACGTCGGCAACGCTGCCAACAAGCTGGACGATATCCAAGGCAATCTCACGATCAGCGGCGGCGCTCATGCGGCATCCCCGCCGGGAGACACAGTGTTCTTCAACGATGGCGGTCAAGCGGCCAGCAACACTTACACGCTGACCGACACCACGCTTACCCGCAGCGGCCTGCCCAATCCGATCACGTTCGGCACCGTGGAAACGCTTGAAGTGGACAGCGGCGCGGGCAACGACAAGCTGATCGTCAATTTCTCCGCCTACCCGGCGAGCCCCGTGCTGACGGTCAAGTTCGATGGCGGCAGTCAGCCCGTCGGCGGCATGGATACGCTGCGCTTAAACGGCACCGCCGGCAACGACACGATGAAAGTCGGCGTGTTCGGTTCCGGATTGCCTTTCCAGATACAGAATGTCGAGTGCCTGCAGATGTTCGGCAACGCCGGCGCCGATTACTTGGAGAACGATACGGCGGTTTCCTCGCTCATCGACGGCGGCGACGGCGCCGACACGCTGGTGGGCGGCAGCGCCACGGACGTGATTTTCGGCGGCGACGGCATCGACTTTATCTACGGCCGCAGCGGCAACGATTTCCTCTTTGGCGACCACGAGTTCAACAACCGCCACCCACGAGTGAAGCATGCCGTCGCCGGCGACAAAATCTACGGCGATCAGGGCTTGTTCGTCGGCGATCCTTTTGCCACGAGTCCGGGCGTCGATAAAATCGTCGCCATCGGCAGCGACACGATCAGCGCCGGCGGCCAAATCGGCGACACCATTGTCGGTTTGGGCCTGCACATTACCGTAGTCGACTGGCTGAAGGCCCGGTTCCTGAGACCCAACACCGCGAATATTCAAGCGGTCATCAATCAGGCGCTGGCGCAGCCGTGCACAATGATCTAATCTGCAGCCGGCTTTGCATCTTCCAGAATTCTTAGCGGAAAAACAGCCGTAGCAAATCCGTAATCGCGGCAGCCATTAGCGAAATCCCGCCGGTCTGAAAATATGGTTCATTGACATCGCGGGTCATCAGCGTGGCCGGCGGGGAAGGCCGTGCTCGTTCTTCCTGGCGCTGGCGCCGAACTTCTTCTTCATTGGCCCGGGCCAGGCCGCCGGAGCGAATCCAATCGAGGATTCGCGGCAATTCGTCGGCGTCGAACCAGGCGCCGTGATGCTTGCACACGTCGATAATCACGCCGCTTTGCCGGCCGAAATGCTGGCGGACCATTAGATCGCCGCACACGGGACAGGGGCGATAGCGCGAATGAGCGTCCGAGGGCGGGACATCGGTTTCCGGCAAGCGCGCCTGCGGCATTCTTTCGCGGCTTTCGATGTGCATCCCTTCCTCCGCCGCTTGTTCGGTCAGACGCTCAAACGAGACGTCGCTTAGCCACAAGCCGGCGCAGCGGCCGCATTCCAACGCCGAAACATCGCCCCAAGCACGGCTCACGAGCATGTGCCCTTCGCCGCACTCCGGACACACGAGCGTCGATTTGATGCCCGCCACCATTTCCGGATGAATCGGCTTGCCGCAGAAATGACAGAATCGGGCGTGATTGCTTACTCGTGTCAGACAGTGCGGACAAACGGTATCCAAATCGCGTTCGTGCAGCGTGAAATCCGCGCCGCAGTACTCGCACTTCAGCGATCCTTCGCTACGCGGCGCGCCGCAATGCGAGCAACAGACGACGGCCGCATCGTGACCCCGTGGCTGTTGCACCGTGAGCACCGAACCGCAGTGGCAGCGAAATCGCTGGCCGATCGAAAGCCGGGATGCGTCGTACTGACGGTTGCACTGAGGGCAGGCCACGAGCAAACGCATGGTGTTGCTTCCATGAACGATGAGAGCCGTCAGTATAACTTACAAAGATCGCAAGTATTGTACGGCCTGGCCGATTTCCATCTCGGGATTCGCCGAATCGCGCTGGATGGTGAAGTAGCCGCGATAGCCTCGCTGTTCCAACGTGCCCAACAGCGCCGGCCAATCGACCGATCCGCGGCCCAGCGGCACCTCGACGTTTCGGCCGCGGCCCAAATCGCGCACCGCGTCGGTCGCATGAACGTGCAAAATGTGCGGCCCGAGCAACTCGGCGTCCTCCTGCGGATCAGCTCCACTGACTACCAATTGGCCGGGATCGAAATCGACGCCGAGCGATCCGTCCGGCAGGGCGGCGATCAGCCGGGCCAGGTCCGAGCCGCTGGTTGCGACAGTCTCGCCGCCAACATGGCGCCCACGTGCTGGCCGTGGCGACCCAAATCGGCCAGCACCTCCACAAGCAAATTCCACTGCGGCCCTTCCGGCTTCGGCGGGATGGATCCTAAGTGAACGACGACGATCGCAGTGCCCAAGGCGTGCGCCATCCGCATCACTTCCTTGGTTCTGAGCACACGGGCGTCCAACTGCTCTAAATCACCGAAGCCGCGGCGCGTGCGGAACGAGATGGCGCACATGCGCAGCCGGAAATCGTCGAGTGTCTTTCGCAACTGCCGCAGCGCCGTTTGCGATAATTCCCCTGGGCGCAGATTCAAATGGGCGTCGATCTCCACGGCATCGGCTCCCAGCTTCGCCGCCAGCGGCAACGCATCCCGCAACCCAGCACGCAAGCTTGGCAGGTGGACGCCGATTTTCAGTTGCAGCACGTGGATTTCCTGAATAAGTTTTGCCAATCGCAGCCGCCGATTCTACAAAAATAACTGGCTGCTCGATCGCTGATTTCTAATGGTACAATTGTGGAGCCGTCAATCGAACATGACAACAGTCTCCGACATCGCCGCATTCTTGGAAGAATTCGCCCCTCCGCGCCTGGCGGCCGATTGGGATAACGTCGGACT
Organism: Pirellulales bacterium; assembly: GCA_963716135.1. Lineage (GTDB taxonomy): Bacteria > Planctomycetota > Planctomycetia > Pirellulales > JADZDJ01 > CAVRAW01. The sequence goes on along the minus strand of OY970289.1, from coordinate 1,757,389 downwards.
CCTGGTGGGGGACGACCAGCGCAGCGTTCAGCGCGTGATGACCTGCCTGACCATCACTCCCGAGAGCGCGGCGGAAGCGGTCGCCGAAAAGGCCGAGCTGATCATTGCGCACCATCCACTGCCGTTCCGCGAGTTGCGTCGCATTACGACCAACACGCCGGAAGGGCGGATGCTTTTGGACCTGATCGCCGCCGGCATCGCGGTATACAGCCCGCATACGGCATTCGACTCGGCGGGCTCAGGAATCAATCAACGTTTGGCGGAAGGGCTTGGACTAATCGACGTCGAGCCGCTTATGCCCGACGCTGCCGATCCCGCTTTGGGGACAGGCCGATTCGGTTTTCCGCAAATGGGCTCCACGCTGGCCGGCATTGCGGCGAAAGTGAAAGCGTTTCTCAATGTGCCAGGCGTGCACGTGGTAGGAAACGCGGAGATGCCGGTGCGCGCAGTCGCCGTGGCGTGCGGCAGCGGCGCCGAATTTTTGGAAGCGGCCCGAAATGCAGGCTGCAATTGTTTTGTCACCGGTGAGGCGCGTTTCCATACGCTCTTGGAGGCGGAGGCCACGGGAGTAGGTTTAATCCTGGCTGGGCATTTTGCCAGTGAACGATTCGGCGTCGAACGCCTGGCGGAACTGTTGGCCGCACAATTCCCTAGCGTCACCGTCTGGCCCAGCCGCCGCGAGCGCGATCCGCTGCGTTGGGTGTAAAGCGCCGCCGGATTTAAAACTGTCCGGTATGGGCGGGATGTGCCGGTTTCATCGCTTCCGCCGCTGCGTTGACTCCCCTTGGCACTGGTCTAAAATGGACTCGCGGCTGAGGAGAAGAGGCCTCTAAAACCCCGCGGGTTCCCGCGCGGGCAGCCGTTTGCCGCTGCAAGTCCCGGCGGATTTGATGTTCCAATTCGTGGCATCAGTTTTGCGGTACAGGACCTGCGGGGAATTCGACTGCCATTTGGTATCTGTCAAACCGGAACACGAAAAATGCCGCTTCGCTCTCTTATCGCATTGCCCGTTTACAACGAAGCGCAGCACGTTACGCAGGTGCTGGACGAAGTGCTGCGCTTTGGCAGCGACGTCCTGGTGGTCGACGACGGATCGGTCGACGGCACTTCGGAGCTATTGAAGTCGCGCAGCGATATCGATCTCGTGCGGCACCCCATCAACCGCGGCTACGGCGCCGGCTTAGAAAGCGCCTTTGAATATGCGCTGCGCAACGGCTATGAGGTGCTGGTGACGATCGATTGCGACGGGCAACATCAACCGCGAATGATTCCCGAATTCGTAGCGGCCTGCGAGGGAGCCGATATCGTGTCGGGCAGCCGCTACCTGAAGAAGTTTTCAGGCGACAGCGCGCCGCCGGCCGCTCGCCGAAAGATCAACGAACAAATCACCGCCGAAATCAATTGCCGGCTCGGGCTGAAACTGACCGACGCCTTTTGCGGCTTCAAAGCATATCGCGCAAGTGCACTGGCGAAACTGAAGATCACGGAAGCCGGTTACGCCATGCCCTTGGAGTTGTGGGTGCAGGCGGCCCATCACAACCTCAAAATCATCGAGCTTCCCGTGCCGCTGATCTATCTGGAAGAAGCCCGATCGTTCGGCGGTTCGCTGGATAACGCCGAAACTCGGCTGCGCTATTACCGCGAGGTGCTGGATCGCAGCGTGGCGGCGCTGCACCCAGGGGCGCCGCGGCAGTTTCGCGAACCCTCTGTTTGTGGGCCGGGGGCGAAGTAAACTTCTGGTAGCATCTGGGATGTGCCCCTATGAACTGCGGGACTGCCTGCTCAACTAGCACCGAACCCTGTTCAACCGTCTCTTCCCACGGCAACGAACCATCACGAGTCGACGTGGATCCAAGCGCCGCGCCATTCCATTGGTCCGATTGGTCGAGCAAAATCTCGCGGCTGGCTGCGCCGCGGGAAGACGGCGCGAAGCTGATCGAGCCCCCGCCTCCGCTGGCCGGCGATATGGCCAGCGCCAATGGGCGCCAGATAGTGGCCAGCGACTACGATCTGCAGGGACGTCGGCTAACACAGTTGGCGGCCGAGGCACGCGAACAACTCCTGGCGGAAGCACTGCAATACACCCGCAGTTATCGCGATTTTACGATGCCCGCCCAGGCCGCTTCGGTGTTCCTGGCCGGCCATCAGCCAGAGATGTTTCATCCCGGCGTGTGGTACAAGAATTTTGTGCTGGCGCGATTGGCTGAGAAACATCGCGCCGTGGCCGTCAATCTGGTCATCGACAGCGACGCCGTGAAAAGCGTTGCGCTGCGGGTGCCGGGCGGTTCGATTCAAGAACCGCGCGTGGAATCGATTCCCTTCGATCGAGCCGCCGGGGCGGCGCCGTTTGAACAGCGGGAAATTGTTGATCGCGATTTGTTTGCATCGTTCGGCGCGCGCGTGGAAAATGAATTGCGGCCGCTGGTTGCCAATCCCATCTTGTCGAAGTATTGGCCTCTGGCCGCATCACGCTCCCGCGTCACCAGCAATTTGGGCGCGTGCTTGTCGCAGGCGCGGCATCAATTGGAGGCTGCCGAGTGGGGTTTGCAAACGCTCGAGATTCCCCAAAGCCGCGTGTGCGATTTGCCGGCCATGCACTGGTTCATCGCTCACTTATTGGTGCATTTGCCGCGGTTGTGGGAAGTGTACAACCAGGCGCTGGCGGAATATCGACGCCAACACAAAACCCGATCCGTTGCGCACCCCGCCCCCGATTTGACCGCCGAAGGCGACGCCTTAGAAGCGCCCTTCTGGATTTGGTCGACTGACGACTCACGCCGGCACCGATTGTTTGTGCGCCAGCGGGGCGACGAATTGCTGCTAACCACGCACGCCGACATCGAGGCTACGCTCACGATCTCTCCCGACGGCGACGCCCAGACGGCCGTCGAGCAGTTGTTGGCGCTGGCCGAGCGCGGCATCCGCATTCGCACGCGGGCGCTGATCACCACGCTGGCCGCGCGGTTGTTGTTGGGCGATTTGTTCCTGCACGGCATTGGCGGCGCGAAATACGATCAGGTGACCGACCGCTTGATCGCCGACTTCTTCGGTCTGGAGCCCCCAGGATACATGGTCGTGTCGGGCACGCTGCATCTGCCGATTTCGCACGAGCCCGCGCGCTCCGCCGATCTGCTGCAACTGCGGCAGCGGATCCGCGAATTGGAGTTCCATCCGGAGCGCTTCGTCGAGCAGAATCAAGCGAACGCCGCCGCTGCCGGCGATGCCGAGCGCTGGATCGCCGAAAAGCGTCGCTGGATCGCCACGGAGCAAACGCCGGAAATCGCCCGCACCCGTTGCCGCGCCATTCGCCAGGCCAACGAGTCATTGCAGCCCTCGGTCGGTCCGCTGCGGCAACAATGGACCGCCGAGGCGGGCCAACTCGCGGAAAAACTGCATGGAGAAGCGGTTTTATCGTCGCGCGCCTACGGCTTCGTCCTCTTCCCCGAGCTGCTCTTGACAAAATTTTTCGGGTAGCTCCTGGAAATTTTCTGGCGGGCCGTGTAAGTTATCGCCGGCGATGGATCGTTCCACTAGCAGAAGGGATTCGCTATGAACCCGGAATCTTCGCGGGTTGTACAAGGAAGGGCGGCGGCAGGAGCCGCACGAAGGGCGGTGGCACGGCGGCCGGCGCGCGGAAAACGAATCGCCCCATCTCTGGGCCATAAGCAGCCTCGTCACTCTAGTGCTGGCCGAAGAGGAAAATCTGCCAAAGCCGCGACCGGCCGGCTGCGTATTGCGAAGTCAGCGGCAAAGAGCATCTCCAAGCGATCGTTGCAAGGGCGGCGGCTGGCGGCTGGAGAAATAAAGATCGGTTCGCCGGCTAAAACGCGCCCGCTTCATCCAGCGGCCGTTCCGCCGCGGCCAAAACTCGCCGACGCGCTGGTTGGCCCAGTGCAACAAGATGCCTTCGCCGATTCGCCCCCTTCGGACGAAATCCGCCTGGTATGGGGACGCAGCGGCGATCATGCCGCGGTGTATCACATGCTGCTGGCCGTGTTTCAAGCTCCCTCGCGCGATGAATTCCAGGCGCAGACGGAGGATCCCTTCTACGAACCGACCGATCGGTTGCTGGTCAAGCGCGGCTTCCGAGTGCTTTCGCATCTGCACCTGACGCACCGCACCATGTATTTCGGCAGCGTCACATTTCCTGTGGCCGGCTTCCACGGACTGGGCACTTTGCCGGAATTTCGCGGGCAGGGCTTTGCCACGCGTTTGCTCCACGAGGGGGAGCGCCGCATCGCCGGCGAGGGGGCGGCCTTGGGCCTGGTGCGCACGCGCATTCCAAAGTTTTTCCGCCGCGCCGGCTGGGCCGTGTGCGGGCGGCATTGTTTTTCGCAAGCCAAGGCGCGCGAAGTGCTCGGCCGGTTGCACGGCGAACATAGCGCGCTTTGGCGCGGCCGCTGAGCATCCGCCGCTGGCGTCACGTCGAAATGCCCGCGCTCATGCGCTTGTATCAGCAAAATGCGCAGCATGCCTACGGACCGTTTGAGCGCACCGATGCATACTGGCGCTGGCTGGTGGGAAGGCAAGCGTACGATTCGCTGCTGGTGGCGCTCGATGGGCCCGACAAACTCGAACTCGAAGAAACGACCGCGCCGATCGTCGGCTTCGGCGTGCTGCGGCAAGAGCAACTGGTCGAACTATGCACGGCGCCCGGGCATCCGACCGCCGATTACCAACTGCTGGCCCGCGCCTGTGGCGACGCCATCGAGCACGATCGCCAAGATATCATCGTGAGCGCCCCGCCCGGCCATCCATTGCATGAAGTGGTTTCTGCCTCGGGGGGGCATTATCACAACCACGAGGCCGACCATGACGAAGTGTTCATGGTCAAGATCGTCGATCCGCTGAAGTTCTTGACGCTGCTGGGGCCGGAACTCGACGGGCGGGCAAAATCGGCCAATTTGCCGGCCGAAACCGAGCTGGGCTTGGAGGTCGATGGCGCGAAATGGCGGCTGATTTTCACCCGACGCGGCTTCCGCGCTCGCCCCGGCAGGCTGGGCCGCAGCTATCTGACGCTCAGCCGCGTGGAATTCACTCGGCTGGTCCTGGGCCACGGCAGCGTGCGCGAAACCGCCGAAACCGGGCGAATCAAGGCTTCCACCCAAACGGCCCTCGACATGGGCGAAATTCTCTTCCCGAGGCTGCCGCTGGTGCGCGGCGAATGGGACGAATTCGCGCCTTAAGGCGATTTTTAATCGCAGCTTGCGCATAAAATGTGCCGTCTTTCGCGATGTCGGATTTGCGCGCTGTTTTGGAAAAAGTTGCCGCGCGCTCGATGGTTCGTTTCATAAGGAGCGTGCACATGCGAGGTCATCCATCTGATGCCAGTAGTCGTCGGGAGTTTTTTCGCGTGTCGGCGATCGCCGGCAGCGGATTGCTAGTGGCCGTGGCGACGCCGGCCTGGGCGGACGATAACGCTAAGCAAAGCGCCGAAGAAGATGTTTCGCCCGCCGAGGATTTAATGCGGGAGCATGGCGTGCTCAAGCGAGTGATGTTGGTCTACGACGAAATGCTGCGCCGCTGGGACGCCAGGCAGGATGTCGCGCCGGAAATCCTGGCCGAGGCGGCCGGAATCATTCGCCACTTCGTCGAAGACTATCACGAGAAGCTGGAAGAAGATTATCTGTTCCCGCGATTCGAAAAGGCCAACACGCTGACCGACTTGGTGAAAACGCTCAAACATCAGCACCAGGCGGGGCGCAAGGTTACCGACGTCATCCTGCAGCGGGCTAATCTCCAAGCTCTCAAAGACCCCGCGGAGCGGGCGAAAGTCGCTGTGGCCATCCGCGAGTTCAACCGCATGTACGCCCCGCACGAAGCCCGCGAAGACACCGTGCTGTTTCCTGCGTTCCGCGGCATCGTTTCGGCAAACGAATACGATTCGCTAGGCGAAGATTTCGAAAAGAAGGAGAACGAATTGTTTGGCGACGACGGTTTCGAGAAGATGGTTGACAAAGTGGCCGGCCTCGAGAAGCAACTTGGCATCTACGAGCTCTCGCAGTTCACGCCGAACGTCTAGCGGCGAGTTGGAATGCGCGACGATTGGTACAAATCTTGCACCATTGGCCCGATGAGTGTTCACTTGTTCGTGCGAACTAAGGGAGAACAATCATGGCTAAGTACGGCAAAGCAGCGGGCCGCTCCGTCAAACGGGCGGTGCACAAATTCAAACGCGGCGAGCAACACAGTGGGCCGGGCGGCAAGCGAAAAGCCAAAAGCCGCAAGCAGGCAATCGCCATCGGATTGTCGAAAGCCCGCAAGAAGGGCGCCAAGGTGCCCAAGAAACCCAAGAAGAAAAGCAAGAAGTAGCGAGCCGGCCGTAAGTCGATTTGTGAATTGGCTTCACTTGCCCAGCGCCGCTTTGGCTTCCTGCACCACGTGCTCCGGCGTGATGTTGAAAAACTTGTAGCAGGCCGCGGCCGGCGCACTGGCGCCGAACGTGCTCATCCCCACGAAGCGGCCGCTAGAGCCGATGTAACGATCCCAACCGAGCTGCACTCCCGCCTCGCAAGCCACGCGGGCTTTCACATCCGTCGGCAGCACGCTGTCGCGGTACGCCTGGTCTTGCATCTCGAACAGTTCCCACGAAGGCATGCTGACCACGCGGGCGGCAATGCCTTGCTGCGTAAGCTGCTCGTGGGCCGCCACGCAGATCGAAACTTCACTGCCGGTGCCGATCAGAATCACTTGCGGCCTCATCGCCAGCGAATCGATCAACACGTAGGCGCCTTTGGCCAAACCGGTGGCTGAAGCATATTTGTTGCGGTCCAACGTGGGCAGATTCTGCCGGGTAAGAATTAAGGCCACCGGGCGATCGTTGATCGGCATCGTCGCCCGCCAGGCTTCGGAGGCTTCGTTGGCGTCGGCGGGGCGAATCATCACGATCCGCGGAACGGCCCGCATGGCGGCCAGGTGTTCGATCGCCTGATGCGTCGGGCCGTCTTCCCCCAGGCCGATCGAATCGTGAGTGAAAACGTAAATCACCGGCAAATGGCCGATGGAACTCAATCGAAATGCCGGCTTCAAGTAATCGAAGAACGAAAAGAACGTGGCCGCGTAGGGCGCAACTTGCACAGCGCCATGCCATTGGCGGCCGCAGCCATGCCGTGCTCGCGAATGCCAAAATGAAAATTTCGGCCATGTCGATCCTCAGGAGAAAAGCTGGAGGAGCCCTCGAACGTTTGCAGCGTTTTGGTGGAAGGAGCCAAATCGCCCGATCCGCCCAACAGCCAGGGCACGCGCTGAGCGACGGCATTGAGCGCCTTGCCATCGGAAACTCGTGTGGCCATTCCCTTGGCATCGGCGGGGAACACCGGCAAGTCGGCGTCCCAGCCCGGCGGTAGTTCGCGGCGATCCATCAGTTGCCACTGGTGCGCCAGTTCTGGAAATTCCTTGGCGTATTTGCGGAACTTCGTTTGCCAACGCTTGTGCAATTTGCGCCCGCGAACGGCCACGCCTTCCTGAAAATGCTGCCTCGCTTCCTCGGGCACCAGGAATTGCTCGTCCGGCGGCCAGCCGTAAAACTCTTTCGCCGCGCAACTTCATCGGCCCCCAAAGGTTCGCCGTGGGCCGCAGCGGTGTCTTGCTTGTGCGGCGCGCCATAGCCGATGTGGCTGCGCACGATGATGATCGTCGGCTTTCCCTTGGTGCGGAGGAATTTCTTGTAGGCCTTGGTCAGCTCCACCGTGTCGTTGGCGTCGTCGCACTTGATCACGTTCCATCCCAACCCCTTGAAGCGCACCGGCACGTCGTCGCTGTAGGCCAGGTTGGTTTCGCCTTCGATGGTGATGTGGTTGTTGTCGTAAATCCAGCAGAGGTTATCCAACTGCAAGTGCCCGGCCAGCGAAGCGGCTTCGTTCGAGACGCCTTCCATAAAATCGCCGTCGCTGCACAGCGCGAACACGTTGAAATCAAACAAGTCGTAGCCCGGCTTGTTGAAATGCGCGGCCAGCCACTTGGAGGCGATGGCCATGCCGACGCTATTGCCGCAACCCTGACCCAACGGGCCCGTGGTGGTTTCGACGCCGCTGGTGTCCATTGCCTCCGGATGTCCCGGCGTGCGGCTGTGCAATTGGCGGAACTGCTTGATCTGATCGAGCGTCACGGCCAACTCGCCCGTGGGATTGCCTTCGTGATCCAACTGCTGCACGCCCGCCAGGTGCAACACGGAATACAACAGCATGCAGGCGTGGCCGCAGGAAAGCACAAACCGATCGCGGTTCGGCCAATCGGGATTCTCCGGGTCGTATCGCAGAACATTGTGCCACAGGCTGTACGCCACCGGCGCCAGCGCCATCGGCGTGCCGGGGTGCCCGCTATTGGCCTTTTGCACCGCATCCATCGACAGGGTGCGGATGGTGTTGATGGTCAGCAGTTCGACGTTGGTGGCGGACGATGTTTCGGTGGTCGTGGCCATGGGAAGTAGTCGGTGGTCGGTGGTCAGTTGGCCGCCGGGCTTGGCGCGACGCTGAGCATGAAGCCTGAGAATTTCCGGCGAAAACGTTGAGTTTAGGGGGCTGTGCGCAGCGTCAATTCCCGCACAAACATAGGTTATTGAGGGCCTTTCCGACGGAAGATTTACCGCTGGCTGCGCCGAAGATGGCCGGCGCTGGATTGAAAATATTTTTGACGGCGGCTGGAAGCACCCTCCGCCGCGCCGCGATCGGCGGCCGCGGCTTGCTGATTCTTCAAATCCTCCAGATTCGCCCGGCAGTAGCGGCAGCCGGTAGTCTCGACGTGGAAGGCAATGAATTTCGACTCTTCGTCGCAAAGAATCCCCAGTACAAAACTCCCAAGCTGTTCGCGTGTGGGGCAACTCAGCCGGTTGCGCCGCCAAATATCCCCCAGCGAATGTTGCCCGGCGTCGCGCTGGGCAATGATTTCAACAAGCTGCGCGGTCAACTGTGGATCGCCGCGCAACGCCGTTTCGATTGCCGCCATCGCCTCGGCGGGCAGCGCTTCGTCGAGATACGCGGATAGTTCCGACTGAGAGAACATGCAACTATTCTAACCAAACCAATGCAAGAGATGGAAAGTCAAGAGAACACAGATGAACGCAGATGAACTCAGATAAACACAGATTTTGAGAAGGCAATTCACGAGTTTCCGATCTGTGTTCATCCCTTTAATCTGTGTTCATCTGTGTTTTCTAGACTATCAACTGACCTCCGCGGGTTCCGGCTTTTGCGTTTCCGCGACCAGGGCGGCGATGTCGGTGCGGGGCGGCGGTTCTCCCTGCGGATCGCGGCGGTAGAACTTGTTGGCCAGCAAATGTTCCCCTCCCAAAATCAACGCCACCAGCACGATCAACAGTGGATACAGCTCGTGGCCTGTGCGGCCGAGACTCACGTCGCGCTCGATTTCATCTTTGCTGCGCGAGAGGCGAAAACGATCTTTGCCGAATAGCGTGGCTAATTCATCGTGGTTCAGCCGCGCTAGGTCGGTGGCGGCGGCGGGCACGTTCACGCTGAAGCCGCGGCGCACGCCCCCCTGCGTGCCGCCGGAGCGCAATTGATAGTTGCCCGGCGTGGCGGTCGTGGTAATCACCAGGTTGCCGGTTTTTTGATCGACCGACTGCGGATATTCTTCCCCTTCCGGCGTGCGCAGCGAAAAGATCAATTGCCGCTCGTCCTCCGGCAGGCGAATCACGACGGCTTCGCCGGCGAGATAATTCAGCCGCTCCTCGCCGCTGCCGACCAGGTAGAACAGCATCTCGTTGGAAAGCATCACAAACGGCCACGGCTCGGCGCCCACGGCCAGCAGGTTCCACAGATCGCTATCGGTCGCTTCGTCGGAAATCGGAGTGGTGAACACGAGCACGCGCCCTTTGCCGACGCTGCGCTCCGAGCAGCGCGGGTTGCCCATTGCTATACGGGATGACGGTGTTCACGCCGTCGGCCAAATCGGCCAATTTCCAGTGCGACCAGACGGTAAAGGCATCCCACGGCACACTGCCGGCGATGCCGCGAAACTTTGCCAACAGCGGATGCTGATAATCCTGCGGCGCCAGGAACGCATCTTGCCGATGCCACTGCTGCGCCAAGCGCCCGGGCATCACTTTAAGCGCCGCCGGCGTGTTGAAATCATCGACCGAGTGTCCTTTGGGCTGCGCAGTTGCGCCCCAACCAAACTGCCAGCCCTCCTCCCCCGTCAACATAGTGAGCCAGCGTTTGCCAGACGGAATCAGCCAATGGCGGCGGATCGAGCACGCACACGGCGGCATAATCGTCCAAAGGCTTAGTGGTCAGATCGTCCAATGAAACCACGTCGCATTCGAAGCGCGCCTGGCCCGTGCGGCGGAACGCAGCCGGCGCCAAAGCCTCGGTGAGAAAAATAGCCCGACGCAGCGCCGGCTTGGGCGCGGCGACCAGCACCTTCCATGGCGGCCGAACTTCGACAGTAAAATAACGAGCGTCGTCGGCGGGCAGACTATCTTCGCCGGCGATCCGCACATAACCTTGATGCGTTCCCTGGTCCAAACCGTCGATTTGGAAATCGATCACCTCCGATTGATCTGGCAGCGGACGGGCGGTGGTTTGGGCTCGCTTTTGCGGCTGTCCATCGGCGTCAATAAGCCAGGCCGAGACCGCGCTTTCCTCTTCGGGCCCCAGACGAACCAGTTCCGTCTCCAAATTCAGCGGCGTGTTGCGGGCCAGCACATCGGCCGACAAATGCAAATTGCCCAGCGCGAAGTTTAGCGGACTTTCCAAACCCACGTCGATCACGTACAGCGCCACGTCGGATTTCGCGGCCAGCTTGTCGCGAAGCCGCGCGGCGGCGTCGGCCGGCCAGGCGGCGCGCCCCAAATCGGTGAAGACGTATATCTCTTTGCGAGCTTTGGTGCTGCCGCCGACCAGGCGCAATGCCTCCTCACATACGTCAGGCAGCGGCTGCGCGGCAGCGGAAATTTTCAATCTATCCAAGCGTTGCCGCGCCACGGCCGCATCCACCGCGAATGCCCCCGACAAACTGCGCGAATCGAGCACCGCCACGTCGCTATCTTTGGGTAACTGCGCCAGCACTCGGTCGGCCGATTCTTGCGCCGCTTCCAAGCGTGTTTGATTCTGGTTGCGATACTGCATTCGCGGCGAGGTGTCGAACACCAAGGCCGCGGCCACCGGCGCTTCCCGATCTCCCAGGAACCCGGCCGACTGCAAGCTCGGCCGCGCCAATGCCAGGGCCAAGAACACGATCGCCGCGCACCGCAGCGCTAGCAGCAATAGATTTTGCAGCTTCAGCCGGCGCTTGTTCGTCTCTTGCCGGCGTTGGATAAACCGCAGTGCCGGGAAGATCAGATGCTTCGGCTGCTGCCGCATGATCAAATGCAACACAATCGGCGCCGCCACCAGCACGGCCCCGGCAAGCATCAGCGGCGTGAGGAAGGTTAGCGACATCTCGAATAGCGGAAACTAGGGAACTCAGATGAACACAGATGAACTCAGATACGAATGTCTGATTCCTGCGTTCCCATCTGCGTTTATCCTGTTTATCTGTGTTTATCTGTGTTCTCTGGACGTTGTTTCAATATCTCGCTCTGCGGCTTGCCAAATATTCCGTCAGCGCGCGGTCGAATTGCATGCTGGTGTCCAGCGGCACGTAATCGATGCCGGCTTGAAAGCAATTTCGGCGATAGAAATCGCGAAAGCCGCGGATTTCGCTCAGGTAATCGGCCCGAAAACTGTCGGCGTTAATGTCCACGTGAGCGGAGGTTTCCGGCTCTTCGAAATCGACTACGCCGCCAAAGGGAAAAGTGACTTCGGCCTCGTCGAGAATGTGGAACAAAATGACATCGTGCCCCCGATGCCGCAACCTGCGCAGCGATTGCATCACAGGCTCCGGGTCGGTCAGCAGATCGCTGAAAATCATCACCAGGCTGCGATGCCGGAGCATCGCGGCAATCTGAATCAGGCTATGTGCGATGTTCGTTTTGCCGGAGGGCTGCAGGTTCGCCAACAGCGACAACACGTGGCCGATTTGTGAACGCTTGCTTTTGGCCGGCAAACTTTGGCGAATCTTCTCGTCAAAAGTGATCAGTCCCACAGGATCTTGCTGATGCACCATCAGCCAACACAACGCGGCGGCCAGACAGATGCCATATTCGAACTTGGTAAGTTCCTGCCGAAACGTGTAGGCCATCGAGCTAGACAGATCCATCACCAGGTAACCGGTGATGTTGGTTTCCGCCTCGAATTTCTTGACGTAGTACTTGTCAGTTTTGGCGTACACCAGCCAATCAATGTCCGCGGGATCATCGCCAGGCGTGTATTTGCGATGCTCGCTGAACTCGACCGAAAAGCCTTGGAACGGACTGGAGTGCAAACCTTGCAGAAAACCGCGCACGATAAATTGGGCGCGCAGGTCGAGCCGCGAGATTTGGCGAATCACCTCCGGCTTCAGATATTTTTCGACGGACGTCGACATAAACGAAAACGATAATTGCTAAATGATAAACGATAAATGATTGAGGTTTACCGGCGACTGGTTCCTTACATTTATCATTTAGCGCTTAGCGTTTATCGTTTGCCCCTCACCGCTTTTCGAACTTCGGAATTTCCGGTTCGGGAATTTCTTTGAGCAGCCTGAGCACGACGGTTTCGCTCGACATGCCTTCCGCCTGCGCCTGGAAATTCGTGCTGATGCGATGCCGCAGCACGGGCACGGCGATTTTCTTCACGTCGTCGATGGCCACGCTGAAGCGCCCATCCATCGCCGCCAAGGCTTTGCCGCCGTGGATTAAAAACTGCCCAGCCCGTGGGCCCGCGCCCCAATCGACCAGTTCGCGCACAAACTGCGGGGCGGAAGTGTCGCGCGGCCGCGTGGCCCGAACGAGGCGAGCGACATATTTCACGATGTACTCGCTCACCGCGACGCTGCCGACCAGCTTCTGCAGGTTCACGATCGCCCGGCCCGAAAGCACCTTGCGCACTTCCGGCTTTTCGTTTCGCGTGGTGAAGCTGAGGATTTGTTCCTCTTCCTCGGACGATGGGTAATCGACTTTGATGTTGAACATGAACCGATCCAACTGCGCTTCGGGCAGCGGATACGTGCCTTCCTGCTCGATGGGGTTTTGCGTGGCGATCACAAAGAATGGATCGGGCAAGGGATGAGTCGTCTGGCCGATCGAAACCTCGCGCTCCTGCATCGCCTGCAACAAGGCCGCCTGCGTCTTCGGCGGCGTGCGGTTGATTTCGTCGGCCAACAGTACGTTGGTGAAAACCGGCCCATCGACAAAGCGGAAATTGCGCCGACCGCCTTCATCTTCCTCCAGCACGTTGGTGCCGGTGATGTCGCTGGGCATCAGGTCGGGCGTGAACTGAATGCGTTTGAACCCGACGTCGAGAATGCGCGCCAGGCTAGAGACCATCAACGTTTTCGCCAGCCCCGGCACGCCCTCCAACAGGCAGTGGCCACGCGTGAAGATGGCGGCGAACATCTGCTCGATGACGTCGTTCTGTCCGACGATCACTTTCTGCAATTCTTCCTGCATCACGCGGCGGTGATGGCTGAACTCTTGCAGGATGTCGCCGAGGCTGCGCGATTTCGTAGCTACGGAAGGTTCTGGCGGCATGTGATTCGGCAAATGACTAAATGTCTTAATGACTCAATGACTGAATGGATTGGTGCAACTTCATGTCTTCATTCAGACATTTAGGCATTTAGTCATTCAGACATTCCTACTCGTCTAGCTTCCATCCTATAACCGCGGCCGCGCCTCGGCAACGCAGAAAGCCGCGCGAATTGCGGCCGTAAGTTCAGCAGGGTAAGATGCTTGTGTAGACGCTTTTCTTGTCGCATAGGATGCCTCGGTCATGAAGGGATGCCCGGCGCGGTGGCTGTTTCCGGCGGTAGCGATTCTGGCGATTATTGGGCCGGCCACCGTATCACTTGCTGCTCCGGAAGCCGCCGGCGAACTCACCCCCGAGCAAGTGCGCAGCGCCATTAAAGGGGGCGTCGATTACCTGAAGCATGCGCAAGCCCAAGACGGAACCTGGCCGGATTACGTCAATAATCCCGGCGGAGTGACCGCCCTGTGCACGTTGGCGCTGCTGACGGCCGGCGAGCCGCCGGATAGCGACGCCATGGCGCGGGCCATCTCGTACGTTCGCGGTTTGGCGCCGGAAAAGACCTACGTCGTCGCCCTGCAGACGATGGTGCTGTGCATGGCCCAGCCGCAGAAAGATCTGCTGATCATTCGCCGCAACGTGAAGTGGCTGGAGGATTCGCAGAATCAAGAGGGGCCAAAAAAGGGTTCCTGGTCGTACAGCCCTGAAATTCGCGGCGGCGACAACTCCAACTCCCAGTTCGCGATGCTCGCCCTGCACGAAGCGGAGCGCGTCGGCGTACCGGTTTCCGAGCGCACCTGGAAATTGGCAAAGCAATATTGGCTGGGGGTGCAAAATGGCGACGGCTCCTGGGACTACTTTCCGGCGCACAGCACCGGCAGCATGACTTGCGCCGGCATCACGTCGCTGGTGATGGCCGAGGATCGGCTGAATGCCGGCGACGCCGAAATCGTCAACGGCGCGCTGCAATGCTGCAGCGAACACAAGGAAGACGCCGCGGCGGCCGCCATCGAACGCGGGCTGACCTGGCTGGGCAACAATTTCTCGGTGCAATCCAATCCCGGCAGCCCCTCGGCCTGGATGATGTATTACCTCTACGGCTTGGAACGGGTGGGGCGAATGACCTCGCACCGCTTCTTCTATCGCCGGGATGGGCAACGTTACGATTGGTACCGCATGGGCTGCGAAGTGCTGCTGGCCCGCCAAGATCAATTGGAGCACTTCTGGAAAGGGGACGACCACATCGAGGCCAATCCGCAAATCAGCACCAGCTTCGCCCTTTTGTTTCTGGCCAAGGGGCGTCGGCCGGTGTTGGTCTCCAAGGCCCGCTACGGCGCCGGCGACGATTGGGACCGCCACCGCAACGATCTGGCAAACCTGACCACGTACGTGGAAACGAAATGGAAGCGCGATTTTCCCATCGGGCTGTCCTGGCAAGTGATCGATCTGTCCGGCGCGTCGGTCGACGATCTACTGCAAACGCCGGTGCTTTATATCAGCGGGAGCCAGGCGCCGCGGCAATTGATGGAGCACGCGCGCAAGTTGCGCGACTACGTCGATCGCGGCGGATTCATTTTGGCCGAAGCCGAATGCCCCTACGATGCCGGTTTCGATCCCGCGTTTCGCGAATTGATGGAACGAGTGTTCGAGGAACCGGAGTTTCGTTTGAAGCCGTTGCCGCCGGAGCATCCGCTGTGGAACGCGGAAGAGCCGGTGCGCCCGTCGCTGCGCCCCAACTTGTGGAGCATTGATTACGGTTGCCGCACCAGCGTGATCTATTGCGCCCCGCCGGAGAAACAGGATCTACCGCACGGGTTGTCGTGCTATTGGGACATCGCTTCGGGGCGCGATCGGCAGTTGCCGCCACCTTTGAAAGAACAGCTCGACGCCGCCCTGTCGATGGGCATCAACATTATGGCGTACGCCACCAATCGAGAGTTGAAAAGCAAGGACGAGAATTTCCGGCCAACGGAGGTTGCCCACGACGCCGACACCTTCGATCGGGGCAAGCGGTACGTGGCGAATTTGCGGCATCCGGGCGGTTGCGACGCGGCGCCCGGCGCGTTGCCGGCCTTGCTCCGCGCCGCCTCCGGCGAATTGCAGGCCCGGTTCAGCACCCAGCAGCGGCAAGTTTCGATGACCGATCCGGATTTGTTCAACTACGACGTCGTGTTCATGCATGGCCGGCACAATTTCCGTTTGACCGACGCCGAGCGGAAACAATTGCGCAAATACCTGGAACGGGGCACGTTGCTGGCCGATTCGATTTGCGCCAGCCGAGATTTCACCGCCGCCTTCCGCCGCGAAATCAATTCGCTGTTTGAAGACCAAGGCGCCAAGCTGGAGCCGATTCCCGCCGACAGTCCGATTTTCACCGCCAAGTTCGGCGGTTACGACCTGACGCAAGTCAGCCGCCGCGAACCTCGGCTTCGCGCCGGCAACGAGGCGCCGCTGCAAGCCAAAGTGCGCAAAGGCGCGCCGGAGCTGGAGGGTCTGAAAATCGGCGACCGCTACGCGGTGATTTTTTCTCCCTACGATCTGAGCTGCGCCTTGGAGAAGCACGACACGCTGGAGTGCGAAGGCTACACCCGCGAAGACGCCATGCGCATCGGGCTGAATCTGCTGCTGTACGCGACGTTCGAATTTTGAATTTGACAGCCGGCGGCAGTGCTGCAATTGTGCATTGGAAAAATGGAAATTGCCATCTTGTAACTTCGACGCGGCGCGCGGCGTGCTAGCGGTGCTGTTGTGTTCTCGTAAGATGCGCGATCGCAAGACTTTCTGTCGCTTGGCAATTCAGGCAAGCTGCCTTGACCCCTGCCGCGAAACGCACCTATAATCCGCCCCGATTTTGTTGGGGTAAAGTCTCATCCCTCAACGAGTTTCGTCTTTTCTGTTCGTTGTCTTTTCGTGTTGGTCCATCGGCGCGCTAGTTCGCTAGCGGATGGCCTGCGGCGCATTGTTTGCAGATATTGCGCGCGCTTGTCTTTCCGTGTGCGCTCGCGCCAGTGTGAAGGATGCTTTTCTGATCGTGCGCTTTACCGCTCTCATCGTGCGGCGCTTTGGCCGCGCGCAGCTTAGGCTGCGCCGGCACGCTCTTCTTCTGCGCGCGGCGCTCCTGCTGGCATCCTTGCTCGTGTTTTTCGGTCGCGCCGCACAGCGCAAGTCGAATTGCCGCAGACCGATCCGCGCTATCCGATCGTCGTCAACGCGAAACATGCCCATCACTGGGTCGAAGGGCTGTACGACGTGTGGTGGCTGGAAGGCGATTGCCGCGTGGATCAGGGCCCCTCGCACGCCAAATCGAAAGAGGCCTTGCTGTGGATCGAACGGCCTGATTCGCAAGGCGAAACGCAAACTTCGCACCGCGTAATCGCCTACCTCGAAGGCGAGGTGGTGATCGAACGACACACGGAGTCGAAGCCCGGCGCCGGCGGCGTGGCACACAATCGCTCGCGCCCCGGCTCACGTGCCGCAAATTCCGGTACGCCCAGCGGAGCCCTCACAGCAGCGGCCGCGGCCGCCGAGGCAGTTACCGCCCAAGCCAGGCTCGCCGATACCGATTGGTTCGGGCGTTTTGCCTCCGATACGCAGCCGGAAGTGCGGGTCGCCAATCCCGAAGGCGAGCCCGAGGAAAAACCCGCCGTTTACAACCATGCGGTCGCGCGGCGGACGCTCAAAGTCGATGCCCTGCAGCGCACGCAATTCGAAACCACGATTCCCGGCGAGGAAATGATTTTGCCCGGCACGCGCCGCATCCGCTTCTTCCCGCGCAGCAATGTGCCGCTGCAAATCCAAAGCTATCCCGGCGCGACGCCCAACGAAACCATCGCCGTGTTCAGCGCCGGCGTGAATGCCGTGATCGACGGCTTGCAAAGCCCGCGCGCCCCGGCGTTTTCCGGCTCGCTCGACGTATCGGCCGATCGCATGGTCGTTTGGACCAGCGGGCTGCAGCCAGCCGATGCCGGCGGTCAGATCGAGCAGCAAAACAGCACGCCGCTGGAGCTCTATCTGGAAGGCAACGTGGTGGTGCGCGAGGGAGATCGCGTCGTGCAAGCCCAGGCGATGTACTACAACGTGCCGCTGCGCGTGGGCGTGATTCTCGACGGCGAAGTGCTCACGCCCGTGCCGCGCTACCAGGGCCTGGTGCGCCTGCGCGCCGACGTGCTGCGCCAGGTCAGCCCCGACCGCTATGTCGCCGAGCGCGGCAGCGTCACCACCAGCCGCATCGGCATTCCCACCTACGAATTCAAAGCGGGCAATCTCACGCTCGAAGACGACCAGGTGCCGGTGATCAATCCATTCACCGGCGTGCCGGAAATCGATCCGCACACCGGCCAACCGATCACCGAACACCAGCAGTTGGTGACCGGCGAAAACAACGTCGTGATCGTGGAAGGCGTGCCGGTGTTCTACTGGCCGTTCTTCGCCGCCGACCTGCAGCGCCCGCCGCTGTACTTCCACAGCGTGGTCTATCGCCACGACAGCGTGTTCGGCAATCAGGCGCTTATCGACCTGAACCCGTACGCGATTTTGGGCATCCGCCATCCGCCCAAGGGGACCGAGTGGGACGTCAGCCTCGATTACCTTAGCCTGCGCGGATTCGGCGGTGGCACGATGTTCAAATACGACCGCGAAGGCCTCTTCGATTGGCCCGGCCGATACAACGGTTTTATCGACGCCTGGTACATCAACGACCACGGCGTGGATAACCTCGGTCTCGATCGTCGCACAATCACTTTCCCCGATGCGTTCCGCGGCCGCACGCTATTGCGCCATCAGCAGGAGCTCCCCTACGATCTCCAACTGCAATTGGAAGTCGGCCAGGTGACCGACCGCAACTTCCTGGAGGAATATTACCAACAGGAATGGGATGAGCAAAAAGACCAGGTTACCCGCCTGGGCCTGCGGCGCGTGTGGGACAACATGTCGCTGGAACTTGCCGGCTCGGGGCTGGTAAATCCGTTCTTCATGCAAACGCAGGACCTGCCGAAGTTGGATTTCTTCTGGCTCGGCCAGCCGCTTTTGAACGACACGCTCACGCTGTACGACCACAGCAACATCGGCTATTTGCGGCAGGATCAGCTCAATCAGCCGACCGATCCCACGGATTACAATCAGTTCCACTTCCTGCCGTACGACGTTTCGACCGCCAGCTTCCGCGCGGCGTCGCGCAACGAAATCGATTGGCCGTTCCAAGTAGGCCCGGTCAAAGTGGTGCCCTACGCCCTGGGCGAATACGCCCATTGGAGCGACGACCTGAGCGGCGATATTCTCGATCGAGCTTATGGCCAGTTCGGCTTGCGCCAGCGTGCCGGTGTGGGCCGTCGATCCCAACGTGCAAAGCATCTTGTGGAACGTGCACGGCGTGGCGCACAAGGTGGTGTTCCAGAGCGAATTCCTGCACTCCAACGCCAACAGCAACGATCTGCTGAATCTGCCGATTTACGACGCCATCGACGACAACAACGTGCAGGCGATCCGCCGCCGCTTGGATTTCGAAGACTACGGCAACCTGTTCCCCAATCCGGCCTTCCCCGGCCCGGCCAACGTGTTCCAGGTTCCGCTGCAATTCGACGAGCGGTTCTATGCCGTGCGGCGCGACATCATGGGCTGGGTGACCGGCCCCACGGAAATCGCCGGCAACGTGACCGAGCTGAAGTTCGATATCGATCAGCGGTGGCAAACGAAGCGCGGCATCCCGGGCCAGCAGCACGTGATCGACTGGATCACGCTCGACACCGCATTGGAAGTTTTCCCCGATACCGATCAGAATTTCGGCTCGGCGGCCGGTCTGTTCGACTACAACTTCAACTGGTTCGTCGGCGATCGGCTGACGCTTTTAAGCTACGGCGGCTTCGACTTCTTCACCGCGCCCGGCGGCGACGGCCAGAAGTGGGCCACCTTCGGCGGATTTCTCACGCGCCCGCCGCGCGGCAGCTTGTACCTGGGCTTCAACACCTTCGAAGGGGGCCCGGTCGACGCCAATGTCATCACCACCAGCTACACCTACCGAATGACGCCCAAATGGCTTTCGACATTTGGCTTATCGTATGAACTCGGCCAGCAAGGCAATATCGGCGAAAACTTCCGGCTCACGCGCGTCGGCGATTCGTTCTTGTTCATGGTCGGCTTGAACGTCGACGCCAGCCGCAACAACGTGGGCTTCACCATCAACCTCATCCCGCGGTTCCTCGGCCGCAATCAATCTGTCACGCGAGGCACCATCGACCTGCCCCCGGCGGGCTTGTATGGGCTAGAGTAGAGACAGGATTCCAGTTCCTGCCATTCACTCGATTCGCCCATTCATGGATTCGCCCGAACAACAACCTACTGCAGGCGCGTTGCGCACTTGGCGCCAGAAATTCCGTGATGCGTTCCGCGGCATCGGCTGCGGGATGCGCGGGCAAAGCAGTTTCCGCGTGCATGTGTTCGTGGCGGTGGCCGTCATCGTTGCCGCGGGAATTCTGCACGCCGAGCTTTGGGAGTGGTGCCTGCTGTTGTTGTGCATGGCCGGAGTCCTCACCGCCGAAATGATCAACTCGGCGCTGGAACACACGGCCAAGGCGGTGAACAAAGATCACGATCCGCATTTGGCCGACGCGCTCGATACCGGCAGCGCGGCCGTGCTGTTCGCCTCGATCGGCGCGGCCGTGGTCGGCGCGATCGTGTTCATCCACCGGATTTGGATGCTGACGAGGTGAACGCTTTCTTCGCCGCATCGTAGACGTCGCGGACCGGCACGTTCCTCTCCGCGGCGATTTTGCGGCACGACTCGTATTCCGGCGAGAAAGTCTTTTGGCCGTCGGGCAAGGTGGCCAATTTTCCATCGATCGTGCCCCACTGCGTCGGCACCTGGTGCGGTTGTCGTCGAAGCTTGCGCCGTGACAGTGTGGATCGGCGAACGCCCAGGGTTCCAGTTTCGCGGAAAACGATTGTTTCCAGACGATCTGCATCACCGGGCTGACACAGCACTCCCAGCAATACGCCGGGCCGGTTCTTTTTCATTTGGATGCTCGTGGTGAAGACATCCAGCGCGCCGGATTCCAAGAGCTTCGTGGAACAATATCCGATCACCTCGCCGCTGACGTCGTCGAGATTGGTTTCCAGCAGGCAGAGCGCTTCGGTATCGGCCGCACCGCTTGCCGCTTCCCCCACGAGAATTCGCAATAGATTCGGATGACTTTCGAAGTCGCGGGTGCCGGCGCCATACCCGATCGCCTGCACCGTCATCGTCGGCGGCGGACCGAAGGCCGCGCCCAACGCCGCCAAAATGGCTGCGCCCGTCGGCGTCGTCAATTCCGCTTCCACGTTGCTGGGCGCAATGGGGATGCCCTTTAGCAATTCGCCCGTAGCCGGCGCCGGCACGCTGCAGCGGCCGTGCGCGATCGTGATGAACCCGGTTCCCGTGGGCACGGGGGACGCTTCAATGCGCTCGATGCCCAGCAAATCCAATCCGATCGCCGTGCCCACAATGTCGGCAATCGAATCAACGGCCCCCACTTCATGGAAATGCACCTTGCGAATGTCCACGCCGTGAACTTTTGCCTCGGCCTCGCCCAACCGGGTGAAAATCTTTTTGGCCAATTCCTTGGCCCGCGGCGTCAAGCGGCCGGCATCGATCATCTCGATAATTTGATGCAGATGCCGATGTTTGTGCTCCGGCTCATGCTCGACGTCGATCTTCAGGCCGCGGAAACCTTTCCGCTGCACTTCCGCGGAAACCAGCCGCACGCCCGGCAAGCCCAACGACGCCACGCCGGCCTGAATCGCCGCCAAATCCGCGCCGGCATCGACCAGCGCCGCCAGCGTCATGTCGCCGGAAATTCCACTGGCACAATCGAAGTAGGCGAGACGCATGGCCGCAGGAGTCAGGGATCAGGAGTCAGAAGTCAGGACAATGAAGAGTATATGATTTGATTTTCCGCTATGCTATGAGGCATGGGCGATCCGAATTCAAACATGGCCGATTCCACCACGACGCTGGCCGAATTGCGCAAGCTGGTCGCGGATTTTGTCGAAAAGCGCGATTGGAATCAGTTCCATTCGCCCAAGAATCTGTCGATGTCGCTGGCCATCGAGGCGGCCGAATTGATGGAACACTTCCAATGGCTCACGCTCGACGAATCGCGCACCATCGCCGACCAGCCGCAGAGGCTGGCCGAAGTGGCCGACGAACTGGCCGACGTCTTGTGCTACGCCCTGGCGCTGGCCAACGAGTTGAAGTTCGATCTGGCCGCCGCGATCCGGACCAAGATGCAGAAGAACGCCCAGAAATACCCGGCGGAAAAATATCGCGGCCGCTTTGGGCCGGAAGATACGCGCTAGAGCGGCCGATTAATACTCGGCGCCGACGCGCTGCGCCACTTGCTCGCTGCCGCGGAATGGCCCCAGCGCCAGGCCGAACCAGCCGTCTTCCAACACGCATTGCGTGACGCTCAAACCGGCCAGCCGCGCGCCGTCGGCCAAAGCCGCCGGCACCAATTCCAACTTCCGATCGGCCGCGAAAATCTGATTGCAAATGCCGCGCAGCGCCGGCTCGGGCTGGTTGTGGTAGGCGTTGCCCGCCAGCTCGATCGACCCATGCCGCGCCAGACGAACGTGCAATCGCGTAATCTCGGGGACGTACGCCGCGACGACCGAAAAGTTGCGCCACTGGCGTGATCCGCTGCGCAGCTCATCGATGGCCACGGTCAGCCGCACCATGCCGTTTTCGCAGCGCACTTGCACCGGATCGCGCTTGGCGAACGTAATCGAAATTCCCTGCGGATATTCGATGGGAACCGCGATGCCGGGCGAGTCGGTGATTTTGGTCAGATGCTGAAACAGTTCCAACAGCGTGAAAGTGCGGCCGGCCACGTGCAATTGATCCAACGCGTTGTTGATCGCGGATTCGTGCACCTGAATGCTGCCCAAACTGTCGCTGGGCGCTTGGGGGCGGGCGGTATGGCCGCCCAGTTGGTTGGCGCCACCGACACGCATCCGCACGGTATGGCGCTCGGCGGTCGTATCGGAGCTCAAGGTGGTCGGGTCGATGCCGATTCTTCTGAGCAATAGGATGGACTGCTGGCGCACGGCGCTGTCGATGCCTTGCGAACCGAGCCGCTCCAACAAATCGTTGCTGATCGCCACGCGGACGTTGGCGTTGCGGTACACCTGTTCCAGATTTTGCGCGAGCTGTTGTGCATTTTTGTCGGTCGAAACGTTCAAGCCGCCTTCGAATTCCACAATTCGAGCGGCGTCGCGCGTCAGTCCGCTGTTTTCGTAGCGCTCGATGCCCGCCAGCACGGTGTTGACATCCACGAAGACTTCCGGCGTCAATGTTTTCTGCGGAATCAACAAGGCCGGGCCCCAAATGAGCACGCGACGTTCGACGGCAAACTTCGCCCGGCGCAATTCCGCCGCCGCATGCGGATCGTCCAGCGTGGCGGCCACGGAGTCGGCCCGCCCACAAAGCGCATCCAGCTTGTCGAGGCACTGATTGGCCCACTGCGTGTTGTCGCTGGCATTTTCGCAGACCTCGATGCACAACTCGCTGGCCTGGTTGGCCCACGAATGATATTCGGGATGCTGCGCCACACGATCCAATTGGGCCAGCAAGCTCTGCGGCTTTGGCCAGCCGGCGGATTTGGCGTCCGCGGGATGAATTCCGGCGGCCGCAGCGTCGCTGATCGCGGGCGATTTGGGAATATTGAAGCTACGAAAACTGGCGATCTTCTTCGCCACGGCTTCGACCATCGGACCTTCGACGGTGTACACGCCCATCACAGTATTCCAGATGGGCAATGCCGCGGCTGATTTTTGCTTGTCGGACCCATTGTTCTGCGGCGCCAGCGCGGCGACGGGCGGAGCGGCGGCCGCGGGAGCGACAGTCGGCGGAGCTGCCGGCGGCGGCACACTGGCCACGACCACTGGCGACGGGCGAACGACGGCAATCGGCGCCGTCGCGGCCGGCGGGGCGAAAATCTTCTGACTTTGAGTGCGACTCCAACGCTCATCGCTCCGCTGCGGCATCGATGACCGTTGCCACCCGCGCGGCACGGAAACGCTGAGAATGAACAGCCCCGCCAATAGCAACAGATAAGGCCACCACGGACGCTGATTTGGCAACATCAACTGGCTCTCCCGCCGCATAGATGCTCTCCCACCGTGGAAACACTTTCCGCCTATCGTTAGATCGGAAAGTCGCACCGCGCCAGTGGAATGAGTTTTCCCGGCAGTTGGCCCTGGGAAAGATGTACCGAACAGCGAAAGCGGATCGCCCGCCAATGGCCCTTTGGCGTGTTAAGCTTTGCGGACAATGCCGGTTCGAGCGGCCTGAGCTCGGTTGCCAAAGTCCCAACAATGCCGTTGCTACGAGCTATGCGCTCGGGGCAAGATTCGCACGACGCCGCAATTGACCGCAGGCGGCGTTGATTTCGTCCCCTTTGCGTTCGCGAATTTGCACATTCAGCCCGGCATCTTCCAAAATCTGCACAAAGTACCGCACCTCATTTTTGCTGGGCGTGTGATACGGCAAACCGGCCACGGGGTTGTACGGTATCAAATTCACCAGCGCCAAGCGGCCGCGCAAAAGCGCCGCCAGCTTCTTGGCGTGCACAGGCTGATCGTTCAGACCGCCCAGCAACACATATTCAAACGTCAGCCGCCGCCCGGAGACTTCAAAATATCGATCCGCCGCGGCGACAATTGCCTCCAGCCCGATATTTTTGTTCACCGGCACCAGTTGATTGCGCAGCTCGTCGTCGGGCGCATGCAGCGACACGGCCAATTGAAATCGCGAATCCAGCTCTGAAAGCCGATCGATCGCCGGCGGCAGGCCAACCGTGGAAATAGTGATTCGCCGATGGCTGATGCCCAATCCTGTGGAACTTGTGGCATCGGCCAGCGCCGGCAACAGTCGATCCAAATTTGCCAGCGGTTCCCCCATGCCCATCACGACGATATGGCTGAGCCGTTCCTCCGGCGGCAGCAGGCGCGAAAGCCGCAGCATCTGCTCCACGATTTCGCCGGCCGTCAGATTTCGCACCACGCCGTCCAGGCCGCTGGCGCAAAACACGCACCCCATCGCACAACCGACTTGCGAACTGATGCAGATCGTCCGTCGCGAACCGTCGCGCAAGAGCACGCATTCAATCGTGTCTCCGTCGGCCAGCCGCAGCAGCAGTTTTTCGGTTCCGTCGGCGGCGTGGTGACGCTTCTGAATCGATGTCGTCCAAAGCTGAAAATCGGCCGCCAATTGCCCCCGCAACTCGCTGGGCAAATCGGTCATCGCTTCAAACGATTCCGCCCGCGTGGCAAATAGCCACTGGCGCACCTGTTTGGCGCGATAAGCCGGATGCCCGCGCTGGGCCAACCAATCGGGCAACGTGGCGAATACGGCGGGATCCAAAAGATGATTCACGGGAATAGCGGGCAATTTGCCGCCGATGGCTTTGATTCCGAGGCTCCACGACTTAAGGTATTCTATCTGATTATGTCTACGAAAGTGCCCAAACGACGCGCGAAATCGGCCGGCAAAGCCCAACGGGCGAAACCGAAACCAACCACGGTTGTCGCCGGGCCCCAGCCCGATCTCGACGAAGCCCTGCGCCTGGCGATGCAGATGATGGCTCTGCCGGGCGTCAGCGGCAAGGAAGGCATCGTCGCGCAGTTCATCATGGAGCAATTGCGCGCTTCCGGCGCGGCGGAGGCCGATATCGTGCTCGATACGGCTCATCAACTCACGCCGATCCAAGGCGAAGTCGGCAATCTGATTTTCAAAATGCCCGGCACTTTTCGCGGACCGCGCCGACTATTGATGGCCCACATGGACACCGTGCCGATTTGCTTGGGCAGCAAGCCCGTGATCGATGGTAATTTTGTGCGTTCCGCCGATCCGCGCACCGGCCTGGGGGCCGACGATCGGGCCGGCGCCGCCGTCGTGCTCAGCGTGGCGCTGGCCATCCTGCGACATAAGTTGCCCCATCCGCCGCTGACGTTCTTCTGGCCGATCCAAGAGGAAGTCGGCCTATACGGCGCGCGCCACGCCGATTTGGACTTGCTTGCCGGTCCGAAGCTGGCTTTCAACTGGGACGGCGGCACGGCGGAAAGAATCACCATCGGCGCGACGGGCGGCTATCGCATGGAAATGGAAGTGCAAGGTTTGGCCAGCCACGCCGGCGTGGCGCCGGAAGAAGGCGTGAGCGCCATCGCCATCGCCTCGCTGGCCGTCGCCCAATTGCACAAAGAGGGCTGGCACGGACAAATCACTAAGGGAAAGCGGCGCGGCACCAGCAACATCGGTTTCATCCACGGCGGCGGAGCGACCAACGTCGTCACCGACCGCGTTCAATTGAAGGCCGAAGCCCGCAGCCACGATCCGAAGTTTCGCAAGCAGATTGTCGCAGCCATCGAGCGCGCTTTCCGAGATGCCGTCAGGCAAGTGCGATCCGCCACAGGCCGGCGCGGAACCGTGACGATCGACGGCCGGCTCGATTACGAATCCTTCCGTTTGGCGGACGACGAAGCTTGCATCGTGGCCGCCGAAGCAGCGCTCGATAGTTTTGGCCTCAAACCATTTCGCGCCATCTCCGACGGCGGATTGGACGCCAACTGGATGAGCGTGCGCGGCATTGCGACCGTCACGCTGGGCTGCGGACAAATCGATCCCCACACGGTTTCCGAACGGCTCGACATCGCCGATTTCCATCAGGCTTGTCGAACCGCGCTGCGACTGGCGACGGTGAATGACTAAATGACTAAATGTCTGAATGACTAAATGAACGATCCGGCACTGTGTGTTCCCATTTTGCCTTCTGCATTCTGCCTTCTGCATTTCCGCCATGAATCTTGACGACGAACTTTGCCTCTGCTTTCATGTCACCAAGCGAAAGGTGCTGGCCTTTCTGCGCGTGAACAAACCGCAGCGCGCCAGTCAGATGAGCGAATGCTTCGGCGCCGGGACCGGCTGCGGCTGGTGCCGCCCCTACTTGAAGAAACTTTTCGAAGCCAGCCGCGAAGGAGCGGAAGCTGCGGCCGAGCTGCCCGACGCGTCCCAGTACGCCGCTGGTCGAACCACTTACGTGAAAGCTGGCAAAGGAACGCCGCCGCCGGGCGCGACGCCGATCGAGCAATGAGCATGTCCCTTCTAGCCGCCGGAGCTTCATTTCGCTAGAATCCCTCATTGCCAGCCATCCCCCGCTCCCCGCAATCCCAACTCGACCCGATCCAGGCGAAGCCCATGGCGAAAAAAATCTTGAACCGCAAGGAGTTACGCGCTCAAAGCGACAGCGCCGCAGCGACGGCCGAAGAGACCAAGCCGGCCAAAAAAGCCCCTGCCAAGCGCAAAAGCCGCTCCAAAAAGGCCGCCAAGGAAGTGCGGCTCAAAGCCTTCTGGGGTGTGTTCAATCAGTCGATGAAGTGCGTCACCAAATTTGAATACAACGAACGAAAATACGCCGACAAAAAAGCGGCCGAACTGACCTCCGGCGGCAAATCGCCTCACTTCGTCCAGCTGCTCAAAGAAGTGATCGAGGAATAATGCCTTAATGACTAAATGACTGAATGACTAAATGACTTAACGAGCGGCGATTTCACTTCCTTCATTTAGTCATTCAGTCATTAAGGCATTCAGTCATTCATCTCACCGTTTACTCATGTCGGAACACGGCACAGACAGCGCCCTGATTGTGCAAGTGCGCAACGTGCACAAGTTCTTCACCCGCGGCAGCGAGCAAGTCGACGTATTGAACGATTTGTCGCTCGATGTGCCCGCCGGTGAATTTCTGGCCCTGATGGGCCCCAGCGGCTCGGGCAAAACGACCCTTCTGAATTTGATCGCCGGACTGGACCGGCCCAGCGCCGGCGAAGTGTGGGTCGGCGGAAAGCTGATTTCCTCGATGTCCGAAGCGCAGTTGGCCCGCTGGCGCACGCGGCACGTTGGCTTCATCTTTCAGTTCTATCATCTGCTGCCGGTGCTCAGCGCTTACGAGAACGTCGAGCTGCCGCTCTTGCTGTTGCCGCTTTCGGCGGCGCAGCGCAAACGACAAGTGCTCACTGCTTTGGAATTAGTCGGTCTGAGCGATCGCTTATGGCACCGCCCAGGCCAACTTTCCGGCGGTCAACAGCAACGGGTCGGCATCGCCCGGGCGATCGTGACCGATCCCACCCTGATCGTGGCCGACGAGCCGACGGGCGACTTGGACGCAAAGAGCGCAGTGGAGATTCTCGACCTGTTGGGCGAACTTCAGCAGACGCTCGAAAAGACCATCATCCTGGTCACGCACGACCAGCGCGCCGCGGATCGGGCCCATCGTGAGTTGCATTTGGATAAAGGCCAGCTTGTGGAACAGGGTTCCATTCCCGCGCAAAGCGCTGCGGCCCCGGCCGCGATTCCCATCGAACGCAGCCCGCGCGTGTTCCACGCGGAGTAATTTTTCTCGTTTAGCCCCGTCGCCCACGACGGGAGCGAACTAATATGAAGCTCCTGTTGCTCATCCTTCGCAACTTGCGCCGCAGTTTGCTGCGGACCACGCTCACCGCGCTGGGCACGGTGGTGTTGGTCGTCGTGGTCACGATGGCTTGGGCCTTCTTGGCGTTTTTCGATCGCATCACGGCCTCTAAGAGTCAAAACTTCAAGGCCATCGTCACGGAGCGCTGGCAGGTTCCCAGCCAAATGCCCTACACCTACGCCGGCACCCTGGAGGAAGGGGCCGCGCAATGCCGACGATGTTCGCCCCACCGACTCGATGGCCTGGCAGTTCTACGGCGGCACGCTGGATCCCAAGAACATGACCCGTGAAAACCTGGTGTTCGCCATCGCCATGGACCCCAACAAAATCGGCACCATGATGGACGACCTGGAGGAACTGACCGGGCCGGAGAAAGCGGAACTCGATCGCCTGGTCGCGGAAACCATCAAGAACCCGCATGCCATCGTACTGGGGCGCGACCGGCTCAAAGCCATCAACAAGCGCGTCGGCGAGCGGATCAAGCTCTACGGCCTGAACTTCAAAGACATCGATCTGGAATTCGACATCGTCGGCGTGTTCCCGCTGCCGCGCTACGATCAATCGGCGGCATTCAATGAAGCGTATTTGAAAGCGGCGCTGGAGGATTACCAGCGCAAACATAATGGCCAGGCCCATCCGCTGGCACAGAGGACGCTCAATTTGATGTGGTTGCGCGTGCCCGACCAGGCCGCGTTCAACAAAGTTTCAGACCAGATCATGAACAGCCCGCTGCTGTCGCTGCCGGCGGTGAAGGTCGAAAGCCAGTCGAACGCCATCGCGCGGTTCATGGAAGCGTACCGCGACATTTTTTGGGGCGTGCGCTGGGTGCTGACGCCGGCGGTGCTGTTTACGTTGGTGTTGGTGTTGGCCAATGCCATCAGCATCAGCGTGCGCGAACGCGGCACGGAAATCGCCATTTTGAAAGTGCTGGGCTTTCGCCCCGTGCACATCTTGGTCCTCGTGCTGGGCGAAGCGCTGGCGATTGGGGCCATCGCGGGCTTTGGCAGCGCGGCCGGCGCATACCTGCTGATCAACGGCGTGTTCGGCGGGTTCAAATTTCCGATCGCGTTTTTCCCGACGTTTTTGATTCCCATCGACGCACTGTGGTGGGGCTTCTGCATCGGCGCCGGCACCTCGCTGGTCGGCAGCATCCTGCCCGCCTGGTCCGCCTGCTCGGTCAAGGTTTCCGAAGTGTTCGCGAAAGTTGACTAGATAAATGACTCAATGACTGAATGACTAAATGTCTAAATGAAAGATAGGACCTCCGCATTCTCGTCCAGTCATTTAGGCATTTAGACATTCAGTCATTCAATTTCCCATGCTTGCCTTCGCATTACCCACATTTTCGCCCACCCTATACGGCTCGCTTGTTGCAGGCCTGATCGGCCTGGTGCTGCTGGCGATCTTGGGCCGGGTGCCCTTGCAATACAGCTTGCGCAACCTGATTGTGCGCTGGCGGACCACCTTGCTCACGTCGCTGGCGTTTACGCTGGTGATCGGGCTGATGATCGTGATGCTGGCGTTTGTGAACGGCATGAGCCGATTGACTGAACAAAGCGGCCAGCCAGGCAACGTGATTGTCCTGTCCGACGGCGCGATCGACGAGCTTTTCAGTAATTTCAAATACACTGAAACCAGCGACGTGGAACGCCAGCCCAGCGTGCTGCGCGATGAAAGCAATCGACCCATGTGCAGCCGGGAAACCTACCTGGTCGCGATTCAAGATACCGGCACCGAGAAAGATAACCGTCCGCAGCGGCGATTCGTTCAGCTTCGCGCGATTGAAGATCCGGAGATGGCCGCCCGAATCCACGGAATCGGCCTGTATCCCGGCGGGCAGTGGTTTTCCGAGGCGGGCGTGCAGTCGCTTCCCGGCAAAACCGGCAAAGAGTCGGAGGCCATTCAAGCGGTGCTCGGCGAGGGGATCGCCCGCGAAATGGGGCGCGATCGCGGCCAGGAATCGCTCAAGGTCGGCGATCTCTTCGAACTTGGCGGCCGCACGTGGATCGTGGTGGGCATCACCAAGTCGGAAGGCTCCACGTTCGGAAGCGAAGTGTGGGCCAAGTGGAGCCTGGTTTCGCACCTTTTCGGCAAAGAGCGTTACACGTCGATGGTGGTGCGCACCGCCGACCAGGCTTCGGCAAAGGCATTGGCGGATGATCTGACCACGAATTTCAAAAAAGCTGCATTGCAGGCGACCCCCGAGACCGAGTACTTCGAGCGGCTCAACGACACCAGCAAGCAATTCATGGTGGCGATTCTGTTCGTCACCGGCGTGATGTCGATCGGCGGCATCTTCGGAGTGATGAACACCATGTTCGCCGCCGTCAGCGCGCGGAAGCGCGACATCGGCGTGCTGCGCATCGTGGGGTTCGCCCGCTGGCAGGTGCTGGCTGTGTTCCTGGCCGAATCCCTGTTCATCGCGCTGGTGGGCGGCGCTTTGGGCTGCATCTTGGCGTCGCTGACCGACGGCTGGACCGCCAACAGTATCGTCAGCGGCGGTGGCGGCGCCGGCGGCAAATTCGTCGCGCTAAAACTCGTCGTCGGATTCGACACGCTGGCCGCCGGCATGGCGGTCGCCTTGCTGATGGGCGCGCTGGGTGGATTCTTCCCCGCACTTTCGGCGATGCGCCAACGCCCGCTGGAATCGGTGCGGTAGGTTATTGTCTCGCGGTTAACGGCCGCCGGCGGATCTCGTCTTATTCATCCGCGGCTGTTTTTGGCGCTGCGCACGACCGGCGGCGCCGGGCGCCGTTGATGCTGATGCACCCCGCCCCCATGCACAGGATTGCCAGCGCGCCGAAGAGGAAAACGGCCGGCGACTCAACCGCCCAGCCGCCGCTCATGGGAGTCAAGTTGCCCAAGTCCGCTCGATGCACGATGGTGATCGCCATGATCATGTTCGCCACGATCATCAGCGCCTCCCAAACGCGTGAACAATCCTATGATGACGAGAATCGGGCCGAGCACTTCCCCCAGGTAAACGCCGTACGCCACGAACGACGGCATGCCATTTCCTTGGACCCCTGCCACGATCGGATCGATGCCGTGCATGATCTTTGCCACGCCGTGAAACAGCAGCAGCCCGCCGATGGACAAGCGTAGGATCAGCTTGCCCATATCATCACCGAAACATCGTTTGCCCGGTTCCATCGCTCGCCGCCTTTCTGAAAAAGTGCAAATGTCCTTTGGATTAACCGCGTAATTTGACAGCACAATACCTCTCAACGCTACGCCAATTGGGCGAAGCTGCCAGCAAAAAACGCGGCAAAATCGCGCCAAGCAGCCCCGAATTGGCCTTTTCTCCAACGGAATCCCGGCTAACATAAGAGGAAGCGGTCCCTCCATACTCCAGGCCGAGGGGACATTTCTCAGCCTGGGTTTCGCGAGTTCGGCCTTGGTCTGGCCGATCGCGTTTCGGCGCTGCTAAAGGTTGCGTCGGGCACCACCGGCGGTTGCCGTTTACGCGATAAAGTCGAGCGTTTCAATTGGCCCCGGTTTTGCACCCGTGGTTCCAATGGATTCAAGCGCTTGGCGATTCCTGGCGATTATGTTGTTGGTTGAGGTTGTTTATGGAACTTGCAAATCTGCGAAACATCGGCATTTCGGCCCACATCGACTCGGGTAAAACCACCCTGAGCGAGCGTATTTTGTTCTATGCCGGCCGCATCCACCGCATCCAGGAGGTCAAGGGTGAGGGGGGGGCCACCATGGACTACATGGACCTGGAGCGCGAACGCGGAATCACCATCACCAGCGCCGCCACCACGGTGCATTGGGACGACGACAAGGGAACCGACCACCAAATCAACCTCATCGACACGCCCGGCCACGTCGATTTCACCGTCGAGGTGGAACGGAGCCTGCGCGTGCTGGATGGCGCCATCCTCGTGCTCTGCGCGGTGGCTGGCGTGCAAAGCCAATCGATGACCGTCGACCGCCAGATGAAGCGCTATCATGTGCCGCGGTTGGCGTTCATCAACAAGATGGATCGCACCGGCTCCAATCCGCAGCGCGTGGTGCAACAGGTGCGCGAAAAGCTCGAGTGCGACGCCATCCTGATGCAGTTGCCCATCGGCAAGGAAGACGATTTCGCCGGCATCATCGACCTGATCACCATGCAGGCCGTGTATTTCGACGGGACCAACGGCGAGAAGGTCCGCCGCGAAGCCATTCCTGCCGAACTCTTGGACGAAGCCAAACAGCAGCGCCACCACATGCTGGAAAGTTTGTCGATGTACAGCGACCAGTTGATGGAAATGCTGCTGGCCGAACAGGAAGTGCCGGTAGAGTTGATTCACGCCACGGTGAAAGACGCCGTGCAAAACCAGGACGCCACCGCGGTGTTCATGGGCTCCGCCTATAAAAACAAAGGCGTGCAGCCGCTGCTGGATGCCATCGTGCGCTACCTACCCTCGCCGCTGGCCCACGAAATTCAGGCCAAGAAGTGGGATAATCCGGATGAAAAAATCCCGCTGGCCGCCGATTCTGCCAAGCCGTTCGTCGGCATGGCGTTCAAGCTGGTCGACGATCCGTACGGCCAGCTCACCTTCATGCGCATCTATCAAGGCACGGTGAAAAAGGGGGACCAGATGGTCAACCAGCGCACCAGCCAGCGCCAGCGCTTCAGCCGCATCGTGCGGATGCACGCCGACAAGCGCGAGGAAGTCGATAGCGCCACGGCCGGCGACATCGTGGCCATCATCGGCGCCGACGCCGCCAGCGGCGACACGTACGCCACCGAACACAAGTTCTGCACGCTGGAAAATATGTTCGTGCCGGAGCCGGTCATCAAAATGGCCGTGACGACTGCCAATCGCGAAGCGTCCGACAAGTTGTCGAAAGCCTTGCAACGCTTCAGCCGCGAAGATCCCACGTTCCGTGTGAGCACGGATGAGGAAACCGCCGAAACGCTGATCGCCGGCATGGGCGAGCTGCACCTGGATATCTACGTCGAACGCATCCGCCGCGAATACAAAGTGGAATTGGAAGTCGGCGCCCCCAAGGTCAGCTACCGCGAAGCCCCGATGCAGGCGGCCGAGTTCAACTTCAAGCACAAAAAGCAAACCGGCGGATCCGGCCAGTACGCCCACATCGTCGGCAAGCTGGAACCGCTGCCGGAGGAATCGGAAGAAGAAGTTTTTGAATTCGAAAACGACGTCGTGCAGGGACGCATCCCCAAGGAATACATTCCGTCGGTAGAAAAGGGTTTCCGCGCGGTGTTGAACAAAGGCCCGATCGCCGGCTTTCCGATCGTCGGCGTCAAAGCGACGCTGGAAGACGGCTCGTACCACGAGGTCGACAGTTCCGACATGGCGTTTCAGATTTGCGCCCAGAATTGTTTCCGCGAAACGTTCCTGAAAACCAAGCCCGTGCTGTTGGAGCCGGTGATGAAGGTGGAAATCGAAGTTCCCACTTCATTCCAAGGCCCGGTGGTCGGCAATCTGACCAGCCGCCGCGGCATGATCATGTCGTCCGAGGTGCACGGCAACACTGCCGTGATCGAAGGCGAAGTGCCGCTGGCCGAAACCTTCGGCTACTCGACCGATCTGCGTAGCATGACGCAAGGGCAGGGCACCTTCACGATGGAGTTCGCCAAATACCGCCGCGTGCCAGTTTCGATTCAGGAAGAAATCATCGAAGCCAAGAAGAAGCAGTTGGTCGGCGCGAAGTAGGCGATCCCTAAAAGATTCAATACTGCATATTCTCTCAAGCCCAGGGGTTGCAACCCCTGGGCTTTTTTTCGCGCCGCGTGCTGGCACGCGCGGATGCCTTGCGGCCGGGGGAAATATGGTCCTACAATGCGCTCAACTTCAAACTCGCGGCTCTCTAGCCAAGGAACAGAACATGCGAGCGATTTTCTACGCTTCGATATTGGCTGCGCTAGTTGCGGCGAGTTTCGCGCAACCCGCCGACGCTAAAGAATTCAGCCTCCAAGTCGTCGACGAACAGGGCCAACCCGTCCCCAAGTTCGAAGCGATGATCTACAGCGGCACGGGCCTTCGTTGGAGCAGCGGAGAAAACGGCACGGTTTCGCTTACCGCCGAGCAGCTTCCACCCACGGTTCGGGTGATTGTGCGCGCCGACGGCTTTGCTTCGACGGGGCAGCAATTCGCCGGCGGCCAGCGGGAGAAACTGCTGCACAGTCTTGCATCCATCACGCTCTCCCGCGGCAGCGAAGTGAAGCTGCAGTTGCACCTGCCCGCGGGAATGACGTGGCCGAAAGGCGCCATTCCCAGCGTGTACTTCGCCTCGTGGCGCAGGTGGTGCAAAACGCCGGCTCGGCAGAAAGCGCCAAATGGTATGCAGATCATAATGGCGGTAAGCCCGTGGATTGGAACATGTTCAACATTCGCCCCGGGGAAGAAGGCGAATTCGCGTTTCGCTTTGCGCCCAACCCGGTGGGCTTGTGCGTCGGCATCAACATTCCGGGGTTCTTGCAGCACTTCGAGACCGGAACATTTATCGCCGCAAGCTTCAAAGATGGCGTGCTGAGCGTCGATGTGCCGCAGCCGGGCAATCTGGAAGTATCTCTTAACCTTGGTTCGACGCCGCTGGACAAGCTGCCCTTCAAGCTGATTCGCTACCAAGTGCTGTACCGTCGCTCGGGGCAAACGAACATGACCGAAATCGCCGGCGAAAGCGTGCCGCCGGGCGCCAAGCCTTTCGAGCTGCGCGATATTCCTTCCGGGTATTACTGGATCATGATTTACACCCAGGCTACGGCGGATACCCAGCCGCTTTTCAGCGAGGAAGCCGATCCGAGGCGATTTTCCGAAATCAAGCAAATCACGCTGCGAGGCGGCCAGACGGAGAAAATCGAAGTTTCGTACGTGCCGCTTACGCCCGATGCCTACAAGGGCAACCGCACTGCGGTGCTGAAGTTTGAAATGGCCGACGGCAATCCGGCCGCTGGGAAAAACGTGGTGATCAGCTATTTCGCCAACCACTACGGACTGACGCCGGTATTCGCGGGCAAAGTGCCCGAATCGGGCGAAGTTGTGCTGAAAGATTTGAGCGACGCCACGCCCGACGAATCCACCGGCCGGCCACCGTATTCGGTGCGCGTGGGCAAGGATCAACTGGGCGGGTTCAACTTCAAGCCCGGTGGTGAACCGTCCGAGACCTTCACCTTCCGCTGTCCGCCGCAGGCCGGCGACATGGCGCCCGACGTGGAATTGCTGAACGTGGCCGACGGCAAAACCATCAAGCTCAGCGACTTGCGCGGCAAACTCGTGCTGTTGGATTTTTGGGCCACTTGGTGCGGCCCGTGCCAGCCGGCGCTTGAGAAACTCGATACGGTGGCCGCGGAAAAGGCCGATGCCTGGAAAGATCGCGTCGTGGTCGTGCCGGTAAGCATCGACGACGAATCAGAGACCGCGAAGAAGCACTTAATCGACCGCGGTTGGACTCATTTGCACACCTACTGGACCGGCGCCGAAGGGAAAACAAGCTTCGAAGCTCCGGCCATGAAGGCCTTCGTCGTCAACGGCGTGCCGACGTCGTTTCTGATCGACGCCGAAGGAAAGATCCTGTGGCGCGGCCACCCGATGAGCAACGAAGGGGGCCAAACTCTGGAAGACCGCATCGACGCGGCGATCAAATAAACGCCTAGGAAACTAGAACTACTGCCCCGTCGCCCAGGGCATCGGCTGCGACTCGTGGCCGGCACGCGTGGCCATGGCTTGCCACACGGCCGCGTCGATACTGTCCGACACGCTTTGCACGGAGCCGTCCATCATGTTCACGTTCACCAGGCCGCTGTGATAGCTGCGCGACGTCATCACGGCATAAGTCGGAGGCGACGTGGAGGTGATCACTTCCTTCGCGTTCTGCCAATCCACGTCGTATTCCTTGCCGCCAATGGTGCACAATACTTTGGTGTTCGGCGGAAACATCGCGGTATAGCAGGTCTCCTTCAATTGGCCATCGGTCCATTCCTGGTGCGCGTATTCCGCCTTGAACGTGCCCCCCAGCGTGCACACGTCCGCGGGAGTTGCCGGCTTCGTGGGATTCAACAACGCAGCGTTTTGAAAGCCGGGATTGAACGCCTTCACCTCGGAGAAGCAAACCGTCTTGCTCATGCCATCGCTGAAGTTCGCGGGGCGCAACTTGCTGTTGGGGTAAAACGCCCCGTCGCCTCCTAGTTGCCTGGCTGGATCCCACTCCAACCACACGCCCACGTTCGCCGCGTAATTCACGTACCAGTTGTCCGGCAATCCGGTGCTCGAGCTCAATTTCGGCTTATCGTTCGCCTCCGACGGGCAGAAGAGCAAGGGAATTCTTGTCGATTTGACGTTCTGCCCCTCGACCGTCGTCTGAGCGCTGTACGAACGGCTAAAGTCAATATTTCGGTACAGCGTCCCTTCTTCGGTGAACGGCAGCAGCCGCGCGAACACCGACCAGGGCCCGTAGGTGGTCGTCGAGTTGGTGGCCAACATCAAGCTTGCCGGGAAATATCCCACCGAGCTTTGGTAGTTGTGCATCGCCAGGCCCCACTGCCTTAGATTGTTCTCGCATTGCGTCCGCCGAGCGGCTTCGCGCGCCGCCTGCACTGCCGGCAGCAGGATGGCAATCAACGTGGCGATGATCGCGATCACCACCAACAGCTCGACCAGAGTAAAAGCACGTGGGCGAGGATGCGCAGGGGCAGTGAGCTTCATGGTTTGCTCCCACCGGCCGATGAATCCGGTATTGAGACTCAATCTCAAAGAGGACGATTCTACTGGCTAAGCCGCGGTCGTCAATGGGCTAAAGCCAGCCGCGCTAGAAAAGAATTTCTGCCCTACCCGCAAACTGCCGACGTTGGCGAGATGTCAGGCTGAAAACACAAGGGGACATGCAGGGTACGTCCCCGGCGCATGGATCAACGAATTCAGCGCACTCGCCGCCAAAGCGATCCATCAGAAGGAGGAAAAGTAAAACGCGATTGCCGCGAGTGGTCCACTAACTGCTACTGGACCTTTTGCGAACCCGGTCTGCACGTTTCTTTAAGCGACCGGCACGCCGTTCCAACGAATTCACTCGCGCTGTTCGAATTCTTTCGACAAGTTTCTTCAGCGGTCGACGTCGTTTTGTTTTCGCCATGGGAAAAGCTCCTGAAGTGAGAAGTTTACTCGGCCCCCGATCCGTCAACTTTCGTGCCTTTTGTGCCGTATCTTAGTAAGAAATTCAGAAGTCGAACAGCTTTTTTATCGCATAAACCGTCATGCCCGCCCGGCTCGGGCGATCGACCTGGTAAGTGGAATGCTCTTGGGGCAGACGGCCACGCAGTTTTGCGCATTGCCGCACACCTGCAGCCCCCCCTCGGCCATCAGAGCGTCCAAACGCTCATTGGCGTTCATTTGCCCGGTCGGATGCATGTTGAATAGCATTGCCTGGCTGATCGCCGCCGCGCCGATAAAGCCCCGATTGTAGGCCGCCTTCCTGCGAGCCTCAAAATGTTCGTCCGATTCGTCGTCGCGCTGATACACTTCGATCTTCAAATATTGCGGGCATGCCTCCAGGCAACAGCCGCACGTCATGCATTCGCTCAATGGGTAGGCTTGCTGCTGCACTTCGGGCGAAACCAACGGGCCGGGGCCGTGATCGATATAGCCATCGACTGGAATCCAGCCCTTGATGCGCTTGAGCGCCTGAAACATGCGAGAACGATCGACCATCAGGTCGCGCACTACGGGAAATTTGGCGCACGGCCGAAGTTCAATTTCCGCAGGATTATCCTCCAACAATCGATCGACCAGCGCCGAACAGGCCTGCCGCACCCGGCCGTTGATCACCATCGTGCAGGCGCCGCACACCTCCTCCAGGCAATTGCAGTCCCAAGCCACCGGCGCCACGTGCTGCCCGTCGATCGTCTTCGCCATTGCGGCGATCCGCTGCAGCACGCTGATTACATTCATGTCGCGCTCATAGGGCACGCTGAAGCGCTGCCAATAGCTCGATTCGCCGGGCGCATCTTGCCGGAGCACGCGCACTTCGAACGATCGCCGATCGGACCCGTGGCCATCGTCCGAGTGGCCGTTGCCGTCCTGAGAGTGGGTCGCGTGAGATGTCATCAGTTCCTAAGCCTTTGCTTTCGATGCTGCGGCGGCACGTTGTCCGTTTCCATCGGTGCTTGCCGGCGGATTCTTGGCCGCCTGCCGTTCCTTCCACACTTGCTCGATGATGTCGGCCCCCACCAAACCGTACAGTCGCGGCCGCGGCGTGATCAGCGAGGTATCGACGTCCTCATAACTCAACTGCGGCTCCCCCTCGGGCGACAGTTTGGCGATCGTGGTCTTCAACCACTTGCGGGTATTTTCCTCGAAGCGATCGCACCACTGCTCCGCCTCGCGGCGGCGCCGCCGGCTCGGTGGCCTCCAATCCCGGCATGCAGAAATCGGGCTTATAGTGGGCCCCGCGGCATTCGTCGCGCTGCAAAGCGCCGCGCAAAATCGCCTTCGCCACCGGGAACATGTCGCGCAGCGCCTTGGTGAACACGACGTTTTGGTTTGTCCAATTGCCGGTATCGGAAAGCGATGCCCGGCGGGCCCGCTGCTCCAGCTCGCACACTTTGTCGTAGGCCTCGGCCAATTGCTTGTTGTAGCGCACCACGGTGGCGGCTTTGGTCATCACCTGGCCCAGCTCATCGTGAATCAGATACGGGTTCTCTCCGCCGGAGCTGCGATGCAACAGGTCGTCGTGAATTTTCTGCTGCCGCTTCAACGCCTGCTCGTACAGCGAACCTGGTTGATCGGCGGCGGTTGATCCCTTCAGCGTCCCCAAGAGCGTTTCGATGCCCGGCGCGACAAACAGCCCGCTGAAGATGCAACTCAACAGCGAATTGGCCCCCAGCCGATTGGCTCCGTGATACTGATAATCGCATTCGCCGATGGCGTACAAGCCGGGAATATTCGTCTGCTGATTGCGCGGCGAACCGATTTTCAGTCCACCGGTGGACGGATTCTTTTCGTAATCGGCCCACAGCCCGCCCATGAAGTAGTGCACGGCGGGGAAGATTTTCATCGGCACGTCGCGCGGATCAACCCCCGTGAACTTCTCGTAGATGCTTAAGATGCCCTCTAGCTTCTTGTCCAACACCTCGCGCGGAATGTGCGTCAGATCGAGGTAGACGCACAGCCGGCCTTTCTCCACGCTCAGCCCTTCGTTCGTGCAGACGTTGAATATTTCGCGCGTGGCAATGTCGCGCGGCACCAGATTGCCGTACTTCGGATATCGCTCCTCGAGGAAATAATAGCGTTCACTTTCGGGAATCGTGAGTGGATCGCG
Source organism: Pirellulales bacterium (assembly GCA_963716135.1). GTDB lineage: Bacteria > Planctomycetota > Planctomycetia > Pirellulales > JADZDJ01 > CAVRAW01. Next base: position 1,718,061 of record OY970289.1, on the reverse strand, counting down.
CGGATCCTGCGGCTTCCGCGGCACCCATACACGGCCCCCTTCGCCGCGGGCGCTTTCGCTCATCAGCCGCAGCTTGTCGGCCCCCGGCACGGCGGTGGGATGAACTTGAACAAACTCGGCGTTGGCAAGGATCGCGCCGGCTTGGAAACAGCGGCTGGCCGCGCTGCCGGTGCAAACCATCGACATCGTCGAGCGGCCGAAAATCAATCCGCAACCGCCGGAAGCAATAATCACTGCGTCGGCTGGGAACGCACGGATTTCCATCGTGACCATGTCCTGAGCCACCGCGCCGCGGCAGCGGCCGTTGGCATCCAGAATGGGCTCGAGGAAATCCCAGAATTCGTGCTTGGTAACTTTGCCTTCCACCTCCCAGCGGCGCACCTGCTCGTCCAGCGCATACAGCAATTGCTGGCCGGTCGTGGCGCCGGCAAACGACGTGCGCTTGAATAGCGTGCCGCCGAAGCGGCGCTGATCGCGGTAGCCTTCCGGCGTGCGGTTGAACGTCACGCCCAGGCGATCCATCAGATCGATGATCCGCGGCGCCCAATCGCACATCTCTTTCACGGGCGGCTGATGTTGCAGAAAATCGCCGCCGTATACGGTGTCGTCGAAGTGCAGCCACTCGTTGTCGCCTTGTTGCCGCGTCAGATCATTGACGGCGTTGATGCCCCCTTGGGCACACACGCTGTGCGATCGTTTCACCGGCACCAGGCTCATCAGATCGACGTCGATGCCCAGCTCGGCCAGCTTCATCGTCGCTGCCAGCCCAGCCAGCCCGCCGCCAACTACGAGTACCCGTTGCTTTGCCATTCTGTTTACTCTTCCTGCAATTTGCTCATGGATTTCGGGGCGGCGGCGTCGGGCTCGCTGCCACCAGTTTCGGAGATTTGTCCCCCGAGCAACTCGCGCGCATGTTCGATCCGCTCCTCCACGACCTGTGCCCGTGCCACATCGACCGTGGCCATTCCATAAATCGCCCCCAGCCCGATCGCGCCGAGCAAAATGCCAAACGCCGCACAAACATAGCCAACCCGGCGCTGGGCGGCATCGCTGGTCCAGATGCCCCAAGTGATGCCGAAGGTCCACAGCCCATTGGCCAAGTGATAAACCGCCGCCAGCGTGCCGACGGCGTAAATGATTTGCATCAACACCGAATGCAGCACCAGTCCGGCGGAGGATGCCGCGCGCTCGGCATCAAACGCGCCGCCTCCCAACGCCTTGCCCAAGTGGTGCATTTGCCACAGGTGAAACAAAATGAAGGCCACGGCAATCATCCCCGTGGCGCGCTGCAGCGTGTATCGCACGTTGCTGCCGTACGGGTAAGCGGCCACATTGGGCAAACCTCCGGCGATGATCCACAAGCCAACGGCAGCGTGAAACATCAGCGGGATGAAAATGAACACCCATTCCGCCACCATCACCAAAAACGGACCCAGCGAATGAATACGATCGACCTGAGCCTGGTAAGCCGCCGGGCCGGCCAAAATCGAAGCGTTCACCGCCAAATGCACGACGACATACGCACCTATCGGGATCAAACCGGCGAGCGAAAACAACCGGTAGATTAGAAACTGGTGCCGTCCAACGAACGTGCTATCGGCGGTGTCGGTTCCGGCGGCGGATTGGACGGCTTCCACGGTGCGGTTCCCTGGGTCGAATCGTCCGGCAATTGGATCGGCGGCCCAACTCAGCTTGACGATCAAGAATCGATGATTTGTCTGTCGCTAGTATAAGAATTGCCGATGGGCTTACAAGATTAGCCGCAGCGCTGAGCAGACCCGATTACGAGCAATTGCCGCTGCCAATACTCAACAAACGCCTGTTCAGCCCATGCCAGCGGGATGTTATTGAGCCCATCGCGCCGCGACAATCACACGGCAATTAACCGGCCGACGCCCTGCAGCCTTGGCAGGGAGATTCAGCCCGCGAGATGCCATTTTCGGTTATGGATTTACCCATTTTGGCTGTAGGCGCCGGCCGAATTATGATACAAGTCGCGGCCCGCCAGCGGCTTGTGGCGACAGGCTTCCGGCGCCCCGCGCAGGCGGTCGCTGTTGGCATCGAACTTGCTTTCTAAAGTGGTGCACTTCTGCCTGAATCCACCCGCCGGTCTTCAGCGTCCGATGTTAGTCGACACTCCTTCCATCCTGATCACCGACGACGATACCGCGTTTCGCGACACCGTACGTGAGATCCTCCAGCCGCGCGGCTTCCGCATGCTGACCGCCGCGGACGGCGAAGAAACGCTGCGGATCGTCAATTCACAGCCGGTGCACCTGTTGCTGCTGGACATGCACATGCCGCGGCTGAGCGGCTTGGAAACGATGCGACGCATTCGCCAACTCAATTCCGTCTTGCCGTTTGTGCTTTTGTCGGCAGCGTTGGACGAGGCCATCGCCCAGCAGGCCCGGTCGATCGACGCGTTCTCCGTGCTCTCCAAACCGGTGAGTCAGCGAGATCTCACTTCGACCGTCGATCAGGTTTTCCGCCGAGTGTACGGTTGGCCCGAGCACAGCTAGCTTGCATGCGCAGCGAGTCGCGGCCATGCATTCGCCCCTCATCCTGTTGCGGAGCGGCTCAAAGAATTGTCGCAAATTGCGCCGGATTGTTCGAAGTTGCACAAAATCAAGCTGATTCGATCCGCCGCGCGCCTCACTGCGTAAGAAGATAGTTGGCACAAAAGAGGGGCTACGAGCGGCTCGTTTGTGCCACAAAGCGGAGTTGAGGGCGGCTATCACAACTAGCCCGCTGTACCGTTGAATCGTTCGATATTGATTTCGCTTGTGCCGGGAAGTCTGTCGGTAACGGCTATACCGCATGACTTTACGGCAGTCTGCTCACGAAATCTCGGCAAACTTTGCCGCCCAGTGAACTCTTGCAAAGCCGGTGTCCGATGGACATCTGGGGCACTAGCGCGCAATCGGGCGCGCGGTTGTTCGCCCGATGCGCCGCTCCTATAATACCTTGCAACAATAGCAACTAGGGGGTTAGGAGCTTTGACGGCAAAGCCGAAAATTCTGGTCGTCCGCGACCCAGCGGATAGAAACGCCCCGTTTCCCACCCTACCCGCCGGATTCGATATCGAAGAGGTGCGCAGCCCTATCCGTGCGCTCTCACGGATGGCCCGCGATAACTATGCGGGCGTGTACGTCGCCGCAGGTCAAATCGGCGAAGCGTTCCGCATGGGCAAGCTCCTGCAGAACGAACGCATTCTGGAGGGCATGCCCGACGGCATTGTGTTGTTGGACTCCGACAACACCATCATCTGGGGCAACGGCCGGTTGAAGGAATGGACTGGGCGCGAGAAGGTGACGGGTGAAAACTTCTACGAAGTGCTCAACAGCCCCGAAATCCTCGGCCCTGATTTCTGCCCGTTCCACACGGCGCTCACCGCCGGCAAGCCCAGCAGCAGCACGCTGCGCTCCGGCGAGAACCGTTATTTCCACGTGCACGCCGCGCCGGTCAGCGAAGGAAACAAGCCGCCGGAGCACTTAATCGTCACCGTGCGCGACGTCACCAAGGAAGTGCTGCAGCAACAGAAGCTGGCCGCCATTCATCAGGCCGGCCAGGAGCTGTCGGATCTGACCGGCGAAGAACTCTCGCAGATGTCGATCGACGAGCGTATCGAGCTGTTGAAATCGAACATTCTGCACTACACCAAAGACCTGCTGCACTTCGACGTCGTCGAAATCCGCCTGCTGGATCAAAAGACCAACAAGCTCGAGCCGCTGTTGGCCGTCGGCATGGAACCTGAAGCCGAAAAACGCGAACTGTTCGCCCAGCAGCAGAGCAACGGCGTGACCGGCTTCGTCGCCGCCACCGGCAAGAGCTATCTGTGCGAAGACACAACCGAAGATCCGCTGTACCTTCAGGGGTGTAAAGGCTGCAAGAGCTCGTTGACGGTGCCGCTGGTTTTGCACGACGAAGTCATCGGCACCTTCAACGTCGAAAGCCCCGACCCGCGCGCCTTCGGCGAAAGCGATCTGCAATTCTTGGAAATCTTCAGCCGCGACGTGGCCGTGGCCCTGAACACGCTGGAGCTTTTGGCCGTCGAAAAGGCCAGCACCGCCCAGGAAAGCGTCGAGGCCATCCACAGTGCCGTCGCCTTGCCCGTCGACGACATTCTGCAAGACGCCGTCAACGTCATGGAACGCTACATCGGCCACGAGCCCGAAGTCGTCGAACGCCTCCAGCGGATCTTGCGCAACGCCCGCGACATCAAGCAAGTGATCCAAAAGGTGGGCCAGTCGATGGCTCCCGTGCAAGCCCTGCCGGCCGGCAAACAGATGGAAAAGCGTCCCACGCTCAAAGGCCGCCGCGTGCTGGTGGCCGATGCCGACGACTCGGTCCGCAGCGCCGCCCACAACTTGCTGGAACGTTACGGCTGCATCGTGGAAACCGCCCACAACGGCGCCGAGGCCATCTGTCTGGTCCGCAACATGGTCGATGCCGACGGCTACGACGTCATCATCGCCGACATCCGCTTGCCGGACCTCAATGGCTATGAGCTGCTGCAGCGCTTGCAGGAGATTCTCGATCCGGTGCCGCTGGTGCTGATGACGGGTTTCGGCTACGACCCGGGCCATTCGATCGTCAAGGCCCGTCAGGCGGGCCTGGAGTTGGTGCTCTACAAACCGTTCCGTCTGGATCAACTGCTCGACACGGTGGAGAAGGCCGTCGCCAAGCGGCAAAAACTGGTCAAGCAAACCTCGTAACGACGGCCGCCCAACTCGGGTGGCACTGACAAGCGCCGCGCTTGTCAGTGGAAATGACGCTCGCCTCCACTGACAAACGACTTCTCGCTCTTTCATGCCCGCCGTTACCGTAGCGCTGATTCTCCTGGCCCTCATCGGTCACACCGCGCTTTGGGTTGGCCTGATTAACCGGGCTCATTCAGTCGGCATCCCGCGCCCAATTGTGCGCTTGCTCTCCGCGCCGTGTCCCACGATGTTTGTGCTGATTCCGGCCGCCGCACTGGTTTGGTGGTGGCGCTCCGGATTGCCGGTCGAAGTTTGGCTCGATCAACTGGTGCACCATCGCGCAGCCTTGTGCTACCTGATGCCTTGCTGGACGATCGCAGGTATTACCATCACGCTATGGCTCGTGCGGCACGGCATGAATCTGGGCCGCGCTGTGGTGCGAGAAAATAAGACCAAAGTGATCGACGTGGCGGCGCAGTTGGGCTACAAACCCGTGGTCGGTTTCCACGGGCGGCTGGCTTCGCTCGTGCCGACCAACCAGGCCCTGCAAATCGCGGTGCAGCGCCTTGAAATCGAGCTGCCCCGCTTGCCGCCAACCTTGGACGGCTTTTCGATTACGTTGATCTCCGATCTGCACTACACCGGCCACATCGGCATCGAATATTACCAGGCCGTGATGCGCGAGGCGGATGCCCTGGGCGGCGATATGATCGCGGTCTGCGGCGATATCGTGGACGACGTAAAATTCCTCGCTTGGATCCCCGACACGCTGGCCCGTTTGTCCGCCCCGCGGGGCGTTTACTTTGTGCTGGGCAATCACGACATGTTCACCCACCAAGCGCCGCGCGTCCGACAATCGCTCGTCGATGCCGGGCTGACCAACCTGGGAGGCCGTTGGGTGTCGCTGAAGATCGACGATGCGGAAGTGATCCTGGCCGGCAACGAATTGCCCTGGCTCAAACCCGCGGCCGACATGCAAACCTGCCCGGTGCGCACCGCCGAGCGCCCGCAACTGCGCGTGCTGCTTTCGCACTCACCCGATCAGCTTCCCTGGGCCCGCCGCTGGGATTTCGATTTTGTCATGGCCGGCCACACCCACGGCGGACAGTTCCGCTTGCCGGTGATTGGGGCCATTGCTTGTCCCAGTTGGCACGGAGTGAAATATGCCGCGGGCACGTACTATGAAAGCCCCACCGTGATGCACGTCAGCCGCGGCATCGCGGCCGAGACGCCGCTTCGGCTCAACTGCCGCCCGGAGGTAAGCAAATTAATCCTCCGCTCTCGCGCAGCGAATTCCGGCACGTAACGCCCTGCTGCGCACGCAACTTAGACGCGGTGCTATCACCGGTTCAAGTTCCGCGGCCCAGTCAAATCGGCTATATTCTGAGCTGTTGAGCGAACAAGAAGAGGAGAAGAGCAGAAAAGGAGAAGAGGAGAATGACTTGCTCTCCTCTTCTGATCTTCTCCTCTTCTGCTCTTCTGGCAACAAACCAGGACCGGCCATGGCCAAACCGAAGACATCGACCGCAAAGCCCGCCGCCGGCAGCGCCACCTGGACCGGCACCATTCGTGAAACGGTCGAATCGATCGTGCTCGCCCTGATTCTGGCCTTCCTGTTCCGCACCTTCGAGGCCGAAGCGTTCGTCATCCCCACCGGCTCGATGGCCCCCACGCTGCAAGGACGGCATAAAGACATTCGCTGTCCGAAGTGCGGCTACGAATATCGAGTCGGCGCCAGCGAAGAAGTCGACGACTCGGGCAACCGCCAGCCGTGCAGCGTGGAAAATGTCACCTGCCCGATGTGCCGCTACACGCAAAATGTCGATCCGGTGGATGCGGCCAACCGCTCCGATTATCCCTCGTACAACGGCGATCGAATCATTGTCAACAAATTCGCCTACGATGTGTCGGACCCGCAGCGCTGGGATGTCGTGGTGTTTAAGTATCCCGAAGACGCCAAAACCAACTACATCAAGCGTCTCGTCGGCACGCCCAGCGAACGCATTCGCATTCTCAACGGCGATCTTTACACGGCCCCCTTGGGATCCGACAACTTCCAAATCGCTCGCAAGCCGCCCGAGAAGCTGCGGGCGATGCTCCAGCCGGTCTACGACAACGATTACGTCGTGCCCGAGCTCATCAAGGCCGGCCTGCCGCCGCGCTGGCAGCCCTGGGGCGCCATTTGGAAAACCAGCGCGGACTACAAATCGTTCTCCGCCGAAAATCCGTTGCCCGACCGGGCCTGGTTGCGTTACCAACACATTCTGCCGGTCGGGCGCACTGCCAACGGCGGGCAGTACGACGTGTGGCAAAACTACCTGGATGGCAAGCCGTTCACAGCTCCAGGTCCATCGCTGATCGACGATTTTTATGCGTACAACGACGCCGACTTCACGCCCCCCGGTTGTTCGCGCGGCCCGCAAGAAATCCAGCATTGGGTCGGCGATCTCGCGCTCGACTGTCAGATTGAGGCGAAAAGCGACCGCGGCGCCGTAACGTTGGAACTGGTGAAAGGCGGGGTGCAATTTCGCTGCCACATCGATTTGGCCACCGGCGAGGCCACGTTGTCAATTTCCAGCCTGCGCGATTTCGCGCCGGTCGGCCAAACTCCCATTCGCGCTCCCGGCAAGTTCGATGTCTCTTTCTCGAATGTCGATGACCAGTTGCTGCTGTCGGTCAACGGTCAGATGATCTCGTTCGACGGCCCCACCACCTACCCGCCGCTCTCGAACACACGCCCCGTGAGCACGATGCCGGAGGTCGGCACGAACTCGGCGACCGATCTTTCGCCCGTCGGTATCGCGGTGGAAGACGGCGCGAGCGTCAACGTCAGCCATTTGAAGATCCGCCGCGATATTTACTACACCGCCGACCCAGGGCCGGGCGGCGTCGACTTCGCCCTGGAAACCGACCGCAGCAGAATCCTCGATTTGCAAGACGACCAGTTCTTCATGCTGGGCGACAACAGCCCGCGCAGCAAAGACGGCCGCTATTGGAGACCCGAAAACTACGTCGATCGCCGCCTGCTGATCGGCAAAGCACTGTTCGTTTACTGGCCCCATTCGTTCAACTACGTCGAATTGGGCGCGAAGAAAATTCCCTTCCCGTTTTGGCCGAATTTCCAGCGCATGAGGTTTGTGCATTAGGAGGCGCCTTGCGCCCTGGATTGTCACGGAGGACCCGCTAGATGCCGCTACTGCAAGTCACCGGGCTGGTGAAAACCTACGGCCGCCGCCGCGTCGTCGACGGGGTCAATTTCGATGTCGACAAGGGCGAGATCGTCGGCCTCTTGGGACCCAACGGCGCCGGTAAGACCACCAGCTTCCGCATGACTTGCGGCATCATCGAGCCCGAAGCCGGCCGCGTTGTCTTGGACGGCAAAGACGTTACCACCTGGCCAATGTTCCTGCGGGCCCGCGACGGCGGCATGGGCTACCTCGCCCAGGAGCAAAGCGTATTCCGCAAGCTTTCGGTCGAAAACAATCTATTGGCGGTGATGGAAATGGTGGGCATGAACCGCACGGCGCGGCGCAAGCGCTGCGAGCAACTGCTTGAGCAGTTCGACATCAAGCACATCCGCAAATCCAAAGCGCTCTACATCTCCGGCGGCGAAAAACGACGCTTGGAAATTGCCCGCTGCCTGATTTCCAATCCCAAAATCATTCTGCTCGACGAGCCGTTCACCGGCATCGATCCGGTCACCATCAACAGCATCCAAAAGATCATCCGCCGGCTGCGCAACGAGGGCATCGCTATTTTGATGACCGACCACCGGGAACGCGAAACCTTGGCCATCACCGACCGCAGCTACGTGATCCGCAGCGGCAAGGTGCTCTGCCACGGCACCGCCGATGAAGTGCTCAACAATGCCGAAGCCCGCAAATATTATTTCGGCGAAGGCCCCACTCCCTCGCTGGGCGCCGTGGCATGAACTGGGCGATGCAGGAGCTCGGCCAAGAGCTCCAAACTATCGACCAATCTCGGGCCGGGTCGATTGAAATAGGCGTTGCCATCGACGGGAAAAACCCGGCCCGTCTGCACCGCCGAAAGTTCGTCCCAGGCGCGATGGTGCTGCAATAATTCCGCCTCTTCGGAAGCCCGGGCGCGATCGAACCCACACGGGCACACCACGATTACTTCCGGATCGAATTGAACCAATTCGCCCCATTCAAATGCGCGGCTGTGGGCGCCGTGCGGCGTTAATTCGCATTGCCCACCCGCGATTTCGATCATCTCCGGCACCCAATTGCCGGCCAGCATCAGCGGATCGGTCCATTCGATGATTGCCGTGCGTACTGGCGTGCTCGATTGGTTGGCGCGACGAACATGTTCGACGCGCTCGCGCAGCCCTGCGACAACTTCTTCTGCGCACTTGGCGACACCCGCCGTCGCGCCGATTTGCAGCATCTCGTCAAGCATTCCCCCGATCGAATTCGGATTTAGCGCGATAACCTGCGTATTGGCAATCCGCCGATCGTCCCGCACGCATTGGATCACGTCCGCAAATGGCACCGCGCACACGTCGCACTGAGCCTGCGTGACGATCAGGTCGGGCCGCAAACTCGCCAACAATTCCGAATCGATCTCATAGAGCGCATCGCCGGCCGAAAGCAACGACCGCACTTCACGATCGATATCGCCGCTGGTGGCCGACGAATTCACGTTCGAACGGCTGGCGCGCGGCAGCTTCCGACACCCCGGCGGCCAATCGCATTCGTGGCTAACCGCCACCACTTGCTCGCCCAACCCCAGGGCAAACAGCATCTCGGTGCCTGCGGAAATCAGCGAAACGATGCGCATGTTCCAGATTAGATTCTCAACTCTGCGAATCAGCAAGCAGACCTTTTGTCCACGCCACTAGCCATGAACCACCCGCCGCTCAATAATTAGCGCGGTCGCACTCAGCGGAGATATCGCGATGAAGATGTTTGTGGCCGGAAAGTGGCTCGACAAATCCGAGAAAACCGAGGTTCATAATCCGTACGACGGCTCGGTGGTCGATACGGTGCCCAAGGCGGACGCCGCGGACGTCGATCAGGCGCTGGCTGCGGCTGTCGATGGCGCGCGCCTCATGCGCGCCATGCCCGGCTACGAGCGGTTTCAAATTCTGCGCAAGGCCGCCGAACTGATGCACGAGCGTAGCGACGATCTGGCCCGCACGCTCAGCCTTGAGGAAGGTAAAACAATCAAGGAGGCCACCGCCGAGACCGCGCGGGCCATCGAAACGATCGAACTTTCGGCCGAGGAGGCCAAACGCATCTCGGGCGAAGTGCTGCCCTTGGACGGCGCTTCCAACGGCAAGGGAAAATTCGGCTTCACGCTGCGCGTGCCGTGTGGCGTGGTGGTGGCGATCACGCCGTTCAACTTCCCGCTCAATTTGCCCTGCCACAAAATCGGCCCGGCCCTGGCCGCCGGCAACGCCGTGGTGTTCAAGCCGGCCAGCGACACGCCGCTCACCGGTTTGAAGCTCGTGGAAATCCTGCTGGAAGCCGGTTTGCCGCCGCAGGCGATCAACTGCCTCACCGGCGGCGGCGGTTCGCTGGGCGATCAACTTTGCTCCGATTCGCGCGTGCGAAAAATCAGCTTCACCGGCAGCCGCGACGTCGGCGAAAAAATCACCAAAATCGCCGGCATCAAGCGCGTCACGCTGGAACTCGGCTCCAACAGCCCGCTGGTGGTGCTCGATGACGCTGACCCGGAAAAGGTGGCCAACGCAATCGCCGTCACCGGTTACGCCAACGCCGGCCAGGTGTGCATCTCGACGCAGCGCGTACTGGCCGACAAAGCGATCTATGGCGACATCCTCGACGCGCTAAAGCCTAAAGTCGAATCGCTCAAAGTCGGCGACCCACTGCAAGAATCAACAAAGCTCGGCCCCATGATTCGTGAAAGCGACGCCCAGCGCGTGAATGAGTGGATCGACGAAGCGGTTCGCGCCGGCGCGAAGCTCGTTGCCGGCGGCAAGCGCAAAGGGACGCACCACGAAGCAACGCTCTTGGCCGATGTCGATCCCAGCATGCGGGTCAGCCGCGACGAACTGTTCGGCCCCGCCGTCGCCGTCACAGCTTGCCGCGACCTGGACGAAGCCATCCGCCTGGCCAACGACACCAAGTACGGCTTAAGCGCCGCGGTGTTCACGCAAGATATCGACCGCGCCCTGCGCTTCTGCCGCGAAGTCGATGCCGGCAATCTCCACGTCAATTGGGGCCCGCAGTGGCGCGCCGATTTGATGCCCTACGGCGGCCTGAAAGACAGCGGCCTGGGCAAAGAAGGCCCGCGCTATGCCATCCAGGAGATGACCGAGCTAAAAACGGTCGTGATCCACCAGTCCTAGAGGACGAACAGTTGAATTAGCTCTTCTTCGACGCTGGTTCGCTTTTCTTGTCCGGAATCGGACGCATTGGGCTTTTGGGGTCGTAGTGGCCCCCGCCATGTTCCATTTTGTATTTGAAATCGATCACATCTTGCAGCACGAACTTCTCGGGAAACTTCTGCCCGATCTTCCCCAGCAATTTCTTGTACTGATCGATTTCGTCCACCAGGTCTCCGGCCATCACGGTGCTGTCTGACAGAATCGGCGAGGCGTCCAACACCTTCCGCCACTGCGCGAAGGATTTGTCGTACAAATCGCGGGCTTCGAACAACTCGCCGTTGGCGTACGCCTTGCCCGCCTTGTAAAGATCCTCGCGCGCCGCAACGCAGGCATCGGTCGGCTCAGCTTTGCAGCGGGCCGTCCAATAGTAGTAATTCACGATGTCCCGGTACGTATCGATCGTACTGACTTTCTCTTTCAGATCGGCCAAATCGTCGGCCAGTTTCCGGGCTTCGGCGCGGTGTTCCGCCGGCGCGAAACGCTACCTCCTGCCAACTCACTTCGATCTTTCCACCGGCCTTATCCGCGATGCTGCGTTCGTCCGGCGTTCGCTTGTCATCCGGCTTGTCCAGCGCGGCGCGCTCTTCGCTCGTAAGCTTGTCGCGCTTCTCCTGCTTGATCTTTTCCATCTCGCCAGGAGCCAGTCGGTCGATCTGCTGCTGGACGTCCTCGACTTGCTTGCGAAAATCCTCCAGATCGACCAATCGCACCGTGTAGCCATACGAAGAAAGCAGATCGCGCTTGGTGTAGTTGTCCCATTCACGGGCGGCGTTTTCCCATTCCGCCTTGGCGGTTTCTCCGAATGTCCCTTCCTCTTCCAAAGTGTCGGCGTAGTAAATCAGCGCCATCGGCGGCTCGGAATGAAACAACAGCGGGCTGGGCGCCCGTTCGCCGGGCTTGGTTTTGCGAGCCGATTGACCTTCCAGGTACACCCGCAAGGGCTTGCCCGACTCAACCAGCTTCTGCGCCTCGACATACCAATCGTAACCCACCAGCCAATTGTCGGTGTGCTTTTCGCCTTTCTCTTCCTGCAACTTCTTGAACAAGCGCCGATATTGCACGTGCTCGTCGGAGCGGCCGATCTTGTTGCTGTAAAACCAGCCGATCCGCGCCAAAAGCGCGGGTCGGTGGCATTAAACCGCGCCCCGTCCTTGAAGAATTCAATTCCCTTCATCACCCAATAAAAGCGATCGCGGTAATCGTCGAACTCCACCGAAATGTTGTACGACAGATTGTGCGCCTGAAAATCCCACACCGAAAAGAAATTAGGCTGCAAGCGGATAATTTGTTCCAGCACCGCCGAAAGGCTCGTCCAATCCTCTTCCTTTTGATACTGATGCGCGCTGTTCCAAAGCAATTGCACGGCGACGCCCCGCATGCCCAGCGTCGCCAGCTTGATCGTTTCGCTGGTGGGATCGATCTGGCCCAAGGTGGCCTGGCTGAGTTGATATTCATCTCGCAACTGAGCCAATTTGCCGCCCGGCGATCGGGTGCCCTCGGCATCGATCGACGCCGGCTGGCTCAATAGCGACAGCGGTATCCACAAAACGGCAATCGCCGCCAGGTACGCTATTTTGCGATAAAAACTGCGGCGTTCACTCACTTGGCCATCTCCCGCATGCGCAAAAACATGAATCCCGCCAAAAACGCGGCCAGCAAATAGCCCGCCATGCGCGTGGCTTGCTCCCACACCAGGTCGCCCGGCACGTTGAAGCCGCTGGAGACAAAATTGACGTTGCTAAACGTGCCGAAATCCGGCAGCAAGTTGGTCCAAGCGTCGATCATCCGCAGCGCAATCTTGTCGAAGAAATACACGACTTGAATTCCCATGCTGTCCTCGTACGGCACGGTAATCGTTTTCTGCGTGACCAGGCGAATAAACGCTTCGATGGGCCCTCCGCCGGGCATCAGACGGCGATTGTTCTCGATCACTCCCTGGAACAAGTCGCTCACAAATCCGGTGAAATAGCCCATCACCATCGAGCCCAAAGTCGCCAGCATGGCCACCGCGCCGGAGAGAAACGTGCTGAACATCACTCCCAGAGCGATCACCAACACCATCTGAAACCATATGCCCATATAGCCCTTGGCAAAATTCAGCAAGAACGGCGCATCGCCGGAGCGAATATACAGATCGGCCGGCGCCATCCCCAGATATTGCGCCGGCTCCAGACAGGTCAGCAGCACTTCAATCTTTCCGTCGTGCACCAGATCGTTGAACAGGTCGATCTTCGGATCCCCCTCGGCCGCTCCTTTTTTGTCCAGCTTGCGCTTCACAAATTGCGTGTCGATCGAAGCATCTTTGATGGGAAAGATGATCGGCGCGCTTTCCAATTTCGTTTCCGGGTTGCGTAGCACCAGGCTTCCGGTAATTAACCGCTCGATGTCGCCTTTGTAGGTGCGAAACACCCGAATCGTCATTTCCAACGGCAGGCCGCGCCGCTCGGGCGGTTGATCGGGAAACATCGCATTTTCGTCGATGTTGTCGAACGTCCAAATCGCGGCGCCCAACGAACCCCCTTCGACAAACTCTCGATAGGTCGATTCCTTGCCGACATTGATGCCCCCCAATCTTCCGCGCCCTTGGCGCTCGCCTCTCTGGCTGGGCTGGCCGTCGCGGTCCAGGAATCGCAAATCGCCGTAAATCGGCACCCGCGCGACGAGCATTTCTTCCGGCTCGCCCACGGCGAAACGCGACTTCCCGTCGGGACCCTTATCGGCCGTGATCCGATGCCGATGGCCGTTCTTGAAATCGGTTTCCAATGTGCCGTCGGCGTTCAAGATGATGTCGTGCTGATGGTTCTGCCCTACGCGCGTCACACCGATTTTTCCCGGCTTGCCCGAATTGAACGCGGCTTCGTTGATATCTTCAACTCGCACCTCGTGAGTGTGGTCCAGCGAACGCACCACGAACACGTAGCTGCACGCGGCCATCACCACCAACAAGCCGGTGCCGATCAGCGTGAAACCCAGGATGCGGCCCAGAATGATCTCCCCCGCCCGCACCGGCTTGGTCACCACGGTGTGGATCGTGCGATTCTTAATGTCGGCCGGCAGGCTGAACGTGCTGATAAACAGCGCCAAGAGCACGATCAGGTACGTGGTCCACGACAGCACAAAGGTCAGGTACAGCGGGCCCGGCGCGGGCGTGCGCGGATCGAGAAACCACCCGGCGAACATCAGGATCACGCCGAACGCCACCAGCGCCACCCAGACGCGGCGGCGCATCGCCTCCTGGACCGCCAACCGCGTGAGCGCCCAAATGCGTCGCGGCGACATCTGCACCAGGTCCAGCACCGAGCCTACGACGGTGCGGTAGATCAAATCACCCGCTGGCAGCGGCCCATAGCGAAATGCGGCGATTAGAAATCCGATGATCGCGGCCGCCAACAACACGAAGAAGGCCGCTTCCCCGAAGTGCCGCAGCGCCTCGGGAAACCAGACCGAATACGGTTGAATTGCCTGTTCCAGAACCATGCTTACCCATGCGGCCCAAGTTTGGCGCGTCGATATTCCTGTGAGTCAATCATCGTGATTCAGCGTTCGCGCGCCGCCCAGGCCGAGCCTCGCTGTCGCGCACAATCGAAAGGAACAGCTCTTCCAGGGTCGTCGTCGGGTTTTCCATGCTTTGCACCTGCCCGTTGTGCCGCTGGATGGTGGCCCGAATTTCGTCCTGGCACTGCTGGCTCAAATTCGTGGCGCGAATCTGCGTCACGTCGCGCAACTTCAACAGGCTGTCGACGCGCCCAATTCCTTCAGCTCGCCCTGATGCAAAATGGCGATGCGGTCGCACACATCCTGCACGTCGGCCAACAGATGGCTGCACATCACGACGGTTTTTCCCTCGGCCTTCAGCTTCAAAATCAAGTCTTTCATTTCCCGCGTGCCGATCGGGTCCAAGCCGCTGGTGGGCTCGTCCAGCAGGATCAATTCCGGATTGTTGATCAGCGCCTGCGCCAACCCCAGGCGGCGCGCCATGCCCTTGGAATACTCGCGCATCTGCCGGCGGCGGGCCCAGGCAAGCCCCACCATGTCGATGAGCGCTTCGGCGCGCTGGTGTCGCACCTTGGGCGGCATGTCGAACAGCCGGCCGTAAAAATCGAGTGTCTCTTCCGCATTCAGAAACTTGTAAAGATACGTCTCTTCCGGAAGGTAACCGATCCGTTCGTTCTTCTTCACCTCCGTGGCGTCTTTGCCCAGCACGATCGCCCGGCCGGTCGTGGGAAACAACAACCCCAACAAAAGCTTGATCGTGGTCGACTTGCCCGAACCGTTGGGCCCCAACAATCCAAAAATTTCGCCGCGGTAGATCGTCAGGTCCAGCGCTTTCAGGGCCCGAACCTTTTGCCGCCCCCAAAAATCGCGATAGGTCTTGGATAGGTTCCGCGTTTCGATCACCGGCTCATTCCCGGCCAGCGAAGCCGCGGGTTTGGCGGGTACGGGGGCTGCCTCGGTCGACATGAGATAGGTTCCTTGGGCGATGCTTGATAGAGGCTCGGCGTCGATTCAATCGCTTCGCTTCGAACCCCAGGACCGAGTTCGCGGCGCAACAGCGAGCGCCGCGGTCGTCAGAAAAGCACCCGATTTTCTTACGGCGGGCGCCCGGCGAAGGTTCGCCGTCTGAGGGAGGCGGCATCGTGACGAAAGATGCACTATACGATGCACTTGCGGAGCCTTTCAAGGAAGCGTTGCCCCTCCCAAGATGCCGCATGGGAACGCTCAGCGATCCCCGCTGGGAATTCCTCGAAGAATCCGCCTAAAATCCCACCCACAAAAGACTTCGGCCCCCCGCCCTGCGACAAACTTCAATGCCAGCGATAAACTGGCAACATGTCGCTACAAACCACCGATCGTTCGGCAGACCAGGCGCTGCGGTTCCTCCATGGCCGCATCGATTACGAGCGGGCCGCAATCACCTCGTACAGCGGTTGGGAACTTCGCCTCGAGCACTTGCGCGACCTCTTGGCACGCCTGGGCAACCCGCAAGACAAGCTGAAAATCGTCCACGTGGCCGGCACGAAAGGCAAGGGCTCCACCTCGGCCATGATCGCCGCCGCAATGTCCGCATCCGGCCATCGCACCGGCCTGTTCACCTCGCCGCATTTGGACCGCCTGGAAGAGCGGATCATGATCGATGGCCAACCTTGCTCATCCGCGGACCTGACCGCGCTGGTGCAGCAGGTGCGCCCCATCGTCGAGCAGATGGACGCCGAATGTTCGCATCAATCACCGGCAGACGCTGGACCGACTTATTTTGAAATCATTACCGTGATGGCGTTCTTGCACTTCGCTCAGGCGGCGACCGATGTCGCGGTTGTCGAAGTCGGCATGGGGGGCCGATTCGACAGCACCAACGTGTGCCGCCCGTTGGTTTCAGTCATCACCAGCATCAGCTTCGATCACACCCAGCAATTGGGAAACACTCTGGCCGCGATCGCCGGCGAGAAGGCGGGCATCATTAAGGCCGGCGTGCCGGTCGTCAGCGGCGTGACGGGCGATGAACCCCGCCGCGTGATCGAGCAAAAGGCTCGTGAATTCAATTGCACGCTGGCGCAACTGGGCGCGGACTTCGATTTCAAATATGCCCCGCCGCACAGCGGTGAACATGGAAAGATGGATTTCGACTATCGATTCGCCGGTCGCCCGCAACACTTGGAGCACGTCGAGCTGGGCCTTCTGGGCCGGCATCAGGCCGCCAACGCCGGCGTGGCACTGGCGGTGCTGGCCGAACTGCGCTCGCAGGGATGGCAAATCCCCGAAGCCGACGTTCGCCGCGGATTGGCCGAAGTGCGATTTCCCGCTCGAGTCGACGTTGTCTCGCGCCATCCGACCATCGTGATCGACGCCGCTCACAATGTCGCTTCGATCGAAGCGCTTTTGGAAACGCTCGACGAAAGCTTTCAAGAACAGCGCCGGCTGCTGATTTTCGGCACGACGCAGGAAAAAGATGCTCGCGGCATGCTGCGATTGCTTCTGCCGCGGTTCGACGCCGTGATTTTCACGCGCTACTTGAACAATCCGCGCGCCGTCGATGCGGCGGAGCTCGATTCGTTGGCCGCGGAGATCGCGCCCATCCAGCGGCACGTTTCCCTCGACCCGGCCGCGGCGTGGGAAATGGCCCGGCAATTGGCCTCTCCGGACCATCTGATCTGCGTCACCGGATCGTTCTTCCTGGCCGCGGAAATGCGCCGAGAGATCGCTCGCCTTCCCTTTTCAGCTACCAGCCGCTCAACGCCATCTCCCGCTTGTTCCCGTTAATTTGAGATTTGAGATACTCGATCGCCCGCTCGAGCGGCGAATCGTGCTGCAAATCCTCGGCGGCCGACTCGGCAGGCTGCGTGCCCGTGTGCGGTCGAACGATGTCGCGATCACGCCGCCATAGCCGCCATTGTTTCCAATCTTCGCTGCTCATCTTCACCTGGTCCGAGGCCGCCGGCGAAACGCCCCATTCGTCCCCTTCCTTCGCGTCTCGCGGGCGCTGGATGTTCTTTCCGCTGGGGCGCCAGTAATCGGCGGTCGTGAGTTTTAGCATTCCGCGTCCGCCGCCCAGCGGAATCATGTTTTGAACGGTCCCCTTGCCCCAGGTGCGCTCGCCGATGATGGCCGCGCGGCCATGATCCTGCAGGCATGCCGCCACGATTTCGCTGGCGCTGGCCGAGTAACCGTTCACAATCACCGCCAGCGGCAGGTCGAGGAATTTTTCTCCGTTGCCGGCCTTGTGTTCCGCTTTGATCTGATCGTCGCGCCCTCGCACGGTCACAATTTGCTCGCCGGTCGGCAAGAATAAATTGCACACGCCCACCGCCGCCGAAAGCAATCCGCCCGGATTGTCGCGCAGATCGAGAATCACGCCTTGCACGTCTTGCGCACGCAACTGCTCAAGCGCCGTTTTCAACTCATCCGGCGTTCGCTCCCCAAAAATCACAATCCGCACATATCCAAAATTTGGATTGTGCCGGATCATGTAGTTCCAGCGATCATCGCCGCCGCGCAGATCCCCCAGCA
Organism: Pirellulales bacterium; assembly: GCA_963716135.1. Lineage (GTDB taxonomy): Bacteria > Planctomycetota > Planctomycetia > Pirellulales > JADZDJ01 > CAVRAW01. Next base: position 1,699,983 of record OY970289.1, on the reverse strand, counting down.
CTGAATCGACTTTGATTAGTTCCCGGTGGATCGGCGGCAGCGCGATCGGTTCGCTCTGCCCCGCGCGCTGGATGGTCAATTCCACCGACGTGCCCGGCTTGCCGCGCAGTCGCTGGGCCAACTCGGGAAACTTCATGTCCGCCGTCGCCACTCCGTCGATCTTCGTAATCACGTCGCCGGCCAGAATGCCGGCCTTATATGCCGGCGAACCGACAATCGGACTGATCACCGTCAGTTTTTTGCTCTCGGGGTCCAGCGCCACTTCCACGCCGATGCCGCCAAACTGCTGATCGAGTTGCCCCTCCAGTTCCGCGGCTTCCTTCGGTTCGATGTATTCCGAATACGGATCCTTGAGCGCATCGATCATGCCGTGCACCGCCGCCGTCCACAGTGCATCGCGATCGACGTGCCCCACGTAGCGCCGCTCGATCAAATCGGCAATTTCCGAGAACGACCGCCCCAGCCGATTGTGATCCGCCGCCTGATAGCAGGCCAGTGAAATCGCGGCAACCGCTAGAATCACGATTAGATTACGGCGAGGCATGATTCACAATGACTAAATGACGGAATGACTAAATGAAAAAAAGCGGGATGCAGGCCCATTTAGACATTTAGGCCTTCAGACATTTAGTCATTATGCGCTGCACACGACTTCGCAACGAGATGGCAGCGATCAACCTGAATTTAGCGCTTCGAGAACTGCGTGCCACGCCGGGCGCCACGCAAGCCGTATTTCTTGCGCTCTTTCATGCGGCCGTCCCGGGTTAATAGCCCCGAGTGACGCAGCATGTCGTCCAGCTCGGTGTCGAACGCTTTCAGCGCCCGGGCGATGCCCAACTTGCAAGCGCCGGCCTGTCCGGCAGGTCCGCCACCTTTGACGGCGATTGTCACATCCACCGTGGCGAGCTTGCCCGTTTGATTCAGGGCATCGAACACGTGGAAACGATCCTTCTCGGCCGGGAAATAATCTTCCGCGGTGCGGCCGTTGATCGTGATCTTGCCGCTGCCGGCCTTGATGCGAACCCGCGCGACGGCGGTCTTGCGGCGTCCGGTGGCCAGGGTGTAATCGCCGGTTTTCGCTGGGGCGGCTGTGGACATGGTTTCTTAACTCTCTTTTTTCTCTGACTTGGCCGGCTTGCTCGCCTTGGCCTTGGGTGGTTTGGCCGCTGCAGCCGCCGATGCGGTCGATGGTTGTCGCGATCCCAACTCCGCGGGTTCCACGGGCTGTGCCTGATGGGGATGCTTGTCGCCGGCATACACTTTCAGTCGTTCCAACATCCGCACTCCGAGTTTGTTCTTGGGAAGCATCCGCCGCACCGCTTCGGTGATAATCAGCTCCGGCCGCCGATCGCGCCGATGTCCCGCCGTTTCCGTCATCAACCCGTGATATCCGGTGTACCAGCGGTATTCTTTCTGGTCCCATTTCTTGCCCGTGTACTTGATCTTTTCGGCGTTCACGACCACCACGAAATCACCGCAAACGACGTGCGGCGTGTACGTGGGCCTGTGCTTGCCCATCAGCACCATGGCAATCTGGCTGGCCAACCGGCCAACCACCTTGTCGGTAGCATCGACCAGCAACCACCTGGCCTGCACCTCGCCAGGTTTGGCCATGTAGCTTCGCGTCGATCTAATCTTTGTCGCAGGCACGATTTTGGCCCCAGAAGGGATCATCCTGAAAAAGCGCAAACCACGAGTTTATCCGCTTTTCGCCACCCCTTCAAGGGCGGGAAAGCGGCCTCGTTTCGCCTCCAAACATGGATCGCACGCTGAATTACGGATGGATCCTTTCGCCGCCGTTACGGGTGCAAAAGGCCTTGAACGCCGTGGGGTCAATTGCATTGGTAAACGCCTGCACGTGACCGTCGCAAAACAACGCGTTGAAAATGCCGCCGCCGAAAGCGCCCCCAAGCCCGGCCAGCGGGTCGTTCGGATTCATTTCCCAATCTTCAGGCTTGGTCCAAGGCACGGCTTTATCGGGCGCGACCTCCACGACCAGAATCGTGTTCGAGGTTCCATCGGTGAAACTGCTGAGCTTCAGGCCCTTTTTCCCTTCGAAGGCGCACCCCTTGCCCACCACCGCCTGGTACACCGTTTTGCTCGGATCATTCAATTTGGGATGCCGGTAGACCGCCGGCATTTTGTCGATGAGCGTCTTGTTGTGTTCGCTGTCCCAGGGCTCATCCAAATGGAACTGCTTGTACAGCTCTATTTCATCCTGATAAGGCAAGACAAGCACGCGCCAACTCAACAGCGGCTTCCCCTCGGCATTGTATTTGGCTTGCGCCGGCAATTGCTTGTTGGCGGATTCATAGTTCAAGATCGCCAGGCCGGTCTGCTTGAGGTTGTTCGCCGAACTTGCGCGCTGCGCCGCCTCGCGCGCCGCTTGCACGGCGGGCAACAACAAGCTCGTCAGCACCGCGACGGCCGCCGGCCCGGCCGTTGTTTCCACCTTCATGATCACCTGATTCCCCTGCCGCTCCGGTTTCAACGTGGCCGCCACTTTATCGCTCAATCGCTTCAGATAGTGCATCATCGCGCCCGATACCTCCGGATCCTGATCCGGAGCGCGCGCCAACGAACTGCTCATTTGAGCCAGGAACATGTTCCTGGCAATTTCCAGCGATTGCTTCAGCAGACCCTCCAATTCCTCGGCCGCCTTTTCATCCGGCGAAGTGGCGGTCACCTGCAAATGGAGCAAACCCTGTTCGTTCTGGCTTGCCTCCGCCGTTAGTGTGTCCATCAGGTCGGGAACTTTGGTCAGCCCTGCCAGCGGCGGCGGCAGTTGACCGGCCGCCTGGGCCATCGCCGGCGCCAACAGCGGGCGCAGCGGCCCCATGACCAGGTAGGCCGCCACGTCGGGCGAATCATTGGCCGCGGACAGCAGCTTCCGTAAACCGCCGTCGCCTTGCTTGGCCGAAAGCATCCATCGCAGGCCGCTCTCCGGCGCAATCACGAGCGTGTGATCGTCGGCGAAGGCGCAGGAAAACTGGCCGGAATTCTCGCTGATGCGCGCCTTCCGTCCTTCCACATCGGCGTCCGATCCGCGGGGCACAATTTTCGCCGCCACGTCGGCCATCTCAATCGGATTGGAAAACCACAGCACAAATCCGCCCCGCGGGTCGCGAGAGCCGGTCGTGACCTTCGGATCGGGCAGACCGATCACCATCATCCCCTGTTCGATCTCCAGCGGGTCGAACCCCGCCTGCTTCTTCGTCGCCGCCGAAATCACCTCGGTCGGGTACATTTCCGCCTGAGGGCCGGTCAGCATCCGCCGCGGATGGGCAACGACGGCCGCCACTGCGTCGTTTGGAACGAAAGTCAGATCGAGCGGTTTGCCGGCCGAGGATTCCGCCCCCGCCACCAGTGCCGGCGAGAAGATCAGCGCCGACATCCAAAGAACCAGAAGAAAACGGTGCCGCATGATGGAATCTCCTATTTTGATTTCGTGGCATTCAGTTTGTCGCGCAGCTTTCCCTTGTCATCGTTGTCGCCGCCGGCGCAGCGTAAACCAGGCCTTCAGTAAGTTCGTGTTTCCAATCGTGGGCACGGCGTCCACGTGGCCATCCACGTACAGCGCCAGGAACCGGCTGTTCGGTTCCAGGGCGGCCAAACCTTTGGTGAGATTCTTTGGATCGAATTCCCAATCGGCCGGCTTGGTCCAGGGGACTGCTCGGTCGGCCGCCGTTTCCACGACCGCAATCGTGTTATTCGTGCCGTCCGTGAAGTCGGAGTACTTGAGCACTTTGTCCCCCTCGAAGGCTGCTCCCGGCCCAACCGCCGCCTGAAAGACGGTCATTCCTGCCTTCGTTTCAATTTGCGGATCCTTAAACACCTCCGGCATTTTTTCGATCAGCTTTTTGTTGTTCTCGCTGTCCCAGGGCTCATCGAGATGAAATTGCTCGTACAGGGCCGCCCCTTCGAGATAAGGCAACATCCGCACGCGCCAACTCAACAGCGGCTTGCCGTCTTTGTCGAAAATTGCCCGCTGCGTCAGGTGGTTGTTCGTCGACTCGTCCATCATGATCGCCATCGCAAGCTCTTTCAGATGATTGCTCGCCTGGCCGCGCTTCATGTTGGCCTGCACGATTGGATCAACCGGGGGCTTCTCGGGAGGTTCCGGCTTGTACGCCGGGGGTCGAACCGGCGGGGTGCGGTTGCCTTTCGTCGCCGGAGTATTCGACGGATCTGCTCCCATCGCCGCCAGCCATGAAACACAAACGAGCGAGCACAGCGCCACCAGCGTTTTGCGCAACATCTTGCGGCCTCCACTACCGGTATGTTCAGAGAGAAACATCTGCCCGAGGCGATGCGAATACGCCTTAGTGTGTGGCGAGCGATGCGCAAAAGTCAATTAGCGAACCCCACGACCCAAAAATCCGGCAATTTTCAGGCATCCAGACGCTTTCGAACCGGCCGCGAATATGGCAAAATCCGCGTGCGATTCACGGAAATAATGGTATCGTTTTTTAGCCAGGTTTCCGGCGTGAGGACACGCCGGCTCTCTGCATCGCATCCTGCCCACCGCTTACCGCTCCATGAAAATCGGCGTTCTCAAAGAAACTTTCCCCGGCGAACGCCGCGTGGCCTTGGTTCCCAGCCTGGTCCCGACGCTGCTCAAGGCCAGCCACGTGATCGTCGTCGAAACCGGCGCCGGCGAAGCCGCAGGTTTTCCTGATTCCCAATACATCGACAAAGGCGCAACGGTCGCCCCGTGCGACGCGGTGTTCGATTCCGATCTGCTGCTGCACATTCGCGCCTTGGGGGCCAACCCCGAGGCAGGGCGTGACGAATTGGCGCACTTCGATCAATCCAAAATCCTGATCGCGATGTGCGAGCCTCTTGCGCAGCCGAATTTCGTGCGCAGACTTCGCCGCGCACGGCGCCACCGCGTTCTCCCTGGAACTGATGCCCCGCATCACCCGCGCCCAAAGCATGGACGTGCTTTCGAGCATGGCGACGGTGGCCGGCTATCGCGCGGTTTTGTTGGCGGCCACGGCGCTGCCGAAAATGTTCCCCATGATGACCACCGCCGCCGGCACGATTACTCCGGCCAAGGTGTTTGTGATGGGCGCCGGCGTCGCCGGATTGCAGGCCATCGCCAGCGCCAGACGTTTGGGGGCACAAGTGTCGGCGACCGACGTCCGAAGCGCCGTGAAAGAACAAGTGCAAAGCCTGGGCGCGAAGTTCGTCGAATCGGCAGTCGAATCGTCCAAAGCCGAAGGCGCCGGCGGTTACGCCAAAGCGCTCGATGAAGAAGCGTACCAAAAGCAGCGCGAAGCCCTGACCAAAGTCGTCGCCGAAAGCGACGCCGTCATCACCACTGCCGCCATCCCTGGAAAAAAAGCGCCGATCCTGGTCACCGCCGAAATGGTCCATCGCATGCAGCCCGGCTCGGTCATCGTCGATTTGGCCGCCGAGCGCGGCGGCAACTGCGAACTCACCAGGCCCGGCGAAACCGTCGTAACCGATGGCGGCGTGACCATCCTCGGCCCGGCCAACTTGCCTTCCGAGGTCCCGTATCACGCCAGTCAGATGTTCGCCAAAAACGTCGTGACGTTTCTGCAGCATCTGGTCGATCTGGGCCTGCCGAACAAAGTCGATGCCAACGACGAAATCACCCGCGAAACTTTGCTCTGCCGCGACGGCGAAGTGGTGCAACCGCGCATTCGCGAACTGTTGGGAATGTCGCCGGCGCCATAAACGAAAGTCGCTTCGAGGAATCCATTCATGCCCCAACGCAAGTTCATCGCCGTCCTAAGCTGGCTGATCCTGTGGGCGATGCTCGCGACTGCGCAGGCGCAGCCTCAAGAGCCAGCAACGGCCGATGCTCCATCGACGGCATCCGCGCTGGAACCGGCGACCCAGCCGACGCCGCCCCCCTCCACGGCGCAACCGGAGCTCGTGCCAGCGGCCGGCGAAATCGCCCCGGGCGCAAATGAACCGCTGATCGACTACACCTCGCTGTTGTACGTGTTCATGCTGGCCACGTTTATCGGCTTGGGCGTAATCCTGCGTGTCTCGCGGCTCTTGCACACGCCGCTGATGTCGCTGACCAACGCCATCTCGGCCATCGCCGTGGTCGGTTCGATCATCGTGACCGGCGACCCGCATCATCCCCTGGGCATTCGCATCCTGGGTGCCGTGGCGCTATTCGCTTCGATGACCAACATCGTCAGCGGTTTCTTGATTACCGACCGCATGCTGAAGATGTTCAAGTCGCCTGGCCAGGGAGGGCAGCGCTGATGGAAGCCATCAAGCAACTGTCTTACCTGGTCGCCACCGGGCTGTTCATCTTCTCCCTGCATTGGATGAACACCCCGAAGACCGCCCGCCGCGCCGTATTCGCCGGCGCCGGCGGCATGCTGTTGGCGGTGTTGGCCACGTGGTTCTGCAGCGGTCTTTCGTATCACATGTGGATTATTGGCGCGATTGTAGCTGGTTGTGCGCTGGGTTATCCCCTGTCGCGCGTGCCGCTCACCGCCGTTCCGCAGCGAACCGCGCTATCCCACGCCTTCGGCGGATTGGCGGCGGGGCTTGTCGGCCTGGCCGAATACTACATGCTCCCCAGCGTCTCGGCCGATGTGCCCAAACTGACGATCATCGCCCTGGTCGCCGAAGTGATCCTCGGCTTCCTCACGTTCACCGGCAGCTTGATGGCCACCGGCAAACTGCAAGGCGTTTCCTGGATTCCGCAGCGCCCCGTCACGTACGCCTATCAAAACGTCAGCAACGTCGGCTTGTTGCTCACCGCGCTATTGCTGGGAGTACTCGTAGTGATGCATCCCACGGGTTTCTGGGCCGCCGTGGCCTTCCATCTGATCGTGCTGATGTCGTTGGCCTTCGGCGTGCTATTAATCATTCCCATCGGCGGCGCCGATATGCCCACCGTGATTTCGATCTTGAACGCCTACGCCGGTCTGTCCGCCGTGGCGATGGGTTTCGTATTAGGCAACAAACTGCTGATCACCGCCGGCGCGCTGGACGGCTCCAGCGGCTTGATCCTCTCGATCATCATGTGCCGCGCCATGAACCGATCGTTCTTGAACGTGCTGTTCGGGGCCTTTGGCCAGGTGCAGGCCAGCACCGCGCAAATCTCCGACAAGGCCTACAAGGAAGAAACCATCGAAGGCGCAGCCCAGATTCTTGAGCAGGCCTCGCTGGTCGTCATCATCCCCGGCTACGGCATGGCGGTCGCCCAGGCCCAGCACCGCATCCGCGAACTTTACGACCAGCTCACCAAGCGCGGCATCAGCGTGAAGTTCGCCATCCATCCCGTCGCGGGCCGCATGCCCGGCCACATGAACGTGCTGTTGGCCGAGGCCGACATCCCCTACGGCGATCTGGTGGAGATGGACGAAATCAATCCCGAAATGCCGCAGTGCGACGTGGCCCTGGTCGTGGGCGCCAACGACGTGGTGAACCCGGCGGCCCGCTACGACAAATCCACCCCCATCTACGGCATGCCCATCATCGACGCCGACAAAGCCAAAACCTGCTTCGCCATCAAGCGCAGCAAGAACCCTGGCTTCGCGGGCATCGACAACGAGTTGTACTTCAAAGACAATACGTTCATGCTCTTCGGCGATGCCAAGGCCGTCGTGGGCGAATTGGTGAAGCAACTGGCGCACAACGGCGGACATTAATTCTCATGTCAGGCGACAGTCCACGCGCCGGCCAGCATGCAGATCCGAAAGCTCAGGACAGTCGCCCGGAATTTTTGCACACGCTGGGGCTGATTCCGCCGGTCACGGTGGAAGACGTGCATCAGGCGTACCTGGCAAAAGTTAAAACGGCGCATCCCGACGTCGGCGGCGATCCGGCCGAATTCCGCAAACTGCAAGATGCTTACGAACGGGCCACCGAGTGGGCCAAATTCCGCGCCAGCCGCATCCAATGGCTCAGCAACTGGGTGGAAAAATATGTGGAGCAAGACGCCCTGGTGGCCGAAATCCAGAAGCGAGGCGGCAAGGTGCACACCGAAGGCGTCGACTGGCTGCGCCGATCGTTCGGTGATGATTTTTCAACCGTCGCCGAAAAAGTTACCGCCATCGATTTGACGGGCCCCAACGTCGACGACAACACCCTTTCCTGGCTGGGCTCGCACCGCTCGGCGCTCACATCGCTCAAGTCGCTGAATCTCTCCGGCAGTGCCGTCACCGATTCCGGACTGCAATTCATTGCCGCCTTCTCCAACCTGCACAAGCTCGATCTTTCGGAGACCCGGATCACCGGCGCCGGACTCTATGTCCTGAACCGTTTGCCTACGTTGGCCTGGCTCGGCCTGCGCAAAGCCCAAGTCGGCTGGTTCGCCCGCACAAAACTCCGGTGGAAGTTCCCCAAGCTGCAAGTTGTCGTGTGATCGGTCCTTAGGCGCACCGGCGTCTGGACCTTTCGACCCTTCCGCTGGCGCAATCTCTTAGCGTGGCGGGAATTACTTCTTCCAGGCAAAAACCGCCGCCATTCGGCGGAAATTGGTTGTGACCATCCGCTGCCCTCCGGCAACGAATGGGGGCGGTCGCCGTTCGCGCCGAGCCCGTCGAAACCGATTTCGATCAGGCACTTCCAGGAAGGATTACCCCCATGTTGACTGCCGGAACCATCGTGCTTTTTGTCATGGCTTACCGCCGTCTGGCGGGCACTTTCAAGCTCACCTCGCTCTGACCCATAATGCAACTTACTGTTACACTTCCCCGAGTCGCTCGACCCGTGGCCCCCGTGCGGCCCTACGGGCTGTTTCCACTACCCGGCGGTCCGGTTGCCTTCATGACCCGAACCTTTCTGGCCGCGCTCGCGAAGTTCTTAAGCGGCGCCAGCACGCGCTGGGTCGAGTGCCAGCCTGACACCTGCCAGCGCATCTACTTCGCCAATCACACCAGCCATCTCGATGCGCTGGTCGTGTGGGCTTCGCTGCCGATGGAATTGCGCAACATCACCCGCCCGGTGGCCGCGAAAGATTATTGGGACGCCGGCGCCGTGCGCCGCTATCTGGCCACGCAGGTATTCGACGCCTTGCTGATCGATCGCACGCAAATCAAAGTGCACAACAGCCCAGTCGATCTGATGATCCGCGAAATGGGTGATAAGAAATCGCTCATCGTATTCCCCGAAGGGGGCCGCAGCACCACCGGCGAAATCGGCGAATTCAAAAGCGGTCTGTTTTACCTGGGCAAGAAGCGCCCCGATCTGGAGCTGGTCCCGGTGTATATCGACAATCTCAACCGCGTGTTGCCGCGGGGTGAATTTTTGCCGGTCCCGCTATTGAGTTGCATTACCTTCGGCCGGCCGATCTATCTGGAAAAGGGCGAGCCCAAAAACTCGTTCCTCAGCCGGGCCCGCGAAGCCGTGCGGCGGCTCAAAGAAACCTAAAGCTAAAGCAGGTTTTCGGCAGAATCCGTCGTATACCGGCATTTCCTGGGCTTAGCGCCGATCAAGTTTGGCGGCTAAACTTTCAACACCCAAACCATCGCGAATTAGACCTACTTACGGCTTTTTTCCCTGCATCCTGCGCCCTGAATCCTGCGCCCTGACCCATGGAAGATTGGAGAACGTTATCTCTGGTCGGCGGCGTGCTGGGCGTGCTGACGATCGCCACCATCGTTGGCCAATTTCTTAAGCGTCACCCCGACACGGGACTGAATGCCGCGGCCGTGCGCACCTTCAATCTCCGCGTCCGCGCCTGGTGGACCATGTGCGCCATCCTGGCCACGGCCTTCTTCCTGGGAAAAGGCCTCACCGTGGCCATGTTCGGCCTCATATCGTTCGTGGCGTTGCGCGAATTTATCACGATTACGCCGACGCGGCTGGGCGATCACCGCGCGCTGTTCTGGGCTTTCGTGCTGTTCACGCCGCTGCAATACGTGCTGGTGGGGTTCAACCAGTACGAGCTTTTCAATGTGCTGATTCCAGTTTACGCGTTCTTGTTCGTGCCGGCGCGGATCGCGCTATCGGGCGATTACAAGCGCTACCTGGAACGGGTGGCCAAAATTCAAACTGGCCTGATGATCTGCGTCTATTGCTTGAGCTTCGCGCCGGCGCTGTTGTATCTGGAAAACAAGGCCCCGGCCAATTCGCATCATCAGATCGTCGCGGTTGAGTCGAACAGCGAAGAGCCCGGCGGCCCCGCGGCAACGGAGGCTCGTTCCGTCGCTCCGCCGCGGCAGGCCGAGATGAAGGTTTACGAAGGCTCCAACTACCGGCTGCTCTTCTTCTTCATCTTGATGGTGCAGATGGGCGACGCCTTGCAGTACATCTGGGGAAAACTCATCGGCCAGCACATCATCGTGCCCACCATCAGCCCCAATCGCACTTGGGAGGGCTTTCTCGGAGGCGTCGGCAGCAACACGCTCTTGGGCGCAGCCCTGTGGTGGGCCATTCCTCCGCTGCGCCCCTGGCAAGCCGCCGGTATGACGCTGTTGGTCAGCGTCCTGGGCTTCTGCGGCGGCCTGACCATGTCGGCCATCAAGCGCGACCGCGGCGTGAAAGATTACGGCACGCTGGTCGAAGGGCACGGCGGCATCTTGGACCGCATCGACTCACTCTGCTTCGCCGCCCCGGTGTTCTACCACGTCACCCGCTCGATCTTTCTCCCCTGGTAGGGCACTCGGGTAGCCGACCCACCGGGTGGCACGCCTGCCGGGTGGCACGCCCTGAGTCCGCGAAGGGCGTGGCAGCATTCACTTCTGCCTTCTGCCTTCTGCCTTCTGCTTTCTGCCTTCTGCCTTCTGCCTTCTGCCTTCTGCCTTCTTCTTTACTGCGTCCGAGTCCAATCCAAAAGGACGCGATGATCCGCCGACGTCGCGGGATTCGTATCCCGCTGCGCCACATATTCCGGCTGCCTCGTCGCGGTTGCCGCGGATGAATCCGCTTCCGGCGCCGCCGTAGCGCTGGCATGCCGATCGTACACGCTTGTATGCGGCGCGGCATTCCAACCGGTATTGGCCGGCGCGCTGGTCGCCCGCTGGCCCGCATTCGACGCCGCGACGCTTTGCCAACCGTTATCGTCGGTCCGTTCGCTGGGCGCGCTGGCGGCAAGCGCCGCATCACGCCGTGTCGGCGCCGGCGTTTTCGACGCCGCACTCGCGCCGTCGCCATCCTTGTTCTGGGCGCGATAAACCGGCGCTTCCGCGCCGCCTTGCGGACGACTGTTCGACGCCAGTTGCGTTGCCGGTCGCTGCGGAGCCACGTTCGGGCTGCCTTGCTTCACCCAGCCCAGCCACTGCTCCTGAAGATCTTTCAGGTTGGCATAGCCGTAATGCTTTTTCAGATCGGCCGACCAGTTGTCGGTTTTCATTCCCTCGCCGACGAAATCCAAGAATTCGTGCCGCCCCTTTTGCTCGATCAAAAACCTCGCCAGCGAGTATCCCTGCGAATACAAAGGCAATACGTCGTTGGGATATTCTTTCATCGCGAACATGTCGTCGAAGGCAATGCCTCGGCCGCTGCGCAAGAAGTTGATCAGCATCACTTGCTGCTTGTTCTTTTCCGAAGAATGCTCCACGGTCGTGCAGGCGCCTTCGTCGGCCCACCGCGGCAAAGGCTGGCGGAAATGGCTGGCGAAAATCGTGTGCGTCACTTCGTGCGGCAGCACGCTATCCAAAACGCGCTCCCGCGAACCTTGGATTTTCATGTCCCAGCCGAACACTTCCCCACGATCAAACACAAAGCTCGTGGCCCCGCCGGCGCCCAACGTGGGCGACACTTCGGCGCGAATCGGGCAAGGCCGCGACCAGTTGGGCATCGCCTGCCCCAGCCACTCGATGGCCAGGTCGTGGCGATACTGCTCCGCCGCTTTGCCGATTTCCTCGGCCAACTGTGGCGTGGGAGCTTCCACAATGAAATTTGCCGTGCGATATCCGGCGCCAAGCGACACAGCTACGGCCAACAACACCGCAGCCTTTAAGAGGCGAGCTTCCATGCTCTGGGTCTCCGCAAAACGTAGAGGCGGGTAGGTCAATCAACTCGGCCGCTATCCATGCGACCGGGCGGGAATCACTGCAACGGAATTTCAAGCCACTCGCATCTTTTGTGCCACACAATTTTCTCGCGGCAATCATTCGCCGCTAAATCGTTTGGCTGCCGCGAAAAACTATTCAGGCGGGAATTATTCGCGGCGTTGCGAGAGCGTCCGTTCCGTTGTAAGGGTTGCAAAGTTTACCCACCGCCGCCGGAATTCACCTAGAGAGAATTCGCTTTCCGACCGCGGCCGAAAGCCCCCAGTGCCAGCACACTTTGCTTAATCGCTAACCGCAACGCCCGACTCGCGCAGCAAGATGTCGGTAAGCGCCGCGTTGGCCGCGGGAAATTCCAAGCTAGCAAGCTCCGCCGCATCGACCCACCGAAAGGGTGAACGCGGCGCGACCATCGCATCCTTCGGCCGGCATCGAAAGAAATGCACATCCAACAACCCGTGATCGTACTGCTGCAGCGTGCTCAAATACTCGCCGCCGACTTCAACCTCCAGCCCACTTTCCTCGAAGCATTCGCGGGCCGCCGCCTCAGCCGGCGTTTCCCCAGCATGCACTTTCCCGCCAGGAAATTCTGCCATTCCGGCGAGAGGAACGCCCTCCGGCCGAGTTCCGATTAAAAACCGTCCTTGGTGCTGCACCACTGCAATCGCCACGCAAATCGGTTTCTGAACGTCTGCCTTCATGGAAAAACAATAGCCGGAGGGCAACGCCCTCCGGAGGCGCCGCCAGTTGATCCTCAATAATCCTCTTGCCCCAGTCCCTAGCCCGAACCACCCGGCTTTAGTTTGTCGAGAAGTCGCCCCGGCGAACCCATGATGTTGTACCCCGCATCGACATGCAAAATTTCGCCGGTGATGCCGTCCGACATTGGCGACAAAAGAAACGCCGCGCTGCGCCCCACTTCCTCGTGCGTGATGTTGCGGCACAGTGGCGCCATCTCGTGATACAGATCTTCCATCCCTTCGGCGCCGACGGCACGGGCCGCCAAAGTGCGCAGCGGACCCGCGCTGATGGCATTCACCCGTACTGCAACCGAACCCAAATCAAACGCCGCGTATTTCACGCACGCATCCAGCGCCGCCTTGCAAACACCCATCATGTTGTAGCCGGGCACCACTTTCTCGCCGCCAAAGTACGTCATCGCCAGCACCGCCGCGCCGGGATTGAAAATCGGCTTGGCCGCGTTGCAAAGCGCCAGCAGGCTGTATGCGCTAATGTCGATCGCCAACTTAAAGCCCTCGCGGCTGGTGGCGATGGTCGGCTTGGCCAAATCGTCCGTGTTGGCAAAAGCAATCGAGTGCAACAGAAAGTCGATCTTGCCGAATTCCTTGGCCGCCCGATCCATGAAGGCCGCGATGTCGGCGTCCTTGCTCACGTCCACCGGTGCCAGAAACTTGGCATTCGGCTGCTTGTCCGTCAGTTGCGAAACCCGGCGGCGGTTCCGCTGCCGTTCGTCGTCCGCCCGATCCGGCAGGTGCGAAAAACCGCACAGTCCCCCCTCAGCCATGATCTGCTGGGCAATGGCCCAAGCGATCGAATTATCGTTCGCCACGCCCAAAATGAGCCCTTTTTTGCCGTCGAACAGGCCCATAACCGCCTCCTTCGAGAATGCTGCTGATTCGTTTGGCGTGAAGATACCGCTTCCTCCGCGATCAAACAATGAGATACACCGCTCGTTGTCACCTTGACTACATGCGGCATATACTTGAGTATCAAACTGTTGACATCTGTCGCACGATATGACGACCCGCAATTCCCCAGCCTCCACTGCGTCCGACGGCTTAGCCGTCGAACTGTTGCTTGCCGCCGAAGGACCGACCGGCACGACCGAGTACTTCAAAGAAACTCTCTCTGCGCTTTTGCCCGCGCTGGGCGCCGATTTCGCCGCCGTCGTGCGGCCCGATGGCCCATCGTTCCGCACGCTCGCCGAAACCGGCATTCACCAAACCTGGCCCACGGATATCGTCTCCGAGTGCCTCGATCGCGAAGCTCCGCAATCTTCCGGCGCATGGTTGGCCGCGCCGCTCGCTCCACGCGAACCGGGCGGCGAAGTGCTGCTGGTGCATCGGACCAACGCGAACACCAACGACCGATCTCTGCCGCAGGATTTCGAACCAATTGTGGGCGCCCTGGGCGCCGGACTGAGAATAGTGCGCGTTCGCGCGCGGCTGCGCAAACGTGCCGCGCAAGCCGAAACCATCCTCTCGATCGTTCAGCAATGGGGCCGCACGCAAGAGATGGAACCCTTGCTCGAGCAAATGGCCACCGCCTCCACCAAATTGCTGGAAGCCGACCGGGCCAGCATTTTTCTCTGGGACCGCACCAATCGCTTGCTGATCGGCCGCCCGGCATTGGGCGTCAAGGGCAACGAGCTGCGCGTGCCCGACGATGCCGGAGTCGTCGGCGAAGTGCTGCGCACGGGTGAACCACGCCGTGTTTCACACCAAGACAAGATCGACGCGGTCAACCGCCGCATCGATGCCCAAACCAAATACCAGACTCGCACGCTGGTGGCCGTGCCGCTGCGCAGCGCCAAGGGCGAAATGCTCGGAGTGTTTGAGGTGATCAACAAAAAGGACGGCGATTTCAGCTCCGAGGACGAATCGGCGCTGGTGGAATTGGCCGCGCACGCCGCCGTGGCCTTGGAAAACACCCAGGATCGCCAGCATCTGTTGGCCTCGCACCGCCAAATGGTTGATCTGGCCGCCGAACACGTGCGGCTCATCGGCAATAGTCCCGCGATCCAAGCGCTGCGCTCTACCGTGCAGCGAGTCGCCGAGACGGATCTCGCGGTGCTCGTGCTCGGCGCCAACGGCACAGGCAAGGAAGTCATTAGCCAGTTGATTCACTATCTCGGCCCGCGCCGCGACCGACCGTTTGTGGCCGTCAACTGCGCCGCCATCGCCGAAACGCTTTTGGAAAGCGAATTGTTCGGCCACGAAAAAGGCGCGTTTACCGATGCGCATGATTCGCGCGCCGGAAAATTTGAATTGGCTGGCGGCGGCACGCTGCTGCTGGATGAAATCGGCGACCTGAGCCCCGGCGGGCAAGCCAAATTGCTGCGCGTGCTCGAAGAAAAAGTGGTGGTGCGCGTCGGCGGCTCGCGCCCATTCCCGTCGACGTGCGCGTCATCGCCGCCACAAATCAAAACCTCGCCGATCTGGTGCGCGCCAAGAAATTCCGCCAGGACTTATACTTCCGCTTGAATGTCGTCGTGCTGGAATTGCCGCCGCTGGCGGATCGCGGCGACGACATCCTGCTTTTGGCCGAGCATTTTCTGGCCGAATTTTCCCACCGCGCTCGCCGCAAACCACCGAAATTTTCGGCCGAAGCCAAAAAACGCCTCATCCAGCACCCGTGGCCCGGAAACGTGCGCGAACTGCGCAATCTGATGGAACGCCTGGCGTTTCTTGTGCCCGGCGACACGGTCGAACCGGGCGACGTGGCGTTCATCATGTCTCCCGCTCAGGAATCCTCCGGCCTGTTGGTCGTCGATCAGCCCTTGGCCGCCGCCACCGATCGCTTCCAAACCGAGTATATCCGCAAAGCCATCCAGCGCGCCGGCGAAAACATGACCGACGCCGCGGACCTCTTAGGATTGCACCGCTCGAACCTGTATCGCAAGATGAAGCAACTAGGAATGGAAGATTGAAGGCAGAAGCATAATCCGCCAACCATCGCCTATTCTGCCTTCTGCTTTCTGCCTTCTGCTTTTTTGGAGCCCGCTCATGGCCAAAACCATCTTCAAAAAAATCATCGACCGCGAAATTCCCGCCAAGATCATTTACGAAGACGACCAGTGCCTGGCTTTTCACGACGTCTCGCCTCAAGCGCCGACCCACGTGCTGGTGATTCCCAAAGAAGAAATTGCCAATCTCGATGCGCTGGGCGAAGGCGATTCATCGATCTTCGCGCATCTGATGATCACCGCGCAATCTCGCGAAGCAATTGGGACTGAAAGAGGGCTACCGCGTGGTCGTCAACAACGGCCCCAACGGCGGCCAAACCGTCGACCACCTGCATATCCACCTGCTCGGCGGCCGCCATATGCAATGGCCGCCGGGATAAGCCGCGGCATTCAAATCCGCATCAGCAGATTTCCGCTGATTCGGCGAATCAATCGCCGCATTTCCAGCACGCTCAACGTGGCCAGCACCTGCGCCGGCGGCAAGCCGGCATCGGAAATCACCGCGTCCACCGTCGTCGGTTCGCACGGCACGACCGCCAGCACCTGCTGTTCCAATTCGTTCAGCGCCAGTTCGGCAGGATGATGAATTTCTCGCCCATCGTCCCGCGCCGGCGCAACCTCGGCCAGCGGGCCCAGCTCTTCCAAAATGTCGTCGGCGGTTTCCACCAGTTTCGCGCCATCGCGCAAGAGCGCATGGCAGCCGCGCGACACCCGGCTGGTCACCGGCCCGGGCACAGCGAACACGTCACGCCCTTGCTCCATTGCATGCCGCGCGGTGATCAACGCCCCGGAACGATCGGAGGCCTCGACCACAACCACCCCCAACGACAATCCACTGATAATGCGATTGCGCTGCGGAAACATTCCGCTCATCGGCACAGCGTGCGGCGGCGATTCACTGACCAGCGCCCCTGCGCCGCAATTTGATTGGCCAGCTCCGCATGCTCCGGCGGATAGATATTCAGCACGCCGCTGGCCAACACCGCGATCGTGCGTCCGCCCGCCGCCAACGCGCCTCGATGCGCCGCCCCGTCGATGCCTCGCGCCAATCCGCTCACCACGGTAATCCCCGCGCACGCCAAACTGCCGGCCAACCGCTCGGCCTGCTGCAACCCATAATGCGTGGCATGCCGCGCCCCGACAATGGCCACTGCCAGCGAATCGCTCGGCTCCAGCTTCCCGCGCACGAACAGCACACCGGGGGGATCGGGCAGATTGTTCAGCGGCGCGGGATACGCGGCGTCCGACTGCGCGATGATGTCGATGCCCGATGTCCGGCAAAGTTCAATTTCCGCCTCGGCGTCGATTTCGTCGCGCGCACAGGCAATCGCACGGCACAACTTCGGCCCCACGCCTGCGACACTGCGCAAATCCGCCGTGGCTGCTTGCAGCACCCCTTCGGGCGATCCAAACCGCCCCAGCAATTTGCAGCGAATGCGCGGCCCTACGCCGGAAACGAGCGACAATCGCACTGCCGCCGCCAGAGCGAGTTTGTCCTGCGATAATTGCAAGCCGCGCGACATGCCTGGCCCCCGGCGCCGAAGCTTACCGACCCATTCGGCAACGACTGGTCGGAAGCGTGAGAATAGAAGGCCACATTTTAGCGGGCCGAAAAGCGCTTGGGAAGCAACCCGCGCAGAAAGAAAAGATCGCGGCGAGCCAGGCGAACGCAGTTTTCCGATCTAACCCGGATTCACAGTCGGCTCCGCGGTCCCAGGGTTCGCCTGGCCGCCGCCGGCAATCTCGCCCTTCCCTTTCGCATTTTCTTGAAATACGCCGGACTGCATCGCCATCCGCACCAATTCCGCCAGCGACGAGGCCTGCATTTTGTGCAGGATGTTGGCCCGGCGCAGATTCGACGGTCCGCAATCCCAGGTCCAGATCTCTGGCGATGGTCTTATTCGGGTTGCCCGCCATCAATCTTTGCAGCACCTGATGTTCATCCGGGGTCAGTGTGGCCAAGCGGCAGCGGATTTCCAAACGCGCCACGCGCTGCCGGCGTGAGACGGCCTGACTCTCCATGGCCTGGCAAATTGCTTGCCACAATTGCTGATCGTCGCAAGGCTTTTCCAAAAACGCTTCGGCGCCCGCGCGCATGGCTTGCACCGCGCTGGTTACGTCCCCGTACCCAGTGATGATAATCACCGGGAGCTCGACGCCTTCCGCTCGCAAATATTCTTGCAGCTTGATGCCGCACATGCCGGTCATCCGCATATCGATGACCAGGCAGCCCTCTCGACGGCGATCGAAGCGTGCCAGAAAATCTTCCGCCGATTCGTAAGTTTCTGCCTCAAATCCATGCGAGCGCACCAACGCGGCGACCGATTCGCGCCAGCCGGATCGTCGTCGATGATGAACACCAGATCAGGCATGGCAACAGACGTCGTGCGGCTCCTCTTGATTGACCGGCAATGTGAAGTAAAAGGTCGTGCCGCGCTCGGCATTGGCTTCCACCCACATGCGGCCGAGGTGCGCATTAACAATCGATTGGCAAACGGCCAACCCCAGCCCCAGCCCTTCCGGCTTGGTGGTGAAAAACGGTTCAAACAGTTTGGCGCTGATCTCATCGTCCAGGCCGGCGCCGTTATCGCAGACGGAAATTTGCGCCGCGTCATCGGTCACGGCCGTGCGCACGATCAGTCTGCGGTCGTCCTCGTCATTTTCCGACATTGCCTCCACCGCGTTGCGTACCAGGTTGACAATCACCTGTTGAATTTGCACCGCGTCGGCCACCAGCGGCGGAATGCCCGCGCGGAATTCACTCTGCAGCCTGACGCGATGCAGCCGCAGGTCGAAATTCAGCAGATTCAAGCAATCGCGCACCAGTGCATTGACATCGACCGTGGAGCGCCGCACGGGCGCCTTCCGGGCAAAACGTCCCGCGCGGCGGATGATCTCCGCCGCCCGATTGGCCTGCTCCGAAATCTGGCGGAGCCAGCCAAATAAATTAGGCCGGCTATCGGACGGCGTTTTCTCCAACACGTTGATGCTGGCCTGCGCAAAATTGACGATCGCGTGCAGCGGCTGATTGATCTCGTGCGCAACCTCCGAAACCAGCACCCCGATGGTGCTCAGCCGCGTGGCATGGGTCAATTCCGCCAGGTGCAACTCAGACTGTTCGTGCGCCCGCACCCGGTCCGTTACGTCACGGCTGATCCCTAAGACGGATTCCACAGAACCATCGGCGCCAAACTCGGGCACCAGCCGGCATTCGAAATGTCTACAGCCGCCGACAAGTTGAGCAGTCGTTTCGAATTGCTCGGGCTGCCCCGTGGCGAACACTCGACGCTCGGCCTCGATGAATTGCCGCGCCACTTCCTCGGAAACTCCGCTTTCCGGGTGAGTGCGTCCCAAAAAAGCTTCGACGGGAACACCGGTAATCTGCTCAACCGCCCGATTCACATACACATGCCGGCACTCTCGATCGTAGCGCAAAATGACATCAGGCAAATTCTCCGCCAATGTGCGGAACTCCCTCGCGGTATCGCGCAACGATTCCCGCTCCAAATGGTATTGCGTAACGTCCCAAACAATTCCTTGCGTTCCGATAACGTGTCCATTGCCGTCCACTAAGCGTGTCTTCACGATCCGGACATATCGAGTCGCCTTGTCCGGCGCATTGTACTCTTCGACTACGTTCAACTCAGAACCAGTTTCAATAACCTGCCGTGACTCGTCACGATGCCTGGCCGCCAGTTCCTGCGGGAAATGGGCGACATCGCTGGTCGCTAATATGGCTTCCAATGGCTTGCCAAGCATTTCGCAATACAGTCGATTAGCAAACGTGTATCGCCCTTCCAAATCCTTGCGAAACACTCCGCGCGGAATATGTTCGACCAGCGAGCGATACAAAGCTTCCGAATCACGCAATTGCCGTTCGAGCTGCGCCCGTTCGGTAATCTGTTCCACATACAACAACACGCCTCCCACGTGACCGTTGTGATCGCGCCAAGGAATGGTTTCCCAGCGATACACTTCTTCGCTGCCATTAGGCCAGCGGAAGGTGTCGTGATCGCAGCGCACCGTTTCGCCCGCTAGGGCACGGCGATGCGCCTCTTTCCAGTGTTCGGGAAAGTTCGGCAATTCGGAATAATGCAGCGTCCCCACCAAGCTGTGCGTCGATTCGTAGTTGCCGACGCTGCCACTCAACCAGCGGCGGCTATGGGCCAGGTATCGCATATCGCGGTCGAACATCGCCACCGCTGCCGGAGCCTGCTCGATGAACTGCCGAAACTGCTCCGCGCTGCGCTGAAGAGATTCGGCGGCTTCGCGGAGCGCGGTTCGCGATCGAACCGCCTTCACGGTAAGCCAGAGAATTACGGCCGCTACAGGAATAACGGCAAGCTGCATTTCAATGGCCAACCGCATCTGATCCCGGCGCAATACCTCGGGAGTAATAACGGCCCCCAGGGTGATTAGGACCGTGCATAGGCCGAACAGGCCCCAAGCGGCGCGCGGCGACAGCCATAATGCCGCCACGGCCAAGATCGGAAAGTACAGAATGTAGACTGGCACGCCCAAGGGCGTGACAATGTCCAACGCAAACACCGCCACAATGGCCACGAACAGCGTGACCAACGGCAACCAACTGCGTTGCAACTTCCTGCCCATACCTCCTGCCTTTGCGATCAAGCTTCTGCCACCTACAACGGCGGATTGCCGCATGACCATCAGAAGTACTGCACAAAGTCTAGCGAATCGGATGGACTCCAGCGAGAGAAGCGCAGCACTTATTCGTAAAGTCGGCTAATCATTGGCAAATTGCCGTTGCGGTTGCCCGCAAACGCCGCTTGGAGAAGGAAGCCGAGGACCGGTTCCCATTAGCCACACAGCGCGGCTTGAACGTCGGCAACAGCAACGCCGCCAACCATCTCGACATGCCCCAGCCGGGCGGGCAACACAAACCGCAATTGGCCCGCTTCGGTTTTCTTGTCGTGCTGCATGATGCCTAGCAAACGATCGGGATCGACGGCGGGAAGCATGACGGGCAAACCCAATGCTTCGAGTAACGCTTGTTGCTGATCGACGAATTTATCATCCACTCGCCCCAGGCGGTGCGCCAGACGCGCCGCGCACATCATGCCAATCGAAACGCCTTCGCCATGCAATAGCTGACCATAGCCGGTGGCGGCCTCCAGCGCGTGACAGAACGTGTGCCCATAATTCAACACGGCGCGGTGCCCCGTTTCTTCGCGCTCGTCGGCTTGAACCACGTCGGCCTTCAACCGGCAGCATCGCTGGATCACCGGCGCCAAAATGTCCGGTTGCGCGCCACCAATGCGGCGGCATCGCGTTCCAATCGAGCGAAAAAATCGGCGTCCAGAATCACGCCGTACTTAACCACTTCCGCCAGCCCCGCCCGATACTCGCGCTCGGGCAGCGTATCCAGCGTCCGCGTATCGGCCAGCACTCCCACTGGCTGCCAGAAAGCCCCCACCATGTTTTTTGCGTCGGGCAAGTTGATGCCGACTTTGCCGCCGACAGAGCTATCGACTTGAGCCAACAGCGTGGTGGGAACTTGCGCAAACGGAAGACCTCGTGCAAAAGTTGCCGCCACGAAACCGGCCAGGTCGCCGATCACGCCGCCACCCACGGCCACAATTAACGTCTTCCGGTCAACACCCAGCGCCAATAAATTGACCCAGAGGGAAAACGCCTGCGCGGTGCACTTCGACTTTTCGCCCGATTCCACTCCGATGATATCCACTTTTGCGCCGGCCGCTTCCAGACTATTTGCAACTTCTTTGCCGTACGATCGCATCACGCTGGCGTCGGCAATCACCACGGCGCGGCTGAGAGGCTTGCCGCGGCTGAAGAATTGCCCTGCCTCCGCCAGGCACCCGCTGCCAATGCGAATTTCATAGCTCCGCTCTTGCAGCTTGACGTGAACGGACAAGTTGGAATCAGCCACGGGAATTGCCGGGGTATGCGTAAGAATCAGATTCGTTATGCAATTCTACCGCGCCGCCAGACGTTCCAGATCGGCTTGCGTGACGGTAATCTGCCGGCAGAATCCCGTATGCTGCCGCAAATAGCTGAGCTCGGCGGCATGCTTCGGATCCGCGTGCAGTGCCGCCTCCACGCGACGCCGGTCCGATAGCTCCCAATCGTCGAACTCCTCCGGCCAGAGCGTGGCTTGCTCCATCACCAATGCCTCGCGATAGGGATCAAATTCATTCGCCATCGAACCAAGCTTCCATTTTTATCCACAATAGCCGGAGGGCAACGCCCTCCGGAGCACAACCATAACGCGCCCCCATCCATGAGCGAGCCAGTATACTAATTGCCTGATAGTTAACCAACCATTCGAAGCTCCGATGAATCGCGGCAAATTTCTCGCGGTATTGATCGTCATGGCGGGTGCCGCCGCCGGCGCCTGGGCCATTTTCGCGCGCCACAATCAAATGCAGCGCGTGCTCGAAGCCTTCACCCCCGCGACGGCCGAAATGATCGCCCACGCGCCGCAGGTCGAACTGCTACGGCTGGTTCCCGACACCACCACCGCCGCCGATCACGCGGAACTGATGGGAATTGGCGACAAGACCTATCAAGTCGCCCAAAGAAAGAGCGTCGAAGCTGCCAACGGGTTCACCTATCTGCGGACGGCCCTTTTGAACGATGCCAGCTACGAGTGGGACCAACCCGTCGAAGGCGCCCAGCGCGACTGGCAATACATTTTGGATTTCGGCGACGGCCCATCGCACTTTCTGTTCGCTTTCGACTTCACCGCGCCCTGCATGATGAAGCTCGAAGGGGGCAAAACCGTCTCCATCCGCCCCATCGCTGGCGGAGCCGAACAGTTCTTCCACGAACAGCTTCCGCCGCAGTGAATTTCGTTTTTTCGCTGGGAAATGCGGGTGGAATCGGCCTAGAACGACTCGCCAAACTGGCCCTATAATCCCGCCCCCTCACTTCCTACTTCCTACTTCCCACTTTCCACTTCCAGCATGCGCTCCATCGCCATTTTGAATCAGAAGGGCGGGGTGGGCAAAACCACCACCGCCGTCAATCTCGGCGCTGCGCTTGCCGCCGCCAACCGCCGGGTTTGCTTAATCGACATCGATCCGCAGGCCCACGCCACGTTGCATTTGGGCGTGACTCCCGGCGAGGGACAGCCGTCAATCTACGAAGTCTTGCTCTCCAGCGCCACGCTGGCCGACGCACTCCACAAAGTGACCGACAATCTATCGGTCATCGGTTCGCACATCGATCTGGCCGCCGCGGAAGTGGAATTGGCCGGCGTCCTTGGCCGCGAGGTAATCCTGCGCGACAAGCTCAACGAGCTTGCGGCCTCGAATTCGGGCGCGGATAGTTTCGATTATCTGCTGATCGACTGCCCGCCCTCGTTGGGCATTCTCTCGCTCAACGCGCTGGCGGCCGTCGACGAAGTGCTGTTGCCGCTGCAGCCGCACTTCCTAGCCCTGCACGGCTTGAGCAAATTGCTGCAGACCATCGAGCTTGTCTGCCGCCGGCTGAACCCGCGGCTAAAACTGGCCGGCGTCGTGCTCTGCCAGTACGAAGCGGCCACGCGCTTGGCGGCGGAAGTGGCCCAAAATATCGAGGAATTCTTCGCCGGCGAACGCAGCAAAACCCGTCCCTGGTCGGCCGCCCGGATTTTCCAATCGCGCATCCGCCGCAATATTCGCCTGGCGGAAGCCCCCAGCTTCGGCCAATCGATCTTCCAATACGCCCCCACCTGTCCCGGCGCCGAAGATTACCGCTTGCTGGCCGAAGAACTGCTGCACCTGGAATCGAAACAGCGCTTCGCCAAAGCAGCCTAAAGACACGCCAAGCGCATAGCCGGAGGTCAACGACCTCCGGAGAATCACCGACCAATTCTCAGTCGGCCGAGTGCCACGCCCCCGAGTCCGCCAACGGCGCGGAGCAG
Organism: Pirellulales bacterium; assembly: GCA_963716135.1. Taxonomy (GTDB): domain Bacteria; phylum Planctomycetota; class Planctomycetia; order Pirellulales; family JADZDJ01; genus CAVRAW01. The sequence goes on along the minus strand of OY970289.1, from coordinate 1,676,438 downwards.
CACTCACACCGCGATGCTCGTAATCGCCTGAAATTCCGGATCCCCGCGGAACGAATCGAAATCGTGCTCCGCCTCGATCAAATTCCGGAATCCGCTATCCAACGACAGCGCCTGCGATAGATAAGCCAGCGCCTGCCGCTTGTTCCGCGCCAGGCTCCAGTAGCAGGCCAGATTGTAGTTCACCAAAGCGCTGCCCGGCTCCAGGTCGAGCGCTTCTTCCAGCGATTCGATCGCCAAATCGATCCGCCCCGTTCGCTTGTAGCACCAGCCCAAGGCCAGCCAGGCGTCGATATTCTGCGGATCGTCCTTGGCCGCCTGATTCAACGGCGTCAGCGCCTCTTTGTAGCGCTCCAGCATCCGCAGGGCCTGACCTTTGATCAACTGCAACTGCGGGCTGTGGGTCGCCGTGCCGTTGAAGTGCTCGATCACCGCCAGTGCCCGGTGCGCCAAGCAATCGCGCACTTCACAGGGCAGGGGCCATTGCTCGCTAAACAGCGCGGCCAGGTCGAGATATCCCTCGGCCTCGCGCACAAGCTGCTGTCGTCGCAACCGATCGATCGAAGACACGGCCGGCAAGCTCCAAGAAGCGACCCCTCGTGGATTGGATTTAGGGCCGGCGCCAGCCGTCGCAAGCGGAACGATTGGCTCGCTCTCTGGCGGCGCCATTTCATCGGCGTGGCGTTTTCACCACACCGCTACCCGACAATTCAATATTACACAGCAAATGGCTCAATCCATAACTTCCGCGCCCCTTCAAACCAGAAATTTTCCGAACTTGTTGCGCAACGAAACACCGGCGCAAGACCGAACGAAAGGAGAAGAGATAACGCCGCCGGGTCGCTGTTGGATGAAACCACGCTTGATGTTGCGGCGAAACAACGTGTCGCCGGAATTCAACCGCGCTGTTGCCGCGACGCAGCAAGCCGCGCGGCGTGCCGGCCGCTCCCACCGGCCGCAAGTGCCGCTTGGGCAAGCGCTTTCGCACTCCCGGCTCGCGGATGCCAATTACTATGGCGCGGCGCTTGCATTTGCCTTCCAACACCCGGCCGCAGCACTCGTCAGCTTCTCACCATCGCCGGGATTTTCAAAATTCGAGGGTCTTCGCCGTGCGTTGGATCATCGGAATTATCGCCGTGGCGATCGTCGTGGGTTGGGTGGCCTGCCAGGTCAACATTTCGGAGGCGATTAGCGACAGTCACGTCGTTCACACCGTCTGGCGGCATACTGCCACTGGATGGGAACGGGTTACGGCGCTGTCCGGCCTGAAGCTCCAGCCCAGCGCGGTAACCGACGTATGGAACACGCATCCCCATCCCGTGATCATCGCCTCCTTGGTGGCAATGCTGTCGTTGATGGCCTTGATCGCTTTCAACCCCGCCAAAAAACCCGTGCTGAAAACCTATAAAATCTCAGAGCAATCTTCCCAGGCGGATGAGCTTCACGGATTGAATCCCCACTGCGGCCAACTCGAGCTCCGCAGCCGCGCCTGGTACGACGAGGCAAATTCGCAGTGAGGGTTCCACTGACTTTAGGGTGGCACTGACAAGCGCCGCGCTTGTCAGTGGAAGTCTCCTTACCACCCACTGACAAACTTCGTTTGTCAGTGCCACCCAAAGATTCACCCTAACTGGCCTGCCGATCGGCCATTGCGCCCGACGCTGTCGTTGCTTGCCGTGTTGGCGGGCAAATTCTTTCGCGTTTTCTGTACGCCCGCTCCCAAAGTTTCCCACTATTACCAGTAGGGAAGCTCTCTTTTGCGACCAGACTCGGAGCATCGCCATGCGATTAACCTTGCGCACCATGCTGGCTTATCTCGACGACATCCTCGAGCCGGCCGATCGAGATGAAATCGGCCGAAAAATCGAGGAAAGCGATTTCGCCAAGCAGCTCGTCAACCGCATCCGCGAGAGCACCCACAAATTGCGGCTCGGCGCGCCGAAGCTCTCCGGCAAGGGCCCCGGCATGGACCCCAATACCGTGGCCGAATATCTCGACAACACACTAGCGGGCGAGCGCGTTCCCGATTTCGAAAAGGTCTGCCTCGAATCGGATACTCACCTCGCTGAAGTCGCCGCCTCGCATCAAATTCTCACCCTGGTGCTCGGCCAGCCGGTGGACGTCGATCCGGCTATGAAACGCCGCATCTACGGTCTGGTTCGCGCAGAGGAAATGCCCAGATCCATCGAGCCGGTTGGCGCCTCCGGCGGGGCACGGTTTGCGCCCGGCTACGACGAGGGAATTATTCCCGGCCGCCAGCCCGTCGAAGTGCCCGCCTATTTGCGCAAGCGCACCGGCCATTCCCGTTGGCGCACGATCGTAGCGGCTTTGGCCCTGATGCTGCTTCTGTGCGGCGCAATCACGATGGCCTTGGGCCCGTTGGACCGCACCAATCCCGTGGCGCGCTGGCTAGGATTTGGCCAGCCAGCCGAACAGCGAGTCGCCCAAAACAACGCCGCCGAAAGTAAGCCCGCCGCGGGAACTGCGCAGCCGGAGAGCTCGCCGGCCCCAGGCTCCGCGGAAACCGGCGCAACCACTGCGCCCAGCAGCACGGCCGAGACCGGCGAAAAATCTCCATCTCCCGACACGGCCGCTGCTCAGCGCACAACCCAGTTCCGCTGCGCCGGCAGAAGAATCCGCCGCCAAACCGCCGGCCGAGCCGCCGGCGACGGCAACTGCATCCGACGCCGAAACTCCCGCGCCGTCGTCCGCCGGCGTCGCTTCCACTGCAGAACCCGGCGCCGAAGGATCGGCGATGCCCACTGACACCACAACTCCGCCGCCGGTGCCGGCCGATCCCGGGCGCAGCTCGCCACTGCCGCCGCAAACCGAACCGGGGCCCGGTGCAGTCCCCGCGGAGCCGGCTCAACCAGCCGACATTTTGCTCGGCCGACTCTTGCCCGGCAAAGGCTCCTTTCTGCTCAAGCTCGATCCCGCGTCGGGCCAATGGAATCGCCTGGCCAGCGGCAGTCCGCTAAACGCCGGCGGCCAGCTATTGGTGCTGCCGACCTTCCGCCCAACCCTGGCGCTTTCCTCCGGCATTACCCTGCAAGTGCCGTCAGAAACATTGATCGAGCTGCTTCCCCCCGATGCCAACGGAGTGCCGGGAGTTCGCCTGCATTTCGGCCGTCTGGTGATGATGACCACCGGCCAAGCGGGCGCTAAACTTCGGCTCGATCTCGGCGCAGCAAGCGGAGTGGTGCTGTTTACCGATTCTGAAGCCACGCTTGCGGCCGAGGTGCGGCGATTCCATCCGCCGGGAGTCGATCCGGAATCTCAGGACGCCCAAGTCGCCGCCGATCTGTATGCCGTCAGTGGACGCGTCGAATGGACTCCTGCCGACGGCGCTGCCGCCACGCTCACGGCCCCGCAGCGCGTCGTTATCTCCCCCTATCCGTCCGATTCTGCCGGCGCCGATGTGGGCAAGCTGATCCCCAAATGGATCGCCTCCGAGCAATTGATTCCGCTGAACGCCTTGGCGGCCGATGATTTGGTGAAAACCATTTCCGACGACAAGCGGCCGCTGATATTGGAACTGCAAGAAATGGCCGACAGCGCGAATCCCCGCGGCCGCCGAATCGAATGCCGGTCTCTGGCGGTGCAGTGCCTGGCCTTGCTCGATCAGTTCGAACCGTCGATCGCCGCGTTGGGCGACGCCGACGAGCGCTCCGTCTGGCCGGTGCACATCGGCAGCCTCCGGTCGGCCCTGGCCCGCGGGCCCGCCACGGCCGCAAAAGTGCGCGAGGCCTTCCAAAAACAGCGCGGCGAAGACGATGGCCGCGAACTATATCGCATGCTGTGGGGCTACACCCGCGACCAACTGCAAGGGGGCGATGCGGCCAAACTCGTCGCCTTCCTGGGCAACGACAATCTGGATATGCGTGTGCTGGCCTTCGCCGATTTGCAAGACATCTGCCATCTGACCTTCAACTACCGCCCCGACGCCCAACCCGCCAGCCGCGAAGGCCCAATCGGCCGCTGGCAAGATCAGCAAAAAAAGGGCCTGATCGTGCCGAAATAAATCGGCAAATTGCTGCTGACTTCGATCATCGCAGGGGCGGGGAGGTGAACACCGGCCGCGTTGCCACCGGTCCTGCGGATACTCCCCCCGAAAAATTCGGCGTCGCCTCCGGCCCCCCGCGCCGCACCACCCGCACCGACACGTCGTCGATGCACACCTCTCCCAAGCCCGTTAGAGCGAACGTCACGGTCAAGTTGCTCGACGACGGGGCCGCGCGGTAAAGCGCAAATTGCTTCCACCCGCTGGTCTCGCCGATCCGCTCCGCCAGCGGTTCCCCTCCCAGCGAGTCGATGATCATCAGCCCGTCGATGCTGCCGCTGACCGGCCCTTTCACGCGCACCTGCCCGCGAATGCACGCCACGTCCCCCGCCTCCAAATGAATCGGCGCACTGGTAATCCACATCGGCGTCGACTCCACCAGCGTGGGAATCGCGTCGGGCTTGGTGGCCCGAGCTTGTAGCCGCAAGCTAAATCGTCCCGCATACGGCGCCGCCGGCGAAAGCTCGACGCTCGATTGCACGTCCGGCTGCGCATGCTCGAAATGCTGCCATCCGGCCTGCAGCATGGCCTGCAAATCTTCAAAGTCGCCGCCGGCCAGCAGGTTCTCCCCCGGAACCGATAGCGTCAGTGAAGACATCACTCCGATCTGCTCCGGCAACGTGGCGATGCTCGCCGCCAGCGGACTCTCGGGCGGCGAGCTGATCGGCTTCACCGTTCGCTCCCACGCTTCGCGCTCCCAACGCCCCAGCGGCAGCGTCACGTTGCGCGCCGCCAGGTACGCCCGGCTGTAGTCCCCCGCCTTCAGCAATTCGTCTGCCCGCGCCAGTGCCGTGCGAGCCTCGGCCAGTTTCGTGGCCGACGGCGGCAATTGCGGCTGGTTCCCCAACCGCCGAATCAGCGTTTCCGCTTCCGCCAATTGCGCCGCCGACAATTCTCGCTGCAGTTGCGCCGCCCGCGGCGCCAATTGGGCCGTGCGATGCGTCATTGTATTGATCACCACCGGGTCGGGCGTAATCAGCACCGCTGAGGTCAACAAAAAATCTTCCACATTCACCGAAACTCCCCCGGCCACGCGCTTATGCGGCAACGGCCGCAATCCCCCCGGCGTCAATTCGTACACGCTGTGAGCGTCCGGCACCCCCGGCACGATCAGCGTCGCGCCCTGGTCCAGCGGCGCCGCCACATACTGCGATCCCTTCGGACAACGGATGGCCAAGAGCAATCGGGCATTGTCGGCGCTCAGCACCACGCCGCGGATATTCGGATCGGTCGAAGTGGCGCTGGCCACAAAGTTGCCCGCCGCCCCCCACGGCTCCATCAGCTCCAGTTCCAGGTTCAAAAGCGCCAACGAAAGCGCCCGGATGCGCGTGGCATTGTCGGTGGCATCCAACCGCGAACTCGAGGCGAATTCGATGCCCCGCGCGCCCGCCGCAAACGCCTGATACGTCAGCAACCGCAGCGCGTCGGGGTCGATCGTCGGCTCCGGCGCCTGTTTGCCGGCCAGCGCCGCGCATTGAGCGATCAGCTCCGGCGCCACTTCGGTCTGCACCACGGTCCATAGCGGCGTGCCTGGCCGAGCCAATCGAGGCCGTTCGCGCAGCCATGCCCCGTAATCTTTCAATTCCAAACTCGTACCCAGCGGCGAGCGCGACGACGACAAGACGTCGAGTTGCCGGCTGTAGGCCAGCGATTGCTCTTCGACGCTCCCCAACAGCGGCCGCCGCAATTGCCGATCGGCCGCGCGCAATTGCTTCACTAGCGCGATCGTGCCGGGCAGTTCGTGGCTCGCCAAGCCGCTCCCCAAATTCCAGGCCAGCACTGGTTCATATGCGGCGGTAATTTCGCCAAGCGGCGCGGCTTCCTCCGAGGATTGCGGCGCACCCACTGGTGGAGGTCCGATCAACCACATGCCCGCCTGCTGCGCTTCGGCCAACAATTCCGGCGTCAGCGCCGTGTTGGTGCGCACCGTGTTGAATCCCTGTTGCTTGAGCCAGGCCAGCGGCTCTCCCTGGGAGCGAATCACCCGCGGCAGCATCGGCTTGCCATCGACCAACAGCAGCGATCCGTTTACCGTGACCTGTCGCGGCGTTCCTGCAGCCGCAGTCGGTTCCTCGACCGGCGCGGTCGCCGACGCCGTCTGTATCTCCCCGCCGCGCGGCACTAGTCCTGCCAGTTCCAGATCGTCGATCAACACCGCCGATTGCCCCGGCCCGCCGTAAACGTTCAACAGCACCTGATCGACATACGCCTCGCGCGGCTCGACTTGCGGCCCGATCTGCGCCCGCAACACGCGCACCTGCCGGCTAAGTAATTGCGGAACGTCCACAATCCGCAGTTGCTGCCACGACCCAACCGCGGAATAGGTGGTGCCCCGCACCAGCGTGGCGATCGGCCGGCCCGTGCGCGGATCGATCGACTGCGGCAACACGACGCGCGCCAGAATCTGAATGCCCGGCCGATTCGCTTTGACCCACACGCTGGGCGTCAGCTCGGCGACGACGCGCGCGGCGGGCACGTCGTGAGCAAAGTACACATAAGTGCCCAGCGATCCGGAAACCTGAATCAATTCAGCAATGCGACCGGCGTGCGCATCGCCGGCGATCCGCTCTTTGCGTTCCAAGCGGAATTCCAAATCCGCTTCGCCCTGCTGCCAGCTTGGCTGCGGCCCTTCGAAATCGTCGCGCCACGCCGCCGGCGCGCACTTCCCCCAGACGGCCGCCTCAAAAAAAACGGCCGAAAAAATCAGCACAAATCTCCAAGAAATCGCGCAATCCATGCGTGGCCGCATTTGCATCCGTGCTATTGCGGTGGGAAGCGCCTCGCAAACGTCGCCAAAAGCCAACGTCGCTTCGCATCTCGCTCGAGGCGCAACATGGCCTTGTATCAAGATTTACGTGTACGAGCCAGATCGGCTGTGGCCTGCAGGCAACACGCCCAGTTTCGCTGGATCTCCAAGCCGCAATCCGTAAGTCATTTTCCGCCAGCCTCTTACGTCGAAGCCAATCTCTAGCCGCACGTCTCGGCACACTGGCTGCTTATGTCAACCTATCGAGGAAAACACCATGAACACCGCCGACCGCACCGTGAAGCCGCAGCACGATGAATTGCCCGCCGATGTCGTCGAGTTGATCGCCGCCATCGAAAAACTGCCCCCTTCCCATCGACAATCGGTCGAGCAGGCTTTTTCCCGGGTAATTGAAAGCACTCGCCGCCGCCGCCGCATTCTCACCCTCGTGCAAGACGCCCTGTCTCAACTGCGGCTGGACATGAAATATCTCATGTTCGATCTGGAAGCCACCCGCCGCGAACGCGACGATTTCCGCCGCCAATCTGAAGAAACCTAGGCGTTCTCCGCAATCTCCCTTGCGTACCCGGCTCATTGCGGCGCTAGTCGTGCCGGGCTACGATGTTAGGTACGCTTCGCGAAGCGAAAGCTCTCCCCTGCAAGCCGTTCCATCCGATCTGCTAAATCGGGGGTCAAGAAGATTTTGTCGGCGGGCAACTGTGCTGGCCGTCCCTATAATCAAGCCAATGGCGATCGATCCGTAATCCATCATCAACACGCGCGGACTGATCGGCTTTAGGTGTTTCTGGCGACGGCGTCGGCGAGATAATCCGCTGGCGATCGCACCCAGCAACAGGGGGCTGCCTTGATATCATCATCTTTATCCTTTTGTCACCATGGTTGAATGGGATGCGGAACAAATTGCTCAAAGCGCGCTCGATCGGGATTTAATCACCGAGCGTGATCTGCGCGATATCTGGGGCGAGTTGGGGACCGGTGAAATCGATCCCGATAAGCTCAAGCAGCTCCTGGTGCGCCGCGAGTTCGTCACTAACTACCAACTCGAACGGCTGCTCAAAGGCGAACGCTCCGGCTTCTTCTACGGACCCTACAAAATCCTGTACCTGGTGGGCACCGGCACATTCGCCCGCGTGTTCCGCGCCATGCACAAGGAAACTCGCGACGTGCGCGCCGTCAAGGTGCTGCGCAACCGCTTTCTAAACGAAAAGGAAAAACGCGAGCAATTCGTCCGCGAAGGCGAAATGGGCCTTACGCTGCGCCATCCGAACATTGTGCCGATCTACGAAGTCGCCTCCGAACCTAACCAGTGCTACCTGGTGATGGATTTCATCGAAGGTCACAACTTGCGCGAGTTCCTCAAGGTGCGCAAGTTCGAGGCCCCCGATGCCACTCGCCTGGCGCTGGATGTCTGCCGCGGGCTCGACTACGCCTTTCAGCGCGGCATTTCGCACCGCGATTTGAAATCGTCCAACGTGCTGGTATCGAGCCTGGGTCAGGCCAAGCTCGTGGATTTCGGCCTGGCCGGCGCCGATCCGGAGCTGAGCGACGCCGAACTGGCGAAGATCGAAAACCCCCGCACCATCGACTACGCCGCGCTGGAGCGCGCCACGGGCGTCCGCAAGGACGACAACCGCAGCGATATCTTCTTCATGGGCTGCATGTACTACCACATGCTGACCGGCAAGCCGGCGATGGAAGAAACCCGCGACCGCATCGCCCGCCTCAGCCGCAACCGCCTGGAAGCCATCGTACCGATCACGCAACTACTGCCCGATTTGCCCAAAGACGTGATTTCGGTCGTGCACAAAGCCATGCAGCTCGATCCAAATCTGCGCTATCAAACGCCGGGCGAAATGGTTACCGATCTGCAGATCCTCCACGAGCGATTGTCCAGCGGAGGCGACGGCGACCAGCGCGATCTGACCGAAGCCCGCAAGCGCCGCACCATCATGATCGTCGAGCCAAACCCCAACATTCAAGAAACGCTGCGCAACCATTTCAAGGAGGAAGGCTACCGCGTGCTGGTCACCACCGATCCGCAGCGCCCGGCAAGCCTTTCGGGCGAGAACAAGGCGCCGGCCGATTGCGTCATTTTCAGCACCGCCGGCCTGGGACAAGAGGCGCTCGAGGCCTTCAACAATTTCGGCGGTCTGCCGGCTACCAAAACCGTGCCCGCCATCTTGCTGCTGGCCGCCAAGCACAAAGATTGGGTGGCCCGTGCTCAAACCAACGAGTGCCACACCACCGCGACGACTCCCATCAAGATGAAGCGTCTGATGGAAATGATCGAGTCGCTATTGCCGGCGGAAAAACGATAAACGCTAAACGATAAATGGATGCGGAGTCGCCGCGGTTTATCATTTAGCATTTATCATTTATCGTTTTACAGTTCCACTCCCTGTTGCCGCATCAGCAGCTTCAAGTCTTCCCAAGCATCCACCTTCGCCGCCGGGTTGCGCAGCAGATACGCCGGATGATACGAACACACCACCGGGATGCCGCGATACTGATGCACTTTTCCGCGCAGCTTCCCGATGCCTTGCTCGGTATTCAATAGCGCCTTGGAGGCGACGCTCCCCAAGCAGCAGATGATCTCCGGATGGATGATCTCCAACTGCCGCTCAAAATAACCGCGGCAATTGGCCACCTCGTCCGGCAATGGATTGCGATTCTCCGGCGGCCGGCACTTCAGCACGTTCAGAATGTACACGTCTTCCCGCTTGAGCTTGCACGCCACGAGCATTTTATTCAACAACTGTCCGCCGCGCCCTACGAATGGTTCCCCCAGCCGGTCTTCATCCGCCCCCGGCGCCTCGCCAAAGAAGCAAATCTTCGCATTCGGATTGCCCACGCCAAACACCGTTTGCGTGCGACTATCGGCCAGCACTTTGCAGCGCGTGCAGGCGGCCACTTCACAGCGCACCACTTCCAGCGCGGCCGCTCGCTGCTCCGGCGCCACGGCATTTTCCGCGATGGGCGTATCAAACAACGACCGCGCCACAACCCCGCCGGTCGATTTCTTGTCCTCTTTTAGCTGCGGAGCTTGCTCCGCGCGCAACTCCTCTCCCCTCCGCGGAGAGGGCAGGGAGAGGGGCGCATCCTGCTTTCTCGATTTGCGCTTCCGCAGCTCCATCACCCCCGCCTGCTCCAAACTTTCCAGCCGCTGGATCACAACTCGCTCCGCCCGTTTCCGCACATCGTCCGTGGCTTTCGTCATCGAAATTGCTCCTTGCACATGAATGCCGATCCCAGTATACGGAACAGGTGCAAACTGGGAATGGGCCATCGTAGCTCGGAACTCGAAACACGAAACTCGAAACCATGCCGGATCCCTTGGACTGGCTCGACGCCGAACTTGCCGCCCTCGACGAGCGCCACCTGCGCCGCCGACTGGTGACCCGCGCCGGTTCGCAAGCCGCGACCATCGAAATCGACGGCCGCACGCTCATAAATTTTGGCTCCAACGATTATCTCGGCCTGGCCGCCGATCCGCGCCTCGCCGCCGCCGCCGCCAAAGCCGCCCAACAAGAAGGCCTCGGCGCAGGAGCCAGTCCGCTCGTCACCGGCCATTCCGCTTCCCACGCCGAACTCGAACGCCGCCTCGCCGAGTTCGAAGGCGCCGAGGCCGCGCTGGTATTCACCTCCGGTTTCGCCGCAAATCTGGGCACGGTCACCGCGCTGGTGGACCGCGAAGATGCCATCTACGCCGACGCCAAAAACCACGCCAGCCTGATCGACGGCTGCCGCCTCTCGCGCCGAAACGCACATCTACCGTCACGCCGACGTCGATCACTTAGCCGAACTGCTCGGCAATTCATCGCGCTACCGCCGCCGCTTGATCGTCACCGATACGCTGTTCAGCATGGATGGCGATCTCGCCCCGCTGGATAAAATCGCGGACCTCGCCGAAAAACATTCCGCCATGCTGATGGTCGACGAAGCGCACGCCACCGGCGTGTTCGGTCGGCGGGGCAGGGGTGTCGCCGAACATCTCGGCGTCGAACGCGGCATCCACGTCCGCATGGGCACGCTCAGCAAAGCCCTCGGCTGCGCCGGCGGCTTCGTCGCGGGCAGCCGCACCCTAATCGACTGGCTCGTAAACCGCGCCCGCTCTTACGTCTTCTCCACGGCCTTCCCTCCGTCCATCGCCGCCGCCGCCATTACAGCCCTCAACATCCTCCGAGACGAACCCGAGCGCCGCCGCAACCTGCTCGACCGCGCCGCCGATTTGCGCGCGAAACTTACTGCCGCTGGCCACAATCTCGGCCGCTCCGCCAGCCAAATCATCCCCATCTATCTCGGCGACCCCGAGCGCACGATGCATCTCGCACAATCTCTGCGCAAGCGCGGCCTCTTCATCCCCGGCATCCGTCCGCCTACAGTCCCACCTGGCGAATCCCTCCTGCGCCTCAGCCTCAGCTCCGCCCACACGCCAGAAATGCTCGACCAACTGCTGACCGCCTTGCAATCGTTAACATAGCCGGAGGGCAACGCCCTCCGGAGAACCGCCAACTAAATCCTCCATCGCCGTTTAGCCGCGACGCGCAGTCTGCGAAGCGGAGCGCGCGGCTGACTATAACCGCGTCCCATTTTGTCCCCGCATCATGGCGCCGTTTCATCTTCTTCCTTAAGTCTCTCCAGCATGGCCGCCGCCGACTCGCGTATTCGTTCCTCCGGATGTCTTTGCGCAATATCGCCTAACCCCTCTGTATCTCCAAGCGACTTCAGCGCCGATAATGCCATTATCTGAATTTTGGAATCCGAGTACGACCATGCAATCGCTCGCACCTGCGGCGTGAGACCGGAAAACTTCGTGCCGGATAGATCGACGGCAAATAGCGCACGGTCCACCGTACGATCGTTGCCAGATGCCAATGCCTCTTTCAAATATGGCTCTGCAGCCTTCGAGTAATTCTTCAATAACACTTCCACTGCATGCAACGCGATCATGTCGTCCTCATCGCCCATAACGGCAATCAGTCGCGGCAATGCTGTTTCTGCTTTTCCCCCAATGAGATCAATTGCGTGGTATTTCGGCCACAACTTCAAGGATCGTTCATATTGGACCACATACCACGGACCCCAGGCGATCGAATTCACAATGATGTGGGCCAAAGCCAATGGCACAAGGCTCCGGAACCGGATTCGCCAACCCCCCGCAATCATCCCGTATAAGAACGCAAATAGCACTAATTGAGGCGCACGATAATGCGCAATTCCAAACAGTACCGCTTGAATAAAAAGAGCAAACCCTCCCCGCATCAACTTTCTTAATTGATCAAGAAAATACCCGCGCCAGAAAATCTCTTCCGCAATGGGGCCAAACACAATCGCAACAAACGCCCAAATAATTACGACATATCGAGGCTCCGGCGCATACACGTCTGCCCACGGAAGTTCGAACGAATTTTTACCCAAGCGAAGTAGCCAGGGGACCCCAAATTGCAAACCCACAAGCAGAATCACCATTCCAAGAAAACTCAGCCATTCGGATCTAGCCGATGGAAGCAATTGTGTGTCGAAGTCGGCAGTCCTCGGAAACGTTCTGAGAAGCAACAACGGCAATCCAGCCATAAGAATGTAATGCAAGATTGTCGCCTGTAATGACCAGCCGCGCGTATCCGGATGAAAGCTGAGGGCGCTTGGCAGTTCCACGATGAAAAGCGCGGCAATCAAAAAACCGAGAATCGGTAGCCGACGTGCGCCGGTTTGATTAGCGGTTGAACACATAGCCACCCATGATACCTTGCTTGTTCCGTCTCCGCGCCTCCGCGTCTCCGCAGTTCAAAAACATCCGATCCTTCGCGCTCTTCGCGCCTTCGCGGTTAATCCTTCGTCATCTGCGTTCATCCGTGTTCATCTGTGGCTCCTGGATTTTCCACTCCGATGTGGCCCAAAAACTTCCTTGCCAATTGAGCCACTTTCGTGCTAAACAACACTCAGACGATTCGGCCATCGAGCTCAGCCAAAGTAGTATGCCGGACTTGGACGTCCGCCTCTGGCGTGCCGACATCGGGAAGCCTTTCGCCGCCTGGGATTGCCGGGAAACGGGGTTAGCGTGCCCGGAAGACAACTCGGGGCGGTCACCATCAGGCACTAACCCAGGTGCTCGTCCGCCACGTAGCCGAGTCTCTCCGAGACTCGCTGCTCATGTGGCGCGTCGGGCAGGCAAGCAGCGTGAGCGCGGACTCCGTTCCCGTCACAAGCTTGTCGGCGACGGTTGGTTGCTTTGGAAAAGGCGAACGCTGGGTGCCACTGCTGGCTCGTCCAGCAGTGCAATCCTTGGCAGTTGCACGTACCACGCAACCTAGCGCCCCGTCGTTATTTTTGAATTCGGCCGGCCTCCAAAGCCACCGAATGGCCCGACCCGCCACGGCGGACGAGCGCCAAATTTTTTTCGCGCCTTTTTGTGTTTTTCGCGGCCATCGCCGCTGTCGCCATTCCGCGCGCCACAACCGCCACCTCCTAATTCCTACCTCCTACATCCGACTTCCGTTCTCACCCGTTCGCCCCTTCACCCGCTCACCCGCTCACGATTCCCCTCTCATTTTCTCCTTGTCTCCTCTTCTCATCTTTTAACTCCGCGTCTCTGCGCGAGCCTTATTCTGCTGCTTACGCGCCTTTGCGCCTTTGCGTGAGATATTTCGGGGCTCACCCAGCCAATTGCTGCGATAAACCTCGGCCGGTATAATTTCCGATTCGCAGAAGTTTCAATTGAGCTGACTAATGGTTCGCCAGAAGGAGAGCTGTCGTGGCAATTCGCGTAGGAATTAACGGATTCGGTCGGATCGGTCGCCTCGTGTTTCGCATCTTGGCGGCCCGCAACGATGAATTCGAAGTGCTCGCGATCAACGATCTGACCGACACCAAAACGCTCGCCACGCTGCTGAAGTACGACAGCACGCACCGCCGCTTCAACGGCACCGTGAAGCACGACGACAACGCCCTGGTAGTCAACGGCAAGCGAATCGAAGTGCTCAAAGAGCGCGATCCCGCCAAGCTCCCCTGGGGCAAGCTCGGCGCCGACGTCGTGCTGGAAAGCACAGGCATCTTCACCTCCCGCGCCGATGCCGCCAAAGGAAAACCCGGCTACGATTCTCACATCCAGGCCGGCGCGAAGAAAGTCATCCTCAGCGCCCCGGCCAAAGACAAGCCCGACCTGACCTGCGTGATTGGCGTCAATCACCAAGACCTGACGCCGCAGATGAAGTTCGTCTCCAACGCCAGTTGCACTACCAATTGCCTGGCCCCGCTGGCCAAAGTGCTGCACGACAAGTTCGGCATCGAAAAAGGTCTGATGACCACCTGCCACAGCTACACCAACGACCAGCGTCTGCTGGATCTGCCGCACGACAACCTGTACCGTGCCCGCGCGGCCGCGGTGAACATCGTCCCCACCACCACCGGCGCCGCCAAAGCCGTGGGCGAAGTGATCCCCTCGCTCAAAGGCAAGCTCACCGGCATCGCCCTGCGCGTGCCCACCGCCGACGGCAGCGTGACCGATCTGACGGCCTTGCTAAAACGGGATGTCACCAAGCAGGACATCAACGCCGCCATGAAAGAGGCCGCCGAAACGCCGCTCGACAAGGGCGGCCTGCAAGGCATTCTCGAATATACCGAAGACCCGATCGTCTCCACCGACATCATCGGGAATTCCTATAGCTCCATCTTCGCCGCCGATCTGACCGAAGTCATCGGTGGCAACTTGATCAAGGTGATCAGTTGGTACGACAACGAATGGGGCTATAGCTGCCGCACCGTCGACCTGATCGCGCGGGTCGGAAAAATGCTGTAGAAGACGGCTGATCTACCGCGTAGGCGACCAGCTCGGCGCGCTGCGCTCCGACCGTTGCGACGAAGCCGATGCCGTCTCGGTCGGATCGTCCGCACGACTGGGCTGGTACACGCTGCGGCGAGTATTCGAGCTGTCCTCTTCGTTCTCCGCCACCGGCGATTTCGACTTTCGCCATTTGCCCGGCCCGTCGCCGGCCAATTGCACTTCGATCGGCAAACTGGCGTCCAACCGCCGGCCGTCGTACGTGACAAACCGCACGAAAAGCCGCAGGTCGCTGTGCTCTGGCGGCGTCGGCCACGGCAATTCGAAGTGCAGCGAACCGCCGTCGCGGTTGCGGCGCACGTGCTGCGCCACTTCCTCGCCGTCGAACTTCCAGCGAGCAATCCGCGCCTCGCTTTTCGGCAGCTTCGGATCGACCACCACGATCGTCACATCGCCCGGCGCCAGAACGCGCGCATTCCGGGCGTCGAGTTGCTCGATCACGACGCTGAGCTGTTCGTTGCCGGGTTGGCCCTCGGCGTCGATGCCGCCGTTGAGACCCGGATCGAGCACGATATGATCGACATTCGCATCGGGATTCAACCGCTCCGCCGGGCGCAGCTCGCTCTTGTCCGGGGCCGTCGCCGCAGTTTGAGCAACGTCGAATTTCGAAGGCAGGGCGGACGATCGAGGCCCGGGAGTCGACGATCCGGGCGCAGCCGGCGGCGCTTCAATTCCAGGTTCCACGCTCGGCAAGGGAGGAATTCCGGGCAAGCGCGGCGCGCTTCCGCCGGACGGCGAGCTCAGGTCCGACGCACCGCCGGGCCGCTCGCGCAGCACGTCGGCCTGCCGCTGCAACGAATCCACCTGGGCTTTCGCCGCTTCGAGTTCGCGTTGTGTATCTTCCAATTGCCATTTCAAGCGGTAGATGCAGTCTTCTTCCAGGCGTAGCTCGCGCTGCAGCAATTGCTGGTTCACGCGCGATTGATACATGCACCCAGCCGACAGCGCAGCCGGCAGCAGAATGGCAAGCAGGCCCGTTTTCATATTTCGCCTCATGCGTTCAAACGGACGGCCGCAGCATCATGCTGCGACGTGCAAACATTTGTCGAATGACTAATGACCAAGCACCAATGACCAAACAATCTTCACGTCACCCAATTGGTCATTGGGATTTGGTCATTGGTCATTGCCCCTTCACTTCCATGTGCTCGATCACCTGATCGATCAACTTGTATTCCATCGCTTCCTGAGCCGACATGAATCGATCGCGATCGGTATCCTGTTCGATCTTTTCCAGCGGGTGCCCCGTATGCTTGAGCAAAATCGCATTCAGCCGCTGCTTCACTTTCTTGAATTCCTTGGCGTGAATCATGATCTCTTCTGCCGTGCCTTCGGCTCCAGCCAGCGGCTGGTGAATCATGATTCGGGCGTTCGGCAGCGCTTTGCGTTTCCCCGACGCACCCGCGGTGAGCAGCACCGCGCCCATCGATGCCGCTTGCCCGATGCAATAGGTCGCCACGTCGCAGGTCACAAATTGCATCGTGTCGTAAATGGCCAACCCCGCCGATACGCTTCCACCGGGCGAATTCAAATACAGGTGAATGTCCGCCTTGGGATCCTCCGATTGCAGAAACAACAACTGGGCGACCACCGTGTTGGCCACTTCGTCGTTGATCGCCGTGCCCAAGAACACAATGCGATCCTTCAGCAGGCGACTGTAAATATCCATCGCCCGCTCTTCGCGGCCGGTCTTCTCGATGACGAAGGGAACTAGCGTCATGGTTTTTCCTCATCCTCGTCCGTTTGCACCGGCGGCTTGCTCAGCACTTCATCGACCAGGCCGTATTCTTTGGCTTCCACAGCCGTCAGGTAACGATCGCGGTCGGTATCCTTGGCGATCCGCTCGATCGGTTGACCGGTGTGCTTCGACAAAATTTGGTTCAGCGATTCGCGGGTTTTGAGAATTTCGTCGGCTTGAATTTCTATGTCGGATACCTGTCCGCCGACCTGCCCATACGGCTGATGGATCATCACCTTGGCGTGCGAAAGCGCGTACCGCTTCCCTTTAGTGCCGCCGGCCAAAAGCACCGCGCCGCCGCTGGCCGCCAAACCCACGCAATAAGTGGCAACCGGGCACGAAAGAATTTGCATCGTGTCGTAAATCGCCATCGTGGCCGTCACGCTGCCGCCGGGCGAGTTGATGTAAAAGTGCACTTCCTTGCGACGATTCTCGCTTTGCAGATACAGCAGCTTCATCACCACTTCGCTGGCATTGCCGTCGTAAATTTCGCCTTGCAGCAGAATGATGCGATTCTCCAGCAGCAAATCGCCCAGCGTGAGCATCCGCTGCCGCTGATAATCGCGGTACGACAGGCGCGGATCGATCGGCCCTGATGGCGATCCCGAAGCTGGTGGCAACTGGTTCATGCTTCCGTCCTTGCTGGTGCAAGCGTGTCAATCCGTCCGTCTGGCCCGCCGATTCTACTGACGCTCCTGCGGTTCGCGTAGGGGCTGGGCCTCGCCGGCGCTTTGAGCTTCGGGAATGGCTTCCTCGGCCTCGCCGCCGGCGGCCGATTCATCGACCGCTTCCGTCTCCAACGATTCCAATTTGAAGGGCACATCCTTGAACTTGGCGTGTTTCAACACGAGTTCGATCGTCTTGCGCTCGATGATCTGATTTCGCAGCACGTCCATCAGGTTACGCTTTTCCAATTGGGCGCGAACCCGGCGAGCGCTTTCGCCGCTTTGCGCGGCGATCAACTTAATCTCGGCATCGTAATCGGCCGGTTCGTCGGTAATGTTTTCCGACTCGGCGATCCGCTCCAAAATGAAATGCTCCTTGAGCGCGCGGGCGGTGCTGATTGCGCTGTTCTGCCGCAATTCGTTTTCATGCGCCTGGATTTGATCGTCGCTAAAGCCGCTGCGGCGCAATTCCAAGACGGCCCGTTCCAATTCGCGCCGGCCTTGCCGTTTGAGTAGCGCCGGGGGCAGTTCCCAGTTGGCGCTGGCCACCAGCGCCTGCGTGATCTGCTGCCGGGCGCGCTGTTGCCGGTGATACTGCAATTGCCGCTCGAGTTCGTCCTTCAACGCGTCGCGCAATTCAGCTTCCGACTTCAGCCCGCCGAGATCTTCCAAAAACGCCGGCGTCAATTCGGGCAGTTGGAGCTTCTTGACTTCCAGCACTTCAAACACGGCGGTAATCGTCTTGCCGCGCAGGTTTTCGTTCGGTGCGTCGGCGGAGATCTTGGCCTTGCCCTCGCGAGTGTCGCCCGCCTTCGCGCCCACCATCAGCTTGTCGAACTTTTCGATGTTGCCGTCGCGGAAGCTGAGCGTGGGCCGGATGCACAACATCTGTTCCTCGGAGCGCGAAATCACTTCGTCGCCGTCTTTGAAGGTGATGTTGACCGAGATGTAATCGCCCAATTCGGCCTTGCCGTCGTGGGGCACCAACTTGCCGCGGCGAGCCAGCAACCGCTGCAACTGCTGGTCGACGTCTTTGGCCGTAAATTCGCGGCCAGGGCGCTCGATTGTCAGCCCCTTCCATTGCGGCAGATCGAATTCAGGCCGCACTTCGATATCGAATTCAAACGTCATCGGCCCTTCGTCGGGAATCTCGACGGCGGCCAGATTCAAATCGGGCTCGCTGATGGCGGCCAGCTTGTGGTCTTCGGAAATCTGAGCCATGGCGTCCATCAGCAAACTGCTTTTCACCTGATCCTTCACGTCCTTACGGAAACGATGCTCGACCAGCTTCCGCGGCGCGCGGCCCGCGCGAAAACCCGGCACCTGTGCATCGGGCATCAACTCGCCGAAGGCCTGGTCGAAATAACGCTCCACGTCTTCGTGCGGAATCTTGACCGTAATATGCCGCTGGCAGGCGCTGGGGCTGGCGATTTTCACGTCCAGCTTCAGCGGCTGTCGTTCTTCCTGGGTCTCCTCAGATTCCGGCACGTCTTTGGTTTGAGTATCTGCCATGATTTGGCCGCAAGTGAAAAGGGTTGTTGCTTATGCGGAGCCGAAACTGCACCGGGCTGCGTCGGCAAAAAAAGGGACCGGCGCCGAACTGCGTGCCGACTGACCAGCAGGGCACAGCAGTTTCCGGGGCCTGTCCCCCCAACAACAGCCAAGAGCGGGTGATGGGATTCGAACCCACGACAACCACGTTGGCAACGTGATGCTCTACCAACTGAGCTACACCCGCACACTGCCGCATTGCCGCCGGCAACGAAGTGATAGCATCGGCTCCCGCAGAGCAAACCAAGCGATTATAGGTTCGCCGGATGCTGGAGCAAGGTCAAACCACCGCCGGCAGCAAGGTCAACTGGCGCTGGCTGTTAAGCTACGGCGAGGGGGATATCCCGTCAAGGGGCCGGGACGGATCGGCACCGTCCGTTTGCCTTCTGCTTTCTCCCTGTGGCTTGCCGCCCGCCGCGAACCTTCCCGCCCGCCAATTGCTACCCTCTCGGTTCGCTCTCATGGTAAACTTGCATGGACCCGTCGTGCTGTCTTATCGGCCATTCCAGGGGGAGATACAACTCATGCACGCCCGACTTATCGTTGTCGAACCCAAACTTCAGCCGCACGAATATCAACTCGACTTGCCCGTGACGATTGGCCGCGGCGGCGAAGCGCAAGTGCAATTGGATCATCACCTGATAAGCCGCCATCACTGCGAGCTTTACGAAGACAACGGCCAGATGATGGTCCGCGACTTAGGTTCGCGCAACGGCACGTTCATCGGCGGACAGCGAGTGGAAACGGCGCCATTGCCCTCCGGCGATCTGCTGACGGTGGGCGGCATCACCTTCCGCGCCTGTACGGCAACGAAGCTCGGCTCGCGCCCGGGCGCAGTGATCCGACCGAAGCAGAAGGAATCGAAACGGTGGCGATCGATGAAACGTCGCCCGTTTCGGTGCGACCCGCCGACCGGCCCAGCGACTACTCGCATAAGCTTAACTAAGAGACGCCAGCTCTTTGTTTGGGGCCATGCTGCTGTTCAAAAAGAAATTTCTCGACGCCATTCGCAGCGGCCAGAAAACGCAAACGGTCCGTTTGTGGAAGTGGCGCAAAATGAAGCCGGGGCAGCGCAGCTACATCCCCGGCGCGGGCTACATCCAAATCGCTACCGTCGACGAGGTCGCGCTGGACCAATTGACCGACGACGACGCCCGGCCGGATGGTTTCGAATCCGCCGCCGCATTGCGGCACGAAATCCAGCAGCTTTATCCCAAACAGTTGGCGGCGGGATACCGCGCTTTCCGCATCCGTTTCACCCTGGCGCCGCCGGAAATGCAGCGCCAAATGCGCTTGGCGAAACAAGAAAGCAAGGTTCGCGCACGATGAAATCGAGCGGACAACAGTGCTATCCGCTCTTCTGCGCGGGGCTCAACGGCAACTGAAAATTTCCCGCCAAAAGCCCCGGGACGGTGATATCCTCGTCCAGCTTTTCCCAACGCAAGGCATAGCCGTTCAATTCCAGCCGAACCTCTTTTAGAGCCTCATCGCTGGCGGCCTTGAGAATTTTGAATCGGTCGGCGGGAAAACCGAGGATCCGTCCGTCAACGAATTCCAAATAGACCGTCCGCTTCTCGACCCAGACGCGATTTGCGGTCGGTTCGACTTCCAAACTGGTCTTAGGAGCCGTGAAACTCATGATACTTATCCTTCAAGAAGGCATGATGCTCATGAATTATACTCTCGATTTCCCTCAAAACATGGGGCGTTAACCCGCGATTTTTCGCCAGTGAAATCGGCTCCAGCCAGAATTTGCATTCGCCGTCGGGCGCGCGCACGTGAATGTGCGGCGGCTCGTTTCTTTCATCCGAATAAAAATGGAATCGGAAACGGCCAACACGAAGGACAGTGGGCATTTGAGTCTAGATGCCTTCGGGATAGGCCACTTCGCCGTGCAGCGATTGGTCCAGGCCCATCGTTTCTCCGGCTTCGTCGACGTTGACGATGGTGATCCAATCGATCAGCCAGAGCATCACGTAGGTGAAAATAAACGCCCAGGCTGACGAAATCGCCACCGCGGCAAGTTGAACCAGAAAGAAATGCGTGTTTCCGCGCAGCAGGCCATCGACGCCGCCGGGATTGAATTCCGTCGTGGCGAAAATTCCGCACAGCACAATGCCCAAGAAACCGCCGACGCCGTGCACGCCCCATACATCGAGGGCATCGTCCCAGCGAAGCCAGTTCTTCAGCGTCACGGCGTAATAGCACACCGCTCCGGCAATGATTCCGATCAAGCAGGCTGTGGCGGGCGACACGTAGCCGGCCGCAGGAGTGATGGTGGCCAATCCGGCCACGGCCCCGGTTAGCAAGCCTATAAACTTTGGCCTTTTGGAACTCATCCAATCGATGCTCAGCCAGGCCATCGCTGCAAAACTGGCGGCAATGTCGGTGTTCAGAAACGCCACGGCAGTGACCGAATCCACGCGGAACTCGCTGCCCGCGTTGAACCCATACCAACCGAACCACAATAGCCCGGTGCCTAGCGCCACCAAAGGAACGGAGTGCGGTCCGGTATCGGGAACCTTGCGCCGGCCTACGTAAATGACCGACGCCAACGCCGCGATGCCGGCGATGTTGTGCACGACGATTCCGCCGGCGAAATCCAGCACGCCCCAGCTCGCCAGGATCCCGCCTCCCCAAACCATGTGCACAAACGGGAAGTACACGAAAATCAGCCAGCCGGTCAGAAACAACATGTAGGCCTTGAAGGTTACCCGATTCGTGAACGCCCCGGTGATCAATGCCGGCGTGATGATGGCAAACATCATCTGATACGCGCAGAAGACGATCATCGGGATCGTGGGATTAATGAGTGCCGGCGTGGTGAGCGTGATGCCGCGCAAAAACGCCCAGTCGAAATTTCCAATGATGCCGGCGTAATCAGTGCCGCTTTTCATGTCGCCGCTGAAGCACAGCGAGAATCCAAAAAGCCACCAGATGACGGTGGTCCAACCCATCGACACGAAGCTTTGGATCATAATGGCCAGCACGTTTTTGCGGCTCACCAATCCGCCATAGAAGAACGCCAGTCCCGGCGTCATCAGCATCACGAGGCTGGAGCAGAGAAGCATGAACGCCGTGTTGCCAGTGTCAATTTGGAGATTGGGCATGGAGAATTCCCTTCAAGAAATCGTGTCGGAACGAGTAAAGAGAAGCGCCGCCGCCGACCGTTCCGTGGCCGCCTGGAATCAGGCAATCCGTGCCGACAATGTAGCGGCTGGCAAAAAGAAATGCAAAATCCCGGCAGGAAAGTTTCTGCGGCGGCCGGCGGGCCGATTCACTGGCTCAGCATGTCCAGCAGTTGCCGCGCGATCGCCTTGGGAGGCATCTGCAAGAGCTGCAGCAGCGGCCAGCCCAGCAGAAGCATTCCGGCAGCAAGCAGGGTGAAACCGCGGGGATTGGGCGCAACCTTCAGGCCCGAAAGTGCGGCGGCCAATTCGGCGTGCAGCCGTTTCCAGTGGGAATAGCTTTGCAGGTCGCCGGTGGCCACCAGCGACAAGCTGCGCATGGCGGGGGCCGATTCCAGATGGAATTGCACGCCCAGTTGCGGCAGGTGCACGGCGTCGCCGGCCAGGCGTGCATCACCGTCCAATCGCCGCGCGACCTGCTCCAGCACAGGCCAAAGTTGCTTCCGCGTGAGATTGAAAATCACCAGCCGCGGCCGCGCCGTCAAAACATACAGCACGACGCAGAGAACGTAGAAAGTCACCAGCAGCGTCCAAACCGAGGGACCAAAGCGGGCCGCCGCCGCGTCGGGCAAGAACAGATTCAGCGGTCCGACAACCACCATTCCGCTGACGGCCGCGGCCAGGGAAATTGCATCCAGTGCGCCGCGAACAATCAGCGGCCGCCGCCGAAGATTGATCGCCCCCAGCGCCAGCAAATACAGCCCCAACGGAATGCAGGCGATCGCCAACGCAGCGGCGTGGATCATTAGAGTTGCGTTACTTGAGCGAGTTCAGCCATTCCTGAATCACCCAGCCCACTTTGGCCAGCGACAAGGCCGAGCAATGCGCCGGATCGTCGGCCTGGGTGTGCCACTGCGGATAATTCATGTCGATCAGGTCGCAGGTGGGTATGCCGCCGATATTGCGCAGTTTGACGTGGTCGTCGGTGATTTGAATGCCGCTGGAGCGCGGGATGAATTCTTTCACGCCCAGCCGAGCGGCCGTTCCCCAAATCGCATCGACCAGCGGCTTGGTGTCTTTCCATTCCAAGCTGTTTTTGTCCTGAGGCAAATGCATTTCCGCCCCGCCGACCATGTCCAAGAGCACTCCCCAGCGATACTTATACGGCGGCGGCTCGGCGAAATACTGCCGCGCGAACTCCTCGGAGCCCAGGCAATACGGATCGCCCAGGCTTGTCGGAGTGCTGTCGCGGTAAACCAGTTCTTCGCCATCCACCAGGAGAAAATCGACGCCGACCGGGCTTTTGAACTGCGGCATCGATTTGGCCAATTCCATCAGGATCGCCACGCCGCTGGCCCCGTCGTTGGCGCCCAAAAAAGTGCCACGCGGATTGTGCGGGTCGCGATCGGGAAACGGCCTTGTGTCGTAATGCGCCACCAGAAGCACCCGTTCTTTGCGGTCAGGGTGCCATTGAATCAGCAGATTCGTCATGGGCACCGCTTCGCCGGTGAGGGGATGCCTGGCGGTGAACTCTTGTCGCGTGACGGTCGCGCCCAGTTGCTTGAAATGATTGATCAGCAGTTTCTGCTGGGCCTCCATTCCGGCGGTGCCACTAACCCGAGGTCCGATCGCGCAGAGCTGCTTCAAATATTCGTACGCCTGCGTGCCGTTGAAGGGAATATCGCTGAGCTTCAAGCTGCCGCCGCTGGCAGCGGAGCCTTGGCCAAATCCGCCCAACACGACGTACCCGCCGATTCCCAGCGCGATCACGACCGCGGCCAACGCTAATATCCATTTGACCGAGAGCCGCTTGGAAGCATTCAAGCTTCGGGACATTGAAGCCGCGGCCAATACGCTGGAAGCAGTGGAAAGCGACATACCTGCATTTTACGAAGCGGCCGACCCTGCCGAAAGAGAAGTTGCCGCTATCAACGCATTGGTCTTTGACGAATTGCCATCGAAATCTACAATCGCCGCCCCCTTCGAACCCATTCTCCATCGGACGCCTATGATCGACGTTCAGCAAATCGCCGCCTTGCACCGCCAAACCACGACATCGTGGCATCAGCAGGAAATCGACAATCCGTATAGCGATCTGTTGCGGCTGGTTTGCGAGCAACACCGGTACAACTATCTGCTGTGGCACGAGGAAGATATTGCCCGCAGTCCGGACGTCGGCGACCAGCGCGTGGCGGCGGTGAAGCGGGCCATCGACAAGTACAACCAGCAGCGCAACGACGCGATTGAGCAGATCGACGATTATCTGAATCGCCAGTTGGAATCGCGCGGCATTGCGGCGCTGCCCGGCGCGAAATGGAATACGGAAACGCCTGGCCAGGCGATCGATCGCCTTTCGATTTTGGCACTGCGAATTTATCACATGCAGGAACAATCAGAGCGGGCGGACGTCGATGCCGAGCATCGCTCGAAGGTGCGCGGAAAGCTGGAAATCCTCGACACGCAGCACGCCGATCTTTGTGCGGCGCTGGCCGAGCTACTGGCCGACATATTTGCCGGCCGAAAGCAACTGAAGCTTTACCGCCAGTTCAAAATGTACAACGATCCCACGCTGAATCCGTATCTGTATCAAAGCGGCATGCGCAAAGCGGGGTAGCGCCGTCGCTATTGCGCAGGGCTATGCCGCGCACGGCTTATTTGCTTTGCCGCGCGACAAGATCGTATCGCAGGCCTCGCACACTCGATCGACCTGGATCAATTGCATAGCGGTGTTTTCCGCCGCCCGGCGCTCTTTGCGGCCGCCGTCCTGGTATTGCTCCTGCAACGCGATGTTCTGGGGACCGTAGGGGCCGCAATCTTCCACCCGCGTGGGGCCATACAGCGCGACCGCGGGAGTTCCCGTCGCTACGGCCATGTGCAATGGTCCGGTGTCGGACCCGATGAAGATTCGCGCAGCGCTGGCCACGGCCACCAGCTCGCGCAGCGAAGTGGCGCGCGCCAGCGTGGCGTGGCCGCCGGAATGAGCGACGATTTCCTGGGCCCATCCCAATTCGCGCTCGCCGGCCCATACCACGAGCGACGGCAGCCCATGCCGTTGGCCAAGATGCCGAGCGACCTGGCCAAAGCGCTGCATCACCCAGAGCTTGGAATCCCAGGTGGCGCCTGGATTGATCAAGGCGAAGCCGCGCTGGAAACCCAGCTCTTGGAGATATTTTTCCATGGTCGCCGCCGCGGTCGAGTCGATCGGCAACTTGAATTCCACCCGCTCGGGGCGAATATCCAGCGGGGCGAGCAATTCCAACGAACGATCGGTAATGTGCGTAGCGCACGGCTCGATGAGGCAATTGTTGAAAAAGGGGCTCAATTCGCGGCCATGCGCGCCGCGAAAGCCAATGCGAAGTTTCGCGCCGGAAAGCCGGGCGGCTAGCGACGTCTTGGTCATGCCTTGGCAATCGATCGCCACGTCGATCCGAAGCGCACGCAATCGCCGGCGCAACTGCCACCACTGGCGCGGCGACACAAACCAATTGCGCTGGAGCACGATCAATTCGTCCACGCACGCGTGCCCCGTCACCATGGCTGAAGCGGTGCGCTCCACTGCCCAGGCGACGTATGCTTGGGGATAGTGTTGACGGATGGCGCATGCCACCGGCAGCGTGAGCACCGTGTCGCCAATGGCGCTCATGCGGCAAATGAGCACGCGGGGCGCTTTGGAGGGGAACACTGCGGCTTCTCCAGGAAAGAAATGTCGACCGGGGGCGCGATTTTAAGCGTGCTATAAACCATGGTCCAGGCCAAACGACTGCTAGCAAGGTAATCCGCGCCGAGCTTGGCTTGTCCGCAATGCACCTCATCGCCAACAATGCACTGATGCTTTCCAAAACGACAGCCGTCGCAATCTGCGCGTTGAGCTGCGCTCTTTATGCGCCAGCCATCTTTGCCGCCGAACCGCAAGTTCGCCACGGCGAAGTGCTATTCGAGCCGGTGGCGGACGAGGCTCACGTCGTGCCGCAACCCTTCCGCCTACAGGCGGCGACGTTTCCCTTCGATCAGCAGCCCCAGCCGCGCTGGGCAGGCGACGTGACCGTCTCGCTGGTTACCTTTCCCTCGCCCGTGAAAACGCCGTACGCCAACAACAACACCGTGCATTGCGAATACTTTCGGCCGGCCAAGCCGGGGAAGCATCCGGCCTGCGTGGTGCTGCATATTTTGGGAGGCGATTTTCCGCTGGCTCGCGTGTTCGCCTACCATTTGGCTCAGCAAGGCGTCGCGGCCTTGTTCGTGAAAATGCCCTACTACGGCGAACGGCGGCAGCCCGGCGTGAACATTCGCATGGTTTCGACCAATGCCCCCCAGACCGTCGAGGGACTGACTCAAGGGGTCAAGGACATACGCTATGCCGCGGCCTGGTTGCGAGAACAAGACGAAGTCGACGCCGAGCAAATCGGAGTTTTTGGCATCAGCTTGGGGGGCATCGTCTCAACGCTGGCGGCCGAAGCCGAGCCGCGATTTGCCCGATGTTGCCCGGTGTTGGCCGGCGGCGATTTGGGCCTGATCCTGGCCGATTCGCAGGAAAAGCACATGGTCGAAGCGAAGCGCCGCTGGACCGCGGAGGGCCATTCCTTGCCGGAACTGTTGGACCTGATGAAGACCATCGACCCAGTGAACTACGGGGCCGCCCTACAAGCCCGCCAAGTGCTGATGCTCAACGCCAGCCACGACGAAGTCATTCCGCGCAAGTGCACCGAAAGCCTGTGGGAGGCGATCGGCCGCCCGCCGATCTTCTGGTACGACGCGGGGCATTTTTCCGCCATGCTTTATATCAGCGACGCGCTGGACAAGGTGACGGCGTTCATGGCCGGCGGAAACGTGCCAGCGGAAAAGGCAGAAGGCAGAAAGCAGAAGGCAGAATAGGGCAAGGCGACGCCGGTTGGGCTTTCTGCCTTTTCTACTGCCACTGTCCCAGCGTTACCTGCTTGGTCAGCAGTTCGTCGCCGCGGCGGATTTGCAGTTTCACTCGATCGCCGCCGTACTTTTCCGCAACCAGGTCGGTGAATTCCTTGAAGCTGTGGATCGGCTTTCCTTCAAAGCTCACAATTTCGTCGTCCTGCCGAATATCGGCCGCCTCGGCCGCCGAATGGGGCTGAACTTCACCAACCCGGCAGGGGCTGTCGTCCGCATGGCCTCCGATCCCCAACAAGGCGCCGTTGCGGCGCTCGATTTTGGCTCCCGGCAGGGCGGCGTTGAGTTTTTGTGCCGCCTCGGCGGAAACGCCGGTGCCGTACAAGTCCAGCGCCGATAGCTGCGAAAGCTGGCCGATCGTCTTCACCGCCGCGTCGTCGAGCGACACGCCGTAAAAGCTCAACCGCTGCAGGTCGGGCAGTTGCACCAGCAGATCGAAATCGGCCGAATGCCCTTTCCAATCCTTGGAGATCCTCACGCTAAGCATGCGGTTATCCGCTTCGAAAGGGCCGCTGGAAATGACGGCTCCCAATCGGCGCAACTGTTCGATCGCGCGGTCTTGGCGAATCGACAGATAAACCGCCAGAGCGTCGGTCGCCAAACTGGCAACGACGGTGTTCTTTTTGGCCGCCAACGATTCCAGCGCGACGTCGGCCTGCTGTTGCACCGCCGGATCGCTGGATTCCAAAATCGATTGCAACACGCTAATGCAGCGGTAGGCAACCTCCAAGTCTTCCGTTTGCGCCGCTTTGGCCACGGGATCGATGACCTGAGGTCCGGCCGCAATCAGTTTCTGCACGGCAGCTTCGCGCGCGGTAGTCGTCCGATCCAAGTTCAGCGATCAGGCGCGCGATTTCGGCCGAGGAAATCGCGGGGCGGGAAGGCGCGCGATCCGCGGAAGCGACGGGGCCAGGATCGGCTCCGCGCGCCGCCAGCGCGGCCAAGGCGATCGCGAACGCAAGAATGATTGATCCGGGTTTCATGCCGAATGGGGGCAGGAAACGGTAATGTTGGGCGGTAAACAATTTCGCCAACTATTATACCACCGTTTTGCCGACAGATCGCCGTCACTTCGTAGCCGGCTGGCCCGCACAATTCCGCCATGAAGATTTCGCGCCGCAAAACGCTGTCACGGCGAAGCCCTGGATAGATTTCCGCGAAGCGGTAACAATCAAGCCGTCAGCCCACGAGTAAAAGGAGCCAGTCATGTCGTCGATTCCCAACCCGCCGTATCCCCAACAGTCTGCGCCATCCGACAAACCGCTACGCGTGCTGCTGCAAGAGCAGGGCATGCTGGGCCGCTGGGGAAGGCGGATCCCTTGGATTTTGTTTCTGATCGCCTTAGTTTTCGCGCTGAGCTACCGAGGAGCGTATGAAAGTTACATCCAGACGAATCCGCGCCTTGAGGAACGATATGTTTCGCATTCCGAAACCGCTCCGCAAAAAGTGGCGATCATCACCATCGAAGGGGCGATCATGCATACCGATGGTTTTGCCAAGTGGCAGATCGAGCAGGTCCGCAAAGACCCGGAAGTTAAGGCCGTGGTAGTGCGGGTCGATTCCCCCGGCGGCACCGTCACCGGCAGCGACTATCTGTACCATCATCTGCGCTTGTTGCGCGAAGAGCGACACATTCCCCTGGTGGTCAGCATGGGGGGCATCGCGGCCAGCGGCGGCTATTACCTGTCGATGGCCGCGGGAAACACTCCCGATTCCATTTTCGCCGAGCGCACCACGTGGACCGGCTCGATCGGCGTGATCATTCCGCATTTCAACATCGCCGACCTGCTGGAAAGCTGGAAGATTAAGGACGATTCGATCGTTAGCGGACCCTTCAAAGAGCTGGGCAGCCCCACGCGCAAGCTCTCGCCCGCGCTGGCCGAGCAGGAACGCAAAATCCTGCAAACGCTGGTCGATCAAACGTTCGATCAGTTCAAGGAAGTGGTGGCCGACGCCCGGCCCCAGTTGGCCCACAATAAAGACGCCTTCGCCAAAGCCACCACCGGGCAGGTGTTCACCGCCAAGCAGGCGCTGGAGTTGGGCCTGGTCGATAAGCTCGGCTTTCAGGAAGACGCCGTCGATCGGGCGATCGAGCTGGCCGGCCTCGACAAGCAGAACGTGCGCGTCGTGAAATACACCAAGCCGGAAGGTTTGCTGGGCGCGGCGCTATTTGGAAACGACAGTCGAAACCAATCGTTCAGTCCCGCGGCCTTGCTCGATCTGGCCACGCCGCGCGCTTACTTGCTTTACACGCTGCTGCCGGCGCTGGTAACCAGCCAGCCGCATTAGATGCCTCATTATTCGCCTTTTTCTGGCAGTGATTGCAGAATTTCCAGGAGCACCTGATCGATGTCGATTGCTTCGGCCTGGGCTTCGAAGTTCATGATCACCCGGTGGCGCAGCGCAGGCAGATAGACGCGGCGCACGTCCTCGAAGCTGACGTTATAGCGGCCGTCCAACAGCGCCCGCACCTTGGCCGCCAGCGTGACCGTTTGCGCCGCTCGCGGGCTGGCGCCCCAGCGGAGATATTTGTTGGTGATCGGCAGCGCGAGCGGCCCTTCGGGATGCGTAGCCAGCGTGAGGCGAATGATGTAATCCTGCACGTGCTTGGCCAGAATTACCTCGCGCACCAGTTGCTGCCAACGCAAGATCTCGGGTCCGTCCATCACTTTTTCCGGCTCGTCGGTTTCGCTCTGCGTGGTGCGTTCGATGATCGTGGCCAACTCTTCCCGAGAAGAATAGCCCACGACGAGCTTGAAGAAGAACCGATCCAATTGCGCCTCGGGGAGCGGATAGGTGCCTTCCTGCTCGATCGGGTTCTGCGTGGCCAGCACGAAAAACGGCTTGTGCAATTGATGCACGTGGCCGGCGATGGTGACCGAGCCCTCTTGCATGGTTTCCAACATCGCGGATTGCGTTTTGGGCGTGGCGCGATTGATTTCGTCGGCCAGGCAGATTTGCGTGAAGATCGGTCCGCGCTGGAATTCGAAGAAGCGCCGCCCATCGGGCGTCTCCATTACCATGTTCGTGCCCAGGATATCGGCGGGCATCAGATCGGGCGTGAACTGGATGCGGGAGAAGTGCAGGTCGAGCACTTTGGCGAGCGTGCGCACCAGCAGGGTTTTGCCCAGGCCCGGCACGCCTTCCAGCAGGCAATGGCCGCCGACGAACAGGCAGGTGAGCACGCCGTTCACCACTTCGTCGTGCCCCACGATCACGCGGCCGATCTGCTCGCGCACTTCTTGATAGCGGGAGCGAAATTGCTCGGCGCGTTTCTGAATGGGTTCGGCAACGATCATGTAGGTAATTCTGGCGTACGCGTGAACATCCGGCAACCGACCGATGTCCGCCATTGGCAAACAACTTCGGCCGTGTCAGACTGACGCATTCGAATCCGGCCGTAATTCAATTTTACCTTCGCCCGTGAACATCCTTCGCGAAATTCAACGCCGATTTGCCGACGCTTTGTCCGGGACGACCGACAATCCGGCCGAGCTACTGGCTCAGGTGCGCGCCAGCCAAGACCCGAAATTCGGCGACTATCAAGCCAACTGCGCGATGCCGCTGGGCAAGCGGCTGGGCAAGTCGCCGCGGGAGGTGGCCAAGGACATTGTCGGCCGGTTGAAAATTGACGATCTTTGCCAGCCGCCGGAAATCGCCGGGCCGGGGTTCATCAATTTGCGGCTGCGCGATGATGTGTTGGCCCAGCAGGCAGCGGCGGCGCTCGCCGACGAGCGGCTGGGAGTGCCAAACGTGGAACAACCGCGCACGTATGTGGTCGACTACAGCGCTCCGAACGTCGCCAAGCCGATGCACGTGGGTCACATCCGCAGCACCGTGATCGGCGATTGCCTTTACCGCACGCTCAAGTTCCTCGGCCACAAGGCGATCGGCGACAATCACCTCGGCGATTGGGGCACGCAGTTCGGGATGATCATCTACGGACACAAACGGAATGCTGGCGGTGATCCGAATTTCGCCAACGTCTCGGCCGACACTTTGGACACTATGGGAGAATTCTTGCGCCTATATCGGATAACGCAACGCTTGATGGATAATGAAACAGGCGGTGCCGCAGCAGAGGTTTTGGCTGAAACCGCAAAGTTGCATGCAGGCGATCCGGAAAACCTTCGCATTTGGAAAGACTCTGTTGCCGAGGGCGTCAAAGAAATTGAACGCATTTATCGCCGGCTGAACGTTACATTCGATGAACAACTTGGCGAGAGTTTTTATCACGATCGCCTGGCAGCCGTAGTCGAAGATCTCGAGAAAAAAGGACTTGCTCGCAAGAGCGAGGGTGCCATCGGCATTTTCCTCGACGGCTATGACACGCCGTTTCTGATTCGCAAGCAGGACGGCGCTTTTCTCTACGCCACGAGCGATCTGGCCACGATTCAATACCGCCTGGAGAAGTGGAAGCCGGATGCCATTCTGTACGTCGTCGATCATCGGCAAAGTCTGCACTTCAAGCAATTGTTCGCCGCCGCGCGGCTGTGGAAACCGGAACTAGATAAAGTCGAGCTGGAGCACATCAGTTTCGGCACCGTGCTTGGAAAAGACGGCAAGCCGTTCAAAACGCGCTCCGGAGAAACCGTGGGGCTGGAAGGATTGCTGGACGAAGGCGTAAGCCGGGCCTTGGCGATCGTCCGCGCCAACGACGACGCCAAGGAAGGGGGCCCGGAACTTTCGGCAGACGAGCGGCAGCGAATCGCCGAGGCCGTCGGCATCGGCGCGCTCAAGTACGCCGATCTGGCACAAAATCGCACCAGCGATTACGTATTCGACTACGACAAAATGCTGGCGATGAATGGCAACACCGCCACGTACATGCAGTACGCGCACGCCCGCGTGCGGGGCATTTTCATTAAGGGAGTAGAACGGCTCGGTGATGCGGCGCGGCAAGCGGGCGGCAAGATTACGCTAGCGCATCCGGCCGAGCGAAGCTTGGCGATCGCCGCCCTGCAGCTCGCGGAAGCCCTCGACCAAGTGCTGGCCGATTACCGCCCTAACCATCTAACCAATTATCTATTCAAACTAGCCAACCGCTTCAGCACGTTTTACGAAAACTGCCCTGTGCTGCGTGCGGAAACGCCGGAGCTATTGCAAAGCCGGCTGGCGTTGTGCGATTTGACGGCCAAAGTGCTGAAGCAGGGCCTGTCGCTGTTGGGGATTCAAGTGGTGGAGCGGATGTAGGAATTCGGATTTAGGATGTAGGATGTGGAAGCGCGAGTCGCTCTGCAATTCTAATCGGCGATTTCATCGTCGCGCTCCTTGCGCAGATCGGTCGACGAGATGTTTTCTAAGAAATCGGCCATCGGCACTTCGTCGCACAATTTGCGTAGTGAATCTGGCAACGTTATATTTTTGAGAGTCTGCACCTTCTCATCGACAAGTCTCGAGTAAACCAAGAAGCGACATCCTGCTTGGGCAATGCTTTCGATTGCTGCCTCTGCGGCCGCCGGATCGTTGCCATAGTATTTTGCATCCCCGATCCGCGTAATTGTGTCGGCGCCGACGATAAAAACCGATCCTGGGAACAGCCGTGCCTTATCGACAAATGTAGGCGCACGTGTAAGCCACATGGGTAAATTCTTAATTTGCGCTACACGCTTCTCTATGTCGATGTAATCAAGCGGCAACTTGTCGACATTTTCAATCGACAACTCAAACTCGACGACCGATTTCAACCGCTTCATAGCCAACTGGAACATCGCCCGATGTCCCTTGTGAAGCGGATTAAACGCACCGGGAAAAATGCCAATTCCCATTGGTTGTTCGAGAGCATTTGGATACCGCCATTTTTCAAATCGCCCGAGCAATAAAGCTCGCCATTCCGGCCGCGCAACTGTGCGTTTAGCGTCAATTTGCTCTACTTGTTCCAGTTGGAGTGGCAAACAAGAATCAACATGCATCGCTTCGGCCACGGCATTCAGCACCATGGTCGCGGCCACTTGTTCCTCTTGTGCGCGATCGCGGCGATTTTTGATCAGCTCCAGCGACTGCGTGGCCGTAGTTTCGGCAGTTTGCCAAGCGACATGAATCCGATGCGCGCCTTTTTTTGGTCGGTCACTGGTGAGACTGGCTGTGCAGCCGATGCCGACGACCGGGAGGGATTTGTCCACACTGCCGCGTAAACGCCGCGCGCGCTGAAACGCGGCCATGGCCATTGCCCGGGCGGTGCGGGGGGAGCAGGCTTGCTCCGGTTCGCCATGCAAGAACTCGGCCAGCGCTGCGGCGGAATAGGGGACCACCGCTTCCAACAAGGTCCGGGAACCGCCGGGCACCTCGAGCAAATCGGCGACGGCCCGGCTGCCGCCGCCGGTGACGGCCAGGACAATCTGCCCCGGCGCGGCGTGAATTTGGCTGACAAGTTCTTGCGTTGACGAAACTTCCGGCATTTATATCTCCCTACGAATTCTAACACCGCCAATCGCACGAAAAAAACTTTTCGGGTGGTTCCAATATTTCGGCTGCGGCTGCGAACAACCCCGTAGCGAGAATTACCTTTTCGTTGCAGGCGCGATGCGAATGATCGCGATCCGATTGTTCCGCATTTGCATTCTGCATTGGAGCCTTTCTGGGAGGACCGTGCCATGATTCGCCGTTTTTTATTGTTGGGTGCGGGGCTTGCCGTCGTCGGCACCCTGATCTTCGGGCGCAGCTTGACGAGCTACATCCGGACTTCCATCCGTCTGGTGACCGATTCTGTGAAGCAGGCGGTGCCCTTGGATTTCGAAATCACTCGGGCCCGCAACGAAGTGAAGAACATCATGCCCGAAATCCGCAAAAACATGCAGACCATCGCCAAGGAGGAAGTGGAAGTCGATCGCCTGCAGCAGGAAATCGCGGCGCTGGAACGCAAGCAGGATAAGGACCGGACCGATTTGATGTCGCTGAAGGCCGATGCCGCCAGCGGCAAGAATGTGTTTCACTTCGCCGGCCGATCGTACAGCATCGATCAAGTGAAGTGTGATTTGGCGAACCGCTTCGAGCGGTTCAAAACTTCCGACGCCACACTGGCCAGCCTCAAGGAAATTCTCACCGCCCGGCAGCAAAGCCTGGAAGCCGCGCAGCAGAAGCTCGACGGCATGTTGGCTTGCAAGCGGCAGTTGGAAGTGGACGTCGAGAACCTGGAAGCCCGGCTGAAGATGGTCGAAGTGGCCCAAACCGCCAGCAACTATCAGTTCGACGATAGCCAGCTAGGGCGCGTGAAGGAGCTGATTGGCGACTTACGCGGCCGATTGTCGGTCGAGGAAAAGATGTTGCACGCCGAAGGCTCGCTGCAGGGCGAAATCCCAATGGAGCAACCCGCCACAGAGAACATCGTTGATCGCGTGAGTGAATACTTCGGTGGTTCGACGAGCGAAGGTCCGAAAGTGGCCGAGGCGACAAAGTAACGCCAGTTTCCTCGCCTCTTGCCCCTCGTCCCTCGTCTGTTTCCGGACTAACCTGACATGATACGCCCCATCCACAACGATTGGCCCGGCTGGCTGCCCACGTGGAAATCGTGGGTGGCCCGATGGAGAACTGCCGTGAGCGGCTCGTCCGAATTGCCCGATCGGTTGATGTTGTGGGTCGACTCGGTCGGCGGCTACCTTTTGTGCCTGCGCGACGAAGTGACGCTGGGCCAGCCGGCCGGCGGCGCATCGCCCGACGTGCCCATCATGGGCGATCTATCTCGCCGCCAGGCGATCATCCGCCGGCAAGGCGAAAGCTATTCGCTCGAAGCGGTGCGCGAAGTGCGCCTGGATGGCAAACCCGTTTCACGCACCGCCCCGCTGTGGGATGGCAGCTTGATCGAGCTCGGCGAAGCTGTGCGATTGCGCTTCCGCCGCCCGCATCCGCTGAGCGCCACGGCGCGGCTGGAGTTCGTCAGCCGTCACCGCACGCAACCGTCGACCGATGCCGTGCTGTTGATGGCTGAGTCGTGCATTTTGGGACCCGCGACATCCAGCCACGTGGTCACGCCCGGCTGGCGAGATGAAGTGGTGCTGTTCCGCCAGGGAAGCGAATTGGGATGCCGCACGGATGCGAAATTATTGGTCGACGGCCAAAAGCGCCATGGGCGCTCAACGCTGCGGCCGTGCTGCCGTGTGGAAGGAGAAGAGTTCGCGTTTTCGCTGGAACCGGTCGCTGATGGCTAGGCAAACTGCCATAGGCTACGATTAAACAGGCAAATTCAATGAGTCCCGACGCCACACAAACGTCCGACGCGGACCCGCCGGCAGGCTCACCGGCCGCCGCCACGTCTCGCTTTGCCTATGCCAGCGGCGCGAAGCCGCTCGAGGGCTACACCATCAAGCGCGGCATCGGCCACGGCGGGTTCGGTGAGGTGTATTTCGCGACCAGCGACGCCGGCAAAGAGGTGGCGCTGAAGCTGATCCGACGGAATTTGGATATCGAGCTGCGCGGCGTGACGCAGTGCTTGAATCTGAAGCATCCCAATCTATTGTCGCTGTACGACGTGCGGCAAGATAACCACGGCGACACGTGGGTGGTGATGGAATTGATGACGGGCCAGTCGCTGGAAGAACTGCTGGCGCGGAATCCCGATGGCTTGCCCGCCGACGAGGCCCTCGCCTGGATGCACGGCATCGCCGCCGGCGTGGCCTATTTGCACGACCACGGCATCGTGCACCGCGATTTGAAGCCCGGCAATATTTTCGTCGATGAAGGGATTGTGAAAATCGGCGACTACGGCCTATCGAAATTCATTTCCTGCAGCCGCCGCAGCGGGCAAACCGGCAGCGTGGGCACGGTGCACTACATGGCGCCGGAAATCGCCAACGGCCGCTACGGCAAGGAAATCGACATCTACGCCCTGGGCATCATCCTGTACGAGATGCTCACCGGACACGTGCCGTTCGAAGGGGAAAGCGTCGGCGAGATTTTGATGAAGCACCTGACTGCCGAACCCGACGTCAGCCGCGTGGCGGAGCCGTACCGCACGATCGTAGCCCGCGCGCTGGCGAAAGATCCCGCGAAGCGATTTGCATCGGTGAACGAGCTGATCGCACTGTTGCCGCCGGCGCCCGTCGGCCCCGCGGCGCGGTTTGCCGGGCCGAACGCGGCGATTGCCAATGCAACCAATGCAACCCGCGTCGCGCCGGAGGCGGAGCGCGCCGATCCGCATGGCTTTTCGCTGGCGCCGGAGGTTGACCATTCGACAAATCATAGCGAAGCAGAAGAGCCGATCGCGCAGTGGGTCCGCGCTACCTGGACCGATTTAAGCGCATGGTGGGAGCGCAAGAATTTTCAACCCTTGCAGAAATTGCTGGTTTTGTCTGGCGGCATTTTTCTGGCCTTGAATCTGGCGCCGCTATGGGCCCCGACGCTGGCGGTTGCCGCCTTGGCTTATTGGATTTATCGGGCCGTTCGCGCGCTGGCGATTAATCGCGAAATCCCGAAATCGACGATCGTGGCGCTGGTCATGTTTGTGGGAATCGGCGCGCTGTTTTTGGACCACGCACACTATAGTTTCGGCGGCGGCGCCTCCCGATTTTCGCTCAAGGGGGTTGCCGTTGTGTGCCTGAT
Organism: Pirellulales bacterium; assembly: GCA_963716135.1. GTDB lineage: Bacteria > Planctomycetota > Planctomycetia > Pirellulales > JADZDJ01 > CAVRAW01. Next base: position 1,640,241 of record OY970289.1, on the reverse strand, counting down.
TGTTTTGTTGGTTCTGCGCATGCGGGGCATGCGGGGCTCCAATTCGGCCGCGCACCAGTCGTCGCGAACTGCGCCGGACGCAAAACTCGCCCGGGCGCCGGTCGCATCCGCCGCACCGCCTCAAGAAAGCCCGACGCGAAGGCGATGGCGCTTTCAGACCACGCAGCTTTATCAGCCCGGGCCGCCGCGGCGGCGATTGATGCAATTGGTAGGCTCGCTGCTGTTGTCGGCCATTGTCTGTCCTGTGTTGGCGCTGGTGGTATTGATTCTGCGCGCGCAACCCTTGGAACCAAATCAATTCGCCTGGTTGGCCACAACTTCAGTTCTCGGATCGTGGGCCGTGCTGATTCCGTCCAAGTTCTGGGAGGGACGCATCGGCGACGCGGCCTGGCGGCGGTTTGTCATGCTGGTGACGGGCATGCTGTTTGGCGCCGCGGCTTACGGTATGGTGAATTGGTTGATCGTTTCGCTACCGTACGACGAACGGCTGACCATGGCCACGCGCTGGGATTTGCAACACACCTTTTTCGCGGCTGACGGATCCCCTTTGCTGCCAGCCTATTTGGCTTATTTTGGATTTTTGTTTGTGCTGCCGCGCTGGTGGCTGCAGGCCAATCCGGTCCGCGATACTCGCCTAAGCATTTGGTACACCGCAGTCGCAGTGTTCTGGGCCTGGGTGCCGGCGGTTTTCTTCTGGCCCTTCCCGCAACCCTGGGGCCTGATGCTGGCGGCCATCATGGCCATCTCCGTGCAACTGGCCAGCCCGTGGGTGCCGAAGGATCAGCGGCAGAACATGCTCGTTCGTCCTGGAGAAGCATAGCGTCATGGCCATCGGTTCCTTATTACTGATCGCACTGATTGTCGGCAGCTTCGCGTTTGCCGCGAATTGGTCGCATACTGATCCGGGCCGCCGCACGGGCGGCGCTTTCGTATTCGCGATTTTGTGGATTCTGTGGTGGAGCGTCGGCTTTCCCCATATCCTGCGCACGCCGCAGAACAATGCCTCTCAAGAACCACAGCACTTCGATGCCTGGCATGTCCCCATATCGGTTGAGCCCAATGTGCTGCCGCCGCCAAAACCCGCTTCGCAGGCGAGTCGGGGCGGTCAAGCCGGCGGTGTTTCCAGCCTGGCAGCCAGCGAGGCGCCGGCGACGACTGGCAAATCTTCCTCCGGCGATGCAACTGCATCTTCCCCCATCGAGCACGCAAAACGGCCCGATTGGGTCAACCAACCACCCTCGAAGCAAGGCGACAACTATTTCGTGGCGGTTGCATCGGGGCGGTACGCCGATCCGGCGGTGCGCGACCAGATGCTGGAAGCCAAAATGGTGGCCGCCGCGAATCGTTATCTCGACGAGATTGTGTACCGCCAGCCGGGTGCGTCCGACGCGGTGGGAATCGACGCTGATTTTCTGCAGAGCATTGTGCGGCAGCGCGACGTTTCACCCGCCAAGGACGAGGCGTACGTACAGCTGGAGTTCACGAAGCGATTCCGCGATGAAGTTGATCGCCGCTATAAGTCGTTCCTATCGCTGGGCCGATTGGAACAACTCGGCGGTGTTGCCGCGGGGGCGATTGTGTTACTTGGCGGGTTATACTGCTACCTGCGAGCCACCCAACCGCGAACCCCTTCGACTCCAGCGAAATCGTCCGCCGAAGCCGCCGCATGACCAGCGCCGACACTTTGCTGATCGAGCAGATTCGCGCCGGCAACGAAGCGGCCTGGAATGAGCTGATCGCCCGGTTCGAAGGTCGCCTGCTGGCGTTTGTGGAAAGCCGCTTAGCGCGCCGCGATGCCGCCGAAGACGTGGTGCAGGAATCGTTGATCGGTTTTCTGACCAGCCTGCCGAATTACGATCCGTCCCGATCGCTGGAAAGCTATCTGTTTTCGATCGCCGCCCACAAGCTGACCGATCATTTGCGCCGCGAAGGGCGGCGGCCGGCGATTCCGCTTTCGACGGGCGATTCCAGCAGCGGCGATTGGAATTTGCCGGCCAAGGATCGCCGGGCCAGCACCATGCTGCGCAGCGGCGAGCGGCGCGATTTGGAAGCCGCCGCCCTGGCCGCCGCCGTCCGCGAGCAAATCGACCGCTGGCGCTCGCGCGGCGAGTGGTGGAAAATCCAGTGCGCGGAACTTTTGTTCGTGCGCGGCTGGGCCAACAAAGATATCGCCGTCAAACTCAACCTAACCGAACAACAAGTCGCCAACCAAAAATTTGACTTCCTGGCCCGATTGCGCACGATGCTCCAGCAGCAGCATCTTTCGCCGGACGTGTTTCCTGAACTTCACGCGGAATAATGACCGCAGAGATCGCAGAGGACGCAGAGGAACGTGACGAGGCCCGGCATCCGTCCTTCTTCCTGCACGCCTATTCAAATCCATTCTCTGCGTCCCTCCGCGCACTCAGCGGTTCATTGCCGTCGTGCCGCGCGGCAGTCCGATGTTAGAATACAGGAATGAGCGGTTGGTATTTCAATCCGGTGGGGGGTTATGGGGTCGTCGTGTTGTGTGCGGCGGCGCTGTTGGTCGCCATGCTGCTCACCAACCGCGACTTGCGGCGACTGCGTCCGCCGCGACGCTGGACGCTCGTCGGTTTGCGCCTGGCGGTGTTTCTGCTGGTGATCGCGGCGCTTTCGCGCCACGCGCGTGTACACGGAAATTCGCCAGCAGCCGGCCACGCTGGTTGTCTTGGCCGATCGCTCGAAGAGCATGCAAACGGCAGACGCCTTTGGGGATCGTTCGCGGTGGGACGCGCTGCGTGACACGGTCAATCAATCGCAATCGCTGTTGTCGAACATGGGCGAGAATCTCGAGGTGAAGGTTTACGATTTCGATCGCGAACTCGCGCCGATCGAATTCGCCGGCGGCAAGCTTGATTTAGGCAAATCGGCCGATGGAAAGGAAACCGCCATCGGCGCGGCGCTCGAAGATGTGCTGCGGCGTGAATCGGGCAAGCGGTTGGCCGGCGTCGTGTTGCTGTCCGACGGCGCGCAGCAAGCGTATGCCCCGCGCGACATGCAGCCGCAGGTTCCTGCGCGCCGCTTGAACGATTTGCCGGCGCCACTGTTCACCGTCACCTTCGGCCAGGACCGCTCCGCCACGCAATCGCGCGACGTGGCCCTGAGCGATCTCGTCTGCAGCCCCGCCGTATTCATCAAAAACGAACTGAGCGTGGCCGGCACGGCGCGCATCAACGGCCTGGTCAATCAGCCGATTCCCATCCAGTTGCTGTTCGAAACCGAGCCCGGCAAGCTTACGCCGGTAGCCTCCACCGAAGTGCGCGCGAAGCAAAACGGCGAACAACTGCGTTTCGAGCTGAACTATATCCCGCAAACGCCCGGCGAACGCAAACTCGTGGTGCGCGCCGTGCCGCAGCCTGGCGAGCGGATTACCACTAACAACGAGCTAAGCACCTTTGTCAACGTGCTCGACGGCGGCCTGAACGTGTTGTATTTGGAAGGGGAGCCGCGCGTGGAGCAGCGCTTTATCCGAAGGGCGCTGGCCGCGTCGCCCGACATCAAGGTCGATTTCCTCTGGTTTGACAAGCGCGATCGCCAGCATTGGCCGGTTGATCTGGCGGATAAACTCCGCGCGGGAAAATACAACGTGTACATCATCGGCGATTTGGATTCGTCGGCGTTTCGCAAGGAAGACCTCGAGCGCCTACGCGACGCCGTGAACCAAGGGGCCGGCTTGATCATGCTCGGCGGCTTCCATAGCTTCTGGGCGGGCGGTTATCAGAATACGCCGCTGGCGGATGTGCTGCCGCTGGAGGCGCGGGCCGTGGAAGACAAATACGCGCGCCAAGATTTCGATGCCAAGATTCGCGAAGACTTGCACCTGAAGCCGGAACCGCTGCCGGGACAGCCGGGCAAGACGGGCATCATCATGGTGCCCGATCAACGTTTCGGCTACGAACCTCCGATGCGTTTGGCGACTCGCGATTCGAATCGGCAGGCCTGGTCGAAACTGCCGGCGCTGGAAGGGGCCAACAAGTTTGAATCGCTCAAGCCCGCGGCGAGGCCGCTAGCTGTCACACCCGACGGCAAACCGCTGCTGGTCGCCGGCCAATTGGGCAACGGCCGCGTGCTGGCGTTCGCTGGAGACTCGACATGGCGGTGGTGGATGCAAGGATTTGATCGGGAACACAAACGCTTCTGGCGGCAAGTGGTCTTGTGGCTGGCGAAGAAAGAAGAGTCCAGCGAGCAAAGCGTGTGGCTGCACCTGGTGCAACGGCGCTATCCGCCGGCGGCCAAGATCGATTTCGCCTGCGGCGCGCAAAACACGGAAGGCGAGCCAATTGCCGGCGCCAAATTCGAGGCAGCGTTGGTGAGCACCGACGGCACGCGCCGGCCGATTCCGCTGGCTCGCCAATCGCAGGAAATGTCTGGCATGCTCCACGACGTGGTCGAACCGGGCGATTATTCCATCGTGGTGACCGCCACCAAAGACGGTGCACCGCTGGGCGAGGCCAAAGCACGGTTCACCGTGTTCGAGCAAGATTTGGAAATGGAAAACGCCGCCGCCCGCCCCGAGCTGATGGCCAGCCTGGCCAAGATGACCGCCGCCAGCGGCGGAAAGGTCGTGGCCCCCGAGCAATTGCCCGAACTACTACAAGAAATCAAAAATCAACCGCGGGCCCGCGAAGTGGAGACCGAAACCAAGTACACCCCCTGGGACACTTCGCCGTTCTTTCTGTTGGTGGTCGGGCTGCTGATTTGCGAATGGTACTTGCGCAAACGCTGGGGGCTGGTGTGAGACGGCAGGCGGCAGCGGCGGATGCAAAGGTCCTTAAGAGCTTCGAATCGGCGCATGGTGGAGCACGATCAACTGTTCGGACTTCAGCGGCAGCATGGCGTAGGTTTTCCCCTGGTCGTCCGAGAATTCAACCTCAAAAACGCCAGGCGACAACCTATCGACGATCGTGCCGACCTGTCCACGCACCAAACCTTCAGCGGGCAGATTATCAGTCAGCGCCACAACGTCGTGCAGTTCAATCGTCTCGTTCATGGCAAGTCTATTGGCGCACGTACTGCGCTTACAAAGCGCGGAAAATTCTCACCCGCACGTACGATCCAGGCCGTCACTAGCACGGCCGTTCCCGTGGGGCCGCCTACACTGCATTCTACCACGAAGCGGCGGCCATAAATATCCGTTCTGGTTGGCATTGCGTCCCCATGGTTCGCCGCCTCCATTAATTCGCGCTGCAGTAAATTCGCATGAGCAGCCGTAATGCCGCAAGTCGCCTCCAAAACTCGCTCCTTGTGCTTTCCACGAGGGTGATCTGGATTAAGCAGATAGTCAGTTAACTTCTCCAAATCAACGATGGCGTTTTGAGCGTTGGGCAATTTCATCGGGCCACCAAGTCCTGGACCAAGCGGGTTTCGCTGGGCAAAACCTCGTGTGCGACGACTGCGGGCGGCTGTCGGCTAACAATACCCAAAACGTTCATTGTGTCCGTTGTGCCGTCGTGGTTCAATAATTGATGTTCCGGGGCCAAATTGCGATATATGGCCGTCCAACAGTTAAACTAAAGAAGTAGAGGGCGCCGTTATGATCTCAACCGAATTGAAACAGAAATTCGCTCCATGGACGGCGGCGGCATTTTGCGCCATCCTTTCGTTGATTACGATTTCCTTCAATCTCAGGCTCTCGTTTCAAAATCACGGGGAGACTGGCACGGTGGATATTATCTTCTTGGCCTTTCTGCCCGTGTGCTTTTTTTTCGTTGGAGCGACCGCGACTCATATGCAGCTTCAGATTCGTGAGCTGCGAAAACGGCTTGACGAAGTGCGATCCAATCAAGCCCAATAGTCTTATCCCACGGTTAGATCGCTGACTTCCGGGTAGCCCAATCACCCCTTGGTAAGCGAGGCATCGGGGCGTTAGAATGGCGAGCTTAATCGGATAGGAACGCAATCAGCGGCCTGAATCAGGCCCTCGAAGGAGTTCGCTCGGTGCAGATCAACATCGCCACCCGGCATGGCCATTTAAGCGCCGCCACCCAAGCCAAAATCACCGCCAAAGTGGGGCGCCTGTCGCGCTATTTTGAGCGGCTCACGTCCATCACGGTCACGATCAATTTGCAGCACGAAACGACGCCGGAAGTCGACATCCGCGTCGATGCCGAACACAAACATGATTTCGTCGCCACCGAGCAATCCGGAGATCTCTGGCGCTCGATCGACGGTGCCGTGCAAAAACTCGAACAACAAATCCGAAAGTACAAAGAGAAAGTTCAAGGCCGCCATCGCAAGACCGGTGCCCGAGAACAACGGGCTTCTGCCGGTGAATGAACCGCCGTTCGGGCGGGCGATGGTTAGAAAGGACAACAGCTTCATGAAGTTTGCCGACTTTGTCAGTACCGAGGCGATTCGTGCAAAACTCGACGCGGATAACAAGGAAGGGGTCATTCGCGAGATGGCCCAGGCGCTGCTGGAAGCGGGAAAAATTCCCTCCGGCGAATTGGAAAGCATCGTTCGCGCGATCATGAAGCGCGAAGAGCTGGGAAGCACCGGCATCGGCCGCGGCGTAGCCGTGCCCCACACCAAGCATCCCAGCGTCAACCGCCTGGTAGGCACGGTGGCGGTCAGCCCCGAAGGGGTCGATTTCGACAGCCTCGACGGCGAAAAGGTACAATTATTTTTTCTGCTGATTTCGCCCCCTGATCGCCCCGGCGATCACTTGCGGGCCTTGGAAAACATCTCCCGCCAGTTGCGCAACGACACGTTCTGCCGATTCCTGAAGCAAGCCAAATCGGCCAACGACGTCAAGCTGCTGCTGGAAGAAGCTGACAACAATCAGTTTGCGACGTAGACATAAGCACAAAACATTCCCTGAAGAGAAAGAACAGCTAACACGAGGAAATGAGCGACGTGAAGGTGAGTCGGATAGTCGTGGTAAACAACCCGCAGGGCATCCACGCTCGTCCGGCCGACTTGATCGTCCGACTGGCGAAGCAATATCAGGCCAACATTGAATTTGTCAAAGACAATTACCGCGTCGACGGCAAGAGCATCCTCAACTTGATGACGCTGGCCGCCGAACAGGGCACGCAGTTGGTGATCGAGGCCGAAGGACCCGACGCCCTGGCAGCGCTGGAAGCCTTGTCCGAATTGTTCGCCGCCAATTTTGCGGAAACCGACCAAAACAAGAACCAAACCAACCCGAGCTGAAACCACCGGCGCGCTAGCGAACATTCTCGCACCGCCGGCCTTTAGCTCACTCGGCGCGAAGTTGCCCCGCCCTCTGCCCAAAAAGGCTCACGGCGGCGGCACACGCCCGGCGCAAGCAGTTCGCTGCTTGTCGACGTAGCGCCGCCGAGCAAACCGAACACGGACCCCATGCAACGACTACAGGGGATTGCCGTATCACCCGGCGTCGCCATCAGCGAAGCCTTGGTGATGGGCGCCGAAGGATTCCGTATCCCGCGGCGCTTCGTCGTGCGCGACGCGGTCGACGACGAGATGGAGCGGCTGGATCAGGCCATTCAGGCCGCCGGCGCCGAGGTGCAGCACAACCGCCAGGCGGTCGCCAAGGAACTGGGCGAGCAGTACGCCGCCATCTTCGACGCGCACCTGCAAATTCTTCACGATCCGAAGCTGCGCGCCGAATTGGAGGAGATGATTCGCAATCGGCATTTTGCTCCGGAATACGCCGTCAGCCGCACCTTGCGCCGCTACGCCAAAGTGTTTCAGGGATTGCCCGGCGGCAGTCTGGCGGAACGCTCGAGCGACATCATCGACGTCGAAAAACGCGTGCTGCGAAATTTGCTGGGCCGCCGGCGGCAAGAGCTTTCGCGCCTCGCCTCGGCGGTGATCGTGCTGGCCCACGATCTGACGCCCAGCGAAACGGCGAACCTCGACCGCAAGCACGTGCGCGGCTTCGTGACCGAAATGGGCGGCCCCGGCAGCCATACGGCGATCGTGGCCGAGGCCTTGGAAATTCCCGCGGTCGTCGGCGTCGGTCCGTTTTTGACCGATGTCTCCGGCGGCGACATGGTGATCATCGACGGCCGCCACGGCGTCGTCATTCTCCAGCCCGATGAAGAAACCATCGCCCGCTACCGCCACGAAGTGGAGCAAGAACATTCGGTGGCCCAGCGGCTGGAATCGCTGCGCGATCTGCCGGCCGAAACCGCCGACGGTGTCCCGGTCGAACTGTGGGGCAACATCGAATTCCCGCACGAAGTCGACCATTGTCTGGAGCGCGGCGCGACCGGCATCGGCCTCTATCGCACCGAGTTTCTGTATCTGTCGGCGGAAACCGAACCCACCGAAGAAACGCATTTCGAAGCCTATTCGCACGTCGTGCGGGCGATGGGCGACAAGCCAGTGGTCATCCGCACTCTGGACCTCGGGGCCGACAAGCTGGCCCAATTGCCGACGCCCGAAGAGGAACGCAATCCCGTGCTCGGCTTGCGCAGCATTCGCATGTCGCTGCGCAACCTGCCAATGTTCCGCACCCAATTGCGGGCCATCCTCCGCGTAAGCGCCTTGGGCGATGTGCGCGTGATGTTCCCGTTGATCACCACGCTGTTGGAACTGCGTCAGGCGCGGATGGTGCTGACCGACGTGATGGAAGATCTGGAGGAGCACAACATCCCGTTCAATCGCAAATTGCCTGTGGGCATGATGGTCGAGGTGCCCGCCGCGGTGCTGATGATCGATCGCTTTGTCGAAGAGGTCGATTTCGTCTCGATCGGCACCAACGACCTGGTGCAATATGCACTGGCGGTCGACCGCGGCAACAAGGACGTGGCGGGCCTGTATAATTCCTGTGATCCGGCCGTGCTGCGGCTGATCGACATGACGATCAAAGCCGCCAAGCGCCGCGGCATTTCCTGCAACTTGTGCGGCCGCATGAGCAGCAGCACGACCTACACGCAGTTGCTGCTGGGCATGGGATTGCGGCAATTCAGCGTGCCCCCCAGCGCCGTGCCGGAAGTGAAGCGCATCATCCGCGCCACGACGCTTCCGCAGTGCGAAGCGATCGCGAAAAAAGTGATGGCCATGGAAAACGCCCGCGAAATCAAAATGCTGCTGCGTGAAGAGCGTGAAAAGATCGCCCCCGAACTCGAACTTCGCTGATATGCCGACACCGAGCACAGAACCGCAAACCCTGATCCCCCCTGTGATCCGCCAACGAGTGCGAATCCGCTTCACGAAGCTGGACGATCTGCGCTGGATCAGCCACCGCGATCTGATCCGACTGTGGGAACGCCTGTTTCGCCGCGCCGGCGTGGCACTCAGCATGACCGAAGGCTTTCATCCCAAACCGCGGATGAATTTTCCTTCGGCTCTGGCGGTTGGCATCGCCGGATTGGACGAGCTGCTGGAAGTGGATTTCGCCGAAGAGTACACCGCCGATTCGCTACGCGCGATCATCGCCGGCCAACTGCCGCCGGGGATGACGTTGGGCGCAATCGAGGTGCTCTCCGCGCCCGATCACAAAGCGCGTGTGCAATATGTTACGTTTGAAATCGGCGTGCCGCCGGAGCGACAGGAGGCATTGGCCGATCGCGTCAAGTGGCTCTTGGGGCAAACGTCGCTACCGATCGAGCGTGAAGGCCGCACCAAACCGCTCGATATTCGCCCGCTGGTCGCCGATCTGTCGCTCGACGGCGGCACTCTTCGTATGCGGCTGCGCGTGGAATCAGAAGGCAGCGCCCGACCCCGCGAAGTTCTGCAAGCGCTCCAAGTCGACAATTTAGAACACGAAGGATTTTTTTTGACCCGTACCCGCGTCGAAGTGGAGTAATCCAACATTAGAGCCAGCGTGTAAAGCACGCCGGACCGGGCTGTGGACAGCCCGGCTCCGAACCACTTTCCGCGAAGAATAGAAAGCAACATAGAAAGCATCGCAATGAAACAAGAAATGCTCATTAACGTCTCGCAACCGGAAGAGTGCCGCATCGCCATCGTCGAAAACGGAATTCTCGAGGAGCTCTACATCGAACGGTCCAGCCAGGACAACTACGTCGGCAACATCTACAAGGGCCGCGTGGTCAACATCGAACCCAGCATCCAGGCCGCTTTCGTCGACTTCGGTGTCGGCCGCAACGGATTTTTGCACATCAGCGACGTCGAGTCGCAATACTTCCGCCAAGGCGGCTACGATCCCGACAAGCCGATCGAATTCAATGGCGGCCGCGGCCCGCGCCGCGACCAGCCCCCTCGCCACGAAGAAATGGCGCCGGTGGGCGAAGAAACCGGTACCGCCGTTGAAGAACCCGAAGACTTTGATGAAGACGGCCCGCGCCCGCCGCGCGGCCGCGGCCCCCGCGGCTTCCGCCCCGGCGCCCGTCCCCGCATCAAGCCGCCGATTCAGGATATTTTGCGCCGCGGCGACGAACTGCTCGTGCAAGTGATCAAAGAAGGCATCGGCACCAAGGGCCCCACGCTCTCCACGTACATCAGCATTCCCGGCCGCTACCTGGTATTGATGCCGGCGCTGGGCCGCGTCGGAGTCTCGCGCAAGATCGAAGACGAAGAAGCCCGCCGCACATTGCGCGACATCATGAACGAGCTCAATCCGCCGCGCGGCCTGGGATTCATCGTCCGCACCGCCGGCACCGATCGCACCAAGAAGGAAATCTCTCGCGACCTGGCGTATCTGTTGCGACTGTGGAAAGTGATTACCCGGCGGATCAAGAAAAGCGCCGCCCCGGTCACGATCTATGAAGAAAGCGACATGATCATTCGCACCATTCGCGACATCTTCACCGGGGAGGTCGATTCCATTTTCATCGACGAGCCGCAAGCCTACGAACGGGCCAAGGAATTCCTGCAAATCGTCATGCCGCGGTTCGTCAGCCGCTTGCAATTGTACGAAGGCAAAGAGCCGCTGTTCCACAAGTACAGCATCGAAAACGAAATCGCCAAAATCCACCAGCGCAAAGTGCCGCTGCGGCAGGGGGGCTCGATCGTGATCGATCAAACCGAAGCCCTGGTGGCCATCGACGTCAACAGCGGCAGCTTCCGCGCCGATGACAGCGCCGAAGAAACCGCCTACCAAATGAACCAGTTGGCGGCCAAGGAAATCGCCCGGCAGTTGCGGCTGCGCGACCTGGGGGGCGTGATTGTGAACGACTTCATCGACATGCGCAAAGAACGCCACCGCCGCAACGTGGAACGCTGCCTGCGCGAGGCCATGAAGCGCGATCGGGCCCGCACGAAAATTCTTCGCACCAGCCCGTTCGGTCTGATCGAGATGACCCGCCAGCGCATCCGCCCGGGCTTGAAGCGCAGCGTGTACCAGGATTGCCCCTGTTGCACCGGCACCGGCGAAGTAAAAACCGCCGAGAGCATGGCCATCGAAGTGGTCCGCATGCTGATGTTCGCCGCCCACCGCGAAGGCGTGGTGCGGGTGTCGGTCACGGTGCACGAAGAGGTGGCCAACTACCTGCACAACAAAAAGCGCCGCGAAATCGCCAAGCTCGAGGACGAAGGCCAGATGGATATCCAAGTGTTCGGCAAAGAAGAAGCCACGCCCGAACACCTGGTGGTGGAATGCTTCGACAGCACCGGCCGCGAAATCAAACTCCCGTCGCCAGGCGGCCAGCCAAACCAATCAAGCAGCCACCACGGCAGGGAAAAACCCGAACACCACGGGAGTTGAGATCGGCTGTGTGCCCCTCGACCAGCAGCCGAAACTCGGGTAAATTGATTGGTCCTAACCAAATAGACTGCCGCTCCGTGCCTCCGCGGTTAATTAATTCCTAGGAAAGAAGTCATGTACGCCATTATTGCCGACGGCAAACGTCAGTTGCGCGTCGAAAAAGATCAGGTCCTCAACATCGATTACCGCAACGTTCCCGCGGGCGAAAAAATCACGTTCGATCGCATCCTGGTGCTGGGGGGCGGCAAAGGCGATCCGCAAATCGGCGCACCGGCCGTCAGCGGTGCTAGCGTCGTGGCCGAAGTGATCGGCCCCACGCAGGGCCCGAAATTGTTCGTGCAAAAATTCCGCCGCCGCAAAAACTCCAAGCGCCGCACCGGCCACCGGCAGCTTTATACCCAAGTAAAAATCAGCGCGATCCACGGCCATAAAGAACACAAAGAAAAGGCTGAGAAGTAGTAAATGCGAGCGATTGGGTGGCCGGGGTCGAGTGCCGCCGAGCCCCCGGAATGGGCGCCGCTGGGGGCTCACTTCGTTCGACCCCAGCCACCCAGCAGGAAAAGCGCAACGGATTGCTTCGCAGGATGCCGATGATGATGATGGAGGGAAGTGTACCGCCCAGGCTATACCTGCAGCATGCCACGATTGCTCCTCATCACCGTGCTAGCACTCACGCAGCTATTGAGCTGGAGCGGCGCGCCTTTGTACCTGTGTTTGGGTTGCGATGGCTCGGTGGCGCTCGATTTCGGTCCTGCCGGCTGTAAACACTGCAAACACGCCAAGCGTTCCGCCGCGGTGTGCTGCAATCACGCCGGACATCGGCGAGCGAAACAAGTTCAAGTGGCGCACCATTCGATAACCTTCCACGATTGCGGTTGCACACACATCCAGCTTTCGCAGCCGAACTCTCCCGTGGTTGTTCGGGCACAGCGCACTGGAACCCACGATCTCTCCCTTTCGTCGGTCGCAGTTGTCGCTGTGCCAATGAACGACGCGATTGCGAATCGGCACGCCGTTGGGCTATCGCCGCATTCGCCTGGCAATAGTTTCTTGCCTTCGCCGACAACTCTGATTTCGTCGGTCGTCTTGCGCTGCTAAGCCGCCTTCACGTGCGGTTTCTCCCAGTCGGCAATTTCCCCAACCTCGTGACGGTCAAAAGTCTCATCGCCCCTGCGCGATAGACACGCTTTTGGAGTTTCGCCATGTCGCAAGCATCATTTACACAAAACAGTATCGCGCCGGCCAAAACCGAGCATCCGCCCCGAAGCCGGCTGCGTGCGATCGCGCCGACCATCGCCGTGTTTGCCGGGCTCATCGGCATCGCCGTGTGGGGCCACGCCACCGATTGGACGCTGCCCAAATTCTCGTCAATCTTTGGCGGGGCTTCGGCCGGCGGCGAGAGCGCCGACTGGTGCAAAGAACACAACGTTCCCGAATCGATCTGCATCGAGTGCAATTCCAACCTCGTGCCAGCGTTGCACGACTACGGCTGGTGCACCGAGCACGGCATTGCCCAATGCCCGCTGCATCATCCCGACGTGGCCCAACTGAAAACGTCCGCCACGATCAGCGACGCCGATTTCGATCGCGCCCATCGCGCCCTGGCCCTCTTGCCCTGCGCGGAAAACAACAGCCATTGCAAGAAATATCAAAAACGCATCCAGTTCGCCTCGCAGGAAGCGGTCGACAAGGCGGGCATTGATATCGCGGTGGTTGATCGCCGGCCCATCCTGGAAGCCGTCACCGCCAACGGCGAAATCGTATACGACGAAACGCGCACCGCCCGGCTGGCTAGCCGCATAGCAGGATCCGTCTGGCGCGTTGAAAAGCAACCCGGCGACAAAGTGCATAAAGGCGAAATTCTGGCGCTCATCGATTCGGCCGACGTCGGCCACGCCAAAGCCGACCTGTTGCAAGACATCGCTCAACTGCGGCTGAAGCAGGCCAACGTCGATCGCTTGCAGCCGCTTTCGTCCAGCGGGGCCGTGCCGGGCAAGCAATTGATCGAAGCGGAAGCCGGCCTGCAGGAAGCGCATCTCAAAGTGCTCAGTGCCCAGCAGGCGCTGGTCAATCTTGGCCTGACGGTGCGGCTTGAAACGCTGGCGCAACTGAGCACCGAGCAAATTTCCCAACAGATTCAATACCTGGGCCTGCCCGCCTCGCTCTCCGATAGCTTTGACGGCGAAGCGCTCAGCTCGAATTTGTATCCCGTGCGCTCGCCGCTGGAGGGCGTGGTGGTCGATCGCAAAATCGTTTCCGGCGAAAGCGTGGAGCCCGGCAACCTGCTGTTCGTGGTGACCGACTTGCAAAAGATGTGGCTCACGCTCGACGTGCGGCAGGATGATGCCCGATATCTTTCGCTCGGCCAGCGTGTATTTTTCAAGGCAACCGATAGCCGCGATGCATCGCAAATCGAAGGCGCCATCGCCTGGATCAGCACCGCGGCCGACGACCGCACCCGCACCGTGAAAGTGCGCGTCGATTTGCCGAACCCCGACCTGCGACTGCGGGCCAACGTGTTCGGCACCGGCGAAATCGTGCTGCGCGACGAGCCGCAAGCCATCGTGGTACCCAACGAAGCCATCCACAGCGACGGCGATTGCAACATCATCTTCGTGCGCGACAAGAACTACCTGAAAGACGGCGCGCCGAAATTCTTCCACATCCGCGAAGTGCGCTTCAGCGCCCGCCGAGGCGATGTCACCGAGATTATCGCCGGCGCACTGCCCGGCGAGGTGATCGCCGGCAAAAACAGCGTGGTGCTGGAAGCGCAGTTGCTCAAGAGCAATCTCGGCGAAGGCTGCGCTTGCTGCGCCGGTGAAACGGTCGAAGGACGACAAGAAATAGCGTTTCGGAAAACCACATGCTCAACGGAATTATCGATTTCTCGCTGCGGCACCGCTTTTTGGTGATCGCGGCAGCCGCCGTGTTCGCGGTTGCCGGCGGGATGTCGCTGCGCTATCTCGACATCGACGCCTTCCCCGACACCACGCCCGTGCAGGTGCAAATCAACACCGTGGCCCCGGCGCTGGGTCCGGAGGAAGTGGAACAGCGGATCACGTTCCCCATCGAACAGGCGCTGGGCGGTTTGCCAGGCCTGGAGATGATGCGTTCCATCTCGAAGTTCGGTCTCTCACAAGTGGTCGTCACGTTCAATGACAGCACGGATATTTATTTCGGCCGGCAACTCATCACCGAACGCCTGGCCACGGTCGAACTGGCGGCAGGCATCGAACGGCCGAAGATGGGCCCGGTGGCCACCGGATTGGGCGAAGTGTTTCACTACGTGGTGCGCGAGGCGGGCAAAGACGTGACCGCCGTGCGCACCATTCACGATTGGGTAATCAAGCCCAAGATGCGCACCGTGAAAGGCGTGGCGGAAATCAACGGCTGGGGCGGCTACGAGAAGCAATATCAGGTGCGCATCGATCCGACGCTCTTGATTAAGTACGGCCTGACGTTCGATCAGGTGATGCAAGCCATCGAGCAGAACAATCAAAACGTGGGCGGCGGCATGGTGCACCAAGGCACGCAGGCGGTGCTGGTTCAGGGCCTGGGGCGCACCCGCAATATCGACCAAATCAAAGGCATCGTCATCGAATCGCAGCATGGCGTGCCGGTGCGGGTGGGGGACGTGGCCGACGTCACGATCGGATCCGAAATCCGCCGCGGCGCAGTGACCGCCGACGGACAAGGCGAAGTCGTCATGGGACTGGGCTTCATGCTGATGGGGGAAAACACGCATGAAGTCACCTCCCACATGAAACAGCGCCTGGACGAAATCAAAGCCACGCTGCCAGCCAACGTCAGTGTGACCCCCGTGTACGACCGCACGCAATTGGTCGATCACGTGATCAGCACGGTGAAGAAGAATTTGTTCGAAGGGGGCCTGTTCGTCATCGCGGTGCTGTTTGCCTTCCTCGGCAATTTGCGCGCGGCGGCGATTGTGGCTTTGGCTATTCCGCTTTCGATGCTGTTTGCGTTCTGCGGAATGCTGAAATTCGGCATCTCCGCCAGTTTGCTCAGCCTGGGCGCGATCGACTTCGGCATGATCGTCGATAGCTCGGTGGTGATGATGGAAAACTGCGTGCGCCACATCGGCCACGCCGCCAACCAGCGCCGCCGCATGGTCGACGTGGTGCGCGAAGCCGCCGTCGAAGTGCGCAAGCCCACTATGTTCGGCGAGCTGATCATCATGATTGTGTACCTGCCGATCCTCACGCTGGAAGGGACCGAAGGCAAGTTGTTCCGCCCCATGGCGCTGACCGTGATCTTCGCCCTCATCGGCTCGATGATCATGTCGCTCACGCTGATGCCGGTGCTGGCCAGCCTGTTTTTGCCGCGCCGCATCGAAGAGGAAGAGCCATGGATCATGCGGGCGATCAAATCCGTCTACGTTCCCGTGCTGCACCTGGCCATGCGGAACAAGGCGTTTGTGATCGGTTTCGCCGTCAGCGTGGCATTCGTGGCGTTTGCCATCGTGGCGCCGAACTTGGGCTCGGAATTCGTGCCGCGTTTGTCGGAAGGGGCGATGGCTATCAGCGTGGTCCGCCTGACCGGCACCACCATGGAAGATTCGATCGAATACAACACGCAAATGGAACGGGCCCTTTTGGCCGCTTTCCCCGATGAAATCGAGCACGTCTGGAGCCGCATCGGCACGGCTGAAATCGCCACCGATCCGATGGGCATCGAACTGACCGACATGTTCATCACGCTGAAGCCACGCGACGAGTGGAAAAAAGCACATACGCAGGCCGAGCTAACCACGCTGGTCGAAGCTCAACTGCGCGACCTGCCGGGGCAGCGCCTGGAATTTTTGCAGCCGATCGAAATGCGAATGAACGAAATGGTCTCCGGCGTGCGCGCCGATTTGGCGGTGAAGCTCTACGGCGATGATCTCGACGTGCTGGCCGCCAAAGGCAAGGAAATCGAAGCCATCCTGGAACAAATTCCCGGCGCCGCCGATGTGGCGAGCGAGCAAATCACCGGCCAGCCCGTGCTGCAAATCAAGCTGAACCAGGAGCAACTTGCCCGCTACGGCGTGCCTGCCAAGGTGGTGACCGACATCATCGAATCGATCGGCTCCAAACCGCTGGGCGAAGTGATCGAAGGGCAACTGCGGTTTCCGTTGGTCGTGCGCCTGCCGGAAGAAATGCGCAGCGGCGTGCGCGGCATCGGCTCGATCACCGTGCCGACCGCAACCGGCGAGCGATTGCCGCTTTCGCGCCTGGCGGATATCCGTGTGATCGAGGGCCCGGCCACGATTACCCGCGAAGGGGGCCAGCGCCGCATCAACGTGGCCGCCAATGTGCGCGGCCGCGACATCGGCAGCTTCGTGGCCGAGGCACAAGCCAAGATGAAGGAGCAATTCAAATTGCCCCCGGGCCGCTACTTCTACGAATTTGGCGGGCAGTTCGAACACCTGCAGCGCGCCCGCACGCGGCTGTTGATTGTGGTGCCGGCGGCGCTGTTGCTGATTTTCTGCCTGCTGTACATCACGTATCAAAACTGGATCGACGTGCTGCGAGTGTTCACCGGCGTGCCGTTCGGCTGGATCGGCGGCGTGTTCGCCCTTTGGCTGCGCGACATGCCGTTTTCGATCTCCGCCGCCATCGGCTTCATCGCGTTATCGGGCGTGGCCGTGCTGGACGACATGATTCTGGTCAGTTACATCCGCCAATTGCGGGCCAAAGGCATGTCGCTGGAGAAGGCCGTCGAGGACGCGGCCACCACGCGCTGCACCCGTGCTGATGACCACGTTGGTCGCCAGCCTGGGATTTTTGCCGATGGCCTTCAGCACCGGGATGGGCGCCGAGGTGCAACGCCCGCTGGCCACGGTGGTGATCGGCGGCGTCATCAGCGCGATGATCATGTCGCTGTTGGTACTCCGCGTCCTGTACATCTTGTTCGATGCCCCAGTGAAACGCTACACGGAACATCCGGACACAGAAGACGAGGAATCGCTTACGGTCAGCACGGTCTAATATTTTCTCTGAAAGGATCTCACGATGATTACCAAGAATCTGCTGTCGGTAGCCGCTCTCGCCATCGCCGGATTGGTGTTCGTCGGCTGCAACAAACCCTCCGACAAGCCTGCCAGCGAAGGGGGCGCCACGCCGGTTTCCGCCACGCATAGCCATGAAGAATGGTGGTGCAGCGAGCACGGCGTGCCGGAGGAAGTTTGCGCCCTGTGCCACCCCAAAATCGCCGCCGATTTCAAGGCCAAAGGCGATTGGTGCGAGAAACACGACCGCCCCGACTCGCAATGCTTCGAATGCCATCCGGAATATCAGGCAAAGTTTGCCGCGCTTTACGAAGCCAAGTACGGCAAACAGCCCCCCAAACCCGAATAAGCTAGTAGCTAGCTGAACCCTTGCGCAATGGAGTGCGCTTTGCGGACTGTAATACTCACTACAGCTTTGGCATTGTTGCCCTGCGCGCTGAGCGCGCAGAGTTTCGCACCGCCACCGCTGGAGGCGCGCGCCGACGTCGATTCGGTCACGCCACTGCCGCTGGTAACGGACGCCGCGCCGCAGTCGACTGCGACCGAAACGGTTCCGCCAGGCGAAGCGCAAGGCTGCCCGAGCGCAATGACGCTTGCCGGTTTGGAATCGATGGCGCTGGCGCAAAATCCTTCGCTGGCCCGCGCCAGCGCCAAAGTGCAAGCCGCCAAAGGCGAGTGGCTGCAAGTCGGCTTGATGCCCAATCCCGTCGGCGGATATTCCACTGCCGAAATCGGCGAAGAGAACACCGCCGGCCAGGAAGGCGGAATGATCGGACAAGAAATTGTGCTGGGGGGCAAGCTCCGCCTCAACCGCGCCGTGGCGGCCCAGGAAATTCGCCGGGCGGAACAAGAACTGCAATCGCAGCAATGGCGCGTGATGAACGACGTGCAAATCCAGTTCTACGAAGTGCTCATCGCGCAGCGGAAAGTTGAGTTGGCCGAGCGCCTGGTAGGCATCGGCCAGCAAGGCGTCACCGCCTCCGAACAGCTTTTCCAAGCCAAGGAGGTCAGCAACGCCGACGTGCTGCAATCGCGCATCGAGGCCAATACCGCGCGGATCATCGCGCAAAACGCGCGCAATTCGCATCTGGCCGCCTGGCGGACGTTGGCGGCGGTCGTGGGCAATCCGGAAATGCAGCCCGTCATGTTGAGCGGCGATGCCCGCGCGGACTTGAACGACATTCAATGGGCCGAAGCCTACCAACACATCATGACGGCCAGCCCGGAACTGGCCGCGGCGCGCTCCGGCGTGGATAAAGCCCGCAACGCCCTGAAGCGCGCCAAGGTCGAACCGATTCCTAACGTCGATTTGCAAGTGACGGTGCAGCACGACAACTCGACGACCTCCGACATTGCCGGCGTCAATGCGATCTTGCCCGTGCCACTATGGAACCGCAATCAAGGCGGCATCGCCAAAGCCGAAGCGGAATTAGCGGCTGCGCAGGCCGACGCCGCTCGTTTGGAGCTGGCCCTGCAGCAGCGCCTGGCCGTGGCATTTGAACGCTACAGCAACGCCCGCCAGCAGGTGGAGCGTTACGAATCGGAAATCTTGAAAGACGCGCAATCGTCGCTGGACCTGGTGAATTCCGCTTACAAACAAGGCGAATTCGGCTACCTGCTATTGCTCACCGCGCAGCGCACGTATTTCCAAACCAATCTGGCGTATCTCGACGCCCTGCGACAACTGCGCACTCAGCGCCGTCGAAATCGACGGCTTGCTGCTTACCGGCAGCCTGCAAAGCGAGAAGTAGCCCTTGTCGGTGAATTGAACTCTTCGTGAAGCCCGGGGGTTGCAACCCCCGGGCTTGCTCTGCGTTCTATCCCGCATTGCGCCGAACTGAACTTGCCATACCTCGAACCACAAGGTATACACGCGGCTATGACGAAAAAAACCAATCCCGATTTTCTCAACGGCGTTCCCGAGCTACTGGTGCTGCAATTGCTGGCGCGGCGGCCGATGTACGGTTACCAACTAGTGCGGGCGATTGAGCATTCCACGGGCGCCGTG
Organism: Pirellulales bacterium; assembly: GCA_963716135.1. Lineage (GTDB taxonomy): Bacteria > Planctomycetota > Planctomycetia > Pirellulales > JADZDJ01 > CAVRAW01. Next base: position 1,620,606 of record OY970289.1, on the reverse strand, counting down.
CTGGAATTCGGCGAAGGATGCATTTATCCCGTGCTGCATCGATTGGAAGCCGACGGCCATCTGGCCGCCAAGCGCGAAACCGTCCAGGGCCGCAGCCGCGTGGTCTACCGCCTGACTGCCACGGGCCGCAAGAAACTGAGCGGCAGCACCGCCACTTGGCGCAGCATCGTGGGCGCCGTGAACCAAGTTCTGCTAAGAGGCACGAATGAACATCCAGCAGCTACGTGAACAGTTCGACGCGGAATTACGCCGGCAACGATTGCCGCAGTCATACATCGAGCGGCTGCTGGCGGAATGGGACGACCACATTGCAGACCTTCAGGAAGAAAGGAGCAACGCTATGGCAGGGACGCCAGACATTGTGAAAATTGAAGAGCGCTTGGGCGACCCCATTCAACTTGCCGCAATGGCCGCCAAGCAATACCACGACCGCAGCTTTTTGGGCCGCCACCCAATTCTTACATTCTTTGTTCTCCCGCTGCCGCTGATCGTGCTGGGGATCGTGGTCGTAATGGTCTCCTTGTTTCCCATCGGCTATCTGCTGGAACATTCGGCCGGCGAACCGAATTTGGACCATCCCTTCCTGTTGGCTCTCGCCGCTTCGTTCGGCTATTGGTTCTTGATGGTCCTTCCGCCGTTGGGAACCGCGTTGTTTCTCTGCCGCATCTCCCGGCAGAACGGCTTGAATCGGCGTTGGGCAATTATCGGATGCAGTCTCGTCGCACTGTATTGCTCACAGCTTGGCGTCATGCACCATCTATCGACCGCGTCTCCCTTGCATGGCTTTATGTGCGTCACGCTGGGCTGCATTCCAATCTCCTGGCGAATTTTGTGTTTCCGTTTCCTGCCCAGGTTCGGGTTTGCATTCGCCATCGGTCTGCTGCTTATCAAGCGTGCGCAGTGCCTGCAAAAACCCGGCGGCGACGATCAAAAAACTTCTATTTTTCGGCAAGCCGCGTGAGCTTCTTCGCGGACGATTCTGCGATTCAAAGCCTTCTTCGCAAGGCTTTATTACCCTTCGTGTTACGTCGCGGGATTTGCCGCCTCTGCTGATTGTGAAAGCACCCGAAAACGGATATATTTTGGGTATCGCCGGGCGCGCGAAAGACGCCGCTTTTTGGCAAGGAATTTCTGCCTCACTTTCGCCCGGCCTCTATAACGCAAAAAAGGATTTGAACTTTGTCAACGGATGCCAACGGACCCGGCGGACCCAACGATCTTCCGCCCGATGAGAACGGAACTGCCGGCAACGGCGCGGACCTGCCGCCCCAGGGAAAACTGATCGAACTTTCGATCGAGCAGGAACTGAAGGAAAGCTATCTGACGTACGCCATGAGCGTGATCGTCAGCCGTGCTTTGCCTGACGTGCGCGATGGTTTGAAGCCCTCGCAGCGCCGCATCTTGGTCGCCATGAACGACCTGAATCTCACGCCCGGCGCCAGCCGCGTGAAGTGCGCCAAAATCTCCGGCGACACCAGCGGTAACTATCATCCTCACGGCGAAAGCGTGATCTATCCGACGCTGGTGCGCATGGCGCAGGAATGGAACATGCGCTACGTGCTGGTCGATAAGCAGGGCAACTTCGGGTCGATCGCCGGTTTGCCACCGGCCGCCATGCGATATACCGAAGCCCGCATGTCGCCCTATGCGGCGCTATTGCTCGACGATCTGAAGCTCGACACTGTCGATTTCATTCCCACCTACGACGAGCGCCACAGCGAACCGACGGTCCTGCCGTCGAAACTGCCGAACCTGTTGGTCAATGGCTCCGGCGGCATCGCGGTGGGCATGGCGACCAGCATTCCACCGCACAATTTGGGTGAAATCTGCGATTGCGTCGTGCGCGTGATCGACGAGCCAGGCGTGTCGATCGATCAACTGATGGAAATTTGCCCGGGCCCCGATTTCCCGACCGGCGGCATCATCATGGGCCGCACCGGCGTCCGCCGCGCTTACCATACCGGCCGCAGCACCATCACGCTGCGGGCCCGCGCGAAGATTGAAGAGCACGGCAAAGGCCGCTTCCGCATCGTCGTCAGCGAAGTGCCCTATCAGGCGGCCCGCGATACAGTCGAAGAGAAAATCGCCGAGCAAATCGCGGAAGATAAAATTGTCGGTATTTCGGCCGGCCGTAACGAAAGCGATCTGAACGAGCCGGTCCGCCTGGTGTATGAACTGAAGCGCGACGCCGATCCGGAGGTGGTGCTCAACCAGCTTTACCAATTTTCGCCGCTGCAAGATACGTTCTCGATCATCTTCCTGGCGCTGGTCGACGGCAAGCCGCGCGTGTTGTCGTTCAAGAGCCTGTTGGAAGAGTTCATCCGTCATCGGGCCAACGTCATCCGCCGCCGCACGCAGTTTTTGCTGGCCAAAGCGCGCAGCGCAAACACACGGTCGAAGGCCTGCTGTTGGCCTACGCCAACATCGACGAAGTGATCCGCATCATTCGCTCGTCGGCTACGCAGCCGGAGGCGAAGGCCCGTTTGATGGGCGTGGAAACCCCGGCGGCCTTAATGAAACGCGCGCTGGGCGATGCGGGTTTTGCCGCCTTCCAGCAAGATCGCGGCGTGCGCGATACCTATACTCTCACCGCGGTCCAGGCCGATGCCATCTTGAAAATGACGCTCGGCCAGTTAGTCAATCTCGAGCAGGAGAAACTGGCCGCCGAGCATAAGAAGTTGCTGGACGAAATCGCCGAGCATCAGCACATCTTGTCCGACGAGAAGAACATCTTGGCCATCATCCGCAGCGATTGCCAGGAACTGAAGCGAAAGTACGGCGACAAGCGGATCACCGAAATCAGCGGCGAGGAAATCGGCGATATCAACATGGAAGACTTGATCGCCGAAGAAACGATGGTCGTCTCCCTGACCCACAACGGCTACATCAAGCGCACGCCTTCCAGCACGTACCGCGCCCAGCGCCGCGGCGGCAAGGGAATTATCGGCTCGCGAACGGAGGAGGAAGATCCCATCCAACTCCTGTTCGTGGCCAGCACCCACGATTACCTGCTGTTTTTCACCAACTACGGCAAGGTGTACTGGCAAAAAGTGTACGATCTGCCGCAGCTCAGCCGCGAAAGCCGCGGCCGGGCCGTGGTGAACCTGCTGAACCTGGCCGAGGGCGAAAAAATCGCCAGTTGCCTAAGCATTCGCGATTTCTCCTTGCCCGACCACTACCTGGCGATGGTCACGCGCAACGGCCTGGTGAAGAAAACTGCGCTCGATGCTTACAGCCGCCCCAAGCGCATCGGCATCATCGCCATCAACCTGCGCGAGAACGACGAATTGGTCGACGTCGTGCTCACCAAGCCCGGCGACGAATTGGTGATCTCCTCCGCCCGTGGCCAAGCCATCCGCTTCCGCCAGTCCGACGCCCGTCCGATGGGTCGCAATTCCACCGGCGTCCGCGGCATTCGTCTGCGTGGCGACGATCGGGTGGTGGGCATGGTGGTTGCCGATCCCGCCGCCTCGCTGCTGACCGCCTGCGAACTCGGCTTCGGCAAACGCACCACCTTCGGACCCAATAGCCCGACGGAAGAACAGGAAACCGCCGTCGACGAACATGCGACCGACGAAGCCGAAACCGACGCCGGCCAGGAATCTGAATCGTCCGAGGGGGAAGAAACCGAATCGTCCGCCGCCCGCTATCCCACCAAAGGCCGCGGCGGTTTAGGCGTTCGCGATATCCGCACCGAACGCAATGGCCCGGTCGTCGGCATCGCTTGCGTTTATGAAGACGACGAAGTGCTGATGATGACCGCCCGCGGAAAGATTCAGCGCGTGGCCGTCAAGGAAATCCGCACCACCGGGCGCAACACGCACGGCGTGCGGATCATGAGCCTGGAAGAGGGCGATACGCTGGCCGCCATCGCCCGGGTGCCGCCGGAAGAGCGGGAAGAAACTGCCGGATAATCCGGGTTTTCTCGTCTCGAGTTTCAAGTTTCAAGTTGCAGAATCGAGTCGCGATTTCGATTACAATGTAGGGCTATTAATTGCCCGAACTTGAAACCTGAAACTTGTAACCTGATACCGTTTTATGCGCATCGCCATCATCGGCACCGGCTATGTCGGCCTGGTCACCGGCACGTGTTTCGCTGAAAGCGGCAACGAAGTCACCTGCGTCGATATCGATCTGGCCAAGATCGAACGGCTCCGGCGGGGCGACGTCCCCATTTACGAACCGGGGCTCTCGGAATTGGTTTCGCGCAATTTGGAAGCCGCGCGATTGCACTTCACCACCGATCTGGCTGCCGCGGTCAAGACCGCGCGGATGATCTTCCTGGCGGTAGGCACTCCCCCTGCGAGCGACGGCTCCGCCGACTTGTCGATTCTGTGGAAGGTTGTCGATTCCGTCGCGCCGCATTTGCGCCCCGACGCGATTGTCGTCACGAAAAGCACGGTCCCGGTGGGCACCGCCGCCCGCATCGCCAAGCGGCTCAAGGAGCTTACCGGCCGCGAATGCGACGTGGCCAGCAATCCCGAGTTCCTCAAAGAAGGCGCCGCGCTTGACGATTTTCAAAAACCCGACCGCGTGGTCGTCGGCGTGCGTCGGCCCGAAGTCGGCGAAATGCTCCGCAATTTGTACGCGCCGTTCCTGCGGACTGAAAAGCCGTTTTTGATCATGTCGCCCGAAAGTTCAGAAATGACCAAGTACGTCGCCAATGCACTGCTGGCCACGAAAATCAGCTTCATCAACGAGATGGCCAACCTCTGCGAACGAATGCAGGCCGATATCGACGACGTGCGCCGCGGCATCGGGCACGACGGCCGTATCGGCTTCGCCTTTTTGTTTCCCGGCGCCGGGTACGGCGGCAGTTGCTTCCCCAAAGATGTGCAAGCCTTGTCGTCGATGGCGCGGCAGCACGACGTGGCGCCGCGAATTCTCGACGCGGTGGAACAGGTGAACCAGCGCCAAAAGCTGGTCCTCCCCGAAAAAATCGAGCAGCACTTTGGAGGCAAGCTGCAAGGAAAAACAATCGCTATCTGGGGGCTGGCCTTCAAACCCCGCACCGACGACATCCGCGATGCACCCGCGCTGGTGCTGATCGACCGCTTGCTGAAGCTCGGCGCCACGCTAAAGGTTCACGATCCCGAGGCCATGGAAAATGTGCGGGCGATCTACGGCGACAAAGTCACGTATTGCGATCTGCCGATGGAGGCGCTCGACGGCGCCGATGCGCTAGCGATCGTCACGGAGTGGGGCGAGTTCCGCAATCCGGAATTCGAGGAAATGCGCGACCGAATGAAGACCCCGGTCGTGTTCGACGGCCGCAATCTCTACAACCCGCGGCAACTCAAAGGGCTCGGCTTCACCTACCATTGCGTCGGTAAGCTGCCGGTCGGGCCTCAGTAGGGTTCCCCGCCTTTGCCGTCGCTTCTTTTTAGCGCAAACCTAGCGCCCGGCGAGTCAAATGTCGCGCCAGCGGCCCGGTATTTGCTGCCCATTCGACCCAAACTTCACGATCCATAGCCTTCTCGCAGCTTACTTAAACACCCACAATTGTGATAGGATTGCGGGTCTGTGGCCAAAGGCGGTCGACCTTTGTTGGGCAGGCCGATTTAGGTACTCTCCCCCAACTTTTATCCAGCCCATGTTGCACGTTCTCCAGCAGGCCAGGACGGCTGCCGGTCGGCGAAAATCAGAGAGCGACCATGACTCGCAGACGTGTAGTGATCACCGGCATGGGTTGTGTCACACCCCTGGGGTCCGACGTCCACGACGTTTGGAATCGGCTCACCCATGGACGCTCCGGCGTGGGACGGCTGACGCTGTTTGACGCCAGCCGATTTCCCGTTCAAATCGCCGCCGAAGTGAAGGATTGGAGCATTGCCGAAGTGGGAGAAGATCCCGCGCGCTGGCGACATCATCCGCGACAAACGCTGTTCGCGATCGCCTCGGGAATTAAAGCGATGCGCAGCGCCGGGCTGGACGGCGGCCCAAATGGCCATCAAAACGGCCATGCATTCGACCCGTTGCGCTTCGGCGTCTACCTGGGCTGCGGCGAAACGTATCAGGATTGGAACCAATTCGCGCAGATCATGGCCCAATCGATGGAAGGCGAGGAATTCAAGCCGGAAAAATTCACCCAGCAAGCTTTGAAATTGTGGAGCAGCAACGACGAACTGGAGCTGGAACTGAACATGCCTGCCGCGCATCTGGCGGCCCGATTCAATGCCCAAGGACCCAACGCCAACTGCATCGCGGCTTGCGCTTCCAGCAGCCAGGCCATTGGCGAAGCCGCCGAGATGATTCGCTCCGGCGAAGTCGATTTGATGATGGCCGGCGGCGCCCATAGCATGATCCACCCCTTCGGGATCAGCGGCTTCCACCGGCTGAGCGCGCTCTCGCTGCACAACGACGATCCAGCCCATGCCGTACGGCCATTCGATCGCGATCGCGATGGTTTCGTGGTCGGCGAAGGCGCGGCGATCGTGATTTTAGAATCTCTAGAGCACGCCCAGCGCCGCGGCGCGGAAATCTGGGCCGAGCTATCCGGCTGGGGCTCCGCTCAAGACGCTTACCGCATTACCGATGTGCATCCCGAAGGACGAGGCGCCGCCAGTTGCATGGCCCGCGCACTGGAAGATGCCGACATCGCGCCGGGCGAAATCAGCTACGTCAACGCCCACGGCACTGGCACCGTGCTGAACGACAAAATGGAAACGCTGGCGATGAAGCGCGTCTTCGGCGACGATGCTTATCATGTGCCCATCTCCAGCACCAAGAGCATGCTGGGGCACTTCACCACTGCGGGCGGGGCAATCGAATTGGTCGTCGGAATCATGGCCATTCGCAGCGGCGTGCTCCCGCCAACGATCAATTACGAAACCGCCGATCCCGATTGCGATTTGGACTACGTGCCCAACGTGGCCCGCGAAATCGCTTGCCGCCACGTGCTCAGCAACAGTTTCGGATTTGGCGGCCAGAACGTGGCCCTCATCGTCTCCAAGTTCGACGAGCATCGCCGCAACATGGTCGCCAAGCGCGCTGCGTAATTGCTGCCGCCAATGTCGGTGCCCGGCCGCTTACTATTCGCTACGTGGATTTCGGGGCATTCATGGAAATCAACTCGAGCACTTGCCTGATCACCGGCGGCGCCAGCGGATTAGGCGCAGCCTGCGCCCGGCGGCTGGCCGAAATCGGCGCCCAAATCATCGTTGCCGACTTGAACGAAGACGCCGGCCAGTCGCTGGCAAACGAGTTGGGCCCGTCGGCCCGCTTCGTGCGCGCCGACGTCACTCGACCCGACGATGCTCAACAAGCGATTGACACCGCAGTGCGAGATTTCGGCGAGCTGCATTGCCTGGTGCAATGCGCCGGAATCCTGGCGCCGCTCGGATCGCCGGCAAGAAGGGTCCGCACGATTTGAAACTATTCGAGCGTGTCGTGCATGTGAATCTGATCGGCACGTTCAACATGCTGCGATTGGCGACGGCGGCGATGATGATCAACGCGCCCAATGCGGCCGGCGAGCGCGGCGTCATCATCAACACCTCGTCCGTGGCGGCCCTGGAAGGGCAAATCGGCCAGGCGGCATACGCCGCCAGCAAGGGCGGAGTCGCCAGCCTCACGTTGCCTGCGGTGCGCGAGCTGGCGCGGTTCGGCATTCGTGTCGTGGCGATCGCCCCAGGCACGTTCGACACCGACATGATGGCCGACACCAGCGACGAAGTGCGCCAGTCGCTGGAGGCACAAATTCCATTTCCCAAGCGGCTGGGTCGGCCAGACGAGTTCGCCCAACTCGTGCAGTCGGTCATTTCCAACCCCTACCTCAACGGCACGCTGATCCGCCTGGATGGCGCGCTGCGGATGAGCTAGCGGCCGACGCGAGCAAACACGCCGCTGTGCAATTTCCGCCCGTCTGCAGTCGTCAGCCATAGATCTCCGGCTTCAGCGCGCTGCGTTCCCAAGCACTCCGTCAACCGCGACGGATCAAATCCCGGGGCATGGCACGTAAGCAGCGCAAACTGCGGCTCCGGCCCGGTCAGTTCCCGACAGATCGACAACAGCTCCGACAAGTGTTCCTCAATTTTCCAGACCTCTCCGTCGGCGCCGTGGCCGTAACTGGGTGGGTCCAAAATTACGGCATCATAATGTCGCCCGCGTCGCGCCTCTCGTCGCGCGAATTTCAAAGCGTCGTCCACAATCCAGCGCACCGGCGCCGCCGCCAACCCCGATAAATCCGCATTTCGCCGCGCCCATGCGACCGTATTCGCTGCGGCATCGACATGCGTGACCGCCGCACCCGCCGCCGCAGCGGCCAATGTGCTCCCGCCTGTGTACGCAAACAGGTTCAGCACCTTGGCCGCCGAAACTGATCGCAATTGCTGATCGATCCAATCCCAGCAAGTCGCTTGTTCGGGGAACAGGCCCAGATGACCGAACTCAGTCGGCTTGATCTCGAACGCCAGCTCCCCATGTCGGATCGTCCAGTTGGGAGGCAAATCGCCGGTCGCACTCCATTTGCCGCGCACGGCGCCTGTTTTCTGTGCGGCATCCGTCTCAAATCGCGCGTTGATTTTTGTCCACAACTCAGGCAGCGCAGGCGTGGCGTCCGCCGCGGCTGGGGCAGGGCGGTCCAGCACGAACTGTCCAAACCGCTCCAGCTTGCGGCCCGAGCCGAAATCCAGCAGTTCGTATTGGTTGGAATCAAACATGGAAGGATTTGAATCGCTGTTCGCCGGTAATCATACTGGAGCTTTCGCAACCAGCCACCGTATTTCCTGGTTTCCTCTCGATGAGCAGCACGACGTCGGAACGAACTTTGACACTCAGCCTGCAAGCAATCTGGCTGGGGGCGGTGGTCGATATCGCCGGCTCGCTCATGGCGACCACAGTGATTGGCCTCACGGCGGTAACCGCCATGCTGGTCGGCGGCGCCTCCGCTCAAACCATCGTGGAGCAGCTACCCCGCTCGTTCGCTCTGGTGCTGTTCAGCGCCGCCGGCGGAATCATCATGAGTCTGGCAGGCGGTTATGCGGCGGGCAGAATCGCTCCCCGTGCTCCGATAGCGCATGCACTTGGGGCAGGGGTCCTGGCCGCGCTACTCAACGTGGGCTTGATCGTCTTGTTGGGCGACTCCGGGCCAATCTGGCTGACGGCCACATCTACGGCGCTGATTTTGCCCTTTGCGATATTTGGCGGCTGGTTGGCGATGCCGGTCGATTAGAAATCGCTGAGCGACCTTGGCGGCCATGCCGTCGCAGGGCGTTCATAACCACCACGATGTCGATCAGCTCTTGCAGAATGGCGCCTGCCACCGGCGGCAGATAGCCCCAAGCGGCGAACAACATTCCCAGCATACTGGCGGCCATTCCGCCCACCGCGCTTTGCAGCGCGATCATGCGCATTCGCCTGCTGATGTGCATGAATTCGTCCACGCGCTCCAGCGACGTGTCCATCACCACGGCGCCGCTGGCGTCGCCGGTAATCTCGTTTCCGGTGCCAAACGCCAGGCCCACGGTAGCGGCCAAGAGCGCCGGCGCGTCGTTAATGCCGTCGCCCAGGAACAACGTTTTGGCGCGCTGCGTCTCCCGGCGAACGATGTTCACTTTGTCTTCCGGACTTTGCTCCGCATATACCTCCTTGATGCCGACCTGATCCGCCAGGTATCGCACCTCGCTTTCGCGATCGCCGGACACCAGCAGCACGCGATCGAAATGATGCTTGGGGGCTAAATGATGTACGAACGACGAACCTTCATGGCGCGGCTGATCGCGAAATCGATACGTGGCGGCATACTGATCGTCCACCACGATCACGCATTCCAGGCCGCCGGCCAACGGCGGAAGCTGCGCTGCCAAATCCGGCCGCAGATCGCTCAGCTTCTTGCGGCTGGTGATTTGCACCTTTCGGCCGGCCACCGTGCCGCGCAGTCCTTCGCCCGGGCGCTCGCGAATTTCCGCCGCTTCGCAGGGGGCCAATCGCTCCTGCTGCGCCGCCAGGAGAATCGCTTCCGACAAGGGATGCTTCGAATATCGCTCCAAACTGGCCGCGAGCATCAGCACATCGTGCGCCTCGAAGCCCGGCGCAACCATCTGCTCCTCCAGCCGCGGCTCACCATAGGTTAGCGTGCCCGTCTTGTCGAAGATCACCGTGCGGCAGGTGTCCACCTGTTCCAGCACTGCCGGATCGCGGACGATGATGCCGCGCCGCGCCGAAAGCGAAATGCTGCCGATGATCGCCACCGGAATGGCGATCAACAGCGGACACGGCGTGGCAACGACCAGCACCGCCAGGAAGCGCAATGCCTGCCCCGTTGCGATCCAGGCCGCGACCGCAATCGCCACCGCCAGCGGAGTATACAGAGCGCCGAGCTGGTCGGCCAATCGCCGAATGCGCGGCCGCCGCTGCTCCGATTCCTGCATCACGCGCATGATCTGAGCGTAGCGCGAATCCACCGCCCGCCGCGTGGCGCGGATCACCAGCGCCGCCTCGCCATTGATTGCACCCGATAGCACCGTGGCCCCGGGCGTCTTCGACATGCGATAGGGTTCGCCGGTCAAATACGATTCGTCCATCACGCTGTGCCCTTCGAGCACTTCGCCGTCCACCGGGCAGATTTCGTGCGGGAACACCACCAGCGCGTCGTCCACGGCGATTTGCTCCAGCGGCACATCCTCCATTTGCGAGTTGCGTCGGCGATGCGCCACCAAGGGCATGCGCCGCGCCAGGGCGTGCAGCACCGAAGCCGCGCTGCGCACGGCGTAGCCTTCAATCGCTTCGCCACCTGAGAGCATCAGCACCACCAGCGTGCCCGCCAAATACTGGTCCAGCAATACGGAAGCAACGATCGAAATGCCGGCCAACAGATCGGAGCCGAAATCGCGCTTAAGAATCTTGAACAATAGCTCGGCGACAATCGGAACGCCGCCCAGGGCCAGGGCAACGAACAGCGGCCAATTCGCGACCTCCTCCGAAACGCCCGTGCCGAAGTGCAAAATCAGATAAGCGACGATGGCCGCGATCGACAGCGCAGCGATCATCGGATACCGCCTGGCGACAATCTGCTCGGCCCACGGGCGTGTCATGTTGGTTTTCCGGTTTGCGGCGACGATCGATGCGTTCCTCGGCGTCGCAATTCTATGAAGGAGTCGCCGCGAATCCTACCGCTGGAAAAAGCGGCGGCCGGCTCGCTTTGGCGGCAGATGCCGTCCCCCAGGGAAACAGTACCTTACCAGTACGCTTCCAAACCGATGGCGAAGCCATTGTAGAAGATATGCCCGCCGGTGTTCATCGTCGGCGGAGTGGCGGACATCAGGCCAAAGAACGACACCTGGTCGGGCGCCATCGCCAGGCCGCCCACCGCGGCGACGTCGTAACTGCTGAAGATCATGATGTGATCGTTCACGTTGATTCCGGTCAACACGCTCAGTTTGCCGAAGCCGCTGGGAGTTTGCGAAGTCGATTTTCCATGAACCGGGGCCTCCGGCGTGTTGGGATCATTGACGATAATGTCGGACGACCCGCGCGAGAAGTTCGCGTAAATGCCCACCGTGCCGCGCACTCCCCAATACCACGTATCATGGACGTCGAAACAATCGCCGCCGATCTGCGGACCCAGAAGCGTGTTATCGGTGTGCGTGTGGAGATTCCCCGAGAACACCGCCGGGCTGACGTTATCTTGCAAGCTAACCCAGCGAAAATCTTCGTTAATCTGCAGCCCGGAAAGACCAATGATCAGCGATTGGGTGCGACCGGGGGTCAGCTGCCGCGACCAGAAGCCGTCGGGCCCCATGATCATTCGGTCACGGCCTGGCCGGTTGCGAATGCGGTAGTTTATCTCCATCGTTTGCAGCGACGAACGATAGACCGTGCTGTAGGTGTCCGCGAAGTTGAAGCCGCCGTAATTTGGCGCGATCGGCGTGCGCAGGCTTTGCGGATTTTCGGAGCGCAAACTGTCATAGGCCTGCCAGTTATTGAATCCCAGATAGGTGAACTCAATGCTGTGGTCGCGGTTGTCTAGATCTCGATCCAGGATATAGCCCAATGTTCCCGAGCCGCCCGGCACCAATCCCAATGGCGTGCCATGCCGGTTCAAATCCTGTCGCTGGCCGGGCAGAAGTCCCGAGGTGTCGAGGCCGAGCCGCCCATCGTGCGCGCGGGACCGGTGCCAAACCACGAACTCGAATTCGCTGTACCAACACCCGTCGCGCCACCACCGGCTGCTGGTAAATGGATACGCAGGGCCGTCGTCGCAGGGCTCATCATACGGATCGCCCATATCATCTGCGTAAAGATCGGGTTGGTCCTCGCCGTTTCGCAGATCGGGCTGCTGATCCCATGCTCGATCGCGCGACATCATGGGGCTCGTGCCTGGAGTTGTCGACGCCGCAGAGGATCGCATGGCGGCCGGGGCGCCGGGCTGCGCTGCGGCCGGCGCCGCCGCCGCCGGCGCATGGTTCATCACCGAAGTGGGCTCGGGAAGTTGCTCGGATGTCTGAGTGCGCAGTGCGTGCGCTGCCAAAATTAGCACCGCACCGGCCAGCAGCAGTTGCCAACCCGCTCGTTTCACTGTCCAACCTCCGAAGTGGCGTCTTACATCTAGGCCGCAGCTAGCAAACGATCTCCAAGCGCAACGATTCCGGGTATTTCTCTCCCAAAGATCGGACACGGTACGCCTTATGCCACAGGAATAATCGACGAAATCGGCAAGATCGCGCGTCTTTACCCAGATTCGCCAAGCCGCGAGTTCTGCAACTGTCATTGCCGCAACGAGTTGGGCGGTAGTCGATGAAGCCGGCGTCTGCTACGATGCGGCGATGCGGCCGAGCTAGCAAGTTTTCCTCTGATAGCAGCCGCATTTGCTCCGGCCGAGTTGATTTTCTTGTAGCGAGCAATTCCTCGAAAGCTGGCAGTTCCCGTGCCTATCGATCCCTATTCCCCATGTCCCGGCGGCACCGGCAAGAAGGTGAAATTCTGCTGTGCCGACCTAGTGCAGGAGCTCGATAAGGTGCAGCGGATGCTCGAGGGGGAGCAGCCGCTGGCAGGGCTGGATCACGTTCGCAAGCTCGACGAGCAATATCCGGGGCGGGCCTGCTTGCAAAGCATTCGCCTATCGTTGGAAAACGCCGTGGGAGATCATGCCGCGGCTGAAACCACGCTCACCAAGTTTCTGTCGTCGCATCCAGGCAATCCAGTGGCGCTGGCCGAAAAGGCATTGTTCGTGGCCAGTCACGAAGATCCGCTCAAAGGAATCGCCTGGCTGCAGCAGGCCATCGAAGCCTGCGGCACTGAGATGCCGGTACGAGTTTACGATGCCATCGGCACGTTGGCCCTGGTATTGCTGTCGGCGCGGCACATCGCTCCGGCGCGGCGCATCTGCAGTTGCAGCTAGGCATCTCGCAAGCCAAAGACGAGCGGGCGATGTCGGCGCTTTTGCAGCTCGAGGCCGCTCCGACCGTTCCGGTGCCGTTGAAGGAGATGCCGCCGCTGGAAGACGCACCGGCCGATGTCCCGTGGTGCGCGGCATTCACCAAGGCGCTTGAATCGGCACAGTTGGGGCATTGGAAGCGCGCCGCGGACGCCTGGACGGCCATGGCATCGACTGCCGCCGATTCGCCGGTCTTGTGGCGAAACCTCGGCACCATCCAAAGCTTCCTGGGCAATTATGCGGCCGCCGTCGAGGCGCTGCGGAAGTTTGCCGCCTTGAAAGTATCGCCCGACGACGCCGTCGAGGCCGAAGCGTTGGCGCAATTGCTCGCCGCCGACAGCCAACTGCAGATCGATGAACTCTCGATCACTTATCTGATCAACAATGCCGAAGCGGTCCAGGAAAAACTGGCGGCCGATCGCCGCATCGAACGCTTGCCTCTGGATACCAGCGCCTGGAGCGCGCAAAACGAACCGCCGCCGCGGGCCGCCTATTCGCTGTTGGACCGGGCCGTTGTTGCCAGCGGCGTCGGGATCACGCTGGACCAAATCCCGCAGCAGTTGGGGCAAATGCTGCTGTTCGGCAAGCAGACCGATCGCCCGGCGCGATTGGAATTGGCAGTATTTCGGCCGGACCTGGATTCCGCCAAGAAACTGCTGCAGGAAGTGTTGGGGGACGATCTGAAAGTGCCCACAACCGAAGTCGTCATCGGCCACATGGGTCAAATCGAGCATTCCTTGAGCTGGCACTGGCGATTGCCCGACGACACGCCGGAGGAACTGCGGCACAGCCTTTCGATCCAGCAGCGCCGCAAGATGGTGCTGGAACAGTGGCCGAAATTGCCGCAACCTCTCTTTGGCGGCCGCACGGCCGAGCAAGCCGCCACGGAACCGCAATACCGCAATCGCCTATTGGCCGCCATCTGGCTCCTGCAATTGGCCGACGCAGACACGGGCCCCGACACTTACAACCAACTTCGCCGCAAGCTGGGACTGCCGGAACAGACGGACATCGATCCAGCAGGCCTGGATCTAAATCGCATTCCGCTAGGCGCATCGCCCGGCTGCGCGTCGAATCGCTCACCGACGAGCAATTGAAGCAGGCATTCAATCGCGCGGTGGTCGCGAATTTTTCGCTGGCCTTACGGCGGCTGGCTCCGGAAGTGCTCAAGCGGCCCAACCTGCCCGCGGCCGAATACAAGCTGTCGGCCTATCGAGCGCTGGTGCGCTCGGCGGATAATGCCGAGGAATCACTGCGGCTGATCGAAGAGGCGCGCCGAATGGCCGAAGCCCACAAGCAATCGTCGGCGCCTTGGGACCTGATGGAATTGGCCTACCGCATCCAGCGCAGCGAAGGCCAGGCCGTGTTGCAGTTGATCCAACACATTCAAACTCAGCATGGGCGCGAACCGGGCGTGGCCCAGGCGCTGGTGCAATTGCTGGTGCAAACCGGCCTGGTCGGTCCCGACGGCCGGCTGGCAATTGGCGGCGCGGCGCCCGCGGCCCCGGCCTCACCATTGGTCGTTCCCGGCGCGGCCAGCGAGCCCGGCAAACTTTGGACTCCCGACCAGCCGCAAGCCGGCGGCGAAAAGAAATCCGCCCTCTGGCTGCCGGAGTGAGGCGGTCTGGCATTTATTTTTGCCGGCCCGCCCCTTGTTTCTTGCGAACCCCTCGACGCCGATTTTGCTGGCGCTCTTTTAGCGTAATGCCATTGGCCGTGCTGGGCGCACTGACCAGCGGCTCCGGTGCGCCCTCCAATGGATCGCCGGAGCGAATCGAACTCAAACGCTTTTCCACATTTCTGGCGTACTTCGGCGAAATTTCAAACCCCAAGAAATGGCGCCCCAACTTCTTGGCCACCGCCAATGTCGTGCCGCTGCCGGCAAAGGGGTCCAACACGGTTTCGCCGCGATTGCTGCAGGCGCGAATAATCCGTCCCAACAATTGCTCCGGCATTTGACAGCCGTGCCATCCGGCCCGCTGTTTGAAGGTGCCCGCCACGCGCGGAAAGTACCACGTATCTT
Source organism: Pirellulales bacterium (assembly GCA_963716135.1). Lineage (GTDB taxonomy): Bacteria > Planctomycetota > Planctomycetia > Pirellulales > JADZDJ01 > CAVRAW01. Next base: position 1,605,208 of record OY970289.1, on the reverse strand, counting down.
CCTCGGCTTGAAAGCTGCCGGGCAAATCCTGCGGGCGCAGCGCGAAAGTTTTTTCGGATGAAATTTCGCCGTTGCGCGGCGGAACCAGCCAGGTGTCGTCAGGCAAACGGCCGGCAGGATTGCTGCGCGAATCGCCGTACACCAGTTGCCGCGCCGAGGGCACGCGAATTTCGCCCGCGTTGAACGTGAACCGCCGCGGGTTCTTGACGAAATGAAACAAATGGGCGTGCGAACGGCTGAACTTTTTGGTGCAGTTGACGCCAAACGTGTAATACCACACGACCCAACTGCGGCAGGTGAATCCGATTTCGCGCTGCGCGATGAGCTTGAGTTCGGCGGCGAATTCATCGCCGATGGCCAGCCAAAACGTGCCATCGGGCTTCAGCACCCGGTGCAGGCCGCCGATCCACTGGCGGCACCAATCGAGATAGGCGTCGGCCGCCTGCCGGTCTTCGTAGACGTCGTACTCGTAGCCGATGTTGAACGGCGGATCGGCAAAAGCAAGGTCGACGGCGCTGTCGGGAAGGCGCCTGAATCCCTCGACGCAATCTTCATTCAGGATGGCGTCCCGCGGCAAATCCACGTGTATCATCCCTCCGTGAGCGTGGCGTGCAGATGCCTTTTGATGACCGTGCGAAAAGCGTATCCTATCTAGCGGCTGCTGACAACAGAACCCTCGCCGCGGCGGGCGGCAGAGCTTCGCTTGCTGTCCACATTCAGGTGCGCTGCTGTATAATCGGTCGAACCGTAATTGGAGGCGGCGATTATGAAAGCCAAAAAAATCCTCTTTCCCACCGATTTTTCGCACGCCAGCGATGAAGTGTTGCCCCATGCCACTTCCTTGCGCGCGACAGCGGCGCCACGCTCATCATCTTGCACGTCGAGGAGCCGCCCTTGGCTTACGGCGGCGGCGAATTGTATTACGGCATTCCGGAGCCCAACACCGACGCGCTGAAGAAGATGCTGGAGAACGTCAAGCCGGCCGACCCCAAGGTGCAGTATGTGCATCGCATGGTCACCGGCGACCCGGCCACCGAAATTGTCCGCGTGGCACAGGACGAAGGCGTCGACCTGATCGTCATGAGCACTCACGGCCGCAGCGGGCTCACGCGCGTGCTGATGGGCAGCGTGGCGGAGCTGGTCGTGCGTCGCGCCCAGTGCCCGGTGCTCACCTTCAAACAGCCGGCAAAGTGAATTTCATCGAATGCTTTCCAATGGACCGCAGACCTATAGGATCAAAACCATGAAACACGGATTGTTCGTTCTGGCGACCGCTTCGATCGTCGCAATGCTTTGGGTGGGACTGGCCCGTACGGCGCCGCCGCAGGTCAACGACGTGAAGGAGTTCATGTGCGCCAAGCTGGCGCATTCGCAAAAAGTGTTGGAAGGGCTGACGCTGGAAGATTTCGATTTGATCGCCAAGAATTCGCAAGAAATGAACTTGCTGAGCAAGGCCACGAATTGGCAGGTGCTGCAAACGCCAGAGTATCTGCGGCAGAGCCAGGATTTTCAGCATGCGACCGAGGCGCTGACCGAAGCCGCCAAGAAAAAGAATCTCGACGGCGCCGCCCTGGCCTATGTCGAATTGACCATGAAGTGCATCAATTGCCATAAGTATGTGCGCGGCGTGCGTTCGGCCAAAACCAGTTCCCTTCCGCCGGCGCGATAAGCTCCGCCCTCTGAATTGCATGTCGTTTCTTCCTTCGGCTTCGCTCGCGCACCTTCGACTGCGGGCCGAACTGCTGGCCCGAGTGCGCGCGTTTTTCGCCGAGCGCGGTTTTCTCGAAGTCGAAACACCGATCCTTTCGGCCGACGTCACGGTCGATCGTCACCTGGAGCCGTTGTCGACCATTCTTCCCGAAGATCCTCGCCGCCCGGAGGCGGGACGGCGGCTCTGGCTTCAAACGTCGCCCGAGTTCGGCATGAAGCGGCTGCTAGCCGCGGGCGCGACGGCCATCTTTCAAATCACGCGAGCCTTTCGCGGCGGGGAAATCGGTCCGCTGCACAATCCAGAATTCACGATGGTCGAGTGGTATCGGGTCGGCGACGACATGGCTGCGGGAATGGGGCTGCTCTCCGACCTGTGCGTCGTGCTGTTGGGCACGCCCGCGGCCCAGCGGCTGAGCTATGCCGCCGCATTCGAGCGATTTGCCGGCGTCGACCCTCACACTGCCAGCATCGAGCAATTGAGCGCCGCGGCGCAACGACTCCATGTCGCCGTTCCTGCCGGGCTGGGCAGCGACCGCGACGGTTGGCTGAATGCGCTCGTGGCGGAATGCGTGCAGCCTCAATTGGGCCAATCCGTGCCAACCATTCTGTACGACTATCCCGCTGCACAAGCGGCGTTGGCCAAAGTGCGCGGGGGCACGCCCCCCGTCGCGGAACGATTCGAGCTTTTCGTGCGCGGCGTGGAGTTGGCCAACGGTTATCACGAATTGCTGGATGCCGCCGAATTGCGCCGCCGCAACAACGTTGCCAATCAGGCCCGCCGGGCCGAGGGCAAACCGCAGTTGCCGGAGCAAAGCCGCCTGCTTCAGGCGATGGAGGCGGGCCTGCCGGCGTGCACTGGCGTGGCGCTTGGCTTCGATCGCATCGTGATGCTCGCCGCCGGCGCAAAATCGCTGGCCGAGGTCATGGCGTTTCCCATCGATCGAGCTTGATTGTGTGGTATGCGGTATGCAGTACGCGGTATGCGGAGAAATCAGCGCATTTGCAAGCAGCATACACCTTACCGCCTAACTTTCCTGCCATAGCGTCAACGGCTTCAGCCTGTCATAATTCGAGTGTCATCTGCAAACTTGGACTTAATTGCTCGGAGAGCGTTCAATGCGTCGATTTCCTTGGCTTTTGCTGGTTCTTGCCACTGCCGTCGTACTGTCGGCGGCCGTCGTCCGCGCAGAAAACGAAGGGCAGGAAGATCTCGATCAGGCCACTGAGAAGAAGTTGTCCGCCAACAGCCTCGACGATCTTACACAAGTGGTCGACTTGTGTGACAGCGCGCTGAAAAAAGGGCTCGACGACGCCAATACCCAATTTGCAAACAATTTGCTGACCAGCACCCTGATGCAGCGGGCCAATTTTCTGACCAAGGTGATCGTCGAGCGCATTCCGCAAAACTGGCCCAAGCTGCGGCAAGTGGCCCTGGACGATCTGGACAAGGCTCTCAAAATTCATCCCGATCTTCCGGCCGCACAATTGCTGATCGCGAAATTGCAGATGCTGCCCGGCGGCGATCGGGCGGCGGCCGTGAAGGCGGCGCAACAGGCCGCCGAACTGGCCAAGGACGATCCGGCGGTGCAAGTCGAAGCTCTGGTGCTGCAGGCCAGGATCGTTCCGGAGCCGGAAAAAATCGAAGAATTGCTCAATCAAGCGCTCAAAATCGCGCCGCACAACGACGAAGTGCTGGTTTACCGGGCCCGGCTATTTTTGGAGCAAGGCAAAGTCGACGAGGCTTTGACCGATCTCACCGCCGCCGTAAAGGCCAATCCCGAAAACTTCGAAGCGCAAGAGGCCCTTGGCCAGGCACAGTTCGCGCTGGGCCATAATGATGAAGCCCTCAAGGCGTATGACGAAGCGATCAAGCTCAATCCCGACGCGGCCAGCCCCTACGTCTACAAGGCCCGTGTGCATCTGCAGGCGGGCCAGCTCGACGAGGCCATTGCGGACGTGAACGAAGCACTCAAGCTCGACCCGAAAAATGTGGCGGCCGTCGCGCTGCGGGCGATGATTCACCAGAAGCAAGGGGACGCGAAAGCGGCCGAGGCTGACGTCGCCGAAATCTTCAAGGACGGGGGCGAGCTGTCTCCCGCCATGCGGATTTTGATCTCGGCCGGTTCCGGCGGATTGAAGCAAACCGTTGCCGACCTGGAAGCGCTCTTGGAAATCAGTCCGAAGAATCCGCAACTGTCGACCGAGTTGGGCATGCTGTACGCGCTGCGCAAACAACCGCACAAAGCCATCGATAAATATTCCGCGGCACTCGAGGAAGATCCGCAGTTGTTCTTAGCTTTGCGGGGACGCGCCGATTCGTACCTCAGCATCGGTAAGCATGCCGACGCGGTCGCCGACTACAATGCAGCGCTCAAACAAAAACCCAAAGATCCGGGCGTCCTGAACAATCTGGCCTGGGTGCTGGCCACGTCGCCCGACGATTCTGTGCGCGACGGCAAACGGGCCGTCGAACTGGCCACCGAAGCCGCCAAGGTGACCGAAAACAAACAGGCCCATATCCTGAGCACGTTGGCGGCCGCCTACGCGGAAGCGGGCGATTTCGATAAGGCCGCCGAATGGTCCAAAAAAGCGGTGCAGTTGGGCAGCGACGACCCGGAGACCAACCAACAGCTCAAGCGCGAACTGGCCAGCTACGGCGAGAAGAAACCGTGGCGGGAAAAGCAAGAAACCAAAGATGCCGAGGACCCGCCCAAATCAGCCCATCACGCCTCGGACGCGAAGAAAGAGTAAGCTGGCCTCGACGCTTGTCGCCTCGACGATCGCCAGAGCGTTTTGCTCAGACCGTGGCCGCTTGGGCGGCGTACCGTTCGGTCCACGCCAGCAGATCGGCCTGCCCTTTGCGATGGCAGAAATCGCCGAACGTTTCGCCGCTCTGGCGAGCAGTCTTGAAATAGACAAAAAGAGGCACCAAGGTTTGCACGACGGCTTCCGCGGGCACCATGTCTTTGTAGATAAAGTTGAGCCGGTCGCCCAGCAGTCGGCCACCCACCAGCACGGTGTACTTCCCGGCCGCCTTGCCCACCAGGCCGACGTCGCAATTGTAGGGCGCGCGCAGCCGTTGGGGCAGCCGGTCATGCGCAGCGTGAATTCTTCTTTTGCCAAACCGAGTTTGGCCAGCTCAACTTCCAATTGGTCGAGCATGCCCGGTAGTGCGCGTTCGCTTTCGGTGATCGCCAGGCCGCACGTGGGAAAGGCCACGCAGGCCATCGACCAGCGCCGCACCGTGGAGATCTCGTGCGACAGCTTGATGTTGTGCCGCCGCAGAATTTCCTCGAGTTGTGCCTGCGCACCCGGCTGCAAATCCGTGAACAGAATGCTCTGGTGCGCCGTCAGCCGAATGCCCGGCCGCAGCGAGCGGCACACTTCGCGCAGCGCCGTCTTCAATTGCAGATGATCGTTGTCGACGATGCGGCCATTCTCGACATTCAATCCGTAAAACAGCCGGCCATCGCCTTGTTCGTGCCAGCCCAAGTGATCGTCGAAGCCCCAGACGTCTTCCGGATCGGGGGGCGCAAGCGGCTTGCCATAGTATTCCTCGACCTTCGACTTGAACCAATCCAGCCCGCGATTGCCGATCAAATATTTGAGGCGTGCGACTTTTCGATCTGCGCGGTTTCCGAAATCGCGCTGCACTTTGACGATCGCCGTTCCCACGTCGATGGCCTCTTCGGGGCGAATAAATGCCATCCGCTTGGCCACGGCGGGGAAGGACTTGGCCGCGCTGGGAACCACGCCCATTCCGCCGCCGACCAAAACGTTGTAGCCGACGATTTTCCAATCGCGGCAAATCGCCATGAACGCCAGGTCGTTGGCGTACATATCCACGCAGTTGTCGCCGGGCAGCCCGATTGCGATTTTGAATTTTCGGGGCAGATAGGTCGGACCATAAATCGGCTCCACGTCGTCCTGCCCGTTGACGGCATGGCCGTTGGAACTTTCACCGATGCCGCCCAAGTATTGTTCCTCTCCACTGGACGTATCGCGCAGCCAAATTTCGGAATAGGCCCGGCTGCGCGGCGCCAGATGTTCGGCGAACTGATCGGCCAGCCGCTGCATCTCGTCATGCACCGGATCGTTGTAGTGCGGCGCCGGGCAGCACATCATGTTGCGCTTCACGTCGCCGCAAGCCGCCAGCGTGGAAAGCTTGATCTCGTTGATGCGCCGAATGGTTTCTTGCAAACTTCGCTTAGGGATTCCGTGCAACTGCAACCCCTGGCGACTGGTGATGCGCAGCGTGCCGTTGCCCAATTCGTCGCACAGATCCAGTTCGCCGAGTAACTGGTCGGTTGTCATCTTTCCGCCGGGCACGGCGGAGCGCACCATGAAGATGTATTGCCGGAGGCTTTTGCCCCCTTCGCGCTTCGTGCGATGTTCGCGGTCGTCCTGCTGATAGGTGCCGTGGAACTTCAGCAGTTGCACGTTGTCCTTGCCGAAATTGTCGCTGCCGTTGGACAGTTCCTGCACGATCGTCCCGCGCAGGTAATTGCTGTTCGTCTTGATGCCCTCGACCGAGGAGAGTTTTTCAGGTTTTGGTTCGGATTCGGCCATGTGGATCGGAAGGGCTGGCAAACAGTAGCGGATGCGTAGATTCTACCTTTTCGGGACCAGCGGGGCTGACATCAACGGACTCGATCGTGGGCTTAGCGGCTATTTCGCTAGATCGGCCCGGCCGGTTGGAATGATTACTAACATTAGTATCATTATTACCATTCGACCCCGACCGTCAAGGATCATAGCCTGCAATAAACGGTGCGGCGAGGCCATTTTGAGGCGACTGCTGCGTTCCGCTTTTCGTTGTTCCGCGTGCCGCTTATGGTGATGCATTCCAGCAGGTTCCGCAGTTCAGAGGATCTCATCCGATGACGGCCAAACTATTAGACGGCAAAGTATTGGCCGACCGGCTGCAAAGCGAAATCGCCGCCCGCGCCGCGAAGTTCAAGACCGCCGCCGGCATCACGCCCTGCCTGGCCGCTGTATTGGCCGGCGACGACCCGGCCAGCGAAGTCTATGTTCGCAACAAGCAGCAAGCTTGCCAACGGGCGGGAATGACCAGCCAAATGCATCGTTTGCCGGCCAATGCGACGCCAAAGCAGTTGCTCGACCTGGTGGCCCAGCTCAGCGCGGATTCGAAAGTTCATGGCGTCTTGATCCAGCTTCCGTTGCCAAAGCAAATCGACCCCATGGCCAGCCTTGCCGCATTATCCCCGCTTAAAGACGTCGACGCGCTTCACCCGGAAAACGTCGGATTGCTCGCACAAGGCCGCCCGCGGTATTTGCCCTGCACGCCGCACGGCATTCAAGAATTGCTTCTGCACAACCAGATTGAAATCGCCGGCAAGCACGTGGTGATCGTCGGTCGCAGTGAAATCGTCGGCAAGCCGCTCGCGCTCATGCTGATGCAGCGCGGACCCGGCGCCGACGCCACCGTGACTGTATGCCACAGCCGCACGCGGAAGCTGCCGGAAATTACGCGGCAGGCCGATATTCTGATCGTCGCCATCGGCCGACCCAAATTCATCACGGCCGACATGGTGCGCCCCGGCGCGGTGGTCGTCGACGTGGGCATGAATCGCGAAAGCGGCAAGCTATGCGGCGACGTCGATTTAGACGGCGTTGGCCAGGTGGCCGGCGCCATCACCCCGGTCCCCGGCGGCGTGGGCCCGCTGACGATCACCATGCTGCTGGAAAACACGCTGGCTGCGGCTAGCTTGCAGCACCCGTCTAAGACGTAGGCGACCGATTATGAGCGCTGCCGCAGCGCTTCATAGAACAACACGGCGGCGGTGGCCGAAACATTCAGACTGTCGGCGGCGCCGTGCATCGGCAAGCGGATGGGCGTGATTTCTTTCCCCCGCCAGGCGTCGGAAAGTCCCGCGGCCTCGCTTCCTAGAACCATCGCGCATGGCTGGTTGAAATCACCGGCGGTGTAATCGACAGACGCATCCACGCGAGCGGCAAAGGTAGCTAGCTTGTGTCGCCGCAGCCAGGCGATCGTTTCGGCGCTTGATGCCGCGCAATAGGGCACCGTGAATATCGTCCCCAGGCTGGCGCGGATGGCATTGGGGTTATACAAGTCGGCCCCGCCGTCGGCGATAATCACCGCCGAAACTCCGGCGGCATCCGCGCTGCGGAGCACCGCGCCAATATTGCCCGGCTTTTCGATTCCCTCCAGCACGGCGACCAAGGGGCGCTGCGGCAACGTGAGATGATCCAGCGTGCTTTGCGGCATTTCGGCCACAGCCACCATTCCGTCGGTTCGCTCGCCATAGGCCAATTTGGAAAACACGGCGGAGGTCACGTCGAACCGCAAGACATCATCCCCCAGGCGCGACAGCAATCCATCGCAACCGAATTCCTGGCAAGGCTTGGCACACAGATATACTTCGCGGATTTTCACCCCGGCATCAATCGCCCGGCCAATTTCCCGCACGCCGTCGATGATGATCTGCCGCTGGCGAACCCGGCTTCGGGCCTCGCGCAGCCCGGCGGCGGCTTTGACTCGCGGATTGGTGACGCTGGTGATTTTCATGGGCGCAAGAAAAAGGGATGTCGCTTGGACATCCCTATTATGCAATCTGCTAATCCGCAAGCGAATCGGATCGCTCAATTCGCCGCCGTCAAAACGTTCACGCGCCGCCCGCCGCGATCGAACTGCACAATGCCGTCGATCAAAGCAAACAGCGTAAAGTCTTTCCCTTGACCGACGCCGCGTCCGGGGTGGAACGAATTACCGACTTGCCGAACCAAAATATTGCCAGCCACTACGTTTTCACCGGCAAACCGCTTCACGCCGCGGCGCTGCCCGGCCGAATCACGACCATTGCGGCTGGAGCCTTGACCTTTTTTATGTGCCATGGAAACAAACAACGGGTTAGAGACTGGGGCCAGCGACCAAGGCAGAATTTGCCCAACGTTGACGGCCCACCGTCATGCGGTCGCTTTCACGTAATCCTTTTATTTACCGGAAAACCCACTCGTGGTCAACCTTGTCGGGGCCGCCATAGTAGATTTCCCCTTCATTGATATCGTGCTCGTCGCCGGGCCGCCAGAAATTCAGCTTGAGCGTCTTTTGAGCGTATAGGCGGCCGCTCCCCGGCGGCTGGCCTTCCTTATACGCGCCCGGCGGGTCCGCAAACCGATAAGCGTTCGATAGCCCGGCGACATAAACCGAAAAATAGTCGATCCGCGGATCGATGTCGGTCCAGGTGGCGACGCCCCACACGCTATGATCCTCGCCCGGCTTGCTCACGGGAATATCCTGGTTGCTCATCTCCACGCTATCCAGCAGCTTTCGATTGGGATCTTCCCGCTTTTGAATCGCCTCGACCGCAATCGGCAACACACGGTCGAGATACGCCTTCTTGTACTTGTCGGTTTCCAAGACAAACTGCGGGAAGAATCGCACGGGATAATCGACCTGATGATTCGCAAAATCCTTGCTGTTGGCCGTTGGCTCCGGCTGCAAATGGCCCCCCAGGTTCTTCACCCGGTACACTAAATACCACACCAAAGTGCGCTGCATGTTCCCGCCTTCCTGCGGCAGATCGACGTACATCATGCGCAGCGGCTTGAACGAGAATTCCAGGTTCCAAACATCGCGGCGGAACGGGATATCCTTGGTGAGCACCTTCAGCGTGGTGCTGCTCGACTGCGTTTGCGGCTTCCAATCCAACTGCTTCCCGAGCGTTTGGATTTCGACGACGTCGTGATCGGTGACCGTATCTTGTGGATCGAGCTTCGGCGGAATGGTCGTGAGCACGCCGGGCGCTAACTTGCGAAAACCCTTGGGGGCGCCTGCCGGTTGGGCTGCTGGGCTAGCGCAGAACTCGACAAGCTCAAAACCACCAACGCAGCGGCCGAAATGAGCGACACGAATGCCGCTGAGCGGCCACAAAAATAGCGCGACAATCGCCTCGACATGACGTCCAAGCCCCGGGGAGGAAAGTGACCGTGAAAAGCCGGTTTTCGGCCTCTTTTCAGTATAGTTGCCGCTTCCCGGCACGGTCAAACTGCGGCAGGGGCCGTTTTCGCGAGAAATACCCCACTTCCTGCACGCGGCCGCGAAGCTATCGTCGCCGCTGCTGCTGGTATCGACGGCTCGCGTCGGCCAGGAACTGCCGCTCCTCGCTCGTGAGGCTGGCTTCCCCTTCGCGGCTGATTTTTTCCAGCAACTGATCCACGCGCTGCTGAATTTTCCCCGTCGTTAGATAGTCGTCGGGCGGCTCATCTTGATCTTCCTCTTCATCATGGACCCGCAGCCTCTTGCCCCATCGCGGCATGCGCATCGACCAACTGCGCGGCACGATCCGGAACAAGTTCCACCCCGTGCGATAATAAAGGAATCCAAACGCCGCGCCGCCGAGGTGCGCCCAGTGCGCCACGTTACTCGATCGATCGCCGGTGGCCAGAAACTCAAACACCACGAACAACACCACCATCACCAACGCCGGCACCGGAATGATGCCGTAGATGTAAATCAAGCGATTGGGGAAATGGCAAGCAAAAATCACTGCCACTCCCACGACTCCCCCCGATGCGCCGATCAAAGAGGCCTGCGGGCCGCCGGCCATCTGCAAGACGCTGTTAAATAGCCCGGCCAGAATGATCAGGCTGATGTACAGTTTGTAGAATTCCCGCCGACCGTAGATCGCCTCCACGTCGGTACCGAACATCCACAGCCCGAACATATTGAACACGATGTGCCAGATGTCTCTGGGATCGTGGACGAAGCCGTAGGTCAGCAATTCCCAGAGGTTCCAATTCGATTGAAACAGGCCGGGCTTAAGCGCCAACCACTCCACGATGCCGCTGGCGCCGCCGCGCTGCGTGGTAAATAGTTCGGCCAGAAACACCAGCACGTTGATCACAATCAGCGTGGTGACCGCCGACCAGTCGCCGCCGAGCATCGTGCCGCGGGGTTCGTCTCGATAATATTCGCGGTCGTAAAGTCCCATCGTCGGCGGAAACCTCGGTAAATGTTGGGCAGCGGCAATTTCCGGCCCTCAGGTATAGTATCGTTCAACCCAGTTGCGCGGCAATGTCGCTGTAGGCTCCGCAGGCAGCGTTGCCCCGGCCCGATTGCCGTGTTACAACCGCGCATGTCATGCCATCTGACACCTCCAATCCGGCGGAAGATCGAGTGGCGCTGGTCACCGGCGGCGGACGGCGCGTGGGAGCCGTTATTGCGCGCTCTTTATCCACGGCCGGCTATCGTCTTGCCATCCACGCGAATCGTTCGCTGGCTGAAGCCCAAGCGCTGGCCGACGAATTAAGCGCCGCGGGCAAGCCGGCGATCGCCGTGGCGGGCGACGTGAGCAGCGAAGAGGCCGTGAAGAAAATCGTCGCCGACGTGCATCGCCGTTTCGGCCGCATCGACGCCTTGGTCAACTGCGCCGCAATCTGGAAAGCCAAGTCGTTGGAGGCGGTCACTGCAGCCGACGTTCGAGAGCATTTCGAAGTGAACACGCTGGGCACATTCTTGTTCTGCCAGCACGTGGGGAAGATCATGGTCGCGCAGCCGCAGGGCGGGGCGATTGTGAACATCGGCGATTGGGCGATCGCGCGTCCGTACACCGGCTACGCCGCGTATTTTCCCTCCAAGGGCGCGATTCCCACGCTGACGCGCATGTTCGCCGTGGAGTTGTCGTCGCGCAATCCGCGGGTGCGCGTGAACGCAATTTTGCCGGGGCCGGTGCTTTTGCCCGACGATCTGCCCGCCCCGGAGCAGGCCGCCGCCATCGCCGCCACGCTGGTCAAGCGCAAGGGTACGCCGCAGCACGTGGCCGACGCCGTAGTGTTTCTGCTAGCGAACGATTTCGTCACCGGCGTTTGCCTGCCGGTCGACGGCGGCCGCAGCGTTCACCCGTGAAACCACGGCCCGGCATTCGCTCTAACACTTTTCTGGGCCTTCCTCCTACAATTACCCGCTGGATCAACGCTTCATCGATTGCGAGAAATTCCATGTGCAAAAGACAAGCTGCCGCCCTCATACTGTGGATCGGCTTCGTTGCTTTTACGCTTGCCACGCTCCACGCGGCGGACGATCAAAGTAAAAACTCCGGCGGCGGCAAGACAGGCGTTGCCACGGTGCGCGACGTGGTGCCGGCGCAACACGAGGCCGAGGCGCCCGGCGAAGCCGGCGCCACGGACGACGCTTCTCGCGCCATCTACACCCAGTTGGAGGAGCTGTTCAACGCTCGCGAATCTGGCAAGAACGTTGATTTCCGTCCCGTCGCCGATCAAATCGCCAAGTCGCTGGCCGCGAAATTCGACGTCGAAGCGTTCCAGCTTGCCGAGAATGCAGCCCGCGTGTTCGAGATGGCCGGGGCAATCGACGCCGCCAAGGTGATCTACAACGCCATGAAGAAGTCGGCCGACTCCGCCCAGCCGCCGCAACTCGTGATGGTCGCCAAAGAAACTGCCTCGGCCGGACTCAAGCGCCTCGGCCTGATGGGCTCCACTCCCAAAATTCAAGGCACGGTGTTCGGCGGCGGCAAATTCGATTGGGCCAGGTACAAGGGCAAAGTGGTGCTCATCGACTTTTGGGCCACCTGGTGCGGCCCCTGCATGCGCGAACTACCCAACGTGAAAAAAGCCTACGAGAAATATCACGATAAAGGCTTCGACGTGGTGGGCATCAGTCTCGACGAAGATAAGGATGCGCTGACGCAATTCCTCGACAAAGAGAAGCTTCCCTGGGATACGCTCTACGACGACGATCCCACGAAGCACGGGTTCGAAGGCGTGAAGCTGGCGCAGGAATTCGGCATCGACGCCATTCCCGCCACATTCCTGGTCGATCAGAAGGGGAAAATCGTGTCGATCGCCGCCCGCGGGGAGCAACTGCAAACGCAATTGGCAGCGTTGCTGGGGGATAAGAAGAACTAGCCCCGCCGCCTGCCGCTTACTGCTTGCCGCTATCTGCCGGCTTGCTGCCGATCGACATCGTCTGCGGCTGCTGGTTTAAGAACGCAAACAAATTGGCGATGTCTTCCAGCGAGAGCGTATTCAGCAATCCTTCAGGCATGGCCGAAACCTTGCTCGGCACGATCTGATCGATTTTGTCTTTCTCGATCGTGATTTTCTGCCCGTTGGATTGCATCACGACGATCGAACCATCGCTCTGCGGCGCCGCCAAGCCGGTTATATTGCGGCCATCGGTCGTCACGACCGTTTTGCTAATGTACTGATCCGAGATCACCAGCGACGGATACAAGATCGATTCCAAAATCTCTTTCTTCTGGAACCGGTTCCTCACGGTGGTCAAATCCGGCCCGACGCTGTCGCCGCGTTCGCCATATCGGTGGCAATTGACGCACTGGGCCTTGGTGAAGATGGCGGCCCCCGATTCCACGCTGCCATGCGTGCCATCGGCGCTGTTCAAGTACGCAATCAGTTCATCGTAGGTCCATTTGTTCTCGGCCGACTCCACCGGCAGCTTCGCTTCGGGTTGATCGGGATACGTTTCGCTGAACCACTTCTGCCACGCGGCCAGCTTGTCGCTCACCTTGTCCGACGGTTCGCCAAGCTGCTTGCCCGTCCATTTCTCCAACACCTTCACGGCATTCTTGCCGCCGGCTTCGCCGAGTTTCAAACCGCGCAGAATCACTTGCCGATACGGCTCGGGCTTCTCGGGCTTCTGATCGACTCCGGCCAGCGCGACCAGCACCTGCTGCGCAAACACGCCGTCGACGATCGACAGCGATTGCACGAGCACGGGCCAATTGTCGCCGTCGGGGTTTTGCGTCAGCGCCATGGCGATCTGCCCGCGCCGCTCCGGAAACTTTTCGTAGATTTCGCGCAGATAGGCGCCGGCTTTGGCGTCTTTGCTGCGCCCCAGCACCGCGATCACGCCGATGCCCAGCCGCCGCGCCGCTTCGGAATCGTTCTCGGCGATATCCTTATCCAGCGTGATGATCTGCTCGATCGTTTCTTCCGGCAATTCGGCCGGCAGCCCGGCCAGCACGGCCAGCGCCGAGCTGGGCCATTTGTTGCCGTCGGCCAAAACTAATTTGCGCTCGTCCGCGGTGAGCCCCGCGAAAAAATCTCGCGACACGTTGTCGATGTAGCCCGCAAAGCTATGCCCGCCGGTCAGCGTCCGCGCCGACTCGTAGTACTTCAGCAGTGCCAATTTTTGCTGCGTCGTCCAGCCGTCCAAAAACCGCGCATACAGCGCCGCCTGCAGCTTGTCGGCCGAGGGGATGTCGGTCGTCAGTTGCTCCATCAGCCGTGGTCCGGCCGAGATGCCCTGCAGATACGCCACCAATCGCACCAATTCGCGATTCATTTGCGGGTTGCGCGTCGGATACTCCAACACGATTTTCTCCGCCAACTCGGGAATATCCTTCCGCTCGATGCCGCCGCGTCCCAGCGCCAACTGCATCAAGCGCAGCAAGTCGATGAAATCCGGATCGGAGACAAACCCCTTCATCACGACCCCGCAGCGCTCCACGATCGCCTTGCACGTTTCATGGTCGGGATCCATCTGCACCAGCGCCAGCGAACCTTGCAAAAACAACCGAGTGTTCTTGGTCTTCAGAATCGCCGCGCGATAGTCCTCCCGCGGCAACGTTTCCAACAGCCGCGTGGCGGCATACGACACCGATCGGCTGTCGGCGGACACCAGCGGCGAAAGCTCTTGAAACGTCGGCTTACCGCCGGCACGCACCAGCGATTCACAAACGACGCGTTGCACGCGCAGATCGGGATCTTGCAGCATTTTCACCAACGTGCGGCGCGTCGCATCTTCCGGATGCAGCCCCATCAAGTAGGCTGCTTTCGCGCGGACCTGCGCATCCGGATCGCCTCCCAGCCGCGCCAACTGCGCGCCGCTTGGAAACGGGCCGAACAATTGCATCAAATCCAGCGCCCGGCAGCGATCCACACTGTCGGAGGCCGGGTTGTCCGCCCATTTCACAATTTCTTTGTCCCACGAATCGCCCAACTGCTGCTTGACCGCGGCAATCTTCTGTCGAGCAAAAGCGCTATTGAGCTGCGGCTGCCGAATCGCTTGCTTGATGCCTTCGCCAAAGTCCGTGTATTCCGGCGGCACCTTGCCCTGCCACACGATGCGGTAGATTCCTCCCTCGGAATCGCGCCCGCCCGTGCAGAAGTACAGCGCGCCATCGGGGCCCACGGTCAAATTGGTCACGTTCAACGGTTTGCCGGTGGCGAACGTTTCCGATTCCGCTTTGTACGCGCCGCCTTGCTGCTTCATTCGGATCGCCAGAATGCGACCGCGCGACCAATCTCCCATGAACAAGGCGTCGTGATACCGCTTGGGAAACATCACGTGGTTGTACGCCACCATGCCCGTGGGCGAACCGCGACCGGTATCCAATAGCGTCGGCATGCCGTCGAAATAATAGTCGGGCCAAACGCTCCAACCGCTGCGCGAGCCGAACTCGGCGCCGGGAGTGGCATGCACCAGCCGCGTGGGTCGATACCATGGCAGCCCCACGTCCCACTCCATGTCGGAATCCCAGGTGAACAACTCGCCCGCGCGGTTGAACGTCATGTCGTAGCAGTTGCGCAATCCGCCGGCGAAGATTTCCGCGAAGCTGCCGTTCACGTCGGTGCGCACGATCGTGCCGCAAGGCGCCTTGATCCCCACCGCCTCGCCGTGCGGATCTTCATACTTTTTCACCAAGTCCCCTTCGTAGGGGTGATGATAAGGACTGGTCGCCGCCGGCTCTTTGGCCAATTGCGTGTGATTTCCCAGCACCACGTACAAGAGCCCGTCGGGGCCGAGCGCCACCGCGTGGCAACCGTGCTCGGCCGCCTCGCCGGTGAATTTCAAGAGCGTGGTCACTTTGTCGGCGCGAGTTTCCGACGAGGTCGCTTCCAAGCAGTACAGGCCCAACCCGTCGGGGCCTTTGCCGGTGGCGAAAACGCGCCCATTCAAACTCAAGATTCCTTGCACGTTGGTGATCTGATCGGCAAAGGGTTCGACTTTGTCGTACTTGCCGTCGTGCTGCGAATCGAAGATGCGCAAGATGCCGCCTCCTTCGCGCGCGGCCAGAATCTCGCCGAATTCATTGAACGTCATCGCCAAAAGCGAGCCGGTTTCTTTGGGCGGCACAACCGTCTCGACGCGGAATTCCGGCAGCGTCTCGAATCGCCCCGCCGGCGCCCCGCCCGCCGCGTGCACTTCATCCAACCACGGCGGAGTGTTTCCAAACGGACCGATCGTTCGCGCCGGCAGCCACTGAGCGTCGTTGAAAAAGTGCTTGGTCCACTGCGGGAATTCTTGCAGGCTGGTGCGCCAAGTGTTGTCGCTTTCGTAGGCCACATACGTGCCGCCGATTTCCTTTACCACCACGCGCGCCACCAGCCCCGCTTTGCCTTCCTGCTTGACGATGGCTTTGATGGCCACCGTGTTGCGGCCCGGCGTGAGATACTTGGTGATGTCGTGCGAATCCAACGTGTGCCAGTCGCTGCCTTCGCCGGCTTTGCGGCCGTTCACATACAACTCGTAAGCGTTGTCGCAGCTAATCTGCACCTCGCCGCTTTCCACCTGGTTCATGGGGAACGACTTGCGGAAATAGACGGCGCCGGCGGGAACCTTTTTTTCCTGCGGCTGCGCGGGGACCAAATCCATTGCATGTCCTGCGCGTGGCCGCACCGCAGGGCCCCGAAAATTCCAATAGCTAGCGGAAGGAGCAGTCGCAGCCAGATAGGCCGCCGCCCAACACCACGCATCCATGCGCAAGCCGTGCATAGCAGTTCCTTAGTCCGCGTCCCAGCGGTCGCCTTCAAATCATGCAAACCGAGCAAGGGTACCGGCTTTCGCCAAAGCGGGCAACACGGCTTGGTCTGCTAGCTAGCCGCGCTTGACCAGTCGCAAAGCCAAGGTTTAGCATGGGCTTGCTGCCAATCGGATTGCAGTCATTCAACGGGTAGTAGCCGGTGGTAAACGACCTCCGGACGCCCCTTCTTGCAGGGAGGAACGTAGCGCGATGACGGATCGACGCCAACTGTGCTGTCTTGGATTCGCAATATTTTTGCTGGCAGCGTCGGGTTGTTGGTCGCATCAAGGGGCCGAAGCGCCTCCGCCGGCCGTAAAGCAATCACCCGCTGCGTCCGCCGCCGATGCTAGCTCCACGACTCCGCCCGAATCCTCCGCTTCCGCGACGCAACAGGCTGAGCCCTCCGCCGTAGAGCAACCGCCGGCCGAGCCGTTCAATCCACCTACTCTGGAAGAGCTGGATAAGACCGCCGAGTGGGAAGATCGGCCGGTTCTCGATGCGCTGAAACATCTTCGCGAGGATTTGGCCAAGACGAAACCGCTGGTCAGCGTCGCCGACGCGCTTGCGCTGAAAAATAACGGCCCGGAAGACAACGCCAAAATCCTCAGCGTGCTGGGCCGTCTCCCCGAAACGGAGCAACAGCCCGCTTGGAACGCCAGCATCACGCGCTACCTGCCCGGCGACATTAAAAGCCCCAATCCGATCATGTCCGACACGATCGAGGAAGCTCGCGTGGGCACACTGTACAACTTTGGGTTGTTCAACTTCGATTGGAATCTGGAACCGTTCGCCGACAGCGATTCCACGCTCCGCTGGCAAACCAGCAAAGATCGTCTTTACGACAAAGTGACCATGCGTCGCGACCTGACCTGGTCCGACGGCAAGCCCATCACGGCCCACGACGTGGAGTTTTCCTATCACGCGATTATGAATCCCAAGATTCCGGTGCCGGCGGTGCGCTCGGGCACCGACAAGCTGCGCGGCGTGGTGGCCTACGACGATTACACCGTCGTCTACTTTCACAAAGAATCGCTGGCCACCAACGTGTGGAACGTCAACTTCCCCATCATCCCCGAGCACATCTTCAAGCCGCTGTACGAGAAGCTCGACAAGATGAGCTTTGAGGAATTGCTGCAAACGCCCGAGTATCAAGAGACCGAGCTCAACCCCGTTTCCGGCAACGCGTACAGCATGACTAGCCGCACGAGGAACCAGGAAATCGTTTTCAAGCGCCGCGAGGATTGGTACATGCAGGGTGGCAAGCAAGTGCGCGAAAAGCCGTTTTTCGAAGAGGTTCAGTTCCGCATCGTCGAAGATCCCAACACCGCACTGTTGGCGTTGAAATCGGGCCGACTGGACGAATACGAAATTCACCAGGAGCAATGGGCCAGCCAAACCGATGGCAGCGATTTCTACGACAAGAACACCAAAGTGTTCGGCGTAGAATGGACCTATTTCTATTTCGGCTGGAACAACAATTCTCCCGCGGCGCCGTTTTTCCAAGATCGCCGCGTCCGCGAGGCCATGTCGTACGCCTTCGACTACCGCGAATTTTTGGACAAGCTGCTGCACGGCCTGTGCGAGCAGTGCACCAGCCCCGATCATCCGGCTGCCTGGTACGCGCCGAAGACGCCGCTAAAGCCGTATCATCAAGATCTCGACAAGGCCGCCGCCTTGCTCGACGAAGCCGGCTGGACCGACAGCGACGGCGATGGAGTGCGCGACAAAGAGATCAATGGCCGAAAAGTCAAATTCGAATTCGACATCCTGGTACGGCAAGACCCCGAGCGCATCCATTGGTGCGAGCTTCTGAAATTCAACCTCGAGCAAATCGGCGTCGTCTGCAACATCAAGCCGATGGAATCCACCCGCATGTTGGAGCGCCTGCTGAAAAAGGAATTTCAGGCCGAATGCGGCGGCTGGGGCGTGGGGGCCGATCCCGACACCTCGGAAAACGTTTGGTCGACCAACGCCATACACGACGGCCGCAACTTCCTGCAGTACTCCAATCCCGAAGTCGACAAGCTCTATGTGGAAGGCCGCAAAGAGCTCGATCACGAAAAGCGCGCGGCCATCTACGGAAAAATCGACGAAATCATCTACCACGATCAGCCTTGCACGTTTCTGTTCTGGCGCGATAGCTTTTTCGGCTTCAACAAGCACCTGCGCGGTTACAAGTTCAGCCCCCGCGGTCCGTTCGATTACGGCCCCGGCTTCGGCAGCTTTTGGAAAGTTGCGGACTGAAAGCTCCCTCTCCCTCGAGGGAGAGGGCCGGGGCGAGGGTGACTTCGTCCGCAAGTACAAATTCGCTATCGGTTTCGCCCGCCCATGTGGAATTATCTTGTCCGCCGCTTGCTCTTGGGCGTGTTGACGCTCTGGCTGGTCACGTTTCTGGTATACGGCTTGGTGCGCAGCATGCCCGGCGACCCGCTTTTGGCGCGCATGGAGCGGATGGACCCTTCGAAAAAATTCCGCCCGCAGGATCTCGAGCGGATCCGCGAAATCTACGGCCTCGATAAACCCTGGCCCGTGGCCTACGTCGGCTGGTTGGCCAACGTGCTGCAATTCAACTTGGGCAACAGCTTCTCGCGCTATCAACCGGTGACGCAGGTGATCGGCGAGCGCGTCGGCCCCACGCTGCTTTTGTCCGGCACGTCGCTGTTGCTGGGCTACCTGCTGGCGGTGCCTTTCGGTCTGTATGCCACGGCGCGCGGCGGCAAGCTGGACGAGCGCACCCTCAGCGTCGGCTTGTACATGCTTTATTCGCTGCCGGCGTTTGTGGCCGCGCTTTTTTTGCAAATGATCTTCGCCGTCAAATTGCAAGGCACGTGGTTGGAACTGCCGTTGGATGGCATGACCGGCCGCAATTTCGACGATCTCTCGACGATCGGCAAAGCCTGGGATTTGTTTCGCCACGCACTTTTGCCCACCATCTGCATGACCTACGGCACGCTGGCCTACGACACGCGCTTCATTCAGGCCAACATGCAGGAAGTGCTACGGCAAGACTACATCCGCACCGCTCGGGCCAAAGGGGTTTCGCGCGCCGCGTGATCGTGCACCACGCCTTCCGCAACACGCTGATTCCGTTCGTCACCATGCTCGGCCTGTCGTTGCCGCTGGTGCTCAGCGGGGCGATTATTCTGGAGCAAATTTTCACCTGGCCCGGCATGGGCCGACTGTTCTTCGAAGCCATTCGCGAATTCGATTATCCCACGATCATGGGCCTGGTGCTGTTGTTTTCCGTCCTCACGCTGGCCGGCCAACTGCTGGCCGACATTTTGTACGCGGTGGTCGATCCGCGCGTGACGTACTCGTAGCTGTTGCCAACTGATGTCCACTGTCCCTGTAATTCCCGAAGACGTCCTGCAGCCCGTCGAACCCGTCGAGTATTCGCGTGGCTTCTGGTCCGAAGCGTGGCGGCGCTTCCGCTGCCGCAAGCTGGCCCTCTCGGCGCTGATCTTCGTGACGGTTTTGTGCGTGATCGCCGTGTTCGCCCCGGCCATCGTCGGCACCAAGCCACTGGTTTGCAAATTCAAGGGCGAAATTTATTTTCCCGCGCTGGGCTACTTCAACAGCGACTGGGAAAATCCCGGCCTCCGCCGCGCCGTGCGCCTGATCTATCCCAAAAACCTCAAAGAAAAAGATCCTGAGAGCTGGGCCATATGGCCGCTGATCTACCAGGATCCGTTTCGCCGCGTGCGCGACGACGAGTGGCAGGGCCGCCCGGGAAATCCCTCGGGCGATGCCGGCGCACCAGCCGGGCTAATCTGTTCGGCACCACCGCCACGGGCTACGACGTCTTCGCCATCATGATCCACGGCACGCGCACCGCGCTATTGGTCGGATTCGTGTCGATGGGCATCGCCGGCTTCATCGGCATTGTTCTCGGGTCGCTGTCCGGATACTTTCGCGGCCCAATCGACAGCGCCATCAGCCGCCTCATCGAAGTCGTCTTGTGCATTCCCACGCTGGTGCTCATCCTGGCGCTGGTGAGCTTGCTGGAGAAACCGAAAATCTGGCACACGATGGCCATCATCGGCTGCACACAATGGACGGGCATCGCGCGGCTGGCGCGCGCGGAATTTTTGAAGCTGCGCGAATCGGAATTCGTGATGTCCGCCCGGGCGCTGGGCGTCTCGCCGCGGCGCATTATTTTCCGACATATATTGCCCAACGCGCTGGCCCCGGTTTTGGTGCCCATCACCTTCGGCATCGCCGGCGCGATTTTGATCGAAAGCGGACTGAGCTACTTGGGGTTCGGCCCGCCGCCGCCCAATCCCAGTTGGGGCGAACTCTTGTCGCAAGGCCGCGCCAACATGCAAATGTGGTGGCTGATTCTGTTTCCCGGCATGGCGATCTTCCTCACCGTGCTGGCTTACAATCTAATCGGCGAAGGATTGCAGGAAGCGACGGATCCCCGACTGCGTGAGGCCGGGAAGTGACCTGATTCGAAATTTATCGTTTAGCATTTATCGTTTATCGTTTTTATGTCCGCACTGCTCGAAATCCAAAACCTGCAAACCCACTTCCACACCGACGAAGGCATCGTCCGCGCCGTCAACGACGTCTCGCTCATGATCCCGCGCGGCAAAACATTGGGCATCGTCGGCGAAAGCGGCTGCGGCAAAAGCGTCACCGCCCTATCGATCATGCGCCTGGTGGCCCCGCCGGGCGCATCGCCGGCGGCCGCATCGTCATGCACGACAACGGCAAGTCCGTTGATCTCACCCAGTTGCCCGATGCCGAAATGCGGCGCATCCGCGGCGCCCGCATCTCGATGATCTTCCAGGAGCCGATGACCTCGCTCAACCCGGTCTTTACCATCGGCGCACAAATCATGGAGGCCATCCGTCTGCATCAAAAGGTCGACAGGGCCGAAGCCCGCCGCCGCGCGATCGAAATGCTCCGCAAAGTGCGCATCCCCGTCCCGGAACGGCGGATCGACGAATACCCGCACCAATTCTCCGGCGGCATGCGGCAGCGCGCGATGATCGCCATGGCCCTCTCCTGCAATCCGCAACTGCTGATCGCCGACGAACCCACCACCGCGCTGGACGTGACCATCCAAGCCCAAATCCTCGACCTGCTGCGCGGCCTGAAAGACGAATTCGGCATGTCGCTACTGATCATCACCCACGACCTGGGCATCGTGGCCGAAACCGCCGACGAAGTGGCTGTGATGTACGCCAGCAAAGTCGTCGAGTATGCCCCCGTGAAAGAACTCTTCTCCAACCCGCTGCACCCGTACACGGTCGGCCTGTTCCACTCGCGCCCCAATCCGGATCAACCGAAAGCGGAAAAGCTAAACACCATCCCGGGCATGGTCCCCAGCCCGTTGCATTTCCCCAGCGGCTGCAAATTTCATCCGCGCTGCCCGTTCAACGACGGCACGAAATGCGTGGCCGAAGAACCGGCCCTGCGCGAAATTACCCCCGGCCACTGGGCCCGCTGCCACTACGCGGGGCAATTGGATTTTTCCCAGGGCAAGAAGTAGTTGATGACAACTAATCTCCTTCAAGTCGACAATCTCCAGCAGCATTTTCCGGTGCGGCGCGGGGTGTTTCGTCGCACGGCCGGATACGTGCGGGCGGTCGATGGCATTTCGTTCAACATCGCCGAAGGCGAAACCCTCGGGCTGGTCGGCGAAAGCGGATGCGGGAAAACCACCGCGGGACGCACGCTGTTGAAATTGCTCGAGCCGACCAAAGGAACGATTGTGTTCGAAGGCCGCGACATCACGCACATGCGCGGTGCAGCAGCTGCGCCTATGCGCCGCCACATGCAGATCGTCTTTCAGGATCCTTACGGCTCGCTCAATCCGCGCATGACGGTGCGCAGCATCGTGGAAGAAGGGCTGATCGTGCATCGCATGGGGAACCGCCGGCAGCGACTGGATCGCGTGATCGAAGTGCTCCAGCAAACTGGGCTCGATCCGCGCTACGTGAACCGCTATCCGCACGAGTTTTCCGGCGGGCAGCGGCAGCGCATCAGCATCGCCCGGGCCTTGGCGCTGAAGCCGCGCTTCGTGGTGCTCGACGAGCCGATTTCGGCGCTGGATGTTTCGATTCAATCACAAATTATCAATCTGCTGGTGCAGTTGCGCGAGGAATTGAAACTGACGTACCTGTTCATCTCGCACGATCTGTCGGTCGTGGAATACATCAGCGACCGCGTGGCTGTAATGTACCTGGGGGAAATCGTCGAACTGGCCGACAGCCACGAGCTATACCGCCATCCATTGCATCCCTACACACATGCTTTGCTTTCCAGCGTGCCTTCGATGGATCCGGCGAAGCGTCGCAAGCGAATCATCCTGGAAGGCGACGTGCCCAGCCCGATCAATCCACCCTCCGGCTGCCGCTTTCACCCGCGCTGCCCGCTGGCGATGGACATCTGCCGCACGACTTCGCCCAAAGAAACCAAGCTAGGCCAGCACAGCGTGCGCTGCCACGCCGTCGATCAAGCCATGCAGGAGGGCAAGACCGACGTGGTGCAAATCAGCCAGATCATCCGCGACCAGATGGCGGAGAAGCAATCGGCAAAGGAAAACACGGGTTAGCGAAACCGCCGCGGCCGATCGTCAGAAAGAAGTTCCTCAACCATCACCTGCGTATCGCTGGTCATGGCCGAAAGCCGTGATTGCCATAGCGAGTGATACACGCCCACCGAGTCGAACATCTCCGCCGGAAAACACGCCAGGATGGCTCCGGCAATGCGGCTGTTCAAATCTGCATTGTCCGTATCGTCCTGCAGCCGCCTGGCGAATGTGGTCCGCATGGATGCGCTCAACAGCGCCAAGCCTCTCGGCTTGTTTTTCCTTTTTGAAAACCCAGCGAAAAATCATCGGCAAAGTCCTGGGCCCGCGCGGCATCGTACGCCAACGCGGTAAAGTCGAAGGGCGGGCCCAAGCGACCCAGAATCAAATCGGTCCAGCGTTCAACCAGCCGACGCAAGCGGTTCAATTCGGCCGCCGAGCGGGAAGAAACCAGGGCCGGCACGGAAAGCAAATTCAGCACTCGATTCGTGGCCTCCAAATGGCCGTCGAGCACGCTTTTGACCAGCGGCTTTGCCTCGTTGCCGCCGAGTTTCGCTTCCAACGTAAGCATGACGCAGGACCAAACGCGCACCAACATTTCGCTGGCCAGCACTTCCTCGCAAACACCGCGCATGCCGCTCCAGGCGGTTTCCGCGTGGCCAGGGCCGATTACCTGCTGCCTGCGAAACTCGCGCAGGGTCCGGCCCCAACGATCCAGCCGGCACTTGGAACCCATCCAATATTGCGCCATGGCGTCGGGCGAAATCCGCCGCACGCTGCCCAACAGCGTCGATCCTTCGGCGGCGACAAAGCTGGCTAGTTCGATTAGATCGCGAGCATGCATATCCGAATCGCCGCCTGTTACGGGCGTGCGCTCTTGAGCTTGCCTTCACCCCGACGGTCGAAAGAGCCTGAGGGGACTACGACTCTTCCGACCGCGGTGGGTGAAGCGGATCGTAAGATCCAAGAGAAGTGGCAAATGTTATTGCACGAGCGATGCCAACTCGGCGCGGCCATGCGCAATTCGTACCGCGCTGCGACAGAAGTAGCGGCGCCCACAGGTGTTCCAGAAAGTCCGTCGCCCGGCCAATCGCTTGTCGACCAGTTTGCGGGTGTTGCCTGACGGCAACATGGTTGCCAAAGGCCAACGAGAAGGAGGCCCAAAACCTAGCTGCAACGGCCGTCCAGATGCCGACCCAGCCGCCTAATCAGCCGGCTCGTCGCTGGGGACAATGACCGCGTCGTCTTTATCGACGCCTGGAGCAACCTGGCCGGCGGCGTTTCGGAAGATATCGTCGCCACCATCGGTCTTGGCGGAGTTGAGATATTTCACATGGCCATCTTCGAACAACACGTTCTGACCAGTGCCGCCATGGTTGGGACTATTGGCGGGCCCGTCGGTTTGTCCTTTGCCAGGCGTATCCGAAGCAAGCGCGAAGTCTTTTCGATGCTCGTTGCGCTGCAGCACCAGATTATTACCGTCACGGAAACCGATGGTGTAACCGTAACCGTTTAACCGAGAAATCAACTTGCTGAGTTGTTCCCATTGCAGTTCTCGCAATCGTTCGGGAAGTGCGATGGGAGGCGGTCGGTCGCCCGCTTGCGGACCGGAGGGGCAAACCATTGCGCTATCAGGTAGATAGCCCTGGCTCACGAGCGTGCTGACACTCAGCGGTTGGCGAGGGGCGATTGCCGGGTAATAGCCGTCGTGGCGGTCGCTGTAGTTGGCAAGCGCAGCGCCGACATGTTGCAGATTGTCTTGGCACTGAATCCGCTGAGAATACAGGTGACTTTGATAGATTGCCGGCACCAGCAAAAACGCCGCGGCAGCGGCAATGGCCCCAGCCACCGATAGATCGAGCCACGACCATCGGCGACGCGAACCGTATTCGCTCGCGGCGGGCGACAATGCGGAGGGCATCAGCTCCACGCGAGAGAAAACATACTGGCAGCAGCGTTGGGCCAGGCCCGGGGGCGCCGCATGACGGCTGGCGTCGCAGGCCAGCGGATGCAAGCCGCCTCGCAGCAACTCCATTTCCCGGCGCAAAGCTTCGTCGTGCTTTAGTTGCTCTTCCACCATCGCCCGTTCGTCGGGCTCGACGGCGTTGAGCAAGTAGCCGATCAGATGTTCGCGCATCGAGTTACTCATGGCCAGCGGGGTGCGTGTCGGTCCAGGATTGATTCAGTTTCAAAATCGCGGCGTGCATTCGGCTCTTCACGGTTCCCACGGGAATGCCCAGCACGTCGGCAGCCTCGCGGTATTTCAGTCCCTGATAGTAGACCAGTAACACCGCTTCTCGCAGTGCTTCCGGCAATTGTTCGATCGCTTTGCGTACCCACGCCCGACGCTCCTCGCCTTCGAGGTTCGCCGCGGCGCCTGGTTCCCTGCTGGTGAGCAGCTCTACCAGTGAACCCACGTCGTCGCGACCGGCCTCATGGTGGCCGCGACGATCAAGACTAACCATTTTGTGCCGGCGGTTGCGTCGCTGGGCATCGATCGCCTGGTTCGTAGCGATCGTGTACAGCCACGGACGCACCTTACGGCCTTCCTCAAACTGGTCGGCTTTCAAGTGTAGTTGGAGAAACGTCGCCTGGAACACGTCTTCAGCCATCGTGGCGTCGTTTAAATAACGCCGCAAATAACTGTACAACTCCTGTTCGTAGCGATGCACCAACTCCTCGAACGCCCGGCGGCTTCCGTGCACGCGATGCTCCAGCAACAGCTGTTCATCGCTGCGTTGCGACCAGGTGCCCTCGGCCAGGTTGGAATCAGACCGTGCGTCGATGGCACTACTCATCTTAATACGGGCCAAGGGGGAGGAAGTTCGCCCGGAACGGCCAAATCCCAAGGTTCCCCAAAGCCCTTGAGACCAAGGAAGAAATTATACATGGCACGTCCATTCTGTCCGACCGCATTGAAATTGCTGGGTTTATGTCGAAAACTAGCCTTGGAGGGGGGTTCGCTGCGGTCGCACCCAACTGTGGAAGACACCCGTGCAATTGACATACCTGCCAGATTGTAAGGCCGCAACAAACTTCGCCTAAGGTGATTAAGGCGTTCAGGTAGATGCGGTTGCAGCAGACAAAGTTCCAGGTCGACCGTTGTGTTCCGCCCTATCGGGCGGGTGAGATTATTCGCCGCCCGCCTGCAGAAGGGGACCCAATCTGCCAGTTTGGCGGTCTCGATTTGAGAACAGCCTAACCCTGACGAAACTGTTATGCAACCATCGCGCGGTTCAAACGGTTCCAGACAAATGCCCGTCTTTATCGGTCTGCTCACTGGTTTCATGTCCGTACGGATGGCTGCGGTTTCCTGGACCAAAAGGACAAGATCGATGTGGAAGCTTGGAGCTTCTATGACTCGCGCGATTGCATATTGTCTAGTAACACGAGCATTATCGCTCGGACAAGCCATTCTGCACGCCCTGCTGGGAGAGTAGAATTGCGATTGTGGAGCTGCGACGTCTTGATCCTCCGACTTTTCAGTCGTCTCTGTCTCAATTGGCGGCAAAATGCCGAAAACATCGGCCAACTTACCGGCGCTGGAAAAAGTGCGCGAGCGATTGCGCTCGGCCGGCTTGCGATGCACCGCCGCGAGGCTTTGGGTAATGCAACAATTGATCGATGCCGCCAGCCCGCAAACGCACGCCCAAGTGGCCGACGCCTTGGAACCGCGGGGCTTCGACCGAGCCACCATCTATCGCAACCTGATCGAGCTAACCGAAGCGGGTTTGGTCTCGCGAATTGAGCTGGGCGATCACGTCTGGCGGTTCGAATTGCGACCCCCCGGCAGCGAACATCAGCAGGACCATCCGCATTTTGTCTGCGTGGATTGCGGCGAGGTGGCTTGCTTGCCCAGCGTCAGCGTGAACATCAAGCCTGCCCCCGGCAGCAAGCAGTCGCAGATCGGCAAGATCACGGAAATCCTGCTCAAGGGCCACTGCGAACATTGCACGTAGCGTCCGGCCCCGGCACCAAAGGTTGGAAACTCGATGCGGCGAATGCTGTCGGGTTCATTAATATTCCGGAATGGCCCGGCCTTTTTCGACGTTTTGGACAACCTGGTCTTGGGGCCTTGCTCGCGGAAACTATTTGCAATTAACCCAGACTAGCTGGTACATTGAAGTGACCCGCCGTGGCCACACTATTGGCCGTAAGGAAAACGGATGGGGAAGGGCCTCTGGAATCATGCCGGAGCTTATCGGGGCGAATTATCCAATCATGCGCGTGCGTGCGCAAGGGGATGAGTCTATGTCATCATCGCGGAAATATCGTGGCGGGTTCACGTTGGTGGAATTATTGGTCGTCATCGCAATCATTGGTGTTCTCGTCTCGCTATTGTTGCCCGCCGTGCAAAACGCTCGTGAGGCCGGCCGCCGCACGCAATGCATGAACAACCTGAAGAATTTGGGTTTGGCGGCCCAGCAACATCTGGAAAAGTTGCGCCGTTTTCCGAGCGGCGGCTGGGGCCCGACTTGGATCGGTGATCCCGATCGCGGCAACAGCATCAAACAGCCGGGCGGCTGGGTCTTCAACTTGCTCCCCTACATGGAACAAGTAGCGCTGCATGATTACGGCGAGGGCGCCACTACGAGTAGCAATCCTACAAAGGCCGCAGCGCTAACGAAGCTGTTGACCACGCCTGTCAATTTCATGCAGTGTCCCAGTCGCGGCGCGCCCGGATTGACAACTCTATTTGACTCTTCGAACTACCCGACCAATCCGATCGATCCGTCGACAGGGAACACCCTGTCGAACTTGCCTGCTCAAGTCGCTAAAGGCGATTACGCCGCCAATGCTGGAGTGCGATACGGAACGAGCGCTTCCACAAAGCAGTTTTTTGGCGACGCATTGGGTCCGAAGGTCTTTGCAGGCACCGGCACCACCGGCGACTATCCTCCGACGTATGCCGCCGCCGACGCGCCCGGTCCCACGCCCGCAAAATTCACATGGACTGCCGATGGTGGCACCACTTGGACAGGCGTTGTCTTCCAGCGCAGCACTATCAGCGACGCCAATGTGAAAGACGGCACCAGCCATACCTATCTGTTTGGCGAAAAATTCATCGATCGCACCCATTACGACGATGGGCAAGCGCATGGCAATGGCGGCTCGGTTTACAGCGGGTTTGGTCCCGACAATTATCGCTGCACTTATATCCAAACCAATCCGGCGTCGGGTAGCCTTCAGGAACCGGGCACTGCTTCGGATCCTACCTATCCCGCGATGCTGAATGACACCGTTGACGACACTTCCTCGACAGGACGTGACGCCGCCGACTTTTATTCGACGATCTTCGGCAGCGCGCACAGCGGGATCGTGAATTTCGCCCTGTGCGATGGCTCCACGCGCAACATTTCGGTATCGATCGATCCGTTCACCCATCGGTATCTTGGTGAGCGAAACGATCACCAGCCGCTGGACGACAGCGTGATCGGGCAGTAGTAGATAGCTAGCCGCGCACGGCTTCTAACACGCGCATCGTGGCCGGCGATTTGTTGAGCACATAAAAGTGAATGCCCGGCACTCCGGAAGCCAGTAGTTCGCGCACTTGCCCAATCGCGTAAGCCACGCCGATTTCGAACTGTGCAGACTCGTCATCGCCCGCGGCTTGCAATTTCGCCAGGAATTCGTCCGGCAAGCGTGCCCTGCACATCGAAGCGATCCGCTGCACCTGCGTAAAGTTCGTCACGGGCAAAATGCCGGGCACAATCGGCACGCGGATGCCAATTTCCCAGCAGCGCTTGCGAAAGCTGAAGAAATCGGCGTTGTCGTAAAACAACTGCGTGATCACGACGTCGCCCCCAGCTTCCACTTTACGCTTCAAGTTCGCCAGATCGGCTTCCGGGCTCGGCGCCTCTTGGTGCGTTTCCGGATAGCCGGCCACGGCGATGCCGAACTGCGGAAATTCGCCGCGCACCAGCGCCACCAGCTCGTTGCCGTAACGCAATCCGCCGGCAACTTGCTTGAACTGGGTTTCGCCACGCGGCGGATCGCCCCGCAAGGCGACAATGTTCTCGATGCCGCGCTCACGCGCCGCCGTTAGATACTGCCGGAGCTGCTCGACCGTCGCCCCAACACAGGTCAGATGCGAAGCCACGGGGCTGCCGAAGCGTCGTCGCACCTCGGTCACAATTTCCAATGTCTTGTCGCGCGTGCTGCCGCCGGCCCCGTAGGTGCAGGTGACGAAGCTCGGGCTGAAAGCCATCAGCTCTTCCAGATTCCGCCACAGCGCGGCTTCGCCGGCCGGCGTCTTCGGCGGAAACAGCTCGAACGACAAGCCGAATTTCCCCGGCCCGTATGCTTCGGCAACCTTCATATCGAATCCCAACCGCTGGGGTCGCAAATACGCAATGGAGATATCTTAGCAAGAAGAGCAGAAGAGCAGAAAAGGAGAAGAGGAGAAACTAAAATCTCCTTCTCTGATTTTCTGCTCTTCTAAGACCGTGGGTAATTCTCCGCGCCCGAATTGTTTCTAAAAGGCCAGCGGCTTGTCGGGCAGTTTCTTTTCGCGGCGGGCCATTTCGTACAGATCGCGGAGCAACTGGATGTCGCATTCGCGCTGATCCACCTGGCGACGGGCGAAGATCCGTTGCTGGAATGCAATCATCTGCCCCGGCGGCAGGTCCGTCACTTGTCCGAACGACTGCGCATAATTGCAAAAAGCCGGCACATCGGCCGTCACGAAACCGTACACCATGCTGCACACGCCGATCGTCTTGCCGGTGAAAATGCTGGTGTTGATCGCCGTCTTGACGTAGTCCCCCACAAAACAGCCGACGAACTGCATGCCGGTCCCGATCTTGCGGCCGCGGTATTCCATGTTCACGGGCCCGTAAGTGTTCTTCAAATCGCTGTTGGTGGTGCCTGCCCCGAAGTTCACCCAACTGCCCAGGTAACTGTGCCCCAGATAGCCATGATGCACTTTATTGCTGTAGGGCTCCAGCACCGAAGCTTCGACTTCGCCGCCGACTTTCGTCGTGTGTCCCAGCGATACGGCGTCCTTAATCGACGCATGTTCGATGACGCGCACTTTGGGCCCCACATAAACCGGCCCGCGCAGGTAACAAAGCGGTCCGACCACCGCGTCGTGATCGATGACGATGGGGCCTTGCTTTGTATCCGTTACCAGCTGCTCGCCAAGCGTTACGTTTTCCGCAGCGAACAGACCCTCGCGCACTTCTCGGTAGCCGGTTTTCAGACGATGTTCCAGGTTCTCGCGGCAGCATTGCAGATGATGCCGCAGCACGTCGTGCGGGTATTCCAACAGCGGCAGCTCGGCCGGCAGCGGGGGCAGATTTCAGCGCCTTGATCCGCGACACGACAGCCGTGTTCGCATCGTCGCCACGAGGCAATTCGATCGCAGCGCGCGTTACCAGGGCCGCGGCAATGCTGTCGCCCGATGCCGCGACGCCGTCTTTCCCGGCCTCGACCAGGGCCTTCAATCGCCCGAGCACGCTGACTGACGGCGCCAGCCGCGCGTTCACAAACAAAACCGGTCCAGATGGAAGTTTTTCGGGGGGCACACGATCCGGGTAACTCGCCGCCTCGACCGATCGAAGATGCTTCCGCACGATCGTGCAAATGGGCCCCAAGCCGCGCAACAGATAAACCAACCGGTAGCTGCCGCAACAAATGGCAAATGCCGGCTCCGCGGCCGCCAATGGCTCGAGCTGCGCGGCCCGGTCGTCTTCAAACAGAACAATTTGCACGGAAGTTGAACCAGAAGTTTGTCGTTGTAAATCCGGGCGCACGCTAAGGGGCGCCGAACCTGCCCGCATGTGTAACTCTAACACTTGGCAGAAAACTGAGCCATTGGGTGGCAATTCGGGGCCAACCGCAGCCACCCTTGCCTGGGCGCTTGAAATGAGAAAAACGCTTGACGGGCTTGTAGGAATCGTTTACCGTACTATTACGATAGTACACATCGAGCCGGTCATGTTCTTCCACATCGATCCGCACAACGGCCTGGCCATCTACGATCAGATCGTGCGGCAAATCAAATTTGCCGTCGCCGGCGGCGTGCTCAAATCCGGCGAACTGATTCCTTCCGTGCGCGAACTGGCGCGCGAACTGGCGATCAATCCCAACACCATCGCCCGCGCCTATCGCCGACTGCAGGACGACAAAGTGCTGGAACCGGTGCGGGGAACCGGATTGGAAGTGGCCGGCGGCGCCGGGGAACGCTGCCGAAGCGAACGGCTCAAGCTTATTCGCGGCCGTTTGCGGCAAGTGCTCACCGAGGCAAAGCAAAGCCGACTCGACGCGCGCGGGCTGCGCGACCTTGTGGAAAAAGAATTGCGGACCATCGAAAAGGAAGGGATCTGAACATGGAACCCGTCATTCGCCTGCAAAATGTATCGAAGCACTACGGCGCAAGTGGCGCTGGACAATGTTTCATTGGACGTGCCGCCCGGCGTCGTGTGCGCCTTGTTGGGCGAGAACGGCGCCGGCAAGACAACGGCCATCCGCATCTTGCTTGGCCTGACCGAGGCCGATGAGGGTCAGGCTACCGTCTTGGGGCTCGAGAGCCGGCGTCAAGGGCAGGAAATTCGCAGCCGCGTCGGCTACGTGGCCGAGCGGCCGACGCTGTACGAATGGATGACGGTCAGCGAAATCGGCTGGTTCACCGCCGGCTTCTACGGGAGCGGCTTTTTTGAACGTTACCTGAAACTGGCCACGGGTTATCAACTGCCCCTGAAGCGAAAGATCAAAAGCCTTTCGAAGGGGATGCGGGCCAAAGTTTCGCTGTCGTTGGCGTTGGCGCATGAGCCGGAATTGTTGGTCCTCGACGAGCCGACCTCGGGCTTGGATACGCTGGTGCGCCGCGAGTTTCTGGAAGGCATGGTCGATATCGCCGCCGCCGGCCGCACGGTGCTTTTGTCGAGCCATCAAATCGGCGAAGTGGAACGGGTGGCCGACATCATTGCCATCATTCGCGCCGGCAAGCTGCTATTGGTCGACCGGCTGGAAGATCTGAAAGATCAGATTCGCGAACTCAGTCTCACTCTTGCAAACAGCGCCGGACCGACTCCGACAATCAACGGAGCGGTTTTGGGGCAGCGGCGCTTTCAAAAACAGTGGCAGGTGCTGGTGCGCGGCATGAGCGAAAGCGATTTGGAAGCGCTTCGCTCTCAGAACGGAGTCGAGGAGCTGCGCATCCGCACGCCCAGCCTGGAAGAGATCTTCGTGGCGTATTTGAAATCGGCCGAGCCAGGCGAAAGCGCCCGGCAGCCGCCGCCGAGGTGCCTGTCTCATGAACTTTGCACGCTACCTGCATTTGTTGTGGAAAGAGTACCGCGCCGTGCGGCTGTTCTGGATTTGCGTGATCGCGCTGATCATTTTCATCCAGCTATTAGTCTTCACACTGTCGGCGGAAAATGCGGAGACCACCTCCACGCTCTATAAGTTAGCTTTCCTTGGGCCAGTCCTGTTCGCTCTTGGCGCTGCGGGAACAGCTTTCGCCACCGAGCATGAAGATGGCACGATCGAATTTCTGCGCACCATTCCCGTCACCTCCTGGCAAGTGACGATCGGTAAAATGCTGCTGATCGTTCTGTTCACAACGGTGGTGTATGGCGTGCTGCTTCCGACAACGCTTCTGATAACTCACTTCCATTGGCCCCGGCCAGATCAATTGCGCGGCATAATGGGCGTTTGCCTCCTGGCGGCCTTCGAAGCCCTTGCATGGGGAATTTTTTTCTCGCTGGTTGTTAAGCGACCTCTGGCGGCAATCTGCCTGGCGATCGTCGTCGGCTCGTCGTTCGCGCATCTCTTCGCTTGGATGTGCTCCGAGCCGCCCAACTATTTCGTTTTCGAATCGTACACCCGCGCGATACCTTGGCGCGGCCTCGTGGCGATGATTGTCCTCGGCGCCGATCTGCTTATCGGCCGCCTTTGGCTGCACGGCAACGAACTGCGGCCTCGAAAACGACACCACAGTCACACTGAAGATGCTCGCATCGCCCAATCTCCGGAAGAAATTGATCTCACGTCTGTACTGGCAGCTAAGCCCGATCGCACGACCGGGTGGATCCGTTTGTGCTGGCAAACATGGCGGCAATCGCGCGGCCTGATGCTATTGGTGCTGCTGATTGGTCCCTTGCTGGTGCCCGCCGTCGGAATCTTGCTTTTGTATCTTTCCCCAGCGGTTGCCGCCCAGCTCGTCCCGCACGATTTCTTCATCATCGTCCCGCTTGCGGCATTAGCCACGCTCGTCGGCTCTTTTGTCTTTCTTTCCGATCAAGTTCAGCATCGCTACCGCTTTTTCGTAGAACACAATGTGCATCCGCGCAGCGTCTGGATGGCCAGACAACTTCCCTGGCTGCTCATTGTGGCCCTGACCGGAATCTGCTGGTGCGTATTCTGGGGCTGGAGGACCGGCGATTTCACAGTCATCTGGAAAGTTCTGAAACTGCTTACGCAACCTCGCGCCCTACGCACGCTGCCCGATTATCCTCCCTTCGGGGCTTGGCCCCCGATCGGTTTGATGCTGGCTTGCATCGCTGTTTCTTATGCCGCAGGTCAGTGGGCATCGATGTTCGTACGCAGCGGTCTCATGGCCCTTTTCATTGGATTGCTTATGAGTGCGGCTCTGTGTGGTTGGGTCAGCCTCATTGAAATAATGGCAATAAGCTGGCTTTGGACGGTGCTGCCAGTCCCATTGATCCTGTTATTCGCCACTTGGCTTCGTGCGCCGGACTGGGTGCGCGAAAACACCAGCGGTCGCGCACGCGCCAAAGCGGCGGCCGTCTTGCTTGTTCCCGCTGCGGCGCTATTGCTGATCGTCCCGTTCTATCGCGTGCATCAAATCCCCGGGTTCGTTCCCGGATTCAACGTGGAAGCCTATGAAAAGCAGATAGCGGAAACTGTCGATGCTGGCCGAATTACCGCGGAGCTTTATGACCGAGCCAGTTTCATGGAGGAGCCCCCTCCGCGCGAACCGGATCGTGAAGTGGTGGAGTTCAACTTCGCCGACGATTTCCGCCGGCCTCCCTCCCCCAAAGCTCTCAACTGGCTTCACGAAAACTCGCGTTCGCTGGAAATCCTTCTTGAAGCCAGCGCTCGCGGCGCTTGCTTGTTTGAAGATCCACGCTACGGCGATCGATCTTTCTCGATTCCAAGGAATCCGCTGATCCCACTGATATTGCTCAGCGGGCGCGAACTGGAATCGCAGGGCAAACTGGATGAGGCGCTGGACCGCTACTTCGCCGCCTTGCGTTGCCGCGTTCAGCTCATTGACCTCGATTGGAGGACCTTTGCGAACGTGCCGCGCGTCTTTCGCGACTTCACCCTTTGGGCTGTCCAAAAAGGTCAAACTGCGGCGCGACTTAAGTCCGCCATCGATCGACTCGCAAAACTCCGCCCTGGCGATTTGCACTTCGATGACGAATTAAAGGCCGATTACTTAATCGCCACCCGTCAACTTCAAGGAACTTACCTCGACGGCTGGTTATTTCACGCACATAGCTACTACCATCTCGCCACGGAAAACTTATGGATTACGCTTATGCCCTGGGAGCGAATCCGCGCCCAGCGAATGCTGAATTTGATCGTCGCCACCGGGCTGGAGCGCTACCGCAGCATCGTGGAAACTCTGGAAGATCAGTCCGATGCTGCATCTGGAGTCGTCCAGTATCTGGCCCCGTACGTCTTGCCCGATCCCACGGCCTACGATTTTCTTGCCGTCCAATACATTTTCCCGGAATGGCTACGGACCTGGCACTGGCCAGCGGATGAGGCGTTGATGCAGAAGGTTGGCTGGTTCAACTCCACGCTACCGCAGGCAAATGGCATTGGGGAACATGGCGAAGTCATCGCCAAATCGCTCGCTTGGTTCGAGGCCGACCGCCGCGCAACCATCATCATTCTCGCGCTGGAGGCCTATCGCCTGGAACACGGCGCGCTTCCTGAATCGTTGCAACAACTCGCCAGAGCATATCTCGACAAAGTGCCGGACGATCCCTATTCCGGCAAGCCGTTTGTTTACTTTCCCAAAGGAATCCCTGCGCCGGAAGGCACTGCTCAACTTTACATGGTGCACGACGAATACCGTCGATCCTACTCTTCGGAAATCAAATTCGGCAAACCTTGCATTTGGTGCACCAGCCCGGCGCTGCAATGGCGCACGATGATCGAAAACGAATCGCTTTCCGAAGACCAGCGCAAGTTAAGACCCCAAGAATACACTTTCCGCGCCGACCGTCGCTCGATCCTTTCCGGTTGCGGCGCTTGGTCGCGCGGCATCTGGTTCTCGATTCCGGACCAGCAGTAGATTTCATTCGGCCTTTAGGACGAGGGTCGTTTCGTCGGGAATGGCCAGAGCGCCGGCCGTTAGATCGAATGATGCATCCGGCCCGCCGTAGCGCGCGTCATTGCTGTTGAACAACAGTTGCCAATTCTTACCATCCGGCGGCGTGAGTAGCGGATGGGGCAGGGGATCCAACCGCAAATTCCCGCCTAAGTTCATCAGCAACAGTCGATCTTGCCCGTCGTCGTCGAAGAATCGCACGGCCAGGCAATCGGCGGTCAGCACGGCGGTGTCGAGGCGATCGATCCGTTGCTGGTGGAATACCGGGTCTTCGTGGCGCAGCTTCAACAGGTCGATGTGCAAATCGTAAATCGCTCGATGCTTTTGCCGCTGCGATAAATCGAGCTTGCAGCGGCGGAAGGTATCCGGGTCGTGCGGGCGCGCCAGCCGCTTGCGTCCCTCGGGCGTGGCCGCGGCGGGAAATTGCGACAAGAACTGCGCTCGCCCGCGCGCCACCGCTTCGGCAAAGTCGCCGCTGTAATCCGCGAAAAACAAAAACGGGCTCGAGGCAGCAAATTCCTGCCCCTGGAAAAACATCGGTGTGTGCGGCAAGAGCAGCCATAGCGTGGTCATCGCCCGATATTTGCCCGGACTCGTCAGTTGATGAATCCGCTCTGCCGTCGGCGAGTTCGACACCTGATCATGATTCTGCAGGAAGCTGACGAACGCGGCGGCGGGAACGCCTTTGGTCGGCGCGCCGCGCGTCTTCTTCGCCCACTTCGATTGCTGGCCTTGGAACACCAGGCCTTCTTTGATCGTTCGGGCCAATTCATCGAGTTGGCCGGTGAAATCGGAAAAGTATCCCGGATTTTCCCCCGTCAGCTTCACTTGCGCCTGTGATGAAAATCGTCGTCCCAGAGGGCGTCAAACCCCAGCCCCCCCTGATCGACCGCCCGCACGTCGCGCACATTTTCCTGTTCGTCTTCGGCGATGGTGATGATCGTCCGCGGGGCGGCGGCCTTCCGCGCCGCTTGATTCACTTCCGCCAAAATATGCTGTTGCGACTCATCATGAATCGTGTGGATGGCATCGAAGCGGAAGCCGTCGAGATGAAACTCCTCGATCCAAGAGCGCGCGTTGGTGGTGAAGAATTCTCGCACCGGCCGGGAATTCGGGTCGTCGAAGTTGATCGCGTCGGCCCATTCGTTCTTATACTTCTGCGACCTGAAATTGTCGCAGTACTCGCCTAGATAGTTGTCGATGTTACCGAAATGGTTGTAGACCACGTCGAGAATCACGCCCAGGCCGATGGCGTGCGCCTGATCGACGAAGCGGCGAAAATCATCAGGCTGTCCGTAGAGCCGCGTCGGTGCAAACATGCTCACGCCGTCGTAGCCCCAGCCGAAGCGTCCGGGAAAATCGGCCACGGGCAGCACTTCAATCGTGGTGATGCCGATGCGCTTCAGTTCAGGCAGTTCTCGCGCCGCGGCGGCAAACGTGCCTTCGGGCGTGAACGTGCCGATGTGCATTTCGTAAAGCACCTGGCCTGCCAACCCGATGCCCCGCCACGAGCTATCGGTCCAAGGGAAGCTTGAAGGATCGACAATTTGCGACCAGCCGGCAGGACCTTCCGGTTGAAATCGCGAGGCGGGATCGGGAAAAATCTTCTGCCCCCGATCCAGACGGAAACCGTATCGCATGCCGGCATGCGCGGGTCGCACCGCACCGAAAAGTATCCGTCGCCTTCCGGCTTCAATGCGATGGGCAGGACTTCAGGCTGGCCGGGTTCCTGGGCCAGCACCAATTCAACACGCCGTCGCTTAGGCGCCCACACTCGAAAATGAACCGCGCCGTCGGCGGCAACCTCCGCCCCGATGGGAAGTCGCCTGGCAACCGATTTTTCGCGAGTTTGAAGCATGTGGAATTCGTCCGCTGAAGGTGCGAATCAGATACCAAGACACTCAGAATGTCCCGCTTTCGGCATTAAATGTGCAAGTTTAATCTGAACAATCTTGGCAAAACCGCGAGGCATTATGTCAGACCACAAAGCTACTAAACGGAAGAAGGCCACTCAAAACGACGAAGAGGTCAAGCATTCGATCGGCGACGTCTTCCACATTCTCGCAAACGCCACGTCACGGGCGATGGGGTCGGCTTGGGCTTTCGTTGTCGCCTTGACAGTGATCCTGGTCTGGGCGATCACCGGACCCGTCTTTGGATTCTCCGATACCTGGCAGCTCGTGATCAATACCGGCACCACCATCGTCACATTTCTGATGGTCTTTTTGATCCAAAACACCCAAAACCGCGACGCCCGCGCCCTGCACTTGAAGCTCGATGAATTATTGCGGGCATTAACTGCGGCGCGAACGGGGTTGGTCGATTTGGAAGAGTTGTCCGAGAAGGAACTCGATCGCCTTGAGGCGGAATTCAGGAGCGTGCGAATGCGAGCGGGCGACGTGAAAAAGCGGTAATCGCAAATCCTATCGCCCCGAAAAAGGGGGCGCAGGCGTGAAAAATGCACTCCAATTTCGCAGGCAAAGCCAGCCGTTAGACTTATTCTTAAGTAGCCGATTTTCGGGCGCGAATGGCCCGCCGCAGATCGCGCTGGCCCGTCGGCGACCATTTTTCCGGCGCCCGATGCCGGCGGGCTGCGGGGCGAAGTTTCCCGGCATAAATGGCATGGGCATCGCTGTTGATTTGCGCGAGCCCTATAATAAGTCGCCCAAGATGTTTTGGGTCCATTGGATATGGCTATCGACATTATTTCCACGTCACCCCCTGAAGCTGCCGAACCTGCGCGACTTGTCGCGGCCGAGAGCAATCCGACGTGGTATAAGGACGTGGTGATCTATCAGCTCCACGTGCGCGCATTTTGCGACAGCACGGGAGACGGCGTGGGCGATTTTCTAGGCCTCACCAGCAAGCTCGATTATCTGCAAGATCTGGGCGTGACCGCCTTGTGGTTGCTGCCATTCTATCCGTCGCCGCTCAAGGACGACGGATACGACATCGCGAATTACACCAACGTGCATCCGGCCTACGGCACGCTCCGCGATTTCAAAGTCTTCCTGCGCGAAGCGCATTTGCGCGGCCTGCGCGTGATCACCGAATTGGTGCTGAACCACACGTCCGATC
Organism: Pirellulales bacterium; assembly: GCA_963716135.1. Taxonomy (GTDB): domain Bacteria; phylum Planctomycetota; class Planctomycetia; order Pirellulales; family JADZDJ01; genus CAVRAW01. Next base: position 1,566,804 of record OY970289.1, on the reverse strand, counting down.
AGCATCCCTGGTTCCAGCGCGCGCGCGCGCCAAGCCGGGCTCGCCGTATCGCGATTTTTACGTGTGGAGCGACACGCCAGAGAAGTACAAAGACACGCGGATCATCTTCAAGGATTTCGAGCCGTCGAATTGGTCGTGGGACCCGGTGGCGAAGGCGTATTACTGGCATCGGTTTTATTCGCACCAGCCCGATTTGAACTTCGACAATCCGCAGGTGCGCCGCGAATTGTTGGAAACCGTTTCGTTCTGGCTGCGGATGGGGGTCGATGGAATGCGGCTGGACGCCGTGCCGTATCTGTTCGAGCGCGAAGGGACCACTTGCGAAAACCTGCCGGAGACGCATGCCTTTCTCAAGGAACTGCGGCGCTTTGTCGACGACAACTTTTCCGACCGCATGCTGCTGGCCGAGGCCAATCAATGGCCGGAAGACGCCATCGCCTACTTCGGCGACGGCGACGAATGCCACACGGCGTTCAACTTCCCGGTCATGCCGCGGCTGTTCATGGCCAAGCATTTGGAAGATCGCTTTCCCATCATCGACATTTTGCAGCAGACGCCGGCCATTCCGCCGAATTGCCAATGGGTCGTGTTCCTGCGAAACCACGACGAGCTGACGCTGGAAATGGTCACCGACGAAGAGCGCGATTACATGTATCGCGTGTATGCCCATGACCCGCAGGCGCGAATCAACTTGGGAATTCGCCGCCGATTGGCGCCTTTGTTGAACAACAATCGTCGCACGATCGAATTGTTGCACGGGCTGTTGTTCTCGCTGCCGGGCACGCCGGTGATTTACTACGGCGACGAAATCGGCATGGGCGACAATATTTATCTGGGAGATCGCAACGGCGTCCGCACTCCCATGCAGTGGAGCGCCGACCGCAACGCCGGTTTCTCAAGCTGCAATCCCCAGCGGCTGTACATGCCGGTGGTGATCGATCCCGAGTATTTGTACGAGACTGTCAATGTCGAAAACCAGCGCAACAATCCACAATCGCAATGGTGGTGGATCAAGCGGCTGATCGCCATCCGGCATCAGCATCCGGCGTTTGGCCGCGGATCGTTGGAGCTGCTCTTGCCGGAAAATGCCAAAGTGGTGGCGTTCATTCGCCAGCTTGAAGAAGATCGCGTGCTGGTGGTGGCCAACCTGTCGCGATTTTCGCAATATGTCGAACTCGACCTGTCGGCATACGAAGGCTGGGTGCCGGTGGAACTGTTCGGCCGCACGCATTTCCCCCGGATCGGCAAACTCACGTATCTGCTGACGATGGGTCCGCATTCTTTTTATTGGTTCGCGCTGGAACCGCCGGTGCAAAAAATATCCGCCGACGGCAAAGCGGACGATAAATACGCACACATCAATGCACATTCCGAATGGGAAGAAGTATTTGAAGGGCGGCCCAAGAACCAGCTCGAGATGGCCCTGCGCAACTGGCTGCCAACGCGCCGCTGGTTTGGCGGCAAAGCCCGGTCGATTCAAAATGTCATTATCACCGACGCGGTTTCGCTGGCCAATTCGGACGAGCCGGTGAAATATCTGGCGCTGGCTCAGGTGGAATACGTGGAAGGCGAGGCGGAAACTTACTTGCTTCCGCTAACCTATGTCACGGGAGAGGAAGGCGAACGGCTGGCGGCTGAGACATCGTCCGCCGTCGTGGCGCGCATCAGCCTGCGCGACGCCAAGCAGTCCGGAGTGATTGTCGACGCCACCGGGGATGCGGCTTTCGCCAGCATCTTGTTGGATGCACTGGTGCGGCGACGCCGCGCCAAGGGCTTGAAGGGTGAATTGGTCGTGACGCAAACGCCCGCCCTGCGGCAGTTATTGGCCGACAAGAACAACTCGCTCACCGCCTCCTCCGTCAAAGGCGAGCAAAGCAACACCTCGATCATCTACGGCGACAAAGCGATTGTGAAATTGTTCCGCCGCGTGGAGCAGGGGGTGAACCCGGAATTGGAGATCGGCCGCTTTCTCACCGAGCAGGCCACCTTCACTGCCACGCCGCCGCTTTTGGGCGCGATCGAATATCGTGTTAATGGCCGCGAGCCGCTCACGTTTGCCGTGGCCAACGCGCTGATTCCGCAAGCAGAAACCGCCTGGCATTTCGCGCTGGACAACATCGGCCGCTATTTCGAGCAGGTTTTGACCCAGCCAATTGGGAACTGGCCCAGCGTGGACCTGGCGGCCGGCAAGTCGCTGTGGGAGTTTGTCGAAACGCCGCCCGCGCCGCAGGTCAAGGAATTCGCCAGCGGATTTCTCACCGCCGCGGGCCTACTGGGCCGCCGCACCGCGGAAATGCACATCGCATTGGCGTCCGATCGCAAGGCCGACGCCTTCGCCCCCGAGCCGTTTTCACAGCACTATCAGCGGTCGTTGTATCAGTCGGTGCGCAAACTTACTGTGCAAAATCTGCAGCGGCTGCGCAAGCGGCTGGATCATCTATCCCCCCGCGCCCAGCAACTCGGCCGCGCGGTGCTGGAAAACGAAAAACAACTGCTCGAACGACTGCGAACGATTGTCTCGCGGAAGATCAGCGCCACTCGAATTCGCTGCCACGGCGATTATCACCTGGGCCAGGTGTTGTACACCGGCAAAGACTTCATGATCATCGATTTCGAAGGCGAACCGGCTCGCTCGCTTTCCGAACGGCGGATCAAAGGCTCGCCGCTGTCGGACGTGGCAGGCATGATTCGCTCGTTCCACTACGCCGCCGCGCAGGGATTCAATCAGCTAGCCGCCACCGGACTGCAAACTGCGGACAACACCGAGCCGTTGAAAAGCGCCGGAACGTTTTGGGCCACTTCGACCATGGGCGCCTTCCTGCGCGATTACCAGGCGGCGGTCGGCAACGTCGATTTTTTCCCGACCGCCCACGAAGACCGCGACTTGCTGTTGAACTTCTATCTGCTCCAAAAAGCGATCTACGAGGTCGGCTACGAATTGAATAATCGGCCCGAGTGGGTGGAAATCCCGCTGGCGGCCGTGGCGTACTTGCTGGCGATCAAGCTATGAATCGGATTGCCGGGTGAAAGAAGAATTCCCTGCATGAACGACGCTTCGACCCACTTGCCGCACTGCACTTATCGCTTGCAATTGAAGCCCGGCTTCGGCTTTCTCGAAGCCGCCGAGATCGCCGGTTACCTGCAGGCGCTGGGAATCAGCCATGTGTACTGCTCCCCCTATTTGCAAGCCGCCCCGGGCAGCACCCATGGCTACGACGTGCTCGATCATCAAAGCGTGAACGCCGAGTTGGGCGGCACGCTTGGGCACGAGCAATTCTGCAACACGCTGGGGAAATATCATTTGGGTCAGGTGCTCGACGTCGTACCGAATCACATGAGCATCGCCCACAGCGGCAATCGCTGGTGGTGGGACGTGCTGGAGAATGGGCCGTCCAGCCGCTATGCCTCGTACTTCGATGTGGATTGGGCGCCGCAGGAGCGAAAGCTTCACAATCGCGTGCTGATGCCCATTTTGGGCGATCACTACGGGCGGCTCGTCGATGAACGGAAGATTCGCTTGGAGCGCGACGGCGGCTCGTTTCAGGTGCGCTATGCCGATCGCGTGCTGCCACTGGCTCCGCGCACGCTCGACGAAATTTTGTCCAAGGCCGCGGATGCCACCGGTTCCGACCAGTTAGCGTTTGCCGCCGATCTGGCCGCCAATTTGCCGCCGGCCGATCGCATCGATCGCCGCAGCGTCAATCGCCGGCACCGCGACAAGGAAATTCTGCGGCGCATGCTGGATCAGGAATTCCGCGATCACGCGGATTGGGCCGAGGCGGTCGATAAAGTGGTCGATGAAATCAACGACGATCCGGATCAAATGGATACGCTGTTGGAGCGACAAAATTACCGGCTCGCATTTTGGCGCACCGCAAGTCAGGACCTCGACTATCGCCGCTTTTTCGACATCAACACGCTGGCCGCCCTGCGCACCGAAGACGAGGGTGTGTTCGCCGACACACACGCCCTGGTGCTAATTTGGCTGAAGCGCGGGGTGCTGGACGGCGTGCGGATCGATCATCCCGACGGCCTGCGCGATCCGCAGCGGTATTTCGACCGCCTGGCGGGGGCCGCGCCGCAGGCCTGGATCGTGGCGGAAAAAATCCTGGCTGCCGACGAATCGCTGCGGCCGGGTTGGCCGATCGCCGGCACGACCGGCTACGATTTCATGAACGTGGCCCTGCGCTTGTTCGTCGATCCCAAGGGAGAGGCGCCGCTCACGGAATTCTACGCCGAGTTCACCGGCGAATCGACCGACTACGTGGCGCTGGCCCGCGACAAAAAACATTTGGTGATGCGCGATCTGTTCGCCAGCGACATCAATCGGCTGGCCGCTCTATTGGCCGACGTCTGCGAAAGCCGCCGCCGATTCCGCGACTATACGCGCCGCGAAATCAACTCGATGATTCGCGAAGTCATTGCCTGCCTGAACGTCTATCGCACCTACGTCCAGGCGGAGGAAAACCGAATCAGCGACGTGGACCGCCGCTACATCGAAGAGGCCGTCGAAGCGGCCAAAGCCAATCGGCCCGAACTCGACGCGGAATTGTTCGATTTCTTCCGCAGCATTTTGCTGCTGGAAACGCGCGGCCCCATGGAAGCCGAATTGGTCATGCGCTTCCAGCAAAGCACCGGCTCCGTGATGGCCAAGGGAGTCGAAGACACGCTTTTTTATTGCTACAACCGCTTCATCGCTTTGAACGAAGTCGGCGGCGAGCCGAATCGTTTCGCGCTTTGCCCGGAGGAATTTCACCGGCGCAATCAGGACACGCTGGCGCGGCATCCGCATTCCATGCTCGGCACCACCACGCACGACACCAAGCGCGCGCGAAGATGTGCGCATGCGGCTGGCCTTGCTGTCGGAAATTCCCCAGCGCTGGGCGGCCAAAGTACGGGCCTGGTCAGCGAAAAACGAAGCCCATCGCACGCAGTTCCAGCCGGATCGGAATCTGGAATACATGTTCTATCAAACGCTGGTGGGAGCATGGCCCATCGACACGGTGCGCCTGCAACGATATTTGCAAAAAGTGGTGCGCGAGGCAAAACAACACACCTCCTGGACCACGCCCAACGAAGCCTACGAACAAGCCGTGGCGGCATTCGTCGATGGGGCCATGAACGACGCGGAATTCCGGAATTCTGTCGCCGAGTTTGTCGCCGATCTTGTAACGCTTGGCAGAGTCAATTCGCTGGCGCAAACCCTCTTGAAACTCACGCTGCCCGGCGTGCCCGACATTTATCAAGGCTCCGAACTGTGGGATCTGCGACTGGTCGATCCCGACAACCGCGGCCCGGTCGATTTCGCGGCACGTGGCAAGCTGCTGGAGGAACTAAAGCACCTGATGCCCGAGCAAATAGTCGCCCGAACTGACGAAGGATTGCCGAAATTGTGGCTCATCGAGCGCACGCTGGCGTTTCGTCAAATGCACCCCCATGTATTTGACAGGGGAGCTTACGAACCACTTTCGGCCGAAGGCGCCAAATCGCAGCATGTCGTCGCATTCCTCCGTGGGGACCAAGCCCTGATCGTCGTACCACGTCTGGTGATGAGCTTGGCGGGCAATTGGGAAGACACGTCGCTCGTGCTACCTGCCGGACAGTGGCACAATATATTGACAGACGCTTGCGTGACTGAAGGTCGCCAAAAGCTCGCCGACCTGCTGCGTAGCTTTCCGGTAGCACTGCTAGCGCACGGCCGCAATTGACGAAACCCGTGGATCTCGTCGTGTTCGTTGACGATCGTCCATCTGATGATCTTTCGTCGTGGTAAACCGGGTGAAGTTTGCCGACAACGCGGACCGTTCTGAAGAGGCTCTAGAAATCTGACGATACGATTTTTCAGAGCTGTAGGGATATGCAGCTAGTACGTGGGCTGCCGATTGCAAGGAGGCAACTATGGGGTCCTGGGGACGTGTATTGATCGCTTTGGCGGTCGTCTCGACGATGGCGCTGCCGACATACGGCGAAGAATCGTTAGCGCCTCCGCCGCTGGCGCGCCAGGAAAGCTACGACCCTTTTGCCCAAACGGTTAATTCCGATCAAGGCGTGGCCGCAACGTCCGCGCCGATCTCGGCTCCGGCCAACACCCAGGTCGGCTTGTTTGCACCCGTCGCCTACTTAACAACGTCTGCCAACGCTCCGCATCCTGCGGGCGTTGTCAGCCAACCCACGATTGCTCAGCAGCCCTCGGCCTGCGCCGGCGGCTGTCCTCCGGGCACCTGCCCACAGTGCGTTCCGTGTGCAGTGCCGTGCGTCAACCCGTTTGAGCACAAGTGCAATGTGTATGGCGAATACCTTTATCTGCGCGCCTTCGATATCGACATGGCGCACGGCATTCAGCAAAACGGCGTCGGCGGACTAGGCACCGCGCCGGCCGGCGAAGTCGGCACGCTGCAGCCGGAATGGTCTTCGGGCTTCCGCATCGGCGGCGAACTTTCCTGCGATTGTTGCTCCGGCGTTCGCGCCGCTTACACGCAGTACGACACAGCCACCGACAACCGCATTGATGCTCCACCGGGCGTCGGCGGCACGACCGCTTCGCTGGTGCTGTTTCCGAACACGATTACCGCGGCTGACACCTTCGATTTCCTCGTGGCGCACTATGACATCCGCTTCCGCCTGGCCGACGTGGAATACGCCGTGCTGCTGAGTGGATCGGACGTCGCCGCGTTGAATTTCGCGATCGGTGCACGCTACGCGCATCTCGACCAGGGTTTCTCGCAACTCGGCGAATTCGCCGGCGCCACCGGCGAAGAGCTGACCACGACCACCATCGGTTTCGACGGCGGCGGTTTGCGCACTGGTTTCGACGGCGCCTGGCGCTTGCACAATTCGCGTTTTGCCCTGTACGGAAAGAGCTTTATCAATGTCGTCTTCGGCCAGTTCAACAGCCGCTACCTGCAACACAACGTGACCACCGATACCGACGAAGCTTTTTCGCATTGGACCGATAGCCGCGTGATGCCGATTCTTGAGTACGAAGCCGGCCTTCAGTGGGTCAATTGCAGCGGCTGCTGCCGCCTAAGCGCCGGCTACCTCACGTCGTTCTGGTTCAACGCCGTCGACACTGGAGAGTGGATTCGCGCTGTGCAGAATCAAGACTTCACCAACGTCGGCCATACCATCGCCTTCACCGGCCTTGCCGCCCACGCCGAAGTGCGGTTCTAGTCTGCGAATCGAAACCGCTCCTAATCCTCCATTAATTTCCAACCGGCCTCGCGTTCTTGAAACGTGAGGCCGGTTTTCTTTTGCGCTGTGGCTGGCGGGCGCAGCAAGGCACCAACCCCACCGACGGCGGGAGTGGACGGGCAATCTCTTCCAGACGGGGCAATGTGCCTGGAAATAGGCAATTTCGTTGACCCTGCCCGCCCCCTTAACTATTCTGGGTTCTACTTGCATTTTGTGCTGAGACTGCCAGAGCATGCATCCGGGACGGTAGTTCGGCATCATCTTGATTGACACCGCTTGACTTCGAGAGGCTGCACCATGCCACGCAACTGGTTCCGCAATCAATTGGGGCGTAACAATTCCAAGGCTTCTCGCCGCCGCAATTCTTGGAAGCCGCGATCGGTCGAACGCTCTTTCTTTGGCGCCATCGAATCCCTCGAAGACCGGCGCCTGCTGTCGGTTTCGGTTTCGCGCACCGGCTCGGCGCCCAACTACTTGGTGACGTTCACCGACAACGCCACCGCACCGGTGAATAACCAGATCGTGCTGCGGTTCAACACCGGCACGCAAGATCTCGAGTACAGCCTCAATGGCGCTCCGTTTACGAACGATCTCGATCCCGCTCCCGGCGTTCAGAACGCCGCGTTCAACGACATCCTCGCCATCAATACCAACCTCGGCCCGGGCGCCGATAATCTGGTTCTCAATCTGCAAACGTTCGCGTTCAATGCGAAAGTTGCTCCGGAAAATGCTAATCCGTTAGTCACTGTCGCTACCTTGACCGATACAGGCGGCGGCCACGCGGTCGACGTCAATATCTCCGGCACCCAGCTGGTGAACTTTATCGGCGTCGACGCCAACGATAATTTACGCGTGGAGGCAGGCAACGGCGATAACACGGTCCACGTGCAAAACGCCAGCCCATTAGACACCGATGAGCTGAACGCCAGTGATATTGCCACGCGCATTCAGTTCGCCCATATCAATGGTTTCACGTACGCATCCAGCATTGGCACCAACGTCGTGACGTTCGCGACTGCCAGTCTCCAGGGCGCTTCGACTATCACCACCGAACTGGACACCCAGGACACGCTGATCGCTGAAGGCAGCAACGCCGACGACAGTTACACCATTTCCAAGCCCGCAGCCGGCCAGGTCCAGATTACCGACAACGTCCACAGCACTAGCATCACGCAGCTCGACAGTGCCGGGCTCCCGTCGATTCAAGTTAACACGCTCGGCGGAGCCGACAGATTAACTGTCGACGCCGGCGGCACCGGCGGCCCGGTGGAAAACGCCATCTACTTTGACGGCGGCGCCGCCGGCGGTGCGCTGTTCGTGACCGGCGGTTCGGCTAGCGTAAGCAGTTATCAAGCCGGACCGACACCTGGCTCGGGCAACATCGTGATCGTATACCCCAGCGTTAACCAGACCATCCACTTCGTAAATACTGACTCTGTGATTGACGATGTCACTTCAAGCGCTGCAGTAGTGGACGCCACGGACGCAAACAACTCGATCAATTACACGTCAGGCGGATTCAACAATCAGGGCGGCGAGGTCACCATCGACGATCTGACGGCGTATTTTTTCATCAACAAGACGAACCTGACGATCAATGGGTTTGCCGGCGACGACATCATTAATTTGAATAATCAGGACACGCCGACGGGCTTGACCGGCATCACGATCGGCGGCGGCGATCCGACCGCCAGCGACACCGTGATCGTCAATGGCACCGACGGCGACGACAGCGTTAACATCGATTCGCTCTCCATCGATGGCGCAACCGTAACGGGTGCCGGCCCCGTGCCCATCATCGTCACCACTACCGAACACCTGATCTACAACGGCCAAGGCGGCGATGACGATCTGACCATCACTACCCCGTCGGGAATCGATGTTGTCAACGTCACCCCCGGCGCGCTAGTAGATCAGGCACAAGTCGATATCCGCCGGTCACTCGCCGCAGGCGGAGGCCCACTGCTCTCCATCGCGTTCATTGGCTTGGCGCCAACGGCAGCTTGACGATTGATAATGACGGCAACACTCCGCGCGAAGACGTTCTCACGATCAACGGTACCGCCGGGTCGAATATTTTTGCGGTCGACTCCTCAGGCGATGTGGACCTTTCAACCGCCGGTGCGGTTAACCCAATTCAGACACTGGTCGAGGTTCACACCCCCGGCGTTGCCGTATTGAACTTGGAAGGTTTGGCGGGCGACGACACGTTCACCATCCCGGCCAGCCACCCGTTCGACGGCATCTTTGTCGATGGCGGCGATCCCTCGGCCAGCGATGTGCTTGTGTTCGTCGCCTCGGGCACGACCGCGAATCTGATTACTGCCGACCTTGGTGCTGCCACCGTGCAGGAAGCCACCTTTAACGCCGTTAATTTCACCGGTATTGAAGTGCTGAATGTGGACGCCAGCAGTCACAACTTCACCGTTCGCGGCACCGCCGGCAACGACGTGATGACCGTCACGCCAACAGGCGCCAACGCGGCTACTGCTCAGCTCAATAGCAGTGCGCCGAGCTTCGGTTCCACGCCAGTAATTAATGGCGCGAACATCGGCACGTTCAACGTCGATCTGCTAGGCGGCAGCGATCAGTTGATCGTTAACGGCACCCAAGGTGCCGATTCCATCGATGCCAACAATTCCACGGCCAACGCAGTGTCGGTGAACTCGCTGGAAGTGGTCAACTACAATTCCAGCCTCGCCTTCTTGGAAGTCAACGCGCTGGCCGGCAACGACACCATCGACGTCAAGCCTTCCAGCACCACGGCTATATTCGTCGATGGCGGCGATCCCATCGGAACTACCCCCGGCGATACCATCAAGCTGCATCCCACCAGTTTCTTCTCCGTCCAAAAAGGCCCGGAAAGCGACGAGGGCGGTCTGAACAATTTGGGCACTCAGCGCGTCAGTTGGGACCACATCGAGCGCCGCGTGATCATCGGAGGCGGCGGTGGCGGCGGCGGCAGCACGCCGGCTTTGGTGCAAGGCACCAACTGGGACGACGACATCACCATCATTGCCCGCGATTCGAGCTACGATCCGGCCGCCGACGGAGTGCAAGATTTCACCGTCAGCGTGAACGATGGCCCCGACGATTTGTACATCGACGTGCCGGTGCTGTTTGTCGACGCGATGGCCGGCGACGACGACATCGTGGTCCGCGAGCCCGCGCCGAACAATGCCGTGTGGAACGTGCAGATTTACGTTGCCGGCGGCACGCCCGAAGCTCCCACCGGCGATCAAGGCGACGTGGTCGAATTGGAAACACCGGGTACGCAATCTGTTTCATTCGCGCCAGCACCAGCCGCATTTGCCAGTGTCACCTTGCCCGCAGGCGTGACGCTGACCGGCACGAATCCTGGCGGACTCGACACGGCGCTTATCACGGATAGCACGAACACGTCTACGATTTCGATCACGCCGTTTACGATTTCAATCGGCCCGCCGTTCAATGTCGATGCCTACGTTTCCTCCCCCGGCGGCGCCGAACATTTCATTTATCAAGGCGACGGCGGCGGCGATGATCTGACCTACGTTTCGCCGCCCAACGGTGGCAACGGCAGCGATCTGACGTACATTCCCGGAACCACCGCCGATGACGGCTCGATTGCCGGGCGAAGGCTCAGCGGCGGCGCTTCACTGATGCCGTTTATCTTCCATGGCTTGGCGCCAGCGGCTCCGTCTCGTTTACCGGCACCGACGCAGGTCGACACGACGTACTCACCGTCCAGGGAACTTCCGCCACCGATATTTTCAAAGTGCTGGGCACAGGCAACGGGTCGGTGCAACTCTTCAAGCCGATCGGCACCATTTTCGAAACCGTGGTTATCAACACCACTTCAATCGCGAATTTGGATCTGCTTGGTTTGGACGGCGACGATCGCTTCAACATCACTGGACCTCTCCCCTATACAACCCTGACGCTCGACGGCGGAAATCCATCGGCCAGCGACGTTATGAATCTCAGCGGCGCCAGCGGGCCCGTGACGGTCAACTTAGGCGATAACGCGGCCAATCCCGACAGCACCATTACCGGCTACGGCGGCACTGTCACGCTCATTGGCGTCGAACAAGCCAATCTCAACCTCAGCTCAAATACGTTAACGGTTAACGGCACCGCTGGCGACGACACCATCAACTTCACGCCCAGTTCGCAAACCGCCGGCAGCTTCATCGCCACCACCACCGGCCCGGTCGTCGCCACTAGTCCGCAGTTCACTTATAGCAACTTGGGCGCTTCGATCACCGTCAACGGCGGCAGCGGCGGCTTCGACACGCTCGGCCTGATCGCCACCAATGGCAGCGACACGATTAACGCGGTGCAAACCGACGCCACGCATATGAACTACAACCAAAATGCGTTCACCCTCGGTTTCATCTTCAGCTCGATTGAAGACGCCGCCATCTCGGCCCTGGGCGGCGACGACTTGATCCGGGTCAGCGTGGCCGACGCATTGGAAACCACCACCCCCGGCGCCGCATTGCGGTTCGACGTCGACGGCGGCGATCCGAACGCCAGCGACCGCCTGGTCGTCAACGACGACGGCATCGGCGATCTGGTTCTGCTGCGCCAGTCGAACGACGCGCACAGCGGCTCGGTCACAGTCGGCCTGTTTGCGCCGGTTAACTACAAGAACGTCGAACGGATCGATATCACGCCGGTCGATCCCATCACCGGCGGCACGGGCACTGACAAGAACGGCCGCATCAAAGTCTTTCACACCGATCCGTACGAATACAACGACACGCTTCCCAACGCGGCCGAATTGCAGCGAATCGGCGCCAATCCCACCAGCCCGAACATCGATCCGGGCGGCATCACCTCGCCGTTCCAAGTTCCCGGCGACGACGACTGGTACGTGTTCCGTCCGCAAGCCACGGGCACGTTCCAAGTCAAAATCGTGTTCAGCAAAATCGCCACGCTGCTCAACCTCCGTCCGGGCCTGCCCGGTACGGGCGATTTGGATCTGGACATTTACGACGCCAACGGCGCGCTGATTGCCAGCGGCGTCGTCACCCCGCAAGGCGACGGCAAGGTCGCGATCTTTGCCGCCACCAACGATCCGGCCTTTGCGAATTTCAATACGATCTACGTGCGCGTGCACGGCCACACGTCGGATTCGATCAACACCTACGACTTCGATAATATTGCCGCCTTGATCACCGGCCTGCCCGGCGTGAGCGCGGTGGATTTGGAAGGCCCGCAAGTCACCGACGTGCGGATTTCCGATCCGAACACACCGCTCAACGGCACCGACGGCGAAAATCTGAACTACAACCTGTTCGGCCTCAAGCCGGGCAACGCTCCGCAGGGCCCCACGCCGCTAGTGAACGCCATCACGATCAATTTCAAAGATCTGCCGGCCCGTTTCCCAGGCTTCCTCTATCCGGCAATCGACTACATGCTCACTGCCGACGAGGCCCGCGGCCTGTTTTCCGTGGTCGGCGATGCCAATGGCATCGTGGCCATCAAGGAAGTCCGCATTCACAACGATCCGGTTTCGCTCAACGCGGTTCCGACGGGCGAAATTCAGATCATCTTCGAGCAGCCGCTGCCGGATGATCGCTTCACGCTCACCATCAACGACAGCCTGCGTGATCCGGCGCAAAACCGCCTGGACGGCGAAAGCAATGCTTCCGAGCCCAACAATGGACCGTTCTTCCCCAGCGGCGACGGCCATTCCGGCGGCGACTTCGTGGCCCGCTTCACTGTCGATACACGGCCGGAGCTCGGCGACTTCGCCGCGGCGCGCGTGTACATCGACATCAACGGCAACAGCATCTACGATCCGCAAAACCTCGATTTCACCAATCGCGATCTGATCTTCACCATGCAGCTTGATCCCACGCTGGTGAACCGCGCGCAATTAGGGGTGCACGACAGCGTGTTTGCCGGTAACTTCGCCGACGCTCGCGGCGTGGCCGACGGCTTCTCCAAGCTCGGACTGTACGGCACCGATCCCACCGGCATCGGCTTCCGTTGGCTGCTGGACACCGACGACAATGGCACTGCCGATCTGCTTTCGCTGCAAGCCACCGGCTTCACCATGTTCGACCAAAACGGCGCCCCAGTGGTGTTCAAAGGCAGCGGCATCGCGTTTGCCGGAAACTTCGACGGCAACGCGGCCAACGGCGATGAAATCGGCCTGTGGGACCAAACCCACTTCTTCCTCGACACCAATCACAACTTCGTCATCGATGCCGGCGACACGGTCATCACCTCCGCGCTGCGCGGCTTCCCGATCGTCGGCGACTTCAACGGCGACGGCACCATCGATCTGGCCACCTGGCAAACCGACGTGTTCCAATTCAACTTCGGCATTCCGGGCACCGGCGGCAACTCGGGCATTCCGGCCCAATACACCGGAGCTGTCGATGCCATCATCAATTTCGGCTTCCCCGGCGTCGGCGAAGTGCCGCTGGCTGCCGACATGGACGCCGACGGCATCACCGACATCGGCTTGTGGGTTCCCGGCCGCGCCGGCTCGACCACCGCCGATATCGCCGAAACGTTCTTCCTCATCTCGCACGACTTCGATCCTTCCACCGCGATGCCGCGCAACACCGGGCTGGTCGATCCCACCGCGGCGTTCAACTTGTTGAACCACGCGTTCACTCCCACGCCGCTTGGCAACGACCTGTACTCGAATTTCCTCGACGAGTTTGCCACGCCGATCGTCGGCAATTTCGATCCGCCGCTGGTTCCCGCCACTCCGGGTGCTGCAACCGACGACGTCGCTCCGACCAGCTCCGTCAACGCTTTGGCCGCCACCCAGTCGTCATTGTCGTTTAACGTCAGTTGGAGCGGCAGCGATGGAAACGGCATCGCCGGCTACGACATCTACGTCTCCGACAACGGCGGGGCCTACACCCTTTGGCAATCGGCCACCACCAGCACATCCGCCGTGTTCACCGGCCAAAACGGTCACAACTACAGCTTCTTCAGCGTGGCTACCGACAATTCCGGCAACGTGCAACTCACGCCCGCCGGCGCACAGGCCACCACCAACATCTCGATTCGATCCCTCACCACCACGGTGCTGGCTGCATCGAACACGTCGGTCGTGCCCGGACAAGCGGTCACCTTCACTGCCACGGTCAGCGCGGTCGATTCGAGCAATCCGGTTCCCTCGGGCACCGTCACGTTCAAAGACGGCACGAAGGTTCTTTCGACTGTCACCGTTTCCGGCGGCGTGGCTTCGCTCACGATCTCCAACCTTGCGGCGGGCAATCACAACATTACCGCCACCTACAACGCAGTCGCTCCAAGCGTCGGCAGCGTGTCGGCCACGTTGGTCGAACGCATCGTCAGCGCAGTGCTTGAAGCCGATCCAAGCAATCCGGCTCTGACGGCCTTGTTCATCGGTGGCACCTCCGGCAACGACATCATTACACTTGCGTCGGCCAGCGGCGGCGGCGTCTCCGTGAAAATCAAGACCGGCAGCAAAACAACTTCGTTGGGAACGTTCAATCCGACCGGGCACATTTATGTTAACGGCATGGCCGGCAACGATACTTTGGTCGCCGCCAACGAGGCGAACTTTTGGGAAATCACCGGCGCCAATTCCGGCACGCTCAACGGCAATCCGTTCGACGGCATCGAAAATCTGACCGGCGGCAGCTCGACCGACGTGTTCCACATGAACACGGGCGGCAGTATCAGCGGGAAAATCGGCGGTGGCGCCGGGAGCGACACCTTAGTGGCGACGGACCAGGCAAACACTTGGAATATCACCGCGACCAACGCTGGCAAGCTGAACGGTACTGCGTTCGCCGGAATGGAAAATCTCACCGGCGGCGATCAGAACGACAACTTCGTGTTCGCAAGAGCCAAGGGCGTCACGGGCCACATCGATGGCGGCGCGGGCATCAACATGCTCAACTACGCTGCCTACACCACCTCGGTGAAAGTGGATCTTGCCGCCGGAACCGCCACCAACATCGGCGGCGGCGTGAGTGGTATCCGTGTGGTGCGCGGCGGCAGCGCCGCCGATACCCTCTCCGGCGACGACAACAACAATGCACTGATCGGCGGCGGCGGCAACGACACGCTCACCGCCGGCAACGGCCGCAACTTGCTCTTCGGCGGCTTAGGCGCCGACACCATCAACGGCGGCGCCGGGGAAAGCATCATGTTCGCCGGCACCACCACGTTCGAATCCAACGTCACAACCATCGATAACCTGCTCACCTACTGGTCGCGCGCTGATTTGGATTACAACACACGCGTCGCCGACTTGAAGGCCGGTGTTTCGGGCATTCCCGCGCTCAATTCCACCACCGTGAAGAACGATACCTCGGTCAACAAGCTCAATGGCGGCACCGGCCTGGAATGGTTCTTCGCCAAGCTCGGCTCGCCCAAAGACACGATCAACAACCAGGTCACCGGTGAGCAGGTGAACTAACCGCGGCCTAAGGTTTCGTTCAGCTTGGCAAGCCCCGGCGCGCTTCTTGCGCCGCTGCAAAGCTGTTTTGCGCCGTGCTTTAGAGCGCTTTCCAGCGTGTCAACGAGCGCACGGAATTGTCTCCATCTATACGCGCCAAGACCGGCGCCGGTGCGTCGTCGCGGTGGACATCCCCCGAATGGCTCCTTGGGAAAGATATGACGATTTCGTTGACTTCCCTATTTCCGCTGCCTATTCTAGCGGCTAATTCCATTGAAGACGCAACCGGGCTGCGCGCTGGCGGAACACCAGTTGAACGGAGAAGGAGAGGCGCCGTGGACATCGTCTGCACTGATATCGTCCGCAACAAGAGGCTACACCGATGCGACGCAACTGGTTCCGCAATCGTCTGGGGCGCAAAAACAGCCGGGCCCTCCGCGAGAAACAATCCTGGAAATCGCGATCCGGCGCGCGTTCCTTCTCCGGTCTAATTGAGCGCCTGGAAGATCGTCGTCTGCTGACGGTCTTGAATATTTTCGGCGATCAAGACTACGTCGGCGAGAACGACACGATTGTTCTCAAGCGCAATTCCGGCGATCCGACGAAATTGGATGTAACTCTGAATGCGAGCACAACTCAATACACGCTCGCCTCGATTTCGCAGATCAATGTTTTTGGTCTCGCAGGAAACGATAGTCTGACCGTCGACAGCTCGAATGGCTTGATCAGCGTGGCGGACGGAATCACTTTTGATGGCGGCAATGGATTCGATTACCTCAATCTGCAACAAACCGGCGGTCCGAACATTACCTCCGATCATCTGGACATCGGCGCTACCGCTGGTTCTGGCATCAGCACGATCGTCGGCGGCGCCACCCAGACCGTGTATTTTCAAAACATTGAACCGATATTCGATTTTGTCCCGTCGGCCAATTTGGTCATCGAAAGAAGCGGCTTCTTTCCCTCCAGCATCCTCGACGGCAACAACGCCATTAACTACTCGACCGGATTTGCCCCCGGCGTCGGTCGAGTGACGATCGACAATTTCGAACCGATTCTTTTCGGCACGAAAGATCATCTGGTGATCGATGCCGGCGCAGGCGATGACGTCATCAATCTCAACAATCCAAACGTTCCCACCGGGAATACCTTTGCCACGCTGCAAGACATCACGATCATCGGCAACGATCCCACGGCCAGCGACAAGCTCATCGTCAATGGTACCAGCGGGTTCGACACCATCAATTACAAGCCATCGGCCACGATCGGCTCTGGTTCGGTTCAGGTCAATGCTCTGCCGACGGTCTTTTTCACCACCACCGAATCGCTGGTGATCGACGGCCAAGGCGGCAACGATCAACTAACCTATACCACGCCAGTGAATTCCGGACTGGGAAGCGTCTTGACCTTCACCCCTGGCAATGCGGGAGATTCGGCCACCGTCAGCGGCCGCAGGTTTGCCGGACCAGATCTTGTGCCGATGACCTACCAAAACGTCGGCATCGGCGCCACGCTCACCTTCGCCACCGCCGACGACGGCCCGTTTGATTATCTCGATTTCTTTGGCACCGCCGCCCCGGACCAATTCGACCTCAATCCGTTCAACGGCGGAACGATCAACGTCACGAGGTTCGGTCAACCCAATCTCTCCACGACCATTGAAGTCCACGCTGGGTCGGTTTCCACGCTGGCTTTGCACGGCCTGGAGGGAGACGACCTGTTTAACCTTTCGGGGCCGCTCTTCTATTCCCGCCTGGTCATCGACGGCGGTGGACCATCGGCCAGCGATATCGTGAACCTCAGCGGCGCAAACGGCCCTGTAACGGTCAATCTGGCCGACGCTACGCTCGCCACCAATACCTTGATCACCGGCTACGGCGGCCCCATCACGCTCATCGGCGACGAAGTTGTCAATCTCGACCTCAACGGTCAAACCCTGACAGTGATCGGCACCGCGCAGCCCGACTCGATCACCTACACACCCACCGGCACACTCGCAGGCACGTTCACACTGACCGGCCTCAACACCGTTTTTAATTTCACGGATGTCTCGGATGGCTCAGGCGCATTCGTCATCGATCCGATGGGCGGCGCCGATACCGTCACGGTCAACGGCACCAGTTCCGGAGATTCGATCGACGTCAGCCGCAGCGGCGCGAACACCGAAGTTCAAGTGGCCGGGCTCCAAGCAGTCACGCTGGTCACCGCCAACACGGAAAACCTCGTGATTAACGCCGGCGCAGGGGACGACGGGCTTACCGTCGATGCCAGCGGCGGACCGATCCTGATCCCGATCGTATACGACGGCGGCACGGGCCGCGACTCGCTGTCGCTGACCGGCGGCACCGCCGTCATCGACACCTACACCCCCGGCCCAATTCCCGGTTCCGGCAACAGCACCATCGTGTTCACCGGCCCCAGCGTCGGCGTGCAGGTGGTGAACTTCCTGAATCTGGAACCAGTTTATGACGATGTCGCCGCCACGACCTTAACCATCAACGGCACCGACGCCAACAACGCCATCAACTACGCCTCTGGCGGTTTCAACGACCACGGCGGCGGCCTGGTCACGGTGGACGATCAAGAAGGTTACTACTTCGCCAACAAAACGCATCTGATCATCAACGCCGGCGCCGGCGACGACGTCATCAACCTGAACAACCCCAGCACGCCGCCAGGTTTAATGGACATCACCGTCAACGGCGACGATCCCACCGCCAGCGACACGCTGATCGTCAACGCCTCAATCAATGGCGGCACGATCGTCTACGCGCCGACCGGCCCCGACAGCGGCAGCATCACCGGCGCTCAGCCGGTGCCCGTCAACTTCACCACCACCGAAAACGTGACCATCAACGGCCAGGCCCTCGATAATGACCTGACCGTGCAAACCCTCGCTTTCTTCGATCAGCACACGCTCACGCCGGGCACGGCGATCGACTCGGGCACGATCACCACCACGACTAATCTGATTCCGTCGAGCAATCCGACCCTGACGTTCTTGAATCTGGGAACGGGTGGTTCGCTCACCTTCGCCGATGCAGGAGGTGGTCGCGCGGATGCCTTGATCTACAACGGCACTTCGGCCAGCGACAAGTTCACGGTCAGCAGCTCCGGCGTCCTCACGCTCAATAGCCAAATCGCTGTGAACACGCCGGGCGTGTTTAGATTAACCCTCCAAGGCTTGGACGGCGACGATACGTTCAATATCGCTGGTGACCATCCGTTCGCCTCTCTGCTTGTCGACGGCGGCAACCCGTCGGCCAGCGACGTGCTGAACTTTACTGGGTCCGGAACAACCGCCAATCTGATTACCGCCGACTTCGGCGCCGCCACGGTGACGGAAGCCACCTTCGGCCCCGTCAGCTTCACCGGCGTCGAAATCCTCAACGTCGATGCCGCCGGCCACAACTTCACGCTCCTTGGCACCGCCGGCGACGACACCATATCGGTCACGCCCACAGACGCCGACGACGTGACCGCGCGGCTGGTCTCGAGCGCGCCGGCGGTGGGCGCCACCCCCGTGGTCAATTCCAGCAACGTCGGCACTACGTACACAGTCAACGGCGCTGGCGGCTCGAACCGCCTGATTTTCAACGGCACGCCCGGCAGCGACACGATCAATATCAGTCGCGATTTGGCGGCCCAAACTCTCGAAGTCGTGAGCCGGCAGATTGTCACTGTTTCCGCCAGCTTCTTGTCGTGGACCATCGAAGGCGGCGATAGTGGAAACATTGCCGGCGACACTTTCAACATCAATGAGCCAGGCAGCTTTCTCGCGGTGCAATTGCTCATTCACGCCAGCGCGCGCACCGGCGACGTCTTGAACTTCAATACCGCTTTTAATCAAACGTACACGCCCGGTTCCACCAACGATTCCGGAGAATTCAACGCCACCGCCGCGGGCTCTAGCGTCAGCTTTACCGGCATTGAAATTGCCAACGTTAAGTACGCCGGTCCGGCAACAACCGCGACCGTGAACGCCGGCAGCGGCGCCAACCAGATCACCGTCGTCGGCACCGCCGCGAATAAAGTCACCACCACCGTCGATAACAACACCCTCGTCACCTGGACCGACCTGACCACGCTGAATATGAACGCCGGAGCGGGCGACGACGTGATCTCCGTTACGCCCGGCCTGTTCACAGGCGCCGGCGGCATCAATATCGACGGCGGCGATCCCACCGCCAGCGACACGGTCATCGTCAACGGCACCACCGGCACCGACACGATCAACTACAGTCCCTCGGGCACAACCATCGGCAGCGGAACTGTTAAAGTTAACGCTTTGCCCTTGGTCTCGTTCAGCCTAATCGAACAGCTAAAGATCGACGGCCAAGGAGGCAACGACGCGCTGACCGTCACCACGCCCACCGGTTTCGACACCGATATCTATACGCCCGGGGCCACGGCCGATTCGGGCAACATCACCATCAACGGCGCGGCGGGCAATACGCGCGTTCCGCTGGCGTTCAGCCACCTGGGCAATCTGGGCAGCGTGACGTTCGCCAATGCCGGCGGCAGCCCCGACACGCTAATCGTCAACGGCACCGCCAACAGCGACCGCTTCACTGTCACGGGCGCCACCAATTCAATCCTGATTACGGATCTTTCAACATTCAACGCCATCACCCCGACGATCAAGGGACCCGGCGTCGGCATTTTGGAGCTCAACGGCCTGACCGGCGACGATCTGTTCGTCGTCTCCGGCGCATTACCTTGGGCCTTGCTGCTGGACGGCGGCGATCCTACTGGCAGCGATACTTTAAACCTCAGCGGCGCCACCGGCGCGGTGGGCGTTGCGCTCGGCGACATCACCACCGCTTCAGCCACAACAATCACTGGCTACGGCGCTGCGGTGGTGCTCACCGGCATCGAAATCGCCAACATCAATGCCGGCGGCAATACAGTAACGACTACCGGCACAACGCACAGCGACAGCATCACCGTCACGCCCACGGCCAGCAACGCCGCCGCGCTGACCGACGCCGAATTGAACACAGTTTTCAATTTCAGCAGCGTCTCCACAGCCTTGGGCGGATTCACCGTCAACGGCAACGGCGGCAGCGATCAACTGTTCGTCGTCGGCACGCAAAACGCCGACACCATCGACGTGAATGACGCAGCCTCGGGCGCTAATGCAGTGAAAGTGAATTCACTGCTGATCGTGAATTACAACGCCAGCATGCCGCACGTCGAAGTGGACGGCCTGGCCGGCAGCGACACCATCAACATCGCGCCCTCGACAACCACCACTTTCACCGTCGATGGCGGCGATCCGATCGGCGTGTTGCCCGGCGACGCGATCAACTTCATCCACCCCGCCGCCGCCTACCAACT
The DNA here is from genome assembly GCA_963716135.1 of Pirellulales bacterium. GTDB lineage: Bacteria > Planctomycetota > Planctomycetia > Pirellulales > JADZDJ01 > CAVRAW01. The sequence goes on along the minus strand of OY970289.1, from coordinate 1,545,890 downwards.
TTTCCCCGGCCCGACCAGCGATTCCGGCGGCCTGAACACGGCCGGCTATCAGACCATCAGTTGGATCCACATCGAAAGCATCACGAACACCGGCGGCGGTCCGGCGATCATCACCGGCACCAACGGCAACGACATTATCACTATCATTGCCCGCGACAGCTCCACGCACGCCGGCACCGATGGGGTGCAGGATTTCACCGTGTCGGTGAACAACGGCCCCGACATCCTGTTTATCAACACGCCAAATCTGCTGGTCGATGCGCTGGCGGGCAACGATCAGATCCACGTCCGCGAACCGGCGCCCAACAATGCCGTGTGGAACGTGCAGATTTGGGTCGCCGGTGGCACGCCCGCGGCCGGCACTGGCAACGTCGGCGACCAAATCGTCCTGGAAACGCCCGGCACGCAAAACGTAACCTACGCGCCGTTCGTCGCGGCCCCTGCGCTGGGCGGCGTCACCTTCGGCGCGCCTTCGCCGACTGATTCGGCGCAGTTCAACGACGCCACCAATACTTCGAAGATCACCGCAGTCACCTCGTTCTCGATCGGCGGCTTCTATACCTCCTCCCCCGGCGGCGTCGAGCAGTTTGTGTATCAAGGCAACGCGGGGAACGACAATCTGACGTACCTCACTCCGAATCTGGCGGCGACGACCGTCATCAACTACACGCCGGGCGCCACGCAAGATTCCGGCACCATCACCGCCGCCGCGTTTGCCGCCGGCCCGTCGCTCGTGCCGCTCACCTTCCAAGGTTTGGGCATCCTTACCAACACGATCACCTTTAGCAGCTCCAATCCCAACCAAGGTGGCCGCGTCGATACGCTGATCGTCAACGGCAGCACCGCAAACGATGTTTTCACCGTTAATGGAAGTGGCAACGCCGGCGCAGGCACCGTGCAACTGGCCGGCATTTCCGCCGTGAAAACGCTCGTCTTGAATACGCCGGGCATTGCAAACTTGGATTTGAACGGGAATGGCGGCACCGACTACTACTTCGTCTCCGGCCCGCTGCCCTACACCAATACGACCGTCGAAGGCAGCGACCCGATTATGAACCTCAGCGGCGCTACCGGAGCCGTGACGGTCAATGTCGGAAATAACGCGCTGTCCACCCTCACCACTATCACTGGCTACGGCGGCACCGTCACGCTCGTGGGCATCGATACCGCCAACCTAGATGCCAATAATGGGTCGCAAGTTGCTCAAACCGTCACCGTCAACGGCACCAGCCAGCCCGACGCCTTCGTGTTCACACCCACTGGCGCGGCCGCCGGCACGCTGACCGACTCGGGCATCAATACCGAGTTCAATTTCACGAACGTCTCTGGGGCGGTCGGCGGGTTCAAGATCGATCCGATGGGGGGCGCCGATACCGTTACCGTCAACGGCACCAGTTCGGCCGACTCTCAAACGGTGATTGTCAACGGCGCCAACACCACGGTGCGAACCAACGCCTTGCTGGCCGTGGATACGGTCACGGCCAACACGGAAAGTCTGGTTGTTGCCTCTGGCAACGGCGACGACTTGCTGATTGTCGATGCGTCCAATGGCCCCGTGCTCATTCAGACCGTGTACGACGGCGGCACGGGGCGCGATACGCTCCTGCTGACCGGTGGCGCCGCCAGCACCGACACCTACACGCCTGGCCCAATCCCCGGCTCCGGCAGAAGCCAGATTGTGTTCACCAGCGGCGGCGGCGGCACGCAAACCATCGACTTCCTGAATCTGGAGCCGGTGCAAGACGACGTGACGGCCACCACCGCGATCGTCAACGCCGACAACGCCGCCAACGCCATTAACTACAGCCAAGGCCCCGGTTTCAACGATCACGGCTCGGGGTTGGTGACTATCGACAACCAGGAAACATACGAGTTTTCGGCCAAAACACACCTGGTGATCAACGCGCTAAACGGCAGCGACGAAATCAATTTGAACAATCCGGGCACTCCCCCGGGCCTGGTCGATATTACCGTCAACGGCGGCGATCCCACGGCCAGCGACTTGCTGATCGTCAACGGCACCAACGGCACCGACAACATCAACTACAGCCCCTCGCTGACCATCGGCTCCGGCACCGTGCAAGTCAATGCGCTGCCCACCATATTCTTCACCACGGTTGAACAGCTCAAGATCGATGGCCAGGGAGGAAACGACGCACTCACTGTCACCACGCCCGCCGGCGCCGACACCATCACCTACAACTCCGGCCCTCCGGGTTCCGGTCCCGACACCGGCTCGATCGGCGTCAACGGCTCCAACGGCAACACGCTCGTGCCGCTTTCGTTCAGCCATCTGGGCAACAACGGCAGCGTGACCACCGCCAACACCGGCGGCGGTCCGCCGTTTGACATCCTCATTGTCAACGGCACGCCCAACAGCGATGCCTTCACCGTGCTGGGCCCCTCCAACAGCATTCAACTTTCCGACTTGTCGTTCAACAACATCATCAGCGTTCCGATCCATCCGACCGGCGTCGGAATTGTCGAACTCAACGGCCAAAACGGCGACGATGCGTTTAATCTCACCGGCGGGCTGCCGTGGAGCGTCCTGATCGACGGCGGCGATCCTTCGGCCAGCGATAGTCTGAATATCACCGGCGCCACCGGCGCGGTAACGGTCACCATGGCCAACCCCGCCGCCGGCACGCCCCCCACTTCGATCCAAGGCTACAACTCCGGACCGGGTGCGGTGGTGATCACCGGCGTCGAAATCGCCAACATGAACACCGGCGGATTCTCGCTCACGGTCAACGGCAATCAATCGCCTAACTCGTTCACCTACACGCCAACCGGAGTCAGCGCCGGCACCTTTACTGAAGCCAACATCAACACGGTTTTCAATTTCACGAACACTGTGGCTGCATTCACTATTAACGGCAGCGCTGGCAGCACTGCTGATCAGGTCACATTACTTGGCACCGCCAACCGCGATCTGATTTCAATCGACGAAGGTGCGCGCACCGCTTCGGTCACCAATGTCGCCGGCGTGTTGCTCAAGGCGGTCGTTCTCGGCGCGAACATCCAAGTGCTCAATGCGAAGGGGCTGGCCGGTCAGGATACGTTCCTCGTCACGCCGGCCGCCGGTACGCAATTCCCGCAAAGCCTGGTGAACCCCGTCGGCAACGTCAATAACCTGATTGTCAACGTCGATGGCGGCGCATCGTCCAGCGGCGAAAACAACGCTTTGGTCATCGCCACGCAAGCCGGCGGCGCACTGCCGAATACTGAATTCGTCGTGGTCAACCGCGGGGCCGAAGCCAATAGCGGCACGGTGCGCACCTACAACTCCGCCGTGCAATGGCCCGACATCAATTACGTCAACGTGCAAACGGTTTCGCCGTTTGTCGGCACCGACCAGAACGCCGGACCGTTCCTCAATCAGCCGAACTTGCTGATCATGGGACCCGACCTTTACGAGCCGAATCAAAACCCGGTCAACGGCAGTCCGTTCAATGCCGCGTTCCTCGGCTCCGGCCCGACGATCAACGTGCAGAACGTCACCATCTTCCCCAACAACGCCGAATTCCCGTTCGTTCCGGCCGATCAGGATTACTACCGCGTAGTGGCCCAAAACACCGGCACGCTGGACTTCCAGGTCTATTTCAATCTGTACGATGCGGCGCTGTTCCCGGCCGGCGGAAATCTGAATATCCAAGTGCTCGACGTGAACGGCACGGTCATCGCCACCGGTGCTCCGGCCAGCTTCGGCTCCGTCGGCGCCACCGCCAACGCCCGCATCCGCATTCCGGTCGTGCAGGGACAAACATACTACTTGCGTGTATTCGGCGCCAGCGTCGGCGGCGCACAGAACGCCGCCGTGGTTAACGGCTACAACTTCACGATTGTGAACACGGCGCTGACCGCGCCGGGGTTCATCGATCTCTCGAGCGCCGTGCCCAACGGCGAACCCAACGCACCGCTCGTCACTGCCGGCACACCCGACACGGGCCAACTGCCTTCCAACGCGCCTCCCAGCGACAGCGGCCGCTCGCAATTCGACAACGTCACCAACGGCGGCTTCACGAGCACCGCCACGGCCGCCGCGGCGGCTGCCGCCGGCACCTCCGGAACGCTCCCGGCGCCCGCCGGTTCGACGCTCGCCAAGCCAACGCTCTACATCTGGGTCGATGACTCGTTCCTGCTCAACGATATCCCCGGCAACCCAACCTCCGGCGGTGTGCCAGGAACTGCGGCGATCCCGATCAATTTCAACACTTCCACCACGCTGGTGCCCACCGGCGCCGGCAACTTCCGCGTGGCCGTGTACGACGGCGGCGGCGGCGCCATGTCGATGCAGCCCGGCACGTCGGTCAATCCATCCACCAACCACACGCTCGATCCCAACGATCCCACGTTCATCGGCTGGGCGCAGCCGGTCCCCGGTGTTCCGCACTTGTACGTGCTCACTGTCGGCAGTCAAGGCGGCCCGACCGGCGACGGTACCTTGGCCTTGGCCAGCGACACCTTGTCCGACGGCACCCACAACATCACCGCCCGCATCCAGATCATCGAGCCGACACTTTCCACCAATCCGATCCATACCGCCTTTGGTCCGCGCAGCGATTCGCTGCAAATCATCATCGACACCGTGCCTCCGCCGATCCAATTCGGTTTCGGCCCCAATGGCGGCGGCGGCTTGACGCCGGGCAGCGACAGCGGCGTCGACACTGAACCGGAAACCTTCAACGACGGCGTCACCAACGTTACCGCGCCAACGTTCCAAGGATACGCCGAAGCGAATTCCATCGTTCGCCTCTACGCCCAGATCACCAACCCGGCAAACCCGAACTTCGGCCAGCCGTTCCCCGCCGGTTACGTGTTCATCGGCGAAACAGTGGCCATTCCGCTGGATGGCACCAACGCTTTCCCGAACGGTCAGTGGCAGCTAACATCCACGATCTCTTTGAACGATCCTGTCTTCTTCCTCCGCGACGGAATCCGCAACATCGTCGCCACGGCAGAAGATTTGGCCGGCAACAAGTCGCCGGTCACCGGTCCGTTCCAAATCGAAATCGACACCAACGGCCCGCAAATCACCGACGTCACCGTAAACGAACTCACGAGCGCCGACTACAACTTGTTCGGACTGAAGCCCGACAACGCGCCGCAGGGCCCCACGCCGCTGGTGTATTCCATCGTCATCCACGTGCAAGACCTGCCGCCGCGTTTCTTCCCGTTCCTTAACGAAATCGCCTTCAAGCCCGAACTCGTCGAGGGAAACAACCACGCCGACGGCGGCATCACGGTCATCGGCGACGCCAACGGCCGCATGGCCTTCCTGGTCTACGCGCATCTGGATACACCCACTCCGCCGGGCCAGCCCGCCACCGGCACCATCACGCTGGTGTTCACCGACGCCAACGGCGTGCCCACGCCGATTCCCGACGATCGCTACACGCTGTTCATCGACGACGCGATCATCGTCGACCCGGCCGGCAACAGGCTCGACGGCGAAAGCAACGCGCAGGAGCCGGTCAATCACCCGCAATTCCCCACCGGCAACGGTCTGCCCGGCGGCGATTTCACCGCCCGCTTCACCATCGACAGCCGTCCGGAGCTGGGCGATTTCGCTGCCGCCCGCGTGTACGTCGATATCAACGGCAACTCGATTTACGATCCCCAAAACCTTGACTTCGTCAACCGCGATCTGACTTTCACCATGCAGTTGGATCCCACGCTGGTCAATAGCGCTCAACTGGGCGTGCACGACAGCGTATTCGCCGGCAACTTCGCCGGGGTGCGCGGCACGGCGGACGGCTTCTCCAAGCTCGGCCTGTATGGCACCGATCCGACGGGCATCGGCTTCCGCTGGCTGTTGGATACCGACGACAACGGCACCGCCGATACGCTCATCCTGCAGCCGTTCGGCTTCACGATGTTCGATCAAAACGGCGCCGCGGTGAAATTCAACGGCACCGGCATCGCCTTCGCCGGAAACTTCGATGGCATCGCCGCCAATGGCGACGAACTCGGCCTGTTCGACGGCACCCATTTCTTCCTCGACACCAACCACAGCTTCTCGATCGATGCCGGCGACGAAGTCATCACGACCGCCCTGCGCGGATTCCCCATCGTTGGCGATTTCAACGGCGACGGCACCATTGATCTGGCCACCTGGCAAACCGACGTCTTCCAATTCAACTTCGGCATCGGCGGCACCGGCGGCAACTCCGGCATCCCGGCCATGTATAGCGGCGCGAAAGACGCCACGATCAATTGGGGCTTCCCCGGCGTCGGCGAAGTCCCACTGGCCGCCGACATGGATCAAGACGGCATTACCGATATCGGTCTGTGGGTGCCCGGCCGCAGCGGCACCGTCTCGCAAGATGCGGCCGAAACGTTCTTCCTCATTTCGCACGATTTCGACCCTATTACTGGCCAGATTTCGCACACCGGCCTGATAGATCCCACCGCTGCGTTCAACCTGCTCAACCACGCCTTCACGCCCACGCCGCTGGGTCACGACATTTACTCCAATTTCCTCGACGAATTCGCCACGCCGATCGTCGGCAACTTCGATCCGCCGCTGGCGCCGACGTCCGCGGCAGCCGCAGCCGACACCACCGCGCCCACCAGTTCCGTAAGCCCTCTGGCCGCCACGCAAACCTCGGCCTCGTTCACCGTCAGTTGGGGCGGCAGCGACAACACCGGGGGCTCGGGCATCGCCAGCTACAACGTCTATGTGTCCGACAACGGCGGCAGCTTCACCCTCTGGCAGAATCATACCGCCAACACCGCCGCCACTTACAACGGCGTCAACGGCCACACGTACAGCTTCATGAGCGTCGCCACCGACAACGGCGGCAACGTGCAGGCCACGCCCACCGCCGCACAGGCAACCACCAAGGTTCAGGTACAAACCAGCAGTGCCACCAGCACTTCGCTCACTGCCACTAGCACGTCAATCACGGTCGGCCAAAGCGTCACCTTCACCGCCAGGGTTACCGGCTCCGGCACACCTGCCGGCTCGATTACCTTCAAAGACGGCACGACGACGCTCACGACGGTCACCCTCGTTAGCGGCGCCGCCACCTACACCAACTCGTCATTCGCCGCGGGCACGCACAACATCACCGCCACGTACAACCCGGTTGCTCCAAACCTGGGAAGCGTTTCGGCGACGTTGGTCGAAACCGTTACGACTGCGTCGTCGACGACGACCACGACAACGCTTACAGCCACCAGCGCCTCGATTACCGCCGGCCAAAGCGTCACCTTCACGGCCAGGGTTACCGGCTCCGGCACGCCCACCGGCTCGGTTACCTTCAAAGATGGCGCAACCACTTTGACCACCATCACGTTGGCGAGCGGCGTCGCGACCTATACCAATTCCAGTTTCGCCGCAGGCACGCACAACATCACTGCCACGTACAATCCAGTTGCTCCAAATCTGGGAAGCGTTTCAGCGACGCTTGTCGAAACGGTTACCGCTGCGTCGGCTCCGCCTCCGCCTTCTGACGGTCAGACCTTCAACGGCACGGCCACCGCCGACATCTTCACGATTACGCCGGCCAACGCCACCGGCTCGGTCACGGTGACGATCAGCAACGCCAGCACCAAGAACATCGCGAAATCTTTGGGCACTTTCGCCTCGACCAGCGCGATTATCATCAACGGGCTGGGCGGCAACGATACGCTCAAATTGGCCACTGCCGCCATCGGCGGCAAAGTGGTCACGATCACCGCCCCGATTTCCTTCTCCGGCGGAGATGGCATTGACACCTTGATCGGCGCCAATCAGGCGAACATCTGGAATATCACCGGCTTGAATTCCGGCACGCTCAACGGCGGCGCGTTCGACACCGTTGAAAATCTCACCGGCGGCACCGCCACCGACCTCTTCCGCATCAACAACGGCGGAAGCGTCACGGGCAAGATCAATGGAGCCGGCGGCGCGAACACGCTCGATTACTCCGCCTACGCCGGCGCCAGTCTCGTCAACATGCAAACCAGCACCGCCACCGGCACCGGCGGCTACGCGGGCATCACCGTCCTCGCCGGCGGAGCGACAACGTCCCTGGTCGGCGCCAACAAGAATTCTGTCTGGAACATCACCGGCGCAAATTCCGGCAATGTGACCGGGCTGGTCTTCACCAGCGTGAGCAACATCACCGGCGGAAGCGCGGCTGATACCTTCACATTATTCAATGGCGCAAGCATCAGCGGCCGGCTCGATGGCGGCGTCGGCGCCGACACGTTGAAGTACTCCTACACCACGCCCGTCACGGTCGACTTGTCTTCCATGTCGGCCGACGGCGTCGGCAGCATCGCCAATCTCGAGAGCTTCACAGGCGGCTCCAACACGTCGGACACGTTGATCGGTCCCAACACGGTCAGCACCTGGACGGTTACCAAGGCGAACTCAGGCAAGGTAAACGCGATCCTATTCGCCGGCTTCGAGAACCTGACCGGCGGATCGGCCAACGACAACTTCGTGCTGGGTCGAGGCATCGGCGTGAGCGGCCACATCGACGGCGGCGACGGCATCAACATGCTCGACTACAAAGCTTACACCACCGCGGTGGCCGTGAATCTGAACACCGGCACAGCTACCAACGTCGGCCGCGGCGTGAACAACATTCGAGTCGTGCGTGGCGGCTCGGCAGCCGATACCCTCACCGGCGACGACAACAACGACGCCCTGATCGGCGGCGCCGGCAACGACATCCTCACCGCCGGCGGCGGCCATAGCTTGCTCTTCGGTGGACTTGGCGCCGACACGCTCAATAGCACCAGCGGTGAAGACATCCAGTTTGCCGGCACGACGACCTTCGACGCCAACCTCGCGCAGATCGATAACCTGCTGGCCTACTGGTCGCGCACCGATTTCGATTACGACACTCGCGTGGCGGCTTTGCGAGCCGGCGCCGTCGTGGTGCGCCGAAGTTGAATTCCACGACCGTGAAGAACGACACCGCCGCCAATAAGCTCAACGGAGGCAGCGGACTGGATTGGTTCTTCGCCAAGCTGGCTGGAAATCCGAAAGACACGATCAACAATCAAATCAGCGGCGAACAGATTAACTAGCGGCCGATTGACCGAGTTGCGCAAGGAACGACTTCCCGCAGCCGCTCAGCCGCGCCTCCAGCTTCGCCGTGCAGTCGCACTTCTCGCACGCCCAAGGCTCGCTCCCATTTTCATCGCGACACTTGTGCCGGCCGTGCGCATCCTGCACCTTCACCAGGTCGAAAAACCCTTCCCAATACGGCCGCTCTTCTTCCAATGGGGTAGGGCAGTAACACACCTCGACCCAGCGGGCCGTGCCATCGGCCATTAGCCGCGCCTCCTGCATGTTGCGCAGATATTCTCCCTCGGCCACGGAGCCTTGGCCCAACGTTTCGGTTTGGATCGCATTCAGCAGATCGGCTTCGCGCCCGGGCTTTACCCGTGCTCGCACGAGATATCTCATGCCCCCATTATAGGCGCGCCGCTGACTTGCAGTCGGCGCACCGCTTTGAGATAGTAGTTGCTTCCAGTCATTTCCAGCCGCTCTGCTACAAGGATTCCTTCCGTGCGAGTACTGATTGCCGATGCATTCGAAACTTCCGGCCGCAACGCTTTGGCCGCGTTAGGATACGAGGTTTTATACGAGCCCAAGCTGAAGGATCAGTCCTTGGTCGATGCCGTGCGCGACAAGCAGCCCGACGTCTTGGTCGTCCGCTCCACGCAAGTCACCGAACCGATGCTCGAAGCCGGGCCGCTGAAATTGGTCGTCAGAGCAGGGGCCGGCTACAACACGATCGACGTCGCCGCCGCAAGCAAACGCGGTGTTTTCGTATCGAACTGCCCGGGTAAAAACTCCGTGGCCGTCGCCGAACTCGCCTTCGGCCTGATCCTCGCACTCGACCGCCGCATCGCCGACAACGTCATCTCGCTGCGCCGGGCAATGGAACAAAACCGAATATTCCAAGGCCCGCGGACTTTTGGGCCGCACCCTGGGCGTCATCGGTGTCGGACGAATCGCCGAAGAATTGATTCGGAGGGCTCAAGCGTTCGGCATGCAGGTGGTCGCATGGAGCCGCAGCCTCACGCCCGAGAAAGCCGAGGCGCTTGGCGTCGTCCGAAAGAACTCGCCGAAAGAAGTGGCCGAGGCCTCCGACGTTGTCAGCGTGCACGTCGCCATGTCGAAAGACACCAAGGGCATGATCAATGCCGATTTCTTCAACGCCATGCGCGAAGGCGCCTATTTCATCAACACCTCGCGCGGTGAAATCGTCGACCAGGCCGCCCTGATCGACGCCATGCACAATCGCGGCATCCGAGTCGGTTTGGACGTGTACGCCGGCGAACCCACCAGCGGCGTCGCCGATTTCACCGACGTCATCGCTCGTGAAGGCAACCTCTACGGCACCCACCACATCGGCGCAAGCACCGAGCAGGCCCAGGAAGCCATCGCTGCGGAAACCGTGCGCATCATCCAGAGCTTCGAGCAAACCGGCCGCGTGCCGAATGCCGTCAACATTGCTCACCGCACTCCGGCCACTTGCATGCTGGTGGTTCGCCACCGCGACAAGCCCGGCGTCCTGGCCCGCGTCCTCGACGCCATCAGCGCCGCCCGCATCAACGTGCAGGAAATGGAAAACGTGATCTTCGAGGGCGCTCAGGCCGCCGTCGCTCGCATCAATCTCGAAACTGCCCCCTCCGAGGAAACTCTCGAATCACTTCGTAAGGCCGAACCCGACGTCTTCGAACTCCGCCTTACGGCGCTCAGTGGAGATAAATAAGCAGCGAAGGATAGCTCATGAAGCGATTGTGGATGTTGTTCGTCGCGGTTCTCGTTCTTTCGTTTTCCGTGCTCTGCTGGATCGGAACGCGAATCTACCAAGAACAACCGCCCATTCCGCAAAAGGTGCAAACCACCGATGGCAAATCGGTCGTCGACGCCGGCCAAATCGAAGCCGGCCAAAATGTCTGGCAGTCGATGGGTGGAATGGAACTTGGCTCGGTCTGGGGACACGGCAGCTACGTCGCGCCCGATTGGACCGCCGATTGGCTCCATCGCGAAGCCATGTTCATCCTCGATCACTGGGCCACCGACGGCTTCAAAATGCCGTTCGATCAACTCGACGCGGAACGAAAGGCCGAGCTCGTCGGCCGCCTCACCGAACGCTTGCGCAAAAACACTTACGATCCCGCGTCCGGAACGATCACCATCGATCCAATCCGCGCCGAAGCATTCGAAGCCAACGTCAAACACTACTCCGAAGTGTTCATCGACGGGCAAAAAGACTACGCCATTCCCCCAGGAACCGTAAGCGACGAAACGCGCCTGCGAAACTTGTGTGCGTTCTTCTTTTGGACCGCGTGGTCCGCCGCCACCGATCGGCCCGACGACCATATCAGTTACACACATAATTGGCCGTTTGAGCCGCTGGTGGGCAATCGGCCCTCGGGCGAAACCGTCGTTTGGACCGGCGTCAGCATCATCATGTTGCTGGCCGGAATTTCAGCCATGGTCTGGTGGTATGCGTCCCAGCGGGAAGATGAGGAATCGTCGCTTCCAGCCGAGGTCGATCCGCTGGGCAGTTGGCAAGCCACCCCCTCGCAAAAGGCCACCCTCAAATATTTTTGGGTCGTTGCCGCGCTGATCCTCGTGCAGATGCTGCTGGGCGTCGTCACGGCACACTACGGCGTCGAAGGAGATGCCTTCTACGGCTTCCCGCTTTCCAAGTGGTTGCCCTACAGCGTCACGCGCACTTGGCACGTGCAATTGGGAATTTTTTGGATCGCCACCGCCTGGCTGGCGGCCGGCCTGTTCATTGGCCCGTTGGTCAGCAACACCGAGCCGAAAGGACAGCGCCTGGGTGTGAACATCTTGTTTCTTGCGCTGCTGGTCGTGGTCTTTGGCTCGCTCGCCGGAGAATGGCTGAGCATTCAACATAAGCTTCCCTCCGACGCGGTGTCGTTCCTCTTCGGCCACCAGGGCTACGAATACGTCGATCTCGGCCGAGTCTGGCAAATTGCATTGCTCGTCGGTTTGCTGCTTTGGCTCTTCCTTGTGGTCCGCGTGGTGCGCCCGCGCTTCGCGCCGAAGAGGGTGGACAAAAACAACTTGTCGCTTTATTGCTTGTTTCCACCACCGCCATCGCGCTTTTCTACGGCGCTGGCCTGGGTTGGGGCCAACACACCCATTTGACGATGGTCGAATATTGGCGCTGGTGGGTTGTCCACCTTTGGGTCGAAGGCTTCTTCGAAGTCTTCGCCACCACCGTCATCGCCTTCTTCTTCATGCGCTTAAATCTCATTCGCCCCGGCGTCGCTGCTGCGGCCGCCTTGTTGTCGGCCACCATTTTTCTCTCTGGCGGCATCATCGGCACCTGCCACCATCTGTACTTCTCCGGCACACCCACCGTCGCGCTCGCCTGGGGATCCGTATTCAGCGCCCTGGAAGTCGTGCCCCTGGTACTCGTTGGCTTCGACGCCATGGACGACCTTCGCCGCTCCCGCGCCACCCAATGGGTCCGGCAATACAAATGGCCGATCTACTTCTTCGTCGCCGTCGCGTTTTGGAACATGGTCGGCGCCGGCCTGTTCGGCTTCATGATCAATCCCCCCATCGCGCTGTACTACATGCAGGGACTCAACACCACGCCGGTGCACGGCCACGCCGCTCTGTTCGGCGTGTACGGAATGCTCGGCATCGGCTTGATGCTCATCTGCCTGCGGGCACTAATTCCCGGCGTCCAATGGAAAGAAGGCCTCCTGTGCTTCTCCTTCTGGGCGATGAACGGCGGCCTGATGGCAATGTGCGTGCTTAGCCTGTTGCCGGTCGGCCTGATGCAAACCTGGGCTTCCGTCGAGCACGGCTACTGGTACGCTCGCAGCGGCGAATTCCTCCACACGCCAGTCATGCAAACACTGCGCTGGATGCGAATTCCCGGCGACACAATCTTCGCGCTCGGCGCCGTTGCGCTGGCGCTGTTTGTAGCGGGCCTGAAGACTGGTCATTCGTTTCGGAGGTTAGATTGATGGCGATACCACATGCAAACGCGGGCGAAGTGATCGACGTCCGTCCCTTAGGCTCGACCTTGACCGCACAAAAAACTACCACCCTGGCGAAAACCAACCGTCTGGAATTGATTCGCCTCGTTTTGCCCCAGGGAAAAAAAATCGATACGCACGTCGCTCCCGACGAAATCGTGCTTCAATGCATTGAAGGGCGCGTGGAATTCACGGCGAAGGGACGAACATGCGAGCTGATTCCAGGCTCCCTTCTTTATTTGAACCCCAGTGACCCGCATTCATTGCATGCTCTGGAGAACTCATCCCTCCTCTTGACGATTATTCTGGCGAAGGCTCGATAAACCTTGGCCGAATTGGTCGAACATCGACCGGTCATTCTCCGCAAATGAGCGATCAAGGGATCCAAGAAGTGCGGATCCATCGCGCCTTGCCAAGCATCGGATTCAGCACCTGCGGCTGGCGGCCGGATGCTGACCATTTGTGGGCTAAAATTGCAAGTGAGGGTGTCAGCCCATGCCACTACGTGAATATCGAGCCAAGCGAAACTTCTCCCGCACGGTTGAACCGCGCGGCCAGAAGAAAGCCAGCGGCCGCAAACTGGCCTTCGTGATCCAAAAGCATGCCGCCACGCGCCTGCATTACGATTTTCGCTTGGAGCACAAGGGCGTGATGCTCAGTTGGGCCATCCCCAAAGGCCCAAGTTTGGATCCCCGCGAGCGGCGCTTGGCGGTCCACGTCGAAGACCACCCCTTGGAATATCGCAAGTTCGAGGGCACTATCCCAGAAGGGGAATACGGCGGCGGAACCGTGATGATTTGGGACTATGGTACGTGGCAACCTCAAGAGCCAGGGTCCATCGATCGCGCGCTGCGCGAAGGAAAACTGAAAGTCACGCTGCACGGACAAAAACTCAACGGCGGCTGGATGCTCGTCCGATTGCAAAGCTCGCGGCTCCGCGACAACAAATCCAACTGGCTGTTAATCAAAGAGCGCGACCGATGGGCGCGCCCCGGCGACCAGGACGATATCTTGGAAGAATCCCCGGAGAGCGCCAAAAGCGGGCGCAGCATGGAACAAATTGCCGCCGGCCGGCTGGCAAAGATCCGCCAGCGTCGAACCGTTTCGCACTCGAAAACCGCCGACCGACGCCGAGCAGCGAAACCGCCCGACCTTTCCAACATTCGGCTCACACATCCCGATCGCGTTCTTTACGCGGATCAAGGCATTACCAAGCGCGACCTGGCAAACTACTACCTCCAAATCGCCGATTGGATTCTGCCGCACATCGCCAACCGTCCGCTATCGCTTGTTCGCTGTCCCGCCGGCATGGGTGGGCCGTGTTTTTTTCAGCGCCATCCGCCCGAAGGTTTGTCCACTGACGTGGAACGGATCAAAATCCGGGAGAAAGCCAAGACTGCCACTTATCTGGCCGTACACGACGTGCGCGGCCTGCTGTCGCTGGTTCAATTCGGAGCATTGGAACTACACGTCTGGGGATGTCGCGCCGACGACGTCCAGCGCCCCGACCGGCTGGTGTTCGACCTGGATCCCGACCCCTCGGTGCCCTGGAAGCGCGTAATCGATGCCGCGTGTGTGTTGCGCGACAAACTCGATGAACTAAACCTGCGCAGCTTCGTCAAAACCAGCGGCGGCAAAGGATTGCACATCGTCGTGCCGATCGCCCGCAAGCATACCTGGGAAGCGACGACCGCGTTCTCACGCGCGATTGCCGACGCCGTCACCGCCGAACACCCGGACCAATTTGTCGCCACCATGTCGAAAGCCAAACGGCGCGGCAAAATCTTCATCGACTATCTGCGCAATCAACGCGGCGCAAGCACCGTGGTCGCCTATTCCACGCGCGCAAGTCCGGCGCTCCGGTTTCGTTTCCCCTATCGTGGGATGAATTGCCAAAGCTCTCGGGCCCGCAACACTATACCGTCGAAAACGTCCCTCGCATCCTGGCAAAGCGTAAGCGCGATCCGTGGCAGCAAATGCTGCGCAGCGGTCAATCGATCGCTGTGACAGCGCGACGGAAGCTGGGCCTCAAATAGCGCCTGTCTGCCGATTCTTCAGTTCTTCGGCCCTTTCACCACGGAAACCATCCGGTTTGGCACGCCGCATGCTACTCATTGGGACAGGCTGGCCGCTGGAAAGCACGGCTGGCGGCGTCAGGTTCAACACTTACCGGAACGCACATCAGAGGAGTCACGCCATGTTGTACTGGGCATTAGTTTTCCTCATCGTGGCCTTGGTGGCCGGCCTTTTCGGCTTTTTCGGCCTCGCCGCCGGAGCTGCTGAAATTGCCAAAATCTTGTTCTTCGTCTTTATCGTCCTGTTTATCGTGAGCCTGGTCACGGGCATGCGGCCCCGCGGCACGATATAAACAGCAGCGAACAATGAAGTCCTGATAAAGACTGTTCGAAAAACCAAAGATGCCGCACGAATGCCTGCGATTCGCGCGGCATCCTTTTTGCGCCGCCAGGAAATTTATCAAGCCCAGGGGTTGCAACCCCTGGGCTTGCGGTGCGCAAAAAAACCGCCCTTGCGACCCGCGGCGCAAAGGCGGTGGAGAATGAAGGAATCGTTGGTCGCGCTCTCTTAACGGTTGCTACCCGCGGCGCCGCCAATCTCGGCGCCATCAGTTGGCTCCCTTGCTATCGACCGGTTCCTCCTTCATTTGCTTCGTAATTGGAATAGTTCAGCCGACTCGCTGCTCCGCGCTATTGGTTCGGTTCTTGCATGCCGCTCTGCGAACCGTTGGAGGCGCCCGTCTGCATCTCCATTTTTTGCGGCCGCAGAGGAGAATAATCCCGGCGGTAACGCCGGCCGCTCTCGTCGTAATAGAACGCGGGCGAATTATTTTCCGCCCCGCGGTAGCCGGTACGATAACCGAACGGCTGAAATGTATCGGCATTGTACGGCATCCATCGGTTTTCGCGCCAATAGACCCAAGTGTTGTTCGGCAACCAGTACCACCATTCGCCGTTCGAATAAGAATAGCGCCACCGATTGGGATCGTTCGAATTCGCTTGACGCTCCATTCGATTCTCTTGCCGTTCATCTTGCCGCTGCGTCCGCAAATCTTGCCGGAAATTCTGGCGATCTTCGCGCAGGTCTTGTCGCATTTGCTCATTGGCGTTCGGGGCGCCGCTGCGATTTACATCGACGTTCAGTCCGCCATTTCCATTCGCGCCAATATCGATTTGCCCGCGGGGAGTATTGATCGTTGCGCCGGTGCCCGGATTGTTAAACGCTCTGGTTTGCGTCGCCGGTGCGTTACTCCCCGGTGGGTTGGCGTTCGCATTCTGCGTGCTGGAAGCCGGATTGCTCCCGGGAGGATCGCTAATCGCATTTTGGTTGCTAGACGATGGGTTGCTCCCCGCCGGATTCATTTCCCGCATCGGTTCGATGCCCGACGGATTCAACTCGCTCGATCCGGCGTTTCCTGAACCGGCCTGACCCTGCGAGGGGCTGCTGGCCGCCGCGCCGTTGGACGAACTGGCCGATGACGCGCCGCTATTGCCCGAGGCTTCGCCGCCTGCCGGCGCTGCGGCCTGCGCTGGTCGATCGATCGCCCAGATGCAAACTGCGGCAGTCACAGACAGAATTGCCAGAATTGCAAGCGTTCTCATATGCTTTTCCTCCTGCATTTACTACCCAAAGTAGCTGAAGTACTTTGTTAAATTTCGTTTAGCAAACAGGGACTTGCGCCATCGCTGGTCAATTGAAAGCCATCCTGGCCTGCCGCCAATCAAGAAACCGCCATGACCATCGACAGAGGTCGAAGGCTTTCGACCCGCCGCCGGCCGACTTCGATCTCATCGTGTAGCTGCACTACGCCTGCCACCCGTTGACAACAATTGATGCAGAGTTGCCGTTCATAGTAAGAACTTACGCGGCCTCGAATCGTAACAACACCTTGCCAGGCTCTGACTTCGACCGCGTGCAACTGCGGGAAGTGTTGCTGTGCGAGATAGCTGATCACGCGACACTCCAAGTCGTGATCCAACTGCATCGACCCTGATTCGCTTCGCACCATGTTTCACCGCCTTGTGCAAATTAGCAGAATGCCCTGCCGCGGGTTGGATTGATCCTGCAACTCATGTGCCGCGGGGTACACTTGATGGTCGCCAGGAACTCGGAGTGATTTTTCATGCGTTTTGTGGTCTTAGCTTGCGATTACGACGGCACTCTCGCCACGCACGGCTCCGTTGACGACGCCACGCTTGAATCCTTGGCACGCTGCCTCGACTCCGGCCGGAAGCTCGTGCTCGTCACCGGCCGCGAACTGACCGAGCTGCAGCAGCTCTTCCCCGGCCTCAATTTGTTCGAATGGGTGGTGGCGGAAAATGGCGCCTTGCTCTATCGACCCGCGACCCGCGAAGAGAAACCGCTGGCCCCGCCCCCGTCCGAGGAATTCGTAAACATGCTGCGCCAGCGCGGCGTCAGCCCATGCTCCACTGGCCGCGTCATCGTCGCCGCCTGGCAACCGCACGAAACCATCATCTTGCAAACCATTCACGATCTCGGTTTGGAATTGCAAGTGATCTTCAACAAAGGCGCCGTGATGGTGCTCCCCTCGGGAATCAACAAAGCCACCGGGCTGGCAGCCGCGCTTTTGGAGTTGGGATTGTCGCCGCACAACGCCGTGGCAATCGGCGACGCGGAAAACGATCATGCGCTGCTGGCCAGTTGCGAGGCCGGCGTGGCGGTCGCCAACGCGCTGCCCACGCTTAAAGAACATGCCGATTGGGTAACTCCCGCGAGCCACGGCGCCGGCGTGCGGCAATTGGTCGATCGACTCGTAGGCAGCGATCTTGCGGAACTCGATCCGAAACTAATCCGCCACGACATTCTGCTGGGACAAGACACACAAGGAAATCCCTTTCGCCTGCATCCCTTGCGCGGCAATTTGTTGATCGCAGGCAGCTCCGGCGGCGGAAAATCCACCGTGGCCACGGCCATCATCGAACAACTGGTCGACCATGGATATCAAGCGTGCATTGTCGATCCCGAGGGAGATTACGAAGGGCTCGTCAACGTGCTCGCCATCGGCGAAGCCCAGCAGGCGCCGACTCTGGACGCCGCGCTAAGAGTCTTCGAATCGCCCATCCAGAGCGCCAGCGTCAATCTGTTGGGTCTGCCGTTTAAGGACCGACCCAGCTTTTTCCATTCGCTGGCGACTCGGCTGGACGACTTGCGCGCCCGCACGGGCCGGCCCCATTGGATCGTCATCGACGAAGCACATCACGTCTGGCCGACGACTTGGGAACCCGGCGCGCTGGCCACGCCGCATCAACTGGATCGAACGATTTTCATCACCTTGGATCCACACTTGCTGCCTCCCGATGCCCTAAGAACCGTCGAATTGGTGCTCGCCGTTGGACAAAACCCATTCAGCACGCTGCAATCTTTCGCTTCCACGATCGGCATCGAAATTCCAAAAACCGATGGCGCACCAATCGATATCTCTCAGGGCATGGCGCTAGCCTGGAAGGTCGATGCCCCCAATCCGCCGCAGCCAATCAAAGTCACTCCCGCGCGCTTGCAACTTCGCCGCCATGTTCGCAAGTACGCCGAGGGTGAGCTGGAGCGAAGCGATCCGCCCTTGTAGCCGACCTGGTGGCTAATGATCTGCCACCTTGCGCCATTCAATCAGCCCCCAGCGCAACTGTGGACCAACCAGAAGTCAGCGAGGGTATAGCATTTGCAGTCGCTTCCCCGCCAATCCGATGCCGGCGCAGAGAAGCCGCATATCACACGCCATATTTGACGGTTGCACTTCCTGACCCAGTGGCCGCTTGGCCATCAAAAAAAGCAAATGATGAACACGGCTACTGGATGGAACCGACTGACGGGCGGTATGTTCTCGGCAGATGGAACTTGTGGTCCTCCCGTAGACATAATCGAGTAATGTTTAGCATCATTTATTTCTGATTGTCGGATCGTTTTCGGAGCGGGTGAATCGATCATGCCAGGCGACAAAAGCATTCCGACAGACGCATCCACGTCTCCACTCACCGTTTTCGATTCCGACGGCACGCTAAGGCGCTTAGGAGGCGATACCACGTTGTTGGCCGATCTGGTGCAATTGTACGAGGAAGATTCTCCCGCGCTGTTGTCGCGCATCGCCGCAGGCGTTCAGGCGCAACGCAGCGACGAAATCCGCCACGCCGCACACAGCCTGCGGGGCCTGGCCGCTAACTTCGGCGCCATGGCACTCAGCGATCCGCTGTTGCACCTGGAGGAAGCCGCGATCGAAGGCCGATTGGACGACGTCTCAAGCCTGCTGAATCAAGTGCAGCAGGAGTCCGCCCGGCTGCAAAAAGCACTGGCCACGCATCGCCGTTAGACTGTTCGTTTTCGCGCTGCTAGTATGTTTTACCTGAGATCATCGTGGTGCGTTTCTGACCACACGCCGCCGCATTTTCGGCCGCCTTTCGGGCCTTTTCTCGAACTGGCAGAGAATTTCAAAACCGTTCTTCCTGCCAATAATATGTCCGCTCTTCGGGCTTCATCCAGCTAGCATCTGCAAAATCGACTCCAGCGAGATTTCCGCTTCATCTGTGCGGCACCTGATTTGCTCCCTTCTCACAATCCCCTCGCGTGACGACCACGCGAGCATGAGAAGTCGGCAACATCAGGAGGATTCAATCATGCTTGTGCTAACTCGACGGGACGGAGAACAAATCGTAGTCGGCGACGACGTCATCATCAAAGTGTTGGCCGTCGCGCGGGGACGCGTCCGGGTCGGAATCGAAGCGCCGCGGAATGTCCAGGTTCGGCGCAGCGAGATTCCCTCAAAGCCGAGAAACCTGCCCATGGAACTGGTGCGCGCGCCACGCCACCCGCGACTCGCCGAAATGGCCGGCACAATTCACTAATCGGCGCGCAAAGTCCGTTCGCTTTGTTCAATGACGTTGTCCGTGCGCAATCACCCTGCCTGCAGATCTGCCCGCAACCTGCATGCAGCGCGCGTCAATTCAACGCCGCGTGAAGAAGCAGCCGACGAGGAATCCCAATCCAATTGCCGCCAGCACCGAGGTCAGCGGCCGCTGCTGCACGCCTTCCTCAAACGTTTCTCCCACCGAGCGGGCCGTGTCGCGCCCATGTTCCACATAGCCGGCCGCCACTTCGCGCAGGTCATCAATTCCATCCTTGAGGGCGCCCGTCACTTCGGAGCGAACCTTATTCACGGCTCGTAGCACAGTGTGCGCCTGATTGTTGGCCGAGCTCCTGACCGATCGCGCGGCATGACGCACTTCTCTCGCGCTGCGGCGCGTGCGCCGTTTGATGTTCGACGAGTTGGGCATGGCGGGTCTCCTTAAAGGCAATGGGCGAAAAAAATCAATTCTCTAGCAACCACTAGAGCAAGCGGCGTGCCAAAGTGCGCACCTTACAATCGAACCGCCGCATCGGCAAGCCGTTAAATACTCCGTCAATAAAAAAGCTTCCTCAGACCCGCCGGGCCGTCGACGGCCGCTTCACATTTCGCTGGCCACAGTGTCGTCGGCCGGCACCGTTCCGTTTTCTTGCACTTTGATTTTGTGATCGATGCAAATACCGAGCTGCCGAATCTTGTTCCGCAGGCTGCCGCGGGTGATTCCCAGGATCTCCGCCGCCTTCGATTGATTCCCATGCGTGTGATCCAGCACGGCCGCCAGCAGCGTTCGCTCCAT
This sequence comes from Pirellulales bacterium, assembly GCA_963716135.1. Classification (GTDB taxonomy): domain Bacteria; phylum Planctomycetota; class Planctomycetia; order Pirellulales; family JADZDJ01; genus CAVRAW01. The sequence goes on along the minus strand of OY970289.1, from coordinate 1,525,245 downwards.
CGATTCCAAGGCTTCCGCATACAAGTTGCGTGACCCGCCCTCCAGCCGCCGGTGGATCAACGCCGGCAAATCTCCCGCTTCCGCATGTGTCGCCGGATGCGCATCGGCCGTCTCCTGCGATCGCAATTCGCCGGGCAGAAAATCCGAAATCAGCACCGGCCCCGTGGCCTGCACGATCGCCTGCTTCAAAACACTTTGCAACTGGCGAATATTTCCCGGCCACGCGTAATGAAGCAAGGTTTCCAACACGTCCGGCGAAAACCCGTGAATGTCTTTTCCCAATTCCTTGCGGAATCGCGCCAAGAACCATTCCAACAGCAACAGAATATCTTGCCGCCGCTCGCGCAGCGGGGGAATTCTGATCGTGAATCCGTTCAGCCGATAGTACAAGTCTTCGCGGAACCGTCCCTTGGCAACCATTTCCTCCAAGTCGCGGTGCGTAGCGGTAATAATCCGCACGTCGGTGCGAATGGTTTGCGTGCCTCCCACGCGCTCGAACTGCTGATCCTGCAACACGCGCAATACTTTGCTCTGCATCACAGGCGACATGTCGCCCACTTCATCCATGAACAACGTGCCGCCGGAACATTGTTCGAACTTTCCAACTCGCTGGCTGGTGGCGCCGGTGAACGAGCCCTTTTCGTGGCCGAACAACTCGCTTTCCAGCAAAGTTTCTGTCAGTGCGGCGCAGTTAACGGCCAAAAACGGCCCCTTCGACCGCTCACTATGATGATAGATCGCCCGCGCCACCAGCTCTTTGCCGGTGCCGCTTTCGCCGCGGATCAGCACCGCCACATTTTGCGGCGCTACCCGTCCAATCGCTTTGTACACTTCCTGCATTTCCGGCGTCCGGCCAACCAGCGAGTCACCATTTACCGGCACGTCGCCTTGGTCGTGCAACTTCACCGGAATGTGCATGAAGCGGCGCACTTCCAGCGCCTGCCCGACTAATTCACGCACCCGCGCCAAGTCGAGCGGCTTGAGCAGATAATCGTAGGCGCCTAATTTCATCGCCTCGATCGCCGTGTCGCTGGTGCCCCCCACGGTGATGAACACCACCGGCAGTTTGCCGTCCACTTCATGAATTTGGCGATACAGATCCAAGCCTGAAAGGTCTGGCAACATGACGTCTAATAGCACCGCGTCGACCGAGGCGCTTTTCAGCCGTTCCAGGCCCTGCATCGCGGTGGACGCTGCAACGACTTCCACATCAGGCTGATCGCGAAATGCATTTTCGATCAAATGCACGACCGAGCGATCGTCGTCGATCACCAGTACGGTAGCCATATGCGAATCCCCCTTTGGAACACCGAACCGGCGGCAAAGCTAAGTTCTTGCTTCCGCCCAGGGCAACCGCCGTACCATTTTCACCTGCCGGCAGGTGAATATCAATTTTTCGCCGGCCGATTTCTGCCAAAAATGGTGGCCCCCAAGCGCGCTTACCTGCAAATGCCCTACTTCTTGCCGAAGGCCCCTGGTTTGGAGGAAGCGCGCTCACTCTGGTTACCATATAGCCGTCCAGGCTCGCGGGCAATTGTTCCAATAATCGCAAGTTGATGCCAAATCCGACGGCAATTAACGGCTTATCACGGCTTTTGCGGCAAAGCCGACAGTTTTTGTCACCACGGCACAATAGCTGCAAGGTCTTCAGTAGCTCGCGGATATTAGTGCATCGTGCCCCCGATATTAGGGGCCACGTGCGCCGCTGCGAGGACTCAACCTATGTTTTTGGAAGCTGCGCGAGGAGAACGACATGAACTGGGATCAAGTCGCCGGAAACTGGAAACAATTCAAGGGCAGGGTGAAACAACGTTGGGGCAAACTTACTGATCAGGACCTCACCACCATCGAGGGAAAGCGGGATCAACTCGTTGGTAAGTTGCAGGAGCGCTACGGCATCGCCAAAGACGAGGCCGAAGCCGAACTGAAACGCTTCTCCGAAGAAGTCCACGCCTAGCGATCGGACGTCGCTCAGCGCCGTGGCGAGCTTTAACCTCGTCATTGATCAATTCACCAAACGGAGATACCCGCTGCTATGGCAACTGAGCAGTTGCTGGACATTGTGAATGCCCGGCTTCCCACTCACGAACGGCTGGACTTTCGTCGCTGGGTGGAAAATCTGCCGGTCGGCGCCTACATGTGCGACCCAAATGGCCTGATCACCTATTTCAACCAGCACGCAGAACGGATGTGGGGGCGAACCCCCAAATTAAACGACCCCGCCGATCGGTTTTGCGGATCGTTTAAGTTATTTGCCGCAGACGGTTCTCCCGTCACTCGCGACCAGTGCTGGATGGCCTTGGCCCTGCGCAACGGCAAGGCGTACAAAGCTCAAGAAACTGTCGTAGAGCGTCCCGATGGCCGCCGATTGACAGTGCTGGCGCACGCAAATCCCCTGTGGGACGACACCGGAAAGCTCATCGGCGCCATCAACGTGTTGGTCGACGTCAGCGACCGCTCCCGCGCCGACAGAGCTGAATCATTGTTGGCGGCCATCGTCAAATCGTCCGACGATGCCATCTACAGCCGCGACCTTCAAGGACGCATCCTCTCCTGGAACGCTGGCGCTGAACGGCTCTACGGCTACGAGGCCGATGAAATCATCGGTCGGCCGATCCAATTGATCACCCCCGCCGATAAGCTGGAACCGGAAAGCGCCATCGTCGAGCGCATTTGCTTCTATGAGCGGGTCGAGCATTTCGAAACTGTCCGTCTCACCAAAGACGGCCGGCAAGTCGATATCTCACTGACCATGTCCCCCATTCACGACAGCTCCGGTCAAATCGTCGGCATCTCCAAAATTGCCCGCGACATCACGGCCCAAAAAGAAGCCGAACGATCATTCGTCGCCCTCAAGGATACGCTGGCGCAGCAACTTGCCGACCTGCGGCGACTGCACGAAATGTGCGTCCGGCTTTCGACAACTTTGGAACTCGAACCAATTCTGAACGAAACGCTGCGCACCGCGGCCGCGCTGGAAGGCACGGATTTGGGTTTACTGTCGCTATGCGATTGCGAGCAGGACACGCTCCTTGTCGGCGCCAGTTGCGGTTTTACCGATGAGTTTCTGCAAGCCGTCGAAAGTGTGCCACCGGGTAGCGGCTGCTGCGGCACCTGCTTCGCGCAACGGCAACGCATTATCGTCGAGGACACTGAAACCGATCCGCTCTTCGAGCCCTATCGGGAACTCGCCCGGCAGGCTGCGTTCCGCGCGGTCCATAGCACTCCGCTCATCACTCGATCGGGCAAGCTCGTCGGCGTGCTTTCCACGCATTTTCGGCAGCCGCATCGACCCTCCGATCGCGAGATCCACCTGATCGATTTGTGCGCCCGCCAGGCCGTCGACTTCATTGAAAACGCCCAGTTGTATGCGCAACTTCGTGATGCCGATCGCCGCAAAGATGAATTCCTGGCGACGCTGGCCCACGAGCTGCGCAATCCACTCGCGCCGATCAGCAACGCGCTGCACATCTTGCATCTCTCCGGCGACATGCCGCCGGCGACCCAGCGCGTGCGCGAAATCATGGAACAACAGTGCGATCATCTGGTTCGCCTGGTCGAAGATCTGCTGGAAGTCTCTCGCTTCACGCGCGGCAAAATCGACCTGCGCAAAGAACCCGTCGAATTGGCCCGCGTGATCCAAAGCGCAGTCGACACCAGCCGCCCGCTCATCGATGCCGCCGGACATCAATTGGCCATCTCCATTTCTCCCGAAGTGATCACCCTGGATGCCGATCCGGTGCGGCTGGCTCAGATCATCTCCAACTTGCTGAACAACGCCGCCAAATACACCGAACCCCGCGGACAAATCTGGCTTTCTGCCGAACGCGAAAGCACGGAAGTGGTAATTTCGGTGCGCGATACCGGCACGGGCATTCCGGCTGAAATGCTGCCGCGCGTGTTCGACATGTTTGCGCAAGTCGATCCCACGCTAAAGCGCTCCCAAGGCGGCTTGGGAATCGGGCTGACGCTGGCCAAAAACTTGGTGCAAATGCACGGCGGCCAAATCGAGGCCCATAGCGATGGCTTGGGAAAGGGCAGCGAATTCGTTGTCCGCCTTCCCGTGTCGTCCGACATGCTGACGGCCGTCGCCTCCCCGTCGCCGCCGCGAATTAATGGACCCCTCCCGGTCCGCCGCATTCTGGTGGTCGACGACGCCCGGGCAGCCGTCTATATCCTCGGGCGGCTCTTAGAAGCGCTGGGCCAGCATGTTCGCACTGCCAGCAGCGCTGCGGCCGCGTTGAACATGATTCAACAAGAGCGGCCCGACGTCATCATCTCCGATATCGCCATGCCGAAAATGGACGGCTACGAATTGGCGCATCATCTGCGGCAATTGCCCGGCATGGAAGGCGTCGTGCTGGTCGCCCTCACTGGTTACGGTCAAGATTCCGACCGCAAGCTCGCCCGTGATTCAGGGTTCGATTACCACCTCGTCAAACCGGTAAGCTTGAACGCGCTGCAAGAACTGCTTGCTACGTTGCAGTTAGCCGGAGACCGCGCCATGCCCCAACGCGCCGTAACCGCCGGCACCATCCAGACCGCCTAGCTAGAGGTTGTTGCGGAAGCCATAATAAAAGCAGCACCGAAGCCAAGGCTCCATCGCTACGTCTGATCCGCGTCATCCGAGCGCCCGCTTGAACAGCCGCATCCGTGTTAGCGATCCGTGGCGACAGTTGTTGCTGGCTGTCGTCGTTTTCGCGTTGGCGGTCGTCGCCCGCGTCGGCGTTCACGAGCTCATCGGCGTTCACCTGCAGTGGCTGACCTTCTTTCCCGCCGTCATTGCGGCCTCGCTTTTCGGCGGGGTTTTGGCGGGCGTCCTCACAACGCTCCTAAGCGCTACAGCGCCCATCTACTGGCCGAAACAAATCAGCCTCTTCCAGATGTCGACGCTCGAGGATTTTTTCGGGCTGGGGCTGTTCCTGGTATCGTCGCTGCTGATCATCGGCATGGCGTGGTTGGTAAATCGTGCCCGGCGCGCGAGCGAAGACGCGCGCCGCCGTCTGGCGATCCGAGACGCCGTGAATACTGTGCTCGTGGCCTCGGTTGCGCTTAGCGACGCGGTTCCCAAGGTGCTTCGCGCCACCTGCCAATCGCTCAATTGGACCTTCGGCGGACTGTGGCTCATCGATCCAGATTCCAGCGTTCTCCGCTGCGCAAATATTTGGATTCGAGCCGGCGCCAATTGTTCCGCCTTCGAGCAAATGACTCGCAGCATCAGTTTTCCGCGGGGCGTCGGGCTGCCCGGTAGAATCTGGTCCTCCGGCCAACCCGCCTGGATTCCCGACGTGGTTAACGACGACAATTTTCCCCGGGCTGAAGTCGCCGAGAAAGCTTCGCTGCATGCAGCCTTTGGTTTTCCCATCGTTGTCGAAGGCGAGATGTTCGGCGTCGTCGAATTTTTCAGTCAGGAAATTCGCAGACCCGACCAGGATTTGCTGAAAACAATCGCCAGCCTGGGCAATCAACTCGGCCAATTCATCAAACGCAAACGCGCGGAAGAAGCATTGCGCGCCAGCGAGGCCCGCAAAGCTGCCATGCTCGATTCCGCCTTGGATGGAATCATTTCCATCGACCACCAAGGGCGCGTGATCGAGTTTAATCCAGCAGCGGAGCGCATGTTCGGCTATCGCCGCGAGCAAGCCTTCGGCCAACCGCTGGCGGAGCTGATCATTCCGCCGCGTCTGAGGGAAGGTCATCGTCGCGGACTGGTTCACTACCTGGCGACAGGGCAAGGACCGGTGCTGAACCAACGGATCGAACTGCCGGCAGTACGCTCCGACGGAATCGAATTCCCCGTCGAACTAAGCATAACGAGGATGTTCGGCGACGGCCTGCCGATCTTCACCAGTTACATTCGTGACGTCAGCCCGCAGAAACAGGCCGCGCTGGCCGTCGAGGAAAGCGAACGACGTTTTGCCCGCTTCATGCAGCACTTGCCCGGTCTGGCCTGGAGCAAGGATTTAGAAGGCCGTTACGTGTTCGCCAACGAAGCCGCCCTCAAGGTCTGGGGAAAAACCATGGCGGAGTTGTACGGCAAAACCGACCTGGAAATTTTCCCGCCCGAAACCGCCGCCTGCTTCCAGGAAAACGATCGCCTCGCCTTGGCCAGCGAGTCCGGTTTGCAAACGATCGAAACCTTGGATCATGGCGACGGCGACATCCATCATTCCATCGTCAGCAAATTCGCCATTCCAGGCCCCGACGGCAATCCCGCGTTGGTCGGTGGCATGGCCGTTGACGTGACCGAGCGCATGAAAATGGAAGAATCGCTCAAAGATGCCGATCGACGCAAAGACGAATTCCTGGCCACGCTGGCCCATGAGCTGCGCAATCCGCTGGCGCCCATCAGCAACGCCCTGCACATCCTCCGACTCTCCGGCGATCTGCCTCCGGCCGCCGAGCGCGTGCGCGACATCATGGAACGCCAGGTCAATCACCTGCTGCGACTCGTCGAAGACCTGCTGGAAGTTTCCCGCGTCACACGCGGCAAAATCGACCTGCGAAAGGAACCCGTCGAACTGGCCCGCGTCATCGAAAGCGCCGTCGACACCAGCCGCCCGCTCATCGATGCCGCCGGACATCAATTGGCCATCTCGCTATCGCCCGACGTAATCATCTTGGACGCCGATCCTGTGCGGCTCGTGCAGGTCATCTCCAACTTGCTAAACAACGCCGCCAAATACACCGAGACCGGTGGACAAATTTGGCTCTCCGCCCAGCGCGACGGCAACGAAGTGGTAATTTCCGTGCGCGACAACGGCATGGGCATCTCCGCCGACATGCTGCCGCGAGTATTCGATATGTTTGCTCAGGTCGATCCGAGCCTGAAGCGCGCGCACAGCGGTTTGGGAATCGGTCTGACGCTTTCGAAAAACCTGGTGCAGATGCACGGCGGCCAAATCGAGGCACGCAGCAAAGGCCCCGGCCAAGGCAGCGAGTTCATCGTCCGCTTGCCGCTCGGCGCCATCCCGCCCCGCGCGCCCTCTCAACTGCCCGTCTCGCCCGACAAAAAAACGCTGCCGGTGCGCCGAATCCTGGTCGTCGACGACACGCACGCCGCCGTCTTCATCCTCGGCCGGCTGCTGGAAGCTTTAGGCCAACACGTACGCACCGCCGGCAGCGGGGCCGCGGCATTGGAGATTGTGCAGCACGAGCGTCCCGACGTCGTGATCTCCGACATCGCCATGCCGAACATGGATGGCTACGAACTCGCCGCTCGCCTGCGCCAAATGCCGGCCATGGATGGCGTGGTCCTGGTGGCGCTCACCGGCTATGGCCAGGACACCGATCGCCGCCGCGCCCGCGAATCCGGTTTCGATTTCCATCTGGTCAAGCCCGCCGGCTTGGAAGCCCTGCAGGAACTGCTGGCGTCGTTGCCCTCGGCCACAGAGGACAAGGTCTCGGGCAGCCCCGCCTAACTGACGCTCCGCAGCGCGTGATATGCTTTCAACGCAGCCGCCGGAAGAGAAACCGCAGGCTCGTAGCTTCGATATGCCGCGAGCACCGGCTTTAAAAACGCTTTTGACTTGCGCTTTGCAAAATGCGACAGCACGTGATGCGCCGCCTCGCGCACGCTCACCGATTCGGCTTTGCTCAACAGCGCGACCAATGTCTGCTTCAAACCCTCATTGCCAAGCGCAATCAGCGCTTCTGCCGCCATCCATCGCACGTCGTGATCGTCGTGATCCAGCGTTTCCGCCAGCGCTGTCGCCGTCGAAGGATCGCGAATTTCGCTCAATGTCTTCGCCGCCTCCCAACGCACGTGAAGCTTGCGACTGTTTAACATTCGCAACAGCGGGATCACCGCCTCGTGGCCCACTTTCACCAGCGCCGCGCGGGCGTGCTCCCGCTTGATGGGGTCCCTGTGTTCCAATGCCTGCAGCAGCGGCACGACCTCGTCGCGAACGCCCGCTGTCGTGTCGATTCGATTGCCCATGGGTTGCCTCGCCTTTTATCGTAGCAAATTTGAAGTGCCTCTGGATCATTTTTTGCTCGACGGCATCATTCTAAAGAAGCACAATAGGTCGATGCTTAAGCCGAACGTCCGAAATCCATCAACGCCGATATGATCTTCACCTGGATTCGCGATCGCCGCCGCCAACAAATCCTGCAGCAGCCGTTTCCGCCCGAGTGGCGTCAAGTTCTCGAATCGCTCGTGCGACACTACCAGTATCTCGGCGCTCAGCAGCGTCAGCGATTGGAAGGCTTTGTGCAGGTGCTCGTCGCCGAAAAGGATTGGGTTGGCGGCAGCAGCTTTGAACTGAACATCGGAATCAAAATCACCATCGCTGGCTACGCCGGCGTGATGACGCTGGGCATGATCGAACCCTACTATTTCGATCGACTCCGAACGATCATCGTTTATCCTGGCGGATATCAAGCGCATGCCAGCCGGTACGACTTACACCCACCGCCCGACGGCGTGAGGGCGAGACTGGGTGAATCGTGGCACCATGGACCCATTGTGCTCTCGTGGGCGGAAATTGTCGGCTCGAAACGTTCCAGGCCGGGCAACAATTTGGTGTTCCACGAATTCGCGCATCACATCGATGGCCTGGATGGCGATGTCGAAGGCACGCCGCCGCTGGTGGGCCGCGAAAAGGTGCGCACCTGGCACACCGTCGTGGAGGCCGAATTCGAACGCCTGGTGCACGACAGAGCCACCGGCGAGGCCACCGTGTTGGATCGCTACGGCGCCAGCAATCGCGCCGAATTCTTCGCCGTGGCCAGCGAGTGCTTCTTCGAACGCCCCCGCGCCCTGCGCGATCGACACCCCGAGTTGTACCGCGTGCTGGCCGATTTCTACTGCCAAGATGTGGCGCAGTGGCTCCCCGACGCGGTGATGCCGGAAACGGAGCCATGATGGCACGCGAATCTTTTACAGGGTGCTGCGCGGCTCATGATAGCGGTCGTCCGACCTCCCAATGATGACCCGCGGGATCGAGAATCCGGCCTAACCGCCAGCCGTGCCGGTCGTCAACAGGCACAACCTGCTTCGCGCCCGCCGCGACGGTGCGCTGGCAGGTCGATTGCGGATCATCCACGACCAGCAGCATGCGGACCGAGCAACCGCCCAACGATTCGGGACTGAAATTTTGATGCGCTGGCGATTCTTCCGCGACCCAATATTCCGCGCCGTCAACCGAGAGTTTCGCTACGCCACCACCAGGAACACGATATGTCTCGATTGCATTGAATGCGCGTTTGTAAAACTCGATCGCCGCGGCCCAGTCCCGCACCGAAAGAGTCGCCGTTACCTGCGTGTGCACGGCTTGAAGCGGGGAGGAATTGGCCATGAAACTTAACCAAATCGGGGCGACTGGATTTGAAGAGAGCGACCAGCAACTGAGCACGATTGCCCCAACGGCAATTGAGCGCAGGGCGGTAGATAAGTGTGCCTAAAAATCGGGGCGACTGGATTTGAACCAGCGACCTCTTGGTCCCGAACCCCGATTTTCGATCGTTTCGTTGGCGCGATGAGAAACCTACAAGGCCAAGTAACTCACGATGGCGCACAGATTAAACAGAGCTGTCGCCGTTGTCAATCACTTTTCCAGAAAGTGGCGCAGATCGCCGCTTGAACGGCCATATTTGCGCGATCCGTACAGAGTGTCCGCGATGTGTTTTTTCCCAATAGCGGTCAGCCGTTCGGCCGCCGCGGACCTGGCGGGCGATAGCGCACCGCAGAGCCCCAAGAGGGGCGAGCTGCTCGCGATCGCGGCCGGCGCACGATCAAGAGCACGTGCGGGCCCATGGTGATCATCCAGCAGTGCTTGCCGCCGCCGTTCCGCATTGTGTGAAAATATTATGGAATCCCGCTCGGCCGGCAATGCCGATAATAGGTTATGCCTAACCTAGACTTGTGGCGGCGTACCTGAGCGGCACTTCGGTGCCGCTCAGGCCGTCGTCGGTTCGAGTCAGGCTGGGCCGTCGCTTCGGCACCCCGCGGCAGTTTGAACCGCGGCACAAGTCGCGTGGTCCGAGGCAACCCCATGCTCCGTGGCATCGAGCCCTATTGCTCTGAGCCCATCGGCTCGAAATGGTACGTCCGCAGCGGCACGCTGCGGCTTGTGGTGCAAACTGAGCGGGGCCCGGTCGATGCTTGCCACCGGCTGATTAACAAAGCAATCGAGCAAGGCAAAACGCCGCGCATGGGCGCGGTCATCTTGTGCTCGCAGCGCGGCTTCTCGGTCCGCTCTTGCGCCTTCTACGCGCGCACGCGCCAGATGGCCAGCCGCGCCGGAATTCCAAACCTCTTGCTGGAATGGATCCCGAAATGATGCCGCTGCCGCTTGATAAACTGTGGTGCATTTCGGGCTGTGACGTGCCAGGCATGCTCAGCCTGGCCGCGCGGAGCGAAGTTCGCACCCTATCGGCGATCGATGCGTCACGGCGCCCGCGCAGCAATTCTGCAACGAACATCGCCGTGTTGGATCTGGTCGGGCCCCTGAGCAAATATCCCAGTCTGATTAGCTGGCTCTTCGGCGGCACCGTGATGAGCGACGCCACGTCGCAAATTCGCGCCGCCGCGGTCGACGATAGGATCGCGGCGATTTATCTCTATGTCGATTCACCTGGCGGTACCGCCGCGGGCGTCGATGAACTGGCGCAGGCGATCTTCGAAGCCCGCCAGGTGAAGCCCGTTATTGCATACGTCAGCGACCTGGCGGCCAGCGGCGCCTATTGGGCAGTCAGTCAGGCCACGAAGATCTACGCCAACCAGGCGGCCTTCATCGGATCCATTGGCGTATACACCGTGCTCTATGACGTGTCCAAACTCTTCGAGGCGGACGGCATTCGCGCGAATGTCGTGAAGGCGGGTCAATACAAGGCGATCGGCGTTCCGGGCGCCGAAATCACCGTCGACCAGCTCGCGGAAATGCAGCGAACAGTCGATGCCATTCACCGAAATTTCATCGCCGGCGTGGCCCGCGGCCGCATGCTGCCGCCTGACCAGGTCCGCGGCCTGGCCGATGGGCGCGTGCACGTGGCAAGCGAAGCGGTGCGCCTCGGGCTAATCGACGCCATCGATACAGGGCTCGAGCGCGTGATGGCGCCGATGAAAGCTCAAATTGAAGCGCGGCGGTTGGCGAAGATCGCCGCGGAGCAAGCCGCGGCCGACGCCAAAGCCGCGGAGAAACGCGACGAAGAGGCGCGGCAATACAGATTGAGATCAGAAGGTGACCTGCGCCGCGTATTTTAGCGGGCTGCAACAACCACACAACCAGGGAGAAAATAACGTGAGCGACACATCGAAAGTAGCCGGCGAAATTATCGCACGACAAGAGCGCCTGCACGAAGCCGCCGAGGGAATCCTACGCGAGCTGGTCGCCGGCGGTTTCGCAAGTGCCGACGACGATATTATCTTCCGGGAGCTCGGCTGGGATGAACGCCGCGTCAACGCCGAAGTTGATCGCGTCAGGCTTGCGCGAAATTCGCTTGCCGTGGCCGGCGGTCCGGCGGCCATCAAAACATCCGAAAAGCGGTTAGCGAAAATCACCTCCGATAACGCGGCCGCCAAGCCGGCATTGCAGCAGCAGATCGCGGAACTGCAGGATCGATTGGCGGAAATGGAGCGGCTCGAGCGCGAGGCTCAAGCGGACGTGAATCGAAGAACATTGGCCCGCGATCGCCTCAAACATTACGCTCCGGCTCACGTCAAACTCGCGGCACAACGAATTCGCCACAACGCGAAGAGCATGCACGGCGGCCGAGTCGCCGAACTGGAACAGCGGATCAAGACAATCGACGCGGTGCTGAAGTTGTCGCTCCAGGACGATGTCGAACAAATCCTGTTGCACTGCGGAAGTTTTCCGAGCGACCATCCCGCCGCGCCGGTAGTCGTCGATGGCGAGAAGGTAGTGCCGCAATTTGGTTGGGACACATACATGCAAGAGCTGCGATCGGAACGGCTGACGGCAGCCGCAGAATTGGAGAGGTTGCTGCCGGAGCTGCAGGGCGACTTGAACGCGGCCGAAGAGTTGCAGCTCGCGTACTACTGGGACCGCGTCGATGAATCGAAGCCGGTCAGCGATGAATTCGACGGTGCGCAGCCCACCCGTTTTCGCCGAGTCGGGTAGCGGGGGATGAACCGCCCGGCGCGCCCTCGGGTGGATCCTCCCCGGGGGACGCGCCGGCGGGTTGGTTGGAGATCCTGCATCGCCGGCCGCGGCGATAAGCGATCGACAAATTAAACAACTGGTTTTTCAATTTTCTCTAACCCTCGCTTCGACATGCAAAGAGCATGTCGAATTACTTCACAACCGAAAAGTTCGCTCCCGACATCGGCGAGCGGCACGACGGAAAAAGCGGCGCGGTGTCCGCGCATCGCTATTTTCAGATCACGCCCGATGACCCCACGACGGCGTCGGAGGCGGAAGCCAGGGCCAATTCCGGCCTGCCTAATCTGCGCGAGTCGCATCCGTCGAATGCTTGGCTGCTGGTCGACAGCGTCGACGTCAAGCGCATGTCTCCGCTGCTGTTCGAAGCCGACGTCAGCTACTCGCTGGTTTTGGGAAAGGATCCAAACCAGCGCGATCCACTGCTGCAGCCGCCAGAGATTGAGTTCGACGATACCAGTTCCGAACAGCCCATCGACGTCGACGTGGACGGGAATGGGATTCAGACCGTATTGCACGAAGCGTTTGACCCGCCCTTGTCGCGTCCCTTTGGCGATCTGACAATCACAATTACGCGCAACGTCGCGAACTTCGATCCAGTTCTTGCCAGCACTTATTACTACGTTACCAATTCGGACAACTTCCTGGGTTTTCCGCCTGGCACCGCGCTGATCACCAAATTCCGCGCGAAGAGCGTGGCCCGCGACAACGGCTCAATCTATTGGGTCCGCACGAACGTGATCCAAATTCGCCGCGGCGCGCCAATCACGAGCGACGACAAAGCATGGCATCTGCGCGTGAAAGCGGAGGGGTTCTATGTTTACGGTCCCACGGAACCCGGCTCGCCGATTTGGCGGATTGACCGAGCCAAGGTCAACGGCGAGCCGTCGGTAAAACCGGTGCCGCACAAGGTTGCGAATGGCGAGCAAATCTTTGCGCCGGCTGGGGCACAGACATTTGAGCAGTTCCCTGTCGAATTCTACTATTTCAAGGTGTACCAGTCCAAACCGTTCGCGCCGCTCGGTTTGTTGTAGCGACGGCCAGTGCGGCTGGCGCCGCGGTTAACTCCGCAGGGGCCGTGTGCGCACACGGCCGCCCGTAGCATCCGCCAGCCGCACCTTTCCCACCGCGCCGGGCGCCCCGTCGAAGCGTGCAAAATACAGCGGCCGATTTTCATTGCAAGAGCGGCCAAACTGTTCGGCGTTTTTCACTTTCAAAAGGCACAAAACGGATCCGCGTCGACGCCTTCTGCGTTGACAAATTCAACTGTATAGGCGTTTATTGCGAGACTAACGAACTAACTACTTGCTCGAAAGCCGGGAGGCTTCGCACCGCTCCCGGCCCCCACCCCCCAGAGAGGACCCAGCCGCAAATGAGCACTGAGCCGCGGACAATATCGATTAAATTGGATATTCCATGCGCCGATGGTGCGATCGCGACGCCGCAACGCCATCTGCAGCTTCAGCTCGACGCGCGCCAGGGCCTCGCGCTCTCGTTATTGTTCGAAGGTCTCGTGACCGCGCGCGAGCGATTGGCAAACGGGCGCGCAATTATGACTCGGGCCGATGCTGCTCGATGGTTGCTTGAGCAGCTCCAAGTCTCGCCGTTTGCCGCCGCGGCAGCGCTCATAGAGGCACTTGAATAAGCGCGTGACGCCGCCGGCGATGGGCCCTCGCTTGCCAGGTGTTTGGAGTCGAACCGACCCGGCATCGTCGATCCTGGCGCAAATGGTGGCTGCCGTTTTGGCAAAATCCGAGGAACGGTGCATTGTTCAACCTGGCCGACGTGGCGTCACTTGTCTCGCCAGGGCGGAACAATGCCGTGACGCGCGCAAAAATTTTCGATCGATCTTCGAAGGTAGGCGCCGGCCGAATTGGGCCGGCGATCGCGGATCGCGCGAAGCTGGCGCCGGAGTTCGTTTTCCGGTAGCCGGCCGTCGACAATCATCTGCGCTAAATCATCGATGAACTGCCAGGGCGCGGCTGGATCGGCTAACCCGGCGCCGATTCGCTCGCAAAGCCCGCGATGCCGCTTGGCCGCCAGGTCGGGATCGGCAAATTTCTGAAGCGCGGCCGCCAGGGGGCCCGCAATCGGCTGAACGTTCACCACCGGCCTTTCATGATCATGATCATGGTTTTGAAAAGAATTTATCTCTTCATGATCATGATAGGAACGTACAGCTAAACTTGCGGTTTGCTGTACGTTGGGCGTGTCGTCGATGATCGGCCGTTGGGGATCGCCGCGGACGACCCCCAGGCCGGCTTGGAGCACTTCGGGCGCGTGCTCGATGCGATACTCGGTAAAGCCGCGGTATCCAGGTTTGACGTTAATGCGCGTGATGAGTTGCGCGGCTTCGATTTCCTTCAGCCACAGCGCGGCGGCGGCCTTTGATTTTTTTCCGCGGCGCATTTCGGAAATCGTCACACGGACAATCCGACCGCGCAGGCCTCGGCTTCTCTTCCAAAGTTCGATCCAAGTGAGCAAAGCCTCCGCGGTTAGCCACCTGGCCAACTCGCAACACAGCTCCGCAAATTCCACCGCGGTCATTTCCGGCGGCGGCTTTGGACCTAGTTTGATTGCTTCCTGCATTTTCGCGGCGCCTCCTATGCCGCTGCCGGCGGTGGTGCCCCGCCTGGCTGATCTCCTGGTTTTGTGGCAACCCACACAATTGCCGATCGCCCCGCCGGCGTCGGCCGCGTGCGCTGCGAATTTCGGATCAGGCGATGGCGCGTCCACAGCGCATTGATCCGCGCCGTTGCAGTGGCGAGCTGCATACCGGTACCAGCGCACAGCTCATGCGCTGTTGCGCCGACGTCGCCGCGCTGCCGAATGAAATGCAGCGTCAGTTTTTCCAGCCGGCCCAGCTCGGGCCGGATCGCCGCGGCGGCCGCCTGCGACGTCGGCGATCGATTCGCCGGCGGATCGGGCGGCCGATCGAAAAGCGGGAGCGTTGGCTCTGGACGCGGTCGCGCCCATCGTTTAGGCTGCGCCATGGTTTGAGGGTGCTCCCAGCTCCATTCGAACCGCGGGCCCGGCGACCGACGCCGGGCCCTTTTTCTTTGCGCGCCGTCGGTCGGCATGGTTCCTTACGCCCAGGCGCTCCATCGCTTCGTCGGCCCGCTTGGAATCGCGGGCAAGCTGCCTGGCCCCGCGATACTTTGCCGATTCAACTGGCGCCGCCTGCCTTTGGTCGGCCAGGAAGTCGGCGATCGCCGCGGCCGACGTAAAGCGCCGGTGGCCGCATGGCTGAGATCGCAGCAAGCAACCGCGCACGCCGCGCGTCATCCAACGAATGACGGTTTGAATCGCGGGCCGACCTGGCAACAGCTCGCGGGCTTGCTTGACGGAGACGTCGAATTGTTCCGGTGCATCGTTCACGACGTCGAATCGTGAACAATTGGAACGAATGGAAAAAGCGCGAAACCGCTAAAAGTTTTTTCGCGAAAAACAGGTCGCGCTTTTTTCGCGAAAACCGAACTAACTGCGGCGGCCAGGCTTACGCTTCGCCAGCGGCGGAAGTTGTTTCTTTTTTCGGTATTCGCGGATCGCGATCTGACAAGCTCGAATGCTGCTCAAACGCTTCCACGGCTTGCCCGCGGCAATCGCGCTTTCAACGCCCCGCAGAATTTCCTCCCACTTCAGCCCGTGTTCGGCGCGATCGTTGAGATATTCATCGCGCGACTGTTTCCGCTTTGGCCGTGGATCACTGACGCCGAGAGCGAAATATCCGGCTGTCTTACCTGTAAGCGGGTCTACCTGCTCGACAACAGTGACGGATCGCACCGGCACCGTAAAGTTGAAATTGAGCTCGACGCCGGCTTTCAACGGCGGCGGCTTTGCATCGCCTCCCGGTCTGACGACTCGCAGCTCCCGCTTGCGCACCATGCACCTGTCTTTCATCGGGCCGGCACTGGCGGGCCGCGGCGACAGGTGAAGCCGCTAACCGCGCCAGGACCGCTTGCCGCCGGCGACGGCCGTCGCCGGCGAACACCCGAAGTTGAAAATATAACCGAACTCTCTTCCAAAAAAAATCGGGCCAGCGTGGCCGGCCGGTGAACAGAACCGGCCACGCTGCAAAGCCTCGCGGCTTTCGGCCCGACCCACCGCTTCACGGTATCGTAGCGCCTTTGCCAGCCTTCGATTTCGATTCCGGCGCCGGTAATATCGTTTCGTTCGCAACTCACCGCCGCGGGCCTGACGGCTTGCCCCCGCCGGCCAGTCCAATCGCGGAAGCTGCAAAATCAATTCACGGATCAGATCGACGTAGTGCCGGCCTGTCACGTTGACGCTCGAATGCCCCAGCGCCATCCTGGCCGCTTCCATCCCGACGCCCAGGCCCAGCCGCGCGATTTCAGTCCCATGCGTGCGCCGCCAGGCGTGCGGTGCGAGCTGCTCTTCCTTGCCGATGCCGGCCAGCCGCTGCAGTTCATAGTGCTGTTTCGTAAAGGTGCGGTAGTGAAACGGCCATGGGAGCAGCAGCGAAACGCCAGGCTGGCGAATTTTCTCGAGCGCCCCATAGGCGGCGGGATGTAGGAACTGATCGACCCATTTTCGAGTTTTGACGATACCGGCCGGCACTTCGATGCACCATCCGTCTTGCCGCTCTTTCACCATCGTCCATTCCAGCCGCAGCGCCGTGCCGGTGCGCAGCCCGGTGTAATAGAGCAGCGAAATCAGCGCGCGCCACCAATCAGAGGCCGGCACGCCGGGCAAGTGATGCGCGACCGTCGGCGCCGCTTCTTTCCACAGCTTCACGGCGTCACGAAAGTGCGCATGGCTCTCCGGCGAATCGTAGACGCCAAGGTGTATCTGTTTCCCGCGAATTTTCGTAAAGGCGGAATCGCGCCCCGTTCGATTCCGTTTGCGGCAATATAGGGGCGGGCCACCCAACGGCTGCAGCCAAGTCATGCCGCCAGCCGCGGCGTAGATCTGCCTGGCCTGGTCGATCGTGAACGGAGACCGCGGCCGCATCGCCGGCATGGTCTCGCGAATTTCGAAATAGGGAACGCTGCCGACAATCGCCGCGGCGCGCTTGCCTGGCGTAAAAGCCGGTCCGATGCGAGTGAGCATCGCCCGCAGATTTCGTAGATGCTTGTGCCGCGTGAACGGTGACAACGGCCGATTCTTTGCGAACCGTCCGCGGATAAAACCTTCCTTGCGCAGCCGGGTTTGAAACTGGCTAATCACACTCTCATCGATGGCCGATAGCGGCGGGTCATTCGTCAATTCGCTCCACCAATTGAGCGTGTCGATATAGCCGCCGATCGTGCTGTCCGTCACGCCCTTGGGTTCGAGCACCTTTGGCAAAAACCACTTTTCGAAAAACTGCCCCAGCGTCATGCGCGGTGACAGCTCGCCATTTGTGGCGGTGGCCGCGGCGGGATCCCGAAACGTCGCCGGCATCGATGCCGCCGGCACGATCGCTGTGACCGCGGCGACGAGCTGATTCAGTGCGGCATGCACCGCGGCGGTCGACTCCGGCGGCGTCTGTGTCTGGCCGGCCAGGTCATCGAGGGAAGTTTGCAATCGCTGCAGCGGCGAAGGGTGAACGGTTCGGATCATGATTGCACCTATCTGTTAAAGGACCGTGTGACGCGGCCGCGCCACGACGAACTAACTATGTCAACCAATCTCTCGCATCGCGGCACGCGCCGCAGCGAAGTCACGCTCCGCGTAAATTTGGGTGGTAGTAATCTCACTGTGCCCCAACACGACGCGCGTTGTTTCGATTCCGTAGTGGCGCCGCAGCTCCGTCGCCGCCGTGTGACGGAGTTGATTCGGCCGCCACCGCTCCAACGGTTTCGGGCCGGTATGGCCACCATCGCCACCTTCGTCGAGGTCGAACAGCTTTTGCTGCCGCTGAAATTCTCTCTCGCGCTGCTCGTTGGCCCGATCGATCGCGCGGCGCACGGCGCGGTTGTAGGTTGCCGGCGTGTAATGACGCGCGAATAACAATTTGCGTTTCGAGCTGGCGCGCTCAGCCCGTCGAACCTGCCGCCTGGTCGGCGTGCTTCGCCGGTCCGATCGCAGCCGGCGGGCCCGCTCATCTTCGCTTTCCGCCGGCGAGAAGCAGTAGTCGTGCGGCGTGCGGAAGAGATAGCGCGGAGCGCCGCCTGCGCCCGGGGCCCAATGAAGATTAGTCGAACGCGGCCGACGTGCTCCGTCTTGTGGTGCGGCGGCCGATAAACCCAAACCTCATCCGATCGATCGATGTCGCACGGGCGCAACGTGCACACCTCGCCCGGGCGGCAGCCGGTGGCCCGCTGGAAATTTACCATGTCACGCACCACAGGCGGCAGGAAGGGCAACGTCGCTTCGACCGTCGCGTCACTCACCGGGCCGATCGGAGGCGATTCTTTTGCGAGGCTGCGGCCGCGCTTCAGTCCGCTAACTAACTGCAGCGCGTGGCAGACTTCCGCGGGCAGCATTTCATTTTCGCCGGCCCAGCGGAACATGCGCTTGATCTGGCTGATGCGCTCATTGACCGTGCCGCGCGACAGGTCGGCCGCGACCATCTTTTCGCGGACCGCTTTCAGAGCCCGCGGTCCGAATTGGCTGGCTTGCGTATCACCGTAGAGCGCCACCAGCGGCCGCCAGGCATACTTGAGCCCATTGAATTCGCTGGTCGGCTGCTCTTCCTTGCGGTAGTACTTCGCGGCGTGCTCGGCGTAGGCCGCGACCAGCTCTTTAATCAGCAGGTTCGCCGGCGCGGGTCCGGTCAACGTCGGCGATGGCGGCCGCTCGATGTTGTCGGCCAGGAATTTTGCGTAGGCTCGTTTGCTTTCGGGCGAGCCGTACGGGCCGAGATAGTAGCGCTTCGTGTTGAACTCAACGAAGGCCTGGCCGGTCGAATGCCGGCGGTACTTGGGGACGCGCGATCGCGCCATGGCGGTGCTCCCTGCGATGCGTACCGGACAGTCAAAGACTGCCGATCGTACAGTTCACAAGGCCGCACTGCCGACCGACGGCAGGTCAAAGATTCCACACCGGCCAACACTTACAGAAAGTCGGGGCGACTGGATTTGAACCAGCGACCTCTTGGTCCCGAACCAAGCGCTCTAGCCAGGCTGAGCCACGCCCCGGAAAACCGACAGCATTCGTCCGACCAAACGACGCAAATCGTGCGCACTTTGTTCGCCGCTTAACTGCCGATCTTCGCGAACCAGCGATTCTAACCCAATCGCCCCGCCGGTCAACGTCATAAATGCTGTCATCCGCACCCACATTCGGGCGCTACTTTCACAGCCTTTCCCGTGGCCGAGTTTGGAATCAGGCATAAGAACTTCAACGGCTGCTGCCCCGTGTTGCGGAACTGATGCACTTCGTTGGGCTGCACGAAGACCACGTCGCCGGCCGACAATTTGTGCTGCTTGTCACCTTCAAACACCACGCCGTTGCCTTCCAGCACAAACACCTCGTGTTCGTAGTCGTGGCTGTGCCGCGGCGTGTATCCGCCCGGCGCTACTTCGAACTGCCGCATGGCGAATGTCGGTGCGCCGTCCGATTGACTCAGCAA
Organism: Pirellulales bacterium; assembly: GCA_963716135.1. Classification (GTDB taxonomy): domain Bacteria; phylum Planctomycetota; class Planctomycetia; order Pirellulales; family JADZDJ01; genus CAVRAW01. The sequence continues at coordinate 1,505,607 of OY970289.1, read as the reverse complement.
CCACCGCACACTGCAATTGCTTGAACCTTCCATGTCGACCGGTTTGGCGGCCACGCTTTCGGCTTGATTCACTTTCATGGCGTTATGCAACTCCTCTAGGTCTCGTCGTGCTGTCTCGCGGCGATTCGTTTGCCGCGGTAGTGATCCAATAAAATCGCTGCAACCGAAGCCACGGCTAATATCCCGACTTCGATCGCCAGTATCAATATACCGTGTTGGTCCAGCAAGTTCATCAACGGGTGCCACGCTTGCGAATTCGCCACTGGCTCGGCCGCCGACGATCCCGCGACGCGGCTGGCGCGGAGCATCAAAAGCCCGTATCCGCAGGCGGTCACCGTAAATGCCACCCCGACCACGGCGGTCAAAATGTAAAACGGATTGCTCGGCTCTTTCAACTTGCTCACGCTGGCCGTCCGCATCTTGCCCAATGGTCCTGGGCAACCGATGATAGGGGTTAGATTAGGCGTTGTTTCGTGGTGTTATTCTACGGGAATGTATGTCGCTTTTGGGTCGAATTTTTCTGCTTTGCTACGCGGTGGCATTCGCGCTCGCCATTGTCCAGATAATTTCCCGCAGCCCATGGCGCGCGACATGGATTCTAATTTTAACCTGGTCGGGCTTCTTAATTCAGACGCTGTTCTTGTGTCAACGCGCCGCGGCCGCCAACGGCGCTCCACTTTCCAGCCCCTTCGATTGGGATCTGCTCAGCGCCTGGGCCCTGGTGGCAGTTTGCCTGTACCTCGCCTGGTATCATCCCAAAACTGCCCTGGAATTGTTTCTGCTTCCCTTGGCGCTGGGCCTGATTGGCCTGGCCCACTTCGCCGATCATGAACCATTTCCCCACTCCGCGGCCGGCCAGGTGTGGGGCATGATCCACGGCATCTTCAACCTACTGGGAGTCGTCGCCGTGTTGGTCGGTTTTGTTGCCGGTATGATGTATCTCATTCAATCGTACCGACTCAAACACAAACTCCCGCCGGCCGAAGAACTCGGCCTGCCAAGCTTGGAATGGCTGGAACGCATCAACAGCCGCGCCATTGTGATTTCCGTCCTGATGGTCGGCGCCGGTTTCATTAGCGGCATCATCCTGAACGTTGCGCTGCGGCATCGCCAATTGGAAGAACTTCCTTGGACCGACCCAGTGGTCTGGCGTTCGGCTCTCCTGTTCCTTTGGCTCCTGGCCGCCGCCGTGTTCAGCGCCGTTTATCGCCCGGCGCAGCGGCCGAAAAGTGGCCTACCTCACCGTCGCCAGCTTCGCCTTCTTGGTAGTCCTGCTCGGCGTCCGGCTGTTCGTGCCCAGCGAACATGGGACGATGCACGACGGAAATCCGCCGTCGACAATGCACAATAGCGCCCGCTGCTTGCCGCCTGCTGCCTGCCGCCTGCTGGAGGTTCGCACATGAAACTCCAGATGGTCGGCTGCAGTCATCACAATGCCTCGCTTGAGGTGCGCGAACGCCTGGCGTTTAGTCCCGCGCAGGCCGCTACGGCGCTGGGCATGTGGCGCCACCGCTTTCCCGACACCGAAGCGGTGCTGCTTTCCACGTGCAACCGCGTCGAAGTCTACGCCGCTGCCACCGATCCCGTGCCCGTCCCCTCCGATCAGCAGGTCAAACAATTCCTGGCCGAATTCCATGGCCTCGAGCTGCATCAAGTGTTCGACGATCTGTTCGAGCAATCCGGCGAAGGCGCGGTGCGGCACCTGTTCACCGTGGCGGCCAGCATCGACAGCATGGTGCTGGGCGAACCGCAGATTCTGGCCCAAGTCAAGCAAGCCTATCAACTCGCGCAGCAGCAACAAAGCGTCGGCCCCATCACCCACGATATTTTCCAACGCGCCCTGCGCGTCGCCAAACGCGTCGCCACCGAAACATCCATCAACGAGCGCCGCGTGAGCATTCCCAGCGTCGCCGTCAGCGATTTCGCCCGCAACGTGTTCGAGCGCTTCGACGACAAGCGAATCCTCGTCATCGGCGCCGGCGAAATGGCCGATGAAACCCTCGTGTACCTGCGCGAGGAAGGCGCCCGCGGAATCACCGTCATCGGCCGAAACCGCGAAAGCTCCCAAAAGCTTGCCCGGCAACATGGCGGGACGGCCACGCCTTGGGAACAGCTCGAAGTCGAACTGGCAGCGGCCGACGTCGTCATCAGCACCACCGGCGCCGCACAACCCGTCGTCACGCTCGATCTCTTCCGCCGCATCGAACCGCAGCGCTATCAGCGCCCGCTGTTCATTCTGGATTTGGCCGTCCCGCGCGATTTCGATCCCCGTATCAGCGATTGCCTGGGCGTGTACCTGTATTCCATCGACGATCTGCAAGAGGTTTGCCGCCGCAATCGCGCCCAGCGCGACAAGGAGCTTCCACAAGCGCTGGCCATCATCGAGGAAGAAACCGGCTTGTTCATGCACGAGCTATACCATCGGGCGACCGGTCCGATCATCCAGCAACTTCGCCAAGGCTGGCACGAAATGCGCGACGAAGAACTTCGCCGGCTATTCAACAAGTTGCCCAACCTGGACGAGCGCTCGCAGCAAGAAATTACGCAGGCCTTCGATCGTTACGTCAACAAGCTTTTGCATCCGCCGCTGGAATCATTGCGTGATGAATCTCGCACTGGCGTCCCGCACAGCCTCTTAGATGCCCTCAAGCGGCTCTTCCGCCTGAGCGACTAGCTGCGGCTAGAAAAACATCGCGTTCGCGCAAAAGACCAGCGCCGTTGGTCATTGGTGCTTGGTCATTTCGCAGCCCCTTACTCCGCTTCATCTTCCCACTCTTCATCCTCGTCCTCATCCTCATCGTCGTCTTCGTCCCAGTCCTCTTCATCTTCATCCTCGTCGTCCCACTCTTCATCGTCCTCTTCGTCCTCTTCGTCGTCGTCATCCTCTTCGGGCTCTTCGTCGTCCACTTCTTCCCATTCTTCATCAACGAAATCGTCGTCTTCTTCATCCTCTAATTCTTCATCTTCATCTTCGTCTTCGTCATCTTCCCATTCGTCGTCCTCGTCGTCGTCCAAATCGTCTTCGTCCTCTTCTTCATCGGCGGCGGCGATGGGCTTCGGCTTTGCCTGACGGCGCGCGGCTTCTTTTAATGCCACAATGGGTTCGTCCAATTCTTCTTCGAGACCCGATGCAGGGCGGATACGCGTCGTCACTGATTCATCCTCCGGAATTCGATCATCTGGTGAAGCTTCTTGCCCGCCGTCACTCCCGCCGACTTCCGCAACTCGGAACTCCGCGGCGCGGGGCAACTCGTCGAGATGCCTCAATCCGAACATCGCCAGAAACCGTTTCGTCGTACCATACAACAAGGGACGGCCCAAGTCATCCGACCGACCCACAATTCGCACTAAATCACGCTCCATCAATTGACGCAGAATATCGCCGCACTGCACCCCGCGAACAGACTCGATCTCCGTTCGCAGCACCGGTTGACGATATGCCACCACCGCCAACGTTTCCATCGCCGGCGCTGAAAGCCGCGTTTCCACCGGGCTTTGCAGCAACCGACGCAACCAGGGACCGAACTTCGGCCGCGTCAGCAACTGATGCCCGCCGGCCACTTCTTCCACTCGCACCGGCGCCGCCGACATCGTACAGCCCGTTCAGCCGGTGGATCAATTTACGCGCTTCCGGGCCATTCGCCAAGCCAGCCAAATCCGCGATTTTCCGGCTGGTTAAAGGCTCCCGACCCACAAACAGCACCGCCTCAAGATTCGCCAATTCAGCACTCCGCTGAGAAGACTCCGGCTGTTCACGCCCCGTAGGAGTCACTCCAGTATCGGGCTCTGACGGGGCGCGCGGCCCTTTTTCGTTGCCACGGGGATCCATCGAGCGAGATTCATTCATGGAAATGGGGAATTCCTGATGATTTGAAGCTCGGCAAACTGGCTAGATTATGCCGCAACCTATGCCAAAAAGCCCAGCAATTGCAACCCCTGGGCATTTGCCGCCGGAAAGAGCAGGGGGGCCCGGTTACTGCGGCTGCTGCGACCGCCAGGTCTCGACTTGTTGGAGCACCGCATTCATCGCCCGCCAGGGGTCGTCTTCGATGGCCTGGAAATAGCGGTTCACGCCGGGATTGCCGCCGATAGCCATCTTGCACACGAACCGATACCGATTGTTGTCCGATCCCCATGTCTCCAACGTATAGTGCGTGGCGCCCAACTCACGCAAGCGGGCCTCGGCCCTGCGAAACTGCTCACCATCGGAATTCCCTGCCGCAGCGGCGGCGCTGCTGTTTGCGACCGGCTCCTGATTCCTGACCTCCGACGCCTGGCGTCCCACTGCGGAACCCTGAACCCCGATCTCAGAACCCTGACTGCTCGAAATCGGCCGCGATTCGCTCGGCGCTTGAAAACCAGCCGGCTGCGCAACCGCAGAATTCGCAGCGCTCGCCCGAACGCTTGTGGGCTGCGCTCCCGGAGGACCGTTCCCACTTCCTTCCGCTCGATAAGACGCCGGTTCTGAAAACGGACTATCCGGACGCGCAGGCAGATTACCCTTGGCCACAGCGGCGGGCATATGACTCCCCGGGTCCGGATCCGTAACACGAACCACCAGCCGCCCGGCTAGCAGATTCTTAATAACCTCGGGCAGGTCTTTGCCAAAGATGGCGAACAGCGGGATGCTGATCATGCAGATCAGCATCACTAGCGCCCGAAACGCGATGGCGGTCGATGATTGCATCGGCCGACGGCTCCCTCCAAAAATCGTTTCCCCGCAATCGTTTAGGGCGCGCTGCGGGCGCGCCACTCTGGGTCCATCCACGGGGCCGCGGATCATAACTTTCCAGCGGATTCCGGACAATGCCAGTTGTCTAACCTGCGCTCCCCAGCGCTGGTGCCGTATAATCGGCCTGATGCAGCCAATTTATCTCGATTTCAATTCCACCGCGCCGCTGCTGCCTGAGGTGGCCGCCGCCTTGGCCGACGCATTCGAAGCCGGCTACGCCAACCCGGCCAGCCAGCACGCTCTAGGTCGCCGGGCTCATCAAGTGTTGGAGGATACCCGCGAGGAAATCGCTCGGCTGCTGGGTGCAAACCCGTCCGACCATTTGCTTTTCACCAGCGGCGGCACGGAAGCCAACAACCTCGCTTTGTTCGGCCTGACTGCGGCTATTGGAAATCGACCCGGCCGCCTCCTCATCTCATCAATCGAACACCCCAGCGTCACGGCCGCCGCAGACGCGCTTGAGCGCCTCGGCTGGCAAATCGACAAACTATCCGTCGACCGCAACGGCGTCGTGCGGTTGGACCATCTCGACGAACTACTAGCCTCCGCTCCGCCGCCGAAACTCGTCAGCGTCATGCTCGCCAACAACGAAACCGGCGTGCTCCAACCAATCGCCGAAATCGTCCGCCGCGCAAGTGCCGCCGGCGTCCCCGTCCACACCGACGCCAGCCAGGCCATCGGCAAGATCCCCGTCAACTTCCGCGCCCTGGGCGTCTCGGCCATGACCGTCAGCCCGCACAAGTTCCACGCCCCGCGCGGCATCGGCGCACTGCTGATCAAGCACGGTGCTCAACTGCAGCCCATGCTGCACGGCGCTACGCAGCAATTGGGCATGCGCCCCGGCACGGAATCCGTCGCGCTGCCGCTGGGTTTCCTCGCCGCGCTGCGCACGTGGAATGCCGACCGACCAATCCACCTGGCCCAACTGCGCGATCGCCTCGAATCCGGCATCCGCGCCGCTTATCCCCAAACCATCATCAATGGCGCCGGTGCCCCGCGCCTGCCCAACACTGCAAACATCGCCTTCGTCGGCCACGATCGTCAGGCCCTCTTCATCGCACTGGATCTCGCCGGCGTTTACTGTTCCACCGGCTCCGCCTGCTCCAGCGGTTCCAGCGAGCCCTCGCCGACGCTGGTGGCCATGGACCTGCCACGCGAAATCGTCTCCTCCAGCCTCCGCTTCAGCCTCGGCGCCACCACAACCGCCGCCGAAATCGACAAAGCTCTCGCCCGCGTCGCGCAAGTGCTCAATGCAAGACCCGCCGTGGTCTAAGTCGATCCAATTAGCCGGAGGGCAACGCCCTCCGGAGGCGCGCGGGGGCAACCATCACTTCCCCGTCACCGGTAGATCGGCCGGAAACGTCGGGTGCGTGCAATCCGACGACAGCTGAAACGCGGACTGCTTAAGCAAATCGCCCGTCGCCGCGAGCGAACTCATGAAGTGCCACCCCATCGGCGCCCAAACGAACGAATCGCGGCTGTGCGCTTTCCGCTTCAACGCAGCAATGTCGGCCGCTGCCCGCCGGCGATAATACGTGGCCTGAAGCTTTTCGTTCCAATTGCCTGGAAGATGAGCCATGGTTCGCAGTACGAATTCGCGCACCCCGGGCCGAGCCAACATGGCCGTCGCAAAACGCTTGGGAGGATTCGTCAACGCATCGACGACTCGCCGACCAGGTGACGAAGGGCTTGGCGGAGGCGAACCTTCCTCGAACTCCAGCGGCAGGCCGTGCGACCGGGCTTCATAATCATAGACCTGCCGCCATGACCATTGCGGCCGATTCATCAGGTCGTACGTTCCCGATGAATCCGCCCCCGCGGCAATTTTCAATATGGCATCCACGATCGTCGCCACGTGCACCGTGTTGGAAGCGCGGCTCCCATCGCTCGCCAACACCACCGGCCCGGCCGCAATCTGGTCGCGGATCGATTGCGATATGTTTTGCAATTCGCCGCAAACATGCCCCAATCTGAGGATGTACGCCATGCGTCCAAATCGCTTGGCAACTCGCCGCTGCACAGCTTCACAGCGAATCTTCTCGCGGCCGTACGAGCTTCGCCAGCGAATCCACACGTCCGGCCGCGGATCGCCGTACACGCTCATCGTGCTGAAGTAAATGATCTTCGCGCTGGCCGGTGCAAACCGGGTGGCATTCTCGATCAATAGCGTGTTCTGCCGCCGCGCCTCCGCCGGCCGACCGGCCCCCAGCGCGAAATTGGCAACCACGTCGCAATCGCCCACTAACCCCGCCGCTTGTTGCGGATCCGTGATCAATCCGTGCCTACATGGCATCCCTTGCGACCGCAAGAAAGACGACCCGTGCCGATTCCGGCAGATCGGTACCACTTCCACGCCGGTTTGCTGCCGCAGCAACAGACAAACCTCGGCGCCGACCTGACCATTCGCGCCCAGCACGGCTACCCTTGGCATGACACGGCGCCTCGCTGGTAGATGCCTTCAATCAATGCGGTCGTCCCCTCGCAAGACGCTGCCGAAACCACCGACGGCGTTGCGGTTTCCAACCCTCGCAGAAAATGCTCCCACTCCAAATAAAACGCCTGATACGATGTTCGCGCCGCCGTCTCAATTGAATGCACGTTGGCCCGCGGATGGCTGTCGCCTCGTTGACGTATTTCTACCCGCGCGTCCGGCGTCGTGCCGGCGACAACGCTCGCTTTAGCAAACGTCAACTCGATCTGGTTGGGCTGCCGATCGAGCCAGCTTGCGCAATAATCCAGCCGGCATGCGGCGCCCGATTTATCCCCGACGTCGCGCAATTGAATTGCGGCCGTCACCTTGCGGTCAAGTTCGCCGTCGTACACCACATCTTGATCGACGATTTCGTGTCCCGCGGCCCGCGTAATAAACAGCGCCAGGTCCAGCGTATGGCAGCCCAGATCCAACAGCACGCCGCCGGCCGCGAGCCGGTGATCGTCCATGTACGTGCGATCCGCCCCGGTTCGCATGGCGCGTCCCCCTTCAGCAACCCGCATGGCCTCGAGCGGCCCAAACCATTCTTCCTGAATCATCGCCTTCAGCAGCAACGTGTTGGCATAAGTCCGCCGCATCAACCCGCACGCGAGCCGGTGAGATTCGAACTGCTCCACAATCCGCCGATGCGCTTTGACCGTCATGGCAAATGGTTTTTCCACAAATACCGCGGCGCCCCGCTTGGCAAGTACCGGGTAATAAGCGTCTCGCACTCCCAAAGGCACCGCCAACAATGCGACGTCGCACGGCGGCAATTGCTCCGGCGAGTCGGCCAGAACAACGTGCGGCACGCCGTAAGCACGCCCCACACTCTTAGCCCGTTGGGCAACCACGTCGGCCACCCACGCCACTTTCGCCTGGGCCACAGATGCCAGCACCGGCAGATGCATCTGCTGCGCTATCATGCCGGTGCCGATCACACCGATGGAATAAACCCGCATTCGCACCCTCGCTGCCGCCAAAGAGATTGGGCCAAATGGAAGCACAAAATAGGCCCGGCTTTTCCAGTATAGTCGACCCCCCCAGGTCGGCACCGTCAGGCGTAATTTCCCGCAGCGCCGCCAGGCTCAGAAAACAGCTGTTTTTCCCGAGAAAAACACACTATTCTGGACCAAGAAATTCTGTCGCCGAAGGGTCGTCGAAGAGGGCCAAATTTGATAGAATTCCTTCATCGATTCGGGCCGATTTTCTCGCCCTGTTTTGGACCTCTTTTGCTGACGGATGGATCCGCGTGGAGCACGAAGTTTTCGCCATTCCGCCGACCGCCCCGCGCGACAATGCGCCCCCGGCAAGGGATTCCGACTTCATCGCCGGCCCCGAAAATCGCCTGGCCGCCACCACCATCCTGTGGCTCCTGCACCCCGGTGAGGCCGCGTACAGCCCCTTGGTCTTGCACGGTCCATCGGGCACCGGCAAATCGCACTTGGCCCAAGCCGTAGCCCAATCCCGCGATGACGCCACCTGCACGCACGCCGCCGATTTCGCCCGCGAGCTGGCCAAGTCGATCGACGACAACACGGTGCACGACTGGCGATCGAAATACCGCACCGCAAAAATGCTCGTCTTAGAAGACCTCACCCACTTGGCCGACCGCCCCGCCGCCCAAACCGAACTTCTGCATACGCTCGACGAACTCGAACACCAACGAGTTCCCGTCGTCATTACCTCGCGCTTGGCCCCGTCCGATATCAGCCAACTCACGCCCGCCCTGCGTAGCCGTTTGGCCGGCGGTTTAGAGGTTCCGCTTTCGCTTCCGGGCGCCGCCGCACGAAAGATCATCTTGGATCGCTTGGCCGCGGCTCGTGGCCTCCGCCTATCCCCCGGCGCAGCTCAGCTCCTCGCAACCAACCTCTACGGCACCGTAAACGAACTCCGCGGAATCCTGCTCGAACTCGAAATGCAGTCGCCGGCGGCGGAAGGAAAAACGCTGCTAATCAGCACGCAGCGAGCGCGCAAGTATCTAGCCGTGCGCCGCGCCCGGCTGCGCCCCAGCCTGCAACAAATCGCCTCCTGCGTCGCCAAGTTCTTTGGCCTCCGCCGCAGTCAGCTCTGCGGCTCGTCGCGCCGGCAACAGGTGGCCTTTGCCCGCAGCATAGCGATCTACCTCGGCCGCCAGCTTGCCGGCAAAAGCCTGCAGGCCCTGGGTACTTATTTCGGCGGCCGCGACCATACCACCATTTTGCACAGTTACCGAACGTTGGAAGCACGGTTGGCTCACGACCGCCAGTTACGCTCCACGCTGCTCAACTTCCGGAAGATGCTAACGCCTGGAACCACAACTGGGGATTAACTGTCGCGCCACTGTCACTCAATTCAATCCGATCACCAAAAACCAACAGCGCCTTCACCGACCCCAACGCCACATCGAAATTAGCAAGGTTGAAGTCGCACGGGCTAAACACGAGTCCAACATCATTTCCACAATCGCCCAAATTGCCTCGGCTTCGAATACCGCATCACATCCATCCACCTAATTGCGTCCGTTCAACATTCTCGACATCCGCCGGCGCCATACTACTGCTCCTGCTGATTGAAAAGAACATTCAAACTGATAGAACACATCGCTTGCCGATCTGACGCAAAGTAATCACCGAGTACGAATCATGAAGATCACATTCGAACGCGAAAAATTCCACGCCGCCTTCCAGACGGCCGCCGCCGTAGCCCCAGCCCGCAGCCCCAAGCCCATCCTCCAGAATGTGAAGCTCGAGGTTTCCAAGGAAGGAACCCAGCTCATGGCCACCGACCTCGAAGTCGGCATCCGCATCAACGTTTCCGGCGTGACCGTGGAAACCCCCGGCAGCGCCGTCCTCCCGATCGCCCGCTTTGGTCCCATCCTGCGTGAATCGTCTGATGAAAAATTGCACCTGGAAAGCGACGGCCAAAGCTCGCAAATCCGTGGCGACCGTAGCCAATGGAAGCTGCCAGAGGAAAATCCCGACGAATTTCCCAACGTCGCCATTTTCCAGGAGGAAAAATTCCACGAGCTGGCCGCCCGTCTGTTCCGCGAGATGGTCCGCCGCACCGTCTTCGCCACCGATAACGAAAGCAGCCGCTACGCGCTGGGCGGCGTGCTCTTGGAAATGGAGGCCGACAAAATGATCGCCGTCGGCACCGATGGCCGCCGTCTGGCCAAAATGGAAGGTCCGGCCATGAGCGTCGGCGGCCACCAAACCTCCGGCCAAACCACGATCGTCCCCAGCCGCGCGATGAACCTGCTGGAGCGCGCCGTCAGCGATAGCGATGGCGAAGTGCAACTTTCGGCCCGCGCCAACGACATCTTGATCAAAAGCCCGCGCTTCACCATCTACTCGCGCCTGGTCGAAGGCCGCTTCCCCAAGTGGCGCGATGTATTTCCGCACCGCACCGATGCCGTCAAGCTCGAGCTTTCCGTCGGCCCGCTCCACTCGGCAGTCCGCCAGGCCGCAATCGCCACCAGCGAAGAAAGCCGCGGCATCGATTTCACCTTCGAAAACGGCCTGCTCGTGCTCTCCGGCCGCGCCGCCGACGTCGGGCAATCCCGCGTCGAACTGCCCGTGGCCTACAGCGGCCCGAAGGTATCCATCGCGCTGGATCCCCGCTTCTTCAGCGATTTCCTCCGCGTCTTGGATCCCGAAAAAACCTTCACCCTGGAACTGAAAGATTCCGACAGCGCCGCCGTGTGCAGCACCGACGACGGCTACGGCTACGTCATCATGCCGCTGGCCCGCGACCGCTAACCCGAAACCAGGAACCCGAAACCCGAAACCATTTTGGCCTACCCCAAACCCATCGCCGACGTCCTTTCGCAGTTGATCGCCAAGCGCGGCTACGCCCGCCAGCGTTCGACCGCATCGCTGGAAAATGCTTGGTGCCAAGCCGTCGGCCAAAAATTCGCCACCACCACCCGCGCCGGCAACCTCCGTCGCGGCACCCTGGAAATCACCGTCGCCAACAACCTGCTGGCCCAAGAGCTGGGCTTCCGCAAATCCGAACTGATCGAGCAACTGCAACGCCTTGCCCCCGACGAAAGCATCACCAACCTCCGCTTCCGCACCGGCCGCATCGCCAGCTAAAGCGAGCCCACCTGAACCCCGAACCCTGAACCCTTATCCATAAACATGGCCGACGCACCCGTTAAACCCTCGAAATCCGCCGCCGCCGCCACCGAAAAGTACACCGCCGCCGATCTGGAGCACCTGTCCGATCTCCAGCACGTGCGCGAACGCTTCGGCATGTACATCGGCGACAACACCACCCGCGGCCTGCACCACCTGGTGTACGAAGTGGTCGACAACTCCATCGACGAGGCCCTGGCCGGCTTCGCCCACAACGTCCGCGTGACCATCAACAACGACGGCTCGGTGACGGTCGAAGACGATGGCCGCGGCATCCCGGTCGAAAAGCACGAACAACTCAGCGAGGAAATGGATCGCGAAGTCTCCACGCTTGAAGGCGTGATGACGGTCCTCAAATTCGGCGGCAAGTTCAAGAAGGGGGCCTACCAAACCTCCGGCGGGCTGCACGGCGTCGGCGTTACGGTGATGAACTTCTTGGCCGAATGGTGCGAAGTCGAAGTCTCCCGCGACGGCCACGTCTGGCAGCAGGAATACGAACGCGGCATCCCGCAAGGCCCGGTGCGCCGCGTCGGCGCCACCACTAAAACCGGCACCAAAACCACGTTCAAAGCCGATCCGCAAATCTTCCAGGCCACCAAGTTCAGCTACGACATTTTGTATCGCCGCCTGCAGGAGCTCGCTTTCCTCAACCGCGGTGTGCACATCTTCCTCAAGGACGAGCAAACCGGCGACCACGACGAATTCCACTACGAGCGCGGCATCGTCGAATTCGTCGAGCACCTCAACCGCGCCAGCGAGCCCTTGCATCCCGAGGTCATCTTCATCTCCGGCGAGCAAGACGGCGTCGGCTACGAAATCGCCCTGCAGTATTGCGGCGAGTACACCGAAAACGTCCACTCCTACGTCAACAATATCAACACCATCGAAGGGGGCACGCACGTCTCCGGCTTCCGCGCCGCGCTGACGCGCACGCTGAACAACTACGGCAAGAAGGAAGACCTGCTCAAAGACCTGGTCCCCTCCGGCGACGATGTGCGCGAAGGCCTCACCGCCGTGCTGTCTCTCCGCGTCCCGCACCCGCAGTTCGAAGGTCAAACCAAAACCAAGCTCGGCAACGGCGAAGTCGAAGGCATCGTCACCACCGTCGTGGGCGACGCCCTGGGCAAGTACCTCGAAGAGAACCCCAAAATCGCCAAGGTCATCGTCCAAAAAGGCATCCTCGCCGCCGAAGCCCGCGAAGCCGCCCGCAAAGCCAAGGCCCTGCTGCGCGAGCGCAAAGGCGCCCTGGCCGGCGGCGCGCTCCCCGGCAAGCTCCGCGATTGCACCAGCCGCGACGTCGCCCGCTGCGAACTGTACCTCGTCGAGGGTGATTCCGCCGGCGGCAGCGCCGAAGGAGGCCGGCTGCGCGAATATCAGGCCATCCTCCCGCTGCGCGGCAAAATCATCAACGCCTACAAATCGCGCGAAGACAAAGTGCTGGCCAACGAAGAAGTGCGCAGCATGATCGCGGCCATCGGCATCGGCATCGGCGAAGAGGTCGATCTCAGCAAGCGCCGCTACAACAAAATCGTCATCATGACCGATGCCGACGTCGACGGCTCCCACATCCGCACGCTCCTGCTCACCTTCTTCTACCGCCAGATGTACGAGCTCGTGCGCCAAGGCCACGTATACGTCGCCCAGCCGCCCTTGTTCCGCGTCAAAAGCAAAAAGGATGTCTACTACGTCCAAACCGAAGAAGAAATGAAAGCCCAGCTCCTGGAAAACGGCCTCAAGGAAGGGGAGTTCGAACCCGACGGCATCCCCGGCGATCAAGGCGGCCGCGTCATCAAAGGCGCCGAAATGGCCAAGCTCGCCCGCACGCTGGCCGCCATGGAAGATTCCCTCATCGCCCTGGAACGCCGCGGCATCAGCCTCCGCGCCCACGCCGTCCGCCAAGATCCCGTCACTCTCAAGCTCCCCATCTATCACGTCTATCTCGGCAGCCAGGAACACTGGTTCACCCGCCGCGACGAGCTCGACGATTTCGTCGCCCAGCACGAGGAAGAGACGGGCGAGGAAATGACCGTCACCGCCGCCCCGGAAACCACCCCGCCCGCCGACGCATCCGTCCCCGCAGCCCCTCCCGGCAAGGAAAAAGGCAACGGCCATCACACCCCCGGCGCGAAGAAGTTGCACATCGTCGAACTGCACGAAGTCCGCTCCATCAACACCCTGCTGGCCGACCTGGCGCAAATGGGCTTCGACATCCAATCCCTCATCCCCCAAGAACGCACCGGCACCGAAGAACCGCGCTACACCATGCGCCGCGGCGAAAACTCCGTCGGCCTGGAAGACCTCCGCGGCCTATTCGGCGCGATCCGCGCCGCCGGCGAAAAAGGCCTCTCCATCACCCGTTTCAAAGGCCTGGGCGAAATGAACGCCGAAGAATTGCGCGACACCACGCTGGACCCCACCAACCGCACGCTGCTGCAAGTAAAAATGGACGACCTCAGCGGCGCCGACACCATGTTCCGAACCCTCATGGGCGACCACGTCGAACCCCGACGTGAGTTTATCGAGAAACACGCACTGGAAGTGCGCAACCTCGACGTGTAACCGTCGCCCCGCCGCTCAACCATCTATTTCAATCGACCATGGTAGCCCCCGGTTCCACCGGGGGATTGCGCACCAACGGACACCGCCACCCCGCTTGTCCCGATGCACCGCCAACCGTCGCACCGTCCCCCGGTATAACCGGGGGCTGCATTCACGTTTCGCCAATGGTAAATTGGCGCGCATATCAACCCGTATCCAATAACGCCAATGCGCCTGGCATCGCATGGCTATCACCTTCGTCACCACAACCTCCTACGGCACCTGGCTCCCCGGCGATCTGCGCGGCTACGTCCAAAACGGCGAAATCCTCCCGCCCAATCCGCGCGTTCTGAAACACGCCCGCGCCCTGCTGAAGTCCGACCCGGTCTTCTTCTCCGAACCTGACCGCGATCGCCTGCTCGAAGCGATCCTCTCCGCCGCCGATGAATTCGCATATCGTCTCACCGACATCGCCATCGAATCCTGGCATCTGCACTGGCTCATCTCTCACGGCAATGACGACGCCGACACGATGACCGGCCGCCTGAAATCGCGCATGCGCCAAGCACTCAACCGCGGCCGCATCTGGACCGAAAGCTACTGCGGCGAACCCGTGCACGACGAACCCGGCTTGGAGCGCATCCGCAACTACATCGCCCGCCACTCCGGCTGTCGAATGATCAACAAACGGTTGACCTGCTCCAACGCCATCCATCCCAATCGACCGTGGCAACCCCCGGTTCCACCGGGGGATTGAACAACCACACGCGCTCCACATCGCAACCGATCCGCCACCCCGCCATCCATTTCACAGTGCCCCGTCAGCCCCCGGTTCCACCGGGGGACGAATCGCCACAGGGTTGCCCATCTCCATGCCGGTTCAACGCAGTTGGGTATAATTCTCTGCCACCGCGAACAGGTCGCTTTGGCAAAGTGTCGTGAAGGGGATGCTAATCGTCCAATCGAACGGAGTCGCGAGAGTGTCAGAACAGTCTAAGGGCATTACGGCATCGGAGCGCTATCTCGCGCCTGTGCGAACGAACATTTCTTCGTTTATGGAGCTACCCGAACGTCTATCGTGACCAGGGTAGAACTCACACTCAACGATGCGGCAAAGAGCTCTGTGATTTGCTGGTTGTCTGCGGTGACGACGTCATCATCTTTTCTGACAAATTGTGCGAGTTTAAAAACTCCGGCGATCTCAAAACCGACTGGTCGCGTTGGTATCACAAGGCCATTCGCAAGTCGGCAGAGCAACTCTTCGGGGCAAAACGATGGATCAGAGACTTTCCAACACGTCTCTATTTAGACCGCGAGTGCAACAAACCGTTCCCGTTAGACTTATCACAAATCTCCAGGGCCCGGTATCACTTCGTCGTTGTTGCCGGAGGCGCCAAGGAAAGGTGTCAATCGGAACTAGGCGGTAGCGGTAGCTTGATCCTTTGCCCAGGAATTGTCGGACAAGCGCACACTGGTGCAGACTGCAAGCCCTTTTATGTCGGCGAGATCGATCCGAAAAATGCATTTCTGCACGTCTTCGACGAAGTTACGCTCGATGTGATTTTGCGCGAGCTCGACACCATTAGCGACTTCATTCGCTATTTGCGTCGAAAGGAAATCTTTATCAGGAGCGGCAAGCTTGCAGTAGCGGCTGGTGAGGAGAATCTATTGTCCTTCTATGTCTCGAACATGGGTGAAGGGGGACACGATATTCTTTTGCCTTCTGGGTACGATCAGCTAGTTGTCGAGGATGGTCACTGGCAAAGGCACATCTCCAGTACCGAATTCCTTAGGAAGAAGTGCGCGGACGAGATAAGCTACGTTTGGGACAGTTTGATCGAAGATTTTTCTCAGCACGCGGTAAATGGAACAGCTCTCGCAACCAATGCAAAATCGCTTGCTGATTATGAACTCGCACTCCGAATTATGGCAAAGGAATCTCGCCTTGACCGTCGCATGCTCTCTAAGTCATTCATCGACACATTAGAGAAATCGACCGATAAATGGGGCTTCTCTCGCACTAATCTGTCTGTGGACAGTCCAGGCACAGCATATGTGTTTTTCGCAGCCCCTGACGAATCCGAAACAGACAACGATTATCGTGAGCGCCGTCGTTGGTTTTTGGAACAATACTGCTTTGTGCTTGCGTGGAAACGCAATCTTCGACGAGTGGTCGGCATCGCAACTGAACGGGGCATCCACAACGCTGGCGGTCGTTCCCACGACCTGTTGGTCTATCAGCCAAGCGAATGGACCGAAGAGATGAAACTCGAAGCGCAGAACATCCAAAAACAACTAAATATTCTTTACGACCACAAACTAAAATTCACCCCATATCACGATGATGAGTACCCAGCCGCACCGCAAGTCAAAACAAGTCCCAGTGCCAATACATTCAAATTGAAGCCACATTTTCTCGAAACCCACCGGGTTGGACGCAACGAACCATGTCCCTGCGGAAGCGGCCTCAAATTCAAGAAATGTTGCCTTCACCGAAGAGCGTAAACTATGTGGTCGAAATTGAGCCACCCAATCTGTTACGCTGATTTCTGATTCAAGTGCTATGGTCCAAAGCCCGCGTTAGGTATTCCGGCCAGGCAAGCGCCGCGGGCGTCTCACCAAGCGGACCATCGGGAAAAATTAACCGCGAAGACGCGAAGAGCGCAAAGAGGCAGAACTCTATAAGGAAACCATGAATCCAGGAAAGGAAACTAAATCATCCTCCTTCGTTCCTGCCTTTCTGGCTTCCTCATTGAATAGTGCTTTCGTCGTGCTCGTGGTGCCGTCGTGGTCATTTCCTTCATCCGACCTCCGCGGTCTCTGCGCGAAACATCCGCTGCTTCGTGACCTTCGCGCCTTCGCGGTTCGATCCGCGTTTCTTAGCGCCAGAGCTGGCGCAGAGTTTCCGGCGAAATCACTCCACTTTCGCGCCGCACTTCGTCATTGCCGCGCATCAAAATGAAGGTCGGCACGGCATGAATGTCAAAGCGAACAGCCTGATCCCGATGGCTATCGACATCCACGGTGTGGATATCGAAGCCTTCGTTACGCAGCTTCGAAACCACCGGCTTCATCGCCTTGCACGCCCCGCACCAGTTGGCTTCGAAGAACAGCACTTCCCCGACAGCCGTATTCGGATCGATCGGCTTGGGCTTCAGCAGGTCGTAATTCAGCGCGACTACCGCCACCGGCGGACCCACAACCAGCGCCACGCAGAAATAGAAGAGCCGCGGGGACATACCACAAACATAGCTTATTTCCCCGGGCAAATTCACCGCAGAGACGCGGAGTCGCGGAGAGGCGATTTTAATTAGGAAACCAGGAAGGCAGGAACGGCTAGGCTGAAGACTGCTATTCCTGGCTTCCTTATCATTTTCCGCTTGCCGGCTCAGGGTCTCCGCGCCTCGGCGGTTCAGTCATTTGCCGGCGACCGAAGTTTTCGGCTGTTTCAATGCTTGCAGTTCCGCCAGCGCCTGCGTGCGCACGTCGCCGGTGGAATTTTTGGCCGCCATGTTCAGATAGATTTTGGCGACGCCGGGCTTGCCTTCTTTCAAGAACTGCCTGCCATGCTCCAAATTGTCTGCCGCTTCGCGCTCGTGCGCCGCAGCGTCCGCTTCCGCCGCGGCTTTCATCGCCGCGACGCTGCCCGCCGGCTGATTCAGAATTTCCGGCGCCAGCACCAGCGGCGGCCGCCCATTATTCGCGGTTTGGCCAAGAACCGCCTCATCCATCGCTTGCATGTCGTGGATGCGAGCGCTCACAAAACCGCCGCCTCCCATGCCGATTCGCACCGAGCCCGCATTGGAAAACGGCCGCGCGCCGATGCCAGGCACGCCTTGCGAAACGGCGCCCGCGGCCGCCGAATTCATTCCGCCCAAAAATGCCGCTCCGCGATCGGGCACGCTCACCGTGGTGCTTACCGAAGTCTGATGAAACTCGGGAAGCTGCACGGTCGTCGGCTGCTGGGCCTGCTGCTGCTGTGCGGCGGCGCTATTTGCCAGCCCAATCAAAGCCACCGATGTAAAGAGCCACCGGTCCATACGAGATTTCCTTTAGCGCCCCCGGACCGATTCATTCTACGGCAATGGCCTCAAGTGGGGCAACAATTTTTGTGGGGTCGTCGCCGGCTCAATGGAAGGCCTGTCCAAACGCCTGCTAAACCGCAAGCGCGGGGCAAGCCCCGCGGCTAATTGACCACTGACAACTGACCACGGACCCCTGACATGCCTTACCGCGTTCCCGTCCAAACCGATTCCACGGTGTCGCTGGTAACCGAAGCCACATCCCGCGTCGGATCCATCACCACCTGCAAGGAAACGAGGTCCACCTTAATCAGTTGCAGCATGTTGTACGCCACGATCGAACACACAAACCCAATCACCGCCAGCGAAAACATCCACACCGTTTGCAAACCCGAAATCGCCAATAGCCCCGAAGCGAAAAACGGCGCGGTAAACGTCAACACAAAACAAATGCCGCAGCGACGTTCCAATCGCGTCAAACCGATCAATTCCTCGCCATGCGTTTCGTCGGGCCGCACCAGCACCGGATAAAACGCCCGCACGAACATGAACGTCAGCAAGAAAAACGTCAGGGTCGACGAAATCCACCCGCAAGCGATTTGCGATGCGATGAAATTCAAAAACCCAACCCGGTTGTCGTCGCCGAACTGGATATATTGCCAAAGCGGAAACACCAGCCCCGAAATTAGCCACAACGCCAATCCCAACCAAGCCGCGAAATCGCCGACCCTCAGCGCTCGACGGCGACATCGGGCCAACTCCTCTCCCGAAACCGATTTTCCAGTGCCGATCCGGCCTACTGCCTTCAGCACCGGCCACGCGAATCGTACAACCAAAAAAATCGCAATCGGAAACGCGGTGCCGTTCACCACGGGAACCTGGATGTTTTCAAAGAAATCATGCTGCGGACCACTGGCCGGAATGAACTGTCCCTTATTGAATTGCAAATTCGCCACGCTGAACACCACGCTCGGCGCTAAACCCACTCCGACGAAAAACCAAAACGGCCAGCGCCGCAACCGCTGTCGCCACGAACCCGGGTTGGGCCGCAACAGCCGCTGCACACGCGGCTGGAGGCACAATTCCAGTTGCCGCGCCATGATCCCGGCCGTCGCGGGCCGATTTTCCGCCTTCGGCGAAAGGCACGAGAGCAACAGCGGCTTCAGCCCCGGCGGCAAATCCGGGGGCAGCGAAGCCAGCGCGCTTTCCGTGACGCCGACGTGGCGGCGCTCCGTCAGCTTCTTAAGCGTTTCGTTCCAGCTTGCATCCAGATGTTCATCGCCAAATGGCCGCGAACCGGTCAGCAATTCCCACAGCACGACCGCCAAAGAGTAAACGTCGCTGCGGCCGTCGAGTTCGTCGGGCTTGCGGCATGATCGGGATTGTAGGCTTCGATTTGTTCGGGCGACATGTACGCCAGGCTGCCGCCGAAATACGCCGCAGGCGTGGCGCCTTCGAGCTTGGAGCTGAAGCTGACATTGAAATCGACGAGCTTCGGCGCGCCTTCCGCGGCCAACAAAACGTTGGCCGGTTTGATGTCGCGGTGCAGCACGCCGCGGCTATGGGCGTAGTCGAGCGCCGCCGCCAGCCGCGCGCCGATCCAACAGACCGTCTCAGGCCATGATGCCACGTTCAATCGCCGCCGGGCGTTCGATTCCGCCGGCGCCGATTCGCCGCGTCCTTCCAGGGCCTTGTCGATCACGCCCAGCAGCGTTTTGCCGCTGCGCAGGGCCGGGGCTTGCTGGCGCACGGCTTCGATCACTTCTTGCAGCGTGCCGCCGGGAATGTGCTGCATGTACATCAGTTGCAGCTTGCGATCCGCCAGCACTCGCTGATCGTACACGCGCACAATGTTCGGATGATCGAGTTGAGCCAGCGTTTGAGGCTCGACGCCGCGATCGCGGGAGATTTTCAAGGCCACCAGGCGCTGCATGGAGCGCTGCGCGCAAGAAACACCGAGCCGAAGGAGCCTTTGCCGAGTTTCACCAACAGATCGAAGTCGTCGATTTGCTGGCCGACGTCGATATCGGCAGTGCGGACGGTGCCCACCATCGATGTGGTGGTCATCTGGTTTGGTTCCAGCTTCATCATCCGCCGAAGCTGCTCCGACTGTTTGGGAAAGCGAGAAAAATAATCCTCCGGCTTGGGCGGATTTTCAATCTGCCGGCGGATGTGAAATTCCTCGTAGATCAGATCGCAAGGCACCTCGCCTTCCTGGGCCAGCTCGGGAAACTCTTCCACGTACTCTTCCACCTGCTTGGGCAGCTCGTGATGTTGCCAGCGATATTCCAAATCGATCTTGATCAGCTCCACGAGCACCAGGCGGCGCAGCGAAAGCGGCTCGGCCGGCGGAAACTGCGCCAAATCGGGAGGCAGATTTTCCCCTTGCCAGGCGTTGATGAGCGCGTCGGCCCGTTCGGCCAACTCGTTCCACGCAACGGTGGCATTATCGGGCGTCGGCTTGGCGGTGGTGCCGGACATGACAGGGTTGCCACGAGAATCGATGGATCGAAACGTGGACCGTCCTTCCCTGTTCCTGGCGCGGGGGTAAGAGGCCTTAACGTCTGTTTTAGCATAGGTTTGCTATTCCGCCAGACGACGAATCCCCGCGGGCAGAAAGTCGCCGCACGCTAGCATACTGGACACAGGTACACATATCGCTAGAATATAGTGAACGGGTGACCACCAGTGCCCCGGCGAAAAGGAGTTTCTCATGATCGCCCCCTTGCGAATCGACCCGAACGAACCTAGCGCGCTATTTGCCGAGCCGCGGAAAATTGGCGAGCTCTTGCCGCAACTGCTGGCGGAGCGAGGCATCAGTTTGCCGGCAGAGCGGCCGATGGCACGCGACGAGGAAGCGTCGGCGCAAGAGCCAAAGCGCTAAGGGAATTTCGGCGTGCGCTTCTCCAGAAAGGCGGCCAGGCCTTCGGCGGCCGCTTCCGTGGTGCGGGCAGTGGCGCTTACCGCGGCGCCGGCGGCCAGCATCGTTCCCAAGTGCTCGCCGACAGTTTCGTTGAGCATGCGCTTGGTCAGCAAGATTGCTTCGGGAGCGCAGCCGGCGATTTCGCCGGCCAATTGGTGGGCGCGGGGCCACAGTTTGTCGCCGGCGTGCATTTCATGGTAAATGCCCATATGCAGGGCATCCGCGGCCGAAATGATTTGCGAACTCAGGAGGAGATAACCGGCGCGGCCGCCGCCGACGCGGAACTCCAAGATCGGCGCGACCAAACCGGCCACGATGCCGCGCTTCGGTTCCGGCAGACCGAAAATTGCCTCCGGCGCGGCCAGCACGATATCGCTGGCCAGCACGATTCCTGCGCCGCCCGCCAAGGCGGGTCCATTGACGGCGGCGATGATGGGCTTGGGCAAGCGCATCATTGCCACGATCAATTCTCGATAGGCGTCGGCATCTTCGTGCCATTGCGTATGGGCATTGGGATTTCGCGCTGTTTCCTGCATCTCGTGCAAATCCATACCGGCGCAAAATGCGCTGCCGGCACCGGAGATCACAATCGCGCGCACGCGGCGCTCGCAGCGCAAGTCGTCCAAGGCTTGCAAAAGTTCCGCCAGCATGGCGCGCGTGAGCGCGTTGCGCCTGTCCGGGCGGTTCAGGGTGAGCGTGCCGGTGTGCTCGTGGACTTGCACTTTGATTAGCGGCGATTGCTTGCTCATCGGTTTTCTTTCGGCAACATTTTGGCCAGGTCGTTGTCGGAGGGCGCCGGAAGCGGCAAATCGAGGATGGCCGTGCCCAGTAGTTTACCCTGCGTGTCAATTCGCAGCGATTGGCTGGCCCCGCCGGCCAGCGCATTTTGCAAAACAAAGTTCAACGCGCCGACTTTGGGAAGTTCATATCGATTGGTTTGCGTTGCAACCAGGCCAGCGAAGAACTCGGCGACCCGCGGGGCGGTTAGCTCGCGCCGCAAAAACTCATAGCCGGCCGGGCTGTACGCGACCACGCCGATGTTGGCGTGATTTCCTTTGTCGCCGCTTCGGGCGTGGGCGATTTGGCCTAGACGAATTGTGGACATCGTTATGATTTAGCCCATTGGGTTGCAGTTTTGACGGAAACCGCGGGTTTGACAAATTGCTTAGGCACTAAGGTGGGCCAGTAGGCAAATACTTGGCGCACTTGCGGGCGGCCGCTGGCGTAACCGGCCAAGCCGGGCGGACCACTGGTGATCAGCGGAGCGAATTCCTTGGTGAAACGTTCGACGGCGTCGCGGCGCGAGTCGGAAACGGAGACGCGGAGGACGACTTCACGACAATCGGCGGAATTGAGATTTGAAGCAGCAGTCGCCAGCTTCGGCACGCCGTCGCCGGCGCCGAGGCATTCGATTAGCGACTTTTCGGGTTCGAAACCTGCGCGGGCGACTCGCTTGAGAATCATTTCGCCGCAGGCGGCGTGCTTTCTCCACACAATCGTCGCCATACACCAGTAGTTGGCCGGTGGCGGTGAAACCAGCCGCGTAGGAAAGCGAGGCCTTGAAGCTTTCTGGGGCGGGCCGGCCGATTGCGCCTTGCACGCCAACACGATCGGGTCCGGCATCTTCGACTTCGACCGTGGTGAAATCCGCATCGACGTCGGGCGTCAGGTAATGCGCCGGGTCGCCGATCTCATAAACCAATTGTTCGATGACTGCATTTCGATTGACTGCACCACCGGTGTTTTTGGGTTTGGTAATCACGCAGGAACCATCGTCGCTGATTTCCGCAATGGGATAGCCGACGTTGGCTAAGTCGAGATTCTGCCAATGGCGGTACAATCCGCCCGTGACTTGGGCGCCGCATTCGATCAGATGTCCAGCGACGCTGCCGCCGGCCAGGCGATTCCAGTCGTCCCATTTCCATTTGAATTCATGCGCGGCGGGGCCCACGGTGAGCGAGGCGTCTGCTACGCGGCCAGTGATGACGATCCGCGCACCATCAGCGAGGGTCTCTGCAATGGGCTGCGCGCCGAAATAGGCGTTGGCGGAGACAAGTTGCTTCTGTAATTGGCCGAGAGGTTCTTCCGAGTCGAGATTTTCGAAGCGGTAACCTGAGGATTGCAATTTCGCCATCTGAGGCAGCAGGTCGTCGCCGGATACAACGCCGACGCTGGTTTCGTCTAAACCGGCGCCGGCTAGAATTTTGGCGGCCGCCGCGGCGCAGGCCTGTGGATTCATTCCCCCGGCATTCGTGACGATTTTCAATTTGGGCTGGGCGTTCAGCGCCGGAATTAGACTTTTGAGCACATCGAGAAAGTCGGCGGCATAGCCGGCGGCCGGATCTTTCTCACGCTGGCGGGCGAGAATCGACATTGTCAATTCGGCCAGGTATTCCAGCGTGAGATAATCGACTTCGGCCTTCTCGACCAATAGCCGAGGGGCATCCAAATTGTCGCCCAGGAAACCCGCGCCGTTTGCAATGCGAATGGACATGGGAACTTACACCTGAAACACGCCCAGGCGGAATGGTTCGGGTTCGGCGTGACGGGTTGCTGCTTCGAGCGCCGTAATCAATGCTTCGCGAGTTGCCGCAGGATCGAGAATGGCATCGACCCAGCCTCGGGCGGCAGCGTAACGGACATCCATTTGGCGCTGGTAGTCGGCCTTCACATTGTCTTGCAGTTCTTCCAGTTCGGCGGCATCGATCTGATCGCCTTGCCGCTTGAGGCTCTTCACGGCGACTTCCAGCAAAGTGTCGGAGGCCTGTTCGCCCCCCATCACGGCAATTTCGGCGGACGGCCAGGCGAAGATGAATCGCGGATCAAACGCTTTGCCGCATAGGGCGTAATTGCCCGCGCCGTAGGAGCCGCCGGTGATGACCGTGATTTTCGGCACGCGGCTGTTGCTGATGGCGCTGACGAGTTTGGCCCCGGCTTTGATGATGCCGGAGCGTTCGGCGTCGCGCCCCACCATAAAGCCGTTCACATCTTGGAGGAAGACGATCGGCAGCCAATCCTGATTGCAGTTCATCACGAAGCGCGCGGCTTTTTCCGCGCTATCGACGTACAACACGCCGCCAAATTGAAAGGGCCCATCGGCAGGCCGCACTCGATGATGCTGGTTGGCTACGACCCCGACGGAAAATCCGCCCAGCCGCGCGGTCCCGCAAACGACCGTCTGTCCATAATCCGGTTTGTATTCTTCGAAAGCGTCGGCATCCAGCAGGCAGGAAAGCACGTCGCGCACTTCGTAATCCCCGGTAGGATTTTCGGTCAGGATGTCGTATAGATCTGTCGCTGGCCGCTGCGGCTCTTTTGTTTGAGCGCGCTGAAAAGGTGGGGATGGTTGCGGATCGTCGGGTCGCACAGCAGAGGCTAATTGGCGCAAGCGCGCGAGGCACGACTGGTCGTCGGGATCGCGGTAGTCGATCGTGCCGCTAACTTCGGCATGCATCGCGGCGCCGCCGAGTTCCTCGTGCGAAACCTCCTGGCCGATGGCGCTTTTCACGAGCGCCGGCCCGGCCAGATACAGGCCGGAGCCTTCGGTCATGAGCAATTTGTCGCACAGCACGGGCAAGTAGCCGCCGCCGGCCACGCAGTTGCCCATGATCGCGGCGATTTGCCCCAGGCCCGATGCTGAAATCACGGCGTTGTTGCGAAAGATACGGCCGAAATCATCTTCATCGGGGAAAACATCTTCTTGCAGTGGAAGAAAGATGCCGGCTGAGTCTACCAGGTACACCAGCGGCAAGCGGTTCTGCATGGCGATGCGCTGGGCCCGCAGCACTTTTTTGGCCGTAGCGGGGAAGAAAGCGCCGGCTTTGACCGTGGCGTCGTTGGCGATGATCATGTGCCGGCGTCCGGCGATCATGCCAATGCCGGTGACGACACCGGCTGCCGGCGCACCGCCCCAATCGGCATACATTTGCCACGCGGCCCAGAGGCCAAGCTCGAACAATGTGCTGCCGGGGTCCAGGAGTTTTTCGATGCGCTGGCGCGCCGTGAGCCGCTTCTTTTTGTGCTGCCGCTGGATCGCAGTCTGGCCGCCGCCCAGCCGAATATCAGCTTCTTGCTCGGCCAGTTGAGCGACCAGATCAGGCAGTGGTGAGCGTTTGGCTTCAGCCATGAGCCGCGCGGCGTATGGGGGCAATCCGTTGAGAACCTGGGAGTATCATACCGCCGGACTGTCGTTCGGTCTGCGCATGCGGGCCGACCAGGTCCAATGGCGATCGCTGGTGGGTTGAACCGTTTGAGGTTGAAAGCCCAGCCTGGCGACCAGTTGGCGGATTTCAGCCAGCGTAAGAGCGGCGTGCAGCGACGCGGCGAACATCGCCCGCTGGTGGTCGGCTTGCGGCGAGCTTCCGGCGCCGGGGCATACAAGTCAACAAGGAGGGCCAATTCTGCCGGATTGTCCGGCCGCAGGAGATCGCGAAAGAATAGCAGGCCACCTGGCTTTGCAGTCCGCACAGCTTGTTGGAGACACGAAAGCGGATCGGGAAGGTGGTGGATGATGCTATTGGACATGACTGCATCGAACGATGCTTCAACACCGATCAGTTTCTTGGCATCAGACAGCACCGGGGTAATGCGGTCGCCTAACCCGGCTGCTTCAACGTTGCGTCGCGCTAAATTGAGCATGTGCTGCGCGGCGTCGACGGCGACCACCTCGACCAGTTTCGCTCGGCGACAGAGTTCGATGGGGATTTGAGCCGTGCCGGCGCCGAGGTCCAGAATTTTTAGCGGCAAAGAATCGCTGTCAATTTGTTGGCCCAGCGATTCGAGCAGGTCGTCAACAAATTTCCGATTGACGTTGCCATGGTCCATCGCATCGTAAGCCAGCGCCTCCTCGGGCGAATCCATCAGTTCAGATTCAAGGATGCGTTGCAGCATGGGCTGATAGCCAAACCTACAGAATCGTGCTAAAACACCCGCAGTTCAACGGCCACCAATTATTCTAATGGGACGGACAACCTGATGGATGAACAACCGGCGACTTCTGGAGCGGCGACAACCGCAGCCCCGGCGCGATGGCGGGCGCTCGGGAAAATCGATCGCCGCGTGGCCGGCGTGCTGGTCGAGAAGGCGAAAACGACGCCGGAGCAGTATCCGCTTACCATCAATTCGCTGGTAAACGGCTGCAACCAGAAGAACAACCGCGATCCGCAAATGCAACTGAAGGATGCCGACGTCATGGAGTCGCTCGATCGCCTGAAATCGGCGGGGGCCGTGGCCGAAGTGCAGGGGAGCGGCCGAGTGCCGAAATTTCGCCACCTGCTCTATGATTGGCTGGGGGTCGATAAAGTGGAGTTGGCCGTGATGGGGGAGCTGCTGCTGCGGGGCGCTCAGACCGAAGGCGAGTTGCGGGGCAGGGCATCGCGCATGGAACCGATCGCCGACTTGAATGCGCTGCGCGGCATTTTGCAATCGCTGCGCGCCAAACGGCTGGTGATCGACATCACGCCGCCGGGCCGCGGACAGATCATCAGCCACAATCTTTACGAGCCGGAAGAACTCCAGCGGCTGAAAGAGCGATCCGGCGGCGAAAGTTCGGCCGAAGGCGGATGGGCCGAGCCGCCACGAGAACGCATTTCGCCCGCGGCAAGATCAGAGCAACCGGCCAGCGGCGGCAGCGAGGATGTGCAATCGCTGCGGAGCGAAGTGGCCCAGTTGCGGCGCGAATTGGCGGAGCTTGCCGAAAGCGTGCGGCGACAGGAAACCGCCATCAGCGCTTTGCGTTCTTCTTCGAGCGGATAGGCGTTGGATCCTCTTGGCTATCCTCGACAAGCTTCCATCCGGCGGGATGACGCAGTTCCCCCTCCGCGATCACGGCCCACGGAGTGCCTGGATGCTCCGTAACAACGCGTTGCAAATACACCCGCGAGTTTTTCACCATTTTATCCAGCGCGCTGGAGGCGGCCAGTTCGTCAGCCGGCTCCAGCACCCAACGCTTGCTGTCGGGCTTCGCGAAATTCTTTCCCTGTTTTAGCACGGCTAGGATCGTGTTGTAGCCGTCCAGCCGCGCCTTGGCGGCCAGCATCTGCCCCATGGCCAAATCGTATTCGGCCTGCCAGCGGGCGCCGGTGAGACTGGGTCGATCGGCCTCGCCCGGCGCGAGGGCATCGTACAACTGTTGCAGAGGTTGATCGCGCTCGGCCGCGTCTTGTTGCGCTTTCTTGATGCTCTTGGCCATCGTGGCTTCGTCTTTTTCTTTGGCAAACGAGGTACGAACGTTGGGGGGCAATCCCGACGCAGGCGGCAACAAGGCTGCATTGTGCAAGGCCAGCCGGCATTTGTTTTGGGCCAGCAACTGTTTGTATTGCTCTTCGCTCACGTAGTCGGGAGCGTATTTGGCAAGGAGTTCCGATTTCACGTCGCCTGTGGCCGGATCGAGTTCCCATCCGCCGCTGCCGCCGCTTCGAAGACGGAAAAATTTTCCGCCCGTCTGCCGGCAAATTCGCGCGAGTCCAAATGGACCGTAGCCGGAGTCGGTCAAAGTGTCGGCGGCTTCGCGATCCACCAATTCCAATTGAATTCGCTCGGGATAGAGGGATTCCGACCGCGGTTTCGGCGAAGACGTTGCTTCCGCGGACGCATTCGAGGGTTGAAGCGATCCGTCCGACGAATTGTCAAACGGTACGGCGGGACCAAGGCCAAACACTGGAACGGCCGATCGCTTGAGGGCCGCGATGAGCTCGTCGGCCTCCTGCAAGTCGGCTCCCGAGGACGCTCCGGCGATGACAAAGATCACTTCAAATCCCATTTTCCGGTAGGAAAGATATTTTTCGATGGCTTTGCCGACTGCGGCAAATGGAGCAACTTTTTCCGAGCGAGTGCGGGTCTTGGCGCTGAGCTCGGTCAGAGCGCTGCGAAGTTTTTCCACGTCGCTGGTCGGCTCCGAAACCAAAAACTTCGGCTCGGCGCCATATCCGATAACGGCCATTTGAGGGGCAGTCGACCGGGCGCTAACTTCTTTCAACACGTCGCAAATGTGGTCGGCCATGTTGCGCGACAGGGCGCAGAATCGGCCGATTGCTCGACCAGCCACACGACGAGCGTTTTGCGAAGCGACAGTGCGTCGCGGACCACGGCGGAAATCTGATCGATGGCCTTCGTCTCGGCCAGGCCGGCATTCGACGCGGACGATTCGCCGATTTCAGGGTTGAGAGCTTCAACGATTCCCCAAGCGCGCTTGCGCTCGTTTGGCCGGGCCTTGGCAGGGGATTGGCGCTGAAATTCCTCTCCCTTGCCGATTTGCTGGGCCTGTGCCGGCGAAACTTGAATTTGATTTGCAGGCGGTGGGTTGGCTTCTGCAGCAGGGGCGTGAACGGCGCGTAACGATGTTACCAACACCGCCGTGCAGGAGACGACCACCACGCGCGAAACATGCCACACAATGCACCTCGCTGGGCACGACGCAAAGACCGAAGATGGACACCCGGCGGCTGCCCATCGCCTAAGGGCTATCATACCCCGGCGCGCTCGAGCAATCCCAGGGCCGCGAGTTTCTCGCGGCATTCGTCCCGTTCGCGGCAGCGGGTCAGCGCGGCCCAGGTGGAATCTTGGACGGCAAGAAAGTCGTCTTCTGTGCCTCGGGCGCGGCCAGAGGATGCTAAGCGATCGGCCAAGCGCGCGATCAGTTCGCGATCCAGACGAGTCAGAAACATTGCTTCCAGTCGATAATCGACGAACGCTTCCCACGTTAATGGAAACAATGGTCGGATAATCTCTTGTCCAATTGTCGTGGCGTAGGCGCGAATTTCTTCTTGAGCGTGGCCATCCATCCGCAGCGCTAAAAAATGAAGCAGATTGTGCAAATCGATCTTCCAGTACGCTTCGGTATACGTGGAAAGGGGCAAATCCTTGCGGGCCTGTTCGCGGGCCACACCGGCGGCGATGCGCTGTTCGTACAACTTTCGCGCACCAGCTTGAAATTCGATTTCCGCGGCGGTTAGCCCTTGGCCGATTTCGCGCGCGAGGGCGCGCCGCTCCCCTGGCGGTTGGCCGCGGCTTGAGTGCGCCACTGATCCGGCGGCGTGGTCTGAGTGGCGTCGATTGCCAGCGAATAGCGAGTGCTGTACTCGTTCACGTTGGCGGTGCGGTGACGTATCCATTGCCGCCAGCAGTCCATCGGCACGCGCACCAGAAATTTGATCTCCGTCATCTCGAACGGGGTGGTGTGGCGATGCCGCATCAAGTAGCGGATCAGCCCGCGGTCGTCCGATACCTTGCGCGTGCCTTCGCCGTAGCTGACGCGCGCGGCTTGCACGACCGCCTGATCGTCGCCCATTACGTCGACGAGGCAGACGAATCCGTCGTCCAACACCGGAAATTTCTTCCAGCGAAGCTCGTCGGCGATGGCAATATTGGTGGGCATGGGGCGATGCTACTCGTTCATTTCTGTTGGGCCAGCAATTCTTCCAGCAACTTAGCGAGCGATGCGGGATCGTCGCGCTTGTGCAGGTTTTCGATTCGAGCGGCGGGCACTTTCAGTTTTTCAAGAATTTTGGTGATATCTTTCCAGCGTTTTGAGCGAGCCTTTCCTTCGGCCAGATAGAGTTCGGTCACCTGCTCGCCCAGCCGCTGCAACAGAATCGCTCCCTGATTCTGGTAATAGTTCTTGATGATATTCTGCTGATATTTTGAAAATTCAGCCACGGCCTTGCTTCCATTCCCAAGAGAGGATTTTTTTGGCTCACACGTGCGTTGAAAGTAGACATTCTGCTTGCGATCGACAAGTGGGCAGATTTTGACCGGAAAATCGCTGCCCGACGGCGCCAGACGATTGCCGACAAGTTCGCCTTCCCCGCTGTGGCTGGGGGCTTTACGATCGTGCGGCATGAAAGCTGATCGCCGGCACAAGCTGTTGTCCGCCACGATTGTCACGAGCTTGGGCACGTTGACGAGTCGCGTGTTGGGGCTGGTGCGCGACATGGCCACAGCGGCGTTGTTTGGCCTGGCGGCCGGCGGCGTGATGGATGCCCTGGTAGTGGCGTTTCGCATTCCGAACTTGTTTCGGGGATTGTTTGGCGAGGGAGCACTCACTGCCAGTTACATGCCGGTGTTCGCTCAGTCGCTGGAGCGAGATCGGCGAAATGCCTGGCGGCTGTTTGTGGCCACGTCGCTGTGGCTGGCCGGGGTGTTGGCGGCGGCGGTCGTCGTGGGCGAAGCTGCGATGGGTATCTGGGCGTGGATCGTCAGAAACAACCCGCGAGTTTTGCTTTTGGCGGGCCTGTCGGCGGCGATGCTTCCGTATTTGGTGTTGGTGTGCCTGGCGGCGATCACGTCCGCCACGCTGCAGGCGCTGGGGCGGTTTGCTGCGGCCGCATTTGCGCCAGCGGTGCTCAACGTCTGTTGGATTATTGGCGTCGTGGCAATCGCTCCTCGCTTGTCGGCCGATCCCACGGCGCAGGCATATATTCTGGCAGCGTGCGTGCTCATCGGCGGCGTATTGCAGTGGATGGTGCTGTGGCCCGCGCTGCGGCGAGCCGGCTTTCAGTTCAATCACGATTTCGACGCCACACGGGACGAGCTGCGGCAGATTCGCCGCGGCATGATTCCCACCGCGCTGAGCATGGCGGTGGTGCAGTTCAATACGCTGATGGATAGTCTCGTGGCGTGGGGCTTGTCGGCGCCGGCCGGGACGGGCGCGACGATTTCCTGGCTCGGCGGCGCTGCGTACCCAATGAAATCGGGCGCGGCGGCGGCGCTTTATTTTGGCGAACGGCTGTACCAGTTTCCGCTGGGATTGCTGGGCATCGCCGCGGCAACGGTCGTCTTTCCGCTATTGAGCCATCACGCCGCGCGCGGCGATCGAGCTGCCGTCGGGAGCGATCTCACGCTGGGCGTGCGGATGGTGCTGTTGGCGGCCATCCCGTGTTCGGCGGGGCTGATGCTGCTGGCTGAGCCGATCGCTCGGCTGCTGTTCGAGCGCGGCCAGTTTACGGCCGAAGACACAGCGCGCACCGCCAGGATGATCGCGGTCTTCGGCAGCGGCGTGTGGGCGTATTGTGCGTTGCCGGTGATCGTTCGGGGATTTTACGCAGTGGGAGATCGGGTTACGCCGCTGCGGATGTCGTTGACGGCGGTGGCTTTCAATCTGACGCTCGATCTGACGCTTGTCTGGCTGTTGGCGGAAGCGGGTTTGGCTGCCGCTACGGCGATTGCCGCGGCCATGCAAGCGGTCGGGCTGGCGATTTTGTTTTCCCGCCAACATGTGCCCTTGGACTGGCGACGCCTTGGTATGACGGTGGTGCGTGCCATGGTGGCCGTGGCCGCCATGACCGTCGCGGGTCTGATCGTGCTGAACCTGCTGCGGCCTGAACCTGGAATCGTGAATGCGCTGGTGCGGGTGCTCGTGCCGATCGCCGCCTGCTTCACGGTTTATACCGCCGTGTTGGTATTGATTGGCCGCGCGGAATGGAGCGAAATACGCCGGACGAGATGACCGCCCAGACCCTGGATTTTCGACGGAATTAGCACTAAATTGGGATTCGTAACAAGCTTAATTTGCAAGCGAACAATCAACTTCCTACTAAGTCCGCCGCCATGCCCACCATCACCTTCGTTAACGAGAAAAAGGAAATTCAGGTGCCCGAAGGGGCGAATCTTCGCAAGGAGGCGATCAAAGTCGGCGTCAACTTGTACCACGGATTCAACGGGATGGGGGCGTCGCTGAATAAGGTTTTCAATTGCCACGGGTTTGGACTGTGCGGCACGTGCCGGGTGCTGATCACCAAGGGAATGGAGAACACGAATCCCATGACGATCATGGAGAAGGTGAAATTCAAAACGCCGCTGCCCACGCCGATTCCCGATCCGCTGCCTTGCCTGGCCTACATTGGACATGAGGACACCATGCGATTGGCTTGCTGCGTAAAAGTGCGCGGCGACATCACGGTGCTTACCAATCCGCAGGTCGATTTATACGGCGAGAATTTTTTCAGTTAGAATCGCCGATCGCTTTTTGCCAAGTCTGCTGTCGTGAAACAAATTGTCGCCATCGTCAAGCCGTATCTGGCCGAGAAGGTGCTCGACAGCCTCGAGAGTGCGTCGCTGGAGGCAGCCAGCGTGCGCGAAGTGAAAGGCTACGGCCGGCAAAAGAGCTACCTGGATCAGTACGGCGACAGCGAATATTCATTGGCGTTTCTACCCAAGGTGGAAATTGTTTTTTGGGTCGAAGAAGCGCGCTCCGAGGAAATTATCCGGAAAATCGTCGAGGTGGCGCGCACGGGCGCATGGGGGATGGGAAAATCTTCGTGCTGCCGGCGACGCCGATGGAAACCATCGATTTCTAACGCTGCTTTCCTTCCGCGGCAAAGATTCGATCGAAGCGAACGCGGTTTTCCCTGGTTACCTTCTCGCAATCGGCCAGCATCTTTTCCTGGCTGCGGTAACCCAGCAAGCGGGCGAGCTTGAACTGCTCGTCGGGGTCTTCCGGCATGTCGTGCCGCGCGGTGGCGTTCATCAAGCGCAGATAGCTGACGAAGGCCAATAGCGTACGATAGCTGGTGTCGAGGAATTCGAAATCGCCGCGCGAAAGTGCCCCGAGTTTTTCCAGCGCCGCCAGGGCTTCCAACGTCCCAGGCACGCGAACCTCGGGATGCCGCTGGCCATGCTTAAGCTGCAGCATTTGGGCGATGAATTCCACGTCGACCAGTCCGCCGGGGCCGCGCTTCAGATTGTTGGGCCGCGCGGTTTCTTCCAAACGACGGCGCATGTTTGAGATCTCGTCGGCAAACTCTCGTTGCCAGGGAACACAATAGGCACAATCGGTCACGGCCTCCAGCGCCGCCGCCGCGGCTGCCTCGCTGCCATACACAACTCGGGCTTTGCATAATGCCTGTCGCTCCCAAAGTTGCCCCTGACCGCCTTTAAAATAACGCCGCAGTTCCTCCAGCGAAGTGGCCAGCGAGCCGCTGCGGCCAGTCGGGCGCAAGCGGGGATCGATCTCGTACAAACGGCCGTGCGGCCCGGCCTGGCTGCCGACTTTGATAATCCGCTGCCCAAGTTCGCTGTAGAAATGCTGATTGGTGGTGGTTTCGCCGCTTTCGGTGGTGAGCTGCGCGTGAAAAGTGCCGCCGTCGGCCTCGTAGAGAAACACCATGTCCAGATCGCTGTGGTAGTTGATTTCGCGGCCGCCGAATTTGCCCATCGCCAGCAGGACGAATTCCGATGGCTGGCCGGTCCGCTCGCCGTCGGGAATCATCGGGGTGCCGAACTTCGCCGCCAGCTTTAGATATTCGTTGCGGGTGATCAGCCGCAGGCACGACTCGCCGATATCGGCCAAAGTGCGGCACGTGGATACGATATCTTCCTTGTGCAGAATATCGCGCACAGCCACTTGCAATACCTGGGCGTTTTTGAAGCTGTGCAAAATGGGCTCGATATCTTCCGCTCCGCGGGCCAGCTCGCGCAGGTTATTCTCCAAGGTGTCGTGCGTGGGAAGCCTGTCCAACACCAGGCTGTCCATCAGCTCGTCGATCATGCCCGGGTTGCTGATCAAGATGCTCGACAGATACGGGCTGGACGCGCACAGTTCGACGTACATGTGCAGTGACGGCGGATTAAAGCTGAACAGCTCCCACAACACGCCCTTGCCGCCGAGCGATTCGCTGACCTTGCTCAGATTGACCAGCGTTTGATCGGGATCGGGCGTGTTGGCGATCGCCTGAAGCAGGCGCGGGGCGATGCTGGCGAGAAAGTGCCGGCAACGCCGCGTGGAAAGAAATCTGATGTGCTCTTCGGACAGCGCCATTAGATTCGTATAGGCGCCTGGAACATCGTGGAAGCCATAGTGCCCCAGCACTCGGGCGATTTGATCCGGCTGCGGATCGGGGTCGAGCACCAGGTCGACTTCCGGTTCCGGTTTGTCTTCTTCGCCGAAGGCATCGTGCAACAGGTGGTCGAGGATTCTGCGATTCAATTCGGTCTTTTGCTTGTAATCGACGCTGAATGCGTCTTGCACGGTGCGATTGGGCGCATCGATGTAGCCCATGCGAATGGCCAGTCGGCGGAATTCCTGGCTGGAAGTGGGCAGCAGGTGCGTTTGCAGGTCGAACATGATCTGCAAGCGATGCTCGATTTTTCTCAGGAAGGCGTAGTTTTCCTCCAGGAGGATACGTTCCTGGTGTGTCAAGCAGCCGCCGATTTCCAACTTGGCGATCGCTTCCAGCGTGTTGCCGGTGCGCAATTCCGGCAAGTCGCCGCCGTTGAGCAGTTGCAGAAACTGGATGGTGAATTCAATGTCGCGGATGCCGCCCAGGCCGGTTTTGACGTTTTGCAGATCGGCGCCTTGGCTTTTCACGCGCTGTTCGATTCGGCGTTTGAGTGCCTTGATGCCGGTGATGTCGGCGCGGCTCAGATAGCGGCGATAAATCCACGGCTCGAGCTGCTGCAGGAATTCGCGCCCAGATCCAAATCGCCGGCCGCCGGACGGGCTTTCACAAACGCTTGACGTTCCCAAGTGCGGCCTAGCACATCGTAGTATTGCAACGCGCTTTCCAAGCTGCGCACCATCGGACCGCGTTGCCCTTCTGGGCGCAGACGCAAATCGACGCGGTAGGCGACTCCCAGGTCGGTAGGCTCGGTAAGCAGCTTGACGAGATCGTGCGCCAGGCGATCGAAAAATTCCACGGTATCCTGCGGTCGATCGCCGTCGGTTTCGCCGTCGGCGTCGTAGAGGAAGATCAAGTCGATATCGCTGGAATAGTTCAACTCGCTGCCGCCGAGCTTGCCCATCGCTAAAACAACGAAACGCGCGGCCTGGCCATCGGGCCGGCGCGGAACACCCCGCTTTTGCACGAGGGCCGCGCGGGCGAAGCGCAGGGCGGCCTCGAGCACCGCGTCTGCCGAATTGGAGATTTGCCCCGCCACGATTTCCAGGCGTTGGCTGCGAATCAAGTCGCCGTATGCGATGCGCAACGTTTCGCGGTGCTTGAAGCGACGCAATGCAGTCATTACATCGCGCTCGTCGTTGCAGCGCCATCACTTCGGCACACAATTCGTCGACGAGCACCTGTCGCGGCACGGGTTGCCCTTCGGTGATCCGCACCAGGTCATACGCTTCGGCGTCGGTGATCAGCAGATCGCTGAGATACTGGCTGGTCGAGAAGATCTGCAGGAGGATCGGCAACGCTTCCCGATCACGCTCAAACAACGTGGCCAGCGAAAGCGGATTGCGGCTGGCCGCCACGAAGCGGTCCAGATTATTCAGCGCCATGTCGGCGTCGCTCAGCCGCGGCAACTGCTCGGCAAGTTGTTCGCAGATCGTTCCCAGCAAGTCGAGTGTGATGCCCGACAGCGCGGTGCGCACCAGGCTGGCGTGG
Source organism: Pirellulales bacterium (assembly GCA_963716135.1). Lineage (GTDB taxonomy): Bacteria > Planctomycetota > Planctomycetia > Pirellulales > JADZDJ01 > CAVRAW01. The sequence goes on along the minus strand of OY970289.1, from coordinate 1,470,480 downwards.
GCGCGCTGGACATCGTCCAGACCCCAAGCGGCCAGCCAGTCGCCGGCTTCCTGCGGACGATCGAGATATTGGCGCAGTTCAGCGATATTCATATACGTTTGGGAGTCGTCACGGCAAGCCAGCAGTTGCAGCGGGACATTTGACGGACCTGAGTGCGTCGAAATACGCCTGTTAACAGATTATACTTTTGTCCGGCACTCGCCCAGCGATCCGTAGGAAACCGCGTCGGCCGGAAGCTGGGCCGGCCATTGGAGTCATAGGGCCTTTGAAGTGATGATCAGACGATGATTGTGCTCGCCATCTTAGGACTGTTGATTCCGGGCTACTTCGTGGCACGTGCGCTTCGTGCTCCGGTGCCGTGGGCAAGTGCTTTCCCACTTTCTGCGCTTGTGCTCACGCAGATCGTGATCGCTTACACTTTGCTGGGCATTCCGATACGTTTCGGATATGTCCTTGGCGCCGTGGTGGCTGTGATTCTCATTTCTGTTGCCGTGTGGCTTCGCCGCAATTCAAGAGCCGAAGGAGAGTTGGATAACACGGCGCTTCAGCACCCTTCGAAAAAGTATGTGGTACTGAGCGCGATACTCATCGGCTTGGTGCTGCTGGGCATGAGTATCCGAACCGCTTTGTATCCGCTGAGCGGTCCGGACACGGTTTTTCGTTGGAACGTTCTTCCGGGTCTGATGATCAAGTATGAAGGACTGGCATACTATCCTCCCGTCACGTCCGAGGACTTTAAGAAATACACTTGGCCGGAAAGCTTCCCGCCGCTGGCCGTAACAGTTTACTGGTGGCTTTACGCAGCCTGGGGCGGTGATTGTCCGAGAATCACGTCCCTGGTTATTGTCCTCCAAGCTGCTTCTTGTTTCACTATCGTTTTTCACGCAGCACGTACGCTTTTTGGATCAGCAGGTGGTCTGTTGGCCATCATCGCTCTTTCGAGTTCAGCCTTTTTCCTTCATGGGTTGGCGATTGGTCAGGAGAACGGATATACGGCACTTTCTTACGCCGGACAATTGTGGTTCGCGTTTGCGGCCACGCGCGAGCCGAAAGCCAGTTCGGTTGTGATGGCGGGACTATACGGCGGTATGGGCGCGCTGTCACGAGAATACGGTCCGTTCTTGTTATTGAGCGGATTCGCCGTGCTTGCTTGCCAACGGGAAACACGTCGCTTTCTGCCGCTCTTTTGTCTGGTATCCGCAGTCACTGGGGCCCCTTGGTATGTACGTAACTGGGTGCTCACCGGCAACCCGATGTACTCGCTGGATATCGGCTTTGGTTTCCCGGTCAACACAGCGTTTGCGGGAATACTGTCTGCGTATCACCAGGCGCTCAAGTGGAGCAGCTACCCTGCAGCAGCCTGGGTTTGGGTCGTAAAAGAGTTGCTGATCGGCGCGCCTTTCGCGTTGATAGTCGGCTTGCCGGGCTTGCTGGCTGCGAAGAGGAATGGACTCGCACTCGGCATCTCTGCGGCGACAGCTTTTTTCCTCTGGTTCCTGTCAATACCGCACACCTCTGGAGGATTGTTCTTCACTTGGCGAGTTTTGACTCCGGCCTGGGTCGCGCTGTCCATCGCCGCCGGTGCTTTCGGGTACGTGTTGGTTGACGCGAGTAACAAACGGAGTCGCTTGCTGCATGCAGGCGCGACTCTGGCGATCGTGATCTGCGGTGGATACGCAGTCCTTTGCTGTTGGTCGCAGCCGTTTGAACCCAGTGAATTCAGCACTGCTGTCGTCAGCACCAGAAGTGAACCGCTGGATTCATACGATCTTCAAGTGGCGATTGCCAAGAAGCTTGAAACATCGAATCTTCCATCGATCGGCATATTAACGGACGATAACTCTCTGGCTATCGCCTTACAGCGATACTCGCGATTTCGTCCAGTAATGATTTACAGCCCTGAAGTCGCGTTCATTTTCGATCCGCAGATGGACGCGGCCGAAGCGCGGCGTCGTTTGGTTGAGAACGGCATCTGGCTCATCTCCATCAGTCCTCGCTCGCTCAACAACCATTATTTGTTCAAATTTCCGTTCTATCGAGACTACCAGAACTGGCAAGTCGTGCTGAATGCTCCCGATAGAGAGGCGATTCTCCTCCTCCCAGAGCGTGCACAAGCAGGCTCAGGGACAAATCCAAAACCATGACGCGCTGCTTGGGCTAATGTCGAGACTCGTCGTTCGATCGCTCCCACAGAACAGACGGTCCGGCCGTGCCCGGTTCGATCGACGACGCAGGCAAATCTTGTTGCCGGCCATTGTCAGGCCAGATTGTAAACTTCAGGGCCAAATTCGCGTGTGACGACCGCGCCGAACATCGTCATCGGCGTGCAATCATAAATCGTTACGTCCAGCAGTTGCCCAATTTGGCGGCGGTTTCCTTGGAACACGACAATCCGGTCGCAAGGTGTGCGACCCACAAGCTGGGTGATTGGACTTTCGTCCGGCGAAACCTCTGTCGGATCGGAGGATTCGTCCGATGAGCCTGGTTCATCCGTGCGATCGAAGCGCTGTGCCCGTTTGCTCGGCCCTTCCACGAGCACTTCCACCGTGCGGCCGACGAATTGTTGATTGTCCTGCTCGCTAATTGCGTTCTGCACGGCCAAAAGTTCGTTGTTGCGGCGGCGCTTAACGTCTTCCGGCACGTCGTCGGGCCACAAGTCGGGCGCCTTGGTTCCGGGTCGTTCGCTGTACTTGAAGATAAAACTGTTCTTGAAGCGCGACTCGCGCACCAGATCGATGGTTTGTTGAAACTCATCATCCGTTTCGCCGCAGAAGCCCACGATGAAATCGCTGGTGACGGCGGCGTCGGGAATCGTGGCGCGAATGCGGTTGAGCATGTCGCGATATTCTTCCACGGTGTAGCCGCGCTTCATTCGTTTCAGCACGGCGTTGGAGCCGCTTTGCGCCGGCACGTGCAAATACGGCGAGCATTTGGGCAAGTCGCGCACCGCCTGCAGCAGATCGTCGGTCATGTCCTTGGGAAAATTGGTCACGAACTTCAGCCGCGCCAAGCCTTCGACGTCGTGTAGCTTGTACAACAGGTCCGATAGCCGCGTGGTTTTGCCGCCGTCATCGTGGCGGTAGCTGTTGACGGTTTGACCCAACAGCGTAATCTCGCGGCAGCCTTCGGCGGCCAGCTTCTTGGCTTCCGCCACGATGTGGTCGGGATGTCGGCCCTGCTCCGGGCCGCGTACCTTCGGCACGATGCAGTACGTGCAGAATTTGTCGCAGCCGAATTGGATTCGCACATACGCCTGGTACGGCGAAGGCCGCATCTGCGGATCGCGGTCGGGATCGTAGCTTTCGAAGCTGCGCTCGATTTCCTCGCGGCTGCCGGCTTTGCGGTCGAGGCTGACTTCCAGCCGTTGCTCTCGGTTGACGGCGATCTCTTCCAATATGCGCGGCACTTGATGCAATTGACCCGGGCCCACGACGAGATCGACATACGGAGCGCGCTCGAAAATCAGCCGTTGATCCTTTTGTGCCATGCAGCCCAGCACGCCGATAATCTTGTGCGGATGGCGCTGTTTAGCGTGCTTCAACCGCCCAAGGGCGCTGTAGATTTTGTCTTCGGCATGCTGCCGCACGCTGCAGGTATTGAACAAAATGGCGTCGGCTTCGGCGGGCGAGTCCACTAACGAGTAACCCTGCTTGCGGAGTGCCGCCACGACCAGCTCGCTGTCGAGCACGTTCATCTGACAGCCGACGGTTTCGATGTACAAACGCTTGGACATGTGATGTGGCCGACCGGCAATTTCGCCGTAAAATCGATTTTGACGCCAGATTGAAATAAAAGCCGGAGGGCATGGAACCCACCGGCTATTCTATTGGCGACGAATCGGCTTGCACAAGTTGTCAGGCAACTTTGCCATGATCGTCGGTTGTGGCCACGACCGCGGCGCCACGAGATTGCATCGACATTCGCTGAAGCAGCCTGCGGGCAAACGGAGCACGGCGGCGAAACATCAGCCGTAACAAAGCCACCACCACCCCATACGCGACGACCACCCACAACACGAGATCCCAGCGACTTAAGCCATCCATGGCAATTCCCTCCGCGTCCGGCCTGCGAATTCTGGAAGCGGCGTATTGTAGCCGGAGGGCCCGAATCAAGGGAATCGCAAAAGCTCGGGGAAAACGAGCTTCGGCATTTTCTTCACTCAATAATTTAATCCGAAGTTAACCGATCGCCGGGTGCAAATGGTGCCCGCGCAAAAACTCGCCCGCCGTCATCACGCGCTTCCCGGCGGGTTGAATCGCATCGATCTGAAGCAAGCCGGCGCCGCAGGCGACGATCAGAATGTCGTCATGCGCTTGGAAAATCGTGCCGGGAGCCCGACCTTCGGCGTCGGCCGCATCTGTGGCTCGAACTTTTTCGAGTATTAGGCGGACCGATTCATGTCCATGCGGTTGCCAGAAAGTGTACGTCTTGGGCCAGGGTTGCAGCGCGCGCACCTGGTTGACGATGTCCGCGGCGGAGCGCGACCAATCGACTAGCCCGTCTTCCTTTTTGAGCCGGGGCGCTTTCGTTGCCAGCGCGGGATCTTGTTCGATTCCGCCGCTTGTGCCGCGCACCAATTTGTCGATCGCTTCCAACACCGCTTTGCTTCCACCCTCCGCCAATCGAGCCTCCAGTTCGAGCGCTGTTTCGGTGGCGCCAATCGGCGTGCGGTGTTGCACCAACAAGGGGCCCGCATCGAGCTGCGGCGTCATGTGGATGACGGTCACTCCCGTTTCGGTTTCGCCGTGATAGATGGCCCAATTGATCGGGGCCGCGCCACGGTATTTCGGCAAAAGCGAGGCGTGCAAATTGATCCCGCCGTGTCGGGCCAGCGCCAGGGTTTCGCGCAAGAATCTGTCCGTAGTCGCAGACGACAAACAGTTCGGCCGCTAGCTCGCGAAGCTGAGCCTGCGCTTCGGCCGAATTGATGCTCTCTGGTTCGAAGACCATTAAGCCTTGTTGCCGAGCGACTTCCCGCATAGGGTTCGCCGGCGTCTTCTCGCGCCGATGCGCCGGGCGATCAGGCCGAGTCACCAAGGCCGCCACGTCGTGCGACGAGCCGATCAGGCCGCGAAACGTCGGCACTGCAAACGGACCCGTGCCCATCATTACCAAACGCATGGCGGCGATTTCCTATCAGGTCCGCAGCTTTTCCAATTCTTCCAGACGGCTGGCGATTTCAGCATCGCTGGGCAATTCGCCGCGTTGTTGCTGGCTAGCGAACTGGATTTCGAATTCGCGCACGACGTCGCGCACTTCCAATTCCGCGGCCGTTCCCAGCCGATCGATGAAAAGTTTCCCGTTGATATGGTCGGTCTCATGCTGCAGCACGCGCGCCAAAAGCCCGTCGGCCTCGATATGCACCGGCTCGCCCGCCAGGCTGTAGGCGTCGACCGTCACGGTTTCGGAACGCTTCACTTGCGCATACAGGCCCGGCAAGCTGAGGCAGCCCTCTTCGGCTTCGGCGGAACCTTTGGGGCGGCTGAGCACGGGATTGATGAACACCTGCTCCTCGGCCTTCGTGGGGTCGGACTGAATGTTCACGACAAACAGCCGATAAGGCAGATTGACCTGGTTCGCGGCCAGTCCGACTCCCTTGGCTTCGTACATCAGCTTGAACATCTCCGCGATGGTTTCGCGCAGTTGGGCATCGACGCGCTTGAGCGCCTTGGAAACGTGCCGCAGCGCCGGGTGCGGATACTGGACGATTTTCAAATCAGACATCGCAATTGCGTTCGCGGTGATAAAGCCTCAATGCCAAATTGTACGTTGTCGGCCGGGAAGCATAAAGCCGCGTGAAACAACGTGGGCAGTTGCGCCAATCCAGCGATCAACCAAACTGCGCAATCAACCGCTTCAGACGGCGGCGATAGCTGAAGTGTTCGACTTCCAACAGGTGCCGCGGCGTGCGCACATAGCGAATGCGGCCCAGCACGTCGGTCGGCCGCGCTTTTTGGCGGCGCAGGCGATCCGCCAATCGCGGATTCGTGCGCTGCGCGACGATGAAGCGCGCGATCAATTCGGCTTGGTAGTGCACGATGCCCCATAGGCCGCTATCGAGCTGCACCATTCCCGCCACGAACAAATTGTCGTACCGGGGATGGAAGACATTGAGAAATAGGTTCGGCTTGCCGTCGTTCCAGTTGAGATGCTCGCGGTCGATAAACGGAATGCTGATGCGGAAGCCGGTGGCGTACACGATCACGTCGATCGGCTCGATCGTGTCGTCGACGAACCGCACTCGGTCGCCGCACAATTCGGCGATATCAGGCTTGGGCTTGATGCGCCCGTGCCCGACGTAATACAGCATCTGCGAATTGACAATCGGATGCGTTTCCAAAAACTTGTGATCGGGCGCGGGCAGACCAAAATCTTCCGGCCGCCCCAGCGCCATGCGAACGCTTCGGGCAATCAGCCAGCGCCGCAGCCACAGCGGCAAATGCCAGCGCAGCAAGAATTCGCCGCAGCGATCGGCCGGCTTGCCTTCGATGAATTTCGGGATGAAATGATATCCGCGCCGCACGCTGTGGAACGTGCGAGCCGCGACCAGTGCTGACTCCACCGCGATATCGCAACCTGAATTGCCGGCCCCAACCACGAGCACGCGCTTCCCGGCGAGCACGTCGGGCGTCTTGTATTGCGCCGAGTGGAGCGTCACGCCGTCAAAGTGTCCCGGATATTTCGGCCAGATGGGATCCCAGTGATGTCCATTGGCGATCACTACGCCGCGGTAATTTCGACTCTCGCCGGAGGCGAGCGTGACTTTCCAGGCGCTGGCCTGCGCGTCGGCTGGTTCAATTTTGGCGACCGCCGTATTGAAGCGAATGTGCGGCAGTAGTCCGAAATGTTGCGCATAAGATCGCAGATACTCCAGCGCCTGTTCATGGCTGGGGTATTCCGGCCAATCCTCCGGCATGGGGAAATCGGGATATTCGGTCAGCAGCTTGGAACTGATCAGATGCGTGGAACGATACACGCTGCTGCACGGCCGCCCGTAATACCAATTGCCGCCGGCGTTGTCCTCGCGTTCGAAGCAATCGACGGCGATGCCATGCGCCAGTAGATTTTTAACGACTGTCAGGCCGGAAGTGCCGGCGCCGATCACACAGTATTTCTCACGATCGCCAGAAACGAGATTAGTCATCACCGACTATCGTTTGCTGAGCCGGCGGAAAGATCAAGCACGCCACTGGAGAAAAAGCGCAGTCAGAGAGCGGCCCCGTGAGCCGAATTACCGGCTCTTTTGCCGCCGCGAAGCGCGAGCGTGGTGCTTCTCGCTGCGTCCTACCGCCTTATGAGAAGCGTCGACGCGGATGTTTTGCTGGTCGTTCGACGGGACGGTTTCGCCGGCCCGCGCGCTCTGCATGACCTGCCAAGCCGACTTGGCCGCGGCAGCCTCGACCGCGGCAGCCGCTACTCTTAGACGGTACTGCCGGTTGTGGCGCGGCTGAATCAGCCCGACAATCCGGCCCAGAATATGCGCGGGGATCTTCCAGCGCGGCAAAGTCTTAAGGACTTCGCTAATCGCGGCAGCGGGATGGGCGAGCATGCCCACGAGCCCGCCGACTTCCGGCACGTGACGCCAGAACAGGCGTTCGGCGTGCAAGCCCCTCGAAAAGCCATTTGCCTCCGGCGCCTCCGATCGCCGGTGCAAACACGCGACACTTTGGTTCCAGCTCAATTTGCCAACGTGCATGACGCAGGGCGAGAGCCAAATCCACGTCGGCCAAGTTTTCGCCCAGGCCCGTAGGCAATTTGCCAATCGCATTCAGGGCTGACCTTCTGTAAAACGCCGCCTGCAACAGCGGTCCGACCGAATCGAGCGACGATTCGTCGCCGGGTTGCGGAAAGGTCCGGCAGATTGATTTCCTACCGCCGCGACGATATCCCACCCCGGCGACCAGCAATTGATTGTGATCGTTCGCGTCGTAAATCGCCGGCGTTACGGCGGCGACGCGAGGATCATCGAAATGCGGCAGCGCCCGTTCGATCCAAGCGTCGTCCACTTGAAAACCGCTGGCCAATAGATGGACGATCGGCGCCTTCGTCTCGGCAATTCCGAGATTCAGGCAAGAGATCAAGTCGGCGTTCGCCGCCGCCTGCAGAAACTGAACTTCCCCTTGCAGATTGTAGGGATCCGCATACGGAACGTTTAAGACCACCAGCACTTCGCAATCGTCCGGTCGGCGTTCCAACACGGACACGAGCGTGGTTTCTAAACTCTCCGGACTGCCCAGAGCGGGAATGATGCAAGCCAGGCGCGGCACAGAAACCTTCCTGGGTTTTTTGCCGGTAAGGGAATTGTGTGTCCGACGCACCCGCCCTACATGGGGTAAGGCGCCGGGTGCATGGATGATCCGTTATCTCCCATCCGTTAGTTTCGGCCGCTAAGTGATGGCAGGTTTATCCCAACCCCACAGAAACCCCATCAGCAGCCCGCAAGCTTTACGTAATCGGACATTCTTCGCAGATCAGGCGGTTTAGTGGGCTGACAGCCGCGACAGTCGGCGGCTGCTAGCCGCCTTCGGCCCAACATTGCACCAGTTCCACAAGCACCGCCACGGCCTGCTGCATCTCTTCCAAGCAGGCCCATTCCAGCACGGAATGCGGATTGTGTTGACCGGTGGAAAGATTGGGCGTGGGCAGGCCCAGCTCGGTGAAGCGCGAGCCGTCGGTGCCGCCGCGAATGATGGTCATCTTCGGCGTGCGCCCCAGGCGCTGGTGCGCGCGTTTGGCGTATTCCACGGCGCGAGGTTCGCGCGCCAAACCGTCGGCCATGTTGCGATATTGCTTGACGATTCGCACGTCGATCGCCGCGCCGGGGAACTGCCGGACCGATTCATCGGCGGCGCGGCGCAGCCGCTGGGCATGCTCTGCTAATTTCGCCGTATCGAAATCGCGCAGCAGAACTCGCACGGTCGCTTCGCCCACCCCGCCGCTGATCACATACGGATGCAAAAAGCCTTCTCGTTCGTCGGTCGTCTCCGGCGAAAGCCGATCGCGCGGCAGCCGCGACAAAAAATCTGCCGCCACGCGCAATCCGTTCACCAGCCGGCCTTTGCCGATCGACGGATGAATGTTGACGCCGCGCACTGTCACAATCGCCAGATCGGCGGAGAACGTCTCGACGTCGATCTCGTCGGCCCCACGGCCATCGAGCGTGTACGCCGCCGCGGCGCCGACTTTCTTCAGATCGACATGGTCAACGCCGTGGCCGATCTCCTCGTCGCAAGTGAATAGCACGCGCACGACGCCGTGCGAAATGCCGAGGTCCTCTTGCAGCGAGGCGGCCAACTCCATGATCACGGCTACGCCGGCCTTGTCGTCGGCGCCCAGCAGCGTGGTCCCATCGGTGGTAATCAACGTGCGGCCGGCCAAATCGCGCAGCTCGGGATTGTCCGCCACGCGGATCACTTTGGTCGGATCACCGGCGAGCACCAAATCCTGCCCCTGATAATTCCGAACCACCTGCGGTTTGACGCCAGCCCCCGTGGTTTCCGGCGACGTATCGACGTGAGCATTCAACGCGATGGTCGGAACCGCGCCCTTCACCGTGGCCGGAATCGTCGTCATCAAAACCCCATGCTCGTCTTGCGCTGCGTCCTTCAGTCCGATCGCTTTCAGTTCCTCGACCAGCAGGCGGCCTATTTCCAACTGGCCCGGCGAGGAAGGATAGCAGCCCGCGTCCTCGCGGGCGGTCGAATCGATTTGCACGTACCGTAGGAAGCGCTTCAGCAGACGTTCGGAATTGATCATGAGGGCTACGATTCCTTCGAGCGGGTTTTTTTCAGCGGTGGCCTAATTCTCCCGATTGACATTCGAAAAACACAACATGTACGTTGGTTCATATGATTGCCTGTTCCGCGCGCGCTTCCAACATCGACTATGCTGCGAACTTGCGGCGCCTGATGGCTCGAGAGGGCCTCACGCTGGCCGATTTGGTGCGCCGCAGCCGATTGAACCATCGCACGCTGAAGCGAATCCTTGCCGGCCATCGGCCGCAGTCGAAAACGCTGCATCGCCTGGCCGCCAGCTTCAACGTGCCGATCGAAGAATTATTTCAGGATCCGGCGCTCTTGCGGCATCGCGTGTTCGATCGCCGCACGAACCCGGCGGTGGAGGAGATTGTGGCGTCGAATCCGCAATTGTTTCACGGCTGGACGGCGGCCGAGTTCGACGAACTTTACAGCCGCTTCGGCACCGGCGGAGCGCTAACGCCTGATGGAACCTTGGAAGCGGTTCGCGCCATGAACCGCCGGCGAGAGATATTGGCCAAGGTCACGCTGCTTTTAGAAACCAGCGAGGCGGGGTTCCTGGAATCAATGATCGAGCTTCTTCACCGCCGCGCCGTCGTAGTTCCACAGATGTCCGTAGCGCCAGCTAGCGCTGCCGCCGTCGGATCACACTGAATTGCCGATGATCGCGATCTTGTACGTGATGCTTCCCGTGCCGCTGTTGGCCACGCGAAATTTGTCGGCGGCGCCGGGGGTTACGTTCCACCCCGACTTCTTATTTACCAGCAGCAAGCAAGAATCGGCCGGAACATTGAGCTTATTGCCCAACGCGCCGAATGGGCCTAACCATTCTTGAGACGTCGCGCCCCCCAGCACCAGTTTCTCACCGTCGACCGTGGCGGTGCTCACCAGCAGAATCGCCTTCACGCGGACCAGCGCGATGGCCAGCGTGTTGCCGAACAATGTGACGGGCAATGCCGACAGCACCAGGTCTTCATTGGCCCCCACGGCCAGCGTGCGCACGTCGTGCCACACCTTGTCGGCCTGGTCCAAGCCCGAGCCGTCGGCCAACGTGTGCCGAAAATCCAAGAGCGAACTGTCGGTCACCCTGCTCACGTTCACCACGTCCTGAAACTGCCAGGTGAGTGACGCTCGGAGTTCGGAGGTGAGTGTGTCGGCCATTGAAATTCTTCCGCGCCAGGATTTATGTTGTCGCCTGCGATTGCACTTCGAACGGTTCCAGTCCGATCAGCTTGGCGTCGCACCAATCGACTGTCTTTTGCAGCGACTGCACGTAATCAGTCCACGAAACCGTTTGCCCGTCCACCATGTACGTGGGCTTCGGGTTGGCGCGCAATTCGACGATCTGCGCCAGAGTTTGGCTGCGAATGGTCTCAATTTGTTCGCGATCGGTCATGGGAAGGGGCCAGCGGCGAGGGGTGAGAGACGAGGAATAAAACGTGGAAACTTAAAACTCCGAAGACGCAGCCCGGCGGTGTGAATCAAGACGTGCGGCCAGATGAAGACACACCGGCCGGGCTGCGGTAGCAACGAAACCTTTCGCCGTTCGTGCATCCTCCAGACGCGTCATCCGGTGTTCTTCACGATGTAACGCGGATTGATCACGGCCGCCGCTCCGCGCTCGCTGGCCTTGAACCGCACCACGATGTCGTTGTTGAAATCGGCTTCGCTGCCGATCGGCGACTGCGTGACGGTGATCGGCCAGTTTTCCATGTAGGCGAAGGCCTTGCGGAAATCGCCCATGAACCACCACTTCTTGGCATCGACCGCGGCCACGCCGGAAGCCAGCACGCGGCGGTACGCCAGCCGGCTTTCCACTACCTGGTAGTGCCCCAGCGGATTGGCGGCCGTGGTGGCCGTCGAGGCGCCGGAAACCGTGTAAGTGATTTCCGCGGCATTGAACACGCGATGTGCCGCATGCCGATACGCCGGCATCACCAGCACCGTGCTGGCGCTCACCAGCACCGGCTCGCCCGTATTGGGATCGAGAATGTCGGCGAACAATTGCTCCGCCGCGTCGACGTTCGTCCAATCCGCCAGCGCGTTGGCGGTTTTCACGTTGATCCACGGAGTGGAGGTTTGATACGTGTTGTAGGTCGTGCCGCGCCACTTGTAGTTGTTCGTCACGCCGATCAACAAATCCAACAGGCGCTTTTCTTTGTTGAGTCCCAAGATTTCCCCGACCTCGGCAGCGCGGGTGAGCACTAGGTGCGTGCGATCGAAGAAAATCGCCTCCTTTGTGACGGGCACGATGAAGCCCCGCTTGGTGGTCGATGGCGTTTCGATGTAATCCTCGCCGAAGCCCAAATTCGGATACGGCATGCCGGGATGCACTTCGTCGATGCCGTCGGCGAGACGGGACACGCCGTGGATTTTCTCCCCGTCCAGCCGCGTGGGGACCGCATCCACCAGCTTCGACAGCACAAACGCCTCTTGCGTGTAGGCCGCCATGATCCTGGCGTGGACGATCTGGCCGGTGATGTTCAAAAACGCGGTCACGTCCACCCCGTCTCCCGCTTCCAGCAAATTCACGCCCCCCGCGGCGCGCGGGTCGAGCTGGCGCACCCATTGATGCCCGTCGGGAACCAGCGTTTCCGCCAGGTCGCGAATGCTGAAGTCTTCCGGCCGCAGGTGTTTTTCCCGCAACGCTTCTCCCAGATGCTCGACGGTCTTTTGCGGGCCGTCCAACTCGTAACGGCGTTTGAGTTCGCGATACTTGATGCTCACGTTTAAGCTCCTGATTCTTTTTTGTGTGATTAAGTGATTTGAACCCCCCCAGACCGGCCGACGTTACGCCGGCACGACGCAGCCGCCTTTGATGACCACGCTGACGATGTCGACCAAAACTTTCGTCGTATTGCTTGATGCCGTTTTCACGCACCGGCCCACGGCATGATCGAAAGTGTCGACCTTGATCACCACTTGGTTCGCCAGCGGCCCGCCGACCGACGCTTCGTCGACGCCGATGATGTCCCCCACGTCAAATGTGGCCGCGAGGCAATCGAATTCGAACACCCCCGTGCAAGCCACGCGGATGGGGTTCGAATCGCCCGCCGGCGAACGTTGCATCGCCACGCCGGCGAACTTGTTGTGAAAATTGATCTGCTTGTCGTCCTTCGTGCCGGTGTTCGCCTGGGACGATGCCGGCTTCACCACGCCCGACGTGAAGTACAACAGGTCGCCGATTTCAATCAGGGTGTTGGTATCCACCGGCATGACGACCGGGTTGGTATCGCCATATCGCCAACGCATCGAGTCAGACATGAGATTCTCCAAAAAGTGAGTAGTTGTTGTGGGAAGACCGAGGTTGTTCCTGGGAAGAATGGATTATCGCGTGATTGCTCGGGCGAACGATCGACCGTCGCCCACTCCCTGCGCTTCCAACAGCGTTTGATCGCGCGAGGTCGGCCGCCGCGATGGTGCGTGCGATTCGCCGCTCCATTGGCGAGCGCTACCGACCAGTCGCGAACGTTCCTCGACCAGGCGGCGCATGGTCGCTTCGTCGGGCGCGGCAAGCAGCGATTGCACGAACGTGTCGCTCACGATCGCTTTGACCGCGGGATCGACGCAATCGGGATTCGGCAGCCGGTATTCCGTTAGCAAAGCCCTGGCTGTCGCTCGGCGCTGTTCGGCAGCCTCTGCCGCGCGGGAGCGATCCACCTCCAGCCGCAGGCGACTGATCTCCGCCGCTTGTTCCCGGCACAGTTTTTCGAACAGATCCGACTGCTGCTCTTGCAATGCCACCGCGGCCAAGGCGGTATCCGAGACCGGCGATCGCAGTGCGTCGCCGTTCGCGGCGCCGTGCAAAATCGTGCCGGGGCCTTCCGCGGATGCAGCGGGCGCACCGCTGGTGATCGCCGGCTTTGTGGTCGATTCAAATAGCCCGCGCGTGGTTGCCGGATCGGCCACCAGGTCGACGCTATGCACCTGTAGAATTTCTTCGATCAGCGTGGTTTCGCCGCGCCGGCTGGTGCGCGCCTGCACATTGTGCGAAAAGCCGACGTTTTCCGGCGCGTGTTCGGCGTCCCACGACAACTGCTCGGCAAGCTGATGCTTCGGATTGAAATGGAAATCGCCAAACAGTCCCTCGCCCGGGCGATGCTGCACATTGCGAATCACTCCAATGCGTTCCTGATAGTCGCGCGGCGAAAGCGGATGACCCTTGGGATGATTCACGTTCACTTTCGCCCCTTCGTACAAGCCGATGGCGCGGCCCAGTGCGTCGGGCTGATACTCGCGGCTGTTGCGTGAGTGGAGCCCAAGAATCTTGATGCCTCGGATCACGCCGCTGGCGCGATCCACCCGCAAAGCCAGGCCGCGCGAATCGCAATATTCCTGCAACAGGTCGTTCATGCCGTGTTCCTTGTCCTCGGATCAACAAAAAAAGCCCGCACGCAGGAATCGTCCTGCGGCGGGCTCGTGATGACGCGATACCCTGTGTTCAATTTGTGCCGACTGGCCACCGACAACCGGTCACTGACCACCGGCTACTACTTATCTACCCGCTCCACGACGCGGCGAATGTATTGGATCGTTCCGTCCTGGATGCCCAGTTCCAAAACCGCCTTGCCGAAAAATCCACGGCGCAGCGTTTCGGCCAACAATTCGGCCAACGTCGCTTCCACTTGATCCAATCTAAACCGATTGCCCTGCGTGGAATTCGTCGTCAGGTGCATGCGTGGTAGTGTACATTAGAACACTATTCTATTCAAGCGCATTTTTGGCCACACGAATCCAGCACGTCCTCACTGACGACGCAAGACGTCGAAAGCACCATGCCGCTATGCAAGTCGTCTTCGTGGCGTGGTATAATTGCGCCCGGAAGCATGAGACGCTGCGGGGCCAAACGCCGGCAATGGCCAGTGGGCTAGCCGATCAAGTTTGGAGCGCGAATGAATTATTGGAGCGGGCAGCGGTGATCGAGGCATAGCCATGCGATGCAGGGTTTGTGGCCGCCGCTTGGGCGATTCGCCAGTTTGCACTTACTGCGGTACAAGGCGCGGCGGCCCACCGTGGCTTCTCATGGCCCTGTTCGCTCTTTTGGTCTGCCTTACGTTTATCTGTTGGTGCCTGTGGCACTCCGGCGGGCATTTGATTTTTCCCACGCACATTAGCTGAGCGCGTTGGCGCGGCGCGTTAATGCTCGTCCTCGTATCGGAGCGTTCTTGTTGTATTGCGGAAATGCTGCGGCTAAGGCCAGGATTAGGCCTGCCCTCTGAATTAATTTTCTCCCACACACTAGCTTACCAGTGCCGGCTGGCTTCGAGCGGCGGCGAAATTTGCTTGTTCCTGCTCGTAATCCAAGCCGGACTGTTGGCTCCACGTTTGCGGCGACAAGATGCCGGCAATGTTCTCGATCCGCCGCCGCTGCGCTTCCTCCAGTTGATCGCGCACCGCGAGCGAGGGCGGGCAGGCTTGAATGTCGACCAGCGTTCGTGCTTCGGGCGTAGAATCCCTGTGGCGATGGCGCCATCAACCACCCGCCACATGACTTCCAGGTCGTCGAGCACCTGGTCGGCCTGCAAGCGGGCGAACATCCGCATGGCGGGACCTTCCGCGACCATCGTCGACGAGTAGTTGGCGTTCGATGCGTCAGAGGTCAGCATGAATTCGGGCATCACCAAGCGGCTGGCGATGGCCCGCAATTCGGCCTGCAACACCGTCACAAAATTGGACGCGTCGACACCGGACGCTGGAAAATCGTATTCAATGTCGGCTTGAGCATCCAGAATTGTCCCCGGGCCGTAGCGGCGCACCGTGTTGGTTTTGCCGCCGGGCGAAACGACGGCGAGATCCGCTTGATTGGCCACGAACTGCTGCACGCCCGTGGCCGTGCTCTGTCGATGCTTGCGGATCAGCGCGATCGCCGATTGAATTTCCGCAACCACGCTCATATTGCGCAATAGCTTCTCGGCCCGGCGCAGATTCTTGCGCACCGGATAGAACAGCGGCAATCCGCGGCGGACGTTGCCGTCGACATTCGCCTTGCGATGCTGAATCTCCGCGCCGTCGACGAATTTGCCGTCGATGAAATAGCCCAGCACCGTCTCCACGTCCTGCCGCTCGGTAAGAATCCCCAAGCGCACCGCGGAGTTGCCCGCTTGCTCCGGCGGCGTGAATACCTGATCGGGCTCGACGAAGCGCACCCGCAGGCTCCCATCGGCGGCGGCAAAGAAATGCAGGAAGGCTTCGCCATCCCGATCGCGCCTGCGCACAATCTCCTGCTGCCGTCGGTGCCAGTTGTTGGCCGTGACAAAATCGTCCAATGCCCGTTGCACTTCGCCGATGAGAGCCGACGGCGCCTGGCGGCCTTTGCGCGCCGTGGCGCGATAGGTGTGCCCGGGCCCGACGATATAGCTGATGCGGTTCTCGTGACCGTTGATGGCGAATTCATTCTCCAGCGCCAGCGCGCGGCACTGGCGGCGAATGTCGGCCAGTTGCGATTCGTTCACCGGTCCCAGCGATTGTGCGCCGCCCCCATCGCCGCCGCCCAACGTCAGCCAGCGTTCGCCGTCGTTGTACAACGGCTCGCGCGGATCGACAAACGTGTCCCAAAGTTCGTCATAGGCCTCACGCAAACGGGTTTCCAGCAGATCCATCGTCGAGCCAGCAGGTGACATGATTGATTCTCCAATTGAAAAAGTATTGATGTGTTGTGTCGTTATACGAGCCGGTCCCCCAGGCCATCGTCGCTGGCGATCGGCCGCAAATATGTTTCCGCCAGGCGCAGTGCCATTTCCGCGGCGTCGGGCCCGTCGTCGTGATTCGCCAGCGGAAATTCCTTAAGCTGCTCGACCAGCATGCGGGTGCCGGGCGAATTCGTTTTGAATCGCAAGCGCCTGCGCAGCCAACAGCGGTCCCAGCCGCCGGATGCGCACCGCTTTGTTGTTCCGGTTTTCAATCGAGCAGGGGGTGATTCCGACCAGGCCTTGTCGCACGAGCTCGGCCGAAAAATCAGCTCCTAGCAATTCCTGAAATTGATTCGTCTCGATACCCAGCGCATGCGGCCGGAAACGACGACATAGTTCGACGCCGTCGGTCACAATTTGGGGCGTCGGCCGCCGGGCCATGTTGGCTTCCAGGTACAGCGCGCCGTCGCCGCCGATCCCCAGCATCACAAACGCCGAGTAATCGCCGCGGCGCGAATCGGCCCCCTTGCTCGGATCCAACGCCAGGGTGCGTAGCCGCAGATCGCTGGGCCACCGCTGGAACCAAATCTCATCGCCGAAGTATTCTTCCGGCCATTCGCACAGGTCGGGATGCACCGGCGTGCTTTGCTTTTCTCGATCGAACGCAGTGCGCCCGCTTTCGGCGCGCATGCACATCAGCATGTAAAGGTCTTCCTCTTCAGGCCACAACAACATGGCGCCGGCGTCCATCCGCGGCTGATTGCGCATGTAGAACGCGCGCGCTTCGCTGCGGGCATCCGGCCGATCGACGTCACAATACATCTGCTCCCACTCGTGCCATGCCGGCATGTCGTCGGGCCAACGTTCGATCGCGCGAAACAGGCGCGATGTCCAACCCGGCGTGCGATGCAGTTCCATCGCAAGGCATTCCCGGTGCAGTGCTGTGCCCAGATTCACCACATTCGTGCGCTTGGTGCCGGCTTTCATCAGCAGCCCATGAAACCATGCGCGCGAATGATCGCGGGCCATGACGGATTGAATGTGGTTGTCGTTTTGCAAATCGTCGCAGACGATGAGCGTGGGCCGATGCTGTCGCCGCCTGCGACCGCGGATGCGCTGCCCGGTGCCGAACGCTTCGATCATCACGCCGTTGCGCAACACGACGGCGCTGTGCGCGCACACCGGCCCGACGCCGGAAGCCAGCGGATATTCCGCCGCCAGCCGGTCGTTGTCGCGCAGTTCGGTTTTCACGTTTTCCAGGTGCGCCGCGGCCTGATGCTTGGTGTCGGAAACGATCCAAATGTACGGCTCGCGCCCGCTGACGGCTTCACGCAGCACGAATGCCAGCGTGGCGCAGGTCAATTTGGCGCTGCCGCGCGGCCCGACCACGTTCAGCTTCTTGCCGCGGCACTCGCGGGCCGCCTCCAGTTCGTCCGACAACCAGCGGTGCATGCCCGAAGGGGGCAGTCGAAAATGCTCCGGCAAGATTTCGCACGACCAGGCGAGCAAGTCGAGTTGATCGACATGTTGTTCATCTTGTTCATACCGCGCCTGACATCTGCGACTGGCGGCGCGCAGCACCGCCACCAAGCTATCCAGTTCACTGGGATAAACCTCTCGGCGGCTAAGATTCAGCTTTCGGTGCATGGCGAATCTTCGGTTGCTCTTCGATCGTCGTGCCGCTTGCTTCCGTGGACAGCGAGTCGATGCGGTCCCAAATTCGACGGCGATATTGTTTTGGCGGAACTACTTCGGTGATCGCCGTCAGAAATTCTTCGAGCACCGCGGCAATTTGCTGCGGCGTGAGCGTTTCCGGCTTGCGCTGCCGATATCGGGCCGGGTACAACCGCTCCAATGCCCAAGTAGCCGTGCGCCATTGCTTCGGGTCCTCGACCGCGGTTTGAATTGCTTTTAACAACGTGATTTCCGGCGCGAGTTCGCTGCGCCGCAGCCGGGCGGCAAATTCCGGCTCGCGCTTGGCAGTGTTTTGAATGGTTTTGACATGGCATCCGACATAGTCGGCCGCCATCTGCCGCGTGCCGCCGACGGTCAGAATTGCGCAGATTTGTGCCTGCTTCTCCTCAGTCAACTTGGGTTTTGGTGTTCCCGACGGCGTCGCCATGGTGCATCGTGTTCATGACTTCAATTACAGAACCGCTTTGCCGTCGCCCATGACTCAGGAGCCCAAATACTCAAACGACACGACCGCGCGGCCGCTGCTGCCGCGGTAGCCTGGCACAAACCGCTCGGTATGCTTCGACCCGGTTTTCATCAGGTTCACCGTGCGCCATTTCGACGACCGCCGGCAATGTGCGATCAGCGCCGGATGGCTGGCCGTCACGTTCACGCGATGGCCTTCTGCACGATGCAAGTCTGCGACGGCTTCAACTACTCGCATGCCGATGCCCACCCCTTGGTAATCGGGCAAAGTCACAACTCGGGAAATCCTGCGGTGGTTTCTTTTGCCGATCACCGGCAACGTGGCGCAAAACGAAACCGGCTCGCCCTGCCACAGCGCCACAAAGCAGCGTGCCATTCGGCTGAGGCTTGCGCTCAAATAGTGATGACGCGCAAAGCTTCGCCACACAGCAGTCCGGCAACGGTGCAGTTGTAATTCGATCGTCGGCCGCCGAAGACGCCTCCGATGATTCGGCGACGCGGATTCATCCCGATGTTCCTCGACGTCGTAATGCGTGAATTCGCGCGTCGCCATGTCGATCGTCCAATCCGGCGACAGCCACTCGAGCACGTCGTAGTGACAAGTGACGGCCACAAATCGGCAAGGAATTTGCCCGGCCCGTATTCCCTTTGCCACCGCCGCCGATCCGATGCAGGCCACGTTTCGATCGACGACGCTGGTGAATTCGTCGAACACGATCACCGGCGATCCGCAACTCAGCGCTCGGGACAGGTCGCAGCGAAATTTCTCGCCGTTGCTCAGCACCTGGTAAGGCTTGACCCACGACGGCGGCGAGCTGAAGCCAACCGACGTCAGTAGCCCCGTCACCTGGTGAATCGGTAAGTCTCCAAAGCAGTCCACTACCGCGCGGTCGGTCGGCCACTCGATCCGTTCGATGAACTGCTGGCCAAACAATCGTCGTGCGAGCGTCGTCTTGCCGCTTCCCGAGGGCCCCACGATCATCCCGATCTGCCAATCGAAATCCAACGACGGCACCTCGACTGCGAAGCGCTCCCGCACTTTCTCGGCCAGCGGCACGTCGAACATGCCCGCCACCTGCTGCACGCGAAACGAGTTGAAGACCGGGCATTCAAGTTGCACTTCAATCAGCATGGCAAAATATCACAACGTCAGCACGCGGCACTTATGACCTTCGGTCGTCAGGCGTTCGTAGAGCTTGCGCTGCTCATCTTCGTCGCCGCATTCCACAACAATTTGAAACAGCGCCGGCACGTTGATTTCATGAGGCGGCTGCCCCGCCGAGCCAGCTTCAGACGCACCATCTTTCAGCCGAGCGGTCTTCACCACGTCAGCCAACATTTCTTGCACGGCGGCATTGTCGGTTTGGACATTGGCCAACAATGCTTCCAGCGCCTCGACGTCCACGCCGGCCATGGCGCCCAGCGGATCGAGCGTCGCCAGCAACTTGTCCGCCTCTTCCGCCGAAAGATCGACCACCAGCACCGGCACAGTCATCTCGGGCGTGGTTTCCGCCCGCAGATGACCGTCGATCAGCTCCAGCCCGCCGTCGTCCAATTCCCGCGCAAAAGCGCTCCGGCATAACCGATCTCTGCCAGCACTCCCCGCAAGGCATCTTGCTGCGCCGTCGGATGGGTGCGCCAATTCTTCGCATTGGGGCGCAACTGGTGCGCCGGCACACGGCGCAATTCCTTGATGCGATCGCGGATTTGCATAGGCGAGGCGGTCCGTTCTGGTTCAGGGCAGGGCGGCTTAGCGAACAAAAACTCGCACCCGCGCATTTCTCGCCCGAACATTCACCCGGCGCTCTTTGACGATCACTTTTTCTTCCACAACTGGCGTTGCCACCACCGGAGTCGCCAAAACAGCGACGCTCGGAATCGCCAGGCTTTGCACTGCAACCGGGGCGGCAACCGCAATTGAAGTCTGGCAGGCCGACACAACGGGCGTGGCGACAACCGCCGAGGTAACCACTGCGACATTCTCACAGGCGTAGCAGTGCCGGTGAAACAGCCGACCAAACAAGTGGCCGAAGATGCACAACGAAAACACGAGACCGAAAATCATAAATCGCTTCATAACCGTCCCTTTCATGGTTTCGGCTCCGCAGGCGGAGCCTTGGGCTTCGAACTTAATTCCCGCACTAACTGCGCGGCTTCATCCGCCGTCAACTTCCCGCCCTTGGGCATTTCTCCCGACATGACCGCGGCGATCGCCTTCAGCCGTTGCGACTCGCTCAAAGTTTCCAGCGATGCCAGGTGCGGCTTGCCTTTTTCCAGATCCCCCTCGGCATGGCACAATGCGCACTTCTGGGCAAACAACGTCAGTGGTTCATTTGACGCGGATGCCCCTGACGGAGAGCGCATGAGCGCCGCCACCTTCTTGGCGATGCGTTCGGCCAAAATGTCGTCCGCCGAACGCGGCGGCTTGGAGTATTGCGCTTGCTGCACCTGCGACGAGCTGTAGTAATAGGGCGAATACGGCGCAACCGGCACGGCCACCGGCACCGCAAAGTTGTTGACCACAACCTTCTCGGCCTGGTTCGCCTCCGCCCCCGTGCGCCGCCACACAGGGTCACCATCAGCAAGCACAACACGCGCTTCATCGCTCTCTCCGCGCTTCGCAAGAGGTAATCGCTTCAGCAAAACTCGCGTCCCACTGGCCGCGCAGCACCACGCCGTTATCGAGCAGCGTGAGCAAATACGGATCGTGCGTATTCACGACCGCCGCTTTGAATTCCTGCTCATCCACGCCACATTCCAGCGCCGCCTGCGCCACAGTGACGGGGATGTACAGATAATCGCGCACGACTTTGGCAAAAGCCGTCGCCAGTTCCAGCGGGTCCATGCCGCCGGTCGCCAGCGCGCAAGACGCCTTATAGGTTTCCCGATCGAAGCTCATTTGCCGCTGCAATCGGGGCTCGTCGTAAAATTCCACGGTGCGCAGCACGATGTAAGGGTCGTAGCTTTGTAGCTGCGCTTTGTTCTTGGCCAGCAGCTTGGTTTGGTTGTCGTGAAACGGCCGCAAGCCCCCTTCAATGTGGCAGCGAATGCACGATTGCGCCGCATGCACAATGCCATCGCCAAAGGGTTCGCTGTTGTCGTGGGCGATCTTATCGACGACGGTGTCGAGGCGCTTGCCACGGCTATCGAACACGACGGTCCGCCACAGGCCGTTGGGCCCCATCACAAACCACTCGCCGGCGTCGAATTTCACGTTGAATCCTTCGGCGCTCACCGCCCGGCGAATGGGGTCGTGATCGGCGGTGATCGGCTTTTCGGCATCGAGCGTTTCGTACACGCCCCCCATGGGCCCCTGGGCCCAAATAACTCGCCGCGGATTGAGCGTGAATGCGCTTTGGATCAAATTCGCGCCGGCATTGGCCCGCAATCGTTCGATCGTCTCGGAATCCACGCCGATCGACTTTTCAAAATCCGCCACATTGTCCGGAACGCCTGTGAATTGGTAATACACCGGTGCCAGCGTGGCGTTGGAAATGAAATAGCCGGCTTCCATGATCGGCGCATTGCTGGCGGTCAAGAGCTTCAGCTTTTGCGCATCTTTCAAGCCGACCCAGCCCCCATCGACGGTCACAATCTTCGTAGCGCCCTTGGTGAGCGCGCCCCTTTTGTCGGCGAGCGTTTCCGCGACTTCCGTGCGAAGGTGCCATCGCGGCTCGTTGACGCCGAGCGATTCCCACGCGCCGGACCACTGTTTGAACTCGTCGGCCTTCGGCGCGTAATCCAAAATGCTGATTCGCGCCAAGGTGTCACTGACCCAATGCACCGGCGTGATCGCCCGAGTCCGCGACAGCAAGTTCACCGTGTACGAAAGCACTTTGCCCGCCGGGCCCCGGTCTGCTTCAGGAATCGAGTACAGCGACAGATAGCGGCAGCCGGCGCGACCTTCGGCCGGCAGCGCTTCCAGGTCTTCAAGCGCTGCCTGCAGTTCGGTCGCCGGCGTCGATTGCGCTTTGGCCCGCCCGGCCATGGCAAAGCACAGCGCCAAATAGCACAACACATATCGCTTTTGAGGATTCACTGCGCGGCTCACCGTGGTTGGAATACCAAAACACCTTCGCGGCCATTCAGCGTGATTCCGCCGAGAACAAACTGGCCGGCATCAGGAGGCGCCGGAGTCGCAGCCGGCGCCAGCAATGAATCCGGATTAATCAGGCCCCATCCAAAGCCGTCGTCTCGGCCGGCCGGCCCGGCATCGGTCGAAGTGCGGCCCAGCAGGTCGCGCAAATCGCTGATCGTGCGCAAGGGCGCCGCCGGATTGGCCGTCTGCCGCTGCAACGATAGCGCTAAGGCGACGACTCCGGCGACAAATGGCGTGGCCATGCTGGTGCCGGAAAGCTTCGCGTAACCGCCCCGCAGCCAGGTTGAAACGATGTCCTGTCCTGGGGCTGCCACGTCTATCTCCGGCCCGCGCGATGAAAACGGCGCCAATTGCCCGGCGCGGTCCACCGCCGCCACGGCAATCGTGTCGCGCCAGCGGGCCGGATAGTTCACGCTGTTGGCCCGGCCGTCGTTGCCGGCGGCAGCGATCAAGAATTTCCCCTTGCTGGCGGCACGCGATATTGCACCCAGCATTGCGTCGTCCGGCTGCGGAGAGCCCAGCGACATGCTGATCACATCCGCCCCCGCATCGCAGGCCCAATCGATGCCCGTCGCCACGAGGTCCGCCGAACCCGCGCCATCGTCTCCCAGAACCTTGCCGATCAGCAAACGACAATCGGGCGCTACTCCAATCACCCCCACATTGTTTTGCCGCGCGGCAATCGTGCCGGACGTATGCGTGCCGTGGCCGTTTTGGTCGATGGGACCAAACCGGCTGCGAGTGAAGTCGCGCGCATCGTCGATCGCATCGACCAGATCGGGATGCGATTCGTCGATGCCCGTATCCAGGACGGCGACTTTGATTCCCTTGCCGCGCGTGGCCTTCCAGTGATCGGGAACATGATACGCCGACAGTCCCCAATCGACAGTTTCCGAAAGCGCTTTGAAGACCGATTCAACGCGAAATGGCGGCAAGCGATACATGGTCGTGTAAAATCCTGGTGTAATATCGGGCGGAATTGAAACTCGCGATCGTCGCTTACTGCTTCGAGCGCAGCCTTTGCAGCAGTTGCGTGATTTCGGCGATCAGCGTTAACCAAACGGAAATCGGAATTGCCTGCGCCGTGATCGTGCGCCGCCGCTTGAGGTGCGTTCGTTCGGAGTGGGTTGTGAGGGTTCGATAATGCTCAGCAAATAGCTGACGACGGCCAGCACCAAATTGAAAACGGCGGGATTTTCCAACACCCCCTCCAGCCATGCCAGCCAGTCGGAATCGAGTCCGACCAAACTACCCATCCGCAACAGCAGTTCAATCGCGCTACGCAAGCCGTTGGCAGTGTTCAGCGGATCGCTCAGTTTGCTGAGCTTGGCCAACAAATCGAGCAACTCGCTTAGAGTGCCGAGGCTAGCAACATTCGAAGGGCCGACAGCGACCTGAGGTTTCACGGTGTTTCTCCAATGGGAAAGTAAGTGGCACTGTGTGCGGGATGGGTGACCGATGTTGATCCTTTGGGCCCGACGACCAATGCAGCGAGATGCTCCATCGCCTGCACAACGGCCAGATTGTCCGCGTGTCGTTGCATGCGCTCCTCAGCCATTTCGTGCAGGAAAGCTTCTCGATCCGCGCGCTGTTGAGCGCGCTCCGTCGCCAGTTCGCCGCGAAAATCGTCCACCAACTGTGGAATCGTGCTGGTCGATGTGTGCCACGCGTACCAGCCGAGAATCGCCGTGGCCGTCAGATTTCCCAATTCCGATAGCGGCGAGTCGCCGGTGATCGCAAGCACGGCGGCCACGGCAAACAGCGGACACAACAATAACCTCATCGTGCAAATCGTTGCGCGGCAATTTCACGCTCAAAAAATCAATAAAAAAAGCCCGCGGCCGGAAACGCATCCGGCGACGGGCTTGCACAGATATCCGCCGCGGGCGGACTCTAGCCAATACCACAACGTGATCGTATGTTCAGTATCCTAACCGAACCGGTGGCCCAATTGCAAGAGCCAGCTTTGCTCGTGCGATGGCAACCCGCATTGGGCAGTTACATGAGAGGGCGGCAGATTATCGCTGCGGCACAGCGTCGGGGCGGGCCGCGGTTTGGCCTTGAGGGCCACCTTCGTACGCGCTGAATTCCGCCCACACCGGAAAATGATCGGACACTTCCAGCGCCTGGGCCTGCGTCAAGTTGAATTCGCGCATGATGTCGAACACCCCGGCGCGGCCCGTGAATTCAATCGTGGCGGCACGATTGAAAATCAGATTGTCGTACGTCTTGTTGCCTCGCGTATTGGTCGGCACGCCGGAAATCGCCCAGATGATATTGGGCAGTTGCTTCAACAGGCCGAACTTCTTTTCGTCGGCGTTCAAGTCGCCCAGCAAAATGACGTCGTCTTCTCCCCGACCGTCATTGCGCACTGCGCGATAGACCGGGGCCAACGAATTGCATTCCTTTTCCGCCTCATCCGGATCCGTGTGCATGTCGATCAGGGTGAACGTGAAGGCCTGATTCGGCGGCGGTCCCCGCGCTCGGAACGATGCCACCAGCGGCGGACGTTGAAACAGATCGTCAGGATCGTTCACGCTGTAAACCGCCCCTCGGTCTACCTCAATCGTCTGCGCATCGAAAATGAACGCGTACTGTTCCTTGCTGTTGGTGCGGCCTTTGCGCGGACCGATCACAAAATCGTAATGCCGTCCAGTGCTATTAATCAGTTCCACAAACCGCGGAAGGATGTCGTCGGTCGTGGAGCGCACTTCCTGAATGGCCACCAGGTCGAATTTCCTCACGGTTTCAGCCAGAACCTCCATCACGTCGCGCTTGGCCAGCTTCGATATGCCGAACACTTGGATGTTAAACGATGCAATGCGAACCGTGTTGCCGGCCCGCGCGGGCACCGTAGCGGTCGCCACTCCGTAGCCGGCAGCCGTGGCCTGCGTTTTGGGCCGGACCAGAATCTTGTCCAGGCCTTCCAGTTGAAAATGCTGAAAGAACCAAATGCCGCCATAGATCAACGCGGCCAAAATCACGAGCATTCGTGGGCGTCGCATCTGCACCTCCTTGTGCACTTACGCGATCAGCGGTCGGCGATCGATGCCCAGCAGGCATCCCTGCTAGCGCTTGTGCCCCGACGCCGACCTGATTGGACCGCGTAAGATAGCCGGACGATTTGAATCGCTCCAGGGCAACTAAGTCGCTCCCGGCGGCCTGTGCTGCTAGCGGTGCGCTTCACGCACCAAATGTCCGATTTCCGGCAGCACCAGTTTTTCCATCGCCAGTTTTACGGCGTTCGTCGAACCGGGCATTGCTAGCACCACGGTGCGATCGATCAAGCCGCCGATCGCCCGGCTAAGCATCGCCGCGGCGCCGATTTCCTCGAAACTGAGCATTCGAAATAGCTCGCCGAACCCGGTCAGTGTTTTGGTCAGCATCGCGCTTAGCGTTTCGAAAGTTTGGTCGCGGCTGCCCACGCCGGTTCCGCCGGTCAAAAGCACCGCATCGATCTGCGGCAGGCCGCGCATCCGCTCGATTTGTTCCCGGATTCTCTTGGGATCGTCGGTCACAATTTCCCAGGCCACGACACGGTGGCCGGCATGCTCCAGCAGATCGACGATGGCTTTGCCGCTGGTGTCGTTCTCCTTGGTGCGTGTGTCGCTAATTGTAATCACGCCGGCCGAAACCGAATGGGGCGATTGCGAGCGATGTTGTTCGACGGAAGTAGACATTCGGCAGCCGTTCCAGGGCGCTGAATTGGCCCTGCCTTTTCCAGCATCTATACTAGAAGTGGGCCTGATCTCAAGGTCAAGGCAGTATAGCAGGCGCCGGTCCTATGCGTTGTCCAGTTGGCCAATCTGTTCTTGCGATCGTAATATCCGCAAGCTTTTGCGCGGTTATGTCTCTGCCGGCGCAAGCCGACATCTATGTGCTTGCCAACGACGGCCAGGTGCGCGGTGAGTTGAAAAATACCGACGAATCGCCGCGACAAAAATACGTCATCCTCACGCCGGAAGGGGTGACCGTCACGCTGGATCGCGGCCAGGTGAAACAGATCATTCCGCAATCGTCCGCGGAGATCGAATTCGAGAAAATTCGTCCGACCTTCGCCGACACCGCCGATGACCAATGGAAATTGGCCGAATGGTGCCGCGAAAATTCTCTGACCAAACAGCGGCAGGACGTCCTGGAGCACGTGATCGAACTGAACCCCGACATGCGCCAGGCCCGATTGGCGTTGGGCTACCAACTGGTCGACGGCCATTGGATGCAAAAAGAACAGATCATGCAGCAGCGGGGTTATGTGCGCTATAAAGGGGAGTGGCGCTTGCCGCAGGAAGTCGAACTGATCGAACGCCGTCAAAAGGAAGATGCGGCCGAACGCCAATGGTTCGGCACGCTCAAGCGCTGGCGCATGTGGTTGGATGGATCGGCCCGCGCCGATCAGGCCCGCGATTCGCTCCTCTCGATCCGCGACCCGTATGCCGTGCCGGCGCTGGCGCAGTTGCTTCATTCGGAACGCGATCGCGCAGTGCGAATGCTGTACGTTCAGGCCCTGGCCGCGGTGGGCACGCCGACGGCGATGCGCGTGCTGGTCGATTGTTCGCTGGATGACGCCGACGAGGAAATTCGCCTAGCTTGTCTGGATCGAATTGTCGGTCAGCCATCGCCGGAGATCGTGGCGGCTTACGTGGCAGCCTTGAAAAGCGACAAAAACGTGCGCATCAACCGCGCGGCACGGGCCCTGGGGCGATTGGGCGATAGATCGGCGGTCGGCCCATTGATCGATGTCCTCGTAACCACGCACGTGGTTCAAGAGGGGGACGAAAATCCAAACTCCGTGAACGCGGCATTTTCGCCGCAGGCGGGCATGGCGTTTTCCACAGGAAGCTCCGTCAGAAAAGTTCAGCGCACCTTCACCAATCAGCCGGTGCTTGATGCCCTGGTCGCTCTGACCGGCGGCGTAAACCTGAACTTCGATGAAAAGGCCTGGAAGACCTGGTACGCCTCGCAGAAAACGAAAACGCCGATCGACGTGCGCCGCGACTAAACAGGCCGGAACGAACTGGCCAGCGCCTTCATTCCGGCAGCGACGACGGTCGGATGCCGAGATCGACGATGCTGCACGCCTGGACGACGTTCAGCCCTAAATGGTGCGCCTTGTCGACAACCTCGGGGCTATCACTGCCCGGGTTAAGCCACAATTCGTCGCAACCACGCGCGGCAATTTCATCCAGCGCCGCCAGCCCAATCGCCGCCGGGAGATACATGCTAATCCGATTCAATTTGCCTGGCGGCACTTCGGCCAGGCTGCGATACGCGGTGAGCCCTTCGATCTCGCCCCCTTTGGGATTCACCGGGTAAACCGTGTAACCCTGCTGCTGATGCGCGGACCGATTTGTTGCCGAACTTCGATCGATCGGAACTAGCGCCAAGAATTGCAACGGTCGGCATACGACATCTCACGCGGCTTGATCGATGGCCGCCAACCGCGGTTTGGCTCTGCGTCGGGCAAACGACCAGGTGCCCAACACGCTTAGCGCCACGCGGTCTTCCAAATTCGGCCGGAAAATCGTCAATAGCATCAACGGCAAATACCATCCCATCAGTTGCCCGCCGGCCAGCGCGTGCCAAAATTGCGTTCCCAGCATGACGGCCGTCGAACAGCTCATCAACGTGCCCAGGTTCTTCTGTGCCGGCCAAATGGCCAACGTAATGCACATGGCCATGAACGTGGCCAAAACGGGGATGCGATAAACGGAATAATTGAAAGGCAGGCCCCAGAAACCTTGGAGATGTTCCATCCGCGGAAAAATCCAGCCGAACATTTGGCGCAGATCTTCGGTAAACGAGACGTACGGATGGAAATACAGGATGCCTACTAACAAGGCCAGCATCGCGATCACGCCCGCGCCGAACCGCAAACCGCCACGCTGCCAATAAAAACTGCACCACAGCGGCAGCAGGAAAATCGGATAGTAAAACATTCCGATGGCCGAGCCCAACAGAACGCCCGACACCAGGGGGCGCCGGTACATCACGATGGCCCACACCAAAAGCGCCGCCAATAGCACGTGATAAACGTGCCCCACGTGCATCGCCATATATTGGCCGGTCAGAATGGCCGTATACGGCAGCAACAGGTATAGCACCGCCGCCGCAATGCCGGTCCGTATGTTGTCGAAGTGTCGATAACCGACGATCACCAATCCGATAACAATGGCCAGGTGCGAAAAAATCGCCACCGCGCGCAGTCGCCAGGCGGATTAGCCGTTGAGAATCGCGTTCCTGTTCGTTGGCCACCAACTGCGCTTTATTGTCGCTCTCGAATAAGAAGCGAGTCGGCAGTTGGAATATCTCAAATACCCAGGGATAGCCCGGGCCGTACAGCACAAGCGGTTGTTCCGGCGGCGCCTTCTCCGGCTGATCGGCGACGGGGTGGTCTGCCTTCGACTCCGCGACAACGTCGGCCGGGGCCGACAAGCTCGCCGCATCGGCCTTAAGCTGCTTGGCCGCACTTTTGTCGGTCACCACATTCGCCATCAGGAACACCAGCAGCGACAGCCCCAAAAACGTCATCCCGCCCACCGACAAGTTCGGCTCCAAGAGCGGCCGGCGCACCATCATCGGATCCAAAAGCATTCGCACCAGAAACAGCCCGTCGATGATGAACAGCCAAATGTATCCGGCCTGTTCGTAGCCCAGCATCTCTTTTTCTTGACCATAGATGACAAACAGCAGTCCGGGGGCCAGCAAAATCAGGCCGATCAAATCCAGATTCCGCACGCTCCACAGCCGGTTGAACTTGAAGAACAGCGCGATGATCAACAGCGACGACAGGTAAACCCACGTCGTGGGGCTAACCCGTTCGTAATACACCAGGATTTCGCTCATGATGAAAATGCCGTCGGACCACTGGGCCTGCCTGCCTGGGGAAGTCGTATCCAGGGCCCAACTCGCGCCAAGCCTTCATGCCGATGCAGACTCAAGGCGGGAAGATCTAAGGCAATTGCGAAACCAATTCTCGCGGTGGCACGGTCAGTCTGCAGTTTAACATCTGTCAGAACCACAGGATACGTAGATTCCCCCGTATTTCAAGCCCTGCTGCCGCCGTGCCCTGTGCAAGGGACGTTGCTGGTCGAACAATCGCCGAGGCACGCTTCGGTTGGCGCCGCGGCTGAGCATTCTACTGCCGCGAACCGATTCGCGATAAAATCGGGCCAGCGTCCCAGTAGTGCGTTCGCGCTTGACGAATTAAGGAGTTCTACGTTGCCCCCGTCGATTCCCAGCATCTCCACCGCTTCCGGGCAGGTGGTCGATATTTTGCGCCAGCGAGTCTTCCCCGGCGTCGTTCATGTCGCCAATGGAAGAATCACCAAAATAGAAGAAACCGCCGCCGCGCCTTCGACATTTCTGCTTCCTGGTTTCATCGATGCCCATGTGCACATCGAAAGCTCGATGCTGGTGCCCAGCGAGTTCGCGCGGCTCGCGGTGCTCCATGGCACGGTGGCCACGATCAGCGATCCGCACGAAATCGCCAATGTGATGGGCGCACCCGGCGTGCGCTACATGATCGACGACGCGAAGCGCTCGCCGCTAAAGTTCCATTTCGGCGCGCCCAGTTGCGTGCCGGCCTGCGCGTTCGACAAATCCGGCGCGGTGCTCGACGCCACTGAAGTCGCAAAATTGCTCGATGAACCGACTATCATCTATTTATCGGAAATGATGAATTTCCCCGGTGTGCTGCACGACGATCCCGATGTGATGGCCAAGATTCACGCCGCCCACGAACGCAAGAAGCCCGTCGACGGCCACGCGCCGGGCTTGCGCGGTGATGGACTCAAAAAATACGCCGCGGCGGGAATCACGACCGACCACGAAAGTTTCACCTACGAGGAAGGGCTGGAGAAGATCGGCCTGGGGATCAAGTGCCTCATTCGCGAAGGCTCCGCCGCCAAAAATTTCGAAGCCTTGTACAAGCTCATTGGGCAGTTTCCCGAAATGTGCATGTTTTGCAGCGACGACAAGCATCCCAACGATTTGGTCGTGGGGCACATCAATCAGCTTGTCGTGCGAGCTCTTGAGCGTGGCCAGCCGCAATTTGCCGTGCTGCGCGCGGCCTGTATCAATCCCGTGCTGCACTACAAGCTCGACGTCGGCATGCTGCGGCCCGGCGACGCTGCCGATTTCATCGAGGTCGAAAATCTGCAGAAGTTCAACGTGCTGCGCACCGTGATCAACGGCCGAGTGGTCGCCGAGCGCGGCCGGACGCCGCTGGAGCGAGTTGCTCCGCCGGTGGTCAACCAGTTCCGCACGCCGGCGCGCGCCGCCAAGGAGTTTGAAGTACCCGCTTCCGACGGCGCAGGCAAGAAACTGCGCGTCATCGAAGCGATTGACGGACAAATCGTCACCGGGCGATTGACCGCCGAACCGAAGATCGAAAACGGCTGCGTCGTTTCCGACGTGGCCCGCGACGTGCTCAAAATCGCGCTGGTCGACCGCTACAACGGTGGGCCGCCGGCCGTCGGGTTCATTAAGAATTTCGGCCTGAAAAGCGGCGCCATTGCCTCGACCGTCTCCCACGATTCGCACAACTTGCTGGCCGTCGGCGCCGATGATCGCTCACTGGCTCAGGCCATGAATCTGCTGATCGAATGCAAAGGGGGCATCAGCGCCGTCGGCGAAATCGACGGCCGGAAAGTTGAAGCCGTCCTGCCGCTGCCGATTGCCGGGCTGATGTCAGGCGAAGACGGCGGCCTTGTCGCCGAAGAATACTCGCGCATCGACGCGCTCGCCAAACGGCTGGGTTCCAAGCTGGGCGCGCCTTACATGACGCTTTCCTTCATGGCCCTGTTGGTCATCCCCGCGCTAAAGCTGGGTCCGTGCGGACTGTTCGACGTCGATAAATTCCAGCCGGCGCCGCTGTGGGAATAGTTGCCGAAGGTCGATCAAACAGGCGGAGGCCGCCGGCCAATCGTGGCCTGGTAGATCACCAGCACCAGCACCGCGCCCAGAATTGACATGAAGATTCCGCCCCCGTGAATTTCATCCGCGGGATACAGGCCTAGTCCGCGTCCGATAAAACCGCCGATCATCGATCCCAAGATGCCCAGCAGTATGGTCGGCAGGCACCCTCGGATGTCGCTCGGTCCCGGCACGAACAGCCGCGCCAACAGTCCCACGATCAAGCCGAAGAAAATCCACGAAATGATGCCCATAAAAAGCCCTTAAGGTTCGCCGCTGCAACTGGTCAAAAGTCGCCAGTTTCCTTCGCGGTTGGAAAACCTGCAAGTCGTTGCGGGGTTTATCATTCTAGGGCAGGCGGCCCTTCCGCCGGTAGTGCAAATCCACGAACTGGTTGCACCGGAAGGCGGCGTATAGACTTAAAGGATGATCGGCGAGTACCGGGTTTATGATCCGTCCGGCGGAGCAACCTTTGGCGACCAGTGAATCATCCGCTCTGAATTACGAACTAAACGACCCCGACGTGCGGCTCATGCTCGAGGTGCGCGACGACAGCGCTACCGCCTTTGAAGAATTGATGTTGCGCTATCAAAACCGCCTGGTCACCGTGCTTGATCACCTGGTCGGGCAGCGCGATCTGGCGGAGGATCTTGCTCAAGATGTTTTCTTGCGCATCTATCGGGCCCGCAAGCGGTATGTGCCAGGCGCGAAATTTTCCACCTGGCTGTTTACGATCGCCAATAACGTTGCCTCCAATGCGCTGCGCAGCCAATCGCGTCGGCGCGAAATCAATTGGCGGCGGCCCCCCGGCGAATCGACCGGCGCCAACAGCTTGGACCAGTTGGCTCAGGCCGCCAGCAGCCTTATGCCGGCGCGGCAAATGGATAAATCCGAAATGCGCGATGTCGTCCGCGAAGCCATCAGCACCCTCAACGAACGACAGCGCATGGCTGTTTTGTTGAGTAAGTTTGAGAGCATGAGTTACGAGGATATCGCCGAAACCATGCAGATGACTCCCCAAGCCATCAAGTCGTTGTTGTCGCGCGCACGCGGCAACTTGCGGGCCGTGTTGGAGCCGTACCTGGAGCGTGGCGAATTGCGGGCCAAAGAGAACGGTGAAAAATAAGGCCGAAACCCATGTCCGATACATCTCAAAAATCGCCCGCCGATCAGCTCGATGAAGAATTGGTCGCCTACCTCGACGGCGAGCTGGAGTCCCAGGCTGCGCAGCGCTTGGAGACGATGCTGGCAACGGATGAGCGCGCTCGGCAGCGTTTGAGCCAATTGGCTGTTTCGTGGGATCTGTTGGATCAGTTGCCTCGGGCCACGGTTGACGATTTGTTCACTCGCACTACTGTG
Organism: Pirellulales bacterium; assembly: GCA_963716135.1. Taxonomy (GTDB): domain Bacteria; phylum Planctomycetota; class Planctomycetia; order Pirellulales; family JADZDJ01; genus CAVRAW01. The sequence continues at coordinate 1,437,565 of OY970289.1, read as the reverse complement.
GAAATGGTGGCCGTCGCGGCGGAAGACGAAATCGCCCAAAGCTCGGCGGCAGCCCCGGCTCGCCAGCGACGCCGATGGCTCGGCGCTGGCGTCGCCACCTTGTTGGCCGCGGCAGTCGGATTCGTCGCCACTGGCCTGATCATGCCCGATCAGAACGATCCGCTGCTGCGCAATCTGCCGGTCGTCGTGAATCTGGATTTGTATCGATCCGTCGGCGATGTCGACCTGCTCAAAAAGTTGGGTGCATCCGGTCTGTTCTTGACGGATTCACCCAGCAAGTTGTTCAGATCGGACTTGCCGGCCGGCGCCGCGCCCGTCGCGACGCCACTGGCGCCGCAACCCACGAATGTGCCTCCGACCATCTCCCAGCGGCGCGCATGGATCGCCGCACTCAGCCCGGACAGAAAGTTGGAGTTGAACGGCGATCTCGAAAAGTTCGTCGCTCTGTCCCCCTCCGAAAAACAATCGCTGCTTGGCATCGACGAATACTTGCAAGCCAATCCCGAACAGGCCGACAATCTGACTCGTCTCATGCAGCGCTATCACGATTGGTTGAAATCGCTGACTCCGCCCGAACGGGCCGACTTGTCCGATACGACAACTCCCGAAGACCATTTGGCGGAAATCAGAAAAATCAAGTTGGAGCAGGAATGGCGGCTGTTTGCCCGATTGGGCGGCGGTCGAGGAACCCCGCGCGATGTGGACCATCTGGTGCGATGGTTGCAGGATTTCGCCGGCCAGCACGAAAAAGAAATTCTCGAGGCGATCCCCGAAGATCGGCAACAAGACTTCAAAAAGCCGCCGCGGCCCGGCAACGAAATATGGGGACAGCAATTCTATCAGCGGCGCCTGGCTTGGGAATTGTGGCAGCCGAACTCGCCGGTGAAGATGCCCGAGATTTCGGAAGCCGACGTGGAGCCTCTATTGGCCCAACTTTCCGCCGACAAGCAAGCTGAACTTAAAGCGGCAACCGACACCGATCAGCGCGTCGAAGTGCTGCGCCAGTGGATTCGTGCCGCAATTGCCGAGCAGCGTCCGCGGTTCACGTCGCAAGGCGATTGGCGCAGGGGTGGTGGCATGAGCCCCGAACGCAGAGCGCACATTGAAGAAGAAATCAAACGCTTCGCAGACTCTTTGCCGGCCGAAGAAAAAGAACGCCTTGAGAAATTGCCGACCGATCAACGGCGTGTAGAGCTGATGAAGCTCTACCAAAAACAGCATTTTCCCAGCGGGCGTCCCGGACGGGGATTCCAGCGCCTCCCGGGACGATGTGCATCGCGGCGCTTCCGGCGGGAAAGATGAGGCCGAACCGCACGATAATCCGCCCACTGATCGGCCCGACGATGAGATGGATCCGCCGCCACCGCCGCCTTAAAAAATCCACCCGTTGATTTCTAGCCGGCCGCGCGAAGATATCCGTGATGGCGGCCTGCAGTCGGCGTTTGCTGCTGCGACTTGGCAGCTCGGACACGGCACAGCCGGCAAGATGCATACACCCAACCGCCGCATCCGGGACAGCGCACGGGGGGCGAATTGCTCCGAGGCTCATCTTTCTCGGGTGGCTCCAGCAAATAATCCGGCCGCCGACCCGAAGCAATGGCTCCCACCGTCCCGCGGCTCACGCCGGTCATGCGCGCCACTTGCCGCTGCGAATGATTCCCGGAGTCCAGCAGCCGTCGTATTTCCATGACTCTGCCCGGTGCCAACATACGTTGCACTCCTTTGTCCTATCGCTGCGCTTTACCACTCATTCCCAGTCGGCGTCGCTCCAAAGTTCCTCCGGAGGCGGCAGGTCATCGTCTGACCGATCTTCCCATTGGAAGTCGTCCCAAATTTCCTCATCCGTCGGCTCCGGATCGAACGGCTCATCCTCTAAGTCCGGCCCCTCGCAGTCGTCGAGTTCCTCCCGCCCGTCCTGCTCATCTTCATCTCCGTATTCGCCGTTTCCCCGGCACGCCGCGACGCGGGGCTGGCGATCCACGTCAAACACACTTTGACCAGGAGCAACAGAAGTGCGGCAACGCAACGCCTTGGCAATCCTTCGCATATGCCACCCAGCCGGGGAGAGAAGCTCGAGTGCCCTGACCGACCGCAAGCCGGAGGACAGCACAAAAAGTGCTGTTCCGGCCGTGTCGATAATGTACTTATGTACACTATCACTTTATCCCTGCCAAGACGGTGAATTGGGCCACGCCAGTGGCTGCGAATCGCTGCGGCGACGTCCGTTCGACCCCCGATTTCCACACCGCTCCGCGCGACATTTCCTAATGGGGGCAGCTTGCCGCAAGGTCCGCTTGGTGCGACGGAATGGGCAATGCCGAGCCGTCGATCACAGGTATAGAAAAACGCTTCGCCGGCCGAAGAAAGGATATGGCATGGAAGGCCTTGCAATACGGCATGGACGCACTTTGCACGCCCGGCTCCGCAAGGAAACCGCCTGATGCCACTGGATATTCTCTACCCGATGCTGACCGGCGCCCTAATTACGCTGTGCGTCTTTATTGGCCGAATCCTCTTCGGCGACCGCCGGCGGATTTAGCGCGCCAGCCTTCCGCTCAGATACAAATCACCACCGATGTGGCGCACGGCCATGTCGGCAACCGGCAGGGCAGCGGCGATCTTTTCGATTCCCGACCCACCCAGCGCCGTCGGCGCCTCGCCCCCGCCCACCAGTTTCGGGGCGACGAACACATGAACTTCGTCGATCGCGCCCAAATCGAACAGCGATCCCAGCAGGCGGCCTCCTCCTTCGACGAGCACGTTTGTCATCCGCCTGCGGCCCAGCTCATTCAGCAGCGCCTGGATGGAAACCGATCGGTCGAGCCCGTCGTTGTGCTCTTGCATCGTCCGGCATGCCAGCACTTCGCAGCCTGCTGCCAAAAGCTGGTCGATCTTGTCTTGGGGCGCATCACTCCCCACAGCGATTAATACGGGCGCGTCTCCGACGGTGCGCACTAGTTGGCTTTCCAATGAAATAGATGCTCGGCCATCGACGACAATCCGCGTTGCCACCCGCGGACCCTTGGATCGGGCCATCAGCAGCGGATCGTCGCGCTCGGCGGTGCCGCGGCCCACGACGATCGCATCCACCCGCCCGCGCAACTGCTGCACGATGGCCCGCGACGCTTCGCCTGAAATCCAGCGGCTGTCGCCGGTGCGGGTAGCGATCTTTCCATCAAGCGTCATGGCCCATTTGGCGATCACCCAGGGCCGGCCGGTGGTTACCAGCTTCAAGTAGGGCGCGTTGATCCGCCGTGCCTCATCTTCCATCAAGCCGCATTCGACGACGATGCCCGCCGCCTCCAGCGCTGCAATTCCTCGACCGGAAACTGCCTCGAACGGATCGCGCAGTGCGCACACCACTCGGCAGATGCCCGCCGCAATCAGTGCCTCGGTGCACGGCCCCGTCTTGCCATGATGACAACAGGGCTCCAGCGTGGCGTAGGCTGTGGCGTCTTTGGCGCGTGCTCCCGCCACTCGCAGCGCTTCCAATTCGGCGTGTGGCCCGCCGAATTTCCTGTGCCAGCCTTCGCCCACCACTTCGCTGTCGTTGACGATCACGCAGCCCACCATCGGATTGGGCTCCACGTAGCCCTGTCCGCGCGCGGCCAATTCCAGGGCCCGGCCCATAAACATTCCGTCCAACTCGACGGCCTGCATTGACGCGGTCGAAGGAGGCATGGATGAGAGTGCAGATCGATGTGAGCCAATCGGCCGGCTCACCTGGTGACGTGAAAGATGGTCTGAAAACGCGATGAGCCGGACGGCATCCGTCCGGCTCACCATATACTTTCAAATCCCGAAGGATTTTTCAAATCAATTCACTAATCCAAAAAGCCCTGCAGCTCCTGGGCGCGGCTAGGCTGCTGCAGCTTGCGGACCGCCTTGGCTTCGATCTGTCGAATCCGCTCGCGAGTCACTTTGAAGATATGGCCCACTTCTTCCAACGTGTAGCTGTAACCGTCGCCCAAGCCGTAACGCAGCTTGATAATCTCTCGTTCGCGGTAGCTCAGCGTCTTCAGCACGCGGCTGATGCGGCTTTTTAGCATTTCCTGGGCGGCGCCGACGGCCGGGTTTTCCGCATCGCAATCGGGCAGCAAATCGCCAAAGTGGCTGTCTTCGCTGTTGCCGACCGGCCGGTCCAAACTGATCGGGTAGCGGCTCATGGCCAACACGCGGCGAGTTTCATCAATCGCCGTGCCGGCTTCGCGAGCGGTTTCTTCGATCGTTGGTTCGCGACCCAACCGCTGCAGCAACTCGCGCGAAACGTTCCGCACCCGCGACATTGTTTCCACCATGTGCACCGGAATGCGGATCGTGCGGCTTTGATCGGCCACGGCCCGAGTGATCGCCTGGCGAATCCACCACGTGGCGTAGGTGCAGAATTTGAAGCCGCGGCGATATTCGAATTTGTCGACCGCACGCATCAAGCCGGCGTTCCCCTCTTGGATCAGATCCAGGAAGCTCAAGCCGCGATTGCGATACTTCTTGGCGATCGAAACCACCAACCGCAAATTGCCTTCCGACAGACCGCGCTTGGCGTGCTGATAATGGGCATAGATGCCTTTGATCTTGCGCACGCGGTTCCGCAAGCTCGTGGGGGTTTCCTGCGTGCAGCGCAAAATCTGGCGGAACTCTTTGATCCACGGAGCTCGTTCGGCGGCGGGCAGCTTGGCACGCTTGTGTGCGTCGATTTGCGACTTCAGGTCGTCGGCTCGCCGGCTGAATTCATCGAGCGTTTTGATCATCGTCTCGATGCGCTGCGTTCGCAGGCCAAGTTCCTCCACCAGCTTCACGCTGCGCAGTCGGCGCCGGTTCAATCGCCGCCAGTTATCACGCCGCACGGCCATTTTTGTCGACTTGCTGAACGAAGTTCGATAGTCGTGCTTGTTGCGCCGCAAGAGCTCCTCGAGTGTGTTCAAATTGTGCGGCAGCCGGCCGAGAATTTGGTCCTTTTCCAAGCGATCGGTGACGCTGACTTGGACCGTGCGATCGAAAGGCAGCTCCCCCTTGTGCACTCGGGTGAGAATTCGCACCGCATACTGGATCACAAAATCGCATTCCAACAATTTGCGGCGAAACAGAGCCCGGGTCACTTCAATCCGCTTGGCCAGCGCGATTTCCTGCTGCCGTGTTAACAGTGGAATCTCGCCCATCTGCGTCAGGTACATCCGCACCGGATCGTCCGACCAGCTTTCCGAATCTGCCTCCACGGCGAGTACTTCGTCGGCCTTGAAATCGGCATCCAGCTCGCCCGCCGGCAGCGGCTCGGCAACCAGCAAATCGTCGTCGACATCCACGCTGTCGGTTTCGTCGACAACTACTTTGTCGACCAAATCGACAGCTTCATCCTGGCCCGGTGTTGCATCATCTTCCAAGTCGTCCAACAGTGTGTTGTACAAGGCGATAACTCCTACGAAATCCTAGAGGGACGAGTGGAGAGAAACGTTACGAAATCGGCTGACCAGAAAGCATGGTTTGTCTGTAAGACAGATGCGGAAGAGGGTCCCGTCTTCCGGCAAGATTGCACCGCGTTGTCGCATGCCATACCGATTCCAAGCTACTCATTATTGACAAACCAGCGGCCAAAATCCAACAAATTCTACCACTGCTTCTCGATGAGTTCGGGCGCAGTTTTGATTTGGTAAAAAATGACGATGTCCAGATTCTAACTAGGCGTTTAGCCCTTACGCAAACTTCCCAGATTAACATTTTTGCCCCTCGACGGGTTGGTTTTCTAAGGCCGGCGGTGATCGTTTGCAAGTCATCTGCCCTGCCAAAGCGCCTTGTGGCAGCAATAGACAGTTGGGAACGGCATGGTTTCGGACAAGAAAACCACGAACGACACCGCCAATTTCCAGCGACTCCCACCTCACGACGATCATCAATTTCAAGGTCCGAGCCAGGGAAGCTTCGCCGCCGGCGAGCCTTGGTTGCGGTTGCGGCTGGAGGGTGATGGGTTTGGATACTGACGCCTAAAATTGCATAGCCGAACGAGCGATGGCCGAGGCATTCTTGTTCGTGCCGCGTGCCAGGGGATAGCATTTAGCCCGCATGGTTTCTTGCATTTGCCGAACCTATATTTCTATGGTTCGCGGCACGTTCGATTTGCCTCGCCTGGGATTTCATGAAATATCTTCTTCCTTGTCCCGCCTGCGGCACGAAGACGCCGGTAGCCACCGGCCAGGCGGGCCAAATGCTCCAATGCTCGTGCGGGAAGCAATTCGAAATCCCGCCGATTCGGAAATTGCGCGATCTGGAGCCGGCGGAAGATGAGCCGCTGGCCCCGCTGTGGACGAAGCGCCAAGGGTTGTTGTTTCTTGGATCGCTGATCGCGGTATGCTCGGCAGCCTTTGCGGCGGTCCTGTGGCTCAACCTGCCGGCGCCATTCATTCCGCCGACAATCAACATCGATCAAAGCGCCGTCGACAAGGAAGTCGCCGAACTGAGCCCTGCGGAATCCTTGAGGCGGTTTGTGCTGATTCAATCACATTCTCCTGGATCGTTTGAGCAGCGGCTGCAATCGAAGGAAGTGCCGCCCTACGTGATGGTCAGCGCGCAACCGCTATTGGAGTTCGAACGACGCGGCCCCGGTCCCATGGCGCCCAAGCAGATGGCGATTGTCCGCAAAGAAACCGACAAATACGTGGCCCAAATGATCGCCAATGCGAGCGTCCGAAAAAACCTCCGCCAATGGCTCTGGATCGCCGGCGGCATTTTAGTCGGCGGCATTTTGATTGCATGCTCGTCGCTGTTGGTTCGATCCGGCAAATCGACAAATCAGCGCCGCGCGCACGGCAAGTTGCCTGAAGCGGAATCATTCACTCCATGAAGGCTGCTTACATTGAGCGAACGGGACCGGCCGAGAGCATTCTCTTCGGCGATTTGCCCAAGCCCCAGGCAACCGGTTCGCAGGCGCTGGTCAAAGTTGGCGCGGTGAGCGTCAATCCGATCGATACCTACATCCGCTCCGGCATGGTGCAAATGTCGTTGCCCCTTCCGTTTGTGGTCGGCTGCGATTTGGCCGGCACGGTCGAAGCGGTTGGCCCCAGCGCAAACCGGTTGAAAACAGGCGATCGTGTGTGGGGAAGTTGCCAGGGATTGCTGGGGCGGCAGGGGACCTTTGCCGAGTACGCGGCGGTCGAGGAGGGTTGGCTGTATCCGACCCCGGCGAATGTGACCGACGAGCAGGCCGCCGCCGTCGCGCTGGTTTCGCTCACCGCAGGATTAGGCTTATTGCGGGACGCGAAGTTGCGAAGCGGCGAGCTGCTGTTCGTCAACGGCGGCTCCGGCGGCGTCGGCTCGACGGTGGTGCAAATGGCCAAAGCCATTGGCGCCCGAGTGATCACCACCGCCGGCAGCGACGAGAAGGCGCAAAAATGTCGCGAGCTGGGCGCCGACCACGTGATTAATTACAAAACGCAAGACCTGGCGGCGGAAGCAAAACGATATGCGCCGCACGGCGTGAATGTGTATTGGGAAACGCTGCGCGAGCCCGATTTCGACAAAACCGTCGGATTGCTCGCCCCCCGCGGGCGAATGATCTTAATGGCGGGGCGCGATGCCCGGCCGCCGTTTCCCGTCGGCCCTTTCTATGTAAAGGGGTGCTCTTTGTTCGGTTTCGCGATGTTCCAGGCGACGCCGGAAGAACTTCAGTTCTGCGCCGAGCAGATCAATGGCTGGCTGGCGGCCGGCAAAATCAAAGCCAACATCGATCGCGTGCTGCCGCTTTCCAAAACGGCTGAAGCTCACAGGCTGCAAGAGGAAAGCACGATCGGCAAATCGGGCGTACTTGCCGGCAAAATCGTGCTCAAGCCGTAGGCAGCTTTCCCGATTTGATGCCTTTTCGCGACAGCCGATCGCCGCCGGCTTGTTGATGGTCCGCTTCGGCAATGTGATAATGGGAGGATAGAGGCACTTCTCTCATGTCTACGGCGGCATCCAACGCGCAGTTGACCCACTGGCTTTCCCTGCGCTGGCTACCCTCTTGGTTAGCCTCGTTGGTGGTGCATTTGACGGCACTGATCCTCTTGGTGCTCGTGCAATTCCACGCGGCGACCGGAAAGCACGGTGATTCGATCGAGGCCCATTTTTCGGATCCCGGCGGCGCGGGCGTGCTGGATATGGGCAGTTCCGACGGCGGGCAGCATGGCGAATCTCCGCTGGTGCCCGAGGGACCGCCGGTACTCGACAAGCTGGATTTGACCTCCATCGGCCCCGATTCAAATTCGCAGCCCGTCGAAAATGGGTTTGGAATTGGACTGCCCGAGATGCCCAACCCGGCGTCGGCAAAAGGGGGCAGCGGACCGTCGGGGTTCCTCGGCACGGGTCTGGGGCCGGCGCGGCGCCGAGGGCAAATCGATCGGCATCGGCGATGGCTCGAAGCCCGGCATCGGCCACGGCAAAACCAGTTTCTATGGCTTGGAAGCCGAAGGCTCCAAGTTCGTTTACGTCTTCGATCGTTCCGAGAGCATGGGATACGCGTTTTATAGCGCGGAAAGCAACAACGAGTTCGGCGGCGTGCCTATCCGCGCGGCCAAGGCTGAATTGCTCGCCAGCATCGAGGAGCTCAACAGCAGCCAGCAATTTCACATCGTGTTCTACAATCATCAAACGATGTTGTTTAAGCCGACGATGACCGCCCCCAAATTATTTTTCGCCACGACGGAAAACAAACGCGCGGCCCGATACTTTGTGTCCGAAATGCCGGCCGCCGGCGGCACAAACCATGTGCCCGCGCTGGAAATTGCAATCCGCATGAAGCCCGACGTCATCTTTCTGTTGACCGACGGCGAGGAAAAGGACGATCCGACGCCCCAAGACATCAAAGACCTGGAACGACTGAACAACGGCCGTGCCTCGATCAATCTCATCCAATTTGCCGAAGAGCCGCGGCCGGATAGTTCCCTGGTGCAGTTGGCCAAGGAGAGCCGCGGGAAGTATCAATTCATCGACGTGCGGCGGGCCGGGGCGCGATCCCGAAAATCGGTGCTCCAAAATGATTTCAAGTAGCAGGATCATCAGCCTGCTGGTTGCCGTCCTGGCGCTTTTGTGGTCGATATGCGCCTCGGCGCAGGCTCCACCGTCGTCGGCCAAGCAAGCTCCCAAAAGCACACTGCGCGGCAACGAATTGATGCGTGGCGCGGCGGACGGCGAATATGCCTCCACAAAATTGTTTGGCCTGGAGGCGCAAGGCAGCAAATTCGTCTACGTGTTCGATCGCTCCGGCAGCATGGGGGAGCACAAAAATCTGCCGCTGCGGCGAGCCAAGAAAGAACTATTGGCCAGCCTGAGTGACCTGACCGATAGACAGCAGTTTTACATCATTTTCTACAACCACGAACCGAAGCTGTTCGACCCGGGCGCGGCGAAAAACCAACTCGTTTTCGCCACGGATGCCAACAAACAACGCGCCAAACAGTTCGTTTCCAGCATCAGCGCCGACGGCGGGACCGATCATGTCGCGGCGCTCTCGATCGCTTTGCGACTGCATCCCGACGTCATCTTCTTGCTGACCGACGGCGAAGCAGAAGACGACCCGTCGCCGGAGGATCTGAAGCGCCTGGAGCGGCTCAACAGCGGCGAGGCGTCAATTAACGTGATCCAATTCGCCGCCGCCCCGCGCCCAATAGCGCGCTAGTCAAGCTGACCGAGCAAAATCGCGGCAAGCACGTGGTCGTCGACGTCGCCAAATATGGCGATACTTCTGACAGCGGCGATCGAAAGAACTGAACTGCGCAAAAAAACCGGGCGGACCGACGCAGGAGGAGGCGACATCGGAACCGCCCGGTGGCAGTGAGCAGAGATATATCAGCTACGGACGACCGCTTACCACGGGCCGCGGATGTAGTAGACGCCGAACTGTTGCGTGTCGCTGGGTTGCTCTGGCGTGGGGATGAATGCGCCGCCGGCGCCTGCGCCAAAACCAGGGAAGGGGCGCGAGAACTGGTGGTAAATCGGCGATACTCGCGTACCGCAGACGCCCCAGCCATAGTTGGCCTGGAACTCGGAATTCGGCGGGACGACCAGTGCAATCGGCTCACCCCAGTAGGGATCGTAAAAGCCGTTGTGCCACGGGAGCACTTTGGCCTGGCGATAGGCGTAGTTCTGCGGCAGTTCGGCGCGGCTGGCGCCAATCCACAGGGCGCAGGTCGCCGCGGCGATGGCTGCGCAGGTGAGGAATCGTTTCATGGGGGACCTCCTGGAAATTCTCCGGAGGTCGTTGACCTCCGGCTATTGCTGTTGATTACCACCAGAACACGTGGGCCCGCGTGATGCCAGCGTATGGGCCGTTGTCGCGGTAGTAGCAGCGGTGATGCTTGTACAAAAACTCGTGCGGCATCAGCGGCTGATAGGTGATGTACGTGTGCCCGACCAAAGGCGGCGTGGGGCGGGGGGAGATATACAACTCGGCTCCCTCGGCGCCGGTGTCGCAGCAAGCCACGGGCGGGACGTAGTAGTTGTAGAACAGGTCGGGCCGAGAATACGGGCCGCAATAATCCTGGGCGTGGGCGCGATTGCCCGTGAACACAAACGATCCGATGACGGCGACCGCCGCCAGTGTCACGACGCGCAAGAGCGCAGGGTGAAATAGTGAGACATGGTTCAGCTCCTCCTGAGATACAGAACCGGGAAACGAAAAGGCGGGAACGAGAAGAAGAGTGAGGTGGGACGGACGTCGTCAGGCGCACGCAGCAAAAGCACAAACGCTTGCCAAGCGATGAGTGCCGGAAATTGCCGCCGCGACAGCGACGAAAAACGTGACGGGAAACTCGGTGGGACTGTTGGGTTGGTCTGGCGTGGGCAGGGTAAGCGCCCAGCGGCCTTCAGTTCCTACTTCGGCTTGTGACGGCGATGCGGATGAATCTTTGTGCGTAGTATTTTCCAGATCGTCATGGCGCAGCGGCTGGGAGGAAAATCCGGCTGGGAGAGCAGGGCGGGAAGCGGTATAATCTGCCTAGATTTCCTGCATTATGTGACGGATCGCTAAGGCCGGCTTAGATTTACGAGCAGCGGTCAATTCGCCGCTGCCTGCCGGTCCCACCCCAGCACCCGCCAGTTCAACGGAGTTTGTCGCCTGTGATTCGTGCCCGCGTTAAGTCTGCAAGGCGGATGAAGTCTGCCAAAGCGTCCAAGAAAGATCGCCAATCGCAGAGTTTGCGGCGCTCGGATTCGGCCGACGATTCCGCGGCCAGCAACGGCCTGCAGCAAAACGGCGACGCTGCGTCGACCGGTCATGCGGCGGACCACGAAGCCGAGCATTTGGCGACGCATCCGCGCCGCAAGCGGGCCACGGCCCACTCGATGGCCGCCGCGCAGCGCGATATTTCGGTCAGCGAGTTCTTCGCCAAGAATCGCCATCTGCTGGGTTTCGACAATCCGCGCAAAGCACTGTTGACCGCGGTGAAAGAGGCGGTCGACAATTCGCTCGACGCCTGCGAAGAGGCGGGCATTCTGCCGGAAATGTGGGTGCACATCGAGCAAACCGGCGCCAACCGCTACAAGGTCGGGGTGCAGGATAACGGCCCGGGCATCGTGAAAAAGCAAATTCCCCTGATCTTCGGCAAGCTGTTGTACGGCTCGAAATTTCATCGCTTGCGGATGAGCCGGGGGCAGCAGGGGATCGGCATCAGCGCGGCCGGCATGTACGGCGTGCTGACCACCGGCAAGCCGGTGAAGATTATTTCCAAGATTTCGCACAAGGCCCCGGCGCACTATTACGAAATTCAGATCAACACGAAGAACAACAAGCCGGAGATTTTGAACGGCCGCGGCGAAGGCGTCGATATTCCGGCCGGCGACAAAGGGCAAGCGATTATTGCCAAGCACGGCATCGAGTGGGTGGCCGTGCACGACGGCGACAAGGAAGTGATGCACGGTACGCGCGTCACCATCGAATTGGAGGGAGCGTACAAGCGTGGCCGCGGCAGCGTCGAAGAGTATCTGGAGCAAACGGCGATTGCCAATCCGCATTTGCGATTGCACTACAAGGATGCGGAAAACAACGAGCGATTGTTCGAACGGTCGACGCATCATTTGCCGCCGGAGCCGAAAGAGATCAAGCCGCACCCCTACGGCGTGGAGTTGGGGCGCCTGATCACGATGATGAAGGACGTGCCGGCCAGCACGATCTCACAGTTCTTGACGCAGAATTTTTCGCGTGTCAGTTCCGGCGTGGCGCGAAAGATTTGCGACGTCGCCAAACTGAGCACGCGGTCCAATGTGCACCGCATCGGACGGCATGAGGCGGACGCGATTTATCAGGCCATCCAGCAGACAAAAATCTCGTCGCCATCAACCGATTGCATTTCACCGATCGGCGAAGACCTGCTGCTCAAGGGATTGCACCAGGTGGTGCCCGGCGAGTTTTACGCCGCCGCCACACGGCCGCCGTCGGTGTATCGCGGCAATCCGTTTTTGATCGAAGCGGCGATCGCCTACGGCGGGGCCCCGATTACGCAGCGTGTCAGCTTGGAAATGCTGGCCGAATTGCTCTCGCAGAGCGATGCCCGCACGCTGCGGCAGTTCTTGGTGAGCACGTTCGCGGGGCTGGGGAGCGCGGCTGCCGATAAAATCCTGGAAGAATCGAAGCTCGGCACGCGGCAATCGCCGGCGCGGTTGAAAAAGGCCGAGATCGCCGCACTGCACGCCGCCATGCATAGCGTGAATTTGGAAGACGGGCAAACGATGACTGTGCTGCGGTATGCCAATCGTGTGCCGCTGCAATTCCAGCACGCCGCCTGCGCCATTACGCAAACCATCATGGGCACCAACTGGCGGTCGTATGGGCTGCAGCAATCGCGCAATTCGCTGCCCAGCGGCCCGGTGACGATCATGGTGCACATGGCCAGCGTGTGGGTGCCGTTTACCAGCGAATCGAAAGAGGCCATCGCCGGCTATCCGGAAATTCAAAAGGAAATTCGCCTGGCGCTGCAGGCCGTGGGCCGCAAGCTGGGCATGTATTTGCGCCGCCGCATTCGGGTGAAGCAGGAAGGGGAGCGCCGCAACATCTTCTTGCGATACCTGGGCGAAGTGGCGACCGCCGTGAGCGAAATCAATCGCACCAGCGCGAAAACGCTTTACGACAAGCTGCTGCTGGTGGCCAAGAAAAAAACCGCCGAAGCGGATACAGTGCTCGACGAGCGCGGCAAGGCGGTCGATTCCCCGGATGCCGAAGACTACGGCGGCGGGGTGCTGATTGTCGATGACGCCAGCGCAGTTTTGAACGTGCCGCAGCCGACGCCCGAAACTGCGCCTGAAAAAACGATCCGCAAAACCAAATAGCACCATGGCAAGACGATCTCGCAAAGCTGCTAAATCGAACGGCGCCGCGACCGTGGCCGCCAAGCTGACTCCGCGCGACAAGCGCACGATGAGCACGCTGCGCGAGCTGGCCGACGGCGTGGTGAAGGCCGCGGAGAAAAAGAAGGACCCCTATCTCGATATCCCCGCCCGCAATCTGTCGAATGTGAAATACAACCGGGTGAAGCGGTTTATCGAAATGGGCAAGGCGACCAACCGCCGGCAGTTGTTCAATCTGTCGCAGGCCAAAAGCTACATGCAATCGATGCTGGTGGCCAGCGGTTGCAAGCGGCTGATCGAACAAGCCAAAACGACCAGCTTGCGAGGGATGTTCTATCTGCTGAAACACACGATCGAAGGCACCAAGGAAGAAACGTTTTCCGATCAGAACGAGTGCGATCCGATTATTGAAGATCTGGAAGTCACGCTGAACAGTTTGCGCGAAGAACTGCACCTGTACGCGCAAAAGCGGGGCGACATGGTGGGCGCCATCACCTTGGTCGACAGCGGCGACGAGATCGATTGCACGAAAATGGGTTCCGGCGGTTACGGAATTCCCTCGATTGTGGAGCCGGAGCGGATTCAATTCAAAAAGTGCGACGCCAAATTCATTTTGCACGTCGAAAAAGATACGGTCTGGCAGCGTTTCAACGAGGACAAATTCTGGCGAAAGCATAAGTGCATTCTGACGCACGGCGCCGGCCAGCCGACCCGCGGAGTGCGGCGGCTGTTGTGCCGAATGCACCAGGAGCTGGGCCTGCCGATTTACTGTTTGCTGGATAACGATCCCTGGGGCTATTACATCTACAGCGTGCTGAAGCAAGGCTCGATCAATCTGGCCTACGAAAGCAAGCGGATGGCAATTCCCGATGTGAAATTCATCGGCCTGCGGAGCATCGATTTCGATCGCTGCCATCTGTCGAACAGCGTGAAGATTTCGCTCAACGATTCGGATATCAAGCGCGCCAAGCAGATTGCCAGCTATCCGTGGTTTGCCACGAAGAAGCCGTGGCAAAAGGAAATCGAGCGGATGCTGAAGAATGGATTCAAACTGGAAGTGGAATCGCTCATCTCGAAGGACATCAGCTACGTGACCGAGACGTACGTGCCGGAGCGATTGCAGGAAAAAGACTGGCTCGATTAGCGACCGATTCGTTCCGCTGGCCGCCGTCGCTAGAATTCGACTTCCATCTTGTCGTGCGCCAGTTCCGCCTTCGGAAAGATCGCGCGGATGGCAGGCAGGCCGATCGACGTTTCATCGTCGTAATTGGCGTTGATGTGGCTCAGCAGCAATCGCTTGGCGCCGGCGGCGCGGGCGACTTCGGCTACGGGCGTGGCACAGCAGTGGCCGGTTTGCATCGCCTTTTGTTCAAAGCCGTCGGGGAAGTAGCACTCGTGCACCAGCAGATCGACGCCGCGAATCTGCTCCACATAATCTGCGTTGGCACCGGTCGTCGATGTGTCGGTGACATAGGCCAGCGAATGGCTGGGCCAGTCGAGTCGCATGCCCAGCGACCCGCCCGGGTGCACCAGCGGGAAGTTGCGCAACACGCCGCCGCCGGCCAGCGGCACGTTGGGCGCCAGGGGGCGCATTTCAAACGGAACCTTCACGGGAAAAATCTGCTGGCTAAACAGATGTTCGTCGATGGCCTGCAGCTTTTCCGGAAGGGCGTGCACGGTGACCCGGTCCAGTTTTTTTTTCGACAGCACGTCCAGCAGAAACGTCAGGCCCACGATGTGGTCGAGATGTGCGTGCGAAAGAAAAATGTCGAGCGTGCTGGTTTGAATCAGGTCGCGAATACGGAACATGCCTGAGCCGGCGTCGAGAATGACGCCGACTTCCGGCAGCATCAGGCAAGACGTGTGCCGGTGCTCGGTGGGATGATAGCCGGCGGTGCCCAGCAGAACGAGCTTCATAAGAGTTTCCACTTGAGCCGCTGAGTCAGATGAACGGCAGCCGTGGCGAAAGAAAAATCGAGACGTCGGCCAATATCGTTACGCATTGGCCGAATAACGTCAACAGAGGCGAACCACGCCGCGAGCCGCCGACATTTTCTGCGGCCGCGGCCGATTGTGGCCTTGGCATTCAGTGTTCTACAATGCGCTAAGGTTGAGCGCCGTGCGACTTCTTCATGAACTGCGCTTGCGGGCAACGACTTCTCTCGTCGATCAAGGATACTGTCATGAGCCAAACTTCTTTTGGTGTGCGTCGTCTGGTTTCGCAGTTGGTTATCGGCGCCGCTTGCGCACTTCTGCTGCTGGGTCCGGCGGCTCAAGCCGCGCCGAAGTATGGCAACGCGCTCGATTGGGCGCCCGCCGACGCCGCTTTTTATTCCGCATCGCTGCGGCTGGGTGAGCAGATCGAAATCATCGCCAACAGCAATGCCTGGGCGAAGCTGGTGAACCTGCCTTCGGTGCAAATGGCATGGCAGTTTGTGCAAATGGGCATCAACCGGCCCGGCGGACCAGGAGATCAAATCCAGCAGTTTCTCGCCGAACCCGAGAATCAACAACTGTGGGACTTGATCGGCGACGGCCTGTCGCACGAAGTGGTGATGTATGGCGATCAATCGTTTGCCGATTTCGTCGATACGATGCAGCGCGCGATGAATGCGGCGCGGTTCGGTTCGATGGCAAGCGATGTCAAAGGTCGGTCACGTGGCATGGCCCAAGATCAAGAAAATGCCACAGCACGCTCGGTGCTGAGCGCGCTGGACGCCGAACGCGATCGGCTAGCTGTCCCGAACGTCGTGATCGGTTTCAAAATTACCGACGCAGCGCGGGCGAAGGATCAATTGGCTCGTCTGGGGAAGGTGCTGCAAGCAGCGCTGGAAGACGAACCCAAGCTACAGGATCGGTTGAAGCATGAGACGGCAGGCGGAGTGGATTACCTGGTGCTCCAACTCGACGGAAGCTTGGTGCCGTGGGACGACGTTCCGTGGGAACGATTGGCGGAAGAGCCGGGGCAGTTCGACAAGCTCAAGGCCAAGCTCGAGCAGATGACGCTGGTGATATGCGCCGGCGTGCGCGATGATTATCTGCTGTTTGCCGTGGGCAGCACTTTGGAGCCGCTGGAAAAATTGGGCGCCGGCAAACACCTGGCCGATTTGCCTGAGTTTCAGCCGCTGCAGAAATTCGCCGATAAGCGTCTGACAGGAATCGGATATGCCAGCGAAAAATTCATGCAGGTCGTGTCGTCGAGCGATCAGCAACTGGATCAGCTTCTCGAGACGTTGAGGCAGATACTGCCTGAAGCCGGCTTGCCGGAAGACGCCAACGAGCGAATTCTGAAAGACGCCGAGGAATTCTCCGGCGACGTGAAAGCCGCGCTCTCGAAGCCGGGAGCCCAGATGACGTTCTCGTTTCTGAACGACCAAGGCATCGAGGGATATCAATACGATTGGACGCGAAATTCGAGTCTCGACGGTTCCAAGCCGCTGAGTTTATTGGATCACCTGGGCGGCAATCCGCTGATGGCTTTTGTGGCGCGCGAAACCTACTCGCCGCGGCAGTACGAGATGCTGCGCAAATGGGTGCGGAAAGGAATTGGATATTTCGAGGAATTTGCCGTGCCGGCGATGTCGCCTTCGGAGCGGACGCAGTACGAGAAAATCAAAGTTATCGCCATGCCCCTGGTCCAGCGGCTCGATAACGCCACCGGGCAAATGTTGTTGCCGGGATTGGCCGACGGGCAAGGGGCCGTCGTGTTCGACGCCAAAATCACCAGCCGGCAGTGGTTCGACGGCCTGCAGCAAAACAATCGGCTGCTACCGATGCTCGAGCCGGCATT
Organism: Pirellulales bacterium; assembly: GCA_963716135.1. Taxonomy (GTDB): domain Bacteria; phylum Planctomycetota; class Planctomycetia; order Pirellulales; family JADZDJ01; genus CAVRAW01. The sequence continues at coordinate 1,420,473 of OY970289.1, read as the reverse complement.
GGTGTTCGGCGTGACCGACGCCGATTTGGTTAGGAAGGCGTTTCTAGAGTATCAAGCGGTGGTCGATGACATTATCAGGGAAGTCCGGACGCTTGACCCCAAATCGATTCCGCCGGAGTTCAAAATTCCGCAGCCGGAGATTCACGAAACTTCCGCGGGCGTGGATTTCTCGTACCCGTTCCCCAAGGATTTGGGCGTCGATTCGCAATTGGCGCTGGGCGGCGGTTTGGCAACCAAGGTGGCCGTGCTATCGGTGGCGCCGGCGCATACGTCGCAGTTGCTGGCCGAGGCGGCGTTGAACGTTTCACCCGCCGGGCCTTTGGCCGATCGCAAACGGCCGCTGGCGGCGGCGTTCTACTTCAATAGCGCCGCAACGATCGAGGCCCTCACGCCTTGGATTCAACTGGCCGTGCGGAAGATCACGGCGCAAAGCGCGGAAGCGGCTGGAGCCGGCATGTTCTTGACCGACGATAGTTCGCGACCCGAGCTGCAGCCGGCCGACGATGATCCCTCTGCCAAATTTGTGCTCGACCAGGTGCAAACCGTGCTCGACGTGTTGAAGTGTCTGCGCACCATCGAAAGCGCCACGTATTTGGAAAACGGCGCGATGGTGACGCATTCGATGAGCCAGTTTCGCGATGTGCCCTGAGGATGAGCAGATATCCGAGGTCGGCGGCGATTTGCTAGCTAAATTTCTCCGCGGCGGCTGCTAGCTGCCAATTGCCGGGCGCTTTGCGTGTCAAACTTTGACGGTTGCGCGGGGCGAAACGCCTCGGCGCGTTAAAGTGTAGCTCTTTTACCGCCAGGTCCGAATGTAACGATGATAGCGACTATGCCTCAGGGCACGGTTGCGCGCGTTATTCCGTTTGCTGAAACGATTCGAACCTACGCGGACTCGTCGGATGCGTTGGCCATTGGCCGCACTGATGTTTGCGGTGCTAGCAGTCTCACCGGCCTACCGAGGCGCGGCGCAGGCTGAAGATGCGCCGTTGTCGCCGGCGAGCCAGCCGCCACCCGCCGAACTGGCCCGACAGGAAACACCTGCGGCGCAGAATTCGAATTCCGAATCCGCACCACCGCTTTTGTCCAAGTCGAAGCCCGCTTCTGGTCAGGCCGATATCGCGCCTTTGAAGTGGAGCGAGCCGATCGGAACCCCCGTCGACTACAACCCGTATTCGCGGACCGATTCGCCCACGCGGCGATTCAATGGCGATGTGAAAAGGATCAGCAGCTTCGTTCCCGGAGTTTGCAGTGCGGTCGATTCGTACGGATTGGTGAGCGCGTCCAGTAGCGAGCCGATGTCTCCTCCGGAGCCGACGGCCGACGAGCAGTTATGGCTCGATTCGACGTTTCATAACTTCAACATCATCGTGGATCACGGTGTCTTCCGCTCGGCGTATCAGCAGCCGCTGGCCCCGCTGCAGCCGCTTCAGCCCGTGCAGCCGCCGAGTCTGGCCCCCACCGAGCCGTCGGCGCCGGGCGGGCTTGGCTCGCTTAGCACGGTTTCGATCGCCGAGTTGGCGGCGGCCGTCGGCGGCAGCCCGGTGCAAGGCGTGGGCGGGGCGCAAGCGGCAGCCATTGCCCCCACGGATTTGGGCGGCCTGCTCCAATCGGCTTCCAGTGTGCAAAGCGTGAACACCACCCGGCGTTCGCCCGTGGCCTTGGCGCCGAACGTTCGCGGCTACGAATTCAACGAAATCTACTCGCAGGCCAACGGCGCCTATTGGTTTCCGGTGCGGGAAGATATGGATTCGATGCTTAGCAAGGTCGATCCCGGCATGGTGCAAGACGTGATCGTGATTCCCGGCCCCTATGGTTTGCGATACGGGCCGAGCTTGAGCTACATCGACATTGTGATGCAAGATACGCCGCGCTATGACGGTCCGGGCAGCGACTACCGGGCCAACGGCGACGTGCGCACCAATGGCGGACAGCTCTACGGACGTTTCACGGCCGACGGCGGCAACGACGACTACGGCTATCGCATCAGCTACGGGCACCGGGTGGGCGACAGCTACATCGCCGGAAACGGCTTGCAGATCCCATCGAACTACGACAGCGGCGACGTCTGGGCGCAATACGGGTTCGACGTGAACAAATATCAAAAGGTCGAATTCAGCTTCCTGCGGCTCGATCAAGGGTTGACGAATTACCCCGCCCAATTCTGGGACGTCAACACGCTGGAAACGATGGGCACGACGTTGCGTGCGACCGATGAAGATCCCATGTCGCCGTGGACAAAGGCTCTGTACGAAGGTTGGTGGAACCGGACGCAATTCACCGGCTCGATCACGAACAGCAAACGCGATCCGAATTTCCCGCAGATTCAGCGCGTCGAGTACGCGCTGGACAATGAAATCGGCGGCATCAATACCATCCAAGGCGACACGCTGGGGGACAACACTTCGGCGGGCGCGCGGGCGGTGTTTCTGTTCGGAGATCTGGACGACACCTACTTCCGCATGGGCGCAGACTTTCATTTCCTGCAAAACGGGCTGCGTGAAAACTTCGACGTGACGAACGTCATTCCGCCCCTGTCGCTGGGCAAGTTTTCCACGAATTTGCCGTTTGCCGCGATGCAGGATGAAGGCCTGTTCGCCGAGTACGGATTCCCCATGGCCGACGGTTGGAACGTGGCGCTGGGCGGCCGCGTGGATTGGATCAACACGAACGTGCGATTCAGCGACGTGCGCGCGGATACCAATTTGAACTTGGATGCGTTGAATCAGAACAACGCTTTGTATGCCTACTATCTCACCAACGAATTCAAATTGAACACCGATTGGAAGTTGAACGTGGGTTACGGCTATGCCCAGTGCCCGCCGTCGCTCACCGAACGCTACGCCGACGGCATGTTTCTGGGCCTGTTGCAGAGCGGTTTCACGCGAGTGATCGGCAACGACGAATTGCGACCGGAGCGAGACTTCCAACTCGACGTGGGCTTGTCGTGCGAATATGACAACGTCCGCGCGTCGGCCACCGCGTTCTACGCCTGGATCGTCGACTATGCCACGTTCGAAGGCGACCAGGTCGTCGAGTTCTTCGATGCCCGGCTGGTGCGCTACTTCAACACGCCGCTGGCCACGCTAACCGGCTTTGAAACCAGCGGCGAATGGGATTGGACGTCGACATTTGCGCCCTTTGCCAAAATGAAATACGTGCAAGGGGACGATCAAAACATCCACGCGCCGTTGCCCTCCATTCCTCCCTTGGAAGGCACCGTGGGAGTGCGCTGGCACGACGATTCGCGGCAGCGAAGGTGGGAATTCGAGGTCGGCCAGCGCATGGTCACCGCGCAAAACCGCCTGGGCGAAATCTTGATTCTGGGGGTGCCGCAGGTCGTCGAAGAACGCACCCCAGGGTTTGCCACCACCTACATTCGCACCTACTACAACTGGACGAAGGACATGAAGCTGGTGGCGGGCATCGATAACGTCTTTAACCGCACTTACCAGGAGCACCTGGACTTGCGGCTCTTGGGCCCAACCGGCTTCCCCGCTCCAGCCACGCGGGTTCTATCGCCCGGCTTCACCCCCTACTTCGGCTTCGACTGGAAGTTCTAGGGCGAGGGGTGAGGGGCGGCAGCGGCGGCGACGATGCCCCGGTTGCCGCCTATCTGATAGCAGGGTTTTCGCTGGCCCTGCCCGGTTGTATGGGCATTTCTAGGGTCAGGCACACTGGCCCTGTTTTGCGGTATTTCTCGGGTTTTTTGGCCCCTGTGTAACATTCTGCCCAGTCCTCCGCTGGCTTCCTTAGACGAGTCGGACGTGTGTCCGGCCAAAACAGAAAAAAACGAGTTACTACTTTCCGGAGGATTGAGTCATGAAAAGCTTCACGAAAATCGCGTTGATCGTCGCCTTGTTGTTGGTCGCTTTCGTTCTGGTTCCGATGACTGCCGAAGCCAAGGGCAACGGCAGTGGCAAGAGTTTCTGCAAGAGCAACAGTTGTCACAAAGATTACAGCTGCCACAAGAACTACTGCAACAGCTACTGCTACGATTACTGCTACCCCACGTACTGCTACGAGCCTTGCTACACTCCGGTGTGCGAGACGCCCGTGATTGAAGTGCCGGTTTGCGAAGTGCCGGTTTACACTTGCCAGCCGTACTGCTGCTCGACCTACAGCTGCTACCCGTACTGCAATTCGTACTGCGGTAAGAGCTACTGCGGCAAGAACTACTGCGGTAAGAGCTTCTGCAAGAGCATGAAGCACAAGTAGTCCGCGGGTGGTTTGATCGAGTCCTTTAACACCGCTGCCGGGAGAAGAGCTCCCGGCAGCGGTTTTTTGTTTGCGCGACGAGCAGGTGGCAACTAGCGATTAGCAATTAGCTGGCGGAATTTTGGCATGGGTGCTGGGGGTCCCACATTGGCCGGCGAAATTCGATGGTTTTGACGGCTTCGGCGAGCGGAGCGTTCGCGAAGAGCCGAAGGGCGTGGAGCGCCGCGCGGACAAAATGGAGTGAATATTGTCCGCGGCGGCGCGCAAACTCGCCGGACAGAACAGCTCGATTGTTTTTCAGTTGTCAAAGATCGCGGTGCGGAGTCAGTACTCCGCGGGTGCATTGTATAGCGCAAGTGGCCAATTCCGAAGGATTCTGGAATGACGCCGATTGAATTGAGAAAATCACGCGATCAGAATCAGGCTTCTATCTCGTGCAAGGGAACGGCCTATTTTCCCGTTACTCGGCTAATCAAGTCGCTCAATTCACCCTTCGTAATGTTTTTCGGGAACTTGATCCCGAGTTCCCTTGCGAATTCCCGTTGTCGATCAGTTGCCGGATCGTGTCGCCAAGAAATCGACCGCTTTGGCCGAGTCCATCGGTAGCCAATTAGCAAAAGGCCAAACGCTAGAATGCCTAAGAAAATAATGACGTAGCGGTCACCTTTGAGCTGCTGTTGAAAAACTGATCCATCGATTATGAAGGTCTCAACAGCCCGAGGAGGGCAAGGAGATCTTCAGGATGACGACGAAACGTAGGAAGCGGCACGGTCCGGAGCAGATTGTCAGAAAGCTGCGGGACGCCGATGCGATGCTGAACGCCGGGCAAGACCTAGCGGCGGTGTTGCAGGCCTTGGAGGTGAGCGAAGCGACGTACTTGCGTTGGCGGAACCAGTACGGCGGGATGAAGGCGGAGGAGGCCAAGCGGCTGAAGCAGTTGGAGGAGGAGAACAAGCGTTTGAAGCAACTGGTGGCCGACCTGTCGTTGGACAACCAGATGCTCAAACACATCACGGAGGGAAACTGGTAAGCCCTTGCCGGAAGCGCGTGGCGGCCTGTGAACTGCAAGCAGCGTTCCAGGTGTCCGAGCGAAGGGCGTGCGAGGTGTTGGATCAGCCGCGCAGCAGTCAGCGTTACCAGGCCCAACCGCGAGACGACGAGGCAGCTTTGACGCGGCGAATGCGGGAGTTGGTGTGCCAGCGACCGCGATTCGGTTATCGCCGGATCGGCGCCTTGCTGCGCGGGGAGGCTTGGCGCGCCAGCGACACGCGAGTCTATCGGCTGTGGCGTCGAGAAGGGTTAAAAGTACCGCGAAAGAGACGGAAACGCCGGAGTTTGGGAATGAGCATCAACGGCTGTCAGCAGCGCCGAGCCGAGCATCAAGACCACGTGTGGTGCTGGGATTTTGTGTTCGATCGCACCGCCAGCGGCAGCACGCTGAAGTGGCTGTCGATCGTGGATGAATATACGCGGGAATGTTTAGCACTGAAGGTGGATCGCAGCATCACCAGCGAAGACGTGATCGACACGCTGGCGGAGCTATTCGCCATGCGGGGCGTGCCGAAGTGCATTCGCAGCGACAATGGTCCGGAGTTCATCGCCCAGGCGATTGGGCGCTGGACGAAGCAAGTGGGGATCGAGACTTTGTACATCGCGCCTGGCAGCCCCTGGGAGAACGGCTACGCTGAGAGTTTCCACAGCCGGCTGCGGGACGAGTTGTTGGCGGTCGAGATGTTCGAGAGTTTGGCGTCGGCCCGGAAGCTGACCGCCACTTGGAAGGAGGATTACAACCATCACCGGCCGCACAGCTCGCTGGGGTATGTGACCCCGGTCGAGTTCGCGGCCCGCTGTGCTGCTCCGCTTCGGCCTACGGCCTACGCTCCGCAGCACAGCGGAATCACCCAAGGCGTACCTTCATAACCTCTGGTACAGGAAATCAAAGCAAGTCACCTTGCCCCGTACTGGCAAACCATCCAAACCCTGCGATTACGGCAAGAAGCAATCCCAGCACAAACAAGACAGCCCCTAGCAATTTCAAAACCATTGGATTTATGCCGGAGTTAGGAGCGGTCTCATCGTCTCAATAGCCTACTGGTTCGGAAACCGCCCGTTTCCGACTCTCCTCTTTGGTCTGCAAAAATGGTCGCGGGGTCTTGGCATTCCAGCACTTAGGAACGACGCTTTACAGATGAACTTTTCCAAGAATCAGCGCTTGTATCTGCGAGCCGTCGATAAGAAGGCATTTAACACGCTGTGCCAACTCGACTGCTGCGGGCGTGAAGACGCTATTTGTGATTACTGCGCATCGATTGCAACTGTAAAAACACATTCCGGTGTGAGCTTCCTGGACCGCTTTATTTCCGACACTCTCGGCGTATCCCTTTGCCTGAATGGCAAGCTTTAGGCCGTCGCGCTCCGCAATTAGGTCAATGCCCTGGTCGCCGGACGTTTTAGTCCCCGTTACCTTGAAGCCCAAATCCTCAAAGATGTCGCGTAAGAAAAACTCAAATGGAATCCCGCGAAGTGTTCGCCAATCCATTGACAATAGTACATTTCGCCGGCTTTGAAACTTCGCGAGAAGATTCTTTAGATCGGCGCGTGCATTTTGCAGGTTGGTATTTGCAAGTTGGAATGCGGCTTCATCGTGCGCCAAAGCCGTTTGAAGATCGCGAATAGTAGTTTCGCTGGATTGAATGCTCGCTCGAATCGAACCGTCCGTTGGAGAGACGAAGATATGGACCGCTGCTAACAGCATGATGAGAAAACCGACCACGCCGCCGATGAGAATCGGTCCGAGTGAAAGGACGTCAAAGGCAATGACGCCGAGGAGCACGCCAAGTCCGGCCATAACCGTGATAGGCCCGACACGGCCGAGTGCGATGTCCCCTAGCGATATTCGTATCTTTTGCAAGAGCTTGCAATATCGAAGCTTTAGTCTTTGCCCTTTCAGTTTTCGCGCGGGTATGACGAACCTTTCGCAGACTGTTGAAATGACTTTCACGAGACTTTAATTGGTTTCGGCTGTTAATGAGATCGTTTTGAGTCACGCATTCGGAAGCGGATGCAGGCGCTGCTTCGCAATGCGTTGCTTTGTTGAGCAGATCGGCTTTGATGCGTTCAAACTCGTCTGGCGCGAGGATACCCTCGTCCTTGAGCGCTGCAATTTTGCGAAGCTGATCGAGTGGATCGAGAATCGGCATAACTCACCCGTTCTTCCGGGTCGGGGTATATGGCAACAAGGGCTGGATCGCAAACCGACATGTTACCGCGTTTTTTTGCTTTCGCAAAAAAATTCAGGAGGCGGTTTACACCGGCCGTTTGGTGGCGCAAAAATGCGGCTGATTGGGACGCGCATTGCCCCGGGTCAGTGACCCGGGGCTAAATAGGGGCGAAACAAATGGGGCGGACGTTGGCGACGATGATCACCATGACCACGTACGGGTCGTGGTTGCGGGGCGACGGGCGGAAGTGGGTTGATGAGGGAATTGTTTATCCGCCCGATCCGATACTGGAGGCGAACGACGAGCAGAGGATGAAGCATGCGGCGTTTCGCTTCGCTGCGCGAGATTTGATGCGCATCGGGCAATTGATCGGCGAATCGCTGGTTGCTCGGAAGCAGCAGCAGATTTTGGCAATGACAGTCCAGACTTGGCACGTGCATTATGTCGTTAGTGCTACCAGGGTTCCAATCAGCGATGTGGTGAAATGCGCCAAGGATGCGGCGCGGTTTGGAATGCGGGTCGGTCGACCAATTTGGGCGGATGGATATGACAAGCGGTTTTGTTTTGATACGAAGTCGGTCAGAAATCGGGTGGCCTACGTGGAGCGCCACAACACTGGGGGCGGGCGGCCAGCGAAACCGTGGAGCTTTATCGTTCCGCTCGATATTTAGCCCCGGGTCACTGACCGGGGGCAGTGTGGGTCCAATGGCCAGATGAAGGTTCCGTTGGCAGTGAACCTGCGTTGCCCCCGGTCATTGACCGGGGGCTAAGTAAGGGGCAGTTCGTGCGGATTATGCACAGGGAAATGGGCCGCGTGTGGCGGGGGAAAGGGGCGTAGGGGAGCGGGGAAAATGCTTGCGCCTGCGGCGGGCTGGCCGCCGATAGGACAGGATGTCGGTGTCTAGTTATCCCGCCAGAGAAATTTCATACGAGGACCCTCACCCCGGCCCTCTCCCATAGGGAGAGGGAGAAAAAAGTATCGCCCAGTTCGTCGTTTGCTACTTGGGTTCAAGGATGGCCTGTTTTACCCAAGGCAATCGATCCTGCCGGCCAAGGTTGTTGGGCCGGCGGAGATCGAACCATCCCTAACCCGATTTCAGCAAGGTCTTTGACGATGAGCAAAGATACGTTCCGTGTGGTTTCGCGCGGTCCCGATGGCAAGCTTCGCATCCGCGATTACGACGGTCCCGACACGCTGCTGCGGATGCATACTCAAATTGGCGTGGACGATTGCAGCACCGATTTGGGGCTGCGCGGCCTGCCTGTGTTTCGCGGCCTGATCGGGCCCATGCCGGAAGGCAAGAATGTGATCCGTTACGAGTCGCCCGAGGTGTTTGAGACGTTGACCAAAGAGTGGGGCACGGTGCAGAAGGGGCGGCGCCGGCGGCGAGCGAATGCGGATGAAGGGTAGAGGCGCGAGACGAGGGGCGAGAGACGAGAATAAAAAAAGCCCAGGGGATGCGACCCCTGGGCTTTTGTGTTTGATAGCGATCGAGTGCCGCGATTCTAGCGGCGGTCCATGCCTTGGCGTGGCGGGTCATTGCCTTGCAGGTTGGCTACTCCGCCGACCGATTGGCCGACCGAAAGCGAGCCCAAGGCCGTATCGTTGCGGACAGCCATCTTCTCGGTCTGCTCGACGTCGACCATCTTCAGCGTGGTCACCGGGGTGCGGGTCACGCCCTGCACAGGCACCAGTTCGCGGCGGGTGATGGGCACGGTGGTTTGCTCGGTGCGTACATCCCAGCGGGTATGCGGCTTGTATTGATACTCGACGTGCGGCGAGGAGAACGGGTTCCAGCGGCCGGCCAAAACCGGTTCCCACGTGTACTCGGTCACCGGCGTGTACACGTTGCGGTAGTTGGGCTGCAGCTCGGTGCTGACGCGTTCGGAGTAGACCGTGTAGGGGTGGTCGACGTATTGGGTTTCCGAGACCGGTTGCTTGACAATCCGGCGGGTTTCCCGATAGGTCTGGCCGTCATCGCCCTTGTAGAAACGGACGTCGTCGGCGAAGGCCGAACCGGCGGCGACGACAAATAGAACAGCGAAAAATGTCCGGTGGATCATTCCTTTGTCCTCCCGGGATGCTGGGATTCTGATCGGCCCAGCGACGGCGTGGCGGATACTCTCGCCAATTGCCCAATGGCACAAAGGACGTCGACGCAAGGAGCGATCAATTCCAGCCCCTGATACCCCTTCTTTCTGAATCGGCACGCTCGGCGACAGCACTTTAGGCCGTTGCGGCAATGGGGGCGTTAAAGCAAAATCGGGGGCGACGACAGCACGATTCCCAGATTCGCTAGGCTGCCTGCGGACCGCCGCTGTTGCCGACGGTTCTGGTCTCCGGTAGCCTGCGTGTCTTTGTAAGGCCAAATTCGCTTCGCACCGCAAGAAAATGATCACCCCCGAATTACTGGCGATGCTCCGCTGCCCGGAAGACCATAGCCGGCTGAGATTGGCCGACGGGGAGTTGTTGGCGCGACTAAATGCCGCGGCGGGCAAGGGCAGCCTGAAGAATCGCGCGGGGCAGAAGATTGAAAAGTCGCTCGACGGAGCGCTGGTGCGCGCCGATGGCCAGGTGGCCTACCCGATTGTCGACGAGATTCCAATTCTATTGGTCGACGAGGGGATCCGATTGGCGGATTTGGAGTAAGGGAAGCGAGTTGGCTTACCTCTGTGGCGGCGGCGGTATCAGGCGCTGCAGGCCGTTGGTCAGTTCGCTTTCGATTTTGCCGCTGACGTTGATCATGGCGGCGCCGATCAGTTGCTCGACGACGCGGGCATCGATCTTTGGCTTGCTCAAGGTGCCGGTGATGGGAATCCGCAGCGTTTGGTCGGCGACGCTGGCCAGCCTCGAGTTGCCTTGAATCCAGTCGGGTTTCAGCGGGACCTCGGCGACCAGGCCCAGCGTCTCGTCGACTCCGACCCAGCCGCGAGTGCGCACGATGGTGTCGCCAATTTGCATTTGCAATCCTTGATGGTAAATGCGGCCATCGACCATGCGGAAATCAACTTTCTGATTGTTGATTTGCACCAACACAGGATTGCCGCTCATATCCAACGGCGGCGGGCGGCGCTTGACGATCGCCTCGATCTGCTGCGAGATCAACACCAGCGGCCGCAGCAGCGGGCCCGGCGTTACGCTCACGCGATTGATGATCAGCCGGCCGCTGAGTTCCGCCCGGTTGGGGTCTTCCAGCGGCACGCGTCCGGAATCCAGCTCGAGCGAAAAGTTGCCTTCGGCCTTCGCGGATTCGGCCAGGATCGGCGCGACGAACCGCATCCAGGAACTATTCAATTGCTGCGTGAATTGCACGTTGGTGAGCACCGGCCCGGGACCCAAAACCAATTCCGATGGATTGGGAGACAATCGCACGGCTGGCGTCAGCGTCAGTTTGCCCGGGCTGCGCGGATCGCCGATGGTGGTTTGGATCGGCTTGGCGGTCACGGTGCCGTTTTCCAGGTGCGTGATCAGATCCAACGGGCCAATCTGCATGCCGTACAAATTGGCCGTCGTCCAGCCCAAGGAAACATCGGCCACCAGCGGCCGCAGTGAGGCGAACGAATCGGCGCTGGATTGCGAACTGTTTTGGGTCGCCGCCGTTTGCGTAGCGACATTTCCCAGCGGGCCGTGGACGGCAAACTTTCGCGATTCCCGTCCGGTGATGGCCACCTTGCTGCCGAGATAAGGTTTCAAAAGCGGGCCAAGCGATTGCCAATCGTAGTCGATCGTGCCCGACAGATCGACGTATTGGCGGGTGCCCAGCGAGTCTACTTTTCCCGCAGCTTGCAGCGCCAAGGCCTGCGAGCCGATTTGCAGCGAAGCCAACTGCAGGGAATCGCTCATTTGATCCCAATTTCCATCCAGCGCCATGGTCAACTTCTTTTCGACCCAAACCGGTTGCTGCGATTGCGCGGCGGCCGTGCGCACGGCGGGGCGCTGCGAGCTGGCGGAATCGAAGGCGTACACGGCAAAGTCGTCGGCGGTGGCGTTCACCTTGCCGCGAGTGGCCGATCCATTGCGAGCCACGTCGGCGGTGCCGATCAAGCGGCCCGCCAGGGCGTATTTCGGCGGCGTGCCAGGATCGCTGATCCAGCGCGACAGGCGATTCAAATCGGCCTGATAGGAAATCAATCCTGTAAGACCGAATGGATTCTTACCGGGCAGCGTGATCGTGGCGCTCTCGGTTTGCAGCGACACCGTGCTGGTTAGTAGCTGAGTGCGGTTGAGCGTCAGGCGGCTGGAGGCGAAATCGTAGCCGCCGGAGCATTCCATTTGCACCACGGGCTCGTCGATGAACACGCTATTCCAACCCCATGCGTGCAGGCCGTTGATGTTGCCTTTGACTTGTTGAATTTCGACGCCGGAGCCGGAGTACGTGGCTTGCACGGCGATATCGCACGCGCCGCCCAAATCCAGTCCGTCGAGATTCAGCCAGGCGGCGATCCGCGGCCACCAGTGCCCCAACTGCCCTTGCACCTTGGCTTCCAGCGGCAGATGAGTGCTCGAGGTGATTTGATCGATCGGCTGCAACAGGCGAACGGCGACTTGTTCGTGGCTGCGCGCGGCGGTGTTGTCAACCGTGGCAGTCAATTGCGCCGCATTGAGACGCCGCAGCGATGGCGAACCGGCGGCCCCCAGTCCGAAGTTATCGACAATGCCGCTGGCGGAGGCCGAAAGCAAAACTGAATCGTCCTGCCAAGGCTGTCGGCCGGGCAGGGCGATGGTCAGGCCTTGAAGTCGGGCGTCGGCCGTAGTCTCGAAGGCTCCTTGATCCGTGTGTTGCCAGGTGAGGCGAGAATCGCCGCGCCCGGCCAGCCGCAACTGCCCCAGATCGACAAACTGGTTCAGCTCGCCCATCAAGCGGTCCAGATCGCACTGCATCTGAGCTTCGAACTGATCGAGCGAACCGCGCACGGTGAGCATCATGAAGCTGGCCTTGCCGGTAAATTGGTCGAGCCAGAAACGGCCGGCTTGCTCGCGCACGGCGACTTGCAGATCGATGGGCTGGTCCCAGGTGATCCGGCGGCCGTCATGCATCGCGGCCAAACCGCCGGCGATGAGTCGGCCTTCCAAAGCTTGGGTGGCGCCGTCAGGCTTGCCGGACAAGGTGAGGCGGACTTCGCCGCCGGTAATTTGCGTGCCGTCGCGCACGTGCAGCGTCTTGGGCAACAGGGCGGCGAGTTTGACCAGGTCGAGCTGGCCTTCAACATTGAATGTGGATTGCGCCAGGCGGCCGAGCGTGTTGACGTCGGACTGATCTGAAATCGCGATATTGCCGGTGGCCGAGATTTTGCCCACGTCGCAGTTGAGCGCCAGTTGCTCCACGTCGAGCCGGCGATCTTGATACGTTAGCTTGCAGGGCAGTTCCACATGCTTCAGCGCAAAGCGATCGTTTCCCAGTGGGCCGCCCAACAGCGAGGCGGAGTCGACCGTCATCTGGCCCGTCACGCGTAGCGGACTTTTCGGATACTGCGAAATGCCGTCGCAGCGCAGATTGGTCGAAAGCGTGCCGTCGACTTGCACGCCGGGCAAAGCGCGGTCGGCCACGGCGCGAAACATGGCCAGCGGCAGAGTGTCGATCTGGGCATCGATTTGATCGACGCCGTTAGAGGCCGGCGTGCTGGTGATGCTGATTTGCGATTTTTTGCCGCTGTAGGGCACCTCGGCCGACATCTTCACTTCCACCGGCAAGGGGCACTCCGACGAAGTGCGCACGAGGAAATTGAACTTATCGACTTGCCAGCGCTGCTTCGTGGATGTGTCGGAGATGTTGATCGAGCCATCGACGATTTCCAGCGACAGCGTGGGCAGTTTTACCGGTTGACTGGAACCGGTCTCGGCGGCGGGCTCTGGTGGCTGCTGTAGCGAATTGGCCGGCGACGAAATCACATCTTCCAAATTGCTGCCGTCACGCCGCAGCACCAACGACACCTGCGGCCGCTCGATGCGAAAGCTGCCCAGGTCGCTAAGGTGCGTGATAATGTCGAACAGCGATCGCTCGCTGGAGATTTTGGGAACGGCCAGGAGCAATTCGCCGTTGGCGGCGCGGATTTCGATGTCGCTGTAGCTAATGGGCGCGAACCAGGAGAGCGACGCTCCGCCGGCGTGCACCGTGCCATGCAGCGATTGCATCGCCAGGCGCAGCGGGGCATCGCGCAGGGGCGTATTGGCGATGATCATCGGCGCCACCAGCACCAGGACCAAAAGCAGCGTGGAGCCGATGACAAGGCGCTTGAGCCATTTACCCTTTCTCGGTGGAAGGTAATTAGCTTCTCGCTGAGGTTGGTACGTGCTGTAGCGACGCGAGCGCCGGTGCGAAACGGTAGCCATCGGAAAGGCTCCTAGCCTGAAGTTCGAACGCCGTCGATGAGATGAGACTGCCCTCGATTGCCCAGGCCGCAGCCATCGTTCGGCAATCGGAAAGGGGCGGGATTCTAAAGGCTTTTCCAGTTCCAGCCTAGGGCGAGTCGCGCGCCAGCGGTCGCCAATTTGCATCGACGGGGGCGGCTGAGGGCGTCTATCATGGTTTTGTGAATGCTAGCAAGTATCCCCAGTTCTTCCGGGTTCGCCAGAAGCTGCCTCGGCCGCGCCTCGACGATGTTGCCGGCGAGGTGCTGCGGCAGCTTGCGCGATTGAATCTGGGACAGAAGATCAAGCCCGATCAGAGCGTGGCCATCACCGCCGGCAGCCGCGGGATCGCCAATATCGCGGCGATCACGCGGGCAATTGTCGAGTATCTCAAGACTCTTGGCGCCAAGCCGTTCATTGTGCCGGCGATGGGCAGCCACGGCGGCGGCACCGCGCAGGGGCAGCGCGAGGTCCTCGAGTCGTACGGCATCAGCGAAGAAAAGTGCGGTTGCCCGATCAGTTCGAGCACGGAAACCATTGAGGTTTGCCAGACGGCCCAAGGATTGCCGGTGCATTTCGATCGGTTGGCCTTTGAGGCCGATTACGTGCTGGTGTGCGGGCGAATCAAGCCGCATACCCGGTTCAGCGGCGAAATTCAAAGCGGCTTGCTGAAGATGATGACGCTGGGGCTGGGAAAGCCCGCCGGGGCGAAGGTTTATCACGAGGCGTTTCGGAGTCGCGGCTTCGCCGGAGTGGTGCGCAGCGCGGCGGCTGAAATTCTGAGCCGGTGCCGCATCGTAGCGGGCTTGGGCATTGTGGAGAACGGTTACGACGAAACGGCCCGGATCGAAGCGATCGCGCCGCAGGAAATTGAAATGCGCGAAATCGAGTTCCTCAAGTTGGCCCAGCAATGGATGCCGCGCTTGCCGTTTGAGCGGATCGACGTACTTGTGGTCGATGAAATGGGAAAAGACATCAGCGGCTCGGGCATGGATACGAACGTTGTCGGGCGCAAGCAGCATCTGCGCGCGCCGGCCGAGGATGAGCTTCCTCAAGTGCGACAAATCGTGGTGCGCAGCTTGACAGAAGCTTCGCACGGAAATGCGTATGGAATCGGCATGGCGGCGTTTTGCTCGACGAAGCTCGTCCAGCAAATGGATCGCGATGCGACCCGTTTGAATGGCCTAACGAGCGGCGATTTAGAAATTGTCTTGCCTCCGCCGCATTTCGATACGGATCGAGAATTGCTTGATGCGGCGCTTGCCGGCGGCGGTGAGAAGATCGTGTGGATCAAAAATACGCTGCAACTTGCGGAGGCGGAATGCTCGGCGGCGTTTTTGGGCGAGGCGAAAAAGCGCGAAGATCTGGAAGTGCTGACCGCGCCGCGCGATTTGCCGCTGGATGCCGCAGGCAATCTGCCGCGGTTTGAAGAACTACCAGCGGGCCATTAAGCCGGCATGGGCGCCTTGCATGAACAGACCGCCGGTTTTGTCGACGGTCGTGCCGCTGCCGGCCGTGTCGGAAAAGTCGAGTTGATTGGGCGCCAGCCAGGCCTTCGACCCAGAAGACCTGATATCCGCCGCGGATCGACCAGTTGGGATTGAGCGCGTAGTTGAGGTTGAAATCGATTTCGCCGATGAAGGCCACTTGATTGGCGGTGGTTTTCACGTCGCGCAGCGAGAAGCCGCTGAAATCACCGACCCGCTGCGCGGTGCTGATCACGTTGTCGTACACGCCCGCCTTGCCCGTGATGTCGTACGACCAACTGGTGCAGGTGCCGCAGCCTTGCGTCAGGCGTAAACCGCCTTGTCCGCCGAACAAATTGTTATATGCGTTGAGCTGATAGAAGCTGGTGCCGGTTTGGTTGTCGGTCGAGGTGATGCTGAATTGTTCGCCCAGCTCGAAGTAGCGGAAGCCGATGAGCCAGGCCAGGCCGCCGTAGTTTTGCAGATAGGTCAATTCACCGTTGTTGACTTGCGACTTGTAATCGATGGTCATCGTATCGGCATTGAAGAAATCCAAGCCGGCGGCCAGGCCCAAATCGCCGGGCAGATTCAGATTGTTGTTTCCGGTGACGGTGGCGCTGGTCTTCCAATCGAAGATGCCCCAGTAGGTGGCTTCGAAGCTGCGGAAGGCGTCGAAATCGCGGCCCAAGGTAATTCGCGGTCCGACCTGCCACGGGAAATCCAGATCGGCGGTGCTCAACAGCACGTTGCTTTGCGTCGGGGCGTTGCCGTCCAACAGAACCAGCGGCTGGTTGCCGATATCGGCATTGCGGGTGAAGAAGATGGCGTCGGCGTAGGCGTAGCAGGAGCTGGTTTTGATCGGCGGCAGCACAGGCGGCGGAACGGCCGCGGGTGCAACGATCGGCGGCGTCGTTACGATCGGGGGCGGTGTCGGCGGTATGACGACCGGCGGCGGCACCGTGGCAGGCACAATTGGCCCGGGTTGAACGGTGGTGGGGAAAATCGGCTGGGCAGGGGCCGGCTGCGCGGGAAGGACGACCGGCGCTGCACCAGAGATCGGCTGCTGCGTGTAGTAGGGCACGCGCGGCATCGGTTGCGGCACAAGGTATTGCCCGGGCGAGGAAGTGATGGTGCCGGTGAATACTGCATTGGAGCGCTGAGCCACGCGATAAGGATCCCAATTGGCGGCCGTCGGCTGCGGCGCGGGAAGACTGGCGCCCAGCGATGCGGCCGGAGGATCGCTGACGGGCACGATGTAGATCGGCGCCTCGGACGTGGAACTTCGCGCAGCGGGCGGGGCAATCGACGAATAATTGCCCAGCGACGTGGCGGAACGATCGGCCAGCGCAATTGTGTTGCCGTCGTAACTGGGGTCCTCCACGCCGGAACCAAAGCGCACGCGCTGAGCGCGGGCGACATCGGTCGCGCAGGCCGTGATGAAAACGGCGCACGAAATGCAAAAACACCGTAGGAAGGCGTTCACGCAGTGATCCACAATTGATGAAACGATCGTTGCGCTACGGCGATAAGACGAGAATATGCCGCCCGCAGCGCAATTAGTGACAAGTCCGCAGCCGGGAATCCGGCGCAGGGGCGGGTTTAGTACCGGATGCCGCAAAGTGGGTCAAGGGCGATTGGAGATGCTAGCGATACGCAATTAACCAATTGCAGAAGCCCAGGGGTCGCAGCCCCTGGGCTTGGGTTGCGAGCTTGCTAGCAGATCAGTTGAAGCCCGAGGCGACGTAGAAGCCGTTGAGGAATTCGGGGTCGGTTTCCATCAGCAGATCGACCGGCGGCCCGGCGGGGGCCAGATGACGGAGCTTCTGGCTTTTTCCATCGGGGCCTTGGGCCGTGATGATTGTGCTCATCAAATTGCCGCTGGGATCGGCTTGCGTGGCGGCCGCCACGCGCAGCGGCGCGTTGGAGCCGTTGCCGCTGTAGAGGATGAACGAATTGACGGGGGTCGTCAGATTGGTGATGTCATAGGTGGCAAGTTGCGAGCCGCCCCCCGTGCCCGCGCCAATGACGATTTCCAGATACGCATCGGCATCGATGTTTGCCGTGGCCACCAAGACCCCGCCGCGGGCATTGTTTTGGAAGGGGAGGATGGTGTGCAACGGCGTCGCGACGGTCGTTATCGGCACACTAGTGTCCCCTTTGAAGATGAGCACCTTATCGCGCATCGCTGGGCCGGACCCGACGATAATTTCGGCGCTGGCATCCCCCTCGACGTTGCCGACCGCCACCGAAGCACCTCCAATGAACTTTTTCGGGAAGGCGAGAAAATTCAACTGATGCACGGTGTCCAGGGGCATCGCCG
This sequence comes from Pirellulales bacterium, assembly GCA_963716135.1. Lineage (GTDB taxonomy): Bacteria > Planctomycetota > Planctomycetia > Pirellulales > JADZDJ01 > CAVRAW01. The sequence goes on along the minus strand of OY970289.1, from coordinate 1,402,899 downwards.
GCGTGATCGCGAATTGGTTGATATACGTGTGAATTCTCGCCTGGCCCCGGCTGGGCGCCACGACCAGATCGTTGAGGTTGTCGCCGTTGACGTCGCCGACGGCAATCATCGCGCCCCCCTTGAACCCCGCCGGATAGGCTAGGAACGATTCAAGCAGCGTGGGAGGCGTGACCAGGTCGGCGCTCATGATGTCCCAGACTTCGATGAGCGCGGTATGGTTATGGCCCGGCGCGGTGATGACTTCCGGGATGCCGTCGTTGTTGATATCGCCCAGCGCCACGCGCACGCCTTGCTTGTAGGTGGCTTCATAGGCCAAGAACGAAGTGATGAGCGCGCCGGTGTCGGCATCGACCACTTTCACCGTCGGCTTGCCGTTCTTGGCGGCGTCGGCGGAGTAGACCAGCATCGGCGCGAACTTCAATTGCTCGATGCTGGTGAAATTGATCGTCATGTGCGGCGCGGCAAACATCCAGTTGCCGTTGCCTGTGATCGCATTGTAAGTGAGTACGCGGCCGGTGGTGCCGGCGGGATGCAGCACCAAGATGTCTGCGCCCGGCCCGGCGAAGGTGGGAAGATGGCCATTGATGAAATAGACGGCCGTGGTGCTGGGGCTGACATCGAATTGGTTGGGCCCCTGCGTGCCGTCGACTTGCACGCCTTCCAGCGTGCCATCGTACGTGACGAGGGTTTGAGACACCGGGCCGAGATCGGGGCGGATGGCCACATGCGTGGGATCGACGATGTAATTGACGGCCGTGGCGCGCGAGGAATCGTCCACGGTGAGGCTATCGTTGGCGCCGTCGCCGGCGACAATCGCCACCGGAGCTAGGATCAACGAAAGATCTCCATTGCCGACGATGAAATTATCGTTGCCTCCCTGACCGAACAGCGTGTACACGACGTTCGCCGTGTTGCGAAAAACTTTCAGATTGTCGGCGGCATTGTCGTCAGCCGGCTGGCCCAGCACGTCGGGAGCCACGTGGCCGTAGATTTCCAACGCCATGAGTCCGGCGGCCGCCGCGGTGAAATCGACGGTAATGGTGTCCGCATTCGCCTGACCCATGATGCGCACGGTGGTTTTGTTGGCGAAGCGGAAGGTTTCGAAGGTGCCGTTGTTGTCGAGCACGCGCAGCGAATTGACTCCATTGAGCAGGCCGCCGTTTTGGATCGTTGCATCGTTGGGCGCGCCGGTCATGATCGTGTCGAACACCACGGCGGGCGTGTCGCTATCGACCGGTTCCAGGTTCAGGAAGGTAACGGTCAATTCGTCCCCATTTCCCGCTACGGTTACGCCGGGACCTTGATTCCCGTCGGGGTCGAGCACCCAGGTGCCGCGATCAGCGGTGGCGCCGACGATGTACGTTTCGCGGGCAACCGGCGTGCCGGGATTGCCGGTGATCGCCAGCTTGTCGTTATCCGCGACGGAGGTGCCGCCGTCGTAATTGATGGGGAAATTGACGATGCCGTTGGCGTTGTCGATCGTCAGGGTGTCGCTGCCGGCCAGCCCTTGGACGTCGATGGAATCCAACGTGGCGGCGAGCCCGGCGTATTGAATGTCTCCATTGACCACCACTTCGAGAAACGCGTGATTGGCGGCGCTACGGCGAATGGTGATGGCATCGTTGCCGGCGGTGCCCAACACGTTGAGAATGTTGCCGTTGGTGGCGCTGGAGAACGAGGCGCTGGTGGTGAAGGCTTCAGACTCCGCGGACAGGCCGCGATTGTCGGACCAGAGCGCTTGCACAGTGCCATCGAGAACCGCCAGCCCGTTGTAGTCGAGGAAATCGTTTCCGCCGGAGATGGCCGAGGCTCGCGAGGTGGCGGTGGTCAATTGCTGATCGGTGACATAGGTGGAGCCCCCGTTGATGCTAGTGGCCAGCATCACGTTCACGTCGTCGTTGCCGCTGGGGTCGCCCGTGGTGGAGTAATACATCACGTTGACGCTGCCGCTGGATTGATCCACGTCGACCCACGGCATGAATTCGGTGGCGGTCGAGATTTTCACGTCGATCAGGGTCCACGAGGTTCCTTGGTTGACGCTGCGGGCGAGATAAATGTCGGTGTCCGTGGCGCTGAACGCGTCCATGAAAGATATGTACAAGTTGCCGTCGGTTCCCAGGCCGCTGCGGTCGGTATCGAGCTCCGGCGCAGCGCTGACGCCATGATTGGGGGCGGCGGGAACCAGTTGGCCGGACACCAAATTGAAATTACCCACAACGGAAGGCCGCGCGCTGCTGTTGTTGACCACCGTGATGTCGGCGCCGAAGTTGCTGACGCCAGCGAATAGACCATCCAAGTCGCGGTCGAAGCGCACGGCGCTATCGGTGGTGTCGAACCAGGAGACGTATAACTGGCCGCTGGGCCCGACGGAAGGATCGCCATTGGTGAAACTGTTTGCAAAGTTATCGCTCACAGTTGTTGGCGTGGTAAATGTTGCGCCGCCATCGTTCGAGCCAGCGACGACAATACCGTTGCCGAGAAAAGTGTTTTCAGTGTAGGCGACGTACACAGCCTGATTTCCCAGTCCGTCAGGACCGGTGCCAAGATTGGTGTTGAAAATGACGGCAAGCACCGCAACAGAATCGACCGTAACTACGTGCGCGAAGCTAGCGCCGTCGTTGGTGCTCGTGGCCACAATCAAGGTGCTGGCAGTTGTGGAACTATCGAATACGACGTAGGCCACGTAAAGATTGCCATTGGCGTCGTAAGCCAGCGACGGATCAGATCGAGTGGCCGTGGCGCTCAGTGCATCGACGGTGCTATCGATCGTGGTGGTCGCCCACGTCAGACCGCCGTCGGAGCTGCGATACAGACCCAACGATGTGCCGGTCGTCGGATTGTTCTGTTCGCTCACGCCGGCAACGTGCAGCGGGTTGGTAGGATTGATGTCGATGGCCAGGTTTTGCTGCTGCGTGGCGTGGTCGTTGCTGGCGTCGATATTCGCGTTGTGGACGATGCTCTGAGTTCCGGCCAATGTCAGATTGGCTGTCAATAATTGGCGGACTTCAAGGCGCTCGAACGTCAATCGAGCGCGCAGGCGGGGATCGAGCGCGCGACCGTGCCGCGATTGGCGCTTGCTGATTCGCAAAGCGCGCGAACTACCAGTGCGATACGGCATGAAATAAATCTCCGTGATGCGGGCTCAATGAAGATGCGGCGGTCGAAAGCGTCCAGCGGCGGGCCTAAGCCGGCGATCTGCTTCTGCTTATCAAGTCAAATTAACTTAGACAAAGTGGGAAAACAATGGCGCTCAGGCAGAGTTTGAGCCGGTAGGGGCCACCGCTAGCACGGATCTATTGAATGGCATCAGGAACTTTTTCCGCGGCGAAGAACTCCACCACCACGGAGGCGGCTTCTGCCGCGGGCTCGAGGAGTCGGACTTCCCAGCGGACGCCCCAAGGAAGCACCAACGTGGAGCGGATATCACACGATGGTCCATCGACAGGTTCCACCTCAACCCGCGGGGCCAGATTGAACGGTGGGCAAAATGCCACATGCACAATGGCGGTTCGTTGGCCGGCCACAAAGTTCGCGCGCAGCCAGCCCTCGGCGATTGCGCATCCTTCGGCGCTGCGCCGATAGGCGATCTGCTGCGCAACGGCGGGATCGAGCCAGCCGGCGGGCGGCGCCGCCTCAGGCGGGCGGCGAAATTCTTCGGCTAGCGAGCTCGCCGCACCGACGGGCGCGCGTTGCGGCGCATCCGCTGGGCGCGCAATTGGACGTTTTCTCCACGAAACATATTCCTGGCCGACGATGATCAGCCACAATACGGCGAGGCCGAACTTCGAGCTTCCCGGCGCCGAAACCGACAGTGCGATTATGGGCAGAGCCAAGCGCGGCAGCCACTTCCGCGCGGCGGAAGGTAGTTTCGCGGCAGATTGTCGATTGGTGTGCCGTTCCAGCAATCGCACTGCTTCGGCAGTCAGCGCTGCTGCGATGCCAACGCCGATTAGCGTGGCCGCAGACAGCGGCTGATTCAACGCGCCTGCCAAACAGCGCGCGAACAGAAACACCGCGGCGAAGACCAAAAGCCCGCATAGAACAGCGGCGATGAATCCGCGGATTGCCGACGAGAACGCATCGTTGCGTCGCCCGATCGCCGCGCTGCAAGCAATTACATCCATGGGGCGAATCCCTTCGCATCAATCGTCGCGGTGTCCGCCTAGGCCATGGCGGTTGCGGCAATGCCGGCCGCTTCGGCCAATTCCGTAGCGCGATGAGTGCTTTCCCAGGTGAAATCCTTGTCGCTGCGTCCGAAATGGCCGCCGGCTGCCGTTTTTCGGTAAATCGGCCGCCGCAAATCGAGGTAGCGGATGATGCCGCCAGGCGTGAGCGGGAACAGGTCGCACACGATCTCGCAAATTCGATCGTCGTCGACGCGGCCCGTGCCGTCGGTGTCGACGTGCACGCTGATCGGGTCGGAAACGCCGATGGCATAGGCCAACTGCACTTCGCAGCGATCGGCCAGGCCGGCGGCCACGATATTTTTCGCCACGTGTCGCGCCATGTAAGCCGCGCTGCGATCGACTTTGGTGGGATCTTTGCCGCTGAAGGCGCCGCCGCCGTGGCGGCCCCAGCCACCGTAGGTGTCGACGATAATTTTGCGGCCCGTCAGGCCGGCATCCCCCTGCGGTCCGCCCACCACGAATCGGCCGGTCGGATTGATGTGATATTTGATGTCGCCTTTGACCAGTTCTTTCGGCAGGCACGGCTTCACCACGCGGTTAATCACGTAGTCTTGAATTTCCTTGTGCGAAACGTCGGGACCATGCTGCGTGGAAACAACGACGGTGTCGACTCGCACAGGGCGCGGGCCGTCAAACTCGACGGTCACCTGGCTCTTGCTGTCGGGACGCAGCCAATTGACGTCGTTTTGCTTGCGCAGTTCCGTGAGGCGGTTCAAAACGCGGTGCGCCAGCGCGATGGGCAGCGGCATTAGCTCGGGGGTATGGTTGCAGGCGTAGCCGAACATCAAGCCCTGATCGCCGGCGCCGATTTCCTTGCCCTTGGCAGAATCTTCATTCACGCCTTGGGCGATATCAGGGCTTTGGCTGCCGATGCTCAAAAGCACCGCGCAGGTATCGCCGCAGATGCCCATGGTGTCGTCGGTATAGCCCACGTCGCGAATCACGTCGCGCACGACTTCGCGGTAGTCGATCCGTGCCTTGCTGGTAATTTCGCCGGCGATGAGGGCCAGGCCGGTGGTGACCAGCGTTTCGCAGGCCACGCGGCAGTGAGAGTCTTGGGCTAGAAGCGCGTCGAGAATGCCGTCGGAAATTTGGTCGGCCAGTTTATCGGGATGCCCCATGCTGACCGATTCGCTGGTGAACAGCAGTTTGCCGGATGCCACGAAGAATTCTCCTATCGAAGCAGAGGAGGTGCGGGACAGTGGTTGGTGCGGATGCTAGCTCGAATGAAGCAGGCTCATGCGAATTATAGCCCTCCATTATAAGGTACGATGAATTCCGGCTGCAACCGGCGGTGCGGCGTTCTAGCGGTGAATTGCCAGGCGTTTGGCGGCCTGTTATTCTCGAAAAAAGGTTTGATCGGCAACGACAGTTGCGGCGGCTAGGGGGACGTTTTTTCGCGGCTGGGCCCGTACTCGAGCAACCTATGAGCATTGCAGGGCGCAATCGCTGGCTGGCGATAAACTTTGCCGCCACGATCTTTGTCAGCGCCTTTCTGCTGTTTCAGGTACAGCCGCTGGTGAGCAAGTACATCTTGCCGTGGTTCGGCGGCAGTCCGGCCGTGTGGACCACCTGCATGCTGTTTTTCCAGACGCTGCTATTCGGCGGTTACGCCTACGCACATTTGAGCCAGCGCTATCTGCGCCGAAGGGGGCAGGCAGTGTTGCACCTGGGCTTGATCGTGTTGGCACTGCTCCTGCTGCGCGTGGTGCCGTCGGAAAGCTGGAAGCCGACCGACAGCACTCACCCGGTGCAAAAGATCTTGCTGCTTTTGACCGCCAGCATCGGCGTGCCGTACTTCGTGCTCTCGTCGACGGGGCCATTGATCCAGGCCTGGTTTGCGCGCTCCTTTCCCGGCCGGATACCTTACCGGCTGTATGCACTATCGAACGTGGGTTCGCTGTTGGCGCTGTTGAGCTATCCGTTTTTGTTCGAGCGCATCTGGGATGTGCCGCGGCAAGCCGGCTTTTGGTCGTGGGGTTTCGTGGCCTATGCGGCGCTGTGTACCTATGCGGCCATCAGCGTGTGGATGCTATTGCGCCACAAGCGCAATGCCGAAGCGGCGCCGATTCCGACTGCGCTTGTCGAAGGGGAAGCTGCTGGATTGGAACTGGCTTCTCCTGCCGACTTGCGAAGTCGGCCGGGGAAATCCGACGACGATATCGAAACGATTTCCCACGTTACCTGGTGGCATCAAGCGTTGTGGATGCTGTTGCCGGCGATTGCTTCGGTAACGCTGTTGGCCACCACCAATCACGTCAGCACCGATGTCGCTCCCGTGCCGTTCTTGTGGGTCGTGCCGCTGTCGTTGTATCTGCTGACGTTTATCATCGCCTTCGATCATTCCAGTCGTTATCAGCCCGCTTGGATTGCCGGCTTGACGTTGCCGTCGATTTATTTTGTGGCGATCGTGTATTGGAACGGACTGAGCGACATCAACCTGTTCGACTTCGGCCTGATCGGAAAGCTCCTGCATATGATGAGCGACCAATGGGCCCGATGGCGGGGCTTGTCGGAGGAACAGTTTCCCAAGGCGCTCCGATTCTCATTGGGATACAAGCAATACATCGCGCTAAACTTCGAGGCGATGTTCGGAATCTGCATGCTCTGTCACGGCGAACTGGTGCGCCTGCGCCCGCATCCCCGGCGACTGACGGCATATTATCTGATGATCGCCGCCGGCGGCGCTTTGGGCGGCGTAGCTGTGACGCTGGTGGCGCCCCAGATTTTCCGAACCTACTTCGAATTCGTCCTGGCTTTGGTGGGGGGCTACCTGCTGGCGCTGGTGATCTTCGTGCGCTGCGTTTACCGATCTGCTGCCAGGCGAAGTGCCGCGCGGACCAATGAACGCCGTTGGTGGATCGGGCCGGCGGGAGGCTTGTTGTTCTTATTGCTGGCCGGCATTTGGTTGTTCGAATTGCCGTCGTACTTCGACGATTCGAACAGTCATCGCCAACTGGCGGTGCGCAATTTTTTCGGCACGTTGTCGGTTCTCGAGTACCCGACAGATGATCTCGGAAATCAGATTTACACGCTAAAGCACGGTGGGATCACGCATGGCAGACAATTCACCGACCCCCAGCGGCGCTACAAACCGACCACCTATTACAGTGAAGATAGCGGCGTCGGCCGCACGATCGGCTACTTTCGCCAGCACGGTTCAAAAGACGGCTTGCAGATAGGGGCGGTTGGATTGGGCGCCGGAACGTTGGCTGCATATATCGACAAGGGCGATAGGATTTGCTTTTACGAAATCAATCCGGCGGTGGTTGAAATTGCAGAAGATGGCCGCTGGTTTACCTACCTGCAAGATTCCCAGGAGCGCGGCGGACATTACCAAATCAAGCTCGGCGATGCGCGTCTTGTTTTGGAACGGGAACTCAAACAGCATGACCCGCAACACTATCAAGTACTGGTGCTGGATGCGTTTAGCGGCGACGCCATACCGGTACATCTCCTCACCGAGGAAGCATTCCGCATTTATTTAAGTCATCTGGCAACGGCAGAAGCCGACGGCGCCGATGGCGCCATTGCCATTCACATTTCCAATCGGTATCTGGATTTGGAGCCCGTGGTCCGCGGGGCGGCGGAGAAGTTCAACATGCGCAAGATACGCATCATTTCCGAAGGCGACTCGAAGAATGCCACGTTGACCTCGGATTGGATCATACTGACACGGAACAAATCGTTGGCGGATGCTTTGGAAACCGACGCGGTCCGAGCGAGTGAACATCCACGGCCCGTGGTGATTTGGACCGATGAACGGAGCAATTTGTTTGACCTGCTGAAATGAAGATTGCCCGGCCGACCGGTTTCTAACTCAGCATGACGGAATCAAACATCGGGGCTGTGGCCCAGACTTCGAACCAATGGCGCACGTCCACGGCGAGTGACTCGATCGATTCGGGGTACGTGTCCACTGCGGCCGCCATGGCATCGGCCAACGTTTGGCCGTTTCGCAGCTTGTCCAAGAGGACAAATTGCGTTCGGGTCAGTTCGTAACGGCGCACGATGTAATCTCGCCTGGTTACGGCCAGCCATGTTTCGCCCGCCTTCGGCAGCGGCGGATCGCGTCCCTGTTTGGCGGCCGTGTAGTAGTCTTTCAGCGGAAATCGCAGCGCCAACAGCCGCAAGCACGGTACGACTACTAGGCGAGCTTGCAGCCAGTGCTGGGGATCGATCGCCAAAAGTTCAGCGGCCGAAAGGGTTTGTTTCTCTTCAACGCCGGGACCATCGAACACTTCGCCGAAGGTTCGCTCCAACAGCGCCAAGTCGACGAGAAACTCGGGCCAATCGATTGGCGAATGATCTGAACTGGCGGATGATTTTGTTTCTTCCAGGAACTTGGGAAAGTTTGTCGCCAGCTGCGCCAACGTGTAACTGTGAGACGGATATCGTTTGAGGTACTCCACCGCGAAGTCCGCGAATGCCTCGGCGCCGACGGCCTGGCGAAACACAGGAAATTCCGCCTCCAGGCATTCGATGAGCCGAGCATGGTACGCTCCGGCATAGACGCCTAATCGCTCGATGCTGCTTTGCGCCAAAGAGGGATCGATAACGCTTTCAAGTTCCGAAGGCGCGACATCGAGATGCATGCGCACCGCTTCCGACGCCACGCCGGCTTCCACGCCGCGCGGATACGTAATGACCGATTGCATCCAGCCCTGCACGGCGTCCAAAGTTGGTTTTTGCGGCGGGGTCATTCGATTTGGGCTGTCACTAGCGTTGCGGGGTGGGGCGGAGTGGCGTGCGACCATGCATCGTCCAACGGGATTTCCATGGCGGGGCCGGGGGGCGGCAAATCTTCGTCCATGTGTTGCCGCGCTTTGAGCACCTCGGCGTGCAGCACTGGGAACGGCGGGATCTTCGCGTCCCATTCCAATAGCGTGGATACGCCGGCGGTCAACTGATGGGCCAGGCGATATAGTTCCCAAACGGGGTTGATGACCTCGCCATCGTGCGTATCGAGCAAGTGCGTGCGGCAATTGGTGTGGCCGGCCAGATGGACTTGCACGATCCGCTGGTGCGGCACGTTGCGGATATATTCCACCGGGTCGAAATCGTGATTGACGCTGGAGACATACACGTTGTTCACGTCCAACAGCAGTCCGCAATCGGTTTCAGCAGCCAGCTGCGAAAGAAATTCCCATTCGGTCATGGTCGAGCCCGCAAACGTCACATAACTGCTGGGGTTTTCCAACACCAGCGGCCGCTCCAAAAAATCTTGCACCGTGCGCACACGGTCGGCCACGTGCCTGAGCGTTTCGTCCGTCAGTGGCAAAGGCAGCAAATCGTGCGTGTTCAGGCCCAACACTCCGGTCCAGCACAAATGATCGGAGATCCAGCGTGCGTTCACTTCTCGGGCCAGCCGCTTGAGCTTGGCCAGATAATCGAAATCCAGCGGATCGGTGCTGCCAATGGATAGCGACACGCCGTGCATCACCACGGGATAGCGCTCGGCAATTTGCTGGAGCACGTGGCGCGGCCGGCCGCCGGAGTCGATGAAGTTTTCCGAAATGACCTCGAACCAATCAACCGCCGGTTGGTGCTCGAGGATGTGCGAAAAGTGCACGCTCCGCAGGCCGACGCCCAACCCGAGATTCGGATAGCCTAAGCGGGAGGGAAGCATGAACGGTGAACGGGCTACGGGGTCAAGGGGCGAGCAACGGTGTGCAATATATGGAATCTGGTTGCATGCCGCACCTACCCAGAAAAGGATTAGCAGGATATGGTGAGCGATACCCTGCTTGGTCGAATTTGCAGTAACGGAGCGAACCCATGAGTGCCGAACGCCGCCTGGCCGAACTCAAGCTTGAACTGCCCCCAGCCGCCAAACCCATGGGGGTGTACAAGCCCATCGTGACCGTAGGAAACCTGGTTTACACCTCCGGGCACGGACCGCTGAAGACCGACAAGACCCTGATTACGGGCCGGGTTGGCGCGGATCTAGACGTGGATGCCGGGAAAGCGGCGGCACGACAAACCGGCCTGGCGATTCTGGCTTCGTTGCGCGATACGTTGGGCAGCCTGGATCGCGTCAAGCGCATCGTCAAGACGCTGGGGCTGGTAAATTGCACGCCGGAATTCAGCCAACAGCCGGCCGTGATCAACGGCTTCAGCGAATTGATGGCCGACGTGTTTGGCCCCGACGCCGGCGTTGGGGCGCGCAGCGCCGTCGGCGCGACGTCGCTGCCGGCGAATATGGCCGTCGAGGTCGAGGCCATTTTCGAAATCGTCTAACGGGAGCGGTGTTGCGGGCAATGGAACCGAAGACGAATCAATCTTGTCGATTTGCGGCGGCGCTATCCGCGGCCGAAGATTCGGGCGCGGCAATCTCGGAAGTCTGCGGTGCGGCACTCGCGCAACTCGGCGCGCCGCCGAATTTGGCGCTAATGTTCGCATCGGTGCATCATGCGTCAAAGTTAGACGATGCGGCAGATCAGGTTTGCAAATCCATCGGCACGGAAACGTTGTTGGGCTGCACGGGGGAATCGATCATCGGCGGTTCGCGCGAGATCGAACAGGCGCCAGCGCTTTCCTTGTGGTTGGCCGCGCTGCCGGCGACAAACGTGATCTCGATGCATCTGGATTTTCAACAGACTCACGAAGGCGGCACGTTCATCGGGTGGCCCGCGGACTTGCCCGACGCGTGGCCCGACGGCGCCGCCATGCTCATGATGGGGGAGCCGTTCAGTTTTCCCGCCGACGAATTAGTGCGTCGGTTGAACGAGGATCACGCGGGCGTGGCGGTTTTGGGCGGCATGGCCTCCGGGGGCGTGTCGCCGGGCGAAAATCGCTTGATTCTTGGCCGGCAGGTGTTCGATACCGGCGCGGTTGCGGCCTTGATTCATGGCGCCGTGCGCATTCGCAGCGTGGTGTCGCAGGGGTGCCGGCCCATCGGTCAGCCGTTTGTCGTCACTCGGGCCGAGGCGAATGTGATTCAGGAGCTCGGCGGAGCGCCGCCGCTGAAGCGATTGCAGGAAGTGTTCGATTCCCTTTCAGCGCAAGAACAAATGATGCTTCGCAGCGGCGTGCACGTCGGCCGGGTTCTCAGTGAATATCGAGACAAGTTCGACCGCGGCGATTTCCTCGTGCGAAACGTGATCGGCGCCGATCCGAACACCGGAGCCATCGCCATCGGCGATTTCGTGCGCCCCGGTCAGACCGTGCAATTTCATGTGCGAGATGAGCAATCGGCCGACGAGGACTTGCGCAGTTTATTGCACGCCCAGCAATCGACCCGTTCGAATGAATCCCGCGGTGCTTTATTGTTTACGTGCAACGGCCGCGGCACGCGATTGTTTTCTTGTCCCGATCACGATGCAACCTGCGTGCAAGACGAGTTGGGAAATATTCCCACCGCTGGTTTTTTTGCGCAGGGAGAAATCGGGCCCGTCGGCGGACAGAATTTCCTGCACGGGTTTACCGCCAGTGTGGCGCTGTTTGATTGCAACACCTGATGACGATCACAACCAGTGAGATTCTGACTCGCGATTTTTACGCGCGGCCGACCTTGACCGTGGCCCGCGAACTGCTGGGAAAGCACCTCGTGCGGCGAACACGTGCCGGCCTCCAGGCGGCGATGATCCACGAGGTCGAAGCCTACATCGGCCCGCACGATCTGGCCTGTCACGGCAGGTTTGGGCGCACGCCGCGAACCGAAGTCATGTTCGGTCCGGCGGGGCATTGGTACGTCTATTTGTGCTATGGCATTCATTGGATGCTCAATGTGGTGACCGACCGCGAAGGCTGGCCGGCCGCCGTGCTGCTGCGCGGGGCGGGGGAATTCACCGGCCCGGGAAAGCTCACCAAGGGATTGAAAATCACGCAGCGGCTCAGCACGTTGGCGGCCGAACAGGCGACGGGATTGTGGATTGAAGACCGCGGCCTGCATGTGCGGCGATCGCAAATCGAGCGCTCGCCGCGCATTGGCGTCGACTACGCCGGACCTTGGAAAACGAAGGACTACCGGTTCGTGCTTCGCCGCTAGCTGCCGATGGCGGGCGACTTTGTCGAATATGCCGATCGGTGGCGGCGGTCGCCTGGCATATCTAAAATGGTGCGATGCGCCGGACCGCCGGGTGCCGGCACATCGGGTATGATTGCGAAGCATCGCACTAACTGACCTTTCATTTGATATCGTCCGAATGTCACAAGATCAACCAAGTAAAGCCGTCCAGCAGCAAGCGGCGCCCGAAGGCGCGCTGCGCGATTCACCGGCAAAGTGGCATTGATTACCGGCGCCAGCGACCGCGGCATCGGCGGAGCGATTGCCGAACGACTGGCCCAGGAAGGGGCGGCCGTCGCCTTGTTTTCACGCAGCGAACCCAAGCGATTGCTGAAGCGCTTGCAGCGCACCAAGCGCGACATGCAATGGATCCGCTGCGACGTAACCGTGGCCGACGAAGTGCGCCAATCTGTCGCCGACGCCATGGCGCGCTTCGGACGGATCGACGTGCTGGTGAACAACGCCGGAGTGGAATATGCCCGGCCGTTTGAAGAATTCACCGACGAACAATGGCAGAACCTGCTCGACGTGAATCTGCACGGCGCGATTCGGCTGATGCGCGCCGTGTTGCCGCATCTTCCCTCGCCCGGTGGTGTCATCGTCAATGTGGCTTCGGCGCTGGCGCTGGGGGGCTGCCCAAGCTTCAGCATTTACAGCGCCGCCAAAGCAGGAATGATCGGGCTGACGCAGTCGCTGGCCTGGGAACTGGCGCCGCGAAAGATTCGAGTCGTGGCCGTTGCGCCGGCGCTGGTGGCAACGCCCATGACGCTGAAGCACTTGGAGCATCTCACGCCCGAGGTTCACGCTCACTTGGAGGCAAACCATCCGCTGGGCGTCGGCTTGCCGCACGACGTTTCCGGGGCCGTGGCGTTCCTGGCGTCCGACGATGCCCGCTGGATCACCGGAGTGACGTTGCCATTGGGTTGGGGCCCCCACTACGCTCTGCCAGTGGAGCAGTTCATGGCGCCGAAAGACGAGAAAGCGCCGGGAAGCCCCGCTGAGCGTCGGTGGCCCGGGAAAACAGGCTCGATCGTCGCACCGCGCCTTACTCGACCACGTCCGCTGATTTAATGCGCCATTGCTCTCGGCCGGTCTTGCCGTCAAGAAAGCGCAATACTGTCAATTGGATGACCACTGGCGCCGCGCCGGTTTGCGGCGGAGAAATACGATACCGCAGGGCAACTCGGTCGCTTTCATCATCGCTGGAAAGCAACTGACAGGACAGTCGCTGGAAGTTTGCCCGATCGCGCTGGGCCAATAAAGTCAGGGCCGGTTCCGCCTGCAAAAAACGCTCGTACTTCTGTTTTGCTCTGGGGTCTTTGTCGTAGTCGGCGGGCAACTCGGTGTTCAGCGGTTTGCGTAGCGTCGGATACAACATGAGTTGATACGCGGCGAAGGGGCGTCCCTGCCGCAGCAGTTCGATATATTCATCGGCAAATGCTTCAGCGCGGCTTTCGAGCCAGTATTGGCGAGTCAATGTGTGCGCCGGCGCAGCCAAGCCGAACAACAACGCCAATAACAAGCCGAGCAAAGCCAGGCTCCATCCCACCAATTCGCCGGCCGATGCGGAGATTTTCCACATGGCCACGAGCGCTACGGCGATGCACAACAGTGGAAGCGACCACAGCACCGGCCCCACGAATGCCAACGGAGAGAGTAATCCCAGCAACAATGCGGCGATCGCCCAGGCGCTGACCGCACGGTATCGGGCGACTTCGCCATCAGCAGGCAGCGAATTTGAATCGGCCAACGGAGCGGTCATGGCAACACCGGGACTCGAGCTGCGCTCGGTCACTTTTTCGTGGCTAGAATGCCTTTTTCATGTTCCAATTGTTCGCGCCGAGCGCCATAGCGAAGAATGAAATCGGCTTGCGGGTCGAAGACGAAAGCCTCGGGCCGGTTGGCCGGTGGTTCGCGGGACAGCGAGCCGTCGGTGCTCATCGAGTGCAGGAAGGCAAGCCAATCCCGGTCGGGCCCTAGGCCGAAGAACATGCGCGTGTCGGGCTTTTCCTGGAAGTCGAGAAAATTTCGGCTCATCGGCGCGGTGTGCAAAGAGAACAGCGTGAACTGCACCATGATCCAGCCGATCCAGGTGGCGAAAAACACGCCGCCGGCGACGTCGATTTGCTTGAGAAACCGCACTTGATGGCGGGAAATGAAATCGGTGACCACGCGCATCAGCAGCAGCGACACGGCGAAGATGCCCCACAGGGCAACAAAATCCGCGATGTAAGCCAGGCCGGGCGACATTCCCGTTATCCAGTTGGCCACTGGCTCGAAGAAATTGGAAGCCAACAATACGGCGGTCATCGTGTTGAAGAACATGATGGAGGCGCCCACAGACCCTCGTTGAAAACGAAAGCCAGGCAACAGACGAAAATCACGACGATTGCGATTGTCAGAAGCATAGCCAGCGAGCAAATTGCCCGATTCTATTGGAAAATTGAAATCATAACTTCAACACGCGCTGCAATTCCGCCAACGACGTGACGCCCTTCACCACCAGCACCAGGCCTTCCTCCTGAAACGTTTTTAGCCCCGCCTTGCGGGCAGCAGCGCGGACCGCTTCGATTTTCGGATTCTTGACCAAGACATCTCGCACGCCGTCGTCGACGGTCAACAATTCGAACATTCCAATTCGGCCCTTGTAACCGACGCCCTCGCACGCTGGGCAAGGCCGCTTCGGGTCGGGTTGCGACGGCGGCTGGAACAGCGTTTGAATCTTCCCGGCAGGAATACCGAACTGCTGCAACACCTCCGGCGGCGGCGCGTAGGCCTCTTTGCACTCTTCGCAAAGCTTGCGAACTAATCGCACGGCCGCCACTCCGCTGACCGCCTGCGAAAAATCCTTTGCGGGCACCTTCAGCAACAGGACGCGGAGCAAAGCCTCGGCGGCGTCTTTGGCGCGGATCGACGTCAGCACAAGCCGTTCGTCCTGCACCTGATCGCACAGGAATTTGGCGGTCTCGCCGTCGGGGAGATTCCGCACGACCAGCACGTTGGGATACGAGCGAATCATCTTCTCCAGCACCGGCAAAGGTTTTTCGCCGGCGGCCGGATCATACGTGGTCACGTGGATGTTTTCCACCTCGAGCTCTCGATTCTTTACATCCTCGACGGCGGCGAAATCGCGCGTGTAACAATCGCAGGCCGTCAGGGCGCCATCGAACAAGCTGCTCAAGCCGCCGCCGGGGAGCGCGGAAAAAATAACCATGCCGTGCGGCTGAGTCAGCAAGGTGTCGAGTTGGGCCTGGGTGCGGGAACGCATTCCCAGCTCATCCAACGTGACCGCCTTTTTCCGGATGGGATAGAACGAGACGGCAAATCGCTCGCCGGCTTGCGCGCCTGGCTGAGCAACTTGCAGTTGTATTTTGCGCCTTGATACTCGGCCACGAACGCGGCCTCCTGGCGTTTGACTCGCTCGGAGGGGTCCAGGCCGCCGAGAGTTTTCAGCGCGGCCACCATCGCCTCGGCAGGCTCGCGCTGCAGCGGATCGACATTGTGCCACACGCCGTCGATCTGATACCGCGCGGGCACATTTTGGGCCCCAAATTCCAGCAAAATGCCGTCGCCGCCGCGGTCCAACAGGTCGGCAATCAAGCCTTTCGCCGGCACGTAGCCCGGCGTTTGCCGCGACAGCGCCAGATTCGCCTCGGCATTTCGTCCGCCGCCGGGGCTGCCCTTGAAGTCGACCGGTGCGCCCTTTTGATGGTCGAGCACCTTTTCGCTCGATACTTTCACGCCTACTTTCCCGGCCGCGCCGGCAAACATGTGACGAAAGTGAGCGGGCGTGAAAAGTCGCTGATGCGATTCCACCGTTTGGTTGCGCATTACCACATATGCGCGTAAAGGGCGCGAAGTAGGCCAGCAACATCAGCGGAAAGCCGACCGCGAACGAGGGAAGCACCCAAAGCAGGATGTAGCTCAGCACCAACGGCACAAATACGACCAGGTTCCACACGATGTAGTTCAGCCGCAGGCGGATGCAGTCCTGGCTGACCCAGTTGGTCGTTCGCACCCAAAGCACAAACAGCCCCCAACTGAGCAGAATTTTGACGGTATCCAGATAGTAGCCCGGCCCGCGCTGGAATTTATAGGCGGGCCAGCCGTCGTTGGCGGTGGCGGCGGCGGGCTCTTGCGCCAGCGCGGAATGCACCGCCAGCAGCGCCGCGGCCAGCACCAGCCCCCCGACGATCAGCTTTGCCGCGCGCGTCATCAAAGAATTCCCGCTGCCTTGACGTCGATGCCTTTGAGGGCCATTTTCAGCGCTTCCACGTTGGGCGCCACGTCCAACGCGACTTGACGATCCACATAATCCCGCTCGACAAGATCTTTCAGGCTCATCGTAAAATCTTGCATGCCTTCGTTGGTGGACATGCGAAGCACGTCGGCCAGCTTGTCGTCGCGCTCTTCCAGGATGAGCTTTCGTATTTGCGGGCTGAAGAGCATGATTTCCACGGTGGGCACCCGGCCCACGCCCTGCTTGATGGAGGGAAGCAGTTTTTGCGCGACGATCGCTTTCATGTTGAACGCAATGGCACTGCGCAAGGAGGGGTGCATTTCCTGGGGAAACAGGTCGAGGATGCGGCCGATCGTGCTGGGGTGCGTCGAGGCGTGCAGCGTGCCGAACACCAGGTGACCCGTTTCGGCGGCTTGAATAGCCGTGAGGAAGGTTTCCTGATCGCGCATTTCGCCCAGCAGCATCACGTCGGGATCTTCGCGCACGGCGTGCTTCATGCCGATGGCAAAATCCTTGACGTCCGTGCCAATTTCGCGCTGGTTCACTAAGCACTTGTCTTCCGTGAAAGTGAATTCGATCGGGTCTTCCAACGTCAAAATATGCTTGCGATAGTGGTGATTGATGTAGTTCAGCATCGACGCAATCGTCGTGCTCTTGCCCGAACCAGTCACGCCGACCAAGATCACCATTCCCTGATCGAACTTGCACAAATCTTCCATAATCGGCGGCAAGTTGAGCCCGGCGAAATCGGGGATGTGGTTGTTCACGCGCCGCGCCACCAGTCCCGCGTGCCCCAATTGCTGCAGCATGTTCACGCGGAACCGCCATTTCACGCCGTCGACGTCGACCACGTGGGCGAAGTCCACTCCGCCGGTGTCGTCGAAGATTTCCTGCAGGCGCTCGTCGAGCATCGGGAAGCACATGCGGACCATTTCTTCGTCGTCGATCGGCGCCCGATTGAGCGGCTTGAGCGACCCTTTGACGCGCACATAAGGGGGCCGGCCGACTTTCAAGTGCAGATCGCTGCCTTCCAGCTTCACCAGCGCTCGAAACAGCTTGTCGACTTCCAAATCGCGCTTCTTGCCGGAGAAGCGAATCGCCGAAGCTTCCGCCTTGGACGAAGGAGGCTGCTGGTGGATATTGGAATACGACATATCGTTGGAGATTTCAGCCGGCGGTCGCCGTATTCAATTTTTTGAATTCCAGAGTTGGTTCGCGCCTACAGCCGCACGGGAATTCCACGCCTGGCCATCTCTTCTTTCACCTGGCGGATTGTGAACTGTCCGAAGTGAAAGATGCCGGCCGCCAGGGCCGCGTCGGCGTGACCGATGGCGATGGCGTCGGCCAGGTGTTCCGGCCTGCCGGCGCCGCCGCTGGCGACCACGGGGATGGTTACCTCGCGGCTGACGGCGGCGGTCATCTCCAAATCATAACCACTTTGCGTGCCGTCTGCATCCATGCAGGTGAGCACAATTTCCCCCGCCCCCAGCCGCTCGACTTCCTTGGCCCAGGGCACCGCCTCCAGGCCTGTGGGAATCCGCCCGCCGTTGATGTGCACCTCCCACACTTCGCGGCCATTTTTCCGCACCCGCTTGGGGTCGATATTCACCACGATGCACTGGCTGCCGAACTTACGGGCGGCCTCGCGCACGAACTCCGGGTTTCGGCAAGCGGCGGAATTGATGGAAACTTTATCGCTGCCGGCGTTGAGTAGGGCCCGAATGTCTTCCAGCGTGCGGATGCCGCCGCCGACGGTGAGCGGCATGAACACCTGCTCGGCGGTGCGGCGCACCACGTCGAGCATGATGTCCCGCTCCTCGTGGCTGGCCGTGATGTCCAGAAACACCAGCTCGTCAGCCCCCTCGGCCTCGTAGCGCGCAGCAACTTCAACCGGATCGCCAGCATCGCGCAGATTCAAAAACTTCGTGCCTTTGACGACGCGGCCGAGGTTGACATCGAGACAGGGAATGACACGTTTGGCAAGCATGCCGACACTCTAAATTCGCTTCGCAAGGTGGTCAACGCCTTGGCCGGCGACGGATTCGATCGATTGATGGCACTGCGGCAGGGAATCGAGGAACATTCGGCCGTAGCGTTTGGTGCGGACGCGGGGGTCCAAGATCACGACAATGCCGGTGTCGGTTTTGGTTCGGATCAGGCGGCCGAAACCTTGCTTCAGTTTCAGCACCGCTTCGGGGAGCTGGTAATCGGCAAACGGGTTGCCCCCGGCGGCGCGGATGGCTTCCAGCCGGGCCTCCAACAGCGGGCGGTCCGGCACGCTGAAAGGCAGCTTGGTGATGATTACGTTCTGCAGGGCATCGCCTGGCACATCGACGCCTTGCCAGAAAGTGTCGGTGCCCAACAGCACGCTGCGCGGATTTTGGCGGAAGCGATCGAGCATTTGGCTGCGCGGCACGCCGTCGGCCTGCGACAATAGCGCCAAGTTTTGCTGAGTCAGCCACGGCGTCAGGGCGCTGGCCGCCCGGCGAAGCATGTCGTAACTGGTGAAAAGCACAAAAGCCCGGCCATCCGTGCGGGCAACGTAGCGCCGGATCATTTCCAGGCAGGCTTGCTCGTACGGCGCCTTATCGGTGGGATCGGGCATGCCGTCGACCAGAATCAGTTCCACCTGGCTTTGATAATCAAACGGGCTGCCTAGCCGCAGGCAATGGGATTGCGTCAGTCCAACGCGGCTTTTGAAATAATTGAAGGAACTGTCAGACGACCCGACCGGCACGGTCGGGCTATGTTTCGAACCGCCGATCGCCAGCGTGGCGCTCGTCATAATGACACTGGGCACTTTGTCAAACAACTGTTCGCGCAGCGCGGGGCCGACGTCGATTGGGGCGGCGCAGAGCACAAACCGCGTGTGGCCGCGGCGCGACTTCATGCGCTCGATCCAATACACCGCTTCGGGCAATTGCTGCTTGACCCAGGTGTCGATTTCGGCGGCGATTCCTCGCAACCGGTCGGCAGCGGAAACGAAATCGAAGCGCTCCTTATCGTCTTTGAGCTTATCGCCGTGTTGGCGGACCATGCGGGCCAGCGTTTCCAATGCCGGGCTGACGAGGTTCGGCACGATCTCCGGCTTGAGTACGCGGCCGTTGTCGCCGGTTTGATCCTCCAGCCAGCGGTTGATATCGGCGAAGAAATCGTCGGCCCGCACACGGCAGCGTTCGACTTCCTGCTGGGCCGCGCCAGTTTGTAGTGCACCAGCAGGCCCTTATTGGTGCGATCATTGTAAAGCTTGTTGAGCGTATACTCGATCGCGCCCGACGAAATGCCCAAGCCCAAGTGGTCGCCGGCCACGGATTCGACTGTGTGGGCTTCGTCGAGAATGGCGACGTCGTAATCGGGAAGGATGCTTGCGCCGGCGCGGCGCAATGCCAGGTCGCTGAAAAGCAGCGCATGATTGACAACCAGAATCTGTGCCCGGCTGGCGCGGCGGCGCGCCTGATAGTAGAAGCACGAGTCGTACGTGGGGCAGTTGCGCCCCATGCAGTTGCCGCTGTCGCTAGCGATTTCGTCCCACACGCCGTCCTGCGGGCCGAACGGCAGATCGGCGAGCGAGCCATCGGTCGATTGCTTTGCCCAGGCCGCTAATTCGCGAAGCTGTTCGATTTCCGAATCGTCGATGAACAGGTTTTTTGCGCGATCTTGCGCGGCCTTCAGCCGCCGCAGGCTGACATAGTTTCCGCGGCCTTTCACCAGCACCGCCGTGAACTCGTTGGGCATGACCGCCTTCAACAGCGGAATATCTTTCAGCACCAACTGTTCCTGCAGCGCGATGGTGTGCGTGCTGACGACGATGCGGCGGCGCGGACGCATGTCGTCGTCATCATCTTCCGCGGGCGGCGGTTCGGCCGTGGCTGCAAGAATGGCGGGCACCAGATAGGCGAAGCTCTTGCCCACGCCCGTGCCCGCTTCGACGATCAGATGCCGGCGCCCTTCGATCGCCGCCGTAACAGCCCGCGCCATTTCCAATTGTTGCGGGCGCTCTTCGTATTGCGTAAGCCGCGCGGCGATGCGTCCCTTCGGCCCCAGGATGTCGACCGGATCCATCATGTGATCTGGATTATCGCGGTTTGGGCGCGATGGTGCCGGTTTCAGGGCTGCTGGCGGTGGCGTAGAGCTTTTTAGGAATGCGGCCGGCCAAATATGCCAGGCGGCCGGCGGTGCAGGCGGCGTTCATGGCGCGGGCCATGACAAGCGGATCTTTGGCGTGGGCGATGCCGGTGTTTAAAAGCACGCCGTCGACGCCCAATTCCATAGCGATCGTCACGTCGCTGGCGGTGCCGACGCCTGCATCGACGATGACCGGGTAATCGGGATCGCCTTCCTTCAAATATTCCAAGCAGATGCGGATGTTGTTGGGATTGAGCACGCCCTGGCCAGAGCCGATGGGGCTGCCGGCGGGCATCACGCTGGTGGCCCCGGCCTGTTTGAGCCGCCGGGCGGTGATGGGATCGTCGGTCGTATAGCAGAGCACCTGAAACCCATCGGCCACCAGGCGCTCGGTGGCTTCGAGCGTGGCCACCGGATCGGGCAAGAGCGTCTTGGTATCGCCCAGCACCTCCAGCTTCACCCAATCGGCTCCGGGGTTTTCCAAGCCCAGCAGAAGTTCGCGCCCCAGGCGGGCCACGCGCACGGCATCGTCGGCAGTGAAGCAGCCGGCGGTGTTGGGCAGCAATATGTATCGTTTGGTGTCGATGAAATCCAGCAGGTTGTTTCCCTGGGCGTCGATCAGCCGCTCGCGCCGTACCGCCACCGTGATGCACTCGGTCCCGGAGGCCTCCAGCGACCGGGCCATCAGTTCGTAATTCGCGTACTTGCCGGTGCCGACAATCAGCCGGTTGCGGAGCGTGTGGCAGCCCAGCCGCAGGGCGTCCGTCGATGCAACCTCGGCGGCCGCCGGTTCGCGAAGATCGCTGGCCATGTTCATGTTCCTTATCCGCCGCCGACGAGGGTGACCACTTCCAGCCGATCGCCGTCGGCCAGGCGGTGCTGATCATGCTCGCGGCGAGGCACAACTTCCAGATTCACTTCCACGGCCACGTGGCGCGGCTCCAGGCCCAGCTCGCTCAATAGCTGCGCAAGCGTGGCGCCGTCGGAAAGTTCGCGAGGCTGGCCGTTCACGACGATTTGCATATCGACGCGAATTCTAACGCGCACTTTGCGGGCCTGCTAGAGCCCCCGCTCGGCGTTGACGCCATGAACGTACATTTGTACACTATGTGCGGTGATCGCCATGCAGTCTCAGCAGCCACACAATCGCGCTATTGGTCGCGGTGCGCAGATTGCCCCGCCTAATCGGTTCGAATCGGTCCGATTGGAAGACGATTGGGAGCAACTGGAGCACGACGAATCGGCCGCGGCCGACGACCGGCGAATTCCCACGCAGTTCTTCGCCGACGCAACGCAAAGCCTGATCACCGAAAACGACAGCCCGGACATTCCGTTTCGCTACAGCATCAATCCCTACCGCGGCTGCGAGCATGGCTGTGCGTATTGCTATGCCCGGCCGGGGCACGAATACTTGGGCCTCAACGCGGGAATCGATTTCGAAACCAAGGTGTTCTACAAGCCCGAGGCGGCCAAGCTATTGCGCGCCGAGTTGTGCAAACCGTCGTGGCGCGGCGAACTGATCGCCATCTCGGGCGTGACGGATTGCTACCAGCCGGCCGAGCGGCGCTTGCGGATCACGCGCGGGTGCATCGAAGTGTTGGTCGAAGCGCGACAAGTGTTTGGCATTGTCACCAAGAACGCGCTGGTGCTGCGCGATCTCGACCTGCTGGCGCCGCATGCGCACCGTCGAATGTGCGTGGTGAATCTTTCAGTCACGACATTGGATGCCAAGCTGGCGCGGGACCTGGAGCCGCGCACGAGCCCGCCGGCGATGCGGCTGAAGGCCATCCGAGAGCTTTCCGCAGCGGGCGTGCCAGTAAGGGTCATGGTGGCGCCGATCATTCCGGGGCTTACGGATTTGGAAGTGCCCTCGATCTTGCAGGCGGCCGCCGAAGCGGGCGCACTCACGGCCGGCTGGCAGATGTTGCGGCTGCCCTGGGCGGTGCGGCCGGTTTTCGAAGATTGGCTGGCCAAAAACCGCCCCGGGCTGCGCGAGCGGATCATGGGGCGAATTCAAGCCGTGCGCGGCGGAAAGATGAACGATTTCGAGTTTGGCCGGCGGATGTCGGGGCAGGGGGAGTATGCCGACGGCATCTCGCAGACGTTCCAAGTGTTTGCCCACAAGTTTGGCCTGGATCGCCGGATGCCAAAGTTGGATACGACCCAGTTTCGCCCGCCTCGATCGCCGGACGGGCAGCAGACGCTGTTCTGATGGCTGAGTACGTGGCCTTTCAACCGCGACCAGCGGTCGCGGCTTTATGGGCAGGTTATCGCCGCATACAATTGCCTCAGGCTGCTTTCTGCATTCTGCATTCTGCCTTCTGCTTTTCCCATGTCGCTCTTTGCCGCCGCTGAATCCGAAAATCGCCGCAGCGCCCAGCCGCTTGCGG
The DNA here is from genome assembly GCA_963716135.1 of Pirellulales bacterium. Lineage (GTDB taxonomy): Bacteria > Planctomycetota > Planctomycetia > Pirellulales > JADZDJ01 > CAVRAW01. The sequence goes on along the minus strand of OY970289.1, from coordinate 1,379,949 downwards.
CGCAGATGCGCCCGGCTTCGCTAGACCAATTCGTCGGCCAGGAACATTTTCTAGGCGAAGGAAAGCTGCTGCGGCGGCTGCTGACGGCCGATCGGTTGGGCTCCGTGATTTTCTATGGCCCGCCAGGCACTGGGAAAACGACGCTGGCGCATCTGCTGGCGTCCGCAACGCGCAGCCGGTTCCGGCAAATGAGCGCCGTCACCAGCGGCGTGAAAGAGCTGCGCGAAGTGTTGGAGGAAGCGCGCGACCTGGTTGCCGCCACAGGCCAGCGGACGCTCTTGTTCATCGATGAAATCCATCGCTTCAATCGTGCTCAGCAGGATGTTTTGTTGCCGGATGTTGAAGAGGGGACGGTGATTCTGGTCGGGGCGACAACGCACAATCCTTTTTTCTCGATCACCAGCGCCCTGGTCAGCCGCAGCCGCGTTTTCGAATTCAAACCGCTTTCGATCGACGAAATCAAATCGATCGTTCTTCGCGCATTGGCCGATCGCGAGCGCGGTTTGGGCAACGAGCAAGTCCAGCTCGACGACGATGCATTGCAATTTCTGGCCGAAGTGAGCGACGGCGACGCACGCCGGGCACTGGGAGCGCTGGAAATCGGCGTGCTATCCACGCCCGAGCGGCCGCTGCGATTCACCAAGGCCTTGGCGGCGGAGTCGGTGCAACGAAAGGCCGTTAATTACGATAATCAAGGGGATGCGCATTACGACGCCGCCAGCGCGCTGATCAAGAGCATTCGCGGCAGCGATCCCGACGCAGCCATATATTGGTTGGCGGTGATGCTCGAAGGGGGCGAAGATGTGCGCTTCCTCACGCGCCGGCTGGTGATCTTGGCCAGCGAGGATGTGGGAAACGCCGACCCGCAAGCACTGCCGCTGGCCGTGGCAGCGATGCAAGCGTGCGAGTTCATCGGTTTGCCGGAGTGTCAATTAACGTTGGCCCAGGCGGTCACGTATTTGGCCTGTGCGCCGAAGAGCAACGCCGCTACTGTGGCCATTGGCGAAGCGCAACACGATGTCCGGGAAGGGCGCACGCTGCCCGTGCCAGTGCACCTGCGTGACAAGCATTATCCGGGGGCACAACGTCTGGGTCATGGCGAAGGGTACGAATATGCCCATGATGCGCCGAATGCCGTGGCCGCGCAGGATTATTTGGGCGTGGAGCGGGAGTATTACCGCCCCGTGGATCGGGGATTTGAGCAAGAATTGGCGCGCCGGCTGGAGCAAATTCGCCGGCGATTGAAGGAAGCCAAAGCCAATTCAGATTCCTCATGAGTACACTGCCAGCGAGCGTTTTGGTTCGCGAATTGTTGCCCGATGGGGTGCACTACGTTCTTCCGCCGCGCGCCTTGGGCGGCGATGCCGTTCGCCGCCGAGTCAAAGGCTTTTTCATCGCGGGCATTCTAGGGACGCTGGTTTGCGCGGCGTGGGGGGCAATTCTGATCTGGCAAGATTTCGCCGGCGGCGGCGGAATTGCCAGCGCCATTGAACACGCCATGGAAGTTGCGCCGTTTGTTTTCATCGGATTCGTGGCGATTGGATTCACATCGTTTCTGCTGTGGGGCCATGCCGAGATCAAGTTGCATGGTGGCAAACTGTTGGCGATTGAACGGGCGGGCCTGCTGCGATGGACGTGGCGGCGGAATATCGAGCAGATTCACATTCTTCAAATCGTGCCGGGGCTCAGCAGTGCGTCGAACGAATCGGCCAGTGCCGGGCCGAACGACGATTGTTACCGGATCAGCGTGGCTGATATGTTCCTGGCGGCCGGTTATCCGAAGGAATTGTGCACGGCGATCGCCAACGACCTGCAACGGCGCTGGCCGAAGGAAATTGCGGACGAGCCGGAGGTGGACCGTCCGGAGGTCAGCCAACCGGAAGCGGCCCCGCCCGTGCGGGCAGAAATTGTCGATCGATTCGAGCAGCCGGCGGGCAGCCGCATCGTGGCGACTAGTTCCGCCGATGGCAGCCTCGTCGTGCAAATTCCAGCTTCGGGCATCTGGGCGGGGAGCAAAGGGTTGTTCAGCTTCGCCTTGTTTTGGAATGGCTGCCTGTCGCTAGTGACGCTGGTTATGATTCTTGTTTTTTCCGCGGCCCCTGGTTTTTCACATCCGATCATGGTTCTGGCGTTGACAGGATTCTGGGTCATCGGAATTCTGGTGCTGTATGGCGCGATTCGAATGGGCCGACGCCGAACCGCAATTGCCGTGGCCGGCGATCGGATGATGGTGGTCGAACGATTTTTATTTCGTAACCGCACGCATGAATGGACGCGAGACGAGCTTGCTCGCGTGGTTTGCGGGCCCAGTGCGATTAAGGTCGGCGACGAGTCGGTGATGGAATTGCAGGTGTGGCCGACGGAGCAAGAGAAGTTCGGCATGTTAACGGGGCGCGATCAAGCCGAACTGGAATGGATTGCCACGCTGGTGCGGCAGCATCTGAATCTATCGCCGCAGTCAGAATCCGACGCGGCCGAGCCGGCGGCGGTCTAATTTTCCGCCAGTTGCGCCGCGGGCACGGGAAATTGCTTGCACAATTGCAGCACTTCTTCGCGGACGCCGGCCAGAACTTTTTCATCGCTGGCGCCGCGCAGCGCGCAGTATCCAGCCGGCAATGGTGCGCATTTCGCCCGGACCCATGCCGCGCGTGGTCAGCGCCGGCGTGCCGATTCGAACGCCCGAAGGATCCATCGGTTTGCGTTCGTCGTAAGGGATCATGTTTTTGTTCACGGTGATGCCCGCCTTGTCGAGCGAGGCTTCGGCCAACTTGCCGCCGATGCCCAGTGTGGTCACGTCGACTAGCATCAGATGGTTTTCAGTGCCGCCGCTCACCAGGCGCAGACCTTCCTTCATTAGCGCTTCAGACAGGGCTTTGGCGTTATCCAGAATTCGCTGCGCGTACTGTTTGAACTCTGGTTTCAGCGCTTCGCCGAAGCAAATGGCCTTTCCGGCGATGACGTGCATCAGCGGTCCGCCCTGAATGCCGGGAAACACGTTGCGATCCAGGTCTTTGGCAAAATCGGCTTTGCACATGGCCATGCCGGCGCGCGGTCCGCGCAGCGTTTTGTGCGTAGTGGTGGTGACGAAATCGGCGACCTTCAGCGGATTATCGTGCAAGCCCGCCGCGACCAACCCGGCGTAATGGGCCATGTCGACGAACAGTTTCGCGCCGACCTCGCGGGCGATTTCCGCGAATTTTGGGTGTGGAATTTCGCGGGGATAGGCGCTTGCGCCGGCGACGATCAGCTTCGGCTTGTGCTCGCGCGCCAGGCGGGCCACCTGGTCGAAGTCGATGCGGTTGGTGTCGCGCGTCACTCCGTAGGCCACGAAGTGATACAGCATGCCGGAGATGTTCAGTTTCATTCCGTGCGTCAGATGCCCGCCATGGGCCAGATCGAGCCCCAGCACCGTATCGCCCGGTTGCACGGCGGTCAGATACACGGCGAAATTCGCCTGGCTGCCGGAGTGCGGCTGCACATTGGCGTGCTCCGCGCCGAAGAGTTGCTTGGCGCGATCGCGCGCCAGCGTTTCCACCACGTCGACATATTCGCAGCCGCCGTAATAGCGCCGACCAGGGTAGCCCTCCGCGTATTTGTTCGTGAGCACGCTGCCCACGGCTTGCTGGATAGCGGGGCTGACATAGTTTTCACTGGCGATCATCTCCAAGCCATCGCGCTGTCGGCGGGCTTCGTCGTCGATGGCCGACCAAACGTCGGGATCGTGCAGTTCGATGAAATTCTTCATGGAGATGTCAGGCGAGCGTAATATTTGGGCCAGTGAAGCAACTATTGTTCGGCGGCGGCGCTTGTTCGTCAATCGACCGATTATTCCGCCTTGATTTCTACGTCGGCATGGCCGGAATTGTCTGACAGTTCGCCGGCCGAATCGTTGATTTTTAGAAACAAGGTCCCCGATTCAGTCGGTGTGATGGATGTTCCCGTGCCCACCACGATCGGTTTCAAGAGCGCGCTGATGCCGAGGTTTTCGGTGTTATTTGGGCGCACGGCGGCGAGCAGGATCCCCAGCGGCTTGCCATGAACATAGTGGATCGAAACGCCGCCAGGTTCGCTCATCCAGGGCTTGGGATCGGCGGCCACCTGGTAGCTGCCCATGGCGGTTAGCTTGTAAGTCTTGCCCGCCTCGAGTTGGATGCCGGTGTTTTGCCAGCCGCGATCGGCCTGCACGGTGGCCTGCGCCGCGCCTGCGGTCAGCGGCTTTCCGGCGGAAAAATCGACGGCCGTACGGTCGAAGTCGTACCCATAAGCGATCTCGGCGACGAACACCTGCCACTGCTCCTGGAGTTGATCGAAGTCATCTGCGAAAGCTTCGCGAAACTTCGCGTTGAAATCGCCCGGCGCGTTCAATCGCGCCGGCAGCTTCCGGAATCGGTCGCGATAGCGCGGATGGCCGTCCAAGAATGCCGCGGCCGCCCACGACCAGCCATACGGTTCGACTTTCAAGTAATCTTGCCCGGCATAATCCATCAACGTGAGAAATTGCTTCGCTTGTCCAGCGGCGAAATCTTTCTGCACGATTTCAATGCGCCCCAACTTCGGCACCTCCTCCGCCTTTTTGGGAAAGTACGGCAGTTCCAGCTTGCCATCTTGCCAACGATGCGTTCCCAAAAGTTCCGCCATGCCTTCCATGTACCACGGCGGAGCATTGCGGCCGATCAACGTGAACATGAAACCGTGCACGCCCTCGTGCAGCAGCAAATGCCGGCGGTAGTACGGACTGGTTTGGTTGTAAAGCCAGCATTCGTTCTGGCGGCTGAAGCCGTTGAGGAATTTCGGCAAATCGGCCGGCAGCAAGCCGCAGGCTTTGAACCGGGCTGGGTCGTCGATCAACGACGCCCGCATGCGCCACTCCGGAAGATCGTCGGCGTTCAGACCGAAGTATTGGCACCACAAATCAAACGCTTGATCAAAGACCTGCGGAAAATCGTCGATCTCGGGGGAACTGGGCAAATCGGTATAAAGGACGAGCCGTTTGCCTTCGAGCTTGCGGATGCCGGCGATTTGAACTTTCGTCTCGTCGATTTTGTGCCATTGCGGCAATTTGGAAAGACCTTCGACGGGCTCGGGCTTGGTCGGCTTCGGTCGATCGGGTACCGAAGGCGCCGGCGACGAGTGCGGTGTGACGACCACATTGCTGCGATCCTTCGTCGGATCCGCTGCCGCGTGCGCCAAGGGATGCGACTGCGACACCTGCACCGGACGATCGTGCTGCACGTCGGGGCCGAAATTCGGCTCATTGGAGCCACAGCCGGCGGCCAAGAGACAGATTATCGTTGCGGTAAACTGAAGTCGCATATAATCGTTATTGTAATCGACAGCGAAAACCATGTTGCAGATCACCACCTATCGAATCGGCACTCCCCGTAAAAAGAGCGAAGGGTTGCGGATCGGGACGGTGCGGTTCTTGCCCCGAGGCGTGAAAAAAGCCGACTACTCCAAGCGCGGCTTGTTCGACGTGTGGATGCCCTTGGTCGCGCCCAGCCGGGAATTGGTCAAAGCATTCTTCGCCGGTAGGAAAACCGGTTCGCAATTCTTTCGTGCGTATCGGGCCGAGATGAAACAGCCCGCGGCGCGGCACACGATCGAATTATTGGCGGCATTGGCCAACCGCACGCCGATTGCAATTGGTTGCTATTGCGAGGATGAATCGCGCTGCCACCGATCGGCACTGATTGAGTTGATTCGCGCCGCGGCGAAGTCGATGTGAAACTTACACGCGCCCGGCGATAGCGGCGTCCCGCAGGCTTAGCGGGCGCGCTTGAGGGTGGCTCTTCTTTAGAGGGAGCTTCAGCCGTCGAGGTGGCGTCTCCGCCCCAACCACCGCCGGGAGTCCATTGTGCCGGGCCGGCATGAGCGGGAACCGCCCCTTGCTTTCCGGCGACGGAGATGCCTGGCATATCGTCGCGCTTCAGTAATCGATTGATGCGCATTTCGATTCGCGTCAATTCGCCCCCTTCCTCAGAAGTGACGAACGTGTAGGCCACACCTTCGCGTCCCATGCGGCCGGTGCGGCCCACGCGATGGACGTAATCGTCGCAGAATTGCGGCACGTCGTAATTGATGATGTGCGAGATGTTGGTCACGTCGATGCCGCGGCCCACCACGTCGGTCGCTACCAGGTAGCGCACCTTCCCCGCACGAAAGTCGGCCATCACGCGATCGCGGGCATTTTGCGCCAAATCGCCATGAATGCTTGCGGCATCGGAAAGTTTCTTCGCCAGCCGCTGATAGATCTTTTCCGTTCCACGTTTGGTGCGGCAAAAGATAATGGCCTGTCTCGGCTGCTCGCGCTGCAGCAGGCGCTCCAGCAACTCAAACTTTCGGTCGGCGTCGACGGTGAAATAAAACTGCTCAATGGTTTCAACGGCAATGTCTTTGGGCGAAAAATCCAGCATCTCCGGGTCGCGCATATAGCGCTGCGCCAGGCGCTCGATCGGCGGCGCCACGGTGGCCGACAACAACATCGTCTGCCGCGATTGCGGGCAGCGACGTAGAATCTTCTCGATGTCGGGCCGGAAACCGATGTCCAACATTCGGTCGGCTTCGTCCAGAACGACAATCCGCAAGTCGCGCAGATCTAACGTGCCCCGCGCCAAGTGATCGAGCACTCGGCCGGGCGTGCCCACAACAACCTCGGCGCCGCGGTGCAGTTTTTCAATTTGACTGCGGATCGGTTTGCCGCCGTACACGGCGACCACGTGCACTTTGCGTCCGTGCGCAAGCTTTACGAATTCTTCGCGCACCTGAACGGCCAGTTCGCGCGTGGGTACCAGCACAATCGCTTGGGGTCCCTGCTTCTTGCCGGATTCCAACTTTTCGAGAATCGGTATGGCGAAGGCGGCCGTTTTGCCTGTGCCGGTGCGGGCCTGGCCGAGTACATCCACGCCTTCCAAGGCGCGCGGAATCAAACCGGCTTGAACGGGCGTGGGCTGAGAGTACCCGGCAGCCGCCAGGGCCTCGAGCATCGTGCGCGAAAGTTTGAGATCGTCGAATCGGGCCGAAGTGTCCAGCGCGCTATCCACCGTAACGGTCGTAAGGTTCTCGAAACCGCGAGAACCATGGGCGCCCGGCTTCTTCGCGCCAGGCAGAAATACAGTGGTTGCAACTGTAACACAGCCTGGAGCTTTGGTCAACGCGGTCGGGAGCGAATCAACTCCAGCGGAGGCCGATAAAAATTAGACCGGTCTGGGCGACTGACGCCGCAGACCGGCCTTTCTCGTCGGTTCATGAAAACTATAGCAACTGCGACGAATCGCAATTACTACCGTTTGCTCGAGCGTCGTTTTGCCGAGCGGCGCGCGCCCTTTTCTTGGGCGAGCGGCGGGCGGACTTCCTGCTTCCGGCTGATTTCCTTCTAGCTGCCATTTTCCGTGGCTCCTGATAATGAGCACCGCAGCGGACTGAAGCGGCCGAGCCTGGGGTGCTCCATATCAGGCGCCGGGTCGCTGGAAGACGAAGTATATGCCTCCGCCTTGATCTGTTTTGCTGCTGGATGCACTTTGCGAATTACTACTTTCCGCACCGCGCAATTTCACAACGCATGCCATTGAAGCAGAATTGTCGAAAGAACGTCAATACGAGTTTGCCGCGCGGCGCACTTTTGGCGCTGCAGGGTGCCGTGCAGCGCTTGTGGCAACATGATGTCGGGTCGGTCCAGCCGCTTGGAAGTGAACCGGCCGGTGAATATGATTGTCGATCTAGAGTGCGCGGCTGAATTGGCCATCATTTCAAGGTTTTGTCTATGTCGATGCAGGTGTCGCAAATCGTTTCCGCACTGGAACCTTCCGCCACGTTGGCGATGGCCGCCAAGGCGAAAGAATTGGCAGCCGCCGGCAAAAAGGTGTACGACTTCAGCGTCGGCGAGCCCGACTTCACCACGCCGCAGCACATCTGCGAAGCGGCGCTGGCGGCCATGAAAGCCGGCCACACGCACTACACCGTGGCCAGTGGCATCCCGGAATTGAAGAAAGCGATTGCGAAGGCTTGCCAAAAACGCAACGGCTTGGAGTACACGCCGGCTCAAATCGTCGTTTCCAACGGCGCCAAACATTCGCTCCACAACGTGTTCACGGCGCTGTGCAATCCGGGGGACGAGGTCATCATTCCGGCGCCGTACTGGGTGAGCTACGCGGAGCTTGTAAAGCTCACCGGCGCGAAACCTGTGATCGTGGAAACGCCCGAGAAAGGCGATTTCAAGCTGACGCCCGCGCAACTGCGCGCGGCGATCACGCCGCGCAGCACGATCTTGCTGCTTTGCTCGCCGAGCAATCCTACAGGCAGTGTCTATTCGCCGGAAGAATTGGCTGCACTGGCCGACGTGGTGCTGGAGCGAAAGCTGTGGGTGGTCAGCGACGAGATTTACGAGCATCTGATTTATGGCAACCATCACTTCGCGAGTTTTCCCACGGTGCGACCGGGATTGCAGGAGCGCACGATCGTCGTCAACGGCGTGAGCAAGTCGTACGCCATGACGGGCTGGCGAATCGGTTGGACGCTGTCGCCGGCGAACATCGCGAAAGCGATGGCCGACTTACAAAGCCAAGAAACGTCGAATCCCTGCAGCATCAGCCAGTATGCTGCGTTGGCGGCGCTGGAGGGACCGCAGCAGTGCGTCAGCGACATGTTGCGCGAGTTCGCCAAGCGGCGTGATTTTGTCAGCGCGCGGCTGGCGAAGATTCCCGGCGTCAGCTGCGCGGATATGGGGGGCGCATTCTACGCGTTCGTGAATATCAAGCAGCACCTGGGCCGCACCTACGGCAGCGCAAAGTGCGACACATCGGCCCAGTGGTGCTTGGCATTATTGGAGCAGCAAAATGTGGCCACCGTGATGGGCTCCGCCTTCGGCGCCGAAGGCTACGCGCGCATTTCCTATGCCACTGCGATGGCCGACCTGGAGGCGGGGTTGGATCGCATGGCGGCGTTCATCGCCGGGGCTAAGTGAAAAACGCTGATTTGGCCGGCGGTTCCCTCGCCGCAGCGAATGACCTAAGCTATTGTAGGATCAGAGCTAAGTAGCCGATCGCAGTGCCGATCTTTCCGTTGGTGCGGGCCGCGGGGCTGGAGGAATTCAGGCCGTGAGAATTGTGCTGGCCACAAGTGAAGCGGCGCCCTTCGCCAAGACCGGCGGCTTGGCCGACGTCAGCGCGTCCTTGCCGGTCGAATTGGATCGCCTGGGCCAGGACGTGGCGGTCATCATGCCGGCCTACCGCGAGGTGCATCGCGCCGGCCTGCCGATCAAGCCGACCGGCATTGAATTGACGATCCCCATCGGCCGCAAAACCGTCCCCGGGCGGTTGCTCGAAGGTCGTTTTCCCGATAGCGACGTGCCGGTCTATTTCGTCGAGCAGCCGGACTACTTCGATCGGGATGAACTGTATCAAGTCGCGGGAAAGGATTATCCCGACAACTGCGAACGATTCGTGTTCTTCAGCCGCGCGGTGATGGAAGCGGTGCGGCTGTTGGAATTTGATGTCGACATCCTGCACGCCAACGATTGGCAAACGGGCCTGGTGCCGGCTTATCACAAGATCGAATATCGCAACGTGCCGCGCTTCGAGCGCTCGGCCTCGCTGATGACGGTCCACAATCTCAGCTACCAGGGCACTTTCTGGCACTGGGATATGCTGCTGACCGGGCTGGATTGGAAATATTTCAACTGGCAACAGATGGAGTTCTTCGGCCAGTTGAACTTACTGAAGACGGGGTTGGTGTTCGCCGACGCGGTCAATACCGTGAGCCCGCGCTATGCCGAGGAGATTCAATCGGCACCCTTGGGAGCCGGATTGGAAGGCGTGCTGCAACAGCGGCGGGTGGTGTTATCCGGAATCATCAACGGCGTGGATTATTCGCTGTGGAATCCGAATACCGATGCGAATCTGCCGACGAACTATGGCCCGACCAGCGTCCGCGAAGGAAAAGCCAAGTGCCGCGCGGCGTTGCAACAGGAATTGGGGCTGCCGCGTGACAACGGCGGCGCGCCGGTGGTAGCGTTCATCGGCCGCCTGACTGAGCAGAAGGGCATCGACCTGATTGCGGCGGTGATTCAGGAGTGGGTGCAAACGAGCAACGTGCAATGGGCGATTCTCGGAACCGGCGAACCAAAGTATCGCGAACTGCTGCAAACGCTCGCCAAGCGCTTTCCGCAAAAGGTGGCCGTGCGCTTCGAGTTTTCCGAACGCCTGGCGCATTTGTACGAGGCCGGGGCCGACATGTTCCTGATGCCCAGCCGTTTCGAACCGTGCGGCTTGAATCAGCTCTACAGTTTAAAGTACGGCACCGTACCCGTGGTGCGCGCCACCGGCGGTTTGGCAGACTCTGTCGTGAACACGACGGATGAAACGCTGGCCTCGGGCACTGCCACGGGCTTCACTTTCCACGACTACAGCTCCTTTGCGCTCAGCGAGACGCTCCGCAGAGCAGTTGCGTTGTTTACACGCGGCGACGTGTGGAATCGAATTGTCGCGACCGGCATGAAGCAAGATTGGTCCTGGCAGCGCAGCGCCAAGGAATATGTAGCCTTGTACGAGCGGACACTGGCTCGGGTGCGCAGCGCCAAGACAATCCAGGCCTGAGGGTGTTTTCACCCTGCCCGAAGCTAGCTACACTGGGTGTGTCCATCATTGGGCAAGGCAGCGTCATCAATTGTTGCGAGGCAACACCAATGGAGTGGCCGGCGATGGGAATTGGGGCGGCGTGGTTTGTGGGCGGGTTTTTCTTTGCCAGTTTGGCCGAGTATTGGGCGCATCGGCTGATGCACCAGGTGCGTTGGTTGGGCAAAACGCATCGGGAGCATCATGCCCGCGGAACCGCGCAGGGAGTGCTGATGGAGTATTGGGATTACTTCATCGGCACGTGCTGGATGATGTGGCCGCCGTTTTTGATTTCGCTGCCCGCTGGAGTCGGCTGGCTGCTGGGCTCGAATGCGTTCGCATTTTTTTCCGCCTTCTCGCATCAGTTGCAGCACGAGATTCCCGCGAAGTGCTTTTGGATGCCCCGGCCGGTGCATTACATCCATCACACGCACAACCAATGGCATCACAATTTCGGGATGGCAGTGGACATCTGGGACCGCGTGTTCGGCACCTATAAGCCATTGGAATGGCGCGACAAATTGCCGGCGCAACAGGCCAACTTGAACCGCCACATCTGGCAGATCAATTGGCTCTGGGGGGGCAACGCTGAGGCCGACCGCCGCATGGCGGAGGAGCGAATGCAAAAGGCGGAAGGCAGGCTGCCGAAGGCAGAAGCGGACAGCTCAAGCGCGGAGCCCGGAGTTCGGAGTGCGGAGTGATGCTCGTCTCTCGTTCCTCGTCTCTCGCCCCTTCTCCCCATGTCTGAGCTGCGTTGCAATCCGATCACCGGTCATTGGGTGATCATGGCGGAAAGGCGGGGCGAGCGGCCTCAGGAAGTCGCGATTCAGCAATCCGTCGACGAACACTTCGACTGCCCCTTCTGCGAGGGGCGCGAAGCGCGCACGCCCGGCGAAACGCTGGCCCGCCGCGCGCCAGGCAGCAAGCCCGACGGCCCCGGCTGGCGGGTGCGGGTGGTGCCGAATTTGTATCCGGCGGTCGACGAACTCGGGGAAATTCTCACGGCTAAAACAGGCGAAACCGCTCTCATCGGCCTGCACGAGGTGATTATCGAATCGCCCCGACACCTCACCAGCATCACCCAGCTTGACGACGCGCAATTTGCGGAAGTCCTGGATGTCTACCGGCAGCGCGTGGCGATGTTGCACAGCCAGCGAGTTTTCCGGGATATATCGCTGTTCAAGAATTCGGGCATTTTGGGTGGCGCCAGCCTTTCGCACTTGCACAGTCAATTGATTGCCACCAACGGGCCGTCCGGCGCGTTAACGAGTCGGGAAGCGAACTTCCGGACGTATGCGCAGCAACATGGCGGGTGCCCTGCATGCCGGATGCTAAGCGACGCGATCGGCCAGGGCCGGCTGCTGGTGGCTCAAACCGAACATTTCGCGGCCGTCTGTCCACATGCCTCGCGGATGCCGTACGAGATTTGGATTTTGCCTCGCCAGCATGCCGGGCATTTCGGCCAGGTTGCTCCGGAAAGTTTGCCCGAATTGGCTGGCTTGTTTCGCGGCTTGCTGGTGAAATTGGAAGCAGTCCTGCAGAGTACGGCCTACAATTACATCGTCCACACAGCCGGGTTTGACACGACCGCGCCTGAGCACTATCACTGGCATATAGAGATTCTTCCGCGCACAGCGACATTGGCGGGATTCGAGCTAGGCACCGGTTGCTACATCAACACGGTTTTGCCGGAGCGGGCGGCACAACGATTGCGTGACGTGAGTGGCATGTTCCACAGCTAACTTGGCAGCCAAATTTCGAATTCCTCAATTCGTCCGATGCCACATCCGATCCGCCTTCTATTCGTACTGCACAATCATCAGCCGATCGGCAACTTCGATGGCGTCTTTGAGCAGGTTTACCAGGACAGCTACAAGCCGTTTCTGGACGTTTTCCAGAGCTATCCCGATCTGAAGCTCGCGCTGCATACCAGCGGATCGCTCTTGGAATGGCTCGACGCGCATCATCCGGAATACGTCGATCGAGTGGCGGAATTGGTGGCTGCAGGTCGAGTGGAGATCGTCGGGGGCGCGTTCTTTGAGCCCATCTTGCCGATGATTCCCTCGCGCGACCGGATCGGACAGATTCGCAGTTATCGCACGTTTCTAGAGACCCGCTTCGGCGCCGAAGTCCGCGGCTTGTGGGTGCCCGAACGAGTCTGGGAACAAAGCTTGACGTGCGACTTGGTCGAGGCGGGCGTGCAATACGTCGTGCTGGACGATGCCCACTTCAAGGCCGCCGGAATCGGCGACGATCAACTGCACGGTTACTACATCACCGAAGACGGCGGCAAACTGTTGCGGGCGTTCCCCGGCAGCGAGCGGCTGCGATACGACATTCCGTTTGCCGCTCCGAATGCTGCGATCGATTATTTGCGCGGCATCGCCGAGCGGCAGCCCGGCGCCGTGGCGGTGTTCGCCGACGACGGCGAGAAATTCGGGTCATGGCCCGACACCAACAAGCCGGTGTACGAAGAAGGCTGGCTGCGGCAATTTTTCGACCTGGTGCGCGCCAACGCCGATTGGCTTCACGTCACGACGCCATCAGAGACCATCGATCATGTCGCGCCGCTGGGAACCCTGTACATTCCGGAAGGCACCTATCGCGAGATGACCGAGTGGGTGCTCCCGCCGGAGCGGCACGTGGCCTACGAAGAGGCGCGAAACCAATTAAAAAGCCATCCATCTTGGCCGACGATCGCCGGCTTTGTGCGCGGCGGCACTTGGCGCAATTTCCTGACGCGTTATCCCGAAGCCAACGAAATGTACGCCCGGATGATGATGGTCAGCCGCCGGCTGGAGAAGCTTTCTTCCCAGAGCGAGGAGAAAGCACCGGCGCCTCGTTCGTCAAAGAAGACTCGCAGGGCGGCATCGCCGGAGGAATTGTTCGACGAAGCTCGCAGCGAACTCTACCGGGCGCAATGCAACTGCCCGTTTTGGCATGGCGCATTCGGCGGGATCTATCTGCCACATCTGCGCAACGCAGTTTACCAGCATTTGATCACGGCGGAGAATCTATTGGATCGCGCCGAGGGGCGCGATAGCGCCTGGGTCGAAGCCGTTTCGGACGATTTCAATCTCGACGGCCGCCCCGAGGTGCAATTGTCCAACGATCATCTGATGGCGCTGATTTCGCCCAGCCGCGGCGGCCAGCTATACGAGCTCGATGTGCGGAACATTTGCCACAACCTGCTGGCCACGCTCAGTCGCCGGCCCGAATCGTATCACGAGCGCGTGCTGGCCGGGCCCGACGGCGCGGGCGGAAGCGTGATCAACGCCGGCACGGCGGCAAAGTTCAAGCAAGAGGGATTGGCCGAGCGATTGCAATACGACGCCTATGGCGCAAGAGTCTGCTGGATCATTTCTACGACAACGAAGTTTCCCTGGACTCCGTGACGCGAAATGAAGCCATGGAACGAGGCGACTTTGTCCAGGCGCCCTTTGAAGCGCGGCTGCGCCGTAATCCCGACCGCGTTCAAGCGCAGCTTGCACGCTTGGGAAACGCCTGGGGCATTCCGCTGCGGATCACAAAAGGGGTGACGCTGCAGGCCGGCAGCTCGACGCTCGAGATCGCCTACCTGCTGGAAGGTTTGCCGCAGGATCGGCCCCTGCACTTCAGCGTCGAATTCAATTTCTCCGGTTTGCCAGCGGGAGCCGACGATCGCTATTTCTACACCGCCAAGCGCCAAAACCTGGGCTCGCTGGGAACGCGCCTGAATCTGATCGATTCCAGGGAATTGCATCTGGTCGATCAATGGTTGGGGATCGACGTCGGGCTGGAATTCAGCCGCCCGACGCAATTGTGGACCTATCCGATCGAAACCGTAAGTCAGTCAGAAGGCGGTTTCGAGCTGGTCCACCAATCGGTGTGCGTGCAGCCGCATTGGCACATCCAAGGCGACGCCGACGGGCGCTGGAGCGTGGCCATGCAATTGACGCTCGACACCTCGGCCGCCGAGCAGCGGCAAGCCGAGTCGGCCGAGAAGGCGCCGGTCGCCGCTCATTGAGGCTTGGTCTGTGCCGCGACGGCCAGCCAATCGACTGCCGGGCGAAATTCTGCCTGCCCGAATGCCACCTCGGCCAGCACCGGCGCCGCGCAGTGGATTTCTATCTGACGGCGGTTATCGGGCACGCTGGGGTCGCTATCCGGCGGCGTGGCCCGATTCAGCACGATGCCGGCCACAGGCAGCCCTTCGCCGAATGTGCGGGCCGCGATCAGTGTTTGCAGCGTCTGGTTGATCACGCCGATCTGATTTCGTGCCACGATCAGCAGCGGGAAGCCGAAATCGCGGGCCAAATCGGCCACATACTCGGTGTCGCTCATCGGGCTCATCAGGCCGCCGGCCCCTTCGATCAGCAGGAAATCAGACCGCTCGCGCCAATAATCCAGCCCGCTGCGCAGCGTCTTTGAGTCGAGCTTCTTTCCTTCTTTCACCGCGGCCAGGTGCGGCGCCAGCGGCGCGACGAAGCGTTGCGGACAAACCTGTTCTAACTCGCCGGGCGAGCCCGCCGCACGCCACAGATCGAGCGCGTCGTCCGAAATGAGCCGATTGTCTTCCACGCGACAAGCACTGCCGGCCGGCTTGTACACTCCCACCCGCGCGCCCGAAGCAGCGACGGCCCGGGCGATCATTGCCGCCACGTGCGTCTTGCCGACGTCGGTGTCGTTGCCGGTGATGAACAGGCCGATGGGTTTTCGCATGGCAGAAACTACGCTACCATGACGAGTTCGACTTGGGAACAATACATTGCCATGGCAAAAGGCCAATCTCAACGCAGCGCATCGCCACAACCGCCCACAGGCGGCCGCGTCAATGTTGCGCTGGTGCAGATGAGTTGCGTGGCGGACAAGCAGAAGAATGTCGAGAAGGCCTTGCGGCGAATTGCCGAGGCGGCCTCGGCCGGAGCAAACGTCGTCTGCCTGCAGGAGCTGTTCCACGGCTTGTATCCGTGCCAGAGCGAAGATCACGCCCGCTTCGAGGAAGCTGAACCGATTCCCGGCCCGGTGAGCGATGCGATTGCCGGCGCGGCGCGCGAGCATGGCGTGGCGATCGTCGGATCGATCTTCGAACGCCGCGCCGCCGGCGTCTATCACAACACCGCGATCGTTCTGGATGCCGACGGCAAGACGGCGGGCCTGTATCGCAAAATGCACATCCCCGACGATCCCAACTATTACGAGAAATTCTATTTCACGCCCGGCGACCTCGGTTTTGGCGCATTCGATACGCGGTTTGGCCGGCTTGGGCCGCTGGTGTGCTGGGATCAATGGTATCCCGAAGCGGCGCGCGTGAGCGCCCTGCACGGCGGCAGATTCTGCTTTATCCCACGGCCATCGGCTGGCTGCACGGCGAGAAAGCGGAATACGGCGCCAGCCAGCATGCGGCCTGGGAAACCATGATGCGCAGCCACGCCATCGCCAACGGAGTGTTTGTCGTGGCCGCCAATCGTGTGGGCACCGAGGCGGGAATTGAATTCTGGGGAGCCTCGTTTGTGGCCGATCCCTATGGCAATATATTGGCACGGGCCTCGCACGATCGGGAAGACACCCTGATCGTGGAATGCGATTTGGATTGCATCAACGTGGTGCGCACGCATTGGCCGTTCTTGCGAGATCGGCGGATCGATGCCTATGGCGACCTCACGCGGAGGTACGTAGATTGACGACCCGCACCTCGCCCCGCGCTGAGTCTGCTACACCAGCCGCGCTTGGTTATCACATGCCGGCGGAATGGGAATGGCACGCCGCCACCTGGCTCGCCTGGCCGCACAAGTTGGAAAGCTGGCCGGGAAAGTTTGAGCCGATTCCGCCCCTTTATGCTCGATTGATTCGCACGCTTGCGCGCTTCGAGGCGGTGAACGTTTTGGCCGGCGGCGCGGCGGTAATGGCCCAGGCCAAATCGCTGGTCGGCGATGTGCCGAACGTCACGCTGCACGATATACCCACCAACGACGCTTGGACGCGCGATCATGGACCCACGTTCCTGGTTGGCCCGCCCGGCTCGCCGCCGGCGTTGGTCGACTGGGGCTACAATGCCTGGGGTGGAAAGTACCCGCCCTTCGATCTCGATGACGCCGTGCCGGCACGAATCGCTAAATCGACAGGCCGCCGCCGCTTCACGCCCGGCATTATCCTGGAAGGGGGTGCGATCGACGCCAACGGCTGCGGCACGATCCTCACGACCGAGCAATGTCTTTTAAACCCGAATCGCAATCCACACTTGGATCGAGCCGACATGGAGCGCTATTTGGCCGATTATTTAGGCGCTACCAAAGTGCTTTGGCTCGGCCAAGGAATTGAAGGGGACGACACGGATGGGCACATCGACGAATTGGCCCGCTTTGTTGGGTCGCGCACGATTGTGGCCGCGCGGGAAGAAGATCCGGCGGATCCAAACCACAAACCGTTGCGAGAAAATTTCGAGCGGCTGAAAAAGATGACCGATCAAGACGATCGCCCGCTGGAAATAATTCCGCTGCCGATGCCCCGCCCGATGCACTTTGAAGGCCAGCGATTGCCCGCCAGTTATTGCAACTTCTACATGGCCAACGGCGTGGCGATCGTGCCGCAGTTCGACGACCCGGCCGACGAGCGCGTGATCGAAATCCTCGCCAAGCTCCTGCCGGATCGCCAAATCACCGGCCTGCCGGCGCGCGATTTAGCGTGGGGTCTGGGCGCTTTCCATTGCATCACGCAGCAGGAGGCGGCGATTACGAATTCCGGCGCCAATCAATAGCAGCCCGCTCAAGCCGATCAAGATCCCAGCGGCCGGTTCGGGCGCGGCGACCGGCAAGCGCGGATTTTCGGCGTGAATTAGAAAGTCTTCGCCGAAGGTTCCCACGTCAAATCCGTAGAAGTGTCCATCTTCAAGCGAGTAGATTTGGTTTCCGCTAAAGTCGACAGCGCTGATTCCAAATGTCAAATCGTTGGGATCACCCCACGTCACCTGGCCGCTGCCGTACGTTCCCAGGAACATCGTCCACGTGTCTGGAAAACCGCTAGGATTAGCCGAGTCGGCGCCATAGGAGAAGGTGTTGACGAAGTAATTATGGAACGTGCTCCCAAAATCGTCGGTTTGCATTTGCAAGACTGGGGAATTCGACACAGCTTCAACGGCGAACAGTCCATCGGCGGGCGTTGGATTTGGTGAGACGTTGGCGTCCCAGTTGAAAGCAAAAGCGTACGTGCCGCCGGGGCTGCTTCCGGAGCCAGCAAAATCGATGACGAAATAGGCCGCGTTCGGTCCGCCGCCTGCCGAGTACTGCACGTCGAGAAAGCCGCCTGGCAGCGGGACGTTGGCAAACGGAGTTGCACTGGCAGCGCCGGACAAAGCGAGCAAAGCAATCGAAGCAGCAAAAAAATGTTTCATGGTTGTTGCTCCAGTGATCAATACGAACCGTCGGGAATGATTTCGCGCTGGTCGCGCGTGCACAGCGCGAACAGGACGTTCAAGTCGATTGTTTGCGAAAGGAAATGAACCGACTCATCGCAGAACGTCGCGTTAGCGCCGCCGGGATGGTCGCTCCAGATTTCGTTGTTTTGCGTGCGGTTGATAGGCACGGTGACGTCGAAGATATTTTGGCCATTGATCCAGCTGCTGCCGGTCAGGTCGGCGCCGCGGCCGGTGTCTTCGGCCACAATGATCGTTTGCGAGAGTCCGTCGCGAATCTGGCCTGCATTGATCGGCTTTTCATAAATTAGCGCGCCGTTGCCGAGTGGCAGTGTCGTGAGTCCGACGCCGAACATGCCGCCGTAATCGCTGTACGCCAAATCGTCGCCGGGATCCCAAGCACCGTTTCCATTGATGTCGCCGGTGGTGGGGCCGTTTCGGTTTTTCGCGGTCGTAGTCGAGGGGCAAAGATAAAGAGCGATTGGTTTTTGTCCGGCTTCGCGATTGCGCTCGCTGTTGTAGGGCTGCGTTTCATCGAGCAATTCCCAAACAGCTTTTTCTTCGACGTACGGCAGCAAATACACGGACCAGGGAATTTGAATGCGCGGAGTCTTCTGGCATCCTTTGCAGCCGACGGGGAACGTTTTTTTCACGTTGTGAAATTCATTCAGGCCGACTCCGATTTGCCGCAGGTTGTTTTGACACTGCGTGCGGCGCCCGGCTTCGCGCGAGGCCTGCACGGCCGGAATCAACAGCGCGGTCAAAGCGCCGACAATGGCGATCACCATCAATAGTTCGACGATCGTGAAGCCCGAACGTGGTTTCATGATTCAAAGGAAGCGCGCAGCGGCACGCATCGATCACCAGAGCCGGCGCGGATTTCTAGCGCGACGCTCTCGCGAGCAAGCGGTTACCGTGGCGCGATTAGCTGGTCCTTTGCAGGAAACAACGTTGGCCGATGCTGTCCCTCGCAGCTCAGCGGCAAACTCGCATTGGTAGGTCTTCTGACTTCCGAGCCGCAGTTCGCCGGCCTTCTCGCCGAGCGTTTCCGAACGATCGAAAACCCTCGGCAATGGCAACAGATAAGCGACCTGCGTTACCGCTCGGTTACAGCGGCGGGGCCGTCCCGGAATTACACCGGAGTTCCCTGTTTGTCGACCGGAAAAAGCCGCTCCGGCCGACCACCAACGCACTGCACGGCAATTTAGACGTGAATTCAGGGCGTGTCAAGTGTCTGATGTTTCGAGTTTCGGGTTCCGAGTTTCGAGTTACGCTGGAAAAGTATCGAAACCCGAAACCCGAAACCCGAAACTCTAGGCCACCCGTAGCCGTTCCCGCTCCAGCCGCTCGGCAATAAATTCGATGGTCCTTGGAGCCATGTGATTGAAGTACTCGAAGCTGTGCCCTCCGGCGGAGGTTTCCAGATCGTGCTCGTGCGGAACGCCCAAGGCGTTGAGCTTCATCCGCAGGCGGTCGCAGCTTTCGTGCCAGCGGTCGCTTGGGTCGCAGCAGAACCAGATGTTCCGCGGCCAGTTGAGCGGATGGACGTGCAGCGTCGCCGTATCTTGCCGCGCTTGTTCCGGGTCGGCGTACATTCGCTGCAGCATTTCGTCGTCGTTCCACCGCATCTGATAATCGATCGCCGGCGAAATGGCCGCCGCTATGGGAAATGTGTTGGGATGCTTGAACGCTAATCGCAACGCGCCTTGCCCGCCCATGCTGATTCCCAGCAGCGCAATTCGCGGCGGCACAGCACCCCAATTGTCGCGAACGTAACCGAGAATGTTGTCCAGCACGTGCCGCTCGGCCGTCAGATGTGCATCGAATTCCGGGCTGATGCGATCGGCCCACCAACTGCGTCGCGTCAAAGGCGCAATTACGCGCAATCCACGCCGATTGAATTCCGACGTGAATGCTGGCTTGTCGACCAGCCGATCCATCTGCACCGCGTGCAAGAAAATGACGCAATTGCCGTGCGGGCTGGGAGTGGCGGGTTGGAAAATGTCGCACGGCTTCCCGGCAACATCGATCGCGGTCCAGCTTCCGGATTCCGACATAAAGTCAAAGCCAACCGATGAATAGCGAACGACAAGCAGCCTCTCGTTGATAAGCTCTACCGGGCCGGCTGTCTACCCTTTAGAATGGCCGCTTTACCAGCCGGCGCTGCGGCCTACCGCTGTCGAGGACGGATCCCGTGAAGACGATTCTCACCGCCCAGCAACTGCAAGAAGGCGTCGATCGGATGGCGGGGGAAATTACGGAATTCTATGGCGATCGTCCGCTCACGATTGTCGGCGTGCTTACCGGCTGCGTGGTGCTGATGGCGGATATGATTCGCCGGCTGACGATGCCGCTGCGAATCGGACTGGTGCAAGCCTCCAGCTATCGCGGCACGGCGACCGCGCCGGAAGCGTTGAAAATGAATCTGAATTTGTTGCCCGATATTCAAAACCGTCACGTGCTCCTGGTCGACGATATTTTCGACACGGGAAAAACATTGGTGGCTTTGATTGAGGAGCTGCACAAGTACAAACCGGCCAGCGTGCGCTCCGCGGTGTTGTTGCGCAAGCATGGCCGCAAGTCGGTCGTCATGGAGCCCGATTACGTGGCGTTTGAGATTCCCAATGCGTTCGTCGTCGGGTATGGATTGGATTATCAAGATGTTTACCGCAATCTGCCGTTTCTGGCCGCGCTGGAAGAGCACGAGATCGGCAAGATCATCGACTGAGAGTTGAGTATCGAATCCAGCCACAGGATGGCGATCGTGACGCGTCGAATTCTGCACATCATTCCCAGTCTGAAGCGTGGCGGCACGGCGAAGCAATTGGCGCTCTTGGCGGCCAGCTTGCCGAAAGATGAATTCGAGACGCACGTGGTCGCCCTCAATGGCGGCGGGGCAGTGGCCGCCGATTTGCGGATAAGCGGCGTCGAGTCGGGCGCCATCGGCCGGCGCTGGCGAATCGATCCGCTGGCATTCTGGCGATTGCAGCGGCACATCCGCCGGATTCGGCCCGATCTGGTTCACACTTGGCTGTTCGACGCCAACACCTACGGCCGCGCCGCGGCGCTATCGCAGGGCGTTCGACACCTGGTGGCCACGGAGCGCGGCGTCGACGTCTGGAAGATGGATCACGAATTGGCGCTCGATCGCCGACTGGCCCGACGCACCGATCGCATTGTCGTCAACAGCAATGCGGTGCACGATTTTTACGTGCACGCCGGTTTGCAGCCGCGGCAGATGTTCGTAATTCCCAATGCCGTGCCGGCCTCAAATCAAATTCCCACCTCACGCGGCGAGCTATTGGCGGAACTCGGCCTGCCGCAAGATGCCAAACTGATCGCCTACCTCGGACCATTGACCGTAAACAAGCGGTTGAAGGAGCTAATTTGGGCGACAGATCAACTACGGGCCGTGGGCGCGCCGGCTCATTTGCTGATCGTCGGCGATGGGCCCCTGCGCGCCCCCTGCAGCGCTATCGGCGATTAAATCGAATCGAAGAGCGCGTACATTTTCTTGGCCCGCGCGACGACGTGGCCCGACTCTTGCCGCACGTCGACGTGCTGTGGCAGGCCGGCTGCTGCGAGGGGCAATCCAACGCCATTCTCGAAGCCATGGCTTCCGGCGTGCCCGTTGTGGCCGCGGATGCACCGGGAAACCGCGAATTGGTGATCGACGGCGAAACCGGCTATCTAGTGCCGATCGGTCAGCGTGCCGGTTTTGCCCGTTGTACGTTGCCGCTGGTCGAAAATGCGGAACTGGCCCGACGCTTCGGCGCGTCTGGCCGCCGGCGCGTGCTACAGTATTTTCGGGTAGAAGACATGGTCGCCCGATACGGCCGGCTATATCACGAGCTATTGGATGTCTGACCCGGGCTGAAGCGCGCACCCTTTAGCCTGCTATCCGCACCCGGTACAATGAATCGGCTGAATTGATTGCCGCGCAGGAGAGTGGTGATGCTTTCGGAAAACAATAACCCGCATCGCAATGTCTTGGCGGTCGTTCTGGCCGGCGGGAAGGGCACTCGGTTGGAGCCGCTTACCCGCGATCGCGCAAAACCTGCGGTTCCCTTCGGCGGGGTCTATCGAATTGTCGATTTCACGCTGTCCAACTGCGTGAATAGCGGGTTGCGAAAGATTCTGGTGCTGACGCAATACAAGGCGATGAGCTTGGATCGCCACCTGAGCCTGGGCTGGAAAGGCTTGATGAGCCGCGAAATGGGCGAATTCATCGACGTCGTGCCGCCGCAGCAGCGCATCGACGAACATTGGTATCAAGGCACCGCCGACGCCGTCTACCAAAATATCTACACCATCGAAAAGGAACGGCCCGATTATGTGGTGATCCTGGCCGGCGACCACATCTACAAAATGAATTACCGCACGATGGTCGATTTCCACCTGGAGCGTGGCGCCGACCTGACGGTGGGCGCGTTGCGCGTGTCAGTGGAAGAGGCGCGGCATTTCGGCGTCATGCAGGTCGATAAAGAGGCCCGCGTGATCGGTTTCGAAGAGAAGCAGCTTCACCCCAAAACGATTCCCGGCGACCCGCAACGTTGCCTGGCCTCGATGGGAATTTATGTTTTCAACGCGCGGTTCTTGTTCGAGCAGTTGTGCCTGGACGCGACTCGGCCCGGCAGCCAGCACGATTTCGGCCGCAACATCATTCCGGCGGTGATCGGTTCCCACCGGGTGATTGCCTTTCCGTTCCACGACGAAAATCGAAAGCAAGACGCATATTGGCGCGACGTGGGCACGCTGGACGCGTATTACGACGCCAACATGGACCTGGTCTCCGTCGATCCGCTGCTGAACATGTACGACATGGAGTGGCCGATTCGCACTTATCAGCCGAATTTTCCGCCGCCGAAATTCGTGTTTGCCGAGGGAGGGCCCGATGCCCGCCGCGGAGAAGCGCTCGACAGCGTCGTTTGCTCCGGCTGCATTGTTTCCGGCGGGCAGGTGCGGCGGTCGATCTTAGGGCCCAACGTGCGGATCAATAGCTATGCCAAGGTGGACGATTCGATTGTGTTCGAGGGCGTTGACGTCGGGCGCCACGCGCGCATCCGCCGCGCCATCATCGACAAGGGCGTGCAAATTCCGCCCGGCACCCAGATCGGCTACGATCCGGAGCAAGATCGCTCGCGCGGTTTTCTGGTGACCGAACGCGGCCTCACGGTGATTGCCAAGGCCGACGGCTCGGAGCCGTTCGTCGAGGCGGAACTGGCGGATCGCACCGCTTAGGCCGCCGGGCAAGTCTGGAGTCGCTCGCGCGGCCGCTGCTCACTGCGGCCCAGCGTCATCTTCCATTCCCTGAATGTAACTGCGCAGCCGTTCCAGCTCATCGGTGAGATTGAGCACTTTGAGCATATTCTCCACGCGCTTCAGCAGTTCCAGCTTGTTCACGGGCTTGCTGATGAAGTCGTCAGTGCCGGCATTTACGGCCCGTTCGATATCGCCCAACTCGTTGAGCGCGGTGACCATCAAGATCATAATGCCTCGCGTCTTGGGGTTTTGCTTGAGGGTGCGGCACACCTCGAAACCGCTCAGCTTGGGCATCATCACGTCCAGCAGAATCAGGTCGGGCTTGAACGACTCGACCTTATCGAGCGTATCCCGGCCGTCGACCGCCACCGCCATTTCGCAATCGACGTCGGCCAAAAACGCCTCCAGCAGTTCGACGTTGGGCACGTTGTCGTCGGCAATCAGAATCCGACTTTTACGCTGCAGAGCGGGTGCTTTGGCCATGGCGGATTGCCGCGAGACAGTAGCCGGGTCGTCCAAGGGAAGTGTCCGATTATAGGGGCCAAGGCCGCCCGCGTGGAATGGGGATTGGTCGGCCATTTATTCTTCGAGCCGGCGACGCCACCCGGCTTGCAGCGGCCCGCTAGTCAGCCGCAACGATCGTTCTCAACGCAGCGACGGCGGGCACATGTCTCAAGCCCGCGCCGCCGCCGACCGAAAAAAATCAGCAAGTGTTGCTCTCCATCGGCGGCGGATTCTCGCCGCGAGTCACCCGGTCGGCTAGGGAATACTTCGATTTTCCCGTCGACTTGCCTGGCAAGCCAGACGATCGGCAAGAGCGCAACAGTTCCATCCGGATCAGAAGTCCATGCAGGCGGCGCTAGAAAACAAATCGGTCGCAGGGAACGGCTACGCCGGCGACTATTGGCAGCAGTCGAGGCGGCCGCTGTCTAGTTTGGCGTTTGTAACGCCCTTGCTGGTCGTGTACGAAGCGGGCCAACTGTGGCTGGGTCCGCAGGCCATGCGCAACGGGGCCGACGTCTGGATGCGCCAACTGTTGGATTGCTTAGGTTTCAGCCAATACTTCTTGCTGCCTTTGTTGACCGTTGGGCTACTGGCCGGTTGGCATTACGTTACTCGCCAGCCGTGGCGGATCTCGGTCGGCGTGTTGTACGCCAAGTTTGCCGAGTGCGTCTTGCTGGCCATAGCGCTGGTAGTGATTGCACGGGTTCAGGGAACTTTGCTGTCGCTGGTCATGCCGGGGCAGGAGAATTGGGCCTTGCATGCTTCGATCGGCGACGTGGCAGAAGGGGTGTTTCACCGGTTCGTGGTATTCGTCGGCGCCGGAATCTACGAGGAATTGCTTTTCCGCCTGGTCATGTTTTCGGCCGTGGCCTGGATATTGCGGTTTTCCGGCTGTGGTTCAAACTTGTCGCTGGCCGGCGGCGCCCTGCTAACGAGCCTGTTGTTCGCCGCGGCGCACCATGTGGGCGCCATGGGCGAACCTTTCCTGTGGTACACGTTCTTGTTCCGAATGACGGCCGGCCTATTCTTTGCCACGTTGTTCATCTTTCGTGGATTCGGAGTAGCGGCCGGCACGCACGCCGTGTACGACGTTCTGGTGGGCTTGTTCTAACCGGGGCGAATAGTCCTCTAAGACAAGTTCGCAAAGAATATAATTATTCGGGGCACGTCTTATGCACCCCGGTCCGCTGGTGGTCCAGCCTGCTAGCACCACGGAATCTCGCCGGTAGAACCGCCGCTGGCGAATTGTCAAGTACCCCGCGTGGTGCCGTTATCTTCTTCTCAAATATGTCTTTGAGTGGTTGTGAATCGCAAATATAATGTTGGACAGCAGCGTTGCATTGCAAACAAAATCGGCTGCCCAACATTATTAATCACACCGGTCGGATGTTGACCAACCTGCAGAAGGGTTTCTAGCCGTGCTTTCCGTCCGACCGAAAATCGCCGAACTCGTGTTCCAACTTTTCGGCCGGCCGTTGCATCCAGAGTTGTTCGAGGTGTTTGCCACCCGGAAAGTGGCCCGGGGCGATTACGAGGCCACTATTCACATTACCAGCGCAGGCCACGTGGTCTCGTGGAGATACCGTGGGCTGACTCTTACCGAGGTGGCCTGCAGCGCGCAGCATCCGCTGCCGCAAAAACGGCGCCTGCTGCACTACCGCCTCAAAGGTCAACGGACCGATCAACTCGATTGTCGCGGCGGAGCGCGCTATCAGATGGATTTTCAGCTTGAGCCCGTGCAGCCCGACGCATTCTGGACATTTCAGAAAGAATTGACAGCCGAAGGAGTGCGCCAGGGGATGTTGCACCGCTTCGATTCCAGCGGCCGCATGGCGCTCGGCGCCCTGAGCTACGTGAATTTGGAATCCCGCAACCGCAGCTTGCTGGTGCAGGTGTTCCACACGTTTCCCGACGACTACGCGATTGTGAAAAGCCAATCGCTCTTTCAAGTGCCGTGATTACAGAGTAATGAACTCTGCGATCGCCTCATTCACCACGGCGGGGTTTTCCAGCGGCGCCAGATGACCGGCGCTGGGCACCACGACCCAACCGGCGTTCGGCATGGCGTCGGCCATCCGCCGCATCTCGTCGACGGGGGTAAGCGAATCGTGCTCGCCCACAATCACCAGGCTGGGCACGTCGATACCGTGCATGATTTGCTGGGCATCGGGCCGCACGGCCATACCCTCCAGCGCCGCCGCCAGGCCAGCCGGCTGATTGCGGATGATCATTTGCCGTGCACGTTCGATCAAGTAGGGATGTTTCTGCCGCGTTTCCGGTGAGAAAAGTTTTGGAATCATGGCGTCGGCCGCGACCTCGGAGCCTTCCGCAAGCAGCTTCGCCGCCAACTGCCGACGACCAGCCGCGCCTTCGGTGGTGTCGGCTGTGGCGCGCGTGTCGCACAGGATCATCGCCAGCACTCGGTCACGGTATTTGCGCCAGAATTGCCAGCCCACATAGCCCCCCATCGACAATCCGCAAAAGATCACTTTCTCGTCGATTTTCAATTCGGTCAGCAGGTTGTTCAGATCGTCGGCCATTTGCTCCATGGTCACGGTGCCCGGCGTTACATCGCTGCCGCCGAATCCGCGCAAATCCGGCGCAATCACCCGACAATGATCCGAGAAGTAATCAATCTGTTGCTGCCACTGAGAATGATTGAGCGGAAACCCATGCACCAGAAGCAGCGGGTAACCGCGATGCCCGCGCTTTACGACCGCCAACTGTGCGTCGCCGACGGAAAGGTGTTGCATGGATCAGTGAGAACTTTGCGAAGGTTCGAAGACAGGCGTCAAAGAGAATCCATCTATTTTTTATGGGCCTTTTCCAATTGCGATTTGAATTCGTCCAAGGCCCGCACGATTTGTTGTGTCGAAGGGTCTAGTTCCACCGCGCGGGTTTGATATTTGACGGCATTTTCGTAATCCCCCTTGGCGGCATAGCAATGCGCCAGCGTGTCGAGATATCCGGCTTCAGTAATTCCCAACTCGGGTGGCAGTTGCCGCGCCAGCTCGATCGACTTCTGGGAGTATTTGATCGCTTGATCGAAATCACCTTCCGTGTTGCCGATCAGCCACGCGAATTCGTTATAGTAATTGCACAACAGCGAATCGTCCGCGTTTTCGTTGATCTGCGTGCGCAGCTTGTCAGCCGCCTCGTGCACCATGTCCAAAGCTCTCTTGCGGTGCTGGGGATCTCCTTCCGACGAGCGGTACAGCGCGATCAACAGGTCCACGTCGGTCGGATTTTCAGCTAACCCTTCCTCCACGTGCTTCCACTGCTGCTGGCGGTCGTGCTGCGCCTCGTAATGGCAGGCATAGTAAAAGTGCATCCGCGCCACCGGAGGCATCGTCTGATCGAGCTGCTGCACCCGTTGCAATAAAGCTCCATCGCTGGCCATCGAGTCCACCAGCCGCTCGAGCACCTTGGCTGCCGATAGATCACGTTGCTCGTCGTGCAACATGTCGCCCAATAATATCTGTGCGCGAATCCACTCTTCCGAACCTTGCACCTGAGGCCAGCCGATCACGTGCCGATATTCCCGCTCGCTCCAATCGTACAAGCACCGTTCTTGGAGCTGTTTGGCAACGCGCAGATGTTCCGAGATATTTTGCGGGTTAATCTGGTACGCCTGCTTGGCAAGTATCTCTGCTTGCGTGGTGTCGTTCTGCAATCGCCGCGCCTGGGCCACCGAGTACAGCAACAAGGGGTTGCTGGCGAAAGTTCGCTCGAATCGGGCCGCCGCATCTTCGATCAGAGGCCACGCTTTTTGTTTGGTGAACCAATCGACCAGTTGCACCAGCGCCTGCGGATCGTCCGTTTCCAAGGGGATCATTTTCCGCATCACGTTCAGCGCCTGGTCCTGCTTGTTAAGCGACAGCAGCATTTCGGCCTGACGGCGCTCCAGCGCGAGGACAATTGCGTTATTCGTATCCGCCGACGATTTGTCCAACGTGGCCAGCTCGTCATCAACAGATTTGGCCCACTGGGCCAGCGCTTCCTGCGGATTGCTTTCGAATTGCAGATCGGTCCGCAGCCAGCGTGCCGCCGGACGCACGCTGCTGCCCAACGCGCGGTCGATGGTTTTCGCTCGGGCCCGGCGATCGCCCTCTGAAAGCTCTGAAGCCGGCTTGGCCAGAATCAAAAGCGCGCCCTGTTTGGAAACCAATGGCGATTTCTCAAACCGTACCAAACGGCACAGCGGCTCCAAGCCCACGTCGCCAGGCAGTTTGACCAATTGCTCGAGCGTCGCCATTCGTTCCGCGTCGGTTTTGGCTTCATAGTTCAAGAGCAGACGCTTCACCAGCGGCGAATCGGTGTCGCGCGTCCATTCGATGCGAATCCGTTGCACCAGGTATCGGGCGCGGGAGGCAATCTCAACGTCGTCGTTGTTTTGCGCCTCGCTCAACGCGTCAAACGCTTCCGGCCCCAGCCGCGCAAGTTCTTCTTGCGCTTGTTGGCGCACGGCGTACCGGTTGTCGCCGAGTTGCTCGATCAACTGCGCGATCCGTGCCTGAAGCGTTTCGGCGGCCGCTGGGCTCGATGCCGTTGCGCTTGGCGCGCTTTCCTCGCCGCGTACGCTCGGCTCTTTGGCTTGCGCGGCATGAGCAGTCAGAACCAAAAGCACAACGCCACAGCCGATGAACTGGCAGAATGGCGAGCGCGGCGGATTGCCCAGCATATGAACCACCTAGTTGCCTCATTGCTCACGCTATGCCTTCAGCATACGCCGCCGCCCTGTTGGCGGGCAAGCGAATTGTGGCGCACAAGTTTGGCCCGAGTGCCGCAACTTGGGCCCGAGCAGGTCGACTTAACTATCGACGCACCGTCACTTGCGAACGTTCCGACAGCATGTCGAATACGTCGGCCATATCGCGATCGTTGATGCGGACGGCGGCCACGCCGGGAGTCCCGGCATCTTCGGGAACGCATAGGTGCAGATCGCCGCCCAAGCTCACGTAGGGCCGCCGGGCGACGTTCGTCGGATTGTCGGCCGCAAACTTGGCCACGGGATAGGTGCCCTCGGGCTTCGGCGTTTCGCGGCTTCCCTGCACGGCGAACCGGCCGGCATACATGCCGTCCACAAACAAGGCCAGCCATTGCTCGTGCAGATTCAGTTGTGCGTGGAACGGACCGCGGACAATTTTCAATTGCTCGCCGGGATTCAGTTGCGTTGGACTTTGGATGCCGTTGATCTTGGCCAATAATTGCCACGGCACCTGGCACCCTTCGGCGATGCTTTCCAACGTGTCGCCGGGCTGCACGACGTACGGCGGGCCGAGCCAGGGATCGGGAGAATAAATCACCGTGCCGGCCAATTGCCCCAGCGTTTCCACCAATTGATTTTGATCCGCCGGCGACAACGCAGGATGATCGTACCACTTCGATAGTTCGCGCAGCGCATCGACCAGCTTGCCGGCAGCCAACAACGATTGGGCATACCGCATCGTCGATGCAAATTCGCTGCGCGCTCGTTCGGCGTCGGCTGCCGCCGCATCGGTTGGCGCGGGAGAGGTCGTTTCCGGGGCGGCAGCCGCGGGATATCTGTCGGCAGGCGCACTGGCCGCAGCGGCAGGCGCCGATTCGACTTGAGCCAGTGGCGGCGGAGAGCTTGGCTGCGCGGGCGGCGGCGCCGGTTCGCTATGCGCCAGCGGCGGAGCAGTGCTCAAAGGCGCACTTGGCTGAGCGGCCGTCTTTCCAATGCCAAACGGCAGCGAGCTGCCGCTGGCCAGCGGAGATGCCGACGGCGTCGACGTCGCTGACGGACTCGGCCGTGCCGTCGCCGCGGCATTGCGGCTGCGAGCGGTCTTGCCGGCCGCGGGCGTCTGCTTGTTCCATCGCGGCGCCACGCGCGAGGGCGGTTCCGGCGGCGGGGCCTGGTTTAGAGCCACGTAGACCCCGTAACCGACTCCTCCCAGCACCACGAACAGCAAAAGGGGCTTGAGCGATTCCACGATCGTGTTTTCGAGACCTGAAAAATGGACGTGAAAAATCCGCGGGATGATAGCGGAGCCACTTGGCCGATGCCATGCCATTTCGGCGATGCTAGCAGCAGCGAAAACGGTCTGCCGTTCAGTCGCCATGCAACTGGCGCAAACGGGCAGATAGCCGCAGCATCAATTGAATGCGTTCAAATTCGGTCAGCCAGTCCTGTGTCACCGCGTTCAGCAGTTCTTGATTCGGCGCCGAAATGCCCGTCGGACAGGAGGGGCCAAGCTGCTCAACGGCCATTTGACGATATTTGGAAAGCGTGCGGTCGCCGTACCCGCCGCAAAACTGGTTATCTTCGCTGAGAAACACCACCAGCGGCACACGATTGCCTCCGCACAGTTGCACGGCCGATTGGAAGTCGGCGTGCACGTCGCGATCGAAGAAGCGCAGTTCGATCGGCGGCGCGATCTCGGCAAAGCGCTCGAAGATCGGGCATTGATTCACGCAATCGCCGCACCACGCGCCGGCCAAACAAAGCACCTTCATCTCGCGGACAAACCCGGAAAGGATTTGCAGTTGCTCCAGGCTCAGCGAGACTCTCTCGTAAACCCCCTGCCACCGGCGCCGATGCTCGTCCGAGCCGTGTCGGGTGAGAAAATCCTGGTATTTGAGTCCCTGCGCGAATTTTTCGGCGAAGTCGAACATGGGGGGGCGGATGAACGGGTGAAGGGGTGAGCAGTTGGGTCGTGTCCTAATTTGATTTCTTGTGAAATTCTCGCCGCATTGGTTTCGGCTTGAATGACGCCCCCGCTCGAAGCCTGGCCAGAAAGTCTTCGGGCAGTTTTTTTAATTCGATGCCTGAATCGCGCAAGCTTTGGGTGATTTGCTGGTCCGATGCGCCTGTATTGATTTCCTTCATTCCAATTGCGATGGCATGCACCAGGAGGCTGGACAAGGGAAGCGGTTTCGCGCTTTGCTCCTTGGTGGTCTTCGCCACTTTTTTGAGCGGCGACTTCCGAGCTTTCTTGGCCATAGTCCGGCCCCCCTCCACTCGCGGATTAGATTTTGTCCAACGTCCAGAGCGTACCTGTAACACCGGCCGCCACAGCCGGCATCATGCGCA
This sequence comes from Pirellulales bacterium, assembly GCA_963716135.1. Taxonomy (GTDB): domain Bacteria; phylum Planctomycetota; class Planctomycetia; order Pirellulales; family JADZDJ01; genus CAVRAW01. Next base: position 1,349,132 of record OY970289.1, on the reverse strand, counting down.
ATGTACGGTGCCGGCGGCAATCGTTGTAGTGGGCCACATGCAGCGACACCGCAACGGCCTTGCGGGGGGCGGTTAGGGGCGGATATGATCGGCGGTTTCGCACTCAGCCTGACGCTGAGACAACAACAGGACAAACACCCTTACCCCGGCCGACTCGACGGAGCTCGCCACAGGCCTCTCCCAAAGGGAGAGGGAGTAAAACATGTCTGACGAAAAGGTTCACGTTCATTGGCACGAACATAGTGTCGGCCGCGAAGAGCGCGAGGCGCTCAATAAGCACAAAGGTTGCGTCGTCTGGTTTACCGGGCTAAGCGCCTGCGGCAAGAGCACCATCAGCAATCTGGTCGATCATAAGCTGCATGCGATGGGCGCCCACAGCTTTGTGCTGGACGGCGACAACGTGCGGCACGGCCTGAACGCCGGCCCTGGGATGCTCAAAGAGAAGCATGGCGAGGAATTCTCCAAGCGATTCGGCTTGGGCTTCTCGGCGCAGGATCGGGAAGAAAATATTCGCCGCATCGGGGCGGTCGCGGAACTGTTTTGCTCGGCGGGCATCGTCGCGCTGACGGCCTTCATCAGCCCCTACCGCCGCGATCGCGATGCGGTGCGGGCCAGGCTCAAACCCGGCGACTTTATCGAAGTCTTCGTCGATGCTCCCATCGAAGTGTGCGAAAAGCGAGACCCCAAGGGATTGTACAAGAAAGCCCGGGCTGGAGAGCTCAAAGGCTTTACCGGGATCGACGATCCGTACGAAGCGCCCGAAACGCCGGAGCTGCGACTGGATGCCTCGGTTAAAGACGCGGAAACTTTGGCCGACGAAGTAGTCGCATACCTGAAAAAGTCGGGAAAGATCAAATAGCTTTTCCACGCGGCACAGAACGTGCTAGCGGCGTCAAACGCGGAATTTGCGCTTCGTAACGGCGCGATTTTGCCGTCATCGACACAATTCACGAAAACTGCGCAATGGCGGCATTGACACGCGCCGACGCGCAGTCCTAGAGTGAATCAATGGTCCTCGGGCAGTGATCTTGCGCCTCGCAATTTGATTCGCCGACCGCAGTGGCGACGCGCCGCGACGCAGGATGGAACATTGAACCATTGGGCCGGACGCATCGTATTCTTTTCAGTTTGCGGTTCGACAACCGTTAGGGAAAATCAGGGACGTTTCTCTGCCGCCTTGCCGCCGCGCCATGCGGATTCCCAGTCCGCACGCCAGCCGTAGGAGGAATGGTGATGATGGAGAACACCACGCAACCAGTAGGCGCTGCCGCGCACGCCTCAGTCAATCAGTCCAGCCGCCAGCCCAACGATGATCAGAAGCGGCTGCTGGCGAGAATCAAGCGGGCGATTCGCCGAAATACCAGCGGCGGCGTGCAGAAGCTTACTGTGGAGATGCACCTGGACAGCGTGCGCCTTCGCGGTCAGTGCTCGAATTTCTATTGCAAGCAAGTTGCCCAGCAGACGGCGATGGGCCTTCTTGGAGACGGCGCGCAGTTGCTTAACGAGATCGAAGTGCTGTCGCTGCCGCGCTGATGGTTTGCGTAGCCAAACGGCGTCAAGCGACGGCATTGAGCGCCTGATCCCACTCGTCCAGGTGAAACTGCAGCACGTCGGGCGCCTCGAAGAGCGTGTGGGGTGCCACCACGACATGGGCGGCTGACGCCAACTGCCGCAATTGCGGTGAATCGTCCAGCGCGACCAGCAGGTTGCAATCCGCGGCGCCACTGAAGCTGCCTTCCCCGGGGAGAAATAGCAATTCCACCTCGGGCCGAACGGCGCCCTGGGTTGAGTGATTGCCATTTTCGCTCGTTATCGCCGGCGTAATGCGGCCGGCCAACCAGCGCTCGACTTCCTGCGGCTTCGCCGCACGACCGACAACTCGCCACGCCAGGTCGTTCAAACCGCGTTTGGTCAGGCCGTTGCGGCAGCGAATCAGCCTGCCCTTTCGCGATACATATTGGGCATTTGGGGCCGCACTCGGTGTCGCTGGCACGGACGCATCGATCGGATGCCACAAGTGGTACGAATTGGTCCAGCGCAAGAACGATTGTAGCCGGACTCCTGCGCGGCGTAACCGGCGCCCCAGGTCGTCGTCCTCACCCCCCCATCCACAGAAGTTTTCGTCGAATCCGTTGACGCGGCGGAAATCGTCGCGCCAAATGCTGAAATCGCCGCTCCGCAAAGAGCGAGGTTTTCTCGGATGACGGATCAAATTGTAAAAACGATATTTCAAATCGAGCAGGCGCAACCGGCGGCGTTCCTTGTGTGAAATGGCCGCGGAAAAATCACCGCGGTGGATGGATTCTTCCGTCATGCGCAACGACGCCGCCGGGTCCAGCCGGCACACGTCGCCGACCAGAGCCGAGCCCACCTTGCGATGGGCCAAATGTGCCGCCACGTGGTGCGGCGGCAAAACGCAATCGCCATCCACAAACAGCAAATACGCGGCGCTGGTGGCCGCCGCTCCTTCGTTGCGGCAGCGGGCCGCCTGAAATCCGCTCCGCGGATGGGTGACGAATTTTACGGGGAAATTCACCCTCCGCCGGAACGCCTCGACGACCTGCAACGTGTCGTCGGTCGAGCCGTCGTCCGTCACCACGAGTTCAATTTTGCCCTCGACGTCGCGCTGCGCGGCGATCGACTCCAGCACCAACGCCAGGCTGCGCGGCCGCTGGTAGGTGATGACCGATAGAGCAATTTCCGGCGTGGATGGCATAAGGCAGACGGGCTATTGGACGCTAGCAAACTGGGCGGATCATCGCAAATATCGACGGATATTCGCTCGTCGTCGCGATTAATCGAATAAGCGGCGAAGGATAGTCCCTTGGCTTGATTCGAGGCAAGGCGAAATCCGCCCGATTGTTAAGCATGCAAGCAATGCCGATCTGGCGGGAGTTTTTGGCCGCCGCTACCATGGCCCCCCTCGAGCAATGCAAAAATTGCCTTTGTGCGAATTTGAATCATGCGCCTTTCGGTAATCATCAGCACCTATAACCACCCGCAGTGGCTGGAGAACGTGGTCTGGGGCTATACCGCTCAGACCCACCAGGATTTTGAACTGGTGATTGCCGACGATGGTTCTACAGACGAAACGCGCCAGAGCATCCAGCGGCTGCGGCGGGAAACTGGCTTGGAAATTCGCCATGTTTGGCAAGAGGATCGCGGTTTCCGCAAATGTTCGATCTTGAATCGTGCCATTTTGGAAGCCACCACTGAATACCTGGTGTTTACCGACGGCGATTGCATTCCACGAAGCGATTTTTTGGCGCAACACGTGCGATTCGCTCGACCGCGCCGGTTTCTTTCCGGCGGCGCGTTGCGGCTGCCGTTTGAGATCAGCCAGCGGATTTCCAAGGACGATATTCTGGCAGGCCGCGCGACAGACATTGCCTGGCTGCGACGCCAAGGATTGCCCTGGAGTAGAAAGCAGCTCAAGCTTTCGGTCGGCGCCCGTTTGGGCGCGTTCATCGACTTGATCAACACCACCAGGCCCACCTGGAACGGAGGCAATGCCTCAACGCGGAAGTCCGATCTGCTGCGCGTCAATGGTTTCGATGAACGGCTGGAATACGGCGGCGAAGACCGGGAACTCGGCGAACGGTTGATCAATGGCGGATCGCGCGGGAAGAGCATTCGGTATCGGGCAGTGTGCGTGCACCTGGATCACGCCCGCGGATACGTGCAACAAGAGGCAATTCAACGAAATCGGGAAATTCGCCGTCAAACGCGCGTCCAGCGCAAAGTCTGGACGGATTACGGCATTGTCAAACGACCGCAGCCCGCTGAATTGCAGGCAGCGTGAATAGGGCGACTAGCACTTCTCTTATGCATGGTTGCGGCATGCGGCCACCAACGGTTCCAGTCGGGCCTCAAGCGCGTTCTGCCCGTTGAGAAATTCCATTTCGATTTGGATTGCCCGCAGCGGAATGTTTCCCAGGGCAGCGACGTTCAGTTTGACCAGATCCTTTTGCGTGCACAGCAAAATGTCGACCTGTTGCGCGTTACCCCAGCGTGCGAGGTCCTCCGATTCGGCGCGACTGTAATGGTGATGGTCGGGAAACTCGCGCCAGCCGACAAGATTGCCGACGCTTTGCTCCAGCGTGCGGTGGAAACCGGCCGGATTGCCTATGCCGCAAAAGGCAGCCACGCGCCGGCCGACCAGCGAAGATAGCGGCGCTTGCTCGCCACCAGCGGATATCAAAGCGCATGGCGCGTGGCGGCACTCGGCCCAAGCAATATTTGGACCATAGTCCTCGACGATCCCTCGAATGCGTTTCCGTTCCGCCTCGTCAACCAGATCGGCCCGAGTGAGAATTGCCACCTGTGCCCGCGACACGCCATCCAGCGGCTCGCGCAGGGTGCCACGGGGAAAAACGTGGCCGAATCCAAACGGCTCCAGCGCGTCCAAAAGCACGATATCCAAATCGCGCGCCAAGCGCCGGTGTTGAAAGCCATCGTCGAGCAAAATCAATTGACAGCGGAATTTGTCGGCTGCCTGCCGTGCGGCGGCAATGCGATCTGGATTTTGCAAATGCGGCACGTCCGGGAGCGATTGATCCAGTTCCAGCGCTTCGTCGTTGCGCATCGGCGGCGGCTTTGTAGCCGCGACTCACCAGCGCGACTTTGATTCCGCGACATTGGAACCAACGAGCCAGCCATTGAACCATCGGCGTTTTGCCGGTTCCGCCCAAGGTAAGGTTGCCAACGCTGACAACCGGCACTGCTGCACGATGGCTTGCACGGCGGCCGGTATCGAAGGCTTGATTGCGTCGCCGCATCACCCAGGCGTAGGGGACTTCCGCGAGGCGCAATGTGCCGCGGAGCAAGGCTGCGGCAGCGCCGCGACGCCGGCCGCTGACCAGATCATGAAATTCGCTTGCGCTCGACAAAGGACAACCGATTTCAACGCGCCAGCTTACGAATAATTGCGTCGGCCATTTCGCGCGTGCCGACGGCCGTTGGATCGTCGCGGCTGGGCTTCATGTCGTAGGTCACGTACTTGCCCTCGGCGATCACGTCGGCCACGGCTTTTTCCAAGCGATTGGCGGCATCCATTTCGCCCAGATGACGCAGCATCAACATACCGGAGAGAATCACCGCGGTCGGATTTACCTTGTTCTGTCCCTTGTACTTCGGGGCGCTGCCGTGGGTGGCTTCGAACACCGCGCCGTCCGGCCCGATATTGGCCCCGGGCGCCACGCCCAGGCCGCCGACGAGGCCGGCCGCCAAATCGCTGAGCACGTCGCCGTATAAATTCGGCAGCACGAGTACGTCGTACAGTTCGGGCTTTTGCAGCAGTTGCATGCACATGTTGTCGACGATGCGATCTTCAAACTCGATGTCGGGATACTTCGAAGCGACTTGGCGCGCTATTTCCAGCCATAGCCCGTCGCTGTATTTCATAATGTTGGCTTTATGGACGCAGGTGATTTTTTTGCGGCCGTTCTTGCGGGCGTATTCGAAGGCGTAACGCACAATGCGCTCTGTGCCCGAGACACTGATCGGCTTGATCGACACGCCGGTTTCCTGCGGGCCAGTTTTGATTTTGTTTCCCGTCGATTTTTCGTTGATGTATTTGATCAGCTCGGCGGTTTCCGGCTTGCCGCGTTCGAATTCGACGCCTGCGTACAGGTCTTCCGTGTTTTCGCGGACGATGACCAGATCGATCGGCACCCGCTCGAAGAAGCTGCGCACGCCAACATATTGTTTGCAGGGGCGCACGCAGGCGAACAGGCCCAGGGTTTGCCGCAAGTAGACATTGATGCTGCGAAAGCCGGTGCCGACCGGCGTCGTGATGGGGGCTTTGAGCGCGCACTTGGTGCGTTTGACGCTTTCCATCGTGCTTTCCGGCAGCGGGCTTCCGGTGCGGGCCATCACATCGACGCCCGCTTCTTGCACATCCCACTTGATTTTCACGCCGGTGGCGTCGATGCACCGCCGCGCGGCATCGGCCAATTCCGGCCCAGTGCCATCGCCGGTGATGAGGGTGACTTCGTGTGCCATAGTTCGACATTCCCCGGGGGCAAAAAACCCAGCCGAGTGAGGCTAACAAATGCCTCGCGGAGCGTCAACGAGCACGCGCCGATGATTGACCGCGCTGCCGGAAAAAGAGTATAAGCTGGGGCGCATATCGTCCCACCGGCACGAATTGGAGAAGTAACGATGACTGTATTTGCTCAGGCAGCTGCCATTGCGCGATCAGGCGACGGATCGTTTACGATGTGGATCATCACCGGCCTGGGCGCCGTTGCGCTTTTGGCGCGCTGTGCCGGATGAGAAGTGGTTGGGGTCCACAGAATCTGCGTGCCGTTGGGTTAATTCTGGTGGCAACCTTCGTGAGTCTTTTGGCCATCTTCGAGCAAGACGCGGCCAAATCCGCCTTTGGAATTCTGGGAGCGATCGCCGGCTATCTGTTCGGCGCCTCCGGCCGAGAAAACAAAGAACCCAACGCAGGCTAAGGGTTAGCGGAAGCTTCCCGGGATCGCCGCCGTCCGTCGGTCGGGAGCTTTTGAGGCCGGGTGGAGTTCCCATTTTTCGTTGAAGAAGTCGGCGGCTTCGATCTTGCCGGGCGCGGTTGCGTCGGGCGGCGTGCGAATGTCGATGATTGCCCAATCGGGCAGCCGCGGCACGATGCGAGCGCCATTGGCATAGTCGGCTTCGCGGAAGGTGAATCCGCTATTGAGAACGACGTAGCGCTTCGGATTCAGCGGATTGGGATAGATCAAAAGCGGCACGTGATCGGCGGCGGAGTATTGCCGCTCGCCGGCGGTCACATGCTCGGCGTCCCATTGGATCGGCAACTTTTCGGCGATGCGCTTGATGAGTGCGTTGCTTTCCGAATCGCCCCACAGGATCAGATTGGCCGAGGCGATGTCGTCATCTGTCACCGCCGTATCGTCCTTCACGCGGGCTTCCCCATGGAATTGGCTGCGCCACTGGTGAATGGTGCGGTCCATTTCGGACCGCACCCATTTGGCGGCGGCTTCGTTGGCGAATTTGCCTGTGGGGCGGACAATGATAAACGAATCGAGGAACGCGTCGTCGATGGGTCCCTGCAGGCCGGGGCGCTTTCGCAGCCCCTTTTCTTCGCGGGCGCCGATTTTCCATTCCCCCTGTTCGTCGCGGTGCAGTTGGCAGGTCCAAGATCGATCGGACAGAACCCGCGGCGGCGTGACATCTTCGCTATCGACCGTCATCACCACGTCCGTGGCCGGATCGAACGGGGCCCAACCGGGTTGGAAGGAGAGCGTCAGATCGGTCACGTTCTTGGTCTCGACGGCAAAATCCCCGGTGGCGGCGATCTGCGCGTTGACGCGCGATTCCTGCCAATGCTCCGCCAGGCCGTCGATTTGGATGCAGCCCAGACGATTGTAGCGCAGCGTATAGGTGACGAGGTGGAGGGTATTGGGATTTCGGTCACGGCCGCCGGCTTCGGCGATGCTGCCGATGGCAGACTCGATCGTTTGTTTCGATTGTGGGTCGTATTGGCGACCCGCGCCGGAGCCCATGATGCGGCGCAGCGCCAGGCCTTCTGCCTGCAGTGCTTTTTCCATGATGTCGGCCGCTTGCTTTTGCGAATCATCCTCGTTGCTGTAAGCAATCGTCGCGCAGTGGTACAAATTGGCCGCCCAGTCGGGACAATCGTAAAGATGAAACAACTTGCGCTGCCACTCGGGCAGCGCCGCCAGATCGTCGTCCGACAAGTTGCTGAACTGCGAAGTATCAACGAACGATGCGGCCGGCACGGCAGCCATCCAGCGATCGGGCCAGTGCACCGCCAATTGCCAGCAGCCGGCGCCCCCGGCCCCGAAACCTTGCAGCGAAATTCGATCGTCGTCGATGTGATATTGTCGCTTGACGGCTTCGATTGCTTCCAGGACGTCGATTTCGCCGGCGAATTTGAAAGCATTGCAACCTCGGCCGTAAGGTCGCAACACGATGGTATCGGTGATCGCCAGATCGGCCGGTTGCTTACGGAACTGGCCTAAAAAGTTCATTTCGTTGAGTGTCTGGTCACGATCATGCAGTTCGACTTCCAGCCGGTATTTGTAGCCGCCATTGGACCGATATGATTCAGGAACGACCACAACAATGGGCTGCACCGAGCCATCGATGCGCGAAACGTAGCCGTGGGGAACACAACCAGGGGCCACCGCAGAATATTCCCCCTTGAGCAATTGATCGGCACGGATATTGCCTTCTTTGAGCAGGTCCGTCGCCTTGACCGCATCCGCGGCGGTATAGAATTCGTTCAGGTCCAGCGCGGTAGCCACAGCTTTGGAATAAATCTGCACGTCAGGTAAAAGCGATTTGATTTTGGGGTTATCGCTGGCGGCAAGCTGCTTTATTTTTTTATCGAGAGTCGATAAATCGCGCTGCAAATCGGATCGTTCGGCGATGGACAACTTGATGCTCACAGTCGGCAGAGTGGCTACCTTATGTTCTCCTTTGGTCTGAGCGTGGCAGGGGACTGCGCCCCAAGTTGCGACCAGCAGCATGACTACGGCTCGGTACATTGCGGAGTGGAATCGCATAATTCGCCTTATTCGATGAAAAACCGATTGCGCCGACTTTACATCTAACCCAACCCGCACCGATACAGGCCGTTCCCGGCCGATTTCAATAAGCCAAATTTAACCGCGTCCCGAAGCTTGTTCAAACCGTTGCCGCCAGGTGTTACACTGGATTGAAGTGAAATCGGCGGCCGGGCCATCGTGGGGAAGTTGTTCTGACAAATGAGGCACCGAACATGCGCTGCGATACCGTAGGTCGTCCGATGGAGATTCTCCTCGTGGAGGATAACCGCATGGATGCCCGTTTCGCGATTCGCGCTTTGGAAAAGGCTGACTTCAAGCATCGTTGCACGCTGGTGGTGGACGGCGAAGAGGCGATGCATTATTTGATGCGCCGGGGAATTTTCGCCCGACTGCCGCGCCCCGATTTGATCCTCCTCGATCTAGGCCTGCCCAAGAAAGACGGCCGCGAAGTGTTGACGGAGATGCGAGCGGAGGAAGAGTTGAGCGAGATTCCCGTCGTGGTGCTGACCGGCTCTAGCGACGAAGCCGACATCGCCCATAGCCAGTTGTTGCAGGTGGAAAGCTACCTGGTGAAGCCTGTCGATCTCGATAAGTTTCTGGGCGTAGTTCGGCAGCTCAAACAGTACTGGCATCAAGGCGTGATTCTGCCGACGGTCTAGCTCGTCGTGCTAGCGTTGTTGTGTGCACCTACGGCGCGGCATCCGTCTGGCGGTCATCGCACCCAGGGGATATGATGCGCCGCGATTGACCCAGTGCTAGCAGAGAAGCAATCGGCGCACGGTCGACAAAGCGGGACAATTTCGCGCGAGGAGCGTCTTATGTCACAAACGAACAACCACACACGTTTGGGTTGGTTGTCCTTGGGGATACTCATTGGATTCATGCTGACTTCGATCATGCCCGCCCGTCCGCTGCATGCAGTGGCAACACAGGGGCAAGACGGTTTCGCACTGTGCACCGGATCGATCGATAACAGCTTGGAAGGCGTTTACTTCCTCGATTATTTGACTGGAAATCTGAAGGGCGCGGCGATCAGCCTGGCAACCGGCAAGTTCACCACGTTTTATGAGTACAACGTGCTCAAGGATTTCCAACTCGATGCCTCGAAAAGTCCGAAATTCCTGATGGTCACGGGCGTCGCTCCGCTGCGCCGCGGACCGTCGCAGGTGCAGCCGGGGCTGTCGATGATCTACATTACGGAACTCAACAGCGGCATTTGCGCGGCTTATGCCGTGCCCTGGGCGCCAGGACGATCGACCGCGCCCACTCCGGCGCCGCAGGTCCTGCCGTTTTATTTGAGCGACAGGTACACGTTCAGGAACGTGGCTGTGCGGCCGCAGTGATTTTTCGGCGGCCGCCGGAACCTGGCGCGATTCGGCCTACTTCGACGTGCTGATCGCTTTCGGCGGCGGCGGGGGACTGTCGTCGAGCTTCTGGCTCATCTTGGCCTTATCGCCGCTCATGCGAGCACCGTTGGTGCCCGCGGTTGTCGCCACCGTGGCGGCGTCGCTGACATCGTGCGGACCAAATCGCCGCTCTCGATAGAGCCGCAAGCCGCGGGCCGCGTGGTAAAGTGCTCCGCAGTCCAAGGCGCGGTCTTTATTATCTTCCAACAGTTGGCAAAGACGATCGACCGCTGCGGTCACCCACGGCTCTTGCAGTTGCTGCTGCGTCAGGGCCACGTCCAGCCATTCCAGCGTGTGGCCGGTGGAATGCAACGTGGCGTCGACGTCGGGCGAACTGCCCGGCCGCAAGAAGAAGTTCGTGGAAAAGCTGCCGTCGGGCTGTTGGAACTCGCGCGCCTTGCGGATGCAATCCTGAACCACGTCGTCCGCCTTCTTCCAGCCGCCGGTCAATTTGTCTTCCGATGTGCCCGTTTCTTTCATGTAGCGATTCACGGCCACCGTCAAACCGTAGAGCCGATGCGTGCCGCCGCACGAGGCGCCTTCGCCCACCACGGGCTCGCCAGCATCCATTTCCACCAGCCGTTCCAGCGTCCATTCCTGGCCGTCTTTCGATTTCCATTTGTAATCCAGCGGTCGATACGTGGCCTCGGCCATGATGGTCCAAGGCGCTTCCATCCCGGGATAGACGTCCCATTCCGCTTGAGCCAGCAGATCGCCCATCGTGTACTTTTTGCCTTGGACGATGAATACTTCGTCCGGCGGAATGCCGTGGATGCCGTCTTGCCCGCCTTGCGATAGATATCCGATCCACTGATCCGGATGTCCCTGGGCGGCCTTCGAGCCGGGGGCCAGCACGGCGACGACGCCTTTTTCGCCGGGACGCAATTCCCAGCCGTTGAGCTGGTTGCCCTGCAGCAACCAATCTTCCGCGGGAATGAGCTTGCCCTCGTGTTCGATTTTGAAGGCTTTGCCGTACGGCAGAATTCCATGCACAATTTGCCAGGCGTTGTGATCCCGAGTGTTTAGCGTGCGGTTGTGCAAAGTGTGATCCACAACCGCGTCGATCCGATCGCGCAATTGATCGGGCGACACGTTGGAGACGTTGAACACCGGCATCGAGCCGGAACTATCGTGCGAACATCCGCCGGCTGATGCCAACGAAACCACGAGCAACGACAATAGAGCACGGCGGCAACGGACTGCGAAAAACGAGTCAAGCATGGTAGGCGGGGAGGGAGTAGGGGGTGGGATTCGAAACAGCTTGGATGGCGAACTTTGAGCTTATGGCGCAAGGGGTTTCTCTACAACCATTCGACCGGGCAAAGGGGCAAAGTCGCAAAAAAAACGGCTGTCACTGGCACTCGTAACAAGCGTTTCGACCCGGCCGAAAATTCTTCCGCGATCGGGGCGCAGGCCTAGAATTATGCTTACAAGCCGAATAACTCCTTAGGAACCGAGAGTGACCGCAATTGTCGCCGGTCGTTACAATCGCAAGTCTTTTACATCATGCAAGTTGTGGAGAATTGGCGACCCGCGGCACAACGCACCATTGGCATTGCGGCCGCGTAGTAATACAAAAGACCTGCCATCGTTCGTTGCTAGTTGTGGTGCAATTGGCAACGACTGATGTGTCGGTTTAGAGAGAGGACGGATATGTTTTTCGATCCAATTTATTTCGCATTTATCGCTCCGGCCATTTTGTTGGCCCTGTGGGCCCAGATTCGGGTCAAATCGGCCTACGCCGCAGCTCAGCAGCAACCGGCGCCTTTAAGCGGTGCGGCAGCCGCACGGCACATTCTCGATCAGGCGGGCTTGCAAAGCGTGAGCATCGACATGGTGCAGGGCGAGCTTACGGATCATTACGACCCGCGCGACAAAACGCTGCATCTTAGTCCTGCGGTGTATCAAGGCCGCACGCTGGCGGCAGTGGGCATTGCAGCCCATGAATCAGGGCACGCCTTACAAGACTCCAAGCACTACGCACCGCTGGTCGTGCGCAATGCCGTGGTGCCCGTGGCTGGCTTCGGCAGCAATATCAGCATCTGGCTGATCATTCTGGGCGCGATTTTTGCCCTGAAGCCCTTGGTTTTGGCAGGCATCTTCCTGTTTGGCGCTGTTGTGTTTTTCCAAGTGGTGAACCTGCCCGTGGAGTTCGACGCCAGTTCCCGGGCCAAAGTGGAATTGGTCGAACTGGGCATTGTTCCGGCGGATCAGATGACGTACGTGAACAGCGTGCTCAACGCCGCGGCATGGACTTACGTCGCGGCCACGCTGCAGGCGATTTTGACGCTGTTGTACTTGATTGTCCGATTCAGCGGTCGGCGCGACTAATCAAAGTGCTTGGTGGGCCAGAATGATGCAGGAATTCATTCAGGTCGTTACGACGATTTCCTCCCAAGCCGATGCCCGGCGGATCGCCGACGCGTTGGTCCAGCAGCGTCTGGCGGGCTGCGTGCAAATCGTGGGGCCCATCGAAAGCCTCTATCGCTGGGAAGGTAAGATCGAAACCGCCACGGAATGGCAATGCTGGATCAAAACCCGGCAATCACATTACAAGGCCGTGGAGCAGGCCATTCACAAGTTGCATCTCTACGAGGTGCCCGAGATACTGGCCTTGCCGGTGCTCAATGGCAGCGAAAAATACCTGAAGTGGCTGGCGGATGCGACGGAATGATGAAGGCAGAAAGCAGAAAGCAGAATGCAGAAGGCGGAAGGCGGAAGACGTTAGAATCAGTAGGGGGTCGCCAATTATTTCTGCCTTCTGCCTTTTGCCTTCTGCTTTATCTCGTGCTCACATTTCATGCCACGGTGCACGTTCGCTCTCCGGAGATCCGCGAAGGACCTGAGGTCGAACTGCCCGCGGGCTGCGTTCGGACGCTGAACGCGCCGCACGAGGCTTTGGCGACGCCGTTTGGCTTGAGTTTTGAAGAAGCCGGCGCCGCGCTGCGCAATTGCAGCGAATGTATTTCGAGCCGGACGGATCGTTCGTGTGGACAAGCGCGCAATCTGAGCCGCGCTGGCACGTCGAAGGCAACCTGTTCGACCGCGACGGCCGGCTGCTGTTTGCCGATTTGAAGGGCGCCTGTCCCAACGAACAGCTCGATCGCCTGTTAGCGGCCTTCGGCTGGCCGCGCACACCGCTAATGTTCCAGTTGGTGCGCGAGGCGGTGTTCCTGGGCGAGGCGGAGTTCCGGAGGTATGCCGGCGGCAGATGAGATCAGCGTAAGAAAAACCCAGTCGAAATCAGTTCGGGGGACTGGCCGGGACAGCGCCGGCTTCTTTCGCGTTGACTTGCGAGATTACTCGGCGGTTGATTTCGTCGGCGGCGCGATGCACCAGCATCGACAGTTGCGATTCAAGCTGCTGGTTGGAGGCGAACATTTGCCGGCGTGCCTGGTCAACCTCGCCGACCCGTTTTTCGAGCGCCGTTACGTGCTTGCGCATCATGTCCAGTTCACCGCGGAATCGTTCCAGATCCTGGTTCAAGGCGGCAATTTCAGCTTTTCTATAGGCGATGTCTTTTTCCGCCTTTTGCTGAGCTAATGCGACGGTTGACAACTGATCGTTCACTTCCGCTGTGGTCCGGAGCAGCCCGTCGATTTGCTGATTGAAATCGCGATAGAGGCGAACGTAATCGCGCAGCGGCCGCATGTAGACTTTGTCGTTCTCCGCCACCGGCTCCACGTCCCCCGCGGCGATGCGCTCCTGCGCGCTTTTGGGATCCAGCACCAATTCAGTGCCTTGGGTCACGTGCTGCGTTTCCTTGTCTTTGCCCGAGCCGCGCGTCACGTCGAATTCCTTGAGCGCTTTCACACGCCGCCAGATGCGGTCGGTTTGCTTCTCGTCGGCCGCCGGAGGATTTTGATCTTTCACATATTCCTGTTTCACGGCGGCGGGCACACTGGAAGGAAAGACCGCCGTGCGAGCAGCTTCGTCCAGCTCGGCGAATGCTTCATGGCTGTCGGCGGGCATCACGTCGTACAAAGTCAGCTGCCATTGCGTTTGGCGTTTAGCCGCTGCAACTGCGTGGGCCGCAAAGTGGCAACTGGCGTCAAAGTAACTTGCTGGCCGGCAACGGCCGTAGCCTCGAATATGCCGAGAAACTGACCGCTTTCCTTGGCAGACGCGTCGTCGAATACATACAGGATGGTTTTTGCCTCGATGCCGTGTGGATCGGGCTGAGCCACGGTCGCGACAATCACCCCGGTCGGCGAAACGGATTTTCGGGCTACCTTATCCCACCGGCGGCCGCGGTTTTGCAGCATATTATCCACCGACTGCTGCAACTGAGCGAGGCTGGGAGTCGGGGGCTCCGCTTCCTGATTTCCGCGAATCAACAATTCGTTCTGCTTCGTCAGATCGCGGATGTCTTTCTCGTACTGTGCGACCTCAGTCCGCCAGTTCTGCTGCATTTTGAGCGTGCGGGCGGCCAGGTAGAACCACACCACCGACAGCAGCATGATCAGCGTGACCAGCGTGATGTTGTACCAACGCCAGGTTTCGCGGCCGAGGACGATGGCCACAATTCCGCCCAACAGAATCAGTCCGAGGACGATTGGAAGAACAGGCATGGGCGGCTGGCGACCTCTGTTCCGGCAGAGTTAGCGCATCCTGCGACCAGAAAAGGGCTTGCGCAGCGATAGCGCAACCATTATTCGATGATAAATAGGGCAAGAGGGGGTGTCAAGGAATTGCGCTAACCCAGCCGTGGCCCGACGCTTGCGCGGCTGCGATCCTTCGCTGGCAGACGTGAACTTTGCTATGCCGACTCCCCACCCTCGCCTTCGCCATCGCCGCCAAGCAATGCATCCAAGCCGCCGGGCGTTGCGGCAGGAGCTGGTTCCGCCGTGGCAGTGGCCGAGGCCGTTGGGGCAGCCGCTTTCGCCGCGCCGTTGCCTTCGTCGGCTGTTTCCAAAAGTGGGAAGGCGCGGGTGAGCACCTGTTCCTTCTGCGCTGCCAAGGCTTCCAACGCCTCGCGGCGGATGCGCACTTCCGATTGCTGGTAAGTGCCAAAGCCGGTGCCGGCGGGGATCAAGTGGCCAAGGATCACATTTTCTTTCAAGCCGACGAGCTTGTCCATCTTGCCCGCCAGCGCGGCTTCCGTAAGCACCTTCGTGGTTTCCTGGAAGCTGGCCGCGGAGATGAAGCTGGACGATTGCACCGCCGCCTTGGTGATTCCCAACAGTTGGGTGCTGGCCGTGGCGGGTTTGGGTTTGGTGCCCTTGGCCGGGGCGCCGCCAAGTCCTTCGGTCTGGGCATTCACCTGCTCCAAGGCATCCTTGGGAACGATGGCCCCGGGCTCGAACTCCGTATCGCCCTTTTCCGTGATCTTCGTGCAACCGGCCAGGTTCTGGTTCACCTTACGGAATTCGAACTTATCCATCACGCTGCCAGGCAGCAGGCCGGTATCGCCGACGCTTTCAATCCGTACTTTGCGCAGCATTTGCGAGACGATAATTTCGATGTGCTTGTCGTCGATATCCACGCGCTGGCTGCGGTACACGTTCTGGATTTCGCGGACCAGGTATTGCTGCACGGCTTCCTCGCCGGAGATGCGAAGAATGTCGTGCGGCACCAGTGGGCCATCCACGAGCGCTTCGCCGGCACGCACAAAGTCGCCGGAGTGCACTCGCAAGTGCTTGCCGTGGCCGACCAGGTGTTCGCGCTCGATGCCGCTTTCGCTGCGGACGATGATCGTTCGCTTGCCGCGCCGTTTTTCACCGAGAATTTCGACTGTGCCGTCGATTTCGGCGATCACCGCCGGATCCTTCGGCTTGCGAGCCTCGAAAATTTCCGTAACTCGGGGCAGACCGCCGGTGATGTCCTGCGTACCGGAAACTTCACGCGGCGTTTTGGCCAACAGGGTGCCGGCCGACGACATTTGTCCTTCGTTCACTTCGATGTAGGCCTTCTCGGGCAGGTAATAGAAATCGAGAATCTTGCCGCTCTCGTCTTCCAGCACGACCTGCGGGTGCAAATCGCCCTTGTGTTCCATCACCATTCGGCGGACGTGGCCGCTGGGGTCCTTCTCGATGCGCATCGTTTCGCCTTCGATCACATCTTCGTAGCGCACTTTGCCGGTGACTTCGGCCAGAATGGGAATACTGTGCGGGTCCCATTCGCAAAGGATCTGGCCAGGTTTGACTTCCTGATTCTCCTCGATGCGAAGAATCGCACCGGCGGGAACTTCGTATTTTTCCAGCTCGCGCCCCTTCGGATCAAGAATGACCAGCTCGCCGTTGCGGGTGAGGACCACTTGCTCGCCGGCGTCGTTGCGGACGACTTTGAGCCGAGTGAACTGCACCGTGCCGGCCTTCTTGGATTTGTAATCTTTCTCCTCGATGGCTCGCTGACCGACGCCGCCGATGTGGAAGGTCCGCATGGTAAGCTGCGTACCGGGCTCGCCGATCGATTGGGCTCCGATGATGCCCACAGCCATGCCCTCTTCCACCAGCGAACCGGTGGACAAATCCATGCCGTAGCACAAGCGGCAGATGCCCAGCGGGGCGTCGCAGGTGAGCGCACTGCGCACCTGGATACGCTCCAGACCGAGTTGCTCGATACGGCGGGCGACGGTCGTAGTAATTACCTCGTTTTCCTTCACCACCGTTTCGTCGGTGATCGGATTGACGATGTTCTGGCGGCTGACGCGGCCACGAATTGAATCGGCCAGGCTGACTTCCACCTTTTCACCGCGATAGATGACTCCCTTGGTGATGCCTTGCGTCGTGCCGCAATCTTCCATCGTGATGACCACGTTTTGAGCCACGTCGGCCAGCTTACGCGTCAGGTAACCCGAGTCGGCCGTTTTCAAAGCCGTGTCGGCCAAGCCCTTTCGGGCACCGTGCGTCGAGCTGAAATATTCCAGCACCGTCAGCCCTTCGCGGAAGTTGGCCTTAATCGGCGTTTCGATGATTTTGCCCGAGGGTTTGGCCATCAAGCCGCGCATGCCGGCCAACTGGCGAATTTGTTCGACGCCGCCGCGGGCGCCGGAGTGCGCCATGAGAAAGATTGGATTCACGTAACCGTCCCAGCGGGTGTCAGTTTCCAACGCGGCTCATCATTTCGGTGGTGATGCGTTCGCGAGCATGCGTCCACACGTCGAGCACCTGGTTGTAGCGCTCGCCTTCGGTAATGATGCCGCGTTGATACAGCTTGTTGCGTTTGACAACTTCCTTCTCGGCCTCGCCGATGATGCGGGGCTTCGCGGAAGGCGTAATCAAATCGTCGGTGCCGAACGACAAACCGCTGCGGGTGCTTTCACGGAAGCCCAGGCGGTTCAGTTCGTCCAACAAATCGATGGTGGCGCGGCGGCCCAAAATCTGGTAGCAATCGGAAATCACTTTCGCCAGATCGCTGGAGCGCATGGGATGGTTATAGAAGGGCATGCCGTTGGGAAGGATGCTGTTGAACAGCACGCGGCCTACCGTGGTGTCGATAATGGCGCCGGGCTGCGTGGGAGTTTCCTCGTCGGCCTTCAGACGGCGATTCGGCGCTAATTTGACTTTGATGCGGGCGTGGGTAGCGATCTTGCGCAGAGCGTAGGCGAATCCCACCTCGTTTAACGACGAGAAAACCATTCCCTCGCCCCTTTGCTCCGGCAGCGTGACGGTCAAGTAGTAGCAACCCATCACCACGTCCTGCGACGGGCTAATGATCGGGTTGCCGTTGGCCGGACTGAAGATGTTGTGCACCGACATCATCAGCGTGTGGGCTTCAACTTGTGCTTCGATGGAAAGAGGCAGATGGACGGCCATCTGGTCGCCGTCGAAGTCGGCGTTGAAACCTTTGCACACCAGCGGATGCAGCTTGATGGCATTGCCTTCGACCAGCACCGGCTCGAAGGCCTGGATGCCCATGCGGTGCAGCGTGGGAGCACGATTCAAGAGTACCGGGTGATTGCGAATCACTTCTTCGAGGATATCCCACACCTCGGCATCCTTACGTTCCAGCATCTTCTTGGCCGATTTGATCGTGTCGGCATGGCCCAATTCCTTGAGCCGGCGGATGATGAACGGCTGGAACAATTCCAGCGCGATCTTCTTCGGCAAGCCGCATTGATGCAGCCTGAGGTTGGGGCCCACCACGATCACGCTGCGGGCCGAGTAATCGACGCGCTTGCCGAGCAGGTTTTCGCGGAACCGACCCTGCTTGCCCTTGATCATGTCGGTCAGCGATTTGAGCGGCCTGTTGCTGGAGCCCAGCACGGGGCGCTTGCAGCGGTTGTTGTCGAACAGGGCGTCGACCGATTGCTGCAGCATGCGTTTTTCATTGCGGATGATCACTTCCGGGGCGTTCAGATCGACCAGCTTTTTCAAGCGGTTATTGCGGTTGATGATGCGGCGATACAGGTCGTTCAGGTCGCTGGTGGCGAAGTTGCCGCTATCCAATAGCACCAAGGGCGCAAATCGGGCGGGATGACCGGGATGACATCCAGCACCATCCACTCCGGCTTGTTATCCGAATCGCGGATGGCTTCCACGATCTTCAGCCGGTTGATCAGGTCCTTCTTCTTCTGCTTGGAGTTGGTGGTGTTCAACTCTTCGCGGAGTGTTTTGGAGAGCTCGACAAGATCCATGCCGACCAATAGCTTGCGCACCGCTTCGGCGCCCATTTCGGCATCGAACGTGCCTTCGCCGTACTGCTCGCGGGCTTGGCGAAATTCTTCTTCTGTGAGCAGTTGCTGCTTCTTCAGCGGCGTGTCTTTGGGATCGGTCACTACGTAATCCTGGAAGTAAATCACTTTTTCCAGGCTCGTGGTTTTCATGTCCAACAAGTTGCCCAAGCGGCTCGGCATGGCCTTGAAGAACCAAATGTGCACCACAGGGGCCGCCAGCTCGATGTGCCCCATTCGCTTGCGGCGCACGCGGCTGTGCGTGACCTTCACGCCGCAGCGATCGCAGATCATGCCCTTGTACTTCATGCCGCGGTACTTGCCGCAGGCGCATTCCCAATCCTTTTCCGGTCCAAAGATGCGCTCGCAGAACAAGCCGTCGCGCTCCGGACGATAGGTACGGTAGTTGATCGTTTCCGGCTTCTTCACTTCTCCAAACGACCAACTGCGGATGTCGTGCGGGCGGGCCAGGCTGATCTTGACCGCCGAATAATCGTTAATCCGATCGTAGGAGGTTTCGCCGATGCTCATAGGAGCTCCTGTTACGGGAGAAATTGGAAGTTGGGTCCAACTTCCGCATTAGATTTATTGGTTTATGGTGAGGGCAATTATCAATTCTAGGAACTGGGTCAAATCAACTGGACACGCTAAATCCTTCGCTTCTCTAACTGCATATTCAGTGCGAGGCCGCGGATTTCATTGGTCAAGACGTCGAAGCTGGCCGGTGTGCCGGCTTCCAGCGTGTTCTCTCCCTTGACCATGGCTTCGTAAATCTTGGTGCGGCCTTCCACGTCGTCGCTCTTCACGGTCAAGAGCTCCTGCAGAATGTAAGCCGCTCCGTAGGCTTCCAGCGCCCACACTTCCATTTCGCCGAATCGCTGACCGCCGAAGCGCGCCTTGCCGCCCAACGGCTGCTGCGTGATGAGCGAATAGGGGCCCGTGCTGCGGGCGTGCACTTTGTCGTCGACTAGGTGGTGCAGCTTCATCATGTAGATGTACCCCACCGTGGTTTCCTGCTCCATCGGTTCGCCGGTGCGGCCGTCGTACAATTGCGCCTTGCCGTGCTTGGGCAAGCCGGCTTTCTCCAGCGAGGCATTGATTTCTTCCTCGCTGGCGCCGTCGAACACGGGCGTGATGGCGCGGAAGCCTAGCTGTGCGGCCGCCCAGCCCAAATGGGTTTCCAGAATCTGGCCGACATTCATACGGCTGGGAACGCCCAACGGATTCAGCAAGATTTGCACCGGCGTGCCGTCGGCCAAAAACGGCATATCTTCCTGGGGCAAGATCTTGGCGATCACGCCCTTGTTACCGTGACGGCCGGCCATCTTGTCTCCCACGGAGATCACCCGCTTGGCGGCGATGTAAACCTTGACCATTTGCAGCACGCCGCTGCGCAGTTCGTCGCCGCGCTTCATGCTGTTCAGCTTGCGATCGCTTTCGTCGATGGCCGCCTCAACATTTTCCCAATGCTCTTTGTAGGCATGCTCCACCTCGGCGCGACGCTCCGGGCTGCGGATGTCGAGCGAGTCGATTTTGAAAATCCGCGCCTGTTCGGCAATGAACTTGGGCTCCTGATCGCGCACCAGCGGCGTGCCTTCGGCGTCGGTGAGCGGTCGGCGAAGGATAGTTTCCAATTCACCCGCCATCGCAGTGAAGGCTTCGGCGATTTTCGCGTTGCCTTCGGTTTCGGCCGTTTTCAGGTCTTTTTCGAACTTCTTGCGTTCGTCTTCTGAAAGGCTCATGCGGCGAGAGAACTTCTCGGTGTGAATCACGATGCCTTCCACGCCGGAGGGAACTTCCAGCGAATCGTTTTTCACGTCTTCGCCGGCCCGTCCGAAAATGGCATGCAACAGTTTTTCTTCCGGCGTCAGCTCGGTTTTGCTCTTGGGCGAAACTTTGCCGACCAGAATATCGCCGGGTCGAACGTAGGTGCCCACCCGCACGATGCCGGTTTCATCGAGATTGCGCAGAGCCTTTTCGCTGACATTGGGAATGTCGCGAGTGAACTCCTCGCGGCCCAGCTTCGTCTCGCGAATTTCGATGTCGAATTCCTCGATGTGCAGCGAGGTGTACACGTCATTCTGCACCAGCTCTTCGCTGATGATGATGGCATCCTCAAAGTTGAAGCCATCCCAGGCCATGAAGCCGACGAGCACATTGCGGCCCAGCGCCAATTCGCCGTTGAACGTGGCGGCGCCGTCGGCGATGGGCGTGCCCTTTTCCACTTTGTCGCCGACTTGAACAATTGGCTTTTGATTCTGGCAAGTCCGCTCGTTCAGGCCTTTGAACTTCGTCAAAGGATACACATCGTTGCCGATCACGATCTTGTCGGCATCAAGATATGTCACGGTCCCCTTCTTCGGAGCCCGCATCATCATGCTGGAGTTGACAGCCACATCGGTTTCCATTCCGGTGCCCACCAAGGGCGGCTCGGTCACCAACAGCGGCACCGCCTGGCGCTGCATGTTGGAACCCATCAAGGCGCGGTTGGCGTCGTCATGCTCCAAGAAGGGGATCAAACCGGCCGAAACGCCGACCATCTGGCTGGGCGCTACGTCGATATATTGCACCTTGTCGATCGGCACCATTTCGAAATCGCTGCGATACCGGGCGATGATGTTGTCGCCTTGCAGGTGGCTATTCGTGACCGGTGCATCGGCGGGCGCCAGGTAAGCGTCCATTTCCTGATCGGCGCGAAGCCACTGCACGTCATCAGTCAATTTTCCTTTGTGCACTTTGCGATACGGCGTCACCAGGAAGCCGTACTCGTCCACGCCGGCGAAAATGCCCAGGCTCGAAATCAAACCGATGTTCGTGCCTTCAGGCGTTTCGATGGGACAAATGCGGCCGTAGTGTGAAATGTGCACGTCGCGCACTTCGAAGCCGGCCCGCTTACGGTTCAAACCACCGGGACCCAACGCAGAGAGACGCCGTTCGTGCGTAAGCATCGAAAGCGGATTGGTTTGATCGACCACCTGCGACAGCTCGCCGCGGCCGAAGAAATACTCAATCGCCGCCGAAATGCTCTTGGGATTGATCAGCGTGCGGGGCGTCATGTCTTCCAGGTCCTTCAAGCTCATCCGCTCCTGCACCGTGCGGCGAAGCTTGAGGAAGCCTTTGCGCAATTCGTCGGCAGCCAGTTCGTCAATCGTGCGCAGGCGGCGGTTGCCCAAGTGATCGATGTCGTCCACCTCATATGCGGGATCGCCTTCGTTCAGCTTGATCACGTACTTGATGGAGCTGATCAGATCCTCGGGCCGCAGCGTCATTTCGCTTTCGGGCACGTTCAAATTCAACTTGCGATTGATGCGGAATCGGCCGACTCGGCCCAAGCGATAACGATTGGTGTCGTAGAACTTTTCGTGGAACAGCGCTTTGGCCTTTTCCAACTGCGGCGGATTGCCCGGACGCAACCGCTGATAAATTCGCAGTAGAGCTTCTTCGTGGCTGCCGGTGGCATCTTCTTCCAGGCTGTTGAGCACCAGCGGTGTCTTCGCGTCGCTGGTCACTTCCACGGAATGCAGGCCGGAGGTGCAGATCAGTTCCGCCAGATTCTTGGTGATCTTGTGCCCGGCCTCGACCAGAATCTCGCCCGCCTTGTCGCTGTTGTGCGGATAGACGATGTCGTTGACCGCGATTTTGCCCTCGATCTTGTGAACGCTGCGGCCATCGACCACTTTCTCCGTCGTGGTTTCGTAGAACACGCGCAGCAGATCGGCATCCTGGCTGTATTTTGGGTCCATCGCCCGCAACAGCGTCATCGCGGAGAATTTGCCGCTTTGGTCGATGCGCACCTGTAGCGTGTCTTTCTTGGAGATGTTCAATTCGATCCAACTGCCGCGCTCGGGAATCACTCGGGCGCTGAACATCTTGCGCTCAGCGGTGTCGGTGTCCGTGACGAAATCAACGCCGGGGCTGCGGTGCAACTGGCTGACGACCACACGTTCGGCGCCGTTGATGATGAACTCGCCGCCGCCGAGCATGATGGGAATGTCGCCCAGGTACACTTCTTCCTCGATCGGCTCCTGCTTGGTGAGCCGCAGCCAAACGCGGAACGGTCGGCCGTAGGTCAGCCGCAATTGGCGGCATTCATGCGGTTCGTAGCGAGGCTTGCCCAACTCGTAGCGCAGATACTCCAGCTTCAGATTCTTGTCGTAGCTTTCGATCGGGAAAATCTCGCGCAGCACTCCCTCGATGCCTTGATCCTTGCGCTTGCTGGCCGGCACGTCGTACTGCAGGAAGCGTTCGTAGCTGCGAGTTTGGATTTGCGTGAGGTCGGGAATGGGAAACAATTCCCGGCCGCTGCCGAAACGACGAATTTCTTTGGGGGTGATGCGCCGTTGGGCTGAAGTCGCCATAAAACGAGTAACTCCTGTGAAAATCGTGAAAGCAGCGGATGCTCACACCGCCGCGATCAGATCGGGCAAATTTCGAAAATCGAACTGGATGAATATCGCAACACGCAAATGCCGTGTCGTGCGGCGATCACCCAAGCGATTGCCAAAAAAGCAAAAACTTGCAAGACGCAACGGCCGCTGCTACCGCCTATCGCGTGCAGAGCAGCCGGTGCAACAGTCGATACCGTCGCGAACCGGTCAGATCGGGCACAAACCTACTTGATCGACACCTTCGCTCCGGCTTCCTCCAACTCCTTTTTGGCCTTGTCGGCATCTTCCTTCGACACGCCTTCCTTCACCTTGCTGGGCGCGCCTTCCACCAAATCCTTGGCTTCTTTGAGGCCGAGGCTCGTCAGGGCTCGGATGACCTTGATGACGCCAATTTTCTTGGCGGCATCGAAGCCGTCGAGCACGACGTCGAACTCGGTTTTGGCCTCAGCGGCTGGCGCGGCGGCGCCGCCGCCTGGAGCGGCCATCATCACGGCGCCACCGGCGGCCGCCTTGATGCCGTGCACTTCTTCCAGGTAATCGCTCAGCTCCTTGGCTTGTTTCAAGTTCAAGGCGACGATCTTGTCGCCCAGTTCTTTTGTCGGTGCGGAAAACTCTTTGGTGGCTTCAGCAGTCGCCATGGGAACAAACTTCCTTTCTCTCGAGGGGTCTTACGTTATCGGTGCTCCCCCGGGTCATTGACCCGGGGCTAAATAGGGTCGTTTACGTTGTGGCCGCAGCGGCTTCCGCGGCTGGCGCGTCGCCCCCGCCTGCCGCAGGCGCATCGCCACCGCCGGACTTTTCCAAATTCTCTGCATGGGTTTTTACCTGACTGACCAAAGCCCCGCCTGCGCCGCCCAATTGCGCAGCCAACTTCGAGCCCGGTCCCAATATCTGACCGACCAAGATCGACAATTGTTCCAGCCGCGAAGGCCATTTGCTGATGGATTTGATTTCTACCGGCGACAGGCTGGCGCCATCCATCGCGCCACCTTTGGCCTTAAAGCCTTCGAATTCCTTGGCTTCGGAAAGCTTGACTATCTCCTTGGTGAGCGACACGAAATCGTCGCTGCCCCACACGATCGCCATCGTGCCTTCCACGCCTTCAAAGGCCTTGGCCAGCGGCGTGCCTTCGGTGGCTCGCAAGGCCAGGCTGTTCTTCACGACTTCCAGCTTGATATTTTTCTTCCGCAGCTCGCTGCGCAGCTTGGAGGTGTGGATGGCGTCGAGTCCGATGACATCGACCACCAGCGCTTCACCCACGCCGTTAAGCTGGTTTTTCAAATCGCGGGTCAGCAGGTCTTTCAGGTATTTGCTCATGTGTATTTAGCCCCCGGTCAATGACCGGGAGCCGTGCGGTTATACGGCGAGTTTGATTCCAGGCGTCATGGCGCCGCTGACGGTAATGCTTTTCACGTACACACCCTTCACGCTGGTCGGCTTCAAGTGCTGGATGTGATCGATGAACGAGCGAATGTTTTCGGCCAGTTTGTTTTCGTCGAAGCCCAGCTTCCCGACCACCGCGTGCACAATGCCCGTCGGGTCGTTGCGGAACTCAACTTTGCCGGCCTTGTATTCTTTGACGGTTTTGGCCACGTCGGGCGTCACCGTGCCGGCGCGAGGGGAGGGCATCAAACCGCGTGGTCCCAAGACTTTGCCCAGCGGTCCCACCAATCCCATCATATCGGGCGCGGCAATACAGGCGTCGAAATCGGCCCAGCCACCTTTGATCTTGTTGGCCAAATCTTCCGCGCCCACCTCGTCGGCTCCGGCGCCCTTGGCTTCTTCCGCTTTATCCCCCTTGGCAAACACCACCACGCGCTTCGACTTGCCGATGCCGTGCGGCAACACGATCGAGCCGCGCACCAGTTGATCGGCCTGCTTTGGATCGATGCCCAAGCGGATCGACAGCTCGACCGTTTGATCGAACTTGCGGGTGTTGAATTGCTTGAGGATTTTTACGGCCTGATCCACCGGAAGCGCGGTGCCTTCCTTGGGCAGCTTCTCCTGCATCGCTTTGAATTTTTTGGTCAGTGTCGGCATTGTTCTGGTTTACCCTTCTACGTCGATTCCCATGCTGCGCGCGGTGCCTTCAATCAGGCGGCGGGCATGGTCGGGATCGGAGGCGTTTAGGTCGGCTCCCTTCAACTGCACGATTTTGTCGAGCTGGGCCTTGGTTACCTTGCCGACCTTCTCTTTGTTGGGCACGCCGGAGCCTTTGGCGATGCCGACCGCCTGCTTCAACAGCGCTGCCGCCGGAGGGCTTTTGCACGTAAAGTCGAAGCTGCGATCGCTGTATACATTCACGATCACCGGAATGGGCATGCCGCCGGCCTCACGGGTTCGTTCGTTGAATTGCTGCACGAACTGACCCAGGTTGATGCCGAACTTACCCAACGAAGTGCCCACAGGCGGGGCAGGGGTGGCCTGGCCGCCGGGCACTTGAAATTTCGCGGTTCCTACGAGCTGCTTTGCCATGATCGCTTTATACGGGTTCGATTTGCCAGTGTTCTAATTCGACTTGCGTGGGCCGGCCGAAAATGTTGATGAACACAATCACGCGGCCGCTGGCCTCGTTGATGCTGTCCACCTCGCCTTCGAAATTCTCGAACGTGCCTTCGTTAATTTTGACGTGATCGCCTTTCTTCACGCGGATGTTCAACCGCGGCGCTTCGTCGGGTTTCTCTTCCGTCTTGGAGATGATCTTGGCGATGTCGGTCGGCGACATCGGCGACGGGCGGCCGATCGAGCCGGTAAAATCACCGATCCCCGGCGTCTCCCGCACCAGGTACCACGTATCGTCGTTGATCTCCATGTGGACGACCAGATAACCGGGATACAGCTTTCGCTTGACGACCTTCTTCTTGCCGCCTTTGAATTCCGTGACGGTTTCAATTGGCACGATGATGTCGCCAAAGTACTTGTCCAACCCGGCCATTTGCACCCGGCGCAACAGACCTTCGCGGATCGAATCTTCGCGGTTGCTTTGCACCTTGAGGATATACCAATCTTTCTTGATCGGCCGATCCGATTCCTCGACGGCCACCGCGATGCCTTGCGGCTCGTGCTCGGGTTCCACTTCCGCTTCGGGCTGCGGCGGTGCGTGCGACTCGGAAGCTTCGATTTCCGGACCGCCGGTGGTGTCAGGAGTTCGACTGGCTGGACCGCCAGGCTGGCTCTCGGCGACCACATCCGGCGGGGCCGTGTCGTCCGGCGGAAGCGGCTGGCCTTGCTGAGGCGCACTCTCACCCGGGCCGCTTGCGGCAGCATCGGGGGGCGTCGGATTTTCCCACTCGTCGTTCACGCCGATATCTCCAGAATCAACCCTTGATTCTCAGCAAATTGTTCAACAGCCAATTCCAAAAAAAGTCGTAGAGCGCCAACACGAAGGCCAGGCCGAATATAGTCACAATCACAACCGTCGAACTTCGAATCAGCTCCGACCGCGAGGGCCAGGAAACCTTCACCATCTCCGCTTCCACCGCGATCAGAAAATCTGCAAACCGCGCTATGTTCACCAGCCGGTATACGAACCAGATTCCCAGGGCGAACACCGCCAAGGGAATCCCATACTGCATTGACTTGCCCCACGTCGCCATCAAGTTCGTTTCGCTAAGCCGCCAACAACCGATCGCGATTGTCACCGCCAATGCCGCAAAAGTTACCTGCCGGGTAATGCGGCCTTGACTGCGTTTGTATAACCCCAGTTGAAACAGCTCGTGCCAAAAGGTCGTCGCTGTCGCTTTTTGCTCATTGGACATCGTTGACACCCATTGCATCCTTGCGATCGTAGGTGAGTAAGTGAGTAGGTGAGTAAGTAAATTGGATCATGAATTTCCGCCGACCGTCCGCTTACCGACTCACGCACTCACTTACTCACCCACTGGCCCGCATGCATGGCAGGGGCGAAGGGACTTGAACCCCCAACCGCTGGTTTTGGAGACCAGTGCTCTGCCAATTGAGCTACACCCCTAAATGTCTCATGCAAAATTCAAAATGCAGAATGCAAAATCAATTTGCATCCTGCACTCCTCATTCTGCAATTTCTTACGCCAATATCTTCGTCACCACGCCTGAACCCACGGTGCGGCCACCCTCGCGGATGGCGAAACGCACGCCGTCGTCCATGGCGATGGGCACTTGCAATTCGACACTCAATCGTGCGTTGTCGCCCGGCATGCACATTTCCACATTACCCATCAACGTGGCCGAGCCGGTGACATCGGTCGTGCGGAAGTAAAACTGCGGACGATAGCCGCTGAAAAACGGCGTATGCCGCCCGCCTTCCTCCTTCGACAACACGTACACTTCGCACTCGAACTTGGTGTGCGGAGTGATGGAACCGGGCTTGGCCAATACCTGGCCGCGCTCGATTTCCTCGCGCTTGATGCCGCGCAACAGGCAACCGACGTTGTCGCCCGCTTGTCCGGTATCCAGCGTCTTGTTGAACATTTCCACGCCGGTCACAACGACCTTGCGCTTGTCGGGACTCAGTCCCACGATTTCCACTTCCTCGCCGACCTTCACGATGCCGCGCTCCACGCGCCCGGTGGCCACCGTGCCGCGGCCTTCGATCGAGAACACGTCTTCCACGGCCATCAGGAAGGGCTTGTCGATCTGGCGGACCGGTTCGGGAATGTACTTGTCGATGGCGTCCATCAACTCGCCGATGCATTTGTTGGCGGCGGCATCCTTGGGATTGTCGTACGCCGGCTTGCTGGCGCCGCGAATGATGGGGATCTCATCGCCCGGGAAACCGTACTTGGTGAGCAACTCGCGAATTTCCAGCTCGACCAATTCCAGCAATTCCGGATCGTCCACCAGGTCGATCTTGTTCAGGAACACGACCAACGCGGGCACGCCGACCTGGCGCGCCAGCAGGATATGCTCGCGAGTTTGCGGCATGGGACCGTCGGCCGCGGACACGACCAGAATGGCGCCGTCCATCTGAGCCGCGCCGGTGATCATGTTCTTGATGAAGTCGGCGTGGCCTGGGCAGTCGATGTGGGCATAGTGACGCTTTTCCGTCTCGTATTCCACGTGGCTGACGGCGATGGTGACTGTTTTGGTTTCGTCGCGCACCGTGCCGCCCTTGGCGATATCGGCGTACGATTTCAAACTTGCCAGACCCTTGGCGCCTTGCACCGCCAGAATTGCGGCGGTGAGCGTCGTTTTGCCGTGATCGATGTGGCCGATGGTGCCGACATTGACGTGGGGTTTCGTGCGTTGAAAGGTGTCCTTAGCCATTCTTTCTCCCTACATTTAATCGAGCGGACGAATCGTCCTAAAAAGTGATGTCTGAAAAACGAGTACTCATTCGGATCAAAAACGGCGCTGACCGCAATTATGTTCCGTACGCCATCGCCCCTTCTCCATTTTCTAGCGGTCGTGCTCAAGAGCTGCTGATGGGACTTGAACCCATGACCTCGTCCTTACCAAGGACGCGCTCTACCAGCTGAGCTACAGCAGCGTGCGCTTCCCTCGGAGCGGCGCCGACATTTCCGACTGGTCACAGACTGCTGTGCGTAAGGTTGATTGTTGGTTAGTGGTTATCGTTAACTTGTGTTTTGTTTAATTGTTCCCGTTCAATCCCAAACGCTTTAAAGCGGGTGAAGGGAATCGAACCCTCGTCTTCAGCTTGGAAGGCTATTGCTCTACCATTGAGCTACACCCGCAGGGGGTGAATGACCAATGACCAAATCCCAATGACCAATGAGGTCGCGCTTAAAACTTCTGATATTGGTCATTGGTGCTTGGTCATTCGTCATTGGCAAACAGTGGGGGGTAAAGGATTCGAACCTTTGAAGGCAGTGCCACCAGATTTACAGTCTGGCCCCTTTGACCGCTCGGGAAACCCCCCTCGGTTTCTTCCGATCTACCGTCTCGCGGACCAGCTTACTGACGGCGACGAGCTAGCGGAGGGACTCGAACCCACAACCTGCGGTTTACAAAACCGCTGCTCTGCCGGTTGAGCTACGCTAGCCTGCGAGGGGGCTATGAAAACCACTAAATATAACAGTCTGGCCTAGCCTTGCAATCCCGTCCACGGCGCGTTTTTTGCATGGCCAAAGCCGCCCCCTGAAAAGGGATACGCTCTAGCGGCCGGCCGGGCTTTGCCCGCATGGGAAGACGGTCTTTCGACCGCCAAAGTTCGCCGCCGGGCCATGCATTCCGCCCAAATCGCCCTGCTTTTGCTGCAAAGCTCACTACAGGCGGCCGGAAGGGGTGAAATTAGCCACTGGGCACTTCGATCTTCTCGTCGTGCGCGGCCTGACGCAGCTTCGCCAAAGCGCGGGCTTCGATCTGCCGCACGCGCTCTTTCGTCACGCCCATTTCCTGGCCGACCTCCTTCAAGGTCAGCGGCTCCTGAGCATGGTCCAGACCGAAGCGGCTGATGATGATCTTCTGCTCGCGCTCGTCGAGCTTTTCCAGAATGTGGCCGATTTGCACGACGCGCTGCGATTGGGCCGATTCCTGACCGTACTGATCGCTGCGGCGATCGGCGGTCGTGCCAAACATTTCCGATTGGCTGGTGCGGAAACGATCGCGGCGGCGCAATTCGTCGGGAATGGTGCGCGCAAAGTTCTTCATGATCGCCCACGAAGCGTACGTGCTGAACTTATTGCCGCGGGCGTAGTCGAACTTTTCTACGGCGCGGATCAGCGACATGTTGCCGTCGCTCACCAGCTCAAAGAAGTTGTCGCTGGGACCGACGTGCCGCTTGGCGATCGAAACCACCAGCCGCAAGTTGGCCCGCACGATTTGGTTCTTCACCGTGACTGCCTGGTCATACAGGTTCTCGATCTCTTCCATCGCGCTGGAGCGAGCGTGGGTCGGGTCGAGCTTCTCGCGCAGCCGATTGGCCTTGAACTTCAAGTAGTTGAACTTGCGGAACAAGTACACTTCTTGCTCGCGGGTCAACAGCGGCACTTCGTATAGGCTGGCCAAATACGGCGGCAAACCCGAGGGGAGCCGCGCCTTTTTCGCCGCAGGCAAGTTGGCGCCGGGCATTGGGCCGAAAATCGTCTTTTCCGCGCCTTCACGGCCGAAATACGGATTCGACATGTAATCCAGCGGCAATTCCAAAATGCGGGTGGCCCGCATTTCGTTGATGATCCGATAAATGCTGGTTTTCGTGCGGCAATAGCGCTTGGCCAGTTCGTCGGCCGAAACATCGCGGCGATATTGCTCGTAGATCTTCTGCTTGGTTTCATCCGACAAAGGCCCCGTGCTGGACGGGAAAATCGCCAGGTCGGGATGATCCTGCTCGAATTGCTTCAAGGTGTAGCGAATGGTTTCCACGCTGCGATTCATTTTCTTGGCGATCCGACGAGCCACTTCCGACGGGCAACCGTTGGCCGCCGCCAGCCGGCGAGCCCGAGAGATGATCTCATCACGCTCGGTCTCCGACATCTGGCTGAAGTTGGAGCCGCGATTTACGCGCTCAGTGTTCTCGCCGACGAAGCGATCGACCGAGCTGCGCAAGAACCCCAGGCGCTTGCGGCCGTCGAACAGAAACCGGCGGCTTACCAACCCCTGTTGACGCCACCGCGAGATCGTCTTGGTCGATACGTTGAATCGCTTGGCCATCTCTTCCACGGTCAGCACTTCCTCGCCCGCGGCGTCGGCCGGCACGGCCGCGGCATCCGTCAAATCTTCCACGAACAGCCGCAGATCGTGGCTGGCTTGTTCGCCGGTAAGTTTCATGTTCGCAAAAGATGTCGGCCGATAATCAGTGATACGGAAGCATAGGTAGTCGTACGGGTAGACGCGGCAGGTTCGATCTCCGACAACAACCGCTCTGCACGGTTGGCTTGTTCCAACTGCTTTTCGCGCGGAGCGAACCGCACCTGCTGGTCACGCAGTTGTCGTAGCACCGGATGTGAATAAGCACTGTTCATACTGAGGGCGCCTCCTCGCTTGCTGCCTGTCGGCAATCCCTGCGGCTTTCACCGCCCGACCGGCACGCCCAAGTTTTCCGCGGCCATTCGTTGGCCGCCTCTTCTCCTTATTTGCTAGCTGCTATCTGCCTGTTATCTTTTTGACCAAACCGATCCGCTGCCGCGCAACACCTCTCGACTTGTATCAATTTCCCACTGTCTGCCCTAAATTGCTGCAGCTTTTCGGTTTAGCGTTAATCTCCGTTTCGGCCCGCCCAATGCGTCCTTTCCATATTCCAACCCCAACTCGCCGCCCTAGGTTCCTACCTGTTTTACGAAACAAGGTGTCCAACGGTCTACCTGAATTGGTTGCCGCCCCGACCTACTACGACAAGCTTGCCGTAAGTCGGTTCGGCTGGTACTGCTTTGCCTCCCTATCTCTTGCGCAATTAAAAGCTTACACCATTTTCACGCCGCTCGTGTAAAAACCGGCAGAAAACGCTTCCTAAACCCTTGTCGAAGCCGCTTTGGCAGCTTACGCGCTTGTCATGCAGCCTTCACCAAGCAGTCGATTTAACCCCATATCAGGCCTCCCGGGGACGCATTTCCGCCGACTCTGCCGTTTCTGCTTCCTGGAAGGGGACCAAACAAGGGTGCAAACCCTGTGCCTAAGGTGCTAAGTGTCCAGTCCAAGTCGCATGGACACCGGGGCACGGTTTCCTGGAGACTTAGACCCCGCTCACCGACTGGAGAGTTACATGGAAGTACGGATTTATCGCCTTTTGTTCACCTCGGTGTGTTTGGTCGCTTTTGGCAGCGCCCGCCCTGGCTTGGCAGCCGCGGAAAAGTACACGCTTCGCGCAGGCCATCTGGTTTCGGCGCCGGTGCGAGTAACGGCAAATCTCGAGGTCGGCGGCTACCTGAAAACTGAAGTCGATAAGAAGCCGCAACAGATTCCCATGAGCGTGGTGGCTCAGTTCACTTACGACGAGCACCGCATCGACGACGGCAGCGATGTCGATCACCGCCTGGCGCTCCGCTATTACGACGATGTCTCGGCGACGATCAAAGTCGCCGATAAAGTCACCAAGCCGCAGTTGCGCGACGATCGCCGCCTGATCGTGGCCACCGCCGGTAAGGATTCGGTGAATCTTTCCTCGCCGCGCGGGCCGCTGACGCGCGAAGAGTTGGATCTGATCGACATTCCCGGCAACACGTCGGTGATCGACGAGATTCTGCCCGCCGAAGCGATCGGCAAAGGCCAGAAATGGAAGCCGTCCGCCGACGCCCTGGCGCGCCTGTTGGGTCTGGATGCAGTCGGACACAGCGAAGTCGACTGCCAATTGGTCGAAGTGAAAGACGGCAGCGCCGAGATCACGATCGACGGAACGCTGGGCGGAGCGATCAACGGCGTCGCCAGCGACATGGAATTGAAGGGCAAACTGCTGGTCGATATCGACCGCCACGCTCCCACCAGCTTGCTGCTGGCGATCAAAGAGCAACGCGGCATCGGGCACGTTGCTCCGGGGCTCGACGTCGTGGCGAAATTGAAAATGACCCTGACGCCAGTGCTGGATTCCAAGCTTTTGGCAGGCGATGTGATGAAGGACGCCAAATTGCCGCAGTCCGACGAAGCGCCGCCGCTGGAGTATCGCTCCGACGCCAAAGGTTATCACATCCTCTACGATCGCCGCTGGCACATCACCCGCGAGGAGCCCGAACTGGTTGTCATGCGGCTGGTGGAACGCGGCGATTTAATTGCCCAGTGCAATATCGCTCCCGCGAGCAAAGCGATCGACAAACCGGTGGAATTGGAAAAATTCCAGGCCGACGTGCAAAGCGGCTTGGGCAAGCTATTCGGCCGTTTCGAAAAGGCTAGCGAGCGCGGAACCGATTCCGGCCTGCGAATTCTCCAGGCCGTGGCGGTTGGCACCGCCGAGGACTTGCCAATTCAATGGCGCTACTACCTGGTGAACGATCACCAGGGCAGGGCTCTGAGCGTGGTGTTCACCTTGGAAGCGCCGCTGGTCGAGCAATTCAAAGACCAGGACAAGCCGCTGTTGGAAAGCGTGCAGTTTCTGGAGCCCAAAATGGCCGCGGCCCCCAGCGGCGCCGATGAATCGCGCACCTGGTTGACTGGCCGCGCCCGGCGCCGATGATACAGCGGCGTCCTTACTCCGAATTCCAAACTCTACACTCCGCACTTCCATGCCTGTCACTATTCGCTTGCGCCCAATGGTCCGATGTTGATCGAGGGCGAGTTCACCCTGTTGGATCACGAGGGCAATCCGTTCCCGCTGCCGGCGAACAAACCGATGGTTTCACTGTGCCGCTGCGGGCAGTCGAAGAACAAGCCGTTCTGCGACGGTTCGCACAAAGCCTGCGCGTTTGCCGCGGTGGAATTGGCGCCTAAGCCTGCTCAGAGTTAGCCAACAGCCTTCTTCCGGCGATAGAGCGATTCCAACAGCTCTTCGTAACCGGCGACCATTCGGTCCACCGACCAGTTCTCCACGACATGCTGCCGGCCCGCGGCGCCGAAGCGCCTGGCCTGCGCCGGATCTAAGAGCAGCTCGGCCACACGGCGCGCCATCTCCGCGTCGTCGTCAGGTTCGACAAGATAGCCGCACTGCCCGTCGATCACCGTTTCCGGAATCGAGCCCACGCGCGTAGCCACCACCGGCTTTCCGCAGGAGAGCGCCTCGAGAATCGAAACCGGGTTGGCTTCCATCCGCGAAGTGAGCACGAACACATCGAGCAAGTTGAGCAATTCCGGCACGTCGGGTCGCTTGCCTATGAAGTGCACGCACTGTGCGAGGCCAAGCTGGGCCGACAGCGTTTTCAATTCGCAGCGCCGCGTCCCGTCGCCGATCACCAAGAAGTGCGCCTCCGGCACTTCCTTGCGTATCTGCGCGGCCGCGCGCAAAAACATCTCATGATTTTTCTCGGGCCGCAACACTGCCACGATGCCGGCCAGCGGCGCACTTCGCGGAATTCCCAGCTCCTCACGCAACGCTTGATTCGATTCAATCGGGCAATACTTCTCGGTATCGACGCCGTTAGGAATCACGCACACTCGCCCGTCGGGCAGCCGTTCCGTTTCGACTAAATGTTGCGCATGCGGCTGGGCCACTGCCACGAACGAATCGGTTAGCGGCGTTAGTCGGCGGTTGAGCCAGGTAATTTCATCGGGCCAGCTTGTCGAGTGGATCGCCGAAACGACGACCGGAACTCCGGCAGTTCGCGCCGCCAGGCGGCCCCAGAACATTTTGTCCCCCGCCCCGACAGTCACCACGATGTCGGTTCGCCGCGCGCGCATCAGCCGCGCCAACCGCGGCAAAATGCTCAGGTCATATTTCCGCCGCAGCAGATCGTGATGCACCAAAATCTCCCTGGCAAGCTGATCGCCCAGTTCACCCCGTTCTTTCAGGCAGCACAATTCTGGTGCGAATCGTTGGCGGTCCATGCGGCGAATCAGATCGCACAATAGCGTCTCAGCCCCGCCGACGTGCATCGACGTGATGACGAACATCACGCGCAGCGGCCGATTGTCGGCGGCATCCGCTCGGGGCAGAATCGCAGGAAAGTCTTGAATGTCGATCATGCAGTTCGGTTTCTGTATCCCAAGAGCGCGCGAGTAACTCGCTGCTTTTCCTCGACGTCGAATAATTGGTCGGTGAAGATTGCCGCCAGCGCAACGGCGGCAAGCGCCGCAATCGCTGCCCACAGACCGAATCCCAGCGTGAAGGGCAACAACGAAACCAAGAGCACCGAGCGCTCTAGCTTCATGCCCATCCAAATGTTGAAGCGATAGATCATCACCAGCGCCACGGCGTTGGCTGCGCCGGTCGCCCAAACAGCGCCGATCAATCCATATCGCGGCAACAGAATCGTGTTCAGCACGACGTTGGTGATCAGGCCCGTTAGCAAGGCAGCGCAGCCCAGCCGGGCGCGTTCGGCGCACCACAAATACATTTGCGCCATCGTGGCCATGCCGAACCACATGCAATAGGTCAGCGTCCACGGCAAGACGGCCGACCCTCCGGCGAATTTTCCCTTGAAGGCCACGCCGAACAACCACGGCCGCGCCAAAAGGATGGCGATCGAACCGGTGAACAACAACAATCCCAAGAGTTTCAGCGCGAGATTCATTCGTGCCGAAACCGCACCGCGCTTGCCCTGTTCCCAATCGTGGCTCAAATGCGGCAAGAGCATCGTGCCCATCAGCGTGGAAATTGAAACCAACAACAGCGGCACGATGCGCGAGCTGTGATAATTGCCGACCTCGGCCAGCGGATCCGCCACGCGCGACGTGTGCACGATCATGTATCGATCTACCACGTCGAACAGGTTGTACAGCAAATTGGTAACCCACACCCAAGCCGCAAACGGCAACAGGCGCGACCAGAATCCGCCGCTGGCCGCTTGCAGCAATGGAGCTCTATCGGGCGGCAATTCCTGCCACAGCCGTCCTAGAAACCACAACATGCCGCCGATGAGCACCAGGCACGACAGTCCGTAAGCGGTCACGAGCGAAGCCGCTTCGCGCTGCCACGTCAAAAGCAGCAATATGCTGAAGCCCGCAAATGCCATGCTATTGAAGAACTGGACAATCGCATTCACCCGGGCCAGCCGCAAAGCGTTGAGCAGCTCGGTCAGAAAATTGAAGGCAATCACCGCCACCAGCGAGGTCACCATCACCAGCACAAGCTGCGCTTTATCCGTCTCGCCAAAGACCAAGAGCGAAAATTGCGTGCGCAACAAGCTGATTGCGACGACCGAAAGCGCCGTCAGAACGGCGCAGGCAATTGCCGTGCGGCGTACCAACGTGCGCAGTTGACCGCGCTGACGAAAGTATTCCACATATCGCCCGAAACTGCCGGGCAGCCCCAACACGGTTAGCGGGGCCGCCAGCGTGAGAAATCCAAAAGCCATATCCCATTGCCCCAACTCATCGGGCGCGAGCCAGCGGCAAACCAGCACGCCGCGCACAAAACCGACGATCCGCTGCACCGCCGCCATCACCAAGAGCACCATCACGCTTTGCGCCAGCGTATCGGTGCGGAAGCCTGTGCGCGGCCCACCATCGACCGCCTCCAGCGCGGGCTGGCGCAGCTCGGGTGCATTTTCAGCCGGAGATTCCAGAACCGTAGACATTAGTCGCCGTTTTTGGTGGTGCTTTCGAGTTCGCGAGTCGACGTCGGCAGATAATCGCCCAGGGTGTGCGACGGCCGGATTTTGCGCGGATCGATCGTCCCCCAATTCCGCAATCGCGGCATGTTTTCCACGTGGATGCGCCGCAAATGAAACGGATCGTCGCCGGGAAAGTTGTAATCGCCGTAGGCCGAGCAAACGGCTTCATAGCCGTACTCATAAGCCATCTGGAAAGCGCGTCGGTTCAGATTCTGCGGCAGACCGAAGGGGAACGAAAAGTATCGGACCGGCGAGCCGATGGCCGATTGCAGTTCCTCGCCGGCGACCACCACTTCGTCGTACAGCTTGCATTCGTCGGTAATGCGCCCCAAATCGGCGTGCGTGCGCGTGTGTGCGCCAATTTCGATTCCTTGTTGCGCCATCCAGCAAAGTTGCGCGACGGTGTTTGGCCGGCACGATGCCCCGCGCCGCAGATCGTGCGGAAACGGCTTCCCCTTCAGCACGTTTCGCAAGCTGACAAAGTAAGTGCACGGTATTTTTTCGGCGATTAACAGCGGCAAAGCCCGCTCGCAGTTGTCGGCATAGCCGTCGTCGAAGGTGATACTGGCGGCGATGCGATCGTTTTTGCCGCGGCGGATGCGGCACTGGGCCTCTTCCAGCGAAATCAACTCGACATGCTTCTTCAGCCAACGCATCTGCCGTCGAAACAAACGGAACGAATGTGTCCAAGGCGTGGCGGCATCGTCCGCGATGCGATGATAGAACAGCACCAAAATCGGCGCCGCTGCTTGCGCAGGCGCTCTCGATTCGCCCGGCGGCGATACGGCGAAGTCAGCCCGCAATAGCCGGCCAACAGCACGTGATCCATCAGTGTGCGTCGCAGGGTCATCGGCGCACCTCCGCCGATCGTGGCCTGGCAGGTTTCGGACGCCGCGCGGTGTGCCGGCCGAGTTTTGCCCAGCGGCGCAGCAGTTGTCCGGCGCTCCACGCCGCATAGCGGAATCGCGGAATCGAACGCGGCGCTACGATGCGCACTTCTTCCGCAGGCTGCATCGTGGCGCGCCACGAGGATTTGTACGCCTCGTCGCCGCGCAGAAAATCAAAATTTCGATAGCCGCGGCGCAGAGCGTCGCGCAGCGAGCCGATGCTCCCCAACCAGCCGGGCCGATCGCCGGCCAATTCCGGCTCGATGCCGCTTTGATAAAAGTAAATGGTGTCGCCCCCGATCAGGTCATATTCGATCGCCGCAGGCCGGCCGTCCAAATCGGTCCACCACAATCGCAGCAAACCCAGCGAAAGCATTTGCGCCATCACGTCGCGGTGAAAGGCGGTAAACCGTGGCGAAGCGAAGCAGCCTTGCTGGCCCAGGCTGGCTCGGCGCTTTTGGTGCAGTTCAACAAGGCGGCGGAAGTAATGATCCAGCTCGTCGGAATGTTCCACGGTGCCGGTGGTGACCAGGCCGGTATCAAAGTTGCGCCGCAGCAATTGATGTACTCGCTCGCGCCGCGTCTTGGAAAGCGAGGCCACGTAGTCTTCCCAAGTGTCGGGGAATTCCACGCGCCAGCAATTCACGCCGCGCTGGCGGTGAATGTCGTAACCATGAACTTCCAGATGGTCGGCCAATAAGTCGATGGTTGCGTCGCCGGCGTCGAGCCCCACGAGCTCCAGCACATCCCATTGGCGCCGGGTCTCGCCGGCCAGCCAATCGGCGACGTGCGATGCAACAGCGGCTTCCGCTTTCTCGGCGGCCAGTAGCGTCAGGTGATCGCTGCACACTTCGCCGCTTCCCAAAAAGCGCAGCACGCGCCCGCCGCGCCGCGAGCGGCTCCAATACCAAGGGGCCAGTCCGATGAGCTCGCCGTCGGCCTCGCGCACCGTGATCACAAACAGCTTCCAATCCGGCTGCCGATAATGGCGCCACCACGTGACCAACCATTCGAAGCGGCGAAACGGAACATTCCCGGCCAGACGGTTCCAGTCGTCGCGCAGCGCTTCCAATTCGGCTTCTTCGCCGATTTGTTCGACTTGAATCAGATCTGCAAGCGCCAGCGACATGATCGGATAATACGCTCAGAGTTTAGGAATCAGATTCTGAAACAGCCGGTTGACGTTGTTTCCACTGACCAGCCAGCGCCATGCCGTACTTGATCCACTGTTTCAAACTTTGTTTGGCTCGCCATGCG
This sequence comes from Pirellulales bacterium, assembly GCA_963716135.1. GTDB lineage: Bacteria > Planctomycetota > Planctomycetia > Pirellulales > JADZDJ01 > CAVRAW01. Next base: position 1,310,976 of record OY970289.1, on the reverse strand, counting down.
TTGTGGCGCAAGCGGGCGGTGGTGCGGGCCGGCACCACGCGCACCGAAATCATCGGCCGCGGCTCCGCGCGCCAGTGGGCTTTATACGGTTCGTCGCCGCGCAGGAAGTCGTACGCATGTTGTCCCTGCTCGATCGCACGCCGCAGCGAGGCCATGTTCGCCAAATGGCCCGGCTTGTCGTCCAGACGCTGCGTGTCGATGCCCGATTGATAGGCGAACGTAATCTCGTCGCCGATCAATTGATATTCGGCCGCCAACGGCCTGCCGTCGAGTTCCAGCCAATTGACTGCCGCGCGGCCGACGCCCATCAGTCGCGCCGACGCTTCGCGATGAAACGCTTCAAAAGTGCGGGAGGCAAAGCAGCCCGGCTGCCCGCGCGGCTTCCAACGACCTTGATGCAGTTGAATCAAAATCTCAAACGCTTGCGCGATTTCCTCGGGCGAATGGGCGTGGCGGACTGCCACGCGGCCCGCTTCGAAATAATTGCGGTAAGCGCGCCGCAGACGATTGCGGTGCGGCTTCGATAAAATCATCAGATACTCGTCCCACGTCGCCGGCAGTGCCACGCGCCAACCGTTGAACCTCGGGCAATGGTGAACCACGTTCCCGCGGGCTTGCAGGTTTTCCAGCAACCGGGCAAAGGGGACGTCGGTTGCATCGACGCCGGCCAGCTCCAGACGGTCCCAGCGATGGCTCTCCTCAGCCGCAGGCGCGCTCAGCCAATCGGCCAGGGCGGCCGCGACAACTGCTTCCTGCTCAGGCGCGCACAACACGCTGAGATAATCGCTGCAGACTTCGCCATCGCCGAGAAAGTGAACGGCAAGCGCGCCGCTAGTGCCCGCAAGCCGATACCACGGGGCAACCCCGAGCAACTTTCCATCGTCGGCGCTCACGGCCAGCAACAACAATTGGTATCCACGGCGCGGGCGGCCGGATTCATCGCACCCGTAGTGCCGCCACCAGGTTTCGACCCATTCCCAGCGTCGAAACGGCACGCCGGCGCAAACTCATTCCACATGGCGGACCAAGGCGCAAGCGATGCAAACTCGGTGTGAAGCGTGACGCTCATCGGAAAAAGTCAGGGGTCAGAAATCAGGAGTTAGAAAAAGGGAATTCACGCGCGCGCATGCGGTGCGCCCGCTCCACTAACCGAATACTGAAACATTCGCCGTAAGCGCCTGGGAAGCAAATGATTTCGGCCTGATTTTCCCGGCTGATTTTCGAGGCGCGTGCGGCTTGCAGCGGTCAGCATGTTGCCGTTTGGCCACCTGTGTTGCCCTGTCAACGCGCTGTGGCCTGTTGTCAACATTCGCCGGGAAAATGAGTTGCGGGCATTGGTAGGCCGCCTTGAGGGTCCTGGCTGCGCAAGTGCTGATCGAGCCTTCGCTTGCGATCAATCTGCAGGCATCAGGCCGTCCCCCACGCAATAGGCGGCATCGACTTTGCTTTCATTTGGCTCGCACAAGTCCGTTTTCGCAGGCTCATTCAAGGAAACGCTTTCCATGTCGCGGCACCAAGGTTCGGTCGTCAATCCCGCTGAAGTGGTTCAGATCCTGCGGAGCAATCCGCGGCGATGGCTGATTCCGGTCGTGGTGTGCACGATTCTGGCCGCCGGCTACGCGGTGTTTCACCACCCCGCGTGGGAAGCATCGCAGGCGTTGATGGTCCGCGATGAAGTGATGGGCGCGTCCACCACTCGCCCCGGAAAGTTTCAGCAGCCCGATGACATGAAAACCGTTCAGGAAACGATCCTGGAATTGGCCCGCAGCCGCACGGTCTGTGCCGCGGCATTGGCGGAAGTTGGACCGGGTCCGACCGATTCCAGCGATGTGTCGTGGCCCAGCAATGCCAAAGTTGTCGCATTGCAAGCTCGCGTGAAACTAACCCCGCCCAAAGGCGCCGAATTCGGCAAGACCGAAGTCTTTTATTTGAACGTGGAGGCCGAAAGCAAGGCTCGGGCCGTGACCCTGGCTGCCGCCATTTGCAAACAACTGCAAATCCGCTCGCAAGACTTGCGCGATCTGAAAGCTCAAAGCTTGATAACAGAACTGGCGAAAACCGCCGATCTGGCGAAGGCCGATCTCGATGCCACCACCCAGCGGCTCACCGCCATCGAAGGCCGCGTGGGCCCGGACCTCGGCGAATTGCGACTGTTGAACGATCTGAACGGCGGCGATAGCCCGCTGCGTCGCTCGATCAGCGACATGGAGCATGAACTTCGCGAAGCCCGCCAAAGCGTTGAAGCCAATCAAGAATTGTTGCAAGTGCTGACCGCCTCGAAAAGCGATACCGGTTCGCTCACGGCCGCGCCGAATCGCTTGCTGGAGGCTCAGCCGGTGTTGCGTCGGCTGAAAGACGGCTTGGTGGATGCCCAATTGCGAACCGCACAACTGGCCGGCAACATGACCGACGAACATCCGCAAGTCATGGCGGCGAAGATTTCGGAGCAGGAAATCGCCGCCCATGTACGCTCCGAAATCGATTCGGCGGTGCGCGGTGTCCAAGTCGAATTGCGGTTGTCGCAAGACCGTGCCGTCGCCCTGGAAACGCAACTGGCCGATGCCCGCCGTCGACTCACTGGTTTGGCCGAAATGCGGGCCGAGTACGGCAATCTGGTGAACGAGCGAAATCAACGTTCCGACATTCTCAAAACCGCAGAACAACAATTGGCCGAAGCCCACGCCAGCCAAGCTGCGGCACGGACCGCCAGCTTGATCGCAGTCGTCGATTCGCCGGTGGCCGGCGATCATCCAGTTGGTCCGGGAAAGGCCGCCATCATCTTTGGCGGCATGTTTGGCGGTTTGATCATGGGCCTGGGCATCGTGTTTCTGACCGTGCCTGTGCAGGGCATGTCGCACGATGTCGACGCGATTAGTGCACACGAAATCGCCCCGCCGATTGTCAACGGAAAGCACGCAGCCGCGTACGCCTCCAATGGGAAATCCAACGGACATCCGGTGTTTGACGGTCGTCTGTCGATGAAGCAGGCGCTGGGCAAGCTGGTTGCCAGCCGCTAGTTTCCCGCTCATTTTCCCGGAGCTTTCAGGGTGTCGAACACGCTATTGCTTGAATCGGCTGTCGCCGAACCGAAAACCTCCACGCCGAAGTCATCGACGGCGCCCGCCGCCCGGCCCGCCAAATCGCAGCGCTACGAAACGCTCGATATGTGGCGCGGCTTGTGCTGCCTGATGCTGGTGGTGTTTCACACCACGATGCAGGTGGCCCGGCACTATTTTGTCGACCAATCGGGCAAAGTCGATAGCGCAGGTTCGCTGGGAATGTGGCTGGCCGCGAGGGCCTGGATCGGCGTGCCGATTTTCTTCGTGATCAGCGGCTACTGCATCATGGCGACGCTGCACGCCCGGCAGAAAAAAGGGGGCGTGATCGAATTCGCCAAACGGCGATTCTGGCGCATTTATCCGCCGTATTGGACCGCCATCGCACTCTCGGCCCTCGCCATTTTGGCGATCAATGCTCATTGGCCGGGCGCGGTTCACGATGGCATTTTCACCGTGCCCAATCCCGACGGAATGAGCCGCTGGGAATGGCTGGGAAATCTGACGCTCACCGAATCGTGGCGGCATTGCGTATTCGGCGGCCACGCGCAACATTTGCTGCCCAACACCTGGACGCTGTGCTACGAGGAGCAGTTTTACGTTATCGCCGCGCTCATACTGCTGTTGGCCGGCGGCAGAATTTTTTCCGCGGCCGTGGTGGTCACGATTTTCGTTTTTATCGGCAAGACGATCGGCTGGTTCCTGGGCTGGGATGTAAAAGGCTCGCTGTTGGATGGCGGCTGGTTTCAAATCGCCGCCGGTATTCTGCTCTATTTCCGCGTGAACAAAGCCACGCCGCGGCAGATTCGCTGGATCCACGCGCTATTGATTTTGGGCGTGCTCGCCTCGCTGCGCAATCCCGGCCATCTGCTGGAGTTCTATCCAAACCACGATATGGAACGATTTGTGGCGTATAGTTTTGCGCTGCTGGCCTCGCTCTTGTATCCCTACGACCAAAAGCTGAAGCAAGCCGTCGTGCTGCGGCCTTTGCGGTTTGTAGGGGGCATGAGCTACAGCGTGTATTTGTGCCATCCGCTGGTGGCCAAGGGCATCAGTTTCGCGTTTTTCCGCGCCGGCGTGTACGGCAATGCAGAAACGCTGCTGATGGTTTTGCCGCTATGCCTGGCGGCCTCGTTGCCGGTGGCATACACGTTCCATTGCCTGTTCGAACGGCACTTTATTCCGAAATCCAAACCTACAAGCCAACCGGCAATAAGCACCTCAATAGCATTCAATGCGCCGGCGGCTGCGACCGCCTGATTCGCCGCAGCGGCCGGCCGAAACGTTTGACGCGATGGATTTTCTGCTGCTGATCGTCGTCGCATGCGGCCTGGTGTGGACCACGTGGTTTGTGCTGCGCGGATCGCTATTGGCTGGCTGCATGGCGATGATCGTCGTGGCCGCCAGCTTTGGTTATTTCTTTTGGCACAGCCAAGGGGGCTTTCCACTGACCGTGGACCGGCTGTTCGTGGTCTTGTTAGTCGTCACTTACGGCACGCGCCGACTGCTGGGATCGGCCGATCCCAAACCGTTTGGCCGCGAAGACTGGGTGTTGTTCGCCTTTCTCGGATTGGTGACGGCGAGCACGCTCGGCCACGATTGGCAAAAGTTGAATTCGCTGCCGGTGGCGCATTTGGTTTTGTACTGGATGATCCCGGCAGTGGTGTATTGGATCGCGCGGCAATCGCCGATGGATAAACGCAATGTGATCGGTCTGTTCGCGGGTGTGACGATCCTGGAGCTGTATCTGATTGCCACGGCCCTGGCCGAAAGCAGCGGACAGTTGTGGGCCGTGTTCCCCCAGTACATTGCCTTGCCACAGCACCAGTTTTTCGGCCGCGCGCGCGGACCGTTTCTGCATCCCGCCGCAATGGGAATTTACCTGGTCACGGGCCTGGCCGCGGCCATGATGTTCTGGCCCCGCTTGGGCCGCTTGGGCCAATCGATGCTCGTGGCGTTTGCGGCACTCGGCTTTGCGGCCATTTTTTCCACGCTCACACGCAGCGTGTGGATGGGCGCCGCGTTGTCCACGGCGATCGTGCTGGGTTTGGCGTTACCGCGCCAATGGCGAAGGGCGGTGTTTAGCGCCGGCATGGCGGCCACCTTGGTTTTGGTGGCCACGAATTGGGACAGCATTTGGAATTTAAAGCGCGACGAAAATCTCGACGCCACCGCCGCCGCCGATTCGGCCGAGCTGCGCCCGATTCTGGCCAAAGTTGCCTGGAACATGTTTCTGGACCGGCCGCTGCTGGGTTGCGGCTATGGTCAATACGATCTCGAACGCCTGCCCTATTTGGCCGAGCGTTCCAGCGAATTGCCGCTGGAGAAGACCTATCCCTACACGCAGCATAATGCTTTTCTGGCGCTGCTGGTGGAAACCGGTCTGTTAGGCATGGGATTGTTCATCTTGATGTTGGCGCTGTGGATTCGCGACGCTTGGCTGCTGTGGGCCAACCCAACGTCGCCACTGTGGGTGCGACAAACCGGCCTGCTGCTGTTGGCCGCTATCGGCGCGTATCTTCCGAACGCGATGTTTCACGACACAAATATGATCGATGGCGTGAATCTGCTGCTCTTCTTTTTGGCGGGGACGGTGGTTGGTCTATCGGCCGATTACGGCCGCGCGAAGTCTGGACGCCGATCGGCGGTCGACTGTCGCTTGGAAATGGCCAATGGCGCACGCGTGCCTGAGGCGGTTCATTCTTAAATCGCGCCACTCGCGACGCCACGTTTACAAAGCGCAACACGGCGTTGCCGCCGCTCAACATGGGTGACCGATGGTAGCGCATCGCAAAAGTTGGCGGGCGCTTTCTGTTGAATCGCAAGCTGAAGAGTCAACGGCATTTGCGCCGAGCGATGGCGACGCGGCTGCCCGCCCAACATAGGCCACCTACCGAGGCACGTTCTTTGCCTTTTGCTACTGCCACCCACTGAGTTCAAGCGAGGCACACGGAGCTACAAGGCATGAAGCGGTTTACCAAGCTGGGCAGAATTCTGCGAACCGTTTGGGAAGACGAAACGGGCACTGCCGCCGCGGTATTCAGTCCGGCCGAAGAAAGTACATTCAGCGCGACGGTAGCAAATTTTCCGCGAATCTGGAGCCGCGCAACGTCCTTGCAGCCGGCGCAGCGGTCCTTCGTCAATCATGTAGTGGCGGCAGCCGGCAATCGGACGGCCGAGTATCAGACCGCCAAACGATGCTTGGATATCGTCGGTTCGATCGCGCTTCTAGTCGTGCTCTCGCCGATTCTACTGACAGTGCTTGTGGTGCTCATGATTACCACGCGCGGGAAACCGCTGTTTGGACAGGAGCGCGTCGGCCACTGTGGCCGTCGATTCAAAATGTACAAATTCCGCACCATGCGTTTGGATGCCGATATGCTGCAACACCTGGTGCAAAACGAAAAAGACGGGCCGATTTTCAAAAACCGCCACGACCCGCGCATCACCAGGCTAGGCCGCTGGCTGCGAAAAACCAGCATCGACGAAATGCCGCAACTGGTAAGCGTGCTCTTGGGGCACATGTCGCTGGTCGGACCTCGACCGCCGGTGCCCAAGGAAGTGGCGAAATATAAGGCCTGGCAACGCCGCCGGCTGGCTGTGAAGCCGGGACTGACTTGCCTGTGGCAGGTCAGCGGACGCAGCGACATCGGCTTCGACGACTGGGTGCGAATGGATATCTGGTACGTGCAAAACCAGAACCTGTGGACCGATTTCAAGCTTCTGGTCCGCACGCCGCTGTCGGTGGTGACCTGCAAAGGCGCCTACTAAAGCCGTGTTGTGGCCTAAAGTTACATAGGCCCCTCCGCACTTCCGCCGGTTGGTTGGATCAGTTCGCAAAGAGGGCACTTGATGACGGCTTCATCTTCCATGTCGATCGGCGACCCGCTGGAATCGTCGCTGTGGGATGTCGTTTGCACCGACAGCCATTGGAAGTCGAGCCCGGCGCCTAAGACTGTGCGGGTGGTCCACGTCGTCAACGGCGAGCATTACGCCGGCGCCGAGCGAGTGCAGGATCTGTTGGCCACCGGCCTGAGTGAATTCGACGTGCAGACCACTTTTGTCTGCGTGAAGCCCAATCGATTTGCCGCGATGCGCCGCTCGCAAAGCACGCCGCTGGTGAACCTGCCGATGCGGTCGCGCTTCGATTTGCGGCCCGCCTGGCGGCTGGCGCAGCATAGTGCGCGGGCAAGGCTTCGATCTCATTCACACACACACGCCGCGGGCGGCGCTGGTGGGGCAGATTGCCGCACGCTTGGCCCACGTGCCAATGGTGCATCACGTGCATGGGCATACGGCTGTTGAGGTTGGCCACGGCTGCGCGCTGGGCTCAGTGCCAAAGTGGAGAAATACAGCCTGGCCCGCGCGGCGGCGGTGATTGCCGTCTCGCCGACGGCCGCAAAATACATCAACGCTTGGGGCGTGCCGCGCGAGCGGATTCATTTGGTGCCCAACGGCGTCCCGCCGCGCAAGAAGCTTAGTAGCCGTCCGACTCCCACGCAGTGGACCATCGGCGCCGTCGCACTGTTCCGGCCCCGCAAAGGCCTGGAAGTGTTGATGGAGGCGATTGCGATCTTGCGTCGCCAGCGGTTCCCGGTGCAGTTGCGCGTCGTCGGCGGTTTCGAAACGACTGCTTATCAAGACGAAGTGCGGCGATTGTCGCAGCAATTGGGAATCGACTCGTTCATTCAGTGGCGCGGCTTCCGCCAGGACGTCGATGCGGAACTCGAATCCCTCGATTTATTGGTTTTGCCCAGCCTATTGCCGGAAGGAATGCCGATGGTGTTGTTGGAGGCGCTCGCCGCGGGCGTGCCGCCGCTGGGCAGCCGCGTTGATGGAATTACCGACGTGATCGAGCATGGCAATAACGGGTTGTTGTTCGAGCCGGGCAGTGCGGTCTCACTGGCGGAAACATTAGCCGCAGTCATCAACGGCCAGCACGATTGGCGTCAGTTGCGTGCCCGCGCGATTGCCAGCCATGCCGAGCGGTTTTCGGATCGCGGAATGGCCGGCGGCGCTGCCGACATCTATCGCAGGATTTTGGAAGCTCATGATCACGCTTAGCAGCGAGAATTCGACGACGATCCAATTGTTCGGCATGGAAATCGATGCCGTGCGGATGCCGCAGGCCATCGAGCGGTTGCTCAACTGGGTGCGCCAGCCCGACGGCGTTTGCCATTACGTCGTGACGCCCAACGTCGATCACGCAGTGATGTTTCAAGAGCAAGCGGGGTTGCGGCAAGCGTATGCCGATGCCGGTTTGGTGCTGGCCGACGGATTTCCGGTATTTGTGGCGGCGCGGATGTTGGGCCGCCCAATTCCCGAGCGCGTCCCGGGGAGCGATTTGGTGCCGGCCCTGTTTGCCACCGTGAATTCCACTTCGGCCAAACGACTGCGGGTGTTTCTGTTGGGCGCGGCGCCCGGCGTAGCAGATCGCGCGGCAGTTAATATCGAAAAGCGCTGGCCTGCGGTGCACGTCGTCGGGGCATACAGCCCGCCGCTGGGTTTCGAAAAAGATTCGCGGCAGAATGAAACCATTGTGAAGATGATTGCCGCAGCGAAGCCCGATGTGTTGGTTGTCGGCCTGGGCGCCCCGAAGCAGGAATTGTGGGTGCACGCTCATCGGGACCAGATCGCTGCTCCTGTGGCAATGTGCGTGGGTGCGTCCATCGATTTTCTAGCCGGCGAGAAGCCGCGGGCCCCGCGATGGATGCGCCGCATCGGAATCGAATGGTTGCATCGGCTGGCCAGCGAGCCGCGCCGCCTGGCGATGCGCTACCTGCGCGATGCGTGGATCTTTCCGCGATTGGTTTGGCGCGAATGGGCCAATCGCCGCGCTGCCGACGGCCGATAAGGCAAAAACGCCGTTTTTTCCAAGGCCGATTGATCTTTGGCGATTCCCGCCGGCCCGCTAGAATTCCACCCCTTCGACGGGGTCGGATGCTCGTCGAAATCTCGTGAACCTATCAGTTACCACGGAGGGTATCGCCGTGTTTGCACAGGTTACTTCGCGGAAATTATTCGCCGTTGTGTCGATCAGCGTGGCACTGGCCGGAGCGATTCGTGCCGCAGTTGCGGAAACGGCCGCGGATCAACCCGCCGCCGATCAGTGGGTCAACATTCCCACCGGCATCGCCGACGCGGAGAGCAAGGCCGTCTATGTCACCAACTCCAGCGATTGCCTGGAAGCGCTCGATCTCACCAACGGCCACACGCAGTGGGAAAACAAGCAGGTGCATCGCGCCATCGCGCTGGCCGGAAATCGGTTGGTGGGCGTCGAACGGCGCGGTCCGCAAGAGCCGGCCAACACCATGGGCCTGGCCATCCTGGACGCCTCCAATGGCCACATCCTGACGAATTCACAGCCCATCGTGTTCCCGGAATGGATTGCGGTCGAAGGGGGCATCGGTTTGGGATTCACCTCGTTCGCCACGGTCGACGGCAACACTTTGAACCTTTACTGGCACGCCTGGCGGCAATTGGTGGGCGGCGCTGCGCAGTCGGCGGCGGCGATCGCGGCGGCGAAGAAGGATGAAACCGGCGTCGCGCGGGTCGATTTGGAAAGCGGCCGGGTTGAAGTTCATCACGAAATCATCCCCAAGCAAACCAAGGCCAACAAGGGACGTTTCACCGACGTCGGCGACGTTCGGCTATCGGTCACCGAGCGGGAAGAAAAAGTGACCGGCGGCGTGCAACTCACGCGACGCACGTTGGAAGCCAGCGACAAGCGCACTGGGCGGCCACTGTGGCATCATGAAATCGCCAGCGACCTGATCGTGCCGAACAACATTCCTGAGCAAGCCCAGCAGCAGGCTCAGCGGCAGATGCAGAATCAATACGACTCGCGCCGCTAGTTTCTGCGCGCGGTCAATTTCATTTAGTTTTCTCCGATTCCCTGCGGAGAAATTCTGCGAGTACCGGAGGCGGGACTTAAGCCCACACAACCTTGCGGCGCGCTTCATTTCGCATGGTAAGAGCGCTCTTCGATGCCGGTTGGAAGCTCAATCCGGCGCTTTGCGACTTGCAATTCCTGCGATACCCCCGGGCTGAGTTTCCCGTCGGGCAAAGAACGGAACGCGACCACATCGGCGCTTGAGGCAAGTTTCAAATAGAATTCCATATCCTTGTGGATCTGATATTCCGGAATGTTCGGATTTACTACCTTGAACCCCAACGACTCCAGGAGTCGGATATCCTCGCTTTCCTGCGGGCTACCATAAGTCACGTGGGGGTGAGCGTAGTAACAGATCAGCTGGCGATCGCTGGAATTGTCGGCATGCTGGCCGCCGGAATCATTTCTGATAGTCGCTCTTCCGACCGCGATTCCAACAACTACGCCAACGATCACCGCCGCCAACACGCCGAAAATACGAGTTGAACCGGCAGACCGGGACGAAGATGGCGCGGCGTTTCCGTCTGGCGATGTCATGATTACGGAAGAGAAAGTGCAAACACCCGTGAGAAATCATTCAAAGTACCGGAGGTGGGACTTGAACCCACACAGCCTTGCGGCCACTGGATTTTGAGTCCAGCGCGTCTGCCATTCCGCCACTCCGGCAAAGGGTGATTCACTGGCAGTTTGCGACGATTCTTGATCGTCGTCAAGTGCTGGCAAGTCATCACGCCTCTGGGAATAAGAATCTTCGAAATCGGCGAATTTCGCCTGTAACAAATCTCGGTTTTTTACGCTTGACTAATTGGTTCTGCATTTGGGCCTGCATGGGATGTGACCGTGGCAGTGCTCAGCGTGTTCGCTCCAATTACCAACTAAAACCGGGAGGGTCGTGATGATTCGAGTTGCATTGTCCGCAGTATTTGTGGGAGTTGTCGCTGTGGTGATGTCGGGCGCGCTGCGCGCCGTGTCGGGCGCCGATTCGGCGATCGATTGGCACACCGATGTCGCCAGCGCTTTGCGCGATGCGAAGACCGAGAATCGGCCGATCATGATGTTCGTCACCGCGAAATGGTGCAAATACTGCCACAAAATGGAAAATACGACGTTTTCCAATGCGGCGATTGCCCAGAAGGTTCAGGACCGATTTGTGGCGCTGGTGATCGATGCCGATGAGCAGCCGGACCTGGTCGAGAAATTCAACATCGAAGGCTTTCCATCGACGTTGTTCTTCGGACCGGATGGGAAATTGCGAGGCCGCACCGACGGCTACTTGTCGCCGCCCCAGGCCAACCGCTGGCTCGACAAGGTGGCAGCGGCGACGGAATAGACGTTGGACGAATTACGAAGCTTGGCGCTACAGCAGCGATAGGCCGGCAAAGTCAGGCCGCTCGGCGAAGTCGATATTCAGAAGCTGCCGCTTCGTGCGGCGCGACGTCGGTGACCACCCGCATCAATTCAGCCCCTTGGAAAATGCCGTAGGGGGTCCATTGAGTTCGATTGCGGCGATTTTCCGCGCGAATTTTGTGGTTGTTCGCCACAATGACCGGATCGACGTAGTTGCGTGAATGGTCCAGGTGCACGCATACCGCGCGGTGGCGAATTTGCATCTGCCGGATGCCGGCGGTAACCAGGCGCTCGCCCAGTTCCCGATCCTCGCCGCCATATCCCATCCGCTCGTCGAATCCGTTTACCCGCAACACGTCCTGTTTCCAGACAGAAGTGTTGTGGCCGTTGAATGTGGCGCGAGTCGTGGTGAGCATGTCCAACCAAGTGGCCAAAGACCCGCGGAAGGCAACCATCAATAGCTTTCGCGAGCGCATTTCGCGATGGGCGGCGAGCCAACGCAGGCTGGCGAAGCGTCCTGAAAAAATATCGTCCGCTGTAATTCGTTGGCTCAAATCGAGCGGCAAGCGCAGCACGCCGCCGGAAAGCATACGGCCGGGAGCGGCCAGCCGGACGTGCTGCGCCAGAAAATCGGAGCGCGGGATACAGTCGCCGTCGGAGAACACCAGATAGTCGGCGGAGGCGGCGCGGATGGCGCGATTCAGGATGCGGCATTTGCCGAATCCCTGCTTGGTTTGCCACACATGATGGATCGATAGTTGTGTGGCGTCGCGCAATTGCGCAATACGCTCTGCGGTGCTGCGGCTGGAACCGTCGTCGGCAATGACCAATTCAAAATCGCGATGGGTCTGGGCAGCGTAGCCCCAGATCACTTTGGTAAGCCAATCGGGCGATTCGTACGTGGATACAATCACAGAGACGAACATGCAATTTTGCGCTCGGCGGGACGGGCGGCCTCGAAGCGGAGGTGAGGCCCGTGAACTCGAGCGCCCTTGGGAGCGGTGGATGAGGGCTTCAATGAGGCGGGTGATTGCTAGCAGCGTCGGCGGTGCGGGCCGCGGCGCTATAGATCATTTATCGAATGAAATGAGATTTCGGATCAGGAAATCTGTCCCGTGCCAGTGCATGGGCGAGTCATCAAAAGCGGCATATCGGCCAACTAATTGCCGGATTTCCGCGAATTCCGTCGGGCGAAGGCCGGCAGCATTTGCCATCAGGCAGTTGGGCGATAAGAATTTGATTTGACCGGCTCCCAAAATCCCGCATGCTACTGCCATGAACAAGCCCGACACTCAGCGAATGACCGTTCCGCGGTTTGCGGCCTTAAAATCGGCCGGGCAGAAAATCACCGTGCTGACCGCCTACGACTACACAATGGCGTCGCTTTTGGACGCGACCGGCATCGAGTGCATCCTGGTGGGGGACAGCATGTCGATGGTCGTGCAGGGGCACCCCAACACCTTGCCGGTCACGCTGGATGAGATGATCTACCACGCGGAGATGGTCGGCCGCGCGGTGCAGCAGGCGCTGGTAGTGGTCGATATGCCGTTTCCGAGTTATCACCTCGGCGTGCTCAAGGCGATCGAAAACGCCGGGCGCATTTTGAAGGAAACGCGCTGCCAGGCAGTGAAGTTGGAAGGGGGCGCCGATCAGGCCGACGTAATTCGCGGATTGGTCGGGGCCGGCATTCCCGTGATGGCCCATGTCGGCTTGCGGCCGCAGAACGTCCATGTGCTGGGCGGTTACAAAGTCCAGCGCGATGAAGAGCGGCTGATGGCCGATGCCCACGCGGCTGAAGGCGCCGGCGCGTTTGCGATTGTGCTGGAATGCATTCCGGCCGAGCTGGCGGCGAAGATTACCAAGGCGCTGCGCATTCCGACGATTGGCATCGGCGCCGGGGCGCAGTGCGATGGCCAAGTGCTGGTCGTGAACGATCTATTGGGCATCACCAGCGGCTATGTTCCCAAGTTCGTGAAGGCCTACGCGGATTTGAAAACGACGATCGGCGAGGCCGCCACTCGGTTTCGCGATGATGTGCGCAGCGGCAAGTTTCCCAGCTCCGAGCAGACATTCAAGTAATGAATCGGCTGGCTCACGAATCGTCGCCGTATCTATTGCAGCACCAAAATAATCCGGTCGATTGGTATCCCTGGGTGCCGAAAGCGCTTTCGCGATCGAAACAGGAACAAAAGCCGATTTTTCTATCGATCGGTTATTCCGCCTGCCACTGGTGCCACGTGATGGAGCACGAAAGCTTCGAGAATCCGCAGATCGCCCGGCTGATGAACGAGAATTTCGTTTGCATCAAAGTCGATCGAGAGGAGCGGCCCGATCTCGATCAGATCTACATGAACGCGGTGCAATTGCTCACGGGGCGCGGCGGCTGGCCGATGTCGGTATTCCTGACGCCCGATTTGCAGCCGTTTTACGGCGGGACGTATTGGCCGCCGGGAGCGCGGATGGGGATGCCGGGGTTTGACCAGGTGCTGCTGGCGGTGGCTGATGCGTGGGCCAACCGCCGAGCGCAGGCCGTCGAGCATGCCGGGGAACTGACGCGCCACGTCGCGGCGATGAGCGCGCCGGCGCAGAGCGAGCATGAGCTTTCGCACAAGATGATCGATCAGGCTGGGGCGCATCTGGAAATGAGTTTTGATCACGCCCACGGCGGATTCGGGGTGCGCCGAAGTTTCCGCATTCGATGGACTTGCAAGTGATGCTGCGATTGTGGAAGCGGCATCGGCACGATCGGCTGCTGGAGATGGTGACCAAGACGCTCGAGAAGATGGCCGCTGGTGGCATTTACGATCATCTGGGCGGCGGGTTTCATCGCTATTCCGTGGATGAGCGGTGGCTGGTGCCGCATTTCGAAAAGATGCTTTACGACAATGCGCTGCTGATTAATGCCTATGTCGAAGGATTTCTGGCGACCGGCAACACGGAATTTGCCCGAGTGGCGCGGGAAACGTGCGATTATGTGCTGCGCGACATGACCGATGCGGCCGGCGGCTTCTACAGCACCGAGGATGCCGACAGCGAAGGGGAAGAGGGGAAATTCTACGTCTGGACGCCGCAGGAAATTGCCTCGGTGTTAGGTGAGCAGGCCGCAGCAGATTTCTGCTACGTGTACGACGTTTCGGAGTCGGGCAATTTCGAGGGTCACAATATTCTGAACCTGCCTAAGTCCATCGAGGTGTGCGCTAAAGTGCGGCACCGCGATCCGGAGGAATTACGGATCGAGTTGACGGCGGCGCGGATTAAGCTGCTGGATGTGCGCAATCGCCGAGTCCGCCCCGGCCGCGACGACAAGGTGCTGGTCGCCTGGAATGGATTGATGATCGACGCACTGGCGCGGGCCGCCGGTGCGCTTGATCAGCCGCAGTACTTGGACGCGGCGATGAAAGCCGCCGGATTTATTCTCAAAGAGATGCGCCAGCCCGATGGACGCTTGTTGCACACCTGGCGAGCCGGCAAGGCGAAGGTCGACGCGTATCTGGATGATTACGCTGCGCTGGCCAACGCACTCGTTAGCTTGTACGAGGCGACGTTCAACGAGCAGTACATCGACGACGCGGTGCGGCTGGGGGAAATCATGCTTGAGCATTTTGCAGACCGTGAGTCGGGCGGATTTTTCTACACGGCCGATGATCAGGAGCAATTGATCGCTCGGCACAAGGACGTGCAGGATGGATCGGTTCCCAGCGGCAATGCGCTGGCGGCCACGGTGCTGGTGCGTTTGGGCAAGCTGACCGGACGGAACGACTATCTACAGGCCGCCGAAAAGACCTTCCGTATGGCGAGCATGTTGCTCGAGCGCGCACCGACTGCCGCCGGTCAGATGCTGTTGGCGCTCGATATGTATTTGGGCCCGACGCCGGAAATCGTCCTGCTGGGTAATCTAGCTAATGCCGACACGGTCGCAGTCGTCGAGCAACTGCGGCAGAATTTCATTCCCAACAAGGTGGTCGCACTGCGAGCGCCCGATGCTCTGGGTCAGGCCAAATCGCTCGATCCGATCTTTGCAGGGAAATCGGCCGGCCCAAATGAACCGACGCTGTTTGTTTGCGAAAACTTCAGTTGCCAGGCGCCCATGGCCGGGCGGGAGGCAGCCTTAGCGGTCGTCGAAACGCTAGTTCACTCCGAATGATTCGCGCCGTCTGCGGCGTGCGCATAAAAGCGGGCGCCGTCGGCCACGAATCCTTGTGGACAGCGCCCGCGAGTATAAAGCGGAATAAGTCTCGATCATTACGGGGTTGCTCGTGGGCATCCAGCCCCAAAATCCTTTTCGAGCAACCCTATATGTTAGCTATGAACTTTGAACATTGAGCAATGAACGAGCGAAAACTCATTCAGTTCATTGTTCTTTGCTCATTGCTCATAGTTGATTAAGAACATCCCATGCTGTTGCCGCAGTTGTGGCACAGGTAGCAGTTGCCGTTGCGGACTGTGATGGCCCCGCAGTTGTCGCAACTGGGAGCATCCAACTGGAAGCTGGCAAACTGCTCCTCGCGGGCCACGATGCCGCTGTTTTGGTCGATGTGCATCGTCAGGCCGGCTCGATGCAGCAGGGCGGCATTTTCTTCCGCAGCGCTGGGCTTCTTGCTATGGCCGTTGGTGCCCGTCGGGTCTGACTTGGCGACCGTCTTTGCTGGAGCAGCGGTCGGGCTGGTCGCGTTCGCAGCGGGAGCCTTGCCGACGGACATTTCGTCGGACAACTCGTCGCCAAGCTTCGTTGCGCCTTCTTCGCCGCCCAGCAGACCTTTGTTCGCTTCGCGGTAGCCGGGCAGGAAGGTAATTCCCATCCAGCGGAAGATGTAATCCACGATGCTCTTGGCGATACGAATGTCGGGGTTTTTGGTGTGCCCCATCGGCTCGAAGCGGGTGTGCGAGAACTTGTTCACGAGCACTTCCAGCGGCACGCCGTATTGCAGGCTCATCGAGATGGCCGTGCCGAACACGTCCATCAGTCCGCCGATCGTGCTCCCTTCTTTGGCCATGTTAATGAACAGCTCGCCCGCGCGACCGTCATCGTAAAGGCCCACCGTCAGATAGCCTTCGTGACCAGCCACGCTGAACTTGTGCGTGACCGACTTGCGGGTATCGGGCAGACGTTCGCGCCGCAACATAGGCGTTGCCTTAGCGGCGGCCTTGTCGCTTTCCGTGCTCGTGGAAAGCGGCTGGCTTTCCTTGGAGCCGTCGCGATAAATCGCCAATGCTTTCAGACCGAGCCGCCAACCTTCCATGTAAGCGTTGGCGATGTCGTCCGGCGTGCTTTCACGCGGCATGTTCACTGTCTTGCTGATTGCACCGCTCAAAAATGGCTGAGCGGCCGCCATCATCGTCACGTGGGCATGCCAGGCGATGCTGCGCACTCCGCCGCGCGGCTGGAACGCACAATCGAACACACTCATGTGTTCCTGCTTCAAATCGGCCGCGCCTTCGATCGTGTCTTCCTTTTCGATGTAGGCCAGGATCGATTCGATCTGCGGCTGATCGTAGCCCAGCGTCTTCAGGGCCAAGGGCACGGTATTGTTCACGATCTTCAGCATGCCGCCGCCGGCAAGCTGCTTGTACTTCACCAGGGCGATGTCGGGCTCGATGCCTGTGGTGTCGCAATCCATGAGGAAGCTGATCGTGCCCGTGGGCGCCAGTACCGTCGCTTGTGCATTGCGGAAACCGAACTGCCGGCCGTTGGAAAGCACTTGGTCCCACACTTCGCGAGCTGAATCGCGGAGATATTCCGGGCAGGCCGGGTTGATATCGTCCACGGCGTCGCGGTGCATTTGCATCACGTGCAACATCGGCTCGCGATTCTTTTCATACGAGTCGAAGGGGCCGACGGCGGCAGCCAGCTCGACGCTGGTCAGATTGGCAGCCCCATGCAACAGCGCCGTCATTGCGCCGCACAAGCCGCGGGCGGCATCGCTGTCGTACGCGATGCCGTCAGACATGATCAAACTGCCAAGGTTGGAATAGCCCAAACCCAACGGCCGGAACAAATGGCTATTGTGGGCGATTCGCTTGGTCGGATAGCTGGCGTGATCGACCAGAATTTCCTGCGCGATGAAGAAGATGCGGCAGGCGGCTTTGAACCGCTGCACGTCGAATGTGCCATCTTCCAGGCGGAACTTCATCAGATTGATGCTGGCCAGGTTGCAGGCCGTGTCGTCGAGGAACATGTACTCGCTGCACGGATTGCTGGCGTTGATCCGCCCGCTGTTGGGGCAGGTGTTCCAGCGGTTGATCGTGGTGTCGTACTGCACGCCCGGGTCGCCGCATTGCCAGGCGCACTGCGCCATGCGCTGCATTACTTCGCGGGCCTGGAACGTCGGGCCTTCCTGTTCGGGCTTGGTAACCCAGTGCGTTGCCCAGGGTTGATCTTTCTCCGCGGTGCGCATGAAGTCGTCGCTCACGCGGACCGACAAGTTGGCGTTTTGGAACAGGATGGAACTGTACGCCTCGCCGTTGAAGTTGGCTTCGTAGCCGCCCTTTTCGATGAGCACGCGGGCCTTGTTTTCTTCCTTGGCCTTGCACTCGATGAAATCCATGATGTCGGGATGCTCGACCTTGAGCGATTGCATCTTGGCGGCGCGGCGCGTCTTGCCGCCGCTTTTCACTACCGCCGCAATCTGGTCGTACACCCGCATGAACGACAGCGGGCCGCTGGGCTTGCCGCCGCCGGAAAGTTTTTCACGGTGCGAGCGAAGCGTCGAAAGATCGGTGCCCGTGCCGGAGCCGAACTTGAAGAGCATGGCCTCGCTGCGCGCGAGCTCCATGATGTCTTCCATGTTGTCTTTCACGCTTTGGATGAAGCAGGCCGAGCCTTGCGGGTACTCGTACGGGTTTTCCGGCTGCTTCACCTGTTCGCTCTCGGCATCCCAATGCCAGTTGCAGGCCGCGCCCTTCACGCCGTATTGATGGAACAGGCCCACGTTGAACCAGACGGGGGAGTTGAACGCGCCGTGCTGGTGCAGGCAGAGCCAGGTCAGCTCGCGGTAGAAGCGTTCGCCGTCTTCGGTACTGGCGAAGTAGCCGTCGTCGAGGCCCCAATCGGCGATGGTGCGGCTCACGCGGTGGATCAGTTGCCGAACGCTATTTTCCCGTTCCGTCTCGCCGTTTTCGCCGTAGAAGTATTTGCTAACGACGACGTTCGTAGCCAACTGGCTCCAGAACGAAGGCACTTCGCAGTTGGTTTGCTCGAAGAGCACATCGCCGTTTTCGTCTTTGATGGCGGCGGTGCGCAAATCCCATTGAACCGTGTCGAAGGGATCGCTGACATCGACCGGGCAGAACACCGGGTCGATGGCCAAAGCTCCGGCCTGCAACCGCATTCCACTACGCTTTTGATTTCCCATTTTCGGGGCGCGTTTTTTCGAGACGCTGACTTCGGCGCTGGCCATAGCGGAGCTCCTTCTGCACTGTGGGGACCGGGGCATCCTTACCATTGCAGTGAACTTCCGTACACTGCACTATAGCAACTGTTCGACAGTTTCACCTGATAATTGTAGGGGCGTTTTCTCGGAATCCGGCGAGAACTTAACCCTTGCGGGGGGATAGTAGCAGGCGTTGTCGGCACAACTATATGTAGTGGTGAATGCCCTTGCGGCCACTACATACAGTGCAGGGCGACATCTTACACGCTTTCATCGGTTCGTCAACACCGGCTTAAAATGCAATCTAAGTCGTGTGGAATTCGTCGGTTATGTAGATACGTCAAGCGGCCAACGCTAGCGGGTTCGCCTGCTCCGCCATGCCTCTGGCCTCGGAGTTTCTCGAGCGCTTTGGCGATTGGCCGTTCCGCGCGCGTGCGCTGAATTTTGAAATTTTTTTTGCGATCTTTCGAGACACTAATTTGCTCGATAATTTTCCGATGCGCGAGCGAAAAAATCGACCTCCGCGCTTGTTTATTTCCGCGCAACTTGGCGACCGTAGCGCCCGGCGATACGATACGTGATCCCGCTGCCTGGTTGACGACCGCGCGGCGGCGAAAAGCCCCCTTAGCTCAATTGGCAGAGCAATTGACTCTTAATCAATGGGTTGTAGGTTCGAGTCCTACAGGGGGCACTTGAACATCCGTACAGTACCGTAAGTCGTCGTGACCTTCGGGAAATCCGCTAATCGCTGGCGCTGGTACTTTGTCATTCCGGCCCTTTACGGCCTCGTACTGCGCCGGATTTTGCGCCGCTTTGGCTGCAGCCTCGAAATGCTCGTCGGTCACTTGCAGGTAATGCTTCTGTGCTATCGCTTGACTGTTGCCGATCCAGGCGCAAATGACATGCGCTGGGAATTGCTCGGCTAGCTCGGTCTGGCGTGTGCTTCGGAGGTTCTGGAACAGCTTGGGCCAGGGCTTCAAGCCGGCCTTGGCGATGATCCGCAGCAAGTGCGTCCGCAGGTTGGCGTTGCCGTCGCGGTAGCGGGTGATAACAAACTCCGTGCCCGGCTCGGCTTCATCGAAAACCTGTTCAAGGTACGAACGCAATTCGGGAAACAACGGAACGACACGGCTTCCCTTCCCTTCGTGGTGTTCCGTTTTAGGGCTGCGGATCGTCATGCGGTCACGTTCCCAGTTGATGTCGCCCCAGCGCAGTGCAAGATGCTCCGAAGGGCAGCGAAGCCCGCCGTAGCGGCTGAGAGCGAACAGCAGCCGCCATTGGGCATTGGGACAGGCATCGATAACCTTTTGAGCATCGGCCCGACTCACGAAGTAGAATCGCTCCGCGTTGGCCTGGACGGCAATCCCTTTCATCTCGCCAAAGGGATTTGTGACAATCAGTCGCCGCTTAAGCGCCGCTCGAAACAACTGGCGCGCCCGGCCACAATGCCGGCGGACAGTATTCGGCCCCAGTTTGCGTGTGGCTGCCTTCCCGTCGTGCTTCTCTTGGTGACTGGAAAGCCACAGTCGCCATTCGTCGGCGTCCCCTTCCGTCACGTCGGCCAACGGCTTGTCGGCTCCGAAAAACTCCACCAACCCGCGCCGCACCTGTAGAAGATTGATCCGGGTTCGCGGCTTGATGTCCGTTCGCTTCGCTAGGTAATCGTCGATAAAGGCTGCCAACGTGTGCCGCTCGGTTTCGGCCCGCTTGGGCACCAACTGTACCGCCGCCAGCTTGTCGTACAGTATTGTTTCCCGCGTGCCGACCCATTCGGCAGTTTCCTTATCCCAGCCGATTCCGGCCACGTCCGCCGCAACAAGCGATTCGACCTGGTTTTTGATTTCCCGCACGGCTTTTAGGGGCATCTTGCCCAACCGGATCGCCCGCCGCTGGCCATCGGCCCCGATAAATAAAATCCGTCGCCGGCCGTCGGCATCTGTGGAAATACTTGCCATTGCTTACCTACCTTTACGTTTCATTTTTGTTGCCTTGGGCTTTTCTGACTTATCCAACCGCAGCCCTAAGTATTTTCCGATCTTGTCAATTGATTCTTGCCCGAGCCCAGCTACTCCATTGATGAACCGCGATAGCAAGGCTTCGGTCAATCCGGTTTCCTTGGCGATGCGATAACGCGAAACGTCGGCGGAAAGAATCGCATCTCGCAGTTGCTCCGAAAGTAGTTTCGGGTTTTTCGCCATGCAAGGATCATACCGATACTTAATCAATAGTCAAGTACACAAGTCCCAATAAATTCGTGCACTGAGCGAGCGGTGCGATCACAGCACAGGCATTTCACATCGACCGGATTTGTAGTTTCAGCCGCGACGACATACGTCAGAACTTTTGTTGTTCGGC
The DNA here is from genome assembly GCA_963716135.1 of Pirellulales bacterium. Taxonomy (GTDB): domain Bacteria; phylum Planctomycetota; class Planctomycetia; order Pirellulales; family JADZDJ01; genus CAVRAW01. The sequence continues at coordinate 1,289,956 of OY970289.1, read as the reverse complement.
GGCGGCCCTTTGTAGGTTCAGAGCCAGCAACTTTTCGAGAAGTTGATCATCGGTGATCGACGGTTGCCACCCGTATGCGGCACAAGCCGCTTCATCGAGCCTTCGATGGGCGAGGTCCAACCAAGTTGGCCGTTCGTTGTATAAGTTCGTTAGCGTCCGCATGGCCAATTGCTTTGCGCAATCTTCGTTCTTGGCCACTTTTCGATGGTAGCGCACAGTACCAATGCCGTTGGAGTTAGGCTCGTGGACGTATCTCGACCACGGGCCATCGATGGAACCGGGGAACTCCAAGACTTCTTCGCACACCCACTCTGGTGGATTGAGCCAATTGTTCCGAGTTTGATCAAGCTCACGCGCCGCCTCAGCAATTGAATCCCGCTGCTGGTCCGTCGGCCCCGGAAACGGAAAAGTCTCAAAGCACATCGTCGGGTTGTACGTGGCATCGTTGCCCAGTCCATGCCACCCACATGTTGCCAGCGTCCATCTTTCGTGAATTCGCGAATGAAGAACTCCTAAGCTGAAATCGTCCGCCAGTGTTATCGCTAAGACTTTAGAATCTGGAAGGATAACTGCGTCTAACCAAACGAAAACACGATGCTTTGATACACGAGGTGTACCCACGTATCGAAAATGAGATTGGACAGCGTTGCGAAATGCCGGTAGTGTCTCTCCGAGCAACCACCACTTGTCCGTGCGCGACTTCCGAGCGTTGCGTTCGCGCTGTGGCTTCACGTGTTCTACTACGTATTCAAAGGGCATCTCATAAAGCGCCGCAGAATCGATAGTTCTATCGACTCCAAAATCTACTATCCATGTATCGCTTGGCATTCGCACGATGTCACTGCCGTTTCTGAAGGGCCGGACGACATCACTATTCGGGCGACCATGCGGATTAACTCCCAAAAGCATTCCAATTGCTCGCTGAAAGGGAATGTCGAAGGCGCCTACTTTCGTTGTTCCCATATAGCAGCGATGGCCATTTTCTTTTAGCTGGACGGCGGCTGTGAAATCTGAGCCGAAGCTCAAATCCGCATTAATGCGGGCTACTTCACGATTATCCAAAATCGGGGACTCAGAACCGGATTGTGCATCAAATCCGATAATGCTTATCCGCACTGCTGCACCATCAAGCATCCACTCCCGGTCCGAAATAGCGAAAAAAATCCTGCCGCTTTCGACGATTCGTTCGAGAACCGTCCGCGAACTAATCTGCCTGATGGCGGTTGTCGCGAGGAGGCCGGCTCGCGAGACTCGATGCCGATGAATTGCGTCGAATGCCTTTTCGAACCAATAACAGCACAAATCTGACGTTGCAGGCAGACGACCACCGTAGAGCTTCCATAACGCATCGCTATAGTCGTCGCCAAGCTCAGACCTCATACGCTTGTTACCCAAAAACGGCGGATTACCGACAATGAAATCGGCAGCGGGCCATTCCGGTTCCTTGGGATGCTCCGGATCGCTTAAGTCCAGAATTGCATCCATTCGCTGGATGCTTTCGATTGGCTCCAGCACCGGATTCCGAGGCGGATTGAATCCGTTGTGGTGCATCCATTGTAGGTAGCCGATCCAGATAACCACCTGCGCCAACTGTTGCGCGTACGGGTTGATTTCGATTCCCGCCAATTGCGTCGGCCGAACTTGCGGCAACAAGCTGGTGCCATGCGTAGCCCCGTAAGCAATGACTTCCTTTTCCAAATCCAACAGCAGATTGATGGCCACGTACAGAAAATTGCCAGATCCGCAGGCAGGGTCAAGAATCGTCAGATGAGCCAATCGCGCGACGAAGTTCAGCAATAGCCGATCGTGTTTGTCGCGTGCCTTCGGTGGCTTCTTCGGGCGCGACTTGCCGTCAGACTTGCCACGTATTTTTTCCCACAGTACATCGGCTTCGGCTTTCGCGTCGGCCCATTCGCGCCGCAACGGCACCATCACGACCGGTTCCAGCAACGTGAGGATGTCGGTGCGGCTGGTGTAGTGGGCACCGATTTGCGAGCGCTTACTGGGGTCTAACGTGCGCTCGAATAGCGTGCCGAAGATCGACGGTTCCACACTGGCCCAATCGTATTCATTCACTTCCGCCACAACCTGGATTTCGTCGGCCGTCAGTTCGACCACATCTGCATCGGCGAACAAGCCACCGTTGAACCACAGGACTTCGTCTGCGCCGAACAGCCCGCCGTGGGCCATTGCCTGGAACAGTGAGCGCAGTAATTGGGTTAGCTTCGCAGGTTCATTGTGGCTACCCCTTAACGCTTTCGAGAAAATGTGGCCGGGCAGCAACTCAACATCCTCGGCAAACATGCAGAACATGAGCTTCATCAGAAAGTGGGCCGCCTCGGGCGCCGGAACGCCGCGTCCGCGCAAGCCGTCGGCCAATTGGCCGAGCCGATGGGCAGCAGCCTGTGTGACAGCTTCGGTGGTTTCTCCAGGCCGCAGCGCGTCGGGCTCCGTGAAAACCTTACGCAGCACTTCAAGATTGTCCGGTTCGGCCAAGCCGGCCAGGTCGAAGGCGTAGACCTTGGTTGCCGTGCCCGTGAAGTTTGTATGAACTTCAAACCGATTCAGATCGCAGACAATTAGCAGCGGCGGGTTTTCTAGCGCCTCGCGGTACAACTGTAATTGCTGGTATGCCTCGACTAAGTTTTTGCGCTTGCCTTTGTATTCCCAACCGAAGTGTCCGCGCATCCAAACATCGGCCCATCCCTGGCCTCCTTCGCTCTTTGTCACGCCGCGCTCGAATGTGTACCACGCGCCATCGGGATCGGCCGCCGCCGGCTTAGGCTGCCCCAGCAGTTCGCACAAATCCAAAAAGTGCTGCTGGCAAGCGCTACGCTCCGACAGATTGGCGCGCTGCCATTTGGCGATGAATTCTTGCGGGGTCATTAGGTCTAATTCGCGCCCGAGGGGTCTGACCAGCGGCTGAAAACCTGGAAGGTATGCCCCCGGCGGCGAATAAGCAACTGTCGGTAACATGGCGTCACTTGCGGTACCAAAGGGGGAAGCCAATAAATCTGCCGCAGCGGCCGCAGTCCCGGCGCATCGACTGGCCGCCGTGGATCAGCACGTCACGCCAAGTAGTTGATCCGCAGCGGCAGATTGTCGGCGAGTTGAGCGGGGTAGAATCGTCGGCCACGGCATGCGGAGCGTCGAACACTGGTATTGGTTTCGGCTCGGCTGGCGTCGGAGTAGCCGAATTGACGGTCACCGTGCGAGGGGACACCGTCAGCCATGCCGGCGGCCAAATGGCACGCGGTGGAACGCGGTCCACACCATAGCATGCAACATTCGGATTCGGGGTCATCTTGTCGGTTTTCGTCGCCATGTTGACTTTGCACCGCAATGGTTAGGCTCGCGTTCCATCGCGTGCCTAACCGTTTAAACCGATCCCTTCATAGGCCCTATAGCGCTGGTCGCCATCCCTGGGCTGACAACGCCGCAGGCTGGGCACGGCCGCCAGCAGATCGCGCCCAAATGACTGCTCCGTTCCCGGCTCCCGGCGGCCGTGAGCTTCGCACCAGCCGCGCCAGGCCAAATACAGGTCCGCCACGGCAGCCCGATGGCCCGCGCCAATGACGCAACGCTCTTGGAGATATGCGCCGATGGGACTAGCGAGATCGGCCATATCGGCCAATAACTCCGTGGCCGACTCCGGCTGCACGAATCGGCCACGTTCACGCAGCCGACGCCAGCCGGCAATCGACCACAACAAAATGCCCGGTAACTCCGCTAGTAGCTTGTCGGTTAACGCAGTATCTTCCCTGCCGAAGAAAGACTGCCTCATCCGCAATAAGATCATCCGTCCCACAAGCGCACCCGATGAATCGTGCAGTCGCGGCAATTCATTGGTGAGCATCATCAACCGCGTAGGCAGCTTGCCGGTCCACGGCTCAATCATTTTGCGGTCGATGGTGACGGCATCTTCCCCGGTGATCGAAAGTATCCGCTCGACGATGATCGCTTGGTCACTCCGCCCGCCCAATCGGGCGTCGTGAATAATCGCCAGCGGCTTGCCGATCAGCGGCCAAAGGCCAAAGTTCTGCGCGAACGCGGCAAGCGCTGGGCCTGCAACATTGGTTGGGCCGATCAACTGCCGAAGCACGCGCGCAATCGTTCCTTTGCCACTGCGCCGCGGGCCAATCAAAACGAGCATCTTTTGCAGCGTGGTGTCGAGCGTCAGGCAGTAGCCGAACCACTCTTGCAGCGTTGCGATACTTGCCTCGTCGTCACACCACAATTCAGCCAGGAATTCCAGCCAGCGGTCGGGTCGCGGCGCTTCAGGCAGAAACGGATAGTCGAGCGCGGCGGTGGTGAAGTATCTGGGTGTTGGCGGTGTCATGCACTCCGTACCACTGACCAGGGACGGTAGATGCACCAGTGCGTTTTTGGTGGCCAGCACTTCGTTGGCGGGCCAAAGTTCATCACCGATCCATGCCGGCGGATCGACATTACCCCACAACACCGACTGCGCTTTCAATTGATCTACTACGTCACCCGTAATGCGCTGGGTAAGTTTGCAGTAGTTGCGATTCAGCCAACGGACCATTCGCGCTCGAATCTCCGCCGGTGCAACTTCAACGTATTGGCTGCCGTTCCACCGGAGCCAAGTTGTGCGCCAGTAGCGCAGCCGCGGCAGCCCGTCGGCCACGTCGGCGGCCAACATAGCTTCGGCCTCGCTGGCCGGGTCGAGTGCTAGCGCAAGCTCTTTGCCTTTTGCTCCCTCAACGAGTGCCGGTTCAATCGCCGAATCGAGCAGCTTTCGCAGCTCCGCAGCGCCGTGAGCAACGAGAAAATCATCCAAGCCCATTTTCTTAGGATGACCATCGGCATCCGGTGGCCCAACGGGAAGTCGCACGCATCGAACGGCGGCACCGCGGTCAACCAGTTGTTTGGCCAGGCGGCTTTCGGCTTGTTGCGAGTCGGGATTGCGCTCCAAGTCGGAATCGAACACGATCCGCACATGTCGGCCTTGCCACTTCACCCGCTCTAACTCTGGCAATAGCCGCTCATTTCCTTTTTCCTTCCACCCGAATACGCCGACGAGCCCGATGCAGGGAAAGCCGGCTTGTGTCGCCGTCAGTGATTTTTTCTCCCCTTCCGTCAGCAACAATTCTGTTTGCGGATCGTCCAACACGCGGGCCACGCTAGGCGGAAGATAGATTTTGTTTGACGTGCCCTTTGGAGACTCATACTTGACGGATTTGCCTTTGATTTTTCGCGGCGTATCCGGCCGAATACGGCAATAGCCGTTGTGGCCATCAGCATCGACAAATGGGAAGACGAGGGCCGGCGCGAGATTCTTGGTGGGTTTCCGCCAATTGAGTATTGCAGCCAGCTTTTGCGGATTGGTCTCACTGTAAATGCCAGCAGCGCAAATGGTCGCATCCGACAAGCCCGACGTGCGCAGGTGTTGCAGGTGATGAGGTAATATGCCAGCCATGTGGTCGGCGGTTGCGCTCATTTCACCACCTCAGCGGCTGATTGCTGCTGTTGTTCAATCCATCGTTGCAGCGCCGCCGTCGAATAGCGGATCGCCTTTCCTTTGGTGCCCAGACGCACCACTGGAATCGGGCCGCGGGGTTCGCTCATCGAATACAGCGTTTTTTCGCAAATCGATAGCATTTCCGCCGCTGTTCGCGCATCGATCAGCAGTTTCGGCATCGTGGGATCGTTACGCATCGCGCAGGGGCTCCTTTATCGACGTACAGGGAGGCTTACCGGCCGCGCGAAGCGACGCCCGAAGTAGGAGCCGCAGCGCCTTTTCCTCCGCAGCCAATTCGTCAAGTCGCTGGCGGATTGTTTCAGGCGTCAGGCGGCGCAGGTCAGAAAGAAATTGCTTAGCGTCCATATCCCAAATGTAGATGGGAATGGGCCGCCAAGTATCCAGCGCCGAAACCGCGCCGAAACCGCGCCGAAACCGCGCGGGTTAGGAGGGGGAATAATAATAGCCCCGTCCGGGTTTGTTCACGATCCCGCGGGGTTTGAGCGGTGGAATCAAGTGTGTCGTCAGTGCGGATTCGCCTGATAACCCAAGTGCAGCGACGATTTCTTTACCTGTTTTGGGACCGTGTTCCTTGATGTAGTTGAATACTTCTTGCTGCGCATCAGTCAGAGGCGGCGGTGGGATGTTTGATTGGCTCTCGTCCGCGGCAGCACTACCAATTGCCTGCGAATCGACGCTCAACTTGTACTTCTCGATCAATTCAATCGAGGATAGCCAGGGACGTGTGATGGGGTGTTCTACCTGGTATGCACCAAGGTCGTTGTATGCTCGAAGTTGATGATAGTTCGCCAACAGAGCGATCCACCATGAACCTGGTTCCCTACACTCCCATGGACAATAGCCGTACACCATCTCCCGTATCGAATCCGGCAGGTTTGCTCCGGCCTCGCCACACAATCGCTTGAACAACTTGATTTCTGTTAGAATATGCTCGTCCTTCCGGACTACCGCGAAGCCATCGAGGGTAAATTCAGTGTCGGGCTTGTCGGTGTAGGGCAAACAGACCTTGGCGATGAGTTCGTGCGTCTCTCGGTTGTACGGTGGGTGATCCAAGGGGAAGTTTTCTGGGCCGATACGCGCCCGTTCGCGGTCTTGATCGTTCGCTGGAAGGCGAGCGAACCAAGCATCTAGGCCCACCGAATAGCCTCCAGGAACTAAGATTTCTAGATTGAAGAGTTTGTCCCCTACTTCAAACCAGCCGCCCCGAAATTCACTCAGCAACCGTTGAAACTCTGCGGCCGCCATAGACGCCTGCCTTTCTGTTGCATCGGGCCGGTTCAGGCGGGCCGTGGAAAGGCAGGTACCACGCTCCGCCCAAACCGCTTGCCGCCGGCGGTTGCAACACGCCGAGCGGACACCCGTGACGTCATTTTACGAATTCCTCAGATATAAAGGCAGCCTCAGCTGCCGATCTTCGAATCATGGAGCTAGCGGTTGGGTGGAAAGGTCGAATCCGACGAAACGCTGATCGGCGGTCTAGCAAGCAACATGCACAAGGCAGCGTGCAAGGCGCGAATTAAGAGACCGCGACCTTCTGGAAAAACAGTGGTGCACGGCTCGTTTGAACGTGACGGAACCGTTCGTGCTGCGGTTGTCGCAGATCAGCGGAAAACTACCTTGCAATCGCGTACCTGGCGGCACTTTGCGCCGGGCGCGGCGGTCTATACCGATTCCCTATCGTCATACTCTGGATTGCACCCGGAATATGCCCACGCGGTCATCGACCACGCTAAGTCATACGTCGAAGGACGCGTTCATACGACCGGCATCGAAAACTTTTGGTCGCTCTTGAAACGCGGTTTGTACGGCACGTATGTAGCTGTCGCACCATTCCACTTGCAGCGCTACATCGACGAACAGGCGTTTCGCTTTAACAAGCGGAAGGGAACAATGCCACACGTTTCCTAGAAGCGATGCTATCCGTGTGCGGAAAGCGACTGACATTTAAGGAACTAACTGGCGCGACGATCTAGTTGCCCCGGCTCGTCTTGTGCGGTTAGCGGCTCTTCGGTCGCAGCTTCGACACGAATTGGATATGACTGGGCGGTCCACGCTTCTGTCCCGTGTTTGCGAAACCTGTGTATCACTTCCAATGTTCCATCGCCAAAAAAGGGCAGCGGCCCATCGAATTCCATCACATTGCGGAAAAGCATCCTTCCGGCCGGAAACGAGAATGGAACGTCGCCGATAGTAAGCTCCTTGCCATCGGGCGGGAACCGCATAAGAAATTCTCCGTCGAACATTTCGCCATCAGCATCGCCTTCTTCTCTCATGCAAACAGCCAAAGTAAATATCTTGAGAAGTGCAGCGGGCTGGGCGCCTTCCTTTGCCTCACGCTTTGTCTTGAAGGCAATGCGCTCAATTATGCCGAACACACTGAACAGACCGGTGTTCTTGTCTTCACTGCCAGATTGTGCACAGAGGATGTAGACGGGTTTTGCCATACAACTAACCTGCGGTTACTAGGCACTCCGCCGGACATATCTGTGTCCCTCGTGGGTGATATGTCAGCTGCGCGCTTGCCGATTCTGCAAGCCGTGTCACCTTAGATGCAGCAGCCTTTGATGCAAAAAATCGCACAATTGCTATGACTTGAGCAGGCGTCGAAGCCTTAACTGTACAAATCTGTTTTTGATATTCGTCAGCGTACAAGCTGACAAGATATATTTCCTGGAGGTGTTTCCATTCGACATCAATCATCTTGCCGTCGCTCAATCGAATGCTCGCAACGTTCTTTTCTATCGGATCACGGACATCTGGAATGCGCAGCGTGGAGAACACCGCACGTGCGTCATATTCTCGCAACCACTCATCCCACTTCACATTGGACATGGATCGTCTCGTTTTCTATTCCAGGCATCTCTAAATTCCTGCTCGGTTATCGGATATCCATGCACCGTACCGCCGCTAATAACGATGAACACAATGCGAGTCTCTTCGCCATTCGACGCACCAATTATTCTGTTGTCGATTCGGTAGCAATTGTTGCCGAAAAAATGAGGATTGTTCACATCCATCTCCAATGCCCGAATGTCATGGCGTTGGAGATGGTGATGGTATTTTGCGTCACCGTGACGCGTGCTTTCTACGACGTATTCCCAAGGTTCGTTTCTCGATGGTAAGTGCTTATTAAAACCATCGTCGCGCGCCCACCGCAGGTCTGGATTGCCCAATGGCCCCATTGCCATTACAGTGCCCGCCACGAATGGGTTCTGATTTCATCTTATCGGGTGTCCATGCTACAATTGTGCGCGGCCAATCGCCACTATTTGCCACGGTAATCTCAAAATTCCCGAATCTCAACAAGATCAACCCCTTGCGACCGGTATCAAGCAAGCGATAAATACCCCGCAATCGAATTAAACCGACTAGGACAGCTTCCGGATCGCAAGCAATCGCCGCGGATACCTTCACCCGACTTGACCGCGTCCCGAAGGCCGAAATGGATCGGGAAGAGGGCCAAGTGCAGGGTATGCGGACGCGGCAGAAAGCCAAGCGCGGGCGTGAGCGATAAATGGTCTGGCTAATCCTGTACGTCGTCGCTGTGGTACTGCTTGCCCTGCATTGGCACGTGCGAAACGCCGCGTGGGGTTCGGCTACACTCTGGGGCAGCAATTGGCTTTGTGATAGCAATCTTTCGTGGAGGCGATTGGTGGCCTATTGCTAACGCGGCCGCAATCGGCACGATACTAGGAGTGTTCATTGAGTGGGTACCACGTTTGGCCGTGCGCGCGAACCAGCCGTGACGAGTATTAATGTCCGTCGAAGTGCAATGCCCGAAATGTAATCAACGGGTTGCCGTTAGTGACGACACCCTTGCCGCTGGCAATCTTGTTGCCTGCCCGCGCTGCAAAACTGTTTTTCCTGTTACGGTTCCGGCGCCTGCGGCATCGGAAAACGGAAAAGTGCATCCCCTTGTTTGGGCAGCCCTCGGCGGCGGAACGATTGCCGTATTGGCGCTCGTGATTGGGTTAACCTTCGGGACGAGTGGGAATTCGCATGAGGAGGAAAGCCAGCACATCCTCAGAGTCCCCCAACAAACGGTTACAAAGCCAGAACTCGCGCCCGCCACTGAGGTTGTGAAGGTCGCTCCGGACTCAGGTATGCAGCGGTTGGCGAACTCTACGGCCGTGGGCAAAAGAGGTGCAATTGCGGATGCCGATATTCTCGCGGAGTCCGGCAAACCACCAGGCGAATCAAGCGGTAAGGAGGAGGGACCAAATTCTGTAGCGTCGAAATCTCTTCCCACCGTTCTTTCAGCCGAAGACCTCTACGACCGTGTGGCACCTTCAGTAGTTACCATCAAGGTGAACGATGAAGACGGGGAGCAGATCGCCACCGGCTCCGGTTTTTTTATCGACGAGGGCCTACTAAAGGAAAGAGACAGAATTCTTGAGCATCACAGAGGGCTCGCAGAATATATCACTTCCGAGGGAATTCCTACCCAAGCTGGCTACGTTCTTACAAACTTTCACGTCATCCGGCCTGCGGTTTCTGCCGACGTCATTCTGTTCAATGGTGACAAGGGAACTGCTGACAGCGTAATTGCTGAGGATGAAAAAGCCGATTTGGCTTTGCTCGCTGTATGCATGACGCCAAACCAAGCACTAAAAGGCATTCCTTTGGCTCTCGACGATCCACGCATTTTAGCAACCGTCTATGCGATCGGCAGCCCGAAGGGCCTCCGCGGTTCGGCCAGCGAGGGAAAGGTGAGCGGCTTCCGAGAATTTTCAACGGGCAACCGTTGGATGCAAACAACCGCCGCAATTAGCCCCGGTTCCAGCGGCAGCCCGTTGTTGTTGGCCGATGGGACATTGGCCGGAGTGGCCACACTTACCCTGGAAGATGCTCAAAACGTCAATTTCGCCGTTCCTGTATCGAAGATTCGGGCGTTCCTCTCATCAAAGTTTCGGCACCGCGATCTCGCGGAGGGAGCCAGTATTCGTTGGCACGAGCAAGACGCCTTTGACGATACGCACTCTTTGTTTGGTCCATCACATTCCGACGTTGAGCGGAAGGCCGCCGTGCTTTTAGACAAAGCTCGCCAGGAAATGAAAGAAGGGTTTTTAGACGATACTCGACAGAAAATGAAGCATTTCGATCAAGCGATCGCGTTGGCGCAAGAGGCGGGCAAATCGCTGCCCGGCAATTTCAAGTACCTCGCGGCCTACATTATCGGGAAATCGAAGCGCGAACTTGCGTACGAGGCTGAGGTGCAACCGGGCTTAACCCTCGCAGAGGCACATGCAAGGTATCTCGCAAATCAAAACGCAAAAGCTGCTCTCCATCTTCTTGCGCAGCTTACGAAATCGAATCCAGATTTCTCGCCCGGGTTTGAATCGCTGGTTCTTTACTATCAGGCTGCGGGTGATTGGCCAGACGCGCTTCTTGCCTCGAATGCACTAGTAAAGTTAATGCCGCGCTGCGCCCATGCGTTACGAATGCGTGCTCGGTGCTACGAAGAGTTGAACCGAATTGAATCTGCACGGAATGACTTGCAAGCCGCTGTCGAACTTGCACCAAGAGACTTCTGGCTGCATTACGACCTGGCCAGGGTCCTCGACGATTTAGGAGATTACGCTAAGGCAATCGCATCCTATGAAACCGCGGAAGAGCTACAAAACTTCAATACTGGAATGGTGCAATATGCGATGGGAATTGCCCACAGGAGGGCCGGGAACTTTGAGAAGGCAATTTCGGCCTTCAAAGAGGCGAAAGCGCTTGGCCAGCCGGCGGTTGAGTGTGACCGCGAAATTGCTAAGTGTAAACAGCGTCAGCGGTGAGACTTGGCGAGTGGTCGTCCACTATGCCTTTCTTGGCATCACTGCAATTCTTGCTGCCGGCGGAGCCCGCCACGCCCGAATTCAATAAACACTTCAACCATGACGGAATCCGTGTGATCACCACCAGCAACGGGGTCAGGCAATCTCTCCCAAGGGAGACAAATCAGGCCCACCAGCACCGGTACGAACATCGGCTGGCAAGACTAAGATTTAGTTGACAATTGCCAACAAGCGTCCCCCGTCGGGGAAAGACTAAGTTTTGAAAACCTGTGCCCCGACAGGCTAGATAACTTGATAGCTTCGCCGCGGAGGCGACGGGGGCGTGGTTCAGAATTCCCGGCCCCCAAGGGTCCCATCGGTCGCAATCTTGCGGCGGCGCTTCCCGGCCGACCCTCGTCTGCACCTCGACGCCGGCTGACTGGGATGCCAAATCACAGGCCTCGCTTCCCCGCGTAGAATAGCGATGCTCCGGAGGGGAGCTAGCGGCGGCTGGCATTTTGCGCCCTCCTTTCAGCCTTCTCGCACCTTGGCCATGATTGCTGCTTTGCTGCCTTCCGGCAGCGTGGGCCAGCGGGCCACGATCAGCGCCAGGTTGGCGTCGAAATCGCTCGAAAGTGCGCCGGATTTTGCGCCACTGTTATCTGGTGATCGTCCTAAGCTGTTGCTAAAATTGCCGCTTACGTGCCCCGGTTCGAGTCCTACAGGGGGCACTGATCCGGTCCGGACCCCTGGCAGAGTCTTACGGTGTTGGCGTGGCTCAAAGCGCAATTCGGGCTCTGTTTCTCGACGTCGGCGGCGTGCTAGTCACCAACGGCTGGGACCACGATGTTCGCAAAGAAGTCGCCGAGCGCTTCGACCTGGACTTGGTCGAATTTGAATCACGCCATCATCTGACGTTCGATACCTACGAAGAGGGGAAGATCTCACTCGACACGTTCTTCGATCGGACGATTTTCTATCAATCGCGGAGCTTCACGCACCAGGATGTCAAACGATTCGTGTTCGATCTGGCCCAGCCGTTTCCCGAGATGATCGATTTGTTCACGCGGCTCAAGGCCCAGCACAAGCTGCACATCGCCGTGGTCAGCAACGAAGGCCGGGAACTGACGATCGAGCGCGTGCGGCGATTCAATTTGAAGTCGTTCGTCGATTTTTTCATCGTCTCCAGCTTCGTGCATCTGCGAAAGCCCGATACCGATATCTACCGCCTGGCCCTGGACGTGGCGATGTTGGAACCCAAACAGGTGGCCTACGTGGACGATCGATCGATGCTGGTCGAAGTGGCCGGCACGTTGGGCATTCACGGCGTGCTGCACACGGGATACGATTCCACCAAGGCCCACCTGGCCGCGCTGGGCCTTACGCTGTGACCGACTGCTCCGCGGCTCATCACTCCGGCCCGTTGCCATGACCGCCGCCAAGGAAATCGAAAAGCTTCGCGAAGAGATTCGCCACCACGATCGGAAATATTACACCGAGGCGAAGCCCGAAATCAGCGACCGGCAGTACGATCAGTTGATCGAGCGGCTGAAGGAGTTGGAAGCCGCCCATCCAGACTTGATCACTCCCGACAGTCCCACGCAGCGCGTGGGCGAGGAGCCGGTGGACGCATTGCCGCACGTCGAGCATCGAGTGCCGATGCTCTCGATCGACAACACCTATAGCATCGAGGAACTGCAGCAATACGGCGCACGGATCGCCAAGCTATTGCCGGACGAGAAGATCGAATGGGTGGTGGAATTGAAAATCGACGGCGTGGCGGTGGCCCTGCTTTATGAAAACGGCGCTCTGGCGTGCGCGGCGCCACGCGGGGCAACGGGCTGGTGGGGGACGACATCACTCACAACGTCCGCACCGTGCGCAACGTGCCGCTGCGCTTGCAGGGCAAGGCTCTTCCCGACGTATTGGAAGTGCGCGGCGAAGTGTACATGAACAATTCCGATTTGGTCCGGCTCAACGAGCAGCAGGCGAAGCAAGGCCTCCCCGCATACGCCAATACGCGAAACGTGACCGCTGGAACCATCCGCCTGCTGGATCCGCGAATTTGCGCCCAGCGGCGGCTGCGTTTTTTCTGCCACAGCTACGGCTATGCCGAAGGATTGAAAGCCGGCACGCACATGGAATTTCTGGAATTGATGCGGCAATATGGTTTGCCGCCGGAGCCGCGCACCAAATGCTTTTCCACCTTTGCGGCCGCCGTCGAGCATTGCGAAGAACTGGTGGAGGAACTTCACGAGCTGGATTTTGAAGTCGATGGTCTCGTGTTGAAGGTGAACAGCTTCGATCAGCGCGAGCGGCTGGGCTACACTTCAAAAAGCCCGCGCTGGATGATCGCTTACAAATGGGAAAAGTTCGAAGCGCCAACGAAGCTGCTCGATATCCGCGTGAGCGTGGGCAAGTCGGGCGCCGTCACGCCGTTTGCCGAGCTGGAGCCGGTCACCATCGCGGGCAGTGTGATTCGCCGCGCCAGTTTGCACAACGCCGACGAAATTGAGCGCAAGGATTGCCGCGCGGGCGACATCGTCGTGGTCGAGAAAGCCGGCAAAGTGATTCCACACATCGTGCGCACCGAGAAGCACGAGCGAAAAGGTCGGCTAGAAAAATTTCACTTTCCGACACATTGCCCGGAATGCAAGACGAAGCTGGTGAAAGACCCGAACGGAGTTTACATCCGCTGCCCGAATTTGAAATGCCCGGCGCAGGTGCAGGAGCGCATCCGCTACTATGCCTCGCGCAATGCGATGGATATCGAAGGATTAGGAGACAAGCTTGTCGAGCAGTTGGTCCAAGAACAATTGGTCACGGGCTACGGTGATCTTTATCGGCTGACGCTCGAGCAGCTAACCGATTTGGAGCGGATGGGGAAAAAATCGTCGGAGAATTTGCTCTCGGGAATCGAAGCCAGCAAATCGCGAGGCCTGGCACGGCTGCTCAATGCGCTGTCGATTCGGCACGTGGGCAACCGCGTGGCCGTGCTCTTGGCCGAGCACTTTGGATCGATGAAGGAGCTGCAGAAGGCCGGCGTCGAGGAACTTTCGGAAGTCAGCGAAATCGGGCCGATTATCGCGCAAAGCGTGCACGATTTTCTGCACAGCGATTTTGGAAAGCAAACGGTGGACGACCTGGCGGCACTGGGCGTGAAGATGACCGAGCCCAAACGCGCCGCCCCGACTGGACCGCTAGTCGGCAGAACCCTGGTCGTCACCGGCACGCTGGATAAATATAGCCGCGACGAAATCGAGAAGCTGATTGAACAGCTTGGCGGCCGGGCAGCGTCCAGCGTTTCCAAGAACACCGACTATCTGGTGGCGGGCGAAGATGCCGGCAGCAAGCTCGACAAAGCGAAGAAGCTGGGAGTGAAGGTGATCGGAGAAGCCGAGTTTCAAAAACTGATTGGAAAGTGAATCGATCACTATGGCTTTTCCGGCACTCCCAATGCTTTCAACTTGTTGACGACATCGGCCCCGGCGTTCTTCGTGTCGATCTTATTGTCGATAGCGGCAATCTTGCCGTCACGGTCGATGTAAAAAGTAACGCGATTGGCGAAGTTCCGGCTTTCGTTGTACACGCCATATGCCTTGGCCGTGCTACCGTCAGGATCGCTGAGAATTGGATAGTCGGCCTTCAGCGAGTCGGCGAAAGCTCTGTTGCCTTTTTCCCCGTCGAATGTGTCGGTGCTGGCGGTAAAATATGCCACGTCGAGCTTGTGCAGGGCGTTGCTGTTTTCGGCCATCGATTTGCATTCTTCCGTGCAGCCGCCCGTGAAGGTGCGCGGAAACCACGCCAGCACGACGGCCTGCTTGCCTTTGTAATCGGCGAGCTTGTAGGTTTGGCCGTCGGAGCCTTGCAGACTGAAATCGGGGGCTTCGTCGCCAACTTTCAACTCGGCGGCAGCCGGGCGAATGACAAACGCCAGCGCAAAACGGCAACACCAAGCATGGCCAATGTTTTCATGGAATCGCTCCTTCAGGGCGGGATTCTTCAGGTGGGATTTCGCGCGGCCGCGCAGCGGTTTTCGCAACGCCCTCAACCTATCATGGACGATTGCCGGAATCTATAACTAGAGTCTATGGATATCGTGCCCATCAAACACGCTTTGATCAGCGTCAGCGACAAGCTGGGCCTAGTCGATTTCGCCCGCGGATTGGCCTCCGCGGGTGTGGAGCTGTTCGCCTCCGGCGGCACGCAAAAGCATTTGGAGCAGGCCGGCTTGAAGGTGTGCGAAATCTCGGCCTACACCGGCTTTCCCGAAATGATGGACGGGCGCATCAAGACGCTGCATCCCAAGGTGCACGGCGGCATTTTGGGCCGCGCCGACAATGCCGGCGATCAAACTTCGATGCGCGAGCATGGCATCGTGCCGTTTGAGCTGGTCGTCGTGAATCTTTATCCGTTCGAGGCGGCGATCGCCAGACCGAACGTTGCCGACGCAGAGGCGATCGAGCAAATCGATATCGGCGGGCCGACGCTCGTGCGCGGGGCGGCGAAAAATCATGCGTTTGTCACGGTAGTTACTGCGGCCGAACATTACGCGGAGGTCCTTGAGCAAATTTCCAAGCAAAAGGGAACAACTCTAGACGTGCGGCGACGGCTGGCGGCGGAGGCTTTCGAGATGATCGCCCGGTACGATCGGGCGATTGCCGATTATTTTGCCGGCCATCGCAGCGAGGATGGATTCCCGCCAGCGATCACGCTGCAACTGCGGCGGCGCGAGGTGCTGCGCTACGGCGAGAATCCGCACCAGCGCAGGGCGCTGTACGCGCTGCCATCTGCCGCGGGAGCAAATTTGGTTTCCGCGAGGCAATTGCATGGCAAAGAATTGTCGTACAACAACCTGCTGGACTTGGATGCGGCGCTGGCCATTGCGCGATCTCTGCCCGACGCGGCGGCCGTGGTGGTGAAGCACAATAACCCGTGCGGCGCCTCGAGCGCCGCACAATTATCGCAGGCGATGCACAGCGCCTTGGAAGGCGATCCAACCAGTGCCTTCGGCGGAATCGTGGGAGTGAACCGGCCGCTGGACTCAGCCACGGCCGAGGTGCTCTGCGAACCCCAGCGCTTTGTCGAGGCCATCGTGGCGCCGCAATTCGAACCCGCCGCGATTGAAATCCTCACCACCAAGCCCAAGTGGCGCGCCAACGTGCGGCTGCTTCAGGTTGGCGCGATCGATTCGCCGCCGGACGCCTGGCAATACCGACCCATTGAAGGCGGCTTGCTCATGCAGGAGGCTGATGTTGCCCCCGACAATCCGCGCGAGTGGCAAGTGGTGACCAAATCGAAGCCGAGCGACGCGCAACTGGCCGAACTGCAATTCGCGTGGATCTTGGCGCGGCATGTAAAATCCAACGCCATTGTGCTCGCCAAGGATCGCATGCTGGTCGGCGTCGGGGCAGGACAGATGAGCAGAGTCGATTCCACAGAGATCGCCATTCGCAAAGCAGGCCAGCGCGCCAAGGCGCGGTAATGGCGTCCGACGCCTTCTTCCCCTTTGCCGATTCGATCGAATTGGCCGCCCGGGCCGGCGTTGCCGCCGTCGTGCAGCCCGGCGGCAGCAAGCGCGACGACGAATCGATCGCCGCCTGCGATAATCATGGAATTGCGATGGTCGTGACCGGCCGGCGGCATTTCAAGCATTGATTGGCAGCATTGTGTTTCCGCAACTTCACACTACCGATATCCGCGGCCAACTGATTGTCCTGGGAACGGGAACCTCCGTCGGCGTGCCGTATCTGGGCTGCGGCTGCGCAACGTGCACCAGCACCAACCCCAAAAATAAGCGCACTCGCTGCGCGATCGTTTTGGGCTTGCCGGAAGGAAATCTGCTGGTCGATACGCCCCCCGATCTGCGCACGCAATTGTTGCGCGAGCAAATCGGCATCGTTCACTCGCTGCTGTACACGCACGATCATGCCGACCATGTGTTCGGCCTGGACGACGTGCGGATGTTCCCGCATTACCTGGGACATCCGCTGCCCGTTTATTGCGAAGATTTTGTAGAGCATCGCATCCGCAAATCGTTCGATTATGCGTTCGCCGAAAATAATCACGGCTACGCCGGCGGCGTGCCGCAATTGGCATTTAAGCGCATCACCACCGAGCCATTTGACTTGCTCGGGCAGCACATCGTACCCATCCGGCTTGCGCATGGAAAATTTCAAGTGCTTGGCTTCCGCTTCGGCAATATCGCCTACTGCACCGACACTAACGGCATTCCGCCCGAAAGTTATCCGCTGCTGGAAGGGTTGGATGTGTTGATTCTCGATGCCCTTCGTCCCCGGCCGCACGTCACGCACTTCGGACTCGATCAGGCTGTGGAAGTCGCCCAACGAATCGGCGCCAAACGAACATTCTTTACGCACATGGGCCACGAACTGGAGCATGAATCCACGAACGCCGCGTTGCCGACGGGCATCGAATTGGCATATGACGGCCAGCGGCTGCCTCTAAGCTAGCAACCGTTTGGGGTTGCTTAACCACGGGCCGCGTGGGATAAGCCCCGGCGGCACTTCATTTGCTCATCGAACAGAGAACTTTCTACGAAGCAATTGTCTTTATGACCACGCTGGTTACCGGCGCGACCGGATTAGTCGGCAACAACGTAGTGCGTTTGCTCGTCCAGCGCGGCGAGAAAGTGCGCGTGTTGATTCGCCAGGAACGCTTGCCTGCCGCACTGGAAGGACTGCCGGTCGAAGTTGTGCGCGGCGATGTTTGCAATCCCGCTTCGCTGGAGCCGGTGTTTCAAGGAGTCAATCGCGTTGTACACGCTGCCGCTCAAGTGCACATCGGTTGGCGCCAAGGCGAGTTGCAGCGAAAGGTGAATGTCGAGGGAACGCGGAACGTTGCCGCGAATGCATTGAAGGCCAAAGCGCGAATGGTGCATGTATCGAGCATCGATGCGTTGGGAATCGGTTCGCTCGAGACGCCTGTCGATGAGAACACGCTGGTCAACGGCGAATTCGTTTGTCCCTACGTGGACACGAAGCGCGAGGCTGAACAAGTAGTGCTCGACTACGTGGCGCAGGGTTTGGATGCGGTCATCGTCAATCCTGGATTCATGCTGGGCCCCTGGGATTGGAAGCCTTCGTCGGGCCGCGTCCTGTTGAAGATGGCCACCGGTTGGGGCGTGCTCGCGCCGCCGGGAACAAATTCCTACTGCGACGTGCGCGACGTGGCGGCGGGGATCGTGGCGGCTCTGGAGCGGGGCCGTACTGGGCAGCGGTATATTTTGGCCGGCAAGACGCTTTCGCACATGGAAGCGATGCGAATTTTCGCTGCCGTTACTGGAGTGAAACCGCCGAACCGAGTTGCCATTCGCCCCACGATCAAGGTGATCGGCGCCGTGGGCGATCTGGTGGCCTGGGTCACCGGTCACGAAACGGAGGTGAATTCGGCCGCCACCGGCATGTCGCTGTTGCCGAAAAATTACTCCAGCGCGCGGGCTGAGGCCGAATTGGGCTATCATACCCGCGACGTCGCAGAATCGGCGGCCGACGCCTGGGCCTGGCTCAAGCAGCATGGTTACGTGAAAGCGTAATCTCTCGCCGCGGCATCATCTGTCGCCGCTTCCCCTCGGGCGCGCTGCAGCGCACAATATCGGGCCGATGGCTTGAGGGGAATCGCGTATGAGAATCATCGCTGGCATCGTTGGCGTCGCCATGATCTTGCAGATCATGCTCGACAGCTTCGAAACCACGGTGCTGCCCCGCCGCGTTACCCATCGTTATCGATTTGCCAGACTGTACTATTTTTTCGCCTGGCGGAATTGGCGTTCGATCGCGGTGCGGCTGCCCGCAGGCAAAGTGCGCGAATCGTTCCTCAGCGTGTTCGGACCGTTGTCGCTGCTGGGCCTGCTGATCACCTGGGTTGTGGTGTTCATCTTGGGCTTCGCTCTTTTGCACTGGTCGCTAGCCACCGAGGTTCAATCGCCCGAGTCGGTACCCGCTTTTGGAACGTACCTGTATTGGAGCGGCGGAACATTTTTTACGCTGGGCTACGGTGATATTGTTCCCTCCGGAATGCTCGGCCGGGCCCTGGCAGTCATTGAAGCTGGCATGGGTTTTGGTTTTCTCGCGCTGATCATCAGCTACTTGCCGGTCTTTTATCAAACCTTTTCGCATCGCGAAATGATGATCGCGCTATTAGACGCTCGTGCCGGCTCGCCCCCCAGCGCCGCCCAACTTCTGTTGCGGGCCGGTCAATCGGGAGGCATCGCGGCGATCGATCCGTTTTTGGCCGAATGGGAGCGCTGGTCCGCGGAATTGCTCGAGAGCCATTTGTCGTTTCCCGTGCTCAGCTATTATCGCTCGCAGCACGACAATCAGTCGTGGCTTTCGTCGTTGACTGCGATGCTCGACACGTGCGCGATCCTGATCGCCATGGTGAAAGATCACTGCCCGTTTCAAGCGCAGCTCACATTTGCCATTTCTCGCCACGCCGCGGTCGATTTGGCGTTGGTGTTCAAAATCCGGCCGATTGTGCCCGAAACGGATCGCCTTCCGGCCGCCGCCGCCCAGCAACTTCGCGAAGCGATGCAAGCGGCGGGATACGGCCTGCACGACGCGAGCGCCACCGACGCAAAGTTGGCCGAACTGCGCGACATGTACGAGCCGTTCGTGAATGCCCTGGCCCAGCGATTCTTATTCGCGCTACCCCAGATCAATCCGCAGCAGCCCGGCGCCGACAATTGGCAGCGCAGCGCTTGGATGAAGCGGGCGCCGAAGATTGGCGATCTGCCGGTCGTCTCCACCGGCGACGGGCATTTTGAGTAGGTCGACTTACTCGGATCGCGCGCCAAATAATTGCGCCACGGCGTCCAGTAGTGCTTCTCCCAGCCTTGGCTGACGCCGGCAAAATCTCCGTCATCAACATTGATGTGCGCTAATTCGATCCGTCCTCCTTGCGGATCGGGCCAAAACGTCAGCACCAACACCGAGTCGATCGCTTCTTTGTCGAAATTGATTGAGCGCCACGTTTGCACGATCAACCGCTTCGGCTCGATGTGCAGAATTTTGCCGCTGATCGCTCCCTCAAAAGCACGAAACGGCGTTCCAGCCTGTGCGGCAATTGTCACCGGATGCCCCGTGAAAGCCGCATGCTCTTTCGAATCGAGATACATCTCCCACAAGCGCTCCGGCGGCGCCGGCAGCGACGCGGCGACAATCACATTTTTTGGCATGGTCGGTTCAAATTATGTTTTTCGATTACGTTTCGCCGCTAACAATTAGCGCCGCGGCGTGGCCCAGGCGCGAGGTGTTGAGCTTTAGAAATATGCGGCGGTCGGCCAGCAGCGGTTCGCCTTGGATCACGTTCACGGGGCATTCGGGATCGGGGCGATCGTAGTTCAGCGTGAAGGGAACTTCGCCTTCGGCCAGACCTACCAGGCTCGCTGCCAGTTCCACGGCGCCGCCGCCGGTGCCCAAGTGGCCGAAGAAACTTTTGGGGGCGGTCACGGGCACGTCGCCTAGCGTCGCATGGATGGCCTGTGCTTCATAGCGATCGTCGGCGATCGTGCTCAAGCCATGTGCGTTCACGTGGCTGATTTCGCCTGGCCGCAAGTTGGCGCGACGCAGTGATTCGGTAATCACCTGGCGCACGGCGGAGCCCGTCAGCCCTTGGCCGGCGCAGCGGCTCGTGAGCGCTTGAGTCGCTGAGGATGCGAGCCAAGATTCGCACGCCGCGTTTCTGCGCGTTTTCGCGACTTTCGAGGATAAACGCCGCGGCCCCTTCGCCGTTGACCAGGCCATCGCGGCCCGCGTCGAAGGGACGCGCGGCCCGCGCGGGATCGTCATTGCGATGCGATTGATCGATATCGCCGCGATAGGACATGGAAGTGGGATTAATTCGGGCGCCCACACCTCCGGCGATCATCACGTCGGCCGCGCCGCGCTGGATCACGCGGACCGCTTCGGCTATGGCCGCCAGGCTGGACACATCGCTGTGGCCGATTGTGTTGTTCGGCCCGCGGGCGTCGTGAACGATGGCGACGTGGCAGGCAACCATGTTGGGCAAATTGCGTAGCAGCCAAAGCGGGTACATTTCGCCGGCCATCGATTCGCCCCAGCAGGAGAAATCGAACCGGCCTTCCGCAATGCACCGGCGGTAAATGCCGCTCAACTCGTCCAGATCGCAGTAGATCATTTCCGCGCCGAACACCACGCCGAAGCGGTCGGGTTCGACGCCGCCGGGCTGCACCCGTGCATCGGTAAGTGCAAAATCAGCGGCGGCGAATCCGAACTGAATCTCGCGCGACATGACCTTCAGGCTTTTGCGCGGGCGGACGTAAGCCTTGGGATCGAAGTCCGCCACCTCCGCCGCAATTCGCACGGGAAACCGGCTGGCGTCGAACAGCGTGATCGGACGCACGCCGCTGATTCCTTCGCGCAGCGCGCTGCGGAACGCATCGCGCCCAATGCCGATGGGACTGACCACTCCCAAGCCTGTGATTACGACCTCGCGGGGGTCGCTAGATTGATGCGGCGCAGACATGCAGGACAAGAACGGTGATGAGTTGATTACGACACATACAAAAACGGAATGACCAATGACCAAATCCCAATGACCAGTGAGGCTGCTGATTGGTCATTCGTGCTTGGTCATTGGTCATTTTCTCATCGGGTCATTCTACCTTTGCCGTGTGCTCTGTGGGGGCGTAATCGTATATTCGATATTTTTTGTAGAGCTTGGCGTTGCCTTTTTCCAGACTGCCGCGGGCCAGCGTGTTGGCCTCGGAGACCCAGGAGAACTCCGCCTCCTCCATGCCCATCGCCAGTCCGCGCGGGATCAGACTGATCAACAGCACGATTCCAATGCCCCACTTTTGATATTCGGGCATGACGTTGGTGCTAATCAGGCGGACGCGCTTCAGGTCCCGTTTTTTGCTGAGCATTTTGATGAAGCCAAAGGGGAACAGGCGGCCGTCGATGGCTTTGATCCGCGGATTGTAGTCGGGCAGGCCGAACACGGCACCCACCGGCTTGCCGTCCACCTCGGCCACGCACGTGAGCTCTGGAATGATCACGTGTTTCAGGTCCTTGGCCATCCACTCCAATTCCTTTTGCGTAATCGATACGAAGCCCCAAATATGCTGGCAAGCGCCGTTATAGATCTGCAAAAAGATTTCCAGATCTTTCTGGAATGTTTTGGGATTCATCGGGCGGGTTTTGACGTTGAACATTTCGCCGACGCGGTCGACCAGTTGCGCCACCCGAGGCACCTGGTAATCGAGGTCCTTCTTGTAGCCGATGTACGCGAACAGGTCGTGGGCTTTGACGAAGCCGTACGATTCGATCAGCTCCGCATAGTACGGCGGATTGTAGGTCATCATGAAGGTGGGCGGGTCGTCGAAGCCTTCGATCAACAACCCGACTTCATAATTGAGCGACGGATTCATCGGCCCGCGCAAGGCTTGCACGTTTCGCTGCCCCAGCCAGGCGCGCACCGCGTCGAACAGGGCATGCGCCACGGCCCGATCGTTGATGCTTTCGAAGAAGCCGAAGAAGCCGCGGTTTTCGTCGAAGTGGCGGTTGTGCTCGTGGTTCATGATGCCGGCGATCCGGCCGACCACCTTGCCGTCGCGGCGGGCCAGGAACGTTTGCACCTCGCCGATTTCCTGAAAGGGGTGGTATTTCCACCCGACCAGCCGCTTGAATTCGCCGCGCAAGGGCGGAACCCACATCGGATCGTCGCGGTAAAGATCCCAGGCGAATTGCATGAAAGCGCGGCGGTCGCGCCACGTGCGCACAGGCTCGACAATCACTTCCGCCATGAAATTCGCTCGCCCTAGAACGACATACTCGAAAGTTGCACAGAACGTTGCACTATCGCAGTGGAACGCAACCCGGTCAAGGGTGACGGCGGCGCCCGGACGTCCACGCTTCGCCCCTACGATTCCTCGATCGGCGCGGTTATAGTGACGGTCGCTCGACCAATCTCTCTTCGAGGGCGGGATGCAACCGATGCCAGCGACTGCGGAAGCCGAATGCAAAATCGATTTAGGCGATGGCTCTTCGCTGTGGCTGGCCACGCCGCAGCAACAGGCTGCGGCGCGGTTCGTGGTAAACGAAATCTTCACCAAGAATCGCTATGACCATCCTGGCTTTCAGATTTGCCCGACCGATACCGTGGTCGATATCGGCGCCAACATGGGAATCTTTGTGCTGTGGGCTGCGCGGCGCCAGCCAGGGAAAGGTCGTGGCGATCGAGCCCACAAGTGCCATCGACGTACTGCGGATGAATGTCGAGCGCAACGGTTTAACGAATGTGATTCCCGTTCAAGCGGCTTGCGGCCCCGATGGCGGCACGTTCGAAATTGTGACCTATCCCGGCTTCAACATCGTGAACCATCACGCCGGCTGGAAGCCAAAAATGTGGACCAAGTTCTTCATCTGGCTTTTGTATCGCAAGTATCAGTCGGCGCCGGTGACGGAACGTTCGGTGACCAAATCGCTGCGAACGATTCTCGACGAAGCGGGAGTGGATCGCGTCAACTTTCTGAAGTGCGATTGCGAGGGGGGCGAATACGAGATATTCCGCGGGCTTGATGACGAGACCTTTGCCCGCATCGACAAAGTCGCGATGGAGTTTCACGAATATGCGCCGGGTCAGGATCGGCACATCTTGATCGACTTGCTCCAGAGCCACGGCTTCACGGTGCAAGTCGAAAAATCGTGGTTCGAATACACGTTCATGAAGTACGGCATGCTGTGGGCGACCAGAAAATGACTAAATGCCTGAATGACTTAATGACTAAATGGGTTCAATCAATCAGACATTTAGACATTCAGTCATTTAGACATTTGCCGCCTAGCCTGCTTCGGCTTTCAATTCCGCCAGATGCTGCGCGGTGCCGACCAGGCGATCCCAGTTGGCCTGAATGTACTCCGGCGGGCCGCCGATTTGCGCCACGACCTGGGCCACTTGCTCGGTGGGCACCATTTCGATGGCGTCCCAGGGGCAGACTTTTAAGTCGTACGGATTCGATTTCTTGCCGGGGATGTGCACGCAAACTTCGCACCCAACACAGCGCTCCAAGTCGATTTCGCAGAAGCTCTGCAGATTCTGGAATTGGTCGTACTGCTGCACTTTGAAGATGCAATCGACCGGGCAGACCTCCAGACAAGCCTCGCAGCCGGTGCAATTATCGGCGTTGATGACCGCGAGTTCTTTCGGAAGTTTCTTGCGGGGACCGGCTTTAGCCATATCGGAAAAACGCGAAATCTGCGTGGTTATAAGCCTGGGTTGATGTTCAAACCGACTACCCAATCATAGATGGTAATCGACCACAAGCCAAGGACGAGATCAGCGTGATTTCCCGCGTTATGCCAGTGCTCGCGGCGGGAAATTATTGCGGCGGAATCACTTCGCCGCGGATCAGGTCGTCGAAAGATTGCCGCGCGCGGATCAGGTGCGCCTTGCCGTCGCGCACCAGCACTTCCGCGGCCAGCGGCTTGCCGTTGTAGTTGCTGCCCATCACGAAGCCGTAGGCTCCGGCCACTTCGAGCACCAGGAACTCGCCGACTTCCGCGGCGGGCAATGGCCGAGTGCTGACGAATCCACCTTCTTCCTGAGTGAAGATATCGCCAGACTCACACAACGGTCCGCCGACGACCACGTCGTGCGTGGGCCGGTTCGACCCGCTGCCGGTGAGAGGTACGATCGACATCGGATGATAAGCGCCATACAGAATCGGGCGGGCCAAATTGTTGAAGCCCGCGTCGACCAAATAAAACGTGTTGCCGCCCATCTGTTTGACGGCGCGAATCTCGGTGATCAGATAACCCGACTCCGCGACCAGATATCGGCCTGGCTCGATCTCCAGAGATATTTTGTGGCCGAAAGCTTTCTCCAGCCGCTGGCGAGTCTCGTCCCACAGTTTGAAATACGAGGGCAGGTCGACGTACGTTTGCTCGCTGCGATACGGCACCGGCAATCCGCCGCCGGCGCTGATGTTCGTGATGCTGCGCCCCACTTCGCGGGCCGCCTGTTCCATGGCCTGGCACACGTGGCGCAGGTGCTCCAAATCGGTGCCAGAGCCAATGTGCATGTGCAGGCCGGAGATGGCCAGACCATGCTGATCGGCGCGGCGAAGGCAATTGGCCAGGTCGGCGTGCCAGATGCCATGTTTCGATTGCTCGCCGCCGGTGTTCGTCTTCTGGCTGTGGCCGTGGCCGAAGCCGGGGTTGATGCGCAGCGTGATGTGCCGGCCCGGGGCACGCGCGCCAAGTTGATCGATCATGTCGGGCGAGCCGCAGTTGGCGTGGATGCCTAGCTCGACAACTAAATCGAGCGCCTCGTTGTCGAAAATATCTGCCGTGTACACGATCGGCGGCGGCGAATTCGCCTCGTTAGCGCCTGGCTTGAATCCTGCGGTCATTGCCCGGCGAATTTCGCCGGCGCTCACCGAATCCACGAGCGCTCCCTGCCGGCGCACCAAATCGAGTATGGCCAAGTTGGAGCAGGCCTTTTGCGCGTACCGAATGATATCGAACGAGCGCAGGTCGTTAATTCGCTCGACGATCTTGGCGGCATCGTAAACAAACGTGGGCGTGCCGAACCGCACGGCCAGTTCGTTGACCGAAAGGCCGGCAATGTGAGTGCGAACGGGCGAGAAGGCCGGCGTTTGGGGCATGTAAGCGGCGATCGAATATCAAGAGTCAGGAGCCAGGAATCAAAGATACCCTGAAGGGCGCAAGGTTCAGTCTCAATGATGCGAGTGTAGCGCGCCGAAGTTGCGCTGAAAAGTGCCGCAACGCCCCGCTGCTTGCGATAAAACGAAGCAGCCCGGGGCCTTTTGAGCCGCCGGGCTGCCGCGGTTTCTCTAGATTTGGCAAATCAATTCGCGGGCCGTTTCGCGGGGGCGCCCATTCGGCCCGGCGGACCACCGCCCGCTGAACCCTTCATCTTCAATTTGCTCGTCTGCATGATGGCTTCCAGAATGCCGTCCTCCACGTGCAGGCGGATGGTGGTGCCATTGCTGATCGGTTTGGCGTTGACCAGGATATGGTCTTTGCCTTTCACTTTTTTCAACTCTTCAGCAAACGTGCTCAATCTGGAAGAATCGGACTTTTCTTCCCGCAGCGAAGCGACGAAGTCGATGACCGGCCCCAAGGCGAGGGAGGCTTGCATCGGGAGCACGGCCTTGTTGGGTTCGGCGGCCGAAGCGTCGATGGTCGCTTTCAACAGGTCCAGGCTGCCGGATCCGACGGCCAG
The DNA here is from genome assembly GCA_963716135.1 of Pirellulales bacterium. Lineage (GTDB taxonomy): Bacteria > Planctomycetota > Planctomycetia > Pirellulales > JADZDJ01 > CAVRAW01. The sequence continues at coordinate 1,263,463 of OY970289.1, read as the reverse complement.
ATACGCGCTTTTCGGGTCCCGCGCCGTAGTAAAACGCCAGCGGTTCGCCAAAGATCTTGCGAACTTTTTCATCGACCTGTTCAGGCCACTTGATATTCACCTGATGCAAGTTCACGCCTTTGTAAGCTTCCAGGGCGACATTATTGATTGCGCCGTCGAAACTCGTTTCATCGCCGCCGCTTTCGCGCACAATCTTTTTGAGCACGCCTTTGAGCGCCGGACCTTCGACGAACTTTGTGATTAGCGCTTCGGTGGCCGGACCATCGGAGACGTAGGCGCCCAGCGCGACTTGCAATTTCTCAGGAGCCAGCATCATGGCGGCGCCGGAATCGAATTTGCCCGTCTTCAGCGTTTGCTGAAACAGATCGAGCGCCAGCGGCAGCTCTTCTTTCAACGCCGCCCTCTCGTCGTCGGACAAATCTTGATCATTGTCCAGCGATTGTTCGGCTTGCTCCTTCAATTGGTCCAGTGCCGCCGTGCCTTGCTGGATTTGTTCCGGAGAAAGCTTGCCGGCGCGATTGGCTTTGGCCGCCGCTTCGGGCAGCAGAAAACCGGCAAAATCGCTTTGCGTATCGGTCATCAATTGCATTTGCTTGTCGAGATCGGTGCCCGGCTTCGCGGTGATCGTGCAGTCGAAATGCGTCGTCTTGAGCTTAGTGTCGATGTTCCAGCCGAACGTGATCTGATCGGCTTCGTTGACGAACTGCTCGATGGCTCGCAGTTGGTCTTCCATGTTCTTGCGACGCAACTCGGCCAATGCCGGAGACTGAGAGCCGTGTTGCTGCATGGCGGCCGCCATGTTCATAAAGCCCTTCAACTGCTCCATCACCGATTTCTTCTTTTCTTCGGGCACGTTTTGCAGATACGCCCGAGCCGCCACGTCGTAGTCGGTGTTCAGCCCGGCAAGCAGCTTCATGGGATCTTCAGGCAGGGGTGAATTGTCTTGTTGCGTGACTAATGCCCAACCGTTTTTTTCGCGGATGCACATCGGAGGAGCGCCTGGCGGATTGACTTTCAGCACGCCGTTGTCGTCTTCGGCAGGGCCGATCACGCTGGCCAAAGCGTCCACGAGATCCTTGGCATTGGTGACCGGCACAAAGGCCACGGGCGTGAGCTCGTTTCCGTCGGAAAGCAACGCGGCGCCCCAGGGCTTGGTCTTGTCGAGTCCTTTGAGCCCTTGTCCCTGCGTGAAGACCTGAACCATGGCCTCCACTTGTTGCGAGCGGTTTGGTTGGCCGGCCAGTTGACCGAGGAAATCGATGTCGGCCATCAACTTTTCATAGCTGGGCAGCGAGACGACCACTACCGGCTTTGCGGCATCCGCATGCGCCGATGGTGCAACGATCGACAGTGCCAACGACGCGATCAACCAACAAATAGATTTGCTCACGATGTTCACGGTCACTTTCTCCTGAAGTAAAGAACGAGTGAGTTCGGTTCGATTAGGCGGTCAGACAGGCTGCGGCCGCATAAAGCCAAATTCGGGCAACGGATGGCAATCTGCTCCGGCGCAACATGCGCTTTTGTGTTCAATGGGCCCGATTCTGATAGGGAAGAATACCTCACCGCCAATGGATTGGTTTTAGCGATTCTGGCGAATTTCACCAGGGACCCAGGGCGGCTTGATTGGATTTACCAAGATCGCCCTACGCTGCGGGAACCTGTCCAAACGTCCGATGCAAAGTGAAACCCGCTAAACGCTTAGCCGATTCTGTCTCGGGAACGAGGGCCGCTAGCAGAATTTGCGGCAGGAATTCGCCGCGGAGACACCGCGGACTACCGTTCGCGGAAGGTGATCCGGCCCTTCGTCAGATCGTAGGGCGAAAGCTCGACCTTCACTCGATCACCGGGAACAATCCGGATGAAGTTCTTGCGCATCCGGCCCGCGACGTGAGCCGTAACGATGTGGCCGCCTTCGATCTGCACTCGAAATCGGGTGTTGGCCAGCGCTTGCGTGACGACGCCGTCGACTTCAAGTGCTTCTTCTTTTTGTTTCTCGTCGGCCACAAACGACTCCCTATGGGACCTGCAAGTACCGCTATTTGCTCGACGGCCGAGCAAACGCTGTACCATCATACCATCTTGTGCCTAGAATGAAAATGTAGGTTAACGGACAGGCATGTAGTCGATACTTCGCAGGAGAAGCTCGCGTGCGAAAGGTGTGTTGCTTTACAGAACGGATGGCACGGTGCGTAGTGATCGTCGCCTTGTTCGCAGTTTTTGGCGTGGGGGCGAGCGCTGGGCGCAATCGCAGGCTTCAGAAAAGAAGGTTGCGAGCGGTGTTAAACCATCGGTGGTTGCGTGGGTCGATACGGAGCCAATCTATTACGCAGATGTGCAGAGCGCCGTGGCGGCGTCGTCGAAGGGCAAGAAAGTTGACGCCGCACAGCTTCCCCAGTTGCAGGCTGCCGCGCTGCAAGATTTGATCGACCAAAAACTTTTTTCAAATTTCCTCGAAGCTTCGCAACTTCAGCCGACTTCGGTCGAGGTCGAAGCGGCGATGGCCGACTTCAGCAAGAGACTCCAGCAGCAAAAGCAAACCCTCGAAGAGTACCTCGCGCAGCACAAGAAGACAGAAACGGCTTTGCGCATGCAAATGACGCAGGAATTAACCTTGCAAAAGTACGTTTCAACGAATACGACAGATGACGCGCTGCAACAGTATTTCCACGATCATCGGGCACTGTTTGACGGGACCGAGCGGCGCGTCAGCCACATCGTCTTGCGGCCGCTAGGATTGGCCGACGAAGCCTCGGTTCATTCGCTTTTGTTCCAGGCGCGGCAACTGCGAGGGCGGATTGTCGTGGGGGAGATCTCGTTTGAATCGGCGGCCAGGAAATATTCAGCCGGGCCCAGCCGTTTCAATGGCGGCGATCTAGGCTTCATTCCGCGCCAGGGCGTCGCGGCGGAACCGTTCTCGGAAGCTGCATTCGCGCTGCGCCCGGTCAAATCAGCCAGCCGGTGTTCGATACATTTGGCGTGCACCTGATCAAAATAACCGATTCAAAGCCCGGCCAAAAAACTTGGCAGGACGCGCGCGAGGCCCTGAAATCCGCGTTTACTCGTACGCTGCTTGTGAAACTCATGGAAGACCTTCGTGCCAAGGCTCGGATCGAATTCTTCGAAAGCTTTCCACACTTCTTGCCAGGCACTCGCGAGTTAGCGACGCCGCAGCCCGTGGGCATTGCGCAATAGCATTGCGTCGGCGATTTAACGGGACCGATCGTTGAGATCGCGCACCTTCAAGGGATCGCTGGGATCAAGTTCCAACAACCGGTGGACCACGTCGCGCGCCAATCCGCGCTTGCCAAGCTTCAACAGGCAATCCGCCAGTCCCTTGCCGGCCTCGAAGAACGGCCGATTGGCGGCGCGCGAGCACGGCAGCAATTTGGCGTCGGCGCGCTCAATTGCCTTGAGGCCAATCTGATACGCATAGCCAAAATGGCCGCGCGCCAACCGTACGTCGTTGTCCGCCAGCGCCATCTCGCCCAGCAACTTGTGCGCGGCCAAAAAATCGTGGCACTCCGACAGCAGCCAGCGCAACTCGTCCCGGGCGATTTCCGTCTCGCCCGCGGCAACCATCTGCACGACCTCTTCGAGATCTTCGGCGCGGGCACGGGCGCAGCGGGGATGCTTTAGTTCCCACGAGCCGTCGTCGGAACGCAATGCCGTAATTTGCGCCGTTGGTTTTTGCTTTGCCACGATTGCCGATGGATTGTTGGAAGAGCTGCGTTAGAATCACGCAGAAATGTCAAGCGCCCTATCCAAGCAGCGTAAACCAACGATGAAGCGCCGTCCACCTGCGGCGTGGCGGCGCTCGGTTCAGCGGCGATTGTTGGCCTGGTATCGGAAGAATGCTCGCGATCTGCCTTGGCGTCGCGCGAGATCCATACGCCATTTGGATCAGCGAAATCATGCTGCAGCAGACCCAAGTGGCCACGGTCCAGCGCTATTTTCCGCGCTTCCTGGCCGCGTTTCCCACCATGGTCGCGCTCGCCGCAGCCGAGGAGGACGAGGTGCTAAGGCTGTGGGAAGGGCTCGGCTATTATCGTCGCGCTCGCCAGATGCACGCCGCCGCCAAAATCATGGTCGCGGAGCATCGAGGCAAATTCCCTCGCGACCCCGACGTTGTCCGCGGTTTGCCGGGCATCGGCCGTTACACGGCTGGAGCAATTCTTTCGATCTCCTTCGATGCGCGGCTGCCGATTCTCGAGGCTAACACCATCCGCCTGCTCAGCCGGCTGGTTGCTCTGCGTGGCGACGCCAACACCGGCGCCTCGCAGAAACTACTGTGGGAGACTGCGGAATTGCTGTTGCCGGAGCGCGAGATCGGCGCCATGAATCAAGCGCTGATGGAGTTGGGCAGCTTGATTTGCACGCCGCAAAACCCGCGCTGCGACGCCTGCCCATTGAAATCGCTTTGCGCCGCTCGGCGGCACGGATTGCAGGAGCAGATTCCCGCCCCTCGGCGACCGCCGAAAATGGAAAACCGGCACGAGGCGGCCGTCGTGATCCAGTGGAATGACAAAGTACTAGTGCGCAAGTGCGGCGACGGCGAGCGCTGGGCTGGACTGTGGGACTTTCCACGCTTCTTGCTGGCAAACGACGGCACGGCGATCCAGCGCCAGGTGATTTCTGGCGTGCGACGATTGACGGGCATTATCGTTCGAAATCCGCGCCGATTCGCCAGGCTGCGCCACGGCATCACGCGATTTCGCATCACCTTGGATGGTTTCACCGCACTGTGCGCCAGCGCGATCAAACCAAAATCGAAGCGAGAAAGCTTGCGCTGGGTAAATCCTCTGGAACTGGATGAACTCCCGCTGAACACAACTGGCCGCAAACTGGTCCGAATGTGGCGCGAACACCCTGCCGCCGTTTGAGCCTAGCTACTTGCGGCCCAGTAGTTGGTCTGTCGCGGCGCCGATGTCGGCGCTGGCCATCAATGTTTCGCCCACCAAAATGGCGTCGACGCCGGCCGCCTCCAATCGTTCCACGTCGGCTCGTGTGCGGATGCCGCTTTCGGCCACCAGCAAACACGTGTCGGGCACCTTTTCGCGCAGTCTTAGGGTATGGTCCAGATCGGTTTTGAAGGTGTGCAAGTTGCGGTTGTTGATGCCGATCAAGGTTGCGCCGGCATCGAGCACCCGGGGCAAATTCTCAGGCTCGTATAGTTCCACCAGCGGCGTCATGTCCAGCGCGACCGCCTCGTTGTGCAGAGCGCGTAGATTGCAGTCGTCAAGGCATTCGGCGATCAGGAGCACGGCATCGGCCCCCGCCGCACGAGCTTCGTAAAGCTGATACTTATCGAGAATAAAATCTTTCCGCAGCACCGGCAGATCGACCGCCCAGCGCACGTCCCGCAAGTGCGCAAGCGCGCCCTGGAAAAACGGCGCATCGGTAAGCACGCTCAAGCAAGTGGCGCCGTGCTGCTGGTAGGTGCGGGCGATTGCCACCGGGTCGAAGTCGCTTCGGATGACTCCGGCGCTGGGGCTAGCTTTTTTTACCTCCGCGATCAGCTTGATCGGACCAGGCGCCGCCAGCGCTTCGAAAAAACCGCGCAGCGCGCGGCAGCTTCGGCCGCGGCGCGCAGGGGCGTTTCCGGCCGAGCCATCTTGGCGGCGTCGATTTCGCGGCGCTTGCTGGTGACAATGTCATCCAGAATAGACTTCTGCATCTAGGGGCTCGCGCGGTCAGGCATTGGCATGGAACATCAAGCGTGCCAGAGACTTAGGTCGGCAATGCTGGAGCAAGTCGTTATTGACCCACCCCTGGCATCGCTATAAACTTCGTTGTTGGAAAATGTTACGTCGAATCACCAATCAATTCATGGATAGGTGAGCAAGGGGCCCCTCCAGGTTCGTCGCTTCATTATCACCGCTCGCCTGATCCTCTCATCATAGCGATCTCGCAATGGAACTGTTGGAACAGATTTGGGAAGTGATCGGGAACTTCTTCGCCGGTCTCAGCCGGTCGATCGAACGCGCCATCACTGCACTGTTTGGCTCGTCTAACGCCCGGTACATCAAGAAGTTACAGCCCCGAGTCGAAGCGATCAACGCCCTGGAATCGAAGTACGAAGCGATCAGCGATGCCGAACTGAAACAGCAAACCGCTCTGTTTCGCGAGCGCCTGGCAAATGGCGAAACTTTGGACGAGATACTGGAGGAGGCCTTTGCCGTCTGTCGCGAAGCCGGGCGGCGCTATCTGGGAATGCGCCATTACGACGTCCAGCTCATCGGCGGCATGGTGCTGCACAGCGGCTCGATTGCCGAAATGATCACCGGCGAAGGCAAGACGTTAGTGGCCACGCTGCCAGCCTATCTTAACGCGCTGGAGGGGCTGGGGGTTCATGTCGTCACGGTGAACGACTATCTGGCGCGCCGCGACATGGAATGGATGGCCCCGCTGTACATGGGCCTGGGCCTGACAGTCGGCGCCATTCAATCCGGGATGGAAGGGGGCGAGCGCCAGCAAGCCTACGCCTGCGACATCACCTACGGCACCAACAACGAGTTCGGCTTCGACTATTTGCGCGACAACATGCGCCCGGCGGCCCGCGGCGATCACCACTTCCCGAAGCAAATGCAGCAGGTGCAGGGCCCGCTTCACTACGCCATCATCGACGAGGTGGACAACATTCTGGTCGACGAGGCCCGGACGCCGCTCATCATCTCCGGCCCGGCGCACGACGATGTCACCAAATACAGCAAAGCCGACAAGCTGGCGCGCCAACTGAGGAAAGACACCGATTTCGAAGTCAAGGAAAAGGAACACGCCGTCACGTTGACCGACGAAGGCGTGCGGACGGCCGAGCGGCTGGCCGGCGTCGAAAGCTTCTACACCGCCGGCAACATGGAATGGCCACACCTGATCGACAATTCACTCAAGGCGCATCATCTCTACAAGCGCGACGTGAACTACGTGGTCGAAAACGGCGAAGTGATCATCGTCGACGAGTTCACCGGCCGCAAAATGCCCGGCCGTCAATGGAGCGACGGCTTGCACCAGGCGGTGGAAGCCAAAGAAGGCGTGCGCGTTAAAGAAGAAACACAGACCCTGGCCACCATCACGCTGCAAAACTTCTTCAAACTGTACAAGAAAATCTGCGGCATGACCGGCACGGCGATGACCGAGGCCAACGAATTCTGGAAAATCTACAAGCTCGACGTGATCGCCATTCCTCCCAACCGAATTTTGCAGCGGATCAACCATCCCGACATCGTCTACCTGACGGAAAAGGATAAATTCAATCAGGTGGCCAACGAAATCGAGCGGATTCATAAATGGGATACCGTCGAACTGAGCGACGGCTCTTGGCTGGTCGGCACGGTAAAGAGCGAGAGCGACAACGAAGTCGATTTCGACGACAAAGACAACCGCGAATTGCGCACTCTGCCGCGTTCCAAGATCAGACGCCTGCACAAGCGCGGTCGGCCGATCCTCGTCGGCACCGTGTCGATCGAAAAGAGCGAGCGGCTTGCGGCCCTCTTGGAGCGGCGCGGCATTCCGCATCAGGTGCTGAACGCCAAGCATCACAAGCGAGAAGCGGAAATCGTCGCTCAGGCTGGCCGCAAGGGGGCCGTGACCATTGCCACGAACATGGCCGGCCGCGGTACGGATATCGTCCTCGGCGGAAATCCCGATTCGATGGCCTGGGCCCAGTTGCAAGATAAGTACCCCACGCGCCTGGAAGTGCCGAGAGAAGAATGGGACAACCTCGTGCGGGAAATTGCGGAGCGCGAACGCACCAAAGCTGAAGGGGAGGATGTAAAGTTGTTGGGCGGATTGCACATCCTGGGCACGGAGCGGCACGAGGCACGCCGCATCGACAACCAGCTTCGCGGCCGATCGGGCCGCCAAGGCGATCCGGGCTCCAGCCGCTTCTATTTGTCATTGGAAGACGACTTGATGCGCATCTTCGGCGGCGAGTGGGTCAAGAGCATGCTCACCCGAATGGGAATGAAGGAAGGCGAAGCCATCGAAAGCCGGATGGTTAGCCGCCGCATCGAAGGGGCCCAAAGGAAGGTCGAAGAGCGCAACTTCGATATTCGAAAGAACCTGCTGGAATACGACGAGGTGATGGACGAGCAGCGGAAGCGAGTCTATTCGTACCGCCAGCGCATTCTCGATGGCGCCAATTGCAAACAGCTCATTCTGGACATGATCAACAGCCAGATCGAGCACAATATCAACGTATTTCTCGATAAAGATTACGGCACCGAAACCTTCGCCAAATGGGCGGGCAATCTGCTATCAGTCGAACTCGATCCGCGCGAATTCCGCGGCCTCGATTTCGAAACCGCGCAATCGCAAGCCAAAAGCGCCGCCGAGCGCATGGCGGAGTCACAGGTTTTCGAAGCGGTGGAAGAAAATCTGCCCGAAGGCGAGGAAGACGATTGGAACTGGGAATCGCTGGCCAAGCTTGCCAATGCCCGCTGGAATGCAAATCTGCGCGATCGAGATTTGAAGAAGGTCGGGCGCGACGGCGTGGCCGAACTGCTCATCGAGCAGGCTCGCGAAGCGACAACCAGGATCGACTTGAGCGAGGGCGCCCGCTTCTTGGAGCACGATTACGGCATGCGCACGGCGATCGGTTGGGCGCATTACAAGTTCGGCATCGAGCTGCCGCTGGAGCAGGTGAAAGATTACGAAGCGGCGCAACTGATCGAGCTGTTGCGCAACAAGGCCCGCGAGGCATACGACCTGAAGGAAGCGGAATATCCGGTAATGGCGGGTTTGTATCACTTCACCACCCGCGATGCCTCCGGTCAGAAGCGCTACGACCGCGATCAACTCGTGGCCTGGGCCCGCGATCGGTTCCAGGTCGATTTGGACGTTGACGATTTGAAGAACAAGCAGCGCGACGACATTCGCGCCTTGTTGATCGACCACAGCCGCTCGAGCCAGAAACGCTCCGGCGAAGCCATGGAAGAAGTTCAGCGGCAGATCGAACCGTTGTTCGAAGGAAATGGGTTCAACGGTTCATCATCTAATGGCAATGGGACCCATTTAAGCGAAAAACCTGCGCTCGTTCATGCCGGCGCCCAAAAACAGGCGCTGCATTCGTTGATCGATACGCTCAAGAAGTACGACCCCCAGTTGCCCGAAGAAGAAATGGGCAAGCTGAACCAGGAGCAATTGCAATTGCGGGCCGCGGTGGCCGTCGACGAGCATTTCCGGCCCGAAATGCGCCGCTTGGAGCGCAACCTGGTGCTGCAAATTCTCGATGCCGCTTGGAAAGAGCACCTGCTGACGATGGATCACCTGCGCTCCAGCGTTTCGCTGCGCGGATATGCCCAGGTCGATCCGAAAGTGGAATACAAGCGGGAAGGGATGCAAACCTTCGAGGCGATGTGGAACAGCATCGGCGACCGGGTGACCGATTTGATTTTTCGCATGGAACAATTGGACGAGAATTTCGTCGGCTCCACGTGGAAAGAGACCGCCGCGGTTCACGAGGATGCCCCGTCGCCCGCGGCCATCGCCCAACAACAGCAATCGGCGATCGACAATACTCAGGGCGAGCCGCAAAAGCTGGAACCGATTCGCAATCGCACGGAGCGCGTCGGACGCAATGATCCTTGCCCGTGCGGCAGCGGTAAAAAGTTCAAAAATTGCTGCATGCGTAAGGGCAACACAAGCTGAACGTGGCGGCTTGCGGAATCATCGAAACACCGGGAATGGAATCCCATCATGGCATATCTGCTGAACGTCGTTTACGTGTTGCTGCTGGTGTTGGCAGCGCCTTGGATTGCTTTTCAGGCCGCGTTTCGCGGTAAGTATCGCGAAGGATTCGCGGCCAAGTTCTCGGGCGCAGTTCCGCTGCGGCGATCCGGCGCGCCGTGCATCTGGTTTCACGCCGTCAGTGTGGGCGAAGTGAATTTGCTCGGCGTGCTGCTCAAAGAAGCTGCAAAGCGCCGGCCCGACGTGGAGTGTGTCATCTCGACGACCACCATGACCGGCTTTTCGCTGGCCAAACAAAAATATCCACGGCACACGGTGTCTTATTGCCCGTTGGATTTCTCCTGGGCCGTGCGGCGAGCCATGCGGCGCATCAATCCCTCGGTGTTGGTGCTGGCGGAACTGGAGCTGTGGCCAAACCTCGTGCGCGCGGCGCGGGAACACGCGGCGCGCGTGGCCATCGTCAACGGCCGGCTCAGCGAGCGGAGCTTTCGCGGCTACCGGCGGCTCGGCCGCTGGTTGCGGCCCGTGCTGGCGAAAATTGATCGAGTGGCCACCCAGAACGAAGAATATGCAGAGCGATTCCGGCAACTTGGCGTGCCGGCCGATCGGGTTTGGACCACGGGATCGCTCAAATTCGACGGCGCAACGGCCGATCGCAGCAATTTGCTCACGCAACGCCTGAAAAAGCTCGCTGGCTTCCGCGACGACGACGTCGTATTGCTGGCCGGCAGCACCCAGGCGCCGGAAGAACAGTTGGCGCTGGATGCGTTCCAATTGTTGGCCAATCAGCATCCTCGACTGCGGCTGGTGATTGTGCCACGGCATCCGCACCGCTTTGAAGAAGTTGCCGCACTGTTGGATCGCAGCGGGGTCTCATGGCAGCGACGCACGAAATTGACCGAGTCTCCTCGCTCGTCTCTCGTCCCTCGCCCCTCGCCCCATGTCCTCCTCGTCGACACCATCGGCGAGCTGGGCGGCTGGTGGGGCACGGCCACGATCGGATTCGTCGGCGGCAGCTTGTATTCCAGCCGTGGCGGGCAAAATATGATCGAGCCTGCCGCTTACGGCGTGGCACTTAGTTTTGGGCCGAACACGCAGAACTTCCGCGATGTCGTGGAGATGCTCTTGGGCGCTAATGCCGCCGTGCGAGTGCATAGCGGCGACGAACTGAGCGGCTTCGTTCGACGCTGCCTGGAGCAGTCGAATTACGCCTCGCTATTGGGTCGCAATGCGGCCACGGTGGTTCGACAGCAGCAAGGCGCCACGGGGCGCACCTGGGAACTGTTGGAGCCGCTATTGCCGTGCGCGCCACACAAACAAGCGATTTTGCGAAGCGATGCCGCGTAGAGAGCGCGTCCCAATTGCTGGTCCAGGAAAACAGCGATATAATTCGCCTCGCCGCGGCGTTCGCGGCACATACACGGTGGCTATAGCTCAGTTGGTTAGAGCACCAGATTGTGGATCTGGGGGTCACGGGTTCGAGTCCCGTTAGCCACCCTTGCTTGCATGAGGACAGTTGCCAAGGGGTTACTGGCTAGGCGGCGGCGCATCATTCGTTCCTGTGGATGCATTTGTTTTGCTGGCCCGATACGCGCGCAGCCAACCTTCGATCTGCGCTGCCAATGCCGTTTGCTCCGTGGAGCGCGCCAACGCTAATGCTGTTTCGGCCGCGGCGATCGCCTCCGCCGACTGTTTCGTTCGCGCATACACTTTCGCCAAATTCGCATACGTGGCAGCATTATCCGGCTGCAATCGCAACGCGCGCTCGTAGTGTCCGATTGCTTCTTGCGATCGACCCAACCGAATCAGCGCCGCGCCCCAATTGGCTTCCGCGTTGGCCAATTCCGGATTCATTTCAAGCGCACGCTGATAATGCGGTATCGCTGCCGCAGGCTGCCCGGCGTTCAGGAACACGTTTCCCAGATTATTGCTCGCCTCCGCATAGTTGGGCCGCAATTTCAATGCCTCTTGATAGTGAGCGATCGCATCCTCCGGATCGCCGCTCTTGGCACAGGCCATCGCCAGATTGTAATGAATCTTCGCGTCCCCAGGTTTTAACCGCATCGCCTCCTCCGCTTGAATGCGCGCCTCCTTCCACCTCCCGGCATCGTTCAGTGCGCCGGAAAGATTGTTGTACGCCACGAAATCGTTGGGTTGCGTCGCGACGGCATCTTGCCAAAGCAAGACCGGATCGCGGAAAGCACGCGTGCGATGTGCACTGACAACGCTCAGCGCCGCAGCCAACAAAATCATGCTCGCCGAATAAATGGCGATCAATCGGCGATGAACCGATGGGCGCCCTGTTGCCGAAGTAAGCGTTGGAACCGCTCGTTGGCACAACGCATATCCGGCCGCTACGAACACCGTCACCAGCGCCGCGGTCGGCAAATACATCCGTCGCTCCGCCGCCACTTCGGTAACAATCGGCACCACTAACGTTGGCAACAGGATTGCCAAAACCCAAAAGCCTGCAAAGCCCAATGCAAACCGCCGCCAAGCAAGCAGCAATACGGCGATGACCAGTCCTGCAGTAAGTGTCAACCAAGGCCAGGCCGCGGCAACTGAGTCCAGATAGGGCAATTCGTAATGAATCGACAGTGGCCAAGGCCAGATGCTCAATCTCAAATACATCCACAGCACCTTGGCCTGTGTGAACCACCAGGCGTACGCCGGCACGCCAAGTTGAAATCCCGCCGAATCGGCGCGCGGCTGGTCCGCATTTAGTGCCCACAACACTGCCCAGCCGAGAAACAATCCGACGTACAGCGGCCACGATTTCCGCATCGCCTGGCGAAACGTTCCGGCCATAAACGTTCGCTCGAAAACCAGCACAACCAGCGGCGCTGACACCATCACTTCTTTGCATGCCATACCGGCCCAGCAAGCCAATGTCGAAACGGCCAGCCAACCGACTCGACTACCCGGCGATCGTGCGTCCCAGAAACACAGGCTGCCATACAGAGTGGCCAAATAAAAAAATCCCACCAGCAGTTCGGTGCGTTGGGTAATGTAGACGACCGTCTCCGTTTGCAACGGGTGCACGGCCCACAACAGCGCCGCCAGAAAAGCAATCGGGTTGCTGACCGCATTGAATCTTCCACCGAAGTATTCCAGTTCCAACGTGCGGCGCACAATCGCCCACAGCATGAGCGACGAAAGGAAATGCACGATCAAATTGAAAACATGGTACCCCTGCGGGTCGAGGTGGCCCCAATGGTAGTTCATTGCCAACGACATATTTACCAGCGGCCGGCCGGAAGTCGGCAGGCCGGGCGGCGGATTCATTGGACCGCCGCGCAGAATCACCAATCAAGGGCCACAATCTCACGATCGAACGATTCCCGGTGACGCTGATTGTATCGTCAAACACGAATGGCGCTCGCACGGCGCTGCCATAGATCAACTGCAGTCCGATCACCAACAGCAACACCGCCAACAGGCCAAGGATTCGCAATCGTTGCCCCGGCGATTCCAGGCTGTTCGACGTTGATTTCGTCGACGCGTTCAGCTTGGCAGCGTAGTGTCGAGGTTTGCGCCGGCCCATAAGGCGATGAATAAACCCACGGTGCAGATCGAAATCGAAGCGATTACGTGCTATTTAGTTTTATACTTCGCATCGAATAAAGCTACCGCCGGTTCCGTCGCCGTGGCAGCTTTCGAAATGCTGATCGTCGAACCTGAAATATTCGTGATGTAAGCGCCCACCGGAATGCCGGTCCCGTAAATTCGATTGCCGACAAACCACGCCTTGCCGAGCTCCATGACCGGCGAAACGGAGCAGTTGGTGATTTGGTTGGATCCGCTGGTGATCTCGCCCGTCGTCGGCAGGTGAAAGCGTTTCATGCTGGCCACTTCCAGCGAGGGAAATTTCACGCTGCCGTCGTCGAAACAGCCGGGCACTTCAATCAAAGTGGCAGTGTTGCCGGAAATCGCGGAAATCACGCCCACTTTCGGCATGACGACGTTGCTGACCTCGATGCCTTGAACTTTGATGGCCGTGGCGCCGTTCGATGCCGATCCGCGCACCACGTCGCCGACTTTGAAGATCTCCGGGTCGGGCAGTTTCAGAGTCGCCGTGCCGTTGCCGCCGAAAGCGATGTCGTGCGCTCCGCCGATGGGAATCACGTTCTCGGCCAGCTCGATTTGGATGGTGGCAGTGGGCGTGAGGATCGTTTCGCCGGGCGCGACGATTTTTCGACCGACGCCGTTCAAGTCGCCAAGCTGTCGCCGCTCGGTGAGCGGATGCAGTTCGGCAGTGAAGATGTGAGCATTCCAGTACGGATCGAACAGCGTGGAATTTCGCCAGTTCGCGTGCGTGAAGGCGTTCACGTAAATCTCGGTTTCGGCGTTGTCGGCCGCTGTCATCAGATCGCAATTGTCGAATTCGATCGAGGGGGAATCGGTGTCGTTGTCTTGAAGCGTTTGAAAGTTCAAGCATTGCCCCAACGATTGCAGCATACAGCCGACGAATTTTACGTTGCTCCCGGCGATCAGTTGCGCTTCGGGCTGCTTTTGCGATTTCACAAAGTTGAACTGGCAGCCCGAGAACAGCGCCGGCATGTTGTTCGGATGACTGGCGGCGCTGATCACGCCCAGCGAGCAGAGCACCTCGGAGTAGCAATCGGTGACGTGCAGGTTGCCGGTTACGGTGCTGCATAAAAACAGGTATTTCGCCCCGTCGATCAGCCCTCCTTGAACGTGCGGAGGCGTGCCGTGGCGATTTCCGAAGTTGACCGTGTCAAACACTACCTTGTGATTCGCGAATTCATTGTCGCGGATATCCACGCCGCGCGACTGCGATTGGCCGATGGCGACCGCGTACGTGCAGTTGGTGATCAAGTTGTGGCGCACGAACATTCCGTCCCCCTGCGAATTACCGCTGCTCGAATTGAGCATGATTCCCACGTGCCAACCCGTAATCGCGCAGCCTTCGATGTGCACTTGCTTGGAGCCGCTGCCGGGGATTCCCTTGTAGAGCGTATCCAGGCCAGGGTAGCGATCGGCCGACGGCACCGTGTTGTCGAATGAATCGATCGACACCGCGGCGTGCGGACTGTAGCGGTTGGTGCGCACCGATCCCGTCGAATAATTCTCATCGATCGCATAGTCGGCATTGGAGCGAAGTTTCTCCGAGAAGTCGTTGATGCCCTGCAAGTTCAAGTTTTTGATGTACACGTCGCGTACCGTCTGTAAAATAATTCCCGGCCGATCGCCGAAGGTAAAAATCAGTTGCGGGCTGCCGCCGACAACGTAGGCGGGAGTTTCGCCAGCTAGTGCGATGCTGACCGCCAGACCGCGGCGATTAATTACCAGCGGAGCATCGCAGCGATAGCGTTTGTGATCGCTGAACAAGAGCGTGCCGCCTCGGTTGTATCCGTTGCGATATTCGCGGGGCAGGAAAGTGTCGCTCAGCAGGAAGTCGATGGCCGCCTGAATTGCAGGCGCATCGTTGGTGATGCCGTCCCCTTTGGCCCCGAATTCGTCGACCGATACCGCCCCGGGCGTCAGCGCCAGTAGCAGAATGAAGCTGTTCATGGTGTTCCTTTCATCTAATTCGCGCGGGTGGAACCGAGCCAGGGGTCTCTCAGCCCCAAATCCTACGCGATCCGGGGACGACGGGGTCGAAACGGCGACCGCCTGGGGACCGGCGGACGCGGCTTTATGTGGTTTCAGCTCAGTCCGCGAGGCCCGCCAGCTCGCACAAATTCGCCGCCATCACGCCTTGCGGGCAGCTCCACACCAAAAAGAACAGCGCCTCCCGGCACCACCGGCCGGCGGGGTGGCCGGTGACGTAACCGGTGCCTTTCGCGGCCGACAACGTGGCTTGTGCGGCGCACGCGCCAGGCTGTTGGCGCGGTGCGCACGTCTTCGGACGAACATTCGTGCGAGCCTGAAGCCAAGCCAAATAAGTCGTGCTCCAGCACCGCGTGCTCGCTGCGCAAGCTATTGGTCGGCTCCGTTAGATCGGGCCGCTTCTTGGATTCATTTTCCATGAAATCGATGGCGGCCGAGGCCAGCCCGGTCGCCAAGGCGGACGTTTGCAGCCCTCCGGTGTTTGCGCCGCTGTGCCCCATCATCACGTTGGGCGAAGGCCCATCAAGCAGCCACTCGCGCTCGACGCGAACCTGGCGGCAATCCATTCGACCGGTGTGACTGGCCGTCAGGGCGACTAACTGTGCATGTGGCGGGCGCTGACGCCCTCTAATGTTGTCGGCAAGGCGACGAGGATTTGCCGGCCGTCTTCCAACGTAGCGCCCATCACCACGGTCTCGGCATGCGCCGCGCCGGTGACCCACGGGCTGAAACCTTCCAGCACAAATCCCTCGGCAGCTTCGGTGGCCGCCAACACCGGCTTGGCCAAATGCCGGCGGCTGGTGGTGAGATGGGAAATGCCGACGGTGGCGAAATGCGACCCATCGGCCAGCCCGGGCAATAGGCGTCCTGCGCCGCGGAGTTTTCGCTATCGACGAGCCGTTTCACCGCCCCGCTTCGTTGCGTGAGAATGAAGGTGGTGGTCAGGCAGGCCGCCGCAAGCCGCATGTAACCCCGCAGCAGGTCGGTATCGTTCCATTCGAACCCGCCCCATTGGCGCGGCAAAAACCAGCGGTAAACGCCCGCTTCGCCCAGCAGACGCAATTGCTCGGCGGGCCACTGGCCGCCGGCGTCCAGCGCTCCGGCGCGGCCGGCTAGTTCCTGGCAAAGCCGGTCCAAAGCGGCGTCATCGGGCGACGTGACTTGATCGAGTTTCGCCATGTTTTCTCACCGTACCTTTGGCAGCGACAGATATTCTATCGTGGTTGACTGTGGGCAGCATACCGGGGTCGCATGGTCCAAAATCATTCGATATAATCGACCGATTATACCCGTGCGGCCCCAATTGCCGCGCGGCCGGGCGGATTGGCGGAAAGCTGCTGAGAATTTTGCATGAGCCAAACCGAACTCGAGGCCGTTGAAGGCGCCACGCCGCCCACCAAACCCAGTCTGGTCGAATTCTCGCCCCAGACACTGTACGAAAAGTGTCTGGCCATCGCTCGGAATCTGTGGTGGAGTTGGCATCCCGACGTCGTGAATCTGTTTCGCGATCTCGATCCAATTCGTTGGCGGCAGCTCGATCACAATCCCATCGCGCTGTTGGCCGAGTTCACTCCGGAACGGCTCGAGATGCGGGCGGCGGAGTTGGTTCTTTACAGCCGCATCAATCAGGCATACCGCCGCCTGAAGGAATACACTGGTCCGCGCACCACCTGGGGCACCACGCACGCCGGGGTGCTGGGCTCCAAGCCGGTGGCGTATTTCTCCGCCGAGTTCGGCTTGCACGAATCGGTGCCGATTTACTCCGGCGGTTTGGGCGTGCTCTCGGGCGATCACATCAAAAGCGCCAGCGGGCTGGGCGTGCCGCTGGTCGCCATCGGATTGTTCTACGACCAAGGCTATTTCAAGCAGCATTTGGATATCGACGGCTATCAGCAGGAAGAATATCTCGACACGAAGGTCGAAAACGTGCCGATGGAGCCCGCCGTGGCCCCCAACGGACATCCGATCACCGTGCGCGTGGATACGCGCACCGGTCCACTGTTCGCGAAGGTGTGGTTGATGCGAGTTGGCCGCGTCGATCTGTATCTGCTGGATTGCGACGTCGATGGCAACAAGCCGGAAGATCGTGAGCTGACTAGCCGCTTGTACGGTGGCGATTTCCGCACCCGCATCCGCCAGGAGTTGATTCTGGGCGTGGGCGGCGTGAAGGCCCTGCGGGCTCTGGGAATTTACCCAGGCGTTTACCATCTGAACGAAGGGCACAGTGTTTTCGCCACGTTGGAGGCGATCCGCGAGCGGATGCACGACGACGGCTTGCACTTCGACGACGCCTTGCGCGAAGTGGCCCAGCACACCGTATTCACCACGCACACTCCGGTGCCGGCCGGCCACGATCGCTTCGACGGCGGCCTGATCGAAGAGCATTTAGGCCCCACTCGCGACGCCTTGGGCATTTCGTTGCAACAGCTCATGGGCCTGGGCCGCGTCGAGCCGCACAATGAAGGGGAAAGTTTTTGCATGACCGTGTTGGGGCTGAAGCTTTCTCGCCGGGCCAATGCCGTGAGCGCCTTGCACGGCCATGTCTCCCGCCGCATGTGGGCCCATTTGTGGCCGTGGCGTGTGGAGGAAGAAATCCCCATCGGCCACATCACCAACGGCGTGCACGTTCCCTCTTGGCTGGCGTGGCAGATGCAGCAGCTTTACGATCGAATTTTCATCGCCGAATGGCTGAAGCGGATGGGCGACCCGGAAATCTGGCAGGAAATCTACCGCTGCGACCCGGGCGAATTGTGGGAAACGCACTACGCCCTGAAAAACCTCTTGGTGCAGTTCGTTCGCCGGCGTGTGAGCCGCCAGTGCCGCCGCCGCGGCGAAAGCGATGAGGCAGTGGAGTTCGCTCGCAATCTGCTCGACCCGAACATTCTGACGATCGGCTTTGCGCGACGATTCGCGACGTACAAGCGGGCCGATTTGATCATGAGCGATCCGGATCGTCTGGCGGCGATGGTCAATGATCCGCAGCGGCCGATCCAAATCATCTTCGCCGGCAAGGCGCACCCGGCCGACGAACCCGGCAAGCGGCTGATTCGCAAGATCGCCAACCTGCGGCACGATCCGCGATTCGCCGGCCGCGTGGTACACGTCGAAGATTACGACATCAACGTTGCCCGCCATCTGGTGCAAGGTGTCGACGTGTGGTTGAACAACCCGCGCCGCCCGCTGGAGGCCTCCGGCACCAGCGGTCAAAAGGCCGTGCTGAACGGCGGGCTGAACCTGTCGATTCTCGACGGTTGGTGGGCCGAAGCGTACGACGGGAAAAACGGTTTTGCCATCGGCCACGGCACTTCGCACGTTTCCGACGAGATTGGCGATCGCCGCGACGGGGAAGACTTGTACCGTGTGTTGGACCAGGAAGTGATCCCGCTGTATTACGATCGTGACAACGACGGCCTGCCGCGGCACTGGATCCAACGGATGATGAACAGCATCAGTTCTCTGGCTTGGCGATTCAGTGCCCACCGCATGGTGGCCGACTACGTGCGGCATTGCTATCTGCCCGCGGCCGGCGGCCTAAGCTGCGAAATGGGCGACCGGTAATCGCCTATTTTCTCTGGCGCTCCCTATCGCGGCCACAGCGCGGCCAAGGCGTAAACGATCGTGAACAAGGCAAACACAACCGTCAGCGAATAATACAGGACCCGCAGCCACCGTGTCGTCAGATACGGCCTGGCATCGAACACGGCTTGCAGCGATAGCCGAACGCCCCAGAATATCGCCCCATACAGGCAGACCGAACGAGCCAGCAGCGATCCGTCGGCCAATGCCGTGGAATTCGTGACGCAGATCAGCGCCAACGCCACGATTCCCAGCACGACGTATCCGCCGTAGACCCAAAAGAGCTGCCGATAAAGCCGCGGCAATCCGGCTAGTGCGGTGCGCCATTTTAGCCTGATGGGCACCATCGCCGAGGCAGCAAGCACGGCGAACTGCATCCACCCGATCACAAAAATCGCATCCGACAATCGCTCCTGCATGGGTGGCTTAATACCTCAATTTGCGAAGATTGCCCGAATAAAAGGCACGATTACGTTTTGCAAAAAAGGGGGATGAAAAAGAATTGGCGAGGGCACAACCACGATGCCGATGGTCAGAATTCTGCGACGCCAGAGGTGGCCTGGCGCCCGACGATTGCGGCGCGGCGAAACATTCATTAGCACTGCGATGAGCTGGCCCAAGAAATAAAGCGTTGGCAAACCGTAGCCGCCGTGGGCTGGAACCGAGATCGCCGCTTCGTGCAACAAGCCGCTGAACAGAAACACGCCCGCCACCGCCGGAC
Source organism: Pirellulales bacterium (assembly GCA_963716135.1). Taxonomy (GTDB): domain Bacteria; phylum Planctomycetota; class Planctomycetia; order Pirellulales; family JADZDJ01; genus CAVRAW01. Next base: position 1,243,905 of record OY970289.1, on the reverse strand, counting down.
GATGGCCCCACGGATGTGCCAGCGGTCGAAATACCGCCGCGTGCGCCACGTCGCGAAACGCCAAATTCCACCGTCGGCCCCAGAATTCGACGATATTCCGCGACAACAACGGCTTGTTCATGATCGGGTGTGCATCAATTCCCGACTCCCGCCAGGCACAGCTTAGAAGGTCGAACAATCCAAAATGCAAAGTGAACAGCATTCCATACAACGCGCTCCAGCGCCCAGTATTTCCCATCCGTGCAGCACCAGCGGCCCTGCCGTGCAAAACAAAATCACGCCAGATATCGTGATGGAAACTGCCTTAAGCCATTCTTTGCTTCCAGGACGATGTTCCCGCGGAATCGGCTCCAGGTTCAAAAACCGATGCGGGTCCATGCCCGGCCAGGCGATCCACCAGGCCAGTTGACGACGAAGCTTCGTTGCCGGCCGGTATTCCGAGTTCCAAACCAGCCACTTGAGGCAATAGAAAATAGTCGTCGCCAAAAGCCACATCACCGCCCAGCGGGGCCACGACGCCGGAATCGCCGCCAGCAATGCGGTCGGCAGTACAATCAGTGGAAGCCAATTGAGCCACGTTGCAGTGAATCTTCCCGCCGCCGGCGCGGCTCGCTGCTGCACATCGGCGATTGGTGCGTTTGAACCCATGGTGTCGTTTCGAGCGGGCTTCTCAGCGTTGCGCGCCACTTAACTGCCGGAGCAAGTTTGCTACAATCTTTGTCTGCGGGTTAGTTGATGTCCACTAGCTTTTCGCCTAAGTTTTGAGCCTTTTTCGCGCCTCTCCCAAGGATTTCGCCATGCCTAGCAAGGAAGAATTGCTGTCGCAAACCATCGAACACATCGACATCACGAAACACAACGTCGTCGGGTTGGTCGAATCCATGCGCCACATGGCCTACAGTGCCCGCGATTTGGCTCGGGCGGCCGATATCTACGACCGCATGCTGCGCGACAAGGAATGCGGCATCATTTTGTGCTTGGCCGGTTCGCTGATCAGCGCCGGCCTGCGCGGCATTTTCGTGGAGATGATCCGCAGCCGAATGATCGATTGCATCGTGAGCACCGGGGCGAACATCGTCGATCAGGACTTTTTCGAAGCCCTGGGATACCGCCACTACCTGGCCGACGATCGGCTGAAGGCGGGCCTTAATGACGACATGCTCCGTGACCAGCACATCGATCGCATCTACGACACGCTGATCGACGAAGACGAACTCCGCATTTGCGACGACACGACCCGAATCATCGCCGACGAGTTGCCCGCTCGCCCGCACAGTTCGCGCGAATTTATCCAGGCCATGGGCGCCTGGCTGGTGGAGCAGGGCAAGGGGGAAGGCTCGATCGTCCGCACCGCCTTCGAAAATGATGTGCCGATCTTCTGCCCGGCTTTTTCCGATTGCTCGGCCGGCTTCGGCCTGGTGGCCCACCAGCATGCCCGCGGCGATCAACCCAAAGTGTCCATCGACAGCGTGAAAGATTTTTACGAGCTGACGCAGTTGAAAATCAAGAACCCCACGACGGGTATTTTCATGCTCGGCGGCGGCGTGCCCAAGAACTTCACGCAAGACATCGTGGTGGCGGCCGACATCCTGGGCGAGGAGCCCCCGATGCACAAATACGCCGTCCAGATCACCGTGGCCGACGTGCGCGACGGCGCGCTATCCAGCAGCACCCTCAAGGAAGCCTCCAGTTGGGGCAAGGTTGACACGGCCTACGAGCAAATGGTGTTTAGCGAAGCGACGCTCGCCCTGCCGCTGGTGGCTGGCTACGCCTGGCACAAAGGGGGCTGGAAAAAGCGCGAAGCCAAGCACTTCAGCCGCCTTCTGGAACCAGCCGTGGCGGCAAACTGAGCCGGTTCAACTGTCCAGTTCTCGACTTCGGGGACGAAAATGAGTGCGGAGCGAAAATCTAAGCTCAGGCATTATACGGCGCTCATACCGTTTTTTATTGCGGTTCCCGGCGTGATTCTGGCAACCCTTCTGTGGTGTCTACCGCACGGCTTTCAAAGCTATCCTGTTGCATTCGCAGTTTTATTTGCGGCTTTAGTGTTTGACCTGCCGGCTTGCGTCTACGTATTGATTCGTTGGATACGGAATGGTCAGCCTCCCGAGCTTTCGTTAGCGCCGCTGGGGCCGAGTCCTGTCGAACAAGGATTCCGTCAGCGGCTTCGGGAACGACCGAGACTGAGCGACGATGAGTTCTATTCGGCGTACTTCGCAGACAGTGGAATTCCCCAGCATTTGCCGGTGCGTTTAAGAAAGAGCATGGAGAAGCTCCTGCATTGTGATCTCGCCGCGTTGCATCCGAGCGACGATTTGTCGCATGCCAACGATGATGTCTCGCCGAAGGATATAGTCAGGAGGATTGAAAAAAACTTCGGTGTCGAGATGCCACGCGCCTGGTCGAACGAGATCGACGGTACCTTTGATTCGTTACTAAATAGCGTTCAACGTGCCATGGATGCCAAGGCGACGCACGCCTGAGCCGTTTACCGCCCGATTTCTGGCACTGAAAGATTGCGACAGATTTTGCGCGCTAAGACATTGGCTATTTCGGTGTGGCGCGGCACCGCTTCGATGTGGCCGGTGGTTGGATTAGCCCACAACGAATGTGATCCGCCTTCCCGCTTGAGATAACATCCGTGTCGGCGCAGGTGCTTGAGCAGGGAAGAACGTTTCATTCCACAATTACGATTTCGCGGACCACGTCTTGCGGAACCCCTCGCAAACCGTCTTCTCTCCGGTCGTCGAGAATCAACGCAATCGCCTCAGCAAGGCTTTTTCTCGCCTCTTCCTTGGTGCGTCCCTGACCGTTCGCACCAGGCACTTCGGGCGAATAGGCGACAAACCAACCCTCGTCTTGCTCGATGATGGCCGTAAATTCGTTGTGCATTCCACGATGTTCCTTGTACATCAAATTGTATCATTCCCCGTCTATTATACCGTAATCAATTGGTTTTGAATTGCCGTCTATACCGAAAGTTCTCGCAAGAACTCGCGCGTGGCGGACTGTTGGGCGCGCTGAAGATTTGCTCGGGCGGGCCGCTTTCGGCCACTGCCCCTTCGTGGAACACGTGCACAGTCTTCGCGGCCCGGCGAGCGAAGCTCATGGCGTGCGTGACCACGATCATCGTTTGACCGCTGGCGGCCAGATCGGCCATCACTTCCAGCACTTCGGCAGTCATCCGCGGATCAAGTGAGCTGGTCGGCTCGTCGAATAGCATCGCCTTGGGCTGCATTGCCAATGCCCGAGCGATCGCCACGCGCTGCTGCTGGCCGCCGGAAAGTTTGTCGGGCCGCACGTCGATTTTTTCCGCCAGCCCGACGCGGTCCAACAGCGATTTCGCCCGGGCTACCGCTTCCTCCCGAGGCAACTTCAGCACTCGGATGGGCGCCTCAATCACATTTCCCAGCACCGTCAGATGCGGAAACAGATTGAACTGCTGAAACACCATGCCGAGTTGCTGCCGAACTGCGTGCACGGTTTCTCTTGCATTGCGGTCATGATTTCCTGGCGAGAGCGTATGCTGACCAACGCGCACTTGGCCGGCGTCAAACACATCTAAGCCATTCAAGCAGCGCAGGAACGTGCTTTTCCCGCCGCCAGATGGGCCGATGATGGCCGCCACCTCCCCCTCGGCCACGGTCAGCGATACGCCGCGCAGCACTTTCAGCGAACCAAAATTCTTCTGTAGGTCGCGGGTTTCGATCATGGCTCAAATAGCCTTTCCTTCCGCGGCTAGGCGGCGTTCGCTCCAGCGGGCGAATACCGAAAGCGGGAAGCTCATCAGCATGTACAGCACGGAAGTAATGATCGCCAATTGCACGATGGCGCCGGTGCTGAGCGCCAGGATCGAATAGCTTTTGGTGAGTTCCACGATCGTGATTACCGAACAGACCGAGGTGTCTTTGAACAGGGCGATGAAGTCGTTCGTGACCGGCGGAATGACAATCCGGAAAGCTTGCGGCAAAATGATGCGGCGGATGGCCAGGCCGCGGCGCATGCCCAAGGCCAGCGCCGCTTCCATCTGGCCGCGGGGAACAGCCTGCAATCCGGCGCGATAGATTTCCGATTCGTACGCCGAGTAGTTGATCGCCAGGCCGGCGATGGCTGCGACAATGGCCGGCAGCGCCAGGCCGATTTTGGGCAGCAGGAAGAAAATGGCGAATAGTTGCAGCATCAGCGGTGTGCCGCGCAGCACTTCCACGTAAAACCCCAAGGGCTTGGCGATGATCCACGGCCCGTACATCCGGCCGATCGCCACGCCGATGCCAATGGCAATCGCCAGCGGAAACGAAACGATCGACAGAAACACCGTCATGCCGGCGGCCTTGAGTAGTGTGGATAAGTTGCGCGACAGAACCTCGCTGAAGGAAAAGGTTTCGGCCGGCGGGGCTTCGGCGGCGCCGCGGAGCATCAGCATTTGATACCGGCCGTCGAGGTTCCAGCGGTCGTAAAGCGATTTCAATCGACCGTCGGCGATCAGCTTTCCGAGCGCTGAATTGAGCGCTTCCACCAGCCGCGGTTCGTCGTGGGCCACCAGAACCACGTAATAGCCGCCCTCGACAGGCCAACCGATGAGATTCAATTCCGGGAAGCGATCGATGTAGTAATTCGCGGCGCAATCGTCGGCCACAGTGGCATCAAGCACGCCGGTTTGCACGTGCTCCATCGGATCGGTGTTGCCGTTGTATGAGACGACTTCGACCTGATAACCCTCGTGATCGCGAAGGTCTTTCAAGTATTCGTCCGCTTGCGATCCACCAAGCACGCCCACGTGCCAAGGGTTGCCGTCGGGCTTGGCGGCCTTCATCTGCTTCCACGATTTCAGCGGCCCGTCGCGCTTGGCCATCAACTGCAGGCCAAAGGCGTAATAGGGGCGCGTGCAAAGATAATCGCGCAGCCGCGCCGGGGTGCGCTCAAAGCCATTAAGCGCCATGTCGATCTGGTTGCCCAGCATTTGCGGTATTTCTTCCCACTGGCCCTGTTGGAATTGTGCTTTCACGCCGAGTTCGCCGGCCAGTAGCTCGGCCAGTTCGACTTCAAATCCCAGCAGATGGTTGGGATCTTTGGGATCGGGAAACACATAAGGGCCGCCCCCTTCTTGATCGCCGCCCCAACGCAGCGTGCCGCGCTTCTGGATTTCGTCCAGCGCGTCGGCCGATGCCGCACGAACGAACACTGCGGCTAACAGAACTGCGGCGATGAACTGCCAGAGCAGGGCAGGGGGCCGGCAACAGAGAAAAAATCGCCGCGTCATTTGCGGCTGATTATAGAGCCGGCGCTCGACTTCGCAAACGTCCGAGTTGCCAGGCGCCCTTGGCTTCCAAATCGCGTCCAAGTTGCTCGAGTTCCGTTCGCCAGGGCGGAAGCTGAGCGGCGGCCTCGCGAATTCTGGCAGCCGGCCCGGCGAAGTCGCTAAACAATGGCCCCAACACTTCGTCGGGCGTTAACTGATCGAGCAATTTACCCAAATCTCGTTTCAACCCAAGCTGAAGTCTCCAGGCCAGCCAGCCGCGCAAGAGCAATCCCCACACCAGCAACCACAACGCTGACTGGGCGAGGAAGTCCAGTCCCAACAGCGGCTGCGACGACTCCATCCACAAGTGGTCGTAGAAAAAGTTCTTCGCCAGGCGATAAAGCAGCACTGCCGGCAGGGCGACGAACAGCAATTCCACCAGTCCATGAAAAAATGCACCAGCCTTGCGCGACGCGCGCTTTTGGATCGTTTCGCCAATTTCCGCGTCGATCCGTTGATGCAGCCGCTGCGCCGCCGAAGTGAGCGACGCTTCATCGCTTGCGCTCGTCAAGGAAAGATTCGTCGAAATTCCCGCTTCGTGAGCGAAGCCCGCCAGCACGCTTTGCGATTGCGCCAAATCGCCCGGGCTGATGCCCAGATCTGCCGCCGCCAGCCAGTTTCCTTCGCTCCACGCTTGTCGCACCCGGTCGGCCACCGCCTTGCCGGCCCCAATGCCGCCGGCCACCAGCATCGGCGCCAACCCGCGCGCCGCAGCGCCGGAACAAAATTGAGCCACGAACGTGCCGAACCCAGCAGCCGCAAAAACGCCGCAAACGGCCCCCAGCTCCAGCGCAGCGTCACCTCGCGCAATAGCCGTGCCCGCCACACTCCTTGATGGCCGCGCAGTTGCTCGTCCAAATGGCGGCGGACGCTGTCGAACAGGCGAGCCCGCTGCGCCGAATCGCCGCCTCTAGCTTTTCCAAAGCCGGCAATGCGCCGTTGATGTCGCATTGCACCTCGTCGAGAAACCAGGCGAGCAAATCCAGCGCATTGGCCCGAAGAATCCGATGCCGAGCCCGGCCAGCAAGCTCGCTGTTGAGGAAATCTACCAACCGGGCGAATTCGGGCGGCAGCGGACGATGCTGTTCAATGCGCTCAAGCGCCTCTTCCGTATCGAGGCGGAACATTTGCGGCACGTCAAAGCCTTGCGTTTGGAGCTGCCGCTGCCAATCGGCCGTGATGTCGGCATCCACCGCCGCATGGGTTTGCACGAAGACTGCCTGTCGGCCGGGAGCATATTTGAGCAATTCGTCCGCCACGGCATGCGTTTTGTACTTTTGGGCAGTGCCGGTGCACAGCAGCACGTCGCACTGCGGCAGAATTCGCCGCAGCGTTTCCAGGTTTTGGTTGTTATGGGTATGGGCCGCTTCCGCGCCCGATCCATTTCGGCTTTGCGTATCTGGATCGGGGCAATCGATAAGAATCATGTGCTCCAACATCGGCAGCGCCAGCCGATGCACTTCCGGCTGCTCGCCATTGAATTCCAATTGTGAAACGTCGATCTCCGGATGCGCCAGCACCACCGGCCGCCGCGTGGTGGGACGCTCGACGTCGCCCGCCGCGCACACACGCTGCCCGGCCAGGGCGTTGAGCAGCGTGCTTTTGCCGGTGCCGGTGCCGCCGACGACTCCCACCACCAGGACCCGATCCAGGTCGAGCCGCAATTGATCCAACCGGGATGAAATCCTCGCCCACAACGCCCGCGCACGATCCATCGGCGGCCACGCAGGGGCGCTTTCGACCCAGGAGCGAACGCCGGTCACCAGCCGGTCGAATTCGGCCAAACGAAGCTGAGCCGGCAAGTCGTCGGTTAATGGCATGATTGTGTGACCGTCGCCTGGTCCATAGAGTCACGCAATTCGGCAATTAGTTTGGCAGCGCGTTGACGATCGGCATTATTTCCAGCAGCGGCCAGACGATTCAAACGATCCACGACGGGTCCCAGCACCAGATCGTCGAGAGTTTTGGTCAGCAGCTTCACCCGTTCCAAGTAGAACTGGGCAAACAGTCCGCTGAGCAGGGCCTTAAGCGCCAATTGGCCGGTGGGCACAGTCACGGCTTCGCCCGCCGCGGCCGTGGCGGTCCCTACGGCGACGTCGCCCACCCATGAAATGGCCCAATGCCCGGCGGCCAACTCGACGCCGTGGGCGCCGACGACGGCCAGCCCCACGCTAATCGCCGGCCGGACCACGGCCGTAGCCACCAGTGCCCCCGTGATCCCCTTTACCAGTGCGGGATTCTGCCGTTCGAATTCGTCGAGTTGATCGTGAATGAACTGGCGATAGCCGTCGGTCACCAGCGGCGCAGAGGCGTGGCGGCGCTGGAGTTCGGCGAATAGCTGCGAGCGCTCCAGACCGCCCAAGACCGCGGCCAATTCACGGCTGAGAATCGCGTTTCCTCCGCGCCGCAGCCGCTCCAACTGATCGAGCTTAGCGGCCAGCGCGGCTTGCAGGCGCTCGAACTCGGCCCGCCGAAAATCCTCCAGCGTCTCGGCCGGATCGCGCCGCCACAGCGAGGTGACCATGTCGCTCAGCGCGCGATAGGTCCCATGAATCCAGCGATCGAACCGGGTGCGTCGGCATTCCAGCCATTTCCAAATCTCGTCCCAAACCAGCTTGCGCGGCAAGTCGGGCAGTTCCACATCCTGCTTGCGAATGTCGTGATCCAGCAAGTCTCGGGCCCCGGCATATTCCGCGGCCCGGTTGTCGATCGACTCCAGGAAGGCCGGCAAGCCGTCGGCTTCGTCGATCACGCGCCGCAAGCTGCCGGCCAGCGAACGGATTTTGATCGCGTCGAATTGCAATTCGGCCAGGTCTTCCCGCAGATCCGATGCTCCTTCGGAAAGCGGATAAAAAGGCAAACGGTTCTGCTCGGCCGCTTCCGGGTCCCAGGGCACGGCGTAGACCGCGGCGGGCTGAACGCCGGTTTCGCTAGTGAACTGCTCCAGCCAGCCGGAGCACAGCTCGCGCTGCCGAGGCCAATGGACCATGTTGAACACCACAATCACGGTCTTTTCCGCTTCCGCGGTGGCGCGAAAGAACTCGCGAATAGCGGCATCGTTGTACTTTTGCTGTGTGAGCACGCACACCAGCACGTCGGCGGCATGTCGCACCAGGTCGGCCCGACGCCAATTGGTTTTCAACGTGCCGTCGACGTCGGGCGTATCCAGCAGCAATAACCGCGACAGACTGGCGGCCCAGGGGATCTTCGCGCACGAAGAGCGATTGATCGGGGCCTTCGCCGAGCGGGTCGTCTTCATTGGTCCACGGCCGGAGTTCAAAATCGGGAAACACCTCGGCCAGGTCGCCTCGCTGAGCGAAATTCTGCGGCATCAGGCAGACCGGATGCCGCGTTTGAGTGGCGTTGGGATGCGCACGGCTGACCACGCCGCCAGCCAGATGATTGAAAATCACGCTCTTGCCCGTGTTCGTGCCGCCGGCGACGGCGACGATCAGAAACGGGTCATGCTGGGTCTGGGGCACCAGTTTTTGAAACAATGCGCCTTCCCAAGCTTCGCCGGAGGGGTCCGCCAGGCCTAAATCGCGCGCCTGCGCCTCCAGCGATCGAACGACAGAGGCCAACTCCTCGATTTGGACGGACCACCGCCGATAGTTCGGCAGGACGGAACTCGAAGGTCGGTGATTGGTAATCAGTTTCGTATCCCGGACAAAGGGGGTGATTAGCCGGCTTCGATATCTGCCTTAAGCGGTTCGCGAGCCGCCTGGTTCCAGGCGCACAGCAAGATCGCCAGGAAGCTGCCCGCCAGAAAGCCGAAGAAAGCGCCCAGGACCGCAAACGACGTCACTCCCACCGCCAGTTGAGCGGGGGAGCTGGTCAATTGTCCGAACGCCAGACCGCCGAGCGCTCCGCCGACCAACGCCCCGAAGATGAATATAGCGTAACGAATCCACCCCAGCGGCGTATGTTCGCTCAAACGCGGGGCAGTCATAGTCGAACGCTTCGCAGCGGGCTTTGAGTTCGATTCAGCCGCCGCTGCGTCCTGCCAGCGGAACCGAGCGGAAGAGTCGTCGCGCAGCGTCGTGCCCAAGGCGTTGCCGGCAACGTGCAGCCCGGCCATGCACAAAAACAACAGTAGCGCCGCGGAGGCAATCGGGCCGATCGAGCCCATCACGGCAAACAATACCGCCAACATGGCGATCAGCAAAAACAGGGTCCGCAATCGAAATTGCGGAACTCGCTGCGTGGCAGGAGTATCCCCAGCCGGCTCTGGAATCATCCTGCAATTATACGGGCATCGCCTTCCTGCAACCAAGCTGCTTGCAAGGTATTACGATGTAGCGGTTTCCGACGCATCTTCGAGCCGAATGCTGCCGCATCGAGCGCATAAAAAAACCCGCCCAGCGGGGATTCGCAGGGCGGGTCGCCGTACCTGTGTCGGCGGAAAACCAAGGAAGTTGGAAGTTGCGAGCAATCGCTGGGAAGGTGCCTCACGTGGCAACTTCCCAGAAACTCCAGCCCGGTGGATTCGACATGGCGCCCTCCTGTCAGAAATGAGAAACAGGAATCGAACCGCGTATGACCGCTGGCGTCAGTGGTATCAAAAAATGGCCGGCTCCGTCAATCATTTTGCGCCAGTTTTCGAATCGAGGAAAGAGAAATTCCTCCAAGTTGGTTCCGATTAGACGGATTATATAAAGATGACACCCGTGAAAACCGGGTCTCGAAAGCGGGTAGGTAAAAATCGCAAAAAATCGTGCAGCGAAAGGCCGGACACCTCATCGCCTGGGAGCTGCCGGCGGCAAATCGGACGTCTCCCGATTTGAGATTACTCGTCTCGAAATGGCGCTTGGAGCCGTGCCGATGCTGGCAAGCGCACTGCGCCCAAATCGACATTTGCCGGGAAAAACGCCGGCTTCCGCCATTGGCACATAAGTTGCGTTGGCCCGAAGGCATCCATTTTGCGTGCCGGAGTTGCGATTCTGTCGAAGCCAAATCATTTCGTAGCGGCGTTCGCCATCGCGCAATTTTATCTTCCGGAGTTTTTGGGGCTGAGGATGTGGGGGGCGCCGGGTTCACTGCCCGGCTTCGGGGCGGAGGATTGTCTGGAACGATGAAGAGGTTGCATCTGAGTTATCACATCCATTGAGCATCTTCTCGTTCCGATGTTTGTGAGGGCGGGGCTCGGCGCCCGCTGGGTCCCGCCCTCAATTTTTCTTGATCAACGATTTCCCGACCGTAGATCAGGTACGTTCCACCTGAGCGTGCGGCGTCGGTGCGAACGTGCCGACCGACGGCGGATCGACGAATCCGCGCGTGCGAGTCTATGGCAATCGATCGGGCTGCGTGCGCTGCTGCGCGGATTCAAATAGGCCGTGCATTCTTCAAAGTGAACAGCGTATCGTTCGGCGCGCCAGCAGAGCATCATGCCGTGCGAAGGAGGAACTCAGATGTCTACTCCGATGCGCAATGCGAGCCACGCAGCGAAGGTTCACGCTAGTCGGCGATCGTCGCCGAAATCCACTCCGTGGGCACGATTCGATCCAAATGAAGCTCGGCTCAGCGGTAAGCACCCCAGCGATCAAAATTCCGCGCGCTTTGTTCGAACCGCGAGCCACCCTCGGAACGTAACGATTTTGAGGGGCATGCATGCGGCGGACGCTCAACCGTTGTTGCCGCCGAGCAACGTTCGACCAAGGCAACGTAGCAGCAAGACAACATTTGATGTTCGAGTCGGACCGAGTTCGGAGCGGAATGTGATCGCGCAAGTCTCATCTATTCCAAACGTTCCGCCGCCGTCGCCAAACGCATCGGGACCCACGGCACCTGGAGTGCTTAATTCGATCGATGTTTCCCCCGCCATCAAGGCGGAATTGACGACCGCTTCCCCGATGCGACGCCAGCAGGAGCCTCCTTTGCCCAAAAACCGCAAGAGTTCCGCCCACAAACCGTCCTTGCGTGCCCCTACTCCTCAGCGCGGCCGAGCGCGATTTTCCCATGGCGGCAGCGGTCACGCCGCCGCCGGCGGAAAAAACGGAACGGCGAGGCCCGGTCTGGGAGCCGACCCCGTCGATCGTTTAGCGGTTGATGACGAGGCCGCGTTTGAGACGCCGGAATTGGATCCCGAGATCGAGGCCGCCGGCGAAGGATCGGACGATCAGATCGACGATCCCGTGCGGATGTACCTGATGCAGATGGGCGAAATCCCCCTGCTTACGCGGCATCAGGAAGTCGAATCCGCCAAGCGCATCGAATTCACTCGCCGCCGTTTCCGCCACAACATGCTGGCCAGCGACTACCTGCTGCAGGGCGCAGCCGCGCTGTTGGAAAGAGTGCGCGACGGCCAGTTGCGGCTGGACCGCACGATTGAAGTGTCGGTGACTAACACCGCCATGAAAAAGAAGATTCTGCTGCGCCTGACGCCGAACCTGGTCACGTTGGCCCATCTGCTTCGCCGCAACCGCGCCGACTTCCGCATCGCCATCAGCCGCACCGCCCCCTTGGTCAAACGCAACGAAGCGTGGCGCCGGCTGCTGCGGCGCCGCAATAAGGCCGTGCGGCTGATCGAAGAATTGAACTTGCGGATCGGCCGCCTGCAACCGCTGTTGGAAAAACAGGCCGAAATTTCGCGCCGCATGGTCGTGCTTCGCGATCAACTGGCCAGCGGCAAAGGGGGCGAACTGGGCTCGGTCGACGAACTGCGCCGGGAACTCCGCCAATTGATGCGAATCACCCTGGAAAGCCCCTCCACGCTCGAGCGCCGCAGCCGGCGCACCGTCGGTCTGCAGTTCCAGTACGACGAAGCCAAGCGTGTCCTATCGGCCGGCAATCTGCGGCTAGTGGTGTCCATCGCCAAGAAATATCGCAATCGCGGACTCAGCTTCCTCGACTTGATTCAGGAAGGGAACACCGGCTTGATGCGGGCGGTCGATAAGTTTGAGCACGCCCGGGGGTATAAATTCTCCACTTACGCCACCTGGTGGATTCGCCAGGCCATCACCCGGGCCATCGCCGATCAAAGCCGGACCATCCGTTTGCCGGTGCACATGATCGACACGATGGGCAAAATCCGCGCGGTCACTCGCGACCTCATCCAGGAAACGGGCCGCGAACCGACCGTAGAAGAAGCGGCGGCGGCGGCCGGCCTGTCGCTGGACGACACCCGCTGCATCATGAAAATCACGCGGCAGCCCTTGTCGCTGGACCAGCCGATGGGAGATCACGACGACAGTTTCTTCGGCGAGTTCATCGAAGATCATCGGGAAGACGACCCCCTGTACGATGTAAATCGGCAAGCGCTGAAGGATCGGATCAACGACGTGCTGAACGAGCTGAGCTACCGGGAGCGCGAAATCCTCAAATTGAGGTATGGACTAGTGGATGGTTATGCGTATACCTTGGAAGAGGTGGGGCAAATTTTCGCCGTGACGCGGGAGCGCGTGCGGCAGATCGAAGCCAAGGCCGTCCGGAAGCTGCAGCAGCCGTGCAAAAGCCGCTCATTGGCCAGCTTCGTCGATCACATGCCCGACGGATTGCCCGAGACAGGAGCCGTCGAGGCCTCTTAAAACCGCCACGCAAAACCTTGGCGTAGCGGCCCGGTGGTTGCCAAGAGGGCGGCCGCCGGTTTGTTTTGGCAGCGTGCCGGCGGCGTCTCGGCGCATCTCACATCCAGCCTGCCTGGCGGTACCACTGCGCCGTTTCCAGGAGCTGCTGCTCCAAGGGTGCGGCGGGAGCAAAACCCCAGTCGCGCCGAGCTTTGTCCGGTGAGCAGATCCAATGCCCCCCCTTGATCTCGCGCATCCGGTCGAAGTTGAGGTACTGCGGGCGGCGGATGATGCGCCCCGCTACTTCGTTCCAAGCGGCCAAGGCATAGACGGAGATGTGCGGAATTCGGACTAGTTTGATGCTCGGCCGATCGACGGTGCGGCCGACGATCCGCCCCAAATCGGCGTAGGCCGGATGCTCCTGCGCGCTGACATGGTAGTAGCCGTGCCCCATGTCGGCAGTCGCAGGCAATCGCTCTGCGTGCCGGGCCGCATCGATCGCCGCTTGGGCCAGGTCAGCCACGTACACTAGCGAGACCCGTTTTCCCAGGCCCAGCATGACGTGAACCCCCGTCTTATGAATGCTGCGAAACAATGGCAGGCCGGCCACGTCGCCCGGACCAAATACTATCGGCGGTCGAAGCACGGTGATCGGCACTTTGGCTGCTAGCGCTTCGGCGGCCAGTTCGCCGGCGCGTTTGCTGCGGCCATACGACGAGACGGGCTGAACGAGATCGGTCTCTGTGCGCAGTCGATCCTCCTGCATCGGGCCTGCGGCAGATAAGGACGATAGTAAGATGAACACTGGCGGAGTCGTTCGTCGAGCGCACGCTTCGACGACGTTTTTCACGCCGTATTCATTCACCTGGCAATACTGCGCAAGCGAGTGTGCTTTGGTCCGCCCAGCCAAATGATAGACAACGTCAACATTCTCGATCGCCAACGGCAACGACGACGGCTCGATAACGTCGCCGATCACCATTCGGGCGCCTCGTTTCTCCAGCGGCTCCACCTTCGAGGTCGGCCGCACCAGGCAAATCACTTCCTCCCCGTGTTTGCAGAGCGAATCGACGAACTGGCGGCCGATGAATCCGCTTGCGCCGGTGACCAAAACACGCGCCATGAATTTCGCAATGCTCCCTATTGCGTCGGCCCAGCGACAAGCCTAGTTGGTTTTCTTGAGCTTGATCGGCAGGCGATCGATTTTGGCGGCCAGGATGAAATCGTTTTCCGACAGACCGCCGATCGCGTGCGTCCAGATTTCTATCCACAGATTGCGATAACCTTCCAGATGCAAATCGGGGTGGTGCTGTTCCTCTTCGGCAAGTTTGGCCACCGCCTGGAAGAATTCGATGCCGGCCATGAAGTCTTTGACCGTCCAATTCTTGCGGATTCGCTCGCCATTGGCGGTCAGTTCCCAGCCGGTGAGATTCTTTGACTGCTGCTCTGCTTCGGCGCGGGTGTACTTGGGCACTCCCCCTTCGCAAGGCAGGCATTTCTTGGCGACTAATTGATCGGCGGTTTGAGATGTCATGGCAGGGCCTCCGTAACGATCGCACGGTGCAAACGGCGGGCCATTATTACGCGCCGGTAGAAACTAGGGAAGAACTCACTTTTTCCGCGGCGGCGCGGCGGCCGGCGGATTACCGAACTGGCTGAAATCGAGATAGTGCACGTCGTTCACTTCCACTCGCCGGGTGGACGGCCAGTAGAGAATGGTCCGGGCTTCGGTTTTCGTCAGCGGCGCCCCGGCGCGCACCTGGCGGAACAGTTTCGCGTCGGTGCGCCCGTCTCCCTTGAGCATGATCAGGTCTTTTTCCTGTGCAAACGTCAATTCCGCAGCCCACGCCCGGAAGATATCCCCTTCGAGCCGCTGGCTTTCGACGACGGCATTGCCTTCCGCTTTCAGATTCAGCGCAGAGCGCCCTCGGCGCGCGGCCCCACTTCGTACAACGTCAGTTGATTGCAAGTGAGCAGCATGGCCCCTGGAATCGGATTGTCGGCATCGAGCTGGCCGTCCCACGCTGGCACGGGGCCCGATATTGTGCGCACCTGGTCGTGAAACGTGAACTCGCGGCGCAGGGCGTTTCCCGTCAGTCCGTTTTGATATTGCACGTCGACGAAATTGATCTGATCGCCTTTGGCCTTATTGTCTTGCCCGCCCGGCGGTGATTGTTGTGCCGCGGCGCCGGCGGCAGTAGCCGGCTGGCCGGGAATCAGCGCCTGGTTCGGCGGGGGTCCCAGCCGCCAACTTTTCATGCGCCCCGGACCAGGGGCGGTAAGATCGCCGCTGATGCGGTTCACTTTCAAATCGTGCACCCACATTTGATCGACCACGGATGACGCACGATCTTTGAATTCGCGGTTTTCCAAGAGTGCCTCGCCCGGGCATGAGACGAATTCAAGTTGTGGGCGGTCTTGCGAGCGGCCGGCGCGGAAATCGATCCGGTTTTGCATCGTCGCTTCCAGCACTTCGCAGTGGAGCGTCTGCGTGCCTTGCGTGCCCACCACGCCGCGCTCGAAGCGCGCGAGCAGTCCGTCGAATTTCATGCTCTTTTGCCAATCGACGGTTGTCGGTCCACTCCCGGACCACAGGTTCATCGGAGAACTATCGGCCGCGCCGGACGTCGCAGCACCCGGCGGCGGGGTGGCCTCCTCAATCACCATGCGCCCGCGCCGTCGATCCACAACTGGTTCGCCGCCTGATCCATTTGCACCGTTCGACCGAACATCGTCAGGCCTTGGGCCAAAACCTGCGCCGGCTGCCCTGAAATGGTCACTTGTGCTTGAGTGTCGGCGTTCAGCACTTGCAATTGCTCGCCGCGGATTTCCAGCGGCCGAGGCGCGCGCCGCTTCAAGCGGCGACTGTGCGAACCAGACGTTGCCCTCCGCGTGCACCTGTTCCAGCTTGCTGGCGCCGCCAGTCGTGACGAACGACGCCTGCAAAACACCCGCGGTGATTTCGTAATGCTGCCGCGGGGCGTTGTTGGCGCCTGCGGGTTGGCCGGAGCGATCGGCCGCTGGCGCCGCTGCCGCGGGTGACGAAGCGCCGCCCGCCGGGCCCGGGTGAAATTCTGCTTCCAAGCGGGAAACCTGCCCGCGCAACTGTGGCGAATCGATCCGCACCGGGCCGGTCTGCGATTCCATCAGCAAGTTGCCGGTCACCACGTCGTACTGCAGATGTTCGCCGCGCACTTCACCGCCCGACGAAGGAGTGCGGACAACCACCGGATTGCCGCGAGCTTCAATTCTCCGCGCTTCCAGTTGCTGCCGGCCGGAAGGGGCCGTGCGCGGCGGAGTTTGCGGAGCGTCGGCCCCGGCGGCAGGCTTGCTCCCAGGCTCTCGCGGAGCAAAACCGACCGACAGAAGTTCGCAAGTGATCTGATCGCTGGAGCCGTTGGTGTTGGGACGCAGCACGTCGACTTGTTTACGAAATGAAGCCAAATTCGCCACCATGTCGAACTCAAAGGGACCCTGGCACCGAATTTCGATCGGCGAGCGACTGTCGGCCAGCCCAGGGTTGATTGCCGCGGCCGGCTGCTTGCCCGGCGAGCCCGGTTGCAGGTGCATTTCCACATCTTGCAGCAATTGCACGCTTTGCACGCCGCTGAAGTTGAAACTGCGTTGCTTGCCGTCCGCCTCGGAAATCAAATCGATTTGCATCCCTCGGCCATGGCCCTGATTGGGACCGAAGCGAAATTGCACGTCGTTGGGAGAGGCAACCCAGCGGCCGTCTTCAAAGCGCGACGTGAACATTTGATTGCCGACCAATTGCACGTCGTGTGTGACGGCAAATATTTCATCGCCTCCGTCGGGCCGCGTGGCCGCGCCGGTGACGGTGATCTCGCCTTCGAGAATGCCGCCCAGGAGCTTTCCGATTTTCATGCGGCTCAGATCGACCGCGCCGTCGAACCGCATGGTGGCCTGCGGCGCCTCCAGCACGACCACGCGGTGACGTCCGTTGGCCGAGGCCGTTTCGCCATCCGGAAGAAAGATGAGCGTGCAAGGTTTGAATTGGACCAATCCGCCGGGCAGGTTGGTGTATTCCTTCATCAGCAGCTTGGCGGTGTCGCTCTCCAGCATGATCGGGTTGTCGCGCTGCCACGCCCCCTCCGGAAACAGTCGCTCGTAAGCGCCCAGCCGATGCTGGTGATCTGGCACAGGCAAACGATCTTCAGGCGCACTGGCGGCCACGCGCTTTTCAGCGACGGAAGGCTCGATCAATGGTTCTGCCACGAGCCGATAGACGCTGAACGCCGCCATGACGGCGGCGAAACTCAGCACGGTGCGTTTGATCTTGCCGAACATGGCAGGCGGTAGGCGGTATGCAGTAGGCGGTAGCCGGAATTCAGGATGCTTCTGCTTAGAACTTTCGCAGCAAATCCTCCCAGCGACCTTGGGCTTTGAGCAGAAACTCGATCACTTCGCGAAGGGCCCCCTTGCCACCATGCGATTTGGTGACATAGTGGGCGGCGCGCTGCAACTCCTCGCAGCCATCTCCCACGGCCGCGGCAAATCCGACATAGCGCAGCACGGGCAGATCGGGCAAGTCGTCGCCGATGAAACCGATCTGCTCCGGCTTCAATCGCCGTTCAGTCACGATTTGCTTGACGGCGGCGAGTTTGTCTTCGATGCCTTGTCGAACCAGTTCCACGCCCAATTCCACTGCCCGCAGTTGCACGATGTGCGATGCTCGGCCCGTGACCAGGCCAAACTGATGTCCGGCGCACTGCCATAGCTTGATGCCCAATCCATCGCGGATATGGAATCGCTTGATCTCGATTCCACGATTGTCGAAGATCACGCCGCCATCGGTGAGCACGCCATCGACGTCGGAGAGCAGCAGCTCGATCGGTCGGCAACGTGCGGTGAGATCCATGATTGAAGAACGATCCGAGTTTGATGGCGTATTGAGCCGCTTGCGGCTTGGCAGAGTGCAAACTACGCGCCATTGGAGCGTTCGCCATGGGGCGATTGCAACAGCGCCTGGTTTTTCGGCCGCGGAACGCCGGCAGAGCTTGCCGTTTGCGACGCGGAAGCCGATGCACCCTCGGGATATTGCGCCACAATGTCGGTGATATCCAGCATGCCCACCGGTCGCTGATCGGCGTCGATGACGGGCAATTCGCTGATCCGCCGCTCGGCCATAATGGCCACGGCATCGAACATCATCGAACCGTGCGGCACGCTGGCAGGGTTTTTGGTCATCACATTGCGAATCGGGTCGTCCAACTGCGAATCGCGCCGGCTTTCGAACAACTTGGCCAGGTCGCTGTCGGTAAAAATTCCCCGCAGCCGGCCATCGGGATCGACGATCATGATGGCGCCCGTGCGGCGTCCCGGCAGCCGCGCTTCCACGAGCACCTGCCTCAGTGTGTGCGAACATATCGCTACGCGGCAATCGTTCAAGCGGCGCATGCAATCTTCGACCCGCGCCAATTGGCGGCCCAAACTGCCGCCGGGATGAAATCGCGCAAAATCGTCTCGGCTGAATCCTGCGCATCCGGCTGGTTACCAACGCCAGCGCATCGCCCACCGCCAACATCGCCGTGGTGCTGGTGCTGGGGGCCAACCCAAGCGAACAGGCTTCCTGCAGCGGGCCCAAATCGATGACGACACTGGCCGCTCGCCCAAGCTTGCTGGTCTTGCGGCCTGTCATGGCCACCAACGGCGTGCCCAGCCCCGCGATCGATGGCAGCAGACGGCTGACCTCTTCGGTGTCTCCGCTTTGCGAGAGCATCAGCACCACGTCGTCGGGATGTATGCGTCCCAGATCCCCGTGGATGGCCTCGGCCGGATGCAAAAAATGGCTTCGCGTGCCGGTCGACGCCAACGTGGCGGCGATCTTCTGGCCCACCAATCCCGCCTTGCCCATGCCGCTGACAATCACACTGCCGGCACACTGAAAAATCAATTCCACGGCCTGGCAAAACGATTGATCCAAACGTTGCGCCACGCTTTCCAGCGCACGGCATTCCATCTCGATAATCTGCCGGGCATAGCGCAACTGGTCCTCCGGCGAAGCAGCCGAAAGCGTATCAGCGGCGAGGCGTGGAGTGGTCGCCGGGCGGGAAGGGTTTGAACGCGCCGCGTTGCGTGAATTCATGGCGAACGTCATCCGTGACGTGGTGGAGATTGGGCCGGGGATTGTACTGCGATTGCCCGATTGTCACAACGCAAAACCGGGTGCTAGCACGGGAGCACAGTATTCGGCAGAGGGCGGATGATTTTTTGCCGCCAGTGGCCCAAAACGCCGATTGAAAGGCCGGCCGACTTATGTATACTAATGTACACTATAAGCCGCATAACCCGGCATTCATGCAAAGGAGCCGCGAATGGTGTTCGATCCGGAGGGTGACTTCGAAGACGTGGTCGACGGCCTCTCTGAAGTGGAAATCCAGGACGAGAACGGCGTCCGGCTGAAGGCCGGGGTGCGCTCGAGTAAAAAACAGTTGTCGTTGGGTGATATCAACGCGCTAAAGATCCGCAACGTCAGCCGCACCGATTGCAAGTTCAGAATTCCCCGCACCGATTACGAGCCCGAGCCGGCCGTCCGGCAACGCGTCGTCGAGGACGACGGCACGATTTGGGAAGTCGTGGCTTCCTACAGCCGAGTCGGCGGCACGCAATGGGAAGTTGTCGCCCGGCCCTTGGGAACGGTTGATCCGCTGGGCACCCGTATTCTTGCTCTGGCCTTGACGACCGCCAACACCGAGTATTCTTTGAATCTGGGCACGGTGAAAAGCATCGGCGTCCGCTGTCGCGGAAATGCGGCCAACGTTCGCCTGGCGCTGGAGAGCGGAAAGGTCGCCGGAGCAGTCGATCCCTACCATACAGTGCATGCCGGGTCCAGCTTTTCGTTGTCGATCGACCCGCCTGCCGTTACCACGCTGTACGCTGCGGCCGAACAAAACGGCGTGGTCGTGGAAATAACGGCCCGCTGAGTTTCGCCATTGAACTTTTGGCCGCGCGGTCTATTGCGATTGCTCGGCCATTTGGACGGGATCCGGCGCGAACAGATCGCTGTAGCCGGTATCCGACAGTCGAATAATCAGCAGCTTTTGTTGCAAGTGATCCGGCTGTTGCTCGGTAAAAAAATAGTGTCCCAGCGAGCCGGATCGATCGGGCAAGGTGGTTAACAACAGCATTTGCTCCGGAGCCAGCGTGGCCTCGAACGAAAGCCGCTGGAAGACTTGCTTGGGCTTGCCCGATTGCGGGCGGAACACGCCGTCGCGGTTCAGCGCCTGGCTGACCGTGGCCACGTCGTCGGCGACCCATTGTTTTCGCGTTTCGCCATATTGAAGTTCCGGGGTAAACTGCAGCTTGACCTGCCGATCGCCTTGCGACAGCACCCTCGTGTTCAGCACGCATTGCGCCTGCAAATAGCTGTGGCCGCACACGCGACCGTCGTCGCTCGTCAACAGCGGCAATTCCGGATAGGTGTTGGAGGCGAAAATCTGCCCGCGCCATCCGGAGTGAAGCTGCATTTTCTGCCGGCTGACGACCGGCGCCTGTTCCAGGCTGGCGGCCGCCTCGGAAACGCTGGCCGGCTTCTCGGAAGCCGCGAGTAGTTGCGTCAATGCGGCCGGCATGGGACCGGACACGATTCCCGCTCGCAGTCCATTATTGGCCAGTTCTCGGCGCACATCCGGCAGCAACTGCTGCTCGTCGATTCCCGTCCACAGTTCGCCGTTGAGGGTCGCGTCGTCGTAAGGTACGCGAATCGAAACGATCTCCAACTGCACGCCGTCCGAGACGGTTTCGACCGGCCGCAGGAGCGTATTCTCGCTCGGCGCAGTCTGCCGCCAACTGCCGCAGCCCGATAATCCGGCCACGGCAAGCAATACGATCAGTAGGCGCATTCGACGAAGCATCGCGCGCGGCACTGCCGGATGGGGATGTAAGAAAAGTGGATCGCCCCGGAAAAGCTGCAGACTTTGGGGCGGAGTAGATTAGAAAGCGATGCAAGCTGCGTCAATACGAGAGACGCCGTCCCGATTCGACACATGCTATGATAGCAGTTTCGGTTCGGGGATTGGTAATGCCTCAACGACGCTCATTGCCACTACCTACGCTGGCTCAAGCTACCTTCGAACTGCCCGCAATGCGCCGGCGGTATGCGGCATTGGGCGTGGTCGCAATCGTGACGATCTCGATTCTGGCGTATCTGCCTTCTTTGTCCGGCGGTTTTATTCTCGACGACGACCTGCTGTTGACCAATAATCATTTAATTAAGGCCCCCGACGGTCTGTGGCGATTCTGGTACACAACTCAACAGCCTGATTATGTTCCACTGACCAGTTCAACATTGTGGCTGGAGTGGCGGCTCTGGGGAACAAATCCTGTTGGCTACCGCATCACCAATCTGGTGTTGCACATCGGCGCCTGCTTACTCCTGTGGCGGCTCCTGGGACAATTGTCGATCCCCGGCGGATTCCTGGCGGCACTCCTGTTCGCCATTCATCCAGTGAATGTCGAAAGCGTGGCCTGGGTCGAGCAGCGGAAGAACACGCTTTCCCTGGTGCTTTTCCTATGTTCGATGCTGGCGTATTTTCGAGCTGAGAAACTTCGAGAGGCGTCCCAGCCCAAGGAAATGTCGCCGACGCAGTCGCTCCTCCGCGCTGAATTCCCCTACTGGATGAGCCTGCTGGCGTTTGCGCTGGCCATGTATAGCAAGGGTTCCGCGGCCGTTTTGCCGCTGGCGTTGCTGTTGGTTGTGTGGTGGCGCCGAGGACGCCTGACCAGGTCGGATATTCTCCGGATCGCGCCCTTTTTTCTGGTGGCCGCTGTGCTGACCCCGTTGATCGTCTGGTTTGTCACGCACAACTCGGAGCAGTCCGTTCGCAGCGCAACATTCCCTGAACGGCTGCTGCAGGCAGGCGCCGTTGTCTGGTTTTATTTGTCGAAGGCCCTGGTCCCAATCGAACTGATTTTTGTCTATCCGCAGTGGAACATTCAAATCGGAAGCATGCTCTGGTGGTTGCCGTTGGCCGCACTGGTGTTTGTTACGTTGCTGTTGGTGCGGTGCCGACGTCTGCCGTATGGCGGCGCGCTGCTGCTGGCTTGGCTGCTGTTCGTTGTCGCGCTATTGCCCGTCTTGGGCTTTACCGACCCCGGCTACATGAGGTTCTCACCGGTGGCGGATCACTACCAGCAGCTAGCGCTTTTGAGCGTCGTCACAGTCATTTCGGCCCTTTGGAATGCGTGGTATGTGCGAACGAATCGAATCTGCAAGTTGCCGGCTGTCGGGACCGCTGCTGTGGTCGTGACGATCCTGACGATGCTCACTTGGAAGCAAGACCGCTTGTATGCCGATGCCATCGATTTGTATACAGCCACATTAGCGAAAAACCCGAATTGCGCTGTAATTCGCAATAACTTGGGCGTGGCGCTAGTGGCTGCGGATCGATTGCAAGAAGCGAGTCAACAATATCGCGAAGCTCTGCGCATCGACCCCGATTACCCCGACGCACACAATAACCTCGGCTGTTTTTTATTCCGCGAGGGGCGGTATCAAGACGCGATTTACGAATTTCAACAAGCGGTGGCACTGCCGGAAGCTTATTTCAACATGGCCAGAGCGTTGCAAAAATTAAACCGCTCGCCGGAAGCAATCCAACAGTATCGGCTCGGCTTGCAACTTCAACCCTATCATGCTCAAGCCCAATACGAACTGGGCCGCCTGCTTTGTGAAACAAATCAGCCCGACGAAGCGATCGCGCATTTTCAGGAAGCATTGCGACTCGAGCCCAACCACCGCGATATCCATTACGATCTGGGCAACGCATTTGCCCAATTGAATCAACCGCAAGAGGCGATTGCCCAATACCGGCAAGTCTTGGAGTTCAACTCCGAACAATTCTGGGCGCGAAATAATCTGGGCGTCGCGCTGGCACAGACCGGTCGACCTCAGGAAGCGATCGAACAGTTTCAAGGTGCTCTCCGGAGCCGACCCGACTTTGTCGACGCTTGGAAGAACCTGGCGGAGGCGCTGGCAAAAACAGGCCGAGGCGCCGAAGCCCTCAATGCGGCAGGCAAGGCCTTGGAGCTGGCCCGACAGCAAGGTAATTGGGAGTTGGCTAAAGAAATTGAAAACTGGCTGTCTTCCAATCGGTCTTTGTCCGAAGAATCTCAAAACCGATTACCGCCAAACCCAACTTTGCCGCAACCGTAGCGGTCCGTAATCTTTTGCAATGGCGAAGCCAGGCATAGAGTCTGCGGCGGACAATTCGGGACGGGCCCGACGTACGGAATTTACGTCTCCCCGGACGTTTCGAGTGGTCGGGACTAGTTTGCTCGTTGCACTGTCGATTGCGGTATATCTCCCATCGCTGCGCGGCGGTTTTATTCTCGACGACGACCTGCTGTTGACCAATAATCATTTAATTAAGGCCCCCGACGGTCTGTGGCGATTCTGGTACACAACTCAACAGCCTGATTATGTTCCACTGACCAGTTCAACATTGTGGCTGGAGTGGCGGCTCTGGGGAACAAATCCTGTTGGCTACCGCATCACCAATCTGGTGTTGCACATCGGCGCCTGCTTACTCCTGTGGCGGCTCCTGGGACAATTGTCGATCCCCGGCGGATTCCTGGCGGCACTCCTGTTCGCCATTCATCCAGTGAATGTCGAAAGCGTGGCCTGGGTCGAGCAGCGGAAGAACACGCTTTCCCTGGTGCTTTTCCTATGTTCGATGCTGGCGTATTTTCGAGCTGAGAAACTTCGAGAGGCGTCCCAGCCCAAGGAAATGTCGCCGACGCAGTCGCTCCTCCGCGCTGAATTCCCCTACTGGATGAGCCTGCTGGCGTTTGCGCTGGCCATGTATAGCAAGGGTTCCGCGGCCGTTTTGCCGCTGGCGTTGCTGTTGGTTGTGTGGTGGCGCCGAGGACGCCTGACCAGGTCGGATATTCTCCGGATCGCGCCCTTTTTTCTGGTGGCCGCTGTGCTGACCCCGTTGATCGTCTGGTTTGTCACGCACAACTCGGAGCAGTCCGTTCGCAGCGCAACATTCCCTGAACGGCTGCTGCAGGCAGGCGCCGTTGTCTGGTTTTATTTGTCGAAGGCCCTGGTCCCAATCGAACTGATTTTTGTCTATCCGCAGTGGAACATTCAAATCGGAAGCATGCTCTGGTGGTTGCCGTTGGCCGCACTGGTGTTTGTTACGTTGCTGTTGGTGCGGTGCCGACGTCTGCCGTATGGCGGCGCGCTGCTGCTGGCTTGGCTGCTGTTCGTTGTCGCGCTATTGCCCGTCTTGGGCTTTACCGACCCGGGTTACATGAAATTCTCCCTCGTGGCCGACCACTATCAACACATTGCGCTGTTGGCCGTGGTTTCGCTCGTCGCGGCTGCTTGGACCGTTTGGCACAACCGCGTTCGACAGCCGTCCCGCTGGGCAACGACCTCCGTTGCCGTTGTCTACACGGGCGTTCTCACGCTGTTGACCTGCCAACAAAGTTGCCTCTATGGGAATGCCATCACCCTTTACGAAGCTACGTTGCAAAAAAATCCAGACTGCTGGATGATTCATATCAACTTGGGCAGCATCTTATCGGCAAGTCATACCGAAGAAGCGATGGCGCACTACCAAGCCGCGCTAAGCCTCCCCCCAAAATCTCTCGACGCTCACGTAAAGACAGGAACGCTCCGTGATGACACGGGTCAAGAAGCAAAAGCCCTTGCGCATTTCCAACGTGCCTTAGAACTACAGCCCTCGTCGGCCGAGGCACATTACAACTTGGCTAATTTATTGGTCAGAATGGGTCGCTTGCACGAGGCTTTGGAACATTATCAAGACGCCTTGAAGATCGAGCCCGAATCGCCTGATTTCCACAACAATTTGGGCGGAGCATTAGAACTCCTGGGCCGGCCGAACGACGCGATCAATCAGTATCAATGCGCACTCCGCCTTGATCCGAACTTTGCCGAAGCGCAACACAATCTGGGTGCTGCATTGTTAAAGGCCGGGCAAACTCAGTCGGCAATTGACTACTTGGAGCAAGCGGTGCACCTGAAGCCCGACTATGCCCAAGCTTATTTCACGTTGGCTGTTGCCTACAGTCAGTTGAATCGAAGCGATCGAGTCGCCGCCAATGCCCAAAAAGCGGCAGATCTTGCAGACGCGCAGGGACAAACTGCTTTGGCGCAGAGGATTGAGGATTGGTTGAAAGTCTATCGATCGCAGCAATCAAACCAACCGCGGAATCGATTGCCGCCTCCAGGCGCGTCATCGATCAAAGATTAGTGACCGTTCGATGCTGACGCCGATTTCTTACGATTTGGCGCCGGCCGGCTCGCTTTCGAACTTCGGTGCGGGCGATTTCTTAGAGACCCGATCGCGCACGCCCACAAATTCCAGCACTGCGCGGACGCCGGCGTCGCCGAGCCGTGGCGTGGCCAACTTCATGATGCGGGTGTAGCCGCCGGCGCGATCAGCGAAACGAGGCGCCACCACGTCGAAGCAAACTTTTGTCGCTCGCTTGTTGCCCAGCAGCCGCAGCACGCGGCGCCGGGCGTTCACGGCCGGGGCGATGGCTTCGGCCCATTTCGACCATTGCTTGCTCTTGCGCCATTTGCGCCAGGCGTCGCTATTGCGGTCCGCATTCGAGCCCAATTTTTCGGCTTCCTCCAGGGCAGGCAGTGCCGTGCGGGCAATCGTGATGCAGCGTTCCACTAGCGGCCGCACTTCCTTCGCCTTGGGCAGCGTGGTCACGATGCGTCCCTTGACCTTGGGGGCCTGCTTTTCATCCAGGTATTCGTCCTTGTCGATTTCCGTCAAAAACAGTGCGCTGGCGAGGTTTCGCAACAGCGCCTTGCGATGCGACGGCGAACGTCCCAGGACACGGCTGCGTCTACGATGTCGCATAGATCGAACACCTTATCTCATTTGGCCGAGCGGGCTCGGCCGAGGGATGAACTCAATCAAACGCCGCTTTGGGCTGGAACTCGCATGCCCAAGCGCAGGCCCATCTCCGACAACTTTTCCTTCACTTCTCGCAGCGTCGTTTCGCCGAAATTACGCACTTCCAACAATTGATCTTCCGACCGCTGCACCAAATCGCGCACGGTCTGAATGTTTTCGCTTTCCAGACAGTTCGAGGCGCGAACCGAAAGCTTCAATTCGGCCAGGCTCATGTTCAGCTTCTGCTCGACCGCCGTGTCCAGGCTTCCCAGGCTGGCGCCGCGCCCCGTGCCGCTGACCCGCGATCCCAATTCGCTGTATTGCACAAATGGGTTGAGGTGCTTGCGGAGCACTTTGGCGGATTCGACCAACGCCATTTCCGGATGAATGGAACCGTTGGTCCAAATCTCGATGGTCAGCTTGTCGTAGTTGGTTTTCTGACCGACGCGCGTTTCTTCGATCTCGTAGCGAACCCTGATCACGGGGCTATAGACCGCATCCACGGGAATGATGCCGATTTCCTGGACGTTGGGGCTGTGTTCGCTGGCCGGAATGTAACCGCGGCCGTTTTCCACCACCATTTCCAGAACAAACGGCACGTCGTCGGTAAGCGTGGCCAGGATGTGATTTTTATTGATCACTTCCACCGTTTCGTCGGTTTGCACGTCGGCGCCCGTGACTACGCCCTTGGTGTTCTTCTCGATCCGCAGCACTTTCGTCTGGTCGGTGTAATTTTTCACCACCAGCGATTTGACGTTCAGCACGACATCGGTCATGTCTTCCACGACGCCGGGCAGCGTGGTGAATTCGTGCTGGGCGCCCTGAACTTTGATTTGCGTGACCGCGCTGCCTTCCAGGCTCGACAGCAGGATGCGGCGCAGTGCGTTGCCAATCGTCACGCCGAAACCGCGCTCAAACGGCTCGGCGACGAATTTGCCATACGTAGCCGAAAGCGTTTTCAGGTCGCACACGACCTGGCTGGGCAGCTCTAATCCACGCCAGCGAATATGCATACAGGCCTCCTAAGTCAGCGATCAGCATTCTGCGAACGTCGGTGGAAACGATCGCTCTGCTGCTGAACCGCCGAATGCTATTTTGAACACAACTCGACGATCAGGTTCGATTGCACGCCACCTAAAGAGCAATCTTCCGCCGTGGGCAGACGGTTGACGCGGCCTTCGGGAATCGGACCATCGACGCGGGATAGAAAATCGGGTACATCGCGGTGAAATTCGCCCAGGCAGGCCTGCACGGCCTGCAAACTCTTGGCTCGATTCTTGGCGCGAATCACATCGCCTACGTGAACCAGGTAGCTGGGGATATCGCACCGCCGGCCGTTGACCGTGATGTGGCCGTGGCGGATCAACTGCCGGGCCTGTGCCCGCGACAAGCCGAATCCGAGGCGGCACAGAATATTGTCCAGCCGGCGCTCCAAAAAGCTCATCAGCGCTTCGCCGGTATTGCCTTTGCCTTTGACCGCGCGCTGGTAATAGCCGCGGAACTGGCGTTCCAGCACGCCGTAGTAGTGCTTCACCTTTTGCTTTTCGCGCAAATGGATGCCGTAGTCGGTCAGCTTGCCGCGGCGAGTGGCCATCCCGGGGGGCGATTCGCGGCGCTCGATGGCGCACTTCGGCGTGTCGCAGCGCGTGCCCTTCAAAAAGAGCTTCAATCCATCGCGGCGGCACAAACGGCAAACGGGTCCAGTGGTACGGGCCATAGTTCTGCAGGTTTAGTGTTCGTGGTGTTCTGTTTTGTGATCTGTTTGTAATTTATACGCGGCGACGTTTCGGCGGACGGCAACCGTTGTGCGGCAGCGGCGTGATGTCTTCGATCGACTTGATCGTTAGCCCGGCGGCTTGCAATGCCGTGATGGCGCTTTCGCGACCGCTGCCCGGTCCTTTCACCCGCACTTCAACTTCCTTCACGCCAAATTTGGCGGCCTTTTCGGCAGCTTGCTGGGCAGCCATCTGCCCGGCGAACGGCGTGCTCTTGCGCGAGCCTTTGAAGCCGGTGGTTCCGGCGCTGGCCCAGCACAAGGCATCTCCTTTAGTGTCGGTGATGGTGACCGTGGTGTTGTTGAACGTGGCTTTGATGTAGGCGATGCCCACCGTGACGGTGCGGCGCGCTTTACGTTTAACTTTTTGCTCTGCCATGATTGTCCTTGTGATCTGAAATCCGCAGCGGCGGTTTCGCCGACCGCGATCTTACTTCATGTCCTTGACGCCCTTTTTGCCGGCGACGGTTTTCTTGGGACCCTTGCGGGTGCGGGCGTTCGTTCGGGTGCGCTGGCCTCGAACCGGCAGCCCGCGGCGATGACGCATGCCGCGATAGCAACCGATATCTTTCAGCCGCGCGATGTTCTGTGTGACCTGCCGGCGGAGCTGACCTTCGACCGTATAATCCTTATCCAATAGGGCCGCCATTCGGGCGACTTCGTCTTCGTGCAGATCGCGGGCGCGGGTTTGGGAATCGACGCCGGCCTTGTGGCACAACTCGCGGGCGATTCGCGGACCAACCCCGTACAAATACTGCAACGAGATGAAGGTCGGTTTATCGGGCGGAATATCAACGCCCAAGAGTCGCGGCATATCAGCACAGCTCCGTCAGTTAGTATCGATTCAACCTTGCCGTTGCTTGTGACGAGGGTTGCTGCAAACCACATAGACCACGCCGCGGCGGCGGACGATCTTGCAGTTGTCGCACAGGCGTTTGACGCTGGCGCGGATTTTCATAACCCCGACACTCCCGTCGGCAATTCAAAGGGAACTTAAAGCCCATCAGTATAAGGCCTAAGGGCGAAAGTGTTCAAGGGCCGAAAAGATAGGAAATTCCCGCGTATTCGCCCGCCGGCGGCGGTTGGCATGTCGCTAGATCATAATCGTCGGCTGGAACTCTAATGATGGCCCATTGGCTCCAGTTTGCGCGGTGGCTGCGACGTTGCACCGCCGTTGCGTCCATTCGGCCGGCCCCGGAATTTGGCGTGCAGTTCACCCCAATCGATCACCAGCTTGCCGCCCAATCCTTCATGCTGTTGCTGCCAATTCATCAACAGATCGAGGCAGGCGTGGTCTATGTAATCGACGCCCCCAATGTCGACGTGCAACTCGCAACAGGGGGGCAATTGTTCCAAAGTTCGAGCCAGGCGCGGCAGCCGAAGAAACGTCGCCGAACCTGCCAGTTTCAACTGCACTCGCCGTTTGACCGAATCGATGCGCACGTCGATCATCAAGTGCGAAAACGTGTACAGAAGCTTCGCCGCAGACAGAGCGATACCTACAACTACGCCTGTCAATAGATCGGTGCAGACAATCATTACCATGGTAGCCAGGTAGATCAGCAATTCGCTCTTACCGAACTGCAGTAGTTGCCGCATCGTGCGCCAATTTACCAGCTTGTAGCCGGTATAGACCAAAATCGCGCCGAGGCATGATTTAGGAATCAACTGCAGCGTGTGCGGCAGTAGGCAGACGAACACCAGCAACCAAACCCCGTGCATTACCGCCGACCAGCGGGTGCGCGCACCGGCGTCGATATTCGCGGAACTGCGCACAATGACGCCGGTGATCGGCAAGCCCGAGGCAATGCCGCACAGCACGTTGCCCACGCCCTGGGCGATCAATTCCTTGTCGTACTTGCGCGCGGACCCTGATGCATTCGGTCGGTGGCGGTCACGCTAAGCAGCGTCTCGGCACTGGCCACCAGCCCGAACGAAAGGCCCAAGAGCACAATTTTGACCCAGGTCATGCCTTGCGCTTGCAAGGCGTGCCAGGTTTCCCAACTGGGCAGCGAAATGGCCTGATAAAGTTTGTCGGGCAACTCGATGTATTTGATGTCGAGTTGTTGAAGGTAGGCGGCCAGGCTCGCCAAGACCACCGCGGCCAGGGCCGGCGGAATGAAGTGCAGCCTTTTCGGGATCGCCAGTTTCCAAAGGGCCAGCACGGCGATGGTCAGCATTCCAATTCGAGCCGCGTGATGATGATTCGTGGAATCCTGCGGCACCAGCCCGCGCCACACGGACACCGGAATGGAAAGCAAATTCTTCAGGCCGTCGGCGCGCGGCGAATCGTCGACCATCACATGAAACTGGCTGGCGAAGATCAGCACGCCGATGCCGGCCAACATTCCTTGCACCACGGCCGGCGAAATGGCGCGGAACCATTGGCCAAAGCGCAGTGTGCCCGCCACAAGCTGGAACACGCCGGCGACGATCACGACCGAACCCACGGCCTGAAAGCCGTGATCATCGACAAGCTGATAGACCAGCACGCTTAGCCCCGCGGCGGGACCGCTCACTTGCAAGGGCGCGCCGGCAAGCATACCGACCACGATGCCGCCGACGATTCCGCTGATCAGCCCGGCGGACACCGGCGCATTGGATGCCACCGCAATACCCATGCACAGCGGCAGAGCCACCAAAAACACGACCACCGACGCCATGAAATCGTGGAAAAAATTGCCGGCGGCGCCTGCACGAGTCGATGTCGAGCCCGCGTAGGCTGTTGAGTGCGCGTAGTGGCAAACATATTTCAATGCTCCTTGTGATTTCAAAATGTCGTCGGAGTGAATCAGGTTCACGCAAAGCAAGGCGATCCGTCGCCCGCCGGTTGACCGCTGTCGGCATGCGAAAGATTGCCCGGCGAATCCGCGGCGACAGCACCGAATTTGACGAACTGCCGGGCCGCCGAGCTGTACGCGAACACTTCGCCGGTTTCGAACTTGTACATCCAGCCGTGCAGGTCCAGCAGTCCGCGCTTTGTACGGGCCGCAACTGCCGGCAGGGTGCGCAAATGTTCTAATTGCACGAGCACGTTTTCTTCGGCCGTGGCGGTCAAAAGCGCCTCGCCGGAAAAATGCCCGTAATGGCTGCGCATGATTGCGGCCGTGGCGTCGGCATGCCGAAGCCAATCTTGCAACACGGGGGAATATTGCGGCCCGTGGGTGCTGAGCAGCGATTTCATCGCGCCGCACTGCGTGTGACCGCAAACAACGATGTCTTTCACTCCCAGGGCGGTGACGGCGAATTCGACCGCCGCCAGCTCGCCGTTGTTGCTGGTGCCGTAACAGGGAACCATGTTGCCCACGTTGCGCACCACGAACAATTGTCCGGGCTGGGCCGATGTAATCAGGTTCGGATCGATGCGCGAATCGGAACAGGTAATAAAGCACGCCACGGGTTTTTGACCCTTGGCCAGTCGCTGGAAAAGCTGCCGATGTTGGACAAAACCGATTTTCTGAAAATGATGCACCCCATCGATGAGGATTTGCATGATATCTCTCCGGTAATAAAAGCGATCGGCTGACCGATGCGCAGCGCCAAAAAGCGCGCGGTTACGCATCAGGAGCATTCAAGGACAATTACCGCGGACAAGCACAATGTCCGCACTTCGCCAGAGAGACGCGATTCAGGTCAGAAGAGGCGCTATCAATCCATTGGCCATGCGGTGACCGTCGGCGAAGGCGTGGTCGACTTGCGACATCGAGCGCACTACCCGACCTACGTTGGCATGACTGCGCACCGTTGCGACAAGCTCGCCAGGTTGCCGATGAAGAGCCTGCACGGGCCGAGCGCTTTGCATCAGCACAGCCACGGTTTCGGCGCCGTTCTCCTCTTCCGCGAGCGACAATTTCGCATCGACGCAGCCCAAGGTCATGAACAGCACCAGGGCCACGCCCAACGAATGGATTGCTCCGCGCAAGCGACGTAAGAATCGCCAGCCAAAACCAGGGGCAAATTCAGGGGAAACGTGCATGTGCGTATTACGCGGCTAAGGTTCCAGAGGTTCTATCGGCAAAACCGGGGCGGTGCCGAACTTGAATTCGCGATATTAAGAGGCCGTACCGCACGGCACAACCCCGAAATCAGTTGAAATCGGGCGCGCAAATCGACGATCGAATGGCGCTTGCATTCAACTCGCCGCCTGCGGCACGCGATTCAGCATTTCCCGCAGCACGCTATCATCAAACTCCTCGCCCGGCTTCGGAGGCGCTGTCAGCACCCAGGGACCGTCGGGAGTCATCGCCACTGTGTGTTCGAAGTGGGCGCTATAGCTGCCGTCGGCGGTGACCTGGGTCCAATGGTCCGAAAGCGTTTTGGTCTTCTTGTGCCCCATGTTGACCATCGGCTCGATGGCAATCACCAATCCCGGCTCGAGGCGGAAATCGTGATTGCGGCGCAATTGCGGGCTGACGAAATTGGGCACCTGCGGCTCTTCATGCATTTCGCGGCCGATTCCGTGCCCCACGAAATTCTCTACCACCGAGAATCCATTATCGCGCACATAGGCGGCCATTTCGCGGGCCACGTCGCTCCAGCGGGTTTTGACGGCCATCAGTTCGATGGCCAAATCGAGCGTGGCGCGGGTGACGTCGAGCAGTTTTTGCACCTCGGCGGAAACCCGCCCGACCGGATGCGTGTAGGCGGAGTCGCCGCACCAGCCGTGCAGCTTGCAACCGGTGTCCAGGCTGACGACGTCCCCTTCCTTCAGCTTGCGGTGCCCAGGAATGCCGTGCACCACTTCTTCGTTAATGCTGATGCACGTAGCGGCGGGGAAGGGCACCTTGCCCGGCACGCCTTTGAACAGCGGCACCGCTTGGTGCCGTTGAAAGTATTCGTCGATCACCGCATCGATGTCGGCCGTGACGGCCCCTGGACGCACCACCGATTTCGCGGCCTGATGCGCCGCCCAGACCGCAAGGCCGGCTTTGCGCATTTGCGCCAGTTCACGCGGCGAACGGAGGTTGATGCACTTTGGAGAACTACTCACGTGATGTGCGGCTTTTCAGCCGAATAGGATTCAATAATGATGCTTGCTGTCCTTAATGATCCTACGTCGCGAGCGGCTTTGATGCCACTGGGAAGAGGCCGCAGCAGCGAAAGCGTCAGGATTTCCACGTTTTGCCGGTCGCCAGCTTGTCTACGGCGGCTGTCAGCCGCGAGAACACTTCGTCGACGGTTCCCAGGGCGTCGATTTCCACCAATACTCCGCGCTTCCGATAATAGTCCGACAGCGGTTTGGTCTGCCGATGGTACGCAACCATCCGTTGGCGGATCACCTCCGGTTGATCATCGCCACGCCCGCGCGCCATCAGCCGGCGAATCAATTCTTCTTCGTCAACGGTCAGTTCGATCACGCCATCCAGCGGCTTGCCGCGGCCGGCGAAGTATTTGTCCAGCGCCTCGGCCTGCTTTACTGTACGCGGGAACCCGTCCAACAGGCAACCGACGGAACAATCGGGCTGTTCCAACCGCTGCTCCACCAATGCGAGCACCACTTCATCGGGGACCAATTGCCCCGCGTCCATGTAGCCCTTGGCGGTTTGACCGACAGCGCTGCCCGCCGCGATCGCCTGGCGGAACATGTCGCCAGTCGAAAGATGCGGCACCTTGAGGCGCTGGACCAATTTCTGCGCCTGGGTGCCTTTTCCTGCACCAGGCGGTCCGAGAAGAATAATCCGCATGAGGAAACTCAAAATGTCTAAATGACTGAATGACTAAATGTCTGAATGGAGGTTCCCGGTGTCAAAATCCATTTAGTCATTTAGGCATTTAGACATTCAGTCATTCTGTGTTCACTCCAGCAGTCCCTTGTAATTCCGCATCACCAGGTGGCTATCGATCTTTTGCACCAGATCGAACGCCACGCTGACGGCAATCAGCAATCCCGTGCCGCCGTAAAAACTGGCCACGTTCGGCGGGATATCTAAGGCGGTGGAAATGATCGTGGGGGTAATCGCCACGACGGCCAAAAATGCCGCGCCGACGTAGGTAATCCGCACCATCACCTTTTCCAAATAATCGATGGTGCGCCTGCCGGGCCGATAGCCGGGAATAAACGTGCCGAAATTCTTCAAATTGTCGGCCATGTCCTTCGGGTTGAAGCTGATGGCCGTCCAGAAATAGCAGAAGAAGTAAATCAAGAGCACGTACAGCACGTTGTAGAAATACGAGGTGCCGCGGTGGAAGGCCTCGGCCAAATTGCTCCACAAGGCGCCATGGCCGGCCATCGCCTGGAACAGCATGTAGGGGAACAGCAGCAAGCTCGAGGCGAAGATGATCGGCATCACGCCGGCCTGATTCACTCGCAGCGGCAGGTATTCGCGCGCCCCACCATAAACGCGGCGGCCGCGCACGTGCTTGGCGCTTTGCGTGGGAATGCGTCGCTGGCCCTGCGTCATGTACACCACACCGGCCACCACGCCCACAAACAATATGATCAACACGAGCCATTTTTCCGGGCCGAATTTCCCGCCGCCGCCCCCCAGTTCCAGCGAACTATTCTTGATCAGTTCCAAGCCGGCGCTGGGCATGCGGGCCAAAATGCCGGCCATGATCAGCAAGCTGATCCCGTTGCCGATCCCGAACTCGTCGATCTGTTCCCCCAGCCACATCAAGAAGATCGTGCCGGCGGTCATCGTCAGCACCGCGGTGAACTTCCAGAAGAAAGTGATCTGCCCGGCGGCGTTGAGAAACTCGGGATTAATGAGGCTGGGCTGCCGGATGCTGGCCAGCCAACTCATCATGGCCCAGCTTTGCCCCAGGCACAAAACCACGGTGGCATAACGGGTGTATTCGTTGATTTTTTTGCGGCCGCTCTCGCCTTCTTTCTGCAACCGTTCCAGCGGGCCCCAAACACTGCCCAACAACTGGAAAATAATCGACGCCGAGATGTACGGCATGATTCCCAGGCCGAAAATCGTCGCCTGGCTCAACTGGCTGGCGCTAAACACGGCGGCCTGCGACAATCGCGCTCCCAGCCCGCTCTGCGATTGGCTGAAGATCGAGGCCATCGCCTTTTGGTCGATCATCGGCAGCGGAATCTGCCAACCCACCCGATAGATCGCCAACAGTCCGAGGGTCAGCAGAATTTTGCTGCGCAACTCGGGGATGGTGAAGATGACCCGGATTTTTTCCCACATGGTTCGCTCCGTCGCCGGGATAGATTCAATTGGTCGCGGCTGATTTTACCCGCTGCAATGAAAAAGACGAATGCTGATTGAGGCCTCAATCAACGCGTCGCCGGATTACTTGCCCGCTTTCGCTTTCTTGCGCTCGACCGGCTTGGGGGCGGGAATGACGATCGCCTCGCCGCCGGCTTCCTTGATCTTCTCCAGCGCCGACTTGCTGAACTTATGGGCGGTGATCTTCAATTTCTTTCCCAACTTGCCGTCGCCGAGCACTTTCAGCGCATCGCACGGGCGCTTGCACAGACCGACTTCGCGTAGTGATTCGAGCGTCACTTCCGAGCCCGAACGAAACGCGGCATCCAACTCGCCCAGGTTGACGATGGCCATGCGCTTGCCCCACGTGTTATGGAAACCGCGCTTGGGAATGCGGCGAATGAGCGGCATCCGCGCGCCTTCAAAGACTCCCGGCGCGCTCCAGCCGGCAAGCTGCCCTTGGCCCTTGTGGCCGCGGCCGGATGTCTTGCCGCGCCCCGAGCCGGTGCCGCGGCCGATGCGCAGCCGTTTCTTGTTCTTGTGAATGCCGCGATGGATCGTATCGAGACTCATGTCAAAGGCACTCCTCGCAGCCGCGCCACTTCCGGCTGGGTGCGCAGTTGGCTAAGCGCGTCCAAGGTGGCTTTCACCACATTGATCGGATTGGTGGAACCGTAATTCTTGGTGAGCACGTCGTGAATGCCGGCCGCTTCGCACACCGCTCGCACTGCCGCGCCGGCGATGACACCCGTGCCGGGGCTGGCCGGCAAGAGCACCACGTCGGAGGCGCCGAAGTGCCCCTTAACGGGATGCGCGATCGTGCTGCCTTCCAGCGGCACGGTGACCATGTTTCGCTCGCCGTCTTTGACGGCCTTGTCTACCGCCGGAGGCACTTCGTTCGCACGGCCATAGCCGCAGCCGACCTTGCCGCGGCCGTTGCCGACCACGACCATGCCGTTGAAGCTGAAGCGGCGACCGCCTTTGACCACCGCGGCACAGCGGCGGATCTTAATCACCTTTTCAATCAGGTCGCTCTTGCGCGACGATTCGCCCCCTTGCCGCCGGCCTTCGCCCGAATGTCTACGGCCTTCGCCGCCAGACTTGCGACTCGGTTTCTCGGATGATTCTTGTGGTGCGTCGGAGGACATTGTTTTCGCTTTCTCGGTTTTGTTTTCAGAAGCTCAAACCTGCTTCACGCGCGGCTTGAGCCAATGCGGCCACGCGACCGTGATACTTGCTGCTGCCGCGATCGAAACAGATTTGCTTGATTCCGGCCGCCAAGGCACGTTCCGCGATGGCCTTGCCGATGGCCGTAGCCGCTTCCTTGTTGCCTCCGAATTTGACGTGCTTCTGCAGCGATTTTTCGGTCGTCGCCGCCGAGGCCAGCGTGCAGCCCTTGGAATCGTCGATCACCTGGGCGTACGTGTGCTTCAGGCTGCGAACGATGCACAGCCGCGGCCGCTGGGACGTGCCGCGAACGCTCTTGCGAACTCGCCAGGCACGGCGCTGTCTTTGCACGTTGAATTTCTTCTGACGGCTCATGATCGATCCTCGACGAAATCTCTCGCTTACTTGGTAACTGCCTTGCCGGCCTTGCGCCGCACTTGTTCGCCATCGTATCGAATGCCCTTGCCCTTGTAGGGCTCCGGCTTTCGCACGGCGCGAACTTCGGCAGCGAACTCGCCTACCAGTTGCTTGTCGGGTCCTTTGACTAGGATGTGGGTTTGGTCCGGACAAGTGACGTTCAAACCGACGGGAATCGGCAACTGGACCTCGTTGGCATAACCGACGCGAAGTTGCAGCGTGTTCTTCTGAATCGAGGCGATATATCCCACGCCGACCACCTCGAGCTTCTTTTCGTATCCCTTCGTGACGCCCTCCACCATGTTGCGCAACAGCGCTCGCGTGAGCCCGTGAGCGGCTTTCGCCTGGCGCGAATCATCAACGCGCGAAACGACCAACTTCTTGGCCGCTTCGTCGTGCTGGATGCTCACCACCGGCAACAGCGCTTGCTTCAGCTTGCCCAAGGGGCCTTCCACCGCCACTTCGGTCGGCGTGATGGCCACTTTCACCTTGTCGGGCACAGGTACGGGAATTTTTCCGATTCGGGACATGGTTCTGTGTATTGGTAGTCGTTAGTTGCTGATTGCTCTTATTACCACAATTCGCACAGCACTTCGCCGCCGAGCTTGCGCTGCCGGGCTTCCCGGTCGCTGATTACCCCGCGACTGGTGCTGATGATGCAGATGCCCAATCCGCTGAGCACCGGCTTCATCTTCGCCGCGCCGGAATAAATCCGGTGTCCGGGCTTGCTGACGCGCTTCAAGTGCCGGATGACGCGCTCGCCATTGGGGCCGTATTTCAGTTCGATGCGCAACTGATTGGCCGGTTGCGTTTCGACTTCTTTCCAGTCCCAAATGTAGCCTTCGCGCTTGAGCACTTCGGCGACGCCCCGCTTCACTTTGGAAGAAGGCATGTCGACGGTGGAACGCTCCACGCGGATGGCGTTGCGGATGCGGGTCAGCATATCGGCGATAGGATCTGTTGTCATGCTTTGTGGGTCCTCTACCAACTCGCCTTTCTTACTCCGGGAATCAAACCTTGGTCGGCCAACTTGCGAAAACAAATGCGGCACAAGCCGAACTTGCGATACACCGCGCGCGCCCGCCCGCACAATTGGCAGCGGCGTCGCAACTTGGTGGAAAACTTGGGTTTCAGTTTGGCTTTCGCCATTTTGGAACTGCTGGCCATCGGTGTTTGCTATTCAGGGTTCGAGATGAGGGGTTAGAAACTATGCCGCGCCCTTTTTGGGCTGTTTGTCTTCGACCTTGAAAGGCAGGCCCAAGCCGCGGAGCATTTCGCGAGATTCCTCGTTGCTGGAGCCGGAAATCACCATCGTCACGTTCATGCCTTGCACGCGGGTGAACTTGTCGGGATTCAGTTCCGGAAACACCAACTGCTCCGACAGGCCCAGGCTGTAGTTGCCTTTACCGTCGAACGCGTTGGGTTCCAGACCGCGGAAGTCGCGCACGCGGGGCAGGGCCAGCGAAATCAAGCGGTCCAGGAATTCCCACATCCGCGCGCCGCGCAGTGTGACTTTGCAGCCGATTTGCAAACCTTCGCGGAGCTTGAAACCCGAGATCGCTTTGCGGGCCTTCGTGACCAGCGGCTTTTGACCTGTGATTTGCGTGAGCGCGGCGACTGCATCATCCAAATTCTTCTTTTCCAAGACCGCGCTGCCAACGCCCATGTTCACCACGATCTTTTGCAGTCGGGGCAGGGCCATGCGGTTTTCGCGGCCGAATTTTTTGGCAAGCGCCGGCAGCACTTCCTTTTCGTATTTCTCCAGCAGGCGCGGCTTCGGCACTGGACCCTTCGGGCCTTCGTCCTCGGCGGCTGCTGCTTTTTTGTCTTTCTTGGCCATGGCGGAATGTCGTCAGTCGTTTTGCGATTACTTTTTGTTGGATTTTCTGGTGGCGGTAATCGTGCCCATTGCTGCGCCGCTGACTTTCGCGTAACGCTCGCGGCTGCCGTCCTTTGCAATCCGCACGCCGACGCGCGTTGGCTTGTCGGTGTTCGGATCCAACAGCGTGACGTTGGAAATGTCGATCGGCATTTCCTTCGACAGCCGGCCCCCTTGCGGATTCTTCTGGCTGCGGCGCATGTGCTTGTACACGCGGTTGACGCCTTCAACCACTACCTTGCCCTTGCTGGGCAGGACCTTGAGCACCTTGCCGCGCAGGCCGCGGTCTTCGCCCGAAGTCACTTCCACAATGTCGTTGGATCGAATGTGAATTGCCATGGTTGTTCTGCTTTACACCACTTCGCTGGCGAGGCTCACGATCTTCATGAAATTCCGTTCCCGCAGTTCGCGGGGCACCGCGCCGAAGATGCGAGTGCCGCGCGGATTCTTTTCTGCGTCGATCAGCACGATCGCGTTGTTGTCGAATCGCACGTAGCTGCCGTCGCTGCGGCGAGTCGCCTTCTTGGTACGCACAATCACGCCTTGCACCACGGCTTTCTTCTTGATGTCGCTGCCGGCGATCACGCTTTTCACGCTGCACACGACGATGTCTCCCAGCCCGGCGTAACGCCGCCGGCTGCCCCCGAGCACCTTGAAGCACATCACTTCCTTGGCGCCGGTGTTATCGGCCACGGTCAGTCGGGTTTGCATCTGGATCATGATTTTTTACCTTCTGGCGCGGAACTGGCCTTCTTTTCGCGTCGTCCGGCGGCTTCAATTCCCGATTCTTCGTCGAGCCTGGCGGCCGCACGCAGGGCAGCCAAATCGACCTGTTTGCTCTTCGCCACGATCCGCACCAACTCCCAACGCTTGAGCTTGGATTTTGGCGGGCACTCGCGGATTTCCACCGTGTCGCCTTCGTGCGATTCGTTGTTTTCATCGTGGACGTGGCAAACGGTGCGACGGTGCAAAATTTTGCCGTATTTGGCGTGCCGCACCAGGCGCGGAATTTCCACGCGACGCGTCTTCACCGCTTTGTCTTTCACCACGACGCCGATTTCCACTCGCTTGGGCATGTCTTTATTCGCTATTCGATTGGATGATTATGTTTTGGCGCCCGCTTTTTGGGCCCGTTGATTCAAAATGGTTTGGCAGCGAGCGATCAATCGGCGATACCGCTTCAATTCACTGGGGGCATCCAACCGTTCGGTTTGCGCCTGAATGCGCAAACGGAACAAGGTTTCAGCCGCCTCTTTCCAGGTGAGCTGAATTTGCTCGTCGCTCATGTCGCGAAGTTCAGATGCTTTAGCCATTTGTCATTCCTTCCTACCACTCACTACTCACCAATCACTCCGCCTACATCGCCCGCCGCTTCAAAAATCGCACTCGCACCGGCATTTTGTGGGCCAACCGGGCCATGCACATCCGCGCTGCTGCTTCCGAAATGCCGCCGATCTCGTATAGCACCGTGCCGGGTTTGATCACCGCCGCCCAAAACTCCGGTTCCCCTTTGCCCTTACCCATGCGGGTTTCCAGCGGGATGGAGGTAACCGATTTGTGCGGGAACACGCGCACGTACAGCCGCCCCTCATTGCGCATGTACTGCTGCGCCGCCACGCGCCCGACTCGATCGTCGCAGCGCTGAGCCAGCCGCCTTGGGTGGCCTGAAGAGCGAATTCGCCGAACACCACGCGGTTACCCCGCGAGGCGTCACCTTTTATACGCCCTCTTTGGCTTTTTCGGAACTTGACCCTCTTGGGCATCATCGCCATGAGCTGCTGCGTCCTCGTACATGCCTTGGTTGATCCAAACTTGAACGCCTATATTGCCTTGCGGCGTAGCGGCTTCGGTGAAGCCGTAATCGATCTTTGCTCTCAATGTCGAAAGCGGCATTGAGCCTTGAATCGCTTTTTCGCGGCGGGCCATTTCCGATCCGCCCAAGCGACCTGCCAACTGCACTTTGATTCCTTTTGCGCCCGCTTCCATCGACGTATCGATCGCCCGCTTCATCGTGCGGCGGAAGCTGGCCCGCTTGGCCAACTGCTCCGCGATGTCTTCGGCCACCAATTGGGCGAAGATTTCCGGGCGATTGATTTCCTCGATCTTGATGTTCACGCGACGCCCGATCAGGTTTTGCAATTCTTCTTGCAGCTTTTCCACTTCCTGCCCCTTGCGGCCGATGATCACGCCTGGCCGCGCGGTGTGCAGCAGAATTTTCACTTCATCGCGGGTGCGCTCAATTTCGACCTTCGGAATCGCCGCGAACTTGAATTTCTCCTTGATGAACTGGCGCACCTTGTAATCTTCCAAGATCAGGTTGCGGAATTCCTGCTTGGAGGCATACCAGCGGCTTTTCCAGCCTTCCATGATGCCGACGCGAAATGCGACAGGATTGACTTTTTGACCCATGAATTCCTCGTTTGCGCGGAGCAAGCCCCGCGGCTAATTTGTTCTCTTTATTCCAGTTCGACGGAAATGTGGGCCATCCGCTTGCGAATGACAAACGCCATGCCGCGCGACATCGGCCGGATACGCTTGAACATCGGCCCGCCGTCGATGCGGCAGTCTTTCACGATCAGCCCGCTGAGGTTCGCCTCGCGCTTGTCTTCGGCGTTGCCCAGCGCGCTTTTGATCACCTTTTCCAACAGCCGCGCGCCGCGCTGCGGCATGTACTTCAAAATATCCAGTGCGTCGTCGGCATACTTGCCGCGCACCAAGTCCGCCAGCGGCCGCACCTTGCGGGCACTAATCCGAGCGAAGCGATATGTAGCTTTGTATGCCATGATGAATTCGACTGTTGTGTTGCCTTACGCTTTTCCTGCCGGGGCGGCTGCTGGTGCACCGGTTGCGGCCGCAGCGGCGGCTGCCTCGGCTTCCTTCTTAATTCGTCCACCATGGCCGCGGAACGTGCGGGTGGGAGCGAACTCGCCCAGCCGGTGGCCGACCATGTCTTCGGTGATGAACACTTTCAAGTGCAGCTTGCCGTTGTGCACCATGAAGGTGTGGCCGACGAACTCCGGCACGATCGTGCAGGCCCGCGCCCACGTCTTGATCGGTTCCTTCCGGTTGACGGCATCCATCAGCTCCACCTTGCGGTACAGCTTCGGATCGACAAACGGACCTTTCTTTTTCGAACGTCCCATGATTGTTTCCGACCGACAGTGTCGGGCTATTTAGTTCAAAGTGGAATTTTGATTTGACCGTACCGCCGCGAACGTCGCCGACGAATGAGCGCGGAATTCGAAGGCTTCCGCCGCTTCCGCGTGCCGCCCCCCTTGGCGCTTTTGCCCGTCGGGCTGACCGGATGCCGGCCGCCTTTGGTGCGGCCTTCACCGCCGCCGTGCGGATGATCGATCGGGTTCATCGCCGTGCCGCGCACAAACGGCCGCCAGCCCTTCCAGCGATTCCGTCCCGCCTTGCCGATCTGAATGTTCATGTGGTCGGCGTTGCCCATCGCGCCAATCGTGGCCCGGCCCGCCGAAGGCACGCGGCGAATTTCACCGCTTGGCAGCGTAATCTGCGCCCAATCGGCCTCGCGGGCGACTAGTGTCGCGCTCGAGCCGGCCGAGCGGCACAAGCATCCGCCTTTGCCCGGCTGTAGTTCGATGTTGTGAATCGGCAGGCCCATGGGAATATTGCGCATCGGCAGGCAATTGCCCACTTCCGGCGGAGCGTCGGGGCCACTTTGCACTTCCTGGCCGACCTTCAAACCTTCGGGCGCCAGAATGAATCGCTTTTCGCCATCCGCATAGAACAGCAGGGCGATGCGAGCGCTGCGGTTGGGATCGTATTGAATTGATTGCACCTTCGCCATCACGCCATCCTTGTTGCGGCGGAAGTCGATCAGCCGATACCGCCGCTTGTGCCCGCCGCCGCGATGCCGGGCGGTAATCACGCCCTGGTGGTTGCGCCCGCCGTGCTTTTTCTTCGTGATCGTCAGCGCACGCGGAGCCACCGCCCCCGGCGTCAACTCAGCGAAATCGCTGACACTGGCGCCGCGGCGTCCTGGCGAAGTCGGTTTATATCGTCGAATACCCATGAATATTAATCCATTTAGCCGCCGAGCTTGCTCGGCGTTCGGTTCTAGAAGAAGTCGATCTTGTGTTCCGAGTGCAGCGTCACAATCGCTTTTTTCCAATCCTGCGTGCGCCCGCGCGGAACTTGTTGCGGCGCGGCTTGCCCTTGCGGTTCTGGATGTGTACCCGCGTCACTTTCACGTTGAACAGCTCTTCAATGGCTTTGCGCACATCGTGCTTCGTGGCCAGCTTGTTCACTTCAAAGGCATAGGCGTTGTACCGCGTCGAACGGTGCATCCCCTTTTCGGTCACCAGCGGGCGCACAATCACTTGGTGCGGCGGTAAAAACGGTGCGTCTTTCGGCAAAGCCGTTACTGTGGTCATGACTTCGCCTTCTTCGTTGATTTTGCTTTGGCGGCCGGCTTCTTCGCGCGGGGCTTGGCTGCCTTTTCTGCGTCGCCGTTCTCGTGCTTCTGATTCTTCAAACCGTCCAGCGCCGCCTTCGTGATCAACAATCGCCGCGGCTTGAGCACTGTCAAAGCATTCAACTCCGCCGCCGGCGATACGCTCACGCCCTGAATATTGCGAGCACTCTTCCACACGTTCACGTCGTGGCCGTTCGTGGCGACCATGATTGTCTTTTCGCCATCGCACTTGAGCGCCTTCAGAATCGCCGCCATTTCCTTCGTCTTCGGCTGGCCCAGCTTCAACTCGTCGATCAGCGTGAGCTGGTTGTCTTGAATCTTCGCGGCAATCGCCATTCGCGTGGCCAATTGCAGGGCCCGGCGCGGCAGACGATAGCTGAAATCGCGCGGCCGCTTGTGGAAAATGTGACCGCCGCCACGGCGAATACCACTGCGCCGCGAACCGGCCCGAGCGTTGCCTGTGCCCTTCTGGCGATACATTTTCTTGGTCGAGCCGGCCACCGTCGCCCGGCTCTTCGTGGCGAAGGTGCCCTGGCGCTGATTGGCTTCGTACATCACCACGGCATCGTGCAACAGTTGCTTGTTGATGCGCGGCGCCAGATCGGTCGTCTCGATTTCATACGAGCCGACTTCCTTCCCCTTCATGTCGTAGATGGCGATCTTGGCCATGTTATTTCACGTGCTCGGGTGGCCGGGGCTGGACCGAAGGGAAGCCC
Organism: Pirellulales bacterium; assembly: GCA_963716135.1. Lineage (GTDB taxonomy): Bacteria > Planctomycetota > Planctomycetia > Pirellulales > JADZDJ01 > CAVRAW01. Next base: position 1,200,648 of record OY970289.1, on the reverse strand, counting down.
CGGGTTTATGAGGTTTTGGTTATAGCTTGTTAGTTTGACGCACAATCACGTACCCGCCGTTGGGGCCCGGCACCGCGCCGTTGACCAGCAGCAAATTGTTTTCCTTATCAACGCGCACCACTTTGACGTTTCGCATGGTGCTGCGGACATTGCCCATCTGGCCGGCCATCTTCTTGCCCTTGAACGTGCGGCCCGGGAACGTGTTTCCGCTGGTGCCGCCGATGTGCCGATGCACTTTCTTCACGCCGTGCGTCGCGCGCTGGCCTTTGAAATTGTGGCGCTTCATCGCGCCTTGAAAGCCTTTGCCTTTGCTGGTGCCCGTGACGTCGACGGCTTTAACATTCTCGAACAATTCAACCGTCAACTGCTGACCGACGGCCAACTCGCCCGGGGCGCCGCGGAACTCGCCGACGAACCGCTGCGGCTCGCAGTCGGCTTTCGCCAAAAGCTCGACGCCGGCTTTCGAGCGGGCTTTCGAGCGTTTGCTGTCCAGCTTGGCCACTAATCCGCGTTGACTGCGGCTGGCCAGACGGCGGGGCTTATCGAGAAAGCCAAGCTGCACCCCTTCGTATCCATCACGCTCGGCGGTGCGAAGCTGCAGCACATGGCACGGGCCGGCTTGGATTACCGTGACCGGAAGCGCCATTCCGGCCTCATTGAAAACTTGTGTCATCCCGACCTTGCGGCCGAGTAATCCGATAGCCATTGGAGTATTCCCGTGCGTCTCGCCGTCAGGATTTCGAAGACAAACGTCCGCTTGCGGCGGATCATCGGTCGGTCGCGTGACCTGCAAGGTCATCACCGACCTTGCTTCGAATTACCTACTCGGCTTCCGATGCATGCAGTGTTCTCAGACCTATGTGGTTAGTTAATTACTTCCGCGTGCCGGCTTTGATCTTGATATCCACGCCGGCCGGCAAACTCAATTTGTTCAACGCTTCAATCGTCTTCGCCGTCGCCTGCACAATATCGATCACGCGCTTGTGCGTGCGAATTTCGTATTGTTGCCGCGCCTTCTTGTCGATGTGCGGACTCGAAAGCACGGTGTACCGTTCGATGCGCGTGGGCAATGGAATCGGGCCATGGACCTCGCTGTTGGTGCGCTTCGCGGTATCAACGATTTCCGCAGCGCTTTGATCCAACACCGTATGGTCGAAGGCCTCCATTCGGATGCGTATGATTTCGTGCGAATGACCAGCCACGCAATTCTCCGGCCGAACTCGTTTCGGCAACTGACGTTAACTTGGGCTCCAATCCTCCGGTTTAACCCCCGGGAGGATATGGGAAACCCCCGATCTTAAGACATTGACCTAAAGGGTGTCAACGGGGCGATTTACACGATTTCCTCGAATACTCCGCCGCAATCGACGCTCTTAGATAAAGCCCTTCTGCACTTCAGGCGGGGCAGGGCCGTAACGCAGGGGTTCCATGGAAAAACTCGCGCGGCCTTGGCTCAGGCTGCGCACTGCGGCGGAGTAGCCGAACATGGCCGAAAGCGGCGCTTCGGTTTCTAGAACCGTCACGCCGCCGCGACTTTCGGTGCTGTTGATGATGGCGCGGCGCTGTTGCAAATCGTTGATCACGTCCCCTAAGTGATCCTCCGGCGTCGTCACTTCCAGGTGCATGATCGGTTCCAACAGTGTGATGCCGGCGGCCTGCAGTGCTTTGGTGAATGCATCGGCGGCGGCGATTCGCAGGGCGACCTCGCCCGGCATCGGATCGGGAAACGGCATTTCCAACAGCTCGAGCGAGCAACTCCATAGCGGGCAGCCCAATAATCCTCCTCCTTCGGCGGCCTCTTTCAGCGCCGACAACACAAGCTGAATCGCTTGTTGTCGGGCGGAATCTTCGACAAACCAATTCGTGAACACCCGGCACGGCTTGTCTTCCTTGAGCGGTTTGACGCGGATTTTCACTTCGGCAAACAGCGTCTGCCCGCCGACTTGCCGATGGCATTTGCCCACGGCCTCGGCCGGTCCGTTCACGGTTTCCTTGTAGCTGACCCGCGGTTTGTGCACCCGCACGTTCAGATTGAAATCGCGCTGCAGGCGGTGTTGCACCACTTCCAGGTGTAATTCACCCATGCCGCTGATGATGGTCTGACCGGTTTCCGGATTCTCGCTCGCCCGGAAAGTCGGGTCCTGGCGCTTGAGCATCTCCAGCACTTCGCCCAGCTTCTTGCGGTCGGCCGTGCTTTCCGGCTCAACGGCCGCCGAGATCACCGTCTCAGGAAATTGAATCGTCTCCAGAAGAATCGGGCTTTTTGGATCGCACAGCGTATCGCCGGTGATCGAATTTCGGGGCCCAATCACGCCCACGATGTCGCCCGCCTGCACGCTATCGATCTGCTCCTCGCGCTTGGTGGCGTGGATGATCCACAACTGCGACACGTTTTCCTTCACGTTCTTGCCGGGGTTCAGCACGCGGCTGTTTTGCTTGAGCGAGCCGGAGTAAACGCGAATCCAGTGGATATCGCCCGTCTTGGCCGGAAGCACTTTGAACACCAGCGCCGCAAACGGGTCCTCGTTCGACGGTTTGCGAGTCAATGTGGCGAAGGTGCCGTCTTTGTTAGCCTCCAGCGCGCGGCCTTCCACCGGTGGCACGTCCAGCGGATTGGGCAGATAGTACTGCACCGCATCGAGCACCGGCTGCACGCCGACGCCATGCAAGGCCGAGCCGCACATCACCGGTTGCACCTGCAAATGGACGGTCGCTTTGCGTAACACCTGGCGAATCAGCTCCGGAGGGATCGGCTTTTCCTGCAGTGCCAATTCCATCAACTCGTTGCTATAGTCGTACAGTTTCTCCAGCATGGCGGAACGCCACTCATGCGCCCGGTCCGTTTGATCTTCGGGAATCTCCTCGACATTGTATTCCCGGCTTTGCTTATCCGCCGGAAACGTCAAGAGCTTCATTTCCACTAGATCGATAATCCCGCGAAACGGATCCTTTACATGCGCCGGCCCCTGGCCAACCGGAATCTGGATCGCCACCGGATGCGCCGCCAGCCGCTTGCTGATCTGGGCGTACACGGCGTCAAAATCAGCCCCTTCGCGATCCAGCTTGTTGATGAATGCCAGCCGCGGCACCTTGTATTTATCCGCCTGCCTCCACACTGTTTCGCTTTGCGCCTCCACGCCTTCCCGCGCACTGAACACCACCACTGCCCCATCCAGCACGCGCAAGCAGCGTTCCACCTCGGCCGTGAAATCCACATGCCCCGGAGTATCCAGCAAATTGATCGTCACGTCTTTCCAAGGAAACGTGACGCACGCCGCATAGATCGTGATGCCGCGCTCCTGCTCTTCCGGATCAGAATCCGTCTCCGTCGTCCCCTTATCCACCTCGCCGACCCGATGCTTGGCCCCCGAAAGAAACAGCATCCGCTCGGTAACGGTGGTCTTGCCCGCGTCGATATGGGCGATGATGCCGATGTTCCGGAGCTTGTGTAAATCGCGGGTCATGTGCGAAATCAGGGTCTAGAGAGCTCAGATGAACTCGGATGAACTCAGATAAACACAGATAAAGACAGAATCAATACAAAAATCCCTCATCGTATCTGCGTTAATCTGAGTTAATCTGCGTTCATCTGTGTTCCCTGGTTTTTCAACTCCATAAGACGTGCGCATGAAAAAAGCCGCTGCGCCTGTGGGGCACGAAGCGGCCATTGTATCGCAACGCTTTACCAGGCGAAGTGGGCGAAAGCCTTGTTGGCGTCGGCCATGCGGTGCACGTTTTCGCGCTTCGTCATGGCGGCCCCTTCACGATTGAACGCCGCCATCAGTTCCTCGGCCAGTTTCTCGTGGGTGGCCCGGCCTTTCTTTTCGTGGACCGCTTGCAGAATCCAGCGAATGGCCAGCGATTGCTGCCGATTGCGGCTCACCTGCATGGGCACCTGATAGGCCGCCCCGCCGACGCGCTTGGATCGCACTTCGATCGCCGGCTTCACGTTTTCCATGGCCTGCGTGAACACCTCGATCGGCGTCTTGTCCGCAATCTTTTCCTTGACGATATCCAGCGCCTTGTAGAACACGCGCCTGCGCGGTGCTCTTCTTGCCATCATGCATGATGCAATTGATGAACTTGCTGGCCAACACCGATCCGTAGCGCGGATCGGGCTTCAATGTCGTGGCACTAGCGGTAATGCGACCCATCTGCTGCGTTAACCTTTCTTGGCGCCGTACAAACTCCGGCTCCCCTTACGCCCTTCCACGCCCAGGCAATCCAGAGTGCCGCGGATGATGTGGTACCGCACGCCGGGCAGGTCGCGCACTCGGCCGCCGCGAATCAGCACGATCGAGTGCTCCTGCAGCGTGTGCCCTTCGCCGGGAATGTACACGGTCACTTCCTTGCCGTTGCTCAAACGAACCCGCGCGATCTTCCGCAGCGCGGAATTCGGCTTCTTCGGGGTCATCGTCTTCACTTGCAGACAAACGCCGCGCTTCTGCGGGCATTTATCCAACACGGGCGACTTACTGAACTTCCGCTTCGCCCGGCGGCGACTCTTGACCAGTTGATTGATCGTCGGCATGCGGTGACTCGAAACACTCTGGAAAGGGCCAAAGCTTAGGGACGGAAAGAGTAAATCGTACAGGAAATAGGCCCACTGTCAATCGCGTGTGCAGGCTCGTTCCAAACGCTGCTACCCCTTTAGACGCCGCGACCTTAGCGATACAATCGATGGCACACCCGATCCAATCTGGCCGCAATGGCCCTGTCAGGAGAAGCCCCATGGGCAAGAGTAAGAAGAAAGCGGAAACCCTGTTTCTCGTCTGCGAAGAGACGGGGGACCATAACTACGCCATCCGCCGCAAGCCCGGCGGCGAAAAGCTGAAGCTCAGCAAGTATTCGCCACGGCTGCGCAAGCACACGATGCACGTGGAGAAGAAGAAGTGAATCGGTGTCTGGTAGTCTGGTTTCTGGTGTCTCGTAACCCAGACACTAGACACCTGGAACCAGACACCCTGTTTTATTGCTAGTCAGGACGACGATGCCCAAACGCTGGCGGATTCGGCCGCACGATCCCGATGGAATTGCTCGCTTGGGGCGCGAAGCCGGCGTGTCGTCCGTCGTCGCGCAACTCTTGATCTGCCGCGGCATCTGCGATCCCTCCGCCGCCAAAGAATTCTTGGATCCCAAGATTAGCGGCCTGCGCGACCCGGAACTGTTGCCGGGCCTGACCGCCGCTGCCGACCGAATCAATGCCGCGGTCGCCGCCGGAAAGCAAATCACGGTGTACGGCGATTACGACGCCGATGGCATGACCGCCACCGCCATCTTGCTTGGCTGCCTGCAATTGATGGGGGCGAAGGCCGATTTCTACGTTCCCCACCGCATCGACGAAGGCTACGGTCTGAACGACGAAGCGCTGCGCACGCTGGCCCAGCGCGGCAGCCAAATGGTAATCACGGTCGATTGCGGCATCGCCAGCGTGAACGAAGCCCGCACGGCGCGCGAACTTGGCCTGGAACTCGTGATCACCGACCATCATGAAATGGCCGCCCAGTTGCCCGATGCCGCGGCCATCGTCCACCCGCGCTTGCCCGGCCACAACTATCCGTTCGCCGGCCTCAGCGGCTCCGGCGTGGCGTTCAAACTCGCCTGGGCACTCTGTCAGCGCGCCTGCCAAGCGAAGAAAGTGTCCGATTCGATGCGGTCGTTCCTGCTGCGGGCGATCGGCATTGCCGCAATCGGCACCGTCGCCGACGTCGTGCCGCTGGTCGACGAGAACCGCATCCTGGTGCACCACGGCCTGCGCAGCCTGTGCGATCGGCCGACGGCGGGCCTGGCCGCGCTGATGAAGTTGACCAAGCTCGATCAAAAATCAGTGTTGGAGTGCGAAGATATCGGATTCACTCTTGGGCCCAGGCTGAACGCCGCCGGCCGCTTGGGACAGGCCCAACTGGGCGTGGAACTGCTCACAACCGAATCCGCCGAACGGGCCGCTGCGCTGGCCGAATACCTTCACGAACTCAATAGCAGCCGCGACAGTCTGGAACGCAGCATCTATCTCGCGGCCAATAAACAAGTGCATCAAGAGTTCGATCCCGAGCACAATGCGGCCTTAGTGCTGGCCGGCCGCGGTTGGCATCCCGGTGTGATCGGCATCGTCGCCGGGCGACTGGCGGAAAAGTATCATCGCCCCGTCGTGCTGATTGCTCAGGATGAATTGGGAGTAAAGCCGGGCATCGGGTCGGTGCGCGGCGTTCCCGGCTTCCATGTCTGCGACGCCTTGGCGGCCTGCGCGGAATTATTGGTTAGCCACGGCGGACACGCGGCCGCCGGCGGATTGCGAATCGAAGATCAGCACCTGAGCACGTTCCGCGAACAGTTCCGCCAGATCGCCGCGACGCAAATTCGCGAAGAAGAACGCACCGCCGAATTGTGGATCGATGCTGAAACCGTCCTGGGAGCGCTCACGCGAGAAGTGGTCCAGCAAATGGAACGGCTGGCTCCCTTCGGTGAAGGCAATCGCCGCCCGATTCTTTGCGCCAGCGGCGTGCGATTGACCGAGCCGCCCAAGCGGATGGGCAAAAACAGCCAGCATCTTGCTCTGCGATTGGACCAGCACGGCGTGAAGATCCGCGGCGTCGCCTTTGGCAACGGCGATTGGGCCGACGAACTTTCCGCCGCCGATGGCACTTTCAGCTTCGCCTTCCGGCCGGTCATCAATAACTTCAACGGCCGCCGCACGGTAGAATTGCATATCGCCGATTGGCGCAGCCGAGCCGGCTGAAGTCGCAACCGCGTTCTAACTGCGGGCGCGGTTGGCCGCAAGAAGAGGAGAAGAGCAGAAGAGCAGAAAAGCAGAATTTCGAAATCTCCACTTCTCATCTTCTCCTTTTCTCCTCTTCTGGCTCGCACCTGACACGCGATAGAACACCTTGGGGCGCCGCCTCATGTCACCGTTTGACGACAAAATCGCCGCCGCTCGACGTAAAATGGTCGTCGAGCAACTTCAAGGGCGTGATATCCACGATGCGAGCGTGCTCGCGGCCATGGGCAAGGTGCCGCGCGAACGATTCGTCACCGAGGAAGAACAGGCCGGCGCCTATGCCGATCGCGCACTCGTGCTGAATTGCGGCCAGACGATCAGCCAGCCCTATATTGTGGCGCTGATGACCGAAGCCTTGGAACTGACTGGCGCCGAATCGGTGCTGGAGATCGGCACGGGCAGCGGGTACCAGACCGCGGTGCTCTGCGAATTGGCGCGTTGGGTGACGAGCATCGAGCGGCATCCGCAGCTTTCGTTTCAGGCCGAGAAAGTTTTGCAGTCGCTGGGCTATGAGAATTTCACTTTGAAAGTCGGTGATGGCACATACGGTTGGGCGGAAGATGCGCCGTACGATCGGATCATCGTTACCGCCGCGGCGCAGCGAATGCCGCAAACGCTTTTCGATCAACTGGCCGAAGGCGGCATCTTGGTCATTCCATTGGGCTCCAGCGAAACGCAATCGCTGCAAGCAATTCGCAAGGTGGCGGGCAAGCCGCACCAACGAGAGTTGTCCGGTTGTCGTTTTGTGCCGCTAGTCGGCTCGGAAGAGCCGCGTTGGTGATTCGCTTGTCGCTCGAATCTCGCCCCTCGTCACCTCCTCAATCACGCTAGCATCGCGCCGCAAAATCGGCGTCACTAATACCGCGAAAACGCGAAGCGTCGCCTGACAAAAGCGACCTTGACCGGTGTTGGGTATTGCCCTATTCTCCCGCCTCACGATGGCTGATTCGGCAAGCGCTGGTCGCATGCCGCGCGGCCGGAGTCGCCATCGCACAAGTCAATGGATAATCGCGTAAACCACTAGTGGTTGGGTCTGCATCGGGGGTTGAGGGCGGCATCAAACTGGCTTTCAATCCTGCGGACCTGCGAAGCGACAACGGCAGCAAGGATGCGAGCCGTTCGCTTCGAAACACGAACGTGAGCGGATCGAAAGCGGAACACACGCGTCTTTCGACGCATTGCAAGGAGAGCAAACTCGTTCCCACCCGCGCGGGCATCAAATCCCCAGTCTCGCGCCGCACATAACCCGCCGCAGCGTCCAATCGCTCCCGGAAACGGATGGAGTCCTTTGCCCCCCTGGGACCCGGCCTTTCCGGGGGCCTTTTTTTTGCGCTGGTAGCTTATTCAGCGAGGATCGGCGAGCGGGCTTTGGGCAGGGCTCGGCGGGGGCCTCGCCCTGCCGTCGTGCGCGGAATTGCGTGCGCGGCAAAAAGGGGATTACCACGAAAGACGCGAACAGCACGAAAAATTTGGCGCTCGTCCGCCGCGGCGGATCGGGCCGAAAAAGTGGACGACATGCGCTAAATGTCGTCCGACAAGCTTGTGACGGGAACGGAGTCCGCGCTCACGCTGCTTGCCTGCCCGATCCGCCGCATTGGCGGACGAGCGCGCGGGACATAGCACCTGATGGTGACCGCCCCGAGTCGTGGGTCCCTGCATCCTAGTCCCGATGACAGGGCGAATTCACCGAAGGCGAACCTTCGGCTCAGGCGGCGAAAGGCTTCCCGATTACGGTGCGCCAGTGGCGGACTTCCTAGTCGGCCCTGCTAATTTGGCTGAGCTCGTTGTCCGAATCGGCTGAGACTATTAAAGCAGATGAGTGGCCCAATTGGCTAGTTAATTTTTGGGCCACAACGGCGTGAAGTTTATACTGAAAAGCGCTCCGCTTCGCGGACCGCGCGTCGCGGCTAAACGGGGCGGGGTGATGGAGCGTTTGACGGCGATTCTCCGGAGGGCGTTGCCCTCCGGCTAATGGAGGCTTGACTTGGCGATGAGTTGCGTGGCGGCGATGTCTTCCTTCTTGGTTTCCGGCTGAGTTGTTGCCGGGTCGCTGCGCGGGCGATTCCGCTGCCACCAAAGTTCGGCATCCTTTTGCGTCCATTTCGTTTCAGCCAAACACAAGGACAGCGCATCGGCCAATTCGGCGGCGGATTGCGGTCGGCCGGATAATTCCTTGGCCAGACATTTGAGGAGGATTGCCTCCAATTGCGGCGAGATCGGCTTGCCCAAGCGGCGCGAAGGCGGTTCGGGTTCGTCCATCACGTGCTTTTGCAGGATCTGCAGCACGTTGCCGGCGTCGAATACCGGCGTGCCCGTCAACAAGTAATAGCCCACGGCGCCCAGGGAATAGAGATCGCTGCGGGCGTCGATTTGTTCGTGTTGAATCGCTTCCGGCGGCATGTACAGCGGCGTTCCCGTAAGCGAGCCGGCGGTGGTCAGCGAGGAATCTTTGCGCGAATCGAGCGCTTTGACCAGGCCGAAATCCAAGAGCTTGGCGAAATCGTACAAGCCGCCGCGCTCGGTCAGGATGATATTCGCCGGCTTGATGTCGCGGTGAATCAGCCCGATGGCGTGCGCCTCGGCCAGCGAGCCGCACACCTGCAGCAAGATCGATACGACGCGCCCCTCTGGCTGCGGCCCGTACGATTTCACCAGGTCTTCCAGGTTGATGCCCTCCAGATATTCCATGGCGTAGTAGAAGATGCCTTCGGGAGTGCGGCCGTAATCGTAAATGGCGATCGTATTCGGATGATTCAGCCGGCTGGTCATCTGCACTTCGCGTTCGAAGCGGGCCAAAGTTTGCTCGTTGGTTTTGTCCATGCCCAGGAACTTTACGGCGGTGGGGCGGTGCAGCATGTTGTGATGTGCCCGATACACCACACCCATGCCCCCTTCGCCCAACTTTTGATCGAGCTTGTACTGGCCGAGTTGCCTGGCCTCCAGCGCGGCGAGTCGGGCTTCGCGATTGGCGCGGGCGACGATGATGGTGAATATGAAAATGGCCACGGCTGCCACAACCAGCAAAGCAAACATTCCCCAGAAAGCGCGCCGCAGCACGTACAGCGGCCGGAAGGCTTCGGCCACGTCCTGCTCGGTGGCCACGCCCATCCCTTCGTCTTTCAGCCATTTCCAGGCTCCGACCACGGGCACGCCGCGGTAATCGGGGTAGCCGAGCACATCAACGCCGTCGTCGCCTTGCACCGCCGCTGCGGCCATGCGGGTAAGCGGTTGGTTGGCACGGCGCTCGGCCGGCCGCGCCCCGCTGGTCATATCCACGCCTGGATTGCGCAGCTCCAACGTGAGGACCGAGCGCGAGTCGGGCAAATCGGCGAGCAATCCGATTTGCTTCAAGTCGTCGTCAAAGCGGCTTTCGCTTAGAAACAGTCCGTCGCGATCGAAGGCATACGTTTCTCCGGTAGCTCCACTGCGCGCCACTTGCAAGATCCGCGTGAAATCGATATCGGGCCGAATGCGCAGTGCCAATACCGCTGCCACGTGCCCATGCTCATCACGCAACGGCGCAGCAGTGAACATGGTGGGCAGGTTGGCTTTGACGTCGCCATGCTCGTCCACCAGCAGCAATTTGCTGCGGAAGGGGCGGGAAACTGCGGCCGTTCCGCCAGCTACCTGCTCCAAGAAATCTTTCTGATAGCCCGCCAGCGTTTTGCCGACGGGCGCATCGAGATCGGCGGCAAGCACGAGCGCATCGGGAGAAATCAGAAAGAAGCCCGAGTATCCGCCCAGCGCCATTTGCGGTTTCATCTTCGCGCGAATAGCTTCCTGGGCGGGCGATTGGAGCAGCGGCCGCCCCAAATCGCCCGTGGATGCCGCCGCCTTTAGCAGCGATTGAACGTCGGGCAGAAGCTGGTTGTCTTTGGCAATCAGCTCGGCCTGCCGGGCTTGATCGGCTGTCCACACCTGCAGGGCCGCAATATCTGCATTGAGAATGGTGGTTAGTTCCGCGGCGCGGCGTTGATGCATCGCGCTTTCCACCGAACGGCTCACCCACCAGCCGCAGGCGCCCAACAGCAGTGCCGCGATGATCGGCCAGATCCAAAGCTGTTTGCGGAGCAAAAGACTAGTGAAGGCGATCGAGCGCAGAGCGCTGCGCGTGCCCGACCGCACCGCGCTGGCAGCCTTCGAGGATAGCTTCGCTTGGTCCACTCAATTCTCCTATAGATAGCATACCAAGCTTTTCTTACGGAGACGGTGGCCGGCTACTTTGCCTCAAACGGGAAGATTACCTTCCAGTCGTTCTTCATATCGATCAACGTCCAGCCGCGCTCGGGGGCTTCGGTGAGCCCCTTGTCGAGCTTGCCTACGTGCGAATCTTTGTCGTAGGCCCATTCGCGCTTCCCGTCGGTGTGATGCACCAGCATCCCGAGGTGCGGGCCGCCGTGCAGCGTGGTCCACTCGAGCATTTGCAAATCGCCGTCGGAATTGCCGAAGGCGGCGATCGGTTTGCGGCCGATGAATTTTTCGATGCAGACCGGCTTTTCAGCCTTGTCGGCAATGACGTCGATCTCCGGGAGCCGCACCAGGGCCGGTTTGCCGTCGATCAGTTCGTATTTTGTCTTGATGTTGCTGCCGATCACTTGCTGCGGCGGAATGCCGTACACCTTTTCCGTCCAGGGACGCATGAATTCGATGCCGCCGCCGGAAACGATGTACGTTTTGAAACCGTTGGCCCGCAAATAGACGAGCACTTCCAGCATCGGCTGATAGACCAAGTCGGTGTAGCGGCGATGGAAGCGCGGATGCTTGGCCGTGGCCAGCCAATGCTTCACGATCGTCTCGAATTCGTCCGTCGTCATGCCCGAGTGCGTAGCAGTAATGAGTTCCAAGATGCCGCGGGCGCCGAGCTTGCCGACCGCTTTATAGTCTCCCGCCAGCGCCGATTTGAACGGTTCCTTCTCGTTCCATTCGGGATGTTGCGGTGCCAACTCCCGCAAACGATCCATCATGAACGCGCCTTGAGAATACGTCGGCTGTTCGGACCACAGCGTCCCGTCATTGTCGAACACGGCGATGCGATCTTCGGGCGCGACGAAATCGGGCCCGCCTTCTTTGGTCACGCGCTGGACGAAATCGACGATCGCTTTTTTCGCAGGGCCATCGTTCCAGGACGGGAGCGGATCGTCGGCCTGAGCGCTTCGCCCGCCGATCAGAATCGCCAGCGCAAAGAGCAGGGGTGCAATAGTTCGTCGTTCGATCAACATGCCGCTATTGCTCGAGGTTGTTCCAGGTCCACAACTTTTTTCGCGCCGTGCCGAAATCACCGAGCTGATAGATCGCCGCGTGAACGACTTTGAATGTGAACGATTTGAACGGCTCGGTCTGCAATCGCTTCACGAAATCTTCGCCGGCCACGCCCACGGTCACGTGCGGCTTGAAATTGTCGCCGCTGGCATTGGGCACGAAGTGGGCCACCCAATCGATCGTCTGCTGATTGATTTGCGGCGCATCTGAATCGGTCACGAACGCCTCCGAACCGCCGCCCGCCGCGGCAAACGGTTCCACGGCTTTGATAACCGCTGCCTGCAGGCGCATCAGCTCTTGCGACCGCTGGACCATCAACAGCACGATCGCTTTACCATCCGCGGCGCCGTATTCGTAGCCGGTCGCATCGAACTGCCACCCCAGCGGCCGCGCCTCGCTTAAAACCTCGCCGACGGCAAGGCTCACGTTCTCCAAGTCGTTGGCGCGAATGTAGCGCTGCACCAGCGTAATATGCGGCGCATGAGTGGCGTCCAGCGCATACCCCTGGGGATAGCTCTCTCGCAGTCGCGCATTTGCCGCCTTGGCCTTTTCGACCATCGTCGCATCGGGTTCCAGCAGCACGTCGATGGCGATCAGCCGATCGCCGCCCGCAGCAGGCTGCCTGATGGGGTCTTCCGCTTTCGACGGACATCGAAACAGGACGACGGCCGCAACCACAGGCAGCAACAATACGCAAATGTTTTTCTTCATAAACCTATTCCGCCTGTCGGCTAATTTTTTCCATTAGCTTTTGCTTGAGGTCTTCCAGGTTGAAGCTCGCGCCCTTTTGCATCGGCGGAAATTCCAACATGCTTTCGGCGGCCTTGGCGACCACCTGCTGCACAAACACGAAGCGCCAGAATTCGTACACATACCAGTTATAAAACGCCATCGAGCCGCCGTGGGAGCTGGGCATGCCCGTTCGCTCAAACGGATCCAAACGCAGATTGACCAGAATCGGCCAATCAACCTTTTCCGTGGAACCCAACCAGCCGTTGGGCTGATCGGTGAAGCGATATTTGAAATCGTTGATTCGCACGGCGCTCAGCGTGCTTTCGGTGAAATAAAAAACCTCGTGGCGCTTCGACGGCCCCTTGCCGGTCAGCACGTCGGTCTGGTCGTAGCCATCCAAATGCACTTTGTAATTCCGATCGCCCAGTTGCTTCCCCTTTTTCAGTTCTTCAACGATGTTCGGATTGCCGGCCGCCGCGACGAACGTTGGGAACCAATCGAGCCCGGAAAAAATGTTGTTTTCCACTTTGCCCGTCGGCACCTTGCCCGGCCAGCGCACGATGCATGGCACGCGAAAACCGCCCTCCAGGGCTGTTCCCTTGCCGCCGGCAAAGGGCGTTTGGCCGCCGTCGGGCCAGGTAAAATTCTCGGCGCCGTTGTCGGTGGTGAAGACGACGATCGTGTTCTCTTCCAAATTGTTGTCTTTCAGATACTTCATCACCGAGCCCACGATGTCATCCAATTGCGCCATGCCGCCTTCTTCGATGCTCCAACCATTTTCCGGCGTGCGCATCTTCTCGTACTTATCCGAGAGATGAGTGACGATGTGCATCCGCGTCGGATTCAGCCACAGAAAGAACGGTTTGCCGTCCTTGCGCGCCTTGTCGGCGAACTTCAGCGCGTTGTCGAGGATCGTGTCGTCCACGGTTTCCATGTTGTATTTGATGCCCTCGATCGGATGCGGCGGAAGCGGACCTTCGTCCGTGATTTTCTGCTTGCCGATTTTGCCCCAGCGCGGCTGCTCCGTGGGATCGTCGGTCTCGGTCGCCACGGAGTGCAGCAGGTTGCGCGGGCCGACTTTGTCCTTGAGCGCCGGCGGGTAATTGGGATGGAACGGGTCTTCCATCGCATCCAAGTGATACAGATATCCCCAGAATTCATCGAATCCGTGCACCGTGGGCAAAAACTTGTTCAGGTCGCCCAGATGGTTTTTGCCGAACTGGCCGGTCGCGTAGCCCATCGACTTCAGCGCGGTAGCAATCGTTGGCGCTTCCGCCGGAATGCCCAATGGCGAGCCCGCCTGGCCGACGGTCGTCAGGCCGGTGCGAATGGGAATTTCGCCGGTGATGAAGTTTGCCCGGCCCGCCGTGCAACTGGCCTCGGCATAGTAGTCGGTGAACACAATCCCTTGCGAAGCCAGCTTGTCGAGGTTCGGCGTGCGGCCGGCCATGATGCCGCGGTGATACGCGCCGACGTTAAACCAGCCGACGTCGTCGGCCATGATGAACACGATGTTCGGTTTCTTGTCGGACGCCGCGGCCGACGATTTGTTGTTGCCAGGCATTTGGGCCAACAATCGCGTTGACCAAACGCCCGTCGCGGCGACGTAGCCCGCTAGTGCTCCGCAAACCACAATTGCGAGTGCCGTGAAACGCGCACGATGGAACATGATTCTTCTCTCCGTATTGGGATGGCTAATGTGCTGTTTTCATTTATCGTTCGATTTCACGCAGCGAAACCCGACGTGTTCTGATCCCGTATCCGGCGGCGTGCCGCGGCGCGCCGTCGGTCGATAGCTTTCGCAGTAATTCGGATTGCACAGGAACGACCCGCCTTTGATCACCCGCTCCGGCGAATCTGAGACCAGGTGGGCCGGATTGAAGCTGGCTTCCGGCCCAGTGGGATTCATGCAGCAAATCGCGCCCGTCTGCAGCAATTTCTGCAGTTGCAGCGAGTGCGCGTCAGGGCGGTAAAAATCGGCCGTCCATTGCCAAACGTTGCCGGCCATGTCGTACAGCCCGTAACCGTTGGGCGGGAATGCGTTCCACGGATTGGGGCGCGTGTATCCGTCTTCGCCGTTATCGTTTACGGGAAACTCGCCCGTGTACGTGTTGCACATGAACTTTCCGCCGGGGCGGAATTCATCGCCCCACCAATAGCGCGTGTTGCCTTTCGCGCCGCCGCGGGCGGCAAATTCCCACTGGGCCTCGGTCGGCAAGCGCTTGCCGGCCCAACGGGCGTAGGCCGCCGCATCGTCCCAGGAGATTTGCACGACGGGATAATTGTCTTTGCCGTCGATGTTGCTCGCCGGTCCTTGCGGATGTTTCCAATTCGCGCCCGCCGTCCAAGTCCACCAGTTCGACATCTGATTCAAGTCCACGGCGTGCCCAGGCGACGTGAACACCAGCGAACCGGGCTGCAGTTTTTCCTCAGCCGGCTTGGGCGTGCCGGACGGAAGTTGTTTTTTGATTTCTTCCCAATCGACCGGCTTCTCGGCGGTGGTCACATAGCCCGTCGCCTCGACGAACTTGCGAAACTCGGCATTGGTGACATCGTGCTGGTCCATCCAGAAGCCATCGACCTGCACCCGATGCGCCGGTCGCTCGTTGGGCATCGAGCGATCATCGTCGGTGCCCATCGTGAATTCGCCGCCGGAAATCCAAACCATTTCGGCGGGGGCGCCGCGCGCTGGCTGATTTTCACCGCCGCAAAAGATACGGCAAAGCTGCCGGCCGCAAGCGCGTGAAGCATCAGAAGTCGCGTCATGCGTGCTCTCCTATCTGTCGCCGAGGTGCCACGCAACAGCGTCCGGCCAGCATGGCCAACAGAAACCCCGCACCGACAAGATCCCTCGGCGGGGCCATCCCTGAATCTTCAAGCCGCGACTCTCTCACGACTCAACCGCCGTAAAGCTAAGGCGTGCGGGCTACGGTGTCAAGCAACGCGCCAGCCTCATGCCGCATCTTTGCCCCCCAGCTTCTTGATTTCGTCCAGCACCTCGTTCAGCCGCTTGAGAAGTTGATCGTGGCGAACTTCTTCCACGGCCGGGGAACGGCCGCAAAACGAAATCGTGCCGCCGGGATCTAAGATCGCCTCGTCCACGTCCCCCAGGGAATCGAAGCCTTGCCGCCGCGCCGCCGCCTCCAATTCGGCGCGGGTGATCAATTCATGATGCAGCCTGCCGCGGTGTAGTTTGCCGTCGGTCATCAGTTCGATGGGCTTCCCTTCGATAATTCGCTCCAGCTTTTGATGCCCATACAAAAACCGCACGACGATGTAGTTCACCGCCAGCAGCGTGGTCGCCCCCACCAGGCCGCCGGTGACCGAGTTGTCGTTGCCGATGATCGCGTTCTGTACGGTGTTGGAAAGCGTCAAGAGCACGATCAAGTCGAACGGATTGAGCTGTGCCAATTGGCGCTTGCCCGCCAGCCGCATGCCGATAATCAAAAACAAGTACACAATCACCGGCCGCAAAATCTTCGCCAACAGCGGAATGTCGGGATAGAACATGTCGTGCCACATGCCGTGCATAAATACTCTCCTAACCAAGGGGAGGGCGAGGCTCCCGCAGAGCCTAGCAGGGGGTGGGAACGGTGCGGGTAAGGGCGTAAGGCGGGGGAAAGGCCCGCACTAGCGCGGCCGTTTTCCTAACACGTACTCGCGCAGTTCGGCAAGCTCACGCTGGTACCCGCCGGAAAGAATCGGAAAGCGGCACCACGTTTTGGGGTCCAAGTTCTCGTCGTCCACGTGGAACGAGGGAGCATAGCGTTCGCGCTTCCATTGATTGCGGCACCAAAGCTGGAAGAACCGCTCCACCCAGCCCAGCAATTGCTCCGCCGAATATTGGGCGAACTCAACCTGCATCAACTGAAAGACTTCCATCGGGCTGCGCTTATCGCGGATGGCGGCGCGCTCGATGGCGTCCAGCAAATCGTACGGCATTAAATCGGCTTCATCGGTTTGCTTGGCGCCCGGCGGCCGCAATTCCGCGGTGGGATCCTGCACGTTCACGGCATGCAGGGCGTGGATGGCGCCGAGTTCGTCGGGCCCCGTGGTTTCCAGCCAGCGGAGCCAGCGGCGCAAAAATGCCTTGTCGATGCCGGCCACCGGACTGATGCCGCCGGAGGTGTCGCCGTCCATCGTGGCGTACCCGACGGCCGCCTCGGAACGATTGCTGGTGGAGGCCAACAGCGCACCGCGCAAGTTCGCCAGCATCCAAACGCCGGGCGAACGCGCGCGCGCCTGAATATTCTGCAGCGCCAGGTCGTCGGTGTCCCACGATAATTTCCGCCCGATGCCCGCCGAAACCATATTGATGTAATCCTGCACGATCTGATCGACGTCGAATTCCAAAAACTCGGCGCCGATGGCCTCGGCCACGCCGCGCGCGGCGGAGCGCGTCACGTCGCCGCTGTGGCTGGTGGATTGATAGACGCAAGCTAGCAGCCGCCGCACCATTTCGCGATTTTCGCGCGCGGCCTGAATCTCGCCGAAGTATTTCAGCTTCGCCAGGAACCGCTCGCGTCCTAATTCCGCCACGCCGAAACCCGCCATCATGGCCACCAGGCAGGACACGGCCGCCGAATCGGCCCCGCCGCTGATCGATACCACAAAGCCGCGCGAGCGGCTCTTGCGCATGTAGTCGAAAAGCGCCAGCGAAATCGCCCGGGCAAATTCCTCTTCTTTGACATTCGCGCCGCTTTCCCAGCCCGCGCGCTCGACGCGCGCCGTGCTCGGCTGGCACTTCGGAAACGCAAACGGCATGTCGATGCAATTGCCGGTGTTCTCGCCGCATTCCGCGGCAAAGCCGCCCATGCGCGCGCGGCTCAGACGTGCGGCATCGATATCGACCAGGGCCGATGTCACCCCGAAATCGGCAAACGAAAATCGCGGACCGACCGCTGCCATGTGTCCTGCGGAAGCGATCATCGCGCCGCCGTCATAAATTGCTCGGCCCGCTTCGTTGCCGACCAGGTTCGCGTAGACATAGTGCACGCCGAAAGCGCGCGAACCTTCCAGCACAAATCGTTCGCGCACCAGCATTTTGCCGAACGCGAAATGACTGGCGCTGGGGTTGAGGATCAAATCCACGCCGTGCCGCGAGAGTTCAGCGCCGGGGCGGTTTGCCACCCAAGCATCCTCGCAAATCTCAAAGCCGATTCGCACGCCGCCGCAATCGTAGTACAGGTCGCCCAGCGGATAATCGTGTCCATCGAGGTTCACTTCCCCACGGCGACCCACCGGCCAGGGCTTGAACCAGCGAGGCTCGTAATGAATTCCGTCGCCGGCGAGATACCGCTTGGCGGTGAATCCGGCGATTCGCCCGTCGACCGCCAGGCACGCCGTGTCGTACAGCGCGTTCTGGTGCAAAAGCGGCAAGCCCAGCGAAACGATCATGCCTTTGGTGTCGGGCAGAATTTCCTGGAGCACTCGCCAGGCCATGCGCTGCACGCCGGCGGATAGAAACGCATCCTCGCAGCCGTAGCCGGTGATGCACAGCTCCGGCAAGCACAGCACGCTGACGCCGCGTTTACGGGCTTCGCCGATGGCCGCCAGAATGTTCGACTGATTGACGTCCCACGCCAACGGCGTTTGATTCAATACAGCCGCGCCGACGTGGAGCAATTGCATGGCGAAGAATGAGTGAGAGCGGAAGGTCGAATCAATTCAAATATACTCAATTGATCGCCTCCTGCCTTTTGACTTCTACTTTTAGCGATTTCTCGCCTCCAAAGAAGCGCTCGTCGAGCTGCTGGCGGCCCTGATCGATGTAGTAACGCAGCAACTCAATGCGAACCCCGCCGGGCGAAATTTGGCCCTGATCGAAGCGCTGGGCCAACTCGGCATGGCGCGAGCGAAACTTTGTCAGCGCTTTGCGCTGCGGCTGAGTCAAGCCACGCTGCTGTTCGGGCGTCAGGTTTCCGCCTTCGGTGATCGCCCGCATCGCCGCCACATAGTCGTCGCTGGCGCCATAGGCGATTTCGTCGAGGGTTTCGACCACGGCGGCGGCTTTGGCGGCGGAAACCAGGTCCATTTGCTCGCTTACGCCAGCGGCTGCCGCCAAAGCTTTGGCCAACAGCGGATTGGTCTTCGAGGCCTCCGCCATTTTTAAGCGTATTGCCTGATACGCGTCGGGCGAGGCCTGCAACTGGGCGGTGGCCATCTGCGTGGCGAAGTGATCGTAGATTGCCTCTTGCACCTGGCGAGGCGCATCGTACATCGGTTCGCAGCGCCCCACGATTTCCAGCTTCTGCGAAAATAGGGCGCCGCTGGGCGAAACAAATCCGTTCCCCAGCGACAAGCCTAGCTTCGCGAGGTTCTCTTGCGTGTGGCCCGGCGCGGTGGTTTCGGTGATCGGAAAGCACTCGTCGCGCGGCACGCCGGCTTGCTGTGCGCACAGCAACAACAGGCCGGCGCAGTACGTGTGGATTTTTTCGCCGTGCAGCGGTTTGCCGGCCAGCGCGGTGATTCGATCGGTGCGGAAGTTCAGATCGAATTGGGTGGGATTGCCGATCATCTCCGCGGCGGCTTCGCCCATCTTGCGTGCTACTACCGGATCGGGATGCCGCAGGAATACGTAATTAAGCGTGCGGTCCAGAAACGTTTCGACATTGGTGGCCGGCATCGAAGTGCCGCGCTCCGGCAGATCGACCACCACCATTCGGCGCTTGCCGTCGCTGCCCGTTTCGATCGTTACCACGCCGACGTGCGTGAATAATCCCGGCGATAGATCGGTGAATAAGTTGTACGGCGACGGATTGCGCATCAGCAGCCAATCGCCGGGCTGAACTTCGAAATTGCCCAAGCGGTAGGTGGTTCCTTCCAGGCCGGGCTCAACTCGGCCCGGCAGCCACGCTAAAAGCGAGTTGACGCGCGGTAATTCCTCCGGCGTCCACTCGGCCGAGTCGATTTGCTGCAGCCGGTCCAGCAATTTGGCCGCGGTGATCGGCGGCTGGGGCAGCGATGCGTCTTGCTCCGGTCGCGGGTCTTGCGGCAAACCCAATGCCCGAATCGCTTCGGCGGCAGCCAGCACCTGCGAGGGGGGCGTCGCGGGATTCAGCAGAAATTCTGAAAGTTCGTCCACTTCCCCGATCGTTCCGCACCTGGCGATCAATTCGATCACCTTAAGCTTCAACGGCGCCGGCAATGGCGGCGGCGGTTCGACTCCCGCGGTTTGCGGCGGATCGAACAAATCGTCGGCCATTTCCTGGGCCCCGACGCTGCTGTGTTTCTCCATCAGCAGATCGATCAATCGCGATTGGAGCGCAGCTTGGGTTGAAAATCGAATCGCCGCCGCGTCGACCGCATCGATCAGCGCATAGCGCAAGCGTCCGGAAAGATCGATCAGCGTGGACGTGCTGCGCAGATATCGGCGCAAGGCTTCGTGGCGTTTGGCATCGGCCGGCAATGCTGCAAACTGCACTCGCAGCGACAGCACGTTATCGAGTTGCCGGTCGATCGATTGCTTGACGTCGTGCAGTCGGCCAACGACGCCGAGTTGCCCTTCGGGCGAGAGGCCCACTGCGACCCGTTCCCATAGCCAACACCATTGCTCGACGGACGCGGCGGCGGCCGCCAGCTCATCGGCGTCGAAATCCGCGTAGTCGGCAGCCGATTGCGGCACCAGCTCGTGCAGATGCTTGAGCCACGGCGCCAGGCCGTCCACCTCCGGCGGGGCGGGCGCGTTGGGCGCCTGATCAGTCTGGCCAAGCATCCGCTGCAAGCGCGCCGACATTCGGCCTTGCGCGGCGGCCGTCAGCGGTAGCGCGATAATGAACGCGCCCAAAACGGCGAACCGAATGACGCGCGCTCCAAAGTTTCCACAGAACGACAGCACGGTTTCGATGCCCAAAAGCCAGGAAAAATAGGCAAAACAGCCTATTTACCTTGTAGCTTGTGCCGAAGGCGCACGCCAGAGACTGGCGGTCGATTTGGCCCGAAATGCATCCTGAAACAGCCGGTTGAGTTGCGTTTTCTGACCGCAACCTGCCGCTACAAGCCGCGCCCCAGCCACCACAGGAACACACCCAGCGCGCCCATTAGCACCACCAGCCCGGTGATCCATTTGGCGGCGTGCGACAGAATCGAAGGCATATCTTCGTGCCGCGTGCTGGCGTACACCAGGCTGATGCTGACCACCAGCGGCAAGGCGTACCAAAGTTGACTGGCGTGGGAGAGCATGAGATTAAGAACTCTTAATTCACTTGGATTCGGTCGCGGTCGGCGTTTTCGTTTCTTGCGGTTGTGTCAGGATCACCGGACCTGCACCGGCGTCCCAGATGGCCAAGATGTTCAGCAATCCGGCGATCATGGTAAACACCGTGCCCAGGTCGTAATACGATCCCAGCTTGTAGTTCCATAGACTCGTCTGGTCGGGATGGTCTCCCATTCGTCCGCCGGGAAGATATCGATAATACATTCGCTCCGGATCGTGCGACTCGTAATCGTCGGCGGCGAATTCCGGATCGTTGGGATACTTCAACTGCTGCTGCTCGACCCAGGCGCGGGGCACGATTTGGCCGCGCAACAACGGCGGCGCCATGAAGCCGCCCCACAATGGCGCCTTGGGCGTGGGTCCGCCCGTGCGCATCGTTTGCACGATTGCCGGCAATGCCGGCAAGCCGACGCCAACCTGACCGACGTAGGCCCAGCGCCAATCGTGCCAATCGGACTCCCGGAACGAGGCGTAAACGACACGGCCGCCGCCCAACCACAAACCGTAGATGAACGTGCCGAGGATGCAGACCATATACAGTCCGCCTTTTCCCCAGCGGCGCTGATACATGTGCCCCAATCCCGGCACCAGCCAGGCCAAGAATCCGGCCAACCAGGCGTCGCGCAGATCGATGGTCTGCGGCGAGGGGTTAGCCGTCCGGGCAGAAGATTTCACAAGAGTGGGCACGAAGCGCTACCTCGGATTTTCGGGAGCGAAACCGAAGCGTCCGATTCTAGTCGGGTCGCGAGTCGGCCACTAGGCCGGATTCGCAGTGCCGCTAAGAAGATGTTCGCCGGCGGCGGCGAAAGATTGCAGCAGAAAGCGGCGTGCGAGCGTTTTTTTCGCCGCACTTAGGCGACAGCTTCGATCACGCCCAGTTCGTGGAAAGCGTCATCAACGGTGTCGGTATCGACCAATGGCAATTTACGTCCGGCGGCGGCCAGCAAAGCCAGATTTGCCAATTGGTTCACGCGCCGCGGAATGCCGTCGGTCAGATCGTGCAGACGGTGCAAGGCCTCCTCCGTGAATGTCGAAGTCGAGCGGCCTGCCCGTGTGAGCGCGCTGGTGATGTATTGCACCGTGTCGGCCGGCTCCCAAGTTTCGATGTCAATTCTCAGGTCGGCGATTTCCAGAATCCTTTGCGGCAGCCGTCCGACGGCGTTCGTCGCACAGGTTAGCACGATCGTCAGCCGCGTGCCCGAGCCATCGAGTTGCGCCAGCGCACCAGATGCTCCTGCAATTGCGGGTTCGCTTCGTCGGCGTCATCCAGCAGAATCACGGTGTCGAGCTGCTGGTAGCGGTTCTCCGTCAGCCGATCGAGCACGCTGCGCCACAAATGGAAAGGATCGTCGCGGCGATCGGGGTTGACGCCCAATTCCGCCGCAGTCAACCACAGAAATTCGTGGATGTCCAAGCCCAGCAGATTGATGTTTGCGACCTGGGCGCCTGCGCGGCGCAGCCGCCGCGCGAAGACTTCCAGCGTCAGCGATTTGCCCGTGCCCGGCGCTCCCAGCAATAGCCCCAGCCGCCGGTGATCTTCGACCAGAAAGTGCAGTCGGGCCAGCGCTTCTTCATGCGTCGGACTGGGGAAGAACAGGTGCGGATCCAGCGCTCCGCGGAACGGCGATTCGCGCAAGTTCCAATACTGCCGGAACATAATGGTCTTTTGCCCCTGAAGAGCGGTCAGCGGCATCTGGGCGGATTAACGACGCGAAAGCGCCGCGGAACGAATTTCCGTATCTTCTGTGTTATCGGTAAAATCGGAGGCAAACTTTGACGGTTTTTCCTTCGCATCAGAACCCTATGTCGCAGCGGTTTTTCGTTTCCACGCCGATCGACGGCCAACACGCCACGCTTACCGGCGCCGAAGCGCATCATCTGGCCCACGTGATGCGGGCCAAGTCGGGGGATGAAGTCACGCTGTTTGACGGATCGGGCTGCGAATTCTCGGCGCGTCGAATCGATCGGCAAATCGCGCGTCGAGCTCGCGGTGCTCGAGCGATCCGCCGCCGATCGTGAATCGCCGGTCCAGCTCACGTTGGCCGTGGCGCTGCCGAAGGGGGAACGTCAACGCTGGCTGATCGAGAAGGTCGTTGAGTTGGGTGTAGCGAATCTGATTCCACTAATCACCGAGCGCGGGGTGGCCCAACCGACTGCGTCCAGCATCACACGACTCGAGCGCACAGCAATGGAGGCCGCCAAGCAATGTGGCCGCAACCGATTGCTGGTCATCGAATCACCGAGAACCTGGGACGAATATGCGCCGGCTGCAAACGCCGGCGGCGCAACCCTTCGATGGTTGCTTCATCCAGGCGGCCCCGCGTCGAGCGCGGCGTGGTCGGCGGCCGCCAACCCGCCGCCATCCAGCGTCATCGCGGCCATCGGGCCGGAAGGCGGGTTCACGGACCGTGAGGTCCAGTCAGGCCTCGACAGCGGGTGGCAATTAGTCGACCTGGGATCCCGCATACTTCGCGTGGAAACTGCGGCGGTGGCGGTGGCTGCTTGGATATCGCTAGCAGCCTTGCCCTGAAAGCGCAGCCAGATTCATCGGTGCTGAAATGCTCTTGACCGTGCGGAAGCCAATCTCCTATCTTTCGCAACCTTTTCTTTTTAAGGCGGGGGTCGCTCTGCGCTTTGCGGGGCCCCGCTTCAACTTCATAACGTCATTATCGAGGTTTGTCGGTGAGTCAATCGCCAGAGATCGCCCTCTTGGTTTCGTCGTTTCAACGTCCGCAGCATTTGCGCCGGGCGCTGTTGTCGATTGCCATGCAGCGCGACGTGGCCGGCTTGATGGAAGTAGTTGTCACCGACGACGGATCGAACGACGAAACTCCGCAGGTCGTGCAGGATTTTGCCCGGACGGTTGATTTTCCCGTGCGGTTCACCACGCATCCGCACGCCGGCTTCCAACTGTGTCGCTGTCGCAATGAAGGGGTGGCGGCCAGCACCGCGCCATACTTGCTATTCCTGGATGGCGATTGCTTGTTGCCCCCGGACCACGTGGCGATCCATTTGCGTCGTCGCCGGCCGGGAGTGGTCTGGGCCGGAACCTTTATTCGACTCGATCAACAGACGTCCGCTCGCATCGACGACGACGTGATTCGGCGAGGCGATTTCATGCATTGGGTCCCCGTCAAGCAACGCCGCCGGCTGCGGGCCAAAGGCTGGCGCAGCCTGCTCTACGAGTGGGTGCGCCATCCGCGGAAGCCCCGATTGGCCGGCAACAACGTGGGCATTTGGCGATCGGACTACGAGCGCATCAATGGGTACGACGAAAACTTCGTCGGCTGGGGTTGGGAGGACGATGATCTGGGCCGACGCCTGAGACGCTCGGGCGTCCGCATTCGCTCGATCTTGCCGTGGACTCACACATTCCACCTCTGGCACCCGACGGACGTGACCGCGCCGCCAGAAGGGCATGAAACCCGCAATTCAGCCTATTTGAATCGCAAAGGATCGCTGGTGCGGTGCCGCAATGGACTTGCAAAGCGATCGTTGGCGGATTTGCGATTGCGCGTGATTGGAAATCCCCCTCCGCGCCAGGTCATGGAACTGCTTCCGTCGTTGCATAACGCCGACGCAGCGGACGATCCCCCGGAATTGGAAATCGTATTCTTGCCCGGACCGGGCAAGTTCAGCGGCCAGGCCCAATGCAATATGCTGGTCGTGACCGACGCCAACGCATCGGCCCTTCGACTGGCGAAACAGGCGCACGTCGTGGTGGCCGATTGCGAATTGCGGGCGCCGCTAGCATTCTATCGATTTCGCTTGCACGAGTTATCGGAGGCTTTGAAAGCAGTGGCCTGAATGGTGATACCAACCCCGGGCGAACTGCTATTGACCGCGGTATAAAAAATCCCTTATTTTTCCAGCCCTTTCGTTTTCAATCTTTTCTTGGTCCAGCGTGCAGCTCTCGATCGTCGGCGCGTCGGCGCGCCACCTCGTGACGGGGTCGTTACGCTCGGCAATCAGCAGCATTGCACGTGAATCAGTCACCAGAGATCGCTCTATTGGTATCGTCCTATCAACGACCAGGTCATCTGCGCCGGGCGTTGTTGTCGATTGCCATGCAGCGCGGCGTCGCCGGCCTGATGGAAGTTGTCGTCACCGACGACGGATCGACGGACGATACACCGCAGGTTGTGCAGGAATTCGCCAGGACAGTTGATTTTCCTGTCCGCTTTACGACCCATCCGCACACGACGTTTCAGCTTTGCCGCTGCCGCAACGAAGGAGTGGCCGCCAGCAGTGCTCCATATTTGTTGTTTCTGGACGGCGATTGTTTGCTGCCGCCAAATCACGTGGCGCTTCATTTGCGGTATCGCCGGGCCAGAGTCGTGAGAGCGGGCAACTGCGTTCGGTTGAGCAAGTCCAATTCGGCGCGGATCGATGACGACGTGATCCGTCGCGGGGAATTTACGCGGATGGTTCCTCTGCCTGTCATCTGCAAATTGCGGATGAAAGGCATCCGCAGCATGATGTACGAATTCTTTCGACATGCACGCAAACCGTGGCTGATTGGAAATAATGTCGCCATTTGGCGGGACGACTATGTGCGCGTGAATGGCTTTGATGAGAATTTCGAGGGTTGGGGAGGGGAAGACGACGACTTGGGCAGTCGGGTGCGACGTGCTGGATTGAGTGTTTGCTCCAGCCTGCGTTGGACCAATACCTACCACCTGTGGCATCCCCCCGATGTCACCGCCCCGGCGCCGGAAACGAGAACCCGTAATTGGGAATACTTGCGGCGCAAGGCGCGCTGATCCGTTGCCGCAACGGACTGGTCAAGCGGTCCGTGAATGATTTGCGTCTACGGGTGATCGGGGACACGTCGTCGACCGAAATTGGCCGGTGGTTGCCATCGTCCGTTCAGGAAAGAATGTCGCAGCCGAGCGTGGCCCCCGAAATTGAAATCGTATTCTTGCCGGGCCCGGGAAAATTCAGCGGCCAGGCCGAATGCAACTTGCTAGTAGTCACGGAGCCGACCCCGGCGGCGTCGAAGCTAGCAAAAGAGGCGCATGTCGTCGTGTCTGACTACGAATTGCCGGCGCCGCAGGCGTTCTACCGATTCCGCTTGCACGAATTTCCCACCGCTTTGAAATTGGTCGCCTGATCGTTCTCTCGAGATCAGCCGGTCGCTGCGCGTCCATTATTTCGCTTTAGCCGCGGAAAATGCCGGCGATTCGCAATTGTTGCGCCGCAGCGACTTTGGTACATTCGCGCCCCCGTTTTCTACGTGATTTGGAGCTGCGCGCGAATGTCACGTTTCAGTCGATGGCTGCAATCGCGATTCAATGCGAAGTCGACTCCATACGACCATTTGCTGAGGGCTCCGCGATTTCAAGTTCGCACGGAGCAACTGCTGGGCAAACCATTCCGAGTCGCGGACGGCTATACATTCGCCGTCGGTTATCGCGAGATTTTCGTCGACCAGTTGTATCGGTTTCGCACGGCACGGTCAGCGCCGCTGATCGTCGATTGCGGCGCCAATTGTGGCTTGAGCGTCGCCTACTTCAAGACGCTCTTTCCAGCTGCCAAGATCGTCGCCGTTGAGGCCGATCCGGAAATTTTCGAACTCTTAAAGTGGAACGTCGCGTCGCTGGGACTGACGGAGGTGACGCTCATCAATAAGGCGGTGGCCCTGGGCGGACAGAGCGTGGCTTTCCATCGCGAAGGAGCCGATGCCGGCCGCATTCACCGGCTGCGCAACGCCAAGGCGCGGGTGACCGTTCCGGTAATCTCGATCGATGAACTGTTGAGCGAGCCGGTTGACTTTTTGAAGATGGATATCGAAGGCGCCGAGACGGACGTGTTGTGCGCCTCGAAGCGTTTGCACGACGTTGCGCAACTCATGGTGGAATATCATTCGTTTGCCGATACGCCTCAAAGCTTGCAACAGGTGCTTCACCAGTTGATGGCGGCCGGATTTCGATATTACGTGCAGACGCAATTCTGTCCTGATCGGCCATTGATCGAAGAATCAGCGCACTTGGGGATGGACATGCAGTTGAATATCTTCGCGAAACGATTGCCGTCGACGGCAACCGAGCAAATCGCCCGCCCGGACAAGCAATCTCTAACCGCGCCGATTCGTCGAGTCGCCTGATCGTCACGTTGCAATCACGGACGATGATCCAAACATGAAAAGGTGAGCGATGCACATTGCGTTTTTTTCCACAATCGGACGGCATTGTTGGGGCGGCAGCGAGGAACTGTGGAATCGCGCTGCATACGCGCTTCTTGAGCGCGGGCATCAGGTTTCATTCAGCACCAGCCGCTGC
Source organism: Pirellulales bacterium (assembly GCA_963716135.1). GTDB lineage: Bacteria > Planctomycetota > Planctomycetia > Pirellulales > JADZDJ01 > CAVRAW01. The sequence goes on along the minus strand of OY970289.1, from coordinate 1,173,386 downwards.
CCTCCAATCGCGGAACAGCTAAAGGGGCTGATGACACTTGGAGCGCACGGAAAATTTCGCGCCTTGCGACGCCGCATTCGCATCGGCCGCCGCTTGCATCGCCGGCTGGAACGAATTCACCTCGTTCGTCCGCGCGGCGCCAAATGGTTGCATGACACCAAACCCGATTTGGTGGTGATTTCGTTGTCCACCCATACGGATGATCCTCTGATTGCCAATACCTGCCATCGGATGGGCATTCCTTATGTGCTGTTGATTCAAGCAGCAAGCTCCGACCGATGGATCGGCGCCCGACACCTTCCCGAGTATCGCGCAGCATATCATCATGCGCGCCAAGTGTTTTTCGTGTCGGCGGACAACCGCGACATCGTGGAAGCCAACCTGGCGATGGAATTGCCGGGAGCACAAGTGGTTGATAATCCATTCACGGTGCGCACCGACGCCGCGCCGCGCTGGCCGTCTGCCGAACCATTTTGGAAACTTGCGATTGTCGCCAGAGTCGACTTCTTGACGAAGGGGCACGACTTGGCGCTGCGCGTTCTTCGCCAGCCGAAGTGGCGAGCCAGGCCGCTGAAAGTCGCCTGCTGGGGCAACGATGACGGAAGCCTTTCGCAGTTGGAGCGAATGATCCAAGGATACTCGCTGGGCGACCGCGTCTCGTACTGCGGTTTTTCCAATAATATCGAGGCCCTGTGGGCCGAACATCACGCGCTCTTGCTGCCATCGAGGGCCGAAGGCAGCGCGCTTGCCCTGATCGAAGCCATGCTCTGCGGCCGCATGCCCATTGTGACCGACGTTGGCCGGGCATCCGATTTGATCGACGACGAAGATCACGGCTTTGTCGCACCGGCCGCCACCGTCCCCTTGATTGACGATGCGCTGGAACGTGCGTGGCAGCGGCGCACCCAGTGGCAGGAAATGGGTGCTCGTGCGGCACTGGCGATCCGCCAACGCCATAGCATGACGCCCGGCGCGGATTTCGCCGACCGCATTTTGGCTGTGGCCGATCGTCGCGAGATAGCTTCAAGGATGGCGGCTTGAAGGTCAGCCGACAAAAAATCGCTCCGTCATCGTCCGAAAAAATGACAATGCATTCCTCCAAGACCGCCGCGATCTCAGCTTCGCCGCCAAAGCAGGATTCGAAACTTCCTCACCTGATCATCTTAGGCGCTCAGAAATCCGGCACGACGGCGCTGGCGACCTATTTGGGGCAACATCCGCGGATCTTGCATCCGAAACGCAAAGAGGTCAATTTTTTCGGCAGCGACCCGCGCTATCTGCAGGGGCTCGATTGGTATGCAAGGCAGTGGCCCCGAGCGAAGAACGCAATCTTTGGCCGGCTGGCGCTGTTTCCGCGCGGCAACGAAATCCGCTTCGAGGCATCTCCGCATTATTTGCGTTCCCCCAATGCCGCAGCCCGCATCCATGATTGCCTGCCCGCTGCCCGATTGATCGCCATCTTCCGCGATCCCGTGGAGCGCGCGTATTCGGCCTGGCAAATGTATCGCAAACAGCTTGCCGGCAATCCGGCCTTCTACGACGCCTGGAATCGGCGGATTTTTTTCCCCGAAGTCGTCGCGGAACTTCAGCCGCGGGAGCCCGCCGAGCTGGACGACTTCGAATTGGCAATCCGGCGCGAAGCCGATTGTTTGGCTCGCGGCAAATCGATGGTTTGGAGCTTGCTGGAGTACGGCTTGTATGGCGAGCAACTTGCCCGCTACCTGCGGCATTTTCCGCGCCAACAGTTGCTGATACTCCACAATCGGGATTTGATGAATCGAACCGTCGAAACGCTGAACCGCGTGCTCCAATTCATCGGCCTGCCGACGTGGGACTGGTCGAAGATCGATTTATCTCCGGTGCATTCCAGCGGCAGCTCGGCCCCCATTCCCGCACGCGCCGCGGCATTCCTCCGCGAATTCTACGCTCCATCGGATCGACAGTTCGCGAAGCTTGGATTCGATATGCCCTATCGCTTGGCCGCAGCGTAGCGGCGTATGCTAATCCGGCGGCGGAGCGCCGCGTCGGCCGGCTTCAAGCGGCCGCGCGCTGATCGCGCGTGACCAGCCATTCGCTGAGATCCCAAGACAATAATTCGCCCAAACGCGAAATATCCTCGGCAAAAAAATCCACCAATCGCTTGCGATCTTCGGCGTTCATTTCCAAGGCGGGCACATCCAGCAGTCGGCGCCGAACCGATTGTCTCCAAGATGGAGGCAACAACATGCCGGGAACGCCGAGGGCGCGCAGCATCCAACGCCCGGCCTTGCGCGTTCGCAACATGTCGCGGCGCATGGCGCCTACATTGACTCGCTTATTGGCGGATTCCACGTCGATCGGGTCGACCTGAATGAAGTCGCACAATTCAGCGTAAAACTCCTGTGGCCGGCAATTCAACTGTTCGTAACGGCGGATGAAAAGTTGCGACGCCGGAAACAACTCCAAGTACTGAGCGACGTGCGCGGCGAACAAATAGGAATTGAGATAATTCCAGCGCATGTCCCAGCCGGCACTTGTCCGCTGCTGAATTCGCCCCAGCGCCTCTTGAAAGGTGCGGCAGGGTTCGCGATTGTCGCGCCGCAGCATGGAATACATCGAGAACGAGCACTCCACCGGATTGCGAAGCACAATCACGATCTTGGCGTGCGGACAAAGTTCGGCGATCTTCCTTGCGGCCTGAGGGTAATGCATGTACGAGGGACTTACATCGACTGCGACCGGTTCCTCGCGACGGCCGGCGAACAGCGCCCGGTAATCGTCAAGCGTCGTCGCGCTGGCGGCGGCAATTTCCTTGTAATCTCCCGGGCCGGCCAGCGGCGGCAGTCCGTCGCAAAAGGCCATGTAATTGGTTTCTTTGACCGGCGTCGTGTAGACCTGCGGATGAGACTTGAAATACCAGTACAGCGCGGTTGTGCCCGATTTCGCCGGTCCCACGACGAACAGATTGGGCAATTCCGCCGGCGGCGCCGACAATTCGCTATTGGAGTTGCTTTTCATGTCAGGCCAAGAGGTTGAAGCAACGGTGCGGCAAACGCCCCGCTGGCAGATGGCACTTGCCCGTGAGCAGACGGCCGGGAGCTTAGCATAATGGGCCACGCCTCCAAAGATTGTTTCCCCCCCGCCAGACAACTCAAAAAACGGCGTCCAAAAGACCGCGTTTTCGTGCCTGCATTTTTGCTATTGACGCGTCCCAAACAGGGCCATACAAGGCGGCTTTCCCCGGGGAAATTGGCTGTTGCGCAACTACTGGAACTTCGATGCGCTCGGAGCGCGGACTATGGGCGTTTTGTTGAAGTGCGGCGCCGTGTTTCTGCATGTCCCCAAGACAGGCGGTTCTTGGGTGGAAAACGCGCTCGATGCGATCGGCCAAACGCACCGGCGTTTGTGCTATAAGCACGCCGATATGACGCGCGTAATGCACCACGAAAAATTTGAAAAGGTGAAGCTCAGGCATGTGTGGAAACGTTGGAGACAGGATCGCCGGGCCGGCCTTCGCGTGAGCCGATCGTCGCATGCTCCGTATCGGTTTTGCTTCGTTCGCCATCCACTGACCTGGTACGAATCGTGGTGGCGGTTTCTGGAAAGTCGAAACTGGCGCACCTTTGGCCGCGAAGGCTTCGCCGAGCAATGGCATCCCAATTCGCCGCTTAACGGATTGGGAGATCATGATTTCAATCAATTCGTGTGGAATGTCGTGCGCAGTCGCCCCGGTTATGTGACGGAGTTGTACAGCCGGTATACCGAGGAGCGCATCGATTTTATTGGTAAGCAGGAAACGCTGGTGGACGATTTCGTTCACGTGATGAAGCAATTGAACGTCGATTTCGATGAAGAAATGGTGCGAAATCTTCCGCGAGAGAATGTCAGCGCCGGCTCGGAGAAGGGCGTCACGTGGGACCCTGAGCTTCGCGCGCTGGTAACGCGACTGGAGTACTCCGCGCTGGTTCGCTACGGTTACGCCGAGGAGGCCACGCTCAGCAAGTCACCAGCCACTTCGGCAAAATCGATGGCGTCGGACGAGCGAGCGAATTCCTTCGAAGATGATCGGCGCGCTAAAGCCGCCGCCTAGTAGGCGAAACTCGCGGCCTCATTTGCCTTCAATGTTGTGGTCCGCACCGAGAAACATCGCCGGACCGCCGGTTTGCTAAAGCCAGTCCGCTGGATACGGGACAATTGTCGCTATGAACCGCAATCTCGTCATCTGCACCGTCGGCGACGCTTCTTGTCACCGCACATGGCTTGCCGGCCCCGAGGCGCCCAACTTCGACGTGTTCCTGATCTACTATGGCGATGGGCCGGACGCCGCTGCCGGCGACGCGCAATATTACGTCCGCCGCCAAGGCTTCAAGTTCGAAATCCTCGACCACGTAGTCAAACAATATCGCGGAACGCTGGAGAATTACGATCGCATTTGGTGCCCCGACGACGACATCGCAAGCTGTACCCGCGACGTCAACGTAATGTTCGATATTTTCCAGCGCTACCGATTGCGCCTTGCGCAGCCGGCGATTTCTGAGGGGGACTTTTCCTATCGCAGTCTGCTGCGCAAGCCCGGCAATATTCTGCGGTATGCGCCCTTTGTGGAATTGATGTGTCCGGTGTTTACGCGGGAGTCGTTTTTCCAGCTAAGCGCCACTTTTCTCGAAAGCCCTTCGAGCTGGGGCCTGGATTGGGTCTGGTCGCGGCAGTTTGCGCCCCGCGAAATGGCCGTCATCGACAAAGTGGGGGTGCATCACACGCGTCCCATGTATTCGGGGGAACATTACCGGCGATTGGCGGGGCGGGAGATTGACCCGATGAACGACTTCCGCCGGACCGTTGCCCGCCACGGCCGATTCGATTACGTGCTGTTCAACCGCATTCTTCACGGCCGCATTCCCATGAAATCCGTCACGGATCCCGACGACCGGCGCTCCATCTTGCGACGCATTGCCGACCACCTCCATTGGCGGATGCGCAAGCGCCGGGCAGCGTAAAACCATTAACGCAGTTGCGCCGATTGTAGCGGCGGCAAAGTTTTACCAACCGTCATCACGCGTCTCGTGATGGTCCGTTTAACCGGCTATTTCTAGCGTTTCTGTCGCGCAGTTGCCGAAGGAAATTATTGAATGTGTCGGTCCGCGATAACCCGCGGATCGACGGCAACGGATTGCCCCTCCGCGGATGCAGCCGCTCGACGGTGATTGTCGAGAGAGCATCCGCCTTCCTCCCGCCGCGACGGATCGCCATGCTTACGCCAAAAGCGCGTGCTCGTACGTTTTCACCTCTGGCATTTGTCGCCGTGCTTTGCGCGGCTGCTCTTCCCGTGCTGACCGGCTGTTGCCACACGCCGACGGTCAACACCAACGTCACTGCCGACGGCCACATGATCACTGAAGGGGCTACCCCGGGGAATTCCGGTCCGGTGTGGCCTTTCACGGTGCCGCGCCACGATGCGCCCTGTGGACCGGCCATTGCCGTGATCGACGTCGACGGCATCTTGCTGAACATGGATATGTCGGGGCCCGCGTCGGCCGGCGAAAATCCCGTGTCGCTGTTTCGCGAGCGATTGGATGCAGCGGCCGCCGATCCTTGCACCCGGGCCGTGGTGGTCCGCATCAACAGCCCCGGCGGCGGCGTGACGGCCAGCGACATCATGCGGCACGACCTGGAACGTTTCAAAGCCAATACGGGCATGCCGGTCATTGCCTGCTTGATGGATATCGGCGCCGGCGGCGGCTATTACCTGGCGACCGCCGCCGATCAGATCGTCGCCCACCCCACCACGGTGACCGGCGGTATCGGTGTAATTCTGAACCTGTACAATTTGGCCGGCGTCGAAGAGAAATACGACATTGGTTACATCCCCATCAAGTCGGGCTCCAACATCGATTCCGGCACCGTGATGCGCCGGCCGGGCATGATGGACAACGAGGGATTGCAAAACCAATTGGAAACGCAGCGCACCATCCTGCAAGGCATCGCCAACCAGTATCAGGAGCGGTTTAAGGAAACCGTGCTTCGATCTCGGCCCCAAATCGACCCCGGACAGGAAGACTTGTTCGACGGCCGAGTGTACTCCGGCGCCAAGCGGTGCAACTCCACCTGGTCGATTCGCTGGGCTACTTGGACGATGCGGTCCAACAGGCTCGCAACATCGCCGGCGTGCCCAATGCACGGATTGTGATGTATCACCGCTGCAATGATCGGGCGCGGTCGCCCTATAGCATCACGCCCAACGTGCCGATTCAGGGCCAGATCATGACCATGAATCTGCCCGGCCTCGATCGGGCCAGCCTGCCGACGTTCCTCTACCTGTGGCAACCCGAGCCCACGATGGAAAAGAAGCTCAGCGGCCGGTAAGCTTTGCGCCGCTGGCAAAGTCGGCTTTCGGAACTGTTTAGCGCGCACACCTTTGCGCTTTCTGCTGGCATTGGCGGCCAGTCGCGCCCTATCTTTCAGCCATGTTGGCCCATAGACTTTGGACAACGTTCGATCCCGGCGATGAAATGAACGTCGCCGGTGGTCATGATGGAATCTTTCAATCCTGCCATTTCGATGGAGCGCGAGGATGATTTTCGCTAGCAGAAAAGTGCTTTGGACGATCGGGCTGTTCGGCGTTGTATTTCCCTTGGTTGCGGCGGCGCAAGAGAACACGATTTACAAAGAGCTGGTCGATAAAGGCGTGCCGCTCACCAACGGCAAAACGGTCAAGCTTCCACAGCCGGTGATGGCCGATGGTTTGACCGCCGCGGATCAACTGGCAGTGATCACAAAATTGGTGGCTCCCGCGCAAATGAACGATTTTCTGGCAGGCCGCGTCTCCAGCCCGTTCACCTTGATCATGAAAGACAACGATGTTCTGGGCGCCAAACCCACGGATTCCATTGGTCGCCGCATCGATTTGTACTACGTCGCCAACGGCAAACTTTCGACGGTTTCCAGCGAAGGTTTTGTGAAACAGCAACTCGACCAGGGAAAGAACGAAAAACGCGGCGCCGCCCAGTACTACACCGACGACGAATTGAAAGCCCGGAATCTCTCCATCATCAATACCGACAAAGTCAAGGAACGATATGCGCACGCTGACATTCCCTTGTTCGGCCAGGTGAAAGTGATGGGCACGGGACGTGGCATGCGCACAAGCACCCCGGATAGCGTGCTGGTCGATTTCGTGCTCGATCCGCGCTTTGTCGACGACAAGCAATATCCCAATCAGTGGCAATCCGGCCATCAGGACAAATTGGGCAACACGGTCTACGATCCGCCCAAGGCGTATTCCGGCGCCGGCGCCTACATGAAGGTCACAAAGCTACAGGACCCGCCCGGTTTGCAAAACGCGCCGGAACGGGTGTTCATCGAATATCATTTGGTATTCGACGAGCCGAACGGATGGTTTGGCGGTGGCAACAACTTGATCGCGAAATTGCCGAATCGGTTTGAAGCCGACGTCCGCAAATTCCGCGAAGATCTGAAAAAATACGAAGAGAGGATGGCAGGCGGCAAAGGAGCTCAACTCCTTCCGCCGGCGAATCCATCGGTCCAGAGCGCCCATACCGCCTCCGCCAATCGATGAACCGAGGGCTGCCGCGATTTAGCGCCTTAAGGCTTCCGTCGGCATCAGATTAGCGCTCCACAGGGCCGGGTATACCGAGCCCAGCAGGCCCACGATCAGCGCAACCAGCAGGCCTTCAACGAAGACCGACGGCTCGACTGTGCCCTGAGTCACGCCGGCGGTGTTCGGCATATGGCTCAGGAATTTAGCCAGCGCTGCGCCGCCGGCGCTTCCCAGCGCAGCTCCGGCAATGCTCAGCACCAGCGATTCGCCGATCACCATCCGCACGATTCGCGATTTGCGCCAGCCGATGGCCCGCAGCGTGCCAATTTCCTTGGTGCGCTCGAAGACCGACATCACCATCGTATTCAGCATGCCGATTGCCCCAATGAACAGGGCGATGGCCGAAGTGAGCCACGCCACCGCCCGGCTGATGCGCACCTGCGGAACGTGCTCGACAAAATCGCTGGACCGCTTCACTTCCAAGCCGGGCTGCAAGGCTTCGACGCGCTTGCGCAGGTCTTCCATTCCGGCGTCGTCGATCGGCCGCTTGGCCGTGATCGTAAAGCCGGCCACTTCATTGGGCCGGTGCTGCAGCCGTTGCAATTCCTCCTGCAACACGACCACACCGGCGTTTTCAAACACGATCGGGCTTTGATAGATGCCCACGATCGTGAACGGCTCTTCGAACAAGTCAATTGTATCGCCGACCTGTTTTTTCAAATTAGCCGCCAAGACCCGACCTATCGCGGCTTTGCGCGTATCCCCAGCCTTAAGTTGCCGTCCGCTAGTCACGGTAATTCGCTGGAGCAACGGACTATTGGGCGGCCAGCCATTAATCAACCGGCCGATGATCCCGTACTTTTGGAACGAAACCAGATCGACCGCTCCGCCCATCACTTGCTCCACGCCCGGCAATTCGGCGATGCGATCCAGCAATTGCTCCGGCAGGGTGTTGTTCAAGTTGTCGCTGCCGCCGGCGCGCTGGACCACCAGGTCGATGCCGCGCTGGGTGTAGACCTCCATGAACGATTGCTCGAAGCCCGTGGCCACGCCGACAAGCGACACCACGGCGCAGATTGCCACAGCCAATCCGACGATCGTCAGAAGCGACCGCGCCGGTCGCCGCAGCAGGTTTTTCAAGATGAAGGTGAGAAAGTGCATGGCAGGTGATTGGTGACGAAGCGATTTGCCGGCGTCACTTATTCACGGTTTCCTTTTGATGCAGCGCTTCGGTGCGGCTGTGGACGATTTTGCCGTCGCGGATCCAGATGATTCGCTGGGCCCGCTGGGCGACCTCCTCGCTGTGGGTGATCACTACCAGCGTCATGTTCCTTTCGCTGTGAAGCTGATCGAACAAATCCAACACGTCGTTGCCGGAGCGCGAGTCGAGGTTGCCGGTCGGCTCATCGGCCAGCAACAGCGGCGGATCGTTGGCCAGCGACCGGGCAATGGCCACACGCTGCCGCTCGCCGACGGAAAGTTGCGTGGGCAAATGATTTTCCCGGTGGCCCATGCTTACCGCTTCCAGCAATTGCCTGGCCTTTTGGGCGCGTTTGGCGGCCGGCACGTTCGTTTCGAACATCGGAATCTGCACGTTTTCAATCGCCGTGAGCGTCGGCAGCAAGTAAAACGATTGAAATACAAAGCCGATTTTCCGCGAACGGAAGCCGTCCAGATCGCGCAACTGCGAAAGCGGCTCGCCTTCGAAGTACAGCTCCCCTTGCGTGGGGCGATCCAAGGTGCCCAGTAAATTCAGCAGCGTCGATTTGCCGCTGCCGCTGGGCCCCATGATAGCCACGTATTCCCCTTGGCGAATCTCCACGTTCACGCCGGCCAATGCCGTGACGGAACCGTCGGCGTAGGTCCGGCCGAGGTTCTCCGCTCGCAATAACACCGGGGCGTTGTTGTGTCCCTTATGAATCATGTGTTGATAGCTACTCATAATGCAAAGCCTCGGTTGGAGGCAGGCTGGCGCCGCGCAGCGCCGGATAAGCTCCGCCAACTAAGCCCACCAATACCGACATCACCAATCCGATGATCATCACCTCCGGGGTGATGTCGCCACGCACCAGCATCTTCGCCGTGGGAAATTGCAGCAGCACGCGAATCAGCAGCGCCGCCAACAACGTGCCCAGCACGCAACCAAGAAAACTGAGCGAAAACGATTCGGCCAAGATCATCCGCATGATCCGCGACTTGCGCCAGCCGATTGCCCGCAAGATGCCGATCTCCTGCGTGCGTTCCAGCACCGACACAATCATCGTGTTCAGCATGCCGATCGAGCCGACGATCAGCGCAATTGCGCTGGTGGTCCAGGCCATGGCATGCGCCACGCGAATCTGATTATCGCTATTGATAAATTCTTCGGTCTCCTGGGCGACCAAACCCAGCGGCACTCCTTCGTCGTCTTTGAGTTTTTCGATGGCGTCGCGGACCGAAACGATCACGGCCTTTTTGTTGGGCAGGTCTTTGGCCAATGCCACCTGAAACTCCGACACCTGGCCGGAGCGTTCCATCATTTCTTGCAGGTCGCGCAACGAGATCACCGCCGCGTTGTTATCCAGCATGGTGGCGCTGCTGGTGATGCCGACGACCTTGAACTCCTCTGACTCGATTTGCACCTCGTCGCCGATGGTTTTCTTCAAACGATTCGCCAGTTCTTTTCCCAGCATCACGGCGTGTTTGTCGCCGCCTTCCAATTTCCGGCCTTCGATGATTGTCAGCGAATCGAATGCAAAGCTGTCAGGCGGCCAGCCGTTGACCGGCACGCTTACCAGGCTGCCGGATTCGACCGACACCTTTTCCGACAGGGCCGGAGCCACCTTGCCGACGTTGGGCAGCGCCCGAAGCAGTTTCGCCGCGCTTTCGTCCAAGGTGCTGGTCGAGCGATTGGCCACGCCGGCCCGCACGACCACAAGATCGACCCCTCGATTGGCGTACATCTCCTTGCTGGACTTTTCGTACCCGCCGGTGATGCTCAATAGCGAGACCACCGCCGCGATGGCCACGGCCACGCCAAACGTGGTGAGCGCAGTGCGCACCTTGCGCCGAAACACATTTTTCAGGACGAATTCAAAAAAATGCATTGCTGGAAACGACTTGCCCTCTCCGTGGTGGCTTTCACAAGCCCACAACCTACCCGGTTTTCGCTGTTTATGTCCAGACTAATTGCCAGTTGCGCGGTCCAAACGACCGGGGTGTATACAGTTGGATGCTGCGACGATATTCCGGAGTTTCGCGTCACCGAGGCAATCCTAGGCCGTTGCGACACCAGCGCGATCGGCTAAGTAGCCGCAGTAATCGCAACTCGGTAGACTTAGGATACTGAACAAACTTCCATACGCAGATCTTCGGACGGCAGTTGTGTTTCACCCGTTGATCGACTCCTGGTTTCGCGGCCGCTTCGGCCAACCCACCGAGGCCCAACGCCGCGGCTGGCCTGAGATTGTGGCCGGCCGGCACACGCTGATCGCCGCCCCCACCGGCAGCGGTAAGACGCTGGCCGCGTTTCTGGCCTCCTTCGATCGGCTCTTGCGCGATGCCGTCGATGGCACGCTGCCCGACGGCGTGCGCGTGGTTTACATTTCGCCGCTGAAGGCCCTGTCGAACGACATCCACCGCAATTTGGAAGTGCCGCTGGCCGAGTTGCAGCAGGCCGCCTTGGCCGCCGGGCAGCAGCCTCTGCCGATTCGCGCGGCGGTCCGCACGGGCGATACTCCCAGCTCTCAGCGGGCCGCCATGCTTCGCCGCCCGCCGCAGATTTTGGTGACCACGCCCGAATCGCTCTACTTGTTGCTGACCGGCGCTAAAAGCCGCGATATTCTGCGCGGCGTCGAAACGGTGATTGTCGATGAAATCCACGCCCTGGCCCGCGACAAACGTGGTTCGCACCTGTCGATCACCTTGGAGCGATTGGAAAGGCTGTGTTCGAGGCCGCTGCAGCGCATCGGCCTGTCGGCCACGCAAGCGCCGATCGACGAAATCGCGAGGTTTTTGGTCGGCAGCGGCAATGTTGATTCACTCGGCGCTCCGAATTGCGCGATTATCGACGCCGGCCATCAGCGCGAACTTGATTTGACGGTCGACGTGCCCCCCAGCGAGTTGGAAGCCGTGTGTTCCGCCGAGCAATGGGGCGAAATCTATGAGCGCCTTTCGCAGCACATCCAGGCGCATCGCAGCACATTGGTGTTCGTGAACACGCGCAAGCTCGCCGAACGAGTGGCCCATCAACTGCGCCAATCGCTGGGAGAAGAAGCGGTGGCGGCGCATCACGGAAGCTTGTCGCGGGAAATTCGCCTGGGCGTCGAAGAGCGATTAAAGCGCGGCGAGCTGAAAGCCATTGTCGCTACGGCTTCGCTGGAGATGGGCATCGACGTCGGTTACATCGATTTGGTTTGCCAGATCGGCTCGCCACGCTCCATCGCCACGCTGTTGCAGCGCGTCGGTCGCTCCGGCCACGCACTGGGCGTGGTGCCCAAGGGACGGCTGTTTCCCCTGACGCGCGATGAATTGCTCGAATGCCTGGCCCTGCTGCGTGGCGTGCGCGCCGGGCGATTGGATGCGATCGAGGTGCCCGTGGCGCCCTTGGATCTCATGGCCCAACAAATCGTGGCGATGTGCGCCGGCGAGGAATGGGCCGAAGACGATCTATTCACGCTGGTTCGCCGAGCGTGGCCATATCGGAATCTCCAGCGGCAGTCGTTCAACCGCATCATCACGATGCTCAGTGAGGGAATCACCGCCGGCACGCGCGCTGGCGCCTGGCTGCATCGCGACGCAATCAACGGCCTCGTCAAAGCCCGCCGCGGGGCGCGCATCGTGGCCGTCACGTGCGGCGGCGCCATTCCTGAACTGGGCGATTTCCGCGTGGTGACCGAAAACGACGGCACCTTTGTGGGCACGGTGAACGAGGATTTCGCCTTGGAAAGCAACGGCGGCGACATCTTCCTATTGGGCAACACTTCCTGGATCGTGCGCTACGTGCGCGGCTCCGAAGTGTATGTGACCGATGCCCAAGGCGCACCTGCCTCGGTACCGTTTTGGCTCGGCGAAGCGCCGGGCCGAACGATCGAACTGTCGCAGGAAGTTTCGCGGCTGCGGGAAGATTTGCAGCAAAGGGTCGAGCCGCTCATCGCTTCGCAAAACGGCGATCCGGAGCCCGATTTTTCGCCTGCCGTCGCCTGGCTCAAGCAAGATTGCGGCATTGGCGATGACGCGGCCACGCAAGCCGTGCGATACACGGCGGCGCAAGTGGCCGCGATTGGGCTGGTGCCCACGCTGAACCGCATCGTGTTCGAGCGATTCTTCGATGAATCGGGCGGCATGCAGCTTGTCATTCACGCTCCCTGGGGTGCGCGGATCAATCGTGCTTGGGGCCTGGCATTTCGCAAACGCTTCTGCCGCTCGTTCGATTTCGAACTGCAAGCCAGCGCCGACGAAGATGGCATCGTGCTTTCGCTGGGACCTCAGCACAGTTTTCCCATCGATGCGCTGTTCGGCATGCTCACGCCGGAAAACGGCCGCTACCTGCTGGAGCAAGCGCTTTTAGCGGCGCCAGTATTCCAAACCCGTTGGCGCTGGTGCGTCACCCGCGCTCTGGCGGTGCTGCGCAACAAGAATGGCCAGCGCGTGCCCCCCAATCTGCAGCGCTTCCGCTCCGACGATCTGCTGGCGGCCGTGTTCCCTGCGCAAGCCGGCTGTCTGGAGAACCATCACGGCGACACCGAGATACCCGACCACCCGCTGATCCATCAGACCGTGGAAGATTGTTTGCACGAAGCAATGGACGTCGATCGCTGGTTGTCGGTTCTGGCCGATATTCAATCGGGCCGGGTGGAACTGATCGCCCGCGACACGCGCGAACCATCGCCGTTCAGTCACGAAATTCTCAACGCCAATCCGTACGCTTTTCTCGACGGTGCGCCGCTGGAAGAGCGCCGCGCGCGGGCCGTCAGTCTGCGCCGCGGCTTATCGTTCGACTCGGCCAGCGACCTGGGCCGCCTCGATCCGGAGGCCATCGCCACGGTGCGGGCCGAAGCCTGGCCGCTGGTGCGCGACGCCGACGAATTGCACGACGCCCTGCACAGCATGTGCCTGTTGCGGGCCGATGAAGCGCCGGAGTGGACGCCGCAATTCGAAGAATTGGTCGCCAAAAACCGCGCGATGCGTGTCGACGCTTCGCACTGTCCCCCTCTCCCTCAGGGAGGGGGCAGGGGTGAGGGTGGTGCTGTGCGGGGGCCGAAGTTTTGGACAGTTTCGGAGCGCTGGCCGCTAGTCAAATCTCTTTTTCCCGAAGCCACGGCTGAGCCCCAAGTAACTTTGCCCGACTCGGTGCGCCAGAATTGGGAATCGGCCGAAGCGCTTGTCACCCTGATGCGCGGCCGCATGCAAGTCAGCGGACCGGTCACGGCCGAACAACTGGCCGAGAAACTGGCGCTGAAGCCGGCTCAAGTTTTCGCCGGACTGGAAGCGATCGAGGCTGAAGGCACCGTGCTGCGCGGCCATTTCACTCCAGCGGACGATGGGAATGGAAACTCCGAAAACGGCAAAGCCTCGATCGAATGGTGCGAGCGCCGCCTATTGGCCCGCATTCATCGCCGCACGTTGGACGGTTTGCGCCGACAGATTCAGCCCGCCGAGCCGGCCGACTTCATCCGTTTTCTCTTGCGCTGGCATCATCTATTGCCCGGCCGGCAGTGGCATGGCCGTGCAGGCTTGCGCAAAACGCTGGCGCAGTTGCAGGGATTCGAACTCGCCGTCGGTTTGTGGGAGCGGCGAATCTTGCCGGCGCGTTGCGACCAGTATGAATCGCGCTGGCTCGACGAAATATCGATGTCGGGTGAATTGGCTTGGGGCCGGCTCTGTCCGCCGCGCAAAGACGCCGACGATGGCCCCAGCGCCGCCGGTTTGACACGCGCCGCTCCGATCGCACTTCTGTTGCGCGAAAATCTCGGTTGGCTGTTGCCGCGCGATCGCGCGTCCGCCGAAGCCCATTGCCGCGCCGGCGCCGCCGCGGTATTGGAGACCTTGCGGCAGCGGGGGGCGCTATTCCAGCACGAAATCATGTCGCTCACCGGCCTGTTGCCGGCGCAGCTCGACGAAGCGCTGCACGAATTGGCGGCGCTGGGCCTGGCCACCGCCGACGCCTTCACCGCCGTCCGCACCATCACCGGAACCGCCACCGATCGTCGCCGCGCCGATTTACGCCGCCGCCGGCAGCGCCGCCTCCGTCGTGAATTCACTGTCAATCCCTCCGGCCGCTGGTCGCTGTTCCCCGGCATTGTGCCGAAAGTGGATGAAGAGCAAGCCGCCACCAGTTGGGCCTGGCAACTTTTGCGCCGCTGGGGCGTCGTGTTCCGCGACCTTCTGGCGCGCGAAGCCGCAGCGCCGCCGTGGTGGCGCCTGGTGCAAGTCTATCGCCGCCTGGAAGCCCGCGGTGAAATTCGCGGCGGGCGATTTGTGCGCGGCGTGGCGGGCGAACAATACGCCCTGCCGGAAGCCGTGGAACTGCTGCGCGGCGTGCGTGATGAAGGGCCCCACGACGCCAACGTCGTGCTCGCAGCCGCCGATCCCGTGAATCTTTGCGGCATCATCACCGAAGAACCGCGCGTGCCCGTCACGCACACCAACACCGTGGCCATCCGCGACGGCCGCCTGATCGCCGCCTGCCAGACCGGCGAGGTGCAGTGGTTCGGCGGCGCGGCCGAAGACACAATGCCGGAAATCGCGCGACGCCTGCGGTTGCAATACCACGTTGCGGAAGAGATGACCGACGACGGCCAACTGTCCGCCGCCGGCGCGGGGCAGTTCGCCCGCCGCTAATGAAAAGCAGCAGCCTGTCAGTCTACGGAGGCGTAGGCGATCGGCTCGGCTGGTCAATCTCTTGCTTCGTCAGCCAGGCTTCAATTTTCTGGGCCATAGCTGTTTGTCCTTGAGATCGGGCCAGTTCCAAAGCCTTCTGGGCCGACGCGACAGCTTCCTGGGAACGATTCATCGCGGCATAGATTGTCGCCAGGTTGACGTAGGCTAAGGTAAAGTCGGGCTTCAGCCGCACCGCCTGTTGACAGTGTCCGACGGCTTCTTCGAGCCGGCCAGCATTGAAATAAGCGTTGCCTAGGTTGCAATGTACCTCAGCGCTTTTCGGTTCCAGCCGCAGTGCTTGTTGGAAGTGCTCGACGGCCTCCCGCAGCAGGCCCAACTTGACCAGCGCGTTGCCGAGGTTGTTGTGGGCCTCGGCGAATTCTGGGTTGATCTGCAGCGCTTGCCGGTAGTGTTCGACTGCTTTTTTCGGCTGGCCCGCTTTTGCCAGCGCAATGCCCAGGCTGTAATGGGTTAGGGAGGAATCGGGGCGAATCTGCAGCGCTTGCTCGTAGTACTCGATGGCTTCTTGCGGCCGGCCAATATCGGTGAGAAGGTCACCCAGATTGTTGCGGACCAAAACGGAATCTGGTTTGAGCCGCAACGCCTCTTGATATTGTTCGATGGCTTCTTGCAGGCGGCCTGCCTTCGCCAGAGCGACCGCCAGGTTGTTGTGGGCTTCGGCGTAGCTGGGCTTAAGTTGCAGCGCCTGGCGGTACTGCTCGATCGCTTCTTGAAGCTGGTCTGCCCGGGAAAAAGTGGCCCCTAAATTGTAGTGAGACTGGGGATCGTCCGGCTCTGCTCGCAGGGCCTGATGTAAGTGTTGGATTGACTCTTGCAACCGGCCGGAATTTGCCAGGGCAACGCCGAGATTGGTGTTGATCAACCAGGAATCCGGGCTGCTGACCAATGCCGCTTCATAGATTCGAACCGGTTCACCATATAGCTGGCTTTGCTGCCAGGTTAAAAGCGCGAGCGCGCCGACCATTGACGCGATGGTGGCAGACGCTGCCGATCGAAGCGCTCCTCGCGTTTGATCGTGCCACACGCTGCACGCCGCCGCCACAAGTGACACCAGCCCAAGGATGGCAATGTGCTGATAATGGTCGGCCACCAGCGAATATTTCATGAAGCCCACGTCGGTAAACCCCAGCACGGGCGCCAGCGCCAGGCAGAAAAACCCCCAAGCAAACAACAGCGGCCGGCCCCAACTCGCCCGAGGAGAAATGCATTTCCACGCCAGCACCGCGGTGACGACGATGGCCGCCATTAGCGGCAGCAACCAGAGCGGGTTGTTGGTTTGAATTTGCCACTGCGGATAGATGAACAGCAGATCGATCGGCAGGAGCGCCTTGGATAAGTAGAACCACACTGCGCCGCCGGCGCCGACCAGGCGTTCCATCCAACCGGCGTGGCGGATCATCAACGCTTCGCCGTGGGTTCGGAACCAAATATTCACCCACAGCAAAACGATCGCGATCAGGATGAAGGGCGCCGTCCGAGCCAAGTCCCACTTCGTAAGCCGCTTCCGATGCCACCACACAATTCCCAATAGCAGGATCGGCAAAACGACGACGGAAGCCTTGCTGAGCATGGCCAGCAGGAAGGCCAACAGGCTGAACCAATACCAGCGCCTTGCGCAGAACGAAAAAAACGGAATTCCGGCGACGGAGATTGAAGATCGCCTTGCAAATACGACAGGATCGACAGCAGCAAGAACACCATTGCCAACGTGTTTTTGCGCTGGCTGATCCATGCCACACTCTCGACATTCACCGGGTGCAGGGCGAACAGCAGCGCCGCCAGAAATGCGCCGGGGAGGGAGAGCTTCTGCAAAATCGCCCATAGCACTAGCGCCGCCAGGATGTGCAGGACCAGGTTCGTGACGTGGTAGCCGGTGGGGTTCATGCCCCATAGCCGCCACTCGAGCCAGAAAGTCGTGTTGGTCAGCGGCCAGTAGTCGGCCGGCGCGGTCGTGCACCAGAACTCGTAGAGGCCGTTAGGGGCCTTGATGAGGCTGTTTTCGGTCAGCAGTTTGTCGTCGTCCAGGATGAATCCGCCGCGCAGCGCGGGCAGGTACGCAGCAAAAGTGGCGACGACAAGCAGCGCCGCGCCGCCCCATCTGCGAGAATCCGGAGACAATGGCATCCATGCTGCAGGAGGAGCCGCATCGCCGCGTCTGAGGTGCTGATTCCGCTGGGGCATGGGGAGGCGTCCTGGCAATTACGGCGATGGCTGCGCATCACCGGGCTCAAGCGGCGCAGCCTGATCGTTGACGAGCTGTGAGCGGTAGTTCGTCAACCAGCCTTCGATTCGCTCGGCTAGCTCCTTTTGTTCCTGCGAACGGGCCAGCTCCAACGCTTTCTGGGCAGCGGCGATGGCCTCTGCAGAGCGATTCGTCCGAGCATAGGCCCTGGCCAAATTCGCCCAGGCATCCGCGTATTCAGGCTTCAGTTGCACCGCCTGCTGTGCGTGATCGACTGCTTCTTGCGGTCGTCCCGTCTTTGCCAGAGCGACCGACAGGTTGATGTGCGCTTGCGCGTAGTCGGGCTTGAGCCGCAGGGCCTGCTCCAAGTGCTCGATTGCCTCCTGCATCCGGCCTGCACGAACCAAAATCATCGCCAGGTTGTTATGAGCCTCCGCGTAATCAGGCTTCAACCGCAGGGCTTGCTGATAATGATCGATCGCTTCCTGCGTTCGACCCTGGCTTTGCAAAGCAAGGCCTAGGTTGACATGTGCCTCGGCGTAGTCGGGCTTGAGCCGCAGCGCCCGCTCGAAGCGTTTGATGCCTTCCTGCGTCTGGCCGTCGTTGACGAGCGCGACTCCCAGGTTGTTGTGGGCCTCCGGGTAGTCAGGTTTCAGCCGCAAGGCTTTCTGATAGTGTTCGACGGCCTGCTGAATGCGACCGGCGCCGTAAAGCGCAAGACCCAGATTGTTATGGATCAACGGATCGGGCTTCAGCCGCAGGGCTTCCTCGAACGACGCGACGGCTTCTTGCGAGCGGCCGTCGTTGGCCAAGGCAATGCCCATGTTGTAGTACGCCGAGGCATAGTCGGGTTTCAACTTCAGGGATATTTCATATTCTTTAATTGCATCCGGCAGACGGCCTGCATTCGCCAGTTGGAGCCCAAGGTTGTTGTGGATGATGGGATCGTCGGGCTCATTGGCCACGGCGTCCTGCCAAAGCGTGAGTCCGTCGTGATAAGCGGCCAGCCGGTGGATGCTCACGAGGGTGAATGCGACGACAAGAATCGAAGCGGCAGCCACGAACCCCACAGGCCAACGCCCCGTGGCACCAACCAGCCGCTTTCGCATTTGCTCTGACAGCCAGTAGCAGCCGACCACTACCAGTGCCGAAAGCGCGGCCAAAGGCAGATACATGCGCCTTTCGGCCGCCACTTCGGTGATGATAGGTACGACCAGAGTCGGCGAAAGAATCACCAGCACACAGGTCCCTACGAATCCAATCGCCTTGCGCTGCCAAAACAGTATGACAGTGGCGATCGTAAGCAGCGCCACGGGCAACAACCACGGCCACGCCGCCGCAGGGGATGTGAGATACGGCATCTCGTAATGAATCGACAGCGGCCACGGCCACACGACCAGCTTCAGGTACATCAACAGCACTTTCGTCTGCGTTAACCACCAAGCGTAAGCAGGCAGAGGGAGGTGGAACCCGGCCGAGCCGGAGCGTGGGCCGCCGTAATTGAGCGCCAACAGCAAAGCCCAGCCCAGACACAACCCGACGTACAACGACCATGACCGACGCAGCGCTTGACGGAATGAACCAGCCAGAAACGTCCGCTCAAATAACAGCACTACCACCGGCGCAGTGACCATCGCTTCCTTCGAGGCCATGCCGGCCAGGCACGTCAGCGTCGCCAGCGTCAACCAGACGGTTCGACCGGCCGGTGTGGGGGCGGCCCAGTAGCGAAGGCTCCCGTACAGCGTGGCCAGATAGAAGCATCCCACCATGAGTTCGGTGCGCTGCGTGATGTAAATCACCGACTCGGTCTGCAGCGGGTGCACGGCCCACAGCAAGGCCACCAAAAACGCCAGAGGACCGCTGACGTGATCGAATCGTCCGCCGAAATACTCCAGCCGCAAGCTTCGCCGCACGATTGCCATCAGCAATAGGGCTGACAGCATGTGCACGATCAGATTGAAGATGTGATAGCCAGTGGGATCGAGCTGGCCGAAATTGTAGTTCAGCGCCAGCGATAGGTTCACCAGCGGCCTGCCCGCGGCGGGCATTTGTGCGGGAGGGTTCAACGGACCGGGTTGCTCGGAATCGCCGATCAGTGGCCAAAGTCTCACGATTGAAGAGTTGGTTAAAATGCTAAAGTAGTCGTCAAAGATGAACGGCGAGCTCGTGGTGCGCCCATAGATCAACCACACCATGCCGGCCAGAAACACCATTGCCGCTAGAGAGATGCAATTCCTCTGGGCGTCGTTGGAGGCGACCGCGTCGCCGGCGATCTCGAACGTTTCGATGAGATTACTTTGGACATGAGCGGCGATTACATTGATACGATGCGTGGCGAAAGCCGACTGAGGTATCGTCTATCGATAGAATGTCCCAGGAATCGGCAAAACGCAAATCGGCGTTGGATGACATTCACGGCGCTGTGCGCGTGCTTTGTGAATGCGGCACTTGGTCGGGAACCTTGGTCGCGTCGGCGCGGTTGGACTTTAACCACTCTTCGATCTGTCGGGCCGCCGCCGTTTCGCCTTGGACGCGAGCTAGCTGCAAAGCTTTTTGGGCCGCCACGATGGCCTCTGGGGTGCGATGCAAACGGACATATGCTGTCGCCAAATTGGCGTAGGCGTCCAGATAGTCAGGATTGATTTTGATTGCCTGTTGGTAGTGTGGAATGGCTTCTTCGAATCGGCCTGTTGCTGCCAATGACCGTCCCAAATTGTGCTGAGCTTTGAGAGAATCGGGACGCAACAGTACGGCTTTCTCCAAATGCGCGATGGCCTCCGGCAGTCGACCGGAACTGGCCAAGGCGAATCCCAGGTTGTTGTGCGCTTCCGCGAAGTTCGGATTGGCTTGCAAAGCCAGCTCGAATTGAGCGATGGCCTCCTGCGGCCGTCCATCGTCGAGCAGCCCATTTCCCAGATTGTTATGGGAGTCGGCCCAGTCGGGCTTGAAGCGCAGAGCCTGTTGGAAGTATTCCATGCCGTCCCGGGGCCGGCCCTTCGTGGCCACGATGACCCCCAAGTTGTTGTAAGCCAACCAACATGCAGGATTCCTGGCGATCGTCGTCTGGTAGAGAAATGCGGCGTCGCTGTACATTTCGCTTTGGCGCCAGGTGAGGGTTCCCAGGGTGGCCAACAGGGCTGCGCAACCGAGGTAGCCGATCCAGCGTGCGTTTGCTTGCAGTCGGGCAATTGCCAGGGCGATGGCCGAGGCGGCCAGCACGATCACCGCCAGACTGGCCAGATACAGCAGGTGATCGGCCACGAAGGAAAACACGAACCAGTAGACGTTCAAAAACCCCAGCACGGGAAACAATGTGCCGATGAACAGCAGCCAGCCGGCCAGCGGTCCGCGCCACCGCCTGCGCAACAGCCACAGCACGATGACGATCGCCACGCTGGCCAAGGGAAATAACCATTGCCACCCGACGCTCGGATCGACTTCCCAGCGGGGATACATGAAGATCAAGTTCGCCGGCCAGAGCAGTTGTCCCAAATAGAACCAGGGCACGCGGCCGGCGATCAGAGCGCGCTGGGCGAAAGTCAGGGCAAAATCACTTCCTTGCGCCGATGTAGGTGCGTTCCACCCAGGCCGTGAACAGGCCGGCCGCCGCCCCCAGCACGAACCAAGGCGCCAGCGGCAGCACGTCGCGGCGCCAGGATAAGCTGCCGCGTTGCCACCAAAAGATGACCAACAAGGCCGCCGGCAGCGTGGCTGTGACCGTTTTGCTGGCCATGGCCAGCAGGTACAGCGCCAACGCCAGCGCATAATGCGACTTGCGGCGTGTCTGATCGAAGTGCAAGTACGCCAGCAAGGCGCCCAGGTAGAACACGGTGGAAAGCGTGTTCTTCTGTTCGGTGATCCAGGCCACCGATTCGACCATCACCGGATGCAGCGCAAAGATCGCCGCGGCCAGCCACGCGCCGGGAATCTCGAGCCTCCGCAGGATCAGGTACAGCAGCGCAACGGCCGCCAGATGCAACAGCAAGTTAACCAGGTGATAGCCCAGCGGATGATCGCCCCATAGCTGGCATTGCATCCAGAAGAAACTGTGCAGCAGCGGATAGTACTGTTCGGTCGCGCCGACGTCGAACCAGATCCGCGCCAAACCCGGCACCGAGCGCAACTCCGGCTTCGTCACATAATCGCTGTCGTTCCAGACCAGTTGGCCCTGCATCGCAGGGTAGTACGCCACGAAGGTGGCGACGACGAGCAACGAAATGCCACCCAGCATGCGCAGGCGGGTGGTTGTCGGCATCGCGACGTTGGGCCGAGTTGGCCCGCGCTGGCGTAAGTTCTTCTGTTTTTTGCCAGGCATAGGAATTCGCCGGCGTTATGGCGTGGCCGGAGCACTCTTAGGAGGTGCTCCGGCGGGTTGGTTCGACAGGTTGGCGCGGAATTTCTCGATCCAAGTTTCGATCTGGTTGGTCAATGCTGTTCGTCCGGCGGATCGAGCCAGGGCCAAAGCCTGTTCGGCGGCGGCAATGGCCTCCGCCGAACGGTTCAATTTGTCCGATGCTTTGGCCAGATTGAAATAGGCCTGAATGTAAGCGGCATCGAGTTGGATCGCTTGTTGGTACTGCTCCATTGCCTCGCTAAACCGGCCTAGGTCGGCCAGCGTGACGCCGAGATTGTTGCGAATAAGGGCGGAATTAGGTTCTAGGCGAACCGCTGCTTCCAGGTGCGGAATCGCTTCCTCGGCGCGGCCGGCTCGGGCCAATGCATTTCCCAAGTTATTCTGGGCTTGGAGACAATCCGGCTTGATTTGCACCGCCTGCTGGTAATGGTCGATGGCAGCCTGCGGCTGGCCCATGCCGGCCAACACAATCGCTAGGTTGGTATGTGCCATCCAACAATCCGGATTTCGATCGATGGTGGTTTGGTAAAGGTTGATGGCGTCGCTGTACATTTCGCTTTGGCGCCAGGTGAGGGTTCCCAGGGTGGCCAACAGGGCTGCGCAACCGAGGTAGCCGATCCAGCGTGCGTTTGCTTGCAGTCGGGCAATTGCCAGGGCGATGGCCGAGGCGGCCAGCACGATCACCGCCAGACTGGCCAGATACAGCAGGTGATCGGCCACGAAGGAAAACACGAACCAGTAGACGTTCAAAAACCCCAGCACGGGAAACAATGTGCCGATGAACAGCAGCCAGCCGGCCAGCGGTCCGCGCCACCGCCTGCGCAACAGCCACAGCACGATGACGATCGCCACGCTGGCCAAGGGAAATAACCATTGCCACCCGACGCTCGGATCGACTTCCCAGCGGGGATACATGAAGATCAAGTTCGCCGGCCAGAGCAGTTGTCCCAAATAGAACCAGGGCACGCGGCCGGCGATCAGAGCGCGCTGGGCGAAAGTCAGGGCAAAATCACTTCCTTGCGCGCCGATGTAGGTGCGTTCCACCCAGGCCGTGAACAGGCCGGCCGCCGCCCCCAGCACGAACCAAGGCGCCAGCGGCAGCACGTCGCGGCGCCAGGATAAGCTGCCGCGTTGCCACCAAAAGATGACCAACAAGGCCGCCGG
This sequence comes from Pirellulales bacterium, assembly GCA_963716135.1. Lineage (GTDB taxonomy): Bacteria > Planctomycetota > Planctomycetia > Pirellulales > JADZDJ01 > CAVRAW01. The sequence continues at coordinate 1,150,268 of OY970289.1, read as the reverse complement.
CAGCGTGGCTGTGACCGTTTTGCTGGCCATGGCCAGCAGGTACAGCGCCAACGCCAGCGCATAATGCGACTTGCGGCGTGTCTGATCGAAGTGCAAGTACGCCAGCAAGGCGCCCAGGTAGAACACGGTGGAAAGCGTGTTCTTCTGTTCGGTGATCCAGGCCACCGATTCGACCATCACCGGATGCAGCGCAAAGATCGCCGCGGCCAGCCACGCGCCGGGAATCTCGAGCCTCCGCAGGATCAGGTACAGCAGCGCAACGGCCGCCAGATGCAACAGCAAGTTAACCAGGTGATAGCCCAGCGGATGATCGCCCCATAGCTGGCATTGCATCCAGAAGAAACTGTGCAGCAGCGGATAGTACTGTTCGGTCGCGCCGACGTCGAACCAGATCCGCGCCAAACCCGGCACCGAGCGCAACTCCGGCTTCGTCACATAATCGCTGTCGTTCCAGACCAGTTGGCCCTGCATCGCAGGGTAGTACGCCACGAAGGTGGCGACGACGAGCAACGAAATGCCCAAGTACTCCGCGAACCGCCTGCTTCGCCACAGAGAAGTTGCCCCAGACGAAGGAAGAGGCTCGTCGTTTTGTGTTCGTTGCCAGGACATCCAGACGAGACCGGGACTGCTAGGGGGTGCGTTCGATTAGGGGCGACGAAACAAATTGTCCGTAGAGGGGTCTACCAGCGATACGTTCTCAATCAGCCTTCGGATTGTCGCGACTTCAGCGTAACGAGTATTCCCCGAAGTCTGCATCGCCAGGAGGTTGGACGACTTGCAGTCTGCGCCCTTCCGAATGGACCGATTAAATCATTATTGCTTGCTGAATCGGCCGTTCAAATTGCCTGTGCTGCTCGATTGCCTGGCATGATTCCCGCTCGATCCATTATCGCTTCCTGTGGGGGTGTTACGATATGATAAGGTGTGCGAATCTTCAATTGCTCGAGAAACGACTTGTTTCGACAGCGGCGTCAGCGGTGCAAGGATCACGGATAATGGACGGAAATTTGGCGGCAAAGTCGAAAGCGCATGCGCAGCCCGCGGAGCCCCAGCCGAATTTGCGCGAGCGGGTGCAGTCGCTTCGGCTGCCAGACGATGAATCATCGCCGCGCAGTGCTCGCCGCTTGTGGATAGGGTTGATCGTGCTGATAGTGGCCGCCGTCGGCGGATACGTGGCCTACAAGCAAGTTGCCGCTCGCGACGATCGGCCTGCTCTCGCGGCCGCGCCATCCGCCCAATCGGCGACGCAGTCGGGCGGCAACTCCCATGTTGCAGCTCCGTTGGCCGTCGGCCAGCAGGCCCAAGCACCAACCGCGTCAACTCGATCGAGTAGCGCTAGCGCAGTGGCGTCCTCGGGAGACATTGCTCACGAATCAAAGGGCTATATCATCCCCGCGCATCAGATTTTGGTCAGCCCCAAAGTGCCTGGCATGCTCACGATGTTGCGGATCGAGGAAGGCCAGCGCGTGAAAAAGGATGACATTTTAGCGCAATTGGAAACCACGGATTACGAAGCCGACCATCAGCGCGGAAGCCGCCGTGGCGGTGGCCCAGCAGAAACTGCTGGAGTTGGAGAACGGCAATCGCAAAGAAGACATCGACCAGGCAGAGGCAGAACTGCAGGAAGCGCAGGCACAACGCTCGCAGCTTCATGCCGAATGGCAGCGTATCAGCCAATTACGCAAAAGCGGCGTGGCCACGCAAAGCGAGTACGATCTGGCTGAAGCGAATTTCAAAGCCAGCGATCGCCGCGTGGAACGACTGCAAAAGGCATACGACTTGATGCTCGCCGGACCTCGCCAGGAGCGCATCGATGCCGCACGCGGCGATCTGGCCCTGGCCAAGGCCGAATTGACCAAAGCCAAATGGCGCCTCGACAATTGCACCATTCGAGCCCCAATCTCCGGCACCATTCTCATCAAGCGCGCCGAAGAGGGAAACATCGTCAACCCAATCGTGATGAACGGAAGCTACAGTTTGTGCGAGATGGCCGATCTCTCGGACTTGGAAGTGGAACTCAAAATCCAGGAGCGCGACATCTCGAAAATCTTCAAGGGGCAAAAGTGCAAGATCCGCGCGGAAGCTTGGCCCGATCGAGTCTACGAAGGCTACGTGTCGCGGCTGATGCCGATCGCCGACCGCGGTCAAGGCGCCGTGCCGGTGCGCGTGAAAATCAGCGTGCCGCCCGACGAAGAAGGAGTCTACCTCAAGCCGGAAATGGGCGCGGTCGTGACGTTTCTCAAGGGGAGCGAGCCGGCAGCTAAGTAGCTCAAGTTGAAATACCGAGTTCGTAACCTTGATCACCGCATTTCATTAGTCATGGGCGATTTGGCTCCGCGGAGCATTCTAAAATCATGGCGTCGGGGAGACATCTTCGGGCCGGTTTGATTCCTTCGCGGGATTCGACAAAGCAGCCCGGTAGTTCGTCAACCAAGTTTCGATCTGTTTGATCCACGTCGACTGTCCGGTTGTTTGAGCCAGATTCAACGCTCTTTCAGCGGCGCCAATTGCGTCCGCAGTACGATTCAGCTTGGCCGACGCTTTGGCCAGGTTGAAATAGGCGGCCGCATTGTTGGAGTCGAGCTCGATTGCCTGTTGGTATTGCTCGATCGCTTCAGCAAACCGGCCTAAGTCTGCCAGCGTAACGCCGAGATTGTTGTGAATGCTCGCGGATTCGGGTTTGAGTTGAACCGCCGCTTCCAAGTGTGGAAGCGCCTCCTCGAGCCGGCCGGCTCGGGCCAATGCGTTGCCCAGATTATTCTGTGCGGTCACTGTATATGGCTTGATTTGCACCGCCAGTTGATATTGTTCGATCGCTTCCTGCATCCGACCCGCGCTGGTCAGTGCGATCGCTAAGTTGGCGTGAGCCTCAGCATAAGTGGGATCCAATTCTATGGCTTGCTGGTATTGCTCGAAGGCTTCCGGGAGCCGCCCCCAGCCTGCCAGCACTACTCCCAGATTGTTATGAGATTGGGCGTAGTTCGGATTCACCTCCAATGCCAGTTCAAATTGTTTAGCAGCCTCCTGGCGATCTGTATCAAGTAGGGCTACACCCAAGTTGTTATGGGCCACCCAGCAAGCGGGATTTTTGGCGATCGTTGCCTGAAAGAGCGTTACGTCGTCGGTGTAGATTTGACTTTGGTTGCGCGCGAGCACAGCCAACAGGCATAGCAGCAGTAGACATAAACCCTTCCCAAAAATCCGCGCGGCGGTAGGCACACAGTCAAGAACCAGCGCGATCGCTGCCGACACTAGTACGACGATTCCCAAACTGGGCAGGTATTGGAAGTGATCGCAGACGTAGGTGTATCGAAAGATGTAGGTGGCGAAAAATCCCAGCAGGGGAAACAGCGTTCCCAGAAAAAACAACAGCGCCGCCAAGGGCGCTCGAAAGCGCCGGCGCACCGCCCAGGCGGCGGCCAACAGCGCGATCAGGCCCGCCACATAGAGATATTGCCACGCCTGGGCGGCATTCACTTCCCAACGTGGATAAAACAGGATCAGATTCGTGGGCCAAAACAGTTTGCCCAGATAGAACCAGACGGCCCGGCTGGCCAGCAAGCACCTTTGGACGGGAGTCAGCACGAATTCGCTGCCTTGCACGCCCACGTAGACCCGCTCGTACCAGATGGTGAACAGGCCGACCAGCAGGCTTAAGGCGAACCAGGGGAGCAGGGGGGCCAGATCGCGGCGCCACGACAGCGCGCCGCGCTTCCACCACAGGATGACCAGCAGCGCCACCGGCAGCGTGACCGCCGTGGCCTTGCTTTCCAGCGCCAACAGGAACAGGCCTAGCGCCCCGGCATAGGTGGCGCGGCGGCGGCTGTCGTCGAAGCGCAGATAGACCAGGATCGATGCCAGCGTGAACATGCCTGAGAGCGTGTTCTTTTGCTCGGTGATCCAGGCGATCGATTCGACATAGACCGGATGCACGGCGAAGATGGCTGCCGCCAATGCTGCGCCGGGAATCTTCAGCCGCCTTACGATCCAGTAGACCAGGCAGACGGAGATGGAGTGGAACAAGATGCTGGCCAGGTGGTAACCCAGCGTGGCGTCGCCCCAGAGCTTTTGCTCGATCCAGTAGAGGGTGTGCAGGACCGGGTAGTAGGTTTGCGTGGCGCCCCACTGGAACCAGATGCGCGGCAAGCCGCTCCAGGAGCGCAATTGGGGACCGGTGATGTTTGCAATGTCGTCCCAGAGCACCTGGCCGCGCAGCGCCGGTGCATACAAGATCAGCAAGGTAACAAAAACGAATACCCAAGCACCCAGCACGCGGAGGCGCGGGCTAGACACCACATTTGCTAAATCCCTGGAGGTGGGATCCGCGGAGTGGGTGCTGGGGGAGGACATGAAATGAATTCCTGTTGTCACGGCACGGATGGTACCGAGCCGGCTGGACGAGACGTAGAAGTTTGCTCGGCTCGATACCGCGTTAGCCAATCGTCGATCTGTTTTGCCACCGCCGACCGGCCGTGAGAGTGCGCCAGTTCCAACGCGGTTTGCGCGGCAGCGATCGCCTCGGCCGCGCGGTTCAATTTGCCATTCGCCTTGGCCAGGTTGAAATATGCCTGAGCGTTCGCGGCGTCAAGTTGGATCGCCTGTTGAAACTGCTCGATGGCTTCTGGAAAACGACCTAAGTCCGCTAGCGTGACGCCAAGATTATTATGGATGCTGCCAGAATCGGGTTTGAGGCGAACTGCTGCTTCGAGGTGCGCGACCGCCTCTTGGGGCCGGTCGGCTCGTGCCAATGCGTTTCCCAGATTGTTTTGTGCTACAAGCGAATTGGGGTCGAGCTGCACAGCTCGCTTATAGTGTTCGATCGCTTCCAGCGGTTTGCCCGCGCTGGCCAGTGCGATCGCCAAGTTAGTGTGGGCTTCCGCGTAGTCCGGCCGCAGGTCCAAGGCGCGACGATACGCTTCGATCGCCTCCGACAGTTGGTTGGTTTTGAACAGCACGTTGCCTAAATTAAAGTGCGCCTCGGGAGAATCAGGATTTAATCTGATGGCCATCGTGTAATGCGCGATTGCTTCCTGCACTTTGCCTTCGTTTCCTAGTGCAACTCCCAAGTTAATATTGGCTGGTGCGTAATCAGGTCGGAGCTGCAGTGCCTGCTCATACTGTTCGATTCCTTCTTGGATCCGACCGCGGTTGATTAAGGCGACGCCCAAGTTGTTGTGTGTCGCGAAGTGATTAGGATTGATACGCAGGGCCTGCTCGTACAGTTGTATTGCCTTTTCGACCTGGCCGGACTTCATCAGTTCGACCCCTAGGTTGTCGAGTGCTTCGACATAATTGGGTTTGAGGCGCAGCGCCTGATGGTAGTGTCGAATCGCCTCCTCGGCGCGGCCGGAATTCGCAAGTTCGAACCCCAAGTTGTTATGGACCAGCCAGCTTTCAGGGTTTTTCCCCAACGTTGCCTCATATAGCGCGAGCGGAGATTCGTAGAGACCATTTTGCCGCCAAGTCAGCAGCGTCAATGTGCCGACTAAAACTACGGCCATGCTTGTGGTCCAGGGGAATCCGCCTGGCTGGCGTTGGCACCATGTGATCGAAGCGGATACCAAGGCCACCACGCCGATCAGCGCGATGTGCTGATAGTGATCTGCCACCAGCGAGTACTGCATGGCGCCGATGTCGAAGAACCCGAGAATGGGAGACAGCGCCACCCCGAAAAACAACCACGCCGCTAACAACGGTCGATCCCATCCACTTTCGCGTTTCCAGATCAGCACTGTGGTGGCAATGACGGCGGCTCCAACGGGCATCCACCAGAGTATGTTGCGAGTGTCGATGCTCCATTGGGGATAAATAAATGTCAGATTTAGCGGCGCCAGCGCCTTGGACAAATAGAACCAGACGGCTGCGCCGGCGCCCGCACATCGTTCGGCGACGCTTGCGGAACGAATGGGCTCGTCAAAACCTCGCAGGTTAAACCACATATTCACCAAACTCAGTGCGATGGCAATCAATAAAAACGGCGCTATCCGCATCAATGCAGCAAAATCGATCCGCCGACGTTGCCACCACATCAGCCCCAGCAGCAAGACGGGCAGGATGGCCACGGAGCCTTTACTGAGCATCGCCAGCAGGAAGCCCAGCAGGCTCAGCCAATACCAATTCCTCCAGCCCCAAGAGCGATGAGTGTTCTTCACTCCGCGTCTCCTCTTTTCGTTTCTTGCATTTGTGCGCCCCTGGTCCCTCGCTTCGCGTCCCTCTTCCGCACGCAGATAGCAGAGGATCGAGAGGATGGAGAACAATATTGCCAAAGTGCTCCTCCGCTGCGCAATCCAAGCCACAGATTCCACATTTACCGGATGTACCGCGAACAACAGGGCCGCCAGATACGCGCCGGGAATGGACAGCTTCCGCAAGACCAACCAAATTAAAAGCACCGTAGCGATGTGCAAGATTAGGTTCGTGATGTGGTAGCCCAGGGGGTTCATTCCCCACAGCCGCCATTCCAACCAGAAACTGCTGTACGAGATCGGATAATATTCACACTCGTCGGTCGTGAACCAAATAGAGTACAGGCCGTCGGGAGCCGCAATCGACGGATTGCTAGTCAGCAGAAGATCGTCGTCCATGATGAACCCGCCGCGCAGGCTCGGCCAATAAGCCACACAAACGGCGAGGATGATCAGTGCCAACTTCGCCCCTACGCGCTCGTGAGTGCTCGATGACATCCACGGCGTGGACGGCGTCGCGCGAATTCCGAAAGTAGTATCCTGGCTTTTGGACATGAGCGAGTTGGCGCGGCTGAATTGTCCTGAAGTTATGGCGCTGCAGGAGTACGCTGGGGCTGGGGTGCTTCACTGACCGATTTCGATACTTCGTCCTTGTAGTTCTTCAACCAGGTTTCGATCTGTCGAACCAAGGCTGTCTTTCCTGTGGATTGCGCAAGTTCCAATCCTCTTTCGGCGGCGGCAAGCGCTTCCCCCGCGCGGTTCAACTTGGCCGACGACTTGGCCAGGTTGAAATACGCCGCAGCGTACGTCGCCTCCTGTTGGATGGCTTGCTGGTACTGCTCGATCGCTTCTGGAAAACGGCCTAAGTCCGCCAGCGTGACGCCAAGATTATTATGGATGCTCGCAGCATCGGGTTTCAGGCGAACCGCTGCTTCGAGGTGCGCGACCGCCTCCTCGGGCCGGCCAACTTTGGCCAATGCGTTCCCCAGATTGTTCTGCACGGTGACAGAATTCGGATCGAGCTGCACGGCCCGCTGGTAGTGTTCGATCGCTTCCTGCAGCCGGCCCTCAGCGGCCAGCGCAATTGCAATATTGGCGTGCGCAACGGCATCGTCTGGTCTTAATTGAATTACCCGTTGGTAATGCTCCATCGCTTCGTAGCGGTCGCCACGGCTTGCTAATAGAACTGCCAGATTGTTATGCGCTGTGGGAAAGTCGGGCCGTATTTCCAGCGCCTTGCGGTAATGCTCGATGGCCTCCTGCGATCGGGCCGTCATGGCAAAAGCAACGGCGAGATTGTAATAGGCGTCGGCGGCGTCGGGCTGAATGCTTAGCGCCGCCTGATACTGCGCGATTGCCTCGGAGAATTTCCCGAGGCTGGCAAGAGCCAGGCCGAGGTTAATGTGCGCATCAAAATAACCGGGTCTGAGCCGCAATGCCTCCCGAGAATGTTCGATTGCCTCGTCGGCGCGGCCTGCGCCGACTAGCACCGCCGCGAGGTTGTTATGGGCCGTAAAGTCATCCCGGTTCGTTGCCAGCGCATCCTTCCAGAGCGCGATCGGGTCACGATACAGCGCTAATCGGACCACGCTCGCCAGGCCGAATGCCGCCGCAGCCAGTAAGGCGATCGTGGCAGCAAATCCTGCCAGCCATCGGGGTGATGATCGGCTGGCATTGGCAGGGGCGAGCCACACCGCAGTTTCTTGCACGAGCCAATACCCGCCGACAACCACTGCGGTCACCAGCGCCGCCAGTGGCAGATACATCCGCCGCTCTGCGGCCACTTCAGTGACGATCGGCACGACCAGCGTCGGCGACAGAATCAGAAACATCCACGCGCCTACAAAGCCGATCGCACTGCCCCGCCACAAAAGCACCAGGGTAACGATGACCAACAGCACCACCGACGCCAGCCACGGCCAGGCGGCTCCGAGCGTCTCCAGGTATGGCATCTCGTAGTGAATCGACAGGGGCGAAGGCCAGACTGTCAATTTCAAATACATCAACAGCACTTTCGTCTGCGTGAACCACCACGCGTAACCAGGAACGCGGAAATGAAACCCTGCCGATTCCGCGCGCGGCGCGTTGTAGTTGAGGTACAACAGCAAGCCCCAACTCAAAAACAAACCGACGTACAGCGGCCAAGATTTTTGCATCGCCCGGCGCAACGAGCCACGGATGAACGTCCGCTCGAAAAGCAGCACGATCACCGGCGCCGAGACCATCACCTCCTTACAGGCCATGCCGGCCAGACAGGCCGTGATGGCCAATGCCAGCCAGGTGTTCCGACCTGCCCCTGAATCTGCTGCCCAGTACCGCAGGCTGCAATACAGCGTGGCCAAATAGAAAAAGCCCACCATCAGTTCCGTGCGCTGCGTGACGTAGACAACCGTCTCGGTTTGCAGCGGATGCAAGGCCCACAACAATGCCACAAAAAATGCCAACGGAGCGCTGGATTGAACGAAACGTCCTGCGAAGTAATCCAGGCACAACGTGCGCCGCACAATCGCCATTAGCAAGAACGCCGACAGCACGTGGACAATCAGGTTGAAAACGTGATAACCGACGGGATTCCACTGGCCGAAGGAATAATTGATGGCCAGCGAAAGATTCACTAGCGGCCGGCCGGACGTGGGCAAGTCTGCGGGAGGATTTAACGGGCCGCGATCCTCCGAATCGCCAATTAGCGGCCACAACCGGACAATTGACGAATTGTCGGTCACGCTTGTGCTGTCGTCAAAGATAAACGGCGAATTCAGCGACGGGCAGTACACAGCACATGCTGCTCCGCCCAGCACCACCATTGTTACCAGAAGTATTGTTCGTCGATGATCCATAAATTGCAGATTACGTCGCTCTCTCGTCATGGCGCTGCACGATCGGGTTGAGAAGTTGTCGTCTCGCCCGAACTCTCTGCCTGCTCGGCGAGGTAGTGCTTCAATCCGCTTTCAATCTGTTCGGCCAAATCCGCTCGCCCGCTAGACCGTGCTAATTCCAAAGCCTTTTGGGCTGCGGCGATGGCCTCTGCGAAGCGCCGTATCTGGGCGTAGGCGATCGCCATATTTGCATACGCACGGGCATGATTCGGGTTTTGTTGCACGGCTAGGCGGTATTGCTCCAGGGCTCCCTCAACTTGGCCGGCCTGAAGCAAGGCGGAACCCAGGTTGTTGTGCGCTTCTGGAAAGTCAGGTTTTAGCCGCACCGCCGCCTGGAACTGTTCAATCGCGTCCTGAAGTTGCCCGGTCTCCCGATAGGCATCTCCCAAATTGTACCGCGCCTGAGCGTCGTCAGGGTCCAGCCGAAGCGCTTGCTGATATTTTTCGATGGCCTCCCGGGTTTGACCAAGAACCGACAAGGATTTGCCAAGGTTGTAATAGGCGTTGAAATAATCGGGCTTACGCCGTAGCGCCTCGCGATATTCCGCGACCGCCTCCTGGAGCTTGCCGCTTTTCGCCAGCGCGACGCCTAAATTGCAATGGGCTTCGGGACGACCGGGTTCGGCTTGCAGCACGTGTTGAAAATTCTCAATCGCTTCCTGATACCGGCCCTCATCGGTCAATGCAGTCGCCAGGTCGATATAGGCATCGGAATAGTCTGGCTTCAACGCCAGCGCGAAATGGTATTGTTCGATGGCTTCGTGTATTCGGCCAAGGCTAAGCAGGGCTTTGCCGAAATTCACATGTGCTAACGGATTATTGGGCTGGTGATTTACATTGTCCTGCCAGAGGCTTAGTGCGTTCTCATACACCGCTAGTCGACGAGCACTCACGGCGCCGAGAAGCAGCACTACGAAGATTCCTGCCGCGCCGGCCAACATTTCCGGCAGAAATGATTGGCGTTTCGCAGCGACACGCGCCCACAGCGGCGCCGTTGGCTGCGCCAGCGAGTAGCTGCCCACCACAAACAGTGTGACTAGCGCGGCCAATGGCAGATACATTCGCCTTTCGGCCGCCAATTCGGTGACGATGGGCACGACCAATGTCGGCGACAGTATCAATAGCACCCAAAGCGCCGACAAAGCCCGCAGCACTGCGCCGCCATAGAAGGATCAGCGTGGCAACGGTCAAGAGGATCACCGGCGCCAGCCACGGCCAGGCGGCTCCGAGCGTCTCCAGGTACGGCATCTCGTAGTGAATCGACAGGGGCGAAGGCCAGACTGTCAATTTCAAATACAACAGCAGCACTTTGGTCTGCGTGAGCCACCAGGTGTAAGCCGGCAGTCCCAAATGAAACCCTGCCGATTCCGCGCACGGCGCGTTGTAATTGAGGTACAGCAGCAACCCCCAGCTCAAAAACAAACCGACGTACAGCGGCCAAGATTTTTGCATCGCCCGGCGCAACGAGCCACGGATGAACGTCCGCTCGAAAAGCAGCACGATCACCGGCGCCGAGACCATCACCTCCTTACAGGCCATGCCGGCCAGACAGGCCGTGATGGCCAATGCCAGCCAGGTGTTCCGACCTGCCCCTGAATCTGCCGCCCAGTACCGCAGGCTGCAATACAGCGTGGCCAGATAGAAAAAGCCCACCATCAGTTCCGTGCGCTGTGTGACGTAGACAACCGTCTCGGTTTGCAGCGGATGCAAGGCCCACAACAATGCCACAAAAAATGCCAACGGAGCGCTGGATTGAACGAAACGTCCTGCGAAGTAATCCAGGCACAACGTCCGCCGCACAATCGCCATTAGCAAGAACGCCGACAGCACGTGGACAATCAGGTTGAAAACGTGATAACCGACGGGATTCCGATGGCCGAAGGAATAATTGACGGCCAGCGAAAGATTCACTAGCGGCCGGCCGGACGTGGGCAAGTCTGCACGCGGATTCAATGGGCCGTGGTGCTCCGAATCGCCGATCAGCGGCCACAACTTCACGATCGACAGATTGTCGGCCACGCTGCCGCTGTCATCGAAGATGAATGGCGAATTCAAAGCGCGCCAATAGACCAGCCAAACCGCTCCTGCCACCATCGCAAATGCGATCAGGGTCAATGTTCTTCGGCTTGGAATCAAGGGAATATACGCACGTAGGATGCCTGTCAGGGACCCGCGGGAGCGCCTTGAGACGATGCATCAGCTTGAGGGTTTAGTTGCTCCGCGCGCAAACTGCTCAGCAGCGTCTCGATTTGCTCTGCCAGAGCGGGTTGGCCCGTTGAACGCGCTACATCCAACCCTTTTTCGGCTGTGGCGATCGCTTCCGACGTGCGATGTACTTGCGCGTACGCCTTCGCCAGGTTGTTGAATGCTTTGGGATGATCCGGCATTAGTTGCACAGTTTGTCGGTACTGTTCGATGGCTTCCTCCGATCGGCCCGCTCGAAGCAATGCGGATCCCAGATTGTTATGCGCTTCGGCGTAGTCCGGTCTTAACCGCAGCGCAGTTTGGAATTGTTCAATCGCCTGGTCGCGCTGGCCGATTTGCAAAAGCGCGTTTCCCAAGTTGTAGTGGGCTTGAGCATTGTTGGGATCGATCTGTATGGATTGCTGAAATTGTTCCACAGCTTCCGGCGCACGGCCTGCCTCATACACGCGCAATTCCCAGATTGTAGTGGGCATTGAAGTCGTTTGGCTGAAGTCGCAGCGCCTCATGGTATTGAGCGATGGCATCCGGAAGTTTGCCAAGTTTGGCCAAGGCGATCCCAAGATTGCAGTGAGTCTCGGCGGAGTCGAATTTCATTTGAATCGCTTGTTGGCAATGTTCACTCGCCTCCTGAAATCGGCCCAAGCTGATCAGCACTCCTGCCAGGTTGGCGTGAGCGTCGCAGTCGTTGGGGTTGAATTTCAAAGCCTGATCGAATCGTTCCGCGGCTTGTTGAGGACGGTCGAGCTTCACCAGCAGCTTACCCAAATTATTGTAAGCGTCGGGAAAGTCCGGCTTGAGTCGTATCGCTTGTTGATATTGGTCCATCGCCTCCTCGATCTTATCAATCCCCGCCAGCGCTGTGCCCAGATTGTTATGGGCGCGGGCGTAATCGGGTTTGAGCCGCAACGCTTCCACGTAGAATGCCACGGCCTCCCGAATCCGGCCCAGTTCCAGCAGTGTGTTGCCAAGATTGTTGTAGGCGTCTGGAAACTTCGGATTGAGTTGGATGGTTTCTTGATACTCTTGCAGCGCTGCTTGCGGTTGATGTTCGCGAGCCAATTGAATTCCCAGGTTGTAATGAGCGATGAAGTTATTAGGTTGCGTCGCCAATACATCTTGCCAGAGAGCCAGTTCATTGTGGAACTTTGCCAACCGTTGAAACGTAATCAGGCCCAATGTGCCGGCGAGCAACAGTGCGGCCGTCGACCCGATCATGGCAGCCCGGCGACTGGAGGATCGTTTCCGTTTTGCGTCGCCGGGCGCCAATGCGTTGGCCGCCCACAGCGTCAGAGAGTATCCACCCACAACCATAAGCGCTGCGATCGCCGCCAAGGGCAGGTACATCCGCCGTTCCGCCGCCATTTCGGTGATGATTGGCACAAGCAACGTTGGCGAAAGAATGAGCAGCACCCAAAGCGCCCGCAAAGCCAATCGCGCTACGGCGCCAGCAAAGCACCAGCACGGCCAACACCAAAAATGCAGTCGCCACTAGCCACGGCCACGCGGCGCCCAGCGTGGTCACGTACGGTACCTGGTAATAGATCGCCAGCGGCCATGGAAAAACCGCCAATTTCAAATAGATCCACAGAAATTTCGCTTGCGTAAACCACCAGGCGTAGGCAGGCACGCCGACGTGAAAACCGGCGGTGCTGGAACGCGGCGCGGACCAGTTCAGCCAAAACAGCAGTCCCCAAGCGACGAACAATCCGACGTATAGAGGCCACGATCTTTGCAGCGTCCGGCGGAATGATCCGGAGATGAACGTCCGCTCGAAAAGCAGCACAACCACCGGCGCCGTGACCATCACTTCCTTGCTGGCCATCCCGGCCAGACACGCCAAGGCGCCAGCCGCCAGCCAAACGATCCGTGCGGGTTTTGACGAAGCCTCCCAGTAACGCAAGCTGGCGTACAGCGTGGCCAGATAGAAGCATCCCACCATCAGTTCCGTGCGCTGCGTGATATACGCCACCGGCTCGGTCTGCAGCGGATGCAATGCCCACAAAAGCGCAACGATGAAAGCCAGCGGACCGGCAGCGCGAGTGAAGCGTCCCGCGAAACAGTCCAGCCGCAAGGTGCGCCGCACAATTGCCATCAGCAAACATGCCGATAGTACGTGGACCACCAGGTTGAACGCGTGATAGCCGATCGGATCAAGCTGGCCGAAGTAGTAGTTGATCGCCAGCGAAAGATTCACCAGCGGCCGCCCGGAAACAGGCAAGTCAACTGGCGGGTTCAACGGGCCAGGGTGTTCAAAATCGCCCAGCAGTGGCCACAGCCGGACAATTGACCGATTGCCGGTCACGCTTCCGCTATCATCAAAAATGAACGGTGAAGCCAGCGACTGGAAATAAATTGCGCACACCGTTCCCGACAACAGTGCAATTGCCGCCAGAGGTAATGCAGTTCGACGCGTCATAGGCCCAAACAAGCCTGGCGCCCGTCAGGCGCCTTGGAAGTGTCATTGGTGGACGGTCCTTCAACGCGATTTCCGTGCGCGGCGCGATATGATTTCAGCCACGCCTCGACCTTGTCGGCGAGCAACGGTTCGTCCTGCGATCGTGCCATCTCCACCGCCCTTGCGGCCGTAGCAATGGCGTCCTCTGAACGATGCAAGGCAGCAAAAGCTAATGCCATGTTGGCCACCGCATCCACATTGGTGGGATTGATCGCCAACGCTTGCTGGTAGTGGTTAATCGCTTCTCCCGGCCGTCCTAGCCCAACTAAGGCCGCTCCCATATTCGCGTGGGCCTCCGAATAGTTCGGGTCAAGTCGCAAAGCCGATTGGTATTGCAGCATGGCTTGCTGCGGCTGATTGCTTCGAAATAGCGCATTGCCCAAGTTGTAATGTGCCATCGAGCATTCTGGATTCTGCTGGAGCACCGTCGAATATAGCTCGATTGGACCACTGTAGAGTTCGGCCTGCTGCCACGTAAGCAGTGACAAGACGGCGACCAACGCAACCGCAACGATCGACGGCGCGGCACCCTCCGCTTGCCGGCCCGTTGCCTGCCAGCGCACGAAACCTGCCGCCACAAGCGTCACCACTCCGATGAGCGCCAGGTGCTGGTAGTGGTCGGCCACCGGCGAATATCGCATGAAGCCGACATCCACAAAACCCAAAACGGGCAACAACGCCGTGACGAAAAATCCCCAAGCGAACAGCAACGACCGACCGCAGCTTGTCGGTTCGGAACTGCCCTGTCGCCAGAGCCCAAGTGTGACGATCACCGCTGCAATTATCGGCGCCCACCAGAGCAAATCGTGGGTTTGAATGCGCCATTGCGGATAAACAAAGATTTGACCAATTGGCAACAGTGCTTTTGATAGATAGAACCAAATCGCGTTGCCGGCCCCAAGCAGACGTTCCACAAGACTGGCGGTGCGGATCGTTGTGGTGAATCCGGCAGTTTGCTGCCACAGATTTACCGCCAAGAGCGCTATCGCCACCAAGAAGAATGGTACGGTCGAAGCGCAATCGGCCAACGTAATTCGCCGTCGCCGCCACCACGCCAGCCCCAACAACACTACTGGCAAGACAACGACCGAGCCTTTACTCAAAAGCGCCAGGAGAAACGCCAACAGACTTAGCCAATACCAAATTCCCCCGGTGCTGCCGTGCGCCGGCGTTGTTGCGTCGGCAAGAGCATTGTGCGGCTTCGCGCTGTTGATCTCTTTCGCTTTCAGATACCACAACACCGACACTAAAAAGAACACGACCGCCAGCAATCCTTTCCGCTGGGCGATCCACGCCACAGATTCAACGTTTACAGGATGAACGGTGTACAATAGGGCGGCGAACCACGCACCTGGGATTGCCAGTCGCTGCAAGACCGTCCCAAGCAATATCGCCGCAGCGATGTGCAGCAGCAAATTCGTAACGTGGTAGCCGGTGGGACGTGATTGCCAAAGCCGCCACTCAATCCACAGGGTGGTATTCGACACGGGGTAATAGTCCCTCGTCGCCTGGGTCGTGATCCAAAGCCGATACCAGCCGTCCGGGCGCTGATCAAGCGATTGTTGGTTAAATAAATATCATCATCCAGAATGAATCCGCCATTCAGGGCAGGCAGATAGATCAACAGCCCCAATCCGGCAATCCACGCTGCGCCGCTGCGAAACGATAGTTCGGAGAGCGCCCAGAGCCGCGGCGAAAGCACCGGCGAAGTTGTGGTCGGAAGGCCTGACTGCACGGACATCAAACTCGGTCCTCTTCAGGGCGAGGGATGATCTGCTTGGATTCCTGACCCTTTCGTTCCATTGGATTGCGCTCGATATTCCATCAGCCAGCTTTCGATCTGTTGGGCCATCGGGAGTTGTCCCTGCGATCGGGCCAGTTCCAATCCCTTTTCAGCCGTGTCGATGGCGTCGGCGCGTCGATCCGCTTGGGCATAGGCCTTCGCCAAATTAGCGTACGCTTTAATGTAACTCGATTTTAATTGTAATGCCTGACGGTAATGCTCGATCGCTTCCGGAACGCGGCCATCTTCGAGCAGCAGGCCGGCTAAATTGTTGTGGGCTTCGGCGTATTTCGGATCGAGCCGCACGGCTTGCTCAAGCTGCTTGAACGCTTCCGGGCGATCAGTCTTCGAAAGCTCCACGCCCAAATTGTTGTGTGCCTCGGCGTAATCGGGTTTTAGTCGCAGCGCTTCCTGAAAGTGAGCAATTGCCTGCTGCGACTTCCCGAGCTCCCCCAGCGCCTTGCCGAGATTGTTTTGACTAATCGGGGAATCGGAATTGAGCCGCAGGCCCTGTTCGAATTGATCAACAGCCTCGTCGAGCCTTCCTAATTGGGCCAGGGCGCTGCCCAAGTTGTCGTGGGCCAACGCATAGTCCGGTTTCAGGCGCAGCACCTGCTGATATTCTTCAATCGCGCCTTGCGTTTGCCCTGAAGCAAATAACGCATTGCCATAGTTGTAGTGGGCGTCGACATAATTTGGATTTAAACGCAATGCCGATTTGTAATGGGCGATAGCTTCGTCGGTGCGTCCGATTTTGCGCAGGGCTACGCCAACGTCGTTTTGAAGTTGCCAACAATCAGGGTTTCGTTCCAGCGTGCCTTCACACCAATGCAAAGGGTCGCAATAAAGGTGGTTTTGCTGCCAGGTTAGATACGTTAGCGCGGCTGTCACAGCAATCGTTCCGGCGATCGGAACAGAGCGCAGTGCGCCGTGCGATCCGGCGATCCACAGCCTGCAACCGGCCGCGGCCAAGGTCACGACCGCGATAATGGCGATGTGCTGGTAATGGTCGGCCACCAGTGAATATTGCATGAACCCCACGTCGGTAAAGCCCAGCACGGGCACCAGTGCGATGCAAAAGAAGAGCCAGCCGAACAAAAGCGCGCGGGGCCATACGGTTTTATGCCCGATGACTTGCCGCGCCAAAATCGCAGTTAGAGCGAGCGCCGCTAACAGCGGCAGCCACCATCTTAGCGCGCGCGTTTCGATTATCCAGTTCGGATAGATGAACATCAAATCTACCGGCGCCAGTGCCTTGGCCAGGTAGAACCAGACGACCGCGCCGGCGCCAGCCAGCCGCTGTAAGAAATCGGCGCTGCGAAGCACGACGTCGTTGCCGTGCTTCTGAAACCAGACGTTTACGTAGGCCAGCCCGCCGGCGATCAGAAAGAACGGCACAGTTCGCAGCACGTCCCACACATCGATCCGCTTCCGCCGCCACCAAACGATCGCCAGCAGCAGCCCCGGCAGAACTGCCACCGACCCCTTGCTGAGCATCGCCAACAGAAACGCCAGCAAACTCATCCAGTACCAAATCCCCAAGCGTCCGCGCGCCTGCTCTTCTGCTCTTCTGCTTTTCTCATCTTCTTCCTTCAAATACCACCAAATCGACAGCAGAAAAAACACCATCGCCAGTGTGTTTTTCCGCTGCGAGATCCACGAAACCGATTCCACGTTGACCGGATGCACGGCGAACAAAAACGCCGCTAGATAAGCGCCGGTGACGCGAAGCTCTCGTAAGATCGCCCAGATCATGCACACCGCGGCAATGTGCAAGATCAAGTTGGTGATGTGGTACCCCGTCGGATTTGATCCCCATAATCGCCATTCCAGCCAAAAGCTCGTATTGGTCATCGGCCAATAGTCGGTCGGGTCGGTCGTAAACCAAATCCGATACAACCCATGGATCGAATGGACGAACGGGCTTTCACTGACCAGCAGCCGATCGTCGAGCAGGAATTCGCCTCGCATCGCCGGCCAATATGCCAGCGTCACGACCAGTACGATCAGCAAGACACCCGCCGTGCGCCACCAGCGCGCAGATGTTCGGGAAAATCCTGACGGTAGACTTGCGGGCATTTTTGATGGCGCGCGAAAGCGAAGATCGACGGACCGCATGAAGCGACGTTGGCAACTTCCATTATGCCTCGCTCGGTCATGCCCTCCAAGCGGCCGCAAAGCATGCCGCTATTTGCCGGCCTGCGTCGATTGAATGGCGAATAGCTGGTTCCGGTTCGAGATGTACAGCACGCCATTGGCTACGATCGGAGTGCTGTAGACGCTGGAACCCATGTTGATTTTGTTGAGCACTTCCTTCTCTGGGCTGAATTTGAAGATCACGACGTCGCCGTCTTCATTGCCCAGGTACACCTTGCCGTCGACGATCAAGGGGGACGACCAGCACGCGGTTTGCATGTCGTGGGTCCAATGGCACTTGCCCGTTTTCGCGTCGAGGCAATGCACCAGGCCGCTGAAATCGGCGATGAACAGCAAGTCGTCCTTGATGGCGGCGGTGCCGCAGGTGCGATGCATCGTCTCTTCAAAATCCAGCTTGCCGTTGCCGTTGCGATCTTCGCCGGCATAGTGCCAGATGCAGGCAGAGTTGGGATTTTGCGCGTAAAATCGCCGTCGGCTTCCACGCAGGCCTGATTGCGCTTGTGAGCGATGGGAACATCGGGATTCTTGGCGTTGAACACCAACTCTTGGCTCACATCGCCGCGCTTCGTCGGATCGATGCACCAAAGATGCCCGTCCCCTTCGCCGTGCTCTGGGTCTTCTCCCACGGCGATGTAAACTAATCCCTGGTACACCACCGGCGTGGCGATGATGTGATTCCGCGTGGCCCGGCTTCCCAACACGTAGCGCGACTTCTTCGGATTGCAATCGAACTTCCACAAAAGCTTTGATTTTCCATTTTCACCGCGCGGATCAAAGCCATAGATCCAGCCGTCTCCGCAACCGAGAATGGCTTGCGGCTGCCCGTCGATGACCGCGTAGGCCGGCGACGACCATTGGCCGTGCAGCACGTTGGGGCCCGGCGAGTTGTCGCTCCACAGCACCTTGCCGGTATTCTTATCCACGGCAAGGAACGTGGGGGCGTACGGCGCCGGCAGGTTGATGTGCGCTTCATCCACGCCGTTGGAGGTGTTCACAAACAGCACGTCGCCCGCCGCCGTGATTGAGCAGTTGGCCATGTTGTGTTGCTGCACGCCGAGCTGGTGCATCATGTCCAGCACCCATATCACGTCGGCTTCCTTGTCCTCTTCCCACTCGGCTTTGGGATTCTTCGCAAGCGCCGTCTCCTTTTCATTGGTGACCGGGCCTTCGTTTTTGCCGCCGCGCAGCCCCTCGGTGTTCAGGCATTTTACTTCGCCTCGGCTGCTGACGTACCACAACCGCTTGCCTTCGACCAACGGTGCGCTGCAGCAGCCTTCGTCGGGCCAATCGTTCACGCGGCCGGTGGGAAGCTTTTCGCTGCTATCCTGCCAAAGAAATTTGCCGGTTTGCTCGTCGAAGCACATCAGCACTCCCAAATCCACCTCCGGCGGATAGCGTTTCAAATATCCCGCGCCGTTGTTGGTGCCCACATACACTTTGCCGTTGGCCACCACCGGATTGCCGTAGCTCTTGAAGCCAAGCTGCGCCACCCATTTGATATTCTTGGCGGGCTCTTTCTTGCCCGACGGCGCATTGAGGTCGTGCTCGCCGAGCGTCCAGTCGCTGGGAATATTCTTGGCCTCCGGCGTGTTGTTGCGAATCGACGAGCCGCCCCATTGGCCCCAATCGTTCGGGCCGATGCCCACCACTTCGGCGGCGTACTTCGTGTAACCTTCGACGCCGGCCAGTTCCCCTTCGGCTTTGGTGGCCTGGCCGCCCAGATTGATCGCGCTTCCCGCCGACGCCGCACTCGCGGCATGCTTTTCCACCGGCGCGCCCACCACCGGCGTTTCGCCCGCCGCCCAAACCGGCGAGATGTTGGCGTTGATCAACGTCGCCGCCGCCAATGCCACCGTGCGATAGCGCAATCTCATGATCTGTCCTATTGATTATCGTTGGGCGTCACCGCCACGTTGTCAATGTAAATCTCCGCCACGGTCGCCTGCCCAAACAAGCCGGGACTGCCCTGCAAGTTGGGCACGTCATCGACGGCCTCGATGGTCCACTTCGGCGGCTCGTTTTCCCCGCGCGGCCAAACCTTGCCGCGCAAATGTGCCTTGCCCCCTTCCGTGCTCGCCTGGAATTTCATGGTGTACCAGGTATCGCCTTTCCAAGTAAACGGAATTGTCTCCGAAAAGCGCCGCTGCACCTGCGGCGGCCAGGATCGAATTTGCAACTGCTGGCTGTTGCCCATCAGGTCCAGCGTGTAACGCTGCGCGATCAATCCCATGTCCGGCAACTGGCCGTTGTTGTTGGCGCCTCGCAAATCGGCTTGCACCGTGTAGTCGTGCAAATCGTCCGGGCCCATCCAGCATTGACTGCGCGTCCCCTTGGGAATGGTCGTCACTTTGACCATCACCTTTTCGCCATCGAGCTCCCGTATCTTGTGGCGGTGCCGTGCGCCAATCCAAGTCAGCGGCGCTTCGCCTTCCGGCGGCGCATCGGGCTTGGCCGGATTTTTTGCCAGCGGCGTGTCGTTGAAATCGAACTTCCACGGCAAGGGGGGCACAATGCGGATGCGCGCCTGGCCGCTTGCGTCGCCCACTTTCGCCGTCACGATCGTGGCCGCAGGCGATTGCACGCCCGGCGCTGTGAAATTTCCTTGATTATCGATTTGCCCCGGGCCATCCAAGGTGAACGTTGCAGATTGATCGGCGACCGCTTGCCCGCGATCGTTGAACAATGTGACTTTGAACTGCTGCTTCTCACCCGGCTTCAACAGCACCTCGCATGGCGAAACCTGGACACAAGCGGGCGCAGTGTCGTTTCCAAGGGGCTCTTCCACGCGAGGTTCGGGTATATCAGCCACGTACCTTCCGACGGGGCCATTCTTCTTGCCAAGGCAATACAGGCCGGAACCGGTGGGCAAATAGATTTTGCCGTGCGACACGGCCAGCGAACCGCTCACCTCGTCGTTTTCCGGTAGCCGCATCTTGTCCAGAAACTTCACCCCGTTTTCCGTCGGCTCCATCACGTGCCACGCGGTCGTCGAACAAAGATAAATCTTGCCCTCGGCCCACAGCGGGCTGGCGCGCACGATCGTGCCCATCAGTTTCACCGGCTTGCCGCCAATCAACTTGCCGCTTCCCGCGTCCACAATCCACAAGTTGCCCGTATCGTCGGCGCTGTAAACTCGGTCGTCGACCACCAAGGGCGACGACTTGCCCGCCATCACTCTCGGCACCGTCCAAATCTCATTGGTCTTGGTAATGTCGCCGTGCCCGGTGCCTTTGAAGCAGGTCAACGAGCCGGCCGTGCGGCGATCCAAAGTTTCCTCCGCCTGTGACTCATACACTTTGTCTCCGACCACCACTGGCGAAGGACTCAGCCCGCGCGGCGACATGCGGAAATTCCAAATCGGCTTCCCTGTGCGCGGCTGAAATGCCCACACCGCTCCGTCGGACGATCCGATGACCATCGCCGCCTGGCCATCGAGCACCGTGAAAAACGGCGTGCTGAAAATCGTATCTTCCGGCAACGGCTTCGTGTGCGAAAACCAGCGCGGTTCGCCCGTGTTCTTATCCAGCGCCAAGATGCGATGCGCCGGCGGCGCCGTATCCCCCCAGCCCACCATCACGCCATTAATAATGACTAAATCTTCAAACAGCGCCGGCGGATGCGTGCGCCCGCCGTACGGGCTGATCATCCCAAACTCTTCCCCCAGCGACCGCGACCAGATGGTTTTGCCCGTTTCGCCGTCGATGCAACTGAAGTATCCATTCACCCCTTGAGCATAAATCCGCCCGGTCTCCGGATCGCCGACCACAGGGCTCCAGCCCACGCGCTCCGCCGGCACGTCGGAGAGATACACGTTCCAGCGATTTTCCCACAACGTCTTGCCGGTATTCGCATCGACGCAAATGACCTCTTCCTGTTCCTCTTTAGTATCCGGCTTGTATCGCACCTGCAGGTAAACTTTGCCGTTCAGCACGATGGGCGAACAGATGCCCGCGGCGTCCTTATTCTTCCACAGCACGTTCTCGCCGGTCTCAGGATCCCATTTGTCGATCAACCACGTTTCGCGCGAAGTGCGGTTTTGCTCCGGCCCGCGCCAGTTCGGCCAATCCATCGGATCGGCGGCGGACGCTGCGGCTGCGACGGAGACTGTCCCCAACACGATGAACAAACGGGCCAAAGCCCAAACGGGGCAGTGTTGCATGCGCATAATTGATTCCCGGAGTGGCCGATAGTTCCGGGTCGCAAAGGCGGGATAGCTCAGCGGGACAGTTCAAAGATAAGGCAATGCGCTCAGGCCAGCAAGGCAGCCAATCGAGGTACGTTCACGAACTCGGGATGGCGCGATCGAATGTAAATCTTTGCCGCTTGTGGCGATTGTGGAATGTTTGATCGCGGCGTTCGGCGCCGCAATGAATTTCAGGGCGTTCATTACACCTCTATTCTTCTGCAAGTTCGGCAGCCGTTGACCGATGTTCATCCAGGCGCGGCGGCCCGCTCGGCGGCGCATCGTGTTAATCCATAACGGTTTTGCCGAACGCGACCGGCCTAAAGCCGCCTGGTAGCACCGGATAAGCGGCAAGGTTTTACCAGCCTCTTAGGGCCGCAAGGTTTACCCAACGGTATCCGTAAACCATTTGCCTAAAAATACTTCGGACCCTTAAAGGGGGCGAACAGGGTCGGTCGATGAACAAGCTGTCCCTAAAGAATTAGCGTGCTTTTGCGGCACGTATTCAGGGCGCGTCAGGCAACCGGTTCGGTTTATCGGGTCAAGGATTGGCTCGACGGTCCTGGCGCAATACACCGTGTGAGCCGCAGGTTTTCAAACCCACCTTCCTCGGCCAAGAGCTTCCGTTACGAACCTTCCCGGCACGCCGCTTTACCGCGGTCCCGCCTGCCTGGTCGGACAAGCGCTAGCCGAATCCAAGGAGAAACAGAGCTGTCCCGTATAAGGACAGTTCTGTGGGAATGTGCGCAAGATCCGCGGCTTAACCCGCAAAGGAGAAGTTGTTCGATGAAGCTGAAACTGGTTTTTGGAGCGCTCGCGCTATGCGTGAGCCTGGCCGGCCGCAGCTACGGGTTCGAGTTACTCGACCGTATGCTGGGCCTTGACACCTCGGGCTGCGACAATTGCTGTTGCGAGCCGCGGTGCTGCGAGAAAACCTGTTGTGCCGCAGAAGCCTGTTGCTGCGAAAAGTCTTGCGGCTGCGACAAGTGCTGCGGTTGCGACAAGGGCTGTGGCTGTGATCACGGTTGCGGTTGCCACAATAGCTGTGGCTGCGGCTGTGAGAAGAGCTGCGGTTGCGAAAAGTCGTGCGGTTGCGAAAAGTCTTGCTGCAATGATTGCTGCAACGACTGCTGCCATCACCACTGCGATCTGTTCGGTGGTCTGCGTGGCTTGTTCGATTGCCACCACAAGTGCTGCGACGATTGCTGCAATAGCTGCTGCGAAAAGTCGTGCGGTTGCAATAGCTGCGGCTGCGAAAAGAGCTGCGGTTGCAATTCGGGTTGCGGTTGCGAGAAGTCTTGCTGCTGCGACAGCGGTTGCGGTTGCCACCACCACCACTGCGGTTGCCACCACGATTGTGGTTGCGGCTGTGGTTGTGAAAAGTCCTGCGGTTGCAATAGCTGCGGTTGCGAAAAGTCCTGCGGCTGCAATAGCTGCTGCGACGATTGCTGCCATGAGCGTTGCCACCACTGCTGGCTGAGCGATTTGTTCAGCTGCCACCGTTGCCACAAAAATTGCTGCTGCAATAGCTGCTGCAATAGCTGTGGTTGCAATTCCGGTTGCGGTTGCGACAGCGGTAGCTCGTCTGCTCCGGCCGCCCCGGCTGCCACCAGCAGCGGCGACACCGCCCCGATGCCCCCGGCACCGATGTCCGATCCGTCGGCTTCGATTCCGAGCACCCATCGGGTTGTGCAGGCCAGCAAGTACGTCCGCGAGAACTAAGCTCGCTCCGTACGGTTAGCTTGAAGTTGACGCTCTGCCCGGTACGAAAGTGCCGGGCAGAGTTTTTTTATGCGCTGAAGAATTGTGTTTGCCACCGACGGTAAGCCCCGGCCCCCAGGCCGGATGCGCGCCAGATCATCTCCTCTTCTCCTCCTCTCCTCTTCTCCTCTTCTCGACTATCATGAGGACATGTCCCAGCCAACAAACAACGGCCTCGCCGGCCTGCAGGTCGTGGCGTTCGAGAACCGCAGGGCCTCGGAACTGGCCGAGCTGATCCGCCAGCGAGGCGGCGTGCCCACCGTGACGCCCGCCCTCCGCGAGGTCACGCCTTGCAAAAACCCCGAGGCGGTAGACTTTGCCAATCGAGTGATCACCGGCCAGGTGGACGTGATCCTCTTCACCACCGGTGAAGGCGTGCTGCGGCTGATGGAACAGGTCGAACGGCACGTCGACCGCCAGCGGTTCATCGCGGCCGTCGGCGATATCGTCACCGTCGTGCGCGGGCCCAAACCGGCCGAGGCGCTGCACGGCCTGGGCATCGAGCCCACGCACGCCACGAGCGAGCCGCACACCTGGCGCGAGATTTTGCAGGCCATCGATCGACATGTGCCACTAGCAAACCACACCATCGGCCTGCAGGAATACGGCGAGCCCAATGCCAGCTTGTTGGCCGGCCTGGAAGCCCGCGGCGCCACGGTCATCACGCTGCGGCTTTATCATTGGGATTTGCCGGAAGACACTGCCGAATTGTCCGCGACGCTCAAGCAAATTGCTGATGGGCGCGTCGATGCGGCGCTCTTCACAACCAGCCATCAACTGGTGAATGTGCTCAATCTGGCTCAGCGCACCGGGATGGCCGAGCAAGTGCGGCAGGGATTGCGCGCGGCAGTCATTGGTTCCATCGGCCCCGACACCAGCGCCATGATACGGCAGCATGATTTGCCGGTGGACGTGCAGCCGGAGCATCCCACGATGGCGGCCCTGGTCAGCGCGGTAGCGGAGGATGCGGCCGAGCTGCTTTCCAAAAAGCGCTGGCTGGCCAAGGCGGCGCCGAATTTGAAGCAAGCTCGCGGCGAGGCGCCGGTGATCGATCCCAGCGATCCCGCGCAGCAGAGCGTGTTCATGAAAGCGTGCCGGCGCGAACCGGTGCCGCACACGCCGATCTGGCTGATGCGCCAAGCGGGCCGCTACATGCCCGAATACCGCGCCGTGCGCGAGAAGACCAGTTTTTTGGAATTGTGCAAGAATCCGGCGCTGTGCGCGGAAGTGATGATCACGGCGGTGAAGCGATTGGGCGTGGATGCGGCGATTATCTTTTCCGATCTGCTGCCGATTCTCGAGCCGATGGGGATGGATTTGGAATTCACGGCCGGCGAAGGGCCGGCGATTCATAATCCGGTGCGCGAAGCGCGGGATGTGGACCGAGTGCTGGAGTTGGAAAGCGTCGATTCGCTGTCGTTCGTGATGGAAACGGTGCGGCAGACTCGCGCGGGCCTGCCGAAGGGCATGCCGGTGATCGGCTTTGCCGGCGCCCCGTTCACGCTGGCAAGCTACGTGATCGAAGGGGGCGCTAGCCGCAATTTCCTGCACACCAAAACCCTGATATACCGCGACAGCGGCGCTTGGACCGTGCTGATGAGCCGATTGACTCGGGCGATTACTCGGTATCTGAATGCGCAGATTGCGGCGGGCGCATGCGGTGCAGATTTTCGATAGTTGGGTTGGCTGCTTGGGTCCGGACGATTATCGGCGGTTTGTTTTGCCGCATACCAAAGCGGTGATCGATGGTTTGTCGCCTGGCGTGCCGGTAATCAACTTTGCGACCGGTAATCCGGCGCTGGTGCCGCTGCAAGCCGAAGCAGGCGGCACAGTGATCGGCGTGGATTGGCGCGTACGTCTCGACGATGCTTGGCGCGCCATCGGCCACGATCGCGCCATCCAAGGAAACCTGGATCCCGCGGCGCTGCTGGCGGATCGGTCTGAATTGCGCCGGCGCGCGAAGGAAGTGCTGGATCAGGCGGCCGGCCGCCCCGGCCATATCTTCAATCTCGGCCACGGCATTCTGCCGCAAACGCCGGTGGATTATGCGATCGCGCTCGTGGAGATGGTGCACGAGTTGAGTGCCAAGTAGGGCGCAGGATTCAGGGCGCAGGGCGCAGTCATAAAGCCGCGACCGTCGGTCGCGGTGAGCTAGAGTTGAGTGTCGATTTTCACTCACTCTTCGGACGCTCGCATGGGTTCCAAGTTGACTCGTCGTCAGGCCCTGGCTGTGATTTCGGCTGGCGCTGTTCCGTTCGCGCTTGCCCCTGCGCGATTGTTTGCGAAGGACATCGCTCCGCGAGAAGGCGAAAAGGAGCGGGCGCGTCGGTACGAGTTGGAATACTCGTATCCGCTTCATGAACTGATCGGCGATTTGGAGCATGGCGAGCGTGGCAATCCGAAGCGGGAGTCGGATATCGAGCATCGTCACTGGTATTCCGAGGAAACGCGCAAGCGGTTCGGCGCTTGGGGCCCGGAACAACGCCGCTACGCCCCGCTGGAAGGCCTCGATGAACGCCCCACGCAGTGGAAGCGCGAGCGCGTGATCGCCGCCGCCGCCCGGTTCATTGGCTACGAATACCAGCATCATCACATTCCCGATTGGGATCCCCCCAAGCATTGGCCCTGGAAGGAATGCTGCGCGGGGCACAATGGCCGCGGCGTGGATTGCAGCAACTTCACGGGCTTTGTGTACAACCAGGCGTTCGGGATCAAGATGAGCTCGGCCATCGAGCAGCAAAGCGAATTGCACTCGGCGCTGGAAGGGGAACACCATCACATTTCCGTCAAGCGCATCAACCTGCCCCGCGAGCTCGACGAGCGCCGCCAGGTGCTGAAAACCGGCGACCTGGTTTGCATCCGCGGCCATGAGGGTGGCCCGATAACGCACGTCGTCATTTGGGTCGGCGAGTGCTGCACGTCCCCCAACGGTCTTCCGATGATCATGGATAGCCATGGCGGGAATGTGGAAGACGATTGGGGCAATCACATCCCCTGCGGCATCCACCTGCGCCCGTCCGCGAAGACTCCTGGTACAACCGCTGCATGAGCCACGCCCACCGCATCTTTGCATAGGCCGGAAAGTTCTCGCGCAAAGAGCGCAAAGCCGCGAAGTCGCGCCTGGCTAATAGCTAATAGCTAACTGCTAAATGCTTCCATCCCCGACGAGTGGCCCAAAAGTTAAGGAAAATTGTATTGATGGTTTAGTGCACATTATTTCAGTATGTCTTAGTCAACAATAATCAAAAAATGTTATACTGTGAACCGATCGCGACATTTTGCCTCTTCGACTGTTGGAGGGAATTCCGTGATTGAACAGTTCTTAATGCCATTGGACCGTCAATTTGACGATGGACTTCAGGTCACGGTGACTTGCTTTGATTTCCTGTACCAGAGGTTATGAAGGTACGCCTTGGGTGATTCCGCTGTGCTGCGGAGCGTAGGCCGTAGGCCGAAGCGGAGCAGCACAGCGGGCCGCGAACTCGACCGGGGTCACATACCCCAGCGAGCTGTGCGGCCGGTGATGGTTGTAATCCTCCTTCCAAGTGGCGGTCAGCTTCCGGGCCGACGCCAAACTCTCGAACATCTCGACCGCCAACAACTCGTCCCGCAGCCGGCTGTGGAAACTCTCAGCGTAGCCGTTCTCCCAGGGGCTGCCAGGCGCGATGTACAAAGTCTCGATCCCCACTTGCTTCGTCCAGCGCCCAATCGCCTGGGCGATGAACTCCGGACCATTGTCGCTGCGAATGCACTTCGGCACGCCCCGCATGGCGAATAGCTCCGCCAGCGTGTCGATCACGTCTTCGCTGGTGATGCTGCGATCCACCTTCAGTGCTAAACATTCCCGCGTATATTCATCCACGATCGACAGCCACTTCAGCGTGCTGCCGCTGGCGGTGCGATCGAACACAAAATCCCAGCACCACACGTGGTCTTGATGCTCGGCTCGGCGCTGCTGACAGCCGTTGATGCTCATTCCCAAACTCCGGCGTTTCCGTCTCTTTCGCGGTACTTTTAACCCTTCTCGACGCCACAGCCGATAGACTCGCGTGTCGCTGGCGCGCCAAGCCTCCCCGCGCAGCAAGGCGCCGATCCGGCGATAACCGAATCGCGGTCGCTGGCACACCAACTCCCGCATTCGCCGCGTCAAAGCTGCCTCGTCGTCTCGCGGTTGGGCCTGGTAACGCTGACTGCTGCGCGGCTGATCCAACACCTCGCACGCCCTTCGCTCGGACACCTGGAACGCTGCTTGCAGTTCACAGGCCGCCACGCGCTTCCGGCAAGGGCTTACCAGTTTCCCTCCGTGATGTGTTTGAGCATCTGGTTGTCCAACGACAGGTCGGCCACCAGTTGCTTCAAACGCTTGTTCTCCTCCTCCAACTGCTTCAGCCGCTTGGCCTCCTCCGCCTTCATCCCGCCGTACTGGTTCCGCCAACGCAAGTACGTCGCTTCGCTCACCTCCAAGGCCTGCAACACCGCCGCTAGGTCTTGCCCGGCGTTCAGCATCGCATCGGCGTCCCGCAGCTTTCTGACAATCTGCTCCGGACCGTGCCGCTTCCTACGTTTCGTCGTCATCCTGAAGATCTCCTTGCCCTCCTCGGGCTGTTGAGACCTTCATAATCGATGGATCAGTTTTTCAACAGCAGCTCAACGGGAGACGCCTTCAGGGAAGCTGCGAAGCGGCTTACCTCAGCGGAAGGCGAGAGTGCCTTTGGCAATCTGCATTTGCCGATCAATTACTTATATAGGCATTCGATCGAGCTGTTTCTTAAGTCGATGATTGTAACAATGCATCGTGCTCTAAAACTTCCCACGGCGGACGGTCCACATACCCACGACCCCAAGATAAGAATTGGGAACAAATGGAAACCACTTACGCGTATACACAGTGTGCGGTTGTTGCTTGACGAATTCGAACGATTAGTTGCGGTCAATCGCGCCGCCATGGATCGATTAAGTGCCGGAACTTGGAAAACTCCGAACGAACTTCGCATTTCGATTGAAATTATCGAGGCACATGATTCGGGGAGCACGTTTTCAAGATACCCCCAGTCAAATTCGTGTGGCGATGCAAAGAAGTCCAGCTACCGTAAAGTTGAAATCGATGAATTGGTTGAAGAGATGAATGCAAAGAAAGATGGGCAACGAGGAAAGGTTGTTTTGGCGATTAAGGATGACAACGAAGAGATTGTTGAGGCCTTCGTTCGGGAAGATAGTGTAATGCCAGATTTCAGAGCTGCGCTTGTAAATGCTTCAGATCTACTAAATGGAGGGGCGTGCGGCATACATATGGAGCTCGTGGAGCATGTTGGGCTGAAGATGAAGAAGTGGCGGTCTGAGAAATTACATTCCAAACGTAAAGCCACGAAGAGAAAGCCGAAATAGAAGCTATGATCGGACAGTCTGAATTAGGAATTGTGTATCATGAGTAATGATACTGTCACTCGAAAACTGAATATTCGTCTCATTGCGATTGAAATTGGCGACGTCCTTAAGTACGACACTTCCGTAAATGAGATAAATCGAATCGGGCAAGCCATATTTCCGTTTCGGCGAGATTCGTTTCCGAATGACTCCATCACGTCACAACGTGCCCAGCTGATCTACGATTGGATTCTGTCGCTCGGCAGACATCAATGTACGGGTTCGGAACGAACAGAATACCTTTCGATGTTTGCAAAAAGGTTGGCACCGCATGGGGACCTTCGTGCACGAGTGCTGCGCATACTAAAGGAGTGCGGACTGGACGGCGCTACGCCGGATGAGGAGGCTCTCAAGAAATTCGACGGTCTATGCTTACATCCTGAGATTGTAAAACACTGCCGTCGACTGTATGGACAAGGAAATTACTTCCACGCTGTATTTGAGGCTGCGAAAGTCTACAACAATCTTGTAAAGGAAAAGTCAAGAAGCTGTAAGGATGGCGAATCCTTGATGATGAGCGTTTGGGATCCAAGTGCGGGAGTTCTGAAGTTGACTGCTTGTGTATCAGAGACAGATCGAAATGTTCAGGATGGAATCAAGTTCTTATCAGCAGGACTAATGCGTGCTGTTCGAAACCCGACTGCGCATGAACCAGCATTACAGTGGCCGATCGATGAACACGACGCGGTCGACATCCTCGGGTTTATTTCATTCTTGCTTCGGCAGCACGATAAAGCCGTATTCGTAGCAGCTTCGTAAGCACTTTGTAGTTAACGACCGACTCTATTGAGCAATCACCCGGCCGCGGTTGAGGGTGTCGATTAGCTGGCGCAAGCGGCCGAGGCTGCGGCGGTTGAAGTGGAAAATCAAACGGGGCAGGGCGATCAGGGCGGGTTCGTCTTTTTCTTCGCGCAGGGCCTCGCCTTGGGTGAACTGGCCGTCGGTGAGAATGTCGCGGAAGGCGTCGTTGATGTCGGCCAACAGTTCGGCGCTGATTGGTTCGTGCAGGCGGAAGACGAGTTTATTTTTCACGTACCGCATGCTGTGGTACACCTTGAAGAACTGCAGGATTTCTTCGACGGCGGCTTCGACGGAGTCGGTCACGCGGTAGAGCGACAGGTCGTCTTCGTTGATCATGCCGTGGGAGAGCAGTTCGTTTTTGAAGAATTGCACCAGCGGTTGCCAGTACTGCCCGCCGGGTTCGTCGATGAAGACGATGGGGACCATGTCGCGCTTGCCGGTTTGCAGGAGCGTGAGCACTTCCAGGCCTTCGTCCAGCGTGCCGAAGCCGCCGGGGAACAGGGCCACGGCATCGCATTCTTTCACGAACATTAGTTTGCGCGTGAAGAAGTATTTCATGTGCACGAGCTTCGGATCGCCGGCGATGATGGGGTTGGACGATTGCTCGAAGGGGAGCATGATGTTGAGGCCCATCGAATTTTCTCTGCCCGCGCCGACGTGGCCGGCTTCCATGATGCCGCTGGCGGCGCCGGTGACGACCAGCCAGCCCTGCTCGGCCATTTTGCGGCCGAACTCGACGGCCTGCTTGTAGGTTTCTTTGTCGGGGCGGGTGCGGGCGGAGCCGAAGACCGTCACTTTGCGGCGGGAGCGGTAGGGGGAAAAAACCTTGAAGGCGTAGCGGAGCTCGCGCATCGTGCGGCTGAGGATTTTCAGGTCGCCGCGGGAGGGTTGATCGGCGGCGAGCTTGTCGGCCGATTCCTTGATTTGCGAGATCAGGTCGTTGATGCGCTGGCGATCGAGCGAGACTTCCGCGCCGGGAGCAGCGGCCGCGGCGACCGAGCCGGCGGCTTTGGCGATGGAGCTGGCCGCGTGGGCGACTGCTTCGGCGGCGGCGGTAACGGCGGGATCAGCGATGTTGCCGGCGGGCTGCGCGGGCTGGCCGTTGCCGGCGGGGTTGGATTTGTTTGCGCTGTCGGCGGGATGCGCGGATGGGTCGGGTTTGTGGGCGGGTTTATCGGGCATTAGCTTCAGCGGTCGGGAGTCAGGGGTCAGGAGTCAGGTTGGCGGAGATTGGTGTGCCAACTGCCGACAAATTATATCGCGCTATTGTCGCGCTCAGATAGACCGTGTTTCCGCGGCCACCGCTGCGGCGGCAGGCTGGCGGCGGTGGATAACGGCGGGGATTCCGCCGCCGGCGGGACGCAGAGTCACCGAGGGCCAGGGGCGGACTTTTTCCGGCGCGATCAGTTCGAAGCGGAAGTTGCGCGCGATGCTGGCCACGGCGAGTGTGGCTTCGAGCATGGCGAATTGATTGCCGATGCAGCCGCGCGGTCCGGCGCCGAAGGGGAAGTAGGCGTAGGGAGATCGTTCGTGCATGGGTGAGTTATTGGTGCGCGGCGGTTCACCCTCACCCCGGCCCTCTCCCTGAGGGAGAGGGAGATCACTGAGCCAGCGCTCCGGTTTGAATTGATCGGCCTCAGGCCACCAGCGCGGGTCGCGGTGGATGACCCATTGGCTCATGATCACGGCGGTGCGCGCCGGGATGTGGAAGCCGCCGATTACGGTGTCGTTCAGAACGCGGCGGCTGAAGGCGAAGACCGGCGGGAACAGTCGCATCGACTCTTTCACCACGGCTTCGGTGTAGGGCAACTGCGGCAGGTCGGCGGCGGTGGGCGGGCGATCGCCGAGCACGGATTGCAGCTCGGCGGCGAGGCGCGCATCGGGCTCGGGGTTTTTCGCGAGGAGAAACCAGGTCCAGGCTAGGGCGTTGGCGGTGGTTTCATGGCCGGCCAGGAAGAGCGTCATCACTTCGTCGCGGAGCTGGCGGTCGGTCATTCCGGTTTGATCTTCTTCGTCGCGGGCGGCGATGAGCTTGGACAACAGGTCGCCGCGGTCGCCGCCGCTAGCGCGGCGCTGGCGGATGATGCGGTTGACAACTGTATCGAGCAGGCGCACGTTGCGCTTGGCGCGCAGGTTGCGCGGCGTGGGGACCCACATCGGAAAGTGCCAAAGGCTTTCGAACCGGTGGCTGAAGTCGTGGAACGATTCTTCCAGCGGTTGCGAGATTTCGTCGCCGACGTTGCCCAGGTCGACGTCCATCAACGCTTTGCCGACGATGGCCAGGGCCAGCCGATTCATTTCGCGGTGCAGGTCGCGGGTTTCGCCGCTGCGCCAATCGTCGAGCATCCGGCGGGTGGAATCGAGAATTGCCGGGGCGTAGTTGGCGACGCTTGCGCGGCTGAAGGCGGGTTGCATCAGGCGGCGCTGGCGGAGCCAGAAGGCGCCTTCGCTGTTCACGAGGCCATTGCCCAGCACGGGGCGCAGGAGTTCGAAGACGTAGCTCTTGCCAAAGTTGCGATATTCGGTGACGAGAATTTGCTCGACGAAATCGGGATGCGTGGCGAGGTGGACGTGGCGATGGCCGAAGCGGAGCGCCACCAGATCGCCATATTCGCGATTGCAGCGGGTGAAGAAGCCGAGCATGTCGCGCCGGAAATCGGGCAGGTTGCCCAGAAACCAATGGCCGGGGGGCGTCGGCGGGCGCGGCGGCTTCGGCGTAGTCATGATGTAGCTCTGGGTGGTTCGATCACCGCAGTAAGTCTAGCTTGGGCGGGGGCGGGAGGAAACGATGAACTTTGAGCAATGAGCGATGAAAGAGAATGGTGGAGAGGGTGGCACGCCCCAGGTCTGCGCAGGGCGTGTAGCACTACACCACGCCTTTCCTATCGTCAGGGCGTGCCAACCTGCGTCGGCGCAGCTCCACTTAGGCTGGGCGCAAAAAAATGCCCCGCGGTGGGCGGGGCAGTTGGAATATCGCAAATGGCGGCGCGCCGATCAGGCGCCGGGACGGAGGTGATGCTGGTAGGCCAGGATCACTTCGTACAGGTCCGCGGAGATGGTGATGTCGTCGTTGGCGAAATCGCGCAGCCAGGTGCGGCGGCTGTTCACGGCGTCGGCCAGCAGGGGCAGCACTTCGGCCAGCGAGACGGTGACGGTCTGCGGCGAGCTGTTGTGCTGCGAGACGGTGGCGGTTTCCGATTCCGGTCCGTAATACACTTTGAGGCGGCGAGCCGTAGACATGTTTGTCATCCTTGACACGTGGGGCTGGCATCCGGTGGTCCGGCATGCCTGTGGGGCCCACCCTGCTTTAGCACTTCTGTTTATCGGCAAGGCGGGGCGTGCGGGTTTGAGGAATTTCGCCGGGAATTCGGATTTTTTTTGGTGGTGCTAGCATGGCAGTGGGCGCGGAAAATGACTAAACGCCTGCGGGTCTGAAGGACTGATTGGGGGGTAAAGGATTCGGGATTGGAAGTCGGGGGTCGGAAGCCGGAGCGCGAATGGAGATGGATCGGCGCCCCAGAGGAGCTGTCGACTTTATCTTCACGCACATCGGTTTTGAAACGTCTCAATTCGATAATCTTGGATTGTTGCGCGCGAGCGCGGTGTAAGTCTTGAGCTGCGCTACTGATCGCTCGTTCTGCTTGACAATGGCGCGAGGGGGAGTTTAGATTGCTGCTGGTGGTAACATTCGTGCGCGGAACGATTTGCGCGTGCCAACTATATTCGCTGCTTCGACTTCCTTGCCCTCGTGGGCCACTTTCGCGCACACATTCTGATGAACATCTCCGGCGCGCCGGGCCGGCGCTTCTGATGGAGATGGGGCTTTTTGGCTCCGCTGCATGGGTTTTACCACGACTATTGATCTTGCGCCGGTGGCCCATAGCCTATCGCTGCCGCTGGCGCAGGTAGAAAGCGTCGTGCGGCTGTTGGATGCCGGGAACACGATTCCGTTCATTACGCGGTATCGCAAGGATCAAACCGGCGGGTTGGACGAAGAGCAGATCCGGCAGATTCAAGATCAGGTTGGCCGGGTGCGGATGTTGGTGGAGCGGAAGCAGACCATTCTGCGATCGATCGATAGCCAGGGGAAACTGACGCCGGAGTTGGCCGGCGCTATCGCTTCGTCCGACAGCATCAAGCGGCTGGAAGATTTATACCTGCCTTACAAGCCCAAGAAGCAGTCGCTGGCCACCGTGGCACGCGAGCGGCAGTTGGAGCCGTTGGCGGCGGAGATTTTGGCGGGATCGCCGGCCGCGGCCGATTTGGACAAGCGCGCCGCGGAGTTCGTCGATGCCGATAAGCAACTGAATTCAGTGGCCGACGTGCTCTTGGGCGTGGGGCACATTCTGGCGGAAGACTTCAGCGAGCGGGCCGATTTGCGCGGCCGGCTGCGGCGGATCATGAAGAAAACCGGCCAATTGGTGTGCGCCAAGACGGAAATCGCCGATCAGCAGGGGAAGGAATTCCGCGATTATTTCGAGTTCAAAGGGCCGCTGGGAAAAATTCCGCCGCACCGGGTGTTGGCGATCAATCGCGGCGAGCGGGCCAAGATGCTGCGCGTGAAGATCGAGGCGGATGAAGCGGCGATGGCGCAGGAGGCCGAGGCGCTGTTGGCGCCGACGGATCATCCGCATGCCGAATTCTTGCGGGGCTGCGCCGGGATACGCTGGTGCGGCTGGTGCTGCCGAGTTTGGAGCGGGAGATTCGCCGCGAAATGACGGAGGCCGCCGAAGCGCACGCCGTGACGGTTTTCGCCAAGAATCTACGGAATCTCCTGCTGTTGCCGCCGGTGCGCGGGCGGAGAGTGTTGGCGATCGATCCAGGGTTCAAAAGCGGCTGCAAGCTGGCGGCGCTCGACGAGTTCGGGAATTTGTTGGATCAGGTTGTTATCCATCTGGTCGGCAAGCAAGAACGGCGGACGGAAGGGCGCGCGAAATTGGTCGAGTTGGTCAAGCAGCATAGTCTGCCGGTGATTGCGGTGGGCAATGGCACCGCGTGCCGCGAGACGGAAGAATTGCTGGGCGAATTGTTGACCAACGAACTGAAGGACGACGGGGTGGCGTATGTGATCGTCAACGAAGCCGGGGCCAGCGTGTATTCCACCAGCCCGATTGGTCGCGAAGAATTGCCGCAGCACGATGCGACGTTGCGCAGCGCGATCAGCATTGGACGCCGGCTGCTCGACCCGCTCAGCGAACTGGTGAAAATCGACCCGGGCAGTCTGGGCGTCGGGTTGTATCAGCACGACGTGAAGGCCAAACATTTGCGGACCTCGCTGGATGCGGTGGTGGAATCGTGCGTGAATTACGTGGGCGTGGATGTGAACACCGCCAGCCCGGCACTATTGCGCTACGTAAGCGGATTGAATCAACTAACGGCGCGGCGATTGTACGATCATCGCAGCGCCAACGGGCCGTTCCGCAATCGCGAACAATTGAAGGAAGTGCCGGGTTTCGGCGAGGCGACCTTCGTGCAAGCGGCCGGGTTTTTGAAGATTGTCGACGGGGACAATCCGCTGGATGCCACTTGGATTCATCCGGAAAGCTACGACCTGGCGGCGAGGGTGCTGCAGAAGCTGGGCTATTCGTCGGAGGATTTGCGGCTGAAAGAGCGGGCGGCGACGGTGGCGCAGCGCGTGGCGGAAATCGAGGATCAGGCGGAAAAGCTCGCTACGGATTTGCGAGCCGGGCAAATGACCTTGCGCGATATTTTGGCGCAGCTAACGCGGCCGGGGCGAGATCCGCGCGAAGATTTGCCCGCGCCGATTTTCAAGCGCGGCGTGCTGAAGTTGGAAGACTTGCAGACAGGCATGGAACTGATGGGTTGCGTGCTGAACGTCGTCGATTTCGGCGCATTTGTGGATATCGGTTTGCACGACAGCGGGTTGGTGCACGTGAGTCAGTTGGCCAATCGCTTTGTGCGCGACCCGCATGAGGTGGTCTCGGTCGGCGACATCGTAAAAGTGTGGGTAATGGAAATCGACAAAACGCGGCGGCGCGTGTCGCTGACAATGATTGCGCCGGGCACGCCGCGGCACGAGCCCGCCAGGCAAGCGGCGCCGGGCGAGGGGCGAAGGCCACGAGCGGATCGGCCGCCACGCCGAGATCGGCCGCCGCGGCAACGCACGGCACAGCCCGCGGGCACAGGCGCGACCGGCGGCGAGGGCGCCAACCAGATCGCCGCACAGTCGGCTGCAGGGATTGGCGAGGCGGGGCTATCGACCGGTGCGGCTGAAGGCGCGCCCCAGCGACGCGAGATTCGCCCGCCGCACATGGGTCGCAAGCCACGCGGCCGGCAGCGCGGGAAGCAGGGCGGGGCGCCTCATCATTATCAACCGAAGTCGAAGCCGAAGCCGTTGATTCCGATCACCAAGGAGATGCAAGAAGGGAAAGAGCCGCTGCGCACGTTCAGCGATCTGATGCAGTTTTATCGAGCGCAGGAAGAGCCGGCCGAGTCGGCGAATGAAGATCAGGTGGTCGCAGGTCGGAAATCGGAGGCGGAAAGCGACTCCGCCGGGGCTGAAGGCCAGGCGTCAGAAGCGCAAGAATAGGCAGGGCGCAAAAAGATGCCCCGCGCTGGCCTTTCGACAAGCGCGGGGCAGGTATCGGTCAGCAAAAATAGCCGACATGCAGGATGTGGCTGTTGCTGCTGGATTCCTCTTCTACTTACAGGCCACTACTTGGCCGGTGCCGGGGCTGGAGCAGCTTCGCATCCACCACCGCAACCGGAGCCACAGTTGGAGCCGCACGAATTGCAGCTATTGCAGCACGATTCGCAGCAGCAGTCGTGGCAGCGACGGTGATGGCAGCGGGCCGAAGCCAATTCTGGCAGGGTGGCGCCGATCAGGGTCAGAGCCAGTACAGCAATCTTCACAAACTTCATGGTTCAATCCTCCACTCACAAAAGCCTAAGGGTCAGACGCAACCGGCTGGCCTTCTGGACCAATCGGGACCGGCTGGCGCCGGGCCGCCGTGCAAGCACGGGGCGATCGGCCGGCAAAGATGCATTTCGCTAAAGCTGCGAAGCTGCGTAATCTTTAACGGCCAACGTGCCACCCTTAGAACAAATGAAAAGTGGTAAAGCAACCCCCTGGAGAATTGCAATCGGGAAAAATGTGAAATTGCGGGGCTTTCGTTGACTGGAAAATTGCTGACATTCCGTCGCCAGCGGCCCTTAAACCGTGGAAGCCAAAGAGGTTGGCTATGGCAAAGAGATTCGATCCGTAGTTCGGCTGTATTTGAAGAGTTCGCCGAAGCGGCCCCAGCGAATGAAGGTGTTGAACACCTTTTCGAAATCCTCATGCGGCACATGCATGATGATGGTTTCCTTGAGGATGTCGCCGTCGAGTTCGTGGTCCGGCTGCACCTGAAGCAATTGGTAAACGGCTCTAAACAGTTGCAGCTTCAGCAGTTGCTCGCGCCAGATGGCCTTCCGCCCCTGGGCTTCTGCCTGAACGAACTGCTTGCCAACCGGTTCCAGGACGGCAAATTGCTTCGGGGTATCGACGAAACCGAGCATCTCGGCCGCTTTGACCACAGCGAGCACGCGGCCGAACTCTTGGTTGGTGTCCGCTGCGATGCGGAATACATCTTGGCGGCCGCCCCGGGCGTCGAGGTATTCCAGCAGGCCGATGACTTCGCTTGTGGAGACGTGGGGCAACGGCTGTATGCACTGGCCCAAGGTGGCGGGGGCGGGTTCGGGCACATCAGGTAGTTCGCTGCCGGTAATGATTTCGTGCAGGTGATCGACCAGCGCGAGCAGCTCCGGCGAGCGGTAGTCGCGGGGCCGAGGCAGGTCGTTTCGCACGATGGTGCGCACCAGGCCGGGATTTGCGCCGAGAATGACGATGCGGTCGGCCATGTAGGCCACTTCCTTGATGTCGTGACTGACCATGACGATGGACGATGGGTTGCGCTCCTGGGATCCCCAGATGTCGAGGATTTCGGCTCGCAAGCTTTCGGCCGTGAGCGCGTCGACCTGGCTGAAGGGTTCGTCCATGAACAGCATTTCAGGATCGACGGCCAAGGCGCGGGCCGTGCCCACGCGCTGCTTCATGCCGCCGGAGAGCTCGCGTGGATAGGCGCTTTCGAAACCTGCTAAGCCGACCATGCGGATGGCGCGCTCGGTGCGAGCAGCAACTTCGTCGCTCGATAGACCGGCGGCGTGGAGCACGGCTTGGATGTTTTGCTGGACGGTCATCCAAGGATACAGAGCGAAGCTTTGGAAGACGATCGAGACGCCGGGATTCAGGCCGTGCATGGGCTGATCGTGATACAGCACTTCGCCCCGCGTCGGGCGGATGAGTCCGGCGAGGATGCGGAGAATGGTCGATTTTCCGCAGCCTGAGGGTCCCAGCAGCGCCACCACTTCATCGGGGCCGATCGACAAGCTCACATCTTCCAATACGCGCAGCGTTTGGCCGTTGGGCAGCTTGAAGTCGTGCGAGACATGGCGGGCCTCGCAGAGCGCGGTAGCAGTGGCGGAAGAACTCATGGCTATTTATTCAGTGAAAAATTTACTTCCGCTATATGGTAGCAGCGTTTCCAAACGGTGCGATTGAAGGCGACGACCAAGAGCGACATGATCAGAATGCTGGCAGCTAACACCGGGAAATTCTTGCTCTCCGCGGCGGCGCTAATTTCGGCCCCCAGGCCATGGGCGCTGAGAATTTTATCTTTGAACGTCACATACTCGGCGACAATGCTGGCGTTCCACGCACCGCCGGCGGCGGTGACCCAGCCGGTGACGAGGTAGGGGAAAATGGCTGGGAAGTAGAGCGTGCGGAACAGTTGCCAGCCGCGGATGCGGTAGCTGCGCGGCTTCATTGAGATCGGCGGGAATGGCCATCGCGCCGGCGATCACGTTGAACAGAATGTACCACTGCGTGCCCAAGAGCATCAGTAAAATGCTTCCCCAGCCCAGCGATACGCCGGCCCACTGGAGAATGGCGATGGCCAGGGGGAACAACATCGGCGCCGGAAATGAGGCCACAACCTGCACGACAGGTTGCAATATGCGCGAAAGTCGCGGCGAGAGTCCGATGGCCAGTCCGGCGGGCAGCGCCCAGAGTGTGCCCAAGGCGGTGGAGGCCAGCACTCGCGACAAAGTGAGCAAAGCCACGGCCAGCAGCGATCCCCATTGTGGAATGGAAACCTGAAACAGCAGCAGCAACAGCTTCCATGCGCCGTAGGCCAACACAATCCACAAGATTGCCAGCAGGGTCAGCGAGATTCGCGATGCAGCGAGGCCGGCGGATCCATTTTCTGGGGGAGTGGAAACCGTCTCGTGCCTGAGCACTTCCATCCGGCGGAGCTTGATCTGTTGCGTGTGATCGTCCATGCGGGTGCGGGTCCGGCGCACCAGGCCGCGCATTCGATCGAGCAAGCGCGAGCGTTTCAAGAGATTCAGAAACCAGGACGTCATCGCTTCCTGGTAGCCGCCTTCTTCGACGCGAAATTTTTGGGCCCAAACGATTACGGGGCGCCACAGCAGTTGGTCTAGCGCCAAGATCATCAGCACCATGGCGAGGATGGCCCACAGCATGGCCTCGACGCGCCCGGCTTTGACCGCCACAGTCATGTACGAACCGAGGCCGGGAAGACGAAAGTCTTGATCGCCGAGGCGAAATGATTCGCTGATCATCAGGAAAAACCAACCGCCGGCCATGCTCATCATGCTGTTCCACACCAAACCGATGGTGGCGTAGGGGAGTTCCAATTCGCGCAGGCGCTGCCACCAGGTGAAGCGATAGACCGTGGCCACTTCGCGCATATCCAGCGGCACGGAGCGCAGCGAATGATAGTAGCTGAACGTCATGTTCCAGGCCTGGCCGGTGAAGATCATGATCACGGCGGCCAATTCCAGCCCGATGTTGCTGTGCGGAAACAGCGCCACCAGCGCGAGAATCAAACCGGGCATGAAGCCCAGAACGGGAATGCTTTGCAGTATGTCGAGCATCGGGATGAGGATGCGCTGCGCGGCGAGATCTTTTGCGGCCCAATAACCGTACAGCAGCGTGAACAAGAGCGAAATGCCGTAGGCCAACAGGCCGCGCGAGAGTGAATAAAACGTGTATTCGGGCAGGGCCCAGGGAGAGAGGTCGATTTGGACGCTGGGGCGATGGACGCCGGTCCATTCGCGGCCCAGATCAACTAGTCCGAAAAGCATTCCGGCCAGCGCTACGACGATGAGCAGATCTGCCCAGGTGAATGTGCGCAGCGGAAGCGTAAGGGTTGTGGCGGAGCCCCAAACACGTTGGAGGAAATTGCGGTTCACGGGGCAGAAGTGGTGGGAACGGCAAGCGGACGAAAATTTCGCTGCCAGTGCGCTGGACTCGCGGTTCAATCCGGAAGATATAAATCGCTTCCCATATGTTTCTGGTTCTCGACCTGGCTGGACAGACTGCAATCTCCGCGCTGGAGCAACTCGCACCAATTCGGTAGGAGCCCAAGATCCTTGCGCTCTATGAGGTAGGACAGTGGGATGTACTTTATGGGATGACCAGGTCTGGAAATCTGGCTGGCGAGGAACTTGCTGGGCAGTTTTGCGATGAATGCGTCTGTAAGACCAAGCGTATCGATCAGCGTTACGTCGGGCCCGGCGAAATAACCGAGAGTGCCCGGATTCAAGACGTGGATGGTAAGGTGCCCGCACTTCTGCGCATAGTTGCGAAAAAGCTCCGCCAAATCCAAATTGACGGCAGGATTATCGAGGCGTCCATTTTCCAGGTAGTGCTTCAATGAATATCCGGGATAAAACTGTCGTTCGTTCACGACGAATAGGTTCGAAGGGTTGCCGACCGAATCAGGAACAAACAGCCACACGGCAAACATCGCAAGCAAGAGGCAACCGCTTCCGGCCAGAACGAGATCTTTTTCCAAGCTGGGAGTTCGAAGTTGCTCGGTGACGGCGAGGGCGCCTGCAAACGTCGTGGCCGAGATGAGGGAGACGAACAATCTTCCGCGCATGAAATCCCCGCCAACCTGAAGAATCCAAATCCAATACAGCGCGATGCCGGCCAATAGAGCGATTCGTTCCGCGGTGCGAGCTCCCCGCGTGGCGATCACAAACGAAACCACGGTTGCTCCCGCCGCAAAGCTGTCAAAATGAATCCAGTCTGTCATATAGGCCCAGCCGATCGAAACTGCAACGGCCAGATTCGGATAGATGCCAACCTTGGCGTAAAACGTGTTCGGAAAAATATCGTGGTAAAAAAGCAGAGCGAAAATCAACCAAGCCAGCACCGGCACTAATGCCAGGCAGAGCACCCCGAATTGCTTGATCGACCGGACGCGCGCCAGCAACACAACAGCGATCGGCGTGACTAAAACCAGAAAATCGGGACGCGTAAGGCAGACCAATCCCAAAAGCAGCATTAGCCTGCCGGGGCGCGATGCCGCACGGGCCCAAACTTCCCAGACGATTCCCACGATAATCATGTTCGCAAGCGAATTTTCCAGGCCGCCGGTTTGAAACGAACGCCAGGGATCGCTCAAGGTCCAGACCAATGCAGTAAGAACCAAAACCGCGGCACCCGGAAGAAACCGTGCAGCGGCGCGCATGACGGCGACGCCGACAAACGCCGCCGTCAGGAACGTGAATAGAAAGCTAAAGCCGTAGGCAACCCATATGGGATTGGGAAAGATCAGGCTGCCCAGCACCAACAGCACAAACCACAGGGGATGCGTGTAGCCTTGCACGTGCTCGCCGACGTTGAAAACCGGCCCATAACCATGCACGGTGTTCCAGACATAGCGCAACGTGATGAAACTGTCCTCAGAGAGCCAAGCGCAATTCAGAACGGCGCCGGTGACCGCCAGCGCAACAGCGACAACGAACAGATATTCTGGCCACGAAAGGCCGCGAAGATGCAGCGAATTAGAATTACCATTCAAATGCGGTGGGTCCATTCACTGCCATTTTAGTGCAGGAGATGATCAAGCATCCAGATGAGGCAGCGGGGCGGTGGAATCGCCGAGTTTTTCGGCGCGGACGCCCATGCGCTGGAGCATGGCCAGCCAGAGATTGTTCAGCGGCGTTTCGATCGGGTAGTGCAAATGTCGGCCCGGCGAAAGCGAGCCGCCGCCCCGGCCGAACAGCAGCGTGGGCAGATTGTGGTGCAGGTGGCCGTTGCCGTCGCTGATGCCGCTGCCATAGCTGATCATGCAGGAATCCAACAGCGAGCCGTCCCCTTCTTTCGTGCTCTTGAGCTTGTCGATCAGGTATGCCAGTTGATCGACGTGGAAGCGATTGATCTTGGCGATTTTGGCCTGCTTCTCCGCCTTGCCTTCATGATGCGAAAGATCGTGATGGCCCTCGGAAATATCCAGCCAGGGGTAAGGGCGATTGTTCCCCTCGTTGGCGAACACGAACGTGGCGATGCGGGTGCTGTCGGTTTGGAATGCCAGCACGAGCATGTCGGCCATCAGGCGCAGATGATCTTGATAATTCTCGGGCACGCCGGCCGGTGCTTCGGCGTGAATCTGGCGAGAGACTGTTTCCACGCGATCGAGCCGGCGTTCGATGTCGCGGACGGAAGTCAAATAGTCGTCGAGTTTGCGCCGGTCGCCCGTGCCGAGCTTTTCATTCAATCGGCGGGCGTCGTCGAGCACGAAGTCGAGAATGCTGCGGCGCGCCAGTTGGCGCTCGTGCCGCGCTGCGGGAGATTCGTTTTCGTCGGAGCCGAACAGTCGCTGGAAAACCAGGCGTGGATTGGTTTCCTTGGCCACGGGAGTGTGGTCGGTTTTCCAAGCCAGGTTGGCCGGATACGCGCAACTGTAGCCGTTATCGCAACTGCCCGCCGACTTGCTGGCTTCACAGCCCAACTCAAGTGATGGGAATCGCGTGGCCAGGCCGACCTGCTGCGTGGCGACCTGATCGACTGAAATTCCCAAGTGGATATCGGCCCCTTCGGTCTTTTTGGCGTGACAGCCGGTCAGATATACGGCCATCGCGCGCGCATGGTCGCCCGGTCCGTCGCCGTTGGGGCGGGCCCAGGCTTGCGTGAGCCCGCTGATGACAAGCATGTCGTTTTTGTACGGCTGCAAGGCGGCCAGCGTCGGCGGCAGTTCGAAATCGGCGCCTTCCTTTTTCGGTGTCCAATCGGGCATGTGAATGCCGTTGGGAACGTAAAGGAAGGCCATGCGGCGGGGGGCGGAGGTTGGCCCGCCGATTTGACTGGCAGCGTTGGCCAGCGACGCCAGCGGCGACATGCATTCAAACATCGGTAGCGCCACGGCGGCGCCCAGGCCGCGAAGCACGGTTCGACGGGAGATGCGCGAAGTCATGGCGAGGTTCCTCCGCGGCGCATTTGGAACGGGGCGCTGGTGACGATTTCCGAAATGACACGCGAGAATTTGTAATCGTCGCGGGCGACGGAATCGGCGATGGAGTCGATCACGGAATCGTCGGCTTCGGTCGTGCCGCGCCCCAGGGCGTAGGTAAGCATTTTTTGCGTGAATGCCCGGCAGAATTGATCGCGCTGGTCGAGCAGGATTTTTTTCAGCTCCACGGGACCATTGAATGTGCGGCCATCGGGGAGTGTGCCGGAGGCGTCGATTCGCGGCGGTTCGGCTGCTATGCTCGGCGCGGTCTTCTTGCTGTCCTTCGCCGGGGCATTTTCGCGCTCGCGCCAGGCGCCGATTGCGTCGAAATTCTCCAGGCCGAAGCCCAGCGGGTCCATTTGCGCATGGCAGTTGGCGCAGCGCGCGTCGCTGCGGTGCAGCTCCATTTGCTCGCGCACCGTGGCGATCGGCTTGCCGCCGTGGCGCTCGGCGAGCTCCGGCACGTCCGGGGGCGGCGGCGGCGGAGGTGTGCCAAGGATGTTTTCCAGAATCCATTTGCCGCGCTTCACCGGCGAAGTGCGGTTGGGGTTCGACGTGACCGTCAGCACAGCGGCCAGCGTGATTACTCCGCCGCGCGGGCTGTCGTCGGGCAGATCGACGCGGCGGAACTGTTCCCCCTTAACGCCGTCGATGCCATAGAATTCGGCCAGGCGCCCGTTCAGGAATGTGTAGTGCGGCGCGATGAACTCCAGCAGACTGCGATCTTCCGTCATGATGTAGGCAAACAGCGCGAGCGCTTCCTGGTGCATCGCGCTGCGCAGTTCCCCATTCCACACGGGAAAGAGTTTCGCATCGGGCCATGTGCTTTCAAGCCGGCGCGTTTGCAGCCATTG
This sequence comes from Pirellulales bacterium, assembly GCA_963716135.1. GTDB lineage: Bacteria > Planctomycetota > Planctomycetia > Pirellulales > JADZDJ01 > CAVRAW01. The sequence goes on along the minus strand of OY970289.1, from coordinate 1,106,262 downwards.
ATCGGCGAAGTTTTCAACCAGTGCCTTGGATTTCGGATCGTGCAACATCCGCTGCACTTGGGGCTCAAGCCGTGCGCAGTTGCCCCTGTCGTGCCAGATCGAACAACTCGTCGTCGGGCATGCTGCTCCACAGGAAGTACGATAAACGCGAGGCAAGTTCCCACTCGTCGAGTTGGCGCTGCGAATTTGGATCGTCGGGTTGTGGATCGATCTCGACGCGGAACAGGAATCGCGGGCTGACGAGGATTGCGGTGAGGACGCCTTGCAAGCTGTGTTCGAAGGGTTGGTCGGCGCGGTCGGCGGCGGTAAAGAGCTGCATCAGGCGATCGAGCTGCTCCTCCTCGACGGGGCGGCGGAAGGCGCGCTCGGCGAAGCCGCGCACGATTTGCCGCGAGGCCGCAACGCGGCCCAATTGCGCCGGGTCGGCGATCATAATCCTCTGATACGGCAGCGGGGGAGATTGGGCGGGGTCGCGTTCCAGCGCAAGGCCGACCCCTTTTTCCGCCGCGGCCAGGTATTTTTCCATCAATAGCGGCGGCAGCGACAGCACGTCGCCGTTGTTGTCGAAGCCGTAGCCGACGTCGTCCGCGGGAAAATCGTCCGCCGGATGGAAATCGATCCCCAGCAGATCGCGCAGCGTGTTGTTGTATTCCGCGCGATTGAGGCGTCGCATGGTGACGTGGCCGGGATCATGCGGCGCGCCTTTGGCGGATTCGGCCAATGCATCGCTCAGCAGTTGCACGACGCTCGCGTACTGTTCGGCAGACGGTCGGGTAGCGTCTTTGGGCGGCATGGTGCGCGCACGCAGTTTTTCGAGCACTTTTTTCCACGCGCCGCGATCGTCGGTCAGCGACCGGGCGGAATGAAAATCGGCCAGCCGCAGGCCTTTTTCGGCCTTGGGCCCGCTGTGGCAATCGCCGCAGTATTGGGTGACGAACGGGACGATCGTTTCGCGGAATTGCGATTCGCGCTCCGGCAACGCTCCGTCGTCCGCGCAGGCGGCCGACAGGCAAATCTGAGCGATGGCGGCGCAGCAAATGATCGCGCGGAAGGCGGGCATGACGCGGCACTCGGACGGAATTGGGCCCGGTGCTATTTAAGCATGCCGCGCGGAGAAAAACCATGCTATCGGCGAGCGACGGAGCGCGAGAAGTAGCCGATTTGATCCATGCGCTCGACCAACAATTTCGCCACGGGCCCGACGGAGATGGCGGCGTCGCCGGCGTGCTCCAGCACCACGACGAAGGCGACGCGCGGTTCGTCGGCCGGAGCGTAGCCGGCGAACCAGGCGTGATCGGGCCGCCCGCCGCCGGTTTCAGCCGTGCCTGTTTTGCCGGCGATGGCGACTTCATTGGTGTCCACCGTGGCGTGCGCGGTGCCTTGATCATCGGCGACGACTTGGCGCAGGCCTTTTCGGATGGCGGCGAGGGTTCGATCGGTTAGCTTGGGAATGGCGCGCGGCGTTGGAGTTTGAATCGGATCGTCAAATTGCCGATCGGACGAAAGTGCGCAGCGCTCGGCAATGTGCGGCGTGACAAGTTGGCCGTCGTTGGCGACCGCGGCCAGCAGACGAACGATTTGCAGCGGCGTGGCGGTGATCGCGCCTTGGCCGATGGCCAGCGGGCGGGGATCGAGTCGTGGCGAATTCGAGGCGTTCTCGTGCGGTAGCCCGCCGGCGGCTTCGCCGGGAAGATCGATCCCGCACGCCGCGCCCAACCCCATGCGTTGTGCCCAATCCACCAGCGGCGCCGCGCCAAGTTGCTCGGCGTGATGGAAGAAGTACACGTTGCAACTGCGGGCCAGCGCCTCGGTCAGCGTGACCGGCCCGTGGCCAATGCCGTATTTGCGGAACACGGCGCAGCGCAGGGCTTCGGGCTGGTGAAGATATCCTTGGCAATCGACAGGAGCGCGCGGATCGACGCCGCCGGCCAGGAGCGCGCAGGCGGAAATGATTTTGAACACCGAGCCAGGGGGGAGGGCCATTTGCATCGTGCGATCCAATAAGGGACGGGCGGCGTCGGAGAGCAATCGCTGCACCTGTGGAGAATCGCTGCTGGCGAAGCAATTCGGGTCGAATCGCGGGCCCGAAGCCGCGGCGAGCACGGCGCCGGTATGCACATCGATGACAAGCACTGCGCCGCCGCATGATTGGTCCAGCGCATCATCCCCGCTGGGCAGGCGTCGGGCCAGCGCTTGATCCAATAGCGATTGCGCAGAGCGCTCGAGCGCCGGGTCGATGGTGAGCACCACGTCGCGGCCCGGGGCCGGTTCGCGAACGGTGGTCGACGTGATCGCCTGGCCGCGGGCGTCGAGCCGATCGACGATCAGGCCACGATGGCTGCGCAGCAACGATTCGTATTGCCGCTCGATGCCCGAACGGCCGACAAGATCGTCGCTCTGGTAGGAATCATTGTCGTCCGCGGCGGCGGATTTGCTGATTTCGTCCGGACGCACGGCCCCCAGGTATCCCAGCACGTGGGCGGCCAGCGGTCCTTCAGGATACACGCGGCGGTAGGTCGGCAGCAGTTTCACGCCGGGGTATTGCGCAGGATGCGTTTCGATTTCGACGACCGATTCCAGCGGCAGGCCGCTATAGACCACGTGTTGATCGAGCTCTTCCACGACGGTGACGCGGGCGCCGGCGGCGGATTGCCCAGGTCGAACAGCGCCTCGACAATGCTGTGGCCCACCAGCGCGGGCAGAGACAGATCGTCGCAAAGATCATCGTCGGCCTGGCGCTGGGTTTCGGCCTGATCGGACCGGCGCGCATTCACCCCCGCGGAAATCATTTCGACCCGCTTTTGAATTTGGCGACAACGGGCTTGCCACTGCTCATCGGTCAGGCCGCACAGGGCGGCGAGATGTTGGGCGAGCTGGCGGCGCTGGGCGAGAATTTGTGATTGTTTGGCGGCGATGGCTTTGGAGCTGCGGCGCTGCGCGGCGGGAAGCTGCGAGCGGGCCATTTGGCGCAGCCAGCGCGGATCCGCCGGCTCTTCCAGCCAGCGGTATTGGACCGCCAGCGACATCAGTGCTTCATCGCAGGCCAACACGGTGCCGTCGTGCGCCAGGATGCGTCCGCGCATGGCCGGCGGCCGATGACGGCGAACGATCGGCTCCGCTGCAACCGCGCGGTAGTCATGGCCATCGCGCAGATTCCAGCGCGATCAGCCGGCCGTAGACCGTGACCGACAGCGCCACGAAGGCGGCAAAAAGCCAGCGGAGGCGGCGGTTGAGAGATTGGGATCGCAAATGGGAAGCGGGGAATGGGAGTGGGGAACGGGGAGTCGTCAGCCGCCGCCCAACTCGATCGTGTGAGACGGAGTTCGCAGCCAGCCGGCCAGCATCAGAATCGGGATCGCCAGGCCGGCAGTGTAGAAACCGACTAATAACGACCGCGGCAAAAGCATCAGCCAGGGCAGCGCGGATTGCCGAAGGATTCGCAACATAACACTTTGCACCAGGCAGGTGCCCGCGACTGCCCAAGAAAATGACGCCGAGCTGGCCGGCAAAGTGGTCCAAATGGATTCGCGAGCGGAGGCGAGTCAGCAAATATGCGACAATCGCGTACACAGCCAAGCTCAATCCCAGCGGCGCGGGAGAATTGAAATCGGCGGCGAGTCCGACCAAGGCAACGATGGCGAAGCTGTATCGATTTTTTGAAAGGGCCAGCCACGTGAAGCCGGTTAGGGCGATCAGGTCGGGCCCCACGCCGGCGATCTGCCATTGCGGCGCCTGCAACGTCTGCAAGGCACTGGCGAGATAAATCAAAGGAATTAGGAATAAAGGCGACATCGATCGACTAGTGGTTGGCGGTGGCTGCGTCGGCGACGCGCGCCGGGTTGAGTTCGATTTTCAAAACGGCGACGCGCGCCGGCGGCGAAGTCGGTTTCACGGCCGGTTCCATCCAGATTTGCCAGTGCGGATCGCCAGGCTTGCGGTCGACGCGCACGATTTTGCCATACAACAGCGGCGAGCTAAGAACGCCGTCGTCGGCGGTGAATACCAGATCGCCCATGGCGACGGGTTCCGTGGCGCTGACCAATTCGATTTTGCACAGATGCTGGCCGGCGCCGACCAGGACGCCGCGCACCGAAAATTGGAGGCGGCCATCGCGGGGCGTGGCCAACTGCACCAGGTCGCGGTAGCTGGAATCCGTGATCCGCCGAACGGTGCACGTGTGCGGGCCAACCTCCGCCACTTTGCCCCACACTCGATTGCCGGCCAGCACCAGCCTGCCGGCTTGGATGGAAGCATCGCGGCCTTGATCCACAAGCGGCGGCGCGTCGTCGATCACCAGCGCGTTGGGCGCCGCGCCTTGGGAACGACCGACATCCAGCAGATCGTGCGCCAGCAGAAATGCTTGGGCTTGCTGGCCCAGCACGTGCGCGGGAATCAGTTGAGGACGCAAGAGCGGCGCGGCCTCGTCATCGCCGGTGCTTCCCGGCGAGTCGGCCGTGGCGCCTTGCAGCAACAATTGGGTTTTCAATCGGTCGAGCTGATCGGACAACTCGGCGATTTTCTGTCGGGATTGATCATCGGGGAGCGTATTGCGGGCGAAAGACAGCTTTGCCCAGGCGACGGTGGCCACATTTGAAGCAGCGATCACCGTGCGTTGTGTTGGGAGGAGGGTTTCGCGCCAGGCGGCGCGGAGCGATTGGACAAGATTCGGCGGCAGAAACGAGAGGCCCATGGCGGCCATCAGCACCCCGGCCAGCAGCAATGCGGACGAACTGAATCGCCACTTCGCTCGAGAGCGATCAAAGTTCGCCATCAGTGCGCTCCACCAGACTGTGCCACGTGTCGAGATGTTCCAGGCAAGTGAGCGTGCCTTGCACGACGGCGGTTTGCGCATCGGGGGCGACGCGGGCCGGCAGGCCGGTGCGCGCGAAGAGCCAACGATCCAGTCCGCGCAACAGCGCGCCGCCGCCGCAGAGCACGACGCCCCGATCTACGAGGTCGGCCACGAGATCGGGGCTGCACTGATCGAGCGTGGCGCGGATGCAATCCACGATGCGCTCCAGCGGGTCGGCCAACGCCTGGGTCATCTCGGGCACGCCGATTTCGATCCGCCGCGGCAGGCCGGACGTGACGTCGATGCCGCGAACGTCGGAGGGGCAAGCAGGAATGTCTGAGTGACTGGGCGTCTGGGTTTCTGTTGCTGGGTTGCAGCCAAGTTCAATGCGGAGTTGTTCCGCGGTCGAGAGGCCGATGCGCAGGCCGCACTCACGGCGCAGGTATTCCACGACGGCTTGATCCATCTGGTCGCCGCCGACGCGCACCGCATGGCGTGCGACCACGTCGCCAAGGCTAATCACGGCGACTTCGGTTGCGCCGGCGCCGATATCGATGACCATGCTGGCCACCGGCTCGGCGACGGGCAGGCCAACGCCAATCGCCGCGGCTTGGGCGACGCTGATCAGGAGCACCTGGCCGGCCCCGGCGCGATGGGCGCTGGTGAGCAAAGCGCGCTTTTCGACGGGCGTAAGCCCACTGGGGGCGGCCATCAGCAAGCGCGGACGCAGGCCGAAGCGCACCGGCCGCACTTTGCGCAGGAAATAGCGCAGCATCGCCTCGCAGAGTTGGAAGTCGGTAATCACGCCGGCGGCCAGCGGCCGAACGACGCTGACCGATTCAGGAGTGCGGCCCGACATCTGGCGCGAGATGGCCCACGGCGCAGCCGCCGGAGAGGATGCGATTGTTGGTGCGCGCGACGGCGACGACGGACGGCTCGTCGAGCACGATGCCCTGGCCGGGCAGGGCCATGCGCGTGGCGGCGGTGCCCAGGTCGATGGCCAGATCGCAACGCAGCAGTGCGGAGAGACGGGAGAGCATCCTTGCTCGCAGTTAAAGGTTATTCGGTGGTACGTCGCACTCCGAGCGACGTGCCCAGCCTAGGGGCCGGGGCTAAACATTCAAAGCAAACTTGATTGGATCGAAGGGGGACCAATGCGCGATCGGTTCGTGGAGGCGGAAATTGTAGCCGTTGGGGTTTTCAGGGGTCGCGACCGGCTCCGGTTCAGGAGCTTCCTTCGGCGGCGGGGGCGGGGGCACCTTGGCATCGCCGGAGACCTTGATGCTCATGCCGTATTCGCGCATCTCTAAATACAAAAACAGGCAGCCAATGGTGATGGCCAGGAACGTGAGGATCAACAGCATCGTGTAGATATTTGCCGACTGCTTCGGCAAGTACACGCCACGATCGTCTTCACTTAAGGTTGCTTGCGACATTGTCGCCCCGCTGGATGGGAAGTTGCTGGTATTCGGTCAGGATGCTTCCGACGGAGTTGTCGGGCCGGACGTCGATGATCTTCACGCGGCCGACGTATTTATCGCCGCGATAGATATCGAGATCCTGGCCCACGCGCACGCCGTCGTCGGAACCGATGGAAAGTTCGACTTTGGTGCGCGAGACGGCGGCGATCTGGCCGGAAACTTTGACGGTGCTGGCATCAATGGGCATTTCGAGCGTCACGCCTTTAGGCAAAAGTTGCTTTGCCTTGGTGACGTCGATGGCCAACTGTTCGTTGCGTTCTTTTAGCACGGCAAGTTGGCCGGTGGCGATCGCCAATTTATCGGTCAGGCTGGTAGCCTTTTTGATTTGCTCGTCGGTTTCACGCTGGGCGTCGGCAACCTCGTCGCGGAGCTTTTTCACTTCGCCAGTCAGGTTCGACAAATTGGCCTGAGTGGCCCGCAAGGTTTCGGTGTTCGCGGCCAGTTCAGTTTCCTTGGCCTTGAGCTGATCGTCAGCGGTCTTCTTTTCGGCGCTCAGGGCCTGAATCGTGGCTTCGCTTTTGGCCAGGGCTTGAATTTTGGCGGCCTTTTCGGCATTGAGTTGCGTGTTGAGCGAGCTAATCTCGTCGTTCAGCCGGGCGCTTTCCGCGCGAGCTTGCTCGAGCTGATACTTGTAGCCGGGCTGCTGCGTGCCGCGCGTTTCGGACGGAGTGCGAACGATTTCCTGGCGCCAATTCACATGCGTGGTGTACACCATGATGGAAAAGGTGGCGAACATCAGGCTCATAACGAAAATGAGCACGATGAAGATTTTGCCGATTAAGTTCATGTACCTCTCCTCACGCCGCGGCGGGGGGCAGTGGCGCGAAAATTTGGCCGCGGCATGCGTGTCCCACGCTGATCTCAGGCGACATCCAGTGGCGCGAATGCGGGACGACGAGCCGGGCGACAATCTACCCCTGCCGTCGCAGTGCCTCCGCGCCGGTCGGCTGGGACGAAAGTTCCTAACCTGCCAGGAGATAAGCTCCCGAACGTGACAGTTTCAGTATAGTTACGGTGAAAAGAGGGGTCAATCGAATCGGCGTAAGATCGGTAGCTTGGGGACCTTCGGGAGCGCCCGGCGTACCGAATATTCGGCCTACTTTTCCAGCCGTCCGAGGTCAATCGTCGGTGGCGCGCGGCCGGCGGCTCCAGACCCCCGCGATTACAAGAACGCCGCATGCCGCCAGGCAGATTCCCGAAAACCAGTCGCCGTGGTCCAAATAAAAGCTGTGGCGGGTGTCGAGTTGCACTTCGGCAATGAGAACATCCGGCGCGCGGCGTTTGCCTTGCTCCACGATGCGGCCGTCGCTGGAGATCGAGGCCGAGAAGCCCGTGTTGGCCGCGATCACCAGGGGCTTGCGCATTTCGATCGCGCGCAGCGCGCCGCAGGCCAGGTGCATGTCGAGCTCGCTGGAGCCGCGGAACCACCCGTCGTTGGTCAAATTCACCAGCACGTCGGGCTCTTCACCTTTGTGCGCAGCGAGAGCACCTGCCGGCGGATCAGATGCGGGATGACCGTTTCGTAGCAAATGTTGGGGGCGTAGCGCACGTCGCCGATCTTTTGCGAAACGGCTTCGCGGCCCGCGGTCAAACCGCCGGTCAAGGGCGTGATGCGGTACAGGAATGGGAAGTAGTCGGCTAGCGGGATGTATTCGCCGAACATCACGGGGTGCATTTTGTCGTACCGCGCCATCGGCGCGCCCTGCGGATCGACAAATAGCGCGCTGTTGAAAACCTCATACCCCTGGTTCGTGTAATAAGCGGCATCGATGCCCAAAAGCAGCGGCGGGGGCAATGGCCACTGGTGCGCGTTTTCCACCTGCAAGCGGAAAAGGTTTTGCAGGTCGGTCAGGTTTTTCAGGCTGAGCTTGGCCCGCTCCTCCGGCGACATGGTCCAATCGGCCGGCGGTTTGAAGTCGGCCGCAAACGTGAGCAGCGGATAGCGGAACATCGTCTCCGGCCAGACCAGCAGGTCGAGCTTTTTCGGCTGCACGAGCGCGGTCTTCGTGAGCTGCAGATATTCATCGAGCACATGGTTGAGTTGCGATTCGTCGGCCTTGAGTTCGACGTCGATGGAGCCTTGAATCAATGCGACGGTCGGGCCGGGACGCGTGTGCCCGCCGGACAGGCGCGTTTGGCCGTACCAAATTGTCATTGCCATGACCAATGCAAGCGGCGCAACAGGCCACAACGCCAATCGCTCGCCGCGCCAGGGAATCATCCGCGCCACGCAGGCAGCGACAAACACGACCAATCCGCTGATGGCGTAGTCGCCGAAGATATCGGCGGCTTGCAGAACGACCGGCCAGTGGACTTGCGTGTGCGAAAGGCTCGCCATCGTGAAGCCGCTGAGTAGATGGCCGCGGGCCAGTTCCAAGCCAGTCCAGACAACGGGCGCGGCAAGGACGATGGAGATGTTGAATTGCTGCACCGCGACACGCGCTACGCGCCACGAACACCGGCAGATAAAACGCCAGATAGAATGACAGCGCCAACCAGCCGAAATACGTTGTCCAATGCGGCAGGCGCAGCCATTGAATCGCTGCCAGCCAAAAGACGAACCCGGCCAGCCACAGCGCCCGATACGGTCGGCGACCTGTTAGCTCAGGCTGACGAACGAGCAGGAGCCACGGCGCAGGCGCGATCCACGCCAGCGGCCATAAATCTAGCGGCGGCAAGGAAGCATAGACTAGCAAACTGCCGAGCAGCCCGAGCCCAGAGCGTGGATTCCAGGCGGTCGAGCATAGTGCGCTGCGGCGCCGGAACAGTTCCGGGTCGGCTGCGCCCGCGACTTTTTGGATCAGCAATCGAGGATGCCATGCGCGATAGCGTAGAGCGCAGTGGCGATTGAAGCCAGAGCGAATCTGCTGCGAGGATGCGGCGGCCCGGACGCGATCACAGCATCGGCATTGCTTCGATCACGTCTCCCGCCCGATAGCTGTGGTCGCCGGCTGGAAAAATTGCCAAGGCGTTGGCGGCGATCAGTCCGCGCAGATCGGCCGAGCCTTGCCACGGCGTTGGATTGATCGTGGCGCCCGCATCGGAAGCGATCAGCACAGCGGGGTGGTAGGTGGGCCGGTCGCCGCGATGCGCAAAATCGCGCGCGAACTGCGCGTTGAGAACCAAATAGGATTGATCCGAAGGTCGACCAAGCATCCGGAGAATCGCCGGCTTCACGAATAGCGTGAAGCAGACCAAGGTGCTGACCGGATTGCCGGGCAGGGCGAAGACCAGCGAGCGGCGCGGGTCCGCTTCGTGCACGCCGAACCAGAGCGGCTTGCCCGGTTTCAGATTGATTTTGTGGAACACCTGGCGGACGCCAAGTTCGGCTAGCACGCCAGGAACCAGGTCCAGCACGCCGGCCGACACGCCGCCGGAGATCACCACGATGTCGCACTCCAAAGCGGCGGTGATCAGTTGGCGCAGTTGGTCGGCGTCGTCGCGGCCAATGCCCAGGTCGATCGGCACCGCGCCGACGCGGCGGCAGGCGGAAGTTAGCAAGGGGCCGTTGGAATTGCGAATCTGGCCGGGGCCGGGGATTTCGTGCGCAGGCACCAGTTCGTTGCCGGTGGAAAGAATCCCGACGAGAATCGGCCCGATGGCGCGCACTCGCGCGCGGCCGACCTCGGCCAACAGGCCGATTTCAGCAGGACCCAGCACCGCGCCGCTATTGAGAACGACGTCGCCCTTGCGCAGCGATACGCCACGGCGCATGAGGTTTTGGCCTGCTCGGAATCGTTCGTCATGGATGCGGACGGCGCCGAGGGCACCCTCACCCCCGACCCCTCTCCCAGAGGAGAGGGGGGTAAATTCGGTGCGCTCGATCATCACGACGGAATCCGCGCCGTCGGGCATGGGGGCGCCGGTCATGATGCGTGAAGCGTTGCCCGCGGTAACCGCGCGCGTGGGAACAGCCCCGGCGACAATTTCTTCCAGCAATTTCAGTTCCGCCCGGCCGTCTTTCAGATCCGCGCTGCGCACGGCGTAGCCATCGACGATCGATTTGTCGTGGGGCGGGCTGTCGACGTCGCTGGCGATGTCTTCGGCGAGAATCAGGCCGGTGGCGTTGGCCAGCGCTGTTTCCGTCGGCGACAGCGGTTTTGCGTGCTGGAGAACTTGCGCGAGAGCTTCGGAAACGGAGAGCATAGAGTTCGCATGCTATACCGCAAGCGGAGACGGCACTTCCAAAAAATGACGGAGAATATCGACGCCGCTTAGGGTCAGAAAACTTTCGGGATGGAACTGCAGGCCGAATGTGGGATGTTGCTTGTGGCGGACGGCCATGATTTCGCGGCCCCCGTCCGGCGCTTCCGCCCAGGCGGTTACCTCGTAATCGGGCGAAAGTGTGTCGGGCTGGATCACCAAGCTGTGGTAGCGCGTGGCTTCCAGCGGGTTGGGCAATCCCTCGAACAGATCTTTGTTGTTGTGGTGGATGCGGTCAACTTTGCCGTGCATGAGGCGTTTGGCGCGAACGATTTTGCCGCCGGTCGCCTGGCCGATGGCCTGATGCCCCAGGCACACGCCGAGGATCGGCAGCCGGCCGGAGAATTTGGTGACCGCAGCGCAAGAAATGCCGGCTTCGCTGGGGGTGCAGGGGCCGGGGGAGATGATCAAGTGCGAGGGCCCCAGGCGTTCGATTTCCTCCAGCGTGATCTGATCGTTGCGGAACACCCGCACGTCGAGCGCCGGATCGATCTCGCCGATGCGCTGCACCAGGTTGTAGGTGAAGGAGTCGTAATTATCGATGATCAGGATCACGGGAGAATGTCTAATGTCTCAGGTCTGTTGTCTGATCTAGAGTTCCGACACCAGCGTCGAGGGGTGAGGTTCGCGGTTCACGAGCGGCATCACTTGCGGCTGGTAAATGGTGGTATACGCTTGGGCGGTCCGGTGCTTGTCGACGGCGGCTTGCGATTGCCAATGCTCTTGCAGCAGGAATCGGGTGGGATCGTTGTTCGATTGATAAACTTCAAACCGCTGGCAGCCGGGCTCTTGCCGCGAAAGGCGCGCGGCCTCGGCCAGCAGGCTGCGCACCTGGTCGACTGTGGCGGGGTCTTTCACCGTAAGCCAGTGGTTGAGGTAAAGCATGGCGGCACACTGAATGCAGAACGCAATGGCAGAAAAGCAATGGGAACCCCATAGATTCTAGCCGTCGTGGCCGGTAAATGTCAGGTGGGTTAGTCGTCGTGCGCCGCGGCGAACTCTATAATTAGTTACACGATGACAACTGGCACAGCCACTCTCGCGCCGCTGGAATTCAAGCCCTATCGGGGCTTGTCGAACGATGAGCTTACGCAGCGGATTAACGCGGTGCGCGCGGAGATGGGCTCGCGGCTGTTAATCCTGGGCCATCACTATCAGCAGGACGAGGTGATCGCGCTATCCGATCTCCAAGGCGATAGCTACCAATTGAGCCGCATGGCGGCGGATAGCAAGGATTGCCGCTACATCGCTTTTTGCGGCGTGCATTTCATGGCGGAGACGGCTGACATCGTCGCCAACCGGCCGGACAAGTTGGCCGAACGCGGCGGCCAGCGCGTCACCGTGGTGCTGCCCGACATGGCCGCCGGCTGCTCGATGGCCGACATGGCGGCGATCGATCAAGTGGAAAGCTGCTGGCAAGAGCTCGCCGAAGTAATCGACACGGGCGACATCACGCCGGTGACGTATATCAACTCGGCGGCGAACTTGAAAGCGTTCTGCGGGCGGCACGGCGGAATTGTCTGTACCTCCAGCAACGCGGCCGCCGTATTGCAGTGGGCCTTTAAGCGCACCAAACGAGTGCTGTTCTTCCCCGATCAGCATCTGGGACGAAACACGGCCAAGGCGATGGGCATTCCGCTGGCGGAAATGGCGCTCTGGAATCCGCATGCCGAGCCGTTGGGCGGAAACACGCGGCAAGCGATTGAAAACGCCAAGGTGCTCCTGTGGCAAGGGCATTGCAGCGTGCATGCGATGTTTCGGCCCGAGCACGTCGATGCGTTTCGGGCGAAATATTCAGGCATCAAGGTGCTGGTGCATCCGGAATGCCCCATGGAAGTGGTGGATAAGAGCGAACTGAGCGGCAGCACGAGCAAGATCATCCGCACGGTCGAAGAGGCGCCGGCCGGGACGAAATGGGCCATCGGCACCGAATTGCACCTGGTCAACCGGCTAAAGCACCAGCATCCCGAACAGGAAATCCACTTTCTTTCGCCGGTGGTGTGCATGTGCGCGACGATGTATCGCATCGATCTGGCGCATCTCTGTTGGGCGCTGGAAAACCTGGCCCAAGGCACGCCGGTGAACGTGATCAAAGTGGAGCCAGAGATCGCGCATCATGCGCTGGTGGCGCTGGAACGGATGCTGCAAGTAAAGTAGCAGCCGACAGGCGGCCGTATCCCCGACCGACACGGTCGGGCAATTTACAGATACCGCTCGAGAATGCGGCGGGTGTGGCGGTCCAGCGCTTCGGTGTCGGAAATTAGGTAGTGGATGCCGTGCGCGTCGATGACCATGGCGCGGCGATTGTCGAGGCGGCGGACGTCGCCGTCGGTTTTCAGCACGAAGCGAGTTGGGCCGCGGTCCGTTTCGACTTCCCACTGGCAGGGCTCGGTTTGCAGCGACACGCGGTTGATGCGCGTGATCTGCGGCACAAACTCGCGCTCGGCCAATTCGGCTTCGATCATCGCGAGGCTTTCGGCGGGCAGAGCGTTGAGATCGTCGATCCAGGCGAGTTCACGGCCGTCGGCACTGGTTAGCGACAGGCCATGCTGCGGGTCGGAGATCGGAAATGCGCGGATCGGAACGATCCCCTCGTGGCGATTGCCGCCCCCGTCGATCAGCACCAGATGGCCAAAATCATCGCGCTCCAGGCGAAAATCGGTAGTGGCGATTCGATTTTGCATATTACGCGCTCCGCTACCGCGTCGCGGCTAAACGGTTAAATGCCGATGCCTTGGGACATTTCCATCTGGGCTTTGTGCAACCGGGCGTAGGCCCCGGATTCGCGCAAGAGGTCGGCGTGTTTGCCGGTTTCGACGATTTGGCCGCGCTGGACGACGACCAGGCGATCGGCGCGGCGCAGGGTGCTTAGGCGGTGGGCGATGGCGATCGTCGTGCGGCCGCGGATCAGGTTTTCCAGGGCCGATTGGATTTCACGCTCGGTTTCGGTGTCGACCGACGAGGTGGCTTCGTCCAGGATCAGGATGCGCGGGTCGATCAATAGTGCCCGCGCGATCGAGATGCGTTGGCGTTCGCCGCCGGAGAGGGATTGGCCGCGCTCGCCGACCAGCGAATCGTAGCCGTCGGTCAATTGCAAGATGAATTCATGGGCATGGGCGGCTCGAGCGGCCTCGACAATTTCCTGCCGGGTGGCGTGGGGGCGGCCGTAGGCGATGTTCTCCGCCACGGTGCCATAAAACAAGAACGGATCTTGCAGCACGATGCCGATGTTCTTGCGGTATTCCTGCACGGGGAACGAGCGGATGTCGGCGCCGTCGGCCAGAATCGCGCCGTCGGCGACGTCGAAGAAGCGGCAGATCAGATTGATTAGCGTGCTCTTGCCGGCGCCGCTGGGGCCGACCAGGCCGATCATCTCGCCGGATTCGATGTTTAGATTGATTCCATGCAGCACTTCGCGGGTGCCGTATTTGAATCGCACGCCGCGCAGTTCCAGACGCCCTTCAAGCGGCCGGGGTGCACTGGATGAACCGGTTCGGGAACGGTGGGCACTCGATCGAGAATTTCGAAGATGCGGTGGGCGCTGGCGGCCGCGCGCTGCGTGCCGTAAACGATGCGGATCATCGTTTCCATGCGGCCGTAGAACTTATTCATTAGCGCGGAAAACACGAACAGCGTGCCGACTTTCAGGACGGTTGCCTCGCCCGTCGCGGTGCTGTAAACAAGCCACACGCCGAACACCCACACGCACACGATTCCAAGGTCGGTGAGCAGCGAAACCAGCGGTCCAAAGAACGACCAAATCACATTCAAGCGGTTGTTCACCGCCAACAGGTGGCGATTGGCGCGCTGGAAGCGGTCGACTTCGCGGGTTTCCTGGGAAAAGGCTTTGACGACTCTGATGCCGGGAATGGTGTCGGCCAGCACGCTGGAAATTTGACCGGTGGCCACAGCCGACTGGTTAAATCCGTGGCGCAGCTTTTGTTTGACCACGTAGACCAGCCAAAAGATGATCGGAAATGGAGCCAGGGTGCAAATCGCCAGCCGGGCATCTTTGTACAGCAGCAAAACCGCGGTGATCGCGACCATCACCAGGTCGTTGACGAAATCAACCAGCGTCACCGAGAGGAACACACAAATGCGGTCGCTGTCGTTATCGATGCGCGACATTAAATCGCCGGTGCGTTTGCCGCCGAAGAATTCCAGCGACAGGCTTTGCAGGTGCTCGTAGGTCCTCCCGCGCAGGTCGGCGGCGATGTACTCGCTGACCCAGGAGGTGACAAATAGCCGTGCCCAGTTGAGTTGCCAGGCGACCAGCGCAGCGCCGATCATCAGGGCCAAATAAAAGTAAGCCGAATGGCCGAGGATCGGTTGGCCTTCCTGCCAGGGGACCAGCACGTTGTCGATCAGTGGGCCGGTAAGGTAGGCGGGCATCAGTCCGACGAAGTTGCCGGCGATGGTGAGCAGCAGTCCCAGCACCATCATGCCGGCACGGGATTTCGCAAACACCAGCAGCCGCAACAGCGACGAGACGGGCTGCGGCGGCGCGACCGGGGCGCACGCCGTGCAAACGCCGTCGATGCTGGTGATCACTTCGCCGCAACTTGGGCAGACGGTCGCCATGCGCTGCGGCGCGCAACCAGCGCGCCGGCGCTGCGCCGTCCAGCGCGCTTCAAAGCGGCGGGCGGCCGCGCTGGCCGCCGGAGTGTATCGCCAGCAGGCCAGCCGCGAGGTTGCATTCAGCAATTCAAGTTTGCCGACGCCCGATTGTTCTGTGATGCGAACCTGCAGCTCGTCGGACAACGGGAAACTTTGCCAATCGTCGGGCTGGCCGTTGGATGATGGCGCCGGACTGCGGCCGGGCGAGCCGCTCGATTTGCCGTCGGAGGCAAGGATGTGGCGATCGGTCAATGCAACCAGGCCGTCAGCGAATTTGAGTTTGGAATCGAGATCTGGCTGGAACCAACCGACGAGCGTTTCGTCGGCGGAAAGCTGTTTCGCCAGGTGGCCCCGCCACGATTCGGGCAGCGATTTCCAAGGTTCGGCCGTGAAATCCAAAGCTAACTCCGTCGAAGAAGTGGAGACGATATTATTCATTACGCAACGGCGGAGGAAACCTTGAAGGCCGCCGGTGGCGATGAGTTTGCCGGCCGTCGCCAACCGTTATCCGAGGTGTTGGCCCGCGGTTTGCGTTAGTCAATGCATGGAGATCGAAGTGAAGCAAAAGCGAGACCGGGGTGGACTTAAAAGGATACTTTAGCGGACACCCGCCGACCGAGAGCGGCTAAAGGGGAAAATGATAAGGAGTTGAGTGCGAAGTCGGTGGACGGCGGCCGAGAAAAAGAGGGCCAAAAGGGGTCGGATGGCTAGAAACCTGGGGGGATTTGCCTATCATGGTTTCAAGCTAACAGCGTGAAATGGACAAATGAGGCAAGACGTAAGTCCTTAAAGAACGTGGTTTGTCGGTCCTTGCCGGGGGCTGTGACGTACCGAGTCGATTGTCGTACTTACATTATAGGAAGCGCCGCCGGACGGATGGCGCAGCGCAGTCATAATCGCTACATCTTCTCGAGATACCGGATCCCCAGCGGAGGCCCTCCAAAAAAGTTTGTCGGCGCCAATCGATTGAACCCACCTATCAGCGTTCGACTTGGAATCATCCGATTCCTCCCCCCCCAAGGAACGCCAGGTTGGATGTCGACCCATGGCACGGAGGTTGAAGTAAGAGGGAATGAATCCTAGTCGTCAGTTCCCACCCAGTTTTGCAGAAAAAGCGCTTCAGCAGGCGCGAAGGACAGAGGCATTTGAGGATAAACGTTGAGTTGGTTCGGTCGCTTTGGGCCGCGCCGCGACCGTAAGGCGTGGCGCAAGTCCAAGAGCCGGTGTGACGGGTAGCGGTTGTGACGAGCGAACAACGTTGCAGCAAATCACCAGTCGGCACCTGGCACGAACAAAACTTTGACGCTTCGAGATAAAATGAATTAGGGCTGCATTTTCGCTTGCCGGGGCGGATAAGCGGCTCTCACCCCACTTCAATCCCAGGCATCGGCTGCGGAATAAGTACGCAGAGAATTTTGAACTAGCTATGGAAATTAGGAAAGTGCTTTCGCTGCGGGGACCCAACATATGGGCGGACTTCCCTGTACTTGAGGCCTGGGTGGACCTGGGTGCGCTCAAGGACCGCGCTAGCGACGAACTGCCCGGCTTCAACGATCGGTTGAAGGCCTGGCTCCCCTCGATGATCGAGCATCGCTGCAGCATCGGCGAACGCGGCGGATTTTTCGAACGGCTGCGACGCGGCACGTATCTGGCCCATATCCTGGAACACGTGGTGCTGGAGCTGCAGACGTTGGCAGGCAGCGATTGCGGATTCGGCCGCACACGCGAATCCAATGAAGACGGCGTCTACAAAGTTGCCATCGAGCATCACGACGAAGCCTTGTGCCGCGCGGCGTTGGAAGCGGGGCGCGATTTGTGCCTGGCGGCGGTGAACGATCAACCGTTCGACGTGGCGGAAACCGTGAAGCGGCTCCGCTCGCTGTACGAAAATTCGCGTTTGGGGCCAAGCACCGGCGCCATTGTGGCGGCGGCGCAGTGCGCGGCATTCCCTATCGTCGCTTGAACGACGGCAGCCTGATTCAGTTCGGCTGGGGCGCGAAGCAAAGGCGGATCGTCGCTTCGGAGACCGATCGCACCACGGCAATGGCCGAAATGATCGCGCAAGATAAAGAATTAACTCGCAGTCTGCTTGATTCGATTGGCGTGCCCGTGCCGGCAGGCCGGCCGGTGGAAAGCGCCGACGAAGCATGGCAGGCTGCGACCGAGATTGGTTTGCCGGTGGTGGTGAAGCCGCAATACGGCAATCAGGGGCGCGGGGTGGCGACGAATTTGCGCACCCGCGAGCAAGTGTTGGCGGCCTATGTGGCGGTGCGCGAGCAAGGGGCAAGCATCATCGTCGAGAAGCACGCCAATGGCGGCGATTATCGGCTATTGATCATCGGCGGAAAGCTGATTGCCGCGGCGCAAAGGAAATCGGCGGAAGTGGTCGGTGACGGCGTGCACACCATCACGCAATTGGTGGACGAAGTGAACGCCGATCCGCGGCGCGGCGAGGATCACGCCACGTGCTTGAGCAAGATTCCGCTTGATACCGTGTCGCTGGGCGTGATTGCCGAGCAAGGTTACACCGTCGATTCAGTGCCGCCCACGGGCCAGGTGGTGCTGATTCGGCGGAACGCCAACCTGAGCACCGGCGGAACCGCGGCGGACATCACCGAGCAGGTTCATCCGGCTGTGGCGGCGCGGGCGATTGAAGCCGCGCGGATGGTCGGATTGGACGTTGCCGGAGTGGACGTCGTGTGCGAAGACATTCGCCGCCCGTTGGAAGCGCAAGGGGGCGTGATTGTAGAGGTCAACGCCGCACCGGGATTGCGAATGCACTTGCAACCCTCCAGCGGCCAGGCACGGCCGGTGGGCGAGGCGATCGTGTCGACCATGTTTGCCGACGGGGCCGACGGTCGAATTCCAACGGTCGCAGTGACGGGCGTGAACGGCAAGACGACCACTACGAGGTTTATATCGCACATCATTCGCCAAACCGGGCGCAAGGTGGGCATGACTTGCACCGAGGGAATCTTCATCGACGACCGCCGATTGGAAAGCGGCGACTGCAGCGGTCCGCAAAGCGCGCGAAAGCTGCTGATGAATCCGACCGTCGAGGCCGGCGTGTTTGAAACGGCGCGCGGCGGCATTCTGCGAGCCGGCCTGGCCTTCGACCGCTGCGACGTGGCCGTGGTCACTAATATCGGCGAAGGCGATCACTTGGGGCTGAACGACATCGAAACGCTCGACAGGCTCGCCCGCGTGAAACGGGTGCCAGTGGAGGCGGTTTCCAAACAGGGGACGGCCGTGCTCAACGCGGCCGATCCGCTGGTTGTGGAAATGGCGAAATTCTGTCCGGGCAGCGTGATGTATTTCGCGCTGGATCCGGAAAACCAGGTCATTGTAGCGCATCGCGCCACCGGCGGTCGCGCCGTGTTCGTGCGAGACAGTGCGATTGTGCTGGCCGAAGGAAATCGGGAAACCACGCTCACGTCGGTTGACGAGGTTCCGCTCACGCATCGCGGCCGCATCGGCTTCCAGGTCGAAAACACGCTGGCTGCCGTCGGCGCCGCATGGAGCTTGGGACTCGATCTTGAAACGATACGGGCTGGCTTGGAATCGTTTGCCGCCGACATCGACCACGTGCCGGGGCGGTTCAATTTGCTGGAGGTCAACGGCGCGGCGGTGGTCGTGGATTACGGCCACAACGTTTCCTCGCTGGCGGCGATGATCGACGCCCTGAAACAATTTCCGCACGAGCGACGGATTGCCGTCTACACGGCGGCCGGCGATCGGCGCGACGTGGACATGATTCGCCAAGGCGAGTTGCTGGGCGAAGCGTTCGATCGGGTCGTGTTGTACGAAGATCATTATGTGCGCGGACGTCAGCCGGGCGAAATCATGCGGCGATTCCAGGAAGGCTTGATTCAGGGCGACCGCGTGACGCAGGTCGAAGAGATTTTCGGCGCGGTCAAAGCGATCGACGCGGTGCTGAGCACACTCTCGCCGGGCGACCTCGTGCTGCTGCAAGCCGATACCGTGGATGAAACCGTGGATTACGTGCGGAAATATTTGGCGACCCACAAAACGGCGCGGCAGGTTTGCCTGTGCGAAGCGCTGGCGACGGCGCCGAAGCCGCAGTTCAACGACGAGCCGATTACGATTCCGGCGCTCGTCGATGCGCCGGAAACCCTGGCGGTTGCGCTCAATGGCCACGCCGAATCGTCGGTCATGACGCTCAACGGCCACACGGCGGTCGTCGTGCTCAACGGTCACAATGGGTCGACCAATGGCAACGGCAACGGGCACGCCAATGGGCATATCGTGGCAGGCACGAATGGCCATGCTTCGACCGGCGGCAACCGCATCAGTGCTGAAAGCGCAGCCGTCAGTCGCCGCGGCATTTGTCGGCGCCGGGGACTAGATTCCCCCCGGGGCTTCCCTTCGGTCCAGCCCCGGCCACCCAGCGTTGTCAGGCAGCGGCGCGCGCGGCATTGGCGCCGACATTGGCGCCGGCCTCAAGAGATCTTGATTCCCGTCGGCCGGCTGCAGATACCAGATGTTCAGAATGCTGTTGCGCACTCCGCAACCCTGCGGCAACGTCGAACGCCCGTGCCAGCTTTTCCACGAGAATTGGTTGAGCACGCTGAACGAATAGGCCGTGTTGGGCAGATACGGCGTGGATTTAACCACGTCGAATCCTGCGCGGCTCGCGGAACAAGTGCAACGGGTTTAAGCTGCGGCGATAGAACTGCGTGCCCAAGTGGCGCTGCGACTCGTCGCTCGGCAAGCTGATTTGCATGGTGGCCACTTTGCGGCGCGTATCGGGATGCGGAGCGATCCGATAGCTGGACAGCTCGCGGAACAACTCGGGCAAGGCATAGCCGGGGATTTTGTTCACGTCCGACTCTGAAATTTTGAAGCGGAATGCCAGTCCGGGACTGAGCTTCGCGTACACGGCACGTTTGAGTTGAATCGCCCCCAAGGCCTGGCGCACGGCGTACCAGAATGCGCGCTGCGAGCCGGAGAGTCGGTTAAGCCAGGCGTTGGTCATTTGGAAGCGCCGCCGCGTGCTTTGGCCATTGGCCGCGTGATGCCTGCCATAGCCGAACGATTCGTATTGGTCCTCGTCGGGAAGCAAGCTCAGCAGATCGTCGTAGACGTCGGCCGGGAAGAAATTGCGGACGATGATGTGCGGAAAGGGTTCGGCGTCGCTGGGCGTTTGACGCACGGACTCGACCATGTGCGTGACCATGCGAGCACAGAGCGCAGAAGACATAACGAACCCTTTCAGCAGCGAAACGCTGGCAATGACAGCACGACGCCAGGCAGCCTGGAGATCGGCGCTTCCGATCAAAGGATCGGTCGTGGCGCAGTGGCGCTTGAGACGCTAAAGCGTAATGCACAGGAAAACCTAATCGCAGCCAGTCCGGCGGCCAATCTACACAAGCCGCGGCGTTACGGCAGATTCGCAAGCTATGGCGTGCGGTCCTCGTCGGTTCGCGCTACAGCTCCAAACGGCGCAATCGCAGGGCATTGCTAATGACCGACACGCTGCTGAAGCTCATCGCGGCCGCGGCAATCATGGGGCTCAACAGCAGGCCGAATAGCGGATACAGCACGCCCGCGGCCACCGGCACGCCCAGCGCGTTGTAGATAAACGCAAAGAACAAGTTCTGGCGGATGTTGCGCATCACGCCGCGGCTGAGCCTGCGGGCTTTGGCGATTCCGCGCAAATCGCCTTTGACCAGCGTCATGCCGGCGCTTTCCATCGCCACGTCGGCGCCCGTGCCCATGGCGATGCCCACGTGCGCTGCGCCAGCGCCGGAGCATCATTGATTCCATCGCCGGCCATCGCCACGACGTGCCCTTGGGTCTGAAGCTGCTTGACGACGTTTCCCTTATCGGCAGGCGCGACGTCCGCTTGAACTTCGTCGATGCCAAGTTTCGAGGCCACCGCCGCCGCGGTGGTTTTGTTGTCGCCAGTGAGCATCACGATCTTAATGCCGTCGGCATGCAGAAGTTTGATCGCTTCCGGCGTGCTCGATTTGATCGGGTCGGCTACGCCGAGAAGTCCGGCGGGCCGGCCGTCGATGGCGACGAACATGACGGTTTGCCCTTCTTTGCGCAACTGTTCGGCGCGAGTTTGCATTTCCGGCAGCAGCGAGATTTTTAGATTCTCGAAGAGTTTTGTGTTGCCCAGCGCGACTTCGTGATCGTTGATTCGGCCGGCGACTCCTTGGCCCGTGAGGGAACGGAAACTATCAACCTTCGGCAAATCGATCTGCTTTTGTTTTGCGGCAGCGACGATGGCGGCGGCCAGCGGGTGCTCGCTGGCGCGCTCCAAGGCGGCCGCAAGACGAAGAATGTTTTGTTCGGCCGGCTGATCCGCGCGCTCCGCGGCCGCGTCGCGGCTAAACGGCTCGATAGAAATCAATTTTGGCTTGCCTTCCGTGAGCGTGCCGGTTTTGTCGACCACCAACGTGTCGACTTTTTCCATCACTTCAAGTACTTCTGCATTTTTCACGAGCACGCCGGCGCTTGCGCCGCGGCCGGTGCCGACCATGATCGACATCGGCGTGGCCAATCCCAGGCGCAGGGACAGGCGATGATCAACACCGCCACGCTGTTGACCAGCGCGTACGCCAACCGCGGTTCGGGGCCAATCGTCAGCCAGACAATGAAGGTGATCACGGCAACCACGATGACCGCGGGCACGAACCAGGCGGCCACCACGTCCGCCAGTCGCTGAATCGGAGCGCGGCTGCGCTGAGCCTCGCTAACCATGCGGACGATTTGAGCAAGCAGTGTGTCGCTGCCGACGCGCTGCGCTTCGATCACGAGCGAGCCCGTGCCGTTGATCGTGCCGCCGGTCACCCGGTCGCCCGTCTGCTTTTCAACAGGAATCGATTCACCGGTGATCATCGATTCGTCGATGCTTGTGGACCCTTCGAGCACAACGCCGTCGACGGGCACTTTCTCGCCGGGGCGCACGCGGAGACGATTGCCGACTTGCACCTGCTCCAGTGGCACATCGTGTTCGCCGCCATCGTCCGCAATGCGCCGGGCCGTCTTCGGCGCCAGCCCCAAGAGCGCGCGAATGGCGCTGGAAGTTTGGCCGCGAGCCCGCAACTCCAGCACTTGTCCCAGCAAGACGAGCGTGACGATCACGGCGGCCGATTCGAAATAGACGCCGACCGTCCCGCCGTGGGTCCGCATCGAATCGGGAAAAATTCCCGGCCAGATCGTGGCGACGACGCTGAAGCAATATGCCGCGCCCGTGCCGACGGCGATCAGCGTGAACATGTTCGGCGAGTGATGGACGATCGATTGCCAAAAACGCTGGAAAATCGGCCAACCGCACCACACCACGACAGGCGTTGCCAAAGCGAATTGAATCCATGGCATTGCCGCGCCAAGCAAGTGCGCCACGGGCATGCCGGGAAGCATGTCGAGCATCGCGATTGCTAAAAGCGGCAAGCTGAGCACGAGGCTGATCCAGAAACGGCGCGACATGTCGGCCAATTCGGGATTTTGTTGCTCGTCGGCCGTGATTGTTTTCGGTTCCAGCGCCATGCCGCAGATCGGGCAAGTGCCCGGCCCGTCGCGCACAATCTCCGGGTGCATGGGGCAGGTGTAGGAGGAGGGATGAGAGGCGAGGGGCGAGGGACGAGAGGCGAGGGGCGAGGGATGAGGGGGTGCGGCAACGCTGCCGAGGGTTACCAGCGCTGGCGGGGACTCTTTCGGCTGAAGATATGCGCCTGGATTGGCCTGGAATTTTTTCAGACAGCCCGTGCTGCAGAAGTAATACGTCTGGCCTTGATATTCGAATTGGCCAGCGGCCTTGGCTGGATCAACATTCATCCCGCAGACGGGATCGCGCTGTTTGGCATCGGCATTCATCGCTTGGCGTTCGTCATTTCGACAAGTCGGGCGAGGAGTTCTGCGGCGGCGCCGCCGGCGATTGCCTGTTGGGCCAACTTCGCTCCTTCGCGAAGAGACGCGACGCGCCCGGCGATCCACAACGCGGCGGCGGCGTTGGCGACGACGATGTCGCAGGCGGGGCCCGTTTCGCCCGCCAGCAGTTTGCGAATGAGAGCGGCGCTTTGCTCGGCATTTTCGATCGCTAGCGCGGCGAGCGAGTAGGCGTCGGTCAGGCCGAAATCGGCCGGAGTCCAGCGATGTTCGATCAATCGGCCGGTGGTGGTAACTTCGGTCGCATTGGTTGCGCCGGCGATCGTGACTTCGCCCAGAT
Source organism: Pirellulales bacterium (assembly GCA_963716135.1). Lineage (GTDB taxonomy): Bacteria > Planctomycetota > Planctomycetia > Pirellulales > JADZDJ01 > CAVRAW01. The sequence continues at coordinate 1,082,972 of OY970289.1, read as the reverse complement.
TTCCCTCGGCGTTGACAACCACCGCGCGCTGGGTGCCCAAGAGCGCCAGTGCCCGGGCCAGCGTCTCGCGCAGCTCGGGGCGCGCCACACCCAATAGCTGGAACGGCGCGCTGGCGGGATTCGAGAGCGGGCCCAAAAGATTGAAGATGGTTTGCATGCCCAAGCGCGCGCGGACCTCGGCGACACGCTTCATCGCCGGATGCATCAGCGGGGCGAAACAGAAGCAGATTCCCAGTTCGTCGAGACAGCGCTCGACGGTGGGAATTTCGGCGCCGATGTTCACCCCCAGCGCGGAGAGCACATCCGCCGAACCGCTGCGGCTGGTCACCTTGCGATTTCCGTGCTTGGCCACGGGCACCCCGGCTGCCGCGATGACCAGCGCGGCCGTCGTGCTGATGTTGAATAGCTTCGAGTTGCCGCCTCCGGTGCCGCAGGTGTCGATCACGTTGGAATGCCGGGTGTGAATCGGCGTCATGTGCTTGCGCAGGCTGGCGGCGGCGCCGGCGATTTCTTCCACCGTTTCGCCTTTGACGTGCAAGGCCGTGAGCAAAAGCGCGATTTGCTCCTCCGATACCTCACCTTCCATCACTGCGTCGATGGTAGCGGTGGTTTCGTCTCGGGAAAGACTTTCGCCGGCGGCAAGACGGCCCAGTGTGGCTACGATCATCGGCGGCTCCGAATGTGGCGGGGAAGTAAACAGATTCTATCCGTCCATGCGGAATGGGGAATGGGGAGCCGCGGAATGGGATAAACATTCGCCACTGTGGTGGGTACAATTCCTTGATGCCTAACAGTGTTGCAACTACCGCTGAGGAGCGCCGCCGGTTGATAGGGCTGGATCGCGGCGAATTGGAGCGCCATCAGGTTCGCGCTTTAATGCGATGCTGGATCAAGCGCTGCCTCACAATAAGTTCTATGCGCAAAAGCTTGCGCGGGTGAAGCGGCCGCTAAAGTCGCTCGCGGAACTGGCGGAGTGGCCGTTTACGTTCAAGGAAGAATTGGTCGGATCGCCCAGGTCCAGCGGCTTGGCCAATCATCACACCTGGCCGGTCGAGCGCTATTCGCGATTTCATCAGACCTCCGGCACCAGCGGGCGGCCAATGGTCGTGCTCGACACGGCGGAAGATTGGCGCTGGGTGGTGGGTTGCTGGGAATACGTCCTGGATGCGGCGGGCGTGAAGGCGGGAGATCGGGCACTGATGGCGTTTTCGTTCGGGCCGCACCTCGGATTCTGGAGCGCCTACGAGGCGCTGACCAATCGCGGAGCGCTCGCGATCGCCGCCGGCGGAATGACTTCGCCGCAACGTTTGGAATTAGTGCGCGGGCAGCACCCGGCGGTCATCTGCTGCACTCCCAGCTATGCGCTGCACATGACCGAGATCGCCGTGGAACACCACATCGACGTGGGACAGCTTGGCGTGCGAACGCTGCTGGTCGCCGGGGAACCGGGCGGATCGGTGCCCGGGATCCGCGGCAAGTTGGAACAAATGTGGAAAGCCAAGGTGCACGATCACAGCGGCTCGACGGAAGCAGGGCCGTGGGGATTCGGCAATTCCGATGGCACCGGACTGCACGTGATCGAATCGGAGTTTATCGCCGAATTCTTGTCGCTCTCCAGCGGCGCCGCGGCCAAAGAGGGAGAGGAGGCGGAGTTGGTGATCACGACATTGGGACGCCCCGGTTGCCCGATCATTCGATATCGCACCGGCGACGTGGTGCGGCCCAGGTGGAACCATTCTGGAGAAAATCGGTTTGTAATGCTCGAAGGCGGCGTGTTGGGGCGAAACGATGACATGCTCGTGGTCCGCGGCGTGAATGTCTTCCCCTCCAGCATCGACCACATCATGCACAGCTTCCCGGAAGTGGTGGAGTATCGGGCGACGGTCTACAAAGTTTCCGAGATGAACCGGATCAAAATCGAAGTCGAAGACCGAATGCAGCAGCCGGAGCGGATTGCGAAAGAAATCAAATTGCGGCTGGGATTGAGGGTCGAGGTGGAAACCGTGCCGCTGGGGACACTGCCGCGGTTTGAAGGGAAGGGAAAGCGGTTTGTGGACGGACGAAAGAGTGAGCAGGTGAGTAAGTGAGTAGGCATGAATTCTACCCCAACTAAGTTGGCGCGCTCCGGCGACAAGGCGATTGTCATTGAGTGGAGCGATGGGGCGCGGCGAGAGTATTCGTTTCGCGAATTGCGCGATGCGTGCCCCTGTGCCACCTGCCGGGAGAAACGCTCGCAGCCTCCGGCGCCGGCGAATTTGCTGCCGGTGCTGTCGGCCGCGGAAGCGCAGCCGCTGACGGTTTCGAAAATGGAGCCGGTGGGCAATTACGCCTACTCGATCGAATTCAGCGACGGCCACGGCACCGGCATCTACACGCTCGACTTGCTGCGCGAGTTGGGCCGACCCGTGGAATAAGAATCTAAGCCGTGCGTTCCAGGTTTTGGCTCTGGTTTAGCTTGTTGTAAAGCGTTTTCAGGCTGATGCCTAATTCTTCGGCGGTTTTTGGCTTGTTGCCGCCGTTGCGCTCCAGCGATTGGTAGATCGCTTGCATTTCCAGATCGCGCAGCGTGATCGGGCCGACGACTTGCGAAGTGGCGGCAGGGTCGATCCGCAGCCGCCGCGCGCCGAACCGGTCGGGCAGATGCTCCAGGCCGATCGGTAGTTCGTCGCAGAGAATCGAAGCGTGCTCGATCACGTTGGCCAGCTCGCGCACGTTGCCGGGCCAGTCGTGATTTTGGAGCTTCTCCATCGCTTCGGGAGTGAAGCCCTTGTCATTTGCGCGAAGACTGCCGCGGAAGCGCTTGAGCAAATGTTGCGCCAGTTGAGGCACGTCGTCGAGCCGATCGCGCAAGGGGGGCAGGTGGATTTCGAACGTGTTCACGCGGAACATCAGGTCCTGGCGGAAATCGCCCGCTTCGACCATTTCTTCCAGGCGGCGGTGCGTGGCACAAACGACGCGCACGTCGACGTGCAGCGATTCATTCTCGCCGACGCGGCGAATCTCACCGCTTTCCAGCACGCGCAGCAATTTCGCCTGCATGGCCTTCGGCAATTCGCCGATTTCATCCAGGAACAACGTGCCGCCGTCGGCGACTTCGAACAGGCCCACTCGATGTTCGTCGGCGCCGGTGAAACTGCCTTTGCGATGTCCGAAGAGTTCGCTTTCGATCAGGCTTTCCGGCAGAGCGCCGCAGTTGATGGCCACGAAAGGTTTGTCGGCGCGGCTGCTTTGATCGTGCACGCCTCGGGCGACCAGTTCCTTGCCGGCGCCGGTTTCGCCAGTGATCAGCACGGTGGATTCGGTCGGCGCCACTTTGGCGATGAGTTGTTTCACTCGGTGGATGCCGGCGGATTCACCCACCAGTTGCGGCGGTCCTTCGACGCTTTGCAGGCGGCGCTGAAGCGCGCGGCATTTCTGGGTAAGTTCGCGCTTTTGAGTTACCCGGTTCAACAGGGCTTCGATTTCGACGAGCTTCGTCGGCTTGGTCAGATAATCAAATGCCCCGTGGCGCAGCGCGGCTACCGCTGTATCCAGCGACGATTTGCCGGTGAGCACGACGGCCTCAGTGTCGGGCGAAAGTTCTTTGCACTTGCCGATCACCTGCACGCCGGTGAGGCCGGGCATATCGAGATCGACGATGATGCAGTCGTACGTATTGCGCTCCAGCGCGGCGACTGCGGTCAGTCCGTCGGGGCAAACGGTGACTTCGTGCCCCATGCGATCCAGCTCGATTCGCATCAGTTCCTGGAGCGATTTTTCATCGTCGGCGAACAGCAATTTCAATCGTTTACGCGGCTTGGTAGCGATGGCTAGTCTCCTTCTCGGCGAGGTTAGCGTTTGGATTGGTTTCGGCCAGGGGCAGCGTCACGTAGAACTGTGAGCCGCGGCCGGGGCCTGCGCTGGCGGCTTCGATGTGGCCGCCGTGGTCGCTGATGATGCGGTACGTGATCGACAGGCCCAGCCCAGTGCCTTGGCCGCCGCGCTTGCGGGTGAAGAAGGGCTCGAATAGATGGCGGAGCACTTCTTCGGTCATGCCGCAGCCGTTGTCGGTGAAGATCAGTTCGGCGAAATTCGGTTTGCGCACCAATTCAATGGTCAGCGTGCCGCCGGGATCGAGGCTATCCAGCGCGTTGGTCACCAGGTTGAGCACCACTTGCTTGATTTCCTGGCCGTTGACGGGGGCGATGACCGAATCGCCGGCGGAAAATTCGATATTTCGGTTTTGATATTTGCCCAAGTGGCGGACCATGTCGATCACGCCTTGGATCAGCTCGCGGAGGTCGGCGCTGGTGCGGCGGACTTCGCCCATGCGGGAGAAATCCAGCAGTTTCTCGGTGATTTCCTTGCAGCGGAAAGCTTCCGTCTGAATCATCCGCAGGTAGCGGCTGACGACTTCCGCGTGCTCGCTGTCGCTGGGACACATCTCCTGCAGGCGGCTTTCCAGCGACTCGGCGCACAGAGCGATGGAAGCCAACGGGTTGTTGATTTCGTGGGCCACGCCCGCGGCCAAAAAGCCGACGCTGGCCAATTGTTCGCTGCGCACCACTTGCTTGGTGCGCACCTGGACCTGCTTATCAAGATCGTCGCGGATGGCGCAGAAGCGCTCCGTCATGTCGTTCATGGCCGCGGCCAGTTCGCCGATTTCATCGTGGGTGCCCAATTCAATGCGATAGTTGAAATCGCCGGCGGCCACCTGGCGGGAACCTTTGACCAGCAATCCCAACGGGCGGAAGATCCAACGGTAGCACAGCGAGATGAACACCAGCAGTAAAATGGCGGCGGCCGCGGAGCAGATCCACGTGAGGATGATCCAAGCGCGGTATCGAGAGCGCATGTCGCCGGCCAGGGTTTGCATGTGGCGTTGCAAATTGATAGGTAGCGCCGCGACCAGGCGCTGCAGTTCCTCCAGCTTCAGGCTGAGGTCTTTGGTGCGCGGCGACTCAAGATACCAATCAGTTTCGGAGGTGGCCTGAGTGACGTTGGCCAGCGACTGCTCGATGTCGTTGATGATCTTGCGTTCCTGCTGCGGGTCGCCGATTTGCGATTCGGCATGTTCGTGCACGGCCAGGGCGGCGGCATAGTTGTCGGCGGCGTCCTGGACGTCGGACAGTTGCATTTGAAACGTGGATTCCAATTGCTGACCGACCGGCGTTGGGGAATGCCACTGCGGGTAGAGGCCCACGTCGTCCAAATCGGCGAGCGTCACGCGCAGATCGGCGATGCGCTGGGAAAGCTTGATGGCGGGGGGTAATTCCGTGGCGCGACTGCTGAGGCTGCGCACCAGGCCGCGGTATGAGTACGTGCCTTGGAAACTGCTGGTGGAGATCGTGGAAAGAATGATCACCAGCAGGGCGATGCCCAGGAGCAGCTTGTTGCGGATGGGCCAGCGGGACAGCACGATGGCGACCTCCTTGTCGCGACGGCTCGAGTCAGTCGTCGGGCTGCGGCAATTCCATTTGCCGACCCAACTACGTTGGGATGTTAGCAACGGCCGCGCACGGATGGTCATCCAAGCGCTCGTTGCTAGCAGCGGGGCGGGAAGTGTAGCAGATCGTGGCCGGCGGTAGAAGGCAATTTTGGCCGCTACAGGAGTTAAAGCATCCTTAATGTGATTTCCTGTTTTCCGCATTTCGTACGGGCCGATTGCTATTCCAGGCGACGAGATTCTCTTCCTGCCGAACTTAAGTGCTTCGCGCGTCTATTGACGCTAGGATGCGCCGCGGCTATTCTCGGCCCTCTTTTATTTTTCACCGCGAGGAAACCAATGAGCACCGCGACCGGGATAGCCATTCAGGATTGGGCCGCTCGATCGCGCGGTTGGATTGGCATCTTCCTTCTGGCGCCGGTTTGTGTGGCGGTTGTCTTCTCGACTCCGCCAACCTTACAAGGCAGTTGGATGGATTTTGGGTTTGATCAAATCGCCTGGCTGTTGTTTTTGGCCGGTGCACTGATTCGCTGGTGGTCGACGCTGTACATCGGCGGTCGAAAAACGGAGAGCCTGATTTGCGAAGGCCCTTATTCGATGTGTCGCAACCCATTGTATTTGGGCACATTTCTCATGGGTCTTTCCGTGGCGGTGTTTCTTGAAAGCCTGACGTTTTCCGCCGCTTTCCTTTTGGCGAGTTGGATTTATCTCTCCACGACGGTGCCTGCGGAAGAGCGACGTTTGCAAAAGCGTTTTGGCAGCGAATTCTCCAAATACGCCCGAGAGGTGCCCCGGTTTTTTCCGCGACTGAAGACATTTCGTAGCGCGCCCGTCGTCGAGGTGCGGATCCGGGGCCTGTATGTGGAGGGCATTCGCGCGGCCCGCTGGATTTGGCTGCCGATCTTGTGCGAGTTGGTGATGCAACTTCGATCGCTGCCGACCTGGCCGCACAATCTGCACTTGCCGTAAGACCTTGTCGCCCCAGCGCGAAGGGTTCCGCGCTATCGCCGATAGACCCGGCGCATGAAGAGCAATCCGGCGGCAGCCAAGATCACATTGCCCAGCCAGACGGCCCACGGGGGAAACCCGCCGTTTTTGGCCTGCGCGACGCCAAACATCAAGAGCGGGTAATAGCAGATCAGAATCGGCAGAAAACAGGCAAAAAAGCTGGTGAGCAGATCCGAGTTTCGCATTAGGATCGCCAGCGGCGCGCCCAAGAGCACAAAGCACAAGCAACTGAAGCCATTGGCCCAGCGTCGAGCCGGTTCCATTTCCAGCCGGTACAAGCGCTGGCGAGTTTCGGTGACCTGGCCCTGCTGGCGGTTCCATTGTGGTCCGGCCAGCGACGCGAAATCGCCGGTCAGCATCTGGCAGGCCGCCGTGGCCGACATCTGCTGAGCCAGCGTTTGAATGCGAATCCGCTGCTGGGCTTCATCTTCGGGAATGGCGTACATGGGCAGATCGGTAGGGCTGCGCCGGCCGCCCGATTGGTCCAGCGGCAAAACTTGCTGCCAGGTGTCGGGAAAAGAAAACGAAACGCCGCCGCGTTCCAACACGCCATTGCGGCAGGTGATGGTGAAGGTCAGCTCTTCGTGGTCGGTGTGCAAGGATGCTTCCGCGCAACTAATGTTGGTCGGCGGATCGTCGCCGTCCCCCTGGAATGTGATTTCGGGACGGATCAGCCGTTTGCCCTGCACGTCTTTCACATTGATGGAAAACTGCCGCGAGCTGTACGAGTGTTGTTGTTGCAAGCGGCCGTAGGCCACCTCCTCGACGGAGTCGATGACGACCTTCTTCATGCCGTCGCGCCCCCAAATGATGGCGGTGTCGTTTAACCAGACTGCGGCGAGGCTGATGAGAAACGTCAGTGTAAAGGTGGGCCAGAGCAGCACCATCGGCGAAATGCCGCTGGCCTTAACGGCAATGATTTCGTTGGCCGACGCCAGCCGGCCGAATACGCTGCAGGCCGCAAACAAAATGGTGGCTGGCACCGAAAACCGCAGGGCCTCGGGCAAAACATACGGAATTAGCTGGAAAACCTGCTGCAGACCGAGCCCTTGGTTGTAGGCCTCCCGGAACAGGCCCACGAGCAATAGGAATAGCGTCATTCCGGCCAGCGCGACCAGAAAGGCCTTGAGCAACTCTGACAGCACGTAGCGGGTAAGAATTCGCATGGCGAATGCGTACTTTACCCGTTAAACGCGGAGGAGTGAACGGCGATTGCAAAGCAGCGCCGCGGTGCATAATTGACGTGCCATCCATGCATCTCTCGCTGCTTGCAGCCCCAAACGATCAACATATCGTCGAGCGATCGATCCCGGCGGGGCGCTGAAGAACCAAATAACCGGCTGCCCGCAAGACGGCGCTATCCGTTGGCTTTCGTATCGTTCGGTTTCTTTCCGGATCGCTGGTGCCGCAATTCGCTCATCAAGAACTGCAAGGCCGAGGCGTATTCGCGCACGGCGGCGGCAAAATCCTTGCGATCCACAGCCGCCTTTCCAGTGTGCGCGAAGCGGTCGAACTTACTCCAATCGACCGACCATTGCTCTTCCAGCGCGGCATCGCGCAGTTGTTCGACCATCGAAACCAGCGATCCCACCATTTCCTCGTTGGGTTTGCACTCGATCGTGACGTGCGGGCCGCGTCCCAAGCGGGCTTCAGGGCCAAGATAGCGCAATTCGGGTTTGCCGTCGGAAGTAAGCCGCTGCAGCAGCACGTACAAACCCAAGCCGAAGCCTGTCGCGGCGATCAAAAGCGCCAGGCCGTACATCAACGTGGAAGGCAGAACCTCCCGCTGGCCCAGTGCCGCCAGGATAATGGCGACGGTCAGGCAAATGATGGCTGTCACCAAGGTGGGGCCCGCGGACGATGCAGGTGCAGCGGCCGACGCCGTTGCCGTGCCGATCGCCAACGGTTCCACCGGCTGACCGGCCGTCGCCATCGCCTTACTTTTTACCCGGATCACGATGATGGTGATGTTGTCGGGCCCGCCGCGAAGATTCGCCAGATCGATCAGCACCTGCGTGGCATCGGCCAGCGGCAAACACTGCAACAGCACGCCGATTTCTTCATCGCTGACCTGGCCGCTGAGGCCGTCGCTGCACAATAGAAACGTGTCGCCGACTTCCAAAGGGAACGGTCCTTCCAGATCGACCTGCACTTCGGAATGCGGACCGAGCGATCGGGTGATGATGTTCTTGGGCACAAAGCCCGGCAGCGCGTCTTTGGGTACCTGGCCTGCAGCCGACATTTCCCACACCAGGCTGTGATCGAAAGTGAGCTGATCCAGCCGGTGCCCGCGGAGGCGATACACGCGGCTATCACCCACGTGGGCCACCAGCGCGCCTTGCGGCAACAGGGCCAACACGCTGGCAGTGGTGCCCATGCCTTGGAAGTCGATGTTCGCCTGGCCGCGATGATGGATTTGATGGTTCGCTTCCACGATGCTTTTGCGAAGCGCGTCGGGAGCGGGCTGATCGGCGAGTTTTAGATAGGTGAACGGGATTCCCTCCACGGCCATTTGGCTGGCCAGCTCGCCGGCGGCGTGCGCGCCCATTCCATCGCAGACGACAAACAAATGGCCACGGCGGCGACGCATTTCGTCGTCGGCGGCCAGCACCTCGGCGTGGGCGTCTTGATTACTGGCGCGGCGCATGCCGACATCGCTTAGCGCGATGTATTCCAGGCAATCGCTCCAATTTCGAGGCGCCATGCTCGTGCTTCCTCAGGAAACCTGAGGGGTCAAGGGTGTGGAGTAAAAGCTGAAAAGTGTGCTGGCACTTCGGGGTGCTTCGCACAAAGCGCCCATTCTAACTGCGGAGTGCAGGCGAAAGTAGCCTAAATGCCTCGAGACGGCCGCCGCTGGCGCGGCGCCGGCCACATCCGCTCTGGTTCCGGGCGGCACGACGGCACTATACTCCCGCCCTCTTCGGTTAGGCCGTTCGGTCGAGGGCCAGGCGGCGCACCAGCGCCGCTGCGGATGCAGATCGCGCAATCACAGGCATTTTGATGTCGAGGCTCGCAATATCGCGCCGCTTTGGTCGACTGGCTTCCGCGCTGGCGCTATTGTCGCTGGTTGCCGATGCCGGCGGCTGCGTCGAGCGGCGGATGACGATTCGCAGCAATCCGCCGGGGGCGGCGGTGTACGTGGACGATTACCAAATCGGCACCACGCCGGTGGCCGTGAATTACACGTACTACGGCACGCGCAAAATCCGACTGGTGAAAGATGGCTTCGAAACGCTGACGGTTTATCAGCCGATGCCGGCGCCGTGGTACGACGTCTTTGGCGTCGACTTCTTCAGCGAGAACATCTGGCCGGGGAAGATTCGCGACGAACGCAGCTACGACTATCAAATGTCGCCCATGGTGATTGTGTCGAATGATCAGCTTTTGAACCGCGCCGAACAATTGCGCAACAACGGCCGTGCAATTCCTGCCGCCGCAGTGCAGCCCATCATTACCGGACCGCCGATCACCACGCCGCCGGTCGAGACTTTGCCGCCGCCGGGCGCTTTGCCGCCGCAGAACACGCTGCCGCCGCCGGGCGCGTTTCCTCAGCCTTCGACGATTTCGCCGCCCATCAATTCCGCGCCGTTCAATTCGGCGCCGACGTTGCCGCCCAGCGGCGCCTATGCTCCGCCGGCCGGCGCGCCGAGCTACGCACCGCCGGGGAGTTCCGTCTATCCGCCGCCGGGAGGCACAGTTTCTCCGCCACCGGGCAACCTCGCGCCGACTTATTCCCCGCCGCCGACTTACGGGCCGGGCTTTTCGTCGCCGGGTGGGTTTGGCGTCGGCGGTCCGTCGCCGCAGTATGGTTCGCCGGGCGGCCTGTTCCCTGAAAGCGCGCCGTCGGCAGCGCCGCAGTATGTTCCACCGCCGACAAGCGCGCCGCCGGCAGCGGCTCCTCCCGCCGCGGCGCCCGCGCCAATTCCATACTCTGTTCCGCAGGGATGGCATCCGATGGGCCAATTGCCGCCAGGACCGGATGCGCCGGTGACGCGTTAGACGCGCTCCGCTTCGCGTCGCGGCTAAACGCTACTTGATGCCCGGGCCGGGTTGCACGGCGTCGCGGAGAATGATGCCCGGATTTCGCGCGATCTTGTCGGTGATCACGCGCGCATCGCACAAGATGGGCTCGAGCTTGCGAGTGAGCTTGTTCACGTTTTCGGCCGCCTGGCTGAGATTGTTGTACAGATCAGGATTGCTGACCAACTGCCCCAACGATCCTTCACGGCTGTTGAGCTGCCGGCTAAAGCGGTTCATCTGGCCCAACAGTTCGTCCAATCGCTCCACGCTTTGCGACATGTTGCCGATGATGTTTTCTCCCTGCTTGTCCAGCGCGCCGGTAAATGTTTGCACGTTGCGCAGGTTTTCGTTGGCCAGCGCGACGGTCTTTTGGAATCCCGACATGGTTTCGCGCGTGTCGGCCAATACCTTGGGCAGATCGGAGGCGGCCTTCTTCAGGTCTCGCTTCACGTTCTCGTCGCCGATGATGTCGTCCACGTCGGCCATCGACTTCTGGAACGACTTCAGCGCCCCTTCGGTTTCATTCATGACTCGGGAGAAGTCGTTGGTATTCACTTGATCGTTCAGGCTCTTTGCCAGCTTGGCGACTTCGTTGCCGGCGTCGCCCAGCGCCGTGAAGGCGCGGGTCAAATTGCCTTCCAGGTCGGCGAACGCTTGCAGCGGATCGACCATGACCGTGCCGACCAGCAGATCGCCCGGCTTGATGCGCACTCGCTTCGTGGGCCGCTTGGAGCCGGGGACGAATTCCATTTCAGCATCGCCCAACAGGCCCGTTTTGATGCGCACCGCCTCGTCGCAATACAGATCGACATTGCCGTTGATGCGCGCCGTGACCAGCACTTCGTTGTCGGGCGCGAATTCGACCTTGGTCACCCGGCCAATGGGCTGGCCGCTTTTGCGGACCGGCGTATCTTGCGAGACGCCGGGTGCAGACGCGAATTTGATATAGATGACGTAGCCGCCGCGCAGCGCGGACGGCAATTCGCCGAACAACAGCGCAAGAATACCGGTGATGATGAGGCTGGCCAGCACCATCACTCCGACGCGAAATTGTACGACTCGTTCGTCCATGAAATTTAGCTATGAGCGATGAGCACTGAACAGTGAACTGAAATCGCTAGTTCATTGCTCATTGTTCAATGTTCATAGTTCATTTATCCCAACGCTTTTTGTTGCGTGCTCGCCCGTTCCATCTCCATCAACCGTTCGCCGGCCTCGCCGCGGACGAATTGCACGACGCGCTTGTCGGCGCTACGCTCCAGGGCCTCCGGCGGGCCGTCGAAAATGATCTGCGGTTCATCGGGCCGCAGGCGCGCAAGCGGGAACATCATCACCACGCGGTCGGCCACTTTGCGCACCGTGTTCATGTCGTGCGTCACTACGATGCTGGTCACCGGATGCAGCTTGCGCGTGCGGCCGATCAGTTCGTTGATGACGTCGCTCATGATCGGATCCAAGCCGGTGGTCGGTTCGTCGTAGAGCATGATCTCGGGATTTAGCGCCAGGCGCGAGCCAAGCCGACGCGCTTGCGCATTCCGCCGGAAAGCTCGGCGGGGCGCTTCGCGGCGACATCCAGCGGCAATCCCACTTCGCCGAGTTTCTCGCTGGCGGCCTTGCGAATTTCGTCGGGATTTTTTGTGGTGTGCTCTTTGAGCGGGAACGACACGTTTTGAATCACCGTGAGGCTGTCGAACAAGGCCGAGCCTTGGAACAAGAAGCCATAACGAGTGCGTTCATGCGTGAGTTGTTTGTCGTTAAGTTGGCTCAAGTTCTTTCCGTCGAAAAAAGCCTCGCCCTTGGTCGGGCGTACCAGCCCGATGAGCGTTTTCAACAGCACCGTCTTTCCGCAGCCACTTTCGCCAATGACGACCAAGGTTTCGCCGCGCGGGACCTTAAGGTTGATGGTGCGCAGCACCGCCTGTTTCCCGAAGGACACGTGCAGGTTGCGTGTCTCCAGAATGAGTTCGTTCGAATTGGAAGCGGCGGTGGACATGGGTCGAATCGATAAACGCTAAACGATAAGTGCTAAATGGAGGCTATCGTTTCCGGGCTTTTGCGGTTTTCACCGATGACGTCAGAATTGCGGTCAGTTCTGTAGCTTCGGCCTGCAGTGCCGCGAGCTGTGGCGCGCGGACGAGTTTTGCTTCCACAAGGAGTTCGAACCAGTATCTTGTTTCATCCAATTCCTGGATGGCAACCTCGAGCTTGCTTACGAATTCAGGTGTCGAGCGAGCGCGATTCGCCTCGCGATAATGGGCTCCGACTGAAGTTCCGCTCCGCAAGACCTGTGCCCGAGCACTTGCGCAACTGTTGCCTTCGACAACGTTGTGTACATTCGAATGACGCGCAGCGCGAACTGCTTGGTGCGAGCCATCAAATTCGACTTATCGTTTATCATTTATCGTTTATCGTTTGTTAGATCAACTTTGCGCTGTTGGGCCAAATGGCGGTGTACACTGCGTCGATGCCGATGTTCAGGAACAAATCGAGAATCAAGATCACGACGAACGAATAAACGAAGGCATTCGTGGCGGCGCGGCCCACGCCTTCGGCGCCCGGGTCGCAGTGGAATCCGCGGTGGCAGCTAATCAGCGCAATCGCCGCGCCGAAAAATAGCGTTTTGAATATGCCGGTGAACAGATCCCAGCTTCCGACGTAGTTTTGCGAGTTTTGCCAGTAGAAGTGAGAATCGATCTTCAAAATGTTGATGCTGTAAAATGCGCCGCCCACCACGCCCATGAAGTCGGCCATCACAGTTAGCGCGGGGATCAATAATAAGCAGCCCAGGAATCGCGGGACTACCAGATAATACAGCGGATTGGCGCCCATGCAGGCCAGGGCGTCGATCTGCTCGGTGACGCGCATGGTGCCCAATTCGGCGGCGATGGCGCTGCCGACGCGGCCGGCCAACATCGTGGCGGCCAGTACCGGCCCCAACTCGCGGACCAACGATTCGTTGATCACCGCGCCCAAACGGCTTTCCAATCGCATGCTGCGGAACTGCGTGTAGCTTTGCACCGCCAGCACCATGCCGATGAACGTGCCGGTGAGCGACACGACGGGTAGGCTCAGCACGCCGATCTGGTAGAAGTTGGGCATCAAAATGTCTTTTCGTGGCATTCGGCCCACCATCCAGCGGAAGGTGCGCACAGAGAACAGGGCCACGTCGCCCAATACGACAACCCAATTCGTCACGACTTCGCCAAGGTCGGCAACCCACTTGGTCATGCCGCGGAGGAAACCGTGATTGTTTTGCGGAAGCGGTGCAGTGGCAGCAGTGGACATAGGCAAGTGGTCGGTGGTCAGTGGTCTGTGGTTAGGAAGCTATGAGCGCTGAGCAATGAGCAGTGAATTACGGATTAACCGCATTAATTGACGTGTTGTTCAATGTTCATTGCTCATAGTTCAGTGTTCAGTGCGGCGATAGCACTCCCAGCGCGCGCAGGGAGCGCGCCGTTATACGGATCGGCCTTGCGACCCTATCGCTTGAAAAAAGAATGCCGATCGCGGCGAGATTTCCGGTTATGGAAGCTGGGTAAGTGCGCAAGCGTGCTAGCGGGCAGCCGCGCATGAAAAAAGCCCAGGGGTTGCAACCCCTGGGCTTGGAGAGGGGATTACGCTGACTTGCTTTGGCGCGAAGAGGGTTTTTCGCGGGCAACTTCCGGCTCGGCAGTCGGCGGGCGCACTTTTCGGCGCCAGGCCCAGGAATTCCCGCGCGGTTCAACGCGTCGTCGAGATTGCCGAACATGTTTTCCGACCCCACGACGTCGATGAACCCGCTGCGCGTGAAAGCGAACAGCGGCTGGGCGTGCACGCCCGACAACAAGAGCAACGTGCCGTCGCGCTTGCACTTGTCGTGAAACTCCTCCAGGGCGTGCATGCCGCTGGCGTCGATCGAGGGCACGCGGCGCATTCGCAGGATGAACACTTTTGGCGCGCGCTCGAGATTGTGGAGAACATCTTTCAGGCGATCGGCCACGCCGAAGAAAAACGGACCGTTGATTTCATACACTTCGACGCCCGGGGGCACGTCGCGGCTGGCGGTGGAGTTGGGATCTTTAAGATTGCCCAGCTCTTCGTCGCTCTGGTCGAACTCGCGGGTAATCGCGCGTAATGTTCGAAACATCGGCCATCCGCTTCATGAACAACATCGAGGCCAAGACCATGCCGACGCCGACGGCCAGGCGCAGGTCCGTAAATACGGTCAGGCCGAAAGTGGTCAGCAAAACGAAAACGTCGCTGGGGGGCGCGAAACAGCGAGCGGAATTCGTCGAACTCGCTCATGTTCCAGGCGACCATGATCAGCACCGCCGCCAACGCCGACAAAGGAATGGCCGAAGCCAACGGAGCGGCAATCAGAATGATCGCCAGCAATGTGAACGCATGGACGATGCCCGCCAGCGGCGTACGGCCGCCCGACTTGATATTGGCGGCCGTGCGGGCGATGGCGCCGGTGGCGGGTATTCCGCCAAACAGGATCGCTGCAATGTTGGCGATGCCTTGGCCGACCAGTTCGCAATCTGCTTTGTGGCGCCCGCCGGTCATGCCGTCGGCCACCACAGCAGAAAGGAGCGACTCGATGGCGATGAGCAGCGCGATGGTGAAGGCGTCGGGAATCAAATCGCGAAATAGCTTCAGGTCGATCGCCGACAAACTTGGAACCGGCAGCGTGTGGGGAATGCCGCCGAAGCGGCTGCCGATGGTGTCGATTTGCAAATGCAGCAAAGACGTGAGACACGAGGCGACGATTACCGCCACGATCGCGGCGGGCACGCGGGGAGCAAATCGGCGCAACAGCAGCATCAGCAGCAGCGTGCCGACGCCGATGGATACCGCCACCGGACTCCACGAAGCCAGGTTGGCGAAATAAGCTTGCCACTTGTCAATGAATTCGGCGGGCACGGCGCCCATGCGCAGCCCGGCGAAATCTTTGACTTGCGACGAGAAGATAATGACCGCGATGCCTGCGGTGAAGCCGGTGGTCACCGGATAGGGAATGAACTTGATGACGGCGCCCAGCCGGCAGAGGCCCATCAAGATGACAATGATGCCGGCCATCACGGTGGCGGTGGCCAGGCCGGCGTAGCCATGCCGTGCCGCGACACCATAGATGATGACGATGAATGCGCCGGTGGGTCCGCCGATCTGTACGCGGCTGCCCCCCAACAGCGAGATCAAAAAACCGGCGACGATCGCCGTGTACAGGCCCATCGCCGGCGGAGAAATTCCGGCGGGGTGCATCACGCCGTCGGGTATCGAGGCGATGCCGAAAGCCATGGCCAACGGCAGCGCGATCATGCCGACCGTAACGCCTGCGAACAGATCACCGAGGAGTTGCTGGCGGCTGAAACCCTCGCGAAGACAAACGATGGACTTGGGAAGGTAGCGCGGCACGAGTGCTCCCAAAAATTGCAAAAGGGGCTGCACTTTAGCTCTTGGCGAGGCGATTGGGCAAGGTCAAGCTGCCGCCGCCCCTCTGCGAACATCGACCGCGCACGAAAAAAGCCCAGGGGCTGCAACCCCTGGGCTTGGATGACGGTGAATTCAGACCGCTGTGAACTACGGGCCTTCGCCGGCGGGTTCGGGGGAATCCTCATCGTCTTCGCCGGATGGCGCGGCGGCGGCGCCGACCAATTCCTTTTCTCCCACCTTGCCGATGAAGGTGAGGTGCTTAACTTTGCCTTCGTCGTCCTTCTTGACGTCGACGACAATCGTGTCTTTCCCTTCGAACTCGCCTTTGAGCAATTCCTCGGAGAGCGGGTCTTCAACGCG
Source organism: Pirellulales bacterium (assembly GCA_963716135.1). Classification (GTDB taxonomy): domain Bacteria; phylum Planctomycetota; class Planctomycetia; order Pirellulales; family JADZDJ01; genus CAVRAW01. Next base: position 1,066,747 of record OY970289.1, on the reverse strand, counting down.
CTGCTCGATTTCGCGACGCAGCGGCCGGGCACCGAAGTCGAGGTTGGAGCCCTTGCGAATGATGAACTCCTTGGCCTCGTCGGTCAGGATCAGTTTCAGGCCGCGCTCGCCCAGACGTTTGCGGACCTTCGACAGTTCGATGTCGATCACGCTCTTCAGGTCTTCCTTGGTGAGGTGACGGAACACGATCAGATCGTCCAAGCGGTTGAGGAACTCGGGGCGGAACACCTTCTCGATCCGCTCCGTGACGCGCTCCTTCATGCTGTCGTACGAGGCATCGCCGTCCGATTTGCGGAAGCCGAAGTCGGCCTCGTTCTTGATGGCCTCGGCGCCGGCGTTGGTGGTCATGATCAAAATCGTGTTGCGGAAGTCGACGTGCCGGCCGAAGCTATCGGTCAAACGCCCTTCTTCCATCACTTGCAGCAACATGTTGAACACGTCGGGGTGTGCTTTTTCGATTTCGTCCAGCAGCACGACCGAGTAGGGCCGGCGGCGGATTTTTTCGGTAAGCTGGCCACCTTCTTCGTAGCCGACGTATCCCGGCGGAGCGCCGATCAATCGGCTGACGTTGTGCTTTTCCATGTACTCGCTCATGTCGATCTGGATGAGGGCATCCTCATCGCCGAACATGAACTCGGCCAGCGCCTTGGCGAGCAAAGTTTTGCCGACGCCCGTGGGGCCGGCGAATACGAAGCAACCGGTGGGGCGCTTCGGATCTTTCAAGCCGCTGCGGCTGCGGCGGACCGCTTTGCAAATGCTTTTGATGGCTTCATCCTGGCTGACCACGCGATTGTGCAGCTCGGTTTCCATCTGCATCAGGCGCTTGCTGTCTTCGGTGGTCATCCGAGTGAGCGGGATGCCGGTCATTTTGGAGATGACCTCGGCGATCACTTCTTCGTCCACGACGCCGTCGGTTTCGCGGCTGCGTTCACGCCAGTCGCGGGTGATTTGCTGCTTTTTCTTCTTCAGCTTGTCGGCCGAATCGCGGAGGCTGGCGGCCTTTTCGAAATCCTGGTTGGCCACCGCTTCCTCTTTTTCCTTGTTCAGCCGGTCAACCTCTTCGTCGATTTCCTTCAAATCCGGCGGCTTGGTCATGGCTTTAAGCCGCATGCGGGCCCCGGCTTCGTCGATTACGTCGATCGCCTTATCGGGCAGGCAACGGCCGGTGATGTAGCGGTTCGACAGATCCACCGCGGCTTCGATCGCCGGTTCGGTGATTTGCACGTGGTGGTGCGTTTCGTACCGATCGCGCAGGCCCTTGAGGATTTCGATCGTTTCCGCCTTGCTCGAAGGCTCGACGATAATTTCCTGGAAGCGGCGGGCCAGGGCGCTATCCTTCTCGATGTACTTGCGGTACTCGTCGAGCGTGGTGGCGCCGATGCATTGAATCTCGCCACGAGCCAAAGCGGGCTTGAGCACGTTGCTGGCGTCGATGGCGCCTTCCGCGCCGCCGGCGCCGACCAAGGTGTGCAATTCGTCGATGAACAGGATCGTGTTCTTCGCGCGGCGGACTTCGTTCATCACCGCCTTGATGCGTTCTTCGAACTGGCCGCGGTACTTGGTGCCGGCCACCATCATGGCCAGGTCGAGCACCACAATCCGCTTGTCGGACATGATCTCGGGAATGTTGCCGTCGATCACTCGCTGAGCAAGGCCTTCGACGATGGCGGTTTTGCCCACGCCCGCTTCGCCCAACAACACAGGGTTGTTCTTGGTGCGGCGGCAGAGAACTTGGATGGCACGTTCGATTTCGCGTTCGCGGCCGATCACCGGATCGAGCTTCGTCTGGCGGGCCAGTTCGGTCAGGTCGCGGCCGAAGCTATCGAGCGCGGGCGTTTTGGATTTTCCCGATTTCTGGGTACCGCCGCCGCTGCCTTCGGAGCCACTGCGTTCGCCACCGCGGCCGCCTTCCATGCCGCCGCGTTCGCCCCCTTCGCTTTCCATGCCGTGGCCCAGCAGGCTGAGCACTTCCTCGCGCACATCTTCCAGCTTCAGGCCGAGGTTCATCAGCACTTGCGCGGCCACGCCTTCCTGCTCACGCAACAGGCCCAGCAGAATGTGTTCAGTGCCCACATAGTTGTGGTTGAGGTTGCGGGCTTCCTCCATCGCATACTCGATGACCTTTTTGGCGCGGGGAGTTTGCGGGAGCTTGCCCATGGTGACCATGTCGGGCCCGCTCTGGACGAGCTTTTCGACTTCCAGGCGGATTTTTCGCAGGTCGATATCGAGGTTCTTGAGCACGTTGGCGGCCACGCCGCTGCCTTCCTTGATCAAGCCCAAGAGCACGTGTTCGGTGCCGATATATTCGTGGTTGAATCGCTGGGCTTCCTGATTGGCCAGTTGCATGACCTTGCGAGCCCGGTCGGTGAAACGTTCGTACATGGTGATGACCTTCTTTTGTCAGCAGCCTCTATGCTGCTTGATTGGCTGACGAATCTTCGTCGGTGGGTTTATTTTTGGGTTGACTTGATGGTGTTGAGTTTTCGTTTGGCGGCGGATGGAATTGCTCGTCCAGCAGTTGTCGTTCGCGGGCGATTTCGCTGGCCCATTTCTCCGCGCCGTCGCTGGATTGCAATCGCCGGAGCCGATCGGCGGCTTCGGTCAACTGTCCGGTGCGGCGCAGCAAAGCGGCCAACATCAATTCCGCATCCACATCCTTTCCATTAAGTTCGACGACCTTGTTGAGCAGTTGCTCGGCTTTGTACCAGTTACCACTTAAGTATTCGCGTTGGGCTCGGCGAAACAAGTCCTCGGCGGCAGTTGCGCTTTTGGCAGGGTCGTCGGTGAGCAACTGCCGAAACGACAGTGCCAACGACGTTCCCCACACCACCAGAAGCAAACCCCATACCCCCAGCCGCGAGACAGGGCCAACCAACTCTGTCCAAACGAACGTGGAAACGAAGGCCAAACTCACGAGCCAGGCGAAGGAGCAGCCGATGGCTAGACCCCACCAACTTCCGGCGAACCAGAGTTGGGTTAGTCCCGGCCACAACGGCGTGATCCATCGAGCCCAGCGCATTGCGCATCCTCCGTGAGCGATCAATCCACTCCGTTTCGCTGTGGAATTCTAACCCCTGATTTCAGCCGCAGCAAGGTAAACGCAGCCTTGACTTTAGGATCAGATCGCCAAAGATGACGGGAATCACCGGCCCAAGGCATATAGATATGGCGCAACCGTCAGAGGACCGACCCCAGATGCTGTCATTCGGCAACACGCCGGAAATTGACGTGCTGCGCATCGTCGATGCCCAGTCCAACCGGGCGTCCGAAGGGCTGCGCGTGATCGAAGACTACGTGCGGTTTGTGCTGGACGACCGGCATTTGACGGGCCTTGTGAAGCAGTTGCGGCACGATTTGGCAGCCGCCTTGGCGAAGCTGGAAACTACCGATCGGCTGACGGCGCGGCAGTCGGATGCCGACGTGGGGGCGACACTTTCGACCGCAGCCGAAGCCGTTCGCGGCAATGCCGCGGCGGTGGCGGCCGCCAGTTTCAAACGACTGCAGCAAGCGCTGCGGAGCCTGGAGGAGTACACCAAGCTGATCGATACGCAAATGGCCTCTGCGATCGAGCTGCTGCGATATAGCGCCTACACCTTGGAACGGGCAGTAGGAATTACAGCCGATTCCGCGGCGCGCCTGGCCGATGCGCGGCTGTATGTGCTGTTGGACGGCGCTGCGGACGAGGTTGCGTTTGCCCGATTGGCGGAGGCTTTGGTTGCGGCCGGCGTGCACGTGCTGCAATTGCGCGACAAACAGTTGGCCGATCAACAACTGCTCGGCCGAGCGCGCCGCCTGCGCGAAATTACCGCCGGCAGCGGCACGCTACTGATTATGAACGATCGGGCCGATCTGGCCGTGCTTGCGCATGCCGACGGCGTGCACGTTGGCCAGGAAGAGCTGAGCGTGAAGGACGCGCGGCGAATTGTGGGGCCCAAGGCGCTGGTGGGCGTTTCGACGCATTCGATCCAGCAAGCGCGTCAAGCGGTGTTAGATGGCGCCAATTACATCGGCGTCGGTCCGACCTTTCCATCGGAAACAAAATCGTTCGACAAGTTCACCGGCTTGGAGCTGTTGGCGCGGTGGCGGCGGAAATTCGCTTGCCGGCGTTCGCTATCGGGGGAATCACTCGCGAAAACTTGGCGCAGGTGCTGGAAACCGGCATCGATCGCGTGGCGGTAAGCAGCGCGCTGTTGAACGCAAACGATCCGGCCGTCGCCGCGCGAGAGTTCCTTAAAACGATAAATGCTAAATGCTAAACGATAAGTGACGAGCACTCTCCGCCGTTTATCATTTATCGTTTAGCGTTTATCGTTTTGTTCGGCCAGCAGCTTCGAAATGACCGTTTCCATTTCGCGCTCGCTGCCGGGAATGTAGCCGATCCAGACGGCCCGAATAATACCGCTGCCGTCCAACACAACCGTGGTGGGATAGCCGAAGCCGTCCATCTCCACCAGGCTCATCAGCATTTGACGGCTGGCGCCTTGCGGATCGACATACGTGGGAAAAGTAGCACTGCGCGAGATAAGAAATTTCTGCGTCTGCCCGCGCAGCTCGGTCACGTCTTCCTTGAATGAACCCCCGCTGGAAACGGAAAGAAACTGGAAGTTCGGATTGCCGCGGTATTTGTCCCACAACTGCATCAGATCGGGAAATTCCTGGATGCAGAAACCGCACCACGGGCCCCAATAATTAATCAGCGTGACTTTGCCGTGGATGTCGCTGAGCGAGACGCCTTGGGTCGTGCCGGTAAGCGGTTGCAGCTCCAACAGCACCAGCGGTTGCCCGACGCCCGGATATGCCGTGGCCGCTCGGTTGAGGTTGGCCGGCAACAGGAGCTTGCTGACCATGATCGCGACCAATACGATCGCGGCTGCCGCCAGCCACCACGCATCCGACCGCTTGCGCGGCGGCTGATCGATGGAATCCAATTGGTCAGCGTCTGTCATAGGGCACCGTTGAAACCGGCGGCCCGAGATGCCGGGGGACTTGGTGTAGACGAGCCAATCCCTAAAATCATATCGCAGTCAGCCGCCAAAAGCACAAATTTTTATTTTCGGGTTTGTTGCATATGCAGTTTGAGGTGGAGCAAAAGTTCCCGGTGGAGGATGCACCCGCGCTTCAGCGGCGGCTGCGCGAATTGGGGCGCGCGATGCAGCCGACGGCGCCATCGAGCAGATCGATCGCTATTTCAATCATCCGGCGCGCGATTTCGCCCAGACCGACGAGGCGCTGCGGTTAAGGCAGGTGGGCGAGGCGAATTTTGTCACCTACAAAGGCCCGAAAATCGACCCGACGACCAAGACGCGGCGGGAGATTGAGCTGCCGTTGGCCACCGGACCCGACGCCGCAAATCAGTATGCAGAGTTATTGAATGCGTTGGGCTTTCGCAGCGTGTCCGAGGTGCGCAAGACCCGGCGGTTGCTGGAAATTCCATGGGAAGGCTGCACGATTGAAGTTGCACTGGACGACGTGGCCGGCCTGGGCGCGTTTGTCGAGCTGGAGCTTTCCGCCGAAGGCGCCCCCGATGGCCCCGAAGTGCAAGCCGCTAAAAAGCACATCCAATCGCTGGCCGCAGCTCTCGGCTTAGGTGCCAGCGAGCGCCGCAGCTATTTGGAACTGCTGTTGAGCAAATGATGAACTGTGAGCATTGAGCAAGGAACGGAGCAAAACTTGCCGCCGCTCATTGTTCAATGTTCATTGTTCATAGTTCCTACTTCACCTGATCCGCCGGCTTATACCCCTTCGATACGTCCTTGAAGACCATGTTGATCTGATCGTCGCCGGACGCCTTTTGCACTTTGCCTTTGCAGGTGTTGCAGCAGAAGGCCACCTGCACGCCGCCGACGTCGATGGCAGTCGATGGATTCAACGGCTTGCCGGTCAAGGGGCAGGCCACTTCTTTCAGTTGGCCCGTCTGAACCATCTGCAAGTGCGCCTTGGCGGCATACTTGCTCGTGTCCTTTTTGAACGCGGTCGGGCAATTCTCGCAGCAGAAGTAAACTTTGCCGCCGTCGAAGGCCAGCCAATCATCGGCTTTGACCGGTTTGCCGGAGACCGGGCATTTGGCATTTTCGAGGTTTGGCTGCGGCGTGGAGGGCGCGGGATCGGCCGCCAACAGCCCACCGGCAATCATTCCTGCTGCGGCCACTAGGAGAACGGACGCAAAGACGGTTCGAGTTTTCATGGCGGAAACTCCTTTGGGTTAGCGGAGGCACTTTTCCGGCCCGGCTATATCGATTATTGGATGGCTGGGCAAGACCGGAGTCAATACGCCCAGCGTGGTACGCAAACCCTGGGGAATCGTCGCAGGAACCAATAAATCTGGGAAAGCGTCTATAATCTACAAGAGCGAGAGAGTTTTCCCTTCTTAGGAATTTCAAGTGGCCAGTGGCATAGCATCCGCCGAAAGCGGCCCCGCGCCAAAGGGGCCCAACTCCAAATCTGCCGCCGGGAAACGCGTCGATTACGACCAGTTTATCGACGGCCAATTGCGGCGCATGCGCGGGCAGGTCAAGGCGGTGGAAATCGCGCAGGGAATGACCAACCTGGCCGTCGGCGCTCTGGTGTTTTTTCTGCTGGCGATCGGATTGGATCATTGGATTGTGCGCGGCGGCCTGGGGCTGTTCGGACGGTTCGTGTTGTTTACGGCGGGGGCGACCGCCAGCGTCTGCTATTTTGCGATGACGATTCTGCCCGCGCTGGTGCAGCGAGTGAATCCGGTCTATGCGGCGCAAACCATCGAGCGCGCCAAGCCGTCTCTGAAGAACAGCCTCATCAACTTTCTGTTGTTCCGGCGGCAGCGCGAAGATGTGCCCCAGATCGTCTACAACGCGCTGGAAGAGCAAGCGGTGGCGGGATTGGTTCACGGCCCGGTCGAAACGGCAGTCGATCGCACGCAGGTGATTCACCGCGGTTATTTGCTCGTCGGACTCGCGCTCGCCCTGGCCCTGTACTTTGTGGTGTCGCCCAAGAATCCGCTACTGACGATCGAGCGCGTCATGTTCCCCTGGGCCGACGTGGCGGCGCCGGTGCGCGTGAGCATCAACGATATTCAGCCCGGCAGCGCCACGGCGTTCCGCGGCGAGCCGCTCAAGGTGTCGGCCGAGATTGTTGGATTGCCCAGCGGAGAGCAGGCGAAGTTGCTGTATACCACGGCCGATCGGCAGGCGGTCGATCGGGCGATTCCAATGACGGTGCCCGCCGATGGATATCGCTTCGCGGCCACGGTGCCGGAAGGCGAGGCGGGCGTTCAGCAAGATCTGCAGTATCGCATCGTGGCCGGCGACGCGGTTAGCAATACCTATCGCATCACCGCGGTGGCGATGCCGACGATCGTCGTCGATAGCGTCGATTATCGGTATCCCGCCTACACGGGCATGGAGCCGATCAGCATCAAGCGTCGCGGCGATTTGAAGGCGCTGGAAGGCACGCAAGTGACCCTGCACGCGGCGGCGAATCAGCCGATTGCCTCCGCCTCGATCGATTTCAATTGCGACAACCACTTGGATCGCGGGCTGAAAGTCGACGGGCAGCACGCCACGATCAGCTTCCCGCTCGCGCTGAACAATTCGCGCATGGCGCCGGCTTTCGACAGTTATCAGCTCGTGTTCACCAATGAGCAGAACGTGCAAAATCCGCAGCCGGTGCGGCACACCGTGGAAGTCGTGCCCGACCTGGCGCCGGAAGTGGCGTTCCTGGCGCCGGCGCAAGAGGAAATTGCCGTGCCGCTCAACGGACTGCGCAACGCTGGAAGTGCGGGCGATCGATCCCGATTTTGCGCTGGCGAGCGTGGCGATCCAGGCTAAAACCGATCGCGGCGACTTGATCGATGCGGCCGACGGCGAACTGTTGAAGAATTCGCCGCATGCGGGGGCCTTCGTCGGCAAATACGAATTCGATCCCGCGCAGCTCGGTTTGCACGAGGGAGACTTGGTGCGATACCAGGCTGTCGCGATCGACAACAAAACGCCCGACGGCAATCAAGCGGTGACGCCCGAGCGGCGCATTCGCATCGTGGCGGCCGAGCCGATCAATCCGCGGCACCAGCCCGGCGCGTCGCCAAGCGATTCGCAAAACAACCAGCAGAACAATTCGCCGCAGCAGGAGCAGAGCGGAGCGGATAAGTCTGCCGCCGACCGGCGCACGAATCAGAATCCGTCACCGGACAAGAACCAGCCGACGGATCAAAATCAGCCGTCCCGCAACGAGCAACAGCAAAACGCCGATCAGAAACCCGGCGAGAATTCCCAGAGCCAACAGCGCAGCAAGAGCGACCAGCAGCCGGGGAAGAATGATCGGACCAAAAACAACGAGCAATCGCAAAGGGACAAGAGCGAATCGTCGCAGGACCAGTCCAGTTCGCCGTCGACCGATCAGAATCGGGATTCAAACGTTCGGCAGCGTAGCGACAAATCGCAATCGGGCGGCAAGCAGTCGGGCCAACAGAAGAAAACGACCGACAGTCGCCAAAGCGGCAAACAGCAGCAGCAAGGGGGCCAACAGGGAGACAGCGGAGATAATTCGGGTCAGCAATCGCAGGCAAACCGGCAAAGCAAACGGGACGATCAGGGGGACGGCAGCAATTCGACCGCCGCCAATCGCTCCGGGGAGCGAAATAAAAACGACGGACAGCGAGGCGACAATAATTCAAGCCTCGCGCAGAACGATAAGCCTGTGCCCTCCGACGGCAGCGACGACGGCAGCGGGGTCCAGCGGATCTTAGAGCATCAACAAAACGAAGCCAGCAGTTCCGACGGACAATCCAAGGGAAGCAAGCAACAATCCCGTCCCGGTCAATCGCCGGGCGAACAGCAGCAGGCCGACGCTCAGCGCGGCAGCGGAACCGACCAAGCGCAACCAAATCAAAACGATCGCGCGGAAAAATCGTCCGGCAGCCAGCCGCGGGAACAAACAGATCAGAATCAGAAGCCGGGCGAGGGAAAGCCCTCCGACAAAGGTTCATCCTCCTCCAGCGGCGAGATGCCGGATAAGAACGCCACCAACGATAACGATAAGCAGGCTGGCAAAAACGCCCAGTCGCAACAAAACGACACGGGCAAAGAGCGCGATCCGGGCGAAGCCGGCAAGCCGCATCTACCGGCACAAAGTGAACGGGATGCCAAGCAGCCGGAATCGAAACCCGGCGCGGCCTCTGCAGCCAACGACGCCAGCATGCCGGACAAGAAATCGGAGAACCAGCAGCAGAGCGGTTCAAAACCGGGGGAGAAGGAACAAGGCGGCCACGAGGATTTCCCCAAAGGAAATGCTGGCTCGGGTCAGGGAGATACTGACAAGCACGGCGCCCCATCGGCTCAAAAACAACCGCCCAAGCCTGCCGACAAGAAGCCGGGCGAGGAGCAAGAACCGAAAGATCGAAAGGGTGACGCCTATCCTTCCAGCACCGATAAGCACGAATCGGATAGCAAAGGAGAAGACGGAGGCGCAAGCGCCGGCCACCGGCCGGAGCAGCAAGAAGGAAAGACCGAAACCACCGAAGCGCCCGGCGGCGGCAATGGCGATAAGACTGCCGCAGCCAAGCAAGGCGCCAGTGAACGTTCCGGCGGCGGCGGCAAAGGGGGCGGTCAAAGAGCGAATCAATCGGGCACCGGCACTGCTGGCCAACACACCGCGGCCGACGAAGGACGCGGTTCGGCGCCCGAGCCGGGCAAGGGAGAGCAATCCAACAGCGCCGGAAGCGATCAGCAATCCGATCATCCCACAGGCCAGGCGGGAGATAAGCGCGCCCAAACCGGCAAGGGCTCGACGTCGAAACCGATCGGCGACAGCGGCGGCACGGCATCAGGCCAACAGCCGCCGAATCAAAATAATCCTTCGGAGGAAAAACCTTCCGCAGACAAGCTGGCCCGGGAGAAAAAGCCCGGTAGCGATCAATCCCGTGGCGATCAAAACGGCGAGAAGACCGGCGGCGGCAAGCAAAGCGGCGATCAGTCGGGCACGCAGCAGGCGGCCGATCAGCAATCGGCCGAAGGAAAACAGGCCGGCAACAATCCGGTAAAACCCGGCCAGCGATCCAAGAACATGGGCGATCAATCCGCCGGACCGGGGGCGGGCTCGAATTGGAACGGTCAGGGCTCGATGGCGGCCACGCCCACCGCGGTCGACGATCCGAATTTGCAGTATGCCAAAAAGGCCACCGAATTGGCGCTGGAGCATCTGAAGCAGGCAATGAAAAACGGCAAGGAGGGAGATCAGTTGCTTAAAGATTTGGGTTGGACGCGCGAAGAGGCGCAGCAGTTCATCGATCGCCAGGAGGCGCGATTGCGCACGGCGGCCAAAGCCAACCCCAACGACGAGGCGCGGCAAAAGGCCGAAGATGCGCTGCGCAGCCTGGGTTTGCGCCCCGTGCAGACCGATCGCTCCGGCAACGACCTGACCAGCGACGCCCAGCGCGGAATGTCGACCGGCCGCCACACCTCGCCCCCGCCGGAGTACATGGAACAGTACAAGGCGTTCAGCCAGGGAGTGAATCAGGGGGGCGGAAGATAAGGCAGAAGGCAGAAAGCAGAAGGCAGAATGGATATAATCAAGCACAATTCTGCTTTCTGCCTTTTGCCTTCTGCCTTACCATGGAAGCTCCCCGCTATCTTGCCGCCTTCCATCCCAAGCGGGTGCCCCATCACTTTGCCGACGTGCTGATCATCGGCGGCGGGCTGGCCGGGCTGCGGGCCGCCAATGCCATCGATCCGAAGCTTTCTGTTTTGGTCGTCACGAAAGAGGCGCTCAAACAATCCAATAGCGCCTACGCCCAAGGGGGCATCGCCAGTGTGCTGGATCCGGAAGATCGGTTCGAAGATCACATCGCCGACACGCTCACCGCCGGCGGTAAATTGTGCGATCGCGAAGTCGTGGAAATGGTGGTCCGCGACGCGCCGGACCGCATTCGCGAATTGATCGCTTGGGGAACGCAGTTCGACGTGCAAGGAGACGGCAACGGACTGCAACTCGGCCGCGAAGGCGGCCACAGCCACGATCGCATCGTGCATGCCCTGGGCGATGCCACCGGCAAGGAAGTGATGCGCGCGGTGATCGATCACACGGCCAATTTGCCCAACGTACAAACCTGGCAAGATACGTTCACCATCGATCTATTGACGCACGAAGGCGCCTGCCGCGGCGCGCTGGTATGGAACGCCGAACACGGCAAAACGCTCGTGTGGGCCAAGCAAACCATCCTGTGCACCGGCGGCTGCGGCCAGGTGTTCCGCGAAACCACCAATCCCGATGTGGCCACCGGCGACGGGCTGGCCATCGCCTGGCGCGCCGGCGCCGAGTTGCGCGACATGGAGTTCATGCAGTTTCACCCCACCGTGCTGTACATCGCCGGCTCCAGCCGCAATCTCATTACCGAAGCCATGCGCGGAGCGGGCGGGTGGCTCGTGGATCGCACCGGCCATCGGTTCATGCCTGACTACGACGACCGGGGCGAATTGGCCCCGCGCGACGTGGTGAGCCGGGCCATCGTGTCGCAGATGGAGAAGACCCGGCATCCCAACGTGTATTTGGACATGAGCCATTTGGATCCGGAATTGGTCCGCTCGCGCTTTCCCGGCATGGCGGCGATTTGCGGCGAGTTCGGATTGGATATCACGCGCGATCGAATTCCGGTGCGCCCGGCGCGCACTACATGATCGGCGGCGTGACGGTCGATATCGACGGGCGCACGACGTTGCCGGGGCTGTGGGGCGCCGGCGAAGTCACCTCCAGCGGATTGCATGGCGCCAATCGGTTGGCATCGAACAGCTTGCTGGAAGGGCTGGTCTACGGTATGCGCAGGCCAAGGCGCTTTGGAGGCGGCGGCGCGCGTGCCCGATACTTTCCAAGTAATTCCGCTGGAGAATCCGCCGCACAGCGACGGCGGCGAACCGCTGGATCTGGCCGACATTCGCAATTCGCTCAAAGCGCTGATGTGGCGGGCGTGCGGCGTGCGGCGCGATCATGCCCGGTTGATCGACGCCACTGAAGACATCGACCGCTGGTGCAGTTACGTATTGCCGAAGCAGTTTAGCGAGCCAGTGGGATGGGAGCTGCAAAACATGTTGGAAGTGTCGCGGCTGATGATCAAGGCGGCGCTACAGCGTGAAGAAACCCGCGGCGTGCACGTGCGGATGGATTTCCCGCACACCGACGACGACCACTGGCAACGGCACTTGGCCTTCCAAAGGACGGAGTAGGCGGCGACCGCCGTCAAGAGTTTGTAAAGCCGGCGATGGCATCACCGGTCGGCCATTCAAAAATGAACTCGATCCTCGTCATCCATCCGTACAAGCAGGAGGGGGTGTGGATGTTTGACGATCCGCGCGTGGGGTTGGTGCAGGAGCCGTTTGTCGCCGGGGCCGATACGGTGTTGGATCGAATGGTCGAAGGCATTCCCAATGCCGAGTCGGGCGTCACCGTCTTCTTTTCCGCCCAACCCTTCCCGGGCAGCCAGCATGAATTTGTCTGGCGGCGGGAAGAATCGGGCGGCAACTGGTACTATAGCCAGCAGTACGACATGGAAGGCTGGCTCTGCCCGGCGCTGTTCAAATACTTCGATCGGGCGCCGCCGCGAATCTTCGCGCAGGTCAAGCCGCGCAGTAGCAGCTAGCGTCATCGGCGTTTGTCGGCAATTTGCGGCAGACGTTTGCCGTTTGAGCGTTCGCGGCGACTGCTTATATTGGCCCGAATTCTAGGCGCAGCGATCTGCAGCGTTCTTCGAAGCGGTGCGCATCTGGAAAATCGCGGCAGGAGGCGGCAATGCAGATTTTGGGCTACCAATGGAATGGTCGCAAAGTTCTGGTTACCGGCGCCTCCGGCTTCAAGGGGAGTTGGTTGTGCGCGGCGCTGGTGCACTTGGGTGCCCGCGTTCATGGAACCGTGCAGCGAGCGAAATGCGCACAGGCCGCGTATTCCGTATTAAGGCTTGAGCAGAAGATCGTCAGCCACTCGGTTGATGTCACTGACGCGGCGGCAACGCACAACCTGGTGAAATCCGTCGAGCCGGAAGTAATTTTCCATCTGGCGGCGGTTTCGAATGTGCCGGCCGCGATCGCCGATCCCCGCAAAGCCTACGAGGTAAATTTCCTCGGTACGCTCAATGTTCTGGAAGCATGCCGTCATACGAAAAGCTGCAAGCGACTGATCTATTGCTCTTCGGACCACGTGTTCGGCAGCGGGCACGATTTGCCGGCCCGCGGCCGCGAGGAAACCAGCCGGCTGCATTACGGTGGACCGTACGATACTTCCAAGACGGTGGCGGAACTCGTGGTCCGCAGCCACCATCAATCCTATTGGGCCGAATTGCCGGCGATCGCGATCACGCGCGCCGCCAACGTCATCGGCTTTGGCGACGTCAACCAGCGCCGAGTGGCGCCGGAATTCGTCCGTTCGGCGCTAACCGAAAAGAAAATCTGCATCCAAACGCCGGGCACCGGCCGGCAGTTCATCCATGTCACCGACTCGACGGCCGGCTATCTTCGTGCCGCTTCCTGGCTGGATGAGGAGAGCGACGCCAAGTTGGCCGGACTTCGACCCGACTCCCGCGAGCCCTTCACGCCGACATTCCATTTCGCGATCGAGAAGTTCGAGGGGACCGAAAAGCCTTACATCACCATCGGGTTGCTAGCAGAGCAAGTAGCCAGACAATTCCGCGCCACGGTGGATCGCTCGAAAGTCGTCGAATGCCGGACGAATGAAAACAAGTTTCAGGCTTTGAACTGCGATCGCACTCGCGAACTGCTCGCTTGGCGAGTGCGCAAGCCGCTGGGCGAAGCCTTGAAAGAACTGGGGGAATATCAGCTTGCCGCGAATAGTCCTCCGCGGCTGGATCAACTGCTCGAGCGCGATCTAACGGCGCTCATCGCCGCCGCAGAACCCGCCGGCGTCCGGCAGCCCATGACGCCGCCAGCAGCCGACCGAAAACCTTTGGCCGCTTGATCGAGCCAGTGTGCAACCTGCACATCGTTGGCTAAACTACTGGCGTCGCTGGCCGGTTTGACCGGCGGCATTCTCCTCGTTCAAGGGTTCTCCTCATGTCCAGGTCCGCACTGGCCGGAATTGCTGTTCTGATCGCGATGGTTTTGATTGAACCGCTGGCAAGACCGATCGTGACAAGGTTTGCGTCCGCGCAAATCTCGAAGGCTTCCGACGATGCGGAATCTAAGAAGAAGGCCCAAATTCTGGCCAGCGACCGGTGGAAGAAGGTCGTGCAGGAATTCGATCAGTGGCTGGCGGTGCAAGTGGTTTACACCCCCGAGCAGGCGGCGCAAATCAAAGCCAAGCTGGCGGCCCAGGTACAAACGATGTCGTCCTTGGAGCTGGAGGAGTTTTTGAATCAGTGGGACGCCAAATTGAAGGTGCTGCTGGGCAGGGATGCCGCCGAGGCCCGCGAGTGGCTGGCCCAGAATCTGCAAGTGATGGCCGACGGGTACCGAAAGCAATTTCTGAAGCAATTGGGCATTACCGACGTGACCAAAATGACCGCCGCGCAAATTGAAGAGGCGATGGAGCGAATGCGGGCCGATCGGCTGGCGCTCGTGCAGCAGCGCGAGGTGTTCGACGCCAGCCGGCAGCAGCAGGTGCGCATTGCGCAGCAGATGGAAGCGGCCTCCAACACCGCGCGGCAAGAAGCCGCCAACAATCAAGCTGCTCAATACCCGACCTATCAAAGTCAGTACAGTCCGCGGCGCTACGATTACGCCCCGCGACCGCCGCTTTTGCCGGTTTTCTGGTGGTAGGCCCGCCAGTGCGCTCCGCTGCCGCGTCGAGGCCAAACGGGTCGGCACTACCGAGCCGGTCACGAGGTCGGTAAACTACCGACAGAGTCGGTTCCGATCGCAATTCATATCATCGAGTAGCTCTATGCGTGGAAAAATTGCAGCAAGTGTTTGCTCTTGCGTACTGGTGCTGGCGGCGACGGGGATCGTTTTTGCGCAACCGGCTGGCGGCCGGGCGGACGACGAAGCCGCGGTGCGGCAAGCCGGCAAAGATTACATGGCCGCGCTCGAGCGAGGCGATACCAAGGCTGCCGCGGAATTCTGGACCACCGATGGAACCTACACGGATGAAAAGGGCCACAGCGAAAAAGTGCGCGAGCTGCTGGAAAAAAGCACGGCCACGGGCGCCAAGCCGCATGCCGAAACCAAAGTGAGCAACGTGAAAGTGCGTTTTGTAACCGGCGACGTGGCCATCGAAGACGGCGATTGCGAAACAGCGGCGCCCGGCGGCGCCACCCCTATCAAAGGGCGCTATTCCGCGATGTGGGTGCGCCAAAATGGACGCTGGAAGCTCGACAATCTGCGCGAAATGCGGTCCAACACGCCGGTCGCCGCCGGCAACCAACTGGCGTCGCTGGAAGTGTTCGCTGGCGACTGGTCGGGCGACGTCAATAAAATGACGATTCGCATGTCGGCCAGGTGGGATGGCACAAAGAAATTCATGCGGCGCGACTTGTCGATCTCGTCCGGCGGTAAAGCTTCGCTGGGCGGAACGCAGGAAATCGGCTGGGACCCCAATTCGCAGCACATCAAATCCTGGATGTTCAACGACGACGGCAGCATCGGCGAAGGCTTCTGGAGCCTGGAGGGAAACGAGTGGATGGTGCTTTCCTCGCGCGCGTTTCCCGACGGCAGAACCTCCAATGCAACTCAAATTTATAAGTTCCCCGACAAGAACACGATGGTTTGGAAAGTGATTCGCGGGTCGGTCGAAGGACAACCGACGACCGATTTTGAAGTAACCTTGAAGCGGACCACCAAGTGACTCGGGAATTCGGAACGATCTTGAGGACGTCTATGGCCACGACATTGCGATGCATCGGCGTGGCGATCACTTGCCTGGTCGCTGGCTCATTGCCGGCGCAGACGGGCTCGGCCGAAGCGGCGGCCAAAGCGAAGATCATGGCTAGCGACGCCTGGAAGCAGATGGCAGACGAGTATCAGAAGTGGCTCAATAGCCAGGCAATCTACACGCCCGACGACGTCAATCGGATGAATGCCAAGCAGGCCGCCCAGATGCAGGCGATGCCCGCCGGCGAAATGCAGGATTTTCTGAACGATTGGCTCGCGAAGCTGAAAGTGCTCAACGGAAAGGATTTCCAAGACGCCCAGCAATGGTTGGGCGAATACATGTCGGCCTTGAGCGACGGCTACCGGGCCAAAACGCTCAAGGAAATGGGTTTGACCGACGTGGCGAACATGTCGGCCGACCAACTGGAGGCCGCCATCGAGAAAATTCGCGCCGATCGTTTGTCGATTCAGCGAAATCAAGATGCATTCAATCGGATTCGGCAGCAACAAGTGCATGCGATCCAACAAGCCAACGCCGCGACGCAGCAGGCGCAGCAACAAGCCGCAGAACAATTGCGATCGGCCCAGAATACCGTGCGAAGCCCCTATCGGCCGACCGGTTTGTACAATCCGCCCCCCATGTATCAGCCGCCATACTACGTGAATGGCGATGGCCACGTGGGCTATTTTTTGCCGTTTTGAGGGAGGAAATCATGGCCAGCAACCGGCGACGAGCGATCTTTCATCAGTTTTCGCTGGCGTCGGCCGCTCTCTCGCTGCTGTTAGCCTCTAGTGCCGCCCCCGCGGACGATTTTCCAAAAGTCACCCGCGCCGATGTCAATAAAGTGGCGCACGAAGTCTACATCTACGGCTACCCGCTAGTGACCATGGAAATGACGCGTCGGGTGATGACCAACACCGACGTGCCGAAAGATGCGCACGCTCCGATGGGGCAGTTTTACCATTCGCGGACGTATCCCAATGCGTCGTTCCGCGATATCACGGCCCCCAATGCCGACACGCTGTACTCCACCGCGTGGCTCGATCTTTCCAAAGAGCCGTACGTTCTCAGCCTGCCGGAACAGAAAGATCGCTACTACCTGGTGCCCATCTTGGATGCCTGGACCAATGTGATTCAGTCGCCAGGCACGCGCACCACCGGCGACAAAGCGCAGAAGTACGCCATCACCGGCCCCGGCTGGAGCGGCAAATTGCCCGACGGCGCGACCGAGATAAAATCGCCGACCAACCTGGTCTGGATCTTGGGCGCACCTACTGCACGGGCACGCCGGAAGACTACAAAGCAGTGCACGCCCTGCAGGATCAGTACACGCTGGTGCCGCTCAATGCGTATGGGCAAGGCACAGTCTTCTTTCGGCCCTCCGGCAAAGTCGATCCGAAAATCGACATGAAGACCCCGGTTCGCGAACAAGTCAACGCCATGAGCGCGGAAGAATACTATTCGCTTTTGGCTTCGCTGATGAAACAGAATCCGCCGGCGAAAGAAGATGCACCGATGCTGGAGAAGATGGCCAAAATCGGTCTGGTGCCCGGAAAACAGTGGGAGTTCAAGAAGATCGATCCCGGCGTGGCCAAGGCGTTCGACAGCAATATCCGCCGCGCTCAAATGCAAATTCTGGCCCAGTCGACCAAAGCCGGCAAGCCGGTGAATCAATGGGAATTCACGACGAAGACAGGCCAATACGGCGCCGATTACAATCAGCGGGCCTATGTTACTTGGATTGGACTGGGAGCGAACTTGCCGCAAGACGCGGTGTACCCGATGGCAGCGGTTGATACCGACGGCAGGCAACTCACCGGCGAAAACAAATACGTAATCCATTTCGCCAGCAAGAAGGATCTGCCGCCCGTCAACGGCTTCTGGTCGCTGACCATGTACAACACCGCGATGTTTTTCGTCGAGAATCCGCTGAATCGATACACCCTCAGCGAACGCGACAATTTGAAGGCAAATGCCGACGGTTCGATCGACTTGTACATTCAGAACCTCTCGCCGGGAAAAGACAAAGAATCGAACTGGCTGCCCGCGCCGGAGAAGAATTTTGACTTGATGCTGCGACTTTATTGGCCGAAGGAAACGCCCCCTTCGATCATCGACGGCTCGTGGAAGCCGCCGGGAGTGCAAATCCACAAATAGTGCCGGATTCAGATTTCCCGGACGAAGCGAGGAGGACAGATCATGATCGAACAACTTTCTGGAATGCCCGAGAAAACGCTCGGCTTCAAAATGTCGGGCAAACTGCACGACGAGGATTACAAGATGTTCGTGCCGCTGGTGGATGAAGCAATCGCCAAAGAGGGCAAGGTACGAATGCTCGCTCAGTTTCACGATTTTCACGGCTGGGACATGCACGCCGTCTGGGACGACACCAAGTTCGCCTTCCAGCACATGACGAAGATCGAGCGAATTGCCCTGGTCGGCGAGAAAACTTGGGAAAAATGGATGGCCACAGTTTGCAGGCCGTTCACGATGGCGAAAATTCGGTATTTCGATTCCGCGCAGTTCGAAGCGGCCAAAGCCTGGCTCGCGGAGCCGTAAGAAAGTTCGCAACTAATTTGGTCAACGTTCGCAAGAGGTGGGCTGATGACTCGCACAAAATGGATGGTGGTTGCCGCAGCGATCTTGGTTCTTGACGCCGCCGCGGCTCCGGCGGCGCCGCCGGCTCAATCGCCCGTCGGCAAAGCGCTGGTGGCTACCAACGTAAGTAAAGAAGAGGAAGCCGTTCGAAAGCTGGCCGGCGATTTTTGCCAGGCGTTCGATAAGAAAGATGCCAAGGCCATCGCCGCGCTGTTTGCCGAAAACGGCGAATATCAGGACGACGCCGGCCAGCACCTCCGCGGGCGGGAAGCGATCGAAAAGGCTTACTCCGAGTTTTTCAAGGAAAACCACGGACGCAAAGTCGACATCCGCGTGCAGTCGGTGCGCTTTCCCACGCCCGACGTAGCCATCGAAGAGGGAATTATTCACGAGACGAGCTCCGGCAAGGATTTGCCGACGACCACTCGCTACACCGCGGTCGATGCCCGCGTCGATGGCCAGTGGAAAACGGCGATGTGCACGGAAATGGGCAACGGCCAGGATCATCTCGACGATTTGAATTGGCTGGTCGGCAAATGGAAGGGAAGCGCGAAAGATCAGGAAATGAATCTTTCTTTTGAGTGGGATGCCAAGCAGCCGATTCTGCTCGCCAAAATTTCCCGAACCGTCAAAGGCAAGCCCGCCGAAAGCGGCACGATCAAAATTGGCTTCGATCCGCGGCGCGGCGTGTTGCACTCGTGGCACAGCGACGACGACGGCGGCCACGGCCACGCCCAATGGAGGCGCGATGGAAGCAGGTGGGTGATCGGCGCCGCCGGCCTGACCAATGACGGCAAAGAAACGGCCGCCGAAAACGTGCTGACGCGCATCGACAATAATAATTTCACCTGGCGATCCATCAATCGGAGGATGGGCGATCAACAGTTGCCCGATACCGCGCCGCTGAAGCTGACCCGTGCCAGCGACGCCAAGTGAACACTTCGAACAAATCAAAAAGGCAATCGCTATGACACGCAAATTCTCATGGATGTTGGCGGCGCTTTCGATCGTGCTGTTATGCACCGGCGATGTTTTCGGTCGCGGTGGTTTCGGCGGCGGCGGGGGCCGCGGCGGCGGCTTCGGCGGCGGATTTGGTGGCGGCGGCCGGGATTTCGGCGGCGGCGGCCGCGACTTTGGCGGCGGTGGTTTCGATCGTGGCGGCGGCGGATTTGACCGCGGCGATTTCGGCGGCGGCGATCGGAACTTCGCCGATCGGGGCAGCGATTTTGGGGCCGATCGCTTCGGCGGATACGGCGGAGATCGGTATGGGAATTGGGGCGGTGATCGCGGCAATATTGGCGATCGAGGCGCCGGGGATCGAAATTGGCAGAGTGCGTTTGATGGCACACGCTTTGCAAACGACGGCGGATTGGGACGCTTCTCCTCGTTCAACGCAAATCACGGCACGCGAAATTGGTCGCAAGGGGATATTGCCAACCGCGCCAACGCTGTTCGAAATAATTTCGGATACCACAACTGTTTCAATCACGACTGGTACGCGGCGCATCCAGGCTGCTGGTTTGCGGCCGGTTGGGCCGCAGGGGCTGCCTGGACCTGGGCCACCTGGCCGGTAATGTCGGCGTGGTGCGCGTTTCCTGGCCCGCCGGCGTATTACGACTACGGCAGCAACATCGTCTACCAGGACGACAATGTGTACTACGACGGAAATCCTGTGTGCACTGCGCAGCAGTATGCGCAGCAAGCCACGACGCTCGCGGATCAAGGACAAACCGCCGACGCGCCCGATAGCGGCCAATGGCAGCCGCTGGGCGTGTTCTCGCTGGTGCAGGGGGATGAAACCACTTCGAACAATCTGTTTCAGTTGGCCGTCAACAAGCAGGGAATCATTCGCGGTAACTACTACGACGGTTTGATGGACACGACCACGCCGGTGTATGGCTCGGTGGATAAGAAGAATCAGCGCGCGGCGTGGACGATCGGCAAGAAAAACGATCGAGTATTTGAGACGGGCATCTACAATCTCACCAAACCCGAAGCCCCCGTGCTGGTCCACTTTGGCGCCGACCGCACGCAGCAGTGGCTGTTGGTGCGGCAGCAGGATCAGCAGCAAGGCACTTCCTCGCCCGGTTCGTAGTCGGAAATCGGGATACTTGGCTCCGCTGAACCTCCCCGCCGCCTGTTCCATCCGCCGGGCAAACAGGGGCCAATGCCCGGCATTCTCCGGCACCCAATCGTTGCCCGCGCACGCCGCTGGGAATATCTACAAAACGCCTGGGAATTCAGTTGACATTCGGCATCGCCGTATCAAAAATGCGGACACTACATGCGCTGGGTAGTTTGAGTGAAATAGAAAAGAAGTCGTAGCTGCGTTTTCCCGCCGGTTTGACCCCGCCGTCTTGTGAGGTGACACCATGTTCCGCGGTAGCATGCGCTGGGGATTCTCTAAGCATTCACTCGCAGTCAGCCGCCGGCGAAGAACTGGATTCGCCCGCGGCTTTGAGCCGCTGGAAGATCGCCGGCTGTTGGCCAACTACAACGTGACGACCACCGCCGACGTGGTGAATCCCACTGACGGCAAGCTCTCGCTGCGCGAGGCGATCGATCTGGCCAACGCGCATCCAGGCCCCGACGTCATCATTTTGAAAGCCGGCCCGCAGGCTTACAAAATCACCATCGACGGCGCCGGCGAAGATAACAACGCTACCGGCGACTTCGACATCCTGGATGATCTCACCATCAAATCCGCCGGCAGCGGTTTTCCCACCATCAACGGCAACGGGCTCGATCGTGTGTTCGATATTCCCAGCGGATACGACAACCTGAGTTTGACCCTCAACCATGTCGTCGTCACTGGCGGCGTTGCGCGGCACCAGCGGCTTTGGTGGCGGCGTCAGGGCGGACGGGAAAAATGACACTCTTACCTTCATTAACGCCACCGTTAAGAACAACACCTCCACCGGCCCCGGAGGTGGGATTGGTGGCGGCGTATTCAACGACTCGGGCAACGTCACCTTGATCAACAGCCACGTGGACAACAACTCGGCTGCGGCAGGAATATTCGGTCGGGGTGGCGGCATTTACATGGACGATAGTCCTGCCCTTCTGACAATCATCAATAGCACGGTCAACAACAACTCGGCGTACTCCGGCGGGGGCGGAATCTACAGCTTTTCAAGCAGCAATGTTGCCATTACCAACAGCCAAATCAACAACAATCACTCCGGCGACGAAGGCGGCGGCGGAATCGCCCTGCAAACCTCGGCCACATCGACCATCACCATCACCGGAAGCACGCTCAGCGGCAATACGACCACCGGCCGAGGCGGCGCAATCATTTCGGATAGCAGTTCTTCCCTTTTGATATCCAAAAGCACCCTCAGCAAGAATTCCGCTGCCGGCGATGGCGGCGCGCTGTGGACCGACGACGGCCCCGTGACCGTCACCAACAGCACCTTTGCCGACAACCGCTCCACCGGCGGCGAGGGGGGCGCGCTCTCGAACAATGCGGAACTGAACGTCACCGGCAGCACCTTCAATCACAACGTAGCTCTGGGACGCGGCGGGGCGGTTGCTCAAGGAGGCGATAGCGGCGACATCACCATCCTCCGCTCCACCTTCACCAAGAACGCCTCGCTCACCGATATCGGCGGCGCGATTTCCGCCGTGGGCGGCAGCAATCTCATCAGCGTGACCGACAGCAAATTCACCTTCAACAGCGCTCTTGGCAGCGGCGGCGCCATCAACGCCAACGGCGACTCCGTCGAAGTGCTTCGCAGCACCTTCGATCACAACTCCGCCAGCGACGGAAACGGCGGCGCGATCGACATGGGCACCATTCCGGCATCCTTCCGCTTTGCCGACAGCACTTTCACGTACAACACCTCCAAGGCTGACGGCGGCGCGTTCGATGCCGAAGGGGGCAACATCGAACTGACACGTTGCGTTATCCGCTGCAATACCGCCACCAACGGCCAGGGCGGCGGATTCACCGACGGCGAAGGCCTCAGAACCACAATCACCGAATGCACCATCGATGGTAACACCGCCGGCGGCGATGGCGGCGGCTGCGCCATCACCGGCGACTTGCTCATCATGCGCCGCACCACCGTCAGCAACAACCGCTCCGGCAGCGAAGGGGGCGGCATGCTCATCCTCACCCAGGACGAATCACTGGTTGAAAACTCCACAATCAGCGGCAACGGCGCGGCCGTCGATGGCGGCGGCGTCGCCATGCCCTTCGGCATCAAAGTGATTCGGTTCATCAACGACACGATCGCCTTCAACGTCTCGGCCACCGGCGGCGGTATTTTTAACGATGCCCCCATTACTACCGACGTTGTTCATCTGGGCAACACCATCGTCGCCAAAAACATTGCCACCAATGGCCCGGATGTCTGGGGTTCGGCATTCAACGACGAGGGACACAATTTATTCTTCACGCTGTTGGGCAGTAGCAACTTGGGCTCCGCGCCGGGAGATATTGTCGGCTTGGATCCCAAACTTGGCCCATTGGCCAACAATGGCGGGCCAACGAAGACCCACGCATTGCTCAAAGGCAGCCCGGCGATCAATGCGGCGGACGATTCGCTTGCACCCCCCACCGACCAGCGCGGCGTCAAACGCCCGCAAGGCCCGCACGCTGATATCGGCGCGTTTGAGAAGAAGTAATAGTTAACACCACTCAGAACCTTCCAGCTGGATGAAAACATGACCAGGCACAAACTTGCCCGCCGGATTCGCAAATTCGAAGCGTTGGAAGATCGGCGGTTGTTGACCACCTTTCACGTCACGACAGTTGCCGACGTGGTAAATCCGAATGACGGAAAAATTTCACTGCGCGAGGCCATCGACTTGGCCAACGCGCATCCTGGACCGGATGTCGTGGTTTTGAAAGCGGGGCCGTCGGCCTACAAAATCACCATCGCCGGCGGCGGTGAAGACAACAATGAAACCGGCGACTTTGACATCACCGACGACCTGACGATCAAATCCGCCGGCAGTGGTTTTCCCACCATCAGCGGCAACGGCTTGGACCGCGTGTTCCACATTCCCAACGGTTCCGATGGCGTCGATTTGACGCTCAATCACGTGATCGTCACCGGCGGCATTGCCCGATCTCCCGGTAGCGGGCGTGGCGGCGGCGTTTCCGCCGAAGCCGACAACAACACGATCTCGATCATCAACAACGCCAGCATCAAGAATAATATTTCCACCGGCCCAGGAGGCGGCTTAGGTGGCGGCATTTACAATCAGACCGGCAGCGTCAACGTCATCAACAGCCATGTGGACAACAATTCGGCGGCGGCCGGAATACAGGGGCTGGGTGGCGGCATTTATCTGAGCCTGAGCAACGGCGCGGTCACCATCACCAATAGCACGGTCAACAACAACTCGGCGTATCAAGTCGGCGGCGGCATTTACAGCGCGTCCGTTGTCGATATGGTCGTCACCAACAGCCAGATCAACAACAATCACGTCGGCGAAAGCGGCGGCGGAATTTACCTGACCGATGTCACTTCGATCACGTTCAAAGCCAGTTCCGTCAGCGGGAATACTGCCGGGAACATGGGGGCGCTCTGTTCATCAGCGATAGTGCTCCGATTAACGTTTCCGGCAGCACCTTCAACAACAACTCCGCGGCCGGCGACGGCGGCGCAGTCTGGACCAATATCGGCGCCGTGACGGTCACCAACAGCACGTTTGCCAACAATACTTCCACCGGCGGCGCCGGCGGCGCGTTGGCGAACACCGAGCAAGTGGATGTGACCGGCAGCACGTTTAATCACAACGTATCGCAAGGCGACGGCGCGGCGATTCTGCAAGGCGAAGGATCGCCCATCAACGTCACGCGGTCGACGTTCACCAAGAACGCTTCGCTGACCGGCGGCGGCGGGGCCATCTGGGACATCGGCAGCAGATCGCTCGCCGTCACGGATAGCAAGTTCACTTTCAATTCCGCGCTGGAAAACGGTGGAGCGATACTGGCCAACGGCGCCGTGGTGTCGGTGCTCCGCAGCACGTTTGACCACAACACGAGCACCAACGGTCAAGGCGGCGCGATCGATGGCGGCGATGATCCGTCGGATATTTTCGCCACCAGCAGCAAATTCACTTACAACACCGCGAAGGCCGACGGCGGCGCCTTGAATCCTGAAGGGGGCATCCTCAACCTCGATCACTGCCTCGTGAGCTGCAACACTGCCACCAATGGTCAAGGCGGCGGCTTTGCCGATTTCGGCGAATCAGGCGCTATCGTCCAGATCACCTTCTGCACGATCGATGGAAACACCGCGGGCGGAAACGGCGGCGGGTTCGCCGTGGAAGGTTTCCGCGTGGGCATCGATTCCAGCACCGTCAGCAATAACCGCAGCGGAAGCGACGGCGGCGGGATGTACATCAACACTACCGGTTTGCTCACCGATGGTGCCGCATCCACGATCGTCAATTGCACGGTCAGTGGCAACGGCGCGGCCACTGACGGCGGTGGACTTGCGTTCGAAGGGGATGGCGATCTGCTCATTTACTACGCCACCATCGTCTTCAATTCGTCGTTCAATGGCGGCGGCATTGCTCAGATCGGCGGCGCTGGAACGATTCAGATCGGCAACACCATTGTCGCAAAGAACAACGCTCCGAATGGTCCGGATGCTTACAACGCCACGGCCCAGCCCTTCGACGATTTGGGCCACAACCTGGTATTCGCCGATCCGGATTCCGTGTTCAGCGATCCCAACGGCGACGACATCTTCGGCCTGGCGCCGTTTCTAGGCCCGCTGGCCGATAACGGCGGGCCCACGAAAACCCACGCCTTGCTAAAGAACAGCCCGGCAATCGACGCTGCCGACGGCACGCTGTTGGACCCGATCATTGTCGATCAGCGCGGTTTCAAACGGCCGAAGGGCCCGGCGCCCGATATCGGCGCGTTTGAGAAGCAATAGCGATCGTAAACACTACTTTGTTTGCAACTGCCGGTAGCGAAAGCAATCGACCACGTGGTCGTTCACCATGCCCACCGCCTGCATGTGCGCATAGACGACCGTCGGCCCCAGGAATTTGAAGCCCCGCTTCTTCAGATCTTTCGACCAGGCGACGGCGATGTCGCTGGTGGGTTTATAGTCTTTCAGCGAGCGCATGCGGTTGACGATCGGCTTGCCGCCGACCCACAACCACATGTATTTGGCGAAGGTACCAAACTCGTCGCGCACTTCGATGAACCTGCGGGCATTGTTCACGGTCGCTTCAATCTTCGCCCGGTTGCGCACGATGCCTTCGTCGTTCATCAGACGCTTGATATCGCGCGGTCCAAACCGGGCCACCTTCCGGTAATCAAACTTGGCGAACGCCCGGCGGAAATTTTCGCGCTTGTACAGCACGCAGCGCCAAGAAAGTCCGGCTTGAAAAGCTTCGAGCACCAAAAATTCGAACAGCCTTCGATCGTCGCGCAGCGGCACGCCCCATTCCTTGTCGTGGTATGCCAGGTACAGCGGATCGTCGATCGGCGGCCAAGGGCAGCGGACGATTTCTTTGCGAGTCATGCAGATTTCAACAGGCGGATTGATAGCAATCTGAGGCCATTTTCACCGCAGGTTGCCTTCGATCCAAGGGGCTCCCCGATACGTAAAAAAATAGGTGGTCTGGACAAGGATCGTAGTAGGGTTATAAGTTTTTTGATGCCAATGCGGCACGAGCCGCGGGAAACTCTGGGACGGCGGCCTGAGACGGTTGCGAGAAACTCGCAAACTCTCATTAGCATTACGATTTAGGCGATCAGGCCGCCTCGATTAACTGGCTGAATCACGCCGTAAGGAGTCACGTTACGCATGAGTCACTCGGACGGCCAACCGATGATCGAGGCGGTCGGGCTCTCGAAATACTACGGCGATTTCGCGGCCATCGATCAAGTGTCGTTTCAAGTGCGGCGCGGCGAGGTGGTCGCCTTTCTGGGACCCAACGGCGCAGGCAAAAGCACGACGATGAAATTGCTCACCGGCTACCTCGCCCCCTCGGCGGGCGTGGCCAAAGTGGCCGGATACGATATGTCGCGCAATCGGCTGGCTGCCTCGGCACATTTGGGCTACCTGCCCGAAAACGGCCCGCTGTACGCCGACATGACGCCCCGCAGCCTGTTGGAATTCTTCGCCGATGCACGCGGCATGTCGCCGCAGCGCAAGAAAGAGCGCATCGAGAAAGTCGTCGACCTGTGCGCCCTGGGCGCCGTGATCGGCAAGGCGATCGGAAAGTTGTCCAAAGGCTACCGGCAGCGCGTTGGCATGGCGCAGGTGCTATTGCACGAACCCGACGTGCTAATTCTCGACGAGCCGACCGCCGGGCTGGATCCGAATCAAATCCGCGAAGTGCGCGAAACGCTGCGCCGTTTAGGCCAGGAAAAGACGCTCTTGATCTCGACCCACATCATGCAGGAAGTGGAAGCGATCGCCGGCCGAGTGTTGTTCATCAACGAAGGGCGATTGGTCTTCGACGGCACGCCGGATGATTTGCTGAGCGAGGGACGATCGCTCGATGAACAGTTCCACCGTCTGACCGCGATCGGGGCGCCGTGAAAAAACCGCACAACGCAGAAAGTAGAAGGCAGAACACACAGCGATGAACCTGCACGTCATTCGGGCGATCTTCCGCCGCAACTTCGTCAGCTACTTCGCCAATCCCACAGGATACGTCTTCATCTGCGTCTTCGTGCTGCTGGGATCGTTCGCGGCCTTCTGGCCTGACGATTTCTTCAACGCCAATCTGGCGAATCTGGATCAACTCAACAAATGGTTCCCTTACATCATGCTGGTGTTCATCCCGGCGATCACGATGAGCATTTGGGCCGATGAAAAGCGGCAGGGGACCGACGAACTATTGCTCACGATCCCGGCGGCCGACATCGACGTGGTGCTGGGCAAATATTTCTCGGCGGTGGCGATTTACAGCGTCGCCTTATTGTTTTCGTTGTTGTGCAACCTTGCGGTGCTGTACACGCTGGGCCAGCCCGACGTCGGCTTGTTCCTGGGCACGTACTTCGGCTACTGGATGGTGGGCCTGGCGATGCTGGCCATTGGAATGGTGGCGTCGTTCTTAACGGGCAACCTGACAGTGGCATTCATCCTCGGCGTGGCGTTCAACGCACCCTTGGTGTTCTTGGATGTCGTCGACGCCATCGTGCGCGGATCGGATTGGACTGCGACGGCCAAAGGCTGGAGCGTCGGCGAGCAAATGTCTGATTTCGGTCGCGGCGTGATCAGCCTCTCGTCGATCATCTATTTTCTGATGATCGTGGCGGTGATGCTGTACCTATGCATGGTGCTCATCGGCCGGCGGCATTGGCTCGGCGGGCGCGGCGGCAAGACGTTGGGGCCGCACTACGTCGTCCGCGCGCTGGCTCTGGTTGCTCTCGCAGCCGGCTTCACCATGCTGGCGCAAAACTGGAACATGCGCGTCGACGCCACCGAGGAACGGCTGAACTCGCTTTCCAGCGAAACGAAGCAATTGATCGCCTCGTTGGACCCGGAGCATCCGGTGGTCATCGAGGCATACATCAGCCCCAACGTGCCGGAAGAATTCGTGCAGACCAAGCTCGATTTGGAAAACATGCTGCGCGAGGTCGAAAAGCTTTCGCACGGCAAAATCCAGGCCAAAATCAACGACCACGTCGAACCGCTCACCGACGAGGCCCAGCGCGCCGCGCAGCAATTCGGCATCACGGCGCAGGATGTGTTCACGCAAAGCCGCGGCGTCTGGCGACAGGAGCAGATTTTCCTCGGGGCGGCGATGACCTGCGGCCTGGAGAAAATCGTCGTGCCGTTTTTCGAACGCGGAATCCCCGTGGAGTACGAGCTCGTGCGATCCATCGCCACGGTCACGCAGCAAAAGCGCAAGCGGGTCGGCGTGCTGCAAACCGACGTGGAACTCTTCGGCGGATTCGATCTAAGCGGCGGCATGCCTCGACAGCGCCCAAAGAGCGGCTGATCGAGGAACTGGAAAAACAATACGACGTGGTGCGCGTCGATCCCTCCAGCCCGATCACGCAGCGCTACGACGTGCTGCTGGCGGTGCAGCCCTCCTCGCTGAATCCTCAGCAAATGACGAACTTTGTTGATGCCGTGCGCAAGGGGCAGCCGACGGCTATTTTTGAAGATCCGCTGCCCATCGCCATGGGCGGCACGTCGGGCACCGGCCAGCCGCGCCGGCAGCGCCCCGAGATGATGATGATGCAGCAGTCTCGCACCGAGCCCAAAGGCGATATCAAGCAATTGTGGGACCTGTTGGGCGTGGAACTTTTGCAAAAAAGCCGCCGCAGCGCCTTCGGCGAGTTGGATAGCGATTTCGCCATCGCCTGGCAGGATTTCAAACCCCAGCACTTCGCCGGAATCGAACGCATCACGCCCGAATGGGTCTTCATCAGCAAGGAAATTCCGCCGGGAGATGTTCAGCCTTTCAACGAGAACGATCCGGCCAGCTCGGGCTTGCAACAATTGTTGTTGCTGTTTCCCGGGGCCATCGTGAAGCGAAACGCCGCGACGACCGATTTTGAACCGCTGGTAAAAACCGGAACGAACACCGGCGCGCTGATGGTGAAGGACGTGATCGCCGCCCGGAACGATCCGGCGGAACTGGTTCGCTACCGCACGCCGACCCGCGAAACCTATGTGCTGGCGGCCCATATTACCGGCAAACCAAAATCGGCCGATAGCTTGGACGACGATTCGACCGCCGATAAAGATCAATCAAAGGAAAAGGTAAGCGACGAAAAGGACGCCAAGCCGGGCGACAAGTCGGAAGCAGCAAAAAAAGACGACAAGCCGGATGCACCGAAAGAAGGCGATAAGGCGGCAGCGGCGTCCGACAAGACAGACGAGATCAACGTGATCCTGGTGGCCGACGTCGATATGTTGCACTCAGAATTCTTCGATCTGCGAGCCCGCCGGATGCCCGAGGGCGATAACGCGTTGCGGTTCGACGTCGACAATGTGACGTTCGTCTTGAACCTGCTGGATGTATTGGCCGGCGACATGCGGTTCGTCGACGTGCGGAAGCGGCAGCCGGTGCATCGGGCGTTAAGCACGGTGGTGGCCCGCACCCAGGATGCCCGCGACAAGGCCGAAGGGGCGGTCAATGAGTTCAACAAAGCGGCCCGCGACGAAGAAGAGAAATTGACCAAGGAGATCAACGCCACCAAAGTTTCGTTGCAGGATGAACTCGACAAGCTCAAGCGCGAAGGGAACACCGACCCGCGCAGTCCTGCAGCAGAAGATGATCGAACTTTCGCTGAAGCTCCAGGTAGAAGAACGCCGGAAGGAAACTCGGGTCGAGCAATCGCGGCGAGAGGCGCAGCAAAAGATCGACCAGGCCAACCGCGAGCTGACTTCCGCCGTGCGTGGCGTACAGGACGATTACAAATTGTGGAGCGTGATCCTGCCGCCGGTGCCGCCGCTCTTGGTGGCCTTTTTCGTCTACTTCCATCGGCGCACGAAGGAACGCGAAGGTGTTTCCAAGGCGAGGTTGCGATGAAAGAAACTGCAAAAACCATTTCGATAATTGTGATTGCGGCGGCGGTGTTGCTGATTGCCGTCGGCACTCGCCCCAGGCCCGCGGCAATCACCACCGAATCGCTGGTCGGCAAGCCGCTGTTTCCGGCGCTCGACGATCCGCTGAAAGCCAAGCGGATGCGGATTGTGAGCTTCGACGAAGGCACGTCGCACGCAAGAGAGTTCGAAGTAGCCCAGGTGAACGGCGTCTGGTCGTTGCCTTCGCACAAAAACTATCCCGCCGATGCGAAGGATCAAATGGCCGCGGCCGCGGCGGCGCTGGTCGATGTGAAAGTGCTGGGCCCCCCGGTCAGCACCAGCGCTCAGGATCAGGAGCTTTACGGCGTGGTGGAACCGAAGCCCGAGGAAGATCAATTCGGCCAGAAGGGGATCGGCAAGCTGGTCGTCGTCGAGGACGAATCGAACAGGCCGCTGGCTCGGGTGATCATCGGCAAGGAAGACAAGCCGAACAAATCGGACGAGTTCGGCGCCCCGCCCAGCGACATGCGATTCGTGCGAATTCCGGGGCAAGATCCGATTTACCGTGTTTCGTTGGCGACCGACAAGTTCCGCACGCACTTTGCCGATTGGATCGAAACCGATCTGTTGAAGATCAACCCCTTTGATATTCAAGGGGTGGATTTGCGCGACTACTCGGTCACTAGCGCCCGCACTTCCAGCGGCAGCATCGTGCCGGTGCTGAAGCAGCGGGCCGATTTCCGGCTGGCGTTCAATGACAAGGACAACCAATGGACGCTGAAGGATTTGGTCGAATACAAGGACAAGAAAGGGGAATCGGTGAAGCTGGCCGACGACGAGGAGTTGGACAGCGCCCGCCTCAACGCGCTCAAAGAAGCGCTACATAATTTGAAAATCATCGATGTCGATCGCAAACCGGCGCGGATCAGCGCCAATTTGAAGGCGGAAAAGGAGTTTCTCAACGACGCGGAGTCGCTGCGCGATTTGATGCGCCGCGGATTTCTGCCCGTGCCCGTCAGTCAGGACCAGGTGGAAATCGTGTCCAACGACGGCGAAGCGATCGTGCACATGAAGGACGGAGTCGACTATGTGCTACGGTTCGGTGAAATCGCGGGAATCGACAGCGGATCGGAAGACGAGAAGACGGCCGCCGGCAAGGGAGAAGCTAAAGCGGCGGCCGACAAGTCCGTCGACAAGGCGGGCGCGGAAAAAACGGCGACCGATGAAGCCGGCGCGAAATCGGAAAAGAAGCCGGAGCAAAAGGGTGGATTGAGCCGCTATATCATGGTCATGGCCCAGTTCAATCCCGACACGATTCCCAAGCCCGAGTTGCAGCCCGTGCCGGAAATCAAAAAAGCGCCGCTGAAACCCTCAGGCAAAGCTGAAGCCAAGGATTCCAACAAGGGCGCGAACAACGACAAAAAAGCCGCCGCCAAAGACGAGACCGAGGATTTGGAAGCGCAAGAGGCCCAGCAGGAGCGCATCGAAAAAGCCAATCGCCGCAAACAGGATGAATACGACGAGAAAGTGAAGAAGGGCCAAGAACGGGCCAAAGAACTCAACGCCCGCTTCGCCGATTGGTACTACGTGGTGGGTGACGAGACGTACCGCAAGATTCACCTGGGGCAGGCCGAGATCGTCAAGAAAAAATCGCCCAAGGATGCCAAGAGCGGCGTCGCTCCCGCGACGATCCAGAATCCGTTCGATTTGCCCGCCGCGCAAAGAGCAGGACAGAAGTAGAATCTGTTCCACGCTCTCTATTTCTTCTTCAGCGGCGCTGCCCGCGGGCGTGCTTTTTCCAATTTCTTCCGCAATTGCGGAAACTTGATCGCTGGCTTGCGGACCATTCTTCGTTCGCGTGACATTGTTCACTTTTCCGTGGTTGGTTGCTGCGCCGCATTCAATCGACGATACAGGTCGCTCATCTGTGCCCGCACTCCGGCGAAAAACTCCGGCGTGAGATAGTCGATGTGGCCTCGCCCAGGCAGCAGAACCACTTCGGCGTCGCTGCCCAATTGCTTGAGGGACCGGTCCAACAGTCGAACCGCGCCGTCGAGGTAGAACGTGTCTTTGTCGCCGGTGATGATGTGCACCCGGCCGGCCAGCAGCGGTTGCAAGCGCGGCCAATTCTGCTCGATGATCAAGCGCAAATCGTATTTTTGCCATTCTTTGGCGACTTCAGGATTGATGCGGCCGGTTTGCCGGTTCCAGATCTGTTGCGGCTGACCCTCGGGATCCAACGGACTAAACACCGCCTCGAACGATCGCAGTTGGCCGCCGCGCTTCAGCACGTCGTCCATGTGGCCGAAGGTGTCGAACCACACCCACACCTGGTCGTTGCGGCGCGCCACCGGCCGGCGCTGGCCCGATGGGTCGACGTACATGTTCTGCGGCGGGTCGGCATACAAATCGATGCCCTGAAAATCGCGGAAGTCGACCGGGTCGGGGGAGCTGGCCCACACGCCGCCGAACACCTCGGGATAATTGACCATCAGCCACAACGCCGACCAGCCGCCGGAACTGTGGCCGAACAAATAACGCCCGTTGCGATTGGGGACGGTGCGATATCGGCGATCGATTTCTGGAATCAACTCGCGCACCAGCGATTGGCCGCGCGGACCGTTGGTGGCGCTGTCGGCGTATTCGTGATGTCCCCACTTGGTTTGCCCGCTAAGAAATACACGGATGAATTCCTCTTCGCCGGGGCGGATGTCCGACGGCTGATTGAGATTCTTGAGCGCCCGGCGATGGTCGCCCCCGAAGCCGGGAATCTGGAACACCACCGGATACCGCCGTTGCGGCTGATCGTAGTAAGACGGCGGCAGCATGACGGCGCAGCAATCCGTGATGTCGCGATGATTAAACGCACTCAGCAAGTCGCTGTGGATGCGAACTTCTTGAATGGTGCGCGAATCGGGCCACGGCTCCGCCGCGACGACCTGGTCCAGCACCAGCGGGTAGACGTGCGGCGAATTCGGATCGATCTCAATCTCCGAGATCGCGCTATAAAGGTTCCCCACGCCTTTGGCATGATCTTGATAATCGGGGTTTTGATCGAGAATCGCCTGCGCGCGGTAATGTCCCGGAGCAATGCGCGACAACTTATCCGGAAAGCTGTCGGCCGAATCGTCGATGCGAACGGTTCGCTCGGGCGCAAAATTATGCACGTCGATGCCAAAAAACGGTTCCGGATTGAACCAGTCCGGGCCGGCGCGGCTCAGTCGTTGGCGTGTGCTGCTCATCGCTGCGTTGAAGGAAAACGTATAACCGGCCTGTGACCGGCTGATGGACGTGCTGGCGATCGAGCGAAACTTCGAACGCCGACGATTCTTGCGCGTCTGCCGCAATCGGGTGCGATAGCAGCAGCGCCAACAGGCAGTAAATGCTGCGCCGAAAAATTTCGCGGCTCGTTGGTGCTGATTGGTAAGGCATGTTCGGGCTATTGTAAACCGACGCGACAAGTTATGCACCTTGCGACCGTCGCGGAGCAGGATTAAATTGGAACTGAAGCTTTTGCACCAACACCGGGAGGTCGCAGTGATGCACGCAAACTTCAACGGTGGATTCTTCACGAGGAACCCGCGGGGCGCGACTCGTCGCGAATTCTTGCAAACGGCGGGATTAGGTTTGGGTAGCTTCGCCCTGGCAGGCGCGCCGTGGGTCGGCAAGGTCCGGAAGTCGTCTCAAAAGTCGGCCATCTTCATCTATCTGAAGGGCGGACCGAGCCAGTTGGACATGTACGATATGAAGCCGGAGGCGCCGGCTGAAATTCGCGGCGAGTTCCGGCCGATCAACACCAACGTGCCTGGCATGCGAGTTTGCGAGCATCTGCCGCTGCACGCGAAAATTGCCGACAAATTTGCCATCGTTAACGGCGTGCAATCGATCGACAAGCACTCGCCGCAGTTGCTCGATGCCGCCCCATCGGTGCAAATGCAAATTCCATCACTGCCGCACGGCGACTGGGATTCCCACGGCCGTGTATTAGGACGAGAGCTATCGATTTTCCAGGAGCTGCGCGAAAAGTTGCCGGCGTACGATCGGCTAATCTACGATCTTGTGAGCGGTATTTATGAGCGCTGCCTAGACAAGGACGTGCTACTTGTCGCCTGCGGCGAATTTGGGCGCACGCCGTGGATCAACAAACATGGCGGACGCAATCACTGGGCCACCAGCGGGAGCGTCCTGTTTGCCGGCGGCGGATTGCGTATGGGACAGGTGATCGGCGAAACTGGCCCAATCGGCGAGCGCGAGCTGGTGCGCACCAAGCCGTACACCGCGCAAAACGTGCTGGCAACGATCTACCGCCACCTAGAAATAGAGCCGGCAACGTCCTTGGACGATAGCCAACCGATCGCAGAGCTAACCTAGCTCTTAGTCGACTTTCCGCAGCACGCCGGACACCACGCCGAGGATGCGGACGTCTTTCACGTAGATTGGCTTCATCGACGAATTGGCCGGCTGCAGCCGGATGCGCTTCTTGCGCGCTCGGGATAATATTGCTTGAGCGTGGCTTCGCCGTCTTCCGTCTGGGCCACCACGATCTGGCCGGGCAGGGCGGTGTGCTGCTTGCGAATAATCACAAAATCGCCGTCGTCGATGTGCGCGTCGATCATGGAATCGCCGCTCACTTTCAAGGCGAACAGATTGTTTCGCTTGTTGTTGAACACGGCGTCAAAATCCAACCGCTCGGTTTGCTCGATGGCTTCATGCATCACGCCTGCGGCGACGCGCCCGGCCAGCGGTAAACCCTTCTCGTCGTTTTCCAGTTGAATGGCCCGCGACATGTTCGGCTCGCGGGTGATGAGGCCCTTTTTCTCCAGGGCTTTCAGATGGCACATGACGCCGTTGGGCGAGGCGATGTCGAAGTGCTCGCCGATCTCGCGCACCGTGGGGCCGTAGCCGCGATTGAGGATTTTATCGCGGATGAATTCGTACACGGCCTTTTGGCGTTTGGTGAGTTGTTCCATATCGGCCATTGCGCCACCCTGCAGTTGAAGATTGTGTTCGTTGTCGAGGCACTGCACGCGTGTCGCGTAATCGCTTCACGCCGTTACCAGCTATCGGAAGTTTAATATACGGCTGTTCAGAGTCAAGAGCATTTGTACAGTTATCGCAATTTGTGACTCGCAACGAGGGGGAAGGCTCGACGCCGGCAGATTCATGAAGGCAGCGAGCGCTATTTAATCGGGGTACGACGGCTAAAACCCCCGTTCCTTGACGCTCCCGGCGTATAAACGACAATAGAGGGATGGTGGAGAGGGCGGATCGAATTCTTATGACGGAGGCTCGCGACGATGAACGTTAAACGCTTTGGCGGCCTGGTGGCCTGGTGCCTGGCAGCCGCATTGATTTGTCCGGCCCTGGCGGCCGAGAAGTCGGCTGCGAAAAAGGCATCCAGTAAATCGGACGATAAAGCCAAGGCAAAAAACGAAGTCAAAATGGCGGGCTTCACTCTCGACGAATCGTATCCCGAAGGCGTTGCCATTCCCGGCGCGCTCGGCGACCGCCTGCCGAACCTGGCGAAGCTGATCCAGCGGATCGACCAGGCTGCCAACGACGACAAACTCTTCGGAATCATCCTCCGCATCAACGGGCCGTCGCTGGGGCGCGGCAAGGTCGACGAATTGCGGGCCGCCATCGCGCGGGCCCGGAAAGAAGGCAAAAAGGTTTATGCCATCGTCCAGGAAACCACCGGCGCCGGATATTTGCTGGCCACGGCCTGCGACGAAATCGTCATGCCGCCTTCAGGCATGCTGACGGCGCCGGGCGTGCGCATGGAAGTGGCTTACTACAAAGGCCTCCTGGAGAACTTGGGCATTCAGGCCGACATGATGCAGGTGGGCGACTACAAGGGGGCCGCCGAGCCGCTGACGCGCGACAAGATGAGCCCCGAGTTCCGCAAGCAAATGGAATCGGTGATCGACGACTACTATTCGCAACTGGCAACCACCGTCGCGGCCGACCGCAAGCTCGAAGTCAGCAAGGTGAAAGAACTGATCGACGAGGGATTGTTCACCGCGGCCCGAGCCAAGGAAGTGGGGCTGATCGACCGTGTCGCCTATGAAGACGAATTGACCAGGCAACTCGCCGATCAGCAAAAAGTCGACGAGATCAGCGTCGACGACGAATACGGAAAGAAAAAGCTCGACGAAGATTTCTCCGGCTTCGGCGGACTGGTCAAAATGTTCGAAGTGCTCTCCGGCGCCGAGGAGCGCGGCAAGACGAGCAGCGCGAAGAAGATCGCCGTCATTTATGCCGTCGGCGTAATCGTCTCCGGCGAAGGCAACCGCAGCATGTTCGGCAAAGCTGTCGGCAGCGACACCATTATCGAAGCGCTGCAAGAGGCCGAGGACGATCCGAAAGTGGTGGGCATCGTGCTGCGGGTCGATAGCCCCGGCGGATCGGCGCTGGCCAGCGACCTGATGTGGCGCGAAATCACGCGCATCAAATCCAAGAAGCCGGTCGTCGCCAGCATGGGCGATATCGCCGCCAGCGGCGGATACTACATCTCGATGGGCTGCACCAAAATCTTCGCCGAGCCCGGCACGTTGACCGGCTCCATCGGCGTGGTCAGCGGCAAGATCGCGCTCAAGGGCTTGTACGACAAGATCGGCGTCACCACCGACGTGGTAAGCCGGGGCCGCAATAGCGGCTGGATGTCGAGCGACGAGCCCTACACCGCCTCCGAGCGCGAAGTGCTCACGCGCTTGATGCACGACATCTACAAGCAGTTCACCGACAAGGCGGCGCTGGGCCGCAACATGGACGTAACGCAACTGGAAAACCTGGCCGGCGGACGCTTGTATTCCGGTCAGATGGCCAAGCAAGTCAAGCTGGTCGACGAATTGGGCACCCTCGATGAAGCCGTCGCCGACACCAAACGGTTAGCCGGACTCAAGGAGGACGAGAAAGTCGAGCGGCTTTACTTGCCCAAGCCCAAAACTTTCTTGGAACAATTGATGGGCGGCTCGCTGACCGAAAGCGAAACGAAAGCCTTTGCCGCACGTTCAATCAATTTGTTCGCCCCAGATCTGATGCCACACTTGGAAATGGCTGAAACACTGCGCCGGCTGTTCGCCGAGCCCGCGGTGCTGGTGATGCCCTACTCGGTCCAAGTGCGGTAGGCACACAAAAGAAGATGAGAAGAGGAGAAGAGCAGACGAGGAGAGAAGAGTAGAACTGTAAGCTACTCCTCTTCTCCTTTTCTCCTCTTCTCCTCTTCTGTTTTTTCCGCCGGCGGCCGGCTGACCAAAATGCGGTCAATCCGCTGCCCGTCCATATCCACCACTTCCAATCGCAGGCCGTTCCACTGGGTGGCGTCCCCGACGCCGGGTATGCGCCGAAGTTCGTGCAACACCAGGCCCGAAACAGTGCTGTAGGGGCGCGGCTCCGTGGGATCGGCGTTCGGCAGGTCGAGCTTTTGGATCAGGTCGGCCACGCTGTACGCCCCGTCGACCAGCCACGAATTCTCATCGCGCTGGACGAACATGTTTTCCTGATCTTGCCGGTATCCTTCGCGAATCTCTCCCACGAGCTTGTCGATCACGTTTTCCAGGGTGACCATCCCTTCGGTGCCGCCGTATTCGTCGAGCACAATCGCTAATTGATTGTGCTGCTCTTGGAACAATTCCAGCAGCCGATCCAGCGGCATCGATTCGGGCACAAACAGCGCCGGCTTGAGCAGCTTGCGCAGCTCGATCTGCCACCCCAGGTAAATCTGCCGGAACAAATCTTTGATGTGAATGTAGCCGACGATGTGATCCAGATCGCCTTCGTACACCGGCACTCGGGAGAAGCCGGCCATGGCCACCGCGCCGATCACTTCCTCCGGCGGTGTATTCACGTCCAGCGCATCCAGGTCGATGCGCGGCCGCATCACGTCGCGCACCGTTCGTTCCCCCAGGCGAAGCGCTTCCAGCGCCAAACGCTGCTCGACCGATTCCAGCACGCCTTCCTCGGTGCCGGTTTCAATCATGTGCTCGATGTCAATGAGCGATACCCGCGGCCCGGAGTCCTGCTGCGGCCGCACTGCAAATAACACCACGTCGCTCACCCGGCCCACGATCCAAATGATCGGCCGCGCAACGACAGAGACCGTGCTCAATAGCGGCGCGACGATTCGGGCCAACTGCTCTGCTTGCCGCAGGGCTAACTGCTTGGGCAGCAGCTCGCCGAACAAAAGCAACATGAGCGTAAGGCCGATCACCACGGTGGCAAACGCAATGCCGTGCGGCATGATGGCTGATGATGTCCAACGGGATGCGGGAAATCACAGCGGCCAAGGGAATCACCAGCGCATCGCCGCCAAGCACCGACATTACCGTTGCCACCAACGTGTTGCCGATCACCACGGTCGAGAGAAACCGCGTGGGATCGCGCAGCAGTTGCAACGCCGCCCGTGCGCCGCGATTCCCCTCTTCCGCCAGTTGCTCCAAGCGGCCCTTGCGGGCGGCGATGATAGAGACCTCGGCGGCGGAGAAGAATCCGCTGGCCAGAATCAGCAGCAGGATGATGATCAAAGTGCCTAGCACCTATGTCGTCTCCTGCGAGGGATTGACCGCTTCGGCGTTTCCGGCCGTGACGGCCAGGTTGTCGCGGTGCACCACTTCGTCGTGCGGCCGGTGGCCCAGCGCCGCGGCAATCTGTTCGGTTTTCAGGCCTTTGATCCGCAATATTTCGTCGGCCGTGTAGTTCGATAATCCACGAGCAAATTCTGCGCCGGCGCGATCGCGGATCGAAACCACGTCCCCCTTGCGAAATGTGCCTTGCACTTCGATCACGCCGATGGCCAGCAGGCTTTTCCCCTGCGCTTCGACGGCGGTGCGTGCGCCGTCGTCGACCAACACCTTGCCGCGCGGCTGGGCGGTGAATCCGATCCAGCGTTTCCACGAAGCCAGGGTTTGCCCCTGCGCGACCAACAGCGTGCCGACTTCCTCGCCGGCCAAAATACGGCGCAGATTGCCGGGCTCGTTGCCGCCGGCGATGATCACATTTTCCCCCGCCGTGGTGGCCAGTCGCGCCGCTTCCAGCTTGCTCGCCATGCCCCCTTTGCTGTGCCCCGTGGCTTTGTCGCGCACCAGCGAAGTAATGGAATCGTCCAGCCGGGTGACCGTGGGGATGATGCTGCGATTTGCTATCTCTCGGATCGCCGTCGAACAGTCCATCGACGTCCGACAATAGCACCAACAGCGGGCGCGGATCAGGTTCGTGACCATCGCCGCCAGTCGATCGTTGTCGCCAAAGGTGGTTTGCAGTTCCTCGGTGCTGACGGTGTCGTTTTCGTTGATGATTGGCACGGCCCCG
Organism: Pirellulales bacterium; assembly: GCA_963716135.1. Lineage (GTDB taxonomy): Bacteria > Planctomycetota > Planctomycetia > Pirellulales > JADZDJ01 > CAVRAW01. The sequence continues at coordinate 1,027,592 of OY970289.1, read as the reverse complement.
TATTCCAACAACATGTGAATGGTGTTGCGAATGTTGACGTATCGCGTGCGGTTGTCGAGATCGTCGGCCGTAAGCAGCACCTGAGCGGCATGTCGGCCATGAGCCCGCAGCGACCGGTCGTACGCTTCCACCAGCGCCGATTGTCCGACGGCAGCCACCGCCTGAAGTTGCGAGAGGTCGTTGGGCCGCTTTTTCAATCCCAGGCGCCCCATACCGGCCCCAACCGCGCCGGAGCTTACCACGCAAACCTTGCGGCCGGCCTGCATGATGAAATGCAGTTCTTCCGCCAGCGCAGCCACTCGCTCTTGATTCAATAGCCCTTCGGTCGTGGTCAGCACGCGCGTGCCTACTTTAACGACCCAAGTATGGGCGGCGGCGGCGATTTCCTGGCGTAGCAATTCAGGCATGGTTTCAGCAAGCAGCGGGAGGTGAGCGTGAAGAAAAGTGGACGGTTTTAGGACTTTGGTTCGCTCCCGCGCTTGCGGTTTGGCACAAAACCGGCTGCCGAATGACAGCACACGATAACATACCTTGCCGGATTGCCGCACTCAAAGCCCGGAGGGATCAGCCGGACACGCGGCGAGCTTTCGTCATTGAGCAGGCGGCTTTTGGCCCCTAAAATCCGGCTATGAGCGAACTGCGTCACGAATGCGGCCTGGCGGCGGTCTACCACCTGCCCGGCGGGAAGCCCAGCGGACTTTGTCCCGCGCAAGGGTCTGACGAAATCTCCCGGCTATTGCCGCGAATGCTGTTGGACATTCAAACGCGCGGACAGCTTTCCTCGGGCATGACTTCGCTGCGCCCGCACCATCGCAAACTTCTCACGACGCACAAAGACTTGGGCAGTGTCGGCGACGTGTTCCGCATGAGCCATCGTGCGAAATACGAAAGGCTCATGAAAAGCCTGGCGGGGCCGGCCGCGATCGGTCATGTTCGCTACGCCACTTGCGGCGAAGACGACCGCAACTACGCCCAGCCGCTGGAGCACGCCGATCTGCAAAAGCACCGCTGGTTCAGCCTGGGCTACAACGGTCAGCTGGCCAACTACGCTGAATTGCGCCGCGAACTATTGGCCTACGGCAGCAGCCATTTGACGTGCGAGAACGATACGGAGATTATCGCGCATCAAATCAGCCGGGAGCTGTCGCGCGAGGGTCGCATGGATTTGGTGGAAGTGTTTCGCAACGTGACCGCCAAGTTCGACGGCGCTTATAACCTGGTGTTTCTCAACGCCCTGGGCGAGATGGTCGTGCTGCGCGATCCGCTGGGTATTCGTCCGCTCTGCTATGCCAAAGACGGCGCCCTGTTTGCCGCCGCCAGCGAAAGCGTGGCGCTGGTGAACATGGGCTTTCGATCGGAAAACATTCGCTCGCTCTTGCCGGGGCAAATGGCGATCGTCGGGCCCGATCGATTCGAGTTGCACAACTTCGTGCGCAGTTCGCGGCGGGCGCATTGCTTCTTCGAGTGGATCTATTTTGCCAACATGGCCAGCACGCTCGACGAGCGCAATGTGTATCTCGCCCGACAGCGACTGGGCGAGGAACTGGCGCGGCTGGAAACCGTGCCGCTCGACGAGCACACGATCGTGGTGCCCGTGCCCGAGACGAGCAAAGCCGCCGCCGATGCGATGGCGTTTCGGCTGCGCGTGCCAGCGGTCGAGGGCTTGATCCGCAACCGCTATGCGGGCCGCACGTTCATCGAAGGCAAAAGCAGCCGCCGGCAATCGGCCGAAACCAAATACACGCCCGTTCGCGAAGTGCTCCAGGGCAAGCGCGTGCTGTTGGTGGAAGATTCGATCGTGCGATCCACGACCATGAAAGTGTTGATTCACCGCCTGCGCGAATTGGGCGACGTGCGGGAAATTCACGTGCGCGTGGCTTGTCCGCCGATTATCGCACCGTGCTTTTATGGCATCGACATGTCGACCGTGGGCGAGCTATTCGCGCCGCCGTTTTTGCGCGGCGGCCAGTTGACTGAAGAATCTCAGGCGGAAATGGCGCGGCGATTAGGGGCCGACTCACTGCGATACCTGCCGGTGGAGTCGATCGCCCGCTCCATCGGCTTCGACGCCGATCAACTCTGCCAGGCGTGCACCACCGGCGTGTATCCCACCCCCTGCGGACAGAAGCTGTATCAAATTGCCTTGGCACAGGCCGGTGCGGTAGGCAGTCGGCGTACGTACGAACCGGCCGCCGTCAGGTGAGGTGACCGTCGGAGCGAAGTTTCGACAGCCAAAGTCGTTGCATCAACTACAATAGTTGACTTCAGCCGTGGTGCCGTTGGGAGACAACATGATTTGTTGTTCTGTTGTCTTGTTCCCGACCGTCACGATAAGCTGTGCGCTTCCAGAGGGCAGTCTGCGAGCCTCTCGCAGCACCAATCGCGACGGACCAACTTTGGCTACGTCGAAAGTTTCGCCTTGCACACGAAGTGCAAGCGAAACGCGGGCAGAATAACCTTCATTCCTCAAGGTTGTTTTCATGCAAACACCAATCGAAATTATCGAAAGAGCAAGCGTCTATGCTCGGAAAAACGTCCTGATGATCAATTTCGGACTTTGAACAAACTTAAGGCCTAGATTCCCCGGCAAAGAAAAAAATCCAAGCTCGCGCCTAAGAGCCAGTGTTGAAAGGTGCTGGCCAGGAGCGATCGGGTGCGCCACGCCAAGGCGCCCGATAGCAGGCCGCCGAGGATCGAGCCGAACACTTCGGCGCCGGGTTTGCCGAAGTGCGCCAAAGCGCTGGCGAGCGTTTGCACCATAATTCCCAGCGGCATGCCGAAAGATTGCCCGACGCCATTCTGCAGGAATCCGCGGAAATGGAATTCCCAAGCGGCCAGCCAAAACAATTGGCCCACAATGTGCCAAGCCAAAGCGGCGCCGGATTCGCGCGCAGCGGGTTCAGCGGATAGATGGCCTGAAACGCCGGCGACTGGGCCGAGAGATAGCCGATTCCCACGATCAACGGCGCGGCGAGCACGCAGCAGACGAGCGCGAAACGCAAATCGCCCCATTGCACGCCGTAATCGGCCAGACGTTCTCGCAGCACGAGTTTCACCACGAGCAACGGGACCAGGCCCAGCCATACCGCGCCGCTGGCGAAATACATCACGGCCGCGAGAACTTCGCTCGTCACATGTTCCTTCCAAAAGCCGAAGCTGCCTGCCACGTGCCAGGCGGCCAGGCAAACGGCGCTCGTGAGCAGCACAATGGTCGCGCGGAAATTCGGCCCGCTGAACATGTCGCGGACAAGTTGGGCGGCGGGACGTTTCATGGGTTTATCGGCGATTTTGCTCGTCACGGACGCGAAGCAACCACTGGTACGTGCGGCGGATCGAATCCTCCAGCGGCGTGAAGCGATAGCCTAATTCGCGATCGGCCTTCGCGGAAGAGTACGCCCAATCGGTCAAAAACACGCGCACCCAGTCGGGCGTGATTTGCGGATATATTCCGAACAACTGGCGCGGAGCTTCTGGAACCAGGCGAATGACATCGCGGCGGGGCGGCGGATGGTGATTTGAAAATGCCGCTGACCGCTGGCTTTGTCGATCAATTGGAAAAACTCTTTCAGAGACGCATTTTCACCACCCAATACATACTTTTCGCCGGTGCGGCCGCGCTCCATCGCCAACATCAGTCCTTGCACCACGTCGTCGACCAGCACCCAGTTCCCCACGTTGCGCCCGCCGCGCAAGAGAAACGGCACTTTGCCGCGGTCGTACATGTCGATCAGTATCGTCACCGAGTTGCTCTCGTTCAAATGCCCCGGCCCGAACACGCGCCCCGGATTGACGATCACCACATGCAGCCCGCCCTCGACGAAATCAGCGGCAAGTTTCTCACCCGCAACTTTGCTCGCTTCATAATCAGTGTAGAACTTCTGCGTGTTGCGCGGCATTGTCTCGTCGCTCACCTGGCCGGGGCGAGTGGGGCCGAACGTCAGCATCGTCGAGGTCCACACGATGCGCTGCACGCCCAATTCGCAGGCCACTTCGCAAACGTTGCGCAATCCATCGACATTGATGTTGAAGTAAGTCTGCGCGTCGCGGGCCCAATTCTTCGCGTAGCCGGCCAGATGATACGCCTGCGAGCAGCCGTCCATACCGCGGCGCAAGCTTTCTTGATCGGTAACATCGCCGGTCACCATCCGAATGTTGGGATGATTGAAATCGGGTTGCTCGTCTGGCAATAAACCGGGCGGCGATTGCAGCTTCGTGCTGTGGGTCAGAGCGTGAACTACATTTCCGCGTTTGACGAGCTCCCAAACCAACGGCGTCCCGATAAATCCACTGGCGCCGGTTACAAAAACATTCGCCATAAATCAGAACAGCTCGACTTTATGTTCGCGGCCGGCGATTTCCTGCACGTAGCGCGGCACGGCGTAACCCGGCAGCCGCGTCTGTAATTGGGCGATAAGTTGACGGCCGCGCTCGATGGGCACTTCGAAGTGCGCCGCTCCGGCGACACGGTCGAGTTGATGCAGATAATAGGGCAATACCCGCAGATCGACGAGCCGCTCGCAGAGTTCCACCAGCACGTCGGCATCATCGTTCACGCCGCGCAGCAACACCGCCTGGTTGAGCACCGGGATGCCGGCGTCAATCATGCGTGCCAGCGCCGCAGCGACCGCATCATCGATTTCCGCGGGATGATTCACGTGCACCACCAAAATCGGCGTTAGGCGCGTGCCAACGAGCCAGGCCAACAGCTCATCGGTCACGCGCTGGGGAATCACAATCGGCAATCGAGTATGCACGCGCAGCCGCCGCAGATGGGAAATATCGGCTAAACGATGTGCCAACCGTGCCAGCAATTCATCAACGAGCGTCAGCGGATCGCCGCCGCTGAGAATAATCTCGCTCAAGCTGCCGTCTGACTCGATCTGTTCAATTGCCGCTTGCCAATCGTTCCACGAGCGAGGTGTTTCGTCATACGGAAAATGCCGGCGAAAGCAGTAACGGCAATGGACGGCGCACGCCCCAGTTGTTACCATCAACGCTCGTCCGTGGTACTTTTGGAGCAGCCCAGGCTGCAGCGTGGACTGGGCATCGCCCACCGGATCGGTAGTAAATCCTGCCGTTGGTTCGTTTTCCAGTTCCACCGGCAGCACTTGGCGCAAGAGCGGATCGGCCGGATCGCCGCGCCGCATGCGAGCCAAAAAGGGCTGCGGGACGAACAGCGGAAAGGACTGTGCGGCAGCCGTCGGCCGCTGGGCAAACTGCGGCGGCAGTTCCAGCAGCCTGCAAAGTTGCCCGACATCGCGCACCGCTTCCTTCATCACCCGTTGCCAGGACGTGCCGGAGGGGGCCAATGAATGAACCAGTGGGGAAATCATCGTCTAGAGAACACAGATTAACACAGATAAACGGGATGAACGCAGATCGGCAATTGGTGATGCATGGCAATAATCAATTCTATTTTTCTATCTGTGTTTATCCGAGTTCATCTGTGTTCATCTGAGTTCTCTTGATTTACAACTGCTGAATGTCGCAGCAATAGCATAACAAAATCAACAAATCGAGATAGGAACCGACCGTGCCGAGCTATAACACCAGTCAATTTCGCAAGGGGCTGAAGGTGCAGATCGACGGCGATCCGTACATCATGGTCGAGTGCAATTTCGTCAAGCCCGGCAAAGGCCAGGCGCTGTACAAGTGCAAACTGAAAAACCTGATCCGCGGCACGCAGTTGGATCGCACGTACAAAAGCGGCGACTCGCTCGAGGCGGCCGACATTACGGAGATCGAAGGCCAGTTCCTGTACCGCCAAGGCGAGCAATTTGTGTTCATGGACACCAAAAGTTACGAGCAATATGAGCTGCGCACCGAGCAGGTCGACGAGGCGGCGAAATGGCTCAAGGAAGGCACCAACTGCTCGATGCTGCTGTTCAACAACAACCCGATTACGATCGAGCCCCCCAATCACATGGTGCTGAAAGTGGAATATTGCGAACCGGCGGTGCGCGGCGACACGGCCACCAAGCTCACCAAGCCGGTGAAGCTGGAAACCGGCGCCGAAGTTATCTGCCCCGCGTTCATCGAGATGGGGGATACGATTAAAGTGGACACGCGCACCGGCGAGTATCTGGAACGAGTGAAACAGTGAACGCTCGCGCGGAGTTCGGAATTCGGAGTGCGGAGTAATGGCTCCTCGACGCTCGGCCCCCGCCCCCTCCACGCAGCATGCCGAACCCCATCATCCGCCGTTGGTCCAATGGCTTTCGACCCCGGCGGCTTATCCCCAGCCGACTCAGGCGGTTCGTGTCGTCCAGACGCACATCTCCTGGGTGTTCCTCACCGATCGCTTCGCTTACAAGCTGAAGAAGCCGGTAAAGTTCGATTTTCTCGACTTCAGCACTCTCGAACGGCGCCGACATGCGTGCGGTGACGAAGTGCTGTTGAATCGCCGCCTGGCCCCGCAGGTTTATTTAGGCCTCGTTGCGGTTCGGCAAAATGCGCGGGGGCAGTTTTGGTTGGATGAGGGCACGCTCGACCAGCCCGAAAGCGGCGTACCAGCCGCCAAGTCGCCGGCGATGTCGCCCCGTGCCGCCTCGGATCGCATCGTGGACTGGCTGGTGAAAATGAAACGGTTGGACGAGCACGCCACGTTTCAATCGCATATTCGCGCAGCCAAGGCGACGGAGGCCGATGCGGATGCTATTGCTGGCCGCCTCGCGGAGTTCTTTCGCTGCTCGCCGGGATTGCCGATTGAGCCGTCGCGATATCGCGCCGATTTCGAACGCCATGTGCGAGGAAATTTCGCGGAATTATTGCGTCCGGAGCACACGCTCAGTGCCACGACCGTCAAACGCATTCACGGCGCGCAGTTGCGATTGCTGCTGTTGCGCCCGCAGTTGTTCGATGCTCGGGTGAAAGCAGGGCGAGTCGTTGACGGGCACGGCGATCTCTTGCCGGAGCACATTTATTTATTGCCGGCGGACGATGGACCCCCCGGCGCCGTGCGCGGCATCAGCGCCGGTGATGATCGATTGCATCGAGTTCAACGCCGAATTTCGACGCGTGGACGTGGCCGACGAACTGGAGTTCTTGGCCACCGAGTGCGACTTCGAGGGGGCCGAGGCATTGGGCCGTCGGATTTTCGACAGGACCCTGGCGGCCTTGGGCGACCAGCCGCCGGAAGAGTTGATGGCGTTTTATCGCAGCTATCGCGCCTGCGTGCGGGGCAAGGTTGCCGCACTGCGCCTCGCAATTGGAAGGCGAGCCCCGTGCACAAGACCTGGCGGAAGCCCGACGGCATTTGCAATGGGCCGATCGCTACGATCGCCAGTTGCCGCCGCCGGTCCTCTTGGTGATGAGCGGTTTGATGGGCTCGGGCAAATCGACCTTGGCGCGCGAATTGGCCGCGCGGTTGGGCGCCGAAATCTTGGCCACCGACGATATCCGCTTTGAATTGTTCGGCCGCAGCCGCGAACCGGCCGCCTACGGCGCCGGACACTACCGCCCCGAGGATCGCCGCCGGGTGTACGATGAAATATTCGCGCGCGCCGATCGACTGCTGGGCGAAGGAGTGTCGGTAATCTTGGACGGGGCTTTCCCTAAGGCCGATTTGCGCATGATGGCTTTGGACGTGGCGCGGCGGCGCAAGCTGCCCAACGTGGTGATCCATTGTTGGTGCCCGGATGTGGTCGCCCGGCAGCGGATTGCCAAGCGCCTGGCGGCCGGAGGCGGTGCCTCCGAGGCGCGCCCGGATTTGTACGACGAACAGAAGGCCGAGGAGGAGAAAAATCCACCCGATGTGCGCACCATCGAAATCGACAGCACGTCGGCAGACGAAAAACAGGTTGCGCAAGTGTTGGCCGAAATGGCTGCGGTATGATGCGCGCCTAACCCCTCTCCGTTCAAGGGAGAGGGCAGGCCTGCCCTGAGCTTGTCGAAGGGGTGAGGGTGAATCGCAGCTTTGTTCAACAATTAACCATTTACCAATTGCCTTAACCCTTTGGTCAACCGGCATGGCTCGCTGGCCGCGACACGTTTGGACGACGATCTTCACGTATGCCACGGTGTTCGTCGTGTTTCCTCTGTTGTGCTTTCTAGCGTATGCTTGGGTACGTGGATGGCTCTGAAAAAACGCAGAAGGCAGAATGCAGAATGCAGAAGTCCGAATTAGAGCGAATGCTACCGCAAAATCAGCGGCATTTGCTGCGGTTTTGGAGTGATTTGAGCGATCCGCAGCGTCAGCGATTGGCGGACCAAATCGCCTCGATTGATTTCGCCCTCGTCGAGCGATTGGTGCAGGGGGCCGCCAAGCAAGACAACTGGGCCGCGCTGGCACAGCGCGCCCAGCCGCCCGAAGCATTTCGCCTGGATGGAAAGGGCAACAAGTTCACGCTCGCGCAGGCCCGCGCCGCGGGAGATGCGGCGCTCAAGCGCGGCGAAATCGGCGCCATACTGGTCGCCGGAGGGCAGGGGACCCGCATGGGTTTCGACAAGCCCAAAGGAATGTACAAAATCGGTCCGGTGTCGGGCGCTTCGCTATTTCAAATTCTGTTGGAGCGACTCGTGGCGGTCGGACGGCGGTACGGCGTCGCGGTCCCGCTTTATGTCATGACCAGCGACGCCACGCACGCCGACACGGAAGATTATTTCCAGAAGCACAATCGCTTCGGCCTCGCGGAGGAAAACGTGCGCCTGTTTTGCCAGGGCACGATGCCCGCCGTCGATATTGCCACACTCGGTGTGCTGCTAGCCGACAAAGGCGAAGTGGCGCTCAGCCCCGATGGCCACGGCGGCATGTTGGCGGCAATGGTCACTAGCGGCGCATTGGACGACATCAAGCGCCGCGGCATCAAAACCCTGTTTTATTTTCAGGTCGATAATCCGCTGGCCGAGGTTTGCGATCCGGCGTTTTTGGGTTATCACATTCTCGCGCATTCGGAAATGAGCACCCTGGCCGTGGCCAAGCGCGAACCGCTGGAGCGAGTGGGCAACGTCGTGCAAATCGACGGCCGCACCCGAATCATCGAATACAGCGACTTGCCCGACGAAGTTGCCAAACGACTGGGATCCGACGGCAAGCCGCAACTGTGGGCCGGCAACACGGCGATCCACGTGCTCGACGTGGCTTTCCTCCAGCGCGTCCAAGGCAAAGAGGAGACGCTGCCGTTCCACACCGCGCGGAAAAAGTGGCGCACATCGATGAGCAAGGAAAGCCCGTCGAGCCGGCCGAGCCGAACGCCTTCAAATTCGAGCGATTCATTTTCGACTTGCTCCCGGCCGCCAGCCGTGCGATTGTGGTGGAAGCGGACACGGCGCAATCGTTCGCCCCAGTGAAGAACACACCCGGCGACAAGCGCGATTCTCCCGATACCGCGAAGGCGATGATGGTGGCGCTGCATCGAAAGTGGCTGGAAGCCGCCGGCGCGAAAATTGCGCCGAACGTGGCCGTCGAAATCAGCCCGTTGTTTGCCTTGGATGAGAGCGAAGTCAAAACAAAACTGAACTCAGCCACAATCATTAATAAGCCAACATTCTTCGAACAATGAACGATGAGCATTGAACAATGAACAACGAACAGCAGACAATTGCTGCGTTCACTGCTCAATGCTCATAGTTCACAGTTTGCCCGAACCCTGAACCCCGGACCCCGAACCCTTCTTCATGCTTCACATCGTCATCATGGCCGGCGGCGCAGGCACAAGGTTTTGGCCGGAAAGCCGCATCGCGCGCCCAAGCAATTGCTGCCGCTGGCCGGCGAGCGCACCATGCTCGAGATGACGACGGATCGGCTCGGCGCCGTGGCGGAGCAGAAAAACGTTTGGATTCTAACGGCCGCCGCTATTGTCGACGCCGTGCGCGCTCAAGTGCCGCAGTTGCCGGCCGACCATATCATCGGCGAACCCTGCAAGCGCGATACCGCGCCGTGCATCGGTTTGGCGGCACTATTGATTTCGCGGACCGATCCGGAAGGCGTGATGGCCGTCATGCCGGCCGATCAGGTGATCCAGCCGGACGATAAATTCCAGCAGTGCGTGAAAGCGGCCGCCGCGCTCGTGGAACAAAAACACGACCGCATCGTCACCTTCGGCATCAAGCCGACATTTCCGGCCACAACTTACGGCTACATCGAGCGGAATCAGCCGCTGGCCGATGCACAGAAGTTGTCCGAAGTTCGCGGCCTGCCGGTTTACACCGTCGCGCGCTTCAAAGAAAAGCCGAAAGCCGACTTGGCCAAGGAATACTTCGACCTGGGTACGTTCTACTGGAACAGCGGCATTTTTATTTGGAAAGCGAAAACGATCATCGCCGCGCTGGCCCAGCGGCAGCCCGACATGTTGGCGCGGCTGCAAAAGATTGTTGACGCCTGGGGCAAGCCCGATGGTGCCGCGGTGTTTGCCCGAGAGTTTGACGGCATCAAGGGAATCTCGATCGACTACGCCGTCATGGAGCAAGCGCCGGAGGTGGCGGTGATCGAAGCGCCATTCAGTTGGGACGACGTGGGAACCTGGCAGGCGGCTGCCCGTCAAACTGGCGCCGATGCGCAAGGAAACTCGATCACGGGCCGCCACCTAACGGTCGATACCAAAGGTTCCATCATCCGCAGCGACGAAAATCACCTGGTGGCCACCGTCGGCGTGAACGATTTGATCATTGTTCACACGCCCGATGCCACACTCGTGGCCAATCGCAACGATGAGGAAGCGATTCGCAAAATCGTGAAGCTGCTGGAGGAAAAAGGCTGGAAGGAATTGCTGTAGAAGGCAGAAGGCAGAATGCAGAAGGCAGAAGCTACCAGTGGACGATTGGCCGGAATCGATTACGGGACGGTGCGGATTGGAATAGCGATCACCGATCCCGGGCAGCGAATTGCCAGCCCGCTGGCCATCTACAATCGGCAGGATGAAACCGCCGACGCTGGATATTTCAAGCGCCTGGTCACACAGCAGCAGATTGCCGGATTCGTCGTTGGGCTGCCGGTGCATCTGGACGGCCGCGAAAGCCAAAAATCGATCGAGGCACGGGCATTCGGCAAGTGGTTACAAGAGATAACTGGCGTGAGTGTGGTATTTTTCGATGAACGTTTCACAACCGCCGAGGCCGAGCAGCTTCTGGAAGCTGGCGAATTGACCAAAAAACAACGCAAAGCGCGACTGGATAAGTTGGCCGCGCAAATCCTGCTCACCGCGTTTCTCGAAGCTCGCAAGCCGCTCGGGGAAACGCCCAAAGGGTTGGACGACTAACCGGCTGCCGGCGGATATTGATCGGCAGTCTCAATAGCGCCTAAGCTTCTGCTACGATTCATCTCGGTCGCTTGCCGCTCCTTGGGCAGCCTCTTAAAATCGCAACGCCCGATCAGCCAGGCACATCTACGAAGGATATCCCCAGCATGTTAGCTCGGAAGCCGGTCTTCCCCCACGTGATCGAGATGAACTACCAGGCCCGGCAGCGCCTAGGCTGCAACGTCTACCTGGTGTTCGACAAGAACCAGTGGGTGCTGATCGACGTGGGCTTCCAGGAAACGGCCGACGAAATCATCGACCTCATCCGCCAGCTCGACTTTCCCCTGTCCAACTGCAAAACGCTAATCGCCACGCACGCCGACGTCGATCACATTCAGGCTCTGGCGAAAATGAAGCAGGTGCTGAAGACCACCGTCAGCGGGCATCCCAAGGCCGCCGAGCCGCTGGCAAAAGGGGACAAGATAAAGACATTTGCCGAGGTAGCCGCACAGAACATTCACCTCGACATGCCTCCGGTAAAGATCGACACGCTGATCGACGAAGGGGATGTGATCACCGTCGGCGATTTGAAGCTGGAAGTCTGGCACACGCCGGGACACACCGACAGTCAGCTCTCGTTCCGCATGGGCAATCTGCTCTTCAGCGGCGACAATATCTACCGCGACGGCTGCGTCGGGGCGATCGACGCACATCACGGCAGCGATCTTCCAGGCTTTGTAAATTCGCTGAAGCGCATTCGCGAAAGCGATGTCGAGTGGCTCTTGCCCAGCCACGGCCCGATCTTCCGCAAAAACAGCGCCCAGCTCGATCAAACCATCAAGCGCGTGGAAGGCTATCTGCACATGGCCGACTTCGGCACCTGCGCCATCGACTGGCCGCTGATGGACCAATGGGACAAGGAACTCGAGTCAGGCAAGATGCCCGCCGACGAGTAACACCGCGCACCCATCGCCTCATCCATCCGCTAGCGGTTTAGCATGTCTCGCTAGCATGCCCTCGTCTCTGCCTTCTGCTTTCTGCCTTTGTCCGATTCTGCCGGTTATGCCGGATATTCCCTCAATACCGGATGGCGCGGCTGCCGATGCGGTAATTAACCGGCAAACTCGGCGATGCATGCTCCCGCTAGTTCGACGCTAGCATCGTCCACTGGTCCGGTCGACCACGCGAAACCCAGTTCGGCCTTCGGTTGCAGCCGCGATGCTGCGCCGCCGGCCGAAAAGCATCTATCGAGGACTGAGGGGGGATTCTGATGACTCGCCGCATTTTCGCCGCGCTGTTTTGCGCGGTCGTGTTCGGTCTCTACATGAATGCCCGGCCGGCACAAGCACAGGAAGCCTACGGTCGCCAATGGGTCAGCTCCTACAGCACCCAAGATTGGGACCGCTACTATCACTATCCGTACGTCTACTATCCGCAGAATTTCTGGGGCGACGAATACTATCGCAGCTCCGAGAGTTTGTACTACCGCTATCCGCCCGAAATGCGCATTCCGGTATACAACAAGCAGTGGCACAACGAGTATCCGCAAAGCGCGGGCTGGGATAAGTGGATGCACTACAACGAGGGCCCCGGCCAGGCCCGATACCATTGGGGCCACCACTTCATTCTCGACACGTTCTGACGTGGGAAGAAGCGCGGGAGCGAGACGTGCGATTTACAACCAAGCCTGCTACGCCGCGTTGCGGCTTAGCAGGCTTTTTTATTTCCAATTCGCCAGCGCCCGATACAGCGACTCGGCGGCGTGCTCGACCTCCGCCAGCGGCACCCATTCCTCCGCGGTGTGCGCCTGCTCGATCGAGCCGGGGCCAAACACGACACACGGCACGCCGGCCGAAGCAAACGAAGCCGCGTCGGTGCCGAACGCCACGCCCACCTTCCTTAGCGACTTGCCCGTCGCCGCTTGCACCGCCGTCGCCAATCTCTCTGCCAAGGCGCCGTTATGGGCATCACTGAGCCCGCGGCCCTGCATGAACGGCGGCTCGTGTTCGATGAAACTACCCAACGCGGTCTCTTCCGCCAGATAGTGCACGACGTGTTGCCAGGCGGCTTGCGGTTCCTCGCCCGGAGATAGGCGGCGATCGATTTCAATGGTGCACCGGTCCGGCACGGTGTTCACGCTGATTCCGCCGTGAATCGTGCCCACGCTCAAAGTCGGCCGGCCGCACAGCGGATGATCGGCCAGCGTGCCCACGATCTCTCGCTGATAATGCTCCAAGGCCCGCAGCACGCGGCCCATCCGGTAGACGGCGTTCTCGCCATGCTGCGGTTGCGAGCTATGCGCCGCCCGGCCGTGCGTGTGGCATCGCCAGCGGATCATGCCTTTGTGCGCCACGACGACGTGCAGATTGGTCGGTTCCGCGACGATCGCCGCATCGGGGCGGCGCGGCATGTTCGCATTTGCCTTCCCCGACTTTGCCGACCACAATTCGCACAATCCCGTGGCGCCGGTGAATCCATGTTCCTCGTTGACCGTGCAGGCCATGATCACCGTCGGGCGCGGGGCGGGGCGCTTTTCGGCCAGGCGAGCCAGAGCCGCCAACATCGTCGCCATGCCTCCTTTGATGTCGCAGGAGCCACGGCCGTACAGCCGGCCGTCGCGCACTTGCGGATCAAACGGCGGAATGCTCATCCCGTCGACCGGCACGGTATCCTGATGTGCTTCCAGCAGCACCAGCGTCCCGCCACTTTCTAGCGGCGGGATCTCCATCGAGCCGCGCCAGCAGATTGTCGCGCTTCTCAGCAATGGGTTGGCGCGAAGTCGGAATGCCCAACCGCGCGAACAGTTGCTCCAAGTAATCGGTCAGTCGATACTCGAAATACTCCGGTCCCGAAACGGCGCGCCCCATCGGATTGACGCTGGGGATGGCAACCAATTCACGAAGCGTGGAGACCAGATCGAGCGGCATGGCGGCCTGCGAAGCCAGCGGTTGGAAGTATGCGGTACACGGCCGCTCTACCGGCGAGCGGGGAATCATTGTAGGGGATTGCCGAGGGATGATTCCACGCGGATCGGCAAACACGTGCGTCGCCGGGAGGCCAAAATACCCGAGAAAACCGCATTTCGAAGTCCTTATTTAACTCCCCCACAGGGGTGATTGAACGAATTCCCCATCTAGGAAATAGTAGTTGCTGAGCAAGGGGGCAACCCTTTAGCTCTCGCCCTTCGTAGGTTCCTGCCCCACCTGCGAAGGGTTCTTTTTTGCACCGCGCCAAAAGGGATTGGAAGAGCGAGGCTCCCGCCGAGCTGGCGCAGGCGTGAGCGCATCTCGACGTGCTTGACGCCTTCGTGTGCCAGCACTAGATTTGCCTCTGTAAATGGTGGTTAGAAACCGCCATTTTTATTTGTCAGGGATTGTGACAAGATTCACAATGTCCTGACGCTCGTCGCAAATCAATCCGCGGGAGCAGCTTATGGCGGCTCTGCTGCCGGTATTGTTGTTCGTCGCTGTGGCCGCTGGCGTCTCGTGCGCCATGATCGCGGCCCCTCGCCTGTTGGCGCCGCGCAAGCGGACGCCGGTGAAAGAAATGCCGTACGAAAGCGGCATGGATCCCATCCACGATACGCGCCGCCGCTTTGCCGTGCGGTTTCATCTAGTGGCCATCGCCTTCCTGGTGTTCGACGTCGAATTGCTGTTTCTGTATCCCTGGGCCGTCGCCACTGCAGCATACTGCCGAGGGCCAGCCGCGCGGGAATCGATCAGGCCGTCAGCGGCGGCTGGATTGCCAATCGCGGTTTGGTCTTCGCCGGCGCGATGGTGTTCATCCTGCTGGTCGTGGTGGGCTTCGTCTACGACTGGCGGAAAGGGGTCTTCAAATGGCGATAGAGCTGCCGGAAAACGTCGTCGTCAGCAAGCTCGACGCGCTGGCCAATTGGTGCCGCAAGAACAGCCTGTGGCCGATGCCGTTCGCCACCGCCTGCTGCGGCATCGAGCTGATGGCCACGGGCGCGAGCAAGCACGATATCGCCCGCTTCGGCGCCGAGGTGTTTCGCTTCAGCCCGCGGCAGTGCGATTTGATGATCGTCGCCGGCCGCGTGGTGATGAAAATGCTGCCGGTGCTTGCAGCGCATTTGGCAGCAGATGAACGAGCCGAAGTGGTGCATTTCGATGGGGGCCTGTGCCAGCACCGGCGGCGTGTTCGATACCTATTGCGTGGTGCAGGGAATCGATCGCTTCATTCCAGTCGATATGTACGTTCCCGGCTGCCCGCCGCGGCCCGAGCAACTGATTCAGGCGATCATCGACCTGCAAGACAAAATCCAGCGCGAAGGCACGCTCCGCGGCCGCGAGTTCGAAACCAATGCCCGCCAGCAAACCAAAGCGGGCGCTGGTGCGAACTGCCGACAGTGCGCGAGCCGACAGGTCGAACTAGCGCAAGGAAATCAACCGATTAGATTGAATTTCATGACTCATACTCTCGTCAAACCGATCCATGAAGCCGAATCGCCGCCTTTGACGCAGCAAGTTCTCCGGCGTCATCGAGCAGTGAATTTCGTGGCGCAGATGCGCGCTGTCGTTCCGGCGGACAAGGTTTTCGACGCGCTGCAATTCTTGAAGAACGACCGCGGCTTCGATTTTCTGATCGATATCACCTGCGTCGATTATTTGAACTACCGCGGCGCGACCGATCGGTTCGGGCTGGTATATATCGTCACGAATACGGTCAACGAACGAACGCCTCATCGTGCGCACGTTCGTAAACGAGCCGGACTTGGTCGTGCCGAGCGTGACGCCGCTTTGGGAAGGGGCCAACTGGCTGGAACGCGAAGTGTACGATATGTTCGGCATCACCTTCGCCGGCCATCCCGACCATCGCCGCATCCTGCTGCCCGACGATTTCACCGCTTTCCCACTGCGCAAAGATTACCCGCTGCAAGGCCGCGGCGAGCGGCATAACTTTCCTGTGATCACCCGGGAGAGCGCCTGACCGCCATGCCTCTTGCCCCGGTCGAAACTCGCGATCTGGCCCATGACGAGCCGCAGGATTATCTGTGGACGCTGAACTTCGGCCCGCAGCATCCGGCCACGCACACCACGCTGCGGCTGGTGCTCAAGCTCGATGGCGAGCGCGTCATCGACGCCATGCCCGATATCGGCTATCTGCATTCGGGCTTCGAAAAAATTGGCGAGCATTGAATTACAACCAGTATGTGACCGTCACCGACCGGATGAATTACATCTCGCCGATGGCCAATAACGTGGCCTGGCACGGTGCGGTTGAAAAGTTGCTGGGCTTGGAACTGACGCCGCGGTGCAAATACATCCGCGTGATCATCGCCGAGCTGCCGCGCATCAGCGATCACTTGCTGTGCAACGGCGCGGCGGGGCTCGATACCGGCGCTTTCACGTATTTCCTCTACGCTTTCTATCAACGCGAAGTCATGTACGACATTTTCGAAACGCTGTGCGGCGCCCGGTTCACCAACAGCTACACCCGCGTCGGCGGCCTGATGTACGACATGACGCCGCTGGTGGTCGAAAAAATTCGCACCTTCTGCAAGAACTTTCCCAAAACGCTTGACGACATGCAGAAAGCTGTTGAACCGCAACAAAATCTTCGTCGACCGCACCAAGAGCGTGGGCGTGCTCACGAAAGAGGAAGCGATCAATCGCAGTTGCTCAGGGCCAATTGCCCGGGCTAGCGGCGTGCACGCGCGACCTGCGCAACGACGATCCGTATCTCTCCTACGCTGACTTCGATTTCCAAGTCTGCTGCTCCAAGGCCGGCGATTGCTATGCCCGCTATCTCGTGCGGATGGCAGGAGATGTGGGAGAGCTTGCGGATCGTGCAGCAGGCCATCGAAAACCTGCCGCCGGGCCCGGTGAACGTCGGCATCGATCAGCGCATGGCGTTCCCCGACAAGCGAATGGTCTATTCGACCATCGAAGGCACCATTTCGCATTTCGAGCTGCAAATGTGCTAACCGCGGCTTCGAAGTGCCGCAACGAAGAAACCTATTTCGCTATTGAAGCCCCCAATGGCGAATTGGGCTTCTACCTCGCGGGCGACGGCACCGAAACGGCGTATCGCGCCCGGTGCCGCCCACCGTCGTTCATCCACTTCGCCATTTTTCCGCATTTAATCCGCGGACACACGCTGAGCGACATCGTGGCGGTGCTAGGGAGTTTGAACATTATTGCCGCGGAACTGGACCGTTAGGAATGATGAAATGACTGAAGGCCTAAATGACTGAATGTCGGAGCGAATGAATCTGCCTCTCATTTAGACATTCAGTCATTTAGACATATTAGTCATTCATATACAACCATGATTGCAAAACAGCGCATACTCACCGACGAAATGGTCGCCGAAATCAAGGCCCTGTTTCCGCGTTATCCGACGAAGCAGGCCGTCACCCTGCCGGCGCTGCACATTGTCAATGATCGGCTGCGCTGTGTGCCGCTGGAGGCGGTCGTCGAGATCGGCGAACTGTTGGAACTCGCTCCGGCGGTCGTGCAAGACACGCTGTCGTTCTACGGGCTGTTCAAGCAAGACAAACCGCACGGCAAAACGCGGGCCTGGGTCTGCCGCTCGATCAGTTGCGCCTGCGCGGCGGCGAGGAAGTGCTGGAGCACATGTGCCACAAGGCCGGCATCAAGCCGGGCGAAACTACGCCCGATGGATCACTCACTTTGGAATATGCCGAATGCTTGGGCGCCTGCGAATACGCCCCCTGCATGCTGGCCGGCAAAGAATTGCACAAAGATCTAACCAACGAAAAGGCTGATACTTTCCTGAAAAAAACAATGAGCAATGAACATTGAGCAATGAACAAATATCGATGCCCTGCTGCCGCCGTTCACTGTTCATTGTTCACTGCTCATAGTTAGCACCTCATGCCCAAATTCGAACCAGTTCTGCTCGCGCAAGTCGGCAAGCCCGATAGCTGGACGCTGCGCGCTTACGAAGCGGCCGGCGGATATAAGGCGCTGCGCAAGGCGGTTAAGGAAATGTCGCCGGCAGCCGTGATCGAGGCCGTCAAAGCCAGTGGCCTGCGCGGACGCGGCGGGGCAGGGTTCCCCACCGGCCTCAAATGGACCTTCCTGCCCAAGGATCATCCCGGCCCGATCTACATGTGCATCAACGCCGACGAAAGCGAGCCGGGCACGTTCAACAACCGCATTCTGATGGAGGACGATCCGCATCAGGTGATCGAAGGGATCATTCTGTCGTGCTATGCCACGAAGGCGACGACGGCGTATTTATATCTTGCGATATGAGTATCCGCTGTCGTGGGACCGGCTTCAGGCTGCGCTCGACGAATGCTACGCGAAGAATTATCTGGGCAAGAACATCCTGGGCAGCGATTTCTCGCTCGATATTTTCTTGCATCGCGGCGCCGCGGCGTACATCTGCGGCGAAGAGACGGGGCTGATTGAAAGCCTGGAAGGCAAACGCGCCTGGCCGCGCATCAAGCCGCCGTTCCCCGCCGTCGAAGGCGCGTTCCGCAAACCGACCGTCGTGAACAACATCGAAACCGTGGCCTGCGTCACGCACATCATCGCCCGTGGCGTCGATTGGTTCAAATCGATCGGCGTGCCGGCCGATCCGAAAAACCCGCGCGACGCCGGCAGCTACGGCCCTAAGCTGTACTGCCTCAGCGGCCACGTGAACAAACCCGGCTGCTACGAAGCGCCGCTGGGCATCACCTGTCGGCAGTTGATCGACGATTTCGGCGGCGGCGTGTGGAAGAATCGCAAAGGCAAAGCGGCCATTCCCGGCGGCATCAGCATGGGCCTCCTCACCGAAAAAGAATTCGACACGCAAGCTCGATTTCAACGCCCTGGGCAAAGTCGGCTGCCTGGGCCTGGGCACCGCGGCCGTGGTGGTGATGGACGAAACCGTCTCCATGGTCGATTTCCTCCACAACAGTTGCCGCTTCTTCGCCCACGAAAGTTGCGGCCAATGCACGCCGTGCCGCGAAGGCACCTCCTGGGCGTTGCGAATGCTGGAGCGCATCAAAGCCGGCAAGGGGCGAATCAAAGATCTCGATCTGCTCCTGGAAATCGGCGATTCCATCGGCATCATCCCCGGCACCACCATTTGCGGCCTGGCCGACGGCGCCGCCTGGCCCATCAAGAACGCCATCCGCAAATTCCGCGGTGAGTTCGAAGATTACATCAAGCGCACCAACCCCGCCGGCTACGCCGAAACCGCCCCCGTTCCGGCCCTGGTGCAAATTGGAACCCATTGAAATTGAAAAACCAGAGAACACAGATGAACTCAGATGAAAAGGATGAACACAGATAAAGAGAAAGATCAAAGGACTTTTCCTTTTTCGATCTGTGTTTATCTGAGTTCATCCGCGTTCATCTGTGTTCCCTAGATCGAGCTAATTCGCATGGCCCTAGTCATCGTTGACGGACAAGAAATCGAGATCGCCGACCACGAACGCCTCAACGGCATTCAGGCCGCCGCGCGCGTCGGCATCGACATCCCGCGCTACTGTTGGCATCCGGGCCTGACCGTCGTGGCCAGTTGCCGCATGTGTTTGTGTGAAACCGGCACGCGCAACCCGGAAACCGGCGCGATCACGATGCTCCCCAAGCTCGTGCCCGCCTGCCAGACCCCCGCCAAAGATGGCACGGTGTTCGTCACCAATAGCGAAGCAGTGAAGAAAGCCCGGGCCCAGGTGGAAGAAGATCTGCTGCTGCGGCACCCGATCGATTGCCCCATCTGCGACAAAGCCGGCGAGTGCTACCTGCAAGACTACCACTTCGAGCACGGCCAGGCCCAGCGCCGGGCCGACATCAAGCCGTTCACCAGCCGCCGCCGCGACGTGGGCGATACAGTCACGCTGTTTGTCGATCGCTGCGTCATGTGCAGCCGCTGCGTGCGGTTCACTCGCGAAATCAGCGGTTCCAGCGAACTGATGATCATCAACCGCGGCAGTCACGAGGAGATCGACACGTTTCCCGGCTTCCCGCTGGCCAACAAACTCTCCGGCTGCGTGGTCGATCTCTGCCCCGTCGGCGCGCTGGGCGACAAAGATTTTCTCTACAAGCAGCGTGTCTGGTACATGAAGCAGCACGAGGGCGTGTGCGCCGGCTGCTCCACCGGCTGCTCGATCGACATCGAAGAGAATCAAGACACCGTGTATCGCCTGAAGCCGCGCGAAAATATGTTCGTGAACAAATGGTGGATGTGCGACGAAGGGCGCTATGGTTATCACCACTTGCATTCGCCCGAGCGGAAGATCGAGCCCAAGGTCCGCGGTCACAACGGCCATGCGGGCAATATCGAGTGGTCGCAACTGCCGCAAGAACTGGCGGCGCAGTTGCAAAAGACCTGCGGCGCGGGCGGGCGGCTGGCGGCGGTTGTCTCGCCATTTCTAACTGTTGAAGAAGCGTATTTGCTGTGCAAGCTGGCGCGGAAATTCGATTCTCAGGCCGTGCTCGCCCTGGGGCCGGTGCCGGTGGTGGGGAAGGACGAAACATTCCCGGGCAAATTCACGATTCATGCCGAAAAATGCCCCAATCGCAAAGGCGTGGAAGAAGTCTTGGCGCACTTCTCCGGAGGCAAAATCAAAACCTTCGACGAGCTGCTCGAGGACCTGCCGGCGGGGCAGATCAAAGCGGCCTGGGTGAGCGGCGGCTATCCGCAGCCGCGGCACGACGACGTCGCGGCCGAAGCGCTGGCGCGCTCGAATTGTTGATCGTGCAGGATATGTTCGATTCGCCGCTGTGGCGCGCCGCCACGTATCAGTTGCCTGGCGCCGGCTTCGCCGAACGCGCGGGCTCGTACGTGAATTTCGCCGGGCGGCTGCAATCGTTCACTTGGGCCATTCGTCCGCCCGCCGGCGTGTGGGTCGAGGGGCAATTGTACGGCGCGCTGCTCGGCATGCGCGGCCTGTATAACCCGCGCGCCGTGCTCAGCGAAATCGCCAAGGAAATCATCGCCTTCAGCGCCGCCGCCGGTGAAATCCCATCGGTGGGCGTCGATTTGCGCTCGAATCAATTAGCATCAGCTACCTAAGCAATAGCGAAATGGTCGTCTCCCCCGAAATCATCGTTGCCCTCATCAAAATCGCCTTGATGGCCTTCGGCCTGCTCACGGCCGCGGCCTATCTGGTCCTGTTGGAGCGCTGGATGGCCGCCTGGATACAAGATCGCAAGGGGCCCAACCGCGTCGGCATTCCGCTCACGAACATCAAAATGTTCGGCCTCGGTCAGCCGCTGGCCGACGGGCTGAAATTCATCTTCAAGGAGGAATTCACCCCCAGCCACGTGGATAAGGGCCTATATCGCCTGGCACCGATTCTGATCATGACCGCCGCGATGGCAATCTTCGCTGCGATCCCCTTCGGCAGTGTGCTGCCCCCGCTGGACATTCAAGGCGTGCAAGATCCGATTCCGCTGATCATCGCGCCCAACTTGGACGTCGGCATCGTGTACGTCTTCGCCCTCTCCAGCATCGCTGTGTACGGCGTGATCCTGGGGGGCTGGGCCAGCAACAACAAATACAGCTTCTTGGGCGCCCTCCGCTCCAGTGCCCAACTGATCTCCTACGAAATCCCGCTGAGCCTGGGCATTTTGGGCGTGGTGCTGTTTGCCGGCACGCTGAAGCTCGACACCATCATCTCGCAACAAGCCCAAAGCGGCGTGTGGAATTTGTTCTTGCAGCCGCTGGGATTCTTCGTGTTCGCCGTCGCCGCTACCGCCGAGGCGGCGCGCCTCCCCTTTGACTTGCCCGAGGCTGAGCAAGAACTCATCGGCGGTTATCACACCGAATATTCCGGCATGAAGCTCCTGCTTTTCCTGATCGCCGAATTCTTGCACATGATCACAGCCTCGTTCCTGATCGTGATTCTATTTCTCGGCGGCTGGCATTTTTGGGGGCTTACCGGCTCCGGCGACACGGTGACGTGGCAAGTGGCGATTCTGCGCATCGTCGTGCTCACGGTGAAAATTCTGCTGGTGATCGTGGCCTTCATGATCGTGCGTTGGAGTTGGCCTCGTTTTCGCTTCGATCAACTGATGTCGCTGGCCTGGAAGGTGATGGTGCCGCTGGGGCTGGTGAACCTGATCTTGGCCGCAGTGCTGGTCGAATATCGGGATGCGATCGCCCAAGCCTTGGGCACAAATAGCATGTGGGTTCCCGTCGCCGTCAGTTGGGTCGTGATGCTGGTGTCGTGGATCGTCGCCGGATTGTTGGCTCCCCTCTCCACCGATAATACGCCGCGTCCATCGGCCTTGCCCTTCGACGCGGAAAAGGAGTTGAGCCGATGAAGCCCGACGACCCGAACATCACCTGGATTGAAGAGCCCAAGCTCGGGCTGGCAGGTCGCATGTATCTGCCGCTCTTGGTGGGCGGAGTGACGACCACCGTCAAGCATTTGTTCAGTCCGAAGGTAACAGTCAGTTTCCCGGAGGAGCGGCCCAAGATCGGCAATCCGCTGATCTACCGCGGCGTGCATCGGTTGAACAAAGATCCCGAAGGCCGCGTGAAGTGCGTCGCCTGTTTCCTCTGTTCCACCGCCTGCCCCGCGCATTGCATCGATATTGTCGCTGCGCCCAGCCCTTGGCCCGATCGGGAGAAGTATCCAGAAAGTTTTTCGATCGACGAGCTGCGTTGCATCTTCTGCGGCATGTGCGAGGAAGCCTGCCCCGTGGATGCCATCGAGCTGACCAGCTTGTTCGACCTGACCGGCCGCAGCCGCGAAGAGATGGTCTATGACAAAGAGAAACTGCTCAGCGTGTACGACATGACAAAGGACGCCGAGCCGATGAAGTCCGATGCGCTGGGGGGCACGCTATGACCGGCGCTTGGAATCAATTCCTGGCTTGGGCGCGGCATCCACACCCATTGACCTGGGGCATCGTGCTGGGCGGCTTGTCGCTGTGGCTCATGCTGCCGCGCGGATCGGCCAGAGGGCGAAGCCTTGGGGCGGTCCTGGGAATTGCGGCCCTGGGATGCTTAGGCTCGCGCCTGCTGCCGCTGGGCCAATGGGACACGAACGTCGTGTTCTGGATTCTCAGCAGCGTCACGATCGTATCGGCCGCTTGCACCGTCACGTTCCGAAATCCGATGTATTGTGCAGTCTGGTTCGCCATGACGCTCGTGGGCACCGCCGCCATCTTCATGCTGCAAGGCGCGCAGTTTTTGGCCGCTGCCACCATCGTGGTCTACGCCGGCGCCATCGTGGTCACATTCTTGTTCGTGCTCATGCTGGCGCAGCCCCGCGGAGATGCATATTACGACCGCGTGAGTTGGGAAGGCTTGCTGGCGGCCGCCACCGGAGCCGTGCTGCTGGGGATCCTTTCGCTGACCATCGGTAAATTGAATCTCGGCCAGGTCACCGATCCCGCGGCGGAAACGCTGGCCGCCGGTGTGCTGACGCCGGATCACGTGGCCCGGCTGGGCGGCGAATTGTTCGGCCGCAATTTGATTGCCGTCGAAGTCGCCGGCACCCTGCTGTTGGTCGCGCTGGTCGGTGCAACTGCGATCGTAAGTGCCCAGCGCGGCGTGTCGCAAAAAACGATTCACCCGCCCAATCCGCCGCAGGAGGCCGCGCGATGAACGCCATGCATGAGTCGGCCCTTCTGCAAAACTCGCTGCTCTTGGGAGCCGCGCTGTTTTCCATCGGTCTCATCGGGTTCCTGAGCCGGCGCAACATGATCGTGATGTTTCTCTGTGCCGAAATGATGTTGCAAGGCGTGTCGATCAGCCTCGTGGCCTGGGGGCGCTGGCACAACAACTGGGATGGCCAGGTCTTGGTGATTTTCATTCTCACTGTCGCGGCCTGCGAAGCGGCCATCGCCTTGGCGCTCTTTCTGATGTTGTTTCAGCGCCGCGGCGCACTGGATATCGCCGCCTGGGATGATTTGCGCGAAAGCAATCTGCCCGCCTATGCCGACCACGAACTGCCGGAAGTTTCCGAGCCGCAGCCGGAATGGCCGCACCTGACGCCATCGGGCATCGAACCGAAAGCTGACGAAGAAGAAATCACGCATCGGAGTCATGTGTGATGCATAACCAAATCGACTCACTGCTGATGCTCATCCCGGCCTGCCCACTGGCGGCGTTTCTGCTGCTGGCGTTTTTCGGCCGGATGTTCGGCAAGTTGAGTCACCTGCCGGTGATATTGGCGTTTGCCGCTTCGTTTGCGCTGAGCGTGATGTTGCTGTTTCAAGTTCAGACGGAAATCAAAAATCCCCCGGCCGAAAAATCCACCAAATCAATCGGTTACGAGCACATTTGCACGCTTTGGACCTGGGCCAGCGTGCAAAACGCCTACTCTCAGCGTGCCGCGCCCGCGTGCCGGTGGCTATCGAACCGTCGCGCAGCTTCGACATCACCGTCTCGCTGCGAGCCGATCCGCTCACCGTGTTCATGCTATGCATGGTCACGCTGATCTCCACGCTAGTGGCCATTTATTCGGCCGGTTACATGCACGGCGACCCGGGCTATCCGCGCTTCTTCTGTTTCATCGCTCTGTTCGTCTTCTCGATGACCATGCTGGTGTCGGTCAGCAACTTTCTGCTCTTGTACGTGTTTTGGGAAGCAGTCGGCCTGTGCAGCTACCTGTTAATCGGCTTCTGGTATCAAAAGCCCGAGGCGGTGGCGGCGGGCAAGAAAGCATTCCTGGTGAATCGGATCGGCGATTTTGGCTTCGCCCTGGGCGTGTTTCTGATTTGGACCACTTACGGCACACTGAACTTCCACGATGCTCCGCTTTCCGATATTGCCAACATCGCGCAGCCCGGTGGCGCGCCCCGACGTTCCTCAGGAATTGAAGCCCGTGCCCGGCGTGCTGGGCCAGACGCGCCTGGCCAATCCGGCGATGTTCGCCACCGGCGGCGTTTCGGTGGCCATCTGCCTGTTGCTCATGGCCGGCGCCTGCGGCAAGAGCGCCCAGTTCCCGCTGCACGTCTGGTTGCCCGATGCCATGGAAGGCCCCACGCCCGTCAGCGCGCTCATCCACGCGGCTACCATGGTCACCGCCGGCGTGTACATGGTGGCCCGTTGTACGCCGCTATTCGTGGCCTCGGCCGGCACTGCTTGGTTCACCATCGGCGGTTCGCCGGTCGATCCGCAAATGGTGGTGGCCGGCATCGGCGGATTCACGGCGCTCTTGGGCGGCCTGATCGCCATCACCCAAACCGATTTGAAGCGCGTGCTCGCCTATTCCACCATCAGCCAGTTGGGCTACATGTTCCTGAGCCTGGGCACCGGCTCGCTCGTGGGCATCGTGGCCGGAATGTTCCATCTGTTCACGCATGCGTTTTTCAAGGCCCTGTTGTTCCTCGGCGCCGGCAGCGTGATGCACGCCATGGGGGGCGTGATCGACATGCGCCGCTTCGGCGGCCTGCGGCGGGTGATGCCGATCACCTGCATTACCTTCCTGGTCGGATGTTTTGCCTTGGCCGGCTTGTTTCCTTTCGCCGGATTCTGGAGCAAAGATGAAATCTTCGGCGCCGTGCACGATCGGGCCCACGAATCGGTCGGCTTGGCGCACGGCTGGTACAGCGTGCTGTATTGGAGCGCTTTGTGCACCGCCGGGCTGACGGCGTTTTACACGTTCCGCGCATTCTTCCTCACGTTCTTCGGCCGCGAGCGAATTCCCAACGAAGCCGGCCATCATGCCCACGAATCGCCGCTGGTGATGACGGGGCCCTTGATGATCCTGGCAGTGTTTGCCGCCGGCGTGGGGGCCTACTACGGATTGAATCACGGCATCTTGGATTTCCTGCGTGGCACGCCGTCGCTGGCCTTTGCAGGCCTTGCGCCGCTCGAAGGCGAGCCAAAATTCCACAGCGACATCGCCGTGCAAAGCACGCTGGTGGTGGTGGTGGGTATCGGCCTGGCCGCGTTTTTGTATTTGGGAAGCGGCAGCCTGGTTGGTGTGCTGACGAAAGTGTTGCGGCCGCTGTACTGGTTGTCGCACGGCAAGTTTTTCTTCGATCAGATCTATCAGGCGCTGGTCGTGTGGCCGCTGCGAATGCTGGCCGTCGTTAGCTACTGGATCGACCAGCACATCATCGACGGTTTGGTGAATTTCGTGGGGGCCCTTCCGGGGGCCTGCGGCGCGGTGCTGCGCCCCTTGCAGAATGGAATGGTGCAGTTCTACGCCGTCGCCATGATGCTGGGACTCTTGGTCTTAGTCGGCGCATTGATGTTATGGGGATAGACTTTCGCGTTTCGCAATTAGAAATTTGCCATCCGCTTGCGGTTTAGCAGACTTTCATGACCAACCTCCTCCTAGCCACGATCTTCCTTCCGCTCTTGGGCGCCGGCGTCATCTGGCTCCTCTCGGCCGGCGGCAAATCGGCAGCGCGCAAAGCGCCCTAGTCACCGCCACGCTCACGCTGGGCATGGTCGGCTGGCTATTGGTCCGCTATTGGCTCGATCTGAAATGGCAGGGGGAATACGCCGTCCAGGAATTCGATTGGTTTGCCACCACCGCCCACATCCGCCTCTCCTTCGGCCTCGACGGCTTGAGCGTCTGGGTCTACGGCCTGTCGGCTCTGTTGACCTTCGTCGCGGTGCTGGCCAGTTGGGAAGCCATCGAAGACCGCGCCCAGCGTTTTACGCGCTGCTGCTCTTGCTGGGCACGGGAATGCTCGGCGTCTTTGCAGCCCGTGACATCATCCTGTTCTACATCTTCTTCGAATTCACGCTGATCCCGCTGTATTTCCTGATCGGAATTTGGGGCAGCGAGCAGCGGCGCTACGCGGCCAATAAATTCTTCTTGTTCACCTTCGCCGGCAGCGTCCTGGCGCTCTTGGGAATCATCGGCATCGTGCTTTGGGTGTACAACAATCCTTTGGATCCCTCCAAGGGACCGCACCTGACGTTTTCCATTCCAGAGCTGCACGCGGCCCTGGGCTTTCATCCTATTCCGATGGATGCCCAGCACGGCTATCTGCAATTGCTGATTTTCGTAGCGCTGATCGCCGGCTTCGCGGTAAAGGTACCGCTGGTGCCGCTGCACACCTGGCTGCCGCTGGCGCACACCCAGGCCCCCACGGCCGGCAGCATCGACCTGGCCGGCATTCTGCTGAAGTTAGGCACCTATGGCATTTTGCGATTCTGCCTACCCATGTTGCCCACCGCCACGGCCTTATGCATGCCTATCCTGCTGTGGATGGCGCTGGCCGGCATCATCTACGGCGCGCTGGTGTCGCTGGTCCAGTCCGACATGAAAAAGCTGATCGCCTACTCCAGCGTCAGCCACATGGGTTTTGTGATCCTCGGCTTCTTCGCCCTGAATCGCCTCGGCCTCGAAGGAGGCATCCTGCAAATGGTCAACCACGGCCTATCGACCGGCGGTTTGTTCGCCGTGGTGGGCATGGTTTACGAGCGCTATCACACGCGGGAGATCCGCGAGCTCGGCGGTCTGGCCAAGCGCATTCCGCGCCTGACCACGTTCATGCTCCTGTTCACCATGGCCAGCATCGGCTTGCCAGGATTGAACGGCTTCGTCGGCGAGTTCCTGATTCTGCTGGGCATGTTCCAGCGAGCGTGGGTCGATGCGCCCGGAGCTTTGGGCCCGCAATTGATCGTCATCGCCGTGCTGGCCGTCAGCGGCGTGGTCTTCGGCGCATGGTACATGCTGTGGATGGTGCAGCGAGTGTTCTTTGGTCCGCTGAAAGAAGGCCATCTGTCGGCCGCCGAGGCTGAAAGCGTAAGAGATCTATCAGGTCGCGAAGTGCTGGCCCTGACGCCGCTGATGGTGTTCATCGTCTGGATCGGAATTTATCCGCAACTGTTCTTGGGGCCCATCGCCCCGGCCGTCGATCGCATCACCCAGCGCACCAACGGCCCGTTGGAAGAGTTTTATGCCGCCAAGCCGTCCGTAGCCGTCCAGACCGCTTCCACAAAGTGATCAATTCAACATGACCGACTCGACCACCCTAGCGCTGCTGCTGCCCGAAATCATCTTGGTCGTTGTGGCCACGCTGATTTACATCGCCGGCGCCTTCGGCCTGCCGCAGCGCGCTAGCGCCTGGTTTGCGCTGGGTGGCCTGCTGATTGCCGCGGTGGCGCTGTGCGGCCAATCCAGTGCGATCGCCAGTCCCGACACGGCCGCTACGCTGCACGCTAGCGGCCCATTAACCGTCGATTTGTTCGGCTACACCGTGCGCTGGGGAATTTTGGCCGTGGGCGCCGTGCTGATCCTGCTCTTGTCTCGCCCCCATCGCTTTGAGCAAAGCGCCGAAGAAGCCGCTTCGCTTCTGTTGATGCTGGCCGGCTTGATGCTGATCGCCGCAGCAAACGAATTGATTTTGTTGTTCGCGGGGCTGGAGCTGGTTTCGATTCCGACTTACGTGCTGCTGTACGTCGGCCGCCACGATCAAAAGGGGCAGGAAGCGGCGTCGAAATATTTTTTCCTGAGCATTCTGTCCTCGGCCGTGCTGCTGTATGGCTTCAGTTTCCTGTATGGCATCGCCGGTTCGATGCGGCTGCCTCAAATTGCACAGGCCTTGTCGGGAAACGCCGCCGCGGCGGCGCAAGCCAATTTCAGCCCGGCACTGGCCCCGCTGGCCATGCTGTTGGTGTTTGCCGCGCTGGCGTTTCGACTGACCGCCGTGCCGTTTCATTTTTACGCCCCCGACGTCTATCAGGGCACGAGCCACGCCAACGCCGGTGTGCTGGCGACATTGCCGAAGATCGCGGGCCTGGCCGTATTGGCGCGGATTGTGATCGCCGGAATGCCCACGGTGGAGATGGCCTCGCTGGGATGGAAAATCGCCCTGGTGATCTCCGTGCTTACCATGACGCTGGGGAACGTCATGGCGCTGTGGCAGAACAATATCCGCCGGCTGCTGGCATATTCCTCGATCGCTCATGCCGGCTATATATTGATCGGCGTGGCGGTCGCCCTTGCCGCGCAAACCAATACCGGAATTCTCGCCAGCGACGCCGCCGCGAAAGCGTTCGAAGGCTTGGGCGCCGCGATGTTCTACCTCGCCGTGTACATGTTCGCCACGATGGGCGCGTTTGCGGCACTAGTCTACCTCAGTAGCGGCGCCGCAAAGCAAGTCGATACGCTCGACGAAATCGCCGGGTTGAATCGCCGCCACCCAGTCGTCGCGCTGGCAATGGCTGTGTTTATGTTCAGCCTGGCGGGGCTGCCGCCGCTGGCAGGGTTTTGGGGCAAGTTCGCGCTGCTGTTCAGCGCGCTCACGCTGGACGAAGCCCCATCGGCCTCCGGCATACTGTTGCGGCCATGGTTCATCGGACTGGCGGTGGTGACGGTGCTGAATGCCGCCATCGGCGCGGCGTATTATCTGCGAGTCATCGGCGTCATGTATTTCCGCCACCCCGCCGAGTCCGAGATCCGCGCAGCGCGGCGCAGCGCGGCGCTGGCCATGTTGGCATGTCTGCTCGTGGTAATCGGCGTTGGATTGTATCCCGGACGAATCGTGGCGCTGGCCAACAGCGCCGGCCGTTCGCTGGAGCGCGGCGCGGCTCAACAGGCAACCGGTGACCTCGCCCCCAAATCGCCTGCCCAAATGGCGATGCGCGGCGATAAATTCGCCCCGTAGCCGTATCGACCGGCCCCATCAATCACAATCGCCCTGCGACAAACGGCTCGCGCGCTGGCGCAAGAAAAATCGCCTCATCCGGGCTGCCCCATTCCCGGAGAGGCGACTATAGGTGGAGGCGAAGAAGCCTAGCACAGGGGTGTGACAACCGGTTGTCACGGGCAATCGGCCTGGCCGAAGTTTTTTGCAGCCGCCGCACGAGTACAATAGGGCGTACAAGCCATGCCTATTGCTCGCGCCACCCACGATTTGCTTCGCCTGCTCCAGGATGCGGCTCAGCCGGTGTATCTGGTTGATGACGAGCGGCGGATCGTGTTCCTCAATGCCGCCTGTGCCGATTGGATTGAAGCCCCGGCAGACCTGCTCATGGGGCGCCAGTGCCGTTGGCAATCGCACAATACCGACCCCCTGGCGGCCGCCGCCGATGCGCTCTGCCCGCCCCCGGAGGCCTTTCAAGGGCGTCGAACCACGGGGCAGGTGTCGAAATCTTCTTCCGATGGCCGCCTTTGGCACCGCTCCGCCGAATTTGTGCCTTTGCGTGGGCAATCCGACAACTGGATCGGCGTGCTGGTCGTCGTCGACTCCATCGATCTGCCGCCCCATGCGTCGCCGGCGGAAAACAACGGCGCCCCGCCGGCGGATGAAGCCCGTCAACTGCACGATTGCGTCGCGCGCCTGCGAAACGAGCTGGCCCGCTGGCATCACGTGGAACGGCTCGCCGGCGCGAGCGCGGCGATGAAGCGCGTCCGGGCTCAGGTCGATCTTGCCGCGGCGGGAACTGGCACGGTGCTGGTGCTGGGGCCGGCCGGCAGCGGACGGCAGCACGTCGCGCGAACCATTCATTTCGCTCAGCAACCGCCGCTGGGCACTTTTGCGCCGGTGGCATGCTCGGCGCTGCCGCCAGAAGCCTTTCGATCCACCATTGCCAGCTTGATCACGCGCCATAGTCAGCCGGCAAACGACGTCCGGGTGACGCTCCTCTTGAGCGACGTGCATTTGCTGCCGGCGGAAGTACAACCCGACGTGGTGCGTTGGCTGGCGACCCTGCCGAAAAATATTCGCGTGATGGCAACAGCGACGCATCCGCTGGAATCGCTGGCCTCCAGCGGCCGCTTTCTGCCCGAACTGGCGCATGCGCTGGGCACGTTGGTGATCGAGCTTCCGCCGCTTTCGGCCCGGCGCGACGACATTCCACTGGTGGCCCAAATGCTGCTGGAAGATTTCAACGCCGAGGGTGACAAGCAATTGCGGGGCTTTACGCCCGATGCGCTCGATCGCCTCGTGGCCTACGATTGGCCGGGGCAAATTGCCGAATTGGCCGCCGCGGTCCGCGAGGCCTGCAGCAGCGCGGACGGCATCGAGGTGCACGATGCGGATTTACCCAAGCGGCTCGGGCTGGCCGCCGATGCGGCGCGCCTGCCGCGCAAACAACCCGACGTCATCAATCTGGAGAATTTTTTGGCCGGCATCGAGACCGAACTGATCCAGCGCGCCTAAGAGATTCGAAGGGAAACAAGAGCAAGGCGGCACGCCTGCTGGGTCTAACGAGGCCGAGGCTGTACCGACGCATGGTGCAGTTGGGATTAGAGCATGGTGAAAAACCAGACGAAGAGTAAACTGATGTCGGCCATCGTCTGTGAAAGCGATGGCCGTTGGGCCGCAGCGCTCCGGCGCGAGTTGCCGCAGGGCATCTCACTGGTGGAGATCCGCAGTTTGAGCGAGCTGTGGCCGCTTCTGCCAGGTTGCCCAGGTGCCGTCGTGATACTAGAACTAATGGCCGAAAAGACAGAGCAACTTGTGGCCGCGCTGTTGCAGATCGACCGTGACTTTCCTCAAGTAATGCCGATCGTCGTCGCGGATCGAAAATTGTCCGCCTGGGAAGATGCGGCTCGCGAGGCCGGTGCGGTGCACTTTATCGCATCGCCGCGGCGTTCGTCGGAATTAGGCGAAACCGTGCGACGCGCGATCTGCGGCCTGGCGGCGGTCGCTCTAGCCGGCGGCGAGGAAAACCTGTCCATCGAAGAGCGCATTTTCGCCACGCTCCCGTGGGCGGAGTAGCAGTTTTCAACCGATCTGGGTTTCTCAACGCAGACAGAAGGTGTCCATGCCAGAGGGAAAGATCGATCAAACGGCGGTTTTGGCGGCGATCGCGGATTTCCGTGATCCGGAAACCGGACGCAGCGTCGTCCAGATGGAGCAGGTGCGTGATGTGCGGATCGACGGCGACTCGCTGACCCTGGTTTTGGCTCTGACAACCCATTCCGCCCCGCTGTGGCAGGAAACGGTGGCCGAGCTCGAACAATTGATCCGCGAGCGCTTTCCGGCGATCAAGCGGGTCACCATCGACCCCAAAATCCACGAGCGCCCCCCGCAAAAGCTCGGCTCCATCGGCCTGGCCGCCAAGAGCGTCATTGCCGTGGGATCGGGCAAAGGGGGCGTCGGCAAAAGCACCATCGCCGCCTGCCTGGCTATCGCTCTGGCTCGAGCCGGTTCCAAAGTCGGCCTGCTCGATGCCGACGTGTACGGTCCCAGCATTCCTCACCTGCTCGGTTTGCGCGGCCAGCCGGAACGAGAAGGCGAAAACAAGATCAAACCCTTCGACTGCGCCGGCATGAAAGTGATGTCAATGGGCTTCTTTATCCCGGTGGGCGAAGCGGTGGTCTGGCGAGGGCCGATGCTGCACGGCGCGATCACGCAAATGCTGCGCGACACCGCCTGGGGCGAATTGGACTACGTGATCATCGACCTGCCGCCGGGCACCGGCGACGTCTCGCTCACGCTATCTCAGTTGCTGCCGCTGGCCGGCGCCGTGGTCGTGTGCACGCCGCAAGACGTGGCGCTTCTGGACGCGGTAAAAGCCATCGCCATGTTCCGCAAGGTCAACATTCCGGTGTTAGGAGTCGTGGAGAACATGAGCTACTTTGTCTGTCCCGACACTGGCAAGCGGTACGACATCTTCGGCCACGGCGGCGCGAAGCGGCGCGCCGAAGAACTGGGAATTCCGTTTTTGGGCGAGGTGCCGATCAACATTTCCATCCGCGTGCACGGCGACGAAGGGCGCACGGCGGCGAATTTCGACGACGTAGAAAGTGCGCCGTATTTCGAAGCAATCTGTTATCGACTCGCCAAGAATTTGGCGGACCAGCATCGTGCCGCGCCACCGATGCCTTCGTTGCCCACGCTGTGAGGTTCGCTCGCCTCAGGCGCAACGGTCTTGCTAGCAGAGGGGGAGGCCCGCCCAAGCCGTGCCGCGGCAACGGCTTGGAGAGATCGATGAGAGAGTAGCCCGGACACCCGACAGGCGGCCCACGGGCTCCCCAAAAACGCTAGAGCCGCGAGGACCGATGTCCCCGCGGCTCTTTCTCGTCGTGTCTTAAAGAAGGCGCAGCGGGCAGTGGCCGCGCTGTTGAAGCGAACGTTAGCGACGACGCTTCTTGGTCTTCTTCTTGGCCGACTTCTTGGCAGCCTTCTTTCTCTTCTTGGCCACAGTACGTCCTCCGTTAAAGAGTTCGTGGCAAGCGCGCCCGCCCGCCGTCCTCGACGGCAGCTCGGCAAGCGAGATATCCACGACACAACCAACCAAGACTTCTCATGTGCGTCGTCGCCGCAGTTCGAATCGTTCCAGTGCAAAACACCAGGCAAATTTCACCGTGACGACCTTCCAATGTTCGACGCACATGATCATCACGCTTGTATTAGTACGCATTGCAAAAATAATTGCAACACCAATTTCGAAAATTTTTCATTTTCACAAAAAAATTGTCAAGATCGATTTTTTCGCGCAAAAAAGTTTTTCGCGCTGAGAATCACGACAAGAACACGCGATTCAAGAAATGATTTTCACCGCAGCAACGCCGCGGCGCAGTGAAAAAATCGCCACGTTCAAAAAAATGAGACGATCGTGCCGCCGCCCAGCCGCGCCGCTGGCTGTTTGCGCCGCCGCTCGATCCCGAATATCCAATGTTGTTGCGGCGAGCGGCTGGTCAGATAGACCCAGCGACGCAGCGAACCCGCCGCCGGCGCAGGCAGCGCACCGCCGTCGTCCTGCCAGGAAGCCAGAATCTCGCGCCAGGCGTGCCGCCAATGCCGCCGGCGAATGTGAATCGGGTCGATGCCGTACCACGCGGCCTGCTGCGGAACCAGTCGCACGCCGCGCTTGCCCGACCGCCTGCAACCGATCGTGCAGTTGCCGCGCCCGGTCGCCGGCTTCGGCAAAGCTCAGCCGGCAGCGCGGGAACATCAGGCTGCGGAAAAAATAATAGCGCCGCGGCGATACGCTCAGCAGGCTGTCGACCGGCAACAGCGTCATGCTAACGCGGGCGCCGGCGCGTTGCAATCGCTCCAGAACGGTTTCGACCCAAGCCACGATCTGCGGCGCCTCGACCTGGTACATCAGATCGTTGCCGATGTCGGTCACCAGCGCCGCCGTCGGCACGTCGCTTCGAGCCTCGAGCGCTTCCCACAGTCCGCATTCCAGGATGCTGGGCAATGTGCGCCCCAGCACGGTGCTCGTGATCCCGTACGACCGGCCGTGCCCCAAGGCGGACAACACTTCCAACGAACCGCCGCCGCAGACACGTTGCGCCGTCTCGACGACGGTGGAAATGCCGCGCGTCAGATTGCTCGCGCCCAAAAGCACCACGCGCCGCGCCGGTGGCTTTTCATTTTCGCATTTCACGAGTCACGTTCCGTCTATTTAGCCCCGGGTCAATGACCCGGGGCAATGCGCGCTGCGTCAAAGAATTTCCGGCCTATCACCCCCCGCCGAATCCGCGCCCGCCGCCGAAATACGCCTGCAGCGTCATATAGCTCGAATAGGCCAAAAGTGCAAACATGATCCCCATGAACGTGTCGTTGTGCGTGAATCCATACACCGCAACGATGCCGGCGACGACGACAGATAGAATCAACGAATAGCGAATGCCTTGATTTGGATTCGCAAGGTTGAACATTTCACGCGAAATCTGTCCGCCGTCCAGCGGATAGATCGGCAGCAAATTCAAAAGCGCCCACCAAACGCTGGAGAAGATTAACGAATACTCAAAAGCATAGAGTGGCAAGGTCGGCAATTGACCCTTGTGCAAAAAATTCAGACCCCGAATTGGCAGCGGATTGGGAACTGCGAAACCGCCTACGTAAAAAATAGCGCCCACGATCACCGCCAATAGCAATTGGGCTACCGGACCGGCGGTGGAGATCACGAGTTGTTTCTTTGGTTCATGCCACGACTGCCTGCCCGCAGCGTAGCCAAACGATCGCTGTGGAATGGCCAAACCGCCGAAATGATATAACACTACGTCGGATTCCACACCGAATGACCGAAACGCCATTGCGTGACCAAATTCATGTACCAAAACGGATAACAAAACGGCTAGGGTCCAAAGTATCAGCATCAAACCGATGGAAAACTCCCCGTGTGATACCTCTGAGAAATCTTTGGCCACCGGATAACCCAACAGCACACTCGCCACCCAGAAAAACGGCGTGATCCGCACCGGAACGCCTAGCAACCGAAAATGCAAGTCGTAGGCAGTGCGTGGTGGTTCGGCCAGCAGCATGGCAAACTCGGCGCTAGAGGCAAATAGATCTCGCACTTTGGGCGAGAACTACCTCAGAATCATATCAGCGCCGAGGTCGCTATCAACCGCAGATTCACCGCGGCGAATCACCGTGGAGATGACGATCGGTTCGCTGCAGCCGTTGCCGCCGCACCGTGTTGGACCGACATTTAGAATCGGTAGCGCCGTGACAGGTTGGCTTGTTTTATTTTCAACCGGCGAGGCAGTCTGCCCTGACGATCCGAACAGCACGCTCCGCGCCGCGCCACAAGCCGCGCAGCGAGCCGAAGGTTTCAGCGACCGCCGTCGGCTCATAACCGCAATGAACCATGCAGTTTTTGCAGCGCGGATTACCGCTGGCCCGGCCGTAGGCGGCCCAGTCGGTCGTGTCAATTAGCTCCTGGAACGTCTGCACATAACCGTCATCCAGCAAGTAACAAGGCTTCTGCCAGCCGAACACGTTATAGGTCGGATTTCCCCACGGCGTGCATTCAAGCTGCCAATCGCCTTGCAGAAATTCCAAAA
Source organism: Pirellulales bacterium (assembly GCA_963716135.1). Taxonomy (GTDB): domain Bacteria; phylum Planctomycetota; class Planctomycetia; order Pirellulales; family JADZDJ01; genus CAVRAW01. The sequence goes on along the minus strand of OY970289.1, from coordinate 991,823 downwards.
ACAGCGGCGAGTGATTGAATTTCCAGCGCCTCGGCCGCTTCCCCAGCAGTTGCCGAAACAGCCGCACGGTTTTCTCGCGCGGAAGGAAATTTTCCTGGTCCGGCGCTTTGGAATAGCTGTACCCAGGCGAAAGCATCATCCCTTCCACGCCCAAGTCGGTCACTGTATCCAAGAATTTCCGCAGCCGAACAGGATCCGCATCGTTGTATAGCGTGGTATTGGTGGTCACGCGAAAACCGGCGGCGACGGCCGCTTGGATCGCCCGCACGGCAATGTCGTACACGCCTTCTCGGCACACGGCGGCGTCATGCTGCTCGCGCGGGCCGTCGAGATGGATCGAGAACGAGAAATATTTCGACGGCGTGAAGCGCGGCAGCGCTTCCTCCAGCTTGATGGCGTTGGTGCACAGGTAAATGTACTTCCGCCGCGCCACCAGTCCCGCCACGATCTCGTCGATTTGCGGATGCAACAGCGGCTCGCCCCCCGGGATCGAAACCACCGGCGCGCCGCACTCCTCGACAGCTCGGAAGCATTGCTCCGGCGTAAGCTGCCGCCGCAGTATCTCCGCGGGATGTTGGATCTTGCCGCACCCGGCGCAAGCCAGATTGCACCGCAACAGCGGCTCCAGCATCAGCACCAACGGATAACGCTTCTCTCCGCGCAGCCGCTTCCGCAGCACGTAACTGGCCACGGTCCACATTTGAGAGATCGGAACGCCCATGACGGCGACCTGTCATTCTGCATTCTGCAATTTGCAGTCTGCATTTTCTTTCTCTTCCGCAGCTCGGGCCCAGCGCGCCAGTGCCATCAAGGGGAAGTAAATGCAGTAGTAGTGATAGCGCAGATAGAACACGCGTGGAAAGCCGGTCCCGGTGAATTCCGTTTCATGCCACGAGCCGTCGTGGTTCTGATGCGCAAGCAAATATTGCACGCCGCGCTGAGCGGCCGGGTGATCGTGCATGCCGGCCGACACCAGCCCCATCAGCGCCCAAGCCGTCTGCGAAGCGGTTTCGCGCCCTTGGCCGCGCAGGCTCGTATCGATGTAGCTATCGGCCGTTTCGCCCCAACCCCCCGTGGATTGCTGATGCGCGATCAACCACTGCGCCCCGGCCACAATCGCCGGATCGTGCGCCGGCACACCGGCGGCCCGCAGACCGGTAAGCGCCTGCCACGTTCCATAAATGTAATTCACGCCCCAGCGTCCAAACCAACTGCCGTCGGCTTCTTGGGTGCGGCGGAGATATTCCACGGCCCGATCGACCGCCACGTGTCCCAGCCGCTTGCCCACGCGCGCCACCGCCTCCAAAACTCGCGCGGTAAGGTCGGGAGAGCTCGGATCGATCATCGCATTGTGATCCGCAAACGGCACATGGCACAAAAATTCGGCCGTGTTGTCTTTGTCGAACGCCCCCCAGCCGCCATCGCGGTTCTGCATGGCCAGCATCCAATGCGCCGCCCGGTCGGTCGCCCCGGCCACGTCGTCCAAGAGCATCGCTTTGCAGCGCGCGTCGGGCAGGGTGGGGGAGGTGGTGTCGGCCACTATTTTCAAATCCGGCGGCAGCCAACCGCCGCGGCTGGCCGGCATGGTCTGCGCTTCCTGCAGCGACAAAACCGCCATCGCCGTGTCGTCCAAATCCGGATAGTGCGGATTGGCAAATTCGAAGCACCAGGCCCCCGGCTGAGCGGCAACATTATGCGACCAATCGCCGCGCGTGCGAATCTCTTGCGCCAACAGCCACTGCACGCCGCGCGTCGTCGCCGGATGATCCGCCTCCAACCCGCTTTCCGCCAGCGCTCGCAGCGTGAGCGCCGTATCCCACACCGGCGATTTGCACGGTTGCAAATGGGCCGTGTGTTCTTCCTCGATGACCAGGTTCCAAAGTTGTTTGCGGCAGTAGCGCATCTCGGGCGACCCCTCGCCGTAGCCCAGCGAGCGCAACGCCACGATGCTCCAAATCAGCGGCGGGAAAATCGCACCCAACCCGTCGCTGCTGGCGAAGCGGTGCAACATCCAGCGCTTGGCCGATTGCACCGCCCAATGTCGCAGCGGCGTGATGTGGTGCCGCTGCAAGAATTTGAACAGCTTGTCGGTGCCGTGGAAAAACCGGTCCCAACTGACAATCCGCTTGCTCCGCGGCAAGCCCGGGCACCGCGGATACGGCCACGTCATGGGATCGCTGAGCAACAGCTCGCGAATGCCGCGCTCCGGCTCGATATGCCGCACCGGCTGGAAGGCCGACATGATCGACAGCGGCACCAAAATCGTCCGCGACCAGGCACTGATCGAATACAGGTTGACAGGGAACCACTGGGGCAATAGCAGGAATTCCGGCGGCACGTTGGGACACGCTTCGTACGGAATCTGTCCCAACAGGGCCAAGTAAAATCGCGTAAAGCTGTTGACCGCGTCGGCCCCGCCCCCGGCCATGATCACGGCCCGAGCCCGTTGCATCGGTTCTGAGGCTGGATCGTGCCCAGTGAGCTTCAACGCAAAGTACGCTTTTACCGTGGCGCTAAGATCCAATCCGCCGCCGGGATACTGCGTCCAGAATCCTTCCGGCGTTTGTTTTTCCAGCAGATATTCTGCGCACTTTCAGCGCCAGCGGCGATCGTTCCTCCCCCAAATACGCCAACAGCAGCAGAAATTCGCTCTCCAGGATCGTATCGCCTTCCAGCTCAGCCACCCAAAACCCGTCGGCGTGCTGGCGGTTGATCAGCCATTGCTGCGTGCGGAAAATCGCCTGACGCAGCGAGGGCGCGGCCAGATCCGGCGCGGTCGAATCGAGTGGAAACGCAGGATGGCCGGACGGCGCATTGCCGGGCGTGCGATGCTGGGCCACCGCACTCATCCCAGTGGTTTCAGGCAACATGCGGGCAGTCTTCCCTGACTGACGGTGTGCGGTTGGAATACGAGGCGACGGCAATTGCCACCATTGGCTCGCGTGGCCCCTGGCCAACGGATGTTGTGTCGCAAAGCTTATTTCATCGCGCCTAGCGACACAAGATCAGTGGCAGCCGAAGCATAGCGAGCGTGATAGCATCGCGCGATAAACTGGCAAAGGCGCGGTGACTTTGCGGCTCATCGCAGCAGCGCAGCCAGGTCCGCGGCGACTTTTTCCGGCGTTGTCGTGGGCGCATATCGTTTTACGACCTCCCCCTCGCGGCTGATAAGGAACTTGGTGAAGTTCCATTTTATGGCCTCCGTCCCCAGCAAGCCCGACTTTTCCGACTTCAGAAATTGATAAAGCGGATGCGCTTTCGGGCCGTTCACTTCGATCTTCGAAAACATCGGAAAGGTTACGTGGTACTTGGTCGTGCAAAACTGCTGAATCTCTGCTTCGTCGCCCGGCTCCTGATGCCCAAACTGATCGCACGGAAACCCCAGCACGCTGAAGCCTTCGCTTTGATGTTGCTGATAAAGCGATTCCAGCCCGGCATACTGCGGCGTGAACCCGCACTGGCTCGCAACATTCACGATCAACAATACCTGGCCGCGATAATCGGCCAGCGATGTCTGCCGCCCGTCGATCGTAGTGACGTTAATGTCGTAAAGATTCATCGGTGGGGGACTGCTGACATGAGGGCAGAACTTGCATCGGCAGCGCGATGGTGAACGTCGCGCCGCGGCCGGGTTCACTATGAACGACGATCTGTCCGCCGTGCAGCGCGATGATGCGCCAGGCTTTTGATAGCCCGAAGCCCAACCCGCGCCCGGCTTCCCGCCCGGAGAAAAACGGATCGAAGATTTTTTCGCGAATATCCGCCGAGATTCCCGGGCCATCGTCGCGAACAGTGATTTCCGTAGCGTCGCCTTGCTGCGAGATTTCAATGCCCACATTGCCGCCCCGTCCCAGCGCCTCCAACGAATTGGCGCATATCGCCCGCAGTGCCACGCGCAATTGCACCGGGTCGGCGGCAACGTTCGCCGGCTCGCGGCGAGTCGGCGGGCGCAAAGCGGTTTGCTGGGCGGCGGCATCCTCGGCCAGCCCCGCTAAGACTTCGCCCGCCAGTTGCACAAGATCGACCAATTCCGGCGCCAACTGCGGCGGCCGCGCAAACAGCATCATGTCCGCCAGCATCTCGTGCGCCCGGAAAGCTTGCGTATTGATCGCCGCCAACCGTCGGCGCCGCTCGGGATGAGTCTCCTCGCGCAATAGCGTCTGCGCCCGGCTGGCGATGTTCGCCAGCGGATTGTTCAGTTCATGTCCCGCGCCATAGGCGAATTCTTTCAGCGAATCGAGCTTAGCCGTCTGCAGGCGGTCGTCGAAGTCAGCCTCAAGCCGCGCAGACTGTCGTAATCGCTCGATTAGCGGCGGAACCACATTGTGGACGTCTGGAATTTCGCTGAGCCAACGCCGCCACGCCTCGTCACCGGCGGCGCGAGACTCTGCCGATAGCGAATCGCTGACCGCCGGCGGTTGAAGTGGCCATTCAGGCAGGACCGATTCTCCATCGCCGGTATCACAAGCCTTGAACCATTCGCGCCACCGGGAAGTCAACGCTGCCAATTGATCCGGATGCGCCGTCGCATCACCATCGCCTAGCGCGCGGCACACCTCGCTGGCGGCGGCGACCGATTCGGCCACCAGTGCCGCGAATTGTCCGTGCTGCTGCGCGGTAAACGTGACCAATGGCGCTTCAGGCCACTGGAGCACGTCGATCAGCCGCGGGGCCAACCACTCGGCAATCGACCGGGCCGACGTCGACCCGCCGCTCGGTTCGCCGGCTGCGAAACGGTCCACCGACCAGACTGCCAACGCCGGATCGGCAACGATTGCGGCGACAAGCTTGCCCTCCCGCGCCGAATTCGATTCGTCGACCAGTGCGCCCGCCAACGCCAGCGCCGTTGCATCGCAAAGCGGCAGCGTCCAGCGCCCGGCGCCATGAACGATCCGCGGCAGCGAAAGCATCGTGCGAGATTTCATCTTCGCGCCAATAAAAAAGCCCAGGAGTTGCAACTCCTGGGCTTGGAGAATCCAACGGTAATTTATATCCGACCAGGAATCGCTCAGCCCGTCGCCACCGATTCCACATCCAACAACGCGCCAATCCGATCGACCAGCGTTTCCACCTCGAACGGCTTGTGCAAGAAATCGTTTGCTCCGGAGGCTTTCAGGTCTTCGATCTTGTCGTTCTCGATCATGCCGCTGATGCAAATGATCTTCACATCGTCCATGGTCTTGTCGCCGCGCACTCGCGTGCAAACTTCGCGCCCGTTGATATCCGGCAGCATCACGTCCAGCACGATCAAGTCGGGATGATATTCCTTGACCATCATGCCGGCGTCGAAGCCGTTGTTCACGGAGCGCACCTCGAAGCGTCCGTCCTTTTCCAGGACGTCGACAATTAGGTCGACAAGCTCTTGATCGTCGTCGACGACCAGGATTTTTCGTTTGCCGCTTTCCAACGCGTCGGTCGGAATGCCGTTATCGCGCATGAAAGAGTACAGTTCCGCGCGCGGAATGCGGCGGAAGCGGCTGCCAGGCACGCGGAAACCTTTGAGTTGCCCCGAATCAAAGCAACGAATAATCGTTTGCTGGCTGACCTTGCAGATTTTGGCCGCCTCGCCAGTCGTAAATACGGTTTTCATCTGGTTTAACCACCCTCTCCCTAGCCGTGGTGCAGCTAGTCTCAGCGGGACCTGAAACGCATCACGTGCAAGATGTGTTCCAGGGCACCTAGTCCTCCATGTTCGCAAAGACGCTTCGCCGCAGCGCACCTGCGCGCGACGTCACCAGGAACAGACTTCCCTCGTCAAACCTTGACGAACAGACTCCATTTCGCGGGGGCGAACCAGAGCCGCCGCCGTACACAGCAAAACGACAATCAACCTGGATTACCGAGTTTGCCATTCATGCGAATTATAGCCATCTTGCGGGCTGCGTCAAGATTGATCTATTCGCCGCAACCAACGGACAACAAATACCTTGCGTAAAGCGTAGATTCGCCCGGCATCGCCTCATTTTTGGGCACAGATTTCTCGAAATCCGGCACTATTGGGAATCGAGATGCACCATCAAAATCGCCACATCTGCCGGTGTTATGCCGCTAATTCGGCCAGCTTGGGCCAGGCTAATAGGCCGAGTGCGCGATAGTTTCTCGCGCGCTTCGATGCGCAACTGCGCAAGTGCCGAGTAATCGAAGCTGGCGGGAATTCGCTTTTCCTGCAGGCGACGCAAGCGAGCAATTTCCATTTCCTGGCGCTCCACGTAACCGGCGTACTTCACGTCGTATTCCACTTGCTGCGCCACTTCCTGCGAGACGTGGGAAAGTTCGGGTAGTTGGGCGACCAGATCTGCCCAGGTTGTTTCCGTGCGGCGCAGCAATTTCAAAACCGATTCTCCCTGGGCGCGCGCCGTTTCGACGATTGCCAGCACGCCGATAATTTCCGACTGCTTGTGTACGAAGCGTTGCCAGCGCACTTCATCGACCAGCCCAACTTGCCTGCCCAGCGGCGTGAGCCGTCGATCGGCGTTGTCATGACGCAGCGATAGCCGATACTCCGCACGGCTGGTGAACATGCGATACGGCTCATCGACGCCGCGAGTGACCAGGTCGTCGATTAGTACGCCAATGTACGCCTGATCGCGCGACAAAACGACGGGCTCCTTGTCGCGCAGCTTTTGTACCGCGTTGACGCCGGCCATCAACCCCTGCGCCGCGGCTTCTTCGTAACCCGTCGTGCCGTTAATCTGCCCGGCGAAGAACAGGCCGCTCACGCCCTTCGTTTCCAAACTCGGCCACAATTGATCGGGCGGAGCGTAATCGTACTCCACGGCATACCCGTAGCGCATGATCTCGGCCTTCTCCAACCCTGGAATCAGCCGCAGCATTGCATCTTGCACGTCGCGCGGCAAACTGGTCGAGATGCCGTTGACGTACACTTCTAGCGTGTTGCGCCCTCGGGCTCAAGAAACAACTGATGGCGCGTCTTGTCGGCGAAGCGCACCACCTTGTCCTCAATTGAAGGGCAGTAGCGCGGACCGCGCGATTGGATTTGGCCCGAGTACATCGGCGAGCGATGCAAATTCGCGCGGATCAAATCGTGCACCGCCTCGTTCGTGTACGTGATCCAACACGGCAACTGCGGCTGCTCCAACCGCGCCGTAAGGAAGCTGAACGGCTGCGGAAACTCGTCCCCCGGCTGCAGTTCGCAGCGATCGTAGTCAATCGTCCGCCCGTTCAGTCGGCATGGCGTCCCCGTCTTGAATCGAGCCAGTTCGAAGCCCAGGCGCGCAGCGCACCGCTAATACCGGCGGTAGTCCCCTCGCCGGCGCGGCCGCCCGGCGTTTTTGTCTCCCCGGTGTGCATCACCGCTTGCAAGAACGTGCCCGTCGTAAGCACAACGGCTTGAGCGCGGTACGTCACATCGCCGCGCACTCGTACTCCGACGATTCGTCCATCTTCGGTCAGCAGGTCATCCACGACTTCCTGCCGCAGCGTAAGACTTGGTTGCGACTCGACAATCCGCTTCATCTCCTGTTGATACCCCTTTTTGTCGGCCTGAGCCCGCGGGCTGTGCATTGCCGGTCCCTTGCGGCGATTGAGCATCCGGAATTGAATCCCGGTAACGTCGATCGCCTCCCCCATCGCGCCGCCCAGGGCGTCGATCTCGCGCACAATCTGTCCCTTGGCCACTCCGCCGATGGCCGGATTGCAGCTCATCTGCGCCACGGTGTCGCAGTTGGTCGTCAACAGCGCCGTGCGGGCTCCCATTCGCGCCGCAGCCAGAGCCGCTTCACAGCCGGCATGGCCAGCGCCGACAACCAGCACATCAAACTCATAATGAGAACCAGACATGGGAGGATGGGAGGAAAGGATGCGGAGCTATTTCTTGAAATCATCGACGCGGCGATCGTCCGCGTCGTCAACTTTCACATGCAAATGGATTTCATCGGGCTTCGTGGCGTGCAAAACTTTTTTGGCCTCGCCTACCTTCTGCGGATCGGCGCCGTGCGCCAGTACCAGCACTTTGCCCGCTTTGATCTTTTGTTCGTAACCGGCGACGTGATCTTTATGCACACCCCAGCCGCTGATCGCGCCGATGAATCCACCCACGATCACCCCAGTTAATGCAGCCAGGGGGCCTGCGATCACCACTCCCACCCCCGCCATGGTCACCACGGTGGCGCCTCCCAGCGCCCCGACCGCCGCGCCAATGCCTGCGCCAATCACCGCGTCCTTTTCCGATTGGTCGCCTAATTCAAGAGCTTTCTTCACGGCGGCAGGTTCGCTGTTCAGCGACGCAGTGACCAGTGAAATGTTCTGCTGCGGAAAATCGGATGCGATCAGCTTGTCGATCGCCGACTTCGCCTGCAGGGTGTCTTTGTAAACGGCCACGACGATTTCTTCAGCCATGTTCAGGTTTTCCTATCGACATGAATCCGCTCGTTTGGCCCAGGCCCCCAGGCCGGGCCACACCTCAATCCCGCCATGCAAATCGATTGCCGCCAGCGGGCTCTATGATACCGCGCGGCTGTGGATCGTCATACCAGCCGCAAGCCGCGCTCCGCAATTTCAAAAGGCACAATTTGTCCGCTGGCCTCGCTCCCGCGATGCTTGGCCACGTGCAGCGCCCGACGCATTTCGGAACCCTCGCGCACTTTGCCAAGTTGGATGATCGTACTGGCATTGGCCAGCACGTCCCCTTCATCCAGCGGTCGGCGAATCAGTTCGTCCAGCATCGTTTCAGCCGAAGTGTACAGCAGCAGACAGCCAATTTTCTCATGGTCATAGCGAAGTTGCGCCGCGTTTTCGGCATGTTCGCGGAAATGCTCGCGGAACAAATCGCGGGCCACCCATTCCGCGTCCTTGCGCAAAATCTGATGGTAGACGTAATCGAACAATTCCAATTGGATTGAATCGCTCGCCCGGCCCACCGGTTCCACGCCGTCGATGACCGCGCGCCGCACGCCGTGGACGAAGTTGCCGTAGAAAAACGCGATCGTGGCGTTCAACCGCGCGGCCAGTTCCGCCCGCCACTCGTGCCACTCGTCGAAATCCAGATCGTGCCGCGTCACTCGCTTGCCGCGACGATCGAACACATGCAGGTAATCCCCGCGCTTATTCCGCGGATTGAAAAAGTCGTTTAGATTCGCTCGTCCATTCGAGTCGGCGGGCGTCAGCTTCCACCCAAACAGCCGCTGGGCATATTCGGCCTGGCTTTGCGAATCGCCGCGCGCAGTCATGTCGAAAATGATCCCGCGATGACCTTCCTGCGATTGCCCCGCGTGCGCAAACTGCAGCCCAAGCTGCGTTTTGCCGATGCCGGTCGCCCCGACCACCACGGTCAGCCGCCCCGGCAGCAAACCGCCGCCAAGCAAATCATCGAGTCCGGGAACGCCGGTAGAAAGACGGGACATCGCAGCGGCACAAGGGTGAGTATGACTAAGCCGCTTCACTCGGCGGCGTCACATCAATCGTACCGTGCCCACAGCGCAGATTGAACAGCCCGAACATTTCCTGCTGCGTCAGGCCCAATGCCTGTGGCGCGGCGGAATCGGAAAAGATCGTGTCGAACAGCTCCCTCTTTTCGGCCAGCACCTGGTTGATTCGCTCCTCAATCGTCTCGAGCGTTAGAAAGCGCGTGACCGTAACGGGGCGTTGAGTGCCGATGCGATGTGCCCGATTGATGGCCTGATCTTCCACCGCCGGGTTCCACCAGCGGTCGAACAAAAACACGTAACTGGCGAACTGCAAATTCAGCCCGACGCCGCCGGCCCCGTAGGAAATCAAAAGCACGTGCCGGCTGCGGTCGGACCGGAATTGTTCGATCACCGCGTCGCGCGCCTTGGGCGCAACCTGCCCGTGATATTCCAGCGGATTGCAATCGCGCAGCTCGCCTTTGAGCCGCTCCAGCGTGCCGACCCATTGGCTGAACACAATCGCCTTCTGTCCGCTGGCCGCCACTTCGTCCAAATCGGCGGCCAGCCGCTCCAGCTTGGAGCTCGCGCCGGTCGCCGGATCGAAGTTGCAAATCTGCTTCAATCGCAAAATCAACTCGAACACATGTTGGATCGTGGCCGAGTCGCCCAACTCGGTCAGCCGCAGCACCCCTTCTTCCTCAGCCATCGTGTAGGTTTCGCGTTGCTCGGAGGTCAGCTCCATTTCCGCGTCGCGGAACAGCTTCGGCGGAAGATCGGTCAGCACCGATTCCTTGGTGCGCCGCAAAACGTAATTCGCCGCAGCGCGCCCCAGCGCCCGTGGCTTCATGTGCGGCGAAAGTCGCCCTGGAGCGACAAAGTCAAAAATGCCCAGCAAATCCTCCGGCGAGTTTTCCACCGGTGTCCCCGTCAGCGCCCAACTGCGCACCCGCGGAATCGAGCAAACCACCTGGTTGGTGACCGCCGCGCGGTTCTTGATCCGCTGCGATTCGTCGAGCACCACCAGATCAAAGTGCAACCGCGCATCAGCGACCAGCTCAGCGTCGCGGCAAAGCGCTTCGTAATTGGCGATCTTCACCGGCACGTCGGACAATTGCCACAGCCAGCCGCGCCGCTGCGGATCTCCTTCGATCACCGCCAGCGGCAATTCCGGCGCCCATAGGGAAAACTCGCGCTTCCAACTCGTGACCAGCGGCTTCGGACACACCAACAGCACGCTGTGAATCTCCCCGGCGCAACAGCATTCGCAGCGCCGTGATCGCTTGCATCGTTTTGCCCAGCCCCATCTCATCGGCCAGGAGCGCCGAAATGCGGGGATACAAAAACGCCACGCCTTGCAACTGGAACGGAAACGGCGCCAGCGGAAACTCCAGCGCCTGCCGCACGATTAATGTCTCCAGCGACGGCTGCAAAACAAAATGCAGCCGGTCCTCCAGTTTGATGACGTCGTCGGGCGGCTGAATGCGCGTCCGCAACAGGCGCACGGCTTCCAGCAACGCGTCGCGTGAAACCGATTGCGCGCCCGATTCTTGCGAAGTGGACAAAAATGAAACGGGCGTTTTCGGCGGCGGCGCAAACTGAAAGCTTTGCGCGCGCACCGGCGCCGTTTGCACCGGCAGCGAAAGCACGTCCGGCGCACTGATCGAGCCGATTGATGTCACCTGAGGTGGCGAATCGAGAAGCCGAGATGAACGCACCTCGGGCAAGCCATCCGTCGTCAGCGGAACGCTGAATACCGCCGGCCGACCGCTAGAAACGACGGGGGAAGATTGCCCACGAAAGTCGCGCATCAGGCCGCCTTGGCCGTGTTGCGGTCGGCCTCTTCGATCGCCTCGCGAATGCGGCTGAATGGTTCCAGCAGATCGAACAGTTCATCCAGGTCTGTCAACCGCTGCAAAATCAAGTCCCGATCCGTTGTATACCGACTTTGCATCGCCAATCGACTGCGGCCGATCGATACCTCGGAGCAATACTCGGGCAGCGGTCTGTCGGTGGCCAGCACCAGCGCCGTCGGCAAATCGATCTGCTCGCGCACGGCCAGCATCGGGGCCACGTCGACCAAAACAACCAGCGGCTCGATCGCAGATTTATTGACCAAGGTCGCGCCGATTTGTTCGCCAAACAAAAATGGCTCCAGCGTCGGGCCGTACAAAATCTGCTGCGCCCGATTGGGCTTCACCGGCACCGTGCAATGAAATTCCAACGGTCGCCCCACGGTGTTAAGCAGCAAGTAGCCGCCGAACAGCCCGTGCGGTGCGCGCTCAATAGCGGTCAAAAAACCGATCGCGGTGGCGGAAGCAATGCTGGCACTCATCCACGTTTCCTATTCAATCCAGGTTTCGCTCGACGACCGCCCCCCGTCGCCGAAACGATGGGCCGCAAGCAGTCGCTCTGCATACCATCGGGCCATGCTCAGCGCGACTTGAGAGACAAGCCAGCAGAGAGGTATTGATGCACGTTTTGCTGCGGCAATTTGCGGCCGGTGCTAGCAAAACCGAGTCATTTACATTAGACTAAAAGAGCTCGCCCGATTAATCTGATCGCTCCGCCCACAGAGATTTGCCTCCCTATGAGTCCGACTCCACGACCCGAGAATAACTTGTTCACTCAAGTCGACATTACCCCCAACACTGCTTCCGCCCCAGCGCCGCTTTCCGGCACGGGCTTGGAGCAGAATCAATTGCTGCGCAACATTCTGCAGGCCTTGGATCGGCAGAACGAATTGATGGAAGAGTTGATCACCCAGGTCAGCTCGGTGCAGCGGCAGCGCGCCCAGGAATTGGCTCAATGGAAAGAAGCCAATCCCCGCCTGGCAAAAAACTGTCGCGCGGCCTCCGAGGCGCTGGCCAAGGTGCAAACCGAGTTTTTGGCGACCCTCGCCACCGAAATCAACGACAATCCAGAAGCCCTGATCGACGGCGAGTTCATGCTGCACGAATTTATCGATCGCTACGGCCCGCGGCTGGCGCACTTAAACGGCGTGCTGCAGGTGCTCGCCCAGCTTGGCGCCGCCCCGCCTTCGAACACCAATAAATAACCGTCGCTTGCCCTCCGTGAGGATACGGACGAAACACCAAGCGATTCCCACCTGATAAACGCGGAAAGCCGAACGGAGTCACCGGCGATTCCGGCCCACCCATGCAGTTTCTTTCAGTGATTAACCGCGCCCGTTTCGGGCTGGCGGCGCTCGCTGTGTTGCTGTGCGCTTTGGTAGCGGGCGGTTGCGGCGGGCGCGCCCAGCGATCCGAAAAGCGAGTGCTCCTGCCGGTGTCCGCCGGCGATGAGCGCGAAGACAATGCCGCTGCCGCCGGATGCTGGCCGGGTTGGCGCGGAGAAAATTGCTCCGGCGTCGCCGCCGACAAAAACCTGCCAACCCAGTGGAGCACCTCGCGCGGCATCCGTTGGAAAGCCGGCCTGCCGGGACGCGGAAATTCGTCGCCGGTGGTCTGGGGCGATGATGTCATCATCACTTCGGCCGTCGGCGAGGGCGAAGGAAGCCAACTCGTGATCTGCGCTCTGGATCGACAAACCGGCAAGCCGCATTGGCAGACCGAAGCCGCCAAGGCCAGCGGCAGCACGCACAACAAAAATGGTTTCGCCTCCGCCTCGGTCGCGACCGATGGCCGGCAGGTGTTCGCCTCCTTCGGAAGCGCCGGCCTTTTCGCGTTCGACTTGTCCACAGGCCGGCAGCTTTGGCACGCCGAACTCGGTTCGCTCGCGCATCAATGGGGTTCCGCTTCCAGCCCGGTGTTGGTTGGAAACGTCGTCGTGCAGTTGTGCGATAGTGCCGCCGAGTCGGACATCCGCGCGTTCGACATGACAACGGGCGAGCTCATCTGGAAGACCGACCGGCCCAGCCACGGCTGCTGGACCACGCCGGTATTAGTCACAGCACGCGATGCCTCGAATCAACCGCGGCAAGAGTTGGTGGTCAACGGCACCGGCATGGACGGCGCGGCCAATGGATATGTCATCGCCTACGATCCCACAGACGGCCAAGAGTTGTGGCGCGTGCAAGGCACCACCGACGTGGTCTGTCCCACAGCCATCCTTGCCGGCGGTTTGGTGATCAGCACCAGCGGACGCAACGGACCGATCTTCGCCGTCCGACCCGGCGGCAGCGGCGAGGTGACGGCCACGAACGTCGCCTGGAAGCAACCGCGCGGCGGCGCCTACGTGCCCACAGGCGTGGCCTATCGCAATCGGTTGTACACCATCGCCGACGGCGGCGTGATGACCTGCTTCAACCTGGCCGATGGCGAGCAAGTGTGGCGCGACCGATTGAAAGGCACGTTCTCGGCGAGCCTCGTGGCGGGCGACGGCCACATCTACGCCGTGAACGAATACGGCGTGGTCTACGTCGTCGCCGCCGGCGATAAATTCGAGCTGCTGGCGACCAACGACATGGAAGAGCGGACGCTGGCCACGCCTGCCATAGCCGCCGGAGACTTGTTTTTGCGCACCGAGACGCAGCTTTATTGCATCGATGAGCGCACGCAAGTGGCGTCGGCCGATTCGAAGCCGGCCGATCCGCAACCGCGCGAGTTGCACAAGTAGCCTGCCGCGGCACCCGCCGGGTACAATCATGCAATATGGCAAGCGACATGGATTCTCTGGTTCAGGCCGCGCGCGATCGGCTGGATGCGCACGTGTACGAAACCGTGCAGTGGCACTTTCATCCGTCCACCGGCTGCCCGTTCTGGCTCCAGAAGGCAAAAGAGCTGAAATTCGACCCGCTCAAAGAAGTTTGCACCTTCGACGACCTGAAAAAGTTCCCCGCATTTCAGGATGAATGGCTGCGCGGCGGCCCAGTGCGCCGCTGGGTGCCCAAGGCCCTGGCCGATAAGCCGATCTATGTGTTCGAAACTGGCGGCACCACCGGCGTTCCCAAGAGCCGCATCGCCAGCGAAGATTTTCGCATCGACTACGAGCTTTTCAGCAAGTCTCTGCCCGAAAAGCATTTTCCGATGGGGGCGAACTGGCTGATGTTGGGTCCATCGGGCCCCAGGCGGTTGCGATTGGCTGTCGAGCACCTCGCGCAGCATCGCGGCGGCATTTGCTTCTGCATTGATCTGGATCCCCGCTGGGTCATCAAGCTGATCAAGCGAGGCTCGATGGAACAACTCGAAGCCTACAAGCAGCATTGCATCGACCAGGCGATTACGATTTTGCGCCGGCCACGATATCAAATGTCTGTTCACCACACCCAAGCTGCTGGAAGCCTTGGCGCTGGAATTGGAAAAGCAAGGCTCGAGCATCCCGAAGGAAGGCATCACCGGCATCTTTAGCGGCGGCACCGAATTCACGCCGCAATGGACCCGCTTTGCGGTGGAAGAACTGTTGGGCGGCCCTCCGGAACAAAGCGGCGTGTACATGACGCCAACATACGGAAACACATTGATGGGCCTGGCCGCGAGCAAACCAGTGACCGCCGCAGAGAAATACAAAATCACTTACTACTCGCCGCAGCCGCGGGCCGTGATCGAAGTGGTCCAATTCAACGACGACAGCCGCGTGGTCGACTACGGCAAAACCGGCCGCGTGAAACTGACCACGCTCACCAAAGAGTTTTTCATGCCTGGCTTCCTGGAGCGCGACGAAGGCGAACGCGAGCCGCCGTACGAAAAATATCCCTGGGACGGCGTCAGCGGAGTGCGACCGTTCCACGAACTGGCCGAAGCCACCACGGTCGGGGTTTATTGAAGTGCGGAGTGCGGAATTCGGAGTGCGGAATTAAAAGTAAAAAGGGTAATATGGCGCCATCCAATGGACGTTCGCGGGAACAATTGCGGCCGCGGACGCATCGATTTGCATTGAGAATTATTCGACTCGTTGGCAGTTTGCCAAGATCCCGAGCGGCGGATCACATTGGAGGACAGTTATTGCGCTGCGGTACTTCCGTCGGCGCCAATTATCGGGCAGCCTGCCGAGCGAGAAGTGCCGCTGAATTTCGTGCGAAGCTCGGGATCGTGGAGGAAGAATCCGACGAATCCTTTTTTTGGTTGCAGGTCTTGGCAGATTCGAAACTCATGAAAAAGGATCGATTGGTTGACCTGATGACGGAAGCGAACGAAATCACGGCCATGGTGGTTGCCTCCATAAGAAGTTCGCGGCGAGGTGGATCGTGACTCCGCACTCCGCACCCCGCACTCCGCACTCCTGCCTGAATCTTCCCGTCCTTCGCTGGGGCAAACCGTACGACTCCTTGGAAAAAGAGGAGGTCGTGCACTTCATCACCGGCGAGCCGATCGCCACCGTCGGCCAAGCCAACGGCGCCCTGGTCCAGCGCGATGCGCGCAACGCCAAAAACGCCCGCAAGGCGCTCCTCGATTTCAAGCCGCATGATCTGATTGCCCGCGTGAAAAAGGCGGCCGACTTGTATCTCAATGCCACGCTCCCGATCGGCGACGGCACGCAATCACCCAACGAGTTCGCACGACAGCAATCGGCCAGCACCGGTTTGCCGGAGCATATGGCCAAAGCGAACATGCAGAAGAATCACTTCGTGCTGACGCACATGGACCAGGTGCTCGACGCGCTGACCCGCGGCCTGCCGCTGGAAATTCTTTCGCGCGGCTACGGCGTGGAAAATCGCGGCGTCGTGGTCAGTTATCTATGTCAAACACCCGCGCTCGGCGTGGTGCTGCCATCCAATTCGCCGGGTGTTCACACCCTCTGGCTGCCAGTGATTGCAATGCAGGTTGGACTGGTTCTCAAACCCGGTCCGCAAGAACCGTGGACGCCGTATCGTATGGCTGCGGCATTTGTGGCAGCCGGCATCCCGGCCGAAGCCATCGGCATTTATCCCGGCGGAGCAGACGCCGGTGCCGCAGTGCTCGCCAGTTGCCAGCGCAGCATGATCTTCGGCGGCGCTCCGACCGTCGAACGCTACAAAGGTAATCCCAAAGTCAGCGTCCACGGCCCCGGCTTCAGCAAGATTCTGCTGGGCGACGATGTTGTCGACCAGTGGGAGCAATATCTCGACATCATGGTCGAAAGCGTGCTCATCAATAGCGGCCGCGGCTGCATCAATTGCTCCGGCATATGGGCTTCGCGGCACACGAAAGAAATTGCCAAAGCCATCGCCGAACGAATCGGACCCGTCGAAGTCAAACCGCCGGACGATCCTAGCGCCGCGTTGGCGGCGTTCACCGTGCCAGGCCAGGCCGCCGGCATTTGGAAGAGCATCGAAACCGATTTGCGCGATAGCGGCGTAGAACACTCCACGGAGCAATACGGCTCCCGGCTGGTGGAACGAGAGCGCTGCGCGTATCTACGGCCGACAGTCATCCATTGCGATTCCCCCGCCGCCGCGGCGGCGAAAAAGGAATTCATGTTCCCCTTTGTCACGGTCGTAAAGTGTCCGCAGGAAAAAATGCTCGACGCAATCGGCGATACGCTCGTGGCCTCGGCGATTACGAATAATCCTCAGTGGCAGCGCGAATTGACCGACGCCACCAACATCGACCGCTTGAACATTGGCCCCATTCCCACCACGAAGCTCGATTGGCTGCAGCCGCACGAAGGCAACATTGTCGACTTTTTGTTTCGCGCCCGCGCGATACAAATTCCCAAAGAGCAAATGTCGAAGTCGTCATGACCCCGTTTGATTTCTATCCCCGCACGCGGATTGTATTTGGCCCCGGCAAGCTCGCGGCCCTCGGCGAACTCGCCGCCGAGCTTGGCGCCAGCGCGCGCTGGTCGTCAGCGACCCGGGCATCGTTGCCGCCGGGCACCCCGCGCGCGGCATCGCTGCGCTGGAGGCGGCGGGAATCAAAACACAATTATTCGATGGCGTCGGCGAGAATCCGACAACCGAGCACGTCGCCGCAGGATTATCGGCAGCCCAAAAATTCCAGCCGGATTTGCTCGTCGGTCTCGGCGGCGGCAGCTCGATGGATTGCGCCAAGGGAATCAATTTCCTCCTGACCAACGGCGGCCGGATGCAAGACTACTGGGGCATTGGCAAAGCCGCCAAGCCGATGCTCCCCATGATCGCCGTTCCCACCACCGCCGGAACGGGGAGCGAAACGCAATCGTTCGCGCTGATCAGCGACGCGACGACGCACGTCAAAATGGCCTGCGGCGATAAGAAAGCCACCTTCCGCGTGGCGCTGTTGGATCCCGAACTGACGCTCACCCAACCGCCGCGAGTAACGGCGCTCACCGGCATCGACGCCGTGGCTCACGCCTTGGAAAGCTACGTCTGCAAGGCGCGCAATCCCGCCTCCATGGCCTTCAGCCGTGAAGCGTGGCTGCTTTTGGGAGGCAATTTTGCCCAAGTGCTCGACGATCCACGCGATCTCATTGCTCGCAGCGGCATGCAATTGGGCGCCTGCTTCGCCGGCCTGGCCATCGAAAACAGCATGTTGGGCGCAGCCCATGCGCTGGCCAATCCCCTGACCGCGCAATTCGGCGTCCCCCACGGTCAGGCGGTGGGCATGATGCTGCCGCACGTGATTCGCTTCAACGGGGCGTCCGTCAGCAACCTGTATTTTGAACTCCTGGAATGCACCGCCGGCGGCAACGTCTTTCCCACGCCCCAGTCAGGATTTGCAGGCCTGGCCGATTTCGTGGGCGGTTTGTTGAAGCGCGCCGGAATGCTCAGCCGCCTGCGCGAGTTCGATATATCAGAGAATAAACTGGAACTGCTTGCCGCCGACGCCGCGCAACAATGGACCGCCGGATTCAACCCGCGCGAGGTGAACGTCGACGACCTGCTTTCTTTGTATCGGGCCGCATACTAATGAAATTTGCGCCAAGCATTATCTATCTGATCTGGTTTTGCGTGAGCGCCGCGCTGGCGGCGGAAAACGGTTCGGTCGGACAAAGCTGGCCCGTGTTCCGCGGCAACGCCCAGGCCACCGGCGTCTCTGAATCGCCGCTGCCGGACAATCCGGAACTCCTGTGGAAATACGCCGTCGAAAAAGGATCGTTCGACGCCGCGCCCGTCATTGCCGCTGGCGTTGTCTACATCGGCGATCTCGACGGCACGGTGTACGCCATCGATCTGGCAACCGGCGGCCAGAATTGGAAATTCACCAATCCGGCCAAGCAAGTCGGTTTCAACGCCGCGGCTGCCGCGCACGACGGGCTGCTGTACGTGGGCGATCAAGACGGCACGTTCTTCTGCCTCGACGGCAAAACCGGCCGGCAGAAATGGACCTTCAAAACCGAAGCCGAAATCAACTCAGCCGCTAATTTTTATCACGACAACGTCCTCTTCGGCTCGCAGGACTCCACGCTGTATTGCCTCGATGCCAAAACCGGCAGGAAGCTTTGGACGCACAGCATCGGCAATCAAATTCGCTGCTCGCCGACAGTGGTCGAAGGCCGTTGCTTCATCGCCGGGTGCGACGGCAAGCTGCACGTGATCGATTTGAAAAACGGCGAAGAATCAGGTACGGTCGACATCGAGTCCCCCACCGGAAGCACTCCGGCCGCAGCGCGAGAACTCATTTACTTCGGCACCGAAGGCGCCACGTTCTTTTGCATCAACTGGAAGGAGCTCAAAGAAGTGTGGCGCTGGGAAGACCAGCTTTGGAAACTCCCGCTTCGCTCCAGCGCCGCGCTGACAGGCGGGGCAGTGATCTTTGGCGGCCGAGATAAATCCGTGCATGCGCTCAACCCAAAGTCCGGCGAACCGCTGTGGCAATTCACCACCAAGGGGCGCGTCGATGGCTCGCCCGTCGTGGCGGGAAAGCGAGTGTTCATTGGTTCCGCCGATGGAAGGATCTACGGTCTCGATTTGAACACCGGCCAGCAGGTGTGGCAGTACGAAGCCGGCGGTTCTTTTCTGGCAAGTCCGGCCATCGCCGCCGGCCGCATGGTCATCGCCAGCGACGACGGCATCGTCTATTGCTTCGGCACGAAGAAATGAGGGGCATCAGGCGATTTGCTGCACGGGTCGCCGGCCTTGGATGCGAACCACGACCGCAACGGCTGTCACCAACAAAAGTGCGCACACCGAAACCATCATCGTCGTTTGCTTCGTCGGCAATGGATATCTGGCGATTGTATGATGCATCGATGCAGCCGCGCAGCCGATGCAAACCAACAGAAGCGAAACCCAATTCCATCGATACTGCTGGAAAATCGTCCCGATCAGCCAGTAAAACACAATGAACGTGGGGGCCATCAGCAATTCAGTGTCGGTGCCAAAACAAAGGCTGCCAGAGACCAGAATCAAATACAACAAAGCGAACTTCCGATCCTTGAAGAACCCCACTGTGCAGTCCAGGAAAACCAGCGGCACCAGTGTCAGCGGAGCGAAAGAATTCACCAACCACCGGAAAACCGATTCCAGCGTCAACTGCAGCGGCACGTTTTTCCTAATCGCCATGACAAACGTGTCGCCCCCGCTGGTTGGAATCAGTGCCCGCAATAGAACAAATGCCATAACCGCCGGCAGCACCAACACCAATAGCCGCGGCCATTGCCTGCGCAATTCCTGCTTTTCCCAAAGATAAACCGCCGCGACAGGTATCATTAACATGCTGGCTTCTCGCAAAAACGCCGCGACAAACATCGCCGCCGCAAACAGCTTCCATCGCCCCGTTAGCATTGACCAGAACATTACCACCAGCAGCGATTGGCACAACAAATTGTTGAGTTGGAAATAGTCCCAAACAGTCAGCCCGAAAAAATACTTGTGGGTGGTGAACAGAAATGTGCTGATGACGGCGATCCGCGGCCAGATACCCACAAAACAGAGGAAACCGTAAAACAAGCCGACCATTACGTACGACGCTACAATGGCAAGCAGGTAGAACGACGTGTCGATGTCGAATGGAAGCAATCCCGCCAAATACGGTCCCAAAACACGATACGCGAAAGGCCGAAAAACGTCGTCGCTTAAATGCGGCGAAGCAGCCGCCATTTTGCGATAGTCGTGTAAATCCCAACTAACATATTGCGCGGAAGTGTAGTTGATCCGGCCGTACAGGTGGATCATGGCGGTTGTCGAGACGGCCAGAAGCAGCAGATTGATGACGTGACTTCGCATGGATTGAACGGAACTGAAGGATAGCTTACGGCAGGTATGCCTTGAGTACTCAGGCGAGCAAAAAAACCGAAGTCGGCAGCTATTTCATCGCCAACTATCCGCCGTTCTCGCAATGGACGCCGGACGGCCTGGTGCACGTGCGCGAGGCGATGAATGCGCCCCGCTGCGCCTGGCCGCCAACGACGACCCGGCGCCGCTGGGACTATATCTGCACATCCCGTTTTGCCGCAAGCGTTGCAAATTCTGTTATTTCCGGGTCTACACCGACAAGAACGCCGCCGAGGTGGAACAATATGTGGCGGCGCTGTCCCGGGAGATCGAACTGGTCAGCAAGCTCCCCGTGATGGGCGGCAGGCCTTTCCGGTTCGTCTATTTCGGCGGCGGCACGCCTTCGTTTTTGAGCGCCAAGCAATTGACCTCGCTGGTGGATCGCCTGCGAGCCAGCATCAATTGGGACCATGCCGAGGAAGTCACCTTCGAATGTGAGCCCGGCACGCTCTCCGAACCCAAGGTGAAAACGCTGCGCGATCTGGGCGTCACGCGCATCAGCCTGGGCGTGGAAAATTTCGGCGACGCAATTCTGGAGGAAAACGGCCGGGCGCATTTGTCCGACGAAATCGCGCACTCCTGGCAATGGATCGTCGACGCCCGTTTTCCCAACACCAATATCGATTTGATCGCGGGCATGGTCGGAGAAACCTGGGACAACTGGCGCGACACCGTCCGCCGAACGATCGACTTCTCGCCCGACAGCGTCACCATCTATCAGATGGAATTGCCGTTCAACACCGTCTACTCGCACGACATTCTCGAGCATCACAACGCGCCGCCGGTGGCCGATTGGCCCACGAAACGCGCCTGGGTCGATTACGCCTTCGACGAACTTTGCGCCGCCGGCTACAGCGTCTCCAGCGCCTACACGCTGGTGAAAGATTCGCACAAAGTGAATTTCAGCTACCGCGACAACCTCTGGCGCGGCAGCGACCTGCTGGCCACGGGCGTCGCCAGCTTCGGGCACATAAGCGGCGTGCATTATCAGAACTATGCCGACTGGCCGCAGTACGTCGAACCACTGCAGCGTGGCGAACTGCCGCTGTGGCGCGGCATGCGGCCCACGCGGCATCAGTTATTGGTTCGAGAGCTGATCTTGCAATTGAAGACCGGCCGCCTCGATGCAGCTTATTTCCGCAATAAATTCGGCGTGGAAATATTCGACCAATGGCGCGAAGTCTGGAGCCAGTATCAAACCGACGAATTCCTCGAAATCGACGGCGACGAAGTGCGGCTCACTCGCGTCGGCCTGTTGCAAGTCGATTCCCTGTTGCCCGCCTTCTTCGAGCCGGAATACCGCGGCGTCCGCTATACCTGATCCGTCCGCGGTCATTCAGCGGGCGTCGTTGGCCGTAGCTGCGCGGAAATTACCGCTGGCGCCAAAGAAAATTCGCTCCAAATCGGCCTGCCGCCCGTTTCCAGTTTCGCCGGCTATGGTATGATGACGGCGACCGATCGACCGTGAGGACTTGCGCGATCGGTCAGGCGGTACGGAGCCCGCATCAACTGGCTGCAGCGGGTGTAATGCCGTCGGGCCCGCCCTGAAGATTTGGATATCTATCATCCCGAGGCACACCCTTGGCGAAAGCAACCCCTGACTCTTTTCGGGTCGATGCCGAATCGAGCCCCATTGCGGTCACGAAGCGCCGGGCTTTCGCCGGTGATGTTGGCGAATTTCGAGCCAACTGCGATGCACTTTTGCAGGCCGCCGGAGCGATGTTCCAGCCCGAAGAGTTGGAGCGATTGGCGCCGCGCCAGCATGGCGGACCGTCGCTGGCCCAGCGCAACGGCGAAGGCGCCGAAGGCCTCGATCCCGTCGCGGTGACTGAGGCCATCGCCTACGACTTTTTGGCCCGCGGCGGCAAGCATTCGCGCCCCTTTATCACTCTGGCCGTGTACGACGCGCTCACCGGCGGCGCCTGCACGCAGGCCAACGGGGCTGCAAATCTCGGCCGCCTGCCGGAAGCGATCAAGCGATGTGCCTTGTCGATCGAAACCTTCCACAAAGCCTCGCTGGTGCACGACGACATCGAAGACGACGATCAGTACCGCTACGGCGCCCCGACGCTGCACCGCAAATTCGGCACGGCCACCGCCATAAATGTCGGCGATTACCTCATTGGCCTTGGCTATCGCCTGGTCAGCCGCGAGGCGAAGTCTTTGGGCGCCGACGTCGTGGCCGAAGTCATCGATCGCCTGGCCGACGCCCACATGAAGCTCAGCGAAGGGCAGGGGGCCGAGCTCATCTGGCGCGATTCTCGCAATAAACAGATCACGCCCCCTGAGGCCATCAATATCTACGCCCTGAAAACCGCTCCCGCCTTCGGCGCAGCGCGTCTACATGGGCGCCCGCCTCGCCGGGCCCGCTGAAAAATATGCCGAACCCATGAATCAGTTCGCCCGCCATTTGGGCGTCGCCTTCCAAATCATCAACGATCTGAACGATTGGCTCGGCGACAATCACAACAAGCTCGCCGCCGCCGGCGACATCATCGGCGGCCGTCCCACCGTGCTGTGGGCCCTGGCACTGGAAGGTCTGGAGCCGCATTCGCGCGCCCGACTCGAATTGCTGGCATCTCAGCCGCTCGACGACGACAAGCTCCAACAAATCCGGCGCTTGTACGAAGAGGCCGACGTCTTCGAAAAAGCCGATCGCCTGGTGGCCCGGCATCAAGCGCGGGCCGAGGCGATTGCGGAGGAGGTGCAGCCCGATTTGCTGCGCCGGCTGTTCTATTATCTGATCGACACGGTGCTCGAGCGGCGCCAGTCCGAGCCCCCTAAACATGTGATTCTCGCGGCCCAGAGCAAGCTGGTAGGATCGAAGCTGCCCGCCTGAATTCCCTTCCGCGCATCTCTCACCAGCAAGCGCACATCGCCGTGTCGAAATCCGACGCCAATGTCGAATTATCATCGCTAGTCGGGCTGTTTTATCGGCGGCCAGAGGAATTGGGCCGTTTTCAGGAAATCACCTCCGCCGACTTGATTGAGCCCTATCGCCGCCTGTTGGCGCATGCCCATCACATGACCGTGACGATGGAGGAAATTCACGGCTGCCCGGTCGATGTGCGTGTCTTGGAAGTGAAGACTGTCGCTAATGTATATGCCCGCCGCATTCTGTTGACTCGGCACTCGGATGGCCGCGTGGTTCAATTCGGCATCATGCGGTTGAATTTCGATTACGTAACGCCCGAAGTGCGGCAGGAAGTGGAAAGCCAGTCGACGCCTTTGGGCCGCATTCTGAGCCAGCACAAAACATTGTGGGAAATCGATTTGTCGGCGCTGTGGCGCGTGACGCCCGGCGGCGATTTGTGCCGCTTGATGGGAATTGGCCCAAAGCAGATCACCTACGGCCGCACGGCACTGATTCGCGGCAATGGCGCCGCGGCGGTAGAATTATTGGAGATCGTTACTCCGACGTAACGATCTCTCGGCCCAAACTTCCGCTTGCGGTTTAGCTGAACTTCTCCGCGCCCGTGATGACCTCTCCTTCGCCCACCACAGAAAGCGGCTCCGCCGCCGCGCCAGCATCCGCCGCCGATCCGCCGCTGCGGATCGTCTATCTCACCGCCGGCGCCGCCTCGCGCTATTGCGGCACCTGCATGCACGACAACACCCTGGCCCGGGCGCTGCTGGCGCAGGGCGAGCAAGTGCTGCTGGTCCCGACCTACACCCCGCTGCGCACCGATGAAGAGAATGTCAGTCTGCCGCGCGTTTTTTTTGGCGGCGTGAACGTTTATCTGCAACAGCGATTCGCACTGTTTCGACACACCCCCTGGTTCGTCGATCGCCTGTTCGATTCTCCCAGTCTGATCGAGCGGCTCTCACGCTCAAGCGCCGGCATGGATGTGGCAAACCTGGGCGCGCTGACCGTCTCCACGCTGGAAGGAGAGCAGGGGCGACAACGCAAGGAAATCCACAAGCTGCTTCATTGGCTGCAAACCGACGCCCGCCCGGAAGTTGTCCATCTCTCCAATGCTTTGCTGATCGGGATGGCGCCCGCCTTGCGCCGCCGTTTGCAAGTGCCGATTCTCTGCAATCTGGCCGGCGAAGATTGGCTCTTGGAACAGTTGACCGAGCCGCACTACAGCCGCGCGCGCGAACTTCTGCGCCAGCGGGCCGGCGACGTCGACATTTTTGTCGCCTATAACCGCTACTTCGCCGATTTCATGGCCGATTACCTGGCCGTGGACCGCGCGCGCATCGAAGTCATCCGCCACGGTTTGCATTTGGAAGGCCATGCGCTGCGCGGCGGCAATCCGCCCGGCGAGCCATTTACCATCGGATATTTCGGTCGCATCGCCGCCGAAAAAGGATTGCATCTGCTCATCGAAGCCTTCGCGCTTGCCTGCGCCGAACCTGGGCTGCCGCCACTGTGCTTGCGTTTGGCCGGCTACAAATCCACCGGCGACGAGCCTTACTTCCAGTCGCTAATTCGCCAAATTCGCGAATTGCGCCTGGCAGATCGTTTCCAGTACGTCGGCGAGCCGGATCGCGCCGGAAAAATTGCATTCCTGCAGTCGCTCGATGTCATGGCATTGCCCACGGTGTATCAGGAAAGTAAAGGACTGTCGGCGCTGGAAGCGCTGGCCAACGGCGTGCCGCTGGTGGCCGTGCGCCACGGCATGTTTCCTGAATTGATCCAACACACCGGCGGCGGGTTGCTGTTCGAGCCGAACAACCCGGCCGACCTGGCGGCGAAACTGCGCGAATTCATCTCCAACCCCGCGCTGGCCCGGGAATGCGGCCGTCGAGGACGCGATGCGATGCTGGCCCACTACTCCGCCCAGCAAATGGCCCAAGAGCACCGGAAGGTCTATCGCCGGGTGGCACGCACCGCGGCCGGACAGCAGCGGTGAATGCGCCGTGGCGGCCGCGCCGCAGGCCAGCATTTCTCAACCTGCCAAACGGCAAAGATTTGCGTTCGTCGCCGGCCCCGGAAGCTGTCAGATAAACCTTATCAAGCTTGCCGGGTGGGGGGTCTTTGACGCACCTGTTTTTTGCCACACAGACATTGCGACGGCCGCGCACTAGACGCTACACTTTCTATAGCCGGTTGAGCGGCGCGGCGGCCCTCGAGGAGCCAAGCCTTCGCGTCCTCGGTTCAGTTCACGTCTTTGAAGAAGTGCTGTTTCTGTTCGTGTGCTCCTAGTAGAAGGTGTTCGATGGGTCGACGGATTTATGTGGGGAACCTCCCCTGGTCAACGACTTCGGCGGAATTGCAAAGCTTGTTTGCTGAGCACGGCGGAGTCCGCAATGCCGAAGTGATCTCCGATCGCGAAACGGGCCGCTCCCGCGGTTTCGGATTCGTGGAAATGGAAACCGACGAGGGGACCGAAGCGGCCATTGCCGCGATGAACGGTCGCGACATGGGCGGCCGCGCCCTGACGGTCAATGAAGCGCGGGAACGTACCCCGCGCCCCGCTGGCGGCGGTGGCGGCCGGGGCGGTTACGGCGGCGGCGGTGGTGGATACGGCCGTCGCTAAGCAGTTTGCCAAACGCTGCTAGTTGTTCGTGACGGACAGTTGACAGCCAGTTAACTTGACCTTCACTCGCCCTCGGATGGCCCAGTGCCCTCCGAGGGCGAAATTATTTTGGGGCCAGACACTTCAAAAATAGCCCGACTGTGTCAGTCGGGATCTGCGACCCGCTAGATTTTTCTCTCCGACTCGGGTATCTTAGTTCGTTTCCTCTAGCACCCTTAGATTGCGGAATTCGCCATGCCTCGATTTGGATCGTTTGCCGACAAGAAGAACCAGCGCCCCATGCGCAAGCGTTCCAAGATGAAGTTGCGCACCAAGAAGAAGGACCCCATCTTCATCGACGGCAAGCGCCCCCGCCCCATGTTCGTCGACTACAAGGACCTGGAGCTGCTGAACAAGCTGACCAATCGCCAGGGCAAAATCGTCAGCCGCCGCAAAAGCGGTTGCACCGCCGCCAGCCAGCACGCCGTTACCCTGGCCATCAAGCGAGCCCGATTCATGGCCCTCTTGCCCTACGTCGGTGAGTAGTTTAGAGGCAGAATGCAGAAAGCAGACTGCACCCTCGAATTTCTGCCTTCTGCTTTCTGCCTTCTGCCTTAGCATGGCTTCGTTCACGACCACTCGCCGCGTTGAGTTTGCCCACACCGATGCGGCCGGCATCGCGCACTTCGCCTCCTTCTTTCCGCTGATGGAATCGGTCGAGCACGAATTCCTCCGCCACCTCGGCCTGAGCTTGCTGATCCAGCATTCCACCGGTCCGGTCAGTTGGCCGCGCGTGCATGCCCGCTGCGATTATCGCGGGGCGGCCCGATTCAACGACGTGCTCTCGATCACGCTTACCATTTCGCGGCTGGGCGAAAAAAGCGTGACCTATCAATTCGATATCCGCGACGACGACCGGCTTGTGGCCGAGGGCGAAGTCACAGCCGTCTGCTGCCGCATGGACCCGGGTCAGCCGCCGCAATCGATGCCCATACCAGCCGAAATTGCCGACAAGCTGCGCCCCTTCTGCACATAGTCGCTAAATTTTGCCCTTCGGGCTGAACGACTGGTTTTGCGCCCCCCGGGTTGTTAAGCTTATCGGGGCGTTTTTCCGACCTTTTGTTCCCAACAATTTCGCGAATCATGAGTCCAGAAGAATTGATGCGCAAGGCGATCGAGAAAACCCGCGAGGGCTTCAAAACCGGCAACAGCCCCTTCGGCTGCGCCATCGAGCAGAACGGCAAGTTAATCGCCACCGCCCATAATACGGTGCTCACCACCATCGACAGCACGGCGCACGCCGAGGTCAACGCCATCCGCGTCGGCTGCAAGCACATCGGCAAGTGGTTTCTGGAAGGGGGCATCGTGGCCACCACCTGCGAACCATGCCCCATGTGCATGTCGGCATTGCACTGGGCCCGCGTCGATACGGTCTACTTTGGCGCTACGGTGCAAGACGCCGCCGACGTCGGCTTCAACGAGCTGTACATCGACGCCAAGAAAATCCTCGAAATGGGCAAAAGCAAAGTAAAGCTCGTCGGCGGCGTGCTCACCGAAGAATGCCGCGAGCTATTCAAAGAATACAAGAACAACCCAAACGCGAAGCTGTACTAAAGGCAAATGACCAATGACTAAATCCCAATGACCAAATCGGGAACCATCAATTCATTGGTCATTGGTGCTTGGTCATTGGTCATTTCTTCGCCTCGTACTCCGCCGTCACGTTCGTGCTGATTCCGCCCCGCGGCGTAAACGCCGCCACAATCGTCATTCGCCGCGGCTGAACTACCGCCACCAGGTCGTCCAGAATCCGGTTGGTCGCCGCCTCGTAATAAATCCCCTCATTGCGGAATTGCTGCAGATACTGCTTCAGGCTCTTCAGCTCGACGCACTTCGCTTCTGGCGTATAGGTAATCGTCAACGTCCCAAAATCGGGTTGGGCGGTCACCGGGCAAACCGACGTAAACTCCGGGCAGACAATTTCGATCGAATAATCCCGCTTCGGATTCGGATTCTCGAACGTGACCAGGGTTTTGCGGAAGTCGTCGGGCAAGCTTTGGCTCCTTTTCTCGTATCAGCAATTGTGCCAACATAAGGATATGGAAACCAGTGGCCCCGCACATTCCGACAATCCCAAATCGGCGGTGATCCTGCTCTCCGGCGGAATCGATTCCGCCACCGCCGCCGCCATCGCCCGAGCCGAAGGGTTTAGCCTCTTTGCGCTGTCGGTCGACTATGGTCAGCGGCATCGATTCGAGCTGGATGCCGCGGCCCGAGTGGCCAGACAATTGGATGTCGCGCGGCACGAGACTGCGCGGATCAATCTGGCCCGACTTGCCGCCAGCGCGCTGACGGCCGATATCGCCGTGCCCAAACATCGCACCGCGGCGGAAATGGGGACGGGCATTCCCAGCACCTATGTCCCCGCCCGAAATACAGTGATGTTGTCGCTGGCGCTGGCCTATGCGGAAACAACCCGATCGGCGGATATTTTCATCGGCGTCAATGCGATCGACTACAGCGGCTATCCCGATTGCCGCCCGGAGTACATCGCCGCCTTCGAAACCATGGCCAACCTGGCCACCAAGGCGGGCGTCGAACGCACCCTACGGTTCAAGATTCATACGCCCCTCATTAAAATGACGAAGGCCGAAATCATCCGCCGCGGAACCGAATTGGGAATCGATTACGCCCTCACTCACACTTGTTACGATCCCGGATTCGCCGGCGATCCTTGCGGCCAGTGCGATGCGTGCCTTTTGCGCCTCAAAGGATTCGCCGAAGCCGGGCTGACCGATCCACTGAGTTACCCGTCGTGAAAATCGCCGAAATCTTTCGATCGCTGCAGGGCGAAGGCTTTCTCACCGGAACCCCCAGCGTGTTTGTGCGCACCAGCGGCTGCAATTTGCGCTGCTGGTTCTGCGACACGCCGTACACCTCCTGGGAACCGGAGGGCGAAGATCTTTCGCTCGACGAAATCCTCCGGCAGGTGGACGATTTGCTTCCGATCGGCGGCCCCTGCTGCCATGCGGTGCTCACAGGCGGCGAGCCGATGCTCTTCGCCGAACTCGTTCCCCTGGCCCAGGCACTGCACGACCGTGGCCTGCACATCACCGTCGAAACCGCCGGAACGCTCTATCTGCCGCTGGCGTGCGATTTGATGTCGATCAGCCCCAAACTACCCGGCTCCGGCCCCTCGGAAGAAGACGAACCCCGCTGGCACGAGCGCCACGAGCGCACTCGCAACGAACCGAAGGTAATTCGCCGCTTGGTCCGCGAATACTCCTACCAAATTAAATTCGTCGTCGACAACGAAGGCGATTGCGATGCCGCCGAAGCGTGGCTCAGCGAATTTCCAGAAATCGACCGCGACCGCGTTCTCTTAATGCCGCAAGGCGCCGATCTGGAAACGCTCGAACAGAAAGCCCGGTGGCTGGAACCGTACTGCCGCTCGCACAATCTGCGTTTCTGCCCGCGCAAACACATCGAGTGGTTCGGCTGCGTCCGCGGAACGTGAATGCCGTTTAGCCGCGACGCGGCAGCGGAGCGCGTGGCTCTCAAGTCACGGCGCCGCCGGTTGAGCGGTCCCCGCCGGATGCGGCCCACCTCGCGGCGCAAACACCAGCACGCTCACCGCGCCGGCCACGACGACGATCAGCCCGGCATAGAAGAACGGCGAAATGGCCGCGAAGCTTCCGGTCATTGCGATGCTGATGAAAGTATTGACCACCGGCGCCCCGCCGAACACCAGCGGCATCACATAAACCGGCTTGCCGCCGAAAGTGAAAGCCAGGATCACTCCCAGCGACCCCAGCGCCCCGAAAGTTCCGCCAGCCAGGCTCCAAAACACCCCGCGCCGAAAGTTCGCCGTCGGCCCCCAGCGCCGTCCAAACCGTCAACGGCCCAACGATCGCGACCACCACATACGCCAGCCCCACGCAAATGAACGGCCGCATCCGGCTCCCGTGCATCTTCATCTGCCCAATGTGCAACAACGGTCCATAGCAGCCCCAGCACAACGCCGTCAGCGCCACGAACCCCAACACCTTCAGCAATTGCGGAAACGTGATCGATGTAGCGGCTGCCGTACTCGCGGCCCCTTGCGCATCGGCCGCCGCCTCCACAGCGGCTGGCGCCGGTTTGGCTCGGCTCGCAGGATTGAACACCAGCACCGTCACGGCCCCCGCGATCACCAAAATCAATCCCGCGTAAAAAAACGGTCCCGCCTCACGGTGCGTTTTCGAAGTCCACATCGTCACCAGCGTGTTCACCACCGGCGCCCCGCCGAACACCAGCGGCATCACGTAAATCGGATTTCCTTTGTTCGTCAGCGCCAGAATGATGCACAGCGCCCCGACCGCCGTGACCACCCCCGCCATAAAACTCCAAATCACTCCCCCCGTATTCCAATTGCCCGGTTCGCCGCGCCAAATCAAAAGCCCCGCCGTAACTACGACCGCCACGATGAAATACGCCACCCCTACAAACAGAAACGGCAACCAGTGGCTGCCCCCCATGTTGCGCCCCCCCAAATTCAACAGCGGCCCGTAAGCGCCCAGGTCAGCGCCGTTAGCGCGATCGACAACAAAACCAGTGCCGTGCTTCTCATCATGGTCATGTGTTCGCCAGCCAAATAAATGGATATCGTTCCGGCCGTCAGTCTATCCGACGACCGGCAAAAACCAGATACCGATAACTCGCTACTCGCCCCGCAACGCAGGCAAAAGCGGCGCTACCAGCACCGAGCGCACGGCAATCATACCGGCCAGCAGGCCAACCACAAGCACCGTGGCCAGCGTCGCAGCCAAAGACATCCATGGAATTCGCGCTCCGCCCGCGAGCACGAGGTGCGGCAGCAATGCAACCAGCGCGGCAATCGCTCCGATGCCCAGCCCGGCAACCAAAAGCAATGCATTCTCCAGCATCACCATCTGCGCCAAACGCCGCCGCCGGAAACCTGTCGCGCGCAGCAACGCCAGCTCACCGCGCCGTTCCAGCACGCTGCGCAGTTGCACCGCAGCCAGTCCGAAAGTGCCCAGCAGCAATCCCAGGCCGCCCAAACTTCGAAAGGTCGCAAGGTACGTATTCTGCACGGCGAACAATTCCGCCAGCCGAGCCGCGGTCGTCTGCGCCGCCAATCCATAATCGCCCAACTCCGTTCCCAAAGCTTGGGCCAACGGTTCGACATATTCCGGCGGCGTTTCGATCAAAAACATCCGGTAGCCGCTGTCGTCAGGAAATAATCGCAGGAAATCTGTCTCGCTAATCAGCAAGTCACCTTGAAAGATGCTGTTGTCCAACACAGCGACAACTTGAAGCTTGATCCTGCCGCCGCCCGGCCGATCGATTTCGAAAATCTCTCCCGCGCCCCCGGTCAAATGCAAACTGTAGATCGCCGTGTTCTGATCCAGAATGACAGGAATCGGCGGCGGTTGCGCCGTCTTCGTCTCCGACGCCTGCGGCACTCGGTCCAACAGCAGCCAAGGATCGTTCCCTTCCATCGGCGTGGACGCAAGTTTCGCCGTCCAGGCGAATCCGCCGCGATCCATGAATTGTTGCGGCACCCCCACAATTCGCGGCTGCCGCGGCCGGTAAAGATTCAGGCAACTGGCATCATCCCCGGCATGCACGCGGAACGAGAAAATTCGCGACCCATCCCCCTGCGCAGTGGCCACGACGCGTTCGCTTTTCTCATTGAATCCCAGCGCGCGCCTCCCCTCGGCGGAGCCGAGATCGTGATAGATCGGCTGAGCACTTTGCGCCATCAGGGCGAATCCGCCGTCGCCGCCGCGAAACACCGTGAAGCCCTTCGGAGGATCAAGCCGGAATGCGCTCAGGGCCAAAATCAGAAAGCACGCCGCCGCCGTCAACCCGATGGTCAAAGTGCTGCGCAGCGGACGCCGCGAAGCATTACGCCACGCCAGGCGCAAGCGCCACTCGGCCCGTGATCAGCGACGAGCCATGATCGGCTCGCATCGAGTGCCAGGTCCTGGTCAGCAGCGCCGCTAGCACAAGCGCCCCTGCGCCAAAGAATCCGCCGGCGCGAATCTCCAGCCCCAAAGAAACCGAGGCGATCCCGCTCACCGCTGCCCCAAGCAACAGCGCATCGGCAATCCGCACCGGCCATCGGCTCCGCCGGCGAAACGCCGGCCGGATTTCTTCCGTCTCCCCGGTCAACAATCGTTGCACGCTCGCCCGGCGCAATTGCCACATCGCCACGGCGATCGTCGCCAGCGACGCCAGCACGCCGCTGGCGAAACCGATGGCGATGCTGGCCGGTGTCACGTACATATCGAGAAACGGCGTCGAGATCGCCCCCAGCCACCACGTTTTCAGCCCCACGATCATGAGCCAGGCGTAACCAATGCCCGCCGCCGCGCCCGCTGCCGCACTGACCATCGCCACGCAGATCGCTTCCACAAGCAGCACTCGCCGCGCCAAGCCGCGCCGAAATCCCACCCCAAGCATGATCCCGATATCGGCCGCGCGTTGATCGACACCCAATTTGAACAGCACCGCCACCAGCATCAGTGCCGCGACAATGATGAACATGCTGAAACCGAGAAACAAAAGCGCAAACGGCGTCGTGCCCGCCGCAGCCTCCAATCCCAGCCGCTTGATCGGCAAAAACTCGAAGCCCAGCGCCTTGGGATCCAGCTCATGGAGCAATCGATCGGCCAGCGCTTGCTCGGTCATCCCTTCGTGCGCCGGAATCCGGATCGAAGTCGTATCCCCAAACCGGCTCCCCCACAGCGACCGACCTTGCGCGAGGCTCACAAACGCCTTCGGCGTGGCCCGATGCTCCCGCCAGTACTTGTCGTCCTGATCGTTCGGCGGCGCGCTGCGAACTCTCGCCGAATCAAATGGAAATGGCGGATTCCATTCGGCGATCGACGCTTCGTCGGTAATTCCTTTCACTTGCGGAGTGAAATTGCGATCGTCGGCCAGCCCGGATAGCGGCGTCACGTCTTTCAACCGCAATGAATAGCTCGACTCCTCGACCTGCCCGTGCGTGCTCTCGGGCCGGAAATACGTGATTTCAATCTTGTCGCCCGGTTTGATCGGCGCGCCTTGCGCCGCCAGATCATCGGCCGCCCACGAGTTCAGCACGATCTCTCCAATCGCCAACGGCCCAATCGCCCGGCCTTCGCGATTCTTTAGCGGCCCCAGCGGCGGCTCCTTGGAAAAATCGACGGCCGCAATGGTCGAATAAGGAATCTTCCCGCGACCCTCGCCGGCCATGATGTAATTGGCCAGGTAAGTGAACACCGGCTGGGCCCCCTCGGCGCCGAAAGCCTTCATGGCGGCCGCAGCCACCGCCGGCTCCAACAACATCCGCTCCGAGGTGAGATCGAAATATCCGCGTTCGGTTTTGTGCAGCGACAAGCCATAATCCGCAAGCGTTGGACGAACCGATTGCTCCAGCGATTGCTCGGCGGCGTCGCCCGGCACGTCGGCTTCATTACCGCCGGCCACAAGTATCGCATTCGCGCGATCGGGCACGTCGATCAAGCGTTGCAAGGGTTCGATGGCCGTGAAGGCGTCCAGCGGCATCTGCTGCGTGGGCCGCAGGCCGAAACGGCCCAAGCCTTCGGCGGCGATCACTTCGCTAACGGTAAACCTGCGACCTCGGCTCGTTTCCGTCTTCTTCCCCAACGCGCTGTCGGCCGGAACCAGGTTGGCTTGCGGCAATCGCAGCAGCAACTCGTCGCCAGCCTTGACATGCAACCGTTCGGCCAGCGGTTGATTAAGAACAATTGCATCCCCCGCGGGCGGTTTGGCGGGGCCGCCGCGCCCAAGCTGCCAGAATTCGGCCGGCGCCCCCAACACGGTTACGCCGCCGGCGCGATGCTGCGAATCGCTTGCGGATTCCAAGCTGCCTTGCAGCAGAATCGCCGGCATCGCAGTGGCGAAGTTCTGTCGAAATTGCGGCGCCGCGGCAATCTCGCCCGCCAGCGCCTCGCGAAAGAACCCAGGCGTCACCAGCACTTCATCGATTCGTCCCAACTGATCGATGATCAAATGCCGCAAACTCCCGCGCACGCTGTCGCCGACCACCAGGGCGCCCGTCAGCACCGCCGTGGCCGCCATGATTCCCAGTGCCAAGGCGAAATTCGTGCGCCGGTAAAACGCCAGGCTGCGCAGTGCTATGCGAAACGTACTCATCAACTTTCAAGTGGCTAAAACCAACTTCCCGGCGTCCAATTCCAATCGCCGATCTAAGTGCGACGCCAGCTCCAGGCTGTGCGTAACCACGATCAGCATGTTCTGCTCCTCCCGTTGCAGCTCCAGAAGCAACTGCCCCACCTCGGCGGCCGTGCTCCGGTCGAGATTGCCCGTCGGCTCGTCGGCCAAAAGCAGCATCGGCCGAAGGATCAGCGCTCGCGCCACCGCCACACGCTGCCGTTCGCCGCCGGAAAGCTCCGCCGGACGATGTTCCAAGCGGTCGGCAAGCCCCACGCGCGCAAGCAGCGACCTGGCGCGCTCGATCAATGCGCCATCGACCCTCCCGTGTGCAATGCCCGGCAGCAGCACATTTTCCAAAACCGAGCATTGCGGCAGGAGATGATGGTCTTGAAACACGAAACCGATTTTGCGATTGCGAAAATCCGCCAGCCGAGGTTCATCCATACTGAACGGATTGTGTCCGTCGAGCGTAATCTGGCCCGACGTCGGCTCAAGCAGCGTGCCGATGATGTGCAACAAAGTGCTTTTGCCCGAACCGCTCGGCCCCAGAATCGCCAGGTTCTGTCCGTTCGATAGCTCCAGCGAAACTCCCCGCAGAACCGTCAGCGACTCGGCCCGCGTGGGAAACTGCTTGGTGACGTTATCGACGATGAGATCGGGCATGCAAGCGGCGGGCCATTAGGCTGCGCGGTAGGAAATCGGCCGGAGTTCGTCAGGGGCTTGTCGATCGTTCCACGGCATCGGACAATGGCGACTCGATATCGCCGACGCCCGAGGGCCGTTCTTCAAGAAAGCTTATCATGCCGGACGATCAACCACAGGTCATTCTCAGCGCGTTTGCCGACGAAGCCGCCAATCAGCAAACCGCCGTCCAGCAATTCTGTGCCCTGGCGGCCGCAGGCCTGCAGTATTACAGCCTCCGGTTTATCGACGTCGGCAGCGGCATCAAGAACGTGCTGGAGCTTTCCAAGGCCGAAGTTACAAAAATCCGGCATTTGGAAGATGAATACGGCCTGAATGTCACCTCGCTAGGTTCGCCGCTGGGCAAAGTGAAATTACTTGACCAGGCCGACGGCACGAAGCACGAATACATCCCCTTCAAAAAATATCTGGCCGGCGAAGTCAAGCGGGCTTGCGAACTGGCGCATGCCTTCGAGACGAAGTTGATCCGCGGTTTTTCGTTCTATCCGCCACGCTCCGCCGATCCGAAGCCCCACTTGGCGCAGGCGGTCGAGCAGTTGGGGCAAATCGCTGAAGCCTGCCACCGTTCCGACTTGACGTTCGGTTTGGAAATTGAAGCCGACACGCTTTGCAGCAACGGAGAAATGGCGGCGGAGATCTATCGGCAGGTGAACCATCCCGCGCTCATGCTGGTGTTCGACGGCGGCAACATCATTTCGCAAG
Source organism: Pirellulales bacterium (assembly GCA_963716135.1). Taxonomy (GTDB): domain Bacteria; phylum Planctomycetota; class Planctomycetia; order Pirellulales; family JADZDJ01; genus CAVRAW01. Next base: position 956,331 of record OY970289.1, on the reverse strand, counting down.
GCTATTCCCCGGCCGAACTCTTTCAGCAATATTTGGCGATGAAGCCCGGCATCGGCTGGATGCACGTGAAGGATTACCGGCATCCGCAATCGGCAAAGCGGCAGGGGCACGGCAACGGCGATGCCCTCAAGAATTTCGTGCCCGTCGATATCGGCGACAGCGCCTTTGCCGTCGTGCTCCGCGATTTCCGCGAGCACATCCCCGCCCTGGAGAAAAAACTAAAGCGGCGAGGCATCCCCGGCGTGTTTCTCGATTTGGAGCCGCACCTAAAAGGGGGCGGACATCTCAGCGGCTTCAGCGGTCCCGACGGACTGGGCGTGGCTACCCGCAGCCTGTGCCGCGTGCTCGATTTGGTGTCCATCGGCTACCATCTGCGCGATTTCGACGATGTCCTGGCCGCGCGAGGCGATGCCTGACAATCAATCCGCTTGGGCCACCGTCTCGTCGTCCGCCTCCGGATCCGACAAGTCTAAACCACCGTCATCGACTTGCGACAGTCTCGGCTCTCGTTGTGTCGCCGCCGCCTGGTTTTCGGCCTTTCGTCGGAACTTCTGCAAACTTCGCGCCATATGGCCGGCGCGCACGAACCAGTATCCAGACACGATCAGGCCGGCCAAACCCCCAAAGAAAATCCACGATTGCTCGTCATCGCCCCAGTGCAATAGCAACGCGCCGCTGATGAGCCCGATGACCCCGACTGATACTTTCCCCAACAGTACCAATTGGTTTCGCCGGTGGTGATGCGTGGCGATGGCCGCTCGCGTACTGAAGTTCGCCAGCTCGCGCATCGCGGCTAGGTCGACCGTTTTCTCCGGCGCTGCCGTGCGGGGCGGCTCCAATTTCGTCATCGCCGGCTTCGGTGCGCTTGCCGGCTTCGGCGGCTCCAGCGACACTTCGGGCCGCGAGGCGTGCGGGGCCGCTCCCTGCCGCGACATTGCCTCCGTGGTCTGTGACTGCGAGGCCGCAGCGCCACCCTCCATTTTGCCCCCATACTTCTCCAACAGCTTGGACATGTAATCGTCGATCGATTGCTCATCGTCCGCACGCTGTTTGACTTGCTGCCGCGACGCTTCGCTTTCGCGCTCCGCCGCGGCTGCTTCATCCGCAGATTGAAGTTCCTCTTGCCCCGCATCCGATTCGTCGGCTTGCGGTTCGGCTTGTTCGTCGTCTGCGGCAAACCGGTCGTTTGCTGAGACGGTTTCATCGGCTCGAGAAATGGTCTCTTCGTCCGGTTCACTTTTCGCGTTGTCTTTCAAGATCGACATGGCGCAGACGGGCGAATATATCCTCGTCGTCGCTGGTCCCCGTCGATCGCCGTTCAACAGATTCCGAAACCTCCTCCGAAGATTCCTCCGACGCAGGGGATTCCTCGGTTTCCACCGATGCGTTCGATTCATCGGCAGTTTCGTCGTCTCGCGTATCCTTATCCTGCAATCGACGCTGTCTTTGTTTCGCACCTTGGCCCGACTTCGATCCCCGCGGCTGTCTCACCGCCTCCTCCTGCTGTGCCGCCAGCTCCGCCTGAAGCCGCTTGAGTTCGGCAGTGCCGCGATTGAGTTCTTCCAATTGACGCAACAAGTCGTTTTCGCGCTGATCGAGCTGATCGAGGCGGCCGTTCAGTTCGTCTTCGCGGCGAGCCAGCCGGGCAGCCAGTTCGCCAAGATCGGTTTCGTGCCGACGACCTTGGGCATCTCGGTCGGCAATTTCTGATTCGCTTTTCGCCAGTTCGGCGGAGCGCTGGGTCAATTGGTTTTGCGAGCTCACGATTTCCTCCTGGAAAGCAGTTATTTCATCGCGCAGCTCGGCCAACGACTGCTTTGCGGTGGCCAGTTCTTCGCGGGCCATATCGAGCGCCCGCTGTTGATCGGTTAACTCTTGATGTTGGACGGCCAATTGTTGCCGCTCCGCTTCCAACTGCTGTTGTTGAGCGCGGAGTTGCGACTCTAGCTGGTCTTGCTCGGCGCGACGACGCTCCAAGGCCTGGTGTTCATTGATGAATTCGCCGTGCCGTGCGGCAAATTGTTGCTGCTCGGTGGCCAACCGTTGTTGGTCAGATTGCAGCCTCGATTCGCGTTCCTCGAGTTCGCGCTGCTGCTGATCCAACGCCTCTTGCTGCTCGGCGAAAGTATCGCCCCGCGCGTCGACGCGGTGCCGCTCGGCCTCCCATTGCTCTTGTTGCGCAAAGTTGGGCCTGTAAGTGCTCGGTGTCGGCGCTGCTGAGCCAGCGCCTCCTGCTCCTGGGCGAGCATTTCGCGCTGCCCGGCAAGCTGCTGTTGCTCCGTCGCGAGCTGTTGTTGGGTCTGGTGGAAATGCTGACGTTCCGCCTCGAGCTGTTGCTGCTGGGCCTCCAATTGCCGCTTTTGACCCTCTAGCGCTTCTTGGAGTCGTTCCACCTCGGCCCGCTGCCGAGCAATGGACTGTTGCTGCTGCTCGAACGCTTCGTGCTGCGAGGCGAACTGCTGCCGTTCAGCCTCGAATTGTTCCTGTTGCGCGCGACCTTGTTCGTCGAGTTGCTCTTGCTGTGCGCGAAGTTCCGCTTCAAGCTGCTCCGCTTTGGCCCGCTGATTGGCTAGCGTCTCTTGCTGTTCGACGAATGCTTCGCGCTGTGACTGGACGTGTTGATGCTCCGCCTCTAACCGCTGTTGTTGCGTTCGAAGTTGCGCCTCAAGACCTTCCACGTCGGCGAGCCTTTGAGCCAGCGCAGCCTGTTCTTGAGTGAACGCTTCGCGCTTCGCCGCCAGTTGCTGCTCTGCCGTCTCCTGCCGCAATTGCTGGTCGCGCAACTGGGCGTTGAGCTTTTCAATTTCGTCGTATTCGTGCGTTATCGCCTGTTGTTCTTGCGCAAATGTCTCGCGCTCGGCGGCCAACTGTTGTCGATCGTCCTCCCACTGCTTTTGCTGCGCCCGAAGTTGCGTATCAAGCTGTTCCAGGTCGGCATTCTGTTGCGCAACCGCCTGCTGCTCCTCAGCAAACCGTTCGCGCTGCCCGGCCAACTCCCGCAGCGCCGAATCCAACTGCTGCTGTTGAACGCGGAGCCGAGCTTCATTCTTTTCCATTTCCGCACGCCGCCGCTCAAGCGTGGTTCGCTGCTCTTCAAAAACTGTTTGGCCTTGTTCCAGAGCGGCCTGCTGCTTCGCAATTGCCGCCCGCTGATCGGCGACCTTCGCCTCCTGCTCCTCAAGCGCCGACTGCTGCTGTTGGAGCGTCGCGTGTTGTTCGGTCAATGCCGCTTGCTGTTCGGCCAGCGCGGCTTGCTGAGTTTCCAGAAACCGACGATCTTCTTCCAACGCCCGGAGTTGTTCTTCCCATTGGGCCTGAAGTGCAACCAGTTCCGGCGCAGGCTCCAGAGCAGCCGCTTGCGCCACCAATAGCGCTCTTCTTCACGCCGGACAAAGTCCTCCATTTCTTGGCGGCGATGGGCCAATTCCGCTGTTTCGGCCTGCCGCTGGGTTTCCCATTTTTCGGCGCAGCTTGAGTTCTTCGGCACGACTGTTCAATTGAGCTGCCCGAGCGTCCAACTCGTTGGCACGATCTTGGCTTTGGACACCCCGGCTTTCTAATTCGTTAGCTCGATCGGTCAGTTGGCTGGCCCGCGCGTCGATCTCTGCAATGCGCTGGCTGTTCTGAGCGGCAAGATCGACCGCCCACTTCTCAAGCTCCGTAGCACGGTCGTTGAGTTGCGATGCCCGGGACGCGAGCTCATTGGCACGATTGGCGTTTTGCGCAGCCTGACCTTCCTGTTCCGCTGCGAGATTCTCGAGCTGCGCCGTGCGCGAATCCAGCTCCGCGCTGCGGCCTTTCAATTCGCTGGACCGGACATCCAGTTCCGCCGCGCGATCGTCCAGTTGCGCTGTGCGAGCGCCTAATTCCGCAGTGCGATTGTTGAGCTCCGCTTCGCGGGCGCCCAGCTCAGCGGTGTGCTTTCCCAGTTGGGCTTCGCGTCCAGCAAGGTCGTCGGCGCGATGGTTTAGCTCCGCCGCTCGGGAATCGAGCTCCGCGGCACGCTGTTGCGTCAAGTCGTTTTGCTCGTCGCACTGCGATTCCCATCGCTGCCGCTCGAATACAAGGGCTTCCTGCTGCGCAACCCAATTCGCATGTCCCTCGTTGAGGACTTGTTGCTGGGCGTCGATTGCCTGCTGCCGCTCGTGCAGCATTTGCTGCTGAGCATCCAGCGCCTGCTGCTGTAACCGCAGAGTTTCTTGCTGTGTTTCTTGCGATGCGGCAAATTCCGCTTGCTGCGTTTCCAGTGCGTCGCGCTGAGATTCCAGGTCGGCCCACTGTTGTTCCAGCAGGTTTCTCTGATCCGCAAGCACGGCTTGATCGGACGAGAGCGCCGTTCGCTGGGCAGCCGCCACTTCTTGGTCGGCGCTGACCGCGGCACGTTGAATTCGCAGCAATTCCTGCTCGGTCGACAGCGATCGCAACTGCGCTTCGATTTCTTCCCGCTGTTGTGCCTGGCGCTGTTCGCCCCGCCGTTGTTCGTCCAGCCCTTGTTGCCGCTCTTGTTCCCAGGCCAGCTTTTGCTGCTGCCACTCCGATTCCCGCCGCTGAATCGCCGATTCCTGGGATTGAAGCTCCGTTTGGCGGCGGTCGAGTTCTCCGCTTTGCCGGCGGTCGCCGCGGCGACGGTCCGTTCGGCCGCTCCGTTCGTCGATCACCTCCAGCTCGATCGGACCGATCGACAGCCGGTCGCCGACGTTCAAATTCGAATCGGTAAACTGGCAGCCGTTGAGCAGCGTATCGGCCGACCAGCGTCGGACGATTGTTTGGTTCTGGCCCCGCAGGATCAGGCAATGCACCGGCGCCACGCCGGCGGCACACATCCGCAGGGTGGCGCACCGCGCGGAGCCGATCGCCACCTTCGAAGATTGCAGCCGAACCACTTGGCCGTTGCGCTCGCTGCCGCGGATGCGCAACGCTAGCGGCGCCTGAGGACTTCCAAGCAGGGGATCAGCCGGGGCAACGGTGCTGTTCACGAACATCGGCGAAGCGCACCCGTGGTGTCGTAACTTCTAAACCCTATTGGAGATGTAGCTTACTGCGATTAGGGAGTCAAAATGCGCAATCGCCGCGGCTTTGGTGCTAAAGCTGCGCTGCCCAGCGACCCACCTTGCCAGCCTGCCCTTTCGGCGGAAATGGCTGCATATCCCTGCCGATTTTGCCGATTATCCCATAGCGATTGAGACGCCCGCTGGAATCGGCCTTGTGCCGACGGCAGCGAAAAGCGGCGGCAATCACCGGCGCTGCCTTTGTGAAATCCATCACGGAAGTGTCCAGCGCGGGAGTATTTCGATCGATCGGCGCGACTTTTGCCTGCTCAAATCAGTGGGTCCGCCAGGCAGGTGTTTGATCGCAACGAACTGCAACTGTCGGGTCTCGCCGTACGCGATTGCGGGCGTTGGTGAAGTGAAATGTTAAAAAACTGATCAGGTCGAAGCGATCTCTTGGGCTTGATCCGCGTACTATATTTTGTTTGCTGCCCATCCGATCGGAACTTCCATGGGCGGCTGGGAACGAGGAACGAGGTCCTTTAAAAGTTCGACGACGCCAGTGGCAGGGGGGCCATCCTGCCAAGAGCGTAGGATGTCGGACCAAGGGTGAAAATTCATGGCACGCAAAGATGCACTGATGAACATGCGCCAGATTCTCATCAAGCGCCGCGATGCGCTCCGCAAAGCGCTGGCCGGCGACTTAAGCCTGCTCAAAGAGCTCCGGGCTCAAACGGCCGGCGATCTGGTGGATGCGGCACTCGACTCGGCTCAAGACGAGATCAGCTCGCAGTTGGCCGAGGTGGAAAGCCGCGAATTGGCCAACGTGGAAAACGCACTGGAGCGGATGCGCACCGGCCAGTACGGCGTTTGCGAAGGCTGCGGCTGCAAGATTCCCATGGCCCGGCTCAACGCCCTGCCTTATGCCACCTACTGCATCACCTGCCAGCGTGAAACCGAAAAGTATGGCGCCGGCGGGAATCCGGACAACGATTGGGGCCGGATCACCGATTCCGGCGGCGGCGAAACGGAAACGACGCTCGACGACATCGAGATCGATGTTTCCTGATCGTGCCACCGGCTACACTGTAAGTCACCGGGAGGACGGAATTCGTCCTCCCGTTTTTTTGCGCCGCGGTACGTTCAGAGCCAAGGCGCCGGCGAGAATCGGCCTTTTGCAACCGCCGCAGGGTTTGTCATACTAATTGGAAAGAACCAATGACCAATGCCCCAATGACCAATGAGGGTCAAAATTCGCACAGACATTGGTCATTGGGATTTGGTCATTGGTCATTCATGCTGCAGAGGATACGGATGGTTCGGCCAAGCTTAGTTCGTGCGGTCGTTTTCGCCGCCGTGGTTATTTCTGCCTGCCCGCGCTTCGCTGCCGCGCAGAGCGACGAGCCGGTGCCGACCCCCGCCGAGCGTGCCAAGCAATACGACGAATTGGCCAAGGAATCGGTCCATCTGCAAAACGAGGCCAACATCCTGCGCAAAGTGGTGCAAGTGGCCAAGCCGACCGTGGTGCACATCGATTCGGAGCATTCCGATCTGTCGGCCCGCTACGGCCGCAAACCGGTCGAAGAAGCCGGCTCCGGCACGATTATCGAGCACGACGGCAAGTTTTATGTGTTGACCAACCGGCATGTGGTCAAAGGGGCCGCCGCGGAAAGCATCAAAATCAAGCTGGCCGACGGCCGCGAGATCAACCCCAAGAAAATGTTGACCGATCCGGCGACCGATATCGCCGTGCTGGAGATCGACGAACCGGGCCTGGTTTCGGCTCGCATCGGCAACAGCGATGAAACCGACATCGGCGACTTTGTGTTGGCCGTCGGCAGCCCGTTTGGTTTGAGCCACTCGGTCACGTTCGGCATCATCAGCGCCAAAGGTCGGCGCGATCTGGAGCTGGGCGAAAGCGTGCGATTCCAGGATTTCATGCAGACCGACGCGGCGATCAATCCCGGTAACAGCGGCGGACCGCTTTTGAATCTCAAGGGGGAAGTGATCGGCATGAACACCGCCATCGCCTCCAGTTCCGGCGGCAGCGAAGGGATCGGGTTCACGATCCCGATCAACATGGTCAAGATCATCGCCAATCAACTAATCGAACACGGCGCCGTAACGCGGGCCTATCTTGGCGTGAAGCTCGACGGCAAGTTCGACGCCGCCGCCGCTGCCAAGCTCGGAATGACGCGGCCTTACGGGGCGCATGTGTCGGGCATCACCGAGAATTCACCCGCGGCGCTGGCCAAGCTGCAGGCCGACGATGTGATTTTGGAGTTCAACGGCGTGCCGATTGAAAACGACAGCCATCTGATGAACCTGGTGAGCCTGACCGAGGTGGGCAAAGATATTCCGATCGTGGTTTTTCGCGGGCGGCAGTCCGTGAAAATGACCGTCAAGGTCGGCGACCGGGCGACGTTCGAAAAGCCGAGCACCGAACGCGCCAGCGCGGAATAGTTTCTCTTCACCGCAGAGACGCGGAGAGAACTTTAGAAGAGGAGAAGATCAGAAGAGCAGAAGAGGAGTTTTTGATTCGCTGCTCTTCTCATTTTCTGATCTTCTGCTCTTCTTCTTAGGAATTCCGGCTCCGTGTCTCTGCGGTTAATTGCAGTTACCCCGCTTTGCCGGCGCGCTCCAAGCTCCGCAGCACGCAATCGTAAACGGCGGGCATGTCGGCCTTCAGAGCCACTTCGATGTTGGGGCGCCACTGGCGATTGGCGGACCGGCGGCGGTCGAACACCACCATGCCGTTGGTTAGTTCCCCTTCGGTCTCGACGTCGGCGGCCATCATTTCGGTTTCATAGAGCTCGGGATTCGTCAGCGCGCACAGCACGCCGACGTCGTGCAGGTTGATGTGCTCGCAGCCCAGCATCTGCCGCTGCGAACGGTAGACAAACGGCAGGATCTGCCGCAGGAATTTTCCGGCCCGCGTGGAATCGCTCGGCAGCTTTTCCAGAAATTCGAACGTGAAGTTGAGCTCGTACGTCAGGTCCATCGGCACCATGGTTTTGGTGGTGGCCGACTTGATCACCCGGCGGGCCGACATCGGATCGCAAAAAATATTGAAATCGGCCACGGGGCTCATGCGGCTGGCTGTGGCGATCGTGCCGCCGCTGATCACCAGCCGACCGATCAGCGAAGGCAATTCCGGATCGCGCTGCATCGCCCGGGCGATGTTCGACAGCGGGCCCAGGCACAGCACGGTGATTTCTTCCGGCGCGGCGCGGATTTCGTCGCACAGCAATTTTTCGGCCGGATGGGCTTTGGCCAGTTCCGCAAAGGGAAAGTCAACGTTGCCCAGCCCGTTTTGACCATGGAGCTGCCGGCCATCGCACGGTAGCGGATTGTCTTCCGGCGCGGCGCCGACACGCGGCCAGCGCGGCGGGTCGAGTTGCTCGATAATGGTTTGAACGTTGCGCGTGGCCTGGGCGGGAAAGACGTTCCCGGCGGTGGCGGTGATGGCCACCACTTCCAGCGCCGGATCGAACAAGGCCATGGTGATCGCCACGGCGTCGTCGATGCCCGGGTCGGTGTCGATAATCACCTTCCTGGCCATGATGAGCGTGATCCTTCAACGGGCTGGACGGAATTCCTCGCAAACATTGTAGGGGTGGGGTGGGTGGAGAAGCAAGCAAAGGCGAGTTCGGAGTGCGGAATGCGGAGTGGGGAATGTAGGAAGTAGGAAGGCGGAATTTGGAAGGCGGAGGGCGGATTGGAGCTATGAACATTGAGCAATGAGCAGTGAACAGCAGCAAGCGCAGAGATTCACACGGGCGAGGGAAAAACTCGCGAAAAATTTGGCGCTCGTCCGCCGTGGCGGGTCGGGCCATTCGGTTGGCGTTGGAGGCCGGCCGAATTCAAAATAACGACGGTTGCGAGCCGTCGCCGACAAGCTTGTGACGGGAACGGGGTCCACGCTCACGCTGCTTGCCTGCCCGACGCGCCACATTGGCGGACGAGCCCCTGGGTTAGTGCCTGATGGTGACCGCCCCGAGTCCTATTTCCCTACACGCTAACCCCGTGACAGGGTGATCCCAGGCGGCGAAAGGCTTCCCGATGTCGGCACGCCGTTGACACGACTTCCTATGTCGGTCCTGCTGCTTCGGCTGATATCGATGGCCGCATCGTCTGAGTGTTGTTTAGCACGAGAGTGGCTCAATTGGCAAGGAAGTTTTTGGGCCAGGGGTTTGAACCGCAGAGACGCAGAGGCACGGAGAGGTCAGAAACCGCAGATGAACACGGATGAACACAGATGAGAACGGATTAACCGCAAAGGCGCGAAGAGCGCTAGAATTGCAGATTCACGCGGCTTTACTTCTGGCGCATGGGGATGGACCAGAGCGCTGCGATCCAGAGGAGAGCGCCGGCGATGAATGTAAGGAGCGAGAACGTGCCGGTTGTTGCGAGCCAGGCAACCATGCACATGACGCCGAGCACGCCGAGGAGTTGGAAGGGGAGCAATTCTAGGAAGTTGAAGGAGGGGCGCATGGCTGAATTGTATCGCTGCGAACGGATAAGTTCGCGTGGTTTTTTGGAGGTTCTGCTAAATCGCAAGCGGATATGGGGCGGGGCGGTTGGTCTTTCCGGCCTAGGGGCCGGGGCTAAACCGATGCGGCGAGATGCTAAGTCGCAGCGGGCCGCGGGGGTACGCACCGCGACCAACGGTCGCGGGTTTATGAAGGGTTATGGTTCGGGGATGATGTCGATGAAAGGGTACGGGCGCGGGGCGAGGTCGCGGCGGACGTTGTGGCGTTCGATGTAATGGCGGGTGTTGCGCCAAATGATTGGGTCGTAGATGAACGAGCGCCAGCGGCCTTTGCACCAGACGGGGCCTTTGTGCGATGTGCGATCGTGTATGGCTTTGGTGATTTGGTCCTTGAGCCATTTGATTGTGCTGTCGATTTCGCGCTCGGTGTACGACAGTAGTAGGTGGGTGTGAGTGGATTCGATCGATGCGGCGGCGATGCGCCAGTCGGATTGTTGGCGGCATTGGGCAATTGAATCGGCAACGACTGAAAGCATTTGCAGATCGAGAATCACCTTCGGATGCGCTTGGCGCTCGGCGGCCATGCGCTTGCGAATTGGGTCACCCGCGTGCAGCGTATGTGGTTCGATGAAGCCGAGTTCGGAGTCCCAGTTTTCGGACCAGTGGCCGCGTTCGTCGCCGGGTAGCCAGAGGCCGTAGCCGGAGATGACGATGTGATAGCCGAGAGTGCGCCCCATAGCCGGCAATCATAACAGAGGATGCGCCGGCATAAAGCCGCGACCGGTGGTCGCGGGAACAACCACAGCGGGTTGCCATTGGAAAATCCGTAATTGCGCACCGCGACCACCGGTCGCGGCTTTATGAAGAGACACGAGCATTACCGGTTGATGCCGTACTCTTCGATTTTGCGATACAAGGTCGCGCGGCCGATGCCTAGGAGCTTGGCGGCTTCGGGGACGTTGCCGTTGGTGCGTTTGAGGGCTTCGCCGATCAGGCGGCGTTCCCAGAAGTCCAGGGCGAGGGTTTCGAGTTCGGCGCTGCCTCCGACGTCGTGCAGGCCCAGGTCGGTGAGTTCGATACGGTTGTCGCCGGCGAGTAAGACCGCGCTGTCGATGACGTTGCGCAACTGGCGGACGTTGCCGGGCCAATTGTAGGAGAGGAGTTTTTGACGCGCTTCGGGAGCCAGTTCCAAACTGGTGCGGCCGTGCTGGCGGCGGAAGTGGTCGAAGAAGTAGTTGACCAGCATTTCGATATCGGCGCCGCGATCGCGCAGCGGCGGGATGATCAGCTCGAAGGCGGCGAGGCGGTAGTACAGATCCTCGCGGAACTTTTTCTGGCGAACGTAGGATTGCAGGTCCTGGTTGGCGGCGGCGATCACGCGCACGTCGACTTTGACCTGTTGCGAGCTGCCGACGGGCAAGAAGGGGTGGCCTTCCAAAATGCGCAGCAACTTGGCCTGGCCTTCGAGGGTGAGCTCGCTGACCTCGTCCAGGAAGAGCGTGCCGCTGTCGGCCTGTTGGAAGTAGCCGATGTGATCGCGCTCGGCGCTGGTGAAGGCGCCGGCTTTGTGGCCGAAGAGCTGGCTTTCCATCAGTTCGTGCGGGATGGCGGCGCAGTTGACGCTGAGCATGGGGCGATTGGCGCGGGGGCTGGCCTTGTGCAGTGCGCGGGCCACGAGTTCCTTGCCCGAGCCGCTTTCACCGCGCACCAGCACGGAGCCTGTGGCGCGGGCCATGCGTCCGATCTTGGTTTTGAGTTCCTGCATGGCCGGGCATTGGCCGATCAGTTCGCCGTAGGCGGATTTGTCGATCAGGCGCTGATAGTCGGTGGCCAGGGTGGTTTGCTTGTGTGCGCGGACCAGCGCCACGACGAGGATATTGGCCAGCGAGATGGAGAATTCGAAATCGGTTTGCCGGAAGCGGCCCTGATCGAGATAGGCGTGGATGGCGCCCATGGTGTTGCGATGGCTGATCAGGGGCACGCACAGTGCGTCGGCGTAGTGGGCCAGGCTGTCGGTCTGGGTGGTGCTGCCGCGTTGCTTGGCGATCCAGACGGCGTGGCCTTGGCGGCAGACCAGTTCGGTAAGGGAATCGCTGAAATTGACCGTTTCGAGGGAGCCCTCGGGAATGGCCACTTTCGGCCTGAGCCGGCCGGCATCGTCGACCCAGAGGAAGCCGACGACCGCGGCGCGAGTTTGATCGCGCAATAGATCCAGCGCGATGCGGACGACGTCGTCGGGATGATCGTCGTCGCAGCCCAGCAGCTTGATGGCCAACTGATAGAGCACGAGCAATTGCTTGGCCTGGTCGGCATCGCGCACCGCGGCCAGGCCGAAAATGCTGGTATCGGCGATTTGGACCGCAGCATCGCGGACGATGGTTTCGGTGTAGGTTTCGACCTCGGGCTCCGGCGCAACGGGGGACTCGTCGGATTGCCGGAATTCGAATTCGACGGTGCCGATGCGGATGCTGTGGCCATCGTCGAGCATGGCGGGCTCGTCGATTTTTTGCGAATTGACGAACGTGCCGTTGCGGCTTTTGCAATCTTCAATCCACCAGCGGCCTTCGCGGAACTGCAGCTCGGCATGCACGCGCGAGCAGAGGGGGTCGGCCAGGACGACTCGACAATCTTCGCCGCGGCCGATGCGGTTGGGGCCGTCGCGCTCCAAGAGGAATTGCTCGCCGGCGCGAGTGCCGACGGTCATCGTGACGAACGCGTATTTGGGTGTGGCTGCGACGGTCACGGGTATTCGGCGAATGGGGCGCGCGGATAGGATAGAATGATGGGTTGGCGCCAGGCAGTTCCGGTACGCAACAATGTGCAACGAAAACCGCGAGGTTGCAATCCCGGGCGGCCGACATTTCTTCATCATACCAAGCTGAATGGCTGGTCAGGATTAGATTCATGAGCAGTTTTTCGCGGGGCAAAGCAAGCCGGCAGGGATTGTTGCTGGTCGGGCACGGGACGCGCGATCCAACGGGGCAGGGGGAATTTCGCGACGCGGCGAAGCGGGTGGCGGAACTGGCCGCGGAATTTCTGACGGAGGCATGTTTTCTGGAATTGGCCGAGCCCGACATTGCCATGGCGGTGCGGCGACTGACGGACCAGAAAATCCAGCGGCTGCTGGTGGCGCCGATGCTTCTGTTTTCTGCCGGGCATGCCAAGCGCGACATCCCGGAGGCGGTGGAGGCGGCGGTGAGGAGATGTAGGAATTCGGATGCAGAAAGTAGGAAGGGGGAAGGGGGAAGGGGGAAGGCGGAAGACGAAGGAGAATTGATTGTCGATTACTGTGCGACGATGGAATGCCATCCGCGGATTGTCGAACTTTCCGGGCAGCGGTTTCAGGAGGCGTTGGCCGGTCGGCCGCCGGTCGAAGAGGATCAGACGATATTGATTTTGGTGGGGCGCGGCAGTTCGGAAGCATCGGCCATTGTGCGGATGCAACAGCTGGCGGCGCTGCGGGCCGAGCGGACCGCGGTGGCACGCGTGGAGAGTTGCTTTGTGGCGGTGGCTTCGCCGTCGCTGGAGGAGATGTTGAATTGGGCGGCGGGCACGTCGTTTCGTCGCATCGTCGTGCAGCCGCATATTTTGTTCGCGGGGCAAGTGCTGGAACAGATCGCGGCGGCGGTGGAAGCAGCGGTGAGCAGCAGGCGGAAGGCGGCAGGCCCATTCGACAAGGCAGGTGGCGGGAAGCGTGAGCAAGAATGGATTGTGGCGCCGCACCTGGGGCCGTCGCCTTTGGTGGCCGAAGCAGTGGTGGATTTGGCACGGCGCATGACCGCGAAAAAAGCGTCGAGCCAGACGCCCCGCTAAGCGACGGTTCATTTGGCTAGCATCGGTGGCGCAATCGTCTCAACGATGCTGGGGGGCAGTTGTTGCGGAATTTCCGGCAGTCAAAAACCGCATCAAACGGCGATCTGCAAGGCCGCATGCTGCGTAACGTAAAGAGCTTTCGATATTGTCCAGCAGGGGATTGTTGGATAAGATCGGTATAAGTGATTGGAGATTGGGCACTTACCTATGGATACCCGGCTGTGCGAGGCCGGGCTGCCATCTCTGAGGACGGAGAAGCGCCTTCTCGATTTCCGGTTACTGGTCCCCCCAGGTAATGAAGGCGCGGAAAAACGGGCTGTAGAGCCATCTTGTCGAGTCTCATTGGGAATTTTCATCGTGGGAGTATCTATGAACCACGCGATGGGTATTTTGGGTCGAGTGCGGAGATTTTACGCACTGGGCATTGTTTGTGCGGCGACACTGGCGGCGGGTTTGGTGCTGGAACACCGCAGCTTTGCGGAACCTAAGCCGGCGCAGCGGACCGACCACCAGGTGACTCTGACCGTGGTGCGCGGATTGCGCGACCATCTGACCAGGCACCCGTTGGATCAGGATATTTCCCAGCGGACCTTCGATTCGTTCTTCAAGTCGCTGGATCCGATGAAGGTGTATTTCACGCAGGCGGACATCGACGAGTTTTCCAAATATCGCAACGACCTGGGCAACATGCTTGCCAAGGGAGACGTCAGCTTTGCGTACAAAGTTTTCGATCGGTTGCTGAAGCGCACCGATGAGCGCGTGGCCTTGGTGGATGAGCTGCTGAAGAGCGATTTTGACTTCACCAAGGACGAAACGATCGTGACCGATCCGAAGCTGACGGTGTATGCCAAGGATGATGCGGAGATGCGCGACAAGTGGCGCAAGCTGATCAAATACGATCTGTTGATGAAGAAGCTCGACAAGTTGGAGGGGCAAGAAGCTCGCGATAAGATATCGCGGCGCTATCACAGCATCGCCAAGATGCGTCATCAGAGCACCGGCGACGATTTGCTGGAGATTTATCTGACGTCGCTGACCACCAGTTACGATCCGCACACTTCGTACATGTCGCCCAGCACGGAGGAAAGCTTCGACATTGCCATGCGGCTGAGCCTGGAAGGCATCGGCGCGAAATTGCAATATGACGACGGCCTGACGAAGGTTACCGAATTGGTTCCCGGCGGCGCGGCGGACAAAGACGGCCGCTTGAAGCCGGGCGACCATGTGCTTGGCGTGGGGCAAGGATCCAACGGGGAAATGGTCGACGTCGAGGACATGAACATCAACGAAGTGGTGAAGCTTATCCGCGGCAAGGCGGGGACGGTGGTGCGATTGAAAGTCAGGCCTGCCGATAAGGGAGAGCCGAAGGTTATCGACATCACTCGGGCCAGCATCGAGCTGAAAGACAGCGAAGCGCGGGCGGAAGTGATCGATCTGGGCGATCCCGACGCATTGACCAAGGATGCCAAGGACGCGACCAGCAAAGACACTGCCGATAAAGAGACTGCCGGAAAGGAAACGGCCAGCAAGGAAACGGCCAGCAAGGAAACGGCCAGCAAGGAAACCGCCAGCAAGGAAACCGCCAGCAAGGACAATGGCGTCAAGATTGGGGCGGAAGTGCGCGCCGCGATTCTGGAGCATAGCCGCAAGCCCGACGGCACGCCGTATAAGATTGGCGTGATCGATTTGCCCAGCTTCTACATGGATATGAAGGGGTCGCGGTTGGGCTTGGAAGACTATAAGAGCACGACGCGGGACATGGAGAGGATTCTGCGCGAGTTCAAGGCCAAGGGAGTCGATGCGGTTATTCTCGACCTGCGGCGCAACGGCGGCGGGGCGTTGAACGAAGCGATCAGCACGACGGGATTGTTCATCGACGAAGGTCCCGTGGTGCAGGTGAAGGATTCCAACGGCCGGGTGCAGCAACTTGACGATCCGGACAAGGGTGTGGCCTGGGATGGTCCGCTGGTGGTGCTGCAGAGCAAGTTCAGCGCCAGCGCCAGCGAGATTTTTGCCGGAGCGATTCAGGATTACGGGCGCGGATTAATTTTGGGAGATCGCACGTCGCACGGCAAAGGCACGGTGCAAAGCATGATTTATCTGGGGCAAGAATTGTTCGCCGGTCTGACGAATGCGCCGCCCTTGGGCGCTTTGAAGATCACGATTCAGCAGTTCTATCGGCCCGACGGCGATAGCACCCAGAACCGGGGCGTGGTTTCGGACGTGGAATTGCCGTCGATCACCTCGCACTTGGACGTGGGTGAGTCGGACCTGGATTACGCGTTGAAATTCGATCGGGTCAACTCGGCTCCGTATGCGAAGGTGAACATGGTCGACAAGCGTGTGGTCGACGAGCTGCGGGATCGGAGCGCTCGGCGAGTGCAGCAATCCGAGGATTTCCAGAAAGTGGAGAAGAAAATCGCGCGCTACAAGCAGTTGAAGGAGCAAAAGAACATTTCGCTGAACGAGGAAAAGTTCATGGCGGAACGTGCCGACTTCAACACCGATAAGGAAGAAGAAAAGCAATTCGAGCAATTGGAGGATTCCAATCGGCCGGTCGTGAAGCGCGATTATTATTTCAACGAGGCATTGGCGGTGACGCTGGATTACCTGCAACTGCTGCGGGGCGCGGCGCTGAACGGCGTCGCCAGCGGCGTGCAGCCGGTGATGAACGCGGCGCAGACGCCCGATAGCCGGGATACCGGCGGTCGGAGCCGCTTTGCAGCAAGCCAGGTAAACTTTTCCCCCCGGTTCCGACCGGGGGTTTTTCTGCGCTTCCGGGGCCGGCGGCGGGTGGAGGCACGCGGCAGCCCGCTTCACATCGTCCGGTGAAGATGGTACTTTGGATCAGTCGGCAATTTGACCGTAAATGAATTTTTGGAGCGAAGTACCATGGCGAAACCGCATCGGAACTTGAAGAAAGCCAATCACGGCGCCCGGCCGGCCAACAGCAAGGGCGCAAAGCGAAGCGCAAGCATCTCCGCACCTAAGCATCGATCTATCACGCGGGAGATTTCGGCGTGTCCGGGAAAGATTTGATTCTCGATTTCTCCGAGTACGACGTGAACCACGTGGTGGCCGGCTTGGAGGAAATCCGCCGCTACAATCTGCAGCGGTACGAGATGGAGCAATTGACGGCGATTTGTCACGTGGATGAAGCGCGGAAAATATGCGCGGGATTTAAGGACGTGACGCTGGAGGAATTTTGGGTGCGCGGGCACATGCCCAAGGCGCCCTTGATGCCCGGGGTGATCATCTGCGAAGTGGCGGCCCAGTTGGCCAGCTATTTCGTGCAGAAGTACGATCTGCTGGGGGCCAAAGTCGTGGGTTTCGGCGGCTTGGAAGAGGTGAAATTCCGGGGCGGGGTGGTGCCGGGCGATCGCATGGTGATGGTCGTGCAGTTGCTGAAGGTGCGGCGTGGAGCGATGATTGTGTGCCGGTTCCAGGGCTTTGTCGATCAGACGATGGTGGTGGAGGGGATGCTGAAGGGCATTCCGCTGCCTTTGGATTTGGAAGCCTTGGGGTTGCAGTTACCGGCGTCGCAGCAACCGGCGGCCAAGCACTAAGCAGATTCTGGCGAATATGTCTCGTCGTCCGCTCGGGAAGATCGATCCATCGCTCGATCTGGGGCGTCATCTCTTGACGCCGGAGCAGTTGCCCAGGCCGTGGGATGCGGCGGCTTTGTTTGGCGCGCGGCGCCGCTGGAAGTGGAAGTGGGCAGCGGCAAGGGGCTTTTTCTTCTGCAGGCGGCGGCGGCGCGGCCGGAGCACAACTTTTTGGGGATCGAGCTGGCTGCCAAGTACGCCCGGTTTTGCGCCGCGAGATTGGCGCAGCGCGAAATTTCGAACGCGCGGATGATTCAAGGGGAGGCGCAGCGCGTGTTTGCCGAGGTGCTTCCCGAGGCGAGCGCGGCGGCGGTGCACGTTTACTTTCCGGATCCGTGGTGGAAAAAGCGGCATCGCAAGCGGCGCGTGATGAACGAGCGATTCTTGCGCGACGTGGAGCGAGTGCTTTCGCCGGGCGGGGCGCTGCACTTTTGGACCGACGTGGAAGAATATTTTCAAACGACGCTGGAATTGATTCGGGCGAGCACGAGGCTGGTCGGTCCTGAGGCTGTTTCGGAGCGGCCCGCCGAACACGATTTGGATTTTCGCACGCATTTTGAGCGGCGGATGCGCTTGCATGGCGAGGCGGTTTATCGGAGCGAATTTCGGAAAGTTTAGCAACATCAAGGGGACCGGCTAACTTAAGCTTCGCTCGCGGGTGTTATACTGGGAGGCTGATAGGGATACGGCATGGAAATTCGCTATTTTCGCGATCCTGAAACACACGAGCCGCATATTTATGGCCACGGAGTTTCGGAGGTGGAGGTAGAATATGTACTGAGGCATCCTGGCGAGGATCGTCCTGGGGCCGACGATTCGCGGCATGCACTTGGTCAGACGCCCGACGGCCGTTATTTGCGCGTCATCTACGTGCCCGACCCAGGAGCGGATAGCATATTCGTGGTGACAGCGTACGAACTGCAAGGAAAACCACTGAGAGCCTATCGACGGCGCCGCCGACGGAGATCACGATGAGCGAACCGAAATATCCACGAGGTTGGGATGAAGAGCGGGTAAATCGATTGCTCGCGCACTACGAATCTCTTTCCGAAGAGGAACAGGTGGCGGAAGACGAGGCGGCGGTCGAACAACAGTCCGGCCAAGCCGTGATCACCGTGCCGGACGAGCTTTTGCCGGCGATTCGCCAGATGCTCGGCGGAGAAAAGGGGCGATAAGCATCTTAGCTCTCTGCCAAGCTTGTTCGGGGCGGCTATCCGCATTGAATTTCGGAAAAACGGCTGATCGCCGGGGTAAATGCCGTAGCGGCGGCCGATTGATTTTGGGATACTCCGCGGCCGATTTCCCCGGCGTGAGCGCCGGGGCTCAACGTTGATCGCAAGGAAGCGGCGATGCTTGGTTATTCTGTCATCATTCCGCAGCGAGACTGCGCCGACCAGTTGCGGCGCCAATTGACGCCGCTGTGCGACGTGCTAGCGCAACTCGGGCGGCCGTTTGAGATCATTGTGGTGGATGATGGTTCTTCGCCGGCGACGCAGCGGTTGCTGGAAAAATTGCTGGGCGAATTTCAGGCGCTACGATTGTTACGGTTGGACGCGCCTTGCGGCGCCAGCTTGGCGCTATCGGCGGGCATGGCTGCCGTGCGCGGCGAAGTGGTGCTGGCCATCGAACCGGGCGACCGCTACCCGGTTGGTCAGATACCGGCGCTGGTGCATTGGTTGAATCGCGCGGATTTGATCGTTGGCCGGCGTCGTCGTGGCGGGTTGGCGAAGCTTTGGCATCGCATCAGCCGCATTCCGCGATGGCTGTTGTTGGGATTGGAATCGCACGATCCGGATTGCATGTTTTGGGCGGCGCGGCGAAGTGGTGGCGGGGATCAATCTGACGGCGGGCATGGGGCGCTATTTGCCGTCGCTGGCGGTGCGGCGCGGATTCCGCGTGTGCGAAACTTACGTGGAAGATCGCGGCGGCCGGCGAATGCTTGCGGATGTGCGGCCCAATGCCGGCGACTTGCTGGCGGCGTGGTGGTTGTGCCGGCGGTGGCGCGAGAACAATGCTTACGAACTGTTTGCCAACGGTTCGGTGCGGGGAATTCTGCGCGTGGTTGGCTACGATGATTCGGGCGATGGATTCGATCAGGGCGCCGAGCGCCAGGCGACGCGCGCTTGGCCGGCTCAGCCAGCAACCTACAAGCCCGCTAAGAGCGCATGACGATTTTCTTTTCCGCGGGCGAGCCGAGCGGCGATCTGCACGGCGCGAATCTGATTCGGCAATTGCGGCGATTGCGGCCGGAGGTGCGCTGCGTCGGCTATGGGGGCCCGGAGATGGCCGCGGCCGGTTGCGAGCTGCACGCGGACCTGACGATACTGGCGGTGATGTGGTTTTTGCGCGCGCTATTGAACCTGCACAAATTTCTGGCGTTGGCGAGCCGGGCCGACCGATACTTTCGCCACGAGCGGCCGGACGCCGTGGTGCTGATCGACTATCCGGGATTCAACTGGTGGATCGCACGGCGGGCCAAGTCGCATGGAATTCCGGTGTTTTATTATTGCCCGCCGCAAATTTGGGCGTGGGGGAGCTGGCGGATCAAAAAGATGCGCCGCAGCGTGGACCATGTGCTGTGCGCGTTGCCGTTTGAGGCCACGTGGTTTCGGCAGCAAGGTTGCCGGGCGACGTTTGTGGGGCATCCGTTTTTCGACGAGGTGCGGCGGCAGGCGTTGGACGAGTCGGTCATCGCGGCACAAAACAGAAAGACCGGGCCTTTGGTGACGATTTTGCCCGGGTCGCGGACGCAGGAAGTGACGCACAATTTGAAATGGTTTTTGAAAGCGGCGGCGCTGGTGGAAAAGCGCGTGCCGGGAGTGCGATTCGCGGTGGCGGCGTTCAAGCCGCACCAGGCAGAGTTAGCGCGCGGGCTGATCGCCGAGACGAAGCTGCCGATTGAAGTTTATGTGCGGCGGACGGCGGAGCTGATATCGGCTTCGATGTGCTGCATGGCGTGCTCGGGTTCGGTGTCGTTGGAGCTTTTGTATCATACGAAGCCGACGGTGGTTCTGTATTGGATCACGCCGATTGCATATTGGGTGCAATCGTTCTTTCGCCGGGTGAAATACATCACGCTGGTGAATTTGCTCACGGCCAAGGATTTGTTTCCGTCGGACAACACTCCGTATAAATCGACCGACGCGGACGCCGAGGGGGTTCTGTTCCCGGAATATCTGACGTACGAGGACAAATCGCAGGAGATCGCCGGGCACGTGATTGATTGGCTGGTGCACGCCGACCGCCGAGAGGGGTTGGTGGCGGAATTGGCGAAGCTGAAAGCGCAAGTCGGGCATGGCGGGGCTTCGCGCAGCGCGGCGGAGCTGATTGTCGGCGAGGTGGAAGCGCGCGGCGAATCTGGTCCGCGCGGGCGGCCGCCTAAGCCGCATTTCGTTCCCGGCATGCTTGTGGAAAGCAGCGGCGGGATATAATTGCCCGCGCGTGAACCGATGCCCCCGGCCTGGGGGCCGGGGCTAAACGGCGCCGGATCATTCCATGTCATCTGCTCCCGGGGCGAATCTGCCGACGTGTCATGTGGGATTGGTGTATGCGCTTTCGATGGAGGCAGGGGCGTTGGAGGATCGGTTGAAGGGGTTGATCGGAATTCGGGGCGGGAAATTCAAAGTGCGGCAAGGGGGATTGAAGGGCAAAGGCATTGTTGTCATTCATGCCGGCGTGGGGCGGGAAAATGCCCGAGCGGCGACGGAGACACTGATCGCGGGCAACAGGCCGCAATGGGTAATCTCCGCCGGTTTGGCCGGCGGGTTGCGCGCCGACTTGAAGCGCGGCGACATTTTGATGGCTGACTCGATTTTGGGGGAAGATGGGAGTCGATTGGCGATCGATCTGCAGATGCCGGCGACGCCGGGCGTACATGTGGGACCGCTGGTGACTGCCGATCGGCCGGTGTTGAAAGCTGACGATAAGCGTGCATTGGGTCAGCGGAGCGGCGCGTTGGCCGTCGATATGGAGACGCTAGCGGTAGCGGAAGTTTGCCGGCGGGAGGAACAGCGGTTTTTGGCGGTGCGCGTGATTAGCGACACGGTGGATGAAAAATTGCCGGAGGACGTGGAACGGTTGCTGCGGAAGAAGACTTTGGCGCGACGTGTGGGGGCGGCGGCGGGATCGTTGTTGCGGCGGCCTTCGGCGGTGAAAGATTTGTGGCGGCTGCGCGAAACGGCGCTGGAGTGTTCGATCAGGTTGGCGAAGTTTTTGGAAGGAATTATCGAACAGTTGTAGGCGGAAGGCGGAAGGCGGAAGGCAGAAAGCAGAAGGCAGAAAGTAGAAGGGCTACAGGCCGAGCAGGCGTGAGAGGAAGGGGCGCGGGAGGTCGGGGGCGAGGAGTTTTGCTGGCTGGCCTAGATGCGCGAGCAAGGCTTCGGCGGCGAGGTAGCCGCTGCGGACGGCGCCTTCCATGGTGGCGGGCCAGCCGGTAGCGGTCCAATCGCCGGCGAGAAATAAATTGGGCACGCTGGTTTTTTGCGGCGGGCGGAGTTTATCGGCGCCGGGCAGCGGCGAGAAGACGGCATGTTGCTCCGTGACGACGCGCGCTTGCAGCAGTTTTGCTTCGGCGGCGGCGGGCCAGATGGCGGCGAGTTCGCCGCGGACTTCTTCGATAATCTGGTCGCGTGATTGATCGGCCAAATTGCGCGAAGCGCTGATCACGACCTGGTAATAATGGCTCTCGCTTTGTTGCTGGGGATGGCGAAAGAGCCATTGGCTGGTGCGGCCGGGGAGCACGGCATGGGGCAGGTCGGTGATGGGAGCATCAAACCACAAGTGCACGGCGGTGATGGGGGCGGATTCGAAGCGATCAATCTCGCGCAATCCGGACAGGGCCGCGCGAAGCGGTTCGGAGAGCAGTTCGGAGACGCGGCGCCAAGGCACGGCGACGACCACGGCGTCGATTGGTTGCTGCTGTCCATCGTCCAGCAGCATATTTTTCACTCCAGCGGCATCGCCGATTAATTGCTTCACGCCGCATTCGCGGCGAACTGCAGCGCCGTGCTGGCCCAGCCATTGTTCGAGCTGGTTTCCGTACAGCTCGCCCAGCGGAACACGGGGGGTTTGCATTTCGCAGGCGCGGCGCGAGCCGAGGAAGGAATCGACGAAGACTTTTCGCACGGGCGGGACGGCGGCGCGGTCGAGCGTTTCGCTCAAGGCGCTGACGATGATGGGGGTCCAGAAAAGTTCGATGGCGCGGTCGGTTTGGCCATGCGCGCGGAGCCAGGGGCCGATCGAGCCATCGTCGGAGGATTCGTGGGCCAATTGGCGGAGCGCGCGGATGATCGCCAGGCGTTCGCGCCAGGATGAATAGCGCAGACTCAACAGCGAGGGGAGCAGATGCAGCGGGGCGGGGAGCCAGCGGCTGGCGGCGAGGTCGTAGCGGCGGTTGTCGGGGCCAAAGAAGTGGAGCGTGCGCTGGCGATGCAGCAGATCGGTTAGGCCGGCGCGGCGGCAGAAATCGTCCAGGTTCGTGCAGCAGCCGAGGCTGACGTGCTGACAATGATCGACCAGTTCGCCAGTGGCTGGATCGCGAAAGGAGCCGGCGCGGCCGCCGAGTTGGCGGCGAGTTTCCAGAAGTTCGATATGCAGCCCGCGGTCAGCTAAGCCCACAGCGGCGGCCAAACCGGCCAGGCCGCCGCCGATGATTGCGATGCGAGGGGAAGGGGGAGGCAAATGGGAATGGGGAATGAAAAGGTGAAGGGATGAGTTTAGCGCGGAGTTGTTTCGAGTTCGGTGCGATCGCTCGGTGAACGGAACATGGAGTTGGTGGCGATCCAGACTTTTTCCCAGATGTGCAGACGCACCCGGCGGTGGAGCACGTCGGCGGGGCGGCGGCGAATTTTTTCCAACAGGCGGTGATAAGCGGCGGTCATGGTGCGCAGGACGCGGCGGCCATCGGGTTCCAGGAGCGGTTCGAGATGGGCGGCGGCATCGAAATAGCTTTCCGCACGCTGGATTTCGAATTTCATCAGCGCGGCGAATTTGTCGTTTGCGTCGCCCTGGCGGAGTTCTTCGACGGTGTAGCCGAAGAGGCGCAGATCTTCGGCCGGCAAATAGAGCCGGTTGCGGCGGAAATCGTCGCGCAGATCGCGGAGGATGTTGGTGAGTTGAAAGGCGATTCCGCAGCGGCGGGCCGGTTCCAAGGCTTCGGGGCTGCGAAAACCCCAGATGTGGATGCAGGCCAGTCCGACGACAGATGCCACGCGGTAGCAATACTGTTCCAGATCGGCGAAAGTTTCATAGTGGGCGCCGGTGAGATCCATTTCGACGCCGTCGATGACCGCGGTGAGATACCTGCGCGGGATTTGATAGCGCGCGGCGGTGTCGGCCAGGGCAGCGAGCACCGGATCGCTGGATTGGCCAGCCAGCGCAAGATCGAGCCGGCCACGGAGCCGTGTGAGGGCCTGGCGGCAAGCGGCGACATCGCTGGCTTCGTCGTCGGCCAGGTCGTCGACCTGCCGCAGATAGGCGTAGAGCGCGCACATCGAGCGGCGTTTTTCGCGCGGCAGAAGCGCGAAGGAGAAATAGAAATTCGAAGTGGCCCGACGGGCGAGGCGTTGGCACTGGGCATAGGCGGCGTCGAGGTTGGGCATCGGAACTAAGGGTTTCGAGTTTCGGATTTCGAGTTTCGAGTTTTCCACCAGGCGCGCAGCAGCAAGCGGAGTTTCGCGGCTTTGGCGACGACGGGACGGCGGCGCCAGACGTTGTAGTCGATGCGGCGGATGGCGCTTTGGATTGCGCGGCCGCCGTCGATGAATAGTTGCACGTCGATTTGCAAGTGCCGCGGCACGAGATCGACCAGCGGCTGGCCGGAATTGAAGAGCGATTCGGCGCGATCTACCTCGCCAGCGAGCAGTTGGCGGAATTGCGGGTTGAACTCGCGGCGGGCGAACATGGCTTCGTCGTAGCCGGCGCGACGGCAGCTATCTTGCGGCAGATAGATGCGGCCCCGATCGTAGTCGCGGGCGACATCCTGCCAGAAGTTGGCCAATTGCAAGGCGGTGCAGACGTTGTCGGCGAGTTGGCCGCGGCGGTCGTCGTGGCAGCGGCCCAGGTAGAGCACCAATCGCCCGACGGGATTGGCCGAGTTGCGGCAGTAGCCTAGCAGATCGCCGAATGAATCGTAGCGAGAGGTGGTTTGATCCTGGCGGAAGGCCGTGAGCAGATCGCGGAAGGGATCGGCGGGGATTTCGAATTCGTGGATGGTCGACTCCAGGGCGACGAACACGGGATGGGTGGCGATGCCGCGGTAGCAATCGTCCAGTTGCGACTGCCACCAGTCGAGCAATTGCAAACTTTCTGCGCCGCCGGCGGTTTCATCGGCCAGATCGTCGGACCAACGGCAGTAGGCGTAGATGTTGCAGAAATGCGGCCGCAGATCTCGCGGCAAGAGCCAACTGGCGACGGTGAAGTTTTCGTAGTGCAAGCGTGCGAGGCGGCGGCAATAGGCTTGCGCTTGGGCGAGCGTCGGCCGCTGCGCGCGTGCGCCAGCGGGGCCGTAAATCGCCAATTCGTCGCTGAAAACAGGTGTCATGAAACGATGGATCGCCTACCGCTATGCGGTGTTGAGCATTATCATATCTGATAGCGACAATGGAGTCATTGGAGCCAGCAACATCTGAAAAACGCCAGAACTCTATGAAAATCATCTTGGCCAGCCCGCGCGGGTTTTGCGCGGGCGTGAACATGGCGATCGAGACGCTGGAGCAGGTGCTGAAGCTGTTCGGCGCGCCGGTGTACGTGTACCACGAGATCGTGCACAACAAGCACGTAGTTCAGCGGTTTCAAGGGCAGGGGGCGGTGTTCGTGGATGATTTGCACGATGTGCCTGAGGATGGGCGGCTGCTGTTTTCTGCTCACGGGGTTTCCCCAGAGGTGCGGCAGGTTGCCCGCGATCGGCGGCTGAAGACGATCGACGCGACCTGCCCGCTGGTGACCAAGGTGCATTTGGAAGCGGTGCGGTTTGCGAAGCAGGGGTACAAGATCGTTCTGATCGGGCACGCGGGGCACGACGAGGTGATCGGCACGATGGGGGAGGCGCCGGAGGCATTCGTGCTCGTGGATTCCACGGACGAGGTCGATCAATTGGAAATTCCGCCGGGCACGAAGCTGGCTTATCTCACGCAGACGACGCTATCGGTGGACGATGCGAATCGGATTATCAAGCGATTGAAAGAGCGGTTTCCGGAGATCGTGGGCCCGCCGAAGGAAGACATTTGCTACGCGACGCAGAATCGACAGGAGGCGGTGCGGATGATTGCGCCGGAGGCGGACATTGTGCTGGTGCTGGGGAGCAAGAATAGCTCCAACAGTCAGCGGCTGGCGGAGTTGGCGCGGGAGACGGGCGTGCGAGCGTTTCTGATCGACGGGGCGGCGGACATCGATCCAGCCTGGTTTGGCGGCGATGAAACGGTGCTGATTACCGCGGGGGCCAGTGCGCCGGAATCGGTGGTGCAGCAGTGCGTGGAGTATTTGCAGCAGCGGTTTAGCGCAGCGGTGGAGCAGCGGCACATTCGTGAGGAAGAGGTTTATTTTCCGTTGCCGCGCGAGCTGCGCGTGCTGACGGTGTAAGGCGCCCACGATTCAATTCCGGGGGCTCGGCGGCCTCGACCCCGGCCACCCACGAAGCGCGTCGCAAGCGACGCGGCTGGCTGCGATTCACCCTCTCCCGGCCTCTCCCTTTAAGGGAGAGGAGTTGCGCGGGCCACTAGCTCTGGATGTAGGTCTTCAGGTAGTGGTTTTCCATGGTCAGTTGATCGTGCTGGTGTTTGACCAGGTCGCCGATCGAGACCATGCCGACGAGCTTGCCTTGTTCGTTGACGATGGGCAAGTGTCGGATGCGTCGTTCGGTCATCACGCCCATGGCGTCTTGGATGCTGTCGTCGGGTTGGCAGGTGACGGGGTTTTTCGACATGCGGTCGTGGACCTTCATCTGCTCCAGCGATGCGCTGCGATCGGCGGAGGCGCGGAGAATATCGCGCTCGGTGATAATGCCGACCATGTTGAAAGGTTCGCCGTCGGACTCGCAGACGATCAACGAGCCGCAGTTGTTTTTCACCAACTTGTCGACGACCTCAGCCAGCGTGGCCTGCACGGCGATGGTGAGGACCTTGGAACCTTTGATTTGAAGGATTTCGCGCAGCAACATGACAAACTCCTGAAACGCTAAAGACGCAATTCTGACGCTGCCGACCCGGTGCGGCAAGCCCCTTAGGAAGCATAGCCACAAGGGTTGGAAATTGTCAAAGAAAAATCGCTGTTTTGCTTTTAGAACCGCTGGCCTGTGAAATTAATCACAAGGTCGGCGCGTGTGAAATTAATCACGATGTCGGCGCAGCGCGGATTACCAGGCGCACATCGCCGGCGGGGCTTCCGGGCGGTTCGTTGGCATCACTGATGTAGATCGACGAAGAAGGGGGCGGCGAGGTTCGCGCGGTGCGTGGATCAGCGAGGAGACACACTTCGTTGGCGTCTGCTATTAGCGAGGTGATATCCGTGGTGAAGAATTCGCCGGGCTTTAGCTCACCGAGCAACGTGCCGTTAAGCGACATTTGGCCGGCAACGATTGCACGATCGACTTCCAGCGAGACGCGCTCCCAGGGGTCCAAGCCGCTGGGGCGATTGAAATTCCTCCGAAAGATAACTCGGCCGTCGGGCTGCGGTTCTGATGCCCACGGATGTCGCAGACGTATTGGATGCGGAATCATGCGGATTCAATGTACCGCGGAAATTACGGATTTGCACCGACTGGCACGGGAGGGTTGGGGACGGTGCCGCCGTCGTCGCGCATTTGGAAATACACGAGTGCGACGACAGAAATCAAAATCAGCGCCAGGAACCAGTAGCGGTGTTTGTGGAGGAAGTGATTCATGGAAAGTAGGAAGTCGGATTTAGGATGTAGGAAGTGGGAAATACGAATTTCGAGATTATGCAGCATCTGCCTCGCGGGCCAAAAGCGAGGCGATGATGGAAACGCCCAGCAGTGTGACGATCACGACCAGCGAGGCCCAGGGGTAGTCCGTAAAGAAGTGTAGGTCGATCCAGTATTCGGCGATCATCTTCAGGCCCACGAAAACGAGGACCGCGGCCAGGCCGTAATGGAGGTATCGGAACATGTGCACCATGCCGGCCAAAAGAAAATACAGTGCGCGCAGGCCGAGGATGGCGAAAATATTCGACGTGAAGACGATGAAGGGATCGCGGGTGATGCCGAAGATGGCCGGAACGCTGTCGACGGCGAAAATGACGTCGGTACTTTCGATCACCAAGAGGACCAGGAACAGCGGCGTGATGCAGAAGCGCCCTTGCTCGCGGACGAAGAATTTTTCGTCGTGGGATTCGCGAGAGATGCGGAAGATTCGGCGGCTGAAGCGCATGAGAATGTTCTTCTCCGGATGAACGTGCTCCTGCTGCAGGGCCAATTTGATGCCTGTGACAATCAGCAGTGCGCCGAACACAACCAGAATCCACTCGAAGCGGCGAATGAGCGCTGCGCCGGCCAACACGAAAGCCAATCGCAGGACGATCGCGCCCAGATGCCCCAGAACAGGACTCGATATTGGTGCTTCAGCGGCACATGGAAATAGCCGAAGATGACGGCGAAGACGAAGACGTTGTCCATCGACAACGACCATTCGACCAGGTAGCCGGTGAGGAAATAGATGGCGCTTTCGGAACCGCCCCACCACCAGATGAGGGCGTTGAAGGCCAGCGCCACGAGGACCCAGAAAAGGGTCCAAAACGCGCTTTGGCGCAGACTGGGCTCGCGCGGGCGGCGGTGGAAGACCACCAGATCGAGCACGAGCATGAGCGCCACGACGACGCCGAACACAATCCAGTGCCACCACGCAGGTTGAATGGCAGCCAAGGGCAATGGATGGTTCTCGCAGACGAGGCCGGCAGAGCAGATTCGTGTTTCGGGTTTCTAGTTTCGAGTGTTCGAGAAGGCCGACGCGGACGCCGCGCTCACGCGAGACCCGAAACTCGGCACCCGAAACTGGAACCAGATTAGCGGAGGGCGACGGTGCGCGTGCGGCTGTCTTCTTCGATGTCGATTTTATCTTCGGCGCCAGCCAGCCGAGGGCTTGCATGACGGTATCGCGCGGAGCGTCGACTTCCTTGACGAGCTTGGCGAGGGTTTGGGGCCCTCTCTGCGACAAAACTTGCCACACCGCGCCGGCGGTCTGGCCGATTTCTGCGACACACGATTCTCTTGTCATTGTGGCCATAAAGGAACCTCTCACTCCTCTTAAAATCACGCCATCGTGCCCCCGAGGCCCAAACCAAACCGGTGATTCGGCCATCTGCCGGGACCACTCAGGCGGTGGATATGTATTTCTAGCCCGCAGGGAATCGGCGGGCAGCGAGAAACTGGCGACACAATCGACGTAACCGGAATAACTATGGCCGATTATACGCCTTGCAGGGAGTCTCTCAAGGGTAGGATGCAGCGCGCTAATATACGGCGATCGCAAATTTTACGAAGCAGTGGAAATTTGGGGTTTCCTTGATAGCAGTTTTGTAAAAGTTTCAAGCGGTTTGTGGACATTGCGGCAATCGGGAGCGGAATCGTTGCCGCGAAAGATCGAGTTCTTTGCCGGGAATCGACGTTTTCTGATTTTCTGCGCAGCGCACGACAGTTGTGGCACGGGCTGTGCAATACAGCGGTTCGCCTTCGTTCGACCCAGTTGGTCCCGGGGCTTGCCCGTACAAGCGCCGGGGCCAAGAACAGTTTCAGCGAACAACTAGAGGCACCGTGGATCTTAGGCCAGGTCGCTAAGGTACGGCGACGACATGAGCCCGAAAGTGGGCGTGCCAGTTTTTCACGGTTCAAGGGCTCGATCGGCGAACGCGCACCGCCGGCCGGGCCCTTTTTGTTGCGCCTTAGCTACCGTTGCCGTCTGATTCTTTGAGCAGGCTGAAGGTAAGAGCGCGGAAGACGTTGCGCAGCTTTTGGAAATCGCGATCTTCGGCCTGATAGACCACCAGATAGCTTGCCGACGGGGTTTTGCACGATCGGACGCAAGCAGTGTTGATCAGATCGAGGTAGATAAAGGTCAGATCGTAACCCTGCAGTTCGACGTCGCCGAGCGTTTCGCTGACGGTTTCGCTATCGGAGCCGGGGTATTCCTGACGCAGGACGGCGGCAGCTTCCTCGGCCATTTGGCCTAAATCGTCGCCCGCACCGCGGCGTACGACGGTCCAGAAGGCCCCGCCGGGACTGTAGACGGTCACGCTGGGGCGGTCGGGCACTTCGTCGTCGGCCTCCAGGGACCAGTTCTCGGGGAACTGGAAGCGAATGCCAAGGTCGTCGTACAGCACAGGCATGGGAGGTCGAGGGGCGAGGGGTGAGGGACGAGAGGCGAGGGAATGGGAATCAAGGTTTGCTAGCAATTCATGGTATAGAGCGGGGTCAAGAGGGGCCAGTCTACGTTGAGGCAATCGGCGGCAGACGCTATCATTCGCCGCCCAATTCTGGGCCTGCGTGGGTGACACCGGATCGTCAAAACATTTCTCGTTCGATTCGCGCTGGTTTACAGGCGTGCCGATGACATTGCGCCCGCTACGCTTCCGAGCAGTCTTGGTCAGCCTCCTGCTGGCCGGGGTCGGGGGCTGCAAAATGTTCGGCCAGCAAGGGCCGGTGTCCAAACCGGTGGCGGAGGCGCGCGAGCTTTCGCAGCGGGGCTTAAGCGCGATGGAACAGGGGGATACGGCCACGGCGGAATCGCTGTTGAGCCAGGCGGTCAAGGCTTGCCCCGAGGATTTAGATGCGCGGCGCCACTATGCCGAGGCGCTTTGGGCGCGCGGGGAGCGAGAATTGGCCGTCCAGCATCTGCTGCAGGCCGCGGCGCTGGCGCCGGACGATGCGGGGGTGGCGGTGCGTGCGGGCGAAATGCAATTGGCATTGGGGCAGATGGACGATGCCCGGCGGATGGCCAACCGAGTGCTTGATTTGAATCCCAGCGACGGCGGGGCGTGGGCCTTGCGGGGCCGGGTGAAAGAAGCGGCCGGGGAACTGGACGGCGCGCTTGCCGATCTGAATCGGGCGTTGGAATTCCGGCGCGACGATCGGGAGTTGCTGTACGACACGGCGGAGGTTTACCGCCGGTTGGGCCGGCCGCAGCGCGCGCTGTCGACGCTGATTGCGCTGCGCGATACGTACGGCCCCGGGGAAGAACCTCAGCAGGTGCTGTATTTGCAAGGCATGGCGCTGGCGGCGCTAGGGCGGCACAGCGATGCAGTCGATGCGTTTGCCCTGGCGCTGGAGCACGGCTCGCCGAGTCCCGAATTGCTGTGCCGGCTGGGGCAATCGCAGTTGGCGGCGGGGAAGCCGGCCGAGGCCGATCGGACGATTCAGCAGGCACTGTCGATGGATCCGAATTACGCTCCGAGCCAGGCTGTGCGGGAACAGATCGAGGTGGCTTCGCGGCCGCTTTCGACGGTGCTGCCGTGAGA
This sequence comes from Pirellulales bacterium, assembly GCA_963716135.1. Taxonomy (GTDB): domain Bacteria; phylum Planctomycetota; class Planctomycetia; order Pirellulales; family JADZDJ01; genus CAVRAW01. The sequence continues at coordinate 925,972 of OY970289.1, read as the reverse complement.
GGGAAGTAGGAAGTGGGATTTAGGAAGTAGGAATTAGCGGAAGGGGGAAGGGGGTGGCCAACGGCAGAAAATCGGAACAATCGTTATTTTCGTACCCTGGTTTGGTTGCGTCTGGAGGTGAGCGACCTAGATTTGTAAGGACCGTGCGACCTTTTTTTCTTGAGTATTTTCGGAGCGCTCCTAATGACCAACATCGTCCTGGAAACCATGGATCAGGAAGCCTTTGTCGACCGTCGCAGCGCCGAGGGCGAATCGCGCGGCAATCGGGAGCGCCGTCAATTCACCAATAGCCATGAAGGCTTGTCGCCGGATGCCCACGAGCTGGCGCTGGCGATCGACCAGTACAAGCTGGCGCACCGCCGGCGGTTCATCACATACGAGGAAATGTTGTTTGTGATGAAGTCGCTGGGGTATAAAAAGTAAAGCACCAATGACCAAGCACCAATGACCAATGAGTTGTTGGTGACCCTAAGAGATTGGTCATTGGGATTTGGTCATTGGTCATTCTGTTGTTCTTCCGGTGGCGACGTCGAATTCTGAGATGGCCGGCACGAGCATGGCGGTGGTGGTCAGGCCGTAGGTGAAGGCCACGACCAGGAACACTCCCAGGGTTTCTCCCTGCAAGAAACCGGTGATGGCCACGAAGGTGAGCACCGGCAGAAGTAACGAAGCCAGACCGATGGCTTGCGACGGATTGCGCGCGCCCAGGGCGACGAACAGTCCCGTGCTGCCGCCGAACATGAACGCCAGAAACGGCGCCAGTTGCAGTTGGAAGGAGCCGCTGAAGGAGATCATGATGCGCATGCAGGCGGCTACGCCGACGAACAGGAAGAACACGGTGCCGAGGCTGACGGCCACGGCGGTGCGGCTGTTGGTGTAGGCCAAGCCGGCATGGATGCCCAAGGTGGTGACGAACACGTCCATCACGATCAGTCCGCCGACAATGTAGAGCAAATTTTCCAGAGTGATGGCGCCGGCCCAACAGAGATAAATGCACAGGGCCAGGGGCAGCAGCAGCATTTCCTTGGCGACGTAGAACACGCCCCAGAGCTTGCCGAAGATGAATTCGGAGGGGGTGAGGTCGGTCACCAACAGCAGGTCCAGCGCGCCCAGGTCGCGTTCGGTGGTGATCGACGTGACGGCCAGCGCATTGAGCAGCACGAGGCTGAGCACGAAGAAGGGGGCGACGACGATGGGCAAGTTGCCGTGGGCCGCGGTTTCACTGGATACGGCGGCGTGAATGCCGACGGCCGCCATCGCGCACAGCGCCAGATACACCAACCGCACCACCAGCACTTTGCGGCCGTAGGCCCAGGTGCGCACTTCGCGCCAGAGGATAGGATTATCCCACACGCGTCGGGCGCGGCCGGGGGCGGCATGGACCGAGGGGGCGGCGGCCGAGGATTCGGCGGTGCGGAATTCATCGGCTTCTTCGGTGCGCGGGCGGGCTTCGCGCGAGGGATTCCAGACGCGCACCCGGCCGATGGCGATCAGGTTCACGACGAGTGCGAACAGGGCTGCCGTCGCAAAGTACAAACGCACGGCCGAGCCAAACCAGGGGAGGTGGCCGGCGGCAATGTGGGGTTGGGCGGCGGAGAGCACGGCGTGCCAGGGGCTCAATCCCGACATCCAGCGCGAAAGCGGCACGCCTCGCCAAGAGCCGTGGATGACGCCGGCGGCAACGAGCACTTCCCAAGCGGCCAGGATGCCCAGCACCAAGGCGGTGAGTGCCAGGGATTGAAATGTTTTTTCGCGCCACAGGGCGATGGTCGAGCCGAGACTGCCGGCGGCGATCGCGCTGATTACGGTGACGGCGAAGACGTTAAGAATCTGGTGAAAAGAAACACCGCCCAGGAGAGCCGTGAGCATGAAGAAGGGGACGGCCGCCGCCAAGAGCAAGAGCACGTTGAGCAAGCTGGCCAGCAGTTTGCCGAGGACCAGCTCGGTATTGGAAAGATTGGTGAGCAGCAGGAGGATCAACGTGCGGCGATCTTTTTCCTGCGCCACGGCGGTCGCCGCGGCGACTGCCGAGAAAAAAATGGTCAACACCAATTGCAGCGGCGCAAGGAATTGAAACAGCGTGGCGCCGAAGCGGGCCGTGTCACCCACGTTTCGAATCTGCTGGGTGCCGGTGAGCAATAGCCAGGCGGTCGAAGCGAGGATGAGCAATCCGCCCACGTACACGGCCGGGGCGATGTAAAAGCGCAAGCGGCGCGGGGCGGTGACGAATTCGCGAGTGAAGACGGGGCCGATGAGCATGCCGGCGGAAGTGCGGAGTTCGGAGTGCGGAATGGGGAATGGGGAATGCGACGGCAGCGAACATTGTGTACGGGGATATGTCCTGCGGCTAGTGCTTTTGGTCCATTGCAATTATCATCCGCTGACGATGCTTGCGATTCAATGCAAAAACCTGACGAAGCGTTACGAGGCCAAGCCGCCGGTGGATGCGGTGCGCGGGTTGGACCTCGCCGTGGAGCAGGGGGAGTGCTTTGGACTGCTGGGGCCCAATGGTGCGGGGAAAACGACGACGATTGAAATCATCGAGGGGCTGTTGGACGCCACTTCCGGCGAGGTTGAGGTGCTCGGTTACTGCTGGGGGCGGAACGACGATGAAATTCGCCAGCGGATCGGCATCTCGCTGCAGGAAACGCGCTTGTCGGAAAAACTGAGCGTGCGAGAAACGCTGACGCTGTTTCGCAGCTTTTATCGCCGCGGCGTGGAGCCGGAAGAAGTGATGGCTCGCGTGTCGCTGGAGGAGAAAGCAAAGTCTTGGGTGCGAAATCTATCGGGCGGGCAGAAGCAGCGGCTGGCGGTGGCGTGCGCGCTGGTGGGGGATCCGGAACTTTTGTTTTTGGATGAGCCGACCACGGGGCTGGATCCGCAATCGCGGCGGCAACTGTGGGAGATCATTCGCGAGTTTCGCCAGCGGGGTCGCACGGTGCTGTTGACTACGCACTACATGGACGAGGCGGAGCGGTTGTGCGATCGGGTGGCGATCGTGGACCAGGGGCGGATCATTGCCCTGGGGACACCGCAGGAGCTGATCGCCACGCTGGGGGGCGATCACGTGATCGAATTCACGGCCGGCTCATCCGCACTGGCGCCGGAAAGCTTTGCCGATTTGCCGGCCGTTACTTCGGCCCACAGCGAGAACGGCAACATTTGTTTGTCGGTGCGCGAGCCGCACGTGGCGCTGCCGGCGCTACTGGCGCGATTAGAAAAGCTGGGCTGCGCCGCTGACGGGGCTGACGACACGGCACGCCAGCTTGGAAGATGTGTTCGTGAAGCTGGCCGGGCGGCATTTGACGGAGGCGGACAACTCAACGAATAGCTGAGCCTAGAGAACACAGATGAACGCAGATGAACTCGGATGAACGCAGATCAGAATGAATGACCAATGACCAATGACCAATGACCAATGACGGTTGAGCGACATTATTCGCCGCTGAAGGAATTGATTGTTTCGCGGCTGCGGGAATTTTTCCGCGAGCCGGAAGCGATTTTCTGGGTGTATGGATTTCCGGTGCTGATGGTGGTGGCGCTGGGCATTGCGTTTCGCAATCAGCCGGTCGAGCAGATCGTGGTCGACGTGGTCGATGGCCCGCAGGCGGCGGCGACCGTGAAAGCGCTGGAGGCTTCGGCCACTCCTGAGCGATTCAAAGCCAAGGCGAATCCGAACAGCGAGGCGCGATTGCGGCTACGCACGGGCAAGACCGACGTCGTGGTGGCGCCGGGCGTGGTGGACGATCGGGAATCGCTTTCGATTCCCGTGCCGGGGCAGACGGAAAACCCGCCGCCGCGGTACGAATATCTTTTCGATCCGACGCGGCCGCAAAGCGTTCTGGCGCAATGCCGTGGACGATCAGTTGCAGCGGGCGGCGGGCGCAAAGATGTCGTGCCGGTCACGCAGGTTGCGATCGACGAGCCGGGGGGCCGCTACATCGATTTTCTCGTGCCGGGACTGTTGGGAATGAGCTTGATGGGGGGCGGGATGTGGGGCGTGGGGTTTGTGACCGTCGATATGCGCATTCGCAAACTGCTCAAGCGCTTTCTGGCCACGCCGATGAAGAAATGGCACTTTCTGTCGGGCATCATGCTCAGCCGAATGCTGTTCATGGTGCCCGAGGTGTTGCTGCTGTTGGTGTTTGCGCGGTATGCGTTTGGCGTGGTGAATCAGGGGAGCGCATGGACGGTGGCATTTTTGATTTTGTTGGGGGCGGTGATGTTTTCGGGTTTGGGGCTATTGATTGCCAGCCGCGCCAACACGATCGAGATGGTCACGGGCCTGATGAACGTGGTGCAGTTGCCGATGTGGATTCTGTCAGGAATCTTTTTCTCGGCGGAGCGATTCCCGGCGATGGCGCAGCCGCTGATCCGGCCGCTGCCGCTGACGCTTTTGATTGACGCTTTGCGCGCGGTGATGCTGGAAGGGGCCACGTTTGTTTCGCAATGGCAGCGCATCGGGATGATGGCGGCGTGGGCCGTCGTCACCTTCGCGCTGGCCTTGCGGTGGTTTAAGTGGCGGTAGAGGCTATTGCGTGTCGCTGAGGGGCAAGCCGCGCTCGGCGAGTTCGGGCAGAACGCGCTTTTTCAATTCGGCCAGGTTGTCGAGCAGCTTGATTTGGTCTTCGGCGGAATAGGCGCGCTGGGCGAATTGCTCGCCGATGATGCCGCCCCCTTCCATGCGGTGGAACTTGAAGGCGTCGAACTCGACATACGATTTGTCTTCCGGCCAGGTGACGAAATCGAGGACCACTTCGCCGGTTTTATCGTTGGCCTGGAGTTGGGCTCCGGCCTTGGGGTTGTGCTGCTTCAGGGTGTTGAGCATGACCTGGGCGAACTCGCGCGGGTCGTCGATATTGGGATATTCGTTGATGGCCACGAGCCTGGTCCAGCGGTCGAAGGTCTGACCGGCGGGCAGGAATTCCTTGATCTTCACCGTTTCGCTGGCGCCGTCCCAGGCGAAGATGAAAGTTTCGCCGTCGAAGACGATGCGCGGCTTCTGGGTGTCGGCATTGGCTTGAGTTTGCGCGTTGGGCGATTTGGGCGCGGTGAGATTTGTTTTCGCGTCGGCTTGTTGCGTCGATTTGGTTTCGTCGGCGGCGCGGGAAACGGCGGCCACGCAGAAGATTACGGCCGATAGCAGCAGAATGGATCGCATGGGTATTTCCTATGGTGGGTGGGGCGGTTCGAGGGAATGCCTTCACCTCAACTGTAAGTCATGGGGAAACTTGGTGCGGAATTGAATTGCCGCGAACGATTCCGCATTGAAACCGGCGTTGTGGCCAAAATGCAGCAAGGGGTAGACTGGCAACGCATTTGCATCGGCTATCGATTGATTGCGGAATTCATCCAGGCACGGCGGCCATGAGAATATTCAGCACGACGACGGTTGTTTTGGCGATGGGCTTTGGACCGGCGCTTTCGACATCCGTAGAAGCCCAGTACCTGCAGCCCGGGCAGCAACCGTACGTCCAGCCGGGGCAGCCCTCAGCGCAGCCGGCGCCGACGCAGTATGTGCAGCCGGTTCCGGCTCAATATGTGCAACCGGGGCCGATGGTGGCGCCTAACGAGGAAGCGGCGATTGTTGAATCGGCGACGGTGGTGCTCAACGAGATTATGGCTGCGCCGCGCAAGCGATTCCCGTGGCGCTTTTCCGCGATGCCAAGGGAATCATCATTTGCCCAGGCATGCTCAAAGGCGGATTTGTGATCGGCGTGAAGCATGGCCGCGGAGTGTTGGTCGTGCGCGACGAAAACGGAAATTGGCGGGCGCCGAGTTTTATTTCGATCACCGGCGGCAGCATTGGCTGGCAGATCGGCATTCAGGCGACCGACGTGATTCTGGTGTTCAAAACGAAAAAGAGCATCCAGGGATTGATCAACGGCAAGTTCACGATTGGCGGCGACGTGTCGGCGGCGGCGGGGCCTGTGGGGCGTGACGCCTCGGCTTCGACCGATTTGCAATTCAAGGCGGAGATTTATTCTTATTCGCGGAGCCGCGGATTGTTTGCCGGGGCGGTGCTCGATGGTTCGCAGGTGTCGATGGATAACGCCGCGACGGCGGCTTATTACCGCGGCACGGGAATTCTGCAGCAGGATTTGCCGCCGGGACAAGCGCCGCAGTTGCCCCCTTCGGCAGTGCAGTTGTTGACCACGATCGCGGCCTACTCGGGACCAGGGCCGGCGCCGCCGGGGGGCGGGACAACCGTGACCGCTCCGCTTGCGGCGGCGGGGCCGCCGGCGATCGCCACCGCTCAGTTGCCGGCCGACATGGAAGCGATTCGTGCGCGGCTGGCGGATTCATCGCAGCGATTGTCGGCGCGCGTCGATCCGAGTTGGCAAAAGTATTTGGCGCTGCCGGCGCAGGTTTACAATCCAGGCCAGCCGGCTGCGCCGCAGGAGATTGCCGCGGCGGTGGAGCGATTTAAGGTGGTGGCCAACGATGCGCGTTATCGGCCACTGACGACGCGGCCGGAGTTTCAAGAGACGTTCGGCCTGCTGAAAGCCTACCGCGATTTGCAAGCGGCGGGGGGGACAACGGGCGGTCAGATTGCGCTGCCGGTGCCGCCGAAGTGAGATGGAACGCGTGGTGGTATGGTTGCCAGAAGAGGAGAAGAGGAGAGGGGGAGAAGAGGAGAAGGGCAGACAAGGAACAATTTTATTTTTCGGCGACGATTGCTTCGCAGACGAGGTCGCCGACTTGGCTGGTGCTGTGGCCCATTTTGCCGGCGGCCTGGCTTTTCATTTTCGTGCCGGTGACTTGCTTGACGGCTTTCATGATGCGCGCGGCCGGCTTTGGGTTGGCCGCTGTGTTCCAGCAGCATGGCCATGGCGCCGATGGCGGCGATGGGGTTGATGACGTTCTGGCCGGTGTATTTCGGGGCGCTGCCCCCCATCGGTTCGAACATGCTGACGCCGCCGGGGTCGGGGTTGATGTTGCCGCCGGCGGCGACGCCGAGGCCCCCTTGGATCATCGCGCCCAGATCGGTGATGATGTCGCCGAACATGTTGGTGGTGACGATCACGTCGTAATATTCCGGGGTTCTTGACCATCCACATGCAGCAGGCATCGACGTGGTTGTAGTCGGCCTTCACGTCGGGATAGTTCTTTGGCGACATCCTGGAACGTGCGCCACCAGAGGTCGTGGCCGAAGGTAAGCACGTTGGTCTTGGCGACCAGCGTGAGCATCTTGCCCTTGGGATTGTTGCGCTTGCGGGTGTATTCGAACGCCCAGCGGATGCAGCGCTCGCAGCCCTTGCGGGTATAAATGGCCGTCCTGCGTGGCCACTTCGTCGGGGGTGTTTTTTTTGAGGAAGCCGCCGACGCCGCAGTAGAGGTCTTCGGTGTTTTCGCGCACGACGACGAAGTCGATGTCTTTGGGCGTTTTGCCGGCCAGGGGCGTTTCGACGCCGGGGAACAATTGCACGGGGCGGAGATTGATGTATTGATCGAGCTGGAAGCGCAGTTCCAGGAGCAGGCCTTTTTCGATGATGCCCGGCGTCACGTCGGGATGGCCGACGGCGCCGAAGTACATGGCGTCGAATTTTCGCAGTTCGTCGGCGCCGCCTTTGGGGAGGGTTTCGCCGGTGCGCAGATAGCGCTGGCAGCCCCAATCGAAATTGGTCGTTTCGAACTTGAAGTTTTCCAGCGGAGCGACGGCTTTGAGAACTTTGAGCGCTTCGGCAGTGACTTCCGGGCCGGTGCCGTCGCCGGGGATCGTGGCGATTTTCAGCGTGGTGCTCATCGGAACGATTTTAGCTGCACCGATGGAGACTCACAACCGGCGCGGCGAACACGCCCTTCGCAGAGACTCAGGGCGTGCCACCCAGGCCTAGGGCGACTGACAAAGCGTCATCAATTCTGGCTGAAATCGAATTGTTTGGCCGCTTCGCGTCCTAGCGGATGCTTGAGGAATTTTTTGCGGCAATCGGCACACAAATCGAAGCGGAGTTGCTGATAGACTTCGTCTTCGGCAACTTGCTGGCTCGTGGCATCGTCCATGCGCTCGAGCATCTCTTGGATTTCCTGCAATCCATCGCGATCGTCGTCCGGTTCTTCATTGGCCGGATCCAGGGCGGCATACACTTCAATTTTCACGGCATAGCGCACATCCTGTTCCGAGTCGATCAAGCGCTTGCAGAGATCACACGAGTGATGAATCATCAGACTTTTCCCCACGAAGGTTTGGAGGGTGAACGTCGATCCCACGACGCTCGTTGCTGCATCACTAAATACCATCCTACTGCCCCGGCGCGCGCCGCTGCAACTACAACTACGAGAAATTTTTGGTGGAGGAAAGAGGTGGATAAAAGAACAAAAAACTTTTCTTTCAGACTCTTGACACAGGCTTAATTGCATACATGCGCAATTATTTTTCGATGCCAAAAGAGCCGATATGAAACTGAAAATTGCACCTGCGACGGGATTGCAAAATTGAACATTTCGGGCCGCCAACGGTCCTATCAATCCGGTGGGCACTTGACGGCCAGCCAAAAGTTCGAACCCCTGCGCGCGCACGGGCGGCACGGTGTCCTGGCGCGGGCATAATTGAAAAACCGGGGCTATCCAGGCAGCTTGCACCGCAAGAGCAGGCTGGCTTGTTTGGCACCTGGTGATTACAATCGGCAAGAGTGATAGTTTGAGGCGCACGCGGGCGGCAAGGGCGGCAACAGGCCCAAAAAAAACGCGGGCCGATGCGGGGGAGGAAATGCTAGCCTTGCGGCGGGGATGGTATAGGCAGGCAGTGTGCGCGGAGGCAATGCATGACAGCGACGATGCCTAGTGCCCTGAGTTCCAGCGTATTGGTGCTGAACCGTTTTTACATGGCGGTGCATGTGGTCAACGTGCGCCGGGCGGTCGGCCTTTTGTTCCGGGAACTGGCCGAAGTGATCCACTTCGAGGAAGGCCAGTACGCCAACTACAACTTCGAATCGTGGCGGGAAATCAGCGCCCTGCGGGCCTCGTATAAGCAGCAACACGAAGATTGGATTCGGGGCATCAATTTCGAGCTGCAGGCCCCGCGGGTCATCCGTCTTTTGTTTTACGATCGGGTGCCGCGGCAGACGCTGCGGTTTAACCGCCGCAACCTGTTTGCCCGCGACGGCAACCATTGCCAGTACTGCGGCAAGACCTTTCCCACGAGCGAACTGAGCTTGGATCACGTCGTGCCGCGCAGCCGCGGCGGCGAGACGAGCTGGGAAAACATGGTGTGCGCCTGCGTGGCGTGCAATGTGCGTAAAGGCGGCCGAACGCCCCAGGAAGCGCACATGAAGCTGATCCGGCCGCCGGTCAAACCGAAGCGCAGCCCGCTATTGAGCGTGAAGCTGGATAATCCGAAGTACGAGAGCTGGAAGACGTTTGTCGACAGTGCGTACTGGACGGTGGATTTGAAGTAGGCGCAGTTGAAATAGCGCAAAAAGCAAGCCCAGGGGGTGCAACCCCTGGGCTTGTTGTTTTTATGTGACGCGGAGAGGAAATGGGGGGCGGGTTATTTTCCGTCCTTCGCCAGCGGTTCTTTTTTCTCGGTGATGACCGGGCACTGGGGGGCCATTTCGGCGTTCAGGGCGGTGAAGTCTTTCCACTGTTCGGGGAGATTGTCTTCGTGGAAGATGGCTTCGACCGGGCACTCGGGTACGCAGGCTTCGCAGTCGATGCATTCGTCGGGGTGGATGTAGAGGATTTTTTCCCCTTCGTAGAAGCACTCGACAGGGCAGACCACCACGCAGTCGGTGTATTTGCAACCGAAGCACGGCTCGGCAACAACGTGAGTCATGGAACCAAAACTCCTTTCGCGAATGCGCTGTTGGCGGGCCTGACGCCGCTAACGTGGCAACTGCTTGCCGGAAAACGAGTTCAGCGGTTTAACCAGGCGATTGCGCAATCGTAGTAGGGGGTAAAGGCAGTGTCAACCCGCTGGCGGCGCGCATTCAAGCGGCTGTCATGGGGCATTCTAATCCGCAACCAGACCGCCATTTGCCAACTGCCTGCAGGCCGGCACTGGCATCGGCAGCCTGGCAAAGTGAAATTGAGCGGATGGCCGAAGATGACGAATAACGGGCCGACCGTGACGAATACGTAATCGGTACGGAGCGTGGCTGGCGGCCGTATGTTGGGGCGAGCACTCGCCTTGCTTCGAGTAGATGGGGGACGTAAAATCAAGGTTGAAATGGGTTTTCCGCGTGCCAAAAACTCTTTGGGCCACTTGTCGGAGACGCACGCAGGACATCCGATTCCTGCCGCCAGGAGGTGGCATCCGCCTAGGAGCGGGCTGCGTCGGGGATGGCCGGCGCGGAGTGCGCGCCGGCGGGAATCGCCAGGCGCAGGAGCGTGTGGGCGCAAAGGGTAGGTGCCGTGGCACTTTCTGAAATCGATCGCAACCTGTTGAGCAGGTGTCTGGATGGCGCGCCTCGCGCCTGGGAGGATTTCGTTGATCGATTCATGGGTTTGGTGCTGCACGTGGTCGATCATTCGGCCGAGAGCCGTTCGATGCGGCTCACGCACGACGATCGCGAAGATCTGGCGGCCGATGTTTTCCTGGCCATCATCAAAGACAATTTCGCCGTGCTGCGCAATTTCCGCGGGGAAGCGAGCCTGGCCACGTATCTGACCGTGGTGACGCGGCGGGTGGTGGTGCAGCATTTGAACAAGCGCAAAAGCGCCGCGAATTTGGCGACTAGCGCCGGCGAAGGGGCGATGCAGGCGGCCGGGGCCGGCGAAACGGAGCAGGAACTGCGCGTGAGCGACCGGGACGAAGTGGCTCGGTTGCTGGAAGAACTGGAAGGGACCGAAGCCGTGGTGGTGCGGATGTACCACCTGGAAGGCAAGAGCTATCAGGAAATCAGCTCTTTGGTGGGCATGCCGGAAAACAGCATTGGGCCGACGCTATCGCGGGCCCGAGAGAAGATGCGGCGTGCCGGGGTGAAGTAGCGCCAGCGGGGGATTCTAGCGCCAGCGATCGCCGCGCGGTTGGGGAGTGGGTAGTTCTTTGGCGCGCCTCAGGAGGTCGTTGACCTCCGGCTATCTGGCATCCACGAGGTTTAGTAACGAAATGCTTGACAGGGGTGTAAATTGTGCATATACAACTCGTAGGTCTTCCTGCGAGTTGATGGGGAGAATTCTGACACCGACAATGTCTCCGCAATGTCGGCCTGTCGAACAAGGGGACAGACGACGCGCAGCTAAAGATTATCCTGGCCCTGCGGCGCGTTTAACGTTCTGTCCTCTTGTTCGACCGGCTCGTGTTGCGCGCTTCGGCGCTTGAACAATTTTTTAGCGCTTTCAAATTCGCGTGGCGCGCGAGGTTTTCGCCTCAATTTGCCGGAAGTGCGCGGATCGTCGATGCGCTGATCGCTGCGCCGGGCAGGCTGAATTTCTCCTGCCTATGGGTGAGCCGCAGGCGGGTATTATTAACTTCGGATTACGATCGCTTGCTGTCGGACTGATGACGGTTTACTCTTAAAGAGATGGTACTCAGGCGCGATTCACAATCTCAGCTCGACATGGCCAAGTTCAGCGAAATGGCCAGTAGCTGCGCATGCTTCCAATTTCGCAAGGCGTCGCGCAGCGTGACGCAGTTATACGATCAGATTCTGGCGCCCGTCGGCCTGCGCTCCACGCAGGTGGTGATACTGGTGGCCAGCCAGGTTTTGGGAACTTGCGGCTTTGCTCGACTGGCGCGCGAACTGGTGATGGATCGCTCGACAATCACGCGGAACTTGCAGCCGCTGGTCGCGCAGGGACTGCTGAAGGTGACCGGCAAGATCGGGCGCGGGGGCAAGTCGGTGGAGATCACCGCGGCCGGGCAGGAAGCGCTGAAGAACGCCGTCCCATATTGGGAAGAAGCACAGGATCTGTTGCGGCGGCACTTGGGCCAGGATCGTTGGGACCGGGTAATGACCGACTTGTCGAATGTGGTTGGGGCAACTCGCGGCAACGCATAGCATCGAGCCCGACTGACACAGTCGGGCTATCTAGATTCGGCTAGCGGGGCGGCACGACGGCGGCCGGGTATTGGGGCGTCGTCGGATAGACCACAGTCGGCTGAGTCGCGGGAAGCGGGGCGACTAATCCCCCCGACAGATTCGAGGGGCCTGTCGTGGAGGCGGCGGGAACAGCCCCGGCGGGAACCGTGAAACGCAAGTTTGGATCGGCCAAATCGACGTTGGGATAGCCCGGGTAGTCGGGCTTGGCCCACAGCAGGAGATTATCGGCGGGGATGGCGTTAACCTGCCAATCGGTGACGTCGAGATGGAAGGACATGCTGGCGGTGGGCCACTGTACTTCGATCGAACGGGGCAGGGCGGCGCCGGAGTTGGGATCGCGCTTGTATTTGCTGGTGATGGCGGTGGCGATGCGCTGCCCCTGGGCATCGTAGAGATGCTGTTCCAGCACGGTGCCGTCCCAGGCGTCCAAGATAGTGATTTTGGTCATGTCGCCCATGGGGCCGGGCCTGTGAGTGCGGATTTCGACACGGCCGCCGCCGACCGGTTTGGGGCCTTCGTGGGCTTCCATGGGGTCGAACCTCGTTAAGCCGACGGCTTCGATCAGCCACTCGGGTTCGACGGGAATGATCTGCCGCGCCGAGGACGTTGCGAACTGGTCGCGACGGCAGAAGAACAAAGCGGGCGGCTGATTGCGACGCACCCAGAGCCAGAACACGTCTTCGTTGGCGCCCAGATCCAATTCCGGACCGCCGCCCAGGGGAGCATCGGCGCGCAGCCTCAAGCGCTGCGGTGATTGCAGGGCCACATTAGCGCGCAGCGAAGGGGCGCCGGGAACGCTGAGCGAGGCTTGGGTTGATTGCAGCGACTGCACGCGGGCGGTGTTGTCGTTGACGACGTTCATTACTTGTTCGAGCGTGGCGGAGGGGGGCAGGGTGCGGGGCTGGGTGAATTGGCGGGTGTATTGGCGGCAGTTGGCGCCAGCGGCGCAAAACAGCGCCAACGCGATCACGAAGAACCTCGACGTCAGGTTCCCGGTTTCATGTTTCAAGTTGTCGCACGCGGACATCTGAATTCTCTTTTTTTCTTCAACCTGAAACCTGAAACAAGGAACTTGAAACGGTGGCCAGGCTCGGCGGGAGCCTCGCCCTCCCGGATCAGGCAGCGAACAATAATTTTGCCAACTCGTCTTGGATTTGCTTCACACGTTCGTCGTCAGGCATGGCGACGGGGACTTTGTATTCGGTTTCGCGACGCGGGCAGAACAGAAGCAGGGATTCGTGGTTTTGCTCGTCACGTTGGGTTTCCTCCAGCCGGCAGACCCTGCGACGCACGAGCAACAGGGCCAGGACGTAGCGCATTTCGGCATGCGCCGGATCGTCGGCCAGTTGCTCCAGCAGATCGAGCATGACGTCGTTGGGGGCCCAGTGGACGCGCTTGGGATCGTGCGTCGGCAAATGCGATTTCCACCAGCCGACGACACCCTCGGGCGGGCCTTTCCAGGCGTCGGTGGAGTAGTCGTGGCGGACGAGCTTTCCTTTTTCGGCGGTGAGCACGGAATAGAACACTTCGCCCGGCGCGAATTCGCGGTCGGTCACGGCGCAGCGGCGCGTGCAGCGAACGTGATCGTATTCCATGGGAGCAGTGGACAAGGGGGAAGTGAACGTAGGAATTAGGAAGTAGGAATTAGGAAGTTTCACAACGCGCGCGAAATTTGCGCATGGTGAAACGCACCGTTTTCGGAACGGCTGGGTCACGACGAGTTTGCGGGGCTGGAATAGTACGCAAAACCAGTGGGCGACTCAAGATACGCCTCGATGGATTGCGGACCGATTACTTCGCCCGCAGTCGTGCAATAATCTGCCGCCAGCGCGAACCTGCGGGGCAAGTTGCGGCGTCTAAAGGGCTGTTCGCGCCGCAGCGGCGGTAACCTACACAAAACGCAGTGACCCGCCAGCAGACTTGACCCATGCTTGCGTGTCATCTAAAGTTGCGAGTAGGGGACTGCCGAGTAGGGTAGAAACCGGATTTTACTCGAAGCGGATTCTTGTTCATGACTAACCTGCGACTGCAATTGTTGGGCTTGTTGTTGCTTGCCCCTAGCAGGCCGTGAGGTTCGTCTGTACTTAACTGAAACTGATGAACCCCAAGGCCTGAATGGGCCTTGGGGTTTTTTTGTTGGATTTTTTGGAGATGTAAGCGGAGATATTGCCATGGCTACGCCGCGGATGGTTCGGATTTTCGACACGACGCTGCGCGACGGTGAGCAATCGCCCGGCGCGAGCATGAACATTCCCGAAAAGCTGGAGATTGCGCAGGCGTTGGCGGATTTGGGTGTGGACATCATCGAGGCGGGTTTTCCGATCGCCTCGCCGGGCGATTTCGAAGCCGTGCGGCAAATTGCGGCTAACATTCGCGGCTCGACGATTTGCGGGCTGGCGCGCTGCAACGACGCCGACATCGATCGGGCGTGGGAAGCGCTGAAGGGCGCGCCGGACGCGCGGATTCACGTGTTTCTGGCCACCAGCGCGATCCATCGTGAATTCAAGCTGAAGATGGACAAGGAAGAGATCATTCGGCGCGCAATCTCCGGGGTGAAGCGCGCCGTGGGGTATTGTGATAATGTGGAGTTTTCACCGGAGGATGCCGCACGCACCGAGATCGATTTCCTGTGCCACGTGGTCGAAGCGGCCATCACCGCCGGGGCCACGACGGTGAATATTCCCGACACGGTGGGCTATGCCACGCCGGCTCATTACGGCCATGTGATCCGCACGCTCAAAGAGCGCGTGCCGAATATCGACAAGGCTGTGATCAGCGTGCATTGCCACAACGATTTGGGACTAGCCGTAGCCAATAGTCTGGCCGGAGTGGAAAACGGCGCCGGGCAGATCGAATGCACGATCAATGGCATTGGCGAACGGGCGGGCAATTGCTCGCTGGAAGAAGCCGTGATGGCGCTGCGCACGCGGCAGGATTATTATCACTGCGATACGCGCATCCACACAGAGCGCTTGGTGCCCACCAGCCGACTGGTTTCCAGCATCACGGGCATGCAGGTTCAGCGCAACAAGGCCATTGTCGGGCGCAATGCGTTTGCCCACGAGGCGGGCATCCATCAAGACGGCATGCTCAAGGAGCCGCGGACATACGAGATCATGCGACCCGAGGATGTGGGACTGTCGAAGACGGATCTGGTGATGGGTAAACACAGCGGCCGTGCGGCATTGGCGGATCGGGCGCGCGCCTTGGGCTATCACCTGACCGGCGAGCAATTGCAAGTTGTGTTCGAACAATTCAAGCAACTGGCCGACAAGAAAAAGGAAGTTTACGACGGCGATATTGCCGCGCTGTGCGAGCATCAGATTCTGGAGGTGCACGAAACGTGGACCATGGCTTCGTACGAAGTTGCCTGCGGCACGGCCGGGAAGCCGAAGGTGCGGCTGACGCTGAAGAAGGGGGACAAGGAGTTCACCGAGCAGATGACCGCCGGCGATGGCCCGGTGGACGCGATCTTCCTGGCGATTGAAAAGATTACCGGGGTCACGGTGAGCTGCCGTGATTTTCGCGTGCATTCGGTGACAGTCGGCAAGGATGCGATGGGCGAAGTGAACGTTGAGGTCGAGCACAACGGCCAGGTGTATCGTGGCCGCGGCGTTTCGACCGACAGCGTTGAGGCCAGCGCGCTGGCGTTTTTGAACGCGATCAACCGTGTGGCGGCGGCCGAGCCGGGGGAGCGGTTGCATCCGCAGCACAGTGTGTGAGGGCAACACTCAACCAGCCACGAACGCCAGGCAATAGAAAATCCAGCCGGTGATTGCCGTGAGCGCTAGATCGATGGCGGCCAGGCGCGCCCAAAACATGTGGCGGCGGCTATAAGGCGACGGACCGGGGGGCACGGGGATGTTTCGCAGTGCGCCGGCGACGACATAGATCCACAGCAGCGTTGTGGAAATGGAAAACACCAAGTGCACGTATAGGCTGGCCATCACGCCGGCGGGCCAATAGGGCGACGCAGAGGCTCGCTCGCGCCAGCCGCTGATGAATTGCATGTCGATTTCAAACGTCAGGACGGCAACGAGCAAAATTGCGGCGATCGACAGGTTCGTAAATTTGTGCAACGTGTAGCGCCGGCGGTAGCGGACCTGCCAAATGCTCCAGGCGAGAAGGGGAAGCAGCAGGAACATGGCCAGAAACACCACGTCGAGCATGATCGAGGCGCGCGTGCCAAGAAACCCGTTGATGCCCGAATATGTTCCCAGCACAAAGATGCGCATGAATCGATGGACGAAGCAACTGTTGTTTCAGGGTGGCGTCAAGGGCCCTGCGAACGTCAAATATAGACCACGCGCCAGCAGCCGCAACCAGGAAGCGGCAATCATGGCGTTGATGCGGGGAAACGAAGCTCAGGCCGATGGATGCCCTTGTCGCCTGCGAACGGTGGGACGTGAAAGAGTTTGCCGGCAAGAATTTGCTGTTGGACGCTGCACCAGTATTCGACGCTCAACAAGGGGGAATGGTGTTCTAGAAAAACTTCCCGCAGCGGCGGCTCGAACCCGAGAAAGTGGCCGAATTCTTCCGGGAAGATGTCGTTTTCGCCGACGGCAAACCACGGTTCTGCCGCCATGACCTCGTCGTAGTCGTCGGTGGCCGGCAGCCGGCGGATCTTGCAATCTGTCAGCAAACAAACTTCGTCGTAGTCGTAACAAACGACACGGCTTTGACGGGTCAGGCCAAAATTTTTCAGCATCAAATCGCCGGGGAAAATATTTGTCAGCGCCAGGTCTCTGATCGCCTGGCCGTAGTCGACTACCGCGGCGCGGGCAGCCGTTTCGGGGGCCTCGTGAAGGTATATGTTGAGCGGAGTCACTCGTCGTTCGGCGTAGCAGTGTTTGATCACCACGCGGTCGCCGACGACGCTGACCGCTTCGCGGGCGACGTGCAACAATTCAGCGAGCAAATCATCGTCGAATCTTGCCCGCTCGAGCGTCAAGTATTCGTATTCCTGGGCGTCGATCAGTCGGCCGGCGCGATCGTGGCGGAACACCAGATGATATCGGTCGATGACGGCTTGCCGCGTGGTGGACTTGGGATAGTCAAACTCGTCTTTGATGATCTTAAACACCACGGGGTAGGAGGGCATGGTGAACACCGCCATCACCATGCCGCGTTGACCGAGCGCCAATTGGTACTTGTCGGACGATCGGGCCAGATGGCGCAGCGCGTGGCGGTACAATTCGGTTTTGCCATGTTTGTTGTAACCGATCGAAATGTAGATTTCGGCCCTAGGTTTCGCGGAATGATGGTTTTGACGAAGCGAACCAGCTCTGAAGGCCGAGCTACGTCGACGAAAAAGTACGACCGCGTATAGCTAAACAGCAGGCTGACGTCGTCTTGCTCGACGAGCACGGAGTCGAGAAACACACCGGTTTCGGTATGACAAAACGAGATGACCAGGGGGACGAACCGGTCGTCGATGAGCATGCGTCCGATCAGATGCAGGTGTTCGCCGCGGTAGAAAGGAGCCTTGATCATGTCGATCCGTTGGATGTCGGCGCTCTGGCCGAGTGCTGTCAAGCGGCGCTGGATCTCCTCGGCGCCGATGCGGCTTTCACGTTGCAGTTCTTTTTCTCCCAGGCCCAGCTTGTGCGCCCGGAGCACATTCTCCACCACGGCGGCTAGCGGGCCGTCGGCGGCAAACGATTGTTCGACGGAACCGTCGGCCGAGCCGGGAAGACGGTCATAGTCGCTGTGAACGAATTCGATTTCCTCGTCCACGCCGACGGTGGTGAAGATGCGGCGAGTAACCGAATTGAAAAAGGTTTCCGCGATTTCCCAATCGTCACGGTCTACGATCAGGCCGGAGTACACCGCTTTGATGGCGACCCAAACCGAACGGGTATAGGTGCGATCGGCCAGCAACGTGCGTGTGCAATCAATCACCTGGTCGATGGCTCCCTTGTAGACGTCCAAGCGTGCCGCGCTGTCGGCATGCATTCCGGCCCAGTCGCGCTGTTCAAAGCGGAGTTTTCCCCGCTGGGTGATCTCGCGAAATTCGTTTTGGAAGCGTACGGATGCGCGGCAGATTTCGCGAGCCACGGTGTTCGCAAGGCGGCTGGTTGTGATGGGATCGGACATGGATCGACTGCGGCGTTGACAGGCGAGTTCGGTATCAGCTTTGCGACTAGCACCGCCGGTACAACCAGCATTTGCTGGTTGAGCCGCCGTTCGAAAGCGGCCTGGCAGCGTCGAAAATACGCGGCGCTGCCGAAGTAATGCAGTTTACCCGAATCTGCCGTGGGTGGCAGCCTGTCGAAAGCTGCGCAAGCGGGGCGCGATTCAGTCGTGCGACTGCTTAACCGTGGCGCCGCGGCGACGTATTCCGCTTACCAGCGGCCACAGCCGCAGGCGCATCTGCGCCTGGGGCTGTGGCTTCACTCAACAACACGATTCCATCTTTGGAACTAGCGGGCTTTGGCGACGGCACGCAGGCCGACGGCCAACATCACCCAAGCCCAGCCGTTGAAGATCAACTCGATGCCGACGAACAGGCCGATAACCCAGAGGGCGGCTTCGGGCAATTGGCGATTGATGATGATCCCCAACAGCAGCGTAATGCCGCCGTTGAGCAGGACCCAACCCCAATCCTGGAAGCGCACGAACAGGGCCGCGGCGATGCGGAACACGCCGGTGACGATCAGGAAGATGGCGATGAACTTGGTGAGCAGCAACATCGAAAGGCCCGGCGCGTCGATGATCATGTATCCCACGACGGCGTACAGCACGCCGATCAACATGTGCAGCAGCATGCCGCTCCACTTGCCGGCCCAGAAGGAGCTGACGACTTGGATGATGCCGGCGGCCAGCAACAAGAAGCCCAACACAACGACGGAAGCCAGCGTGGGCACCAGCGGCTCGGCGATGCAAAATGCGCCGACGACAACCAGCGCCAGACCCAGAAGCAGGAAGGCCCACCATTGATTGCGGACATGCTGCAGTTCGTGATTCATATCGCCGATCATGTGAAAACTCCTCTAAGCGGACGGGTGAATTAGGGGGGGTACTGTTCCACCTAAAGTCTAGCTTGGCAGAGGCGCAACGCAATTACTTAGGGCGGCTGGAAAACAAGCCAAAATCGCGGCTTTGCGACGCAATCCCGACGCCAAAATTGCGGCGGCAATCGCGCCGTTGCCGTCGAGAGGCGTCAATACTTTGGCAGCGCGTCGAGCCGCCGATTCATCTCTGCGATGATCGCCTGATAACCTGCGCCGCCGACGCCGCCGTAACGGCTTTGCAACACGTCGGCGGGAATGTCTTCGGGCAGCCCGTCGAATTTCGGGAAGAAGGCATCGACGTCGAAGCCGCGCGCCAATTTGGCTTGCATGGCCCGCGCGGTTGCCGTATCGCGGGTGACCATGATGGCGAACCGAGTTCCGGCGAAATCGGCGAGCAGATCGACAAACGAAAAGCCCGACCCGCCTTCCTGGGAATCGAGTTCTTCCTTCAAGACTCCGATGCGATCGCTGATCGACTCGCGCGACAGAAGCACGAGCGCGGCACTGACGGCAAAATGGCGGGCCAGATCTTGCCGGCCGCGGAGCTTGACCGTTCCCATGATCTTGCTCGCTTGGGCTCGTTGATTGGCGTCGAGCAGTTCGCCGACAAACATTTCGAGATCTTGATGTCCGATCAGGATGGCCAAGGCAAAGACAGCGGCGCGATTTTCCAGTTGCGGATCGTTTTCCTGGGAGCGGTCGGCCGCCATTGCGAACGCGGTTTTAGTTAGCAAGCCGGTTCGATCGGAGTCCGCGGGAAGACCGTGGTAGACGTCGATTAAGCGCTGCAAATAAAGCTTGGTTTCGAAGGACACGTCGGGCTGCCGCCAGAGGAGCTGCACGAGCGAAGGCACCACCTGCCGGCTGATCGAGTCGGATTGGAAGACGAAATTGACGGCTCCTTTTTCGGTGTCCATCTTGTCGACCGAATCGACGATGCGTCGAATTTGCGGATCGTCTTCCAGCAGCGCGAACACGAACGACGAGAGCATTCCCAACAGAGGCCGCGGCACGTCGAGCTGGCCCAATCGCAACTGTTGAATGCCTAGCCGCAGGCGGCCGTCGTCAATCGAGAGGCGGCCTGTCATCTGAACATTGAGGAACTTGCCTTCTCCGATTCGCTGCGGCAGCGCCATCGAGGCCCGGGCGGTAATCGCCTGGGGTTCGAAATGCACACTGGCCTTGTGCTCGATGTTTCCGCGGCTAAGGACGGAATTGACCAGGGCATTGATTTCGGCGTCGGCCAGATGCACGTATCGCGGTTGGCCCTCCGGCGGGCGCGTGTCACGAATGCGCTTGGCAAGTTCCCGTTTCTCGGCCATGCTCATCGCGGTCGTGTCGAAGTCCAAGGGAGCGTCGGAAACGGTCTTGCGCCATCGCCACCGTCGTGCCAGCGATCAGCAGAAACAGCACCAACAATTGTCCGGCGGCCCAAGCGAA
Organism: Pirellulales bacterium; assembly: GCA_963716135.1. Lineage (GTDB taxonomy): Bacteria > Planctomycetota > Planctomycetia > Pirellulales > JADZDJ01 > CAVRAW01. The sequence goes on along the minus strand of OY970289.1, from coordinate 905,535 downwards.
CGGACGAACGCCGCGCATGGCGGCGGAACTCAGGCGAAGCCCGACCAAGTAACTCACAAATGGCACGATCAACGAACCAACCGGCGGCACTTCGCTACGGGCGATCGCAAAACACACGAAGATGGTTAACAATCCGAAGCTCCACCACCCGGCCCACTTGAGCCAGCGCCGGCGACGATCTTCCTGGGCCATCGCAAGCCCGAAGGCCGGAGGAGTCAGCAGACCGAGCACCAGTGAGAGGCCATAGACGAGAAGCTCGTGCCAGACCAGGCCGCCCAGCCAGGCGACAACTTCGCGCTCGCTATGGAAAGCCCAATGGACTGGTTCGAAGGGAGTGTTCCGAATGTGCCAGGTGCGCAGCAGCAGATAAACGAGAAACAGGCCAAGGAGGCCGCGCCAGATCCAGATTCGGTAGGGGGATGCGGGCCCGGCAGCGCCGGCGGCTCGAAGCTGGTTTGTAGGAATTTGATCGGGCATGGTTTAATTGAACGCCCGCGGGACTGGGCGAGGCAGACGGTTTGCGGCGGCATTTCGATTATGTCGGCGCGCATATGCCCAGTCCAGTCAGTGATCGATAGATTGTGTCAAGTGTTGCCGATAGAAGGAAGTTGAGCCGACGGCGTCCACCGCTTGTTGCCGATTTCCATTGGGGTAGACTTCTGGGAGACGTCGGGTTGAGCGAACAAATTGGCCGAGTGGCGGAATGGCAGACGCAAGGGACTTAAAACGTAACAAGTAATTCGCTACGGAAAGCATCTAGCGAATCGGCCGCGGAAACGATTAGGTCAGGCCGGGCCGCAAGGGACCGCAAGGGACCACCCGACGCTACAAGCAGAGCTACAATCGGGCACCACCTGCCGGTAAACTTGTCTCAGGTTTGGCTGCGTCGAATTGCTCGCCGGTTGAATTCGATGCAACTTGACAACGAGCCTTCAGGCCGAAATCCATGCGATCTTTGAAAGACCTTTTTCGCGGGATTCGCCGTCATCCGTGGAAAACTGCCGCCTACAGTTTCACGGCATTTAGCGTCCTCTTCACAATCGTCAGAGGCGTTACCCATTTTATCCCTGGAGTTAAAATCGAGGGGCCGTTCGCGTTCGCGATAGTCATCTTAGTGAGTATCGGCTACGGGTTGAAAAAGGCCTGGAAGCCATCGCGAATCAAAATCAAAGTGGCCAATACCAACACTTCGATTGGCGTGCTCTTTGGCGACCTGTTCGCACAAGATGGTATCCGTGTCATCGCAGTCAATGAGTTCTTCGATAGCAAGATCGGAAAACCAGTTTCCGACCTTAGTCTTCATGGAATATTCCTCAAGAAATGCTTCGGAGGTCATTCGGAATCATTCGACAAACAGGTGGATGAACAACTGCGAGAAATTGAGGGCAAAGAGGTTCAGAAAGTGGAAGGGAAGACTAAGCGCTATCCAATTGGGACAAGTGCGATGATTACAGTTGACGAAGATTATTACCTCGCATTCGCATTCGCAAAAACAGACCCTGAAACATGTAAAGCCTATTGCGATGTTACGATGATGTGGGTTGCTCTTCATCAGCTTTGGCAGCGGGCGCGAATTGAAGCCGGCGGAAAGGCATTGATCCTTCCTCTTGTTGGTAGCGGGTTGTCGGGGCTCGGGTTACCAACTCGCGATCTGCTCAACCTCATCATTCTGTCGGCGATTACCGAGTCCAAGGCAAAACAAGTGACTCGGGAGATCAAGATCATCTTGCATCGGGACCGCTATGAAGACCTTGATCTTCGTGACGTCAAGGCACACTGGGAGGAATAACGTGTGGCATACCGGAATGGCACATACGTAGCATTCCACGCGAATGGAACTGATGTCCCAATCGATTCGGACATTAGGTATTACAACTTGATGAAGGCTTGGACCGAAAAGAGCGACGATGACTTCACGATGGTAAACAGCCACGACAAAGCGTCATCGGTTCGTGACGCTAGTAAGAGGGCGACATTGCGTGCGTCACTTCAAGAGCGGCTGCGAAACTCAAAGAACATGGTGCTTATAATAGGGACGACGACGCGTTTTGACCTCGACTGGGTTCCTTTTGAGATCGAGCAGGCGGTCGACAGATACAATATTCCGATCATCGCGGCTTATCCGGGTTACGATTGTATCATGGCGCCGGCGGCGCTTGCGAATCTTTGGCCACCCGCATTGGCTGTTCGCATCAACAACTTCAGGGCGAGGATTATTCATATCCCTTTTAAAAAAGAGCCGATCAAAGCGGCAATCGAACAATTTAACCATGGCAATCTACCAAGCGGCGGGCTTAACTTTTATACGCGCGATGCATACCTTAGGTGGGGTCTCTTGAACTAACGCGCGGTCAACGTCACGACGTGGATTCCATTAGCGTTTCTTGAGAAAAGTAACGTAGAACCGTACGAGGGAACCGTTCCGCCGGTGGTACGCACAACTAGACAACCGCCTAATTCAAAACACTACTTTGCACCCGTGAACAGCGAAGTCTCGGTTTTCGGTGCCGGCAGTTTGATCGTCGGCGGCGCCGGCAGCTTTTCAAGCTGGGCAGCGATCTGTTGGCCGGCCGGATGGTAGTAATAATTGCTGGTCAGCATCGGCACGCTGTGGCGCGCCAGCTTCTGGACCAGCGGTAGCGGCACGCCGGCATTGAGGTTGTCCGTGATGTATTGCCCACGTAGCGAATGAAAATCGAACACGCGGCCGCGGGCATCACAGTACGCAATTCCGGCCGCGGCCAGATCGCGCTGGAGCATTTCGGCCGCACGCGCGTTGGGGAACGGCCACAGCAAGTCGTCGGCGCCGAAGCCGCGTAACGCGATCCACGCCTGCAGTTGCTGAGCCACCGCCGGCCGTAGGGGAATCGGCGGATTTTGGCGGCCACTTTTATCCGCGTTAGCCGCCACGACAACTGACGGCGCGTCAAAATCAAAAGAACTGCCTGTAAGGCTACCGATCTCGCCGCGGCGTAGGCCGCTATTGGCAGCGAGCAGATATAACAGTGCCCGATCGACGCCGCTGAAGCCGAAAATTTCGCCGTTGTTGGCGGTGACCTCGATCAAGCGAGCAAATTCGTCGCCGGTAAGCGTCCGACGCACCCGCCGCCGATCACCGTCGGCGCGCATCACGGAGAGCGAACCCAGGGGATTTTTGGCCAGGCGATCATCGTCAACCAGGAACTTGCAGAATTGCTTCATTGCTTTGCCGTAGTGGTTGCTGGTGCTTATGCTGGCGCCGGCTTCGCGGAGCTCGGCCAGCCAGCCCACCACTTTGCTTTTGGAAACGTCGGCGATGATGCTGAACCGGCAACCGGTGACGAGCGCCGTCACGTACTTCTTGGATTTGACGACGTACTGCGAACAGTTGCCTTTATCTCCCAGGAATTTGGCCCAATCGTCGACGTGCTCCAGCAGCGATCGTTCACGATGTTTTGCAAACGGATCAGCCAAGCCGGTCCAACCCAGCGCCAACTCGCGCTCGAGCCGCGCCGCCAGCTGCTTAGCCACGAATTTGTCGCGGACACCAGTGGCCTGGAAGTGCTGTTTGCCCTGGCGGTCCCGATAGAACAAATACCACGTGCGGGTTTTGGTGCGCCGCCCTTGTTTGCTAACGGTCTTTTGCACTAATGAAACGCAGATGGCCATGGGGCGGTTCCCTTCCCCTCCATCCAAAATCACGGAAGGGCGTTCAGGAATTTTTCACTTCGAAATTGCTCGTAGGTAATCGAGGACCACTTTTTGCGGCCACCGCGCGGCCCGCTCACCGACCGTCACCGACGGCAGCTTGCCGCCGGCCCGGAGCCGTTTGACGCCGGTGCGGCTGATGCGGAGTACCGCAGCCACCTGGTCGATGGTCAGCAACTGCTCCCCTGCGGGAAACGATGGCGGAACGGCGGTGTGCGGCGAAGCACGCATAAAGCTTCAAATACAGCGAAGCGTGCTGGGTGGGGGGGGTGCGTCGCCTTGGCCACGCAAAGTGAGGTAGCCCATCGCCGATCAAGCGGCGCCACCGGGCTTTAGGACTTCTAACTCCTGCTGCCGCCACTTGTTGTAAGGAGGACTGGAAGACGAAGACGACGGTGCGGGCGTCGCAGGTGAGGACTCCGCCGCCTTGGAAACAGGCACGAGGCTAACGCCGACGTAGCACGTCAGCCCGTTGGTCTTTCGCTTCGTGATGCCGCGATCTGCCAAGCACTCCGCAAATCGCCGGCTGGAAAGCGGCCGTTCGCCATTTAGCTTGCACCATTCGTCGTAACGGTAGCGGAACGTGTTGGCCATCGTCTCGCCGTTTGAATCCAGAACGCAGTGCTCGCTGAAGAACTGGCCGAAAATGTCTTGTGCGGTGCGATAGCTGGCCGTCGCAAGCTTTACTTTCTCGGGCTCCGGCTGCAGGCCGGTCGCTTGCCAAAGACGGCAGCCGGCCAGCAGCCAATTGAAAATGCCGCTCAACTCGCCACGGAGCTTGTCCAAAAGCGTAGTGTCGGCATTTTTGCCGACCGCGAACTGCTGCTCAAAACCAATCAGCTTCATCCGGCGCCAAAATCCTTCGCTACGATCAGCCACCGGCGGCTTGTGATTGCCGCACATGATCAACTTGTGAGTAGGCAGAAACTCAAAGAAGGCCGCATAGAGCTCTCGCGCCCGAATCGGGTCGCCTCCGGTGAGATCTTTGATCCGGCTTTCATTCAGCCAGCGATTTTCCGAAGCTTCCGTCGCGATCACCAGCCGCTTGCCGTGCAAGTCGGCCAATGCCGCGGGGTGCGATTCCTGCTTCTTGGCGATCAGCAGTTCCGGCGCCGCCCGCATCGAGTAGTCCGGGCCGAAAACGGTTTGCAAAATGTTCAGGAAAGTGCTCTTTCCGTTTTGGCCCGCACCGTACAGGAAGAACAGGACTTGATCACGTACCACGCCCGTCAACGCGTACCCTCCGTCCTTCTGCATGTAAGTGATCATCTCCTGATCTCCGGGAAACAATTCGTTCATGAATCGCATCCAGCGAGGGCAGGTCGCCTTGGGGTCGAATTCCACCGGCGAAATCTTCGTCAACAAGTCGGCCTGGTTGTGCGGCTGCAGCTTGCCGCTGCGGAGATCGATCGTTCCATTTTGCACATTGAACAACCAGGGATCACGATCCAAGGCGTCCGGCAGGATGCTGATGCCCGGCTCGCTCTTGCAGAGGGACAACATGCTGGCGATGCCGTTGCTGCTGCTGGTCGCCTTGGCGAACTTGTACAGCTCGTGCGGGTTGTCCATCTCTTGCTGCAAGTCGAACACCTCATTCCAAATATGGCGTGCTACGTCCTTCGCGAGTGCTTCAGCGCGTAGCTCGTTGTCTCGTGCCCAACATTTCCCTGTCCATACCAACCAGGTTTTCCAGACTTGGCACCACCGCAGCTTGTCGCCGCACGCCGCGGCCAGCCGACGACCGTTGGCGTCGTCGGTGCGGCCTTCGCGATCCAGCAGACTCGGCAGTGCCGGCCGAGCAGTGGCTGCGGCAGGAACGGCCGTGGTCGGCGCCGCTTCGCCGGCAGGTGCCGTTGGCCCGATCACCGCTTGGCAGCTGGCCGCGGGAGCCGGCGCGGTGCGGGGCGGAGCGGCCGAACGGTCAGCGCCTTTGGCGACTTCAAAAACCGCGCTGTCCCAACTGACATCGAAGTATTGCCGTCCGCCCTCGGCGAACTTGCCGTGGCCTTCCGCGGCGCCCAGGCTTCGTCGGCGGTTAGCCCCTTGCGAACCAGGTATGCCAGCAGTGCGAAGTCGCGCTCGGAGCGGTCACCTTTCTCGGTGTTGTCGCAGTCGGCCAATAATTTGGTGAACGTCTTGTCGTGGTAAGCGCCGGTGTTGGATGTGGTCGGTTTCTTCTCTGCACCAGGCCACAGCGCATTGAAGATGCCGTCGACGCCAACTTGAGCATCAGTGCAGGCAGTGTAAGCGGGCAGCACTTGCCCTGTAAGCGTCCAGAAGGCGCCATGATCAGCGAATTTGATCTCCGGCGCCTTGTCGCCGAAACTGTCGATCCCCTTTGGTTTCTTGGTCCGGCCTTTGTCACCGGGGAGCTTGCCGCGGCCGATGCACTTGACGCCAGTGCCGCTGGGCGACACTTCGGCATAGGTGCTCAGGTGCTTTAGCACCGCGTCGCCCCAGCCGGTCAGTCCGTCGGTGGCGGGATCGCGGCAGGCGTCGAGATCGACGCCGAAGTACGGATCTGCAGCGGTGAACACGAAGCCCAGTCCGGCGTAGCCGCCAGCTTTGTAGACGCCCAAGCAAGTTTCGAAGCTGCTGCACGTGGACGGATTATTGACTTGGGCTGCGCCCGCCGGTGCGAGCATTGTAGGGCACCTTGGTCGGCCGCCCGCCGCTGGTATCGGTCACTTCGTACTTCCACACGACCCACTGCGGAAGCGCCTTTAGCTCGGCCGGAATACCATCCGGGTTAAATGCCGGCTTGGAAGTAGGTTCGATCGCGCGTTCGGTGCGAATGGCACCTGCGTCGGGCTTAGCCGACTGGATAGCAGCACTGGTCACCGCTAACTGCGGGACAGCAGGTTCTGCTTGCTGTGACATTTACAACTCCTGACATGTAACCGCCCACGCGGCTGAGCAGAACAGCAACCAGCGTGGGCGGGTTAGTCGTCCAAGTTGTTGTTCTGTTAAATACGCGCTCGGCCTGCAGTTACGACTAACAGCCGAACGCGATTTCTTTACGGTAGGTTTGCCCGGGGGCCCGGCCACTTCGGTCTTTGGGACCGCGGCCGGGCCCCGAGAGATAGGCACCCCCTACATACTCAAATACACAGTTGGCGGCGCGATGCGCTGCCGAGCGCGCAGCGGGGTCGGCTTCGACGGCGTTTCCGATGCGTTTCTCCCGTGCTGCATTGGAATTGCGCCTTTCCGCCGCGGCCGAAAGTTCCGTCCGGTCCCGATTTCCGTTGGGTCGCCGGAGGCGACAAGGGGGTAGGGGGGGGTGGTCGGACAGGGCGGAACAGGCGGCTGGGTGGCAGAAAGGCGCCGGCGAGAAAACCTGCGGCCGCGGATTTTCAGAATGGCAGATCTGCACTGCGCCGGCGGAAAACTGGTTTGAGATTGCCGCCGCGGCTCTGCGCCTCCCTCGCCTCCCCAGCTCCTCCCTGTGTTAGACGCACCCGTTTTCGGGCGAGGGAGGCTAGGGAGGGAAGGGATAGCTTTCGGAATTCTTTTTCCCTTTTTTTCCCGCGGGAGAACTTTTCCGAGGAGGCTCCCTAGCCTCCCTGACTCCCTGAAGATGTTCCAAGAAGGCAGCGAAGCTGGATTGGATTTTTGTGCAGAGCGGTGAACGAGCCGGCCGCGGCGAGTGCCGTACGGTCCCCAAATTCCGAACGGTCGCCGGAGGCGCCGGGGCGGCAGGTGGGGATTTGGCGGAACGGGCGGCGGAGGGAGTGCCGGAGGACGGCGGCGCTTGGCAGGCTTCAAGGAAAGAACGGCCGGTGTGGTGGAACAACAGCTCGACTACCAATTCTCGGGGTAGCACTGGTTGAACTCCTCGACGAGTTGATACAGCGCTTCCCAGTCGTCCCTCGAAGTATTTGTGTCCCAAGACATTTGTGCCATGATTGCAAGCCTCCCGATCTGTTCGGCATCCGAGCTTGGGATATCGCTAGACTTTGTGAATGCACTTGTCTCAAATTTCAGGAGCATCGGCAAGAAGTCGCAAATAGAACCCTCGAAATCAATCCACACATGGTCAGGAGGAGGGAAGGTATCGTTGAGAAAGTCAATAATGCGGTGGTACCATTGGCTGTCCCGGGCCAAGCATCCTGTCCTTTTGCATTCTAAAATAGCGATGGTCGGCAACTTCTTGAGCAGATCAGCGACGTTTTCCCACGACCATCCAATCTCAGGATACTCGCCGGCGCCGTAACATTTATGAGGTTGCTCATTATCGGCTGCGTTCACGTATTCCCAATGCTGCTCCACTAGTTTGCTCATCCCATAGGTGAGTATTTCGGCAACCCGATGGACGTATTGACCGCGGTCGCGGTTCCTTTCGATGATGATTTCGCGATCGCAATAGCGATCGCAACAGATTGCCTCATTCCAATAAGTCAATAAAGCGGCAATCGGTGGATTGTTTTCAGACATCGCATCGCGCACGTTGTCCGACATTACAGCACCTGCGATCAATAATCGCTCGACATGACACCACACGCAGCAGCTGAACCTAAGGCATTGGAAATTGTGAATTCTAATTTAATCATTTTCCAGTCCGTTCGCGAAGGACTAGCGATCCTCTTCCCGCACGCCGCGCAAATACGGGGGATTACGCTTCCGCAGAGTTAATTGTGCTCTCGACCGCTGAGGTCACACGCAGGTTTCCGCATACTGCAATAGGGTAAATCTCCCCAGGTGCCTCGTCCCGCGGCACCTGCATACCCCTTAAATATAGGGAGGGGAATTTCCGACTTCGGAGCGTTTCAGGACACGACCGCGTTCCCACAACGGCGGCGACCTCCGTGCCGAAATCCTCACCTCCGTCGAACTCCGCCCCGGCGACGCAGTGCGACCGGCAACGATTGGCGATTCGGGTATCAGATGAATGCCGATCGTTGTCGACTAATTTGTTCCACCACAGGCCCCAATTCAATTCTGACGATTGCGATACTTGTTAAATATGGATTCCACGATATGCCCAGCGACTGGTTTTTGGGATGCGAAGAACAAATAGTAAACAATCGCACCCTGCAAGTTCCGCATCGGAATCGGATCAGGCACGTTTCGGAATCCAGCAACCGTCCGCAATCGTTCGCGGAATGCAGTTGCAATGGTCTCGTTATCTGTCTTTTCCTCTTCAATTCCCCAAAGCAAACGAACCGGTTCGTATGCAACTTTTCGCCAAGACTCGTCGCCCCAGAAATTATTCATTCGTTGAATGTCAGCGTCATCCACACCTTCAAAATTGTGCCAAAAAACGTTGCGATTCATATCCGCGATTGGGAAATTCAGAAACATGTCGATTGACTTCATTTCGCCGGTCATACGGATAACTTCCCAATTGAGATGCAATCCGTAAGGGTCTAGAAGGCAGAGTCCTCGTCGATAATCTTCAAAACGCACCGCTGGTAGAACGTTCTTGAGCAAGATTTGGTTGCAGTCGCCATGGTGTATGTGGACATCACTTCGTCCTGCGAACATAGTGCGCAGGTTTTCGACCTTTTGACCATCAAGATCGATAAAATGATATTCCTTGAACGGCGGTTCGGTCCGTACTGCAATTGCGGGACTGCCCTCGACCTCTTCTCCAGTTGTCCTTGATAGGTGAACTCCGGCCCCGGCGAAAGCGTCAATGTATGCGTGATTGAGCCTTGGCTTCGTTTGGCTTGCTAGGATTTTTGAATATGCCGACGCATATTCGCGGATGATGTCAAGTTTGATTTCGGACCAATATCCGATCTCATCCAACTTCAATCGTTTATGAGGATCCATAACTGCCCTAACCTTCCACCTCAGCAAGCGTTTGAAACTTGATTTAGTGACAGGCAATGATTTTCCAATGGTAACACGACTGCACGCGGCTTTTTTCTTGGCAATTGGTCATATGTTCGTCCCTCCAACCTGCGCCCTGTTTGCTTCTTCCTCACTCCGCCCCACTGTTTGAAGAAAAACGGCACTTTTGCGCGGCGGCATTGATTGCGGATGCTGATGACCCACGATTTTTCCATGGGTCGTGCGCCGTGGCCGCTTTCGCCGCCGACGATTACCCAGTGGATGCCATCGAGATTAATTTCACCGATATCTTCCAGCAGCGGCTCGACAGAAAGAAACCGTATTGCGGCCGGTGCACTTCGCAAATGCTCGATTCTGGGCAATCCGTGCCGGCGGTTTTCCACGCTGACTCCCCACCAAATGTGCTCATCGGCGGCAGCAAACGCCAACGGCCCCGCCAACATATCGCGCAAACGTTCAGACCGTTTCGTCAGCACTTGAAAAGTGTGCCAATTTGCACGGTGCATGACTTCTGCCACAGCCACCACGTACTCGTCCGGCACGCGGTCGTGGAATAAATCGCTCATCGAGTTCACGAAAATCATTCGCGAATTCTTCCACTTCAAGGGCTCGGCCAGTTTCTCGGGCACCAATCGTAAATCAAAACCTTGCTCATACGGATGGCCCGGCACGCCACGGAAACGCTCGGCGAAAACCTCAGCGTAGCAATGTGCACAGCCCGGGCTAATTTTGGTGCAGCCGCGCACAGGATTCCAAGTGGCATCAGTCCATTCGATTTTGGAATTATCGCTCACCAGTGGTACTCCTGTATACACGTGTACATTTATCACCCCAGCGGGGGAATTGCAACAGAATTCTGACAAGACGGCGAAAAAACACAAAGAGCAGATGCCGATTGCTAGCGGATGAATCTACCGCCCGCCCTTCTGCTCAATCTTCGCCCAAGCATCTTTCAGCGTCACCCTCCGATTGAAAATCGGCTTTGCCTGGCTTCGAATCGATTGCGTCGGCGCATAAGTATCCGCTGCGTTCGAACTGAAAACGGTCGTCGGGCTGCACGCTTGCCAAACGCGGCTCCAGCTTCGCATCGGCCAGCACCTCTGAAAAAAGCAAACCATCGACTGAGATGGAAATTTGCCGCGCGCAAATGGGGAGGGGTCGAAAGCGGAAGCGAAATTTATTGGCAAGACCGCGTGGGCGCCCGGCGGCACCTCACATGCCGCCGGAGAATAGAGGGGGGATTTCGGAATTCGGAAGGTTTCAGAACACGACCGCATTCCCAGCCAAGCGCGCTAATCCGGGAATTGACGCAGAGTACGCCCAAATACGATTGCCGCATCGATGATGAGCCGTCCGGAGGTCTTTCAGCCGCAACCTGGTACCACACGATTTGAGGCATTGAAAGGCCCATTTTTAGGGGTACCCCTTGAGTTCTGCGTTCCACGCCCTATACTCCAAGGCGAAATTGTCGGAAGACTAAATGAAGAGTAACCCGGCGGTGCCGGGAGGCTCGTTAACGAGTAAACCGACGTGGTCGATCACCTCAGGGTGTTCAGCCACGTCGGTTTTTTATTCGACAGTCGGGAAATCGAGGTAACCAATGGCGGACTATAAATTCGACGGTAAAGAACTGCGCTGCAAAGGACAAAAAGTCGGAGTCGTTGATGGTAAATATGTTCGTGATTCGCATGGCACAAAGGTCGGTGAAATCGACGACGGAACCATTCGGGATTCCCACGGATCAAAAATCGGTAACTGTGACGGCCAAGCAATTCGTGACGCTCATGGGTCTCGGATTGGAACGATTGGCGATGTAAGAAAAGAGATCGAGGGACCCGGTGGCGAAGTCTTGGCGGCGCTATGGATGCTTCTAGTGCGTTAATTTCTGCGGCAGGTTTTCGGTGACGACTAACTAAATGGAGGACGTCTAATGTCTGTTGAGCTAAAAGCCCCGAAGAATCAGGACCTGATTCAAGAGTTATTGAAGCTTGGGTGGAGTGAAGAAGCAGTCGACTTAGGAAAACGACAGGACTTCCGGTGTCATTATTGTCACCGCGATTTTCTAGCAAGCATCGAGGACTACGACATGTGGCAGACCGACCACTTAATTCCTAGATCGAAGCAAGGTCTTGATGCTATTGAAAACAAGCTGTTTGCCTGCAAACTCTGCAACTTTGTAAAGCGCAATTTCGACCCTCGTTCAAAAGCGAGTGAGAATGCTACATTCGAGGAATTGGCGAAAATTGCAAGTGAACATGTCACCAAAGGTCGTGGTGAAAAACAGGCGCGACTCGAAAAGATTAAGGATGTTTTGCTTCGGGCTGGTTTGATTTCTCAAGATCGCTATTAACTGGCGAGCCGACTCCGAGAGACCCATCCTTCAACTGGCCGCAAACTGGTAGAGGTGCACAATTACAGAATACATCACTCATTTCGATGACGAATCCTTTTGGAAAAAAGTCAGAGCAATCGCGTTGAAAGCGGGACGCGAGGTGATCCGTACCGCGCTTATCTTGTATTACTGCATTTGTGATGTAGACACGCCAATGCGTGCGAAATCTGTAATCGCTGGTGCACTTGGTTACTTTATTCTTCCCATTGATGCGATCCCTGATGTGATACCGGGTGTGGGCTTTTCAGACGATCTTCTTGCGCTCTTGCTCGCGATGGCGGTCGTTGCAGCACATATAAAACCTGAACATCGACGGCAGGCTGAAGAAAAGCTTCGCGAGTGGTTCAAAGATTAAGAGAAACTCCAGGAATCGCGACGCGCATTGTTTAGCGGTCTGCTTTGTGGCGATGATTGGTTTGCGTCCAGACAGTGTCGCAAGCAATAAGTGTGCTTGTAGATGTGGAGATACGGGTGGATAAACTGCGGTTTCGGAATGGTTAAGCCGGGGTCAGATAAACTGGCCGCGAGCCGACACCGAAGGAGATCGAGGAAGCCCGCAAGGAATGGGAAAAACCTCGCTCCGACCGCGAGCCCAAGCAGAAAAAATTGGACGCACAGAAAGAACGTGCGAAGAAAAGGCGGCGGTGAGATCGATTTTGAGATCCGTTTCTTTTTCATGAAACCTGCATCAGCTTTGATCCACAGATAGAGCAGTCACTGTGAACGAGCGTAACGAAGAAAACGACGTTCCCGTCGCTTTATGGATTTTCGTCGCCGTGGCCCTTGGTATTGTGCTTTTCTTTCTGAGTGCGGTCGCATTAAACAGCTTGCTTCGTCCGTTTCTCTTTGTGATCTTGCTCGGCTTGATAGCCCTAGTCGCCCGGCAACGTCATAAGATTCTGGGCTACATCAAGTGGATTGCGACGCATCCGAATACGTCAGCAACTATTAATCGCGTGGGCGATATGTTCGCAAGTTTTGCAGCAATCGCTTTTCGGATTTTCTTTAAGATCGTCGTCGTTTTCTGTCAGGCGATCCTTTGGGTCGCGACAATTCCCGTTATTGCGCTTAGTAACGCAATGTTATTGCTCAAACGAGAACACAGACGGTCCGTAGCCGATAAGGACAAACTTGAACGGTGGCAGGAATCCGATACTCGCGAAGTGACTCACTCGCATGACTCGAGAAGTAAGTTCTGCCTCGACAACATTGGAAAAGAAATATTGATTCAGTATTTCGAGTCAAAGCGAACTATTAAGCCATTGCGCGTATTCACCAAACCACACTACCGTAAAACTTATGTGGAGGCGGAAGAGAATGGCGAGGTGAAAACGTTTGATATTGACGACATGACGATCGGAATCTGATTCAAAAAATATTGGATATTACGTCGTGGGAGAAGGTTGTACTACGGAAACTACTCTTGATCGCGTTTTTGCAAAATAGTTCGCAGCTCGTCAACACCGAGAGGTGGATCGTGAGTGTGGAGCATGGCATGGCAGTTTGGACAAACGGGAGTCAAATCAATGAGGGGACGAAGCCGATATTCGCGGCGCCGCATAGCCAGAGGCTTCTTGTGATGAATGTGAATAAATCTTCGACCAATCGACCCATAACGCTCCTCGAAACTCATTCTACAAACGGCGCATCTCAATCCATACTTTGCAATGCAAGCCTTTCGTGCAGACCGATTGCGCTCGTAAGCGTTAACGGTCACGCGTCGTGTTGCACCCTCGGAATATGATTCGTCCTCGACAAGCTCGTCGGGAAAATTGCAGTCTGGTGAAGTCGTATGTCGTTGTGTGCAATTTGGTAAACCTTCCAGACGGCGTTGGGCTTCCGCAAGTTCTTCGTTGGTGAAAAGTCTGCGAAACCTCGGCTTAAGCGACACGGCCTCGACGGACAAATCAATCCTGCCTGCATCAATAAGGGCTTGTAGGCCAGGAGTAATTTTGGTCGATGGACGCGGCCTTAACATTCGCTTAACGGTAGCACGTCCGCCTTTATTACGGACATCTCTGAGGAAGTAGTTGCCCCAATAGCCTACTTCGCGTCCAGCTCGCGTGTAATTATCGAGCAACGTTTGGTGAAATTCTTCTTCAAGTTTCATTGCGAGAATATCTCGGCTAATTTCGCAACCATATCACTTATGTGATTTCCGCGAATCATCAAAGATCGGACGCAAGGCGTTCGGGATGTCGTTAAGTCGTGATCGCAACGCGTCGAGTTTCTTACTTACAGCTTCGATAACGGCGTCTTCGTCAGGTCCGGTATCATCTGACCACTTGCCGATCGATTCGCGGCCAAGCTGCGTCCATCTTTCACGCGTAGTTCGTTTGAAGAGTATCCGAAAGCCAAACTCCTTTGGATCGCGTGTCAATCGCTGAACTACCTGTCGCCTTAATTCAAGATCAGTTGTTGGCCACACCGTGGCACCGAAGAAGCATTTGTCTTTACGGACTTCAAATTTCAGAACGACCCAACAGCGGGGATCGAACGTAGCGCGAGATCCAATTCTCGGAAATAGATCTGGCCATTCTTTTGGCGTGAAGATTATTGCTTTGCCCGTTTTGTTTACGATGTGCCAACCGCCAGGATGTGTAGCTATTGTTTCTTCGATTTTCCCGAGAAGGCCCGCCGCCGGCGAACCTGCGTATTTGTAGATCAATTCAAGTGCTTGGCGATGATTCTTATAGATACGCTGGCAAAGTGTGACAATTGTCTGGTCGTCCATAAGTCGTCCCATAACTAGACGCAGGTAATGTTCTAAAAACACAAGAACATCATGACCGATCGACTGCTTGTTTGTATTGCGAAGCCGACTGAATACACGATGCAAGTCGGCATAACTATACGGTACCCAGCTTTTCTCTGATGGCTCCTCGCCTTCGACTGTTAGAAACACATACATGTTGCGCAAACTGTCAAACTCTGTGTTGACCGTCTGTGTGTAGCGGGCAAGTTGATCACTGTGTTCGCCACCCCATACCTTGTTTTCAATTGCAACAACGAATTGTGGCTGATCGCACTTGATCAATAGGTCAATGTTTTTCCATTCGCGGCGAATCTCGACTTTACGGAGATCTTCTCCATCAAGATCGATCGGGGATATTGGACAGTCAAAGCCGTGTTCGCGTGCTGTCTTGAAAAGGTCCATTAGCAGCGCGCGCAGAAACAAGCCGCCTTGACCGTGCGATTCATTCGGGTCAAGTAAATAGGCAAGGAAGTCCGAATGCTTTACCTCCTTCTGTACGATCCGCAGGGCGTCAAAGATATTGAACCGCCCGATTAATTCTTCTAACTCGAGCAACTCGTCATTGTCCACAACGAACCGTTCCACGGCTTGAATTTCGACCCGGCTCTCATTCAAGTCGTTATTGTGTCCGTCGTTTTTCATTGCGCGTGAGAGATCAGTTCAGGCATCGGTTGATGCATGTCGTCGTTTCGTCCGATAAACGCCATCATTCTGGGAAAAGCGATACACAATTAGACTGTCTGTTTCGATGGAAATGCAACTAGCCGTGATTCTTGAAACTCGATTATTTACAATGTGGCGGCGTAATATCGGGCAAGTTGCCTTCTTAGTTGCGGACCCATAATTCTCGGTCACACAAGAATAACCGTACCCAAAAAACGCGGCCGAAACTGCTCGCTTTCCCCTTTCAACCTAGGTACATTGGGGCTCAATAGGTTGAAGTATTCCGAATCACGTCTTGAACGGTCCTTCGCATTTCGCTGTTGAGCCGTAACGGCCACTTCTTCCAGCATTTCTTGAGGGGTGGCACTCATGCGAATCGTCGATCAACGACTCGTCTTTTCGCCGAGTGATCTAACTCGGTTTCATTCATCGATCTTCAGTGCATGGATGGACCGTTGGGATCGGGAGCGCCGTTCTGGCAAGGCAGTCGCCGATCTCCAAGGGGTACCCCTTGGCCTGAAAATCCCCGGCGTCACGAAGTGCCAACGCGACGGCGACGATCCGGAGTCCGAACTTGTCGCGGAAGCAGGCATGGAGCACGAGACTGCTTATCTGAAGATTCTGCTGGATGGAGGTATGGATGTAGCCCAGATCGATGCAGAAGATGATGCAGCCGCATTGGCTCAAACGTTGCAGGCGATCTGCTCGGGACGCCCGTTTGTCTACCAAGCACACTTAGCCAACGATAATTTCTCAGGATGGGCTGACTTTCTCGCCAGAATCGACGGCAGTTCGAAACTCGGTGCGTTTCACTACGAGGCCTGGGACACCAAACTGGCCAAAACCGCACGCGCTTCCTTCATCATTCAACTATGCGCCTACGCGGAACTGTTGGAAGCGACCCAAGGTGTTCTGCCGGCGGAAATCGTGATAGTCCTGGGAACCGGAACGCAGCAGCGCTACAAGTCCAAAGACTTCATTTATTGCTACCGCCAGTTCAAAAAAGCGTTTCTGCGATTCCAGGAAAAGTTCGATTCCAATCAGATGCCTCTTCCCGGCGATTCGCGCAGCTACGGGGATTGGAGTGAGTTCGCTGAAGAGATATTGATCGCTACCGATCACTTGAGCCGAGTGGCCAACATCACGCGTGGCCAGATCCAGAAATTAGAAGATGCCGGCATTAAAACGATGTCGGCGATGGCAGCTTCAAAAGAGAAAACGCTGGCTGGGGTGAACGAAGAAACTCTCCAAAGATTGCGACGCCAGTCCCAATTGCAGATTTCCTCGAAAGGTAAACCAAGGCCGGACCACGAAGTTATTAAGTCGAACGGCGACGGCAAGCTATTCGGCCTGGTACTACTGCCGCCGGCTTCACCGATGGATGTATTTTTCGACATGGAAGGATTCCCGCTGGTGTCCGGCGGACTGGAGTATTTGTTCGGCGCCGTCAGTGTCACTAATGGAGAGGCGCAGTTTTCCGATTGGTGGGCGCACGACGCGGTCCAAGAGAAGCTCGCCTTCGAAGGATTCGTGGATTGGGCATATGCACGCTGGAAAGCCAACCCGTCTATGCACATCTATCACTATGCGAATTACGAAGTCGCCGCGGTGCGACGTTTGGCTAGCAAACACGCGACGCGGGAACGCGAGGTTGACGATCTGCTTCGGCACAATGTGTTTGTCGATCTGTATCGACTTGTTCGGCAGGGGATGATCGTCGGAACAGGAAGTTATTCACTGAAGGGCATCGAGCATTTGTACATGGAGCCGCGCACCGGGGAAGTGACAAGCGCTGGTGGGTCCGTGGTTGCTTACCACGAGTGGATCGATAGCAACGAACCACCAGAATGGCGCAATTCCGTTATTCTTAAGCGAATCCGCGATTACAACGAAGTCGACTGCATCTCCACTTGGAAGCTGACGGAATGGTTGCGAGAGCAGCAGCAAAAAGCGCAATTGAATTACACGCCGCCACAAAAGGAAGAAGATATAGGCGCCGAGAAGGATTCCGAAATCACGCCCGCAGTGGCATTGGCACAGAAGCTATTAATCGAAGTGGATTCGGGTGCCGTCACAGACGCAGCTCGCGCCAAGACGCAACGCCTACTTGCATACTTGCTTGAGTTTCATTGGCGTGAAGCCAAACCGATTTTTTGGCGGATGTTTCACCGTAACGGACTGACCCATGAAGAGCTTGTGCACGATTTTGATTGCCTCGGAGACTTACAGAAGAGCACGAAGCCGCCAACGCCGGTGAAGAAATCGAAATTGTTTGAATATCAATTCGATCCCAACCAGGATACGAAACTTCATTCTGGCTGTCGGTGCATGCTGGCTCACGATCTGGCGATTAAAACGACGATCGAGTCGCTTAGCGCCGAAGCAGGCTCGCTACAGATCAAAGTCGGGCCAAAAGCGGGAACGCCGCCAGATCGGATCAGCCTTATTCCCGATGAATTTGTGTCTGGGAAAACAATTGCCGAAGCGGTATTTCGGTTCGTGGATGCTTGGTCTAATACGAGAATTCTGTCTCCAGCGGTCGATGATTTAATTGAGCGGCGCCCGCCCCGAATCCGCGGCCATGCCAGCGGACCGCTAACGCGCACCGGCACCGATTTACTGCAAGGGACGATCGACCTGGTTCTCCGGATGGACCAGACGGTCCTGTGCATCCAAGGTCCGCCGGGAACCGGCAAGACCTACACCGCGGCCGCGGCAATCGTTCGCTTGCTGGAGGATGGCTGTCGCGTCGGCGTCACCGCCAACAGCCACAAGGCGATTTTAAACCTTTTGAAGACAGTTCATGAGCTTGCCCGGGCAGCGGGAAAAGCATTTCCGATTTGGAAAGTCGGAGATGATGCGGATGAGCCGATGATTGCATCCGGCGAAATCCTGCACGAAGAGAACTCCGCCGAAGCCTGTAATATCGGCGGTGGTCCAGTGCTCGTCGGTGGAACTGCCTGGTTCTTTAGCCGACCGGAATTGACAGCGACGTACGACTATCTGTTCGTCGATGAAGCTGGCCAGTTCTCGCTAGCCAATGCTGTGGCCGTCGGGCTGGTTGCCAAGAATCTGGTGCTGGTGGGTGACCAGATGCAGCTCGCACAACCAATCATCGGAGCACATCCAGGTGAAAGCGGCCAATCTGCACTCGAATATTTGCTGGCTGGTCATGCGACGATTCCGCCGGAGTTTGGGATCTTTCTGGATGAGACGCGGCGGCTGCATCCAGCGATTTGCGACTTCATATCCGAGGCAGTCTATGAAAACCGCTTGCATTCTCATCCAGATACTGCAGGCCGACGACTCCTTGTAAAAGAGACCGCATTGCTGACGAAGGATGCTGGGATCCAATGGATTCCCATAGACCACAATGGCAACTCACAAGGTAGCCCCGAAGAAGTGACGGTCATTGAATCGCTTGTTTCCGAGTTGCTTGGTGGGCAAGTTTACGACGCGGCGGATAAACCTCCCCGTAAGTTGACCTTGGAAGATATCTTAATCGTGGCGCCATTCAACATGCAGGTCCGCTCGCTTCAGCAAAAGCTGGGTCCCAAAGCGAGAATTGGGAGCGTCGACAAGTTCCAAGGGCAGGAAGCTCATGTGGTTATCGTTTCTATGTGTTCGTCGAGCTTACTGGATTCCCCGCGTGGAGCAGAGTTTCTGTTTGAGCCCAATCGCCTTAATGTTGCTGTGACGCGGGCCAAGACCCTTGCTATCGTCGTCGGATCGCCTGAATTGCTTGTGCCTAGATGCGAAACGATTGAGGAAATGCGGCTAGCGAATCTGTTTTGCTGGCTGGTCGAATATGCTACGCAAGCCGCTGCTCCGATGACTGAACCGGACTTAACCGTTCCAACCGTATCGCGAGATTGTGCCGTTGTTTAGTCCCGTCAATTGGGATCGCCGCGCCAAGCCGCATTGAATTGTGCCGGCCATGACTCCGGAAGATTTGAAGCAATCAGGACACGATTTCCAATGGACGGAAAGAAAACTGACTCCAGTCAATCGGAATCCTCGGTCAGAAACACTCTCATTGAAGCTTGCAAACGACTTCTTGAACAGCACGATGAATTCTGGATCATCGCGGCATTGGGAGACTGGAGTTACGAAGCAGGGGTAAGAGCCGATGCAATATGGTCGGCATAAGCAACCAGATTGTGAAGAGAGTCAGAGCCTTCTAAAATCGGAAGTTAAAATGCTGCTCGAATCCTCTTCTCAGTAACTTTCCGCTAATCGCCAAAACAAATAACGGAGCGAATCTCGGCTTCGAAAACGAGCTATGGCGTGCCGCCAACGCAGGCCGCGATCCGGCGGTTGATGTTCGACGTCTACACGTGAATTCTGTGTACAAATGAATCCAGTCGAAATCGAAGAAGCCGTTTCCACACTCGCGGAATCGCCGTTTGACGCGCAGGCCTTCCCCTATGCCTTTCTCGAAGCTTTTGGCAACAAGGAGACTACCCTTAAACGGCTTAAGAGCGGAAATACGAACCAGTCTGATCTGCTCGGCGGGGTCCTTCAGCGCAACAATATCCATCTCAAGGTCTGCCCGGAAGGCGAAGTAACAGCAACGCTGGCCGCGCTACGGCACAGTCCGGCTACCGCTCGCCAAAAAGCCAAGTTTATCCTCGCCACCGACGGCAAGACTTTGGAAGCCGAAAGACTCATTGATCGCGAAATCGTTACCTGTGCCTACGCCGACCTTCCTAACCACTTCGGCGTCTTCCTACCGCTTGCTGGCATCACTACGGTCAAGCCTATCGACGAAAACGCCTTCGACATTAGGGCTACCGGCCGACTTAACAAGCTTTACATCGAACTTCTGAAAGAAAACCCCGATTGGGACACGGCAGCCCGTCGACAAGACCTCAATCATTTCTTCGCTCGGCTGATTTTTTGTTTCTTCGCCGAAGATACCAACATCTTCAATCCAAAGGGCCTGTTCACCGATACCGTCGCGCGGATGAGTGAGTCAAATTCCTCGAACACGCATGAGGTGCTCTCCGAGGTATTCCGTGCCATGAACGTTCGGACACACCACGAAGGGAAACCTGATAATCGATACCGCGAGGCCGACAAGATTCGCTCCTGGGCCAATCCGTTTCCTTACGTCAACGGCGGCCTCTTCTCCGACAGCTTGGATGTGCCCCATTTCAGTAAGATCGCGCGCTCTATTCTCATCAATATTGGCGGCCTCGACTGGACGAAAATTAATCCCGACATCTTCGGCTCTATGATTCAGGCGGTCGCGGAAGACGATGAGCGCAACGAGCTCGGCATGCACTACACCAGCGTGCCCAACATCCTCAAGGTGCTCAATCCGCTCTTTCTCGACGACTTGCGTGCGCGGTTGAAGGAGGCCAGTGACAATTCCCGCAAGTTGCTAAACTTGCGCCAACGCATCGCCCGTATTCGCATCTTCGATCCAGCCTGCGGTTCCGGCAATTTCCTTGTTATCGCCTACAAGGAAATGCGTTCCATCGAAGCAGAGATCAACCGCCGCCGCAATGAGTCCGACCGCGCCTCGGACATTCCACTCACTAACTTCCGCGGCATCGAAATACGCCACTTCGCCGCCGAGATCGCCCGCCTGGCGCTCATCATCGCCGAGTTTCAATGTGATGTGCTGTATCGCGGCCCGCAGCTTGCCATCGCCGAGTTCCTGCCGCTAGAGGCAGCCAATTGGATCACTTGCGACAACGCCTTGCGACTCGACTGGCTGGCAATATGGCCACCGATCGGAACGGGCGTGAAGCTCAGTTCCAATGATCTATTCAATACGCGCCTGGATCAGGCAGAGATCGATTTTGAGAACGAGGGCGGCGAGACATATATCTGCGGGAATCCTCCCTACAAGGGTCAGTCTGAGCAAACCGATGAGCAGAAGGCCGATCTTAAAGGGCTCTTCGACGGCTCCGGGATAGGTTGGAAGAATCTCGATTATGTTTCGGGCTGGTTCTACAAATTCTGTCAATATCAACGCGTAAGCAGCGCAAAAGCGGCATTCGTCAGCACAAATTCAATTTGCCAAGGCCAGCAAGTGCCGGCTTTATGGCCGCATCTCTTTGATCGGGGTGTTTCGATTCTATTTGCTCGAACCTCGTTTAAGTGGAAAAATCTCGCAGCGAAGAATGCCGGCGTTGTTGTGGTGATTATTGGGCTTGGTCGCCAGAACAACAATCCAGCATTTCTCTTTAGCGAGGATAACTGCGGCCAACCAATCAAACGGCAGGTTTCATTCATTGGGCCGTATTTGGTGCCGGATACAAGAGTTATCGTTGAATCGAATAGAAGCCCTTTGAACGGACTTCCCCCCATGGATTATGGCAGTAAGCCAGCAGACGGCGGTGGCTTGGTAGTAACATCAGTTGATTATTTGTCCTTGTCTGATCCTATCGCTAAGCGCTTCATAAAACCATATGTCGGAAGCGTCGATTACATTGATGGGAGGCTTAGGTATTGTCTTTGGGTCACGGATGACTCCATCGACAAAGCTCGCCAATCGCCCTTCATTTGCAAAAGGGAAGAGCAGGTCCGCACTTTTCGATCAAAGAGCAAAAAGCTCCAGACAAAAGAACTAGCGAATCATCCATTTCGCTTCTCCGAGATTCGACACATTGAGAGTGGCTCAGGGGCGATGCCGCTAATTATTCCGATACACACGACGGAAGATAGGCGGTATTTGCCCATTGGGGCGCTTCCTCGCGGAGCCGTCATTTCAAACGCGGCATTCGGCCTATTTGACGCTCCATTGTGGTGCCTGGCACTCATTGCCTCCCGCCTTCACCTAGTCTGGGTCGGCACTGTTTGTGGCAAGATAAAAACAGATTACCGATATTCCAACACCCTCGGCTGGAATACCTTCCCCGTTCCAACGCTCACAGAGCAGAACAAAGTCGACCTGACCCATTGTGCCGAGGACATTCTCCTTGCCCGTGAGGAGCACTTCCCGGCGACAATCGCCGACCTATACGATCCCGACGCGATGCCAACGGAACTGTGCGAAGCGCATGAGCGCAACGACGAAGTTCTGGAGCGCATCTACATCGGCTGCCGCTTCAAGAACGACACCGAGCGGCTGGAAAAACTCTTCGAACTTTACACCCAATTGATCGCAAGCGCGAAGCCGTCCAAGCACAAAACCAAAGGGGCTGACACGTGAGCGATCTGAATCGTGCAACCATTGATATAATGTACATAGATGCGAGGACCGGCTAATGGCCTTCCTCTCCATCTGGTGGGACTTGGACGATGACCTCGATGGGAATGTACAGCACTGTGCTGAGCATGATGTGAAGAAGGAAGAGGTCGAAGAGGTGTTGCAGAACCCAACGGATAGGGACATTAGTCGATCTTCGGACCGCCCCGTTGTCTTTGGTGATACCAGCACGGGCCGTCACTTGATGGTAGTGTACGAAGAGATTGATGCAGATACTGCTTACCCGATCACGGCCTTCGAAGTACCCAGTAGGAATCGATCATGAAACGCATCACCCGTGACCAAAAGCTGACGCCAGAGGAAGCCGAAAAGTACGATAAGATCCGCGAGCAGGTCGCGAAAGAACTGCCCGATCTGATCGCGCGCCACCATGAACGGCTGGAACGTGCAGAAAAGTCCCGTGCCGCGCCCCAGAATCACCATCCCTCCATTCCCTCTGTTTCCTTCAAGTACGCCCATGATGGAAGTTCGACCAAATCGAACCCGCTGGGAATGCGGCCGATGCAGGAGCGCGCCTGGCAGAAGCGCGGCGAGCAGTACTTACTCATCAAATCACCACCGGCCTCGGGCAAAAGCCGGGCATTAATGTTCATCGCTCTGGATAAGCTGCAAAACCAGAAGCTTAAGCAGGCCATCATCGTCGTGCCTGAAAAAACCATTGGCGCCAGCTTCCACGATGAGCCCCTGAGCAAGTTCGGCTTCTGGGCCGACTGGAAAGTGGAGCCAAAATGGAACCTTTGTGACGCCCCGGGCACCGACAACGGCGGCAAAGTGGACGCCGTGAAAAAGTTTCTCGGAAGCACAGATAAGGTACTTGTTTGCACCCATGCCACATCCCGCTTCGCAGTGGAGAAGTTCGGAGTGGAAGCGTTCGACGATCGCCTAATCGCGGTGGACGAGTTTCACCACGTATCGGCTAATCCCGACAGCCGGCTTGGCGATCATGTGCGGCAGTTCATGGCGCGCGACAAGGTGCATATCGTAGCGATGACCGGCTCGTACTTCCGCGGCGACGCCGAGGCTGTGCTGCATCCGGATGACGAGGCGAAGTTCGAAACCGTCACTTATACATATTACGAGCAACTCAATGGCTACGAATACCTCAAGCAGCTCGATCTCGGCTACTATTTTTACGCTGGAAACTACACAGAGGAAATCTTGAAGGTGCTGGACCCAACAGAGAAGACGATTCTGCACATTCCCAACGTCAATTCCCGCGAGAGCACCAAGGACAAAATCCGCGAGGTGGAGCACATCATTGAGGAACTGGGCCAGTGGGAGGGCGCCGAATCGACGACGGGTTTCCAACTAGTGAGAACCGCCGACGGAAACGTACTTAAAATCGCCGATCTGGTAGACGACGATCCAGCGAAGCGCGAGAAAGTATCGGCCGCACTGAAAGACCCAGCACAGAACAATAATCGCGATCACGTTGATATCATCATCGCGCTGGGCATGGCGAAAGAGGGCTTTAACTGGATCTGGTGCGAACATGCCCTCACGGTTGGATATCGATCGAGCCTCACAGAGATTGTCCAGATCATCGGCCGCGCCACCCGCGACGCGCCCGGCAAAACTCGGGCTCGGTTTACAAACCTTATCGCCGAGCCGGACGCTTCCGAGGACGCCGTCACTGAAGCGGTGAACGACACGGTCAAGGCCATTGCCGCGAGCCTGCTGATGGAGCAAGTGCTGGCGCCGCGCTTCGAGTTCCGACCGAAGAATCCGAATAACGGACCGACGCCCGGGCTTAATTACGGAGAGGGTGGCTACGATCCGGAAAAATGCAACGTAGGCGTCAATCCAGAGACTGGTCTCATCGAACTGGAAATCAAGGGGCTTTCAGAACCGAAAAGCCCAGAGGCCGAACGCATTTGCCGCGAGGACCTAAACGAACTGATCGCCGCATTTGTACAGGACAAACAGCTGGTTGAGTGTGGAATATTCGACAAGGAACTAGTCCCGGAAGAACTGACCCAGGTCCGGATGGGCAAAATCGTGAAAGAGAAGTTCCCGAACTTGGCCGAAGAAGATCAGGAAGCGGTCCGCCAGCACGCTATCGCGGCCCTAAATGTTGTTCAGCAAGGCAAGAAGTTGCTAACCGAAGGCGGCGTTGAAAATATTCAGAACACGCTGCTCATCGATGGAGTGCGGAAGTTTGCATTATCGGTGACAGAGCTCGACATCGACCTGATCGATCGCAAGAATCCCTTTGGCGAAGCGTATGCGATCCTAGCTAAATCGATGAGTGAGGAGCGACTCCGACATGTCGCGGAGGTGATTGCGGCCCGGCGGGTAAGCATGACACTGGACGAAGCGCGTGACCTGGCGAAACGCGCCTTACGATTCAAGGAAGAAAGGGGACGATTGCCATCTCTAACCGCCGTCGATCCGTGGGAGAAGCGAATGGCTGAGGGCATTGCCTTCTTGCAGCGCAAAGTGAAGGAAGACGAAAATGCCTGAGCGCATCACGGACGACGACCGGCAGTTGCTAGGCGAATTGGGCGTGGACACAGCCCCTACCGCAACTGGGGGTCGCTCCGCCAGGGAGGAACGAATTATCGCGGGATTTGAGGAGATCGAGCGGTTCGTGGAGGAACACGGACGTGCGCCCGAGCATGGTGAGAATCGAGATATCTTTGAGCGGCTCTACGCTGTGAGATTGGATCGAATGAGGGAATCTGAGGAGTGCCGCAATGTTTTGAAGGACATCGATACGCGCGGGCTCTTAAGCGCTGGAATTCATGCCGGCGCACATCTTGCTGAAGACGAAGCCAGCGACGAAGAACTGCTCGAATCCCTTGGGGTGGACGAATCTCCGGAAAACGATGTCATCAACCTTGTTCATGTCCGTTCGCGCCGAGATCAGGGCTGCAGAGGAAATCGCAAAGCGGGCTCCCTGTAAGAACTTTGATGAATTCAAACGCATTTTTGAAAGAGTGCAGCATGAATTAGAAATGGGCGAGCGACGAACAGTCAAGTATGGAGGATATACGGATATCAAAAAAGGTGACCTCTTTATCCTCGAAGGGCAGAAAGTGATGGTTGCTGATTTGGGCGAGCGATTCGTCAGTGAATACGATCGCCCGAACCGGCGGCTCAGAGTCGTTTACGACAACGGAACGGAAAGTGACCCTCTCCTTCGTTCATTGCAGCGCGCTTTGTACGAGGATAAAACAAGCCGCCGTATTACTGAGCCAGGTTTCGGCCCTCTTTTCTCCGAAAGTGAAGAAGAGGGTGACTTGCCAACCGGTTACATTTATGTGCTGAGGAGTAAGTCGGAGCATCCGTATGTTGTTGAGCACAGGGATGTCATTCACAAGATCGGCGTGACCGGCGGTGACGTGAAAAGCCGAGTTGCCAATGCGAGGAAAGACCCGACCTATCTTCTCGCCGACGTGGAAATCGTCGCGACATACAAGCTGGCGAATGTCAACCGGAGAGCTTTCGAAGCATTACTACAGAAATTTTTCTGCAGAGCCTGTTTAGATCTGGATTTGAAGGATCGCTTCGGATCACACGTGGAACCCAGGGAGTGGTTTCTCGTTCCACTTCCAGTGATCGACGAAGCGATTCAAAAACTCAAGGAAGGTACGATTGGCAACTTCCGATACGATCCGAAAACGGCAAGTCTTACTCAAGTGCAATAGTACCTGTGGCTACGGCAGACGTGGGGAGCTGGTCAAACCGAAGTCGGAATCCGCTTAGGGTGCCTGAGCGACCAAGGGAGAACTTCATCGCTTCCTCCGCTGGCTAGGCTTGGTCGCTAGGCACACTCGCAGGATCGTTACCATTGGCAGTGCCGTGGCGTTGCTGGCCTTATGCAGCAAAGCGAGTGTGGCGTCACTGATTGGTAAGCGTGCTGGGCGCCTCTTCCCTTCCTGCTTTTGGATGCCAAGTGTCGTCAGTGCGTCCATCAGCTTGGGCAGGCGGTCCTGCACAGCCGCTGCAATTGCATTTTCACTATTCAGCCCAGCGTTTTCTCGATGCTGTTTGAAGACATTGCGTTCGCTCTCGGTCAATTGAATCACGCGGAAATTCGGCAGTGCCGGTGTTTTGTTGCTGCGTGCCATGGTTCGAACTCCAGATAATGGGAAAAGGCCCAGCGAAGTGCTGAGCCTCATACCAAAATTTGAAATTGCGGGAGGCAAGCCTTACAAGATTGTGCGGGCGTTCATTGATTTACGAGATACGGAGTTTCAGGAAAACTCCGATTCAATACAACTATTGCCGTTGAGCGGTGATTCAAACACGTCCACACTTCTGCTCTGGCTCCTTTAAACACACATAGATGCATAAATATTGGTAGGGGCTGGACCGGACCACGGCATCGCCCTAGGATATCTGGCAGTGGTGTCGCCGGCGACAAACACACTATCTGTATCGGACGCCTAGCGCCGGATTGAACCACCTTTTACAACTCTGCTGACTCGCGGCCATGGCGCCCAACCACGCGGTCAGGTGAACCCTCCGGGGTCGCCTGGCGATCTGCGCGTGGCGACTTCTCGGACTAGTCAAAGGAGTTGCATATGCGCGGACGAGAGATCGAAGTACATCACATCGGACGGCGTGAGCGACAGGACCGGGAGCTCGGTGGCTCCATCATCGTAGCGGTGGCGGTACTCGTCGTGTGGTTCATTACCGGCAGCTTAATCGCTGGGGTGGTGATTGTCGGTATCTGCTCTTGCTTTCTTCGGTAATGATCGAGTCATGCCCCCGCGCGGCCACGGATGGCCCACGGCGGGCTTCCCTTGGATTACTCGCGGTCACCTCTTCCAAGAGAATCGGCAGGCCCGTCGTCTGACAAAAGGTCGCTGCACGATAGCGGGAGTTACTCGCGCAGAACTATTTCAGGAAAATAGGTAAGCCCGTCGTCTCGGAGTAGGCCGGTGCACGGTCGCGGGTCAGAATGTGCACGGGGTAAAGGGGAGGATGTGAGTCTATACTCCGGACACGATAATTAAGAGGCCGCGTTTCCACGGGCCGCGATTTGTCGCGTGTAGCGACATGATGGGTATCCTGTGCATCCGATAAAAGTACCACGGCGGCCGCGCACGCGCCGCAATGGTTTGTTGCATTTCGGACAGAAATCTTCTTCTGAATGTGCGGGAGCGAAATCTGGCGGTATTAATGTCGAGACCGCAAAATGCGACTCAAGAAGTGTGGTCAATTCTTGTATCTCTATAAATCGAATTGGTTTATCGTCGGCCCATTTCCTGGCCTGATAGCTAATGGTGCCGGTGGTGACGACTATCGCAGAGTGTGACTTTGAATGTAGCATCGTTCCATACAGATCGCGTAGTATTGGTTCGCCAACTTTACCTTTCACTCGCTTTGACTGGATAACAATTTTTTGACCGTCCTTGTAAAGATATCCGTCGGCACCACCATCGCCGATGTACGGTGTAGATTCGACTTGGTAACCCATCTGACCAAAAAGCCTACAAACAAGTATCTCGAATTGGCGCGGGTCCATTGCCAGGAGGTAGGCTGGCAAACGAACTTGCTCAAGCCAGGCGTGATACGCCCGCTGACGCTCGTTTTCTACGCGCTGTTGTTCCGTCTGGACCTGTTCGCGCTTAATCACTAGTCCGGCCGCTACTTCACTTGTGCATTCCGCACATTTACTTGAATCGGCAAGTGCGCCGGCCACTCCATGTAAGCAAGGCAAAATGGATCGTTTCAAAGAGCTTTTTCGCGCGGCACGGTTTCGCAAGAAGCTGGATCCCATCGGCAAACCGATCCACACGCACAATACAACAAGAATCACAATATTGGTGGCGGTGCGGTTGTCCGGCGAACGCGATCCCTTCGCGAACGATTGTGCTGTCGTCCGAAGTTCCGGTTTCGATCGCTCTTGCTTAGGCGCAGAATTATCGGCGACGTTGCTAGTCTCAAGGAGCCTAGTCGTATCCGATATGTCTTGCCCTGAGGTCGGCCATAGCAATATGCTGATGATTAGAAGTACGACACCGATCGCACCGCACCCTGCGAACGCCCAGACAAATGGGTGCACGCCGTTGTCGTTCGCTGCGTCTAAAGCAGCCGGCGGAATTGAGATTAGATGATCGCCGGGCGATTCAGACATATCTGCGCAAAACGATAGTTGGAAAACCGAGCATGGTAAAGCTGCACACCCCTTCTAATAGACCCGCATTCTCGGCTAATTGACGGGCGAATATCAACTGATAAAATCGCCAACGTTTGACTATGAACGTCGAATTTGTAGACCAACCATTTGATGATCGTGAACGCGGAACGGCGCAACCGCAGCATTTGCCGCAGCCACCACGGCGACCTGCGGTAACCGGCGTCAAAGAGGACGTTCTTAGCCTGGATGAAGGACGTGTCGTTTTGCAGTGGCCTGCACGGCTTAGCAAGGCCAGTGCTGCCGACCTGAAAGACTGGCTCGCCCTGGTCGGTCGCAGTATACAGCGCAGTGCGGATGCGCCCCTGTCGGATGAGTCGGAGTAGGGCGCCTCGGCATGCGCCGATAGCCCGCTGCGGTAGCTTTTTTCTTGGCATTGGCGCAATAAAAAAAACGCCCGATCAGCCGTTTGTGCGGATCGGGCGTTGATACGCCAAGCGACTATGTGGCGTGAGCGAAGCCGCTAATAGTAATTAACGGTTGAAAGCTAGCGCTGGATTTAGCTTCAGCACTCGCTCGTAACGCGATTCAGTCGAGCAAGCTCGCACTCCGATCGTCTTCAGAGCTATTTGCCAAGGGCTTTTTTAATATCGGATACCATCGGACCGACTTTCTTCTCGACTTCTTTGATCTTGTCCGGCGACACGCCAAACTTCTTCGCCCAATCGTTCAATTCGTAGGGCTCGTTTACATTTACGCGATCTCGATCCGGTTTTCCGACTTTCGTCTTGTCATCAGCCATCGTACGACTCCTTCCTCCAACATGAAAAAGACCGCATCCTTGCGGAATCGAGGACATTCGCGTGGTTCTTCGCGAAGCCAGCGATATCCTCCACATCCTGTGATTGTTTAAATTACGAAAGATTCAACCTAGCCGTGCGCAAACGAAGCGTCAACCAGTTAGCTAAAAGTGGTTGCGACGAAAGCACTTAACATCGATTGCATCAAGGTTCATCGCGGTACACGGCAGTGTGGGCGAGCGTTTGAGCGGCTACTACGTCGCGGACGATTGGGAGAGCCCGTCCTTTGAAACGATTTCCTTTGCAAAATCCCAATCTTTCAGCTTCTCAATTAGCTGCTGCGCGGTTAGACGCTGTAAATGGCGCGGCTATTCATTGTTGTCTAAGTCGTTTAACGGCGTCGGTGAGTGATTTCTGCTCCTTCAGTGCCTCGCCAATTCGCTCCGACATTGCAAACAAGACTTCCCGAATATCTGTTGCCAATTGCAAACACTGTTCATCGGTCAATGTATGAATGCCGATGCTTAGTGGTCGATGAAGTAATGTTAAGGGATTTTCACCATTAATACGAATCGCGGTCGGAATCGAGTCTTTGATATCATCAATCGCTTTGCTGAACTGACTTTCTTGCTTAGCCCCTTCCAAAATATTGATTATATCTTCGGGCAATCCGGTTTTTCGGCCAACGCTAATGATTGCTTCCAGCAGACGACCTTTGTTGTTCTCGACGACACGTCGGTAATATGCAAATGCGCCGATTCCAAGCCCTTGATTTTCGCAGCGCCTTCCCTTCAGAAACAACTCTCGATCCGGACCTATAAGGCCAATGAACCTAGTAGGGATATTAGGCCCGAACGGTGGAATCTCCCCAAGCTTAATTGCCTCGCCGAAAAGTGCGATGCCGTCAGTTGGATATATAACAATTGCAAATACTTTTTTTGTTGCAGAACAGTTGCGGCAAAAGTAGTGAAGCAGAAAAAACTGTTCGCGCCCGGCTTTGATGTACTGCGAATCCTCGTCATGTAATACTTGCTCAAAAATGCGAACACCGTTGCACTTTGAATTATCACATTCGATTGCAATATCTGGCGCGCAAGCGAGCGCAGCGGCACGCTTGGACTGGGGACATACATCAGGTCACTTACGTAAATTCGACGCGAGCTGTCCGGCGGCGCCGTCTCCAAAAATTCTTTGAACGATGGCATAATCGTAAATTGCTTGTCCCAGCATGGCCTTAGAAAAAGCGTTGCGCAGCGCTACCGCGGTTTGACCGGCATGTAATACGTCTGTTCTTGCCCGTTCGAGAACTTAAAGCGAAGGATTGTTGCGACGCGCACCTGGCGCTGCTGCGGCACTTGACGCCAGCGGCGGTTGCAAGGGTCATACACCCATTTGGTTTCTGTCACGGTGCGCAAATCGCCATCTAGCACCAGTCGCATGTTCGGGTCCCGCTGGATCATCTGATGCAGCGCTAGTGGATCGTTCTGGTACTCGTTCCCGGCTTGATCCGTCACCGCCTGGAAAAAACGATCCGGCGAACTGAGCGCAATTCTTTTCGTCTCGCCACGGCGAATGTCAAACGGTTGGAACTGATTCGTAGTCACCTCTTGTTCCGACAACAGCCAAAAAGTGACCGCGCTATTCATGTCGTTGTAAACGTTCAAGATGTCCGCGGCCGATACCTGTCGGGTAATCGCGCCGCCAATCAGCATCACCGCGACGGCGAGCAAACTAATGAGTCGAATTTTCAGAGTGCTTAACATTTTCGAACTTTCCTGTGTAATTCTTGGGCGCGGCGCGGATTCGATCATCAGCTTAGGGGAATCAGTATCTTGGACATTTACCGTGCCTAGGTACGAATAGCAGCGCGGGGAATTCAACGTGTGCAATAAACCAGCCATTTCCAGTCGGGATATTGTCACAGTGCTTGTCCGCCACATTGGGCGGCAGGTCTTGGGACCACCAGCGCGAGACGGCATTGGCGGGCTTTCCGCAGTTGTACAGCAGCAGCTTCAGGTGGTCGCTCGTATGGTTGGTTAGACTCAGTAGGACTTGCTTGGGGTCGCTGATTTTGGGCGATTCCTTCATCTCATCATCGGTCGGCAGGTAGGGCTGCACATTTGGCATGTCTGACCCGCCAAGGTGCTCGGGAAGTTTCTTGGACGGGACCATTTCAATAATCACCTTGCCATCTTCGATCTTGTATTCCTGATCCGGTTTTGGTTTGTAGCCGTTTTCGCGCACGCCCTGGATGTCCAATTTGGCCGCGCCGGCCGGGACGCCGCGGATGACGCCTTTGCCGCCCTTGCCGTCGGCACTGCCCGGCCCGTTCGGAAGGTGGTAATCGGCGACGAAGTCGCTATCCAAAATCTGGCCGTCGTACCGCGTATAGAGATCAACGTCCTGGGTCTTCGGTTGGTTTGCCCAATAAATGGGCAGCAGCCATGCACCAAGAAACAGGGCGCAAATCACCACAGTGCCACCCAATACCAACGTGCCTTTTCGTTGTTGGAGTTGAAAGTACCGTTCCCGGGTCAATTTCGTCTTCGCAAGATCAAAATCGAGCTGCAGGATTGCCGGGTTGCTCATGCGGCGCTTATACACCCATGCCAACACCACCGCCAAAACTGCGAGGGCCTTTAGCGGTCCATTGATGTGTTGAATCGCGTCTAGAATATCCGCCACAGCTTGGCCTCGCGGGTTACAGAGACAAAGGCAGGATGAATTGGCAGGCGGATCGGAACTAGTACTGCAGTAAGCAAATTTTATTCCGTATGGGGGACCACTGAGGTGGGGTAATGTTTAACGCGCGCCACCGCCCGCGTTTTGCAGTGTTTCGCGCGCCAATTTTTTTGATCCGCTCGCTTGGACAGTCCGTCAATTCGTTTGCGCGATAGCCAAATGCCAATTGAACAGGCACATGGCTGCGTAATCATGAGCAAGCTGCATCGCTCGCCGCACAGATGCGATAGAAATACGCCTGGTGCTTGGCGATTTGCTCGGCCAGCTTGCGAAGTTGTTCGGACGTGAGGCCGCGAGAATCCATGCCTTTCGAGGCTAGGCGGCGAGTGGCCTAATTGGCAAGCCGCTGATCCGCGGCGGCTACCCAAGACCGATGTGCAGCTACCTTTACCGAGTGCGGGAGCGACTACAGCAGCTTGGGTTCGGCGAAGAAGATTCGCTGTTCCGCACGACGCACGCCGCGTATCGGGCGGTGCAAGAATTGACGTGCGAGGCGCACAGCGAAAGCTGCAAGGGGTAGATGGGCTAGCCCAAGATCGCGATCCTCATGTGCTTGTCGATCCACTTGCTGATTATCGGGAGGCTAGCTGGATCACCCAACGGAACGCGCACCGGTTCGAGCCAGGGTTTGTCGTGGCGGTCGTCGGTTTGGTCAAACACCATCTGCATCCAAAGATTATCGCCTTCCAATTCGAACAAGAACTCGCCCCATACCACATCCTCTCTCCGACAGTAGATGCTAAAGAGATTCGTTTGGTGCCAGTCTGGTACGATTTCGTATTCCGGCCCGTAGATGTGGGCGAACTTAGTGGCTTCGTTTGTGAGCCAGTCAGTGATGGCACCGTTCATTTTTGCTTTCCTGATTAGATACGGAATTCCCCACTGTCCTTATTCCACGGGGCACGGCGAGTAGTAAGGGGGTGGGCGGAATAATTTATCGCGGCTTCGCCCACCACCAAGGGGCCAGCCGCTTATCGACTGCAATTCCCAGCTTTTCCAATGCGGCTGGATCACTCATCGGGATTTTGACGCTGCGGCCAGTTAGGTTGGTGAAGACGCTGGCAACTTCGTCCTCGATTTCCACCAACACCGACTTGCAGCCACCCTGCACCCCCAAGCCTTCGCCTAAGCTGCAGCGGAAGCCAAGCCGCTTGCATGCAACTTTCAATCGTTTGAGGACGGTGCGGTATTGTGATTGGTCCATGGTTGCTCCTGTTTGGATTGGATAGGGAATTCCCCACCCTTCTAAGCGCATGGGAGCCTGTCGGCAGAAACCACCCGAATGGAAAAGTTGCCTAGGCGGTCGGCGGCCGGATGGAAAGAGCGACCAAGACGCGAACTTTCTATCGGCCCAGAACAGCCGCTGGTGCCGTCAATTCTGGGGTGCTGTGCCGCGCCCATATCGGCATGCCCGTCGTCTCAAAGTAGGCCGGTGCACGGCAGCAGTTCGCCGTTCCGTTTGGCGCGTTATAAATCCGCTGGTTCTCCTGCAGGTTGGTTGTGGATTTGCAGGAGTAGTGCCGCCGGGAACGGTCGGTAGAAAATGGCCCGTGCCAGGGACGGTCAGGGATTTTCTGTGGCGGTGGGGGCAGGGGGAATGGCCATCGCCGGATTGCCAGCATTTCCAGAATTTAGTAAAATAGAAGCAGACAAAGAAACACTTGT
This sequence comes from Pirellulales bacterium, assembly GCA_963716135.1. Classification (GTDB taxonomy): domain Bacteria; phylum Planctomycetota; class Planctomycetia; order Pirellulales; family JADZDJ01; genus CAVRAW01. The sequence goes on along the minus strand of OY970289.1, from coordinate 871,725 downwards.
TCGCCGAGCAACTTTTTAGTCGCCGGCGAAATGCTGGACGCCGAGTGCGGAGTTTTTCGATAGTTTAACACTGATCTTCCGTGGGCTGGGTAGGGTTAAAGTAGCCCCAGCACGGCGTTCACCACGCGATCAGGCATTCCCATTGGGGATGCCTGCGCACGTCTCCATTGCGTCAGGCATCTCCGATGGCAACGGAGTTTGCCCATGACGACTAAGAATGTGCCTGATGCGGACCTGCTGCCACGATACGAACCCAAGCCCGATCCGACCGACGAAGAGTTAGGTCGGTGGGAAGGCGAAGGAGGATGCCCGGCCCATGGCCCTGCGATACACCCACGCCGCCACCGACTTGCCCGCCAGTTGTACCGACACCTACTCCGCCGGCGCCTACGCCGCAACAGGATGCGCCGCAAATTCCCGACTGGGTGAAGTATGGGCTGTGAACGTTGATAGCGGCGTAAGCGCCGTGGACACTTCGCGGGAATTTGCGCGCTAAATTTCCGGCAATTTGGGCGTCCGGCGTAATCCGGGATGATGCAGTTGGGACACCGGTGGTTTTGAGCTGATTGACAAGCGAAAGAGCGACGTGCTAATTTGCTACCTTTCTTGGCGGGTATCTTTCTCCCGCAGGCAGTAGATCTATGTCGCTAGTCGCTCACGTCATTTCCAGCGTCGCTGAAGGCTTTGTCGAGATCATCAACGTGCCGAAATTGGCACGTAGGATGAGGGACTGCCATGCGCTACATCGTGTGCTTCCCGAACTCAACCACAATTGTGGTCGTATAACAACCATGCTGGCGGACGAAATCCATCTGCCACCTAGCCAGATGGGAGTTGGGCTGATTTGGCTGATCATGGATCGGCTTCAAACGGTATTCGAAAAATTTTTCACGCACAAAGATCCATTGGTGAGCCTTTGGACCGAGTACAAAGAGCAGGGGGACGACCGGCAGTACCTGCTAGCAACATACCCAGCGAACCGCACGCCGCCCGAACGTGGTGCGGTACGCAATTTGATCTTAATGAACCATTCGATTTGCGGCTTAGCGTTTCGGTCGGGATCGGATGAACCAATTTTGGTGCCGGATGTCACCGCACATAAGGAATTGATCGGCCCGTATTTTGATGCTTATTCGAAAAAGGCACGGTCGCTTGCAGTCTGCCCCATACGCACTAATAATAACGTTCTGGGGGTTCTGAAGGTCGAATCACCGAGGAAGGGCACCTTCAAGTCGTCTCCGTCATTGGAATTTCTTTTGAAGCAAGCTGCCAGCCACGTTGGCATGACACTTGCAATCGGCTACGAGTTGGAATTTCTGGAAAAGAACTTGCGCGCTTTACCTCATGAAACTGTCGGTGCCGACGGGGAGCCACCGCAGAGCAAACCCGCACCATTGAACTTACAGCATGACGAACCCAACAAGGAGGGTCCAAAGACATGAGCACGAAAGAAGAAATCGTCACTGTTGCACCCAAGCAGATTTCCTCGGAGGCTATTACCGAGATTTTGGAATCCGCAAATGCGGCAGGAGGCGAACGCATTCGTGAAGCAGTAGCCTACTATAGCAAGGGAGTTTCCCGAACGGTGGAGAAGGACAAGAACGGTCATACAGCTATAGTTGCGGAGTGACCTTTACCGCGTTTTCGCATGGTGCGTTCGTCGAACAGGAGTAGGCCTGGTTTCGACGCCGGATGCGTTGGCACCTTCGCATCCTTCACGCGGCGTCCGTGTTCGCGGCGGTCGAGCAGTTGGAAGTGCGGTTCGACGTCTCCGAGCGAAGTGCCTGTGAGATGTTGGATCACAAACTAGGCGAGCTGAGCATTTTGCTTTCTTGTCTCGGCCGCTTTCTTTCCAGCCGCGCGGCGTTTGCGAGTTCGTGCCGCTTTCTTTCCGGCCGCTCTCCATTTTTTGGTAGCCGCCGCTTTTCTTCCGGCAGCTCGTCGTTTCCGCGTGAGTGCTGCTTTCTTGCCTGCGGTTAATGTCTTCACGCTTGAACTTGTATTCGGCATGCTGTCGACCTCCAAATTCCAAAGGGCATTAGGGCTGTCACACTACGGCAACAATATATCTAGATATCTAGGTGATCGGGAGATCCTCAACTGCCTCCGGGTCTGTTGTGTGGTGATCGAGCACAGCGGATGCCGCGGTCGTCCTTCGCCAGATATCTTGTTTCTTCCCTGCGGGTGGTTGGTGCAGGGGACTTGAATGTTCCGGAAGGCAGCGATCAAGATCCGAAGTTGCTGTGTGGAACCTTCACCGGCTTTTTGCCGGTCTCCTGGTCCACGCGAACGGAAAGCCCGACGGCGCAAAGGGAAAAGGTGGACCGGCAGTAGTGCTCCAGCCGGTCCACGGCCGGGGTCACGACCCGGGCTTTTGCCGGGTTCGCTACCTGGATATAACCGAAGGCGATGCTTGTCTTTAGATCGGTTTTCCGGTCTGCTGCAAGCCGAGCTACAAACCGAACTTTCGAGTGGCTCAGAAGCACGTTTGGCCGAGTGGCGGAATGGCAGACGCAAGGGACTTAAAATCCCTTGTCCCGTTAGGGACGTGCGGGTTCGAGTCCCGCCTCGGCCACTGGTACGGAAACATCAGCCGCGGATTATTGCCCGACGGCCGCGCACATCGCCGCGGCCGATTGTTGGGCGAATTGCCTTTGGATTCGGCGGACGTAGAGGTATCCGAGTCGGGCCAAGATGTGGCGCGGGCGAGACAGGGCGAGAATGTCGTACCAGACGTTTCCCGTCGGATCCATCTCGATTAGGAAGCGTTCCTCTCCCGATTCGACGTGTCCTGGTAAAGTGCCGTAGGTGAAACCAAAGCGTTTTGCCGGGTTGTCGTCGTCGATGACGTTGATGATTCGACAGGCATTCAGCGACCATACGCCCATGAGTCGCGCCAGCACTGCTACAGTCTGGCCATTTTGGATCGGCGTGTCGGAGGGGCAGGCTTCGAGCCAGCCTAGCCGAAAATGCTTCCAGCGCTGTAGTGCGGATTTCGCGGCGGCGAATGTCTCGATCCCTGCGCCCAACTTCACTCGCGTGTGGTCGCGATCGTAACGCGCTGGTGCGATCGAGGCTGTCATTCCGACTTCGCGATAAGTGAGATCGAGCGGCTGCTGATGTTGCAGGAAAGCCTGGATCGTTTCCGGCGTTGGTTTACGAAATAGCAGCATTGGGCGATAGCGGGAAAAAGGTATCTTTGAGTATCGGACTCGTTGCGTTTTAACCGCAAAGTGGACTTGTGACTCACAATCTAATGCGCGACTTCGCAAAGCCTGTTGAGCCGGCGATCGACGGGCAAGTGATTCTACTTACCGGGGCATCAGGATATGTCGGCGGTCGCCTGCTTCCGTTATTGAACGAGCGCGGTCGGCGAGTTCGATGTCTGGTTCGAAATCCTGAAAAGATTCAGACCGAGTTGAGTGTAGCCGACAAGATCGTCAAAGGCGACGTTCTGAATCGGGCGTCGCTCGATGCGGCGCTGCAAGGGGTGACCACTGCATACTACCTTGTGCATTTGATGGCGTCGTCGGGAGACTTTCGGAAACAAGATCGCATAGCGGCCGAGAATTTTTCAGCGGCGGCGAAGCAGGCGGGGGTAAAGCGGATCGTTTATTTGGGCGGGTTGGGGGACGATGCGGATCCCAAGCTGTCGGCGCATTTGCGGAGCCGGCACGAGGTGGGAGCGATTCTGCGAGATTCGGGAGCGGAGGTAATTGAGTTTCGGGCCTCGGTGATTATTGGGGCGGGGAGCCTTTCGTTTGAGATGATTGGTTCGCTCACCAATCGGTTGCCGGTGATGATTTGTCCTCGCTGGCTGGCGACACCCACGCAGCCGATTGCGATCGATGATGTGCTTAGCTACTTGGTTGCGGCGTTGGAGCTGCCGGCGGGAGAAAGTCGAGTTTTTGAGATTGGCGGGCCGGATGTGACGACATATGGAGACTTGATTCGGGAATATGCGCGGCAGCGGGGGCTGCGAAGGTGGTTGATTTCGGTGCCATTGCTTACGCCCTATCTTTCCAGTTTGTGGCTGGGGTTGGTTACGCCTGCATCGGCGGAAGTTGGCCGCCATTTGATTGAAGGCTTGAAAAATCCCACCGTGGTTACGAACGCCAGCGCGTTGGAATCGTTTTCGGTTCGACCGGCGGGAATTCGGGATGCGATGCAGCGGGCGATTGTTGAAGCGTCGAAGTAGCGAAAAATTGCTGCGGCGCTTGGGATTACGCGGTGACGTACACTTGCGCATCGCACAACGGACACTCCCGGAGTCAAAAAACATGAATCGCATTCAACAAGTTTCGGCGCTAATCGCCATCATGATCCTGAGCAGCGTCAGCCCGCGGGTGGCCCCGGCATGTACCGGCATCACGATCAGGCCGGAGGATGGCTCGATCATTTTTGGTCGCACGCTGGAATTTGCCGTGGACCTGAAGTCGAACATCATCGTCGTACCCAGGGACAAGGAGTATGTGGGGGGCACGCCCAGCGGAAAGCCGGGGCTTCGCTGGACGACCAAATACGGAGTCGTCGGAGTTAGCGCGTTCAACCTGCCCATTACGTTGGATGGGTTGAACGAACAGGGGTTAGCGGTCGGACTGTTTTATTTTCCCGGTTTTGCGAAGTACCAGGAAATTCGGCCCGAGGATATCAAGCAGGCATTGGCGCCGTGGGAATTGGGCGTGTATTTGCTGGGCACATGTGCCGATGTGCCGGAGGCCATTGCCGCCGCCAAGAATGTGCGCGTGGGGGCGGTGGTGCAGCCGGACATGGGCATTGTGCCGCCTGCGCATTTCATCGTGAGCGATGCGCATGGAAATTGCGTGGTGCTGGAGCATATTGACGGTGAACTGAAGATTTACACGAACCCGTTGGGGGTGATGTCGAACTCGCCCGGATTCGAATGGCACATGACGAATTTGAGCAACTACGTCAACACGCGGGTGAACAATGTGCCGTCGATCGACGTCGGCGGAGAAGAGATCAAAGCGTTTGGACAAGGGAGCGGCATGCTGGGACTGCCCGGCGATTTCACGCCTCCCTCGCGGTTTGTGCGGGCAGTGGCGTTTTCCAAAAGTGCGCTGCCGGTAGATACGTCGCGGGAGGGCGTGCTGCAAGCGTTTCACATTTTGAATCAATTCGACATTCCCAAAGGTGCGGCGCGCGGCATCGAAGACGGGCACATGGCGGCCGATTACACTCTTTGGACAAGCGTTTCCGACCTGACGAACCGGCGGTACTACTACCGCACATTCGAGAACAGCCGCATTCGCATGGTGGATTTGAAAGCGGTGGATTTCAAGGGGAAAGACATCCGGACGATCTCGATGCAGGGCGGGGAGCAGATTGAAGATGTGACAGCGCAGGCGAAATGACCCGCCCGTGGTTTGGATCGCGCCGCGAAAAGGGGTCGGGACAAGATTGGCGCGGAACTCGCACGGTCATGCGGCTTTTGGAGCGCTTGGCACAATGCTGATGATAAGGTCGTCGGGTTTGGGATCTAACGTGGCGTCGGTGGTCCAGACTTGCACCGTGCCGTCGGGGCGCACCAGTAGCAGGGGCATGGCGGCGCTGCCGTGCTCGGCTTGGAATTCGGGAAAGCCGAATTCCTTGGTGAGCTTGGTTTTCTTGATGCTGAAGTTGCCGCGAAGCATTTCGCTAAGTTGGGCGAATGTCAGGTCGAAGTGAAACAGAATTCGGCCGCGATGTTCCAGCGGGATTTGCTCGTGCAATCCTTTTTTCGCTTCGGGAATTGTGAGCTGATACGATTCCTGCTTGCCGAATTCGTCGGCGTAGCGAAGACAGGCCAGCGAGTTGACTTCGTTGTTGCTGGTGACGGCCAGCATGCGGCCCAGGCCGGCGAAATCGATTTGTTCGTGGGTGGCTTCGACCAAGGCGCTGCCGTAAAGGCAGGGGAGGCCGGCCATGCGCGTGAGGCCGATATTTTCCCAATCGGTATCCACCAGGCAAACCGGGCAGCCTTCGTCGTGGAGTGCTTTGGCCAGCTCGCGTACCCAGGGATCGGCGCCGATGAACAGAATTCCTTGCGGGTTGGCCTGGGTGAGGCCTAATCCGCGCGCCAGCGGGGACGCGGCCAACCCGTAGAGCAGCACGGTGACGAACACGACGATGAATGTGACGGGGACCATGTGGCTGGCGCTTTCGAAGCCGGCATCGGCAAGGCGGATGGCAATGACGGCGGAAATGGCGGCGGCCACAATTCCGCGCGGCGCCATGCAGCACATGAACAGACGTTCGCGCCAGGTGAGCGACGAAGGCCAGGTGGAGAGCAGCACCGATGCGGGGCGGGCGAACAAAATCAGCACGGCGACGAAGATCAGGCGATAGTGCGGCAGGCGCTCTAGCTCACTGACGGGAACGCGGGCGGCCAGCACGATGAACAGGCAGGAGATCAGGAGGATGGTGAGCGTTTCTTTGAAGGCCACGACGTGATGCACGTCGACGTGCTTTTGATTTGCCAGCACGATTCCCATGATGGTGACGGCCACCAGCCCCGACTCGTCTTGGATGTAGTTGGCGGCGGTCAGGGCGACGGCCATCAGCATCAGCGAGACGGGGTTGTAGAGCGAATCGGGAATCCAAAATCGCTTCAAGCCGATGGTCAACAAGGCCGCGGCGACGCAGCCGGCGATGACTCCGGTTCCGACGGTGAGTGCCAAGGTGAGTGCGGGCTGGCCGATGGAATCGTGGCCGGAGCGGATGGCGGCGAACACGAGCACGGCCAGGATGGCGCCGATGGGATCGATGATGATTCCTTCCCACTTGAGCAGGGCGCCAACTTTGCCGCGCAGCCGGAGATAGCGAATGATGGGGCCGACGACGGTGGGGCCGGTGACGACCAGAATGGCGCCGAGCAGCGTGGCGACGGGCCATTCAAAATCGAGGACATAGTGAGCCGCGGCGGCAGTAATTGCCCAGGTGACGGCGACGCCGATGGTGATGAGTCGGAAGAACAAGCCGCCGATTTCGCGCAATTCGCGGATCTTCAGATTCAGGCCTCCCTCGTAGAGAATCACCGCCACCGAGAGGGAGATGAGGGGCATGATCAAATCGCCGAACAATTGATCGGGCTGGATCCATCCGGCAATGGGACCGGCGATGATTCCGGCAGCCAACAGCAGCAAGATCGACGGCAGGCGAATTCGCCAGGCGGTCCATTGGGCGAGCGTGCCGAGGACGAGGATCAGCACGAGTTGCAGAAATACCGGAGGCATCACGCCGCGGGCTCCCGAAAGGTGGCCATGCTCGAGTGGAGCAACGCCTGGGTTGTAGCAATAACCGCGCCGCTGCGCCTATGCGTTTCGAGAGAGAGCGCGTGCTGGGGATGTTTTCACGCGGCCGGCGGCGATTTACTGCGGCGCCGGCTGTTGGGGGCGGTGGGCGGCCAGCCACGTTTCGATTTTTGCGACAAGCGAGGCATTTCCCGCGGACCGGGCCAACTGAAGAGCCTTGTCGGCCGCGGCGATGGACTCGTCGGTGCGATGCAATTCGGCGCAGACGTCCGCCACGTTCAGGTACGCTGGAATCAACATGGGATCGAGCTGGGTGGCTTGCAGATAATGGTCGAGCGCGCCCTGCTTGTTTCCCAAACGGCGCAGCGCGTTGCCCAGGTTGTAGTGGGCAATGGCATGGTCGGGCTTGAACCGCAAGGCGAGCAGATATTGTTCGACCGCTTCCGGCAGGCGGCCTAAGTCGAGCAGGGCGTTGCCCAAATTATTATGTGCGTCGGCGTGCCCGGGGCGGACGCGCAGCGCGCGCTGATACAGCTCGATGGCTTCTTGCGTGCGGCCCTGTTCGGCCAAGAGGCTTCCGAGGGAATTGAGGGCGTCGGCGTGGTTGGGCTGGATGCGCAGCGCATGTTGATAGAGTTCCACGGCCTCCTGCGAACGGCCCTGGCCGGCCAATATGAGGCCGAGGTTGTGCAGAGCGTCGGGCAAGTCGGGATTAATTCGCAGGGCCTGCCGGTAATGTTCGACTCCCTCGGAAACACGTCCGGCGTCTACCAGCGCGCGTCCCAAGTTGTTGTGAGCCCAAGAATCGTCGGGCTGCGACTGAAGCACGTCGGACCACAGCGTGATGTCATCATGATAGGCGGCCAGGCGGTGGTAGCTGACCGCGGCTAGCGCTATCGCCAGAAGAACCGCGGCTGCGGCGGCGAATGCATCGGGCCGCGAGGGGGATGATGGTTTACGGTTGGCGGCTTCCGGCGCCGGCATCGCAAAAACTTGTTGGATGAGCCAGTAACCGCCGGCGACCACGAGGGTGACCAGCGCCGCCAGGGGAAGATACATCCGCCGTTCGGCAGCCACTTCGGTGATGATGGGCACGATCAGGGTCGGCGATAAGATCAACAGCACGCAAGCGCCGACAAAACCCAGGGCGCTGCGCCGCCACAGAAGCACGAGCGTCGCGATGCCCAAGAGCATCACCAACAGAAGCCAGGGCCAGGCTGCGCCGAACGTGGTTAGATACGGCAGCTCGTAGTGTATCGACAAGGGCCAGGGCCAGGCGGCCAATTTCAGATACATCAGCAGCACTTTGGCCTGGGTGAACCACCAGACGTGGGCGGGCAAGCCCAAATGAAAGCCGGCGGAGTTGGAACGGGCGCGGAGCAGTTGAGATAAAACAACAATCCCCAACCGAGAGACAAACCGACGTACAAGGGCCACGATTGCCGCAGCGCCCGGCGGAAAGAGCCGGCGATCAAGGTGCGCTCGAACAGCAGCACGACCAGCGGCGCTGTGACCATCACTTCTTTGCACGCCATCCCGGCCAGGCAAGCCAAGGCAGCCAAGACGAGCCAATTTTTCCGGTGAGCGGGCGATTCGGCCGCCCAGTAATGCAGGCTGGCATACAGCGTGGCCAGGTAGAAGAATCCAACGAGCAATTCCGATCGCTGGGTGACGTAGACCACCGTCTCAGTTTGCAGCGGATGCAAGGCCCACAGCAGTCCCGCGACCAGGGCCAGCCCGTCACTGGCGCGGAGAAATCTTCCGCCGAAACAGTCCAAGCGCAGGGTGCGCCGGACGATGGCCATCAACATGAATGTCGACAGCAAGTGCATGATCAGATTGAAAACATGGTAGCCGACCGGGTTGAGTTGCCCGAATTGATAATTGACGGCCAGCGAAAGATTCGTCAGCGGCCGGCCCGAGGTGGTGATGTCGTTGGGCGGGTTCAATGGGCCGGGATGTTCCGCATCGCCCAGCAATGGCCAGAGGCTCAAGATGGAAGGATTGGTTGCGACGCTGTACCGGTCGTCGAAGATGAACGGCGCATCCAGGGCGCGGCAGTACACCAACAGCACGGCAGCGATCACGATCCCCAGGGCTAGCCAGGATGGGGCTTTTGGAATGCGCATGAGGAGCGTAAACGGATTGGATCTGTGAGGCGCTTCAGCGGAAACGGCAAAAATTCTATTCGCGAGTCGCGGCGGCGGCGCGCGGCGGACAGGTTTTGAAGAACTCGGCGATCACTTCGCTGGCGTTGAAGGTCTGGCTGGCTTTTCCGATCGTGAATTCGGGAAGATAGCCGGGACGGCCGGGCCAAGTGTGTCCGCCATGCTTGATCAGGTAGAAGTACGTTTTGAAGCCGCCGTCGCCGTCGGGATATTTATTGATTTCGACGCTGGTTTCGTCGCCGGATTTGCCATCGAGGCGTGAGACATCGGGCTGGCCTTTGTTGCCGTTGTGCTGGAGATATTTGGCCAGCGTGTCTTTGGTGGGGAGCACTTTTCCGCGATTCTGGGAGAACACGACGATTTCGCCGCCAGTGAAGGGCACCAGTGGATCGGCATCGCCTTGGATGATGAGGATGGAGACGGGATGCTTGGGATCGAAATGCTCGGCCAACGCAACGGGAATGCTGCCGGCGACGGGGGCGACCGCGGCGAAGAGGTCGGACGCATCGTTGGCAAGCCGATGCGACATGAGGGCGCCGTTGGAGATGCCGGTGGCGAAAATGCGGCTGCGATCGACAGGATGTTCCTTATCGACGGCGTCGATGGCGGCGCGGATGAATTTCACGTCGTCGATTTTTTCGCGCTCGGCGCGAATGAATTCCAAGTTGCGGCCATCGTTCCAATTGCCGTCGATGGCATCGGGATAGATGACGATCAGGCCTTCCCGCTGTGCCGTGTCGTTGAACTTCGTGTATCCTTCCATCTGCCGGCCATTGCTGCCGCCGCCGTGCAGCACGACGACCAGCGGCAGCGGGCCTTTGGCTGCGGTCGGCACGAAGACACGGTAGTGCCGGCGGCGGCCGTCGACGGAGATTGTTTTTTCGGCGCTCTTGGGCATGGGAGTTTGGGCGCGCAGTGCGGCGCCGTCAAAACAAAGGAGCAGTGCGATAAACCAGCAGATGCGCAACATAGGGGATCGCCGAGGCGACCATTTACTACTGTACCTAGCGAAACATCGTAGCGCCAGTTGCGGCTAAAAACAAATGCAGCCCGGTAAGCGGGGATGGGCATTTGGCGACGGCGAAATTTGGCCGGCGCCAGAAAGGGGACCGCCCCAGCGGCGAAAATCCGCGTTGCTGCGGTTGGCTCAATCCCGTATTCTTCCGCCGCTTCGATTTCCCGTGCCAAGGAGAGCCATGATGCGCAAAGTTCTTGCCGCCTTCGCATTGTTGCTAGCGATTCAAGGGATGCAGGCTGGCTCCAAGGCGCGCAGCGGTGAATTTATCGATGAGACAAACGTCAAGAACGTCGGCAAGTTCGAGCGCGAGTTGGAAGAAAGCCAGCCGGTGATGATCGATATCACGCATCGCTCGCGGCCGTCGCCGGAAGAGTGGAACAAGATGCATACGGAAAGCGCCAGCCTGCTGGGAAGCCTGGCGGACTTTCGCAGCAAGACGATTGCATTCATGGAGACGCGATACTACACCGCCAATCCGGCCGAGGGGACGCTGGCGTCCTTCGGCAAGATGGATTCGTCGAAGCGGTACGATCGCTACGGGCATATTTCGGGCGTGGAGTTTTCGATCGATGAGAATTCGTGGAAGCAGCACTATGTGATGAATGCGGCGGCGCTAATGAAGCTGACGGGCAGCCGGTTCATTGAATTCGCCGGCGTGACGGCGGAAGCGGCGATGCAGGATAAGCGGCAGATCGACGTGACATTTGTGGGGACGACGGTGCCCAAGGATGAGGCGATTCGGCGGTTGAATACGGATGCGGCCGCTTTGGAATACCTGGCCACGCTGGAGCGGAAGTGCGCGGAATTCGACAAGAAAGCGAACAAGCTTTTCCTTTCGGCGCCACCGGCGCCGAAGGTGGTGTTGGCGAACGTGGTGATGTTGAACGGCAATTTTTCCAAGGCGATGGACGCCAGCGTCGATGGGAAGCTGCACAGCCAGATCATCAATGACGGCGTGGAGTTGAAAGTGACGAAGCAGAACGGCGAAGAGGTGACGCTCTTGTCGCCGGTGGTGCGGTGCTACCGCACGTATTCGGTGGAGTTCAAGAAGGGGGCCGACGGGCGGCCGGTGATGGTCGAGATTTTGGATTCCAACGAGCAGCCGCATCGGGTGCCACAGGTGTTTGATCTGACGCCGGATATTTGAGGAGGAGTGAGCAGGTGAGTAAGTGAATCGGTAAGAAGCAACGCGGGGTGTGATTTCTTACTTACTCACGTACTCACGCTTTCTTCATCGCCGTGTCGCGGACTTGGATTAGTTCGGCGGCGATGCTGACGGCGATTTCTCCCGGTTGATTGGTTCCCAGCGGCAAGCCGATGGGGCAGCGGAAGCTGTCGGCTAAGTCGGCGGGGATGCCGTCTTCTTTCAGTTCGCGGACCAGCACTTTTCGCTTGGCCTGGCTGCCGATGACGCCGAGGTAAGCGGGGTCTAGGCGTTTTTCCAAGATGGGCGCAGAATGGGGCGGTCGGTTTTGTGGCCCATCGTCATGCAGAGCACGTAGTCGTCGGCTCGAAGCTGATCGACGAATTGGCGCGGATCATCGAGATGCACCGTGCGCAATTTCGCGGCCTGGGGCATTTTGGCGAGCCATTCGGCGCGCTGGTCGACGCACACCACTCGGCATTCCATCAAAAGCAGGAGGCGCACCAGCGACTGGGCGACGTGGCCGGCGCCGAAGATCACCATGCGCCATTCGCGGAAGTTGTAGGCTTCGAAGAACAGCTTCACGACGCCGCCGCAGGTCATGCCGACGTCGCGCTGCAGGTTCCATTCCACCAGTTGGCAGGTTTGGGCGGCGCCGTCGGCGAGCATCTTTTGGGCGAATTGGATCGCCTGATTTTCCACGCGACCGCCGCCGACAGTGCCGAAGACCAGGCCCGAGTCGTCCACCAGCATCTTGGTGCCGGTGTCTTGCGGAGTGCTGCCAATGGCTTCCACCAGCGTGACCGAGGCGAAGGGGCGCGCGGCGGCGGAGAGCTCGGCGAGTTTTTCGACGTATCCGTGCGGGGCGGCCATGGTGAAAAGCAGAAGGCAGAAAGCAGAAGGCAGAAAACAACGCAGCAGTATTCTACGGGAAGTTTACCACAGAGAAACTGCGGATTTGCTCGTCGGGCGCGAGGCCCGGCCTGGGGGCCGGGGCTAAACGTGCTTACGACTTGGCCTTTGCGGCGGGTGCCGGGGCGGCGGCGCCGTTGCCGTTGCCGCTAGTGACGGCGGCGGGTTTGCGCGCCGGTTTGGCCAGCGTCAGGCAGCGCATGATTTCTTCGCCGGTGGCGGGCAACGTGAGGGCGGCGGAGGCGGCCGGGGAGACGCAGGACAGCGCGTGCTTCACGGCCGTCCAGACGCAGAGGGCGTGCATCAGGGGCGGTTCGCCGACGGCTTTGCTGCGGGCGACGGTGTCGACGTTGTCGTCGTTGGGGAACATTTGGCAGTTGAAGATTGGCGGGACGTCGGTGATCGCGGGAATTTTGTATGTGGTCGGCGAATGCGACAGTAGCTCGCCCTTCTTGCCGTACACGAGGCATTCGGCGGTGACCCAGCCCATGCCTTGGATGAAGCCGCCGGTGATCTGGCCCATGTCGACGCCGGGGTTGATGGAGCGGCCGATGTCGATCAAGAGGTCGACGCGCGGTACGGATAGTTCGCCGGTGAAGCGGTCGATTTTCACTTCGGCGGCGGCGGCGCCTTGCGTGTAATACAGAAACGGATTGCCGCGGCCGGTGTCGCGATTGTAATCGACGCTGGTGACGGCATAAAAGCCTCGAGCCCCCAAGTCGATGCGGGCCATGCGGGCTTCGGCGCAGAACTTTTTGAATTCGAGTTTATCTTCGGGATGGCGATTGTCGTAGATCGTGCCGCCGGCGAACACGATCGATTCAGGCGATTCGCCGAAGCCGATGTCGGGGCGCGCCAGGCGGCGGGCGGCGTAGACTTTCAACCGCTCTTTAATCTGGCGGCAGCCTTCGACCGCGGCGGCGCCGTTCAGATCGGTGCCGGCGGAAGCGGCGGTGGCGGAGGTGTTGTGATTTTTTTCGGTCGAGGTAGCCATGACCAGCACGTGCTCTGGCGGGATGCTGAACTCGTCGGCCACGAGCTGGCGGATTTTCACGTTCAGGCCCTGGCCCATTTCGGTGCCGCCGGTGGAGACTTGCACGGTGCCGTCGACCTGCAGGCTGACCAGGGCATTGCCTTGATTGAGCCAACTGGTGGTGAACGAGATTCCGAACTTCACGGGCATGAGCGACATTCCGCGGAGCCAGAGGCGGTCGGTGGTGTTGGCGTGTTCGATTTCCGCCAGGCGGCGGCGGTAGTCGCTGCTTTCGGCCAGTTGCATCACGATTTCGGGGATGTGATTCTTCTTGAAGATCTGTCCGTAGGGGGTGATGTTGCGGTCGTCGAGGCCGTAGAGGTTGCGGAGTTGGATTTCCAGGGCGTTGTCGTGGGCCGGCGATTTGCCCTTGGAATCGGCGCCATTACCATTTTGGTCAGCTCCGCGGGCACTCAGGTACTGCGCGATTTCGTGGACGACGTTTTCGATGACCACCATGCCTTGCGGGCCGCCGAAGCCGCGGAAGGCGGTGTTCGAGGGGTAGTTGGTGAAGCAGACGCGGCCGCGGATATCGACGTCGGGAATGTAGTAGGCGTTTTCGGCGTGGAGCATGGAGCGCTCCATGATGCCGGTGGAGAGATCGGCCGAGCTGCCGCCGTCGGAGTAGAAGTGGACTTTGTAGGCGAGGATTTGTCCCTGGTCGTCGAAGCCGACTTCCCACTCGGTGCGGTAGGCGTGCCGCTTGCCGGTGGAGCACATGTCGTCGTCCTTGTTGTAGATCACTCGGGCGGCGCGGCCGGTTTTCTGGGCCACGAGCGCGGCCATCACGGCGGGGATGCTGCCTTGGGTTTCCTTGCCCCCGAAGCCGCCACCCATGCGCTTGCAGATGCAAACGACCTGGTGGAAATGCAGGCCGAGGGCTTCGGCGACGACGTGCTGGGTTTCGGTGGGATTTTGCGTAGAGCTGTGGACGACGACCTGGCCTTCTTCGCCGGGGTAGGCGATGGCGGCTTGCGATTCCAAATAGAACTGCTCCTGGCCGAGGTTGTGGAACACGCCTTTGAGGCGGTGCGGGGATTTTTGCAAGGCGGCGTCGGCATCGCCGCGGTGGATGCGGCGCAGGGGGCCGATGAAGCGCTCTAGCTCGATCGCGCGCTCGATGGTGAAGATCGGCTCGGTGGGGGTGATGTTGATTTTCACGAGCCGCCGGGCTTTTTCCATTGCTTCGCGCGTTTCGGCGGCGACGACCACGACCGGTTGGCCGACGTATTTCACGTCTTTATCGGGGAGCACCTGTTCGTCGCAGATGATGGCGCCGAACATGTTGTGGCCGGGGAGATCTTTGGCGGTGAGCAGGGCCACGACGCCGGGGACGGCGCGAGCTTTGTCGAGATCGATGGAGTCGATCGTGCCGGCGGCGATTGGGCTGCCCGCGAAGCCGACAAAGAGTTCGTCGCTGCGCGGCGGTACGTCGTCGATGTACCAGGCCGAGCCGGTGACATGGCCGGCGGCGGAATCGTGCGGGATGATTTTGCCGATGGTGCCCATGGTTGGCCTGAATGACTAAATGACTGAATGCCTAAATGTCTAAATGAGTTTTACGCCGTGGCTAGTTGTTGTTCGTGGTAGAGCTTTAGGAGCACATTGCGGGCCAGTTGGTAGCGGTAGTCGGCGGTGCCGCGGACGTCGCTGATGGGGGTAATTTCGGCGATCGCCTGCTCGCCGGCCTCGTCCATGGTTTCGTCGGTGAACGGTTTGCCTGTCAGGAATTGTTCGGTTTTGCGGAGCCGGAGGACAGTGGGGGCGACGGCGCCGTAGGAGACGGCGGCTTGCGAAATGGTGTCGCCGTCCAGCTTTAACCGCACGGCGGCGGTGAAGGTGGAAATATCCAGATCGCGGCGGCGGGTCACTTTGAACAATCGCAGAATTTCGCTGGGCTGGGGCAGGGGAATGCGGATCGAGGCCAGCAGTTCATCGGACTTGAGGTCGAACTTTTTGTAGCCCTGATAGAAGTTGTTGATGTTCACTTTGCGGCGGCCGCTGGGGCCGGCCAGTTCGAGTTCGGCTTCGGTGACGAACAGAAATGGAATGGAATCGGCGATCGGCGAGGCGTTGATGATGTTGCCGCCGATGGTGCCGACGTGGCGGATTTGCGGCGAGCCGAAGACGGAGAGGATTTCGGCGAACTGCGGGACTTCGTCTTGGCACAGTTCCAGCAGTTGCGTCCAACTGGCGCGAGCTCCGGCGACAATCGCCCGGCCGCCATCGGGGGTTTGGTCCACTTCGAGCTTCTCGAGTTCAGCGACTCGGTTCAAATCCAAGAACATCGCCGGCTCGATGACCCGCTTGTTCAATTGCACGCCGACGTCGGTGGCTCCGGCGACGACCTTGCACTGCGGATGGGCGCGCCGGTATTCGATAGCCTGGGCCAACGTCGTCGGGCAACAGGCGCGGCGTTCGGGTCGAATTTCGTCGTCGGCGCTGTGCAGCTCCACGGCGTCTTTAGCTACCGCGGCAAGCTCTTTCAGCATTGCAGCCGGTCGGTAAAGCTCGTTCAGTTTTTTGATTTCCTG
The DNA here is from genome assembly GCA_963716135.1 of Pirellulales bacterium. Taxonomy (GTDB): domain Bacteria; phylum Planctomycetota; class Planctomycetia; order Pirellulales; family JADZDJ01; genus CAVRAW01. The sequence goes on along the minus strand of OY970289.1, from coordinate 855,663 downwards.
GGAGGCGATATGGCGGCCGGCTTCCAGGATCGGAGTGTAGCCAGTGCAGCGGCACAGATTGCCGGTCAGTCCGTGGCGCCAGTCTTCTTCGGTCGGCTTGTAGCCGTTGGCTTCCTCGCACAGGCCGGTCATTGCGACCACAAAACCCGGCGTGCAGAAACCGCATTGCGAACCGTGGCAGTGGATCATGGCGTGTTGCACGGCGGTCATTTCGACGTTGGCGCCGTGCTTGCCTTCGCCTTCCGGCGGGCGACCGTTCAGTCCTTCCACGCTGACCACGTGCGTGCCGTCCAACTGAAACATGAACTGAATGCACGAATCGACGGGCCGATAATGGAATGCTTTCCCCTCGGGCCGGCCGATGAGCACGGTGCAACTGCCGCAGTCGCCTTCGGAGCAGACGATTTTGGTGCCGACCAGTCCGTAGCGGTAACGCAGATAGTCGCTGAGGCTCAGGAAGCAATCGCCGCCGTGAACCTCGCGCCGCTTGCCGTTCAGGAATAGGAGGAGATGGTTGCGAGTGGCCATGGGCTCGCCTGTGTACACCGCCGGCGAATGCACCGGGCGGATTTGCCCGGCTACACGGGGCAGCCTGACACTAATATACTCGATGAACTGGGGTGGGGTTAAGGGTTTGGGGCCAAAAAACGGGGGCAAAAGGATGCCGGGGCGGGAGGCATCGTGGTAACACCAGCTATGAACTATGAGCAATGAGCAATGAACACGAATCGCGGGAGCCAGCTGTTGTTCATTGTTCACTGCTCATAGCCCAGAGCTTTCCTGGCCTCAGTCTTTTTCCGATTCCAGTTGTTTCTTCGCGGCTTCGATTTGCTTCAGGCGCTCGGGGCTGACCTCGGGGTATTTCACGCCCAAGGATTGAATGATGTCGACCAGGATTTTGGCGACTAGGGCGCGGCTGACCCATTTATGGTTGGAAGGGATGACGTACCAGGGGGCCCAGTCGGTGCTGGTGTTGTCGATGCACTGCTGGAAGGCGTCCATGTACTCGTCCCAGAAGCCGCGCTCGGCCACGTCGGCGGTGGAGAATTTCCAGTGCTTGTCGGGGTTGTCGATGCGGGCCAGGAAGCGCTCGCGCTGCTCGTCTTTGGAGATGTTCAGATAAAACTTGACGATCTTCGTGCCGTTGCGCGTGAGGTGTTCTTCGAAGTTGTTGATGTCTTGATAGCGCTTTTCCCAGAATTCTTTGTTCACTTTGGCGTTGGGAATGTGCTCGTTGGCGATTAGTTCCGGATGCACTTTTACGACCAGCACGTCTTCGTAGTAGGAGCGGTTGAAAATGCCGATGCGGCCGCGTTCGGGGAGGCGGACCATGCAGCGCCAGAGAAAATTGTGGTCGAGTTCTTCTTTCGAGGGCTGTTTGAAGCTGAAGACCTGGCAGCCTTGCGGGTTGATGCCTGACATGACGTGCTTGATCATGCCGTCTTTGCCGGCGGCATCCATCGCCTGCAACACGATCAACAGCGACCAGGTATCGGAGGCGTAAAGCAGTTCCTGCGCTTCGGCCAGGGCGGTGACGTCTTCGGAGAGGGCGTTTTCGGCAAATTCCTTGCGATCGTGCTTGGAGATATTCGGGTCGCCGGCCCAGGAGGGGTCGTGATCTTTGAGCCGGAATTTTTTTCCGGCTTTGATTTGACAGTGCTCCAGCAGGTCTTTGAGTTTCATGGTGAGGAATCCCAGGGGTTGCAACGCCTGGGCTTGATGTTTGCTATTGCTTCGCTTTCAACAAGTCGCGGATTTCGGTGAGGAGCAATTGGTCCTTCGTCATGGGCGGGGCGGCGGCTTCTTCTTTTTTGCGCGCATCAGCCAGCCGAGGAACAGCTTGATGAAGATGAACAGGACGAAGGCGACGATCACAAAATTGAGCACTTCGGCCAGGAATTTTCCCCAGTTAATTGCCTTGTCAATGACGACGGCTTGCGTGGTCGGATCCACGTGCGAGGCAAGCACGGTTTGCAACTTTTCATATCCCTGATCGCTGGGCATCACCAGCGACAGCAATGGCATGATGATGTTGTCGACGAGCGATTTGATGATCGTTCCGAAGGCGGCCCCGATGATTACGCCGATCGCCAGGTCGACCACGTTGCCTTTGAAGGCGAAGGCTTTGAATTCGTCGAACAGAGAGCCGGCCTTTTTGAGCGGTTTGAATGAGCTGGTGTTGCTGATGGTGGACATGGGACGGCCTTTTATGCGGGAAAGAGGTTATGAATCCGGCCAATGAAACCGCCATGATACCCCCTGGCGGCCGATTTCAAGGGTGGAGGCATCCCAGGGAAAGCCGCCATTGGGCCTTGGTTTGGACGAATCGGCGGGCCTAATTGAGCTCAAAATGGCCTTCCAAGGCCCTCTAAAAAGCCCCTGTAACAAACTGTCTGGCTTTACGCTCCTACAGAGCAGAAAGGAAAGGTGACCCATGCCAGACGGAACCCGAAATCGACGCTTTTCGAAGAATGCGGCCAAGCGAGCCTGGTATGCCCGGCACCGTGCGATTCGGTTCAGCCGTCGGTTTGGGATCTAAGAATTCACGCTCTTTCATGCCCTTCGAAGACTCAGGGCATGCCACCCGCCGGCTCGGCGGGAGCCTCGCCCTCCCCTCGGTTTTTCTGCTGTAACAGATCGTCTGGCTTTACGCTCACAAGGTCAGAAAGGAAAGGTGACCCATGCCAGACGGAACCCGAAATCGACGCTTTTCGAAGAATGCCGCGAAGCGAGCCTGGTATGCCCGGCACCGTGCGATTCGGTTCAGCCGTCGGTTTGGAATCTAAAGCGACCGTTCTTGGTTCGCGACCCCCGGGCAGACCTCGGGGCTAAAGTGCCCAAAGAATGGCTTCCCCCCATTCGGCGAAGTGGTAGCAGTCCCCTTGGTTATTCGTCCGGCCGATTTTCGGTTGGTCAATTGGTCGCCGGATCGAGCCAGCGGGCACCAATTCGTAGTTGGCAATGCCAGGTATGCTTGCGCCATCATTCTTCGCGCAACCGATTCGATTCACCTAGGCTACCTGAGTTACGTTTGGTGTTGCCAAAAGGAAACAAGAAAGCGCGGGTGCATGTTGACGGCATACCACGTGCAATTGCTTGATATTGGCGGTTTTTAGTGACATACTTTCCTAGGCAGCATGGATCGTATCGCCGCTTATCTTTACCACTTCAGATCAACTGAACAATTACGAAGACTCCCAGGAGGTTTGTATGAAGCGCGTTTTTCTGGCACTGCTGGTGGTGACCGCACTTGGCGTGGCCGGCGTAGCGCAAGCCGATTGCGGCTGCGGCGCGGTTGCTCCGGTAACGACATATTACGCTCCGGCGACGACGGCGTATTATGCTCCGGCCACAACGACGTACTATGCACCGTCGACCACGGCTTCGGTCGTGACCGGTGCGCCGATGCCGACCACGGTAACGGCTGCGTATCCTTCGACAGTCACCACGTACTACGCACCGGCGGTCGTGGAACCTGTCACCACGTACTATGCTCCGACGCCGGTCACCACGTATTACGCCCCGACGACAGTCTACTCGCCGGTTGTCGCCGCTCCGGTGTATACGTACGGATATCCTTATTACGGGTACTACCGGTACCGCGTTCCGGGTCAACCGATTCGGAACTTGTTCCGGTAAGCAAACCGATCGGCGCCGCAGCGCAAGCTCGCGCCGATCTCGTGAATACGAAGAAGGTCCCGGGTAGAACCGGGGCCTTTTTTTGCGCGGGCCGTGCGGGCGGCGCACTTTGCGGATTACTTGATGAGCATTTCCAGGCCGACGGCGATGAGCGCGACGGCGAAGATGCGCTGCAAAATTTCGTTGGAAAAAGTGACCGCGAAGCGCGCCCCGATGTAACCGCCGATGACAAAACCGATGCAAGCCAGTGCGGCGACGCGCAGATCGACAAAGCCGGCCCGCCAGTAGGCGTAGGCCGCCAAGATGCCGATGGGCGGGACCATCATCGCCAGCGTAGTGCCCTGCGCTTGTTGTTGCGTCATACCCAAGAGCCAGATCAAAGCTGGAATCATGACGCTGCCTCCGCCGAGACCGACCAAACCGGAGAGGATTCCGGCCGTCAGACCGACGACCAAACAGAGGATCATTGTGCTGGCGAGCATGATAGTGCCTGCATTTTGTGGGATGGAGTGGTAATAATTCAGGGTAACGGCATTTCCGCACCAGGATCAGCGGGTCGCACTGGAGTACTCAGAAGGTTAAAGTAGAAGAATGCGGCCATATTATTGTCAATTCGTTTTTGCCGGCGCCTTGCTGGCGACTGCTTGCGGCACTTTGGTTGCGCAGGCCGCCGTGGCGGTGATCAGCAACCGCACCGCGGACGACATTCAATTCACGGTCGCCGAGCAGGGGCGTGACGGGCAGGTCGGAAAATCCAGCCCGTACACCGTGGCGTCGGGAGATATCTCCGTCGTGCCGCTGGCTCGGGGCGAATCGGCCCGGCTGGCCACCGCCGGCGCGGCTTACGTGATCGATCCCGATGCGGCGTATTTCTTCGGCACGCTGCCCTCGGGGAAAATCGATTTCGTGCGGATCGGCATCGGCGGCATGCCGACGGCCGAGCCCACCGTCGTGCACAGCTCTGGTTCGGCATTGCGCGCACGCCCGCCGACGCCGAGGCTGCCCGCACGATTACGGTCAAAATCTTTGTGGACGACGACGAACGTGCGAATCGCACCGTTTGGGAGCGTCGGGTGCGAGAGCGCTTGGCGGCGTGCTCCGAGATTTTGGAGCGTACCTGCGGGATCAAGATCAAGGTGATCGGCAGCGGCGAATGGCGTCTGAAGAACACGATCACGGACTTCGATGCCGCCGTCAACGAGTTTTCGCGGACGGTCGAACCCGGCGACGCTCGGCTGGCCATCGGTTTCACCGCCCGATACCAAACTCCCAGCGGGCGGATGCACATGGGGGGCACGCATGGGCCGTTGGATCGCCACATCCTGGTGCGGGAATGGTCGAGATATTTCAGCGAGTCGGAGCGGATGGAGTTTTTGTTGCACGAAATCGGGCATTATTTGGGGGCGGTACACAGTCCGGAATCGGACGCGGTCATGCGACCGCAATTGGGGGACCGTCAATCGCGCTCCAAACGCTTTCAAATCCATTTCGACCCGATCAACGCGCTGGCCATGAATTTGGTGGCGGAAGAATTGCGGAATGGCCATGGGCGCTCCGTGGCCGATCTTTCGCCGGATACCATCGCGCGGCTGCGGGCGATTTATCAGGTAATCGACAAGGCGCTGCCCGACGATCCGGCGGCGCGGCAGTATTTGCGAATCTTGAGCGCCGCGGAGGCGCAAGCCGGCGGCGCGGGTGCGCCTAATCGCCACGGCGCCAAGGTGCGGCCGATCATGTCTCATTCCCGGCACACCGTGGTGCGGCAAGTTTCGGCGGAGCATCCGCAAGAAGCAGCGATTGCCGAGGCGGCCGAAGTCCTGCGGCGCGGCGGACTGGTGGCCTTGCCCACGGAAACCGTCTACGGCTTGGGGGCCAATGCGCTGGAGACCGGGGCCGTGCAGGCGATTTTTGCCGCCAAAGAGCGGCCGGCGAGGAATCCGGTGATCGTGCACGTGGCCGACGCTGAAGCCGCGAGAGCTTTGGCCGCCGCGTGGCCGGAGCGCGCCGAACGACTTGGCAAGCGGTTCTGGCCAGGGCCGTTGACGTTGGTGCTTCCCAAGCGGCCGGTGGTGCCGGACATTGTTACTGCCGGCGGTGCGACGGTGGGCTTGCGCGTGCCGGCGCACCGGGTGGCGCTGGCGCTTCTGAAGGCGGCCGAAGTGCCCATTGCGGCGCCCGGCGCCAATCGATCGTCGCGAGTTTCGCCGACGACGGCTGCGCATGTTCTGGCGGATCTGGAAGGCCGCGTCGACATGATTCTCGATGCCGGGCCCACTTCGGGCGGTTTGGAATCTACGGTGCTGGACCTCACGGTCGAACCGCCGCGCGTTTTGCGGCCTGGATTGGTGAGCGTGGCCCAGTTGGAGCAAGTGATCGGAGCGGTGAACGTGGCCGGAGCGGCAGGCGCTGGTCCATTACGCTCGCCAGGGATGCTGGAGAAGCATTATGCGCCGCGGGGCCAGGTCGTGTGTGTCGATCAACAGAGGGCGGCGGCGAAGATCGCGGAATTGCAAGCGGCAAGGAAGCGGATCGGCTGGCTGCGGTTGGCTGATGCTGTCGAAAAGTCGCCGGCGAAAGGACAAAATCAGTTGGTGGTGATCGACATGCCCGCGGCGGCGGCCGCGTATTCGGCTCGTCTTTATGCGGCGCTGCACGAATTGGACGATGCCGGCGCGGAGGCGATCGTGGTGGATTTGCCGCCCAACGGGGACGCCTGGCTGGCGGTGCACGATCGGCTGCGCCGCGCGGCTGGTCCGGAATGAGAATTGCTCACTTCGCGGGTTCTGTTCGTTGCGGCCATCCGCAAGCGTTTGAGCTTGCCCACGGAGGGCGCTGCCGAAAGCTAGAATTCTTCAGACGCTGATTGTTACGTGCCGGTATAAGCCGAGGTTTTCATGCGCGCATTGGTCACCGGGGCGACTGGGTTCATCGGAGCGCATTTGCTTGCACTTCTGGATCGCCCCGTCGTGCTTAGCCGCGATGCGGAGCGGGCACGCCAGGCGTTGAGCAAATATCAGGTGGAGGCGTATGCGTGGGATCCGCTGGCCGGACCACCGCCGGCCCAAGCGCTTGAAGGCGTGGAGGCCGTATTTCATTTGGCAGGGGAGTCGGTGGCCAGCGGGCGCTGGACCACCAGGCAAAAAAAGCGGATTCGCGAAAGCCGGGAGGTGGGAACGCGGAATTTGATCGAAGGGCTGCGGCAAATGAGACAGCCGCCCAAGGTGCTGGTTTCCGCATCGGCCGTGGGGTATTACGGATCGCGCGGCGACGAAGTGCTGGACGAATCGGCCCCGCCGGGGAACGATTTTTTAGCGTATGTGTGCGTGGCCTGGGAGCGCGAAGCGCAGCGGGCCGCGGAATTGGGAATCCGCGTGGTGTGTTTGCGCACGGGCATTGTGCTGGGGCCGGAGGGCGGGGCCCTGAAGAAGATGCTGCTGCCGTTTAAGCTTGGCCTCGGCGGTCCGCTGGGCAATGGGAGCCAATGGATGCCTTGGATTCACGTCGATGATTTGGCGGCGTTGTATGTCCACTCGGCGAAACAGTCGTCTGTTTCCGGGCCGGTGAACGGCGCGGCGCCCAACCCGGTGAGGAACCGTGAATTCACCGAGGCGCTGGCGGCCGCCGTCAATCGACCTGCCGTATTGACGGCGCCGTATTTTGCGTTGCGCGTGCTGTTGGGCGAGTTTGCCAAGGTGCTGTTCGAGTCGCAGCGGACCGTGCCGCAGGCAGCGCTAGCCAGCGGTTTTCAGTTTCAGCACACACAAATTGCACCCACGCTGGCGGCGATTGTTTCGGCTCAGGCAACGCCGGCGCCGCCCGCCGCCCGCTAGAAGCCCACCGATTTGGCGGCTCGGGCGCCTGCATAATCGATCCAATTGATACCGAAGGATAGCGGGGTAGCGCACGCTGGGCGTCGGCGAAGCGAGCCCAAGCTAAATTTAAGTAATTCGCATTCGTGGCAATAACGGCTGCGCCGGAGCACTTTTAGAATTGCAAGAATTATCCGCCATGCTCGACATCATGCACGGCACGTTGGCGACGTTCAACCCGCAGGCGGTGACGCCTGACACGAGCCTCGACCAACTGCGCCGGACCATGGAAAAACTGGAGGTGCGCTATTTGCCCGTGGTGGACCGAGAGCGCCGCGTGGTCGGCCTGGTCAGCCGTCGCGACCTGGCGCGAACGATGCAGGCGGCCGCCAAAAAGGCGGCGTCGGGAATGCCGACGTCGATCGCTACTAAGCCGGTGGAGCAATTCATGTCGCGCCAGGTGCTCACGCTGGAGCGGGCCGAGTCGCCGGAAGTTGCTTTGCGGGCCATGGTTGCGCACACGTTTCACTGCGTGCCGATCACGGAAGACGGGCAATTGATCGCGCTGGTGACCAGCAGCGATTTTCTCCGCGAACTTTCGTATGGCGAATGGGCGGGCTTCGATGAACCGGTGAGCGGCCGCATGAGCTCGCCAGGACAAACCATCGAGGCCGAAGAGCCGTTGATGCGGGCGCTGGAAGTGGCGGAGGAGCACAAGCAGGAATTCGTGGTTGTCGTGCGCAAGAATCGGCCGTTGGGCATCCTTTCGCACACGGCGATGCAATTGTGTTTGTACGGCGATGCGGGGCGAAAGTCGGCGGACTTGAAAACGGGGCCCGTGCACACCGTGTTGGCTTCGCTGCCCATGCTTTCTCCCGACACGCTGCTGAAACAGGCCGCCGCGGTGATGTTGGAGCATCGCGCGCGGGCGTTGCCGGTGACCGATCGGGCGCGAACGCTGCTGGGCATCTTGCGAGAGGACGACATCCTTCGCACAATGGCCGAGCGGTTGGAAGAGTAATTTTGGCGGTGAACCTCCCCGCCTGCGGCCCCTCGAACGCTGATCCGCGCGCGTGAAATCGAAACGGCAAACGAATCGCGGCGGCCGTTCCAAGAAAAGCCCCTGGGATGATTTGAATCGCCGGATCGTGATGTGCCAACAATGTCCGCGGTTGCTGGCATATTGCCGGCAGGTGGCGAAAACCAAGCGGCGCGCTTTTGCGGATTGGAACTATTGGGGCAAGCCGGTGCCGAATTTCGGCGACACCAAGGCGCGGCTGCTGATCGTGGGGCTGGCGCCGGCGGCCCATGGCGGGAATCGCACGGGGCGCGTTTTCACCGGCGACCGCAGCGGCGAGTGGCTGTTTCGCGCACTCTACAAGGCGGGCTTCGCCAATCAGCCGCAGAGCATTTCGGCCGATGACGGTTTGCGGCTGAAGGACTGCGCGATCACGGCCGCGCTGCACTGCGCACCGCCGGACAACAAACCCACGGTCGGCGAACTGCACAACTGCGGGTTGTGGCTGGACGAGACATTCGATTTGCTAAAGCCCCGCGGCATGATTGCCTTGGGCCAGATCGCGTTTCGCGCCGTTTTGGATCAAGCCAAGCGCCGCGGCTGGTGGCAGGGAGCGCTGCCGCGCTTTGGGCACGGAACAATCGTGAACTTCGCCGGCGGGCGCTGGTTAATCGCCAGTTATCACCCGAGCCAGCAAAATACCTTCACAGGCAAGCTGACCGAAGAGATGTTCGACCGGGTGTTCATGCTTGTCCGCAGGCAATTGGCGCGTGGCAGATAATAATTTGCCCGCGGCGATTATTTTCCCACGAGCACCAGATAGGCGGCCATGACCGCGCCCAGCACGGCCAGCGCCGCGAGCATCGCCATTTGGGCGACGTATCGGCGGGGCGCGACTAAGTCCGTTCCAGCGAACTGCCGGACGAAACGGATGTGCTCCTGGGCGGCATAGATGTTGATGAACAAGCCGAAGCCCACCAGGGCTACTCCGATCCAAAGCGACAGCCCTGTGTGCGGCACCAGCACCTGGGCGTCGGCCGCTCCTTGGCCAATGCGCAGCGCCACGACTTCGCGGAGAAACAATCCGAACTTGGCGACCAGGAAGCCGAACCCCATCAGCGCCAAGCTGGTGCGAATCCAGGCCAGCAAGGTGCGCTCGCCGGCGAGATAGGTGCGCTGTTCCTCGCCGGTGGGCGAACGGAGGCCGTGTGGAGGTTGCTGCAATTTATCGGCGCTGGCCATAGTCGTCTCCTGAAGCTTTTTGTTCACGTCCGGCCGCCATGAGGCACGCTTTGCGCGGATCGATCAGTGTGTTCCCAGCAGCGATTGCACTTTATCCCACCCGAGTTCGACGATTTGGGAAGGGGAGAATCGCAGCTTGTCGCGGTGCTTTTCGATTTCGGCGTTCATTTTAGCGGCCAATTCCGGCTCGCGCTGATGCAGTTCATCGGCGACGACGTCTTGGAGCGCGCGTCCCAGCTCGCGAGCCACGTCGCCGCCGATTTTGTCGATCCGCTCGACCTTCAGATCGAGCAGCCGCAAACCGACGCTGTTGACGTGCGGTCGCACTTCGATCGTTCCGAAACTTTCTTCAGAAGCGGCTTGAATCGCGATATCCACGTTGAGCCGCACTTGGACGGTCGTTTCGGCTTCTAAATAGAAGTTCAATCCCTTGATGCCCGATCGCCATTGCTCCTGCCAGGCTTCCGTGTGGAGCCGGGCGGTGAGGAGGACTTCCAGCGCCGTGCGGCCGTTTTCCGCGGGCTTCGGCGTGATGTGGAGGTGCAGGCTACGCTGCGGATTCACCAGCCGTACGCGATACATCCGCCAGAGACCATCGTTGAGCGGTTTGGTTCGTTTATCCAAATGCCAATCGCCGTCGCGGAGAACCCACTGGTAACCGACGACCGTTTGCTTTTGGTGTCCCCAGTTTTGGCGTTTTTCATACTGGGCGGGCAAAGCGTTCAAAAGCGTTTCGCGGGCGAGAGCGGCCAAGGCTTCGTTGGGCGAGGACGCTGCGGGGACCGTGTCGGGCGCCTCGGTGTGCGATTCGGCGAGCAGTAGTCTGGTCGCCATCGAGAGCGTCGCTATCACAGTCATCCAACACGAGCATCGAAGTTGGCGTGGAGCGTACATAGGGGGGCAAATTAGCAGTGCGCTGCGACGATCGGGCGCGGCCTTCATCCGTGGCCGGCGATTGTACTGGCCCGCCGGCCGGGCGAAGCAAGAGCGATTGAGCAGCAAAGCAGCCGGAAAGGGGGCCGCCGGAGATCTGCTGGCATGATGCCGCAGGGCTATTTTTCCGCCCGCCGCAGATATTGGGCGGCATCGCCTTTGAGCAGCCGTTGCCACGAGCCGTAAATGGGCTGAGGCAAAAGGAACCATTCGACGCCGAATTTGCCTCGTGCCGCGTAGACAGCGTCGCGGCGCATATCGATGGATTGCTGGACGCTCAGATTTGCGCCTTTGGGGGTGAACTCGTCGCTGAAGTCTCCCAATTGGTCGCCGACGAGTCCGATGACTTGATACTTGGCCAGGGCTTTGGCGCGTCGGCTGACCTTGTCATGTTCGCCGTGTCCCATAATCAGCCGCACGCCTTCGGGATCTTCCATTCCGTTGGTGTTGATTCCGCCACGCGCCAGCGTTTCGATGGTCGCCTTGCGCGATTCTTCCGTGCGGTCGGTGATGCAGATGACCGTCACTCCCAGCGCATCCATGCGGGCGATGAAGTCTTTGACCCCCGGCACCAGGCGGATCAAGGCCCGTTGCTCGGTGACGAATTTCGTGAAGCTCTCCACGGTGAAATCGATTCCGTTGTCATACAGATAGGTTTGATAGGCGCCGTTGTCGACCGTGGTTTCGTCGACGTCCATAATCACCGCCGGGGGCTTGCCGCGTTGTTCGGCAGGGAGGCCAATTTCCCGCGCCTGCAGATTCTTCAAATTGCGCTCCACTTGATCGCCGGCGATTCGATAGGTTTGCAAGCAGCAGGCCGTGTATTCGCCGGAGGTCTGCATCCACAGATCGGCGAACAGCAGGCCGCGCTGATTGTCACTGAGCTGCGGCTTATCCTTTTGCCACCCCAGGGCCGAAACGGTGACCAACAAGATCAGGGTGAAGGAGCCGAGGCGAGTGAAGCGAGTGGATCGGTTCATGGGTGGAGGTGGTTAAAGGATGAGAGGCAGCAGGAGCGACTAACGAATATCGTAGTTTCGCGGCGGCAAGTTGCAACCCGGCAGGGAATAAGCGACGTGAGGCGAAGCAGTCAAAAGCTCGTGGAGCCGCATTAGGGAAAATCGCACAGCGCGGGGCGGTCTGCAGCGCCTTATAAATGAACAAAAAAACCGCGACGACAGAAGAGTCGCCGCGGCTGTGCAGGATTGAAAAAAAGGCTCGTGGAAGCCGTCGGTTAGTACTTCGGTGAAGCTTCGCTGGCGTTTGGAATTCGAAGAGCAGCATTATTTGGATCGACCTCGGTGTCCGAACCATTTCGGGTTCCGAGGGCCCGCCACACAAGGACATCAATGCCGTCGGAAATCGCGGCCGAATGACCATCGCCGAAACAAGCATTTACAACGCCCGGGTGCTTGCTGCGGGCAGAAACGATGCCATGTTCACCCGGCGTATCGGCGATTGCACTGAAGTTGCCACAATCATATCCCGACCAGTTGGGAGGCGCCACGTGGTTGTACTGCGTGGCGGCGTACATGCCAAACGGCCAACCGTCCGAATAGGTGTTGCCACTGGAGGGATGGGCTTGGTCCCAACGTCCCATCGCCAAGAAATCGAAATTCGATGCGGTGGGAGTGTAATTCGCGCAATCTTTGTAAATCGCGTCCACGTCCTTAGCGAAGTCCGGGGGTGACGCACTAACTCCGGGCATGGGCGCGCCGGTGCGAGAGGGCATCGTAACCATGTCATCTTTGGTCGGTACATCGGTGCCGGAGGCCCCCGCGATTCCCTTGGTGCGTTCCGCGAAAAAGACGGTCTTGGACGTGCCGTCGGTGAAGTCTTTCTGTTTTAGTCCCTTGCCGATCGTGAATGCTCCGTTGCCTTGGCTGGCTTCGTTAATGGTGAAGAACGGGAAAACCGTCGTCGTCGAGGTGCTAACGGCACCCGCATATGGCGTCGAGCCGCCGAAATTGTACCGGTAGTTGTTTTCGGAATACCTGGTGGTCGAAGTGTTGGGATCGCTGGGGCAGATAAACAGCGCGTCGGCCGTGGCGAACGCTTGGAAACTGGGGTTAAAGGGAGTTCCGGCAGGAGCTTCCATGACGGTCGTAAGCGGCTTGTCGAACTTGATCATCTTGTAGACCGTTTGCTGTTCCATAAACGGCAAGATCCAAACATGAACCGAGTAAAATCCGGTCGTCGCGTTGGACGCGGCCACATTTGTATAGGAGCTGTAACTAGGCGTCGGGGGCTTTTGCGTGGAATTAGAGATCCAGTCCGGCAGCTTTCGTCCTTGAGGAAATGCTTTATTCGCGCTGTAATAGTTGGTAACACCCAGGCCCATTTGCTTCAAGCTGTTCAGGCAAGTGCTTCTACGCGCTGCTTCGTGCGCCGCTTGGATGGCCGGCAAGAGCAACGCGATCAGCACGGTGATGATGGCAATGACTACCAGCAGTTCGACAAGAGTGAAAGCGGAACTGCGGCGCTTGCGTACTGCCCGAGACCTGTCGAAGCGCAAGTTCGCGACAGAGACGCCGCGACGATGGGGATAAGAGCTCGAACCGTTGTCTGCCATGGGGCACCTATGAAAATAAAATGAACGAAGATGGAGACCAACCGCAAATTGCCAATTGAGAAAACTGATCCTGCATGCAGAGACTCTTCTCTTTACTGCCGCGAGCGCAAACCCTAGAGACATGACGCTGCTGTTGCGACATCCACCGCATTTGGAAGCGGTGTGAACTGACACCGACAGGTCCTACGGTGGTGCAAGACCAGACCGCACGGACCATGAATTCAATGTATCGAAATGCCATGCCCTTGTCCAGCAAGAGCAAAAGAAAGGCGGAATCCCCCCTCGCCGGGTATGCCGAGGCAAGGTCGCCAAATATCGTTTCGATGTCGAAATATCGCCAGGACCAAATGACAACGGGCGGGCCAGGAGTAGCACTCCTGGCCCGCCCGTAACGTATTTCTATGCCTCGGCAGAACAGGTTCTGCCGAGGACTTTAACTATCACGCTTCAACCAGCAACGCGTCGCCGACGAGCAAAGGCCGCGACTCCGGCCAGACCCAGTGCGGCCAGCAGCAAGGTGCTGGGCTCGGGCACCGGCTGGACGCCGCCACCCAACGGACTGCCGCCGGAGGTGGCGCCAGTGAGCCACAACGCGTAGTCGTCGGAGTTGTCCACCTGGCCGTCATAATTGAAGTCGCCAAAGAGCCAGCCGCCTAGCGCACCTTCACTGGTAGAACCGGTGAGCCACAGCGAGAAGTCTTCGTCAGCGTCCGTTATGCCGTCGAGGTTGGCATCACCGAAGTAGGTGTACCGAATCAGGACGTCAGTATTGGTGGTCGATACGGCGCCGCCGGAGTCGGCACCACTCGGCCAAGAGGTGAAAAACGCACCGCCACCGCCATCGTCGTTGCTGACGATCCCGATGGCCTTGTCTCCGTTTCCGTCGGTGTTCGCGGTGCTACTGCCGATGCCCTCACCCGCCCAAAAACCGGAGTACAACGAATTTGTGACCTGAGCGCTCAACGTGTTGAAGTCGCCGTTGTGCACGATCAGGTTGTTATCGGTGATGTCAAAAAAGGCGGTGGGAGTTGCGCCGCCGGCGATCGACAAATAGTCCAGTTGCACAGCACCGGATCCAGCAGCATTGGTGCTGGTGATGCCTTCTGCCAACTGAACCGTGTTGGTGCCATTGATCGTCAGGTTGCTGTTTCCCAAGCCATGGTAGTGGCCGACGATCAGTGTGCCTCCGTCGACCGTGGTTCCACCACTATAGGTGTTGTTGCCGGAGAGGGTGACGGTACCGGCGGTTGTCTTCACCACACCAACAGTTCCAGCGAGTCTTGCCGAAACAGTGCCGGAATGCAGATCGTAATTGCTGCTGCTGGTGAGAATACTACCGGAACCAGAAATGGTGCCGTCGATCAAATGCACCTCAGCGAGCGTTTGATTGAAGCCGTTGAGGTTGTAAGTGCCCGACGTGCTGGTGGCGACATCTCCCACGACCAGCGACGATCCGGTCGCCAGGGCGTTGTTCACGCCGTTTCGAACGGTGCCGCCGTTACGGATCGAGATGTTCGCGAGGTTGGAACTCATGGCACTGTTGACGTTCACCGTCAATTGGTCGACCGTAAGCGGCATATCTTCGTCGAGCGAACCCGACAAAGTCAGACTGCCGCTACCGGCCATAAGGACGCGAGGTTCGGTGCCGGTGCCGGTGGAGGCGCCCAGCCGCCGCTCCAAGTCGTATTGTTATTGACGGTAACTAACCCCTGGGTGGGGCCGCCCTTGTTGACCTGCACGAGTCCTTGGAATTCCATATCGGACCCTTCAAAGGTCGCGGCGAACTGCGGCTGCGTGTCCGAACCGGCCGCCCCGATCTGCGTGATCAGGCCGCTGCCGAATGTGATTGCACTGGCAGCATGAAGTTGACCGGACTGGAATGTGAACGTGCCGCTGCCCAAGCTATTGGCGTTGTGGACGATCACAGTCGGGCCCAACGAGAGCGCAAAACTCATACCAACCGAAGAGGGTAAATTCGTATTATCCCCCTGCAAATCGATGGTGCCAGTTGTGGCGCCGTTGTTATTGAGAAAGACTCTGTCGCCGCTGGGCAAGTCATCATGACTCACGTTGCCGGTCACCACCAAGGTGGTGCCAGCGACGGCGGTAAACGACCTGTTTAAGCTACTCGCGAAATCGATCGAGCCGTTGATGGTTGACGTACCGCTGGTGCCTTGCGTGACGATGTTGCCGCTCTCAATGATAGTTCCCGTGCCGTCACCGACCGTCACGCTGCCGCTGTTGGCTGAAAATGTCAAACCGGACGTCTGGGAGCCGTCATTCACATGCACGTTGCCGGAATTGGTCAGCGTCATGGTTCCCATGCTCGTCGTGCCATTGATGGTCAATGTTTTGGTCGATGGCACATCGATTGAACCAGCGCCGCCGGACACATCGCGTCCGCTGGACAACGACAAATTATCCGTGACCTTAAGCTTGCCACCGCCAAAGACGATGTCATTGCTGGTGCTGCCGAGATTGGAATCCGCCGCAACCTGCAGCGTGCCGGCGTTCAGGGCGACGTTGCCTGAGAAATCGTTCGAAGTGGAAGTGAGCACCAGGGTGCCGGACCCCGCCTTGGTCAGGCCGTTGGTGCCGGAAACCTTAGAAGCAATCGTGGCGGTGTCGGCGGCGCTGGTGACTTGCACGGTACTCGTGGTGCCGAGCGTCAATGTATCACTTGTAACGGTGTAGTTTTGGTCGAACTGAACGCCACCGTTTGCCGTGATGCCGCCAGCGGCGATGGTCACCGTGCCGGGCGACGCGCCGGCAAATATGGTCTTCTTAGAGTTGTCATAAACAACGGCAGTACCAGTGCCGGTATAGTCGTTCCAGTTGGTGTTGGTTGTGTTCCAAGTGCCCGTACCGCCCAGACCCGACGAGCTGCCATTGGTGTCCCAGTACGTGCTATTGGCAAAGAAATTACCGCTGACCGTGAAATTATCGACCCGGCTAGTGCCAGTTGTGGCAACGGCGCCGCCATTGGAGGACACCGTCGAATTGTCGACCAACCTGAAGTATATGACCGAAGCATTATCGAGCGCGCTTACGCTGCTCACATCGACACTGAGGTGGTCGTTGGGGTTGTATGAACCGCTTGTCCAATTGGGCGGGGGTGGAACCGCGAGGTCCGCACCGAACGCCGTATACGAACTATTATCCAAACTGTACTGAAGCGACAGGAAGCCAGGACCTGTGTTGCTGCTGATTGCATCAAAATCAATCAAGAGAGCGTTATAACCTGTGGTGGTTACGGAGAATTGCCAATAGTCGCCGACTTGCCATTTGTTTGCGGCCCACGAGTTCAGCGATCCGTTACCTACCGCACCAAAGAACGCGCCTGAAGAGGCGTGAAATGCGGTTCCGGTACCCGTGCCGATTTCTGGGGAAAGGGGGCCCGAGGTAGTAGGCGTGGTGGATTCAAACGTCCAGTCGGCAATAGTGTCTGCCCACGCGGTGATTGCAGTCAAAGAAAGTACAAGGACAAATGAGCTGAGCAAAGTGAACTTCTTCATAAGCTGTTTCTTCACCTATCTTCGAGGAATGCCTTGCGGTGTGTTCAGGATCTGTTCGCAACAAATAGTTTGAATAGAAACCCTATTCCGTCTATTCCGTTAATGACGGACAAAAAGTTTATCCAGGTCGGATTATCATCCGAAAATGCAGCTACAGCAAGGAAATTGTTGGAATTTCTGGAAAAAAAAGGGGAGACCTTGCGAACCGAACACCCAAAAGGAGGGTCGGAGGTCGTTCCTGGCCGGAAAGCCTCCTGCTTTGGAAATGGAGGCTATTTATTTGCCCACCCGCACCGCGGTGACGATAGGTTAAATCCTTACGACGATGGGGGTAGATCGGGATTCGGAGACGAAGGTTCTTGTGGCTGGGCCATTTTTTGCCGGTATCCCTTGAGCCAGGCTTCAATCTGCTGGGCCAGTTCTGTATCTCCATAAGAGCGGGCCAGGCCCAGCGCGTTTTCGGCTGCAGCGATGGCCTCGGCGGGGCGTTTCATCTTGGCGTAAGCCAAGGCCATGTTCGCCAGGGCGACGAAATTATCGGGCTTTAGCTGCAAGGCCTGTTGATACTGCTGGATTGCCTCTGGCAACTGACCGACGCCGGCGAGTGCCGCCGCCAGGTTGGTGTGGCCGTCGGAAAAGTACGGATTGAGCTGCAGGGCCAGTTCGTACTGTTGAATGGCTTCCCGCGGTCGATTGGATTTCAACAGTGCATTGCCCAGATTGTTATGCGCGTCGGAAAAGTCGGATTTAAGCTTCAGCGCCTCTTGATAGTGCGCGATTGCCTCCGAGAGTTTGCCCAGCCTGACGAGCGCGACACCCAGATTATTGTGCGCCTCGGCATATTCCGGCTTGATCTGCAGCGCGTGCTCGTAGCGTTCGATTGCTTGTTGCGTTTGGCCTGCATCGAGGCACACGACTCCCAAGTTATTGTAAGCCATCCAGCAAGCGGGATTTCGATCGATGGTGGTCTGATACAGAGTTACGGAGTCGCTGTACATTTGGCTTTGCCGCCAGGTGAGGAGAGCCAGTGTGCCAAGCAGCGCGATACACAATCCCCGGCCGATATGGCGTGCGACCCCGGGCCAGCGGTCCAAAAGCAGAGCGATCCACGCTGAGACCAGCACGAACATGCCCAGGCTGGCCAGATACTGGAAGTGATCGGCTACGTAGGTGTATCTGAATAGATATGCATTGAAGAAGCCGAGGACGGGAAATAGTGTGCCGATGAAGAACAGCCAGCCGGCGAGCGGCGCTCGCCACCGCCGGCGCAACAGCCACAGCGCGATCAACACCGCCGCGACGGCTAGTGGGAAGAGCCATTGCCACCATGCCGAGGCATCGATTTGCCAGCGGGGATAGACGAAGATCAAGTTTGCCGGCCAAACCAGTTTCCCGAAGTAGAACCAAATTCCACGGGCGGCCAGCAACCCTCTTTCGACGAATGTCAACGCGAACGCGGCTCCTTCCGCGCCGATGACCTTCCACTCCACCCAAGCGATGAACAAGCCGGCGGTCACAGCCAGCAGGAAAAACGGAATTAAGGGCCGAACGTCGCGCCGCCACGACAAGCTGCCTCGCTGCCACCAAAAGATCACCAGGAGCATGGCGGGAAGAGTCACGGTTGTCGTTTTGCTAAATACCGCCAGCACGAACAGCCCCAGCGCGAGCGCATAGTGCGAGCTGCGGCGCGTGTGGTCGAAGTACAGGTATGTCAACAAGGCGCTCAGATAGAACACGGCCGAGAGCGTGTTTTTTTGTTCGGTGATCCAGGCCACCGATTCCACCTGCACAGGGTGCCAGGCGAAGATGGCTGCGGCCAGGAGCGCGCCGGGAATGGCGAGCTTCCGCAGGATTAGCCAGACCAAGAACACGTCCGCGGCGTGCAGCGCAAGATTCAACAGATGGTAGCCCAGCGGGTGGTCATCCCACAGGTGGTGTTCAATCCAGAAGGCGCTGTGCAACAAGGGATAGTACTGCTGGGTTGCGCCAGATCGAACCAGATGTGCGCCAAACCGTGCCACGACTGCAGCTCTTGCTTCGTGACATGCGCATTGTCGTCCCAAAGGAATCCGCCTTGCATGGCAGGCAAGTAAGGCACGCAAATGGCGATTACCAGCAATACCATGAGGCCCAACTGCCGCAGGCGCGGCGATGGGGACAGTCCTCCAGCGGCAGGAGGCAAGTTGCCGCGTTGCTTTTGTTTTTTCGACTTGGACACGAGCAACATTCCTATTGTGCCGGCGCTGGATGACCTTCTGACGGAGCCGATGAATCCCCCGGGTTGCCCAGTTGCGCGCGATATTTTGCCAACCAGTTTTCGACTTGCTCGGCCAGCGCGGTTTGTCCGGTGGATCGCGCCAACTCCAGAGCCTTCTGTGCCGTGGCGATGGCTTCCGAGGGACGTTGCAATTGGGCGTAGGCACGCGTCAACTTGCCATAAGTCTGGATGCGATTGGGATCAAGCCGCAAGGCTTCCTCGAATTGCTCGATGGCTTGCGGGACTTGCCCGGCGTTGACCAAGGCCACTCCCAGATTATGGTGGGTGTCGGCGTTATCGGGCTGCAACCGCAGGGCCTGCTGGAAATGTTCAATGGCTTCCGGCGTCCGATTCCCCGTGGCAAGCAAGACGGCCAGATTGTTGTGGGCCTGCGCGTAGTGCGGTCGGATGCGCAGCGCTTGTTCGTAGTGTTCGATCGCTTCTTGGAGTCGGCCTGCTTTGGAGAGGGCATTGCCCAGGTTATTGTGGGCTTCGGCGTAGTTGGGTCTGATGCGCAGCGCCTCCTGATATTGTTGAATCGCGTCTTGAGGCCAGCCGGACTTATCGAAGATGTTTCCCAGATTGTAGCGGGCCTCGGCGTATTCCGGCTTGATCTGCAGCGCTTGCTTGTAATGCGCGATCGCTTCCTGTGGTCGACCCAAGTCAGCCAGTAGTGGGCCGAGGTTGTTGTGGGCGACCCAGCAATTCGGGTTCTTTTGCAGCGTGGCTTGATACAAGGTAATGGCATCGGTGTAGAGGGTGCTTTGTAGCCGCGTGAGCAGCGTCAGCGTGGCGATGGCGCCAAGGGCAACGACCCAGGCCGCCTGCCGAGTCGCTGGGGGTCCCCATTGGCGCCAATAGCTCCAGCCAGCCGCAGCCAACGCGGCCACGCCGATCAAAGCGATGTGCTGATAATGATCTGCCACCTGAGAGAATTGCATGAAGCCCACATCCACGAATCCCAACACGGGCAACAGCGCCAGGCAGAAGAATCCCCAGGCGAACAACAGTGGTCTTGCGACGTTCGCGGGGCGCGAAATGCGTCGCCAAACAAGCACCCAGGAAACAATGAGCGCTGCAGCCAGCGGCGGCCACCAAAGTAAATTGCCAGGGCGGATGTCCCAATGGGGATAGATAAAAACCAGATTGATCGGCGCGAGCGCTTTGGATAAATAGAACCATACGACTGCGCCTGCTCCCAACAGACGTTGAGCGAAGCTGATATGCAGCGGCGCTTCGGCCAGGTGAGCTTGGAACCAAATATTGACCGCGGTCAAGATGACGGCGATTAGAAAGAACGGCGCGACTCGCGCTAAATCGCCAAGTGTAACCCGATCCCGAAGCCACCACGTCAATCCGACCAACATCAGCGGCAAGACCGCCACCGAGCCTTTGCTGAGCATCGCCAGCACGAAGGCCAGCAGACTGAGCCAATACGAAAGACCCAAACCGCCATCGCCAGGCATCTTGCCTTCTGCGTCGACTCGCCGCTCTTCCGCGCAGGTATGCCAGGATCGACAGCAAAAAGAAGAACATGGCCAGCGTGTTTTTGCGCTGCGAGATCCAGGCCACCGATTCAACGTTGACCGGGTGAATTGCCCAAAGCAGCGCCGCCAGGAACGCGCCGGCAGTGGAGATCCTCTGCAGGATCGCCCAAATCAAGAGTGCGCTCGCAATTTGCAATGCCAGGTTCGTGACGTGGTAACCAGTGGGATTGGCGCCCCACAAGCGCCATTCGACCCAGAAGCTGGTGTTGGTCATCGGCCAATAATCGGGCGGATAAGTCGTGAACCAGAATAGATACGGGCCATTGGGGGCTTTGATCAGATCGTTGTTGGAAAGCAGTATCTCGTCGTCCCAAATGAATCCGCCATTCAACGACGGCCAGTAAGCCAACAACGTCAGACCGGCGATCAGCAGGGCGCCCACCAGGACGCACCAGCGCGCCCGTTGCGAAGAGCGCTCCACAAGCGGGCCGCAACCGGATTGCACTGCTGTCGGGGTCATCGACATCGTGATTCCTAGCGCGGCGGCTGGGGAGAAACAGAATCCGTTGACGAAGGCGCGCCCGACGGCCTGGCCTGCTGGGTCCGATAGTTGGCCAGCCAAATTTCGAATTGCTGGGCCAATTGCGTTTGTCCACTGAAGCGGGCCATTTCCAAGCCTTTTTCAGCCGCGGCGATGGCATCGGCAGGTCGCTGCAATTGGGCGTAGGCGGTGGCCAGTTTGGCGTAAGCTTGCAGCCGACTTGGGTCAAGCCGCAACGCTTCCACCAGTTGATCGACCGCTTCCTGCCATCGGCCAGCGTCGGCCAAGAGCACCCCTTGATTGTAATTGGAGTCGCTTTTGTTGAGCTGCGGCGGCCGGGCCTGCTGAGAGTTTTCGTTGGCTTGCGGCGTTTGATTTGAAGTGGCGAGCAGAACGGCCAGATTGTCGCGGGCCTGGGCGTAGTTTGGTTTGATGCGCAGTGCCTGCCGGTAATGCTCGATCGCCTCCTGCACTCTGCCTGACTCTGCCAACATATTGCCTAAATTGTACTGGGCCTCAGCACTATCGGGCTCCAGCCGCAGGGCCTCCTCGAAATGCAATACTGCGTCCTGCGGTTGATTTGTCGCCAGCAGGGCGTTTGCCAAGTTGCGGTGGGCTTTGGCGGTGTTGGGCCGCAGTTGCAAGGCGCGACGGAGATGTTCGAGAGCTTCCTGATTCTGCCCGTGCGCAGCAGCATGATCCCCAAGTTGTTGTGGACTTCGGCGTAGTCGGGTCTGATGCGCAGCGCCTGCTGATACTGTTCGATCGCCCCTGACTGCTGACCTTCGCGAACCAGGGCATTCGCCAGATTAAAGTGAGCCTCGGCGTAATCGGGGTTGAGGCGCAGGGCCTCCTGATAATTTTCAAGGGCTTCTCGGGACTGGCCTGAACTTGCCAGTTGCACGCCGAGATTGTTGTACGCTATCCAGCAAGCGGGATTCTTGGCGATGACGGTTTGCCAGAGCGCTACGACATCGCCATACATTTCGGTTTGTCGCCAGGTAAGCGTGGCCAGCGTGGCGAGAATTGCCACGCACAAAATATTGGCGACCCACCGGGCCTTTGGCGCAAGACGGGAAATGGCCAGCGTGATCGCTGCCGACACTAGTACGACGATTCCCAAACTGGGCAGATATTGGAAGTGATCGCAGACGTAGGTGTATCGAAAGATGTACGTGGCGAAAAATCCCAGCAGGGGAAACAGCGTTCCCAGAAAAAACAACGGCGCCGCCAAGGGCGCTCGAAAGCGCCGGCGCACCGCCCAGGCGGCGGCCAAAAGCGCGATCAGGCCCGCCACATAGAGATATTGCCACGCCTGGGCGGCATTCACTTCCCAACGTGGATAGAACAGGATCAGATTCGTGGGCCAAAACAGCTTGCCCAGATAGAACCAAACGGCCCGGCTGGCCAGCAAGCACCTTTGGACGGGAGTCAACACGAAT
This sequence comes from Pirellulales bacterium, assembly GCA_963716135.1. Classification (GTDB taxonomy): domain Bacteria; phylum Planctomycetota; class Planctomycetia; order Pirellulales; family JADZDJ01; genus CAVRAW01. The sequence continues at coordinate 833,208 of OY970289.1, read as the reverse complement.
TCGCTGCCTTGCACGCCGACGTAGACCCGCTCGTACCAGACGGTGAACAGGCCGACCAGCAGGCTTAAGGCGAACCAGGGGAGCAGGGGGGCCAGATCGCGGCGCCAGGACAGCCTGTCGCGCTTCCACCACAGGATGACCAGCAGCGCCACCGGCAGCGTGACCGCCGTGGCCTTGCTTTCCAGCGCCAACAGGAACAGGCCCAGCGCCCCGGCATAGGTGGCGCGGCGGCGGCTGTCGTCGAAGCGCAGATAGACCAGGATCGATGCCAGCGTGAACATGCCTGAAAGCGTGTTCTTTTGCTCGGTGATCCAGGCGATCGATTCGACATAGACCGGGTGGACGGCGAAGAGGGCCGCCGCCAATGCTGCGCCGGGAATCTTCAGCCGTCTTACGATCCAGTAGACCAGGCAGACGGAGATGGAGTGAAACAAGATGCTGGCCAGGTGGTAACCCAGCGTGGCGTCGCCCCAGAGCTTTTGCTCGACCCAGTAAAGGGTGTGCAGGACCGGGTAGTAGGTTTGCGTGGCGCCCCACTGGAACCAGATGCGCGGCAATCCGCTCCAGGAGCGCAGCTCCGGCGGGGTGATGTTGTCGGGATCGTCCCAGAGGAAACCGCCGCTGAGCGCTGGTGAATACAAAACCAACATCCCGACGCAGACGAGCGCCCAAGCGCCAAGCACCTGAAGACGTGGCATCGAAAACGCAGCCGCCAGAGGCCCGATTGTCGATGGGGCGGCCGCATCGCTGGCGGAAGTTGGCGTCTTGCTGGCGGACATAAAATGCAATTTCCGCAACTAAGGTGCGGCGTGATCGGCGCCGGATCGAGAAGTCGAGTTCGCTTGTTGGGCTCGATATTGAGTCAACCAATCTTCGATCTGTTGGGCCAGCGTAGCGTTGCCTTGAGATCGAGCGCTGTTCAGCGTGTGCTGTGCTGTGGAAATGGCCTCTTCCGAGCGGCCCAAGGCGGCAAAAGCTTTCGTCAATTTAGCCAACGTGGCCGCATCATCTGGCTGAAGCCGCAAGACTTGCTGGTATTGCTTGACCGCCTCTTCCGTCTCACCGGTATCGCGCAGCAGGTCGCCTAGATTGCGATGGACGACCGCCAAATCGGGGTTCAGCCGTAATGCTTCGCGGTAATGGTCGATTGCTTCGGCGATGTGCCCGGTACTGCGCAACACGTTGGCCAGATTGTTATGGGCTTCGGCGAAGCCGGGTTTCAACTGCAAGGTCTTCTCAAAGTGCGAAACAGCCTCTTGCGATTTGCCGGCATTGGCCAGGGCAACGCCCAGATTGTAGTGAGCATCGGCGAATTCTGGCTGCAAGCGAAGGGCTTGTCGATAGTGTTCGACACCTTCGTCATACTTGCCGGCGGCGATCAACATGTTTCCCAGATTGTAGTGTACCATCGGAAGCAGATTGGGACTGAGCCGCACCAATCTCTTATACTGCTCGATCTGTTCCTGTTTGCGGCCGACGGCCAAAAGCTCGGCGGCCAAAGCGCCGTGAAGAAAATTGCCGGAATCCGGATTTGACGCTAGCGCTATTTGATACAACTCTACGGGATTGCCAAACAACTGGTTTTGCCGCCAGGTCAACAGACCGAAAATTCCCACCAAGATGACGGCCGATGCGATGGTAATCCAACGGCATGCTCCGATCACGCGCTGACGCCAGTAGCTCCACGCGGCGGCGAGCAGAACGAGCACTCCAATCAACGCAAGATGCGAATAATGGTCCGCCACCGGCGAATACATCATGGATCCTGTTTCGACAAATCCCATCACCGGCAAAAGCGCTATGCAGACGTAGGCCCAGGCGAAAAACAAAGCGTGAGCCCAACCGCCATTGCGCCGCCGCCCGAGCAGGATCGTGACGGTGATGGCCGCCAGCAATGGCAGCCACCAGCAAAATTCGTTGGGTTGAATGCTCCAGCGCGGATACACAAACGATAGATCGATCGGCAGAAGTGCCTTGGCCAAATAGAACCAGACGACCGCGCCGGAACCGGCCAAGCGCACGGGAAAAGGGGAATGTGGATGAGGATCGCCATGCCCCTGAAACCAAATCTCAACGCACGTCAATCCCGCCGCAACAAGAAAAAACGGCAGCGAGCGCAAGAAGTTTCCCGCCGTGATCCGCCCGCGGACCCACCACACAATGAGCAACAGAACCGCGGGCAACATTGCGGCGGAAGTTTTGCTGAGCATCGCCAAGGCGAAGGCGATCAGGCTGAGCCAATACCATGGTCTGATGCCGGCAGATGCCTCAGGAGCACATTTGGCGTCTCGTCGCTGTTGGTCGCACAGGTACCATAGGATGGACAACCCAAAGAAAAACGCCGCCAACGCCTCTTTCCGCTGCGCAATCCAGGCAACTGCTTGCACGTTAACTGGATGGACCGCGAACACCAGCGCGGCCAGGAATCCACTGGGAATCGACAGTTTTTGCAGAATTCGCCACAGCAGCAGCGCCGTAGCAACGTGCAAGATCAGATTCGTGAAATGATACCCCGCAGGATTCGTCCCCCACAATCGCCATTCGAACCAGAACGTGGTGTAGGTCATCGGCCAAAAATCGAGCAATTGGCTTGTAGACCACATTCGAGACAGGCCGTCGGACGAAGCAACGAGCGGCTCGGATGTCACGTACCGGTCATCATCGATGAGGAACGGGCCGCGCAACGAAGGCAGATACACTACAAAAGTCAGGCCGCAGAGGAGAAGCGCACTCGCCAAATTCGAGAAGCGCGGCAATCCCTGCGGCGGATCACTGCGCCTCACAAAGACGCTGGGGGTGTTGTGATTGGTCGGGATCGACATGAAGCACTATTCGAATTATTTCGCTGAAGCACGGTCGGCTTCTGACCGAGGTGGCGCGTCGTGCGAGTCTGCCGGCTGCGCACGATAGTTGGCCAGCCAATTTTCGAATTGCTGGGCGAGTTGCCCTTGACCGCTGGCGCGGGCCGTTTCCAAACCTTTTTCAGCGGCGGCGATGGCATCGGCAGGTCGCTGCAGTTGGGCATAGGCGGTGGCCAATTTGGCGTACGCCTGCAGGCGGCTCGGGTCCAGCCGCAACGCTTCCACCAGTTGATCGACCGCCTCGGGCAATCGACCGGTGTTGGCCAAAATCACGCCCAGATTGTAATGGGTGTCGCCCTTTTTGGGCTCCAATTGAATCGCTTGCTGGAAATGCTCGATCGCTTCGCTTGCTCTCCCGCTGCTGGCCAAAGCGATCGCCAGATTGTTGTGGGCTTCAGCGAAGTCGGGTTTGCTGCGCAGAGCCTGCTGATAATGATCGAGCGCTTCCTGCAGATGCCCGGACTGAATCAAGACGCTTCCCAGGGTATTGTGCGCTTCGGCGTAATTGGGATTGATGTGCACTGCCTGCTGGTAATAGGCCAGCGCTTCGTCGGGATGCCCGGAACGAGTCAGCGCGTTGGCCAGATAATAATCGGCTTCTGCGTAATTCGGGTCCAACTGCAAAGCATGCTGGAAATTTGCGATCGCATCCTCGAAGCGTCCGGCGGCCAGCAGGACGCTGCCCAGATTGCAATAGGTCTTGACGTAGTCCGGCCGTAAGCGGAGCGCTTGTTTGAAATGCTCGATCGCTTCCTCGGGTCGGCCGGTCGCCGCGAGTGCGTTGGCCAGGTTGTGTTGTGCTTCAGCGCTTTCGGGCGCCAGCCGTAGCGCTTCGTTCATGTGCTGCAGCGATTCGGCGGATCGACCGGTGGTCAATAGCGCGGCGCCGAAGTTGATATGGGCCATCCAGCAATCGGGATTCTCCTTGAGCGTGGCTTCGTACATGTGGATTTCGTTGTCGTAAAGATGGGATTGTTGCCACGTCAGAACCGTGAAGCTGCCGACCAGGACGACCGCCACGGCGGCGACCGCCGCTTGAAGTCCGTCACGAACCCGGGCATGCCAGGTGCTGATACCGGCGGCCAACAACGAAACCACAGCCAACAGCGCAAGATGTTGATAGTGGTCGGCGACCAAGGAAAATCTCATGTAGCCGGGATCGAAAAAGCCCATCGCCGGCGCGAGCGCCACACAGAAGAATGCCCAAGCGAAGAGCAGCGCTGGAACCCAATTCGAATGGGGCGACTTCAAACATCGCCAGACCAGCAGGAAGCTGACCACCAAGGCGGCCGCCAGAGGCAGCCACCATCGAAGGTCGCTGGTTTGAATGTTCCACAGCGGATAGAAGAAGATCAATTTGATGGGCGCCAGCGCCTTCGACAAGTAAAACCAAACCACGGCGCCGGCTTGCAATGCGCGCTGCACAATCGTCGCATCACGTGGCGCCACTCCGGTGCCGTGCGCGACGAACCAGATGATCACCGGCGTCAACACTGCCGAGACGACAAAGAACGGGGCGCTGCGCAGCAGGTCGCGGACGGTTAGCCGTCCGGATTTCCACCAGGCAACCAGCAGCAACAACACTGGCAAGGTGGCGACCGAGCCCTTGCTAAACATCGCCAGCACAAAAGACAGCAGCGCCAGCCAGAACCAACGGCCTGCGCCGGGCGGGTACAAACGATTGGCCGTCGAGGGCGATGGGAAATCGGACTTGATGTATCCCAAAATCGACAACAGGGCCAAAACCGTCGAGAGCGTATCTTTCCGCTGCTCGACCCAGGCCACGCTTTCGACGTTGACCGGATGAATGGCGTAAAGTAGCGCCGCTAAAAATGCGCCGGGAATCGAGAGCGACTTCAACAGCAACCACAGCAGGAGGCAGGCGGCGATGTGCAATGCGAGATTGGCGACGTGATAACCAGTCGGGTTCATGCCCCAGAGCCGCCATTCCAGCCACAGCGTCGAGCTGGTCATGGGGACATAGTCGGGCTGGGAGCTATTGACCCAGACGCGCCAAAAACCATCGGGCGCCATAATGAGCGGATTGTCTGTCAACAGCACGTGATCGTCGAAAATGAATCCGCCATCCAGAGACGGATAATAGGCCATCAAAGCAAGCAGCGCAATCAAAACGCCCCCGGCCAACTGCAAGCGGAATGGCCGGCTGAATGAACTTCGGTCTGCGGGCTGAACCGAAGCGGTCGTTTGGAGTGGCGTGCGTTGCTGCGACATCGTTTCTTGAGCTTACCGCGGCGCATCGGCCGAGCCCGGGGCAGCGGTGCCGTGCGGCTGGGCTTGCTGGACACGATATTGTTTCAACCAGTCTGCGATCTCTTGGGCCAATTCTGTCTGCCCCTGGGAGCGAGCCACGTTCAATGCCTGCTCGGCCGTGGCGATTGCGTCGGCCGAACGGTGCAAGGCGGCCAGGGCTTTCGTCAATGTGGCGTATGTCGACGCGTCGTTTGGCTCGAGCTCCAAAACCTTTCGGTAAACTTCGAGCGCTTCTTCCAAGCGTCCGCTTTGGCGCAATGCATTGCCCAGGTTTCTTGCGACGGCGGCAGAGTTTGGATTTTGCCGTACGGCCTGCCGGAACTGTTCGATCGCCTGTTCGGTTTGACCAGTGTTCAAAAGCGCGCTAGCCAGGTTATTGCGTGCTCCGGGGAAATCGGGCTTCAACTCCACAGTTTGCTCAAATTCCGCGATTGCTTCTTGCGTTTTGCCCGCCTGGATGAGTGCGTTGCCCAGGTTGTAGTGAGCCGCTGCGTACTGCGGCCGCACGCGCAGCGTATGGCGGTAGCGTTCGATGGCCTCGTCCAATCGTCCTTCATGGAGCAATGAATTGCCCAGATTAAAGTTAGCCATGTAAAAATCGGGATTGATCTCAAGCGCTTTCCGATATTGCTCAACAGCCTGTTCGGGATGACCCGTATCCAGCAGGGCATTTCCCAAGTTCGTCAGAGCGGCCGGAAAGTCGGAACGGACACGCAGCGCGTGACGGTATTGATCGATCGCCTTCTCGGGCTGGCCCAAACTTGCAAGTTGGAGGCCCAAGCTATTATGGGCCTCGGGAAAATCGGGGTAGAGACTGATCGCCTTTTCATAACATTCGATTGCTTTGTTGGTTTGGCCGTTGCCGGCCAGTATCAAACCCATGTTGTGGTAGACCAACCAGCAGTTTGGATTCTTAGCGACGATTGCCTGAAAGAGCGTGACGATGTCCGTGTAGATCTTGCTTTGTTGCCAGGTCAGAACCGCCAGCGTACACAGAAATAGGACGCAAATTCCTTGTCCGACATACCGCGACATGGCAGGCAAACGCTCTAGCCCCAGCGCGATCGCTGCCGACACTAGTACGACGATTCCCAAACTGGGCAGATATTGGAAGTGATCGCAGACGTAGGTGTATCGAAAGATGTACGTGGCGAAAAATCCCAGCAGGGGAAACAGCGTTCCCAGAAAAAACAACAGCGCCGCCAAGGGCGCTTGAAAGCGCCGGCGCACCGCCCAGGCGGCGGCCAAAAGCGCGATCAGGCCCGCCACATAGAGATATTGCCACGCCTGGGCGGCATTCACTTCCCAACGTGGATAGAACAGGATCAGATTCGTGGGCCAAAACAGCTTGCCCAGATAGAACCAGACGGCCCGGCTGGCCAGCAAGCACCTTTGGACGGGAGTCAACACGAATTCGCTGCCTTGCACGCCGACGTAGACCCGCTCGTACCAGACGGTGAACAGGCCGACCAGCAGGCTTAAGGCGAACCAGGGGAGCAGGGGGGCCAGATCGCGGCGCCAGGACAGCCTGTCGCGCTTCCACCACAGGATGACCAGCAGCGCCACCGGCAGCGTGACCGCCGTGGCCTTGCTTTCCAGCGCCAACAGGAACAGGCCCAGCGCCCCGGCATAGGTGGCGCGGCGGCGGCTGTCGTCGAAGCGCAGATAGACCAGGATCGATGCCAGCGTGAACATGCCTGAAAGCGTGTTCTTTTGCTCGGTGATCCAGGCGATCGATTCGACATAGACCGGGTGGACGGCGAAGAGGGCCGCCGCCAATGCTGCGCCGGGAATCTTCAGCCGCCTTACGATCCAGTAGACCAGGCAGACGGAGATGGAGTGAAACAAGATGCTGGCCAGGTGGTAGCCCAGCGTGGCGTCGCCCCAGAGCTTTTGCTCGACCCAGTAGAGGGTGTGCAGCACCGGGTAGTAGGTTTGCGTGGCGCCCCACTGGAACCAGATGCGCGGCAAGCCGCTCCAGGAGCGCAGCTCCGGCGGGGTGATGTTGTCGGGATCGTCCCAGAGGAATTGCCCCTGCAGCGCTGGCGAGTACAACAGCAACAGGGCGCCGAACACCAAGGCCCAGGCGGCCAGGGCGCGGAGGCGCGGATCGGCATGCAGGCTGGGCAGTTGCCGGCGGGCGCGGTTGGAGGAGTTGGCGTTGGAGGAGGCCATGAATCGGAATCCTGTGCTAAGGCGCGACTTCGGTGGAGCCCGACGTTGGAGCACGGCTTGGGTTGGCGATGTGCGAGGGGTCGCGCGTGACCTCGGCGCGGTACGCGCTCAGCCAGCTTTCGATTTGCGCCGCCAGGGCGGTTTGTCCGCTGGAACGAGCAAGTTCCAATGCCTGATGCGCTGTGGCGATGGCCTCCTCAGAACGTTGCAACGCCGCCAACAATTTCGTCAGCTTGGCATACCCCGCTGCGTCATCAGGCTTCAGTCTCACAAACTGTTGCAAGTGTTCGACGGCTTCCTCAGTCCGGCGTTCTTCTAGTAATACGTTGGCCAGGTTGTAATGGGCTTCGGCAAAATCGGGCTTAATCGCCAGTGCGTGCTGGTAGTGTTGGATTGCCGCTTCTGCGTGACCGCTGCCGGCCAGCGCGTTGCCCAGATTGTAGCTGGCATCGGCGAAGTCGGGATCGATTCGCAGCGCTTCTTGATATTGCTCGATTGCAGCGGGCAACTGGTCTAATTGTTTTAGCGCGATTCCAAGGCAATTGTGCGCTTGGGGAAAATCAGGCTTCAGTCGCACCGCCTCCTCCAGATGAACGATCGCCTCTTTCGGTTGCCCGGTCTTAATTAATAGGTCGCCCAGATTGCAATGGGCTTGCGGGTAATCGGGTTTGACGCGCAACGCCTGTCGGTATTGCTCGATGGCCTGCGGCAGCCGGCCTGTTTCGCCGAGCACGACGCCAATGTTGTAGTACGCCTCGGGATAGTCAGGTTTTAGCCGCGCGGCGTGCTCGAATTGCTTGATCGCCTCTTGGGGCTGATCTGGGAAGAGATTTCCGAGATTATTGTGAGCTACGGGGTCATCAGGCTGAGAGATCAAATTATCTCGCCAGAGCGTGATCTCATCCTGGTAGGCCGCCAGGCGCCGCGCGCTGACCAGGCCCATCACCACGAATAGCAGCAGGGCGGTCAAAGTCACCGTGGCCAGGGGCCACTGGGTGTCGCGGTTGGCATCGGCATGCGACCGCCGCAGCGCCACTTGCCGCGCGAGCCAGTAGCCTCCGATGACCCACAAACTCACCAGCGCCGCCAGAGGCAGATACATCCGCCGCTCGGCAGCCACCTCGGTGATAATCGGCACGACGAGTGTTGGCGACAAGATTAATAGCACCCAGGCGCCCGCGAAACCAACGGCATTGCGCCGCCTGAGCAGCACCAGCGTGGCAATGGCCAACAGCCCGGAAGACAGAAGCCACGGCCAGGCAGCACCGAACGTGGTCAGATACGGAATCTCGTAATGGATCGCCAAGGGCCAGGGCCAAACGGTCAATTTTAGATACAACATAAGCACCTTCGCTTGGGTGAACCACCAGGCATACGCGGGCAATCCTAGATGAAAGCCGGCTGATGTCGAGCGAGGCGCGTTGCAATTCAAATACAACAAAAGTCCCCAACTGAGAAACAGCCCGATGTACAAAGGCCATGAGTTGCGCAATGCGCGACGGAACGAACCGGCCACAAACGTGCGCTCGAACAACAGCACGACCACGGGCGCAGTGACCATGACTTCCTTCGAAGCCATGCCGGCCAGGCAGGACAGGGTGGCCAGCGCTCCCCAAGCGGTTCGACGGGCCTGGGCGCTTGCCGCCCAGTAGCGGAGGCTGGCGTACAGGGTGGCCAGATAGAAGAATCCGACCATCAGTTCCGTGCGCTGGGTGACGTAGACGACCGTCTCGCTGCCGAGCGGATGCACCGCCCATAGAAAGGCCGTGGCCAGCGCCAACCATTCTGCGGCATCGTCGAACCTTCCGCCGAAATGTTCTAAGCGCAGACTGCGCCGCACGATTGCCATCAATAGCAGCGCCGAGAGCAGATGCACGATCAAATTGAACGCATGATAGCCGACCGGGTTGAGCGCGCCGAAGTGATCATTCAATGCCAGCGAAAGGTTGACCAACGGACGGCCTGAGGTCGGGAGCTCGGTTGGAGGGTTGAGAGGTCCCGGGTGCTGCGAGTCGCCCAACAGGGGCCATAGTTTTAGAATGGATGAGTTATGCAGAACGCTGACGCGGTCATCGAAGACGAAAGGCAAGTGCAAGGCGCTGCCATACGCCATCCAGACGGCGCCGCACAGCACTACCGCCGCCGCCAGCATCAGCCCCGTATTTCGCACTGGCGCGTGCCCCAGTCGTCGATGGTCCAGAGCCAACAGGCATAGCAGGTTTGCCTGGAAAACGCTTCGACGTGGTGTTGGGCATGAACGGCAGTTTGGATTGGCACGACTCACCGAGGGCGACGTAAATCAGCCGCCTATCTCTAAGATGGTCCATCAGTTCGCAAAACGCAAACTGGGTACAAATGGCCTTAGGGTGATGTGTTGGCGTCATTGGGTGCGGCGGTCTCGCCCGAATTCCCCAGTTCCGCGCGGTATTTCGTCAGCCACCCTTCGATTTGCTCAGCTAGCGCCGTTTGCCCCGCGGAACGAGCCGAGGCTAGGGCCTGATTCGCGGTGGCAATGGCCTGATCAGGCCGGTTCAATGCCGCATAGGTCTTCGTCAGTTCCGCGTAAGCTTGAGCGTTATTCGGGTTGATCCGCAGCGCCTCGCGCAGTGCGTTGGCCAGGTTGGCGCGCGCGTCGGTAAAATCGGGCCGTAACCGCAGCGCCTGGTGGAACTGTTCGATTGCCGGTGCGTCTGGCCGATTTCGAGCAGGGCCGTGCCCAAATTGTTGTACGCCACCGCGTAATCAGGCCGTAGCTGAATCGCTTGCTTGAATTGTGCGATGGCATCCTGCATCCGGCCAGATTGGGCCAACGCAAGGCCGAGATTCACGTAAGCATCGGGGTAGCGAAAGTTCAATCGCAACGCTTCATGGAAGTGATCGATGGCTTCCGGCAGCCGGCCCGTGTCGCGCAGCACAATGCCCAAGTTGTTATGTGCTTCGGGATAGTCGGGCCTGATGCGGAGTGCTTCGAGATAGTGTTTCGTCGCCTCTTGCGGTTGCCCCGTTTTGACCAGTTCGAGCCCTAAATTGTTGTGCGCCATCCAACAGGTAGGGTTTTTGGCAATCGTGTCCTGATAGAGCGTGACGACGTCGGCGTAGAGCCGGCTTTGTTCCCGGCTGAGCACAGCCAGCGCGCACAGCAGCAGCACGCATAATCCCTGTCCGATGGTTCGCGCGGGTGCGGACAAGCTGCAACGCAAGGGCGATTCCCGCCGAAACCAACACGACAATTCCCAGGCTGGGCAGATATTGGAAGTGATCGCAGACGTAGGTGTAGCTAAAGATATAGGTTGGAAAAAATCCCAGCAGGGGAAACAGCGTTCCCAGAAAAAACAGCAGCGCCGCCAAGGGCGCCCGAGAGCGCCGGTGCAGAAGCCAAGCAATCGCCAGCAGTGCCAACGTGGCTGCGAGGTAAAGATATTGCCAGGCTTCAATCGGATCTAACTCCCAGCGCGGATAAATGAAGGTGAAGTCAGCGGGCCAAAACAGCTTGCCCAGATAGAACCAAACGGCCCGGCTGGCCAATAAACACCTTTGCGTCAGCGAGAGCTCGAATTGTTGGCCTTGGACGCCGACGTAGACTCGCTCGTACCAGATGGTGAACAGGCCGACCAGCAGGCTTAAGGCGAACCAGGGGAGCAGGGGGGCCAGATCGCGGCGCCAGGACAGCCTGTCGCGCTTCCACCACAGGATGACCAGCAGCGCCACCGGCAGCGTGACCGCCGTGGCCTTGCTTTCCAGCGCCAACAGGAACAGGCCCAGCGCCCCGGCATAGGTGGCGCGGCGGCGGCTGTCGTCGAAGCGCAGATAGACCAGGATCGATGCCAGCGTGAACATGCCTGAAAGCGTGTTCTTTTGCTCGGTGATCCAGGCGATCGATTCGACATAGACCGGGTGCACGGCGAAGATGGCCGCCGCCAAAAGCGCGCCGGGAATCTTCAGCCGTCTTACGATCCAGTAGACCAGGCAGACGGAGATGGAGTGAAACAAGATGCTGGCCAGGTGGTAACCCAGCGTGGCGTCGCCCCAGAGCTTTTGCTCGACCCAGTAGAGGGTGTGCAGCACCGGGTAGTAGGTTTGCGTGGCGCCCCACTGGAACCAGATGCGCGGCAATCCGCTCCAGGAGCGCAGCTCCGGCGGGGTGATGTTGTCGGGATCGTCCCAGAGGAAACCGCCGCTGAGCGCTGGTGAATACAAAACCAACATCCCGACGCAGACGAGCGCCCAAGCGCCAAGCACCTGAAGACGTGGCATCGAAAACGCAGCCGCCAGAGGCCCGATTGTCGATGGGGCGGCCGCATCGCTGGCGGAAGTTGGCGTCTTGCTGGCGGACATAAAATGCAATTTCCGCAACTAAGGTGCGGCGTGATCGGCGCCGGATCGAGAAGTCGAGTTCGCTTGTTGGGCTCGATATTTGGTCAACCAATCTTCGATCTGTTGGGCCAGCGTAGCGTTGCCTTGAGATCGAGCGCTGTTCAGCGCGTGCTGTGCTGTGGAAATGGCCTCCTCCGAGCGGCCCAAGGCGGCAAAAGCTTTCGTCAATTTAGCCAACGTGGCCGCATCATCTGGCGTAGCTTGCAATGCCTGCCGGTACTGACCGACGGCTTCTTCGAAGCGACCGGAATCGTAGAACAGGTTTCCTAAATTGTAGTACGCCCCGGCGAAATTCGGGTTCAGCCGCAGTGCTTCCTGGTAAAGTTGGATAGCTTCCGCGATCCGCCCCGCATTGCCTCGAATATTGGCCAGATTGTTGCGGGCCACGTCGCTTTCGGGATTCAGCCGCAAAGCTAGTTCAAATTCCGCGCCGGCTTGTTGCAGTTGACCCGCTTCCGCCAACGAGATCCCCAAGTTGATATGAGCATCTGCAGACGATGGGTCAAACCACAATGCCTGGTGGAATTGTTGCATGGCTTCCTTTGGTCGGCCAGCATCGCGCAGTGCCACGCCCAAGTCGTTGATCGCTTCGGGATAGGCCGGCTTGATCTCCACGGCTTTCTGCAGCGCTTCGACGGCTTGCTGTGGCTGATGGGCCTGCAGCAATTGCAATCCCAAGCAACGGAAACCCTCTGCGAAGTCAGGCTTCAACTGAACGGCCCGCTGGCAGTGCTGGATAGCGGCTTGGAGTTGACCGGAGCGCGCCAGTGCCAGGCTGAGGTTGCCATGGGCCAGAGCAGAATCGGGATTTTGTTCCACGGAATCTGCGTGCAACAAGATTGGCTCGCCGTACAGCCGGCTGCGTTGGAGCGTCAACAGGCCCAGCGCCCCCACGACGACGATGGTTAGGATGTTCGCGGGCCAGGCAGCCGAATGCGCGGCGCCGCGGCGCCAGCAACTCCAGCCGGCCGCGATCAGAGCGATCACTGCGATCATCGCCAGATGCTGATAGCGATCGGCCACCAGCGAATGGACCATGAATCCCGTTTCGGCGAAACCTAACACGGGCGCCAGCGCCAGGCAGCCAAACGCCCAAGCGAAGAACAGGCGCGGCGCCACGGCGTCGGGTGCGCGAGGCGCGCCATCCCAACAGCAACGTGACCGCCAGAGTCGTTGCCAGCGGCAACCACCACAGCGTTTCGCCGGGGAGGATATTCCAGTGCGGATAGATAAACGCCAGCTTGATGGGCGCCAGCGCCTTGGACAAGTAAAACCAAATCACGGCGCCGGCTCCAGCCAAGCGTACCAGCAGCGGTGCATTGGAATGGATGTCTCCGTGCCCTTGGAAGGAGATTTCAATCCAGACTAGTGCCAGCGCGATTCCAAAAAACGGCGCGCTGCGCAGCAGGTCCGACTTTGTGATACGGCCGCGCATCCACCACACGATGAGCAACAGCACAGCAGGAACGACTGCGGCGGAGCTCTTGCTGAGAATCGCCAAGAGAAAGGCCGCAAGGCTCACGGCGTACCAAAGCCCGGCGCGTCCGCCAGGCTCCTCTTCTTCACCGTTATTGTGCGGTTGTGATTGCGGCTGTCGCGGTTGCCTTGCTTGAATCGCGGGGAATCGCCTCAATTCCGCTTGCACATAACACAGGATCGACAGCATCGCAAACAACCCCGCCAGCAATTCGGTGCGTTGTGAAATCCAGGCCACCGTTTCTACGTTCACCGGATGGAGGGCAAAGATCAGCGCGGCCAACCATGCGCCGGGGATCGACAGCTTTCGCAGGACGGCCCACAGCACGAGGCACGTCAGGACATGCAGCGCCAAATTGGTGGCGTGGTATCCGACGGGATTCATTTCCCATAGGCGCCATTCGAGCCAGAACGTGGTATAGCTCATGGGCCAGTAATCGATCAGTTGGTTGGTGCACCAAATGCGATACAGACCGTCGGGGGATGAAATCAAGCGGTTGTTGGTGAGATAGCGGTCGTCATCCATGAGGAACTGGCCGCGTAGCGACGGCAGATAGACCAACACCGTCAGGCCGCAAATCACAAGAGCGCCTGCCAGCATCGACCAGCGCGCTGGCGAGGAGGCCGGATGGATGCCGGCAGCCGATTCGACCTGCCTGTGGGAATGCGTGGAGAGAGACATGAGCTACTATCTATGTTACTTCGGCGAGCGAATTTCGGCATCGGACCGAGTCGGCGCGGCGGAGTCTTGACCCTGCTGTGCGCGATATTTCGAGATCCAATCTTCGATTTGCGTCGCCAGGACATCGTCGCCCCCGGAGCGGGCTAACTGCAGCGCCTTTTGCGCCGTTTCGATCGCCTTCGCCGGTTGTTTTGCTTGGGAGTACGCTTTGGCCAAACTGGCGTAGGTTTGCACCCGCGCAGGTTGCAGCCGCAGAGCCGCTTCGAACTGTTGGATGGCGTCCTGAACGCGGCCGGCTTGCACCATTGCCGTGCCCAAATTGTGATGCGCGTCGGCGTTGCTGGGCTGCAGCTGAAGGGTTTGCTGGAATTGCTCGATTGCTTCCGGCAAACGGTCGGTGCGGGCCAGGGCCAGTCCGAGGTTGAAGCGGGCTTCCGCGTAATCGGGGGAAAAGCGCAGCGCATGGCGGTAATGGTCGATGGCTTCGTCAAGGCGGCCGGCGTTGAGCAGCGAATTGCCGAGATTGAACTGCGCCGTCACCAGATCGGGATTGATCTGCAGTGCACGCTCGTAATGTTGCAACGCTTCGGCGGGATGGCCGGCATCCAACAGTGCGTTTCCAAGATTGGCGTGGACTTCGGCGTAGTCAGGGCGGGAGCCCAAGGCCAGCCGATACTGCTCGATGGCTTCCGCGGGCCGACCGAGGTCCGCCAACAAAAGGCCCAGGTTGTTGCGAGCCTCGGGAAAAACGGGGTGCAACCGCAGGGCTTCCTGGAACTGCTGCATGGCCTGCTGGTGTTGACCTGCGTGATTCAGCATCACACCCAGAACGTTGTGGCCGATGTAGAAATCAGGATTGAGCCGCACCGCCTGTTGGCAGTGTTGGATAGCTTCCTGAGTTTTGCCGGCTTTGGCCAGCGCAATCGCCAGATCGATCTCGGCGAGGTGCGAATCAGGATTCGCTGCGATCGAGGTCTGAAACAACTCAACGGGATTGCGGTAGAGTTGGCATCGCTCGAACGTCAACAGCGCCAGGACGCCGAGCACGACCAGCGCCAGCAAGTTCGCCGGCCAGCGACGTTGTCGGCGGACGTGGTTCCGCCAGTAAGACCAACTGGCCGCGGCCAGGGCGATCACCGCGATGAGTGCCAGGTGCGCATAGTGATCGGCCACCAGGGAATGCACCATGAATCCTGCCTCGGCGAAGCCCATGACCGGCGCCAGGGCCAGGCAGAAGAAACACCAGGCGAAAAACACCGGACGAATGCACGGCCGTCCGCGGCGCCGCCAAAGCAGCGCCGAGACGACAAAGACCGCTGTCGCCGGCAGCCACCAGAGCGGATCGCCGGTGCGAATGTTCCAATGCGCGTAGATAAACGAGTGTCGGATCGGCAGCATCGCTTTGGACAGGTAAAACCAGACGACGGCGCCGGCCCCCGCCAAGCGCTGATCCAGACTGGCGTGCGCAATCGGGTCGCCGTGCATCTGCCACCACACGTGGACCAGCGACACGAGCACGCCCACGGCGAAAAACGGCGCGATTCGCACGATATCCCATTTGGTCCAGCCGCGATCGAGCCACCAGACGATCAGCAACAGCACGAGCGGTAAAGTACCGACCGTGCCCTTACTGAGGATGGCCAGCGCGAAGGCCGAGAGGCTCAGCAAGTACCAGGCTGCCCACGCGCGCGGCGCGGCCATGGGGCTGCGCCGTTGTTCGCGCGCAAATAACAAACGATCGAGGCGAAATAAAAAAAGGCCGCCAGAATCTCCTTGCGCTGCGCGATCCAGGCGACCGATTGAACGTTGAGCGGGTGGATGGCGAAGACCAGCGCGGCGAGAAATGCGCCGGGGATCGATAATTGGTTCAATCCCGCCCAAACCAGCAGCGCGGTGGCGACGTGCAGCAGCAGATTGGTCAGGCGATAGCCGGTGGGGTTCATCCCCCAGAGCCGCCACTCCAACCACAAAGATGTGTTCGAAACGGGGTAGTACTCAAGCGTTCTGGTGAACCAAAACTGATACACGCCGTCGGGCGAAGCAACCAACGGATTGTTCGTCAGGTAGCGATCGTCGTCCATGATGAACGTGCCCGACAACGACGGCCAATAGACCGCAAGGGCTGCCGCGGCGATGAACATTGCTCCCAGCGCGGCGAGAAACGAATTCCTGGTCATCACGATGGGTTCGTTTTTATGGAGTGGATTGCTGCGCGCGATAGTTTGTCAGCCAGGCTTCGATTTGTTTGGCCAGCGACTCGTTTCGGACGGCGCGTGCCAAGTTGGCGGCTTTCTGGGCCGCTGTAATGGCGTCAGAGCGCCGCTGGAGCCGGGCATAGGCGATCGCCGAGTTGGCGTAGGCCTCAAGATAATCGGGGTTAATTCGCAAGGCCTGCTCGAACTGTTCCGCGGCTTCCGAGACCTGGTTTGAATCGAGCAGTGCACTGCCTAAATTGTTACGGGCCTCGGCAAACGTTGGTCTGAGGCGAAGTGCTTCGTGGAACTGCTGAATCGCTTCGGGCAGGCGACCAGTTTTAGCCAACACGACACCCAATTCGTAGTGACTTTGGGCATTGTCAGGATCTAAGCGCAATGCCGTTTCGAACTCTGCCGTGGCTTCTTGCGGTCGGCCGGCGGCGAAGAGCGCGACTGCCAAGTCGCGGTGGGCATAAGCCTCGTCGGGAATCAGCCGCAGGGTATCGCGATATTTTTCGACCGCCTCGGGGAATTGGCCGGCTTGGAGCAGTTCGACGGCCCAATTGTGGTGGACCAAGACAGAATCTGATTGGAGCCGATCCGCCTGGCGACAGTGCCAGAGCGCTTCTTGGTGACGGCCGTCATCACCTAAAGCGATGGCCAAATTGATTTCCGCCAGATACGAATTTGGATTGAGTTCGAGCGAGGCCTGAAGCAAGCGAGCCGGTTGGCCAAAGAGCCGGGATCGCTGAAAGGTTAGCAGCAGCAGTGTGCCCAATACTATGACGGCAAGAATATTTGCGCGCCCTCGGGCGGGCGGCTTAAGGCCGTCACGCCAGACGCTCCAAGCGGCTGCCAGCAGCGCGATCACGCCGATGATCGCCAGATGCAGATAGCGATCGGCCACCAACGAGTGCATCATGAAACCGTTTTGGATCAGTCCCAGCGCTGGCGCCAGGGCCACGCAGCAATAGGCCCAGGCTAGAAACAACCCGCGCGGCCATCTGGCTGAAGTCGTCAAGGCGCGCCAGCCCAAGAGCAGCGTGACCGCCAGAGCCGCCGCTAGTGGCAGCCACCATAGTAACTCGCCGGTCCGAATATCCCAGTGCGGATAGATGAACGCCTGGTTGATCGGCGCCAAGGCCTTGCCCAAGTAGAACCACAGCGCCGTGCCTGCGCCCGCGATCCGCTGTGCAAGCGTTGGATGAGGAACGGGATCGCCGTGATGTTGAAACGACAATTGGACCAGAATCAGCGCCAACGCAATGCCAAAAAAGGGCAACGTTCGTAGCAAATCCCACCGGGTTACCCGGCCGTGCAGCCACCACAAGATCAGCACGAGCGCCAGCGGCATGCTGGCCACGGAGATCTTGCTGAGGATGGCCAACAGAAACGCGGCCAGGCTCAGCGCAAACCAAAGCACGAATTGGCTCCTTCTGCGAGCAGGCTTCTCTTCCGCGCCGCTGATCTCCTCTGCTGCAGCCCGTTCCTCTTCCGCCCGAACGAACCACAGTACAGACAACATGAGGAACAACGCCGCCAGCATTTGATTCCGCTGCGCTATCCAGGCCACCGCTTCGACGTTCACCGGATGAACGGCGAACAGCAGGGCGGCCAACCATGCGCCGGGATCGACAGTTTTCGCAGGACGGTCCACAGCAGCAAACAAGTGGCAACGTGCAAGACGAGGTTCGTCAGGTGGTACCCCAGGGGAGTTGTGCCCCACAGCCGCCACTCAAACCAGAAGCTGGTATATGTCAGCGGCCAATAGTCGATTAGTTCCTGGGTGCACCAGATGCGATACAGACCATCGGGGGAAGAAATCAAGCGGTTGTTGGTGAGATATCGGTCGTCGTCCAGGATGAACTTGCCGGACAAGGCAGGCCAATACACCGCTGCCGTCGCAGCGGCGATGACTAATGCTCCCAGCGCGGCGAGGTTCGAATTCCTGGTGATCACTATTGGTTTGTTTGCTGCGAGCGATATCCTGCCAGCCAGGCTTCGATTTGTTGAGCGAGCATGGTGTTTCCGCTCGATCGCGCCAGACTTGCGGCTTTTTCCCCGGCGATGATGGCTTCGTTATGCCGATTGAGCCGGGCATAGGCGATCGTCAGATTGGCGTAGGCCTGGACGTACTCCGGCTGCAATTGTATTGCCTGTTGGAATTGCTCGACAGCTTCGGATATCTGACCTGCATCGAGCAGCGCACTTCCCAAATTATTATGCGCCTCAGGGTAAATTGGTTTTAGGCGTATCGCTTCCTGGAACTGTTCGATCCCTTCCCGCAATCGACCCGTTTTGGCCAATGCAACACCCAACTCGTAGTGGCTTTGGGCATTCTCAGGATTCCCACGTAAAACGAGTGCGAATTGCTCGGTCGCCTCATGCTGTTGGCCTGCCGCGAACAGGGCGGTTGCCAAGTCGCGGTGGGCGTTGTCGCTGTCGGGCATCAACCGCAGGGTTTGACGGAACTGTTCGATTGCCTCTGGAAATCTTCCGGCGTCAAACAATTGCACCCCCCAATTGTGATGCACTAACGGAGAATCCGGATTGAACCGATCTGCCTGCCGACAGTGTTCGAGCGCCTCTTGGGTTCGGCCGGTTTTGCCGAGGGCAATGGCGAGGTTCGTGTGAACCAGCCAGGACTGAGGATTTCTCGTCAGCGAATCCTGAAACAATAGCACTGAATTGCCAAACAGCGAACTGCGGTGCCAGCCCAGCATGGCCAGACATCCGACCAAGACGATAGCGGGCATTTTTGCCCATCGTCGCACTGTTGTGTGTTGGTGAAAGTAGGCACATCCGGCCGCTACCAAAGCTACGACGCCAATCAGCGCGAGATGCTGACAGTGATCCGCCACTAGTGAGATTTTCATTCCACCGGTTTCGGCAAACCCTACGACGGGCACCAAGGCAAAACAACAGTAACACCAAACCAACAATAGGGGACGAACCCACCCGCGTCTCCGATGCCACCAGAGCAGCCCCGAGACGGCGACAGCCGCCAAAAGCGGCAGCCACCAGCGCAGATCGCCGGTACGAATGAGCCATTGCGGATACACGGCCGATAGGTTGATCGGCAGAAAAGCGCTGGCCAAATAAAACCAAACGACTGCCCCTGCGCCGGACAATCGCTCACTGAAACTGGCATGGGCGATCGGATCGCCGTGCATTTGTGACCACACATGCAGCAAAGACACTACCAAGCCGACGCAGAAGAAAGGCAGCGATTGCACGATGTCCCGTTTCGTAATCCGCCCGTGCAGCCACCAAACGATTAGCAACAACACAAGAGGCAGGGTTCCCACGCTGCCCTTGCTGAGAATAGCCAGCGCGAAGGCCGACAGGCTGAACCAGTACCAGTGCCTGGTGCCAGGGGTCATCGTGACGGCACCAAGTTTTCGGCTTTTTTGGTAACGCACATACCACAAGATCGACAACACAAAGAACAAGGCGGCCAGGATCTCCTTCCGCTGCGAAATCCAGGCCGCGACTTGCAGGTTGACGGGATGGATTGCGAAGAGCAGGGCCGCCAGAAACGCGCCGGGATCGACAGGTGGCGTAAGACCGCCCATATCAAAAGAGAAGTGGCGATGTGCAGGACCAGATTCGTCACGCGGTAACCCGTGGGGTTCAGCCCCCATAGGCGCCATTCGAGCCACAGAGATGTATTGGAAACCGGATAGTAGTCGAGGGTTCTGGTAAACCAAAAGCGATACAAGCCATTCGGCGAAGAAATAACGGGGCTGTTTGTCAGATAGCGATCGTCGTCGACGATGAACGCACCATGCAACGAAGGTAGATAGACCAAGAACGTCAGCCCAACGATCAAGTACGTTCCAAGTAATGCAGAATTGCTCGGATTGATCGCCAACAGGTTTGCCGGAGCGGGGTCGCTATGCGGCGGTTCCGGCTTGGTCGGTATTGACATGGGAAATGTTGGCGCAAGTCCCGCTACGGAGCGACGTGAACCGCATCGGGTTGGGGCGTCGCAGATTTACTTGGCGGATTGGTTTGCTGGAGTCGGTAGTTGGTCAACCAGGTTTCGATCTGCTGCGCTCGCGCCGTGTTTCCGTAGGATCGTGCTAGATTTGCAGCTTTCTCTCCCGCCATGATGGCGTCGGCGCGCCGGTTGAGCCGGGCATAGGCGATCGTCAGATTGGCGTAGGCCTGGACGTACTCCGGCTGCAATTGTATTGCCTGTTGGAATTGCTCGACAGCTTCGGAGGTCTGACCGGTGTCGAGCAGCGCGCTTCCCAGGTTATTATGGGCCTCCGCGTAATCGGGCAACAGTCGAATGGCCTGCCGGAATTCCTCGAGCGCTTCTTGGGGGCGGCCCGTTTTGGCCAGCGCGATTCCCAGATCATAATGCGCGCTGGCATTTTCGGGTTCCAGCCGTTGGGCTTGCCGGAATTCTTCGATGGCCTCTTGCTGGCGGCCGGTCGTGAACAGGGCATTTCCCAGGTTTTGTCGTGCCTCGGCGCTGCCGGGCATCAGTCGCGCCGTTTCACGGTAGTGTGCAATGGCGGCTGTCATTTGCCCGAGGTCAGACAGCCGTTTGCCTAAGTTGTGATGCACGAGCGCAGCGTCCGGATTCCTTGCCAGAGTTGCTTCGTACAAGGTGACGGCGTCGGCGTACAGCCGGCTTTGATTCCACGAGAGCAGCGTCAAAACTCCTACCAAAAGACTGACGGCGACCATCGCCAAGGATTGGCTTGCGCCGTGGCGCGGTCGTGCCAGACGGTCCATCCGGCCGACACCAGGGCCACGACGGCGATGATGGCGATGTGCTGATAGTGGTCCGCCACCAATGAATACTTCGAATACCCCGAGTCCGAAAAGCCTACGACCGGCAACAATGCCACGCAAAAGAATCCCCAGGCCAACAGCACCGACCGCTTCCAGATTGCCGCGAGCGAATTGCGCCGCCAACACAGCACAACGGTGACCACAATTGCCGCCAAAAGCGGCAGCCACCACCGCAGTCGATCCGTTTGAATTTGCCACTGCGGATAGACAAATGCCAGTTGAATCGGCGCAAGCCTTCGACAAATAGAACCAGATCACGCCCCCGGCGCCCGCGAGTCGCTGCGGGAATGAAACGTTTCGGACGGCGCCACTGGAACCGTGGCTCACAAACCAAATGATCACCGGCGTCAGCAACGCGGCCACTGCAAAGAAGGGCGCACTGCGCAACAGATCGGCGCGGGTGATTTTGCCCCGCTGCCACCACGCCACAAGCAGCAACACCAGCGGTAAGATGGCCACCGAGCCTTTGCTGAACATCGCCAGCGCAAAGGCCGACAGACTCAGCCAATACCAGATGCCAAAGCGGGCGACACTCCCGGCGGCACTATTTTCTCTTTGGCTCATTTCCCCGTCGGATTTCGACGGTTCTTCCGTGCGCAAAAACCAGATAATCGACAGCAGGAAGAACACAAGGGCCAAAGTATTTTTTCGCTGCTCCACCCAGGCCACGCTTTCGACGTTCACCGGATGGATGGCAAACAGCACCGCAGCGAGAAAGGCGCCCGGGATGGATAATCGCTGCAATAGCGACCAAATCAGCAGGCACGCGGCAATGTGCAACAAGAGATTGGTGACGTGGTAGCCGGTGGGGTTCATCCCCCACAGCCTCCACTCCAGCCACAGCGTTGAACTGGTCAAGGGGACGTAATCAGGCTGAGCAGTGGTATACCAAAAGCGAAATACTCCGTCAGTTTGCCGGATGAGGTTGTTTTCAGTCAAAAGCAAGTCATCGTCGAAAATAAATCCTCCACTCAACGAGGGCGCGTACGCCAGCAGGGCAAGCCCAGCGATGAATAGGAATCCTCCGAGCCCAATGGATCGTGGCGAGGCAATCGGCTGGCTTGACGAATTGGTGCGGCCGTCAGAATCGCCTGGTATAGCGCACATGGTCGGCATGAAGAGCAAGCGATCCTGCGAGTTACGGTGAAGCGCGGGCCGAATCTGGCGGTGACACTGCATTGGGCGGCGTGGCGCGATCGTTGGTCAGCCAGGATTCAATTTGCCGCGCGAGGGAAAGCTGACCCTTGGAGCGCGCCAGTTCCAGCGCCTTTTGAGCAGTGGCCCGGGCTTCGTCAGGGCGGTGCAATTGTGCGTAGGCGGTGGTCAAATTCGAATAGGCATCCATGGAGTCTGGCTGCAACTGCAAGGTCTTGCGGAAATGTTCGATCGCCTCCTCCACTTGCCCAAGATTTGCCAAGGCAACACCCAGATTGAGATGCGCCTCGACATAGTCAGGTTTCAGCTGCAAGGCCAGCTTATATTGTTTAACCCCTTCTTGGGGTCGATTGATTTTGAAAAGCGCGGTGCCGAGGTTGTAGTAAGCGGCGCTAAACGTAGGTTTCAGTTCGATCGCTTGCTGATATTGCACGATGGCTTCTTTGAATTTGTTTTGGGTATAAAGCGCGCTACCCAAGTTGTTGTGGGCGTCGGCGGAGTCGGGATTCAATTGGAGCGCGGTTTGATATTGTTCCACGGCATCTTGCAGACGCCCCGCCTTGGCCAATGCATTTCCCAAATTGTAATGAGCCTGCACATATCCCGGTTTCAGCAAACATGCCTGCTCGCAATGCGCAATCGCCTCCGGGATTCGGCCGGCGTTGACCAACACCACGCTCAGGTTGCTATGTGCCAGATAATCGTCGGGTTGATAAGCCAGGTTGCTTTGCCAAAGTGCAATTTCATCGTGGTAAGCCGACAGTCGGTGTGCGCTCACCACGCTGTACACGATGGCCAGCAACATCGCCATTGCCGTGGTCGCCGCCAACGAGCGGCGTTGGGTTGACTGGGAACCGGCGGCCGGCGC
The DNA here is from genome assembly GCA_963716135.1 of Pirellulales bacterium. Lineage (GTDB taxonomy): Bacteria > Planctomycetota > Planctomycetia > Pirellulales > JADZDJ01 > CAVRAW01. The sequence continues at coordinate 810,342 of OY970289.1, read as the reverse complement.
CGCCCGCTGCACCACTCGGTGCAATAGCCAGTATTCGCCCACCACCGCGAATGTCGCCAGCCCCGCAAGCGGAAGATACATCCGTCGTTCCGCGGCCACTTCCGTGACAATCGGCACCACCAGTGTCGGCGATAGGATTACAAGCACCCAGAGCGCCCACGAAACCGATGGCACTTCGCCGGCAAATCAGAACGAGCGTAACGATGCCTGCCAACGCCGCCAGCGCCAGCCACGGCCAGGAATCGCCGAAGGTCGTCAGATAGGGCATGTCGTAGTGGATCGCGAGAGGCCACGGCCAGACCGCCAATTTCAAGTACATCAGCAGCACTTTTGCCTGCGTGAACCACCACACGTAGGCAGGAACGCCCAAATGAAAGCCGGCGGAATCGGACCGCGGCGCAGAATAATTGAGATAAAACAGCAAGATCCACCCCAGCGACAGGCCCATGTACAACGGCTTCGACTTTCGCCATGCCTTGCGGAAAGACCCGGTAAGAAAGGTGCGCTCGAACAAGAGCACGATCACCGGCGCCGAAACCATTACTTCCTTGCAGGCCATGCCGGCCAGACAGGCGGCGATCGCCAGTCCAAGCCAGGGGTTCCGAGCGGCCGCATCTTCTGCCGCCCAACAGCGCAGGCTGCAATACACCGTTGCCAGATAGAAAAAGCCGACCATCAGTTCCGTACGCTGAGTGACGTAAATCACTGTCTCGGTTTGCAATGGATGCAAGGCCCATACGAGCGCCGCGCTAAACGCCAATAGTCCTTTGGCGCGATCGAACCTGCCTTCGAAATACTCCAATCCCAACGTGCGCTCGACAATCGCCATCAGCAGCAGGGCCGTTAACACGTGCAAAACCAAGTTGACCAACTGGTAGCCCGCGGAGTTGAGATGGCTGAATTGGTAGTTCAGCGCCAATGAAAGATTGACCAGCGGTCGACCGGCCGTGGACGAATCAATCGGAGGGTTCAACGGGCCGGGATGCGCGGAATCGCCTATCAAGGGGAGTAACCGGACAATCGAGCAGTTGTTGACAACGGTGTCGCCATCATCAAAAAGAAACGGCGCACCAATGGCTGGCCCGTACACCACCGCCGCCGCAGCGGCGATCGCCACCGAAGCCAACAGGGCCAGTTTCGTCTGCTTGGACGTGGTGCGCGGATGATGAGCGTTTCGGGACATATCAATGGATCTTACCAAGCAGAGCGCGCGGTCAGGGGAGCTTGTTCTGCGAATGGGGTGATTGCCCTGCGCGGTAATTGGACAACCAGGATTCGATTTGCTCGGCCAGCGCGCTAGCTCCGTGCGATTTGGCCAGGCGCAGCGCATTTTCGGCCGCCGCCGCCGCGTCGCTTGGCTGGTCGATCGCAGCGTAGGCCAGCGCCAGATTCGCCAGTGCGTCAAAATTCTCGGGATTGATCCGCAAGGCCAATTGATAGTGGTCGATCGCTTCCTGCCACCGGCCCAGGCTGGCCAGCGCCGCCGCTAGATTGGCTTGTGCGTCGGAATAGTCGGGATTGATCCGTAGCGCGAGCTCGAACTCTTCAATTGCCTCGCTAGTTCGATTGCTTTTCAGCAGCGCGGCGCCGAGATTGTTATGGGCGTCGGCGGCGTCAGGCCGAATGCCAATGGCCGTCTGATACTGGGCGATCGCCTCGGGGTATTTCCCGAGGCTGGCGAGAGCGACGCCGAAATTGTTGTACGCGGTGGCCAATTGGGGATTGATCTGCTGCGCCTTTTGGTATTGCTCGATCGCTTCCCCGGTTCGACCGGCATCGAGCAGTACGGCGCCGAAGTTACAGCGTGCTTCGGCATTGTCGGGATTCAACCGGAGAGATTCCAGATAATGTTCCATCGCTGCCTGCGGCTGTCCTAGCTTGACCAGTTCCAGACCCAAGTTATTGTGGGCCATCCAGCAAGTGGGATTTCTGTCGATCATGGTTCGGTACAGCGTGACGGCGTCGCGGTACATATGACACTGTTGCCAGCTGAGCACGGCCAACGTGGCCAGCAGCAGGCCGCACACCCCCTGGCCGATGTGCCGTGGCGTTGCGGCCAGGCGATTCAGGCCCAGCGAGATCCCCGCCGATACGAACACAACGATTCCCAGACTGGCGAGGTACTGAAAGTGATCGCAGACATAGGTGTATCGAAAGAGGTAAGCGGGGAAAAAGCCCAAGAGAGGTGACAACGTCGCCAGGAAGAACAACAGGGCTGCCAAAGGCGCACGCCAGCGTCGATGCGCAACTGAGGCGCCGGCCAGCAGCGCCAGAAGGCCCAGCAGATAGAGATACTGCCACGCCGCGGCTGAATTTATTTCCCAGCGGGGATAGATCAGGGTCAGGTGCGTCGGCCAGAACAACGTGCCTAGGTAAAACCAAAACGCGCGGCTGGCCAGCAGGCACTTGTCTACCGCGGTCATTGCAAAATCTGTCCCTTGGGCTCCCGCATACACCTGCTCATACCAGGCAGTGAACAATCCCACCAGCAGGCTGATCGCGAACCACGGGGCCAGCGGGACAAGATCGCGCCGCCACGACAGGGCCGGCCGCTTCCACCAAAGAATGACCAATATCGCCGCCGGCAACGTGACCGCCGTCGTCTTGCTGGCGAGCGCCAGCAGGAATAGACCCAGGGAAAGGGTATAGGTGGCCGGGCGACGATGCTCATCGAAATGCAAATATGCCAGTACCGAGCCCAGCGAGACCATTACGGACAGCGTGTTTTTTTGCTCCGTAATCCAGGCGATTGATTCGACGTATACCGGATGCACAACGAAGAGAGCCGCCGCGAGCAGTGCGCCGGGAATCTGCAGTCGGCGCATGATTAAGTACAACAGGCAAACTGAAATCGAGTGAAACAAAATACTGGCGATGTGATATCCCAGTGTGGCGTCGCCCCAGAGCCGATGCTCGAACCAAAAGAGCGTGTGCACGACTGGATAATAGGTTTGCGTCGCGCCCCATTGAAGCCAGATGCGCTGCAATCCGTGCCAACTCCGGAGTTCCGGCTTAGTGACGTTGTCGTTGTCGTCCCAGAGAAATCCGCCGTTCAGCGCCGGCCCGTACAAAACCAGCAGCGCTACGAAGACCAGTACCCAGGCTCCGAAGATTTGAAGACGCCGTGTCAATGCAAACCGGCCTGCATTATTCGCCGGTGTGCTCGGCTGAGTGCTCTGTGCCGGCCTGGACATCAACAACCGTCCGTAATGGCGATAATTATGGCGGAGCGAGCCAATCGACGATTCAACGGCCTCTTGATCAGTTTACCTTCCGGGGAATCAAAAGAAAAAACCCTGCGGTCGCTGTTGCGACCGCAGGGTTCGCTGAATCACACAGTCAAAAACTATTGCCTACTTACGGCGATAGCGGCGGGCACCAACCAAACCAGCCAAGCCTAGACCAATCGCGCCCAGGACAAAGGTGGTCGGTTCGGGAACGCCCGTAATAATAACGTCGTCGATACGACTGGAACCCGCGGTGCCAATGGCGTTGCCGTTGATGGCAGTTCCGGAATTGGCCTGAATGCGGAAATAGGCCGTCGCGGCGCCATCAAGAGCACTGATAGTCGCAGTCCGGTGGTTCGAAGTATTGCTGGTGCCCGAACTCCAAGTCACGGCTGGACTGAACAGCGAATACTGCGAGCCGAAGAGGGTGAAGTTCGTGCCATCGGTGCTGTATTGCAGGATGAAGTCGCGAGGACCAGTGGCGCTACCGGTTTGATCGTAATCGATCGTAATGCCGGAATTCATTCCCGCTTGGCTGGCATCGACCACGAATTGATAGTAGTCGCCAGAGGCCCAGTTATTGGAACTCCAAGAGTTGATCGATCCATTGCCTGCCGGTGCGGTATAGAGGTTTCCGCCCGCGTGAAGAGCAGTTCCCGTTCCTGCGCCGACTTCAGGAGAGATTGGGCCTGCGGTTGTTGGTTTGCTGGTATCAAAGGTCCAGTCGGCAATCGTTGACGCCCAAGCATTGCCCGCAAGCGACAACACAACCACTACGGCAAACAAGGTGAGACACATTTTCGACGTTTTCATGAGCATGCACTCCAAGGATGACTGCGGATCAGCTTTTAGTTTAGAAACGGCCATTTGCTGGTCGAAGCACTTTGCGCTCGTCCCAGTTGAACTCTACAAAACACCCAACAGGAGGCGATTATTGCCGCAATCTGCGCCGATAGCAAGAAATTTGTAGAAATTTTGCCAAAAAAAACGAACAAGCGGGCCTCACCCCCCTAAAAGACCTAGAAAAACTATGCATTTTCAGGAGTTAACGACATTCTTCAGTACCCCGATGCCTTCGATCTCCACCTCCACCGTATCGCCATCCTGTAGATAGACGCGGGGGGTTCGGGCGACACCTACACCCGGCGGGGTGCCGGTAAAGATGAGGTCGCCCGGGCTGAGAGTGCAAACGCCGGAGATATAGCTGACTAAATCCGCGACGCCGAAAATCAGTTGCGAGGTGCGGCTGTCTTGCATGGTGCGGCCGTTCAGCCGCAGGCGGATGCGAAGATCGCCGACATTCGGCAATTCGTCGGCGGTTACCAACTCGGGACCCAGCGGGGCGAACGTGTCGAACGTCTTGCCCAAGAGCCACTGGCCCCCCGGTTTTTGCGATTGCCAGTCGCGAGCGGAGATGTCGTTTCCGCAGGTGTAGGCCGCGACGTGCTCCAGGGCCTGGTTTTTTCGAATGTCCCGACCGCCGGCGCCGATCACGACCACTAGTTCCGCTTCGTAATCGACCTTTTGAGACGAGCGCGGCAGGACGATCGGTTGGCCGTGCGCCGCAAGCGCGGTGACGAACTTGCTAAAAACAATGGGCTCCGCCGGGGGCTCGCGGCCGGTTTCGCGGGCATGGTCGGCATAGTTCAGCCCGATGCAGAAAATCTTTTCCGGCCGAGGCACCGGCGGCAACAAACGCACGGTGGCAGGGTCGATGGGTTTGCCGGCCGCCACCGCCACCGCGGCCCGGCGCAATCCGTCGCGCCCGAGCGCCAAGATATCTGTCATTTCGGCCGGCAAGTCAGCATCAGCGTAACTCAGATCGACATACCGGCCGCTGTTCGTCACGCCGGCGGCACGCGGGCCGATGGGAGAAGCGTAAGAAATCAGGCGCATGAGCTGCGCAATCAATTTAGCCGATCGCATCGCGAACTGTCGGCACTGGTATGCCTTCGCTTGGGAACGAAAAGACTTTATCAGATAAAGAATCGCCCGGCGATTATTGGTAGGCAGACGACTGCAAGTGCTCCGATCACCATTGCCAAGCCAGTGCGCGGGTGCCAGTCGCCAACGAACATTGTGGCACCCGCCAGAAGTACAAAAAGGGCTGGGAGCATCAACCCAATTTCTGAGTTTCTTAGTGGCCTTGCCATGCCCGCATTATACCCGGTTAGAGGGCAGGTGCAATGAAACGCTGACTGAACAGGCATCTTCCCATGTTTTGGAACAAATACCTGGTCAGCAGCGGCGCTGGCGCTTCATTTGGGGAGGATCAACGAGTCGCCGAATTGTTTAAAGCTCTCCACTTGGCTCGGCAGGCTGCAGTCCCCAGCGATTATGCGATCGACCCAATTTTGCAATAGCGCCACGTCCTTGCGCGAAACGAGGTACGAGATTGGGATATATTTTTTGGGATGTCCCGGTCTGGGAATCCTCTGGGCCAAGTTTTCCCGGGGCAACTTTGCCACGAAAGAGTCGGTGAGTCCCAGCAGGTCGATAATCGACACCTTCGGCCCAGCGAGATAGCCGAATGTGCCAGGTGTGAGCATGTGGATGGTGAAGGGACCGCACTTTTGGGCATAGTCGCGAAATTCGTCAGCCAGGTTCAAGTCCACATCCGGGTGTTTCAGCCGACCGTGTTCCAAGAAGTACTCCAAGCTATATCCCGGATAATATTTTCGTTCATCGACGATGACCATCTTCACAGGATCAATTGGCGGCTCGGGAATCCATAATTTGGCCGCGAGCAAGATTGCCAGGGCGCTGCCAATTCCGGCGAGTTCCAGGCGCAACCAACGGCTGGGAGCGCGCATTTGCTCGGCCAGCGCGAGCGAACCGGCGAACATCGCGGCGGTCAAGACCGACATGAATAGGCGTCCGCGCATGAAGTCGCCTCCAACCAGCACAATCCAAATCAAGTACAAAACGACGCCGGCGAGCAATGCAATCCGCGGGCGGGTTCTGGCCCTCCAGGCGGCTAATCCGAGAAACAGAAACGTTCCGCCGGCGGCCAGCGCGTCGTAGTGGAACCAATCTCCCAAGTAGGCCAGCCCCTGAGCGACGGCGTCGGCCAAACTCGGATAGATGCCCACCTTGGCGTAGAACGTGTTTGGAATGATGTCGTGGTAGAAAATCCAAGCAAACAGTAACCAGGCCACGACGGGTACGGTTGCCCCAGCGAGAACGGCCAATTGCCTCCAAGAACGAACTCGCGCTAGCAACAAAATCGCCAGCGGGGCCGCCCAAACCACGTAGTCTGGACGAGTTAGACAGAGCAAGCACAAAAGCAGCATGAGCCTTGCGGCCCGTGATGCGGACCAAACCCAGGTTTCAAAAACGATGCCGACGATCAATAAGTGAGCGAGCGAGTTTTCCAGACCGCCAGTTTGAAACGATATCCACGGATCGCTCGATACCCACACCAAGCAGGTCAGGCCCAACAAGCACGCGCCGCGAAAAAAACTGGGGGACGCGCAGAGTCGCATGCCCCACCCACCACACGGTCAGCAGCGTGAACAGGAAGCAAAGACCGTACGCGACCCACAGCGGGTTGCCAAAAATCAGGCTCCCTACCAGCAGCAGCACAAACCAAGCAGGATGCGTGTAGCCTTGCACGTGCTCGCCGACATTGAAAACCGGACCATAGCCGCTGACAGTGTTCGAAACATAGCGAAGCGTGATGAAGCAATCCTCGGACAACCAGGCGAAATTGCCGACCACGCCAGTAACGAACAATGCCACGGCGGCGATGAATAGATTCTCGCTCCAGAAAAGATTGCGGAGCGGCAATAAGGCCGGCGGTACAGAACCGGAAACGACTTCAACCGATCTCCCAAACCGTGAGTGGCGTGCGGTTGGGGTGCGCTTCATTGTCGTGATAGCCGGAATGCAGCACGCTGCCGAGATGTCACCTTCGGCTGTACCTGGAGTCGGTTCAAGCTCGGAATCCTAGGATTGGCCGGCGGTTGTATTTCGCCGTTGGGCTTCGAGTGAGTGCATATTTTGTGGTGGAGTCGATGAATCCTGCAAGGGGACGTGGCGGCGGCTCCACGCGCCTTGCAATCGTCACGATCGTTTCAATCGTCGCCGCACGATCGAGCGGCAGGGCAGTCAGGCTGCCTAATATCCAGCTCGTCCAGGTGTGACCTAGAGTTTTCTAGGGCACACGCAGGTAAGGCTTTGGGTCTGCCATCCGTCGCGCGTGGACGGACAAGCGGTCAAGGTGCGCAAGCAGCGCTCGTGGGCGGCGCCTGTGCATCGGCAGCCCGCCACGCTCCGCGGCAGCACCAAAATTGAAAGTTGGCGATGGAAGAAAAATCTCGCAGCCAAATGCCTGTGGCGCCGGCCCCCGCCGCGCCTGCAGCCGAAGCGACGCCGCCGCGGCCCGCCGAGAGCACGGCAGCGAATACGAGCACGCCGGCGGTCGACAAGCAGCTCAATCGTCTCAGCGTGCTGCTGGAACATCTTGAGCCGGAAGCGCCAAAAGATTCCGGCCCCTCGCTGACGCCGGAAAGCGAATACGAAAATCACCTGGCGCAGGTCCGGTTGGGGCTGGCCAATAGTTTGTTCGCGGCGCTGCGCTGCAAACACGGCGCCACGGCCTCGCACAGCGTGCGCGTGGCGCTGAGCTGCTCGGCCTGGGCGCTGGCGATGCAACTGCCCGACGACGAGCGCGATTGCTTGGAAATCGCGGCTTTGCTGCACGACGTGGGCAAGATCGGCGTGCCCGACCGGCTGCTCTTGAAGCCCGCCGCCCTGACGCCGGAAGAGCACGAACTGATGGATCGCCATCGGCAGATGGGCCTGGGCATTTTGGAAAACTGCTGTGCCTCGCCGCAAGTTTTGGAAATCGTGCGGTATGCACCCACGTGGTTCGACGGCAGCCGGATGCGAGTGGATCGCGACGGCCCCGACCTGCCATTGGGCGCGCGGATGCTGAACATCGTCGATGCCTTCGACTCGATGACCACGCCGCAAGTGTACCGGCCTGCGCTGTCGCGAGAACGGGCGATCAAGGAACTGTGCGATTTCGCCGGGACACAATTCGACCCGCAATTAGTGCTGCACTTCGCGGCGCTGCACGCCACCGATCAGCAGAAGCTGCATCGCCGGGTGGCCCGCCGCTGGTTGCAGGAATTGGATGCCGACTCGGCGAACGCCTGGTGGCACCTGCAAGAACACGGCACGCCGTCCCCCAATGCCAGCCCCGAATCGTACTTCCCGCAAACGCTGCTGGCGAACATGTACGACGGGGTGATCTTTCTCGACGCCAATCTGCAGGTCTCGCTGTGGAATCGCGGGGCGGAGCGTCTGACGGGCATCGCCGGCAATAGCATGTTGCAACGGCCGTTTGTACCCAGCCTGTTGGAACTGCGAGATGAAACGGGCCGGGTGTTTGGCGATCACGAATGCCCCGTTGCGTTCGCGGTTCGCAGCGGCGTGCAATCGCTGCGGCGGATGATTCTGCGCGACCGCGAGGGGCGCGAGCTGTCGATCAACATGCACATTATTCCGGTGGTCGGCCCCGCGGGGGGCGTCCACGGGGCGACGCTCTTATTGCACGACGCCTCGGGCCAGGCCTCGCTGGAAGAACGCTGCCAGAATCTGTATGAGCAGGCCACGCGCGATCCGCTGACGCAATTGGCCAATCGCGCCGAGTTCGACCGCGTGCACACGCTGTTTGTGAACGTGCACATGGAGCGCAGCCTGACGTGCAGCCTGATCATGTGCGATTTGGACCATTTCAAGCAAGTCAACGACACGTACGGACATCAGGCCGGCGACGAAATCATCAAGAGCTTCGCCCAATTGCTGAAAAGTTCCTGCCGCCCCGGCGACCTGGTGGCTCGCTACGGCGGCGAGGAGTTCGTCATCCTTTGCGCCGATTGCGACAACGCCTCGGCAGCCGCCCGCGCCGAGCAAGTTCGATTAAACTTCGCCCGACTGACGCAACCGGCGCTCGCGGGCAAAAACTGCACCGTCAGCTTCGGCGTGACGGAGATCCAGCCGGGCGACAGCCCCCAAACGATGCTCAACCGCGCCGACCGCGCGCTCTTGTTGGCCAAGCAGGGTGGCCGCAACGTGGTCGTGCAATTGGGCAGCGGCATGAACGAAGACGCGGCCGAAACGCACCGCGGTTGGTGGTTCTGGCAGAAGGGCCCGATGGATTTGCTCTTGGAACGGCACCTGGTCACCAACGTGCCGATCAACATCGCCGTGGAAAAGTTGCGCGGCTTCGTGGCCGATCATCAGGCGGAAATCACCTCGATCCGCGGCGACCGCGTTGAACTGTACATCCCGGGCGGCAAGCTCGGATTGTTGCGGCGACAATCGGATCGGTCGGTGCCCCTGGTCATGGAGTTGGAACTCGCTGAAGAAAAGACAGCCACTCACAATTCCCTGGGCGCCGAAACCGGCGAGCGCGTGATGACCCGCATCAACTTGACCGTGCGTCCCAAGCGCAGCCGCGATCGCCGCGCCACCGCCACCGAACAGGCCAAGTTGATGATGGCCAGCCTGCGGTCGTACTTGATGGCCAACGAAGCGCCCCTGACGCACGAAAAAGGCGCGCTCAAGAAAGCCACTTCGCTGTTGCGACCGTTTCTCGGCAAGCGGTAATCGGCGGCTCATTGCCCGCTAAGATGCTCTGAGTACGCAGTGCTGACGGGCCGGCCAATTGCGGACCAAAACGCAATCGGGTATGCTGCGCGAGAGGTTTGAAGCTGTTGTTGATCTGGTCGAATTCTCGTTCAACAACCCGCAAAAAAGGAGCCCGTTGCCATGGCCTACACGTTGCCGCCGCTGCCTTATCCCAACGACGCATTGGAACCATCGATCGACGCCAAGACGATGGAGATTCATCACGACAAACATCACAAAGCCTATGTAGACAACTTGAACAAGGCGCTGGAAGGCACTGATTTGGGAAATCAGCCGGTCGATCAATTGATCGCCAAAATCGATTCGGTGCCGGAGGCGATCCGCACCGCGGTGCGCAACAACGGCGGCGGTCACGCCAACCACTCGATGTTCTGGACCATCATGGGCAAAGGCAAAGGGGGCCAGGCCAAAGGGGCGCTGGCCGAAGCCATCCAGAAAGACCTGATGGGCTGGGACCATTTCAAGGAGGCGCTGATCAAAGCCGGGGCGACTCGGTTCGGCAGCGGATGGGCCTGGCTGACGCTGGACCCTTCAGGCAAATTGATCGTGGAAAGCACCGCCAACCAGGACAGCCCTTTGATGGGCAAATTCGCCAACGCCAGCGGCGGCAAGCCGATCATGGGGATCGACGTGTGGGAGCACGCCTACTATCTAAAATATCAGAACCGCCGACCCGATTATCTAGCCGCCATCTGGGACGTGCTGGATTGGGACGCGATCGGCAAGCGGTACGACGAAGCGAAGAAGAAGTAAGCTGCGATTAGTCGACCTCGCCACTCCAAGCCCATGGGTTGCAACCCATGGGCTTTTTTGTGCGTCGGGATTCATTTCATTAATGGCTGCCAGCATCGCTATCAATTCATGCGGTGCCAGCGCGCCGCCACGCTGTCAACTATCGTCCATCACGCAGTATTAATTACTGCCGTTGACCGGCACGCTGGCGGCGGTAAAATCCCCGCCCTGCCGCTCAATTGTCGGGGCAGTTCCGCGCGTCGTAAGTCGGGAAAGATAAACGATGTCGTGGAGTTTGCCGCTGCCCTTTGCCGAAGCTCATTAATGAAGCCCGTTAATTCGTTAAGAGCGCCGGCATGACGCCGGGCGGTCACGTCGCAACAACTTATCTCACATCCTCAGGGACGAGGATCCAGCCGAAGGTCGGCGCGGCAAGGACGCCGCAGAGGCCGGCCTGGGCCAGTCTCGCGCCCTGACCAATGCAAAGGTGCGTCGAGCCATGCGAGCCACTTTTGGCCGGGTCGCGGTGGTGTTGCTGTTAACGCTGAGCATGTGCGGGTGCAAATCCGGCAGCAACATGTTCGCATCTTGGGGCAAGAAGAAGCCGGCCAGCACACTGAGCGAGGCGCCGGCCTATAAGCCGAGCAATCCCGCGTTGCCCAGCGCCGGACAAACGCCTGCGAGTCTGGCCGGCAGTGCGTCGGGATCGAATTTGGCAGCCGCCGGCGCCGCGGCCACGAGCCACGCAGCAAGTTCCAACAGCAGCGCGGTTCCCGCCGGCTATCAGCAATCGCCCTATCCGACGACGCCGTACAGCATGTCGAAGGTCGGCAATCCGTCGGCGACTACGGCCACCGCCGGGACCGCGCCCGCGACAAATTCGTCGGCCGCCTCGTCGAGCGGCCCAGCATCCAGCGGTTATGCGGCTGCCGTTGGCACGGGCAATTCGCTGCCGCCTGCGCCGGCATACAAACCGGCTGCGACCGCCACGGCGTCGTCGTCGCAACCTCAAAATGGATTCTATAACCCGGCCTACGGCGGCTCCGGCTCGACGACGGCGCCGACGGCCTATGCCGCCGCGGCTGCTTCGAATCCGGCATACAACTCCAACACACCGGCAGCGTCGAGTGCCGCGGCCGGCGCTGCGCCCGCTGCAAGTTCCGGCCAAGGCAGCGAAATTCGCGTGGCCGACGTTCGCGCCGCCAGCATGCCTCCGGCAGCTCAGGTGGCGATGGTCGGCACGGCGCCACCGGCCGCCGTGACCAGTAATTCCGCGAGCGCCGGGCAATCGAACCTGGTTGGGGATCGATATTCCAACTTTGCCGCAAGCGGCGCGGCACCGGCTGCGACCGCGCAGCCCGTTGTAACCGGTCCTGCGACCGCTCCCGCCGCCGCGCAGCCGACGAGCAACGAGTACTATCGACCGGCCGCGAGCGCTTCGGACGCCGGCAGCTATAGCGCACCGGAGGCGGCGAGTTCCTCGGCCGCTGCGACATCCAGTTCCGCGCCGGCCGACTCGCCGTTGCGAAAAGATTCCGGCTATCGTCCGGGCGGGACCAGCGATTATGCGCCGGCCGGCAACGTGCTGCGTCCGAGCTCGTCCAACGAAGACAACGGCGGCGCGCAAAGCGGTACGCAGTCCAAAGCAAAACCTGTAAGCGGCGTCGTGCCGGCCAGCTATCAGGCCGCCATGAGCAACCCTTCGCCCAGCACGCCCGCGGTGGCCACGGCCGCCGCCGCACAGGGTGTCGGCGACCGTTACAGCGGTTTCCAAACTGCGGCGGCCAATGCCGAGCCGGCATACGGAGCATCGAGTCCCGCCGCGCAACAAAGCGCGTACTCCGACCACTCGTGGTAAGGGTGGAATCCTCCCGATCATCGAGAGAGGATAGGGTGAGGGTGAGCTAAAGCTTATTTGCGCTTGCGGCATGCTGCGCGAGGCTACGCTCGACTCGCCATGCGACGCCTCCATTTCTTCTTGCCGTTTGTTTGCGCGTTTGCCCTCATCGGCGCGGATGTCGGACTGGCCGCTGGGCCGCTGACGTTGACCTATCGCGGCAAAGTCCGGCTGAGCGAATCGGAAAGCTCAGCGAAAGATCAAAACGGCGCCACGTTCACGATTGCGGGCTTAAGCGGCGTGACGTATTTGGGCGACGACACGTACATCGCCGTGATGGACGGCTCGAATCACCTGGTCGCGCTGGGCGTGCGCTTCGATAAAGACGGAAAGATCATCGAGCACAAGATACTGGGGGGCGACACGATTGCCGACACCCGCGATTACGAAGGCGTGGCCTACACCAATCCGCAGCGCAACAGCGTACTGCTGAGCGACGAGGCGCCGGCCGGCGGCGCGCCGAAAGTTTACGAATACACGCTGGCGCAGCGGCAAATTATTGCAAACGATCAACCTGCCGCCGGTGTTCGCCACGCAGGTGTTCAATCGCGGATTGGAATCGCTCACGCGCCGCGCCGACGGCAAGGAAATGTGGACGGCCAACGAAGAGGCGCTCACCGCCGATGGACCGGTTTCCACGGACAAGGCCGGCACGGTGGTGCGATTGCAGCGGCTGGCGGTCAGCGGCAACACGGTGACGCCGGCCGAAGAGTACGCCTATCTCACCGAGCCGATTCACGGCGGCATCGGCAAACCGATCTGCAACGGGTTGAGCGACCTGGTGGAATTGCCCGACGGCACGCTGTTGTCGCTGGAGCGATCGGCGGTGGAGGGATTGCCGCCGCTGGAAACGCGAATCTTTCAAATCGATTTCACGGGAGCGACCGACATCAGCCATGGAGCGTTGGCCAAAGGCTTGATCGGCCAAAAATATACTCCGGTGAAAAAGACGTTGCTGTTCGACTCGAAGTCGGAGGGAAACAGCATCGGCGAAAACCTGGAAGGCCTGTGCCAGGGGCCAAAGTTGGAAAACGGCAATTGGGCACTTTTGGGCGTGGTCGATAACGGCGACCCGGTCAGCAAGAACACGCTGGTTGCGTTCGAGCTAGCGAACCCCCAAGCGCAATAGTCCGTTGCCATTTTCATTCTCGACCGCCGACATCGGCGGAGCTGTCGCGCACGTGTGGGCGCTGCCATGATGGAGCGTTGAATGCCCCAAAGCTCCGAATAAGAAATGGCTTATCGCGATTGCCGGCGAGTTTTCGCGACCGTATCGTGAATTTCGCATCTTCACGAGCATCGACAATGCAGCGCGCAAATAAACTTCCATACATCACGCTGGCCTTCTGGATCATGAAGATCAGCGCCACGACGCTGGGCGAGACCGCCGGCGATCTGCTGTCGATGACGCTGAACGTGGGCTATGCCATCAGCTCGTTGATGTTGATATCAGTTTTCCTCGTAACACTCGTTTGGCAGTTGTGCTCCAAACGCTATCTCCCCTGGCTGTATTGGACGGTCATTCTTTCCACCAGCACCGCCGGCACCACGATGTCGGACTACATGGACCGCACACTGGGTCTGGGCTACGCGACCGGCAGCCTGATTTTGGTTTGCATCCTGTGCACCATCTTTCTCATTTGGCGGCTCACTGGAGATTCGCTCTCGGTGGTTAACATCAGAACGTTTCGCGTCGAGCTGCTGTATTGGATCGCCATCCTCTTTTCCAATACGCTGGGCACGGCGCTGGGCGATTTCCTGGCCGACGATTCGGGCCTGGGCTTCGCCGGCGGAGCGCTGCTCATCGGCGCCGCGATCGGTTTGGTTACGCTTGCCGCCCTGTTCACAAAAGCTTCGCGCGTGGCGCTATTTTGGATTGCCTTCGTGCTCACGCGCCCCTTCGGCGCCACCATGGGCGACGTGCTGACCAAGTCGCATGCTCAGGGCGGACTGGGCTTCGGCACGATCGGCTCGTCCATCGTGCTGGCGGCAATTCTGGTGACGTTTATAGCGCTGACGTCAGCGCGGAGTGCTGAAGAAATTGCGCCAATCGCTGTCGAAGCGGAAACCTAGCGAGAACCTGGCTGGCGATTCAGGTTCGGCCTGACGAAAATGGCGGCGCCTGTTCCAGGCCCAACAGAAACGGCTTGGCCAGCAGCACCCCGGCGACGAAGCCGCCCACGTGCGCGGCGTAAGCCACGCCCTCTGCTTCGCCGCCGCCCCCCAGCAATCCCATGCTGCTGACGATTTGAAACAGGAACCACAAGCCGACGGCCATGTAGCCGGGGATATCGACGATCACGCGCAAGAGCAGCGCCCGCACGCGGCGAGTCGGGGAGAAAACCAGGTATGCTCCCATCACGCCCGAAATGGCGCCCGATGCTCCCAGGCTCGGGATCAAACTTTTCGGGCCGCTGAAATTCATCGCCACGTGGCACAGCGACGCAATGATTCCGGTCAGCAAATAAAATGCCAGGTAGCGCACGTGCCCCATGCGGTCTTCCACGTTGTCGCCGAAGATCCACAGGAACCACATGTTTCCCAGGATGTGCGCGATGCCTGCATGCATGAACATCGACGTGATCAGCGTCAGATAAACAGGCACGGGCGTGGGCTGCAGACCGGGCACCAGGAATTGATCGCCGCTGGTCGGATCGGTGACCACACGGTCTGGCGTGACCACGTCTTTGCCAGTTTTGATCTCCGCCGGCACGGTGGCCAGCTTGTAGCTGATTTTGTCGTTGGCGCCGAAGCCCTGGAACACGACGAACACGAACACATTGACGGCGATGATCGCGTAATTGACGACCGGCGTAAGCCGCCGATCGGAATTGTCGTCGCTGAGTGGGAAGACCATATGTGTGCTCTACCGAAGGCGTTTGTTTTTGTCACTCGTGCAGATACGCCCAATCCGCTATTCGCTCATACGGCTCGCCTGCGAGATTCGCGGGCGGATAATTCTGCAGAGGAAAGTATAGAAAATCGTCCCAATTGAGGAATCCGATTGGAGTGTGGACTATCAACACCCAGGGATTGCCATAGTAGCGCTCCGCTGCCTTGGGTCCACTCTCGTAGATATATTTTGGATAAGCTGCCATGCCAGTTTCGGGAATGGTGGAAAGAAATTCGGGCACCAGTGAAGTTATGTCCTCTGGAGGCCGTCCTTTCTGCGATTCGTAGGAGCGAATGGCTTGCACCAACGGAGCGCTGCGCAGAGCGAGGCTATGAAAGGCCGCGGCGCGAACCTGGTCACTTAGCCGTAAGCCAATAAAAACTGCAGCAATCATGATCGGTGAAACGATGAGGTAGCGGATTGCGCGATGTCGGAAGCGGCGAGAGAAGAGAAAGAAAGGCGTTACCAACAGGCTTCCTAGCCCTACCAAAGCCGGCAGCGCGAGCATCGGTTGAAACCATACAAAGGTGATCGATCCTGTCGGTGCGACGGCGAGGTATTGAAACAGTGGAAACAAAAAGAGCGGTGATGCGCACACGCAAATCCAAATGACGAAGCCCCGAGAGAAAATTCGTTGACTTTCCGCCATGATTGTGCACTCCCAGCCAGCCTCATTGTAACCTGTTGCGCAACAAAGAAGCCCAGGGGTTGCAACCCCTGGGCTTGCGTTGATCGCCGATTCTACATCACTGCCAAACCCTTGCTTGCGCATCGGGCTCTCACCAGCCCATGACCATGTTCGATTCGATGACTTTGCGGGCCCGTTCCAGATCTTCGCCGGTTTCGTGCATGTAGATGCGGATGGCGTGGACTTTGTCGCCGTGAGCTTTGCTCAGGCAATCGCGGGCGGTGTGGCAGACGTCGACGTGGCCGGTGATGCCCAGCACCGATTTGGAGATGACCCAACTGTCGCGGGGACGCCTGGTTAATCGAACGACCTTCTCACCTGGGTAGGCGCGGTTGGCCACGGTGTTGGCGGCAGCGTCGTCGTCGGCCCAGGTGATGATGATATGCGCGTCGGTTTCAATTTCGAACAGGGGCATGACGGGTCCTCCTGGGAGAGAAAAGGCTGGATCGCCGAATGCGGACACGGCGATCGTCTCAGGAGCTTGCAATGTACGGCGACATCGCAAGGGCGTCAACGTGGGGAAAAAGCAGAAGGCAGAAAGCAGAACGCAGAAACGCTGAAATCGGGCCGCTGGCATCTTCTGCCTGCGCCCTTTTGCTTTCGGCCTTTTCCTGTCTATGCTTATTCTGGAGGCGGCAACAAGGAAGAACCGGCATATGGCGACTGAATTCCGCGAGTACGACGAGCACGGATTTCCGCTGCCCCCGCGATTTGAAAACATCCAATATCAGGATGACGAAGCGCCCCGCCGGCCCAAGATCAATATCAAGGCCAAGCGGATTGTGTTGATCGCGCTGGTGATCGGCCTGATCGTGCCGACGGTCTTCGGCCCGCAGTTGATTTCCGCCGGCCGCGGAATGGTTTCGCGATGGTTCACCAGCCGCGCCGAAAGGCGGCTGCTGGCGGGCGACTTGCCCGGCGCTGCGCGACGTGAGCCGGGCGATTTATTGGAATCCCGACGATTTGGAATTGCGATTTTTGCGCGCATGTGGCGCAGCGAGCTGAACGACCTGGCCGGCAGCCTGGCCGATTGGAACGATCTGGTCAATCAGGTTAAGGATCGAGATCATTTGCCGTCGCGGCGCAATTTGTGGTTTTTCGATCAGGCCGAGGTGTACTCGAACCGCGCATGGGTTTTTGTCCGCATGGGGCGCGGCCGCGAGGCCATCGACGACGCCACGCAGGCAGTCAAGCTCCGCGCGACGCCAAGGTTTCTCAATTCGCGCGCTTACATTCGCGCCTTGGCGCAAATGGAATTGCCCGAGGGTCTGGAAGACATCGATCAGGCGCTTGCGGAAGTGGGGCAACAGACGACGGAATACGCCACATTTCTGGACACGCGCGGCTATTTGCTGCATCTGCTGGATCGCAACAACGACGCGCTGGCGGACTTGGACCGCGCGGTCGAAATCAGGGAATTGCAAAAGCGGCGATTGCTCGAGCAGCAGTTCCGATTTGATCTCCGCCGCCTGCAAGCCGAACTCAAGCAGGCGGACGGCGACCTGGCAGTGATGTATCACCACCGCGGGCTGGTGCAGGAGAAGCTCGGCCACGGCGAGCAGGCTCAGGACGATTTGCGCCGTGGCAACCAGTTAGGCTACAACCCGGCCAGGGGCGTGCTGTAATCGAAGCAGCCGAGCCCGCCGCGCAAGCAAGGGAGGCGCTTAGCTATTGGCTTTTGCGGTGAGCGCTTGGCCGTTGGCCGTGGGAATCGGGGGCACCGCGTCGTCATCGACCACGGCCGGTTCGATCGACTGACCGGTGTGGCAGAACAGCCGATTGCGGCCGGCCGCTTTGGCACTGTACAGCGCGGCATCGGCGCGGGCCAGCAAGGTTTGCGAATCGTCGCCTTCGGCCGTGGCGGTGACGCCGCCGCTGACCGTGAGCGGCAGATCTTGTTCGATGCGCTGCCGCAACCGATCGGCGAAAATGATGGCGCCATCCAGCGGAGTTTGCGGCATGACAATCACGAACTCTTCGCCGCCGTAGCGGGCCACCATGTCGGTTTCGCGGACGGTGTCGGCCAACAATTTGGCCACGGCCTTGAGCATGCGGTCGCCGTAGAGGTGTCCCTGCTCGTCGTTGAGCTGTTTGAAGTGGTCGATATCGACGATCAGGATGGAAAAGGTCTGTTCGTAGCGATGCAACATGGCCAATAGCGATTCCAGCGTGTCGTCCAAAGCCCGGCGATTGCTCACGCCGGTCAGCGCATCGGTGCGCACTTCGGTAAAGGTCATCAAGTTGTTCGATTGCTGTCGGATTTGATCGTAGGCTGCCGCCATTTGGGCCGCCAACTGCAGCGTGGGCTTGAGCATCTCTTCCGCTTCGGCACACAGGTCTTGCCAGGCGCCTTCTTTGGCGACCGAGCCCATGGAGGACATGCGGTCTTTGAATTTCAGTACGCTGGAATGATGCGTGGCCAGGCTGCGGCGCACGACGTCGGCAATTTGCTCCAGCTCCTTGGCGACAGCTTGGGCACGCTTCAGTTCGCGGCGAGCCTGGGCTTCGCTGGAGGCGCTTTGCTTTTCACGCTTGCTGCGGCCGACGAAATACCCGATGGTCGCCACGGCGGCCAAGGCCACGGGCGTGCTGAGATGGATATTCGACCATTCGATGGCAGTTAGAATCCACATAGCAAAGAGCAGATACCCAGATAAGGAATTGGTGGTTGATCGGTGGTCCGCAGTCGCTTGTCAGTTTTCCGGCGTCGGGCGACTTTCGTTCGCCTGGTTCGCCAGTTCAATATTCTTTCCGTGACCCCATTCCGCGCAGGGCCAGGAAGCCGACAATTACTGCCCCGATTAACACAATCAGCCATTCCTGCCGGTCCAAACCCCAAATCCAATTTGTCGCACTTCGGTAAATCTCGTGCACGGCGAAACTCCATTGCCCCGCAGAATGGACGCTCGAGCGCGGCGATCCGCTTGCGGCGGACCCCCAAACGCGGTAAGCCTTATTCAAATCTAGGTCACAAAACCGGGCCGGGCGGCGGCCAATACTGGCTTAATCCGCCGGCCTTGCGGGGCTACCTAGGAGGGATATAATTCCGCTTCCGGCAGGGATTTAGGGCAGAAAAACTCGAACCATTTCGGGCGAGTTTGACACTAAATTCCTGCGGGCAAAGCGTTTCGGGGGTGTAGCTCAGTTGGTTTAGAGCGCCAGCCTGTCACGTTGGAGGTCGCGGGTTCAAGTCCCGTCACCCTCGCTTTGTAAGTTGTTTCTCGGCTTGGGATTCTGCGACAAGCAGTTGCGACCTCTTTGCTGCTTGTCCCTGTTTGTCCCTGATGTTGTCCCTGGAAAGCTAAGGTTCAACATCAGGGAGAAACGTCTATGCGCCAGCCGAAACCGTACTGGAAAAAGTCTCATTCCGCGTGGTACGTGAACATTAACGGCAAGTCCATCCGGCTTGCCGTGGAAAAAGAGGAAGCGAAAGAGAGATACCACCAATTGATGGCCGGGCAGCGGGACATCGGACCTGATCCGATGTTTCTGGAACTGTGTGCTGAGTTCTTGGCATTCATTAAGCCAAAAGTCGCTGAAGCCACGCTCAAGTTCTATAAGGTACCGCTCGAATCGTTTTACAAGTCGATCGGCACAATGCGGGTTTCTAAACTGAAGCCGTTTCACGTTGAGCGGTGGATCGCCAAGCGATACCCGAACACGAATAACGGCTCGACGATCCGCAACGCTATCCGGCCGGTCCAGCGGGTTTTGAATTGGGCACGTAAGAGCGGCCGTATTAGCGTTTCGCCGCTGGCGGATATGGAAAAGCCGCGCGAGAGTGTTAGAGACTACGACATTGAGCCGGCCCAATTCGACAAGCTGTTAGCGTCGATCAAGGACGAGCCATTCCGCGACTACGTGACCATCTTGCGGCAAACAGGGTGCAGACCAAAAGAGGCGCGGATCGTCGAGGCCCAGCACTTCGACGAAGCAAATCGCTGTTGGACCTTCCCCGTTAAGTTGTCCAAGGGTGAACAGGAAAATCGCGTCGTTTTGCTGAATGACAAAGCATTTGAAATCACAAAGAAATGGGCTGCCAAATACCCGACCGGGCCGATTTTCAGAAACTTAAATGGTACGCCCTGGGATAAGGATTTGCTTGGGCATCGTTGCCGGCGACTAAAAGAGAAGCTCGGTTTCCGAGTAACACCCGGAATTATTCGTCACGTATTCGCAACAGACGCGATTGAGCGCGGCGTTGACATCATAACGCTGGCTGCAATCATGGGCCACAAAACCTTGAACATGTTGCAGCGTGTCTATAGCAAAGTTCACAAGCGAAGCGACCATCTACGCAAAGCGCTTGTAAAGGCTACCGAAAACACTTCTCCAGATCGGCCACAGAGCGGCCGGAACGATTCTCGAAAGTCTGAACAAAGGAATCCAAATCGGCAGGCTCGATCTTAATGGTGCGACCAACTCGTTTGTGCGGCAGTACGCCATCGGCGCAGAGTTTGTAAACTGTTTTTGTAGACAATTGCAGCCGGTCGGCAGCCTGTTGAACGGTAATTGCGCAATTGCTTGTGTTCTTTATTGCTGCCAGGCAACGTGAAATGGTCTCGACAGTGTTCTTTAGTGACGTATCACCGTTGACGAGTGCTGCCACGTCGGCCAAACCGAGCCGAAGCGCGAACTTGCGGCATTCGACGAGCGTTTGTGCTGGGTCTACTAGCGGCTCTTCTCCTGCACCTTCAACGTGCGACAAAACGTGCAGCCGCTCGATCAGCCATCGTCGATATTGCGGAATCGTTGTTGGGCGGCGAATCAAATCGACCGCCGACAGACAACGCGACAGCGTTCCAATTGCATCGTCACCATTGACCATTGCCGCAACATCGGGAAGTCCCAATTGGAGCGAGATCGCTTTACATTGCTTTAATGTTTCGGCACAGTCAGCACCTTTCGCCAATGCGTTTAGACGTTCCACGATCCATCGTCTGAACTGCGGAATGTCTTGTGGACGTTGAAGCATACTAAAGCCTAGCTTACGGCGAGGCATCGTCTAGTCTCGCAAACATGCGGCTGCTCCGATCGCTTGCTCGATTTCGCGCTCGCCTGCCACGCCGCCCGCAGAAACCGATCGGCTTCCTTGCGGTTCTCTGGCGTGATGAAATTCAAATCCCATGCCTCCTGATTCAGCGAGCCGATCCGCGTGAGCAATCTCGACAAGCGGGCCGTCAATCTGTCGATTATTTGCAAAACTTCACTTCGTAATTGTTCAATCATTTGTTGTTCCTGTGAAAATAAAAAGCCGCCGCAACGTTTTGCTGCGGCGGCTTCGATGGGTGACTACTTTGACAGCCCAAGTGTCCTTGGATTTTCCTTTCGCAAACGCATATATTCCTGTGGATTTTGCAGAAGTGCATTGAAATCCGCCGACTGCTTCGGCCCGAATCCACCAATGTCGGAATGCTGACCCGTACCTCCCACCTTGTCGCTGGCAAATAAGTTCGACCAGCTTTCATCGGCGCGGATTTTTTCAAGGTACTGATCCGCCGTTAGTTCCAATTTCACCGGCGTACCCGCATCATCGACGCCATCATAGTCGATGACGACACGATCTTGGCCGGTCGGCTGTCCGGCTTTGTCCAGAACTGGAACTACGCGCGCACGGTCACGAACCAGCGGCAGGATTTGCGAGGGACTTATGGCACGGTACTTCACCGAGGCATCGGTGATAGATGCGTCCACCAAATGGCGTCGGAACTTTGTCTCCGCTGCTTCGCGGGCAGCGTTCGCATCCGCTAACTGCTTGGCCGACAGTTTAGATTGGCGATTCAATTCGTCGTTGTACCGCTGTTCGGCAGTTTTGTGCGAATTGCTCAGTTCCAAGTTCGCAGCCTCATACGCAGCCACACGTTCTTCAGCGGTTTGTGCCGCAGAAAGTGCATTTTGAAGTTGGGTGTCCACCCCTTCATATCGCTTCTTTAATTTTGCCTCCGTGGTCCTGCGCTCAAGCGCAGCCACGCGATTTACGTACTCTTGCTGTTCAGGCGTGAACGCCGGTGCGCCATTCGGTAACGTCGCTGGCGGATCGCCGCCACCATCGTCAAAACATTGAACACGAATCTTTGATTGATAATGTTTTCTCATTGGAAAACTCCTCTATGTGCCCCTCTAAGAACGAAGCCAAGCGTTTGGGGTGGACGCGCTAGCTAGTTTGCAGCAACGAACGTGCTGCGTTGATTTGTGCGGCGCGCTTGGTGCGAGACAACACGCCGCTGATTTAGTTTGGTTCCGGCAAGCCGAGCCGATCATTGGTCCGAGCGCCCAAATCGTAAGCGTGTCGGCGGATGAATTTCCGGCTATTTTTTGCGGAACTGATAATTGAGTCAAACTCCTCGGCGACTTGCGTGATAAATTCTGCTTTGGCATCGTCGTCCAAATTCAAACGATCGACAGCGAGTGCAAATGCCTTCATTAACGCAAGCTCAATTTCTTTGGCTGCCTCGACTGACAGCAGCGTGCTGTTTCTTACGCGCGCCTTTTCCAATTGAGTTCGGATTTTGGAAATTCCCGCGACACCACTAATGATAAGGCCGCTGTCCGGGTTTGGTTGCGATGCGGCCTTGCCGACGAGCCACTGAAGTAGACTGATTTCGTGGATCAACCCTTCGATGTCAGCGTCACGATTTTGCTCGCATATTTTATCGAATTGTTTTTGGTCAGCCTCGGTTGCGAGGCGATAGGGAGATTCTGACATGGTTTAACAGTTGATTTGTGCGCGGCCCGTATTGGTGCCGGGCTGCGCGAGTTTTGCCAGCGTGGCGCTGGTGGAACTTGTATGGAGCAGGCGGTCAGTTCAGGTTGTCTCGGACGATGGCCGCCCAGATGTCCGGTGGAATCTCTACCAGTCGCCTCATCAAATCGGCGATGTCATCGGTGCGTCTCGCCAACTCGCCTCTTAGCACAGGGGACCAATGCTCGTCATCGCTTACACACGAGAGCAGATACCTTAAGTGCCACGTCGGCGTTTCGTTGAGCGTTTTTGGAATGTCGTTGTCGGTGACGATACGGGTCAGAAAATCCTCAACGAGCCGATCGTTGTCCTCTAATTTTTGTGCTTTATCGAGTACAGCACGCCCCACGCGGCTGGCGAACTCGCTGGCGTCCTCAAAATTGAGTCCGGTTTTCTTCGCTTGATCCCGCACGGTGTAGTAGTGATTGCACCACCAATTTGCTAGTTGTCTGCCTACATTCATATAAATTCTCCATTGTGCCGGGGCGGCACAGCCGCTTACGGATTCGCATTCGCCGCCCCGGCGTTTGCTAGTATGGCCGTCGCGCTGCGATGCCGATTGTGGTCGTCATTCCGGGATTCCAAAGTGACTCACCTGAAATGCACCCCTTCCGCTATGCAGCCTCTTGTTCCACGATTGATTTCTCGGTTTTTAGCGCTATCCCCCGAAAGACGCGCACCCGTTCTTCCCCGGCCCTGATCCGGTCGCTTTTTAACTTTGGGTACGCTGCTACGAGTTGGGAGTTAAATGTCACTCTGTCCTTTGGCGGTGCGACGGCATGGGTGGAACACCAATGCACGTAGCTTTCGTAAAGTTCGAGCTTGCTGGCCTTGGTGCCGTCACCAAACGCGCAGCATTCGCCGCCCCATTCTTTGATTGGTGACGCATCCGCCGAAATGGACTCGATTAGCGCGGCGGACCCCCCCGGTACTGTGAAGTAGCCCCCATTCTTGCGCAATCGGTGCCATCCCTCGACGGCCCATAATACGATTCCAGGTAGCTCGGCTTCCAACTTTTCCAATAGCTTGTGATCTTCCTTGCCGGCGAACGACTCAAGAAATTGGAGCAGGACCATTCGCACGACTACGCTGTCACTATCGTCGGCAAATGTTGGGGGCTGATTGCTTGTGATGACCGGTGTGCCCCAGTCGGACGTGGTGATAGGCTTTTGGTACTTTGCATCGACCTGGATTGGATCGCGCGAACTAATCGACTTAAGGTTTTCAATTGCCGGCGAGCCACGATCGGGCCAGCGGGCTTCGCTCATCATTAACAGTCTCTTGCCTACTGCACCCGACAGTGCAAACCGATCCGCGAGCCGATGCAGTTGCAAAGCGGCGACATTATCTTTGCCTACCAGCAGCGACATGAGTTTACCCAACGTACTTTTGCCGCCGCGGGTCGCGCCAATGAACACGATGAAAATATGGAGCCACGGAGACGTTAAGATGTATCCGAGAATCTCTTGCAAAAGTAAGTGACAGTCCTTGTCGGACCAAAGCTCGTCGAGAAATTGGAAAAAGCGCGCCGGCTTCTGCGCTAACGGGTCAAACGGCCACGGCAGCGTGTGCGCAACGAATAAGTTGATGTCGTGGGGTAACAGGTAGCTGGGTAATCCATTTACATAACGGTCCAAATCGACAATCCCGTTTTCACAGACCAATAAATTACTCGGGTCACGTGGATCATCGTTTAGCCACTCGCCCAATCGTTTCCGGGTTGTCAAATTCGCTTCCAACGAACTCAGCACGTCATCGACAAGTCCGCCACTAATTGACACTGGTTTGTCACTGCGTTCATTGTGAGCGGCGAAGATTTGCTCGATTTGTTTCCACACGGCGCGCCAGATTTCGTCCCTGGTTTTCCTACGCCAGCACTTGCCATCGAATTGATACGGACACCCTTCGTAAAACATTAGTGTGGCGATTCGACTTTCTCCGATTTGAGTGGAGAATAGGTTGACAACAACCTGCCGCATCAGGTGCGTTGGGTCTTTCGGATTGACGGTATGGTGTTCGTCCTGTGGTAGAGATACAGAAATGTCGAGCGCGATATCTTTTGCGCGCTGATTCCATCCGGCAACTCGCTTCTTCGTTTGTACGCGGAAGCTCACGACTTGCTCGTGGTCTTTTTCTGGCAGGATGACGACGGTAACGGGTTCTGCACCGAGTATGGCTTTCCCTGGCAGGCAGGGCATACTTAGATTGTCGAGGATGGCCACGATCTCGTCGGCCTTATCCCAGTCCACTGTAGTGGTATGACCACGGCCAGGCGCGATCTCGCTGAAACGGACACCGCAACGTGACTCAATAACGTATTTCATTAGCTGTTCCTCACGGTTTTCCCCACGATCGAAAAGATGCCCCGGCCGGCCCGTGAGGAGCGCCGGCCGGGGCGAACACCGCGGTGACTTATGCAGCCGCGCCGGGTTCGGCGGGTTGGCTGACACGGGGACCAAAGGCGTCAGAGTTAAGTGTTTCCAAGTCGGTGATGGAGATGTCCTCGCGCCCGGTCACGTCACGCAGGATACCGCTGAGGCATTTTTTGATTTGAGCAACAGCCTTGTCAGTGAAGGGGTGATATAGTTGGCGAGCAATAAACCGGAACTGGTTTTCCAGCGGCGATAAGTTAGGGTTGTCCCATCGGCCGCGCCATGACAGAAATAGACTCATCACCCTGCACTGGAAATCGGTCCCTCTGGGCTGCATCTTTCGCGTGCCGGGAATCTCCACTTGTTCACAGACGCGATTGAACATCCGCTGCACGATCGCGGCTGTTTGTGCCTCGGCCGTCTCGCGCTCGTAAGGCGAGACGCGCGGATGGTCCGGGTCCGTCGGGACCACCTGGCGAGTCCGCGCATTTTTTGGCTGATCCAGGTTTGGCTCATCGGGGAGCTTGCCGGGATGGTTAGCTACATCTGCGTACACGGTGGCGCTGTTGTCTTTATCGAGTGGCTTCACGCGATTGACGACTCGGCCATATTTCCTTCGTTTGGATAGACCTAATTTTTTCATTTTTTTGTGCTCCTGTTGGATACGTCGTGCGCTCGTCGGGCTTTTGGCATCGAAGTGCTCCTTGTCCATTACTTTTTTGTCGTAATGGCTGCGGCAGTTCGCACTGCCGATCGCTGCCATGACCTCTTTGTAGGTATGTGGTTCGTCGGCGAGTTCTTCGATGGGCGGGCGGCTGTCTTTGCCTCGCGGGAGGAACAGTCCTGAGTGTACGTGGTCACTTTTGGCGCGCAATTTTCCCTTGCGGATTCGGTTCTCCGAATCTTCGACCGTCTGGCGTTGTAGCGCGAGATACTCGGCCAACAGCGCGATCGCATCGCGCCTAATTTGTCGGTTTGAGCTAAGCAAGCGCGGGCGGGCGAGTGTTTCGATCTCGCCCTCTACCGCTGCATCCTCTGCCCATTTTTGGCCCCGAATGAGGGCCGATAGAGCACACCCCATATACCTCAGTACCGCCACCGGAAATTTACTTTTCCGGCTTTTCGGCTGGGGTCTGGTACTTTTCAGCCAGACCGCTGATACCAAGGAGTAGAGACTGCCCGATGGGGTCCGTGGTGATTAGCTTACAGATGAGCGACCTAACTACTCATGTCGCTAGAGTATGTTAGGCGGGAAAAAGGAGCCGTCAAGTTTGGTCAAATGGCGATGGGCGGGGCTTGTGATCGACCTTCACAAACACCGAACAACGGCTATGAACAACGCCGTGTTTTCTCGATCGGAATTCGCGGGGTTGTGCGGGGCTTGTTAAGGTACCATAACAAGCTCCGCACAAAATATATTTTCACGGCCCCTTGTCGCCGCCTCTTGGCAGGTGGCCAACTCAGGGGTTTGTCCCGGCTGGCCCAGGCCTTCTATTTAACCTTCCTATATTCCACACACACTTCTCCAGGGAGAATTGTGTGTCTATTGAGATACAATAAGGTTATAGGCTGGACCAGCCGGGACAAACCTGATCCGGCGGTGCCCGGCGTGAAAGAAAATCATGCATATATTTATGCAAAGAAGAACAGCGTGAGTTCCCCAGACGATGAAAAATCGAGAGCATAAATTTACGCGTGAAAACAGCGCGCGCTCTCACCAAGTCTCAGGTCGCGGTTGTTATCAAGAATGGCCCTAGATGGCCGTTTCCGGCCTCTGAGAAGCCCCGGAGCGCGACTTTTCGGGCATTTCGACCACTTCGCAGCCCGATTCTGCTAAGCAGCGAGTCACGAATTCACCTATCGTTTTGGCGTCGGCCTCAGTAAACGCCGACCGTGGGCAAACCGTGTGATCGACCACCGGGGGCTCGGGCAGCATTGCGATCCACTCACGTACCACAGCCGATCGTGCCGCCGCGGCGGTCCAATCTTCGCCCGGGCGAAGGACCAATACGCAGCGCTTGCCGTCGCTGCCCAGCAGTTCACAGAGATGATGGCTCGGCGATCTACCACTCTTTGGCATGATTCATTTCGGAAGCGGTTTCGTCACCCCGGTTAGCGGCCCAGGCAGCCAAGCCCGACCCATCCCTGACCCACAATTCCTTTGCCGCGTCGTCTAGCGTCGGATACCGCCGCTGTATTGTTTGTCATGGTTCATCGTTTCTACCGGATTACGCAAGGCTGTGCCGATCAGCGGCCACGGTTTGCTACAAGATGAAGCCCGAGATAGTCAGTGAGCCTAGTCGCGGTTTCTAAGCGCAAATCGCAACCGTTCAAAAACCTGCTCAATTGTGGCTCATCGACGCCCGTTGCTTTGGCGATTTCCTTGCGGCTCTTGCCGCAATTCGCAAGCGCATCGCGGATCGTATCTGCGAGTGATTTTTTAGGTGGCATTTCCTAGTATCCTCCGTACCGTACCGTGATTCCAGCGCTTGCCGTGCTTTGTAGGTACATCTAACGCTGTCAGTTCGTCCGCAATCTCCCGATAGGTGAAACCTCGGGACCGCCATTGTTTCATCCGTTCAATAGTATCCCGCTCTTGTGAATTGACAATCATCATTTTACCGTCATAACCCACATCCATCCCATAAACACTACGGGTGACACGCTCTCCGCAGCGCTTCTTATGCTGCATTGCCGATTTTGTTCGCTCACCTACCGCCTCTCTCTCCCACTGTGCGACAGATAGAAGCATATTGAGTACCAATCGCCCGGCGGCTGATCGGGTGTCGATGCTGTCGCCCACCGAAAACAACTGCCTGCCGCCACGCTCACTAAAAAATGTTTCGGTTAAGTACAACCAATCGCGCAAATTTCTGGTAAGTCTGTCGAGGCGACTAATTAAAATCCCCTCCGCTTCGCCACGCCGCAGCATTTCCAGCGCACGTCTTATGCCCGGGCGATTAAGACTCTTGGCAGATTCGCCGGCATCCTCGAACGATGCGACAATCTCAAGATCATACAAATTCGCGTATGCGTCTAATTTCGCATCCTGCGCCGCTAGACTAACTCCGTGGTCCGCCTGATCGGTAGTTGATACTCGACTGTATTTAATCACTCGCATATCTGATTTGCTCCCAGAGCGGTTTCATTCTTTCGGTTAGGCAATACGTTCGACATCGCCAATTGCCGCATCAATCTCGTCGGCAGTAAATCCGAACTCCGTCAACGCATCGCGCAGCGCCGCTAGCTCGTCGCGTTCTACTTCCGCGAAATAGTCGTCGCCAGAATCGGATTCGATGCCCCATAAACCACCTGACGAAATGGTATTGCAAAGCCAGTGCCGCCCATCGTCGGACGTTTGGATTTCCGCTTCGGCACGTATGCCAATGAAATGAAAATCGCCGTTACAGAGCGATTCCATTCGCGCGTACTCTTGCTCTGCGTATTCAGGGTTAGCAGGAAGGAAGTAGCGATAATCTCTGCATCGCATATCGCCACGCTCTTTCCGATCAATCGCTCCTTCTTTCCACGTTGCGGAGTATTCACCGATATATGATGTGTCCGGGCTTTCGTCGAAGATTCGTTTGATACTTACCTTGCTGATTCGTTTCATTTTGTCGCCCCTAGAAAATCGGATGTAATCGCATCAAATTCGTTGCCGTCGCAATCGATATCGTTTCGGCCGTCGATCGCCATATCAACTAAATCACCATTGCGTGCAAACTCCGCGAACAATCGCCGGCCGCGAAGCGTGGAGCATGGCCAATATGCTCCCGGTTTAGTTGCCCATCGTTCGGTATCGTTCGCCGATAACCAAAGTTTTCGGCCGCCATCCGGCAAGTTTTGGATTCGCATAGTTGCCCCTTATAGTCCGAGATAATCAACAGCACTTTCCACGCCGTCAAAATGCTTCGCGGCCCGGTCCCACGCTTGCGCGGCGATATAATCTTGCCAATCGCTTCGCAAGTGTTCCGCTTTCTCACGGCACACTGCCGCAATAGCTGCGGCGACGGCCGATAGTGATTCGCTGTCGATCAATTGTTCTAGTTGCTCTTGCATTGTTGCCCCTTTAGTTCGCTGTTCGGAATCGTTTACAAAATCGAATCTGTCGATAAACTGCGTACCATCGGCGACGTGCATCGCCTTTAGTGCCGTTCCGCCGCGCTCGTTTGTTGCCGTCGATTAGCTTTTGCAATTGCATGGCCGTTGCTCCAATTGCTTAATCAATCGCTCTACTTCGTCACGTTTGACCGTATGACAACCCGCCCGGATATTTCCGTCAGCGTCTATGCTGTCGAGCGTGTAATGGCCAAGATGGATTGAACGGCCGTTGCGCTGATACGTGCGGCCGTGGTCGATGAGAGACTTGACCACGGGCAACACTTTCAAAGCGTGAGCAATCGGGAATTCTGCGCCGCGAGATGTTTCCACAACGTCGCCACGAATCCGCAGCAGCGTAGGAAGCATGAAAGAGTTAGGAATCGAAATTGAGTTTTCGCCGTTATGCCACCGCTCGATAAGCTCGGGCATCTTTGCCGCAAACTCTTGCCGCTCTAGTTCGCGCTTCGCCTCAATCGCTGCCCATCGTTTCCGCTCTTTCGCCCGGCGTGATTCCCGGCGTTGCTGTAGAGAGTTTTCGTATGCGACCGCGTTAGCTTCTAGTTCGCGGCGATTCGATGGCAGCGCGTAGCGGGTTGTGAATCCGAAATACTCGTAGTATTCGTTGGCGGTTGCGATAACCGATTGCAGCGAACGATAGCGAATTGCGCGTTGCGGCTTGCTCTTGCTTGCGGCCAACGATTCCAACGCCATTGCGACGTTTTGCTTATGCTCATTCCGGCCGTCGGCTAACGTGCCTTGCGGGTTGTAGACGTAGAACACTGCCACGCCGGCCGGGATAGCGTGGCGGACCATGCTGCAATGGCCAGACGTAGTGACGGAATAGCTACGGTTGGTGAATAGGACGGCAGTTTTGCCCCGATGCTTCACAAGCCGGGCGATAGGGAAATGGCTGCCGTAACTGAAAATCGTATCGCCGGAGAAGTACAGATTCCGCGTAGGATTGCGGGCTTCGGATTGCGTTTGGTGCATCCAAAGATGCGCGATGCGCGCAGTTTCAAACACGTGCCTTTGGCGTGACATTGTTGCGCCCCTTACAGAGAAGATTGAGAAAAGACTAGCGACCGCTGCGGATGGCCGTCAGCCGACGATATAGCCGATCGGCCTTAACAAACTTGTCGAACCGTTTGCATTGAATTGTTGTCATGGTTGCACCTTTGTATTGCCTCTCTATCTAAATGATAGTTGGCTATTATACAATTGTCAATTCACAAGCACACAATGCAAAGAAAAGTTGTGGCAGTCGGTTCCCATTACCTCAAAGCTGTTGTTAATTCACAACGGAGTGTTGCCGGCGTGAATGAAAAGCGCAACATTCATCGCGCAGTGTTGCCACGGAGACGCGATTAGAGGCAGTCGCGCCGAGTAGTAGCAAGATTGCGAATCGTTCGGCGGAATGCGGGATATGGAAGCGGAATGCAGCCGGGCGGATTCCTGAATGGATTGCGGCCGGCGATTCGATTCTGATACCCCGGCGCGGTCAAATAAGGCTTTTGAGGGCGACGATCTGGCAAATCGCGCGGCCGTACCCTTATTTCTGCCGGAGAGCGCGCGAATGTCAGAGTGACGCGGCGGGGTCAAACCGACCAATCAAGCGAAGAGACTCCAAAGCCCGGGGATGAAGTGAAGCCGGGGCTACTTCACTCCGGTGGAAAGGTGAGAGACGACGCCTAGAACTTGTACGGCGAAACAGCGCAGGCATCACGGGCTAGGCTGTAGGCAATAACCAAGTGTTTTCCACGCCGGATTTCAATTCCATGTCAAGAAACCGCCCTTGTCCTGACCTGTGGAAGATCACTGCTCTGTCGATTTCCTCTTGGATTTCTCCCACTAGCTTATCCAGATCGGGTATTGGCTCATACTGCATCCCCTGACGCTGTTCGATCGACAAGATTTTGTTAAATGGAATCGTGCCGAAATGCACGTACCAATTCTTCCTGCCCTCAAATGTCGGGTCTAAAAGTTTGAGTTTCGACGATTTGCCACCGTGAGACAGATAAGCTTCTTTCCATCGCAAAAGCGGCAGTCCTTTCGTATCAACTATGAGTCGCACCGTCGCGTCGTAGCAGTCAAAGAATGAAATTGCGCGCCGATCTGGATTGGTGGTGATCGATATGACATCGAGTGATGGATATTTTGTGCCTGCCAGTTCCCCGCGAGTCAAACCTTGCTTCACAATGTTGGGCAAGTGAATTAAGTGAGTGAAATGATACATGACGTTCACTCCCGTCAGTTTAATGGCCGACGATGTTGACAGCCCGATACGGTTCTGTTGGACCGGTGACGACTTTGCATTCCTGTTGCGGATCGAACTCGTAGTCACAATTCGCAACCATTGCCGTGAAATCAGCAAAGCAACTGACGATCGTGAAATTATCGTCCGCAATTGCCTCTGCTTGCTCATTGTTTCTCCCGGGTTGAATCAATCGAGCGCAGCTAATGCAGGCAGCCGCTGCTTGCAACAGGCTGTCTCTATCCCAGACAGTTACGAATTTGCCCGATGGAATCTCGGAGCCAACTGGTTTCCGATCTGGCACAAACTCTGTCGGCGGCCGGATAGGTTCGTTCCGTTCAATTGCCGACAAGAATTGTTCGGCCACCTTTTTGTTGAAAAAGTAGGGACCGCTCTGTGTGATTTCTGGATCGTCAATGTCGCCACTCATGGATGCCTCAGAATAATCTGCATTCGATTCGTGGCGGCGAACACCTGGGCTTTGGGTTTCAAGGTTGCAATGGTTCTTTCCACCACGAAGCGAATACAGAAAATGTTGTGTTGTGCGGTGTTGTCCTAGAGGACGCCCATCTTTTTGGCCAGAAGCAACAGGCCATCTTCATTGAAGTAGTCAATCACGATGTTTCTATCGTCACTGACATTCCATCGACCGCCCAAACTACTCCGTTCCCGCGGCGTACTGGTGTGTAGATACTGATCTTTGCGTTGCAAAGCACGTCGCAAACGACGAACGACATTTTCAATCTTCATTGCGTTCTCCAAATGAGGAAACAAAAGGAATCGGCACTAATCAACCTTACGGACGCTGAAAGCCGACAGGCAAGTTCCGGTTGTAACGGTTGTAATTTTGCGAGATTTGCGCGAGCACAAGTGCCGAGAAAATCGAGCTATCGAGGCCTGTTTTCGCACCCTAGTCGAACCAAAATTATTTTTTTGGTTTAGTGCAGCAGAATCGTCAGCAGCACGATCGCGCCGACGATCGCAATGAAAATCAGTATTCCCTTGCCGACGTCGACGTACTGCGCATCGGATTCGGGGGTCAGCGGTATCTCAGTTTCAAAATACGATTCCACGTCATCGTCATCGTTCATTGTTAGCCGTCCATTATTCTCGACCATGCCTCGATGTTCTCCACTCGCTCCCGGGCAGCGATTAGGTCGGCCTGCGCCCATGCTGTCACTTCGGCATTGGCGGGGAACCTGGCCATTAACTTCTCGCAGGTGTCGATTATGCCTTTGCATTCGTGAAGTTCGGCCATTGCCTCAGCGATGTATGTCAAGTTGTGCCTCCAATTCCAACGTACTTTGACTTTTTCAGCGGTCAACCGATACAAGCCTGCACAATCCTTTGCAATCCTGTACAACCCGGCGTACATCATCGGCCTATCGCCATCACAATGACGAACACAAATAGGACGATCAAAGCCACAACGAGCAGTCCCAGCCAGTCCGAAAGTTTCGGTGGTCGGCTATAGTACATCGTTACTCCCCTCTATTTGTAGTCTAAGTCACACATGACTTAATGCAATCGTTACTTGAGCCTAAAAGGTCATTTCTGACTAAATCATTTGTGACTTACAGCTAACTTCGTCACAATCATCACAAGTCATAACTGACTTGACGTGCATCAAAAAGGTTGTAAACTTGCAACATGATCGACAAGCAACTACGCGATGCGCTGAAAGCCCGTGGCGAGAGCGACTACGCCGTGGGCAAAGCTACCAAGCTCGGCCAGAGCGTCATTTATCGCTTCCGCACCGGCAAGGGCATTAGCTTGGCGAACGCGGCCGTATTGGCCAAGTATCTCGGCTGCACATTGAAAGTACCAGCGAAACGATAGAGTCGTTACGCTTCCACTCTTTCAACGCAGTCCGCGCCTTCGTGCCTTGCGTTGCTTACGACCGGGTTGACCGGCGTTGCGATCAATTCATCGACCGGGCACGCCTCAAACAGAGAGTGAAGCTTCGCCGGCTCGTTCATTTCCCTGGATCAGCCACACGCTGTAATCGTTGGGTGCAAGAATTACTTGTTTATGGGAAGCGACAATGGCGGCAAGGCTGCAGCGGTTCTCTACAACGTCATGGCCAGAGCCAAGGCGAATCAAGTCGAGCCGTTTGCCTATGTCCGCGACCTGCTGATCCAGTTGTCACGCCACTCGCCGCCTGCGGCCGCGACGCAACTTTCCGATGCTTGGTTGGCCGCTCATCCCGAAGCGCGTCGGTGCTGGTCGAGGTAGCGGGGCTGCCAGGTGCTGCAGAATCGAAAACCGCCGATTTGACGGCGATGCGGGAATTTGAATTGCGAGATGAGTTTTCAGGCGTCGCTGCCCGAAGATTTGTAGATATCACGCCTTGCGGCGACGAGTGCCGAAAAAGGAACAAGATCCAGGACTCTTCCAAACCCATACCAGCCGACGCCCGTGCCTGAAACAAGCTCGATGGTGCCGGTGATTATCAATTCCGGGCAGCAATCGGATATCGTCGCAAACGGACTCAGCCAAGCGAATTGAAACCACGGGTTTTTTTGCGCATACTGACAATGCTAGCCGACCTCTCCAGCCTGACGATCAACTGTTGATTGAGATCGTAGGAGTAAACGCAATCGCTTGCCACGTCGCGGTAAACGGTGTGCTCATGCATGACGATTGGCCCAGTTTTTGAGACCTCCTGGCACCTTTCGATGGCAGTTAGAAATTGACCAACATTCTTACCGAAAACGATTGATATCCGCTTCGCACCCCGGTAGAGTTAGACCCATCTTACTTTGGGGGGGGCGATCTAATCGAGGCTGGTTAGCAACGAGTATCGAGGCTGGACTGTTTTGTGCTAGCCTCGGGCACTCAGCGCTCTCCTGCATCTGTTTGGTAGAGCTGCCGCATTGTAGGGAGGTCGCTAATGCTGAAGTCTTCTTCGAAACGAAGTTCTAAGTTATTCAGTCGTCAGAAGACCAGATCAAGTAAGTTACTGTTCGCAATTGAACATTTGGAGCGTCGAGATCTTCTGACCGCTCTGACTCCTGGTGTAACGATACACGCCGGTTTGACGGTTACAAATCCTTCCGAAAACTACACCTTCTCAGCATCGGCCGGAAATTGCTTTGAAGTGAAGTTGGGAGACTTCCCGGGCAGTGCAGTTCGGCCCGAACTGACATTGTTCGGCCCCGATGGAACACAGCTTCAAGAGTCTGATTCTTTCACTTCGACCAACACGTCGGTCAAAGTCTTTTATCAGGTGCCATCCAACGGAACTGGCACGTACAAAGTTGTAGTGCAGGACACCGGGGTTAATGGCAGCAAGTTCGGAGACTATTACGTGGAACTAGCGCTGGCCAACGGCCAATCGGCTGCCACCGATTCTGACAACGACAGCGGCACGTTGACCAGTGGTGTGACCAAGAACGGTTCAATCAACCGACTCGGCAACATCGATATCTACACCTTTTCGGCCTCAGTTGGGAACTCGTTCGAAGTGAAATTAGGAGACGCCACCGGCAGTGCGGTGCGGCCCCAACTGATACTCTTCGACCCCAATGGGACACAGCTTCAAGAGTCTGATTCTTTCACTTCCACCAATACGTCGGTCAAAGTCTTTTATCAGGTGCCATCCAACGCTGCCGGTACGTACACCGTTTGGGTGCTAGACGACAATATCAGCGGTGGCCAAATCGGCGGCTACAGCGTGGAACTAGCGCTGGCCAACGGCCAATCGGCTACCACCGATTCTGACAACGACAGCGGCACGTTGACCAGTGGTGTGACCAAGAACGGTTCCATCAACCGACTCGGCAACATCGATATCTACACCTTCTCGGCCTCAGCCAATAATTCGTTCGAAGTTAAATTAGGAGACGCCACCGGCAGCGCGGTGCGGCCCCAGCTGATACTCTTCGACCCCAATGGGACACTGCTTCTAGAGTCCGATTCTTCCACTTCCATCAATACGTCGGTCAGAGTCTTTTATCCGGTGCCACCCAACGCTGCCGGTACGTACACCGTTTGGGTGCTAGACGACAATATCAACGGTGGCCAAATCGGCGGCTATAGCGTGGAACTGGCGCTGGCCAACGGCCAATCGGCTGCCATCGATTCTGACAACGACAGCGGTACATTGACCAGTGGAGTCACCAAGAACGGTTCAATCAATCGACTCGGCAACATCGATATCTACACCTTCTCGGCCTCAGCCAATAATTCGTTCGAAGTTAAATTAGGAGACGCCACCGGCAGCGCGGTGCGGCCCCAGCTGATACTCTTCGACCCCAATGGGACACTGCTTCTAGAGTCCGATTCTTCCACTTCCATCAATACGTCGGTCAGAGTCTTTTATCCGGTGCCACCCAACGCTGCCGGTACGTACACCGTTTGGGTGCTAGACGACAATATCAACGGTGGCCAAATCGGCGGCTATAGCGTGGAACTGGCGCTGGCCAACGGCCAATCGGCTGCCATCGATTCTGACAACGACAGCGGTACATTGACCAGTGGAGTCACCAAGAACGGTTCAATCAATCGACTCGGCAACATCGATATCTACACCTTCTCGGCCTCAGCCAATAATTCGTTCGAAGTTAAATTAGGAGACGCCACCGGCAGCGCGGTGCGGCCCCAGCTGATACTCTTCGACCCCAATGGGACACTGCTTCTAGAGTCCGATTCTTCCACTTCCACTAATACGTCAGTCGATGTCTTTTATCCGGTGCCACCCAACGCTGCCGGTACGTACACCGTTTGGGTGCTAGACGACAATATCAACGGTGGCCAAATCGGCGGCTATAGCGTGGAACTGGCGCTGGCCAACGGCCAATCGGCTGCCACCGATTCTGACAACGACAGCGGTACATTGACCAGTGGAGTCACCAAGAACGGTTCAATCAACCGACTCGGCAACATCGATATCTACACCTTCAACGAAACGGCAGGCACAAACTTTAAAGTTACGCTCGCAGATGTTACGGGAAGCGGCATGCGACCTGAACTGACACTCTTTGGTCCGACAGGAGCCGAAATCCAAAATACGAATTCAGCTTTTTCAACAAACACATCTGTTAACGAGTCGTATATCGTGCCATCAAATGGCGCTGGTACTTACACCATTTGGCGCAAGACGACAACTACAGTGGCGGTGCGATCGGCGCATACACTTTGAACTTGGCGTTCGTGCTGCATACTCCAAATGTGACGAGCGCCGCTACCACAAAAAATGTTCAAACTACATCCGGCTTGGTGATCACTCCAAATGCTGCAGATGCTGGCATCGTTCAAAGTTTTCAAATCACCAACATAGTTGGGGGAACGCTGTTTCTAAACGATGGCACGACAGCGATATCAAACGGGGACTTCATTTCTGTAGCGTCAGGTGCAGCCGGGCTTAAATTCACACCTGCCGCCAATTCCGGAGCGCAGGGCACATTCAAAGTTCAAGAAACTTCGACCAATGACGCGAGCGGTTTAGGAGGTACGCCTGCCACGGCGACGATTAATGTTCAAGTTCCTACTGGCCCACCGAATGTGGCGAACACAACAACACAAGAGAACACGCAAACGACGAGTGGCTTGACAATTTCACCGAAGACAGCAGATGTCGCTTTGGTTTCGTACTTTCAGATTACCAACATCAGCGGCGGCACGCTTTTTCTGCATGATGGAGTGACGTCTGTTGCTGAAGGTGGTTTTGTCAGCATAGCCCAGGGTGCAGCTGGCTTAAGATTTACTCCAACCAACGGATCACTTGCCAGTGGTAACTTCAAGGTACAGGAGTCGAGCACGAACGATGCAACTGGTTTGGCAGGCGCAGTAGCCACAGCAACTATCACCATCATCCGGCCACCTATCAGCTGGACTGGAAACGGCGACGGCACCTCTTGGAGCGATCCGGCCAACTGGTTAGGTAATAGCGTTCCAATTGCAACCGACGATGTCTTAATTAATGTCGCAAGTAACCAACCTGTTATCTTCGACGCATCGGCGGGGAACAAAACGGTTCATAGTCTGTCGCTCGGCCCGGCACGAGCTTATCCATATCAGGTGGTTCTTTATCGTCTGCAAACGTATCGACCAACGGGGGCACGTTTATTTTGGCTGGCGGCACACTAACTCTTTCTAGTGCGCTGCTTACCAATACGACATTTGATGTGAATCCGGGAGTTAGCTTCACTCTTTCGACGGGGACGATCCTCGGAAACACGACGATCAACGTCGGACAAGGTGGAACATTTACCTTTTCTGGAAACGAAAATGTATCAGGAACTCTTTCAGGATCAGGCCCGGGAACAGTTAATATCAGTCCTAATCGATTGTTCGTGGGTGCAGGCGGTCTTACCCTGAATTTCACTGGCTCAACGCTCCAATGGACCGATGGCGTTATCGATTGTGGAAATGGTAGTGTGAAAAACCTCGGTACGCTCAATTTATCTGGGAGCGGCACTAAGAGGTTTTACAATGACGGAGTGCTTGATAATTTTGGCACGATCGTGCAATCCGGCAGTGGCAGTCTGTTTCTTGGCACAGACAATATTTACCCCACAATTCTTCAGAATGAGTTGGGAGCATTCTATACATTCATGTCGGATGTCGGCTTTGGTGAAGTCGAAGATTTTGAAAGTAACACCGCCGTCCCAGGAATTGTAAACGCCGGCACAATTCGCAAACTCGGGGGGAACGGGGCCTCAACATTTAACATTGGTGATGGAACGTTCATCAACACCGGCACGGTCGAGGCAGACTCGGGCACGCTTAGCTTGCAAATCTCGAAGATTGCGCCCATTTCCGGCAGTTCATTAATTGGCGGCACTTGGGTAGTGCGCGGCGGCGCGAAAATAAGCCTTCCGACTAGCGTCACCACTAATGCCGCGAATATCACCCTTGATGGCGCCGGTTCCATAATCAATGGAATATCCGGCCTGAGTTCCAATGCCGGAAATTTGTCAATTATTGGTGGCGCGACTTTCACCACTGCCAGCAACTTTACCAATACCGGCACGCTGACTCTGGGCCCGGGAAGCACGTTAACGGTGCCCTCTAACCTCACTCAATCTGCCACAGGCACAGTCGTCGAACAGATTGGCGGAACAGCCGCCTCGGGCCAGTTTGGAAAAATTGCCGTCACGAATTCCGCGGCACTGACTGGCATGTTCCAACTAGCGCTAGTCAACGGATTTAGCCCTTCGTCATCCCAAAGTTTCCAGATCATGGCGTTCGGCCAGGTCACTGGAAATTTTTCCTCGTTCAATGGTTTTAATTCGCAATTCACTGAAGCGATCGATACTCACAGTCTGATGCTCAATACAGCGGGCAGCCCTGTCGACCTGCAGTTGACAAGCATTACGGCTCCGAGCAACTCGCTTGTAGGTCAGCAGATTTCCCTCGGCTGGCAAGTCGCGAATTCAAGCCCTCAGGCCGCAACGGGAAATTGGCAGGACAGCGTTTATTTATCACTAACGCCAACGATCACTTCCGGCTCAATCTTATTGGGGACCAAGCAGCATAGCGGCGGCTTGAGCGCGGGCAGTTCGTACTCCGCGAATCTCACAACGGCAATTCCAGCGGTTGCCGCGGGCAATTATTACATACTGGTTCAAACTGACAGTATCTATCAATCGCCCGATCCCGTTCGTTCGAACAACACGCTTGCTGCGAGTGGACAACTCAGCCTCTCGTTGCCAAATCTAACATTAGGAGCGCCGCTAAGTGGCGAGTTCACCGCAGCCGATCAGGATCAATATTTTCAGGTGAGCGTTCCGGCTGGCGGATCGCTTACCGTCACACTCAATAGTAACGCTGCCGCTGGAGCAACGGCGCTGTACGTAAGTAAAAGCTTACTCCCGACAGCTTTTAATCATCAGTTTGCGGCCAATGCGGCGAACCAGCCGAACCAATCGCTGATTGTGCCACAAGTGCCGACCGACAGCACTTTCTTTATCTTGGTTCACAGCGTTTCGGGTGCAGCCGCAACAGCCACCTTTACACTCAGTGCTGCTCAAAGCAATTCACTCGGTGTTTCAAAGATTTCCGGAAATTCCGGGGGCAACACTGGCCCAGTTACCGTAGAAATTAACGGCACTAATTTCACTCCCTCAACCAGTGCAAGCCTCACTTTTGGCGCGACCACGCTGACCGCAAATGGCGTCGATTTTGTCAGTTCGAGTCAACTATTTGCCACGTTTAACTTGGTAGGCGCAACGGTCGGTGGTTACACACTTAGCGTACATCAGGGCGCTCAATCGGCGGCAGCGGCAACTTTGTTTCAGGTAACTGCCGCGCCTGCAGCAGCGTTAACCATTTCGCTAAGTGTGCCGCAAGCAATTCGGCCCGCCCATACTGGCACAATCGTCGTGAATTATTCCAATCAGACAAGCAACGATATCGTTGCCCCACTCCTTGATATCACATCTACCAATAGCCACGTATCGTTTAGTACATCCGCCAATCCCAATAATTTCGTTGGCTCGGCACAGTTGCTCGGGGTTGCATCGAGCGGCCCGGCCGGCATCTTGCGTCCTGGGCAAAGCGGACAACTTTCCCTAACCATTCTGTCGAACGATTTAATCGACGGCGACAACATCCCGATCCAAGTGAATCGACTGGTCGCCGGACAGACGATCGACTGGGTGTCACAACAAGCATCGCTGAAGCCCGATCAAATTCCTACCGCAGCTTGGAACATTATCTTTGGAAATCTCCTGGCTCAAATCGGGTCGACAACCACTTCGTTCAATGCCGCCTTGGCCCAGGCGGCGACTTATTTGGGCGACATCGGCGGTTCAATCCCGCAAATCAGCGATGTCGGCCGATTATGGTCGTTCCTGATTGCGAAAGCCGGTGCCGCATTGCCAACTTCCACTCTCGATACGGCAATCGATGCGTCCTTGACTGCACCCGCTGGAATCTCGTTGAGCATCGATCGAACCTTCGTATCGACGATCGCTAGTCGGTATTTGATGGGAATGTTTGGTCTCGGCTGGGCGACATCCTGGCAAACTTCGCTGGCCACTGACACCGCAGGCAATGTGACCATAAGCTCCGACAGCGGATTGAGTGCTAGCTTCTTTGTACGTCAGGCCAACGGCGATTATCTCGACACGGCGGGCGAAACTGGAAAGCTGAGTTTATCCGGCGGTGTGTACACGTTCACGGATCCCGGCGGCACTAAATACGTGTTTCTTCCCAATAAATTGCTCAATTACGTCCAAGATATTAACAGCAACCGGATCACTATCGGTTACAACGCGCAGAACAGAATTGCCACACTAACGTATTCCAATTCCGCAGTTCCCTTACAACCGTCCGAGCAAATTACGCTGAGCTACAACTCACAGGGTTTTGTATCCCAGGAAGCCGACGGTACCGGCAACGTCTGGACATACGCTTACGACTTGTTGGGCCACCTGACCTCAGTAACAGCGCCTGGCAATCTCACAACCACGTACGTTTACGATACGGGCAACAGCGTCGTAACACAAAATGCACTGCTTTCGATCACCAATCCTGATAGTTCTCAGCAGAATTTCAATTATGACGCACAAGGCAGGCTTGCAGGCATTAGCGCCAACGGCGGCACCACGCCAATTACGTTCACCTACAACGGCGGCGCGGTAATCACTACCGATGCGTTGGGAAACCAGACGACCGAATTCCTGAATGATGCTGGCCAAGTTGTGAAAACCATCGATCCCTTAGGAAATGTTACCGTATCCACGGTCGATAATAATGGCGAAGTGATTTTTGGTCGCGCTCCTGATGGTAGTGCCGGATCGATTAGCTACAACAGCCAAGGCAACCCTGTTGCCACGACCGATCCGTCGGGGCACTTAACGACTGCAACGTACAGCCAAACTTTCAACAAACTGACCTCGCTGACCGATCCGCTGGGACACACGCAAAGTTTTTCCTACGGTTCGCAGAACGGAAACTTGCAAACGATCATTTTCGCGGACGGTAGCCAACAGCAATATGCTTACGACGCGCTAGGCAACGTGACGCAATTCGTCAATCAACTCGGCCAGGCGATTCGGTACAGTTACGGCACTCAGGGATTGCTGACAGGCGAAGGTTTTGCGGACGGGACGAGCGCATCATTCAGTTACGATGTGCATCAGAATCTGATTTCGATGACCGATCCGACCGGAACGACTTCGTTCACATACAACGCGGCTGGCCAATTGACCGGCGTTACCTATCCCGATGGTTCGTTCTTGGTGTATGGCTACAACTCGGGCGGTCAGCGCACTCAGATGACCGATCAAACCGGTTTCACAGTCAATTACAATTACGACCAGCTTGGACGGCTTTCGAAGCTGACTGACGGCTCGAACAATCTGATTGTTCAATACAGCTACGATATAGCTAGCCGGCTGGCCATACAGCAATTCGGCAATGGAGCGTCAACAAAATACACGTATGATGCTGACGGGCGGGTGAAGGACATCGTGAACTTTGCAGCCGACGGCACGACGGTTCAATCGAGCTACGCATACAACTACAACTTGCAGGGGCTCCCGGATTCAATGACAACTGAATCCGGCACATTCAACTACGGCTATGACGCTAATGGGCAACTTATCTCAGTCGTTACCCCCGCCGGCGAAACCATCACGTATCAATATGATGCCAATGGAAATCGCATCGCGGTGGTAGATAACAATGCCACGACCTCCTACACAGTGAACAACCTTAATCAATACACTCAAGTTGGCGGGACAACGTATGTTTACGACACTGCCGGCCGATTGATTTCCAGCAGCGACAATAGTGGGACCACGACCTATACGTACAACGCATTTGGGCAAGTCACGAGCGTTGTTTCGCCCAGCGGCACGACGACCTATCAATACGACGCCTTGGGATTCCTTGTCTCGCAGACAGTTAACGGTCAGGTGACAAACAACCTGATTGACCCGACCGGTCTGGGAAATGTCTTCTCGCAAACGAATGGCAACGGCGGCCTGCAGGCTCATTACACCTACGGTTTGGGCCTGGTGAGCCAGGTGAATTCACTGAATGCCAGCGCCTATTACAGCTTCGATTTAACGGGCAACACGACACAACTCACGGGCGCCGGCGGGGCAGTGCTAAATACTTACAGCTATTTGCCTTTCGGACAGAAAATTGTAACCACGGGCGCAACACCTAATCCGTTTACCTACGTGGGACGGTTTGGAGTGATGGATGTTGAAAACAATTTGTACTTTATGCGTAATCGGTTTTACGAAGCCAGCACCGGACGGTTTATTTCCCAGGACCCAATCGGACCGGAAGGTAGCGGCACCAATCTTTATCTGGCTGTGCTGAACAGCCCTATATTGATTGTCGATCCGAATGGACTAAATGGAGGTTTGGGTGAAAGGCCGCAAAAATATGGCCCACCGCCTCCGCCGGGCGATTTTTACGAAAACAAGGGCGGATTGGCTGGCGGATTCGCCGGAGATTTGGCCGCACATTACTTAGGGATTGGGGAAATTCCATTCATCGGAAAGATAATTGATTATTACATTGGCGAAGTAGGCAAAAAGATAGGTGAGTTCCTCGGACATGAGGCCGATATACGTGCGTACGAGGAGGCTAGACGAAAGGACATTGCACCAACGAAGGAGGAGTACAACCTGAAGTACTGGCACGGAGAACCATCCGCTATACCCATACCGGGCGCCCTTGCAGAAGGCTCTAGGGAGCGCGAAGCTGAATTAATGCAACTTTACGACGAACGCGTCGCGCTGGATTATGCCCGGAATGTGGACCCTCTCGACCCCAATGATCTCGTCGGACCAGCCGGCTTCGGTGC
This sequence comes from Pirellulales bacterium, assembly GCA_963716135.1. GTDB lineage: Bacteria > Planctomycetota > Planctomycetia > Pirellulales > JADZDJ01 > CAVRAW01. The sequence goes on along the minus strand of OY970289.1, from coordinate 767,006 downwards.
GCAAGGCTTCATCCAGCCAAGCGGTAAACTGCCTTACATCATCGATTTTGAAAACGATGGCAGTGCAGCGGCCCAAAATGTGATACTTAATGAGCAGCTCAGCAGCAATCTAGATTGGTCCACTTTCCAGTTTGGGTCGTTCGGCTTCGGCCCAGTTGAAGTTACGGTTCCCGCCGGGCTCACACAATATCAAACCACCGTTAGTTACCAAAACTTGGATGGCAGCCCATTAAATGTTCTGGTCACGTTGAACTTCAGCGTGCAGACAGGAATTCTGACTGCCACATTCACCTCACTTGATCCGACCACTGGGCAAGCCCCGGCCGGTGTGTTCGACGGCTTCTTGCCGCCGAACAATGCCGATGAAATCGGGCAAGGTTTCGTACAATATCTTGTTCAGGTCAAGTCGGGCTTGGTGACAGGCGACGCAATCACGGCGCAAGGTGCCGTCGTTTTTGATACGAATGATCCTATCGCCACGCCGCAAATTACAAACACGGTCGATGTCGGTGCGCCGTCGAGCCACGTTTCTGCTTTACCGGCGACCGAAGGCAACACGAGCTTTCTGGTGCAATGGTCCGGTACCGACGATTCCGGCGGCTCCGGCGTCGCCACATTCGATGTGTACGTTTCCGACAACGGCGGTACCTTCACACTGTGGCAATCCGATACGGCGCAAACGTCGGCTACCTACTCTGGAACGAACGGACACACCTATGGCTTCTACAGCGTGGCAACCGACAATGTCGGCAACGAAGAACAGAAATCCGCTGAGACGGAAGCCCAAACGCAAATTGTCGCGACTGGACCCAACAACGCACCAGGGTTAAACATCAACGGCGTTTCTCGTGCCGTCCGCGGTCAAACGCTGACGTTCACATTTGTCACCCTTGATACCGATGCAGGCGACCCGGCGGCGGGTTTCACATACTCAATCAATTGGGGCGACGGCCATACACAGGCAATTACGGCCAGCGCAAATGACGGCACACAATCGCTGCGGCATGTGTATGCCACCAATGGAACTTTCCAAATCCGAGCGACGGCAACCGATCGTCATGGGGCCGTAAGCCCGTTGGCAACGTACTCCATATCTGTCAACTCGATTGCTATCGAACCTGATCCAAACGATTCCACGAAAACCAGCCTGTTTGTCGGCGGGAGCAACGGCAGCGACTACATTGTTATCCTGCCAGCGACCCACAATCGTGTGCAGGTAATGATCGGCGGCCGCTCACAGGGGGTTTATGCCGTTACTGGCGCGATATTTGTTTACGGGCAAGCAGGTAACGACTTCATTCAGGTCCGTTCTGGCGTACACTTCGCGGCACTTTTAGACGGCGGTGCTGGCAATGACGTGCTACTTGCCGGATCGCGCGGCAATATCCTGATCGGAGGTGCCGGTTTTGATTTCCTTTCGGGCGGGCTCGGCCGCGATCTTTTAATTGGCGGCACTGGTAGTGACACGCTCTTGGGAGCGGGTGGATCAGATATCTTGATCGGTGGCACAACATCATTCGATGCAAACACTGCAGCTCTAGAAAAGATCCTGGCGGAATGGAATTCCAGCCGCAGTTTCTTGGTGCGGGTGAATAACTTGGCGGGAATTGGCAACGGTCCTCGAGCCAACGAGTCGGTGTTCTTGGAAACAGATCTCGCCGACGCAACGGCATTCAACGACGGCGCTTTCGACAGTCTATTTGGTTCAGGTCAAGATTGGTTTCTTGCACACGTTCGCGGAAATGCCAAAGACTACTTGTTCCATATGAGCAACATATCCAAGGTAACAAAAGTCGGTTGACCGAAACACTGGCGCACTGCACACATTTCAGATCGTGTCTCAGGTAGAGCAGCCCACTAGCCATGCGATTCTGCAAGGCTCGACTGTATCTGCACGTGTTTCTCAATTGTCCCAACAAACCACCGAGTTTGTGAGACAGAGATCTCGCGCCAGGAACTCAAGCGTTTGGTGACACGGGCAGTTTGGTCCGGCTGAGCCACAGAATTCGTTTAGGCGGTCGCTTCGTTAATCGAACGAATTCGAGACTGCCGGGCCGCCCGCTCGCCTTTAGTAGTGCCGCTCTACATCGCGTCGGTGTGTCGGACCGACGCGCAGTCCCCGAAACGCGTCGGGCCGAGGCGTGGGTTAGCGCCAAGGGCCGCGTTCTGCAGCTGCGATTATTGTCGGAGTAAGGACATCGGGTAGAATTCGCCTACGATTCGCGATTAGGTCGCGTCAGAAAATTTGAATAAGAGGGCTGCAATGACGGCACCGTTCGCACTTGCAAGAAGCAGAGATGCTTGGTTCGTGATCCGCGGGTTTAAGTACCAAGTAGACCTCACGATTCTACGTTGGCTTTCGCTAACTGGCACCCAAGAGTTGATGCTTGAATACGGCGAGGATATTGACCTCATACACAAAGCGCTTTCGAAAGATTCTTCCGAACGTGACCGAGAACTTGAACAAGTGAAGCATCTGGAGAAGCCAATCACACTGAGGTCGGCAGCGTGCAAAATTGCGATTGCAAACGCGATTCAGCATTTCCAGTCAAATTCTGCGCTGAATATGCAGTTTCGTTTTTGCACAAACGCGGCAACTACTACGGAACGGCCGTCAGTGTTTGATGACTACAAAGCTGGAATTGAGATATGGGAGGGTCTGCGGAAGAATAAGATTGCGGAACCTGACCGAACGAGAAGGCTAGAAAGCATTCTTGCTTTTCTCCGGAAGTTGAAAAAGCCAAACGATGGGATAGATGACGTCACCTGGAATGCGTTTACAGCATTTACAGTTAAGGCGGCCGTCGGAGAGCTGGCCTCCATCATCGAAAGATTTGAGTGGTCGACACAGCAACCAGGCGCATCCAACGTTTCCGGTCGAATACTGCAGGCGATCCAAACGAGCCAGCGAATCAATTTGAACGAGGCACACAGCCTTTATCCGCGGTTGTTCTTGCACGTTTTTCAGTTATTGTCCCAACGCGGTGACAAAAAACTTGATGCCGCTGCGCTTAAAGAGGTCGTTTCATCTCCACCTCGCTCAGATGCTGAAAGTCTGCGGCTGAACCTTCTTGCAAGCGAAATCATATCACAAACTGAGCGTGTGGAGCGGCTCGAGGTGTTAACCCAGGAACACGAGGCTGCGATCTCCGAGATGCGACAAAAGATTCTCGATGTCAAATTCGGACCGGTCAAATCTGTGCGTCTTTCAAGTGCGATCGCTGATATTTCGACGGCTCTTCCACCGCAGGTCAAGCCGATCGCGACACGGGCTGCCGTAGTGTCAGCGTTGCAGCGAGAAATCTCGAGCCATGATTGGTTCGCAATTTATGGAACTATCGGATGCGGGAAAACACAACTTGCATCTTTGGTCGGGGAGAAGCTTGGCCCGATTGTGTACGTGTCATTGAGAGATTTGACGTCCGCGGAAGTCGATTTTCTTCTGCAGCAGTTGTTCGTGCGGCTTTCGGACGATGATCGAGTTGCATCTATCACCAGTTCTGGAGTAAAGGCTTTAGAAAATGAGACGATAATCCTGGACGACCTTCCGCGCCTCGCTGTCGGAGATCCGCTTTCGAATCGTTTGATCCAGATTGCCGAAAATGTGCGCGCGAGAAATCAAACATTGATCACGCTGAGTCACCATCCGATCCCGAGCGACATCGCGTCCATGGTGCCGACTGGTCGGTTTGCTGAAATAGCTACTCCCGGTTTTGGTCCGAACGACGTCATCGAATTATTTGAATTGCACGGAGCACCGGCGAGAGCGATTACGCCCGAAATAGCGAGTTCGTTTGTTGCAAGTACGTCCGGCAATGCGACACTCCTCTCAGCGCTTGCGCGAACGCTCCGATCTAAGGACTGGCATTCTATCGAGGAACAACGCAACTTAACGGCTTCGATCGTATCTGCAGCAGAATTAATTCAAGAGACGATGTTTCGACTGCTCCGTACCGTCGAGAACCAAGACTCGAGGGAGCTTCTTTATCGGCTCTGCGTCATCGTAGGCGCGTTTGGTACACAGGAAGTGCAGGCCTTGTCTGCGATTAACCCTCGACTTTCTAGGCCAAACGAAGCTTATCAAAAGCTTCTTGGGCTTTGGATCGAAAAGCAGTCTGATGAACAGTCAGTGGTCTGCCCCTTGATCGCGCACTTTGGTTCGCAAGAACTTGATCCGAACGTTCAACGAGCAGTTGCAAACGCTTTGGCGGAATTAATTTTTGAGAAGCTGACGATTACTCCAATCGATTTTGCAAAAGCGATCAACTATCTCAAATGCGCTAAGAATGGCGTGAGCCTTGGCATGCACGTCATGAAGGGATTGGAGTCTGTACGGGGACTTCCGATCATATGGCAAAAGCTAGTTTTGTTAACAACGTTGGTGGATGAATTACTTGACGATTGTCCAACTACTCTTGGCCTTTTGGTCAAATCAAGACAGCTGGAAGTGGCGAAATCGGTCGGTGTATCAATCGCGACGATTGTCGCAGATGCAAAGCGGCTCATTGACAAGGCGAATGATGACGAACTATGGGCAGTGGTCGGCTATGCGTCGCAGGCGGCTCCCGCGGTGGCAGATAGCGATTTTGATGAAGCGCTGCGCCTTGGAAATATTGTCTTAGAGAATTTTGGCACCGTCATTGAGTTCACAAAAACTGTAGTTGGCAACGCCGATGCATCATATGATGCGCTGGCAACTCAATTTAGCAGTTCCTTTCCGTGGTTTTTTGTCTCATCGATTAAGAACGCGTGCGATTTCTTGAAATGGTTTAAGTTCCTCACGAGTCAGCCGAAGGATCGATTAGAGAAGATTTTGGCATCAGATCTCGCGCGAGACGGTTTCAAACTTGCCTTAGATCGCTTGTGGTTAGATCAGCACGAGCTTCCGGAAGCCGAGCGGCAGTTTGATCAAGTAGTTGCGGCGTATGATCAGGTAATTGCCTTTTGTGACTCGAAGGATCTGCCATTATTTCATGCGCTGGCTCTCCGTTCCAAAATTATTGTACAGGCCGAATATCTGAAGGAAATCGATCGAGCGGTGGAAATCGCTGACAACTTCTTACAACGCAAGAAGAATCCGAGTGAGACAGTCTTCTTAATAAATGACATCATCGGTCGGCAACTGCTTTATTCAAAAAAAAGGGAGTCCGGAATTGAAAAATTGAAAATCGCAGGCAGTTTGGACACCGGTACGTTCGATGGCGTGCGCTGTCGCACTTTCCTTGAACTTAGTAAAGCCATTGGTGACGAAAACTGTTCGGAAGCACTCGAGTTCGCGGAAAATGCAATAAGAATCGCGAAACGAAATCCTCGCGAAGTTCCGGAATTGGACATGGTCTCGTCACTGGGCGAGGCGGCGACTGCGGCGGGGCTTGCGGGCAATTATGAACGGGCGTTTCAATATCTTGACGAGGCGTTCTCGCGGATGTCGACAGAGTTTCGAGAGACAATCGATTGGAAGATGAGATTCGTTATCCTCGGGAATGCACTGGGATACTTCGCCTCAATGGCTTTGAAGGGTGAACCGCCGACGAGCGACTACACAGTTCCGCCGCGTGGTCAACTTCTTCTGTACAATACAGCAGTTGCAGGATGGTACGACGAGGCCGACTACAAGAAGTTTGACTTGGCGCCGACGCTTTTGGTTGTATTCGCCAATGCTGTTGGCCAGCATGATCGAATGGTATTTTGGGCGACGAAGGGAATGGATGAGGCTCGCGCGAAAGGCGTAATTGCATGCATTTATTCGCTTGGGGAAGTGCTATGCGTGCATTCGATATCTAAGGGCGAGGTGGAACAATCGCTCGATTATGCATTTGAGGCTGCTACAGCACTGACGGCCTCGATGGTCGCGTACCGTTCAACCAAGCGTGACATTCGGGATCATCATGACATTTCTGAATTACTTGGAGCAAAGCCGAATGTCGAATGGACCAAAGCCGAGCAATTATTTATCAATGTTGGAGTGATCCCTGCACTTGTTTATTGCTGCATAACGGCAGACGCAAAGATTCAGTTGCTAGATCAAATCGCAGCGAATTGTTCTGTTAAGGCTACTGATGCCTCTAAACCAGCGCAATTTTCGGCAATCTCGGAAGCGATTGCTTCCTATTTGGCGAAGAGTACAAGTGCGGACCTCCGCGCGCGTGGAGTACGAGAGAACGAACAGGGCAACGGGCTTGGTAGAGCAATAAGCTATTTGCTCTCATCTTTCGCTGACGATGCTGATCTGAGGTACGCGATTATTCAGCAGGTTTTGGTATTACACGAGTGTTCCGCCTGGATAGCAAGCGACTCGATAACTTGGAAATTCTTAACTGATCAATTTGTACGTTTTTGGAACAAAGCTTTCGAAAGGCAACGATTTAGATTTTCGAGCCCATTGGTAGTTGAAGAAGATCTGCGAAAACTGGATCAAGTTGCGCCCGATAAGAAAATCAAAACGTTGTTCCAGTTAGTTTTGAGGGGGTTGTCGGTAAGCCTTCCTGCTCAGATGAAATCGAGCATGAATTGGTTGCGCCAATGAGGGGATGGCCTGTGTCGTTGTCGCGGAGCGCGCGACCACATCGCGGCCTTAACAGAGCAGCAAGGCGGCGGGCCGAGTTATCGTCTTGGTTTCAGCACCACAACCGCCAGGGGCGGCAGCGTTACTTCAATCGAGTTCGGGCGGCCGTGGGCCATATGGTCGGTAACCATGATGCCTGGGCCGTTGCCCATTTCATCAGACGTTTGAGTTCCCGGCGCGCGACCACTGTCTCAAAAACAGGGTGGTTTTCTGGGGGGCCGGTTTGCTCTTCGTCGGTTTTTGCTCGCGATCGACAATCATCTGACCAGAGCGCAAGTAATGGTGCGGGGATCAACGCAACAGATATGGACACGGCAATCACTTTGGTGCTGGGTAAGCGGTTGGGCGAAGCCGGACATAGGACGCCTCCGTTCCGGCTAAATGCACGATTTCGCCGCTCGCGATCAGAGTCGCAATGTGGTCATTGTGTTTCCGACCGACGTTCAGGAACATGAATCGGTCCTTTTTGCTCCGCCTTCTCCAAATGCCGAATAAGCACCAAATGTAGTAATGTGATCGAAGACGATTTAACGGATGCGTGCCAGCTTCCCGCCAAAGCCGGTTCTCCATGTCGTAGGCTTGCTCTCCAAGTAGCTGCACACATTCCACGCCATAGACTGGGTGACCATTGTTCTGAAAATGAATTGCAAATTCCGGATGCTCATTTAGCCGCGTCGCGTCTGATGGCTTCTCGAATGAACTATGGCTCTCGACTCCGATCATAGGCGAGCCAAGCACAGAAATTAACGCCTCTCCATTAGCTATGTTTTGTTCAATACACTCGGGCGTCGTATGGTGTTCGTCAAAAAGAAAGACGGCGGGCGCCCCAGGTACCGCTTGCAGGATGGTCAACTCCCCTTCAAGATCAACGTCCACGTCGAACCCCATCTCTTTCAAGACAAATTGTTGCATGTTCAAAAGCTCCCGTTCCGGAGTTGTCTGTACGTCCATCCGTCCTTCGCGACCTCCTTCAGCTCTAAGTACGTGACGGGAATGGGGTCTTTTGTGCCCGACTGCGCAATTGCAATGTAGGTTGGAACGCACGTCATGTTGCAAAAAAGATGATGAAACTGCTCCAGCGACGACTCGATGCTGAATCCACTTACAGTTTCGGATTCAAGGGCGAAGTAGCCGTCCGGATCTGGGCCAACGAGGCAATCCAACATGAGGCATGCCGACGCGTGTAAGAAACTGAGCGCTAAGTCGCCGCGACGCGCGTGGTCCTGATGTTTCGCATTCGTGCCCAAGAATCGTGAGCCTTGCCCTCGCCCTATGTCTCCACCGACATCGAAATCAGTGGGATTCTTGACGCTGATACCAAAGCGGGCGCCGAGTCTGCTGATTTCGGCGAAAACTTCGTCGATGAATTCGGTTTCAAAGCGGAACAAAGCAGTCTTTCCATGCCCGACGCCACCGTAGCGGGTAAACCAAAAGCGAGACATTTGACTGCCGCCTGCCACGGGCAAGATGACCGAACCGACGAACGATTGAAACCATGTTGCTTGCTTGTCAAACGGACGTTGATCAGGGATTGAAAACTCAATGGAATAGCACTTCATTGGTCTATGACCTCGCGCAATAGAATATCCCCAACCGTTCCGAGTAGCATCAACACGCCACCCTGATCGTTTCAAGCGTACCGATGTGCTGCGGCGCTCGAACTCGGCTGCCAATGCACAGTCCGCGGGGTAGCTAAATCGTAACGGTTCGCCCGGCACGCGGTAGATAGCGGATTTATATTTTAGGTACATCTCGTTCTTGGATTGGAGTATAAAATACACGCGGCTTTCTTGGCGCATGGGCAAACGGGTGTGGGATTGCAGGTATTCCACCGGCATGTCGCCCTGGCCCGCGGAATCGCCCCGTACAGCATTGATCCGTTGCTGGTAGGGACCGTGGGACAGCTTCAGGATTCCCAAAGCAATGCGACGCGTCGGTCACATCGTCCTATGAATGACGGAGCGAGGCGTTAGACGTTGGAGCCACAGCAATACTGAATGCCACGTCGCAATTGCCCAACGGCGCTGGTCAGATGTAGCATCTGGTTCGGGCCGGAGACATTTTAACGTTCCTCATGAGGTCCAAGCCCGGCGTTTCGCCGACTCTGACGAATGCGGACGACCTTGGCTGCCATCGCACCGCTGAAACCGGTCTCCTCGCGATGGGCACATTTGCCCGCGAACGTAGGAGGATGCTCATCCCATCCGAGGTGAAGGTGCGCGACGCGCGCCGTAGGTGGGTCGGGAAAGCGCATCATTCTGGGTCGGTAAACATATTCGGAGAGGTTTGGCGGTCGTTCCATCAAGAGTTCCCATGCAATGCCGAGGATCGAAACCTGAATCCCGGTCAGGCGCTTGACTGGGCTTCCTAGAATCGGTAGCCCTTCTACCGACGGCCGCGACGTGAAGTACGTGCGTGCCGTACCGATGCCCGGTAGTGCGCGAAGTTCCCGCACAGGATGCCTCGGCATGTAGAGGCCAGCTCCTGGTGGAAACGGGGCGCCGTGAAATAGGATCTCCAAGCAGTTCATCGGCACTGTCCAAACCTTAAGATCGTACGACCCCGGGATCCGTTCACCATGTTGCTGTGCGCATAGGATCTTTAGCATCCAACGCTCGATGTCATAGCCATTAAAGAGTCGGTGATAGTTGCCCTGCTTGCCTGCGTGCAAGTGAGTCATCACCTCGGCATGCGCCCGTGTGAACGCAGCTCCAACCATATCTATGCTCGAAAGGGCGCTGTTCGTGGCGCTTGCAGAGGACACGTTTAGTGTCCGATTTCAGTCCAATTGCCTTCCCTTCGGCGCTCTGTGCGCGAAATCGCTCGCCGAAGACACGATTACTGCTTCCGCTGATGAGTTCGAGGAGTGCGCTTGGGACGCATCAAGGCCGCCATTTGGGAGAATGAAACGACCAATGGCGTCCGCCACAATGTCACCCTGCAGCGGATCTACCGCGATGGGGAACAGTGGAAGACCAGTGACAGCTTCGGTCGCGATGACCTGCCGTTGCTGATCAAGGTGGCCGACCAGGCGCACACTTGGATCTTCCAGCACGCCCAGCACGCCAATGGCCAGGACAAGCCAGAGCAGTTCTGATTGCTATGGTTACCCGCCTGAAAAGAGAGGTTCTTCTTCAAGGCTTTTGCACCGCCGAGCCTCTCTCTTTCGAAGGTTGTTCTTTCTCAGTTTCTTACCGCGACCAGCGGTCGCAAGTGAGGAGCGGTATGTACTTCGTGCCCTGCCCGCGCTGCGGCAGTCCGGTCGAGATTCCCGAAAACGCGATCGGGCCGGACCGCACGGACCCCTGGAACGTCTGCCGGTGCGATGAGTGCGACCTCAGCTTCGATTACGACGAAGAGGAAGTGCAATTCGTGCCGGATGAACCGCAAGCGCAGAAAGGTTGAGGGTTGTTATTCAAGGTTGGTTCTTCATCCCCTGCGGCCCGCCGAAAGGAGCGGGCTTTTTCAGGCTGAATTACCCGAATGGTTGTCAGCCAGTTAGCGGACGAGGCCCCAACGAATCGGGCCAACAAAGGCAGATGCTCAGCCGACAGTGTGGCAGCGATGGCAGTTGCGGACGCGGCGCCGGCAGATGCGCCTTCTCTGGCCTATCCTCGTCGGGGCCAAGGGCCCGGCGGCCTCACGGGGCGAGCCCCGACGAGGACAGGCCGACGAAGGCAGGTGAAAGCCTCGGATTCAGTTTGAGGAACCCCACTGTTTGACACGCCAATTACACCATCTATACTGTTCGGAAGTTTCGCTGTAGCTGGCGGGGGACGCGATGCGGAACATCACCAAAGAAATCTTCCTGAGCGCCGTCACTTGCCCCACGCTTGGCTGGCGGCTGAGGAACGCTCCTCCTCAACAAGCACTTTCTCTTGGCGAGAAATTTCGCATCGAACAAGGACTGGATGTTGGGCGCCGGGCCCGAGCGTTATATCCCAGCGGCGTGCTGATCGAAGAACGGGACACGGTTTCCGCCGCCCCCAAGACGCAGCGCGCGATGGCGGACCCAGGCGTCTCAATTCTGTTTGAAGCCGCATTCTTGACTGACGGTTGTGCCACCCGAGCAGACATCTTGAAGCGACAGGGCCAGCGCTGGCAACTCGTCGAGGTCAAGTCCGGGATCAACGACAAAGCAGAGCACATCGACGATCTAGCCTACACGGCGATGGTGCTCAGCCGCTGTGGCGTCGACATCGCCAGCGCATCGCTGCTGTTGATCTCCAAGGACTATCGCCTAGGGATGGATGACCGAGCCCTGTTCGTGGAAATCGATCATACTCAAGAGGTGTTGGAACGCGCCGAGGTGCTGGCCTCGCAGTTGCCAGAGATTGTCGAGATGACCAACGCTCCGGATGAACCGAAACCGCGACTCATCATCGAATGTCGTGACTGCCCACAATTCGCCGATTGCACGGGTAAGGGAATCGAGAATCCCATCTTTAACCTGCCACGATTGCATCCAACCAAGTTCAACCAACTGACCAAAGCGGGAATCGTGCGAATTGAAGACATTCCGGCGGATTTTCCGCTGACCGATAACCAAGCCATCGTGCGGGACGCCGTCCAGACCGGGAAACCATTCCTTGGCGACGGACTGGCCGCTCATTTGGGCCGCATTTCGTGGCCGGCTTGCTACCTTGATTTTGAGACCGTCAGCACGGCGGTGCCATTGTATCCTGATACTGCTCCGTACACTCCAATCCCGACCCAGTATTCTGCTCATCATTGCGCCGCCGCAGACTCAGTGACCGGCCATTGCGAGTACCTGGCTGACCCCAAGCAGGACTGTCGCCTCGAATTGGCCCAGCGCTTGCTGAAGGACCTGCGAGGAACGGGCAGTATTGTCGTTTATACGAATTTTGAACGTACCATCATCAGCGGCCTGGCAGCTACCTATCCCCAATTGGCCGCGGAACTCAACTTGTTGATCGACAGAATCATCGATCTGAAGGCAATCATCGAAAGGAACTTCTATCAGAAGGGTTTCCGCGGCAGCTTCTCGATCAAGAATGTGCTACCCGTCGTGGTTGCCGAAATGTCGTACGACCATTTGCCGATTGCCGATGGTGATACCGCGATGGCCACGTTTGTGTTCATGGCCTGGGGCCACTATGAGGGCCAACGCATCGAAGCATTAAGACGCGAGCTGCTGGCATATTGCAAACAAGATACATTTGCGATGGTCAAACTTCATTCCAGTTTGACAGAAGTAGCAGCTTGTTCGTGCCCGCCCAGCGCAATCCCTCCATCGGCTATTCGAATGTAGGGTCTGCGTCCGCGATCAGCGGATGTTCCAACAACCGACCGCTGGCCGGCCAGGTTGAGGAATCTGTGCCCCGTGAGCTTTCGCCGGACGTCTTCAATCAACGCATTACCCAACGCAGCTAGTATGCCAAGCAAACGCTACCTACAATGGGCGGTTTCGGGTCACCGCAATTAATGCGTTGAGGGAAGTGAGGCAGGGGATGGCTAAGAAAGCAGGGAAGAAACGACCCATCGAGCAGTATGCTCACGACGACAAAAAACGGGTCAATAATCCGCCTGTCGGCCTGGTTACGCCTGAAACCGATCAGGATGCCGGCCGCCGCACCTACCAATACGATCCGCATCTTGACCCGCAACTGGTTTGGGCTGGCAAAGCGGAGCGCATCAGCTTTGAGGTTTCGACGGTCAGCCTGCACGTTCACGAACGGATCGATCCCCGCACCATCATCGAAGCGGTCCGCAAGCGAAACGGAAATGGCCTATCCCCCTCGGCGGGAGCCAGGATTCACCAGCGGGGATTGTTCGAGGAGCCCGAGGAAAATCTGCCGCTGCGCGAGGCTATCGAGTTCTATAAACACGCCCACAATTGGACGAACCGTCTGATTGCCGGCGACAGCCTTTTGGTGATGAACTCGCTCTTGGAAAAGGAGGGCATGGCGGGCAAGGTGCAAATGATCTATCTCGACCCGCCCTATGGAATCCGCTACGGCAGCAATTTTCAGCCGTTCGTGAACCGCCGTGATGTGAAGGAGCGGGATGAGGACTTAACGCAAGAACCCGAAATGATTCGCGCATTCCGGGATACATGGGAACTGGGCATTCACAGCTACCTCACCTACCTCCGCGACCGATTGCTCCTCGCGCGAGCTGCTCCACGAAAGCGGCTCAATCTTTGTGCAAATCAGCGATGAGAACATACACCATGTTAAGGAAATGCTTGGTGAGGTATTTGGCACCGAAGGATTCCAGGGAATTATTTCGTACCGCACGTCAGTACCACTCAAGTCCGTAGGACTACCATCTATATGCGATTACGTGATTTGGTATTGCAAGGACCCGGCCAAGAAGAAGTTTCGCGATCTATATGTTCCCCGCGAAGTCGGTGAAGGCACCGTTTACACATCGATCGAACTGCCGAACGGCGATCGAAGAAAAATGACTGCCAATGAGAAACGCGAGCCGCAAACTATACCGAAGGACTGTCGCGTATTCTGTACCGAAAACTTAGTTTCAAGTGGATATACTCAAACGTGCATATTCGACTTTGAGTATCGTGACAAAAAATACTCGCCGACTTCTGGCAAGAGCTGGAAGACAACTCTCGATGGAATGAAGGTATTAGCAGAGCATAAACGCATAGACGATTCGGGATCTACTCTCCGATATGTCCTGTTTTATGACGACTATCCCGTCATGAAATTAACAAATCTATGGACAGACATGAAAGGCGAAAGCGACAAGGTCTATGCGGTCCAAACGGCTTCAAAGGTCATTCAACGGTGCATGTTGATGACAACTGATCCGGGTGAATTAGTATTTGATCCAACATGCGGATCAGGGACGACCGCATACATCGCGGAGCAGTGGGGCAGGCGTTGGATCACCTGCGATACATCCCGCGTTGCCGTCACGCTTGCAAAGCAGCGGCTTATGACTGCCGCGTTCGACTACTACCAACTTGCCCATCCCGATGAAGGCGTCGGCAGCGGCTTCACCTATAAGACTGTTTCTCACGTTACGCTTGGTTCGATCGCCAACAACCCGGAGATCAAGCCCTGCATGACTCGCGCAGGGATCGAGGCCGCCATCGCCAAATACGCCGACCGCGAAACCCTTTACGACCAGCCCGAAATTGACCGTAGTAAAACTCGGGTCACCGGTCCCTTTACCGTCGAGGCAGTACCGGCGCCGGCGGTGCGGCCAGTCGAAACCGTGGTCACGTCGCAACCTGTGTTGCTCGATCCGCAATCACGGCTCCCCGGCGTTCCTGATCCAGACGTGCAAACCCGCCTAGCGTTGACGGCGGATATTTCGGTTGCCCGATATGGAGAAACCGCCCGCCAGGCCGAATGGCGCGATGAGTTATTGAAAACCGGCATTCGTGGCAAAGGGGGTCAGCGAGTTGAATTCTCCCGCGTCGAACCACTCGGCGGAACACGCTGGCTGCAAGCTGACGCGGAAACCAAGGGAGAAAAGGCTGAACGAGCCATCATTTCGTTCGGTCCCGAACATGCGCCGCTGGAACAACGGCAAGTCGAATTGGCGCTGGAAGAAGCCCGCACATTGAAACCCACGCCACGGCTGATGATCTTCGCGGCGTTTCAGTTTGACCCCGAAGCCGCCAAAGACATTGATGAAACCAATTGGCCCGGCATTGCGCTGTTGAAAGTGCAAATGAACGCCGATTTGCTGACCGACGACTTGAAGAAAAAACGTGCGAGCAACGAGTCGTATTGGCTCATCGGTCAGCCGGATATCGAAGTGCGACGCACCGAGGCAGATTTGTTCCAGGTCGAGGTACTGGGCTTCGATTATTACGACACGGTGAGGGGCACAATCGATTCTGGCGGCAAGGAAAAGATCGCCATGTGGCTGTTGGACACCGATTACGACGGCCGCAGCCTCTATCCGCGGCAGGTGTTCTTTCCGATGGCCGGTCCGAAGGATGGGTGGGCGCGGCTGGCGAAGGATTTGAAAGCAGAGATCAACGAGGAACTGATTGAGCAGTATCGCGAAACGGTTTCACTTCCGTTTGCTGCGGGTGAACATCGGCGTGCGGCCGTCAAGATTGTCGATGATCGAGGCATCGAGAGCCTGCGAATTGTGAGGCTCGATTGAAATGCCCGAGCGTACATATCACATCGACCAACTGATTATTAACTCGCCTTACGACGAGCCGACCGAGCATTGGAAATATGACCGCGACACACGATTGTTCACGCGCACTGCCGGACGACGCCCCGCAGGCTATGTTAAAGCCACGGAGGGTTCGCGGTCATTCGACGATCCAGGTGTGTTTGTCGAGTTGCCGCTGGTGAACCGGATTCGGCCTCGCGTTAAGGCGTGGCGAGCTGCGGGTTATCCCGGCGTCACTGGCATCACCAAACGCCTGCTTGAGCATTGGCGTGATCCGGAGCAGCGCGATTACCGCCGGTTCTTTTTCTGCCAGCTTGAGGCCATCGAAACACTAATTTGGCTCGTCGAGGCTTCGCCGGCCGAGAAGCAGGGCATCGACATTCCGGGTGATGGCGGGCCATTTAAGCGACTCTGCGCCAAAATGGCGACCGGCACTGGCAAGACAATTGTGATGGCGATGCTCATTGGCTGGCAAATTGCCAACAAGGTGACTTACCCGCAAGACAAGAAGTTCTCGAAAAACATTTTCGTCGTTGCCCCTGGTTTGACAGTTCGCAGTCGGCTGTCGGTTTTGATGCCCGACAGTCCCGGCAATTATTACGATGAGTTCAACGTCATGCCGCAAGGATTGCACGAATTGTTGCGGCAAGGCCGCGTGCTCGTTCGCAATTGGCACGCGCTGAATTGGGAATCGGAGGAGCAGATCGCCAAGAAAAAGGGCGTCGATAAGAGGGGCACCATGAGTGACGAGGCTTATGTGCGGAGTGTGCTGGGGGAAATGGCGACCGCTAGAAACATCGTCGTCATCAATGATGAGGCACACCATGCCTGGCGTGTTCCAGCGGAATCCAAAATTAAAGGAGTGAGCCGCGAAGACATCGACGAAGCTACGAAATGGGTAGGCGGTCTGGACCGCATCCATTGTGCCCGCGAAATTCTCACTTGCTACGATCTTTCCGCCACCCCCTACGCGCCGTCGGGCAAGAAAACGACCGACGAGGCATTGTTCGAGTGGATCGTAAGCGACTTTGGCTTGACCGATGCGATCGAATCGGGTTTGGTGAAAACTCCTCGCATTGTAGTGCGCGACGACTCCTGGCGGGCCGCCGATTACAAATCGCGCCTGTACCATATTTACGTCGATCCTGCCGTGAAGGACGACTTGAATCGCAAGGCGGAAGAACACGAGCCGCTTCCCGATTTGGTCAATACGGGCTATCACCTGCTGGGCAAAGACTGGCTAGAAACAGCACGCCGATGGAAACAAGACGGCCACCTAGTCCCCCCCGTGATGATCTCCGTGGCCAATCGCACCGAGACAGCCGCGCGGGTGAAGTATGCCTTTGATCATGGGAAAATTCGAGTTCCGGAACTGAACAACCCGGAGCGAACTTTGCATATAGACTCCAAAGTATTGGAGAAGGCTGAGGCCCAGGAGGAACCTCCTCAATTGGAAGCTGCGATCATCAACGATGAATCGGCCAACGGTAACGAACCGGAAGAGCGATTGACGAAAAAAGAATACGCGGAGCGGTTACGTCTTCAAGTTGATACGATTGGCAGGCCGGGCCAACCCGGCGAGCAAATTCAGAATGTCATTTCCGTCGGTATGCTCTCCGAAGGCTGGGACGCCAAGACGGTGACGCACATCATGGGCCTGCGAGCGTTTTCCAGCCAATTGCTTTGCGAACAGGTCGTTGGACGCGGACTGCGGCGTACCACCTACGAGGTTAACGAGAAAACTGGACTTTTCGAGCCGGAATACGTGAACATCTTCGGTGTGCCATTTACCTTCATGCCGCACGAAGGTGATGAGGGCCCGCCGCCGCCGCCCGGCCCGCCGCCGACGGCCATTGAGGCCTTGCCAGATCGACGGCGCTATCAGATCGAGTGGCCGAACATCATTCGTATCGACCACGTTTACCGACCGACGTTGGCACTGGATTTGCCGTCAGTGCCGGTGCTGCAGATTAATGCTCGTGACACTGCGACCGTCGCAGAAATGGCACCAGTGCTTGAAGGTAAGCCCGATCTCTCGCGGCTGACGGAGATCAATTTTCAGGATTTGGCGCGCGAGTATCGGCAGCAGAAGATTATCTTCGAGGTAGCCCGCGACCAATTCGATTTGATAAAGCCGACCTGGCAGGGGAACCGGGAAAGCCTCCTTGCGCAATTGATTAACCTTGTGGAAGCATTTCTTCGTTCGGACCGGATCGCCATCCAACCTGAGTTGTTTGAGCGCGATCCACTTCGCCGGCGCGTGGTTTTGACGCTGAATATGAACCGCGTCGTGCGACATCTTTGGGAGTACCTCCGTTGCCAAAACACCGAACGTTTGGAAGCGGTGTTTGATCGACAACATCCGATTCGCTCCACCGGCGACATGCCTACGTGGTACACGCGCCGGCCGAACGAACTGACTCGGCGCAGCCACATCAATCGCTGCGTGTACGACAGCACATGGGAAGCTTGTGAGTCGTTTGAGTTAGAGCGCAATGAAAACGTCGACGCCTGGGCGAAGAACGATCATTTGGGCTTTGAAGTGCTTTACGTCTACGACGGTGTTGTCCGCAAGTTTCGCCCCGACTATCTGATTCGGTTGACTAATGGAACAACGCTTGTCCTAGAAGTGAAAGGCGAGGATTCGCAGCAAAGTCAAATTAAGCGGCGTTTTTTGGCGGAGTGGGTGCAAGCAGTAAACCAGCACGGCGGCTTTGGGCGTTGGCTATCGGATGTATCGTTCAATCCCGTCGACTTGTTTGACATTCTGGCCAAGTACAATAAATGAATCTTGGTTCTACGGCGCGAAAAAGGGCCACTGCGAGGTTGGCCTGTCCAAAATCGGCTCCAACGTCAAGTTGTTTTCGGTTCGCTTTACTTAATGAAGAGCATGCGCACCGTTAGTAAGAGATCGGAAATGTGCTGTTGATAAGGATGATAGGATAATCCCTGATACCGATGCTGATATGACTATCCCCCGACTTATGTACCAAGGTGAATGGGAAAATCAGTAAGGGATCGGCTGTGTTCTGGAGGGCGGAGCGTAGCGAAGCCCGGAGGAACACAGCCGGCCGCAAACGCGGCAGGGGTCTGACACTCCAGTGCACTATGGGGTCGATGGTGGTTGTAGTCCAGGCGCCAGCGGTCGATCATCCACCGCGCCTCGTCCAAACTCAGGAACAGCTCCCGATTCAATAGCTCATCGTGGAGCATGCCGCCATTCACGAAGGCAAAGTAATGCCGGGCGTTGATCCGGCGACACGGGAAGGCGAATTGCTTGAAGAACAAGATGCTCTGGAATTCGAGCTGGGAACCGATTTTCTGGACAAATCCGCTGAATGAGTCTCTTTGTTTTCTGCCTACCACTCGGCAAGTTGCAGCCCTAAGTTGATGCTGCCAACTGCTGAGGTTTCTGGCACTCTTACAGAGTCGGAAAAGAAAAATATCTCTGTGCCTTTGTACGCTCTGGCTGCGTTGTATTGTAGATCGTATGTGAAGGATCGTCTCTCTGAGTAATGCTCAACGATTTGCGGCACACTGTCATATGAGACTAGCCACGGCCGCTTAATGTGCTTTTGGATGGTGCGCGCTAATCGAGCGTGATCTTCTGGCGTGTATCGGTTCAGATACAACCGCTCAGACTTGTGAAAATACGGTGGGTCACAATAGACCAGCGTTTTTCGTGGCAATTTCGGGATGTACTGCTTGATGAATTGTTCGGCATCCCAATTCTTGACCGATATGAACTTGCGTTTCTCTGCAATTAGTTCGATACGCCGAATCAACTCGTTTCGTGGGAATCGAGCATCCATCTTCCAGTTGCCCGTTTGATCGACTCCACCGATCATGCCGCCTGTTGGAATTCCCGACCGGTTACACCGATTCAGATAAAACAAACTGAATCCGATGTCGAGTTGAATATGATCGTGCGGGTGTCTGAGTATTTCCTTCTGACGCCGCCATTCTTTAAGCGTCATAGAAGCGCGAGAAATTCGAGTGCAAAACTCAGCGGTCTTGGTAAGAATTGACCGCCAGAAGCAATATACCGGTAAGCTCTTGTCGTTTAGATGCACCCGACTTGCTGTACCGTTTAGCAGAAGTTCAATCGCTACGCCGGCACCACCCGCGAACGGTTCGGCATATTCGCCGCCAACCAAATTGCTCTCTGCCATTATCTCGGCAATAAATGGTGCCAGTCGTTGCTTACCGCCGGGATAGCGCAACGGGGACTTATAGCGATTCATTTTTATTCTTTTTCGAGTTGCCCTCCCTGGATATTTCAATGACTACACGTTCATTTGCCTGAGCAAAGGAAAAATGTTAGCGAACAATTTGCAAATATGACGTTCGTCAACAGAAAAGTGCGTACTGTGAATAAGTTGATTGAGTGATGTAACTGACAAAAACCCATCCGGCAGCGCCAATTCAGTCATTGCACCGTGCAATTCCTTTTTCATGGCTTTGTCCGTATTGTTTTTGGTCAGGTGAGTAGTAACGTCACGTAGAACGTCTAC
Organism: Pirellulales bacterium; assembly: GCA_963716135.1. GTDB lineage: Bacteria > Planctomycetota > Planctomycetia > Pirellulales > JADZDJ01 > CAVRAW01. The sequence continues at coordinate 747,800 of OY970289.1, read as the reverse complement.
CAAAGACCGATCCTCTCCGTTTTGTTTCGTCGCTTTCGGTGCGCCAGGCGTTCCAGCATGATCCAAGCAGTATGCTTTTGCAGAAATCTCAAACATACTCCGCAACACGAAACAAAACGCATGCGGAAACTTTACAATTTTCAGCCCCTTCAATTCGTCGAGCAAAGATACGACCTTGCCGCGATTATTGCCCTTGGGATGAAACCCCTTCAACGCATCTGTTACGGCCGCTTGCGATGTAATCGGCGCAGCGTTTGGCTTACCGCTACCCTGAGTACCGCCGGTAGAACCGCCGCCGCCTGCTCCCGACCCAGTGCCACCTTTAGATGAACCACCGGCTGCGCCCCCAGCTTGACCGCCGCCGCCGCCGGACCCGTTGCCAGTCGGATCAATAGCTGGGATGCCATATTTCGTCAAGACGACATCCTTGGTCTTATCGCGTAAATCCGAAAAGCCAAAAGTTTCTTGACCAATATCGTGAAGCATCGACTCCAAACCGCGCTTGTGCTTGATCGAGTTCGGATACTTCTTCACCATGTCGCGTGAGCTAGTTGCTTCAAATCGCGGAGCAAGTTTCTTGATTGCTTCGTCAAGCACACTAAGCGGATAATCGCCGCCCCATTGCTCTTTTTGGTGCGGCGTGAGGTTGCCGCCGTGCTTGAGATAGGATTCCAGTAAATCAAGCGCAGGCTCACTAGCGCCGTTCATTGCCCTGTTGTGACGAGCGCGGGCAACCGGTTTCCATTTATCCCGTCCGGCACGCTCACCCTTACCGTGGGTCAGGGTTACAATTCGGTCAACAACTTCAACGTCGCTTGCTTTGTAGATTGCGCAAGGCACGCGCTTGTTTGCCCGTTTCCATTTGTCGGTTACGTTCGCAAATTTTTCTTCAAGATCAGCCGGTAGGTCCAGCGTATTGCGCCGTATGTAACCAATCGCCAGCTTTAGAATGGCAACTCGGCGGTTTCCCTCTTTGACCGAGTAAGTTGCCGGCTTAGCGCCCGACTTGAGAATCAGAATGTTCTCGGTAATATGATAACCGTCGTCCAAGATGCTTGCGGCGAGCGCGTAGAACCATTCCTGGTTGACCGAGATCATCGAACGAACCGCAGCAAGTTCGTTCGCCTGCTTCGGCATCCGAAAATTGGAGAGGTCGAGCGATAGGCTCTTGACCAATAATGCTTTGGTAACTGGCATCGCGGGTACTCAGCCAAACACGATTGGGTACAAGTCCCTAATCGTACCCCTCTGCCTAACTATCCGCAATTACCTAGATTCATAACACGCGCTGGATATTCAGCGCAGGGCCTGAGCTGCTGTTGAAAAACTGATCCATCGATTATGAAGGTCTCAACAGCCCGAGGAGGGCAAGGAGATCTTCAGGATGACGACGAAACGTAGGAAGCGGCACGGTCCGGAGCAGATTGTCAGAAAGCTGCGGGACGCCGATGCGATGCTGAACGCCGGGCAAGACCTAGCGGCGGTGTTGCAGGCCTTGGAGGTGAGCGAAGCGACGTACTTGCGTTGGCGGAACCAGTACGGCGGGATGAAGGCGGAGGAGGCCAAGCGGCTGAAGCAGTTGGAGGAGGAGAACAAGCGTTTGAAGCAACTGGTGGCCGACCTGTCGTTGGACAACCAGATGCTCAAACACATCACGGAGGGAAACTGGTAAGCCCTTGCCGGAAGCGCGTGGCGGCCTGTGAACTGCAAGCAGCGTTCCAGGTGTCCGAGCGAAGGGCGTGCGAGGTGTTGGATCAGCCGCGCAGCAGTCAGCGTTACCAGGCCCAACCGCGAGACGACGAGGCAGCTTTGACGCGGCGAATGCGGGAGTTGGTGTGCCAGCGACCGCGATTCGGTTATCGCCGGATCGGCGCCTTGCTGCGCGGGGAGGCTTGGCGCGCCAGCGACACGCGAGTCTATCGGCTGTGGCGTCGAGAAGGGTTAAAAGTACCGCGAAAGAGACGGAAACGCCGGAGTTTGGGAATGAGCATCAACGGCTGTCAGCAGCGCCGAGCCGAGCATCAAGACCACGTGTGGTGCTGGGATTTTGTGTTCGATCGCACCGCCAGCGGCAGCACGCTGAAGTGGCTGTCGATCGTGGATGAATATACGCGGGAATGTTTAGCACTGAAGGTGGATCGCAGCATCACCAGCGAAGACGTGATCGACACGCTGGCGGAGCTATTCGCCATGCGGGGCGTGCCGAAGTGCATTCGCAGCGACAATGGTCCGGAGTTCATCGCCCAGGCGATTGGGCGCTGGACGAAGCAAGTGGGGATCGAGACTTTGTACATCGCGCCTGGCAGCCCCTGGGAGAACGGCTACGCTGAGAGTTTCCACAGCCGGCTGCGGGACGAGTTGTTGGCGGTCGAGATGTTCGAGAGTTTGGCGTCGGCCCGGAAGCTGACCGCCACTTGGAAGGAGGATTACAACCATCACCGGCCGCACAGCTCGCTGGGGTATGTGACCCCGGTCGAGTTCGCGGCCCGCTGTGCTGCTCCGCTTCGGCCTACGGCCTACGCTCCGCAGCACAGCGGAATCACCCAAGGCGTACCTTCATAACCTCTGGTACAGGAAATCAAAGCAAGTCAGGCCGCACAACCGTTTGACTAATTGCAGATTAACAGCAAACCCGGCAAGAGAACCCCATCTTGCGATTAGCACGATTCCTAAAAGACCTGGCCGCCGTCGTAATAGGACGCTCCGAGCAGCGATTCGTCAAAGACGTGGTGCGCGAACTGGGGATTAGGCCAGACGTTGCCGAGAAGCAGATTGACAAAAAACCAGACCAACAAAACCACGCCGAATCAGAGCAGCGCCACCGGCGGATATAAGGGCCAACGGGTTCTATCCTATGACGATCAAACGGCTGCTAGAAGTGAGCTAGGCTGCTCGCCAATGGTCGGGATTGCCTTTATCCGTATTTCTGACTCGGGCAATAAGCGGTTTGTGCCCGAGATTCTTAGCCTCAGTAACAGCTTGGGCTTGTGTTGGGTAGTTAGTGTTCGTTACTCGCGCTCCGTGTGCGTATTCCAAAACATAATGCGTGATTGCGCTACCTTCCGGACGGCCCTTCGGTTCTGGTTCGACATAGACATTTGCCATAGCAGTTGCCCTCCGTTTATACGCGATGGGGTCTAGCCAATAGGGGTACCGTACCAATCAGGGGTCCGTTGGTCAATGAAATGAGAGGGTTCTGCAATTCCCGCGCTCCAGCGCAGCAAGCCACGAATTATTACTCCGGGATTAGCGTGCAGAGTTCGTGCAGAGGAAACCGTGCAAACCGTGCATTTGACAGCAAATTGTGCGCGATTTAGAGTTGCCCCGGCGTGGAGAAGCCGGCGACAGCGGCGATTTTATCGCCCTTCCGATCGAAGTTGCAACAGGCACGTCATGCGACTCCCCGAATTCCTAAATGAGCTGGCCTCAGTCGTAATACAACGCCCTGAGCGGCGTTTTGCCGGCGACGTGCTACGCGAGCTAGGGATTCGGCCGGATGCCGTAGAACGGCCCTCTGCGGCCCCAGCAAAGCCAAAGGCCAATGGATCAAAGGATACCGGTAGAAACCGCCACTATTAGGAGAAAAAAATGGGCTTATTTCAGCATGATGGGCAATCATTCCGCGTAGAGGCTCACGCGGTACTGAATGAAGATGGTGAAACTTTTGAATACATCGCATTTTGCACTGGACCAATCCGATTTGGCCAAGCTCCGCAAGTTGGACAGGTTGAAACGTCAACATACGGTTTTATCCCTGGTCCGCGTTTTAAGACCGAAAAAGAGGCTATCAAATTTGCGATCGACTTCGTGAAAATGAACTGGAATGACTCTAAAGCCCACCGTCGCTTAACAAATGGCGATACGGTAGTCAGATTGGACGATCAACGAATTGGCAAAGTCGTTCCGCCAAATAAGAGTGCCGTATCAATGGGCCACGTTTTCGTGGAATTTAGTCCGGGTGAAGTAGAGGAGGTTGAGACTAAACGGCTTATACGGCTTCCTTAATGTTGGCCAACGGTAGTTTGTCCCTGTTTGTCCCTGGAAGGACTTCCAAAACCTTCCATTTGACTCCAATACGTTCCACAACTAGACTGACAAATCGACAACATTTGCCGAGAAAAACGTGACTTTCAGGTTTCGTAGTCGATGCCTGTCACGTTGGAGGTCGCGGGTTCAAGTCCCGTCACCCTCGCTCGATCGTAAGTTTCGCCAAAACTCCAAGTTAAGTTACCTGTCGGTGTTCGGCAGTGTGGCCTGTTTTTCCCGAAACAAAACGGTAATTACCGTTTTGCGTTTCCTGAAAGAGAGGTGCAACATGTCGAACGTCACCGACCGCATTCCCAAATACCGGAAGCATCGCGCTACCGGCCAGGCTGTCGTCACACTCAACGGGCACGACGTCTATCTGGGCGCCTATGGCACGAAGGCCAGCCGCATCGAATACGATCGGCAAATCGGCGAATGGCTCGCAGCTGGCCGCCAATTGGCGTATGTCGATGCCAATTTCGATCTGACCGTTGCCGAGCTACTGGCTCGCTACTGGTGCCACGCCCAGCTGCACTACCGTAAAGATGGTCGCCCGACGCAGGAGGTCAACAATCTCCGCTACGCGCTGCGGCCGGTTAAGGAACTTTACGGGCACACTCTGGCTCGCGACTTTGGCCCGCTGGCCCTCAAGGCCATTCAACACCGGTTTATCCGCGATGGGATCTGCCGCAATCAAATCAACCATCGCATCGGCAAGATCAAGCGGGTTTTCAAATGGGCGGTCTCCGAACAGCTGATTCCCGCAACGGTCTTCCAGGCTTTGGTCACGGTCGACGGTTTGCGGGCTGGTCGCACCGAGGCTCGCGAATCTGCTCCGGTCCTGCCAGTCGCTGATGCAGTGATCGACGCAACCATCCCGCATCTACCTCCCGTCGTGGCCGACATGGTGCGGTTTCAACGGCTAACTGGCTGCCGGCCTGGCGAAGTCTGTTCGATTCGCCCCTGCGACGTAAATACCAGCGGAGATGTTTGGATCTATCGACCCCAATCTCACAAGACGCAGCATCATGGCCGGGAGCGGCGGATCTTCATCGGGCCACAAGCACAGAGCGTACTGCGCCCTTATATGTTGCGAGACAAAGGCACTTTGTGTTTCACGCCAGCAGATAGCGAGCGCAAACGCCGCACCCTCATCCATGAGTCGCGACGAACGCCGTTACATTACGGCAATCGTCCCGGCACACATCGCAGCCGAAATCCCAAGCGGTCAGCAGGTGCAAGCTACGTGAAGGATTCATACAATCGCGCCATTCGACGGGCCTGCGAGTGGGCCTTTGGAATGCCCATCGAACTTCGCAATCCGAGATATCAACTGAATGCGTTGCCAGTTGACGAACGTGATGCTGAGAAACATCGCCGCCTATTGGCAGCAAGGGAATGGCGCAATCAACACTGCTGGCATGCGAACCGGCTGCGGCATACTGCCGCCACGAAATTGCGATCTCAATTTGGCCTAGAGGCTGCCCAAACAGTGCTCGGTCATGCTGATCCCAAAATCACGCTCACTTATGCGGAAGCGGATTTTGCGAAAGCGGCTCAGGCGATGAAGCAGGTTGGATGACAGCAAGATGAATTGCCGCGATGCCCGCTATTGCAAAGTGCGATCGATGCCGCTCGAACAATTTGGACATTGAATGTAACCATCTGCACATCTGGGACAGTCTTTATCAACTTTGGTGGGTTTATAGATCGGTAGGCCTGTCAACGGATTGTTGCCGCTAAACTCTCGTGTCGTCACAGTAACTTTCCCCCGACCTCGACAGTCTGGACACGTCAGTTTTCCAGTCCCATAGCAGAATCGGCAGGCTCGATCCTCGATCCACTGCGATGACACTGACACGCCGTTGCTTGATGACAACTCTGAAAAGTTCGCCAGTAAATCGGCTGGAAGCATGTACAACCAACCGGTTTTGTCCAATTTGCTTGAATCGCGCTGCTCGAGGCCATCGTACAAGCCCTTGTACGACGAGAGATAGGCGGCCGCTACTGTGATGTTCTTCGATTTCGCCTGGTCTAAAATCCTGCGCAAGTTGTGCGTGACTTCGGTAACCGCCGAATTCAAGGATAACGCCGCTTGAAAATTCTTAATTGCCTCAGCGTGGTTATTTGTGAGCGCATTTAAGAGTGCGAGATTATTGAGTGCGCAGACGTCTTGGGAATCGCGGAAAATGCACTCCACGAAATAGGGCTTGGCCTGCTTATAGTTTCGATCCTTAAGAGCTTCCAATAAACCCAATATGAAACTCGCCTGAGTCGCATCAGGATCGAGCGCTCTTGCCGTCTCGAGCTTTTTTCGCGCCTCGACATCCTTCCCGGTCTTGAGCAAATCAATTGCTTGCGCGATGAGTTGAATTGATGCGTCCTGTGCCTTTTGGGCATCGTCTCGTGACACCCAATTTGTTATTCCTAGTCTTACAAAATCCTTTGCGGCCAACGCTTGCCAGTAGGGAAATCGAGCTTTTGCAGTTATCTTTGCTTCGTCCGGAATGGAATCGTCGGCAAGGAATGTTTCGTAAACCTGCAAAGCTTCTTTCGCAGTTCGTCGACTATTCGCCACCTGCTCCACATTTGAAGCCGTGATTTTTTGGGGCAGAGGCGATGCGTTAAGATCGATCTTTGACCGCACTTTGGAATCAGACTCTTCGCTTGGTTGATTAGTTTCCCCGTTTTGCATGCCATTGAGATATTCCACATCGGCTTGCGACAGAAGTGAAAGTTGAACCGTCATTGTTTTGCCGTCGGTGCGTTTCAAAACGACGCCGTCGTTGCTCTTACTTACGAATTGACCCTCCACTTGATATCCGTTAGTGGCTGTCCACATACGAAATTCTCTGGCTTTCGTGCTCGGAGGCGTCGATTTTTTCTCATCAGAGGACTTATTGTTACTTCCTTCTTTAGAAGGAAATCGAGATGATCGTGCCACGTCCTTCGGCGGAATCTCGATCCTTGCCAACGTCGCAGCCGGTTGAGCTGTGTTTACAGGGACGATTGGTTGCGACGTCTCGGTAGGCTTTGTCGCCACAGGACCGCTGGCTGCGGACATGCCGTTTTTCGGTAATATCGAACTTGGTTCGGCCGATGCGATCGGTTTGGGTAACGGCCTGCGATCATTCGTATCGTCTGCGGTCGTATGCAACGCCTCCAGGTTGGCACGGTGGGAAGCCTGCCAAATTGGGTTATCAGTCAGAAAAACGATGAATGCAACCATCGCAATTGCAACGCCGATCACGACCAACAACGTCTTTCCGTCCACGGCTTTCCCCCCTCAAACGCCCCAAAAAATCATAGCGAAATGTGCGGAAGTGTTACGTCGTAAGCAAATACCGCAATCGCGCCGATCACGATCAGTGCCAACACAACGATGAGATACATGCTCACGAAAATCCAAAAATTCCGCAGAGCATCCAGCGCGCTCTCTAGTACTTCAGGATTCGGCGTATAGCGAAGCTTCCCCAAACGGCTCACATAGGTCGACAGCAAGGCACCACCAACGATGACCACTAGAGCATGGACGAGAGAGCCAATCCCGTAACCAACGGATCCTGCGTTATGTTCTCGCGCCCCTGCGATCACTACCAATATGCCAAATACCGTGCTGGCCACGGCGTCCAAGTACATGGTGAAGGCGATGAACATTGCCCATCCGCGAGAATCACTTGCAGAACGGCACAATCCATCGGGCAGACGCGAGCTCTTCGCAGCCTCCAGCGTTGACCGGTTGGGATCCTGTGAAGCATTTGGTTTCACCAACCCTGGGACTTGCGTTGCAGGTACCCAAGTCGCCATCCCCTCGGCCCATACTTGGTCGTAAGGGTTAAGTTGACCGAGGCCAGCCAAGATTTGAAGATTTGAAAAATCAACCGGCCCACGCTGTTCCCCGCCGCTTGTGTAATACCATTTCGAATGCGAGCTGGCAGCAGTTGGTGGCGCGCCCAGATTAGACGATGGTTGCCATCCGGAATCCCCGGTCGATGGTCCATCTCCGCCTGTGGAAGACTTACCCGAGCCCTTTGAAACCTCTGAAGCGAATGCCGGCAGTTCGCCTTGTTCTCCAGTGAACAAATCCGGATATGTTGACGCGCGGACCCAACTAACCCCATCTGGAGACACTTCGTGCATTCGGCTCAGTTGTCCGCGCCGCGCAAGTCCCTGGAGTTTTTCTTGATCATAGGGTCCAAGCACTCGACCGCGCACCCGCATGTACAACTGTGTTTCCATGGTTTATGTCCTCGCTGCAGGGAAGCTCTAATTTCGACTAGATTCAATCAGGTAGATCGGTCGCCCTTCCTTTAGCGCTTGATTCGACGCGCCGGGCAGCATTTCAATCTTGTCCAATTGACATTCGGCAATGCGATCAAAGTTTACTTGGTTATTCGTCAAGTTTCGGTAGACAACCACCAGGTCGCCCGCGGATTTCACTTTACCCGTTAGCCTGCATTGCCACTGTCCTGCGCTGTCTTTTCCGAGCCATCCGATCCAGGTGCGAACAACACCAACCGGCCGCGACAATGATCGCCACAGATTAATCGCTTTGTCTCTGGCTGACTTTAAATCGGGTAGATGTTCCAGGGTCCATCGTGCCCGTTCGCGGGCCGCTTTGCCCTCTGGGTCGGTTGGATCGAGCCAGTTCGCGAACATATTTAGCTTCGCGTTATTTAAGTACTTGCGATGTGGTTCGAACGCCACTTCCAAGCAGCTGCTGCCTTGACGGCCAATCTCGATCACCTGTTGCAGCAGTATCACGCGTAGCAAGGCGTCGGTTTGTTGATCATCGCAAATTGCTTGCATCAAATCGCAAAAGGATCCTTCCCAACGAGGTTCGGTGACACCTTCATCAATCTTTTGCAACAAGCTCAATGCATTTGTAGCCAAGGTCACTTGGGGAGCGCGGTCGAGCGACGCGACATCAGCGCTCTTTGCGCTACCGGTCTTCTGCGACATATCGAAATCGGCGACATATTTGAATGCTCTGGCAACATCCCGAAACTCTGGTTTGCTTTGCAGATAATAGCGCGATCCGCCATGCATCTCTAACATCCATACTCCAACCATCCACGGTTGATTAAATTGATTGACCAATTTGGTTTGAATACTCTCCCCAGTGCCGTCGACTCTTCGAGCTACCGCTTCCAAGTACGCCATTCGTTCGCGGAATGCCTCGACTCCCGGGTAATCCGGCAGCGATCCAAGAATGCTTTTGGCAGTGTCGAACATCTCCTTTGCCATCTTAGGATCGATGGCTTGAAAGTCTTTACGTTTCCAGTTGGCAGCCAATTGGTTGTATTTAGCTACGCCTGCCCATAGCGGCGCTTCCTCCGCAACAAGCCGAAAATCGGCGCTGTGCGATGATTGCGGATGCAATTTCGCAAAATCCATCAAAGCCGACCGGTACGATTCGACGTTTCCGACGGCGGTGGAAACTTTATTAAGGTCATTGTTTGATTGCTGTTCGATTTGCGCTGCTTCGTCGATGGTGGCCAATCGCGCCAAGAGCGAATCTGCTTGTTGGAGCAACGCCGGAGTAACCTTTAGATTGCTTGTTTTTAATGTTTGGATTTGCTTACGGAGGTTGCTTGACGACTCCGTTCTTAGATCGAGCGAAAGCGATGCATTAGATTCCAACTGCAGCAAAGCATTTTGAATGTCCACTAATCCACTTGTGAAGCGATCGTCATCGCGCGTCTGAATATCGCGCTCTAACGACTTCAAACGTTTTTCGATCTCTTTCACTTCCGCTTTCTCGGTATCGGTTTTGGCCAAATGCCTTGCTTCAGCGAGCGCGTTTTGGGCAGGCGTTAGAGTCTTCCAATCCTTTGCTTCTTCTGCTGACTCGCGTGCTGTTTTGAGAGACAATTCGAATGCATGGCGGCGATCGGATTCATTCTGCAGAATGCCTTCCAATCGAGTCATTAGGTCGACGATTTCCGGGGCTGTGAGGACATTAGAAGACGCAGATTTCAGACGAGTTACATACTGCTGTGCCTCAATCCATTTACCCTCACTCTCGAGCTTTCCAAGCGCGGCAGCATGTTTTTCTATTTCGCTTTGGTGCAATTGGCGAATAGTAAAAGTGACAATGGCGGCTGTAACGAATAGAACGATGAAAGACACGCCAGCCATAATTGCCATCTTGCGACGCCGAGCCGCAGACTCGAACTTTGCAATGTGAGTTCGATACCGAGTGTTCAGCGCCGCCGGGATTTCAAATCCATCGCAGAAGGCGGCGTGATAGAATCGCTCGAGAACCATCGGAGGTTTGTTATCATCAAGCGCTCCTTGCAACTCCGAGACAGCTGTATCATGCTCCTGCTGATGCCGAGCCCTTTCGTCGTCGTTCTTGAGCCACTGGAACGCTGGCGCGACTCGATTCCAGAGCGGATCGGATTCCGGCAAATTGAGACTGGTTGCGATCTCACTCCAGTGATCGGCCAATTCTCTAGCGTGCTCGACATCGCCCGTAGAAGAGGCCCGGCTTAGCTCCTGTTCGATCCGCCCTAGCTCTTCACGTGCATGCTTGTCGACGAGTCTTTGCCTCAATTCCGCTAACCAATGGGTAAGCGTGGGCGCGGGACTTTCAACCCATTCGCAGCGTTGTAATTCCTTATCAAGCTTTACAACCGCAACGACGTCGCCGGCATTCGCAGCATCCTTGGCTTCCCGTTGAATCTCCTTTTGACGCTCACGCTCGAATACCATTAAGTCTTCGCGCCAAATGGGGTTGTCTGTGTCGACCTGCGCTAATTCTCGCATTGTTTTAATGCGCATCTTCAATGGACTGTGCGCCAGCGCAAGTAGGCGATGGCGTGCCAGCAGTGTCTCCATTGGCTGCTCAACGGCGTAGGCCTCGTTCAGATCGGCCGCAACGTCCATCATCAGCGGCGGAGGAACGGAGACTCCATATTGCGCGCACAGTTGCGTCCAATAATCGCGCTCAGGAAAGTCGAGTGTCGAAACCACATCCAGCAGGTTAGGTTCAATCTCGCTCTGCTGTATAGCTTGGGTGCGGAGACCGGCCTTTAGCAGTTCACCGCAATGCCGCAATCGCAGGTTCACTTCGTCGCACGCCAGCGAATAATCCGCAGTTGACATGCGGATTGTGTCCGCTGCACCTGGACCTGATGCATACAACGAACTGCGAACATCGTCGACGATTCGCTGGTAGTCAAGCATTGTATTCTCTCTAGCACTACTGAGTGTTAACGTTAGCAGTTGCCGTAACCAAAAGCACTTTTCTTTGACCGATCTCAGCGAAAATTGTGAATTCGAGTTTTCCGCGCTCAAACGCGCTTAATGGAGCGTGCAGTGTACTGATGCCGCCCTTCAGATTGGTTATCGTTTCTTCAAAGTTCTTCAATTCCATCAGATTTGCTTGTGTATCAGGGCCTCTTGATGAAGCGTATTGGGACTCGAACGGCCGAATTATTCCGAGGACCTCGTCCAACTTGTCGTTGACTTCATGAAGAAGGTCGGTAGTCAACTTTTGCTGCCGAATTCTAGGAATCTGGTTAGCGGCGCTGGACTTTAAAGACTTGTCAATTTTGCTTTTGTTGAGCTTTGGGTAAACTAATTTGCCATTTTGTGGATCGCCTTCCGTGTGGTAACCGATTTCTAGGACGTTGTTGTCTTCCTGGATTTTGACCTCAACGATCATCTTGTAGTCAGGTTCAGTTCCCAACAAAAACTTCGTCGATGTTCTGGCTGGATCAAGCCGGACAAGCCCATTTAGTGACTTGGTTGAGTCGGCAGGAATTTCTAGATGAATGAGACTGAAATCGGGCAGATCTACATCAGGGCATTTGGGATTTGGCCAGCAACGCGTCGAAAAATCGCCATTTTTCTTAGGATCACAATCCAATGGCTTTTCTTCGATTGGTGCACGAAGCTGAATTTCCACTGGCTCTGTGGTCCCGCGGCACGAAATCCTTAAGATTGCGTTTCGAATTTGATTGATATCCTTAAAACTCTTGGATGCTGGTAGCCAAACAAACTTTAATGTTCCGTTCTCAGCTAAGATATCAGCGATTGGGCTCGGGACACTTTCAGTCATCATTGCCGGTTTGTGCAATGAAACCCTCCATTTGACCGACGGATCCGACTGGGTCGGCGCAATAGGTTCAACGGTCGCTTTGTATTTTGGGAACAAGACATCTAGGCCAAGCAAAGCAATATCGAGCGCCGATGCATCACACCAGAACTGTCCAATCGGTTGAGGCTCTAAATAAGAAGCAGCGCCTGCTGCGGCGCCCTCATTAGGAAAAGGACATCGCAATAAGGGAAAAGCGTTGATCTTTCGAAGTGATTCAAGTGGATCTCGATGAGCGGATTCTACCTGCTCAGCCTCAGGCCTCACCGTGCCGGGTTGCGAGGAACCGCGTGAAGGATTCTCGTCAACAGCGTGCTCGTCAGGCCCTTTTTGAACTTTCGAGTCCGGCAGTCCAGGAATCGTTGTATTGGTATCCGGAGGCGGTGTAGCTTGCCCTTCAGTTTGTTGCCCTGCATTGCCTGCTTGCTCCTGTTTCGGATTCGGCTCATAAACTTGCTCTTTACTCCTCGGACCGCTCAATGGCACCGGAGATGTTTGTTGATGTGCAACTTCCTCCGTCATCTTGTCCCCGCTATTTTTCCAAAAGACAACCGCGGCAACTGCCGCGCTACCAACTAGCAGGAATGCAATGCACGCGATGATCCACGGCACAGCCGAACGCTCGCTATGTCTGAGGTCGGACCGGGAGGAAAAAACAGGAAGTGCCGGGGGGATTGCGGGAGGAATTGTCCGTGTGACTGCGGGGCCTCGCGGAATGCCCCCGTCATACGTCTGCGCTATTTGGCCCGTTCGGCTGTGAATTGGTCTGTCGAGCGTCTTGATGAAAATTTCTTCCCGTGTGGGTTGCTGCCCCGCTTCGTCTTGCGACAGTTCAATCTCCATCAGTTCTGCGGATGCGCCCGGACGTTCTGTGGGCATTGCCCGAGTTAATTGGGGTGGGAATCCGGTTCGAGCTGCTTCGACCCACGGGGTTTCGGCAGGCGCGTCGAGCGGGCTGCAAAGATCGATCACTGTAATGCTCGATGAGTGGTGAGCCATTGCTTCGTGGCTGTCTTCCAAAACAAAGCGCCAGCGGCATTCAATACCTGGTGGCAATTTTGTGTAATACGTACTAAACGTTACGTCCCAGCGCTCGTCCGGCGGCAAGAGCGCCAGCGATTCCGCCACGAGTGGCAAAACATCCATGCCGGGACGGTAAACTACGAGCGCTCCCGCGCCATCGTGTTTGGTTGCGGATTCGGCAAGAACGCCGCCCCAGCCCGCGTCGCCAGTCAGTTCCTGCCACTTACGGCACACGGCGGCACTCGTATCGCCCACAAATGCCTTACGGCTTGGTGGTAAAGTTTGCGGATCGTTCTTCCAGGCGGATTCCATCACACCCGGCTGCGAGAGGAGCCATGCAGGCCCACCGGCCGGCGTTTCCACCGTATCAAGCACTAGATGATGAGCAAAGAGGTTTGCGCGCTGCGTATAACTCAGGCCCGCAGCGCTAATACGAGAAAGCACATGGCGGCGTCGACCATCTATTGTCAATTTCAGGTGGGAATGACTTACAGGATTCTGTGGCTCTTTCGGATCATTGGGGGGAAAAACATGGCGGTAGGCGCTGAGTGCCTCCAATCGTTCCACTAAGCTGGCTTGCATGCCAGCCGTGGCCGCGACCGTACAAAAGCCGCGACTGCCGGGTTTAAGGCCCTGCGGCGCTGCCGTGTAAATCAACTCCTGACTCATACTGACTGTTCCGTTCTTGACGGCGGTCTGTTTTCTCGCGACGGAATCGACGCCTGCCCATTCAATGGGGGTGGCAATCCGGAAGGTGAGCCATCAAGCGGCTTGGGTTTGGCGGAAGGGATTAGTCCGCCAATCCATCTGCACAAAGTGTAGAGTATCGGCACCTCAACCCACATTGGATTCATATCGCGTGGGCGAATACCGTCTGCGCCTGTCGACGGATCAAGTTCCGGCCCACGCCCCGTTGCGCTGACCGGCACATAGACCACTTCATTGGCGAAGCTTTCAGCTGCGGAAACGATCTCGGGGCACAAATCCCACAATACATTCCGCAACTGCTCGGAACGCAAATCAACTTCTTGTAGGTTCAATTGTGCGACACTTCCATGTCCGGGATTTTTCCACGGGTCGTCGAGCCGCGCTGTCCCAAGCAAATTCGACCACGCATCGTACTTTGTAACGACGACAATCAAGGGACGCGCGTGCTTGGCATTCTGACCCAGGCCGGCATAGCGGCGCACGCGTGCGGCGGCCTCGAGTAAGATCGTGTCCTGCCGCGCCGGTGCTTCACGAGCTAGCCGTGTGGTCCGCATTTTCATTTGCGGGTCGGTAGTTTTGCCATCACAAGCTTGCCGGAATCGTGGATCTTGGGTTGGATCGAACAAGAAGAAAAGCGCTTGGGAAAGAGCCAAGTGACGGGTAACAGGACTGGTGGCTTTGTCAGATCCCGGTAGAAAACTTTCTCCCGCATTGTCGTACAGGCACAGTGCTCTCGCGACGTGCGCTGTGGTTGCGTAACCGGGATGAGATTCCAACGGGCGCAACGAGAACAGAAACGGCCGCGGATAGCGCACTATTCCTGATTCCCCGCCGTACGAAACAGAGTCGTACAGGTCACCAGTTGCCTGGGTGGGCTCGATTTTTACCAGCGCATCCGGGTTCGGATTGAGAAACTGTAATTCCTCATATTGATGGAGCACCTGATTTGCGACAGGATCGGCATCTCCAAAGGCCAGCCCGAATTGTTTGGGGAACAAACGGCGGAGCTGCCAAGTCATCGACGCCAAAAAATATGATTTGCCGCATGCAGGAGCGCCAAGGATTGAGAGGAACACCGATTTCATCTCGAGCAAGGCTCGGGGTATTCCTAAATGGCACTTGGGACAAGCGAGACCGTGGCATTCAAAGCCCTTCGCATCGACTGCAGCGCCGCTCAGAGTAAAACGCGTCGGTAGAAACCGCTGCGGTTGATCAGCACCGAGACGCGGGTCTCCCACCAAGTCTGGATGCTGCGCAATCCATAGCGTTTGCTCTGCTGCAAACACATTCCAACAATGCGGGCAGGTAACCCGGTTCTTCAGCGGGATTGCATGATGAGTTTTTGCGACTGCGGCCATGATGAATAGCAGAATAGGCGATCAATGGAGATCGAAACTCGCCTCCGCCCGTTCCTGCTTGCGGCCGTGCCTCGTACGGCTAGAATTGTAGATTACACACCGGCCGTCCGGGGTAGTCAAGCAAACGCCTGGGTTTTTCTTAGCACGCGGCAGATACTCGGTCACTGCATCTGAATCATGGCAGTAGGTGCGCGTATGCATCGAACTTGGTTCTATTGGTCGGGATCGCGAGAAATAGGCCCGCTGACGCTGCAGGAACTCACGCAGATTGCCACTCGAGGTCGGATCCAATCGGATACGCGAGTTCGTAATGGAGTTGATGGTAGCTGGATGGCTGCGTCTTCCGTCGCTGGAGTTTTTCCATCGGGAAAGGACGATACCGCAACGGCTCCCCCTCCGCTTCCTTCGACCGGGGTTCCTGGCGATTCTCTTCCCGTATGTGCAACTGGTCGGCTTGGCTCAAACGGGTCACAGTCCTACGCCGGCTGGATTTTGGGAACTGCCGGATTGCTGATTTTGATTATTTTGGTGATTTTTCTGACGAATCAACGGACTATCCAAAATCAAACGAAAGATGGGCCAAAGGTAGAAGAAGTTCCGCGCTCGGTTCCTGCAGCTGCATCATTAACCACCGGCAATTGGATGGTGAAAGTTGCCGAGCGATCGAAGCGCAGTGTTGTGCAAGTCGTGTTGAATATTTCGAACGGAGTTCAACAAGGCACCGGTTTTGTTATATCCAGCAATGGAAGTCGGCATCTGATTGCGACAAATAAGCATGTTTTGGATATGGGAAAGCCGGCAATTTTTAGCAACGGTCGCTATCCCAAAACTTGCAAAGTCGTTTCAAACAGTGGGGATATCCTGACTGCACGAATTGCCGCAATGGCGAGCGATGCCGATATCGATGCGGCACTGCTGCTAGTCGAATCGAGTGAATTGCAAACTCTCGGCACAATTGCGCCATTTGCCAGTGTTCAAGAGGGAGAAGATGTCGTGGCGGTTGGCAATCCAGGCGTGCCCGGGATGGACATCACTTTCGATCACACGATCACGAAAGGCATCGTTTCAGGAAAGCGCGGCGGTCTGTATGTTCAGACAGATGCGGCAATCAATCATGGGAATAGTGGCGGCCCGTTGCTTAACGAGGGTGGAGAAATCGTCGGAATAAACACATATTCTTTTAGCAGTATGGGAGCTCCCGGAATTGGCTTAGCGATTCGTGCGGATATGGTGCTCGACTCGGGTTTGTGGCACTTCAACTTTGATGTGTCAGATTTGATGGCCGCGATCGAGAAATCGAAGCGATAAAACCATAATATCAGATGGTTCGAAGGGCATCGTTATCTTGCTTCGATAAGCATGCGCTCCACTTTTCGAGATGTAGAACGCACTTCCGATACCGCGTGCTAACCAACGATTGCCGGGTGTTAGAATCCGCGTCGGCAGCATCGCATCTCTTTGCAGGTCTGTGAGCAGTGCAGCAGCCGGTGAGGAATTGGACGAGCAGTTGGTATAACTGTACCAGGCGGCAACAGCGATCACGCAGATATCGTTATGCTTATCCAAATGTTTGGTTCCGATGGCTGAACAACACTATCACCCCGCGCTGAAAGCACCAATCGGTCAGCAGAGTATTGAGTGATCGTATCAGAAAAACGACTTGCTGCGAATCGACGCAATAGTTTCTTCGCCAAATATGGTGGTCGTGCGCCACCGCATTATCAATGTGCAACGATCCGCAAGCGCACCGGTGAGCGCTGCAAGCATTGGCGTCTAAAAGGCAGCAAATACTGCCGCAAACATGGTGGCCGGCGGATGAGGGGCAAAGGCAGTCGGAATCACGATCCACATCCAATTTTCAACGGGCGCAGTTCAGCACGCCTAGCATATCGCATGCCTCCACTCTACTCACGATATCTGACGCGAACGCTCAGCGATGCGGTGCATGCGCTATTGGATATGCCACCTAGCGATCAGTTTCATCTGTTCGAGGAATTGGCACTGGTGCGCGATGCTGCAGGTCAGAGCATCAAGATGTATGGTCTCACACGCGAAATTGCTGATGCCGCGCCGGGTGATTTAGCAAAACAAGCTATGGTTGCCGATGCAGCGAAAATCATGGTTGAGGCGCTGCAGCAGGTTGTGAAAGTTGTCGACACGGCTGCTGCGATCGAGGATCGCGAAAGATAAGATCAGCATTTATACGCTGCATCACTTTGTCAATCAGCTTGTCGTTGTTGCACACGACACATGGGGCGATGATCCGCGCGTTGAGCAATTCCGCATTGCAGTGCGCGATCGTGTGAAGATACCTGACGCCAGCAATATCGGAACATCTAAGTTGCCGAGTGATGACGTGGCAGCGATGGATGCCAGTGTTCCGAAATATTAGGCGATCAGATTCTCGAATCTAGTATGCCTGCTGCTCCTAGCGCTGTTTCGCGATCCTCTACGCGCCGCTTCTTCCAACCCGCGGTCGGCTGAACGCAGAGCGCGTATGTTCTTTCATCGGCGATGTTGAATCGCTAACGACGACGCACGTTCGCCGCGATAATTGTCTGCATCTATTCGTGGCGCGTGCGATGGCACTTTCAGATGCTCGTATATCCGAATTGGATGATGCGTCGAATGAGGTTTCTTTGCACGCACTTGGTATTACATAAGCGGGCGGAATGGTTTTGGCTCATAAATGCTACAAACGGAGAGTTATGCCATGGTCGACATCATGAACGGGGAACAGTTGCTCACGTTTACCCAAATTGCCCGGATGCTCCCGAGTCGCAATCATGTCTCAACACTTCACCGTTGGAGACTACGCGGGGTTCGGGGAATCAAACTTGAAACGGTTGTAGTGGGCGGACGGCGGTATACAAGCCGAGAAGCCGTGATTCGATTCTCTTCCGCTGTCACCGCAGCCCGCGATGGAACTGCGCCACCGGTCCGCACACCGCATCAACGGCAGCAATCGATCGCACGGGCTGAACAGGAGCTGGCGAAGGCCGGAATCTGAATCGCTATGGGGCGAGGATGGTTCCCGCGAGAGGCTATACACCTTCTCCGGTGGGGTTCGATTCCCCATCGCTCCACTAACAAAAACGCCCGGCGAGGAATCACCGGGCGCTCTCGCGATAGGCTATACACCTTAATCAAATAGTACCAAAAATGTTCGACGATGACAACGGAAGCCCAGGGCTGTTCGATCATGCTGAAGTGACCCGTACACTTAATCTGTTACTCCCGGATGGGCAAGTGACAGAGTTACGCGCGTTGGACGCCGTGCTCACTGGCGAGCGGCGGCGGGTCACGGCGACGGGTTATTTCGACGACCGTGCCAAGCTGATCGAATCGCTTGAAAACATTCGGTCAGCCAAAGGAATTTATCTAACGCTTAACCCAGTCGATCCAGAGCTGCTGGCACGTGCCGCGAATCGCATACGTTCTGCCGTCCTAGGCGATTCGACCGCCGACATTAACATTATTGCTCGGCGCTGGCTTATGGTCGACTTCGATCCCGTTCGTCCTGCGGGCATCTCGTCGAGCGATGGGCAACATGAAGCCGCATTGCTACGGGCGCGGCGATGCCAAGCCCATTTGAGCCAGTGTGATTGGCCCGAGCCAATCGTGGCCGATTCCGGCAACGGCGCTCACTTGCTCTACCCAATCGACCTGCCGGTTTCCGACAGAGGATTAGTGTCGCAGTGCCTGTCAGTCTTGGCGGCGACCTTCAACGATCCGGCGGTAACGGTCGATACGACAGTTCACAATCCCGCACGGATTTGGAAACTCTATGGCACGCCTGCGTGCAAGGGGGACAATACCCCCGATCGTCCACACCGCATCTCACGAATTCTCTCGGCGCCGGTCGAGTTAGAGCCTGTTCCCCGGAAATACCTTGAAGAACTGGCCGCCGAGGCACCGATCGACCCGCGATCGGCCCAGAACGGGTCACCACGACATGAAAAGTCCGGCGGTTCATTCGACGTCGCTGCGTTCATCGCGCGGCATAATCTTGATGTGGAGGGCCCACATGATTGGCATGGCCGGCAGGGAACTGGGCAGCGTTGGATATTTCGCACATCCCCGATGTGTGACCATCACGATCGATCAGCATTCGTTGTAAAGCACGCGAGCGGCGCAATCACTGCTCATTGCCATCACAATTCATGCAGTTGGACCTGGCACGACTTCAAGGCGCGCTATGAGCCCTCCGGCGACGCCAGCCCGTCCAGCGGAAATGGTAGCGCATTTTCGAACGGCGCTGGCGATGAATGGCTTCGTTCGCCGGTGCTTGTCAATCTGGCCGATGTTCAGCCTGAAGAAGTGCGTTGGCTGTGGTCTGGTCGCATTGCTCTCGGGAAGCTCACTTTAATCGCGGGCGACCCCGGTCTTGGAAAATCGTTTTTGTCGCTCGACATCGCGGCGCGCGTATCAACTGGTTGTAAGTGGCCGGATTGTTCGGACCTCGCGCCGTGTGGGAGCGTGATCTTGCTATCAGCTGAGGATGATTTGGCGGACACGATTCGCCCGCGCCTCGACGCCGCGAAGGCCGATGTTAGGAAAATTGTGTTTCTCAAAGCCGTCAAGAATATCGATACTCTCGGGCAATACGAGCGGCCGTTCGATCTGCAGCGAGACTTGACAGTGCTTGAACAGTCGCTCGAACAGCATTCCGATTGTCGGTTGTTGATAATTGATCCGATATCAGCATATCTGGGCAAAACGGATTCTCATATTAATTCGGAAGTGCGGGCTGTGTTGGCGCCGCTTGCCGAAATGGCAGCACTCCGAGGCATTGCAATCCTTGCCATCACACACTTGCGCAAGGGCGAGGGGGCCGCTGTGTACCGAGCGATGGGGAGTTTGGCGTTCATTGCTGCTGCGCAAGGCGCGTGGGCCGTGGCAAAAGACAAAGTCGATGAAACGAGGCGTCTCTTTTTGCCGATCAAAAACAATTTGGGCAATGATCAATCGGGGCTGGCATTTCGCCTTACGTCGGCCCATACCGGCACAGTCCCCTGCGTGGAATGGTTAGCTGAGCCTGTGTCAATCACCGTCAATGAAGCGTTGGCACCTGAGCGGAAGCAAAGAGGTCGGCCTGCGGAGGAGCTAGAAAAGGCTGTGAATTTTCTTCAGTCTGCATTGACCAAAGGCCCAAAACCGGCGAAAGAGATTCAGGATGAGGCAATCAACGGCCATTGCATTGCAAAGAGGACATTGGATCGCGCCCGAGAAAAGTTATCCGTGGTTGCTTTCCGGCCCGAAAACCCCGGCCCGTGGTTCTGGCGACTCTCGGAATACTAGTACTGGAATTCTGGCATTCTGGCGATCTGCTCGATCGATCGAAGATTTGAACCGATTCGGATCCCAATATTGCACATCGCCATAATGCATTGTAAAGCTGGAGAAATGTCCGCCGAGGTCTTAAGGTGCAACCCCTTCGCCATCGCCGCGATGAACCTGCAAGCCAGCTTCGAACACCCGGCCAAAGTCCTCAAAGACCTCGTCGCCCGCAAAACGCCACGCCGGCGGATTTAGAGGACTGATTCGCCAACTGACTTCAATCTCGCGCGGTTACTGGACGAGTGCACCATTCCACCGTCCGCGACGTTTGCCAAGCGTCCATTCGCCCAAAAGGGTGTTTGGGTTGTTTTTTGGAATGCGAAACACAAAATCGCCAGTCGTACCGCTCAATGACCAACTTCCGGTGATCTTTATGTCGCCGGATGGTTCAAGACTGTAGTACACGTCCGAAAGCGTTCCGATAGCCTTTTGGTCGACAAGCGAATATATACCGCTGGTCCAATTGAACTCCAGCGTTGCAGATATTGGGCTTCCTCCCAATGAAATGTATTCTGTACTCCAAGTGGACTTGCGAACCTTCTGAGTCGCATACTCTGGCAATGGCACGCTGTAGAGATTGAAGACCTGCCATCGCAATTTCCAAAGCAATTCACGCTTTGTGCTTGCGTTTGGAGCAGTCCCAAAAATTTCGCGAATATCTTGCTGATCGTAAATGTCCGGCAAATGCAATAGTTTGCCTTCGTAATCTCGTTTTAGCTGAGATGCCGAAGCGCCACGGCCCGTTCGGTCGTACCAGATTCGTTCATATTCGAGCAACTGTTCGATATTACGCTTATAACCCCGTGGCCCATTTTCTGGCAACAAAACTTTGTCGACCGTATACACGAAGACATTTGGATCCGTTTCGCCGCTTGCTGGCCCAGCTATATCCGTAATCGAACCGGGATGCCTCGTGTGACTTGCTTTGATTTCCTGTACCAGAGGTTATGAAGGTACGCCTTGGGTGATTCCGCTGTGCTGCGGAGCGTAGGCCGTAGGCCGAAGCGGAGCAGCACAGCGGGCCGCGAACTCGACCGGGGTCACATACCCCAGCGAGCTGTGCGGCCGGTGATGGTTGTAATCCTCCTTCCAAGTGGCGGTCAGCTTCCGGGCCGACGCCAAACTCTCGAACATCTCGACCGCCAACAACTCGTCCCGCAGCCGGCTGTGGAAACTCTCAGCGTAGCCGTTCTCCCAGGGGCTGCCAGGCGCGATGTACAAAGTCTCGATCCCCACTTGCTTCGTCCAGCGCCCAATCGCCTGGGCGATGAACTCCGGACCATTGTCGCTGCGAATGCACTTCGGCACGCCCCGCATGGCGAATAGCTCCGCCAGCGTGTCGATCACGTCTTCGCTGGTGATGCTGCGATCCACCTTCAGTGCTAAACATTCCCGCGTATATTCATCCACGATCGACAGCCACTTCAGCGTGCTGCCGCTGGCGGTGCGATCGAACACAAAATCCCAGCACCACACGTGGTCTTGATGCTCGGCTCGGCGCTGCTGACAGCCGTTGATGCTCATTCCCAAACTCCGGCGTTTCCGTCTCTTTCGCGGTACTTTTAACCCTTCTCGACGCCACAGCCGATAGACTCGCGTGTCGCTGGCGCGCCAAGCCTCCCCGCGCAGCAAGGCGCCGATCCGGCGATAACCGAATCGCGGTCGCTGGCACACCAACTCCCGCATTCGCCGCGTCAAAGCTGCCTCGTCGTCTCGCGGTTGGGCCTGGTAACGCTGACTGCTGCGCGGCTGATCCAACACCTCGCACGCCCTTCGCTCGGACACCTGGAACGCTGCTTGCAGTTCACAGGCCGCCACGCGCTTCCGGCAAGGGCTTACCAGTTTCCCTCCGTGATGTGTTTGAGCATCTGGTTGTCCAACGACAGGTCGGCCACCAGTTGCTTCAAACGCTTGTTCTCCTCCTCCAACTGCTTCAGCCGCTTGGCCTCCTCCGCCTTCATCCCGCCGTACTGGTTCCGCCAACGCAAGTACGTCGCTTCGCTCACCTCCAAGGCCTGCAACACCGCCGCTAGGTCTTGCCCGGCGTTCAGCATCGCATCGGCGTCCCGCAGCTTTCTGACAATCTGCTCCGGACCGTGCCGCTTCCTACGTTTCGTCGTCATCCTGAAGATCTCCTTGCCCTCCTCGGGCTGTTGAGACCTTCATAATCGATGGATCAGTTTTTCAACAGCAGCTCACGTGCCTTCGCTGAATTCAATCGTCCAGATTGATCTTTCTGTCGCGCGGTAAGCAGGGATCCGAACCTCATACGTGCTTCCGTTGATAACTGCACGAATTGGATTTGGGTCCTCGGCACGGCTAGCGATAACCGAAAGATCAATTGGATTTTGAAACGGCTTCAGGTCTTCGCGCAAGACTACCCCGTGAATAAGCGCTACATCTTGCGCCAAAGAATATCCGGCGCAAAACACAACGAGATATACAACAGCCCCAATTTTCATCATAAACAATACTACCTAAGTTTTATTCAAGGCAAATGTGTCGTCCTGATTGAAAGTCGCAGGCTTAGCGCCCGGCCGCCGTTGAACACAAATGACAAGCCTGTCGCCGTTTTGCAACTCAGGCAAAGTGAACTGCACGTGGAAAGACTGCCTGCTTGGATCTGCTTTGCACTGTAATGTGACCAACTCTAATCGGTGCGCGTCATTCAATCGCTCAACCCATCCAAAATACGACGCAAGCGGTGTTTCCACGCGATCGTAATCTGGTCCGTGCTGTGCAATCGACCCGATGTCCAACGAGTACGTGCCACCGCTTGTGAGTTCATGCACGAAATCCTGATTCGTCAAAACAATAGACTGCCAATCGTCGTCCTTGCTACTAATCGCGACTAACGCCGCTTTGATAATCAATCGCTCGGTGCTCTGACGAATACCTTTCTCCGATTGGTCGAATGACTTGGTGATGTTTTCAAAATACTTTCTGCCAATCTGTGGACGAACAATAATCTTGTCGACCGCCGCAGCAGGTTGCGGCGGTGCTCCCAATTGGTCCTTCTGAAATTTCTGCAACTTTATCCAACCGAACCAACCAAAGAGAACCAGACAAAACAGGATAATCCCCACAAAGCTGATCTGAACTACGACCTGAAGCGAAACTGGGAATTTGCTAATCGACGCTGCAACGATTCCGGAAATCATCGCGAGAAATAGTACCCCCAAAACCGCGATGACCATATCGGATAAGGACATTTTGAAAATCGCGCCGAGGGCCACTATCACGATGCATGCAACGATCGTGTAGAGAGCTGGCCGCAGTCTCCGGTCCGATTTTTTAATTGCTTCATTCACAGTTTTGAGTTTGCCGGGCAGCATTTTCACCCTTCCAATGATTTTGGCGTTTGCCATTCCCCACCATTAGGAATCCGACGGGGGGGTATTATAGAGTGGTCCTCGCCATTCGGGCCACTCCCCATCTAAGCCACCTTCGTGCTAAGCAAACCTAAGATGATGCGGCGAACGAGGTCAGCCAAAGTAGCCGCGCCGACATTGGAAGTCAGCCACTGGCGCGCCGCCATCGGGAAGCCCTTCGCCGCGAAAGAGTATATTTGGTCTAGCTGATCCGGCAGGCTTCTTTTGCGAGCCGGTAAACTACCGTTTTGTTCTCGGCGATACTGCGAATTGCCGGGAAAAACTGCACACAATTGCGAACACTTGCCAAGGCAATTCGAAAGTATAAAATCACTCTATCCTTCGGGAAGAACGAAGTTTTGGCGGGCTTTTTTCGAGTGCCTGTCACGTTGGAGGTCGCGGGTTCAAGTCCCGTCACCCTCGCTTTGTTGGTTTCTTCTTGGCGCGCGGTTGCGGCCAAGTAGCAACGATCGCTGTCGGGCTTGTCTCCATTTTTCCCCGTTGTTGCGCATCGATGACATTGGCCCGATTGTAGCGCCGGTATCGAGAATTCTTCTTCGCGCCAATTAGTTCGCCGGCTTTGCGAGATTTCGTCGCTCGAGCCACGCACCATCTTTGCAAGCCGCCCGTAGTCGTCGATGGGGTTGGCGTTGCCGCGCTTTTCTTGGCCGTATTACCTCTTGGGGCAAATTCTATGAATCCGCTGTTTTCTCGGTGGACAAAAACTTTCGCGCGCGACACAAAACCATCACCCCGTATTTCACGTTACTCATCGCTTTCGATCGAATCGCTCGAAGCGCGCCTCACGATGTCGGCGACGTACACGACCGTGAACGACTGGGGGAGCGGATTGCAGGGACAAATTGCGATCAAGAACGATCAGGCGGCGGCGATCAACGGCTGGAAGCTGGAGTTCGATTACGGCCGGGCGATCAACAACATCTGGGATGCCGTCGTGGTCAGCCACGTGGGCAATCATTACGTCGTGCAAAACGCCAGTTACAACGCTGCGATCGCCCTGGGGCAGACGATCTCGTTTGGATTCACCGCCGGCAGCGGCACGGATGCGCCGCACAATTTCACGCTCAACGGCAGCGGCGCCACCCCGCCGACGCTTCCGAGCATCACGATCGGCGATGTGACGGTGACGGAGGGCAATCCTTCGACGACAAGCGTTATCTGGTTACTTTCACACTTCCGGCAATCAGATTCTCGACGCCAACAACCAGGTGGTGAAGATCGCCGGCGTGAATTGGTTCGGCTTCGAGACGACGAACTATGCGCCGCATGGGCTGTGGACGCGCAGCTACAAGTCGATGATGGATCAGATGAAGCAGTTGGGCTTCAACACGATTCGCCTGCCGTTTTCCGATCAATTGTTCGACGCCGGCAGCACGCCCAACGGCATCGACTTTTCGAAGAATCCCGACCTGCAAGGGCTGAGCGGCTTGCAGATCATGGACAAGATCGTCGATTATGCCGGGCAGATCGGCCTGCGGATCATGCTCGATCATCATCGCTCGTCGGCCGGCAACAGCGCCAATGAGAACGGGCTTGTGGTACGACTCGGCGTATCCGCGAAAGCCGCTGGATCAGCGACTGGACGATGCTGGCTTCGCGCTACGCGGGCAACCCGACGGTCATCGGCGCGCGATCTGCATAACGAACCGCATGGCCCGGCGACTTGGGGCGACGGCAGCGCCAACGATTGGCGATTGGCGGCCGAACGCGCGGGCAACGCCATTCTGGCGGTGAATCCGAATTGGCTGATTGTCGTCGAGGGGGTCGAGGCGGCGTCGTCGGGCAATTATTGGTGGGGCGGCAATCTATCCAATGCCGGCGCCAGCCCGGTGCGTCTGAATCTGGCCGGGCATCTGGTTTATTCGGCGCACGATTATCCTGCGTCGGTCTATCAGCAATCGTGGTTCAGCGATCCGAATTATCCGAACAACTTGCCGAGCGTGTGGGACAAGAACTGGGGCTATTTGTTCCGCCAGGGCACTGCGCCGGTATTGCTGGGCGAGTTCGGCAGCAAGCTGGCCACGGCGAGCGATCAGCAATGGTTCGACAAGATGACGGCGTATTTGGCCGGCGATCTGGACGGCAACGGCACCAACGATTTGGCCGCCGGTCAGCAAGGAATCAGTTGGACCTATTGGTCGTGGAATCCGAATAGCGGCGATACCGGCGGCATTCTTGCCGACGACTGGAACACGGTGAACCAAAACAAGGTGAGCAAGCTTACGCCGATCGAATTCTCCTTCGGCGCCGGCAACGCCACGACCAGCGCCGTCTTTACCGTCACGCTTTCGCAAGCCAGCACGCAGCCGATCACGGTGCAGTACGCGACCGTGGACGGCACCGCCAAGGCGGGGAGCGACTACACGGCGGCCAGCGGCACGATTACGTTCGCGGCCGGTCAAACTTCGCAAACCGTCGCCGTGCCGGTGGTGCGCGACCTGGTGATGGAATCGACCGAGTCTTTCACGCTGCAATTGAGCAACCCGAGCGGGGCAACGCTCAGCCGGGCGAGTGCAACTGGCACGATTACCGACGACGACACCGCTACGCCGCCGCCGCCGAGCGTTTCGATTGGCAATGTGTCGGTCAACGAAGGAAACAGCGGCACGACCACGGCGCGCTTTACGGTCACGTTGAGCGCCGCGGCCAGCGGGCCAGTGACTGTCGCGTATCAAACCGCCAACGGCACAGCGACTGCCGGCAGCGACTACACGGCCAAAAGCGGAACGCTGACGTTTGCAGCGGGAGAGACCAGTAAAACGATCGACGTGCTGGTCACCGGCGACACGCAGGTTGAATCGGACGAAACGTTTTCAGTTCGCCTGACGTCTGCGACCGGCGCGACGATCGCCACCGCGCAAGCGACAGGCACGATCAAAAACGACGATCAGCCGCCGCCGTTGCCGACGATATCGATCGGCAATGCAACGGTGACCGAGGGAAACAGCGGCACGGTGAACATGACTTTCACCGTCACGCTTTCGCAAGCGGCGACAAGCCCGGTGACCGTGCAGTACGCCACCGCCGACGGCACGGCGACCGCCGGCAGCGATTACAACGCTGCCAGCGGGACGTTGACCTTCGCGGCGGGGCAGACGAGCAAGACGATCACCGTTGCGGTGCGCGGCGACACGTTGGTGGAAGGGACTGAAACATTCCGCGTGGTTTTGAGCAACGCCACCGGCGCAACCATCGCCTCGGGGACTGGAACCGGCACGATAACCGATGACGATCAGGCTTCGACCTCCAGCGCAGCCACGTTCACGAAGGGGGACGATTGGGGCGCCGGCTTCATCATGAACGTGACGGTCAAGAACGTCACCGCGACGAAAATGAACGGCTGGCGGCTGGAGTTCGACCTGGCCGCGGACATCGTGAACATTTGGAACGCGGTAATCGTCAGTCACGTGGGCACGCACTACGTGATTCAGATGGCGGCCTGGAATGGCACGATCCTGCCCGGAGGAGAAGTGACTTTCGGGTTCCAGGCATCGGGCACCGGGCGCACGGCGAGCAATGTGAATCTCTACACGACGTAGGCGCAATCAAGGTTTGGGACTGGACTGCAACGGTACAATGGTGGTCTCAAAGGAGTCCACTATGCGTGCCTATCCCAGCGATGTTGCGTTCACGGCGGCGGTGAAGGCCATTCAGGAGGCCAAGGGGTCGCGCCATGCTTACGCGAATGTCGAACTTGGCGACGGATGGCAGACCACCATCGAGCCGGAGTTGGCGGAATTCATTGCGCGGTTGGATATGTTCTATCTCGGCACCGCCAATTCCAGCGGGCAGCCGTACATTCAGTATCGGGGCGGGTCGCCGGGGTTTTTGAAGGTGCTCGACGAGAAGACGGTGGCGTTTGCCGACTTCGGCGGGAACAAGCAGTACATCACGCTGGGCAACTTGCAGGAAAATCCCAAGGCATTCATTTACTTGATGGATTACACCACCAGCACGCGGATCAAGCTGTGGGGCACCGCGAAGGTCGTGGAGGACGACCAGGAACTGGTCGCGAAACTGTCCGATCCCGATTATCCCGGCAAAGTGGAGCGGGCGATTGTGTTCACGTTGGCGGCGCTAGATATCAACTGCCACCAGCACATTCACAAGCGGTATTCGCTGCGGCAGATCAACCCGGTGATCGAGAAGCTGGAGGCGCGGATTGCGGAATTGGAGGCGGAAGTCAAGAGTCTGCGGTCGAAATCGTCTGGCAGGAAGAAGAAATGACGAGGCATCTCAATGAAATTTAGTAATAGCGATACTGCGCTGGTGGTCATCGACCCGCAGAATGACGTGCTGAGTGAAAAGGGGGTGTCTTGGAAATTGGTGGGCGACAGTGTTAAAGAGAACCACACTGTCGAGAATCTGGCGCGGCTGTTCACGGCGGCCAAAGAACGGGGCTATGAAGTTTTCATTTCGCCCCATTATCTCTACCCCTTCGACCAGGCGTGGCAGTATGGAGGGGCGGTAGAGAAGATGATGCTGGACGACAAGGAATTCTTTCGTCCCGATCCGTTAAGTCTTGAGGGATTTGCCGGCTCCGGCGCCGACTGGCTCCCGCGATACAAGCCGTTTATTGAAGACGGGAAAACGGTGGTTGTTAGTCCGCACAAGGTTTGGGGGCCGCAAACGAATGACCTGGTCCTGCAGTTGCGCAAGCGGCAGATCAACAAAATTATTCTGGCGGGGATGTTGGCGAACCTGTGCGTTGAAAGCCATCTGCGCGAATTGCTGGAGCAGGGCTTTGAGGTCGCGGTGGTAAAGGATGCAACGGCTGCTCCGCGGCATCCACAACTGGGCGACGGCTATAAGGCAGCGCTCGTCAATTACGGATACTTGGCCAACGCGGTGCTCACGACGGATGAGGCCGTGCAGGGCATGATATAACCACGAAACGGAAAGTGCTTTCACTTCAGATTGGAGATTCGATGATTCGCCGCACGATGAAGTTCTTTCTGACGGTTTTTCTGCTCGCCGCGGGATCGACCCTGACTCTGATCAATTCGGCGCTGGCGCAAGAATCGACCGATGTGCATTACAAGACGGCGAAGGTCGGCGATCTGGACATCTTTTACCGTGAGGCGGGGCCGAAAGATGCGCCGACGCTGCTATTGTTGCACGGGTTTCCGACCAGTTCGCAGATGTTTCGCAATCTGATTCCTGCGCTGGCCGATAAGTATCACATCATCGCGCCGGATTATCCTGGCTACGGCCATAGCTCAATGCCGCCGCACGACAAGTTCGAGTACACGTTCGACAACGTGGCGAAAGTGATCGACGAATTCACCGACAAGGTGGGGCTGAAGAAATACACGCTGTACGTGCAGGACTATGGTGCGCCGGTCGGTTATCGGCTGGCGGCGAAACATCCGGATCGGGTGAGCGCCATCGTCGTGCAGAACGGGAATGCTTACGACGAGGGACTCGACAATGACTTTTGGAAGCCGCTCAAAGAATATTGGAAGGATCCGAAGAGCCAGGAGAAACGCGATGCCCTGCGCAAGCTGCTCACTTATGATGCGACCAAATGGCAGTACACCGACGGCGTAAAGAACCCGGAACTGGTGAGCCCGGACGGGGCGGCGGAAGATCAGTTTTTGTTGGATCGGAAAGGGAACGACGAAATTCAGCTCGATATGTTTCTAAGTTACGGCAGCAATCCGCCGCTATATCCCAGTTGGCAGGAATATTTTCGCAAATATCAGCCGCCGATGCTGATCGTGTGGGGAAAGAACGACAAAATTTTCCCGCCGGCGGGCGCGGAGCCGTACAAGCGCGATCTGAAAACGGTGGATTTTCACCTGATCGACGCCGGGCATTTCGCGCTGGAATCCAACGGCGATGAAATCGCCAAGCTGATGCGCGAGTTTCTGGGCAAACACGTGGTCCAAAAATAACGGCGGGCGCCGATTGTTAGGAGGTTTTCGTGGCCGTTGCCGACGACAATTTGAAGGAGACTATCCGGCGTTGGACGTTGGTGCTGGGGGTGTTTCAGATTTTGGTCGGCTGCTGCGTCGGATTTATTCCGCCGTCGGCCGTGGCGTGGTTTCGCGGCATCGTGATGGCGCACATCGAATTCACCGCCAACGGCGTGCTGATGGTGGCATTCGGCTTCTTAGTGCGCGAATTGGCGTTGAGCCGATGGGCCTTGTGGTTGTGGTTTGCGCTATTGCAAATCGGCACGTGGACCAACGGCGGCGCAGGCGTGGTGGCGGCGTTTGTCGGTGCATCGTCGCCGCTGATGCCGACGACCAACGAAAAGTTTCCGCCGCCGGGTGGCACGGAAAACGCGATCGTCACTGGCTCGCTAAAAATTTGCGGCGTGACGATTATCGCCGCGCTGCTGCTAACGCTGTTTGGCCTGTTGCGCCTAGGGCGCCGGCCAAGCCTGTCGGATAAATCAACTCATCCGACGGTGACAACGATCTTGCCGATTTGCTGGTTCGATTCCATGTAGCGGTGGGCTTCGACGATTTGGTCGAAGGAGAATGTTTTGGCGATCACCGGCTTGAGTTTGCCGGAGGCGAGGCCGTCGAACACGAATTTTTTGCCGCGCTTCAGGCGCTCCAGATCGGCGACGATTTCGAACAGCAAGTAGCCGCGCATCGTCAAGGATTTGCCCAACAGGTCGAACAGGCCGACGACGGTGGGTTCGGGGCTGAGCGCGCCGTACTCAAAGAGGATGCCGTGGTCGGCCATGGCGGCCATCAGCTTGGCGACGGTCGGGCCGCCGACGGGATCGAAAACGACGCGGGCGCCATTATTCTTGGTGAGTTTCATCACTTCGGCGACGAGGTCTTGCTCTTCGGTGGCGATGACATGCTTCGCGCCGAGCTTCAGCAGTTCATCGCGCTTCTTGCTTTTGCGCGTCAGGGCAATCGGTGTGGCGCCGACGCTATTGGCAATTTGAATCGCGGCCAGGCCGACGCTCGACGACGCGGCGGGAATGAGCAGCGTATCGCCGGCGGCGAGTTTGCCGATGTCCACCAGCGCGCCGTAGGCCGTGAGATACTGCATCCAGATGGCGGTGGCCTCGGTCCACGACAACGAGGATGGATATTTGGCCACCGCGTGCACCGGGGCGAGTACCAAATCGCCGTAGACGCCATATTGATTCTGCGAAAAGGCGGGGATGGTGCTCACTGCGTCGCCGGGTTTGAAATCGGTGACGCCTGGGCCGACCGATTCCACGGTGCCGGCGGCTTCGTAGCCCAGCCGCGCCGGCGGTTTGGGATCCTCGAGATATTGTCCGGAGCGAAACATGGCTTCGGCGCGGTTCAGGCCGAGAGCTTTGACGGCGATTCGCACTTCGCCGGCTTTCGGTGCGGGTACCTCGACATTGTCGATTTGCAGAA
The DNA here is from genome assembly GCA_963716135.1 of Pirellulales bacterium. Classification (GTDB taxonomy): domain Bacteria; phylum Planctomycetota; class Planctomycetia; order Pirellulales; family JADZDJ01; genus CAVRAW01. Next base: position 716,494 of record OY970289.1, on the reverse strand, counting down.
CTTCGGGGCCGCCGGTCTTATGAAAACGTACTGCGCGTGGCATAGAAACCTCCTGGGGCATTTCACGTGTTGAGCCAGCGAATTATATCGGCAGCTTTTCTGGGCAAGCCCGCACAGTAGAATGGGCCGACACTCAATGGGGTGTAACAAACCTCGACATTTGATGGAGTCGAAAATGTCACTATCCACCTTTACGCTGATTCACGTCGTAATCAGTTTGATCGGAATCGCCGCGGGATTTGTCGTGATGGTGGGCATGATCAAGGCGCGGCGGTTGGACCGAATGACCGCGCTATTTCTTGCGTTGACCGTGCTCACCAGCCTGACCGGGTTTGGATTTTTGGCGTATGGCATTCCGCCGGGCGGATTTAGTCCCGGCATTGCCATCGGCATCGTATCGATGATCGTGCTGCCGATAGCGATTTACGCGCGGTACGCGCAGCAGATGGCCGGCCAATGGCGGTGGATTTATGTGGTGACCGCGATTGTCGCTCAGTATCTGAATTTTGTGGTGCTGATCGTGCAATCGTTTCAAAAGGTGCCGGCGCTGCATGAGTTGGCGCCGATGCAGAACGAACCGCCGTTTCAGATTGCGCAGGCAGTTGCGCTGGTGGTCTTCGTGGCGTGGGGCATCTTGGCGCTGAAAAAATTCCGCGTCGGGCCGCAACCGGCGATGTAACCGATCAAGCCAGTCGCCGACTCAGTCGCGCCGTGGGCACTTCGACTGCCCGATAAAACAAATCGGCGACGACCAGGCTGGCGGCGTAGGCGGCGAAGCATACTGTGAGGACGTCCCAGGGGGTCGTCCGTTCTTGCTGGGCCCACATCGTGGCGACGACGACGAGCACGGAAAAGTGGATGAGAAAGAGACTGTACGAGGTGCGGCCCAGGTATTGCACCGCGCGGCTGGAGGGCCAGCGCTTCATGATGCCGAGCTTGCCGCCGGCGAACAGCACCAGCCCGGCGACGAGCGAAGTTGCCAGCCGCAATCGCCACTCGTAGACCAAGGCGGCCAGCACCAGCGCGACGTACAGGCCGAATGCGAGGCCGGATTTTCGGTCGCGCAGTCCATGGTGCACCATGACGCCCAGGAAAAAGTGGCAGAAGAAATACCACGCCCAAACATCGAACCGCAGGTGCACGTTGAAGTAGAACAACGACGAGATGGCTAGCGCCCAGCCAGCGAGCATCGGCACGGCGGTGGATTCATCCGGGGTGGGCCTGCCCAGCCAGCGGGCAACCGCATCGCGCAACCAAAGCATGGCGGCGTAGATCAGGCCCAACTGGAAAATGACGCACACAAACCACAAGCCGGCCGAGAGCGACGGGTAGCCGAGGATGTCTTGGAGGAAGAATAAGTGCGCCACGAGCTGCGGGAGGGTCGGGGGTTCGCCCACCAGATCGTCGGGCAAGGTGCCGCGGGCAAAGGCGCAAGCGGCGATGGCCAGTGCGATGGCGGCCAGATACGGCAAGCCCAGCCGGCAGTAACGATGCGCGATGAAGCGGCCGACCTGCGCCAGGTTCCACTCGCGGCGCGACATGGATTGGGCCATCACGAAGCCGCCGACGACGAAGAAAATGGGAGTGGCGCGGCCGTAGTCGCGCAGCCAGTCGAGCATGCCGAAGCTGGCCGACGCCGACAAGGCGCACAGATACAGGGCGAAATGATGCCAGGCAATGGTGCTGGCGGCGATCGCCCGCAGGGCGTCGATCAGCGGAAGGCGTGCGCTGGCTTTCGCCGCAGTGGTCAGCGTCGTCCAGCGAGTAAGTGAGAGAGTTGACATGTGTGCGCTGAGAGGCTGATTGAATGGGTGACCTTCGAAGTTCCGCAGGGCGGCGCAGCACGCAGCGCAGCAAGCACCGCCGAAAGACCGCGACCGCAAAGCGGCCCGACGAGCATGAGATTAGCCGCGCGGCATGCCGCCGCTATTGCTGACGTAGAGCACCAGAAATCGGCTGTGCTCGGTAATCGGGTTGACGTTAGAAACCTGGGCCACTGGATTGATCGTGGAAAGAGAGTGTGGCGGTCAAATGCGTCGCTCCTTGCAGACTAGCATCGCTCTGGAACAGATACTAGATCGATTCGCGACTCGCATCATCGCAGCACGCCGGTCACTGCTTTCTTGCTACCACGCGGTGGAAGTGCAATTGCACTTCGCGGGTCACGACACGGCGGACGCCTTCGACCAGGCAGTGGGGCTCGTTGTCTTCCTGGCCGCGGCGGATGATTTCATCCAGCTTCATGCCCGGCGGCACGGTGAAGGTGGATTGGTAGATGATCTGATTTCCGGCGTCGAGATCGGGCACGATGAAATGGCAGGTGGCCCCATACGTGAGCATGCGGCTGGCATAGGCTTCGTTGTACGGATGGATGCCGGGGAAGCTGGGCAGCAGGCCGTGGTGCAGGTTGATGATGCGGCCGCCGGCGTATTTCCAGCAGGCCTCCGGCGAGAGGATGCGCATGTAGCGGGCCAGCACGAGGTAATCGACGTCGTGCTCATCGCACAGCGAGGTTAATTTCTCATCGTCGGGATTGCCGTTGGCGTCGCCGATCATTTCCCACTTGATGCCGAATTGTTCGGCCACATTGCGGCACGTGGGACGGTTGCCGATCATCACGGCGGCTTCGGCGGGCACCTGGCCGTCGCGCATGGCGCGCAATAGCGCCAGCGCCGGCTCCGGGCGATAGGTAGTGCAGATCGCCAGGCGTGGTTTCGTGCGGCGCGCTTCCGGGGACCAAACGCGGATCGATAGGCCGTTTTGCTTGCCGATTTCGTGCATCGCGGGTTTCAGGCCGCCGTAGTGCTTCGATTCCAGTTCGACGCGGCAGAACATGGCGAACAGCGCCGCCTCGTCGTGGTCGTACATCTGGATTTCGGAGATGTTCGCCCCTTGGCCGGTCACATAATGGATGATCGGATCGCAAAGACCGCGATGATCGGGTCCGACGGCGGTGATGGTGACTTGCATGAAGGAAGCGTAAGTCGCCGATTTGCGCTGGGCAAGCCCAGCGGCTAAATGGTCAAGCGATGCCGAGATACGCTTCGCAACCGGCGGCGGAATTCACCTGATTTACGAATTGCCGATCCAGCACGCCCGTCAATAAATGGCGCAGCGTGTGATACACGCCCAGGTCGGCGGAATATTCACCGGTAAGTTTACCCAGCGGTTTGACGCGCACCAAGGAATGGTCGGCGGCGCGGAAAGTGGCTTCGACGGCGGCGTCGCGGTAATCGTATTCGCCGGAGTCGCGGCGGCTGACCAGTTCGTATTCCAACCCCTTCATGCGGCCGTGGATACGGGCGGTGCTTTTGTCGCACTCGAGGTAAAAGCCGTCACGCGGGGCGGCTTCTTTCCAAGTTTTCGCGCTGCCGTAGAACGTGGGCTTCTTGATGTACGGGCCGCCGTACTCGGGGCAGAAGGTGTCGCAGTTGCCGCACTCGTTGCAGAAATCGGAGTAGCAGGCGATTTGTGTTTTTTCGGTGATCTCAAAGTGCTTCGTTTCGCCGTTGCGCATGGCGCCTTTGGAATCGACGACGAGATCTTGATAGTCGAACGCCACGACCGGCGTGGGATAGGTGAAGTTGGCGGCGTTGGGGCAGACCGGCAGGCACTTGTCGCAGGTGATGCAATCGAAGGTGACCAGGTGCGAATCGATGCGCGTCGGCTCCTTGCGGTTTTTCTCGGCGCGGTAGCGCGGGTCTTTGCGGGCCTTTTCGGCGGCGATGGTGTTGTTCAGCAGGCTGGCCCAGCGGACCGCGGCCTCGGGCGATTTGTCATGCGGATCGCTGGCGGCCTTTTCTTCGGCGACGCCTACCTGCCCGAACACTTTTATGATGTAGTCGTTGACGTTTTTGGCGCCGACTTTTTGCATCGACTGGTCGAGCGCTTTCAAATAGGTGGAAATGCGGCCGTAGCCCCCGGGACGCAACAGATCGCTGCTTACCGTGACAGGCACGAAGCCGCTGGCGATGGCGTGCGGAAAATTGGCCTGATCGATGCCGGCGCTGTAGCTGATGGGCACGTGCGGGCCGACTGATTGCCGGAAGACGTCGGTGAGCGTGAGCGTGATCACGTAAAGCGGCTGACCGGACAGATACTGCACCTTGTTGTCGGGGGTGAAAAAGGTGCGGTGGTTCAACACTTCCAGCGTGTTGGAGAATTTCAGGCCGAAGCGGCGGTTGCGGCTGGCGGCGAGTTTCATCATCCGATCGGTCAGGCCGACGGCTTCGTCGTACTGCAGCCCGGAAGTGTAGGCTGTGGGATTGACGGTCAATTCCTTGTAGCCGAGTTCGTCGTGCAGCAAGTGTTCCAGCCGCTCCTTGCCGAGCATCGGCGGATTCATTTTTACGATCACGTCGAGATCGCGCTCGATGAGCAGGAACTCGCAAATCCGCTCGATTTCATCCGCCGGGCAGCCGTGGAAGGTGGAGAGGGTGAGTGTGCTCGACAGATGCGTGGGATATTTGAGATCGCGTGCGACTTTATAGCGCGTTGGGATTTCGGCGCGAAGTTTTTCCACTTCAGCGCTGGCGTCGCGCATGCCGTCGAGGAATTTTTGGACCTTTTCGCTTTTGATGCCGGCCAGATCGTACCCGACGCTGAGGTCCAAGATGGCTTCGCCGGAGGGGCCCAGGAGCGAATCGCCGCAGAAGGCCGGGTCGCGGCGGAACATTTCGATCAGCATCGCGCCGGCCACGTATTCGCGCAGGGAATCGGGCACAAGCAGTTCCTGCGACCACTCGATGTTGTAGCCGACGTTGGTCATGTCGATGCAGGGGCGGCCGATGGTGAGCCGGTCGTTCACTTGCACCGTTTTCAGCTCCAGAATTCGCGCCCCGGCCACGTAGCTCAGCAAAATATTCTGAGCCATCTGCGTGTGCGGACCGGCGGCGGGGCCGGAGGCGTTCCCAGCGACTTTGCCGTGAAAACGGACTGTAAGATCTCGCCCTACAGGCTCGGGGACGTACCACTTTCGGCGTGGCAGGACAAATAAACTGTCCTGTGCCTTGGGCTCTTCGTACAGCCGAGTCACGAGATCGGCAAAAGGTGCTGGGGTAAGTTCTGCCATATAGGTTGTGCGCAAGGTTTGCAGCCGTACCAGCCAAGATTCGTCCGGCACGGCATCTGCAAACGATTGTTCGAGGGGGAGAAGACTGTTATAATATCGCGGAAAGTTAAGGGCTTCAATATATTAGGTGTTCCTGATGAGCAGCACCATTTCCGCTTCCGCGCGCTGAAAGACGGTGCTCAGACCGTGACGTTCACGCTCAACGGTCGGCAAGTGGAAGCAGTGGTTGACGATCGATCTTTGCTCTCCGTGCTGCGAGAAGACTTTGGATTCACTTCGCTCAAGAACGGTTGCGAACCGCAGGCTTCGTGTGGATGTTGCACGCTGTTGGTCGACGGCAAGCCGCGGTTGTGTTGCACGATGAACGTGAAATCGGTCGCCGACAAGACCGTGTTCACGCTGGAAGGCTTGCCGGAAGAGCGGCGGCAGCAGATTGCCCAGTCGTTCGTTAGCTGCGGCGGCGTGCAATGCGGCTTCTGCATTCCCGGCATGGCGATGCGCGGGCATTCGATTGTCGAAGAAAATCCCAATCCGACGCGGGCGGAAATCGCCCACGAGTTGCGGGCGCATCTGTGCCGCTGCACGGGCTATGTGAAAGTGGTCGATGCGATCGAGGAACTGGCCCGAGTGTGCCGCGGCGAGCAGCCGCGAAAGAACGATCAATGCGGGAAAGTCGGCACGTCGCTGGAGAAGTACCGCGGCAAGGATTTGGTGCTGGGCGACTTCCACTATATCGACGACATTACCGTGCCGGGGATGTCGTACGCGGCAATGAAGTTCAGCGAACATCCGCGGGCTCTGGTGAAGGGGATCGATTCGACGGCTGCGCTGGAAATGGAAGGCGTGGAGCGCGTGATTACGGCAGCCGACGTGCCGGGGAATCGCTTCGTAGGGCTGATCATCAACGATTGGCCGATTTTGGTGGCCATCGGCGAAGAAACGCGTTGCATGGGCGACATCATTGCCATCGTGGTGGCCAAAGATCAGTACACAGCCCGCCGGGCGGCGGAAAAAGTCGCGGTCGATTACGAAGTGCGGACGCCAGTTTGCACGCCGGAAGATGCCCTGAAGCCCGACGCGCCGAAGATTCATCCCAAGGGAAATCTGCTCTCGAAATCGGCGATTACGCGCGGCAATCCCGATGAAGCGTTCGCCAAATCGGCACACGTCGTGGAAGACACGTTCCAGACGCAGCGCATCGAGCACATGTTCCTGGAACCGGAGGCCTGCGTGGCGTGGCCGATGGGCGGCGGCGGGAATGGCCATCCGGTGGCGAAACTGAAGGTGCTGTCGCAAGGGCAAGGGGTGTTCGACGATCAGCGGCAGATTGCTTCCGTTTTGGGATGGGAACGAAACCGCGTCGAAGCGGAGCTGGTGCAAAACGGCGGCGCGTTCGGCGGCAAGGAAGACATGAGCATCCAGGCGCAAACGGCGCTGGCGGCGGTGCTGTGTGGCAAGCCGATGAAGTGCACGCTGACGCGCGAGGAAAGTTTCCGCCTGCACCCGAAACGCCACGCCATTAAGATGCACGTGAAAGTGGGCTGCGATGCGGAAGGGCGAATCACCGCGGTGCGGGCTCGCATGATCGGCGACAAGGGAGCGTATGCTTCGGTGGGCGCGAAAGTGCTCGAGCGTGCGGCCGGCCATTCTTGCGGACCGTATCGAGTGCCGGCGATCGACATTGAATCGCTGGCCGTGTACACGAACAATCCGGCCTGCGGCGCGATGCGCGGGTTCGGCGCGAATCAAGCGGCATTTGCCATCGAAGGTTGCCTGAATCGCCTGGCGGACAAGGTGGGCATCGACGGTTGGGAAATTCGCTGGCGAAATATTCTGCAGCAGGGGGATCGGTTTGCCACGGGCCAAAAGCTCGAGAAGCCGTTCGGCCTGAAGGAAACGATGTTGGCCGTGAAGGACATTTATCGCAGTGCGAAATACGCCGGCATCGCTTGCGGCATCAAGAACGTTGGCATCGGCAACGGCATGCCCGACCCGGGCAAGGCGCTGTTGCGAGTCGAGCCCGACGGCAAAGTGAGCATTCGCACCGGCTACACCGAAATGGGCCAGGGTTTGTTCACCGTCACGATTCAGACTGCGGTGCAAGAAACCGGTTTGCCGCCGGAGACTTTTACGGCGACGACCGACACGACGGTGGATTTGGATTGCGGCCAGACCACGGGCAGCCGCGGCACGGCGCTCTCTTGCAATGCGGTGATTGACGCGGCCAAGAAGCTGAAGGCCGATTTGGATAGCGGCAAGAAGTTGAAGGATCTGATCGGCAGGGAATATCGCGGCGAATGGATTTGCGATTACACCGTCAAGCTGGGCGCGAATGTGCCCGAGCCGAAAACGCACCTGACTTATGGGTTCGCCACGCAGGTGGTGATTCTGGACGACGAGGGGAAGGTGAAGAAAGTTGTCGCCGCCCACGACGTCGGCAAGGTCATGAATCCGAACTTGCTGCAAGGGCAGATGGAAGGCTCGATTCACATGGGCCTGGGCTACGCCTTGAGCGAAGACTTTGTGTGCGAAGGCGGACACATCAAGACCGACACGATCAAGTCGATCCGCGTGCTGCGGGCGCATCAGATGCCCGAGATGGAGTTCATGTTCATCGAAACAGCCGATCCGGAATGCCCCTACGGGGCGCGCGGCGTGGGCGAAATCGGCTTGGTGCCGACGGCGCCGGCGGTGGCGGGCGCACTGCGGAAGTTCGACGGGATCGAGCGCACCGTGCTGCCGATGAGCGATTCACCGGCCGGTAAAGCCATCATGGCGGCCTCCAAGAAGCCGGTCCGCGAGAAAGCCTGAAGACGAGGAATCTGGGAAATGCTTATCGTGGCTTCTTTGGGCGGCAACGCTGTCAGCCCACTCGGCAAGGAAGGCAACATCCCTCAGCAATTCGCGACGACGCGCACGGCCATCAAACCGCTTGCCGATCTGATTCTCGCCGGGCATCAAATTGTGATCACGCACGGCAATGGTCCCCAGGCGGGCGTGCTGCTCCGGCGCGTAGAGATTGCGGCGCAGCACAATATCTATCCGCTGCCGTTGGATACGATCGGGGCCGACACACAGGCCGGCATGGGATATATGATTTCGCAGTGCCTGATGAACGAGCTGGCCACTCGCGGCAAGCCGCGGCTTTGCTCGACGGTGATCACCACGGTGCGCGTGGACAAGGACGATCCGGCGTTCAAGAACCCCACCAAGCCAATCGGCTCGTTCTTAGCAAAAGAGAAGGCCGAGGAGCATGCCAAGAAAGATGGTTGGAACGTGGTGGAAGATGCCGGCCGCGGCTGGCGTCGCGTGGTGCCTTCGCCGATTCCGCGCGAGATCGTGGAGTTGGACGTGATTCATGCGCTGGTCAAGGCGGGGCACATTGTGATTTCGTGCGGCGGCGGCGGGGTGCCCGTGGTGCGCGATGAAAAAGGGCAATACACCGGCGTCGAGGGGGTGATCGATAAAGACCGCACCAGCGCCTTGCTGGCCAACAGCTTGAATGCCGACATGCTGGCGCTTTTGACCGGCGTGGACCAGGTGCAAAGCGACTACGGCAAGCCCACAGCGAAGGCCTACTCGAAAATGACGATCAGCGAGGCGAGGGCTCTGGCGAAGGCGGGGCAATTTCCGGCCGGATCGATGGGGCCGAAGATCGAATCGGCGATTGGATTCGTCGAGCGCTCGACATCGCCGAATTCGGAGGTCATGATTACCTCTATCGAACAGATCGGCGCGGCGCTGGAAGGCAAAAACGGTACCAGAATCATTCGTGGTTAAGATTGAAAATTTGAAAGGGAGAATTTAGCAGTGACCTCAGCGATTGCAACCAAGGCCAACGTGGCTGAAACGATAAAAAAGCGCGTCGAAGAACAACGGGAAGTCATTCTGAAGTTTTTTCGCGAGATCGTGGCGATTCCTTCGATGGATTCGCAGCTCAAGGACGTCGGCGAGCGGATCGGCGCGGAGATGAAGAAGCTCAAGTTCGACGAAGTGCGCTTCGACAAGATGGGCAATATTCTCGGCCGAATCGGCAACGGCAAACGGGTGATCGTGTACGATTCGCACGTGGATACCGTCGGCATCGGCGACCGCAACGATTGGAAGTGGGATCCGTTCCAGGGGAAGATCGAAGACGGCAAGCTTTACGCGCGCGGCACGTGCGATGAAAAGGGTTCCACGCCCGGGATGATTTACGGTCTGGCGATGGCCCGCGATTTGGGATTGCTGGAAGGCATAACGGCATACTATTTCGGCAACATGGAGGAATGGTGCGACGGCATCGCTCCGAACTCATTCGTCGAAGCCGATCCCAAGGTGCGGCCCGATTTCGTGGTGATCGGCGAGCCGACCAAGATGCAAATTTATCGTGGTCACAAAGGGCGCTTCGAAATGCGGATCATCGCCGACGGAAAATCGGCCCACGCGGCGCACCATCATCTGGGCGACAACGCCGTGTACAAGATGATCAACATCATTCAGTCCATCCGCGAACTCGACCGGCGCTTGGGCATCCATCATGTCCACCCGTTCCTGGGCAGGCCGACGATTGCGGTCACGCACGTCGAAGCCCAGACGGCATCGCTCAATGCAGTGCCGGATCAGTTCACGATCTACCTCGACCGGCGGATCACGGTGGACGAGCCGAAGGAGCAAATAATTGCCACCATCCGCGGATTGATTCCGGATTATTTGCAGGAGGAGGTCCGCGTGGAAGAATTGTACTACGACGTGCCGAGCTGGACGGGCTTCAAGTTTCCGGTCGACAAATACTATCCGGCTTGGGTGCTGGAGGACGACCATCCGCTGGTACAAGCCGGTCAGAAAACGATTCAGGAGTTGTGGGGCGAAACCCGTCCATCCGGCAAGTGGGGATTTTCGACGAATGCGACCTACTGGGCCGGCAAGGCAGGCATCCCCTCGATTGGCTTTGGTCCCGGCGACGAAGTGTGGGCGCACATGATGGACGAGCATATCAGCCTGGAAGAAGTGGTGCGCACCACCGAGTGGTACGCGCTGTTTCCGAAGCAGCTTGCATAAAGTAATTGCCCGCAACCAATCCTAAACCCGCGAAGTGCGCGCGGTTCGTCGCGGCGGGTTGCTAGTGTCGACTCGCGCCGATTCGCGGCCAACCGAAAGGAAACCTAGCCATGCGCAGCTTTTTGGACCGCGACATTCTGTCGCTGAAGGACTTCGAACGTGAGGAGTTTTTCCACGTGTTTGAATCGGCGCAGAGACTGGCGCCGATGGCGAAAAACCGCCGCAACTGCGAGATGCTCAAAGAGAAAACGCTGATCAGCGCGTTTTACCAGCCCAGCACCCGCACGCGGCTTGCGCACGAAGCCGCCATGCACCGGCTGGGCGGACACGTCAGCGGGTTTGCCGACCCGAAGATGACGCGCGCCGGCGACTTCTATCAGGAGACGATCAAAGACACCGTGAAGATGCTGGAATGCTACGGCGACGTGATCGTGATGCGCCATTTCCAGCAAGGCGCGCCGGCCGAGGCCGCGAAGTGGGCCAGCATCCCGATCATCAACGGCGGCGACGGCTGGGGTGAGCATCCCACCCAAATCCTCACCGATCTGTACACCATTTTGTGCGAGAAGGGGCGGATTGACGGCCTGAGATGGGTCGCGGTGGGCGACATGCGCATGCGCACCATGCATTCGCTGGCCTACGCCTTGACGCAGTTCGACTGCCCGATCACCTTCGTCGGTCCGCCTGAGATGTCGCTGACAGACGAATTCAAGACCGAGCTGCGACAATACAGCCTGGACTTTTCGGAAGCCGAACACATCGAGCAGGTGATTGGCAAAGCCGACGTCATCCTGATCGAGCCGGTGGTGCAGCCCGACTACACGAAATCGCGGGATGAACGCGGCGGCAAACTGCCCGAGACGCCCGCCAACTATCGGGTGACCCGCGAACTGTTGGCGTCCAAGGCCAAATCCGACGCGATCGTGTTGCACTCGTTGCCGCGGATGGACGAATTGCCCGTCGACGTGGATTCCACGCGCTTTGCGCGGTACTGGCAGGAGGCCTTCAACGGCGTGGTGGTGCGGATGGCGCTGTTGGCGCTGGTGCTGGGAGCGGTGGAGTAAGAAGTGCGCGCTGGCAATGGCGTGGATTATCGAGCGATTTGTATTTAGCGATTAGCCGTCAGCTTTTCGCCCACCCGGCGACCACGCCCTTCGCGGGACTCAAGGCGTGCCACCCGACCGACACGGTCGGGCTATGTATTGATCACAGCGGGTCGAAGATCGATAGCTTGACGTTGGCGACGCCGGTTTTGCGGTACTGAGTTTCCTCGATCGTGTCGCCGACGAAGTCGCCCTTGGTCACGTCGAACCAGAATGTTTCTTTGTGGTCGTGCCACGCGGGCGATTCCTTCGAGATCACGGCGATGTCGTCGCCGTGGACGCGGATGATCCTTTCCAGCTTGTAGGTGATCGGCTTACGGGTTTCGTGTTTGCCGAGCCAGCCCTGCCAAGTGTCGCCGACCTTCACGGGCCCTTCAGGGAAGTTATAGCTCTCCTGGGGTTTGGTGTAGCCGCTCTGGTGCAGCGAGTTGCCGTGCGTGTCGTGGGTCATGCTGCCGGTGAATTGCATGAAGGGGGATTTGTTCAAGAATTCGGCCAGGCCCACGGTGTCGTTTTTGGAATCGAACGTGGTGAACGAATAGCGGCGAGTGGTTTGTTTGTCGTCGGTTGCGCTGACTTCGCAGTTGATGTGTCCGGTCAGCGTGATCGGACCGGTGATCTTGCCGTCGGGGGCGGTGAGTTTGTACTGCATTTCGCAGGTTGACGATTTTTTGTCGCCGGGTTTGCCTTTGACTCGCAGGACGACTTCGGACGGCGCGCCGCCTTCGTCTTGGAATTCGGCGGCAAAGGTCGTGGCGGCAAAGATGCCGCAGATTGCAGCGGCGGCCAGAGGGCGAAACGATCGAAGAGCAGTCATTGCGATTTCTTCAGCGTAGCTTGGGATGTATCGGCGTGTGTCTCCTTGAAGCTTGGAACATCGATGCGTATTGCGTCGGGGTTTTGCGACGATATGCAGCCGGATCGAAAGCGCAAAGCGACGGCTTTGCGGCTGGTGACACTTTTTCCAGCTCGGGATGCTGTCCGGTGAGGCGGCTCAGACCCGTTCGCGGCGGCGCCAGATGCGGACTGCCAAGCCGGTTGTGCCGATCGCGGCCAGCGCCAGGGTCGAAGGTTCTGGCACAACCTGGGTGTCGAACTCCATCCCGTACCAACCGCCAGCGGCAACGGAAGAATAGTTGACCGATTGCAATTGGTTGCCGGCCTGGTCGTACTGGTAAAGGTTGTAGCTGTTGTCGGCCATCCACAAAGTGCCGTCGGCCGGATCGAGCGCCAGGCCGAAGTTGGCGGTCAAACCGGAGTTGAACGAACTCAGCAGCGTGCCGGAGCTGGTGTAATGATTCACGGTGTCGGGGCCGCCCCACTGCGAAACCCAGAAGCTGCCGTCGGTCAGATCCATGGTGATGTAGCCCGCGCCGGGCAACGTGCCGGTGAGGTTGAACAGCACGGTGGGACTGGCCCAGTTGCGATCGAACTGCAGCAGGTCGCCGGTGACGTAATCGACCGAATAGTTGTAGTTGCCGTCGCTGGTGCCGTCGTGCAATTGCGAGTCGGCCACGGTGTTGGTGTAGGGGCCGCCGGAAAGTGGGCTGCCGGCCAGGTCGAATCGGTCGCCTTGGTCGGGGCTGCCGTAGCCTTGCGTGCGCACGTCGCCATAGACGGCGATGTCGATGTCGATCACAAGGTTGGTGTTGTACGATGAGACGGTGTTGCCCACGACGATGTCCAGGCCGGTGGCATTGCCGGAGTTGAATTCGCCGTAGTTCATGATGTACAGCGTGCTGGTCGGGCCGGAGGCGGCTTGCGCCAAGGAGCCTAATGCGGCGAACACTGCGGCGAGGATGAACGTAAGTGGTGGTGTTTTCATGAGCTTTCTCCCGGTTGAAGTGCGCGGTTGATCGGCGCGAATGTCCTGAACGGACAAAATGACATGATCCGCGGCCGTTAGAGTAAGCTAGTTTTTCAGTGATTGCAATTGAATTGCGAGCCCGCAGCGATGCCCGATTTGAACAATTTACTGGCCGATATTCCGGCGGAATTGCCGCAGGAGTTCGTGCAGAAGCTCTTGCGCACGCCGACGGTGTGGATCGAGCGGATTGTGTCGCAGGGGCACCGCTCGCCGGACGACTTTTGGTACGACCAGAAGGAAAGCGAATTCGTGGTGCTGATTTCCGGGGCGGCGCGGCTGGAGTTTCAGGATCCGCCCGGAGTGCTGGAGATGAAGCCGGGCTCGTTCGTGAATATCCGAGCGCACCGGCTGCATCGCGTGGCGTGGACCGACCCGGAACAGCTTTCGGTCTGGCTGGTGATTTATTATTGAAGCGGTTAGCGACTAGCAGTTAGCGATTAGCCAGGCAGCCCCCGGTTATACCGGGGGTTTTTTGTTGCGCGGCCGAGCGCAGGATCTAGGGGACACAGATGAACTCGAATGAACGCAGATGAATGCGGATTAACCGCGAAGACGCGGAGGACGTTGAGAGGTTATTGGCCACTGATAAACACAGATGAAACGGATTTATCACGACGGCACAACGACAGGAAACCAGGAGGCCAGGAAGGGATAGGAATCTCTTTGCGGTTTTGCGCCTTTGCGTGAAATATGTTTTGTGGCTTTTCGTGCTTTTGGTGGCAATTGAAATCTTGCGATCGCACGGCTCGGCGGGAGCCTCGCCCTCCCCGTGCGCAGGGAACGACGCTGGCGGCGATGGCCGCGAAAAGCACGAAATGGCGCGAAAAATTTGGCGCTCGTCCGCCGTGGCGGGTCGGGCCAATCGGTGGCTTTGGAGGCCGGCCGAATCAAAAATAACGACGGGGCGCTTAGGTTTTCATGCCCACGCCGAGCCGTGGGCATGGCACGCGAGCGGAAACACTGCTGGACAAGCCAGCAGTGGCACCCGGCCAAGCCGAAGCCAAGCATGGGATGATAACCAACCGTCGCCGACAAGCTTGTGACGGGAACGGAGTCCACGCTCACGCTGCTTGCCTGCCCGACGCGCCACATTGGCGGACGAGCACCTGGGTTAGTGCCTGATGGTGACCGCCCCGAGTTGTGGTTCCGTCCACGCTAACCCCGTGGCACGGCAAAGCACTGGATAAATCCAGTGTACCAGAGGCTCATTCCTTGGCCCTGGTAGGGACAAGGACTTTACCCTCCGGCCTCAGGCGGCGAAAGGTTTCCCGATGTCGGCACGCCAGAGGCGGACGTCCAAGTCCGGCATACTACTTTGGCTGAGCTCAATTGGCCGCATCGTCTGAGTGTTTCTTAGCACGAAAGTGGCTCAGTTGGCAAGGAAGTTTTTGGGCCACTGCGACGTGGAGAATCTAGGAACCACAGATGAACACGAATGAACGCAGTTGGATCATTAAGCCGTGAAGAAAAGAATTTCCCTTTAGGCCCGTGCTCTTCCACTTAACGTTTTTTTGCCTTTTGGAGCAACAATAGAACAGCGTCACGTTTACCGGCTTCAAGGATATATTTTCTCATGCTTCCATTTCTAGAAAGTTGGCTGACCCGTGGTTGTGAGATGCCAAGTACTCTAGCAAGTTGGGACTGACTCACACGTTGAAGTTTTTTCGCGGTTAAGCGTCGCGACAGAACGTCGCTCGATCGCTGTCGCTCTGGATATATGGCTTGGTCAATTTGTAGAACGGCGTCCTTTCGCAAATAGCGCTTCAGTCGCTTTCTAAGATCCTGGCCGATTTTTGGCTTTTGCTTGTTTCCGGGTGGTTTCGCAGTTGCGACAACGAGACCTTCGAGTTCGGCAACGTTTGCTGAGTCGGCGACTAGAAACAACGTCATTCTTTCCCAACTGTCACCGTGTTTGTCGTTCAAGTGAGTGTTCAGACGTTTTGAGAGGTCTGACGCTTTGCCGGTGTAATACAAACGCCCTTTCTTATCGTAGAGTGCGCAAATACCACGTCTGGCCGGCAACTCACCGGTCAAGAATTCCAGAAACGCTGGCCGCTTCTCGCCTTCTAGCAAGGCGCGGTTAATGCCGCCGAGGTGTCCGGAGATCAGGGATGGAAGAGTGGATTTTTTCTTGCGGTTCATCGGGTGCCACAAACACTCTGAATGCGCGATCGCTTAAAGTCTTGACCCCACGATCAAGGGGTCCTCGGATGATAAGCTGCCCTCTATGGCAACGCAAGTTTTCTGGGGCAGGACTTTTTCCGCTGGTGCGACCAAAAAATTTCCCTAAGTAATGCGATCCCGTTTTTGCAGATTGTGGCGTGCGCAGAGCAATTGGACGTTTTTGGCGGTAATTGACGTGCCGCCCTTGGAATATGGCAGATCGTGATCGAAATGGAGTTCGTCGGTGGCGCCGCATAGAACACATTTGCCGCCGTCGCGCTTCCATACTTCCAGCTTGACTTGCGTTGGAATTACTCGGCGGCGAATTGGATTGGCGGGCGCTGGGATTTCGAAATCTTCTTCGCCTTCGACCGCGGTCAGTTTGAATTTGAAAACAGTGCGGTGCTTGTCTCGTTCGCGCCACGAATCGATGAGGTGGAAGATGCCGTTGTACGACCAGATACCCTCGCGAAGTTTTTCATACACCCGTACTGCGCTCTGGGGACCGTTTTCCCTCTTTGAATTTTTGAGCTGCGCCGTTGAACAGCCCATTTTGCGTCAATCGACCGCTGAATGATTTTTCGGGCTGATCAATTCGCTTCGGATCGGATGAGCCGTTGGTTTTGGATTCGTCGTGACCTTCATAGATCAGAGTCGCGCCGTCGTCCTCGAAGCGGTCACGATAGGGCGCGTTCGGTCGCACCGACATCAGAATTACCGAGTGGGTGCCGCCGAGATTGAAGTTCATGCCGCGTTGAAGGCTGGTGCCTTCGCGGCGGCACATTTCGAGATACGAAATAATCTCGTTTGGCATTTCAACGCTCAAACGGGAAACGCAACCATCAAGTACTCAAATCCCCCGCCGTGGCGTTTTGCGCTGGGCGAGTTGTTTGAGGGTGTGGCTGGGGTTTTCGAAGCGGGCTTGCAGGATCATCGCGGCGATGGCGAAGGGTTTGTGGTAGGCCTCACGATAGGTATCCAGGCGGTAGCGTTCAAAAACGTCGGCGCTGACTTCGCCTTCTTTGCAGCTGACGCCGGTGATGTCGGCCGGCAGGCAGTGCATGTAGAGGCCTTTGCCCCCTTTGGTGAGCTTCATCAGCTTGTCGGTGCATTCCCAATCTTTGTGCTTGGCGTTGTTGGCCAGGGCGCGTTTTTCCAGTTCCTTGAGCCGGTCCTTGTTGTCGGGGCGGTCGCTGCGCAGGATGCTGGTGCGCTCTTCCATCACTTTGTACGGGGCCCAGCTTTTCGGGTAGACGATGTCGCAGTTTTGGAAGGCTTCGTCGAGGCTGTGGACTTGCTGGAAGCTGCCGCCGGAGGCTTTGGCGTGCTTCTTCGAGACTTCGACGGTTTCGGGCACGAGGTCGTAACCTTCCGGATGCGCCAGGACCACGTTCATGCCGAAGCGCGTGAGCAGGGTGATGATGCCTTGGGGGACGGAGAGCGGCTTGCCGTAGCTGGGGGAGTAGGCCCAGGTCATGGCGATTTTTTTGCCTTTGAGGTTATCCAGTCCGCCGAAGAATTTTTGCAGGTGCAGCAGATCGGCCATCGATTGCGTGGGATGGTCGAGATCGCACTGCAGGTTGACGACGGTGGGGCGCTGCGGGAGGACGCCTTCTTTGGCGCCTTCGGTGAGGGCCTTGGCGACTTCGACCATGTATTTGTGGCCTTCGCCCAAAAATAGATCGTCGCGGATGCCGATGGCTTCGGCGAGGAAGGCGATCATGTTGGCGGTTTCGCGGACGGTTTCGCCGTGGGCGATTTGCGACTTGGTTTCGTCGAGTTCCTGCAGGTTCAGGCCCAGCAGCGAGGCGGCGCTGGCGAAGCTGAAGCGGGTGCGAGTGGATTGATCGCGGAAGTTGGAGACCGCGATGCCGCCGTTGAAGACGCGACAACTGACGTTGGCGGCGTAGAGGTTTTCCAGGGCTTCGGCGGCCAGGAGGGTGGCGTTGATTTCGGCTTCGCTGCGCTCCCAGGTGAGGAGGAAGTCGTTGTTGTAGAGGTTGGTTTTGAGGAAAGCGAGTTGATCGGCGAGTTCGGAGGTGCGCTGGATGGACATGGGATTGTTGGGGTTCAGGGTTCGGGGTTCAGGGGTTAGGGTTCAGTTGATTAAGGCGGAAGGCGGAATTCGGAAGGCGGAATGTGCGGCGTACAAAGTACAGAGTACGGAGTACGGAGTACGCAATGCGGAGTTAGCCGGCGACGGCGCGGTTGAATTGTTCGATTTGTTTGTCCCAGGCGGTGACTTGGGCGAAGGTTTGGGTCCAGAAGTCGGGGTCCCAGAGTTGCGCAGCTCGTCGGACGTGCGGCCTTGCTGTTCGACCCAGGTGAAATATTTGAAATTGTGCAGTTGCTTGCGGTCGTGGTAGCTGAGCTCGCGCATGTTGTCGGCGGCGGTGCCTTCGACGTAGCGGCCGTAGTGGCGGGCGGCGGCCAGCTCGTTGTATGGCCCGTGAGCTTCGCGTTGCTCGACGACGCGGGAGCCGTACATTTCGACGGAGTCGGTGAGGGGGCAAAAGAGGACGTCGTGCTCGTTCATCTCATAGAACTTGGCGGTTTTGACGGCCGAGACGATGTTGCAGATGCCCGAAATGCCCAAGAGGCCCAGCTCGGCGGTGAGGGTTTTGGGGACGCCTTGTTTTTCGAGGAAGGCGCGGCCGGCTTCTTCGTTGAAGAGGCGGAGGAGCTGCATGCATTGCTCGTCGTCGACGGCGACGACCACGTCGGTGTTGCGGACGTTGTGGATCCAGGGCACATGCTTATCGCCGATGCCTTCGATGCGGTGCTCGCCGAAGCCGCAGGCCAGGAGGGTGGGGCATTGCAGGGCTTCGCTGGCGGCGACGCGGATGTTGGGGTACTTGGTCCGCAGGAAATCGCCGGCGGCGATGGTGCCGGCGCTGCCGGTGGCGGAGACGTAGCCGGACAGACGGTCGCCGGGCTTTTTGATGCGGTTGAAGATTTCGTCGATGATGCCGCCGGTCACATGGTAGTGCCAGATGGAATTGCCGAACTCTTCGAACTGGTTGAAGATGACGCAATCTTTGCGGTTCTTCTTGATATCCCAGCAGGCGTCGTAAATTTCTTTGACGTTGGATTCGCTGCCGGGGGTTTTGATGACTTCCGCGCCGATGGAAGCGAGCCACTCGAAGCGTTCGCGCGACATTTGCTCGGGCAGGATGGCGACCGCGGTGCAGCCCAACAGGGCGCTGATCGAAGGCGCCGCCGCGGCAGTAGTTGCCGGTGCTGGGCCAGACGGCTTTCTGCGTGGTGGGATCGAACTGGCCGGTGACCAGGCGCGGCACCAGGCAGCCGAAGGCGGCGCCGACTTTGTGGGCGCCGGTGGGGAAGTACTTGCCCACGAGGCCTACAATTTTGCACGGGACGCCGGTGATGGCCGGCGGCAGCTCGAGCCAGTTGCCGTTGTTGTATCCGCCCCCTTTGGGTTTGGGTTCGTTCTTCCAGGTGATGCGGAAGAGGTTCGCCGGGTCGACATCCCACAGGCCGACGTTTTTCAGGCGGTCGCGGATGGCCTGCGGGACGGTGGATGGGTCTTTCTGCTGCGCGAAGGTGGGGATGGTGATTTTGCGTTCGCGGCAGAGGCGGACGGCTTTGTCGAGGACGGATTGGTTGATTTTTTCCATGGGATGGCGGCGTTGTTTGCGATTGATTTGAGTTTGTGATGCGGCAACCGGGGCTTCCCTTTGGTCCAGCCCCGGCCACCCGGAAGCGCCGAACGGCATCGGCGGCTTTACAGGAAGTCGTGCCAATACAATTGATAAGCCCGATATGTTAGCATATGAAAAACACGAAAGGAACGGGCTGAAATGTCGCTGATCACTGAACTCGTTTGTGTGAATTGCGGGACGAAATACAAGGAAGGGGAGGCGAACACTTGTCCGAAGTGTGGGCCGGATGAAGGGATTTTGGATGTGAAATTCGACCTGGCGTGCGCGGCCAAGACGCTTTCGCGCAAGAGCCTGGCCGATCGGACGCGTTCGCATTGGCGGTATCGGGAATTGTTGCCGCTGGATGATGCGTTTTGCCCGAAGGATGGGCTGGTGGGTTGGACGCCGATTATCGAGGCGCCGCGGTTGGCCAAGGCGCTGGGGATCGGGCGGTTGCGGTTGAAGGACGATAGCCGGCAGCCGTCGGGGAGTTTTAAGGATCGGCCGAGTTCGGTGGGCGTGCAGCGGGCGCTGCAGGTGGGGGCGAAGTCGGTCGCCTGTGCATCGACGGGGAATGCAGCGACGAGTTTGGCGTATTCGGCGGCGGTGGCCGGGTTGCCGTGCAATATCTTTGTGGCCAAGTTTGTGCCGCAGGGGAAGTTGGCGCAATTGTTGGCCTACGGGGCGCGGGTGTTTCGCGTGCAGGGGTCGTATGCTCAAGCGTACGATTTGTGCACGCAGGCTTGCGCGAAGTTCGGGTGGTATAACCGCAATGCGGCGGTGAATCCGTATTTGGTGGAGGGGAAGAAGACGGGCGGGCTGGAAGCGGCCGAGCAGACGGCCGACGATCCGCCGGAGTGGGTTGTGTGCAGCGTGGGAGATGGGTGTTCGATCGCCGGCGTGCAGAAGGGGATTGCGGAGATGAAGGCGGTGGGGGTGACGAATTGGTCGGCGAAGATGTTGGGAGTGCAGGCGGCGGGGGTGGCGCCGATCGTCAAGGCGTTTGAGACGGGATTCTTGGAGCGATCGGACACCGGCGATACGTATGCCGACAGTATTAATTGCCCGATACCGCGGAATTGGCGGAAGGCGGTGAATGCGGTGCGCGACAGTAATGGGGCGTATATCACCGTGACGGATCAGCAGATTATGGATGCAGTGGCGGAGACTGGGCGGCTGACGGGGGTGTTTGCGGAGCCGGCGGCGGGGACGACTGTGGCGGGCGTGGCCGAGGCGCGGCGGAAGGGGCTACTCAACGAAAAATCAAACGTGCTGGCGTTTATCACCGGCAATGGATTGAAAGATATTGCCGGGGCGCTGAAGGCAGTGGGCGAGCCGAATGACGTGGAGCCGTCGATCGAGGCCGTCATTAAGATTGTCGAGGGCAAATAATGCCCCTGGTGCTGACGAATGCGCTGCTTGTGGATTTGGATCCACCTCGAGTTGAGCGCGGCGGTCTGCGAATTGATGACAGCCGGATTGCTGTGCGCGGTGATGTGACGATTGGCGCGGCGACGAGGTGGTCGATTGCGGCGGGGCGGTGGTGATGCCGGGCTTAGTGAACGGGCACACGCATTTGTATTCGGCGCTGGCCGTGGGGATGCCGGCGCCGCCGCGGCAGCCGAAGAATTTCTTGGAGATCTTGCAGCTGGTGTGGTGGCGGCTGGATCGGGCGTAGATCCGGAGTCGATCGAGGCTTCGGGGCGGATGGGGGCGCTGGATGCGGTGCGGTGCGGGACGACGACCTTGATCGATCATCATGCTTCGCCGTATTGCATTGACGATTCGCTGGATTTGATTGAGCGCGGGATCGATTCGGTGGGGCTGCGCGGGGTGTTGTGCTATGAGGTGACGGATCGGCACGGCAAGGCGGGGCGCGAGGCGGGATTGGGAGAGAATCGGCGGTATTTGAAAAAGTGCGCCGCCGCGAAATCGAAAGGGCGATTTGCGGGGTTGGTCGGTGCGCATGCTGCGTTCACATTGGATGATGAATCGCTGGATGCGCTGGCGGACATGGCGGGGCAATTCAAGAGTGGGGTGCATATTCATGTGGCGGAAGATCCGTGCGATGAGCAGGCGTGCCGCAAAGATCACAAGGTGGCGCTGATCGATCGGCTGGATCAGCATGGGATATTGAAGCCGGATTCGATTTTTGCGCACGGGACGCACTTGGATTGGGTGGCGATCGAGGCGGTGAACACGATCGGCGTCACCATGGCGCACAACCCGCGGTCGAATATGAATAACTCGGTGGGGTATGCGCCGGTGGCGAAGTTCAAACGCCCTCCGATGCTGGGGACCGACGGCATCGGGTCGGACATGTTCACCGAGGCGAAACACGCCTGGTTCAAATCGTGCGATGCCAAGGCGGGGATGTCGCCGCAGCAGATTCTGGGGATGCTGGGGGCATCGGCGCGGCGGGCGAGCGCGGCGCTGGGGGTGACGCTGGGGCGGCTGGAAGTGGGGGCTGCGGCGGACGTGGTGATTACTGATTACGTGCCGTTCACGAATCTGACGGCGGAGAACCTGGCGGGGCATGTGATTTTTGCGATGAACTCGCAGCAGGTGCGGCATGTGTTGGCGGATGGGAAGTGGGTGCTGCGCGATCGCGAGGTGACGACGTGCGATGAGGGCAAAGTGCGATCGCAGACTGTGGCGGTGGCTAAGCGGATGTGGGAGCGGATGGCGGGAATTAAGCCGTAGTTCGAAGGCGGAAGGCGGAGGGCGGAAGGCGGAATTCGGAAATACGATGCTTAGTCTTCAATCTGAGACCGCTGCAAGGTGGTTGGCGCAGGTGGATGAGCATTTGGATGAGATCCTGATCGATCATGCGCACTGCGAGAAGAAGGCGGCGGGGACGGCGATGAATTTGATCTTCGCCTATGTCGATCGCGTGGGGCTGTGCCGCGAGATGGCGGAGATCGTGAACGAGGAACTGGAGCACTTTAATTTGGTGTTGGATTTATTGGAGCGGCGGGGGATTCGGTTTCGGCGGCTGCCGCCGAGCGGTTATGGGAGGAAACTCAACGATCTCGTACGTAAACTGGAGCCGGGCCGGGCGGTGGATCGGCTGCTGGTGGCGGGGCTGATCGAAGCGCGGAGTTGCGAGCGGTTTGATTTGCTCAGGCAGCATATGCAGGGAAAAGATGAGGAGTTGACTACGTTTTATGATAGTTTATTTGAGAGCGAAGCGCGGCATCACAGCACCTATGTGCGGCTGGCGAAGGAGTTCGCGCCGGAGAAGGCGGTGAATGAGCGGCTGGAGGAGTTGGCGGCGGCGGAGGCGCGGATCATTGCGGAAGGAGATGCGCTGGCGCGGATGCATAGTTAGTCCAGAAGGCAGAAGGCAAAAAGCAGAAGGCAGAAGGCGGAATTCGGAAGGCGGAAGTTGAGGGACGAGTGATTATGGAGGAGGCGAGGGAGGAGATTTTATAGAAAGGCGGAAGGCGGGGGGCGGAAGGCGGAAATCGCGATGGTCCGGCGCTCGATTATTTGCGCGTCTCTTTCTGTATTCATTCTTTTGTTTTTTGCCGCGTATTCTGACGCGGCGGTGCTGCTGAACGTCGGCGGCAAGTTCGAGCCGCAGCCGGAGCCTCGGATGTTCATGTTCGAGGTGCGCGAACCGGCGCGAGCGGCAGCCTTGGAAGCGGGCGTCAAAGTGAGTGAGGGCAAGGCCGCGATCCGCGTGACGGATCCCGCCGGCGAGGAGATCTATTCCTCCAGTTGCGCAGGTTCGATGAATCTGGGCCCGTTGGCGCTGAAGACGACAGACGCCGGCATGTACCGCCTGGAGCTGGTCAACGAAAGCGGGGCGGCCGATTGGACGGTGCGTATTTTAGAAGGAGCGGAGCGGCCGTTTCTGTATCTATCGATGGAGTCGGGTTTGGGGATGGTAATTGTGGGGGCGGTGTCGATATGGTTTTGGCGGACGCGGTCGCATGCACAGTGGCGCTGGTTTTGGGCGGGAGCGGCGGTGTGGATCGTCGGCGTCGCACTGAAATTTGCCTGGGCCGTGCCGCTCAATGCACCAATTTTGCAGGGCTTGAAGTCGGCGTTGCCGCACTGGGCTTATCTGGTTGCGGGCAGCATCTACGTCGGGCTGCTGACCGGAGTGTTCGAGATCGGAATCACGCTGTTGGCGGGGCTGATGTGGAGGCAGATGACGGCTGACGCGGCGCGGGGGGTGGCGGTGGGCTTCGGGGCCGGCGGTTTCGAGGCGATGCTGCTGGGGCTGGCAGCGATGGCAGCCGCGGGAGCGGCGCTGGTGGATCCGACTTCGGCTGTTTCTGGAAGCTTCGCCGTTGCGGCGATGACGCCGGTTCGGTTGTTTTGGCTGGTGGGTATCGTGGAACGGATGCTGGCGATTGCGTGTCACGTTTCATCCCGCGCGCTGGTTTTATTTGGGATTGGGGCAGGAAGACGCTGGCCAGTTGTGGCGGGATTTTTGCTGATGACCTCCGTGGACGGCGTCGCGGGATTTGCAATCTTGTCGGGATTGGTCGGTCGCATAAATCCCTGGTGGATTGAGTTGGCGATTGCTCCGTTTGCGGTGGTGAGCATTCCGATTGTGGCCTGGTGCGTGCGGAATTGGCCGGGGGCGGAAGGGCAGGCGGCAGGCGGCGGACAGCAGGCAGAGATGTAGGAAGTAGGAAGGTGGAAGGTGGAATTCGGAAGGCGGAAGAGAGGATCAACTTGTCGGCAGAAGGGGCCTGGGGGTTGAGGGGAAGGTCGGTGGATTCTGTGCCGGCGAAATGCCGATTCTTGAATTAGGTCAGTGGTCTGACGATCCGCCCATGCTATGCGCCGGATCGTCAAAGTTGCCCCAGTTTTACCCGCCTGCCAAAACCTGACCGATCCCACCTGCCTTACTGAACTGAGACGACAAGGATGTCGCTGTTCGGTTCCAATCGAGATGATCGCCGTCGCCGTGCGCTGGCCGAAGAATCGGCCGGGGATTCGCTGGCTGTTTCTTCCTCTGCGCCGAAGAGCAGTGCGCGGGGGGATAAATCGGAACGCTATACGGCGGCTGCGCGGCGGGAAAATCATCGACGGGCCACGGATATTTTGCCGCGCGGCAGGATTTCGATTTTCGCGTGGTACCTCGTCGGGCTGACGATCGTGGCCGGTTTGCTCGTGGGCTATGCGAATCTGGGCAATGAGACGATTGGCGCCCTAGGGCTCGCGCCTCTATTGGATGCGTCGCAAGGGGGCAGTTTGGCGAGCTGGTTTTCGTCGCTGGCTTTTGGGCTGGCGGCGGTGGCCTGCGTGCTCATCTACTCGGTGCGCCGGTACAAAACGGACGATTACCGGGGCAGCTACCGGCTATGGTTGTGGTGCGCGATCGCATTCGTGGCGATGAGCATCGATGCCACGGCGAATTTGCATGCGCCGTTTTCCAGGGCGATGGCCCGGGTGAGCGGCTGGTCGATGCTGCCCGAGGGATCGATCTGGTGGATCACGGTCTGGGGCGCGGTGATGTCGATCCTTGGCTTGCGGCTGATCATGGAAGTGCGCGAGTGCCGCACAGCGCTCGTGGGCATGGTGAGTGTGATCACGCTGTGGACCGCGGCTTTGGCGATCGAGTACGGTTGGCTTCCGATTCACGACAATGCCGAGTTGATTGCGGCGGGCTGCCGGTTGGTGGGGCAGTTGAGTTTGCTGTGCGCGATCGGCGTTTATGCGCGGCACGTTCTGTTGGACGCCGAAGGGCTGCTGAAGGTGCGCATGCCGAAGATCAAGAAGGAGAAGCCGAAGAAGACGGCATCCAGTTCGTCATCGTCGACGACGTCGACACGAAGTGATCTGTCGCATAAGCCGGCGAGCGGGCTGCAATCATATGTGCAGGCGGCGGTGAATCGCAGCAGCGGCAGCGGTTCGAGCAGCAGCTCCTATTCCTCGAATCGCACCGATGAGGACGATGAAGAGCGGTACTCCGGCTATGAAGATGAGGACGACGACAATTCCGGCTACGGCAACCGCAAGCTATCGAAAGCGGAGCGCAAGCGGATGCGGAAGCAGATGCGCCGGCAGCAGCGCGATGAAGATTACGACGATCGGTAAGGCGAAGGCGGAAGGCGGAATTCGGAAGGCGGAATGACCAAGCACCAATGACCAATAGGCCGAGCCCCATTCCCCATTTTTCTTTGGGCCGGTAGGCTGGTGACAGAGTTTTTGCTCTGATTTCACCCTCTAAGGACGGTCTTCATGCCACGGTCGGTTCGGACACGGTTTGCCCCTAGCCCGACGGGGTATTTGCATATTGGGGGCGTGCGCACGGCCTTGTTCAATTGGCTGTTTGCGCGGCGGCATGGGGGGCAGTTCTTGCTGCGGATCGATGATACCGATCAGGAGCGCAACGTCGAAGAGGCGCTCGCGCCGATTCTGCACGGGTTCCGCTGGTTGGGGATCGATTGGGATGAAGGGCCGGAGGTGGGTGGGCCGTTTGCGCCGTATTATCAATCGCAGCGGCGGGAGCGCTACCAGGCGGCGATTGATAAGTTGCTCGCCGGCGGGTTTGCTTATCGAGATTTCGCCACGACGGAAGAAATTCAGGCGGAGCGGGCCGCGGCGGAAGCCGAGAAGCGCCCGTTTATCTATAGCCGGAAGTGGATGGCCGATTCTGCGGCCAAACAGAAGCAGTTTGAGAGCGAAGGGCGGAAAGGCGTGGTGCGGTTGAACATGCCGCATGAGGGGACGCTGGTGATTAAGGACCTGATTCGTGGGGACGTGGAGTTTCAGTGGGTGCGCGAGCAAGATCATGTGATTCAGCGGGCCGACGGGACGCCGCTGTATAACTTGGCGACGGTGGTGGACGATTTCGATTTTGAAATCTCGCACGTCATTCGGGCCGAGGAGCATCTGTCGAACACGCCGCGGCAGATTTTTGTTGCTAACTCGCTAGGGTATCCGCTGCCGGAGTATGCACATGTGCCGTTTGTGGCGGAGCCGGGGAGCCGCAATAAGCTGAGCAAGCGGAAGCTTTCGCACTATCTCAAGAATGCGGAGTTCAAGCGGCTGTTCGAACATGGCTGTGAGATTGCCGCTTTGACGAGACATCAGACATCAGACAAGGAGACATCAGACAAGAAGACAGGCGGTATTTCGCCTGAGACTTTTAACCCGGTCATCGTCGATTTTTATGAGGAGGTCGGCTACCTGCCGGATGCGATCATCAATTATTTGATGCTGTTGGGGTGGTCGTACGACGACAAGACGGAGTTTTTCACGCGCGAGCAGATGATCGAGAAATTTTCGCTGGAGCGGGTGAACAAGTCGCCGGCGAGTTTCGACACGAAGAAGCTGTGGTCGTTTGAAGACAGCTACATGCAGCAAGTGCCGGTAAAGCAGAAGGTGGCGAAGTGCTTGCCGTTTTTGCAGCGGGCCGGGCTGGTGGCGGCCGATCCGACGCCGTGCGACGTGGGGGAGAAGTTGACGCGGATTGTGGAGGCGGCGGGGGATCGGATCAAAGTGTTCGGCGATATTTTGGATTATGCGGATTTCTTTTTGTCGGATGAGAAGCTCGTTTACGATGAGCAGGTGTTTGAAAAGCGCGTGCGGCAGACGCCGGGGGCGCGCGAATTACTTGGCGAGGTGAAGCAGGCGCTGGCGACGATTGAGCCGTTTGAGCCCGCGGCCCTGGAAGCGGCGCTTAAGACGCTTATAGAAAAACGAGGCGGGAAAATCACCGAGCTGGTCCATCCGCTGCGCATGGCGCTCACCGGCAAGGGAATCGGCTTCGGGTTATTCGATACGTTGGCGATTTTGGGGCGCGAGCAATCGATAGCGCGGATTGAGCGGGCGGTGGGGCGGCAATAAGTTGGCGGAGGTGGAGTTGTGTCTCGACTGGAAAGGCAAGTCCGGTTAATGATCGCACGATTTTGTATTACTCCGTACCGGAAGTGTAGGCTCGATGCGCGGTTGGAGGAGGATTTGGGCGTGACCGGTGACGACGCTGCAGAGCTCTTGGAAGAATTCGCGAAAAGATTTCAAGTTGATTTTTCGGGGCTCGAATTTCATAAGCATTTTGGTCCGGAAGGTTCTGGAATCATCTACAAGCCCAAATGGTTGAGAGAACTCTTAAAGGATCATGGGAAGTATCCTGTTACAATTGGGCATCTTATATCTGTGGCAGAGCGGAAAGAGTGGTTCTTGCCTCCAAGAGGGACCTAGATGAACGATCAGCCGGAAACAACAGAACGCTCGCTGAATTTCATCGAAGAGATTATCGAGGAGCATGCGCGCTCGGGGCGATTTGGGGGGCGGGTGCAAACGCGGTTTCCGCCGGAGCCGAATGGCTACTTGCACATCGGGCATGCCAAAAGTATTTGTTTGAATTTTGGGTTGGCGATTAAGTACGGCGGCGTTTGCAATTTGCGGTTTGACGATACCAACCCGATCAAGGAGGAAGAGGAATACGTTCAGTCGATCGAAGAAGATGTGCGATGGTTGGGGTTTGACGTGCCGGAGGCGCTGTATGCGAGCGATTATTTTGAGCAGATTCATGCGTGGGCAATTGGGTTGGTGAAGGCGGGGCATGCTTATGTTTGCGATCTCAACGCGGATCAGATTCGGGAATATCGCGGCACGCTGACGACGCCGGGGAAGAATAGCCCGTTCCGGGAGCGGCAGGTGGCGGAGAATTTGGATTTGTTTGCGCGGATGGAGAAAGGAGAGTTTCCCGAAGGGTCGCGCACGCTGCGGGCGAAGATCGACATGGCCCATCCGAATTTGAACATGCGCGATCCGGTGATGTACCGGATTTTGAAAGCACCGCATCATCGCACCGGCGATAAGTGGTGCATCTATCCGATGTACGATTGGGCGCACGGGCAGAGCGATTCGATCGAGAATGTGACGCATTCGATTTGCACGCTGGAGTTTGAGAATCATCGGCCGCTGTACGATTGGTATTTGGATCGGATCAAGGACGACAATCCCGGCAAGATTCAGCATCCGCAGCAGATTGAGTTTGCGCGGTTGAATCTCACGTACACCGTGATGAGCAAGCGGCGGTTGTTGGAGTTGGTGCGCGACAAGCATGTGAGTGGGTGGGACGATCCGCGGATGCCGACGATTTGTGGGCTCAGGCGGCGGGGGTACACGCCGGAATCGATTCGGCTGTTTTGCGATCGGATCGGCGTGGCGAAGTTCAACAGCACGATCGACATGGTGGTGCTGGAGAATGCGGTGCGCGAGGATTTGAATCGGCGGGCACAGCGGCGGATGGCGGTGCTAAAGCCTTTGAAAGTGGTGATCGACAACTATCCCGCCGGGCAGGTGGAGCAGTTGGAGGCGGTGAACAATCCGGAAGATCCGGCGGCGGGCACGCGGAAGATTCCGTTTTCACGCACGATTTACATCGATCAGGACGATTTTCGCGAGGATGCGCCGAAGAAGTTTTTCCGCCTGGTGCCCGGGGGCGAAGTGCGGTTGCGGTATGCGTACATCATCAAATGCGAAAGCGTGGTGAAGGATTCAGCCGGCAATGTGACCGAGGTGCATTGCACTTATGATCCGCTGACGAAGAGCGGGATGGAGCAGGCGGGCCGGAAAGTGAAGGGGACGATTCACTGGGTTTCGGCGGAGCATGCGGTGACGGCGCCGGTGCGGCTGTACGATTATTTGTTCAACAAGCCCGATGCGGATGAGGTGGCGGCGGGGCAGACCTATTTGGCGAACTTGAATCCGAATTCGTTGGAGGTGCTGGAGGGGGCGAAGTTGGAGCCGAGTTTGGGCGATGCCAAGCCAGGGGAGTTCTTCCAATTTGAGCGGACTGGGTATTTCACCGCGGACGCCATCGATTCCAAGCCCGTCAAACCGGTGTTCAATCGGACGGTCACACTGAAAGACACTTGGGCGAAGATTGAGCAGAAAGGCGGGCGGTAAATTGAACCGCCGAGACGCGGAGGCGCGGAGAAAAGGTTTAGAAGAGGAGAAAATGAGAAGAGCAGAAGAGGAGATGTGTTGTCTCTCATCTTCTCCTTTTCTGCTCTTCTCCTCTTCTTGCCTCGGCGGCTTTGCGCCTCGGCGGTGAGTTACGCTGGTCGCACAACGTCGCCGGGGTGGAGGGTGCCGCTGGTGAGGATTTCGGCGCGGAGGCCGCCGCGGTGGTGGAGGGAGGCTTGAATACCGGGGACGGTCATTTTTTCTAGGTGGCCGCAGGGTTCGCAGAGTTTGATGCCGCGGAGGCGGACCGAACCGATTTGGAATTCGCGGCCGACCAAATGGTTCAAGGGCACGCCGCGGACTAGCAAATTGCGGCGGGGTTGGTGGGGCTCGATTCTTAGATCGTAGTCGCGCTGGGCGGCTTCTAATGCCTCTGCTTCGATGAGGGTGACCTGGCGGTCGGGGGCAATGGAGTCACCGCTTTCCTTGCTTGCGCTGCGGGCTCTGGAGAAGGTGCCTTTGCCGATGGAGTGGCGGTCGCCCTCCAAGCCCGCGCCGGCCACG
The DNA here is from genome assembly GCA_963716135.1 of Pirellulales bacterium. Taxonomy (GTDB): domain Bacteria; phylum Planctomycetota; class Planctomycetia; order Pirellulales; family JADZDJ01; genus CAVRAW01. The sequence goes on along the minus strand of OY970289.1, from coordinate 687,139 downwards.
GCTTCGACCTGATCGACCTGCTGCATCGGATTTCCCTTGGTAGGGCCGATGAAGATGGCTTCTAGGGTGCCGGTGAACATTGTCAGCAAATGGGGAATGGGGAGTGCGGAATGGGGAATGAAGAGGTGAAATGGTGAACGGGTGAGTGCCTACTAACTGGCGTTGATTGTATTTACAATGCGACGGTTCGCGGGAAACTGCAAGATCAGCAAGGAATATAACAATGCCGCTGTTGGTGGTCGGTTCGGTGGCCCTGGATAGCGTGGAAACTCCCACGGCTCGGCGCGACAACGTGCTGGGAGGGGCGGCCGTGTTCTTTTCGTACTCGGCCAGCTATTTTTCGCCGGTGAAGCTGGTGGGCGTGGTCGGCGAGGATTGGCCGGGGGAGCATACCGAGCTTTTGAAAAAACGCGGCATCGATACCGCCGGGCTGCACGTGGTGAAGGGGGGCAAGACGTTTCGCTGGACGGGGAAGTATCAGCCGAACATGAACGATCGCGAAACGCTGGAAGTGCATTTGAACGTGTTCGGCGATTTCAATCCGGTGCTGCCGAAGGAATATCGCACCAGCAAGTTTTTGTTTTTGGCCAACGGTTCGCCGGTGCTGCAGATGAAAGTGTTGGATCAGGTGCCCGAGGCGATGCTGACCGTGGCTGACACGATGGATTTGTGGATCAACATTCAGCACGATGAGCTGATGCAGTTGCTGAAGCGGATCGATGGCCTGGTGATTAACGATGCCGAGGCCAAACTGTTGACGGATGACGAAAATCTGGTGAGGGCTGGGAAGAAAATTTTGAAGCTGGGGCCGAAGTTCGTGGTGATTAAGAAGGGGGAGCATGGGGCGATGTTCTTCAGCGAGCACGAGACGTACGTGATGCCCGCTTATCCGACGCCGCAGGTGGTCGATCCGACCGGGGCGGGGGACAGCTTTGCCGGGGGGATGATGGGGTATCTGGCCGAGAAAGACAGCTTCGATCCGCGCACGCTGAAGGAAGCGATGGCTTATGGCGTGCTGACGGCCAGTTTCGCGGTCGAGGATTTCTCGCTGGACCGGCTGAAAGGGATCGAGCGGGCGGATTTGGAGCGGCGGATGGAAGAATATCGGAAGATGCTGAGTTTTTGAGCCCGCAATTTACCACGGAGGCACGGAGACACGGAGTCGGCAGATTAGGAAGGACGGCAGGAAAGCAGGGAGGGGTCGATGCAGCCGCTGCGAACGTTTGTGGCCGTGGAGATTACGCCGGAGGTGCGGTCTTCGGCGGTGCGGCTGATCGAGCGGATAAAAGTAGCGCAGGCCAAGGTTACATGGACCAAGGGGGCCAACCTGCATTACACGCTGAAGTTCCTGGGGGACGTGGCGGCGGAGCGCACCAACGAGATTTGCCGCGCGGTGCAGGAGGCGGTGGGGCCGTTTTCGCCGTTTGAAATTGTGGCGCAGGGGGTGGGGGCGTTTCCGGCCGTTTCGCATCCGCGCACGCTGTGGTTGGGCGTGAGCGACGGGGCGGAGCAGATGGAATTGCTATTCCAGGCGGTGGAGCGGTTGTTGGAGCCGTTGGGATTTCCCAAAGAGCATCGGCGGTTTACGGGACACATCACGCTGGGGCGGGTGCGCGAAAGCAGCCGCGGGGGCCTCGAAGAGCTATCGGGCTTGCTGAAAAAGCATGCCGAGTTCGATGCCGGGGGGATGACGGTCGATTCTGTCACCGTTTTTTCCAGCACGCTTTCGCGCGAGGGGCCGACGTACGACGTTTTGTCGCACGCGGCATTTGAGGGATAGCATTTAATTCGTTGGCAATATCAGGAGTTTTGATCGTGGCTGAAGAGCAATCACAAACGTCGCCGCCTGCGGGATTGCCTGCAGCGTCGTCGTCGGCACACGGTGCAAGTTCGTCGGCAGGTGCGATTACGCCGGAAGTCCTTAAATCGGCGCGGAACGCGTTCAAAAAGCGCTGGAAGTTGACGCTATTGGATCACGAATCTCGAATTGGACGCGGGCCGATGAGTTCGGGGCAGAAATCGACGATCGCTGGTATTGCGCCCCCCGATCAGTTTCCGCGCGGTGTGGGAGGCACTGGTGGAACAGGGGAAGCTGAAGCGGCAGGGAATTGATCTGTATTCGCTGCCGTAAGCGCAACGCATTTGCAGGCGGGCGGCAGGCCAGGCACGAATTGCGGATGGGCACGTCAAATTGGGGTGGGCGCAGAGGGGGGCGGCGGGAATTGCTGCGGATAAGCTTGCGAATTTGCGCCGGATTTTTTGCTTGTTCACTAGTGTACAGGGCAGGATTTTTCGCGCCGAGGAAAATCTACTTGATCGAATCGGCATCGACCGATATACTGTCCACGTGTTCAGTAATGGGGTAGATTGGAATTAAATCTTGCAGGCCTGGGCGAACCGCGGACGCTTGGAGCTAGCTTGCACATTCGGGGCTTCTGCGGGATAAAGGATGGAAACTTTCATGGTCACGGCTGTTAAAACGAACAATCGCATGGCAAAGAAAGAATCGGTACCTTCGAAATCGGCGGATGGAAAAGGCAAGGCAGGTTCATCTGCTTCAGGGGGGCACGATGTGCTGGCTGAGCATCCGCAGTTGAAGACCACCATCGCGCAGATTGAGAAGACGTTTGGCGAGGGGTCGATCATGGCGCTGGGGGCCGCCGAAGGGGCGACGGCGCGGGTGCAGGGAATTCCGACCGGCAGCTTGTCGTTGGACCTGGCGCTGGGGGGCGTGGGCTTGCCCAAGGGACGCGTCATCGAAATTTTTGGTCCTGAATCGAGCGGGAAGACCACGCTGGCGTTGCATGCCGTGGCGCAGGCGCAGTGCGCAGGGGGTATTGCGGCGTTCATCGATGCCGAGCATGCGCTGGATCCGACTTGGGCGAAGAAGTTGGGCGTCGATTTGGAGACGCTTTTGGTGAGCCAGCCGGGTAGCGGCGAAGAAGCGATGAACATTACCGAGATGCTGATCAAGAGCAACGCGGTGGATATCATCGTGATCGATTCGGTGGCTGCCTTGGTGCCGCAGAAGGAATTGGATGGGGAAATGGGGGATTCGCACGTCGGTTTGCAAGCCCGGCTGATGAGTCAGGCGATGCGCAAGCTGACTGGGGCGATTTCCAAGAGCAAGACGTGCGTGATCTTCATCAATCAGATTCGGGAGAAGATTGGCGTGATGTTCGGCAATCCAGAAACCACGCCGGGAGGCCGGGCGCTGAAGTTTTATTCCTCATGCCGGATCGACGTGCGGCGGATTGGGCAGTTGAAGGACGGCGAGGAAGTGATCGGGCAGCGCGTGCGGGCCAAAGTGGTGAAGAACAAGGTTGCTCCGCCGTTTCGCGTGGCGGAGTTCGACATGATGCACGCCAACGGGATCAGCTACGAAGGGGACGTGCTGGATTTGGCGATGAATCAGAAACTGGTCATCCGCAGCGGCGCGTGGTTCAAATACGGCGAAACGCATTTGGGTCAGGGGCGCGAGAAGGTGCGGCAGTTTTTGGCGGAGAACCCGAAGATCACGGAGGAGCTGCGCGAGAAGATTCTGGCGGCGGGAATTACCGCGGTGGTGGCGATTGCCGCCGGCGGCGCGGAAGAATAGGCACACAGAACAAGTCATTGGAAATCTCTTGGCCGCGCGAGCCCAGGGGGTGCAACCCCTGGGCTTTTTTTGCGCGGCGGGCACTTCGAATGGCCGCCTAGTCGGTCTTTGGAGAGACGGATATGATGGGCCGATTGCTGACTGCAACATTTTTTGGCGATTCTCCGGAGGCGGTTCGCCTCCGGCTATCGATGGCGTGTTGATTCCATGAAAACTGACGAAATTCGCGAGAAGTATCTCGCGTTCTTTGAGACGAAGAAGTGCGTGCGGCGGCCCAGCGACGTGTTGGTGCCGCGGTGGGATCCTTCGGTGCTGTTCACGCCGGCGGGGATGAACCAGTTCAAGGATCACTTTCTGGGGAAGTGCAAGCTGGAGTTTACGCGGGCCACGACTTGCCAGAAGTGCTTGCGCACGGGGGATATCGATAACGTGGGGCGGACGGCTTATCACCACACGTTTTTCGAGATGCTGGGCAACTTCAGCTTCGGCGATTACTTCAAGCGCGAGGCGATTGGCTGGGCGTGGGAATTCCTGACCGACAAGAAGTGGATGGGCATTCCGGCGGAGCGCCTGGGCGTTTCGGTGTATCTGGACGACGATGAGGCGTACAACATTTGGCGCGACGAGATCAAGGTGCCGGAGGTGAGAATTCAGCGGATGGGGGAGGATGACAATTTCTGGCCGGCCGGGGCGCCCAGCAAGGGGCCGGATGGCGTGTGCGGGCCGTGCAGCGAGATATTTGCGAAAACGCCCGACGGGGGCGAGGTGGAAGTCTGGAACCTGGTGTTTACGCAATTCAATCGGGTAGGAAATCCGCCGAATAATTTGCGGCCGCTGCCGAGCAAGAATATCGACACGGGCATGGGTTTGGAGCGGATGGCGGCGGTGATGCAGAACGTCGACACGAATTTTCACATCGACATTTTGCGGCCGCTGGTCGAGGCGGCGGCGCAGGTGTGCGGGAAGAAATACGACCCGACGAGCGACGACGGCCGGCGGATGCGGCGGATTGCGGACCATGTGCGTGCTTGCACCTTTGCCATCCATGAAGAAGTGGCGCCGGGGCCGAAGAAGCAGGGGTACGTGATCAAGCGGCTCTTGCGGCGGGCGGTGCTGGACGGGCATCAGATGGGGGTGCGCAAGCCGTTTTTGAATCAACTGGTGGGGACGGTGGCGCAGGCGATGAGCCAGCCGTATCCGGAATTGAAGACGACGGTCGATCGGGTATCGAAGATGATTCGCGCCGAGGAAGAGAATTTCCTGGGCACGATCGACAGCGGGTTGAATCGGATCGATCGGCTGTTCGACTCGATGCAAAAGGAAGGGCGCGCGCTGATCGCGGGCAAGGAGGCGGCGGATTTGTACACCACGCATGGTTTTCCGCCGGAGCTTTTGGAGCAGATCGGCGCGGAGCGGAATTTGCAATTGGATTGGGCCGGCTTCAAGCAGGAGATGGAAGAGCACGGCATTGCCTCGGGCGGCGGCAAGGTGGCCGACGTGTTCACGCACAGCCCGGTGGATAGCCTGGCGAAAACGATGGAGCCGACGAAGTTCTTGGGGTACGAAACGACGGAGGCGAAGGGGAAGGTGGTCGGAATTATTGCGCAGGATCATTTGTGCGAAGCGATGCAGGAAGTTGGGCACGACAAACCGGTGACGGTGGTACTGGATCAGACGCCGTTTTACGGCGAGTCGGGTGGACAGGTGGGAGACACGGGTGAGATCTCCGCTGACGGTTTGCGGTTTGAAGTGATCGACACGCAGCGCGAGAAGGGTTTCATGCTGCATCGTGGGCATTTGAAGCGGGGGGTGTTGAAGCTGGGGGTGGCGGTGACGGCGCGGGTGAACGACCAGCGGCGGGCGGGGATTCGGCGGGCGCACTCGGCGACGCACGTGCTGCACTATGCGCTACAGAAGTTTTTGGGGAAGCATGCGCAGCAGCAGGGGTCGAAGGTGGAAGATGATTGGTTGCGGTTCGATTTCGCGAATCCATCGGCGGTCGATCGCGAGGCGCTGGCGAAAATCGAACAAGAGGTGAACGAGCGTGTGCTGGCCTCGGAGCCGGTGGGTTGGACGAATCTGCCGATTGCCGAGGCGCGGCAAAAAGGCGCGATGATGCTGTTCGGAGAAAAATATCCCGACATCGTGCGAATGGTGAGCATGGGCGAGTTCAGCAAGGAGCTGTGCGGCGGAACGCACGTGAGCAATACGGGGCAGATTGGACTGTTTCGGATCGCCAGCGAGGAAAGCGTGTCGGCCGGCACGCGGCGGATTGTGGCGCTGACTGGCCAGGCGGCATTGGAAAAGTCGCGAGAGGATCAGCGCTTGATGGCCGAGACGGCGGCAGCGCTGCGCGTGCCTGCAACGGAGGTGCCGCAGCGTGTGGCGGCGCTAGCGAAGGAAGTGCGCGAGCTGAAAAAACACGCCGCGGCGGGCGCAAAGAGCGGGGACCTTTCGCCGGAAAAACTGATCGAGCAGGCGGCGAAGGTGGCCGGCGCGAATGTCATTGTTGCCGAAGCGCCCGGCGCGGAGGCGGGCACGATGCGCGAGCTGATCGACCTGGTGCGCCGCAAAGTGAGTCCGGCGGCGGTGATGTTGGCCAGCCGCGACGACGGCAAAGTGACGATTGTGGCGGGGCTGACGCGCGATCTGGTGGATAAAGGCCTGAGCGCCGGCGAGTGGATTAAATCGGCGGCGGAAGCGGTCGGCGGGCGCGGCGGCGGCAAGCCGGACATGGCGCAGGCGGGCGGTAAGCACCCGGATCAACTGCCGGCGGCGCTGGAGGCGGCGCGGGACAGCATCGGCAAGTTGCTGGCGGGGAAATGACCAATGACCAAATCCCAATGACCAAATCCCAATGACCAAATCCCAATGACCAAATCCCAATGACCAAATCCCAATGACCAAATCCCAATGACCAATAGTTGCCGCATTGCCCCGGGTTATTGACCTCGGGGCCAAATAGGGAAGTCGCGACTACAATTGCGACTTGAGTGCCGACAGGGCGGCGGCGTAGTCGGGTTCTTCGGTGACTTCTTTCACGGGCTGGGCGTAGACCACTTTGCCGTTCTTGTCGAGGACGAAGACGCTGCGCTGGAGGATTTTCAGTTCTTCGATCAGCGTGCCCCATTTGTTGCCGAATTCGCGGTTCTGATAGTCGCTGCCGACGCGCATGTTCTTGATGTTTTCGGCGCCGCAGAAGCGGTTCTGAGCGAAGGGGAGATCGAGGCTGATCGTGACGGCGTTGATGCGCTCGCCCAGCGCGCCAGTTCTTCGTTGAATCGCTTGGTTTGCTTCTGGCAGACGCCGGTATCGAGCGAGGGGACCACGCTGAGCAGGGTGGGCTTGCCTTTGAGATCGGCCAGGCGGATAGGCTTCAATTCGCCGGCTTCGAAATAGTAGACGGTGAAGTCTGGGGCCTGGGCGCCGACTTTCACTTCGTCCCCGGCCAGCGTCAACGGTTTACCTTTGAAAGTGACTGCTCCGGAACGTGCCATGGTGGATCTCGCTTATGCAAAGTGTGAAAATAGGCTGAATTCGGGAGAAAGAATTATCGCAATTCGGCAATAGGTCGCAAGTGGGCGGACGATAGCAGAAGGCAGAAAGCAGAAGGCAGAATATCGATGTGGTATGCGAAATGCGGGTGACGAAGCATGCATTTCAATTCGCAGTTCGCGTTGCTCGGTCATAGGAAAAGCGTATGATGAACCGTTCAGGAACTCTTTTCTCAAGCGCAAGCCTTTTCACATGAAGGGAAAGGTGCCATATGGTTATTGCGCAAATTGCGACGGGTTGGCGGATGGATGTCGACCGCGGGCCGGATTGGATGTTCGTGCGGCTGCATCCGGCCGAGGAGATTGGGCCAAGCGATCTCTCGCTGGCGGAAAAAGTGTGGTCGATCTTGCAGCAGGCCTTTATCTACCGCGTGGTGCTGGAACTGGATGAGGTGGAGATGCTGCACAGCTCCGTGATTGCGCAATTGGTGATGCTGGCCAAGCGCATTCATTCGCACAACGGCATGCTGCGGCTATGCGGATTGTCGGAAGCAAATCAGGAAGTGATTCACATTTGCCGCTTGGGCGAATGCTTGCCGAACTACGGCAGCCGGGGGGATGCGGTGATGGGGCACCGGCCGGCGCGGCCGCGGTGAGTGCACGACGGCAATTCGAATGGAAGAATTGTTGGCGGGGCGTCCGGAGGCTGTTAGCCTCCGGCTAGGCAAGAGCGGCATGATTGCTCGACTACACGCGGCTGACTTCAAGATGGTTGTCGACCTCGTCGATGCCGTCGAGCCGTAACAACGTTTCCTGCGCCATCTGCTTTTGATACCAGCTCGTGACCTGGCCGCGAAGCGTGACACGGCGCTCGTGGGTTTCAAACCGCAGGCTGCGGCCTCGCAAATGCGGATTCTCTCGCAGTGCGGTTAGGACTTGCTCGTGGAGCAGAGTCGTCTCGTCCTGAAGAACCGCGCTGGACATGGATTACCAAAGGCTTCCGGGAGGCTGGAACGCTGGTGGCGGGAGGTTAGCCCAGCCTTGGGGCCGGGGCTAAACGGGCCGAGCTAAACGCCGCAAAGCATCGTAAGCCCGACGAATCAAACATCGGATATTCTTGGGCGGATGTTAAACCCTGGCGCGTACAAAGAGTGGCCAATTTTGCAAAAGCGGTGCGAGGGTAGCGGTTTTACGGATGGGTGCGGCGGCGGGGGGATCAGCAACGACGATCGGGCGTCACTGATTGGCCGCCAGTCAACCTTGGAGCCAGGCGGGCAGCTTGCCGGCAGGGGGCAGCGAGATGACCGTTGCGGAATTGATGCCGGCGACGGTTCGGACGGCATTTACCGCGTCGGCGGGGGGCAGGGCGTCGAGATTCAGCACCCCTGTGGCCGCGCCGCCGGGGTTGGATCGCCCGACGGCCATTTGGGCGATGTTCACGCCGTGCTCGCCGCAGATCGTGCCCACGCGGCCGATGACGCCGGGGACGTCGGTGTGGGTGAAAATGAGCAAGGCGCCGTCGAGATAGGCTTCCATGCGGTGGTCGTCGATTTGCACCAGGCGCGGCATGTTGTGGCCGAAGAGCGTGCCGGCGGCGCGGCGGCTTTCGCCGTCGGCGGTGATGCTGGCGCTGATCACGGAGCTGAATGCGCCCATCCCGTGGCGTGATTGTTCGACCAGTTCGATGCCCCGTTCGCGCAGCAGCACTTCGGCGTTGACGACGTTGACGTCTTCGTCCAGCGCGTGTTCCAACAGGCCGCAGGCGAAGGCGGCGCTGAGCAATTTAGTGTTTTTGTCGGCTACGTCGCCGCGGTAGTGCACTTCGCAGCGCTTCGGGGCGCCGCGCACCAGTTGGGCCAGCAGCAATCCGAGTCGGTGGGCTACGTCGAGATGTCCGCGCAGGGCCTCCAATGTTTTGGGATCCAGCGGGCTCATATTCACGGCGTGGCGAATCGCGCCGGTGGTCAGGAAGTCGACCAACAGGCCAACGCCTTCGACGGCCACTTGCGACTGGGCCTCTTCGGTGCTGGCGCCCAAGTGGGGAGTACAGAGCACGCCGGGCAGTCCGAACAGCGGGCTTTCGGTGCAGGGTTCGGTTTCAAAGACGTCCAGCGCGACGCCGGCGATGCGGCCGTTTTTGAGTCCTTCGACCAGCGCGGATTCTTCGTAGATGCCACCGCGGGCGCAGTTGACGAGCCGCGCACCGGGCTTCAACAAGGCGAGCGTTTCGCGGTTGATGAGGGACTTGGTTTCGTCGGTCAGCGGCGTATGAACGGTGAGATAATCGACTTGCGGCAAGAGCTCGCGGACGCTGCCGACGGGTTCGACGCCGAGTTCCGTGGAGCGTTCCTTGCTGAGGAAGGGATCGAAGCCGAGGACGCGCATTTCGAAGGCTTTGGCGCGCTTGGCGACGGCCTGGCCGACGCGCCCCAGGCCGATGATGCCCAGCGTCTTGCCGGCCAACTGCGTGCCGATGTATTTATTGCGATCCCATTTGTGCTGCGTGAGGCTGTGATGCGCCGGGGCGACATTGCGGGAAAGGGCCAGCATTAAGGCCCAGGTATGCTCGGCGGTGCTGATGGTGTTGCCGGCCGGTGTGTTCATGACCACGATGCCCAGTCGCGTGGCGGCATCTTTGTCGATGTTGTCGGTGCCGACGCCGGCGCGGACGATGGCCCGGAGCTTGTGGTTGCCGGCCAGCGATTCGGCGGTGATTTTTACGCCGCTGCGGCAGATGGCGCCTTCGAACTGGGCCAGCGCATCGCGCAGGGCATCGCCTTTGAGACCGGTGCGGACTTCGTAATCGATGCCTTTGGCTGCAGCCTCGTCCAACAGTTTGAGGCCGTCGGGGCTGAGCGTATCGAGAACGACGATGCGAGGCATGGCAAAGGGCGCAGGGCGCAGGATTCAGGATGCAGGAAACGAATACTTATCCTGCAAGTGTAGGTCAGGCGGTCGGAGTTCGTCGAGACTAGCCGCGCTGCTTTACGAACTCGAGCATGTATTGGTGGAGCTTTTCCACGCCTTCGCGGGGCATGGCATTGTAGATCGAGGCCCGAATGCCGCCGACGGAGCGGTGGCCTTTCAAGTCGACCAAGTCGCGTTGCTTGGCGCCCTCGAGGAATGCTTTTTCAATTTCCTCGCTGGGCAGGCGGAAGGTGACGTTCATTTGCGAGCGGCAATCGGGCTGGGCGTGGCCCTGGTAGAACTTGGGATGCATGTCGATGACTTCGTACAGCAATGCGGCTTTGGCGCGATTCAGCTCCTGCATCTTGGCCAGGCCGCCGATGTCGTTTTTCAGCCAGCGGCAAATCAGATTCACAATGTAGATGCCGAACGTCGGGGGCGTGTTGTAGCGCGATTCGTTTTCGGCGTACACACGGTAGTCGAGCATGGGAGGTAGATTTTTGGGGCGCGCTGCATCAGGTCGTCGCGGAGGATGGCCACCGTGACGCCGGCGGGACCGGCGTTCTTTTGGGCGCAGGCGTAGTACAGGCCGTATTTTTCGATCGGCACGGGACGGCTGAGGAAATTGCTCGAGGCGTCGCACACCAGCGGGACGTTGCCGGCGTTGGGGGTGGCGGGGAACTCCACGCCCTGGATGGTTTCGTTGTCGGTGAAGTGGAGATAAGCGGCGTCGGGGCTGAGTTTCAAATCGGCGGGCTTGGGGAGGCGATCGTAGTTGGTGGCTTTGCCGTCCCACACGACGCGGGTTTCGCCTTCGCGCTTCGCTTCGTCGATCGCTTTCTTGCTCCAGGTGCCGGTAAGGATGTACTCGGCCGTTTTGCCGGAGCCTTTCAAGAAGTTCAGCGCAAGCATGTAGAACTGCAGGCTGGATCCGCCTTGCAAAAAGAGGATCTGATAGCCGGCGGGCACGCCCAGCAATTCGCGCAGACCTTGGATGGTTTCCGCCAGGATCGCATCAAAGGTTTTGCTGCGGTGGCTGATTTCCAAAATCGACATGCCCACGCCGGGCAGCGAAACCAGTTCGCGTTGGGCTTGTTCGAGAACTGGGAGCGGCAGAACGGCGGGGCCGGGGGAGAAATTGAAAACGCGGTCGGGCATGGTTCAGCAGTCAGGGGTCAGGAGTCAATGAATCGAACGAAATTGGAGAATTCCGCAGGATAAGGTGCGATGCGCAGCGTGGTCAAGGATGCCCAAAGGCGGAGGGCGGAAAGCAGAAGGCAGAAAGATGGGGATTTCAGGGCAGATTCGATCTGTCTGGCGTCGGACGGGGCGGTTGTGATAACTTGCCGCCGGATTTGAGGATGCAAAAACGCATGGATGCTTCAAAACAATGCGCACTTGTGACGGGCGCCAGCAGCGGGTTCGGAGCCGAAATTGCGCGGGTCTTGGCGGAGCGCGGAATTGACTTGGTGATCGCCGCGCGGCGGACGGATCGGCTCGAGGCGCTGGCCGGAGAGTTGCGGAGTGCGCACGGCGTGGATGTGAAGGTGCTGGCGGCGGATCTGGCGCAAGCCGGCGCACCGCAACGGTTGTTCGAAGCGGCGCAATCGCTTGGGCGGCGCATCGATATCCTGGTCAACAACGCCGGGTTTGGATTATTCGGGCCGTTTTTGGAGCAGACGCTGGCGCAGATCGACGAGATGATTGCGGTGGACATTCGCGCGGTGACGGTGCTTACGCGGCTGTTTGCCGAAACGATGAAACAGCAGGGAGGCGGATACATCCTGCAAGTCGCTTCATACGCGGCGCTAGTGCCGATTCCCAGGTACGCGGTTTATTCCGGGGCCAAAGCGCACGTGATTGCGTTTACGCAGGCGCTTTCCGCGGAACTGCAAAAGAATAAAGTGCGATTGAGCGTCGTGGCGCCGGGGTTCATGGCGACCGAGTTTCACGACGTTTCGAATCACAAGAAAACGCTGTTGATGAAGTTGACCACCGTGCCGGTGCGCTGGACAGCCAAGCGGGCCGTGGCGGGAATGTTCAAAGGGAAATTGCTGATTACGCCGGGGGCGGTTTATCGGGTGAACAACTGGCTGCGGCCGTTCACACCCCGGCGAATGCAGACGGCGATGGCCGGCGCCATTGCGGGGAAAGAGAAGGAAATGAAGACGTGAAAAGGTGAAGAGGTGAAAAGGTGAAGGAAGGGATGTGAGTATGAAATATTTGAAGAATAAGCGATGTTTGCTGACTGGGGCGGCTTCAGGAATCGGCCGGGCGCTGGCGCTGCAGTTGGCGCACGAAGGGGTGCATCTGTATCTGCTGGACGTCGATGCGGCGGGGTTGCTGGCGACGATCGACGAGTGCCGGCGGCTGGGCGTGGTGGCGGTCGGGCGGCAGTGCGATTTGTCGCAGCCGACGCAGATCTCGGCGGCGCTTGCCGACCTGATCGCGCGATGGGAGTACATCGATTTGTTGGTGAACAATGCCGGCGTGGCGTACTACGGGCCCACGGAAAAAATGACCGGGCCGCAATGGGATTGGTTGATGGCGATCAATTTGCTTGCGCCGCTGCAGATTACGCGGGAATTGTTGCCGATGCTGCTGGCTCGCGGGGATGCACATATTCTGAACGTGTGCAGCATTTCGGGGATCGCCGCAGGCGGCCGTTTTTCGGCGTATCACACCAGCAAGTTCGGACTGGTCGGTTTCACCGAGGCGATGCGGGCGGAATTCAACCGCAAGGGCATTGGGGTGACCAATCTTTGCCCGGGACCGGTGAGCAGCAATTTGTACAACCGCGCACTCAGCGGTCGAAAACAGCCGGTGCCGAATCCGCCGCGGTGGCTGTGCGCTTCGCCGCAGTGGGTTGCGCGGCGAGGCGTGCGTGGGATCAAGAAGAACAAGCGACTGGTGCTGGTGACGCCGCTGGCGAGGTTGCTGTATTGGCTGAAGCGGATTTCGCCGGGACTGCTGGACGGGCTGAACCATGTCAGCCGGAGGAGACGGCCGGCGGCGATCGATGCCAGCGCAGCCGAGCGACCGCCGCAGTTTGAGTTGGCGACGCTGCAGTCCGACGCAGCGAAGCAGCGCGAAGCGGCGTGAATTGGCGGCGCACCGCGACCGACGGTCGCGGCTTTATGCCCTTAGCGAACCGTCGTTCCGCTGGCGGATGCGTAGGCCGGCGAGGTGGTTCCCGCGGCTTGCAGGGCGGCGACGCGCTGAGCCAGCTCGGGTTGGAAGCGGTAGGTGGCCAGGGAGGCGCTGATAGTTCGACAGCGCTTGGGCGTAGTCGCCCGATTCTTCGCGCAGTTTTCCGAGCGCGGCCAAAGCACGGGCGTCGTTGGGGGACACCGATAATGCGGCGGCGAGATGTTCCTTGGCAGCTTCCTTGTCGCCGAATTCTTCGAACAATCGAGCCTGTTCGATTTGCGGCGCGGCCATAGTTGGGTTTTGCGTGGCCCAGCCTTCAAGCATGGCGAACGCTTCCTGAGAACGGTTTTGCTCGACGAGCAGGACCGCCAGGCCGCGGCGAGCGTCGGCGTGATTTGGGTTGTAGTCGAGGCATTGGCGGTAATAACTTTCGGCTTGCGCAGATCGACGGGGCGCTGCATGGTCTTTCCCTGGCGATGGTAATAGGCCGCCAAGTTGTAGTAGCTGTCGGGATTGTTGGGATTGGTTTGCATGGCCTGGCGGAAGCGCTGGGCGGCGCCGTCGAAATTGCCCTGCTCGAACAGGCGCACGCCTTCGGAGTTTTGTCCGCTAGACATCCAGGAGCATCCGCCGGCGGTGCAGATCAAAACCGACATGCCGATGGCCGCCAGGACCAGAAGCGTTCGATGCACAAGTTTCTGCAGTATGAACAGCGCGGATAGCACGATGGCGACTCCTGCCCCCGGTAAACCGTGGCCGTGCGGCCGATGAATGCTCTGCCAGGCCGGCGCTCGCGGATAATGAGCGCCGCCGACAGGGCGCGAGAAAAGTGGGCGAAGGATAGTTAGGCGCCGGCTATGCCGCAAGGGCAAACTCCGGCCGTAGGACGATGTCGCCGAGTGCTAGCGTGCGCACAAAAATAGCCCGACTGACACAGCCGGGCTATGTATGGCTATTGACCGATCGACAGCATGCTGTCGCTGATCGTGGCCGTGGCATCCGACGACGTCGTGCTGCGTTGATAGCCGAGGCCGCGGATCACTTCCAGCACTTCGCTGCAGGTGGGGAACATGCGGCCACTGGCGCGCTTGTATCGGTCCAGGGCGTGCATGAATTCGATTTCCTCGTCCGTGTAATCGCGTTCGCAAGTGGTGGGATCGATTTGCCGGCGGCGGCTTACCTTTTCCCGACGCTGGAGCTTGCGACGGTCGACGACAATCGCTGAGGTCTGATTACGACGTTCGGAGTCGTTGCGGCGGTCCTTCTTGGCGCGACGATCCGTGGTGACGTTCGAGGAACTTCTTGATTTGGACACGGTATTGGACCTTTTCGATTGGGTATTCAGCGTAGACCACAGAAACTATAGGGCCTGCAAGAGAGAAGATCGGACCGCATGTTGATAAATTTCAACGCCTGGGGAAAATGAGTAATTGTGTCAAAATAAACGTGTAATAGGGGTATTACCGTCGGTGCGGTTATGGCGGTTGTACAGCCGGCCGGACCGGGCCGCGGCCAGGGGGGCCACGGCGCCTATGGGGCAGGCGGTGGTCCGGAGAGGTGGCCTTTGAGGTGGGCTACTGTGTGAGCACCGGCGTCGGGGATTTTGGGCCCCGATTTTTCCGCACGATCGGCAAACGAACGGAGCCGGGTTCGGAGCCCAGGCAGAAATAGCAGGCAGGCGGCCAGTTATTGCTTGTTGCCGACCTGGCTCCAGACGTCGCGGACGATGCCGTGCAATTCGCGCGGGGAGACATCTTCCAGCTTCTGGCCGCGGCGGTCGAGATGCTCGTTGATTTTCACGGCGGTTTCTTGCATGACCGCGTGCGTTTCTTGCGAGCCGCCGCAGAGCAGGAAATTATCGCCTTTGGTGATACGCGTCTGGCCATCCTCGGCGTCGAAGCCCAGGCCCAGCATGGCGGCTTTTCGTTGGCGGTTCGCGGCTCGCACGGGTAACCCTTTGATGCCAATTGCGAGGTGAAAGTGGATAGGAAGCCGGTTGGCAGTTCTCTGGGGGTCGTTGACCTCCGGCAATTCATCGGAGTGCTCCCGATGGAACTATAGGCAGGATGGGAGCGGCGGGTCAAGGCAAGGCGGAAACGAGTTCTGACTGACAATTGCGGCGTTGGCCCGTGCCACCCAAGGATTAGGGTTTGCGGGTGCCGAAGAATTTTTTCAGCGCGTCGGCGGCGGCGTCGCGGCTGTTGGCCGAGCCTTTTTGAGCGCCGTGCCCTGGCTTGCCGAACAGGCGCTTGGCAGTGCCGGCGCCGTGGTCCGGCTCGGCCTTTTCTAGCGGCTGTTTTGCTTCGGCGGGCTCTTCTGGTTTGAGCGGCTTGGCGGCGGTAGTTTCTTCCGTCGGCGATTTCTTCATGAACACGGTATCGCGCCCTGCTGCTTTGAGGCCGAGGGAGTTTCGTGCGGAGGCTGATCGGTTTCGGGCAGATCGATCTGCTGTGTTTCGCGAACGTCTTGCTCGTCGGAAAGCCAATCGGAGATATCTTCGTCGACGTCGCCGCCCTGTCCCGCCGCCGAAGCGGTTCGCTGGGCGACATCTTTGATGTCCTTTACCTTCGGTTTTTTCTTGCCGCCGACGCGCGAGCTGAGTTCGACTTCAAACTCGAGTACGCCGACTTTGATCTTGTCGCCGTTGTGCAATTCGCGCTGGCCGACGATGCGCTCTTCGTTGACGTAGGTGCCGTTGCGGCTGCCGAAATCTCTGACGGCGCAGAAGCCTTCTTCCACCAACAGCACGCAATGGTGGCGGCTGACCAAGTCGCTGTGGGGGCGCAAGTGGCAATCGTCGGCGCGGCCGATGAGAAACTTGTTATGCGAAACCGCGATTTCTTTGCCTGTATTGCGACCCGATAGCAGCTTCAGCGTTAATTCCATACCGACGCCCTGGTTCCGTGAAGTAGCTGGTGACGATCGACAAAAAATAATGGCGAGAAAACCATCAAATGCACGAAACCCTGCCGGATGAAATATAACTGCACCTGCCAGGAAACTCCACCGCCGGCCCAAGGGCCAGTGGTGTCGTAGGCGCCGCCAATCTATCCGGTACCGCGAGGGTGTGCAGCCCGCCGAACGGCCGATTACGGGAAAATGACATGGCCGTCGGGGCGGGCACAACCGGCTAGTGGCTTGCGGGCGGAGGGCTCTTCTCTGCTCTCGTTCCGCGCTGCTCCTAGTGTTGATGATAGCGGAATACTGCGTGCAAGTCAAAAACCGGCCGTGGGTTAAATCCGGCTGCTAGTTTTGCGATCTGATTTCCTTGTGGCAGGCAGGCCCCTTCAAATTAAATCGACCAACTTGCGTCGTCGGCTGGATTCTGAATGGGTATCGCTTGAGCCGAAAAATCAGCGTTTCTTTACCCATTTCCGCGCACCGGGGGTGGCCGGTCGACGGGTTGCGCAAGAGGCAAAAATCGCGGCGCGCTACGCCGCTGAATCGAACAACTAGCGGCGAAACTTCCATTGGGGGGAGGAGAATTTGCGGCGAGAGATTTCGGCAGCCTTGGAGCGCAGGTTCTCCGAAGGCACGCCGATCCGCAGATCTAACTCTGCCGCGCTTTGCGAGGCGCTTTTGCCAAACTTCTTGCAGGGGGTCGACGCTGATTTCGTGGCCAGCCAGGTCTGCAAGTCCGGGCAACTCGGGCGCGAATTTGGAGCGAGCCAGGATCACGCTGCCATGCTGGAGCACTGCGCCGCGATGACGGCGCTGGGCGCTGCCGGCCACTTTGTGGGGGCCAACGAGCAGATCGCCGTGCAGGTGGCGCTCGAAGCAAAGAAATGGTTCGGTTGTCGCGGGGGTTGAATTGGCGACAAGCGGTGAGCCGTCGCAGAGCGTGGCGACGATGCCAAGCTCAGCTAGTGTTTCGATCAAGGTGGCGTGCATCGCCTGATAGAGCAATTCTGCGCGGCGGGCCAACGGATGGGATTGCGGCAGCACGATGCTGTAGGTCAGCTCTCGATCGTGGAGAATGGCGCCGCCGCCGCTGGAGCGGCGGACCATGGGACAATTGGCGCTTGCCCGGTGCAATTGCCGATCGGCGTGTGGCTGGAAATAGCCCAGCGAGAGGGTCGGTTCGCGCCAGGTGTAAAAGCGAAGCCAAGCGGCATGATCGCTTTCGGCAATTTCCAGCAGGGCCTCGTCGAGCGCCATGTTCCAGGCGCCTTCGCCGGGCGGATCGAGGATGAGACGACAGGGAGTCAAAGCTGAAGGTAGAAAAAGACGCGAGCTTTCTTGGCAATTCTCCGGACGCTGTTAGCGTCCGGCTGTTGAGCTGGCAGTTGGCGACCATTTCATAATCGGGTTTCGCGCGGCCTGCACTTCGTCGGGGCGGCTGATGGCCGTGGTGTGGGGAGCCTCGTGCAGCAGTTCCGGCGATTCTTCGGTAATGCGCACGAGCGTTTCGGCGAAGGCGTCCAAGGTTTCCTTGCTTTCAGTTTCGGTGGGCTCGATCATCATGGCTTCGCGAACCGTGAGTGGGAAATAAACGGTGGGCGCGTGGAAGCCGTAGTCGAGCAGTCGCTTGGCGAGATCCATCGCCGAGACTCCGCGGGCGGCCTTCAGGGGCGCGGCGGTGGCCACGAACTCATGCAAGCAGCGGTCGCCGTGCGGCACGGGCAGGATATGCTTCAAGCGGGCCAGCAAGTAGTTGGCGTTGAGCACGGCGTTTTCGGCGACGTCGCGCAGGCCGCGCGGACCATACGTGCGGATATAGCAATAGGCGCGAATGAGCACGCCGGTTTGGCCGAAGAAACTGCGCACGCGGCCGATGGATTTGGGGCCATCGTGGACGAGGCGATAGGTTTCGCCGTGGCGCTCGACTGTGGGCAGGGGGAGGAAAGGCGCGAGATTTTTGCGCACGGCGATGGGGCCGGCGCCGGGGCCGCCGCCGCCGTGCGGTCCGCTGAAAGTTTTGTGCGGATTGAAGTGCATCATGTCGGCGCCGAAATCGCCGGGGCGGGCGATGCCCAGGATGGCGTTCATGTTGGCGCCGTCGAGATAGAGCAGGCCGCCTTGCTCGTGCACCAGGTCGGCAATCTGGCGGACCTGGCGTTCGAACAGGCCCAGCGTGTTGGGATTGGTGATCATGAACACAGCGGTGTCGCGGCCGAGCTTGGCTTTCAGATCCTCGAGATCGACGAAGCCTTGCGGGGTGCTGCGGACGGTAACAGCTTGGAAACCGGCCATGGCGGCGCTGGCGGGGTTGGTGCCGTGGGCGCTATCGGGGGCGAGCACTTTGGTGCGCATCTCGCCGCGATCGTGGAAGTAGGCGGCGGCGACCATGAGCGCGGTTAACTCGCCTTGCGCTCCGGCGGCGGGCTGCAGCGAGACGGCGTCGAGGCCGGAGATCTGTTTTAGGATTTCCTGGAGCTCGTGCAACAACTGCAACAGGCCTTGCAGCGTTTGCTCGGGCTGATAGGGATGCAGGTCGGCCAGGCCGGGCAACGAGGCCAGGCGTTCGTTCCGCTTGGGGTTGTACTTCATCGTGCACGAGCCCAGCGGATAGAAGTGCGTGTCGATCGACATGTTTTGTGTCGACAAGTTAGCATAGTGGCGGACGATGTCGGGCTCGGCCAGCTCCGGCAGCGGCGGCGGGGATTTTGCCAGTGCTCCGGCGGGCAGTAGTTTTTCGATCGGTGTGTCTGGCACGTCGGTGCACGGAACGAGCGTCGAGCGGCGGCCCGGGTCGGAGAGTTCGAACAGCAGTTGTGTGGCGCGGGTGTTACGCACGGGCGGTGATTTTTGGGTTGCGTTGATGGGCGACGGAGGAGGCGAGAGCGTCGATTTCTGCGCTGGTGCGCTTCTCGGTGACGCAGACCAATAGGCAATCAGCGAAGTCGGGATACCAGCGGCCGAGTGGTATGCCGGCGAAGAAGCCCTGATCGAGTGCCTCGGCCAGCAGTTCGTTCACTTTTCCGGCGGGGTCGCGGAGGACGAATTCTTTGAACGTGGGGCGATCGAAGTGCGCGGACAGACGGTTTCCGGCCGTAAGTTTTTCCAATGCGTAGCGCGATTTGCGCAGGCAGGCGGTGGCGACTTCGCGCATGCCTTGCGGGCCCATCGAGGCCAGGTAGACGCTGGCCCGCAGCGCGAACAATCCCTGGTTGGTGCAGATATTGCTGGTGGCTTTTTCGCGGCGGATGTGCTGTTCGCGGGTTTGCAGCGTGAGGACCCAGCAGCGGTTGCCGCGGCGATCGACGGTTTGACCGGCGATGCGACCGGGCATGCGGCGGACGAATCGCTCGCGGCAGGCCATGATGCCAAGGTACGGCCCGCCGTAGAGCATGGGAGTGCCGAGGGATTGTCCTTCGGCGACGACGATGTCGGCGCCGTAGTCGCCGGGTCGTTTTAATAAGCCGAGGCTGATGGGATCGACGGACACGACGACTAGCACGCCGCGCTCGTGGGCGGCCTTGACCAGCGCGTCCATGTCTTCCAGCGCAGCCGAAGAAATTGGGATGTTGCACCAGCACGCAAGCAGTGTCGTCGGTGAGCGACTTTGCCAGTTCGTGCGGATCGATGGTTCCTTGCGGCGTGCCGACGGTAACCAGTTTGGTGTCGCTGTTCGCCAGATAGGTGTGCAAGATCTGGCGATACTCCGGATGCACGCTTGCCGCCGTGACGACTCGCCCCTGCTTTCCCGAGGCGTGCATGCACATGAGCACGGCTTCGGTGGCGGCGCTGCCGCCGTCGTAGAGACTGGCGTTGGAGACATCCATGCCGGTGAGCTGCGAGATTAGCGTTTGATATTCGAAGAACGCTTGGAGGTTTCCCTGGCTGACCTCGGCCTGATAGGGCGTGTAGGAGGTGTAGAACTCGCCGCGCGAGGCGACGTAGTCGACCACGGCGGGCACGAAGTGATCGTAGCTGCCGCCGCCCAGGAAGCACACGTTCTGGCTGCACGAGATATTTCGCGCCGCAAGCCGGCCCACGTGCGCGGTCAATTCCATTTCCGATAGGGCGGGGGGAATGTTCAATTCGCCTTTGAACCGCAGCTCGGCGGGAATCTGTGAGAACAACTCGTCGATGGATTTCGCGCCGACGGCGGCGAGCATCGCTTGTTGATCGGCGGGAGTATTGAGGAGGTAGGGCATGGGGGAAAAGAATGACTGAATGACGAAATGACGGAATGACTAAATGTCGGCAGACGAATCAATTAGTCATTTAGACATTCAGGCATTTAGTCATTAGTTAGTGTTGCTCTTCAGCGCACATCTTTTGATACGCGGCGTAGTCCATCAGGTTTTTCGACGCCGCATCGCCGGAGAGCTTGATTTTGGCAACCCAGCCGGCGCCGTAGGGATCGGTATTGAGGATTTCAAGCTTGTTTGGCAGGGCCGTATTTACCTCGACGATCTCGCCGTCGACGGGGCTGTAGAGATCGCTGACGGCCTTGACCGATTCGATTTCGCCGAACGATTCGCCGGCCTTCACTTTGCGGCCCACCGCGGGTAGCTGCAGATAGACCAGGTCGGTGAGCGCTTCGACGGCGAAGGCGGAGATTCCCACGGTGGCGATTTTCGCTCCCTGAGCATCGACGATGGCGGCCCATTCGTGCGTTTTGGCGAACAATAGTTCCTCGGGTTTCAAAATTCGGTCTCCGCTGTTGGATGATCAGGTGGGGCGTTTGTAGAAGGGTAACTTTACCACACGGGCCGCCTCGCGCGAGCCGCGGATATCGATCGACAATTCTGTGCCGGGCTGGCTTTGTTGCGGCGGGACGTAGCCCATGGCGATTGGTTTTTGCAGAGTCGGTGAAAAAGTGCCGCTGGTGATTTCGCCGATGGGCTGATCGCCGGCGAAGATTCCATAATGTTCGCGTGCGGCGCGCTTGCCGGAAAGCTCGAGGCCGACGCGGACTCGTTTGGGGCCGGCTTGCTTAACGGCGCGCAGTGCGTCGGCGCCTGGGAAGTTGCGGTCTTCAAGGTTTACTGCGAAGGCCAGGCCGGCTTCCAGCGGCGTTGTCTCCTCGCTCAGTTCGTGGCCATACAGCGGCATGCCGGCTTCGAGGCGCAGCGTGTCGCGGGCGCCGAGGCCGGCGGGTTGGACGCCGATGGATGCGCCGTCGTTAATCAATTTTTCCCATAGTTCGACGGCGATCGAGGCTGCCACGATCAGTTCGAAACCATCTTCGCCGGTGTAGCCGGTGCGGCTGACGACGGTGGTTTTTTCCTGAATCGGCAGTTCCACGGCGTGATAGTACTTCATCGACGCCAGATCGGCTTGGATATGTGGCTGCAGGAGTTCCAAAGCGCGGGGGCCTTGGATGGCGATCATGGCGGTGGCCAACGTGACGTCGGTGAAGCGCACGTCGCCGCGATTGCCGAGATGTTCGTCGATCCAGCGGACGATTTTTTCGCGATTGCTGGCGTTGACGACCATGCCGAAATAGGTGCCGCCCTCAGCGTGCGGCAGGTGATAGACCAGCACGTCGTCGAGAATGCCGCCGGCGTCGTTGGTGATTAACGAGTATCGCACCTGGCCCGTTTGCAAATCGCTGACGCGGCGGGTGACCAGCCCATCGAGAAACGATTCGCGCCTGGGCCGGTGAAGCGAAATCGGCCCATGTGCGAGACGTCGAAGAGCGTGGCGGCGGTACGTGTGGCGGTGTGTTCGGCGATGATCGACGTGTATTGCACCGGCATCGACCAGCCGGCGAAATCGACCATGCGTCCGCCGTGGGCGACGTGCCAATCGAAGAGCGGCGTTTTCGCGAGGGAAGTGGTGGTCACAGTGGTGGCGGGCGACGCGACGCAATGGAGCGTGCTTCCCGCGTAAAAATCGCCGCGTCGAGATGCCAATGATGGAGTTGCAAACCTGCGGTATTGTAGCGGTTTGCGGGGTGGCTTCCAGAGGCGGAATTGGCTGGTGGTAGGCGTGGTTCGGTGGGATACTTTTGGCAGGCCGAACCTGCGAATGCGAATTTCTGTCAGTGAGGCGCCATTTGCGGAATGTTGAGATTACACTTCCGGTTGATGTGCGTGATGAGCGCATCGAAGAGGCAGTCGATCAAGCGATCGCGTCGGCGGAATTAAGCGTCACGCTGCGCGACACGCTTCAAGCGTTTCCGGGCTGCATTCACTGGCATGTGCAGAATGGGCGGGAATCGGGGACGTTGGAAATCACCTTCTGGCCGAGCGAGCACCGCGCGTGGTTTAGCGTGCAGCAAGCGCGGAAGGCGCCGTGGATCGACGCGAAAATTAAACTGCTGGAAGCTGCGATCAAGAGCCAACTCAAGGGTGGTTAAACGGCGCGTAGCGGCGCTTATGGCGCTTGGATTCGCGCTGGGTGCGTTTTTCGTGCTTCTTGCGGTGCTTGGCTTCGGCTTTGAGCTGGCGCAGGTTTTTTTTGCGGCCGCGACTCAGTTTCGGCGGCGGCGCTAAGTGACCTTTGCGCTGGATGATGCGGAAGTCGAGTTCGCGGCGGTCGATGTCGACGCGGGCGACTTCGACTTTCACCAGATCGCCGAGACGAAAGGCGTTGCCGGAGCGGTTGCCGGTGAGGGTGTGGCTGGCCCGTTCGAAGCGATAGAAGTCGTCGGCCAGCGTGGTGACGTGCACCAGTCCTTCGGCGGGCAGTTTGATGCCTTGCACGAACAGGCCGAATTCTTCGACGCCGGTGACCACCGCATCCATTTGCTCGCCGATGCGGTCGCTCATATAGATCAAAAGTTTCAGTTTGGTCAGTTCGCGCTCGGCGGCTTCGGCTCGCTGTTCGCGCTCGGAGCAGTGTTCGCCCAGAGCCACTAGTTCGTTAATGTCGCCGTGCGGTTTATGTCGGCCCAGCAACGCGTTCACCAGCCGATGGATGGTGAGATCGGGATAGCGACGAATGGGCGACGTGAAGTGGCAGTAGCATTTGCTGGCCAACGCGTAGTGGCCGTCTTCCTCGGGGCTGTAGACGGCGCGCTGGAGGCTGCGCAACACGGCGTAGTTGACGGCGTGCTCCTCGGGGCGACCGTGGATGGAGCCGAGCAGCTTTTGCAATTCGAACCGGCTTTCGAGGCTAGCGGTTTGGAAGCCCAGTTCGGCGACGAAGCCGGTCAGGGCGTGCAGTTTGCGGGGATCGGGGTTGGCGTGCACACGGCGCAGGAAGGGGGTGGACGCCTCGAATAGCGTGTCGGCCACGGCCTCGTTGGCGGCGAGCATGAACTCTTCGATGATCTGATGGCTTTCGGTGTTTTCCACCACATGGGCGCCGGTCACGCGGCCATGCTTGTCGAGATCGACTTTGACTTCTTTCATCGTCAGTTCCAGCGCGCCGCGATCGAAGCGTCGGCGGCGGAGGATCATGGCCAACTCATGCATGCGCGCCAGCAGTTCGTGCACTTGCGGGGTGAGCTTGGAGCGCCAGGCTTCGCGGTCGGCGAGATAGGAATCGACTTCTTCATACGTGAAGCGGCGCTTGCTGCGGATGGCAGAGTTCGCTAGTTCGACGTTGGTGCGAACGCCATCGGGGTTGAATTCGATGAAAGCAGTCTTGGTGTAGCGGACTTTGTCGGGCTGCAAGCTGGCGAGGTTGTTGGAGACGATTTCGGGCAGCATGGGAATGACGCGGTCGGGCAGATAGACGCTCGTGGCGCGCTCGTGGCCTTCGCGGTCCAATGGCGATTTGTGGCGGATGAAGTGCGCGACGTCGGCAATGTGCACGCCCAGGCGCCAGAAGCCATTTTTCAGGCGCTCGAGGCTGACGGCGTCGTCGAAATCGCGAGCGTCCACCGGGTCGATGGTGATGACGGTTTCGGCGGTGAGATCGAGGCGGCTGCCCACGGATTCGTCGAACTTTTCGGCTTGTTGGCGCGCGTCTTCCAGCACATCGTCGGGAAATTCGCCGGGGAGATTGTATTCGCGGATGACCGAGAGGGTGTCGACGCCGGGGCGCCGCGGGCGCCGAGGACTTCGGTGATCACGCCTTCGCCGTCATGGAAGTGCGACGGGAAGCGGACCATTTCAAACACGACTTTGTCGTTGGGCTGGGCATTTTTCGCGCCGGGGTCGCCGACGTAGATCGGCTTGGAAAACATCGTGCCGTCGGTTTGGACGTAGCCGTTGCCGGCGGCTTCGAAATAGGTCCCGACGAACTGGTGCGTGTCGCGCTCTAGAATTTCGACGATCTGCCCTTCGGGATTGCCGCGGCGGATGTCGCGCTTTTTGGACAGGGCCACCAGCACGGTGTCGCCGCTGGCGGCGTCGCCGGTGTAGTTGGCCGGGACGAAGATGTCGCCGCTACGGTCGGAGGCGGGGACCGTGCCGGTGGGGCGAACGAAGCCGTAGCCGGCCGCCATGCGGCGGAAGATGCCGGCGACGCGATCGCCGGCGAATTCGCGACGGGCAACTTTTGGACCGTCCGACGACGCAGCGGCGGGTTGGGGCGTGTGTTTTTTTGGATGGGCCGCCGGTTTAGGTTTGTTGCCGCCGGGGAGAACCAGATGGTTTTGCCCGTAGACGAGGCGGCCGGATTTGACGAGCGATTTGACGGCGCGTTTCAAATTGGCGGCGGAGGATTCGTCGAGTCCGAGTTTTTTGCCAATGACGCGGGGTTTGGCCGGTTTGTAATTGGGCCGGTTGACGAATTCCAAGACGGCCTGTTCGAGTTCAGAGTGTTGCATTCAAAAAGATACTTTATGGGTTAGCGCGTTTCCTTGCCGACGCTCTGTGCCGCTTCACTGCGGCCTTTGAACAGCTTGCGGCCCAGGTTTTGTTGATATTGGGTCCAGGAACTGTCGAGATTGGCGTCGTCGCGCATCAATTGGTGGAAGTTGTGCAGCTTGGCGTCGAGATTGTCGAGCTGGTGCAGCGCGATGGCTTCCAATGTCATCGGCAGTTTTGGCGCACCGAATTCGTATTCGCCGTGATGGCTGACGATCATGTGCTTCAGGCGTAAGACAGTTTCCTGCGGGATTGGTTCGCCGGCCAACTCTTCGGCCTGGGAAAGCTTGGCGTCGAGCATCGAGATGGCCAGCACGACGTGCCCCAGCAGTTGGCCGGCGTCGGTGTAGGCGAAGCCGTGGTCGCTGGAGAGTTCTTCGATCTTGCCGATGTCGTGCAGGAACACACCCATCAAGAGCAGATCGCGGTTGAGGATTGGGTAGTGCGTGGCGATGCTGTCGGCGACTTCCATCAGGTTGACAACGTGTTCCAGCAATCCGCCGGGATAGGCGTGGTGGTTTTTCACGCCTGCCGGGGAGCGGGACAGCGCGCTGCATGAATTCGTCGTCGGCGAGGAAGCATTCGGCCAGGTTGCGAAGGTGCAGGTCGTTCATCGATCGCAGCAGTTCCGACAGGCGTACGGCGAGCCGATCGATGTCGGCGGGGGAAAGGGTCATGAAGTCGGCCAGGTCGACTTCTTCAGGGCGGGCTTTGCTAATGCTGGTGGCGATCAGTTGCAGGCCACCTTGATAGACCTGCGTGGCGCCTTCGACGTGCACCAGGTCGCCATCTTCGAAGGCGTGATGGTCGGCGTCGGTGGCGTTCCACATGCGGGCGGTGATCGCGCCGGTGCGATCCGATAGTTCCACCTGCAAATACAAATTGCCGTTGCGATTGGGGCGCAACTGCTTTTGCGAGGCGAGGAAAATTTGATCGACGTTTTCTTGATTCGATAGATCGTTGACGAAACGGCGGGCCATTCGTGGGCGCTTTTAAGCTTTGCGCGAAAGGGGCGATTGAACATTGCGGGAAGGTTACTTGTCACATTGTATGCGGGGCGTGCCGCAGGCAAAAGGATGTCTCTTGTGGCATTCACAAATCGGCGGGAGAAGCCGTAGAATGCCGCGTGCTTGGCGATTGGTCGACCACGCGGAACACCGTCAAAGGACTTGCGATGGCGAAGCAGCCGAAGAATGCGATTAGCCCGACGCGGGAGGAAGATTATCCGGAGTGGTATCAGCAAGTGGTGAGCGCGGCGGATATGGCGGAGGTTTCGCCGGTGCGCGGCTGCATGGTGATCAAGCCGTGGGGCTACGCGATCTGGGAGAACATTCAGAAGGCGCTGGACCGGATGTTCAAGGAGACCGGGCACCAGAATGCGTACTTTCCGCTGTTCATTCCGCTGAGCTTCATGGAAAAAGAGGCGGAGCACGTGGAAGGGTTTGCGAAGGAATGCGCGGTGGTGACGCACCATCGATTGGAGGCGGGGCCCAAGGGGGGGCTGGTGCCGACCGGCGAGCTGGAGGAGCCGCTGGTGGTGCGGCCGACCAGCGAGATGATCATCGGCGCGATGTACGCCAAATGGGTGCAGTCGTATCGCGATTTGCCGATTCTGATCAATCAATGGGCCAACGTGGTGCGCTGGGAGATGCGCACACGGTTGTTTTTGCGCACGACGGAATTTCTGTGGCAGGAGGGGCACACGGCGCACGCCACGAAGGAAGAGGCTGTGGAGGAAACGCTGCGGATGTTGGACGTCTATGCCACGTTCGCGCAGGACTACATGGCGATGCCGGTGATTCGAGGCGAAAAGACCGCGGGCGAGCGGTTTCCCGGAGCGGTGGATACGTATGCGATTGAAGCGATGATGCAGGATCGCAAGGCGCTGCAATCGGGCACGTCGCACTTTTTGGGGCAGAATTTTTCCAAAGCGCAAGAGATCAAATTCCTGTCGAGTGAAGGGAAGGAAGAGTATTGCTGGACGACGTCGTGGGGCGTGAGCACGCGGCTGGTGGGCGGGTTGGTGATGACGCATGGGGACGACGACGGAATGATCGTGCCGCCGCGGCTGGCGCCGGCGCACGTGGTCATTTTGCCGATCTTCCGCAACGACGAAGAAAAAGCGGCGGTGATGGATTACTGCAAAGGGCTGGAGGCAGAGTTGAAAGCGCAACAATACGACGGCCAGAGCGTGCGCGTCGAAATGGACACGCGCGATTTGCGCGGCGGCGACAAAGTTTGGCAGCACATCAAGCGCGGCGTGCCGCTGCGGGCGGAGGTTGGTCCGCGCGACGTGGCGGCCGGTGCGGTGTTTGTCGGCCGGCGCGACAAATCGGAGAAGGCCGGCGTGCCGCGGGCGCAGTTTGTGGCGACGATCGGCAAGACCTTGGAAGAGATGCAAACGAATTTGTTTCAGCGGGCGTTGGATTATCGCAAGGCGAACACGCGGAAGATCGACAAGCTCGACGAGTTCAAAGCATGGTTCACGCCGAAGAACGCCGAGCAACCCGAGATCCACGGCGGGTTTGCATTGTGCCATGTTAGCGAAGGGCCGGACGTGGAAAAAATCCTCGGGGACATGAAAGTGTCGATCCGCTGCCTGCCGGTGGAGGGCGCGCTGGAAGGGTGCGAGCCGGAGCAGGGAAAATGCATCTTTACGGGGCGGCCCAGTTCTCGCCGGGCGGTTCTGGCGAAGGCGTACTGATTTCGCGTAAGCTTTAGGGATGGGAACTCCCGCGGAAAGTGCGCCGGTGCTGTTGATTCTTGCCGCGTTCAGCCGGCACGATGCGGCGCTGGATTGGGCCAAAGCGCGTGCCGAGACGGCATGGGGACCGGTGGGGCTGGTCAGCGCGCGGTTTGAGTTCAGCGAAACCGATTACTATCGCGACTCGATGGGATTGGGATTGAAGAAGCAATTCTTTGCATTTGAGCAACTTGTCGGCGCCGAGCGGCTGGCCGACCTCAAGCTGCAAACCAACCAGTGGGAGGCGGAATATGCGGCCAGCGCGCGGCATGCGGAGCCCCGGCCCGTGAATCTCGATCCCGGGTACATCACGCTGGCGAAACTGGTGCTGGCTTCGACGAAAGATCATAGCCACCGCATCTACTTGGGCCGCGGAATCTTTGCGGAGATCACGCTGCACTTTCGCGACGGCGGCTGGCAAGCCAGCCCGTGGACGTATCCGGATTATCGGCGCGCGGACTTTCAGGAATTCTTCGTGCGCTGTCGCGAGTATTTGAAAGCGCAAGAGGGGCAAGCCGTTGCCGCGCATCGGGCGGCGGCCACTTGAACAGTGCCACCATCGGGGGCGTAGAACTCACTATGCGACTTTGGATGCTCATCGTGCTGGCGATTGTCCTGGGATTGGGCTCCGGGCTTGGTCTGACGGTGATCGAACTTGGGGCGTTGCCGGCGGGCGCCGTGCAGGCCGATTTGCGCAGCAGCGAGCAAGCCGCCCAAGGGCCTCGTCCGAAAATTGTGGTGGACAAAGAGGAATTCGATTTCGGCACCATGGAACACGACACCTCGCTTACGCATACGTTCACCGTGCGGAACGAGGGGGAGAAGCCGTTGGAATTGACCAGCGGCGGCGTGTCGTGCGGGCATTGCACGAGTTTTAGCATCGCGCAAGCGGGAGTGGCGCCGGGCGAATCGACGACGGTGGAAGTAAAGTGGAAAGGGATCAACGGCGGTCCGTTTCGCCAAAGCGCGGTGCTGAACACGAACGATCCGCTGCGCCCGAGCGTGTCGTTCACGATTACCGGGAGGGTGCTGTCGGCCTACCGCATCAGTCCGGAGGAAATCGTGTTCAGCAGTATTGCCGCGACCGACAGCCCCAGCGCGGACTTGCAAATTTTCAGCTATCAGGGGCCGGGTCTGGCGGTGACGGAGCACGATCTGACGGATGCAGAAACGGCCGACAGCTTCAGTGTTGCAATCAAGCCGATGCCCGCCGACGTGTTGGCAAGCGAGCCGGACGCAAAAAGCGGGGTGGTGGTGAAGGTTGGGGTAAAACCCGGCTTGCCTCTGGGGCCGATTCGGCAGAAAATCCGGCTGCGGTTGAACTTGGCCGAAAGCCCCGTGGTGGAAGTGCCGATCGAGGGGAGCGTCACCAGCGATTTGCAGGTGATTGGCCGGGACAACTGGAACGCCAACCAAGGGGTGTTGAATTTCGGCCCGGTGAACCGTCGGGAGGGAGCCAAGGCGGAACTGTTTTTGCATGCTCGAGGGCCGCATCGTCATGAATTGAAACCGAAGGTGCGCCAGGTCGATCCCGATTGGCTGAAAGTGACGATTGGCCAGGCGCAGGATTTGGCCGGCGGCGAGTTGGTGCGGGTGCCGATCACGGTGGAGATTCCTAGCGGCGCCCCGGCGGGGCTTCATTTGGGCTTTCAGCAAGGTGAGCTGGGGGACGTGTTGATCGAAACCGGCGACCCCGACGCGAAGCTCGTGCGGTTGCAAGTGCGGTTTGCGGTGGGGGAGTGATGGACAGGAGTCGGAAGTAGGAAATAGGAAGTTAGGATGCAAGCTTAACAAGCAAGGAAAGCTTTGTGCGAATGCGATTTCACCTGATCGTGCTTGCCACGACTGCGCGAGTTGGGGCGATGTTCGTCGCGGCCGCAATTGGCTCCGGCGAGGCGGCCGATACGCCGGTTAGCTCTTCCAGCGGCGCCGAGAAGCCGGCCAAAGCCGCCGATCAGGTTGGCGCTGAACCGGTGCGCCACTACAGCGAACTCTTTGTCGATTGGCCGGAGCCCAAAGTCGCATTGGTGTTTACCGGCACGTTGGACGGCTACATCGAACCGTGCGGATGTTCGGGCAAGGAGAATCAAAAGGGCGGGCTGAGCCGGCGCGACATGATGCTGAAGCAATTGGCCACGGAAAAAAAATGGCCGGTCGTCGCGGTGGACGTGGGTGGGTTGGTGAAGCGCTTCGGGCGGCAAGCGGAGATGAAATACGCCGCCACGGTCGACGCCCTGAAAACCATGGGTTACCAGGCGGTTGGTTTTGGTCCGGACGACTTGCGACTTTCGGCGGCGGAGCTGTACGCCATATTGTCGCCGGTCGAAGGGCAGGAAACTCCGTTCGTATCGGCGAACATAGGCTTGTACAGCATGGACGACAAAACCGTGCCGCGGTTTCGCGTGTTCGAGATGGGCGGAAAGAAGATCGGCGTGACCAGCGTGGTGGGGGACGACTATCGGAAGAAAGTGAACAACAACGATATTCAATTCAAGCCTGCCGCCGAAGCCCTGGCGGAGGTGATGCCGGAGCTGGAAAAGGCGAAGTGCGACGTGCTGGTGCTATTGTCCAATGCCAAACTGGACGCATCGAAGGCGCTGGCGAAGAAGTTTCCGCAGTTCAATTTTGTGCTGAGTGCCGGCGGGGCGGATGAGCCTCCGGACCACCCGATGCTGATCGAAGGGACGCAAACGCGGCTGATCGAAGTCGGGCACAAGGGCCAATATGCGATTGTGATCGGACTATTCGACGATGCCAAGCAGCCGGCGCGATATCAGCGCGTGCCGCTGGACGCGCGGTGGGGGGAATCGGACCGGATGAAACAAGTGATGGCTTCCTACCAAGATCAGCTCAGAGAGCAGGGCTTGAACGGATTGGGGCTGAAGCCGGTAAAGCATCCCAGCGGGCGGGAGTTTATCGGTTCCGCGCAGTGCGGCGAGTGCCATACGAAGGCGTTCGCCATTTGGAAGAAGACGCCGCATTCGACGGCTCTGGATACGCTGGTGCATTTGTCGCCGCCGCGTCAGTACGATCCGGAATGCTTGAGCTGCCACGTGACTGGTTGGGAGCCGCAAAAGTATTTTCCCTACGCCGGCGGATATCGGAGCTTGGAAAAGACTCCGCTGATGGCCGGCAACGGCTGTGAAAATTGCCACGGGCCGGGCTCGACGCATGCGGCGGCAGAGCGCGGTGAGGTAAAGGCCTCGGATGCTGATCTGGCGCGCTACCGCGAAGAAATGCGGCTGTCGATCAAATCGGAGGCGGGCAAGCGGCGCGTGATCGACAATTGCCTGCAGTGCCACGACGGCGACAACAGCCTGGCGTTCGAAGGAGGAAAGAATTTTGACAAGTACTGGCCGAAGGTGGCGCACAAGGGGAAAGATTAATAAGGAATGCTTGGGGGACTCCAAGCGCGTCGACGCCGCGCTTATTTCGGCGGCGCCGCCTCGAAGCTGCCGTCAGCGGCCTTGCTCAATGTTTCGATGACTTGCTGAAAGCGGCCGGCGACGTCTTCTCGATCGGAGGGGTCCTGGAGCGTTTCCCGGCTGCCACGGTCAATCGCTTCGGCCTGGCCGCGAAGCGCGGCGCGGAATTCTGGATCGCCCGTGTGGCGAGCAACAGCCACAATCGTTTCCAGCAGCCGAATCGTCACCGCGGTGTTTGCGTGCGCGGCCTGGCGGATTTGGGCGAACGAGGCTTCGACGACGCCCTGGACGGTGGAGGCATCGGCCACAATTCGCAGCCGCCCTTTTTCGTCGTAGCGTCGGCGCGAAGGAATGGACCTTTCGGCCAGGGAACAAAGCGCCGCTCCCAGACGGTCGACACAGTTGATCGCCGTGAATGGGTCGTTGATGCCTGGCGACAGGGCGCGCACGGCCACCTCCACGAGCTGGTCGATGGCAAACTCAACGTCCTGCACGAGCGTACGCCGCGGGCCGAAGTAGAAGCCCTTTAGGATCGCATCGGCCAAATCGTCGTCGACGCGAACGGCGGGCCATGCCCGCACAATGTTGTCCCCCTTGAAGTGGAATTTTCCGGGACGTTGCTCGATGGAAAGTACAAGGTCTCGCTCCTCGGCCAAACGCAACAGCAGGTCGATGTCGATCGCCTGCAGGTAATCGCTCTGCGGAGCGGCGATGCGGCGAGCCTCGCGGTCGAATGCTTCGCCAAGCTCGAGCTCATCTTTGTCTTTCGACGCATCGCAAGACTTTTTTCCCAATCGCTCGGGATAGAGCCGGTCGATGGCCTGATGCATATCGCGGCTCACCGCAGCAATCACGTTTTCTGCCTGAATGGATTCGGCCGCGTGGTGGATGAAGTAAATAAAAACACCGACGCTCGCCAGCGCCAGCAACAATCCAACCGTGACCGCAAGGTGCGGCACGAATTGTTCATTCTCCGTACCGTTGACAGTTCTCAGGACGAGGAGGCAATAGGTGAACGTGGCGATGAAGGCACCGATGGCGAACTGGTTGCCGCGGTCGCGCATGAAGTTGCGCAGCAGCCGGGGACCGAACTGCGAGGAAGCAAGCTGGAGCGCAACAATGGTGATCGAGAAAGTAACGCTGGCGATCGTGATCATCGAGGCCGCGACGGTGGACAGGACCGCCCGCGAGCCTTCCGGGCCGCGAGAAGATGTCCAGCCCAGCGATGCCAACCACTTGTGATCGGCCGTCATTCTATCGAGATGAATCATGGCCAGAGACAGGCAGATGGCAGCGGCGACCATGAGCGTGGGCAGGAACCAGAAGCTGCCGCGGAGCGCCTCCCACTTGTTGATCAGCCACAGCTTCATCGCATTCTCCGGCAGCGGGAAGTAGAGAGCGACGGGACTTGAACTGACTCACAAACTGTCTTTTCAAACGCCTCAGCCCGCGATCTGGGCCATGGCTTCGTCGGGGATGTTGAAGTTAGCGGACACGCTTTGCACGTCGTCGTGATTGTCGAGCGCTTCCATCAGGCTGAGCACTTTGCGGGCGGTATCGGGGTCGTCGACATTGACGGTGTTGGCGGGGATGCGCGTAAGCTGGCTCGATTCGGGCTCAATGGCTGCGGCTTTCAGGGCGTCGGCCACCTTGGCGAACAAGTTGGCGTCGCAGATGACTTCGAATTTGTCGCCGACCTGTTTGACATCGTCGGCGCCCGCCTCCAGGGCGATTTCCATCAGCTTGTCTTCGTCGGTCTTGTCGGCGCCGATGACGAATAGCCCTTTGCGCTCGAACATCCAGGCGACGCAGTTGCTGGCGCCGAGCTTGCCGTCGTTCAGTTCGAACACTTTGCGAATTTCAGGCGCGGTGCGGTTGCGATTGTCGGTGAGGATTTCGCAGATCACTGCCACGCCCGCCGGACCGTACCCTTCGTAAATCACTTCCTCCAGATTTCCGCTTTGCAGTTCTCCGGTGCCGGTTTTGATGGCGCGGGAGATATTTTCGTTGGGCATGCTGACGGCGCGGGCGGCGTCGATGGCGTAGCGGAGGCGGAGATTGGCATCAGGGTCGCCGCCACCCAATTTGGCGGCCACGATGATGGCCTTGGCCAGTTTGCTCCAGACCTTGCCGCGCTTGTTATCGATGAGCGCTTTTTTTCGCGAGATGTTTGCCCAGTGGGAATGGCCGGCCATGTTGTACGTTCCGCAGGTGGATTAAGGAGTGTCGTTTTGGGCGAGCTTCTTTTGTAACTCTTTGATTTTGTCCGATTCGGCGTTCTTCTTAAAGGCCTCCAAGGCGCGGGTCCAGGCGGCTTTGGCGTCGGCGGCCTGGCCCAGTTTATCGTAGGTGTCGCCCAGGTGGTTGAGAATTTCGCCGTCGGGGTTGTCGCCGGCGGCCGCTTTCTGCAGTTCGGTCAGTGCTTCGCTATAGCGATTCAATCGATACAACACCCAGCCGAGGCTGTCGCGGTAGGCGGCGTTGTCGGGCGAGTCGGCGACGGCCAATTGGATCATTCCATAGGCGCGCTGGAGATGCTGGTTTTCATCGGCCCAAAGGAAACCGAGGTCGTTGTTCGCGCCGACATCGTCGGGGCTTTCATCCAGGATCTGCTCGAGCCATTCGACAGCTTGCGGCACGTTGTGTCGCTGTTCGGCGATGTTGGACAGAACGTTGCGGGCTTCGCGGACGCTGTCTCTGGCGTCGGGGGAGGTGTAGTCGGAGTCGAACTTGTCGATCACAGCTTGATAGGCTTTCGCGGCGTCGTCGTAGCGTTTGGCGTGATACATGATCCAGGCCGGGCGGCTGGCGAAGCGCGGATCCTTCGGGCGCTCCAGAGCAGCTTTCTGGGCGGCTGCCAGGGCATCGTCGGTTTTGTCTTGCAGCTCCAAGGCGCCGGACAGATAAAAATAAAGAGGAGCGTGCTGGTCGTGTGAGTCCGTGGCGTCGATCCCGCGCTGGAGAACTACGGCGGCCTGAGCGCATTTCTCGTCGAGCATCAATCCCAGGCCCAGTTCGGTCAGTAGCTCGGTGGTGGATTTAGGGTCGGCCTTGATCGCCAAATTGACGAGCGTTTCGGCATCGTTCCAGCGCTTGGCGACGATGGCGAGCATGGCGGCCGCTTGCAGCGGGATGGCATCAGCGGCCGCGGTGTGCTGTTTCTGGGCGAGTTCGAGAATCGCCGTGAGCAACTTTTCCTGGCTGGTGATTTTCTTCGTGTCGTCGTCGGAAAGTGCCAATGCGCCCGTTTTTTCCACCATCGCGGCGAGCAGTTTTAAAAGCGGGGTGGGCTGGTCGCTCTGGCAATAGATATCCACCAGCGCAGGTAGGCCTGCAGGTTTGCCTTCGATTGCATGGCGGATTCCAACGGCTCCTGGGCTTTGTCCAATTTGCCGATCTGCCGATACTGCTCGCCCAGAAAATACGCCAACGGTGCATTTTCGGGCTGATCTTTGCGCAGCGACTCCAGTCGCGGGATGATCTGGTCGCTTTGGTTTTGCTCTTTGAGGATCGACGCCAGCAATTCGTAGGGAACGATGCCTTTGGAGTCGGATTTGGAATCGAGATATTTTTGCAATTCGTCGAGCGCTTTTTGCGGATTGCCGGCGGCCAGCTCGGTGCGGGCTAAATTAAGGGCCAGCACGGGGGCGTCGGGCTTGAGCTTGTCGAACTGCTCGAAGGCGCGGCGCGCCTGGTCGGGCTTTTTCCCTTCGATCATTGCGTTGCCGATCAGCTCGTAGACGGCGCCGCCATCGCCCGCCAGTTCCTTTTGCATGGCGGCATTGAGACCAAATTCTTTGGGCTTGTCGAGCGCCTTGACGACGTAGTCGAAGGCGGAGGCCGCGTCGGCGAATCGGTCGGTGAGAAAATAGAGACGGCCCAAATCCATTTTCAGGAGGACTTGTTCGGCGGACGGATTGGTTCTTCCGAGCGATTGTTCGACTTGTTCGTACAGCTTGATGGCGCCTTTCCAATTGCCCGATTCGGCCAGGTATGCCGCCGAGTAGCGCAGCAAGTCGGGATCGATCGGATTTTGTTCGGCGAATTTGGCGGCATACTGCAGGCCCTCGTCGGGCCGATTCACGCTGAATGCCAGCGAGACCAGTTCCCGAAGCGCGGGGAGCGATTGCGGGTCGTAGCGCAGCGCCCTTTGGTAATGTCGCAAGGCTTGCGACAGATCGTGCCGCTGTTCCAAAGTGCGGGCAGTGGCGAAGAGCGCGAGGGCATTCAGTCGATCGTCTTCGCCTTCGGTGCGGGGTTTTTGCGCCGCCAGCGGTTCCAAGGGGTTGTCGAAATCCTGCTTGGAGGAGGGGGCGGTGGCGGCGGCGACAGGCGAGTCGGGCAGCAGGCCCAACGAAACGAAGATGAGCAGCGTGCAGTAGAGATTGAATCGCATCAGGTCCTCCATGCATCCGTGGACATCTGCCGGCGACGTGCTGGCGATTTCCAATTGCGACTTCCTGTCGCGGCGAATGATCCTACCGAGGTTTACGTTTGGTCAATTGCCTGCCGGAGGAGCGGCGCATGCTGGAGCGGCCGGCGGCAGCCAGGGCAGGCTTACGATGTTTGGCCGCCGGTTTGGCCGGCAACGGCTTGCCGGGAGCGAGTTTTTTCTGGGCGCCGGGCTTCGCGGCGCCGGCTTTTCGGCCATCGTGCGGTTCGGCGGCGCGCTGGGAAGATTTTCCTTCCGGATGCGCAGCGCCCTTGGCGGCCAACTTCGCGCCGTGCATGGTTGCGCCGGCAGCGCCGGCGGGAACCTTTCCACCCTTGGCCACATGCAAGGGAGCGAGAAGCTCTTCCTTCTTCTGGCCGCGTTTGGGAAAGCGGTGTTTGGCGTCGGGATTGATCGACAGCAGCAGACTTCTGACGTTCGTGGATTGCGGATTGGCAATGAATTCGGCCGACAACTGATGCAGCAGGGAGCCGAAGACAATGCCTTTGTTCTTCGGGATCGCGCGCTCCAGGCCGGCGACATTGCCGCTGGCGCGTTCCGCCTCGCTGCCAATGCCGATGATGTACAAGATTTCCAAAGCGGCGCGGTCCAGGGGAATGTAGTGGCCGCCCAGGCCGTGCTGCGTGGCGTAGGCGACGACGAACGGCGACGCGCCTTCCATCTTGGCCAGCTTTTTGATGCCGGCGCCGATGTTTTGCTTCTTAACGGACTCGAGATCGAACGAATAGGTCGATTCGAAAACGGTTTGCAAAACGCGCTTCAGGTTCGAGGCGGCGGCCTCAGGATCGGGCAGATCGCGCATCGCCTCGGCGAGCTCTTTGACAGTGCTGACGCGGACTTCGTTCCAATCGAAGAACGCTGTGGCGAGGTTCTGGAATGTTTTTTCGGCGCCTGGTAGGGCGCGTTTTCCAGACAACACGCGAAAAGCATGTGCTCCAACAGCGGACGCTCGCCGTTGGCCTCTACGGGCTTGTAGTGGGCCTTGAGCACTTTTTGCAATTTGGAAATCAGCGAGCTACGACTGCGTGTCGCCATGGCGTTGATGATAGGGGTTGCGGCGGGCGGGAAAGGTTGATGATACGCTTTCGGCGGGCTATTGGGGCACTTCAAGCATTGCTTACCGGCCGTGACAGGACTCCGCTGGTCGAGCCGTTTTAACCGTTACTCACCATACAGAGCGGCTTCTTAACGGGGGCTGTTGGGCCGTTTTTCTTCCTTGTCGAATTCGTCGTCGCCGACGTCCTCATTGTACCGGTCTGGAAAATTCTCGTCGATTTCAGTCTCGGAGTCGCCTGGCGGCTCGTTCTCGAGCGCGTCGTCGTTTTCACTGTGAGGCGGCAGCACCTCGCGCAGCAGGCGAGCCATTTCGATGGATTTTTTCACGCCCTGATCAAGCACGAACATCAGGCGCGGGGTATAGCGGGTGTCGATTTGCTTGGCGATCTTCGATTGCAAAAAACCGGCGGCGCTTTGCAGGCCGCGGAGGCTGAGGTTTTGCCGCGTTTCGTCCCCCATGATCGAGACGTGTACTTTGGCGTGGCGCATGTCGGGGGACACCTCGACGTGGGTGACGGTGACGTCGCGGATGCGAGGATCCTTCAGGTCGGCCAGGATGGCCATGCCGACGACTTCGCGGATGGCAGCGGCGGCTTTGAGCAATCGACGGGAACTCATGGTGGCATCACCGCAAACGGCAATTTCTTGGTTCTGTGCGGCCCTATCCTAGGCTTACAGCGTGCGGGCGACTTCTTCGACGCGGTAGTTTTCCAGCACGTCGCCTTCTTTCAGGTCGTTGAAACCGGCGAGCTTGATGCCGCATTCCAGGCCGTCGCGCACTTCGCGGACGTCGTCCTTCTCGCGGCGGAGCGATTCGATGGGGTATTCACCGATGACGCGGCTGTCGCGGATCACGCGCATGCGGCTGTTGCGTTGGATGTTTCCGGAGAGGACGCGGCAGCCGGCGATCGTTCCCACGCGGCTGATGACAAACGTGCGGAGGATGAGCGCCCGGCCCAACTCGGCTTCGCGTTTCTCGGGTTTGAGCAGACCTTCCAGGGCTTTCTTGAGATCGTCGGTGACCTGGTAGATGATGTCGTAGCGGCGGATTTGCACGCCTTTGTTCTCGGCCAGGAGCCGCGCTTTTTCGTCGGGCACGACGTTGAAGCCGATGATCACGGCGTCGGAGGCGTCGGCCAGATGCACGTCGGCCTCGCTGATGCCGCCCACGGTGGCTTGCAGCACTTTGATTTTGACTTCGGGGTGCTCCAGCTTGCCGAATTCCTTGAGGATGGCTTCGATCGAACCGCGCACGTCGGCGCGGAGGATGATATTGAGCGTTCGGACTTCCGCAGTGACTAAGCGATCGAACAAGTTTTCGAGAGTGACGTGCACCGGCCCGGCGATGCCCAGCGTGGCCAGGCGAGTTTGATCGTGTAGCCGGCGGCCGATTTCACGGGCGTGGCTGATGTCGTCGAGCACATAGAACTTGTCGCCGGCGCCGGGCGCTTGATCGAGCCCCGTGACGTTGACGGGCATCGATGGGCCCGCTTCCTCGAGCTTTTGCGTGGGCTTGAGGGTGTCGTAGATGGCCTTGATGTGTCCGCTGGCTTCTCCGCACACGACCGCGTCGCCGACGTGCAGCGTGCCGCGTTGCACGAGCAGTTTGGCGACGACGCCTCGGCCTTCGTGCAATTCGGCTTCCAGGCACGTGCCCAGGGCCGGACGGTTGGGATTGGCCTTGAGTTCGTGCAATTCAGCGATGGTAAGCAATGTTTCCAGGAGTTGCTCGACGCCGACGCCGGTGACGGCGCTGGTTTTGACCACTTCGACGTCGCCGCCCCATTCGGTTGGCAGCAGTTCGTTGGCGGCCAGTTGCTGATAGATGCGCTCGACATTGATGCCGGGCAGATCGATTTTGTTCAGCGCCACGAGAATGGGGACGCCGGCGGCGCGGGCATGGCTGATGGCTTCTTCGGTTTGCGGCATCACGCCGTCGTCGGCGGCGACCACCAGCACGGCGATATCGGTGACGTTGGCGCCGCGGGCCCGCATCTCGGTGAAGGCTTCATGGCCGGGGGTGTCGACGAAGGAAATTTTCCGTCCGCCGCGTTCGATTTGATAGGCACGGATGTGCTGCGTGATGCCTCCGCTTTCGCCGCTGGCGACGTCGATGCCGATAATTTTATCCAACAGCGACGTCTTGCCATGGTCGACGTGTCCCAGAAAAGTGATCACTGGCGGGCGCGGCTGGAGTTGATCGGGTTCATCGGGCACCGCGTCCACCATGTCGTGGAGCTGTTCTTCGGCGGTCTGGGCCTTTTTGAGCTCGACTTCGGCGCCGAATTCGGTGGCCAGCAGCTCGACGGTGTCAGCGTCGATCGGCGACATGATGTTCGGCATGGCCCCGGTATCAAACGCCAACAGTTTACCCAAGACCTGGCTGGCGGAGATGCCCAGCGCCTCGGAGAAGCTGCGCACGGTGGCGGGGAGTTGCAGCGTGGCTTTGCTCTTGCGGGGAGCGGCGGTGTTGGTGCCGGTGCGCTTGATTCGCTTGTGGCTTGAGCGCAAGACGGGCATATCGTCGTCTTCGCCGAGCTTGCCGCCTTTGGCGCGTTCGGCGGCGTGACGTTTGCGATTGAGTTGGCGCGCCTCGCGGCCGCCCAGCGCGCCGGTGAATTCCTCGCCTTCGGCGGGGGCGCTGCTGCTTTGCCGGCGCGACGGCGTTCGCGGCCTTCGCGCGAGAGCGGGCCAGTCGGCGGCGGAGGCGCCGCGTTGGGGCGGGCGGTCATGCCACGCTGCGGTCCGCCGGAGCGCCCGAGCGGCGGTTTGCGCCCCTCGTCGGCGTGGCGGCGTTCTTCGGTTTTCTTGAGATGCTCCGCCAGCGGCTTCGCGCCCGATTTGGTCGCGCGCACCACATCGGCGGGGAGCCTGATATCGGGTTTTTGCGGAGCGGGCTCGGAAGGTTGCAGCGCCGTGGGGGGCGCGTTGGCCGACGAGGGAGGCAGTTGCGCCAAGCGGACCGAGGGTGTGGGCTTGGTGACCGGCCGAGGCTCCAGCGGTTTTTTGCGCAGTTCGTTGGGCTTTTCCACTTTCGGGGCATCGAGCACCGGCGGCTTGCCGGTGACGCCGGTCGGTGGAATGTAGCTTTCGCGAGTGTGTCTGGCGGGCGGGGCGGCCACAGCGGTGGCGGAGCCGGAAGAGCCGGCCGCGGCAGCATGCTCGCCGGCGCCGCGGGTTTTGCCCCCTAGAAATTCTTTCAGCCGGGCGACTTCATCGTCGTCCAAGCTTGCCAGCGCGGAGCCTTTGCCGGTGATACCTGCTTTGGTGCAGATATCGACCAGCTCTTTGCTGTCGATCTTCAGTTCTTTGGCGAGCGAATAGATACGAGCGGGCAAATTGCAGCCCTCCCACATTTCAGCCCGGCCCGCCCGTATGACGCGCGGTCCCGCGGCTATTGTTTATTGAACCATGGTTTGGATCTCCCAAAACCTTGGTCGCCCGGTCCGCCGGCGGCGGATCGGAAATTCTCAAAACCTGAAACTGTCAAGTATACGCTATCTGGCCGGCTCAATTGGAGCCGCCCGTGGTGGAATCTTCTCCCGCGGAAGCTTTCGCATCGGCGGCTTCGTGGGCGGCGCCGTTGCCGGAACCGCCGTCGTCGGGGATGGTGGCCGGGGTTTCGGCGGCTGCCTCGGCGGCAGCCGCAGCGGCGGCTTGCTGTTGCAACTGCGCTTCCTTGAGATCGGCTTCGGCCGTGGCGGCGTCGATGCGTTCTTGTTCGCGCTGACGGCGCCGTTCGGCGGCGGCGGCGACCTCGGCTTCGGCGGCCTTGGCCTCGGCTTGATCGACGATGTGCTGCACTTGCTCTTCGGTGAGGTTGCCCATCGACATCATGGCATCCGGCTCGATCACCGAAAGCTCGTCGTACGTGAGGAAACCTTCGCCCACGAGGCGTTCGGCCAGCGAGGCATCGACGCCATCCAGCGCGGAAAATCCGGCGACGGCGCGTTCGATTTCGGAATCGAGTTCCTCGCGAGTCATGATTTCGATATCCCAGCCGCAGAGCTTGCTGCCCAGGCGCACGTTTTGTCCGCGGCGGCCGATGGCCAGCGACAGTTGATCTTCTTTGACCAGGACGATGGCTTTGCCGATCATCTGGCAGAGGATGACTTCTTCGACTTCGGCGGGCTGCAGGGCATTGGGGATGAGGACTTGGAGATCGTCGCTCCAGCGGACGATGTCGATCCGCTCGCCGCCGAGTTCGTCGACGATGTTTTTGATGCGGTTGCCGCGGACGCCGACGCAGGCGCCGACGCAATCAACGCGGGAGTCGCTGGAGCTAACGGCCACTTTGCTGCGGTAGCCGGGCTCTCGGGCCATGGCGCGGACTTCGATCACGCCGTCGGCGATTTCGGGAATTTCCTGTTCGAACAGGCGCTGCACCAACTGCGGCCGGGTGCGGCTGAGGATGACTTTGACCCGGCTGCCGACCTTCTTGACCTCGAACACGGTGGCTCGGATGCGCTCGTTGGGATGGTGCGTTTCGCCGGGAATCTGTTCGCTGCGCGGGAGGATGCCTTCGGTGTTGCCTAGCGAGACGGTAGCGGTGCCGTTTTCATACTTTTGCACGACGCCGGGGAC
Organism: Pirellulales bacterium; assembly: GCA_963716135.1. Classification (GTDB taxonomy): domain Bacteria; phylum Planctomycetota; class Planctomycetia; order Pirellulales; family JADZDJ01; genus CAVRAW01. The sequence continues at coordinate 646,075 of OY970289.1, read as the reverse complement.
CATTTGGCCGACGAGGTCGTAGTATTCGTTGTACAGGGCGTCGCGTTCCGCCTCACGAATCTTCTGGATGATCACCTGCTTGGCAGTTTGGGCGACGATGCGGCCGAGCGTTTCCTGGGGATCGAGCTCGACGCCGTTGTGCGTGCCGGAGATGGCGCCGCTGACCCGGTCGATGCTAACGACGATATCTTGATCTTCGCCGTATTGCTTTTTGGCGGCCGAGACCAGCGCAGCTTCGATCGCCTGGAACACGATTTCTTTATCGATGTTCTTATCGCGATGGATCGAATCGACGATGCGAAGGACTTCGGTGGGGTTCATTGCGGTGTTATTTTGGTGCTCGCGAAGGAGCCGGTTATCATTTTTCCTATCTCTACCAACAAAAAACGGGAACGAGTGAACCCACGTTCCCGCGCCCAAACTCACATTTTTCAGTCGCGGAATCAGGACATAACCATTTCGCAATCCAAGACTGAAAGTATTGCAGCTAAATGGAACGGACCTGACACTTTCGCGGTTTGCGCATCGCCGGCCGTGGAAATGCACCAAACTCGTTTTGCGACACAACTTAGCGCCGTGTGCAACCGATAAAATCTATCGGTCTTGGCGCGGACTGTCAAGCCGACGTATTTACTGCAAAACACGCAGAAGAAAGGTAAACAGCAGAGCTGGAACCTGTTTAAGAAAAAGTCCGCACGAGAACGGCGCTGGCCTGGCCTTGCGGGGTGACGCTGAGATTGAGGAAGCAGTTGCCCGGGGTGGCGGCCGCGCCGTTGGGTTTCACGACGGCGATCGGGCACTCGGGGTCGGGCGTTTCGTAGTTGAGAACGGGGAAGAGCTTGTTGTTCGAGAGCGCCAAGAGGCTGGCGATCAGTTCGATCATGCCGCTGCCGGCGCCGAGGTTGCCGAAATAGCTTTTGGCGGCGGTGACGGGTACCTTGTCGGCGGCGGCGCCGAAAACTTCGCGGATGGCTTTCGATTCTTCGACGTCGCACACGCGGCTGCTCAGGCCGTGAGCGTGAATGTGGCCGATTTCGCCAGGTTCCAGGCCGGCGCTTTGCAGGCTTTTGCGCATCACGTTGGCCAGGGCGACGTCGCGGTGGGCCACTCCGCTGGTGTCGGCGGCGTGCGAGGAGCCGTGGCCGACGATTTCGCCGTAGATGGTCGCGCCGCGGGCTTGAGCGGTGGCGAGTTCTTCAAGCATGATGGCGCCGGCCCCCTCGCCGATGACCATTCCGGTGCGGTTTTTGTCGAACGGGCGGCTGGCCTTCGAGGGTTCCACGCCGTTGGCGGCCAGTTCCTCGGTCTGAATGGCGTGGACCGTTTTCATCGGGTGCACGCGGGTGCCGGTGGCGCCGACAAGCATCATGTCGGCGCTGCCGCGGAGGATGGTGCGATAGGCTTCGCCGATGGCCAGGTTGGCGGCGGCTTCGCGGTGGGTGATCGAGTTGTTCGGGCCGCGCAGGTCGTTGTAAATGGCCACGTGGCTGGCCGGCATGTTGGGCAGATACTTCAACAGCCACAGCGGGGATAGCTGGGGCATGCCGTCGGTGGCCCAGCGGTTGTAGTCGAAGGCGCCGTCTTCCGTGCGGCAATGGTTGATGCCGGCGCTGAACTCCTCGGGCATCGTAAGCATGTAATCGGCCCCGAAGACGCAGCCGGTGCGGTCAGGATCGTACTTGCCGCCTCCGATGGTGAGCCCGGCATCGGACATGGCCAACTGAGCAGCGGCGACGCCCATCTGGCACTCGCGGCACATGACTTTGAGGCCTTTGCGGATGGCCTTTTTCTGCTCTTTCTCCAGGGGGCCGAAGTTTTCGATATCGCCGGTGAATTCGCGTGCCTCGCCCGCCACATGCGTGGGAAGATTTTTCGAGGGGACCGCTTCCAGCCGGCCGACACCGCTGCGCCCCGAGCTAAGCGCATCCCACAGCGACTCCTTGGAACTGCCCAAGGGGCAGACCAAGCCTAACCCGGTGATGACGACTCGGCGCTGAGAGGCGGGCATGGGAGGAAGGGGCAGTACGAGATCGGAAATGGAGAGCGAAGCGTTGCGCTCCGGAGGGCGTTGCCGTCCGGCAAATCTCAATGAAGCTGCTCGGTAAATTCCACCAAAACCAACAGGGCCAATATATCGCCCCCAATTTACGGGGGCAATGCAATATTCAGCTCAAAACCGGCGAACGGTCGTGGTCAGCGGCTGGTTATTGGTGACGCTGGCGGGCCGGCCGTTGACGCCGCGATTCTCGATGATCACCAGCAGATCGGCATGATCGCCGGGGGTCAGGATCGGCACTTTAACCGTCGGCGGTTCGGTGGGGGTGGGGGTGGGGCTCATGCCGCATCCGATGACCAACACCATGTCGCTCGGCCAGTGGAATTTCTCGGCGAAGCGATGATAGTCCAACTGCGGCACCTGGATTTCGGTGCGCTGCCGCGGGGCGGCGGCTGTGGGCACGTCGAGCATCACCGGCACCAATTTCTCGACCTGATCGATTTTAAACTTCACCACCGCGTCGATCATTTTGCCATCCAGCGACAACAGGGGCTTGAACTCCAGCGTGTAACCTTCGTCGATCTTGCCCATTTCTGGTTCGAAGCCGGGCCAGATTTCCTGTTTGAGTATTACGTCTTTGATGTAGTTCTTGGGGCGCATGGCGCTGACGGTGGTGGATTGCCCGTTGGGCACCATCAATTGCGGCGAGCTGTGTTCGCGGAAATCGTTTCGTTTGCGCACCTCGGCCAGCATCATGGCGGCGTCTTCCTTCGACAAGAGCCAGGCTTGCACGCCTTGGCTTTGCACGGGAACGGGGCGCAGCACACGCTCCATTTTGGCGCGCCAGTTGGGGCTGCCGATGGTGATCACACGGATGCCGAAAGCCTGAGTTTCGGCCTGGGTGTTGACGAAGCGATCGACGATTTCGGAAACGCGTTCCTGCATTTCGGGCGTGTGGTAGCACTTCAGCGTGTGGCTGTTGGCGCAGAGGATGCCCAGCGGTTCGCTGTGCCAGGCTTCATAGCCGGTTTCGCGAAGGATCCAATCGACCATCGCCTGCTCGGGGCGATTGGTGCTGGTGACGCGGGTGGTGTAGGGGGTGATGTCGTATTCGCGCCAGACCTGACCGTTGTCGTTGGGCAATGTTCCGGGGCCGGTGGTGACTTTGGCGATCGAGGCGCGCGGGCGCCGGCGACCGGCTGCAAACCGTTGGCGCTGGTGGAGCTAGTTGCGCTGGCTTGGGTTGCGGCGCCGATGGGCCGCCAGCCGGAGATGGTGTTATCGGAAACGGCTTTGCCGCCGGGGGCCTGTGCGAATGAAAAAGCCGCGACGCCGCAGATTAGCGCGACAGCAATCAATGGAAGTTTCCAGGGGCGAAGCATCGCACGAGCCTCCTTGCTGATGAGCGACGACATGTTCCGCGCGCATGGGGATGATGACCCAGGGCCGGAAGGGATGGGGAGGATAGCGATAGCGGCAAACCGGGACAACCGCAAATGCCGTCGGCAGCAGACTGCTAGCGGCGGCGCGCTTGCGTACGGGGATCGCGACTAACGGTTGCTATCAGGCGCGGCCGTTTGGGAGTTGGCCGACGATCAGCGAGGCGTTGTGGCCGCCGAAGCCGAAGCTATTGCTCATGGCGGCTTTTAGTTTGCGCTCGCGGGGCTGATTGGGAGTGTAATCCAGGTCGCAGTCCGGATCGGGAGTATCCAGATTGATGGTGGGCGGGATCACGCTGTTTTTCAGTGCCAAGATGGTGAAGATCAATTCCACGCCGCCGGAGGCGCCCAGCAGATGGCCGATCTGACTTTTGGTGCTGGAGATGCTGACTTCGCGGGCGTGGTTGCCGAAGATCGATTTAATGGCGCGGGTTTCGGCGGCGTCGCCCAGCGGAGTGCTCGTGCCGTGGGCATTGATGTAGCCAATATCGGACGGGTTGAGTTGCGCGTCGGACAGCGCGGTTTGCATGGCTTTGGCGGCGCCGGTGCCGTGCTCGTCGGGCTGCGTGATGTGTCCGCCGTCGGCGCTGGCGCCGTAGCCCAGCACTTCGGCGTAGATTGGAGCTCCGCGGCGCTTGGCATGTTCGTATTCTTCGAACACCAACAGTCCGGCGCCTTCGCTGAGCACAAAGCCGTCGCGGTCCTTGTCGAAGGGGCGACTGGCTTTTTCCGGGGCGTCGTTGCGTTCCGACAAGGCCTTCATGTTCGAGAAGCCGGCGATGCTCATCGGTGTGATCGCCGCTTCGGTGCCGCCAGTGATCATGACGTCGGCATCGTTGTGCTGGATGGTGCGCACGGCGTCGCCCATGGCGTTGGCGGCACTGGCGCAGGCGGTGGCCACGGCAGTGTTGGGGCCCTTCAGGCCATATTGAATCGACAAGTATCCGCTGGCGGCGTTGACCATCATCTTGGGCACGAGAAAGGCCGAGACGCGGTCGGGGCCTTTATTGAGCAGGCGGGCCAATTGCTCCTCAATTTCGTGCAAGCCGCCGATGCCGGAGCCCAGGATCACGCCGCAGCGGAAAGGATCTTCTTTGGAAAATTCCAAGCCGCTTTCGCGGATGGCGTCGACGCCGGCCACATGAGCAAACTGCGTGAAGCGATCGACGCGTCGGACTTCTTTGGCGGAAAGATACTCTTCGCCGGGGTTCCAATCGGTGATTTCGCCTCCGAATTTGACTTTGAAGCGTTCGGTGTCGAACAACTTCAGCAAGCGGATGCCGCTATCACCGCGCAGCAGGCGCGCCCAGATATTGGGAACCTTGAGGCCCAAGGACGTAACAGCCCCCAGGCCGGTGACAACGACACGACGGTTCATGGCGGGACGCTCTTACGTCTGCGTCTTTTCGATGTACTCGATGGCCTGGCCAACCGTCTGGATTTTTTCCGCGGCATCGTCGGGAATATTGATGTCGAACTCCTCTTCGAGTTCCATCACCAACTCGACCTGGTCGAGCGAATCGGCGCCGAAGTCGTTCACGAAGTTGGTTTCGGGCGTAATTTGTTCTTTGCTCACGCCCAATTGCGTGGCCACGATGTCCATCACACGTTCAGAAACGGTTGCCACCTTGAGGCTCCTCCTGCCGTAGCAGACAGTTAATACGACATCCCCATCCTATGCCACGATTCTCGCGACGGATACCCCGCGATGAGAAGCGGTGCAAGGTGGGCAAAGCGTTGGAAGATAGAGGGTTTACTAGGGAAAAGTCAAGATATACCGGTTTATGTTTTTTGTGTCCAGACGGAGCGGCGATGGGCGACGAAGCCTTCTGGCGTCAAACAGTTAGTCCGCCGTCGATTGTGATTACCTGGCCTGTGATGTATGCACCGCTCGAGGAGGCCAGAAACAGCACGACGTCGGCCACCTCGTCGGGCGTGCCGAGCCGCTTGGCGGGAATGCGGGTTTTCACCTGATCTTGCAAGGCCTGGCCGAGGGCGGCGGACATTTCACTTTCGATGAAGCCCGGCGCGATGGCGTTGACGGTGATTTTGCGTCCGGCCAGCTCTTTGGATACGGTGCGGGTGAAACCGATCACGGCGGCCTTCGAGGCAGAGTAATTCGCCTGCCCCGGATTGCCGATCAGGCCGGAGACGCTGGAGATGTTGATGATCCGGCCGTAGCGCTGTTGCATCATGGGGCGCGTGACGGCGCGGGTGAACAGAAATGTGCCGCGGAGGTTGGTGTTAATGACATCGTCCCACTGTTCGTCGCCCATGCGCGGCAGCAGCGTATCGCGGGTGATGCCCGCGTTGTTTACCAAGATGTCGAGGCGCCCCCATTTTTCGGCGATCTGTTCGACGAGCTGTCCGACGGCTTCGCCGTTGGTGACGTCGCAGGTGAAGGCTTCGGCCTGACCGCCGGCGCCGGTGATGGCCGCAACGGTTTCAGCCAGCTTGGCGGCGTCGCGGGCGACGCAAGCGACTTTGGCTTTGCAGCGCCCCAGGGCCAAGGCGATCGCTTTGCCGATGCCGCGCGAGGCGCCGGTGACCAGGGCGACCTGGTTGGAGAGATCGACGGTGAGCGGCTGTGCGGGAGGGGCAGAGTCTTTGGGCATGATGTTTTTGAATGACCAATGACCAAATCCCAATGACCAATGCAGGCAACTGGGATGGACGTCAGATATTGGTCATTGGTGCTTGGTCATTCGTCTTTCTTTAATCCATCGCACCGGCGCTTTGCATTTTGCGGTCGATGCGCTTCATCAAGCCTCGCAAAACACGGCCGGGCCCTACTTCGTACACTTGATCGACGCCCTGAGCAAGTAGCCAGCGCATCGAATCTTCCCAGAGCACGGGGCTGACGACCTGGCGGATTAGCAACTGGCGAATTTCCTCGGGATTGTCGTGCGGCTGCGCGTCGACGTTGGAAACCACCGGGATGCGGGGCTTTTTCAGCGGCGCGTTTTTCAGAGCCGCGGTGAGTCGTTCGATGGCGGGCTGCATGATCGGCGTGTGAAACGCGCCGGCGACGGCCAGGGGGACCGCTTTCATCGCGCCGGCTGTGACGGCCGCTTGGGCAACGCGATGGCAAGCCTCTTTGGTTCCCGAGACCGCGATATTGCCGGGGCACAACAGGTTGGCTACTTGCAGCACTTCGCCCTGGGCGGCGTCGCGGCAAAGTTGCTCGATCTGCTGGCGCTCCAGGCCGAGGATGCTGACCATGCCGCTGGCCGTGGCATCGGAGGCGGCTTGCATGGCGGCGCCGCGCTGGGCGACCACGCGCAGGCCAGTTTCAAAATCCAGCGCCTCGGCGAAAACCAGCGCCGTGTATTCGCCCAGGCTCAGACCCGAGGCGTAGCTGCAACTGGCCGCCGCGTCGGGCGATTTTTGTTTGAGCGATTGCAGGGCCGCCAGCGAAGTGACGAACAAGGCCGGCTGGCTGTGCACCGTCGAATCGAGTTTTTCCACGGGGCCTTCGAAGCAGATCTTCGCCAGATCGTAACCCAGGATTTCGTTGGCGCGATCGAACAGCGATTTCGCGGCGGGAAGCGCCGCAACTAGATCGCGTCCCATGCCGACGGTTTGAGCGCCTTGTCCGGGGAAAAGAAAAGCAGTGGGCATGCGCGGATTGAATATCGAGACAAAAAAACCGGCGATGGCATCGCCGGCTTGATGCAATTTCAGAGGCCTACTCTTCGACTTCCACGACCGTGCGGCCCATGTAGTAACCGCATTTGGGGCAGATGGTGTGGGTGGGCACCGCCTGGCTGCATTGCGGGCAGTAGGTGAGCTGCTTGGGCGTTTTGTGATCGTGGGCCCGGCGGCTGCGGGTTTTTTGGTTCGATTGTCGTCGCTTCGGGACTGCCATGTTAAATTCCTTCGACCACTTGCTGCTGGGCTGCCGACGAAGGCGGCAACGATATCACGAGAATTTGGCCAATTTAGGGGTCGCGAAGAAGCGTGTCAAGGAGCGTTGCGCGTCGGTGGGGCGAGCGGTCAATTATTATGGACACTCGATTCATTCAAATGTTCTCAGCACAAAAATGGACTGTCGGGGCGGGAGTTGTCGCGTTGGCGGCACTCGTTTGCGCCGTGTACGCTCCGGCTTTGCACGGAGGATTCATTTTTGACGATGCCACTCTCATCAGGCACAACCCACGGGTTAATTCTCCCGACGGCCTGAAGTCAATCTGGTTTAGCACGGAAGAGAATGAGTATTACCCGATCTCGTATAGCAGCTACTGGATGGAGTGGCGGCTATGGGGCAAGAACACCACGGGTTATCACGTCGTGAACGTGGCTTTGCATGTAGCCGCGGCACTTTTGCTTTGGGCAGCATTGCGGGGCCTGTCGATTCCCGGCGCCTATCTGGCGGCGCTGCTGTTTGCCGTGCATCCGGTGAATGTTGAATCGGTGGCGTGGATCTCGCAGCGCCGAAATGTGTTGGCGATGGTGTTCTTTTTGTTGTCGATGCTGTGGTATCTCCGCCAAGAAGATGAGCGGAGCAGAAAAGGAGAAAATGAGATTCATGGCGGATTCGGTATTTGGTATTGGCTCAGCTTGCTTGCGTTTTTGTCGGCGATGCTCAGTAAAGGCTCGGTGGCGGTTGAGCCGATCGTGCTGCTGTTGGCAGTGTGGTGGCGGCGCAGGAGGATCGGTGTGGGCGATCTGGCGCGCATTGCGCCCTTTCTGGTGGTGGCCGTTGCGCTCACGGCCGTGAACATTTGGTTTCAAACTCACGGCATGGAGGTTGTGGTTCGGGATGCCAGTTTTGCCGAGCGCGCGGCCGGTGCGGGCGCCGTGGTATGGTTCTACCTGTCGAAGGCAGTGTTGCCGATCCATCTGCTGTTTATCTATCCGCAGTGGCACATCCAAGTCAGCGAACTGAAGTGGTGGATGCCGTTGCTGGCGGCGCTGGTGACGACGGCCGCCTTGGCGTGGAAAGGGTTTTCGACGGATGCAAAACCGAACAGGGCGCTCTTGTTCGCGTGGGGATTCTTTTGCGTGGCGCTGGCGCCGGTGCTGGGCTTGACCGACATCGGTTCGATGCAATATTCGCTCGTGGCCGACCATTATCAGCACATTGCCATCATCGGCATTGTGGCGTTGGTGGCCGCGGGATGGGCGAATTGGCGTGATGGATTGCTCGGGACAAACCGCATTGCGGCAAATTTGGTTGCGCTGGTGTTGGTTGGAGTGTTGACGTTTCTAGCTTTCGAGCAAAGCCGGCTCTACGGCGATCCCATCCAGTTGTATGAGGCGACTTTGCGCCACAATCCTGATTGTTGGGCCGCGCACAACAACCTTGGGATTCAATTGGATGAGGCGGGCCGGCCACAGGAGGCGAAGCAACATTTTAAGCAAGCTTTGCAGCTCAAGCCCGACTATGCGTACGCCCATTACAATCTGGGCAACAACCTGGCGAAAACAGGAAATCACACGGCGGCGATCGAATGTTATCAAGCAGCGCTGCGAATCATGCCCGGCTACATCGAGGCGCGCAACAATTTGGGCATCGAATTGAGTCGCGAGGGGCGCACGAAGGAAGCGATCGAGTGTTTCCAAGAGAGCGGGAAAATCCGGCCTGATTGGCCGGACACCTATTTCAATTTAGGAAACGTGTATTCGGAGATAAATCGACCCGAACAAGCTGCCGAGCAATATCGGCAGGCGTTAAAGCTGAAGGCCGACTTCGCGGAGGCTTGGGCGAATTTGGCGGCTGCGTATGGCGATTTGAACCGCTGGGATGAAGCGATGGCGGCGGCGAATAATGCTTTGAAGTTTGCGCGATCGCAGGGACTGACGGAAGTGGCCGCAGGCATCGAAGCTTGGCGCGCGGCAAATGCGACGAAGCGACCGCAGCCCTGATTTATGCGGATCGAAATCGCGCTAGACAACTAACTCTTGGCTTCGGCGGCGGCTGCGCACGCCCTTCACGATCGCGATCGCTCCCCCCAAGGCCATCAAGCCGACGCTCGTGGGCTCGGGAACCATCGTGCCGTAGACGTTCAAGGACCATGAATTGAGCTTGCCGACGTCGGCAGCGACGCCGTCTTTGACCGACAAGGTCCACATGCCGGTGCCCAGTTCGTCCCAATCGCGCACGGTGCTGAAAATCCAATCCACGTAGTTGTCTGCGCTATCGGAGCGAGGAGTGCCAAGAATGCTGACGGTGCCCGAGGGCGCAGTCAGTTGGAACTGAAGATCGCCGCGGTAGGTGTGCGTGACGTTGACTTTGATTTCGACCTCTTCGACTTTGATTTGCGAGCTGATCATCAGCGAGCTGGTAACCGCCGCGCCGAATATTGGATTGGAAGAAGAGCTGCCCGTTCCGTCCGCGATCGAGAGGTTCAGATTCGCGGGCGAGGACGCGGTCGCGCTCACTTCCGCTCCGACATTGACCCAGGTGGTGGCCATGGTGGCGGCGGCGTTGGCATCGACCCGGCCGAATCCATAGGAGTGGTTAATGTGGAGACCTGCGGCGTTGGTGGTCCAATCGGCTTCGGTGGGATCGTTCTTGACGGCGGTATGCACCAGGATGTGCTTCACATCGCGCCACGTGAGGTTGGGATTGGCTTCGAGCATCAAAGCCACGGTGCCGGAAACGATGGGCGCCGCGGCGCTGGTGCCGCCGAAGGTGTTGGTATAGTCGCCGCCGGAGCCGGAAGAAGCGGTATTGTAGCCGTTGGTTCCGACCAGATCGGTGGTGACGACGCTCAGCGACCCGCCGCTGGAAGGCGCGTTGACCAACAGGTTGGCGCCTTTTTCGGAATACGAAGCGCGGGAGCCGTTGGCGTTGTTTTTGGTGGCGGCGACTGCAATCACAAAGCGCGAATTTGCGTAGCCATCGTAGTTCGAGTTATCGGCGGTGCCACCGTTGCCGCCGGCCCAAACGAAGATTGAGCCTTTTCCGCCGCGGCCATTGGTGACGCCGCTGAGCAGGGCCGCCTTCGCCAGCGTGCCAGGGCCTTCCAGCGTCGCGCCGTCGTCATTGGGGCCCCAGCTATTGCTGTAGATCGAGTTGGTTCCCAGTCCGCCCTGGTTGTTGTTTTGATAGGTCAAAGCGCTGGCTTCTTGAGCGTCGGTCGCTGCGCCGCCGATCAAACGGATGCCCGCCAGGCCTGCCATGGGCGCCACGCCGGTGACGCCGATTCCATTATTGCCGCGGCCTGCGGCGAGGCCGGCTGTGGCGGTGCCGTGGAAATCGGCGCTGAGGGTGGGCGAGGGATTAGAATCGTTGCCGTTGAAGTCCCAGGAGAGCGCCGCTTGATAGTTCGGCGATAAGTCGGGATGCGTGAGTTGCAGTCCATCGTCGACCATGGCAATGTTCACGCCTGCGCCCAAATGCGTGTTGCCGGCGAAGTTCCACCAGGGGGTGACATTGATATCGGCGCCGACGGTGCCGCTGCTCTGGCCGGTGTTGCGCAGATGCCATTGATTGTTGAACTGCGGATCGTTGGGCAGATCGCGCTTGACTTGTTGCCGGGCGAATTGGGGCTCGGCTTCCAGGACCTGGTTGTTTTCCACGGCGCTGTTGGCGATTTGCCGCGCAGCTTCGGCGCTGGATGCTTCGACGAGATAATACCCCGGGGCGTAGTTCAGCGATTGATACGATTGAGCGCCCATGACTGCGTCAGCGCGTCGATATCGGTTCCTGCGCCGACGTGAACCATGAATTTCGGAGTGAGTTCCAGCAGCGTCGAATCGACAGCGCCGGTGACGGTATCTCTGGTGATGGCGCTTTCGACGGACTGCTGATAAAGCGTCTGGCCGTCGGGCGATTTCAGCCCGGTATCCGTAAGCGTGATCTTCTGGCCGTCTTTGTAGGAATAGATGGCGTCGCCGCCGGCAGAGGCGCGGATGCAAATTACCGCCGACAAGGCTAAAGCGGCAGCCTTGGCCAGGAAGGGGAACGATCGTATGGTCAAATTCATTAGCGTTCCCCGCGGATGCCACCGACGTCGAAATCGAGGTTGCTATTTCCCAGATGAATGGTTCGACGAGTGTCGGCAGCATAGGTACGGGCTACGTCAGTGTCAACAAAATTCCGTTTGAAGTTATGACGCAGTGCCGTGGGCGCGACCTTTTGCAATTCGGGGCCGAGGGACGTATCTTGGTAAATCACGGGATTTTTCTAGCGTTTTTCTGATCGCGGACGCAACTTCGCACTCATTCCAGACCGGGTTAAAGCGGTCTAATCTCAGGATGTCCTTGTTTCCGCGCCATCGTGTTCTGACGGGAACTCTCCTGCTGGTTCTCCTTACCTGCCTGGCGTACTTTCCCGCGCTGGGAGGCGGCTTCATTTGGGACGACGTTTTGTACGTCACGAAGGCGGACCTCATCAAAGCGCCGAACGGATTGTATCGCTTTTGGTTTACGAGCGATCCGGTCGATTACTATCCCGTTTCAAACTCGTCGCTATGGGTTGAGTGGCGGCTGTGGGGGATGAATCCGGCTGGCTACCACGTGACGAATTTGATTTTGCACATTGCGTCCGCGCTTCTGCTATGGCGAATTCTGTGGACGCTGTCCGTGGCGGGCGGTTATCTGGCGGCGCTGATTTTTGCGGTTCATCCAGTGGAAGTGGAAGCAGTGGCCTGGATTTCTCAGCGGAAGGATGTGTTGGCCACGTTGTTTTTCCTGATGTCGGTGCTGTGGTACTTGCGAGACGAAGAGGCGCGAGGAACGGGCGAAAATGACATCAATGCTAGAAAAGGGACGGAGAAAACTCGCAACCGTCACGTTTTGGGGGGCTGGTACTGGCTAAGTGCACTGGCGTTTGTGCTTGCGATGCTCAGCAAAGGTTCGGCGGCGATTTTGCCGGTGGTATTGCTGGGATTTATTCTCTGGCGACGGAAAGCCAGGCTTGGCGATCTTTTGCGTTTGGCGCCGTTTTTTCTCATTGCCGCGGCACTGACCGTCGTAAATATCTCGACTCAGCACGCCACCGTCGCCTATATGCGTAACGCGGGGTTCGCTGAACGCGTTGCGGGCGCGGGAACGATCGTCTGGTTCTATTTGTCGAAGGCGCTGTTGCCGATCCACTTACTGTTCGTCTATCCGCAGTGGCACATACAGGTTGACAAATTGCTGTGGTGGCTGCCGCTAAGCACGGCGCTGATTACCGGGGGTGTGCTTCTTTGGTGCGGCCGTACGACGAAGGCATTCTGGAGCAAACGGCTATTGTTCGCGTGGTCGTTTTTTGTCGTGGCGCTAGTGCCGGTGCTGGGCTTTACCGACGTCGGTTTCATGCAGTTTTCGTTGGTGGCCGACCATTATCAGCACATCGCGATCATTGGCGTCGCGGTGATCTTGGCGGTGGGATGCTGGGCCTGGCACGAACGATCGCGCGGAGCAAGGCGGTTGGCAGTCAGCGCCGGAATGACCGCGCTGATTGGGTTGCTGACATTTCTGACTCTGCAGCAGAGCCGGTTGTACGGGGGGAACACGATCGCACTGTACGAGGCGTCCTTGCGAGGTAATCCGGATTGTTGGGTAGCACACAATAATCTTGGCACACTACTTGACGTTTTGGGGCGGTCTGGAGAGGCCAAGCAGCATTTCGAACGGGCTCTGCAACTCAAGCCTGACTCCGCGGATGCTCATTTCAATCTGGGTTTGAATTTGGCGAAAGCGGGCGATTCAGCGGGAGCGATCCGACAGTATCAGGCAGCGTTGCTCATTGCGCCGACATATATTAAGGCGCGCGATAATCTGGGCATTGAGTTGTGCCGAGCGGGACGATTGGATGAGGCCATCGAGTGTTTCAAGCAGAGCATCAGGATCGAGCCTCGCCGCCCTGAAAATTATTTCAATCTGGGCAACGCGTTATCGCTAATGGATCGACCGGAGGATGCCGCCGAGCAATTTCGAAAGGCGATCAAAGTGAAGCCGGATTACGCCGAAGCTTGGGCCAACCTGGCGGCGGCCTATGGGGATTTGGGCCGCTGGGATCTGGCGCTTGCGGCGGCCGACGACGCTTTGAAATTTGCCCGAGCGCAGGGGTTGACGGAAGTCACTCAAGCGATCGAAGCTTGGCGCAACGCCCACGCGGCAAAACTCAATCAGCCCTCGCCGATCAATCAAAATCGGCCGTAGCAGACGCTGCTGCTTCGTCGATTTCCACGCAGGAAATCCGGCCTAAACAAAACGACCCCGGCAGTCGCTCTTTCGAGCAACTACCAGGGTCTAGTCGGCCGTGAAGTCCGGGCAGGCTTTCACAAGCCAACAAGGGGTATTGGTCGTTGGGACGTTAGTCGCCGGGCTTGCGCGGCGGGGCAGCGTCGCGAGGTCCTGCATTTCGCGGCGGGCCGTCACGTGGCGGACCGTCGTGCGGAGGCCCGTCACGCTTTGGTCCGCCACGATCGGGTCCTTCATGAGTCCCGCGAAATTCGTGCATCAGTGCGTCGATTCTGTGTTCCAGTTCATCCAGACGACGGGAGATTCGCATCATTGGATCGCCGCCGCGCGGTCCGGGACCGAATGCTGCCTGGCCGCGATGTTCCCAGCCGCCATGTTCCCCCGGCGATCCGCCGCGTCCGTGACGATGAGCGTGTCGATGGTGATGTGCCCGATGGCCGTGCCGATGGTGATGTGCCCAGTGGCGGCAGCCATGACGGTGGTGGTGCGCCCAAGGTGGGCCGCCTCTTCCGTGGCCGTGATTTGCCCAAGGAGGTCCGCCATCGAAGCCGTGGCGCGCCCAAGGGGGCGGTCCGCCGCGGAAACCGCGGTCCATTCCTGGATGCATGGCGGGAGGTCCGCCCGGGCCGCGACGCCAATTACGCGCCAGTTCTTTGTCGAGTGCTCGCCAGGCGTCGTTGTCGAATTTCTTGTCGTCTTGCTTTTCGTCGGAGGATTTTGCGCCACTTTTGACCGGTGGTGGATCGTCGGCACGCGCGGGGCCGTCGCCGCGCTGCGCCAAGAGCAGTTCATCGTCGCTGGAGGCCGCTTCGCGCAGCAGCTCCTTGGTGGATGCGAGTTCTTCGTGCAAGCTCTGTATTTCAGCTTCCAGCCGGGCCGAGTTGGGTTGGCTGGTGGATTTGCCCGGATCGGTTTCGTCGGCGACGACCGAATGGTAAACGGCAAAAAGCGCAAGTGCGCCAGTCGTCAGGCACACTCCCCAAAAGTAGCTGTTTGCCCGGAGCCTTACCCCTCGCTCAGTGAGCATGGGAGATTCTCCTCAAGGTCCATACCAACGTTCACCACAACACGTGGTGAATCGCTAGTAAATCAAACCCGCCAGGTGGCAGAAAGTTCCGGGAGAAAGGCAGAAGGCCGAAAGCAGAAAGCAGGAAGCAGAAAGAAGCCAGCCGATTGCATTTGCGCAGGCGTTAAGCTTCTGCCTTTTGCCTTCTGCTTTCTGCCTTTCCTCTAGCTGCTGGCGCTGCGATATGCCTCCAGCGATCGGGTGAACATCCATCGCGAGGCGATCATACAGGCAGCCGTCGCCACGAGGGCAAACAGGGCGAGGAACCAGTAGCCCGGCTCCAGCGGTTTGGCCATGAAGCGCGCCGGCACGTTCACAGCGATCATCACGGGAATGAGGAACGTGAAGATTCGCCGCAGCGGCAGGCCGATGGGACCGGAGTAGATTTCCATCGGATAGCGCGCGAACGTGGTGATGTAGAACCAGAAATCGTACAGCGTTTGATTGCGCCCCAGCCAGACGCTGGTGGCGGCCAGCGCGATCATCAAGCTGTACATGATCATCACGCCGCAGAGGATGTAAACGGGATAGAGCAGGATCTCGACGATGCCGGGATGGTAGTCGAGCTGCGCCAGCGCGTAGGCGAGCAATCCGACGGCGAAGAAAAAGTTCGACAGGCCGGACCAATCCACTTTGGTCAGCGAAATCAGGAACTGCGTGTCGATGGGTTTCAGCAATGCGAAATCCAATCCGCCGGTGCGCACCAGCTCGCTGAATTCTTCCGCATTGGGCATGAACAGAATTTCGACCAGGCTGTTGATGAACATGCCGGTGGCCAGAAAAACGAAGAATTGATATTTGCCCCAGCCGCCCCCCAGCGATGAGGTGTACGTGAACACCAACAGATAGAAGCCCAGGTTCATCATCAGCCACATCAGGCTGACGATGCATTCCATGATGAAATTGGCGCGAAACGTCATGTTGCGCACCAGGCTGTTGCGCGCGAAGGTGAGGAAGACGCGGAGGTAGGGATAGGCGCTGGTCATTGGTTAACCGCCGAAAGCGGAATATCGCTTTAGTCCGCGGTTGAAGAGATAGCGGCAGAGGAAAATGAAGAACACGATCCAGGCGATTTCGATTCCCAGGCCGCGCACCGGCGCTGCGCCGGTGATTTTTTTCAGGAACACGGCGGCGGGGAAATAGGCGAGGTATTGGAACGGCAAGAAGGCGACGACGTCGCCGGCCGAGATGCCTCCGCCCAGCGGCACCGCGTTGAGCATGTTGATGGGGAACATGTGGCCGGAGAGGAAGAAGTTCAAAAGCATGTAGATGAACAACAGCGAATTCACCTCGAGGAACCAGAAGCCGATCATGCCGATCAAGGCGTCGAGGAAGAAACCCATCACGAAGGCCATCAACAGCGACCAAATGAAGATGGCGACGATGTGTGGTTCGGGCCAGCCGTCGGTGAAAAAGCTACGGCACAAGATAAAAACGATGGCGTAGGGAATCGCCGCCACCATGTAATAGACCAGCTTGTGCGCCATTCGGCCGACGAACAGGAAGCCGATCATGTCGACCGGTTGGATTAGATATTTCTTAATCGTGCCGTCGAGAATGCTGCGCGAAATGCTGCCGGCCAGGCCCGGCATGCTCGAAAAAGCGCGGGCGACATTCGAGAGCAGGTAATACGCGATGATGTCGTCGCGAGTGTAGCCGGCGATAGTGGTTTGCGAAGTGGCGTTGAAGACCGCGGTCCACAGGAAGATTTGCGTCACGAACGGCAGGAAGCGCATCAGCGTGCCGAGCATGAAATCGCCGCGATAGACGAGGCGCTCTTCCAGCGAGATGCGCAGGATGGTCCACCAGGTGCGGACGTTCGCCGCCAGTGTGAAATGCGGAGCGCGGAGTGCGGAATCGGCGGAGGACATCGGCGCAGGAATCAGGAGTCAGGAGTCAGGGCAAGTTGCTCGGTTTCTTGGGTGGCTTGGGTGAACAGTTCGGCGATGACTTGTTCCAGCGGCGGGTCTTCCACGCTCACATCTTCGATTTGATGGTTGGCCAAAATCGCGGCCAGCACCTCGGGCACGATGTCGCGCGAAATGCGGATGCGCACCTTCGGGGCCTGCTGATCGAGCACCTCGCCGTAGCGGGCCCAATTGCCGGCCATGTTGTCTTCGGCCAATTGCAGCGTAATCACTTTGTGGCGGCTGAAGCGGTCGATGATGCCGCTCAAGGAGCCGTCGTACATGATTTTGCCCAGCGCGATGACAATCACGCGGCGGCAGAGTGCAGCCACGTCTTTCATGTAGTGGCTCGTGAGCAGAATCGTGGTTTTGCGTGCCTGCTGATATTGGCGCAAGAACGTCTGGATATTGTGCTGGGCCACGACGTCGAGTCCGATCGTCGGCTCGTCGAGAAACAGAACGTCGGGCGAATGGAGCAAGGCGGCGATCAGTTCCATTTTCATCCGCTCGCCCAGCGAAAGTTCGCGCACGGGCTGGCCCAACAATTGGCGCACGTTCAAGAGGTCGACCAGTTCGTCGCGAGTTTGCTCAAACCTCTTGGGCTCGATGCGATAGATTTCCTGGTGCAGGCGGAACGATTCTTGCGCGGGCAGATCCCACCAGAGTTGATTCTTCTGCCCCATCACCAAGGCGAAGCGCCGGCGATAGGCGTTTTCGCGATCCCAGGGAACGTAGCCCATGACGTGCGCCATGCCGGCGGTCGGAGTGAGGACTCCGGAGAGCAATTTGAGCGTGGTGGTTTTGCCGGCGCCGTTGGGACCGAGGAACGCAACGAACTCGCCTTCTTCCACCGTGAGATCGATGCCGGCCACCGCTTGCACTTCCCGATAGCGCCGGCGCAAGAGCCCGCGGATGGAGGCCCACAGGCCTTCACCCTTTTGATAAACCCGGTAGGTCTTTGCCAAGCCTTCGATTTCGATGACAGCCATGCAGCGGGATTATAGGAGTGCGGGTGGGTGGCGGAAAGGTTGTGGTTTTCTTGGGCGGCGGGCGGGTTTTGCGTGGTCGGCTCTCGTTGTCCAGCCGCTGGCGCTCTACTATAATCCCGGCGGTAATTGGCCGTGCGGAAGGTAATGAAATTGTTTGCGTGGTCGTGCTAAGCTCGCGCAGGGTGACATTCGCTTGAAGACTGTGAGTTTTCGCGTCGGCATTGGGCATGACACGCACCGACTGGAGCCAGGCGGCCCGTTGCGGTTGGGGGGGCTGGACATTCCACACGACCGACAAGCGGTGGGGCACAGTGATTCCGATGCACTGCTGCACGCCATCGTCGATGCTCTGTTGGGGGCCGCTTCGATGGGGGACATCGGCGAGATGTTTCCTGACACCGATGCGGCCAATCGCGGGCGCGATTCGGCCACGATGGTTCAAGCGGTTTGCCGGCGGCTGCGGGGCCAAGATTATCGGATTGTGAACGTCGATTGCATTGTGTTTTTGCAGCGACCGAAACTGGGGCATCACAAAGACGCCATGCGATTGCGAATCGCGGAACTGTTGGAGATTCCGGCGCAGGACGTGGCTGTGAAAGCGAAGACCGGTGAGCGAGTAGGTACGATCGGGCGAGAGGAAGCCATTGCCGCGGAGTGTGTGGCGCTTTTGGAACGGACGGCTGAGGAAGAAATCGCTTAGGGAAGGAAAGAATGATGTCCACTGCCACGCCTTCAAAATCGTCGTCTTCGCCATCCGGCGCTCCGGCCGGCACGCTGCGCGTTTACAGCACGCTGACGCGCAACAAGGAAACTTTCGCGCCGGTGAAGGCAGGCCAGGTGGGCATGTATTTGTGCGGGCCGACGGTGTACAAGCCCAGCCACATCGGGCACATGGTCGGGCCGGTGATTTTCGACGCCATCAAGCGCTATCTGGTATATCTCGGTTACAAAGTCACTTGGGTGGTGAACGTGACCGACGTGGACGACAAGCTGATCAAGGAATCCAACGCCCGCAAAATGTCGATGGCCGCGCTGGCCGAGGAGATGACGGCCGACTACATGCGCAACTTGGAGGCGCTGGGGATCGATACGATCGATCACTTCCCCAAAGCCACCGACAACATCGAGGAGATCATTCGGCTCACGAAGGTACTGATCGACAAGGGATTCGCTTATGCATCGGCGGGCGACGTGTATTTCGACGTGGCGAAGGACCCCGGCTATGGCAAGCTGAGCCGTCGCACGACGGAAAGTTTGCAAGGCGAAGGGGGGGACATGGCCGAGCGCAAGCGATCGCCCAGCGATTTCGCGCTTTGGAAAAGCGCCAAGCCCGGCGAGCCGGCGTGGGATAGCCCCTGGGGCAAGGGGCGGCCGGGATGGCACATCGAATGCTCGGCGATGAGCGCTCGCATTTTGGGCGAGACGTTCGATATTCACGGCGGCGGGCTCGACTTGGTGTTCCCGCACCACGAAAACGAGATCGCGCAGAGCGAATGTGCGCACGGCAAGCCGCAGGCAAAATATTGGTTGCACAACGGTCTGATGCAGGCGGCCAGCGAGGCGGGCAAGATCGGCGGGCGCAGCACGAGGCCCACCGAGGGGCAAGCGGCGCAGGCGACCGATCCGACGGCCCAAGCCGCGGCCAAGATCAGCAAATCGACCGGCGCCAGCGCCTTCCGCGATCTGCTTGCTCGCCATCAGCCGGAAACGATTCGCTTCTTCCTGCTGGCGACGCACTACCGCAGCCCGATTCAATACAGCGAGGAGTTGCTGCAGGAGACGGCGCGCAGTCTGGACGGCTTCTATCGGTTCTTCGAACGCTTCAAGCGCGTCAGCGGCAAGAATTTTTACGATCTGCAGGTGGCGGCCAGTCGCGCGGCGGGCGAGATCGATTCGAAAGGCAGCGCGCTGCTGGGCGAAGTGGCATCGCTGCGCAACCGCTTCCTGGAAGCGATGGACGACGATTTCAACACCGGGGCAGCCACTGCCGCGCTGTTCGAGCTGCTGCGAGCGCTCAACAAATTTGTCGACGCGGAGAAGTTGGAAGGCGGCACGCCCGACGCCGCAAAGGTTGTGTCGCTGGAGCGCGGCGCGACGGTGCTGCGCGAACTGGCCGGCGTGCTGGGGCTGTTCCGCAGTCCCGTGCAACAGAAGTCGGCCGGCGCCGACGACGCTTTGCTCGGCCAATTGGTGGAGCTATTGATCGAGTTGCGCGCGAACGCGCGGAAGAACAAAGATTTCGCCACCGGCGACCGGATCCGCAATCGGCTAGCGGAAATCGGCATCACGCTCGAGGATCGGCCCGGCGGTACGGAGTGGCGGCGGCAATAAGCGCTGAGCAATGAACATTGAGCAATGAACTCAGCATGGCTGACGAGCGAACACGTTTGCGTTCATCGTTCAATGCTCATAGCTCATCGTTTCGTCGCATTCTTGGCATCGATCCGGGGTTGAACATCACCGGCTATGCGGTGCTGGAGCGCGATGCGAAGAATCCCAAATCGCCGAAGGTGGTGGAGGCAGGCGTGGTCCGCGGCACGGCCAAGCAATCGCTCGCGGATCGGCTGGCGGAGATTCATCGCGGCGTGGCGGAAGTGATTGCGGCGCTTAAGCCCGACGTGATGGCGCTGGAGCAACTGTATTCGCACGTGGTTCATCCGCGCACTTCGATTTTGATGGGGCATGCGCGGGGCGTGATCTGCCTGGCGGCGGCGCAGGCCGGAATTCCGGTGGTGCATTATCCGTCCACGCAAATCAAACGGATTCTCACCGGCAACGGCCGGGCCTCGAAGCAGCAGATGCAGTCGGCCATCCAGCGCGAATTGCGGCTGGAGGCCGTGCCTGAGCCGCCGGATGTAGCGGATGCTCTGGCCGTAGCGGTTTGTCATTATTATCTTGGTCGCGGCGAGCAAGAATCGGCCGAAGCCAACGAAGAACAGCAGAAGGCAGAAGGCAGAAGGCAGAAGCGGAAGGTTCGAAGCCCCTCGTAACGCCTGCGACCACGGACGACGCGTGATTACCAACATCTCCGGCAGACTATTGCGCGTGGACGACGAATCGCTGACGCTGCAAGTCGGCGCGTTTCAATACGAAGTGCTGATTCCCGAGTTCGCCCGGCGGCGGCTGCAGGGCCAGCTCGGCAAAGATATCAGCCTGCACACGATCGAATATCTGGAAGGCAGCGCCATGCAGGGCCGCATGACGCCGCGGCTGATCGGATTTCTGACCGAAGTGGAGCGCGAGTTTTTCGATCTGGTGTGCGAAGTGGACGGAGTGGGAGTGAAGAAGGCGCTGCGCGCGATGGTGCGGCCGGTGCGCGAAGTGGCCTCCGCGATCGAGGAACAAGACATCAAAGCACTTTCCGGTTTGCCGGGCATCGGGCCGGCGACGGCGGAGCGAATGATCGCCAAACTGCGGCGCAAGATGCCGAAGTTCGCGCTGATGGTGGCGCGCGAGGAACCGAGCGAAGCCGCGGCGGACCGCGACGTGATGCGCGAAACTTTTGATGCGCTGCGCTCGCTGGGGCATTCGGAAAGCGACGCGCGGCGGCTTGTGGATTCGGCGCTGGGCGGCAAGCAGAAATTCAAAACGGTCGAGGAAATGCTGCAGGCGATTTATCAGCAGCGCCAGAAAAAATAATTCTTCATAAAGCCGCGACCGTTGGTCGCGGGGCCTGGTCAGTTGCGATTGATCGACATATATGCCTAGTCCCGCCACGGTCGCCGAACTTGCGAAGGAACCAGCCCCCAAGGGGCATAGTTGCGCGCAGTGCGGCTCGCCGGTGGATGCGGGAGATCAGTTCTGCAACATCTGCGGCGCGGCTCAGCCGGCCGCTCAAGAAGCCTCGGCGCAGCAGGCCGCCGCGCCCGCCACGCGGAGCATCCAGTGCAAAAACTGCGGGGCGACCATCACGCTGCCGGCGGATCAGTTGAGCGCCGTTTGCCCGTTTTGCGATTCGACCTATGTGATCGACGTGGCGCCGGGGCAATCGTCGCGGCAGCCGCCGGAGTTTGTCATCGGCTTTGCGCTCACGCCCGAGCAAGCGCTGGAAAAGTTTCGCTCCTGGCTGTCGGCCGGAGGATTGTTTCGCCCGGGAGATTTGAGCGCCGCCAGGGTCGAAGAGAAGCTGCGCGGCGTGTATCTGCCGTTCTGGTCGTTCTCGATGTTCGCGCGCAGCCATTGGACGGCGCGGATCGGCGAGAATTACACGCGCACCGTCACGTACACCACGATGGAAAACGGCAGGCTGGTTACGAAGACGCAGACGGTTACGGAAACCGAGTGGTGGGGACTTTCGGGCGAGCATCACAATTACTACAGCGGCTATCTGGTTTCCGGGAGCCGGGGCTTGCCGCAAGCGTATGCCGAGGGGATCAAGCCGTTTCGACTCGAGGCGCTCAAACGCTATCAGCCGTATTTTCTTGCCGGCTGGCTGAGCGAGGAGTACAGCGTCGAGCCTGACTCTGCGCTAGTGCTGTGTCAACAAGAGTTCCAGCGCTGGGAGCAAAAGAACATCGAGAAGTTTCTGCCGGGCGATACGCACAAGAATGTCGAAGTGCATTCGGAATTCAGCGACGCGAATTCCGATTTGATTCTGCTGCCGGTCTATCTGCTCAGCTATCGGTATGGCGACAAAGTGTTTCGATTTCTGTTGAACGGGCAGACGGGAAAGACCTATGGCGATAAGCCGCTGTCGCAAATTCGCATCGGCGTTGCGGTGGCGATCGGGGTGGTGGCGGCCTTGGTTCTTTGGTGGTGGTTCGCACATCGGTAACTCTGTCGCCGCGGCCGGCGACGCTAAACATGAGCGATTTGCTGACGAAATGCACGGTTTGCGGCGCGATGTTGGACGAAGAGGATATGTTTTGTCCCAACTGCGGCACCGAAGCGCCGATCGCAGCGACCGACGACGCGGAGCAAATTGCCGATAAAGAATCGCCCGCGACTCATCAGACCACGTACAACTTCACTTGCCGGGGCTGCGGGGCGTCGATGAGCTACGACGCCAGCGCGGAACGCTGCGCTGCCCGTTTTGTGGCTCGGAAAAACTGGATAAGGAGGCCGATTCCAAAGAGATTGCGCCCGATGGCGTGGTGCCGTTTGTGATTTCGCGCGATCAAGCGGTGGCGGCAATGCGCGAGTGGCTCGGCCAGGGATTTTGGCGGCCCGGGGATTTGGCGGCTCGGGCGGCGGTGGTGAAGATGACTCCCGTGTACGTGCCCTATTGGGTGTTCGATGCCGATACGCACACCTATTGGACGGCCGACTCTAGCCGTGTGCCGATGGGCGCGGCGGGGAATTGGCATCCGCAAGCCGGCGCGCATGAAGGATCGTACAAAGGGTTGCTGGTCGGCGCGAGCGCGGCGCTTACCGGCGCGGAGACCGAGGCGCTGTGCCCGTTCGATTTGGCGCAGTCGGTGCCGCCGGCGAAGGTCGATTTGAGAAACATCACATTCGAGCGGTTCGTCGTGCCGCGGAAATATGCCCGTCCGCTGGCGCGGCAAGGTTTGGAATCGCTGGAGGCGGAGGCCTGCCGGCAGTATGTCGACGGCAATTGCCGCAACATGAAAGTGAACGTGCGGATCACCGATCTGGCGAGCCGGCCGATGCTGTTGCCGGTATGGATCATGGCGTATCGCTACGGCGATCGATTGTTTCGCTTCATCGCCAACGGGCAAAGCGGGCAATCGGCGGGGCAGGCGCCGCTGTCGTATCGCAAAATCGGAGTGGCCGTGGTGATTGCGGCGATTCTGATCGCGATTTTGTTGCTGTTTTTCGCGGGACAAATTCGCAAACGCCAGGAGCGATCATTCCGCTTCTCGACCATTCCGGGCATCTGGTATATTGCGGGCGGCAACTTAACGCCCGTACAGTTTTCATTCACGGACGAAATTTCGTGCGCGAGCCGATCGTTCAAGCCGCCGCCGCATCTCAATCGGTCATCCAGCAGGATGAAGACGATCGGCTGCTGCGCCCTCAGCGCATCAAGGACATGGTCGGCCAGCAGGAAGTGGCCGAGCGATTGGGCATCGCCCTGGATGCGGCGAGCAAGCGGAGCGAACCGCTGGGGCACATTCTGTTCGACGGCCCGCCCGGGCTGGGCAAAACCACATTCGCCTTGTGCATCCCGCGCGAATTGGGCGTGAATGTGCAGATTGCCAGCGGAGCGGCGCTGATGGCGCCGAAGGATTTGATCCCGTATCTTTCGAACGCGGAAGAGGGATCGGTGTTCTTTATCGACGAGATCCATCGGCTGCCCAAGGCGGTCGAGGAATTTCTCTACCCGGCGATGGAGGATTTTCGGATCGACATCACGCTGGGTGACGGCGTGAATGCCCGCACGATTAACATGGCGCTGCGGCCGTTTACGTTGATTGGCGCGACGACGCGGACGGGACTGATTTCGGCGCCGCTAAGAGATCGATTCCATCTGCGCGAGCATTTGGATTTTTACACGGTGGAGGAATTGGGCGAGATTGTGCGCCGCAACGCGGGGAAGCTGCGGGTGAAGATCGACCCAGCCAGCACCGCGGAGATTGCCCAACGCAGCCGCGGCACGCCGCGGTTGGCGAACAATCGTTTGCGCTGGGTGCGCGATTACGCCACCAGCCGCGCCGGCGGCGAGATTACGCTGGAAGTCGCTCAGGCGGCGCTCGAGATGCAAGGCATCGACGTGCTGGGGCTCGATGGGCAAGATCGAAAATATCTCGACGCGATTGCGCGGGTGTTCAACGGCGGGCCGGTGGGAGTGGAGGCGGTCGCACACACGCTGAATCTTTCGCCCGACACGCTGTCGGACGAAGTGGAGCCGTTTCTGTTGCGCAGCGAATTAGTCGTGCGCACGCCGCGGGGCGCAAGCTGACGACGGCCGGCTACTCGCATCTGGGCATTATGCCGCCGGATGGCTCGGCCCCGGAGCCGCAAGGGCGATTGTTCTCCTGAGGAATTGAAGCGCGATGAAGCTTGCCTTCAGTTCCAATGCTTACTTGCGATTTTCGATCGAAGAGGCAATTGCTCGCGTGGCGGCGGCGGGGTACACGGGTATCGAGCTGATGGCCGATGTGCCACATGCCTGGCCGGCAGGATTGCTGCCGGAGCAGAAGCGGGCAATTCGTCAGGCGCTGGATAAGCACAAGCTGGCGATTTCCAATATCAACGCCTTCATGATGAACGCGGTGGGCGATCCGCGGCAGCCGTATTGGCATCCGGGCTGGACCGATCCCGATCCTCACTATCGAGCGATTCGGCGCGAACATACGAAGCGATCGCTGCAATTGGCGCACGAATTGGGCGCGCCGAACATCACCACCGAGCCGGGCGGGCATTTGACGCCCGAGCAATCGTGGGACGATGGGGCGCGGATTTTTTACGACGAGCTGATGCCGTGCGTCGAGCTGGCCGAAAAGCTGCAGGTGAAGCTGCTGATCGAGCCGGAGCCGCAATTGATGATCGAAACGTTCGGGCAGTATTTGCAGTTCGTGGGGCGGATCAAATCGCCGTGGCTGGGGCTGAATTTCGACATCGGCCATGCGTACTGCGTGGGGGAAGAGCCGCAGGATTGGGTTGAAAACATGGCGCCGCACACGGTGCATTATCATCTGGAGGATATCGCCGCGTCGCGGAAGCACGAGCACTTGATTCCCGGGGAGGGGGCGATTGATTTTCCCGACACGCTGGCCGCAATTCAGGAAACCGGCTACAACGGCTGGCTCACGGTGGAGCTGTATCCGTATGTCGAGAATCCCGATGCGGCGGCGCGCGCGGCGAAAGACTTTCTTGTTCGCGCCGCCGGCGAGCGCCGCATTCCGCTCGAGTAAATGGTTGTGACGATTGAATCACGATCTTCGTCGCGAGTTCTGGCTTATCTGCAATTGATGCGGCTGCCCAACGTGTTCACGGCGATGGCCGACGTGGCGATGGGATTTTTGCTGACCCACGACACCATCTCGCATGTCGGCGTGTTGGTGCACCTGTTGATCACTTCCAGCGCGCTGTACACGGCCGGGATGGTGCTGAACGACGTCTTCGATCGAGAGCAGGATCGGCTCGAGCGGCCGCAGCGGCCGATACCGTCGGGACGCGTGGCGGTTTCGACCGCGGTCTTGGTTGCAATTGTCCTACTGGTTATCGGAATTCTTTCCGCGCTTGCGGTCGGCGTTTTTGCGCATCACTGGGGGCCGCTAGTGCTCGCGTGCGTGCTGGTGGTGTTCATTGTTGCGTACGACGCGCATTTCAAGCACACGGCCGGCGGACCGTTGGCGATGGGCATCTGCCGAATGCTGAATGTGTTGTTGGGGATGAGTGTGTCCAGCGCACCGCAATCGACGGCCAATCAGATGATTGCCTGCGGCATCGGTTTGTATGTTGCCGGAATTACCTGGTTTGCGGCACGCGAGACGACATCGAGCGAGCGCGGACATTTGGCCAGCGCGCTGGCGATGATGTTTGCTGGAATTTGTGTTGCCTTTTCGTCGGTGTGGAAGTTGCCGGAGGGGGCCTTGGCCGGCTGGTTCAATGTGCCGCGATGGATTTTGTTGTGGTGTCTGGCGACGGTGATGATCGGGTGGCGATTTGCGATTGCCATCGCGCGGCCGGAGCCGGAGCGAGTGCAGGCGGCGGTGAAGAGTGGTATTTTGCTCGTCATCGTTTTGGATGCGGTGATGGTGGCGCCGGTTCATGGACCGCAGGCGACGCTTTGGATCTTGCTGCTGCTTGTGCCGGCGATTGCGTTGGGGCGCTGGGTGTATTCGACTTGAAAAGGCAGAAGGCAGAAAGCAGAAGGCAGAAAGCAGAAGGCAGAAAGCAGAAGGCAGAAAAAATGGCGTTGGTTTTGCTTTCCATTCCCGGACTGCGCGAGCGCGACTTGGCGGCGATGCCGAGGTTGCGCGAACTTATGCGCGGCGGTCAGCAGGCGACGTTGATTCCCAGCTTTCCTTGCGTCACATGTCCGGTGCAGGCCAACATGACCACCGGCAAGCTGCCTGCGCAGCATGGCGTGGTGGCGAATGGTTTCTATTGGCGCGACAAAAAACGGGTGGAGATGTGGACGGCGTGGAACGATTGCATCTTGGCGCCGCAGATTTGGGACATATTGGGGCAGCATGATGAGGAATTGAAAACGGCGGTTTGGTTTCCGCTGCACAGCAAAGGATGCAATGCGGACCTGATCTGCACGCCGGCGCCGATTCACAATCCCGACGGGAGTGAATCGCTGTGGTGTTACACGCGGCCGACGGAAATGTATGGCCAGTTGCGCGACGTGCTGGGGGATTTTCCCTTGCAGCATTTTTGGGGGCCGCTGGCGAATATCAAAAGCACGGCGTGGATTGTGGATTCGGCGATCCTTGCGGCGCGGCAGGAGCGGCCCGATTTTTTCTACCTCTATCTGCCGCATTTGGATTACGCGGCGCAAAAGCACGGCCCCGACAGCGCCGAGGCAAACAAGGCGCTAGCGGAATTGGACGAGCAAATCGGCAAACTGGTTTCCGGTTTCACGGAGGCGTACCAGCCGGATGAAATCTCGTGGCTGGCGGCCGGCGAATATGCGATCGTGCCGGTAGATCACGTGCTGTATCCCAACCGGATGCTGCGCGAAGCAGGCTTGCTGAAAGTGCGCGACGAAGCCGACGGCGAGCATTTGGATTTCGCGGCAAGCCGGGCTTGTGCGCTGGTGGATCATCAATTTTCGCACATTTTCGTTCAGACCGGCGATGCGCAGGCAATGGACGAAATGCGCCGGCTGTTTACCGGCGTGGCGGGCGTGGCGGAAGTGTTGGTCGGCGACCAGCGGGCGCGGTACAGCATGGATCACGAGCGGTCGGGCGAAGTGATCGTCGTTTCCGCGCCCAATAGTTGGCAGGCGTATTACTGGTGGCTCGATGACTCTCGCGCGCGGCTTTGCGCGCACCGTCGATATTCACCGCAAGCCGGGGTACGATCCAGTCGAGCTATTTTTCGATCCGGTAAAGCGGTGCATTCCCATCGATGCAACGCTGGTGCGCGGTTCGCACGGCGCACCGGTGGAGAACGAAAGCCAGCAGGGGGTTCTACTTAGTTCCAATACCGGTTTGTTTGGAAACCAGGTGTTGCTGGATACCCAAGTGTTCGATATCGTGCTGCGGCAATTTGGCTGTTAGGGCTAGCGTGCTGGCATTTTTATCCGGCCGAGAATGGATATAATTCTTGCGGGGTGAAGCAGGGTTTGCGACGAAGCCGCGGCCTATTGCCAAGGAGGTGTGACATGCGAATTGTTTTTCTCCTGGCCACGCTCATGTGGTTGGCGACGATGCAGTTGGCGATGGCCGGTTCGGTCGATGCGCCGTACGTGCATGTGGATTGGGGGAACGGACGATTGCATGTTTGTGCGCCGTTTGTCGATCTCTACGTCGATCAGCCCTATTGTTGCGCGCCCCCGACATGCGCGGATGGGCACGCGAGCAACGACGCGCGGCCCAGACCAGCGCCGGCGACCGCCGAGCAGGCGCGCCGCCAGTTGGCTGATTCCAGCGGCGAGCTGTACGATTCGCTGGGGCGATTCAACACTGCCGAGAAGTGGCGGCATTTCTTGTCGGTAGCACCTGAGGATCCGCTCGCGCCGGAGCAGTTGTATTACATCAACTCGGCGGTGGCGGCCAAGCTGAAAACCGTGCTGGAGAATTTCGATTCGGCGGCGGCCGATGAGCAGTACAAGATGATCTCGTCGTTGCCGGAGTTCCAGCGAACTCGCGGGCTGTTGGCGGATTATCTGGCGAGAATCGGAAACGTGCAGGGCGTGGAGCAAGTTTCCGCCAAGTCGGCCGTCGATTCGCCGCTGGCAAGGTCGCCGCGCTGGTCGCCGGCTTCAACGCAGCCGCAAGTCGGGCTGCCTGGCCCCGGCGTGGCGCGCGATATCGCCCGTCCATCGGCCGAAGAACTGCCGACGCCGACGGCGAAGGCCGATTAGCTTTCGCGACTACGCGGCGCGGCGGATCGCCGACGGACGGTGCGCGGCTTTTAGCAGATCGCCGATGGCCAGGCGCGTGAGTTCCACAACGGCCCGGCGGCGCACGGCGGCGGCCATCGCCGGTTCGCAGCCTGTTTGCTGCCGGAGCAGGGCGATTTCCTCGTCGAGCACCTCGGCGCATCGGGCGCGAATGTAGCCGCGCGCCTCGGGCAAATTCATGCGATAGATGTTTTGCCCCAGGCGGACGGAGACGAGAGGATGGCATCGCCGGGCGACTTCGATGCCCCAAATCGCAACTTGGCGCACCAAGAGCGGCCGGCGCATCCAATTTATTAGCGACATAAGCGGGAGCCTTGACAGCAGACGGGAATCGAAGGGCGCTACGCTCCACGATCAAGCATCGTGATTTGCGCCCCGCAAGATTTAGACTGTCGCAGAATCGTAGGCGGTTTTCATGGGCCGCGCTTCCGGCGGGTACGCTGAACCGTCGGCGGATTCAAGTTGTCCCCTAGGAATCGTCGATTTTGTGGGGAGAGCCCTTGCGACAGGAAAGGCTTGACCGTTCGGCACGGTTTTCCTAAGTTACCCGTTTGAAAGACGTTGGGGCGGTCCAGTCCGCGAAAGACGACCGCCGTCTGGGAAATGCCAGCAGCGGCTGGATGAAAAGATTTGGCGCCGTCGCCAAGAGGCTAAGGCAGCGGATTGCAAATCCGCCATCGTGGGTTCGACTCCCACCGGCGCCTCTGATTGCTAGCAGTTGCACGGTTCGCACATCGCCCGGCGGTTCCAGAAATGATCTGCCGGGCGAATTGTTTTTTAGTGCGGTGCGCCGGGCGTATCGGATTGTTGCGCGCGAAGATTGCCTAGCCAGTCTTCGAATTGGCGAGCTGCCGCCGTTTTTCCCGTCGTGCGCGCACGCTCCAATCCCTTTTGAACCACGTCGATGGCCTTATCGAGCTGTTTGAGCTGGCCATATGCGGCGATCAAGCTGGCGTAGATGCTTAGATTATCGGGCGCCAGTTGCAAACTTTGCTCAAACTGATCGGCGGCTTCTTGGAATCGGTTGGCCTGCGACAATGCGATGCCGAGATTGAAATGGGCCGCGACGTTTTTGGGATTCAGCTTCAGCGCTTCCTGGAACTGTGCCACGGCCTCTTGAGTTTCGCCGGCGCCGAACAGCGCGATCCCTAAGTTGCTGTGTGCGTCGGAGGAATTGGATTGCAGCCGGACGGCGCGTTCCAGGTGGCCGATGGCCTCCGGAACGCGACCCAGTTGCACCAGTGCGGAGCCCAAATTGCCTTCGGCTTCGCCGTAATCGCTTTTCAGGAGCAACGCCTGCCGGTAGTGGTCAGTCGCTTCCTCGAGTTCGCCCGCTCCGACCAGCAAATTGGCGAGGTTGTAGTGCGCTTCTGCGGAATCCAAATTCGACTGCAGCGCCTCGCGGTAGTACTGCACTGCCTGTTGGGGCCGTCCTGCGGCGAGCAATGCGTTGGCCAGCGTGTTTAAGATTTCGGGATTGCCAGGCTCCAAACGCAGAGCCTCTCGGAATTGCTCGATAGCCAAGGAAGGCTGGCCTTTAGCAAGCTGCGCGATTCCCAGATTCTTATGTGCCTCTGCGGAGTTGGGATTCAAGCGTAGCGATTTCTGGCAATGTTCGATGGCTTCGTCGAGCCGTCCGGCGGTGATGAGAATACTTGCCAGAGCACTTTCGACCTCGGCGGCGCGATCGGGTCGCAGACTTAACGCGAGCTGGAATTCCTGGATGGCCTCCTCCACATGATTCGTTTTGCCCAGTGCAATGGCCAAGTTGAAATGGGCGTCTGCATTTTTGTGACTCAGCCGCAGCGCTTGCCAAGAGTGTTCGATGGCTTCCTGATAATGCCCCGCTCGATTTAATGCTACCGCCAGGTTGTTATGCGCAGTGGAATCATTGGGCTGATGAAGCACGGTGTCTTGCCAGAGGGTCATGGCATCGTGGTAGGCGGCCAATCTGCGTGCGCTGACCACACCGAGCACCAGCGTCAGAAGCAAGGCGACTGCGGCGATCGGGGACAGGCGCCAGAGGGAGGTTGGTTCGAAAGACCGGGCGCCCGCCAGCCGCGCGGCTGCCAGCCGCACCAAGGCGAATCCACCAACGACCGCCAACGCCGCCAGAGCCGCCAGGCTCAGGTACATCCGGCGTTCCGCTGCCACTTCGGAAACGATGGGGACCGCTAACGTGGGCAACAGGATCACCAAGACCCAAGTGCTGAGGTAACCGATCGGATTGCGCCGCCAGAGCAGCACGAGCGTGATGATGACCAAGAGCGCCGTGGGCAGCAGCCAAGGCCACGCGGCAGCAGCCGTAGTGAAATATGGCATCTCGTAATGAATCGCCAGCGGCCAGGGCCAGACGACCAGTTTCAAATACATCCACAGCACTTTGGTCTGAGTAAGCCACCAGGCGTCGGCAGGCACTTGTAAATGGAACCCGGCGGTGCCGGACCGAGGGGCGTTGAAATTGAGTGCCAGCAGCAATCCCCAGCTTGACGCCAGCCCGATATAGAGCGGCCATGAGTTGCGAATCGCCCGACGAAATGATCCGGCGATGAAGGTTCGCTCAAACAAGAGGACCATCAGCGGCGCCGTGACCATCACTTCCTTGCAAGCCATGCCGGCCAGGCACGCCAGGATCGAAAGCGCTGCCCAGCGAGTTCGACCGGCAGTCGTGGCGGCGGCCCAATAACGCAGGCTGCCGTACAGCGTGGCCAGATAGAAAAGGCCGACCATGAGTTCCGTGCGCTGCGTGATGTAGATCACCGTTTCCGTCTGCAATGGATGCACCGCCCACAACAGCGCCGCGGCCAGCGCCAGCGGCGTACTGGCGCTTTGGAAACGTCCGCCGAAGTAATCCAAGCACAAGGCGCGCCGGATAATGGCCATCAGCATCAGCGCCGAGAGCAAGTGCACGATCAAGTTGAAGACATGATAGCCGGTCGGATTGAGCCGGCCGAAGTAATAATTCAGCGCCAGCGACAGGTTCACCAAGGGGCGTCCAGAGGTCGGAAGATCGCGCGGCGGATTCAAGGGACCCGGATGTGCGGAATCTCCCACCAAAGGCCAAATCTGGAAGATGGAAGGGTTGTTCGCAATACAAAACGGATCGTCAAAGATGAAAGGTGACCGCAGGGCCGGAACATAGATCGCGCACACCACGCCGGCGAGAATAAAAAACGTCACCCACAACCAGACGACTTTTTCCGTGGGCTTGCGGGGCGACATCATGGTGGCCGTACCTAGGAGTGCGCGGAAGGAAGCCGGTCGCTGGATGACATCGGTTTTTCGGGAATCAGCGGGAAGTCGACGGTGACGACGGTGCCTTGGCCGGGAGCGCTTTCGATGATCGCCGAGGCGCCCGAGCAGCGAAGCGCGCTGGCGGACGCCTTGCAGACCGAAGCGCTCTTCTTGAACGGTGGCGGGGTCGAACCCGCAGCCCCAGTCGCGAATCGCCAATCGAACATGTTCGTCGTGCTGCACCAATTCGACTTGCGCACGCGTGGCGCCGCTGTGCAAGCGAACGTTGGTGAGCGCTTCCTGCGCGATACGAAAGATGGCGACTTCGATGGCTGGGGCCAGGCGTTCAAAACTCGTGCGATTAACGAATTCGATTTGCGGAATGTACGGCCGCATTTCGTTCACCTGGTATTCCAGCGCGGCAGCCACGCCACGCTCGTCGAGGATGGGCGGCGCAAACCGCTAATCAGACGGCGGCCTTCGGCGAGCGCCTCGCGCAACAGCTCCGTGCCGCGGATGTAATCGGCTTGCGCCTCGGCGGGCGAGTCGGCAGGCGCGGAGGCGGCGAAAGCTTCCAGGTGCATCAGAGCGCCGGTCAGATATTGCACCAGTCCGTCGTGAATATCGTAGGCAACCAACCGGCGTTCTCGTTCCTGAATGTCCAGCAGGCGTCGCAATAGCTGCTGTTCTCGGCGAACGTGTTCTTCAGCAATTTTGCGATGCGTGATGTCGGTGGCGATGAGAATGAACGATTCGATGCGGTCATTGTTGCGGATCGGGCCGAGACGGTTGGCATACCAGATTCCCGGCCGGCCGTCTTCCGCAAGACCGCGCACTTCGAATCGCTGCGATTGGCCGGTGGTGCGAGCCGCTTCCAGGGCTTTCCGTGCGGCGTCCTTAAAAGGTTCTTCAATGTAGTCGTACATCGTGCGGCCGATCGACTGGACCGCAATCGGCGTGGTTCGATTGATGAACTTGATAGTCCCCTCAAGATCCGCCATCAAGATGATGTCGGGAGCGTTCTCGACAAGCGAACGCCAGGTGGCTTCGCTCTGCCGCAACATCGTTTCATAGTTTTTGATCTGGGTGATGTCGCGCAAAGTGCCGCTCATGCGCTCGATTTGACCTTGCTCGTTCCAAATGCCTTGCCCGCGAGCGTTGAACCATCGATATTCGCCCGACTTGGTGCGCAGGCGGTATTCGACGTCGTAGGGAATTCGATGCTGAAAGTGTTCGGTGACCGCCTGGAAGATGCGCTCGCGGTCGTCAGGGTGGAGCCGCGAAGCCCAACTTTCCATGACGTCGGGGAACTCTTCGTCAGAAAAACCGAGCAATTCTCTGAAGCGTGGAGAGAACCACACCTTCGTGTCTGGTCGATACCAGGCATCACCGAGCGGTCGAGCGTCCCACAGGCCCTCATTGGCCCCGCGGACGGCAAGATCAAAGCGCAGGTTGCTTTCGCGCAATTGTTGTTCGATGTGCGCCGATTCGGTGCGGTATTGCACGCGGCGAGCGGCGATTTGCAGCCGTATCGACAATAGCGGAAGTTCAATGGGGTGGAGAATGTAGTCGTCGACCCCGGCGTCCAAGGCCAATTGCAGATCGGCAACGGTGGATGTTTGTTCGGCGAGAGCCAAGACGATCGAACGACGCTTCGGATCAATTTCGCGCGTGCTTTGAAAAAAGCTGCGCCATTCGAACCCGCCCGCCAACTGGCGATCACCAACGGGTGCTTGTGGGAACGAAAGGCATCGAGGGCCGCCGCGGCATCGTCGCAGAAGGTGCAATCGAAGCCTAACTGGCGCATGGTGTCCCCCAATGCGCTGCGCAAGTCGGGTTGATGAACGGTGACCAAAGCTTTCATGGCGGACCAAAACTGCACTGAGATGAATTTGCGTTCATTTGGCGACCAGAAGGGCAGTTATACGTCCAGGTCGAAAGTCGCTTATTGAACGCCGGCATGATTTATCCTACTATTCCGTCCTCCGGGGGGTACTACCCCGGATTGTCGCGTTGCTACGATCAAGAATTCGGGCCGTGGGAGGACATCGAGAGGATATAAGTTAACCAGGGGAGCGAGAATGAGCGTCAAAGTCTTGATTGTAGATGAGCATGAGGTCGTCCGCGCCGGGCTGAAAAGCTTGCTGGCGGGTTCGGATATTAAGATCGTCGCTGAGGCGATCAGCGGCGATGCCGCGGTAAAGGCGGCCCAGAAGCATAATCCCGACCTGGTGCTGTTGGATATTCGGATGCCTGACGGCGACGGCCTGACGGCCTTGGGACGGATCAAGCTGGACCGGCCGGAAATGCCGGTGCTGATCTTCTCCGGTTTCGATAATCCCACGTATGTGGCGCGGGCGGTGGCGCTGGGCGCCAACGGGTACATTTTGAAGGGGACCTCCAAAGATAAATTATTGGATGCCATCCGCCGGGCGGCCAAGGGGGAAAACATCTGGACTCGGGAAGAGCTGCGGCGAGTGACGGGCGCGTTGGCCACGCCACGGCTAGCCACCGACGTGGAAGTGCCCCTCACGCAGCGCGAAAGCGAAGTGCTGCACCAGTTGGCACTGGGGCTCACGAACAAGGAGATCGCGCAATCGCTGCAGATCAGCTACGAGACGGTCAAAGAGCACGTGCAGCACATTCTGCGCAAGATCGGCGTGACCGATCGAACGCAGGCGGCGGTGTGGGCCGTGCGCAAAGGAATCGTGTGAAGGTCGCGCTTCAGTTTCCCGCGCGGGGCACGTAGTAGATCGTCGTCGAACCGGCGGCGCCGACCCATTCAGCCGGATTGTAGCCGTTGGAGACCCAGCGCGGCGCGTAAACGCCGTGCAAGCAATCCACTCCGGTCAACGGTCGGCTATTCGAGAAGCCGTACCACTGCATGGCGGCCAACCGCGCGTTGCGCTGCGCAGTTTTCATCGCGGCCTGCGCACGGATGGCATTGCGCGGATCGTCGTAGCGGCGCAATTCCTGCTCGTAGAACCACATTTCTGGCGTAGCGCTGACCTGGCCCGTCGAAAGATCGACCGCCGACGAGGTGGCTGAGGTGGGCATGACTTTGGGCGACTCAGCTTGGACGCGAGTGGCTGCCAAGGCTGCCAGAATCGCGACGCCAAAAAAGTACCGGCTCATGAACAGATCTCCGGAACGATGTGCCTACAGTTAGATATTTAGGGCTTCGGACTGTTCCGCGCACCAGGATCAGCGCGAATTTGCTGAACGAAACGAGCGATTTTGGCCGGTTCGGGTGATGCCGCCTGGGTAAGCTGTGCGGGCCGTATTGGCGCTGGGCCTGAAGGCCCGGCGAAACGATTCAGTGCGTCTTCTTGGGGCGGGGCACTCGGCCGCCGTGGCCGCGGCGGCGGTGGCCGCGCTTGTCGTCGTCGGCGTGGAAATCGACATCGCCGACTTTTTTGCCCATTGAGTCGCGCATTTTCGTGATGCGGTCGCGAATGGCGGCGGCGCGCTCGAATTCCAAGGCTTCCGCGGCGGCATACATTTCCGCTTCCAGCTCGCCCAGATATTCCTCGGTGATGTACTGGGCTTCGTCGGTGCGACCCACCGCGGCATTGGCGCGGGCATGGGCAGCGGCTTCGGCTTCGATGCCCTCCCGGATCGCCTTTTGAATCGTGACCGGCGTGATGCCGTGCTGGTGGTTGTACTGCTGCTGCATGGCGCGGCGGCGATTGGTTTCCTCGATGGCGTGCTGCATCGAATCGGTCACCACGTCGGCGTACAGCAGAACCTTGGCATTTACATTTCGGGCCGCGCGGCCGATCGTTTGCAGCAGTGATGTTTCGCTGCGCAGGAAGCCTTCCTTATCGGCGTCGAGAATCGCCACCAGCGAAACTTCGGGCAGATCGAGCCCTTCGCGCAGGAGGTTTACGCCGACCAAGGCCTCGAAGTGGCCAGTGCGTAGATCGCGCAGCAATTCGACGCGCTCGAACGCATCGAGCTCGCTGTGCAGCCATTTGCATTTGACTCCCTGCTCGGCCAGATAGAACGACAGATCTTCGGCCAGCCGCTTGGTGAGCGTGGTGACCAGGGTGCGTTCGCCGACTGCGGCCCGTTTTCTGATTTCTTCCAGCAAATGCGGCACCTGGCCGCGGGCCGGATGGATTTCGAGGACCGGATCCAATAGTCCGGTCGGCCGGATGACCTGCTCGATGACCTCGCCGCCGGTTTTTTCCAATTCGTAGGGGCCGGGAGTGGCGGAGACGAAAATCGCTTGATTGATTTTGGCTTCCCATTCGTCGAACTTCAGCGGACGGTTATCCAGCGCGCTGGGCAAACGGAAGCCGTGCTCCACGAGCGTTTTCTTGCGGCTAAAGTCCCCGGCGAACATGCCGCGCACCTGCGGCACGGTGACGTGCGACTCGTCGACGAAGAGCAAGAAGTCATTGGGGAAAAAGTTAAATAGCGTGTCGGGGGTGCTTCCCGGGGGCCGGCCCGACAGAGGGCGACTGTAATTTTCGATTCCCGGGCAATAGCCCATCTCCTGCATCATTTCGATGTCGAAGCGGGTGCGTGCGGCCAGTCGCTGCGCTTCCAGCAATTTGTTTTGGTTTTTGAATTCTTCCAGACGCTCCTCAAGCTCGCGCTTGATGCTGTCGATGGCGGCGTGGATGCGATCTTCGGGCATTACGAAGTGCTTGGCCGGATAGATGTAGACCTGCTCCAGCCTTTGGATGGTTTCGCCGCTGGTGGGATTAATGATGGAGAGCTTTTCGATCTCATCGCCCCAGAACTCGATGCGGTAAGCATATTCTTCGTAGGAGGGCCAGAGTTCCACGCAATCGCCGCGGACTCGGAATTTGCTGCGCGCAAACTCGATGTCGTTCCGCTCATAGTGGATGTCGACAAGTTTTCGCAGCACGTGATCGCGGTCGGTTTGCATGCCGATTTGCAGGCCCACCATCATCGAGCGGTAGTCTTCCGGCGAGCCCAAGCCGTAGATGCAAGAGACGCTGGCCACGATGATCACGTCGCGGCGGCTGACCAGGGCGCTGGTGGTCGCCAGACGCAGGCGGTCGATTTCCTGGTTGATCGAGGCATCTTTTTCGATGTAGATGTCGCGCTGCGGAATGTAGGCCTCGGGCTGGTAGTAATCGTAGTAGCTGACGAAGTAGTGGACGGCGTTGCGGGGAAAGAATTCCTTGAACTCGGAATAAAGCTGGGCGGCCAGAGTTTTGTTGTGCGACAGCACCAGCGTGGGGCGCTGGACGTTCTGGATGACGTTGGCCATCGTGAACGTCTTGCCGGAGCCGGTCACGCCCATCAGCACCTGCTGTTTTCGCCCGTCGCGCAGCCCGGCCGTGAGCGCGTCAATGGCCTGGGGCTGATCGCCGGCGGGCTGAAACGGGCTAGTGAGCTGGAATTGCACGCTTTTAGCCGCCGGGATGTACTGGCCTGGAGAGGAAAAAACGAATCGCAAATATACAGACGTATTCTACGTTGGAGGCGATGCCGCGACGAGGCGCCAGAAACTCGCTACTTGTCGGCCACTGCCGGCGGACTGATCGGCCGCAGATACGGCTTGATCTTTTCCAGCGTTTTCGGCCCGATCCCTTTCACGTGGCGCAATTGATCGACCGATTTGAACGGGCCGTTTTGCTGGCGATAATCGATGATGCGCTGGCCCAAGGTGTCGCCGATATCGGGTATGTTGATTAGTTCCGGCAGCAGGGCGGTGTTCACGTCGACTTGGAATTGAGCAGCGAGCGGATCGATGCGATCGATTTCAATCAGCCGGCCATGCAACCCGCCGTGGGCCAGCCAATACAAAGCCAGAGCCACTACGGCAAATGCACAAAGCCCGGCTACGGCTAACTGATCGATGCGGCGCAGCAGCCAAGGGGACGAGCCCGATTCCTGTGGCGAGTCGGACGGCATAAGATAGCCCTAGGACGCAACGGACGAGAATTGAGACGTGCTTCGGATCGAGGCGGATGATGCGGTGATCGGATAAGTTCGGTTATTCTGGGCGCGCGTGCAGTAGCGAATCAATACTCGACGCTCCAACGAATGAAAATGGTCAAGGAATTCGCGCAAATCCAGTGGGATGCGCTGGTCGAGGACGAGTGCCGCCGGCTCGTGTGCGCGGCGGTGTTTGAGGATTTGGATCGGGGGCAGGATTGGACCACAGTGGCTCTGACGCCGATGGAGGCCACCGGCCGGGCGGCGGTGGTCGCGCGGCAAGCGGGAGTAATCGCCGGCATTCCGGCGGCAAAGATTGTGATCGACGAGATGGATCGCCGCATCCGGTTCGAGCCCCTGGTGGCAGACGGCCAGGCGGTCGAGCCCGGCACGGTCATCGCCAAACTGCAAGGGCCGGCCAGGAGTTTGCTTACCGTGGAACGCACGCTGCTGAACTTCATCGGACGACTGTCGGGCATTGCCACGTTGACGCGGCAATTTGTGGAAGCGATCCGCGGCACGAAGGCCAAGCTGTACGACACTCGCAAAACCACGCCCGGCTGGCGGCGAATGGAGAAGTACGCCGTTGGGCAAGGCGGCGGCCATAACCATCGCACGGGACTATTTGACGCAATTCTGATCAAAGACAATCACGTGGCTCTGGGCGCTGCGCTCGCTGGACCTGCGCAGCATTCGCCCGCCGAGCTTGTGCGGCGCGCGCGGCAATTTTTGGAAGTCAATTTCCCGGTTGGCGATCCGCTGCGCGAAATGATCGTAGAAGTTGAAGTCGATTCGCTTGTTCAAATGGAAGAGGTGTTGCCCGAGGGGCCCGACCTGGTGCTGTTGGACAACATGGGGCCCGACACGCTGCGTCGCGCTGTCGCGCTGCGCGACGCCAAAGCGCCGAGCGTGCAACTGGAAGCTTCAGGCGGCATCACCTTGGCGACCATCGGCGCGGTGGCAGCCAGCGGCGTGGAGCGTATCAGCGCGGGCGCCCTGACCCATGCGTCGGTGTCGATGAATGTGGCGATGGACTGGGACAGTTGAGAAACGAGGGAAAACTTTAAGGTTCTCGACAAAGCAATCTCGCGCCACCCATTTGACATCTATCTCCACGCGGGAGAAGATGGGTGATATCCGGCGGGCTGTTTCGGAACAAAGGAGTTTTCGTTGCGCATTAGCGGTGGCCATGTCTATCAAAACGAAGTGTATCCGTTGTTCGCAGTTTTTTGGTGCTCCCGACCAAACGCTGGGCAAAGTGGCGAAGTGTCCTTACTGTGGCGCTCCCAACGACATTGTTGATCTATCGACGGACGACGACGAGCTGGCCGCGCTGATCGAAGAAGAGCGGAAAAAAGTTGGGGGCAAGCGGGCTTCTTCCGCGTTTTCCGATCCCTTGGCGCCGCCGGCTGCCAGAAGAGCTCCGCCGCAAAAGCCCCAGACCTGGCGGCAGCGCCCGGCAAGAAGGCGCCGGATTTGGAAACGCGGTTCGCGGACATGGTGGTCGGGCAGGTGCTGGCGATTGCGGTCATCGTGCTGGGCACCGGGGAATTAATTGCGGCCATCGCGGGGGGGCAAGGTTTTTCCAACGTCCTTTTCGGAATCTTTGGATGGCTCCTGGGATGGGGTTCTTGGCGCGAGCACCAGACGCGCAGGCGCAGTCCGGCTGCCGTGCAGACTTGGGAGACGGTTGAGTTTTGGATCGGCGTCGTCGCCGCGGTCGCTTTGGCCATTTGGGCGACGATGAGCTTTGCCATGCCTGCTTTCCCGGTGTTGACCTCGGGCAAAGGTTTCGAATCGCGTGCGATCGGCTATCTGGCCAAAATATTCGTGCTGTGGTTTGCGCTGTTGGCGTACTGCGCCGGACTGTTCGTCTCGGGCAGCCGCCAAAAGTTCTTCACCGTAGCGACGGGCACATACATTATTGCTTGCGGAATCCTGTTGCTGCTGTTCACGCCATTTTCCGAGGGCGTGGGGCATCTTCGCACGTATGCCGAAAGCGAGCCGCAAAAGATTCTCGTGGCTGCGGCGCCAAGTCAGCCAGCGCCCAGCAACGTAAACCAGCCGGGGCCGTCGGCCCCGCCGACAGGGTCAGCGCAGCCGGAGCCGCCGCCGCCGAACAATGTGGCGGAGCAGCCGCCGCAGGAGATGGTCCAGCCGCAGCCGGATGCAAACCAGCCGCCCCCGTCAGGAGAACAGCCGCCGCCGGAAAACACGTTGCCGCAGGTTGCTTGGCAAGTTGTCGCCGACCCGGATCCACATCCGCCGGTGCAACCTTGGATTCGACAGCCGGCGATACCGGTACCCTCCTCCACGGATCTCGCGTGGCCCCGGGCGAACAGTCCGATGATTGCGGTGCTGAATCGAAATCAGTCGGAGCCTTCGGCTCAGCTTTGGGATTTGTCGACCGCTTGCGGGAAGGGTTTGATCCGCGGCACTTTCGACTTCAAAGAAGGGATTGTGCTCAGCCGCGATGGCAAATACCTGGGCGGCAACGGCGAATATGGAACGGAGGTTTGGTCATTTGAAAACGGAAAACTGTTGGCGCGGCTGCCGTTGGACAAGCGGAACGGGGACGTGCCCGTCGATTTCCTGGCCGATCAAAGCATCTTGATGCTGGGCAACACGCCCAAGAGTGCGCAATACAAAATCTGGAGCTTTGGCGGTAACCCGAAGGTCCAGAAGGTGGATTTGCCCGACGGCGTGATTGTCGATAACCGCGCCGCGGCCGTCAGTCCAGGACGGCGTTATCTGGCGACTTTCGGTCAAGGGATCGTGTGGATCGTCGATTTGCAGAAAGGTGAACTGTGCGGGATGTTGCCGGTTGTGAAACCTGACGAACCGCAAGGCGGGAATACAGAAGTCGATTTATGCTTTTCTCCTGACGGCCAGGAGCTGGCCGGAATTTTTGGAAGCAATCAAGTGCCACGGCTGAAGGTTTGGTCGCTCAGCGACGGTTCTCAGAAGGCCGACTTCGAATTGCCGGAAGGGATTGTCAATCGAGATCGGGGCCGCGTGCTGGAATGCTTCCCGGATAATCAAGGCTGGTTGGTGGACGGCCGAATGCTCGTGGATCGCAACGGGCAGGCATGGCCGATCATCGGACACGAATTGCGAATCTTGGGATTGCTCGATAATGATCACGCGATTGTGACGAACGATCAGATGCTGAGCACGTGGACTTTGACGCGCCAGGCCGACGGCCGCCTGAAGCTGGCGACCTTGGAAATTCAGCACGACGATCTGCCCGGGGTGATGTATTCCCGGGATATAGCGCTGAGCGGCGATTCCCTTAGCCGCGCGAGCCGCCGCTACCGGAGTCAAACGGAGATCGATGTTTTGGCGGCGCCCGATTCAGTGTTGCTGCAAACGCTGCGCTGGTGTCCGGTGCTCAAGCAGCCCATGTTGGGCGTGCGTTGGGGATCGGGCGTGGTGATGCAGGCGCCGACCGGCACGGTCTTACCGCCACCTACTCCCGGCATGGGTCGCATCGAAGATCAAGTCGGCGCCTTGGGAACCGCGGTGGTAAGTGAATTGCAGAACCGGATCGATTCCGGGGCATTTGGGCAAGCGCCGCAGGTGAGCGATCCGCGGCTCAACGAGGTGATGTACTTGGGGTTGGGCACGCGCAACGAATTGCTTAGTCTTGCGAAGTCGATGGGGCTGAACGCTGTGGTGCTCTTCCAGCTTCCACAGCCGCCGCAAAGCACTCCGCCGCCAGCGGGCAAAAAACCGGACGACCAGACAAAGATTTACCTCATTGACGTCTCGAGCAAGACGCAACAATGGGAGCGATCGGCGCCCAACACGTCGCCGGGCGCGATGACGGGCGAGCCGGATCCCGAAGAAATCGCGATCTGCGCCGACGATCTTGGCAAGTTTCTGAACGACAACTACGTGCTGCAGCCCATGCCCGAGGTACAGCCCGGCGACATTCCCGCCCGCATCAAGACGCTGACCACCGAAGCGCACGACGATCGGCTTCCGCTGTTCGGGGAGGTCCGCTATGACCAGTTGAAAGGCTTGCTATCGGGCGAGGATGCGGTGGCGGCTTTCCGTAAGTGGCTCAACAACGAACAGGCGCAGGTGATGGCGACGGGCACTCCAGCGCAGCGCCGGGCCATGCTGGAGCAATGGTCGAAATCCGGCCGAAACTGATGCTCCAATTAGCGCGAGTTTGACAGTCGTCCGGTGCAATCTATGGTTGAGTTGCAGTAGTGCCTTGGGGAGGGGCACGGCTGCGGGCGCAGCAGGGCATCTGGAAGCAAGAGGGGACCTTGCTGCGCCGATTTTTGCGCCCTATGAGTTGAGCGATCGGCGCACTGCACCGATGGCCCTGCCCGCTCTCCCTCGCCCGCCTTGACGCCGTTGAGTTGCCACCATGTTTCCCACGATGATGCGCCGCGGCTTTACGCTGATCGAAGCGATGGTGTCAGTCACGCTCACGGTGGTCGCCGGCTGCGCACTGTTGTACGGAGTGTACGACTCGATCGGCAACACCAAACGGGCGCTGGAGCAAACGATTGCCGGGGGGCTGGCGCAGCAAATGATGGACGAAATTGCGGGGATGAAATACTGCGAGGACTATTCGCAGCCAAATCAATGGCCGTTTGCCGCCAATGCCTCGGAACTGGCCGGCGTCGGACGTTCGCTGTTCAACGACATCGACGACTATGTGGGATTGCGCTACCAGCCGCCGGTCGATCGGTGGAACATCCCGATGGGCGACGGCAACGGCGCCGGCGGCCTGCGGCATCAGAATTTCCGCGTTGCCAGCTACCTGGCCAACTGGCGCGTGGAAATCGACGTGTATTACGTCAGCAATACCGATCTGACTACGACGCTAGCCAGCGGGCTCACAAGCAACTATCGAGCAGTCGAAGTGCGTGTTTACGTCAACGATCCCAACGGAGCCCGCCGCCTGTTAACCACCTTGCGGCGGGTATTCGCTTATGTGCCTAGCTCGTAATTCCAGAAACAGCGACCGACGGTACCTAATCGATGCCGGCAACGCGGCGATTCGCAAGCCGGCGGCAGGTTTCACGTTGCTCGAGCTGTTGTTCGCCACCAGCATTCTGACGATCTGCGTCGTGGCGCTGGGCATGATGGCCCGCGCCGTGGAAATCAGCTCGGAGTACAACCAAGGTTATGGAACGGCGGCGCTGCATGCACAAGTGACATTCGACAGGATTTCCCGCGCCGTCAGCGGGGCGACGAACAACGCCACGTATGCAGGCACGTGGGTGACTCAAGATACGGTCGGCAGTTGGACCTTTCCCGACACGCTTGTCGTCTGGCGTCCGACGGGCGGCACACCGGCCAATCCGCAAGGAGCGCCTTTGGTAAATGAATTGGTGCTGTTTTGCCCGAATCCTGGCGCGCCAAATCAGCTCATGGAGATCACGGTTCCGACCGACACCCGCACGTTGCCGTCTCCATCGGATGCGTCGGCATTCAAAATGTTCATTGACGGACTAAAGACGGCCAGCGGTGCGCAGAAGACGTTGCTGACGGACTTGATGCGCACGGCCACCGACTCGGCGAACACGTTGCGCGGCTGCGTGCGGTTCGTGGTGACCATGAATCCCAGCGACGCCGAAATCAGTGCTTATCGATCGGGAACGACCACGTGGGCCAACGTGCCCTGGGCACAGGGAATTTGGAGCTCCAATATCGGCATGCGGCAGGTTTGGGCGCGCAGCGAGTTGCAATTGATGCCGGCGGGAAATTCACTGGTGACCAAATCGACGGGGCAGCAGCCGGTGCCGTTTTTCGGCTCGGCGGCGTACAGCTACGAGGTGTTCCCATGATCGCCA
Organism: Pirellulales bacterium; assembly: GCA_963716135.1. GTDB lineage: Bacteria > Planctomycetota > Planctomycetia > Pirellulales > JADZDJ01 > CAVRAW01. Next base: position 602,588 of record OY970289.1, on the reverse strand, counting down.
GGCCCATGGCACGGCGCGGGGCGACAATCGCGCTGGTGCTGAGCATCATCGCCATTACGCTGGCGACCAGCTACGTGATCATGCGCGCGCAGTTTGCCACCCAGCGCGTGCAGCAGAATGGAAACCGGCGAGTGCTGGCCCGGCAAGCCGCGATGATCGGGCTATCGGCTGGGATGCGGAAAATGGAAGAGAGCGCCTGGGCCGGAGTGGGCACCACGGTCAGCGGCAATATTTCCAGCCAGGAAAGCTATTCGGTGACCTACACGACGGGCGATCCGCTGCTGACCAGCAGCAGCTCGAATTACTCGGAATATCCCTACCGAGTGACGGTTCAATCGACCGGCATTTCGGTCGATCCCAACAACACGCAATCGCGCGCCACGTACAAGATGACAGCAGTGATGCGCTTTTTGCCGCGCAAATTCGCCACGCAGCCGACCAATTGGACAGCGATGCAAAACTACACGGTTTATCAGACAGATAATCGTGGGTTCACGATCGATCCCCCCTGCCAAATCACCGGTCCCTTGTGGTTGCAAGGCGCCGTGACCATCGGCATCGGTTACAACTGGACGAGCACGATCGAAGGGCAATATTTGGGCGATTTGAATGCGATGCGCTTGAACGGTTACAGCGACTATCGCACGCTTACCGGGCCGGTGTCGCTGCCGACCGGTTCTTCGAATGCGAACAACTTGGGTTTTTTGTCGTCGTTGGGCGTATCGACAACCAACGTTTCGATCGGTTCGACGATCAACATGCTGACGCCCACCAATTTGACGACGTATCGCATTTATCCCGGCGGGCAAAGCTACAACGTCGCCGCCGTTGGCACGAGCCTTTCGAACGTTACGCTGTCGCCCGATCCGATTACCAATCCGCTGGGAATCTATTTCAGCTCCAGTGCAGTGACTCTGGGCAACAACGTGACGATTAACGGCACGCTGGTGGTCGGCAACGACATCAGCATCACCGGCACGAATGTGGTCTTCAATTCGGTGAGCTTGCTGCCGATGTCCGGTTCGACGACGCCGATTCGCTTGCCGGTCGCGGTGACCAAGAACAACTTTTATTGCAGTTCAACCGGGCAAGCCACCATTAACGGCGTGATTGTGGCCAACAAGCAATTCTGGATTGATTCGGGTTCTCAGACCAACGTCGTGTCGGTGGTCGGTCGCGTGATTTGCTCGCCGTTTGTGATTGGTTCGCGGACGCAATGGAGCCAAACCGCGACCACTTGGACGAATCAATACAACGCGTGGAAGTCGGTGAAAGCAATCGTGCCCTACTTCCCGGTTTACCAGTCGATGTTTAATTCGTTGAATTACACCCCCAAGCTGACCGTGGCTCAGGACACCACGGCCTACAACGACCATTGGTTCGACATGACCGCGGGACCGGTCTTCATCCAGAATCCGACCGACGCCGGGTTACGCTGGGATTTGGTCGATTGGCGCGACAACCAGTAGAAAAAACAGGCGGAATGAACGGCGGCGTTTTTGCTAGCAGATTTCCAATAAGCTGTAGCAATTGCGCAGTTTGTGCCGATAGAAGGAGAAATGCCGGCGAGCGTGGGAACGTGAACCGGCTTACCACGAATTACCCAGGACCCCAGTGCCAATTGGAGAATATGCCATGACTTCCGACAGCCGTACGCGTTGGGCCCTTTTGATTTGCTTCAATTTGCTGTGTTGGTACGTGCTAGGTTTTCATCAGCCGAACTCGATAGCGCAGGAACAGTCCAACGGCGCGTTGCCATTTGCCAACTCCGTGCAGCAGCGGTTCGAAATTATCGATCAGCTCCGGCAAGTCAATGCGCAACTGAAGGAAGAAATTGCGCTGTTGCGCTCCGGCACGGTGAAGGTGAAAATCTCGCTCGATCAGCCCTCCGGTGGCTAACCATGAACGTCACGCGCGGAACAATGAACGAAATTTCATTTTCCGCGGCGGCCGCTTGCCACGGCGAACGTTCAGCCCGCGATTTTGCACGTCGTGCCTGCGGTTCGGCTCGGGCGAGGTGCGGGTTTACGCTCTTGGAAATGCTCATCGTGATCGTGCTGATGAGCATCATGGCGCGGCTTCTGATCTCGAGCACCGCGCCCACGGTGTACAGCCAGCTCAATTCGACAGCGGGCGTGATTGCCGGCGAATTGGCCTACGCTCGCAGTCTGGCGCTGGGCAACAACAGCAGTTATCGATTCGACGTCGATACGACGAACAATCGCCTGGTGCTGTCGCACACCGGGGCGGACACCTCGCTCAACACGCTGCCGAAATCGCCGTACCGATCGCCGACCGATCCCACGAACCAATACATCGTGGCGCTGGCCAATCTGCCGCGGCTGGGGCCGGCCGTCACTTTGTTGGGAGCGCAGGCGATGGGCAGCACCACGACAAACATCTCGTCAATCGAATTTGGGCCGTACGGGCAAACCACGCAGGCGAATCAGAGTGTGATTTGGCTGACGGCCGGCCAGGGCGCCCGCCAAGGGTACATATCTGTGCAGGTGAATCCGGTGACAGGGATGGCCACGGTGGGCACGTATCAAATGACGCGTCCGGCAGGCCTATGAGAATTGGCGAGTAAACCATGCTCCGACTGTTGACATCTCGCAGCTACAGCCCGATCGGCATCGACATCGGTGGCCATTCGGTGAAGTTGCTGCAATTCAACTCCGATCGAACTCGCGTGATGGACGCGGCGCGGCGGGAAATTCCGGGATTGGACGCCGATCCGGACCTGCGAGCCTCGGCGCTGGCGGACGCGATTCTTTCAGCTCGGGAGCAGCACAATTTCCGCGGGCGCGAGGCCGTGGTGTGCCTCAGCGCGCACGAATTGTTCGTGCAGAACATTCGCATTCCCAAAACGCCGGGCGAGGAAACGGAAAGGGTGCTGATGCAGGAGGCGTCGAACAGGCTGCCCTACCCGATGGCGGAAGCCGAAGTACGCTTTGTCGAGGCCGGCGACGTGCGGCAGGGAGAGGCGTTGAAGCGCGAAGTGATCTTGCTGGCGTGCAAACGCAGCGTGCTGGAACAACTATTGAACACCGTCGGCAGCACTGGCCTGAAGCTGACTGCCGTCGACGTTGAACCCTTGGCCCTGTTGCGCTGCTACGGGTGGCAATATCGCCGCGACGAGGATCGGCAGCAACGCGCCATGTTCGTCCACGTGGGGGCCACGAGCACCGTGGTGGTCATCGCCCATGGAACGGAGCCCTTGTTCATCAAGTATATCGACGTGGGCGGGCAGCACATGGATGAGGCGGTGGCGGGATATTTGAAAATGGATTTGGCCGCGGCGGCATCGCTGCGGCGGCACAACGGCGATCGCCGCGCGGATCAACAAGATCAGGAGATCGCTCGCGGGCTGCTGGAAAGCGTCCGGCCGATCTTGGAACGTCTGGCCGGCGAATTGGCGTTGTGCGTGCGCTACCACAGCGTGACGTTTCGCGGGCAGCCGTTGGTGCGCGTAGTGATTGGGGGCGGCGAAGCGTCGCCGCTGTTGGTCGAGCATCTGGGGGCGCGGCTCGACCTGAAGTGCGAGCTGGGCGATCCGTTGCGGAATTTCGAAATGGCCATTCAAACCGGTCGGCGCGGCCAATGGGATATCGCCGTCGGCATGGCCCTGCGGCAGAACACGATGGCCCCGCTGCGGACGGAGCAGAAAGCCAGCGTGCGGACATGACTCACGAAATTGATTTTTTACCAGTCACGTACCTCGAAGCGGGCGCGCACCGCAAGAACGTCACGCTGCGCTTCGTGTTTGTCGGCGTTTTTGCCGCGATGTTGGCCTTTGCCCTGCTGTATCAGCAGCACATACGCCAGCGGGCCGACAAACAGCTCGCGGAACTGATGCCGGAGTACTATCGCGCCATGGCCGACTCCAAGCAGCTTTCCTCTCTGCAGGTGCAGGTGAAAACGGCGCGGAAGCAGGCGGAGTTGTACGCCTATCTGGATCATCCCTGGCCTCGCAGCCGCATCGTGGCGGCCCTAAGCGAATCGTTGCCCGACGAAATTGAACTGGAACGAATTGACGTGGCGCGCGAGGCGATCCCTGGGCGCCGGAACAATCTCATCCGGAGGCGGCCAATCCGCTGGGTGCGACCTCGGCGAAGGTCGAGCCGGCCGAGCACGATCTTTCGATGCTGCGCGACGAGTGGGATAAATCACAGGTGGTGGTCAACGTCATTGGAATTACCGAAGATCCGGCGATTTTGCATCACTACCTGGAACAGCTTGGCGAAGTCACATTGTTCAAACGAGTGGATTTGAGTTCCGCGGAGACGATTCCGGGCGACGCGGCCGGTCGCATGCGATTCATCGCCAAAATCGTTGTGAAGCCGGGGTACGGCCAACCGAAGGGACCCAAGCCGGTCGAGAGCGTCAGTGAAAAGTCGGCGGACTCCAATGCCGGATAGTTTTTCGCGGCGGGAAAATAGAACACAGGTTTACCATGTCAGTGCGAATGCGACGTAAGACCAGTTGGTTTGTCACGCTGCCCATCGCGGCAACGGCGATTGGGTTTCTGTCGCTGATTTATTTCCCGACGGCCCGGTCGATTCGTGAAACTCGCAACGAGATCCGCCTGAAAGAAGACCTGATTCAGGAGATTCCCAGCTTGCACGTCGCCGCGGCGAAGATGCAGCAGGAATTAGAAGAGATCGAAGCGTTTCAGCGGCAGTGTGAAGCGCACATGCCGACAACGGCACAGTTGGCCAATGCGTTCGGGCAAATCAACGACTGCGCTCGTGATAGCGGAGCTTCCACCACGCATTTCGAACCGCAAACCGAGCAAGCGATGCAAATGCTGCATCGCGTGCCTGTGAAAATGTCGGTCACCGGGACCTACCCGGCGATTTGTCGGCTGCTAGCAGATTTGGAAAAAATGCCTGAACTGGTCTGGATCGATCAGCTAACGTTCAAGCGAACGCGAGAGTCTGGGCAAAATGTGGAAGGTGAATTGAAGCTGGAAGTTTTTACGGTCAATCACAAGAAATCCAGTTAGTTCGACCTTAACGATTACCGATAACTAGACGAGCCGGAATGAAGCGCGGAGGTGGATTGGTCCGCCTGCAACCGGCCGGGAAGATGTTCCCGTGGCAACCAGTAGCAAACTGATACGGAAATTCAAGCGTGAGCTGACGGCGAATCCCAAGAAGGGAGCCGCGTTGGCGCTTTTGCTTGTGGTGGCAGGTTGGTTTTGGCTGCCGCTGGTTGAGAAATACTGGGGTCAAAAGTCGGAGGACGCCGTCGCGACCGAGGTCAAGCCAAGCGCCGCCAATTCAACCGCGGAGACTTCGAATCCTGCGCCTGGCGGCGATGCAACCAAATTAACCAACGATCATTGGAAACAGGTGGTGGATTGGATTCACAACGATCCCATGATGAAGCCGCAAATGCCGCTGGCCGGCGCGCGCAATCCGTTCGGCCCGTCGGAAGCGCGGCGTTTGGCGCGGGAACGGGCGAGCAAGGCCGCCGCACCGCCGCCGCCGGCCGACGTGACGCCGGAGGAAACGGGATTGGTGTTGCGCAGCACCGTGATTGGGCCGCGCAACCGGACGGCGATGATCAATGACCGAGCATATCACGAAGGACAAATTGTCAAGACTCCGAAGGAAACCGAACGCTTCAAGCTCGTAAGAATCGAAACGAGGTACGTGGTGTTGGAGAACAACGGAAAGCAATATCAGTTGAAACTTCCCACGGTAGAAGTGGCCGGCGTCGACGAGTGAATTAGCAATCCCCAGGTCAAGGACGACCTATGAGCGGTTTTTGGCGATATGCACTGTTAGCATTCTTTGGCGCTGTAGGCATTGCGCTGGCGCTGTGCTTGGGATTGTCCAACACCGTGCCTCCTATTTCGCCAGCCGATACGGCGACCACTTCGGCCGCGCCGGCGTCCACCTCCGCGAAATTGCGGCAGTCGGGAACGGTTCACGTTGCCGGTCCTGTGGTCGAACACGTCCAGCCGCCGATAGCGCAACTCTCACAAGCCGGCTCTTCGCAGCATCCGCCCGTGCCTGCGTCGCCGCCGCCGCCATTGGTGAATTCTCCCGCCGCGAGCGCTCAGCAAGGCGTGCAAGTTGCGCAGCAAGATCAACAGGATATGATGGAGCAGTTGCGCAAAGAATTAGAAAAAGCGGTCCTGAAGCAAAACGACTCGAACGGTTCGGGACCGCCCGCGCCGGGCAGTAGCGCGAATCGGGACCGCGGCGGATCGCCGGGCTCCGGCGGATCGGGCGCCGCGGGCGCCTCCAAGAAGGTGGAGCCCAAATCGAAGCCGCGGATCGCGCGGATTCCCGGCGAAGGGGACAACAACCTTGCGATCCACATCCAGGATTCCGATCTGCGCGACGTGCTGGAATTGTTGAGCGAGCAGGGCGGTCTGAATATTTTGCCCAGCCCCAACGTGCAAGGCACGGTGTCCGCGTCATTGAATGGCGTGGACATCGACACGGCGCTGGACGCCATCTTGCGCAGCACCGGATTTATCGCGCACCGCGACGGCAGGTTTATCTACGTGGGAACGCCGGCGGATTTCAAAGCGATGGAACAGTCGCTCGATAAGGTCGCCACGCGCGTGTACCGGTTGAACTACACGCGGGCTTCCGATATTCAAGCCCTGGTGACGCCGCTGTTGACTGCCGGCGTCGGCAGCATCAGCGTGACCGCGCCGGCCGATGAAGGCATTGGCTCGGACAGCAACAAAGACGGCGGCAACCGCTTTGCGGGCGGCGATTCGATCTTGGTGCGCGATTATGTCGCCGTGCTCGATCAGATCGACCAGGTGATCGCGGAAATCGATCGCAAACCGGCGCAAGTGGCCATCGAGGCGATGATTCTGCGGGTGACGCTCGACGACAAATACAGCCTCGGCGTGGATTTCGAGTTGCTGCGGAACAACCTGCGGTTCTCGACGGGCAGTCCGCTGTCGACGTTGAAAGATTTCGACGTGACCTCCGGCGGCCTGAAGTTCGCTTATCTCGACGGCAGCACCGGGGCTTTCGTTTCGGCGCTGGAAACCATCGGCGACACCGACGTGATCGCCAGCCCTAAGGTGATGGTCATTGACAAAGCGCGGGCCGAGATTCAAATCGGCCAGCAATTGGGCTACGTGAACACCACGATCACAGAAACCAGCACTGCACAGAACGTGCAGTTTTTGGAAGTCGGGGCGCAATTGCGGCTGCGGCCGTTCATCTCATCCGACGGGCTGGTGCGGATGGAGGTGCATCCTGAACTTTCCACCGGCCAGGTCAAGGTGCAAGAGGGGCTGACGCTGCCGGACAAAGACGTCACGCAGGTGACCACCAACATCATGATTCCCGACGGTTGCACCGTCGTGATCGGCGGCTTGATGCGAGAAGATTTGGGCACGACTGCCACGCAAGTTCCGTTCTTCGGCTCGCTGCCCGGGATCGGCTTCTTGTTCCGCACCAAGACCGAAACGAACAAAAAAGAAGAAATCATCGTGCTCATCACTCCGCACATCGTCTGCGAGCCGGATGCCTGTTGTGAAGGCGACAAGGCGGCGGCGGAGTTTTTCCGTCGCCAGGCTGTCTATGCCGATCAGACGAGCCCGCTGGCCAAGCGCTATTTGGGCCGCAAGTACTACCGGCTGGCGCAGACGGCGTGGGCCAATGGCGATCAGGAAACGGCGCTGCGGATGATCGACCTGGCGGTTCACTTTGATCCGCAGAGCCGGGCGGCCATCGATTTGCGCACCGACATTTGGAACGGCAGGCTGGTGGACGATCACACGCTGCTGAAGCCGGGCATGATGGGTCCGCCGCCGGGAATCGGAGCGTTTGACGAACCGATGCCGACGTTTGGGCCGATGCCTTGGGAAGACCGGATGCCGGGGCCGGGCATCATGCAAGCGCCGCCAGGCGGGCCGCAACCAGAAATGCAGCCGGGCGCGCCAGGCGCTTTGCAACAACAAGACACTTTGCCGCCGCCGGCGCAAGGCGCGCCGATGCAAATGCCGCGCAAGAATCCGAATTACAATCAGCCCACGCCCGCGGCGCGCAGTTCTACCGCGTCGCTGAAACTCGCGCCGCTGGGGAGCGGCGCACCGCTGGTGAATGCTGTGCCCAAGGCCCAGCCGCCGAAATTGCAGCCGGTCGCGACCAAGTCGGTCGTGACGATCGACACGAACGTGCGCAAAACATCCGCCACGCAGGTACTGGATGGCGACCATATGCCGAGCTGGATGGTAGATGGACTATTGCAAGGCGACGGAGCGACGCCGCCAGGCGCTTCGACATCGCATGCCGCGCAGAAATCGGCGACCGCCGCACCGCAAGCAGATAATGCTGCCCCGGCACGGCTTCTGCCGGCGAGCGCTCAACCGCTTGCACCGGAGGCCAAATGATGGATCTCCGGCGAATCGCTCCACCGACGAATGCCTGCGAGGGCCGGCGCTGGCTGGCGCTCGCTTTCACAATCTTGTTCGCCGCAGGGTGCGCGAGTCTGAATGAATCGCGGCGTACGATTGCCCGGGATCAGGCGCCCGACGTGGCTCCGTTGCGTCAAAAACGGAATGAAGAGGTGGCGCGCGACTTCGACCGCAACCGCGACGATGCGCAGTTCGAAGCGGCGGCTTCGTGCTGGCAGCGCGGCGACGTCGAGGGAAGCCAAACGATGCTCACGCAACTGTTGACGCGCAATCCCAACTATCGCCGCGCTCGATTCGTGCTGGCCGATATTTATCTGTTCAACGGCGATTCGAATCGGGCAATCGACCAGTTGCGTCAAGCATTGGAACACGATCCGAACGATGCGATGGCGCATCATGCCCTGGCCCAGGTGCTGGACGCCTCGGGGCAGCGCAGCGAAGCGCTTGAGCACTATGAAAAAGCAGCGAAGCTGGATCCGAAGAACGGCGTGTATGCGCTGAGCTATAACACAGCCCGGGCGTCGACGGCGTCTACCGCGGCGGCGTCCAACGCGGCAGTGGCAAGTGCGCCGATGCCGGGGGCGGCGCCGCAAAAGTCGGTCAAACCTAGGACCACATCGCTGACGCTGACCGAGCGGCCCATGCCGCCGACGTCGGCACGGGATTCGTCGGCGCCGGCGATCCCAAAACCCGAAGCGGGCCGGCTCGATTCCAAAGCTTCGAATTCGCAACAACAACAGCAGCCGGCGAAACTCGCATCGGTTGACGATTGGGTCCGGCCGATGGACTTTGGAGACCATTCGAGCGACAAGCCGACAAGCGACGCGGCAAAAAAAACAGTTAGCGTCATGACCCCGCCAGCGGCATCGTCGAGCTCCATGCCGGTTGTTGTCGGACCGGTGGCCGCGCGGCCAGCGGAAGCGCTCAGCGCGAGCGCGCCGGTCGCCGGGAGCCCGCCGATCACCACCAGCAAGCAATCCACCGCCAGCGAGCCCGCCGCCAAACCTGCTTATGGCTTAGCGACGCCGGCTTCGTATTCGGTGGCATCGACAAAACCGGCTGACCGGCAAAATCAGCACAACCCGCTTGAGCGCGCCGTCGAGGCACTGACTCGCGGCGATACGGAAGGGGCCATCCAGTGGGCCACAGCGGGGCTGGCAGAGGCTCCAGAGCGACCCGCGCCGCTGTACCGGCTGCTGGGGGCCGCCCACTATCGCCGGGGAGAATATCAAGCGGCACAAATCGCGTTGCGCCAAGCACTTTCTTTGGACAAGTCGGACGCTCTGTCCTACTTTTTAATGGGTTCGACGCTATCGAAGCTGGGCCAGTCTGAGACGGCTGCGCGGTGCTTTGCCGAAGCCGCTCGACTCGACCCCCGCTACGGTTCCTAGCGCCGCCCCAAAAGGCCGCGGAGAATCGGTTTCCGCGGCAAGCGCGCAGTAGTTGATTGAGATGTTCGCGACGCTGCGCGCCGGTTGTCCGACCTCTTGCCGGTTTAGCTTGCCTGTATGTCGTCCACGCCCATTCATCCAGAAATTCACGCTTCGAACGATTCGAAGGGCAAAGCCTTTTTGACGATCGCGGTGATCTGCTCGATCGCGTTTTTGTCGGCGTGGGGCACAGGGCTGCTGGTGCAACCGGAACCGAACTGGCCCTTCCGCTATCGATTTTTTGGCGTGACATTTGCGCTGGGGATGGCCTGCACGTATTTGTGGGAACGGCGCGTGGCACGACAGCAGATGGCCGCCCAGCGGTATTTCAACGCACTGGCCCAGATCGACCCGGTGAAATTCGCCCAAGGTGAGGTCGATGCCGATCTGCCTTCCTTGCCGCCGTCCAATCCGTGGTGCGGTGCAGCGCGATCATTCACAGAATTCTTCCGCACCCATTGCGAGCGCCTGGAACAGATGGAACACATGCGCGCGGCGATGGAAGTGCGATTGAAGCGCACCGGCGCTCGCCAGTTGCAGGTCGAGACGATTCTGAGCGGCTTGTCGGAAGCCGTGATCGCCATCGATCAGCACGATCAGGTGATCTTCGCCAACCCCGCCGCGGAACGATTGCTGGGCATCGACCTCTCGGCCACGGATCATCGCGAAATCAACCACGTGGTCGCCAGCGCGGTGTTGGTCGAGTTGCTGACCGAAGTGCGCAGACGCAAGGCGCCGGGGCAGCGAACCGCCGAAATCGAGTTGCTCGACGACGCCGGCAAGCCGCACTGGTATGGCGTGGCCGCGCGAGCTTTTCCTCAAACGAGGTTCGGCCGGAGGATGACCAGCCGACGACGGGCGCATTTGCCGTCCTGCGCAACATCAGCGTGCTGAAGTCGGGTCAGCGGCGGAACGCGGACTTTGTTTCCGCGGTGAGCCACGAGATGAAGACTCCGCTGGCCGGAATCAAGGCCTACGTGGAACTGCTGGTCGATGGCGAGGCCAAAGACGAACAAACCCGCGAAGAGTTCCTGAACGTCATCAATAGCCAGGCCAATCGCCTGCAGCGGTTGATCGACAATCTGCTGAACTTGGCGCGCATCGAAGCCGGCGTGGTGGAGGTGCAGAAGGGCGTCACTTCGCTGAACGAACTGCTTGCCGACGCGGTGAATATCGTGCGGCCCGCGGCAGAAGCCAAAGACGTCAAGCTCGTGGCCGATCTCAGCCAGATGTTTATCGGCGTGCTGGTCGATCGCGACATGATGATGCAGGCGGCGATCAATCTGTTGTCCAATGCGGTGAAATACACGTACATCGGCGGTTGCGTCACGCTGCGCAGCCGGCTGGAAGATCAGGAGGCGATTTTTGAAGTGCAAGACAACGGCGTAGGCCTGGCCGACGAAGATAAACAGCGCGTGTTCGAAATGTTTTATCGCGTGAAAAAAGATCGTGAGATGGCCCACGGCACCGGGCTGGGGCTTCCGCTGGCCAAGCACATCGTGGAAGACGTGCATGGCGGCCGCTTGTGCGTCGAAAGCGAACTGGGGCAAGGGAGCACGTTTAGCGTGGTCCTGCCCGTGGCGGCCCAAATGGCTTGCCACGTGTGAAATGAAAAAAGAGCCGTGAGGGAAATAACTGGGGCTCGATCGGTTCCAACTACTGGTGAGAGTGAACAGCATGCCCTACCGCGTACTACTTTGCGACGATGAAATCCACATTCTGCGTGCCGCCGAGTTCAAGCTCAAACAAGCAGGCTACGATGTGTGCTGCGCCGGCAACGGCGAAGAGGCCTGGGAAGAAATCCAGCGCAGTCCGGCCGGATATTCTGATCACCGATTGCCAGATGCCGCGGCTGGATGGCGCCGGTTTGTGCAGGCGAGTGCGCGAGAATCCGGCCACCGCCAGCTTGCCGATTTTGATGCTGACCGCCAAAGGCTTCGAACTTTCGCACCGTGAACTATGCGAGCAATTGGGAGTGCTGGCGATCCTGGCCAAGCCCTTCAGCCCGCGCGAATTGCTCCGCCAGGTGGAGGAAGTGTGCCAGGCATCGGGCAAAAAGCCCGCGCCAACCACTTGAATACCGACTCCTGACCCCTGACTCCTGACTCCTGAACCCCTGACCATGAACCTTCCCACCGAAATTTTCGGCAATGTGATGGTGGTCCACTCCCCCGAGGAATTGGGCGTGGATCAGGCCGATTTGTTTACGGCCTACATGGTCGGGCAGGAACGCAACAACATCGTGCTCGACCTGGACAACACCGAGTCGCTCGATAGTTCGGGCCTGACGGCGCTGTTGGATGTGCAGGACAAGCTTCGCGAGCAGCAAGGCGATTTGAAAATTGCCACCACCAACTCGATCAATCGCAAGATTCTAGAAATTACGCGGCTCGATCGGCAGTTGGAAGTGTTCGACAGTGTGATCGACGCGGTGAAAACGTTCCGCTAACTATCCTTCAGACGCGCCCATGGCAACCAATTCTCTGAGCACCTCGCAGTCGGCGCCGGCCCGATTGGGCAATCTGCTGGTGGAACGCGGCTACCTCACCGCGGAAACGCTGCAGCGCGCGCTGGAAGGCCAGCAGGCCGACCGCAGCAACCGATTGCTGGGCGAAATCCTGGTCGAACAGGGATATTGCACCGAAGATCAGGTCGTCGAATGCCTGGCGGCCGAATACGGCGTGCCCTACGCCAAGCTCGAAGCCCGATTGCACGATCCCAAAGTCGTCGACATTGCTGCCCCGCGAGTACATCGAAGAGAACCTGGTGCTGCCGCTGTTTCTGCGTCCGCGGCATGCTGACGGTCGCCGTGGCCGAGCCGTCGAATCTGTTCCTGATCGACGAAATGCGCGGGCTGACGCAGCTGGAAGTGCAGATCGTCGCCGCCACGACGCAAAGACATCCGGCGGATGATCACGACGCTTGCCGAACTCGAAGGTGTTCGTCATCGACGACATCATCGAGGACTACGAAGCCGCACGACGTCACGCTGATCGAAGAGGCGATCGAAGACATCGGCGACGTGGAGGAAATCGCCGGCCAGTCGCCCGTCATCCGGCTGGTGAACTACATCATCTTCAACGCGGTGAAAGAAGGGGCCAGCGACATTCACATCGAGCCGGCCGAACGCTGCGTGCGGGTGCGCTACCGCATCGACGGCCGGCTGTACAAGTCGCTGGAAGTGCCGCTGCATCTGCTGACGCGTCACCAGCCGTATCAAGATCATGGGCTCGATGGACATCAGCGAGCGGCGCCTGCCGCAGGACGGCCGCGTCCACGTGATGCTCGAATGGCCGCAAGATCGACCTGCGCGTCAGCACCTTTCCCACGCACCGCGGCGAAAAGACCGTGATCCGCGTGCTCGATACCCGCAGCGTCTCGCTGAACCTGGAAGACCTGGGCTTCGCCGAAGACATGCTGACGCAGTTTCCAGCAGAACATCCAAGCTCCCAACGGCATCGTGCTGGTCACCGGGCCGACCGGCAGCGGCAAATCGACCACGCTCTACGCCGCGCTGAACGCAATCAGCTCGATGGAGAACAACGTCTGCACGGTCGAAGACCCGATCGAATACCACCTGCCGCTGATCAATCAGTTCCAGGTGCAGGAACGAAGGTCGGCCTGACGTTTTCCAAGGCGCTGCGGACCCTGCTGCGGCAAGATCCGGACGTGATCATGGTCGGCGAAGTCCGCGACGAAGAAACTGCCCGCACGGCGATTCAAGCCGCGCTGACCGGGCCACCTGGTGTTCAGCACGCTGCACACCAACGACGCCTGCTCGGCGATCACGCGGCTGGTCAACATGGGGGTCGAGCCGTACCTGATCGGCGCGGCGCTGAACATGGTGCTGGCGCAACGGCTGGTGCGGCGCATCTGTCGCCAAGTGCCGGCAGGAGTACGAGCCGCCGCGGAATATCCGCAAGGCCCTGGAGCGGATGGGCTGCGAGCGGGCCTCGTTTTTCAAGGGCGTCGGCTGCCGCCACTGCCGCAACACGGGCTTCAGCGGACGTATCGGCATCCACGAACTGTTGCTGTTGGACGATGAGATTCGCGATGCGATCGTGGCCGACAGTCCGCTGGCGACGATTCGCGAATTAGCCGATCCGCAACGGCATGATCACGCTGGGGTTCGACGGCTTCCGCAAAGTGCGCGAAGGAATCACCACCATCGAAGAAGTGTTGCAAGTGACGGGCGATTGCCGCGATTTCGGCGCGCCGCCGGAGCCCAATAGCTAAGAGCGCGGCGCCGGCAGTGGCCGGCCAATATTCGCTAAAGTTGATTTGCTATGCCGTACCAATACCGATTGCGAGACACCCTGGGCCAGGTGCGCGAAGGACGCCTGGAAGCGGCCAGCATCGATGAAGCTACGGCGGTTCTGCGGCGCGACGGCAGCTATGTGCTGGAATTAGAGGAAGCCGACGACGATCTGGGGTTGTTCGCCCGCCCGGTCCGCAAGCGAGATCTGATCTACATCACGACCCAGTTGGCGATCATGGTCGATACGGGCATCACGCTTTCGGTGGCCCTGGGGAGCATTGTGCAACAGGAACGGAATCCTTCGCTGAAAAAAGTGCTCGCAGCGCTGAAATCGAAAGTGGAAGGCGGCGAGGATTTTTCCACGGCGCTGGCGGAACATCCCAAGCTGTTCGACAAAACGTTCGTCTCGCTGATCCGGGCGAGCGAAGCGACGGGCAAGCTGGGGGAAATGCTCAATCGTCTGGCCACCTATCTGCGCAAGGAAGTCGACACGCGAAGCAAAGTCCGCGCCGCCATGGCGTACCCGACGGTGATGTTGGTGGTGGCTACTTGTGCGACCATTTTTCTGCTGACGTTCGTGATGCCGAAATTCACGCCGCTGTTTCAGGCTCGCGGCAATGCGTTGCCGGCCTCCACGCGGTTTATGATGATGGTTTCCGACGCCATGATCAATTATTGGTGGGCGTGGATTGCCAGCGTGGTGTTGCTCGTCGGAGGGTTCCTGTACGGCAAGCGCACCGATCCTGGGCGCCGCGTGTGGGATTGGCTGAAAATCAACACGCCGATCATCGGCCCGATGTTCCGCAAAGTGGCCATCAGCGCAGCATTCGCACGCTGGGAACGATGATCGCCAGCGGCGTGTCGATGTTGGATGCGTTGCGGCTATCGTCGGAAGTGGCCGGCAACTACTACTATGAAAAATTGTGGCTGCACGTGTTGGAAGAAGTGACGTCCGGCAAGCAGATTCACGAAACGATCAACGGCAATCCGCTGTTTCCGCCGGTGTTGGTGCAGATGATCTCCTCCGGCGAAGAAACCGGCAAGCTCGACGACGTGCTCTCGCGCGTGAGCAATTTCTACGACCAGGAAGTCGAAACATCGTTGAAAACGGTAACCAGCATGTTGGAACCGCTGATGATTACCGCGATGGGTGTGGTGGTCGGGGGCATCGGCATGTCGCTATTGTTGCCGATCTTCTCGCTGAGCAAGCCGAACTAAGTCCCGCGGGATTCGTAAGTCTTATTCACTACACGGGTTACGAAAAGCCAGATAGGATAGGTTGTGCCCCCGCAATCTCTGCGCGATTTCCACAAATTCCTTGACCGGTTAAATCGTCAGTGTTAGCATGGATTTTGCTCAGGTTTGGGTTTCTCAGGCAGTTATTGTTTGCCGCGGAGGCCCCGACCCTATGCACTTACCAATCTAGGAAACGCTCGTGAAGGCCAAGTCAGCGCTGTAATTCACTTCGGCGCTACTCTTCAGCCGCTCTGCTTTGCGACTTGGCACGATGCGCGAGCCTGCGATTCAAGCAGCCAATTCCATCGGGATGTTTGGCATTTGGCTTGACTAGCTTCGGGGCAACCGCTTCGCCGGAATTCGCTAGCCGAAATTGAGCGCGCTTGAGCGTTGCGCCATCTGAATGCCCGCCCGGCAATCTCGCCGCGCCAGCGATGTCAGCCGACTTGGCCCCCCCAGAAAAATCCGATCAAAGGCGCCAACACCCTTGGCGGGCCAATTGAGCAACTGAAACGCACCCTATGAAATACCGACATCGATATATCACCGTCCTGATACGCTGCATCGCCATTTCAATCGGCGCGGTCTTGTGCATGGCAACGGAGCGCACGCGTGCCGACGAAGTCGTCGCCTATAGCTTTTATGCTTCGGAAAGTCTAAGCGTCGTGTTGGCGAAAGCCGCCTACGATACGGCGCTGGCCGATAACAATAATCAAATGGATGCACCTGCTGTGATCGTCGCTAAGAATAAGTTGGCGCTCGCCAAGTCCAATGCGGCCAAGGCGACGCCCTTCCAATTGGCGGTGGCACGAAACACGCCGTATATATTGTTGGAGAACATGAGCACCTCCGCTTTTTTGGAGAATTTCACCCTCACGATTAACGATCCAACCCAGACATTCGCGTGGGCCAACGTAATCCCGTCCGCGAGTGCCCAGATTCCAGACGTAGTGACGCCAAATGGGACGTCGGATCAGTCGCTGAACTTAGAATTTCAGCTCGCTTCGCGACTTGCGCCCGGGGAACATGTAGTGATTCAAGTGAACCTTGATCCAGTTGACCCGTTAGGAGATAAGTTTGGCGACTATCGGAACATCTTCTTTAAGTTCAACCCGAACAGTTCAGATGGAAACGCCACGACGAAGGCTTCGTTTTACGATCCGATAACGGATTCCACGATTGATCTGCCGGATTTCGAATGGGCCAACCAAACGTATCCAGACGGGTTCGGCAATCCGATCATCGGCCTCAAATTCCCTTCCCAGCCGCATGGAGATCCGGTGATGGGTTTCGCCACTGGGGATGGGATCACCGTCCCAGTGCCCGAGCCAAGCGCCATGATTTTGGCGAGCCTGAGTGTCGTCGGCCTGCTGGTCTTCCAGCGGCTCTCGCGACGTAAGTGCACGGCGAGCTAAGCTGTCGCAGGTGCAAACTGGATGGCCGCTCAGCGGATTATCTGGCGGCCGACTAGCGGTTCTTCACCGACGGTAGTGTGGCCGGTTCGGTAAGCGAATTTTCGGCGGTAGGCCGCGCCGCGGTACGCACGGGCCCGCGATCGTTGTCGCCAAAGAAGAGCGTGGTTTCCTCCGTGGCCAGCTTTGTGCCGGCCTTCAAACAGGCAACTTCGGCCCGGAAGACGTGCGTGCCGGCGGATTCCGCCCGCGCCTTGATTCGCAGCAGCACTTCGGTGCCTGGCGCGATCGAGGCGATCGGATGAAACACGACTTGTCCCGGCGACAGGTGATACGTCGAGCCTTGTGCGGCAATGGGCTCGATGCCTTGCGAGAAGTATCCTGCCACGTCGACATTTTCGGCGGCCTTGGTGCCGCGGTTTCGCAAATGAATTTCGTAAGTGACCTCGTCTCCCACGGGGATCGGGCCTTGCGGATCGCTAACGTCAAGTTTCAAATCCGCCAGCGCTTCGACGTTGGTGGTTGCGGCGGCGCTATCGCTCAGGTCGCCGGCGGCGGTGCCCGCCACTTGCAAACGGTTTTCGCCGGGGGAGCTTAACACGCAGCGCACTTCGAGTTCTTGCTCCGTGCCCGCGGCCAGCGACGGCACGCTCCAGGCGATCTTGTTTTGCTCGGATTGGAACTGCCCGCCGCTGCTGGAAACGTACTTGGCGCCCAGGGGCAGCATGGCCGCCAGCACGACGTTTTCCGCGGTGGCATTGCCGGGATTTTTCACCTGAATTTTGAACGTGGCGGAAGTGCCGGTGTATTTCGAGTCGGGGCCGGTGACGACAAGTTTCAATCCGGCGCGATGAACGATGATCTGCTCCGCCACTTCGGCCCGCAGATTACCGTCGGCCATGGCGGCGGCTTTCATTTGCAACGTGCCGGCCTGTCGGGCGGTGAGCTCCACTTCCACCAGCTTGTTTTCGCCGGCGCGAAGCGTTCCCAAGTCGTGGCGTGTTGCGCGCCGCCGGCGTTGTCCACCGGCGACAAAAACAGCACCACGTTTTCGGCATCGCCCGTGCCCGGATTCGCCAACGACAATTTGTACAGCTTGGTTTGGCCGTATTGCACTTCCTTGGGCCCGGCCAACGACATCGTCAGCTTCGGTTCTTTTACTTCGACCATGGCCTGCGAGGCTACGGGCGAAAAAGTCCATTGCACGGCCAGATCGAACGGCCGGCTGTCGCGCGGCACCAGCTTGAGCACCAATTGCTCCTTGCTGTGCGCTTCCAGCCGCGGCAATTGCCACGTAAAGGGCTCGCCGGAAGAGTTGCTGGCGGGACGCGTGGAGCCGTTGCTGGCGCGGGCATCGACGACGTCGGTCCAGGCTGGAATCTTGATCGACACGGACAGGTCTTGCACGGCCGTCTGGCCGGAATTGTTGATCGTGATGGTGTAGGCCGCCTCCTTGCCGACATTGACGCTGCGCGGGCCGGAGGTCTGAACGCCCAAAATCGGGCTTTGTTGCGCGAACAACACGCCGGACGCCGGGGCCGAATCGGATTTGGCGACCGGCGCGCTCGACGGCGCCGCGTCGGGCGCGATTTGGTTCTCGTTCCCCAAGGGCAGGCGTCTCGAAGCTGGCAGTGGCCCGCCGACGACCGGCGCGCTGGATGTGCCACTCGATGCCGGCGTCGGTTCGGCGGATCGGACCGGACGTTCGATGGGTCCGATCTCTCTGGATTCGAAAGGTCCGACCGTTCTCGATTCGACGCGCGCGGCGGGACTTTCTAACGATTGCATGTGCTGCAAGGCGTGAATCTCCGGCATCGGCGGAGGCGTGGGGCCGTTGTTCGGGCCCGTGTTGTCTTCTGGAGCGGCCGCGACCGCGGCGCCCGGCGGATCGATATGCGGTGCTATGGCGGCGGTGGGCACTCCGTCGCTGGCCGACGAGTTGCGCACCGCGGCGAGCCGCTGTTGGAACGCCTTCAGTCCGCCGCTGGTTCCGCCGCTCGTTGAATCGCTGGCCGAGCCCGGTCGTGTCGCCGCCTTCACGGTGGGTTCTGGCGGTGATTTTGGCTGTTCGGTAGCCGGCTCTTCGGTAGTTGTTTCGTTGTCGGTCGATGTCGTGTCGGCCGCGGACTCTGAATCGAGTTCGACCAGAGGCGCGTCGGCCGCCTGATCGGGCTGCGCGGACTCGCGCGCGGCGGGCGCGGAGGAATTGCTGGCTGCCGGACGCCGTGTGACGCCCTGCATTTTGCGCGTGGCGCTATAGGGACCGTATTGTGCCTGGGCTGCCGCCGTGCACAGCAGCATGCCGGCAAACAATAGTCCCAAACTTTTCACAGCGGGGCGCATGGCAAACCATCCTCGGTGAAGAACCGGAAATTCAGTCCGTCGTTCCGCGTTTATCGACCGGAGAAACAGTTGCGGTTGATAAAAATTGACCGGTTATCCAAGGATTTCCGGTTAGTGAAAGGGCGCGGCACGCGGTGAATGGAGCGCAGCGCTAGCAGTGCTGCCGTGAAGCGGGGGCCGCGGGATCGCGAGTAATGTTGAAGCCCATTTCCTCGATCATCGTGTAATCCGCCTCCGGAAGCTGGCCTTTCGTGGTGAGATAGTCCCCCACGAACACCGAGTTGGCCACGTACAGCCCAAGTGCTTGCATGCTTCCCAGATGTATTTCGCGTCCGCCGGCGATGCGGATTTCGCTAGCAGGATTCACCAGCCGCAGCAGGCACAGGGCTTTCAAACAGTAGCGCGGATTGAGTTGATGCTGAGCCGCCAGCGGCGTGCCATCGATCGGATTGAGAAAGTTGAGCGGGATGGATTCCACCTGCATCTGGCGCAGTGCGAAAGCCATGTCCACGATGTCGTCGTCGCGCTCCCCCATGCCGATGATGCCGCCGGAGCAAAGTTCCAATCCGGCGCCGCGCACGGCTTTCAGCGTGTCGACCCGATCTTGCCAGGAGTGCGTTGTGCAAATTTCCGGGTAGAATCGCTCGCTGGTGTTCAGGTTGTGGTTCACCTTATCGACGCCGCAGGCCTTCAGCCGCTGCGCCTGGTCGGGAGTAAGCAATCCAAGACAAGCGCACACATTGAGTTTGTATTGCTCCTTGATTTTGGGCACGATGTGCTCGACCGCCTGAATCTCCCGCTCCGTCGGGCCCCGGGCGGAAATCACCAGGCAATAGGTCGTCGCCCCGCGCTCGGCGCACACCCGCGCGGCATCCAGCAATTTGCTTTCCGACAGCAGGTTGTATACCGGAATTTCCGCCTTGGAGATTTTCGATTGCGAGCAGTAGCCGCAATCTTCCGGGCACAGCCCGCTCTTGGCGTTCATCAGGAAGTAAAGCTGCACTGTGTTGCCCCAATGGCGGTGGCGAATGCGGTAGCAGGCGGCGATCAGGTCCAACAGCTCGACGTCGGGCGTTTTCAGCACCGCCAGGGCTTCTTCGCGGGTCACTTGGTAGCCGTCGAGTACGCGCTGGGCCAGCTCGTGCCACCATGTGGCGGCGGGAGCGGAACCAAGATCGGTCGGAAATGCAGCAGGTATATTCATGAGGACAAGTATTGCCGGAAATTCGTGTCAGGGAAAGGCGAAATAGATCGCACAAGTCGGCAAAATCGGCTTGGCACCGGCCTGTGGGGGATCGAGAATATCGATATGTCGAGGCATCATTTTGTTCGTGTGGGGTTGCTGGGAAACGTCGGGCGGTTCACGTCCGTCGATGCGGTGGCATACCCTCGCGCCAGCCGCGTGATCGTGCGCACCAGCCGCGGACTGGAGACCGGCGAAGTGTTGGGGCCGGCCGAGGAAGAAATTATGCGCGGCAACACGGATGGCTCGATCTTGCGCGGCATGACAATCGAGGACGAGCTTTTGGAAAACCGGCTGGAGAAGAATCGCCAAAAGGCGCTCGACGCTTGCACGGCCCGTTTGTCGGAGCGCGGCATTTCCGCCACGCTTGTGGACGTGGAGCATTTGTTCGACGGCCGTTCGCTTTTCTTTTATTTCATGGGCGAAGTGACGCCGGAAATCGAAGCGATCACCGCGGAACTGGCCGAAGTGTACGACGCTGCCGCGCAGTTCCGCAAATTTTCCGAGACGCTGACCCAAGGCTGCGGTCCCGGCTGCGGCACCGAGGAAGCGATGGGGCAGGGGGGCTGCACGCTATGCGCCAAAGCCTGCGCCGTGGCCGGCGCCTGCGGCACGAAGCGAGCGGTCAAAGCCTCGTGACCTATTCTCCTTCGCGCCCGAGCGAGGCCAGGAGTTCGCTCATTTCGCCGGCGGCGTGGGCATTGCCTTGAGCGCGGGCTTCGTCGATGCCGCGGCGCAGCGACTCGCGTGCTTCAGCGATTCGATTCAGTTCCACCAATTGCTGCGCGGCCATGAAGAATGCCGGCACATACGGCGGTGCAGCGATTTGCAATTCGCGCAGGCCCGATAGGCTGCGCTCGTGGTCCCCTTCCTTAGCCAATTCCATCGCCAGGCTGTAGCGCAGAAACTGATCGGTCGGCTCCTGAGCCAACATCGATTCGATCCGCGCTCTGCGGCTTTCAACCATGGCATTCACAGTTCGCCGGAGATTCGCAACAACTTGCCCGGCTTCGGGAGCTTGTCGGTCTTCGGCTCTTTGGGAATCGAACCGAATGCGGTGACATACAGCACGTTGTCGGAGGTAAAGGACATCGCGCACGGTTTGTCGAGCACGGTCATCTTCACCGCCTTCACGCCGGACTGGCCATCGATGGCTGCCGCGTCGAGCCGGTAGAGTCCGCCCTGCGTCGGATCGTCCCAGGCAAAATCGACGGCGTACAACCGGCCGCTCTTGGGACTGTAGGCCAGCCCGGTGACGTTGTGCAGTTCAATGGGCAGGCTCATCAACAGGTTCCAGTTTTTGACGTTGTAAAAGGAGAGCACGCTTTGAGGTCGATGCCTGCTGCCGGCGCTTTTGCCGTCGTCATCGCGAGGCGCGAGCACCATGAAGCCATGCCGGTTGTAAACGATGCCCAGCAGGGCGTCGATCCGGCTGGCGGCCTTGGTTTGCACGAACGGTCGTAATTCGCCGAACGTGGAGTTCTTCAACTCGGCCTTCAGCACCCAGCCTTGATCGTTCAGGCCGCAGGCGGTCACCGCCAGACCGCCGGGCATCATCGACAACCCGAAGAAATTGCCCGCTCCTTTCGCTTTTGAATCGGAAGCCGAGAGCGGGCCAAGCTTTTGCTTCGCGTCGTCGAGTTTCAGTGCGCTTCCGTCGGAGGGCAATTCGAACACGCGAATTACCTCATCTCCTTGTTTGAGCGCCTTCCCCCACGATGAGCGTGTTTTGATTGAGAAACACCAAACCCAACGGGCCGACGCTATAGCTCGGCTCCTTGCCGCCGAGGGCGTCGGCCTGCGGGAATCCGGTGACCACGGGCGTGCTTTTGTTGGGCGCGTCGGGCGAGAACTTCACGATCTGGCCCGCGCCGGTGTCGGAAACGAATACAGCCCCGGTGCTCGGTTGGATGGCGACGCCGCAGGGATTAGTCAGTCCGGTAAGAACGACGTCGACTTTGACGGCATCGTCGGCGGCCGCGGCGGTCGCGGCCAATGCGACCATCGCCAACAGCAAGTGGGTCCAGCGGGGCATCATGCGAAACCGTCAGACTTTGGCGGGGGACATTCCGTGGTTTTTTTCGAAGTCGGTGATTTTGTCGGAGTGCTCGAGTGTCAGGCCGATGTCGTCCAAACCGTGCAGCAAACAGTGGCGGCGGAACTCTTCGATTTCAAACGGCAGTGACAGGCCGTAATCGTCGGTCAGTCGGCGCGCTTCCAAATCGGCGGTCAGCTTATAGCCCGGATGCTTGGCGCAGCGGTTGAACAGATCGTCCACGGCGGCATCGGGCAGTTTAATCGGCAGCATGCCGTTTTTGAAGCAGTTGTTGTAGAAGATGTCGGCGAAGCTGGGGGCGATGATCACGCGGAAGCCGTAATCCTCCAGCGCCCAGGGGGCGTGTTCGCGGCTGGAGCCGCTGCCGAAGTTGCGCCGCGCCAGCAGCACACTGGCCCCCTTGTATTGCGGCCGATTCAGCTCGAACTCCGGATTGTCCGAGCCATCGTCCTTGAATCGCCAGTCGAAAAACAGGAATTGCCCAAAGCCGGTGCGCTCGATGCGCTTCAAGAATTGCTTGGGAATGATCTGATCGGTATCGACGTTGACCCGATCCATGGGGGCGACGAGGCCGGTGTGTTTGGTGAAGGGTTGCATATGAGGGGCGAGAGGCGAGGGGCGAGTTAGTTTTTGTAATCCCAATCGCGGATGTCGACAAAATGGCCGGCGATGGCGGCGGCGGCGGCCATGGCGGGGCTGACCAGGTGCGTGCGGCCACCTTTTCCCTGCCGGCCTTCGAAGTTGCGGTTGCTGGTGCTCGCGCAGCGCTGGCCGGGCGTGAGGATATCAGGGTTCATTCCCAGGCACATGCTACAGCCGGCCTCGCGCCAATCGAAACCCGCTTCCTTGAACACGCGGTCGAGACCTTCTTTCTCGGCTTGCTGCTTTACCTGTCCGCTGCCGGGGACGACCATCGCTTGCACGCTCTTGGCGACGTGATAGCCGCGCACCACGGCGGCGGCGGCGCGCAAGTCTTCGATGCGGGCGTTCGTGCAGCTGCCGATAAACACGCGATCTAGCGCCAGCGATTGCATCGACAGACCCGGTTTCAAATCCATGTACTTGAGCGATTGCTCGGCGGCTTTGCGCTGGTCGTCGGATTGGTAAGCGTTGGGATCGGGCACTTTGTCGATCACCGGCACGACCTGGCCGGGGTTGGTGCCCCAAGTGATTTGCGGCGCGATGTCGGCGGCGTTGTAGATTTCCACGCGGTCGTACTTCGCCCCAACGTCGGTGGGCAGTTGCCGCCAGCGCTCGACGGCCGCATCGAACTGTTTTCCCTTGGGGGCGAATTCGCGCCCTTCGACATATTTGAACGTGGTTTCATCCGGCGCGATCATGCCCGCCCGCGCGCCGGCTTCGATCGACATGTTGCACACCGTCATCCGCTGCTCCATCGAGAATGTGCGGATGACCGGTCCGGTGTATTCGATCACATAGCCGGTGCCGCCGTCGGTTCCGATCTGGCCGATCAAGTACAGGATCACATCCTTGGCCGTCACGCCGCGGCCGAGTTGGCCATCGACGCGGAGCTCGAAGGTTTTTGGTTTCGATTGCGGCAGGGTTTGCGTCGCCAGCACATGCTCCACTTCGCTGGTGCCGATGCCGAAGGCCAGGGCGCCGAACGCGCCGTGCGTGGAGGTGTGGCTATCGCCGCAGACGATGGTCATGCCCGGCTGCGTGATTCCCAGTTCCGGCCCGATGATGTGCACGATGCCTTGCTGGGGGCTGGTGAGATCGTACATGCGGATGCCGAACTCGCGGCAGTTGTTGCGCAGCGTGTCGATCTGCTGCTTCGAAATCGGATCGGCAATCGGCAGCCGCCGGTCGCTGGTGGGCACGTTGTGATCGGGCGTGGCCACCGTTAATTCAGGCCGCCGCACTTTGCGCCCCGCAATGCGCAGGCCCTCGAACGCCTGCGGGCTAGTGACTTCGTGCACCAGGTGCAGATCGATGTAGAGCAGGGTTTGCCCAGCCGGCTCGGCATGGACCACATGGGCGTCCCAGATTTTTTCAAACAAAGTCCGAGCGGAAGCAGGCATAGCAAAAAGATATCTGGCGGGTAGTGATTCTTAACAGAAATGTAAGAACGTTGTCACGACAGTGTCAGGGTATTGTCACGACGTTGGAGAACCGAAAAAGTTCGCTCGATTGCTCAACCTACAATTATACCGCATTGAAAAGCCAATCGTAAGTTGACCGCACGAAAGCGAGGAGGGGTTTTACTTTTCGTCGCCGCTGCGATAACATGTTCACTTCTTTGTGTCCAATCGCCCGACCCGATTGCAGCACACGCTGCACTCCTCTTGTTCGGTTGGTGCATTCAGTGCCGACGTTCTGCACGCCGTCGATGCTGGCGGAAGTGCGCACGATCTTCCTTTCACGGGCGAATATGGCTTCATCACAATCGACGCTAGATTATGTGGAATTGATCGCAGATTCAGATGCAACACTTCTCGAGCATCCGCTGGGGCAAAGCGGTATGCTGCCCGAAGGAACTCGCCCGGTCGAATTGCGTTCCGGATATTTGGCCAGCATCGCGGCCATTCACTTGTTAAGTCTGCTGGTCTTTGTGCCGTGGTTCTTTAGTTGGACCGGCGTGGTGCTGCTGGTGGCAGGCCACTATTTCTTCGGCCTGCTGGGAATGACGCTGGGGTATCACCGACTGCTGACGCATCGCGGCTTCACTTGCCCGTTGTGGCTGGAACATTTTTTCTCGCTATTGGGCGTTTGTTGTCTGCAGGATTCGCCGGCCCGTTGGGTGGCGGTGCACCGCAAGCATCATCAGCATTCCGACGAGCAGCCCGATCCGCATAGTCCGCTGGTGACGATGCTGTGGGGGCACTTGGGTTGGTTGTTCGTCGAGAATCGAGAAACGACCAGCGCCTCGTTTTACGATCGTTATGCCCGCGACGTGCTGCGCGATCCGCTGTACATGCGCATCGAGCGGCGGTTGATGTGGCTGTGGATCTATCTGGCGCATGCGGCGCTGTTTTTTCTCGCCGGCCTGGCGATCGGTTGGCTGACGACCGGACGTTATTTAGGCGGCGTGCAATTTGGCGCCAGCTTGTTGATCTGGGGCGTGCTGGCCCGCACCGTGGTCGTGTGGCATGTGACCTGGTCGGTGAACTCGCTGACGCACCTGTGGGGCTATCGGAACTACACGACCGACGACAACAGCCGCAACAATTGGCTGGTGGCGCTTACTGCGCACGGCGAAGGGTGGCACAACAACCATCATGCCGAACAAGCCTCCGCCGCCCACGGCCATCGCTGGTGGGAAATCGACATCACCTATCTAACCATTCGCCTTCTGGAAACCGTTGGCCTGGCGAAAAACGTGGTGCGCCCGCGGGCCAGAGACTGACCGCGAAGGCGCGAAGAGCGCGAAGGACGGCGGAGGGTCCGGCGGTGGGAGCGCGGCGTCCGAGGCGCAGCCCTAAAGAAGGCTCGCTGACAAGAAAATTGAGTCGTCCGCATCGTTCGAGAAGATCGTAATGCACCATCGAGACGCGCTTTTCGATGGATCCGACTCAATTGCAGTGCAGTTTCGTAAGTCTGGCCCAAACCAATTTGGTACGTTACCCAACCCCGATGTGCCGTCGGCTTTATCACGAGGTACGAAAACACATTTGGCTCTATTTGTGAGCTCGAAAATATAATAGTCGCGGGTCGGTTTGTCGGCGGTAAAGGCTATGAACCAATACGGTTGATGGCTCACGCTGCTTAGAAACGATACGCGCTTTGCCGTATCGGGCAGCCTGAGCGGTTCAGGTAATCGGCCATTCGCTCTGGCCGCAGAAACATTCACTTCGCCGTGAACGCTGCGATAAGTGAGAGCAAACAGTCCCATGCACACAATGCACGCGGCCAGCAGAAAAATGGCGACGATAAGACGGGGAGGGTTGTTCATAACCGCGGCGGGCTCGTAGAAAAATGCAGATTTAGCGATGCGCCAGCAGCGGCGAAGAAGCGATTTCCAGGCTGCAGTGAATCGCGAAGAGGTGGCAGGCCGCATTGCAGTGTTGGGCAGGCAACTATCCCACCAGCGCGCTGGTGGCGCTCACGCTGTCGTGCGTCGGGTCGTTGCCGCCCGGGGTGGTGCCACGCTTGGCATCCAGCAGTGCTGGATCGTCGGGCAGGTCTGTGCCGCTGCGGTTGGTGCCGCCGTTACTGGCCCACCACGCTTGCGCATTGTCGCGCGTCCAGCGGTTGTGCAGTTCGCATTGGTAGAGCGCCGAGGCCAGGGCCATCGCGTCGGAGAAACGATCGGCGGGGCTTTTCGCCAGGCACTTCAGCACCACTTGCTCCAGATCGCGCGGAATGCCGCTTTGCAGTTGCGATGGCGGCGTGACCGGCTGTTGGTCGTGCGCGATTAGAATCTTCACGGGATTATCGCCTTGGAATGGCGGCCTTCCGGTGAGCAGGTAATAGGCCACCGCACCGAGTGCATAGATGTCGCTGCGGGCATCGGGCACGCTGTCGCCCGTGGCTTGTTCGGGGGCCATGAACAGCGGCGAACCGGTAATGGAACCGTCCTGCGTGAGATTCAAGTCGCCGGTTCTGGCGATCGGTTTGGCCAGGCCGAAATCCAATAGCTTGGCCACGTCGTAAATGCCGCCTCGTTCCGCGGCGAAAATATTGCCGGGCTTGATGTCGCGGTGGATCAGACCCAGCGCGTGGGCTTCGGCCAGCGCACCGCAGATTTGCTCCAAGATCGACACGACTCGGGCCGGGTCCATCGGGCCGTGTTTTTCGACGATGTCGGCCAGGGTTTTGCCGGGCAGATATTCCATCACGTAGTAGAACGTGCCGTCGTCGGCCGAGCCGTAGTCGAAAATCTCAATGCTGTTCCAGTGCGTGAGCTTGGCGGTGGCTTGCACTTCGCGTTGGAAGCGGGCCAACGCCTGAGGATCGGCCGCCTTGCCGGGCTTGATCAGCTTGATGGCCACGGGGCGCTTCATCAGTTGATGCTCTGCCAGATAGACCTCGCCCATGCCGCCGGCGCCGAGCAGGCGTCGCAGCCGATATTGGCCGAGTTGGCGAGCCTCGAACGCTTCGCGCCGCAAGCGGCCGATGGTGTACACGCCCCAAGCGCTGGCGATGGCCGCCAGCGTCATCATCATGGCGATCGTGGTGATGTAGAAGAACGGCACGGCGTCGGCGACGTGCTGCATCGAGAACCATGCCGTAGTGAACAGGATGACGGGGATCGCGGCCATGATGCCGATGATCCAGGCGGCGCGTCGTCCGCTGTTGGGAACATACAAGGCGTAGATGAAGATCAGAAGCAACCACGGCGAGGTGGGCGTTTCCAAATACACGTGCTTGCCGGGAGCGATTTGGCCCAGCGCATGCAAATTGACCCATTGCATGACGACAAAAAACACAGCCGGCAGCCCGAAGATCGCCAATTCGGCCTTACGCAGCGTGGAAAGCTCGTAGGTGCACTTGTGGCACAACCCGCCCCCCACGGCCAACAGCCCGACGGTGACCAGACCTTCGAAGATCTGCATGAACAATTCTGTGGCGTCGTTGTAATTGACGACGAACAAATTGCGCACGAAAAACGCGCCGAACCCCAGCGCCAGCATCAGCGAAGCGATGCGCAAGCGGCTGCGCAACAGCGACCGCGTTTCCTTCGACATGTGCGAAGTGTCGCCTGAGCACTTCACCTTGCAGCAGGGGCCGTCGGGGTGCGAGCCGCTGCCGGAATTCACCGCGCGCGGGGTGGCCACCACTTCCAACGTGGGGCTGTCGGAGGAATGGGGATCGGTGGGCATGCTGGCTAACGATGAACTATGAGCGCTGTACGCTGAACAATGGAAATTGCGGGCGCTTTATCATATCTGCCGGGAATGCGGTTGGCGACCGTGTGAAAATGCAGAAGCCCAGGGGTTGCAACCCCTGGGCTTTTAGAGCGCGAGTGCCCAGTGGACACTTTTCTGATCCAGCGGGCGTTAGGCCGCGCGGCGGCGCGGGGCGGATTCGTGCGCCAGGTGCTGCAGTTCCACCCGGTTGACGGGTTTGAGCAGGCAGCCTTCGGCGGTCGGCTCTTCGCGCAACACCAGGGCGCTGGGTGTCAACGTCCGCGGCAGATAGAACCAGGCGGGGCTTCGGGCGGGAAGATCTTGATTGGCCGAGATGAGGACGAGCTCGGTGCCCAGCAGCGAATTGGCGCTCCGGGAAAGCGCTTCCAAAGGATTGCCGGGAATCAGACTGATCTGCGCGCCGGATGGACGCAACAGGCGGTGAGCTTGCTTCAGCGAAAGGCGCGGCTGATCCTTGGGTCGGGCTTCGAACTGATCGATGCCGGCCAGGTGCACCGGCTCCGATCGATGGTAGCGCTGGGCAAGCGCGATGATCTGTAGCGCGCGGGGGATGTTATCCAGCCCCAGCAACAAGATTTGGCGAGGCCGGCGCTTGCGGATCGACAGATAAAGAAATCGGTCGGAGGCGGGTTTAGAAAACCACGTCAGCCAAAACGCTTTCAAGCCACTGGCCGCAGACACCATTGCCCTCCTTGGCAAACGTGCTCGAGCCGACAGTTGTTCCGCTGTAGATTTGTTCGGCTCCAAAGCGCGAGCGGCTGAAGTGGGCCAAAAAGATACGGTTAAGCTGTAGCGATTAGCTGAACGATTTGGTGCGGCTCCGGAGGCCGTTGGCCTCCGGCTATCAAGAAGAGCCTACTTCGCCGCGACCAGCGAGCGGTAGTAGTCGATCGAGCGGCGCAGCCCTTCTTCGAAATCGACTTGCGGCTCGTAGCCCAGATGTTTGCGGGCTTGCGAAATATCGGCGAGGCTTTCGCGGATGTCTCCCGTGCGGGGGGGCAGATGCGTGGGTTTCATCTTGGTGCCGAGCTGTCGGTTCAAATGGTCGATCAACTGCAGAAGGCTGACTTGGCCGCCGGTAGCGACGTTGAACACGCGCCCGGAGACGCCTTTGGTTTGGCAGGCGAGCAGGTTGCCCTGCACGACGTTGGCGACGAAAGTGAAATCGCGCGATTGTTTGCCGTCGCCGAAAATGCTGGGAGAAGTTCCGTGCAAAATTGCGGTGATGAATTTCGGTATCACGGCGGAGTATTCGCCGTTGGGATCCTGCCGCGGGCCGAACACGTTGAAATACCGCAGGGCGACCGTTTCCACCGCGCCCATGGCGGCAAACGCCTGGCAGTATTGTTCCCCGGCGAGCTTGGCGACTCCATAGGGAGAGATCGGCGCGGGCAAATCGGTTTCGCGCTTGGATGAAGTTGGCTGATCGCCGTAAGCGCTGCTGCTGCCGGCGTAGACGACGCGGCGAACTTTCGCCTTTTTGGCCGCGTCCAGCAGCACGAGCGTGCCCGTGGCGCAGGCCGCATGGGTATCCAACGGGCGCAGGACACTGCGCGGCACGGAGGCCAGCGCCGCTTCGTGAAAGATGCAATCCACCCCTTGCACTGCCTTGGCCACGGCGGCGGCATCGGTCAGATCGGCTTCGATGACGTCGATCTTCTGCTTCACGTGCGCCAAATTCTCGAGCTTCCCGGTCGAAAGGTTATCCAGCACGCGCACCTCGTCACCGCGCGCGAACAGGGCGTCGACGATGTGCGAGCCGATGAAACCGGCGCCGCCGGTGACGAGGGAAAGGGGCATGAGGTCGAAATTCGGATTTCGGAGGTCGGAATTGCTCGAGAAAGTTTAGCTCGGGAAGGGATGCCTTACTGCTTACCTCGTGCGGTCTTAGGACAACGGTGTTGCACAAACGCAACATAGCGGGCGGTTGGGTCGATTGTCGAGGGAGTGGTTTTCCGCAAATTCGCGTCGCAACGATGCCCTACGACGGCCTCTGAAAAATGGCTGTCCTAGAGTTAAACGGGTGGAGAGAGCTTCTCTACTCGAGCCCGGTTCCGGGCTATAAATACCGCACCTCCTCGGCGGCGTTTGGGCGTCTTATCTTCGTGTTCGATCTCGTCGCTTGCCGGTAGATACTGCATGTCGAATTTCAAGCCACAGAAAAAGTTGCGGCGGCGCGCGCAATTCGAACCGTGCGAACCACGCATGCTGATGACCGCCCAGGCGGCCGCCACGCCGGACTTTTACATCGATTATCTACCGGCCGGCGGCGGCGACGTGGCCGCGCAGGCCGGCGCCGCGACGATGTCGGTGGCCGAGGCGTATTATCAGACCGCCATCGATCAGGTGCGCGCCCAGTACGGTTTTACCGGCGCCGGGCAAACCGTGGTGACGATTGACACCGGCATCGCCTACGACGACGCGGCGCTGGGGGGCGGTTTCGGCAGCGGATACCGCGTGGTCGGCGGCTGGGATTTTGCCGAAAACGACGCCAACCCGTTCGACGATGGTCCGGCCGGCTCGCACGGCACTCACGTGGCGGGAATCATCGCTTCCGACGATCCGAACCATTTGGGCGTGGCGCCGGGGGTGGACCTGGTTTCGCTGCGCGTGTTCAACGACGGCGGCTCGGGCTATTTCAGTTGGATCGATAGCGCGCTGCGCTGGGTGTACGATCATCGCGACAGTTTTCGCAACCCGATTACCACGGTGAACCTGTCGCTGGGCGCCGCGTGGAATTCGTCCGGCATTCCGGCCTGGGCGAATTTGGAGAACGACTTGCGGATGCTCCAACAGGCGGGCATTTTCATCTCCGTGGCGGCGGGCAACTCGTTTGCGGATTACGGCACGCCGGGGCTGAGCTACCCGGCGGCCAGCCCCTATGTCGTGCCGGTGATGTCGGTCGGCAATAGTGAATCGCTAAGCTGGTTCAGCCAACGGTTGGATCGGGCCATTGCGGCCCCGGGCGAAGGAATCACCAGCAGCGTGCCCGACTACGCGGGCAATCACAACGGAGTGGACGACGATTGGGCCAGCTACTCGGGCACCAGCATGGCCGCGGCGTACATGTCCGGGGCGGCGGTGATCGTGCGGCAGGCGCTGGCGCAAGCGGGGCGGACGAATGTCGATGAAGACACGATCCTTTCGCTGATGCGCAGCACGGCCGATACGATTTTCGACGCGGCCAGCGGCGCGAACTACCTCGTGCTCAATCTGAAAAATGCAGTCGATGCGGCGCTCAACGGGCCGGCAGACCATGAAGGCAACACGGCGGCCACGGCGGTGAACCTCGGTTCGCTGGACCTTCGAAACACTGTCAGCGGCAGCGTCGACGTCGCCGGCGATCAAGATTTCTTCCACTTCACGGCGCAGCACACGGGCAAGGTGACTATCAGCATCTCGCGGGACGCGGGGCTCAATACCCGTTGGCAACTGGTGAATGCCAACGGCACGCTGCGCAACTTGTCGGGCAATTCCGTAACTCTGCAGGTCGTCGCCGGCCGGACGTACACGTTTGGCGTGCAGGGGACCCGCGGATTGGGCGAGTACGATTTGACGATGCAACTGACGCCGAGCTTTACGGGCCTGGGCCGCGTCAGTTCCAGGACCGTGAATAATCAGAAGGTTGGGGGCGAGCGGTGGTATCGGTTCCAGGCGGCGCAGGCTGGCACCTTGGCCCTGATGAGCAAGGTTCCCACCGGCACAGGGGATGTGACGATCGAGCTCTACAATTCCTCGATGCAGAAGCTGGGCACAAGCACGGGCGGCTGCACCGATCTGCTCAGCGTCGCAACCAGCTATGGCTCGGCGTACTACGTTCGCCTGGTGGGCACCAATTCACGGGTGCAACTGAAGTTGGGCTGCGGCGCCGCCGCGACCAAGATCGCTGCGCTTGCGACCGCTAGCGTGGCCAGCGTCGGCGACGCCCACGACGTTGCCGCCGGCAATTTTGAAGAGCTCGTGCAAAGCGGGCCGGTTGCCGCCTGCGCGGTCCCCAGTAATGACGGAGTTCGATTTGCCGCCGTGGATGCGATCCATCGGGAAGTCGGGCAGTCGTCGATCGCCGCGAGCGCTGCAATTGTTCGTCATCGAGAGATCGCGCTGGTCCTATCGGCAAGCGACAGAGTGGAGTCGCGCAACTTGGCCTCGCGCGACGAGGCGTTTGCCGGCGATGAATGCTCGGCGGACGGCGACTTTCAGGGTGCAATTGACGACCTGGCTTTCGCGACAGCGGAATAACGAAGTTGTCTCGGTTTGGGAATCGCGGCTCAAATTGAGATTCCAGACTGAGACGCAGCCGCATGCGTCGATTTTCGACCAATTCCATTGAAAATCGCTAAAGTTCTAATGCGCAAGTGTTTCTGACGAATAAGCAGACATTTCCGACCCGATTGCGCAAGTCGGCATCGCGATTGCATCTACAGCGTCGCTATTGCGGTGGATGAACCAACTAAACCGCGTTTTCAGGGAGGAGTGCAATCATGCTTATCTTGAGCCGGAAGGTGGGGGAACAGATCGTCATTGGCGAGGGCATTACAGTGGTGGTGAGCCGGGTGTCGGGGGATCGTGTAACCCTCGGGTTGGAGGCGCCGCCGGAAGTTCGAATTCTCCGCGGAGAGTTGCGTCCCTTCGATGAGGAGAAACGCAACGCGGTGAAAACGCCTTCCGGGCGCCACGTGGGTCGACACGATCGAGCCTTTCACACCGATCGACCGCCCGTGCCCCGCTAAGCCAGTCGCAACATAGGAGAGGCGAAGAGGCACATCTTCGGTTCGCGTGTGCCACGGTTGTCCCAGAGGCGCTGTTACTGCCTGCCCTGAGAGACGCCAAGCCGGTCAGGATGGCCGTGGCACACGATTTTACTTCTCCACATCTAATCAGCCGGTGAATGGTTGAATCCGAGGCGGCCGCATTGAAGCGCCGCCAGCACTGCGATCATGAGCAAGCGGGAAGCGACGTGCGCCCTAAGCGGGGCGGGCCATCCGTGCGGCGTCGCTTTCCGCTTTTTTGCTGCGCCGGCTAATTTGAGTTATTGGGTGGCTGGGGTCGAACGAAGTGAGCCCCCAGCGGCTCAATTTTCCGGGGGCTCGGCCGCCTCGACCCCGGCCACCCTCCGCATTTTTGCTGCGCCGGCCGCTGCTAGCATGCGCTGGAAGAGCCATTGACGGTGCTCGGCGAGCGCGGCTATCGTTTCGCCCCCGAATTCTCGGGGTGAACCAGCGGATTGCGGCTTCTTTTCCAGGCGCCGGCGGCACGATCGCCGGCTTTACACGGACGCGCGCATGCGACGATTGTGCTTGTTTATCATTTTGTGCGCGGCGGCATCCGGCTGCGGCGAGACGAAATGGGTGACGGTGCGCGATACGCCGCACAACCCGCTGGCCGAGCGGTTGATGTTATTGTCCAGCGGCGGGCCGAAGCCGACCCAGCGCACCGTGATGTTTCTGCGGCGCTACGATCTGCAGGGGCAAATCCACGCGAATCCCGAAAAGCTGATGCACAGCTTGCAGGACGTGCTGGCGCGAGAGCCTTCGACGGAAGGCTTGCACGCGGCGGCTGAGCTGTCGTACGTGGGGGGCGTCAAGTCGCAGTCGATCGGCAAATCGCAGCAAGCGCTCGATCTCTACGGCTCCAGCGTCACGTATTCGTATGCCTACCTGTTTGAGCCGCAAAATCGCGAGCTTAGCAATCCTTATGATCCGCAGTTTCGCGGCTCGTGCGATTTGTACAACGCGGCGCTGGAGGCGCTGGTGCGTTCGATCAACAAGCAGGGCAAGCTGCGGCCGGGCGAAACGGTGTCGCTCACGACGCAGGGCCAGTCGTGGGATGTGACCATCGCGCCGCGGAACACGCCCTGGCCGGCCGAGGATATCCAGCGGTACGAGTTTGTCTCGGATTACTCGGTGGATGGGCTTAAGAACGTGTTTCACACGTACGGTCTGGGAGTGCCGCTGATTGCGGTGCGAAAGAAAGCCGCCGGCGAAGATTCATTGGAAAAACACTATCCGCCGGGGCTTTCGTTCCCGGTCACGGCGTTTTTGCGCTGCTTGCCGGATGACGAGCAAGCAGCAGGCAGCGTGCGGCAGGTGGGATATAGCACCAGGGGGCAGGCGGCCGGCGCGATTCATCATCACCGCGCCGTGTTGGAACTGTACGATCCACTGCAGGCGACCGACATCGCAGTAGACGACCGCCGCGTGCCGCTGGAAAGCGACATCACCACGCCCCTGGGGTACACGCTCAACAATCCCGCGTTTGCCGCGCTCGATCAACCGACCACCGGGCTGTTGAATCCCGATAAGGTGCGGAAACTTTCGGGCATCTACATGCTCCAGCCGTATCAGCCGGGGAAAATCCCGGTGCTCATGGTGCACGGCCTATGGTCCAGCCCGATTACGTGGATGGAGATGTTCAACGATTTGCGCGGCGATCCGGAGCTGGAGCGGAATTATCAATTTTGGTTTTACCTGTATCCCACCGGGCAGCCGTTTTGGCGCAGTGCGGCGCAATTGCGCGAGGCGCTGGTGGAGCTGCGCCGCCAGGTCGATCCGGAGCATCGTGAGCCGGCCTTGGATCAGATGGTGCTCGTGGGGCACAGCATGGGCGGGCTCATCTCGCACATGCAGGTGGTCAACAGCCGCGACGACTTCTGGCATTTGGTAAGCGACAAGCCGCTTGCGCAGGTGACAGCCGACCAGAAGACGCGCAGCGATTTGGATCGCACGTTCTATTTTCAGGCCAACAATTCGGTGCGCCGCATCGTGACCATCGGCACGCCGCACCGCGGAAGTCATTTCGCCAACGACGTGACGGAGTATCTGGCGGAGAAGTTGATTACATTTCCGCAGCGAATGACGAATCGTTTCGCCACGCTGCGGTTGCAGAACCCCAGCTTCTTCCGCGACACGCAGATGCTGGATACCGAGAACAGCATCGATTCGCTATCGCCCAGTTGCCCGGTGCTGCCGGCGCTACTGGCGGCGCAGCGGCCCCCCTGGATCCGGTACGACAACGTGGTGGGGCGGCTGCCGTCGGACGATTGGCAGGTGCGGCTGTTCGGCGACGGCGACGGCGTGGTGCCGTACCAAAGCGCCCATTTGGATTCAGTCGATTCGGAAATCGAAGTGCAGGCCGAGCATAGCGAAGTGCATCGGAAGCCGCAGACGATTTTGCAGGTGCGCTCCCTGCTGACCGAGCATTTTGCGCGGCGATGGCGTATCCGCAGGTTTTGCGGCGATGACGGCGGTTACAGGTGGTTGAGGAAGGCCGGGCGCGGAGCGTACGACCGGGCTCGGTCGGGATGGCGGCGGGCGTCAGCATTAGGGCGCGTGCGCCGCGCGGAAGTGGTCCTGCCACGGTGGGGCGATGTTTTCCGGGTTGACGACGCCCCGGCTAGGCCGTTGGTTCTGTCGGCAGGCGCGCCATCGGTGGATATCGGCGCATGCTCGTGCTTGGGCAATTCGGCGCGCAGCACCAGCACCTCTCGCGGGGCCTCGATGCCGATCCGCACCGATTGGCCCTTGACCTGCAGAATGGTGATGACCACCTGGTCGCCGATTTGAATCTGTTCGCTAGCCTTGCGCGTAAGAACCAACATGAGACACTCCTTTTGAGTTCTCCCACCCAGTGGAGAAAAGATAAGCTGCACCCTGGTTTGGTCTAATGCAGGGGGTGTGCCAAAGGTTCGGCAAAACGCTCGCAAAAGATGGAAGTCAAAGAGCAGCCGAGTGTTGGAGAATCGCTAGCATTCAGGCGCTAGCAGCCATGGTGTACAGATTTACAAGGGGTGGGACAGTTGGTTTTACAAGGCACCGGCGCCGCGGCGAGCGACTAGCTGTATCGGAAAGCCACGTACAGCATCACCGCCATGAACGCCACGTCGAAAGCCAAGCTGTACCGATAGAACTTGGACGTCGGTTTGCCGCGGATTTGCTGCAAATGTCTGTGGGCAATGAATTCGACAATTCTCCCGGCAAAAAAAGTGCCCCAAAACCATGTAACCAGAATGCGTATGTCGGGTTTGCTAGATAGCCAAGCGTAGACGCAAAGAACCATCCATGACAGCGATTTAACCCCGATGGTCACGAAGTAGACGACGAGCCATGGCCTTGCCGGAGCCAACTGTTCCTCAGTGGGCCCGCCCCAATACTTAAGCTTTTGTGTTTTCACGAAAGGCAGCGGGGACATTGTAGCGGGATAGCTTTCTAGTGGCTGCCGCCGTTTTGGCGTTTGCTGATTTCGTCGCGCAGCCGGGCGGCGAGTTCGTATTGCTCGGAGGCCACGGCGTCGGCCAGTTGCTCGTCCAGCGTGCGGCCTACTTTGTAGTGCTCGCGCAGCGATCCCTGCAATTCGCGCAGCCGGCCGACCATCTCGTCTTCCTCGAACTTCTCGGGGGCGTCGTACTGTTCGTACAGCGTGCGG
This sequence comes from Pirellulales bacterium, assembly GCA_963716135.1. GTDB lineage: Bacteria > Planctomycetota > Planctomycetia > Pirellulales > JADZDJ01 > CAVRAW01. Next base: position 565,960 of record OY970289.1, on the reverse strand, counting down.
AATTGGTCCAGCCCGCGGTTGATTTCGCTGATGGCGGCTTCGGCCCCTTCTTTTTCCAGCAGGGCCAAGGCGGCGGCCTGGATGCGGTGGAACATCACGAAGGGGCGATATTGCTCATGCGACAAGGTCCACTCTTCGTCGGGGGAGTGCTGTTTCACGAAATCCATGAAGGCCAGCGTGTGGTCGGCGTCTTTGGCGGCCTGTTGAAATTTGCGCAGCGCCAGCCAGCAGATGCGGCGGTGATAGAACTGCACGAATTCGCGATCGGCTTCGGCGCATTCCTGCTGCGAGAGAACGTAGTCGTCCCCCTTTTCAGCCGTCTGCGACAACAGGAAATCGAAGTAGGTTGCCGCGCCGCCCGGCTTGGCGCCGTCGGGGCGGTGCGTGACTTCCATCTGCAGCACGCCCAGGTCGATCCGCATCTGCAATAGCTCGCGGCCATCGGCGGCTTTGACGATGCGGGCCATGATTTCGCCCGGTTGGTAGGGCCAGTCGGCCAGCAGGTCGTCGATGTCTTTTCGCCGCGACATGCGGAAATTATATCAGCCGATTGGCGAGTCTGCATGGTGTTTAAGTGTCAAGTGCTGGACGGCTTGATGCAATAACGGCGTTGCCGAATCTTGGGGGCTCTCGGATAATTCAGCCGGCGAACTCTACGGGTCGATCGCAGCGACAAGGATTCTGGAAATGACAACGCAAGACCGCGAGAAGCAGATTGCCGAGGCGGAGGAATTGCTGGGAGATCGCCTCGCGCAAGTCGGCTTTGTGAAGGCGCTGTATTTCGGGGCGTATGCCAATCGCAGTTTGCTGGCGTATCCCGATTTGGCGGCAGATCGATCAACCGCGGCGATGGCCGACGAGCTGCGGCGCTACTGCCAGGCGGAAATCGATCCGGTGGCGATCGATCGGGAGGCGATGATTCCGCAGCGCGTGATCGACGGGCTGGGACGGTTGGGAATTCTTGGAGCGTGCTTGCCGAAAGAGTGCGGCGGGCGCGGGCTCACTCAGACGCAGTACTGTCGGCTGCTGGAAGTGTTGGGCGGACATTGCGCGAGCACGGCGCTGTTTGTGAATGCGCATCATTCGATCGGGCCGCGGGCGATCGTCCTGTTCGGCACCAAAGAACAGCAGCAGAAATATCTGCCGAAGTTGGCCACCGGCCAGTGGATCAGCGCGTTTGCTCTGACGGAATCGGAAGCGGGAAGCGACGCCGGCAACGTGCAAACCACCGCCACGCCGACCGACGATGGCCGCGGTTACGTGCTGAATGGCGAAAAGCGGTGGATCACCAATGGCGGGATCGGTCAGGTGCTGACGGTGATGGCCCGCACGCCGGTGGCCGGCAGCAGCGATACGAAGATCACGGCGTTTCTGGTGACGCCCGACATGCCCGGGTTTGAGGTGTTGGAAGCGCGGATGCCGAAGTGCGGCGTGCGCGGCTCGGCCACGGCGCGGCTGGCGTTCAAAAATATGTTTGTGCCCCAGGAAAATATTTTGGGGCAAATCGGCAAGGGGCTGCGAGTGGCGTTGACGGTGTTGGATTTTGGCCGCGTGACGTTTGGGGCCACGTGCACGGGGGCGGCGAAGTTTTGCATCGCGCGCTCCTCGCAGCACGCCGCCACGCGGATTCAATTCGGCGAGCCGATCGGCTCGTTCGAACTGGTCAAGGAAAAGCTGGCGTACATGTGCGCCGGGGCGTTTGCCATGGAGGCGGCCACGTATCTCACCGCCGCGCTGATCGATTCGGGGCAGGGGGACTACATGCTGGAAACGGCGATGTTGAAAGTGTTCGCCACCGACACGCTGTGGCGGATCATCAACGACACGATCCAGATTTTCGGCGGCAAGGCCTATTTCACCGACGAACCGTACGAACGCATGATGCGCGACGCACGGATCAACATGATTGGCGAAGGGGCCAACGACGTGCTGCGGGCGTTCGTGGCGCTGGTGGGCATGCGCGACGTGGGATTGGAATTGAAGGGCGTCTTGGACGCGCTTTCCAACCCGATCAAGCACTTCGCCAAGATCGGCGGCTTCGCGGGGCGAAAGTTGGAGTCATTGTTCCGGTCGCCGGACGTCGTCGTTTATCACGGCTCGCTGCAGCCGGAGGCCGATCGGTTGGGCGCAGCGTGGGGGCGTTTGGCGCGAATGTCGAAAAGCTGCTGCGGACCTATCGCGAAGGAATTGTCGATCGGCAGTACCAATTGGGCCGCGTGGCCGACGCGGTCATCGAGTTGTTCGTCAGCGCCTGCGTGCTCAGCGCCTGGACGCCATGTTGGATCACGCGGGCGGAAACGGCGCGGACGGTTCGGTCGAGCGAGATTTAACGACGGGACGCTACTATTTGCGCAGCGCCGAACGGCGCATCCGGCGAGCGCTGGCCGACATGTGGGACAACGATGATAAGCTGACGACGCAGGTGGCGGATGGGGCGTTGGGACAGACGAAGCATTAGAGGGTGGCACTGACAAGCTGTCCTCAGCTTGTCAGTGGATGCATTAAAAGAGCCTCGCCCCACTGACAAGCCGCGGCGGCTTGTCAGTGCCGCTCGGTGCGTTACACTCTTTGCATGCTTCAAACCAATGGCCGATATCGCAAGGTTCGACGCGTATTCAACGAGACATACCACGCGCATGAACTCACATTTTCTTGTTATCACAAATTGCCGTTACTGGGGAAGGATCGTACTCGGCAATGGTTGATCGATTCGTTGGATCGTGCGCGGCGTGTCTGCGAGTTTGACATTTGGGCATATGTGATCATGCCCGACCATGCGCATGTTTTGATCTATCCGCTGGCGCCTACCTATGAGATGAAGATCATCACGAAGGCGATCAAGCAACCTGTTGCACGCAGGGCGATTGCTTGGCTACGGTTAAATGCTCCTAGCTTCTTGCAAAAACTGGCTGGGACACGGAGCGGCCAACGGCACAAATTCCACTTCTGGCAGCCCGGGGGCGGATACGATCGGAACATCGATAATGCGGCAACGGCGCATCGCTCGATTGAATATCTTCATTTAAATCCCGTACGAAAGAAATTGGTTGCGCGGGCTGAAGATTGGGAGTGGTCGAGCGCTGGCTGGTATGCGGGGAGGCAAGACGTGCTTTTGAAGATGGACGATGCTGCGGGGGCGCTCCACTGACAAGCTGCAGCAGCTTGTCAGTGCCACCCGGCTCGGTGCCACTTAATCTTCTTAATCTTCGAACTTGGGGTGGCGGGCCTGCTTTTTTTGTGAGTGGATGAATTTTTGTGTGCGACGCTTTGCCACGGACGACCTGGTGGGCTTCGTCTTTTTTCGGCGTTTCGGCGGCGCCGCCACTTCCAGTAGCATCGCGCGGAGTTTTTCCAAACAATCGCGCTGGTTTTGCCGCTGATCGCGGAAGCGCTGGCTGGTGATTACGATTTCGCCCCCCAGCGTGATGCGCGGCGCGAATCGTTGAACGAAGCGCTCGCGCACCGGTTCCGCAATGCCGCTGGCCAGCACGCCCCAGCGCAGCACGGCTTTCGTGTTCAGCTTGTTGACGTTCTGTCCGCCGGGTCCGGAACTGCGGACAAAAGAAAATTGCAGCTCGTCGTCGGGGATGCGGATATGAGGGGCGACGGTGAGCATGGAACGGTCAGCGATCAGCCACCAGCGGTCAGCTAATCAACTGCGTGAAGAATTCTTTCGACTCGCGCAAGAGCGATTCGTAGTCGTCGGGCGAGATCTCCTCGCCGAATAATTCTACGTCGAAATCGCCGTCGTAGCCCCCTTCACGCAGCGCGCCCACCAGGTCTTTCAAAGGCACGCATCCCTGACCCAGCTTCGTGCGCCGCTGTTCATCATCGGGAGGATGGCCGTCGGCCAGGTGAACCACGGCGATGCGGCCGTCGGCAGCCAATCGGTGCAGCTGCTCCAACGTGGTCTGCGAGACGCCCATGTGGTAGGTATCGACGGAAAGTTTCACCTGGGGACTGTTGACCTGTTGAACGATCTCCAGGGCATCGTCCAGCGAGGTCAGGAACGTGCAATCCATCGCGCATGCGGGATGCATCGGTTCCAGGGCCAAGGTCACCCTCTGCTCGGCGGCGAGCGGGGCAAGCTTCGAAAGGGCATCGGTCAGGAGGCGGCGCGCATGATTGTGCGTATGGCCGGCCCGCGCGCCGCTGTACACCACCAGGCATCGGGCCTCGAGCTGGGCGGCCAGGCGCACGGCCTCGGCGGTGTCGTCGAGGCTTTCACGGTAGGTGTGCCCTTCGCTTCCGGTGAAACCGCCGGCCCACAGCAGGTTGGACACGGCCAGTCCTGATTCTTTCAGCAGTTCGATGCCGCGCTCTTCACCGTAATCGGAAAGTTTTCGCCGGCAGACGCCGATGGCGGGAATTCCGGCCGCGCGGTAATGCTGGACGTCTTCCTCGAACGACCAACGATAGGTCGTCATTTCATTCATCGAGAACCGGGGCATTGGGCGGCTCCTCGCCGGCGATCTAGTTCGATCCGTCATCAAACCGCGGCCTAGTATGGAGCAAGATGGCCGATGTGTAAAGGAACCGTCAGGCAGTAGCCGCCAGGCCGCAGGCAGAAGAGGAGAAAAGGAGAAGATGAGAAGAGAACAGCAGCCAGACTATTTCTTCTTGTCGCGCAGGTTCCAGGCTTCCAGCCACACCGTCCCGGCCGGCTTCAGGTGGAAATCGGCGACCAGGCGCTCTTGCATGTCGGGCATGTGTCCGCCGCCGTAGAAAATGGCGATTTTTTTTCGCCCAGCCGCGATTTGATGTTTTAACTCTTTGAGCGCGACCTTGTTGCGCTCGGTTATCAACGTGGAGCCTTCCGGCCCATTGAACGCAGCCATGAAGTTGTCAACGTCGGCGAATTGCTCGGCGAAGATGCGCTTCAGCTTCAAAGGGCGATCCGGCGAGAAGAGCGCCATCATGATGTCGAAATCGCTGTTGGTGTTGGGATTTGCCGCCTGTTGCGCCATGCTTGCCGCCATCAGCCGCGTGAGGATCGACCACACGCTTTCCCCTTTGTCTTCCATCGATTTGGCGAATTGCTCGGGAGACAGGTCGGCGTGAACGAAGTTTTTCCGGGAATAGTCGACGCCAGCAAGCTGATATTGCAAATCCAACAGATCGGTAAGGGAATTCTGCAGCGACGAGAGGACGCTGCGATCGCGATCGCCGCCCCCTTTGGGAATCTGAGTTCCTTCGGGGGCCACCAACTCGTACAGCACGACGTCGCAATCGGCGAAGCGCTTGTTCAGCGCTTCGTAATATTTTTTGTCGGCCAGGTGGATCGCGCCCACCAGGTCAACTTCCAGCCCGGGATGGTCGTTGCCTTGAGGCACGAACCGCACAGTCGCCACTTCCAAAGCCGTGGGAGTGCCGCGGGAATCACGCTGCACGCGGATATAGCTGGGCGAATCGTCGGCCGATTTGGCCAGTGACTGCGGGCCCATCAACCATGCCAGCGATGCTGCCGCCGACAGCAGAATAAGTGCGAAAACGAACGACTTGGAAAGTAGGCGGTTCAACAGATCACACCGGGTTTAGCTGAAAAGGCGAAGGCGGCAAGCGGTCCCATCGCCATGCTTGAGTATATGTCTATGTCCGAAGCGGGACAATTAAGGCCAAAACGCAGGAAGCGGCCGCTCAATGCCCTCCTGCATCTAACACAGGTTACCCAGCCTCTCATCCTCGCGCTGGCATAACCGGCAATTCCGTCAAAGTTTGCCAGAGTTTTTTAACTGGCCGGACCGGCGCGACCGATACTACCGTCACATGCAAGGCCCAAGGTCTCCGTAAGGAGGTCTTGCGCGGGTGGCTTGGTAAGCAAATCCAGGTAATACGAAATGACGCGGTTTGCTCGCAATTCTTTGCTGTGCCTCGTGCTTGGCGTGCTGTTATGCGCAGCATCGTCGGCCCGCGCGCAGATTTGGACGCCGTTCGGCCCCAGCAACATCCGGTACGACTTGGAGTTGTTCAAGGCGCCGGACGTGAGCGATTACCCGAATTGGCCGCATCCGAAGGAAGGATTCTTCTTCCAGTACGAGCGGTTGTATTGGTCGATTCGGCAGCCGTTTCAGACCGATGTCGGCGTGCAAAACGCCACAGCGACGGGGTTCTTCTCCGGACCGGTGCAGTTTGATCCGACCCAGCAGCCCGTGAGCGAAATATTGCGTCCTTACGGAAACAGCTTGGACACGAACTTCCTCGGCGCGACGCAAACTTGGGGCAACCGCTTCGAGTTGGGCTTCATGGAAGACAACAAGGGCTGGTTCGTCAGCATCATGAACCTTAACCCGCAGCAGCAATCCTATTTTGCCGGGAATGCCAACACGCCGGCGGGTTTGACCGTGGTGTTCAGCGATCCGCAGCACTTGCTGCTGGGTTTCGTAGAAAACACGGTCGGCAGTTTCGACTCCGACTTGAACGCCAATCCGTACTTGGTTCCCGATCCGTTTACCAGCGTGCCGTTCGTATTTGGCCGGCCGAGGCCGACTGCGAACCTGTCGATCAATGGACTGCCGATACCCACAGCCGGGAACTACGCCGGTTTCACCGACTTTGGCGACGAAGTGCCCCTGGTGCCGCTGTTCAACACGATTTCAATTCGGAACATCACCACGATGAACGGGGTGGAACTGAATCGGAGCTGGCGGTTGCCGATTTTCCACAACGGCGGCATTTGGGAGCCGTTTGCCGGCTTACGCTGGCTGCAATTGCGGGATACGTTCAATGTGACCGCCACCAATACCGAAGGCGGCGACGGCACCGTCATTCCGACAGCCCTGCCGGGCACCAGCTTCTGGGATACGACGGTGGACAACAACATGTTTGGGCCGCAGATCGGTTTCCGCGCCGAGCGTTCTCAAGGACGATTTAACCTAGAAGCGGAATTGCGATTCATGGCGGCCGTGAACTTCCAATCCACGAACTTGGACGGCGAGCTGGGATCGGGCTTGAGCTCGGGAGACACGGTTGTCAACGAACCGCGGCTCCTGCCGCACACCTCGTTCCATTCCTCCATGTTCAACGAGACGTTTGCTCCCGTGGGTGAACTGCGTGCCGGCGTAAACTACGTGCTGACTCATGCCATCTCCGTTCAATGCGAATACAACACGATGTGGGGCACCGGCATCAGCCGGGCTGCCCGGCGCGTCGAATACACCCTGCCGGCGATGGGAATTCGCGACGGCTCGAAGAACGATCCGTTCTTCACGCAGGGCCTGAGCTTCGGCATTACCGTGAACCGATAATGCCAGGGTTTAGGGTCTCGGGTTAGGCTGGAGTTCCAGCGATTGCAACTGAGCGCCGGTTCATTCTTGACGGTGCGATCAGGCTTAAGAGGTTTGCAGCTTTCGCAATTCTTCCAGTTCGCACTGCAGCCGATGACGCAGCGGGCTTTCCAATCGCAATTCATCCAGCAGCGATTCGGCCTTGGCGAATGTTTCCTCAGTGAAGCCGCTTCCCTTAAACAGGGTTTGCCAACTTCGGGAAACCTCTTTTTCGGTCAACACGCCGGGGACCTCATGGGAGAAGGAATTAGCTTTCCTATTCTGATTCTAAGCCCTGGTGGAAAATCTGCAAGCGAAGCGAGCCCCCATAAGTGTTATGGCGATCCGGACGACCAGCCCAGTCCTTCGCCGCCATTGCGCCCGCGAATTCGCAGCAGTTTTTTCATTCGGTCGTGCAGCTTCTTCCATTGCGCTGCGGGGGCATCGACGGATAAATCGCTGGGAAATTCCGCCGCTCGGCCGTCGTCGTTCACTTGCACGAAGCCTAACAGGGCATCCATCCAGGGGCCAGTTTGACCCGGCAGCGGCGTTCCAATCAAGCCCGTAATCAGATACGCCCGCGTGACGTGCAGCACGGTGCCGCGGATTTCGATAAAAGCTCCGGTCGGCACGGGGCGATAGCATTCGATGGTCAGCACGCGGCGCAACAGCAAATTGGCTTCGTGGCCGATCAGGCGGAAGGCCGTGGCATAGGCGGATTCCAGGACGATGCGCATCAGCGAACCGGCATACAGCGTGCCGTGATGATTGGTATCGACCGGCAGGATCAGGCGATGGGTGAGCGTGACTTCGGACAAGCGGAGGGTTTTAGGGGTCAGGGTTCAGGACGGACGGGCATCCTTACCGCTTGCGTTGTAGCATATAACATGACGATCGCGGAATTCAAATTCCCACTTGCTGGCCGGTGCCGCTGGCATGGCGGTGCCGAAAATGCGAGGGGTCGATTTTCATCAGTTCTTCGGCGATCGCGCTAACGGTCTGCCGGATTTGGTCTTCGGTGTGCCGGGCGGTAATGAAGAATCGCAACCGGGCGGCACTTTCCTCCACCGCCGGATGCAGGATCGGCTGCACGTTGATGCCTCGCTGGAACATGGCGTGCGAAGCCTGCAGGGCGTGCACCGAGTTGCCCAAAATCACCGGTACCACGGCGGAATCGCGGCTGCGGCCCGTGTTCAGGCCGCGCTCGCGCGCCAGGGTTAAAAACAGTTTGCTGTTGGCAGCCAGGCGGGCCACGCGGTCGGGTTCTTCTTCCAGGATTTTGATCGCTGCCAGCGCGGCGCCGGCGCTGGAGGGGGGCATTCCATTGGCGAACACGAAGCCCGGGGCCGTGTATTTCAAGTATTCGACCATCGCTTTGTCGCCGGCGATGTATCCGCCGCAACTGCCCAGCGCCTTGCTGAGCGTGCCCATCCAGATTTCGACGTCCTTGGCTTCGACGTCGAAGTGCTCGCCGATGCCGCGGCCGTGCGGGCCCATCACGCCGATGGAATGCGCTTCGTCGATCATCAACAGCGCCTTGTGGCGATTCTTGACTTCGATGAACTGCGGCAGATCGGGATAGTCGCCGTCCATGCTGTACACGCCTTCGATGGCGATCAGCACTCGGCGGTATTCGTGCCGCAGCTCGGCCAAGAGCTGATCGAGCGTGTGCCAATCGTTGTGCGGGAAAGGACGGCGGCGGGCGCCGGATAGAATCGAGCCCTGCACGATGCTGTTGTGTGCCAGCGAATCGTGCAGGATCAGATCGCCGGGGCCAAATAAATGGCCGATCGTGGTTTCGTTGGTCGAGTGCCCGCCGACGAACACAATGGCATCTTCCGCCCCGAGGAAATCTGAGATGGCGCGTTCCACTTCGCGGTGGATCGATTTCTCGCCCGAAACCAACCGGCTGGCGGAGACGCTGGTGCCGAACCGATCGATGGCGTCTTTGGCGGCTTGGGCGACGTCGGGATCTCCCGACATTCCCAGGTAGTTGTAGCTGGACCAACTGATGAGTTCGCGGCCGTCGATGATCGTCGTGTCGTCGATCACGCCCTCGTGAACACGGAAGTACGGATTGACGGCGCCGGTGGCGGCGAAGGCCGCCCACTGCTGCTTGAACATCGTGTATTCGGCGAACTGATCGAAGCGGTAGTACTGCGGGGGAATTTCGGCGGTGGGGATGGCGGGGCGCTGCCGCGGCGTTTTGCCCAAATATTTTTCCACGGCCGCCACCACGTCGCGCACCAGCACCATGTCGGGCAGAATATCTTCGGGCAACCGGCCGCCGAAGGTGTCTTCCAAGGCAGCGATGATTTCCATGCGTTCCAACGAATCCATGCTCATCTCGAGGATGTTGGAATCGAGCGTCAGCCCCTTGGCGCGCTCCTTGGCGACGCGGGTGATCTGCTCCATCACCAGTGCGGCCGTTTCTTCCGAAACCGGCGGCAGCTTTTCGGCCAGGCCGCCGCGCTGATGGCCGTTGGAACCGCTGGCCGCCAGCAAAGATTCGACTGCGGCGCACGGCGGCTGCAACGCAGCGTCATCCTTCGCTTGGGCGGCGGGCTCCTGCGCGGCAGCGGCCGGCGCTTCGCCCCAGGATCGCCATTGCGATACGATTTCCAAATCTTGCCCGCGCAGAAAACCGCTCCGGCAGGCATGACGTTGGATCTTGCCGCTGGAGGTTTTGGGAATGCTGCCGGCTTTGATCAGCACGACGGCGTCGGCCGGGATTTCGTGTTCGGCGGAGATCGATTTGCGGATCGCCTGGAAGACCTGGTCAATTTCAGCTTCGCTGCGGTTTCGGCCGCGCTCGATTTCGGCCACGACCACCAGGCGTTCGCGCTTCGAAACGTCGACGGTGAATGCCGCGGTGGCGGCAGGTCGCAACAGCGGGTGGCAGCCCTCGACGGTCTGCTCGATGTCCTGCGGATAATAGTTGCGGCCGTGGATGATCAGCAGATCTTTCAAGCGGCCGGTGACGAACAGTTCCCCCTCGTGCAGAAAACCCAAATCGCCGGTGCGCAAGTAAGGACCGCGGCCGGTGTCTTTCAAGAAAGCGCGAAACGTCGCGGCGGATTCATCGGCCTGGCGCCAGTAGCCCTGGGCTACGCTGGGGCCGGCCACCCAAATTTCGCCGATGCGGCGATCGGGACATTTGGTCATGGTTTCCGGATCGACGATCACCACTTCCTGATCCAATAGCGCCGCGCCGCACCCGACCAGCGTGCGCGTGCCTTCCTCGTCAGGCAGTGCATCGACGGCCTGATTGTTTTCGATCGATTTGGCTTCGAACGAGCGGACAATTGGGTTGGCGGTTTTCAACCCGCCAGTGACCATCAACGTCGCTTCGGCCAAACCGTAGCAGGGATAGAACGCCTCGGCATGGAAGCCGCAAGGCGCGAAAGTGCGGGTGAATTCTGCCAGCGTTTCAGGGCGAATCGGTTCGGCGCCGTTGAAGGCCAGCGACCAACTGCTCAGATCGAGATGGGCGCGTTCTTCCGGCGTGATGCGTCGCACGCACAGATCGTAGGCGAAGTTGGGTCCCCCGCTGACCGTGCCTTTGTACTTCGTGATCGCTTGCAGCCAACGCAATGGCCGCTGCAAAAACGACATCGGCGACATGAGCACGTTGGGTTTGCCGTAATACATCGGTTGCAAGATGCCGCCGATCAGTCCCATGTCGTGATAGCTGGGCAGCCAGAACACGCCCACGCCGCTGCGAGTGTGCTCGAACGCATAACAAATCAGCGCCGAGTTGTGCATCAGATTGGCGTGGCTGAGCATCACGCCCTTGGGCGTGCCCGTGGAACCGGAGGTGTATTGCAGGAAGGCCAGGGTATCGCCATGCACGTCGGGCTGGCGCCAATCGCGCTCCATGCCGGGCGGGAATTGATCGGTCGTTCCCCAATGCAGCGATTGCAGGTTGGGGTTTTCGGCCAGCACGCCTTGCACGCGATCGAAAACTTCTTGCGTGGTGAGCGTGACTTTGGCCTCCGCGTCGTTGGCGATCGCTTCGATCCGCTCCAGCGAACGATTCTTGCGCGGTGGATAGGCCGGCACTGCCACCACGCCGGCGTACAGGCAGCCGAAGAAGGCGGCGATAAAATCTAAACCCGCCGGGTAGAGCAACAACGCACGTTCGCCTTGCACACCCAGCGATTGCAGCCACGCGCCGATGGCGCGAGCGCGGCGATCGAGCTCCGCGTACGTCCAGTTAATCTCTTCCGATTCGCCGTCGGCCAGATAATAAAATCCCACGTCGCCGGGCTGATGCGCCGCGCGATGGCGCAGGAGATCAACAAGATTGGAAGGGCCGAAAAATGATCCAGGCAAATGGTCTAAATGCACGATTCAAATATCTCCACAAGGCATTGCCGGAGGCGCTTCTTGACGCCGTCGGGTGATGAATTGCATGTTCCCCAAATCAATCATTCGTGGCAGTCGTTTTAACCGTCATGGTTAGGGTTTACTGCGCTGTCGGACGAGCCCAGGGGGAAATGGATTTTGGGCTTAGGTAGGCGTCACTTAGACATCGGCAGATCGGCAAACCGAGTCAACAGCTTACCACGAGCGGCGAGCGCTTACAAACCATCGCGGCGACGAAGGGGCCGATTTTCTCGATTTTCCTACGCCCAGCAATTTGCGGCAATTTTATTCGTCAGACGCCGCCGGATGGCAGCAGGCGCAAGTTGCGCAATTATTGCTGCTAGGTGAGCAAGCGAAACGGTGCGGTTTGTTTGGCCGCGCCTAGGCAGCTTGGGGGTTCGCGATATCCCTACGCCCGGCCAGTTCCGCTACGCCCAGTCGAGCCCAGTTTCCTGCTTGATGCGATGTTCGTAATCGCCCAGCAGTCCGCCGATCACTTCCCAGCGGTGGCGGCGGCGCACTTCGATATCGCCTTGCATGTTCACGCGCACCAAACATTTGTCGGTCAGTCCCGCCGCGCGAAGATCCTCAGGCTTGATGTCCTCGGGGCCCAACAGATGCATCAACGTGGAGCCCCGCATTTCGATGAACTTCATGGGTGGGTGCCTGAGGCGATTGGAATGAATTCGAATGCAAGTTGGAGTTGCGGGTGACGGCTGTAGATTAACGGTCGCCGCCGAGTGAAACAAGTGGGGGATTAATCCGCCGCGGCGGATGAACCGATGCGCTTTTGCACCGCGTCGGCCAGCCGCACCATTTGCTCGACGGGCAATTCTTCGGCGCGTGCTTTTTCGCCAAGGTTAAGTTGACGAAGCAGGTCGTCGACGGCCGGTTTATCCAATTGGCTTTTGAACTGGCCGGCCAGCACGACGCGGAGCAATTTGCGGCGGTGCAGGAACAGCCAGTGGACGAATTGCCGGAAGAATTCCAAATCGGCGATCGCCCCGCGACGCTCGCTCTGGAGCGTGATTCGCACGATGGCCGAGTGCACCTTCGGCCGGGGCCAAAACACCTCCGGCGGCATCACGCGCAGCAGTTCCACCTGGCATTGGCACTGCACCCACAGACTGAAAGCGCCGTAATCCTTCGTGCAGGGTTGGGCCATCAAGCGGTCGGCCAGCTCTTTTTGGATCGTGACGACCATCAGTTCCGGCGGGCGATCCAGCGTCAATAGATTGGCCACCAGCGGCGTGGCGATGTTGTAGGGCAAGTTGGCGACGAGCTTGAAGCGGCGCTGAGGCGATTGGTCGAAATGACGGTTCAGGGCACTAAGCACTTCCGGCGCAATCGTGTGTTTGCCGGCCAGCGCGTCTTGCTGCAATAGGGTGACGTTGCGGTGGTCAATCAGTTCCTCGCTGGCCAGTTGCGCCAAGCGTGGATCGACTTCGACCGTCACCAGGTGCGCGACTTGCGGCGCGATAAGCGCGGAAAGCGCCCCGGTGCCGGTGCCGACTTCCAGCACCAGGTCGTCGCGAGAAAGCTGCGCCGACTCGACAAGGATGTTTTGCAGATTGAGATCGATCAGAAAATTTTGCCCGTGGCGCGTGTTCAGGCGCAGCCCGACCTCTTCGAAGCGGTGCTTGAGAAAGGTGAGGGTTTGATTGGGCATGGGAGAGCCAAAAGCCAAAAGCTAACCGCTAACAGCTTTCAGCTGCCGCTGGACGTATTTCGCAAGGATGTCGGTTTCGAGATTCACGCGGTCGCCGGGTTTCAAGTGTCCGAGCGTGGTATTGGTCAATGTGTGCGGAATGAGCATCACGCTAAAGCGGTCGTCTTTCACATCGACCAGCGTGAGGCTGACGCCGTCGATGGCGATGGAGCCTTTGCTAGCCATCTGCAGCGTCAGTTCCTTCGTGCGCGGAACCAATAAGTGGACCACTGGCCGTCGTCTTTGCGCGAGTCCAGTGTGCCGACGCCGTCGATGTGGCCGGTTACCAGATGGCCGCCGAGTTCATCCCCCACGCGCAGCGGGCGCTCGAGATTCACCTGTCCGCCCGGCTGCAATTGGCCCAGATTGGTGCGCTTCAGCGTTTCCTCGCCCGCCTGAAAGCTGATGCGGTCGGCGTTGATGGCCACCAGCGTCAGGCAGCAACCATTCAGCGCGAAGCTGTCGCCGACTTTCACCTTGCCCGATTTGATGTCGTCGACCAGGTGATGCGCAAAAACACCAGCCGTACTCCCGGCGGTTCCCGATGCACGTCGGTCATGGTAACGAGCGCTTCGACGAGTCCGGTGAACATGGGGAGAATGAAGAGTGCAAATTGCAATATTCAGAATTATGAAAACAAAGGCGACGAGTCCGCGATCTTCATTCTACACGCTGCAATTTGCATTTTGCATTTCTTCAAAACAGCGGCTCGGCTTCCTGAAGCTCGCGGCGGTTGCGAAAGCGTTGCCAGGCGTAGCGCAGCGGCGGGCCGAGTACGAACACGGCGCAGATAATGGGCACGCTATAGCCTTGAATGGCCAGCACCACCACCAGCGAGAACAACAGCGCCACGATGTGGCCCAGGCTGCGTTGCCCTTTCAGCAATTGGTTGACCACGTGTGGATAGGGGATGCGCGACACCATCAGGGCGGAAAGCAGCAGTGTAAAGAAGGGCAGGGTGTGGCGCAGCCACCAGTCGATTTCCTCGGCGTAGCGAAACGGATTCCCCTCGCGCCGAAGCGTGTAAAAGAAGATGGCAAAGCCGGCGATCGTGCCGGCTGCGGCGGGAGCGGGCAGGCCGATGAAGTCGAGGTGATCATCGTTTTCTTCCGCCTCCACGTTGAAGCGGGCCAAGCGCATCGCGGCGCAGGCGGCGAAGGCGGCGGCGATGATCCACGTGGCATCGCGGTGCAAGTAGGCGAAGTCGGGACACATCTTCACCATCAAAAACGCCGGGGCGACGCCAAACGTGACCAAATCGCAGAGACTATCCAATTGTGCGCCGAAATCGCCGGTGGCGCGGGCCAGCCGGGCGACGTGGCCGTCCAGCGCGTCGAAAATCATCGCCAGGAAAATGAGCCATGCGGCCAGCACGATGTTGTGCGTCGGATCGTTGGGATCCAGCGCCGACACAAAATTCGCGGGATTGCGAAATTCGATTTCGGGCGCTTTGGGAATGGGGGCGAGATTGCCGGCCCCGACGCGCAAAGCCACCACGATGGCAAAGAACCCGCAGATCAGGTTCGCCAGCGTGAACACAGTGGGAAATACAGCGACGGTGCGAATGCGTTTCATGCGGCGTAAGCTTTCAGCCCTCAGCTTTCAGCGAGGGGGTCAGCTTTCCGGCTGACTGCTAATCGCTGATAGCCGACTGCTATATCTGCCCACCACGTCGCGGCCCGCTTTGATCCATTGGCCGACGCGCACCAGCGCTTCGAACCCCTCGGCGGGCACGATCAGTTCGGTCCGCGAGCCGAACTTAATCATCCCAAATTTCTCGCCACGCTGGAACACCTCTCCAGGCCGCAAATCGCAGACGATTCGCCGGGCGACCAGGCCGGAAACCTGCCGGCAGACGATTCGGCGATGGGGAGCCTGATTTTCCTCCAGGCCGATCCACATCGATTCGTTCTGCGTGCTGGCTTCCGGCTTGCTGGCATTGAGAAACTTGCCGGGGGAATATCGCAGGCGAATGACTCGCGCAGCGCACGGCATGCGGTTCACATGCACGTTGAACAGCGTGAGGAAAATTGCGACCCGCACCGCCGGCCCGCCGACGAATTCGTCATGATCCAATGGCGCGATCTCAATCACCTTGCCGTCGGCGGGCGAAACCAAGAGCCCCGGTGTTTGGGGAATGTAGCGCGGCGGATCGCGGAAGAACGACACAACCAATGCCAGTAGTGCGCCGGTAAGAATCGCGGCCGGCCACCAGAGGTAGGCCAGCGCGATCGTGATCGCCAACAGCGGCCAGCCCAGCAGTTGCACCTCGGCCAATCCCCAGCGGGCCAAGGGGATTTTTTCGCGCCAGCGGAAGGGATCGTCCAGCGGATTCCAGCGGCAATCGGTTTGATTGCGAATGAATTTCAGATCGCGCGGATCGAGCACTTCGTGCGGGCAACCGTTGAGCTGGCCGATGCGCAGAGCGGCCATACGATTGATGTAGCCCTGCCGAAAAGTGCGCAGATACCAGCGGCGTAGCCGGCCCCAGGCCAATTCGATCGAATAACAAAGTCCGCCGCCGGGCTGTGTGCTTTTGATATTTTCCGGCAGCGGTTCTGCTTGCAGACGGTTGGCCGCGACAGACGACATAAAGGTTGACCCAGATGCCAATTAGGAGTGCATGTGTGCATTTCGCATCAACGCAACATCGTAGCCGCTGGCATGTGTTTTGGGAAATTGCATTGACCCGTGGTCCCTAGTGCCGAAAAATAAGGATGCTATGCCGCAGCGAAATACAAAAATCGTCCGGGAGTTTTTGCCGTTGGTGATGGCCTTCGCGATGGCGCTGCCTGGCGGCCCGATATCCTGCTGCGGCAGTTGCGGCACGTCGCAACGATGCACGGACACGGCTCAGAAATCCGCGGTTGCGCCTGCTGCCAGAAGGCGGGCGGGTGCTGCAGCCACAAGTCGGCGGCGAAATCATGTTGCGAGAATGCCGTCGCGGCAAAGAGCGCGCAGACCGGCAAGGCTCCGTGCAGGTGCGGTTCTCCCACCAGTCAGCCGGCGGATCGGCCAGTTATTTCGACTCTCCAAGTTGCTGACGAGCACTTCGCTTTGCCGACGGCGCTGGCGGAGGTGCAAGTTGGCCACAGCGATCGGGCGCACTGGGAGGTCGCCTCCTCTCCGGGCGAGCTTGCGCCGAGATACCGCATCGCATTCTGCATTGTTCTTGGCTGAATTGATTCGGCAACGAGCTACGTGTTTCGTTGTTCGTGATTCAGTTTTTTCTGTTACCAAGAACTAGGAGTTTTCTCATGATCGTCAAATTGTTTGGATCGCTTGCATTGGTTGCTGCACTGGCTGCGGCTGGGATTGCGTCCAGCGGCGCGAAGCCGGCCTGCACGAAATGCTCCAAGAGCACGGCGGCTTGCAGTTGTCCGTGCGGCGCCGAATGCGGCTGCGGAGCAAGTTGCGCTTGCCCGGGTTGCACGTGCTGCAGCAAGTAGTGCGACCCTGTGTTGTTAAACGCTGAGTCGCTAGTTAAACCGTGGGCTGGCCCTGGTTCGCCGGGGCCAGCCTTTTTTTGGCTTACACTCTTTTCGCAATAATATTGCACTTCGTACACTTTGGTGTTCTAATGCCGCCAGCGGAGGGGCGGCAGCGATCGTCACCGCGCGTGCGCGTATGCCCCCGGACGCCACACTCATCAGGTGGAGGGGCGCTAATGTGCCGCAAGGTTATCAATTTGGGCATTTCTGCGGTTGCCGCGATGTTGTTCTGTTTGATGTGCGCCGGTGAAGCGCGCTTACCCGAATTTTGGGCCTATTGGGCTGGGGGGAGAGGATCTGTTTGTGCACGATGAGCTGCTGTTTTTTCCTACGTACGAGGAAGATCATCCAGAGCCTTACTACCTGATCGAAACCGAACTTACTGATCCAACGCCAACGCCATCGACGCCTGGAATCGTGCCGCCCCCCGATCCTGGCAACAATGCGCCGAGTAGCACAACGTCGTTTTTCGACATCTTTGTGGAACTTACGTTCGATGGAAACTCCTACACAGCTAGCGGCCAGGGACAGGCGCTGCTCAGCACATCGAATAACATGTTGCCTTTTACCACGGTGTTCGACACCGAAATGCTGCAATTGGATATTTCCGGCGGAACGCTTCCTTCAGGCATGATGCTGCGCGAAAGCCCCACGCAGCAATCAACCGGCCAGCTTACCGCGACGAGCCTCGGAGGAGGCATTTACCAATTTGACAGCTTCTTCGATGTATTCGTCGAACTGAGCCTCGATGGCGGCGAAACCTGGAGGCCTGCCAACAAAGCGATGCATTTGACGTCCGTTCCGGAACCTTCGAGCATCGTGCTGGCCGGCATCGGCGGCGCGCTAATGTGGCGGGCCGTACGGCGACGACTCGCTTAGGCTTCCAGCGCGGTTTTCTGTGCTCGCTGCGCTTTGGTTTTCTCGCTATCTGCGCGACGGTCCCGGCGGCTAGCCAAGCGGGCCGGCTTTTCGCACAATGGGGGGCGCGCAAACGGTTGCGGAACCGTTTCCTAACGTGAAACGTGAAACCTGACACCTGAAACTTTTAACCATGAGCGAAATCATTGAAATCCACGGGCGGCAAATTTTGGATAGCCGCGGCAATCCCACGATCGAAGTCGACGTGACCCTGGCCGACGGCTCCTTTGGCCGCGCCGCGGTCCCCAGCGGCGCAAGCACCGGCGTGCACGAGGCCTGGGAGCTGCGCGACGGCGATAAATCGCTGTACGGCGGCAAGTCGGTGCTCAAGGCGGTGGCGAATGTGAACGAAAAACTGTCGAAGGAACTTCTCGGCTGGGATGCACTGGATCAGACCGGCATCGACCGGCGGATGATCGAGCTGGACGGCACGGAAAACAAAAAGAATTTGGGCGCCAATGCGATTCTGGGCGTGTCGCTGGCCGTGGCGCATGCGGCGGCGGAATTCAGCGGGTTGCCGCTGTATCGCTACTTGGGCGGACCGGGCGCACGGCTGCTGCCGGCGCCGATGATGAACATCGTCAATGGCGGCGCGCATGCCGACAATGCCGTGGACGTGCAGGAGTTCATGGTCATACCGCTGGGTTTCAAAAAGTTCAGCGACGCGCTGCGGGCCGGCGTCGAAACATTTCATCAATTGAAAAGCGTGCTCAAGAGCAAGAAGCTGAACACCAACGTCGGCGACGAAGGGGGTTTTGCGCCCGATTTGAAGAGTAACGCCGAAGCGATCGAATTGATTCTCGAAGCGATCCAAAAGGCGGGTTATAAGCCCGGCGAGCAAATCGCCATCGCCATCGACGTGGCCTCCAACGAAATGCTCGACGAGAAGACGAAGAAATACAGCGTCGACGGGCGCGAGCTCAGTTCCGCGGAAATGGTCGAGTTTCTCGCCGGCTGGGTGGCGAAGTATCCGATCGTTTCCATCGAGGATGCCTGCTCGGAAGACGACTGGGAAGGCTGGAAGATGCTCAGCCAGCGCCTCGGCGACAAAGTGCAACTGGTCGGCGACGACTTATTTGTCACCAATACCAAGCGGCTTGAGCGCGGCATCAAGGAACACATCGGCAACAGCATTCTCATCAAGCTCAACCAGATCGGTACGCTCACCGAAACCATCGAGTGCGTGCAATTGGCCCACCGCAACGGCTACACCAGCATCGTCAGCCATCGCAGCGGCGAGACCGAAGACAACACGCTGGCCGATCTGGCCGTGGCGTTGGAAACGGGGCAGATCAAAACCGGCTCCGGCTCGCGCACCGACCGCATGGCCAAGTACAATCAACTGCTGCGGATCGAAGAGCAATTGGGCGAATCGGCAGTCTATGCCGGCCCGTTGTTTAAGAAGCGGTAATCGCGGAATGTCTAAATGACTGAATGACTAAATGTCTAAACGGTGGATCGCTGTATCATTTAGTCATTCAGGCCTTTAGTCATTTAGTCATTTTTCTTGTTGGCTCACCATGTCCTCTAGCGCCCCTGTGCCGCCGGTTACCGATTCGCCCTGGTTTTGGGTGATGCTGTTTTCGTTGGCCGCGCTGGCGGGCATCGCCACCATCGGGCCCAAATTCGAGCGGCGCGAGCAGGCGATCGAAACCAAGTTTCACGCGCGCGAGCGCGGCCTGAAGCGCGAGGCCGCCGAACCGGGCGCACCGATTGAGCAGGGGCAAGTGCCGCACTGGCAGCCGATTTTCACCATTTATCCCGTGATGGCCGTGCTTGCCCTCGTCGCGCTCGCGGCATTCATACAATTATTGCGCCTGCAGCGCCGCCGCTGGTCAGAGTTGCATCGGGATCAACTACGAACATCGAGCAAGGAACAATGAGCAAAGATTATCATCATTCCATTCACTGCTCACTGTTCATCGCTCATAGTTCTTTTGACCATGCTTGACTCTGCTCCCATCATCTGGTTCACCGAAAACCCGACGCCCATTCTCGTCGCCGGCGGCATGATGATCATGCTCTTGCTGGTATTCTTTCTGAAAAGCGGGCGGTTGGTGTTGCTGTGGCCGGCGGGTGCGGCCTTAGCGTTCATGGGACTCACCGTGCTCATCGATCATCTGGTCGTCACGGATCGAGAGCGCGTGCAGAATGTGATTTACGATGCCGCCGCCGCGGCGGAGCAAAATCACTTGGAAAAAGTGATCGATTACATTTCCCCCTCGGCCACGCATGTGCGCGACGAAGCGCGGCGCTGGATCGGCCAGGCGAAGCTCGAATCGGTCACGATCGCCCAATTGGAAGTCACCGTCGATAAATCGAAACGGCCGTACACGGCCGTGGCCCACTTTTGGGTGCGCGCCCAAGGCACCGCTCACACCGAAACGGCCATCTACCGCAATTACGTCGGCCGCCTGGTCGTTGATTTCCAACTCGAGGGCGATCACTGGCTCGTGACGGCTTATCAGCGCGACTGACGGTCATAAAGCCGCGATAGGGTGGCCGGGGTCGAGGCCGCCGAGCCCCCGGAGATTAGTCGCTGGGGGCTCACTTCGTTCGACCCCAGCCACTCAGGCGCGTCGATCACGCCACAATCGACCGCCGCCGGTTCAAATAATCCCACACCACGAAGCGGTCCAAATCTTTCCCCGCCGTGAAGAACACCCGCCCCTTGGTCGATTCGGCCAGGCGGTAGGCGAATTGGATGTCCTCGCTCGATTGGCTCCAGCTTTGCAGCAGGAAGATGTTGATCGTAATCCCTTCGCGGCTGCACAGTTGCCCTTCGCGCATCGTGGCCACTTCCGTTTGCGGATCGGGCGGGTAGAGCAAGAACAGTTTGCTCCCTTCGAAGTGCGCCGTCGGCAGCCCGTCGGTGATCAGAATGATCTGCCGGTTGGGCGTGTCTTGCTGCGATAAGTGCTGCCGCCCCATCTGCAGCGCGTGCTGGATATTGGTGAAGTGGTGCGGGATTTGAATCTCGCTGATCTCCGGATCGCTCATGTCGGCCCACAGCCGCACGTACGAATCGAAAATCGTGACGGGCTTGGGGAGCAGTTTAGCGATGTCGCCGGCCATGCGCGGTTTGGCGAACGTGTACATCTCGATGAATTGCAAGAAGTCGCCGGGATATTCGCGGCGAATCAGGCCATCCAGCGCCAGGCCCATGCGCTTCACGTTGATGTATTGCCCGCCGTAGCGCATCGAGCCTGACATATCCATGAGCACGGCCGTGGCGCACTTGGGCGTGTTGCGCGTGCGGTGAATCACAATGTCGTCGGCCTTCATCCGCAGCGGCAGTTCGGTCCCGTCGCGGAGCATGGCGTTCACCAGCGACGCGGGAATGTCCATGTTCGCCACGCTGTCGCCGAATTCATACGGCTTGGTTTGCTGCAGCTCGACCGCCCCTTCGCCGACGATCGGCCCTTGATGCCGCCCGGTGCGCGACTGTTGCAGTTGCGAAAAGATTTTCTCCAGCAGCCGGCCCTGGAAGATGCGATATGCCTTGGGCGTGAGTTGATAACCCTGCTTTCCGCGCTCCAGGCCCTGTTGCTCCGCCATGTGCCGCAGCAGTTCTTCGACCTGGCGCTGCATTTGGGCGAGCTTATCCATATCGCCCGGCTCGGCGAACTCGGCCAGCGCTTCCAGATCGATAATCCCGATCTGCGCATTCTTGGCCGCGTCTTCCAATTGCTTCAATAGCCGGTCGATTGTTTCCAGTTCTTCCTTGATTTCAATCGCCTGCGGCACGCTCATCGGCGTGCGCCCGGTGAAATCGTATTTGCCGGCGAGTTCGTCGACTTCGTATTTGTCCCCCAGCCGATCGACCAGCTTGA
This sequence comes from Pirellulales bacterium, assembly GCA_963716135.1. Taxonomy (GTDB): domain Bacteria; phylum Planctomycetota; class Planctomycetia; order Pirellulales; family JADZDJ01; genus CAVRAW01. Next base: position 544,380 of record OY970289.1, on the reverse strand, counting down.
CCAACTCGCGCGCAAACGGCGAATTGTCCTTACCCTGCGCGTACCACACGCGCTCCAGGTCGCGGATTTGCTCTTCTTCGAACGCGCGGCGAAAGCGATCGCGCAGATTCTTGGGCGGATTGATCTGCTCCCCGGCCTGCCGATAAGCGTCGCCGGCTTCCTTCTGCACGCGATCCGTTTCGTACGTCTCGAGAATCTTGCGTTTGCGCTCCTCGAGCGCCGCCTTCAAAGATTCGATGGTCGGCCCCAGCCCGGCGATCTGGCTAGGATCGATCCGCACCGCCCGGGCAAGTTCTTCCTCGCTCAACTCGCGCAGCTCACCGAAAGCAAGCATGTGCTCGAAGGCAGGCGTGACCATGTCCGGCGGCGGCTGCGTGGGGCTGGGGAACCGCTTCGGATCGTACCGCTGGTACGTATGAATGATCCCGCCAAGAGTCTCGCGCTTGGGCATGCAACTATTCTACGCAAATCCGGCTACACCGGCGCGGGATTGAGCATTGGGAAGCCGCGCTGGTGCCAGTAGGGGTAGGCGAGATTCACTGTGCTGGCCGCGTCGAGTTTGGCGACTTGTTCTTTCGTCAAATTCCAGCCGACGGCGCCGAGGTTTTGCTTCAATTGCTCTTCGTTGCGCGCGCCGATGATCACCGTGGCCACGGTCGGGCGCTGCAATAGCCAGTTGAGCGCGATTTGCGGGACGGTTTTGCCGGTTTCTTTGGCCACCGCGTCCAGGGCGTCCACGACGTTATATAAGTAGTCGTCCGGCATCTGCGGGCCCATTTCGGCGGCCACTTTGCTTTGCAGGCGACTGGATTTCGGCAGCGGCTGGCCGCGGCGAATCTTGCCGGTCAAGCGCCCCCAGCCCAAGGGACTCCAGATCACCGCACCCACGCCTTCGGCCAGGCCCAGCGGCATCAGTTCCCATTCATAGTCACGTCCCACGAGCGAATAGTACACCTGGTGCGCCACAAAGCGCGGCCAGCCGTAGCGATCCGCGGTGGCCAGCGCTCGCATCAAGTGCCAGCCGGAATAATTCGAGCAGCCGACGTAGCGGATTTTTCCTTCGCGCACCAGTTGATCCAACGTGCTGAGCGTTTCTTCCGGCGGTGTGCGGGCATCGAAGCCGTGAAGTTGGTACAGATCAATGTAATCGGTGCCCAACCGCTTGAGACTGCCGTGCACGGCGTTTACTAAGTGATGCCGCGAAGAGCCAAGATCGTTGGGGTTTTCGCTGAACGGGAACGTGCCTTTGGTGGAAATCAAAACTTTGTTGCGGCGGCCTTTGATCGCCTGGCCCAAGATTTCTTCGGAGCGCCCGGTGGAATAAATGTCCGCCGAATCGAACATCGTCAGGCCGGCTTCGAGGCAGATATCGACCAGCCGCGTGGCTTCGGCAACGTCGGTTTCACCCCAGGCCTTGAACAGTTCACCGCCGCCGCCGAACGTGCCGGTGCCGAAACTGAGGACGGGAACGCTGAAGCCGGAGCGGCCGAGTTGGCGGTGGAGCATGGGAGGGGCGAGGGGTTAGGGACGAGGGACGAGGGAACTATGAGCAATGAACATTGAGCGATGAACGGGAAACTGGTAAGCGCGCGGTGCGCAGCAGTAGCGGAGTGTATCTTTTCGCTCGCCTCTCGTCCCTCGTCCCTCGCCCCTCATCCGCTTTTAATGCACGTGCTGCTTGTCGGGCCGTGTCGATTCAAACAAAAACCAAGTGCGGCGTTCGGTCTGGTCGATCCACACTTCGATCAGGCTGGCCGTGGCCACGTCGTTGTTGTCGTCGCAAATCTTGTGCACTGCGCAGCTCTTTGGTTAGCCGCTGGTTATCGTCGCGCAGCTCGGCCAGCATGTCCAGCGGATCGACGTACTCGTCATCGTTATCTGCGATCGTCTGATGCTTGGCGATCCCGCCGATCGAATGCAGCGTGGTGCCGCCGATCTTGCGGGCCCGCTCGGCAATGTCGTCGGTCATGGCGAAAATCTGCTCCGAGTGCTCGTCCAGCAGCAGGTGGTAATCGCGAAAATGCGGCCCGCTCATGTGCCAGTGAAAATTCTTGGTTTTCACGTACAGCGCGAATACGTCGGCCAACAGCGGCCGCAACGCGTCGCAAATTTCCTCGACGCCGGAATGCTTCAGATCAGTGGGCGTGGCCAACGGGCTGGCCTTCTTGCGGTCGTTTCGTTGAACGGTGGCTTGGACCATGGTTCGTTCTCCTGATGAGAGTGGTCAGCGGCAATTCACTACGGTTTATCGCAGGCCGCCGGAGATGTACAGGGTCTCGCCGGTGATCCAGGACGAGTCGGCGGAGGCCAGGAACACGGCGGCCGGGGCAATGTCGTTGGGATTACCGATGCGGCCCAGCGGGGTTTGGGCTTCGTAGTGTTTGCGGAAGTCGCTTTCGTCGATGCCTGCGGCGCGGAAGCCTTCGGTATTGACCATGCCGGGGCAAATGGCGTTCACGCGAATTTTGCGCGGGCCGAGTTCTTTAGCCAGCGCGATGGTGGCGGCGATCACGGCGGCTTTGGTGCCGCTGTATACCGCCGAGTTCGCCGGGGCGACGGTGGCGGCCACCGAGCTGATGTTGACGATGCTGCCGCCGGCCGTGCCCATCAGCTTGGCGGCTTCTTGCGTGGCCAAGAGCAAGCCGAGCACATTGAGATCGAAATGTTTGTGAAAATGCTCCGGCGTGATATTTTCCAGCGGTTGAAAATCGTAGATGCCGGCGTTGTTCACCAGGATGTCCAGCTTGTCGTACGTCTTTTTCGTTTCCGCAAACAGGCGCGCCACTTCGGCCGGCTTGGAAAGATTGGCCTGCACGGCGACAGCCTGGCCGCCGGCCTTCTTGATGTCGGCGACCACGCGCTCGGCCCCTTCTTTGCTGGCGCTATAGTTGACGACGACCGATGCACCTTCGGCGGCGAATTGTTTGGCGATTTCCGCGCCGATGCCTTTGGATGCCCCGGTGACGACGGCCACTTTGCCCGCAAGCTTTCCAGCCATGACGAAGCTCCTTCTGAGCAGCCCCGAGTTAAGCAAGCACAGATGACCACTGTCTAGTCCAGTGATCGCGCATCAATTCTTGGCGCCAAGAGAGCAAACGGACAAGGTTGCTGCCGAGAAATCGCGGGGCACCGACGAGAACGAGGCGCGCGGACAGTTAGATGGCCGACGCGAGCGGCGTCAGGTCTCGTACACCACGCGGCCGTGGTGTTGGGCGCGGGAGATTTGATCGGTGGCGTACAATCCGGCGAGAATGAATTCCACGCAACTGGCGCGCACCGCCGGATCGCCCGCGGCGTTGACCTCGAACGCTTTGTCCCACGCGGGCGGAACGCGCTTCAATCGCTCCGCATAATCGGCCGACGGCAGCATGTCGCCGACTTCGATCTTCACGCCTTGGCCAAAGATCTTGGCGATCTCTTCCAGGCCGTTGCGCTCGACGTATTCATCGAATACGGTTTTGATCGCCTCGGCCATCACCGCGTCGAGCACCTGCCGCTCGGTCATCTGATGGCTGCCCATCAGGTCCAATTCCAGCTTGCCCAGCGACGAGGCGTAGATGTGCCCCAAATCGCTGATCCGCGGTACGGCGGGCCGTTCGCCAAGGCGCACCGCGCGCTGCCGGGCGCTGGCCACCATTGTGCGGTAGTTGGCGATGCTAAACCGCGCGCTCACGCCGGAATTGTGGTCGATGAATTTGCTGCGCCGGGCGGCGACGGTAATTTCCTCGACAATCTGCTTCATGAAATACGGAACGACGACGGGGAATGCGCCGTCGAGTTCCACCGCGGCTTCCTGTTCCATGATCTGGATGCCCAGGTCGCGCTCCTTGGGATAGTGCGTATGGATCACCGAGCCGATGCGGTCTTTCAACTGCGGGATTACTTTGCCGCTGCGGTTGTACGTTGCCGGGTTGGCGGAGAAGAGAATCAGCACGTCGATATCGAACCGCACCGGATAGCCGCGAATCTGCACGTCGCGCTCTTCCAGAATGTTGAACAGGCCGACTTGCACCAGTTCGTCGAGCTCCGGCAGTTCGTTGATGGCAAAAATGCCGCGATGCATGCGGGGGATCAGGCCGAAGTGCAAAGCTTCCTCGGCGCTCATGCTGGTGCCGCCGGCCAGCTTGGCCGGATCGATTTCGCCGATGATGTCGGCGAATTTCGTGCCCGGCGCAAGGCGCTCGGCGTAGCGATCGTCGCGCCGCCACCAGCCAATGGGCACCTGGTCTTCCGAATGCTCGGCCACAAACCGCCGGCACACCGTGGTGATGGGCTTCAGCGGGTCGTCGTGCAGCGGCGCCTCGGGAATATCGATGTAGGGAATTTCCGCATCGAGAAAGCGCGCGAGCAAGCGCATCAGCCGGCTTTTCGCCTGCCCTTTTTCGCCGAGGAAGAGCAGATCGTGCTTGGCCAAAATCGCGATGTTGATTTCCGGGATGACGGTGCTGTCGAATCCGATGATGCCGGGGAACAATTCTTCTCCCTCGGCGAGCATGCGGAGAAAGTTATCGTGAATTTCCTGCTTAACGGTTTTGGACCCCCAGCCGCTTTCGCGAAGTTCGCGCAGCGTGCGGGGTTTGGCGGCGGTGGTGACGTGCATATGGCGCTAGTTTGGATGTCTGGATGATTAGAAAGCCTGCGCGAAATTCGGGCGCAGGCGTACGTCCAGATTATAGCGCCAGACGATCGGAAGCCAACCGAGGGCAATTATGTACCGACGGGGGGCTGGCTGGCGGAGACAGCGACAGACGGTTCCGCGGCAGGCGCGGGAGAAAACGGCGCGGCAAGCACGACGGGCAGTTTGATCGTAAACGCCGTGCCGCGGCCGACGCTGCTTTCCACACGAATGCGCCCGCGGTGGGCTTCGATGATGTCGCGGCAAGCGGAAAGGCCCAGGCCGGTGCCCCCTTTGCCCGTGGCGTCGGGGCCGGCCTTCGTGGAAAAATACGGATCGAAGATCCGGTGCAGCACATCGGGAGGCATGCCGCTGCCGGTGTCGCGCACGACCAAATCGATCAAATGCGCAGCGGCGTCATAGTTGAGCTTGATGATGATCGTGCCGCCGTTGGGCATCGCCTGGCGGGCGTTGATCAACAGGTTCAACAGCACCTGTTGAATTTGATTGCCGTTGGCCAACGCCGGTGGCGTGGGATCGAGGTAGGTTTCCACGCGGATGCGATATTTGGCCATTTCGCGTTCCAACAGCAAGAGCGAGTCGTCGATCACCTTCTTCAAGTCGGTCGGCTCCATCGATTGCGAACGATTGCGGGCGAAGCCCAAAATGCTGTTGGTGATTTTGGCGGCCCGGTTGGTGGCGGCGAGAATTTTTTCGAGCGCTTTATCGCGCGTCGGAGTGTCTTTGTGGCGCAGGCCCATCTTGGCGTAGTTGAGAATCGTCATTAGCACGTTGTTGAATTCGTGCGTGGTGGTGCCGACCAGCTCGCCCAGTGCGGTTTGCTTTTGCGCTTGCGCCAATTGTTGCTTGAGAATGGCGACTTGTTCTTCGAGCGAGGGCTGTTCGTGGCTGGCGTGCGACATAGTTGGAACGTGGATTAAATTTCCTGAGCCGCAAAGTCGATTAGAGATGCCCGGCCGACGCGGATTGCGTGGGCTGGTTCCGCGCCGCTGATTTACCGGAGCGGCATGGCTTAACTTGTTTAATCGCGGGAAGTTAGCGTACTGACTGATATCGTCGAAGCGGCCTGGGCAACTGAAATGCTTGGCGATACAATCCCGCCGCGCTCGAGAAGACGCGGGTGCTAGCACGGAGGGAACCATGACCACCGTTGAACTTTTGGAGCAGGCGCTCGATTTGGCGCGGCGCAGCGGGTACAAGGTCCGCCAGGAATATCTCGACGATTGCCTGGGTGGGGCCTGCGTGATTAAAGGACAGAAGTGCCTGTTCTTGGATCCCGCTCTGGGCCCGCGCGAGCAACTGGAAACGGTGCTGAACGCGCTTTGGGCCGATTCGGAAGTCTGCGCCGTCGGCGTCACTTCATTGGTCGAGCAGGAAGCGGCGGGGCAGCAATCTGAGTTGCAGCGCAGAGCGGCATAAAGCCGGCGATGGCATCGCCGGTTTTATGAAGCAGATTTGCAATACAGCCCTTGCGCTTCGATGTATTTCTCCACGGCGCGGGGCACACGGTAGCGGATGCTCTGCCCCGCGGCCACGCGGCGGCGCAGATCGGTGGCCGAAAGGTCGATCACGGGCATCTCGACGCGGTTGGCCCGGGCGACGGTTAATCGCGCCGGCGACATGAATCGGGCCAGCGCGGAATCGTCGGGTTCCGGTGAGCCGGCGCGGCGCACCACGACGGGGATCGCCAGCTCGCAAATTCTCTGCGGTTCGCGCCAAGTGGGCAGATCGGCCAGCGAATCGGCCCCCATCAGAAAAAATAGTTCTGTGTCGGGCGATTCTTCGTGCAACTGCTCCAGCGTTTCCACAGTGAAACTGACGCCGCCGCGGTCGATTTCACCCGTGTAAACGTCGAACACGTCATGGCCGCCGATGGCCAGCTTCAGCATTTCGATGCGGTCGGCCGCCGGCGAAAGCGCTTGATCCTGTTTGTGCGGCGGCACGGCGGCGGGCACAAACCAAACCGTGTCCAGCCGGCATTGCTCGCGGCAACATTCGGCCAGAATCAAATGGCCGTAGTGCACCGGATCGAAGCTGCCGCCGAAAAGCCCAAGACGCATAGACGGATTCAGTGAACCGATGGACAGGTATCGACGAGACGTATCTAATGCAGTTATAGCGGTTCGAGGATTATCATGCACGGCGGCTCGGCGGGGGCCTCGGCCTCCCAGTCAGAATGGCACAACAGCAACAACTTTTTGAGACCGAGCCCGCGCCGTGGGAACTAGACGCCGCCGGCGAGCAGTTGGTGGCCACCGTCATCTTTCCCGAGGGACCGGAGCAGCCCTTTGACTACAAAGTGCCCGACGGATTGCGCGAAGCGATTGGCACGGGCCGCCGGGTGCAAGCGCCCTTCGGCGCCGGCAACCGGATGGTGGAAGGCTATTGCGTGCGGCTGGCGACGCGGACCGACGTGCATCGGCGGTTGAAGCCGTTGGCGGCGGTGATCGACCATCAGACGCTGCTTCCGCCCACCATGCTGCGGCTCACCCAATGGATGGCCGACTATTATCTGTGCCCGTTAGGACAGGTGCTGGAAGCGGTTTTGCCGGCGGGGGTGAGATCGTCGGCGGGCACCAGGCGGATCACGCTGCTGTTGCTTGCCCCGGGAGCGAAAGACAAGCTCGAAGAACTGAAATTAGGGAAAAAGCAGTTGGCGATCGTGAAGTATATGGCCACGAGTACGCAGCCGCTTGAGCCGCGCGAATTGGCCCGCGCCGCCAAATGCACGATGGCCCCGATTACGGCGCTGCGGCGCAAGGGAATTCTGCAGGCAAAGACGCAGCGCATTTCGGCGGAATCGCAGCGCGAGGCCGCCGCGCCGCGGCAGCTGAATTTCAAGCTAAATGCCGACCAGCAAACGTCGCTCAATGCGATTCTCGAGCCGCTTCGCGCCCAGCGGCACGAAACCATCCTGATCCACGGCGTCACCGGCAGCGGCAAGACCGAAGTCTACATGCAGGCAATTCAAGAAGTGATCAGCTACGGCCGGCAGGCGATCATGCTCGTGCCAGAGATCAGCCTCACGCCGCAAACCCGCGAACGCTTCCGCGCGCGGTTCGATAGCGTTTCGGTGTTGCACAGCCACCTGCGCGATGCGGAGCGCCACTGGCATTGGGAACGTATTGCCCGCGGCGAGGTGCAGGTGGTGGTCGGGGCGCGCAGCGCGGTGTTCGCTCCCACGCCGCACTTGGGGCTGATTGTGCTCGACGAAGAACATGAGACCACATTCAAGCAAGACTCCGTGCCACGGTATCATGCGCGCGAGGTTGCGCTGTGGCGGCGCGCGAGGAAAAGGTTCCGATGGTGTTGGCCTCCGCTACGCCGTCGCTGGAAAGTTGGTATCGAGCGATGCAAGGCGAGTATCGTTTGGTCGACATGCCGCGGCGAGTGTTCGATCGACCGATGCCGGCGGTGGGCACGATCGATTTGCGCACCGAATTCGTCAATCGCAAGTCGCGCGGCGCCGTTTCGCGGCAGATGCACCAGGCGATCGAGGCGGCCCTGCGCGAGAAGGGGCAGGTGATCCTGCTGCTGAACCGCCGCGGGTTCTCGACGCACATCCAATGCCCGGCCTGCGGATTGGTGGTCCGCTGCCCGCATTGCGAGTTGCCCCTGACCCATCATCGCGCCGGCAACGTGGCGATCTGCCACTATTGCGATTATCAGCGGCCGACGCCGGAAGTGTGTCCCGAATGTCAATTCGCGGGCATTCATTTCCGCGGACTGGGCACGCAGCGATTGGAGGCGGAAGTGCGGGCCCGCTTTCCCCAGGCCAGCGTGCTGCGGATGGACACCGACGCCATGCAAGCCTACGGCAGTCACGATCGGGCCCTGACCGCGTTCCGCGAAGGAAAGGTGCAAATTCTGCTGGGCACGCAAATGATCGCCAAAGGATTGGATTTTCCCAACGTGACGCTGGTCGGCGTGATCAATGCCGACACGGCGCTGCACTTGCCCGATTTCCGCGCCGCGGAGCGCACATTTCAATTGGTCACGCAGGTGGCCGGCCGCACGGGGCGCGGCGACAAAGGTGGCCGCGTGTTGGTGCAAACCTTCAGTCCCGAGCATCCGGCGATTCAAGCCGCGGTGCAGCACGATTTCGCCGCGTTTGTGCGCGAAGAGTTGCCGGTCCGCCAGGCGCATCAATATCCCCCGGTGGCGGCGATGGTGCGTTTGGTCGTGCGCGGCAAGCAGGAAGCTCACACCAAGATGTTCGCAGAAAACCTAGGAGACCGGCTGCGCGCGGCGATCGAAAAACAGCTTTCGGGCGAGACGCCGGAAATCCGTGTGCTGGGGCCCGCGCCGGCGCCGTTCCCAAAATTGCGCGATCAATTTCGATTTCACTTGCAATTGCATGGGCCCGATGGCGACGCGCTGCGGGCTGCGATTCGCCGCGCCGCGGAGGGTTTGGAAGAGATCGACGCAATTGTGTGGACCGTCGACGTCGATCCGCTGGAGATGATGTGAGATGAGGCCAGCGAAGAGGGGCAACCGGCTAGAGACGACCGGGATTGGTCTGGTTTGGGTCAGGGGGGCGTCTTAAAATGAGAAATGAATCTAAATCTCGCCGTTGATTAACTCACCCCTCGCCTCTCACCACTCGCCCCTCGACATGTCCTACCGCAGCGTCAAACGTGTGTTGGGGGAAACTCGGCTGGAGCTGAAGTGCCTCGTGCTGTTCGCCATTTGTTTGTTTACGCTGATCGGCGGCAGTTTTTGGTGGTACGGCAGCCGGACCGAAAACCTTGTGTACGACAAGGCGCGCAGCACCGGGCACGATCTGGTGACGGCGGGGTTGTTGCAACGGCACTGGACGGTTTTGGACAAGGATAGTCCGGAAGCGGCCAGTCACTGGGCCAGCAAGCTCCAATCGCAGACGTTCACCGCCACCTTTCTGAAGCCCGACGACACCAATCCCAACAATCGGCCGCAAGACGACGAAATGGCAATCGTGCAGCACTTTCCGCTGACGATGCCGGTCGAATCGAAAACTGCTGAATTGGGCAACGGGCCCGCGGACCGGACGTCGCCGACCATCGATTACTTCGAACGCATCGCGCAGGCGGAAAATGGCGACTGGCAATATCAATATTTCCAGCCGGTGTATGCCACCGATCGATCTTGCGTTAATTGCCACGTGGCCAGCGGACCTTCGGTCGCGTTGTCGGCCGCGGGGCTGCCGCCTCAGCCGCCGTTGCGCGAAGGCGATTTGATCGCCGTGGCGAAGATCGTGATGCCCGACCCCACGCAAAATGCGCTCGCCAAAAATCGGGCGATCTTTCTAGCCACCGCCGTGATGACCGTGTTCCTGTCGATGATCGCCAGCTACGTGATCGTGCGCTACGTCATCGTCAAGCCGCTGAAACATTTGCGCGACACCAGCGATGAAATTTCTCGCGGCAACATGGAAGCCCGGGCGGAAATTCACACGGCCGACGAATTCGAAGACGTGGCCGTGGCGTTCAATAAAATGGTGCGGCACCTGGTCAACACGCAAGGCGAGTTGAAGAACACTAACGCCGAGCTCGACGAAAAGGTGGACGAACTGGCCCAGGCCAATATGCGGCTGTATGAAATGAACCGCCTGAAGAGCGATTTCTTGGCGACCATGAGCCACGAATTGCGCACGCCGCTCAACAGCATCATCGGTTTTGGCGAAGTGCTGGACTCGATCAAGTCGTTGGACGACAAGCAGCGCCGCTACGTGCAAAATATCCAGAAATCGGGGCGCATGCTCTTGGACATGATCAACGACATTTTGGACCTGGCCAAAATCGAAAGCGGCAAGATGGAATTGCGCCTGGCCGATTTCCGCATCGAGGGCGTGATTCAGGCGCAATGCGACTTCTTCCGTCCGCAAACCGAACGCAAAAACATCGACCTGGACATCGAGATCGAGCCGGATTTGCCCGACATGTTCCAGGATCAGGCCAAGGTCCAGCAGGTCCTCAGTAATTTGCTTTCCAACGGTATTAAATTCACGCCCGAGGGGGGAAGAATCAATGTGCGCGCCAAGCGCGATCCCGAAGGCGGCGAATTGTTGCTGACCGTTTCAGACACGGGAGTGGGCATCGCCGAGGCGGATCAGGCCGCGATCTTCGAAAAATTTCGCCAAGGCACGGCCGTCATGGCGCAGGGGGACGCGATCACGCGGGAATATTCCGGCACAGGCCTGGGGCTTTCGATCGTCAAAGAGCTGTGCAAATTGCTAGGGGGCGAAGTGTCGCTGGAAAGCGAATTGGGGCGCGGCAGCACGTTCACCGTGCATCTGCCTTGGACCCGCGCCGGCCAGGCGGCATTGGATAGCACGGTGAAAGATAATCTTGAGGAGTTGCTGCGCCTGCGCCGGCAGGAAATGCAGCGCGTGCTGGAGCGGTCGGTCCCCGCGGCGCCTGCGGCGGAACGTTAGAAGAGGAGAAGATGAGAAGAGCAGAAGAGGGGAATTTAGACAGTCTCCTCTTCTCATTTTCTCCTCTTCTCCTCTTCTTTTTATCCAACTGATTTGATTTCGAATTCACAAACGATGCCCCAATACACCTCACTTCCCGTCGTCCATCTATTCACCGACGGCGCGTGCAGCGGGAATCCCGGGCCGGGGGGTTGGGCGTTTATCTTGCGGCATCCGGCCTCCAAGAAGGAAATGGAACACGCCGGAGGGGAAGCAATGACCACCAACAACCGCATGGAATTGCTGGCCGTGATCAAGGGCTTGGAGGCGCTCAAGAAACGTTCGCAGGTGGAGCTGTACACCGACAGCGAATACGTGCGCCAGGGCCTCATGCAATGGATGCCCAAGTGGAAAGCCAACGGCTGGCGGCGCAAAATCGGCCGCGAAGGCAAAACTGGCGAGGTGAAAAATTTGGAGTTGTGGCAGGAGTTGGATGTGCTGATCGCCAAGCATCAACTAAATTTTCATCGCGTGGCCGGGCACAGCGGGCATCCGGAAAACGATCGCTGCGACGAGCTGGCCGTGGCGGCGTATCAGAAATTCTTGGGCAGGCGATAACATTACGCCGGGGCCAGCTCCGCGCCTTTCGAGACCGATTCGCTTCGATCAGCGTCCGGAGCGTGAAGCTTCTGCCAGCGCCAGCGGCGGATGCGGTAAAAGAGCACCGGCAGCAAAAGGTCGATGATCTCGTCCGACACCAGCAGTCCGCCCAACACCGGTGCAGCCATCGGCTGCATGATTTCGGCGCCGACGCCGTGCGCCCAGAGCATCGGCGCCAGACCGACGATCGTGGTCGTTTCGGTGAGCAGTTTCGGCCGGGTGCGGTGCACGGCCCCATCCATGATGGCGGCGCGCACCTCGGCAAGCGAGGCAATGTTTTCCAAGCCGCCGCGGCGGTCGATCGCCTCGCGCAGATAAACCAGCATCACCAGTCCGCTTTGCGTGGCCAGTCCGAAGCAAGCGATATAGCCCACCCACACGGCCACGGTGAAGGGGAAACCGAACAGGTATTGGAACAACATGCCGCCTGCCACCGCGCCGGGCACCGCCAACAGCAGCACCAACAGCGTGTCGGCCAGATCGTGATAGGTGACGAACAAAAGCACGAAGATCACCAGCAGCACAATCGGCATGATGATCGTCAGGGTGCGCCGGGCGTGCATTTGATGCTCGAATTCGCCCGACCATTCCAGATACATGCCGGCGGGCAATTTGACTTGCTCTTCGACGGCGCGGCGGGCTTCATCGACAAAGCCGATCATGTCGCGATCGCGCACGTTCAATTGCACGTAGGAGCGCAACAGGCCGTTTTCGCTTTTGATCATCGAGGGGCCTTCGGCCATGCGGACGTCCGCCACCATCGACAGTGGAATTTGCGTAATTAAGTTTTCGCGAGCACTTCCGCCCGGCAGCGCCGACGGTATCGGCGCCCTAGCCGACATGGCGGGAGCGGTGGCCATGGAGGCGTTGTTCAATCCGCCCATGCTGCCAGGCATGTTCTCATTGCTCCTCATTGCCGGTTCGCCGGACGCGTTGATCAACAGACTTTTCACCGATTCTTCATCTTCACGAAAGGCTCGAGCGTAACGGATGCGCACTGGAAATCGCTCGCGCCCTTCGACGGTAGTGGTGATGACCTGGCCCCCCAGCGCGGTTTCGATCACATCCTGAATGTCACCCACGCTGGCGCCGTAGCGAGCGGCTTTTTCGCGGTCGATGTTGATTTCCACGTAGCCTTCCCCCACGTTTTGCTCGGGCGTGACGTCGGCGGCGCCGGGCACCTTTTTGATCACGTCGGCCACTTGCTGGGAGACACGTTGAATTTCGTTCAAATCTTTGCCGTACACTTTTACGCCCACCTGCGTGCGCACTCCGGTGGCCAGCATGTTCACGCGGTTGATGATCGGCTGCGTCCAGATGTTGGCCCAGCCGGGCATGTCGATGGTGGTGTTCAACTCGTTGACCAGTCCCTCGCTCGTCTTTTGCCAGAGGAACAATCGAGAGGCGAATTTGCTGGTCAGATCTTTTTGCAACGCGGCCAGGCGATCGGTCGTGGCGCTATCGTCCGGCGCGATCCACAGTTTTTGTTGATCCGCGTGCTGGTGAAGCTGCGCCAGGATGTCGCGGGTATAAATGGCGGCCGCGTGGTCGATGAGTTCCCAATTCAGTTTCTTGATGCGGTTGGGCCAATCCACGCCTTCCGATTCGATTTGCTGGATTCGCGCCTGCGCCAAACCGCGCATCGCGGCATCGAAATCCTTCACAACGTGCATCGTGGCGTCGTTGACCAGGTTGTGGCGGGCTTCGCTGTCGGCGGGCGGCTGGACGAAATTCTCCGAAATCAACGCCTTCAGCGCGCGGCTGGTTTGATCCAAGGCGTCGTCATAACGCATCTCGCGCTTGGGCCAGTATTCCCGTGGGCGGAGGTTGACGATGGTTTCGATCATTTCCGGCGGCGATGGATCGGTGGGCGTTTCCGCCCGGCCGGCTTTGCCCACCACCGATTCCACTTCCGGAAACTGCCGCAACATCGCGTCGCGGGCTTTCAAATCATCCGCGGCTTCGGTGATGCTGGTGCGGGGAATGCTCACCGGCATGTCAAGAATCGTGCCTTCATCCAGCGACGGCATGAACTCGCTGCCCAGCGGCTTCATGTGCTGTTGGGCCAGAAGTGCGATCACGACCAGGCTGCCGACCATCATCGTGCGGCCCAAGGCGCCGCGCGCGGCCCACAGGCCGGACAACAACACCACGGCTAACACAATGCGGCGCACCGTGTCGTCGGATATGCCGGGGGTGAACCCCAACAGCAGAATGACCGACGTGGTCCACACGATGGGCCAGGGGTGATCCATCAGATAATTGAGCGTCGGGCGGTAGATTTCGATCACTCGCCGCACCAGCCAGTTGTCTTCTTCGTGCCGCACCCGGCCACGGATCAGCACCGGAATCAGCGCCGGCACCAGCGTGATCGCCAAGATCGACACGCCGATCAGCGCGAACGTTTTGGTGTAGGCCAGTGGATGGAACATTCGTCCTTCCATGCCGGTCAGGGCAAACACCGGCACGAATCCCAGCACCATGATCAGCATGGCGAAGAAAATCGGCCGTCCGACAGTTTGCAGCGCCGGCTCGAGCAGAGCGGAGGTATCGCCGCTGATGCGCGCATGGCCAAACCGCTGGTACAGCGTGTGCACGCCTTGATCAACCATCACGATCGCCGCATCGACCAGCACGCCGATCGAAATGGCAATGCCCGACAACGACATGATGTTCGAGGGGATGTTCAACCAGCGCATCAGGATGAACGAGAACAGCACCGCCATGGGCAGCGTGAGGCAGATAATCAGCGCACTGCGGAAGTGCCACATCACCAGAATCACTGCCAGGCTGGCCACCAGCATTTCTTCCAGCACGGTTTCCGAGACAGTGCCGATCGCGGCGTTGATCAGCCGGGTGCGGTCGTAGAAGGGCACGATGTGCACGCCCTCGGGCAAGCCGGCCTGGAGTTGGACGACTTTGTCTTTGATGCGCTGGGTGACTTCCAACGGGTTTTCGCCGTAGCGCATCAGCACCACGCCGCCGACCGCCTCGTTGCCGTTTTTTTCCAAGCTGGAGCGGCGCACGGCGGAGCCGAATTGCACGCTGGCGACTTGCGAGACATAAATCGGCGTGCCGCCCATGCTTTTGATGACGATCCGCTCGACGTCGGCTAGCGATCGGATCCAACCGACGCTGCGGATCAGATATTCCGAGCCCCCTTTTTGCAGCACTCGGCCGCCGACGGCGGAATTCGAGCGGGCCACGGCGGAATAGATCTCGCCCAGAGTGACGCCATAGGCGCGCAGGCGGTTGGGATCGACGTCGATTTGATATTCGATGGGGAATCCGCCGACGCTGGCCACCTCGGCCACGCCCGGCACGCTTTGCAATTGATAACGCACGAACCAATCTTGAATCGCCCGCAGGCGGCCCAGGTCCTGCCCGCCCCCTTCGACGGTGTACCAGAAGATTTGGCCCAGCGCGGTGGCATCGGGCACAGATACGGCTTTACGCCGGCGGGCAAAAACGTTTCAGCCACCGAAAGCCGTTCCAGCACCCGCGTGCGGGCAAAATAAAAATCGATGTTGTCTTCAAAGATGATGTTGATCATCGAGAAGCCGAACTCGCTGCTGGCGCGAATGGCCTTCACGCCGGCCAGCCCTTGCAGATTGACCGACAGGGGATAGGTGACCTGATCTTCCACTTCGCGCGGACTGCGACCCATCCAATCGGCGAAGACGATCACCTGGTTTTCACTGAGGTCGGGAATGGCGTCGACGGGAGTGCGAATCAGGCAGTACACCCCGATGGCCGCGACGCCGATCGCCGCGGCAATGACGACAAACGGATTGCGAATCGAATAGGCGATGATTTTTTCGATCATGAGATTTCACTTGGGGTGAAAGTTCGCAGTCCCTCCAAGCCCAGGGGTTGCAACCCCTGGGCTTCGGCGACAGTACGCGGCAACTGATTTCGGATTCACTACTTTTCGAAACCTAACTTTTTCAGCACTTCATCCTTCTTTTTCATTGCATCCGCGCGGCAGTCCTCACAGCAGAGAAACACGGTGTGGCCATCAAGTTCGATCTTCACCGGCATGCCCATCGCCCCCAACGGATCGCCGGAGATCGGGCAGACGCCCTGTTTGGCGGCGGCCTGCTGGTCGTCTGGCGACAGCTTGGCGAGGTTTTTCCGTTGCACGTCGGTCATCCCAGCGGCGTGCGATTCCGCCTTGGCGGAATGGCCAGGCGCGGCTGCGTTCAGCCCGCCTTCGCGCAAAGCGTCCGTCAACTGCTGCGACGTGGTTTTCCCCTGGGCAGCAAATTGCACCACGACGGTATGTTGCTCTGGATTGGCCGTCGCCTGCGCGACGCCGGGCACTTTGCTCAAAGCCGACTGGGCCTTGGCGGCGCTGGCGGCATCGTTCATGTCGGGCACACTCAGGACCAGCATGCCGCCGTAGTGCATGCCGGAACCCATCATGTGCGGCGTGTTGGCGATGGCCTGGGCCAATTGCTGGGCCGACATCTGGCGTTCGTCGAACTTCA
This sequence comes from Pirellulales bacterium, assembly GCA_963716135.1. GTDB lineage: Bacteria > Planctomycetota > Planctomycetia > Pirellulales > JADZDJ01 > CAVRAW01. The sequence goes on along the minus strand of OY970289.1, from coordinate 528,203 downwards.
CGTGGGCGCTCTTCGCCTGGAAATCGACTGTTACTTCTTGAACGCCCTTCACTTTCTTTAGCGATTCTTCGATCGTCGAACTGCACATCGGACAATGCAGGCCCGTGATCATGTACTCGGCGGATGTTGGTTCCGCGGGGGGACTGGCGGCGGAATCCGCGGCCAGCGCGGTTCCTGCCATCGCCGCCAACATGGAAACTCCTAGCCAAAAACTACGCATGACACACCTCCTGTAAAAAATTGAGTCGTCCGTTTGTTCGAAGGCCGCCGACTCAGGAAAAGGCGTTCAACTGATTTGGTCGTTCACTTCTCCGGCAGATTGAATCTCTTGCACACTTAATGTTGATGTTGCGGGGCGGCGGGCGAGGACCCCATTTCCGAACCGCTGGCGCCGAAATAAGCCGAGGCCGCGGCGGGGTTGAGGCGCGTTTCGGCGTCGATCAAAAACGCGCCGGCCGCCGCCACGTGATCGCCGCGGGATAAACCTTCAATCACCGAGTAATACCCGTCGGCGCGCGCACCCAGCTTCACTTCCACGGCTTCGAACACGCCGGGGTTGCGCTCGACGTACGCCAAAGTTTGAGTGCCGGTGTCGATCACCGCTTGCTCGGGCACGGCCAACACGGCGTCGGCCGGCGGCGCGGCCAGCTTCGCCAGGTACTTGGCGGTATTTTTCCGGAATTCATCCGTGCAGCCCGAGCAGCACAGGAACACGGTTTGCGAATCGGCCTGAACTTTCACCGGCGTGCCCATGCTGCCCAACGGCCGGCCGCTGACGGGGCACACTTTTTGGTAAGCGATCAGCGTGGCGTCGTCCTGAGCGGTCGGCCGCTGTTGGGCGGCGTCGATCGCCGAGCGGAACGGCTCCATTTCGACCAGCGGCGTTTTGATTATCACCGTGGCGAACATGCCGGGCCGCAATTTGTGCTCGGGATTCGCCAGCGTCAGCCGCACCCGATTGGTGCGCGTGGCGGTTTCCAAGTGCGGGTGCACCAGTGAAACCTGGCCGCGGAACACTTCGCCCGGCAGGGCGTCGACCGTGGCTTCAATATCCTGGCCGACGTGCAGCATCGAGATGTTTCGTTCATAGACCTCCGCTTCGATCCAGACGGTCGACATGTCGGCGACTTCAAACAGCGTGGCGCCGGCGTCGACGGCCGCTCCTTCGACCACGTTCTTTTGAATGACGTGGCCGGAGCTCGGCGCGCGAAGAATGATTCTCGGATGCGCCTCGTTGGCCTTCAACAAGGGATCGATTTCCTTGTCATCGATGCCGAACAATTGCAAGCGCTCCCGGCTGGCATCAGCCAGCGAATTGTCCTTGTATTTTTTCGCCAGCAGCAACTCTTGTACGCTGCTGTAGATTTCCGGGCTGTACAGTTCGGCCAGGGGCTGACCTTTGGTGACTGTGACAAACGTTCTGTCGATGTATAGTTTTTCGATGTAGCCTTTGGTGCGGCTGACGATTTTCGACAGCTTGCTTTCGTCGTAATCGACGAAGCCCACGGTGCGAATTTCCTTGACCAGCGGACGGTAATCGACCACCTCCGTTTTCACCCCCGCCATCTGGATCCGCTCCGGCGACAGTTGCACGCGCGCCAGCACGCCCGGCGGAAGCGTGGTCGGTTCGCTCTTTTTCCGTTTCGACAGGGGCATGCCGCAGATCGGGCAGTTCGGCACTTTTCCGCCAGGATCGAGGCTGGAGCGAACGACCTGCGGATGCATCGGGCAGAAGTATTCGACGTCGCTTTCCGCGGCGACGGCGGCGTGCGGGCGCGTCCAGCGATCCCAATAGTTTTGCAGCGTGTCCCAATACGCGATCAGCATGCCGATCGCCACCAACACGGCGATGAACCGCAGGCGCACCTCGGCGGCTTTGAGAATGAATGTGACGCGCTGCCACGGCGTGGATGTGGCGGGCGGTAACGGCGCAGTCGGCGGCTGCGGATTGGACGATGCGGCAGGAGTTGGTTGTTCGGACGACATGGCAAGCCTCGCGGAAGAAGTCGAACTCGGATCGGATCACGGCTGCGGACAAGAAGTCCCGCTGCAGGCCAAGCGAAATTAGCGCACGGTCGATTCACACGGGCGGCAAATTGCCACAGGTGCGCAGCGGTAGCGCGGAGCGCGAATCAGGCTTGAATTCGCACGTGCTGCGCTTGCAGCGTGGGGACCGAAAGCGCGGTCCCGCTGAGAGAGAGTTCAAACAAGCCATGCCCGCTCGTGGCGCTGTCGCAGGCGACGGTCGCTAAGGTCGCCGTGGTTGACGGCGAAAGCTGGCGATCGTCTTGAGAGCGGCGCTGCAATGGCGCGTTGGAGCGGTCCTGCGAAATCGGCGTTTTGCAGCAGCAGCTTGTCATGCTGCAGCTTGCGTTGGCGCCTTGGCAACAACGGCACTTGCGATGCTGATTGGCGGCAGCTTTGGACGCGCCGTTGGAACACTCCGGCGGCGTCACATCGATGGCGGTGCCCACAAGCACCAGGACGGTCATCAGATTTCGCACGACAGTGATCATTGCGGCTCCGCTGCAATTATACCCCGAATCAGCTCTCCCTGTTCAATCCAAATCGATTGTTTCTTGACGGCAATTTGCAGCATCCGGTAGCCTGCGAGTAGGGTTTTTACTGGGAATTCGAGTTTCCACATGGTCGATCCATCCGCAATCGAACAGGCCGGTATTACCCGCAAGAAGCTCGGCGCGTGGTGGTAATCGGGGGCGGACCAGCCGGTTCGACGGCCGCCACGCTTTTGGCGCAACACGGATGCAAGGTCACGCTCTTTGAGCGCGAGCGGTTCCCGCGGTTTCACATCGGCGAATCGCTCATCCCGCAAACCTTCTTCGTGCTTGCGCGGCTGGGGATGATCGACAAGCTGCGCGGCAGTCATTTTGTCAAAAAGTACAGCGTGCAGTTCATCAACCAGCATGGAAAACTTTCCGAACCGTTTTACTTCTGGGACAACAAGCCGCACGAGTCGTCGCAAACCTGGCAGGTGCGCCGCAGCGAGTTCGATCAGTTGATGCTGGAAAATGCGAGCGAGCATGGCGTGGACGTGCAAGAGGGCGTCCGCGTGCTGGAGGTACAGTTCGAGGGGCAGCGCGCGGTCGGTGTGCGCATTCAAAGTGACGATGGCACGCAACTCGATGTGCCAGCCGATGTCGTAGTGGATGCCAGCGGGCAAAGCTCGGTGATCATGAGCCGGCTGGGATTGCGCCAATGGGATCCGGTGTTGAAGAAGGCCGCGCTGTGGACGTACTGGCGCGGGGCGAAGCGCGACACCGGCAAAGACGAAGGCGCCACGCTCGTGATCCAGGTAAAGGATAAGCAGGGATGGTTCTGGTACATCCCCTTGCACGACGACATTGTGAGCGTCGGCGTCGTGGCAGCCAACGACTACCTGTTCAAAGATCGCCCGGGAAAAGATCACGAGGCGATTTACTTCGAGGAGGTGGCGCGCTGCCCGGGCGTGCAAGCGCGGATCGCCGGGGCCCAGCGCGCCGATCAGTTTTATGCTGCCAAGGAATATTCCTACCGTTCCCGCCAGGCGGCCGGCGACGGCTGGGTGCTGGTGGGGGATGCGTTTGGTTTTCTCGATCCGCTGTATTCCTCCGGCGTGCTGTTGGCGCTGACCTCCGCCTCGCTCGCGGCCGACGCGGTCGCCGAAGGTTTGGCGAAAGGCGATACTTCCGCCGCGCAACTGGGAAAATGGGAAGCCGATTTCAATCGCGGCATGGACCGCATGCGCCGACTGGTGTGCGAATTCTACGACGGCTTCAGCTTTGGCCGCTTCGTGCGCCGCCATCCGCAATTCAAAGGCCACCTGACCGACCTGCTGATCGGCGATCTATTCGTCGAAGGCAAGTTCGACGAACTCTTCCGCCTGATGGACGAAATGAAAGCGGAGCGGGTCGTTAGCGGCTAGCTGGATTGCATTAGCGACAGCAAGTTCAGTCCGTCTTCCAGCAGTGCTGGAATGTCGTCGGGGCTGACGCGCTTGTCGGGCTTGTAGAGCAACAGGCGTTCGTTGGCGCCCTGGCTCGACAGGCCGGGATGCCCTTCGAAGAATTCCAGCGTGGCGTCGGTGAATGTACGGCCGATGGCCTCCGGGTCGCTGCCGCGCAGTTCGTAAATTTTTGAAAACATCGGGCGGCCTTCGATCTCAATTTCGGTATGCCCGAAAATTGCCCCGACCATGCTCCAGAAACTCTTGGGCGAGAGCATGAAATCGGGCAGTCGCAGGGCAGGGGACTGGAGGCAGATCACGGTTTGCTTCCAGGTGCGACTTTGTTTGCCGGTCCCTTTGGTGTACTTGTAGTCGAAAATGCCGACTTCGAAACTGCGCGACGTGCCGCGCATCAAGTTCCACAGTTTTTTGTCGCTGCCGCGCGAGAACAATTCCAGCCGGGCCACGCCGGCGAAATATTCCGGATTGCCCGTGGGAAAAAATTCGAAGCCCAGGCCGTCGGCGATTTTTTGAAGCGCCTGGGTGCGCCGTTTTTCGCGCCAAACCAGGTACAGCCCAACGAGCATCAACGGAATCCACGTTAGCGCCACGACCAGGATTCCGATTTTCCACGCGTCCGACTTTGCAATCGGGCCGGCGGCGACGACACCCGCGGTCCAAAAGTGCGCGTGCGGCAGATAAGGAGTGCAGAACATGGGTCGTCGGCTTTGGCGGATGGCCGTCTATTTGTCTTGCGAACGGCCGCGATTAGCAAGTGCGCTTTGCGATTTGACCGGGGCTCTCTATATTGCCAGTCAGCGATCCGACGACCGGATTGCTGGTGAACCAGGCGGCATTTTTCACGGAGGTTATTGCCATGAATTTCACGAAGAACATCGGCATGCTTTTGTTGGCGATCTGGCTGATTCTGACTGGACTGGTAGTTCTGGTGCCGGCGCTGGCGTTTAACGGGATAGGTACGGTGCTGGCCATTCTGGCGATTGTGGCTGGAGTATTTATCCTGATCGGCCGTTAGCGGGCGTCTCAAATGATGCCCGCCCTAAAAAATCATTGACAGGGCCTCAAAGCCCTGCTCAGATTTTGTGATCGCATTCGCCGAGGATCGATTGAACCGACCCATGATTTTTGCTTCTTTGATAGCCAGGAATTTGGCGAAACTGATAATCGGCTTGGCCGCTCTTTTGGCCGCCGACCCGCTCTGGGCGCAAACGGTCAGCGTGATCCGTAATTTTAACGACCACGTCAATGTAAATAGCTATGCGCCTCCCGACAGCGACGGCACGGTCGGCCCTGATCATTTCATCGAGTTCATCAATGGCCGGTATATCGTTTACGACAAGACGACCAGCCATAACACACTGCTGGACATTACGGACTCCACTTTTTGGCAAGGAGTCAACAATCCGCAGAATGTCTCGTCGGGCCTGACCGACACGCACGTCATTTACGACTACAACAGCCAGCGCTATTTTGCCGTCGAGATCACCGAGAGCACCACGAACAACAAGGTGCTCATTGCGCGCACCAACGCGCCGGGTGCGGATCCAACGGTGCTGAGCAATTGGACGGCCACTTCGTACACCGGAATTGCATCGAATTTCGCCGATTTTCCCATGGTGGGAATCGACGCCAACGCGCTGTACATCAGCACCAACAATTTCACCGGCGGCGGAAGTTTTCGCAATATGACGCTCAGCAGCATTCCCAAGAGCGATTTGCTGTTGAGCACGCCCAGCGTGGCAAATAAAAGCAGCTTGAATAGCACGACCGTGGGTTGGTCGCCGCAGCCCGTGGTCGATTTCTCTGCGACCAAGGGGGCCGGCGAATTCATCGGCGTGCCCCTGACCATCAACAACTCGACAAATCTGGTTTACACCCGCGTGACAGGCACCGCCAGCGCCGGCGCTACATTTCAATCGCCGGTTAATGTCACTGTTCCCACGTTCAACGTTCCGACCAATCAAGGTGCGCAACCCGACGGCACGTTCCAGTTGGACGATGGCGACGGCAGAATGCCATATCGCGGTTATCAGGTCGGCAACGATGTTTGGCTGGTGCAGGCCGTCAAGGGGACCGGCGGCGCAAGTTCCCGCAGCGCAGTGGAATGGTATCGCGTGAATTACAACAGCGGCGGCACGCCCACCTTGATTGCTTCCGGTCTGTTGCAAGACACGACCGGCCATTTCGACTACTACAATCCTTCGATTGCCGCCAACGTGAACGGCGACGTAGTGATCAGCTTCACGCGCTCCGGCGACAGCACGACGGGCAGCGCCGGCCGCGCCGGTGCCTATGCCTTTACCGGCTTCACCAGCGGAACGACAACCACCTTCGGCAGCGCCACGCTTTTGCAGGCGGGTTTGACCAACGGCTATCATCTGTTTGGCGGCTCCGACGAACGTTGGGGCGATTACTCGTCGGTGACAGTGGATCCCAATGACCAGGGAGATTTCTGGCTGATCAACGAATACGCGGTAAGTTCGTCGAGTTGGGCCAATAACATCGCGGCGCTTAGCATTCAGCGAAGCGTGATCTGGTCGGGCGGCGGCACGGATAATAATTGGTCCACGAAGGCCGATTGGGATTATTTGCCGACCAACGACGATGATTTGGTGTTTGCCGGCACAACGCGGCTTTCCAACGCCAACAATAGTCTTTCCCGCGCTGGCTCGATTACGTTCAATAATACCGCCGGGGCATTCACGCTTTCGGGCAATGCACTGGCGATCTCCGGCGGCATCACGAATAACTCCGCCAGCGCTCAAACCATTGGCTTGAACTTGACGCTCAGCGCCGCGCAGCAATTCAACGCCGCCAGCGGCAATCTGACGGTGAATGGCTCGATCGACAATGGCGGCAATACGCTGACCGTGACCGGTTTGTCAACGACGACGCTCGCCGGCGACATTTCCGGAACGGCGCAATCGCGAAAATCGGCGCTGGCACACTGAGCTTGTCGGGCAACAACAGTTACAGCGGCGGCACGACACTTGGCAATGGCACGTTGCAGTTGGGCCACGTCAACGGCTTGGGCTCCATTACGGCGGGGGTCACCATCAACGGCGGCACGCTTGACCTGAATGCATTGGGCCCCACGGTGGGCGCACTCAACGGCAGCGGCGGCACAATTAAAACCAATGTCGCTGGAGCGGCTTCCATTGCTGTCGGCAATGGCGGCGGCAGTGGCTCGTACTCCGGAACCATTCAGAACGGCAGCGGCAGTGTTGCTTTCATTAAAACTGGCGCAGGCACGCAAACCATTTCCGGCAACAACAGCTACAGCGGCGGCACTACGGTGAGCGGTGGAACCCTGCAAATGGGTCACGTCAATGCGCTGGGCGCCAACACCGGCGCCGTGGCGGTCAATACAGGCACGCTCGACCTGCACGGATTCAGCCCCACCATTGGCGCGCTGAATGGCGCAGGCGGCGCCGTGCAAAGCAATGTGGCTGGCGCGGTCGCGCTGACGGTCGGCAACGGCGGGGCGAGCGGATCGTTCGCAGGCGCGATTCAAAATGGTTCCGGCGCGTTGTCTTTGTTGAAAACCGGCGCGGGCACACAAACCCTCGCCGGCAACAACAGCTACACCGGCGGCACCACCGTCAGCGCTGGCACGCTGGTGGTTGGTCACGTGAATGCTCTGGGCACAGGCGACCTGACGATTAACAACACTGCCCTCACGCAGTTGCAAGCCGGCTTGAACGCGCCCGTGCAATTGCCCACCTTGTCGATCGCTGGCGGCGCCAGCCCGACCGCCACGTTGGACATTACCGATAACAACCTGATCGTGCACAATGGCAACCTGGCGACGCTCTCGGCGCAGGCCAAAAGCGGATTGAACGCCAGCGGCGCCATCTGGACCGGCCCGGGCATCACCAGCAGCACGGCAGCCGCTGATTCTGGCGGCATTACGGCCGTGGGGATCATCCCGAACGACAACGGCTCCGGCGGCGCGCTTTACAGCACCTGGCCGGTGGGCGCCGATTCCGGCGGCGCCGTCGCAGTCACCAATACCGACGACTTGATCAAATACACCTACTTCGGCGACTCCGATCTCAATGGCGTCGTGGACAGCACCTCCGACTACTCGCTGTGGCTCACGGGCAGCACCAGTGGTGGTTCGCTAGGCGGCTGGCTGTATGGCGATTTCAATTACGACGGTGTCGTGGACAGCACCGACGACTACTCGCTGTGGCTGACCGGCTATACCAGCCAAACCGGTCCGCTCATTGCAGGCGGCGTCCAACCGGTGCCCGAGCCCAGCACGTTGCTCTTGGCCGCACTGGGTCTGGCATTTGTCTGCTTCCGCATCCCCGGGCGGAAGGCTAGTCGGGTCACAAATCGTTAGCCGTGGTTCGATTTGCGGTTAGAATCAGGCTAGTCTCGGCAACCTGTTGGACGGCAAATGAATCAGCTCTGGCGTCGCATCGTCCGCGCTACAATCGCCGCCACGGCCGTAATGCTGGCGACCGGCCAGCCGCTTTCGATCTGGGCGGCAAGTATTGGCGACGTGTTCGTGATCATGATGGAGAATCACAATTTCACTCAGCCGGGCAGTTACACTTCGACCCAGGCGATTTTTGGAAATGCCAACGCGCCCTATCTCAACAGCCTGATTACGGCGAACAACCCGAACGCGGCGCAGACCTCCTGGGCCTCGAACTATACGAGCCTTGGCTCGGGCATCCATCCGTCGGAGCCGAATTACATTTGGACGGAAGCCGGCACGAATTTCGGCATCACCAACGACAACGATCCTTATCCGAGCAATTCGCAGAACACGAATCAGCATCTGTCGGGCTTGATGGCGCTGTCGGGCATTAGCTGGAAGTCGTATCAAGAAGACATCGACATGAACCTGACTACCGGCGCGGTAAACGCCCAAAGTAGTTGGACCGTGCCGCTGTCGAGCTTCAGCGGCACGATGCCCGGCGGAGCGACGGCGAACGCTTACAACGGCACGCGCCAGTACAATTATGCTGCCAAGCACAATCCGCCTCTATTCTTCGCCGACACCAACGGCGGGAACAACAGCACCACCTCGAACACGCAGCGATTGAACTACGCGCCGCTGCAACAGTTGCAGACCGATTTGACAAACAATACGGTCAGTCGTTTGAACTGGATCACGCCCGATCAGTACAACGACATGCACACGTCCCTGAGCGGAGGGTTTACGTATAACAGCAACCATCTCACCGGCGATTCGGCGCAGATTGCGCAGGGGGACAATTTTCTGTCGATCATCGTGCCGCAGATTATGTCCTCGCAGGCCTATCAAAATAACGGCGCGATTCTGATTTGGTTCGACGAGACGGAAGGGGGTGACACCTCGGATTTCACGATTCCCTACGTTCTCATTTCGCCGCTGGCCAAGGGAAACGCTTATCAAAGCACGGCAAATTTCACGCATTCCTCCACGCTGCGCACGCTGCAGGAGATACTTCAGGTTGCGGGCGGCACCGCGACCGGCTTCCTCGGCGGCGCCGCCACCGCCAACGACCAATCCGACATGTTCCAGGCCGGCGTCATTCCCACCGGTCTGCCCGACCCCATCTGGAACGGCGGCGGCAGCGACAACAATTGGTCCACCGCCAATAACTGGCAAAAAACTCCCGCCGCGGGCAGCAACATCACCTTCGCCGGCGCCAACCGGCTCACCAGCAACAACGACACGCTCTCCAGCGTCGGCTCGATCACGTTCAGCAGCACGGCCGGCGCCTATTCCTTGACCGGCAACGCCGTGACCGTCTCCGGCGGCATCACCAATAATTCGACTAGCACGCAAACCATTGGCATCAATCTGACGCTCAGCGCCGCCCAGCAGTTCAACGCAGCCAGCGGCAACCTGGCAGTGAACGGCACGATTGCAACCGGCGGCAACACCCTGACTGTCACCGGATCGTCGAACGCGACATTGGCCGGCATCGTTTCGGGGACGGGCCGGCTGGTCAAATCCGGCGTCGGCACGTTGACTGCGTCCGGCAACAACAGCTACAGCGGCGGCACCACGGTGAGCGCTGGCACGTTGGTCGTCGGGCACGTGAATGGCCTGGGCACAGGGGGCCTGACGATCAACAGTAACTCCACGACTCGGTTGCAGGCCAACTTGGGAGGGCCGGTGCAGTTGTCGTCGCTGAGCGTCGCTGGCGACACGGCGCCCACCGGAACTTTGGACATTACCGACAACAATTTGATCGTGCACAATGGCAATTTGGCAACGCTAACTGCTCAGATCAAAAAAGGTTTGAACGCCGGCGGTACTCTGTGGACCGGCCCGGGCATCACCAGCAGCACGGCGGCCGCTGATTCCGGCGGCATTACGGCCGTGGGGATCATCCCCAACGACGACGGCGCCGGCGGCGCGCTTTACAGCACCTGGCCGGTGGGCGCCGACTCCGGGGGCGCCGTAGCGGTCACCAATACCGACGTGCTGATCAAGTACACCTATTTCGGCGACGCTGACATGAATGGCGTCGTGGACAGCACCACCGACTACTCGCTGTGGCTCACCGGCAGTACCAGTGGTGGTTCGCTAGGCGGCTGGCTGTATGGCGATTTCAATTACGACGGTGTCGTGGACAACGCCGACGACTACTCGCTGTGGCTGACCGGCTATACCAGCCAAACCGGTCCGCTCATTGCCGGCCGGATAGAGCCGGTGCCCGAGCCCAGCACGCTGCTCTTGGCTGCGAGCGGACTCGCAATGGCTAATTTGCGCTTGATTCGCCGGCGACATTCGACTTAACTCGCCGACGGCAATTCGTCGCCCAATGCCTGCAGCGTGCACGAGCGACACGTGAGCTTGTCGGTCATCAAAGAATCCGGCGGATAATAAATTGCGACTTAGAAATCGACAATTAACGTGCAGTTGGGGGTCCTGTCACGTTATTCTGCAGTGGACGCAACGGGGCCGAGTTAGAACGGAACAGCATCGACGCCCCAAATGCGATTCAAGCACTTCCGCGTTTTTCTCAGCCTCGCCGCTCTGGCGGTGGCAAGTTCTCCAACCCCAATCGCGTGGGCCAGTGCGGGAACGCTGCGCATTGTCTCGTACAACGTCGATTGCTTCGATCAGGGCAGCGACAACAACATTATCGCGTCCTATGCGGGGCTGCCCACCGTGCTTCAAGGGATCGGCGACCATCACATTGGTACAAATGCCCAGCCGATCGACGTACTGGGGGTCGAGGAGTTGACCACCACGACGCTGACAAATCTCGTCAACGCACTGAACACGATCTACGGCGCTGGCACGTACGCCTTCGATCCTACCACGGATCCTAATACCGGGGGCGGTCCCGACGGTTTGATTTACAACACGCACACGGTCCAAGTGCTTTCCGCGGCGGCAATTGGTTCCGCGAGCACCAGCGGCGCGGCACGCGCCCCCATGCGCTATCAAATTCGGCCCGTCGGCTATGGATCGGATGCAGATTTTTACATGTACGTGAGCCACTACAAGGCGTCCAGCGGTACGACGAACATGAATCGCCGCAACGTCGAAGCCACGACGATCCGGCAAGATGCCGATGCCCTAGGTTCCAGCGCCCACATCATCTATTCCGGCGATTTCAATCTCACCGGTGGCAGCAGCGAGCCCGCTTGGGCAACGCTGACCGCGGCCGGCAATGGCCAGGCGATTGATCCGACCGGCGCAACCGGTTGGGCCAATAGCAGCAGCAGTTGGAATTACCTTTACAGCGAATCCTCCACGACGCTGAACGCCCGCTTCGACTTCCAACTGGTAAGCAACGCCATGCTCAATCAGCCTGGCCTTCAATTGGCCCCCGATACCTCCGACCCTTTTACTGGCGGCTATCCATCCTCGAAATATCCTTACGCCTACGAGGTTTTCGGCAACAACGGAACCACCGCTCTCAATGGTGCCGTCAACGCCGCCGGCAACACCTCCCTGAGCGATTTGGCCAACGCCAGCACGGTGCTCAACGACTTGAAGCAATTCAATAGCAGTAGTCAATTTGTCGGCAGCGACCATTTGCCAGTCGTCGCCGATTATGTGCTTTCCGGCGTCAGCCCGCTCGGCATCATTTGGGGAGGCGGTGGTGCAAACAACAATTGGTCGTCCGCTGCCAATTGGGCTTCAACGCCTTCCAACGGCAGCAACTTGACGTTCGCCGGCACAACGCGGCTTTCGAACACCAACGATAGTCTTACCAGCGTCGGCTCCATCACATTCAACAATACCGCCGGCGCCTTTACGCTTTCGGGCAATGCGCTGGCGATTGCCGGCGGCATCACCAACAATTCGACTAGCACGCAAACCATTGGCATCAATCTGACGCTCAGCGCCGCCCAGCAGTTCAACGCAGCCAGCGGCAACCTGGCAGTGAACGGCACGATTGCAACCGGCGGCAACGCCCTGACTGTCACCGGATCGTCGAACACGACATTGGCGGGCATCGTTTCGGGGACCGGCCGGCTGGCGAAATCCGGCGCCGGCACGCTCACTCTTTCCGCCAACAACACGTACAGCGGCGGCACAACGGTAAGCGCGGGAACGCTGGTGGCCGGTCACGTGAATGCCCTGGGCTCAGGGGGCCTGACGATTAACAGCACCGCCACCACGCGGTTGCAAGCCGGCCTGAACGGGCCCGTGCAATTGCCTACCCTGTCGATCGCCGGCGGCGCCAGTCCCACCGCCACGTTGGATATCACCGACAACAACCTGATCGTGCACAACGGCAACCTGGCGACGCTCTCTGCGCAGATCAAAAGCGGATTGAACGCCAGCGGCACAATTTGGACCGGCCCGGGCATCACCAGCAGCACGGCGGCCACTGATTCTGGCGGCATTACGGCCGTGGGGATCATCCCCAACGACGACGGTTCCGGCGGTGCGCTATATAGCACCTGGCCAGTGGGCGCCGACTCGGGCGGGGCCGTCGCAGTCACCAATACCGACGTGCTGATCAAGTACACCTATTTCGGCGACGCTGACATGAATGGCGTCGTGGACAGCACCACCGACTACTCGCTGTGGCTCACCGGCAGTACCAGTGGAGGTTCGCTAGGCGGCTGGCTGTATGGCGATTTCAATTACGACGGTGTCGTGGACAACGCCGACGACTACTCGCTGTGGCTGACCGGCTATACCAGCCAAACCGGTCCGCTCATTGCCGGCCGGATAGAGCCGGTGCCCGAGCCCAGCACGCTGCTCTTGGCCGTGCTGGGTCTGGCCGCAGTGGCGGCAACATTCTCCCGGCGGAATTGGCCGGGCCGCTCAATTCTTGTTTGCGGATGCTAGCTCAGGCCCTTGCCGCAGTTCCCGCCCCCTGGCGCTGACGTCCGGTGGCCGGTTTCGTGCCTGGCAGCTCGACAATGTCGAACCAATAGCAGCCCAGCGTGCGCATCACCTCCACCAGCCCTTCAAACTTCACCGGCTTGGTGATGTACGAGCTCACGCCCAGATCGTAGCTGCGGCAGATATCTTCTTCGGCGCGCGAAGTGGTCAGCACTACGATGGGAATGCGGCGCAATTTCGGGTCGGACTTGATTTCCCGCGCAGCCTCGCGGCCATCTTTGCGCGGCATGTTCAGGTCCAACAAAATCAAGTCCGGCCGAGGCGACGTGGCCGGATCGGCGTAGCGGTTGCGGCGATACAAATAATCCATCAATTCTTCGCCGTCTTCCACCGTATTGAGATCGTTGGCCAATCGCGATTCCTGCAAGGCTTCGGTGGCCAGCAAGCGATCGTCGGGATCGTCTTCAGCCATCAACAACTGAATGCTTCGTCCACGTTGGGGCATGGTGTCTCCTCCTCGATTGTTGGCGAATCGGTTTCCAGCGGCTCGACTAACGGGTCTTCGGATTTGGTTTGACGTAGCGGCAACGTCACGACGAACGTGGCGCCTTCGCCGGGCCGGCCTTCGGCAGTAATGGTTCCGCCGTGCCGCTCGACAATTTTGCGACAGATCGACAGACCAATGCCCGAGCCTTCGTATTGATCGCGCTCGTGCAGCCGTTGGAACACGTCGAAGATGCGGCGGGCGTATTTGATGTCGAAGCCGATGCCGTTGTCGGTCACGATGATTTCGCAAAGCTGCGCCGCTGCGGCGGCCGTCGATCGCCCCGAGCCCCGCGGCTCGAATGTCAATGGCTGTCGGCACGTCGGGCCGGCTGAATTTCAAGGCATTGCCGATCAGGTTTTGGAACAGTTGCCGCATCTGCGATGGATCGGCATCGATCGTGGGCAGTTGGCCGACAGAAAGGCCGCCGCCGGTCGTTTCCAAGCGGACCTCCAGGTCTTCCAGCACTTCGGCGACCACGCGGTTCAAATCCACCACGGCAAACGGCTGCGCTTTCGTCGTGATGCGCGAAAACTGCAGCAGGTCTTCGATCAGATTGCGCATGCGGGCGGCTGCCTTTTGCATCCGCAGCACGTAATCGCGGCCTTCGTCTCCCAGTGCACCGTTGCATTGCGCCTGCAGCCGGTCGCCAAAAGCTTGGATTTTGCGCAACGGCTCCTGCAGGTCGTGCGACGAGACGTAGGCGAAATCTTGCAACTCGCGGTTGCTTTGCTCCAGGCGCCTCATGAAGCGGCGCACTTCTTCCTCGCGCTGTTTGCGCTCGGTAATGTCGACCACAGCCGCCAGCACCAGCAAGCCTTCGTTGGTGGGCGTGGGGTGCAGGCCGATTTCCACCGGAAATTCGCTGCCGTCTTTGCGCAGGCCGTACAGGTCGCGGCCGGAGCCCATCATTCGCGACTCCGCTTGGGCCAGGTAGCGTTGAACGTCCTGGGGATGTTCCCTGCGGAAACGCTGGGGCACCAGCAATTCAATCGGCTGACCCAACAGTTCCTCGCGCTTGTAGCCGAATGCCCGTTCGATTTCGCCGTTCACCAGAGCGATTCGGCCCACCCGATCGACCATCACGATGCCGGTCGGGCAAGATTCGACGACCAAACGGAACCGTTCGGCCGCCTCGGCGCGTTGGATGCGGTCGCGCCGTATCAACCGATAGACCAGCACCAACAGCAAGAGTGCGGTCATTGTGGAAGCCGACACCGCGAACAGCATTCGGACGGCGGCCCAATTTGAACTTCGCGAACGCTTCTCCAGCAGCCCCAATTCTTCGTGCTTGATGGTTCCCAGCGAAGCCATGGTGGCCACCATCATTTCGACCCCCTTCTTCGTGGCAATTTCCTGCCGCGCCGCCTCGAATCCGCTTTGTTGGCGAATCGCGATGACCTGGGCGGCGCGCTCCAGCCGCCGGACTAGCAAAGCCTCGAATTGACGAAGGTTTCGCTGCTGCCGCGGATTGTCGGCCGTGGCCAGGCGCAGCACGGGAAGCAGTTCGTCGATGTTCGCCTGGGCACTGCGAAATCCTTCGAGATACATTGCATCGCCCGTGATGACGTAGCCGCGCTGAGCCGCTTCAGCGTCGCGCAGCTCCATGTGGGTGTGCTCGACCTGGTTCAATACCTCCAGCGTGTGAGCCACCCATTGATTGGCTCGCAGGAGATTGAGGGTTTCGCAAACCGACCCTGTGGCGCCGGCGATCAACACCGCCAGGACCAGGACGATCAACAGCCCGATGCTTTTGCCTTGCAGCGAGAACCAGCGAGGTCGATTTGCAGCGGAATGCATGGTGGCTATATTCCTGGGTGATGGCGGGACAAAGGGCGGCGGGCGAAACACATTACGACTGGTGGGCCAGTTCTTCCTTATGCGGCGGCGCGGCGACCTTGGCCAACTGCCGCAGAGTTTCGATGCAGTGGTTTCCGCCGGCGCACTTCCAACTTCGGCGGCCTGCCGTGAATCCAATTGCGGCACTCGTCAGCCCAAGCCAGATTGATTTGCTCCAGGCGATCGTCTTCCGCCCCCGGCGAGCAGCGGGAAAACATCCGCCACTGCCCTGGCGAGGTCATATATGCCAGGTCGTCGGGCGCAAGTTGCGCTGCAGGAACTCGTCCACCACCGGCAGCACGGCCCGATCGTAGGGCTGCACGACGCGCGCTTCGAACGTGGCGATCGTGGCATCCGATTCCTGTTTCGCCAGGGCATCCAAATAGCAATCCATGGCCGCGCGGAAATCGGCCTGCGCCAACGCAAAGGAAAACGTGCTGCCGTTGCCGGGCGTGCTTTCGACGGAAATTTCGCCCAGGTTCAGGGTCACGAAATCCTTCACGATCGCCAGGCCCAGCCCGACCCCTTTCGTGCTCGAGTCGGTGTCGTTCTCCAGTTGCGCAAATCGCTCGAAAATCAGCCGCAGCTTGTCGGTCTCGATGCCGGGCCCATCGTCGCTCACGCCGACGACCACGCGGCAGGGGTGGTCGGCCCGGGCCCAAAGTTTGACGCGGCCGTCGTCGCCGCTGAACTTGACGGCGTTGACCAGCAAGTTGGTGATCACCTGACTCAGCTTCCCGGCATCGCAAAACACCGGCGGCAGGTCGTCGGGGATTTCGAAGGCCAACCGGACGTTGTTCCGTGCCGCTTTCCGCTCGAGCATGGGACGCAAATGCTGCACCACGTCGGCCAGCCGCGCCGGCCGCCGCCAAACCGTCAAAATTCCCGCCCGCAGCCGGCTCACGTCCAGCATGTCGTTAACCATGCAGGCTAAATCGTCAGCCCGGTCGGAAATCACTTGGGCCGCCCGGTGTTGCTTTTCGTTCAATGGGCCGCACAGGCCGTCGGTCAACAGCGAGGCAAATTCCTTGACGACCGTCAGCGGGGTGCGGAATTCATGCGACACGTTGTCGACAAAGCCGTGCGTGGTTTCGCAAAGCTCCACCAGCCGCTTGTTTTTCACCGTCAGCAATTGGTTCGCGTGCTCAAGCGAAGTGACCAGGCGGCCGCGCTCGATGGCGTGCTGAATGCTGCGCCGGATCGCGTCGCCGGAAAGCGTTCCCTTGACCAGGTAGTCTTCGGCGCCGTGCTTCAGCGCCTCGATGGCGACCGCTTCATCCGCCAGGCCGGTAAGCACGACAACCGGCACTTCGGCTTCATTGCGCCGCACGGCCAGCAGGGTATCCAAGCCGCGGCTGTCGGGCAGCGAAAGGTCCAACAGCACCACGTCGGCCGGGTTGTGCTCTAAACAGAACAATCCTTCTTCCAGCGATTTGGCCGGCAGCACCTCAAAGCGGCGGTGATTCATTTCCGCCAGGGCCGAGCCAGTCAGCAGGGCATCGTCCTCGTCGTCCTCGATCATCAAGACATGGATTGCCTGTCCATTGCGGATCTGCCCCATGGCGTGCCCCTTTCTATCAAGTGGTTTCTGTCGGCTTGTCGCCAGTACGTGCTCCAGGATGGCGTCCCGATGCTTGCGGTCTCGGAAGCCACGCGGCTTGCCTTTCTAAGATGGCATCACCCGATGCCCCGGGCGGGGCTGGCAGCGGATCGATTGAGACTTATCGGGGGGAAGATTAGGTCGCCGCGTGGCGCAACCTCTTTGCTTGCTTGGCGAATCTACGGCACCCGAAGCCCGCGGCGGTTTTCCGATTCTGCGGAAGACCGCACGGGTAAGGACGAGATAGAAATCCCCTGTCAGGCCAAGAATCCATGATTTAGGGCTAGAAACCGGCCTGGGCTACCCTGGCAGGCAGTGGATTCATAGGATGCGCCGGACATCAAAGACCTTGGGCCTGGGAGCATGGGTTTCGGCACAAAGTCGATCATCAAACTGGCTGTTAGGAGCCCCGAAAGCATCGGGCTGCCGCTGCTGTGATTTCTGTGGCAGCTCTAATGACCAAAAGGGGGGTGAAATTGGCGTTTTTAGCCTGTTTTTAAATGGTTCGAAAATACTTCAGGAAAAATCGAAAAAATTGTTGCATTCACCCCTAAACCACCTATAATCGGCTTTAATTGATGTGGGAAAAGTCTTTCTGCATCACTGAAGCATTTAATTACTAGCGTCAACGCAATCACCTTAGAGCGGAGATTCTTAAGATGAGTCGGAAAACATCATGGATCGTCGGAGCCCTCGTAGTTGCCAGCTTGTTGGCCCTGCTGCCCTCTCCAGCGCAGGCAACCTTTATCGTCGGTTTCAGATTCGAGGACGGAAACACAAGTGTCACGGTGCCGACCACTGGTGGCACGTACACCGTCAACGTTATCGCGTCAGTCGATAATGTGAATGTTACCAACCTCGGTATTCAACAGGTGTACTGGGGAGCGCTCAGTTCGGTGGTAGCCAATCTGGGCAACGGCGCGACCGGCAACATCACTGCACAAGGCAAGCAGTCTGATTTGGCGTCGCTAACAACCGATGGCGATATCAGCGACATCAATGGCGATAGCCGCGACGACCTGGGTCCTGTCGCTAATACCGGCATCAACCACTCATCGCCCAGCGGTACGCATCCGTGGTGGGTTCACATCCAGACAGGTGCCAGTCCGCTTCACTATTCACTGGCCTCGTCGGCACTGCTCGGCACGTTTAGTGTCACGATTCCCGCTTATACAGCCAACGCGAATGCGGGCGACTTCCTGAACTACACTCCGCAGCTTCAAGGAAGCGTTCTCACGGGGAACTACGATGGTTGGGGTGAAATCACTTCGTCCGGGACCACGAATCGTAGCGGTAAGTTTGCCACCGGAACGGGCACCGGCTCTGTGAACATTGGCACCACGGTGACGTTCGCGACCGTTGCAGTTCCTGAACCGGCCACGATTGTACTGCTCGGTTTGGCTGGCGTCGGATTGATTTCCTTCTGCCGCCCGAAACGCCGTAGCTAGAAGTTTGCGGTTTGACGCAGAATCTCCCAGGGCCTTTCCGCGAGCGATCGCGGAAAGGCCCTTTGCATGCGCTTGTGAGGGACTAGTGCAACTAATTTAGAACGTGTGGAAATCCGGAAGAGCAGGGCATCTGTGCGATACGTTATGCTTGCCGTTGTGTTTGCGGCATGGGCCTACCCCGCCGGCGCGCGGGCCGACGACCCCTTTCCGGTCGGGCCCCCCAACGATCCCTATTACCAGCAGTATCAATGGGATTTGCGCACGATCGGCCTGCCGGACGCCTGGAATTACACCACCGGCTCCTCCAGCGTGACGATTGCGATCTTGGACACCGGCGTAGTGAGCACCACGGCCGATCTTACGGGGCGCTTGCTGGCTCCCCTGTCGGCAGTTCCGAACCAGGCGCCTTTTTCGGACGGTGTGCTGTCGGGCTCGGTGGCATTACGCCATGGCACCTACGTAGCCGGCGTGGCGGCAATGGGGGTGAACAACGGCAGCGGAGGCGCCGGGGTAGGGAACTTTTCCATCCTCCCGATCAGGATCACTAATTTCGCAGCCGGCAACCTTTCGGATTGGATCGCTACCGGCATCAAAATGGCAGCCGATCAGGGGGCACGAGTCATCAACATCTCCAGTTCCACGACAGATTATTCCGCATTGAACACCGCTGCAATTTATGCCGCCACAAAAGGATCGCTGGTTTTCATCGCGGCCGGCAATAGCGACGCTCGCATCGACATGCAGATGTACAGCGATTTGATCTTTGTCTCCGGCACCGACGAAAACGACGCCCGCTGGACCGACGGCATGGGCTTAGGCAGCAGTTGGGGCCCGTATGTCGATCTATCTGCGCCTGCGCACGACATTCTCGTTACGGATCCGGGTTCAGCCAGCGGCTACGGCGTCGGCTCGGGCACCAGCTTCGCCGCTCCGCTGGCTTCCGGAGTGGCTGGCCTGGTGTGGACAATCAATCCCAATTTGTCGCCCAGTCAGGTGCGGTCGATTCTGGAAACCACGGCGCACGATTTAGGTTCCACCGGCTGGGACGAGACGTTCGGCTATGGTCGGATTGACGCCGCGGCGGCTGTGCAAGCGGCGCTCGCCACTGTGCCTGAGCCGCAGACCATCGTGCTGATGGTGCTGGGAATGTTCGGTCTGATCGGGGCCCGACGGCTGCGAAGCAGTCGGGCATTGCGGTAGGTCGCTCTCGGCCGCAGAGTGTTGGCGATCGGTCGATCGATTCTCGCTTAAAATTTGTGGCAGTCGCGCCAGAAACCTTTTCGGCTCAGGGGTCGTTCTTCCCCCTCTTTGGTAGGACGAAGTTCTGCCGCAGAAGCTGCGCTTCTGCAGGGCTGCTCGCGCCGATCGCAGCGAAGGATCAGCTAATGAGCCGAACCACAACGCGGACTCTTCGGCGCTTGGCGATCGCCGGCGTATTGGCGTTCCTTGCGGCCACGCCGGCAAATGCATCGCTGCTGATCGGTTTCGTAGAACATGGAGCTACCAACGCCAGCACTGCGTCCCAGGTTTTGGTGCCTGCCGTCGGAGGCACATACCTAGTCGACGTGATCGCAACGAGTGATGACCCGGGCGTTACCGATTTAGGCGTGCAGGTGGTTTATTGGGGAGCGATCAGCAGCGTGCTCAACTCCAACCTTGGCAACGCGACGTTGACCGGCAACATCACCGCGCAAGCGATGGATGCCGGTTTGGCTGCCATCGGTGGAACAGACGGCGATATCAATGATGTGAACGGCGACGGCCGCAGTGATTTGGGTCCCTTGGCGAATACGTCGAGTTCGCATCGTGGTCCCAGCGGGAGTCATCCGTGGTGGGTGGTCGCGGGTGGCGGACCCGGAACGGTTGGCATTGGCGATGTCTACGTGGTGCTGGGCACGTTCACAGTTACAATTCCCGCTTTCACGCCGAACGGGAATTTCGGCGAATTCCTCAGGTACACGCCGACTCTTCAAGCGTCTTCTTTGCCGAATTATGATGCATGGTCAGAAAACGGCACGAACGTTGCTGGACGGTATAATGCCGGCCCCGGCGCGAACAACGTGAACGTCGGCGTTTCCGAAAGCTATTTGGATCCTCCCGACGGCACCATTACCTTTGTCGCGGTGCCCGAGCCGGCCACGTTCCTGTTACTGGGCCTGGGCGGGGTGGCATTGATCGCCTGCCGGCGAGTGGCGCGGCGCAGAGCTAGGAGCGACCGCGGCGCCTGAGCGCTACGATATCTTCCCAGCGGCGGGGTTTGGCCAACTCTGCGTCGAATCATGCTGCGCCGTCAGATTAGCGCACCTACCCGGCGACTCCGGCGCGGCGATACGCCTGCAAAATCTCGGCGCCAAAGCAGGCGAATATCACCTGCTCGATCGTCGGCGCACTTGCGATCGCTTCCTTCGTTGCGGCCAGCGCGACTTCGGTGGCAAGGTCCAGTGGGTATCCGTAGATGCCGGTGCTGATGGCCGGAAAGGCGATGCTCCGCAATTCATGTTCGGCGGCCAGCCCAATCGCCGATCGATAGGCGCCGGCCAACAACTCGGGCTCCCCCGCGCGGCCGCCGCGCCAAATCGGACCGACGGCGTGGATCACCCAGCGCGCGGGCAGCTTGAATCCCGCAGTGATGCGGGCTTCGCCGGTGGGACAGGGGCCCACCTCGCGGCAGGCAACCGCCAGCTCCGGTCCGGCGGCGCGATGAATCGCCCCGCACACTCCGCCCCCGGGAGCAAGCTGTTCGTTGGCGGCGTTGACGATTGCATCAACGGCCAGCGTGGTGATGTCGACCAGTTGTGCGGAAAGAGTGACCGTAGCCATGGCAATCGGTTTTGAACCGTCCACATTGTACCAACCGTACACCGCGATGTTCAGTTGAAGGATTCGCCATTGCTGCGCGTCGGCTCCCGCTATTCTAGCCGCACGTCGCATTTCGCTTCCGCTGCGATTAAATTAGATGGGCTCCATGTTTCTTTCGGAATGCCAGGATCCAGGCTGCCCATGCCTCGACGCAATCGCGATTCTTTAGGCGTTTGCTCGTCGGTGCCGGCGGACGATCAGGTGTTGTCGCCACAAAATCAAATCGTGGCAGGATTGGCGCTGATAGTCGTAGCGATTTTCATCGCTTACTCGCCGGCGCTCGGCGGGGCGCTGCTCTGGAATGACACCGACTACGTCACCAAGCCGAAATTGCAGTCGCTCGACGGTCTGGCGCGCATTTGGTTCGACGTCGGCGCCACCGAGCAATATTATCCGCTGCTGCATAGTTTCTTTTGGGTCCAATACCAATTCTGGGGCGACTGGCCGGTCGGCTACCATGTGGTGAATTTGTTGTTGCATGCTGCGGCGGTCTGCCTGCTGTATCTAATCTTGCAACGGCTAAAGATTCCCGGCGCCATGCTCGCCGCGGCCATTTTCGCGCTGCATCCGGTCATGGTGGAATCCGTGGCTTGGATCACCGAACAGAAGAATACCCTATCGACGGTGTTTTATCTCGGCTCGCTGCTGGTCTACCTTCACTTCGATCAAACGCGCAAGCCGTCGCTCTATGTCGCCGCGTCGGCGCTGTATCTGCTGGCGATGGCCAGCAAAACCGTCACCGCCACCTTGCCGGCGGCTTTGTTGGTAATCTTCTGGTGGCAGCGCGGCAAGTTATCGTGGCGGCGCGACGTGCTGCCGTTGGCGCCGTGGTTTGCCTTGGGCATCGCGGTGGGTATTTTCACGGCGTGGGTCGAACGCAGGTACATCCACGCCGAAGGCGCCGACTTTGCCTTGAGCCTGGGCCAACGCATCTTGATCGCCGGCCAGGTGCCTTGGTTTTATGCCGGCAAATTGCTTTGGCCTGCGAATCTGATCTTCATGTATCCGCGTTGGAACGTGGACCCAAACGTCTTGTGGCAGTGGCTCTTCCCGCTGGCCACCGTCGTCCTGTTTCTTTTGCTTTGGATTGCCAGGCTGCGTTGGCCCGGACCCTTGGCTGCTTGTCTGCTGTTTGTCGGCACGCTCGTCCCGGTGTTGGGTTTCTTGAATGTCTATTGGTTTGTGTTCGCGTTTGCGGCCGATCATTTCCAATACTTGGCCAGCATTGCGCTGATTGTGCTGGCGGCGGCGGGCATCTCGCAGATGCTTTCACGCCTGCCGTCCAATGCGCGCGGGTTCGGCAACGTAATTTGTGTAGGGCTTTTGGTTGCACTCGGATTGCTGACCTTCCGGCAGGCCCAGATGTACCACGATGACATCGCGCTGTATGAAACCACGCTTGATAAGAACGCTGCATGCTGGCTGGCCCACAGTAATTTGGGAATTGCGCTGGCCAACGTCGGGCGTGTAGACGAGGCGATTGCACACTACCAGACGGCACTTGAACTGAAGCCCAATAATCCCCTGGCGCAAAATAACTTCGGCATCACATTGGCCAGGCAAGGCCGCCAGCAAGAGGCGATGGAGCATTACCGGAAGGCGCTGGCGATCAATCCCAATTTTCCGGCGGCGCACACGAATCTCGGAATCGCGCTTCTGAGCACGAATCGAACGCAAGAGGCGATCGCGGAATTTCAGCAAGCGATTCGGCTCAAGCCAGATCTTGCAGATGCCCACCACGATTTGGGCGTTGCCTATGGAAAGTCCGGTCGCTTGCCAGAAGCGGTTGGAGAATTTGAGCTGGCGCTGCAACTCGACCCCAGGAACGTCCAGATTTATACAAACCTGATGACTGCCTACGCGCAGCTTCAGCGGCCGGCCGACGTGATTCGCACGGCTGAAAGGGCTTCGCAACTTGCCCGCCAACAGGGACAATCGGCGCTGGCGCAACAGATCGCCGCGTGGTTGGACAACTATCGCGCAAGTCTCACGGACCAATCCGGCAAGCCTGATCAATCGGGCAAGGCAGCAACGCCCAAAGAACAGTCACCGCGACCATAAACTATCGTTTCTCAAATAAGGATGGCAAAGCCAAGAAAATGGATACGGAGATTATCTGATGCCTGGTCAAGAACAACTCGACGACCGGTCGCCTCAGGTCGCGGTGGTAGGAAGTTTCGTGCAGGATCTGGCGTTTTCGACCTCGGCCTTTCCCGCGCCAGGCGAAACTCGCATCGGCGCCTTTCGCACCGGCGCCGGAGGCAAAGGATTTAATCAGGCGGTTGCTTGCCATCGACAGGAAATTCCCACTCTTTTCATCGGCGCGGTCGGAGACGATGTCTTTGCCCGAGCTGTCTCTGATTTTTCCAAGGCGGAAGGCTTGCACACGGCCTTCGAAATTAGAAAAGACTGCCCAACAGGCGCGGCCTCGATCGTGGTGAATCCAGCCGCTGAAAACTTGATCGTGGTCGCCCTCGGAGCAAACGAGCACCTTTCGGTTGCTCATATCAAGGAACATGAAAAGGAAATCACCGGGGCGTCGATTCTGATTTCGCAGCTTGAATGCTCGCTGGAAGCCGTTGGCTACGCAACCAGCGCCGCCCGCGCGCATGGAGTGACGACGATTCTTAATCCCGCCCCGATTAACCACGGCCTTTCGATCGAAATGCTCAAGCAGGCGGACATCGTGACCCCGAACGAAACCGAGTTCGCATTTCTGCTGCAAAAACTATTCGGCGTCGATCTGGGTGAGAACTATTGGCAACGCAGCGACGAGGAACTCCATGCGCTCTGCCGAAAGTGCGAAGTGCCCACGGTTGTCCTCACCTTGGGCCGTCAGGGCTGTTTTGTATCGCATCAAGAGGAGCGTGATCCGAATCATCACGGTGCGCGGCGCATTTCCGATTCGCACAAGTTTTATCGCGTCCCGGCGCTATCCCTGACCCCCCTCGATACCACCGGCGCCGGAGACGCCTTTACCGGCGGACTGGCCGCGGGGATTCTCTATTTTCCAGGTGAGTTCCGCAAAGCGGTTCGATACGCCACGGTCGTCGCCGGCCTTTCGACGCTTAAGCAGGGCACGGCTCCGGCAATGCCCAGCAGAACCGACGTCATCAGCAGGCTTTCAGAGCTCTAAGGGCGGCGGCGTCGAAACCCGGCCCTAACCCCCCAAATTCAACCCGTCGGATGGATGGAAAACGCCGAAGTTTTCCCGAAAATTGCTTGTGCCGACCTACTCCTTTGATATCATGATGAATCTCCGGAGAGTAGGATTTCTACGAAACGACGAGCCTTAGGGGCAATCCAATCCCCCCGGGCTGCCACGCGTGTACCTTGAAGGAGTCGAGCGTATTCGTTCGCGTGGAAACGTTGCGTGAGGGAGTGTTCGTGAATCGCACCCGAAACGTCAGCCGTTCTCGCTTTGGCTTCTGGCTGGCGAGCTTGATTTTGATGTTGGCCACGGCGGGCGCTGCCCAAGCCGCATGGGTTTCAGATTTTCCTGACGAACCCGGCAGTTTGCAGTCTTCCACCAATATGGTCATCTGCAACTGGCTTCTCGACGTCGGTTACGACGGCGCAGGAAACTTCTCGGTCTCCAGCCAGTATCCGGGAGTTGCCGTGATGAATAATTTCACGGATCCCATCTACGACATCGGCAGCCAGTCCACTCTAAGCATCGCCTTGAGCATTGATCCGGCAACCGGTGCTCCGCTCAACGGCACGCTGACCATCACCGGCGACGCAACCGAATTCTACACTCCCAAAGGCAGCGGCACGCTCTTAACCGGCACGATTTGTCAGTTTGGTTTTCCGGGCGCGACTGCTGCCGCCAATAGCGACGGTGCGCAGAATTTCCAATTCCTTTTCAAAACCACCGGCGGCGATTTGGCGCCGTACTTCCCCAGCATCGCCGTTAACCTCAACTCGGTTGACGTCGATTTCGACGGGACGTTCGGAGATACCCCGTTCTTCACCACGGATTCGTATAGCGCCCAGTCGGATACCTACTCCGGGTTTCTCTATGCAACCCCGGTGCCTGAACCCTCTTCGGTTTTGCTGTTGGGTTTGGGAGTTCTGACGTTCGCAGCCGGGCCAAAAATTCTCCGCGGTGCGCGATCTCAAACGCGGCAGTAGCCGGAACGAATTCTCGTCCGTCGGAGCGAATCGTCGTCCGACAGACCATCTCTCCTCAGTGATCGAGGGCGCAACCATTGCGCACATGCGAGCAGCTTCTGAACGGATCGCCGGAGTGGGAAATATCCCACTGGTTGAAAGTGGGTCGCGAGTAAACGATCATAAGGGAATCTCCTAATTCTTTGGCCAGGGTGCGGCACATCTATGCCTAAGTTGTCAAACAATCGGCGGGAAACTTTATATTCCTTCCGGCTTGGCGATCAAAAGCTAAGCCTGAACTACGCCCGGGCGTTCGCCTTGGGCGACTCGCTGTTTAGCGCCGGGCGGCTGAAAGAAGCTGCGGTGGTCTTCAAGGTTCTTTCTCGGCGTTCCGATCGTGGACCCCGCGCGAAAATAATGCTCGCCCAATGCGAAGCCGGCCTGAAGCATTTCGAAGCATGTTCCGAGATTTTGGAGGCCACCTTTGAAGGCGAGAACCAGCCCATCGCCGAAGAACTTCACACGGCCTTCGTATTTCACAAGCTCGGCTTTCGCGACGATGCGATCCGAGCTTTGAGCAGCATGGCGCTGAAATTCGAAAGTCTTCCCACGCTCTGCCTCGTGCTGGGCGATTTGTTCGCAGAGCATGGAAACCGCAAGAAGGCGGCCGCCTGCTGGCGGCTGGCAATCAAACGCGACCTCTTGCAGGGCGGAGTTGCAATCTCGGCACGCCGCCGATTGAAGTCGCTCGGCCAAACCACCAACAACAAAAAACGCCGATCACTGCCGTAGCCCAGCCGCCTCTACACTCTGAGTTGAAGTAAAAGTTAATGGGCAATGGACGGGCTGGCAGCTAACTTGCCGGCGGGCGGGGCGGATCGTCACCAAAATTGGCAAGCGAGCGGGCGTCGTTGTTAATAAGCAAGCGGAAAAATTTGCCAGTGCGCATGATTTGCGTCGGTCGTTTCGGACGCGGTGGGCAAAGCAACTGAAGCCAGCTGTGCTGATGGTCTTAATCCGACACGCGAGCGTCGAGACGACCTTGAGCTATTACGTGGAACTGGACGCGGATGATATTGGAAAGGAACTGTGGGAGAATCGGGCGGTTGAGGCGACGGTCTGATTGACAGCTGCGCAATAAGGTGATGTACTTGTGCTGAGGTAACATTATGCTGCAGCCATTTACGGTGCCTGCATTTCAGCAACCGGCATTTCATTGTCCAATATGCAACGCATACTCGGATCAGCGATGGTACACGTTACATTACCTTGACAGGAATTGGCACCAGCTAAGCGGTAAACACGCATGCATTTGTACACACTGCAAAGGTGTCTCTATTTGGAACGACGGTTTGATGGTATTTCCAGACGCGAGTAATGTACCGCTGCCAAACCCGGACCTAACGGAAGAGATTAAGGGGGATTATAACGAAGCGAGAAGTATTATTTCACGATCGGCTCGTGGGGCGTGCGCCCTGCTTCGCTTGTGCCTCCAGAAATTGTGCAAGGAGCTTGGGG
Source organism: Pirellulales bacterium (assembly GCA_963716135.1). Lineage (GTDB taxonomy): Bacteria > Planctomycetota > Planctomycetia > Pirellulales > JADZDJ01 > CAVRAW01. The sequence goes on along the minus strand of OY970289.1, from coordinate 501,053 downwards.
AGCCTGGCGAAAACATCAACGCGGATATCGCGGCGCTCGTAAGGAAGGGGCTCAATGTGAGAATTCAGCAAAGTTTGGATATAGTGCGCGTGGTGGGCAACGAGGCGGTGCATCCAGGGCAGATTGACCTGCGTGACAAACCGGAAACCGCAGTGCAGTTGTGCGTGCTAATTAATATCATTGCAGATGCGATGATTACACAGCCTAAGAGCATTGAGGCGCTGTACGGAGAATTGCCGCAATCGAAGCGAGAGCAAATTGAGAAGCGAGATAGGCCAGAAGACTCTGCAAAAACGTAGTGAAACGTGACAAGCAACGTGACGTGGAACACAAAGGAAAACGCAAGTGAGTGTTGCAATGACTGGCCGCGAAACAACTTACAAAGCGGAGGGCACGGGACTCGAACCCGCAACCGGTTTCCCGGCACCACATTTCCAGTGTGGCCGCTAACCATTCGCTTACCCTCCGAAAAGGCTTTCAGGATTTTAGTTTACAGCTTTCGACGGAGCAATCCACACGGCCCAATACAGCAACCGTACTGCAATCAGACCACTGCTGCGACGGCCGCCTCGCCGCCAGGATCGCATTCATCCTGTCAGCCGCTTCCCGCCGCATCGTCGGCAGCACGTGGCTATAAGTGTCCATCGCCACGCTGATCTGCGAATGGCCAATCCGTTCCTGCACGATCTTCGGATGCACGCCTTGGGACAGCAGCAGCGTGGCCGACGCGTGCCGCAGATCGTGGCAGCGAATTTCAGGCAGGCCAGCTCGCTTTAACCGATTGCATTGAAGCGGACGTTGGTTGAAAAAACGTCGCCATGCCTTGAGCTGCCCCGAATATTGATCACCCGCGCAAAAACGTGAGCGTCAACTCAGCCACAACGGTCGCGTAGGAGAAGCTGCAATCGCAGAAATAAATATAGCGGGCATCTGGGCTCGAGGATGACGGCCCTTGGCTACGCTACGCAATGCATCGCGCTGCCTTGCATCGTTGCGCGCCGCCTTGCTTTACGTCGCCTCACGCTGCATTGCGTGCCATGCAGCGGCAACGTGCTCATAGCGACTAGAATTATGCGTTGTACGCCACTTCCCACGGAACGGGATCGAACTCAAAGGTCCTTGGCGCACATTCCTCATAGCGATCCCACTGGTTGATGTGTTGGATCACTTCCAGCGGTGCGCGAAAGCGAACCAGCTTATCCTGGTAATGGGCGAAAATGCCCAGCGGGGTTGGAAACACTTGATCGGGCTTCTGCCCTCTCGTTTCCCGAACAAGTCTTGTGATGGCCAATGCCGCGGGACACTCATCGAAATGGGTGTGGCTCCCGAGAGCCAGATCGGACTGGTGGATGCATCCTTGCATGGTACTCCTCCAGCAAATTAGGGCCTGAAACTGTACGCTCACTCCTTTGATCAGCAAACCGATGGCCGAGGTCCATTCTGGCCGCCGCCAATCGGTAAGGGATTACAGTGTTCAATCGAGCCACGGATCCACTGACATCGATCCAGTTGTTGATAATGCTTATCAGGAGGCTCCCAGCGCTAGGGGAAATACCATTATTGCTGATACTTGTCCAGTTATCTTATCGACCGTTGGCGGGCTACTGGTCTCGAATTGTCCAAGAGTCAGGCACTTAGAAACTTCGTAGTTTAAAGCGGGGCAGCGGTCTTTGTTCGTACAGCCACCCGACAGAAAAACGGGCGCCCTTCTGCGGACTTTCGGAGAACGCCAGCGAAACGAATCGCCTTTCCAGGAACACCGGCTGACGCAAGCGGACGGCTTAGATTTCATATCCAGTGTGGCCGCCAGCCATTCGCTTGCCCTCCGAACCGCTGGCCAGATTGTAGTTTACGTCGATTCGAAAAAGAAGCCAATCGTTAAAATGCGTCCGCTTCTGCAGCGCTAATACACCCGCCGACCGCTTCGATTTCTAAGCCGCGCTCAATCGATCACCGCGCCGCGCGAAGCATCTCCGCAATATAATTGCGGTTTCATAGGCCGTCAGCCCACCACCTTGTGAGTCACTTGCGAACTATAGTTATAGAGTGTCCGGCGGCAGCATGGAGGCATGTACCAAGCGGTCCGGCCGCTTTTCGTCGCGGCAACGTCCCCGCCCGTAGCATCCATGCGAGTCATCTTATGAAGCGCCGACGATTCATGTTCTGGGTCAGCTTTGGCCTCTTCGGCCTGGCAGAAAAGCTGAACTTCAATGTCCTCGACAGATTGGCCGCCGCGGCAATGCGGTCGGCCGACACGGATGCCGGCACGTCGACAACCGATCCGCCCGAGCATTGGACGATGGCCGAAAACAACACGTGGCGTTGGTACGCGCGCGAAAACTTCAGCGGCGGCCGCTGGACAGTCACCGGCATCACCACGCCGATGAACAAGACCACCGGCGAGTATTACACCGGCAAGACGGGCTATCTCGACGAAAGCCTGGTGCCGGCCGATATGCGATCCGACGAGCGAAGCCCGGTGGACGACGATTCGGATGGGAAAGTGGAACCGCCGCCGCACGTTCCCGATGAAACTCGCCTCGCCCGCCACGGTCGCCCTCCCAGCAAATGGCTGCGCAGCCTGAATGCCGATGAAATTCGGATCTGGCTCAAGACGATCGACGTGCCGGAAGCCGGCGTCGAGGGGATGACCTATTGGACGCATCTCACGCGCGACCACTATTTTCATCCGCGCAAAATCGCCGGTCTCACGGAAGACGAACAGGCCAAACTGCACGCCGCCGCTCACGCCGGTTACTGAGCGTTTGGCCGACGGAACTCTTCGATCTTCCCTGCGGCGCCTTGCGATGCCGTCCTCATGCAGCACTTCTTGATGGCCTGGAATGCGCGCGGATGGCTGGGACGGAAACTCTTATAGTGTAGCGGTTTGCAGCTTTCGAGAAAGGGATGCCATCTCGCGGCGGGCAGATGCAGGGATCAGCCGTGGCCGGTGAGCTGAAGCACGCGCATGAAGATCCAAGCGATCGTGCCGCAGACGGGAATTGTCAAAAGCCACGCCCACACCATTCGCTCGACGATCGTCCACTTCAGCGCGTTGAATCGCTTGGCGGCGCCGACGCCCATGATGGCCGCCGAAACATTGTGCGTGGTTGAAACCGGGATGCCGAAGTGCGAACACAAGCCGATGATGGCGGCCGAACTGGTTTCCGCGGCGAACCCATTGACCGGCTGCAGGTGGACCATCTTGTGCCCCAGCGTGCGGATGATGCGCCAACCGCCGGACGCCGTGCCCGCCGCCATCACCAGCGCGCACATTACTTTGATCCACAGGGCAATGGACAGGGTTTGTCCCGGCTCGGGCGCTGCAACGCGGAGGAACGAAAGCCACCAGGGCAAATTGTCCAGGCGTCCATTGGCGGTGCCGGCCGCCAACGCCAGCGCGATGATGCCCATCGTCTTTTGCGCATCGTTGGTGCCGTGCATCAATCCCATGCCGGCGGCGCTGAACATCTGAGCGCGGCCGAAAACGGCGTTCACCGTGCGCGGCTTCCAATTGCGCAGCAGTGCATACAGCAATGCCATGATGAACACGCCTAGCAAGAACCCGGAAATCGGCGAAGCGATCATGGGCACGATCACTTTCCAAAGCAAGCCTTTGTAGGTGTACCAGTGTGGCCCCTCGGGCTGCGACCAGATGACCGCGCTGAAGTTGCCGGCCGCGGCGACCGCCGCCCCCACCAACCCGCCGATCAGCGCATGGCTGGAGCTGCTAGGCAGCCCCGCACGCCAGGTGACCAAATTCCAGACGATGGCCGCCAACAGGCGGCACATCAGCGATTTTTGCGTGGCGACGCTCGGATCGATTATTCCCAATGCGATCGTCGTGGCCACGGCCGTGCCGCACAGCGCCCCGATCAGATTGGTGCAGGCGGCCATGACGACGGCCTGCCGTGGCGTGAGCACCTTGGTGGCGACGACCGTGGCGATCGAATTGGCCGTGTCGTGAAAGCCGTTGATGTACTCGAACCCGAGTGCGATCAGGATCACGACGAAAATCAACACCATAAGTTTGGCTGGTGCGTCAAGAGTTTTTCAGCACGATGTGCGCGATCAGATTGCCGCAATCGCGACAGCGGTCGATCACCTTCTCCAAGAGGTCGTACAAATCGCGGACCATCATGGCCTGCAGCGGCTCGAATTTGCCGCCATACACTTCGCGCAGCAGGTCGAGCCTCACGTCGTCGGCTTCACCTTCGATGCCCTGCAGGCGATCGTTGGCCGCCTTGACCGTTTCCATCGGCGGCATTTTCCGCAACAGCCGGACCATTTCCGCCAGCGTATCGGTGGCTCGCTGCATGAGTTCGATCTGCCGCGTGAAATCGACGACGGCCAATCGCTGCGGGGCCAGACTAAAACGCTCTGCGAATTTTTCGATCGACTTGCAAATGCGGTACATCGCATAGGAAAGCGTCTCGATGTCTTCGCGCTCCAGCCCCGTCACGAACGTGTTCACCAGCTCCTTGCTGATTTGCTCGGTGATGTATTTATCCTTGTCGCGGGCCAGGGCGAAATCGTGCAGCGGATGAGGATGGGTGCGGTCTTTCAGCAGCTCGATCAAGAGGCGAGTCAGTTCGCGCGTTTCGTCGGCGCTGGATTCCAGCAGATCGAAAAACTTGGCATCGTGGCCGAAGAATTTCTGGATGGAAAACATGCCTTGCTCCCGTGGAATCGCCGGCGAAGGGACCTGTTAGCACCGGCTCATTCGGAGTGATCTTCGCCGAAACTGCGAAGCATGGCAAGGCGCTGGATGTTCACCGGCGTTTGACGGATTTCATCGGCAAAAATGCAGGTTTCCTGGGCCATTCCAAAGCTCATTCGCCGACCCGGGCGGCCGATGCTGGCATTGCGGACAGGCGCAGGAACGTCTTGCGAAATAGCCACGTTTTTGCCATAGTTTTCGCCCCCCAAGAGGTGGCCCGTTCCATTGCACGGACAGAAAGGAATCTGTCGATGTGCCGTTTCACGGAAATCTGCATGGATGCTGTTCGGCGAAAGTGGCAATTGCTCGCCCTGTTGCTTCTAGTGACCGCGATTTATTTTCCGCGGCTCACGACGCTGCCGGTGCGAGGCGAGGAAACGCGTTGGGCCGAAGGGGCGGATCACATGATTCGCTCCGGCGATTGGGTCGTGCCGCGCCAACAGGAAATTGTTTATGTCGATCGGCCGCCGTTGGCAAGCTGGTCGATGGCCGCGGTCGCCTTGGTGCGCGGCACGATGGACGTGGTTGCCATTCGGCTGCCCAGCGTGATGGCAATGCTGCTCACCACGCTCATCACCTATTTCTACGCTCGAACTTTTCTCACGCCAACCGGCGCTTTGGCGGCCGGGGCTGCCTTCGCGTCGCTCTTGCAAGTGCTGCAACTCGGCCGGCTGGGCGAGAACGAGTCGCTGTACACGCTCCTGGTCGCCGGCGCGATGCTGAGTTGGCACGCCATGTACCTGCGCGGCGGCTCTCGGGCGGCGGCGTGGGCAATCGGCTATAGCCTGGCAGGCTTGGCGGCGCTGGAAAAGGGAATTCAAGCCCCGATGTACTTCGCGGCGGCGGCGGGCGTGTTCTTGCTGATCCGCCGCGACTGGCGCTGGATTTTCTGCTGGGGACATCTGCTGGGCTTGGGTTGCCTGGCGCTGGTGATCAGCGCGTGGTGGATTCCGTTCTACAAGGCGACGAATTGGGACACGGCGCTGGGAATTTGGACGAGCACCGTCACGCGGCGATTTGGAGCCGACGGGCTTCTGCTGCACGTCTTCAAATTTCCGGTGGAATTGTTGGGCTGCATGCTCCCGTGGTCGATTCTGCTTTTGGGAGTCGTGTGGCCGGCCGTGCGGCGCACGTTGGGCCGGCCGCCGCAACAGATCGTATTCATCGCCTCGGCGGCGGTGCTGCCGTACGTCAGTTTGTTGGCGGCGGTCAACGCCCGCGGCCGCTATTTCATGCCGCTGTATCCGCTGGTCGCGGTGGCGGTCGGCTGGTTTGTCGAGCGCTGCTCGGCGGCGGAAGTCGGTTCATTGCCGCGGAGACGCTGGAATATTTTCCTGATCGGAATGGCAGTCGTCTGCCTGGTGGGCGCCGGCGCGATGCTGGTCGTCAGCTTGATCCCGCATCCGACCGGATTGGTCGCGGTGGTGCGCCAAACGCCCGCGTTCGCCGTAGTTGCTCTCGCAGTCGCGGCGGCGATTGCCGCGGTGCTGCTCTGGTCGCGGCGCACCGCGGGAGAATTGGCGGTTGAAATCGGCGTGCTCGCCGTCGCAGCTTCACTGGGGCTTTGCTTCAGCGGACCCGTGATGAATGTGTTCCAGCGAAAGGCCAACGATCTGCATGGCCCGATCGCTGAGTTCAAACAATTGATTCCGGATCCGGAGCACATTGTCAGCCTCGGTCCGATTCATCATCGATTTGTCTGGTATTACGGAAAACCGATCAAGTGCGTCTCGTGGCCGCAAAAACCCGGCGACGTGCCGCCTGACGTTACGTACTTTTTCATGGAATGGTCGCTGGGCGACACCGCCGAGTGGCGGTCGTACGGACCCGGATTGCCGGCGCCGCCTGCGCAGGGCGCCTTGCCGTTCGCCTGGGAACGGGTCGCCTTTTTGCCCTGCGATCCGGATCGGACCGACAAGCCGGTGAGCGGCGTAATCTTGGGCGCATGTTGCCGCAGGGCCAGGCTGCGGCAAAAAGCGATTCAGTGCGGACCGCGCGACAATAGCGATCGGGAATCCTTTCATGGCCATCAAATCACTGCGTCCGCTGATCTCGGTGGTCGTGCCCTGCTTCAACGAGGAGGAGGTGCTCGAGACCACGCATCGCCGGCTAGTGGCGGCGCTGGCGACGATCGATTGCGACGCGGAGATCGTGTACGTCAACGACGGCAGCACCGATCGAACCGGCACGCTGTTGGAGCGATTGCACACCGAAGATTCGCGCGTCTGCGTCGTGGAGTTCGCCCGGAATTTTGGCCATCAGATGGCCGTCACCGCGGGCATCGAACAGGCCGGCGGAGACGCGGTGGTGGTGATCGACGCCGATTTGCAAGATCCGCCGCACGCCATTCCGCAAATGGTGCAGTTGTGGAAAGAGGGTTATCAAGTGGTTTACGGCCAGCGGATCGAGCGGCCCGGCGAGCCGCGATTGCGATTGGCCGCCATCCGATTGTTCTATCGTTTCATGCGCTGGTGCTCCGATACGCCGATGCCGATGGACTCCGGCGATTTCCGCCTGTTGGACCGGCAAGTGGTCGATGCGCTGCGCAAAATGCCGGAGCACGATCGCTATTTGCGCGGAATGATTAGCTGGGCGGGATTCAGGCAGATTCCACTTTCGTATCGCAGAAGCGAGCGGTTTGCCGGCGAGAGCAAGTATCCGTTTCGCAAACTGGTGCGCCTGGCGGCCGACGCCATTCTTTCCTTCTCGATGGCCCCCTTGCGATTGGCCACGTGTCTGGGGTTGATCACGTTGCTGGTAACGCTGTTGGCGGGCGGAGGGCTGGTGGCCGCGGCATTCGTCGGCGCGACACCTTCGGCAACGGCGTGGCTGGCGCTGGCGGTTTCCTTATTTGCCTCCGCGCAGTTGACGTGCCTGGGAATCGTGGGCGAATACGTGGGGCGAATCTATCGAGAGATCAAACAGCGCCCCTTGTACATCGTCAGCCAGACCTTGCCGCGTCGATCGGCCGGCCAATTGAGAATCGCGCGCACCGCTTAGAATTGAAGCACGCCATGAAATTGTGGCTGGTCAGCTACGCCAACCGAAAATTCGCGATGCCGCAGCGCTGGCTCGTGCAATCGGCCAGGCGTTTCGGTTTCGACGAAATTCGCGCCTATCGGGAGCGCGATCTAAGCGCACCGATTTTTTCCGGCGGCACCGCGATATTTTGTCTCTGCCGCGCGGCGCCGGTTATTGGCTCTGGAAGCCGTATTACATCGAACAAGTGCTGCGGCAGTCCGCGCCGGGCGACGTGGTGGCATACATCGATTCCGGGATCGAAATCATCGCCGATCTCAGCCCGGTCGTGGAAATCTGCTCGGCAGGTCGTGGCATCACGCTCTTCCAAGTGCACGACGGCCACAACATCATTTGGACCAAGCGCAGTTGCCTGGTAGGCATGGATTGCGACGAGCCGCGATATCATTGGGCCCAGCAGGTACTGGGCGGCTTTCAGCTCTACCGGCACTGCGACGAAAGTTTTGATTTCCTGCGCACCTGGATGAAATACTGCTTGCGGCCGCAATTGTTGACCGACGCGCCCAATCCGCAGGGCATGGAGAACTATCCGGAGTTTATCGATCACCGGCACGATCAATCGATCATTTCGCTGTTGGCGGAGCGCTGGGAATTGCCGATCTACCGCTGCCCGTCGCAATGGGGCAATGATTGGGCGCTGCCGGAATTTTGCTCGCCGGGCATTGCGATAGGTAAGGTGGTTGCGCCCTACGAGAATTCGCCCTACGGCCAACTGATCGATCACCATCGCCGCAACCGCCGCGCGCGGCATCGGCATCGATATGACGCGGTGCGTCAGGCGGTATTGCCGCTGCGCAAACTGATCAAGTGGCGCAAAGCCGCCTAAGCGAATCTGAAGTGCGCGACCCTTACTCGACGCCCGCCTTCGCGCCGGCGATCAAGTTGATGAACTCGCGGTTCGTTTTGAACTTGCCCAACTTCGTGACCAATTGCTCCATCGCGTCGACGTGATGCATCGTCGACAGCGTGCGGCGAAGCATGGTGATGGCGTGCAGCGTTTCGGGCTCCAGCAGCTTTTCTTCGCGGCGCGTGCCCGATTGCGTGATGTCCATCGCCGGCCAAACGCGGCGGTCGGCCAGCTTGCGATCCAGCACCAGCTCCATGTTGCCGGTGCCCTTGAACTCTTGGAAGATCGCTTCGTCCATCCGGCTGCCGGTATCGATCAAGGCCGTAGCCACGATCGTGAGCGAACCGCCTTCTTCGAACAGCCGCGCGGTGGCGAACAGCTTTTTAGGAATATCCAACGCGCGGATATCCAAGCCGCCCGTCGCCGTCCGGTCGCCGCGGGTCACCTTGTTGAACGCCCGGGCCATGCGCGTGATCGAGTCCAAAAGCAAGAACACATCTTTGCCCATTTCGGCCAAACGCTTCGCGCGCTCAAGCACCAGTTGTGCTAGCCGCACGTGGCTTTCTACGTCGCGATCCAAACTACTGGCGATCACATCGCCTTTGACGCTGCGGCGCATGTCGGTCACTTCTTCAGGCCGCTCGTCGATCAGCAGCATCACCAGGTGCATGTCGGGATAGTTCTGCGAAATCGACTGGCTGATCTGCTGCAATAGAATTGTCTTGCCGGTGCGCGGCGGGGCGACGATCAAAGCTCGCTGCCCTTTGCCGATCGGCGTCAGCATGTCCATGATCCGGGTCGTCAGCGGCTGCTGGCCGGTTTCCAACTGCAGCCAGCTTTCCGGATTGATGGGCGTAAGCTGATCGAAATCTTTGACCGTGGGATAGTCTTCCGGCTTCATCCCGTCGATGTCCAGGATTTCTTTCAATCGCGGGCCCTGCTGACGGCGGCTGTGTTGCACCATGCCGTTGATCAGCACGCCTTCGCGGAGCCGGAATTTTTCGATCATCGTGCCGGGCACGAACGGATCGGTGCGCTCGCGGGAGAGATTGTTGCTTAGGCTGCGCAGAAAGCCGTAGCCGTTGGGGTGCAGCTCGAGCACGCCCGCGCCGGGTTCCGGAGGTCCCATTTCCTGGCCTTCAGGAATGTCGGCCTCCTGCATCGAGGGACGGGGGCCCAGATCGTTCTGCGGAGGATAGCGTCTGCCGCCTCCACCGCCGTAGCGGCCATTCATGTAGCCGCCGCCCCCGCGACCACCACCGTAACCACCTCGGCCGCGACCACGGCCGCCACCCCCAAAACCGCCACCCTTGCGCTTCTTTCCCATAGCTCACCTAGAACAAACCAAAACTGCGCCGATCCCGGCGCCAGGAGTTGGATCCCAATCCAACATGGATGGAGTAGTCGCCGGGCTTAAGACCCAGCGCTCGCACAGACAGATTTAAACAGATCAATTTCCGTCGGGACGAAACCTTCGTCGGAGGACGAAATCCGTAAAAACTTATAGCGGCGAGGTGCCCCCGGCCGGCGCGCTTTCAAAGCCACGCACAACCACCGAGGCGTACCAAGACTTCTCGGAAAATACCCGAGGGTCTTCCACGAAACCTTCTACCTGCGGGCAACCATGTTGCTTGCCTGCGACTTAGCCCAAAGCAGCCGCCACGCGTCTAAAACCCTATGTATCAGGGATAAAACCACAATCCTATGGCGGAAGCACACGAGCGGTCAGATCAAGAAGCGTGCAATTTCCCCGCGACGATTGTTCGCTACACGGGAAGCGGCCGCGAGATTAACCCGTTGCGGCCAGTTGCGCCTATCTGCGAGGCAGAAACGCTCTAACTGCACCAAATCATATTCATTGTTCGGCGCATGTCAAGCGGTGGATCGAGTGGGACAGGGAAATTTAGGGAATTTTTCCCTGCCCCTCGTGCCAACCGTCCGGGCGTTCCTTCCCCCATGGATTTTGCGGGAAAATCGGCAATCTCGTCCCCAACGGCATTTTTTACACGACCCGGGCCAGCCAGCCGACCGATAAGCGGACAGGGTGCATTGTCGCGCCCCGACCCATTCCGTTCGGAAGTTTCGCGGGTCGTGCTATCGCCAAGAAAGTATGCGATACGGGGGGAAGTGATCATGGTCCGTCGGCACTGGATTTCTATTCTGGTGGCCATGCTTGTCTGCGTGGTCGTTTCGCGCCAAGTTTCGCTCGCCAAAGGTCAGCCCGCCACTGCAACGACGGGCTTGAAATGGCAACCCACGCTGGACGATGCCAAGCGCGTGGCGGCGCAGACCAACCGGCTGATCTTGGTCCATTTTTGGGCCCCCTCGTGCCGCGAATGCGTGCAACTGGAAAAGGATGTTTACAGCCAGCCGCAAGTGCAACAGGCCATCGATGCGCGGTTTGTGCCGCTGAAGCTGAACTCCGACGATTTTCCCACGACCACCCGGCAATACGGCGTCGATCGTTTGCCCACGGATTTGATCATTACTCCGGCCGGCCAAATTGTCGGCCGGATGAAATGCCCGCTCACGCCGGATGCTTATCTTCAGCAATTGAACATCGCCGCCAGCGGCGCCGGATCAGCAACGCAACTGACGGGCGCTCCAAACGCCGCCGCGCCGGTGGCCAATGTGGCTGCGGCTCAACCGTACGTTGCGCCCCCGCTTAATGCGGCGCCCGCGACCGCCCCGATCCCGCAGACTTCGACCTTGAATCAGCCGGTGGTAAACAACCCAGCATGGGCCGTCCAACCGCCGGCGCAGCAACCAGCATCGCAGCCCTTGGCCCAGCCTGCTCAAGCGGCAGTCACTGCCGTTCAGCCAGCAAAAGCGCCGGCCAATCCAGCCTATAGCGACGACCGATATTCCGACTATTTCCGTCGATTTCCCACGGCCAGCGGCGCCGTAGCGACCACGCCCGTGCCAACCGCCACAGCGCCTGCGACCCAGGCGCCAGTGGCTAATCCCGCAGTTGCCGCCGCCCCGCAGGTTAATTCGGCGCCGATAGCCGCGGGCGCAATGCCACAGTACACGCCGCCGCCGGCCAGCCCCGTGCACTACAACTCGCCTGCCGTTGCCCAAGCAACGGCCGGAAGCGCTCCGCCGCAGCAGAATTATTCAATCTCGCCGACGGGCTCGTTCGCCTGGCCGGCGACCCCGGCCCCCGCAATGACCGCCGCAGCCGCCACCCAGCCGTACACGGGCGCGCCGATCGCTGCAGTCCCCGCGGGAACACTCACGGGAGTGGCGGCAAGTGCCCCGGCCGCAGCGCCGGCCGCAACGCAGGCTGCCTCGTCCACTCCGCCGGTTGGTTTAGACGGCTATTGCCCGGTGACGTTGGCGGATCAGAAGCGATGGCAAGTAGGCGACCGCCGCTACGGCGTCATCCATCGTGGCCGCACCTACTTGTTTGCCGGTCCAGTGGAGCAGCAAAAGTTCCTATCTAATCCCGACCATTACAGCCCCGCGATCTCCGGCCAGGACGTCGTCATGGCATTGGACCAGGGGCAGCCAGTGGATGGACAGCGCCAATTTGGCGTTCAATATCAGGGCCGAACCTATCTGTTTGCCAGCGATGCCTCCCGGCGCGCATTCAGCCAAAACCCGAAGCGGTACGCCGCCGAAGTGCTGCAGGCTGAAAACCCCAACCGTCCGCCGCTGCGGTAGGTTGCAAGAACTCCTCTCCCCTCGAGGGGAGAGCTTGGCAAAGGGCGAATCGCTGTCTGCCAGCGGGCTTTGATCTCCGCCCGCGCTCGATTCCAGCCTGCATCTAGCAGGGCCCAGTTCCGGTTGTAGCGTCTATCCGGCCGGGATTCTTCTGCCGCGCAACGCGGCCATGCCCTTGCTTTGGCCCGTCTGATTATACTGAAAATTGCCCGCCATCTTGGGAGGGCAAACCACTGGCCCAGCTTTGGAAGGGCCAAGTCTACCCCGCGTGCGTTGCGGCGAAGGATCGCGGCCGCCGCCTTCACATCGGTTCCAATTCGGATGCGATCCATGAAATGCAATCGGCACGCTAAATGCAATCGGCACGCTTGGGTGGCGAGTATCGCGGCAGTCGTTTGTGGAGCGTTTTTGCTTTGCATTATCGCTTCGCCGAGGGTCTTCGCGCAGCCGTTAGAGCCCGCCCCCGCTGAGCCATCGACTTCCGATGCGAACCAGCAGGAAATGGAAAAGCCATCGGACAACAAGTCGTCGGAAACAAAGCCGGCCGAAACTCCCTCCGAGGAGCCATCGAATCCCCAACCGTCGCCGGCGGCTCCCGGCGAGCCGGCAAATCAAGTCCCGCCGAAGGGCGAGAATCCGTTTGAAAACAATCCGGAAGAAAAGCCCTCGCCGGCGCCCTCGACCGAGCCTTCCGCAGCGCCATCCACGGAGCCCTCTCCGGCCCCTTCCACCGAACCATCGGCGCCCCCGTCCACCGAGCCCGCCAAGCCGGGACCTGGCGAACGGCCGCCGGCCCAACGAAATCCGTTCGAGGAACCGGAGCCCACCCGGCCCTCCGAACAAACACCCGGCGAAGCAGCCCAGTCAACTCAGTCGGAGCTGCCCAGCTATACGCCCGCACAAGAAAAAATCGCCGAGGCCCGCGATCTCATCGCACAAGATAAATACGACGAAGCGATCCAGCACTTGGACGAAGCGATCAAGTTGAAACCCGAGGATAAAGATATGGCGGTCGCCTATTTTTATCTCGGCGTGGCCAATCGAATGCTGGAGCATTACGACGACGCCATCGATGCGTTCACCACCTCGCTGCGGCTGAATCCCGACGATCCGGAAACCTTTTTGCGCCGCGGCATCGTCTGGTTCTACAAAGGTGAGTATGGCATTGCTTGGAACGATTTCGACGAAGCCTCCGCCATCATCTACGACGATCCCCGGCCCGAGCTCTGGAAAGGCCTGGCCTTGGCACGGCAACAAAAATGGCTGCAGGCGATCAACACCTATGCCGTCGCGCTCCGCAACGACGGCCGATTTGTGCCGGCCTACGTGAACCGCGGATTGGCCTATTTGATGATCGACGAACCGCGGAAGGCGGTCCTCGATTTCGATCAAGCAATTCGCAACGATCCGCACAATCCGGCGCACTATTTCAAACGTGGAATCGCGCTGGCCCGCGCGGGCAGGTGGCGCGAGGCGGTCGATTCGTACTCCGAGGCCATCCGCTTGGATCCCAAGTACGCCGAAGCCTATTACAACCGCAGCTTGGCGTACGGCCGTCTGGGCGAACAGTCAAAGGCGCAATCCGATCGTGCCGAGGCGGCTAGCCTGAAGCCCGACGTGGAGAGGGAACTGACCAGCGCGGGCTGAAGCGGCGGCTAATTCTTAGGGTGCACGTCGACCGAGTTGTCCTTGCGCAAACGTCAGGCCCGCCGGCTCCAGCACCGCCCGCAGAAGCTCATCGGCGTCGACGTCTTTCACGTCGATTTTCACTTTAGTGTCCAGCGATTTTCCGGCCGCAGCAATCGCTTCCTTGTCGACGTGGATTTCCATTCCCATTCGCGGGCCCAGCGATTGCAAAAGTTGCCCCACCGGCAGCTCCACTTGCAGCGAGTAAACTTTCTTGCCCGCAGTGGTAATCGTGCGATGCCCCGGCTTTTCGATCTTCTGCGCGGGCGCGATAACTGGCGCAGTGCGGTCCAGCGTCGCCTGATCGGGAAACGCGACCAGCCGAATCGATTTGCCGTCGGCCGATGGTTCGTAGGTCAGATCGAATTGCGCCAAAAGCAGCGTGAGGCGCTCCGGCAGCGCCAGCGGCGGCAGATCGGCGCGGGCCCACAAATCGGCCGGCACCTGCTCGATGCCCTCAATTTTCAGCCCGCTTTTTTCGGCAAGATCGCGCAATAGATCGCGCGGCGCGGCCAGATCTTCCCATTTCCACGGCTCCGCTTTTGACCAGGCTGCGCACGATGACGCCGGCAGCTTCTCGGCATCCATTCGCCGCAACGCAGCCACTTGTCGCAGTTTTCCGGCCGTTTCCGCGGGGCCAACGTAGGCGACCGGCCCCAGCATTGTCGTGGCGGAGTTCAGATGCGCCGCGATTCGATCAAGGGCCTCCGATAAGGGCACATCATCGAGCGACAACTCGATTTTCCGGTCGGGATCGATCCGGCGATCGAGCACCAGCGCCAATTTCTGCGATTGGCAAAGCCCCGCCACGGCCGTGCGAACGGGAATGTTCGACCAAACGACCGTCACCTTTCGCGATAGAGCCTCTTGTAGCGGCTCCCCCGCGAGCCAGGGATCTTCGGCGCTGGCCAGGCCGGGCTGCCCCAGCAGCACCGTGGCCGCAATCGCCCCCCAAACAAGGCCCACCAGCGCCCGCTTTCCGCGTTGTTGCGCTGCGGCCATGAAAATTACCCAAGATTTTTTCCCTGCCCGCCTCACATTTAGTTTAACCTCGCCCAACCCGTAATTACACTGGAAGCTGTAGCCGTGAATTCTCGCGGCTGGCAATTGAGCATGCCGGTGGCGGTCGGGCAGGGGCCGACCGCGGCGGCGACCGAAGCGGGCCTGGCATGCCGCGTCTGTTGTGGGACTCTGAAGCACTTCACCTCGCTAGAGCGACTTCGCTGGAGCACGGGTCATGGGTGAATCAGCCATTCGTCGGCCTGTTTTGACGGAGCTATACGATCAATTCCTGGCCGACCGCGATCATGCCGCTTTCGTCCACCGGGTGGCGCAGCGGTACAACACGGCCACATTGGAACGTTTGACTTCGCATCGCTCGCGCTGGGCTCGCCGGGCCGCCGTTTTGGCCTTGGGAGCCATCGCCGACTATGCCTCAAACACCGTTCTGGGGCGGGCCTTGATCGATTCCGACCGCGGCGTGCGCGGCATCGCAGAAACCTCGATTCGCGCCGTCTGGTGCCGCGACGGAAGCTGGGCGCAGCAACAACAACTCAACCGGATTATCGCCCTCAACGCCGCCGAGAAGCACGATGCCGCCCGGGTGGCCGCCGCGAAGCTGATCGACGAAAACGGCCGCCTGGCCGAAGCTTGGAATCAACGGGCCATCGCGCTGTTTGCCGTCGGCCGATTCGCCGAATCGATCGCCGATTGCCGGCGCACCTTGGAGCTCAACCCGTTCCATTTCGGCGCCGCGGCCGGTTTGGGCCAGTGCCTTTTGCAACTGGGCGAGCAGCAAGCGGCGCTTGACAATTTCCGCCACGCGCTAAAGATCAATCCCGGTCTGGAAGGCGTGCGAGCCAACGTGGTCTACTTGCAAAAAGTGCTCAAGAAGAAGTAAGTTGCGCAAGACTTCTTTGATCAATCGCGCGCTGGCTTTTTTGATGCTCCATGCGACGCAGGGATGCCGTGGAAATTATCGCCCATCGTGGCTCCTCGTTTCTGGCGCCGGAGAATACTCGCGCCGCCGCCAACTTGGCCTGGCAGGAAGGGGCGGATGCCATCGAGGCGGATTTCTTTTTGAGCCGCGACGCTCAGATCGTCTGCATCCACGACGACACCCTGAAGCGCACGGCGGGCGTTGATCGGCGCGTCAGCGATCTTTCTTTCAACGAGCTTCGCCAGCTCGACGTCGGTTCCTGGAAGGCGCCGCAATTCACCGGCGAGCGCATCGCCACGCTCGACGAAATGCTCGCCACCGTCCCGCCTGGGAAACGCTTCTATGTCGAAGTGAAATGCGGCGTGGACGTCGTTCCCGAACTCGCCCGCGCAATTTCCGCTTGCGGCTTAGCAAGTGATCAGATCGTCCCCATTTGTCTTCAGTTGCCGGTCGTCGCCGCCATCAAACGCGCCCTCCCGCAATGCCCCGCCTACTGGGTCGTTGCCCGCAAAGAAAACTCGAGCGATTGGATTCGGCCGCTCGACGAAATCCTGCGCGAAGCGGTCGAGGCAAACCTTGATGGGCTCGATCTCGACGCCAAAGGACCGATCGATGCCGATCTTGTTCGGCGGGCGAATGCGGCCGGATTGCGAGTTTGCGCCTGGACCGTCGACGATCCCATGCTGGCGCGGCGATTGATCAATTTCGGCGTCGAGGGCATCACCACGAACAAGCCGGGCTGGCTTCGCGAGCAGTTGCGCGGATAATCAACTGCCATGCCTGCATCTGTTTTGATTCTCGGCGCCGGCATCAACGGCGCCGCGCTGGCCCGCGAATTGGCGCTCAACGGCGTCGGCGTGGTGGTCGTCGATACGCACGACATCGCCTACGGAGCCACGGCGTATTCCTCGCGATTGATTCACGGCGGGCTGCGCTATCTGGAATACGGCGATTTTTCCCTGGTCCGCGAAGCGCTCGGCGAACGCACCCGTTTACTACGCCTGGCGCCGCAGTTCGTGCGACCGTTGCGGCTGTTCATTCCCGTACGAAATCGCTTCGGCGGATTGATGTCCGCCGCGCGGCGGTTCTTGGGCATGAAAGACAAACCGCATCCCGGGAAAGTGATGCACCGCGGCCTGTGGACGGTGCGCTTCGGTCTCTGGTTGTACGACAACTATGCCCGCGATCCCACGCTGCCGAAGCATCGCTCGTACCACGCGGGCGACGTGGAAGTCGTTCCGGTCGATCCGGCAAAGTATCCCTGGGTCTGCGCTTTTTCTGATGCCCAGGTGGTGTTTCCCGAGCGATTCACCCTGGCGCTATTCGACGATGCGCGGCGTCTTGCAGCACAGCGCGGCACCGAGTTCCGACTGCTCACCTATCACGAGGCCACGTTGCAGGGCACCACGGTGAGCGTTCGCGGCAAGCTGCGCCGGGTGACGCTTGCGAACTTCAACCGTCGCTCATCGTGAACGCCACCGGCGCCTGGGTCGATCACACGCTCAAACTGCTGGGCGTCGAATCGAAGCGCCTGATGGGCGGCACCAAGGGAAGCCACTTCGTGACAGGTAACACCATGCTGCAGCAATTGCTCGGCAGCCGGGCGGTCTACACCGAAGCCGGCGACGGGCGGCCGATTTTCATTCTGCCATTTGTCAACGGCACGTTGATCGGCACGACCGACGAACCGTTTGAAGGCGATCCCGCCACCGCCGTGGCCACGCCGCGCGAGTTGGAATACCTGGTTGCCGCCGTGAACGAAGTGTTCCCCGATTTGGGGCTCACGCTCGCCGACGTCGCAATGCATTACGCCGGCGTGCGGCCGCTGCCGTATTCCGATGCCACGGTGCCAGCGGCGGTCACACGGCGGCACTGGATGGAGCCCAATCCGAACTGCGCGGTGCCGCTGTATTCGATCATCGGCGGCAAGCTGACCACCTGCCGCTCCCTGGCCGAAGAGGCGGCCGACGAGATTCTCGAGCATGTCGGCCTCCCGCGAACCGCCGATTCCAAAGATCGGCCCATCACCGAAAATGAACCGACGCTGGTGGCGACATCCGCGTCGGGCTTCTCCACCTTGGAAATCCCGCTGGATGTCGTGAAGCGCGTGATCCAAAACCAGTGGGTCACGACCCTGGACGATCTCGTCGAGCGGCGATTGATGCTCTTGTATCATCCGGCGCTGCGGAGAGCTTATTTGGAACAACTGGCCGATTTGATGGTCGAAGCCGGCAAGCTGACCCCAGCCGAAAAATCCGCAGCGGTAAACGCAACCGCCGATCGACTGGCCAATCATTTCGGGAAGAAAGTCTTGCCATGAACACGTCGCCCGCCAAAAAACTTGTCCTGGCCCTCGATCAAGGCACCACGTCCAGCCGTGCGATCTTGTTCGCCCACGACGGGCGCCCCGCCGCGACGGCCCAGCGAGAATTCCCGCAGATTCTGCCGTCGCCGGGCATCGTCGAGCACGACCCCGAATCGATCTGGGATTCCCAACTGGCTGTGGCGCGGGCCGCAATCAAGAAAGCCGGCGCCACACCCGGCGACATTGCCGCCATCGGCGTCACCAATCAGCGCGAAACGACGATCCTCTGGGAGCGCGCCACCGGCAAGCCGGTCGCCAACGCGATCGTCTGGCAAAGCCGCGTCAGCGCGCCCATTTGCGACCAAATGAAATCCGACGGACTGGAACCACTGGTCCAAAAGAAAACGGGGCTGGTGATCGACGCCTACTTTTCCGGCACCAAAATCAAGCATCTCCTCGACTCCACGCCGGGCCTGCGCGAGCGCGCCGCCCGCGGCGAAGTGCTGTTCGGCACGGTCGATTCGTTTCTCATCTGGCGATTGACCGGCGGCAAACGCCACGTGACCGACGTGACCAACGCCAGCCGCACAATGCTATTGAATCTGCACACGCTCCAGTGGGACGACGAGCTGCTGAAAATCCTCGGCGTGCCGCGCGCGATGCTGCCCGACGTGCGATCCTCGAGCGAAATCTATGGCGAAACAGATCCCGAATTATTCGGCGAGGCGATTCCCATCAGCGGCTGCGCCGGCGATCAACAAGCGGCCACCTTCGGCCAGGCCTGCTTCGACGTCGGCAGCGCGAAGAATACCTACGGCACCGGCTGCTTCATGCTCCTGAACGTCGGCCACAAACCGGTGCATTCCAACAACAAGCTCCTGGCCACGGTCGGCTGGCAGATCGGCGGCAAAACCACCTACTGCCTCGAAGGCTCGGTATTCATCGCCGGCGCGGTGGTGCAATGGCTCCGCGATGGCCTGAAGGCGATCAAAGCCAGCAGCGACGTCGAAAAACTCGCCGCCACCGTCCCCGATGCCGGCGGCGTGGTGTTCGTGCCGGCCTTCGTCGGGCTCGGCGCCCCGCATTGGGATCAATACGCCCGGGGGGCCATATTCGGACTGACCCGCGGCAGCACGGCGGGGCACATCGCCAGGGCTGCGCTGGAATCGATGGCCTTTCAAACGGCCGACGTCCTGCATGCCATGGAACAAGATGCTGGCATTCGGTTAGCCCAGTTGAAGGTCGACGGCGGCGCCAGCGTCAACAATGCCCTGATGCAGTTCCAGGCCGACCTGCTCGATGTGCCCGTGGTCAGGCCCGTGGTCGCTGAAACCACGGCACTCGGGGCAGCGTATCTGGCTGGCTTGGCCGTCGGCTTTTGGAAAGACACCGCCGATGTGGCCCGCAACTGGGCGCTGGATCGGGAGTTCAAACCAGCGATGCCGAAGGGTGACCGAGTGGAGCGCATGGCGGACTGGAAGAAGGCCGTCCAGCGATCACTCGATTGGAAAAGTTAAACTAGATAAATCTCGCAGTCCGCGTTGCTATTTGACTCGGTGAATCGAAAATCAATCTTACGCGAGCGGTTCGCTTAACTCCGCGCCGTAGCTTTCTCAATTGACAGCTCCCATCGGCCGATTCATTAGCGCGCTTGTCATTGCTGCGCATCTTCACATTGGCTGCAGATTAGTTTGGGAGCCTTAGGCAGCGCAGCAAACTCCCGGCTACATCTGGGGGCTTGTTCGTGCTTTTTGCGCTGCTAGCTTCGGGAACCTTGATGGCATCGGGCAAGCTGCAAAAACTTTGCGGCGCGTTCCGAGTCACTGCTTGCTCCCGCCTGAACACTACCCACCAAAACCATCCCACCTGAATTCCCCGCCGGTGCTTCGGCAAGCAAGCCCGGCGGCCAGCGACTCCCGTTGTTTTGTCGGCCCTGACACGTAGCAGCCTTTCGAGGCGGCCATGGCCGGCGGCTCGTTGTTCGTTTGTAAGGAGGAGAGAAATGCACAGCTTATTGATGGCCTTGCTGGCCCTGGGCATTACCGACACGCAGGATAGCGTTAAACCGGCCACGCCCGACGTAGCGCCGGCTGCGACGGTTCAATTGATGTCGGCCGAGAAGGAGCAGCGATTACGGAAAATGCTGCCCCGCGTCGCCGACCCCGAGTTGCAGAAGATTCTCGACGATCCGCGACTGATTCTCTACACGGAACGCGAAATGCCGCGGGCATATCAGTTTTTCACCGGTGGTTTGCAGGGTGTTCACTCTGCTTACTACAACATCTCGGCCGATGGCTCGGAGCCGTATGGAAACGGCAACCGGGAGTTTCCCTGGGGGCAGCCGGCCGGAATGCATCGTGTGCAGGGCGTCGAAGTGTTTCGTTTCTTGTGGTTGCCGCGCGATGAAAACGGCGAAGTGCGACCCGTCGTGTGGTATCGCAAGTATTTGCCCGGAGATAGTTCGCCCGGTTACGCCTGGACCTTTCCCAAAGGAGCGATTGTCGGCGAAGTGCTGGCGATGACCGGCCCCGACGGCTACGCCTACACCTTCGAGATGCGCATGCGCACCCGCGAGTACGGCTATTGGGATATGGACGTGATGCGTCCCTTCCCGCACGCCGCCGACTTGGCCAATCGCATCAAGGAGCTTCGGCCCGATTGGCAGGATCAGCCGAACCTGGTGAAAGCGGTTGAACATTTGGAGCAGCCCATCGCGTTGCAGGAGCTGACGCTGGCCGATCATCAACCGGCCAAGCGCACGTTCTCGCAAACGATGGGGGTCGATTCGCTGCCCCCCTTGGGCGACAACAAGTTGGTCGGCCAATTGCTCGCCAGTACGAAGTTCCGATCGACGGCCGGTGAAGTTTGGCGCGAAGCTTCGAACGGTTCGAAGACCTACGCTCCTACCACGGAAGCTAGTTTTCATGTCGTGCCCGCCAAGTACGATGCCGGTTTCGTCCAGGTCGATCACACCAGTTGCATGCGGTGTCACGAATCGGTGAGCAAACCGGTTTCGGAATTCAACCCGGGACGTGATTGGTATGGCCACATCCGCGGCAGCGATGGAATTTTTTCGTTCCAACCGTTCTCGAACGACTCCATCAGCGACAACGGCTACGGCCGCGCGGTTTCCATGCGGCCTGAGTTCGAAAAAGCTGGGGTGATCGCCAAGTACGATCCCAAGCGTCACCCGGAGGAAATCTATCAGGAAGTGAAATCGCTGCGGAATTGAGCGACCTCGCTGAGTTAGCTTCGAACCGCAGCGACCAACCCCGGCTACGGACGGCCGGGGTTTTTTTGTTGACAGGGGTGGCCGGGGTCGAGGCCGCCGAGCCCCCGGGATATTGGTATTCGGTCCGCGAGTTGCACGATTGAGATAGGGAAAGGAGCATGACTCATGATCCGCAAACTCAGCTCGGGAAAATACCGGCTCTACTCGCGCAAGAAGAATCCGAAAACCGGCCGGCGGCGGAATCTCGGCACGTTTTCCACCCGCTCCGCCGCCGAAAAGCACGAACGCGCCGTGCAGTACTTCAAACATCATTAGTCCCAGGCAGGCCGCACGCTGTCCGAAAGAAGCCGTTTTGCGGTCGGAATTAACCCACCGCGGGTATCTTTAGGCCATTGTTTGGCCTGTTGCAGAACGTATCTTTTACGGTTGGGTCATCGCACCGGGAACCCCTGTATGTCCATTGGCGAACAGTCGTCTAAACCCGCTGCCGCAGCCGCTACTCTGCGCGCTAAGGCGGCCGCCTTGTTGGCGAGCTTGCGCGGCAATCGAAAGCGGCAGTTGATCGCCGGAGGCATTGGCGTCGCCGCGGTGCTGTTCTTGTTTTTCGTGGCGCCAATCTTTGTCCGCGCCTTGTTCACGATCTCAACCGACGACGCTTATGTGAACGGCCACGTCACGTTCGTCGCGGCCCGAGTCCCGGGGCAGGTGACCAAAGTTTTTGTCGACGATAACAACCGGGTTCGCAAGGGCGATGTTCTGGTCGAACTCGACAAGCAGCCATACCAGATTCAAGTCGATCTGCAAAAAGCCGTGGTGGCCACCGCCACTTCCGATCTGGAAGTCGCCAAAGACGAGGTTCGGGCCTTGGTCGCCCAGGCCCGCGCCAATCGATTCAAACTCGAGCACGCTATCGAACAAGTGAACGATCAGGTGGCCGCGCTGCGGGCCAACGTCGCCGCGCTGCAAACCGCCGAAGCTCGCCAAGCCCGGGCCAAAGCCGATTACGATCGCGCGATCGATGTTTCCCGCACGCCCGGCGCCATTAGTCAACAAGATGTCGATTTGCGAAAAGAAGCCTTCCGCGTCGCCGAGTCAGGCGTCAAGCAGGCGCTAGAGCAGGTGTATCAGATTCGCGTCGCCTTGGGCCTGCCGCGCGATCCCGGCGAGGGACACGAACTGAGCGAAGTGCCCGCCGATTTGGATCAAAACTTTTCCGCCGTCCGCGAAGCCCTGGCGCAACTGCTGCAAAGCGCCGCCCCCTTGGGCATCGTTCCCAAATCGTACAGTGCCCCGCCTAAAGATGTGATCGCAGAGTTTTACAAGCGCGATCCCGAAGGAAATCTCGATCGCATCTATGCCAAAATCATTGCCGAGGCGCCCCAAATCAAATTGGCCCAAGCCAAGCTCATGCAAGCGCAAAGCCAATTGAATCAGGCCGAGCTGAATCTGAAGTGGTGCGACGTCGTGGCCGAAATCGACGGCGTCGTGACCCGCCGCAACGTGAATCCCGGCAACAACGTGCAAGCCGGTCAGGAATTGATGGCCGTCCGCTCGCTTACCGAAATTTGGATCGACGCCAACTTCAAGGAAACCCAACTGGCCGATTTGCGCATCGGGCAGCACGTCGAACTTGATGTCGATATGTATGGCCGCCGCGAACCGTTCGAAGGACGCATCTCGGGCTTCACCATGGGCACCGGTTCCACCTTGGCGCTGTTGCCGCCGGAAAACGCCACCGGCAACTTCGTCAAAATCGTGCAGCGGCTGCCCGTGCGCATCGAACTGGTGAATTACGATCCCGACAAGCGGCCGCTGTTCATTGGCCTGTCCGTCGTGCCGCACGTCTACTACTGGGAAAAGCCGACCGGCCCCCATGCCGGCGACGTGCTGCAGCCGCCCGATAAGTTGCCGGTCGATCAAGCGGCGCTGGCGCCGGAAGCAGCGCCGCATCGAAAGACTCCGACCAGGCACAATAACGCTTCTATGAGCAGTGCCGCCATTACTCCGGCGTCGGTCGCGCGCCCCGCGATCAATCCCTGGCTGGTGGCGGCAGTCGTCGTCATCCCCACGTTCATGGAGGTGCTCGATACCACGATTGCCAACGTGGCGCTGCGCTACATCGCCGGCGGATTGTCGGCGGCGGTGGTCGATAGCGAGTGGGTGCTCACCAGTTACCTGGCCGCCAACGCGGTCATCCTGCCAATCTCCGGCTGGATCTCGGCGCGATTGGGACGGCGCAATTATTTCATCATGTCGATCGCCGTCTTCACCGCCAGCTCGATGCTCTGCGGAATGGCGGCCAGCCTGCCGCAATTGATTCTGTTTCGCATCATGCAAGGTCTGGCCGGCGGCGGACTGCAGCCCAGCAGTCAGGCGATTTTGCTCGATGCCTTTCCGCCTGAAAAACAAGGCGGCGCGATGACCATGTTCGGCGTCGCCGCCCTCATCGGGCCCGTCGTAGGCCCCACGCTCGGCGGCTATCTTACCGACAACTACAACTGGCGCTGGATCTTTTACATCAACGTGCCGATCGGTCTAATCGCCCTGGCGGCCTGCCATCGGTGGGTGCGAGACCCCGATTATCTCGTCGCCAAGTGCGCGGAAATGCGCCGCCAACCGCTGAACTTCGACTACCTGGGCCTGGCGCTGCTGAGCCTGGCGATGTCGTGCTGGGAAGTGATGCTTAGCAAAGGCCAGCAATGGGATTGGCTGGGCGATCCGTTCTGGCGCATCCAAACACTGTTGACCGTTTTCCTGGTGGCCGGCGCTTGGCTGATCTACCGCGAATTGCGTTTCAGCAATCCCGTGGTCAATTTCCGCCCCCTAACGGAGCGCAATTTCTTGATGTCCAGCATCATCATCTTTTGCACCTTCGGCGTGCTATACGCCGCCACCACTTCGCTTCCCGGTCTGCTGCAATCGCTGTTCGGATACGACGCCTACCATTCGGGACTGGTGATGTCGCCGGCCGGCGTGTTTGCGATCTGCGTGATGATCGTGGTAGCGCGGCTTTTGGGCTGGGGCGCCGATGCGCGTTGGCTTGTCGCGGCCGGCCTGCTGGTTGTCGCCGCGGCCAACTATTGGATGTCGATCATGAACCTCCAGATCAGCCCCTGGCAAGTCGTCTGGCCGCGAGCGTGCATGATCATGGGGCTCTCGCTGATTTTTGCGCCTCTCAACGTGGCCGCCTACAAATACATGCCCATCTCTCTGCGCGGCGCCGCGGTTGGCCTGTTCAGTCTGCTGCGCAACGAGGGGGGCAGCGTCGGCACCTCGATGGCCCAAACCCTCCAAGAGCGGCGCGAGCAATTCCATCTGCTCCGCCTGGGAGAACATCTCGATCCATTCGATCCGAACACCAGGGCCTTTCTTCAGGTGGTCAAGGCGCCCTTTGTCCGAATGACCGGCGATCCCGTCTTAGCGAAACAAATGGCCCTGCAAACGCTGGCCAACCTGCGCGAGCGCCAAGCCTCGTCGCTGGCCTATTTCGACGTGTTCTGGTTTCTGGCCGTGCTGGCCCTCGGTTTGACGCTGCTCGTGCTATTCATGAAGCAATCAGTCGCCGAGAAGGGAACGCACCTGGCCGCCGATTGATTCGATTGCCAGCTAGCATTGCTGCCACAACGGCAAAGCTTCCCAAATGTTTTCTTATTGCGAGGCGGCGCCGCTGGTTTGCGAGGCAGCGATTAAGTAGCCCTTGGCGTTTAACCGAGTGTTGACAGTAGACGAATCTTTGCTTCCCGTCGGTCCGCCCGCCTGTTCCTCCCGTCTGCCGATCTCTTCCCCACTTCCTGCCGACTCTCGGCCGCGAAAGTATCGCTATGAACCCTCTCGCGCAAACCACGGCGATCATCAAAACCTTCCAACGCCCGGACGATTTGGATCGTCTGATTCGCAGCATCCGGCGGTTCTATCCCGAACTGCGGATTCTAGTTGGCGACGATGGATTCAAACCTTCGTCGCGCGACGACGTGGAATATCTGCGCTTGCCCCCCGACATCGGCCTGAGCGCTGGCCGCAACGCAATGCTCCGGCACGTGACCACGCCGTATTTCGTGCTCTTGGAAGACGATTTCGAATTTTCGCGCCGCACCAAAATCAAAAAACTCGTCGCGCTCGTCGAAGCAAGCAAGCTGGATATCGCCGCCGGCAATTGCTTCAAAGTTCAAAAGCGGAGGATCTTCTTTCGCAAGCGCCAGCGCCCCTATCACGGACTGTTTCGTTTCCATGGTGACGAGTTGCAGCTGATCTACGGCCATCACGAGCGCTGCAAAGGTTATCTGCTGTGCGACATCACGTACAACTTCTTCGCGGCCCGCACCGACGCGATCCTGGCCATGGGCGGCTGGGACCCGGAACTGATCTTGAACGAACATGAAGAATTCTTCGTCCGTGCCCAACGCCACGGTCTGCGAGTGGGCTACTGCTCCGACGTGATCATTCGCCATTGGAATTCGCGCCCTGTGGGCTATGAAGCGTATCGGTATCGCCGCTTCCATCACCTGGCTGCGCGAAAGATCGGTGTGCGCCGCGTGATCGATTTTCACGGCTATGCCTACGTCAACGATCGGCCTCCCGTCGAGCCGGCCGATTCGCCGGCGCTCCTGCCTGCTGCCTAGGCCAAGCCGCGCAAAAGAAAAGCCCAGGGGCTGCAACCCCTGGGCTTGAAAATCACCGCGCTAAAAAATACTGGCCTTCGTCGCTTTAGCTTTGCGCCATTTCCGGCGTATCGCGCTTCGATTGCCACACCGCCCAAATCAGGGCGAGCACGGAAACGCCGAGGGTCACCCAGAAGAACGTATCGGCGGTCTTCTGCGTTACCGTAACGCCGAATTCGGCAAGTTTCTTAATGGCGGTTTTGTCGTATGGCAGAATCAGCCCGATGATCAGCAAGCTAACCATGTTCATCACCTTGATGAGCGGATTGATGGCCGGGCCCGCGGTATCCTTGAGCGGATCGCCAACCGTATCGCCGGTGATGGCGGCCTTGTGCTTCTCGCTCCCCTTGCCGGTGGTCTCGGTGCGGGGCTCGTCTTCAATCGTCTTCTTGGCGTTGTCCCAAGCGCCGCCGGCATTGGCCATGAATACCGCCAACAATTGACCGGTGACGATCATCCCCGCCAGGAAGCCCGCCAGGCCAATCGTGCCCAGCGAGAATCCGACAATGATCGGCACAAACAACGCCAACGCAGCCGGGTCCGACCAATTCCTTTTGTGCCTCGGTGGTGCAAATATCCACTACGCGGCCGTAATTGGGTTTCTTGCGTACCTTCCCAGATTTCTTTGTCGCGGAACTGAATGCGGCATTCTTTGACAATCAAGAACGCCGCCCGTCCCACGGCCCGAATGGTCATCGAGCTGAACAAGAACGGCACCGCGCCGCCGATCAACAATCCGATGAACAGCGTGGGGTTGGAAACGGTGAGCATGTTCGCCACGCCGGTGTAGGCCTCCGGCGTAATGGCTACGTTCTCGCCTTTCCCGCCCGATCCGACCGTCACGATGAAGCTCGAGAACAACGACACGGCGGCGATCACCGCCGAACCAATGGCGATCCCCTTGGTGATGGCCTTGGTTGTGTTGCCCACGGCATCCAGGTCGGCCAGAATCTGCCGCGACGTGCTTGTAAGCCGATTCACCCATGGCTTGCTTGTCGTAGCCCATTTCGCCGATGCCGTTGGCGTTGTCGGCCACGGGACCGAACACGTCCATCGAAATGGTATTGCCAGTAAGCGTCAGCATGCCGATGCCGGCCATGGCCACGCCGAACGCGATGAATGTGGGCGTGGTGCCGGCGTATACCAGCACGCTGGCCATAATCGCAGCGGCAATGATCAGCACTGCCGCCACGGTGCTCTCGTATCCCACCGCAAAGCCCTGAATGATGTTGGTGGCGTGCCCCGTTTGGCAACTCTTGGCCAAACTTTTCACCGGCGAGTATTCCGTGCCGGTGTAGTATTCGGTGCATTTATTGAGACAGACGGCCAGCACAATTCCGATCAAGCAAGTCCAGGCCGGGCGCATATCCAGGCCCGCCACGCCCAATGTTTGCCAAACGGGCAAGCCGGCAGTTACGTTGTCCGCCGTGGCGCCAGGAAAGCCCGATACGGCTTGCGGATATTCCTGCAAGTAAGCCGGCGTGAAGTTGAGATAGAAGTATCCCAGCACGATGAACCCCGCGATGCTGATCAGCGAGCCGATGATGAAGCCGCGATTCACGCTCTTCATGGCTTCGCCCGCCGTCCCCTTGTCGCCGGCCTTCACGCTGTACGTGCTGATGATGCTGGCGATCACGCCGATGGCCCGCACCAGCAAGCGGAAAGATCACGCCCTTGTGGCCGAAGCTGGCGATGCCCAAGATCATGGCTGCCACGATCGTCACTTCGTAGCTTTCGAAAATATCGGCCGCCATACCGGCACAGTCGCCGACGTTGTCGCCGACGTTATCGGCGATCGTTGCGGCGTTTCGCGGATCGTCTTCCGGAATCCCTGCTTCGAGCTTACCCACCAAGTCGGCCCCCACGTCGGCCGCCTTGGTGTAAATTCCGCCGCCGACACGCATGAACAACGCCAACAGCGTGCCGCCGAAGCCGAAGCCCAACAGAGCCTCATAAGCGTGTTCGCCGTAGATCAAAAAGATAACCGAGCCGCCCAACAGCCCCAATCCATCGGTCAACATGCCGGTGATGGTGCCGGTGCGATAACCCAATTGCAGTGCTTGGCCGAAACTGGTTTGCGCCGCCGCCGCCACGCGCAGATTGCCGACCGTGGCCAGCCGCATGCCGACAAAGCCCACCGTGGCGGAAAATGTCGAGCCCACTAAGAACGCGATCGCTCGCCCCCAGGCAATCTCCGGCAGCACGCCGGAGGCTTTCGCCGCATAGAACAGGGCGACCGTGATGACCACAATCAGCACGCCCACCACGCGAAACTGGCGGTACAAATACGCATTGGCCCCTTCGCGCACAGCCCGCGCGATTTCTTGCATCCGCGGCGTCCCTTGGTCGGCGTTGCGAACCTGGCCCACCAATAGCAGGGCGTAACCCAACCCGGCCAGCGCCACCAGCACATTGGTGCACAGCAGGACCTTTTCGTAAAGCGCATACCGATCGCTGGTCAGCGGTTCCCACAATTTAAACGGGGCGGGGTTTTCGCCGGCGCCGGGAACTTCGCGCGACGAAGTCATGTCGGGCGTGCCCGCAGGCTGGGCCTGGGCGTGACGCGACAACATCAACCACGTCGAAGCACACAGCAATCCGAACAGCAATAGCCCAAGCACCCACAGCGGCAACGGTTTGCGATTCATCTCGTAAGGTCCTACCAGTGTTAGGGAACGGTTGAAATCGGTTTGTGAGCCGCCACGTTAAAATAAGCTAGCTGGGTAGTCAATATGACATCGCCCCACAATGTTCCTCGGCCGATTCGCTCGACCTAAAAGCAGTCCAAATCTCGTCATCGGATCGGCATCGACGCCCGCCGGACAACCCGCTACTCTACGCGGCCCCGGTCGGCCCAGCGGCTTCCCCCGCCGCGGCGACAAGTTTCCCGCCAATCGATCCCACCCCAATCATGAATCTCGACCGCCCATCTGCCGCTGCGCGGCCGCGCCGCATCGTGCCAATCGCCTTTGCGCTGAGCGCCGCGATCTGGCTTGCATTGGCCGGGGCGGCAACGGCCGCACGTCCTGGTGCTCACAGTTCGTCGCCCGGGCCTCAAAACAGCGCGGCACCGCCGAAGGCCGTGTCGGCAAAGCCGAATCCAGCGCCGGCAATCGATGCCGACAGCATTTCCGCAGAAGCGATTGGCGCCAAATTCAAGCAACTGGCAGATGCCAAAGACGCCGATGTCCCGGATCGAGCCAAACTCGTCGAGCTGTACGAGCAAGCCCTCGCTGATTTAAAGCAAGCCGACGAGCAAAAATCGCGCGGCGCCGAGTTCGACAAGGCACGCATCGCCGCGCCGTATCAATTGGAATCGCGCAAGCGCGAAGCCGCGGCGCCCGCCGCGGCGCCCGCCGCGGCGCCGGCAGCCTTGCCGGAGGGCTCCTCACTGGCCGAGTGGGAACAGGTGCTCTCTCCCGTCCAACCGGAACTGGATGCCGCGCAAAAAGAGTTGCAGAAGCAAGGCGACGAACCCCAGCGCCGAGCGGTGCGGCGTGTCGAAATTCCCAAAGCCATCGCCGCGGCGCGGCTGAAGCTGGATGAAGCGCAACAGGCCAACGCCATCCCCACGCCTGCCGACGAATCCGCCGCGCTGATCGAGGCGCATCAGGTGGCCCGCGAAGCTGCGCCGCTGCGCCTTGGAAGGGCAAATTTCGTGCTTGGAAAAGGAATTGCAATCGTACGATGCCACGTCCGCCGAGCTGCTGAAGCTGGACCACGCGGTCTTGCAGCGCAAAGTCGCCGACTTGCAACAGCGCGTCGCCGCCTGGCAAGAGGCGATCAACAATCGCCGCCGCGCCGAGGCCGATCACCAGGCTTCCGAAGCCCACTGGGCGGCAATCACCGCGGAACCGGCGGTGCAACAACTGGCCGACGAAAACAGCACGCTGGCCGAAGACCGCCGGCAACTGGCCGACACCATGCAGCGCCTCGCCGGCGACACGCAAGCGATCCAGCAGCGCCTAGACAAGCTGAGCGACAGCTTCAAAGACGTGCAAGACAAAGTGAGCGTCGCCGGTTTGACCGATGCCGTGGGACAGATGCTGCGCAAACAGCGCGCGGAACTGGTCGCCATCGACGCCGATCGCTTGTCGATCCGCCGGCGGCAGGATGAAATCGCCCGCGCAGTTGGAATTATTCGATCTCGAGGAACAATTGACGGATTTGCGCGACGTCGACGCCCGGGCGCGCCAAATTGCGGCGACGCTGCCGGATGAAAGCCAGGCGAAAACCGACGATCTGCGCACGCTGTTGAATTCGCGCCAGAAGCTCCTCGACAACTACTTGAAAGACGAAAACTCGTACTTCAAGGGCCTGATCGATCTCGATTCCAAGCAGCAGGAGCTGCTTTCGAAGTCCGAGACGTTTCGCACCTATATCGACGAACGGGTGCTGTGGATTCGCAGCACGCATCCCTTGGCCGCCGGCGACGTGCGCAAGGCGGCCGGCGCCGCCGGCTGGTTGACAAAACCTGCACATTGGTTGGCCGCCCTGCGAAACATTGCCGACCAGGTGCGCGGTAACCCCGTGGTCGTGGCGTTGGCGGCGCTGCTGTTCGCATTGTGCCTGTGGGTGCAGCGGCAATTGAAACTGGTCCTGTCCGCAACTCCGCCGGCGGCAAGTCTCGCGGCCGACGCCGCGGAAACCACCGGCCCCAGCCGCGCCTGGCTGACGGGCCTGGCCGCGGTGATCAGCGCTGCGCCTTGGCCGGCACTACTATGGCTGGCGGGCTGGTTGTGTTTGCCATTGCGCGGACCGGATGTCGACGGCTTTTGTCTGGCGCTTAGCACGGCGCTGCGACGCTCGGCCGGCGTGCTGTTGCCGCTGCTATTGGTGAGGAACATTTGCGCTTGTGGCGGATTGGCGGAAGCTCATTTCGGCTGGCCGGCCGCGGCGCTCGCCGACTTGCGGCGCCAACTGCGCTGGCTGATCACGCTGGGTTTGCCGCTGCTGGCGGACATCGCCATGCTCGACACGCAAACCAACGACGCATGGAACGATTCATTGGGTCGAACGCTGTTCGTCGCCAGTCAACTGCTGCTGGCCGCGTTCTTGTTTGTTTCGCTGCGGCCTCCGACAGGCTCGTTGCATCAACTGATGACGTTGCGCCGCGGCAGTTGGACCCACCGGCTTGCCTATCCGGGATTTATTTCGCTGGTCTTGCTCCCCATTGTTCTCAGCGGATTGGCGGCGCTGGGCTACTATTACACCGCGCTGCGGCTGGCTTGTCGGCTCCAATCGACCGTCTGGCTAGTGTTCGTCGTGGTGCTGCTGCAGGCATCAGTCTCGCGATGGCTGACGGCGCTGTATCGCCGGTTGGCAATTCAAGCGGCAAACCGCGCGGCGCAATCGCCCGCCGGCGAGCAACCGCCCGACCTCGACTTGAATATTGTCGATGCGCAAACGCGCCGCCTGCTGCACAGCGCGGTCGTCATCGGGCTGTGTGTCGGACTGTGCCTGGTGTGGATCGACGTCCTGCCGGCGCTGCGATTGTTCGATCAGATAACGCTCTGGACTGACGCCAATTCCAGCGTCTCGCTGGCCAACTTGCTCCAGGCCTGCCTGGTCGGAGTGATGACGTGGGTCGCCGTCGCCAATCTCCCCGGCTTGCTCGAATTCGTGCTCTTGCAGCGATTGCCGCTGGATAACGGCGTCCGGTACGCCTTGAGCACCGTCACGCGATATTCCCTCGCCGTAGTGGGGTTGGCTTTCGGCTCAAGCGCCGTCGGCATCGGTTGGCCCAAAGTGCAATGGCTGGCCGCCGCCGTCACCTTCGGCTTGGGCTTCGGCTTGCAGGAAATCTTCGCCAACTTCGTCTCGGGTTTGATCGTGCTCTTCGAACGGCCGATTCGCGTCGGCGACACCGTGACCGTCGGCGACGTGACCGGCGTCGTCTCGCGCATTCGCATGCGCGCCACAACCATTCTCGATGCCGACCGCAAGGAGCTGATCGTCCCCAACAAGGAATTCATCACCTCCAAATTGATCAACTGGACCTTGTCCGACTCGGTCACTCGACTGGTCGTTCGGCTGGGCATCGCCTACGGTTGCGACACTCAGCAGGTGCAACAAGTGCTGCTGCGCGTCGCGGCCGATACGCCGTCGGTGCTGAAGAATCCAGCCCCCAAGGCCGTGTTCATGGGTTTCAGCGAGAAATGGATGGATTTCGAATTGCGCGTGTTCGTCGGCAACATCGACGCGCTGCTGTCCACACGGCATCAATTGAACGTTGCCATCGATCGCGCTTTCCGCGCCGCCGGAGTGCAACTCGCGCTTCCACAAGCGCTGGCGCCGCCGGCAATGCTCGCCGAGCCATTGTCGCCGGCCGGCCCAAACGGCAATGTCGCAAGCCAGAAAGCGGCCTGACGGAGCCTGCCGCCCGGCGGTCGTCAGCCTCCAGCGCCACCGCTATAATGAATCCGCAACCATGCCGACGGATTCCTCTTTGCCCAATGCGAATGCCCCCGCGAAAGTTTCCCGCTTTCGTGGGCGATACTGGACGGCCGCGGTTATTTTCGTGCTCTGGGCCGCCGGCATCGCGATTCTTCGCTACCTGTTGGCCACCGGCGAAATCGATCGGGGCACCGCCAATGGGTTTACCGATTTAGTGTGCCTCGGCGCTCTGGTGCTGTTGGGCCTGTGGGTCATGTTCCTCTCGCCGTTTCGATGGCGCACCCGCTGGTGGGCGATCGCGGTGCCGGTGGCCCTCATCGCCGTCCTGGCGTCGGTGCTCAAGATTCAACAGGCCGACGGCAACATGCTCCTGTATTTCACCTGGCGCTGGAGCGCCAAGCCCGATGAAACGTTGGCCAGGCTAACCCCCACGCATAAAAAGCTCGACCTCGCTCCAACGGCGCACGACTACCCCGCGTTTCTAGGAGCGAATCGAGACGCATTTGTCCCCGACGTTCGATTGTTGCCCGACTGGGGATGCAATCCACCGAATCTGATTTGGAAGCAACCGATCGGCGGCGGCTACTCGGCGTTCGCAGTGCAGGGCGGGGCAGCCATCACCCTGGAACAGCGCGGCGACGAAGAGCTCGTCACTTGTTACGACCTGCACACGGGCGAATTGTGTTGGGATCATGCAATTCGCGCGCGCCATCACGATCTCATCGGCGGCGATGGCCCCTGTTCAACACCCACCATCTACGACGGCCGCGTCTATGCCCTTGGCGCCACCGGCGTGCTCCGCTGCCTCGATGCGGCCACGGGCAAGCTCATTTGGATGCACGACGTGCTGGCCGACGTGGGCACGACAGAAGCGAGCGATCGCAGCGGCGTGCCGTGGGGCCGTGCCGGCTCGCCGCTGATCGTGGACGATCTGGTCGTGGTCCCCGGTGGCGGCCCCCCCGGCGGCCCAAAGGCCTCGCTCATCGCGTACAACCGGCAGACCGGCGATAAGGTCTGGACCGGCGGCACGCGGCAGGTCAGCTACAGTTCCCCCAGCCTGGCCACGTATGGCGGCGTCCGCCAAATCGTCATCGTCAATGAAGACAATATCACCGGCCACGATCCAAAAACGGGTGACGTGTTGTGGCTGGCGCGCTGGGACGGCAGCAGCAACGCCAGCGCCAGCGCCTCGCAAACGGTGCCCATCGGCGACGATCGGTTCTTCGTTTCCAAAGGCTACACCGGCGGTGCAGCAGTGTTCGAAGTCAAACATCAAGACGATGGCACGTGGAGCGCCAAGCAAGTCTGGCGCAATCATCGCGTGCTAAAGACGAAGCTCGACAATGTGGTCGTCAAAGACGGATACGTGTACGGCCTGAACGACGGCATTCTCCAGTGCGTCGATCTGCAAACCGGCAAGCCGCAATGGGAAGGCGACGACTACGGCCACGGCCAGGTCCTGCGCACCGCCGACCAACTGCTGATCACTCAGGAATGGGGCGCCGTGGCGCTGGTGGCGTTGGATCCCACCGCCTTCAAAGCGCTAACCCGCTTCCAAGCCATCAAGGGCAAAACATGGAACAACCCGGCGCTGGCCGGCGATCTGCTCTTGGTGCGCAACGACCGCGAAGCCGCCTGCTACCAGTTGCCGATCTCTCCCGAAGAAACAAGCAAATAAACATTCCCCCCTCCGCCTTCCCCCTTCCGCCTTTTGCCTTCTGCTTTCTGCCTTCTGCCTTGCCTACGGCAATTCCTGCTCCAGCAGCCAATCTTCCAGGTTCACTTGTTGCACGAACGGCGCTCGCAGCAGTGAACTGCGCACCGGCAAAATCTTGGCCAGCCACGGTCGCCGCACCGCTTGCCCGACGGCCCGCAGTCCCATCCCTTCCCACGAACGGGTTGCCATCTGCGTCGTCACGTTATCCGCCAGTCGTTTGAACGTGGCCGGCACCAAATTCGGTTCCGGTCCGACGTGCACGACAAGCTCGATGCCCATTGCCAGCGTTTCGGCGACGGCATCCCACAAGCGCTGCGGTTGATCGACCCATTGGTGCAACAGATCGCGAGCGTTGAAATCGTTGTAGCTTGGCTTGCCGGTCACCAGCGACAACACCGGCGGCGCGGGCGCCGTGAAGCCACCGGGAAGCGTTTGCATGATCACCGCCGAGCGATCCGGTATGTTCCGCTGCCGAACGATCGGCGTGTGCATCGGTGGCCATTTGCTGTCGTTCTTTCGCAAGTAAAGCTTCTGCGGAATCCACTCCCGCATCAGATCGGCAAACCGATCGATCGTGTTCCCCTGGCCCATCAACAACAGCGAGTTGGGCGATAGATACGACGAGATGCCGACGGTCCCCTGGCCGGCTAGATTGATGCGCAGGCACAATCGCTGCACCGCGTCGGCATCCAGTGCCGGCCCCCGCGAAAACAGCACCCCCAGCGTCACGTCGTGCGCCAGATCGACGCAATCGTCCGCCATCGTCAACGGAATGTGCAGCGCGGCGGCCATGTCCATCACGCCGCCGGCCACCAACGCCCCCACCTCCCCCAGGCTGTAGCCGTAGGCGATCTTCACTTTTGGATATTCGATGCCAAAGAATTCATCCAATAGCTTCAGGTGCGCCATCTCCATGGCGATGATCAGCGCGATCGCATCGGCGTACGTGTCCAAGTCCGTTTCTTCATGCCGTTCCACGCGAGTCACGAGGTCGATCTTGCGCCCCAGTAGATCGCAAGCCACTTGCGAGGCCTGTTGCAGATAGTGCTCCACCACGGGGCCATACGCCGGATGCGCCAACATTTCCGTGCTGCGGCCCAAGTTCGTCGTGTTGTAGCCCCGGAACACGAAGGCCGAGTTGGCGAGTTGCTCTTGCAGATTGATCATCGGGAGCACCAGGGCGAAGACTGCGGAATCATACCCGCTGGTTCTGCCTCGGGCGATGGAGAGCGCTCCCGCCGGAGGCCGCTTGCGAGCGGGTCCCAGCACGACTACAACGAACAGGCAAACTTTTCCATCCGCCTGCATGATTCCCGCCAATTCCAACACGATTGACTCTTTCCCGCCGGCGTCGGCATCAGACGAACTGGGCGATTGGCCGGGAGTGGTGGAGGAATTGCGCCCTGCGCCGGAACCGGCCGACGTGTTTCGCAGCTTGTGTCGCTTGCCGCATTGCGTCTTCTTCGACAGCGCGCAAGCCGAGCCGCACGTCGGGCGTTATTCCTTCATCGCCGCCGATCCTTTCGATTGGCTGACCGCCTCGCCCGACGACGCCGCGGTGTGGAGCCAGTTGTCGCAGCGGCTGATTCGCTGGTCGGCGCCCACGCTTCCCGATTTGCCGCCGTTCCAAGGGGGCGCGGCGGGGCTATTCTCTTACGATTTGTCGCGCAGCATCGAACGTTTGCCGCGGCCAAAAATCGACGAGTTCCAAATCCCTGGTTTGGCCCTCGGCCTTTACGACGTCGTGGTGGCGTTTGACCATCTGACCGGCCGAGCCTGGATCATCTCGCAAGGTTTTCCGGAGCAGGAACCCCGGCAGCGTCAACACCGCGCGAAGTCGCGTGCCGCCCAATTTCGGCGATGCTTGGATTCCACTCAGCCGCCGCTGGATAGCAGAAGCGGTGGGAGCATGAATTTGCTGGCGCCGCAATTTCCCGCCGGCAACTTCCCGGGATTGACAAGCAATTTCACAGCGGCCGGCTATTTGGCGACGGTGCGCCGCGCGATCGAGTACATCTACGCCGGCGACGTGTTTCAGGTGAATCTGGCCCAACGGCTGCTGCATCCGGCGACCGAGGATCCCGTAGCGCTTTACTTGCGGATGCGCCAGCGCAACCCCGCCCCCTTCGCCGCCTATTTCGATTTAGGCGATTGCCAAATCGTCAGCGCTTCGCCGGAGCGGTTTTTGCAAGTTCGTGGCGACGAAGTAGAAGCGCGGCCAATCAAAGGTACTCGTCGCCTTACGGGACGTTCGGAGACGGATCGGCGCGCCGGCGAAGAACTGCAGAGCTGCGATAAGGATCGCGCCGAAAACGTGATGATCGTCGATCTCATGCGCAACGATCTGTCGCGAGTCTGCCGCCCGCGGAGTGTTGTCGTCAGCGAATTGTGCCGCCTGGAGCAATATGCCTACGTGCAACATCTGGTGTCGGTCGTGAATGGCCGCTTGCGAGACGGATGCGGCCCGCTGGATTTGCTGCGCGGCGCATTTCCCGGCGGCTCGGTCACCGGCGCCCCCAAAATCCGCGCCATGCAAATCATCACCGAACTCGAGATGACCGCTCGAGGCGCCTATTGCGGTTCGCTTGTCCACCTCGGCTTCGACGGCTCGATGGATTCGAGCATCCTCATCCGCACGATCACCGCCGGCCGCGGTTGGTGGCAATTGCCCGTCGGCGGCGGCATCGTCGCCGACAGCGACCCGCAGCGAGAATACGAAGAAACCTGGCAAAAGGCCGAAGGAATGCTGCGGGCCCTGCGTTAGCAAGAGTCACAGCAATCCATAGGCCGTCAGCGTTTTGCGCAGCTTGGCCTCGCTGGCAGTTTCCAGCGGCGTCATCGGCAGCCGAAGTTCGCCTGTGTCGCGGCCCAAAAGCTTCATCGCTGCCTTGATGGGAATCGGATTCGTCGAGAGTCCCAGCATGTCGCGGCACAGCGGGAACAGTTTGTGATGCCACTTCTGCGCCTCGGCGATATTGCCCGAATCAAACGCCTTGCACAAGGCAATCACGTCGCGCGGCACGATGTTGCCCACCACCGAAATCACGCCTCGCCCGCCGACGGCCAAGATCGGCAACGTCAAACTATCATCCCCGCTTAGCACGGTCAGATTCGACGCGGCGACAATCTGCGATGCCTGATCCAGCGACCCGCTCGCCTCTTTCACCATCGTGATGTTTTTCAATTCGCCCAGGCGGGCAATCGTGTCCGGCTCCATGTTCTTGCCGGTGCGCCCCGGGATGTTGTACACGCACAGCGGAATATCCACCGCTTCCGCCAGCGCCTTGAAGTGTAGATAGAAACCTTCCTGCGTGGGCTTGTTGTAGTAGGGGGCCACCACTAGCGCGGCGTCCGCCCCATGCTTGGCGGCAAACTTCGTCAGCCGTAGCGCCTCGCGCGTGCTGTTGCTGCCGGTGCCGGGCATCACCTTGATCCGCTTGGCGGCATACTCGATCGACGCGGCCACCACGCGCTCATGTTCTTCGTGCGAAAGCGTCGGCGACTCCCCCGTGGTGCCCACCGGGCAAATGCACGTCGCCCCAGCCGCAACCTGAAATTCGATCTGCGACTTCAGCGCCGGATAATCGACTTCGTCGTTCTTTAGCGGCGTGATAATCGCCACCGTCAGTCCGGCAAACGCTTCGCCTTTAGTGGGCATGGGTTTCGTTTCTCAAGTGTCGATTCGATTTGGCGCGCTTCGTTATATCCATCCGCTTGCGGCTTAGCAAATCAGTCAATCAATTCCTTCATCTCGCGCACCGCCCGCTCCAATCCCACAAACACCGCCCGCGCGATAATCGCGTGCCCGATGTTCAGCTCATGCATCCCGGGCATCCGAGCAATCGGCTGCACATTGTGATAGTTCAAGCCGTGCCCGGCGTGCAGCGCAAGCCCCCATTCGCGAATCGCAATGCCTGCCGCAGCCAGCGCGTCGAATTCCTTGTCGCGCTCCTTGCCCGGCTTCGCCAGGCAATAGCGCCCCGTGTGCAGCTCCACTGCCTGGGCACCGGTCGATCGCGCCAATTCCAACTGCAACATGTCGGGATCCAAAAACAAGCTCACGTAAATCCCCGCGTCGCGCAATTGTTTCACCGCCTCGGTCACCGCCTTGCGTGCCCCTTCACGTCGAGTCCCCCTTCGGTCGTCACCTCTTCACGGCGCTCGGGCACCAGCGTGGCCTGATCGGGCTTCACGCGACAAGCAACCGCCACCACGTCGCTGGCACACGCCAATTCCAAATTCAACTTGACGCTGACCGTCTTGCGCAACACCTCCAGATCGCGATCCTGAATATGCCGGCGATCTTCGCGCAAATGAATCGTGATGCCGTCCGCCCCGCCCAGTTCCGCCAGCGCCGCCGCCCAAACCGGATCGGGCTCGTACGTCCGCCGAGCTTCCCGCAGCGTGGCCACGTGATCGATATTGACGCCGAGTTCAGGCATGGCAGGTATCAGGAGCCAGATATCACGGATCGGGTTCGCTTGCCGTTGCACCCAATTTAGCCGCTGGACTTGTCCAGCGCAAGGATCCACCCCTTCGGCCCGCCGCGAGGACCGGTGGCTATGGCTTCGCGCCCCACGCCAAAGCGGCGGGGCAGGGCTGGAAGAATCGCCCCAGAAGTGCCGGCTGAGCGGCGAAATTCAGATGCACTCGGCTGCCGATCACCTGATGCCGCCCGATCAAATCGAGTTGGCCATCGGCCTCGGCCGAAAAGTGCGTCAGGCAGCCGGTCGGCTCCAACAGCCAATTCGAATTGCGGTAGCCGCGCACCTGCGTGCCCGCGGCCCCAAGCCAGCTATCCACCGCCAGCGTCAGCTCGACCGCTTCCGGCGGCGCAGGCTGAGGATTACGCCGCGCCACCGCTCTCAGTACGCCGATCATCGGCACCATCGTGCCGTCTGCCAGTTCGACGTGCTGGCACAAATAAGCCAGTCCGCCCCCTTCAGCATACACTCGCCTTCCGGCGCATATGTGATCCTTCAGCGCCATCATCAAGCAATGATTGTCCGCCAGCGCCGCGGCATGATCCTGGGGCCTTCCGCAGCCGAGATACACGATATCGGTTTCCGCCGGCAGGCATTCGTCGCGCAGCGGAGAAAACACGCGCACCGTTGCCCCGCGCATCTCCAGCATGTCCAGCGTATCGGGAAAGTAGCAATGGAAGGCGTCGTCGTACGCCACAGCCACGTTCACTTTACCGCGCGGAGTTCGCGGCCCGGTCGACTCTTCCCCAGCAGCGCAGCTCCAATTGTTTGGAATGCCGCGCCGCGAGGCCAATCGCAGCAATCGCTCCAGCCGCGAATGGCGCAAGAACTCTTGCCCCAGCGCGCTGCACAACTCGCGCGGCGGCTTTTGACCGACGGGCAGCGTCGCCACCGCTTCGCGCAGCACCGGTGAGTGTTGCATCGCGCCCACCACCGGAATGCCCCACAGCGATTCCAAAACGGTTTGCCAATGATGCACGTCACATTCGCCGCTCGGATGATCCAGCAACAGGGCATCGGCGGCTGGCCTGCCCGGCAATTGGCAGTCGTTCAGCCGCGAGCAATCCACGATCGCCACTCGCGGCAAATCGAGCCAATCGCACAAGTCATTCAGGCTGCCCCCTCCTTGGCTCGGCGCCGCCGCATCAAATCGGCCTTCGACAATCGCCAAACCGGCCGTTGCCGTCGCTTGCAAAAATATCTGCCGGCACATTTCCTGCGTCATCAGCCAGCTATCCAAGTGCCGCGCCGCAGTGCCATGAATGACCGATGCTCCGTCGTGCGGCGAAAAGCACGCCCGCGAAAGAAACGTTTGCGTGCGCACGCCCGCCTGCTCCAGCGCATCTAGCACTGCCCAGAAAATTGAGCGGGAATCAGCCTCTGCCTGAATCGTTCCCAAGGCGAGGCGAGGCGAAGTTGACATACAGGCAAGCCCGAGCCGAAAGCGATGTGTTAGAGCATGCCGAGTATCTTGAGAACCGGAATCGATCCAAACGTGCGTTTGGCTCTCCCACAAATTCCAGCCAAAAACATTCTTAGTTGCTGCAAGGTGTCCGTCAAGCAAGGAGGGGGGGTAAGCGGCGCGATTATTTCGCCGCCGGAGATGGTGCGATCCGATCCAGCGGGTCACACGGGCCTAATGCTGCGGCTTGCCCAGCGATTTCCGGGAGGCGCCGTTGTGCGAATCCGCGCCGTTGGCTTCGCCCTCGCCGGACGAAAGAAGGGAAGGGGCGCCGCGACTGGCAATTGGGGGTGTCGCCGCATCCTCCGGCGATTCCACCGGGTTGACCCACTCCACATCCAATTTCGCGCCAAAAACTTTTTTGAACAACTTCACTCGGCGGCGGGCGCCCCACAGATCGACCTCAGGATTCACATCGGCATGCACCAGCGTCTCCAGTCGCCCGTTCTGATCCGGTTCAGGCCGAATCGCGACGTCCTTCACCTGCTGGCTATGGCTGCGGTCCAATCCGCCGGCGATGCGCAAAATTGCCGACAATTGCTGCACGCGACGCTGATCTTCCGGCGGAAGCTGCCGGAAATTCGCATGCTTCTTTTTCGGCCGCGCCCCGCGGTGATACCGCGCCACATTGGCAATCAATTCCAGCTCCCGCGGACGGAACCCCGCCAGCCGGCTGTTCAGAATCAATTGATAACTGTGCTTGTGGTGCTGATCGTAATTGATCAGGTAGCCCACATCTTGCAACCGCGCCGCGGCTTCCAAAAACGGCCGATCCTTCGGGTCCAGATGAAATCGCTCCGCAATCTGCTCGAAGATCCGCCCCGCGAGCCGCGCCACCTGCTTGCCGTGCGCCAATTCCTGTTCGCCCGTGCACGCCGACGCAAACCGATCGATCGCCGCTTCCCGATCCAGCGGATCGACGCTCGGCGCGCCCAGCGAATCGTCGATCATCGTCAATAGCAGCCCGTCGCGCACGCCGCGGTTGTGCACCTGCAGCAGGTTCACGTCGAAGCGGCGCATCAGCCGGTCCACCACCGCCATGCCGGCCACGATGATGTCGGCCCGATCCGGCGCCAATCCTGGCACTTGCCGCCGCGCTTTCAGCGGCATCTTGCGCAGTCGATCCAACAAATGGCTCACTTCCGCCCGCGACAGCAAATAGCCGCGCGCCGGCAAGCCCACCTGCCCGCGCACTTGCATCATCATTTCGGCCATGCTGGTAAATGTGCCGCCGGAACCGATCAACAAGTGCGGCGAGAAGAACGCTTTCTTGGCTTGCTTCTTCAGCGTCCGATCGATGGCGTCGATCATCCGCTGGTAGCTATCGCCGGTGATCGGCTCTCCGCTGGTGTTGCCGTACAGTTCGGTCAGCCGCACGGCGCCCAGCGGCGTGCTGGCGATGTATTCGATCACGTTGCCGCTGGCCATGACGATTTCCGTGCTGCCGCCGCCGATGTCGGCCACCACCACGTTCTTGCCCCCTAAATCGAACGCCCGCTGCACGCTGTAAAATGCCAGCCGGGCTTCCTGATCGCTGCCGATCACTTCGACGTCGATCCCCACTTCCTCCTTCACGCGCCGGCAAAAATCTGGCCCATTCACCGCTTCGCGCACCGCGCAGGTGGCGATGGTCCGCAGTTCATCGACCTGATAGCCGGTGGCAATCTGATTGAACCTCCGCAGCGCTGCCATCGTGTGTTCCACTGCTTGTGGGTCGAGCATGCCGGTGGAGCTGAGGCTGCGGCCCAGGCGCGTGGCTTCGCGCTCTTCGTCCAAAATGCGATAGGTGCCGCCACGCAGCGGTTCGGCCACGATCAGCCGCACGCTGTTGGAGCCGATGTCGATCGCCGCCAGGCGATGTG
Organism: Pirellulales bacterium; assembly: GCA_963716135.1. Lineage (GTDB taxonomy): Bacteria > Planctomycetota > Planctomycetia > Pirellulales > JADZDJ01 > CAVRAW01. Next base: position 459,040 of record OY970289.1, on the reverse strand, counting down.
CCAGATCGGTCGATAGAAAGATCTGTTTGTCGTCCATGGCCGAAGCCGACGATTTCCAAAGAAAAGCGGTAATAACCGGCGATTGCTGCTTATTCTACAATAGCACACCTGCGCGTTCCACGACGCCGTCAGTTGAACATACGGGCCAAACATCCAATAATTTGCGATCCGCTCCAACCCTAATCACTTTTTCCGGGCAAGATTTTGAAATTACTTCGCGATCTGGAAGCTTTGCCTGAAACGATTCGCCGCGGCGCCGTGGCGATCGGCAACTTCGACGGCGTGCACGTGGGGCACGCGCAGATCGTTAAGCGACTGTTGGCCAAAGCGCGCAGCGTAGGCGGCCCGGCCATCGTGTTCACGTTCGATCCGCATCCCGTGCGGCTGCTGCGCCCAAAGAAGCGCCGCCCCCTTTGACGTGGACCGATCGCAAAGCGGAATTGCTGGCTGAACTGGGCGTCGATACCACCATCGCCTATCCGACCGACGAAACGCTGCTCAGGCTTACGCCGGACGAGTTCTTCCAGCGCATCGTGCGCAACGCGCTCCAGGCCCAGGCGATGGTCGAAGGCCGCAGTTTTTTCTTCGGCCACGATCGGGCCGGCAACGTCGAGGTGCTGCGAAAGCTGTGCGACGCAGCCGCCATTTCGCTGGAAGTTGTCGAACCTGTGATTGTCGATGGCCAGCCCGTCTCCAGTTCGCGCGTGCGGCAATTGATCGCCCAGGGCCAAATTGATGAAGCCAACCGAATGCTCACGCACCCCTACGGCATCCGCGGCATGGTGCGCCACGGCGCGGCGCGGGGCATCAAACTCGGCTTCCCCACCGCCAACGTCGATGCCATCGATACGCTGTTGCCCAGTGAAGGAGTGTACGCCGGGCGCAGTCAGGCGGCGGGCGCCATTTGGCCGGCGGCCATCAGCGTCGGCCCCAATCCCACTTTTGCCGATCAAACGCGCAAGGTCGAGGTACACTTGATTGGCTTTCATGGTTCGCTGTACGGCCAGCCATTAGAGGTTGACTTCCTCGCTCGCCTGCGCGACATTGAGCGATTCGATAACGTGGAAAAGTTGAAAGCGCAATTGTCCCGCGACGTGTCCCTGACTGAAGAAGTGTTTCAACGCCACGAATAACCTGCCCGCGAAGCCGCTCTTAACCGTTGAGCCTGAACCCCGAACCCTGAACCCTCTTGATGAGCATCAACTGGCCGCGCTTTGTCGAAATCGTAAAATCGCGCGAGCGGTTCCTCCTCGTCAGCCACATTCGCCCCGACTGCGACGCCCTGGGCAGCGAACTGGGCATGGCCGGAATTCTGGACGCGCTCGGCAAAAAGGTGCGCATCGTCAACGGCCAGCCGACCCCGCCGAATTATCAATTCATCGATCCACAAAAGCGAATCAAAGCGATCAACGTCGATGTGCAGCCCGCCGAGCTGGCCGACGTCGATTTGCTGATGGTGCTCGACACCAGCGCCTGGCGCAATTGGGCCCGATGTCGGATGTCGTAAAATCAAGCAAGGCCCAGAAGATCGTGCTCGATCACCACGTCAGCAGCGACGATCTGGGCGCCGAGCAATTCAAGGATGTCCAGGCCGAAGCCACCGGCCGGCTGGTGCTGCAAGCCGCTCAGCAACTGGGCGTCAAGCTCACGCAGGAAATCGCCACGCCGCTGTTCGCCGCCATCGCCACCGACACCGGTTGGTATCGTTTCGCCTCGACCACCGGCGATACCTATCGTGCCGCCGGCGCGCTGGTCGACCGCGGCGCCCACCCCAATGAGATATACAACGCGCTATACGAGCAAGACACGCTCGCGCGGCTGAATCTGATCGGCCGCGTGCTGGCCCGCGCCAAAACCGAATTGGACGGCCGCTTGATTTTCACCTCCGTGGCGCAGGACGATTTCAAAGCCACCGGCGCCCTGCCCCCGGACACCGAAGACGTGATCAATTTCACGCTCAATGTTCGGGGCACGCAGGTCGCGGTCATCATCGTCGAGCAACCTGGCGGCGATACGAAAGTCAGTTTCCGCAGCCGCTGTCAGGTCGATTGCAGCAAAATCGCCGAGCAATTCGGCGGCGGCGGCCACAAAGCGGCGGCCGGCGCCTTCGTCAAAGGCCCTCTGGCCGAGGCGGAAAAGAAAGTCCTCGACGCTCTGCGCGCCGCAATGCGCTAGTATCGATGTCGGACCTCATCCGGCATTTTCACGCTAGCACTGTTCCCCTCTTTTCCTGTTTTGCCGCCGCGCGCCCTAATCCCTCTGTGACCGGCAGATTTTGTGGAACCGCTACAGTTTGCCGCGCCAACGGCCGATTCTTATGAGCGCGGCGAAGTCTCGCGCAGGCCACGCTATTGAAAACTCAACTTTGCCATGCCCATGTGGTGCTCCAACTGTCAACAAGATGTGCCCGTGATCGCCTCCGGCGATGACATGGCATGCTGCGCGCGTTGCGGCCGCCCCGCCGAACTTGGCGACCTGGCAACCACCAGCCCCGAAGCCATTTCAGAAATGTCGGAGTGGGGACTGGAACTCGACGGCGCGCCCCCCGAAGCATCCACCGCACTCGCGGATCCGCCGGATATCCGCGGCGAGGATTGGCTCTTGGACGAAGAATTCCGCCGTTTGCAAAGCCGCTACGGAAAAAAATCCAATGCATTGCCGGAGGACGAAATCGCCCAGCCCCTCGGCGCCGCAATGTTGAATGCCTCAGCGGCGATGCAATCGCAACTGCGTTCCACGCAGACTACGGCAACCGCTCAGCGCCGTCGCCACTCGATGGTAGCCTGGCTGATTCTGTCGCTGGGACTGATGGCCTTTGTGTGCGGCGGAATGCTCTTGGGCTGGTCGCTCTTGGCCGGCCGCAACGAATTATGGAATCTCGGAATGCCCATGGCTCTGGCCGGACAATTCGGCCTGCTCTTGGGCTTGGTGCTGCAACTCGATTCGCTGTGGCAAGCCAATCGCCACACGGCCGACACGCTCGACGATGTCGACCACCGCCTGCAGGAAATCGATCACGCCACGAATCTTTTGCGCAGCACTCACAGCGGCCCTGCCCAATCCTTCTACGCCCACATGGCCGCCGGCGCCAATCCGCAACTGCTATTGGCCGATCTCAAAGGCCAACTCGACCTCTTGGCCGTCAAAATGGCCCAGCGCTAGAACCAGTCTCCTGGTCTCCTTTCTGATGTCTCCCTGTCTGTTTTCACGCCATGCTCGCCATCCCGAGCACCTTGCGCAGCGCGGTAATTCCCACCTCTCCGAAATTGCGCGGCGGAATCTGCCAAATCGCCGGATTCATCAATTCCACCGACACGCAGCCGGCGTAACCAATCTCGCGCAACCGATTCACAATCGGCCCCAACGGAAAATCTCCGTCCCCAGGCAGCACACGATCGGCGTCGGTGGCAAATTCTCGCGGGTGGCCGGCCAGATCGCACAACTGCACATGAAACAAATTATCGGCGCTCAGATACGCCAGGTCGCTCTCCTTGCTCGAGCCGGTGAAAAAATGGAACACGTCGAGGCACAAGCCCAGTTGCGCTCCGCCGACTTCCTCTGCCAGCGCCGCCGCCGATTGCAGGTTGTTCGGATACGTCGCCTTGGCTTGAAATTCCAGCGCCAGCCGCACGCCATGCCCGCCGGCCTGTTGGGCCGCCTGGTCAAGCGACACCCTCAGCCGATCGAAATCCTGCTGCCCCAGCGGCCCCTGCACGTCGCCGGCGACAACCAATGTTTTGATTCCCAGCGCCTGGCACAACTGGAGCCGCTTGGCGAAATGGTTCCAATGCTCGCGCCGCGCATCTCCCTGCGAAACCAAGAGCCCGCCCTGATAGCTCCCCACCGGCACGGCCACCTGGTGCTTTTCCAGCAATCGCCGCACGTCGTCCACGCTGTGCGATTGGAGATAAGTTTCCAACTTGCCCAGCCAAACTTCGATCGCGCCGCAGTGCCCCGCCGCAAAATCTTCAATATCCTTGTCAAACGGCGCATGTAGCGTGCAAACTTGGCTGAGGGCGGGAACCATAGATGTTGAATGCCTGAAGGTCTGAATGACTAAATGATACACATTTGCCCGACATTCAGTCATTCAGTCATTTAGACATTTAGTCATTCTTCTTACGCGATGCGCTTGCGAATTTCTTCGACCACGTCGTCCACTTTCACACGCGTTTGCTCAAGCGAATCGCGATCCCGCACAGTGACCGTCTTATCCTGCAGCGATTGCCCATCGACGGTAATGCAGAACGGCGTGCCCGCTTCGTCCTGGCGTCGGTAGCGGCGGCCGATGGCGCTTTTCTCGTCGTAGTAAACGTTCATTTCCTTTTTCAGCGCGCGGTAAATTTCCTGAGCCAACTCCGGCATCCCGTCTTTTTTTACCAGCGGAAACACCGCCGCCTTGATCGGCGCCAGCTTGGGATGGAATTTCATCACCACGCGAGTTTGCATCTGCCCTTTTTCATCCGGCGCTTGATCCTCCGTATAGGCTTCGCACAAGAACGCCAACGTGGCGCGGTCGGCGCCGGCCGCCGGTTCGATCACATGCGGCGTATAACGCTCCTTCTTCACGTCGTCGAAATACTGCAGATCTTTTCCGCTCCCCTTGTACTTCGGCTTGCCGTCGGGGCCCAGTTCCAACTGTAGCGGCCGCGTATTCGGATCGAGCTTCCCCTCCATGTGGCTGCGCAAATCGAAATCGCCCCGATGCGCCACCCCTTCCAGTTCGCCATACTCGCCCGCCGCCAGGAACGGGAAACCATATTCGATATCCGACGTCCCGCAGGAGTAATGGCTCAACTCGTCTTTGCCGTGCTCGCGCAATTGCAACCGCTCGCTCGACAGCCCCAAATCGGTGTACCACTTCATCCGCCGGTCGCGCCAATATTTGTACCACTCCTGCGATTGGCTGGGATGGCAAAAGAATTCCATCTCCATCTGCTCGAACTCGCGGCTGCGGAACGTGAAATTGCGCGGCGTGATCTCGTTGCGAAAACTTTTGCCCATCTGCGCGATGCCGAACGGAATCTTCACGCGCGAACTGTCCAGCACGTTCTTGAAATTCACAAACATGCCCTGCGCCGTTTCAGGGCGCAGATACGCGGCGTCCTCTTCGCCCCCCAGCGCCCCGATGATCGTCTTGAACATCAAATTAAAATCGCGCGGCGCCGTGAGCTGGCATTTTTCGAACTCGCCCGGATGCTTGCTCGGCTTCAGCGGACATTCGCTGGAGGGAATTTGATCGACGCGGAATCGCCCTTTGCACCCCTCGGTGCGGCAATCGACCATCTTGTCCACGAACAGATCGAAGTGCCCCGAGCATTTCCAAACCTGCGGGTGCATGATGATCGAGCATTCAAGCCCAACCATTTCGAACGCCTCAGGCGCCCCCGGCGGCACATCCAGATCGTCGTGCCCCGTGACCATGTCGCGCCACCAGGTTTCCTTGATGTTCCGCTTCAGCTCCACACCCAACGGCCCATAATCCCAGAAGCCGTTCAGCCCGCCGTAAATTTCGCTCGACTGAAAGATGAAGCCCCGCCGCTTGCACAGCGAGACCAGTTTTTCCATGTCCATGTTATGTCGGCTGTCCGTGGTCATTGGTCGGTGATCCGTAATTATTTAGCCGCCGAGCTTGCTCGGCGCAGTTTAGCCGCGACGCGGCAGCGGAGCGCGTCAGTGGTTCATGCTTTCAAAATTCGCCATTGCTTCACCTCCAGCACCGGCACGAAATCATAGCGATCTATTTGCGCCGCGTCAGCAATATCCTGCTCCATGCCCAGCGCGATCAGATTATGGCCCCCCTGCGTATGCCGAAGATTCTTGGCAAGTCGCTCGATTGCCGCGGGATCGTGCACGTCAAGTTCTCCCATCATGTGCCGCCATGTGCCGCGAGCGATCCGTGCCTGATCGTTGATGTCGATTTTCGCCTCCGTCGAGGCGCAAACCCCGTCGACCACGGCTCCGGCAAACAGCACATCTTCCCGCGTAATTTCGCCTTCGGTGCCGGCGCACAGCAAATGGATCGCCGCTCCGCCGGCAATCCGCCGCACCGTTGCCGAAAGCGTGACAAACGCTCCGACGAACACAGTCTGGGCGGCCGTGCAAAGTTGCATCGCCCTGGTGCCGTTGGTGCTGGTGAAAACAACCATTCGGTCGCCAACCGTTTGCGAAGTGTATTCTCGCGGGGAGCTGCCCAGGTTGAATCCAGGAATCGGCTTTCCATGGCGCTCGCCGCCGAGCAGAACCGATTGATTTCTCAACTCCGCCGCCTTCCGCTTCGCGTCGTCGACTTCCAAACAGGGAATGATCTCCCGCGCCCCGGCTGCCAAAGCAGTGGCGATCGTGGTCGAAGCCCGCAGCACGTCGATCACCACAACCACCCCGCCGGCAAGCTTCTCCGCCGTGGTGAGCGCGGGCAAAAAGTGAACACATAACGAGGCCATGCCGCCGATCATACGATTTTCGCTGTCGCCCTGAAATGCCACCGCCCAATCATTCCCCATTCAGCACCACCGCTGCTATGCTGTAATCGATTTTTCGCACGCCTGCGATTCGCCATTCCCCATTCCGCACTCCGCACTCCGCACTCCGCGCTCCCCATTTTCCGTCATGCCCGTCGACAAATCCGAAAATCGAGTGCGGCGGATGTTCGGCGAGATCGCCCCGCGCTACGATTTTCTCAACCATCTGCTGTCTTTCGGTGTCGACCGCTATTGGCGCTGGCAAACCATCCGCCGCGTGCCGCCGGTGGGCGATGCACCGCTCCTGGACCTGTGCAGCGGCACCGGTGATTTGGCGCTGGCCTATGCGAGCCGCCTGCCGCCGCAATCGCATATCGTAGGCGCCGATTTCTGCCATGAAATGCTGGCCATCGGCCGCGCCAAAGCCGTTCGCGCCGGGCACAACAGCCGCCTCACCTTCATCGAAGCCGACGCCCAGCGCCTGCCGTTCCCCGATAATCATTTCCAAATTGTGTGCGTCGCTTTCGGCCTGCGAAACATCACCGACACCGACCAAGGGCTGCGCGAAATGACTCGCGTTTGCCGCCCCGGAGGCCGCGTCGCCGTGCTGGAATTCTCGATGCCGCACCGCCAGCCAATGCGGTCCCTGTACCGCTGGTTCTTCCGCCGCGTGCTCCCGAAAGTCGGTCAGGCGGTGTCGCAGAGCCCCTCGGGCGCGTACAATTACCTGCCGCAAAGCGTCGACGAATTTCCCGACGGCGAAGCGCTGGCGGCTCGGATCGCGGCAGCCGGTTTACAGGATGTGCGATTCGTGCCGATGACCGGCGGAATCGCCACGCTGTACGTGGGAATCAAACCACAATCATAAACCCGCGCCCGTCGGTCGCGGTTGAACGATGATGCGACGTCCAATAATCCTTGCGATCACCGGCGCCAGCGGCGCGGCCTACGGCGTGCGGCTGCTCAAAGTGTTATTGGCCGACGACCGTACCGTGTATCTCACGATCAGCCCCTCAGGCCAGGCGGTGCTGCAGGAAGAACTGCAAATCAACGTCGATCTGCAAAAATTCTCTCCCGCAACGCTGCTCGGCGGCGAACTCCGGCGCGGCGAAATCCGCTACCTCCATTATCAAGATCTGATGGCGCCGATCGCCAGCGGCTCATTCCTCACCGATGGCATGGTCGTCTGCCCCTGCTCCGGCAGCACGATGGGAGCCATCGCCCACTCGATCGGCAGCAACCTAATCCACCGCGCCGCCGAAGTGCATTTAAAAGAGCGCCGCAAGCTGGTTCTCGTGCCGCGCGAAACGCCGCTATCATTGCCGCAGATCGACAACATGCGCAAAACCACCCAGGCCGGCGCAGTCGTGCTGCCGGCCAGTCCGGGCTTCTACCACGGGCCAAAGTCCATTGACGATCTGGTGGACTTTGTAGTAGGACGGATCTGCGATCAGCTCGGTATCGAACAGGGGCTCATGAAGCGGTGGGGCACTTCCGGCGGCTCGCCGGGAAACAAAAGCTGATTGCTGACGGCTGATCGCTGACCGCTATTCATGCTCACCCGCATCCGACAACTGTTGGAACTGATCCGCTTCAGCCACACGATCTTCGCGCTGCCGTTTGCGCTTTTGGCCGCGCTGATGGCCTGGCGGGCCAGTCAAATCGCAAGCGCAACCTTGGCGACGTACCATCGCCAGATGGGGCAAGCGGTGCAAGCCGCCTCCTGGTTTCGCTGGCAAGAACTGATCGGCATCTTGCTGTGCATGGTCGCCGGACGCAGCGCAGCCATGGCGTTTAATCGCCTGGCGGATCGAAAGATCGACGCCCTGAACCCACGCACCGCCGCGCACCATCTCCCGGCTGGAATTCTCAGCGTGGGCAGCGTCCGCCTATTTGCGGCGGCCTGCAGTGCGGCCTTCATCGCCAGCACGCTCATCTTTCTCCCCAACCCGCTGCCCTTTTATTTGTCGGTCCCCATGCTCCTGTTCCTGCTCGGCTACAGTTACGCCAAACGCTTCACGGTGCTGGCGCATTTCTGGCTCGGCGCAGCGCTTGGGCTCGCCCCGGTCATGGCCTGGATCGCCATCCGCGGCGAAATAGTGATGGAGCGCCCGGCCGATTTGTGGCCCGTGGTGATTCTCGGCGGCGCGGTGATGATGTGGGTCGCCGGATTCGACATCATCTACGCCTGTCAGGACGTCGATTTCGATCAAGCGCAAAACCTCCACAGCATTCCCGCCCGATTCGGCGTGAAAGCCGCGCTCGACGCCGCCAGCGGATGCCACTTCCTTATGGTCGTGCTTCTCGCCGCCGTCCCCTTGGTGTATCCTGTCTTCGATAGCCTGTGGTGGGTCGGCGTCGCGGCCATCGCCGCCTTGCTGACTTACGAACATTGGATCGTCAAACCCGACGACCTGGCCCGCGTGAACACGGCCTTCTTCAACGTGAACGCCGTCGTCAGCGTGGGATTGTTAATCGTCGGCGCATTCGATTTGTGGCTCTGACATAAAGCCGCGACCGTCGGTCGCGCCCGCGAAAGCATGACGCGCAACCTCAATTCCTCCTTCCCCGAAATTCGCTCCAAAGTCGAAGCCGGCGTTCGTCTGTCGATGGACGATGGCCTGCTGCTCTCGTCCCCCGAAGTGCATCTGAACGAGTTGGGCGAGCTGGCCAACCTGGTGCGCGAGCGCAAAAACGGCAACGCCGCCTACTACAACATCAACACGCACCTCAATCCCACCAACGTGTGCGTCTACCGCTGCGTGTTCTGCGCCTTCCGCGCCGATCTGCGCGATCAGCAGCACGGCTACATGATGAGCGACGAGCAAATTCTCGCCCGCGGCCAGGAAGCGGTCGACGCCGGCTGCACCGAGATGCACATCGTCGGCGGCCTGCACCATCAGATGAAGTTCGATTGGTATCTGAACCTCATTCGCATGTTGCACGAACACTATCCGTCGCTGCATCTGAAGGCCTGGACGGCCGTCGAAATCAACTGGTTCACGCACCTTACCAAGCGCAGCGTGCGCGAAGTGCTCGAGGAACTCGTCGACGCCGGCTTAGGCAGCCTGCCCGGCGGCGGCGCGGAAATTTTCCATCCGGAAGTGCGCGACCAGATCTGCGAACACAAAGCCGATGCCCACAATTGGCTGGAAATCCACCGCACGGCCCACGAGCTTGGCCTGCGCACCAACGCCACCATGCTCTACGGCCACCTGGAAAACGCCTACCACCGCATCGACCACTTGCTGCGGCTGCGCGAATTGCAGGATGAAACCGGCGGCTTCCAAACCTTCATCCCGCTGGCGTTCCATCCGGAGAACACGAAGCTCAGCCACATCAAGAAGCCGTCGGCCCTAATGGACCTGCGCACGATGGCCGTCAGTCGCTTGATGTTGGATAACTTCGATCACATTAAGGCCTACTGGATCATGCTGGGCATCGGCACGGCCCAAACGGCGCTAGCTTACGGCGCCGACGATCTCGACGGCACCGTGCGCCACGAACTGATCTACCACGACGCCGGCGCCGTCACGCCCGAGGTGCTTTCGGTCGAGCAAATTCGCCGCCTGATCACCGAAGCCGGCCGCGAGCCGATCGAGCGCGACACGCTCTACCACCGTGTCGAGCGCGACGGCGCGCACTGGAGCGCCGGCGAACAACTCGTGGCCGCGCGCTAATCGCGGCCAGCTCAGATGCGAAGCTGATTTCCGTTTGGCCGCGCTTAGACGAACCGCACCATCACATAGGCCAACACGCCGACGGCCGCCAGCACCGCCACGCCCAAAATACGACTAAACGGCAAGATAAAGCGATCGATATCGAAGCGCTTGTCGATCGCCACCGTCAGCTTGCTGGTGTCGACCCAAAATGCTCCGCGCGTCGCCAACGCATTGAATCGGGCCGGGCTCAGCACAGCCACCAACCCGACAACGCCGATGATCGCCAACGAAATCCACAATAAAGCCTGGGCCGAGGAAATGGCCAAGAGTGTTCCGCAGTTCATGAATATCATCTCCAGAAAATTGGGCTGTAAATGCACGGATTATTGAAACCCTAGGCTGCCGCTTTCCGCGGGTCAAACTCGGTCGGCGGCAGAGCCCGTAGATTCGGCATCAGTCATATCGGACTGAACCTACGGATCAAAAGTCCGTTGCGTTACCTAACCAACGTCGCCTAAATCCAACGCCTGGCCGTACCGCGAAATGACCTGCTTTCGCAGGCTCTGATGCTCCGGCTGCGCCAGCCCAGGATCGGTCGAGACAAGCTGCCGAGCATCATCGCGGGCTTCCTTCACAATTGCTGCGTCGCGCACCAGATCGGCCATGTGGAACGGCGGCAGGCCGTGCTGCTTCGTGCCCAATAGCTCGCCGGGGCCGCGCAGCTGGAAATCGAGCTCGGCCAACTGAAAACCATCCGTCGTGCCCACAAACGCTTGCAGCCGCTCCTGCGCCTCGTCGGTCGGCTCGTCGGCGAACACGCAGCAATATCCGGGGTACTTGCCACGGGCGATGCGACCGCGCATCTGATGCAATTGGGCCAGGCCGAAGCGATCGGCCCCCAATATCGTCATCAGCGTGGCGTTGGGCACGTCGATGCCCACTTCCACGACCGACGTGGCGACCAATACCTGCGTGCCTTCGGCGGCGAACTCTGCCAGCGCCGCGTCTTTCTCTTCCCCGCTCATGCGGCCATGCACTAGTCCCAGGCGAAACGCCTCCAGTTCGCCGTGCGCCAATTCCTCGAAAGTGGATTGCAAATTGGCGGTATCAAAATGCTCCGATTCCTCCACCAGCGGCACAATCACGTACCCTTGCCGCCCGCTACGCAAATGACTGCGGAAAAAATCCCACCATTTCGCGCGGTTTTCTCCGTCGGCCAGATACGTGTGGATCGGCTGACGCCCCGGCGGACTGGCGTCGATCGTCGAGACGTCCAAATCGCCATAAAGCGTCAATGCGATCGTGCGCGGAATCGGCGTGGCGGTCATCACCAAATAATGCGGATCGGCGCCCGCTTGCTTCAGCGTGGCGCGCTGGCGCACTCCGAAGCGATGCTGCTCGTCGATGACCACCAGGCCCAGTTGCTTGAATTGCGCCTCGCCGTACAGGATGGCCTGCGTGCCGATCACCAAATCGATTTCGCCGCCCGCCAGCTTCTTTAACGTGGCCGCGCGCTCGCGCGCCGCCAATCCGCCGCTCAACAGCGCCATTCGCACGCGGCTTTTTTGCAGCAGCATTTGCAGCGTGCGGAAATGTTGCCGGGCGAGTACTTCCGTCGGCGCCATCAGCGCCGCTTGAGCGCCGTGCGCTACGGCCAGCAACATCGCATACACCGCCACCACGGTTTTCCCGCAGCCCACGTCCCCTTGCAGCAATCGATTCATCGGCGTGGTGCGCGCCATGTCGGCGGCAATTTCGTCGATCGCCCCGCGCTGCGCCGCGGTCAATTCAAACGGCAATAGCCGTGTGATGCGTGAATCGATCTGCGCCGTCACCGCCAGCGGCGGCGCCTGTCCGCGCGTTTCTTGCAAATTGCGCTTCAGCGCCATTCCCAATTGCAGGATCAACATCTCTTGATAAATGAATCGCCGCCGAGCCAACTGCAGATTCTCGCGGCTCGTGGGGAAATGAATCTCGCGCAGCGCCGCGCCGATCGGCAGCAGGTTGTGCGCGGTCAAATACGCTTCGGCAAACCGCTCTTCGACTAAATCGGCGTACGCATCGATCGCCTGCCGCGCAATGTGCCGCATTGCGCCTTGCTTCAGCCCCTCGGTCAGCGCGTACACGGGCAGCAATTCCCCTTTGGCCGATTCTCCTTCCTCGGCGTCGATCCACTGCACGCGCGGATGCGCCATCTCCCATCGCTGCCCCTTTCGCCGCGGCTTGCCCGACAGCAGCACATCTTGCCCCTGCCGAAACTTCTCCGCCATGAACGGCATGTTGAACCACACCGCCCGCAGAAATAGCGGTCCGCACTGCACCAGCACGCCCAGCATCGACCGACCCATGCCAGTGGTGCGCAGCTCCACTTCTGTTACCGTCCCGCGCACGCTCTGCAGTTTGTCTTCCTCGAGCTGCTCGATGGGTCGCAGATCGCTCAGGTCCTGATAATCGCGCGGAAAATCGAACAACACATCCGCCGCCGTGCGCAATCCCAGACGCTCCATCAATTTCGCCCGATCGGGTCCCACGCCTTTCAGAAACTGCACCGGCGTGGCCAGCAACTCCGCCGCAGTTTTGTTCGCAAGATTGCCCGCAAGGGCAGGGCGGTTCGTGGCCGGCGAGGTGCTCATGCCCGAATTGTAAGGCAGAAGGCAGAAGGCAGAAAGCAGATGGCTTCATAAAGCCGCGACCGTTGGTCGCGGACCACCCCTTCACCATTGTCCCAGGGAATACGCCTGTAATAAAATCGATCGCCGAGCGACTTGTATCCTACAAGACTGGTCCAAACCTCCAGACACTACTCGCTTCCATGAACATCACCCAAGCCGTTCCCGTGCTGCGAGTGGCCGACGTGGCGTGCTCGATCGAGTGGTATCGCGACAATCTCGGCTTCGAAGGCGATCCGTTTCCGCCAAAGCCGCCGTATCAGTTCGCGATTCTCCGCAACGGCGAAACCGAACTGATGCTCCGGCGCGGCGCGGCGCCGCGCGCGAGCGCCCAAGCAATACGATTGGGATGTTTATTTGCGCGTGGACGCCCCCGATTTTCGCGCGCTGTTCGCCAAGTGCACCGCCGCGGGCATCGTCAACCGCCGCCTGGAGCAAATGTTCTACGGCCTGGCCGAGTTCGAAATCCTCGACCCCGACGGCTACATCATTTGCTTAAGCCAGCTTCTCGACGACGCCAGCGATTTGCCGACGCCGGCTGTTTGATCTATCTGCTCCTTTCGCGCTCGTCGTGCCTTCGCGGTTCATCTGCCGTTTACTCCAGCGTATGCGTGCCGTGCGTCATCGCGCCGCCGGCGCAGGGCCGCGGCCACCAGCGTCGTTTCGGCCAGCTCCTGCTCCGTCGCGCCGGCCTTCTTCGCGCGCTTCAAATGCAGCTCGATGCAATAGGGACATTGCGACGTCAGGGCCACGGCAATCGCCATCAGTTCCTTGTATTTAACGGGAATGGCGCCGTCGGCCAGCGCCTGCTTGTCGAACTCCAAAAACCCCTTGAATGCCGCCGGCGCAAGCTCGCCGAATCGAGGGAGCTTCGCCAGGTTCTTCATGTCGTACATCGCGTTCTCCTTGGTTGGAAATACTACGGGCCGAGCATGATACGCGCATCGCCCCGCCAAAGCACGGTGTACTTGTGGTCAACCCGCGTAGCCGCGACGCGAAGTCCGCGCAGCGGAGCGCGTTCCGAGCCCGCCGCGCAAGCAACAGATCATCCCGTCTGCAATCTCTTCCGGGCAAAATTCTGCGCAAAGGCGCAAAGTCGCAAAGACTAACAAAAATCCGTGTCCATCCGTGTTCATCAGTGGCTTTTTGCTGCTCCGCGTCCTCTGCGTCTCTGCGCGAGATAATTCTTCTGCTTTGCGTCTTTGCGCCTTTGCGTGAGGTTTTGGTTGTGTTGATTTCAGCTCGGCGGGAGCCTCGCCCTCTTGGCCTGGGGGCCGGGGCTAAACGCGCGCGGAATTGCGATAACGCTGAAAAAGCGCTGTGCGAAAAAGTTTGGCGCTCGTCCGCCGTGGCGGGTCGGGCCTAAAAAAAATAACGACGGGGCGCTAGGTTGCATGGGAAGTTGTCAGTGGTGTTGAACCAAGACCCTCTCCCAGCCTCTCCCTGGGAGGGAGAGGAGTTTTTGTTGCAACCAACCGTCGCCGACAAGCTTGTGACGGGAACGGAGTCCACGCTCACGCTGCTTGCCTGCCCGAGCCGGCCACATGAGCAGCGAGTCTCGGAGAGACTCGGCTACGTGGCGGACGAGCACCTGGGTTAGTGCCTGATGGTGACCGCCCCGAGTTGTTTCCCCGCCCACGCTAACCCCGTGGCACGGCAATCCCAGGCGGCGAAAGGTTTCCCGATGTCGGCACGCCAGAGGCGGACGTCCTAGTCCGGCATACTACTTTGGCTGAGCTCGTTGGCCGCATCGTCTGGGTGTTGTTTAGCACGAAAGTGGCTCAATTGGCAAGGAAGTTTTTGGGCCACTCTTCACCACGGAGGCACGGAGACGCGGAGAGGAAATTGGCCACTGATGAAAACAGATGAACACAGAGAAGATGGATGAAAAGCCGTACGGTAAAAAGTGCGAGCTGACACGGGCTCATCAATCCATCGCCTAGTAATGTACAATGACGGTTATTCCGGACCAAAATCAAATTATCGAACTCCAATCGGTAGGTGGCAGACGTGCAGTTTTACACGCAAGAGGAATGCGAGGAATGGTTGCGCGCCGGAATCGAACTAGGCCAGATGGTGTAGCAGATCTACATTGCCGCACAGTTGGTTATCCAACCGAGCCCTACCGCATGTTTTTTCTTGCGCATTGGATCGCGACGAAGCTCACGCACCAAATGCCCGCCCTATTGTGGATCACCGAGTGGGGCATCTGGCCGAGTTCCGAAAACTGGCATCTCTATTACACGCTGCGCCAAGCAGGTCACGATAAACGATTGCTCCATGAAGCACCCGGGCACTTGTTCTCAAATGATGAGATGGATAATCTTGCTTCGTTTCTTCAAGTTTCAATGCTCAACGGCTGGGGTGGCTATTTGCTGACAGAGGTACACCACGTGGACGTATTTTTCAGTCACGACGAATTTCTGAAATTTTTCGCCAAGCAAGCGCAAGATCTGCAGAGCATCGAGGAACTTCCCACCTCATGAAACTCCTCATCACCGGTTCCAGCGGGCATCTTGGCGAAGGGTTGATGCGCACGCTGCAGGGCACGGCGCATGAAGTAGTTGGCGTCGATATCAAGGAGTCGCCGTTTACCACGCATGTCGGCACGATTGCGGATCGGGAGTTTGTGCGGCGGTGTATGAATGGGGTAAACGCGGTGATTCACACTGCCACGCTGCACAAGCCGCATATTGGGACGCATTCGAAGCAGGATTTTATTGATACGAATGTTACCGGCACGCTCAACCTGCTGGAAGAAGCGGTGGCGGCGAGCGTGGCGGCGTTTATCTTCACCAGCACCACTAGTGCGTTTGGTAAAGCGCTTCAGCCGCCGCCGGGGTGCCGGCGGCTTGGATTACCGAGGACGTGCGGCCGATTTCCAAGAACATCTATGGGGCGACGAAACTGGCGGCAGAAGATTTGTGCCAACTGGTGCACCGTGAGCACAAGTTGCCTTGCCTGATTCTGCGAACGTCGCGGTTTTTTCCGGAACAGGACGATAACCGCGAAGTCCGCGAAGTTTACGACGACGCCAACGTGAAGGTCAACGAGTTTTTGCATCGGCGAGCGGACACGCAGGATATTGTCGATGCCCACTTGCTGGCGCTGGAGAAAGCCGAATCGATCGGCTTTGCGAAGTACATCATCAGCGCCACGTCGCCATTTCAACAAACCGACCTGGCCGAGCTGCGCTCGAACTGCCCGAAGGTGGTCGAGCGATATGTTCCGGGGTACGTCGAGGTTTACCAAAAACTCGGCTGGAAGATGTTTCCCAGCATCGGGCGAGTGTATGTGAACGAGCTGGCCCGCAAAGAGCTTGGTTGGCAGCCGAAGTATGATTTCCGGCGCATCGTCCAGTGCCTGAAAGCCGGCGAGCCGCCGCGCAGCGCGCTGGCGCAGGCGATTGGGGCGAAGGGATACCACGGGGAGAAGTTCGAGGGGATGTATCCGGCGGTCAGGGAGCGAATTTAGGAATTAGGATTTATGATTTAGGATTTGCAGCAGAGCCCCTCAAATTCTACATCCTAAATCCTACTTCCTGCATTTTTATCCCTGCCCGCCGATGTCGCGCTGCATTGCTTCTTGGGTGAGATCGGCTTCGCGGCGGTGGTGGTCGTCGAGTTTCAACAGCAGCTCTTCCAGATCGGTGCACGCTTTTTCGATGCCGGTTTTATCGGTCGGCGAGAGATGTTCCAATCGCAGCACCAGGCGGTGCATCGATTCCTCGAACTGGTCATGCTCCTTCAGCAGGGCTTGCACTTTTTCCGCGATGGCCGGCATTGCTTCCACGGCGTCGGTCATGAAGCCATCTTGCTCCTTGAGCGCCATGATCCGTTCCAGATGCCGCTGAAACGATTGGGCGATGAACCGCAAGCTGGACAGCTTGCGTGAAAAATCGGCGCCGCCGGGCTTCCAATCCATCACGGTGCGCAAGCGCCGATGATGTGCTTCAAAGCTTCGTGTTCGATGAATGCCTGTTGAGCGCCTTCCTGCTGCGTCATAGTGAATCTCCAGTCGAAAAACAGCGCCCAGGGCCGGGTTTTCGTCGATCTAAATATTGGCAAGGCAGATGGACAAAGCCACCCGCTAAAGTGTACACTTTGTGGTTCGGAATTGAACTGGTCCCGCTTGGGGCGGGCGCAATTTCTAGGGTTCGATCAAAACACTCGTAAAGGAGGAAAAATTGGTCAAGCTTACGGTTCGGGACCGCGAGTCGATTCAGGAAGCGGTTCGTCGCTTCCGCAAATTGGTGGAACGCAGCGGCATCAAAAAGGAAATGCGACGGCGCGAATATTATGAAAAACCGAGCGAAGTTCGCCGCCGCGCCCGCTTACGGGCCGAACGCCGCACCCGCCGCACCAAGCCTATTGGCGCCTAGGAAGGCGCGGCCCGTTGGCACCTAGGATGCCGATCAGCGCTTAATCGCACTAGGGCAGATTTTCTCCCAGAGCGCAAAGTCGATTTCTCATTGCGCTGACGCTGCGCCTGGGCGCAGTGTTATCCGTGCGGGTACGCACAACAAAAAAGCCCAGGGGTCGCAGCCCCTGGGCTTGTGCAAAGCAAATCGTGGCGGCACTTGCCGGCCTTAGAAGCAGTATTCCAAGCGAAGGAAGAAGCCGTCCAGCGACAGGATGTTCGAAGTGTCGATCGGTTCCTGGAACGTGTTGGCTCCTTGCTCGAAGGCGCCCAAATCCCACCAGGCCTGCCAGTCGTAGCCGGCCGACAGGTTCCAGCGGCAATTGATTTGCCAGTTTCCGCCCAGCTCGATTTCCGTCATGGGAATGACGCGGTCGTGACTGTCGTGATACGACTGGTGCGTAAAGGTGCCGGTGGAGGATTGGGAATTGAGTGCGCGCTCGTCGATGTCGAACTGTCCCAGAATCAGGGCGAAGTTACTGCGAGCGTACAGCGACCAGCATTTGTCGCAGCCGAACCAGCGGCGGCCTTCCAGCCCGACGCGCGGGCCGGCGCCTGTGAATTTCGTGTGGATGAACGATTGGGCCAAGATGCTGTCTTCGGAATCGGTGACCTGCGAATTATCGCCGCGCTGCACGTCGGCGATACGAATACCCACGTAATACTTCAGGCCCCACGGCGGACAGCAGCAGCACGGATTGCACGGATCGCAGTCGCCATAGCAAATGCATTTTGAGTAATCGATGTCGTAGGTATTCATCAGCAACTGGTTGTTAGCCAGCAACCGATCGCCCGGATTCAACGCGTTGATTTCCAATTGACCGGTGAACTGCGTAAGAGCGGTTCCGTTGTCGGAAGCGGGAGGGCTTAGCTGCCGAGCGCTGTTGCTGTAGTTCCAATAGGTGAAGCGGATTTCCTCGCAGCAATCGCACCATTGGTAGCCAATGTAGGTTCGGAACGAGCCCTTGTATTGCCAATCGCGCTGCACGGCAGTATCGGTTTGGCTCGGCGAGTCGCCATCGATCGATACCTGGCGTTGGAAGGCGATGTTCTCGCTGGAAGTCGGCCGCAGTACCATCAGCTCGGCGCCCGCGACCCAGTTTCCGCGCGGCCAGCAGGGGTTGCAGCAATCGCCGCACGGTCCGGATTGACCGCAATTGCCACAATCGCCGAAGGTGTCGCCGTAAGGCCCGTAGACGTCTCCGGCATGATCCGGCGGCGCCGAGCTTCCCGGCGCGATGGATTCCGGCATCACCGATTCAGATCCTTCCTGAGCTGGCACGGCAGGCGGAGCAGGCGTGGGCTCGTTCAGTCGATTTGCCACGCGCATGCCAGGCCGGTATTGCGGATAAGCCTGCGGCGGCACGTTTTGAGCGACGCGCATGGGCATCGGGTCGATGGGCCCATTGCGATCGTAATACATGGCGGACATCGGCCTAGAGCCGCGCGCTTGCGGATAATTCGACGGATAGCCCGGCGAATACCTCGATCCGCCGTAGCTTTGCGGAGGCGGCATGTACGCGCCGCTTTGAGTTGCGCCGTAACGGTTGGGATTTCGTGCGACGGAAGGCATTTCAGAGGCCGGCGGATTGGCGTTGCGCTGGTCGGGCCGCGTAAACCGCTTGGCGGGCGGCGCGTCCGCTTGATCTGAATCGTCCCGGTCTGCCAAGCGCGGATCGGCCTTCGACGACTTGGTGGTCCGCTTGTTCGTTGCCGACGACGGGCGTTCGACGGAGCCGCTTCGGGCGGCCGCGCTCGGTCGCGCGCTGGACGGTTTCTTGGACGCCGGCTTGTCGAGATCTGGAATGATCAGATCGTCGCCGGATTCGCCGGCTTCCTCGGCGGAAGCCTGGCGCACCGCGGAATTCTTGCCACCGTAGGCGTTGGCCGCGAGTGCGGCGTGTCCCACCGTTGCGGTGATTGTGAGTCCGAACATCAGCGCCATTGTGGCGCGAAGGTTTGGGGTCGTCATACGAAATCCTCTCTGCTTGTCACCTCAGCATCATGGGATCGCGCGGTGCGATCGTGCCGGACTGCGGACGTAGAGCGTCCGGCTTGGCATACATCGGACCCGGAATAACCCCTACTTGCGGAAATTTCGGAAGAATCCGCAAAGTCGCGGGCGGCTTACAGAATTGCCGATTCAGCCCAGCTTTACGATCCGATCGCTAGCTGATTCGCCGAGCCGCGAGCCAGCCGAAGAGAAAGCCCATGACTGCGCCGCCGACGCAAGTGCCGGCGATGAGCACGCCTTCGCCGGCGTGGAAATCGATTACCGCGCCAAGCACCGCCGCGACGGTAAACAGAAGAGCGAGCGCTGTGAGAAAGACAGCAGCCGTCAGCCAAGTCAGCCGGCGGCGCATGGCTGCTAGCTCGGCGGCGAGTGCCGGCGAATCCTGGGATGGTTTGGAAATGTCGCTCGACATGACAGCATCGGTTTCGACGGTGGACTGGAATCGCGCTACTTTGTCTCCCCTTGGCTTTCAAACGTCAAGGGATGGTCCGAAAGCGGGTCCGTAATGCGGATGCTCATACGGCCGGCCAGCAGATCGTCGATCAGCGTGCCGACTACGTCGGCGCGCCAGCCCTGAGCCAGCGCCGGCGGCTGGCCGTTGACGAAGCCCAAGCGAAAGGCGACCAGATCGCGCACGTCGCTGACGGTGCCCACGAGCGCCGGGGCCAATTCCTTCGCGCGGCACAGGCTGGTGAGGGCGGTGGACAGGAATTGCCCCAGCACGTTGATTTGGCTGGGCACTTCGCGGCGATCGGGTTTGGGCAGCTCATCGGGCGGCAAATCCAATGCACGCTGAATATGCTCAGCCATCTTCGGAAGCAAAGTCTGCAATTCGCGCCGCTCCATGCCGCGCACGAGCCGGATGTGCTGCACGTCGGCGCTGCGTCGCTTGGCTAGTTCGACCAGCAGATCGTCGCGCAATACCTGCCGCGGCGGCGAATCGCGGCGTTGCGCTTCCGCTTCGCGCCAGCGCCAAAGTTCGCGGGCCACAGCCAGCGAGCGCGGCGCCAAACCCGAGATGCCGGAGATCCGCCACCAGCGTTCGCGAGTTCGGGACGCTTCGATTTCGTCTTGAAACGCCGCCATTTCTGTTTCCAGCCACGACAATCGGCCAAGTTCCACGAGTCGCTGCGTCAGCTTATCGCGCATGGGGATCAGGTAGCGTACGTCGTCCAAGGCGTATTCCAATTGCTGGCGATTGAGCGGACGGCGTCGCCAATCGGTGCGGGTTTCGCCCTTGTGCATCGACTTACGCAACAGCCGCGTTACCAGGGAAGCGTATCCGGCGGGAAATTCGTCGCCGACCAGGCCCGCCGCGATTTGCACGTCGAACAAGTTGGCCGGCCTGCGGCCGATGGCGTGGAGCGAAAAGATCAACTCTTCGCGGCCGGCGTGCACCACGGTTTGATGTCCCGGCTCGGCCAGCACTTCCCAAAATGGCTTCATGTCGCCAGCGGAGAGCGGATCGATCACCGCGAGCAATTCCGGCGCCATACCTGAATCAGGCAGAGTTGCGAGCGATACGTGTGTTCCGAAACGAACTCGGTATCGAACGCAATCACGTCGGCACGGGCCAGCTTTTCGCAAAATGCTGTGAGTTGCCCGGCCGTGGTGATGTGCGTGTACGACATGAAAAGACGGTTTCGAGTTGCGGGTTGCGGGTTTCGAGTTTGCTAGTCGCTAATCGCCGATCGCATTCTACAGCCATACCAAACTTAGCAGCACTAGCAGCGGCAGCAGGATGCAGCAACTGTACACCATGTAGCCAAAGAAGCCCGGCATCTTAATACCGGAACGTTCGGCGATCGATTTGACCATGAAGTTTGGCCCGTTGCCAATGTAGGTCATCGCGCCCATGAACACGGCGCCTAGGCTGATGCTGATGAGCAGGGTTTGCGGCACTCCGGCCACCAGCGGGCCAGGCACGTCGGTTAGCGTTCGCGCCGTTTCAAAAAACACGAGATAGGTGGGGGCATTATCGAGGAACGACGACAGTCCGCCGGTGGCCCAGAAGAACTTGTGAGGGGTGTCGATGCCGAGCTTCGCCCCTTCGGCGTCTAGAATTTGCAGGGCCGGCTGCATGCAGATGAAGATGCCGAAAAACAGCACCGCGACTTCGACAATCGGTGCGAAGTTGAATTGGTTTTGCGTTCGGGAGTGCGGCGAGCCCAACACCATCGACAACGCCACCAAACCCAGCATCACGGCTTCGCGCAAATAGAGCCAGGGATGCCAGGACGTGCCCAGGAATTCCTTTGTCGGATCCAACAGCGCGACGGCCAACACTACGCCGGCCAGCAAAACGCCATTGAGCGGAATTCCGGCAAAGCGCAAGCGATGCACGCGCGTTTCTTCGAGGGCCAGATCGCGGGGCGTTTCGCGTGGATAGAAATAGAAATGATCCCAAAGAAAATAAATTGCCAGCAACAGGCAATTGGTCACGAGCCACTCCTGCCACAGATTCAACGTCCATAAGAAGGGCACGCCTTGCAGGTAGCCCAAAAACAGCGGCGGATCGCCCAACGGCAATAAGCATCCACCGCAATTGCAAACGGTGAAGATGAAAAACACGACGGTGTGCGCCACGTGCTTGCGCTCGCGGTTGGTATGCAAAAGCGGGCGGATGAGCACCATCGCCGCGCCGGTGGTGCCGATGAAGCTGGCCAGAGCCGTGCCCACCGCGAGAAAGATAGTGTTCGTCAGGGGATGTGCCGGCAGATCTCCCTCGATGCGAATGCCGCCGCAGATGGTGAACAGGCTGAACAGCAGAATGATGAACGGCAGATATTCCTGCAGCAGGGCATTGGCCAGCAAATCGCCGACGGTGCCCCAGTGGAATATTTCGCCGGCCGGCGCCGGCGATAAATGAGGCACCGGAAAGTGGCCGACAATCGGCGTCGGATGCAGGAACAAATAGTAGGCTACGGAAAGCGCCGCGAAGGCGGCCGACACATAGAAGCGATACAGATTGCTTTCCCAGCGATGCGCCGTGGCCGGCACGAGGGGCAACACCGCGATCGCCCCCAGAAGCAACACGAATGGAATGACGGTGTACCACGGCGGCGGCGGCGATGCGTGCGGCTCGTGGGCCGATTCCGCGGGCCCCGCGTGCAGTTGGGCCACGATTTTTTCCGTCGCGGTTTGCGGCCATCCGCCGATCAGCGAAAGCAAATAAAGCGCGACGACCGCAGCGACCAGCAGGCCGGCCGGCCTCCAGGAGCGCGTCACAGGGTTAAGGTCGTGCGACATGGTGCGAACTCGTGACGGTGCGCCGCGGCTGTGCTAAAGTAGCCTCGCGCAGCGGCGCGGACCACCCACCACGAAGCGGACTCAACGATGCAGGAAACCTGGCTGCGAACCAATCGCCGCATCTTGCTTTTGGGCATGATACTGCCCGCGGTGCTCGTTTTGGGAGGCCTGATTGTGGCGGGCCTGGCGCAATCCGGCGATTCGTCATGGTTGTCGTATGTCGGTTTCACCATCTCCGCGCTGGGTGTGGCGCTATTTGCAATCTTGCTGCCGCAGCTAATTCGGCCTCGATTGGCGTATGTCAATGGGCAATTGCGCGTTTATTTGCGCCGGGCAACCGCTGTCTGTGCCTGTGGAAATTGTGGAATGTTTTTTCTTTGGCGCCGGCATCGGCCAGTTGCCTGGAACCGCAGGCAAAGATATTCCGCTGAGAAATTTGGTCATGCGGCTGGCGGAAAAGGCCACCGATTATCATCGTCGCGAAGTGAAAACGGCCTTTGGACGCTGGGACGAGGGTTACGTCGTCTTTCACGGCGCCTGGTGCGAACCACTGACTCTGGAAGTGGTTAAGCGGCTCAACGCGCGCTTGGCCGATGCGCAGAAATTGCAATTGCAACAGGGCCAAGCGCAGGAAAACGCGGTTTAAAACCTGTCGCGCTCGAAAACGAGACAAGATCATCTAAGCAATAAGCGGGCCAATCGTTCGCGATTTTTTCGCCAGATTTCGGCTGCGATCTTGCGCCAAGAAAAATGCTTGACAGGTTTGAAATCGAACCGAATACTGCACGCTTTGTCATGCCGGGCGGTGGAGCGGGCCCGCAGTAACTAGTCGCTGCTGCAAGAGGCGCCAACGACGCAGCGATGAACACCTCTTGAGGGATTACAGGAGTCACGGCGTGCCAATTTCAGTTCTTGACGCAGTCAAAATGGGTCTGTGGGATTACGAGCCTCCGAAAGTGGAAGAGGCCGGCTACAAGCCCACTCGAGCGCTACCTGGCTCGGGCGAAAAACTTGCCATCCTGGCGGAACGATTGAAAATGGGGCTGCCGCTGTGGCATCCCAGCGATTCTCGAAACTACGCCGATCTGACGGGCGACGAAGATTGACGACGGCTTGGGAGGCGTGCCGTGAGGCGCTTGCTGGGCGGATGTTTGTCTGTGCGCCGCGGGGCGAATTTGCTAAGCTCGCCGATGACCAAGCCGCGTCAGCCGACGTGGCAACGATTGGCCCGCGCTGCCGAGTTTTGAACGACGGACGATTCGCCGCACAAGGATGGATGCTGTCATGCCGAGCCTGAAGCTGAACTTCCCGCACCAACTCGGTCAAGAAGAAGCCACCGCGCGTTTGAAATCGCTGCTGGTGAAAGTGAAGGACAAGTATCAGGATCAGGTGAGCAATCTGCACGAATCGTGGACTAACAACACGCTGAACTTCGGCTTCAAAACGTACGGCTTCGATATCAACGGCAACGTGGTCGTGGGGCCCAGCGACGTGCAGCTCGACGGGCAAATTCCATTTGCCGCCATGATGTTCAAGGGCAAAATCGAAAGCGCCCTGCGCGATCAATTGGCCAAGACTCTGGCCTAAATCCGGGCGAATCGCCCGCACACTTTGCCCCGCCTACTTGCGCTCTCGGCAATTTTCTCTCAAGTTGAATGTGGCCGCCGTGTTTTTGCCGATTCTAACCGGTATCCCGCCCGCCTTCTGCTTTCTGCCTTTTGCCTTCTGCTTTCCCATGGACGCTCCCGTCAATTTCGCGCCGCCGCAATCAGCGAATCTATTGATTGATCTGGAAGCCCGGCAGGACGATCTGCTGCGGCAGCTCGACGAATTGAATTCGCGCGTCGAACAGGCGATCGCCGCCGGTCAACTGCACGTGCGCATCGATCCCACGACAGCCGGCCAGTAGCTTGACCGGGCATCTGCGACGTGCGAAACTCGGGAATCCCTCCGAGTAGCCCACCCATGGTCGTGCGCGCCGCAGTTATCAGTTGTCTGTTGCTCAGTTGCAGCGCTGCGCAGGTTTGCGCGAGAATTGGCCGCAGTGGCGCGGTCCGGGCAACAACGGCATCAGCAGCGAAACCGGCCTGCCTACGAAGTGGAGCGCGACGGAAAACATTGCCTGGCGATTGCCACTGCCAGGTCCTGCCGGATCGACGCCGATTGTTTGGGAAAAGAAAATCTTTCTCACGTCGGTCGACGGCAACGATTTGGTGCTCTTGTGCTGCTCGACCGACGGCAAGGAACTTTGGAAGCGAGTGGTGGGCGTCGGCGACAAGAAGATCCATCGCGACGAGGGGAACTCGGCCTCGCCGTCTCCCAGCACCGATGGCCAGCACGTCTGGGCCTACATGGGCAGCGGTGATCTGGCGTGCTACGACTTGGACGGGAATGAAGTCTGGAAATTCAACGTGCAAGATCGTTACGGCAAGTTCAAGATTCAGTGGGGCATGGCCACCACGCCGCTGTTGGACGGCGATCGGCTGTATTTGTCGCTGATTCACAGCGGCGGTTCGAAAGTGGTCGCGCTGGACAAAAAAACCGGCAAAGAGATTTGGCAGCAGCCGCGCCCCAGCGACGCCAAGAAAGAATGCGAGCAAAGCTACGCATCGCCGGTGATTTACCGCGACGGCGAGCACGAATTTCTATTGACGCACGGCGCCGATTACATCATCGCTCACAGCCTGCAAGATGGCAGCGAATTGTGGCGCTGCGGCGGGCTGAACACCGGGCAATACAATCCGACGCTGCGGTTTGTGGCGTCGCCGACAGTCGCGCCGGGACTGATCGTCGTGCCCTCGGCGAAAAAGGGCCCCGTGCTCGGACTTTCGCCCGATGGCCACGGCGATATCACCCACGTCGATAGCGACCATCTATGGATCAAAGCGTCGGCCACGCCCGATGTGCCATCGCCGCTGGTGCACGACGGCCTGGTTTACTTGTGCGACGAGGGGGGCATGCTCTCCTGCGTCGATGCTGCTACTGGCGCCGATTATTATTCGAAGCAGCGCACGCACGCCGACCGGCATCGCGCCAGCCCGGTATTTGCCGACGGCAAATTGTACATTGCTGCGCGATGGCACGGTGACCGTCGTCAAAGCGGGCAAAGAGTTCGAAGTGCTCGCCGACAACGATCTGGGGGAAGATATCTCCGCCTCGCCGGCCATCTCCGATGGCACGCTCTATTTGCGCACGTTTGAGGCGCTGTACGCAATTCGCGAAGGCGCCAAGAGCGAATAACGCTCGGCTTGGCGACTTAGTTGCAGTTGTCCGCTGGCCACCGCGAAGGTAGAATCTAGGGAGTCAAATTTAGTCCCGTTCTCACTCCCCGCGCAGCTATGATCAAGAACTCCCGCCGATGCCCGCACCTTCGGGCCGCTGCGCTGAAAGCTCATCCGCCGAGCGCTGGCTGATTCGTCGCTTTGTCGGCGTTTCTTTTGGCGATGCGATGCGTCCAACTGGGCCAGTCGTGTTGCTCCCAATGTCGGTCTTAGGGCCGATGCACCATCTACCCCCGTGATTCATGTCCTCTGTCGCCCCTGCCGCGTCCTCGCAAATCAAATCTATGCGTCGCAACGATATTCGTAACATCGCCATTATCGCCCACGTTGACCACGGCAAAACCACGCTCGTGGATGCCATGCTGCGCCAAAGCGGCCAGTATCGTTCCAGCCAATTGCAAGGAGATTGCATTCTGGACAGCAACGACTTGGAGCGCGAACGGGGCATTACCATTTTGGCCAAGAACATCGCGCTGTTGTACAAGGATACGAAGATCAATTTGATCGATACGCCCGGGCACGCCGATTTTGGCGGCGAAGTGGAGCGCGTGGTGGGAATGGCCGACGGAGCATTGGTGCTGGTCGATGCGGCGGAAGGCCCGATGCCACAAACGCGCTTCGTGCTCTCTAAGGCGCTCGAAGCGCGGCTGCAGCCGATCGTGATCATCAACAAGGTTGATCGCAGCGATGCCAGGGCGCTAGAAGTGCTGGACGAAGTGTTCAATCTGTTTCTGGAACTTGGCGCCGACGATAAGCTCGCCGATTTTCCATACTTGTTCGGCAGCGGCCGCGGCGGATATTTGTCGCACGATCCGGAAGCGCGGGAGGGAGATTTGCATCCGCTTTTGGATTTGATTCTCCAGCGCGTTCCCGGTCCCGCGGTCGACATGAACGCTCCGCTGCAAATGCTGGTGACGACGCTGGACTGGTCGGATTTCGTCGGTCGCATTGCCATCGGACGAATTCGCGCCGGGAAGATTAGCAAAGGACAAAACGTTGTGTTGATGCAAGGCGGCGATCGCAACACCGCCGGCAAAGTGACGCAGCTGCATACGTTCGACAAGTTGGGCAAAGTGGAGGTCGACGAATTGACGGCCGGCGATATTTGCGCCGTAGTCGGCTTGGAGAATGTGGAAATCGGCGACACGATTGCCGATCCGGAGCACCCTGTGGCGCTTCCGCGGCTATCGGTCGATCCGCCCACGCTGCAGATGGTGTTCGGCGTGAATACGTCGCCCTTCGTCGGGCGCTCGGGGAAATTTCTGACCACGCGGCATCTGCGCGAACGCCTGGAGCGGGAACTGGAAAAGAACGTTGCCCTGCGGGTGGAACCGCTGGAGGGAACGGAGCAGTATGTGGTGTCGGGCCGCGGATTGCTGCATCTTTCGGTGCTGATCGAAACCATGCGCCGCGAAGGATACGAACTCTCGATCGGCAAACCGCACGTCATTTTGCACGATAACGACGGTGTGAAAGAGGAGCCGTTTGAATCGCTGGTGATCGAGGTTCCACAGGAAAAAATGGGACCGGTCATGGAGCTGGTTGGCGCACGGCGCGGGCAAATGGTCGAAATGCAGCATCACGGCGAATACGCCTATCTGACGTTTTCGATTCCCGCGCGTGGATTGATCGGCTTGCGCACCCGACTGCTGAATGCCACTCAAGGCACGGCGATCATGCATCATCGATTCGAAAAATATCGCCCCATGGAAGGTGAAATTCCCAACCGTCCCAACGGCGTGCTGGTTTCGATGTCTGCCGGCAAAGTGTTTGCCTACGGCTTGAACACGTTGCAGGATCGATCGGAGCTGTTCATCGCTCCGGGCGACGAAGTTTACGAAGGCATGATCGTCGGCGAAAACGCGCGCAACGAAGACATGATTGTCAATCCGACGAAAGAGAAAAAACTGAGCAACATGCGAGCGGCAGGCAAAGACGAAAACATTTTGCTACGGCCGCCCCGGGAATTGACTTTGGAAACGGCGCTGGAATACATCGAGGAAGACGAACTGGTTGAGGTCACTCCCGACAATATTCGTCTGCGCAAGATCGTGCTGTCGGAGAATAATCGCCGCAAATTGGCGCGGGCGGGGGCGAAAGCGTGAATTGCGAGAATGACTGAATGACTAAAGGCCTGAATGACTAAATGAAAAACTGAAGTTCGATCATTCAGGCATTTAGTCATTCAGTCATTTAGACATTTCGTCGTCAAGCGCCATATTTGCCGAGTCGGCCGGCGTTGGCCAGTGCCAGCGGCATCAGGTATTTTGCTTCGAACTGGCCGAGGCCGCCGCGGAGGCATTCTTTTTCGCCGAATTTCTCGCAGGCGTCGCTGCGGCAGACGTCGGAGGCCAACACAGTCGGCACCGGATGCCAACTGTGGCTTTTCAACCGGGAGGGCGTGCTGTGATCGCCGGTTACGATGAGCACCGTCGGCTGTAGCGCGGTAATATGCGGCAGCGCGGCATCCAGTTCTTCGATCCGCTTCACTTTGGCGGCGAAGTTGCCGTCTTCGCCAGTGCTGTCGGTGTATTTGAAGTGGATGAAGAAGAAATCGAACTTGGCCCAATTTTGTTTTAGCACTTCGATTTGCTCGGCGAGCGTCTGAGCCTTGCCGACGATTTCCATGCCGACCAGCCGGGCCAGGCCTTTGTACATTGGATATACGGCGATGGCCGCCGCTTTGAGGCCGTACACTTCGTCGTACGTCGGCAGCTTCGGTTTTTCGGCGAAGCCGCGCAGCGTCACGCCGTTGGCTTTGGGCTGATCGGCCAGAATCTTCCGCGCTTGGGCGACAAATTCTTTCGCCACCTGGGCCGTCTTTTCGCTGCCGGATTTAGCCACTGGATCCAACGGCGGCACGCCGGTGACCTGCGGATCGGTATCGGCCACTTCGCCGCCGAGTCCCTGGCCGCGGAAGACGACCACGAAGCGATGTTCTTTCACGGGCTCGACGAACACTTCGACGCCGGGAATTTTCACGGCGCGCAGTTTTACGGCCAGCGGGGCGCTTTCTTCGCTGGCGATGCGTCCGGCGCGGCGATCGGTGATTTTGCCGGCGGCATCGAGCGTGCAGTAATTGCCGCGCACGGCGACGTCGTGCGGTTCCAGATTGAAGCCGATGCCCGTGGCCTCGAGCGCCCCGCGGCCGATGATGTACCGCAGGGGATCGTAGCCGAAGAGCGCCAAGTGCCCCGGGCCGCTGCCTGGCGCGATGCCCGGCTTCACCGGAATGCTGCCGCCGCAGATGCCGCGTTTGACCAGGGCGTCGAGATTCGGCGTGTTGGCGGCTTCCAATTCGGTGGGTCCGCCCGGCTCCATCGGCAGTCCGCCCAGGCCGTCGGCCACCAGCAGCACAATTTTGGAATCGCTTTTCTGCTTTAGCGAGCGGGTCAATTCATGCATGTCGAATTCATGATCGCTCATAACAGATTGCATCCGTTGGCAACGGCGGCTGGGGCACGTAAGCTGGCAGCTAATGTCGTATCACAAACGGCTTCTCATTCAAAGGGATTGTTGAAATCCCATGTCGCCCACCCGCATCGAGCAGCCCTCGGAGCCGATCACGCTGGATCTGACCGCCGCATTTTCGCTGGAGCACGGCATGGGGCGAGCGGAGCTGCTGAAATTCGGTCCGCAGATGGAAGAGGCGCGGAAGGCATTGTTGGGCGATTCCCAACATGGCTTTCGGCGGCCGCAGCAACTGCTGGAGGAATACAAAACCGATCGCCATCGCAGCACCTTGGCACAGATTCTATCGGCGGCGAAGAAACTGCGAGATCTGATCGATCGGGCTGTGATTCTCGCGCCGCCCAAATTAGTGTCTGCGGCCCAAATATTGCTGGCCGCCTGCTGCCATCCGCATCACAACGACCTGTCGCGCGGGCAGCGCGGCGGCCGGCCGCGGATTTTCTTGCGCCGGCTGAGCCGGATAACGACGCGATGCAGGGTCTGTTGGACATTCTGCCGCACGGCCGACCGCTGCACACGATCGACGAGCGCTGGGGTATCGCCGCGGTGGAGGACGAGAATTGCAATCTTGTCGCGGGATTGTTTGGGCTGCTTTGGGATTTGCTGCAATCGACTGTCGAAGCGCCAGATGAATCGCAATATGCGATCGCTGTCGGCGGCGGCGATTCGGCTTTGATGCAGTTTGCCGAGCAGGCCGGCTGTCAGCAAATCGTGGTGGAATCCGGATCGGGCACTTCAGCGATCTTTCATCCCGGCGTGCTGTTGGCAGCTTCTGTGATGGGCATCGACATCGTCAAACTATTGCAAGGCGGCGCGATGATGGCCGAACGGTTTGAAACCGCGCCGCCGGGAGATAATCCGGCGCTCGATTTGGCCGGGCTGCGCCATCTGCTTGCAGCGAAGCGCGGCATACGGCACAGTGCGATATTTTCGTGCGATGCCGCACTGGAGCCGTTTTGCCGGTCGGGCGATCCATTCGATCCGTCGGCGCATCAATTGCTGATCCAACTGAATTCGCAAGCCCTTCGCCGCGACCGATTGCGCGTTACAATGCGGGCAGACGATAAGAAGCGAGTCGATCGTTACGTGGCTAACCTGGCGATGCAGTCGGCAGACGCGCGGCTTGAGGCCAGAAACGCTGCCGGAGAACCAACTGCCGTCGTGCACCTGCCGCTGGTCGACGAGTCGGCGATCGGGCAATTGGTCCAAATGTTTTCGCTCGCGCGTGCAGTACAAAATCTCCTGACTCCTGACCCCTGAAGCCTATGTCGATCGAACTCACCTGGCTTGGACACGGCTGCTGGCTGCTGGCGACCGGCAAGCACACGATCATTGTCGATCCGTTTCTGGACGATTCGCCCACGGCGCCGATCAAATCGGCCGACGTGAAGGCTGATTTCATTTTGATTACGCACGGTCATTTCGATCACGTGGCCGACGTGGTGAAGATTGCCAAGCGAACGGGGGCCACCACGATCAGCAATTTTGAAATCTCGCAGTGGCTGTCGAAGCAGGGGGTTAAAAACGCGACAGGCATGAATTTGGGAGGCGCCGCCACGTTTCCATTTGGCCATTTGAAGATGACCATCGCTCACCACAGTTCCGCGCTGCCGGATGGCGCCAATGGGGGCGAGCCGGGCGGATTTCTGCTGAATGTCGAAGGCAAGAGAATTTATTTCGCCGGCGATACGTCGCTGTTTTTGGACATGCAGCTTTACGGGATGGGCGGGTTGGACTTGGCCATTTTGCCGATTGGCGATTTTTACACGATGGGACCGGCCGATTCGATCGAAGCGATCAAGATGCTGAAACCGAAGCGCATCGCGCCGTGCCACTACAACACATTCCCGCCGATTAAACAGGACGCTCAGGCGTGGGCCGAAATGGTGCGCTCGCAAACCAGCGCCGCGCCGGAGGTGGTGGAGCCGGGCGGCAAGATTACGCTGTGACTACGGCGGCGGCGATTGCTGCTGCGGCGTGCGCGGGCGAGGTTCGGTTGCCACTTGAATTTCGTCGCCGACCACGCGCACTTCGAAGCTGTCGGTTTTGATTCGCGGGCTGTCGCACCAGGTGCCGTCGCAGACTTTGAATCGCCAGGCGTGCCAGGGGCAGGTGACGATGCCCTCGTACACTTCGCCGGCGCCAAGCGAGGCCCCCATGTGCGGGCAGATATCGTCCAACGCAAAATACTCGCCGTCGGAATTAAGCACCGCTATCAACCGCTCGCCCACAGCCACGGTAATGCCTTGCCCTTCGGGAATGGAACCAACTTTGGCGACGGTGACGAAATCGGGCATAATTGGCGAATCTGGTTGCGGAAAATTCTGTGTTACTGGACAATGATACGCCGGGCAAACCCGGCGGCAAAATATTCATGAGTTGAATGCGAATGCTCAATACGCAACTCAAAGATTATGTCACGCGGTTTATTCTACCGCGGGTGCAGCAACCCGCGCAGTACGTGGGGGGCGAGTTGAACATGATCCGCAAGGATCACGCTTCGGTCCGCGGCAAGCTGTGCCTGGCGTTTCCCGACACGTACACGATCGGCATGAGCCATCACGGGCTGCAGGTGCTGTACTCGCTGATGAACGAGCGCGACGACTGGGCGTGCGAGCGGGCGTTCACGCCGTGGGTCGACATGGAGGCGGAGCTGCGCCGCCATGGCAAACCGCTGTACAGCCTGGAAACGTTCACGCCGCTGGCGCAGTTCGACGTGCTGGGGTTCACGCTGCAGTATGAGATTTGCACGAGCAATTTGCTGACGATGCTCGACCTGGGGGGCATTCCGCTGCACAGCGTCGAGCGCACGATGGAGCATCCGCTGGTGATCGCCGGCGGGCCGTGTGCGCAGAATCCCGAGCCGCTTGCGCCGTTCATCGACTTGTTCGTGACCGGCGACGGCGAGCCGAGCTTGCCGCTGATCTGCGATGAGTGGCTGCGGCTGAAGAATGAATGGCAAGCCGACGGCGGGCATCAACAGCGCGAAGAACTATTGGCTCGGCTAGCCGCGAAGTTGCCATTTGCCTACGTGCCGCGGTTTTATGAGCCGGAATATTTTGCCGATGGGCGCATCGCGGCGATCAACCGCACGCGCCCCGACGTGCCGGAGACGATCGAGCCTTCGGTGATCAGCGATTTGGACGGCATGCCGCTGCCGACCAAGCCGATTGTGCCGTTTGTCGAATGCGTGCACGATCGGATCGCCATCGAGATCATGCGCGGCTGCCCGTGGCAGTGCCGCTTCTGCCAGAGCACGGTCATCAAGCGGCCGCTGCGGATGCGCGAGGTGGAAACCATCGTGCAGGCGGCGCTGGAGTCGTACCACCACACGGGCACAACGAGATTTCGCTGTTGTCGCTTTCCACCAGCGACTATCCGTATTTCGAACAGCTGGTGCGGCGGATGAACGAGGTGTTTGGCCCTCTGGGCGTGAGCATCGCGTTGCCGAGCTTGCGCGTGAACGAGGCGCTCGAAGATCGTGGCATCGCTCATCGGCACCGAGCGGCATTCGGGCATGACGCTGGCGCCGGAGGTGGCCCGCGACGACATGCGCGAGCAAATCCGCAAGAAGATCAGCAACGAGGATCTGTACGACGGCTGCCGCGAGGCGTTCAACAACGGCATCGACAAGGTGAAGCTGTATTTCATGTGCGGGCTGCCGGGCGAGCGGGAGGTCGATCTCGACGGCATCGTCGACATGGCCGAGACGATCGCCCAAATCGGCAAGGAAGTGCGCGGCAGGTATGCGAAAGTGACCGCCAGCGTGTCGAATTTTGTGCCCAAGCCGCACACGCCGTATCAATGGAACGGCATGCAGCAGCGCGACTATTTCCATTGGGCGCATCAGTATCTGAAGCGGCGCGTGAAAATCCGTGCCGTGCAAGTGAAATGCCATCACGTCGAAACCAGCTTGCTGGAAGGCCTGCTCAGCCGCGGCGATCGGCGGGTGGCGGAAGTTGTGGAGTTGGCCTGGCGCCGCGGTGCGCGACTAGATAGTTGGACCGAGCATTTGAATCCAGAGCTTTGGTGGCAAGCGGTACGCGATTGTGGCTTGGATGCCGAGCAAATCGTCCATCGGCCCGCGGAAATCGGCGACCGCCTGCCGTGGGACCACATCAACGTGAAAAAAGGCCGCACCTATCTGGAAAAGGAACACGACCGCAGCGTGCTGCAACTGACCGCGATGGCGAATGCTGAGTGATAGCGACGACAGCCACAAGATGAACACTGATAAACACGGATCGGAAGTGTCGAAGCAGAGTTCGACGACAGCGATCACGATCTCCGGATTTCAGAAACTCATCCGCGAGATGTATCTGGAGAAGGACGTCGCGCGGGATCGATGGCACGTTCATGTGGCTGATGGAAGAGGTGGGGGAGTTAGCTTCGGCGCTGCGAAACGGCACACACGAACAGCGCCTGGAAGAATTTGCCGACGTGCTGGCGTGGCTGGCGACGATCGCCAACGTGGCGAAGGTGGATCTGGCCGAAGCGGTGGCGCGAAAATATGGTTCGGGCTGCCCGGGTTGCGGAAACTTCGTGTGCACGTGCGCCGACGCGGAGAAGCCGTAGGCAGGGTTACGTCCAGGGAACTCAGATGAACTCGGATGAACGCAGATGAACACAGATAAGAAAACATTTAGTGTTTGATCTGTGTTCATCCTTTTGATCTGTGTTCATCTGTGTTTTCTAGACCTGACTATCTTTTCGATCGTCTGCGATTTCGTTTCCTGTCTGCTCTAGGCAGTACCTGCATCACGAGTGCGGCTACGCCGAAGGCGGCGAGGACGGATTTCAATTCACCCTTGAAGCTTGACACGGTGCCAATGCCGTTCAAGGCGGCGGTGACGAAATAGTTCGACCAATGGCCAACGGCCGACGAATTGGCCGGCGTCGCGGCTACAGGTGGCGATTGGGGTTCGCCGTGATGTTGCTCGCCGCCGACCGAGGTGCGCGCCGCCACCCGCGGAGTGTAGGATTGCGTCCAGCCTGCCGCGGAGTCGGAGGCCGAAGCCACTTCGGCCGGCGCGCTGTCAGAAGCGCCAATGCCGCCGTTGAATCGCGCTGCGGCGTAAGTCGGCGGTGTGACGGAATTATTCTGAGCCGGAGTTCCGAGCGGCGGATGGGTTGAAGCGATGTTCGTTGTCGGAAGCCGCTGCAAGTCGGCGGAGGTCAGTTCGAGGAACTTGTGCACACGGCCGCAGTAGCTGCCGTCGGTGCGGCCGCCCCCTTCGCCGAACAGCACGCCGGCCAACTCGCCGCGGCTGTTGAGGATGGGGCCGCCGGAATCGCCGTGGCGGGCCGCAGCCGATAGTTCGACAATCTCCAGCGGCCGGCCCGGGGCAGGGGCCAGGTACTCGGTGCACAAACCGGATTGCATCAAGTAGTTGCCGCTGCCGTAGCCGGCGATGGCCAGCGGGTCGCCGGGGCGAGGCGCGGTGGAGGAAATGGGCACCGGCTGCACGGGCGGTTTCCAAATCAACAGGGCCGCCAGATCCCATTCGCGGTCGGTGCGCACCACCTGAGCCAGCGAGTGAAAGCCGTCGGGAAACAGCACTTCGATCGGCCCCACGGCATCGCGCACAACGTGCCAGTTGGTGATGACCAACCCGTACTGATCGTTGGCATCAATCAAGGTTCCGGAGCCAAGCGACATGCTGTTTCGATCGACGGCGATCACACGAGCGACGGCCGGATGCGGCGTCTGGCGGGCCGGCGGCTGACCCCAGAGCGCCGCGAGACGATAGTGATTTGTCCAGGGGCGTTGGCCATCGGGCGCAGGGGGAATTATTGTCCGGCGGCGTCTGGCGCGCAGCGGTGCGGCCGAGATTAGCGCGACGATAAATACCCAGCGGCCATGTTGGCTCATGCCCGTTTCTTCGCGGTGCGGTTGGCGGGAAACTTGGCGCGAATCGTTCGCGGACGGGGCGTTGCCGTCGCACGATTCACGGCGATAATTTTCGCCGCGGCGTCGCTGCGCCGTTTGGCTTCGCTCTTGACGATCAACTGCAGCAGGCGTTGGCGGAGTTGTTGCTCGTCGTGCGGTTGATCTTCAATCGTTTCAATGGCGGTGGGCGTACGTTTTTGCGATGAATCGCTCATGGGGATGATCATGCGGCAATGGGGCGTCCGCCTTGCAGATCGGCGTCGCGCGGTGGGAAGTCTTGACCTTGGTTGTAAGTTACTTTCAGTCGTTGCAATTCGGCTCGCAGCGCGGTGTCGGCCAGCTTCGCCAGCGTCAGTCGGGCAGGGTTGCCCGCCAGGTGCACGGCGGCGTTGCGAGCTTCTTCCAGCACGTCGGCGGAAATGTACAGCGTGGCACGGACCTTGGGACACGGTCGTCGGAAAGGTTGGAGCATAGAACTTCCTGTGGGGAGGGCGCCGGTGAATCGTTCACTCAGCGATCGTTAAAGGTGGGAGGTTTCAGGCGGGGGCCGGCCAAGGGGGAAACGTGCGACGTTTCAACACTCGTCCGACCTATGAAGAATGTCGGACAACGTGCACCGCACTTTACAAAAAGAAATTTTTGCAGCGCGCAGCGGAGCATGCAGAGAAGTTACCGCCAGCGGCAAAGTTACCGCAGTTTGAAGCAAGTGGAAGCGGATCTGGTGCGATGGACCAATACCCTCCCCCGGCCCCTCCCTGAAAGGGAGGGGAGTTGGCGACGCATCCGCGTCACCCCGGCGGCGCCAGGTCCGCAGTTTGCGCCGTGGGAATTACCGGCATGCCGTCGTCTTTGAGCTGCTGATACAGCCGGGCAATTTGTTGGCGGTCGGCGGTTTCGACGGTGCACAGCACATTCACGGCGTTGACATCGGGACCGGAGAATTCGCGGTCGTGCTCGATATCGAGAATGCTTGCCCCGCAATCGGCGATGCGCTGTGCCAGGCGCGCCAAGCCGCCGGGGCGATCGCTGACCACGGCGGTGAAACGGCACAGCCGGCCGTCGGCCACCAGGCCGCGCTCGATCACTCGATTGAGGATATTCAGGTCGATGTTTCCGCCGGCCAAGAGCAACACGACACGCTTGCCTTTCAATTCTTTCAGTTCGCCGGCAAGACAGGCGGCCAGCGGCGCAGCGCCGCGCCTTCGACCACGCTTTTTTCCAGCTCCATCAGCCGTAGCACGGCCAGCGACAATGATTCTTCCGAGACAGTGACGACCTTGTCCACGCGAGTTTTGGCAATGGCAAACGCCAAATCGCCCACGCAGCTTACAGCCAGACCGTCGGCCAACGTCGGCTTCACGGCGCTATCGACCGGTTTGCCTGCCTTCAGGGCGGCGCCGAAGCTGGGGGCATTGGCGGCTTCGACGCCGATGATTTTTACCGTGCGCTTGACTGCTTTGGCGGCCAGCGCCACGCCGGCGATCAATCCCGCGCCGCCGACGGGCACCACGATGGCGTCGGCCTTGGGCACTTGCTCCATGATTTCCAGACCGGCGGTGCCTTGGCCGGCGATGATCGCCGGATCGTCGAAGCCGTGGATGAAGGTTTGCCCGGATGTTTCCGACAGCGATTCAGCATGGCGCTTGGCTTCTGCATAATTGTTGCCCTCGATGATTACTTGAGCGCCGAACTTGCGGCAGGTGACGATTTTCACCAAAGGGGCGAAGCGGGGCATGACCACCGTGACGGCGATCCCCAGCAATTTGCCATGATACGCCAGGCCGAGGGCATGATTGCCGGCGGAGGCGGCGATGACGCCGCGCTGCTTCTGCTGATCGTCCAACAGCAGCAAGGCGTTGCGCGCACCGCGCTCCTTGAAGCTGCCCGTGCGCTGCAGGTAGTCGAGCTTGCAGAAGATGTGCATGCCGCACAGTTCGGTGAGCGGAATCGATTCGGGGCAGGGGGAAACAAAAATGCCCTCCGCGATTCGGGCGCACGCCGCAACAATATCTTCGATGCCGACGTGGGACGTGTTTGGCATGTGCGCGATTTCCTCTTGCGGTATAATCTGGCCGGCCACTGGCAGCTATTAATTTACCGCAATCGGAGCAATTAGCGATGAGTACTTTGCCCCCGGCGAAAGCGCCGGGGGCTAAATACCCGCCTAGAACATGCTTGCCAAAGAATTCACGCCCGATCAGTTCTATGCGCACATGGATTGGCCCGTGCAATGGGGCGATCAGGACTTGTTCGGTCATGTGAACAACACGGTTTATTTCCGCTGGTTTGAATCGGCGCGGATCAAGTTTCTGGAACTGTTGGGCCTGGCCAAGCTGCATGACCCGACACAAGATCACGGGCCGATTTTGGTGCACGCGGGGTGCAACTTCCGGCGGCAATTGGAATATCCCGACACGATCAAGATCGGCAGCCGCGTGGCGCGCGTGGGAAACACGAGCTTCACGCTGGAGCACGCCTTGTGGAGCCACAAGCACGCCATGGCGCTGGCGGCCGACGGCACATCGGTGATCGTTACTTTCGATTACCAAACGCAACAGCCGATCCGCGTGCCCGAAGAATTGCGGCGCGCGATTGAGAAGCTCGAAGGGAAGAAAATCAATTAACCACTATAGCTTGAAGTGGAAAGTGCGCTGGAGGAAGCGCCAGGTGCGCCAGCCGAGCGAGTGGAAGTCGGCGGAGATTTTGGCCTCGCCTTTCAAACCAGGGATGAGGATGCCTTCGGCGTCGTCCAGCGGCACGCGGGCTTCGTACGACGTGCTGGCCGGTTTGGAAACTCCAGATTCATCGGTCTTG
This sequence comes from Pirellulales bacterium, assembly GCA_963716135.1. Taxonomy (GTDB): domain Bacteria; phylum Planctomycetota; class Planctomycetia; order Pirellulales; family JADZDJ01; genus CAVRAW01. The sequence goes on along the minus strand of OY970289.1, from coordinate 421,110 downwards.
GTTTCCAGGCTGCCGCCGGACTTGTTGGAAAGCTGCTTGGGGAGGGCTTTCATTTCTTCCGGCGAGATCTCGGTAATTTCCCCCTCGTAGACTTTGCCCGGCGATTCGTCGAGCATGACCTTCACTTTCTGATCCAAATGGATCGATTCGATGTCGGACTGATCGACCACGAGGATGGCGTCGAACTTGCCGGGATCGCCGATCTGGCAAAACAACGTGCCGGGCTGGAACGTGGCGCCGAGGTTGCGTTTTTCCAGCGGCGTACCGTTCCACGTGGTCAGTTTGCCGTCCTGGCGAGGCCGTTTGGGCATGCTCGGCGGCGGAAACACGACGCCGCCGCGGCGAGCCACCAGGTGCAGCCGGTCCAGGTCGGTTTTCTTTTCGCGCAGTTCTCCTTCGACCGCATCCAGCGATTTTTGAATCTGCGGAATTTGCAACTCGGAGCCGGCGCTCTGATATCGCTGCCGGCGGAGGCTATCCAACTGGGCGCTGAGCTGGTCGCGCCGGCCGGTCAATTCCGCCACCGCCAGCTCCAAATCGATGCTTTGCAATTCCGCCAGCATGGTGCCCGCTTCCACCGACTGGCCGGGCTTCACGTTCAGCGTCGTCAATTTGCCGACCACTTCGATATACACCGGATCGGGCTTGTGCGGTTGCACTTCCAGCGAGCAATACACGCGATACGGCAGCGGCAGGAACAGAAAAGCGCCGACCACGGCGGAGACGATGGCGATCGTGGCATACATTCGTGGCTTTTTCACTTGATCGGTCCTCCCCGGAATCCGAAAGAACTTCCAAACCGTCCACAATGGGCGACCGATCATGCTTGCGATCGCCGCCAACGCAATCATCTGGCCGAAGATTTCCAGCCGATACGGTTTGAACACCTTGTTGAGAAAGAACAGAATCGAAAACACCACGACCCAACTGTACACGGTCGAGGCGACCGTGTAGAGCATGAACATGGCCTGATTGCGCTGCGGCAGGAACGGATCGTCGGGCTCTTCCAGGCCGAGGCACCAGGCCCCCATTTTACGTCCAAGGATGGTGGTGGCCTTCTGCCGCAGGTTCGGGATTTCCAAGATGTCCGACAGGATGTAGTAGCCGTCGTAGCGCAACAGCGGATTGCCGTTGAAGATGACGGTGCTGACCGAGCAGACGAACATCGTGCTCAAGCAGATGTTGTTCAGCAGGCCCGGCGCGCTAAACCACCAGACGAACGTGGCGATCGAGGCGATGCAGATTTCCACGTACATGCCGGCCGCGCCAATAAACGCCCGGTGCCATTTGTTCGGCAACATCCAGGAATCCGACACGTTGCAATACAGGCAGGGCGTAAGCACCAGCATCATCACGCCGAGCTCGTGGCATTCGCCGCCGAAATGTTTGCACGACAGGCCGTGGCCGAACTCGTGCAGCACCTTGGTGACGGCCATTGCCGCGGCCAGCCAAATCCAATTGCTCGCGCCGAAAAATTCGTGGAACGAAGGGAGCTTGGCTTTGAAGGTGTCGAATTGCACCAGCACCAGCATCAGTGCCGAAAACAGCATCGTCAGGCAGACGGTCGCCGCCGTCTTGGTGAAAAACCAACTGACCTTGGGATAGAGCCAGTTGAGCAGCCGCTCGGGATCGATGCCTTTGAAACGGATGGCCAACACATTGGAGACCGCGGCCATCCACTCTTTCTTTTTTCGCTCCCAGCGGCGTTTGAGCAGTTGTTTGCCCTGCCCGGCGACACCGGCGATGACCAGCCCGCTTTGGTGCAGCATGCCGATCAAGCGGCCCAATTCCTCGAGCGTGATTTTCTGCGGGGCGAACTGCTGTTCGAATCGCTGGCGAAGCTCGTCGAGGCTGGTTTCGCCATCGAGCCAATTGAGCAGCGAGTATTCCTCTTCCTGGAAGCGGAAGTAGTTCAGGCCCACCGGATCCTTGATGATCCAAAACTGGCGCCCTTGGTAGCGCTGCTTGGTGACAACCAAATCGGGCCGCATGCGAATTGCCAGCGGCCTGGCGGAACTGGAAACAAGACTGTCGGCAAGGGTGAGCATGGGGGGAGGGGAACCGACCGCCGACGGCTACCGAGCCGAGATTTGACCTTGGCCTGCGAGTTGAATCGTCATCGAAGCACGGGCGCCGGGACGCAGCAGCCATTGGCCGTTTTCCTTGCGATTGTCGACTTCCGCGCGCACCTTGTAATTGCCCGCCAGAACTTCGGGATCGACGAAGACGATCTTGCCGGTGAATTGCGCCTTACGGCCGCGGGCCAACTCCACGTCGACCGTGACCGGCTGATTGGCGACCTGGCCGGGTTCGTATTCGGAGTACTTCAAAGAGCCCTCGACGGTGAGGCGATCCATGCGCAGCAGGCGCAGGACGGAATCGCCGGGCTTGACCCATTCCCCCAGGCTGCGATCGATTTGCTGCACGACGCCGTCGATGGGGGCGAGAATCTGACGGCGGCGGATGTTTTCCTCGGCCAGCGCGGCCTCGGCTTTCTTGGCTTCCGCGGTGTAGCCGTCCAGAATCTGTCCTTTCTGGGCCTGTTCGATCTGCAAGAGCGATTTTTCCCATTCCAACTTGTATTTTTGCAGGTCGACTTCCGTCACGGCGCCGTGCACCATGTCGTCCGACTGCTTTTGCTTTTTGTACGTGAATTCGGCGACATCGGCGGCTTTCTTGGCATAGCGCAGTTCGATGTCGTTTTTGGCCTTGATTTCGGCCGCGCAGAATTCCGCGCGGGCGTTTTTCAATTGTTCCTGCGCTTGAGCGTCGTCGATTTGCACCAGCAACTCTCCGGCGCGCACCTGCTGGCCTTCGCGGACCTTGATGTCCTTGAGCACGCCCGCTTCTTGCGCGGGGACCTGCGACTGGCCGGAAATGGGCTCCAACGACACCATGCAACGGTCAGCAATCGCAACCGTGGGATTCACGGTCGGCGTTTGCGCCGCGGCAAACGTGCCCAACATCGAAACGGCCGCAATTATCAAATACATCTTTTTCATGTGAGACCTTAAGTCGGCATTCAAGCGATGACATTCATCTCCGCGTCTGTGCGCCTCAGTGGATCAAGAGCGGTCACCACCGGAACAGAATCTTCGACTGCACAAACTCAAATACGTCGTGCAACCAAACATAGCCCAGCGAGCGGCGGCCGCAGTCGATTTTGGCCGAGACGGTCGATCCTGGCCGCACTTCCGGCCCGAGATCGTGCTCGTCGATTTTCACCCGCACCAGCACCGTATTTCCTTCGTCGCCTTGCACTTCGGCCGCCTCGTGCACTTCGCTGACAGTGCCGTGGAGGGTGCGGCTGGGATCGGTAGCCAGGATGTAATCGACGGGGAGTTCATCCCCCATTTTTTGTTGGGCCCTTTTGATGTGCCCCATGCGATCTTCCGGCATGTGCACTTCCAGTTGCCAGTGTTTGGTCGGATCGGCGACGGTCATGAGCACCTGGCTTTTTTCCACGGGGCGATTGATCAGCCGCTCTTCCAATTGCCAGGTAATGATTTTGCCGTCGATCGGGCTGCGCACGGTCAGCAGGTCTTTTTTCTCTTTGTAGAGATCGACTTGCTTTTGCAGCGATTCCTGCATCGCCGTGGCTTGGAACAGTTCTTCTTCTTGCCGGGAGCGCGTCTCGGGGTCGGGCCGATCTCGATTGATTGACTGTTGCAGCGACTGGACTCGCGCGGTATTGGCGGCCAGATCGCCGGCGGCTTTTTCCGCGGCCACATCCAGATTGGTGTCGCGCATTTCGACGAGCGCCTGACCCGCCTTCACGTCGTCGCCGTGCTTTACCAGGATTTTGGTCACAATGCCGTCGGTCGCGGCGAACACATCGCGTTTTTCCACCGGCTCCAGCGTGCCCTTGCCGTGCAGTTGGAATTCCGCCGGCACGAAGAACAGTGATACCACGATCGCCAGCAGCGCGATCGCCGCGGCAATGGTCTTGGGCAGCGTGCGCGCGCTGACGATCCATTTCGATTTGCCCAGCGTGCGCCACACCGGCATGAGGAACAAACTGTTGTGCTCCAAGGCGTTGGCCAGCGCGACGCTGCCATGCTCGGACACCACTTCGATTCGCCGCCGCATGGCCGCGGGAATGCCGTCGGTATTGATTTGCTCGATGATCAAGGCGCCCAGATAATCGGGCCGGTAATGCGGATCGCGCTCATGCTCATCCTGCTCGTCGGGTCTGGCCAACGGCAGCACCACGACCGTTTTCGAGTGCGAGTCGTCCACATAGGCTTCGACGGCGTCTTCGACTTGCGGGGCCAAGTCGCGGGTATCGCCGGTGTACCAGAGCGGTTCGCCGGCTTTGACCACGACCGAAGCCACCTTGCCCAGCAGCGTGACGGTGTTGGAGCGTTTGTCGAAGATTTCCTGCCCGCTGACGGCCTCAATGCGGCAGCGATTTCCCTTGCGAATGGCGACCGATACCCGGTCGCATTCAATCAAACGGCGACCCTCGTTGGCGATGGTGTAGGCGGTGACGCGCGGCTCGAGGCTGCCGTGGGCCATGCGCGTGAATTGCTCCAACTGTGTCCAAATCGCCTGACGATCGGTGTACAGCCGCAGTTGGCGAGTTTTGAGATAGTCTTCCGCCAGCGAGCACATCTGCAGCACGAACCGCAGATAGCCGCGCTCGACGGCAGGCCGGGCCCCGGCGCGCTGGAAGATTTCCACCAGCCCGCGGACTTCTTGATCGCTGCGGAGAATGCCCAAAACCAAGAGAAAATCGGTGGGGTTGGCGAGATCTTCCTCGGCGCTGGCGAAGCGCGGTTGAACCACGCTGCCCTCGCCGGCGGTGAGCACTTTGCGCAGCAGTTTTCCGTGCCGTTGCTGCTCTTCCTGACTTTCGTGCAGCCGCGTTTCACCAAGATTGATTTGGGAACTGAGGGCCAATCGTCCTTCGGCGTCGAGCGTCCAGACGGCGCCGCCGACGGCCGCCAGCGCCGCCACCACCCGGTGCAAAAACCCCTCGTAGAACTCTTCGGGAGAAACCTGGGAGCGGCCCAGTTCTTCAATCTCGGTCACCAAAGTGCGGATCTGCTGCCGCGTCTGGTCGATCAGCTCAGGTTGGATGGATTGTTCGGTGCTCATCTATTTCAGGCTCAGGCGGCCGAGGCGAAGTGCAGGTGCTTGTGGCGCAGACTCAAGTGGATGGTTGCCCGCCAATCAGGGGGAAAATTCGATCGGCCAGAGCAATCATTTTGCAGTGGCTGCGCAGGGCAATAGCGCATGAAACGAATCTGCCCCCAACTCTTTCTACGGATTGCCTTTAGCCGTGTATTTTTAGTATCGGTCGCATAGCAGCGGCACGCAAGGTCGGAAATGCCAGTAGGATCGGCAAAATCGGTCCCCGGCGGCCGTTGGGCGATCGCAGACGAGGCCAACATTAGGAAGCAGTTGTCGCTCGCCGCAGGCCGGTATCGCGGTGGTATGAAAGCCTTACGCACGATCGCCCCGGACAGTTTCGCGCGCCGGTGTTTGAGAGAGTGCATTGGGCTGACTTCCCGGACAGGGTATGTCGATGGGGCCAGCTTCGCGGCGCGATTACCACTTGGCGGTGAGGCCCAAGTTGGCGCCATGCAGAACGATGTTGCTGCTGGAGTTGACGTGCGTGCCGCTGTCGGCGTTGTCGGTGAAATCAAACTGCCCCGGCGCCACCGCCATCTGGTTCAGGAACAGCACTCGGTAGCCGCCCGTGACGCTGAAATGCGAACCCAGCGGGACGACCACTTGGGCGGCCAGTTCGCTAAGGTATGCCACATCGGTGCGGCTGCCGCTGGTATCACGCAGGATGACGGTATTGCCGAAGTCTCCGAGGACCTGGTGTTCCGTGGAGTTGTTGCAGAAGATGCCCGTCTTGGCGAAGAAATCGAAATTCAACAATCCCCAGCATTCCCATTCACCTATGAGGCCGACCTGTGCGCCATTCAAGTTACTGGCCGAATTGACGCTGTACGTGCTGACATCGCCGTCGGGGAGATCGAAGGAGGTAATCACGCTGGATTCGCCCAATCGTGCCCAACGGTAGCCGGTCAGGAACTGGAAGTTGCCCCAGGGGAAAATCACGTTGGCTTCGGCCGATTGAAAGCGGCTGTCGTCGCGGACCACCATCTGGTCGGCGCCAAAGAAGTCAACGGTATCGGCAGCCAAGGGGAAGGGGATCCTCAGATTGTTCGCACTGCTGATCACCGCGCTGTTGCCGATGCGCGGAATATCCATGTACACGCCCTGGTATTGGATTCCGCTGGGCCCCGTCAGGCCGATAAATGCCCGCACGCCGGCCTCGTAATCGAAATTCCATTGATTGGCGTTGAACAGGACGGCGTCGGTATCGACCGTCAGCACCAGCGGCCGCCCGGAACCTGAATCGGAGCGAGTCATCGCCAGAGCATCGGCGCCAAACGTCCAGTTGTAGCCCAGCTTGCCTGGCAAGCCGCCCCAGCAGCAGTGGAACAAATTGTATAGATAGGGGCAGCAACAACCGTCGTCGCAATCGGAGCAGGAGGCGTCGCAGTCGCAGTTGCCGTTGCAGTTGCCGTTGCAGCCGTTGCATCCGCCCGACGAATCAGGCCCATACATCGGGCCGCCCGACATCACGCTGGGCGGGCTGCCTTGCGGCATCGGCGTCGCCATGCCTTCCTGATATGCGACTTGTTGATTCGGATAGTACCCGTAGCCGCTGGAGGAATACGGATTGTTTTGGTATGGATTGAACGGAGCCTGGCTTTGGTAATTCACGTCGCCGTAGGGCCTGCCGTTGTAGTACAGCAGACCGTTTTCCGCTTTCACACCCGGCGGCAGTTTGACCGCCGGAGGCGCCGGGATGGCGGCGCGATATTGGGCCGCGGGCGGGTACGTGCCCTGATACATTTGCGCATCGGGGGACATCGGCGCGCCTCCGCCTTGCGGAATCATGCCTGGTGGCATCCCACCCCCGGGCATCATACCGGGTGGCATTCCACCTCCGGGCATCATGCCCGGCGGCATCGAGGCGGCACCGTACGGATACGACTGAGCCCTGGCGCTGGTGGCCATCGCGGCCGTCAAAACGCAGACCAGGATCAGTTGCAAACGTGTCATCGGAAATTTCCCCAAGATCGTTTCTTAGGCGCCACAGTCCGGCAGTCTCATAATCCGTTGGCGAACGCGTGAACTGCTTACGGAGTGCCCCCGCGCTGTTCAGGGGGCATCCCTTCGCACCGCTTTCATCGGAATAAACGGCCAGTCAACTCAATTGGAAAACTTCAAAGGAACCTCAAACTTTGCCATTTTTGAGGTCGGCGGCGCTGGGTTTGGAAATTTGGAGAAGTTGGGGTATGGGATCACCGCCGCCGCGCGTGCCTTGATTCCCGATCGGCAGGGGAGGAGACTGGCGGGCTGAGTTCATGCCGCCTTTGAATCCTTATTGTTTGCTATCACGCAATTCGTTTGTCCTTTCGCCTTGAGAGAACCATGTTCAAGCATCCCGATGCGCCAGCAGTGTTGGACCGCGAGTTCTTAGAGCTTCGAGCCGGCCTGTTGCAAATCGCCGCTCAATTGGATCGCCTCGACCGGGCTGCCGGCAGCGTTGCCGACGATCCGCGAATGCACGGCGTTCGGCAGGCGATTGAATCGCTTGCCAGCACCGAAGGGGGCCGCGCCGCGCAGGTGCAACTCATTTTCTCGCGGCAATACGATCCGAATTGGAAAGAAACACTCCAACTCGCCAAGCGGTGAGCCAATCGCTTTAACCTGAAGGCTCGTCCGTCAACTCTCGGCTCTTCCATATGTACTACATCGATCCGCATATCCACATGGTTTCGCGCACGACCGACGATTACGAGTCGCTGGCGAAGATGGGCTGCGTCGCGGTGAGCGAGCCGGCGTTTTGGGCGGGGTTCGATCGCACCAGCGCCGACGGATTTCGCGATTACTTCCGCCAGCTCACCGAATTCGAGCCCCGGCGGGCCGCAGCCTACGGCATCGCGCACTTCACCTGGCTGTGCATCAACGCCAAGGAAGCCGAAAATGTGCAGTTGGCCCGGGAGGTCATCGCCATGATTCCGGAATTTCTCGACAGGCCCGGCGTGCTGGGCATCGGTGAAATCGGGCTGAACAAGAACACGAGCAATGAGGCAACCGTGTTTTTAGAGCACGTCGAGCTGGCAGAGAAATTGGGGCAGCAGATTCTGATTCACACGCCGCACCTGGAAGATAAATACCAGGGAACGCGGATGATCCTCGACATGCTCGCCGACTTTCCGCGCCTCGATCCGGGCCGGGTGCTGGTCGATCACGTGGAAGAACATACGATTCGCCACGTGCTGGACCGCGGTTATTGGGCTGGGATGACGCTTTATCCGGTGAGCAAGTGCACGCCGCAAAGGGCCGTGGACATGGTCGAGCTTTGCGGGCCCGAGCGATTGCTGGTGAATTCGGCCGGTGACTGGGGACCCTCGAAACCCACCGCCGTCCCCGATTTCATTTTGACCATGCGGAAGCGTGGGCACGAAGAACCGCTGGTCCGCCGCATGGTGTACGAGAATCCGCTGAAGTTCTTCAGCCAGAGCCGGAACTTTCAGTTCACCCCGCCGGAAATTCCGCGCGCTGGCGAGTCGATTTCGAAAGCCAGTGCGGTGGCAAAAGGGCAGGGCGAAGCGACCTCCGCTTCGCGGCGTGCGTTCAAAGCGGCGCGCTAATCAAGCGGCGTCGACGATTCTGCCACTAGATTTGGGCGAAGCACACGTCGGTAGCCGCGGCAGCTTCATCGGCCGACGCATGACGGCGAGAACTGCTGCGATGCGATAGCCAGGGGCTTTCGCTGGGCAACACGGCCGCCGAATGCGAGCCGCTTTCGCTCACCGCGGGCGCTTTGTTTTGGCAAGCTGCCACAAAAACATTCGCGGCGTCGGCGTACCGCGGCAGGTTTGCCGAGGAGCTGTTTGCAGGCGAGTTCGAATTGTCTTGCGACATCGCCGCCATCGCGCCATCGAGGGCTCCGCCGACGGCACTCTTGGCTCTGGAATAGAAATACCACGAACCGTTGCTGCCGCCGACAGCAGGCGCTCGATTAGCGGGCAACAGCACGGAACCGTTGAAATTGATCAAGTCGCGAATGACCAGATTGGCAATTGGCGTACCCCGACCCGAGGCCACGTCATAGCCGGCGCTGGCGGGAGTTCCGAAGACCCCGTTGGTTCCTGAGGTGATATCGTGGAAATCGGAAGCTGGCAGCTTGTACAGCACTGCTTGAGCATTCACCAGCGAGTTTTTGCCGAGTATTGCGCGTCCCTGATCGGCGATGGCGATCAGTGCCGCCCATTGGGGCGCTCCGGCGCTGGTGCCGCCGATTTCTTCCCAGGGGGTGCCGGCGCCAAACGTGAAGCTGCTGTAAACGGGCACACCTGTGTTCGGATCGCCGTTGTAGGAGACATCCGGCGTGCCGCGCATCGCCAGACCCAGCCCCTGCTGGTAGTTCGGCACGTTTTCAAACGCGCTTACTCCGCCGCCGCCCGCGCCAGTTGGATTCGACCAAACGACTTCGCTAGACCAAAAGTTGCTGTTGGTAAGCTTCAACGTCGTGCCTCCGACGCTGACGACGTTGGGAGAAGCAGAGGGCCACGTCGCCGGTGCGCCGTCGTCGCCGGCCGAGGCAACAAACGTCACTCCCACATGGCCGGCCGACGTGGTGTAGTAAAAATCGAGCGCCTCTTCTCCCAATCCTTCGCCGCCGCCGTAACTGTTCGAAACCACGGTGACCGGGTTAATGACGGTCGAGCCCGTGCGAGCCAGCCCAGCGCTGCGGGCGTAGGTTACGGCGGTCAGCAAATCGCTAAAGAGATTCGTGGTGGCTTCGACCAACAATATGTTCGCTTGCGGCGCGATGGCGTGAGCCCATTCCACATCCAAGGCAATCTCCGCCGCCCACGACAAATTCACGCCGGTGGCATTCGCCGGCAGGATGGTGGAACCCCGTTGATTGACCACCTTAAACGTTGGGCCGCCGGGCACATTAAACTGTTGCAAGCCAAACTGCGTGCTAAAAGCCTTGACGTCGTTGATGATGGTTGGATTGTTGAAGGCATCCACGATGGCGATCGTTTGGCCGCGACCATCGCCAACGATTCCTCCCGGGAGGAGGATGTTGTTGAATCCATAGGCTTGCTTAATCTGAGCGGGAGTAAAACCCAAACCTACGGGCGTCGCCGCGGCGTGTGCCTTGCCGACGTGGGCTTGCGGAAATGCCGCGGTGTCCAGTCCGAACGTGGCGCTCAGCACCTGCCGCGACTCCAGCACTTCGAACCGGCACAACCGCACGTGGCGCGACCATTTGGAACTGCCCATGATATTACTTTCCCCCAGCTAGTAGCTGCCGCGTTGTGCCAGAAGCGAGCACGCGAGACCGTCGAAATTGCGAACCGATGGTGTATTCAGCAAAGCGCTAACGCTTTTGTACTTGCAGCCGCAGGCCACGTCAAACAAATTCGGCCCCTAAATCGAGGCCCCAAACTGGCCGTTTGGGAACCACCCTGCTTTTTTCATTCGCCATCGGAACTAACCTTCCCCTGCGGTGTTGGTAGAGTTAACTCCGAATTGTCGGCCGAATCGAGGCTGCCGGTTTTAACTTGACACTGTTGTTAGACTTGACCAAACTGGAATGCTAATCCGTAGCCTAGGGGCGTTGCGGATTGGCAGCTCGGAACAGCCGATCGGAGCCAAACTGCTGCAGCATGCGCGGGCGCGGGCCGACAGAAAATCGAAGCCTGCGGCTTCCTGCCAAGGGGCCTCCTCCACGCTGCAGCGAAGCCTCTCCGCATCGCTACATCTTCATTGACGGTACACCTATGCTTCCCCAGCAGCGCGGCATGCTTTCGTCCTGGTTTTCCAGTCCTTCTGACGGCAAGCGCCGGCGCTCCGTCGGCAAATCTTTGCGGCGTAAGCGTGGCTATTCTCGCCAAACTTGTGTCGAGTCGTTGGAACAGCGTCTGGCGCTGACCAATACGCTGTACATCGATTTCGGCGACAACATGAACGCTACCACGATGCAGGAGAATACCACGCCGACCACCGCGGGCTGGAACACGTTTGGCTATCTCGCGCCGGACACGCCCACCGGCTCCCCCGGCACAAGCTGGCTTCTGGGTCCGCAATTTACGTATGCCGGAAATCCAAACATCACTTATACCCCTTTGCAGACCGTATTCAGTGACAAAGGGATGGTGTTCAACATTGGCCAGCAGCCGAGCAATGATCCGTTCCAATTCCAAACCGGGCCTCAGGCGCAGGTGAGCCAGTATGCGCTGTTCGAGTCGTCGATCACGCAAATGCTCACACGAATGTTTGCCCCATTCAACATCCAGGTGGTGGCTTTAAGGGGGCCCTCCGGAGCCAGTGGCTTTGGCGCGCCAAGCCGCAATGGAACGACCGTGGCTTCGATTCTCGCCCGGAATAATCCGCTGTTTGAGCCGAATACATTTGATCCCGCGAATCCGCCGGCGGATCCTACGAGTCTTCGCGGCCGGGACTTCGATCCTGCTTCGGTAACGGGCACCGGTTATCAATATCAAGACGCCTACATTCTTGTCGGCGGTTGGACGCGGGCCGGCGTTCAAGTCGGCGACGACGGCCAGCTCGGTATTTTTGGCGCCGGGAATCTGGATTTGCTTTTGCCAGATGGCAGTCCCCTTACTTTCGACGATCCGGATCCTTTGCTCAATCCGCCGTTGAAGTATTCCGATGGGGGCGGGGCCGTCGCGGCAGACGAAATTTTCGACAAGGCGCTGGCCAACGGCTACAACGGCACTACCAAGGTCCAGAGCATCGTAAATCCCAACGTGGCGATCGCCGACGTGGCGGCGCAGATCGCGGCTCAAAGTTGGGGCCTGATTCATTCCAGCGACGGCGAGGCGAAGCCGTTCAATCCGTTCTTCGACACCGACATCGACATGCTCAGCGGCTCGGATGTGATGCGGCAAGGCCCCGGACCAAACGCTGGAGCGACCAGCTTCCCGACGACATTCGACATGCCGTTCTTCCAGCGCTACTCGATGATGGACGGCGATCTGAACCAGAACGTGACCAACGTCGATCCCACGCAGTTGGGCACGGGGGCCACCAGCGCCTACGATGCCTTGGTGAACGATCCCGACATCGGGCCTAACACTGGCGCGCAGTACAATCTCGTTAACAATCCGTTTAACGGAACCGGGGCCGAATATGTATCGGGCACCGGCGCGTTTGATGTTATCAACATTACGGCCGGCGCTCCCGGTTTTGCGAACGTTTCCATCAGTCCGTTCCGCGACGACACCTACAGTGCCGCGTCGTTCATTTCCAGTTGGTCGGAAACCCAGGGCGCGTTCACCACTTTTGCCACTCCCGAAACGTACACCATCGATCTTTCCTCGGGAGTGGTGCTGATTGAGGCCGGACTCAATACCGACCTCATTCGAATCGATCCGACGCTATCGGGCGTGCAGTTCATCGTGTTCGGCGGCGCCAGCATCGATAATTTGGTGCTCGACGATTCCGCCAGCGGCGCCGAGAGCATCCGAGTCGATCCTTCGAACATCAATTCGACGGGCTTCAACTTCGATACGCGATTTGACACCACGCTTACGATTAGCAGCGGTTCCATCATCCAGGCATTCGAATTTGACAACGACAGCGCGCTGCATTTGGACGGGTTCAGCTCGCTGCGGTTCGAAATTCCGGCGTTTTTGGGCTCGAACATCACGCTTTCCAACCAGGCCGGTTCCGTGATTCCCACCGTCGTTACGCCCGGACAAGAAACCACGATCGACGGGACGGCCGGCCCCACGGCTTTGTCGAATTTGGTCGGTTTTGCCAATGTCGAGTTCACTCGCATTGCGACGGTCAGTGTCGAGGACCTCGTCGGCGTGGTGAGCGACATCGTTACGGTCGATGGCAGCGGCGGCACATTCGCGGCTGGGCTGAAAAATCTGAACATCAACCTGGGTCCGGGAAGCGACACGCTAATTATCGCCGCGACCGATGTGAACATGCCGGTCGGCGGCGGAGCGTTCACCTACAACGGCGGCACCAGCAACGACACGATTGCCACCGACGCCGACACCGATTTCACGCTGCAAAACGGCCTGCTGACGGTGGGCCCGGGTGGCAGCGGGGGAACGGTGGTGCTCAATAGCGTCGAGACCGCCGACATTGCCGGCGGGTTCAGCAACAACATTCTGACCATTTTGACGTGGTCCGGCGCGGCCACCGTCAGCGGCAGCTTCGGCGCCGACACCATCAATCTGGGCGATGCCGCCAATACCGTCACCGGAAATATCACGGCCCACGGCAATGACGGCAACGACACGTTCAACGTGAAGAACCTGAGCGGAATCGCGATGCTGTTTGGCGATGCCGGCAACGACAGTTTCTTCTTCGGACTGGCGGGCGAAATCGACGGCATCACCGGCCAGACGACCGTGTTTGCCGGCAGCGGCACCGATACGATGACGCTCGACGATTCCGGCAACGCCACGGTGCAGGATTACACCATTGGCGCCACCACGGTTTCCGACACGAGCACGTTTGGCGGCGTCACCTTCGACAGCAACCTCGAAAACATCGTGCTCACCGGCAGCCAGGGGGACAACACGTTCAACGTGACTCCCAATCTGCGCACGATCATGACCATCAACGGCAGCAATCCCATCGTTCCCACGGGCGATTCGCTGCTGCTGGATTTCACGGGCACCAAGGGCCGCAAGCTGGTCATCACCGGCGCAGGCACGGGATTCTGGTCGTTCACCAGCGGCCAAAAGAACGTGAATTTCACGAGCATTGAAACGCTGGACGATTTTAATCCGCTGTTGGGCGCGCCGCTTTTGGCGGGCGCCGGCGATACCGGCAAGAGCAGCAAGCCGCTGGTGAAGATTTATCAGGTCGATAACAACAACGCCGTGGTAGCCAGCTTTTACGCCTATGAGCAAACCTATAAAGGCGGCGTGCGGGTGCAAATGGCCGACGTCAACAACGACGGCGTGCTGGACGTCATTACCGCTCCAGGCGCCGGCCGCGTCGGCCAAGTGAAAGTGTTCGATGGCAAAGTGCTGGGATCGCTGGCGGACGCCAGTCCAACGCACTTCGTCAGCAATCCTGCTCCGGCGCTGTTGGTCGCCTTCAATCCGGAAGGAGCGGCCTACAAGAGCGGCTTGTTCTTTGCGGTCGGCGACCTCGACGGCGACGGCTTCGCCGACATCGTCACCTCGCGCTCCACCGGCAAGCCGTCGGTGCGAGCCCTGATGAATAATGGTTCGGGAACCGCGTTTGCGTCATTGGGCACGTTCGCTCCCTACACCGTCAAGGAAAAGGTCACTACCGGAGCGGTGGTCGGCGTCGCGGACGTCGATGGCGACGGATTTGCCGATATCGTCACCGCCCCCGGCGCCGGATCGGTCGTGACCATCAAAGTTTTCAACGGCCAAACCTTCCAATTGGAGCACCAATTCCTGGGCTTCGAATCGACGTTCAAGAATAGCGTTTCGCTGACGCTGGGCGATGCCGACGGCGATGGCGTCTCGGAGATCATGCTGGGCGCCGGCGCGGGGGGTAACTCCAGAGTTCGCGTGTTCGACACCTTCGGCACGCTGCGCAAGCAGTTCCAGGCATACACCAGCGGCAACATCAAAGCGCCGCTGCGAATCGTGGCCCGCAACGTCAACGGCAACGTGGTGCTATTCACGGCGCAGAGCAACGACGGCCGCAGCCGCACCATCCAGGGATTCAACCCCCTGACCGGCGCGCTGGTCGATGCGTTCCTCGACACCGACGTAGCGTTCAACCCCGGCGAATGGCTCGGCTAAATCGAGCCCATTTTTTCGGGTCAAATCGGCCGGCAAGGCTCAAGGTACGGGCCTATTTGCCAGCTTGACAGTTCGCACAAGCGTAAACAGACTGGAAAGATGGCCGCAGTTTGGGGGGCTTCTGGCCAAGGAATGAGAGACTCTTTCGAGGCGAGGGGCTATCTCAGATTCTGAATACGCGGCGATCGCCGAAAAAACGCGGAACCTCCTGCGGCATGCGGGGTTGTTAAGGGAGTGCAGCCTCGGGTTGTCGTCCAAGGCACCTTGTTGAACAACATCTGATTGTAGGAACGGGACGATTATGTTTCAGCCATTCAACGGTCTGCTGTCTTCTCTATTCTCTCCATCGCGCCCGGCGTCGAAGCGGCTCAGCCGCCGCGCCAAGGTCCAACGGCGTCGCTATAGCGCGATCGAAGAATTGGAAGCCCGCCGCCTACTGGTCAGCCGCGTCTACCTCGATTTCGGCGACAGCTTCAATGTGCAAACTACGGGTACTTATCTGGGTTTTGGAGATTTATCGACAACCCCGAAAGGATTGCACGACGCACTGGTTGGTACAGGCCTTGGCACTCGCAACCGGCTGGAAGAGTTTTTTGGAATTATTAATCCTATAGTTAGCACGCCCACGTTCGAGATTCTTAGTTTGGGCACGTTGCTGAATTCGTCGTTGAATTCTACACCCGTGATCACCGACGCGATCACCCTGGAATTGGCAATTACCGCTCAGATCCAACAGGCCTTAGAGCCGTTCGACATTCAAGTCGTCTCGTCGGTTGAATCGAATGTGTTTGGTTGGCCTCCTGCCAACCCGTCCGCAGGCTCTTCAAACTCGTTATCCAGAGCAACTCTGCTAGAAGGGACCAACAATTTGCCGGGCGATGGCGGCTCGCCAGCGAATGGCACTGCTGCTGTTCCTCAATTTGGCAGCGACGACGTGTACGTTTTCTTCGGTGGACTGTTTCAAACGATCAACAACGTCGCCGTTGCGATGAACATACCGATTTCCGCAAATTTCAAAGTCATGGCGGGCCCTACGACAGGTGTAAACCGGCCCGACCGCTTGGATACCGGGGCAGTGATCGACGTGAACTATTGGGTCAATCGCGTGCTGGGCGCCGGCGGCACCGGCGGATCGCTGAACGTGGCGCTGGCCAATGCCGCGCTGTATGCGATCGGTTTCGGTTACGGCGTTTCCGAAGTGGACAACGGGCTGGGTGGACCATTCACCAGCTTCTTCGATCCCAACGTGTCGCTCATCAACCAATCGAACGTCATGCAAGAAGCGGGATTTGCCGAGAACTCCTTGCTTCCGGCCCCGTTTAGCACACCCATTAACGATACCAATGCGGCTTACTTCCAGCGCTTCACGATGATGCAAGACGGCGCCGACATGAATCAGTACCTCAGGTTCGGCACGATTTTCGATCCTGCATTGTTGACCGGCACTCCGTTCCCTTTGCCGTTTCCGCCCTCGACGCCCAATCCATTGTTTGGCGTCGTGCTTCAATCGGTTGGCGGCGGTCCCGAATTCTTTTTTACGCCGCCTGATTCCACGGTTAATGCCGACCCGACGGTGACCGTCAACAGTTACGATCAACTGGCCAACGATCCAGATATTGGCGCCAACCCCGACGTGGCGTACGTCACCGGCACCGGCGCCTTCGACCAGATCACCATCACTAAGATCAACGCCACTCAGGCGCAGGTCACCGTCAACGCCTTCACCGACAACACATACACCACCTTAGCGACGGATGAACTCGGAGTTGTCGCTTCGTACACCTACGTCATCAATCTGTCGAAGATTGTAATTCCAGGACGTAGGGATGATGGTCAACCTTTCCGCATCGTCGTGCAAGGCGCCACCAGCGACGACCAGATTTTCATCGATCCGACGCTGGGCGTGAATGTCACCGTGCATGGCGGCCCGGACGTTAAGTTCGTGCAGTTCACCGGCAACGGCGCATACAATGCTCAATTCACGCCAGCCGCGCCCCCGCCGTTCAACAACGCGAATCTCGTTGTTAAGAGTTTGATTTACGAAGGTCTGCTGGCGCCTTCGGCCGGCAAGCTGATAATCACCGGCAGCACGAGCGCTGTAGTCAAGAGGAAGACGGTGGTCACGCCGTTCACCACGACGGTGACTTTCGATCACTTTAATCCTGGCAACGACAGCGCGGTTCGGCTCGATACATTCAATCAATTGGCGGTTAAGTCGCCGGGTTTCTTAAACAACGACGTCGTGATCACCAGCCCGATCGCCGGTATTTGGAGCATCGGCGGCCAGGTGAGCAGCCCCTTCTTCACGCCGGGGCTATTCGGCGCGCTGCAGATCACGAACGTGAAGCAGCTCGATATCAACACGACCTTGGGCGCCAGCAACGACACCGTCACTTTCTCCACCGGCGGCGCGCTGCCCACCGGATTACAAGGCGTCACGGTTGAGCTGGGCACCGGCATCGATTCGGTGAATATCGACGACTCCGCCGTCGCCGACGCCCTGAACTACGCCATCACTCCGACGTTGTTGCAGTACATTCCTGTGGTCGGGCCGTTGTTCCAAGGATTCCTGGGCATCAGCTACACCGGCGCCGAATCGGTTTCGGTGACCGGCACGCAGGGCAACAATGAATTCATCGTCACGCCCAGCTTGACCACCGGCTACTTCATCGACGGGCAAGATCCGCCGCCGGGCACATTGCCGCCCGATGGCGACACGCTGGCCGTGCGGCTGACCGGCACGACCGGCGCCACGAACATTCCGGGCGGCCCCGGGGACGGCACGATCATATTCAGCAGCGCTCGATAAGCCCATCGCCTATAGCAATATCGAGTTGTTCGATCCGCCGCCGGATGCCGCGACCCCACCGATCAGCATTTTAGCCGTTGCCGCCAGTGGCGGCAGTAACAGCAAGCCATTGATTCGAGTTTACGATGCCACCACGCACGCCTTCCTGTACCAGTTCTATGCCTATGAACTGACCTACAAAGGTGGCGTGCAAGTGACGACCGCCGATCTCAACGGCGACGGCACGCCAGACATCATTACCGCGCCCAATGCGGGGCGTGTGGCCGAGGTGCGGATCTTCGACGGCACCAACGGCGTGCTGTTGAACAGCTACCAGCCCAACGGCGCCGCCTATAAGCAGGGCCTGTATGTCGCGGCCGGCGACGTCGACGGCGACGGACAACCGGAAATCATCACTTCGATCCAGCGTTCCGTAAAGGCAATTCAACCGGTTTCGCAAGTGCAGGTCGCGGCGGTTGACACCCTCATCAATATTACGCCGGGCATTCTGGTATTTCAGCCGTACGCCAAGACGGTGGTCACCGGAGCCGTGGTGGCGGCGGCGGACATTGATAACGATGGGCGCGCCGAAATCATCACCGCGCCAGGAACTGGCAACGTAGCAACCGTCAAAGTGTTCGATGGTCAAACCGGCGACGTCTTGCGCCAGTTCAACGCCTTCGAAACCAAGTTTAGGGGCGGCGTCTCGATTGCCGCCGGCGACGTGGATGGCGACGGCCAGGCGGAAGTCATTCTGGGCGCCGGCACCGGCGGGAAGTCGAGAGTTCGCGTGTTCGACGCCAACTTCGGCATCCTGCTGAAGGAATTCCAAGCGTATACCACCGGCAACATCAACGCCCCGGTGCGCGTGGCGGTGCACGAATCGATCTTCAGCAACGACCCGCTGAACAACGGCACGCGCACCGACACCGGCAAGCACGCCGTCACGATCTACACGGGTCAGGGCCTGGCCGGCAGTTCGCACGACGTCCGCGCTTTCGAGCCGCTGTCGGGCTTCCAAGTCGACCACTTCCTGGAAACCAACATCGACATGGCCGCCGGCGTGTACGTGGGCTAGAAATCGGCGGAAGCACGATTCCCGCGTGGGCGGCACGATTGGGCGCGGGGCAGCGCGTGGCCTGACAATGGAACTGGGCGCACCCAGACGGTCGTCGCATCGCGGACAGTCTCAGATTATGAGCGTCCCGCCGCTTGCTGCTCAACCGCCGGCGGGGGGCGCCGACGGCATGCGAGGGCGGAAACCTCTGGCTGGCGTGCCGGGAATCGGCGCTCGGATGACTTCTTCCGGCGATAGCGTCGCTGATCCGATTTTCGGCGAATAGCCGATCATGTCCAGGAACTTCGTCAGCGTGATCGTTTCCACGTTGAGCTTCTTGGCTTCATCCAGCAACTTGTAGCTTCCGTCGCTCGACTTGCCGCCGCTGCTTGAGAGATCGCCCACCACCACGTACCGGGTATTGAGCGTGATCTTTCCGATCGGCTTGCCGTCGGGGCCGATTTCGGCGTCGATAATGCCTCCATTCATCGCGATCAAGTCGCGCAGCCGCTGTCGTTCGTCGCTGCCGCTGCCGTTAATGTCCATCGTGCCGACCAGCGCAAAATGATCCTGCTGGCCGGGCCGCCACGCCGGAGTGAAAATGATATCGCCGGGCAACAGCGGGTGGCTTGGCGAATCCCTCAGAATTCGGCACTCTGCGGTGTGGGGGCCGGTGAGGTTGATCACCTCGATGGCTCCCTTCGATACGGCTTTGGTCACCGCCGGATTCTTGGGGCTATGCGCGCTCACGTCGGTGGTGATCGGGTCGTAGACGCTGAAGGTCACGCGCTTGTGCAGCCGATCGTCGCTGCCCAAGTCGATA
Source organism: Pirellulales bacterium (assembly GCA_963716135.1). Lineage (GTDB taxonomy): Bacteria > Planctomycetota > Planctomycetia > Pirellulales > JADZDJ01 > CAVRAW01. The sequence continues at coordinate 401,620 of OY970289.1, read as the reverse complement.
TAGACAATGCTGTCACGCTGATTGACCCAGGTGATTTTGCCCTGCGGGGTGGCGTTGACGTTGAACTCAGTTTCCACCTCGTTGAGGTGGGTTTGCAATTGCGTTACGTGCGTTTCGGTTTTGGTGAGGGCCTTTTCCAGGTCGCCAATTTTCGCCTGGGCTTGCGATTTGACGTTTTCCAACTCCTTGGCATTGGCGGCATTTTTGGCCGTCAATTCGCCTTCGGTGGCTCGCACGTCGGTCAACTGTTTTTGAATCTGATCGCGCGCGGCGAGGTAGTCTTTCACCGCGTTTTCCTTGTCGGTTTCCAGCTTCTGCCGCTCGTCGGCGAAATCCTTGGTTTTCTTGGCCAGCGTGTCTTTGGCGTCGCGGAGCTCGGCGGCCTGCTTCGACATATCGCTATTTTTCGCTCGGATGATGCCCTGCTGGCTGTCCACAAGCTTGCGATAATTGCGTTGCTCTTCCGGCAGGTTTCCCACGCCTAAAGCCTGGGCGGCTTTCATGTCTTTGTCCAGGTTCTCCGTAATCGTGGCTTCCTTTTCATTCGCCGAATACCCGCCCAGGTATTGCACGAATTTTGCCCGATCGGCTTGCAGCGTCTGCACATCGCCTTTGAGCTTGGTGCTGGCCGCCTGTTCCTCCTTGTACTTCTGCTGTTCGAATTGAAAGTTGCGGAAGAAGATAAACGTTGTCACGCTGAGCATGATCGTGAGCATCACGAAGATGATCAGCGCGATTTGCAAACCTTGATTTTCGCGAGCCGCCATTACCGATTCTCCTCTGCCAACCTATACGCACTTACGGGGGTGTTAAGATATTCGCTGCGATGAACCGAGCCTGTCGGGGCGATCCGTCGGCCGTTTGTAAGATGTGTTGAATGAACAACCTACAGCGAACCAATTGATCTTAATTCGCCCATAAATCACAGTCAAACAACGTCCTCTCGGGATGACCGCGGTACCCGAGGCCGATTCCCTTATGCCGCTTATGAATTCTACGACACAATCAGCCCCCCAACAGCTTGCCGATTACCGTTGGCTCGTCGAGCCGGAGGCCGCCCCTTGGCTGGCCGAAGCACGTGAAACGCTCCGCAATACGGGTCAAAACGGCCTGGTTCGGCTGGCCGCCGAACTTCGTGAAGCCCTTTCGGCCAACCGTGTGCACCTGATTCTCGAGCAGGTTCAACTGCGCGAAAAGGCGCGGGAGAAGTTCCCTTTGGCCGAGGTGATGTTCTTCACGCCGCTAGGCCTGCAGCAGGCGACCGATGCCTGGATTGCGGCGTACAAAGCCGGCCGCTTTGCGCGGGGTGAGCCGGTGGCCGATCTGTGCTGCGGCATCGGCGGCGACCTGATGGCCCTGGCGGGCCGAGGGGCGGTGCAGGGGGTCGATCGCGATCCTGCAACGGCGATTTTGGCGGAGGCGAATGTGCGAACCGCGCAAGCCAACGCGGTGGTTAGCGTCGCCGACGTCGCCAAAGTTTCGCTCTCGGAGGTTGCGGCGTGGCACATCGACCCTGACCGTCGCCCGGGGGGCCGCCGCACAACCAAGGTGGCGCTGCATGAACCGGGCCCCGGGGTCCTCGCCGGCCTGTTGGCTGCATGTCCTCACGCCGCCATCAAATTGGCCCCCGCGGCTGCGTTCGACGAACCATGGTGGGCCGATGCGGAACTTGAGTGGATCAGCCGCGACCGTGAGTGCCGGCAACTGGTGGCGTGGTTCGGCCGGTTGGCAAAGTCGCCGGGTCGACGCAGCGCGACGATAGTCCGCTCTTCTGAATCGGCTACGGCGGCGACCTTTGTCGGTGAGGAAAATGTAAGCTGCGCCATCGCTGCACAGATCGGCCGATACGTCTTCGAACCCGATGCCGCCGTGCTGGCCGCCAAACTTGAAGGCGCGCTGGCTGCCGATCAACAATTATCCGCCGTTGCGGGCGGAGTGGCATATTTCACCGCCGACCGAACGGCCGATCATCCAGCGTTGGCTTGTTTCGAAGTATTGGAAGTGATGCCCTATCGCATCAAGCCGCTGCGCGGGTGGCTGGCCGAGCGAGGCATCGGCCGCTTGGAAATCAAGAAGCGCGGCGTGCGGCTGGATCCCGAGGAAGTGCGCCGGCAACTTCAGGCTCGGGGCGACGCCGAGGCTACGATATTGCTGGCGCGAATCGGCGGCCGAACGACTGCAATCATCGCTCGCCGCATGAGGGCATGAAAGAAAACCAAGAATCGGCTACTTGATCGTTTTGATCTTGATCGCGGATTTCGTGGGGGGCGTCACGTCTTCTTCGGTGAAGCGTCCCAGGTAGTGCAGGCTGCTGTCGTCGCCTTGGAATCCCAGCACCTGCTCATCGAGATCGATTTCCTGCGAAATCACGCGCCCCGCGTCGATGTCGAAGCGAATCGTCCCCTTGGTCAATCGCTGAACCAGTTGCGATTGAATTTTCGGATTGTTCACCGGGGTGAGCACCTGGGTGGCGACCGAAATCGTCGCCACGCCGTTGAGCACTTTTTCCAACGTGTAATGCTGGCGAGTTTTGATCAGCTTCGTCACGCCGTCTTCCAGCGCGATCGTGATGTCCACCGGCACGTTCCAGCTTTCGCCCACGGCCACGGGCTCGGCCGGCAAGGGAACGACCATTTGGCTGTTTTGCGGATCGGTCGTTGCTCCGGATCGTTTTTCGATGCGCTTGAGAATTTTTCCCGAGGGGTCGATGGTGACTTCCGTCAGCGGCACGCCGATCGATTTGGCGACGCCTTCGTAAGCCTGCGGCGGTTCCGTGTCGGTTTTGCTGTTGTAAGTGATTGCCTCGCGCCCGCTGAGCTTCTGCCGCATGTCGACGCTGTCTACCGAATGTTCAAAGGTGATCGGTCCGGCGGGATCGACCGCGGTAATGCGCCATAATTTCACGGAGCCGCTGGTGGTTTCCGCCGTTTGCGTGGAGCCGGCAATCGTGGTGTCCAGCACCACCCGCTGCAACACCTTGGTGCGGACCGTTTCGCCCGGCTTGAATTTGTATTTCAGCGTGTACTTGGGGCCTTTCGGCGGAGCGGGAGCATCCTTGTCGGCCAGCGCGGTCGACGAAACCAGGACGGCGATGACCGCCGCCAGCCCAATTGCACACCGGAAGGCGATGATTCGCGAAGACATCAGACCCGACTCCTTTCGAGGCCGTATGTTCAATTCGAAAGCCGATTACTGACGATCGTCCTGATGCAGCCGCCCGCCCCAGCCGAGTTTTTCGCGCAGCGTGCGGTAGTAGCTGCGGCCGGGCACTTCGAGCAATTTGAATTTCGGCTCGGCCCGTTCCACGCGCACGCGGTCGTCCGTCTCCAGGGCACACAGCGGCAAACCGTCGACCACGACGGCCGTCCCTTGGTGGGGCTTGCTGACTTCAATCTCAAACACGCGGTCGGCGGAATCCACCACCGGCCGGTTGGTGAGCGTGTGGGGGCTGATCGGCAGGAACACAAATGCTTGCAGATCCTTCCGCAAAATCGGCCCCCCCGCCGACAGACTGTGCGCAGTGGAACCGACCGGCGTGGCGACGATCAGGCCGTCGCAACTATAGGTAGTCACTAATTCTGCGTCAACGTAAAGATCGACGTCCAATATCGAGAACGGCCGGCCCGACTGAATGCAAACTTCGTTCAGGCCCAGCATGCGTTTGTGCGTTTTGCCGCCGCGCAGCACGGTGCATTCAAACATCAGGTGCTCGATCACGCGGCAGGGCTGCGAGCCCAGCCGTGGTAGCACGTCGAGAAACTCCTGGGGCGAAAGGTCCGCTAAAAAACCTAATTTTCCCAGGTTCACTCCCAAGATCGGCAACTGGCGATAGCCCATTTGATGCGCCGCGCGGAGGATCGATCCATCGCCCCCCATCACGATCGCGATGTCGGCATCGACCTTCGACAGATCGGCTTTGAATTCCAGATCGAACAACACCACGTCGGCGGCTGCTTCGACCATCGGGCGCAAGCGCATCGCTTCCTCGGCGATGTTGGGCTTGTCGCCCAAGGCCAGCACAATCACGCGAGGTCGTTTCTGGGGCACGGTAGCAACCTGACGAGCAAGTTGGCGCGAAAAGAAGATCGATGCGACGCTAATCGATCATAGGTTACGCGGATCGCCGGCGGCAAGCGGAGATTGGAGCTCGCCAATTCGCGGGCGAAACGGAATCAGCTCACTTGGCGCTGTGCGACTTCGGCGAATGAAGCCACGCGCTCGGCCAGTTCGCGGCAGGTGCGCGCGATTCCGGCGGCGTCCACACCGAGGTCCGCCAGCAGTTCGCCTCGCTCGGCATGTTCTATAAACTGGTCGGGAATGCCCAGCCGCGCCACGTGGGCGGCGATCAGCCTGGCGTCGGATGCCGCTTCCAGCACGGCACTGCCGAAACCCGCCATCCGCGCCGCCTCTTCCACTACCAGCACGAACGGGCTGGTTTCGACGGCTTTCAAAATGGTTTCGGTATCGAGCGGCTTGACGAATCGGGCATTGATGACGCCGACGTCCAAACCCTCTTCGCGCAGCGTTGCCGCCGCTTTCAAGCAATTCGGCAAAAGCGTGCCGCACGCCAGGATCACGCCGTCGCGGCCCCAATTGAAAACCTCCGCCCGCGCCGAGTTCGATCGGCGTGCGCTGGCGCGGCGAGAGCTTGGCGACGTCTTCCGCGGGCGCCTTCGGATAACGAATGGCCACCGGTCCCGGGAACGACAAGGCGAATTCCAACATCTGCGTCAAGTCCGCCGCATCGCCGGGCGCGCATACCACCATGTTCGGCAGCAAACGCAAGTAGCCCAAATCGAAGCAGCCGTGATGCGTTGGCCCGTCGGGGCCGGTCAATCCGGCGCGATCCAACAGGAACGTCACCGGCAGATTCTGCAGCGCAACTTCCTGGAACAGTTGATCGTAGCTGCGCTGCAAGAAGGTGCTATAGATATCGACAATCGGCCGCAGGCCCGCTTTGGCTTGGCCGGCGGCAAAAGCCACGGCGTGCGATTCACAAATGCCCACGTCGAAGAAGCGCTCCGGGAATGTGTTGCGGACCTTTTCCAGCTTGTTTCCCTGGCACATCGCGGCGGTCAGCACTGTGACGCGCGGATTGCGCTCCAGTTGCTCGTAGACCGCGGCGCTGGCCACGTCGGTATAGGCCTTGGAGGAGCTGGCCTTGATGCTGATCACCTTTTCGTCGGTGCGTTCAAACGGAGCAGGGGTGTGGAAATAGACCGGGTCGGCCGCGGCCGGCTGGAACCCGTGCCCTTTTTCGGTGACCACGTGCAACAGCACCGGCCCATCGACGTCTTTGACCATCTTCAAATATCGCAAGAGCGCGGGAATGTTGTGCCCTTCGACGGGCCCGACGTAGCGGATGCCCAGCGATTCGAACAACATGCCGCCGTGCAAGCCGGCCTTTACCGATTCCTTGAACTGAAACAGCAGCTTTTCCACCGGATCGCCGACGATCGGCACGTGGTTAAGAATATTGAGGATTTGCTGCTTGAGTCCGGCGTACGACGGATTCATTCGCAGCCGATCGAGATACTCGGCCAGCCCGCCGACGCGCGGACAGATCGACATTTTGTTGTCGTTCAAGATGATCAGCATTTTTTTCTTCAAGTCCGGCGGCATTATTCATCGCCTCGAAGACGATGCCCGAGGGGAACGCGCCGTCGCCGATCACCGCCACGCAATGCCGATCGGTTTCGCCCAGCAGCTCGTCGCCGCTTTTCATTCCCAGCACCGTCGACACGCTGCAGCCGGCATGGCCGGTCATGAACAAGTCGTACGGGCTTTCGGCCGGATTGGGATAGCCCATCAGGCCGCCTTTGGTCCGAATGCTGGGGAAGTCCTTGTAGCGGCCGGTGATCAGCTTGTGCGGATAGATCTGGTGGCCGGTGTCCCAGATCAGCCGATCGCGGCTGAAATCGAACACGGTGTGCAGCGCCAGGCAAAGTTCCACCACGCCCAGGTTCGAGGCGAAATGGGCCGTGCGGCTGGTGACCAGCTTGCAAAGCGCCTCGCGCATCTCCTCGGCCAGTTGCTCCAGTTGAGCTTCGCTGAGGGCTTGCAGATCGCGCGGCGAATTAATCTGTGAGAGCAAAGTGTCCATACAAGGTAGCCACTCAATGTAACTTGGGGGCGAGTGCGTTTTCAAACCCAAATGGAGTCGAATTTATCGATTTCTTTCCAACACGTAGCGAGCCAGCGCTTCCAGGGCGGCCCGTATTTCTCCCAACGGCGACAGCGCGGCGCAGGCCTCTTCGATCAATTGTTCCGCGCGGCGCTGGCTTTCCTCGATTCCCAATAATGACGGAAATGTCAGTTTGCCGTGTTGCGAGTCTTTGCCCACTCGCTTGCCCATGGCCGCTTCGTCGCCGCCCACGTCCAACAAATCGTCGGCGATCTGGAATGCCAGGCCGACGCTTCGGCCGTAGCGCTCCAAGGCCGCTTGCTGACGATCGTCGGCGCCGGCGACAAAGCCTCCCAGCCGCAACGAGACCAGAAACATCGCACCGGTCTTGCGGCGATGCACAGCTTCCAGCGCGGCCAGATCGCCCGCGGAAAACTCGACGGCGAGGTCGTCGGCCTGACCGCCGACCAGCGCCGTCGCTCCGGCCGCTTCGGCCAAGGCCAGGCAACAGCGTGCCGCCGTTTCCGGCGGTTGAATATCTTTGGCCAGCACTTCAAATGCGAGCGCCAACAATGCGTCGCCGGCCAGAATGGCCACCGCTTCGCCGAAGGCCTTGTGGCAAGTGGGCCGGCCGCGGCGCAAATCGTCGTCGTCCATCGCCGGCAAGTCGTCGTGGATCAAAGAATAGGTGTGCACCATCTCGACGGCGCACGCAGCCGGCAGCGCAGCTTCCCAGCCGGCGCCGCAAGCTTCCGCAGCGAACAGCACCAAAATGGGCCGCAACCTTTTGCACGGCGCCAGCAGACTGTATCGGATCGCCTCGCGCAGTTGCGTCGGGCAATCGGCTGGCAGCTGGCAATAGCGCTCCAAAGCCGCGTCGATTTGCCGTCGCAGCGGCCATTTGTTCCGTCAAGATCGTGGCGCCGTTGGAGATCATGGGTTGATTCTAAAACAGGCTGCCCGGTTCGTCCATTGTTTCGCCAGGTTGCTCGGCGGCGGCATTGGGCTGTGCGGCGCCTTTCTTCTTGCCGCCGCGGCGAGCGCGCGGCAAACCTTCTTCGCGATTGCTCACGGTCGCTTCGTGATCGAACGGTTCCGTGACCGCGTTTCCGGCCGCGTCGACTCCGGCCAGCAATTCGATGCGCCGCTCGGCCTGCTCCAGCATCGTGTAGCATTGCTTGAGCAGCTTGACCCCTTCTTCGTAGCGCGCCAGCGACTCGGTCAGTCCCAGCTTGCCTTCCTCCAAATCGTGCACGATCTGCTCGAGCGATGCCAAAGCATTTTCGAAAGGCACCGGCTGGCCTGCGTTCGATTTATGATTGGATTCAGCCAAATCTGCCTCGATATCTCACCCAAGCCCAGGGGTTGCAACCCCTGGGCTTGCTTGTGCACTCATTTCTCCAATCGTTCGACGCGGCTCACCGCCCCGCCGTGGGCAAAGCGGGTTTGAATCGTCGACCCGACTTCAAGCTGATCCGCGCTGGTCACCGGCCGTCCGTCGCTGGTGCGGATCGTCAAACTGTAACCGCGCGACAAGACTCCCAGCGGGCTGAGCGTGTGCAGGCAACTCGCCATCTCGGCAGTGCGATGCCGCGACCGCTCCGCGAGCACACCGATTGCCCGGCCGGCCCGAGCATGCCACAGATCTAATTGTTGCGACAACTCATGCACCAGGTCAAACGGTTTGCGCAGCGGCCGGCGAATGGCGACGGATTCCAAGCGCCGACGAGCTTCCTGTGCACGGCCCCGGAGCGCGGAGGCCAATCGAGTTTGCCGGTCGCGCAGAGTGGCTTGGATTGCTGGCAACGACGGCACGATCCGCTCGGCCGCTTCGCTGGGCGTGAGGGCCCGTACGTCGGCGACCAGGTCCGATAGCGTGACGTCGATTTCATGCCCCACGGCGGAGACGACCGGGATGCGCGAGGCATGAATGGCGCGGACCACCACCTCTTCATTGAACGACCAAAGATCTTCCAAGCTGCCGCCGCCGCGCCCGACAACCAGCACGTCGATCGGCAGCGTCAATCGATTCAAATTGGTGATGGCCGCGGCAATTTCTTCCGCCGAGCCGATGCCCTGCACGCGGACCGGCACGATCAGCACGTGCACGCCCTGCCAACGCCGGCCGAGCACTTCCAGAAAATCGCGCACCGCCGCGCCTGTGGGACTGGTGACAAACGCGATCCGCCGCGGGAAGGTCGGCAGCGGCCGCTTGCGCTGCGCAGCGAACAGTCCTTCGGCGGCCAACTTTTCGTGCAGCTGGCGGAATTTCAGTTCCAGCGCGCCCAGGCCTTTCAGATGCAGCTCATCAATAATCAGGCTGTACTGCCCGCGCGGAGCGTACACGTCCAAGTGTCCGCGAACAACGACCTCCATCCCGTCGTGCAATTCGCTTTTAATCTCTTGCGCGGCGCTTTTCCAAATGACGGCCCGCAACTGCGAGTGCTCGTCCTTGAGCGTGAGATAGCAGTGCCCCGACGGGCTGTGGCGGTTGAAGTTGGAAATCTCGCCGGTCACCCACACCAGCGGGAAACCGGTTTCCAGCACTTCCTTCAGCACGTCGGTGAACTGCGAGACAGTTAATACCGGCGGCGAATCAGGGCGAATTGAAGGATCGAGAGCCACAGAAGTGGAAGATCAAGGAAACACAGATGAACGCAGATGAACGCAGATGAAGATTATGACCGCCAGGACCGTTGAGGAAAAGCATCCCAAATTGGATCATGCGGATCTGCGTTTATCCTTTTCATCCGTGTTTATCTGTGTTCTCTGGGCGCCGATTTCGCGCAGATGTGGCATTGCCAATGCGTGCGATCGGTTATAACGCAACTTTCGCCAGATCGGCTCGCGGCGCAGCGGCACTTCTTCGGCTTTGCGCGTGCCGGATTCCGCCCAGACTTCGGCTTCCAGCGTGAGCCGGTTGAGCAAACGGTCGACTTGCTGGCGATAGTGCTCCAATCCTTCGCGATCCAAATTCGGCGGCACATGAATTTCGGGGCTGACAACCGCTCGGGCGCGGCTGCCCGGCCGCGGCACTGCGTGGCGATCCCAAGTGGTTAGCCGCCAGGGGCGATCGTATCCAAAGCCCATCGCCACAATCGGCAGTCCCAGCTTGGAGGCGAGAAACACTGCTCCCGGCGCCAATACGCGCCGCGGCCCGCGCGGCCCGTCGGGCGTGATGGTCAGATTCATCGTCCGGCTGCGGCGCACCAGCTCGCGCAGCGAGGTCATGCCGCCGCGATACGAGCTGCCGCGCACAAATGCAAAACCCATGTGGTAGGCGGTGCGCGTGAGGATGTCGGCGTCGTGATGCCGGCTCAAAAGCATCGTCAGGTTGCAGTTGCCGCGCAGGTAAAGCGGAAACAGGATGTATTCGTGCCAGAAGATATAGATTTTTTGGCCGGAGTAAGTAGGCTTCACCGGATCGACCGACTGATCGTAGTAGGCGCACTTGTAGTCCAGCGAGCCCATCCAATGGCGCACGGCGGATGAGGCTAAAAGCCCGCCGAGATTGATCGCGAATTGGTTGAAGAGCTTTTTCAAAGAGCGCATCCGTGCGAAGCAAAGGTAGGATGTAGGAATTATGAAGTAGGAATTCTGAAAATCCTAAATCCTACTTCCAACTTCCTGCATCGCGTTATTCCGCCCATTGGCCGCTAAAGACTTCCGTGGCCGGGCCGGTCATATAAACATGATTATCGGTTTGGTTCCACTCCAATTCCAAATCCCCGCCGGGCAGGTGGGCCAAGATTCTTCGAGCGGATCGGCCGGTAAGCACGCCCGCCACGCACACGGCGGCCGCGCCGGTGCCGCATGCTAGCGTGATTCCGCTGCCGCGTTCCCAGGTTCGCATCGTGACTTCTTGGGGGGAATGAACCTGCACGAAGTGAACGTTGATTCGATTGGGGAAGATGTCGCGGTGCTCGATCTTTGGCCCCAAGGCCTCCAGCGGCACTTTCTTGACCTCCCCGCAGTACAACACAAGGTGGGGATTTCCCATCGAGACGCACGTCATGCGCGGATCAATTCCCATGTCCTTGAATTCGCGCATGCGATCCGATTCCGGCGGCGCATAATTCACGATCCGCGCCGGGCAATGTCGTGGGAATCTTCGCCGGCTCCAGAATCGGTTCCCCCATGTCGACGCGAACCTTTTGCACCTTGCCATCGACAATTTCCAAGTCCAGCGACAGTACGCCGTTGCCGGTTTCGATCTTCAGCGTCGGCTTGTCGCGATGCCGTGATCGTGCACGTACTTGGCCACGCAGCGCACGCCGTTGCCGCACATTTCGGCTTCGCTGCCGTCGGCGTTGAACATGCGCATCCGGGCGTCGGCTTTGTCTGACGGGCAAATGAGGATTAGCCCATCGCCGCCCACGCCAAAATGGCGATCGGCGATTTTCTTCGCCAGCGCCGGCGGATCGGCCGGCATCGGCTGCGCAAAGCAATCGACGTAGACATAGTCGTTGCCGATGCCGTGCATTTTGGTGAATCGCATGGGTGGAAAGGGTCGAGGGGCGAGGAGTTTGAATCGAAACTGAACGCGGGATTTTATGCCCCTCATCCAGACAGATCAATGAGACGCCCGCTGGGGCCCGAAGGATCGCGCGGGGCAGGGGGCTTTTCCTCGTCTTGATTGTCGGCGTCGGTCGCAGGTTCGCCCGCGGCCGGCAATTGCCACGGCTGACGGCCATCGCCGTAGCGATCCTCGGTCGTGTGCTCTTCGCCGTCGGTTTGGCCGATTCCCGCGGCCTGATCCGCCTTGGCATCGTATTGCACGCCGCGCTGATGGATGGCCGATTCGCGCCTGCGCGCGATCGCTCTCCGGCCCTTGCGACTGCGCCAAGGGCGCCCGGCGGCGCTGGCGGGCGAATTGATTGGTCCGACATCCATCATGCTCACCGTCGTTGTGTGTCGTCGGTTTGCGGAGAGGGTCGCATGCCTTGCGGGATCAGCGTTCGATCCCCCGGCTGCATCCCTCCCTGAATCGATTGCAGCGCCTCGGTAATCTTCGGGAAGGCTTCGCGCTTCGCCTTGGGATCGGCCAGCGTGCCGGTGATCTTGATTTGCATGATCTGTTCGCTGGCCCCGCCCATCATGCGCTTGAACACGGGCAATTCCAAATCGCTGCGCCCACCAGCGAATGCAGCGTCAAGTTAATATCGGTATTGAGATTCATTTCCCCCTTGCCCAGCAAGCTGATGGCGTCGCCGCTGAATTCGATGTTGTTCAAGAGCACGTGCTCGCCGTCGAGTTGGAACTTGATGTCGCTGGTGGTGAACGCGCTATTGTCGGGCGGCTTGAAATTCAACACCTTCAACAGAGCGACCAACACCGGCAAGCGATAGATATCGGCGTCGTGAAGCTTGATTTCGCCTTTGCCGCGCAGCGTGTGCAATCCGGCGGCGGTGCCGCTGAGATCGACGCCCGCTTCGATGCGTCCTTTGAGCGATTGGCGGCCGGGAATGGCTTCGGTGCAAAACCTTGCCAAATCGGCCTCGGCGATCGCAACTTGCGCCTGTAGCGGGGCGTTTCTTCCAGGCTGACGGCGGCGTCGGCGGTCACCGCGCCGCTGTAGGCCAGCGCGGAAATGTGCCGCGGCGCGTGCCCCGTCGGCTGGACATCGGCGGCGGAGCCGAGAATGACCTGATGATCGTCGAGCCAAAACGGCCCCTTCACGCGGGTGAACTGAAAACCGTTCCACGTGACGGAATCGACGTTCAATTCTCCGTGCGATTGGAAATGCTCTCCGTCGCACTGGCCGTTGAGCCCCACGCTGCCATTGACGTTTTTCAAATCCAATCCCGCCCGCAAACCGGCCTCTTGCAAATCGAACTCCACGTTCCAGGCCGTGCGCACCTTGCATTCCTCGGGAGTCGCCGGCATCGAATCATCGGCTGGCGGCGGCGAGTTGCCCCACCAATCCACTGCTCCGCTCAGATTCACCAGCCCAATGGGATTTAATCGCTCGGCGGACTTTCGCAAGCGCGGGGGCAGGGCGGCGATCAAATCGCGATCCCGATCCAGCCGCAATCTGTCAACTGCAAGGTTCTCCAGTCGCATGTGCCAGTTTCCGTCGGGCGTGTATTCGCAGTAACCGCCAGTGGCCATCGACGTGCGTTCATGAACGGCCCGGACGCTTTCTAAATCGGTGCGCACCATCGCGGAAATTGATCGCCCCCTGCAGTTTCTCGAACCGGTAGCGAAAGAATGTCGGCTCGATCGAAACGGTGTCTCCGACCGGCTCGATGCGGGTTGTTACGCTGAGTTTCTTGTCGGCCGAGCGGTAGCCTACCTCCGCCAGGATCAGATTGAACGACCCCTTGGGCCGCAGTTCGTTCCACAACCGCTGCATCCGCGGATTCAATGCGTCGCGCAGCTCTTCCTCCAGAGCAATATCGTGCCCGCGGAATTGCAACGACAGATCGAAGCCATCGGGCACAGGAGTCAGCCGGCCTTCGCCGGTCACGCGGCCGCTGTGGTTGGTGCCGGCCAGATCGCGGAAGGTCCAATGGCCATCGACCATTTCCAGCGTGCCGGTGACGTTGTACATCGGATAGCGGAATTTGTCGTAGCACACCGTCGAGCGGTTCAGGGTGACCACCAGGTGTTGATTCATGATTCGCTGTTGCGGATCGTTGCGCTGCGTGCGCACCCAAAAGTTGAACGTGCCGGCGGGATTGAGCGATTGCACGACGGCGCTCGATTTCGGCTGGGCGGCGGTCATGGCGGCGTACAAATTCTGATCGAACGGCAAATTCTCGCCGTGCAACTCCACGCCGCCGGTGAATTCCGGGCCCGGATTGAAAAACTCGCCGTCGATTTTCACCGGGCGTCCGCCGGCATACGCGGTCAGGTTCAAGATCAGCCGATTCTGATTCGTCGCCGTGTCGCTCTTGAGCGTCAGCGTTCCGGTGCCGCGATCCAGCCGATAGGGGAACTTGTAGAACGTGAACGAGACGTTCAGGCATTCCACGGTGCCGTCCAATCGCCAGCGCGTGCCGTCGTACGCCAACCGCAGCGAGCGCACGTTGATCTCGCCCGCGGGAAGAAACTTGCGCCACTGTGCCAGGAGTTTCTCCGGCAAGATCGCTTCCCACTGTCGCCCGATCAGCAGGTGCGTTGCTTCGCCTTCCACGATCACCGGCGCCACGGCCTGATAGCCGTCGATTTGCGCATGCAGTTGAATCGTGGTTGGACCGTTGCGGGCGGAAAGCTTGTCGATGACGATGCCATGATTGTCGGCATGAAAGTCGATTTGCATGTCGGCCAGCGCCTGCGGCAGCCGCGAATCGTCGAACCGGCCGGAAATCAATTGCCCCTTCACGGCGAATTGCAGCGGTTGGGACTGCGCGGGATCGTTTCGCAGGTGAAATTCCAGGCGGGCCTGCCCGCGCAGCGGAGCCAAAGGCGCCAGGCGAGCCGCCTGATCGGCAGGCAGCACCGACATCAGTTCCGGTGAAACGTCGATGCCGGCAATCGAGCCGCTGACGTCCAGGGCCCCGCCGCGCTGGAAGCGGCCGGCGATTTCCATTCGTTGCACGTGGTCGGCCGACAGCCAGCCTTTGATCGTCGAAGCCCCGGACGAGTTGGAACCGTTGCCCGCCTCCGGTTTGATTTCCAGATTGACGTCGCGCACCATGAAGGGGGTCGGCGGATTGCGCTGCGGATCGACGACGATCAACTGCGCGTTTTCGATCGTCATGTCCGGCGAGCGGTCACTGAGCTTGGGGATCGGCAACAGTTGGCTGGTGGTCCAAGAGCCGTCGGGCAATCGGAGCGCCTGAATTTGCGGACGGCGAACGATAATCCGCGTGAACACCGGTTCGTGCCGCAGCAGTTCCTTCCAGTTTGTCTGGCAGCAGAGCAACATCTCGTCGAAGTAAGCTAGTTCGCCATCCTGCCCCGCGATTCGGGGATCGGTAATCAGCAAGCCGCGCACTTCGATTCCCTTGCCGTCGATCAACTGTGCTGAGCGCACCGTGACCTGCAGATTGGGATAACAGGCCGCGAGCTTGGCCTGCACGCGCAGTCGGATTTGGTCGTTCAACTGGGTGTAGAGATAGAATCCGATCCCGACCGCCGCCACGAGCGCAGCCAGCAGTCCCCATTTCAAAGCGAACCAGCAGGCGTTTGCTAAATCGCGCACTGGACGAGCGAATCCTTTCGCGTGTGTGCGGTCTTCCATCGGCGCAATCGCCCCACGCGCACGTCCGCCAAATGTGGACGTGCGATGCGCGAACTTCATGCGCCTCCGGCACTTCGGGCCGGAAAAATGGCCGCGTATGCTACGCGAAGCTAGCATCGCCGGTCAAGGCGGAGTGAGAAGGCAGAAGGCAGACAGCAGACAGCAGAAGGCAGAAGGCAGAAGGCAGAAGACGCTAGCGGGGTGGAGGTGAAAGAATGAGGGCACCGTCGTCCCGCCGGACCTGGATATTTCCCGGAAATGTGCGAGGGCCGGGTGATTGCGGGGCGGTCAGGAGTGCCATTTCCGCTAGCGCATCCCAATGGGAAAAACCCATGTCTTGCACGGGCCAATGCATGCGCCGCCAGAGGGCGACGAACATTTCGCGCACCAGGTGGCGATTGGCGGCCTCGAGCGGTTCCAAATTGACGTACGCTTCGCCCTCGCGACTGCTCAGCAGACATCGCGCGAGCAAATCGTCGGCCAGGTTTTCGACCAGCGCTGCGCATCGCCGGCCAATTGCGCCATTCGCACGACCGCTTGATCGATGTCGGTCGAGAATTTTTCGCGCAGGCTCGGCAGCACTTCATTCCGGATGCGATTGCGCGTGAAGACCGCGCTGGAGTTCGTGGGATCGGTCCGATAGCTTTGCCCGATTTCGTGAAGATACTCCAACACTTCGCTTCGCCGCGCGTCGAGTATCGGTCGAATCAGCGACGTTGCAGAGCCCAGCGCACGGGCCCGCGGCATGCCTGCCAGCCCGGATAGACCCGTGCCGCGCAGGAGATTGAAGAGGACCGTTTCCACTTGATCGTCGGCCGTGTGGCCGAGCGCGACATATCGAGCGCCGACTTTTTCCGCCGTGCTTTGCAGAAAGGCATACCGCCACTGGCGAACCGCAGCCTCGACGCCGTCGGTAGTCGGGTGTGCGAGTTGCTCGGCTGTCGCCTCCCCTTTTTCAAACGGCAGCCCGAGTTGCTGCGCCAGCGCCCCCACGAACTCAGCATCGGCGGCAGAATCTTCCCGCAAGCGATGGTCGAAATGAGCGACTACCAATCGCCCCGCGCCGCCGGCTTCGCCTTTCAAGCTGGCCAGCGCCCGCAGCAGGGCGACGCTGTCGGGCCCGCCGGAAACGGCCACGACGACCGTCACGTCGCGCCAATCTCCAGGCGGCCAGGCGGCGGCCAGTTTCGCTTCCAAGCCGAAGGACGTGCGAGATTTCATGGACCAATCCTACTGGAGCGTGCAAAATCCACGGCGGTTTCCGCTGGGTTTCCCTGCCATATCCCCGGCCGGCTAGGTCGGCGACCACCCTGCAGTTGCAGATTGCATCAGGTTTGATACTATCTTATTTAAGGGTGCCGAGGGCCTCTTGGCCGCCTGGAGTTAAAGCTCCCGGGGGCTGAAGGCTGGCGGCGTTCCCCCAATCGTAAAGGAAACAAAAACCAGATCGAATGTTCGCGGCAATGGCCCAACACGGGCGGCTACGAAGCATTCGCTGCGGTTTTCCAGATTGATTATGAGCCTGTAGGAATGACCCAACCAGCGCGTCTGGCCGGGTGCCAAGATGAATAATTTAGTGATTTTCATCTGGAGTTTACTGCGAGGCGTTCTGCCCCGCACGAATCGCCCGGCCTTGGTCCGTGTGCCCCGCCGGCTGCCCCGCGACGTTGCCTGCCACGGCATGTTTGCGCCGCAGCCGCTCGACATTCGAAGTTTTCTTGGTTGGATACAAGCAGCCCCTGAACATCCTTTGTGCCCGCGTCCACCCGGTGTGGCGCGAGGAAGCGGTGGACCGGCAGGACCTGCCGGTCCCGCGCGTCGTCGGTGATGTTTTAAGTTGCAAGCGCGCCGCCGAACAAAGTTCGACGGCCCGAATTCCTCAGCCGCTCGGTCGATCTGACCGCCGGCGAATGCCCTCTGGCCGCGCCCATGCCGGTCGCAGCAGGCGCCTCCAATCGTCGGTAAGCGTCTGCCGATCGCGTGCCGTCCCGCGAGCGCTCGCAACAACGTACACCGCATCCGCGGGGAGTGTGTGCCAGTGGATCCCAATGTTGCTATCGCTGTAGTGATTGCGGCCCCTTTGGCGGCGGGCATGACCTTCGTCATCGTGCGCCTGCTGGATCGGTTGCGAAAGAAAGACGCGGAAACCGAATCCAAACGGATTCTCGACGATGCCCACCGCGAAGCGGAGAATCGCAAAAAAGAAGCCGAACTGGAAATCAAAGAGGTCGCCATCCAGCAGAAGGCCGCCGGCGAGCGGGAGCTTTCGCAGCTTCGCCAGGAACTGCACGAACGCGAACGGTTGCTCGACAAACGGCAAGACGCCGTTGAGCAGCAGGGTGAGCAGGTGCGCAAGCAAGAAAAAATGGTCGAGACCACCCAGCGCAAGCTGGCCGAGCGCATCGAGGACACCAACCGCCGCAACGAGGAATTGCAAAAGCTCCTCGATCTGCAGCGGCAAACTTTGCACCAGCTTAGCGGGCTGAACCGCGAGGAAGCCGCCCGCCGCCTGTTGGAAATGCTCGACAACGAATTGCAAAACGAGCAGGGGCGCTGATCCAGAAGCACGAACGCAAGATGCAGGAGATTTGCGAAGCCAAAAGCCGCGAAATCCTGGTCACCGCCATCCAGCGCTATGCCGCCGGCCATACCGCCGAAACCACCACCAGCACCGTCGATATTCCCAACGACGAAATGAAGGGGCGCATTATCGGCCGCGAAGGCCGCAACATCCGCGCCTTCGAAAAAGCCACTGGCGTGGACGTGATCATCGACGATACGCCGGGTGTCGTGATCATCAGCGGCTTCGATCCGGTGCGCCGCGAGATTGCCCGAACGGCGCTAGGCAAGTTGATTGCCGACGGCCGCATTCATCCCTCGCGCATCGAGGAAGTGGTCACTGAAACGCAGGCCGAAATGGAGCAGCACATTCAGAAGTTCGGCGAGGAGGCGATGCAAGAAGCGGAGGTTCCGCGGTTGCATCCAAAAATCGTCCACCTGCTGGGCCGGCTGCGCTTCCGCACCAGCTACAGCCAGAACGTGCTACGGCATTCGATCGAAGTGGCGTTTCTCGCCGGCATGTTGGCCGAGGAAGTGGGATTGGATGGCGCACTGGCGCGCCGCTGCGGCTTGCTGCACGACATCGGCAAAGCTGCCGATCACGAGGCGGAAGGCGGCCATCCCAAGATCGGCGCCGAACTTTTGAAACGCTACGGTGAAGGACCGGAAGTCGTGCACGCGGCGCTGGGCCACCACGACGATATCCGCATCGACCATCCCTACACGGTGCTGGTCGCCGCGGCCGACGCCTGCAGTGCCTCCCGCCCCGGCGCCCGACGCGAAACGCTGGAGCGCTACATCAAGCGGATGGAAGAGCTGGAGTCGATCGCCAAGGGCTTCGCCGGCGTGGAACAGGCATTCGCCATTCAGGCCGGCCGCGAGCTGCGCGTGATCGCCAGCTCCAAAGACACGACCGATCAATCGGCCGCCAAGGTGTGCCGCGACATCGCCAACGCTTTCGAGCAGCAATTGAACTATCCCGGCGAGATCAAGGTCACCATGATCCGCGAAACCCGCGTCACCGAACTCGCCAAATAATCACCCTCGCCCTTCGTCACTCGCTCCCGCTGCGTCTTATGCGTTTGCTCCTCATCGGCGATATTGTTGGCAAGCCCGGGCGACACATTGTCGGCCGGGCAGTCAAACCGCTGATTGAGCGCGAGCAACTCGACCTGGTCGTCGCCAACGGTGAAAACACCGCGGGCGGCTCAGGCATCACGCCGGCCATTTTTCACGAATTGATCGCGGCGGGCGTCGACGTGGTGACGCTGGGGGATCACATCTATCGCCGCGCGGAAATTACCGAGGTGCTCAACAGCGATGCCAACATCGTCAAGCCGGCCAACTATCCGACCGAAGCCCCGGGGCGCGAGTTCGTCGTCGTCAAAGCCCGCAACGGTGCGCCGGTCGCCGTGTTCAGCTTAATGGGCCGCGTGTTCATGAAGCCGGTGGATTGTCCGTTCAAAGCCGCCGACCGCGTGCTGGCCGCGATTCCCAAAGAGGTGCAGGTCAAGCTGCTGGATTTTCACGGCGAGGCGACTAGCGACAAGCAACTGATGGGCCGCTACCTCGATGGCCGCGTGTCCGCCGTGCTGGGGACTCACACCCATGTGACGACCGCCGACGAGTGCATCCTGCCCGGCGGGACGGCGTTTCAGTGCGACGTGGGCATGACCGGACCGTTTGAAAGCATTTTGGGCCGCCAGATCGACCGGGTGATGGAAACCACGCTGACCTTCAATCCCACGGCATTCGACGTGGCCACGGGGGACGTGCGTTTGTGCGGCACGATCGTGGAGGTCGACCCGGCCACCGGGCGCGCCACGGCGATCCGCCGTTTGGTGGTGAAAGATGGCGAACTAGGATAGACGACGACCTGCTAGCACTACGCAATCTGGCAGCATTATCGGCCTTGTGGCGGCGGGGGCGCGGTTGTATCCTCCCGCTCTCTTCTCGACCCGTGCTATCTCTTCGAGGGTTTGCGATGGATCGCATCCGCTTGCGCCTGTTTTTGCTGGCGTCGCTAATGGTCGCGTCGGTCATCTTTGCATCGCTAGTGGGGTGCAACGTGCTTTCGGTCATGTTGTACAACATGGCCCCTGACGACATTCCCGCTGAATTCAGCAACTTGAAGGGCAAGAAGGTGGCGGTGGTTTGCCGCTCGGTGCGGGAATTGCAATTCACCGACTCGACGGTGCCCCGCGATCTGACGCGCGAAGTGGATCGGCTGCTGGCGGCCAAGATAAAAAAGATCGACGTGATCGGCGAGCGCGAAGTCTCGCAATGGACCGACGAAAACACCTGGCAAAAATTCACCGAAATCGGCAAGGCGCTCAAGGCGGACATGGTGGTGGGCATCGAGCTGGAGCGGTTCACGCTGTATCAGGGCGCGACGCTATTCCAGGGTAATGCGACGGTGCGCTTGGTGGTGTACGACATGGAAGACGGCGGCAAGCAGGTGTATGAAAAGAGCCTGCCGCGCGTGCTCTATCCGCCGCACACGCCCATCTCTTCGGCCGACAAATCGGAAGGCGAGTTCCGCGTGCAATTCTTAGGCGTCTTGGCCGAACAGATCGCCCGACACTTCTACTCCCACGATTCGCGGGTCGATTTCGCCACCGATGCGGCGCTGTTCGGCCCAGGCGGCGGAAGCTGATTCAACGCAGGATGCACCGATCTCGGCGCGCCGGGACAGCGTTTGTCAGCCGGGCCAGCTTTTGCCAGCGGAATCTTGCGCTTGTCAGCGATACCGCGCCAGTTCTGCATTCGTTGACGCCGCTTTGTGCCATACTTACCATAGGGAGATAGACTCCCTGGGGAACGATATGAAAGTTGTGGCCGCAGCTCTGATTCTTGGCGCGACGATGATGATCGCGATTCAGCCGGAAGTCGCCACCGGCGCGGCGCCTGCGCCGGCCGCATCCGGCAAACAGCTTCCGCCGCCGCAGAATATCACGCTGACCACCCGCGACGGCGTATCGCTAGGCGCGACCTTCTACCCGAGTCTGCTAGGCAAAGAAGCCGTGCCCGTGATCATGCTGCACCAATACAAAGGCAGCCGCGCCGATTTCAAAGATCTGGCGGCCATGTTGCAAGCCAAAGGTTGCGCGGTATTGACGCCCGATCTCCGCGGCCACGGCCAAAGCACTCGCCAACAACTGCCCGGCGGCGGCGAACGAGAAATCAACGTCGCGCTGTTGAGGCAGCAGGATTTCGTGGCGATGATCGATCAAGATTTGGAAGCGTGCAAATCGTTCTTGATGGACAAGAACAACGCCGGCGAAATGAATATCAACAAGCTCTGCGTGCTGGGCGTCGAAATGGGCGCCGTCGTGGGGGTCGATTGGGCGGGCTGGGATTGGCACTGGCCGCGCCTGGCCACCGGCAAGCAGGGTCAAGATGTGAAGGCGTTGATCCTGATTTCGCCGCCTTGGGCTTTCAAAGGCATCAACCTCACCGAAGTGGTGAACAACCGCCAATTGGCCGACCAATGGTCGTGGCTGATCGTGGTGGGAGATCAAGATAAGGACGCGCAGAAGGAAGCCAAGCGGCTGCATCAGTCGCTGGAAAAATTCTTGCCCACGCCCACCGATCCGGTTCAAGCCGCCGAGAAGCAAGCCGTGTTCTACATGCCGGCGGCCACCAGCCTGGAGGGCGCGAAATTGCTGGCGGCGAAAAAGGACGCCATCGCCGCCGAAATCGCCAAGTTCATCGACCAGCGAGTGGTCAAACGGGCCAATTCCTGGACGGACCGCAAAGGGCCGCTGTAAGGAAATGCAGAAGGCAGAATGCAGAAGGCAGAAGTGAGTTGATCGACGGTCGATTGCACATCGGCTTTCTGCTTTCTACCTTGGCCGCTTACGGTATTACCAGCACCATGCCTGGGTGCAAGTCGCCGGGATTGTGCATCACGCCGCGGTTGGCTTCGTACAAATCTTGATGCTTGCGGCCGTCGCCGTAGAACTTGTGCGCCAGATCGACCAGGTTATCTCCCCGCTGCACGGTATAGGTGCGAGGTTTTTTCGCAGCGACTGCCGGTTTTGCAGTCGGTGCAATCAGGGGCACCAGGGGCGCCGCCGGCGCCGCCGTGCTGACGGCCGTCGATGCGGCGGAACTCTTTACATTTGCATCCTCGCCGGCCGGCAGCGCGAAGCGTGATGGAATGCGCAGCTCCGCTCCGATCGGCAGCACGTCGGGGCTCTCCAGCACGTCGCGGTTGTATTCGTAGATATCCAGGTAGCGATCGGCGCGGCCGAGATATTGCTGCGCCAATTGCGGCAGCGTGTCGCCGTCGACAACCTTGTGTGTCGGCTGAGGGGCGTTCAAATCGACCATCCCGTTGTTGGCGGCGCCGCCCCCAGGCGCGCTTGTGTCCATCGGTTCGCCGTCGGCCGCCGGCGCCGAACTGGAATCAGTTGCTGCCGCAGTAGGGTTCGCAGGCGTTTCACCAAGGTGATCCAACGACGTTGATCGGAACGGCACCATATCCTGCGCGGCCGCGGGCGCCTTGTTTGCCGATTCATTCGCCGCGGTCGGAGCCACTGCCGGAGAACTGTTTGCCGCGCCACCCTGTTTGCGAAACTGCAGCGCGATGGCCAGGCCCACGCCTACCACTAACACCACCACCGCAATTCTCATTCGCCAATCCACGCTTTTTCTCCCCCGTTTTGTTTGAAAGCTTGCCACCCAGGCGGCGCAACAATTCGCCATCTCTTGATATCGGATCGCGCGGCCGCCGGCGATGCTCCGCTGCCGAGCTTTCCGAGAACGCGGCGCAGACGGCCGCTACAGATGTTTCAGGCCGTAGAGTTTCACGCCGGTGCGTCTTACACGGTGCCCGTGGCCGGAACCGCGGTGTACGTCGCCTTTTGTGCCACGGCGGCCGGCGGACGGCGGAACCATAGCAAGATTGGCGCTGCGATGAACACCGAGCTGTAGGTGCCGGTGAGCACGCCGATCATCATGGCGAACGCAAAGGCATGCACCCCTTCGCCGCCGAAGAAGTACAAGATAAACGTCACCAGGAACACGGTGCTGGAGGTCAAAATGGTCCGCGAGAGGGTTTGATTCACCGCCTCGTTGATCATCTTGGGGGTCAGATCGGGGCTCTTGCCGCGGATTTCACGAATTCGGTCGAACACCACGATGGTGTCGTTGATCGAGTAGCCGACAATCGTCAAGAGCGCCGCCACCACTTCCAAACTGATGCGGAACGGATCGACCTGCAAGAATCCTAACGGGCCGGCCAGCCAATAGCTCAGCGCCAGCGCGCCCACGGCGATTGCCACGTCGTGAATCAACGCCACAATCGCCGCCAAGCCGAAAATCAAGTTCTGGAATCGAATCCAGATGTACAGCGCCACCAGCAGATTGCTGACAAACAGCGCATAGTAGGCCGTGGTTTTGGTGTCGCTGGCCACTTTGCCGCCGACGCTGTTGGCCGTGGGGAACACCGGCGTATTGGTCAGTTCCTGCTGCACGGTTTTCAGCAGCGTTTCGGTCTGCTCTTTCGGCAGGGAAACATGCACCACCCAATCCGACACGGCCAAACTGCTGCCGGGCGAATAGTCGGGATCGGGGCTGCTGAGATCGAACACCGCTTCGGGAAGCTTTGCCGTGGTCAGGCCTTGCTTCAACGTGGCGTCGAGCTCGGCGAAATTCATTTTGTCGGGGAACTTCAAACGGGCTTCCGTGCCGGATTCTGGCTGCGGCGAAGCGGCTGCGGCGGTCGTCGCCGGCTTTTCCGCTGATTTTTCCGCCGTTGTCTTGCTCTCGGTGGCTGCCGCCGCTTTGGCATCGGGTTGCGAGCCGCCGACGGAAACTATCTCCATCGAATAGGTTTTCAATTGTCCGTCGAACAGCTCATGCAGCCTATCTTTAACCGCTCTGATGGTTTCGGTGTTGGATTTTTCGGCTCCGGCCTTTGCGCCATGATACGAAGTATCGATGTTGAATTTCGTGTCATGCTCCTCGCCGGTGGCGCTGGCCACCGCGCTGACGGAAACGTCGGGCAGAGTGGATACGGTTTTGCGCACCTCGCCGATGTCGGTGGGCTTATTGAACACCAACTGCACGGAGGTGCCGCCGGTGAAATCGATGCCGAACAAGCCGGCGCTGCCGAACCAGCCCATTTCCCGCGCCGCCGCCGCCCCCAGGCCAATCACGATGCACAGCGTCGAAAGCGTAATCAGCTTCGGCATCCACTTCACGAAGTCAAAATTGGTGTGGCCGAACAGTTTCATCATCTTCAATTGCGTCAGCCAATGTTGCCGCTCGGCAATGTCAAAAATAATTCGCGAGCAGTACACGGCGGTGTATAGATTAAGCAGCAACCCTAGCACCAAGGTGGTGGCAAAGCCGCGCAATTGATCGGTGCCGATCACAAATAGCACGATGCCGGTGATCAACGTCGTGCAGTGCGAGTCGATAATGGTGGCCATCGCGCGGCCGAACCCGTTGCGGATGGCCATGCGCAGGGCCGCCCCGCGTTCGCGTTCTTCCCGCATCCGCTCGTAAATCAGCACGTTGGCGTCCACCGCCATGCCCACGCTCAGCACCAGGCCCGCCAGGCCGGCCAACGTCAGGTGGGCCTTAATCAGAATCACCAGCGCCATCACGAGCACCAGATTCATCAGTACCGCGAGATTCGCCACTACGCCCGCAAAGCGGTAATAAATCTGCATGAAGATCAAAATGGCGACCGTGCTGATAATCATCGACAGCGCCCCGGCCCGAATCGTGTCTTTGCCCAACTGCGCGCAGCGCTATATTCGGCCACCGGCACTTTGCTCAGCGCCGCCGGCAAGCTGCCCGCGTTGAGGATATCGACCAGGAATTGCACTTGTTCGGGCGTAAAGGTGCCTTCGATGATGCCGCTGTCGGTAATTCGGCTTTTGATCGACGGCGCCGACTTTACCTGGTCGTCGAGGATGATGGCCAATTGATATCTCAGGCCGCTGCTTTCGTCGGGCAGATGCCGTCCGGTCAGCTCGCCAAACAATTGCGCGCCGCTTGAATTGAACTTGAACCCGACCGCATTTCCGCCCAGTTGGTCGTTGGTCGGATAGGCGCGCGACAGTTCGCCCCCGCCGACGTCGTACGGGTCGATCATCGTC
Organism: Pirellulales bacterium; assembly: GCA_963716135.1. Classification (GTDB taxonomy): domain Bacteria; phylum Planctomycetota; class Planctomycetia; order Pirellulales; family JADZDJ01; genus CAVRAW01. The sequence continues at coordinate 377,634 of OY970289.1, read as the reverse complement.
AATACACTGACGCCGCCGCTTTTATTCGGGCGAGAGACGTTATTGCTTTCCGAGATGATCTCGTGAGCTTTTTCGGGATCGACGGCCACCCATTGGGCCACGAGTTCGTCTTTGCCGTTCTCGTCTTTGGCGGTGACGTCGCGCCCTTCGGTTTGCTTGGCCAGTTCGATGTACCGCGCATGTTCCGGAGTGCGCGGGTTGGCGAGGATGCGGAATTCCAAGGCGCCGGCCGTGCTGATCTTGTCCTTAACGACCTCGACTTCGGCCTGTTCCACCTTGGGAATGATCACTTCCACGCGGTCGGAACCCATCCGCCGCACGGTCACTTCCTTCTGGCCGCCGGGATTCACGCGCTTGGCGATGCGGCTGACCATCAAATCCATGTCGGCGCTTCCGGTGCGCCGCACGCCGTAGACGAGCACCTGCTTGCCGCCGCGCAGCGGGCGCGATTCCAAAACCAGGTCCGTATTCGGCAGATCTTGCCGCAGCCGGCCGGCTTTCAAATCTTCCACGCGCTGCTCGATCTTGGACACTTCCGCCGGATCGGCGCCGGCCAATTCAATTTCCACCTTGCCCTCGGCGTCGGCTTCGACGCGCACATTTGACGCGCCGCTTTCGCCGAGATCTTTGCGCAGGGCGTCAACAACGCTGGACAGGTCGGCGGAGGCCGCCTTCGAGGCGTCGACTTCGTACACCAAAATCACGCCGCCGCTCAGATCAATGCCCAACCGCGGCGGCCAGCCGTACACGCACACCACGATGCCGGCCACCAGCGAGAACAAGAGCAATCCGATGCGCCAGGCGTAGTCGTTCATCCGCAAACGTTTGGCCAGCCAACTGCCGACCAAAAACGGGAGGATGACCACAGCCATCGCCACCACGACGCTGAACCAACCTTCCTGGTACCAGGGCACTTCCACTGCCGGCGCCGCGGGCGCGACAATCTGCGCCTGGGCCTGGGCCAAGATCGGCGTGAAATAATGAAACGGCGACATAACGATTTGCTTCCCTACTGGACGTGGTCGACTGGTTATTTTTTTTCCGATTCGGGCTCTTCGCCCAGCACCCTGGCGACGGCGCTGAACGTGACGTCAATTTTTGTATTGTTCGCCTCGTCGATCCGCAGCGTCACTCGATCTTCCTCGCGCAGCACGTTGGTCACCACGCCGTAAATGCCGCCGATCGTGACGACTCGATCGTTCTTCTTGATGGACTCCAACAGCGATTTGTGTTCCGCCTGCTTGCGTTTCTCCGGCCGCAGAATGAGAAAGTAAAACAGCACAAAGATCATGGCAAACGGCAGCAACAGTGCGCTCAAGCCGCCGCCGGGACCGCCGCCAGCGCCGGGCGCGCCACCGCCGTCGGCCGCCGCCTCCGCAAAGATCACCATGAGTTGCAACATGCGCGTATCATAAAGCCTTGCGCCCCAAAGCGGAAGGGCAGGGCGTAAGGCGAATGACTGAAGGCCTAAATGCCTGAATGACTAAATGAAGGAATGATCGCGAGCCGCGATTCTCATTTAGACATTTAGACATTGAGTCATTGAGTCATTGAGTCATTCCGTCCCCATCCCGCCATCTTCGCCGCGCGGAATTCGGAAAAGCGATTTTCCACAATCGCCGCTCGCGCTTCGGCCAGCAGACGCTGATAATACGTCAGGTTGTGCGCCGACAAGAGCACCGGCCCCAGCATCTCGTCGGCCTGAAACAAATGTCGCAAATATCCGCGGCTGTGCCGGCACGCCGGACACGGACATCCTTCTTCCAACGGCCGTGCGTCGTTGCCATGCTGCACGTTGCGCAGACGGAGCGTGCCCTTATCCGTAAACGCCATCGCATTGCGGCCGTTGCGCGTGGGCAATACGCAATCGAACAGATCGACGCCGCGCGCGATCGCCTCCAAAATATCTTGCGGCCGGCCCACGCCCATCAGGTACCGCGGCTTGTTGGCGGGCAGCGCCGGCACGGTTTCATCGAGCACGCGGTACATTTCCTCCGGTGGCTCGCCGACGCTCAGTCCGCCGACGGCGTAGCCGGGAAAATCCAGTTCGACAAGTGCTTTGGTGCATTGAATGCGACATGCCGCGTCGAGGCCCCCTTGCACGATGGCGAACTGCGCCTGATCGGCGCGTCGATGGGCCTCGTGCGCCCGCCGCGCCCAACGGATGCTGCGCTCCATGGCGTCACAAATGACTTCCGGCAGATTCGGCAGCGCCACGACGTGATCCAAGAGCATTGCCACGTCGCTGCCGAGCGATTCTTGAATGGCCACGGCCCGCTCGGGCGACAGCTCGATCAGATTGCCGTCCAGGTGCGATCGGAAAACCGCCCCTTCGTCGGTGATCTTCACATTGGCCGCGAGGCTGAACACCTGAAACCCCCCGCTGTCGGTGAGGATCGGTCCATCCCAGCCCATAAACTTGTGGAGCCCGCCGAGTTGTTCAATCAGTTTTTCGCCAGGGCGCAATGTCAGATGATAGGTATTGCCCAGAATCATCTGTGCCCCGGTGGCGCGAAGCATGTCGATCGAGAGCCCTTTGACCGTGGCTTGCGTCCCCACCGGCATAAAGGCAGGCATTTCCACCGGCCCGTGCGGCGTGGAAAACGTCGACCGCCGTGCGCGGCACGACGCGTCGGTATGCTGTAAACGAAAGGAGAAATGCGGCTGGCTCATGACCACCGCATTATTTACGAGCCAGCCGAAGCCACGCAACTATGAAGAGCACGCCCAATGCCAGGTCGACCATCCCAGCGACAAACATCGTGTCCGCGATGCGATGCTGGAGGAACAGCACGGTCGCTGCGCCGGCGAAGCTGAACTTCTCCAGGATCGACGGAATGATTATTGGCCGAAAGCGCACCGGATCCTGCGCGATGATCAAAAACGCAATCTGCCAGGCGAGGCCGATGCCCACGAATCCGTAAAAGAATTCCGGATGCGTGAATTGCTGCCGCGCTTCAGCGGCGATTTGATTCTCCAGAAAATAATGCGGCGCCAGCACGATCAGACCGTAGATGCCCGCAATGCGAAATACCCAGCGGGCGAATTTCATGAACGCGACTTCAATGTTTTAACCCCCGCCTAATGAGCGGGAGCGATGCGGTGACTTCCGATCCGACGCGCGACATCTTACTCGCCGCGGAGCTTCAAGTTCTTGATCGTCAGCTTCTCGCGCACTTCGTTCAGACTGGTTACGCCGAAGTTCTTGCATTCCAGCAGATCGTCGCCGGTGCGACGCACGAGTTCGGCGATCGTGTTGATGCCCAGCCGCACCATGCACTTGCGCTCGCACCGATAGATTCAAATCGCTGATCGGGCGATCCAACAGTGCTTGCTCGTCGGGCGTCATCACTTCCGGCTCGAACACCGGTTCCGGCTCGGCCAATTCCTTGGCCATCATGCCCAGCGCCAAGCCTTTGGCGGTCATCATCTCGCGAATTTCCACGAGCGACGTCTCGCCGAAGTTCTTGCTGTTCAGAAGTTCGGCTTCGCTGGTGCGGGCCAAATCGCCCAGCGTCATGATGCCCATTTTTTGCAAACAGTTTCGGCTGCGCACTGAAAGTTCGAAATCCGTGACAGGCACATCGAGCACCTGGCTCAGCCGATCGCGGCGCCGCCGTTCGTCCTCGTCGTAGAACATGTCGCGCGAGGCCTGCACGTCTTTCACATACAGCCGCGCGCGGGGATGATTCGGATACGCTTCCAGGATTCGCTGGTAGCAATTCCAAGCTTGCTCGTACTGGGCGCGATCTTCGTACAAAATCCCCAGGTTCAACAGCGAACCGATGTGGGCCGGATACGTGGCGACGGAGCGCTCGTACAAATCGAGCGCCACTTCGTCATTGCCGCGGCGATCGTTCTCCATCGCCAGGCCAAACAATGCACCGCTGTGCTTCGGATCGGCCGAGACGGCACGCTCGTAAAGCGCCACCACTTCGCTGGGATTGCCCGACAGCGCCGAAACGGTCGCGCCGCGCTGATACAGGTATTCCGCCGTTTGCTCGACGGCCCCCGACAGTTTGTCGAGCGCTTCCAACGCTTCCTTGGCTCTGCCGGCTGCACGCAGCGTTTCAGCCCGCGCGAGATTGCACGTGTCGGAATCGTAACCGGCGCGCGCGGCCGATTGATACGCTTCGACCGCCTGATCGTACTGCTCCAGCGAGTAATAGGAGCGCGCCAGATAGAACAGCGCCAGCGCTCCGCCATCGCCCTTCTTCAACGTCTCGATCGCCTGGCGATAGCGGCCCAACAGGTAGAAGCAAACACCCAAGCGCACGGCGGCCGCGGGGCTGCGATCTTCGCTGGCCTCCATTTCGGTCACCGCTTCGCGCAGCATCCGGTAGGCCAGCGGATCGTCGGTGAGCGCCGTGGTCATTTGTTCCACTTCGCGCGGGCCAAACGGTCCGCCCCCGAGTGCAATCTGCTTGATGTTGATGCCGACCGCCGGTGCCGTGCTCATAATTTCTCCCAGTGTGCGATCTTGAGCCAAACGCTGGTTTGGCCGATGGCCTGCGCCGTTTGTCCGAGTGCAACGTCGATTCCCGTGTCGCAGGCCGCCTATGTACGGAGAGCCAGCCGCGGGAGTCGAACCCGCAACCCCCGCATTACGAATGCGGTGCTCTGCCAATTGAAGCTAGGCTGGCGCAGGGACTTCCACCGTCATCCGCGCGAAACCACCACCCTAAAAAATGGGGTGCCAACCGTCAATACCTGCGTAGCAGCCGTGGCCGCACGTAACAACCAAAGGCATCGCCGCTTAAGACACTTCGCGGCCAGCTTGGCGCATAAAAAATCGGGGTCCCTGACGTGTCAATTACGCATTGACGTTGTCAGATGGTCAGGGGCAAGGCAACCATCCGACCTAACCCGTCAGGAACCCCGCGGGCCATCGCTGGGTTGAGGACCGTCGCTCCCGGCGAGCGGGTACGACGTTCCGCTTGCCCCTAATTGCAAGGCGTATGCCATAGCAAATAGAAGGCCAGCGGTTTGCCACGAACTCTGGCCGAAAGTCCATTTGAGAACTTGCCTTATGACAAACATGGACCACACTGATGGTGGAGTTTCAACGCCTGATCTGATCGCCCTGTGCTGCAACACATGTAGAAATTCGCTGCTCAAACCTGGATCAATCGGGGTTTGGCTCACCTGGGCGAATTGGGCTAAATTGCAGTATCTGACATCCATTCCGCCCGATCGCCACGTAGGAAAGACTAGTCGGTTTTCGATCGGCGGCGCGATTGGACGGGTTCGCGGTCGGCGTTGGCCGAGTTGTTCGCTGGGAGATAAGATGTCCGCTCTCGCGAGCCCGTTTCCTGCACAACGGATTTTGCAGTGCCCAATCACGCTGCCACTGTCGGCCCTTACCGGTGCGGCCAAGGCCACCCTTTGCTGCTTATCGCCGGGCCATGCGTCATCGAGACCGAGGAGCTAACCCTGTCGATCGCCAAGCGGCTGAAAGAAATCGTCGCCGGCTTGCCTGTGCAGTTGATCTTCAAAGCCTCGTTCGACAAAGCCAACCGCACCAGCGCCACCACCTTCCGCGGTCACGGATTGGAAACAGGACTGGCCGTCCTGGCACGAGTCAAAAAGGAAACCAGTTTGCCCGTGACGACCGACATCCACGAATCGCATCAAGCTGCGGCGGCCGCCGAAGTCTGCGACATGCTGCAGATCCCCGCCTTCCTCTGCCGCCAGACCGACTTGCTGACTGCCGCTGCCCGCACCGGCAAGGCAGTGAACGTGAAGAAGGGGCAATTCGTCGCTCCGTGGGATATGAAGCACGCCATAAGTAAACTGGAAGCAGGTGGCTGCAAAAACATCCTGCTGTGCGAACGGGGCACCTTCTTCGGATACAACCGCTTGGTGAACGACATGCAAGCCATCCCGGAGATGCAATCGCTGGGCGTGCCGGTGGTGTTCGACGCCACGCACAGCGTGCAGCAGCCGGCCGCGCTGGGGACCGCCACCGGGGGAAACCGCGCGATGATCGAGCCGTTGGCTCGCGCCGCCACGGCGATGGGGGTCGACGGCTTGTTCTTCGAAACGCATCCCGATCCCGACAACTCCCCCAGCGACGGCCCGAACATGATTCCGCTGGATCAATTTCCCGCGCTTTTGCAGCGGATTCTGCGCATTCGCGACACGGTGGAGAAGCTCGCGTGACCCGGCCGCTGTTCGCTTTCTGTTTGGCTGTCGGATTGGTCCTGCTGGCCGGTTGCGGTGGTTATAAATCGACGCGCCCTTCGGCCAGTTCCGCCGCCACCGAGAAGGGCCAGGCTCAATACCGAAACGAGCTGCTGCAAAACGCGATCGATATCCTCGGATCGCCGGAGCGCTACGACGACGAGCAAAAAGCGGCCGATCAAATCGCCGAACGCCTGAATCAATGGGCTCGCCTGGTGCGCGAAGCCGGCGCCGAAGGCAAAGAGCAGCCCGAATCCGCGCCCGACACATTGATCGACACTCTGCCCGAGCTGCTTCGCAAATTGCGCTTTGTGCGCGGCTTGAAAAGCGACGTGTACGATCCGATCTACGACGTGCAATTCTTGCGCGAAGCCGTCATGCTTCGCGACGTGGTGAATCAGGTTCAGCCCGACAAGCTCGACGAACTTTCCGTGGCCGAAGCACTGTTCGACTGGACGGTGCGCAATATTCCGCTGGAAGCGCCGCCGCGGGAGGATGCCACGCCGGAAGAGCAATGGCTGGCGCTGGAGCTGCCTTGGGAAACGTTGTTCTTCGGCCGAGGCACGCCGCTTTCCCGGGCCTGGGTGTTCACGCTGTTGGCCCGCCAAGCCGGGCTCGACGTCGTGATGCTTGCCACCCCCGACGCGAAAAGTCCCGATGGCATGCGCCCCTGGATTCCAGCGTTGCTGAGCGGCGGCAATTTGTATCTGTTCGACACGACCTACGGGTTGCCAATCCCCGGTCCAAAAGGGCAGGGGGTTGCGACGCTGGCGCAGGCCGCCGGCGACGACGCAATCTTGCGCCAAATGGATATTCCCGGCGATCGCATTTATCCGAAAAAAGCGTCCGACCTGGCAAAGGTCATTGCGCTCATCGAAGCCTCGCCGGGCTACCTTGCCGGGCGAATGAAGTTGCTGGAGTCAAATTTAGTGGGCCGCAATCGCCTGGTGCTCAGCACGAACCCCTCGGCGCTGGCGGAGAAGTTGCGCGGCATGAAACAGATTGGCGAAGTGAAGCTTTGGCCGCTGCCGTATGAGGTTCTCGTCGCGCGCAGCAGCCTCACGCCGCCGCTGGAGCGCGCCGCTCAATTGCAGCGCATTCCGTTTTCCATTCCCGCCGAGCCGGAAAGCAACGCCAAACATGCTCAAGATCAGCGCCGCCAACATCAACTGCTCCCGCTGCGCATCGGGCGGCTCTTGCAACTGCGCGGAATGTTCGGCAACAGCGACGCTCAGCGGCCCCAAGCACAACGTGGCCAGGAGCTGAGTGAAATTGTGGAGCGCGGCGCAAAGTACTACTATCTCCAGGCGATTCCCACGCAGGAACAACTGACTGAGGTTGCCCAGATGCAGCGCGAAGGGCGCGAAATCATCCCCGGCCGCATACTGAGCAAAGAATTTGTCGACGCCTACCAGCGGATGCGCGACGACGCCGTGTTTTGGCTGGGGCTGATCTCGTTCGAGCAGGGCGCCTACCAAACCGCGGCCCAATACTTCGGCCCCATGACGCTGGAGGCCTATCCCAACGGTCCCTGGACCAACGGCGCGCGCTACAATCTGGCCCGCTGCTACGAGGCTCTCAACCGCTTGCCGGAAGCGGTAAAATTGTACGAAGCCGACAAATCGCCGCAGCGCTTTGGCAATCGCCTGCGGGCGGATCGGCTGAAGAACAAGGCGCGCTAAGTGCGGGTCGGCTGCCCTAATCGCGAAGTTTCGCTCCACAGTGTGGGCAGTTCTTGGGACCTCGTCTCAGAACTAGCACCTTCCAAACGACGGTGACAAGCACAATAAATCCGAGCGCGACGATGAAACCGTCAAGCGGACTCATGAAACCAACGATCATGGGCCACGGTATCCTTGCGTTTCCACAGTATTATTTCTCTGACAGTTCACGGTTCGCTTCCAGGACAAGCTGCACCGCTTCTTGAAGATTCTCCCGTGCTTCTTCCAGCGTTGCTCCTTGTGTATTCGCGCCTGGAAGCTCCTCCACAAAGCCGATAAATCCTTCGGGCACCTCAACAAAAACAGCCGTTAGCGACATGTTTGAATCCCTAAGTGCGAACCGCGAATCCGATTACCCTATTGTAGGGTCGGCCACCCGAATTACCTAACTCGAGTACCTGGTGGAATAGGGCCGATTATATGCCAACAAGGCCACCGAACATCCAATGTGTCCGCCCTTGCCGGGTTGGCATTTGCGCGATACGATTTGGGATTCCAAGGTTTATGAAGAATATGGCCCGCATGCGGCGGGTCGAATCAGGCTGCTCGCTCCCACGTATTCACCGTGGCCCAAGCGACGGATAGGACGGACGATCATGAGAAAGGGCATTCATCCCAAGTACATGGTGACCGTAGTCAAATGCGGCTGCGGCAATAGCTTCACCACCCGCAGCACCGTGCCGGAGCTAAAGGTCGATATCTGCAACGTCTGCCACCCGTTCTACACGGGCAAGCTGAAATTCGTGGACACGGCGGGCCGCATCGAGAAGTTCAAGAGCAAGTTCGCCGGCGCCGGCTATGCCAGTCTGAAAAGGAAGAAGAAAGAGCAAGCCCCCGAGCCTGCCGTTCCCGCCGCCGAATCTTAGGAAAGATTCTTCACTCGCTTGCCGTAGCATCCTGTTTTCTGCTGCGTGCCTTCGTGTCTCCGTGGTGAGATGTTTTTTCCATGCGCGAAATGTTGGATGAAAAATTGAACCGCTTCGAGGAATTGGAACGCCAATTAGGCGATCCAACCGTCCTGGCGAATTCCGCGCGCGTGGGAGCAATCGCTCGGGAGCACGGCTCGCTAGCGAAGCTCGCCACGAAATATCGTCGGTTCAAACAATTGAATCAGCAGATTGCCGAGGCTCGGGAGATGGCCGAGGGGACCGATGCCGACATGCGCGAACTGGCCGAAGCCGAACTGCCCGGCTTGCGCGGAGCGCGAGAAATATTGGGACGAACTGTTGGACATGACGATCGGCGGCGAAGACGCCAACCGCAGCCGCTGCGTGATGGAAATCCGGGCCGGCACCGGCGGCGAGGAAGCCGCCCTGTTCGCCCGCGACCTGTACGATATGTACAAGCACTATTGCGAAGATCGTGGTTGGAAGCTTGAACTACTCGACATGAGCCCCACGGAACTGGGCGGATTCAAGGATATCGTCCTGGGCATCGAGGGCGAGGGCGCCTATCGGCATTTGCAATACGAAAGCGGCGGCCACCGTGTGCAGCGAGTCCCTGAAACCGAGGCCAAGGGGCGCATTCACACTTCCGCCGCCACCGTGGCCGTCATGCCCGAGCCGGAAGATGTGGAAGTCGACATCAAGCCGGAAGATTATCGGCTGGATTTATTCAGCGCCAGCGGACCCGGCGGCCAGCATGTGAACAAAACGCAATCGGCCGTGCGGCTCACGCATCTGGAATCCGGGCTGGTCGTGCAGTGCCAGGACGAAAAGAGCCAACACAAGAACAAAGCCAGGGCACTGCGCGTTTTGAAGACTCGCCTTTATGAATTGAAGCGCGAACAAGAACACGCCAAGCGCGCCGAGCATCGCCGCACGCTGGTCGGCTCCGGCGACCGCAGCCAGCGCATTCGCACGTACAATTTTCCCGAAAACCGCCTGACCGATCACCGCATCAACCTCACGCTTTACAAGCTCGACAACATTCTGCAAGGCAACCTCGATCCAGTGATCGACGCCCTGCTGGAACACGACCGCCGCGAACAGCGCGAACTGATGGGCACGGTGGAATAAACGCAGAAGGCAGAATGCAGAAGGCAGAAGTCAGAATGCAAACCGATTTCGATGCTTTTGACTCCTGATTCCTGACCCCTGACTCCTGGGCAAGGCCGATCATGTCTTCTTCGGACGAGTGGACCGTCGGCCGCCTCTTGACGTTCACCACCGATTATCTGAAGCAGCACGGTTCCGATTCGCCGCGATTGGATGCCGAAGTGCTGCTGGCCGTTGCCCGAGCTTGCCGGCGGATCGATCTTTATACGGCCTTCGATCAGGTGGCCGACGAAGCCACCCGCACCGCCTTCCGCGAGCTGGTTCATCGCCGCGCCCAAGGCGCGCCGGTGGCGTACCTGGTGGGCAAGCGGGAATTTTTTTCGCTCTCGTTCCGAGTCACTCCCGACGTGTTGATTCCGCGCCCCGAAACCGAACTGCTGGTGGTGCGCTTGATCGACCTGGCGAAGAGCTTGTCGGCCGACCGCATTGGACCTGAAGACGAAGATGCCTTCGAGCCGCGCATCGCCGACATCGGCGCCGGCAGCGGGATCATCGCCGTGTGCGCCGCCAAACATCTGCCCGAGGCGCGGATTACCGCGGTTGATAGCAGCACGGCCGCGCTAGCATTGGCCGAGCAGAACGCCGCTCATCATGACGTGGTCAACCAAATTGAATTTGTGCAAAGCGACCTGTTTGCCGCGGTCAATCCTCAACAGCGATTTCACATCATCGCCAGCAATCCGCCGTATGTGGCTGACAGCGAATTTGATAAACTGCCGCCCGGCGTACGAGATTACGAACCGCGCGCGGCCTTGGTCGCCGGCCCCCGCGGCACGGAAGTGATCGAGCGACTTGTGCCGCAAGCCGCACAGCGTTTGGAACCCGGCGGTTGGTTGTTGTTGGAAGTCAGCCCGATGATCGAACCCGCCGTGCGTGAAATTATCGAACAGCACGGCAGCTTTGAATTGGGCGCGACAATCAAAGACGCCGCCGCCCACCCGCGCATCGTTCAAGCAAAACGCGCCGCAAATAAATAGCCCGACCGTGTCGGTCGGGAATTCAAACGACATGGACGTCATCACGATTCAAGGCGGCCGCGCTCTGCGCGGGACAGTAACCGCCGCCGGCTCGAAAAACGCCGCGCTGCCGATCATGGCGGCCTGCCTGATGGCCGACGGACCGGTGGTGCTCGACGGCGTGCCCAATGTAACCGACGTCGATACGCTGGCCTTCCTGTTGGGACATCTGGGCCACGAAGTCAAACGCCACGCTGATGGACGGATGCACTTGCATACCGTCGAACCGTCGCGGATCTCCGCAGACGAGGACCTGGTCGGCCGCATGCGCGCGAGCTTTTGCGTTGTGGGCCCGCTGGTGGCCCGGCGCAGACAGGCCATCGTGCCGTTGCCCGGGGGCTGCCGCATCGGCCCCCGGCCGGTCGACGTGCATTTGCGCGGCCTGGCCGCGCTGGGCGCGAACATTCGCATCGAGAACGGCTTTGTGTTGGCCGACGCAAAATCGCTCCACGGAGCGAAAATTGAACTTTCGGGTCCGAACGGATCAACCGTCACCGGCACCGCCAACGTGTTGATGGCGGCGGTGCTGGCGCGCGGCGAAACGATTCTCCACGGCGCAGCGTGCGAACCGGAAGTCGTCGATCTGGGCGAATTTCTGATTTCGCTGGGCGCCCGCATCGACGGCTTGGGCACCTCGACCATCCGCATCATCGGCGTGGATCAACTCGGCGGCGGTGAATATCGTGTGATTCCCGATCGCATCGAAACCGGCACGCTGCTAGTCGCAGGCGCGATCACCGGCGGCGACGTGAGGGTGCAGCACTGCCGCCCGGATCATCTCGCCGCCGCCCTGGCCTACCTCGCCGATGCCGGTTGCACGATTGACGCTGGCGCCGATTGGATTCGCGCCGCCGCAACGCGCCGACTGCGGCCGCTGCATCTCACGGCGCAGCCGTTTCCTGGGGTGCCCACCGATCTGCAAGCGCAGTTCATGGCTTTGGCCGCGCTGGCCGACGGCAAGAGCACCATCGCCGACGCAGTCTTTCCGCAGCGCTTCGCGCACGTGGCCGAACTTCGCCGCCTGGGCGCACAAATCAAGCACCGCGGCGCTATTTCCATCATTGAAGGCGTCGACCGCTTCCGCGGCGGGGAGGTAACCGCCTCCGACCTGCGCGCAGCGCCGCCTTGGTGCTGGCCGGGCTGGCCGCGGAAGGTGGCACCACGATCATCCGGCATGCCCATCATCTCCATCGTGGCTACGACCGCCTGGTCGAGAAGCTCCGCTCGCTGGGCGCACTTGTGGCAATGAATTCCGGCATGCCGATCGACCCGCCACGAGCGTTTAGACTGAGCGAGAAAGTTGCCTTTGCCGGTTAATAATCTATTCCGGCACGAAGAAGCTCAGGTGCAATTCGGCGTGGCGCAGTTGCAGAAGATCCCACTCGTCGCGCGTCATGCGGCCTAGCACCGGATGAGTATGCCGTTGCGGTTCGGTCTTGAGCCGCTGGATCGAGGCTCGCAATTCGTTCAGGCCTTGCTCGGTCGATACCGTCGGATCAGCGACGTACTTGTCGGCTGCCTCCTTGGGCAATTTAAAACCCGGCCGCACGCCTTTGGTCAAAATGCGTTTTCGCAGCAAGCGGACGATCAAGCGCACGGGCAGCGGCGCCCGCCGCGGATCGCCATCGACCGCCATCAACATCGCGCGCGCAAGATGGACTGTCGCCTGGCCCAGCGACCAATTGCCTAATTGGCGCGCGCCACCCGCGGCAAGTCGCTCGGCATCGGCCCGAATGTCGTCGAGCGCCGTGAAGTGTAAAGCGCGCCGGCCGGTGACCTTGGTGGTATTCACGGCCGTCTTGCCAGGTTGTCCGGAAATCGTCGATGAACTCATGGCAATGAATATATAACTACTTCAGCGCGGGTTCACAGTGTTCCACTAAAACCGCTCATGCGATGGAAGTCGCGCCCGACAATAGCGCTCGTGTTCGAGCCAAGAAAATATCGCAACCCAGTCTAAGCTGCGGAATCTTGAGCATGGCCATTCTCGTTTGCGACATCGGCCCCCCGTGACGGACCAGCCACCAACCGACAACCGCGATCAATGCCAACAGGGCCAAAAGCGCCATCATGAGGCACGGAATTCCAGCGCGTGTCGCTCCGCAATGAACGCAAACCGGCGCATCGCCTAAATTGCGTCCGCAAATTCTGCATCGCATGGTAGCTCCTTGGGATGCAATTAATATATCAGTTTCCGCGCGGCCGGGCAGCTATTGGCATGGGCCGGAAACTAGTCAATTCCAGCCCGGCAGGATTGATCGTGGCGGTAATTGCGCCGCACTGTGCGGTGTTCAGCACCGCCGCGCCGTGCTTTTCGTAGATCGGCGTGCTGATCAGCCCGTCAGTGTTGGCGCCGGCGATCAGGGCCCATTTTGGCCGGGTCCAATTGGCGAATTCATCGGGTTCGCTATGCGCGCTGCCATGGTGCGGCACCTGGAGCACGTCGCATGCAAACGGCGCCTCGTTGGTCACTTCTTCCAAGCCCGGCGGCTCCAAATCGCCGGTCAGCAAAATGTGCTTGCCGGCAAATTCAACCGCCAGCACGATGCAGTTGGCGTTGTCGCGCCCAACCACGCCTTTGGGCGGCGGATGCAGCACTTCGATTTTTGCCAGGTCGCCCACATGCAGCCGATCGCCCGCCTGAATGTATTCCAATCGAGTTCCCGATCGCTGGAGACTAGCTAGCAGCACTTTCAATCCGCCGGCGGGCTTTTTGAACATCACTGGTGACACGTATACCGCGCCAACGGAAAACCGCTCCAACAGCTCCGGCATTGCGTTGTAGTGATCGGTATCGGCGTGAGAAATCACCACCGCGTCGAGATGCGTGATCCCGCGCGACCATAAATAGGCGCTGATCGACCGTGCAGCTCCCCAAGGCGAGCCGAGCCGGCCGGCATCGTAAAGCAGAGTCCTTCCATCGGGCAGTTCCAGCAGTTCACCGCCGCCGTGTCCGACGGAAATGAACGTGCATCGCAGCGTATCTCCCGCGGGCGGCGCGGGCAGCGCGGCCGTCAATCCGATTCCGCACCAGCCCGCCGCCAGCGCCATGCGCCACCGCATCGGCGGCAGATAGCGCGGCAGAAAAATTACTACCGCCACCGCCAAATAAAACACCGTCAGCCACCAATCCCCTGGCCCAACCACCCACCAATGACTGCCGGGCAATCGATCGCACGATCTTACCGACCAATCCAGGAAGCCCAGCAGATGATTGCAGGCCCACCCGCACGCGGCTGCCAGCGGCGGCAACCACCAACCGAATGCGAGCACGCCAAGGCCAAATGCCATGGCGAAGGTCACCACGGGAATCAAGAGCACGTTGAGGAACAATGCCGCCAACGAAAACAGATGAAACCGCGCCATGATCAGAGGCGCCACCACGAGCCACATTGCCACGCCGGCGATAAACAACTCCCAAAAATGGTTGCCGATTCTTCGCAGCAGCCGCTGCGGCCAGGGCCGAGCGGCGGCAATTAAACGATCCAACGGATCGACTTCTTCCCGGCGGGCGAGCACCGCGGCCACGGCAATCAGCGATGCCACCGAGAGGAACGACAAGTGAACGCCGGTGCGAAACAGATTCGCCGGATTGACGATTAAGACGATCAGCCCCGCCAGCGCCAGGCTGTTCAAGCCGATGCCGCGCCGGCCGAACCACAGGGCCGCGCAGACAATCCAGACCAAGATCGTGGCGCGAATCACCGGCGGTTCCGCGTGCGTCACCAGCATGTACGTGCCGGTAATGCCCATCACACAAGCCAGCGCCATGCGCCGCGGCATCCAGCCGATGCGCAAGACGATAAACAGCAGCCACGCCAGAATTCCCACGTGCAAGCCGGCGACGCACAAGATGTGCACCGTGCCGGTTTCCACGAAGGCTTCATTGGTTTCGCGATCCACGCGTTCGCGGCTGCCCAAAAGCACCGCCGAAGCCAGCCCCGCGCGCTCGGGAGAAAGATATCGCGAAAGCAATGCATCGCCGCGCTGGCGCAAATAGTCGATCCAGCGCCAGGGGCTCCATGCCGACCCGGCCGCGATCAGCGTCACGCACTCCGGCTGCTTCACGCGCACCAGGCTCAATTCGCGGTTGCCGCGATCTTGCAACGCATAATCGAACTCGCCTGGGTTGCCGGCCGGTTCCGGCGCGTAAAGGTGGCCAAAAATCTGCAGGCGATCGCCGGCGTAAATATTTTCCAACTTGCCGGTCACTGTCACCTGAGCTCGCCCCGAGGCACTGCGCCACGTGTCGCCATCGCGGACAGCGACGGGCTCGACGACAAACCGCCATTGTCCTTCCGGCCGAACCGCCACCAGCGGCGTAAATGAAGCGATGGGAACCTCGCGCGGCGACGACAGAGCGATCGCTTCCAAGCAGACGGGCGGTTGCGACCCAAGCGCGAAGCGGCCCAGATCGTCGGCGTCAAACAGACTCCAGCATGCGTGATGCCACGCGCCGCCGGCCGCCGCTAGCGCCACGGCCAGCGCCGCCATTGCGGAGCGTAAATTATTGTTGCGCCATAGCGCGCACCAACTGACCAGCGCGGCCAGGCCAACACACCACCACAACTGCATCGATCGGGGCACTAGCGGCCAGGCCTCCCGGTCCGCGAGAACTCCGACGCACACTGCCGCCAGCACGATCGCCAACGGATAGCGCGCCACGGCGACATGCTTCGATTCGTTCGCCGCTGCGCGGACCTCGGGCCGGCGCGGCTGCAAATCCGCCGCCCGCGAACGATTGGCCACGTTTGCGGCGCTCATGATGGTTCCCCTGCCGAACCAGTGCCACTTCAGCGAAAACTGTGGCGAAATGGCAACACACCAGATGCCGGCAATCTAGCAGTTCACAACAAGCGTGGGAATCATTTGCCAGCTTGATTCGGCAGAGAAAACTGCGGGTCGGCGGACGACGTAATCAATTAAATATCGCCGTTTTCAGTGGTTTGCCCTGCCTTGGCGAGACGCAGCAGCATGCGTTATGTTGGTCGAACTGCTGAGCCGGGTCGATTCGGCCGCGGCGTCTCACACAGCACGCGGATTTCACGGAGGGTTTTCTCTTATGGGTACTACGGATTCTAGCCGCAGGAGTGCTTCCATGCGTTTTGCAATTGCCCTGTTCGCCATTTCGTCGGTTTTGCTCAATGGCTGCGCGCCGGCGGCTGCTCCGCCATCGACGAGCGCTTCCGCCGCCGCCCCCCAGTCCGCGGAAAACGTCGGCGCCGGAAAAACGATGCTAGTGGCCGCGACGTCCAGCAATGCGAAGACGTCGGAGGCCGCGAAATCGGGCCAGCCCCATCCGCTCGATAAAGTGGCGCCGTTGATTCCGCGGCGCGTGCTGTTCGGCAATCCCGAGAAGGCGATGGCCCGCATGAGCCACGATGGCAAGCGGCTGGCGTATCTGGCGCCGGTCGATGGCGTGCTCAACGTGTGGGTCGGGCCGATCGACGATCCGTCGGCCGCCAAGCCGGTGACGCACGAGAAAGATCGCCCGATCGAAGGCTACTCGTGGGCGTACACCAACAAGCACATTCTGTATTCGCAGGACGACAAGGGGGACGAAAACTACCACGTGTATGCCGTGAACTTGGATACCGGCGAAACGAAAGACATCACGCCGCTGGAAAAGACCGACGCGCAAAGCGGCAAAGAAAAGGACACCGGCGAAGAGCCCAAAAAGGTGCGCGCCGAAATCAACGGCGAGAGTTGGCGCACGCCGGAGCAGATTGTCATCGGTCTGAACGAGCGCGACCCGCAATATCACGATCTTTTTTTGGTGAACATCAACACCGGCGAGCACAAGCTGCTCGAGAAGAATCCCGAATATTCCGGCTTTCTGCTCGATGAGGACAACAAAGTTCGCTTCGCCACGAAGATGAACGCCGACGGCGGCGAGGTGCTGCTGAAGCCCGACGGCAAAGGCGGTTGGGAAGATTTCATCAAGATCGGCATGGAAGACGGGTTGACCACCAGCGCCGCGGGGTTCGACAAGTCGGGCGACGTGCTGTACTTCATCGACAGCCGCGGGCGCGACACCGGCGCGCTGAAAACCATCGATCTGAAAACCGGCAAAGAAAAGCTGATCGCCGAAAATGCGCTGGCCGACGTCGGCGGCATCATGGCGCATCCGACCGAAAACAACATTCAAGGCGTTTCATTTACTTACGACCGCACGAAGTGGCAGTTCTTCGACCCGGCCGCCGAGGAAGATTATCACCAGTTGAAAAAGGTCGCCGATGGCGAAATCCAGATCGTCAGTCGCACGCTGGACGATAAGAAATGGCTGGTGGCGTTTCTGATGGACGATGGCCCGGTGCGCTATTACTACTACGACCGCGAAACCAAGAAGCCGAAGTTCTTGTTTTCCAACCGCAAGGATTTGGAAAATCAGCCGCTGCAGAAAATGCATCCGGTGATCATCCAAGCGCGCGATGGATTGAAGCTGGTCAGCTATCTTACGCTGCCGCCGGGGAGCGATCCCAAAGGCACCGGCCGGCCCGATAAGCCGCTGCCGATGGTGTTGGACGTGCACGGCGGCCCCTGGGCGCGCGATGCCTGGGGGTTGGACCCGGAGCATCAACTTTGGGCCAACCGCGGCTATGCGGTGCTCAGCGTGAACTATCGCGGCTCGACCGGCTTCGGCAAAAAATTCGCCAATGCGGGCAACAAAGAATGGGCCGGCAAAATGCACGACGATCTGCTGGACGCCGTTGATTGGGCGGTGAAGGAGAAGATCGCCGATCCCACGAAAATCGCCATCGTCGGCGGCAGCTACGGCGGTTACGCCACGCTGGTTGGGCTGACGTTTACGCCGGAGGTGTTTGCTTGCGGCGTGGACGAAGTGGGCCCGTCGAATTTGATTACGCTCCTGCAAACGATTCCTCCCTACTGGAAGCCCGAGATCGAGCTGTTCCGCAAGCGCGTGGGCGACGACAGCACGACCGAAGGGAAAAAGTTTTTGGAAAGCCGATCGCCGCTGTCGAAGGTCGACAACATCAAGCGGCCGCTGTTGATCGGCCAGGGCAAGAACGATCCGCGCGTGAATGTGAACGAAGCAAACCAGATCGTGTACGCCATGCAGGAAAAGCATATTCCGGTCACGTATGTTTTGTTCCCGGATGAGGGACATGGCTTCGCGCGGCCGGAAAACGAGATGGCGTTCAACGCCGTTTCCGAAGCCTTCTTGGCCAAAATTCTTGGCGGGCGATACGAACCGATCGGCGATGCGTTCGAAGGCTCGACCATCACCGTGCCCGCCGGCGCCGACGATGTGCCCGGCTTGCCCGAGGCGCTAAAAGCGGCCGAGGAAAAGTCCGAAAAGGGATCCTGAAAGTGTGGCACTGACAAGCGCGGCGCTTGTCAGTGCCACCCCTGGTTTTGGCATTCTCCCAAGCCCAGGGACTGCAATCCCTGGGCTTTTTGTTTGAAGGCGCGGCCTTTGCCGGTGGAATCGCCTCTCGCGGCGGGGTTTTACGTGGTTTTTACAATCGGCGTGCGCGCACGTGACACTCGCTGCTCACCGGTTTTCTACAATCCGTCGATGTCAGAGTGACGACCGGTGGGCATGGCCGGTCTAACCAGATGACCAACAACCCTAATTCAATCGCGCGGAGGTTTCATGTCGCTTCTTGTCGAGACCAACGATTCGGTGGGAACTAGTGATGTGGCGGTTGTCGAACGGCCTGCGCCGGTTGCTGAGCATCATGCTCCAGCGGTCAAGCGGCGGGCGGACAAGCCTCTGCAGTCCACTGATCCGTGGCTAGGCGGCGTCGATTGGGGCACCGTGGTTTGGTTTGCCATCGTGCACGCCGGCGCGTTGGCCGCGCCCTTTTTCTTCACGTGGAAGGCGCTCGGGCTGTTCGTCGGCCTGTACTGGCTGACCGGCGGCATTGGCATTTGCTTGGGCTATCACCGCCTGCTGACGCACGGCAGTTTTCAAACATATCGGCCCGTTCGCTGGTTCATCGCCTTCCTGGGCGGATTGGCCGGCGAAGGCTCGGCGGTGATCTGGGTGGCCAACCATCGCAAGCATCATGCGCATAGCGATAAAGAGGATGATCCGCATTCGCCGCGCGACGGCGCCTGGTGGAGCCACATGCTCTGGTTCATGCCCAACTTCGGCCGCAAGTGGCACGACGACATGGGCGCTCACTACGCTCCCGACCTGGTGAAAGACCCGGTCATTCGCTTTCTCGACAAAACATTTTTGCTGTGGTTTTTCGTGATGGGCGCCGCCCTGTGGAGCATCGGTTACTTCTGCTGGGATGCGTACACCGCCTGGTCGTTCGTGGTCTGGGGCATGTTTGTCCGCATGGTATGGGTCTACCACGTTACCTGGGCCGTCAATTCCGCCACGCACATGTGGGGCTACCGCAATTACGAAACCTCCGACGAGAGCAAGAACCTCTGGTGGGTCGGCCTGCTGGCCTGGGGCGAAGGCTGGCACAACAACCATCACGCCTACCAGCGAATGGCCCGCCACGGCCACAAATGGTGGGAAATCGATCTCACCTACTACGCCATCTGCGCGATGGAAAAGGTTGGCCTGGCCTGGAACGTGGTGCACAAAGTCCCGGCTTGGCAGAAGCCGGAGTAGAAACATTCGACGGCCAGAACGATCAATCCTCCGATCAAGCCCATGGGTTGCAACCCATGGGCTTTTTTGATTCAGGCAATTCTCCATTTGCCGGCGGGCAAAGAGTCGTTGGCAGTTTCGAGCGAAACCTACGAGGTGCCGGCATTTCTCGGACGGCGCCAAATTTCAGTTCAGTTGACAGCGGGCGAAGCCGGCGCCGGCGTCAGTCGGCTCTCGCTTGCACGCCAAGTTCTTTCGCCAGTCGATCGGCAACCGCTTGGAACGTGGCCGACTGGCCGCCTCCCATCTCCGCCAGCCGCTGATGACAACTCATGATGTGACGGCCCATCTCTTCGCGCTTGAGGTTTTCGATATCAATCGCCGCGCATGGAGCGACCACTTCCGGGGGCGCATCGATGAAGTCGAAATAGCGATCCAACGACGACGTGCAAAACAACTTGATGCGCGTGGCGGGCGAAGCGGCAATCACAAAGCGGCGATTGGGCGCTCCGTCGCAGGCTTTCTTCAGCCCAATCAGGCAGCCGAGGAACGTGCTATCGAGGTACTCACACTGCGTGGCGTCGAAAATTACCGTTCCCGCCTGCAGGCCGAAACCTGCCGCCGCGCGGAACGCAGGGCTTTCACGCATCGTGCCGCGACCGATGACGCGAATCACGATGCCGCTTGAAAATCGACCAATGAGAAGCTCAGACGTCATTCCGCCGCCCTTGTTTGCCGGCTGAATTCATCAGGCGAGTCGTCGTTTGATTATAGGAACTCCGGCGTGCCGGAGCCAAGTCGCCGGCAAAATCGCGAGCGAAAACCACATTCAAGCGACGGTCGCGTTTTCCGGCGATTCGATCTCCACACTTTGCCGCCATTGGCCTTCCCGGAACGCCAACAACAGCCTGTGCGCCAACGAGGGATCTTGCGCAAATTCCACGTTCGAGAATTTCTTGCCAAAAAAGTCGTTGTAGCCGGGCAGCGATTTGGGGCCGAACAGTTTGGTGTTTACGAACCCCATCGTCCAATCGCCAAAGTTGCGACGGTCGATGTACGAGCGTAACAGCACCGTGCAGTTCGTGTGCCGCGAATCCTGGGTGATCTGCCGATACAATTCGTCCACGGCGGTCTCCGGTCCTTCAAGCACCTGGAGGAAGGAATTGCCGTGATACACGAGCATGCCCGTTATCTTTAGCCGCTCGTTTTTCTGCCGGGCTTTGGACAACAAGGCAGTTAAATCGATCGAATCGAACTGCCGAGTCGCGGCGCTGATGTAAATCAATTGAATCGACTTGGCCATCGGGTAGCACCAGAGTGGGAACAAATAGGAAGGGCTGCAGCGGGTCGCAAGGCCCGCTACACAAGGGTAGCTCGCATCCGAGCGATCTTCGGGCTTCAAACGGCCGAAAATTGGCCCGGTTTCCGCGAATCGGCCGCCCTTGCAAGTTTGAGGCCAATTGGTACATTGAATGGCTTAAATTGTTGGCATCACAAACAGTTAGGGATTGGACGTTGTACCGGCCTGGGGACGTGCAAACGCGGCGTTTCCTGTCATGGGCCGGGGTAGTGGGATGAGCTAGAGCCGATGGCAATTACCAAAGAGCGCAAGCAGGAACTAATCGGCGGCTACAAACGCAAGGCGAACGACACCGGTTCGCCCGAAGTGCAAGTGGCCCTGTTGACTTCGCGCATCGGCGAGCTGACCGAGCATCTCAAGCTGCATCCCAAAGATTACTCCAGCCGGCGTGGGCTATTGGCCATGGTCAGCCGGCGGCGCAGCTTATTGGACTACCTGAAAAACGTTGATCCCAATCGCTATTTGGAGATCATCAAGCGGCTGGAAATCCGCAAGTAGCGGATACGGCAGGTCGAAGCGTTGAAGAGTGCCAAAGTCTAAAGGACGAACAACGGCGTCCTGCTGGCTCTTCGACTTTTGTACTCTTTGACTCTTCGACTGCGACTACGCAGACCGCATTTTGGCAACATTCTATACAGGAATGAAAACTTGAAAGTACGTGTAGAAAAACAAATCGGGGCGTCGCTGTTTTCCATCGAAACCGGTTTCCTCGCCAAGCAGGCCGCGGGCAGCTGCCTGGTCACCTACGGGGAGACCAGCGTGATTGCCGCCGTGACCAGCGGCCCGCCTCGAGTGGGCGGCGGAGATTTCTTCCCGCTGACCTGCGACTATCGCGAACGCACCGCCGCGGCGGGCAAATTCCCCGGCGGCTTTCTGAAGCGCGAAGGCCGGCCGACGATGAAGGAAACCCTGACCTCGCGGTTGATGGATCGCCCGATTCGCCCGCTGTTTCCCTCTGGCTTCGTCGACGAAGTGCAGATTCAAGCCTTCGTCCTCTCCAGCGATCGGCAGAACGACGCCGACGTGCTGGCGATGAACGGGGCCTCGGCGGCTTTGGGCTTGTCGCCGCTGCCGTTTCAGGGGCCAATTGCCTCGGTGCGGATGGGGTTGATCGACGGCCGCTTCGTGCCGTTTCCCACACAAGACGAATTGGAAGAGAGCGAATTGGATTTGATTGTCTCCGGCTCGAAAAGCGCCGTGCTGATGATCGAAGGGTTCGCCCGCGAAATGCCCGAAGACCAGATGGCCAAAGCCTTGGCCGAGGCGCACAACGTCATCCGCGAGATCGTTGCCCTGCAGGAAGAATTGGTTTCCAAGGCGGGCATCACCAAGCCGGCCTACGAGCCGGCGCCCGACGATGGTTTGTATGAAAAATTGAAATCGAAATACTACGAAGCGTTCAAGACGGCCAAGCAGACCGAAGGCAAGCAGAACCGCGCGGCGGCGGTCGAAGCGCTCGAGGAAAAGGTGAAGGCCGAGTTGATTCCAGATCCGGCGGCTGCGGATGCGATCCAAGCGTCGGCATTCGGCAACGCCTGGCACAAGCTGGAAGAACGCATCGTTCGCGACCTGATTCTTTCCGGCAATCGGGCCGACGGGCGCGACAACAAATCGCTGCGCAACATCGATTGCTTGATCGACGTGTTGCCGCGAGTGCACGGCTCGGCCGTGTTTCAGCGCGGCGAAACGCAGGCGCTGGTCACCGTGGTGCTGGGCACCTCGCGCGACGAACAGCGCGTGGACGGACTGTTCGAGGAATACGCCAAGAAATTCATGCTCGACTATTACTTCCCGCCGTTTTCCGTGGGCGAAGTCAAACGCATCAGCGGCCCCGGCCGCCGCGAAATCGGCCACGGGGCCCTGGCCGAACGCAGCGTGAAGCCGGTGCTGCCCGACCCCGAGGAGTTCCCGTACACGATCCGCGTGATCTCAGACATCCTGGAATCGAACGGTTCCAGCTCGATGGCATCGGTCTGCGGCGCCACGCTCGGATTGATGGCGGCCGGCGTTCCGATCAGCAATCCGGTGGCGGGCATCTCGATCGGCCTGGTGAAAGAGAAAGCCGATCAGTGGATTCTGCTCACCGACATCATCGGCGACGAAGACCACTTCGGCGACATGGATTTCAAAGTGGCCGGTACGCAAAACGGCATCACGGGGATCCAGTTGGACCTGAAGGTCGACGGCATCAGCCAGGAAATTATCGAAGCCACGCTGCAGCAGGCCCGCGAGGCGCGGATCAACATCTTGCGAAAGATGTTGACCGCCATTCCGCGCCCGCGCACCGAAATTTCGCAATTTGCGCCGCGCCTGTTGCGCACGAAGATCGATCCGGAAAAGATCGGCGCGCTGATTGGCCCGGGCGGCAAGACGATCCGCGGCATTCAGGAGCGCACCGGTGCGGTGATCGAAGTCGACGACGACGGCACCGTGGTGGTGGCCAGCAGCGATGCCGCAGGCGCCAAGGCGGCGATGGAAGCTGTCGAATCGCTGACGGCCTCGGTGCAGATCGGGCGGATTTACGAAGGCCGAGTGACCAGCATCAAGGATTTCGGAGCGTTCGTCGAGATTCTGCCCGGCAAAGATGGCCTGTGCCACATCAGCGAGCTGTCGGATGAATTTGTGCGCAGCGTCGGCGACGTGCTCAAGCTGGGCGAAATGATCCAGGTGAAGGTGATCGCCGTGGACGATCAGGACCGCGTTAAATTGAGCCGCAAG
This sequence comes from Pirellulales bacterium, assembly GCA_963716135.1. GTDB lineage: Bacteria > Planctomycetota > Planctomycetia > Pirellulales > JADZDJ01 > CAVRAW01. The sequence goes on along the minus strand of OY970289.1, from coordinate 354,004 downwards.
CAAGCCATCCGCGAGCTATCGGGCGGAGCGCCGGTCGGCGAGGGTGGCGCCAGCGGCGGTAATGGCGACGGCCCAGGACACGGCGATCGGCCCGAGAGAGCCCACAGCGGTGATCGAGGGGATCGCGGCGATCGTGGTGGAGACCGCGGGGATCGTGGAGATCGGGGCCGTGGCGGCGGTCGTGGAGAGCGGAGCCGACGTGATTAAACCGCACCGCTTCAAGCCGCACTGTGCGGATCATGCTCGATTCCAACAAACCGTCCGGCGATCCTGCTCGTAGCGCGGCCGATCAATATACCGAGCTGGCGGCGCTGGCCGGCGGATTGGCCCACGAGATCAAGAATCCGCTCTCGACCATTCGGCTTAACATGGAGCTGTTGGCCGAGGACTTTGCCAATTCGGAGCGCACCGTCGATCGGCGCGCGCTCGCGAAAATCCAATTGGTGCAAAGCGAGTGTACCCGGCTGGAGAATTTGCTCAACGATTTCCTGCGATTCGCGCGGCTTGGTCAACTGCACTTGGAGCCGGCGGATTTGAACGCCGAGATAACACGGGCGCTTGACTTGTTTCAGCCCACAGCGGACGAATCGCAAATTGACGTGATTCGTTATCTGGATCCTGAACTGCCAACGGTGAAGTTGGATCGGGAAACATTTCAGGCGGCGCTGTGGAATCTGATTCTCAATGCCCAGCAGGCGATGACCGACGGCGGCCAACTGGTGGTGCGCACGCGGCAGTTGCCCTCGTGGGTGGCAATTGATCTGATCGACACCGGCAGTGGCATCGAGCCGGAAGTGCAAGCCAGAATGTTCGAAGCTTTCTATTCCACGAAGCAAGGAGGCAGCGGTTTGGGTTTGCCCACCACGAAGCGGATTTTCGAAGCGCACGGGGGCCGCATTGCGGTGGAAAGCGAGTTGGGACGCGGTACGAAATTCACCATCGCGCTGCCCACGCCCCCGCGGCTGGCAAAATCGCGGGAAAAATAAGTGCCGGTGTGGCCGTGTGCCCCGCAATCTCGCGGCACTAGCCACTGCACGCCTGCTACGGCTATCATCGCCACATGGCCACCACCGCCAACTCCGATACTGCGATCATCAAAGCCGCCGATATTCGCGTGCTGATTGTCGATAACGATACCGCCCACGCGCGCACCGTGGCCGAAAGCCTGCAACGCGTGGGTTTCGATTGCTCCGTGGCCACGTCCGGCAATCAAGGCGCCAAGATGATCGAGAACGATTCGTTCGACATCGTCATCACCGATCTGAAGATGGCCGATATCGACGGGCTGGAACTGCTGAAGCGCACCAAGCAGTCCTCCCCGCAGGCGGAAGTGATTCTGGTCACCGGCCACGGCACGGTGGCCTCCGCAGTTTCTGCCATGAAAGAGGGCGCCTTCAACTATCTGCAAAAGCCCTTGGATTTGGGGCAACTGCGCGTGGTAACGGAAAAAGCCGCCGAGGCGACGCGCCTCCGCTGGGTTAATGCGGAACTGAGCCGCCGGCTCGACGAAAAATACGGCTTCGAGGGGGTCGTCGGCTCCAGCTCGCAGATGAACGCCGTCATCGAGCGACTGAAGCGCATCGCCCCGACCGATGCCAGCGTGCTGATCAGCGGCGAGACGGGCACCGGCAAGGAACTGGTCGCACAGTCGATCCATCAAAACAGCCCGCGGAAGAACAAGGCCTTTGTCGCGCTGAACTGCGCGGCGCTGAGCGAGAACATTCTGGAAAGCGAATTGTTCGGGCACGTGAAAGGGGCGTTCACGGATGCATCGGCGGATCGGATCGGGAAATTTGAGTATGCCCACGGCGGCACGTTGTTTCTCGACGAAGTCGGCGACATGCCAATGGCCACCCAAATCAAATTGCTGCGCGTCCTGGAAAACGGCGTGATCAATCGTGTCGGCTCCAACGAGCCGATCAAGGTCAATGTGCGCATCCTTTCCGCGACGAATCGCAATCTGGATGATGCCATTGCGGCCGGCACCTTTCGCAGCGATCTGTACCACCGGCTGAAAGTAGTCACGATCGCGCTGCCGCGTCTGGCCGAACGTGCGCAAGATATTCCGTTGTTGATCGAGCACTTCACGCGGCAGTTCGCCCGGCGGCATCACAAACAGATCAAAAGCATGTCGCCGGCCGCGCGCATGAAATTGATGACGTATAGCTGGCCCGGCAACGTGCGCGAACTGCGAAACGCTATCGAGAGCATGGTGGTCGTGGATTTCGACGGCGTGTTGGACGTGGACGATTTGCCGCTGGAATTCGCCGGGCAGGACGGCCAAATGGCAGCCGAAGGAGCTGCTGCGGCAGTGCCGACAGCAGGAGTCGCGTCGCTGGTGGGCAAGCGGCTGGAAGAAATCGAAAAACTGTGCATCGCCGAGACGCTGAAATTCACCGGCGGCAACCGTGAGCAAGCGGCCGAAATGCTGGGCATCGGGGAACGGACCCTGTACAGGAAAATCAAAGAATACGGACTGTAAATTTTGGACCGCTGAGGCGCGGAGGCGCCGAGGAAGCCTTTGGCAAGAAGAGCAGAAGAGGAGAAAATGAGAGGAGCAGAAGCTAGATTTACATTTCTCATCTTCTGCTCCTCTGCTCTTCTCCTCTTCTTTTGCTATCAGCCGCTCGGCGGTTATTACAAGGAAAGATAAGCCATGACGGCCCCAATCAAACAACTCCCGCCGAGCGTGGTCAACAAAATCGCCGCCGGCGAAGTCATCGAACGCCCGGCGAGCGCCGTCAAGGAATTGTTGGAGAACGCCGTCGATGCCGGTGCCACGCGGATCGACGTGGCGGTAGGGCAGGGGGGCGTGGAACTGGTCCGCGTGGTCGATAACGGCTGCGGCATCAGCGCCGATCAATTGCCGTTGGCGGTCGCGCCGCACGCCACGAGCAAGATTAACGATGCGGACGACCTGTTTCGCGTCGGCACTCTGGGGTTTCGCGGCGAAGCATTGGCGTCGATTGCCGAAGTCAGCAAGCTGGTATTACGCAGCCGGCCGGAGAATTCGCAGGCGGGCGCGGAAATTATCGTCAACGGCGGGCACGCGAAGAAGTGGCCCCGTGCGGTTGCGGCGCGGGCACCGCGGTCGAAGTGCATAATCTGTTCTTCAACACGCCAGTGCGGCGCAAGTTCTTGCGCACCGCGCAAACCGAGATGGGCCATGCCGCCGAGGCCTTCACCAAAATCGCCCTGGCGTACCCGAGCATTCATTTCACACTGCGCAGTCAAGAAAAAACGGTTTACGATCTGTCGGCGGCGGCCGACTGGATCGAGCGCATCGCCGCTTTCTTCGGCGGCGAGTTGGCCGACGCCTTAATCCCGGTGGAAAGCGTCGACGGCCAGGTGCGGCTGACAGGATTCGTTGCGCACCCGAGCCACACGCGCAGTCATCCCCGCATGCAGTATCTGTTTCTCAACGGCCGGGCCATCCGCGATCGCTCGCTGCAGCACGCGCTGGGCGAAGCTTACCGCGGCCTGGTGCTCAGCGGCCGCTATCCGGTCACATTCCTGCGCATCGAAATGCCGCCGGAAGCGGTTGACGTGAACGTGCATCCCACAAAGCAGGAAGTGCGCTTTCAGGATGGCGGCAGACTGTACAGCCAACTGCTGGCAACGATCCGCACCAAATTCCTGACCGTCGATCTGACCGCCAAGCTGCGCACCGGCGCCGTCCCCCTCAGCCCCGGTGATCCAACCTCAGCGATCGATGAACAGCTTGCCGCGGTGCAGCGTGAGGAACTCGTGGCGTGGGCGAAAGGCGAATTGGAACAGCAGGCCGCCGGTTCGCCAAGCATTGCCAATGATCCGTGGACCGGCGGCCAGCGCAAACCGCTCGAGTTGGTTCGCATCGAGCGGCCGATGCCGCCACTGCTGCATAGCGCCGATCTCCGGGCGCCGGCGGCGACGCACATTGGTGAATCGAAACCGCATTCGAGACTGCCAGCGGCATCCCCTTCCGGAGTGCCGGCGATGCAAGTCCACAACCGCTACCTGATTGCCGAGAGCGAAGACGGAGTGATTGTGATCGATCAGCATGCGCTTCATGAGCGCATTCTGTACGAAGAGCTGCGCGAGCGTGTGCTGGCCGGAACTCTCGAAACACAACGATTGCTGGTGCCGGAAGCGGTTGATCTGAGTCCAGCGGAGGCGGCCACGGCGTTGGCAAACCAGGAATTGCTGGCTCAATTGGGCGTGGAAGTGTCGGCCTTCGGCGGCGATACGATTCTGGTGACATCCTATCCGGCGATGCTGGCGAACTTCCGGCCGGCCGAAGTGCTGCACGATTTGGTGGCAAAATTGCTCGACGGCGGCAAAACCCCCGATCGGCGCGACATGCTCGACGAACTATTGCACATGATCTCATGCAAGGCGGCGATCAAAGCAGGCGATCGGCTCTCTCCCGAGGAAGTGGCGGCGCTGGTCGAATTGCGGCATCTGGCGCAGGACAGCCACCACTGCCCGCACGGCCGCCCGACGGCGCTGGTGTTTACCCGCGAAGATTTGGACCGGCAGTTTCTCCGGACCTGATCGGTTCTGCGCCCCGTTTCGGGGGGATCGCCCGGCGAAGTATAATTGGGGGCTCGTCTGATTCCGACTCCTGACTCCTGACCCCTGACTCCTGATGATCTGCGTTTCCATCGGCCGCGGACGCCATCGCCACATGATCGCCGAGCATCGTCACCTGGTCACCCAGGGGGCAAAGCTCGTCGAGCTGCGGCTGGACTACATCAACGGCCAGGTGAATCTGAAACGCCTGCTGGCCGAGCGCCCCTGCCCGGTAGTGATCGCCATTCGGCGCGAGGCCGACGGCGGCAAATGGCGCGGCACCGAAGACGAGCGCCAAATGCTCCTGCGAGCGGCGATCGTCGACGGCGTGGACTATGTCGATCTGGAAGAAGATGCCGCAGTCGCCATCCGCCGTTACGGAAAAACAAAGCGAATTATCAGTCATCACGACTTTCGTCAAACGCCCGACGATCTAGCCGGTTTGTACACCCGGTTGGCGGCGCTCGATGCGGATGTGATTAAAATTGCCACCATGGCCAATAGCCCGCAGGATAATCTGCGGATGCTGCGAATGGTCGAGGCGGCCAAGATTCCCACCGTCGGCATGTGCATGGGCGATTTGGGCACGCCTTCGCGGATTTTGTGCGGCCGATTCGGCTCGCCGTTTAGCTACGCCTCGTTCCATCAAGAACGGCTCTTGGCCCCGGGACAGTTGAGCTTCGAGGAAATGACCAACGTCTACCGATACGATTCGATCGACCGCGAAACGACCATTTACGGTTTGATCGCCGATCCGATCGGACATAGCCTCAGCGCGCTGGTGCACAATGCGGCCCTGCAAAAGGCGGGATTGAATGCCGTGTATGTGCCGTTCCGAGTGCCGGCCGAGCATTTGGATCCGTTTTTGGTGACCGCCCGCGAACTGGGCATCCGCGGCCTGAGCGTGACCATTCCGCACAAGGAAGCGGTACTAAGGCGCACGACGAAGTTCGATCCGGCGGTCAAAGGCATCGGCGCGGCCAACACGCTGGTTTTCGAAGGGGACGACGTGATCGGCTACAACACCGATTATCGCGCCGCCATGGACAGCTTGGAACGAGCCGTGCATTCGCAAAAGTCGCTGGCGGGCGGTTTGCAGGGAAAAAAGGTTTTGCTGCTGGGCTCCGGCGGGGCGGCGCGGGCTTTGGCCTTTGGGCTGAAGCGTGCGGGCGCGCAGATTCTGATCGCCAGCCGAACCTATCGCCGTGCCCAGCTTCTGGCCAAGGCCCTGGAATGCGACGCCGTCGATTGGGACAATCGCCACGGTATGACGCCTCAGATCATCGTCAATTGCACGCCGGTGGGAATGCACCCGAACGTCGATGAATCCCCTTACGACAAGATTCGCCTGCATTCGGCGATGGTCGTCTTCGATACCGTGTACAATCCGGAAAATACGCTCCTGATCAAGGACGCGCGCAACGCCGGATGCACGGTCGTGACGGGCGTGGAGATGTTCGTTCGCCAGGCAAGTTTGCAATTCAAGCTGTTCACCGGCTTGGATTCGCCCTGGGAAGTGATGCGCGACACGCTGAAGCGGGCCATCGGACCGGCGCGGGTGTAATCAAAACGATGAACGATGAAAGATGAGCAATGAACGGCAATGCATTTAGTTCATTGTTCACTGTTCATTGCTCAAAGTTCCTGTCATCGTTTATCATTTCAGCATGTTCCTGGCACTCATCGGATATCGCGGCTCGGGCAAGACGGCGGTGGCGCAGTTGGCGGCGCTGCGATTGGGTTGGGATTGGGCCGACGCCGACGTGGAAATTGAGCTGCGGGCCGGCAAATCGATCGCCGCAATTTTTGCCGACGACGGAGAGCCGCGGTTCCGCGATTTGGAAACCGCGGTGCTGGGCGATTTAGTGCAGCACGACCGCGCAGTGTTGGCCCTAGGGGGCGGCGTGGTGGTGCGAGAAAAAAATCGGCTGCTCCTGCGATCGTCTCGCGGCCCGGCACAAGGCAAGATCGTTTGGCTGAAGGCCTCGCCGGAAACTTTGCACGAGCGAATCGCGGCAGATGCCGCCTCCCCGGCAAGCCGCCCGAAGCTCACCGCCGACGGCGGATTAAAGGAAGTGCGCGAATTGCTGGCGGCGCGCGAGCCGCTTTATCGCCAATGCGCGGACACGGCAATCGACACCGAAGGCAAATCGACGGAATCAGTGGCCGAGGAAGTTGTGGCGTGGATCGAGGCGCAATTCCCCGGCAGCGCCCCCGGCTAACAAAGAGTTGTCAGCATGAAGGCCATCGACTTGATTCGCGCGGCGCTGGCGATGTCCGACCGCTGGGTGGGAAAGCTGGAAGAAATGAAAGACTGCCCCCTGGTGCGGGCGAATAAGAACTCCAATCATGCGATGTGGGTGCTGGGGCACACCACGGTGGTCGAAGGGCGCTTGCACAAAACTCTGTTCGGCGGGCCAAACCCCGTCGAACCTTGGAAGCCGCTCTTCGATGCCGGCAGCGAGCCTTCGGACGATCCGGCCATGTATCCCCCGTTTGAAGAAGTGGTGGCCAAATATCGCGAACTGCGAGGAAAGACGTTGGCCTACGTCGATAAGCTTACGGACGCGGATTTAGACCAGCCCATCAAAAACCCGCCGCCTGGTTTGGAAAAACCGTTCGCCACCGTCGGTAGCGCATTATTGACCATCGCCCTGCATCAGGCGTTTCACAACGGCGAGTCATCTGTGGCACGGCGCGCCAGCGGCAAGCCGCCCGTATTCGTGCCCACCAAGGAATTCCGCGAATCTTAGTAGCCCCGGCCCCATTGAAAGGTGAGCAATGTGGAAGCGACTTACGTTAATGTTGGTTAGTGCCGCGTTGACCGTCGCAAATCTCGCACATGCCGAAGTGATGAAGGTACCACTGGCATTCTCCGGCGGCCACGATACCGATCCGCAGGATCATGGCCGGCCGATCGTTTTGGTGGCCGCGGGCTTGGGAGTGAAGCCCGAGGTCTTTCGCAAAGCTTTCCGCGGCGTGACGCCCGCGCGCGACGGCAAACCCTCGCCGGAACAGGCCCGCAGCAACAAGGAAGCGCTGATGAAAGTGCTCAAGCCGCTGGGAGTGACCAACGACCGGCTCGATGAAGTCTCCAACTACTACCGCTATCAGCCGCAAAAGGGTGAACTCTGGAAAACCAAATCCGCGGAAGGCTACGCCATTGTGGAAGACGGCAACGTTAAGCAAATTGTCGTCACCGACCCGGGATCCGGCTATAGTTCGCCCCCCGACGCGAAAATCAAGGGAATGGAATCAGTCCCGCTGACCGTCACCCTGCATTTCGATAAAGATCTGAAGAAAAACGGCTCAATCGAAAACGTGAAGCTTGCCGCGTCTGAACCCATCAAAAGTGAATGAGCCCATGGCCGAACCCGGCAACTACCACACGGTCACGCCCTATCTAAAAGTGCCCAACTGCGGGCGGCTGGTTGACTTTTTGATGCAGGCGTTTGGCGCCGTCGAGAAGGACCGGCTAGCGAAACCCGACGGCACGGTGCTGCACGCGGAAGTGACGATCGGGGACACGCTGATCATGGTGCATGAATTGCCCAGCCCGGCGAAGCCGAAGCTCGGCTCGCTCTATCTACGTGTCGATGACGTCGATTCCACGTACAAGCGAGCCCTCGCGGCGGGGGGCAAATCCGTCTTCAAACCGGCCGACATGTACTACGGCGCCCGAGTGGCCTGCGTCAGCGACGTGGCGGGAAATGACTGGTGGATCGCCGTGCAAAAAGAAAATCTGAGCATCGAAGAAATTCAGGAGCGAGCCACGGCGTTTTTAGCTTCCAGGCCCTCGCCGTCGAACCCCGGCTAAGCGTTCCATGACTGGGGGATCGCAGTCTTGCGATTTCGAGCACCGGCGTCCGGGCGCTATCCTAGGACCGACCAGCCGTTGAACACCCGGGTACGGAAGTGGCTCCATTCGGCCGTGTTGCCGCCCGTGGGAGAATTATTGGCCAGATCGTCGATCCAGTTGTCCATCTTGCGCAACCGTTCGGCCATCTGCTGCACCACGTTGTAGGCCAACTTGTACGCGGCCATCATTCGTTCCTGGATCATGTCGCCGTAGGCGGTATGCGTGATTTGCAGCAGCTTGACCTGGCTGCGGGTCCGCACGTCAGCCGAGTGCGGGGCGGGATGGAAGAAAGACATCTCGCCGAAATGGGTGTGCGGCTCCAGCACGGCCAAGAGCAGCGATTCCCGTTCGTGCGATTCGCCCTTGCCGGGCTTGAGTTGGCGCACCACCTCGCACTGGCCTTCGAGCACGACCCACAGGTCGCGCGAATTATCCCCCTGGCGGACGACCATTTCGCCGGCGCTGAAATTGCGCACGCGCGTGACTTCCACAATCTGCCGGAACTCCGACTCATTCATGCCGCGAAACAGCGGAATCATGTGCAGTGTATCAGGGTTCACATCCGTCGCCATCAGCTAATCCCTCCCAAAACGGTCGCACGGCCCACTCTTTCGATGCCGACAATATACGCGGCGGTGCGCAAGGAAATCTTGCGCCGCTTCGACAAATCCCAAACCTGTTCGAACGATTTGGTGAGCACGCTTTCCAATTCTTCCCGCACCCGTTTCAAATCCCAGCGATAGTGCTGACGGTTTTGCGCCCATTCGAAGTAGCTGGCGGTCACGCCGCCGGCATTCACCAGGATATCAGGCAGCACGATCTGTCCATTTTTGTCGAAAACTTCATCGGCATCGGGATGCACCGGTCCGTTGGCGCCTTCGGCGATGATGGCGGCCTTGATGCGCGGCGCGTTTTCGCCCGTCACCACGCCCCCCAGCGCCGCGGGCACCAGCAGCTCCACGTCCAACTCCAGCACTTGTTCGTTGGTGATGTGTTCGCCGCCTTTGTAATCGCGCAGATTGCCGTGTTCGGCCACGTACGCCAGCGCGTCCTTCAGATTCAGACCGTTGGGCCGATAAAAACCACCGGCCGTGCCGCTCACCGCCACGATGCTGCATTGGTGCTCCTGCAGATATTTGGCCGTGTGCGTCCCCACGTTGCCGAAGCCTTGAATCGCCACGCGCGTATCCTGCGGTTTGCGTCCCAGCTTCTCCAGCAACTTGAGCACGATGATCCCCACGCCGCGCCCCGTAGCTTCGTCGCGCCCTGGCAGTCCGTACAACTCAACGGGCTTGCCGGTCACAACACCGGGATTGAAGCCGTGGTACTTGCCGTACTGGTTCATGATCCAGGCCATGACCTCGGCATTGGTGCCGACGTCGGGGGCGGGAATGTCGATGTCGGGGCCGATGATGTCGTGAATGCCGTCGACAAACTTGCGTGTGATCCGCTCCAGTTCTCGATGACTGAGCTTGTGCGGATCGATGGCGATGCCCCCCTTGGCGCCCCCGTAGGGCAGATCAACGACGCCAGTTTTCCAGGTCATCAAGGCCGCCAACGAGCGAACCTCGTCCATGTCGACTTGCGGATGGTAGCGCAGTCCGCCTTTCATTGGCCCGCGAGAATTGTCGTGCTGCACGCGGTAGCCGATGAATGTGGCCAGCTCGCCGTTGTCCAGTTCGATGGGAATTTCGACCTGCACTTCACGGTGCGGCGTAAGCAGCAACCGCCGCATATTATCGGTCAGCTCCAAATGATCGGCGGCGCGGTCGAAATACAATCGGGTGGCGTCGAAGGCGCGCATCGGGCTGACTTCAATCCAAAGTTGCTGAAACGTTGAGCCGCTGGGTTATTCGCGAAATCTTACCTTTCGCTGCCTTGCACAACAAGTAGATGGCGCTCCGGCAGCCTGCGCCTGTCGCCCGGCGCCGCCCGATTCTAAAGCCACTGCCAACGCGCAGCCTGTTGCATTACACTGGAAAATAAGCCTGCTGCCAAGGTCTGGCAGTGCCTGCGCCGCGGTGGCTAGCACGCGCCCTCGATTGATAATTTGACGATGTCGATTCCGATCCCCGACTTCTGGCGGCTGTTGGTGGAAAGCCGATTGGCGTCCGCCCAGCAGGCGCAGCAACTGCGGGAGATGTTCGGAAATGTGAAGGGGAGCGACGACTCCAACGCCAATGCCGCCACCCTGGCCCAGTGGATGACCAGCAACGGGCTATTGAGCCTGTACCAGGCCAAGGTGCTGCTGTCGGGCCGCGCGGGGCCGTTCGTGTTCGGCGATTATTTGCTCTACGACCGGTTCGAGGCAGTGCGATTCAAAAGTGTTTTTCGCGCGGTGCATCTGCCGACACACGAGCGAGTCATCGTGGCGTTCCACACCGGACCGCAGGCGCAAATCGAGCGTGAGTGGTTGAGCGTCGTGCAGCAAACGGCGCGATTCCGCCAGGCGGTTCATCCGCATTTGACCCGCGTGGTGCAACTCATCGATTTGGGACAATACAAGTTTACGGTCCTGGAGGATCTGGAGGGCCGCAGCGCGGCGGACCGGTTGTCAGAAGGGCGCATTGCTTGGCGCGAAGCGTGCAGTATCGGTCAGCAGATGGCGATGGGCTTATCACGACTGGCGGAACTCAAATTATTGCACGGCGAGATTTGTCCCGCGAACATCTGGATCGATCTGCAAGGCAACGCCAAGTTGCTCTTGCCGCCGCTGGCGCACGATCCGTCGGTCGTCCCGGGCCCGATCGATTTCCTCCAGCCCGATCCGTCTGGCCGACTGCTGATGTTGGCCGACTACGCGGCGCCGGAATTAGGGCAGGCGTCCGAGACGGGCCAAAAGGGAGGCGGACCCACCTGGCAGACGGAAATCTATTCGCTGGGATGCACGCTATTTCATCTGATGGCGGGCCGGCCGCCGTTTACCGGCGCCGATGTGTCGGCCAAGCTCATGCAACATGCCACCGCCGAGCCGGGTAGCGCCCCTGGAAACGTTTGGCGTGCCGCCGTGGGTGGCCCAGGTCGTGTCGCAAATGATGGATAAGGACGTGACGCGCCGCTTTCAGAATCCGCAACAAGTGGCCGCGGCGCTTGGCGCACTGCTGCAGCCGGCTTCCGCCGCCGGCGCTGGGCCCGCCGTCGCAGCCGCGCCAGCCGCGGAGCAGGAAATTGCGCCGCTGCAGGCTCTGCCGCCGTTGGATTTGAGCAGTGCAGAGGGCCCAACGACGGATGCGGCGCCGAGCCAATCGCCCATCGATTTTCCGCCGCCGGCGATGGCGCCAGACAATTTTGGCTTCTTCGATGCAATTGCCGCAGCGCCTGGGCGAACCCGACGAGCACGAAAAAATAGCGGTCTGCAGTTGGCCACGGTCATCTTGCTCTTGTGCATGATCGGTGGCCTGATTGTTCTGGCCTTGGTCCTCATCAAGAAGGGGGACAAGTCGAAAGCTGGCGCGCCCACGGACACTGCCGCCAATTCGCCGGCCGATTCGGATTCGTCGAAAGGCGCGGCGAGAATGACACCGAGAGCTCGGATACCAATGAAGCTGCGACCGGCGCAAGCTGGCAGCGAAAGCCACGAGTCGCCGGTGGCCGTCACAAGCTCTGCCGACGCCGACAGCGATAGCCAGAAGCCGACTGACGACCAACACGCATTATGGGCATCGCCGACGCGCGGCTCACCGGTGTCGCTGGACTATGTGCCGCCGGGGGCGCAGGCATTTCTGATCGTGCGGCCGGCCGACTTGTGGCGGCAGGCCGAGGGGGAAAAGCTGCTGGCCGCGCTGGGACCCTACGGCGAAAGCGCCCGGCAGCGATTGGAACAGTTGGCCGGTGCGCCGCTGGAGGAGATCGAGCAGTTGACAGTGGCTTGGGTCGAGCGGATGAGCGCCGAGAATGCGTCGACGGTTGAACCGATTTTTATCTTCCGTTTCGCCAAGCCGCTCGATCAAGACAAACTCAAAGCCCTTTCCAGCGGCGCAGCGCCCCAGACGCACAGTGGCGAAGAAATCTATGCCACGCCGACTGGGTCGGCGTACTTGCCAAGCGCGGAACGCGGAAAAACTTTGATCGCCGGCGCCGCACAGGAGGTGGAGGAATCGGCCGAGCAAGGGGGCGTCGCCCCGCCGCTGCGGATCGCCGTCGAGAAAATACTTTTGGCCAGCGACGCCAGCCGCCAGATTGTTTTTCTATTTGCGCCGGCATTTCTCTATCAGCAAAGTCATTATTTTTTTCCCGGGGAGCTGCAACCATTGCTGGCCCCGATGCGCGCCTTCTTGCCGGACGATTGCCGGGCAGCGATGTTCAGCGCGCATCTGACGAAAGACAACTTGTTTATGGAACTTTGCACGTTAGGACCGATCGGCAGTGCGCCAGACTCGGTTGCCCAGCAATTCCTTGAGCGGGTGGCAAAATTGCCTCCGGCAGTGGACAGCGCCCTGGCAGCCCTGGAACCTCAGCAGTACGGAAAGCAAATTTTGCAGCGATTTCCGCAAATGATTCGCGTGCTCACCGAATTCACCCGCGCAGGCGCCAGAACGACCAGGCCGTGCTGCGCTGCTATCTGCCGACGCAAGCGGCGCATAATCTGCTGATGGGTGGCGAACTGGCGCTGGCCGAATCGGCTAGCACTTCAGCCGCAGGCAGCGGTGCTGGCGGATCCAACCAGGGGGAAACAGTAGCCCAAAGGCTCCAGCACGTGACCACGTTGGTTTTTGTCCGCGAGACCTTGGAAAAGGCGCTGCAATTGCTGGGGGATGATATCGGCGTGAAAGTCCAGATTTTGGGGGGCGATCTGCAACTGGAGGGGATTACCAAGAATCAATCGTTCGGCTTGGACGAAAAAAATCGGCCGGCCGTGGAAATCCTGCGGAAGATTATGTTGCAAGCGAATCCCGACGGTAAACTAGTATATGTGGTCAAACCGCGCGCCCCGGGGGGCGAGGAGATGCTGTTTATCACCACTCGCAAAGCCGCCGAAAAGCGAGGAGATAAGCTGCCGCCGGAGTTGGACACTCCCAAGCGCAAGTGAACCGACGAGAGGCCCATGTGACACCGTTCACGATCCAATGCACGACGTGCCGGCGGAACCTTCGGGTCGTTGATCCCGAGGCGATCGGACAGATTCTCTCCTGTCCGAAATGCGGCAGCATGGTGCTGGTCGAACCACCGCCAAGTCCCAGCGCCACTGGTTACAGTGCCGCTGTGGCCGGCGAAACGGCATCGAGCTCGTCGGTCAAGATGACCGCCGCGACGGTTACCGAATCGTCGTTGCCATTGAAGTCATCGGGCGCAGTTTCGGTGGAAGATGCCAGCGAAGCCGTGGCGCCTGGCAGTAGTTCTGTCTCCAAGAAGCTAATGAGTACTGAAGTGCCCACGATGGCCGGCGCAGCCCCGGCAGCCGAGATTTCCGCAAACGCGCCGGGAGCGCCCGTTGTGGCGTTGGCCATCGCAGAACGCCTGGACGAGGCCGAAGAACATGCTTTGGCCAACCCGTGGCCACATTGGTTTTTGCCGGGCGTCTTGCTCACCCTGGCGGCGGGCTTTTTGATTTTCGCCGTGCGCATGATGGCGCCGAGCCACGAACGTCCGCCAGCGCAGGACTCGGAGGTGCATAGCGCGCCCCCCGCCGCGACGGCTCCAGAGCAGCCGGCGCAGACTCCAGCCGAGACGGCATCGACTGAAGAAACAAAGCCAGAGCCGCCGGTGAATAAACCAGCGCCCTCGGCCACCACTGAACTAGAGCCGAAGCCGCGCGCTGAAGAGCCGGTGAACGCAGCGCCGCAACTACAAGCGGAAAGCAAACCGCAGCCTGCGCCGCCGCCGCGCCAAGAGCGCTCGAACGTAGACAATCCATTTGCCATGGAAACACCGGCGCCTGAAGTCGGCCCCGAGACCTCGAAGGTCCCTCCGTCCCCCGAGCCGACCGCCCCTGCCGCCGCGCTGGCCACCAAACCGCTGCAGCGCATCGCGCCGCGCCCGGTGAACGTCGATGTGCATCTGGCCGATACGCTGTCGGGAATCGAGGTGCGTCAGATGCCGCTTTGGGCCTATCTCGATCTGGTGAGCCAGTTGAGTTCCATTCCGATCACTCTGGACGCTGAGGCGGTCACCGAGCTGGGTCAATCAGCCTCGGTTCTCGTGCGCGTGAAGTTGGGCGAGACCACGGTTGCCGGCGCGCTGGACGCGGCGCTGGAGCCGCTGCACTTGGGCTATCAGACGCACGAGGGGCAGTTGGTCGTCGGTTACTCTCCGCAGGAAAACATGCGGCAGGTCCGCTACGCTGTGGGCGATTTGACCGACGGCAAGGATCAGGCGCTTGCGGAATTGGCGGCTCTCGTGCGGCGGATGGTGGCGCCTGAGACGTGGCAGCAAGCCGGCGGAAGGGCCAGCATCGTGGCCGGCGGCGATGCGCTCGTTGTTCAACAATATGATCCGGCGCATCTGGCGATCCTGACGTTCTGCGAAAAGCTGCGCGTCGCGCGCGATAAGGCGATTAAAAGCAGCTTCGACCCGGCCCGATTCGTGCTGACCACGCATCTGGACAAGGCCCACGAGATTTTGAACAAGCCGGTCACGGCGAATTTCGGCGCGCCGCAGCCGCTGTCGGACGTCGCGAGTTGGCTGCGCGCCAAAACCGGCGTGACGCTGCTCGTGGACCACGCCGCCTTGGCCTCGCAAGGGATCTCGGCCGACAGCGAGTGCACCGTGGTGGCCGACGGCACGCCGCTTGCTAAGGTGTTGGACGAAATCGTCGCGCCCTTGGAATTGGCTTGGCGCGCCATCGACGAAAAGACTATTGAAATCACCACGCCGCAAGCGTTGACCGAGCGGATGGACATAGAGTTTTACCCGGTCCGTGATCTGGCAATTGATAATGCGGCGGGATATTCGCTCGTGCAGCGCATCTCCAGCAAAGTGCAGCCGGACACCTGGGGCGAGGATCCGACCAAAGGCGCGATCTATTTCGATATTCCCGGCCGCGCGCTGAATTGTCCGCGCCTCGCAGAACGTGCAAGGACAAGTCGAGGAATTTCTGGCATCGCTGCGCAAGCGAAAATAATGCGGGCAAAACGCCCTTGCGTTGCCCGCCGCGGGATGGGACAATTCGGATATGAGGAACACGGTTGCGATATTTGCGTTTTGGTTTTACTTTAGCCCGCCAGGTAGCGGGGCCGGAGGAGGTTTGTAACCGTTCCTCACAAGCCATAAGGCCTACAAGCCCCGAGACCTGGTGAAAACCGGCTCTCGGGGCTTTTTTTGTTTGCATTCCAACTTACTTTCCATACAGGAACCACAGCCGTGATCGTAGTCATGAAAAAAGATGCCACGCTCGAGCAAATCGAGCACATGGTCGGTCGCGTTCAGCAGTTGGGCATGAAGCCGCACGTGATCAACGGCACGGAACGCACTGTCATCGCCGTCGTCGGCGACGATCGCAAAACCCATAAGGAATCGCTCGAAAGCGGTCCCGGCGTGGCCGAAGTGGTGCCCATCTTGGCCCCCTACAAAATCGCCAGCCGTGAAGTGCAATCCGAACCCACGGTGGTCCGCGCCGGCAGCCTGACCGTCGGCGGCGGCACGGTCGGCATCATCGCCGGACCCTGTTCAGTGGAAAGCGAGGAGCAGATTCTCGCCACGGCCAAGGCGGTAAAAGCCGCCGGCGCCACGGCGCTGCGCGGCGGAGCCTTCAAGCCGCGCACCAGCCCCTATAGCTTCCAGGGATTGAAGGAAGATGGACTGAAAATGCTGGCCACCGCCCGCGACGCCACCGGACTGGCGATCGTCACCGAGGTGATGGCCAACGAAGACATGGACCTCGTGGCGCGCTACACCGACGTGCTGCAAATCGGCGCCCGCAACATGCAGAACTATCGCCTGCTGGAAGCGGCCGGCAAGACAGATCGGCCGGTGCTGCTGAAGCGCGGGCCCAGCGCCACGGTCGAAGAACTGCTGCTGGCGGCGGAATACATTTTGGACGCCGGCAATCAGCAGGTCATGCTTTGCGAGCGCGGCATTCGCACGTTCGAAAATCACACGCGCTTCACGCTGCCGCTGGCCACGGTGGTTTATCTGCACGGCAAAACGCACTTGCCGATCGTGGTCGATCCCAGTCACGGCACGGGGCACACGTGGCTGGTGCCGCAGATGTGCGCCGCCAGCGTCGCCGCCGGCGCCGACGGGCTGATCATTGAAGTGCATCCCGATCCGGAAAACGCGCTCTCCGACGGCAACCAGTCGTTGGATTTCGATCAGTTTCGCCAGACGATGGAAACGTGCCGCAAAGTTGCCGACGCACTGGGCCGAAAATTCGGCAATGGGAAATGAACGCCGGTTGGTTATAGTAGACGAAACCTTTGCCGCATTGGATCGATCCGCATTTCGAGGCTTTGCGATGCGACGCTACTCGCAGCGGTTGCCAATCTGCCTGCTGTTGGCCGTATGCGCGCTGCTTTTCGAGCCAAGTCCAGTGCCTGCCCAGCAGCCGCCGGTCAATCAGCCGCGCACGGTGGTGGTGAACGTGCTCGTGGTCAGCAAGGAAGCAGACGGCAGCGAAACCGGCTTCTGCACCCCGGTCAGCGTCACCGCCGGTGGCGCGGAGGGGAGCAAAGTCCGCGTCGGCTTCTTTGAAACCGAGGCCGGCGGCACCGGCGATTCGTGGCGAAGCGCCGGGTGGACCGCCGCCATTACCGCGGCGCTACTGAGCGATTTCGATCCCCGCGCGATGCACGTCTCGTTTGAGTACGAAGGCAAGGTTGACGGCCCCAGCGCCGCGCGCTGATGACCATCGGCGTGCTGGCCGCCGTGCGCGGCGATACGCCCAAGCCCGACGCGGCCATGACCGGCACCATCAATCCCGATGGCACGATTGGGCCGGTGGGCGGCATTCGCTTCAAGATCGAAGGCGCCGCCCAAAAGGGAATGAAGCTGGTGTTGATTCCGGCCGGCATTCCTTCGGAAACCGCGGCCAACGGCGACAAAGTCGATTTGGTGGAGCATGGCCGCATGCTGGGAGTCGAAGTGCGGCCGGTGTTGGATATCTACACGGCCTACCATTTGATGACCAACGATACCTTGCCGCGCGCCCCTTCGGCCGATCTGCCGCGGATTTCCGCGGACGTGCAGAAGCAGGTGGAGAAGAAGATCGACGGCTGGCGCAAATTGCATGCCACCTCGAGCGACGCTTACGCCAAGATTCCGCGGCAAGAGCAGCTCACACCGGAATGCGCGCTTTTGTACAAGAAAGCGATCGACGTGGGCGAGCTAGCGAAGCAATTGCAAACCGACGGAAAGCTCGCTGCTGCTTTTTGGCGGCAAGTCCAGTCAGCCATTTACGGATACCTGGCCCTGGAAGCGGGGCGCTATCTCCACGCCTACGGCGAAGGCGGTTACGACGCCGCCGTGAAGCGCGTGCGCAAGAACAATTGGCTGGAAAAAGAAGTGCAGCAAATGGCCGGCCGGATGCGCGAAGAAACTCCAAAGACTTCCGATCAACTGCTGATGTACTTCCACGCCTGCGACGCATTTCTCGAGGCGCTCAGCCTGCAATACTCGGCGAAGGAACTATTGGCGAAGCTTCCGGAGAAAGAATCCGACACCGCCAACGCGCAGGCGCTCTTGGCGGCCACCTATCAGATCATTTCCTGGCTGGACCTCAAGGTGGCGGGGGATTATCTGGATTTGGGCGCCGGCTACGGCGGCACGCCGCTGCCGCAGCATGCCCCCTGGCGCGAGATCAGCGACTATTTGCGCCGCGCCTCGGAGGCCAACGACAGCGTGTTCGACGCCTTGATCGTCAAAAGCGGGGCCAAAGCCGCTGCGCTGGGAGTGGAGCAGTTTCGCGACAACCTGATGGCCAAAGACATGGCATACGCGCTGCTGCGCACCGCCAGCGAGTCGATCTTTCCGCGGCTGCACGATTACTTCGGCGAGGGAGACGCCTACACCTACGCCTATCTATCGACCAGCTTGTATGTGCACACCCGCGCCGCCAGCTTGTTGGCCAAATATTACTCACTGGGGGCCGAGCTGGACGACGAAGCCAACATCGTGGCCATTGCACGCGAAGGGGTCCTGGCCGACTGGCTCCAGTTCGCCGCCGATCAAACGCGCCGCGACATCGCAACGCTGAACTCGCAAGGAATCGATGCGACCCCGTGCGTGCAGCTTTACGAAATCGCCCAAATGTGCGCCGGTGGCGACCTGGCCGAAAAGCTCGAAGCGCTCACGCACTTCTGGGCCGCCGACCTGCACGCGCAAGTGCTGCGGCGCGTGGCGAACGTGGGCGCCGACGCTAAGTAGTCGCCGCCTCCGTCACGTCAATTGATTCAGCATCAGCGAGAATTCCAGCGAGGTTTGCACCAGACTGCTGCTGAAGTTATCCACGTGGTTCAACGCGCCGGCTGAATTCTGGTAGTCGCGGTTCAGCGACCAGATCGAGATCCGCCCCATGCCGTGCTGCTGGGCGAACGTGAGCAATTGCTGCGCGTCGGACTGCGTGAACACTTCGTTGGTCATGTCGTTCATGCCGATCATCGGCGTCACGCCGATCTTCGCCCACAATTGTGCGTCGGTCAGCGCGCCGTTGTAGGCCGTCTTCAATTGGCTGAACAAACTGTTGGCGGCCTGGATCGCGTAATCCCCCATGTGCCCCGCCGGATTGGGCGCGGCCGAGTCGCCGTAGTCCATCGTCATGATGTTCACGCCGCCGATGTTCACGCCGTACTTCAGCGCCGAGGTGACCACGTACAAGCCGTCGGCGGTGAGTCCGGTGGGCAGCACCGGCAGGGTGAACCACACGTCTAGCTTGTGTCCGGCCGCGGCGGCGGCTTGCTGCACTTGGGCGATCGCTTGCGAGCGTCGGTCGATGCTGGCCTTGTCGGCCACGGCGGCCCCTTCGATGTCGAAATCGATGTGCGTCAGGCCGTAGGCGGTGACGACCGATTGATAGGCGGCCGTCAGATCGCTCACGTTGGTGATCACCTGCGCCAGTTCCTGGCCCGCTGCGCCGCCGAAGCTGACCATCACGTCGCCGCCGATCGGCGCAGCGCCGTGATGTTGGTTTTCATTTGGGCGTCGAAATCGGTGGTGCCGACGTCGTACTCTTTGTAGCCGCCCCAGGCAGCGTTGTTCGAAGAATCGGCCGTGATGAAGGCCAGCGTGAAGAATTTCACTCCGGACGATTTGGCAGTGCTCACAAAGTCGTACAGGGGCCAAAGCGTCGAATCGACATACGGAGCGTAATAGTGCGCCGCCCAATTCACAGTTGAAGACGCAATCGGCGCATTGGTAGTTCCCGTCGTGCCGCCAGTCGAACCGCCGCCTCCGGTGCTGCCGCCGCCGCTTACCAGAGTGCCGGACAGCACATAGTTGGAAAGCACGGCCGAAGCGCCGCCGGGACTGCCGGTGAAGCCGAAATCGACCGACGCGCCCGGCGCGATGTCGGCGTTCCAACTGGCCCCTTGCACGACGTACGTATTGCCGGCGTGGCTGACAATCGAGCCGTTCCAGATCGATGAAATTGTGCCGGCGAAGGTGAATTGCAGCGTCCAATTCTTCACGGTGCTCGTGCCCGTATTCTTGATCGCCACGTCGCCGTTGAAGCCGCTGCCCCAATCATTGGTGTTGGTGAACGTGATGGTGGCGGGCAGGCCGCTCGTGGGATTGGTCGGATCGACCGGCGGCGGAGGCGCGGGATCGTCGTTGGTGATCGTGCCGGTGGCGGACGTGCGAGCCAAAATGGCCCCGCTGACGGCCGAGAGATCGAGGAAGAACGTCTCGTCGGGCTCGTAAATCGAATCGCCGAGGATAGCGATGTTGATGGTCTTGCTGGTTTGCCCGGCGCTGAAAGTCAGCTTGCCGCTGGCCGCCGTGAAGTCGCTGCCGGAAGTCGCCGTGCCATTGCGCGTGGCGTAGTTCACCGTGACGCTGCTTTTCGAGGCGGCCGACATGGTGACTGTAAACACCGCGTTCTTTTTGCCACTGTTGCCTTCGCTAATTGTCACGTCGCTCACGTTGAGACTGGGAAGCGTCGGCGGCGTTGAACCGCCCGACAACGGCTGCCCATTGAGCATGTAATTCGTCGGGCTTGTCGGGCTGGCCACCGGCATGGCCACAAAGCCGAACGACACGGTCCCTTTGGCCCCCAGCGTGTTGTTCCATCCTGCGCCGCTGATGACGTAGTGCGTGCCGGTATGGCTGACGATCTTGCCGTCCCAAATTTGCGTGATCAGCGCGCCGTAGTCGAACGCCAGCGACCAGTTGGAGATGGCGGTGGTTTGCTGGCTGGAAAGCTTGATTTGCCCTTCGAAGCCGGTGCCCCAATCCTGCGTGACGGTGTAGGCGGCCACGACATTGGCGGCCAGCACCACCTTGGGCTCGAGCACTTCCAACGTGGCGCGGCGCTTTTGCTTGCGACGGGTGTCTTTCTTCGGGCGCTTCTCGCAGTTTTCTCGGGAAAGTTGTGAAGACGGGGTTTCATTGAGCTCACGCAACGGAAAAATGCGGAACGCCATCGTATGGCTCCTGGATGAAGCAATCGAGAAAGTAGGAGGAGTTATGATGAAGCGGCGATCAGACCGCACTATTCTTGCAAGCAGGCGCGCGGTTGGACTTTAGTTCCGATACGTGGGGGCGCGACGGCCGGTTTATTCACGCCGAAAAAACTTTGCCGACCTCCGGCAAGCTCATAGCGGGCCACACTTAGCGGCGGCGCTGCGTTTTCACACCCGCGCTTTTTCGCCGCAACAGCGCGAATTCGCAACGCCACAATCGAGCGATTGCTACAGCCCCAGCCAAATCTGCGCGATGTTGAAGTAGATCACAATCCCTGTGACGTCGACGAACGTCGCGACAAATGGGCTGGAGGCATAGCCGGGATCGATGCCCATTTTGCGGAACGCCAGCGGCAGCATGGAGCCGACAATCGTGCCCCACAAGCAGATGGCGGCCACCGCCTGGCCAATCACAATGGCCAATTGCCAGCGGTTCACCGGCGCGGTGCTGACGATGCACCTGGCGGGAAATTCATAGATACCCTGCGAGTTCGCAGTCGGAATGACGGTGGTTTGCCCGGCCGGCAGCGAGATGTGCTCGTGCTGCGTCAATGTCGCCTTCACCGTTTGCTCCGATCCTTTGGGCACGAGGATGCGACCACGATCGTCCAGCGTCAGCGGCGATGTGTCCGGCGTGTGGATTTGAAACGATTCGGGCACTTCCCGACTGGCATCGCGCGTGGACTCGGGCGTGGCAGCGCCGCGCAGCACGCCGATCGCGCCCAGCGTCAGCCCCAGCGCCAGTCCCATCATGATCTCGTGGCGGAAGACGCGCCACCAATCGTTGGCGCGAATTTGCCCCAGCGCCACGGCACGCGTAATCAACGTGGCAGCCTGCGACCCGGAATTTCCACCCGTGGAAATGCACAGCGGCACGAACAAGCTCAGCACGACCAACTTGGCAATTTGATCTTCAAAGTGCGAAAGCGCAGTGAAGGTGAACAGCTCGGCGATGAACAGGCACGCCAGCCATACCAGACGCTTGCGCCAAACGGTGACGAACGGCGCGTCAAGATAGTTCTGCTCCAGGGCATTGACGGCCCCCATGCGATACGCGTCTTCCGTGGCCTCTTCCACCACGACGTCGATCACGTCGTCGTGCGTCACGATGCCCACCAGGTGGTTTTCCTCATCGACCACCGGGATGGCCAGAAAGTCGTATCGCGCCATCTTCTTGGCCACTTCTTCCTGGTCTTCGGTCACCTTCGCGCTGATGATGTCGCGCTCCATCAGCTTTTCGACGTGCGTGTTGGGCTTGGCGAGGATCAAATCGCGCAAGGAAACGAAGCCCAGCAGGTGGCGGTGATCGTCCACGACATAGATGTAGTAGATCATCTCGCTGTCGGGCGCCTCGGCCCGCAGCCTGTGCAGCGCGTCGGCCACCGTGATGTTGGCCGGCAGCGAAGCGTATTCGGTGGTCATCACGCTGCCCGCGCTATGCTCCGGATATGACAGCAGCATGCGGATGTCGTGCCGCGCGGCCTTGGCCACCAGCGGCAGCAATTCCTCGACCACCTGCGGATCCAAGTGCTGCAGCAGATCGACGCGGTTGTCGGAGGCCATTTCCTCCAGCAGGCGGCCCATCCGTTCGCGGCCGCTTCCCAACACCATTTCCACTTGCTTTTCAATCGGATAGTACGCGAACACTTCGGCCTGCCGAGCCAGCGGTGCGCTGGCCAATACTTTCCACGTTTCGTCCACCGTGAGGCCTTCGGTGAAATCGGCCACCGTCGCCGGGTGCAGCTCCATCACCACGTCGCGCAGGCCTTGCTCGTCCCCTTCGGCGAGCATCAAGCGAAGTTCGGGCAGAATAATCGGGTTGGCCATAGGTCACCTGCTGGGTCGGCTGCGACGGCGAAGCAAAGCGTGGATTATAGCGACGACGGCACGCACGTCTGCGCTGCATGCCGCCGTGCGATTGGCGGGCGAATTGACATTTAGCACCGCAGCGATAGGATGGGCGCTGACCGCTGCTTTTACCGCTGTGCCTTTATCCTAATTAACGGAGTGCGCCATGACACAGCTTGAATCCGCCCGTGCCGGCCAGATCACGCCCGAAATGGAATTTGTCGCCCGCCGCGAAGGGCTCGAGCCGGAGTTGATTCGCAGCGAGGTGGCGAGGGGGCGGATGGTCATCCCGGCCAACTCGGTGCACCTGGCCAAGCGCCTGGAACCGATGTGCATCGGCGTGGCGGCCGCGACCAAAATCAACGCCAACATCGGCAATTCGGCGGTCACCAGCAACATCGATCAAGAGTTGGAAAAGCTCCACATGGCGGTCCACTTCGGCGCCGACACCGTAATGGATCTTTCGACCGGCAAGGACATCGACCACATCCGAGCGGCCATTATCGACGCCTCGCCGGTGCCCATCGGCACGGTGCCGATCTACCAGATGCTCGAGGAGCTCGGCGGCAACATCGAGGAGATGAAGGCCCAGCATTTTCTCGACATGGTCGAGCACCAGGCGCGCCAGGGCGTCGATTACATGACGGTCCACTGCGGCGTGATGCTGGAACATTTGCACCTGACCATGCCACGCGTGACGGGCATCGTCAGCCGCGGCGGCAGCCTGATCGCCAAATGGATGATGACCCACCGGCAGCCAAACCCGCTCTACACGCACTTCGACGACCTGTGCGATATCATGCGCCAATACGACGTCACTTGGAGCCTCGGCGACGGCCTGCGCCCCGGCTCGATCGCCGACGCCAGCGACAAGGCCCAATTCGCCGAATTGGAGGTGCTGGGCGAGCTGACCAAGCGCGGCCGCGCCAAAGGCACGCAAGTGATGGTCGAAGGCCCGGGCCATATCCCGATGGACCAAATTGAAATGAACATGCGCAAGGAAGCCGAGCTGTGCGACGAGGCCCCCTTCTACGTGCTCGGTCCGTTGGTGACCGACATCGCGCCGGGTTACGACCATATCACCAGCGCGATCGGCGCCGCCCTGGCCGGCTGGCACGGCGCGGCGATGCTCTGCTACGTGACGCCGAAAGAGCATCTCGGCCTGCCGGAACTGGACGACGTGAAACAGGGGGTGATCGCCTACAAAATCGCCGCCCACGCCGCCGACGTGGCGCGCCACCGCCCCCGATCGCAGGAGCGCGACGATGCGCTTTCCCGCGCCCGCTTTGCCTTCGATTGGAACGAGCAGTTCCGTCTGGCGCTCGATCCCGAAACCGCCCGGCGCATGCACGATGAAACGTTGCCGCAAGACACGTTCAAGAGCGCCCACTTCTGCAGCATGTGCGGCCCGAAGTATTGTTCGATGAAGATCACCGAAGACATTCGCGCCATGGCGGCCGCCGGCGGCCTGCAGCCGCCCGTGCAAGTCGGCGCGAGTTCTTGATCGGCGGCCGAAAGTCTCGCCAAGTGGCAGTGTCGCCAAGTGGCAGGCGCCGCCCCGATTACGGCGAGTTGACCAATTCCGACCCGGCGATGGTCGAAAGTGCGCGGTACGTGGTCAGGTCGATCTGGTCCATCAGCAATTGAACCGAACCGTCGGCATACAGAAATTGTGCGGCGCCGGGATGATCGCTGCGGAAACTGGCGGTGTAGTGAGGACCGCCGTCGGTGCTGCAGCGGCAGTCGTTGGGCGCCGAAACGTCGACCCAGGAATCGCTCACGGGCGTTTTGTTCAGCGGCTCGACCGTGCAGCCCCAAATGCCGCTGGAGTATTGGCCGATCGTGGCAAAACTGATGTTTCCCGCCTCGCCGATGGCCCATTCGTTGGTGGCCACGGGGGTGAAGGTGGGCGGCGGCTTGTCGGATGCGGGGGCGGGCCCCATCGGCACGGCCAGCGGCGTCGGGCAATTCTTGCCGTGGCATAGAGGCCATCGAAATCCGCCGGCCCCTTCGCCCATGGCCATCGTCTTGCTCAGGCCATCATGAATTTCACTGGCGCGCGTTTTCAAATTCGGATAAAAAAATCCACGACACTGGTAAGGGATCGCACTTCCGTTTGCACACCACGTATCGGTCGAGCCTTTGCAAAGCACATAATCGGTGACACCGTACGACGTCGGCATCCCGAAAGTGCTGAGCGCTGGCAGCGCAATTGGATTTTGTTGGTCGTTCGTGGGACACACGAAGCTCGTCACAATCGCGGCCACAGTTTGCGGGTTCTGCTGGCCGTAAGTCTTTTTTTGGTCCCACAGCGAATGCAGCGTGGTTTCTTCAAGGAACGGAAACAGTGCCGTAAACGCATTTCCGTAAACCTGACTGCCCGTGGGATCGGTGACGACGCCCGCGGGGAAGCACTTGGCCGCCCCCTCGTAATTCAGCATCGCCAGGCCGAATTGCTTGAGATTGTTGGCGCATTGCACGCGGCGGCCTGCTTCGCGAGCCGCTTGCACCGCCGGCAGGAGCATCGACGTAAGGATGCAAATGATGCCGATCACCACCAGCAGTTCGACCAGGGTAAACGCTCGGTGACGGCGGCTGCACATGAAAAAGTCCCTCTGGCGCGGCGCCTCGATGCCGGGCGCCTCAACATGTCGGCCTTGCCCATGCCATCAGACCATTGTACTGCAAATCGCGCCAAATCGGGTCGAATCGGCCGCACGAAGCAGAAAATCTCGCACTGCTAAAGCGAACTAGCCGGCGGGCAACGCCCTCCGGAAAATCGCCACAGCGATCTCGGAGAAAACCGAACCAGGTGCTCCGGCCGCTTACTCGCTGGCCTTCGGCAAGGCGTGCTTGGGAGCCAGCTTGCCGTCTTTCATTTCGGCGATTAGCGGCAGCACTTGATCGGCCGGCAGGGCGTATGATTCGGTGCGCCCGGCCCGCGCGATGTTGATCCCGATCGCTTTTCCCGAAAGATCGACCAACGGCCCGCCGCAATCGTCGGCGCGCAGTGCCGTGTCGTGTTGGATCACAACGGGGAAATCGGCGGCGCGGCGGCTCAACGAGCCGCCCATGCTGTTCATCTGCTCGCTGCGGCTGCCGACGCGCCCCGGCGTCGATAGCGTGGCGGTGATCTGCATTTCCTTGTCGCCGCGAGTGACGTGCAGGGGCACCGTATCTCCCGGCTTGTACTGGCGGATGATTTCGATCAGCGTCTGGCGCGTGTCGATCAACTTGTCGGCCACTTGAGTCACGATATCACCCGCTTGCAGGCCGGCTTCGGCGGCGCCGCTGCCGGGAAACACCAGCGTAATTTTCGCGCTCCCGTCGGCGTGCTCCAGTTGGATTCCCAACACACCGCTGCGCGGCAGCACGCGGTGCCGCGGCACGCTGATCACGCCCACCGCCCGCGGCAAATCGCCCGGCGACGCGGTGGCCACCAGTTGCCCCACGGTCGGATCGATCGTGCCCTCGGCCCAAGGAACGGCCTTCAGCTTATCGGCTTCGATCTTAAGCATTGCCAGATCGAGCTGCGGATCATGGCCCACGACGCTGGCTGTCACGGTGCGGCCGTCGCCCAGGCGGCATGTCACAGGATCGCGCAATTCGCTGTATTTGGTGAGCACATAGCCGTCCGCATCGACCACGGTGCCCAGCGCCGATTCTTTGCCCCCGCTCAGAATCCGAACGGTGGCCTGGTCGGCCGAGGCCACCACGCTCACGTACGCGGTGCGAACATCTTTGCCGTCGCGCAGCCTGCTGGCCGGCAGGCGATCGGCAGAGTGGGCAACCGTCAGCAGGCCCAGAAAAAGGCTCGCGATCGCCAACGCGGCGACCTTCGATCGTAGCGGGTTCATGATTGGATTGGACAAACCGCGGGTGATTGGAACTCACGAAACCGGCCAACGGGCGCGAGCCGGTTCAACTCGCAGGCAACTGACTACATACATCTTACCACGAATATTATTCTCGCTTTTCCAGCTTCGCTTTCAACTGTATTTTCTGGCCGCCGCGGAGCACCGTTAGGGTTACTTCCTCGCCGACTTTGTGCTTGGCGACCAACGATTGTAAACCCTCGATGCTGCCTACGGTTTCGCCGGAAAGTTCGGTCACGATGTCATCGACCTTCAGACCCGCCTTTTCGGCCGCCGAACCGTTGAAGACGTTGACGATCTGGCAGCCTTTATCGTGCGATTCGCCGCTGATGCCCAACATCGGCCCGCCGCGCGGCGGTTCGCCTCCCCACGATTCGCCTTTTGCCAGCCGATCCCACGAGTCGCGGTAGTTGTCGATCGGCACATGGTAATTGGCGATTAGCGAATCGCTGATGCGGCTGTGAATGCCGATCACCCGGCCTTGCGAATCGAACAGCGGTCCGCCGCTATCGCCGGCCGTCAACGGGCAATCGGTCCAGATCGTATCGCTGCGCACCATCACCAGGCGGCCTGCCCGCGCCGGCGGCGGACGATTGCGTTGAAATCCACCCGGATGCCCCAGCGCCACGCACCATTCGCCCGGTTTCAAGTTGCCCGATCGGCCCATTTCCGCATGCGGCCATGGGCCGGGTTCAGTGATTTTCATCATGCCGCTGTCGACCGATTCGTTGGCGCCCAGAGTCTTGGCTTTCAGTCGTTTGCCGTCGGGAAGGATCACATAGGCATCGCGTCCAGGCATGCCGGAAACGTGGCCGGCCGTCAGCACGTAGCCGTCTTCGGTCACAATCACTCCGCTTCCTTCCACGCCGTTGATATCGATGCCCACCACGGCGGGCAGATCTTTTTTCACTACCTGCTCGATGGCCTCTTGGATCGCCGCCAGATCCTCGGCCGTTTCCGGCGCCGCTTTGCCCAGCGCGGCAATCGGCTTGGCGCCGCCGCCGGGTTTGCCTTCAGACTCCATCGGCTGGGCGGCTGATTTTGTTTCCGAGCCGGCCGATTGGGGCGATTTTTCCCCGGGCGTTGCGGCTGTGGCTGGCGCGGATGATGGCGGGTCGTCGCCGGCTTGCGTCGGCAGCAACCCGTCGATCCAGAGCATTCCCAGACCGATCGCTAGCGCAAAGACCAACAATTGCAGCGGAAAACGGAACCAGCCGGGCATAGGCGCGATCTCTCCTCTTAATTCCATTATGCCGCAAAGCCGGCAAATCGTGCAATCAGAGCAGCATGTAGGGCGCAGAATGCAGGGCGCAGCTAAAAGCGGCCGGGTGGCCGGAGTCGAGGCCGCCGAGCCCCCGGATAATGAATCGCTGGGGACGGCGAGGCTCCCGCCGAGCCGTGCCGAACCGCGATCGCTCATTTTGCCGGCGTACGCAGAGTCAGTTCATACCGCGCCGCGCCCTCTCCCACACTCCACGTTTTATCATGGGGTGTCGAAAGCGCCGCAACACCATCCTTCAGCGAATATTCAAATGGCCCGTTCGTGAACGGATCGATCGGCATGGGCACAATCGTCACGTCGCTCAATTTCTCCGGCCAGTGCCCGTTCTCCGCGGCATGCATCCGCAATGCTTCGATCGCACGCAATAGGTTGTTCTGCCGCTTATGCCGCATCTGCGCCGTGATCGAAAGCGCGAGTGCCTGGCAAAACCCAACTGAATGGTTGACCTACGCCCTGTTTCACAAGCTTTTCCACGTGCTCGCGATTTGCATTCAGGCTTTGCAGCGCCTCGTCGTCTGGCAGCAGGCACCATTTAAAGTAGTCGTCGCGCAATTGCGAATACTGCTTCCAACGGTAAAGCATCGCGAGCTGCAAATCGGGCATCAATTTGAGATGCTCCGCCGTATATCCATGTTCCAGAAGATACGTCTTTGCTTCCTGCAGCGAATTCAGCAAATCATCCTTGTCGGGAGAGTCTTTTGGACCTCCTGGCAGGCGCGACAACTGGCGACGCAGGCCGTAAACTTTGTCAACCAATGCCGTTGCTTCCTCCTGCGTCAACGTCGAGCGTTCCAGGTTGCCAAGATCGTGAACAGTGAATTCCCAAACCTTCGTTTCATACGACATGGCCTGCCGCAAATCGACCGGCTCAGCGGCCAGCTCGGTCAATGCCCAATAAAGGTTCGGCGAATTCTCGACCGCCATCAGCGACAGCGTTTGCTCATTGAGCACGCTGGCAATTGCAATTCCTACGAGGCTTTGGACAAGACAGCACCCGTGTCCTAAATTCCTTGACAGAGAATATCCAAGGCGCAGCGTGTCGATCGCGTCGGAACATTTATTTCCAGCGAGTTGCATTCTGGCTTTTAATGCCAGGCCGGTTGCCACTGCTCGCATCTTCTGCGTTTGAGGCAAGAGCGTCGAAATACCATCTTCGCGGATCGGATCTCCCCAATCGCAATGATTGCAGCGCGATGCCTCCTGCAAAGGCTGCCATTGCGAGCCGGGCACAACGAACACCGCCTCCTTCTTAATTTCGGCAATTGGCAATTTGTCGAGCGGCGTTTCGAGCCATTTCTCGACTTTATCTCCCAGCGGTACCTGCGAAAGCTGGTAGACCCAGTCCGGCTCTTCAAAGACCATGCTCTTGTAGTAGTAGGTGGCCGCGTTGCCTTCGACCTGATCGACCGGCGGAACCAAAATGTGATAATTGAGTGCCGGTCTCGGCTCTGCCGCCGCCGAAACGGTCATCTTATAGGTCGGCGGCTCCGCACTGTTTTCATCTCCGACTTTTACAACCTGGGCTTGCAAGGCGCTGGCCAGCAGCACGGCACTCGCCGATACCAATAAGAAATTTATTCGGGTCACGATTCGCCCTCCCGATGTTCGGAGATGAGATCAAACCGATTATCGCAGAAAACTACGGCTAAAACAAAAAAGGCGCAGTCGCGCAATCCGACTGCGCCCTGCGCCCTGAATCCTGCGCCCTTACTTCCTACCCCGGCAGCGCCTCGAACGGCTCCACTTCCGCCTCGCTGGGGCATTCGTCAGCCGTGGCCATAAAGAAGCTGACCACGATTTGCGCGACCGCCAGCACGGCCATCGCCACAAAAACCCAGGTCAGCCCGGAATCGATCATGGCGACGATAATCGGCCGCGCACCGGCCGGCAGGGCGGCGCTTTTGTGTGGATCCATGATGGCGGCAGGCCGGACTCCCATTTCCCGCAATTGCTGCATCTGCGGCGCCGACAACACGTTGAAGAGCATCCCCAACAGGCCGATGCCGATGGCGCCGCCCATGGTCCGGAAGAATTGAATCGCACTAGTGACAATGCCGCGCTGCTGCCAGGTGACACTGTGCTGCACCAGCAAAATTTGCGGCATGGACGAGGCGCCAAAGCCCAGCCCCGCGACGATCAGCACTGCGGCCAACACCCAGCCGCTGGCCTTGGCCAACGCGCAGATAAACAGCAGCGTAAAACTGACGGCTACTAAACAACTGCCGACGACAGCCGTGCGGCGAAAGCCCCATCGCACGATGATCGGCGCCACAAAAATGCCGCTCGTGGCCCAGGCCAGCATCACCGGTGTCACCACGCCGGCGGCTGCAGTGGCCCCCGCCCCGGTCGTGCCCTGCACGTATAGCGGCACGTAGGTATCGACGCCGAAAAACGCCACGCCCATGAGCGCGCTAGCGAGCATTGCCGGGCCAATGGCGCTCTGCAGGATGAGCGCAGGAGGTAGGATCGGATTGCTCGCGCACCGTTCCACCCGGATGAACCACACGAGCGCCGCCACGGCAATGGCCAGCAGCAATCCCGCAACCGTGCCCGACAATCCGTCCAGTCCCAGCGAGACCAGCGCCAAAACCGCCGTACAAGCGACGGCCAGCAAACCGACCCCCGGCAGGTCGAGATCGGTGGAATGCGGCCGTTCGTGGTCGTGATACCGCCAGGCCAACACGCCGAACCCCAGCGCGCCAAATGGCAGGTTGACAAAGAAAATCGATCGCCAGCCGAGTGTTTCGACCAGTAGCGCGCCGATCGCCGGACCGGCCAGCGATGAGGTCCCCCAAACCGCGCTAAACCAGCCTTGAATGCGGGCGCGTTCTTCAAGCGTGAAAATGTCTCCCAAGATCGTCAGCACCACCGGCATGATGCCGCCGGCGCCCAAGCCCTGGATGCCCCGAAAAATGATCAGTTGCAGCATTGTTTGCGCGCTAGCCGCCAGAACACTACGCGCCGGCGAAGATCGCAATCGCCGCCAGGAGCACTCGCTTGCGCCCCAAGGCGTCGGCCAGCCGCCCATACAGCGGCATCGTGACCGTGCACATCAGCAGATACACCGACGTGACCCACGAGTAATGTTCCAGGCCGTGCAAGTCGCCGATAATCGTCGGCATGGCCGTGCTGGTAACGGTCATCTCCATCGAGGCCAGCACCATCACGAGCATCAGCGCGGCAGTGACCCACCCGCGATGCACTCTCGGCGAGATAATGAGCCCCGCCCGCGACGAATTCGGCTCGCCCGTTTCGTCTTCAACCGCCGTCCCGCCGGTGTGATTCAAGGTTTGAGGAAGTTCAGCACTCACAGCGACCACTTATCCATGTTGCTAGCGGCGGGTATCTATTGGGCATCCGTTGCCATTGTATGACCGAGGGGAAGGTTTTGGGTTCGGTCCGGCGGGATACATGTAAAGTCTATCGGGCTAACATTTTGCTTCACACCCCAACGCTGGCGGAGGCAAGGGCCACAGGCGCTTTCTCCGCCAGGCTTCGCGCACCAATCCCATCGACGGCGCAGCCGGCAAGGTTTCTCTATCCTCCGCGACCCGAAATTTCCCGGGCGTTTGATGGAGCCCCAACGGACTAACCGATGCAACCTGCATAAAACTGCGCGCACACTGCGCGCCTGAGCAGGGGAGCATCGAAGATGTATGCCTTTGTGCATATCGAGAAGACCGCCGGCACGACAATGACTTCCATTCTGCGGCGGTCGTTCGGAACCGGCCACTGCGACATTCGCTTGCCGCTGGCGAAGCGCGGTTCGGTGTATTCCGATCAACGCAATCTCGTCTCAGCCGCCGACTTGCGGCGCATGAAGCGCATCTATCGAAATCTGCGCGGAATCTCGGGCCACGATGTGAAAACCTACTCCAATCTGGAATTGGAGTGCCGCGACATCCGCTACTTCACCTTCGTGCGCGACCCGCGGCGACGGTTCCTTTCGCACTTTCTCACGCGGGCCAATTCACATCGGCCTGAAGAGCTCGACCGCTGGCTGGCCGCCTCGTGGATTCACAATTGGCAGACGAAAATGATCTGCGGCGAGCCCAACGCCCAAAAGGCGATCGACATGCTCTCGACGAAGATCGGCTTCACCGGTTTGACCGAACGATTCGACGAGTCGCTCTTGCTGTTGGGCCAATGGATCCAAGAGCCGGCGTTTCGGCCTGAGTATCGCCGGAAGAACGATCGCACCCAGACCCGCGGCTACCAGAACGCGCTGCGGCACCAGACAGACACCAGCTATTTGGATTCCGAGGACGTGTCGGCCCGAATTGACGCGGCGAATGCCGAGGATCAGAAGGTTTACGACCATGTGATCTCGACGATCTATCCGCGTCAGCAAGCGGAATACCGCGGCGATCTGGCCGCCGATTTGATGGAATTCCAGCGGAACAACAACGGCGTCGGCCTGCTCAAGGAATCGCGCACCAGCAGCTTTGTGCGCAACTACGTCTACAAGCCGCTCATCCATCTTCGCGCGGCGTAAGAATCAGGCCTCCGCCTGAGGCGACTTTTTCAAGCAACCTTACCCGCTGACGCGGGCGTAGTTGGCCCGCACGTATTCGTCGGCGTCGTCCAGCGATTCGAACATCATCGCGTCGTCATTGTTGGCCGACCAGGTGGCGCCGGTCCACACTTGATACGGTTCGTCGAGCCGGCGTGCGGGCCGTCGGCCCAGCGCATCCAGCGGATTGTGGTCCGAAGAGATGACAAACGTCTGGCCTTGCTTGCGCGTTAGAATTCCCATGTTTGGTTCCGAAGGGCAGGGGATTATTAATCAGCCGCCGGCAACGGGCAGCGGATTTCGTATCGGGTCTTGCCGTTCACCTTCTGCGGCAATTCCTTGACCAGATAATCCTCACGGCACTGGGCAATGCTCAAGGCATACGGCACCCACGCTCCGGAGGCGTATTCGAACGTGTTGTACGATTGATCTTCCAACAAAATGAACGGCTTGCCGTATTGCGTGGGCACTTTGGGTTCGCGGGCTACCGGCGCCCGCACGGGAACGCTGACTCTGGGTCCGGCAGATGGCGGTCGTTGATTCCTGCGGCTGTAATGACGTTTATGTGCCATCAATGAATGCTCCCTCGGGTCTCGCGCATTGGTCCTGGGTCGGCGACCTGCGGAACAACTTGCCAAAAGTTCTCGTACGAACCGGCTTTCCGCAAGGCGATCAAAAGATTGTCGCGAGTTCCTTCCGCCGAATGTTCGCCATCGACAACCGAGATCGTGTCTTCATTGGCGATGACTTGTAGATTTTCCAGAGCGTTTTGCCGGCCGAACTTTTCCACAATCGCGGTTTTCACCGCCACGGCCGCATAGTCGATATCGCGCAACATCGGTGCGCCTTTCTAAAAGGGCCGCGGCATGGTCCGCTGCCCGTGGTCTTCGGGCAACGGCCGTGCGCAGCCAGTCAGGCAGTTGAATTCGCTCCCAACCTGGGAACATCAACCTTGCGCGGATATCGCGCAATTCGTAGCCGTAGATATCGCCCCTTCCGTGGGCGATAGACCAAATCTGTTAACACCGCTTCGGACTAGCGCCGGCCGTAGCCGCCGCGTCCGCCGCCGCCGCCCCCGCCGTATCCACCGCGTCCGCCGCTGCCGCTGCGCTCTTCGCGCGGACGAGCTTCGTTGACGGTGAGAGGACGGCCATCGTGCTCTTTTTCGTTCAGGCCGCGAATGGCTTCCTGAGCGGCGTTGTCGTCGCCCATTTCCACGAACCCAAAGCCCTTGCTGCGCCCCGAGTCGCGGTCTTGGACGACCTGTGCACTTTGCACGGCGCCAAATTGTGCAAACAATTCTTCCAGACTTTCGTTCGTGACGTTGTAACTCAGGTTACCAACATACAATCGCTTACCCACTGTAGAACTCCTTAAAACTTAGAAACGTAACCGACCCAAACTAAACTTTCAGGGTCGAATGAAAGGGACCAAATTGGCGGCCCGCCAAGTGGGCAAGGCGAAAGAGAGGCAGCGGGCTTTCAGAAGCAATCGCTGCGAGCACATCGTCAAACCGACTGCCAGAAGTCTAGCATGTACGTCCGGGAATGATAGAGCGGATTCCCGCTGCCATGCATGCATTGTGGCAATTCAGACGAGGAATGAAGGGGTTTTCGGCATTTCCTCCCCAGCGGAATTTTCCCAGATTTTCCCCTATTCCGGCTGCGGCGACTGATATGATGAGGCGATAGCTCGAGGTAGCACCGAATCTTGAAAAGGGGCGTATACGATGCATCGCTATCACAAGTCGAGCGCGGAAGATCACGAGCTGGCGCGGCAAGCGCGAATTCGACGCGCGAACTTGCCCGCTGAACTGCAACTCGAAGAGCGGCTGGCCGACTTGCAGGCTTTCATTCGGCAACTGGCGAACACTCCGCACGGAAAGGCTGATCTCTGCCGGCGAGTGCAGCTGTTCGGCGACTGCGCGCCGACAGCCGGCGAGACGGCGCGGCATTATTACGGCAAGCTACGGCAGTGGCTGGATCACGAATGCGACGAATGGAACGCGATTCCGTGAGCATTTTCTTCGAAATCGGCCGCTAAACCCGCGTTTTGCATTGGTGTTCTACCTCGATTTGGTGGTATAATTGAAGGAGTGATCGTGGGCCGGTTACCTACTTAGACGACATTGCAAAGCCGCCTATCTGGGCGGCTTTTTCTTTTGAAGGAGGTGCGTTGATGCACACAGTTGAAGTCAGTCAAAATGGTGTCGGGATTGGAACGGTTCAGTTTCGCGGCATTCTGCCGAACAAAGTCGCTGATGCCCCCTCGCGGCGTTTCAAATGCACGCCCAAAGCGTGCGTCCCCAAGCCGATCGTGCAAAAAATCGCCGACCGCCTGGCCTTTGGCGTGACCGCCGGCCACGAAGACGATTACGAGTGGCACGTGTAAACGGAACAACGTAAGAGCTGTACACGCATAGAAAGCCCTGCTGGCCGCAAAGGCCAGCGGGGCTTTTTTGCTAGGTGAGCCGATCCTACATCGCTGCCGTGGCGAGGCGTTCAGAAGGACAGGTTGCACCGCGCCGGCCGAGGGTTTTGATCCATGTGCGCACTATCCGGAAACCGCATCTGCGCCGCCACGGATTCCAGGCCCAAGACTTTCGAAAACATTCGAGCACTTCCCGCGGGGCTTGATTCTGACACAATTCCTTTCCTGCCCGGTACCAGGCGGCGGCCATCAGTTGCTTGCACTCGGAGCGGGCGGCCAGTGCGCGACCATCGCCGATGGTGAAAAATTCCTCATGAATCTTGGCCCACATGCGATGGTTGTCGGCGAATTTCAGAGACAGATTTCCTTCATCTCCAAGTCGCCGAGCCAATCCTCGATGAAAAGTGACGGGCTCACCCGGCACGTGCAACCAACGCCCATCAAGACTCAGCGGCAAGAATAACGCGGCATCTTCGCCGGAGAGCAGGGGAGGGAATCCGCCTCGACGTTCGATCGCCCGGCGTCGAAACAGCGTGGACGACGCAACCCCAGCGCCGAACTCGAGCATCCACAGGCTGGGAGTCACGCTCAGGCCGGAACAGTCCCTGCTTTCAGTGGGACGATCTTCGGCGAAGACAATTCGCTGATCGCACGTTGCGGCCACCGCCCCCTCGTGGGCGGCGTGCGCAGCCAAGGTACGCTCCAAAAAGTCGGCCGGCCAAAGATCGTCGGAATCGAGAAAGGCCACAAATTCGCTTGGCCCGCATTGCGAAAGTCCGTAGTTTCTTGCGATGCCCGCTCCCGAATGAACCTGCCGTACCAAGCGAGAATTCAACGACCCACGAACCTGGTCGATCCACTGCCGCACCAATTCGCCGCCGCCGTCGCTCGAACCGTCGTCCACCACAATCAATTGCGCCGGACGGACGGTTTGCAATCGGATGCGGTTGAGCGTCGCTAAAATCGTATGCCGCCGATTGAAGAACGGCACGACGGTGACGATGCTTGTTGCTTTCATGCTTTAGAACCGCGGGTGCAAGGCGAACGATCGGTGCGTATAGAACGGAAAAGCTCACGCCGCCTTGGCGCGAAACCAACGCGATAATCTTCGATTCACGCGAGGCAGCATCCGCTTGCAATGCGAACGCGGCGCCGCCAAAAAAGAGCTCGAACGAGTCGTAGTCAAAGTCGTGGGGATCTGCCATTTCGGAGACTGCGTGCTGACAGATTGCAATTCCGCCGCGATTTCCGCGTGTCCAGCTTCGCGGCTCAAAGCGATCAGCGCCTCCAACAACGCGATATTGTCCGTTTTTGAAGCAAGATGCTTTGTTGGAATATAGTCCAGGCCCCGATCCAAATGATCTTCCAGCACATCGGCCGCCTTGATCGCTAACACATCCTTTTGGGCCGCGGTAAGCATTGCGGCGCGTGACTGAAAATCGCGCAGCGTGGGAAGGTTCCAATCAATCAATGTGTATTGCACGATCAATTCTTCCGCCGCCGCACCCACCACGTTGCGCACTTCATTGCGCTTTCGTTTCTTGATTCCACGCGTGCCGTCGCCAAATTCTCCGAAGGTGTACACCGAATGCAGTAATCCCGCGGTGATGGCGTCGATCGGGCGCCGCTGTGCGGTCAGAATGCTGGCCACGCCAACTAAATGCGACACGAAGGGTTTACCATTGCCCCGATATTGTGAAGCGAATAGGCACATGGCCAGCTCATATGCGTCCCGTGCCAGTTTTGATTCCTGTTCCGGACGCTCCGACGAAAGCATCTGACCATACAGCTGCAGGTTGGTTTGTGCGTAGTTATTCATTCGGAGGGACCTTTCGTGGTCGTTGTCAGACATCATGCGGCGGGGGACAGAACGCTTGTGGAAACCTGCGTCAAAAAAGCGGTGGGGAAGTGCCGGCGGTTGATCGATTGTTCGATCGGTGGAATGAGATACTTGTCGATCCAGCGCCCCGGCTTGCGACCGACGCTTCGCAATACCCGGCTCACGGAATGCCAGGCAAGTCGGCGATGGTCGCCAAGCCATTTCAGCAACTCGGCCATGCCAGGATCATCCATCGACAGGTTCCACTTGGCTCGAAATCGTTCCACCGATGCCCGGTTCCAGGCATCGCACCAGCGCAGAAGGTAAAACGGCAAGTCGGTCTTTGTCAGCGGCGGAGGTGGAATGTAGGTGACGACCGAGTTCGGTTCGACGTAGACCTCACCTCCCGCGGCCCGAGCCAGCAAGCACAGATCGGTGTGCTCGGCGGCACTGAACAGCTTTTCGTCCAAGGGGCCCAGCCGATCGAACACATCGCGCCGCAGCAAAGCGCAGTGGAACTCAATTTGCTCGGTGGGCTCACGGCGCAAACGGGGGCGAATCTCATCCAGCGATTCTCCATAGAATCGGTGCGCTTCCTGAAAGATACGGCGGCCGTTTTGCTCGACAAACCTCGCGTCGCCGCCGGCCATGTGAATCCGCTGGGCGATCGGAAACTGCTCGCAGTAAATCGGTCCGACGACCCAGGCGTCCGTTTGCTCGGCGCAATCGACCAGCGCCTCTAGCCAACCCGGCGAAACCATCGCGTCGTTATCGATGAATACGACGTACTTGGTCTGGATGTTTGCCGCCGCGAGGTTGCGCGCCTGGTTGGGGCTCAAATACTCGTCGGTGCGAAACAGGCGAAAGCGATGGGCTTGAGCCTGATGGGCGATGCGCTGACGCACTTCCGGCGGCGAGCCGCCATCGACGTACAGCAGTTCGTACGGGCCGGACGTGGCCGCGAGAATATTGTCGAGAGACTGTGCCGCGAAACTAAACCGCTCGCGGGGGACGATGGCGATCGTTGCTAAGGCCGATTTCACGCAGACCTCCTGGAAAGAGATGCTGCGCCGCAGGCTCGGCCCCCCTGCGCGGCGTGGAAGGCTATATCGACCTAAAGGGGGGCATAAATGAAACCAATCTCGCTGCTAGCAACGTCCCACGCAATGCATTCCGCCCCCCGCGCAACAAAAAAGCCCCGCGGCTTTTGGCCAACGGGGCTTTTTTTGAATTGATCCGGCGATACCTACTCTCGCTCTTTTGGAACTACCATCGGCTCCGAAAGCTTAACTACCGTGTTCGGAATGGGGACGGGTGTGACCTTTCGGATATGGTCGCCGGAAAAAGGCGGACCCGCGGTAAAGCGGAATCCGTCTTGATTGTGTTGTTGGTAATTGGCTGCTCTTAGCCCCGGGCTAATGCCCGAGGTAATGCTTTGGAAATCGTACTTTCCAGTATCAGCCGCTCTCCGATATGAGAGCGCTTGATATAGGTGGCTAAGCGTTCGTCCGTTAGTACCGGTTAGCTAAATGCATTACTGCATGTACACATCCGGCCTATTAACCTGGTCGTCTTCCAGGGGACTTTCGCGGCTTGCAGCCGCAACGAAACCTAATCTCGGAGCGGGCTTCACGCTTATATGCTTTCAGCGTTTATCCTTTCCGTTCATAGCTATCCAGCCGTGCCGCTAGCGCGACAACTGGTACACCAGAGGAACGTCCTTCAAAATCCTCTCGTACTAAAGAAGAATCTCCTCAAGTTTCGTGCGCCCACAGCAGATAGGGACCGACCTGTCTCACGACGGTCTGAACCCAGCTCACGTACCACTTTCATTGGCGAACAGCCAAACCCTTGGGAGCTTCTCCACCCCCAGGATGTGATGAGCCGACATCGAGGTGCCAAACCGCTCCGCCGCTATGGACGCTCGGGAGCGATAAGCCTGTTATCCCCAGAGTACCTTTTATCTGATGAGCGATGACCCTTCCATTCGGAATCACCGGATCACTATGTCCGACTTTCGTCTCTGCTTGGCTGATGAGCCTCGCAGTTAAGCACCCTTATACCATTGCGCTCGTTGCCTGATTGCCAACCAGGCTGAGGGTACCTTTGAACTCCTCCGTTAATCTTTCGGAGGAGACCGCCCCAGTCAAACTGCCCAACAGACACTGTCCTCCGCCCGGATTACGGGAATCGGAGTTAGAACTAAGACAACCTCAGGGTGGTATTTCAACGTTGGCTCCATCTCGGCTAGCGCCGAAACTTCATAGCCTCCCACCTATCCTACACAGAGAATGCCCGAGACCAATATCTGCCTGCAGTAAAGGTTCACGGGGTCTTTCCGTCACACTGCGGGAACGTGGCATCTTCACCACGGCTACAATTTCACCGGGTTACTGGTTGAGACAGTAGAGCAGTCGTTACGCCATTCATGCAGGTCGGAACTTACCCGACAAGGAACTTCGCTACCTTAGGACCGTCATAGTTACGGCCGCCGTTTATTGGGGCTTCGGTCGCGAGCTTTGTTCACCGAAGTGAACGAACCCTCTTCCTTAACCTACCAACACCGGGCAGGCGTCAGACTCTATACATCCACTTGCGTGTTAGCAGAGTCCTGTGTTTTTGATAAACAGTCGCTGCTCCCGATTTACTGTGACCTCCAAGAGCGTTAACCCTCGAAGGCACCCTTTCTCCCGAAGTTACAGGGTCATATTGCAGAGTTCCTTAACCAGTATTCTCCCGAGCGCCTTAGACTTCTCGTCTCGCCTACCTGTGTCAGTTTTAGTACGGTCACTTACGAATCGACCCTGAGAAGGTTTTCTTGGACGTCTTTCGGATGACTACCCGAACGTATATGCGGTCGGTCCCGCCGGATGAATTATGGGACGGATTTACCAATTCCCCATCATCCAACAGTCCACGGACATTTCTAATCGTACCGCTCACCCTACAAACGCCGTCACTCCATCAGTCCTCGTAAATGGCGCAGGAATGTTGACCTGCTGTCCATCGTCTACGCCTTTCGGCCTCGACTTAGGTACCGGCTAACCCTGGGCGGAATTACCTTCCCCAGGAAACCTTAGGCTTTCGGCGAACAGGATTCTCACCTGTTTTATCGTTACTCATTCCGGCATAATCACCTGGACGCCCCACCACCGCTCCTTACGGTACGGCTTGTATCTGACGTCCAGCGCTCTCCTACCGAATTAAGCCGCCCGCAGGCGCTTAATTCCCATGGCTTCGGTGTCGAACTTACTCCCGTTCATTATCGGCGCAGAACTGCTCGGCCAGTAAGCTGTTACGCACTTTTTAAATGGTGGCTGCTTCTAAGCCAACATCCTGGCTGTCTCAGCAATTCAACTTCCTTAGTGACTAAGTTCGACTTGGGGACCTTAGCCGATGATCTGGGTTGTTTCCCTTTTGACCGCGAAGCTTATCCCTCGCGGACTGACTCCCGACATAGTCGCAACGGTATTCGGAGTTTGGTTCAGCAGAGCGACCCGGTAAGGTCCTCAAGCCGATTCAGTATCTCTACCCCCGTTGCGTAGTTGGTCGAGGCTAGCCCTAAAGCTATTTCGGAGAGAACGAGCTATCTCTGCGCTTGATTAGACTTTCACTCCTCCCCACAAGTCATCCCACCGGTTTTCAACCCAGATGGGTTCGGTCCTCCGCTCGGTATAACCCGAGGTTCAACCTGCTCGCGGGTAGATCGTGCAGTTTCGCGTCTGCCACTAGTGACTTAATCGCCCTATTCAGACTCGGTTTCCCTACGGCTGCGGACCTAAGGTCCTTAACCTTGCCACTAACGACAACTCGCCGGATCATTATGCAAAAGGCACACCGTCAGACATTGCTGCCGAAGCAGCCATAGTCCTCCGATCGCTTGTAGGCACATGGTTTCAGGTTCACTATCCTCCCCTAGCAGGGGTTCTTCCCATCTTTCAGTCGCCCTACTGAGTTCACTATCGGTCGTTAGGTAGTATTTAGCCTTACGGGATGGTCCCCGTAGATTCAGTCGAGGTTTCACGTGACTCGACCTACTCAGGTACTCTTCGGGAGATGAAATGCTTTCGTCTACGGGTCTGTCACCCTCTGTGGACGATCTTTCCAGATCGTTCGACTAGCAAATCACTTTGTAACTCCCATGTGAAGAGCCCTACAACCCCGCGGAGGAAAACCACCGCGGTTTGGGCTATTTCCCGTTCGCTCGCCGCTACTCAGGAAATCGAGGTTTCTTTCTTTTCCTGCGGTTACTGAGATGTTTCAGTTCACCGCGTTGGCTGCAATGCACCTATGGATTCAGTGCACGCCAGTTCGGGAATCCCGGTATCAACACTCGTTTGACAATTACACCGGGCTTATCGCAGTCTTCCACGCCCTTCAAAGCCTCCTAACGCCAAGACATCCCCCATGCGCCCTTAGTAGCTTAACCACCTAAATCGAACGCTCTCTCGCTCGGGTGCCACTGCTGGCTTGCCCAGCAGTGCTGGGACCAACCGTGTCAACCAATTTCAAAAGCATCAATCTCGGCTGCTACTGGATCCAATTGGCCACCATCGCCGGCAAGCGCGCCGGCCCCGTGACCATATTAAGTAACGAATTTCCAAAATCATCGCCATTGTCCGACTGCTACATAGCCCGACCGTGTCGGTCGGGAACGTGGCAATCGTCCAACATCGATTATCTAAGAGCCTTGGAAGAACATGTTTGGAAACATCACCTTGAGAGTGATGCACCACACAGTTCAATCAAGATGCCAATTATCCAACAACTCAATTGTCAAAGACCGGTTCCGGAAGCCGCTCGCCGTTGGTGTCGTTCCCTGCAGGGACCAACACCTCCGCCGAGCCACCCCCGAACTACTCTCAGAGAGCAGAGGCCGAAGTTGCAGACGAACTGCAGCATCGGCCACTAATCTCTGAGTTGCTCCATCTGGAAAAAGCGCCTCCAAATGGCAAACCGCAAAATGTACCAAACCCACCGCCGCCTGTAAAGCACTGTCCGCCGAAGATAAGCGAACCAAAGATGTTCCGCCGTTTTGACTTAGCTCCCGCAGGGGAAACACTGTCGCCAAGGACAGGCGGACCAGGCTGATCTCGATTATATCGCTTTCCAAGTAACCGACAAGGGTCGAAAAAACGCGCGCTAAAACGCA
The DNA here is from genome assembly GCA_963716135.1 of Pirellulales bacterium. Classification (GTDB taxonomy): domain Bacteria; phylum Planctomycetota; class Planctomycetia; order Pirellulales; family JADZDJ01; genus CAVRAW01. Next base: position 312,124 of record OY970289.1, on the reverse strand, counting down.
CGTCATTGTGCCAGAAAGATAATCTTGCCGCCGAAAAAGCATCGACGTTTCGAATTTGTTTTGACCCATCCCCTCCAACAGTTAAACTAAGGGCGGTGTACACTCGCTTTGGACGGGAGAATTGCTCGTGATTCATAGGCGCGCGCGTGCCACCTTGGTTGTTTCTCTCCTGGCGATCGCGACCGTTATTCGAAGTGCGCCAGCAGCGGACCTCTTCGTCTCAGAGGCGCCGGCTCCAGGTAAGGTCGTAGTATACAGCCCAAGTGGAAGTCGATCGACTTACGTCACTGTTCCCGGAGAAGTTACCGAAGGTCTAACGTTCGATCCGGCTGGCAACCTTTTTGTATCAGCGTTCACCAATGGCGGCGCCGGGAATGGGAGTATCTATAAGTTCTCGCCAATCGGCTCCATGTCAACTTTCGCTACAGGCCTCAGCTACCCACAGGGCTTGGCGATCGACGTTAGTGGTAACATCTACGAAGCAGACAACGGTGATCAGAGTTCGTCCAGTCGTCGCGGAATTATCTATAAATTCACACCCGGCGGGGTGAAATCCTCGTTTCTTGATGTCGGACAACAGGTTGGCATCAATGGTTTGGCGTTCGACGATGATGGAAATCTGTTCGCAGCGACGTACGCGGGCATTTACAAGATCGCACCCGACGGCACCCCAATCCTCTTCTCGTCTGACACTAATGGATTCGGCTTGGCCTTTGATTCGGATGGAAACCTATATGAAGCGAGAAGTGGAGTTAGGAATATCTACAAGTTCACGCCCGACGGTACTCGAACAACATTCGGCACGATCGGCGATGGATTTCAGTTCGCTGCCGGAATCGCTATCGATCCGAGCGACAACGTTTTTGTTTCCGACAACTACAATGGAACTATTTACAAATTCGATCCCAGCGGAAACCGATCAGTTTTCGTCACCGGCACCAGCCTTCCTACCTTTATGACTTTTGCGGTGCCAGAACCTTCCGGTCTCGTTTTGGCTGCGATTGGTGTCGTCGGCATATTCGTGTTCGGCAGAATGCGATAGCTCAGGTTCCCATCGCGTTCATCTGGGGCCACTAGACCGCGCTCCAAGCTGGCCCAAAAACTTCATTGCCAACTGAGCCACTTTCGTGCTACACAACACTCAGACGATGCGGCCACCGGCTTGTACGCAAGCAAGTCGATTGAGCTCAGCCAAAGTAGTATGCCGGACTAGGATGTCCGCCTCTGGCGTGCCGACATCGGGAAGCCTTTCGCCGCCTGGGATCACCCTGTCACGGGGTTAGCGTGTAGGGAGAAATGACTCGGGGCGGTTACCATCAGGCACTAACCCAGGGGCTCGTCCGCCACGTAGCCGAGTCTCGATGAGGCTCGATTGCTCATGTGGCCGGTCGGGCAGGCAAGCGAGAAAGTCGTGGACTCCGATCCCGATCGACGCTTGTCGGCGACGGCTCGCAACCATCGCTATTTTTGCTTCGACTCAAAGCACAAGCCCTAAGCAGGTTCAGAAAGGGGCCTGCCCCAAGCAATCGCTAACCAGTCGAAGGGCCCGACCCGCCGCGGCGGACGAGCGCCAAATTTTTTCGCGACTCTTTGTGTTTTTCGTGGCAACTGCCGCCTATGCCATTCCGCCGCCTTCCGCCTTCCTACTTCCTAAATCCTACTTACTACTTCCTAACTCCATCCCACAAACTTCGGCGTCGTCCTCGTCGGCGACAGCAGCACTGCCGCCCGCTTACCGTCGGTGAAATAAGGATCGCCGGTGAGATTATGGCGCGGCGAATTCGCATCGCACGCGCCAACGCCGTCCAGGTATCCCGCCATTTCCAATCGCTCGGCTTGTAAGAGGTCTTCAATCACGTAGTCGCGCGCCTCGTCGACTTCCGCGTCGATGCGATGCGTCGTCAGATTCCACGTGCGCCAGGTAAATCGCACGCCAATGTCGCGGCTGATCTGGCCGATCCACACCGGCAGGCCGTGAAATCGCAGCGGCGTGGCCCACAGCCGCAGGTGCAGCCGCTCGTTGATCGATTGCCGAATGCGCTGCAGCGCGAAATCCTGGCAGCGCCCATACAAGTACAACGGGCTGATCGGCGAATAGCGATACTCGTTGCCGGTCAAAAACGAGCGCGCCGTTTTCCAGCAGGTGCCAAACGAAATTACTTCGGTTTCGTCCCAGCGCGCGCGAACGCGCTCAGCACGGTGGCGAACTCCCCGACGACCACCAGGTTCACCGGATCGCCGTCGCGCGATCCCTTGAAATTGGTGGTGGTTTTCGGCGCATCCGTTACCCGCTTGCGCAACGTCGGCAAATCACACTCCTCGAGCTCGGCAGCGGTGAAGCGATCTTGAAAATCGTGCCGCAAATAGTCGGCTTCGATCCCCGGCACCTGAACCGTGAAAATGAACTCGATCAGGTCTTCCCCCAACAGCCGCACGTGCACCACCTTGTTTCCCACGTCCAGCGACGTGAACACGAAGCCTTCGCTCGTGGCGCCAGGCTCGATCGGCCGCAATCGAAATGCATACTGCTGAAAAAAGGCATCCATATAGCGGTTCGCCCGCCGTGCCGTGAACATTCGCAGGGGCAATAACAGCAACAGCGGAAGATAAAGCAGCACGAGCAAGCCAAATGCCCAAAACCGGTGCGTGGTCGAGAAATGGTTGGCGGCCGCCGCCTCCAGCGACGAGTAATAGTTCGGATCGATTGCCAGCATGCTGAGCCGATAAGGCTTCTGGCTGTTATTTGAGATCTTCAGCCAAACCGGCTGAATCCCACGGCGCGCCATGCGCACGCCGAAAAACCGATGGCTTTCCCGATCGTCGAGCACGGCCACGGTCACGTCGATGCCGTTCTGGCTTTGCGTTTGCGCGCGCTGGAGGAAGTCGCGCTCCTCCGGCGCGGATGCATAACTCACCAGCGCCCAGCTCAGGATTGGAATTCGACGAGTGAACATGGCTTGTTTTAACGTTGGACCGCGGCGAAGCGCCGGCAATTGAGAAACCCAATCGGCAAATCGGTATGGCCGTCCATTGCCAAATCCGCCAGCGCTTCGCCAAGTACAGACGTGAACTTGAAACCATGCCCCGATAATCCGGCGGCGAAGCACACCTGCGGATGCACCGGATGCACGTCGACAATGAAATTCTCATCCGGCGACATGGTGTACAAGCAAACGCAGTGTTTAAGAAATGGCCGGCCGACCTGCGGAATGTGTTTTGATAAGAACGATTCGGCGTGCGCTTGATCGCTCGCATCTAATTCACGATTCACGGTCAGCGGATCCGTGATAGGCTGGCCGCCGGAATGTTCCGCAACCTTAAATCCTCGCTCGTCGACTTGCGGCACGCCGTAAAACACGCCGGCCGGCGTTTCGAACAAATATACCGGGCAGCCGTGATCAGCCCGCAGCGAATCGTCGCCCGCCGGATACCAAAACATGCACTTGCGCCGCACTTGCAAGCGCATGCCCAAATCCGCCAGCAGCGGACCAGACCACGAACCGGCCGCAATCACCAATTTCGCCGCGCTGAACGAGCCGGCATCCGTTTCAACCGTCGCGCCGTTGCCATCGGTGCGCCAACGATTGACTGTCATACCGGTGCGCAGTTCAGCGCCGAGCTTTTTCGCTTCGGCAAGATGGGCTTCGAGACAATCTTCAACATCGAGATATCCGGCATGCGGCTCGAACACTGCTTCCCATGCATCAGGCAACGCATACATCGGGAAACATTGACGGCACTGTTGGGCCGTCAAATGATCAACATCCAAACCATGGAGTTTTGCCGCCTTCAGCACTCCCGAGACCGCGTGGCCATCGCGCGACCCAATCACCAACACGCCCGTTTCGTGATACAGCCGCTTGCCAACCAACTCCGAAAGTTCCCTCCACAATTCATAGGAGCGCAAAAGTAGCGGCACATAATCTGCGTGTTCAAAATAAGCCTGGCGAATCACCCGGGTGCGGCCGTGCGAGCTGCCTTGATTGTGCGGCGGCGAAAAGCGATCGATCCCCAGCACTTTCACCCCGCGGCGGGCCAGGTGAAACATGGCTGCGCTCCCCACGCCGCCGGCCCCCAGCACAATGACGTCGTACGATTTCATATAATTGCCAGCGAATCCGCGGTTGCCGTTCCCGCCGAAGGCACGGAAACAGAAAATCAATCTGCCATCATCCCTAACCAATCGGGAGCAAAGATCATGTTACTCGCCGACACGCAGAGCGTCACGCTGATTCAACAGTTGGGAACCATTCTCCAGGATGCATTTGGCGGCGACGTGCCGATCGAGCCGCTCTCCTGGTATCAGGTTGGCGCCGCGCGGCACTTGTGTATTTAGCCGGGCTAGTGGTGGTACGGATCGGTAAAAGCCGCCTCATTAGCCGCACCACGTCGTTGGACGTCATCCTGGGTTTCATTTTGGGGTCGCTATTGAGCCGCGGCATCACCGGCCACGCCTCGATCAGCGGCACCATCGTCGCTTCGGCGGTGATTGTGGCCGTCCACTGGCGCTGACCGCCATTGCCTGCCGATCGCACGGCTTCGGCAACGTATTCAAAGGAAATACGGAACTACTGGTGGAAAACGGCCGCGTGCTACGCAAGGCGATGCTGCATTCGCACCTTTCCGATCACGACTTGATCGAGCAACTGCGCTGCGCGGCGTCGATAACTTGCACGAGGTGCGGGCCGCCTTCAAAGAGCGCAACGGAGAGATCAGCGTGCTTACCCAGAAGGAACCGCCGCAGATTCTCGACGTGGCGGTGCAGAACGGCGTGCAGACGGTGCGAATCGCACTCGGGTGAAGAGGGTAGGAATTATGATTTATGAAGTAGGATTTCAGTGGACAATTTATTCCCAGATCCTACATCCGAAATCCTAAATCCTAAATTTCAATCGGCGCCGATCACGCTGAATGGGATATTCGCCTGGGCGGTTTTGTTGCCCTGCGTGTCTTCGACGGTCAATTGCAGCGTGTAGTCGCCGGCGGCCAGGTTCTTGGGAATGTTGAGGAAGTAGCGCACGAAGAAATCGTGCCGCAGGTTGCGGCAATTTTCTTCGGTCACGGCGAAATCCTGGCTGGCCAACCGATCGCCGTTCTTATTCAGTATCTGAACGCTGCTGTGCAGCGAAGTGTGGTAGCCGGCCTCAGTGGTGGTGCTCGTGAAATTGTCGACTTCGGCGTACAACAGCACCTCTTCACCATGTTTGAATGCGTACTTGGGAAATTTCTTGTACACCCCGAAGCTGTTCACCTCGGTGCAGAAGGCCAGATGATTCAGAGCCAAGGGCGCATTTTGCTCCAATTCACTGGCGGCCGCGTGCAAATGCCGCGCGGCTTCCTCGGACCGGCGCTGCGCATCGGAAATGCGCTGGTCGTCGATCAAGGTGGCCAATCCGGCGGACTCCTGATTCCAAAATTCATGCGAGTCGGCCGTCGCTCCGGCCAGCGGCCTGGCAGCCTCATCGCGCCGATCCGCGATCAGATACAAAAGCCGTAGCCGCGTTTCATCCGCGCTGTTCGATGGCTGGCCGGACGATGCGGTCAATTTCGATTCCAGCGTGCGAATCGCGCTCGACAGGGGTTCGTGCCAATCGGCCGGTTCGGCGCCAGGCGGCGGCGCACCGTCGGCGACCGACGCGCTGCCGCTTCGGTCGGTGATTTGAATGGCCCGCGCGTTGTCGGCCGAAATCAATCGCACGGCGGGCAGCATGGTGTCGGGATACGAGCGGGCCGTATCGGCCGGGGGGGATCGCGGCACCAGCAAACCCTCGGTGGATTCCGGCGTCGATTGTGGCGCGGCAACAGGCCGCACAAGCGTCGCCGTCGGTTGAGCGCCCGTCGATGGGTACGCAGGGGTGTCGGAATAGCCGACCTGCTGCATCATCGAAGCCGGCGGGGGCGCAAAAGAGGAATTGGCCGCCGGCGGCTGCGACGCCGCTTGCGCCAGTCGTGTCGCGGATTGTTGACGATACGCCATCGACGAGCGGAATGCGCGAATCAACTGCGGCCACAGCGACGGATCGGTTCGCTTCATGTCGTCCAGAAGCGCCTGCTGGGCCGCGGGATCTTGGGCCCCGATCTGCTGCACGTCGGCCATCACCGTGGCCAATTCAGTGGCCGAAGGCTCGCGGGTGGGATTGGTCGCCTTGGCGCTACTTGCCGACGGCTGAGCAGTGGCGGTGGGCGTCGGCGCCGTGGCCTCGGCCGAATAAGGCGTGTAATACGGGGGAGAGGTCAGCGCGTCCCAATTGCTGCTCCACCCGCGCGGGGAAGTGCATCCGGCGCTGGCGACGAGCACTGCAATGGTGAGATAGCAAAGGCGCATACAATTTGGAATCACTTCGCTTGCGATTGAGCAAGTGACGAACAGTTGTGCGAAAGCAGCGAGAAATTCCGCGGGGAGAAAAGCGGGCGGATGGTAGGGAAAAACGCTTTCCTCAGCAATCCGATCTGGGGGCGTGCTAGCGTCGCGCAAGTGCCTGCTAGCGTCCTATACCTCGAGCGGCGTTAGCCGTTCTGCGAAAATGGCGCGACTGTTAGAATTCCTCGACTACCCATTACGTCCGGCTTTAACAGAACGCTGCCATGCCGCTTTTGATCGACGGCTACAATCTGCTGAACGCTGCTGGCATTTTGGGACGTGGCCGGGGGCCGGGTAGTTTGGAGCGAGCACGACAGGCGCTGTTGAACACGCTGGTCGAATCGCTGCCGCCGGACGAAGTGCCGCGCACCACAGTCGTGTTCGACGCTTCCGATTCCCCTTGGGGCGTGGCGAAGCAGATGGAACACCGCGGCATCGCGGTGAAATTCGCCGCAAAAGATGCCGACGCTGACACGGTGATCGAAGAACTGATCGCCGCCGACAGCGCGCCAAGCGTTTGACCGTCGTCTCCAGCGATCACCGTATCCAGCGCGCCGCGAAGCGCCGCCGGGCCACTGCGGTGGATAGCGACATCTGGTTTGCGCAACTTTTGCGCGACCGCGCCGCAAGAACCGCGGGCAGCCCAACCGCCGACGTGCCGAAACCCGAAGGGGAACTTTCCCCCGGCGAAGTCGAACACTGGCTCCGCGAATTCGGGCTGAATGATTGATCGCCCGACGCTACACCGAATGCCGCAGCGCTTTGTCGGAGATGTCTTTGCGGCACCAGGCGCCTTCCCAGCGGATTTGCTTGATGGCGGTGTAGGCGGAAAGCTTGGCCGCGGGGATGCTGTTGCCTAGGGCGGCGATCGAAAGCACGCGGCCGCCGTTGGTCACCACACGGCCATCGGCCGTGGCGGTGCCGGAGTGGAACACTTTTACGTCGGGCACCTTGTCGGCTTCTTCCAGGCCGCGGATGGGGAAGCCGGTTTCGTATTTGCCGGGATAGCCGGCGCTGGCCATCACCACGCACACGGCGGGGCGCGCATCCCACTTGGGCGGCGTGACGTGTTCCAGGCGATCGTCGACCGTGGCTTCGATGAGTTCGACCAGGTCGCTTTCGAGTCGCATCAACAACGTCTGGCATTCCGGATCGCCGAAACGCACGTTGAATTCCAGCACCTTGGGACCCTGATTGGTCATCATCAACCCGGCGTACAGCACGCCGCGGAAGGGGCGGCGATTGCGCTTCATGGCGTGAATCACCGGCACGAGGAATTGTTCTTCGATGCGGTGCAAATCGGCGTCGCTCACGACCGGCGTGGGACTGTACGAGCCCATGCCGCCGGTGTTGGGGCCGGCGTCGTTGTCGAAGGCGGTTTTATGATCCTGCACGGCGGGCAGCGTGACGATGGTTCGGCCGTCGGTAATTGCCAGCACGCTGATTTCCTGGCCGTCGAGGCGTTCTTCGATCAGAATTTGCTTGCCGGCCGCCTCGAATTGCTTTTCCTCGGCGATGCGTTTCACGGCTTCGATGGCGGCGGTGCGGCCGTTGCACACGAACACGCCTTTGCCGCCGGCCAGGCCGTCGGCTTTGACGACCACGGAAATGTCTTCACGATCGCGCAGAAACGTGACGGCGTGGGCAGCTTCGCGGAATACCTGATGCTCGGCGGTCGGCACATCGGCCTGGCGCAATAGTTTCTTGCAGAAGACTTTGCTCCCTTCCAATTCCGCCGACGCCTTGGTGGGACCAAAGATGCGCAGCCCTTCCGCCTGAAAAGCGTCGACGATGCCGCCCACCAGGGCATCCTCGGGGCCAACGACGGAGAGCGCGACGTCGTTTTCTTTGGCGAAGCGAATCAGTCGCGGGAAATCGCTGGGCGAGATATCGACGTTTTCGGCATCGGCGGCGGTGCCGGCGTTGCCCGGCGCGACGAACACGCGGCCGGCGCGCGGACTTTGCTTGATCTTCCAGGCCAGTGCATGCTCTCGTCCGCCGCTGCCGACGATCAGAATGTTCATGGAACAAAATCCTCCCCGAGCTGGCGGCCGAACCGTCGGCGAGTGCTCTATTCTAATACGCGACTGGGGATGCGTCGGCAATCTGCAATTCGATGTGCTTGCCGATACGGCGAATTCATGCCGATAAATCGCCCGAAATCCGTCCCAACGAGGGGTGTTTCACAACGACCGGCCGGTTGCATAAAATAGAGATAGCTCTAGTGGGAATGGGCGATTCCCAGTTGACAAAAGTCGTGCTGCGGTTACAACATGGGTTACTTCGTGAAAAATGTCACAATCCTACCGTCCGCCAGCCAGCATTGGTGGCCGCAGCACGCTGGGTTGGACGTTTGAAGTTCGGGTGTAACCCTCCTCGCGCGGCTGGTTTAGCGTGGCATCGCGGCCACGGTTGAATCACCGGCGGAATAGGAATTACGGTAATGCCTGAAAACAAAAAAATGTCGGTCGCCGAAATTCTTGCGGCGGCGCGCAAAACGGACAACAAGGAAGGCGGCGCGGCGCCGGCCAAGAAGCCGGATGAGGAAGCGCCGTCGGCTGCCGAGCCGGTCGCAGAATCAGCGGCGGCAGCGGACGCATCGCAGCCCGCTGCCGAAAAGCCGACCGCGAAGCCCGCTGCAGAAAAACCTGCGAGGCCCGCCAGGCCACTAGCGCCTGGCGAGCGTCCCAGCGTGAAAGACATTCTGGCGGCGGCACGCGCCGGAGCTGGATCAGCACCGGCGGCCAAACCGACGGCGGCGAAACCAGCGGCCAAGGCGCCAGCGGAGAAGCCTGCTGCGAAACCTGCGGCACCTAAGGCCGCGGCAAAGGCAGCCGCGCCTGTCGAGAAAGACACGGCGAGCATTCTGGCCGCGGCGCGCGGCGGCGCGAAACCCGGGCCGATCACCAAGGCCGAAGCGGCGGCCGCTGAAGCGAAGTTCTCGCCGAAGGCGCCGGCGCGAGAAGCCGAAAGTTGTTGTGCCGCCGATGCCGGCCAAGCCGGCCTACGCGATTCCCAAAGCGTCGAAGGCCGCTGCGGCTGAAAGTGATCGCCGCGGATTTCTCGGCGTGCTTTTTGGTTCGGCCTTGGCTGTGGGAATGACTTCGCTGGCCGCGACCAACGGGCTGTGGACCTTAGGCCTGGCCCGATTCATGTTCCCCAACATCCTCACCGAGCCGCCGAGCCGGTTTAAGGTCGGGTTCAAGGAGAATTTCGCGCCGGGCACGGTGGAAACCAAGTTCGTGGCCACCAACGGCGTGTGGATTTGCAACTACGAGTACAACGGGAAGCCGGAGATCTACGCGTTGAAAACCGTTTGCACGCATTTGGGCTGCACGCCCAATTGGCTGGAAGGGGAGCAGAAGTTCAAATGCCCCTGCCACGGCAGCGGCTTTTACAAGGACGGCATCAACTTCGAAGGCCCGGCGCCGCGGCCGTTGGAGCGCTATGCCATTCACATCGGAGACGACGGGCAGTTGGAAGTGGACAAGAGCAAGACGTTTCAGGAAGAGTTGGGGCAATGGACTGATCCGGATAGTTTCGTGACGGTGTAAGGCAGGGTGTCTGGGCGCCTGGTGTCTGGTGCCTAGGACGCGGAAGATGCGGATTCGACCCAGACACCCAGACACCAAAAACATCGACACCAGGCCCCAGACTCGAATGTCTCTCGGCGATACGATTCGCGAAAGTCAGCTCTGGAAGAGCATCTTCCGTCACCCGATGCCGCTTGACCGGCGGAATCGCATCGTGGTGATGCTCACCAATTTCTTTCTGCACCTGCATCCGGTGTCGATCAAGAAGCAGGGTATCGCGCTGAGCTACACCTGGTGCATGGGGGGCGTCACGTTCTTTCTGTTCCTGGTGGAAACCGTGTCGGGCGTGCTCTTGATGTTCTATTACCGCCCGACGTTGGAATGGGCGTACAACGATATTTTGGCGCTGCGCGACGTGACGAGCCTGGGAATCCTGCGCGAATTGCATCGCTGGGGCGCGCATGCCATGGTGATCACCGTCTGGCTACACATGTATCGCGTGTTTCTGACGGGCAGCTACAAGCCGCCGCGTGAATTCAATTGGGTGGTGGGTGTGATCCTGCTTTTGCTCACGCTCTTGTTGTCGTTCACCGGCTATTTACTGCCGTGGGATCAGTTGGCGATTTGGGCTATCACGGTCGGTTCGAACATGGCCCGGGCCACGCCGATATTGGGACACGAAGGTCCTGGGCACGCGCTATTGTCGTTTGGCGGGCGCGACATGATCACCAACGCTAGCGATGCGCGCTTTGGGCTATTGGGCGCGCGCTTTGTGGGCGAGGAAACGTTAAACCGGTTTTATGTATTGCACTGCATCGCCATTCCTCTGGTCGTGGCGTTTTTGCTGGCGATTCATTTTTGGCGCGTGCGGAAAGACGGCGGCATCAGCGGGCCTTTGTAAGGCGGAAGGCGGAGATCGGAAGGCGGAAATAGACCGTGAGTTCAATGGGATTCAATTTCATCAATACTGTGGTGGCGCCGTTGTTGGCTTCAGCGTCGGCCAACATGCCGGCGTTTCTGGAAAGCATTTCCGGATTCCTGGGGGGCTATTACATCGTCCTGGCGCTGATGAACGCCGTGATGGCGTACCATCTGTGGCAAAAGAAAAACGATCCTCGCAACGCGCTGGTCTGGGTTCTTGTGGCCGGCTTGTTTGTGGTGCTCTCGCCGCTGGCGGCCAGCGGCAATGCGGCCATGATGCCGCAGTTGCCCCAGTCGGTGCGCAACGCGGTGAATTGGATCACCGGCCCTACGATCTACACCGTCGGCACGTCGTCGATGCTGATCATCTTCTTCGTGTTCCGCCGGTTTTTCACCAAGCCGCTCGTGGCTTGGACGCTTTTGAACGTGTCGCTCTTGGTGATGGGCCTGGCGATGGCCGATCCGAATTTCGCCGCCATTGTGACCAAGCCCGACAATGTGCCCATCGTGTCGATGGTTTACCTGTTGGGATATTTCACGTGGCTGGGCGCCTATAAGGCGGTGCAGAACGACGACCGGACCGCGCACGGCGAAGTGCCGCTGGAAAAGCTCGACGACGAAAAGGTGCTGGTGTGGCCCGACTTGGTCTATACCGAGCTGATTTGCATGATCGCGATCACGGCGCTGCTGTTGGTCTGGGCGATCGCCTTGCGGGCGCCGCTTGAAGAGCCGGCCAGCAGCGTGAAAACGCCCAATCCGTCGAAAGCGCCGTGGTACTTTCTCGGTTTGCAGGAAATGCTGGTGTACTTCGACCCTTGGTACGCCGGCGTGGTGCTGCCGAGCCTGGTGATTTTTGGCCTGATGGCCATTCCGTACCTGGACTTCAACAAGCGCGGCAACGGCTACTTTACGATCAATGAGCGCAAATTCAGCTACATCTTGTTTCAGTTCGGCTTTCTGGAACTGTGGGTCACGCTGATCATTCTGGGCACCTTCTTGCGCGGGCCCAATTGGAATATCTTCGGTCCGTTCGAGGCTTGGGATGCGCACAAAGTGGATGTGCTGAACAACGTCAACCTGTCGCAATATTTCTGGATTAACGGGCTGAACACGGCGCTGCCCGCTGCGCCGACTGGGGCCAGCGGCGGCCAGCAGTTTCTGTACATTCTTCTGCGCGAGGCGCCCGGCATCATCGCCGTGCTGGCGTATTTCATTATCTTGCCGCCGCTGATGGCCGTGACGTTCTTCCGAAAGTTTTTCGTGAAGCTGGGCTTCGTGCGCTACATGATCATGTCTAACTTGCTCCTGCTCATGATGACGCTGCCGATCAAAATGGTTCTGCGCTGGACGCTGAATTTGAAATACATCATTGCCATCCCGGAATATTTTTTGAATTTTTAAACGCGCTCCGCTCCGCGGAAGAGCGCGTCGCGGTTAAACAAGAATGCCTGCAACGGAAAGTACCTGGCGTAATCTCAAGCTGATGCACGTGGTGTTCGGCGTCTCCAGTGTGGCGATGCTGCTCACGACGGTGTGGATGCTGGCCGCCGACCACAACCGTTCCTGGAAGGAATATCAGCGCACGTTCCGCGATATTGAAACGTGGAACGCGGACGCCCGGTTGGGCGAGCAGCAATCGGCCGCGTACGAGCAGACCGGGCGCGACCTGCAGGAAAAGCTGAAGGCCATTCAAGGCGACGCGCTGACCGACGAAGGACGGGCGCTATTCCAGAAGTTCGTGACGTTGGCACGAACGAAGACCGAAGCGGAAGATTCGCAGGATGAGGCGGCCGACAAGGCGGCGGCCGATTTTATCGAGGAGGACGTGAAAAAGCTGGACGGTTTCACCGATCCGCAGCAGCGGCGCGATCTGCGGATGGATCTGTACAACCGGATGAACGATTTCATCAGCAGGGTGAAATTCCGCGAAGACAACCTGGCGCACAACGTCAAGTTTCGCAAGGCGGCGTTCGACAAGGCCACCGCCGATTACAGCCTGGCGGTCGGTAAAGGACAAACCCCAGAGCAACTGGCGTCGATCCAGTTAGACGTCGATCGAGTGAAGAGCGAGGTCGATCAGCTCACTGCGCTTTTGCAGGCCGAGCAAACTCGCCGCAAGAATTTGGAATCCATCTTCCGGCAGATCACCGCCGAGCAGGATGTCGCGGAGAAGAATCTGAAGGAACACCAGCGCAAGATCGACCAGTTGCATAAAGCGCTGGTGGAACGAGCGCCCGACGTTAAAAAGCGGCTGTTGGAGCTGCCGATTCTGGACGCATTCAACAGCCCTTTGAAGATCGATCAAATCTGGCTGCCGAATCTGACGCAGAACTACAACTTCCGCGACGTGGCGCGGTTCGATCGCTGCAACACCTGCCACCAGGGGATCAACCGCACACAGCCCGGCTCGGCCACCGCGCCGGCCTACCGTCATGCGACGATGATGACGATTTCCTTGCCGACGCCGGCCAGCGCGCCCGAGGCAAAAGCGCCAGAACCGGCCAAAGATGAGCAAACCAAAAGCGAACCTGCGGCGGCCACCGAGCCCACGATCGAGTCGGTCTACGGTTTTCATCTAACCGATCACGGCGCGCTGGGCAACGACGCGGCAACCGTCAACGCGGTCTTTCCCAAAACACCCGCCGCGGAAGCAGGATTGATGACCGGCGACGTCATTCAACGGATCAACGATGCCCCGGTGCTGTTTCTCGATCAGGCGATGAATTATTTGTTGCGCAACGTCGATTGGGGCAAGCCGCTTTTGCTCACCGTACGGCGCGGCATGCCGGAGCCGTACGCCACGCATCCGAAATTGAGCCTGTTCGTAGGTTCGATGAGTCCGCACCCGATGGAAAAATTCGGCTGCACGATTTGCCATCAAGGGCAGGGCAGTGCAACGTCGTTCGAGTTCGCCTCGCACACGCCCGACTCGCCGCTCCAATCGCAAGAGTGGTCGCACCAGTACGGCTGGTTCTACAACCACAATTGGAGCTTTCCGATGTACCCGAAGCAGTTCGCCGAGGCGACCTGCTTGAAGTGCCATCACGAAGTGGTCGATCTGGAGCCCAGCGCGAAGTTCCCTGATCCGCCGGCGCCGCAATTGTTGAAAGGTTACGAAATCGTGCGCAACTACGGCTGCTTCGGCTGCCACGAAATCAACGGCTACGCCGGTCCGCAAAAGCGCGTCGGCCCCGATTTGCGCACTGAACCTGTGACTTACGCCGCGGCAGCGCAGATCAAGGCAGACCCCGGCTTCTCGAAGCTGGAGCAGGACGTAAAAGACTGGGTGCTCCGGCTGGTGGATCATCCGGAAGACGAAACGGCTCGGCATCGGCTCTATGAATTCGTCAACGCGCAGGCCGCCTCCGACAAGCCCACGCTATCGCCGAGCTCGTTGCAGTTGGCCGGCGCGCTGAAGGATTCTGAAACGCCGGGCACGATGCGCAAGGTCGGGCCGAGCCTGCGCTACGTGGCGAGCAAAGACAGCTATGAATTTTTGTACTCCTGGATCCGCAACCCGCGGAATTTCCGCCCCACGACGAAGATGCCGCGGATCTTCGGCCTGTGGGACCATTTGGTGCCTGAAGAAAAGCTGGACGAAAATGGCAAGCCGGTGCTCGATGCCAACGGCAAGCCGGTCATGGTTCCGAGCAAGGGGCTGGAATTGTCGCAGCGCTTCGAGCCGATCGAAATTCGCGCGGTCGCTAATTATTTGCTGACCTCGAGCCAGCCATTTGAATATCTCAGTCAGTACACCGGCATCACGCAGCAGCCGACGGTGGAGCGCGGCAAGAAATTGTTCGAGACTCGCGGATGCCTGGCGTGTCATCAGCATTCCGACTTCCCGCAAGCCCAGGCGACGCAGGGGCCGAACCTGTCGCGCATCGGCGCCAAGCTGAGCCTGCAGCCCAACGGGGCGAAATGGCTTTACAGTTGGCTGCGTAATCCAAGCCACTACCACGCACGCACCGTGATGCCCAACACGTTCCTGACGCCGATCACCGAGGGTGGCAAGACGAGCGATCCGGTGGCCGACATCACCGTGTACCTGATGCAATCGACGCAAGATTGGAAACCCGGCGACGTGCCGCCGCAGAATGAATTGACCGCCGAGGAGCACGACGCGCTTTATGACCTGGCGTTGTTGTATCTGAAGGAGAAGTTCCCCTATCTGCCCACGGCGAAGCAGTATTTGCAAAGCGGCATTCCGATCGATCGCGCCGCCGGATTGCAAGGGGATGAAACGCTGCTGGTGACCGACGGCAGCGTCGACGAGCGCCGGCAAACCGAGCGAGTGCTTTTGTACGTCGGCCGTCGTACGATCAGCAAGCAAGGCTGCACGGGTTGCCACGACATCCCGGGCTTCGAAGACGCCAAGCCGATCGGCACGGCGCTGGCCGATTGGGGCCGCAAGGATCCGCGCGCCTGGCTTTCGAGCAAATCGACGAGTACGTCACGCATTATGCCTGGCCGCATGTAAACAAGGGCAAGGCGAAATCCGGGGAGGAAGCCGCCACCGGTCCGAACGCGGCTCCGGAAAACATCGATTTTGCGCTCGAGGAATTGCCGCCGAACCAAGGCTGGCTAGTGGAAAAGCTGATGGGGCACGAGCGCGAAGGTTTCATTTGGCAAAAACTCCGCCAGCCGCGCAGCTACGACTTCAAGAAAACGGAGAACAAGGGTTACACCGAGCGGCTGCGTATGCCGCAATTCAATTTCACTGAAGATGAAATTGAAGCGGTGATGACGTTCGTGCTGGGCCTGGTGGCCGAGCCGCCGGCGCCGCAGTATGTAGCCAGCTACACTAGCAATCCGCGCGAGCAAGCCATCATCGCCGGCACGAAGATGGTCGAGCAGTTCAATTGCACCGGTTGCCATCAGCTCGATTTCCAACGCTGGGACGTGGCGTACAAATCGGGCGAACTTGGCAACTGGGTGAAAACCGAGGACTATCCGTTCGAGTTGCCGCACTTCACGCAATCCGAAATCGAAGATTCGAAGAAAGAAGATCGTCGCGGCCTGATGCACGCGCAGATTTACGGCCGGCCGCAGGTCGATGCGAAGGGAGAAGCGGTTACCACGGACGAAAATGAAGACGGCGACAAGTTCCCGGGTGGCGGACTGGGCGAACGTTTTACGCTGTGGCACGACGTGCTAATCGACGGCCAACCGTGGCTGGTGGGGGGCAAGAGCCCGCTGGTGCCGGAGAATTGTGTCACCGCGAAGTATCCCGGTCACGGCGGCGACTTAGGCGGATGGATTTACCCGGCCGTGGTGGCGGATGAACAAAAGATCAATCCCAACGTCAAGCCCGACGAAGCTTGGGGCTGGTTGCCGCCGCCGTTGGTAGGCGAGGGGCAGAAGGTGCAAACGCGGTGGCTGCACAATTTCCTGTTGGATCCGTATCCGATTCGGCCGGCCGTCGTGCTGCGGATGCCGAAATTCAACATGAACTCCAGGGAAGCCAGCGCTCTGGTGGAATTCTTCGCGGCGCGCGACAATGCCCCCGCTCCGTACGAATTTGATCCCCGCACAACCGGCGATTACTTGGCGGCCGCCGAGCAGGCGCATAAGAATCGCATGACCGACGCGCTGAAAATTGTGACCGACAACAACTACTGCGTGAAGTGCCACCTGGTGGGTGAATACAACCCGCCGGGCAGCGAACGCGCCAAAGGACCGCAATTGGAGCAAGTGCACGGCCGCCTGCGCCCCGACTTCGTGCATCGCTGGGTGGGCAGTCCGAAGCGCATTTTGCCGTATACCGGAATGCCGGTGAATATTCCGTACGATAAGGGGGTGGCGCAAACGTTGTTCCCGGGAGATAGTAGTCAGCAATTGGACGGCGTGGTGGATTTACTAATGAACTGGGATCGCTTTACGATGGAGCGATTCTCGATCAAACCTTGGATCAAACCGGCCACTGGGGCTGCAGCGGGCGGCGCGGGAAGCGCCGGCGCGGCGCCCAGTGACCCTAAGGAAGACTCAAAGGAAGACTCACATGATCAATCGCATCTCGATCGCTTTGGGCATTGTTTTATTTGCCGCAGGCGCGGCCACAGCCAGCGCGGAGGACTGGGGCACGCTCTCCGGCCGGTTTGTGTACGACGGCAAGGCTCCGGCCCCCACGTCGTTGTCCATCACGAAGGACCAGGAAGTCTGCAGCAAGCCGCCGCATTTGGTGGATGAGAGCCTGATGGTTGACGACAAAGGCGGCCTGGCGAATGTCGTTATCTGGGCGCGCACCAAGGATCTGAAAGTGAACCCGGATTACTCCAAAAGCGCCAATGACAAAGAGGTGCTCGACAATCATCACTGCCGCTTCGAGCCGCACGTGCTGGCGATGCGAAACACGCAAACGCTGGAGGTGAAGAATTCCGACCCGATGGGGCACAACACGAACTTGGCGCTTGTGGCTAACGCTCCGTTTAACGTCGTGATTCCCGCCAACAGCAACAGCGATAAAAAACTCGATAGCGCGGAAAATACGCCAGTCACCGTTACCTGCAACATTCATCCCTGGATGAAGGCCTACGTGCTGGTGCGGCCCGATCCGTACTTCGCCGTGTCGGACAAAGACGGCAAATTTGAGATTAAGAATCTGCCCGCCGGCAAGGAAATTGAATTCCAAGTCTGGCAGGAGAAAGCCGGCAACGTGGAGAAAGCCAACGTCGCAGGCAAAGCCGCCGATTGGAAGCGCAGGCGCTTCAAGATGATGATCAAGCCCGGCGCGAACGACATGGGTGAGATCAAGTTGGAACCGTCGCAGTTTAACAAGTGAGAGAAATGACGATCGATCGATTTGCAGCTTTTGCGTCGGTTGCGCTGATCGCTTCCGTGTTCCTGCCCGGCTGCGCGCAAAGTGGCGGCCGATCCGGCGCCGGATACGAATGCCGCGATGCAAATTCGCGAAGCCTTGGCATCCAAGTCGTCGGCGGCGGAGGGGGGCGGCGAAACGCAAGCCGCCGCGAAGGCCACCGGCTGGGGCACGATCAAGGGCCGGTTTGTGTACGACAACCCGGCCGCGCGCACTGCGCCAAAACCGTTGACCATTACCAAAGACGTCGAAATTTGCGGCAAGCATCAGTTGGTCAACGAATCGCTGTTGGTCGATAGCACGGGCGGGCTGGCCAACGTCGTGCTATACCTCCGCAATCGAAATGTCGAGGCGCATCCCGATTACGCGGCGACGGCCAATGAGCGCGCCGTGCTGGATAATAAGGATTGCCACTTTGTGCCGCACGTGCTGGCGATGCGCACCAGCCAGCCGTTTATCATCAAAAATTCCGATTCCGTGGGGCACAACACCAACGCGGCTTTGACCGCCAACGCTCCGTTCAACGTCATCATTCCGGCCGGCAAAGAGGCGGAAGAGAAATTGAGCTCGGCCGAAACCGCCCCCGCCACGGTCACCTGCAACATTCATCCCTGGATGAAAGGTTATGTGGTGGTGCTCGCGCATCCCTATGTGGCCATTTCTGCCAAAGACGGCACGTTCGAAATCAAGAACGTGCCGGCCGGCATTCCGTTGGAGTTCCAGGCCTGGCACGAGGCTGCGAGCAGCGGCGGCGTGCAGGCCAATCGCCCCGATCTGAAATGGGCCAACAACGGCCGGTTCAGCGTGACGCTGGAACCGAACCAGGTGATGGACCTCAGTGAAATCAAGATTCCCGCCTCCGCGTTGACGGCGCAGTAGAAGCCACCATACATGAAGCGAAATTTCTCACGATTCTCGATGTTGGTCATGCTGGCGGCGCTGGTTGCGTCGCTGGCCGGCTGCGATCGATCCACCGCGCGGTTCCATTCCAACCTGGTGCAGATGACCGCGGCCAACGTCACGCCGAAGCATCAAAAGCAAATCGCCGATATTCTGGAGGCGATGTACGGTACGCCCGACGATCCGTTCGTGCTTCCCGAAAGCGGGCTGAACTTGCGAAAGATCAAAATGGCCGCCGGGCCGGTGCATGGGCACAGCGAGGGATTGTTCCGCCTGCACTGCGTGCATTGCCACGGCATCACGGGCGACGCGCTGGGGCCCACGTCCGAATTCTTAAAGCCTTACCCGCGCGATTACCGCGAGGGGTGGTACAAGTTCAAGAGCACGCCGTCGAATCAACCGCCGACCGAGGCGGACCTGATGCGCACACTGACCGAAGGCGTGCCGGGCACGGCGATGCCGTCGTTCAAGCTGCTGTCGCAAGTGGAGCGCGAATCGCTGGTCGAATACGTGAAGTATTTGAGTCTCCGCGGCCAGACGGAGTTGGCGCTGATTGAGCAATACAAATCAGCCGACGAGTTCGATCCCGACAAGGAAGATTTTCCCACCACGCACGAATTCCTGGTCGAAAAGGTGCTGCAGCCGATCGTCGACAAATGGAAAGGGGCGGCGAGCCAGGTGACGCAAGTGCCGGCCCCACCGAGCGATTTCGGCACGCCCTCGTCGATCGACCGCGGCAAGCAGGTGTTCTTCACCACCGGCGGCTGCGTGAAATGCCACGGCCCCACGGAATTGGGCGATGGTCAGCAGGTGTACGACATGTGGAACGAGCCGATCGACAAGCTGCACATCCAGCTTGCGGATCGGGAGCGCGCGCTGACCGATTTATCCGGCGATGCCCGCAGCGAAGAAGTCAAAAAGCTGCGCGAGCTGCAGACCGCCCTGGAGACCGATTCGTTGCCGCCGCGCAAGAACGATCCGCGCAACTTGCGGCAGGGCATTTTCCGAGGCGGCCGCCAACCGTACGAGATTTTTTACAAGCTGCACAACGGAATTTTCCCGTCGCAGATGCCCGGCATCGCCACCACGCCCGGCATGACGATGGACGATATCTGGCATCTGGTCGATTTTGTGTTGGATTTGCCGTACGAGCCTGGCAGCCAATATCACACCGATTCGCACATGATGACCGCGCCCCGTGAACGCCTGTAATTCACACACCACACACCACACACCACACACCACACACCCCTTAATCACCGCCGTGAAACGAATTTGGGCCATCTTGTTTTTGTGCGTGACCATCTTCGGGGTGGGGCTGTTTGCGATTGCGCCGTCGATGAACTGGTGGCTGCCCAAGAATATTTCGGAAACCGGACGATCGATCGATCACTTGTTCATGTTCATCCTGGTGCTGACGGGCATTGTATTCATCGGCACGGAATTGCTGCTGTTCTTCTTCCTGTGGCGATACGACGCGCGAACGAACGTCAAGCCGGCGAAGTTCACGCACGGCAGCCACACGCTGGAAATCTGCTGGACGATCATCCCGGCGGCAACGCTGCTGTTCATCGCCCTGTATCAAATGAACACATGGGCGGCGGCGAAGATGCGGCGCCCCACCGTCGATGGCGGCCCGCTGCCGGCGACCGTCGAGGTGACCGGCCGGCAATTTGAATGGCGGCTGCGGTATCCCGGCGAAGACGGCATCCTGGGCACCAAGGACGATCTGTTCGACGTGAACGATCTGCACGTGCCGGTGGGCGAAGACACGTTGGTGAATCTGAAAAGCCAGGACGTTTTGCACAGCTTCTACTTGCCCAATCTGCGTGTGAAGCAAGATGCCGTGCCGGGCATGCTGATTCCCGTTTGGTTCCGCCCGATGGAAGAAGGGGTGTTCGATATTCCCTGCGCCGAGCTGTGCGGCTGGGGCCATTACAAAATGAAAGGCAGGCTGACCGTGGAATCGCGCGACGCCTACGAAAAATATCTCTCCGATTTGCAGAAGCGGCAAAATGCCGTGGCGCCGGAGACGCAACCAGGGAGTTCGGAATGAGCAGTATTGCAGTCGGTTCTCACGCTCACGATTTAGCGCACGCCGGCGGCCATGCGCACACGCAGAGCTTCATCAGCAAGTACATCTTTTCGCGCGATCACAAAGTCATCGGCATCCAGTTCTTGTTTTCGACGCTGTTGTGGTTTTTGATCGGCGGGCTGTTGGCGCTGGCGGTGCGATGGCAGATTGCCTGGCCCTGGTCGCAGGTGCCGATTCTGCATCATCTGTACAACGCTGAAGGCGGACAAATGTCGCCCGAAGCGTACACGATGCTCTTCACGATGCACGCCACGGTGATGATTTTCCTGGTGATCATCCCGATTTTGGCCGGCGCGTTTGGCAACTTCTTGATTCCGCTGATGATCGGCGCCGAGGATATGGCCTTTCCCACCTTGAACATGCTCAGCTACTGGTTCATGTGGCCGGCGTTCATTTGCTTTGCGTCGAGTTTCTTCGTTGAAGGGGGCGCCGCCGCGTTTGGATGGACTTCCTATCCGCCCGGCTCATCAAACATTCAGGCCGCCCCGGGCAGCTTGCATGGCCAAACGCTGTGGCTGATCGGGCTCACCTGCGTCGGCGTGTCGTCGATGATGGGCTCGGTGAATTATCTGACGACGATCATTCAGATGCGCGCCCCAGGCATGACGTTCTTCCGCCTGCCGCTGACCATTTGGGCGATGTTCATCACCGCCATCCTGCAAGCGTTCGCGCTGCCGGTGCTCACGGCGGCCGGCTTTATGCAACTGATGGATCGATTGTTGGGCACCGGATTTTTCACGCCCGAAGGTCTTACGATCAACAACGCAACGATGACGGCTGGCGGAGGTCAGCCGCTGTTGTGGCAGCACCTGTTCTGGTTCTATAGCCACCCGGCGGTGTACATCATGATTCTGCCGGCGATGGGCATGGTCAGCGACATCATTGCCTGCTTCGCGCGCAAGCCGATCTTCGGCTACAAGCCGATGGCGTATGCCCTGGCGGGCATCGCGGGCTTGGGATTCATCGTCTGGGGGCACCACATGTTTGTGTCGGGGATGAACCCCGCCTTGGGCATGACGTTCATGGTTTCGACGATGATGATCGCGCTACCCAGCGCCATCAAAACTTTCAACTGGCTGGGCACGCTGTGGGGCGGCAAGATTCAATTCACCACGCCGTTTTTGTTCGCCGTTTCGTTTGTGTCGATGTTCATCATCGGCGGTTTGTCGGGCATTTTCATGGCCGCCACGCCGGTCGATATTTTCATCCACGACACATACTTCATCGTGGCCCACTTCCATTACGTGCTGTTTGCCGGCACGGCGATGGGCGTGTTCGGCGCCATTTATTTCTGGTTCCCCAAGATGTTCGGCCGCATGATGAACGATTTTTGGGGCAAGGTTCACTTCTTCATCACGTTCATCGCGCTGAACTGTGTGTTCTTCCCGATGCACATTTTGTTCGGCCAGCCGCGGCGCTATGCCGACACGTGGCACTTTGCGACGTTCCGCCACCTGCAGCCGATCAACGCGTTCATCACCATTTCGGCCATTGTGCTGGTAAGCGCGCAGATCATCTTCATCATCAATTTCTTTTACAGCATCTTTTTCGGGCCGCGCAGGGCGCAATCCGTGGCACGCCAACGGCCTGGAATGGACCGCCCCCAGCCCGCCGGGACACGGCAATTTTGATTTCCAGCCGATCGTGTACCGCGGCCCGTACGAATACAACTCGCCCGAAGTGGATGAAGATTACTATCCGCAGACCAAACCGCCGCCAACCGACCGGCCGTTGGTGTCGGAACAGATGGGGCATTAAGGGAAATGCAGAAGGCAGAAAGCAGAAGGCAGAATGTTTGAATGAGTGTTTCACTCGAAACTAGAAACGTGCAACTTGAAACCGGCGTTTCGCCCTGGCCGCATCGCCTGGCGGTGCTGTTGTGCTGCGCCACGTTTCCGTTGGTTTGGGTCGGCGGCCTCGTGACCACGACCGACGCCGGAATGGCGTTTCGCGATTGGCCCACTTCCGGCGGACACTTTCTGTTTTTCTATCCCTGGCTCGATTGGCTGAGCGGGCCGTGGGATATGTTCGTTGAGCACGGCCATCGGATGTTTGCCGCGCTGGTCGGGCTGCTAACCATATTGTTTTGCGTTTCGTTGTGGTTCACCGCTTCGCCGCGGTGGATGCGGACATTGGGAGTCATTGCCGTGGTCGGCGTTGTGTTTCAGGGCCTCCTAGGGGGCTTGAGGGTGCTCATGGAGGAGCGCACCCTGGCCATGATTCACGGCTGCGTCGGCCCGGCGTTCTTCGCATTCACCGCGGCGCTGGCCGTGGTCACTTCGCGCCGCTGGCGGGAAAGCTTCAAAACGGTCGACCTGGGATCGGCGAACATCGTGCCCGCTATGCCGTGGTCGGTGGTCATCGTCACGTTCGTGCAGATCATGGCCGGCGCTCACGTGCGTCATTTCAAGCCCGAAGGCTCGCCCGCGTCGTTTCGCACCTTCGTGTTGTTCCACGTGGTGTTGGGAGTTTGCCTGGCGCTGCAAATCCTGGCCACCGCGATTATTTTTTGGCGAAAAGTGCCGCAGGTGAAACCGCTGGTGCTGACGGCCACGCTATTGGCGCTGTTGGTCGGATTGCAACTGGCGCTGGGCGCGGCGACGTGGATCAACAAATACGGCTGGCCGGCGTTTCTGGCCGATTCGGCGGCCGCTTCCAGTTTCACCGTCGAAGCCAATGGCTGGCGGCAAATGCAAATCACCACCGCCCACGTGGCGAATGGCTCTTTGATTCTTGCGGTTTCAACCATTCTCGCCCTGCTCAGCGCCGCATGATCAAAACCCATCGGCGGCTGATCGGCCCGGGCTCCACAAAATCGATTCCGGGAATGGCGGCATGAGCACCACGACAACCACCGTCGTTTGCCCGTCGCGGCGAGCCGTGCTGCTTGCGCCTGGCCGATTATGCCGAACTGAGCAAGCCGCGCATCGGCGCGATGGTGCTGGTGGTGGTGGCGGTGTCGGCATTTGTCGGCAGCGCCGGCCGTCCGCCGCTGGCGATTCTGGTCCATGCGCTGGTTGGCACGGCATTGGTGGCGGCCAGCGCCAGTGCGTTCAATCAACTTATCGAGCGACGAAGCGACGCCTTGATGCATCGCACGGCCGATCGGCCGCTTCCCGCGGGGCGGCTGCAAGCGTCGGAGACGATTTCATTTGGCCTGGCCACATTGACCTTCGGCGTCGGATACCTGGCGCTGTTGGTTAATGCGACCACGGCGCTTTTGGCGCGCTCACCTGGATTCTATATGTGGCGGTTTATACGCCGCTGAAATCGCGAACCTCGGCCAACACCGCGGTGGGCGCCGTGGCGGGCGCTCTGCCGGTGCTGATGGGCTGGTCGGCGGTGGGCGCCTCGTTCTCGCTGGCCGGTGGGCCGGTCCCCAGCGGCCTGCGATTGGCGGCGCTGTTTTTGATCGTTTACCTCTGGCAATTTCCACACTTCATGGCGATCGCCTGGATTTATCGGCGCGACTATGGCGCCGCCGGTCTGCGAATGCTGACGGTGGTCGATCCCACCGGCCGCCGCGCCGGCGCAAGCCATCCTCAGCGCCTTGGCATTAGCGCCGGTCAGCCTTGTGCCCGCATTGCATTGGACCAGCGGATTATATTTGGCCGCGGCAATCACGCTGGCGGCGGTTTATCTCAGCGCTTCCATCGTGTTCTGCTGGCGGCGCGATGAACGCTCTGCCCGCGGGCTGTTGCAGGCCTCGTTGATCCATCTGCCGGCGCTTTTGGTGCTGTTGATGTTATCGGTTTGGATTTGATTTCGACGTCGAAAGGTATACACGAACATGGCAACCGCTGTTCACGCCCATGAAGAGCCGGGGCATTTTCACGGACCGCTGGAATACCAGCCGGGCTTGCCGATTCCCTTGGGCAAGACGATCGTGTGGCTGTTTTTGTCGACGGAGATCATGTTCTTCGCAGGGCTGATCGGCACGTACGTGGTGCTTCGCTTCGGCGCGCCGACGTGGCCGCGGCCGCATGAAGTGCACTTAAGCGAGCCGATCGGCGCGTTCAACACGTTCGTGCTCATTTGCTCCAGCGTCACGATCGTGTTGGCGTTGGAGGCGGCCCATGCCAGCCGCACCAAGTTGGCGAAGTTCTTCACGCTGATCACGTTTTTGCTGGGCTGCGTGTTTCTGGGCGTGAAGCTATACGAATACAACGCGAAATTCGCGCACGGCATTTATCCCTGGACGCCGCACAGCCAGATTTACGAAAAAGTGAATTTGGAATATGGCTCCGCCGTGCGCGGGCGGATCAAAACGCTGCTGGAACAATTGGGCGCGGAAGGGCAGGAAATACAAAAATCGCTGACCGACGATCAAAAGGCGCAAATCGCCACGCTTGAGCAGCAGCCATGGACCGACGAATCGAAGGCGGCCTATGCGGCCATTTCGCCGGCGCTGGCCGAAGTGAAATTCCGCGTGGCCAAATGCAACGCATTGATGACGGAGATGAAACTCGAGGACCCCAATGCCGATTTGGTGGCGGTCACCAACCGAATTTATCCGCCGCCGGATGAGGCGGAGGCCGCCGGAGCAGGCGGGGAACACGAAGGCCTCAACGATCAATATCCCTGGCTCAAACTGCCGTTTGTGATCCCCGGCGGCAACATGTGGGCCAGCACCTACTTCTTGCTGACCGGCTTCCACGCGCTGCACGTGCTGGTCGGCTTGATTGTGTTCATCATTTTGCTTTTGTTCGTGCGAATGGATGCCGCCCGAGCGGGGATCTTGGAGAATACGGGTCTTTATTGGCACTTTGTCGATTTGGTGTGGATCTTCCTGTTTCCGCTGTTGTACCTGTTCTGAGCGATTAGCTTTTTGGAGTTGGCGTATGTCAGAGCATTCCTCGGCGCATGGACCGATTGTGGAAACCGGCCACGGTTCGCACCCGACCCATTCGCCGCACAGTCATGGCGCGCACGCCGAGCACGGTCCACCCAAAGGCATCGGCAAATACATCGTCGTGTTCGTGCTATTGTGCCTGTTGACCAGCGCGTCGTTTTTCACGTATTCCCCCTGGTGGCGGGCGCATTTCAGCCCGCAGGTCTCCTGGGCGTTCATGATGGCGGTTTCCTGCACCAAGGCGATGCTGGTGATTCTGTTCTTCATGCACGTGCTGTACGAAGCCAACTGGAAATTCGTGCTCACCATTCCCGCCGCGCTGATGTCGATTTTCTTGATTCTGATGCTTGTTCCCGACGTGGGCATGCGCGGCCGCTGGGCTAGTGAGGAACGCAAGTTCAGCCAGGCCGAAGAACGAGCGATGGACGACGAGCACGCGGAGCGCAGCTTTGTACCGAATCAAACCACGCCCGAGTATCCCAAAGGCCAAGAACCGCCCGTCGGCCAGCCAAGTACGCTACATCCATGAGTTCGTCGTCCGCCATTTCAGTGAATGGGGTTAGCCACTGGTACGGCGATCGGCAGGCGCTCGACGGAGTTACGTTTGAAGTTCGCCCAGGCGAGATTTTCGTTCTGCTGGGGCCCAACGGGGGCGGCAAATCGACGCTGTTCCGCCTGCTCTCCACGTTGTTGCCGCTTCAGCAGGGAGCGGCCGACGTACTCGGACTGGATCTTCGGCGGCAAATGGCGGAGATTCGCGCCCGAATCGGCGTGGTGTTTCAATCCCCCAGCGTTGACCGCAAACTGACGGTCGCGGAGAACCTGCTGCACCAGGGACATCTGTACGGCATCAGCGGCGACGATCTGCAAAGCCGGATTGCCAAATTGCTCGATCGCTTCGGCCTGGCGGAGCGGCGGCGCGATCGCGTGGAAACGCTTTCCGGCGGCATGCGCCGTCGCGTGGAAGTGGCCAAAGGATTGCTGCACCGACCGCGGTTGCTGCTGATGGATGAGCCGAGCACCGGTTTGGACCCCGCGGCGCGCAACGACTTATGGGAATACCTGCGCGAATTGCGCTCCGGCGATGGCGTGACGATCGTGCTCACGACGCATTTGCTGGAAGAAGCCGACAAAGCGGACCGCATTGCCATCTTGGATCACGGCCATTTGGTGGCGCTGGATACACCGGAAGCCTTGCGGGCCACGGTCGGCGGCGACGCGATTACTATCGAAACCGCCGCTCCCGATCAGTTGGCCCGCGGCATTCAAGAGCGATTCAATTGCGATGCAAAAGTGATGGAAGGCAACGTGCGGCTGGAAATGCCTGACGGCCATCAATGGATTGCCAAGCTGGTCGAAGCGTTCCCCGGCCAAATCGAATCCATCACGCTGGGCAAGCCGACACTGGAAGATGTGTTCATCGACCGCACCGGGCATCGGCTGGAGGCGGATGAATTGGTGCTGGAAGAATCAAACAAGTCATGACATTAGCGGCTGAAGAATATCGTAGCCCGAATATCGCCGTTGCGACGGCTGACGGTGGCGTGCAATCGCGGCCCTGGCTGGCGGCCTGGACGCTCGCGCGGCGCGAATGGGTGCGATTCATTCGGCAGGGGAACCGCGTGTTTGGGGCTATCGGGCAGCCGCTGATTTTTTGGGCGTTGTTTAGCGCCATCTTGGGCCCCTCGTTCCGCATGGTCGGTGTCAGTGAATCGACCACGCCAGCGACGGCGATTTCGTATGCCTCGTACTTTTTCCCCGGGACGCTGGTGTTGATCGTGCTGTTCACCGCGATCTTCACGACGATTTCGATCATTGAAGACCGCCGCGAAGGATTTTTGCAATCGGTGCTGGTGGCCCCGATTCCGCGCTGGTCGATGGTGGCTGGCAAAGTGTTGGGCGGTTCGCTGATCGCCCTGGCTCACGCCGCCGTGTTCCTGCTGTTGGGATTCACGCTGGATGTATCGCTCACCGTGCTTACGTTTCCGCTGGCGGTGATTTACCTGTTCATCGTCGGCGTGGCGCTCACATCGCTGGGCGCGGCCATTGCGTGGCGGATGCAATCGACCCAGGGTTACCACGCCATCATGATGACGTTTTTGTTGCCCATGTGGCTGTTGTCCGGCGCGTTTGCGCCGCCGGGGGACAATTGGTTCGCCTGGGTGATCCGGCTGAATCCGCTGTCGTATTGCATCGCCATGCTGCGGCGGATCTTGTACTGGGATGCGCCACAGGCGGTGCGCGACGCGGCCCTGGCGGGGCTGCCGTCGGTTTGGCTTTGCGCGGCGGTGACGATAGGATTTGTATTAGTGACGTTCGCACTGGCCTGGCGCGTGGCCGCCGTGCGATCGACGGGAGATGCTGTGACATGAAACATTCCGCATTGATTTTTTGGATTGGTTTGGCGCTGGTCGGTTCGGCGGCGTATGGCTCGTGGGTCGCCTGGCGCAATCTGCGCGTGGAAGATCCGCATTCGTCGCGACCGGCCACTCAGACCGTGCATCACTCGCCGGCTGGCCCGCCCATCAAGGATTTTCAACTGGTCGAGCGCAGCGGCCGACAATTCGATTCGAAGGAACTCAAAGGCCACGTCTGGATCGGAAGTTTCTTTTTCACCGCGTGCCCCGGGCCGTGTTGGCAGATGAACCAGGCTTTGAAAGGCGTGCATGACGAATTCAAGGACACGGATTTGCGGCTGGTGAGCATCACCTGCGATCCGAAGAACGATAACCCGGAAGCCTTGCGCAACTATGCCGACCGGTTCCAGGCCGATCCGTACCGCTGGCTGTTCCTGACCGGCGACTTGGATTACATCAAAAAAATCGGCCGCGACATCTTCTACCAGGACGTGCAGGAAGGGACGCACCGTTTGAGCGTGCTGGTGATGGATCGCAATGGAAAAATCCGCGGAAGCTTCGACCTGTTGGATCCGGCCAAAGTGGCCGAGATGAAAACGCTGCTGAAAGAACTGCTGGCGGAAAACGCCTCGCAGGTTGAAGCGTCGGATGACGATGCCCAAAAGCGATCTGAGGTTGAAGCGAACATGAACAAATTGAAGAGTGCGATTGGTACTTATGAAGAGAAGCATCCGGAAAAAGCTGAGAATTCTCCGTCGAAATGACTTGGTCCTCTTTCGTCGGGATTTAAGATCACACACGTGGTTCACTATCTACCGACCGTCAATGCGGCGCTCAATGCCACGGCCACTTTGCTATTGGTAATTGGATGGTTGTTGATCAAAACAGGGCGCGAAACGGCCCACAAGCGCGTGATGCTCACGGCATTCGGCGTGTCGGTGGTGTTTCTGGCCTGTTACTTGATCTATCACGCGCAAGTCGGCAGCGTGAAATTCACGGGCCCTTCGCCGGTGCGCCAGATTTACCTGACGATTTTGCTCACGCACGTCGTCTTGGCCGCACTGGTGCCGTTTCTGGCGGCCCGCACCATCTACTTGGGGTTGCGCGATCGGCGAGCCGAGCACCGGCGGGCGGCCCGATGGACCTTTCCGATTTGGCTGTACGTGTCGGTCACGGGCGTGATCGTTTATGTGATGCTGTATCTTATCTACCCGGCCGCCAGTCCCGGCGCTATAATGGCGCCAACCGCTTCGGCCGGCGTGCAACAGCCGATTGAGCCTTGATATTATGCGACGTCCCCGCCTTATTTTCGCCGCGGTGCTAATTGGCCTGGCCGCTGTGTTGCTTGCGCCGCACGTGGCTTTGGCGTGTCCCACGTGCAGCGAGGGGCTGGCCGCCAATGATCCGGAACACGCCGGCATGGTGCAGGGCTATTTCTACAGCATCTTGTTCATGATGAGCATGCCGTATATCTTGCTCAGCGCATTTGGTCTGTACGTTTATCGCTTGGTAAAAAAAGCGCGGATGCAAAAAGAGTCCGAGCAACAGGCCGCATCCGTCGTCGTCCGGCAAGAAACGCAACGGGCCTCCGCCGAGGCCGCCGAGCTGCTGGAAGTTTAGCCGGCGTCCGGCGGTTGTGTCTCGTCCTCGCGCCGCGGGTAGTTCTGCTTCGATTCCCCCGTCTGATCTGGATCGAAATACAGATCCAATCCCAGCCACACGCTTCGGGCATACGGGAAGCTCCAAAGCGGGAACACAAGCGTAAATATCGCCAAGGGCCACAAAAGTTGATCGTCGGGCAGCGCCGGGTGAAGAACAGCGTCAAATAGGCCGCGGTCACAATGACCGCCGTCAGGCCGTAGTTGACATAGATCGCCCCCAGCCAGTAGCCGGCGCCTCGATCGAAATGATAGCCGCACTCGCTGCATTTCTCGTGCATGCGGAAATGGCTGCGGAACATGCGTCCCTTGCCGCAGGCCGGGCAGCGCAGCCGCACCGCCCGAGACAGAATCGTTCGCAAGGAATGTCTCGGCGGAGTTTCGGTGGCAGTCATCGCCATTTTCGACGGTTCAGATGCCGATTATGATTGATAGGGATTATACGTTCTTCACGGCACGAACCCATCCCGCGAAACACCGAAACCCTGGCATGGCGAGTCTCGGACGACTGCTGCAAATTGTGGGTTTGGTGGCGCCCCCCTTGTCGATCATACTGCAATTGCAAGGCGCGATCACGCTGGGGCAAATGCTGATCATGTTGGTGGCGGCGGTGTCGGCGTTTTGGATCGGGCGAATCATCGAAGGTTACGCCAAGCGATAATTTGGAAACTTATGGCCACGCTGTACCCATTGCGATTCGAGCCGGTATTCCGCCGCTACGTTTGGGGCGGCCGCCGGCTGGGCAAAATCCTGGGCAAGCCGATCGGCCCGGGCAACGATTACGCCGAGAGCTGGGAGGTGGTCGATCACGGCGAGGATCAAAGCCGTGTGGCCGCCGGCCCGCTAGCCGGCATGACGCTGAACGAATTGACGCACATCTACGGCAAGCAATTGTTGGGCCGCCACTATCCGCAGCCGCGCTTTCCGCTTTTGTTCAAGTTCCTGGATTGCGAAAAGACGCTTTCCGTGCAGGTGCATCCCAACGACGTTCAGGCCGCCAAGCTCGATCCGCCCGACGTGGGCAAGACCGAAGCCTGGGTAGTGCTGGCCGCGGAGCCGGGCAGCGTGATCTACGCGGGATTGAAGCGCGGTTTCGATCGCGCGGCGCTGCGCGCGAAGTGGCCCGCGGCACTTGCGAGCTGTGTTTGCATCGCTTCGAGCCGGAGCCGGGCGACTGCATCTTTTTGCCGGCCGGCGGAATTCACGCCCTGGGCGCCGGGCTGATGATCGCCGAAATCCAGCAAGCCAGCGACGTAACGTTCCGCCTGTACGATTGGAACCGGATGGGCACCGACGGCAAGCCGCGCCCATTGCACGTCGAACAAGCGCTGGAGGTGATCGACTACCAGCGCGGCCCAATCGATCCGCAGAAGCCGCGCGCCACGGAGCGCCGGTACGTGAGCCGCCTGGCGGAATGCGACAAGTTTGTATTGGATCGCTGGGAGTTCGACGCGCCCCAACCCGTCGGCGGCGACGAGCGATTTCACATGGTCTCGGTGTTGCACGGCGCGATCGAAGTCGCCGGCGATCCAACCCATCGTCCGCTGAACGCGGGGCAGACCATTCTGCTTCCCGCGGAAATCGGCCGCTGCCAATTGGTGCCCGACGGGCAAACAACGCTGTTGGATATCTATTTGCCGTAGTGCTGGCTGATAAGTCAGGCCGTGGTGCCAGCATCGACTAGCGGCGGATCGGCATAGGCCTTGTGCGCATCGATCGCTAAAATCCGCGGCGCTTTTCTGACGAACCTATTTCGCCCCGGTTCCGGGCCATGACAATGATCATCCGCCGTTGCATCGCGATTTCGATGTTATCCGCGCTTAGCGGCTGCGGACTGGTCGAAAATCCGATCACGTGCAATCCCGGCCCCACGTCGTATCAGGTTTCTCAAGCGCGGAAGTTTGATCCGTATCCCGATCCGACCACCGCGCCTCCGATTGTGGGCGGCCGCCCGATCGATTACATGGAGCCGCGGCCGGAACCCGACGTGACAAAAAATCCGCGAATGTTGTATGGCGCGGGCGGTTCGATTCCCGCCAGCGCGTATCCGCCGGCGCCGCTTTACGTGGCTCCGCCCGCGGGTGCACCGGTGGCGCCGGTCCAAACTATGCCGCCCACTTCTTATGCTCCGCCCGCGACGGCGCCGGCTTCGGCGGTCGTGCCGGCCTCGGCGATGGTGCCGATTCCTCCGGCCACGTTGCCGCCTGCCGCACCCTCGGCAACCGGAGCACCTGCGGCGTACGGCACGCAGATCGACGGGCCCTGAACTTGGGCCAGCGCTTTGGGCTATGATGGATGCATAGCAGCCCTTTGCATCTACAACCGTCAAGCAGTCTCGGCCCATGCCACACCGTCCGAAACGTCACGATCGTCGTCCGCGCTATGGGGGCAAATCGCCTCGGCGGAGACGGCAGGCGGGAACTTCGTCGGAAGGCGTGCGCCTGCAAAAAGTCCTGGCCGCGGCCGGCATCGGTAGCCGTCGGCAGTGCGAGGAACTGATTCGTGAAGGGCGCGTGGAGGTCGATGGCCAGGCCGTAACTGAATTAGGCACGCGAGTTAATTCTGCTCAGAAAATCCGGGTCGATGGCGAAACGCTGCGACGACCGCGGCAGATCTATTTTGCCGTCAACAAGCCGCCGGGAATTCTGGCGACCAACCGAGATCCTTCCGGTCGTCCGCGCGTGATCGATTTAGCCCCCAGCCACGAACGGCTGTTCTCCGTGGGGCGGCTCGACAAATCGAGCGAAGGATTGATCCTGGTGACCAACGACGGCCAATTGACCGATCTGCTGACGCACCCGCGGTACGGCGTCGAAAAGACATATTTGGCTCTGGTGGTCGGCCTGCCCACGCCGCAGGACTTGGCGCACCTCCGGCGCGGAGTGCATTTTGCCGAGGGCTTTGCTCACGCTAAACATGTGCGAGTCCGCCGCGCTCACAAGCAAAGCGCTGTGCTGGAGATCATCCTCGACGAGGGGCGCAACCGCGAAGTCCGGCGGCTACTGGCCCGAATCGGCCACAAGGTGATCCGGCTGCAGCGTATCGCCATCGGTCCGTTACGGTTGGGAGCTTTGCAGCCTGGGGAGAGCCGGCCGTTATTACACACGGAAGTGGAGGAGCTGTATCGTGTCGCGCGCGAGGGCGCAAGCAAAAACCTCAGCGGCGACAGAAAGAAGATAGGATCGCCAGGCCCGCCCCTGGCAAGTCAGAACCAATCATCGACTATTCTCTGCCACCACAGGCGGAAGGGGAGGAGGCTGACGCCTGGCCGGCCGCCGACACTGATTTGGCCGCGTTTCAAACCGACGACCTTGCGACCGACCAGCTCGGAGCAATCGAGAATGTGGTCGACGAGGACGAGGATTTCGCAGAGGTCGATCTAAGTCCGATCACGCCCGGCGAATCGAAGCGACAGCAGCGAGGCACGGTCATCGGCGGAGACCAGCCGCGGCAAGAACGAGGGGCAGGGGGGCGTCGCAAACGCCACGGCAAGGGCCGCCACCAGAACGCGCGAAACGGGCGGCGCCGAAAGCGAGATTAGCTGGCGCTATTTCGCGCCCGCCGCCTTCTTCTTCGTGCCCTTTGCCGCTTTGAGCCGAACGACCAAGCGAGATTTGAGGCGAGCAGCCCGGTTGGGATGAATGATGCGTTTGCTGGCGGCGCGATCGATTTTGGCCACGGCCACGCGAAACATGGCTTCGGCATCCTGCGACTTGCCGGCCGCCGCCGTTTCACGCACTTTGCGGATCTCGGTCTTGAGTTCGTTCTTGATGGCTCGATTGCGCTCGCGGCGCTTGAGGCTTTGTCGGAGGCGCTTGCGGGCACTGGCAATGTTGGGCATGGCGGAAAAGGCGACAGGGTTCAGGGTTCAGGACGGGAAACGAATCACCCTTTATCGCGTCTCTTGGCGATTTTGTCCAGCCGGTCCGAGACATCTTTATAGCCGAAATCGAGCGCCGCCAATTGGGTGAGAAACTTCTCCGCTTCGGCCAATTCTGATTCGTCTTGCTCCGCCAGCCCCATCGCGAGCGCGCCTGCCCGATACAGAGCCTTCTTGCGGAGGTCGATTTCCTTTTCGGGTATTTCTTCGACGGAAGCAGCGTAATGCTGCTTGGCCAGCCGGAACTGTTTGATCTGCTGGAAGCATTCCCCCAGGTCCAGGAGCACGGTGCCGCGATGCTTGGGGTCGTTGCGGGCCTCCTGGAGCATCTTGATGGCTTCGTTGAAATTACCGGCCAGCTTCAGACGCACGCCCAACTCGTACTTCCAAGTTGTGTTGGTGGGATATCGCTCGACGCGGTTGCGGAAGACATCTAATTCCTGTCGGTTCAATTCGGCGCGGAGCTGCTGAGCCTGTTTTTTGGCTTCGTCGGTATTCGATTCGGCGGCGCGCCGTTCGGCCACCAGCAGATTCTGGCGAGCGCGGCCAACCTGGATGTCTTCCAGTTGCTCGCGGAGCCGCATGTCGCCGCCGGTAGCCTGCAGGCCCCGTTGCAGCACGGCTTCCGCTTCAGCCAGATTCAAATTCTTGACATGCAGCTCGGCCAATTGAGAGTACGAATTCACTTCGCCGGGGCTGGCGGCAATCTGTTCCTCAAGCGCTTGAACCGCGGTGCGCTTTGTCGGAGCGGCGATCGGCGCCATGGCCGAACCGGCTTTAGCGCCGTCTTCGGCGCCGGCGGCTTCGGCTTCTCGCCGCAGGCCCCCGGAGCCCATCGACTTTTCGACCTGCAGTTCGGTAATTTGGTGCTGGGCTTCCTCGCTGCCCCCTTTGGTAAGCTGATCGACTTTGACCCAGCAAGCGATGGCCTGGTCGAACTGGCCGATGGCCGTTAGCGCGTGGGCGCATTCGCGTTGCACGTCGGCGCTTTTGGGATCGGCGGTTTGAGCGGCTTTCAGATACGTCAGCTGGGCATCGACCAACCGCATTTCGCCGGCGGCTTTGGCGATGTGCAACAGCGCATGCACATCCCACGGATTGAGCTTTAAGACTTCAAAACCCGATTTAATGACGCCCGGCCAGTCTTTCTTGCGGGTGGCGTTCATCATGCTGGCCTTGGAGCCGGCCGAGCGCACACTGGCTAGTGTGATCCCTTTTTTGTTGTTGTTATACTTGCGATACAGATTGCCTAAGAAGGCTTGCGCGTAGATCTGATTGCCCGGATCTTCGGTCACGCACTGCATGAGCATTTCGGTGGCATACTCGTAGTTGCCCGATTGCGTGTTCTTCGTGCCGGCGTCGAAGCATTGCTGGAGGCGACGGCGCACCGCCGGCGAGAGTGCGGCAGTGGTTGGGGATTCCGGGTTCGGATTGGCAGTGGCCATAGCAGGGCACAATAGGCCAAGTTTGGCGGATAAGCAACTCCGGTGAGCGATTGCCTCGCCTGGCCCCCATTCTAACATCCTGGCATGCCAAAACAACGATGAGTTCACGCGCCGCCAAGCAGCAGGGAAAGGTTTTTCTCGTCGGCGCGGGACCGGGCGACGCGGGACTGATAACCTGGCGCGGAGTGGAATGCTTGCGCCAGGCCGACGCGGTGCTGTACGACTATTTGGTGAATCCGGCGATCTTGCGCCATGCGCCGCCAGGTGCGAAGCTGCTATGCCTGGGCCGCCACGGGCGCGACCGGATTTGGGAGCAAAGCGAAATCAATCGTGAATTGGAGAAATGCGCGAGGGCCGGCCAAAACGTCGTGCGGCTCAAAGGGGGCGATCCGGTTGTATTCGGACGCCTGGGAGAAGAAGCGCAAGCATTGGAAGCTGCCGGCATCGATTACGAAATCGTGCCGGGAATCACCGCCGCATTTGCCGCCGGCAGTTATGCCGGCATCTGGTTGACGCAGCGCGACGTCGCCTCCGCGGTGGCTTTGGTGACGGGTCACGAAGGCGATTCCGAGGGGGCGCCGGCTTTGGATTATGGCGCGCTGGCCGCGTTTCCCGGCACACTGGTGTTCTACATGGGAGTGACCACGGCGCACGAGTGGACTGCTGCGCTCGTGGCAGCCGGCAAATCGGCCGACTCGCCGGCAGCGATCATACGCCGCTGCTCGTGGCCCGATCAGGTTACGATCCGCTGCACGCTGGGCACGGTGGTCGGGCAGTTGGAAGCGACCCACATGCGGCCGCCGGTCGTCGTGATCGTGGGCGAGGCGGTCGGACTGGCTCAGGCCGAGTCGTGGTACACGCGCCGCCCGCTGTTCGGCAAGCGCGTGCTGATCACCCGGCCGATCGAACGATCCGAAACGCTGTGGCTGCAGTTGACGGAATTGGGGGCCGAGTGCCTGGTGCAGCCGGCGATTGAAATCTCGCCGCCGGACGATTGGAAGCCGGTGGATGCGGCATTGGCGCGCCTGGCCGATTTCGATTGGCTGGTGTTTTCTAGCGTCAACGGCGTGCGATATTTGTTGGATCGCCTGCTGGAAACCGGTGGCGATCTGCGGCACCTGGGGAACATAAAGCTGGCCGCGATCGGCCCGGGAACGTCGGAAGAATTG
This sequence comes from Pirellulales bacterium, assembly GCA_963716135.1. Taxonomy (GTDB): domain Bacteria; phylum Planctomycetota; class Planctomycetia; order Pirellulales; family JADZDJ01; genus CAVRAW01. Next base: position 276,136 of record OY970289.1, on the reverse strand, counting down.
GCGAATTATCGTCTGCAAGTTGACGGCCAACCGCCTGACGTTTACCGCGCTGAATCGCTGGCCGAATTGTTGGCGAAAGATGCGCGCGGCAAGCGATTCCTTTTGGCCCGCGCTAGCCGTGGCCGCGAAGTGCTGGCCGAGCGGTTGCGGGCTGCCGGCGCGACGGTCGAGCAGATTGTCGTTTATCGCAGCACCGACGTGGCGCAGGCGGATTCCGAAATTGCCGCGGCGGTGGCCGCCGGCAGCGTTGATTGGGTCACCGTAACAAGTTCGGCGATTGCCCGATCGCTGGCGCGCATGTTCGGCCAGGAACTGCGCAAGACGAAAATCGTAAGCATCAGCCCAGTCACGTCGGCCACCTTGCAGGAATTGGGATTTGCCCCCGCGGCGGAGGCCAAACAGTACACGATGGAAGGCGTCGTGCAGGCGGTTCTCGACGGCGAAGCTCGGTGAATCGCGATGGTATATCTTCCCACGCTTGCTTAACCGGAACGACGGGCGAGCGGGATCGGCAGTTTTTTGCAGTTGCGCGGTGCAGCGGGCCGAAGCTTCAGATACGGCCTTGTAGGCGGCAGCCGTTCATGGAGGATGATCCAATGCCCGGTCCAGCAGCGCGCGGCGTGGTTTCGATTTCCATTGATGCCGACGGCGGTTCGTCGGCGTCGGCGCGGGCAGCCGACGAAGCGTCGTATCTGGTCGTGGAACTGCTCGATCGTTTTCAACAGCATCGGTTTTCAGGCACCTGGGTTTTCAGCGATCCGGCCGGCACTCCGCTGGCGGCACGGCGGATCACCTGCAATATGCCCCAGCAGGAAGTGGCGCTTTTGGCGACGCTTCCGGCCACTGGCGCCGAGATTTCGCGCGGCGACGTGGTGCGCACGATCGTCCGACGTCTGCAATTGGCCGCTGCCGCCGGCATTTCAGTCACATCCCTAGCTCTGACGGGATGCTGGCATTCACGAAACATTGATTTGCTCACCAAGCACGGAATCACGATCGTGCGGACTCACGGTCCGGCCGCCGATTTAATTGACAGCGCGTGCCCGGGCATCTCCAAGCTCGATGCCGTCGGTGCGCATGCCATTTGTCACGGACTATGGCACGTGCCTGTTGCGGCGACGCTGCGCGGCGGCGGATGGCTGGCCAATCGCATTCAGTCGGTGCGAGTGTTGCGCAGCATCAATCGGACTGCGGCGCGCGGCGGAATGTGTCACGTGCGGATCGACGCCGCGGCGATCGCCGCCGGCGACGGGCGCAAGCACTGCGCACGGTGGATCGTTTCCTGAAGCGCCTCGACCGATTGTCGCAACAGGGCCGCATCAGCGTGGAGACGCTTCGCGGCACGGCGGCCAGACTTCTTCCCCGGCGCAGCGTCGCGGCGCAATCCATCTTGCGCGCGGCATAGACATGGCTTGGCGGGGGCCTCGCCCTCCCGATGCCTCAGACCTGCTCTCGAAAGGTCGACCAGCTCAGATAGAAGAGCACGACCCCGCAGATGATCATCCCGATGTCCATCGTGCCGCTGGCGCTGGAGCCGCCGAAGGGGACGCCCAGAGCTAGATCCAGCGCAAAGATCAAAAGAAGCAGGGCAGCGACCAGCATCCCTATAATGGTCAAGGCTTTGGGCATGCGGAGAGCTTCCCCGGCGGTTTGCAAACGCCTTACTTTAGTCAACCTACATAGTGTAGTTCAACCGGGATGCCTGGTTAGGGTAGAATCGCGTTGGGTCAGATTTTCGCCGCTTTTTGAAGCCTCGTGCAACTACGGATCGAGATGCCACTTAGCACCGACCAACGCTGGGAAACGTTTCGCCGGCAAATGCCTATCACGTCGCGGTGGGCCGCTTTCGACCATGCCGCGGTGGCCCCCATAACCGCTCCAGCACGCGACGCGATCGCCCAGTGGCTCACCGAAGCGACCGAAGAGGGCGGAACGGCGTGGGCTCGCTGGGAGCGGCGGATGCAGGACGCCCGCAAGTCGGCGGCCGCCATGGTCGGCGCCGAGCTTGAAGAAATCGGGCTGATCCGCAGCACGACCGAGGGCATTACGCTGGTGGCTGAAGGCTATCCATGGCAAGCGGGCGAAAACGTGGTGGTGCCGGCCGACGAGTTTCCGTCGAATCAATATCCGTGGCTCAATCTGGAAAGCCGCGGAGTGGAGGTCCGCCGCGTGCCGGTCGAAGGGGGGCGGCTCGATTTGAATCGCCTTGAGGCGGCTTGCGACAAGCGCACGCGCATCGTGTCGCTCAGTTGGGTCGGATTTTTAAGCGGCTGGCGCACCGATTTGAACGCGGCCGCCGAAATGGTCCATCGCCGGGGAGCATTGCTGTTTGTTGACGCGATCCAGGCCGTCGGAGCGTTTCCTTTGGACGTGCGGCAAACCCCTATCGATTTTTTCGCCGCCGACGGTCATAAATGGATGCTCGGGCCCGAAGGGGCAGGGCTGCTGTTTGTGCGCCGCGAGCATCTGCCCAAGCTGCGGCCCATTGGCATGGGCTGGAGCAGCATGGTGGGGGGCGGCGATTTCACGCACATCGAATTCCGCGTGAAGCCATCCGCCGATCGCTACGAAGGCGGCTCGCCCAATAGCGTCGGTTTCGCCGGGCTGGGGGCCAGCTTGAACTTGCTTGCGAGCGTCGGAATCGACCAAATCGGCCGGCGCATTTTGGAAATTACCAACGAGTGCTGCCGGCGTCTGCAAGAAATCGGGGCCGTGTTTTTCACCTCCCGCGATCGGCCGGAGCATTGCTCGGGAATCGTGACGTTTGAATTCCCGGGGCACGATTCGTTGGCTTTGAAGCGGCACTGTGCGACGAAACAAGTCGGCCTGAGCCAGCGCTCGGATAAATTGCGGATTAGCCCGCACGCATATGCCGACTACAGCGATATTAACCGCCTCATTGACGCGCTAGCCGAAGCCAAACAGGTTTGTCGTTCCAAGTGAAGCTGGATATCATGGCAGCTAAAATTACCCCCGATTCCTGAACGTTGACTCTATGCACGTCAATAATTCCCGCATCGCCGTTTACACCGGTTCGTTCGATCCAGTGACGCTGGGTCATGTCAACGTCATCGAGCGCGCAGCCGCCTGGTTGACAAGCTGATCGTGGGCATCGGCGTGAATCTGGAGAAGCAGGCGTTGTTCACGCCCGAGGAGCGCCTGAAGCTGGTCCGGCAGGCGACGAAGCATTTGCCCAACGTCGAAGTGCGCGAGTTTAACGGCCTGGCGGTGCACTTTGTGCGCGAATGCGGTGCGCAATTGATGTTGCGCGGCGTGCGGTCGCTGACCGATATCGAGGCCGAGTTCACCATGACGCTGGCCAATCGCAAGCTCGACCCGGACATTGAAACAGTGTTTCTAATGGCCGATGACCAGTTCTCGCACGTTTCCAGTACGCTGCTGAAGCAGATCACACCGCTGGCGACCGACGATGAACTGGCCCGCTTCGTGCCGCGGGACATTATTCCCGAACTGCGACGCCTGTGTCCTCCGCTAGGCTGACGAACTATGGCAACGCGAGCGAACCCAGGACGGACCTCCCATGTCATCGCCCACATGATTACACAGCCCACTCAGCTGGACAGGATCTTGCCGATCGCCGATCGGCCGCAGACCGTCCGCATCGTTCCGGCAACGGTGGAACTTCTCGACAGCTTCCGGGAATGCATCGACAGCGTGGCCCGCGAACGCAAATGGCTGGGCGCGGTGCAAGCACATTCGCGAGAGGAAACGCGCGAATATTGGGGCAAGCACATCGCCGAAGATTCGCCGGCGTTTTTCGCACTAGACGGCCAGCGCGTGGTGGGCTTCATCGACATTGTCCCTCAGGAGCGCGAAGGGATCCGCCATCGTGGCCAGCTTGGGATGGGCGTCCACGTCGATTACCGCGGCCGAGGCATCGGAACGCGCCTGATGGAAGCGGCAATCGGCAAAGCACGGGCTCGCGGGCTGATTCGCGTCGATCTGGGCGTGTATGTGTCCAATCCGAAAGCGATCGCCCTGTACAAGAAATTCGGCTTTGTCGAAGAAGGCCGAATCGTCAAGGGACGCTACCTCGACGGCCGCTTCGACGACATCATCCAGATGGGATTGATCTTCGAAGAGAACCTGCCGAAGCAGAAATGACCAATGACCAAGCACCAATGACCAATACCGCAAGCGATTAGAGACCCATTGGTCATTGGGATTTGGTCATTGGTCATTCAATTCTTGCCGCCGTTGCCGTCTTCCTCACGGTTGAGGTAGCGGCGCAGATATCGTGCCCGTTCGATGTTGCGGTCGGCGGTATTCAGTTCCACGCCGCGCAATTTTTGCAGATGGGCCGGCTGCGTGCGGATGAATAGCTCGTTGAGCTTTGGCAGCGACAAATCGGCAATCAGCCCCAGGTTCACCCCCATCCGCACTTTGGAAAGCAGGTGCATGGTTTCTTCGGAGCTGATGGTTTGGGCCGTGCGCAAGATACCGTAAGCGCGGCTCACCTGGTCGTGCACTGTTTGCTGGCTTTCCTTGATGAGAAAATCGCGGGCTTCCCGTTCGTAATGAATCAGGGCCGGCACGACGTCGGCCACTTGCTCGACCAATTCCAGCTCGCTGCGGCCCAGCGTCTGCTGATTGGAGATCTGATAAAAGTCTCCCATCGCTTGTGAGCCCTCGCCATACAGTCCGCGCACCGCCAGGCTGATCTTTTGCAGGCTGCGGAACACTTTTTCGATTTGCCGTGTGAGCACCAGTGCCGGCAAGTGCATCAGCACGCTCACGCGCACTCCGGTGCCAACGTTCGTGGGGCAGGCCGTTAAATATCCCAGGCGCGGATGGAACGCGTACGTCACTTTTTCGGAAATCAGATCGTCGATGCGGTTAATTTGCTCCCAGGCGCCCTTTACATCCAGCCCGCTGTGCATGCACTGGATGCGCAGATGATCTTCCTCGTTGATCATCAGGCTGATTTGCTCGTTGGGATCGATCACCACGCCGCGCGCCCCCTGCGATTCGGCATGTTCGCGGCTGATTAGCTGCCGCTCGACGAGAAATTGCCGATCGAGCCGGTCCAGATCCGTAACATTGACATACAGCAATTCGCCCGTTGACTCGTGAATTTGCAAAACTCGCTCGCGCAGGATGCGTTCGATGTCGGCCCGATCTTGATCACTAGCGCGCGTGATGAAGGGGAACTCGGCCAGGTTGCGCGCCAGGCGGATGCGCGTGCTCATCACGATATCGGCCTGGGGCCCGCTGCCGCGGAGCCATTCGCCGATCGTGTTGGTAAGGTCGTTGAGTTCCACGGGGAGAAAGCGTTTCGCTATTAGCCTTTCGTGATGAGCTTTCGATTATTCCTTCAATCCCTCGACGCGTTTGATTTCGTCGCGCAGTTCCTTGGCGCGCTCGTAGTTTTCTTTGTCGATGGCTTCTTTCATTTCGCGCCGCATGCGGATCAGCTCTGTCTTTTGCTGGGTGCCGCCGGCGCCGTGCAGTGGCTTCTTTCCTTTGTGCATCGTTTCACCATGAATGTTGGCGATCAGCGGTTCCAATTCTTTTTCGAAGAACACGTAATCATGCGGGCAACCCAGGCGCCCTTGATTGCGAAATTCGTAGAAGGTGATGCCGCACACCGGGCAGGCGCGCTGATCCAGCCGCGCCAATTCTTCCGCGGTTTGCCCGACGGCCAGTTGCTGAGCCAGGGCGCCGGCGATGGTCGGCGCGCTGCCGGGCTCCCCTTCGCCTTGCGTCAGATACGCGCGGGCATGCTCTTCACACAGATGCAGCTCGGTGTGCTTGCCGCCTTCCAATTCAGTGATGTGGAACGTTGCCGGACGTTCGCACTGTTGGCACTTCATAAATGCGTGACAACCTGGAGCGACATGGAAGGAAGGCAAGAAATCGACTGCCGCTCCACCAAGCGCCGCGGAAGGAGAATGGGTTTTGCCGCTGCTTTTCGCTCGTGTTTGCTCAATCTGCAAAACCCTGTTGGGATTCTAACAACGCCCCGGGGGGTGTCAAGGCGAACGAAATTCGGGGGCCTCTTGTTCACGCCATCTGCTGGCAGTCCGACAACGGCGAACACGAGACAAACTTTGGTTGTCTGGTACGTAAGGCCTTGCTATTCTGACCACGCCGACCGCTCCGCTGATTATTGTAGTTGACAACGGACCACTGACGACTCCCGGCGTGCCGGGACCGCCGCATGCACTACCCCGACTTCGCAACGTTTTCCCAACTGGCGCGCGGCGTGCACCTGGTGCCGGTCTATCGACGGCTGATCGGCGACGCGCTCACGCCGGTTTCGGCTTTTCACAAGCTCGACGCGGGCTCGTCGGCCTGCTTGTTCGAAAGCGTGGTCGGCGGAGAAAAAGTCGGCCGCTACAGTTTCCTTACGGCTGAACCCTTCCAAGAGATCGAAGCCCGCGGCAATCATGTAACCTTTCGCCGCGGCGGCAAGACCGAGGAATTTGAGTCTCCTGACGCGATCGAAGAATTGCGCCACCGCGTCGATGCCTTGCGGGCCGTGCGACTGCCCGACTTGCCGCCGTTTGTGAGCGGAGCCATCGGCTACGCCGGTTACGACGTGGTGCGCTATACCGAGCGGTTGCCCAACGCGCCGCCGGATGATCGACGCCTGCCCGATCTTTCGTTCGCCTTCTACGACCGCATGGTGGTCTTCGACAATGTGACAAAAACCATCGTGGCCATTGCGATGGCCCGCGTCGACCAAGGCGACTTGCGAGCCGCTTACGACGATGCTTGCCGGCGGGTCGATCAGTTGGTGTCAAGATTATCGTCGCCGGCGACCGACTTAGCGCCGGTGGATATCAACACCGGAGGCGATTCGAAAATCGCCTACAAATCGAATTTCACGCAAGCCGATTTCGAGCGCGCGGTGGAAAAGTGCGTCGAGTACATCCGCGCCGGCGACATTTTTCAGGTGGTCATCAGCCAACGACTCGAGTTGGCCGTTCGTTCCCATCCCTTTGAGATCTATCGCACGCTGCGCGTGGTGAACCCGAGTCCGTTCATGTTCTACTTGCGCACGCCCAGCGTGACGCTGGTCGGCAGCTCGCCGGAAGTGATGGTCCGCGTGGTCGATGGGCGCATTACGGTGCGCCCGCTGGCGGGCACTCGCCGCCGAGGCCAAACCGAGGAAGAAGATCGCGAGTTGGCCAAAGAGTTGCTGGCCGACCCGAAGGAGCGCGCCGAACACGTGATGCTCGTCGATTTGGGCCGCAACGACGTCGGCCGTGTCGCCCGATATGGATCCGTGGAGCTAACCGACGTGATGACCATCGAACGCTACAGCCACGTGATGCACATCACTAGCAACGTCAGCGCGATGCTAGCCGACGGGAAAGATTCATTCGACGCCCTGCGCGCCTGTTTGCCGGCTGGCACCGTTTCCGGCGCGCTGAAAGTGCGGGCCATGGAAATCATCGACGAGTTGGAGCCCTGCCGCCGCGGGCCGTATGCCGGCGCGGTCGGCTACGTGGATTACAGCGGCAACATGGACACTTGCATCGCCCTGCGCACGATCGTCGTGCAAGATGGCAAAGCGTACGTGCAGGCCGGCGCCGGCATCGTGGCCGACAGCCGGCCGCGCGAAGAATGGCAGGAAACATTGAATAAGGCGCGCGGACTGCTCAAGGCGATCGAGATAACCGAGCAGCGGGCTGGTTGAACTCCCGCGTGATTCCACGCCGCGCTTCGCCGAGATACACTCAAGAATGGCGGCGAACGGCGTTTCTATCTCTGTCCGACGAGCGATTCGCGATGTATTCTCGGCTGGCAATGCTATCGGCGATGTTGTTGGTGGGTTTGTGCGCAGCGCCGTGCGCATCGCGAAAGCCGACGATCCAAAGGAACAACCGAAAGCTCAGTCCGCCAAGCCCGAATTCGACCCGATCAAGCTCGGCGTTCTTCCGCATGATGTGAATAGTGCCGATGGGAATCCCCGGCTGATCAAGCCCGGCCATTGGTCCAGCGTTGTGTTGGAGACGAAGGCCAACAACTTCGATTTTCTGGGCGAGCTTGTGGCAAGTGTGAAGCAGACCGACGCCGGCAATGCAGTCGATCTGCCGTTTACGCCGTATCAACTGCGGATTGTTCGGCCGGCGGTTTTGCCAAAAGGGCAACCCAAGCGACTGGAGGTTCCATTTTTCGTTCCCGGCGATTGCACGCACCCGTGGTTGGCGGCGGAGTTGGGGGGCCGCGGCGGTGTGCAAACTGCCTTGGGGGCCGAGCCGCTGGCGCTGATGAGGCCGTATCAATATTTCCTGGTGGTGTTGGCCGGCGAAGGAGATCGTTACCGGCCGCTGGAGGCGCTCGATTCGATTCGCGCGCCGCACGGCGGCGATGCGTTGAATTATTATCGAGTGGTCGCGCCGCGGCTGAAGGCACCATTGCCGCTGCCGGCCAGCGCGCTGGTGTGGAGCAGCATTGCCTACGTCATTTGGGACGATGTCGATCCGCAATTGTTGAACGAGCGGCAGCAGCAGGCGCTCGTCGATTGGCTGCATCAAGGCGGGCAGCTAGTGATCAGTGGGCCGAAAAGTTTGGATCAGCTTGGCCAGCACACTTTTCTGCACGACTACTTGCCGGCGCTGGCAGACGAATCGAAGAAGCTTTCTGCTGAGACGTTGGCGCCGTTGAACCAGCATTGGACGCTGCCGGTAAACAAGCATGCCGGAAAATCTCTTGCGGCGGTTACTGCATGGAACGGCATCACGCTCAAGCTCCAGCCGAGCGCGCAGTTCGTTGCCGGCACAGGCGATCTGGTCGCTCAGCGGCAAGTGGGCCGCGGACGAATTGTCGTGACGTCCTTTCGCCTTACCCAGCGCGAGCTCTGGGATTGGCCCAGCTTTGATGGCTTTTTGAACGGCTGCCTGCTGTTGCGGCCGGCGCAAGTTCTCCGCAACAGGCCTGATGGGCGCGCTGGCCGTCAATTGGGCCGACGCCGTCCAATCGCCCACCGATCCAAACTGGGTTACCAACGTGCGCTTTCTGTGCCGCGATTTGCGGCTCGACTCGAATAGGCCGGAGGCGGCGGAAAGCGAAGCATCCGAAGCGGGCATCGGCGGCTGGACCGATTTTAGCGCGCTGGCCAACGCCGCGCGCGCCGTGCTGCAAGAAGCGGCCGGCATCGTCATTCCAAAACGTGATTTCGTCACCTGGTCGCTGGCGACCTATTTGATTGTGTTGGTGCCGCTGAATTGGTTGTTGTTTTGGGCCATCCGCCGCGTGGAATGGGCCTGGATCGCCGCCCCGGTCATCGCCATTGTCAGCACGGTCGCGGTCGTCCGGCTGGCACAACTGGATATTGGTTTTGCCCGCTCGCAAACGGAAATTGATGTGCTTGAAGTGCACAACGATTACCCGCGCGGCACTCTCGCGCGCTACACCGCCTTGTACACGTCGCTTCTGACAAACTACGCCGTGCATGCGGAACCGGGCACGTTCATCCTGCCGTTTTCCGCCGACCCCGATTTCTCGATGCTCCCCGGCCAAACGAGCCACGTTGTCACTTACGAAAGTGACCCCGGCGCAGCGTTGACGGGCTTTGCCGTTGCGTCAAATTCAACCGGCCTGCTGCACAGCGAGGAGATGATTGATTTAGGGGGTCGGATCGACTACGACGCAACTGGCGGCGAACTACAGAATCAATCAAAATTCACGATCGAGCGTGCCGCGGCCATTCGCCGAACGGCGCAAGATGAGTACCAGATTGCGTGGATTGGCGATTTGCCCAGCGGCGGCCGCGCGAAGTTGAACTTTCACAAGGCCGACCCGGATTTCCACTGGTCGCTTGATGTCGGTGGCGCGGGGCAAGCCGGGGTGCCTCGTTTCAACTTTGATCGGCTGGCCGATCTCGTGCGCGGCCAACGGGATTTGCAACCGGGCGAAGTCCGGCTGATCGGATTGATTCCCCAACTGCTGCCGGGGATCACGGTCGAGCCGGCGGCGTCGCAGCCGCCGCGCGGCGCGACCTTGGTGGTGGCGTATCTTAAAGAGCCGCTGCTGCCGGAGCCGCGGCCCGATGTGAACAGCCGCGGCGACATCGCTAGCGGGCGCGACAATTTCTCGTCCCTCGTCTCTCGTCCCTCGCCCCATGATTGAACTCACGAACTTCACCAAGCGCTACGGCAATCTGACCGCCGTTGACGACCTGACACTGAAGGTCGCCGCTGGGGAGTTGTTCGGCTTCATCGGGCCCAACGGGGCGGGCAAAAGCACCACGATCCGCTTTTTGGCCACGCTGCTAAAGGCGACGCATGGCGACGGTGTCGTCGCGGGGCACAGTGTGACGCGCGATCCGCTGGGCGTGCGCCGCGTGGTGGGCTACATGCCGGAGAACTTTGGTGTGTACGACGGCATGAAGGTGTGGGAGTTTCTGGATTTCTTCGCGGTGGCGTACCAGATTCCGCACAGCAAACGCATGCAGGTCATCGGCGACGTGTTGGAGCTGTTGGACCTGACCGGCAAGCGCGACGATTTTGTCAACAGTCTGTCGCGCGGCATGAAGCAGCGGCTGTGCCTGGCGAAAACCTTGGTGCACGATCCGCCGGTGCTGATCTTGGACGAGCCTTCCAGCGGCCTGGATCCGCGCGCCCGGCTGGAATTCAAGGCGCTCTTGAAAGAGCTGCGCCGCATGGGCAAGACGATCCTCATTTCCAGCCACATCCTCAGCGAGCTGGCCGATTGCTGCACCTCGATCGGCATCATCGAGCGCGGACAGCTCTTGTTGCACGGGCCGATCGACGAAGTCTACCGCCGCATCCGCCGCAACCGGCTGGTGGAAATTAAGTTCATCGACAACCTGGAAACAGGCCTTTCGATCATTCGCAGCATGCCCGAAACGCGCGGCCTGCAAGTCGAAGACCACCGCGTGACGGTGGAACTGGAAGCCGACGATCAGACTGTCGCGCGGCTACTGGACGAACTCACCAAGCGCGGCGTAAAGCTGCGCAGTTTCACCGACAAAGAACCGACGCTGGAAGACGTGTTCATGCTGGTGACAAAGGGGCTGGTGAGCTAGTGGCGACCTTATTCTTGGGTCGATGGTCCCAAGACCGATTGATCCAGCAGCCGAGCGCCGTGGATGACTCGAATTTCGATTACACGCTGGTGCTCCACACGGTAAATGATCCGATATTCTCCCTGAAGCATGTGACGGTATTCGACACCAATTTCTGGCGCTTCAGGAATAATCTCGTGCCGCAGCGGCATCGATTTCAGGCCGAGAATTTTCCGCGAGATTGAAGTGAGCCAGCGATCAGCGGCCGCGGGCTTGTCGCGGGCAATGAAGTCGCGGATGGAGCGCAAATCCCGTTCGGCCGTGGACGTGATTTCAACGCGAAGTTTTTTTCCCACGCCGTAGATCTTTCAATGCATCGGCGGCTGGACGAGTACGGCCAGCTTGCACATCGGTTTCGCCTTGTAGCAGCAGTTGAGATAAATTCGCTGCCTGAAGCTGGCGCTGATAATCCGCGGCTTTCATCACGACCACGCCCGGCTTGCCTTGCACAGTCACCACGACCGGTCGCCCTGTCTTGCGCACCCGCCGGAGAATTTGCTTGGGACGTTGCTCGAATTCGGCGCTGGTTTTGACGTCTTCGGATTGGATCGACATGATTAGTTGCCTTGAAATGGCAATGGGAAACTCACGATCCTATTCTAGCACAATCGGGCCTGCCGGCGAATCGCCGTCGCGGCGTTCCCATTCGCGGCGCACTTCGTTCAGGCCGTAGACGCACAATTCGAAGTCGTGGCTCAGGCGCTGGAGCACCTCCCCTTCATCGTCAGGCTTGTTGGTGGGAATGGTGCTGGCGATGCGATAAGCGCGCTTGCCATGCTCGCAGTAGTCAACAAACGGATCGCTGCGGTGGCCGCGTTTGCCGCGCTGCAAGGTCTCGGGATACACGCCCGTCCAGAACAGCGTGTAATCGCCGATGTGCCGATGCGCTTCGCGGCGGGCGTCGCCCACGCGGGCATCCGCCTCCAGCAGCATGTCGGCGACGGCCACTAACCGCTGGCCCGACAGGCTTCGCAAGCTGACCAGCGCGTCGTAGCGGACGAAACGGGCCAACAGATCGGTCAGATAGTCGGTCAGCCTGGTGTCGGGCACACCCAGCCGAGTGTGAAAGGCGTACTCGGTGAGACCGGCGAAGAAGCGGTACAGCGTTTCATGCGGACGGTGGACTGACATGGCTGGCGCCCAACTGCGGTTGGAAGCGCCGAGCGCGGCAATGCCGCGCCAGGCATTTACCACTTGGTTTCATCGGCCCACGAGGGCCGGCTTCTCCATCATATACAGCCGGCCAAAGCGAGAGAAACAGCGGCCGGGCCGGTTTCAGCCCAGGGCCGCCACCAGCGATGCGACATACTCGCCCACGTCGGCCAGCACTTCGGGCTTGGGCTTCTGGGCGGCTACGGCGATGCGACGCACGATCGCCGAGCCCACGATCAGCCCGTCGGCCACGGGGGCCAGCAGCTTCACGTGCTCTGGAGTGCTGATGCCGAAGCCGATGCAGATCGGCAACGGCGTCTGTCCGCGCAGCCGGGCCACGTCGTCCAAAAGCTCCGGCGGCAAATCGCGCCGCTCGCCGGTGATGCCCGCCACCGAGACGTAATAGATGAACCCAGTGCTGGAATCGCAGATCCGCTTGGCGCGATCGGGCGGCGTGGTCGGCGTGACCAACTGAATCAGGCTGAAATCGGCGGCGCGGCAAATCTTGGCTAGCGGCCCGGCTTCTTCGACCAGAAGATCAGGCACGATCATGCCGGCCATCCCGGCCTTCTGCGCATCGGCGACATATTGTTCCAATCCATGGCGAAAGACGATTGCGTAACTGACCATGGTCACAACCGGTGCGCTGAGCTTCGGCACGACCCCGGCCGCCATCTTCAGAATCTCGGCGAGCTTGATTTTGTGCTCGAGCGCTCGAGTGTACGACGCCTGGATGACCGGGCCGTCTGCAATCGGATCGCTGTATGGAATTCCCAGCTCGCACATGCTGCTTCCGCGCTTCACGAGCTCTTGCAGCGCCGCGGCGGTGAAATCCAAATCGGGATCCCCCGCCGTGACGAAGGGCATCAAGGCCTTGCGGCCTTCGTTACGCAATTTTACAAAGAGATCGTCAATCGCTGACAACGCCAAAACTCCCGCTTGCGGGTTAGCCGATCAACCAAACGATTCGCCGCGCAGCCGTGCAATTTCCGCCGCATCCTTGTCGCCGCGGCCCGAGAGGCAAATCACGACACAAGAATCTTTGGGGCGTTTGGCGGCCAATTCCACCCCCTTGGCGATCGCATGCGAGCTCTCCAGCGCCGGCAGGATTCCCTCGGTGCGGGCCAACAAATTAAATGCGGCCAGCGCTTCCTCGTCCTGGCAACTGATGTATTTCACGCGGCCGGAATCTTTCCAATAACTGTGCTCCGGGCCGACGCCGGGGTAATCCAAACCGGCCGAGACGCTGTGCACGTCGCATGTCTGGCCGTCGTCGTCCTGCATCACATAGCTGTAGCTGCCGTGAAGCACGCCGGGCGAGCCGTGCGACAGCGGCGCCGCATGATCACCCGGCTTAGCCGATCGTCCGCCGGCCTCCACGCCCACCAGTTCCACCTTGTCGTGCCCGATCAGCGGATAGAACATGCCGGCCGCATTGCTGCCGCCTCCAACGCAGGCCACGACCAATTCCGGCAACCGGCCGAGCTGTTCGCGGCACTGATCGATCGTTTCGCGTCCAATGACTGCTTGAAAATCGCGCACGATTCGCGGAAATGGATGCGGCCCGACCACGGAACCGAGAATATAGTGCGTCGTGCGCACTGAACCCATCCAATCGCGCATGGCTTCGTTGATGGCGTCGCGCAGCGTGCGCGAACCGCTTCGTACCGGCCGAACGTCCGCACCCAGCAGTCGCATGCTGAACACGTTGGGCTTTTGGCGGCGGATATCTTCCTCGCCCATATAGACCACGCATTCCAGGCCAAAGCGGGCGCAGGCCGTGGCGGTGGCTACGCCGTGCTGGCCGGCGCCGGTTTCGGCGATTACGCGCCGCTTGCCCATGCGAATCGTCAACAGCGCCTGCCCCAACGTGTTATTGATTTTGTGCGCGCCGGTGTGATTCAGATCTTCGCGCTTCAGGTAGATTTGCGCGCCGCCGGCGTGCTCCGAGAGCCGCTTGGCGTGATACAGCGGCGAGGGGCGACCGACGTAGTTCTTTAGCAGGTCGGCCAGTTCTTGCTGAAACGACTTGTCCCCGCAGGCGGCGTCGTAGGCGGCGGCCAGTTCGTCCAAAGCGGCGGTCAGTGTTTCCGGAACGTACCGGCCGCCGAACGCCCCAAAGCGTCCGGCAGCATCGGGAACGTGGCTCAGAGAGGCCATAGAAACACTTTTCGCTATCCGCAGATTTTGCCCACTTCGCCGCAGTGAATCTCCCTTATTGTGGGCTGCCGCCGCACTGGGTCAATAGCCCTGATCCGTCGCCTCAGACGACACGGCAGGCCAAGCGTGGTTCGCGAATCCAATTAGCGTGGCAGCCAAACAAAAACGGCCATGACCCTGGGGAAAGGTCATGGCCGTCGCGGAAAGGAGGACGGGCAGATGGTGTGCGCTTCAAAGCGCGGCGGGGTCGGTTGGTGGGAGTGACGGGCGGCAGAATGCTTTTGAATCAGCATTCGTGTGTTTAATCAGATCGACCGTCGCCGCCGGTCCTCTACGGAGTTTTCGCACCTTGCCGAATAACCCGAACTACCGCGTTAGACGTTACAGGCGGTAAGGTTTAACAGAGGGCTGGGTGACACTGACAAACCTGGTTTGTCAGTGGTCGGTGGCGTGATTTCCACTGACAAGCGCGGCGCTTGTCAGTGCCACCCGTCAAGATGTTCGCAACGTCAGACTGGGGAAGAGCGACGACCATCTGCTAGCCCGCCTACCACGCGCAATTGAGGCTGAACATGGCGCCATGATAGAAGGCGTTCCCGCCGCTATCGATGCCCGAGTTCGTAATCCGATTGATCACGGGGATCTGATCGGTCGCGACGGCCACGCCGTCGAGCCACAATAGTTCATAGCCGGCGCTGAGCGCCACGTGATCGCAGCATTGATAGATAATGTTCACCCCGATTTCGCCGACGAAGGCCAACTGGCTGTGCGAGTCCTGCACATTCGTGGCGTTGTTGTTGTACAGCCCGGCCTTCAGCGCCGTGTCGATGCGAATCGGGCCCCCCTCTTCCCACACCTTTAGATCCGCGCCGATCTGTCCGCCGCACAGTTGGTTGTCGGTGACGCTGCGAAAGGTGCGGTTGATCACCGGGTCCGGGAAAGTGATTCCCAGCGCATCGTGCGATTGCAGCCAGCGGAATCCCGCCAGCCAGCCGATGGTTTCGGTCGATTCGTGATGCCAATTGATTTCCGCGCTGTACAAGCTGCTATCGAATCGCGAATTGACGTTCGGCGCCAGCGGGTTGGTAGGAGTCGATGGCGCAGACGGTGGAATTGTCTCCGGGAGAGTCGTTGGAATATTGGCGGGCGTGGTGGTCAGGAATGCTTGCCGGGCCGTAAAGTTGTTGACGCCGAAATACCGGGCCTCCAGATTGTTGTCGTCTCCCATGCGGCGAATGAGCGAGGCGTCCAGGCCGCCGTCCCAATTGAAGGAAAAGCCGCTGGCGTTCATCAGCGAGTGCCCGGTACCGGTCTCGACCACCATTGCGGTGGAGCGTGGGCTGACTCGATCCAAGACGACTGCCCCGGCTTTGAAGGTCCACGTCGGACGGAAGCAATCGCAGCAGCGGTCGTCGCAACAGCCGTGACCACAGGCATCCGAGCAACCGTTGCCGTTGCAGCCGCTAGCGCATTGGCTGCAGCATGAGGAACTGCCACACTGACTGCCGCACGAATCGCACGACGAGTTCCCATTGCCGGCGCCAGAGTTGTACGACGAATCGGCCTGGCCGCTGTCGGTGTCGAGATTGTTCGTGCTGACGGAAATAATCTTTGGCTGTGGAATGTCGGTTTGGGCAGCAGCTTGAAGAATCATGCTTGGCGTCGCGGCCGCCGCCGGCGCAGCATCGCGCTGATCGTGCTCGGAAAGCACGCTGAAATACGCCGGAATCGCCGCTTCGTCCGCCCAGGCCCATGGCGCCAGGCAGAGCAGCGAACCCGCGATGATTGCGACACGCACGACACGATTCATTGCATCTCCTCCATGCAAGAGCGTGCACCGGCGCTAGACACCGCCGGCGCAACACTATTAACCCTATCGACCGCCAAAGTTTTCCCGATCCGTCATTGCGGTCGCTGAGATAGAACCGTTAGATGCGGAGAGGTTTCCGCGATCGGCAAGGTTTTGCGGAACACCCCCAGATTGCCAGCCGGCGAACCACTTGGCCCGCAAGGTTTACCTGGATATTCTGAATTCCCGACGATTCGCTGCTGCCTTTTGCCCGCTGTGCTAGCAAACGATGCCCGAACTGCCCGAAGTCGAAACGATGTGCCGCGGCATCGCGCCGATCGTGGGCCTGCGCGTCGTGCGAGCGGAAAGGCCCCCTTGCGCCTGCCGGCCCATCAGCATCCGGCCGCGACTCGACTTTTTCCGACGCCGCACCGAAGGCAAAAGCGTTGTTGCCGTCGAGCGATTGGGCAAGCGCGTGGTGATCTGGCTGGGCGCCAAACCAGGCGACAAGGAGGGACTGCGTATTGCGAGAGAAGAAGCCATTGTTATCGAACCGCGCATGACCGGCCTGGTGCTATTGGCCGCTCCGCCTACGCAGCAGCATTTGCGGATGCGACTGCACCTGAGTGGCGATTCGAAGCGGGATCTTTTGTTTTGGGACCGCCGCGGGCTGGGAAACGTTCGCCTTTTTTCCGCAGCCGAATTTGCCGCCGAGTTTCAAGGGAAGAACAACCGGCTTGGCCCCGACGCATTGCTGCTGTCCGTCGAGGAGGTGCGCTTGCGATTATGCCGCAGCCGCCGCGCGATCAAAGTCGCGCTGCTGGATCAGCGGGCGATGGCCGGAGTTGGAAATTTGTACGCCTCGGAAATCCTGCACGCCGCCGGCATCCATCCTGCCGCCCGCTGCCATCGACTCAAGCGCGGCGATTGGAATCGCTTGCACGCGGCAACGCACGAGATTCTTGAATCGGCCATCCGCTACGAGGGTTCCACGCTGGGGGACGGCACCTATCGCAACGCCTTGAACCAATCAGGGGGCTATCAGCATCATCATCGGGTCTATGACTGTGCCGGCCGGAACTGTCCGACTTGTGGCCGAGGCTCGATCCGCCGCATTGTGCAGGCTCAACGGTCTACCTATTTTTGCCCGGCCTGCCAGAAGCGGTAGGTTGGTGTGGTTTTTTCGAAACCTGGGGTCGATTTGGCGGTTTAATGAACGACGTTTTGTCAAACGTCCAGGCTGCTTTTTTATCGCTTTTTTTAGGGTCCGGGAGGTCATTGAAACCGCCTCATTTTTAATGATACTGGGAGGATAGCATCCTGAGTCGAGGACACGTACGGGTATTGGATAACTGGAAATTCTCCGGGCTACTTCCAGGGGGCTGCGCAAGAGGCGCTTCTCGTCCTTGCTCCATTGGTCCCGGCATCTAAGTCGCTGCAGCTAGTGGATTTTGCACCATGAGACTTTCTTGGGACAGAGGTTCTAAACGCGCGCCTCGCCGCGGTCGAAAACAGCACGAGCGCTCCTGCGCCAATTCGCGGCGATCCTATTTGGAACAGCTTGAGCTGCGGCAGATGCTCTCGGTTTCCTTGGGCTCGCTCCACGATATTCAGGTGCCGGGCGGCCAATCGGTGCTGGTGCCTCTGACGGGCGTCGATAGCCTGGGTGGGCCGATTAGCTATTCGTTTGAAGTCAGCGACCTGTCCGCGCCCGTGTCTTTGGAATTGGTTTCGCCAACGAGCCAGAGTTTGGAACTAACCGTTTCAGGCACCGACAGCAATGGTCAGGCGTTTAGCGACATATTGATCTTCCATCTATTTGAAGACCTGACACCGACCACGACGGCGCGGATCGAATCGCTCGTGGGCGACAGTTTCTATTCCGGCAAGGAATTCTTTCGAGTGCTGGATGGGTTTGTGGCGCAGAATAATGGCAGCAGCGGCACAACTTTCGCCAATGAAATCGTTGATTCGCTGAAATTCTTCAGTCCGGGTTTGTTAGCCATGGCCAATGCCGGAACGGCAAGTTCCAACGACGCGCAGTTTTTCGTTACCGCCATTGACGGAGCGGGCACGACCGACCCGATCACTCTGGCCCGCATGCCGCAGTTCCTCAACGGCGGGTACACGATCTTTGGACAATTGGTGAGCGGCTTCGACACGTTTGAAAAGATGATGTCGACGACCGTGGAGAACAGCTCGATATTTACCAATCAGGATGGCAGTCCCGAGGTGAGCCATCCCGTCAACCCCATCACGATCACCTTGGCCCGGATCATCAACGACACGCAGAATGCGGTGCTGCGAGTCACCTCGACCGACGCCAGCTTTGTCAACAACGGCGTCACGATCACGGTTACCGCCACCAACGGCGACAACGAAACCGCCACGCAAAGCTTCGTCACGGATGTGGTCGTCAACCCTCCGACGTTGGGCCCAGTGTCGAATCAAACGACAGCCGAGAATACGGCGAAGGACTTCACCCTGGTGTCACGCAAAAACGACAACAGCGTGGGCGTCGATTACATCGTGGTCGATCCCAACACGTTTTCCGCGCCAGCCCACGTGACGGTGAGCATCAATCAATCCACCGGCGTGGTAACACTGACGCCCGATGCCGGATTCAGTGGAACGATCAGCCTCCTGGCTGGCGTGCGGGCGGACACCGCCGACAACGATGTTCAATCGTATTACGATACATTGCCTTTCACGTTGACGGTGACTCTCGACCCCACTCTGGATCCGACGCTGGGACCGGTGAGCAACTACGAAACCGTCGGGACGAATCCCGTCAATTTCACGTTGACGTCCACCGACACGGCGGACGTCGGAGTGGCGTATACGGTGGTCGATGCGGAGACTTTTGCCGCGCCGACGGATGCCACCGTCAGTGTCGATCAAGGCACGGGAGAGGTCATCGTCACGCCGAATTCCGGCTTCACCGGGGTGCTGCATCTGCTGGCCGGCGTGCGGCAGGCCGGGGCTCCCGACGAACAGGCAAACTACGACACCAAGGCATTTTCGATCACCGTCAATTCCGAAGCAATCGAAACGCCGACGCTCGGACCGATCAGCAATCAGACGACCGTTTCCGGCACGCCGGCAACTTTCACGCTCACTTCCGACGACCCGATCGGCGACGGCGTGACTTATATCGTGGTTGATCCGGACACTTTCGGCGCGCCCAGCAACGTCACCGTACAAATCGATCAAGACACAGGGCTGGTAACCTTAACGCCGGCCGCGAACTTTACCGGCACCATCAATCTTTTGGCCGGCGTGCGCTCCGCAACCGCCGAGGATGCGCAAGCCAACTACAACACCGAGGCGTTCACACTGACGGTGACGCCGAATATTCCCGACGCTCCGACCGGACTGGCCGTCGATGCATCGAGCAACACCGGCCCCTTCGACGGCAATGGTTATGTCACAACGAACACGCCCAAACTTACGGTCAATGCGGTTTCTGGGGCGACTGTGCAGTTCAAATTAAACGGTGTCGTGATTGCCACCGCTACGGAAACATCGACCGGCTCCGGCGTGTACACCGCCACGTTGCCCGCAGGAAAATTGGCGGTCGGAGTGAATTCGATTACCGCCATCGCCACGACGACCGGCGGCACGAGTCCGGATTCCACGGCGCTTTTGGTCACCTACGCTCCGAACTATAGCGGCGCCGCCTATGTCGTTCCGGGATCGCCGGGCACCTCCCAGCAACTCACGGTCACCTGGTCGGCGAAGAAAGCCGGCTACAATAACGAGCTCGGCTATTTCATTGTCAATTCGATCAATGGCTCGATTGGCGAGATTGCTCCCGGAAGCGCCGGCTATGCCCAGGCCGCGCTCAGCAGTTCCACGCGCGTCGTGTTGTTCAGCAAAGGCCAGTCGGCCGGCGCCAGCCAGACCATTACGCTGCAAGCCGGCCAGATGGTCGTGTTCTACTTGATCCAAAACAACACGACGGCGAATTTCCTGGCGAAGAATCCCTCGAATACTCCCAACGGCAATAACAATGCCGACTCGCCGCTGGCATTTTTCAGCATTCAGGCCGCCAATCCCGACGGCAAGCAGCATACGCAAATCATCGCCGACGCCACGACGGGCCGCGCCCAATTCAACTGGGAAGACCTGTTCAATCTGGGCGACAGCGATTTCAACGACGCCACGATCATCGTGAAAATGTCGAGTCAATCGGCCAGCGGCTCCGGCACCCCGGTGGTGCACGCCCCGGGCGCAGGCGACAAGACCGATAATTTGAACGGCAAACTTGGGTCCGGCAAGAAGACGACCGCGCCGGGCGACATCGGCGTATACTTCGTCGACACGCTCGACGGCGCCATCGGCTCGCTCACTCCCGGAAGCGCCGGTTACGCGGCTACGGCCTTGGCCAGCGCGAATTCGAAAGTGTTGTTCAGCTCGGGGAGCGCGGGCGGATCGCAGCAAAGCATCACGGTGCCGGCCGGCAAGTACTTGGCGTTCTACGCCATCACCAGCGGCACGACCTCGAACTTTTTGCTAATCAATTCGGCCAACAGCTCCAACGGCGGCCCCGTGGCCTTGTTCTCGTTCGATGCCGCCAATCCCAATGGCATCGATCACTTCCGTTGGACCTCGCCGGAAAACGCGACGGTCGATCCCAGCAAGACCCAATTGCACATCATGGATCAGATTTTCGGCGGCGACAGCGATTTCGACGATCTAACCGTCGACTTAAACTTCACGGCCTAACCGGCGGCCGTTTGCAGGGCTCGCACGATTCGGTTCTAATAGCGGCAGATTTGCTGCAACCTGAATCCTTCGTATCGTGGCATGCCCGACATTCTGATTCTTGGCGGTGGTGTGATCGGCTTGTCGCTGGCCTACGAGCTTTCCGCCAGCGGCTTGCGCGTGCGAGTCATCGATCGCGAGTTGGCCGGCGGCCGAACCTCTTGGGCCGCCGCGGGCATCCTTCCGCCGTGCAATTTCCGCACCAAGGCGCCGCCGCCCGATTGGTTGGCCGGCTTCAGCAATCAATTGCACGCCGAATGGTCGGCCCGCCTGCGGGAGGAAACGGGCATCGACAACGGTTACCGACGCTGCGGCGGAATCCACCTGGCCGACAGCGACGCCATGATGTCCGAATTGTTGCAAACCTGCGAGCGCTGGCGGCGCGAAGGGCTGACCGTCAAATGGCTGCATGCCGTGGATCTGGATCGCGCCGAGCCGGCCTTGGCGGGGGCGTACGATCGCTTACCACTGACCGGCGTGGCCCTGGTGGCGGAAGAGGCACAAATTCGTTCTCCCCGGCATCTCCAGGCGCTCTTGGCGGCGTGCCACAAACGTGGCGTGGAGATTTCCTCGGGCGTCGAAGCCTACGATTTCGATGTCACCTCCGGGCGCGTCACCGCCGTGCGCACCAACATGGGCTCGATCGCTGCGGATAAGGTGGTGCTTGCCTGCGGCGCTTGGTCGCAAAGCATCGCCGCCCGTCTGGGATTCAGCCTGCCGATCCGGCCGATTCGAGGACAGATTGTGCTCTTGAATTGCGGCCGGCCGATTCTCTCGCGGCTGGTGAACGCCGGGCGGCAGTACCTGGTTTCGCGCGACGACGGCCGCGTGCTTGTCGGCTCAACCCAGGAAGATGTCGGTTTCGATCCCCGCAACACCGCGGCGGCCATCGCCGATTTATTGCAATTCGCCATTCGCCTAGTGCCGCAGTTGCAAGCGGCCGACATCGAACGCTGCTGGACCGGCTTCCGTCCTCGCGGCGTTGACGATCTGCCTTTTCTCGGCCCGGCGCCGGGACTATCGAACGTGTATCTGGCGACCGGACACTTTCGCGCCGGGTTGTGGCAATCCACCGGCACCGCCGTGGTCATGAGCCGCCTGATTCGGGGAGAATCCCCGGGAGTCGATCTGGCGCCATTTCGCCCTGGCCGCTCAGAGCCGGCCACAGCAGCGCCACCTGTGCTCAAGCAGACGGTGGTGATGAAAGCCGATCGCTGACCGCTGATCGCTGGCTGCCGCTTATTCCGGCGTCACGGTGACCAGCTCTTCCGCCACGGCTTCAAGCTGATC
Organism: Pirellulales bacterium; assembly: GCA_963716135.1. Lineage (GTDB taxonomy): Bacteria > Planctomycetota > Planctomycetia > Pirellulales > JADZDJ01 > CAVRAW01. The sequence goes on along the minus strand of OY970289.1, from coordinate 253,919 downwards.
CGCCCCGATGGTTTTGCGTTCCTCGGCAAAGCCCACCAGCAAGGCCAGGTCGCACAGCCGATTGATCTGCCGCGGCAGGCCGTGCGCAAGTTCCTGCAGCGTGCTCATGGCCTCGGGCTCGAAGATGGTATTCTTCGCCCCCGCCGCCTGCAGTCTGAAATTCACGTACGCTGCTGTCTCATCCGCCGTGAAGGGCCGCAGCAGGCACTTCACGCCCAATCGCTCCTCAAAAGCCGGCATGCGGTCGATATGCGCCAGTAAGCCCGGCTGGCCCACTAGCAGCAGTGTCAGGCCCGGTTGCGTGTCCGATTCGAAATTCAACAGCAGTCGCAGCGCTTCGAACGTGCGGGTGTCGTCGATCAGATGCGCCTCGTCGATGGCCACCACGGTGTGCTGGCCTTCCGACAGATTCTGCGACAGGAATTGTTGAATGCGTCGCACGGTTTGCTCGATGCTTTGCGATCCGCCGGTCGCCGGCGCCGCCAGCTCGTCGGCCAGATACGCCAACAGCGAGGGGGCCGGCATCTGCGGAAACACCAATTGCACGAACGGCCGATATTGCTTTCCCAGGTGGCGCCGCAGTTGTTGCACCAACAGCGACTTGCCGCTGCCCGCCGCTCCGCAAAGCAGCGCGGCCCCTTGGCGATTTTCGATGGCATAGCGCAGCTTGAGCATCGCCCCTTGATGGCTTTCGCCGGGGTAATAGCAGCGCGCATCGCATGCGTTTTCAAACGGGCGGCGGTCGAGTTGCCAGTAAGCTTCGTACATCGTTCGTTTTCCCCCTCTCCCTTTGGGAGAGGGCCGCGTTGAGGGCTCTGACTGCTGCCCGCGGCCTGCCGCCTGCTTTATTCGTCCGAAAACATTTCCGCGAGGCCCAACTGCCGCAGGCCCGCTTGGGCCAGTTGCAAACATCCGGCGGCCACTTGACCGGGCGCTCTGCGCCGCGCGTCGTACGCCAAAATGGTCGCTTGCACTCCCGCGGCCGCGTCGAAAAGCCAATGCGGGGCTCCGTCCAGCGCGATCGGCCCCGCATCGATCAACACCAGGTCATAATGTTCGGCCAATTCGTTGAGCGTGGCTGCGATGCGATAACTGCCGATCGAGATCTCGTCCGGCGTCGCCGGCGCACCCATCGGCAACAAGGCCAGGCGATCGGCCATCGCTTCGATCATCACGTCCCAGGGCGATTGCTCGCCGCACAAGACGCTTTCCCAGCCGCGATGCACTCCGATGCTCAATTGGCTGGCCAGCCGCGGATTCGCGAAATCGGCGTCCACCAGCGCCAGCTTGATGTTCGCCGCCGCCAGTTGCCGCGCCAGGCACAATGCCAATGTCGTGCGCCCCTCGCGGCGGTGCATCCCGGTAATTGCCAGCGTCCGCACGCCCGACGCAATTTCACCGCGCAGGTGTTCCACCAGGCGAGCGAAACGATCCGCGTGCCGCGACAACAGTTGTTCGCAGGTAGCCGGCCAGCGTGCCGCGTCGATTTCCATCGCCGGTCTCGGAGCGGCCGGCGTTCCTGGCGCGGCCGAGAATTGATTGCTGAATGCCGAGAGCGGCCCGCGAGAAGCTTGCCCGGTCATCGCGGCGGACAAGGTCGACGTCGTCCCGCTGGTGGTCTGCTGCTGCCCGGCGGCCATCGCGGCGGCGATCTTGCTCACAAACGCAGCGTGCGGCGCCGGCACTACCGAACCCAAACCGATGTGAACGCTGGTCGTGCGCGAGTTTGCAACTGGGCTGATGGCAGGGCTCTGAGGGGCGGCCGCGGCCCCGGCCTGCGGCGTGGGCAGGCTGGAAAGGATTGCCGGATGTTCGCTGGTCGCCGTCGTTGTTCTCAGCGGCGCGGAGATTGCCGGTGCCCCTGGCGCGGCGTACGCACGTATGAAGGCCTGGTCGGTTGCGCTCATCGTTGCACCGGGGCTGAAGTCGAATGGACGTTGTCGATCGTGCCTTGCAACCAGGCGGCGCGCGAGGGATCGCTGTTCTGCACGTCGTCTGGCGTCGCGGGGCTGGCCGCGCTGGTCGATTCATTTTCCGAGATGCGATCTTCGCTTTGTCCGAGCGTCGCCGGCGAGTTGGCCGCGCCCTTGGGATTCCACTGCCATGTGGAAGTCGTCGTTTCTTTGGAATTCGCCGGTCCGGCAGCATCCTGCGAAATCTGCGTTTGAGAGACTTGCGCCGGAGCGTTGGATTCGGCGGCGGCCGTGTCGGGCACGTTGGCCGCCGAGCGAGGCTTCTCGGTCGAGCCCTGCGACGGTGCTTCGATGCGCGAGGCGCTGTTTTGGCTCGTTGGCACGCGGCTTCCGTGCGAATGCCACGTTAGCGCGCGAGCGCAAATCCGGCGACCGCTCCGACGACCAACAGCAGCCGCGTCTGGGCGACCGAATTGGTCTTGCCGGCGCGATCGTTCAGCCAGTCGGGCGCGGCCATATGCGGACCGCTGCCCGCAGTATGCGCGGCATCGATGCGAGCTGCCGAGCGCGAAACTGACGACGCCGGAGCCGCGGGCCGCGGCGCCGAACCTTGCAGTTGCTCGGTTGTCGTAGAGTAGTGCGGTCGCTGGCCGGTTGCGGGCGCGAGCTCGGCGGAAAGCGGTTTGGCCGGCGCCCGCGGCGGTTGGACAGACTGCGGCTGAATCGGCTGCGGCTTGATCGAATGCGGTTGCGTGAGCTGCGCTTGAGTGGTCTGCGTCTGAATCACCGATCCCGATAGCCTCGGCACGCGAATCAGCACGCGCGTGCTCTGTTCGGCCAGCGCGGCGGGCGTGTTTCCACCAATCGAGCGGCGGACCCGCGGTTGAACGATATCGGGTTGATTGGCCATAGGTTTTTCAGTCGAGCAATGCGGCGATCCGCGGCGGCAAAATGCTCGCGCATTCCGACACCGGCAGCGCAGATACTAGCGCTGTCTTTTTTATCGGTAACGGTCATATCGACCTTGAGCCGTATCACAACAGCGGGGACTTTCGAGGTTGGGTAAACTGGTGATACAACAAAGGCCTGGACGGTTGGCCGCAGCATCTTCACGCGCCGCAGCGTATCATTTGACTACTAAGTATGTCACAACCCGCTACGTCAAAAGCCGCTGAGGTGCTGCAGGAATTGCTAGCACAGCGCATCCTGGTGCTCGACGGCGCCATGGGCACGATGGTGCATGCGCTGAAATTTACCGAGGCCGATTTCCGGGGCCGCCAGTTCGCCAAGCATTCCAAGGATCTGCGCAACCTGATCGACGTGCTGTGCATCACGCAGCCCAAGGCAATCGAGAACATTCACCGCGCCTATTTAGAAGCCGGGGCCGACATCATCGAAACCAACACGTTCGGCGCGACCAGCGTGGCGCTGGCCGATTTCGCGCTGGAAGATAAGGTGCGCGAAATCAATCTGGCGGCCGTGAAATTAGCCCGCCGGGCGGCAGATGATTTTACCAGGCGCAATCCCAAGAAGCCGCGCTTCGTGGCCGGTTCCATCGGCCCCACGAACAAGCAGCTTTCCATCGCCGGCAATGTCGAAGACCCCGGCTACCGCAGCGCCACCTACGATCAGATGGTGGCAACGTATTACGAGCAAGTGGGTGCGCTGGTAGACGGCGGCGTCGATATCCTGCTGGCCGAGACCGCCTTCGACACGCTCGTGCTTAAGGCTTGCCTGTTCGCCATGGAGAAATATTTTGAAGATCACAAGGTGCGCGTACCGGTGATGGGCTCGTTCACGGTGTTCAAAGATGGCCGCACCCTGTCGGCGCAAACGGTGGAAGCCTGCTGGGATTCGCTGGCCCACGTGAATTTGCTCAGCGTCGGCATCAATTGCGCGTTGGGGCCGGAGCAAGTGCGGCCATACGTGGAAGAGCTTTCCAACATTGCACCGATCTACGTCAGTTGTTATCCCAACGCCGGCTTGCCCAACGCCCTGGGCGGCTTCGACGAAACGCCGCAATCGATGGCCAGGCTGCTGGGCGAGTTCGCCCGCAATGGCTGGCTGAACATCGTTGGCGGTTGCTGCGGCACGACGCCGCCGCACATCAAGGCGATTGCCGAGGCCGTGGCCGGCGCAGCGCCCGCGCAAACCGCCGCACGTCGAATCGCTGACCCGATTGAGCGGCTTGGAACCGCTCACGATCCGCCCCGAGTCGAATTTCATCATGATCGGCGAGCGCACCAACGTCACCGGCTCGAAAAAATTCTCCCGCCTGATCAAGGACGGCAAATTCGACGAAGGGCTTAGCGTGGCGCGCGGGCAAGTCGAAAGCGGCGCGAATGTGTTGGACGTGAATTTCGACGAGGCCCTGCTCGACGGCGAAGCGGTGATGACCAAGTTCCTGAACTTGCTGGCCGCCGAGCCGGAAATTGCCCGCGTGCCGATCATGGTCGACAGCTCCAAGTGGTCGGTCATCGAGGCGGGCTTGAAGTGCGTGCAAGGCAAAGGCATCGTCAATTCGATCAGCTTGAAGGAAGGCGAAGAAGCGTTTCTCCACCATGCGCAACTGGCGCGGCGCTATGGCGCCGCGGTCGTGGTGATGGCCTTCGACGAGACCGGCCAGGCCACGGAAGTCGACCACAAGCTGACGATCTGCCATCGGGCCTACAAGCTTCTGACCGAAAAAGTTGGCTTTCCGCCGACCGACATTATCTTCGACCCCAACATCCTCACTGTCGGCACCGGCATCGAGGAGCACAACCGCTACGCGCTGAATTTCATCGAAGCCACGCGGCGGATCAAACAAGAGCTGCCGCTGTGCAAGGTATCGGGCGGCGTGAGCAATATCTCATTCTCCTTCCGCGGCAACGACGTGGTGCGCGAAGCCATGCATGCCGCGTTTTTGTATCACGCCATCCGCGCCGGCATGGATATGGGCATCGTCAACGCCGGCCAATTGGCCGTGTACGAAGAAATTCCCAAAGATCTGTTGGAGCGCGTGGAAGACGTGCTTCTGGATCGCCGTCCGGATGCCACCGAGCGGTTGATTCAATTCGCCGAAACCGTGAAGAAGCAATCGGGCGAAGAGGTCGTGGCCGACGTCGCCTGGCGCAACGAGCCGGTCGAAGAGCGCCTCAGCCATTCGCTCGTGAAAGGCATCGTTGACTTCATCGAAACCGACGTCGAAGAAGCTCGCGTGAAGTACAAAACCGCGTTGGAAATCATCGAAGGACCGCTGATGAGCGGCATGCAAGTGGTCGGCGATCTGTTCGGCGCCGGCAAAATGTTCCTGCCGCAAGTCGTAAAAAGTGCGCGGGTGATGAAGAAAGCCGTGGCGTATCTCTTGCCCTTCATGGAGGCGGAGAAAGCCGCCAGCGGCCAGGGGGACAAGCCGCGCGGCAAAGTGCTGTTGGCCACTGTCAAAGGCGACGTGCACGACATCGGCAAGAACATCGTCGGCGTGGTGCTGGGGTGCAACAACTACCAGGTGATCGACCTGGGCGTGATGGTTCCGTGCGAACGCATTCTCGACACCGCCCGCGCCGAAGGCGTGCACATGATCGGCCTCAGCGGCCTGATCACTCCCAGCCTCGACGAAATGGTGCACGTGGCCCGCGAAATGCAGCGGCAGGAAATCGCGCTGCCGCTATTGATCGGCGGCGCCACCACCAGCGCCAAGCACACAGCCGTAAAGATCGCTCCACAATATAAGGAGCCGACGATCCACGTGCTCGACGCCTCGCGCGCCGCCGGAGTCGTCGAAAAACTTTTGAACCCCGAGCGCCGGGACGATTTGGTTCGCAAGAATCTGGAAACGCAAAAGCAACTCGTCGAATCGTACAATCAGCGTCAGCAAATCAAACTGGTGCCGTATGACGAGGCGCTCGAAGCATCGCTTTGCGACCGATTGGGAGAAAGTGCGCATCGACAAACCGGCATTCACCGGCCGCCGCGTAATCGACAACTTGCCGCTGGAAAAGCTGGCGCCGTTTATCGATTGGTCGCCGTTTTTCCTTACCTGGGAATTGAAAGGCAAATATCCGCGTCTCTTCGACGATCCCAACGTGGGACCTGAAGCGCGCAAGCTGTATGACGACGCCCGGCGGTTGTTGGATGAGATCGTGAGCAAGAAACTGCTGACGGCCCGCGGCGTGTATGGTTTCTGGCCGGCCGCCTCGCTAGGCGACGACGTCGCGCTCTACACCGACGAAACCCGCCAGCATGAATTGACCACATTCCATTTCCTCCGCCAGCAATGGGAGCGCAAGGGGCAAACCGAGTTTTTCTCGCTGGCCGATTTCATCGCCCCGGCCGAAAGCGGTCGCCACGATTATCTCGGCGCTTTTGCTGTCACGGCCGGCCTGGGCTGCGACGAATTGGCGCGAAATACGAGAAAGACCACGACGATTACAACTCGATCATGACCAAGGCGCTGGCCGATCGCCTGGCCGAAGCCTTTGCCGAGTATCTCCACAAGCAAGCCCGTACCGATTGGGGCTACGGCAGTGAGGAAAATCTGGGCCCCAATGAACTGATCGACGAAAAATATCGCGGCATTCGCCCAGCGGCCGGCTATCCTGCGTGTCCCGACCACACCGAAAAGAAAATTCTGTTCGATCTGCTCGACGCCGCCAAAGCGACCGGCATCACGCTCACGGAAAGTTACGCGATGCATCCGGCCGCCAGCGTCAGCGGCTTGTACTTCGCCCATCCGCAGAGTAAATACTTCGCCGTCGATCGCATCGCGCGCGATCAGGCCGAAGCTTACTCCCATCGCAAAGGAATGTCGCGCACAGAAATCGAACGCTGGCTTTCGCCAAATCTCGGGTATGATCCGTGACACTCTAAATCAACCGCAGAGCCGCGGAGGCGCAGAGCAGCAGAAGATTTTTGTAAAGAAACCAGGAAGGCAGGAATTGCGAGAGGTATCGAGATGCAGATTGGAAATGATATAATTTAGAGGTTCATTAAAACACATTTCGACAAGATATTGTGATGGAACGCCATCCGAAGAAGGAGATTCAGGCGGCGATTGAGTACGCCCTGGAGCGCGGATGGAGATTTATCAAGGCCGGACCACGGGCTCACGTATACGGCATGTTGTACTGTCCGCGTCAAGATCGTAATGGTTGTCGAATTGCGGTTTACTCGACGCCTCGCAGCGCAGACAATCATGCCAACCAAATTCGCCGCCGGATTGATCGCTGTGCTCATAAGGTTGCTTAGGAAATGACTATGACGACTTATGACTTCACGTTAATTCTTAGCAGCCCAACGGAATTAACCGAGGATTTGGCCGACAAGCTGTTTTCGTCCGGCTGCGAAGATGGCACTCCGAGTTCCTGCGAAGGAATGCTTTCCATCGACTTTGGCCGCGAGGCGAGCGATCTGGAATCCGCCATCCGCTCGGCCATTTCCGACGTGACATCAGCCGGCTGCGTTGTCGACCGCGTGCAAATCGCCGCCGACGCCGCGGCGCTCAAAGGCTAGTAGGGCATCTTAGAACTTCCGCGGGGTGACGCGGGCTTGGACGCGCAGGGGGAGGCCTTGGATGCGCAAAAACCCTTCCGCGTCGGTTTGGTTGTAGCTGCCGCCTCCCTCCATGCTGGCGATGCCCGCGTCGTACAGGCTCTTGGGGCTTGAACGGCCGGCGACGATGATGTTGCCTTTGTACAAGTTCAGCGTCACTTCGCCTTCGACGTTCTTCTGCGCCTCGCGGATGAAGGCCATCAGGGCATCCATCTTCGCGGTGTACCAGAAGCCGTAGTAGACCATCTCGGCGACTTCGGGGGCGAGGCGATCGCGCAGGTGCGTCAGATCGCGGTCCAGCGTCAATTGCTCGAGGGCCAAATGCGCGGCGTAGAGGATGGTCATGCCGGGTGCTTCGTACACGCCGCGGCTTTTCATGCCGACGAAGCGATTCTCGACGATGTCAATCCGTCCGATGCCATTGCGTCCACCGATTTTGTTTAGTTCCTGCACCATCGCCAGGGCGGATTTCTTTTGTCCGTTCAGCGTCGTCGGCACGCCGGTTTGAAAACCAAGAGTGATCGTCTCGATTTTGTCAGGGGCCTGTTGCGGCGAGACGGTCATTCCAAAGTCGACCAGCTCGGTACCGTTGACAGTGAGATCTTCCAGCTTGCCTGCCTCGTAGCTGATATGCAGGCAGTTCTCGTCGCTGGAGTACGGCTTGGCGACGGAGGCCTTCACTGGAATCTTTTTCTGTTCGCAGAAGGCGATCATCTCTTTGCGCCCGGAAATCGCTGGCGAAATTTTTCGATCCGCCAGGGGGCGATCACTTGAGTGCCGGGTGCCAGCGCATCGGCCGCCAGTTGAAAACGGCATTGATCGTTCCCTTTGCCCGTGGCGCCGTGAGCGTAAGCATCGGCCTTTACCTCGCGGGCCACCTGCAAACACTTTTTCGTGATCAGCGGCCGGGCGATCGACGTGCCCAACAGATAAATGCCTTCGTACTTGGCCTGCCAATGTAAAACTGGGAAAGCGAAATCCCGGCAAAGTTCTTCCTGGGCGTCGACGACCCGTGCCGACACCGCACCGCAATCTTTCGCCTTCTTTAAGATGGCTTCGCGGTCTTCGCACGGCTGCCCCAGGTCCACATACACCGCATGAACCTGGTAGCCTTCCTCTTGCAGCCAGCCAAGAATGACCGAGGTATCCAACCCGCCCGAGTAAGCCAAAACGCAGCTAGGCATGATGATGGGGTCGTAAAGTCAAAGGGTCGAAATGTCCAAAATGTCGATGCGTCATTCTGAAACCTGGCGGCAAGCATGACAAGGGTCGGGGTTGAGGCGTTCGGAGATCGATGCGGGCATTTCCGGCTGCCATGCCAGCAATCGGCTACAATCCAACGAGATGATAAACTCCAGCGACCAGAATGAGCCGCCGCCGCCTCGCCGCCGGCCAACGCGGCTGCGGAACATCGCATTGGGGCTGGTCCTAGGTTCGCTCGCAGGAGCAATGATCGGAGCCGTGGTGCTAGCCGTCGCCCGCCGCGAGCCGCTGCCCAAGTTCGGCTTCGACGAACTTAATGCCGCCACCCAGCGCTGGGCGGCCCATGGCCCGGCCGATTACGACATGGACCTGGAACTGACCGGCATCAATCCAGGCACGGCCCACGTCGAAGTGCGCGGCGGTCGAGTAACCGACATGACGTTGAACGGCCGCCCCACGAAGCCGCATATTTGGGACAACTGGTCGGTTCCCGGGTTGTTTGCAATCATCCAGCGCGACCTGGAAAGCTGCCTCGTGCCGAAGAGCGGCACTCCGGGCGCTGACGCTTCCGGCTCGCCTCAAGGCGCTGGCGCTTCTGGCTCGCAGCCGGTGTATCCGCACGGATTATTCGACCCGCACTACGGCTACCCAGCGCAATATCACAGGATTACACCGACGGGCGCGGATGCCCAGTGGCGGGTGACCAAGTTCCAGCCGAAGTGACAGCAACCGCGTGCCTTCTACTGCTTCGGCTTGGCGGCGGTGGTTTTGGAAATCGCAAGGTACGGAGCCGGGCGCACGTCGGCCCCCACCAAACGCAAGAAATCGGTCGGGTCGAGCCATCCCTCGGTCGTCAGGCCATAGCCCACCGCGAAGTCGGCCGGGGCAGGCATGGCATTCAAAAGGGTGCTGGGCGCCCAGAGCTTGCCGTCATGCGACGTGATGCGGACATCCCTTCCCAGCACATGCAGCGTGAAATCCGTCAGTTCCGGAGCGTCGGCCTGAAGTTCAAGTTCATTCTCGCTGAGGTTCGCGAGTTTGATTTTCACCGGTTTGTCGTTGAGCTTGAACGAGACCAATTCCATGCCGCGCTCGAACATCCGCCCCTCGCGAATGCCCAGGTGCAAATGCGGCGGGTATCCTCCGTTTTCCACTCCTTTGTGCCCTTCGAAGCCGATCACCTGCCCGGCCTGCACGATATCACCAGCGGCCACCAGCCGGCGATTCGAGAGATGTCCGTAAACCGACGTCACATATCGATCGCCGGGCAAACGATGCTCGACAACGATCAAATTGCCCCACGCCAGCGCCGCATTCTGATTGGGCGATGCTTTGCCAGGCTCTTTGTTTTTCAATTCCGCCGCTGTCGGCACGCCCTGCGACAATCGCACCACGCCGCCTGCGATCGCATGAATCGGCACGCCGGGTTGATTCCAGGCCACATCGGATCCCAGGTGCAAAACATGCTGGTCGCCGATCTTGTCGACCACAGCCAGGCCGTAACCGCCGTTCAGTTGATGGCGAATCGTTTTGCCGCCGACCTTCTGAATTGCTTGGGTCACGTCGTCAAAGTAGGTTTCCACCGGCGGGCAGAACTGTTCCGCTTGTGGATAGTTCAATACGTATCGCTGCGGCGCCGCGGCCTCCGGCTCGCCGCCCGGGGCGCGGCAAACGAGCAGGCCCGGAATCGAAAGCAGCAATAACCACCGCGCAAGCGGCGCTGATCGACAGATTCGCCCAATGGCCATCGAGAAGCCCCCTTGTTCCGATGCGTTCCGGCCCACCTGATTTTAGATGGTTCGGGTCGCGGAAACCACCGCCGATGCCGGTGGAAGGCGTATTTCAGATCAGGTAATACCAGCCTTCCTTCTCGTTCAATCCTTCGCCGTGGCGCGGGCAGGTTTCGCATACGTCGTCGCCGATGACCTGATAGGCATGCTGCACCGCGTCCATCGTGCTGGTCCAGAACTTGCCGGTGTCTTCAAAGGCAAAGATGCGGTCGTGGCCCATACGGACGGCCAGGCCGGTGGCTTGCAGCACCTTCGACATGTCGGCCTGCACGCCGCACAATAGCACGGTGACGCCGGCCGCCTGCATGCGCTCGACGAAGCGATCCAGCACGCTCATGCATACCGCGTCGGGATTGCGGGCCCGCTTGAGCCGCAGCACGATCACGCGCATGCCGTCGTCGGCGAAGTGCGAGATGTAGTCGAAATGTTCTTCCAATTCCGGCGAGGCCCCGAAGAACAGCTCCCCTTCCAGGCTGAAAATGCGAATGCGGTTGCACGGCACGTCGTCGGGATGGCGTTCGCGAATCACCCGCTCCGGTGTGAGCACCAATTCGGTGATCCTCACCCGCGCCGCCTGCGGCACGTACAGGATAAACGACATCAGCACCCCGATGAGCACGCAGAACTCGACGGAAATGGCCACTGCCGAGATGGCTGTGATCGCCACGATCCACGCATCGAACCTAGTCGTGCGCAGGTAGTAGACCAACTGTTGCCTGTCGACCAGCCGCCAGGAGGCCAGCATCAGAATGCCCGCCAGGCCCGATTTCGGAATGAAGTTGGCGTACGGAGCGAAGAGAACGACGGTCAGCGCCACCGCGGCGGCCGAAATTACGCCCGACCACTGCGTCTGTGCGCCGGCTTGTTGGTTCACCGTGGAGCGAGTTAGCGAGCCGCTTCCGGGGAAGCAGTGGAACAGGCTGCCTGCCAGATTCGCCACGCCTTCGCTCAAACACTGTTGATTGATGTCCAGTTTCTGTCCCGTCTGCGCGGCGATCGCTTTGGCCATCGAAATCGCCTCCAACAATCCCAACAGCGCAATGGCCAGCGTGCTGCCGGTCAACTGGCGGACCCAAGTCCAGTCGAGCGTCGGCAATTCGAATGAGGGGAGCTTGGCGGGAATTGTGCCGACGATTTTCACACCTTCCTCGTCCAAATGAAGTTTGGCGACGATGAAGGTCACGCAGATGAGCGCCAAGAGCAGCTCCGGCAACCGAATGCGCAGCATTAAATTCATCCACCGCAGCAAGAGTGCGATGCCGATCGTGCCCAGCCCGATCCAGAGTGTCGGTCGATTCGTGAGGTCGATGTGCGAGACAGTGAGATAGAACCGCTTGAGAAAATGGTCTTCGCCGGTGCCCATCGCGGGCAGCCCCAGCAGGTGTTTGAATTGATCCATCACCAGCAAGACCGAGGCGCCCAACGTGAAACCGACGATCACGGAATGCGAAATGTAGCGCGACAGATCGCCCAGCGCAAAAGCGAAATGCCGGTTTGCACCACGCCCACCAGCAGGGCCAGCATGATCACGGCCGGAATGCGTTCGGCTTCGCCAAAGCCGACGATGGCGCTGAAGATGGCGATCGAAATGGCGTTGGTGGGCCCATTGATCAGTTGCTTGGAGGAATCGAACAGGGCGCCGACGGCCGTCATCACAATCGCCGTGTACAGGCCGTATTGCGGCGGGATATTGGCGATTTGGGCGTAGGCCATCGCCTGGGGCACGGCGACGGCGGCCACGGTGAGGCCGGCCATGGTGTCGGCCATGAGCGTGCGCGCCGAATAGGTGCGCAGCGAATCGAGCGCCGGCACCAGGCTAAACAGCGTGTCGCGCCACGAGGGCAGAGTATCGGCCGCGCGATTCTCTCGTGGCAGAGCCTGGCTCATTAAGAAAGTCCTGACGCTCTGGCTCTTCAGTGATGGTCCATCGGAACGAACTGATTCTAAAGACCGACGGATAAGCCAGCAACGGCAAGACAGAACTGCTCGCGCAAAGAGAATCAGGGTGGTGGGTCAGCCTAAGCAGTTTGCGGACTTTTTTGGGCCGCGCGATTTGATATGATGTTTGGATGCCACGATTCGATCGCAAGCAAGTGCTTTTTAGCGTCGTATGCATCGCCAGCGGCCTTGCTCTGCTGGGTTATGTACTCAGTAAGCCATTGCGCAAACCGCTTGGCACAGACCCCGAAGTGTATACGGCTGCATTGGCCCTGTCCGGAGCCTTTCTAGGGGCTGGCGTTGCACTACCATTTAGACGAACTTGGATTGGGGCCATCATCGGTTCCATTGTGCTAGTCGGCTCGCTCTTTCTGATCGACGTGATCTTTTTTCACTAGAGCAGACGGGCCCATCGCCAGAATCAGAATCTAGTTGGCACAGATGAACGCGGATAAGCATGGATTGCACGCTGATGAAACCATTTGCGCGGAATCAGGCAGGCGCACGTTCGATCGGAAAAAAGGATCGAAAAAATTGTGCGCCGCTGCCTCGCGAGGGCCGCGGAGGATGTTCTTGCAGGAAAAAAATTCCGCGGCCGCTGGCTTGGGTGAGGCAGCGGCGCACGGGACAATACCGCACGTTTGACCGATCCTGGAGGCAAATGACAATCCGACTGCGTTGCCCACGCAGAGGGCAGCCAGGATGGCGTGGCGGTTTTTGAATCGGCACACTCGTTACGTTGGCATTTGAGAGCAACTAGCGACTGGCAATTAGCAACTAGCGGGCATTCTCAAAGAGCGGCGATCGGAATGCCGCGGGGCGAGCGACGTGGCTCTAGGCCTTTTGCAGCCGTATACTGCCCGTTTTGCAATGCGGGCGTACTGCGAAAGGGAGTTTTCCGCGTGGGGCGAGGTTCGCCTGGTGGCGAATTGTCGAGCCGGGCCAAGAACAGCCCTGCGCGACGGCCGTTAGCAATCCGCTTAATCGCCCCCCGGCAGCTCAACCCTCGGCATGCTCGGGTCGGTTCCGAAATAGCGATTCCGCCTGTGGCGGCTCGGCGCTCGGCCGATTCAGCTTGAGCGCATTATCGCAGATGGGGTGGCCTAATTTCTAGAGTTGGTTTTGGGCCACGAAGGAGCGCGGCGCTTGAGAGCAGTGGCGGGCGGATAGCCCCCGGTGTATTCACCGGGGGCTAAATAGTTAGCGACTTAGCGCCGGTTGCACGTGAAGACTCATCACTAAGTCATCCCGCAGGATGGAAAGCGTGATGGGTTTATCGACCGGCAAGCGGGAGAGAAGTTGGTGCAGATCGTCCACGGAGGTGACCAGGCGGTCGTTCACGGCGGTGATGAGGTCGTTGGGTTCCACGCCGGCTTGTTGCGCCGGGCCGTTGGGCTCCACGCCCATCACCTGCACGGCGCGATCGGCCAGCAGATCGAGTTCGCGCACCAGGCGGCGCTGGATGGGGGCCACGGCGGCGGAGATTCCCAAGTACGGGCGGCGCACGCGGCCGTGCGTGATTAGTTCGCCGATTACCCAGCGGGCGGTGCTGGAGGGGACTGAAAAGCCGATGCTTTGGGCCATCGGAATCACGGCGGTGTTGATGCCCACCACGCGGCCGCGGCTATCCACCAGCGGTCCGCCGCTGTTGCCGGGATTCAGCGGGGCGGTGTGCTGGATGATGCTTTCGATCAGCCGGCCATCTTGCGAGCGCATGCTGCGCCCGACGGCGCTCACCACGCCGGTGGAAACCGTGGAATCGAACCCCAGCGGGTTGCCGATGGCGATCACCAATTGGCCGACGCGCAGGGCGTCGGAATCCCCCAGCGTGCAGATGGGCAGATCGCGCGCCGCCAAGCGTACCAGGGCCAGGTCGGTCGCCGGATCGTCGCCGATCAATTCGGCATCGAGCCGATCGCCCTCTTTCGTGCTGGCGGTCAGCTTGTTGCGGCCATGCGCCACGTGGCTGTTGGTCAGCGCGTAGCCGTCGGGCGTGATCACAAAGCCGGAGCCTTGGCCGCCATTGCGTTGCTGGCGCGGCGGCATGATGCCGATCGTGGCACGGCCGACGGTTTCGACCACGTGGATGACCGCCTGGGAATAGGCGTCCAACAGGTTCGCGTCGTCGTCGCCGGTTCCCCGTGCTTGCGCTGCGGGCTCGGGGTCGCCGGTGCGCGGGGAATCGCTATTGTGTTCCTGAGGATCTTGAATCAGCCGCAGCAGTTGCTCGGCGTTCGCATCGCGGGTACGCATGGCATCCTCCGTAGTTGCAACAGACTTGCACTAGTGAAGGAATCTTATGCGGCCGGGCAAGCGCGGGCAAAAGTTGGCGGAAACCGGCGACTGCCCACCAACAAAAAAAGCCCAGGGGCGCGAACCCCTGGGCTTCGTACGCAAGGCACCACTGTTTTATTCTGAGGCGGACTCGGTCGTAGTGAGCGGCGACACTTCCAAGGGACGACGGGTGAGCTGCAATAGCTCGTCCGGCATCGATGGGAGGCGGGCTTCGCGACGCGGCGCGGCGGGCTTGGCCGGCTCGATCATTTCGGGAAGCGTCCCATTTTCCTGCTCGCAGGCCGGCTCCGGCGGATTCTGCACCGAAGCCATTTTCACCGGCATCTTGTACGTTTGGCCGGCCACCGATTCCGTCGGCAACGGCGCCTCCTTGTAAACGCGCTGGTGATAAATCATCAGGGCGTGCAGGCCGTGACCCAGCGGACCGACGCTCCACGCGCGATCGGGATGATCCAGCAAGATGCCGGACAGGAAATCGACCGTCTTTTCGACTTGCGGATCGCGCAACTGATCGTCGGGCAACGACCACACCAGCCACTCGAACATGTGCCCGGTGGTTTGCAACTTGCGGTCGATATCGCCGGGGCGGTCGGCGGGGCGATTGAACCACTCGGTGCTGAAACTGCCGTCGGGATTCTGGAGGTTGGCCAAGGTGTAACGCTGATAATCTGCCGTGTATTTTGCGGCGCGAGCCCATTGTCCGTCGATCGGTTCTCCGCGCTTGGCCCGCTCCTTGACGGAATTGGCGATGGCGAACAGGCGGTGCGCGCCGCCGCAGGTGGCGCCATGAATGGGGGCTTCGATTTCAGCGCGAATCAACTTCGGAATCGACCATTGTTCGCCGTTGCGGCTTTTCCACGTAGCGTCGCTAGGCAAGTAGTGCGCCAGGGCAATGAGCTTGAAGGTCAGCTCGGTGCCGCTTTGGCACGTGTCTTTCTCTTCGTCGATGTAATCCGCCACGGTGAAATCTTTGCCGTCGATGTGCATCGGGCTTTCCGGTCGCACTTTCCATTGGGCGAGCATGCCCAGATATTGGCCGTCGTGTCCTTCCAGTCCGACTCCATACAAGCCGTGCGGTTTGTTGTCGCGCAGCGAAATCAGGGGTTGGCCCTGGCAGCGCCCGCCGTAGCAGAGCCAGCCCATCGCGTTGACCGTCTGGCCGCCGGGGCCGTCGCGGTAGATTTCGGTGCGCGGGCCGAAGGCAATCAGGTTATGCATCACTTCCCAGCAGGTATTGTCGCGGGCATTGAGGTGTTTGGGTTCGTAGAGCGCCAGGGCTTTGCGGATTTTTTCTCCCAGGGCGATCTCGTCGGCCGATAGCTGCTGGCCGTCGCGGCCAATCGTGGACGATTCGGATTGAGCGGAATTGTTGCTGGCCGACGACGAAGTCAGCGCGCCATGCGGCGGCGCGTAGGACGGCGTCCACGGCGCCTCGAAGCGAGCCACGGGAACCTGTTGCGGAGCTGGCAGTGGGGCGCGGGGTGTAACTAGAGCCACGGCCAGCAAGGTCGAGCCCACCGCGATCACTGGCGTCACGAACGAAGACATTTAGGAAAGCTCCAAGAGGAACGGACGGTCGGAAGGATGGTGCGTGCGCACCGTGGGTTGTCTGCCGACTGAAACGTTTATCCGGGGTGACCGTCCGTGCCGGAATTCCAAACTAGCCGCAGACTTCCGAGTAGAAATATCGGACCGCGGCAGACGAGATTTGATCCGGCGGCTATTCGCCCGCACCAGCCTTGCGAGCCGCACATGTGTTGCGCGGAGCGGGATTTGCGCACAATGAATCTAGGTGCGGCGCGGCCGGAAGATTCGGCAGAGTTTGCCAGAAGGGGCGAGAGGCGAGGGCGTTGTTAGAACAGATTCCAAAGGCGCGAGGCGATGGTTTTGCTTCGCACCGGAGGATCGTCACGCTTGGCCATTTCGCGCCAGGCGTTCACGTCGGTGCCCAGGTTCTGGCCGGTAACGCTTTTCATGCTTGCCACGGCCACGTACTGCATCGAAGGATCGGGGTCTTCCAGCGCCAGGCCCAATGCTTTGACGGCCTGCTTATCGCCGGCCGATCCGAGCGCCTTGACGGCAGCCATCCGTACGTCGTGATCGGTGTCAGACGAAAGTGTTTCGGAAAGAATGCGGGTGGAATCTGGGCCGGGCCGCTTGCCCCATGCCTCGCAGCACGCCACGCGCACGTCGGCTTCGGGATCCTTCAGGCCGGCGTACAACACGGCGTTGGCCGATGCGGTATTGAACTTTGTGAGCGTGGAAATGATGGCCAGCCGGACCGTGCAATTCGTCTCTTGCTGCATGCGCTTGGCCAGATCGGCGGTGAAAGCTTCCTGCTGTTGGGCATCTCCCTTGGCGGCTTTCTTGGCCTGAGCTTGAATCTCTTGCACGCGCTGCACCGCCACGGGGCCATACTTGGCCAGGTCGGCGGTTTCGTCGCTTCCGAACGGCCATGGACCGCCGAATCGATGCTGATGCCAACAGCCCGGCAGCGACAGCGCGGCGACGACCATCGCAACAAGCGCATATCGAGACGGAAGGCGCAGCAATCGGCGCATGGTTTCAACCAGGAATTGATGAATGACAAGCTACGAAAAGACAATCACGCGGGCCCATGGGGAGACCCTGGGCCGACAAGCGGGCGAACTATAGCGAAATCGGCCGCGAGGGCCAAGACGATTCCAGCGGTGCTAGTTCCGGCGAATTGGCCGAGGCCGATGACGTAATCTCGCAGCGGTCTTTGGGTTACGTGTGCCAGCTAATTCCGCACAACCGTCAAAGCTGGTATGATGCCTGCGCCAAAACAGCCTCCGGCGGCAAGATCGCAGGCAGGCAAGCGAATTGCTATTGGGTGCCGGAAGTTCTCGCTCATCGGGTCGATCCTCTTCGAGGTGCATCATGCCTGAACCACGCCAACACGCCCAAAGCCGAGGGTGGATCGAAAGCATCGGCCGGCGGATCCCCGGTTTCAAGGGATATCTGGAAAAAGAATATCGCCGCGATAGCGATGCCCTCGAGCGCGGATGGCTGGCCGAACGGTTGCAGCGCTCCAAGCGCGCGCTCGATGCTTACGGCCGCACTCTGGTTGATGCCCGCAAGCTCGATATACTGGCGCAACTGGATCGCTTTCGGGCGCGGCTGGACAAGGTGATGGGCCGGATGCGCGGCGGCATGCAAGGCTACAGCGGATTTTTCGATTTGGTGCAGATCGACGAGGCGCGGCTCGACAGCGTTTATCAGCATGACGTGAAAACGATGGACGCGGTCGAGGTGCTGGCGGGCAACATTGAAAAGCTGGAACACGCCGCCGCCGATGCGCCGCCGCCGCTGGACGCGCTAAACGATCAGTTGGGGCAAGTGGAGCAGGCGATCGATGGGCGGCAAGACATTTTGAAAGGGCTGGAGTAGGGGCGGAAGTAGGAAGTGGGAAGTGGGAAGTAGGAAGTAGGAAGGCGGAAGGCGGAAGGCGGAAGGCGGAAGGCGGAAGGCGGAAAAGTAGGGCGGGGGCAAAACTCATCTTGTAAACGTGGGTCAAAATCATGGCTGTTCGCCTGGAAGTCATTGAGTTTTTCGACGATACAAACACATCGCTGGTGCAGCGCGTGCCGCCGGAGGGATCGGCCGACATCAAGCTGGGCGCGCAGCTCATCGTACAGCAGAACCAGGAAGCGGTGTTTTTCCGCGACGGCAAGGCGCTGGATTGCTTTGGCCCCGGCCGCCATACGTTGACCACGCAAAACGTGCCGCTGATCACGCGCATTCTCACGATTCCCTGGGAGAAATCGCCGTTTCAGGCGCAAGTTTACTTCTTTGGTAAGCAAACCTTCCTCGATCAAAAGTGGGGCACGCCGCAGCCGATTCCGCTGCGCGACGCCGAGTTCGGCGGCATGGTGCAGTTGCGCGCCAATGGAAAATACTCGTTCCGCATAGTCGATTCGCCGTTGTTGCTGAACACGTTGGTCGGCACGCAGGGAAAATACACGACCGACCAGGTGGCGTCTTTTTTGAAAGATGTGGTTGTGGCGCGGCTGCGCGATCTGCTGGCCGC
Source organism: Pirellulales bacterium (assembly GCA_963716135.1). GTDB lineage: Bacteria > Planctomycetota > Planctomycetia > Pirellulales > JADZDJ01 > CAVRAW01. The sequence continues at coordinate 235,197 of OY970289.1, read as the reverse complement.
GGTGGGCTTGGGCGTGTTCGATCTGCAAGCCAAAGGGCAGGAGATTGAAGCCGGCACCAAGGCCAAGGTGGCCGACGACTTCAGCAAGTATGGACTGGAACTGGTCGATTTCATCATCAACGCCATCACGCCGCCGGACGACGTGCAGGAGGCGATCAACGCTCGCAGCCGCATCGGCGCGCTGGGCGGGCTACAGGCTTTCACCATGTATCAGGCCGCCAACAGCATGGCCGAGATGGCCAAGCAAGGCGGCGGCGGGGGCCTGGGCGCCGGAGCGATGGGCATGGGAATGGGCGCCGGCTACGGCATGATGTTCCCCGGGATGTTGCAACAAGCCATGCAGGCGACGCAACAGCAAGGAGGCATGCAAGCGCCACCCGGCGCACCGCAAGCTGGCGCGAGCGCCGCGATGGGCGCAGGAGCTGCCGTCGCCGTCCCCGATTTGGCGAAAGTGCAGCCGATGGTCACCGACCCGAAGCAATTGGTACGCAGCGTGGCGCAATCGTCGGGGTGGCAGGTGACCGAGTCGGGCGAGCAGTGGCAGATCGTGGTGCCCGTCGGCCCGTTGCGCAAACAGCGCGTGACCGCGAGGTTCGATGCCAAAGACGCCGAGGGGAATCCAATCTTGGCGTTCAGCTCCGTTTGTGGCCCGGCCAATCAGCAAAACGCAATGGAGCTGTTGAAGTTCAACACGCAGATGGTGCACGGCGCATTTGCGGTGGAACCGTCGCCGGCAGGCGACGTGATCGTCGTGCGTGCCAATCAGTTGACGGCCACGGCCGATCCGCTAGCAGTGACCAAAGTAATCACCGCCGTCGCCTGGCAGGCCGACAAGGTCGAAGAAAAACTCTCCGGCGGCGACGCGAATTGACCGGCACTGGCTGCAAAGCTGCCGCGCGAAATCTGCGTTCCGGCCATTCCGCGGCCGAGCTATCATAGAGATATGCAGGCTCTCGCGCGCAAGCGTCTTTCGTCGTGTGCATCTACGCCTTGCTATTGGCGCTGGCAACGCCGACGCGAGGCGTCGACAACGTGGTTTTCAAGCACGACGACAAAACCACGACTCTCGCGGGCAAAACCGTCGTGACGGCCGCCGACGGCGGGCTGATGGTGCTTACTCCTGACGGCGTGCTATGGGCCGTGCCGCCGGAAGAGCTCGTCCGGCATTCGCAGGACGAGCAGCCGTTCGCGCCGCTTTCGGCCGAAGCGCTCGGCAAGAAACTGCAGGCCGAGCTGCCGGGATTTGAAATCCACAACACGGTTCATTATTTGATCTGCTACAACACGTCGAAGGCGTATGCCCAGTGGTGCGGGGCGCTGTTCGAGCGGCTGTACCTGGGGTTCACCACTTTCTTCGAGCATCATGGCTTCAAGCTGCACGCGCCGGAGATGCCGCTGGTGGTGCTCGTCTTCGCCGACCGTGAAGGTTTTGCCCGCTACACGGCCGACGAGTTGGGCTCGAGTGCGAAGAGCATCGTCGGCTTCTACAGTCTGCGCAGCAATCGCGTGAACATGTACGATTTGACGGGCATGGAGCAGTTGCGCACTGGCAATGAGAAGCGCGGCAATCTGGCGCAAATCAATCAGATTCTTTCGCATCCGGAGGCCGAGGCGATGGTGGCCACGGTGATTCACGAGGCCACGCATCAAATTGCTTTCAACTGTGGATTGGAGCAACGCTTCGCCGACGTGCCGCTGTGGCTGAGCGAAGGGCTGGCGATGTATTTCGAGACGCCCGACTTGAGCAGCACCAAGGGTTGGAAGACATTGGGAGAGGTGAACCGGCCGCGGCTGGCGCGGTTCCGCGAATATCTGAGCCGCCGGCCGGCCAACTCGCTGGTGAGCTTGATTTCGGAGGACGCGCGGTTGCGCGATCCGCGCACGTCGTTGGATGCGTATGCCGAGGCCTGGGCGCTGACGTACTTTCTGCTGCGGCAGCACGCCAAGGAATATCAGGCGTTCACCGAGCTGCAGTCGGCCAAGGGGCCGATGGTATGGGGCGATGCGGCCCAGCGGCTGAAAGAATTTCAGCAATGCTTCGGCGATGATTTGCAATCGCTTGACGCCGAATTCTTGCGCTACATGCAGCGGGTGAAGTAGCGTTTGTGGACTAGCCCGCGCGGAGCTTTTCTTCCACGCGGCGGATGGCTTCGTCCATCACGCAGGGGCGATCGGAAAGATCGACTTGCATTTGCCTGGCCAGCAGGTCGGCGACGCGCTTTTGAGCCGAGATCACCGTGCTGTGGCTGCGGCGGCCGAAATATTGGCCGATTTCCGACAACCCCGCGCGGGTGTGCTTTCGCGCCAGCCACATGGCCAACATCCGCGGCGTGCTCACGTTCTTCGTGCGGCGGTTGGTTTGCAGACTTTCGGTCGGCAGGCCGAACACATCGCACACGGCCTTTTCGATGTCGGCCAGCCGTACGCCGCGGGTGGCGTGGCGAATGCAATCGGCCAGCGATTCTTCGGCCAACGGCAGGTCGATCGCGCGACTGAACATGCGTCCGGCGGCGTGCAGACGATTGACGGCGCCGGAGATTTCCCGCGCCGGCCGTGATCTGCGCGGCCACATATCGGGCCACGTCGTCCGGCAGTTCGATATCCAGTCGCCTGGCGAAATGGTGCACCAGGCCGACGCGAGTGTGCAAATCGGGCGGTTCCATTTTGCAAACCATCCCGCCGGCCAGGCGAGTGGTCAATTCCGGGCCGAGTTCGCTGAGTTCCGCGGGGGGCCGGTCGGCCGAGAAGACCAGTTGCCGGCCTTCGCGCGCCAGGGCGTCGATGGTGTGCAACAGCTCGATGCGAGTCGCCCTGGCGCGTACCAGAAACTGCAAGTCGTCGATGATCAACAGATCGACCCCGCGATACTTGCGGCGAAAGCTGGGCAGGCCGCTCCCACGCAAGGCCTCGACAAACAAGGTGGTGAACTGCTCGGCCGCCAGATAGACGGCGTTGAGGGACTGGGGTCGGCGGCGCGTGGACGAGAAGACCCCTTCCAATAAGTGCGTTTTGCCGCAGCCTGGGGGGCCGTAGATCAACAGCGGCGTCAAAGAGCCGGGACGCTCGGCAACCATTTGGGCCGAGGCCTGAGCCAGACGGTTGGTTTGTCCGACCACGAACGACTCGAGCGTGGCGAAGCGACGGCGGCTGATTTGGTCGGCTGCATTTTTCGGGGTGTTGCCACTGACTGCGTGTTTGGGATAAGGCTCGGCGATTGCGGCGCCGGCGGCGGCTCGATGAAGCCGGATGCTTGCGGGGCTGGCGATCGCCGGTTCAGGCTGGGCATGTCCGGCGGGGTGAGGCGGCGCGTGACATGGCTGCGAGGCACTCGAGCGGCGCTGCTGGGCGGTCAGCGATTCGTCGACGCGGAATTCGACCGCCACGGCGCTTCCCGCGGCCGTGCCGCAGGCGGCCTCGATCTGGCGGCGGTAATGGGTGCGCAGCCAATCGCGCGAGAACTTCGAAGCGGCCTCGACAACCAGCGCCTTGCCGTCGAACGTGAGCCGTGTGGCGGGACCGAACCAGACATCAAAACGATCGCGCCCGATTTTGTCGGCCAGGTTTGCCCGCACGGCCGACACGATATCCTTATCGCTCATTGGTCGATTCCTGACCGTGTACATACAACGGCGCGCACCACTCCGCTAATCGCACCGTCATGGCTGCGACTCAAAAAACCTGACTGGACACTACGCGGCGGAGAGAAACGCCCTATCAACGGCGGAGCCGTCGGATGATTGCGGGTAAAATTGACTACTGAAGTCGCCGATTGTACGCATGCTGGCGCTGCTGTCAAACCACCCGGATGCGTTTTTTCCGACCGACGAGATTTGTTCGCAACCGCGCACAAAATTCTCCGGGAAAATCGCAAGATGTTCGCCGCGGCGCGGAGGAAATTTTTTTCCGCGGCCATTTGCGAGGCGTGGAAAAAATGTTCGCGCCGCGAAATGGTTTTTCGCCAGCGCGAAAAAACTCCGGTAAATTCCGAGCGAAATGCCTGCAGTGAATTCGTCGACCGCGAGGGTGACGGGAAAAACACGGCGTTTTGAGATGCCGGTTTTATTTGGTGCGGAGAAACACGCTTCGGCGATCCCATGTTTCGAATCCGGCCGCGGAATAGACGCGAATTGCCGGTTCGTTGGCCGCATCGACCGCTAATACCAACCGTTCCGCCCCGCCGCAACCTGCCATCCACTGTGCATGCCGCGTGATTTCAATTCCGAAGCCGCGCCCACGCGCTTTGGGGACAACACCCATGTACAGTAGCTCCCAATGCAATTGGGAAAGTGGATTTTCAGACGCCGCACCTTCCGCAGCAGGATGCACGGCCAGCAACAAACACCCAAAGTCGCTTTCCGCATTGCACACAAAGAGCCAATTTGACGAATCGTATTTGCCCGTCGCTCGATAACTGGCTAGCACGTCGTCCATCGAGCGCATTTCTTGCACGCAAGGGCAGTCCATCGAGCCCCGGTAAATCCTTTTGATCAGCGATTTCAATCGCTCAAAATCGAATTCCGATTCCGTGAACTGGTCGAACGCTAAATCGGACATCGTCGGGGACGTCGGAAACGATTCGCGCGAGCTGACTAAGTACAGTAGATCCGCGGCGTATTGAAATCCAGATTGCTTGACGGCGGCGGCTTCGGGACCAAAATCCGCATCGAGCACTGCTTGGAAAAAGTGAACGCCTTGCGCGGTCGCCTCGATGACTAAGGCATCGATCAGGGCGGCGGCGGTTTGCTCCGGCTCGTTTTCCGCGATCGCGTGAACTTGCAGAACGCCCACGTTCCCTGGACGAATTTGCAGCCATGCAATGCCGACGATTTGACCGTGTCGGCGCGCGGCAAGCAGGAGTTGGTCGTTGCGGCGAGGTGATTCAAGTTCAGCAAAGAGCGCGAAAAGCCAGGTAGGCGACACGGTGTGCGGGGCAAGCTTGCGCAGGGCCCCGGGCAATTCATCGATCGAAAAGGGCGCAATCGCCGGTGGATCGAAATGGTCGCCTGACATGGTGGCCGAACATGATGCGTGAAGGTGGCGGGACGATTGGCGGCGCCTCCGGAGGGCGTTGCCCTCCGGCTAATGGTGTGCTTCTTCTCAGTCGAAGGACATGCTACCGCGCCGACGAATTGGTGACCATCAATTGCACGTCGTAGCGCGAATAGGGCGTCGAGGTGCGGACCACGGCGGCGGGGCGAATCGTCAATTCGCTTTGTGCCTTGCCGTTCCAACGGATTTGATAGAGCTGCGTGCCGGGCTGGTCGCTTTGGTACGGCTTGAAACCGAATTTTTCGATGAAGCCGTTGGTCGATCGCCGCGGATCGCCCGTGCCGCCGCTGAAGGTGATCTTTGCGCACTTTTGCGATTGCGTGAAATAGTAGGTAATCGAGCCGGCCAAATCGTCCTCGGCCATTCCGGTGATCAGCGGCACACGAAGGCCTTGATACTTATCGTCGATCAGCCCGGCGGTGACGCGCGGCCAGCGGGTCATCACCCACTGCGGCGTCACGTCGAAACTGAACGCGTCGTTCATACCCACGATCGGCGTTTCTTCCCGCGAGGTGTCCGTGGCTTGCCAAGGCGTGATGACCCGCGGCGTGGTCGACGAAGAGTATGAGGCGGTGCGCGACAGGGCATAGCTGCCGGCGCCGGAGCCGCCGGTGAAATTGGCTTTGATGTTCGACCATTGGCTGCTGACGTAGGGAATGCCGACGGCAGCGCCCATCACGGCGGCAAAAGTTAATGTGCGTTTGAACATGCATTTTCTCCGCGGGAATCCCAGTTCGTTCATCGTCGCAGAGGCGCCCTGGATGTGAATGGAACGGGCGCATCTCGCCCAATTCGCGTCACAAGCGAACTTTGCGCACCGCGCATCGTCGTTATTCGCGGCAGAAGCGGGCCGTTCGACGCTGGGTAGATGCCGGTGTTGAGGGTAGGATGGGTATTTTCAGCCCGCGAGAATCGTAATCCATGCGCATTGTGCTTTGTTATCCGGTTGAGGCGCGCCACGTGGCCCAGATTCAGGCCGCGGCGCCGGAGGCGGAAATCTGCGACGCCGGACAGCAGCGCGTGGCCGCGGAGCTGTTCGATTGCGACGTGTATTGCGGGCATGAAAAAGTGCCGGTCGATTGGGACGGCATTGTGCGCCAGGGCCGGCTGAAATGGATTCAATCGTCGGCCGCGGGTCTGGACCATTGCCTCGTGCCCAGCGTGGTCCAGTCGCCGATCATCGTTACCAGCGCATCGGGCGTGCTGGCCGATCAGGTGGCGGAGCACACGATTGCGCTCGTCACCGGGTTGCTGCGCAGCCTGCCGGTGTTTTTTCGCGCGCAACAGGCGAAGGAATACATCCGGCGGCCGACGCGCGATTTGCACCATGCCACGGTGGGCATTGTGGGATTTGGCGGCGTGGGGCGGCGGGTGGCCGAGTTGCTTTCGGCGTTCAAAACGCGGATATTGGCCACCGACATGTTCCCCCTCGATAAGCCGCCGCACGTGGCGGAACTGTGGCCGGCCGATCGACTGGACGAGATGCTGCCACAGGTCGATGTGCTGATCCTGTGTGTGCCGCTGACGGATCAAACGCGGTGGATGATCGACAAGCGCGCTCTTGCGCGGCTAAAGCCCGGCGCGATTTTGGCGAACATGGCGCGGGGAAAATTGGTGGTTGAGGACGATTTGGTAGCGGCGCTGGAAGCGGGGCATCTTGGCGGGGCCTGCCTCGACGTCGCCGCTGAAGAGCCGCTGCCGGCCGGCAGCAAGTTGTGGAATCTGCCCAACGTGATCATCACGCCGCACGTCGCGGGCCAAAGCCACTGGCGAATCGACAATATGACAAATTTCTTTTGCGAGAACCTGCGCCGCTACCAGGCAGGAGATGCATTGCTCAACGTTGTCAATAAGGAATTGGGATTTCCCGTCCGGAAATAAGCGGAAAGAAAAAGGCGGAATCGGACGCCGCTAGCACATCCGCCTTTACCCGGTTCTGCGCGGTAGCGTAAAATGATTGGCGACGGATGGATCCTGCCCCGAATGTCCCACCCCAAGATGCTGCACCTCTATGACGACCACCATCTTTCTCGAGAACCGGCTGACGATGACGCAAGGCGGCCATCGGTCGGTTCGCTGCCCGGATGAATTGCTCTCGCGGTATCAAACGCTGATCGAAAGTCAGCGGATGAGCTGGACCGAGCACCTGCGGCTGCAGCGGCTGCTGGGTTCTGGCGGACAGGGCGTGGTGTATTTGAGCCAGCGCAGGGGCGCCGATGGCTTCACCTTGCCTGTGGCAATGAAGATTTTCTCGCCCGAGCGCTATGAGGATGCCCGCAGTTACGACGAGGACATGGCGCGGATTGCGCACGTTGCGGCCCGCGTGGCTCAAATCCAGCAGGATAATCTGCTGGACGTGCACAACTTCATCGACCGCAATCGGATCCGGATGATGGAGATGGAATGGATCGACGGCTACGACCTGGGCCAGCTTTTGACGCACGAAATGTTGGAGCGAATCCGGCTGCGGGTCAGCGAAAAGCGTTGGGGCTATTTGAACAACGTGATCATCACCGGCGGGCCGCAACAGCCACGGCTCAAGCCCGGCATCGCGGTGAATATCGTCCGGGAGTGCCTGGCTGCATTGGCGGCCTTGCACCGCGACGGCATCGTGCATGGCGACGTGAAGCCGTCGAACATCATGCTCAAGCGCACGGGCAATGCGAAGATCGTCGACATCGGGTCGGCCTTTGCGCTCGATGCCATGCCGCCGCATCGCACCTGCACGCCGACGTATGCCGCGCCGGAAGTGTTGGAAGGGGGCGAATGCAGTGCGCGCTCCGACCTGGCGAGCCTGGGCTACGTGCTGGTGGAGATGCTGGCCGGGCGGCAACCGTTTGCCGGCCTGACGGCGTACCGCGATCTGTTGGAGGCGAAGCGATTTTTGGCGCAGCGATTGCCGCAATTGCTGCCCGCGGAAGTCACCTGCAACGAACTGTTAATGAGCTTCTGCCGGGGGCTGATTGCGCCGGATCCGAATCGCCGCTTCCCCAGCGCCGAGGCGGCGGACCTGGTGAAAGAAGGGGCGGCGAGTTTCCATCGCCAGCTTGTGGTGGGCGGCCTGGCCAGCGAATACGAAAACGAAATTCGCCTCTGGTTGGAAGAGATGGAATAGTGCAGTCCCTAAACCTGCACTGTTCGCCGACCATCGTTCGATTCCGGGGACGAAAACTCGACTGTTTTCGGCAAGTGCTTGTGCCGAGTGGTCGTGACCGTGTCGAGCAATGATTCTACATTTTCGGCCACGGTGAGCATGGCAAAGTGGTGCGGCGTGAGGAATTTCTGTTGGCACATGTGCGAAAGCAACTGGATCAGCGGATCGTAGAAACCGGCGCAATTCAGCAATCCCACCGGTTTCAGATGCACGCCTAGTTGCAGCCAGGTGAACGCCTCGATCACTTCCTCCAGCGTGCCGATGCCTCCGGGCAGGGCGACGAAGGCATCGGCCAATTGCGACATCTGAAGTTTTCGCTCGTGCATCGAGTTGACGGTAATCAGGCGCGACAGGCCGCGATGGGCGATTTCTTTGTTGACCAGGGCCTGTGGAATGACGCCGACCACCTCGCCGCCGGCGGCCAGCGCGGCATCGGCTAGGGTGCCCATTAGGCCGACGCTGGAGCCGCCGTAGACTACGCGCAGGCTGCGTTTGGCGCAGGATTGGCCCAAAGCAGCAGCCAACGCGGCGTACTCGGGACGAGCTCCAAAACTGGAGCCGCAATAGACGCAGATACCGGTCATGGCGGGAAATCGAACTGAAATCGGTCGGTTAAACCCACCTATGATAGACCGAACTTCGGCCGGTTTCTACCAGCGGGCTTCCAGCGCCACGTTGATGCCTTGCAGGAACACGTCGCCGCTGGTGTGGGTGTTGGTGGCGCCCGTCGATGAAATGTCGAAATTGAGCTGATCGGGCGCCAGGGCGACCTGGTCGATCCAGAGCAGGTTGTAGCCGCAGCGGGCTGCCCAGACGCAGTTCAGCTTGAACCCGACGGAGACGTTGATGTCGCCGATGAAGGCCACGGTGCCTTCGTGATCGGTGGTGTTGTCGCGGTAGATGGTCGTATTGTTGATGTCGGACAGATACTGGCTTTGCTCGACGTCGTTGCCGAAGACACCTGCTTTTCCGGTGACGTCCCAGAAGAAACGATGGCAACATCGGCGATAGCGGCCGCCGATCTGAAAGCCGTACAGGTCGTTCAGCGTGCGCACGTTGTAGAAACTGGCGTCGGTTCCAGTGACGGTGGTGATGTCGTAATTTTCGCTCAGATCGAGGAAGCGGAAGCCGGCCAGAAACGACCAGCGATTCCACGTGTGCATCCAATTGAGCTCCGCGTTGTTGATCTCGGAGGAGTAATGGATGGACATCGTGTCGGCCGCGCTCCAGTCGGTGCCTTGCTGGCCGAGGCTGCCCGGTGCCGCGAGGCTGCCGGGGCTGGTGATGCTGGAGCTGCCGTCGAAATCGAAGGCGCTGAAGTAGTTGACGCTCCAAGATTCATGCGCGCAAGGGGAGAAGCCCACCAGGACGCGTGGACCGATGCCGGTGTCAAACTCGGTGCTGTGAGTATCCAACAGCGTGACACTCGGATCGATGCTGCTGACGACCACGGGCTGGTTGACCGAGTCGTTGTTGCGCCACAGAAACACGGCGCCGCCTTGGACGTACCATTTCGAGCCGCAGCCGCCGCAATTTGAACAGCCGCAACCGCAGCCGTCGCAGTTGCCGCCGCAATTCTGGCAATTGGGCGCACAGCTATTGCAATTGCCGTTGCCGTAGGCGCTCATGCCTAGATCGGGCGGAGGGCCCGCGGGCTGGGGGCTGTCCATGCCTGAGGCAAACATGTTCTGAGCTTGAGCGGTGGCGGATACGAGCACCAGCACCACGACGAGCCCAGCGCAACAAGCGCGATTCACTGCCGCAAATAGACGGGTCACAGCCGCACCTCCGCAAAGCTATGGCTGGCCACGAGCACACCCCCCGGCGCGCCAACGGCCAGCCCTCCTCCTACAGGTCAAACTTCGGCCGGTAGGAAGAGCTTGCTTGACCGCTAAAGGGGCCGAAAACGGAACCGGAAGCAAAACCGGAGCGACCGGCAAGAAGGTGTGCCGGTCCGGCAAAGATGCTAGCAGGGGCGCAGCGTTAAAGTCCGCCTGAGCGAAACAGGTTTCCAGCGGCGTTTTTTCGCCGAACTAGCCGATGTCGGTGACGACTTCGCCGTACGACCGGTCGGTCAGCACATCCACGATACCGGAATCGACGTTGCCGAAGAACCAATCGGTGCCGGAGCCGCCGGTCATCGAATCGGCCTTGTTGTCCTCGAAGACGGTCCAGCCGTCGATCAGGAAGAACGCGCCATTGAGGCGAGCCACGCTGCCGGTGCCGTTGCTGATGTTCTTCACGCGGTCGGTGTAGCTGTGGGAGGAGGTCCACTCGGCCATGATCGATTCCAGGGCGCCGAGATTGCTGTTGTAGCTGGTGGTGCCGCCCACGAGGATGTCGTCACCGCCACCGCCGTTGAGGGTGTCGCCGCCGCCGCCGCCGATCAGCAGATCGCGGTTGGAGCCGCCGGTGATCTTGTCGGTCCCCAGGCCGCCGACCAGGACGTTGGCCCCCGAGCCGCCTTGGATGGTGTTGCCGTTGTCGCCGCCGAAGATGGCCGTGTTGGTGGTGACGTTGGAATTCACCGTGATCGTGTTGTTGCCGCCGAAGCCGTAGATCACGATCAAATCGACTGTCTTGCCGGAGCTGTCGTAGTTGTTGAAGCCGGCGGAGGAACCGTTGATGCTGACAGTGAAGCGAGTGCTGGTGCTTTGACTGACAGTGATCGTGTCATTGTAATTGGTGCCGCTGATGACGAGCATCGACTTGCCGGAGTTAAACGTGTCGTTCTGGTAGCTGACGGCGCTAATCGCCCCACTGCTGGAGGAGCATGCCGAAGCAACTGCCACAACCGGGGTTTCGCCGAAATTGTAGTTGACTGCACACACGCCAGCGCCGAGGCAAATGTTGCTGATCCCGTCGTTGCTAACTGTCCCGCCGGCGCTGCCGGCCTTGTCGCTTCCGTCGCCGTAACCCTGCGGGTCGATCTCCGTAACCTTGTACGTGCCCGCTTTCAGGTTGCTGAAGATGTAACTTCCATCGGGCGTGGTGTAGGTGGTCAGGCTGACCGACTGGCCGGAAGTGGTGGTGCCGGTCAGATTAATTTGCACATAGGCGATGCCCGATTCGTCGGAATCAAAGTAGCCCTTGTTGTGCGTGTCGGCGAACACGTTGCCAGAGATGCAACCCGGATTGCTCACCGGCGCAGTGTAGCCATCGTTGTCGGCGCTGAACAAGCGGCACTGCGGAGTATAGAAGATGTTGCTGCCGGCCGGACCAAGGTGATCGATCGCGATGCCGCAGACAAAGTCGACCTGGTAGAACGAATCCGGCAGGTGAACAGTGAGCACGTACGTGCCCGGGCCGAAGGTGCCGGTGTCGAGATCGAAGATCTCCTGCTGGCTGGCATGATTGGCGTCGAAATACGGGTCCGGCGCGTACGTAGCTGACCAGGCTGAGCGTGATCGGGTCGCCGGAGGTAACTGTGAACGTTACCTGAACGATGTCGCCCTGGTTGGTGTTGCCGCGCAGGTCGGTGACAACCTTGCTGCCATTGATCAAGTAAGAAATGTTCGTCAGGCGGCCATCGCAGTCGCAGATCTTGGCGTTGTCGAAATCCAAGCCGCCGACGGTGCCGCCGGAATTGAGGTGCACGATATAGGTATCGGAATTCGTCGGGGCCGTGCGAATATAGCCGCTGGGGGTAACTTCCTTGACGAAGTAGGTTCCCGGAGCGAGGTTATTGAACGAGTAAGCGCCGTTGGAGGTGGTGGTGGCGGTGGCGACCGGGCCGCCGTCGGTGGAGGTCAGCGTGTTGTCGCCGTTGGTGTCCTTGTAGAGCTGGATCGTCACGCCGCCCATGCCGGTGTCGTCGGACGAGAGGCCGTTGCCGCTGACGTCGAAGTACTTGGTGCCCTTGATGGTGCCGCTGGTGAAGTAGTCGGCAAAGTTCTTGTTGCAAACATCGTTGCCGCTGGTGGCATTGATGGTGTAGCCGCCGACGCCGCCGGTTTGCACCGAGCCGGCCGGGACCAATTCCTTGACGACGTACGTGCCGGGGCCAAGGTTGGTGAAGCTGTACGTGCCGTTGGAGGCCGTGGTGGTGGTGGCCACCGGGGTGCTGCCGCCGTTTTTGAACAGTTGGATGGTCACGCCACCCAGCGGGGTATCGTCGCTGGAGAAGCCGTTGCCGGTGAGATCGTTGTACTTGGTGCCGCTGATCGAAATGTTGTCGAAGTCGGCGAAGTTCTTGCCGCTGACGTTCGTGCCGCTAGTGGCACTGATCGAATAGCCGCCGACGCCGGCGGTTTGCGTCCAGCCGCTGGGCACCACTTCCTGCACCGTGTAAGTGCCGGGGCCAAGGTTCGTAAACTGGTACGAGCCATTGCTGGCGGTGACCGTGGTGGCCACCGGCGTGCTGCCCCCATTCTTAAACAGTTGGATGGTCACGCCGCCCAAGCCGCTGTCGCCGCTGTCGATGCCGTTGCCCGTGCAGTCTTCGTACTTCGTGCCGCTGATGCAGATGTTCTGGAAGTCGGCGAAGTTCTTGCCGCTGGCGTTCGTGCCGCTGGTAGCGCTGATCGAGTAGCCGCTATTGCCGGCCGTTTGCGTCCAGCCGCTGGGCACCACTTCCTGCACGGTGTAGGTGCCCGGGCCAAGGTTGGCGAACTGGTACGAACCATTGCTGGCCGTGGTGGTGGTGGCCACCGGCGTGCTCCCGCCGTTCTTGTACAAGTTGATCGTGACGCCGCCCAAACCGGTGTCATCGCCGGTAATGCCGTTGCCGGTGATGTCCTTATACTTGGTGCCGCTGATGCAGATGTTCTGGAAGTCGTCGAAATTGTTGCCAGAGGAATTCTGTCCGCTAGTGAGGACGAACGTGTAGCCGCCGATGCCGCCAGTTTGCGTGGAGCCCGCGGGCACCACTTCTTGCACGCTGTAGGTTCCGGGGCCAAGGTTCGTAAAGCTGAACGTGCCGTTGGCGGCCGTGACGGTGGTGGCGAACGGCGTGCTGCCGCCGTTCTTGTACAAATTGATCGTGACGCCGCCCAAGCCGGTATCGTCGGCCGAGAAACTATTGCCGGTGATGTCGTTGTACTTTGTGCCGCTGATCGTGCTGGTCGCGAAGTAATCGTCGAAGTTGTTGCCAGTGGAGTTCGTGCCGCTGGTCGCAACGATCGTGTAACCGCCGATGCCGCCAGTTTGGACCGAACCGGCCGGAACCTGTTCCTGCACGCTGTAGGTGCCGGGGCCAAGGTTCGTGAAACTGTACGTGCCGTTGGCGGCCGTGACGGTGGAGGCCACCGGCGTGCTGCCGCCGTTCAAGTAGAGGTTGATCGTCACTCCGCCCAACGGCGTATCGTCGGCGCTGAAGCTGTTGCCGGTGATGTCGTTGTACTTGGTGCCGCTGATCGAGATGTTCTGGAAGTTGGCGAAGTTGTTGCCCGAGGAATTGGTGCCGCTTGTAGCGCTAATCGTGTAGCCAGCGTTGCCGGCGGTTTGAGTCGAACCGGCCGGAACGACTTCCTGCACGGTGTAGGTGCCGGGGCCCAGATTCGTGAAACTGTAAGAACCGTTGGCAGCCGTGACGGTCGATGCGACTGGAGTGCTGCCGCCATTGAGATACAAATTGACGGTCACGCCCCCCTGGCCGACGTCGTCGCCAGTGACGCCGTTGCCGGTGATGTCGTTGTATTTGGTGCCGGAGATCGAAATGTTCTGGAAGTTGTCGAAGTTGTTGCCGGTGGAGTTGGTGCCGCTGGTGGCGCTGATCGTGTAGCCGGCGTTGCCACCGGTCTGGGTCGAACCGGCCGGAACGACTTCTTGCACGGTGTACGAACCGGGGCCCAGATTCGTGAAGCTGTAGGAACCATTGGCCGCGGTCACGGTCGAAGCGACCGGCGTCGGATTGCCGTTCAGGTACAGATTGACCGTCACGCCCCCCTGGCCAACATCATCGCCGGAGAAGCCATTGCCGGTGATGTCGTTGTACTTGGTGCCGCTGATCGAGATGTTCGCGAAATTCGCAAAGTCGTTGCCCGAAGAATTCGAGCCGCTGGTCGCGCTGACCATGTAGCCAGCGTTGCCGGCGGTTTGAGTCGAACCGGCCGGAACCACTTCCTGCACGGTGTACGAACCGGGGCCGAGATTGCTGAAGCTGTAGGAGCCATCCGCAGCGGTCACGGTGGAGGCGACCGGGGTCGGGTTGCCGTTCAGGTACAGATTGACCGTCACGCCGCCCAAGCCCGTGTCGTCGCCGGTGATGCCGTTGCCGGTCAGGTCGTTGAACTTGGTGCCGGAGATCGAGATGTTCGCGAAATTCGCAAAGTCATTGCCCGAAGAATTCGAGCCGCTGGTGGCGCTGACGGTGTAGCCAGCGTTGCCGGCGGTTTGAGTGGAACCGGCGGGAACCTCTTCCTGCACTGTGTACGTGCCGGGGCCGAGATTGCTGAAGCTGTAGGAGCCATCCGCCGCAGTCACGGTGGAGGCGACCGGGGTCGGGTTGCCGTTCAGGTACAGATTGACCGTCACGCCGCCCAAGCCCGTGTCGTCAGCGGTGATGCCGTCGCCGGTTTGATCGTTGTACTTGGTGCCGCTGATCGAGATGTTGGCGAAGTTGGCAAAGTCATTGCCCGAGGAATTCGAGCCGCTGGTGGCGCTGACGGTGTAGCCGCTGTTGCCGGCCGTTTGCGTCGAGCCGCCCGGAACCTCTTCCTGCACTGTGTAAGTGCCGGGGCCCAAATTGCTGAAGCTGTAAGAACCATCCGCCGCGGTCACGGTGGAAGCGACCGGGGTCGGGTTGCCGTTCAGGTACAGATTGACCGTCACTCCGCCCAAGCCGGTGTCGTCGCCGGTGATGCCGTCGCCGGTCAGGTCGTCGTATTTGACGCCGCTGAGTGAGATGTTCTGGAAATCGTCAAAATTGTTGCCCGAAGAGCCCGAACCGCTGGTGGTCGTAATGGTGTAACCACCGGTGCCGCCGGTTTGCGTCCAGCCAGCCGGAACGGTTTCCTGAACGTAGTAGGTGCCCGGGCCAAGGTTGTTGAAGGCGAAGGAACCGTCGGCGGCGGTGACGGTGGAGGCGATCGGCGTCGGATTGCCGTTGAGATACAGATTGATCGTGACGCCGGCCAACGGGGTATCGTCGGCGCTAAAGCCATCGCCGGTGATGTCGTTGAACTTCGTGCCGGTGATCGCAATGTTGTTGAAGTTGCTGAAGTTGTTGCCGGTGGAGTTGGAGCCGCTGGTGGCGCTCACCGTGTAGCCGGCGTTGCCGCCGGTTTGCGTCGAGCCTGACGGAACCGCTTCCTGCACGTAGTACGTGCCCGGGCCAAGGTTGTTGAAGCTATAGGAGCCGTCAGCCGCCGTGACCGTTGAAGCCACCGGCGTCGAACCGCCGTTGAGATACAGATTGATCGTGACGCCGCCCAACGGGGTGTCGTCGCCGGTCAATCCGTCGCCGGTCAGATCGTTGAACTTGGTGCCGCTGATATTGATGTTCACGAAGTCAGCGAAGTCGATCCCCGTGGTGTTGCTGCCGGAGGTGACGTTGACGGTATAGGTTCCGCCGGCGGTTTGCGTTTGGCCGGAGGGAACCGTTTCCTGAACGAAGTACGTGCCTGGGACGAGGTTGTTGAACGAATAGGCGCCTGTGCCTGCGGCCGTGGTGGTGGTGGCGATGGCGGGCCCGTCGCCGGGGGTGAGCGTGCCGCTGTTATCCAAATCGCGGAACAAGTTGATGGTCACGCCCCCCATGCCGGTGTCGTCGCCGGTAATGCCGTTGCCGGTGTGGTCGTTGTACTTCGTGCCGTTGATATTGCCGGTGAATAGCGGGACCGACCCGATGGTGCCCTTGGCCAGGCCGCTGAAATTGACGTTGAAGTTATTCGTGAAGGTAGAGTTGGCGGAGGCCACGGTCACGCCCACATCCTGCCCGGCGAACATCGAGAATAGCGTGCCGCCGGTGGGGATGGCGATGAAATCGTAGTTGTCGGTGCCGCTGCCGGTGTACTGGTAACCGAAGGCAATGACTTTGGCCGTCAGGATGGTACCGCTGAGCCCCGGGCTGCCGACGACGGTGCCTGTGACAATCAGGTCGCTCGTCAACACGTTGGGCACTAAGTTGCCGGAGCTGTCGATGTTGACATTGATCGTGAAGCTGCGCGGCGTGGTGATCACTTGCGGGCTAGCGATGGCGCTGGCCTTGTAGAGCAGCGGTTGCGCCTGCAAAGCAAAACTGTCGGTCGTCGCGTTGTACGTCACCGTGCCGGTGCTGTCGTACGTGATGGTCGGGAACGAGGGGCTGACGCCCAACAGCGTGAGCAAGTGGCGATGCTCAAGGGGCTCGACCGCAAAGCGTTTTGGGGAGCGAAGCGATTTTGATTGGCGCTTCTTGGGGTGCGATATGGCTACACGTTCAGAGCGACAGAGAGACATGGCCCGACTCCCGAGATTAGAAGATTGGATGATGCGGAATCAGTCGAAGGTCGAAAGTGGCAAACTCTAAGGTGTGGTTTATTTGAGGCGTGATTTACCTGAGGCGTGGTCTTTCGAGATACTCGCCGTACGGGATTGAAAAGATTACCGTGCGGCGACCTGCCGATTTATCCGAGGGGGGTCCCACGCAGAACTTTGGTACCACGTAGAATGCCCAGTCCGGTCGACACCGCCAGCGCACCAAAGCACAACAGTGAAATGGAAGCGGGTTCTGGCACCGGCGTCGGCCCAGCAAACGTGTCGGACTGGGCGCTGTACGAATCAGTGTTTTCAAACGGAGTGTTTCCGAAGACTCCGCTGAAATTGATTTCGACAAAAGTCAAGTTAATTGCGATCGAGGGATACCAGGCTGCCAGATCGCCGCCCGTGGTGGTGAACAGGAATTCGAAATGTTCCGCACCGGGGGTGGTATCGCCGGGTTCGGCATAGCCGAACTGCGAAATCTCACCGGTCAGCAGCGTGCCAGAGGGGCTCGCCGTGTAGAACGTTGACGCGTCGCCCGTGATGATCAAGCTGCCGCTGATCGGCGCACCGGTCGTCGGATTGATTTGCAAGGCGATGTTCAGCGCCGTATTCGGGCCGATGTCGTAAATGGGATCCGAGAAGTTGTTCAACACGCCGACGCCCGGATACTGGCTGTATACCGAGAAGTTGCCGGCGCCGTCATAGCTGACGGTCAACAGCCAATGAGTCATGTCCAAGTTGGTGGGCGACTGGCTGATGCCGGGTTCCGGCGGAAAGCCGGCGATCCAGTCGGCCTGCGTCGTACTAGCCCAAGTTCCTGCAACAATCAGACAAAACAGCGAGAGCCCCAACCGAAAACAGGCATGGCGAGTACGATTCTTCGTCACGAGCATCACCTTACTAACCGCTTCCATACAGTTTGTTCGTTGTAGGGTTTTTCAGGATGTAAAACCGGAAGCGCCGCCGGAAAATTGGGTTCTCGGAGGCATGCTGATTACGAAAATTTTTACGCTTCCCCATGATACCAACGGGATTAGGCGACACAAGCTTTTTTGCGAAATCTTTGGTGTTTTTCGACCCAAACTGGTCGCAGATGTTCCAACGGTTACAAGGCGGCGGGTAAGTCCGCCCCCCAAACCGCGGTTAACTTATTGCCGGATGGGAAGATAAGTGCGAGTCGGTGATCGCCTGCAGCGTCGCGCCATAGCGCGCAAGTAGTTCCCGATGCCTGGCAAACCGGCAGCGTTCAAAACGAGAGCGGTATCCGTCGCCCTTCTTCATGGCTCCGGCGGGCTGCCAAAACCACGACCAGCGCCCGGTAGGCGTCTTCCAGCCCGGCCGGATTGCGAACCAGGCTGGTGACCGACCGGTGGAACTGAGAGAGCAACTGCTCGCCGACCGGCCGTTCGGTGTCGAGCGATTCTTGATGCCGGCCGGCCTTATCGAACCAGATGACCTGGGCCGGCAGATCGACAAATGCGATGCCGTGTTCGCAGGCCACTTGCAATGCCGGCGGCGGGCGAAACGAGACCGCCTCTTCCCAGCCCATCGGCATATAGTAGCCGGAGCTGATTTGAGCCACGACGCCGGTGCCGGCGTGTTGCCCCGGGGGAGAAAAATCGAGACTCATCATCCGGTAGTCGTCGCCGAAAGAGGCCGACGACGCGCTGTGCATCATTCCCAGCACGGAGGTCGATTCGCGGCCGACCACGTAATGACACCAATCGACCAGTTCCACCAGATCGCCGGTGTCGGGGCCCGTGTCCTTCGGGTCCTCGTGCTTGGGAGCATTCTCGCCGACCGGAACGCGGCGATGGCAGAACAGCAATCGCGGTTCGCCCAAGTGCGTGGCAATCAGTTCCTTCAATCGCAGCGTGGCGGCGTATTGCCTTCGCGGGAATTCCGCCATGAATGCCACGCCGGCTTTATCCACGCGCTGCTTGATGTCGCGCGCTTCATCCAAAGTGAGCTGTAGCGGCGTGGCGCAGTAGATCGCCTTGCCGGCTTCGCAGGCGGCCAGAATCGGCAGCCATCCGTACCACTGCTCGGCCAACATCAAGATAGCATCGATATCGTCGCGGCTGGCCAGGGCGCGAAAACCATCGACGGTCGTAGCCCCGAAATCTCGTGCGGCCTGCTCGGCCCGCTGCGCCACTTGCTCGCAGACGGCGCGCACTTCGAAGCGATCGCCCAGGGCGCGTAGCGCCGGACGATGGCGCACCTCCCATCCCTTACCCAAGCCGACCAGGCCGACACGGAGCTTCATGGGAGAGCCAAGATTGGTAAACCGTGCGTAAAAAACCGGCTGTGATCGGCGTTTTCGGCGCGTGGCCCGGCAAATGGGGTGCAAATCAGCCGCACGATTATATCGGTCGACATCCGCATGACACAATGAGCGAAGCTTTGCCGTATGCTCGCGCCGAAACAGTCGATTCGGCTAGGTGCGCCTGAGGGATTCGATCACACCTTCCAGAGTTAAGCGGTCGATGGGAGAAACTGGGTAATCCGGCGTAGGCTAAGTGTCAGTTGGGGTGCGCATTGCTGGCGCGACGACAAAGTTTACGGAATCGTTAAATTTTGCTCATCGCCCCCTTGCACGTTTATTTTACCCACTTAGACTACGGCCTTCCCTGATCCGAGTGTTTTGCACGTTGGTCGAACGGAGACAACGCAGAAGGAAGCCAACCACGACGGAAGGCACAGCGCGACGGGCCCACCCACAGCCGTTCTCGGCTGGTCGTCGCCGTGGCCAACCATTTCGGACGGATCCCTTCAGCCGCCGGCCAATCTGGCATCGGAGTCCGCCCTTCGCCGGGCGCGGGAATCGTTGATTTACCCATCGTCACGATTCAAGCCAACTAGGAGATCTATCCGTGAATAGCATTGCCCTGACTGCACTGTTGCAGGTGAGCTTGCTCGCCACCGGCGCCGACACCTACAAGACCGCATACCAAGATACCGTGGATACCGGCAAGCCGTTGGTCGTTTTGGTTGGCGCCGATTGGTGCCCGGGCTGTCAGACAATGCGAAATACGGTGATGCCGCAGTTGGCCGCCCGCGGCGATCTGAACAAGGTTGCCTTTGCGCATGTGAATACCGATCGCGAAGGTCCGCTGGCGAACCAGTTGATGTCGGGCACTCGGATCCCGCAACTGGTGATTTACACGAAAAGTGCCGAAGGCTGGCATGTGGATCGCATGATCGGCGCCCAAAGCCCCGAGGCGGTCGAAGAATTCATCGCCCGTGCGACCCCCGCAACAACCGCCACCATGGCCAGCGTCCACAAGGACCAGACGCCGACCGAGTAACGGGAAGCGGCGGCTGGATAACGGAAAGCGGCTGTGGAGTCTTGCGCTAGGCGGGATTATCGCCTTGCCGCAGCGCGGAGTAGGCCAACAGCCCTGCAAAAACCGTCGTGATGCCCAGGCATTGCATGACGGTCGCGGCCGATTGGCCTGCGCAGCGGGCCTGCACCAGCGCGTCTCGGTTCTGCGTGTACCGTGCTTGCGCGGCATTCAACTCCACAGCGGGCTGCTGCGCTCGATCGTGCGCCAGCCGGTGATAATTGGCCGCCGCCTGGGCGTATTCGGCGGCCTGCGCTTTGGACCAGGCGCGCTGGCCGCCGACAACCCCGGGCCACCACCAAGGCGCGCTCACCAAAGGCACGCCGAGGATGATCGCGACGATCGAAATGTAGCGGACAAGCGTCATTACATTGCACCACTGCACGGCGCGCGTTTTCATCGGACCTGCGAGATGTCGATCGTCTGACCGTCGCTGCTGGAAACCAGATACGCCATGATTCGCTCGTCGATGATGTCGCTCAACAAGCCGACGTGTCCGTCGAGAAAGACCACATTGACTCCGCCGGGATGGCGACTGCGCGGCGCGGCAGAAAGAAATCCCCACATGCCGCCGCTGGCGAACTCGCCGCAAGGCATGCCGTCGAGCTGTGCGTCGGACGGATCGGGACAAACATAAAGCATGTCCAGATTCGGCCCAAGATTGTTGGGAGGCTGCGTCGAGCCCATGCTGCTTGGCGCCGGGCTGAACTGCAGCCCGGAGCGTTGATAGCGCTGCGTCAAATCTTCGCTAACTTCGGGGTAAGTTGCGTCGTGCATGTCGAAGGCCAACAAGCTGGAGCCGGTCCAGGGAAGCGCCGAAGCTCCCGCGCTGATCTTGTTCCTGACTTCGGGTGCGCACCTCGGAAAACAGCAGCGTATTCGTAACGCCGTCGAGCACGTCTTTGAAGGCATAACGGTGCGCGCCGCTTAATCCGCCGGGCCACAAGTCGGCATAACTGGTGTGGTAGGGGGAGACGAAAGCGGCGTAGTTGCCCTTGGCAAAGCGCTTTCCAGCGGTGAGGGAAATGTCGGAGAAGAATCGCCCCGGGGCGATGTCGCTGGGGCAGGTCATCATCGGCAGCGGGGCGGCCTGAGGGTCGCCGGCCTGTTGCAAGACGCTTTGCTTCAGATCGAACTGGCGATACAGGCCCGTTTCTTCCATGAACGGCAAGATCAGCACGACCCAACTGAGCATGGGTCCGTTGCGAGGGTTAAACGGCCCTTCGTAGAAATCTTGAATCCGCTCGCCGCACAGGCCGGCCGGTGGAAAGCACTTGTGCGTGCTTTCGTAATTCAGCGTGGCCAGCGCAAGCTGTTTCAAATGACTGCGGCACTCGAGATTCCGCGCCGCTTCGCGCGCCGCCTGCACCGCCGGCAACAGCAAGCTGATGAGCACCGCAATGATGGCGATGACCACCAGCAATTCGACCAGCGAGAAGGCGCGGCGCGAGTGAAGCACGTTCATCGATCCTTGGTTCATGGGCCCGATCGATTCAGGAGGGTCTGGCGGCGCGGCCCCGTTGGGGTAAGTCGGCGTCGAGCTGATAGCGATCGATCTTGCGATCCAACGTGGAGCGTTCGATGCCCAGGATGCGCGCCGTCTGGCTTTTGTTCCAGTTGTTGGAATTGAGCGTGGCCAGAATGTGACGCCGTTCCAATTCGTCCAGCGACATCGGCTCGAAGGCGTTGGCGGGCGAGGGCACCAGATCACCCGTGTCGCCGGCGGTGGACAGCTTCGACAAGGTGAGATCCTCGACGTCGATGATTTCGCTGCGCGCCAGCACTACGGCGCGTTCGACGACGTTTTTCAGTTCGCGCACGTTGCCCGGCCAGCGATAACGCAGCATGTGCTCCATGGCTTCGCGGGAAAAGCCGCGGATTTTTCGCCCCGTTTCGGCGTTAAACTTCTGCAGAAAGTGCTGCGACAGATCGCCAATATCTTCGGGATGCTTTCGTAGTGCGGGAACGAATACTTCCAGCACGTGCAGGCGGAAGAACAGGTCGCGGCGGAACGTGCCTTCCGCCACGGCACGTTCCAAATCGCGGTTGGTGGCGGCGATCACCCGCACGTCCACTTGAATGGGTTCGCTGCCGCCGACGCGCTCGAAGGGGTGCCCTTCCAACACGCGCAGGAATTTTGCTTGGATGGTGGGGCTCATCTCGCCGATTTCATCCAGCATCAGCGTGCCGCTGTCAGCCGCTTCGAACTTGCCGATCTTGCGTTCGGTGGCGCCGGTAAACGCGCCGCGCTCGTGGCCGAACAGTTCACTTTCCAGCAAGCTTTCCGAAAGCGCCGCGCAATTGAGCACACAGAACGGGCCTTTTCTGCGCGGGCTGGAAAAATGGATCGCCCGCGCGACGAGTTCTTTTCCCACGCCGCTTTCGCCGCGGATCAGCACGGTGGCCCGATTGGGCGCCGCGCGGCCGATGTCGCGCTGCACTTTGTTCATCACGACGCTGGATCCGACGATTTCGCTTTCCACGCCCAGCCGTTCGCGCAATTGCAAGTTTTCGTCGCGGATTTGCGTGAGGTCTTCGGCCAGTTCCAGGCGGCGATTCAGGTTTTCCAGGGCCACGGCCAGCGTGTCGGCCACGGCCAGGGTGAATTCCAGATCGTCGGGATCGGGCATGCGATCGGGCTGCGTGGAATACAGGTGGATGACGCCCAGGGGCCGTTCGCTTTTGCGGATGGGGGCGCACAAGATGCTGGTGGCGTGAAATTCCCCTTTGCTGTCGCGAATCGACAGCGCGCTATCGCCCATGACGTTGCGGGCCAGCACGGCTTCCCCCTCGCGCAGCACGGTGGTGGCCACGAAGTTGGAAACGCGTTGATAATTCAAGGGCGAATCGGTGCGCGAGGCGACCACTTCCAAATCGGCGGCGGTGGGTTCGGTGGTCATGAAGCGCGGCAACAAGAGCACCGCGCCGGCATCGACTTGCGTGCCGTCGAATAATCCGTCCAGCGCCGCCTTGGTGCACAAGCGGAGGTCGGGGATCTTGGCCATTTCGAAAGCCAGGCGGCACAACTGCGCGGCGGCGCGGCCAACCTTCGGCGTGGCCGCGTCTTCCTCGGCCACGGGCGCGAGAAAACGAGTTTGGCCGCGGCGGTGCGTGATTTTGGTCGGCTCGTCGATCGGCGTCGACATCACGTGCGCTTCGTCGTCGTGACCGACGGTGATCACTGTTTCCCCAGGCGACGCGGGAGCTTTCTTTGGCGGGGCGGCCGACGAGTCGGGGAAGGCCGCCGCCAGATCGTGCACGAAGGCCAACTGCGAATGACCGACGCGGATCACGTCGCCCGGCTGGAGCATGTAGTCGCCGTGCACGCGCTCAGACCCCACGATCGTGCCGTTTCGGCTTTCCAGATCGCGCAGCACCCAGCGGTCTTGCGAGAAGAAGATTTCGGCGTGCGTGCGGCTGCAGCGCTCGTCTTTCATCACGATCTGGTTGGTGGGCGCACGGCCCAGCGTGACCGATTGCCCCGGGGTGAGCCGGAAGACGTCGGTCCATTTGGATCCTTCACGAATCACCAGATAGGCGAGCATGCCCGTTTCCCCGTTACGATTAGTACCCCTGCGGCGTCAGTTTTGCAGAGCGAAGTCGCCCAATGGCCGCGGTGTTCGATTTTGCTGCAAAACTGCGCCACCCTTCAAGGTAGTCCGTGGCCCCGTAGGTATGCAAGGATTTTGCAGAAAGCGGCCGGACTAAACTGCGGAAATCGCCCATTTTCTTGCAGACCGCCAGGCAGGCAACTAGGATAACTATTGCGCGATTTCCCGACTCTTCTTGCCCTACCCCGAGGCGTTTTATGTACCGCCGTTCGTATCTGCCGCAGCGACTGCATTTATTGTATGCCGCGGCTTTCGTTTTGGGCCTGATGGTGGCAATTCTGGGTTCTCCCGCGCAGGCCCAGGTCATCCAGCAGGCGGTGGGCGGCGTGGCGGTTAATGTCGACGGCGTGTTGTCGAACGTCGACGCGCAGCACGGGGCCGAACTGCGCGAAGCTCGCCAAAAGGCGATGCAGCCGGTGCCGGGCGATATGGGCCAGATGGCGCCGCTGCGAATGGTTTCGCTACGGAAGCTGGATGAAAAAATCGCCCAATGCATGCAGGCGAATCAGCCGTTGCCCGACGAGGTGAAATACCTGGCCGGACTGCAGCGGGTGCAGTATGTGTTTGCCGACGCCGACGGCAAGGATGTGATTCTCGCCGGTCCGGCCGAAGGTTGGCAAGTTAATGCGATGGGCAACGTGGTGGGCGTGACTACCGGACGGCCCGTGTTGCATTTAGACGATCTGTTGGTGGCCCTGCGATTTGCCGATGCCGCGCGCAATGGCGGCGTGAGCGTGTCGATGGATCCGACGGCGGAAGGCTTGCAGCGGTGGACGAATTATCGTGCCCAGCAAAAAACAATCGGGCCAGATCCCCAGGCGACGATCCACGGTTTGGAACAAGCGATGGGGGCGCAGAATATTTCGATCAACGGCGTGCCGGCCAGCAGCCGGTTTGCCAACGTGCTGGTGGCGGCCGACTATCGGATGAAGCGATTGGCCATGGGCTTCGACCCGCTGCCCGTCGCCGGCATGCAAAATTACATGCAACTAATCGGGGCCGCAGCGGCCAATGTGACAAACGTCATGCCGCGCTGGTGGCTGGCGCCCCGATACGAGCCACTCTTGACCGATGCCGACGGCATGTCGTGGGAGCTGCGCGGCCCGGGCGTGATGGCGATGGCCGAGGAAGACCTGGTGAATGCGGTGGGTCAGCGCGTGAAAACAACTCAGGCGGTCAGTCCGAATGTGCGGAAGTGGGCCGATTCGCTCACGGCGCACTACGAAGAGATTTCCCAGAAAGATCCGGTGTTCGCCGAGTTGCGAAATTGCATGGATCTGGCGGTGGTCGGCGCCTTGCTCATGAAGGAGCAACTCATGGAGAAGGCTGATCTGCGCCCGACCTGTTTATACAACGATCAGAAGCTGGGATTGGCGCGCTACAATCCGCCGAAGCAGGTCGATAGCAAAGCCAGCTACGTGAAGAAGGGAAAGGATTGGATCATCTGCGTTTCCGGCGGCGTGCAATTCCAGCCGTGGGCGATTGTGCAGAAGCACGATACGTCGGCCGATCTTGGCCCCGTGCGCACCGCGGCGATGAAAGCTCACACGGATAGCTGGTGGTGGAACGGCAAGTAACTAGCTGTTAGCGATTAGCCAAGCCCAGGGGTTGCAACCCCTGGGCTTTTTTTGCGGCGTGGCACTGCGCGATTATAACTTCGTCGTCACGCGCAGTCCCACCGCTTGATCGGCAGGGATGCTCCAGGTGCTGGTCGCGTCCTGCGAGTTGCGGCTTAGGAACGCGTAGAACCGCTTCCGCCACTTGCTCAGCCGTCCCCGGTCGGTCGGCACGATCGACTCGCTGCGCATGAAATACGTGATCTCCCCGTTGGCTTTCAATATGCCTTCATCCTCGGCGCATTGCATCAGTTTCTTGATGCTCGGCGTTTGCATGAAGCCGTATCGAGCGATCACGCGCACGAAACCGGGGGCGGGCTCGCTCGTTTCCAATCGCTCGGCCAGCGGCACCCGCGGCACGTCTCTCGTTTCGATCGTCAGCAGCACCACGCGCTGGTGCAATACGTGATTGTGCTCCACGTTCACCATGAGCGTCAGCGGCACCGTGGTCGGATCGCTGCAAAAATACACGGCCGTGCCCGGCACGCGCACGATCTTGCCGGCATCGGCGTCGCGGCGCAGTTCACCGATTGCGTTGTCGGGAATGTAGCGGCCTGCTTCCATCGCGCGGCGGCCGGATCGCCACGTGCTCATCACCAGATAAATCCCCGCGGCGACGGTCAGCGGTATCCATCCCCCGTCGAAGAACTTGGCAAGATTCGCGATCAGGAACGTGCCGTCGACGGCCAAGAAGAGCGTCGCCAAACCGATCGTGACCGGCCACGACCATTTCCACAGCCGCCGGAAGCAGGGCACCACCAGGACCGTGGTGATCAGCATCGTGCCGGAGACCGCCATCCCGTACGCGCCGGCCAGTCGACCCGAGGAACGAAACACAAGCACCAGCGCGATCGTCGCCGCGGCCAGGCACCAGTTCACCAGTGGCACGTACACTTTGCCTTCGCCGTCATCGGAATAGTGTTGCACTTCCATCCGCGGCACGTAGCGAAACTGCCGCGCCTGATGCATCAACGAAAACGCGCCCGACACCACCGCTTGCGAAGCGATCACCGTGGCCATCGTTGCCAGGGCGATCATCGGGTACTGCAGCCATGAGGGCGCCAACCGATAGAAGCTGTGCGTGGCGTCCGACGGATCGTGCAGCAGCAATCCGCCCTGGCCGAGATAGTTCAGCACCAGCGCCGGAAACACCAGCGCGAACCAGCCCCAACGGATCGGCCTGCGGCCGAAATGCCCGAGGTCGGCATACAGCGCTTCGCCGCCGGTGACGGCCAGAAACACAAATCCCAAGATGAAAATCGTCCGTTCCGGATGCGCGACGAGCAACCGCGTGGCGTGCACCGGGTTGATCGCACTGAGGATTTCCGGCCCCAGGCAAATGCCGCGAATTCCCAGCGCGGCGATTGCGGCAAACCAACACAGCATCACGGGCCCGAAAAAGCGGCCGATCACTTCGGTGCCGTGCCGTTGGACGATGAACAGCAACAATAATATCGCCACGCAGGCCGGAACGACGGCCTTGGCCAAGGCGGGCTGCACCAGCTCGATGCCTTCGACCGCGCTAAGCACCGACATGGCAGGCGTGATCATGCTGTCGCCAAACAACAGCGCCGCGCCGAACAGTCCCAGCGGCAGCAACCAGCGATTGCTTTTGGCGGTCTTCTTCAGCGAAGTGACCAGGGTCGTCAGCGCGAGAATGCCGCCTTCGCCATCCAAATCAGCCCGCAGAATGACGCCGAGGTACTTGATCGTGACCACGGTCACCAGCGACCAAATGATCAGCGACAATACGCCCAGCACATTTTGCGGTTCGGGAGTCAGACCCGTGCGGTCCGCGAAGCACACCGGAATCGTGTACAGCGGGCTGGTGCCGATGTCGCCGTAAACGACCCCTAGCGCGCCCACGATCAATGCGATGGCGCCGCCGGTAGTCGTCGCGGTCGAGGTCCCATTGCTCGAGTTGGAATTCTGCGAGTCAGAATCGCTCGGCGATTTTTCGGATTTGCTCATGCAGCAGCAAGCTCTTTGGCTATAGGTGTATAGCTCATCGAATGCTAAGAGCTAACCGCCAGTGGCTTACCGCTTTAGAAGATGCCCAATTGATCGCGGGCTTCCTCGGTCATCAGATCGGGCGACCAGGGGGGCGTCATCACGAGCTTCACTTCGACGTCGCCGACGTTCGGCAGCGCGCCCACGACTTGCTTGCTCTGCCCGATGAGTTGCGGACCGGCGGGGCAGGCGGGGCTGGTCATCGTCATTTCGATTTTGACATTTTCCTTTTCACCGGCCGGCTCGACGACCACCGAGTACACTAACCCCAGGTCGATGATGTTCACGAACAGCTCGGGGTCGATCACTTGCTTGAGCGCTTCGCGAATGGCTTCTTCGGAGAGAGGCATAAGGGAATCTCTAATCTGGAATTCGCACGAGGATGTTTTCGCCTTCCACTTTCACTTCGTACGCCTCGGTCGGCTCGGTGGCGGGCATCGTCAGGGCCGCGCCGTTTTTGATATCAAACTTCGCACCGTGGCGCGGGCAGGCGATCGTGCAGGCTTTGGCGTCCAATTCGCCTTCGCTGAGCGGGCCGCCGTCGTGCGTGCACACGTCGTCGATGGCGTAATACTTTCCGCCGACGCGGAACAGCACGATCAGCCGATCGTCGGCCTCGACCAACATTTTACCGGGATCGGGCAAATCGGCCACTTTGGCCACTGAAATGAATTGGGCCATAAATTATTCGTATTCGCGGATGCGGCGGCCGATCGCTTCGCCCAGGGCTTCCCGGACACTGTCGATCGTGATGCGGTCGAACACCTGCTGGAAGAACCCGGCCACGACCATCCGCGTGGCCTCTTTGCGAGTCAGCCCGCGGCACTGGGCGTAGAAAATCATCTCGTCGTCCACGCGGCCGGTGGTGGAGCCGTGAGTGCAGCGCACGTCGTCGGCCTGGATTTCCAATCCCGGAATCGAATCGGCCCGGGCTTCCTCGGAGAGCATCAAATTGTCGTTGCGCTGGTAGCCGTCGGTTTTCTGCGCACCGTGATCGACTTTGATCATCCCGCGCCACACCAGGTGCGAATGATCCTGCAGCGCCCCTTTGTAGAGCAAATCGCTTTTGCAATGGGGGGCCTGGTGATGCTG
This sequence comes from Pirellulales bacterium, assembly GCA_963716135.1. Lineage (GTDB taxonomy): Bacteria > Planctomycetota > Planctomycetia > Pirellulales > JADZDJ01 > CAVRAW01. The sequence continues at coordinate 206,918 of OY970289.1, read as the reverse complement.
CAGCGTGTGATACGAGAGATGTTGCTTGCCTTCGGTGAACATCACGCCGTTGACCTGCACGTTGGCATCTTCACCGGAGAGCATCACGTGTTGATTCACTTTCGCCAGGCGGCTGCCAAGTGCGCCGATGGTCCATTGCAGTTGGCCGGCTCGTTCGACGCCTGCCTTTTGGTGGGCGAAGTGCCAGACGCCGGTGCCCCAGTTTTGCAAGTTCACGTAGCGGAGCTTGGCGCCTTCGCCGACGATCAGTTCGATCGCGCCGCAGTGGAACCCGGAAGCGGAGTTGTCGGCCATTGCGCCGCCGGCGGTTTCGGTTAATAGCGTGGCTTCGGCCCCTTCTTCAAGCACGACCAAAATGTGGCTGAAATCGACGGCGCCTTCGGAAAGGGCATTCAGCGAATGCAGCGGCTGGTCGATCTTCACCCCCTTGGGCACATATAACAGCGTTCCGCCCGACCATGCGGCGGCATGCAGGGCGGCGAACTTGTCGGCGCGGTGATTGACGACACGGAACAAATGGGGGCGGACTTTGTCGCCATGGTCGCGCACTAGTTCGTCGAGGCTGCCGAATAGCACGCCTTGCTTCGACAGATTCGCAGCCAATTCGGATTTGCCGATTTGGCTATCGAGCGTCGATGTGCGGCCGCCGAGTTGCACGCCATGCTCCAGCAGAGCAGGGGGAGGGACGAGGCGAGGGACGAGGAGCGGCCGAGAGGCAGATGGAATTTGTCGAGGCGGAACAACCGGATGTCGGTTCGCATCCATTCTTCATCGGCCCGGCTGGGCATCGGCAAATCTTGGAACGCCTGCCACGCGGCGCGGCGGCCGTCGATCAGCCACTGCGGCTCTTTGCGGCTTGCAAGAAACGATTCAAACGCCTCTTGGCTGAAGCCGGATTGTTTTGTCGCTGTTGCCATGTTCAAGTTTTATAAAAAAGCCCACGGGCTGCGACCCGTGGGCTTGCGTAGTTGTGCGAGCTCGGCTTAACCCACGGACCCTTCCATCTGCAACTCGATCAGTCGGTTCATCTCGACCGCGTATTCCATCGGCAGCTCTTTCACCAGCGGCTCGATGAACCCACTGACGATCATCGTGCTGGCTTCCGCTTCCGACAGGCCGCGACTCATCAGGTAGAACAACTGCTCTTCGCTGATGCGCGAGACGCTGGCTTCGTGCCCCAGTTGCACGTTCTGCTCATCGACTTCGATGTAGGGATACGTGTCGCTGCGGCTTTTCGAATCGAGAATCAACGCATCGCAAACCACGGTCGATTTGGCTCGCTTGGCCCCGCGCTGCACTTTCACCAGGCCGCGGTAACTGGCGCGGCCGCCGTTTTTGGAAATGCTTTTACTGACGATGCGGCCGGAGGTGTCGGGGGCGCAGTGCACCAGCTTCGCGCCGGCATCTTGATGCTGGCCGTTGGAGGCGAAGGCGATGGAGAGGATTTCGCCGCGAGCGCCCGGCTCCATCATGTAGACCGACGGATATTTCATCGTCAGCCGGCTGCCCAGGTTGCCGTCGATCCATTCCATCAGCGAATCTTCGTACGCCATGGCCCGTTTGGTCACCAGGTTGTAAATGTTGTTGGCCCAATTCTGAATCGTCGTGTAGCGGCAGCGGGCCTGCTTTTTCACCACGATTTCGACCACGGCCGAGTGCAGGCTTTCGGTGGTGTACATCGGCGCGGTGCAGCCTTCGACGTAGTGCACCTGGGCGCCCTCGTCGACAATGATCAGCGTGCGCTCGAACTGGCCCATGCTTTCGGCGTTGATGCGGAAATACGCCTGCAGCGGAAATTCGATCTTCACCCCCTTGGGCACATAGATGAACGAACCGCCCGACCAGACGGCCGAGTTCAGGGCAGCGAATTTGTTATCCGCCGGCGGGATGATGGTGGCGAAGTACTGCCGCACCAAGTCGGGATATTCGCGCACCGCCGTGTCGGTATCGGTGAAGATCACGCCCTGCTTGGCGAGATCTTCCTTCAGCGAGCCGTAGATCACTTCGCTTTCGAATTGCGCCTTCACGCCGGCGAGATATTTCTTCTCGGCCTCGGGAATGCCCAGGCGATCGAACGTTTTCTTGATTTCCTCGGGCACTTCGTCCCAAGTGCGTCCCTGCTCGTTGGTCGGCTTGAGGTAGTAAAAAATGTCCTGGAAATTCAGATCGATCTTGCCACCCCAGCGCGGCATCGGCTTGGAGTTGAAAATCTCCAGCGACTTCAGGCGGAAATCGCGCATCCACTCCGGCTCGTTCTTGATGTCGGAAATTTGACGAACGACTTCCTCATTCAAGCCCTTCTGGGCTTTGAAGATCGCTTTCGATTCGGTGTGGAAATCGTATTTATTGATTTCGCTGGGGACAGCGGATTGTTCGGTGATGTCGGTGGCCATATTTGCTTCCCTTCCAGTGGGAGTTCGTGTTCGCTAATCTTGGTTAGGTTGCGCCGGCGGCAACTTTTGCGACCATGGCTTTTTCGTCGGCGGCGGCATCCGGGTATGCCATGCGAATTCGGTCGTAACCTTTCTTGTGCAGTTCCGCGGCCAGTTCCGGGCCGCCGGTTTCGACAATTCGCCCGCCCAGCATCACGTGCGTTTTGAGCGGCAAATTGTGTTCCAACAATTGTTCGTGGTGCGTGATGATCAAAATGCCCATTTGCGCCCCGCCGATTTCGGCGATGCTCTGGCTCGCCAGCCGCACGGCGTCGGCATCCAGCCCGCTATCGGTTTCGTCGAGGATGGCGAACTTGGGCTGCAGCATTGCCAGTTGCAGGATTTCGGCCCGTTTCATTTCGCCGCCGGAGAAACCTTCGTTCACGTAGCGGCGGGCGAATTCGGGATCCATCTTCAACTGTTCCATTTTCGATTTCAGTTCGTTGCGGAATTCGCGCATCGGAATCAGTTCTTCCCCCTCTTTGCGATTCGGCCGGCGGACATTGGTGGCAGCATGCCGCAGAAAGTCGGCCATGCGTACGCCCGGAATGGCCATCGGCCGCTGGAAGGCCAGGAAAATTCCCAGCGCGCGCGCTCGGTCGGCTCCATCGCCAACACGTCGTGCACTTTGCCCGCGGCATCGATCAGCTCGACTTTGCCTTGCGTGACTTCGTAGCCGGGATGCCCGGCGATGGCGTAGCCCAATGTGGTTTTGCCGGAACCGTTGGGCCCCATCAAGGCATGCACTTCGCCGCGGCGAATTTCCAGATTCAGTCCCTTGAGGATCGGCTTGCCGCCGACGGAAACGTGCAGATCGGTAATGCGAAGTGCTTCAGGCATTGTCGCTTGTTTGTTAAGTGAAACCATATTTGATGTGAATGACTGAATGTCTAAATGACTGAATGACTAAATGGCAGACTGTGCTTCGGCGTTCATTTAGTCATTCAGGCCTTCAGTCATTTAGTCATTTCCTTCCTTCCTCATCCTGTGATTTTTTGGTGATCGTAAAGCGGCGGTAAGTCGTCGGGCGGGGCCACGTAGCCGCTGTGGTGCGGCATCGGCAGTTCGTCATCGTTCTTCTCGCCCAATTGAGCGAAGCCAAGATCGGACGACTTCCGCGTCAGTTTGTGTCCTTTGATTTTGTCTTGAATGCGCATCAGCCCTTCCAGCAGCGATTCGGGGCGCGGCGGGCAGCCGGGGACGTACACGTCCACCGGCACGACCAAATCCACACCCTTCACCACGTGGTAACCCCATTTGAAATACGGACCGCCGCCGGTCGTGCACGCCCCCATGGCGATCACGAATTTCGGATCGGGCATCATGTTGTATAGCCGGCGCACCCGGCTGGCCATTTTGTAAGTCACCGTGCCGGCCACGATCATCAGGTCGGCTTGCCGCGGCGTGGCGCGGAAGGCGCCGGCGCCGAAGCGGTCCATGTCGAAGCGGCTGGCGCCCGTGGCCATCATCTCGATCGCGCAACAGGCGAGGCCGAACGTCAGCGGCCACACGCTGGATTGGCGAGCCCAATTGATCGCCTGTTCCACCGTGGTGGTGATCACGTTCTCTTCAAACCGACCTTCGATCCATGGTTGTGTCATGACTGGTCAATCCCTTGCGCTTGTTGGCGGACAGTAAAACCCGCCACTATACCAGGAATCAATTTGTTTCAAACCGGCAGCAGCTTGTGCCATCCAGGCGGCACTCGCTAAGCCGGACTTTTTCTCCCAACAATTCGGAAAACAGCATTTTTTCCACCGCACAAATCCCGCGATCCTGTTCGGCCAATTCGGGATACGGGCATTCCTGAGCCGTCAGCACCGGCAGCGAACCATGGCGCTCGACCGTAAACGACACGTTCCGGTCGGCCATCAGTTCCGATACGTCGTGCATCCGCTCGGCCGTATTGCGGCCCTGCATCTTCGAGCGGTATACCTCGGCCAAGGTCTTCGCGATCCGCTGCAACAGCCCGTTGCGGATTTCCGGATTCTTGATCGATCGCACTTCGCGCCACAGGGCGACGGTCAAATCGGCAAAGTTGGAATTGGTTTGGCGGCGGCCTTTTTCAGTGAGCGAGTAGCGATGACTCGGTCGACCGCGCGGCGGCTTGGTTGTTTCGCGCTGGATCATCCCTTGGTTCATCAGGCGAGTTAATCGCTGCCGCACCGCGGTGGCGGTGACGTTCATCGCGGCGGTTAGCTCTGAGACGCCGAGCGATCCGCGCTCACGCAACAGCACGATCAGCCCTACATCGGAGGTTTCGGTGTGCATCGCCATGGGTCGGCCTCGATTCGCATCCCCTGAATGACACCCAATTCTACCCGTTTTCTGATTTTTGACAACCCAATATGTCAAAAATAGCCGGCACTTTCGAGTGGTGCAACTCGTATGGTAAACATCTGTTATGGATTCGCGCAAACTTACCCAATCGTTGTTCAATGTGCCGCGGGCGCTGATTGGGATGCTTCATTTGGGGGCTTTGCCGGGCAGTCCGGGGTGGCGCGGAGGCGCGGAGGGCGGATTGGACGGGGTTATTAAGCGCGCGATGGAGGAGGCGAAAGTTTACCGTGACGCCGGCTTCCATGGCCTGATGATCGAAAACATGCACGATCGGCCTTATCTCAAGGGAGCGGTTGGACCGGAAACCGTGGCCGCCATGGCGGCGGTGGGACGCGAAGTGCGGCGGGCCGCGCCGTTGCCGTTGGGCGTGCAAGTGTTGGCCGGCGCCAATCGCGAGGCGCTCGCCGTGGCGTTGGCCTGCGGCGCCAGTTTTGTGCGCGTCGAGGGCTTCGTGTTCGCACACGTCGCCGACGAAGGAATCATCGAAAGCGATGCCGGCGTGCTGTTGCGCTATCGCGAACAAATCGGCGCGGGACAGATCAAAGTGTTCGCCGACATCAAGAAGAAACATTCCGCGCATGCCATCACTGCCGATGTAGGCTTGGCCGACACCGCGCACGCCGCGGAGTTCTCATTGGCCGACGGCGTGATCGTGACCGGCACTTCGACCGGACGTCAGACGGAGCCGGACGAAGTGAAAGCCGTGGCAGGCGCCGTGGGCATTCCCACCTTCGTCGGCTCAGGCATTACGCCGGCCAACATCGGCCAATATCCGCTGGCCGACGGCTTCATCATTGGCTCTTCGGTGAAGCGCGACGGGCACTGGGCCAACCCGATTGACGCCAACCGCGTGCAGGCGGTGGCGACGGCGTTTGCCGCACTGCCCAAAGGATCACCTCGATGACGCCCAGCAGCCCCGATCTGGTGCTATTGGGCAATCTGTTCGTCGATGACATCGTGTTGCACGACGGCACGACGTTGATGGCCGAACCGGGCGGGGCAATCTTCCACGCGGCACTCGCGGCAACCCTGTGGGGGGCGCGGGTGGGCTTGGTCTCGGTCGCCGGCACCGATTATCCCGCCGCGGCATTGAATGCACTCACGCAGCGCGGGGTCAATCTATCGGGCGTGCGGCAATTGGATCGGCCCGGCGGGCGCGCGTGGCTGTTGTACGAAGCCGGCGTGCGGCGGGTGATCGTGCATTTGGATTGCCCCACGCACATGGAATGTTCCCCGACATTGGCGGACATACCGAAAACGTTCGAATCGGCGCGCTTTTTCCATTTAGCGCCGATGCCGATTGGCCGCCAGCAGGAACTCGCCGAAGGACTCGCCTCCGAGGCGCGGCACAGTTCGGCGTCGAACCAGGCGTTTGTGTCGCTGGATCCCTACGAATTGGTGCGCGACGACAATTTGGACGAATGGCAGCAGGTGCTCTCCCACGTCGATGCATTTTTCCCCAGCGAGGATGAAATGCGCGTGAGTACCGATCCGGCGGAAACGCTCCGCCGCATCGGGGGCAAGCGACTGCGCTTTGTGGCCCTCAAACTCGGCGCGCTGGGGGGTAATCTACTGGATTTTCAAGCAGGGCACGTGCCTTGGAAATCGCGGGCCAAAGGCATGGTCGATGCCACCGGCGCCGGCGACGCTTTCGTGGGTGGATTCCTGGCGGGCTTGCTTGAGCACGGCGAGACACCGCGCGCGATCCAGCAGGGGATTGTGACCGCGAGCTTCGCCATCGAAGATTGGGGGGCGCGCGCACTGATGGCTGCCACTGCGGATCAGGTGCGCCAACGGTGGCAAGAATGGTTTGGCTCCGCTGTCGTGGCGTAAAAAATTCCGATGAAAAATAATCCCGACACTGTCGCGTCTCAAGAAGTGGCGGCGGCCATTGCCGAACATCGCCCCGTCGTGGCGCTAGAAACAACCCTGGTCACGCACGGCCTGCCGCAGCCTGACGGAGTGCGCGTGGCCTTGGCGCTGGAAGAAGCGGTGCGCAAGCGAGGTGCAATTCCCGCCACCATCGGCATTGTGGCAGGCAAGATCTGCGTGGGAATGGACCGGGCGGAACTCGAGAACCTGGCCGCCACCAAAGGCGTCGTGAAACTGAATCTCAGCAATTTCGCCGCGCAACTCGCCTCCGGCGCCAGCGGTTCGACCACAGTGGCCGCCACGATGTTCGTGGCCGATCGAGTGGGCATTCCCGTCTTCGCCACCGGCGGCATCGGCGGCGTGCACCGCGGCTCGACTGAAAGTGGCGACACGTCGGCCGACTTAATTGCGCTGTCGCGATACAAGGTCGCCGTGGTGTGCGCCGGCGCGAAAGCGATTCTCGATTTGCCCAAGACGGTCGAAATGCTGGAAACACTCGGCGTGCCGGTGCTGGGCTATGGCACGGATGAGTTTCCAGCGTTTTACATGCGTCAAAGCGGGTTGCGCGTCGATCGCCGCTGCGACGACGTGAAGTCGTTGGCCGCCGCCGTTCGCGCGCACTTCGATCTAGGCTTCGGCACCGGCGTGGTCGTCGGCAATCCAATCCCCGCGGCCGATGAGTTGCCGCACGAAATTTACGAGCGCGCGGTGACGGCCGCGCTGAACGAGGCAAAATCGCAGGGCGTCAAAGGGCGCGACGTCACACCATTTCTGTTGGAACGCATGCGGCAACTGACCGAAGGCCGAAGCGTCACCGTCAACGAATCGCTACTGGTGAACAACGCCCTGGTCGCCGCCGACCTGGCGGTGGAACTCGCGCGGCGACCCCCGGGCTGAGCCCGGGGCTAAGTGGCATTAACCGCGCGGGAAGAATCGCTCGACCACGTCGGTGAATTCCGCTGGCGTGTAAACTCGGCCGACATGCGTGCGGAAATCGCGCGCCCCGGGCGGCCTTGGGCGTAACAGCAGGCGAATTTGCGCATCAGCATCGTGCCGCGCTCGGGACCGAAGCGCTGGCAAACCAAGCGGAAGTGGTGCAGCAATAGTTCGCGCTCTTCGTCGGGTGTGGGATCCGGCGGAATCGGTTCGCCGCGCAGTGCCGCGGCACATTGGCTGAACAGCCACGGGCGGCCCAGCGCCGCGCGGGCAATCATCACGCCGTCGACGCCGTATCGCTCGAACGCATGAACCACTGCCTCCGGCGAAGTAAGGTCGCCGTTGCCGATCAGAGGCATCCGCTTCAAGTGCGGCTTGATCTGGGCGATGTGATCCCAATCGGCGTTGCCTTTGAAAAAATCTTGCGCGGTACGGCCGTGGACAGTGAGCGCTGCCGCGCCGGCGGATTCAATCGTTGTGGCGATTTCAATGGCGGTGATGTTGTTCCGCGTGCGCCCCAGGCGGATCTTCGCTGTGACCGGCGTCGGACGGCACGCTTTGACCACTCGCTCGACAATTTGCCCGACGCGATTAGGATCGCACAGCAAATACGAACCGCTGTGGGCACGCTCGCTCACATCCTTCACCGGGCAACCGAAATTGATATCGACCACGCTGATTTTGTATTCGCTGGCCAAACGTGCTCCAACGGCGGCGAGCGTTTCCGGATCGTTATCCCACATTTGCACGGCCAGCGGCCGCGGCTCGTCGGCCACGCCCCACAGTCGATCGGGCGCTTCGGGCTCTTCCTTCTTGCCCATCCACACAAAGCCGCGGGCGGAAACCATTTCGGTGGCTTGCAGGCCGACGCCGCCGAATTCGCGCACGACCTGGCGGTAGGCGTAGTTGGTGAAACCCGCCATCGGGGCCTGCAGCAGCGGCGGATCGACGACCAGCGGGCCGATGCGCAGCGGTTGCACGGCGACGGCAGTTGCAGACGCAGTAAGTTCATCGTCGCGGCCCATGATCATGGATGGAATGCGCATGCACGCTATCCTACAATGCGGCGGACTTATGCCGAAAGCCCGCATCGACTCCAAACGTATCCCAACAATTCAATGAAACAGACACTTGTTCCCGGCCTGAAAGCAGAACTGCGGCACGTTGTTCAGCCGGAGGAGTTGCTTAGCGCGGTATACCCGGGCGGGCCGCCGGTGTTCGCTACGCCGTTCGTGTTGGGGCTGATGGAGCATGCCTCGGCCCGCGCGATCCAGCCGCATTTGGATGCGGGCGAAGCCTCGGTCGGCTACGGCTTCGAGTTTCATCATCTCGCACCAACGCCGGTGGGCTGCGAAGTGATCGCCACGGCGGAAATTACCGCCGTCGAGAAGAATCTGGTCACGCTCCGCATCGAAGCGCGGGACGAAATGGATGTGATTAGCCGCGGCACGCACGTCCGCGCCGTCATCGACATGGAGCGATTTCTGAAGCGCGTCGAGCGCAAAACGCCCCAGTAAGATTAGCTGAGCTGCTTAGCGCGGTGAGCGCGATTCGACCGAGCGCATCGTGCTGGGCACCCAGCCGTCGTTGGTGGCGGTGCGCACGCCGGCCGTATTGGCGCGGACGGAAGTGGTCGGCGGAGTGCTGGTCGCGGTCGGCGCGACTGAAACACGATCGGCGGGTTTGGTCTCGATCAGCATGGCCACCAGTTTTTCATTGGGCGTGCCGGGGGCGGCCACGGTGGCGACATACTCGCCGATATCAAGGTTATAGGCCAGCACTTCGTCCAATAGCGCCCTTCGCTGGCGATGTAGCTCTTCGTGGCAGGACAACACGGTGCGCATGTCGGCTTCGCCTTTGGCATGCGCTTCTTCAGCCGTGTGGATGGCGCCTGCGGCCGATTGAACTGCCGCAGTCCGATCGTTGATGGCTTTCAGGCGCAGCGGCAGGCTGCGATCGATTTGCAGAGTGCGCCCCGGCGGCTGGCGATTGGCAAACAGCGTACTGAAATAGGTGTGATACGGCCCGACCAGCGGCGCGTCGCTGGGCCGATAGGTGTCGTTTTGGATTTGCAAATGCGCCGAACGCATCAGGGCATCTTGCGCCGCCTGGATGCCCACCTTTGCCTCGTTCACCCGCGCCGCGGCGGCCGCGCGGGCGGTGCTGACCATGGGCGAATCGACGCTGGAGCGCGCGGGCACGACGCTTTCCAACCGTTGCAGTTCGTCTTCCGCCCAGTGGCAGTCGCTCCAGGCGCGCGACAGCCGCCAATAGTCGCGAACGACCGACGCTTTGGCTTGCTCGTCGGCCTGGCTGAGAGCGCTTAGCAGCGTGATCGGTGCGACGCCATCGGCGCGAGTATCAAACGACGTGGCCAGCAAGTCGGCGGTTGCGCGGGCGGCGGCGACCTTTTCCGGATCGATCGGCGTTTCAATGACGGTCGTATTTGCGGGCCGACTGCCGGTTGAACTGGAGGGCGCAGCGGCGGGCGAACGTGCCGGCGGCGAAGGCAAGGGCTCTTCGTACCGCGCCGGCGCTACTTCGGACGTTGGCGCGGCGGGCGTTGGCGTGGTTGTTTTCGGATCGTGGCGGACCATCACCGAATACAAGGGCCGCGGCTGATCGGCAGCGGCGTCGGCGCCGTCCGGCTGGCTGTTGGAGTTTTCGACGGTAGCGGACGTGAGCGGTCTGGCGTCGTCACTGGGGGGCAACTGCTGCGGCGGTTGCGCGGGCAGTCGGCTGCGCCACAGTCGGTTGCGCGGCAGTCGGCTGCGCGATTGTCGATTGCCCGGCGACCGGCTGCGCAGCGGCAGCGGGTGTGGGGGACGGAGTCGGCGCCCTGTTGGGCAAGCCGACAGTGGCGCCCGGCGGCGGCGCCGTGGATTGGATCGCAGCACTGGTGGGCGAACCAGCAGCGGGGCCTGGGGCCACCGGACTGGCAGCCGGCGTGGCCGTTGCCGGCGCGGCAGTTGTGGGCGTGGCAGTTGCCGGCGCGGCAGTTGTGGGCGTGGCAGTTGCCGGCGCGGTCGGTTGATTCCAGCGCGGCGCATCAGCCGCGTTTTGCGCAGCCGGCGAGATGTGAGAACCGGGCGGGAGTGCGACAGCGCTAGCAGGCTCCTCGGCAAGCGCGAATTGTCCCATCAGCATCCATGCCACCAGCGCCAACGATGAAAGTTTCATCGGGACCACCTCGTATGGTCGTACGGAGACAATGACGCGCGAGGGCGTCACTGCGGAAATCCATTTCGGGCCACCAACTTGACACACTAAGTACGGTGGGTCAATTGCAGTTGGATGCTAGCAGAGAAGGGCGCAGGATGCAGGGCGCAGGATGCAGAAGGCAGAAGGCAGAAGGCAGAAAGCAGAAGGCAGAAGGCAGAAAGCAGAAGGCAGAAGGCAGAACTGCGCCCTGAACCCTGCTGCCTACTCATGCTGGCGAGTCCAAATACGGGTCTTGCCCCATACCCACGATGATTTTTTTTCGTTCCTTCTCGTGGTACATCAGCGATTTTCGGTCGCGGAAGTGTCGCCGCTCGATCCGGCGCTGCGCTTTGCGGAACAGGCCGACCAGATTATCGAACGGACCGGGGGACGATTTTCCTCGTGCCGTCAAGCGCCAGGCCTTCTTGGGCCCCAGTCCCATGATCACGATGTCGTCGTCCAGCGCGAGATATTGCCGGTACGAACCGGGATCGCCCTGACGACCGCAGCGGCCGATTAATTGGCGGTCGATGCGCGCGGCGTCGTGCATTTCGGTGCAGATCACGTGCAGCCCGCCCAGTTCGGCGATCCCATCGCCCAATCGAATATCGGTGCCGCGGCCGGCCATGTTGGTCGATACGGTGACGCGCCCTTCCTGCCCGGCCATGGAGACGATCTCGGCCTCGGCGGCGATCTGGCGGGCATTGAGCACCTGATGCGGCACTTCTGCGGCGGTGAGCAAGCCCGACAGTTTCTCCGATTTATCGATCGAGCGTGTTCCGATCAGCACCGGGCGTCCCGTGGCGCGCATCTCGAGCACTTCATTCACGATCGCCGCGAACTTATCATCCTCGGTGCCATAAATGGCCGTGCGCAAGGGCTGGCGAATGGGAGGCCGGTGCGTGGGAATCAGCGCCACTTGCACTTTGTAGATCTTCCGCAGTTCGCGGGCGCTCGTGGCGGCCGTGCCCGTCATGCCGGCCAGGCGCGGATAGCGGAGAAAATAATCCTGGATCGTTACGCGGGCGGCGTGGCCGGTGGCGATGGTCACGGGCACGCCTTCCTTGGCTTCAATGGCCTGATGCAGGCCGTCGCGCCACTTGCGGCCTTCGGAAAGTCGGCCGGTGAATTCGTCGACGATCACAATTTCGCCCTTGCGCACCACGTAATGGCGATCGAGGATGAAACCCTGGTTCGCGCGGATGGCGCGCTCGATCGAATCGTACAGCGCCAGCATGCCCACCTGCTCGACCCAACCGCTGCGTGGCAGGCAGCGCACCATCCGTCGGCCTTCGCCGGTCAGCTCGGCGGTGCGCTTCTCGTAATCGAACTCGTAATGCTCGTCTTCGACGAATTGCGACACGGCGGCCGCGCTCCAGCGGAACAGTTCGGCCTCCGCTTTGGCCGCCTCGTCGGGCAGCGAGCTGATGATCAGCGGCGTGCGGGCTTCGTCGATCAAAATATTGTCGGCCTCATCCACCAGCGCGAAGTAGGGTTCGCGCTGCACGGGCTTTTCGGCCTCGGCGGTCTTGCCGTGCCCCAGCATCTGGGCCACCACGTCCGTCTGGCCTTCGCGAATGCGGCGCTGCAGGAGCCGATCTCGCAGAAAGTCGAAGCCGAACTCATTGGCCGTGCCGTAAGTGATGTCGCACTCATACGCCTCTCGGCGCTGGTCTTGGGGCATCTGCGATTGGATCACGCCGACCGACATGCCCAACAAATCGAAAATGGGCCGCATCCAGTCGGCATCGCGCTTGGCCAGGTAATCGTTCACGGTGGCCAGGTGGACGCCTTCTCCGGTCAGCGCGGCCAGATACAACGGCAGCGTGGCGACCAACGTTTTGCCTTCGCCGGTTTGCATTTCGACGATGCAGCGATGGTGCAGGGCGATGCCGCCCAGGATTTGCACGTCGAAGTGACGCATGTTGAGCTTGCGCCGCCCGGCTTCACGCACCAAGGCGTAGGCCTCGGGCAAGAGCGTCGGCAGCGGCTCGCGGCTGCGGGCCCGATACCGCAGCGATAGGCTGCGCTTGCGCAACTCCTCGTCGGACTGGGCCTGCAATTCCGGCTCCAGCGCCGCGACCACGGGGATTAATTGTGCCCAACGGCGGAGTTGCAGCTTCGTGGCGCTGCCGCCGACCAGCGAGGAAATACGGCCCAGAATTTCGTCGGCGGAGGTGACCACAGGGGAGTAGGAATTAGGAAGTAGGAAGTAGGAAGTAGGACGCGCGGTCCAATACATCTATTCTAGGATACAGAGCGTCCGCGCAGAAGGAATCATTGGCGTCGCAACGCGGTTCAGCGACAGATAGGCTTACAGCTTTTGGATGCGCTGCAGATTGTACTGCGGCGCGAAGCTGCCTTGAGCCGAACTCGATGCGCCCAACGAACCCTGAGCGTACACGGCGTCGCCGGCTTGCAAGCCGGTCATTTGCGAGTTGTCGGCCAAGATTACGCTGCCGCCGTAGCTGTCGGTGTTCCCATCGGGCGGAATGTAGCGGAGCCGCCAACTGTGGGTGCTTTGGGAATATTCGAGCTTGCCCTTAAGCCAGTGGTATTGAGCATCGTATCCATAACCTCCCGCCGATTCGTTGGCGGCGGCCGGCGAAGCCGCGATCGATCCCCTGGCGGCGGAATTCGCCGGCGGCAAGTCGGTGATTTCCGGAACACGGAACGATAGCGCTTGATTTAGCGTGTGGGGCGATGCAGTCGCGGCTGTAGATGTCGGCGCGGCCGAATGAGGCGGCTCGACAATGCGAATTGGATTTTGATCGCGCGATGTGTTGAACACGACCGGCGTGCCGGAAGGCGCGGAACTCGACGAGTCGAAGCTCGCCGGCTTCACGCCAGTTAAGGATGCGTTGGGGGCGGTCGCCGGATTTGCCGGCGTGGGCACACCCGCCGCGGGCGCTTGTGCCAATGTTTGCGCGTTTCCGATCGGCGCAGCGGAGGTCGGCGGATAAACCAAACCACCGCCTGGCGGACCATAGATCGGTCGTCCGGTCGCCGGAGGGGGATTCAGCGGTTGGGCGCCCGGAGTGGCCGGCATCGCGGCGGGGGCCGTCGCGGAAACAGGCGTTACCGTTGCCGTCGGCGCAGCTGCCGTTTGCCGACACTGGCGAAACGTTTGGCGTGAAGCTCGACGACAATCCGCTGTTGACGGCCGGCGGCGTCGCGCTGGCGCCCGGCGGCGGCGTGATCAAAGGCGGACTGGTGGTCGCGCCCGCCGGCGGCGCGGAGTAATACGGCTGGCCTGGCTGCACCACGGCGGTGCCCGGCGGTGGAACCGTCGTGCGGCCCATGAAGGGATCGTAGACCGGCGCGGAACTGCGGCAGCCGGCGCACATGGCGGCCACAATCACCACGCCTAATAGCCGTGACATCGGCGAACTCCTTTTACGCCGGGAATGCGGCAACAGAATAGGGCGGGTAGAATAGCGATTCCCCGCAGTGTGTCCAGGCCGATTTACTGCCGCGCTGCCACCCTCGTGCTAGCATCCGGCGTGCTGCCGGCTGTTTTCACGAACGGATTGATGATCTCCTTCGGCGGCGGCGCTTCGTAACCCGTCGTGCGTGCTTTCGCCTCCGACGACGACGGCGCGCACTGCGGCTGCTGCACGTGCGGATTGATAATCGTCTGCGGCTTGGGTGCTTCGACGGCCGGTGTCATCGTTCCCGGCGGATAAGCGAACGGGCTCCAGCCGTACGAGCGCGGCACCGGCAGGCTGTAATACACCGGCGGGAACATGGAGAAGTAGGGCACTTCGTTCACACGATTGCCGTACAATCCGTACGGGCCATTGATGCCCCACCAATCGCCGCAACCGAATGGGCCGCCGGCGCTGGCGGTCGAAGGGCACATTGCGGCAATCAACGCCAGTGCCATCGCGCACAAAATGAAGTTTCGAATTCGTTTCATCGCAGCCACCTCCCGATGCAAAAATCAATGTTGTTTGGGCCTGTTCCGAACCACCCTCTACAGTAAACAGCCGCAAAACAGGTTACAACTAGCTTGAGTTGGGGTGGCCGGGGCTGGAGGCGCAGCCGAAGCCCCGGACTTTCACCACCGGGGCTTCCCTTCGGTCCAGCCCCGGCCACCCTAGTTCTTCACGACATGATATGACTCTCGCTTCGCTAACCACCGATCTCAAGGCCGAGGCCCGGCGGCTGGGTTTCGATTTGTGCGGCGTTTGCCCAGCCGCGGCGCCTCCTGGAGTGGATCGATTTTCCGAGTGGCTGGCCGCTGGTTACGCCGGGCAGATGCACTATCTGCCGGATCGCGCCGAGGCGGCTGCCGATCCGCAATTCGTGCTCGACGGCGCACGCAGCATTGTGATGCTGGCGATGAACTACCGCACCGCCGACGCGCAGCCTCCGCAACCGGGGCAGGGCAGGGTGTCGCGCTACGCCTGGGGCGGCGATTATCACGATCTGATTCGGTCGCGCTTGCGCAGCTTGGCGATTGGCTGCGCGACTGTTGTCCGACGGCCCAAGTGCGCGGCGTTGTTGACACCGCGCCGCTATTGGAACGAGAGTTCGCGCAATTGGCCGGGTTGGGTTGGATCGGTAAGAACACGCTGCTTCTGAACAAGCAACTGGGAAGTTGGTTTTTCTTGGCGGCCCTGCTGACGGACGTGGAACTGCAGTTCGATGCGCCGCACGAGACCGATCATTGCGGAACTTGTCGCGCCTGCCTGGATGCCTGCCCGACGGCCGCATTCGTCGATGCCTACGTGCTCGACGCGCGGCGGTGCATCAGTTATTTGACGATCGAATTGCGCCAGTCGATCCCCGATTCATTGCGCGGCGGCATGGGGGATTGGCTGTTCGGCTGCGACGTTTGCCAGGATGTTTGCCCGTGGAATCATCGCGCGCCAGTGTCACAACAGCCTGAATTCCAGCCGGCTGGCGGCATGAATCCGATAGATTTGATTGCGCTATTCGACTTGAGCGAGGTCGCATTCCGCGCCCGATTTCGCCACTCGCCGCTGTGGCGCGCAAGCGGCGCGGTCTGTTGCGCAATGCTGCGATCGTGCTGGGAAACCAACGGCATGCGGCAGCGGAACCGGCCCTCGTTCGCGGATTGAACGATGACGAGCCGTTGGTGCGCGAAGCTTGCGCTTCGGCGCTTGCAAGAATTCAAGCCGCTTCGCAATCGACCGTTTCGTCGACTTCCGCTTCGGGATGACGCCCGGGTAGATCTTCGGCGTAGAAGCGATCGAGCACTTGCGCGAGTTCTTCGGGCCGGCGCACCGCGATGAATGCATCGCGCACCGCCAGCGAATCGGGATGCAGGCGTGAATACTTGATGCCGAATTTGCGCATCTGCCGGCCGCAGGCCTGCGGCCCGTATACCTGCTCGGCCAGGCGATAATGCTCTTCGATCACGCGGCGCTGTTGGTGCAAACTGGGCGCTTCCGGGAGCGGCAATCCATTTGCGAGCGCCTGGGCTTGCTGGAAAATCCACGGATTGCCGATTGCACCGCGGGCCACTGTCACGCCGTCCACGCCGGTGCGGCGCAGCATTTCGAGGCATGCTTGCGGCGTGAACAAATCGCCGCTGCCCAAAACCGTGCGCTCGCCGACATGCCGTTTCACTTCGCGCAAGAATTCCCAATTGCTGGGGCCGACGTAGCGCTGCTGGACGGTTCGGCCATGCACGGTGATCGCCGCCACGCCACGCTCGAAGGCGCCGTCGAAGATCGCGAAGAATTTTTCGCGGGCTTGGGCGCTGTCGTCCAAGCCTCGGCGCATCTTCACCGTGACCGGCACGTGCGGCGGCACCGCCTCGCGCACGCGTGAAACAATTTCCAGCGCCGTATCGACCTGCCCCAACAAAAAGCCGCCTCGGCACCGCCCAAGCACTTTTTTCACTGGGCAGCCGAAGTTGATGTCGATCACGTCGAAGCCCGATTTCACCAGTTGCTGGGCCGCCGGCGCGAAATCGTCAGGATTGGCCCCCATCAATTGCCCGCCCACGGGATGCTCCTCATCGGTCACCTGCAATCGCCGCTGATTTTTCTTCGAATGCCCAGCCGTCACCACGAATTGATCCAGCAGCACTTCGCAGAGTGTGTATGGCGCGCCTAGCCGCCGCGCAATAATCCGCATCGCAGCGTCGCTGTAGCCCGACAAGGCCGCTTGCACTACCGGAAAGCCGATGTCGATGTTGCCCAATCGCAGATGTGGTACAGAGGAAATCGTTTGCGTCATGACAGCACCGGGCAAGTATCAAACCACTGCCGGCCTTGCAGTGCCATCCAGTGGCTCGATTCCTCCGGTCCCCACAGGCCGGGTTCGTATTGGTATAGCGTGGGTTTTTTTTCTTTCTGCCAGGTTTGCGAAATCGGATCGATGATGCTCCAGGCCGTTTCCACTTCGTCACTGCGCAAACAGGCTGGCATCTCCCAAGAAAGCGTCGAGCAACAATCGCTCGTATGCCTCGGGCATCGCGCCTTTGAACTCGCGCTGGAAGCTGAAATCCAGGTCCGTCAGCCGCAGCTTCATGCCGGCGTCGGGCACTTTGGTTTGGAAATGTAGCTGAATGCCTTCGGCTGGCTGCACTTGAATGACCAGGATGTTAGGGTCGCACTGAGTTTCGCAAGCCGCACGAAACAGCATGTGTGGCGGTTGCTTGAAGCGGATGGCGATTTGCGTGGTGCGGCACGACATCGCCTTGCCGCTGCGCAAATAAAATGGCACGCCCTCCCAGCGCCAGTTTTGCACCGCTAGCTTCGCGGCCGCGAACGTGGCGGTTTGACTGTTGGGGGCCACGCCCGGCTCCTGCAGATAGCCGCGGTATTGGCCGCGCACGGTGTCGCGCGCAACGGCCGTCGGCGTCAGAAGCTGAATCGCTTCCAGCACCTTTACCTTTTCGTCGCGCACGTGATCTGCTTCGTATCGCACCGGCGCCTCCATGGCCACGATCGCCAGCAACTGCAGCAGATGGTTCTGAAACATGTCGCGCAGCACGCCGGCGGTGTCGTAATAGCCGGCGCGGCGGCCGATGGTGCCTTCTTCCGCGACGGTGATCTCCACGTGGTCTATATAGTTGCGATTCCACACCGGCTCGAAAATGGTATTGGCGAACCGCAGCACCAACACGTTCTGCACCGTTTCCTTGCCCAAGTAATGATCGATGCGGTACACCTGCTGTTCGGCAAACACGCGGTGGATGGCTTCGTTCAGATGCCGCGCGCTGGCCAGATCGGTGCCGAACGGTTTTTCGATGACCACTCGCCGCGGAGCGTCGGTTTCTTTGGCCAGGCCGCTGGCGCCCAGGCATTCCACGGCGGTTTCGTAAAGCTGCGGCGCGATCGCCAGATAGTACAGCCGCGTGGCCGGCGCGCCCTTTTCAATCTCGGCGAGCAGTTTGGCCAGCTTCGCATAGTCGCCAGAGGTTTTCAGATCGCCCGGCTGGTAGTAGATCGACTCAGCGAATTGCTTCCACGCCGCCGCGTCCCAATTCTTCTTGGCGAACTCTTGTGTCGATTCCGCGAGTTTTTTGCGCCACTCGTCGTGCGTGAAGGCGGTGCGCGAAACGCCGACAATATTCGTCCCCTCCGGCAACCGCTTCTTGCGAAACAGTGAGAATAGCGCCGGAATCAGCTTGCGACTGGTGAGATCGCCCGAGGCGCCGAAAATGACAAGGGTGTGTGGCATCCGAGCACCTGCGATATTCACGATTGGCCGTTGTCTTCCGAAAGACTTTCCAGCAACCGTTCCCATTTGTCGGCGGTGTCTTTGCCGATGGCCTGTTGATTGCGGCGGATCACGCCGGCCAGCGATGCACTCATCCGCGCGCCCAGTGCCCGTTGCACTTGGGCCGAATTCAGGCGGCCGGCGACGTTTTCCAGTTCCAGCAGTTTCTTCGCGCTTTCGGCGGGCTTGTGTTCCAGGGAATCGACGATCGCCTCTCCCGCGATGCCGAACACCTGGTAGTCCTTATCGACGTCGGGCCGATTGGCGAACCATTCAAACAACTTCATGGCTTTGGCGCGGCTTTCGGAATCGTCTTGCTCCAGCAGATACTGCAAAGCGAGTTCCTTCTTGGCCAGGGGGATATATTTTTTGTCGTTGGGAAAATATGTCTCCACCGCAAGCCACGCGGCTTCGCTCGGCAGATTGCGGGCGTAATCGTATTGCGCTTCGGCCGTGGATTGGCGCGGCACCACTTCCGGGGGCACGTTGAGCAGATACGGTTCGCGCAGCGCCCAGGCGGCTCCGGCGCCCACCAGCATCGCCGCGACCATTGCCGCGGCGGTCCGCCAGACCCAGCGCCGATCAGGGCGCATTAGCGATTGAGTTTTCATCAGTTCCTGCAACCGCTGCGTGGCTTGGCGATCTGCGCCGGTGAGCGACGCCAATTCGACGGCGTGGAACTCGTCCATTTCGGCGGGCCATTGCAAATCGACCCCTTCGATTTGCAGCGAACGCAGTTCTTGCAGCAGTTCGCGCGGGTTCTGGTAGCGCTGCGTCGGGTCTTTAGTCAGCATTTTGTGGACAATGCGGCACAGAGCCGGTGGCAGATCGGGCCGCGCATTTTCCAGGCGCTCGGGCTGGGTGCGAACATGCTGCAAGGCCACGCTCAGGGCGGTGTCGCCGCGGAACGGCGTTTGGCCGCTGAGCATGTGGTAGCAGGTGACGCCCAGGCTGTAGATGTCGCTGCGCGGATCGAGCGCGCGCCCTCAACCTGCTCGGGGCTCATGTACAGCGGCGTGCCCATCGTGATGCCGACCTGGGTTAGCTTGGTGGCATCGTCAGTGGCGGCCACACGAGCCAGGCCGAAGTCGGCGACCTTCACCTCGCCGGATCGGGCCAGCATGATGTTCTCGGGCTTAATGTCGCGGTGCACGATGCCGCGTTCGGCGGCTTTGCACAACGCGGCGGTTACCTGCCGCATGATGGCGATGGCCATTTTGACGCTTGGCGAGCCCTGCCGCGAAATGAATTGTGCCAGATTCTGCCCTTCGACGTACTCCTGCGCGATGTAGTGCACATTGTCGACGCAGCCCACTTCGTAGATTTGCACGATGTTGGCCTGCACCAGCGCGGCGGCGGACTGAGCTTCATTATGGAAGCGGCGCACATAGGTCTGATCGGCGGCCAGTTCGCGCTTGAGCACTTTGAAGGCCACCTGCCGCCGGAGCGAACCTTGCTCGGCCAGATAGACGTCGGCCATGGCGCCGCGCCAAGCGGCGGAGCAGTCGATAGTCGCCGATCTGGCGGCCGGAAAGATCGAGTTCCAAGCCGGTTTTGCTGCCGGTGGTTGCGCCTGGATCGCTGGAAAGATCGGCCGGATTCATCATCATCAAGTATCACCGCCGGCAGAGACGTTGACAACTACAAGCCGCGTGGGTGACGCGCGCTCGCCGAAGCCGCCCAACTACTTACGGCAACTGTAGCACTTCGGAGTCGGCGCCGGCGCGTGTGGAAATCGCTTGCCAGATCACGCCGTTCACGCCGTCGGGCACAAAATGCACCGAGCCGTCGGCCAAGAGCACGTTTACGCCCCCCACGTGCAAGCTCCTAGCAGTGCGCCAGCCATAAACGGCCAACCGATCGGCGGGGGCCAAGCTGTCGCTGACGCAATCCAACGTGCTGGAGTTCGGAGTGCGATAGTGATTGTACATGGCCGATCGGAATTCGCCGTTGGCCCAGGCGAACCCGCGCGGATCGGATAGATTCCATAACACGCTCTGCGAGCAGGCGGTTTCCGTTACCGGCGCCGTAAAGGTGAATGCATAAACATAACGCGGATCGATCTGGGATGCCGTCGTTCCGAAGCTTGGAGTGATGCCGAGAATGCTTTCGGAAAAGGCGGCGGTTTTGCTCAGTCCGTTGGTGATTTGACTGACACGGATTTGTGAATTGATGAAGAACAGCCCGTCGGCGTTAAACGGCGTGCCGCCGCCGGCGCCGCTTCCGGCACAAGCGGCGTAGTTGGTCGGGCCGAAGGCAGTATTGATCGGCTGCGTTGCGCCGCTATCGCTGGGGCAAAGGAATTCGCGCACGACTTGCGCGACACCCGCCCGATTCTGCGGAAACACGCTAAAGCCGTTGTTGTACAGCGGCACATTCATGTCCAACATGTTCGCGCACTGCCCGTTGCTCCAGGTACGGCATCAGGTGCGCCAGCGCCGACCAGCGATACAGCGCGTTGGGAGTCAGCGCATTGTACTCGCGCGATTCGGAACCGGGGGGCAGATGATGCTTGGCCGATTCGTAATTGTGCAGCGCCAGACCGAGTTGCTTCAGCCGATTCAGGCAATCGGTGCGGCGGGCGCCTTCGCGCGCCGAGCCGATGGCGGGCAGCAGCAGTGCCATCAGCACGCCGATGATGGCAATCACCACCAGCAATTCGACCAGCGTGAAGGCAGATCGGCTGCGCATGACCGTCAGTTTCCCAGGGCGAATTCGAATTAACAATTGCGGCCGCGGCGGCGCCTGAGCAATTGGACCCCCATCAACATACCTAATCCGCCGGCGATCAACACCGCGGTGCTCGGCTCGGGCACGGCAATCGCCGCCACCGGCTGGAATACAGCGCCTTCGATCCCCGTGCCAGTGATGAAGCCTGGGGTCAACAGGCCGCTGGCAAAGTTATAGATGTCAATCTGGCCGGGCGTTGGCGAGCCGGAGCCAGATTCGGTGATCAGCATGTTTCCGTCCCCCAGGTCGTGCAAACCCGAGGGGAATGCTAGGCCGGTAACCACCGTGGAGGGTAGCAAACTGCCGCTGGAATCGTAGCCGGCCACGGTGGCTCCGAGCTGATCGGCCACGAACAAAGTGTCATCGTGAAACAATATTCCGCTGACGCCGGGTGCGCCGGACACAAACACGCTTGGCGTCACGACAAATTCTGGATTCGCAGTGGGCGCCTTCGTGAATTTCAACACCTCGCCGTCAAACGTAGGAGGATGAAACGCGCCCACATAAAGATTTCCGCTGCTGTCGAAGGCCATGCCGCTGAGGCCGGTATGATCGCTGCCTGTGTCCAGCGGATTGTTGGTGTCGCTCACGAGCGCTCCCGTGGCGTCGAATCGCTTGATAAGCTGGCCCTGGAACGGGCCGATATCGCCCAGCTCGCTGACGAACAACGTCGTGCCGTCGGAAAGCAACCCACCAGGGCCATTCAGGCCGGAAGCGAACACGCCGCCGACGATGCTGCCGCTGTTGACCGGAGCGAAATTGCTGTTGGGATCGTACACCAATATCTGCCCGTTGTTCGGCCCGGTATTGTGGTTGGCCACATACAGATATCCGTTGGGGCCGATTGTTAGCGCCGAGGGAATCGTCAAGCCGGTCACTACCGCGCCGAGAAACGCGCCGCTGGAATCGAAGGCGTCGATTTGCCCGGTGCCGGGAACCTGCCCATACGGATCGCCGTTGGTGTCGGCTACCAGGTAGGCGATCGGCGCGGCCTGGGCTGCGACGCCGCTCAATAAGATGAACGCCAAACCGAACGAAAATGTGCGACGGAATTGGATGAAAATCATGGAGCTGCCTGGAGCGATACCGGAACGGGAGAACGAGAAATCCTTCAACGACGCGCGCCAGAGATGCCGCAGCAAAGCCGCGGGGCGAACGTTTTAAGCAGGTCTATAAGCTGCTGAAGGAAAAGTGAGATGGTGCGACGGTTTCGAAACTGCAGTCAATCAATCTAACAAACGCTAAAATGAGGTGCAACCAAGCGGCGAGATTCCCTTCCAAGTGTTCTTTCTATAGCCGCTAAATGGAACCCGACACGTTGGTTAGGCGCAGGAGTTCCCCATGAAGGAATCGGCAGGCGCGCTGGTCTGGCGGCGCAATAGCGATCAGATCGAAGTGCTCCTGGTGCACCCCTCGGGCAACTACAACCGCCGCGCACCGTGGAGCATTCCCAAGGGATTGCCCGACCCGGGCGAATCGCTGATTGACGCCGCCGTGCGCGAAACGCAAGAAGAAGCCGGTGTGGCCGTCGATGTCGGCAGCCTCACGCCGCTGGGGCACATCGACTACACGAAGAGTCGCAAACGAGTTCACGCTTTCGCCGTCGAAGGCCTGACCGACGCCGCCCCGCAGCCGGCGTGTTGGGAAATCGATCGCGCGGAGTTTCTGCCACTGGACGAAGCCCGGAAGCTGATTCATCCCGAGCAAGCGCCGTTTTTGGATCGCTTGCTTGAAATGCTGAAATAGTGGCATCGCGCCAATTAGATCTCGGCGCTGCTGATCTGCGCCGTATCCTGCGCCAGATGCTTCGAACCAAGCAGCCAAAACACGCCGCTGAGGAACATCGCCAGCGACACGGCGGCGAAGCCGGCGTTCATGTTGCCGCCGGTCAGATCGGAAATCCAGCCGATCAACGGCGGCGAGATCACATCGCCCAGCGCATGAATGATGAAGATGTTCAGCGCAAAGGCCGAGGTGCGCACGGCGGGATTCGTCACGTTTGCCAAAATCGTGTTGCTCGGGCCTGTGTTGAAGAACAGGCAGAACTCGGTGATGAAGATCAGCACCCAGGCGGCGGGGAAGGGCACAAACAGCGCCGCCAGAAATAGCGGCACTGCCACCAGCATGCCCCAGCCGGAAACTAGAAAGTACGAACCGCCATAGCGCGAGCGCAACTTGTCGCCGGCCCAGCCGCCGGCCAACGTCGAGATCAAGCCCGCCACGGCCGTGATGGCGCCGAACGTGAAGGCGACATGCTCTAAATCACCGGCGCGGCGAAAGGTGTGTACGTAGTCGGGCATCCAGTAAGCCAGTCCGCCCACGGCGAAAGTCATCAACGTCATGCCGATCGTGTTGTAGATGTAGGAAGGAGTTTTCAGGATGACGCGGTAATCGGCCCAGGTGGCCGAGCGTTGAATTTTGGGCGACAGTTTTCGGTGCGATGGCTCGCGCATCATCAGGGCCAGCACGCCGAGAATAATTCCCGGCGGCAGGGACAGATAAAACGCCCACCGCCAGCTCCAGTGCTCCGCCACGACGCCCCCCAGCGTGTAGCCCAGGGCGCTGCCGACCGGCATGGCCAGATAAAACCAGGCCAGCACACGGCCGCGGCGCTCGACTGGATAGAGATCGGAAATGATCGTCGGCGCGACCGGCCCGTACGCCGCCTCGCCGACGCCGACAAACATCCGCGTAATGAGTAGCGCCATGTACGTCATGGCCAGGCCCGATGCTCCCGACGCCAGGCTCCATGCAATTACGCCGCCGGCAACAATCAACCATCGCGACCAGCGATCGGCCAGCCAACCAAACAAGGGCGCGGTGACCAAATATGAAACCAGAAACGCCTGCGCCAAGAAACCTAACTTCGCATCGACGTTGGTGGAATCTGCTGTAAAGAATTCTTTGCGCAACAGCGGCACCACCGCTGCCAGCACATAGCGATCGATGTAATTAAACAGATTGATCGCCAACAGCAGGGCCAACGACCATCGCGCCATGCTGATCGACGATCTGGAGTTAGCTTGCGGCGACGACATCGTCAAAGGAACGTTCGCCCTGATTTAGTTAACCACAACGACTGCGGCAGACTACACCATTTGCCAAGGGGCGCTAATTCCTATTTCAAGCGCTGCTCAATTGCAGCACGAACTTCCGGGAGCGGGTAGTCGATGATGGGCAGATCGAGGCCGGCGATTTCCTTCAGCCGCCGCCAGCCGCGGGTAACCAGCGATTGCCGCTCGCGCACATAATTGGCGTCGAGCTTGCGCTTGTCGAATTCGCCGTCGACCACCACCGGTTCGAAATCATCGTCCTTGATGAATTGCGCCAGCACCGGATTGCAGCGGATGTGGCGCTCACGGAGCGTGTGCAGCGTTTCGGGATCGACTTCGCCGATCACGTAGCGCAGATACAGATCGCTGTCGGTGATCTCCGCCACGTCGGCGCCGCAAACGTCGCACAGGTAGCCTTCTTCACATTTGGCCATGTTGCTTAAGGCGGAATTCGGAAGGGGGAAGGCGGAATGACAACCCTAATCTCGACGACGCTTACGGTTCTTGATAATCGTCACCACGATCTTCAAGAGTTCTTCGGTTTCCGTTTGCAGCGGCGCCATGCGAGTTGCCGGCAACAAGTCGGACTCGACGATCAGATCTAACCACAGGGCTGTTTCATCGAGTTCGGTTTCGACAGTGCCGAGTTTTGAGAGGAACTCCTTATTCGATCTGGCTCGGGAGGCCTCCCTAAAATTTGCTGCGACGGATGTGCCACTTCACAAGCATTGGGTTCCCAATACATCAGAAGCACGGCCCTTAGGCAAACTCATAAACATTCGGACGATCCGCTGCGCAAATCGCTTTGTCCGATCGCGCAAATCCGTATGTTTCATAATGCCCTCTTCTCACGAACTCCTCTCTTCCGCCCTCCGCCTTCCAAATTCCGCCTTAGTGCAGTCCCAGCACGTCGTTCATGTTGTACAAACCCGCGGGCTTGCCGATCAAGAATTTCGCAGCCGCAAGTGCGCCATGAGCATAGCAATCGCGGCTG
This sequence comes from Pirellulales bacterium, assembly GCA_963716135.1. GTDB lineage: Bacteria > Planctomycetota > Planctomycetia > Pirellulales > JADZDJ01 > CAVRAW01. The sequence goes on along the minus strand of OY970289.1, from coordinate 181,659 downwards.
GTGGCGCGCACCGAAAGTTCCAGCGTCTCACCCAACAGCCCGTACACGATCGTGTGCTCGCCGGGATTATCGCCAGTGCGCACGGCGTGGTACGCAATTTCATTGTGCGGGCGTTGGCCCGGGCGGCCTTCGCGGCCGTGGCGCGATTTGGTAATTCCCATCGCGTCGCCGATGATCTGGCCAAATTTCAACGCCGTGCCGCTGGGGGCGTCTTCCTTAAAGCGGTGATGCCGCTCGATGATTTCCACGTCCGCGCCGCTGGGATGATCGCGCAGCGCCCGACTGGCGATCTCGGCCAGCTTCATTGCCACGTTCACCGCCAGGCTCATACTGGGAGACCAGAGCAGCGGGATGGATTTGGCCGCTTCGCGCACCGCCAGTTGCTGGCCGGCATCCAAGCCGGTGGTCGCCACGACCAGCGGAATTTTCTTTTCGAGGCATGTTTTGAGAATGGCCATCGTGCCCGCCGGGATGGAGAAATCGATCACCACATCGACCGGCGCCGAAAGCGCTGCAGCCAGCGGCACATTGATCGGTCCCACGCCGGCGATCGTTCCCGCATCTTGATTCAGTTTTGGATGGCCGGCCGATTCCAGGGCGGCAACGATCTTCAAATCGCTATCGGCCGAACCCAGCGCGATCAGACGCTGGCCCATGCGGCCGGCGGCGCCGTGAACGGCAATCTTGAGAGGGGTGGCGGGCATGATTTTCGTTCGCTGCGCTGTACCCGACTGACACCGTCGGGCTAACTATAGAGTTGGATGGCTTTGATGATTTCGTCGAGGTCGTTGTTGACCGACACGGCGCGGTTGGCAAAGGAGGCGCGCTTGACGCCGCGGCTGCCGAGCACTTTGTTGAACTGTTCTTGATCGGTCGTGTGATAAGCGACGGTGGCAGTTGGGTCTTTCAGTTGATGGCCGGTCAGAATGCAAACCACGCGCTGCTCGCGGCCAATTACGCCTTCGGCCACGAGGTTTTTGGCCCCCGCGACACTGGCGGCGCTGGCCGGTTCGCACCCCAACCCACCGGCGCCAACTTGAGCTTTGGCGTCGAGAATTTCCTGCTCGGTCACTTCGCGCACCACGCCGTCGCACACATCCAAGGCACGCAAACACTTCTCCAGGTTCACGGGGCGATTGATTTCGATGGCGCTGGCGATGGTGTCGGCGCGGCGGTGGGCGGCGTCCAACTCGGCGTAATAGTCAGTAACAATTTGCTCATCCGGCCGCCCGCCGTTCCAGCGCAGTCCGCGCCGCTCAAATAGCTCGTAGAGCGTATTGGCCCCAGCAGCATTGATGACGGCTAGCCGCGGAATTCGGTCGATCAGGCCCAGCTCTTTCAGTTCGGAAAACGCTTTGCCAAACTGCGCTGGAGTTTCCCAGATTCCCTCCGGGCACGACAATCCAATCGGGCACTTCCCAGCGGAGCGCTTCCAGCACGCGGAACATGATGGTCTTCTGCCCCTCGAGCCGGAACGGATTGACGCTGTTGACCAGGTAGATTCCCAACTGGGCGGAAACTTCTTTGACGCGCTGCATGGCGTCGTCGAAATCGCCGGCGATTTGCACCGTCAGCGCGCCGTAGTCCAGCGCCTGTGAAAGCTTGCCGTAGGAAATCTTTCCCGAGCCGATGAAGATGATGCCCTTCATCAACCGGGTGACGGCACAATAGAGCGCCAGCGAGGCGCTGGTGTTTCCCGTCGAGGCGCAGGCGGCGCGCTTGGCGCCGATCATCCGCGCGTGAGTGAACGCGGCCGACATGCCGTTGTCTTTGAAGCTGCCCGAGGGATTCATCCCTTCGTATTGCAAAAACAGTTGGCCGCGATCGAGCCCCACGTATTTCCCCACGGCCGATGCGTTTTGCAGCAGGGTCTGGCCTTCGCCGATCGTGACCGCCATCTCCGGCGGCGCGAAAGGGAGCAGTTCGCGGAACCGCCACACGCCGCTGAAGGAAAGCGGCTCGTTGCGGCGCGACCATTTGCTTTCGAACCACTTCAGCTCGCTGGGCGGGCGCAGACGATCCCACTCGTACGCGACGTCGAGCAAGTGGCCGCACTGGCAGGCCACGCGCGCTTCGTCCACGCCGTAAGTGGTCCCACAATCGGGCGAAACGCACCGCTGGAAAGCGACGGCGGTTTTTGAAACCACGCTAATAAGTCGCGCCTTGTGATAAGTGCTGAAAGGGCCCAAACATTTTAGTTTAGATTAGCTAGCGACAATCCGAAAGCCGAAAGGGGGATGGTGCGCAGCCGCGGCAAATCACCAAATAGTCCGATCTGCGCTACGAGCCGATGAATACCGGACCTTTGACACCCTGTGGCGGGGCATCTATAATCGCAAGTCTGTCAGCACCGAACCGATCCTCCCCAGAGTTTTCACCGCTCGGAGATTTGAACGATGAAGAAGGCTGAGACGAAGGAATACAAGGAACTGTTGGTGTCGTTGCGGGCACGCCTGCGGGGGGACGTGAACCAGTTGGCCGATGCGGCGCTGAAGAAGAATCGCGCCGAGGCCAACGGCGATTTGTCGAGCATGCCGATCCACATGGCCGATCTGGGCAGCGATAATTTCGAGCAGGAATTTACCCTCAGCCTGATGGAGAACGAGGAGGGTACGTTGACGGCCGTCGAGTCGGCGCTGGAGCGCATCGAAGCCGGCACCTACGGCGACTGCGAAGAGTGCGGCGCGAAGATTCCCAAATTGCGCTTGCAGGCCATCCCTTACACGGCACTGTGCGTGAAGTGCGCCTCCGCCATGGAAGCCAAGGGCTAAGAGCGGCAACTAGCGGCTAGCAATTAGCGGCTAGCCGGAAGTCCGATTGCATGATTCCAGGGATGCTGATAATTTTTGTCGGCATAGTTGCTGATCGCTAATTGCTAGTCGCTCGATCCGCGAGATCACGGATGGCTGAAATTCCTGTGCCACTTTCGCGCTTGCTCTTGTTCCTCGCGCTGGCCGCCGGCGGCAGTGCCATCGATCTGGCGAGCAAGCATTGGATCTTTGCGGAGTTGTCGAAAGAGGGGCCCCAGTCGTTCGATGGCGCTACCATTGTGCTCGTGCCTGGCGTTTTCAGCCTCACCAAAAGCGTCAACGAAGGCGCACTTTTCGGACTGGGGCACGGCATGACCTGGGCATTTGCGGCATTGTCGATGCTGGCCGCGGCAGGCATCATCTATTGGCTGTTCCTGGCCGGAGGGGCGCGGGACCCGTGGCTGACGTGCTCGCTGGGGTTGGTGATGGGGGGAATTTTCGGAAATCTCTACGATCGCCTGGGGCTGCCGGGGCTGACTTGGCATGTGGCCACCGCCGCGCATCAAGCCGGCGACCGTGTCTATGCAGTCCGCGATTGGATGCACTTCGAAATTCGCGCCATCGGCTTCGATTGGCCGGTATTCAACATCGCCGACAGCCTATTGGTCATCGGCGCAGCCATGCTGTTTTGGCATGCTCTATGGCGGGAACGTCGGCGGCAGGCCGAGGTGGTGCCGCAGGCCGCCTCGCAGGGCAAACTAACCAATTGACACGACCGGCTCTCACGTCGGCCTCTGAGCAAATCGCTTCCACCTGGGGGAAATGTTTGACATTCTGCAGCGGGGTGGATATTATCCTGCTTGTCTAGGGGAAGAAGCACGTCGAGCCAGCTAGGCAATTCGTCGTGTCGGATAGCGAAGTTCGACGTTCTTGTCGGACGCGTCAACAATCGTTTGGCATCTATTCGCAGAAAGGAGGTGGCAAACAGTGTGCTTCATTCGCTTGTCGTCGAACGAGTCGAACGACTTAAAGGGACAGCGGGGAGCAAACACGTCAAACATATAGTTCACCCCTACAGCAGGATCGTAGGCCGCGCTATGCAGGTTTGGGAATTAAATCGGGCATAGCGGATTGATCGCAAAGGAATTGTGGTCAGGCCTTCGGTCGCAGATTGGAAGGCCACTGCTATGAAGCTCTCGCGTACTGTGGGCTATGCCTTGCAGGCGATCTTGCAATTGGCTGAAGCCGAGCCCAACACGCCAGTTCCGTGCAGCCGGCTAGCTGCACAAGGCCGCATGCCAGAACGTTTCCTGTTGCAGATTCTACGCAATTTGGTCACCAACGGCATTTTGAAATCCACCCGCGGCGTGGACGGCGGTTATGTGTTACGAAAATCGCCGGACGAGATTTCGCTTTTGGATTTGATCGAAGCGGTGGATGGTCCGCTGAATGCCAAACCGCCGGCCGTAGAGGGCTTGTCCGCCGATGCGATGGCCAAGCTCACCGCCGCGCTGGATGAGGTTTGCAACACCGCGCGGCGACAGCTTGCCAACATCAGGCTGTCGGCGCTCATGCCGGGGCGTCGCCGCACAGGCGAGACCGTCGATTCGACCAGTGCCGGCCCGACGGCGCCCACGTCGCCAGTTAGGCGCCAAGGAACGAGGAACGAGGGAAACGTTCGGTCCCCCGTTCCTCGATCCTTTCGCCCGCTCGGCTGTCTCTGCTCTCGCGATCCATCTGTCGCCCCTTCACCTACCGTTGGCAGCATGCTGCCCGCCGGTTAACTTGTCTGCATGGCCGATGAGCTTACACCACGTTTGAAACTTGCCTGTGACGCGGCACGCGAAGCCGGCCGCTTGACGCTGCGCTATTTTCGGCAAGACGGCCTGAAAGTGGACCTGAAGCAGGATGCTTCGCCGGTGACCGTTGCCGACCGCGAAGCGGAGCAACTGCTGCGCGAGCAAATCGCCGCCTCGTTTCCGCAAGACGGCATTTTGGGGGAGGAATTCGGCGAGCAGCCGGGAAGCTCGGGCGTCCGCTGGATTTTGGATCCCATCGACGGCACCAAGTCGTTCATCTACGGCGTGCCGTTGTATAGCGTGCTGATTGGTGTGGAACATGAAGCCGAAAGCCGCATCGGCGTGATCTACGTGCCCGCCATGGACGAAATGGTTTACGCCGCCCGGGGGCAGGGGGCCTGGCACGTGCGCGCCAGCCAGCCGCCGAAACCCGCGCGCGTGTCGCAAACAAAAACGTTGGCCGAAGGGCTGTTTTGCACCAGCGGCCTGACCGGCTTCCACAAGCGCGGTTCGCTCGACGTGTTTGAGCGCTTGACCAAAGCCGCACGAGTCGGCCGCACCTGGGGCGACGGCTTTGGTTATCTGCTATTGGCCACCGGCCGCGCCGACGTGATGGTCGACCCGGCCATGTTTCTCTGGGACGCGGCGCCACTGCCCCCCATCATGCAAGAGGCCGGTGGAACCTTCACGGATTGGAAAGGCAACGTCACCATTGCCGCCGGTGAAGGCATCGGCACCAACGGTCTTTTGCTGGACGAAGTGCTGCGACTGGTGCGAGGATGACAGTCGCAGTGCGATCGATTCCGGCTTGTGGGACGGCTTCAAACAGGTACAATGGTCGTTTACATTTTCTGGCACGTGAAAATTGAGAAGTTGAGGTTTGCGATGGCGCGGCAGTGTCAAGTTTGCGGCAAGACGGCCACCACCGGGAATCGAGTAACGACCCGCGGTAAGGCCAAGTACTTAGGCGGCGTCGGCACCAAGGTCACCGGCATCGCGCGGCGGCGGTTCAAGCCGAACCTGCAGCGGCTGCGCGTTACCATCGGCCGCGGCACCAGCACCACCATGCTGGTTTGTGCCCGATGCATCCGCAGCGGCTCGGTCACGAAGCTAGTGCGCCGCGCCCCGTTCAAGCTTTCCTCCGAAGGCAAAACCGCAAAGGCCACCGCCGAATAATTCTGCTTTCTGCTTTCTGCCTTCTGCCTTTCCCATGGCCCTTACTCGCCAAGACGTCGAAAAAGTTTCGCTGCTGGGGCGGCTCTTGCTTTCGCCGGACGAGTTGGATCGGATGACCAAGCAGCTCGGCGGCATCGTGGCGTACGTCGAACAATTGGGCGAGTTGGACGATGAACTTAACTTTCGGAAGGTTCAGCCGATGGCCCACGCCGTCGAGATGACCAACGTTTTTCGGGCCGATGAAGTTCGGCCATCGCTCGATCGCGCCGAGGCGCTGGCGAACGCTCCGCAGCACGATGAGCAATTCTATTTGGTGCCGGCCGTATTGGGCGAATAGCGCGGCGGCTTGCGGAATCGCCGCGCAAGCGATTCAATAGGCGAGGATCATTTTTGTTCTTGCCCCTCGCCTTTTTTCCTTTGATGCCGCCATGTCGCTGGTCGACCGCACCGCCACCGAGCTATTGGCCGATCTGAACGCCCACCGGCTAACGTCGGTGGAAATCACCCAGGCGTTCATCGCGCAGATTGAAAAGTGCGATCCCAAAGTAAAGGCGTTTTTGCGCTACGACGCCGACGCTGCGCTCAAGCAGGCGCATGCGATCGACGACCGTCGCGCCAAAAAGCACTCGGTCGGTTTGCTTGCCGGTCTGCCGGTCGCTGTGAAGGATCTAATCTCCGCCAAAGGCGAACTCACAACCTGCGGGTCGAAGATACTGGCCGATTTCCGGCCGCCGTACGACGCCACGATTATCCAAAAGCTTCGGGCCGCCGACGCTGTCTTCCTGGGGCGCACGAACCTGGACGAGTTCGCGATGGGGGGCTCCAACGAAAACTCCGCGTTCTTTCCCACGCGGAATCCATGGAATCTCGAGTGCATTCCCGGCGGCTCCAGCGGCGGCGCGGCGGCCAGTGTGGCGGCGCGAATGGCCTGTCTGTCGATCGGCACCGACACCGGCGGCTCGATCCGCCAGCCCGCCGGCCTGTGCGGCGTGACTGGAATGAAGCCGACCTATGGCCGCGTGAGCCGCTATGGAATGGTGGCGTTTGCCAGCAGCTTGGATCAGATCGGGCCGTTGGCTCGCACCGCGGAAGATGCCGCACTGTTGCTGGAAGCCATTGCCGGCCACGATCCATGCGATTCGACGTCGTTGAAAGTGCCCGTGCCGCCGTATTCGCAAACCATCAACAAGCCGCTCGACGGTCTGCGCCTGGGCTTGGTGCGCGAACATTTCGGGCCCGGCCTCGACGCTGAAGTGGAATCCGCCGTGCGCGAGGCGTTCGGCGTGTATCAATCGCTCGGGGCGCAAGTCAAAGAACTTTCGATGCCGCACGCGAAGTACGGCGTCGCCACCTACTACATCATCGCGCCCTGCGAAGCCTCGAGCAATTTGGCGCGTTACGACGGCGTGCACTACGGCTATCGCACCGACGTGGCGAAAATGAACGCACGCCTGGCCGAGGAAGCCAAACAATTGCAAGCGGCCGGAAAAACCGCGGCGCTGGAAGAATTGGACAACCCGCTGGTGCGGATGTACCGACAATCGTGCGCCGAAGGATTCGGGGCGGAGGTGAAACGCCGCATCATGCTGGGCACATACGCCCTGAGCGCAGGCTACTACGATGCCTACTATCTCAAAGCGCTGAAAGTGCGCCGCCTGATCCGCCAGGATTACGACGACGCGTTCAAAGAAGTCGACCTGATCGCGGGCCCTGTCACGAGCACCCCCGCCTTCAAAATCGGCGAAAAAAGCGACGACCCGCTAGCGATGTATCTGGTCGATCTGTACACCGTCAGCGCCAACTTGGCAGGCGTCGGCGGAATTTCGTTCCCCTGCGGATTCAGCAAAAGCGGGTTGCCGATCGGACTGCAACTGCAAGGCCCGCCGCTGGAAGAGGATCGCCTGCTCCGCGCCGCCCACATGTTCCAAACCGCCACCGACTGGCACACGCGAAAACCGCCGCACTGAATTGATGATCAAGAGAACACAGATGAACTCAGATGAACACAGATCAGCAACGAGAGGAAAGGATAAATCAGATCACCGAGAGAATCATCGGTTGCGCGTATTCGATTGCGAATACGCTGGGCGTTGGATTTCTGGAAAAGGTGTATGCGAATGCCCTGGCTCACGAATTGACAAAGAGTGGTCTTCGCGTGGACCAACAGCGACCCGTAGATGTCTACTACGACGATCACGTGGTCGGAGTCTATGTCGCTGATTTAGTGGTCGAAGACTGCGTGCCTGTCGAGTTAAAGGCCGCCAAGGCGCTGGACGACGCCCATCGAGCGCAATGCATCAACCATCTAAGAGCAACAGGATACCAAATCGGCCTTCTCATCAACTTCGGTACGCCAAGAATTGAAATTAAGCGAATCGTAAATCCATTGGCACAGTCATCACATAATTAAGATCCAAATCTGTGTTCATCTGAGTTCATCCGTGTTCATCTGCGTTCCCTAGACCCCGACTACCGCCAGCGGCATGCCCGACGCATACACCACCATCATCGGCCTGGAAGTGCACGTGCAATTGCTCACGGCGAGCAAGCTGTTTTGCGGGTGCAGCGCGAAGTTTGGGGCGCCGCCGAATACACAGACTTGTCCCGTGTGCATCGGCATGCCCGGCACGCTGCCGGTGATGAATCGCGAAGCGTTCGAACTGAGCCTCAAGACCGCCGTGGCGCTAAATTGCACCATCGCGCCATTCACCAAGTGGGATCGTAAGAATTATTACTATCCCGATTTGCCCAAGGGATATCAGATCAGTCAGTACGATCTGCCGTTTTCGCACGACGGCTATTTGGAAATCAGCGATCCGAAAGGGCGCTTTCAAACCAAACGAGTCGGCATCATTCGCGCGCACTTGGAAGAAGACGCCGGCAAGAGCATGCATGACGAAGCGGCCGGCAAAGACGACAGCCGCATTGACCTGAATCGCACCGGCACGCCGCTGTTGGAAATCGTCAGCCAGCCCGACATGCGCTCGGCGCTGGAGTCGAAAGCATATCTCACCGAGTTGAAACTGCTGTTGATGTACCTGGGCGTGTCGGATTGCAACATGCAGGAGGGAAGCTTGCGCGTGGACGCCAATGTGAACCTGCACATTCCGCAGCCCGACGGCCGGCTGGCCAAAACGCCGATCGTGGAAATCAAAAACATGAACAGCTTCCGCGCCGTCGAACGGGCGTTGGAATACGAAGCCAAGCGCCAATACGATGTCTGGCAGGAAGATCGCGTCGAAATGGGCAAACGACCCAAGCAAACGCGCGGCTGGGACGACGAGGCCAATCTCACCCGCGCCCAGCGGCACAAGGAAGAATCGAGCGATTACCGATATTTCCCCGAGCCCGATTTAGTGCCGGTCACGGTGACGGCGGAAAAAGTAGAACAGGTGCGTTCCTCCCTGGGTGAACTGCCGGCGCAATGTGCGCGCGGCTGGAGAAAACCTACGGCATCACGGCCTACGACAGCGACGTGATTGTGAATCAAGGCCGGCCGCTGGTGGAATACTTCGTCAAGCTTGCCGGGCTCACCGGAGACGGCAAGACCGCCGCCAACTGGGTTGCGCAAGACGTGCTGCGCGTGCTGAACGAACTGGAGACGCCGATCGAAAAATTCCCGGTACTGCGCCGAGGAATTGGCCAATCTGATCAAGCGCGTCCAGGCCGGCGACTTCAACACCAGCCGCGCCCGCGAGGTTTTTGCCGCCATGCTCACAGGCAAATCCGTCGGCGATGCCGTCGCGGCGCTGGGCATCGCCAAAGTGGACGAATCGGAACTGGTCGCCATGGCGGGCGAAATCCTGGCGGCGAATCCAAAGATCGTGGCCGACATCAAGTCGGGCAAAGTGCAAGCCGCGGCCAGCTTGATCGGTCAGGCCAAAAAGCGCAACGCCAACATCAATCCCGCGCGCTTCCGCGAAATTTGCTTGGAGTTGGTCGCAAAGATGTAATGTCGGTGAAAAGTGAATGTATGGCAATTATTATCACGCTCACGACCGACTTCGGCTCTGCTAGCCCCTATGCTGCCGCGATGAAGGGAGTGATTCTGGGCATCAATCCCGCGGCGCGGATCGTGGATATTTCGCACGAAGTCGGGCCGCAGGATGTGCGCCACGGCGCGGTGCTGTTGGCCGAGGCCACCCCCTGGTTTCCGCCGGGAACCATTCATGTGGCTGTAATCGATCCGGGCGTCGGCACGTCGCGGCGGCTGGTTTATGCACGCATCGGCGATCAGCAATATCTGGCGCCCGATAACGGATTGCTGAGTTTGCTGGCGATCCGCAATCGGCCGGCGCGAATCATCGAATTGGCGAACGTCGATTATTGGATGCCTACCGTTTCGCACACGTTTCATGGCCGTGATATTTTGGCCCCCGTCGCGGCGCAGTTGAGCTTGGGCGTCGAGCCGGAGCGATTGGGCCCGGCCGCGCAAGAGTTGGTCATGCTCGATTGGCCGGAGGCGCGGTGCGCGGCCAACCGCATCGAAGGAACCGTGCGATGGGTCGATCGCTTCGGCAATTTAATCACAAATATCCCGGCCAGCATGTTGCCCCCCGAAGTGCATATCGCCCGAGTTCGAGTTTGGGCGGCCGATAGCGTTGTGAATGCGCTTGCTCACGCCTATGGGGAACGAAAGCCCCAGGAGCTGACGGCCCTGGTCGGTTCCAGCGGTTATCTGGAGATTGCCGTGGTCGATGGCAACGCGGCGCAGGTGTTGCAAATTGGCGCTGTGCGCGCCGGTCATCGTCGAGTGGTGAACCCGATGACGCCGATTTCGCACGATCAATTGCGCCGCTGGGACCGCGAAATTGTCTGGCACGCTTTCACGCAGATGGCGGAGTATCAACCGCTGATCATCGAGCGCGCCTGCGGCTGTACGCTGGTCGATATCGACGGCCGCGAATATCTCGACGCCACCAGCAGCCTGTGGTGCAATTTGCACGGCCATCGCCACCCGAAGCTCGACGCGGCGCTCAAGGAGCAACTCGAGCGCGTGGCGCACGTGACGAATCTGGGGATGTCGAATCCCACGACCATTGAGCTGGCGAGGCGATTGATCGACATCGCGCCGGCGGGGCTGAAGCATGTGTTCTTCTCCGACGACGGCGCGACCGCAGTCGAGGTCGCTTTGAAAATGGCGTTTCAGTATTGGCGGCAGCGAAAGGATCCGCGGCCGGAGAAGACGCTCTACGTGGCGCTGGGCGACGCCTACCACGGCGACACGATGGGGGGCATCAGCGTCGGCGGCGTCGATCGCTTCACGGCCATGTTCGAGCCGCTGTTGTTCGACGTGATCCGCGTGCCGGCGCCGGATATGTATCGCTTGCCGCAAGGCGTGACGGAGCAGTCCGCCCTGAAACATTACTTGGGGACCGTCGAGCAAGTGTTGGCGGAAAATCATCAGCGCATCGCCGCGCTGGTGCTGGAGCCCTTGGTGCAGTGTGCGGCGGGCATCATCGTGCACCCGGCCGGTTATCTGCGCGGCGTGCGCGAGCTGTGCACCAAGTACGACGTGCTGCTGATCGCCGACGAAGTGGCCGTCGGCTTCGGCCGGACCGGAAAAATGTTCGCCTGCGAGCACGAACAGGTCACGCCCGATTTTCTCTGCCTGGCAAAAGGAATCACCGGCGGCTACCTGCCGCTGGCCGCCACGCTCGCGACCGACGAAATCTGGAACGCTTTTCTGGGAAAATATTCCGAATCAAAATCGTTCTTCCACGGCCACACCTACGGCGGCAATCCGTTGGGGGCGGCGGTGGCGTTGGCAAACCTGCGCATTTTTGAAGAGGAGCGAACGCTGGAGAATATTCAGCCGAAGATCGCGCGGCTGAAAGAGCATCTGTCGCGGATCGCCCAGCACAAGCACGTGGGCGACGTGCGGCAGTGTGGAATGATCGCCGGCGTCGAGCTGGTGCGCGACAAAAACACCAAGGAACCCTTTCCCTGGGAAGAGCGCCGCGGCTGGCGGGTGTGCGAGTCCGCGATGGCCGCCGGCGTGCTGCTTCGCCCGCTGGGCAACGTGGTGGTGATCATGCCGCCGCTGGCGATCTCAATGGATGAACTCGATCGAATCTGCGCGACGGTCGAGCACGGCCTAGAAGAAGGGACGAGAGACGAGGGATGAGAGGCGAGAGACGTCAAACAAAGATTTTCTCTCTCGCCCCTCGCCTCTCGCCCCTCGTCTCTTTTCCTCACTGTGCCGACGATTTCGTGCCGTGGTCCGAGCCGCCGATCAGCACGCCCACTGGCAGGGGCCGGCCCGCCGTGGCGTAACCCATGCGGTGCAATTCTTCCTTGAGTTGCTCGTACTGAGCGAAACTATCGGGATAGGTCCACAGCGTGACCGTCGTGTCCTTCGGACTGTGGCTCGCCAGCGCCCAGCGGAATTGCGAAGATGAAGAGAGGGCCTTGTCGGGGGTCTCCCCCATTTGCATGCCGACCGGCACGAGCTGCCACTCTTTGGTGCGCATCCCCACTACGCCGCGGCCGCGGTCGGTGATCAGATCGACCGTGTAGCGGAATTCGAAGCCGTTGCGCGGCCCGACCACTCCCACTTTGTCGGTGACCTCGGAGAGATTCGATCCGGCGGAACGCATATTCGCGCACGTCCTCGATGAAATCGTCCAGCGGCACATAAGCGATCCGCCCGCCCTGAAGCTGAAAGTGAACTTCATGCCCGAACACCGTGTGGCTTAGCGGAGTGGGATAGTGCTTGATCTCCTCGACGGGAGACTTTTGCGCCTGCAGATCGGCGAGCTGTTTCTTTTCGTTTTCTACCGCGGTGCGCGTTTCATCGACCTGCCGGCGCAGATCGAAATCTTCCTGCTGCGAGCCGTCCAGCTTAGCCCGGTGATCGGTGATGTTCTTTTCCGCCGCCGCAATGGCGGTCGCCAGCGCCATGCGCTCTGCGCTTCGGGCGGCAATTTCATGCTCGACGTCGGCCAGTTGCTGTTGCGTGCGGCGGGCGTCGTATTCGATTTCGGCCGAGCGGCGGCTGAGCGCCGAGATTTCCGCCTGCGACGCATCGTCGTGCGGCACGGCGATCGCCGGACCTTTTTGCACCCGCATTCCGACCACCATCACCAGGATGATCAGAATGCCGACGATGTTGACCGTCACGTCGAGAAACGAGTCGGTGCCGAGCGATTCATGGGCTTCAGTATGTTCCATGATGGTCCGTTGTCCGTTGCCGGTTGTCCGTTGTTAGAATCATTTTCGCTTTACATCGAGTCCACTGTCGGCCAGCAGCACTTGCAGATCGGCGGTGCGCGATTCGGCTTCGGGTTGCGGTTTGACGTCCAACAATAGTTGCGGTTTCCAATACATGCTGCGTCCGGCTTGGCCCCAACCTTGCGTGTGCACGCGCACGGCGGCCACCAATTGATCGACCGCTTCGTCGGTTCGGTCGGCCAGCGGAATCACTTGCGGCTGCTGATCGCGCGAATCCGGCACCAAAATCAGCCGATCGTTCCAGCACTCGATGCGGATCGGCCGCGTAATCGGCACAGAGGCGGTCGTATTGGTCGGCAGCGCCCAGTTGCGGCCGCGCTCGTTGGCCAACTTCCGAGAGTTACGCTCTTGATTTGCATTGAAGTTGAGCGATGGCGATGGGATACCAGACGACATTGGGTTCGCGTCGCTGCCACCCGCCATTCCGGACTGACCCATCGCGCTGTTCGAGCTCGACGCCGCGCCGCCAGATGCGCAGCCGCCGGATGATGATGAGTTGTTTCCCGATGCATCGCCCTCGGCAAACGAACCGCCGGCGCTCGATGTGCCGCCAGAGGAAGTCCCGCTTCCGCCGGCCGCGAATCGGCCAGCCATCGGCGAGTTGGCGCCGGGCGTTGCGCCCTCTGCCGACCCGTTGTGCGAGCCGCCCGTGCGCCGGCCATCCCCGCGCCACTTAATTGCGGTCCGCCGCGCTGACCTTCGCCAGCGCCCGAATTGTCGCCGCCGCCGTAGGCGCCTTGCGGATTTAATCCGCCGGACTGCGAATACCGCGGGCCAACAAGCGATGTCTGCTGGCCGTTTCCGGTGCGACCACCGGTTCCATTTCCGGCTTCATTGCCTGCGCCGTTGCTGCCGCTGCCAAGAGCGTCGTTTGCTGCCGCGCCATTGCCGAAGACGTGGTTTCCACTTCCGCCGGATCCAAAGCCGGCCCCATCGCTGCCGCCGTTTCCAGTTGTCCCGGAGCCCGCGCCATTGTTCGCGCCGGTTCCATTTCCTCCAAAACCAGTGCCATTGCTCCCGCCGGTTCCATTTCCTCCGAAGCCTAGCGCGGCGTTGCCCCGCGCATCGGCCATTCGATATTCGGTGGGATAGGCACCGCCGCCGGGACCCATGTCTGTGCCGCCTCGACCGCCTGGGTTGCCGCTGGCCGATTTGCCGAACCCGCCTAGCGGATCGTTGGCGAAAGGATCGTTTCCCAGCGAGGGCGCGCCGTCGCGCACCAATCCGCCGCGAATGGCTGAGACGCGATATTGAACCTTTTGCTCGCGCTTAAACGCCTCAGGGCTGACTTGCGCCAACCATTGCAGGCGCTGGCGGGCTTCGTCCACCGCACGGCGCTCCATCTCGACCAGGCGCGGCTCGGGAGCTGCGGGGAATTCCAGCTTGCCATCGGCGCTAATCAACTCATACCCAAACTCCGCGTTCCAAGATGCCATCGCGTCGTGCGCCAGATAATAGGCGATAATGCCGTCAGGGCGCACCAACAGCAGCGGATAAGGGTCGTTGCTGACATCCGCGCCCGGCGGCGGCGTTTGGCTCCAATACTCCTGTGCTGCGCAACGCCGAGGCCAGAGGATTGCCCGGTCCCGACGGCCCGAGAAAATCGTGCGGCGTGAGCACGATGCCTTCAGGCTGCAAGATGATCGAATCGCCGCGGCACTCGATGTAGATCGGCCGGCGGTTGGTCTTGTAAACGCCGTCGAACGGTACGATCGAGAACATCACTTTGTGCTGAACGGCGGCGTTTCGCGCGGTTTGCAAATCCTTGTCCAATTGTGCCCGATCGGAATTCAATTGATTCAATTCGCGCCGCAGGGCGTCGCGCTTATCGTCGGCCGATTTGTCGGAAGACAACTGCCGCGCAGCGGCGCCGAGAGTTTTCAGTTTGTCGGCCAGTTGCCGCGAGTGATCTTCAATGCCGCTCAACCGGCGGCGCGCCGCGTCGAGATCGGCAATCGTCTTTTCGCGGGCTGTCGTCAATTGCTCGATGCGCAGCGTCACCTGCTCCTTGGCGATCGCCATCTCTTCGCGGTGCTGGTCGACGGAGTGATTTCGGGCCAGGCGGTTCAACACGCCCAGCACGACGATCAGCGTGCCCATCGTGCACAGCAGCACGTCCAAAAGCGGCAACAAATTGACGGGGGTCCCCGTGGACCTTTTCATGCGAGCGTTCCGGCGGATTGATAGCACAGCGCGAGCCCGAATCGGCGCGCAACATCCCCATGGAGGCGGACGATCCTCCTAAAGATCGACGTAATCGTTAAGGTCAATGAGGCGGAATGCCCTGGCAGGCTAATTCCGCGGGTATCGCGAGAATTTAGAGAAGATGGCGAATGGCCCCGTCTGTTTTTCGTAATCGTCAAAATTTGCCAAAGCGGCAGAGTCGAGCCGGCCGATATCTACTCTCGCACGGGTGGTCGACGCACATCGACGCCGACATCCCAGGGGGGAACCACGGTCCGGGTTGGTGCTGCATCAGCAGTCCGCCCGGACTGTTTTATTGCGCAGATGAGTTTCTCACCGCCAAGATCTCTACTTGGCAGCTTGCTTACTCGCTCCGGTACGTCGCGAAGCAGCGCGGCGTTTCCCAGAGGCGAGTTTCCACGACGGGGAACCCCGCCTTGGCCGTGAAATCGAAAATCAGCTTGGCGATATTCTCAGCCGTCGGATTCACATCGAGCAGATAGAGCGGCTCGCCAAGTTTCTCTAGCAGCGGCACCGCCGGATCGTCGCGCCTTAGCAGCATGCGGTGATCGAGATTGTCGTCGATCCACTGGCTCACGACGCGCTTGATGTCGTTGAAATCCAAAACCATGCCGCGCGCATCGAGCTTGGGCGATTCGATGACAATCACCGCCCGGCCGTTGTGCCCGTGCAAGTGGCGGCACTTGCCGTCGTATTCCAGCAAGCGATGTCCGTAGCAGAAATCGATTTCTCGAGTAACGCGGAACATAGGTAGGCAAGGGTTCAGGATTCAGGGTTAAGTTTAGCCCCGGCCCCCAGGCCGGGCCCTTCGGTTCGAACAATATATCGCGTCGGGTCGCGCATGCCGATTATCTGGAATGCCGCCTGGCGCTCTGCGCACTTATTGCAGCGGCCGCAATGCAGGCCGTCGACCGGAGCAATGCACGAGAAGGTCAATCCTAACGGATACCGCCGGCCCAATTCCATCACGGCGCGCTTATGCATCCCGCCGAAAGGCCGCTCGATCGCCAGCGCCGGCTGGCCGATCTGCCGCAAAATGTTCTCCAAGGCGGCGAAAAACTGCGGCGTGGCATCGTCGAAGGGATTGCTCGCCAACACGCCCAGCGCCAACCGCTCAATGCCATGTAACTGGCACCACAAAGCCGCCTTGACGATCAAAAGCAGATTTCGCCCGGGCAAATAAACGGCATCGTCGCGAGTGGTCGCATCCGGCGTGCGGCTGCCGCTGATGCTCCAATGGCCGGCGTACAGATCGTCCAACGGCAGTAGCAACTGGACCAGCGGCAACAAATTGTCGGTGGCGATGGCCGCCAGGTACGCTTGCAAGCCGGCCAGCTCCGCGGCTTCCCAATAAAGATTCGAGCGGACGTAAAATGGCTGGACTCGCTCGCCTTGGTCGAGCAAATGGGAAACGAGAATCGCGCTATCCAATCCGCCGCTGGCAAGGACCCCGATCATCGCTTGATTGTAGCGCCGACATCAGCAGCAGGGTAGGGTGGGAAAGTATGGCGAGTGCGGCTGGCGGTCGATTGACCTTGACGCCACGGGCTCGCCACCTTCTCATTCCGGGTCAATTTTTCACATCTTCCGGGCGGCGACTGCGCGCGAAGCGTGCGCGGCTGCTGCGCCGATCTCCGCGTAGTCTGGGAATTTCAATTATGGCCGCGATGCGCAAGCGTTCGTTCACCGATTATTTGGATTTTCCGCTGGCGCTGGGCGCTTTGCTGACAGTGGGATTCTATCTGCTGATCAATCAGCCGCTGCTGAAAAACACACTGTTGCACCATTACACCACGGAGCACGTCGTCGAGTACGTGGTGGTTTTCTTCTTCATCTGGGGCATCGTGGATGTCGTGCTGCGCGCGCTGTCGTTTCCTTATGAATCGTTCGCTCTACGGCAGGATTGGTTGCCGCCGCGGACCACACGCGAACCGGTTGCCAAGAGCGCCGAATTGTTTGCCCTGGTGCAGAAACAGCCCAAATGGCTGCAAAAGTCGCGGATCGCCCAGCGGCTGCACAAGGCACTGTCGTATCTGCAAGAGAAAGGCTCCGCCGACGGATTCAACGAATACCTGCAATATCTGGCCACGCAAGATGAAGAACACACGCACGCCAATTACGGTTTGATTCGCTTTATCTGCTGGGTGGCGCCGGTGTTGGGCATCTTGGGCACGGTGATCCACTTCGGATCGGCCTTCGGCGGCCTGTCGGTCGATGAAATCGGCGACAACCTGGCCAAAGTGATCGGCGAAATTGGCACCGCGTTCAACACCACGACCGTGGCCTTGGCGGCGGCCATCACCATGATGCTCAGCCTGTTTCTGTGTGAACGGGCCGAACGGGGCATCGTCAAATCGGTCACGCGCCGCACTGATTTGGCGCTATTGAACCGCTTTGAAGTCGTGGACGAAAGCCTGACGCCGTTTCTGCAAGCCGTGCAGTCGGGCAGCCACGCCACTTTGCATGCCATGGATAAAACCATCGAGCGGCAACTGCAGTTGTGGTCCACCGCCTTCCACCGGCTGCAGCAACAGAGCGAAGAGCGAATTCAAGCCAACGCCCAGCTCTGGGAGCAATCGCTGGCCCGGTGGCAGCAGAGGTTCGACGAAAGCGACACGTTGCGGGAGAAGAAGCTGCTGGGCCTATTGGGCGAACTGCAGGCCCAACGCGAAGAGCACAAAAGCCAGGTGCAAACGATGGCCAATCAAGTGTCGGGCCTGTATGCCCACTTGGCCAAGTTTGTCGAAGCGCTGGCCGGCCTGCTGCAAGGCGAAGGCCAGTTGGTGAAGCTCCAAAGCTCGTTGGACAGCAATCTGCGGCTATTGAATGAAACGCATCAATTCGACCAGGCATTGCACCAGTTGACCGCCGCTATCCACCTGCTGACGGCGCGGCACGACCCAGATTCGAAAGGCCGAATCGCCCGGGCGGCCTGATGCCAGAAAAATGACCAATGACCAAGCACGAATGACCAAATAGCGAGCATAGCCCTCCTTATTCATTGGTCATTGGGATTTGGTCATTGGCCATTTCCCTGCTGTCTGCTAGCCTCCAACCGCTCTTGCTGGCCCGTTGGCCCCCGGCTACACTTTCCGCCCCCTGGGGTCCTCCACGCGCAGATTCCTGCGTCAACCCCGTGCGGTTATTAGGTTTGGGCAGGCTACTTGTCTGTTGAAATTCAATTTGTGGCTTTTAGAATAGATGTTGAGGCTTCGCCGTAGCGCAAGCCAAGGAAGGCGAACGATGAAGGCGACGCTGTATGGGGCCGCAGGTGCGGCGTGAGGAATCGTGGTTGTCTGGATGCTGGTCGGCCGCGAGGCTTTCGTGTTCGCCCAGCGTCCGCAGGTATACGAGTCGACGCCGGAACTGATCGCTTTTCCGGCACAGATCGACAATACTCGGCAACAGCTTACGGTGATCGATCCGCGGACCCATGTGCTGAGCGTGTACCACCTGGATCTGCCAACGGGCAGCGTGACTTTGAAAAGCGTGCGGAACCTGTCGTGGGACATGCAGTTGGACGAATATAACGGCATCAAACCATTGCCCCGCGAAATTCGCGCGCAAATGCAAACTCGATGATTCGCCGGCGTGGCCGAGAGGGCGGACCAGGTTCGCTCGGAGGCTTGGCAAAACCCGGTTGAGGCAGATATGGCAAAAAAACTAGTAGATCAAGACGAAGCCGCCCGCATCTTGGGCGTTAGCCCCGAGGAAATCGGCTCGCTGCGCGACCGGAAGAAGCTGTACGCCTATCGCGACGGCGCCGATTGGAAATTCAAGCAGGAAGACGTGGAAAAGCTTCGCGACGAATTGCGCCAGGAAACCGGCGCAGCCACTGGCGGCGAGGAAGACGTGCTGCATACCGAGCCGAAGAAATCCGGCGAATCGTGGGACAGCACGCTGGGTCACGTCGAATTGGAATTGAACGACGATCTGGATTCGATCTTGCTCAGCGAGATCGAGCTGGGCAAGCCGCCCAAGGATGGCCCCAGCACGGTGATCGGCAAGACCGAAGGCGTAGGCGGCAGCGACGACGACATGGTGTTGGCCGATCCGGCGGCCAAGCCCGCCGCTCCAGTTTCTGGAGGCTCAAGCGCGCTGAATTTGGAAGGCAGCGGACTGACGCTGACATCGAGTTCGGGCGTGGGCTCGGGCATCGGCGGCGGCAAAGGCAAGGGAAGCGACGTGAAGCTGGTGGCCAGCGGTTCCGACGTCGCCAAGAAGCCCCCGGGCGCAGGCAGCAGCGACAAATTGTTTGGATCCGATGCGCTGACGCTTTCCGAAGATGAACTGACGCTGGTTGCGCCGGAGGAGCCAAAGGCGGCCAAGCCCAGCGGCGGCTCGTCGATCAAGCTGGGCAGCGAAGACGATTTAGATTCAGTCTTCGCCGACAAACCCGGCGGCAGCGACGTCACGCAAAGTCCCAACGACAGCGGCATCATGTTGGCCAGCCCTTCCGACAGCGGATTGTCGCTGGAAGAGCCGCTCACGCTGGGCAGCTCCGCCAAAAAACTCTTGGAAGAAAATCCGGCGATTGCAGCGGGAGCGACCGGAATTGGATTAGTGCCCAGCGGCTCGAAAGTCGAAGACGAATTTCAACTTTCGTCCGCTGCCGAAGCGGGCGTGGAAGATTCCGACAGCGGCTCGCAAGTGATCGCGCTGGATTCGGATGAAGATATCAGCTCCGGCATGTTCGCTCCGGTGGCCCAGCCAGGACTGGTCGAAGAAGAAACCGTGGCGATACCGGCGTCCGACGTGCCGATGCTCTCGCCCGCGCCGACAGCCGTCGCACCGAGCCCGAACATGATGGCGGCGACCGCCACGCTGGAAGCGCCGTTTTCAACCTGGAACGTGGTCGCCCTGATCGCCTGCGCCGTGTTCCTGTTGTTGTGCGGCATGATGATTTACGACTTGTTGAAAAATATGTGGAGCTGGAACGGTCCGTCGACCGTCTCGAGTTCGATCATGGATGCCTTGGGAAATTCGATCGGATGGTTTGATAAGTAGCGACGATTCACCGGCAGCTTCCTTGTTGCTGGTTGCGTTTTAACGTTCGAAAGGAGTCGAACGATGGCTGTCTTGAGCCGCTGGACAATTCTGTTTTGCCTCGGATTGGCAACGATCTGCAGCACCGGCTGCATGGTTCCGCGCAGTCAGCTTGCTGCCGCGGAGGATCAATGCCGCTGCCTGGCGGAGCAAAACAGCGCGCAACCGCGCAGATGGAAAACCTCAAAACGCATAGTCGTCAGCTTGAGGACAAGCTGATTCAGACCGAAGAGCAATTGGCGTCGCTCGATCAACGCTCGACCGCCGATCGCAAACGCCTGGCCGCCATGGAAGGCGAGTTGTACGACGGCCAAGGTCGCCGCCTGCCGCCGGGATTAAGCAAGCAACTGGCGGATCTATCGCATCGCTATCCGAGCTTGCAATTCGACGACGCCACTGGCGCCGCCAAGCTCGACAACGACGTGCTGTTCGACAGCGGCGACGCACAATTGAAGGAAGACGCCCAGGAATTGCTCCAAGCGTTTGCAAAAGTCATGAGCTCGCCCGATGCCCGCGATCTGAAATTGATGGTCGTCGGCCACACCGACGCCTTGAAGATTGCCCGCAAAGACGTGCGGGAGCGCTTTCACGACAACTTCTATTTGGCCTCCGCCCGGGCGCTGGCCGTGGCCGAATGTTTGAAGAAGGCCGGCGTGCCGGAACAGCGCATCGGCGTTTCCGGATTTGGCGGCCATCAGCCGATCGCCTCCAACGATTCGGCGGAGGAGCGTCGCCGGAATCGGCGCGTGGAAATTTTCGTGCTGCCGCCGGAAGCGCCGGTGGTGGGCTGGACGGAAACTTCGCCGAGCTTGTACTAATCCATTCGCGCGCGATCCTCGCTCGCACCCTCGCCATCCGCTTGCGGTTTAGCAATCGCACCGCAAATTCCCGCGCACAATCACGGGCCCTGTACATTTGCGCCGCAGCCGCGCTATAATCGCTAATAGACGGCCGCCCAGCGATTGTTTCTCGATTCGCCGAATGCGACGCTCGCTTCCCACCCCTGCGCCGCAGTTTCGCACACTCCACCCGCAAGCTTCGTGCTACACAGTGAGATCTTCATGGCGCTGAAATTCATCGGCCCGGCGCTGGTGTTGGTCGCGGTGGCAGGTTGCCAGAAGTCGGCCCAGATTGGCCACTATCAAGTGCCCAAAGAGTCGGCCGCAAGCGCTGCGCCCGACGAATCGACCGCGGGTCCCGATCGCATGGTGGCGGCCGTCGTGCCACATGCGAATGCAGCGTGGTTTTTCAAACTGGCCGGACCCGCGGACGCCGTCGGCAAATACGCCGACGCATTTGATGCCCTCGTCAAATCGGTGACATTCGCAGATTCTGCCGACGCCAAGCCGCAGTGGACGTTGCCCGCCGGTTGGAAGCAATCCAGCGGCGGCGCCGATATGCGCTTTGCGACGCTGACGATTTCCGAAAAGCCCCCCCTGGAAGTGACAGTGACGACATTGCCGTGGCCGGAAGATCACGACCTGGAACTGCTGCTGTCGAATCTGAACCGGTGGCGCGGCCAGATGACGCTCAAGCCGTTGGACACCGCCGACCTGGCCGACGAAATCCGCTCGATCAAGCTCGCCGCCGCCGAAGCATTTCTGGTCGATTTTCGCGGCACGCAGAAGGCCGGCGGCATGCCGCCGCCGCTGGCTGCGGCCAATGCCTCGGAAGCAGGCGACAAGAGCCCGTTGCCGGCCGGCCATCCTCCCATCGACCAGAAGATGGAGATCGCGCAGGCCGACAAAACTTCCGCAGCCGCCGCAGCCGATCAGTCGCAACTCCCCTTCACATTTACCGCCCCCAGCACCTGGACCGCCTCCAAGTTGCCGCCGTTTGCCGTCGCCGCCTTCACCGCCAAAAAGGATTCCGGCGAAGTGCAAATCACTATCAGCCCGCTTGCGCGGCGCCGGCGGGCTTTTGTCGAACGTGAATCGCTGGCGCGCGCAACTCAAATTGCCGGAAATCGCCGAAGACGAGGTCAATTCGCTCGTCAAAACATATCAGGTCGACGGCAAGCCCGGCCAGTTGGTGCAATTGGCGGGGCCGGAGGCCGTCTCGCCGCGGCAAGCGATTACGGTCGTGATGTTCGATCGCGGCGATGTCACTTGGTTTCTCCGGATGCGTGGAAACGCTGATCTGGTCAACGCCGAGCAGCCGAATTTCGAAAAATTCGTCGGCTCGATAAAATTCCGAGAAGAAAAATAGCGTCATGGCGACTGATGTGCTAACGACCGATGTCCCCGACGGCTCCGCGCCGGCGGCGCAACATCATCGACGGACCCAGTCGCGCGGCGCATTTCAAACGATTCTCGCTCCGCTGGCGTCGCTCAAGCTCACTGTCGCGTTATTCGGCCTGGCGATTTTCCTGGTCTTCGCCGGCACGCTGGCCCAGGCCAGCCACGACGTATGGTGGGTGCTGCACAATTATTTCCGCAGTGGGCTGGCGTGGATCGATTTTCAAGTTTTCTTCCCGCCCGCCTGGTTCCCATCGTGGCAGCATATTCCGGGTGGATTTTATTTCCCCGGCGGGTTCACGATTGGCGGGCTGATGGCGCTGAATCTGCTGACCGCGCACGGCGTGCGCTTCAAGATTCAATCGCACGGGGCGCGATTGGCCGGCGGCCTGGGCGTAATTGCGGCGGGATGTTTCTTGCTGTGGCTGGTGATCGCGGCCGGTCCTGGAAACGACGGCGTGCAGGCGGCGATGCCGATTGATTGGAAAACCCTTTGGCAGTTGTTTCTGATCGCGTTGGGCGTTGGCTGCGTCGGCATTGCGGCGGCGCTGGGCATGCTCGGCGACCAGCGCAAGATGGAGCGCCGATTGTTGGGAATTGTCGGTGTCTTACTATTGGCGCTGTTGGCGTTCTTGCTCTTCAAGATCGACATCAACTCGATCAATCCTGATTCCATGCGCTCCGCCGTGCGCATCTTGTGGCAGGTGATCGAAGCGGGTGTCGCCGCACTCGTGCTCCTGGCCGGATGCATCCTCGTCTTCCGCAAGCGCGCCGGCATCGTGCTGTTGCACGCGGGCATCGGGCTCATCATGGCCAACGAATTGGTCGTGCACTTCCTGCACAAAGAAGCGCAGATGACCATCACGGAAGGTCAAACGACTAACTATGCCAGCGACATTCGCACGGTGGAGCTGGCGGTCATCGACAGCTCGGCACCCAATCAAGACAACGTCGCTGTGATTCCCGAGCAGTTGTTAATTCAAAGCCAGGAAAAGAATTCGCCCGTCACCGAAAGCCAACTCCCATTCGACGTCAAGCTGATTCGCTTCTACGAAAATTCCGACCTCGGCCTGGCCCGCGCCGGCGAGCCTAATTCCGCCACAGCCGGCGCCGGCCGCGCCCTGCGTGTGATCGACCAGCGCCCCATCACCGGCGCCGACAGCGGCGAGCGCGTGAACGTGCCGGCCGCATACGTGCATCTTGCTGAAAAGGGGACGGACAAGCCGCTGGGCACGTATCTGGTCGATCCGCTGCTGGGGCCACAGAAAATCAAAGTCGGCGACAAGCAATACGAAATCGCGCTGCGCTTCCAGCGCGATTACAAGCCGTACACGATGCACCTGGACCAGGTGAAGGCCGACATGTACCTGGGCACGGCCATTCCGCGCAATTACGAATCGCATTTGCAACTGGCCGATCCCGGGCGCCAAACGGAGCGCCAGGTGGCCATCCGCATGAACGAGCCGTTCCGCTACGGCGGCGAAACGTTTTATCAAAGCGGCTACCGCCGCGATCCGGTAACCAACGTCGGCACCACCACGCTGCAAGTCGTTTCCAACTTCGGCTGGATGATCCCGTATGTGGCCTGCATGATCGTGGCGATCGGCATGCTGGCGCATTTCAGTCAAACGTTGGTACGATTCCTGCGCCGACGCGAAGAAGGACGGCTGTCGTCGGCCAGCGCGACCGCCAAAGGGTCACGGCATCCGAGATATTCGCTCTTCGGCAAAGCCCTGCCGATGGTCGTGGTGCTCGTCGCTGCTGGATTTCTGTGCTATGCCGCGCTGACGCCCAGCGCCGCTCCGGATGAAATGAATCTTTACGCCTTCGGCAAACTGCCCGTGGAAATGGGCGGCCGCGTGCAGCCGATCGACACGCTGGCCCGGAATTCACTGCGGATGATTTCACTGCGGGAAGGATTTTACGACGAAAACGGCGAATATCAGCCGGCGGTCAAATGGCTTCTGGATTTGACCGTGCGCCCCGACACCGCGGACAACCTGCGAATCATCCGCATCGACAGCCCCGACGTGCTCGACATGCTCGGCTTGTCGCGCCGGCAATTTTATCGTTACTCGTGGAACGAAGTGACCAAGGATAAATCGAAGTTGGATCAAGCCCGTTCTTCACTGGACGGGCGCGAAGCGGCCAAATACACCATTTACGAAAAGAAATTGGCCGAGCTCGACCGCCGTCTGTCGCTGATCGAACTGCTGCAATATTCCTTCTTGCATCGGCCAATTCCCAAGTTTCCGACCGAAGAGGAATATAAAGCCGACCCGCAGAAAACGATTCTGAGTCTGAAGGAAATCAAAGGTCGATTGGAGCGATTGCCCGAGTTTCAACAGACGTTGGCCGCGCAGCATCCGCCGTTGGCCGTGCCGCCGTTGGCTGATTTCCAAGATGACGAGTCCCCCAAGCAGGCCGGCGCCCCGTGGCAGCCCTATTCCGTCGCCTGGATGATCAAGTATCTCGACGAAATTCGGCATGCGCCGATCGATCCTTCGACGACGGGCTGGGAAGCCATTTTCGATGCGTATGCCGCCGGTGACGCTCGGGCATTCAACCGCGCGGTCCGCGGCTACTCGGAACTGTTGGACGATCAGCCGCCGCCGGAAATGAGCCGGTCCAATCCGGCCTTCGAAGCCTGGTTCAACCATTGGAGTCCGTTTTTCGATTGCCAGTGGTTGTATTTCACCGCGTTCTGTCTGGCGGTACTCGGTTGGTTGGGCTGGACCGGGCCACTGAACCGCGCGGCGTTCTGGCTGATTGCGATCACGTTTTTGGCGCACACCTTCGCGCTGGGCGCGCGGATGTACATTTCCGGCCGCCCGCCGGTGACGAACCTCTATTCGTCGGCCATCTTCATCGGCTGGGCCGGCGTGCTGGGCGGGTTGATATTGGAAATGGTCTATCGGCGCGGCTACGGCAACGTGATGGCGGCGGTCAATGGCTTCGCCACGCTGCTGATCGCCGACAAATTGTCGCTTGTGCTGGATAGCACTCACGGCGACACGATCGGCGTCATGCAGGCGGTGCTTGATACGCAGTTCTGGCTGGCCACCCACGTCACCTGTGTCACGTTGGGCTACACTGCGACGCTGGTCGCCGGATTATTGGGACTGATTTACCTCGTGCGCGGCTTATTCACCCCGACGCTGTCGGCTGAGGACGGAAAGAACCTTGCCCGCATGATCTATGGAACGGTTTGCTTTGCGATCTTCTTTAGCTTCGTGGGCACGGTGCTCGGCGGATTATGGGCCGACGATTCGTGGGGCCGCTTTTGGGGTTGGGACCCGAAGGAAAACGGCGCCTTGATGATCGTGCTCTGGAACGCGCTGGTGCTGCACGCGCGCTGGGGTGGTCTGGTGAAAGATCGCGGCCTGGCCCTGCTGGCCATTGGCGGCAACATCGTCACCAGTTGGTCTTGGTTTGGCGTGAACCAACTTGGCGTGGGGCTGCACTCGTACGGATTCACCGAAGGCGTGCTCGTGGCGCTGGGAGCGTTTTGCACAAGCCAGATTCTGTTGATCGCCGCCGGCCTTGTGCCGCCGCGATATTGGTGGAGCAACCGCCGCGCCGAACAAATTGCTTAGTTCAAATCGTGTCCGCCGCGCAGATGCGCATGCGGGGCGCTTTGAGAATCGCCCGATTGCACTTCCGGCAGCGGCAACGCCCGCAAAAGCCAATCCGTTTGCCGCGTGGCGGGCACTTGAACCCGGCTTTCCGGCACGAGCGCCTGCACCAGCGCCGTCACAGGCGCCGCGCCGCCGCCGGATTCCGCCAGTAGCACTGCTTCGCCCGAGCGCAATATCGTTCCCGGCTCGCTGGTTTCGCATTGCCCATGGATCGTCAGGCCTTTGGAGTCCCAGGCAAACGCAGCGGCAAGCTCGGAGTACGGCAAAGCATCGTCGTCGGTGAGCGCGCTACCGGCGCGCATCTTCAGCGAGTTGGCGGCAGAGCGCAAAAGCGCTCCTCCCACCACGCCCGGCCCTGCGTGGACCGACCCGCTAGCTTCTTCCAAACGTCCGTCGCGAATCGTCGCCCGTTCGACGGTCAAGCTGCAAGTGCCCGTCAGTCGATGCGGAAAATGATCCGTCACGACCGACTGCAAATCAATTCCGTCGAACTGGCCCGACAATTCGATCTGTCGTCCGGGAGATGTTTCTTCGGCGCGCACGCTGCCCTGAAAAGTGCAATTCGGTCCAACCCAGTTTTCCGAGTGCACCAGCGCCGCCAAAAGCGAGCAGGGCAGGGGAGCGCTGCCGGTGTCGAGCTTCAAGGTTGTCGTGGAATCGGCATCGCTGGCTGCGCTGTGCCGCAGCCCCAATTGCGCCGGCGACTCAGCATCGCCTCCCGCGAGTCGAAAAGCGGCGCTCGCCAGCCAACCCGATTCGCCTGGATCCAGTTGCGCCGAGCAATCGACCAGGGTTTGCACGCCGCGCGGCCAGCGAAGCGTCAGCTCCGCGGCGGAAATTCGCGCCGCGCGTTGGTTTTCTGCGGCGCGCCTTTGCAGCCGCTCCAGCAGCGTCCAGAGTCGGTCGAATCCAGCGACATTCAATTCAGGCTGCGAAAATACGAGCGTCCGTGTCTGGTCGCCGCCAATTTCCACCAGCCGAGATTTGACGAGCGATTCTTCCGTTTGGGGATCCAACAGTTCCAAGCCCGACAGCAGGGTGACGCCCGGTCGAGGATAGGAAACATTCTCCAGCCGCACGTCGAGCCCTAGCGTTGCTTTTAATTGTGCGCAAACCGACTGTTTGTAGGGCGCGGTGTGAATGACGGCGCTCCAACCCAGAACGGCCGCCAACGGCAGCACGCCGCCGAGCAAAAAGCCGCCGCGGCAAATCCAACGTCGGGTGCGATCGTGCAGGGGAAACATCCTTGTCTCCTTGGGAGAGCTACTAGCAGTTAGCGATTATCGTTCGCGGGCCATTTGCAAATACAGGTCGTACCGCCCTTTTATTTCGCTCAAGCTGTCGCCGCCGAATTTGTCGATGAAGGCCGAAGCCACTTCGAAGGCCACTACGTTTTCCACAATCACGCTGGCGGCCGAAAGGGCGCAGACGTCGCTGCGTTCGTACGACGCACTTTCCGGCTCATGGGTTTTCAGGTTGACCGATTCCAGCGGCTTGCGCAGCGTGCTGATCGGTTTCTTGGCCGCGCGAACCACCAGCGGCTGGCCGTTGGTCATGCCGGCCTCCAGGCCGCCGGCGTTGTTCGTGGGGCGCACGAAGCCGAGATTGGGTTTGCCGCGCTGCGACTCGTCGAATTGAATCGGATCGTGCACCTTCGAGCCCGGCCGCCGCGCCGCTTCGAACCCCAGGCCGATTTCCACGCCTTTGATCGCCTGAATCGACATCACCGCCTGGGCCAGGCGGCCATCGAGCTTGCGATCCCATTGCGTGTGGCTGCCCAGGCCGAACGGCAGTCCTTCGACGCGCACTTCGACGATGCCTCCCAGCGTATCTCCATCTTTTCCGGCGGCATCGATCAATTGCTTGAACTGCTCATCTTGCTTCGGATTGAGCGAATAAATAATGCTTTCGTCGCGCAGGCGGCGATGCTCGTCGATCGTGCCCGCCTGCGACTCGATCTTCACGCCCCCCAACTCCACCACGTATCCCAACACGGCGATGTCGAACTCGGCCAGCAGTTGCTTGGCAATCGCCCCGGCCGCCACGCGCACCGTCGTTTCTCGGGCGCTGGCCCGCTCCAGCACGGCGCGCACGGAGCCCAAATATTTCATCGCGCCGGTGAGATCGGCATGTCCCGGTCGCGGGCGGCTCCAGGTCTTCAAGCCGCTCCAGCTTGGCGTCTTTGTTGACGACCTGCAGCGCGATGGGACTGCCCAGCGTCGTGTTATGCCACAATCCGCTGAGGATTTCGACCGTGTCGGTTTCGATGCGCTGACGGCCTCCGCGTCCGTAGCCTCCCTGGCGACGGCGAAGTTCGACGTCGATGGGCGCGGTGTCAACGATCACGCCAGCGGGAAAGCCATCGATCAAGGCCACGATGGCCTTGCCGTGCGATTCGCCGGCGGTCAGATAACGCAACATATCGGGAGGTGATGAGTTTACGAGGACGAAGCGCCAACGCAGCGCAGCAAGCTTAAATTGTACTTCTCTTGGGAGAACGAAGGTAGATCGGCTCGGCCGCCGATGCCTGTAGGCTCCGCAGGTTTTGCGCTCTTCCACGGCGGCATGCCACGGACGCCGCTGCCCGGTCGTCAGGCTCTCGCGCAGTTGGTACATTGTGGGGTACTCGACGCCCTTTTGACTTACTTTTCGCGCGGCAGCAGTTATGGGTCAACTACGATTTCTGGTGCCGCCAAATTACGTTTCGCCGTGCGCCATCGAAACGGCATACCTGTGCGGCATGGAACAGCTTCCCTGGGTTGGCGAAGTGACGCTCGCCGGCGACCAATTGGTGGTGGAGCGCGAGGTGAACGAATCGGGAAGCTTTCATATTTTGTGGCCGGTCGAGGGGCGCGGCACGCTCATGCTTTCCACCGCGACGTTGCTGGAACGAGCGGAGCCCTATGATTTGTCGGTCGAATTGGCCCGCGGCACCCTCAACCGCCTGCGCAACGAGGTGGCCACGTTGCAAATGGCCGGCCTGGCGCTGCCCAAGGAACTAAACACCCACGATCAAGAATCGCTGCAAAACTTTGTCAAAGCGGCCACTCTCCAAGAGGCTCCGGCCGAAGCTGCACAGCACGCGCAGCGCTCCATCGCCGCGGCGCTGTTCGGGCTGGACATCGTTTCCGGCGCCGTCGCCGAGCGAATCTTGCAAGTCCAACAGCGCCAAGCGAGCCGAACGATTCCACTGTTGGGCTGCCGCCTGCGGAAAGAAGTGCCGCATCGCGAATCCAGGGTCACCTTTATGTCCGCGTTCAATACGGCCATGGTGCCATTCTCCTGGGGGCGAATCGAATCGGACGAAGGCCGAAAGCGCTGGACTCTTGCGGATGCCCACGTGCAATGGTGCCAAAAGCGCGGCTTGCGAATTTGCGGCGGGCCTCTGTTGGAATTACAACGCCACAGCCTGCCCGATTGGTTGTTCCTGTGGGAGGGCGATTTCGAAAACTTGCTGTCCGTGGCCTCGGACCACTTGCGGGCCGTGGTGGCGCGCTACAAGGGGCAGGTCGCGTTTTGGAACGCCGCCGGTCGGCTGATCACCGGCGACGTGCTGGGGCTGGATGAAGAGCACAAGCTGCGCCTGGCTGGGACCGCCATCGAAGTGGTCCGCTCCGTCGATCCAAACACGCCGATCGTGGTGTCGTTCGACCAGCCTTGGGGCGAGTATTTGGCGCATCGCGAGTCGGAACTTCCGCCGCTGCACTTTGCCGACATGATGGTTCGGGCGGATGTTGGGCTGGCGGGAATTGTGCTGGAAATGAACGTCGGATTGGAAAAAACCGCCACGCTGCCGCGCGATCGCTTCGAGTTTGAGCAGCTCATCGAACGATGGAGCACGCTGGGCGTGCCGATAATTCTGTCCGTCAGCGTGCCCAGCGAAGGCAGCGGATTTACGCCCCAGACCCAGCGAACCTGGCTGGAAACCTACGTGCCAATTTTGCTTTCGCGGCCGATCGTGCAGGGCCTGTTTTGGAATCAGCTTTTTGATGCGGAAGCCGAAGATTTTCCCGGCACCGGGCTGATCGATGCAGCCGGGGCGCACAAGCCGGCCTTCGACGTGCTGCCCGCTTTGCGCAAGCAGTATTCGGCGTGACGGCATTGCTAGCGGCCCTTCGCGGCCATTTCCCTCGGTGAATCTTCTGCTGCGAATTCTGCCTGGACAGTGCCCGGGCGTTTGAGTACCTTCCGCCCCTCTTCTCGGTTTCTCGTCTAGCGGTTTCGCGGTGGTATTGCGTGCACTGCGCGCTTCCGTCGCGCACTTTCCGGAGTCAAGGATGGCTACGGGTACGCCAGCTACAGCCATAGGGCTATCGCCGTTTGCGCGCCTGCGGGATTTGATCCTGCCGGCGAGCCTGGTTGCCAGCGTGCTGGTGATCTTGGCGCCGGTGCCGCCGGCGCTGATGGACGTGCTCCTGTCGATCAACATCGCCCTGGCGGTGATCATTTTGCTCACCACGGTGTATGTGCGCACTCCGCTGGAATTCAGTATCTTCCCCAGCTTGTTGTTGGCCACGACGCTGGCGCGCCTGGTGCTAAACGTGGCCACGACGCGGCTGATTCTTAC
Organism: Pirellulales bacterium; assembly: GCA_963716135.1. GTDB lineage: Bacteria > Planctomycetota > Planctomycetia > Pirellulales > JADZDJ01 > CAVRAW01. The sequence continues at coordinate 151,008 of OY970289.1, read as the reverse complement.
CCGCGCTAAGGCGGATGGCCCGTTGGCGGCGGGGCACGTCGTGAAAGCCTTTGGCGAGTTTGTGGCGGGAAACCAGTTGGTCGTCGGGCTGATCATCTTTGCCATTATTGTGATCATTCAGTTTGTGGTGATCACGAAGGGGGCCACGCGAATCAGCGAAGTGGCCGCTCGTTTTGCCTTGGACGGCATGCCCGGCAAGCAAATGGCGATCGACGCCGATTTGAATGCGGGGCTGATCGATCAACACGAAGCCCAACGCCGCCGCCAGGATGTTTCGCGGCAGGCGGATTTCTTTGGCGCGATGGACGGGGCCAGCAAATTCGTGCGCGGCGACGCGGTCGCCGGAATCTTGATTACGGTCATCAATATCTTCGGCGGATTGGTGATCGGCATCGTGCAAAACGGCATGGGATTCAGCCAGGCGGCCGATCTCTTCACGAAGCTCACGATCGGCGACGGATTGGTCACCCAGGTGCCGGCGTTTCTCATCTCCCTCTCAGCCGGATTGTTGGTCACACGCTCCAACAGCGAGATGAATCTGCCCAGCGAATTTCTGCGCCAATTGTTCAGCCGACCGCAGGCGCTAGCCGTGGCGGGCGCCTTCCTGGGGATGCTGATCTTCACAAGCCTTCCCACGCTCCCCTTGATGCTGATCGGCGGCAGTTGCGTGGGATTGTCGGTCATGCTCTCGCGCCAGGAACATCGCGACGCCGCGGCGGCCGAATCCAAAGCGCAGGAAGCTGGCCGCAAGAAACCGGACCAGCGCATCGAGAATTATCTCTCGACCGACCCGTTGGAGATTGAAATCGGCGTGGGCCTGGTGCGATTGGCCGATCCAAAGCGCGGCGGCAACCTGTTGGATCGCATTCAGCACGTGCGCCAGAACGTGGCCACGGAAATCGGCATCGTGATGCCCAGGGTGCGCATCCGCGATAATCTGCGGCTGGAGCAAACCGAGTATCGCATCAAAATCGCCGACATTCCCGTGGCCGAGGCGGCACTGGAGCCGGCGATGCTCCTGGCCATCGATACCGGCGGAGTGACGGGCAAGGTGCGCGGCATCGAGATTCGCGAGCCCGCGCAAGACCGGCCCGCCATTTGGATCGAACCTGCGCTGCGCGATCAGGCTGAATCGTTCGGTTACAAGGTGGTGGAGCCGGCTGGCGTTCTAGCGGCGCACCTGGCGGAGACAATCAACCGCCATGCCGATGAAATTCTGACCCGCGACGCCACGAAGCATCTAATCGGCGAGCTGAAGAAAACATCCCCCGCCGTCGTCGAGGAACTAATCCCGGCGCAAATGAAGCTGGCCGAAGTGCAACGCATTTTGCAGATGCTGTTGCGCGAACAAGTGCCGATCCGGCAATTAGGTCCGATTCTAGAAACATTGGGCGATTGTGCCGCGCGCATCGACGACCCCGTGCTCCTGGCGGAGCAAGTCCGCCGCCGATTGGCACGAGTAATTTGCACCCGTTACCGAGATGCCGACGGCACGTTGCACGTGCTGACGCTGGACCCCGCGCTGGAAGATCGACTTCAAGCGGGCATCGAACAAGGCCAAGGCGGATTGTTGATCCGCTTGCCGCCGTACGTGATGGAAAATATTTGCGATATGTTGGCCGAGGGCGTGGAGAAACTGGCACGCGAAGGTTATCCGCCGGTGGTGCTGGTTGGTCCGCAGATTCGCGCCGCCTTGAAACAGCTCGCCGCTGCGCGACTGCCGCGGCTGGTAGTGCTCAGCTACAACGAGATCACCCGCGATACGCAGATCGAATCGGTGGCGATGATCAGCGAGGCGGAAGCAGCGATGGCAGCGTAACAGTGCGCTAAGGAGTTGATTTCGAATGCAAATCAAAACATTTAGAGCGGATTCGATGGCCGAAGCGCTGCGGATGATCCGCCGCGAATTGGGCTCCGATGCCGCCGTGATACGTTCGCGCTGCGTGCGGCTGGGCTGGAGGGGATTGCTATCAAGCAAGCGCGGCGTGGAAGTGACAGCATCGCCCGGTGCGTTCCACGGTCACCCGTTGCGGGATGCCGCGGCTCTGGCGGATCAGGGAATCGATTTGAGCGGGCCGGCGCCGTTGAACGAAATGCCAGCATTCGGCCTGGGCGAATCGTGATCAGAATTTGCAGTTTTTCGTCCCCAATTTAGGTGCTTCGAAACAATCCCATTACAAACTTGAAAAACTTTGAATCTGCGGCTTGGTGCGGTCGATAACAGGACGGTCTATCGACAGAAACTGATCCGTCAAGGTTTGACGGTCACGCAAACTGAGTGCTTTTCAGCGCGGCAATTCCCGACGCGGCGTTGCCGTAATCGCAGATTCGCAATTCCAGCGGATATCCTGCCAGAAGCGCGCCCAAGGACCGGGCACTCGCGCTTACGCGGGCCGTGAAACATCATGGAGGATGGCATGGCAACGGCCGTTGCGCACGACGACATACAAGAACTGTGGCGGAAATTCAAAGCAGATCCTTCCAGTCAAGAGATGCGAAATCGACTGGTCGAGCAATATCTGCCCCTGGTGAAATACAACGGCGAGCGCATCTGGGCACGCCTGCCGGAAGGCGTGGAACTGGACGACCTGGTTTCGGCGGGCGTTTTCGGCCTGATGGATGCCATCGACGCTTTCGATTTGTCGCGCGGCGTAAAATTCGAGACCTACTGCGTGCCGCGTATCCGCGGAGCCATGCTCGACGAGCTGCGCACGATGGATTGGGTCCCCCGCCTGGTGCGTTCCAAGGCCAGCAAGCTGAACGAGGCCGTGAAAACGCTGGAAGCCCGGCTGGGCCGCACGCCGACCGACGCCGAATTGGCCGCGCACATGCAGATTTCGGTCCAAGAATTAGAACGGATGATGCTCGACGCCAACGCGGTCAACCTGATCAGCTTGAACAAGAAATGGTACGAGACGGATAGCTACAAGGACGTGCGCGAGATCGACATCCTGGAAGACAAGCGCGGCGAGGATCCGACCCGCCGCATTCAAAAGGCCGATCTCATGCGGCTGGTCACCAAGGGGCTGAATCGCAACGAGCGGCTAATCATCATTCTGTACTACTACGAAGAGCTGACGATGAAGGAGATCGGCGCCACGCTCGATCTCTCGGAAAGCCGCGTCAGCCAGATGCACAGCTCCATCGTGCAGCGGCTGCAAAGTCAGTTGACCCGTCGCCGGCCGGAATTTGCATAAACACAATAAATTAGGTGAAAACTAACAAAGCCCACGGGTTGCAACCCGTGGGCTTATTTTGTTTAGCGGCCTGGCGATCGGCCTCAGTGCATCAGCGCGCTGATCAGCATCAAAAGCAGCGTGAGGATCGCGAACCCGGCGGCAAATCCTAGCACCAGAACTTCCTTGCGGATGGTGCGCCGCGGCAACCAGGTTTCGAAGCTTTCCGGCGCGGTTTCCTCGTCGGTGGCGGCGATCGTGTCGCCGGCATGAGAGAATTGACCGCTTGAACCTTGGCTGGAAGCCTCGTCGCTTTCCCATTCCGGATCGGGTTGGACCGTGAATTCCTCTTCCAGATCCACTTCGGTCAGCGGCGCAGCTTGCGCGGTATCTTCGATGGGCGGCAAGCGGCGCGACGCCGGATCGGCGATGGTCGTGATTACATGGTCGCCTGCCCAGGGCGTCAATCGGTTAACCACTTCGTCAGCCGTCTGCAGACGCTCCTTGGGATTCTTGTCCATCATTTCCGCGATCAGTTCGACGAAGTCGCCGGTCAAGTCGGGATTCAATCGGGCCGGATGCAATGGAACATCCTCCAAGTGCCGGCGGGCTTTTTCCTTGGTGGTGCCGCCGGGGAAGGGCACCTTGCCCGTGACCGCGTAGTACATCGTGCAACCCAGCGAATAGATATCCGCTGCAACCGTGACATCGCGCGGCGAGGTGATTTGCTCCGGCGCCAAATAATCGGCCGTGCCCACGATTTTGCCTGCTCGCGGATCGATTTCTTCCTGATTCAGCCAGCCGGCCAGCCCCAGGTCCGATAGCTTTGTGGTTCCTTCGGGCGTAACCAGCAGATTGCCAGGCTTCACGTCGCGGTGGATCAGACCCTGGCTATGCGCGTGGGCCAAACCCTTTGCGGCTTGCGAAATGATGGTCGCCGCTTCGTACATGCTGAGCATGCCGCGATCGCGCACGTATTTCCGCAGATCGGTTCCCGGCACGTACTCCGTGACCAGGAAGTAGACGTTTCCGTCGTGCCCCGCGTCGAAGGCTTGCACCAGATTTTCGTGGTGCAGTTTGGCTTGCGTGCGAATTTCGTGCATGAAGCTGGCGATCGATTCGGGCGTGGATTTGCTGCGCGGCAGCACTTTGATCGCCACGATGCGGCCCATAATTTCGTGTTCCGCCTTGAACACCTCCCCCATGCCGCCGTGGCCGATCGATTCCAGAATGCGATACTGCGAGAGATGCAGCTTGGTGCGCCCCGCCAACAATTGCGTTGCCTGGTAGCGAGTGAGCCGGCCCATCTCCACCAGCTTGTCGGCCAGTTCCTGATCGGAGATTTCCACTTGCGCAGAACCAGCGCCGCCAGGCTTGCTCCAAAATGAGGCGATCGCCTGGTCCAATTCGGCCGGCGTCACCAGCTTGCTGGCCAGCGCGCAAGTACGGAAGTTTTTGGTGGGTTGATCCATGCCCGCTTCAGGATCAGTAGATTGAAGATGTAAACTAACTCTCCAATGCCTTCCAAGCCCGCGGTAAGGGCGCAATGAATTCCAACGGCGTGTGCTTGACCGGATGTTCGATCACCAAACGCCGGCAGTGCAGCGCGATGCCGTGAGCAAACCTCCGCCCTGATCCGTACTTTCGATCACCCACGATAGGGTGTCCGCGATCCGCCAATTGTACACGAATTTGATGCTTTCGACCTGTACTTAGTACGATTTCCACCAGAGAAGTTCCCCGGAATTTTTTCAATTGGCGGTAAAATAGGCGGGCTTCTTGGCGCCGCGGTGGGTCTTTGGCACAGCCAGCATGCGGCTCGTTCCGCTCATCTTTGGCAAGCCAGTCGAGGCATTCCGCTTCCGGCGGTTCCAACGGCCCCTCCACAATCGCCCAGTAGATTTTTTCCACCTTTCGCTGGCGAAATTGCTGGCTCAGCCGGGCGGCAGCCTTCGAGGTTCTCCCCAGCACCACCACGCCGCTGGTGGGCGAATCCAGCCGCGACACCACACCCAGATACACGTTTCCCGGCTTGCGGTACTTCCGCTTCAAGTATTGTTTGGCCAGGGTCACTATGCTCGATTGCCCGGTGGCCGCACCTTGGGTCGGCAACCCCGGCGGTTTGGCCACGGCCAGCAGATGGTTATCTTCGTAGAGTATCTTCAGCGGCATGGAAGCGGATGATATAGATTGCAGTGCGAACAGGCGGATGGTATCAGCAGATCTTACTATGAATCGTCCCACGCCGCACAAGCTGATTCTCGCCAGCCGCTCGCCGCGCCGACGAGAGCTATTGGCCGAGGCCGGTTACGATTTTGACGCCGTGCCGGCCGGCGAGTTGGTCGAGTGCGGCGTTTGCAGTCGGGAGAGTCCCGCGGAACTGGTCGCGCGGCTGGCCTACGAAAAGGCCGCCGACGTGGCCCGGCGCATCGAGCGGGGAGTGATTCTGGGTTGCGACACCGTGGCGGAATGCGAAGGCCAGGTGCTGGGCAAGCCTCCCGACGCAGCCCTGGCGCGGCGGATGCTGGAACTGCTGCGCGGCAAAGAACACCGCGTGCTCAGCGGTCTGTGCCTTTGGAATTATCCTGACGGGCAGCCCGATACCCGCGTGGCGGTGACCCGGCTGCGAATGGATATGTTAACGGACCGGCAAATCACCGACTACGTCGAATCGTATCAATGGGAAGGCAAGGCCGGCGCCTTCGGCTATCAGGACCGGCTCGGCTGGGTGCATGTTGTCGAAGGCAGCGAATCGAACGTGGTGGGCCTGCCGCTGGAATTGCTGGCCGAGATGATTTCGCAGCTTCCAAGCATGAAGCAGAAATAGTCGCGACTGCAATCCAAGCGTCTACGCATTGCGCCCGAACACCACCAGGCACATATCGTCGCTTTGAGCGCGGCCGGCGGCGTGGCGCTTGACGTCGTCCAATACGATGCGGCCCAGTGTGGCCGCGTTGTCGGCGGGAAGCCCCAATTGTTTTTGCAAATGCTCCAGCGTGTATAGCTCGTTGGCCGGATTCAGGGCCTCGCTGATGCCGTCGGTGAAAAGTGTGATCATTTCGCCCGGCGCCAAGGTGATTTCCGCCGACTCGTAGGGAAGCCCCTCGGCCACCCCCAGTGGTAGACCGGAAATTTCAGGCGCAACTCTTTCACGCACCCATCGGCCAGTCGCACAAACGGCGGCATATGCCCTGCGTTGACGAGGGTCACTTTGTTTTGCGCCGGATCCAATAGCGCCAGCACAAAGGTGGCGAATCGATCCTCCCATCCGGCGTGACAAAAACTTTCGTTGATCTTTTCGACCGCTTGCGCCGCCGTCGGCTCGCTGGCCAGAGAGTACCGCACTTCGGCTGATATCTTCGCCATCACCAACGCCGCCGCCACGCCTTTGCCCGATACGTCGGCCAGCACGACGGCCACGCGGCCATCGCGCAACATTATGTAATCGTAAAAATCGCCGCCCACCTGATTCGCCGGCTCGTAGAAATCGAAAAACTGATAATCGTCCATGACCGGCGGCGCCGACGGCAACAACACGTGCTGCACCTTGCGAGCCGCGTCCAAGTCGGCCTGGATAGCTTGCTGCTTCAATTGCCGCTCGTGCAACTGCGCGTTGTCGATGGCGAATGCCGCTTGCGACGCCACGCTGGCCAGCACTTCCACGTCGTCGTTGGTGAAGCGGGACCGCTGGTCCAGCGTGTCGATCTGAATCACCCCCAACACGTGGCCATCGCCCGTGACCAAAGGCGCACACATCATGCTGCGAATGCGGAAATCGGCGATGCTTTGGCTCATTTCAAACCGGCTGTCGGTGGCGGCGTCGGCCGACAAAACGGCCTGCTTCTGTTTGATCACTTCGTTAATGATCGTGCGGCTAATCCGCGCCCCTTCTTCTTCCCCCTTTTTGCGTTGCTTGAACGCCTTGGGAATCAGCCGCCCTTCGGTCGTGCACATCACCACAAATCCGCGATCGGCTTGCGAGAAAATATTGAACAAGCTGTCGAGCACTTTCGGCAGAATTTGCTCCAGCCCCGTGGCCTGGCTCAGGTTCTGCGTGATCTCCACCAGCGCCCGCAGCTTTGTTTCCGGATTCACCGCCACGCGCACGCTGCCGACGCTGTCCGACATGTCGAGCTTCCACATGACCGTGCTGCTGGTCGTGGCGGCCTTGACGTCCTCGACCGTGAACAGGTCGGTATCGACGCCCGATTTTCCTGCGGCGCGCTTGTCGGCTGCCTCGCTGCGGAACGCCAGCGCCATGTCGCAGATTTTCAGTTCGTCGCCGTCGTGAAGAGGATGCGAACCTTGAATCAGTTGGCCGTTGACCAGCGTGCCGTTGCGGCTCTTCAGGTCTTCGATGAAATACGTGCCGTCGAGCAGCGAAATCTGGGCGTGCTGCCGGCTAATGGCCCCTTGATCCAACACGATATCGCACTGCGGATGCCGTCCTAGCACGGCCTGCTGACCGTTGATGCGCAGCCGTTCGCCGGTCCGCGGGCCGTTGAGAATTTCCAAGAGTGCCATGGTGAGTGCCGCGAGGAGCTGCGCAAGTCAGTACGTCAGCAGCAGCCGGAGGTCAACGACCTCCGAACGACCGCCGGTTGATACTCACGTGCCTATCCAAAGCTCCGGGGCAGGGATTTGAACCCCAACTAACTGGTTCAGAGCCAGTCGTGCTACCGTTACACTACCCCGGAGTGCTTTACCGTGAGGATTTTAATTCATTTTTGATTCCAATCCTAGTTCCCTTGACCCGGCGCATACAATTGGCATTTGAATTGCGGCACCTCGGGGCCAACAGGAGAAGCACATGATTGGCAGGCTTGTCTCCGCCCGTACCAAGTGCCCGCCGCAGGCCGTTGAAAGTTTCCAGGCCGATGTGGTTGCGGGACTGTCAGCTTGGCCCAAGCGTCTTTCGTGCAAATACTTCTACGACCGGCGCGGCTCCAAGTTGTTCGATGCGATCTGCGATCTGGACGAGTACTATCTCACCTGCTGCGAACTGGAAGTCATGCATCGCGATGCGCCGCAGATGGCCCAGGCAATGGGCGCCTGCGACACGCTGATCGAGTACGGCAGCGGCAGCAGCATCAAGACTCGGCTGCTGCTGGACCATCTTCAGCCGGCGGCCTACGTGCCGGTCGATATTTCCCAGAAGCATTTGTTTGCCACGGCGCGCCGCTTGTCGCGCCGTTATCCGCATATAGAAATACTGCCTGCGGCGGCCGACTTCACTGACAAGTTGGAGCTGCCCCGCGCCCAGCGCGAGCCAGCACGGCGAATCGCCTACTTCCCCGGCTCGACAATCGGCAACTTCGAGGGGCCCGAGGCGATCTCGTTTCTAATTCGCCTGTCGGACACTGTTGGGCCGGCAGGCGGCGCGCTCATCGGCATCGATTTGCAGAAGGATACTGCCACCATCGAGGCGGCCTACAACGATGCCCAAGGAGTGACGGCCGAATTCAATCTCAACTTGCTGCACCGCATCAACCGCGAACTGGCCGGCAACTTCGATCTCGCGCAGTTTCAGCATCTGGCGTTTTACGACCCAAGCGAGCACCGCATGGATATTCGCCTGGTCAGCCTCTGCGATCAAACCGTGGAGGTTGGACCCCGAACCTTCCACTTCGCCGCGGGCGAGCCGATTCACACGGAGTATTCGCACAAGTACACGATCTCGGGCTTCGCGAAGATGGCCGCGGCCGCCGGCCTTTCGCTGCGACAATGCTGGACCGATCGCCGCGGCTACTTTGCCGTGTTGTACTTTGAGGCGTCGGGAAATCTGCCGGATCGATCCGACAACGACCCCACCCACAACCTTCGCCGGAAGAAACCAAGATGAGCACCGCCATCCAATCACCGCGGACCAACGAGGCCACGCTTGCCGACCGCTACGCCGCCGTCCGTGCTTTCAGCCAAACGCTGTGCGAAACGTTGGAGCCCGAGGATTGCTGCATCCAGTCGATGCCCGACGTCAGTCCCACGCGCTGGCATTTGGCGCACACAACGTGGTTTTTTGAAACATTCATCCTGTCGGCGCAAAAGAATTATCAACCGCGCCACACGCAGTATCGCGATCTGTTCAATTCGTACTACAATGCCATCGGCAAGCAGTTCCCCCGCGAGCGCCGCGGATTGCTTTCTCGCCCCACCGTGGCGCAGGTCATGCAGTACCGCCGCGAAATCGACGACGAGATGAACCAATTGCTGGCCGGCGACAGTTTCGACCCCCGCGGCGACCTGGCAGCGCTCGTGGAATTGGGCCTCAACCACGAGCAACAACATCAGGAGCTGATGCTGACCGACATCAAGCACGTGCTCTCCTGCAATCCGCTGTTTCCGGTTTATCGCCCGGGAAAGTTTTCATCGGACGCCGTGCCCCCCGCCGGCTGGACCGACTTCGATGAAGGCCTGTACGAAATCGGCCACGCCGGCAATGGATTCGCCTACGATAACGAGTCGCCGCGGCATCGGGTGTTTCTGGAATCGTTCCAGCTCAGCAATCGGCTGGTCACGTGCGGTGAGTTTTTGGAATACATAAACGATGGCGGTTACCGCCGCCCCGAGCTATGGCTCTCCGACGGCTGGAAGCAGGTGGGCGCACAAAACTGGCAAGCCCCAATGTACTGGCACAAGATCGACGGCCAGTGGCACGAGTTCACGCTCGCCGGTTTGCGGCCGCTGAGCGAGCAGCAGCCCGTTTGCCACCTCAGCTTCTTCGAGGCTGACGCCTTCGCCCGCTGGGCCGGCGCTCGATTGCCCACCGAAGCAGAATGGGAAATCGCCAGCGAGCAAACGCCCGTCGATGGAAGCTGGGCCGATTCGTCAATCGCTGCAGGCCGCGCAATCCATCCGCAAACCGACGCAAATCTGGCCGCTCAGGCCGCGCAAATGTTCGCCGCCGTCTGGCAATGGACCGCCAGCGCGTACCTGGGCTATCCCGGTTACCGCCCCGCCGCAGGCGCCGTCGGCGAATACAACGGCAAATTCATGTGCAACCAATTCGTGCTGCGCGGCGGCTCGTGCGCCACCCCCTCCAACCACATCCGCCGCACCTACCGCAACTTCTTCCCGCCCGAAGCCCGCTGGCAATTCACCGGCCTGCGGCTGGCGCGGTAGCCGCTTGCGCTGCGCGAGGGGCGCCATTGTCGCTGGAATTTGCCTCCCGCAGGTATTCGTGCACGAATTGCACAACCATCGACCCTTCGCCCACCGCCGAGGCCACGCGCTTCACCGATCCGGCCCGCACGTCGCCGGCCGCGAACACCCCGGGCCGCGAAGTTTCCAACAAAAACGGTTGGCGATTAGCGGTCCAATGCGGCGATTGCGTCACGCCGGGGCCGGTGCACACAAAGCCTTTCTTGTCTTTCTCAATTTCCGCCGGTAGCCAGTCGGTGTGCGGCACCGCGCCGATGAAGCTGAACACGCCCGATACTTTCAGCGTGCGCCGCTTGCCGGCTTTGTTGTCTACGATTTCGATTTCGCCCAAATGACCGTCGCCGTGCATTCGCACGACTTCCGTGTTCAGGAGAATCTCAATGTTCGGCGCCTGTTGAACTCGATCGGCCAAGTAGCTCGACATGCCCTTATATAAATCGTCGCCGCGAATCACGAGGTGGAGTTTCCGCGCTTCTTTGGCCAGAAACATCGCCGCCTGGCCCGCCGAGTTTCCGCCTCCGACCACCACCACTTCCGAATCGCGGCACGATTGCGCCTCCAGCGCGGTCGCCGCATAATACACCCCCCGGCCTTCGAAGTTCGAACAGTTCTCGGCGCTCAGCAACCGATACTCAGCCCCGGTGGCGATCAGCAGGCAGCGGGTGGAAACTTGCTGATCGTCGTCGAGCTTCAACGTGGCCAGCGGACCATCGAACGCCAGCGTGGTCACGTGCGTCGCCACCGGCAAGCACGCCCCGAATTTCAGCGCCTGCACCAGCGCCCGCTCCGCCAATTCGCCCCCGGTAATGCCCGCGGGAAATCCTAAATAATTTTCGATGCGCATGCTGCGGCCCGCCTGGCCGCCCGGCGCCGTGCGCTCCAGCACCACCACGCGCAACCCTTCCGAAGCGCCGTACACCGCGGCGGCCAATCCCGCCGGCCCGCCGCCGACAATCACCAAATCGTAAACCTTCTTCGAAAGCGTCCGCCGCAACCCCAGCTTGTCTGCCAGTTCGGCATTCGAGGGATTCCGCAGCGGTTCGGTGCCCCAAATCACCACCGGCGTCTCGTCCTTGCTGACTCCGAACTTCTCCAGCAGTTCCTTCACGTGCGGATCCGAGTCGAGATCCGTGAATGTAAACGGCAAACCGTTTTTCGAAAGAAAATCGCGCACCCGAAACGTGTCTTGCGAATTCTGCGAGCCGATGATCCGCGCGCCGACATAATCGGTCGAGCCGCGCAGCAATTGCCGCCGGGCGATGAACGCCTGCAAAATAATGTCGGCCAGGTCGGGATGATTCGCCAACAGTTCGCGCAGCGCCTCCGGGCAAATTTCAAACAGCACGCAATCGCCGCGCGCGACGGCCGTCACCAGCGCCCCGCTGCCGGTAAGCTGCGCCACCTCGCCGGTGAACTGCCCCGGCTCGTGCACCACCACGGTCGTGGGCGGATCGCCGGCGGTATCGAGAATTTCGACCTGCCCGCTTTTGACGATGAAGAAGCTGTAGTCCCGATCGCCGGCTTTGAACAACGTCTCGCCGTCGCGCAAATGTTTGATCTTCGTCTTCGGGCAATGCTCCAGCCCCGATAGCTGCGTCTCATCGAATTGCGGAAACGCCAGCGCACGCAAATTGTATTCCGGCATGAGGCACCTCAAGAGCTAACCACAGGGTGGCACTGACAAGCGCCGCGCTTGTCAGTGTTCACTTCAACATTCCTCCTCACCGCAAGTACTCGGTCAATTCCTCGGGCACATCGAACTGCGCCTCATGCTCGTAGCACCAAATCCACCGCTCCCCCGGTTCGTACGACGCGATCACCGGATGCTTGGCGCGGTGAAAATGCTTCGTGGCATGCTTCCCCGGCGAACTATCGCAGCACCCCACGTGTCCGCAGGTAAGACACAACCGCAGGTGCACCCACCCCTGACCGATCTTCAGACACTCTTCGCACCCTTCCGGCGTGCGGGGCGCAACTGGCTTGAGGTTTTCAAGATGTTCGCACGGCATCCCCGACCTCCGGCAAAGAGAATCGCACCCCCTGCGAATTATCCCGCCAAGCGCGCGGAATTCAATGACACCGCCGCGCATGCCGCATTCTGCCTTCTGCTTTCTGCCTTCTGCATTTAACGTTTGCCCTTGGCCCCGTTGACAATCCCACCGGCCTCCGCTGAAATCAGGCGTTAGCGATTTGCTGTATTCCTAGTTCATTGCTCATAGCTCAGCGCTAATCCACCCGCCCCCATCGTCTAGTGGCCCAGGACGTCGGGTTCTCAGTCCGAAAACCGGGGTTCGACTCCCCGTGGGGGTAATCAGTGGCGTGCGCCAAAAATCGCGGCAGCATCCCTGTTCCGCCGCGCTACCTCGTTATTTAGCCCCCGGTCAACGACCGGGGGCGATGCGTATCGCAATCCAACCAAGCCGCGCGCTTCGCTAAGATCGAAACCCATCAGGCGCCTAGAGCTTCCTGCACCTTCCGCTTCCCCTCTTCTCTGTTCCGCATGAGGCGAAGGCCTCCGACGACTGTCCAAAGAACAGGTCATTTAATAAGACATCCCACAAGAGATGAGTTCCTGAGACGATTTCGAGGATTCCGTATTCCCTACCAGCGCCGCTTGTCCGCATGGTGTTCGACGAAGGTAGGGCAGTAGCCTAATATCACAAGGCACCTTCACTTCAATTTCTCAGCCAGCGTCTTCTCGTCCCCTTTCACCATTTTGCCATCCGGATCAATCAATATCGTCGTCCCCAAGCCGTCAATACCGTAAGTTTCCCACGTCTTGAACGAAGGGTCCAACATCACCGGAAACTGCAGCGTTTTACCACCCCACACATTTTTCACGACCGGCTCCAACGCTCGATCCACGTCGGCCATTGTCTTCAAGTCGCCATCGTAATCGATGCAAATCGCCACAATCTCAAACCGATCGCGCTGCGCCTGGTGCTCCTCGTAGAACTTCATCAGCCTTGGCAACTCGTCTCTCAAACATACGGAGCAGCTCATTCCCCAAAATGTCAACAGCACCCACTTGCCTTTGAAGTCCACAATCGTCGCCTCCTTGCGCACCCCACGAGCATCGGTCACATGCCACGGCGGCGGCGGCTCGCCGTAATGCTTCTGATAATCGAAGCACGTTCCATCGGCCTTCGCCTTCTCCACACGCTGCCGAGGCATTAGATACGCCACCGGGCGCAGAGTTCCCAAATCGAGCACTGGCCGCTCGGCGGTCAAATGCAATTCGGTTATGGGGATCACCCGCACGTGGCTTTCTTCTGCTTCGGTCGCGTAACCGTAGGCGTCCATAAAATACTTTCCAGGCGGCAGCGAAAATTCAAAATGCCCATCGAACGTACCGCACACCACCAGCCGCGAATTATCCAACGGGCGCTCCGAATCGTCCGGCACGCGCACATCGGCAACGCACCACTGCGGCGCAAGACCGCTTTCAGCGCATTTAAGATTTCCCCGCACCCGCACCAAAGGCCCCAATTGCATCTCGACCGGTTCCGATTCTTTTCCCCTGGCCACGGTCACGATGCCCGAATGGTTGCGGGCCGCATCCATCGCGAGCAGCTTGTGTTGACTATGGGTGAGTTTGAGTGTGAATTGCCCATCCGCATCGGTTGTACTGGAGTATTCTTTTGAGGACGGCTCCATCTCGCCAATATGACTCCATAACAATTGCTTATCGTCATCATTCTTCGCGGGCCAGGCGAACGATCCATCCGCACGCAACCGCTTCCCATTGCCGCTCCAAAAAGAAGCCACACTCGCCCCTGCCAGGGGCTTTCCATTTTCATCAACTACCCGCCCATGCACGTCCCAATCTTCCGCCCCCACGTTGCCGACCGAGGCCAGCAATATTGCGATCACAATCGCAAACGAAATAGGCTTCACTTTCGTGTGCATGATAACGTCGTTCCTTTTCATCGAACCGGCGCGCCATTGTAACATTGATTCGACAAATCTTGGTTTGATGGAGCGACCGCCGGAGCGAATTCCGCCACTCAGCCCGACCAGCTGCCAGTGTCATTAAAGGCATGAGTTCCCGGGACGCAAATTGAGTCCCAAAAAAGGGGTGGTTTATTAAGACGTCCCGCAATTGACGAGTTGCTGAGACGATATCGGGGAGATGTTCCACTCGCCCAACTAAGACCAGCTCAGCTACTTCGCATATCAAGGGAGTTGAACGGACTACTGCCACCGCCACCACGGAGGTGGGTCGATCTGCTGATCGAGGGCTCAGGGTTTTTTCTCTAGCGGCTGAATGGGGAGCGTAACTTCGCGTTCCTGCGCGCCGGACCTCCTAGCCGGATGACCACGCGAGCGCCCTGGCACAGGGGATAATCGCGCAGCGTCTGTTCAATGCCAGCAAATAGCCGCTCGGCATCGGGCCCGTACATAAATAGTGTCGTCTCAGTCGGCCCAGTCTCGTTGCCGTCGAATTCGCCTAGGCGCTGATTCTTGATAACCTTAATGAGCTTGTCCTCAATCGTGGCTAAATCGCACTCACGATAAACCTGATCGGGTAGGTTAGTGCCGTCGAGTCCAAACCGGCGGGTGCCCGCGATCGCTTCCCGGCTCACCAGGAAGCTCACAAGAGCGACAGTGCCGGGCGCTGCCCGTCCTCACCTCGCCCCTCGTCCCTCCCCTCTCGCCCCTGCGCCGGAGCCCCATCAGGCCCCAACGGTCGTCTCCCTGGCCTAATTCAACTCTAGAAACTAAGCCACCACTTCTGCTTTAATGACCCCAGCGAGCCGTTCGCTCGCTTTGTCGCACGATGCTTAGATTCTGCGGGTATTCTTTCTTCGCGCCTTTGCGTGAAATTCGCCCCTCCGCCGTGTTGATTCTTTACATCTGCTCGCTCCCGCGACTTCTGCGCCTCTGCGTGAGAACCGCCGTTTCTTCCTGGTTTCCTGGCTTCCTAATAAACTCGCATTCCGTTGCTCCTTGCCTCCCTGGCTCCGTCGTGAATTTTGTCCCGGACAGCAAGCCAACCTTTCGCCCGACGTTTCCCGACTATTTCCCTCATTTGTCCGACTGCGAGCGCACATCCAAAACCGCTAATTCCAATAATTCTGTCCGCGCATCGATGAAGCCCGCTCGAGATTTTCCGGCCACGGCGCCAACCCAACCAGGACAAAACGAACCGAATTTCGCCGCCCCAATTGGGACCCCCGCAATCACGCCAAAATTCAACGCTCGCCCTCTACATTCGCCGAGACTTCCCAGCCTCCGCCAGCACATTTTGTCCGCCGACCCGGCACCAGCCGCCAGATCGCCAGCCCCGCTGCTAAAATCTCCAAATGATCGATCCCGCCCCTGATCTCAGCTTCCCGCTGTTTGTTTTTGACGGCGACTGCGCATTCTGCCGCGCCAGCATCGAACGCTGGCGGGAAGCGGTCGGCCAGCAAATTCGCTTTGCACCCTATCAGGAAGTCGCCGCGCAGTTTCCCAACATCGGCCAGCAGCAGTTCAAGCGGGCGGCCCACTTCATCGACGCCGAGGGTAACGTCGCGCGCGGGGCAGGCGCCTTCTTTGCCGCCGCGGCACATTGCGGCCGCAAACAGTGGGTGCTGGATCTGTACCGCACATTTCCGCCGTTTTCGATCGCGGCCGATGCAGTTTATCATGCCGTGGCCGCCAATCGCCCCGCCCTGGCCACGCTGCGGCGAATCTGGTGGGGTAAAGATCTGCGGCGCCCAACCTACCACATCGCCAGCGCCCTATTCTTGCGCCTGCTGGGCCTGGTGTACCTGATCGCCATCGTCTCGCTGTGGACGCAAATCGCCGGACTCGTCGGCGATCACGGCATCCTGCCCATTGGCAAATACCTTGCGGCAGTCGAAAACCACTTCGCACAGCTCGATCCTTCGGCGTCGCCGGTCTGGAATATCCCCACGCTGGCTTGGATTAGCCCGCACGATGGTTTCCTGAATTTTCTCTGCGCGGCCGGCACAGCGCTTTCGTTCATGGTGATGGCCGGCGTGCTGCAATTGCCCTCCCTGGCGCTGCTTTGGCTGATTTATCTGTCGCTCTTTCATGCCGGGCAGACGTTCCTCACGTTCCAATGGGATATCTTGCTGCTGGAAGCCGGCTTCATCGCAATTTTCGTGGCGCCGTTTTCGCTACGATCGAAAATGTTCGCCGATCGGCATCCGCCGCGGTTGGCGATTTGGCTGGTGTGGTGGCTCTTGTTTCGCCTGATGTTCGAGTCGGGCGTGGTGAAGCTCACCTGGAACCACGGCATGCTGGAAAACGGATTGCCGATTCCCAACACGTGGTCATCCCTGACGGCGCTTGATTTTCACTACTGGACGCAGCCGCTGCCGATGGTCACAAGCTGGTACATGGCGCAACTGCCGCAGTGGTTTCAACACCTTTCGGTGCTATTCGTATTGATTGTCGAAATGGGCACGCCGTGGCTTATTTTCGGACCGCGCGTGCTGCGCTGCATCGCCGCAGGCGCGATCACGCTGTTGATGCTGCTGATCGGGTTCACGGGCAATTACAATTTCTTCAACTTGCTGACGGTCGTGCTGGCCGTCACGCTGTTGGACGACACGCTTTGGCCGCAGTTTTTGCGGCGGCGGATTCGCGGGACCGATTGGCCGGTGCTCGCCTCCCCCACGCGCTGGCGGAGTTTTTTGCTGATTCCCTTCGCCGCTTTTGCCGTCATGCTGGGCATGTTGCAATTGAATGAAGTCGTGATGCCTGCCGGCCGGCCTCACTACGCTGCCGAAATGGGCGTCGCCCAGTTCGTGCTGGTAAACGATTACGGGTTGTTCCGGCGCATGACGGAAACGCGGCCTGAGATCATCGTCGAAGGCAGCTCCGACGGGACGGAATGGAAACCGTACGAATTCCGCTGGAAGCCGGGAAATCTTTCGCAGGCGCCGCGATTTAACACGCCGCATCAACCGCGGCTGGATTGGCAAATGTGGTTCGAAGCGCTGCTGTTGGAGCATGTATACCTCAAGACGGGAACCATCGACCCGCGCAACATGGATCCCTGGTTTCAGTTATTTCTCATCCAGTTATCTCGCGGCGAGCCGGCGGTGTTAGGCCTGCTTGGAGAAAATCCCTTTCCCGATGCGCCGCCCAAGTTCATTCGCATCGAGCTCTACCAATATCGCTTTACGAATCGGCACGATCGCCGGCAAACCGGCAACTGGTGGCAGCGAAGCCTGGTGTGGCGCGGCCCGGCTTGGTCGCTGTCGCGATGATCACACAAATCGGAATGCCAATGGTGAGAAATGCCACCGTGGATTAAAATCTAATTGCTCACCTCTCGTCCCTCGTCACTCGTCCCTTCGAATGTCGCACGAATTTTACGAAAATCCGCTGATTCGCCGTTACGCCTCGCCGGAGATGAGCCGGCTGTGGGGCGATCGCACCAAGTTCCGCATGTGGCGCGAGCTTTGGGTCTGGCTGGCTGAGGCCGAAGCGGAATTGGGTCTGCCGATTACGCCCGAGCAGATCGCGGAACTCAAGCGGAATGCCGACGCGATCGACTTCGAGGCGGCCGAAGCGCACGAACGCCGGGTGCGGCACGACGTGATGGCCCATATTCAGGCCTACGGCGACCAGTGCCCGTCGGCGCGGGGCATCATTCATCTGGGCGCCACCAGTTGCTACGTAACCGATAACACCGATCTGATGTTGATGCGGCGCGCGCTGCGGCTGATTGCCGCACGATTGGCGACTGTGATCGATCGGTTGGGGAAGTTTGCCGAAGCGCAGCGCGACCTGGCGTGCCTGGCGTTCACGCATCTTCAGCCGGCGCAGCCCACCACTGTGGGAAAGCGTGCCTGCCTGTGGGCGGCCGACCTGGCGCTGGACCTGACGGAAATCGAACATCGATTGTCGGAATTGAAAGCCCGCGGCGTGAAGGGCACCACCGGCACGCAGGCCAGCTTCTTGGAACTGTTCGGCGGCGATCACGAAAAAGTGAAGCAGTTGGAACAGGCCGTCGCCAAGAAAATGGAATTCGACTCGGTCTATCCTGTGACCGGACAAACCTATTCGCGCAAAGTGGATGCCCAGGTGCTGGGCGTGCTGGCGGGAATTTCGCAAAGTGCCCACAAAGCGGCCACCGACATTCGGCTATTGGCCTCGCGACAAGAATTGGCCGAACCGTTTGAGGCCGAGCAGGTTGGCTCCTCGGCGATGGCCTACAAGCGCAACCCGATGCGCAGCGAGCGGATGTGCGGCTTGGCGCGGTATGTGATGAGCTTGGAGAGCAGCGCGGTCGCCACCGCGAACTCGCAGTGGCTGGAGCGAACCTTGGACGACAGCGCCAATCGCCGCCTGATTATTCCGCAAGCGTTTTTGACGACCGATGCGATTTTGATCTTGTATCAGAATATCGCCGCAGGGTTGGTCGTGTATCCGCAGGTGATCGCCAGGCGGCTGGCCGAGGAACTGCCGTTCATGGCGACAGAGAACATCTTGATGGCCGCCGTGGCGGCCGGCGGCGACCGGCAGGATTTGCACGAACGCATTCGAAGGCACAGCCAGGCGGCCGCCTGCGCGATTCGAGAAAGCGGAAGCGCCAACGATCTGCTCGAGCGCCTGGTAGCCGATGAGGCGTTCGCCAAAGTCGATTTTCCGGCAGTCGTCGATCCTCGCAAATTCATCGGCCGCGCGCCGCAGCAAGTCGACGAGTTTTTGGCCGACGTCGTCGAGCCGATCCGGAAGCGATATCGCGGGCAAATGGCTCAGCAGGCCGACGTCACGGTGTAGGCGCGGCGCCCGTGGACGATTTTGCGTCGGCTTCGTTCGATTTGGCGGCGGCTGCCGGCGCAGCAGCGGATTGCCGGATCGATTTTGCCGTTGCCGGCGGCGCGGCGCTGGTTCCACTGGCGGGCACCGCGGTGTGAATCGGCACCTTCCCGGAAGGAGCGATGGCGTTGGCCCAGCCGGCGCCGGTCGGCGATAGATTGGTGGTTGTCTGCCGTGGCGTGGCTGCGGAGGCATCGGTGGGTTTCATTGCCGGAGCCGGAATTGCCCTTGGCATTGCGCGCGTCGTGATGGTTGCCGGCCGCCCATTTTGGGCCGGCGATTTGTCTCCCTGCGTCGTCAAGAGCACCCAGGCCACGAGTTGCTGATACTCGCGCGAGTCTTCCTTTTCGATGGGCGGCGACGAGCACGTGCCGTGCATTTCTTTTGCCGCAGAGAGCATCTTGCTCTTGGCCGGCGTGTCGTAATCGACCCAGTCGAGCGTGTTGTGCAAGTCGCGCAGCGTCAGGCGGCGCGCTGTGGGGCTGCCGGAAGTCGGGCGCAGCAGAATGAACTTCGATTGCGTGCCGACCGAATGGCACCCCGCCGTGGCGCAGTGATTCAACAGCAGCGGCAGAATCGTGGTGGAGTAGCTTTCCAGCGATCCGCGCGGCAAGTTGCGGGCCATGCGTTCCAGGTCGTCGGAGCTTGCCGGCAGCGCCGGACTGGCAGCCGTTTCAGGTGGCGGAGCGGCCGGCGCGGTGCGAACGGGTTCCGGCTCAGGCGCTGCCTGGTCCGGTGTGGGATTCAGCATTTCCTGCAACCGGCGGTCGAGCACGGCGGCGCGGCGGTCGTTGGGATCGATGGCCATCGCGGCGGCGAGTTCCTGCGCCGCGGGGCCGGTTAGATTGTGCCTGAGGCACCAACTGGCAAGCCGCAGGCGATCTTCGATCTGCTGTCCGACGATGCGGCGGCTTTGCACGTCGTACGCTTCCTGCAGCGAATGGCAGAGAAAATCGACGTCGCGCACCGGCAGCCGGATTTCGCCGTCGGTGAGCTCTAGCAGGAAGCGATCGTCTTGGCGCGAGACCTTTCCTTCCAGGATCTCGCCATTGCGCAGGACGAGGATATCAGGTCCGTCGGCGGCCGCGGCGCCCGGCGGCGTTGCCAGCAATACCAGCAGGCAGAGAATTGGTGCGATTTTCCCAATCATGGCGGCGGGAGAGTACGGCGGCGTAATGGGTTGGGTCAATGTCAAACCGTACTAGCGGCGCTTGTCGATGGGAGCTTGTTTTCCTAGAATCGCGGCTTTCCCGACAAAATCGAAGAGATAATTGCCCATGGAGCGCACCTTGATCTTGTTGAAGCCCGACTGCATGCAGCGACGGCTGGCAGGGCGGATTCTGGCGCGGTTTGAAGATAAAGGGTTCAACATCATCGCCATGAAGATGTTGCGCGTGACGCCGGAGCTGTCGAAGAAGCATTACGCCGAGCACGTGGGCAAACCGTTTTATCCAGGGCTGGAGCAGTTCATCGGCGGATCGCCGATCATTGCGGCGGTGATCGAGGGTTTGGAAGCGATCCGCGTGGTGCGCGAAATGCTTGGGCCCACCAGCGGGCTGAAGGCGCCGGCCGGCACGATCCGGGGGGATTTCAGCTCGAGCAAGCAGATGAATCTGGTCCACGCCTCGGACGGCCCGGAAGCGGCCAAGCGCGAGATTGGGCTTTATTTCAAAGACGCCGAGCTGTTCTCGCAAACGCCGACGCTGGAACCGTGGCTGAAGGCGGCGGACGAAGATTAGGTCGGCGGCAGCCCGACTGTATCAGTCGGGCTATGTGAAGCCCTGGTTTCCAGCCACTTGCATGCCGCTAAACGCCGCGTCACAATACGGCGACCGTTGACGCCTGTTCAGTGTGGTCGGTCGGCTGCGGGTTCACGCCGAGCTTTCTTGGGGCAATTCTCATGCTGGCGAAGCTGCATACCTTTTCGCTGTTGGGCATCGATGCCTTGCCGGTGCAGGTGGAGGTCGACGTCTCGCCGGGTGCGCTCCCGAAGACCATTTTGGTGGGCTTGCCGGAAGCGGCCGTGAAGGAGAGCACGCATCGCGTGGAGCGGGCGCTGGTGAACAGCGGATTCATGCGGCCGCAGGATAAGATTGTTATCAACCTCGCCCCGGCCGAGTTGCCGAAGAACGCGGCCTCGTTCGATCTGCCGATTTCGCTGGGAATGTTAGCCGGCAGCGGGCAACTGGCGTCCGATCTGTTTGACAAATACGCCGTGGTTGGGGAATTGGCGCTCGATGGCGTGACGCGCGCCACTAAAGGCACGTTGTCGATGGCGCTAGCTGCGGCTCAGCAAAAGCATTTGCGTGGCATTGTGGTGCCGACCGACAGCGCCGCCGAGGCGGCGGTGGTGGAGCAGATCGAAGTGATCCCCGTTTCGAGTTTGGCGCAGGCGGCGGCGTTTTTCACGGGGCAGATTGAAATCGAACCGACGCCGCCGAGGTTGGACGAATGGTTTCAGCAGTACGCAACCTACGATTTGGATTTCGCCGACGTGCGCGGGCAGGAGATGGCCAAGCGGGCGATTACGATTGCCGCGGCCGGTTCGCATAATTTGCTGATGATTGGGCCGCCGGGGTCCGGTAAGACGATGTTGGCCAAGCGCGTGCCGACGATTTTGCCGGAACTGACGGCCAGCGAGTCGATCGAGACGACGCGTATTTATTCGGCCATCGGCCTGTTGAAACCCGGGCAGCCGCTGTTGGCGACGAGGCCGCATCGAGCGCCGCATCACACGATTTCCAACGCGGGACTGGTTGGCGGCGGCACGATTCCGACGCCGGGCGAAATATCTTTGTCGCACAACGGCGTGCTGTTTCTCGATGAGCTGCCGGAATTCAATCGGCAAACGCTGGAAGTGCTGCGGCAGCCGCTGGAAGACGGCAGCGTGACGATCAGCCGGGCGATGAACAGCACCACGTTTCCCTCGAACTTCATGCTGATTGCGGCGCTGAATCCTTGTCCGTGTGGTTACCGGAACGATCCGCGGCGGGAATGCCATTGCACGGTGCCGCAAATCGAACGGTACATGAGCAAGATCAGCGGGGCAAGCTTAACAGCTTATGCGCTTTCAGATGGATGCACCCGCGCTCTAATCGGTACTTGAATCTGCGGGCTGTCCAACGCTCTTTCGCGGACCACAATTCCACCTTCGCAAACGCCTCTTGGATGAATTCGCGCACCAGTTCCGGCCTTGCCCGCTCGGCGGCCTCTTTCAGCTTGCCGAACCACGCCAGGGCCGCCTGCACCTTGGCGTCGATATCGTCGCTCCGCTTCGCTGTGCCGGCGCTGGCGGCCTTCAGCATTCCCGCCAGGGATTCACGCCGAGAGCGCAGCAAGCGAATCTGCTGCTGTACATCGTCCAGTAGGTCCGCATCCACTTCGACCAGCCGGCGCTTGGCTTTAGCTAACTTGGCGTCCACGTCGGCCAATTCCTTGCGCAGTTTCACAACGTCAGATTTAGCACCCCTGGATTGCAACTGTCGCCGGCACTCTGCGGCCAATCGGTCTAGCGTTGCCGGGTTGTAGTATTCCCGCTCGACGGCTTCTAGGATGCTTTGCAACACGATCTCTTGCCGCACGGTGTTCCGGTCACAACACGCCTTGCCGTGCTGCCTGTATCCATAGCAAGTGTATTGATGGACGCCGTTGCCAAAATCGCCCATCATCTTGTGGCCGCATCTGCCGCAAACCAACAAACCCGACAGCACAAACCCGCCGCCGCTCTTGTGCGGTGTCGAACACCCCTTGCGCCGCGCTAGTTGCTCCTGGACGCGATTGAACAGCGCCCGGTCGATCAGGGCAGGGTGGTGGCGCTCGAATATCACCCATTCGCCTTGCTGGTTCGCTACTCCGTGGCGGCCGCGCCGCTTGTATTTCGACTGGCAGCGCTGATTCCAGATGAAGTCGCCAACGTAGGCGCGATTTTTCAGGACGCCGGAAATTCCGTTGGCCGTCCACTGCTTGCCTTTTGGCGACAGCGTGCCCGCAGTGTTCAATTCGTCGGCCAGCCCGCGCAGCGACTTACCCGCCGCGTATTCGCGGAACATGCGCCGCACTAGCGCCACTGCATCGGTCGGGCCGGATTCCAATTGCTTATCGCGGACCATGTAGCCGATTGGCGCAGGGCCGCCAGGCCACTTACCTTGCTCTGCCAGCCGCATCATGCCGCGGGTGACGTTGCGCGATAGATCGGTTAGGTATTGGTGCTTTGCTTCGGTTTGGATGCCGTACATCATGCGCCCGGCAAATTCTGTCCAGTCAATTTGCCCTTGCGCCACTGTCGCCAGGTGGACGCCGGCAACGCGCAGAGGATGCACCCAGCGCCCGGCCTCGATACTGTCAAAGCGCCCGAAGCGATCCATGTCCCAACACAGGATGGCCTTAAACTCGCGGCGCTCGCCGTCGGCAATCATCTGCCGAAATTGATGGCGCTTCTCGGTCGCATCGCCGCTGATTCCTTCGTCGATGTATTCGCGCGTGATTTCGTAGCCGTTGGCGTCGGCGTACATTTCCACGGCCTCGCGCTGCGCTGGAATCGACGCCTCTTGCTTGTCGGTACTCATCCGGTAGTAGGCCACTGCCGGTATCGTGTTGTGGTTTGCTGATCGAATCATTGCTCACCTTTTGGTTGAAAACCTACCCAACTTGCCATTTAGTGCCCATCCGTCCACTTGTGAACCTCTGATCACCTTAAAACCTTGCGCCACAGCCCGCCTGCACGCTGCCAGGGGGTGCGCTTGGGTCAAAACACCCCCTGGCGTTGCGTGCAACTGGGGCCGTCCTATTGCGTTTTCTCTACAAACTCCACCACCTTCGCTAACAACTCCCGCGCCCGCTCGATATCGAACGGCTTGCCGTGTACCGCCTTCGCCGCCAGCCGGGCGATCCGCCGCACGTGGCGATACTCGGCCATCGTGAATACTCCCGCCTTCAGCAACCGCACCGCGAAGTTATGCCAGCGCTCGCCCTTGGGCAACTCACGCTGTCGGCACAAGTCCCGCAAGTGAAACTCAAACGCCATCCGTGCCGCCACGCCGGCCAGGCGAATGTCGATATCGCTGGCCAATTCGTCCTCAATTCGAAAAGCCGCCCAGGTCAACAGGTCGGTTACTTGCTTGATGCGATCCATTTCCGGGGGGCAAAAGAGACAAATCATAGATCTCCCTCCCGCCGTTGCATCCGGCGCAGCAGGTCGAACACTAGCGAAAGATCGGTGGGCTCTCGCGTGGCCAACCCGCCCCCTTCGCTTTCGTCCTCGTCCTCGTCCTCATCGAACGATCCCAGCGAACCATGAATTTCATAGTTCACCACGACGTTGCCACTCTCGCATTTCCAAACGCTCAATTTCAATTGGTCGCAATGCTCGAGCGCTTGCTCGCCAACATCGGGCGCCGGCAGTCGGTTGTTCCAATTCATGCGCCACCCCCTTTCGACGGCGCAGCAGCTTCGGGGCAGAAGCGCGGGCCGACTGCTACTGGCGGAACGCCGAACAGGGCGCGCAGGCGATTCGATTTTTCCAGGCCGATGCGGTTCACTGGCCGCTTGCGGTTCGCCTCGAAAACCTTGCGATCGTATCCCCACAATTTCGCCAGCCGTTTCTTATTGATGCTCAGCCGACGCAAATGAGTGCCCAGTGCCCGGATCACGTCGCCGTCGATCAGCGGCCTACGCAAGCCGGCTTGGATATCATCTGGCAGCAGCACGTCCGACAGATCGTCTACTGTACCGGCTGGCCGGATTTCCTCGGGCTGGCCAATGATCATTCCGCCTTCGGTTCCGACATACCATCGGATTAGATGTTCACACTGCCTGCTCAGTTTTTCGCGGCCGTGAAGGATCGCATTGATTAGATCGACGCTGCGCCCGATGCCGCGGGCCAACTCTGATTGCGACAGATGGAACAGCGCCAACACATGGCGAAGGTCGCCGCGCGATAGTCGCGGCTTGCGCGTCCAATCATCGAACAGCGCCGCCGCTTTTCTTCGGTGCGCCTTGATCGGATTTTCCACGCCGGGCGGAAACAGCCAGGCCCGCACGTAGTCAGTCACGCGGACCAATCGTTCATCTTTAATCCGCTGGCGGTAAACCGCCGCCATATCGTCGCTGCGTGGCGTGTGCCCCATGATCTTATCGACGGCTGGCTGATCCAGCGATTCGCCACCAATGGTTTCAAACGTCCGCCGCAGCCCATAGAAGTTAGGACCGCCGGCGCGATGAACGCCTGCGCGCTTCATTAACTGCAGGAACAATTTTGACAGCGGATTATTGCCGCCAGCAGCAGCCCATTCGCGGCCCTTCCTCGTGGAGAAGATACGGGCATCGCGGGCCAACTGCGCACGGCCAAACCGAATCCGAATTGCGCGATGGATCGCCGCTATCGTTTCCGGCCACAGCTTGCAACGTCGGTCAACCTCCGTTTTTGGACGTGGAAAATTCACCCATCCGTTCACCAAGTCCAACTCAGCCAGCGTAAGGCGAGTACAGTCGGAATTTCCAAACGCGCAGTTTATCCCCAACAGGATCAGCGCCTGCACGTCGGGCCGCGCCGCCGCCAGTAGCTTGCGGATTTCGTCCGCTTCGAACATCTGTGGGCCGCGAAGCCAACGCGCCCGCCGGAACAATATCTGCGCCGGCTTTCGAAAGTCCGAACCAAAGCGCGCCGGCCGGTCGATCAGTCCAGCATCATAGGCGTACTTGAAAATCGTGCGCACTTGCTGGATCTCTCGGCTCAATCTCGCCGGCCCCCAATTCTTTGGCAGCGATTCATGTAGCTGCGTGAAGTGCATCGGCTTCAATTCGTCAACTGGCGTATCGCTACCAAACGCCAAACGGAGTCGCTCACATACCTTTTCGTAAACATCGACTAGCGCGGGGATGATGCCGCCCCGCTCGGATAGTACGCGCTTGCTGTAAATGAACTGTTTGCACAACTCGCCAATGGTGATTTTCTCGGTTGCAGTTCCGACAATCTGCAACTTCGGAACGTGGGCATTGAGTACAACGGATGCCATAGCGGGCCATCCTTTCTTGCGCAGCGTGGCGCAACAAGAAACCCCAGCGACCGAACTCGCTGTCAGGTGGAGTTTGGGCCACCTTGCGGGCCTTGGCCGTGAAGCCTTGGCGTCCGCGCAAGCCCGATCGCCGGGGTTTGTTTTTCCAAACTATCATTCGACACCAAACTTGCGGCTTGCAAGGTTCTCGTTACTCCCGCCTATGTACCAAATTCGGCGGGCGAGTCTCCCGTTTCCGGGCAGCCGCTTTGACGCCAGATATTTAACCGGCGCCCTCCGCCTACGTCAAGACAATTTCCAATCCTCCCCGCTTTCGCCCGGTTCCATCCGCTCCAGTGCCGACAGCATCAGGCTGTGTAGCCGCTTGCTGGTCGCAAGGCTCTCCCCCAGCTCGGCCTCGACCTTGCGCGATTCACTGAACAATTCCATGCCGCGGTTTACCCATTCATCGACGCGGGCCGATACCGCCCGATGGGCGCAGCCCCGTTTCGATCTTCGCGCTGATTGCATCCAACTTTGCTAGCAGTTCTTCGTTCATTACAAATGCTCCGCGACCGGCACTGGTCCGAACTTGCGCAGCATCCGTTCGATCTGTTGGTGAACTTCTTTGAATGCCTGCACGTTTTTGTCGATCCGATTGAGCGCGTTCAATTCCGGCGATGCCAGGTTGCCGCCACCCCGCGTCAGAAACCTACCCTGTGTCGCCCCGATGCCTTCATGCGGCACGGAATGGCTCTGCGGTTGCAGACTGCCTAGGAATGATTCCTCGATTCTGAGGCGTGCCAGTTCCCGTTCGTCGGCCGACAGATTCTTGCGCTGTGATAGCCGCAGCAAGTCGGCGCGGCGAATTTCAGCGGGCGTTCGGTAGTCCGTCTTGTCTGTGAGCGGATTGAGCTGCGGTTGCAGACCTAGCGCACGTTGGATTGCATCCGAAATTCGCTGCGGGCCTGCCACGGCGCCGGCCGCTTGAAACATTAACCCCTTCGCCGCTGCCCCCCAGGTATCCGTTCCCAGAAACTCCGGCGAGAACAACGAACTCTTGAGGAGCTGCATGTTGTCCTCTTGCTGCTTGCGTGAAACTTCGGTGGCAGATGCCCGGGTTCGGAACTCGCCGAGCGCGGATTCAGCGGCAGCGACCGCACCAAATTGTTTTGCCCACTTTTTATTCACGTCCTCGATGCGACTTTCATCGCTCTGGCCGGTGAGTTTGTCGAACAAGCTAATGGGACCGCGCAATAACAAGTTTTGCTTTTCAAATAGATTAGTGCGCTGGACCTCATTCAATTCTGCATAGCCCGGCGCTGCCTCCTTGCGCAGTTTCTATTGCTTCCTTGTATTTTGCGATCGCAGCTTCGGCTTCTCTTGCATTCGGAAGGCCTGGAAATTCCAACAGGTCTTTTCGTCCCTCGCCGTGGAAGATAGCCAAGCCGCCAGCCGTGGTCGCAGCATTGAATGCCTCCGCGATGGTTTTCAGAGACTTCAGGCTTTCAGTGGTTTCATCGACCTTTGTTTTCAGACCGACCATTTTTCGAGCACCATCGACCATCGACTCGAAAAAGCCTTGGCCTGAATCTAGTGCTGCACCAAATCCCTCGCCGGCTTTCATTAACCCTTCGTGGAGCTGCGAAAAGAAAAACCGTCCGACGTGGAAACCAAAGGCTAACTCAGTGAGCGCCTTGAAACTGCGGAGCGGTCCCAACGACTGCTCTAGCGAATGCGACAGTCCGCGCAATCCACCTTGCACGCTCTGAAATGCTTGGCTGGCGTTGTCTTTGCCATTAATCAGAATATCAACTGAGTCTGCCATTGTTCACCATTCCGGGTTAGAGTTAATCCGCTGCCCTCACGTTTACCGCTTTCGGCCCGCGCGCGGTGTCGATCATATCGAACTCGACGCGCCGCTCTAGCAGCGCTTCGCCAAACCGCAGCGTGCCGTCAAGGTCCGTGAAATGAAAAAACGTATCTTTACTTTCGCCAGGCCGGGCGATAAAGCCGAAGCCTTTGACGGCGACAACTTTTGTGATCGTTCCGGTCATTCGCCGCTCCCGGCCTTGCGCGCCCGTTCATTAAACGCAGCCTCGAAGTCCTGCATACACGTTTGCATTCGACGATCAATCTCACGGCATTCGTCGACATCGGCCTCGAATCGCTCGGCATCGACGCCGGCCGCGGCCAGGATCGCTTGCGCCTCTTCGCTGTCGAAGCCGGCGCCGTCGGCCACGGCCTGAACCAACGACGAATAATCGGCCGCCGCCCGAACATCTTGCTCGTCTGCGCTTTCGTCGGCGTCGATCGTGAGCGCCGAAGATTCTCGGATCGTGTCGCCGTCCGTCGCTACGGCGTGAATGCTGATCCCCGGCGGGACCGCTACTGCTTCGATCTTCCAGCGCCCGGTCGCATCGGCCTTAATTGTTCCCAGTGACTTTTCGCCCGCGAACACTTCGACCTCTGCAGAGGACGGGGCCATTCCGTACAAATCTTTTAACATTGGATTTTCCTTTCGTGTTATTCGTTTGCCATTCGTGCCTGAAGATCATCTTGCGTCCGCTGCGCGGCAAAAAATGCCGATTGCGCGGCCGCTTGTTCCAACCGCCAAACCCGCGCCCGCTCCTCATAAATTGCGCGATTGTCGTCGTCGGATTCCGATTGGGCCAACGATTCCGCGCCGGCACATTTAGCGCGCGCATCTGCCAGCCGCAGCTCGGCCCAGCTTGCGGCCGAACCGGCGATTTTCGATTCGTCGAGCAATTGGGGATTCGCCAGCGGGCCGGCCGTCAGTTTGCCTTTCAGCACTTGGATGGCCGCGGATTCGACGTGAAGCCTAGACACTTTGCGCGCGATCGGTTCTCGCAGCCGCTTGATTAGTTCCGATTCGGTTTGCAAAACTTCATTTGCTTTTGCAATGCCGTTCAACAGTTCGCGCCGCTTCGATTCAAGCGCTGGCTCGGCGGCCGCCTGGTCGGCAAATCCGTCGATCAGTTTTTCTTCGATCTGCCGCAACTCCTCTTGCAGCGGCAAGCATTCGGCCTCGTGTTTTGCCTTCGCGCTTTCTTCGCGCTGATCCAGGCCGCGAATTTGCTCGGACAGCACCGCGGCGTGATCCATCGCCATTTGTAGTTTGCCGATTTCCTTGCGCAACGCGCGGCGTTGTGCCAGTCGGTCGAAGTCGGTCCCTAAATGCTTGTCAATTTTCGCAAGTACAGCGGTCATCGTTTCTCCTCTGGGAAATTAGAGCCTCGAAATGTAGATCAGCTTGCCACTGTTCCAAAAACATGGCGGGGGGTTCGGTGGATTCAATTTCGGCGAACGTCTTGTCGCGCATGTTAATCGCCTCGCCCAACAGAATCGGCAGATAGTTTTCAGCGCGGCTATACCACGTCAACAGCCCGTCCAATGGCATGTCGATGTTGACGACTGCTGCGCGTATCCACAGGTGCAACGCGCGGCGTATAAATGCCGGGCCGTGAAAATCGTCTGCGCCGCCAGGTCGTGGGGATGGAGCGGTCAGTCCCTTCACTAACTCTTGTTTTTGAAACTCCAAGAATTGCGGCGTCGGTTTCAATTCGGCGAAATGCTTGATGGGCACGACGTGGGCCAGTTCGTGAACCATAACCTGCAACGTGCAGCACTCGAATTTCCCGGGCTGCGCTTGCTCATTAATTGACTTGCAATCTATCACGATCGTCGGCGCCGCTTTGTATCGCTCGCCAAGCTGCGCTTTGATGTTGTAATCGGCGTGCTGAATCGCCCATCCCAAACACCCGCAGCGTGGCGCTAAATTTTCAATCGCGCCGGCGTCCAAGATATTCAGCTCCCGCAGCTCGGGCGCGACCGCCGCGGCAAGGTTGCGGCAGCGTTCCAACAGTGGTTCGGTTAGTTGTTCAGGCATGGGGTCCTTCCAGGGCGTTCGCCGAGCTTGGTCCCACAGTCGTTGTCGTGCGCAAGCTACAGTCCCGCCGTTTGCCAACGAACTATCGCATTTATTTGTAATTTCATTTGCGGCCTTCCAGCCCTTGCGTGTGACGCGCACGCGGGAAGCACGTGTTCCGTACAGTTGAACCAGCCCGTGCGCCTCTAATCGCCGCACAGCCTCTTGGTGGCGGATTCGCTCTGAGGGTGTCAGATCGCGGCCGGCGAACTCCACCAGGTCGTACTCGATGCCATCGGCTTTGATGATTTCTCGCCATTTGCGCAGATTGCACGCCTCCTGCCACAGCCAGTAAAGTTTGACATCGGCGTCGTATTCCGCTTCGAGCCGATCAGCTTCGCGCTTTAACAGCGCCAGGTCGGACGTCGTGATGCGGCAGATGTTGGCTAGCAGTTTCATTTCATCGACGTAAATCGTTTTGCGGCGTGCCATTGTGGCGGCTCCGGAAAATTGGTTCGTTTGTTCACAGAACATCTCTCAGACAAATGGGGCTAAAACGCTCCGCAGAGCGTGGGAGGCCCGGAAGGAACCGTAGGTTTTTACGCAGCATATACTTACGTTCATTGTGTGCATCCGTTCACCCCTTCCCATCGGGCATGATCGCACTTCGGGCATCGGCCGGTCGTGCTGATCCACGGCTGGCCGCAGTCGGCGCACGGCTTGGCGTTGCTTGTGGCCTTCGCTTTCAGTGGTAGTCGCCGCTGTCTCGGCAGTCCCGGTCCCTCTTGTGCTGTGTGCGCTTGAGTAGCGGGACAGGGACAACCCCTATAGGGTTGTTGTCCCGCTATGCTCTGCGCTAGCAGGGGGATTGCTTGTCCCGTTATCTTTGTCCCGGTGGTCCCGGTATGGTTCCTACTCATTGGATTCCGCCAGCTTGTAGCCTTGATATGGGGCCTTGCGTCGGCCCTTTGTGATCTCGACTGGCATCAACGCGCCTTCGCTGATTAGCTCGGCAAACGCCAGCCGGGCCATCGTGCCGCTGACGCCCGCGGCATCCTTGATTACCTTCTCTGTC
Source organism: Pirellulales bacterium (assembly GCA_963716135.1). Taxonomy (GTDB): domain Bacteria; phylum Planctomycetota; class Planctomycetia; order Pirellulales; family JADZDJ01; genus CAVRAW01. The sequence continues at coordinate 119,934 of OY970289.1, read as the reverse complement.
TCGCCATCCTTGAACTTCTGCGCGGCATAGACCAATCGCCGCTTGGCGCCGTCGATCGCCGTGCGCTGTCTCTCATCCCTAGCGTCCGATTTCCGATCTTCGGCCTCTGCGCGGATTTCATCCGGTTGCAGCACGCCAACACGCCAATGGCGGTTCGGGCTGATGCCTTCGTCGATGTCCAGGCCGATCAATCCCGAATGCCCAGCGCTGCCCCCATAGCCGCACCAGAGGCGATGCAGGCCGCTTCCGCCGCGGTAGGGCTCGCGGCGCGAAAGTAAAATCGCAAGCGCGCGCCCACTCCGCAATGCCGGCCCAGGAAATATCCGTCAGTTCCAACGGGCCGCCAGGATTCGCCAGTTGCTTCTTTGCGTGGTGGACCACAATTGCGGTGCAACCGATGCCCTCTAGCATGTCCGACAGCTCGCGCAGCAACGCGCCTTGCTTCATTAGGTTGCCGGCTTCGTCGCCAGGGAGCATGAAATACAGTGGATCGAGTACGCATACCGTCGATTCGCTTTGTTTGATCGCATTTTCCAGCCCGCGAATATGTGTTGCATCATTCAAGCGCGGCACGCGCTGACAGATGGTTAGGCCGCTCGCGTCACACAGGCGCTTGTCGTGGGCAGCGGCAATGCGGCGAAACGCATCTTGCACCGCGCCAGCGCCGCTTTCCTGGTTCGCATGTAACACGTGCGCCGGGCTTGTCACTGGATATTTGCCAAACAGCGGATCGCCAGTCGCAATTGACCACGCAATCGCCTCCGCCACAGTCGATTTCATCGTTTTTAGTTGCGCGCCAATCACCAACGGCTGTCCGACCGGAACAATGCCCTCGACGTGATAAGCTGTTTCGTATTCGTTGCCGTCAAACTCCGCGGCCGTGATGCACTCAAACGGCTCGGCATCCTCTGCCGTTTTGCCGCCGATACTCTGCAACGTCTGTATTGCATCTTCAGCGGCTGTGGCAATCGCTTGGCCGTTCGCGCTGGCATGGATCAGGCGTTCGCCCGCGAATCGAATCCGTCGCCGGCCTGATTTTTCCTTGATGGCGTCGGCGTAAAATGCCCAATTCGTAGCCGCGGGGCAGTTGCTTATCACGTCGGCCAATACCGCCGCGGCGCCCATGCCCAATTCGCTTTCGGCGGGCCGCAGCTTGCCAAGCAAAAGCGCTTTGTCGATCGGCTGGCCGTGGCCGTGCAATTCGAGCATCGACGCGAACAATCGACCATTCGCCGGGTCGTGAAAATCATGCGGGCGCAATCCTGTGGCCGCCACGTCGGCCATGATCTTTGGATCCAAAACGATCGAACCTAAAAACGCCTTTTCGGCGGGCAGATCGTGTGGTAGCGCGCCGTCGAGAATTTCGGAATTAAGGCGGTTGCTCACCTGTTCGCCTCCTCTTCGTCTTCGGAAGCCTCAATCAGCAGCGCCGCCAGCGCCGCAATGGCTTCGTCGGGTAATGTGCCCGTTTCGCTAATCTCAAACCCCGGCGGAATGGCCCGCGCAATCATTGGGCTGTTTCCTTTGGAAGCGCGGCCGCAATTTCGGCCAATCTATTCCGTGGAATTACCCGCTTGCCGCCAAAGCGCGGAATGTTTGGCAGTGAATCAGCGATGCGTCGAATACGCCACTCCGGTTGACCGAAAATCTCGCCTACTTCGCGCGTCGTCAATGAATCGTTTTCTGACATAGTTCCTCCAGTCGGCCTCAGTTAGTTACCGCCGACACTTGGATTTTAAGGGCGGTTTTTGTGACATACAGAAATGTCACGCCCGCTCGGAAAAGCCGCACGAGAAAAGCGGCCCGAAAGATCTTAAGAATTTTTGGCGATCAAAGGCTGCGCGTCACGTTTTGTCACGTTTATTCCGCCGTGTGCGATTTGGAATGTTCGGAAACTCACTCGCCATAATAGCCGGATGATCCCTAAATGCCCGGGAAACGGCAGCACGGCCCGCGGGTGCGCTTTCAGTCAATTCCTCTCGCGCCGCAGCGCTGTAGTCCATATTGTTGTCGTTCAGGAACTGCAGCAGTGATCTTGCTCTCGCCGTAAGCGGCGGCGCTGGCGCCCTGACCTCTGGGCTTGCGTAGGGCACTAGTGGCAAAACTGTTGCAACCAGATAATCGAGACTCGCCTGGTTGCTGCACGCCCGAGAATGCGCGCTAGCTACATCCACTTTCTGCTGCACGATCATGTGCTGCGGAAGGGCCTCGTCAATTGGAAAAATATCGAGGGTGCTGCGTTTGCGGGGACGTTTCTCATTTTTGGACATGAAGCTCACCTGCTGTTGGGCCGGGCCAGCGCAGCCATCGTTCCGCAGGTGAGCGCCCGGAAACGACGGCCGGCTGTATGGCGGAAGCTATCCGCCTACCCGACAAGTTGCATTTTACGGATTCGTTTTTGTCTGCCAACCTCTAGTAGCTCTTGATTAGGCCACCGTTGCCGATGTAAATTTCGCTCGGGGATTTACGGCAAATTCAATTCGTGTAACTTGTTCAGCTTGGCGGGCCGCTGTTGGATCGGATTGACATTCACATCGAAGTGCCGGGGGTAGCGTATCAGGAATTGGCCGCGACTGCGCAGCGGGTGCACCAGCGCCCAGATGCGCGAGCAGGTGAGGGTGGCTCGCGCGGCGCAGCATGAGCGTTTCAACGGCAGTGCCGTCCGGCACAATGCGCAGATGAGCCATCGGCAGATTCGGGAACATTGCCGGCTGGATGAGGCGGGGATGAACTTGCTGCGCAGCACGATGACGGAGTTGGGGTTATCGGCCCGTGCGCACGACAAGGTATTGCGGGTGGTGCGCACGATCGCCGATTTGGACGGGAGCGAGCAGATCAGCTCCACGCATTTGAGCGAAGCGGTGAACTACCGAATGCTGGACCGGCAGTTGTGGACGTGAAGAATTCCAAAGGAGAAAACAATGAAAAGATTCGCAGTATTAGTTTTTTTGTTCAGCGTTGTGGGAACTGGAATCGGCGCGATGTACATCACACAGAATTGCGCGCTGACGACGGGGAACCTCAATGAGTTGAAGTTCGAGCAGCAGCCCAACGAGTCGAAGATGGTGGGGGGGCCGCAGTCGTTTAAGGTGAGCAAGGGGACGATCGAGTATCTCGAGCAACTGATGAAGGACGGCAAGACGATCGAAGTGCAGAATGACGGGGGGATAAAGATTAAGTGAGGGGCGAGGGGCCAGGAATCAACAAAAAAACCTCGGCCGGGGTGGCCCGGCCGAGGTTTGAATCGCGCTCAAGTTGTCGTTCTCAGTTACGCCAAGGTACCAAGACTCACCTGCGCCATCCTTGGCCAACTATCCTGTCCCAAACTAGAACCGAGCTTCAAGACCGGTGAAGGCGCCGTGGAGGATCAGGTCGCCATTGGTCTTGATGTCGCGCCAGCCGGCCTCGTCAGCAAAGAACTGCGGAATCTGGTTGTCGCCTAAGGCCAAGTCGGTCGCTAACACTGCGCGGTAACCGGCAATCCAGCTCCAGGTGCGGTTCAAGCCCCAGTTGAAGCCGACGTCGATCGAACCCATCATCGAGAACACGTTCTTGGTGTTGTGGAAGTTCAACTCGTCGCCCGTTCCTGGCGGATTATCGAAAGTGGCAATGGTGCCGTCGCTAAGAGCCATTCTGTTCAAGCCCGTGATGTGGTTTCCAAAGATGCCGATCTTGGGAATCGCAAAGATGCTGAAGCGCTCGTGGAAGCAGTAGGTCATGTAGGAGCCGATCTGGAAGCCGACGAGGTTGTTCTGCACGTTGGTGTTGACGATGGCTTCATCGGGCCCGCCGCCGGGCAGCAGGTTTCCGCCGAACTGATTCCAGGTGAGGCCTTCGTTGAAGCGGAAGTATCGGATGCCGGCCAGTGCGGTCATCTGGAAGCGATTGCAGGGATTGCAGCAAGGCATCCAGAGGAAGTTGACTTCGACGTTGTGGAATTCGTCTTGGCGGTGCAGATCGACGCGGCTGGCCTGGTCGAACCAGTCGGTCGCCGGATCGCCGCCGAAGGAAACCAGCCCGTCGTCTTGCACGGTGCCCAGTTCGTTGGTGGCGCTTTCGACGCTGGCGTTGCCATCCAAGCCCCACATTCCCCAATAGACGGCTTCGACGCCGACGCGGCCGGAACGTCCGCAACCGCAGCCGTTGTTGCAGCACGAGCACGCGGTGGGATCGTTGCCGCAGCCGCAGCCGAACCAATAACCGATGCGGGTATCGACGCCGCCGCCCCAGTCGGCGCCTGGGAAGTAGAGCAACTGATTTGCGTTGTTGGCGGTGTCGTAGGTGGTCCAGAACTTATTGGGCATGTCGCGGCCCATGGTCAAGCCGCCGACGTAGGCGAACCAATGATTTTCGCGGCAGCACGAGGGAACGCAAACTTCGCTTCCCCAGCAAGTGCCTTCCAGCGAGTTATTGCAGGAACCGCCGCCGATGGCAGCCTCCGCGTCGGCCGGCTTTTGCGGAGCTTGTTGTGCGACGGCGGGCGCATTGATGGGCCGGGCCGGAATTCGCGAGGGAGCCGGAGCGCTGTAATCTTCGTACGCATAGTTGCCGGCCGACTGATCGTCGAGGCGGGTCAAGCGGACCGCATATGGATCTTCACTGCGCAGCGGATTATTTTGGCCCAAGGCCGTTCCGACTACGCATAAGGCGCCGACCAGCGCAGTGCCAAAGCGAATGGCATTCATGTTTGTGCATCCCTCACACAATGAACAAGTTTTAACCGCAGCCCACTTCGGTGCTGTGGCCCCGGACTCCGTCTTGCAACCGTGCAAACGGCAATCCAGGTGCATGGGGGACTCCGTCCCGTGATGCCGATCCGTGGCTGACTGTTGCATCGGCGGGGAATATCGCGCCTTCTTGGAAATTTGTGGATTGCCCGATCGTTGAGTAAAACCCCCAGAGGAGTTAAGCGGAAATTAATCTCCGCAGTCCGGACAGTTTGACGCTGCCGCGAAACGGCTGTGCGGATGTTGCCGTGCGGATGGGATAACGGGCGCGCGGCGGCGGCCGGGTTGCCGGGCCGGCGGCGGCGGGGGAGAGATCATATCCTCCGCAGGCGGTATGAGTAGTCGCCCGCGCATTAAGCCGTTCGCACGGGGGGCGCGGCAAAGGCGGCAGAGTCGCACAGTTCAGCGGCCGGCGAGCTGCGGATCCAACTTCCGCGAGAGGCGGACGATCAACTGTTCCAGCACCAGCCGGGCCCGATCGCCCGACGAATGGGTGCTTTTCAGCGCCAAGTCGGCCTCCAGCAGCCAGCGATAGATTTTGCCGGCCCGGCGGCGGCCGATCTGACGAAGTTGACGGGTGGTTTTGTCGAGCACGAATTTGTTGTTCTTGACGCCGGCTTCCTGCAGGGCCTGGGTGAGATTGGGCCGGCGACGCTCGGCTTCGGCTTGCTGGACAATTCGGGTGGCGGCAGCCATGCGGCGCAGCGATCCGCTCATCATGGCCAGCAGCGCGATGGGTTCCTCGCCGGCCAATAGCAGGCGGTCGAGCTGCACGAGCGCTTCAGGGGCATTGCCTTCCAGTGCCATTTCGATCATGGCCCAGCCGGTCTTGGCGCGCCAGCCGCCGACGGCTAGTTCCACCAACTCGCGAGTGATGGTGTGCGGCTTGCCCCCATCAGCTTTCTGCCTTCTGCCTTCTGCCTTCTGCCTTTCGTCGGTGTCTGCGCCCGCCAAGAGCGACAACTTTGCCAATTCCTGATCGAGCCGTCCCAATTGCGGGCCGACGATTTCGACCAACAGCTCGCCGGCCCCCGGGGCGAGGGTAGCTTGGTGCGTTGCGGCCCGGCTGGTCAGCCAATGGAGAACGGAATCTTCGTCGGCCTGGTCGCCCCAGCTTTGCTTAGGGAGATTGCAGTTGATTTGCAGTCCGGTCTGGGACAGTTTCTTGAAGAGCCGAGTGTTGGCGGGCCAGCTTGCCACCTCGAGCACTAGCACGGAAGCCTGGCGGGGCTTGTCGCAATAATCCTCCAGGACCTCGCGATTCATGCTGACGAATTTGTCGGCGTCTTCGACGACCACCATTCGCTTGCCGCCGCCGAACATTGAGACGGTGGCCAACTCGTCGAACAGTTCGCGCGGCTCCAGGGCGTCGCCTGGGAAGACCGTGTACGAAAGGTCGGCGTCTTCCGTCGTCAGGACCGCGGCGCGGAGCCGCTGAAGCGATTCGCTTCTTAAGAGCGGTTCTTCGCCGAACAGCACGCACACCGGGGGTATCGCTGGCGTTTTGTCACGGGAAAGAAAATCGAGGGCGGGAAGGGCGTCGGGCATGCCGATGAGCATGTCGCGCCGCAGACGCATCGTCAACCGTCCAACCCCTCTCCCTCCGAGGGAGAGGCTGGGAGAGGGTGAATCGTTGCTCCGCCATAGGTGCCCGTCTTCGCTTGATTACCGGCCGGTGACGCCGGAATCGATCCAGGCGCGGAAGGCGGCGTCGCCGGCGGGGCGCACTTCGCGAATGTGCGCTTCAGGGCGGATGCGGTCCAAGGCCGTCGCCTCGGTCGTGTCGAAGACCGATATGTTGCCCGCTTCGTCGCGGGCCTCGATCCGCAGGTAGATGCGCTCCGGGCGCGATTGTCGGGACGCCAGGCGTAAGAACCGGTGTTCTCCAAGCCGGCGGCGATGATCGACCAGGGGCCGCCCGGGCGATCGCTGAATTGCAAGGTGATGGGGCGGACGGCCAGCGCCGAGTCGCTTGCTTCCCAATGGATCATCAGTTCGCCGGCATGTTCGCCGGAGCCGGGTTCGATGCCGGTGAGGCGAACCACCGGCTTGGTGAGATCGACCATCACCCACATTTGCGGCGCGTCGCCGGCGCGGGGGCTGGCCGCCCAAGCCATTGCCGCTTTGGACGGTGATGCTGAAGCCGTAGAGCCCTTCGCCATCGACGTTGGCGCGAATGGGGCTGCGATTGTCGTTGTCGGCGCCGTAGCTGGACCAGGTGCGGCCGCCGTCGCGCGTGCCCCACAGTTCGACCCGGGCGATGCCGTACGGCCCGATGCCATCGACTTCGTATTCCAGATCGAACGAGCGGGCGTTGACCAGGCGCGGGCGCTCGCCGGCAGGCAATTTCGTATCGGACCTGGCCGCCGCGTCGGGTACGCGGCTATTTTGCGGCGGATTGCCGGCGTCGGCTGTCGGCGGAGCCTGATTACGGATCGGTGGATTCACGCTGCTTTCCACCGGGCCATCGGGAAGCGACGCGGCGTTGATCGGCGCGCGGCCAAAGGGATCGTTCGACACGCGGTCGGCGGGCCATTGCGAGCCGGATTGATTCCTTGGCGGCGGCGCGGAAGTCCAGGTTTGCGACGAGGGCGCGCCGTTGGGTGCGTCGCTGCGCGCTACTTTCGCCTGTGCATCGGCCTTGGCATTGGTGACTGTGACGTTTCCGGCCCGGTCGCTAATTTCGGCTCGCACCTTGACGGACGCCGGGGCGTCGGTCGGCCACCAGGTCATGGTGCCGGTCGTAGTGCTGCGCTGGCTATTGCCCGGCGGGCGATCGATTGCCACCGGATGCCATTTGCCGTCGGTTCCTTGGTATTCGATTTTCAGAGTGTCGATATTCAATTGCGGATCGACAGCTTGCCAGTTGGCGCGGATTTCGCCGGCCTCGCCGCGCGTGGTCGAAAGATCCAGCCGCGGCGCGACGGTATCAACAATTACGCGCAGCTCAGGCTTGTCGCCCAGCTCGGGTTGCACCTGGCCTTTGTGGTCGACGCTGCGAATAAGAAACCAGTATTCGCCGTCGGCAGGGGCCCGGTAAGTGAAGTTGGTGGCGGTGGGAGCGACCGTTTGCGCCAGGTCCCATTTCACGCCTTGATCGGTGGAAACGTAGAGGCGGATTTCCGCAGGCTGCTGATCGGCGCCGTTGGCCGCGGCGACTTTGAAGGGAATCGAGAAAGCGTTTTGCCGCCAGGCGATCGCCGGCGGCAGAGAATCGTCGGCAGGCGCAAGCGCAGGTGCAAATAGTGGCAGACAGGCTGCCACGACCAGTTGCATCCATGCTCGAGGTCGGCGCATGCGCGAATCCTTTCAAAGTACGATGCCGCATCATCTTGTATCGACGCTATCGGGCGGGCGGCTTGATGAGGCGTTGCCGCAAAGGCAAGGGTGGAGAGATGGGAAGCTTTGGTCGTCCGCGAATCGATGCAGTCGCTCCGATTGAGCCGCTTTCGGCTGTAATTTCGCATGGAAACAATTGCACGATAGCATCGCGAAGCTGTGCAGTGTGCCGCGAAAAACGGCGTCTGAACAAGCGGCATGGGGTTTGCAATTTGCTTGGACGGCGATGTGGCAGCATCGGCTCTTCGAGACCGAGATCTTATCAGTGAACAAAAGTTCATAACTTGGGGGGAAGGGGAGCGTCTACCGATGACCAGCGATCGGCGCAATCGGGTTTGGCAATTGGTGAATTCGCTTGATAGTGCGTGCGCCATCAAGGCGAAGCGGGCGGTGGGACAGTCCAGATTCTGCGGGTTGAGCGTCCTGGACTGTTTAAGGCCAAATGCCCATAATGAAGTGGTGGTGACGTCGGAGGTTTGGAGCTGGCAGCCCGGTTTGGGGTGGCGATGCGATGGAGGAGTTCTTAGCTCGTCCACTGGTGCGTGCCGGGCTGTTGTTTGCGGCAATTGCCGCGCTTACCGCTTTGGGGGCCTTTGTAGTGGCAAGGTTTCGCGGTGGTAAGGGGGACGATCAGCCAACGACCAGTGAACTGCTCACCAAATTTCGTGAACTCCATGAGCAAGGTGAGCTTAGCGACGAGGAATTCCGAAACATAAAAGCGAACCTGGCCCAACGGCTTGAAGCGGAGTTAAAGAGTACGGGCCAGCAGGATTAAGCCAATCGTTTGCGTTCTCTTGATTGGCTGCGGTGAATGTGTTGGTGCGGATTGAAACTGGGATGCACAGCGGTGAGGGTTGGTTGGGTTAAAGTGGGCACCAGTCAAACACGTTCGGCGGAGTAGGAACCACCAAATAAGAAACGATTGCTCGATCAATTGCGGTCAGGGATGCCCGGGCGAAACTGCGAACTTTCCAGCGAGCCATTCGAGCGACTGCTTGAGGAAACACATCTGTCCGCGAAGCAAGATTGCACGCCGGATAGATCTTGGAAAGGATTAGCATGCCCAACGGGAGAGACGTGAACATCGGCCGACGCGGTGGCAGTGGCGGCGGCAGCGGCGGCACGACGAAAAAGAACGCGTTTTGCTCGTTTTGCCGTAAGAGCTACCGCGACGTCGGGCCGCTGGTGGAAGGGCCCGGCGACGTTTACATTTGCGGCGAATGCATTGAGCTGTGCCAGTCGATTTTGGACCAGGAACGCCGTCGCCGCGGGGCGACCAAGCAGCTTTTCACGCGCATTCCCAGCCCGCGCGAAATCGTCACGCAGCTTGATGAATACGTGATCGGCCAGGAGCACGCCAAGAAGGTGCTCGCGGTGGCCGTGCACAGCCACTACAAGCGGCTGACGCTGGGCGCGGAGCCGGCCGACGTCGAAGTCGATAAGTCGAACATCATGCTCTTGGGCCCGACCGGCAGCGGCAAAACGCTGTTGGCTCGCACGCTGGCCAAGATTCTGCACGTCCCCTTTGCCATCGGCGACGCCACGACACTGACCGAAGCGGGGTATGTCGGCGAGGACGTCGAGAACCTGCTCTTGAAGCTGCTGCACGCCGCGGATTTCGACATCGAAGCGGCGCAGCGCGGCATATTGTACATCGACGAGATCGACAAGATCGGCAAGACGTCGCACAACGTGTCGATCACCCGCGACGTGAGCGGCGAAGGCGTGCAGCAGGCCTTGCTGAAAATGCTGGAAGGCACGGTGGCCAATGTGCCTCCGCAGGGCGGCCGCAAGCATCCCGAACAGCAGTACATCCAGATGGACACCACGAACATCTTGTTCATTTGCGGCGGCACGTTCGTCGGGCTGGACGAGATTATCGCCAAGCGGCTGGGCCGGCGCACGATTGGCTTCGGCCAACCCAGTGGGCAGCGTGACGAGCATGAACTGGGCGAATTGCTGACCAGCGTTTGCAGCGACGATATTCTCGAGTTCGGCATGATTCCGGAATTGGTTGGCCGGCTGCCGGTGATTTCGGCGCTGAAGCCGCTGGATGAACCGGCGCTGGTGCGGGTGCTGACCGAACCGAAGAACGCGCTGGTGAAGCAGTATCAAAAGCTGTTTTCAATGGAAAGCGCCGATCTGAGCTTCACGGAGCAAGCACTGCGGGCGATCGCTCGCCGGGCGCTGGAGAAGGACACAGGCGCCCGTGGGTTGCGCTCCATCATCGAGGAAGTGATGCTCGACGTGATGTACGACCTGCCGGAAAATCAGGGCGCCCGATACGTGGTGACGCAGGATGCCGTCGAAGGCCGCGAGCGCGTGCTGCCGACTGTGGAAGAGAAGAAGCACACGGCGTAGCGAGTTGGATGTGCTGCCGGGGCTAGAAAGCCCAGAAGTGTGCCATGAGAAGGCCGACGCTTAATCTACTGGTCGATATCGTGGCCTTTTTGGGCTTCGTTCTATTGACGACGACCGGCGTCTTGCTGCGCTACGTGCTGCCGCCGGGGATTGGCCGATTTACGACGCTGTTTGGATTGGATCGGCACGGTTGGGGCGACGTCCACTTTTGGATATCGATCGCCTTCTTCGGCACGCTGGCGCTGCACCTGCTGTTGCATTGGAAGTGGATTGCCTCGGTCATGAAAGGCCGCAAAGCCGAGGGAGCCTACGGAGGGCGGGTGGCGCTGGCCGTGGTTGGATTGGCGGCTCTCATTGCCTTGGCGGCGGCGCCGCTTGTGGCGCCCGTTGAACGCACCGGAGCACCGGGCGGGCGGATGCACCTCAGCTCCGACGACGATCAGCCGAGTATTCGCGGTTCGCAGACGCTGCGCGAAGTGGCCGACGCCGCCGGCATGCCGTTGGCCGAGCTGATCACGCAGCTCGGGTTGCCGGGGGATGTCGATGAGAATCAGAAAATGGGGCGGCTGTCGCAAAGTTATGGCTTTACGATCGCCAAAGTGCGGCAGGTGGTGGACGAATACAAGCAGACGCACTGACTAGTGCGGCTGCTCGTTATCTTGGCAGCGGACCGAAGCCGGGTGGGCCGCCGGGCGGCGGGCCGAAGCCTCTTGGTCCGCCGAATCCGCGGTCGCGCATTTCCGATTTGCCGATGCCGCCTTGGATCGCCCCGTCATCTTTGGGCGGATCCTCGGGAGTTCGGCCCCGCCAGTATGCGCAGCACTTCAATCCCGCGGTCGATCGTGCGGTCGCTGGCGGCGTAGGAGATGCGGAAGTGGGTGTCGCGGCTGGAGAAGATCTTGCCGGGGATGATCAGCAGTTGGTTGACGATCGCTTTTTCGACGAATTCGGTGGCGGATTTGCGCCGGAGCCGGCCGGCACTTTCGGGAAAACGTAGAAAGCGCCTTCGGGCTGGGTGATTTCGTACAGATCGCGCAGGCCGCCGATGATTTTGTCGCGCTTTCCGCGGTATTCGTTGATGTGCGATTGCATGTCGATATCCAGTGCGTCGATGCAGGCCCATTGGGCGGGCGTCGGCGAGCAGACGAAGGTGTACTGCTGCAGCTTGATCATTTCGTTGATCACTTCGGCCGGGCCGTGGGCGAAGCCGACTCGCCAGCCGGTCATGGCGTACGACTTCGAGAAGCCATCGATGACGATCGTGCGGTCGTTGAATTTGGCCGGCGAAACGAACGAATCGTTGTAGCAGAAGCGGCGGTAGATTTCGTCGCTGATCAAGGCGATGTTGTGCTTGGCGGCAAGTTCAGCCAGCCCGCGCACTTCGGCTTGCGAGGCCAGCTTGCCCGTTGGGTTGGCGGGGCTGTTGAACAGGATAGCCTTGGTTTTGCCCGTGATGGCGGAGCGCACGCGGTCCAAATCAATGCTGAAATCGGGATAGGTATCGACCAGCACCACGCGGCCGGCCATCAGCTTTACCAGCGGATCGTACATCACGAAATAGGGATCGAAGACGATCACTTCGTCGCCGGGATTGACCAGCGTCATCATGGCCAACACCAGCGCGCCGCTGGTTCCGCTGGTTACGAACAGTTTGCGGTCGGCGTGCTTGAATTCGGCCGCCACTTGGGCAGTTAGTTTTTCAATCAGCGGCGCGATGCCTTGAGTTTGGGCGTAGCTATTCTTGCCCGACTGGATGGCGGCGATCATCGATTTCTTCGCCCCCTCGGGCACGTCGAAATCGGGCTGTCCGATTGAAAGATTGATCGGGTCGGTCATCTTGGCCGCCAGGTCGAACACCTTGCGAATGCCGGAACTGTCGAAGGCGGCGGTGCGGGAAGAGATCCAGGAGGGCATGGCCAACGATGAACTATGAACAATGAGCGATGAACGAAGAAAAAGTGAAAACAGATTATGGACCAACGGAGCCGGCGAGAAAAGCGGCGAAACGACGAGGGTGGCACGCCCTGAGTCTTCGAAGGGCGTGGCAGCACTTCAGCACGCCCTTTCTTGCGTCAGGGCGTGCCACCCGCAGTTACCGCACTTTGCACTTGAAGCGGGCGATGCCGCCATCGCCGGGCTTTAGCGGCTCTTCGATGTCCCAGTGGAGGATGAGTGAGCCCACCTCGTTGGGATTGGTGTAGAACTTCGCCTTGCGGCTGCACTGGCCGCTGCCGTCGATCAGTTCCAGGCGCGTCGTCAGGCTATCGACAATGGTGACGTTTCCGATCGTTTGATCGCCGGTGTTGTCGAAACGGATGGTGAATTCGACGATCTCGCCCGGGGCGGCGCTGGCGGCGGAAGCCACCTTGCAAACGTGCAAGCAAGGGTGATCCGGCGTATCGACGCGGAACGTGGCTTCGGCGCGCTGATCGCCGACGATGTCGTTGGCCGGTTGGCCTTCGAGCACGACTTGCACGCCGACCGCCTGGGTCCACTGGATGGCCGCGTCGATGCAGCGTTTGACCAGTGCGCGTTCGTTCTCTTGCATCACGCCGATGCGGATGATTGTGAAATTCTCGTATGGCTTGTAGCGATCCTGCACCGCGCGAAGCACGGTTTGGGCGATCATGCCGGTCGGCACTTGCTCTTCCAGGAACGTGACCGGGGCGCGCTTGCCGATTTCCTGGATGGGTTGCACGGGCTGCACGGTGGTGGTGACCGGTTGGATTTCGTCCTGGCGCACGAGCTTGATCGGGAACTCGACGCCGCCGGCTTTCACGTTTTGATTTTCATCGTAGGGGACGATCACTTGCCGCACGGCGGCGAAGCGCGGGGCATAAATGCAGACGCGGCAGGTGGGTTTCACCACGGTCTTGCCGTCGAGCGTATCGTAGTGGGCCACGGTGTCTTCAGGGTCCAAGCCGACGAGCGAAAAATCGTCGCGGACTTTTACGCTGCCGTCGTTGTCGCCGCCGTCGTAGATGTACTCGTCGTCCGGCCAGGGGCCTTCGATTCCCGGCGGCCGCCATGGACCGCAATTGTTGATCGGCATCGGCGTTTGATCGACCATGGCGCCTTGCGGTGGCATGGCAGCGCCCTGCATGAAGGGGGGCACGACGCCGGGCACGGTGTAGCCGTCGGCCGGGTGGCCGGTGTAGCCTTCCAAGGGAATCGCGGCGAAACGGCCGGCGGGCGCGGCCGGCCCGGATGGCACGCCGAGATTCGACATGGGCACAATCGGTGGCTTGGCACGAGGCTGCGTCACGCGGCACGAGCACAACAGCAGCGTCGCGCCGGCCGCGAGGAGCCAGACGTGACGCGCGGTTGTGAATCGAAGGGTGGCGACGCGTGCGCTCATGATCACTTTTCGTCCAGCAAGGTGAAAACCGCCTGGCGAACGTTTTGCTTTTCAGCCTTGATGGCCGGCGGATGTCTTTTCGCTTCCACCTCCGCCACGACGGCGCGCGGCAAGAGCAGGGGAGGGGAGCAATACATGAATTCACTGCCAGGTTCGGCGGTGTTCTCCGGCGTGCGGCCGCCGATGCGGACAATGGCGATGGGGCGGCCCAGGCGATCGGCGGTGGCCAGCGGATCGCGGTTGGGGCTGACCTCGAAGCACTCTTGCGCGTTGGGATCTTCGCTGCGCGGGTAGGCCTGGCGTGGATTTTCCACGTAGACGATTCGCGTGATGAAGCGGCCGGAAAGCGCGGAATCCAAATCTTCCTGTGTCAGCTCGATCGGGACGGGGAATTTCATTTCCTCGCCGATCGGCGGATAGAGGCGATTAATGATTTCGACCGTCGGATACAGCTCTTCCCCCTCGTGCTTGGGGATGCCGGTGAGCCGCAGGCGATAGACCAGACCGACGAGCATCGCGGATTTGGCCGGCACATTTTGCGTGGCGTCGAACCGATCGCTGACGGCGTAGGAAATTTGCGATCCCCCGGGAGCGCGGACTTCGACCGGCTGGAAGTAACCGGGCAGCGGGCCGCCGCGATCGAGCTGCATGCGGCCGATCGCTCCGGGAGACAGAATGCCGGCGTGGTTGTAATGCACTGGTTCCTGCGCGGCCGCGGTCGCGGCAACGGCGAGAATCAGGAGCGCTACAAGAAAGCGGGGCATTTTGTTTCAGGTTTCAGGTTTCAAGTTGCGTGCATTAAAAGTTTGGCCCTGGCCACTAGCCGCCAGGGCCAAACTGGTTTTTCACGTCAGCCTTCAGCAGGCTGTGCTAGGGAGCGTCGTAGGACGCCGGAGCACAGTCGCCGCTAGCCGGGACTGGAATCGGCTTGCTCTTGATTTTCACCGCGGCCGGCGGCGTGGCACACGTGCCCGGCACCACCTGATGCTCGATGTGCTTCGGCTGGATGAACTCGGCCGGCGGAATCTGGCTGCGTTCCACGATGTGGACGTGCTTGACAGGTTCCGGATAGCTGAGGCCTGGTTCTTCGCGAACCTTGATCGTCAGGTGATCGGTCGGACCGGGAATGTGCATCGACGTGTCGTTGATCATCGTGTGTCGCTGCAGGCCGGCCGGGACGCCCAGCGGCACGTGCGGCGGACCAGGCAGGCCGATCGGCGTGCCGCAGTACGGCATGCCGTATTCTGGCACCGTAACGCCGGCGATGAATTCGGCCGGCGCGGCGGTCGGCTGACCAACGGCCTGCGCAATCGAGGCACGCGGATGATCGCACGGGATCGGTCCCCAATAGCCGGCTTGCTGCACATCGTAGCCGGCTTGCATGACTTCCTTACGGCCGGCCATGTCCATGCCGCCGCCGGTTTGTAGATCTTTGTTGCCGACGCGGATGATCGCCATGATCGAACCGCGGCGATCGGCTTCGACGATCGGATCGACGCCCGGATCGAGCCGGGTGCTGACCAATGTTTCGACGCCGGTGAGCGCGAGTTCCTGGTACTCGGCATTGGGCAAGTAAATGACTTTCGTCACGAAGTTGCCCGCCAGCACCTGTCGGAAATCGTCGTCGGTCAACTGGAACGGGATGAAATTGTGGGCGATGAAGGCCTCGGTGCGCGGCACCGTGGGGGCGACTTCAAGCGTCGGATACAACTCGACGCCCGGATAGCCGGGGATGTCGGTGAGTTTCAAGCGATAGATCGCCCCTTGCGGGAAGTTGTACTTGCCGGGGGTGACCAGCGGTTCGGAATCGAACATGCCGTTGGCACTGATATCCCAGTGGACGCGCATGCCTTCGGGGCTGACGAAACCGATTTGAGACGACGGGAACGCCACGGCGCCGCCATAGGCGCCAAAGGGTCCGATGCATCCACCACCGCCACCAGGCCCGCCGCCGACGCCGCCAATGCCTCCGCCCGCAAGCGGGCGATGGAATCCGGCCAACATGACGCCGGGACCAGGACCATCGACGCCAGGACCGGGATGCATGAGCATCTGGGCCGGCGGCAGAACGTTGGTGCGCGGCTCGAAGTACGGCCGGTTCGCCTGGAAGTGGCGCATCGGAGAATTGTTGGGCAAAGCGCAACCGGCGCTCGCCAGGGCGGCTGCAAATAGCAGCGCGCCAAATGGCATCCGAAGTGTCATGTGTTCCCCCCTAGACTCAAACGCAGTCGAAACTGCCCTTGGGTCGGCCTGCGGCCTTCCCTAGAATTTCAGCGTGTCGAGCCCACACACGAGTCCGTGCGAACGGAAATGCAAGCACTCTCCAGAGTGGGCCTCTGAGTTGTATGGTCGGACTGGCCCAGTGCGAATCTTTGGAAAATTCCGCAAAACCGGCGCATGAAGATTATTTTTCCCAGCTTCGCAATCTTCATGTTTTCGGCGATCGTGCTCAGTTCGCCAGCGGTGAATGCACAGCCGGCGGGGGGCTCGAATCCACAATCGAGGCCGGCGGCCGACAATCCCGAAACGCTGGTGCAGCAGGCGATAGCGGCGATAGCGGGACAGCGATCAATCTCGGCGCGGATACGGCTGCACGCCGATTTGTTTGGGAATCAGACGGTTGGGGCAGGCGTGTATCTGCAGCAAGGCTTGGGGGCCGAGCGGCAGTTGCGCCTGGAGATCAAAATTCCGGTGGGCGAACGCCTGGCAACGCTCCAGCAAGTGTGCGATGGCAATTTCTTGTGGCAGTATCATGATCTGGCGGATAAGCCCGCGCTGACGCGCGTGGATATTCATCGCGTGCAGCAAGCGATCGAGCGGGCGGGCGCCGCGCCAACGCCCGATTTGCGCAATGGATTTCCTTATGGCGGATTGCCGCAGCTCGTCGAAAGTTTGCGGCAAACGTTCCGATTCACGCGCATGCAAGCGGGGCAGTTGGATTCGCTGAATGTGTGGGTGGTGGCCGGCTCGTGGCGGCCCGAGGCGCTGGCGCCGATCTCGCCCGAATTGGCGAAGCAAGCGTCCGAAGGGCGGCCCTTGGATTTGAAGAAGCTGCCGCCGCAGATGCCTGAGGAAGTGTTGCTGTACTTGGGGCAGGACGATTTGTTTCCGTATCGGATTGAATATCGCCGGCGGCCGGTGCGGCAAGGCAAACAGGCGGCCGAAGGGAGCGATCGGTTGCCGATTTTGATTGTGGAGTTGTATGAAGTGCGGATGAACAGCCCCATCGATCCGCAACAATTTGTTTATCAGCCGGGGAGCTTGGAAGTGCTGGATACGACGGAGCAGATGTTGAAGAGTTTGGGGGTGAAGTGAGGGGCGAGGGGCGAGAGGCTAGGGACTATGGGCTCGCGGAATCGCGCGACTGGCTCAACTTTGCGGCGACGCGGATGGCCTCGATCATGCCGGAGGTTTCGGCGCGGCCTTGCCAGGCCAGGTCGAAGGCGGTTCCATGAGCGACGCTGGTGCGCACGATCGGCAGGCCCAGCGTGACGTTCACGGCACGATGCATTCCCATCAGCTTGAGCGCAATATGCCCTTGATCGTGGTACATGGCGACCACGGCGTCGAATTCGCCGTTGCGGGCACGGACCATCAGCGTGTCGGTCGGCAGGGGGCCGACGATGTCTAAACCGGCGCGGCGGGATTGTTCGACGGCCGGCGCGATGATCTTGTGCTCTTCATCGCCGAACAGGCATTCTTCGCCGGCGTGAGGGTTCAGCGCGCAAACCGCGATCCGCGGGCGGCCGCCTTTGATGGCGCCCATCGTCTCATTGATCAGCTTTGCCTTGGCGGTGATGGCATCGGCGGAGAGATGACGGAAGATATCGGCCAGCGCCAGATGCAGCGTGACGTGGACGACGCCAAGCCCCGCGGGGCCGTGCAACGGGCAGTCGCTTTCTTTGGCGCTGGGCCCAAGTACAACATCATGGCGAAGTCGCTCACGTCGCAGATTTGCGCCAGCAGTTCGGTGTGGCCGGGGTAGTGATGCCCGGCTTGCCAGAGGGCAGCTTTGTGAAGCGGGGCGGTGACGATGCCGGCGACATTGCCGGCCAGGGCCAGGCGTGCCGCGGCCATGAGTGCGTCGTAAGCAGCCTGGCCGCCGCGCGGGTCGATTTTGGCGGGGGCCACCTCGAGCACATCGTCGGCGGAGCAGGGGAGGCAGGGGATCACATCCGGTGAGGAATTCTTCTGATCCGGCGAATCGACAGAGAAGACTCTTGCGCCGGTTTTGAGCAGATCGACGGCGCGCTGGAGAATTTTTGGATGCCCCACCACGACGGCGCGACAATGCTCGTGCATCGCAGGCTGAGCCCAAAGCGCCGACAATCGTTTCCGGACCGATGCCGGCGGGATCGCCTTGCGTAATTGCCAACAGAGGTTTCGACATGACAGCTACCAGAATTCACAAATCACTGCTACGTAAATCATACGCCCCTAGTGCAGCGCGTACGAGGCGATTTCCAACCTAGCCGGAGGTCAACGACCTCCGGAGGCCCACCAATTGTCCTCCCATTTGAGACTGGCTCGATCAGCCCCTGTAATTTGCAGTGTGGTCACCATATAACCATTGGCAATGATCAGAATATTTATTTCGCTCGTGATAGTAGCGCTTTTGATGATGGCTGCCGCGCTGGTGCTCGGCCTGTACGTCGGTGATTTACACCAACAACCCAGCCCAGACACGCTGCGGTGGGCTTCGGTTCATCGGCTGCTGGGAGTGGCGGCGGCGCTGGTGGTCGTGCTGGTCAACAGCATCGTGGTTACGTACTTCATCGGGACCAGCCGTTGGTGCAAAGAGGTGGTCGAAACTTACGGACTCGATGCCCAGTTCATTCGCCGCAGTGTGGCGCTCAAGCGGCGCACGTTTCCTTGGCGCTAGTGTCGATGTTGGTGATTGTGGGAGTTGTGGCCTTAGGGGGCGCGGCGGATCCGGCTTCGGGTCGGCAGGGGACGGAGCATTGGGTCACGCCGCATCTGATTGGGGCGCTGGTGGGGCTGGCGTTCATTGCCTATGCGTTTTTTGTTCAAGGAACGAACATTGCAGCGCATCATGCCGTGATCAACGACATCGTGGCCGAGGTGCGGCGGGTTCGCAGCGAGCGCGGGCTGGAAGTGTGAAGAAAGAAGAGGAGAAGATGAGAAAATGAGAAGAGGAGCAACTGAGAATCTCCTCTTCTGCTTTTCTCCTCTTCTCCTCTTCTCGCTTCCATCTTAAGGCGTTTCGATTGTCGACACGGGGTGATGCTCCAAATGCTCGTGCCCGGAGGATTCCACCAGCACGATGGCCGCGGCCAGCGCGACGCCTAGCAGCAAGGCCAGCGACAGTTTGACGCGGTCGTGGCTGTGGAATTGCACTTCGGGCAACAGATCGCTGGTGGCGATGCACAAAAAAGCGCCGCCGGCGAAGCACAGCGCCATGCCGATAGCTGCCGGGTAGTTTCCCTCGATGTGCTGAAAACCGGCGAAGAAGGCCAGGATTCCCAACGGCGCAATCAAAGCGTAGAGCAAGTTGATCAAGTGCCGCCAGGCGCGCGACCAACCGCTGGCGGACATCAAGGTGACGATCGTCAACGAATCGAACGGCTTGTGCAGCGCCACAGCCAGGAAGGTGCCGAAACCGGCTAACTGCAGGCCGTGATCTTCGCTGGCTTCGGCCTGAATGGCGGCGGCCACCGCGATGCCGTCGATCAGGCTGTGCACGGCCATGCCGACTAGCGCGCCGGACCAAGAGAACGAGCTTTTCAAAACGGAGCCCGAAGGAGCATCGGTAAGATGATGCTCGTGCTCGTGATTGTGTTCATGGTGATGGTGGTCGCATGCGGGAGCGTCATGCTGGTGGAAATGAAAGAACCGTTCGAGGAAGAACATCGCCAGGAAACCGCCCAAGGTCCACCAGACGGTTTGATCGATGTTGTGCAATTGCATGTAGCCGTGCGGCACGAGGTGCAATAGGCCAATTCCCAAGATCACGCCGGCGACGAAGCTAATCGCGAGTTGCATGCGCGTGTGCGTCAGCCGCAAAAGCAGGGGCATCCAACCGCCGGCCAGTGCCGCCAGGGCGATGCAAAGCGAATAGCCGGCGGCGAGTTCGTAGGGAGACATGGGCAGCGTTAGATGCCATAGAGATGCAGATGCAACAAGTAGTCAATATGGATCGACGGTGGATTGATTTCAAGACTAGAAGAGGAGAAGAGCAGAAGATGAGAAGAGGAAACTTGATTTTGTCTCCTCTTCTCATCTTCTCCTTTTCTCATCTTCTTGCTTCCATTACGATCAAACTGCAATCTTCTCTCTCGCCCCGAGACATCGACATGTGCGCTTGCGTTCAACGTGTCAGCCAGGCCCAGGTGACTGTGGCCGGTGAAGTCGCCGGGCGGATTGAGCGCGGGCTACTGGTGCTGTTGGGGGTGGCGGGCGGCGACTCGGAGGATGATGCCCGTCAATTGGCGCAGAAAGTTGCCGAGCTGCGGATCTTCAACGACGAGGCGGGAAAGATGAATCGCTCGCTGGCCGAAGCGGGCGGAGGGATGTTGGTGATCAGCCAGTTCACGCTGTTGGGCGATTGCCGCAAGGGGCGGAGGCCGAGTTTCATCGAGGCTGCGCCGCCGGAGGAAGCCGATCGCTTGTATCAATTGTTTGTCAGCGCCGTGCGAGCGCTGGGCATCACCGTCGAGACGGGGCGCTTCCGCGAGCACATGGACGTGATGCTGGTCAACGATGGGCCGGTGACGCTGCTGCTGGACAGCAAAAAACTGTTCTAGCAGAGCCGGGCTGTCCTCAGCCCGGTGGCGAGTACGGCGGCGCTAGCGACGGGGGGCGACCGCGGGCGCCGGCGTATTGTCGGTATCGACGCCCAGTTTGTCCAAAAGGCGCTCGGCAACTTGCTGGCCTTGCTTTACGTGCGCCTTGAGGTGGTCCATCCAGGTCGGGTCTTCCAGCGCTGAAAACGTCAGCGCGGCGACCAAGGCGTAGGTCAGCAGATTGGGGCCGATGCTGTTTCCCCAAAACTTCATGGCCGTGCCGAACGAACTTTTGAGGTGAAACCGGCCGCGAGAAAAATCGATGCTCCAGATCTCATCAAGAATCAAGTGCGACATGAAGCCCAACAGTGCGCCGCCGGCGACAAAATACCGCAAATTAAGTTGCTCGCTGCCGAACACGAGGAAAACGGTTTCTGCGGCGATGGCTGCGGCGGGCAGGCTGTGGAACATGCCGCGGTGCACGGTGTAGTGGCGCAGTAGCGCCGCCATGCCGAAGCGTATGAGCAAATAGATTGCCCCGCCGGCGAGAATGATCGATTCCAGCGACATGCCCATCGCTTTGAAGCGATCGACCATCGCCATGGGCACCACCGCGGCGGCAAAGGCCATGCTCTCGCGCAGCGGACGGCCCGGCCCGCTGTCGAGATCGGGGAGCATGCCGGAGACGCTGCACAATCCGCCGGCCAGGACGCAAGTCGGCGGCGGCAGATGGAACAGTCCGTAAGCGCCGGCGGCGTAGCCGATGCCTAGGACAGTGCTGGTGCCGATGTGAGTTTTGAAGCCGGCCATGGCAGGGTACAGAGTTCAGGGTTCACGAGTCAGAACGGCGGAAGGGTATCGGTGGGGGGAATTTTGCCCAAGATCAATCGTGCGCCGGCGAATAGAGGATGCTGGCGGGGCGACCGACGCTGCCTCGATTGCCCCAATGAAATTGGTATTCGTCGGCCATGGGGTGGGCGATACAATTCGCGGCCTTTTGGTTGCGGCACGCGCTCCGCTACGAAGACTTCGCGTCGCGGTTAAACGTTGGGGTACACATGGATTGGTACGACATACTGATGCTCGCCGTGCTGGGGCTGGCCACGCTGATGGGCCTGTGGAAGGGGATGGCATGGCAGTTGGCCTCCCTGGCCTCGCTGGTGCTCAGCTATTACCTGGCGCTGAAATACAGGCGCAATTGGCGCCGCTGTTCAGCCAGACCGCGCCATATAATCGCTTCGTGGCGATGCTGGCGATTTACGTGGGAACTTCGATCGCCGTATGGCTGGCGTTCCGGCTGGTGGCGGGCTTTCTGGACCGGATCAAGCTGCGAGATTTCGACCACCAGGTCGGCGCGCTATTTGGGGCTGTGAAAGGGGGGCTGTTGTGCGTGGCGATCACCTTTTTCGCCGTGGGCCTATCGGAAGCGCTGCGGGATCACATTCTGGCCACCAAGTCGGGGCATTACATCGCGCTGGTCCTGGACAAGGCCGAAACGGTGATGCCCAAGGAAATCCACCAGGTGCTCCAGCCCTACCTGCAGAAAATCGAAGACCGGCTGGATCCCAATCAGCCGTATCAACCCAACGCGCCCTTGGAGCAGGATTTGCAAAAGCTCGTTCCGTCGGGTCCGCGCAACGCGGCGACGGATGGCCTCTGGAAATAATGCGGCCGGAATTTTCTTCAATAGGAAGCCCCAGGTTGCACGATCGATGGGGCGGATGACTCTGGAGACGTCCGGCGTTTGCGAATCGCGTAATTGCCGCTAGAAAAACGCACTCTTACCGAACATAAGAGACATTATCGGACGTTGGCGCCAGGGTCCGATTTTGGTTTGCGTCGGCGAAATTTGCAGCGCCCTGCGAGCTCGAATTTTTTCCTTCGCGATTGAAATCTCATCCGCCATTGCGCTCTTCGTGAGACGGCTCCAGGAAGACTCCCATGCGGCGGAACTTTTCGTAGCGGGCGGTGAGCAACTCGTCGATCGGCTTGGGGGCCAACTCGCGCAGGGAGCGAATCAAATAGATTTTCAGTCGCAGCGCCATCTGCTGTAGATCCCTGTGAGCCCCCCCTAGTGGCTCATCCACCATGTCGTCGATCACGCCGAGCTTCAGCAAGTCGCGGGCAGTGATTCGCAGCGCCTGGGCAGCCTGTTCTTTGTAGTCGGCGCTCTTCCAGAGGATGCCGGCGCAACCCTCGGGACTGATGACCGAGTAGTAGGCGTGTTCCAGGACGGCGACTTTGTCGCCAAGGCCGATGCCCAAGGCGCCGCCGGAGCCCCCTTCCCCAATCACCACGCAGATGATGGGCGTGCGCAGTTGCGACATGAGGAACATGCTTTCGGCGATGACTTGGGCCTGGCCGCGCTCCTCGGCCCCCACGCCGGGATACGCGCCGGGCGTGTCGATCAGGCAGATCACCGGCAGGCCGTACTTGGCGGCCATCTTCATTTTGGCCATGGCCTTGCGGTAGCCCTCGGGATGAGCGCAGCCGAAGTGGCAGGCGTTGCGCTCTTTGAGCGTTTTGCCTTTTTGATGGCCGATGACGACCACTTTGAACTGATCGAGCTTGGCGAAGCCTGTGCGGATGGCGGGATCGTCGCCGAACGACTTGTCGCCGTGCAGCTCGACGAACTCCTCGAAGACCAGTGAAAGATAGTCGCTGGTCATCGGACGATCGGGATGGCGCGCCACTTCGACCGTTTGCCACGGGGCGAGATTGCCGAAGATCTTTCGTTTCAAATCGCTGACTTCGCGACGCAAGCGGCTGACTTCGTCGGAGCGCTGGCCCTTGCCGGCGGAGTCGGCCTCCAATGCGGCGATCTGATCTTCCAGATCGTAGATCGGCTTCTCGAACGACAGTCGGTGGAGCGTGGCGGGCATGCGGAGGGGTTCGGGTTCAGGGGTGTCGCGCGTCAGCTTTTCTTTTGGGCGGTCGGCGGCTGGGGCGTGCGGTGGAAGATTTTAATTCCGCGCAGGGCCGAGACGACGTCGTCCATCGAAGGTGGACGATCCTGTGGTTTCTTGGCGATCATCTTCTTCAAGAGTTGCGAAAATTCGGGAGTCACTTCACGGCCGCCGCCCCCCATCACCGCAGGCGCACCGGCGGTCAGGTGTTTGCTCAGCAATTCTTGCGTCGATTGGCCGGTGAACGGCGGTTTGCCTCCAATCAATTCGTACAACATGCAGCCGAGGCTGTAAATGTCGGATCGGGGATCGACGCCGCGGCCGCGGATTTGCTCCGGCGACATGTAGCTGCGAGTGCCCTGGATTTTCGACTTTCTTGACAGCAACTTGCCCAAGAATCCTTTGCTGCGTTCTGCCAGGGCGAAGTCGATGAGCTTCACTTCCCCTTTCTTGTTGATCAGAAAATTATCGGGCTTGACGTCGCGGTGCACCCATCCGCGGCTGTGCAGGTATCCCAGCCCGGCGGCGGATTGTTCGGCGATGGATTGAGCCAGATAGGCGATATGTTCGACCCCCTGCAGGATCAATTGCTTGACGTTCTGTGCGGCGAACAAGTCCATTGCTAGGAAAGTCGCGTTGCTGCGGACGCCGAATTCGTAGATGTGCATCACGTTGGGATGATTGAGTCCGTGACCGACGCCGTACTCGTGCTTGAGAAATGCGACCTGCTCTTTGTCCTCGGCGAATTCCTGGGTGAGGATTTTCAGCGCCAGCCGCTGGTGCGTGGTGTCGTTGATGGCCTCCCAGACCTGGCAACTGCGGCCGGTGCCAACCAGCGACAAGAGCCGATACGAGCCGACTCGATCATGTGCCGACCACGCCACGTGCTGGATGCCTCAAAAATTAGAGTTTGCGCCGAAAACGATAGCTTAATCGAACGCATTTGAAGAAGGAATGACCAATGACCAAGCACCAATGACCAAACGCTCCGCGGAGATTTGCGTCATTGGTCATTGGTCATTTGGTCTGTCAGTATTGTACGCACAGGAGAAACAGGCCCTGCGGCGGCGCGGTGTTGCCTGCTTCGCGGCGGTTGCGCGCCAGGAGCACTTCGGCCGGCCACGAATCGGGCTGCTTCCCCCTTCCGACTTCCACGAGCGTGCCGACGATGTTGCGCACCATGTTGTACAGAAAGCCATCCGCTTCGACTTCAATGTGAATCAGGTTGTCGTTGGGCGCGTTGCAACGGCAAATGTCGATGGCGAAAATGGTGCGCTGGGTGGTTTCGCGCTCCGAGCCGCTGGTTTGGAAGCTGGCGAAATCGTGCAGGCCCACGAGCGCTGCGCCCCCTGCTCATCGCAGCGACATCCATCCGCTGAAACAAATGCCAGGCGTAGCGCAATTGGAAGACATTGCGCACGGGGCCGTCTTGGAGCACGTAGCGATAGCGTTTGCGCTTGGCGTCGCTGCGAGCGCTGAAGCCGCGCGGGGCTTCTTCGACGGAAATCACGGCCACGTCGCGCGGCAACTCGGCATTGAGAGCCTTCTGAAAAACCTCCAGCGGCAGCTCGCTCTGGGTATCGAAACTGACCACCTGCCCTAGCGCATGCACGCCGGCGTCGGTGCGGCCGCTGGCGAAGACGCGCGAGAATTGGCCCGTCACCTTGGCTAGCGTGTCTTCCAGCGTTCCCTGCAAGGTGCGCTGATTGTTGGCCTGGATCTGCCAGCCGGCGAAGTCGGTGCCGTCGTAAGCGAGCGTGAGTTTGAGAGTGCGAGGCACAGGGTAAATGACTAAATGACGAAAGGCCTAAATGACTGAATGATCGATGATGCCGCGTTTGCTCATTTAGAAATTTAGTCATTCAGTCATTTAGTCATTCTTCGTTCACACGTTCTGCAGCGACTTCGCTTTCACCAGCAATTCGGCAATTTGCACAGCGTTGGTGGCGGCGCCTTTGCGCAAGTTGTCGCTGACGCACCAGAACGCCAGGCCGTTGGGGCTGGAGATGTCTTCGCGGATGCGGCCGATGAACACCTCGTCGCTGCCGTCGCAGTCGTTGGGCATGGGGTATTGTTTGCGCTCCAAATCATCGACGACGGTGATGCCCGGAGCGTTGGCGAACAGTTCGCGCGCCTTTTCGACCGTCAGCTTCTTTTCCGTTTCGACCAGAATGCTTTCGCTGTGGCAGTTGGAAACCGGCACGCGCACGCAGGTCGGGCAGACCTGAATCGATTCGTCGCCGATGATTTTGCGAGTCTCGAGCACCATCTTCATCTCTTCAGAGGTATAGCCCTTGTACTTGGGGCCACCGATCTGCGGAATCAGATTGAAAGCGATGTCGTAGGCGAAGGTTTCGTTCGTGTGCTGGCCGCCGGAGATCTTGGCCTTGGTGCTGTTTTCCAGGTCGCGGCAGCCGGCGAGTCCCGCCCCGCTGGTGGCTTGATAGGTGCTGACGACCACGCGCTTCACGCGCGCCGCATCGTGCAGCGGCTTGATGGCGACGACCAACTGCGTGGTGGAGCAATTCGGGCTGGCGATGATGCCTTTGTGATTCAAAACGGCGTCGGGATTCACTTCGGGAATTACCAGGGGCACGTCGGGATTCATGCGCCAGTAGCCGCTTTCGTCCACGACCGTGCAGCCGCGCTCCACGGCCCAGGGCACGAACTCCTTGGCCACTTCGTCGGGGGTGCTGCCGATGGCAATATCCACGCCGTTGAACGCATCGGGCTCGAGCTTTTCGACCGTGTGCTCTTGTCCGCGGAAGGTGATTTGCTTGCCGGCGGAACGGCTGGAGGCCAGAAACTTGATGCGCGAATACGGAAACTTGCGCTCTTCGAGCAATTGCAAGATGATGCGCCCCACTGCGCCGGTGGCGCCGACGATGGCAATCGATTCAGGCACGAAAGACTCCTTGGATGATCAAAATCCGTTATGAATTAGACCCATCAGTATACGTTCTGGTTCGCACGGGCGGCAAGTTAAAGCGGCGCGAATCCGCTGGCCATTGCGCGGCAGCGTACCGATTATTCATCGTCTTTCTCGTACATTTTTTCGATTTCATCCATGCTGTCGAAAACGAACATCTGCTCGACGTGGTGCAGCGAAAGCCAGACATTTCGGCCGGCATACCATTTCGATTTTGCACCGAGGGTAAATCCAGTGCCGGCCAGGAAGACGTCGTCGCCAATTTTCGTGATGCGGGCGTCTTTGAGATAGGCCGCATGTTCGTCCAAGGCGCGATCCAAGCGGATCATCAAATACTTTCCTTCGAACGGATTGGGTTCATCGCCGCGCGCCCCGGCAGCCTCGTCCGCAGCCGCAGGAGAGCTCAATGCAGCCATTGCGACCGCCATTGCGGCGATTGAGGCAGCGGCAAGGAATCGATGAATGCTCATGGGTCACCTCGTTTGGAAGAGAACAATGGAAGTCAGCCCGAAGGGGCGCGCCATTCGAAAGAGATCTCAACAATATACTCGAACGTGAGGCAATTCTGCCGCAGCGGCGAAACTGTCGCGCTCCCCTGCCCTGCTTCGATGCGGCCATCACGCTGGAGCAGTCAGTCGAAACACCGTGATTTCCGGCGGCACATTGAAGCGCACGGGCAGCGTGTGTCCCAGTCCGCGATTGATGTACAGCCAGCGGCCGTCCCAGAGATCGAAATCGCCGGCGGAGTACCGTTTGTTGGTCACGGGCAAAATGGGCGGAGGCAAGAACGGAGGCTTCACCTGCCCGCCGTGCGTGTGGCCGGCGAGAATCCAGCCTTGATAGCCATTCCAGATCGGGTGATCGACGACATCAGGATTATGACACAGCACGAGGTTCGCTTGTTGGTGATTGATTTTTGCGAGCACTTCGTTGGGGCTGAATCGAGGGCTCCAATAATCGTCAAGCCCAACGATGTTCAAGCCGCCAAAGTTGGCGGCGCGATTGCGAAGCATGTCGATGCCCATCCCGCCGAGCAACCATTCCAAATGATCGGCAACAGAAACCTGCGACCAGTTCCAACCGTAGTCGTGATTTCCGCAGATGGCGGCACAGCCAAAAGTGGGCCGTTCCAGATGCTCGAGCACGCGGCGTACTTCGTCGTAGACAGTCGCCTGCTTGTAGCTCACGAAATCGCCGGTGATGACTACCCAATCGGGCTTCAGCTCCGAGACGCGGCGCATGCAGCCGATCATGTATTCGGAATCGACGTAGGGCCCGACGTGCAGGTCGCTGATTTGGACGAGGGTTTTTCCGACCAAGTTTGCCGGCAGGTGGGCGATAGGCAATCGGCGCTCGACGACCTGGACCCAGTGGGGCTCGATGCGCCATGCATACAGGCCCGTCAGGCCCGCAGCCCCGACAGCGGCGCAGGTGGCAGTCAAAAACTGACGGCGAGAGATTTGCAAAACCAATGGTTCCGTAGGAGGGCGCGAAGCTTAGCGGGCAGCCTCCATTATAGCCCCCCTGCCCCGCGGGCGAAAAGGAGCCGCATGGAAACGCGGGCCGCAGCAACGAGTTACAACCCGGCTATTAGACGGCCTGGCGCTCTGCCAATACGCGAGCACGATTGCTCACAGCAGATTGCGGCTTGCCTGTCGCCGTAGCGTTCGATTCGCTCGCCGGCGCCGGCACGCGATCGATGATGCGCCGCACAATCCAGGGAGAGACAAAGGCCAGATTGGCAAAGCACATCGCCAGGCCGAAGGTCCACATGCCCAGGAACAGGCCGATTCCCAGGTGAACGGCAAACGCAAGGGCAATCACAATCGGCCGAGTGAGACGCGGCCAGACGAGGGCACAGTATGACAATTCCCAGAAGACCGTGATGTGCGTGAGCAGCGAAGCCAGGGTGCGATAGTGGATCAGCCAGGTGGCGCTGAGGGATTGGTATTCGAGATTTGCGGTGGCCATCAAAATGGCATCGCCGTTCCACCACAGCGGCCCTTGAGCTTTGCCGATGCCGGAGAAGAAATAAACCACGCACAGTTGAACTTGCATCAAGCGGATGGCGAAGTTGGCGCCGATGCGCGGTTCGACGGGCAATTTGCCGCCGGCGCGGCGACGCTTCAGCCAGTTGTCCACCGAGTAGGCGGCGCCGCAAGGCCCGATCATCAAGTACAGCGCGAGCATGGCATTCGCGTCGTCCAGCCCGAACTGCGCCAGCGAGGCGCGGTTGGCGTAGGCCACGGTGGCCAGAAATGCCAGGATCGACGTGGCCCTGCTCCACAAGCCGATCGTGAGCAAGAAAAACACCACCAAACACGCAATGTGAACCGTCCACAGCAGGACCGGCGAATTGATCCAGTAGAACCAGCTCCATTGGAATGGCGTGTGTCCGGGCAGTGCGGCGACAGTGCTGGCAGGCAGCCAACCGTTGGGTCCGAAGAAACCTTGCAGATCGAGCGACCATACCAAATGCGTGTAGAACAGCATCGCGCCGGCGAGGATGCGAATCAGCCCAAGCGTGGCCGGATCGGATGGCGCGAACCAGAATCGGTTCCAGCCTTGCCAGGTGGAGCGCGCGAGTTCCCGAAAATAATCGGTAATCAATTTCACAGCGTTTCAGTTCCGTAAGAGCCGGTCCACAGCACTCTGTACGAATTCGGATTATTCAGCGGCCGATCGTTTTCCAAATCCGCGGGACTCGGCAATTCGTGCTGCACGAATTCGAGCGTCACGCGCTTGGCGCCGGAAGTTTTGAGCAAGTAGCGGGCGTAGGATTCGGCGATGGTGTCAAAAAGTTGCCGTTCGCGCTGCCAATCGGCGCGCGCCTGAGGCGGGGCATTGGCGTCTGGTTGTTCCGGATCGAAATACTGCACCAGCTTTTCACTCAGCATGAAGTGGCGATGGTAGAACAGCCGGGGCTGCTCGGTTTTCAAGTCGGGGAAGACGCCATCCTTGGCGCTGCCGTCGGGCATCTCGAGCTTGTAGCGCACCAGGTGCCCCGGGCTGGGCATTGGCGCGAAGAAGCGGTATCCGTGATCGAGGTAGGAGGCGCAGATGTAAGGCCGCAGCGTTTCCGCAAGGTTGGCTTGCAATTCGCTGGCGGGTTGCACGGCCAAGGGCGCGGCGATGACGGCTGTCAGATGAATCAATAGCGCGACGCTGATAATGATCCGCCAACGGAGGGCAAGCGTGCGGGTCGGCGGCGCGATCGGCGGTTTTTGCGGGGCGGTGGCCATCATTTCGGTTATCGGAGCCCGGCAAGGCGAGGCGTGAAACTGCGGTAGATTTTAACACTTGTGCGGGGAAAAGCAGGCGGCAGGCGGCGGGCAGAATATGGCCTGCGCAAACAAAAACGCCCCCGCATGGCGAACCATGCGAGGGCGTGGGCTCAGTTGCACTATTCGAGGATGATTACGCTCTGCGAGCCACTGTCTTGTGGCTTCCCAGCCAAACTTATCGGCTGACCGTCGCGTTGCTGGCGATGGCCGGCGAGCCGAGATCAATCGTCAGCTCGCGATCTTCGCCGCCGATGAGCTTAATCGTTTCCTCCTTGGTCACTTCACGTCCGTCGATGTTGGCGACGACACGCACGGTGTAGTCGTTCCACTCGGCGCCCGAAGCCAGCTTCGTGGTCGTGTATTCACGCACGTCGCCAGTCGAGGTCGTATCCCGGCCGGCCAAGGTGACCTTGGCGTCGGCGGGAACGTGCAGCGTCAACTTGGTCTTGGTCTTTTCGGCAGCGACCGGAGCGGCCTTGCCGTCGAGATTGAAGGCCAGGCTGGCTTGTTCGCCGGGGCCCAACGTGACGTTCTTGGTTTCCGTAATCGTTTGTCCGTCGCGGACGATTTCAGCCTTCACTTCGTAGGCATAACGATTGCCGGCTTCCAGGCCACGGCTCACGTATTGACGCTGAGTGCCGGTGCTGGTGGTGGCGTTGCCGTTGACGAAGATCTTGGCTTCGGCCGGAACGTTCACACTCAGCAGGGCGACCTGGCTGCCGCCGAGGCTGCGATACATCGCGCCGGGCATCGGGGACGGAGGAACGTCAGTTCCCGGACCCGACGGCGGATTGCTATTCGAAGGATTGTTCATGTTGCTGCCCGGCGGAGGCGGCATGGCGGGAGCGCCTTGCTGCATCTGCATCGGAGCGTTGTCGTAGTAGACGACGCCGCCGGAAGAACTCGAACCGCCGGACGACGAGCTGCCGCCGGAAGACGAAGAACCCCAGCTACCGTAATAGGCGCGGTGATGGTGCCATCCCCAGCCGCCGCTCGAGGAGCTGCCGGACGAAGAGGAACCCCAGCCCCAGCCACCGCTGGACGAGGACCCCCAACCGCCGCTGGAAGACGAACCCCAACCGCCGCTGGACGAGGAACCCCAGCTACCGCCGCTGGACGAGGAACCCCACGAGCCCCAGCCGTGATGGAACGCTTCGGATGTGTTTGCATTGAGTGCCACGCCGGCAATTGCCACGGTCGCGGCCACGGTCCACTTGGTCAAATTCCTTCGCAACATGTTTTGTTTACTCCCAATAACTCGTGAATACGATGTACTTTGGGGCAGCATCCTTACCCCCCAAAACATACAAACACTAGCATGCAAATCAAGTAGATTGGGCAAGTTTTTCCGGATAAGGATTTTGGCATATATGGTCTGAAATTTGCCAATTGGGGCGAATTTTCCGTCAAAAACCCCGTGTTTTTGGACCGATGCTACTGTCCGCATGGACAGGGTGCACTTGGGGACTGGCGTTTCGAGGGCTTCCAAGCGATGTCGCGGCGGCCGGCAGCGAGGCCCTATAATCCGCGCGCCTAGGACCCACCGTATTTTCTGCCCCACTGGGTGCGAGGTGCCATGGAAGGCTCCGCCGGTTTTCGTTCGCCGCAATTTCGCGCCACGTCGTGGTGGATTCCAGTGACCGCCGCGGCCCTGATTGCGGTCGGCTGGGCGGCATTGGGGTGCGCCGAACAGCTCACCGAGGGGCTTTCGGCAACTGCCATCGCCAGCGGCGGCAGCCGCCTGTTGCGGCAGCAGATTGTGTGGTCGGTTTTGGCCCTGGCGGCGATGGCCGGCGCGGCAGCGGTAGATTATCGTTGGTTCGTCCGATCGGCGGCGGTGTTTTTCGGCCTGGTGGCGGCCGCACTGGTGGCGGTGTATGCGTTTCCCGCGGTTAACGGAGCGCATCGTTGGATTCGCCTGAGCGGAATCGGCCTGCAGCCGTCTGAGTTCGCCAAGATCGCGTTTATTCTGGCGCTGGCCGGATATCTGGCACATCGCGATCTGGCGACAGGCTTCACTGCCCTGCTCTGGCCGCTTGCCATGGCCGTGCTATGCGTGCTTTTGATTTTGAAAGAACCCGATTTGGGGACGTCGCTGGTGTTTTTGCCCGTGTTGTTGGCGATGCTGTTCGCGGGCGGCGCGCGACGCGCGACATGGTGCGGCTGGTGGCGGCCGGGTTGATGTTGGCGCCGCTCTTATGGAGCCAAATGAGCCACGAGCAGCGCTCGCGCATCACGGCGCTGTGGGAACAGAATGGTCCGCGCGAAACCGCCACCGCCGACGGATTTCACCTCGACCAGGCCAAGCGGATGTTCGCGCTGGGGAGCGTGTGGGGAAGCATGGTTCGACCCGACCCGGATCCGGCCGACGACGCCGTGGTGTCGTGCCGGTTGCCGGAGCCGTATACCGATTCGATTTATTGCGTGGTCGGAGAGCGGTTTGGATTGATGGGCGCCGGCATGCTGCTGGTTCTTTATTCGCGCTGGTGTACCAATGCGTGCATACGGCGCAGCGGATCAACGAGCCCGCCGGCCGGCTGCTGGCGGTCGGCGTGGCAGCGCTGTTTGCCACCGAAGTATTCATCAACACCGCGATGCTGACGGGATTGGTGCCCATCACCGGCGTTTCTTTGCCGCTGGTGAGCTATGGCGGCAGCGGGCTGATGGCCCACGCGCTGGGCTTGGGTCTGGTGATTAGTGCCCAGCGGCATGTCGTCGAAATTATCGCGTAACGGCCACGACAATAGACTTGCCGAACAATTAGCGCGCTATGGGCTTGATCGACACGTCGTCGATCGCGAATTCACCGACGCCGCCCAGCAGGCCGACGTGCATGATGCACTTGGTGGCTTTGGCGGGCACCTTCACTTTTTCCGTCACGCGCTTCCAATCGAACGTGCCGCGGAAAG
This sequence comes from Pirellulales bacterium, assembly GCA_963716135.1. Taxonomy (GTDB): domain Bacteria; phylum Planctomycetota; class Planctomycetia; order Pirellulales; family JADZDJ01; genus CAVRAW01. Next base: position 87,378 of record OY970289.1, on the reverse strand, counting down.
GTCCGACAAACGTCCGGCCGATGGAGCCGGAATTGTCGTCTAAGAACGTCAGCGAAATTTGCGGCAGTTCGTCGACCGCCTGCCCCTGCTGGATATTGCGTCCGCGAATCATCGCGCTCACTTCCAACTGGCCGACTTTGGAGCCGTCGATGGCAAAACCCTGCAGGGCGCGGCTCATGCGGCCGGGCACGTCATTGGTGAACACCAGGTAGTGCTGCTGATCGGGGGCATCGGGGGCTTCGGATACTTTCATCTGACGGCAGTAGAACCAGGCGCGCGGCTCGTTTTCGACGCCCCCCTGCTCTTCAAAACTGCCGTTCACAATTTTTGGATGCAGCGGATCGGGCTGCACTTCGCGGCCTTGCTCGGCCTGCCCGGTCATGGGCACGAACAGCGTGGGACGCAGGGCTTCGGAAACCAGCTTGCCGTTTTGCTTGGTGAACAGATAGAGCATCTGCTCGTAGCGCTCGCCGACGGGGACGATCATGCGGCCCCCTTCCTTGAGCTCGTCAACCAGCGGCTGCGGAACTTTTTCGGGCGAGCAGGTGACGATGATCTTGTCGAACGGCGCGTGCTCGGACCAGCCCTGATAGCCGTCGCCGATTTTGACGTGCACGTTGCCGTACTTGAGCCGCTTGAGCGTTGCCTCGGCGCGCTTGCCGAGCGATGCGAGGATTTCGATCGTGTAAACGTCTTTGACCAACGGGCTGAGCACGGCGGCCTGATAGCCGCTGCCGGTGCCGATTTCCAGCACTTTGTCGCCGGGCTGCGGATCGAGCTGCTCGGTCATGTACGCCACCACAAAGGGGCCGCTGATGGTCTGGCCTTCGCCGATCGGGATCGACATGTCGTAGTAGGCGTTTTTCTGCTGGTCGTGCTGAACGAACTCGTGGCGCGGCGTGTCGAGCATCGCCTGGATGACGCGCTTGTTGCGCACGCCGCCGCCGACGATTTCTTCTTCCACCATGCGGCGGCGGGCTTCGTCGAAGCCCGGCTTCGACTGCGCAGCGGCGGCAGCACAAAGCAGAAGGCAGAAAGCAGAAAGCAGAAAGCAGACTTTCGGCGGACTTTGCATTACTTCTGCGAATTCAGCGGTTGCAATTGGAGCGGGTTGCCGGCGCCCGGCTTTTTCACGTCGAGCAGCTCGACATCGAACACCAATACGGCATTGGGGCCGATGGTGCTGCCGGCGCCGCTTTCGCCATAGGCCAGCTCGGACGGGATGAACAATTGCCACTTGTCGCCGACCTTCATCAATTGCAGCGCTTCGGACCAACCCTTGATGACTTTGTCGGCGCAAATGGATCGGCTGTCCGCGATCGTAAGAGCTATCGAACACCCGGCCATCCAGCAGCGTGCCTTTGTAATGGGCGGTGATTTCGTCGGTGGGGCCAGGGGTGGCGCCGTTGCCTGCCTTGACCACCTTGTACTGCAAGCCGCTGGCGGTGGTTTTCACGCCTTCCTTCGATTTGTTGTCGGCGAGGAACTTGGCGCCTTCCTTTTTGTTTTTGTCGGAGATTTTTGCGACCTGATCTTTCTGGAATTGCTGCACGGCTTCGGACATCTCCTGATCCGTCAGTGCCGACTTCGCGCCATTCAAGCCGTCGCTGATGCCTTTCATCAAAGCTTGCTGATCCAATTCAAGCTGATCGGATTTGATGCTTTCCGCCACGCCGATACCAATGGCATAGCTGGCTTTTTGCTGGATGGTGCTTAAACCGCTTTGGCCGCTGGCGCCGGGCTGTGCCGCCGGTTTTTGGCCCGGCGTGGCTTGGGCCCAAAGGGCGGGAGCGGAAAGCGCGAAAAGGGCTGCCACGGCGAGAGCTTGTAACTTCATGTTCTATATTCCTTGGGAAAATGTGTGTGCGATTTGCCGTAACGCAGTCCGTCGAAAGCGCCGGCCCGAATATTCTACGGGAGACCCAGGGCGATGGTGCAACGGCGAAATCAAGATAATTGGTAAAATGTGCCGCTAGCGGGCGGACTTTCGGCCGTTGGACAATCAGGCCGTAATGCCTTTGGTGAGGGCCATGAAGGCGCCTTCGAGATTCAATTCATCTTCCTTGAACAATCGCAGCTTGTGCCCATTGGAAACCAACAGCGTGGCCAGGTCGGCGTAATCGCGGACGCCTTCTTTCAGCGTGACGACCATTTCGTCGCTGGCGCCATCGACGCGGTCAACGGACGTGTGCTGCTGCAGTAATTTGGCGGCGCCATCCGGCGGGCCGGCCACCGCGATGCGCAGCACAATCTGGCGGCGCACCTTTTTCATCAGATCGTCGACGCTTTCGTTCACCAACAGTTCGCCGCGCTCGATGATGCCGATTTTGTTGCACATGTCGGCAAGCTCCGGCAGGATGTGGCTGGAGACCATCACCGTTTTTCCCATCTCGCCCAACTGGCGGATGACGCGGCGAATTTCGATGCGCACGCGGGGATCGAGCCCGCTGGCCGGTTCGTCCAACAGCAGCACCTGCGGATCGTGCAGCAGCACGCGCGCCAGGCCGAGGCGCTGGTTCATACCGCGCGACAGGCTCGTGGCCAGGGCGTCGCGCTTGTAGCCCAGCCCGACCAGCTCCAACACGTCGTTGCAAACTTTGCGGCGCTTCTCGCCGCGGATGCGGTAGGCGGCGGCGAAGAATTCCAGGTACTCGATCACCTTCATGTCGTCGTACACGCCGAAGAAATCGGGCATGAAGCCGATCAGGCGGCGGATTTCCTTCGGCTTGGTGTAGATCGAGTAGCCGCACACATACGCTTCGCCCCAGGTGGGATTCAACAGCGTCGCCAACATGCGCATGGTCGTCGTTTTGCCGGCGCCGTTGGGGCCGATGAAGCCGTACACGTCTCCCTTGTCGAGCTTGATCGACAACGATTTAACGGCGAAGAGCTCGTCGTATTTTTTCGTGAGGTCGCGGGTTTCAATCACGGCGGCAAAAGTGCTGGGCAAGGCCAGCGGCTAAATGGTGTTACTCTTTAACTGTCACGGGCATCACAAAGCGGTAGATGGTTTCGTGGCCGCTGGTGTTTTCCGGGGCCAGCGGCCGGTTGTTGATTTGCAGTTCAGTTCCCGGTGGCCCGCGGCCGACGAGGATTGCCTGGCCGAGTTCCAATTGGGCGCTGAGATCGACGAACGCCTGCTGGTGGTTCAGCAGCCCGGTGTAGTTTACACCGCCGGCGGCATTGTGAAACATCATCACTTCGAGAATGCGTGGCAGGTCAAAGTCGGAGCGATCGTACGGGGGCACTTCGTTGCGCGCGGCAAGCAAGCGGCGATGGGTGAGATACGTTTCGATCGTGGACGGATCCTTGCGATCCAAGCTGACTTCTTCGCCGACGCGGATCGTGCCCAGCGGATAGGCCCAGCGCCCGAAAAACAGCACGCAATGATCGAGCGAGCCTGTTAAGCGATTTGCCACCGTGCCCTTCAGCCGGCGATCGAGCGTGGCCGTGAGATCGCCGTAAACGCCGCGACCATTGCAAGTCCAGCGACCCACGAAGCTTTTGCTGGACCACTTGGCGATGGGAACTTCCGTGATGACGCCGTCGCGGGGATCGATTTTGTACGGCTGATCCACCAGCGGCAAACTTGCGGCCGCGGAGTTCATCGCACCCAATCCGCTGCCGGCCAGGCCGAACCAACTGAGCAGGCCATCGGCGTCCGGCGCCGGCTGATCGGTCGCGCCGAGCAAAATAGGCTTAACGCGCAGGTCGTAGGCGGCATTGGCCGGGCTGAACAAATTGAACCACGTGGTGCCGCGCGCCAAGCGTTTTTGGCGTCGATATCGATCAGGTCGATCTGATTGACTCGCAGCCGGTTTCCTTTGGCTTGATGAGCCATCGCATACGCGGCGGCACAGAACCCGATCGCCACGGCGGGGAAAATCACCCACGCTAACTGCTGACGCTTCAGCCAACGGGTGGCGACGAAATAGTTGAGCGGAAACAGAATGCCGATGTAGGCCAGCGTGAGAAGCGTTACGGTCCAAAAGGGAATCAGGCGCACCCCTTCGAACTGATCGAGGGCGCTGCGAAGCTGGCCGCTGAGATCGATGTAGCCCAGATGCCTGGCCAGAGCGACGGCGGCGCTGGCGTCCGACGGCTTGCCGGCCGCCGAGCGCAGCCGGAGAAGCTTGTCGAGGAATTTTCCGCGTCCGGTCCAGGTGCTGAAGGGAGGCTGATCGAGATCGACGCCGACGAAGATGACCTGGCCAAATCCCAGCGGCCAGTGGACAACCAACGGCACTTCGGTGGTTTTGGATCGCTCGGAAAGCTCAACGCGGCCGCGCACATTTTTCCATTGCGGCACCCGGATGGTGCGTCGGCCGGCGGCACCGACGTCGATCGGTTGTTCCGCGGCGGAATAGCTTTCAATCGCGCCGAAAGGCTGGCGATCGATCGTTTCCACGAACTCGCCGGGCGCGAATTCCGCCAGCGGGGCGCCCGGCCCGACGACTTTTTCGGCATCTTGGCCGCATTCGAGGAGCAGCGTGCCACCGCGGCGAACCCACTGCTTCAGCGCCTCGATCGACGGAGCGTCGAGCAACGATTTTTCAACCACCGGTCCTCCGACGATCACCAGCAGGTCGACGCCTTCGTAGCCGTACCAGTGATCGGGCAATTGTTGCGGCGCTTCGATGGTCACGACGGTGGCGCGCTGCGATTCGCTTTGCTCGCTGCGACGAAAGTAATCGGCCAGGCCGATCGATGCGCCGAGCTCGACGATCAGTTCGGCGGTATTGGGCAGCGTGCGCGGAAGTTCGCCGGCGGAAAGGCTTCGCAAAGCGACCGGCATTTCATCTTTCGATCTTGGATCGCCCGGGTAATAGAGCAAGTCGACCGGCCCGTCGGGGCGACCGAGGCGAATGTAGGCCATGTGCGTTGCTTCGGCGCGGGAGGCAATGGATGGGCCGAGGAAGACCGCCGGGACCGCATCGCAATCGAGCGCCTGGATTCCCAGCGTGCCACTTTTCCAAGAGCCGCCCGGCGCAGAGTTCAACTCTACGGCGACCGGAGTCCAACAACCGAGCTTGCAGGTGTTGTTGAAGCCGATATGAACGCTTTTCACGTCGGGCAAAGGGGAAGCGCCGTCGGCGAAGGCAGACGATGGGGCAAGCGCCGCGACAACGCCTAGGCTGACGAGCGCGACAAAGATGCGAAGCAATCGGGTGGGCATACTATCCAACCTACTCACCAAGCGATCACTTCTCCACCACTTTGGCCGATTTGATGGTGACCGGCTTTTGCGGGCGATCTTGGGAGCCCGTGGGCACATTGCCGATTTTCTTCACTACTTCCATGCTGGCTGCGTCGGCGGTTTTGCCGTAGGCGGTGTATTGGCCGTCGAGATGCGAATGCGCGCCCAGGCAGATGAAAAACTGCGAGCCGGCGGAGTTGGGATCGCTGGAGCGCGCGGCGGACAACACCCCGGGCTCGTGCTTCATTTTGTTGAACTCGGCCTTGATGGTGTAGCCGGGGCCGCCGGTGCCGGTGCCTTCGGGGCAGCCGCCCTGGATCATGAAGCCCTTGATGATGCGGTGGAAGGTCAGCCCGTCGTAGTAGCCGATTTTGGCCAAGGCCAGGATGTTTTCCACGTGACCCGGCGCCACGTCGGGGGCCATGTCGAGCAGAATCTTGCCTTCGGAGGTGTCGAGTTCGAGCTGATACTTTTTATTTTTCACGTCGAGCGATTTTTTCGCTTCGTCGACTTCGGCTTTGCGATTTTTGGACATGATTTTGGCGACCCCGTGGGGATGAAACAAAGTACGATTTGCGTGTTGTCAACCTATCAGATGAGGTTGAGATCGGCAATGAACATCAGGGCAACGCTGCTCCGAGAGCTTTGATCCGTGCGGCGAATGCGGCATCATCAAGTACTGGCACGGCGCCGGAGGTGGAAATCGACGCCGGCAATTCCACCCAGCTTTTGCAGCCGGCGATGTAGGGGCTGTCGCTCACTTCGAGCGGCTGCGGGATTTTGTAAACTCGCGCGGCCAGGACGAACAGGCCGGGATGGCGATAGTGAAATCGCTGCTGGATGGTTTCGGCGGAAAGAATGTGCGCGTCGGAGATCGTATTTAATATGCTGAGATCGTGGACCTCGAAAACTTTCTCCACGGTGGCATACAAATCGATTGAAAACTTTCCTGCCGGCGGTTGTTGATCCTGCGTTTGTTGCCAGAGCGGCTTGGCATCGGGCGTCAATTGCGACGGAACTTGATGAAACCGCGTCGGCAGCAGCCAGAATTCGTTGTGCGCGACGCGGAAGCCTTCGCGGCCTTCGTCGATGCCCCCCTTTCGCAGAATGATGGTCTGCCGGCCGGCGGCCAAGGCCGCGCAGACCACGGCCCATTCCTTGAAAGCAGTGTTGCTGGAGGTTTGCATCGCTTCAGTTTACCGCACAAAGAAGCATGACCAATGACCAAGCACGAATGACCAATCGCAAGCGTATATCGTTGGTCATTGGGATTTGGTCATTGGTCATTTGCCGTCAGAGATCTTCTCGAGCGCTTCTTTCGCCAGGCGCGATAGGCGCGGGATGCTGCCGGCGGCGGCGATTTGCAGTGCGGCGGCAGCTTCGGCGGCGGGAGGACCGATTTGACCCAGCGCCCAGGCGGCGCGTTCGCGGACGGCGGATTCGGGATAACTTTCCAATGCGGCGACGAGCGACTTCACCGACGCGGCGCAGGCGGAGCCATCTTCCGCGCCCAGTCGGCCCAACAATGTTGCCGCCCAATAGGCGACGTCCAAGCAGGGATCGGAGAGCAATTGCGCCAAAGCGGGCCCATCGCCGGCGGCGGGCGGCCCGAGCGATTCCAGCGCGGCGTAGGCCCAGTCGCGCACGGTGGATTCAGCGTCGTTCATCGCGCGCACCAGCGGAACCGCGGCGGCTTCGGCGCCCTCTTCCAGGTGCGCCAATTGCTCGGCGGCGGCGGCGCGCACATTCGCATCAGAATTCTTCAAATCGGAGGCAAGCTGCAGGACATCCATGGTAAAGAAGAAGGCAGAGAGCAAACGGCAGAAGTGCTACAAGTCTGATTCTGCTTTCTGCATTCTGCCTTCTGCCTTAGCTTCGGTCTAGAGCGTCGATCCATCGAGCGAGTTGTTTCAATTCGTCGGCGTTGAGCGGGCGCTGAACCATGCCGAGCTCGATTTGCGTCACGGGAAACTTGGCATCGCGGAATTGCTTGATGCCGGCGTCGATCGCCGGCGACGAGGACTTGGCGGTCGTGGTGAAAATCGCCAGGCGTTGGATCGGATCGTTGGCGGGCGGCTTCACGCGCGCCGGCAAGGGAGCGTTGATTGCCGCCACGCCGCGCACCAGGTCGCGATCTTTCAGCGCCACGAGGTATGCCATGGCGCCGCCGGCTTCTTGCCCGGCGACCACGATGCGCGAGCGGTCGATGTTGTACTTCTGGAGCACGTCGTCGATCGCTTTGCGGACGAACTCGGCTTCGGTGCGCTGCCAGTGGGCCGGGTCGGCGCTTTTGGGGGCCAGCAGAATCAGGTCGAAGTCGTTGCAGACCTTTTTCCAACGGTCGATCAGCTCGTCGTCCTTGAAACCGCCGGCCGGGTGCAGCCAGACGACCAGGCCGTGCGGCACGTGCGAGTTGTAGTGTTCGGGAATGTACGCGAGGCAATCGTTGGGGGCTTCGGGGATCTTGATGGTGAGCTTGCCCAGCACAGGCGCGGGATCGTCGGCCGGGGGCTTCGCCGTGTGAGCCGGCGGGAGACTCTCGGGCACGGCCTCAGGGAGCGTGGCGAGCGCCGCTTCGAGCGATTGCGTCTTGCCGTTGCGCTCGATTTGCAGTTTGACGGTTTCCAGCGGTTCCAACGCCGCGAGCTGCTCCTGCAGGTTCTGCGGCGAGGTAGTCGGCTGCCCCGCAAGGGAAATGATTCGATCGCCGATTTCAATGCCCGCTTTGGCGGCCGGGCTCTCGGGATAGACGTAGCGCACCGCCACGCCTTTGGTTTCGTCGGTTGCGGCGTCGCGGCCAGGCAGGATTCCCAAGAACGGGTGAATATACGGCGGCAGTTTGGCGACGAGTTCCAGCGATTCTTCCAATCGCTTGTCGTCGCGCAACAGGGCCAGCGTGATTTTTTCGCCGGCGTAGCGCGGCGCCAGTTGATGTTTGAGTTGCGATTCATTGCCAATCTTCGCGCCGTCGATTTCCACAATCTTGTCGCCGGGCTTCAGGCCGGCCTGGCGCGCGGGAGATTTCGGCAGGCAGGTGGCGATCGTCACGTCGTCGGCATAAGGGTCGCCGCCTTTGATCGTGATGCCCATCAGACCGGGCTGCAAATCTTCGCCGTGCTTCAGCCGCTCAAGCACACGGTCGATGTGCTCCAGCGGGACGGCGAAGCCGATGCCGGAGTCGTACCATTCGACGCCGGCCATCTCGCCGCTTTCCATGGGGGACATGGGCACGAGCACGCCGATGACGCGCCCTTCGAGATCCACCAGTGGTCCGCCGTAGTTGGCCGGCGAGACTTTGGCATCGGTTTGAATGGCTTTGCCCCAGATGCGATTGGTGGCGCTGATGATGCCCACCGACATGTTTGGCTGATCGTTGTCGTAAACGCGCCCCACGGCGATGGCCCATTGGCCGACGCGCAATTCACTGACGGGGGCAGCGACGGGCACGGGAAGTTGGCGATCGGCGTTCTTGCCTTCCAGCGCCACTTTCAGCAGCACCAGCATGCGATTGTTGTCGTGGGCCACGACTTCGGCTGGCAGGCGCGTGCCGTCGGCAAGATCGACGATCACTTGCGTCGGCTTTTGGATGAAGTTGAAGGCGCTGGTGATGATATAGCCGTCGGCGGAGACGATCAGGCCGGTGGTCGGCCCGGTGCCGATGAGCACGTTGTCGACCGTTTCCAGGCCGCCGAGCGTTTCGATGCGCACCACGCTAGGGGCGATGCGATCGACTGCGGATTTCAGCGCGGCTTGTTCGCGGGCAGCCAGGTCGTCGTCGGCGCGCGCGGCGATCGCGCTACATGTCACCATGAGCAGTGCCGCAAAGCAGGCAGTGATCGTTTTAGTGCACCGGTTCATCGTTGGCTCGCAAATTTACTTCCACCAGCGCGTTGTCGCGCAATAGCATCAGCCGCACTTGGGCGTCTTGATCGAGTTTTTCCAATTCCGCTTGAAGCGCTTTGCACGATTGCACGAGCTGATTGTTGACGAAGACGATCAGATCGTCGGCGCGAATTCCGGCGGCCGCGGCGGGGGAATCCGGACGCACGGTGTCGACAAACGGCGGGGTGCGCTCCAGCACGTTGGGCACCAGCACGATTCCCAGGTCGGCCACCGTGAGCGGATTCTCGGGAAGCTTCTGGCGGGCGGAGTGCGCGTCGGCGGAGCGCGTTTGACCGGCTTTGATCGCCTCGACGGCTTCGACGATTTCGTTCACCGGCACGGCGTAGTTCAGCCAACTGTTGTTTTGGGCATTGCGCAGTTGGAGGCCGAGCATGCCCAGCAGTTGGCCGCGGACGTTGGTGAGCGCTCCACCGGCGGCGCCGGGATTGTTCGTCATGGCATCGAGCACGTAGACGGGGCCCTGGTAGGGAGTTTCGTAGGCGCCGCGGCGCGCGGCCAGCGGCGCGACGGCCGAAATGACGCCGTGCTGCACGCTTACGGGCTCCTCGCCGGTGGCGATGCCGAACAGATTGCTGAAGGCCAGCACGGCCGTGCCTTCCGTGGCGGTCGCCGCCTGATGCAGATCGAAAAACGGCAACTCGGCGGCGTCGATTTTCAAAACGGCGACTTCCAACCGCGGATCGGCGCCCAGCAACTGAGCTTCGAACTTCCGGCCGTCGTCGAGGGTGACGGTGATCACGTCGCTATCCAGCACGTGGCTGAAGACTGTGACGATGTGGCCTTCGGCGGAAATCAGAAAGCCGGATTGATAGGCATCCAAGCCGCGCAGGCCGCCGGCGCCGTAGACCTTGACGGATCGCTGCTGGCCGTCGTGGATGACCTCCGCGGGCCTGGCGGCGGATGCGGCGCGCGGAATCAGCACAAGCGCGGCAACCGCCAGCGTCCATCCGAAACCGAGCGTCGAGTTATTTCGAAGGTTGGCCATCAATGCGCCGCCGGTTGGCTCTTTTGCAAATCGAAATTGGTCAGCGTGAATTCTGCGAACACGTTGTTCTCGTAGCGCACCAGCATGCGATGCGCCAACAGCCGCCCGTCGACTTCGCGATAGTCGCTGAAATAAACTTCACACGGATCGGCCCCATCGTCGGGGAACATTTCCAGGCACACCAGTTGGCCGTCGGACGGATCGCAATAGAAGCGGGTTTCGACACCGTCCCCCACGGCGTGCAGCACGTCGAACAGACCCTCGTAATGCGGCAACGGAGCGGCGCCTTCGTAGGTGATCTGGCCGAAGCGGCCCGGTCCGCCGATGAGCAGTTTTCGCCATAAGTACATGGCGGGCAGAAAGCCGCCGCTGCCCGGCGGGTTGAGCACCGAATCGATCACGCCGCCGGCGACTGCAATTTTCGAATCGCCGGTGGGCAATTCGATTTCGCCTTGAGAATTGTCCAAGCGGATGACCACCTGCTGGTCGGCGCCCGCCTGGCCGGTAATGGTCCACGCGCCGGAGAGCTTGGAGAAATCGCCATGAGCTTTCCAGGCGTTCCATATGCGTTGGACGTTTTGCCGATTGAAATAGTAGTTGGCGTAGCCGGGGCGCGCCTCGAACTGTTTTTTCAATTCCTCGGGCACCGGCGATTTGACGGCTTCTTTCAAGCTTTTGTCTGGAGCGGGTTTCTTTTTGTCGGGATTGGGTTCCTCGCCGGGTTTGCCTTTGGGGCGGCGCTGCGGCGGCATTTCGCCCGGCAGTCGGCCTTCGACTTTGGCGAGCAACTCCACGTCGCTATGGACGCCCATCAGTCGCACGAACGTGTCGTGGTTTTCGCCGCCGCGGCGATAGGTAAGTTGCACTCGCCAGCCCTTGGGGAAGATTCCCAGCACGTTTTTCAGCGCGTTGACGCTGCGAATAGGACGGCCGGCAAAGGAGACGATTTCGTCGTCGTAACGCAGCCCGCGGCGATAGGCGTCGCTATTTTCCAAGATGTCGCTGACCAGGACTCGGCCATCTTCACTGGTGGACACTCGTGCGCCGAGGGTGGCATGATCGACGATGCGCCCGGCTTTCAAATTTCCCAGAAAGTTCTTGATCTGATTGATCGAGATGGCATAGCCCACGCCGACATTCACGCGGCCGCGCTTTTCAAACGAGCCGCGGCCGTTGATGCCCAGCAGGCGGCCTTGGGCGTCGAACAGCGGCCCGCCGGAATTGCCGGGGTTGATGGCCGCGTCGACTTGCAGGCAATCGGTATATTCCAACAACGTGCCGGCGGGATACTGATAGCGGTGCACGCCCGAAACGATGCCATAAGCGACCGAGGGATGAAAGTCGGTGGCCAGCAGGAACGGGTTGCCCATGGTGAAGCAGCCGTCGCCGACTTGGACGTCGTCGCTGTCGGCCAGTTCGGCGGCGGGGAAATCGTCGCGGCCGTACAGCTTGATGAGCGCGACGTCGCCCACCGGATCGAGGCCGACGATCACCGCATCGTACAGTTTTCCGTCGGCCATGCCGCACTTCATGAAGGTGCCGCACGGTTTGGCGACGTGGAAATTCGTGAGCGCGTAGCCATCCGGCGAGATGACGACGCCGGAGCCGCCCCCCTGCCCTCCCGGCGAGAAGATGCACAGCACCGAGGGAATCGCCTTGTCCGCGGCGGCGATGCGCGATTGCTCGGCCGCCAGCACCGCGGGATCGATGTCGGACGGCTTAGGCTGGTCGGTCGGCAGCGCCGAGGCGCGCGCGCCAGCGCCAGCCACAGCGCGGTTGAAAGCGCGATCGCAAACGGCAGGTGGATCGGGCGGAGAATCATTTCAAAATCTTTGCCTCCGCGAGATCCAGATAATCGCCGGCATCCAGCCCGGCGCCGTAATCGACCAGGATCGTAAGCCGCTTCGCGCCGGACAGATCGAGATCGATGTTCGCAGGCGCGTCGCCGCCGGAGATAGCCTTGTCAAAGAGCTTCTTGCCGTCGGCGGAAATTTCCAGGCGCACCCCGCCGACCGAGCGCACGCTATCGTCGATGCCGGCCAACGCGGTGAACTTTTTGGCGCCGGCGGGCAAACGATAGGTCATCTCGGTCCGGCTGTAGAGGGCGATCCCTTTGGCATACGTCTTCCCGCCGATCACAAGCGACCGATGCTCGCGCCCTTCGTCGCGGCGCGGAGCGTAGAATTGTTCCAGCGTGGCGGAGGCCTTTTGGAAATCGAGATAGGGAGTCCAGCGAACGGATTCCGGATCCAGATCGCTGAGATAGAGGATTTTGCCGACGGAAAAATCCAGCCGCGTGACGGTGTTCCACGGCAAGGGAAGTTCGACGCCACTGGCCAACTTGACATTCAGTTTTTTCGATTCGTCGGAAAGGAACAGTTCGCGGGCCTGCAACTTCCAGCCGCGATTCGTCTCGACCACGCAGGCGGCCTCCGGCAGCGCCTCGCCGGCCTTGTGATAAAAAATGATGCCGTCGACTTTCTCGCGGGCGATTGGATAGGGCTGGCCATCCATGCGGAGCACGACGTGAGTCTTGCTGACCGATTCGATCTGGCCTTCGAGGAAGTCGACCGAATCTTTCTTTCGCACGACCACCAGATCGCCGGTGGCATCGGCTGCGATTTTCTCCGGCCAAATCGGAGAAGCCGGATCGCCGGGGCGGGAGAAGCGCACGATGCGCAAAGCGCCGGCGCCCTGGCCGTAGCGATCGGCGGCGCCGGACTGTGAGTCGTTGGCCAAGACGAAATTGTCGTCGGTGAGTTTCGAGCCGTCGACCAGTTCGATCCAGGCCGTGGGACTTTCGGTGGAAGGCTCCGGCGAAGCCTTCGGCACGACCGACAACAAACGCTCGCTGGGCAGCGTCATCGTCTTATTGTCGGATTCGACGGCGATTTTGTCGGCTGATACGTTTGAAAGCGTGCCGGATAAAGCGCTGCCATCCGACAGGCCTACGTCCACGGCCGGGCCGGCGACGAACGCCGGCTTTTGATTCAAAGCGGCGGCTTTGGCATCCGGCGTGGCGGCATGTGCATCAGCGGCCCCGATGGCCAAAACTGCAACGATAATGAAGGGAGCACAAGTCAAGCTTTCATCTCCCGATTAGTTCGAATGACCAATAACCAAGCACCAATGACCAAGCCTGCGGCATTGGAAAGATCTTTGGTCATTGGGATTTGGTCATTGGTCATTGCTTCTCTTCCTCGTCTGTGGCCAGCTTACGAAAGTATTGCTCGATAATGTCGCGGTAGTGGGAGGGAAAATCTTTGCCGATTTGCTGAATGGCCGCTTCGCGCTCCTTGGCGGGCAGCTCGCCCCAGCCGCTTTGGTTGCCGATTCTCTTGCTGGTGACTTCGCCGGGACCGCCCCCCGGGGCGGCGCGGCTATCTTTAGCGGGAGCGGTGGAACGAATGCCTTGCGGATTGCCTCCCTGACCGCCGGGACCCTGATTATCTTTGTCTTCGTCGCCGGAACCGCCGCTGCTGGCGGCGGCTTCGTCTTCCTTTTGCTTGATAAGCTTATCCAGCGAGGCGATGATGCCGTCCTCGATGCCGCGCACTCGCTTGCCGGCATGAGCGAAATCCAACCGCCGTGTGACGTCGTTCATTCGGCGCGAAATATGATCCAGCGAATCGTCCTCGAGCGCCGACAGGTCGGCCTGCATCAGTTCGGCCATTTGCGCGTAGCGGCGAGGGATCGTTTTCTTCTGCTCCAAAAGTTTCGCGATGCTCTTCAGGCCATCGGTCTTGTGCAGCATCCAATGTTGACAGACGCTTTGATAGAACAAGAGCGCCCCGGGATCGACGACGTCGGCGGGTTGCAAATCGGCGAGTTGCGCCAGCGACTCATCGTACATCTGCTGCTGAGCCAGCCACCGGCCGAGGCACAAGCGCAAATTGTTGCGCACGAAGGCGGGAGTCTTGCTGTCGGCCAACCAGGGGAACTGCGGCGTTTTGAACGCGTCGTGCGGTTTGGTGCACAGATCGGCCAATTGCTTCGACTGCGGATCGACTAGCGACAGGGTGGTCACCACGCGCTCCAAAAGCTGCGCGGAAGTCGGTTGCTTCGATGCGCCGGCCGTGGTTTCCGATTCCGGCCACAGCGTAAGCACCTGCCGGCGGACGGCGTCGGCGGGCTTCGATTCGTCGAGCCAGGCGACGACTTGGGAGCGCACCTCCGCGACCGTGGGCGATTTCCACGACGGCGCTTTGCCGAACGTGTCGTCGAGCGCCACTTGCCCGCGGGCAGCGGCGCACAGCGCCACGGCCAGCAGCGTCGGCGTCAGCACCATTTGATGGATGAATCGACTCATCGGTTTTTCCCCACCACGATGTCGCGCGTGGTTCGGTAGACGCGCTCTTCCCGCTCGCCCAGCCGCTTGAGCGCTTCGACCAGGTCGGGCTCGGTGGCCTGTTCGGCGCCATCGGTAAGCAGCTTGGAATACCGTTGTGTCCTGGAGTTCACTTGTATTTGCAGGGAGCGAATCATTCTCAGTTCAGCGATTTGATCCAACAGCGGCTGGTCCTGGTTGCCGCCACCGCCTCCGTGGCCGCTCCCGCCGCGGCGCATTTGCTGTTCTTTTTGCGCTTTTTGCAAGGCGGCGATCAGCTCTTCCAATGAAGCGACGATGTCTTTTTCGACGTCTTGCGTGATGTGGCCGACGTTTGCCCGGGCCAACCGGCCGGCGACCTGGTCCATGTCTTCGCGCATCTGGCCGACGGTTTCAGGGAAGGCGACGGAGGATCCTTCTTCGCGCAACAGCGACAATGTTTTGTCGGCCTCGGCGGTGATGAGCGACTCTTTGCGGCTGAGCTTGCCCGACTCGATTTCGACGTCGTGGTCGCGCTGGTCCTCGGCGATGGAATCGAGGCGCACGGTGCCTTCATTCACGCCGAGTTGCATTTCGAGCATTTTGCGAAAGCGGGTTTCCAGGGCGGCCAGCACGCGTTCCACTTCTTCTTCGCGCAACTGGCGGAGAATCTCTTCCAGTTGGGCCTTGGCGAGTTTCAATTCGGCGAGCGCCTTTTCCTGTTCCTCCGCGGCGCCGCGGCGGTTGGCCTGTTCCAGCCGGCGCCGGGCGTCGCGCATCCGCTCTTCGGCTTGTTGGACGCGCTTGCGCCCTTGCGTCTGGTCGTTCTCCGACGATTTGTCCGATTGATTATCGGAGTTTTCCTCGCCGGGTGATTCGCCCGGGCTGGGCGATCCGCCTTGTTGGTCTTGCTTGCTGCCGGAGGGTTTGTTTTTATCGCCGCCCGGCTCGCCTTTTTGGTCGTCTGCGGATTTGTCGTCGGGCTTGCCGCCAGGTTTGCCGCCGGACTTGTCGGCGGATTGATCGTCCGGTTTGCCGTTGGCCTTGCCGTCCGCCGATTTGCCGTCCGATTTTTTATCGTCCGCCTTGCCGGCCGGTTTGGCGTCGGGCTTGCCGGAAGCTTTTTTGTCGTCCGGTTTGGCGCCGGATTCCTTGTCGCCGGGCTTTTCGCCGGCTTTATCGGCTGGCTGGTCGGCGGCGCCGGCCGGCTCGTTTCGGCTTTCGAATTTTTTCAGATCGCCGGCCAGTTCGCCCGTCTTGTCGGCAACTTCGCCTTGCCGCCTGGTGAGATCGGGCACCTCCCCCTGCCCTTCAGTCTCGCCCTGGATGCCCTGCTGCTGGCGAATCAGTTTGTTGATGCGCTCGATGAATTTCTTGATTTCGACGCGCTCGTTGGCGATTTGTTTTTCGCGTTCGCCGCTCAGCAGCAATTGCAATAGGCGATTGAGATCTTGCTGGACCGCCGCCTGGCCTTTGTTGGCCTGATAGAGCTGTTCCTTTTCCAGCAGCTTGACGACGTCTTCGAATTGCAGGTCGATCTGCCGCTCTTTGCTTTGTGCAAACGCCTGCTTCAGCAAGGCGGCGCGCTTAGGATCGGTGGGCTGCATCACCTCGGCCATGCGGAGGATGACGCGCTCCAATTCCTTGTAGCGATCGGCCAGCCGGGCTTGCTCGACGGAAAGCTTGGCGTCGTCCTCGGCCGATGAAGATGTTTTGACGGCCGGCTGCGGCGCGGCGCCGGCGTCCGGCGTCTCGTCGGCGCGGGCGAAGCCTGGCCGCATTGCGCCAAAAGCGAAAGGGCGCTTATCGTCGCTAGCGGAATCCAGGGTTTAATGCGGCCGGACATTGTCATTACGAAATAGCCTTGTGCAGTCATTCAATTGTGTGCCGATTGCCGGCAAGCGGCAATCTCGATCCGTTTCCTCTCAAGCGACCGGCACGCCAAACTGACGTATCTCCATGGTGAATCGGGACAATAGGTTAGTGCCATCGAGCAGTGCTAAAGTTCCTCGTTTACCGGCGGTTGCCGCGAAAGCAGCCAGTTCGAGCGACCTTATTTCTCCAGATCGCGCAACTTCTGCTTCAACTCCTCCTTTTGGCGTTTCAGGGTCTCGTCGCTCAGCCGGCCTTGGTTGGCGATGATCTGCCGCAACTGTTCGACCACTTCGTTGAACGTCTCTAATTCTAACATCTTGTCCAGCACGAGCTTCATCTCGACCAGGATGGCGTCGGCCTGGGTCAGCGATTTCCGCAGGCTGGCCTGGCCGGCTTGGGGATCGTCGAGCTCGCGGCGAAGCTGCTGCAAACTGGCCTTCAACTGCGGAAACATTTCGACGCTGATCCGCCGCAGCGGGTCGGCAATCTGATCCTTCAGCCGCGCTTCGACGGCGGGCGTATCCACGCGGTTGTTGACCATCTCTTCGCGGATGTCGTCGAACGAATCGGCCACGGTGAGCGTTTCGCTGGCCGAGCGGTCGGCGTTGTCCAGGGCGCGGTTGACTCGCAGGTCGCGCATTTCGGCGGCGCGCTTGGCTAGCCGCGCAGCGCGCTCGTCGGGGGTTTCTTGCAGATCGCCGAGCTGTTTGTCGGAATCACCGCTTGCCTTGTCGCCCGGTTCTTGAGATTTGTCGTCGGCCGCCGACTGGGCATCGGGAGGCGTGAAATCGATCCGCGCCAGCCCGTCGCGGGTGTCGAGCATTTCCTGATAGATGACCTCGAAGCGCCGCCGCAACATCAATTCCCGCCCTTCCAACATCGAAAGCAGTTGCTCGGGCGGAACGATCTCGAGCTGATACCTTTCTCCCTGTCCGATGTTGATTCCCGATGGCAACGCGCAGTTGTCGGCCGCTTTGAGCGCCACGAAAAGGTGGTCGCCGACCTGCGGGTGGAATGCCATGGCGCGATCGATCTGCTCTTGGCTTTTGATGGCCGAGATTAGTCGTGATTCATCAGGGGCGGTGATTTTCGCCAGGTCCTTGGGCGATTTCACGCCGCGGCGCGCGAGCAGCTCGCCGACGTCGCGAAGATGCTTCAGATCGAGGGCCTCAGCGTCGGTTGATTCCAGGGCCAGTTGAGTTTTGGGCCGATCGTCACGCCCAAGGGTCGAGGCGTGCAGCGGCTGTTCGGCGGAGGGTTCTTTGTCGCCAGGCGGCGTTGGCTTTGCTGATGAATCTTTCGACGAGCCTGCGGGCGCGTGCGACGCCAGTTGATATTCAAACCACAAGCGCGTCAAACCGTAATCATCGCGCACTTCGCCAATGACCGGCAGCCGCGCGTTGGGCGTAATGGCGGTGCTGATGCCTTGCAGCCGCAGCGCGACGACGGGGGCTTCATCGGGCGCGGCGATCAGCGTTAATCGCACCGGATCGCGGCTTTGGATGCCGTCGGTGTCGTGCAGCTCGAACATAAGCGTCGTGTCTTCCATCAATTCGGGCAGCACGAGGCTGAACTGCCGCGGGTCGACTTGCGAAGGTTGAATTTCGGCGAGCTTGCCGGTCTTGTCGCCGGCCACGATCGTAACATTCACGCCGGCGATGTCTTTATTCGTCGTGCAGTTGATGGTGACGTTCGTGCCTTGCGGCAGTTGCACCAGCGCGCTGGCCGGCACGATGCCGGCGGGCCGGCCGGTGTATGCGGGATACTCGCAGGCCAATTGCATTTTGCTGATTGCCGGATTGTCAACCACTTCCAGGCGATAGCCGCGATCGCGGTCGTCGCCGCCCAGCACGTCGAAATCGATCGACGACATGATGCCCTTGAAGACATAGGAATATTTTTGCTGCGGATCTTCAGCCGATGCGGCGCCGACGGTGCTCATGTTGTCGCGGTTGCGCACGCCTTCGTCGGTTCGATAGCGCACTTCGACCCAGTGCGGCAGCTTGAACGGGGCGCGGAAATCGGCGGCGGCGAGCAATTCGAAGTCGGCCCCCTTGGCCACTTTTCGCACGTGATTGGGCGGGAAGCCTTCGACCCGCACGTGATTGCTGCGCGGCCACAGCAGGTCTCGGTTCAGCAGGACCACGCGCTGATACCAGGTGTGGTAGGCGCCGTGGGCGACCAGGGCAAAAGCCCCAACGGATACCACCAGGACGATCGCCAGGCTGAGCGTGCGCGCCGAGGGCGCAATGCGGAAGACTTCGCCAAGGCGCACATCTTTGGAGCGCGCGACCGCTTGCCGGCGGGTGAAATCGACCATGTCGCGATTGAATGCGGAGGCGTGCGACGGATGGCGGTCGATTTCGACGGTGGTCAACAGGCTGTCGCAATAGTCGGGATACCGACGCTCCAGCACCAGCGCCAGGCTTGCGTCGTCCAACCGATGAAATGCGCGGCGCACAATGTGGCGATAGATCACCAACAGGAGCGAAGCACCGACCGCGGCCAACATCACGGCGCGGAACTGCCACGGAGGTTCGAACAACCAGTCGAACGCCAGTGTGGCCCAGAACGCCACGCCAAAGACGATCGCGACGCGCGCCAGACCTTCTGCCCAAACATAGCCGCGGATGCGCAGGCGCAAGCCTGCCAGCAGCGATGAAATCGCGGGAGCGAGCGACGGTTGTTGTAATTCAACGGACATATCGAATTTTCATGCCAGGCGGCATAGGCGCCGCACGAGCCATTCGGTGCACAGGCATCCGCAAATCAGGGCCAGCAGCAAATGCATCCAGTTTTCTTCCCATTTGCGGTCCTTGCGCCCCATCACGTAGGTTTCTTGCGTTTTGTCTTTGAGTTGCAGCGGCAGCGGTTTTTCGCTCGTCGAGCCAATCGCCGCTGGAATGCCGACGTACATTTGCCCGCCGGTGCCGTCGGCCAGCTCCTTCAGCGGCTTGTCGTTGCGCTGCGGATGTTCCTGTTCCAATTTTGGCATGAACACCTGCAGGCGCTTGGTCAGCGGCTCGCCGAGGGCATCAGGATTCTCCAATTCCAAACGGCATTCGCCTTCCTGAGTGACGGTGAACTGGCCGGTGTACATTCCCTTGCGCGGAATCGGCAGCCAGCGGCACCAGCACCGGCTGGCCGTCGCGCTGGATGACATGCAGCGCGACCTTCGGCATTTCCAGCGGTTGGTGCTGGGCGTTCATCAATTGCGCCCGCACCACGACGGTGTTGCCGACGACGTATCGATCGCGCTCGACCATCAGGTTGCCCAGACCGGAGCCGCGCAGCAATCGGCCCTGCGACACATGGCGAATGAGCTTGGTGTAGAACGTGTCGAAATATTTGTCGCTGAGTGCCCGCAAGCGCCACATTTCGCCGCTGCCCATGTAGAACACGCGGCCGGAGCCGTAGAACTGCCCGGCGAAGTAGACGGGCTTTTGATCGCCGATGGCGGCTTCGGGATCGGAATACAAGGCGTACACCGTCGCGCCGGGCTTCGGGCCCCGCACACGGTAATAACCGTAAACGCCGGCGAATGAATCCCAGATTTCGCGGCTGACGGCCGCATTGTCGTCGAGCCAAAGGAATTCGGCTTCCAGTCCTTCGCGAGTGAATTCCAAAGGCCACGGCTGCGTTGAGCCGTAGCGAGCCTCCTCCAACAGCGCGATGCGGCGGCTAAATTCGACAGGATACAGCGAGCGAATCGGTCCCATGGCGGGGCTTTGCACCCAGGCGTCGGTATAGACCGGACCGGCGATGACGATCAGCCCGCCCGATTCTTCGCCGACCCAATCTTCCAGTGCCTGGATTTGCGAAGGGTCCAGCGCGCGCCAGTCGGGATCGAAGGCCACGATCGTGTCGTACCGCGTAAGATCTTTTTTCGAGCGGGGAAATTCGGCGAGGATTTGATTGGCGTCCTGCGACACGCCTTCGGCGGCGGATTGCAGCAGAACGTCGACAATGGTCTCGCCGCTTTTGGCAAGTTCGCTGCGGCGGAGCATGTTGCGCAGGAATTGATATTCGCGCGAGGGCCCGCCGGCGAACAGGAGCACGCGACTTTTGCGATCGACCACGTCAACCTCGATTTCGCGCTGGCTGTCGGTCTTGTCTTTGACTTCGGGAATCGGTTTGATGCGCAGGCGGACGATGCGACGGCCAGCGGTTTCGAGGCCGGGGATGTCGAACCGCACCGGCAGCGTTTCGTTATCGCCGCCCAGCGTGACGCGCTGCGATACATCCAGGCCTGGCTCGGCGGCGTTCTCTTTTTCTTTGGCGGCGTTGAGCACGCTCAGTTCGACGGTGACGGATCGGCCGTTCAGACCGCGCGATTGCAGGTAGCCGGTGACTTGGAAAGCATCGCCGGGATAGGCCCGTGCCGGGGCGACCAGATCGCTGACGCGCACGGTGGTGGGCGTGGCGGCGGAGCCGACAGCGACGGTGTAAACGGGAATTTTCGCTTCTTGGGCGGTTTTGATGGCGGCGGCAACGTCGACGCCGGCGTTTTGTCCGCCGTCGCTGAAGACTACCACGGCGGAGATTGGGGAGCCGCGTTCGTCGTTGATAATCTGGCGTACCGACTGGCCGAGGCGCGTTTCGGCGCCTTGCGGTTCCAGTTCCTTGCGCCAATCGATTTTGTCGGCGGGCGGTTTTTCCTCGGCGGCGGCAGCCGCTGTTATCTGTTCATCGGCCTCCAGCGAGAAGCGCGGCAGCGTGGCGATGCGGCGCAATTCCGTGTCGAATTTGGCCACCGACACGTCATGGGTATGGCGGAGTTGATCGAGGAAATCGCCATCGACCAGGGCGGTTGCGACGTGGTCGATGCGGCGCGCAAGGACGGCGCGCCGGCGGTGCTTTCATCCGCATCCGCGCGGGCCATGCTCAAGCTGGTGTCGACCAAAAGCAGCACGCGCGAATTGTGCACCACCTTGGTCTCCGTGCGCTTTTGCACGTCGAGATAGGCCAGCAGAATTCCGCAGAACGCCGCCAGGCGCAGAAACATCAGCAGGAAGCCAATGCCTGGCTTCAATTCCACGCTGTCGCGGCGGTAAAGATAGGCGACGTAGATCAACACCACCACGCAGACAAGCACCAACAGCGGCATCTGCCACCAATCGGAAAACGATTCCACGCGGGCCAACTCGTAGCGCGTGCGCGTGAGGGCTTCGGCCACCGGCGTGGTTTCTGTGCTCGTGGTCACGGCGCGCGCGGCATCCGCGGTCGCATTGCCCACCGTCGCGAGAATTGGCATCAGCCCGGGCATGTCAGCTTGCTCCATGATTGTGCGCGGGATGATAACTGGCCGAGTAGGCCAACAATTGCTCGCCGATCAGCAATGCGGCCAGCACGTACAGCACCGTTTCGCTGAGGTTGAAGCCCTGCAGTTGGCTGGAATCGAAATACAGATCGGCGGCGCGATGATATTCATAGGCGACGTCGGTCAGTTCCGCGGCCAGTTGCTCGGGCGAGACGATCTTCAAGTCGCTTTCCGCCGGATCGACGTTGTAGGCCACCGAGAGGACGTCTTGCGTGTTGTCGTTTTGCGTGAGCACCGCGTCGTATTCGCCGCCGGCGAGCGTGTCGTCGAGCCTGGCCAGCGACGGCCCATCGTTTTGGGGCACTGCCTTGACGACGACCTTCTCGGCCGTGCCCTCGGCGGGCGTGGTGAATTCGACCTGGTCGAGATATTTTTGCGGATCGACCTTCACTTCCCAGGGCGTGCCGACGATGCGGCCCGGGTCGATTTCGTGCGCGGCCGAAAGATAGCTTTGCAGTTCGAGCATCGTGACCACGAAGCTGGGGTTATCGCGGGCCCAATTGTTCCATTGCGGCGCGGCGGTGGTGAGAAAGGCCACGATGCGTCCCTCGCCCAGTTTCTTTTCGATCGCCAGCGGCGCGCCATTGCGAATGCGGGCGATGACGGCAGTCGTCGAACCTTCGGCGGGCTTCCATCCCTTCTTTACGGCGAAGTATTTTTCAATGTTCACCATCTTGATGAACGGATTGTTTTCACCGGAAAACACGCGGAAGATCGGATGATCGGTGATCACCAGGTCGGGCGTTTTCTGCGATTGCTCGACCAACAGCGGCACCGGCGCCTCCAGCGGCGCGGGAAACAGCCCGTTCCCATCGGCATACAGCCGATTGAGAAAATCGGCGCGCGATTGATCGCCCAAAAAGAACGCCAGACCGCCGCCGGCCTCGA
The DNA here is from genome assembly GCA_963716135.1 of Pirellulales bacterium. Classification (GTDB taxonomy): domain Bacteria; phylum Planctomycetota; class Planctomycetia; order Pirellulales; family JADZDJ01; genus CAVRAW01. The sequence continues at coordinate 64,904 of OY970289.1, read as the reverse complement.
CGTACTTGGTGAGTTTTTCGACGGCGGCTTGCGAGAGGCGATCGACATTGCACAGATACACGGTGTGGAATTCATCCAATGGGTGTTCTTCCAAGAAGCGCGGAGGTTCCACGCGCGGCCGCAGGCCGGTGGGAATCGGGCCCGGTTGCGCCAAGACCGATTGCAGAAAGTAGCCGTCGCCGCCGCGGGCGGTTCCGGATTTCAGGCCGCCATCGACGATGAGCACCGGCACGCCGGCGGGAAAATCGACGACGGCATCGCGCGAGTTATCCGCCATCACGGCGTCCGGCGGCAATAGCGCGGTGATCCGCCGCTGGCCGGCGTTGGGCGCGCGGACTTCAAATTGCCGCTTGACGCTGCGGCCCGCGTCGATTTTGTCGATCTCGATGGCGGGGCGCTGGATGCCCTGCTCTTCCAGGCGCACGGACAGATTTCTGACCGGTGTGGGCCCGAAGTTGTGCACGTTGACTTCCATTTCCAACGGCACGCCGGCGGCGCGGATTCCGCCGGCAGGTTTTAGCGCGGTGATCGCCAGGTTCGGGCGCATCGCATCGACGCAATTCACGAGCTGCACCTGCACGCCCTGGGAATTTAGCTTTTGCAACAGCTTTTCGAGCGCCTTCGGGGCGGTCCAATCCTTGGCGCGGAAATCGCTCACGAGATACACCACGTTGTTGGAATCGCTTTTGTCGCCGACCATTTGCGCGGCGGCCTGCAGGGCGTCGGCCGGGCCGACGGAAAGCTGCGAAACGTGCAATTTCTGCAGGGCCTGCTCGAGCGTCTTGGGAAATTCCTCGTCCACGACGACTTTTGCCAGATCGTCTTGCGTGCCGCGCTGCGGCCGGCTGGCCTGCGAGAAGCGCAGCAGCGTGAATTCCTGGCGCGCAGGCTGTTGCGCGGCCTGTGTGCCCAGGCGCTGGATGACGCCCTTGGCTTCATCAAACGCGGTGGTGCCGGCCCAACTGTCGGACATGGAAAAGCTGTCGTCCAACAGCACGATGTGGTGCAGCTTGTTGCCGCCGAAGAGGCCGCCGAGCTTGTTTTGCACGATCGGTTGGGTGACCAGCAGCACGGCGCCGGCGATGGCGGCCACGCGCAATAGCAACAACAGCAGTTGCTTGAGCATGACCCAGGTGCGATTACGCTTTTGGCTGGTGAGCAGAAACTCCATCGCCGCCCATTGCACCTTGCGATGGCGCATGAGGTTGATCAGATGGATCGCGATCGGCAGCGCGATCAGGCCGCCGACGATGGCGATCGGCAATGGATAGAGGAAAGACGGCATTTCGATTGACCTCTACCCTCCGCGCTGCTTCGCTTGGCGGTTGCTGATGAAGTGGGCCAACACGGCGTCCAAGGGATCGCTCGTGCGCACCAGCTTGTAGTCGCACTCATTTTTGGCGCAGGTGCGGCGGATTTCCTCCAGGTAGACCCCCAGTGCCTGCAGGTATCCTTCGCGCAACGCGCGCGGGTTGCAGGTGAGGTGTTCCGGCAATTCCAGGCCTTCGAAGCGCGTTGGGCCGGCGAAGGGGAAATCCAGCTCGTCGTCGTCGAGAATGTGGAGCACCATCACGTCGTGGCCGCGCTGGCGAAGGAGCTTGATTCCTTTGACAAATCCCGGCCGGGGCGCAAGCAGGTCGGAAATGAGGATGATCATTCCCCGGTGCGCGAACTTTCGGCCGCGTAACGCAGAATGTGCTGCAGGTCGGTCTTGTGCTTCGGCGCGCTGGCGGCCAGCGATTGGATGATCGAGTTGAGATGCGTCCGCTTGGTGCGCAGCGGCACGGCAGCGCGCATGGCCTCGTCAAAGGCAATGCAGCCCACCGCATCTTGCTGCCGCAACAGCAAGTAGCCGAGGCTCACGGCGGCGGTGCAGGCGTATTCATATTTATTCAGCGCGCCGCGGCCGTACTGCATGCTGTGCGAGATATCGACCAATAGCGTGGCACGCAGGTTGGTTTCTTCCTCGTACTGCTTGACGTAGAGCCGATCCTGCTTGGCCCAGACTTTCCAATCGACGTGCCGCAGATCGTCGCCGTGCGTGTATTCGCGGTGCTGCAGAAATTCGACCGACTGGCCGAAGTACGGGCTGTGGTGCAGGCCGGCCAGATAGCCTTCGACGATGTGGCGCGCCCGCAGATCGAGGCGCGAGATGCGTTTGATGGCCTCGGGGTGCAGGAAGCGTTTGGTGTCGGCGATGGCCATCGAATCAGTTCCGAGTTTCGAGTTCCGAGTTCCGGGTTTGGGCGCTGCAACTCGAGACTCGAAACCCGAAACTCGAAACCCGATTGATTACGACGCGAAGATCTTGCGGAAGCGCGCGTCGGAGGTCAGTTCGTCTTCTTTAGTGGGGGTGATTTGCAGCAGGCGATCGACGACGTCGTCGGGACCGATGCCTTCGCTTTCGGCGGCGAAGTTCACAACCAGGCGATGGCGCAGCACCGGCTTGGCGAGGGCTTGAATGTCGTCGGTGGAAACGTGGGTGCGGCCGTGCAGCAGCGCGCGGGCCTTGCCGCCGAGGATGAGGAATTGCACGGCGCGCGGGCCGGCGCCCCAGGCCAATTGATCGGTGATGAATTCCGGAACGCCCGCTTCGCCGACGCGGGTTTGCCGCACCAGCGACAAGGTGTATTGGATCACGTGATCGCTGACGGGCACCTCGCGCACCAGACGCTGCAGATCGATGATTTCTTCATCCGAAAGCACCGGCGCCACGTCGTCGGTCATCAGCGCGGTGGTGCGGCGGGCGATTTCAAATTCTTCGCCGAAGCTCGGATACTTGACGAAGATTTTGAACATGAAGCGATCTTGCTGGGCCTCGGGCAGCGGATACGTGCCTTCCTGCTCGATGGGGTTTTGCGTGGCGAGCACGAAAAACGGATCGGCCAGCGGATGCCGCACGCGGCCCACGGTCACTTGCCGCTCTTGCATCGCTTCCAAAAGAGCCGCCTGAGTTTTGGGGGGCGTGCGGTTGATTTCGTCGGCGAGAATGATGTTGGCGAACAGCGGTCCTTCCAGGAAGCGGAACTCGCGGCTGCCGGTGGTGCGATTCTCTTCGATGATTTCCGTGCCGGTAATGTCGGCGGGCATCAGGTCGGGCGTGAACTGGATGCGGCTGAACGAAAGATTCAGCGCTCGGGCCAGCGTGCTGATCATCAATGTTTTGGCCAGTCCCGGCACGCCTTCGAGCAAACAATGGCTGCGGCTGAACAGCGAGATCAGCAGTTCCTCGATGACCTGGTTCTGGCCGACGATGACCTGCGAGAGCTGCTGAAATATTTTTTCGCGCGCCTCGTTGAGCTTGCTGATGGCGGCGGAGTGGTGGGCGATGATGCTTTCGGTCATGCGGGAAGTTCCTGGGAAATGTCTGAATGACTAAATGTCTAAATGACTAAACAAAAGAGTGATTCTGAGGAACGCACATTTAGACATTCAGTCATTTAGTCATTCAGTCATTTTTTATCGTTGATATATGGGCAGGATGTTTCTATCGAGTTGCAAAATCGTGAGGTTGATGGCCGTGGTATATATGGTGCCGACGTATCCCTGGGTCCAATAAACTCCGCTTTTGTCTTCGGCCGACTCGTTCATCAAGCGCGAATAAATTTGATCGCGGTATTTGTCCCACTTATCGCCCCCTTCGCGGTACATCACTTGGGCATAGTAGTAGTGGGCATAGTGCCAATGGCCGAAACCTTGATTGGAAATATTGTTCAGGTTGCTTTCCGCGTACTTCAACATTTTGGGGACAAACTTGTCGTCGTAATCGCCGGCGTTGTACAGGCAGGCGATGGCGGCGGCGGTGATGGCCGGCCGCGGCCCACCCCCCTTGGAACTGTACTGCACAGCGCCCTCTTCGAGCGTGCATTTGTGAATATATTTGATCGCCTTTTCGATGATTTCCTTGGGCACCGGGATGCCGGCGTTGCGGCAGCCGCGTAAACCTTGGACCTGGGTGATGGTGGTGGAGCCTTCGTCGAAACCGCCGCCGTCTTTGGCGCTGACATAGCCCCAGCCTCCATCGGCAGTCTGCGCCCGGCCGCAGAATTCGACGGCTTTGGTCAGCACGTTGATCAGTTCCTTGCGGCGCGCTTCGTCTTCCTCTTCGCCCAAAACCTGCGAGAGGAACAGCATCGAGTAGCCGTGGCCGTAGGTATAGCGGTCGTCGCGCGTCTCGCCGATCAGTCCGTTGGAGCGGCTGCGGCTGCAGAGATAGTCGACCGCGCGGCGGATGTTCAGCGCATACTTGCCCTGCGTGGTGGTCGATCCTTCCTGCAAAAGCGCGATGCCGGCCAGCGCCGTCATGGCGGTGGAGTAGCGGCCGTCGTTGGCCGACCAGTGGCCCAAGCGCGATTGGCTGTTGGCGATCCAATCCAGCCCGCGCGAAATGACGTGCTGCAAGCGGGGCTCCGGCTTCTCGGTGGCGCGCACGGGATGATCTCGCCGCACCAGGCGGCGAAAATCAGCAGCAGAAGCGTCGGTCGGAGGCGGCAAAGCATATTAGGGGGCATCGGCGTTAGCGCGACGAGTCGTCGGAATCGAAAATCGGGAAGCGGCTGCGAATGGCATTAAACAGCGCTTCGGCTTTAATCCGCTTGGGTTTGTCGAACAGCCCGGCCTGATACGGCGGCTCGGGCGGGACCGGCGAATCGGTGAATTTCAAAGTGATCGATTGCGACGGAGCCGCCACGACCGTCACCGTTTTATCTTTCGCATCGCCGGTGAGATCGTAGGTCTGAACCGCTTGCGGCAAATCGTCATCGTCGTACACGGCGCGCCCGGTGCGCTTGTCGAGGCACAGCACCGAGGCATGCTGTTGATTCTGGTTGACGACGATCGTCCGCAGGAAGACGAGCACCGGCAGCTCCGGCGGGGCGTTGAGGGCCAGGCCGTGCTGTTCGATGGCAGCGGGAGCGGACCACTGCTGCTTGCCCGTGGTTCGATCGAAGGCATACACCCGGCCCGTCACCGGCAGCCAGTAAGGATCATTGTACGGCTGGGGCATTTGCACGACGCGCTGCTGAGGATGCGCGTTGATGTAAACGCGGTTGGTGACCAGAATGTCTTGCGCGGCGGAGCGCATGACGTGAATCGTTTGCAAGTTCGATTCGCTTTCCAGTTTTTCATCGATGATTTTGTTGCCGTCGGAGAGGCGAATCATCATAAACCTGCCGTCGGGTTGCATGACGGCCGCGGAGTCGTCCCCCACGAGGTCGCCTTTAGAACCGGGAGCGACCGTTTGCGACCAAACATCGCGCTGCGTCCAAGGGTCATTCAATGCGATCAGCACTTTGTTGCCCGCGGTGGTGCGCCAGGTTAGCACGCAGCGACCGACAGTGGTCCAGCGCCCTTCGGCCGGCGGAACGGGGCGTTTGCCGAGCAACTCGCCATCGATTGTGCGCAATACCAAGGCATTGCCGCCGCCGGGGGCATCGGAAGGAGGCGCAAGCAAAGTGTATTCGTCGTCGCCGAAGATTTCGCTGCCTGGCGTCACTCCGTGGCGCACCCATTGCACCTTGCCGGTAATGCTGTCGAGGCAGGTCACTTCGCGCCCCTGCTGAATGCAGACGCCGTTGGCGGTGCACGGTCCGACGTTGCCGAGGAATTGATTTTGCAGCTTCATCACGGTTCGCCGGCCGCCCCAGGGCAACTGCATCTGCGGGAAGGTGACGCCGCCGAAGTTATAGGGCGAAACGAACGGATCGGTTAGCGTTTGCATCCAGAGCACGCGGTTCGTGCCGTTGGGCGTGCGCAGCGTGTCGACCGCAATGGCTTGCATCCCGAGGCAGACTACGATGAGATGACCGTCGGTCGTGGCATAATAGGGCAAGCCGTTGGGGTTGCCGAAAAAGTTCGGCATCCGGCCCCCTTCGTTCAACGGCTGCCGGAAACGTTCTTGACCCAGCCCGTCGCTCCCGACGAGTTCCATCCGCTGCTGATCGAAATCGAGCGTCAGGTCTCGGAAAAAGGGATCGCGCGATCCGCGCAATTCCAGATTCGAGTTGACGCGGAAGCCCGGCATCCGCTGCTGCTTGACGCCGCTCTTCTCGACGAGCACTTCGCCCAAGGGCCAATCCGCCGCGGCGGATTCGGCCGACCGCAGGGGCGAATCGGCGGGCAGTTCGGCCAGCAGTTGCTTCACGTTCTTTCCGTCGAGCACGGGCTGGTCGGCGAACTCCGCCTGCAATTTGCGATAATAGAGCCGGGCGTCGTCGTCGTGGCCGGTGCTGCGCAGCAGATCGGCCATTTTTGCCATGGCGGCTTTGCGGCGGGCCGGATCGGGCGATCGCTCCAAAGTGCGCAGCAGTTGTTCGCGAACCAAGGGAGGTTGGCTCTCGGCGCTTTGGGCGACGAGCGCCTCGCGGGCCCGATCCGCCGCCGGGTGATCGCCGAAAGTGGTCAAGAATTTTTCGAGCGCGTCTGGATCCTTGGCCGCCAATATCGTGTTCAACTGCTTTTCGATTGCGGCGTCGATCTTCTTGCGTTCCGCGGCCGACGCTTCGGCCAGGAGCGCATCGAAGCGGGCGCGGACCCAGCGGTCGCGGGCAACGGATAGCGTGGAATCGACGTCCTCGGTTTCCTCCGGCGAATCCAGCGACGCTAATTTCAAGTAAGCGTCCATCGCGCCAAGCCGATCGCCTGTTTTTTGCAAGCCGCTGGCCAATACGCGGAGATACGCCGCCCGCTGGCGATCGAGCTGGACCAGGCTTTCCAGCTCGCCGACCGCGTCGCGATTGCCGGTGAAATCTTTCGCCAGCGCCGTCGTCAGCGTTTCGATCAGCAGGTCGCGAGTGAACGAATCGGGATCGACCTTGTAGGAATGTCGGATATCGGCCAAGGCGTCGTTCAGTCGGCCGTCGTCCAGGGCGATTTCGCCGCGATGCGCAAGCGCCCAGGCATCGTCCGGATTCTTTTTGAGCGCCTTGGCGATCCGATCCTCCAGCGGCTTGAGCTGGAAGAACGACTCCAGATAATCGACGCCTTGCGAAACAACCTGTCCGTGGCTGCAGATCAGATTTCCCGGAATCGCGCCTTTGTGCGATTTTGCCCAGGCGGTGAATTTGCCGATCTGCAAATCGATTTTCGCGACCTCGGCGGAGGTCAGCGGCAAGTAATAATCGTTGTCGCTTTGGAAACCGCGGCCGCTGGGCATCACGCCTTCTGGAAGTTCGAGCGAATTGCCGTTCCACGCCGGCTTGCCGTCGGCGAGCTTCACCGCGGTCAGTTGGTGCTTGCCGACAAGGATCACGTTGCCCTGGTGGACGCAGGCCACGTACAAATTGTCGCCGCGCTCGACAGGCTTGCGCCAGACCGGCTGGCCATCCGACAGGCGCACGCAGTGCAACTCGTGCGACTCCGGGGGCGTAATCAGCACGCAGCCGTCGGCGATCGTCGCGCCGGCGTCGATCCAGCGTTCCAACGGATTGCCGGCCGCATCGGCGGCGAAGACAACTGCCGGCCCGCGAATGATGATTGGATTTTGCGGGTTGTTCTGAGTGGTGCGCGGATATAGATATGCCCACAACAGCGAACGATTGATGATATCGACGGCGACTACGGCGCCGGCCGACGTCGGACACACCAACACGCCGTCGGCAAAACTAGGAGAGCAACCGACCAGACGCCGCAGCGGATCTTGCTGAACGTTCGATTCAACCACGGCCAATTGCTGCGACCAATCGAGATGGCCATTGGCGGGATCGAGCGCACAGAGCTTAATTTCGCCTTTGATTTCCGCCAGCACGTACAGTTTGTCCTGCAGCGGTAACGGAGGACCCAGGAAATATGCGCCGGCCAGTTTCGGTTCTTCTTCGCCGCTGGGCCCGCCGATTTCCCACTTCAATTTTCCCTGGGTGCGCAATTCGCACGCAAAAAGCTTGTTGCTTTGCACCTGGACGTCGGTGGGCACATTGAACGGACGCCGGCGGAACATCGGGACGGCCGGATTCGCCGGCGCCGAAGCGGAAGGGCTGCCAGGATCCTTGATCAGATAGACTTGCCGGCCGTCGCTGGCCAGCGTGCCGCGGGTGACATCCCACCAGAAGCGTTCTGTGAGCCAAGGATTGGTCTGCACGTCGATGCGCGGAGATCCGTTGGACGACGTGAGCAGTTGTTCCAGCGAGTTGTCGTTGGAGCCCCGAATTGGCCAGAGCCGCTTGCCGGTTTCCAAATCGACGGCCAACACGTCGCGGGCGGTGGGCATGAGAATCAGATTTCCCACGGCCAAGGGATGCATCGCCGGCAAGAAGGCCACTTGCTGTTCGATGTATTGTTGCCGCAGGTCGGCAAGCGCTTTTTCCAAAATCGGGTGCGTCGTCGTCGACACGCGCCACCGCGGATTCAACAGAGGAATGCCGCCCGGGCTGGCGGCGTTTCGCGCCGGGTTGCCGCGGTAGAGCTCCCAATTGTCGGCGTCTTCGTTTTTGACCGGCGGCACGGCGCCAAGTTGCGCGGTCAACCAATCGACGGCCTGGCGATCGTCGGAGAACAGTTTCACTTTCTTGTCGGCGACGCGAATGGTGGCATTGGGCTGTTTCTTTTTCAGAGCCACTAAAACTTCCTCGGCGCGGTCTGACTGGCCGGCGCAGCCAGCACGTGGCCAGGAGCACTGACAGCTCGGGCTCGAATTGCGCGGCAGCCAGCGGAGTCTCGGCTAGACGCTGGAAGCACAGCGCCGCCGCCAACGGGTCGCCGTGATCCAACAAGTGCCGTCCGAGAACGAGCGCGGCTTCGTATCCGGCCTGTGTGTGAAAGAAGCGCCGCGTGATTTCTTCCAACGCCTTGGCATCGCCCGAAGCGATCGCGGCGTTCAACATTTGCTGCGCCGTGGCGCCAAATTGCAGTTGATACGCTTGCAGCCCGTCGGGTGGCATGGCGCCGATCAGGCGCTGCGCTTCGACCTTGAGACTCCGGAGCGTGGGCTTGTCGTCGTCGGGCTTGAAAAAGAAATCTTCGTCGCGCTTTAGGATTTCGTCCAACAATACGGCGGCGTCGCTGAAGTGCCCCTCGTCGAACAATCGCTTCGCCTTTTCCCAATGGCGAGTCGTTTCGCGGTCGATCGGCAAAAAGACCCCCTCGCCCACATCGCTGGTCTGGGTTGGGGGCTGGGCGCCGAAGCGAATCCGGACATTGGGGCCGATTTGCAACTGGGCTGCCGCCTGGCGGGTGGTCAGCCGAAGCAGGCCCAGAAACGTGGACCCGACGGCCAAAGCGACCATCGCCCAAAGCCCGATTCGCAGCCACTTAGGCGATTTCCACTGCATTGATGGTGGTTCCGGGTGGGCTGCCCCAATGGACGTTCGGGCTGCGAAATTTAGTCGCGACAGGCAGCGTGGAAGTTCATGGGTGAGCCCAGCAATTTCAAGCGGGCGCACAATTCCAGCCCTGTTGCCGCCAGTACTCTCTTGCAACCGAGCGCGAACGGCGATCGATTTCCATGCCGTAAGTTAATGCTACAGTGTATCTTACACGATGCCTGTGAGGTCGGCAATCGACTTGCGCCCCTTGGCGGTTGTGCGAACTTGATTCGCATAGTTAAGGCTTCGAGCAACGCTGGGCCGTCTAACCGCTAAAGTCGGGATGACCCTAGGGCCCCTACAGAATCTTCGCGGTTGCACTGCAATAAGTTCGCGGAATGACCTATATTGCCCTAGCAAAATCGGGTTCACGGTTCGCCGCCGTTGCTGGCGTCGGCAAGCTGAAAGGCTTGCCACGGACGCACTAGTGTGGGAAACCGTTGACCGAGCGTCTCGGCAATTTCCGGGCGCGATGAGCTGAAGATTGATTTTTCCGCGAATTTGGCTGAAATTGGGGCCTGCTAGGATTGAAATTTCGCCGCGGCGCGATTAAATCAGCACGTTCCGTACGTCGGACGAACGAACGTTTTCCTAGTACTTTGCAAGGAGGGTCAAACACTATGGGGAAGGCTGCTACCATGTCATCCAAAAAATCGCCGTCGAAAAGTGAGATTCTGGCCAATGTCGCCGAGGCTACAGGCGTCAACAAGAAGGACGTGAGTGCCGTGCTCGAAGCGCTCGGTAACGAAATCAAGAAGGCCATGGGAAGTAAAGGCCCTGGCGTGTTCGCCATACCGGGTCTGGTGAAAATCGAAAAGAAGAAAGTTCCGGCACGGCCGGCGCAAGGGCGTGCCCAATCCGTTTAAGCCCGGCGAATTGATGGACGTGGCGGCCAAGCCGGCCAGCACGAAAATCAAGGTGCGGCCTCTGAAGCAGTTGAAGGCGATGGCCTAAGAAGGCGCACGGCGCGCAGCGCCGCGCGGCGATCGAATTAGACCACCGGCCGCTTGAACGTTGGCCATTGGCGCGGAACGATTGCAAAACGAAGCGATTGTTGCCGTCGCAAGCAAAGGCACGCTCAAGCGGCCGGTTTTTGTTGCGCTGGCGTGACACGCGGCGATCGCGAGCGCGCCGGGGCAAAGTTCACGCTCCGACGATTTCAATCTTTGGCAGCGGAAAGATAACCTTGCCTCCGCGCCGAAGAAACTCTTGCTCACGCTCCAGCAGGTTTCGGCGGAAGTGCCAGGGCATCATCAGCAAGTAGTCGGGACGCATCGCGTGGGCTTCCGCCTCCGAGATGATTGGAATCAATGTGCCGGGGGTAAATGATCCGAACTTGTCTTCGTTGACCTCGGCAATCGCCGGCAGATCGGCGGAAGATATGCCGCAAAACTGCAGGATGACGTTCCCCTTAGTGGACGCGCCGTAGCCCAGGACTGTTTTCCCCTGCGCCTTGAGCTTGGCCAGCAAAGCGAGCAGTTCTTCGCGGTGGCGCAGCACATTGACTTTGAATTCGTCGAAGGGGCGAGCTGAGTTCAGCCCCAAGTCATCCTCCTGGCGAAGCAATTCGTCGATCGCCGGCTGGTTTTGGGCGTACGGCGCTTGGGCCTTGGCCACGGTCAGCGCGAGGCTTCCGCCGTTGACGTCGTTGAGCGATACATCGATGATTTTGAGCGAGTTGCGCGACATCATGAGATCCATTTGCCGCAGGGCGTAGTATTCGATGTGCTCGTGACAGATCGTGTCGTAGGCATTCGTGCGGAGCATCAAAGGCAGATAACTTTGTTCCAGATGCCAGATGCCGTCGTCGGCTAAAATCGAGGCCACTTGCCGGATAAATTCTTCCGGCTCTTCCAGGTCGTAGAACATGGCAATGGAGGTCACGATTTTGGCCCTTCGGCCGGGAAACTTGTCACGCACCACGGCGGCCGAAAACAATTCCGGAATTCGATGAATGTGAGGTTTGTAATAATTCGCGAATTTCTTGGCGCTGGGATCGATGCCCACCAGCGTAGCGCCATTTTCCGGATAGAAGCCCAGCATCGTGCCGTCGTTGGAGCCAATATCGAGCACCAGATCGATCGATTCCACCGAAGCCATTTTCAAGAGCCGTGCAACCTTGGCTCGCAAGTGCTCGGCCATCGAGCGATTCAGGCCGGACCGATAGCCGTAGTCGTCGCCGTAGATTTCGCTGGGCTCGTAGGAATGCGCCAGTTGCACCAAGCCGCAGTGTTTGGCGGGATCATCTACCGCGCAACGCACCAGGTCGAGCGGACCGACGGTGAGGTTTTGGGAACGATGCTTGGGAAACACTCCGGTCAGTGCTTGCAGTCCCAACGAAATAATGGGCCGCAGACTGGGGTTGCCACAGATGCGGCAGCAATGCACTTCGCTAAACATTCCCATTGCCTTTGTCGAGGGTCATGCCGATCGGATCGTTCCGCGGGTCAGTGCCTTTCTGAAACCAAGCTGGCTCGCCAAAAAATGTCAACGTGGCCCATGACCGGTTTGCAGATGACGACCGGTTTCAATCTCCGCGGAAAGCGTCCCGGCCAAACCCGAACCTTCCAGTAAATGTCCAGCGTGTCCGTGAGTATATCCTTCATTTGCAACGGCCGCTTGTATTCGGCCAGGACGTTCTCGCTCCCCCGGCTTAGGGTGGCGCGGATTTCAAATCGCTGCGTTGCAGGATGTACACCGCTTCAACCTGCGGGTTGTAACCGACGACCGGCTGAAAGCTTCGCCAGAACAACTCGGGACGCGTCATGTCGTTCCAGAACACATCCAGCGTCGCGACAAGTTTGTAGTCAGTCTTTCGCTGCTGTTTCAAATATGCGAGTGCTTCCCCGATCTGCGGCATGAGGCCGAACGCCAAAATGTAATCGGGAGATGCCCCGCCGACGAAGTGAATCGGTGGAAGATCTTTGAATTGCCCTGACGGCGGCCCCTGCAACTGCCAGGCGTAAACCGCTTGCGGAGCATCGTACATCAGCGGATAGGTCATGTAATCCGGAAATACCCAGATGCTCTGTCCGGGCTGCACGTTTTGATGGATCCAATCCATGGCTTGCTGGATGGAGGTGGAACGGGGTGTTTTGAGTTCACCGAGCCATTGGTAGATGCTGCTGCGCCACTCGTCGGGCTTGAGCGGCTGATTCAAAACATTCGTGCCGAAGGCCAGCAGGGCTAGCGGGAGGGCGATCGACCACTTGTGGCGAGCGAGAGTGAGAATCGCCAGCGACGTGAGAAGAACGCAACACGGGATCAAGGTCTCGAGATAACGGATATCGGCGAACGAGGTGCGTCCGATGGGCTGCGGCGACAAGATGGTGACAATCGACATGTATGACAGAATTGCCAACGGCCCGCGCAGCAACCAAGTATTTTTTTCCAGCAGGTACAGCGCCGGGGCCGCGAGCATCAGCAGGCCGACGCCGAACTCGCAAATGTTGATGTCGCGCAGGTTCCACCAGAACAACGTGAGCTTATCCAGCAGAAGGCTGCGACCCGCTTCATCCGGCACCACCCCGGCGCCGATCGGATTGTAGATTGCCACGGCCAAAGCGCCGGCCAGCACCTGCGGCCCCAAAAGCAACAGCCAGTGATTCCATCGAAGTGGACTCCGACGTCGTTGCGCCAATAAATAATCGCACCCCAACGCCGCGTACAAGCCGGCATAAGGCAGGTATTGCGTCCACAACAGCAGGATGGACGCCAGCATCATGGCGGTGAGTTTCCACCAGCGGCCATTCCAAGTCAGATACAAATTGGCGATCAACACCGTCAGCAGGGTGGCCAGCGCATAGTAGCGACATTGACGGCCATAGAGAAAAAACGAAACGTTTCCCAGCAACCCCAGAGAGAAAATCGTCCAGAACAGCGCGCTCAAGTGGCTGCGGGCCATCCAAAAGAGCATCAGGGCGACCGTCAGCAGGCTGCAGACCGCAAACGGGAATCGCGGCCAAAAAGCGCCGCCGCCGCTGGCGCCGACAAACGGCGCCGCCAGGTAAAACGAGGCCGGCGGCGCATAGCGGCCATGCAGGTTCTTCAGATAGTTGCCGTTGCGCCAGGCGTAGACGTTGTGTTCAAAGACGGCATAAGTATCGCCCGTGCGCGATTCCCCGGGCGTACAGCGCCGTGTCGGCTTCGTCGCCCCACAGCGGATAGAATCCCAGCCGGTAGAACAGCAGCACCGCGGAAATCGAAAACACCAAGATGCTAAGTGGCAGCCAGAATCGCCGAGGAGCGGAAGCCGAAAGCTGGATTTCGCCGGCCGCCGGAGGAATAGTTGATCGAGGCCGCCCTGCGTTTGCGGGCGCTGCGGCGGGAGAGACAGATATCTTAGTGGGAGGAATTTCGCTGGGAGGAGTTTGATCTTCTTCGCCTGACATGGTTTTCTCAGCAGATCGAGACCGGTTCAGTCGAACTGCCGGACCATGGTGCCTAAGCCCTAGTCGCCATTTGCACGCTCGACCAGCCCGATGTGCAAACTACTATTCCAGTGGTCGGGACCAGGATCGAACTGGTGACACGGATTTTCAAATCATCCCGGTACATCCCACTATCGTCTACAGTGTACATAGTGCCGAATAATTCACAACAAACTGCCTGTTGATATCCACCAGAGCACGCCCGTTTGGCTACGGTTAGGCTACAATCCCCCAAGGAGCCCAGGATCGGTCCAAAACTGAAAACGGAGTGGCCAGTTTTCTTTTCAATTTGTCAAAATGCCGGAGAATGTTCGGCGCGGCCTGCCGCAATCACCTTGCCGCCGCGCGGGGAAGACGAAAGCAATATGATCGAACCAAATAAGATTCTGGCCGGATTCGACGCGCCAACAGCCGAACCCGGGGACGAGAGCGAGGCAGAGCGCTGGCAGAAGTCCAATTATGACTTCTGGCAGAATCACCCAATGCGCTATGACTGGACGAGCGCCGTGGCTCCGGCCGAGTTCTCGCCTGAATTCTATCGCGAAATTGACGCGCGATTCCTAGGCGACGTCAGAAACTTCATGCCCTGGAGCCGAGTGCCGTTTGAGCAATTGATACCGTTCGATGATCTGGCGGACAAAGATGTTTTAGAAATTGGTGTTGGATGTGGCACGCACGCACAAATCATCGCGCCACATTGCAAGACTTACACTGGAATCGATCTAACGGATTACTCCGTGAACTGCACTACGAAGCGCCTGCAGTGCGCGGGCCTTGCGGCGAAAATCAGTAAAATGGATGCTGAGAAAATGGAGTTCCCCGACAACAGCTTCGATTTCATCTGGAGTTGGGGGGTAATCCATCATTCATCCAACACGCGACAAATCCTCAAAGAGATGCAGCGCGTCCTGCGCCCAGGCGGTACGGCTATTGTAATGGTCTACCATCGAAGCTGGTGGCACTACTATGTACTCGCGGGATTTTTTGACGGCCTCATTCGTGGGCGACTCTTCCGCGAGAAATCTCGGCATCAGTTGATGCAACGCAGACTCGACGGGGCGCTGGCTCGTTGCTACAGACCGCGCGAATGGCAGCGCGAGATTGACGGGCTGTTTACAATCGATCGTTTGCGGATCTGCGGATCGAAGGTCGAACTGATCCCGCTGCCTGCCGGGAAAGTGAAAAATCTGGCGATGCGCATGATTCCCGATCCGGTCGGCAGATTTTTCACTACTCGGCTGCACTTCGGTCTTTTCCTGGTGGCCAGCATGACCGTCACGAAGTGACGGTGAGATTGGCTACAATTAAGCTACATTTCGATCGCGCCGAAAACTCTCTTCCGCGCAAAACAAAAGCCGCAACTCTCGCTGCGGCTATCGTCTGACTTCCAGTGGTCGGGACCAGGATCGAACTGGTGACACACGGATTTTCAGTCCGTTGCTCTACCAACTGAGCTACCCGACCGGTGCCGCCGGCGCCGACGCTTCAGAAAGCAAAGCGGAAAAGCGATGGCGGCAAACGGGAATCGTAAATGCCATCGGGGGCGGTTGTCAAATGCTACGTGGCCCGTGGAGAAACTATTGCGCAGCGCCTGTCGCAGCGCGCTCAGCCTGGATCACGCGAAAAGCCTACGCTGCCAGCGCGCACCGTCCAAGGAATCCGCTAAAGGCAAATGCCGTCCGCTCGAGCCGACCAACGGTTCGGCGAAAGAAAAATCGACGCACGACGGTTTACGCAGGCTCCGCCGGCCGCCGAATTGGCAGCGGCGCCGGCCGACGCACGTGCAACGAAAACGGAGCAGCCACGTGACCCCAACGACTGACCAGCGTTTCCAAATCCTGGTCGAGCCGGGCAGCAAAAGCGCGAAATTCCGGGCTGCTAACCACAATCAGCGGCAACTCGTCCAGGCCGATGCGATCCGCGGATGCGTTGCTTTTTCGATTGCGTCGGGGTCGTTTTGACATGACCTCTGTCTCCTTCCGGCAACATGCTCTCGTTCCGCCTGGTAGTCATTGCAAACGCTGTACCATCTAATACGCCTGACGGGAGTCAAATGTTTCAGGTTCGCGCAAGGATCTGAAAGAGGTTGATTTTTCGGGGGTTTGGGTTTTCGACCGCCAGACCGATTGGTGCCAGCCGCATCGGCTTCCTGCCGGTTTGTCAGGCGAAAAAAACAACGCCTGGCCGATGCAGGTGGGTTTGCTGCATCGTCGCACCAGGCGTTCGCTGTTACACGCCATAGAAGGCGCGTTGACGGGGTACTCTGGTTATTCGACCCGATCCGCCGGGAATTGGTTCCCGGCCAATTATTATTTTTCGGGGCCTTTCTCGCCCGGCTTCGTTTCGTCCGGCTTCATCTCGTCGGCCGAAGGCTTCTGCCGCTTCTCGGTCTTGCCAGCCCGGGCTTCCTTCACGCGTTCCATCATTTGAGGAATCGAGGCTTTGAGCTCTTCCTCGTCCAGGACTCCATCGTGATTCGTGTCCAACGAGTCGAAATCCTTTTGACGACGTTGCGGCAGTTCATCTTTTTGAACTTTGCCGTCGCCGTTCTTATCCAGCCGTTGGAGCATGTGCTTGGCGGCTTCGTCCGGGTTCATATCCGGCCGGCCCAGACCAAGGCCTCCCGGACCACCTGGCCCGAAAGACATTCGCGCATTTTCCATCAGATCTTCGCGGGTGATCTCGCCGTTTTTGGAGATCTTTTTGAGCGAATCACTGGCGGCTTCGATTTCCTTCTCATCGAGCTTCCCATCGTGATTGGTATCCAAGGCGTGGAATAGCCCGCCCATCATTCGTGCTCCGGCCCCACGACCTTCTCCTGGTTCCGGCCCCGGTCCCGGTCCCGGTCCGCCGGCGCCCGGCTTGTCTTCCGGTCGTCGGTCGAGCGCCGCGAAGGGCCGATCTTTGGTGCGGTCTTCGGCCATTCCGGCGATGAATTCGTCGCGGCTGAGCTTGCCGTCGCCCGTTTTGTCGGAGCGGTGCGTGAGGCGATCGAACAAGCGTTTATGAGAGGCAGGCACTTCGTCGGCGGAGATGAAGCCGTCGTGATTGGCGTCGAGCTTGTCGAACAGTTCGCCATGGCGTTTGGCCGCGTCGGCGGCGGCCGCCGGATCGTCGGGTTTCTTCTCATCGGCGGCGAATGCGGCAGCGGCCAGCGAGAGCGCGGCTGTCGAAATCAGAGTGACCAAAACGGTGCGGAACATAAATGACCTTTCAACAGAGTTCTTTAGCAAACTTGCGAGGAGTGCAAATTTTGGTTTTGTAAGCGCCGGGGGCGGGATGTAAAAGTTTCGTTCGGCGGCGGGAGGCGGCGTCGGTCGCGGCGAAATTCTTTGTACCACCACAGCATCTAACCGCGAGAAAAAGAATTAGTTTCGCGCGGATTTATTCAAGTTTCGCTCGCGAGGCGCACGAAGGCGGCAAGGTTGCCGGCGATGGATTTGGGGTTGGTTTTGCGCTGCAAGTAGCGAATATAGCGGCACTTAATCGGGCTTGTTGAGGTTGTCGATGGGCCCCTATAATTCGCCCCGATTCGCCAGATCATGGATTTGCCGCGCCGGAAGATAACGATAATTTCACGTCGCGCCGGTTGCAACGAGCCGCCGCGGCTGCTGGCAACGGTCGCATTGGCACGCGGACGTTTTTCATTGGTCCGGCGTTTGCATTAGGATGGTTTCGTGCAAGTGAGCGGTCGTGCGGAGTAGAACGGACAGACAGGTGTGGTGCGATGTCGCCGCTAAACGCGGTGGCGAAAAATCGACATCCTCCGGTCAGCTTCACCGCGCAGCCGCGAACTTTGGTACAGCCGTGCTGGTCCGCGATAACCGGGCCAACACGTTTAGAGAGGTGGATTTGGTTTTGAATCAATGGCTGCTGACGGACAGCCGATTCAAGCAGTGCGAATATTAGGTGCCCGCTGTTTCGCATGTTTGTATCGAAAGACGACGGCGCCCAGTAAGTAGCGAGGTACATTTCCCAGGACGATCACGTTCGCCGAAAGCGAACTGCTGATTCATGAGATTCAACCGGCCCAACGTATTCCAGACATCGGGGCTGGGGATCGCGATCAAGCAGCCGCCCATAGTGAGCGAGATTGCCCGCCGGCGATTCAGCCGGTTTTACGACGAGCCGACTAACAAGCCAACCGGCGGTATTCTCCGCTGGATAAACGATTGGAGTGATCGTGGGCTTGAGGTCTTTAGGAGAACGACCATGACCATGCCGATTTACGGACCAAGCCAGTTGCACGGCACGCAGGGCATTCAAGCCCCGCACACCAGCCGCATCAATCCGCCGTCGACTCCTGCCGCGTCGACGCATATCGATACCACCGACGAGCTGCAGCTATCGCCGGCGGCCCAAATGGCCGGCAAGCTGAGCGAGATTCCCAACATCCGTTGGGAGCGCGTCAACGCCATCAAGGCCGCCATCGCCGACGGCACGTATATGACCGACGAGAAGATGGACGTGGCGCTGGATCGGCTCCTCGACGAAATTGCGTAGACCGTTTAGCCCGTGCCCCCAGGCCGGGCTTGGTCGCTGCCAACAGCACATCGAACAACATCGCTGTCATCGAGCGATGGCTCTCCGCCCCGGGGATTCGCTTCCCCCGGGGTTTTTTGTTGCGCGGCAACCGCTCTGAATGACGATGTAAAGCCGCCGATGGCATCGGCGGGAATCGCCACGCAATTGTCATCCCGTTTTAGCCCCGTCGCTCGCGACGGGAGCGCAACCAATAAACTCACCACCGACCTTCATCGCTTTCATCGAGCAATGCTCTCCGCCCCGGGCCTCCGCTTCCCCCGGGGTTTTTTGTTGGGCCCACGAGAGATGATGCTATTTGACCCGCGTGAAGAATTCGCATAAATCGCCGTTCGTTGTGGTCCAATAGGAGTTCCCTTGAAAACGGATGTATTGGAGCCGACTCTCGCCCGAAAGAACATCGTGAGCGCGTATGACAATACTGTGAGAGTCACTAGCCACAACAACGTATTTGTGCGTGGATCGGTAGCCCTCTAAGTCCGTATGACATGTTCCGCGCCCCCATCGAATCACCAATTTGCCGAATATCGCCTTAAAACGCCAGTACTTGGGCAGTGATAATCCACGACGGGGACGGTACGATTTGAACGTGCGGCGCCTGTCGGACTTCCAAGCTCCGAGCAATCGACGATCCCATTTCGATTTGGCCTTTGACATGGCGATGCCTTTCTTCGATTGCCGGAATAGCTCTCTTAGACGCACGGCACGGCAGCAGGTTCGTCTCTCTTGCGGGTTTTTGCTGCTGTTATCATAACTTGCTACCGCTTGGCTTGGCGGCGTGTTAATCTAGAATCGTTATTGATTACGGGAATTGTCCGTTGTCCGTGGTCAGTTGTCCGTTGTTTCCTGACTACTGACCACGGACCACTGACTACGGACCACTAACCATTCGCCATGTCGCACGAGTTTTCGCTAGGCACTGTCGAAGTCGCGCTTTCGCCGATCGAGCGGTTTGAGGAGTTTTTGCAGGCCCGCGGCAAGCGGATCACGCAGCAGCGGCGGATCCTGGTCGAGCAGATTGCCAAGCGGCATGAGCACTTCGACGCCGATCAATTGCTGGTCGATCTGAGCCGCAATTCGGCCGGGCGGAAGGTGAGCCGGCCGACCGTGTACCGCACGCTGGCCGAGATGGTCGATGCGGGGCTGTTGCGCACGATGACGCTCAAGGGGCGGGCCGTTTACGAGCATGACTACGGCTATCCGCAGCACGATCACCTGTACTGCCAGGAATGCCATAAGCTGATCGAATTCTCCAGCGACGAATTGGTCCGGCTGCGCGAAGCGGTGGCCCGGGAACATCAGTTCCGCGTCACCGGGCATCGGCTGATCATCACAGGCATCTGCGCCGAGTGCCGCGCCAGGCGGCAGCGGCAGACGCGGCGGTTGGATTTAGTGTAGGAGCAAGTAGGTGAGTAACTGAGTAGGTAAGATACTACTGGGTGGCCGGGGTTGGAGGCGCAGCCGAAACCCCGGTGGTTGCGCGTCCGGGGCTTCCCTTCAGTCCAGCCCCGGCCACCCACCGTACCACTCACAACTCACCGCTCACTCTGCCGCATGTATCTCTTTCAGAATCCGGTGCTTGAGCGGGAGCTGCTGGTCAATCTGCGCACAGCCCGCGCGTTCATCTTGCTGTTTTGCTACAACGCGCTGTTGGGACTGGTGGTGCTGTTGGCCTGGCCGCAGGAGCGGCAGTTGGATCTGACGCGGAATCCGCAGCAGGCCACGCGGCTGGTGAATTTGTTCTTTCTGAGCCAGTACGTGTTGGCGTCGCTTCTGGCGCCGACGTTTGCGGCCGGGGCGATCAGCGGCGAGAAAGAACGCAAGACGTACGAAATGCTGCTGGCCAGTCCGCTGCGGCCCGGGGCGATTGTGCTGGGCAAACTGTTGGCGTCACTGCTGCCGTTGGGGATCTTGATATTTTCGTCGCTGCCGATCGTGGTGTTGGCGCTGCCGCTGGGGGGCGTTTCGATTTACGAGGTGCTGGCCGCGTACGTGGCGCTGGGGCTGTCGATCGTCACTTTCGGGATGATCAGCATGGCGTGCAGCAGTTTCTTTCGGCGCACCGCGGCGGCGCTGGTGGTGTCGTATCTGTTGATTCTGCCGCTGGCGATGGCCGGCGCTGCGCTCTGGAGCACGCTGGGCAGCGGCGCGGCCGACCGGGTGCGGCTGCTGTTGAGCGTGACCGCATTGCCGGCGATTTGCTCGGCGGTTTGCATTGCGCTATTTCAGGCCACGAGCCGGCGATTGCTGTATCCGCCCGACGTGGGCGTGGAGGGGAACGAGCCGGTCGATATCGAGCAGGAAGCGCGGGAGGCGGTGGGAATGATCATCCACCGCGAGCAATTTCCCGATCGGCTATTTGCGCCGGCCAAGCGGACGGCGCTTTTGCCCGACGGCGCGAATCCGGTTTACGACAAGGAAATGCGGAGCGAGATTTTTGCGCAGGGCACCTTGATGCTGCGCCTGGTGATTCAGATCAGCATGCTGCTGGCGATCCCGATCATGGCGTTGTGCCTGTTTTGGCGGCAGGAGCTGGCGCCCTGGTACATCGGCTACGTCGTGCTGTTCAATATGCTCGTGGGGCCGGTGTTTTCGGCCGGCGCCATCACCGGCGAGCGCGAGCGGCAAACGCTGGAGCTGTTGCTGACGACGATCATTTCGCCGTGGCAGATTCTGTGGGGCAAGCTGCTTTCCGGGCTGCGGGTATCGAGCGTGCTGACGCTGTTTTTGCTGTGGCCGTTGGTGCTGGCGGTGCCGCTGTCGGTTTATTACTGGGGAAATTTGCCGTCGATGCTCGCCTATGTGGGAATAGTGCTCATGTGCTGCTCGACGACCACGACGATTGCACTGTTTTGCTCGGTGATATTTCGCAAGACGGTGCACAGCATGATCGCGGCATATCTGGCGATTGCCACGTTGTATTGCTTGCCGCCGGCGGTGCGGTATTTTGCCGAGACGTTTTTTTATCCGGCGGCGACCAGCGGTATTGTGCAGTGGACGAGTTTTGCGAGCCCATTCGCGGCGGCATTTACCGTGCCGCTAGCGTTTGGAAATCCGGAGATCGCCGATCGCGCGGCCGATTGGCCGCTGTATTTCTCGTACCTAGGTTTATCGATCGCCTTGGTCGTGTGCCTGTTGGGTGCGATGATTTGGATTTTCAACCGACGCTGGCGCGTGGCGGAGTGAGAGGGATCGGCGCAAAAAGAAAAGCCCAGGGGCTTTCACCCCTGGGCTTGGTGTATCGCGTCGTTATTTCGAGACGCGATTCGAGACGCTACTTGGTGTCGACGGTTGAAACCGCGGTCACTTTGCCGTCGGCGCCGGTGGTAACGCGGATTTTCATTCCGGGCTTCAAGTCTTCGAGCTTCCCGGATTTTCCATGCACCATGATCTGAACGCTGGAGTCGATCATGTGCGTGTGATCCTGGCCATCGTCGGCTTTCATTTCGAGCTTGCCGTTGCCGGCGGAAACGACCGTGCCTTCATGCGTCATTTGATCGGCGGCGGACACGGGATGAACGGTTGCAACCAGGAACATGCCAACCGCGATCGCTGCTAGAAACTTCATCATACAAATTCTCCTTGCGCAAAAAACGAGGGATTGACCCGAGAACAGTGGGTTGCGCCCGGCTGCGGGTGGGATTTTGGCCGGGATGCGGTATTAGTATGCAATTGCCGTGCCCCGTCGCGCCAGAGACAAATTTATGAACGGGCTACGAGCGGCATCGGCCGTAAATTGCGGCGGATTTGTGGTCGGGACGCCGGCAAAGCCTGGCAGGAATTTATCCAAGGTGCTTGATTGTGGACGGCGTGTCCAATTTCTGACCACACTCTGGTGATCGTCAACGCACCACCAGCACGATTCTGGCGAGTCCAATAAAAAAAGCCCGGGGGCTTTCACCCCCGGGCTTTCACATGTGCCAAGGTATGGCGGACTCGATACCGAACAACGCTAATTCAACCGAATCGATTGCACCGGTTCGGTCACGGTGCGATCGCGTTCATCCAATGACCCGACGCCCAATTCCAGGCGCAGGCCGGTTTGTACCTGGTTCATTTTAACGAACATCAGACCACCGGCTTGAGCCTGGCGGCCTTGGGTGGCCCCCAGCAGAAACACGGTGCGAGGTTCGCTGAACCGGCTACCGTCGGCCGAGGCGGCCAGGCGGGTTTCGCCGGTGGTGGGATCGACCAACTCTGCCCGATACACGTGGTCGGCCGTGGCGAATTGAAACCTGCTGCCAGGCTGCAGTTCATTGATTTTGAAACTCTTCACTTCTTCTGCGTGAACCACGGCTGCCCCTGTAGCAAGTGCGCAAGTTACGCGCAATACAGCGCGTAAGCATGTTGCTATCTCCGAGTGGTACTGCGAATGCAGAAATGTAGAGGAGAATCTGTCCATACAACCTTATGTCAGAAACGCCCTGCGTGCCGGCTTCGCCCCCTACGACCACTCGGCGGACGCCTTCAAAAGTCATGCTATGGGTTCCGGTTGCGCGCGACAATATGGTTTTTTGCGGTTTGCCGTATTTGTTGAATTGGGCAGAATTTGCGGGCGCACGGCGGCATTGGGCGCGTGAAGGCCGAACGTTTGCGCCGATTGTAACGGCTACATGTTGGTCAGATCGTCGCTCGAGCCGTGACCCAAGAGGACATCCAAAGCCGCGGTGATTTCGGCCGCGTGGTGCTGATCCTCGGCGTAGATGCGGCAGATGCGCTGCGCCAGGGGCAGATTGCGAAACAGCAAATCGTCGGTCAACGGGCGCGGCTGGCCCTGCACCGGGTCGAACAGAAAGTTCTGCCCGGCCGCGGGGCCGCGCGTGTCGGGGCGATGGACGTGGCGCGCCAAGTCGACCCGCAGCGGCATCTGGCGCAAGGGTTCCGGTAATGCCGATCGCAACGCCTGCTCGACGAACTGCACCTTGCTGAAGATGCTCGACTGTTCGGCGTCGCCGGGGTGATATTCGATCGTGCGCTGGCAGATCATTTTCCAGCGGACGCGGCGGTCGAGGAAGTTTTGCCAGCGCCGGCCCACTTCGGCCTGCGCCGGATCGCTGCTTTTGTGCCAGCGCCCCACGTCGACCAACAGTGACCACTCGGTGAAGTGCAGATACTCATCGAGCTTTTCCAGCGGATTGCCGGGAAACAGCCACGGTCGACTGTCGGCGAACAAGTCCTTCAATTCCAAGTCGATCGCCCGCACCGTGCGGTGAAAATAAATGGTGCGGAACAGCTCGGCCCGCACCGCAATAAATCGCAAGAGCGCATCGAGGCCGCGGGCGTGGATCGTCAGGCCCGGTTCGCTGAAAAAGCTGTAGCGCAGCAGGCGTTCCAGGTCGTAGGCGCGGGTGTTGTAGCCCGACATGTAGGCGTCGCGCAAGACGAAATCCATGTTATCGATGGTGTAGATTCCGCTGAACAGGCTGCGCAGAAACACGAGCCAGCGCGGGGCAGCCTCGGCCGATCCCGCGGCGTTTTTGCGCTTTTCGGCCGAGTGATCAACAGCGATATGTGCGCCGGATCGAGCAATTCCCCCTGCTCCAGCGCGCCGTTGGGATTGCGGCGCACATGGCGGATCATGTCGCCCAGCTCGCGCTCGATGATCACGCTGCCCAGCGTTTCGTGGGTCAGGCCGTACTGGGAAAGATAGTGCTCGTCGAAAAAGTGGCCGAAGGGTCCGTGGCCGACGTCGTGCAGCAGTCCGGCCAGTCGCAACAGGCATTCGACATAGCCGCGGCTAGGGGCGTCGGGGCAGACCTCGCGGAGGCTGGGGTACAGGGCCGATGCCGCCCGGCTGGCCAGGTGCATCACGCCCAGCACGTGCTGAAACCGGGTGTGCTCGGCCGAGGGGAAGACCCACCAGGCGGTTTGAAGCTGGTGGATTTGGCGGAGCCGCTGCAGCCAGGGGTGGTCGATGATCTGCCGCTCGGAAACCTCGCCCGGGGCCAGATCGTCGTTGGAGACGAAGGGCATGTAGCCGTGCAGTGGGTCGAAACACAGGGCTTCGCGGCGGAGGTCGGGCATGTGCGGCAGGAGTCAGGGGTCAGGGTTCGGGGATTCGGAGCTAGTTTCAGAGTCCATTAGCCGGAGGTCAACGACCTCCGGAGACTTGCCAACCGGCCATCGATCGTCCGTCAGCCGTGGAACTGTGGGAATTCTCGGTGCGGTTTGACTAGGCGTTGCAAACGGACGGTCCGGCGCCGACTGGCTTTCGCGGCATGAGGCGATTCTTCGTTGGAGTTTACGACTTCGGAACTTGGCGAATTATCAAGTGCACTCGTAGGTTAGGCCATGCGTTCACGACGATAGAGGAAAAAGCCCCACTCGGTCCGTGCTGCGCTTTGCCCCTGCGCGTTGTCTGACTCGACCAGCGCGGGAGCCTTTGCAACTGACAACGGACCGGCCGACATGACCGCCGGCTAACAACAAGGAACCCATCTGTGATCGTTCGTTCGCTGAGTGCTTGCCTGGTGGCGTCGTCGATTTGTTTTGCATGGTCCGTTTCGGAGGCTCTGGCTGCTCGGTCGTCGGACAGTTTACTGCCGGCCACCACCAAAGGCTATGTCTGTGTGCCGGACCTGGGGCAACTGGTCGATCATTTCAAGCGCTCGCAATGGGGGCAACTGGTCAACGATCCGGTGATGCAGCCGTTTGTCGAAAGCATCAAGGGGCAACTTCGCCAGACGGGACTTCGACAACTCGAGCAGTTCGGCTTGACGTGGCAGGATGTGGAAGCAGTGCCCGGCGGCGAGATGGCGCTGGCCGTGATTCAGCCGGCGGCCGGCGAAGTGGCGCTGGTGCTGGTGATCGACGTGACCGGCCATCGCGCAAGCCGAAGCGCTGGTGGCCAAAGCCACGGATCATCTAACCCGCAACGGTGCGCAGCGATTTCGCCGCGCCGCGGGGGATCCGATTGTCGCCTTCCAACTGCCCAACGATTCGGGTCGGGAGCGGGCGCCGGTGGTTGCGTATTTTCTGCAAGGCGATCTGCTGGTCGCCGGCGACAACACGGCGGTGCTGGAGAGCATGCTGGCGGCGGTTTCCTCGGGGCGGGAAGATTCGCTTCGCACGCTGAAGGCGTATCACGAAATCATGGCGCATCTGCAGACGGTCTCGGGCGAAGCGGCGCCGAACCTGCGATGGTTCGTCGAGCCGTTCGGCTATGTGGAAACGCTCAGGGTCGATTTGCCGCCGCGCGACAAGCACAAGGGGCCCGATTTGCTGAAAGTGCTCCGCAATCAAGGCTTCACCGCGATTCAGGGCGTGGGCGGCTTTGTGGATTTCGCGACCGATAAATACGAATTGGTGCACCGCACGATGATCTATGCACCGCCGCTGGCGGGTCGCGATCCGAAGAGCATCGACAAATACAATCTGGCGGCGCGCATGCTGCGATTCCCCGCAGGCGGCGATTTGGCGCCCAAGCCTGGATTCCCAGCGACGTCGCCACGTACATCTCGCTGAATTGGGACGTGCAAACGGCCTACGCGGCGGCGGAATCGCTGGTGGACGACGTGATCGGCGAAAAGGGCGTGTTCCGCGACGTGGTGGAAAGTCTGCGCGACGATCCCGACGGGCCGAAAGTCGACATTGAAAAGAATTTGGTGGCGAAATTGGGGCATCGCGTCACGATCATCGCGGACAACGTGCTGCCGATCGGCCCCAAGAGCGAACGCAAAGTATTCGTGATCGAAGTGACCGACGAGGCGGCGGTGGCCGACACCATCGGGCGGCTGATGTCGAGCGACAAGGATGTGCGGCGGCGCGAGTTCGAAGGCTTTGTGATTTGGGAGCAAGTGGATTCCGT
This sequence comes from Pirellulales bacterium, assembly GCA_963716135.1. Taxonomy (GTDB): domain Bacteria; phylum Planctomycetota; class Planctomycetia; order Pirellulales; family JADZDJ01; genus CAVRAW01. The sequence goes on along the minus strand of OY970289.1, from coordinate 38,829 downwards.
AAGCGAAGTGCCGAAGCTGGAGATCGAAACTCCCGGCGCCGACCTCACGCACGCCGATAGCGACCCGGCCACGAAGCGCCTAGGACAAGACGAGCATTTCCTGCCGACCCGCACCATCTGCGTGGCGCAGGGGCACTTGTTCCTCTCCTCGCACATGGACCTGCTGCAAAAAGTGCTGCTGCAAGCCAAGAGCGGGAGCAACCTGAACCAATCGGCCGATTTCCGTTTGATCGCGCAGCAGGCCACCGGGCTGGAAAGCGGGCCGATCAGCATTCGCGCGTTTTCGCGCACCGATTTGGCATTCCGCGCGACTTATGAATTGATTCGCACGGGGCAGATGCCGCAGTCCGAAACACTGCTGGCGAAATTTCTGAACTCCGCGATGGGGGACAGCAAAGACGGCATGCCGCGCAAGCAAAAAATCGACGGCCACACGCTGCCGGCCTTCGACGTGGTGCGCCACTACTTCGGCCCGGCGGGCACGGTCGTCACTAGCTTGGACGATGGTTGGCTCATCACCGGCTTCAGCGTGGCCAATCAACCGATCGTCGCCGGCGTGCAGGGCCCGACGGAGTTGAGCAGCACGGGCATGCCGCGTCCGTAACCAACTTCGCGCAACGGCACAACGTCGCTCTCAAACAGCGGACCGAACCTAAAAGATCGGAATGCTATTTATTACTGCCTTCGCGGTAATGAGGCGCTTCGGCGAGGGTGAAGACAACCAGTTCTTCGCCGGTCGTGGTGCTGATGTCTTGGTGCAGGCTCAACACCTTAACCCCGGTTACCTCTTCGATCATGGTTTCCATCACCGGTCGCGCGGTTTCAACCAGGTGGGTGCGCACTTGCTTCAGCAGATCTCTTCCCTTCTCGGACGGTAGCGATTTAACAAGTTGTTGCTCTGCAGCCGTCAACACACCCTGCAGGCGGACGACCAGCAGATCGCCGATCAGATGGGCATGAATCGATTTCGGTCCGCGACCCATGTAGTGCTGCTCAAATTGCGTAATTCCTGCGCAGATTGCAGCTTCGATTTCGCCTTGAGTCTTCATGTCGGGCCTCTGCCGAGACAAAATCATAATGGTCGGTTGCACCTATTCCAAGCATCGCTTATCGACTACTCCGCATTGTACAAAATTCTCAAATTCCAGAGCATACCAGTCACGGTGTTGCCATAATAATCGAGCCATCCGGCAGCGCCAACAGACTAACGATTAGAGGATTCCGACATGTGGGTTCTGATCCGCGCCATCACCTACTCTTCGCTGTTCATTGGCGTGCTGCTGGTTTTTCTTCCGGCCCGGGTGTTGTCGTGGACTGGCATCGCGCCAATTCCGATCATTGGCTTGTGGCAGGTCGTCGGGATGATGGTGACCGGCGTGGGCGCCGCAATTGCATTGTGGTGCATTCTGACATTTGCGATTCTCGGCCATGGCACGCCGGCGCCGTTCGACCCGCCGCGGCGGCTGGTGGTTCGGGGTCCCTATCGATTCGTGCGCAATCCGATGTATCTCGGCGCAGCTCTGGCGCTTGCTGGAGCGGCGCTGTGTTACCAGTCCGTTCCGCTATTAGGCTACGCGGTGTTATTCCTTCTCGTCACGCATGGTTTCGTTGTCATTTACGAAGAGCCGACGCTTCGGCAAACGTTCGGCAACGACTATCAGGTTTACTGTGGGCGCGTCGGGCGCTGGCGACCGAAGCGCTAGCATGGGTTTCTGCAAACAGGATTCTCACTTCTCGGCAATTAAACTGAATAAATCGAGCGCGAAGCAATGATTAGGCCTTGTATTCTGCTCGGCACGTGATATGCTGCGTGTTGCAGTGGAGTTAAAACCAAATCGATGGTTTGCTCCGCGAAGAAGTTTGTAGTGCGGTTTTCGGATGACTATATAAAGAGCAGCCCGGCGACGTGCCGGGAGGTTCGTTAAAAAGTAAACCGATGTGGTCGATCACCTCAGGGTGGTCGGCCACATCGGTTTTTTTATTGGTTTTCGCGGAAGGTAACGACGTTCGCTCGGAGCGTACCTGCGGAAGATTGCAGCCGAGTTCGACAAGGGGAATGAATCGTGCAACCGGAGAATTACCCATGTTAGTTTTGTCGCGGAAAAATCGGGAATCGGTGGTGGTCGGTGGATCCAATGGCTTTAGCCGCCTGCTGAAAGTCACGGTGCTGGATATTCGGGGCGGAAAAGTTCGACTGGGTTTCGAAGTCGATGCCGATGTTCCGGTCCATCGACTGGAAATCTGGGACCGAATCAATGGCAATGGCAATGGCGCACTGGACCGCCGGACACAAGTCCCGCCATCGCCTTTGCGGTAGCGTGCCTCGTGCGTCGAATCAATTGGCAAGTTGGAAATCACTCGCGGATAACAACAGATAAGTCCAGTTCCCAGGGGCGCATCTGAAATCAAAATAGTGCTTCTCGTTGATCGGTTTGCGGCGTCTGTCCTCAGTCGTGTTGAAATGCAACCGAGAAGCCGCGTCAGCGGCTGGGGACAGCGCCTTATATCCAACAAAGTGGCCGAAGAGACAGCAAAGACATCTCGACACCATTTATAGGAAAGGAAACACGCGTGTCCACAACCACTGAAAAAGTATTGATGCGTAGAATGCCGTCCACCGAGACGGCTGGCTTAACGACCGGTCATTTCGCTGGAACCGTACAGGCCGACGTTTTTCCGATGCCTTTCCGGCGCACATGCAGCGCGTGGTTCAGCGAGCGGAAGCGGACAATGGGCTGTTTCAAGATTTGGGAGCGATGACGCTCATCGCCTCCATCTGGCACTGGAGTGAACGTGCTCGAGAAATACCTGAAATTGCTGCGGAGCTAGAATCGCTTGCCGAGCAATTCTCAAAAGCGGACCTACCTCGCAACGGGGGTGAATTGCAGTTGCTTGTCCGTCAGATGAACGCACTCGACATCATGCCGTTCGCTGGAATCGTTTAACCTGCGCCGAAGGATCCGCGCCGGTCGGAAAGAAAGGCGGAAACTATGCCAATGGAAGACACAATTTCGGTACTCGAAAAAATCGACGAGCGGTTTGATCTGCTGGCGGCGGATGCCACGGAGTACGCCGTCGTGCTAGTCGGATCGGACGGACACGTGCTGTGTTGGAACCCGGGAGCGGAACGGAGCTTTGGTTACCAGTCCCAGGAAATCGTCGGAAAGCATTTTTCTCTCCTCTTTTCGCCAGACGATATTCGCGCCGGCCGGCCCGAGCAGGAACTCAGAACGGCGTTGGCGGGGAATCAGGCACACAACGATCTCTGGCAGCTTCGAAAGGATGGAACTCGGTTTTGGTGCCGGACAACCATCACACCGTTGCTCAACGAGAGCCAGCAGATCTGGTCTTTCGCGCGGGTCACGCACGACCTCACGGAAAGCTGCGCAAGACGCCCAGCGGAAGCGGGCGGATGATTTGGCACGCGCCAACCAGAGCCAGGAGGGATTCATGGCCCTGTTGGCCCACGAGCTGCGCAGCCCCTTGTCCCCGATTGTTAATGCACTAAATATCCAACGTCAGATTAAGACCGACGACCCCATTTTGCAGCAGGCAGCAGATATTATCGAACGCCAGGTGGGCCAAATGGTGCGCCTTGTGGACGACCTCCTGGATGTCGGTCGAATCACCAAAGGCAAGCTGCGGTTACGCAAAGTGCAAGTGGAATTACGGGCCGTGGTCAATTGCGCCGCCGACGATGTGCGTATACTGATCGATGCGCAAACACGATCTCTCTATTTCTCTGCCGGTGGAACCTGTTTGGGTAGATGCCGATCCCGTTCGGCTGGAGCAGATTTTCGTGAATCTGCTTAACAATGCGGCCAAGTACACCAATCCGGGCGGCCTTCTACGCATCAATGTTTATCGAGAAAAAGACGAAGCCGTCGTGACAATTTGGGACAATGGTCTGGGCATACCTCCGGAGATGTTGCCACACGTGTTCGACCTGTTCGCGCAGGTGAACGGCACGCTCGGTCGCTCGGAAGGCGGATTGGGCATTGGTTTGGCTTTGGTGCGCAACCTGGTCGAAATGCACGACGGAACCATACACGCCCACAGCGACGGTCTGAATAAAGGCTGCAAATTCACAGTCCGACTGCCTGCCTTGCCAGCGATATCAGGACAGGAAACCCGGGTGGCCGTCGAGAAGATTCAGCACGCTGCCCCCGGCCTGCGGATCATGGTGGTGGAAGACAACGTCGATTCAGCCGATAGTTTGAGTATGCTGTTGCGCCTTCATGGCAATGAAGTCTTGGTGGCCCGCACTGGACCCACGGCTCTGGAAATGGCGTCCGATTTTCATCCAAACGTCGTGCTACTGGACATTGGGTTGCCCGGCATGGATGGGCACGAGGTCGCGCGGCGCTTACGAGAGAAGCCGGAATTCCAGAACACCGTCCTGTGCGCTTTGAGCGGCTTTACACCTAGCGAGGCAGATCGCCGACGTCATCAAGAGACCGGTTTTGATCATCACTTCGTCAAGCCGGTGAAGCTCCAGACGCTGCTCGACGTATTCACGGCGGTTAAGAAAGCCGATTGATAGTTCAAAAAGCCGTCGGCAGCTTGAATTGTCCTGTTTCACGGGGTATGATTAATTGCAAGCTTGTCGGAAGACTAGATAAAGAGCAGCCGGCTCTAGGCCGGGGCTTGTTAAAGAGTAAACCGACGTGGTTGACCACCCCAGGGTGTTCGGCCACGTCGGTTTTTTTGTTGGTTTCTTTTCGCTTTTGGAGGTGACGTATGTTGTGGACCCTTTTAGTTGTCTTGTTGCTGATGTGGGCTTTGGGACTCGGATTCGGCATAGCTGGGCCATTAGTGCACATTCTTTTGGTAATTGCCGTCATTGTGTTGATCGTCAATTTGCTACAAGGCCGCAGAGCCGTCTAGCACGGAGTAAACCGTCCGAAGTCGTCGCAGATCGAACATGAGCCGCACTCCGCAAGGTCGGATTTTATGCGCTGCCAATGTTTCGCGACTGCCGGCAAACGGGCGGCATGAACTCAATGGATAATGTCATCCATTTCAAATCGATGCCGGCGCCAAGCCTCGCGCGTGCCGCAAGCGCAAACGGACAGCGAAGCGCACGCCCGCAGGCAGCGCCCGGCCAATTGAAGTTTGGCGCGGAAGACGCTTTCTATCCGACGCTGCGAAAGCGCGTCGATGAATACTTCAAACGTACCGGCCTGAGCCAGCGCGATTGCCCGCGGATGTATCTGAAAACCGCGATTGTGCTCACGTGGTTCGCGGCATCCTACGCGCTGTTGGTGTTCGTGGCGACGACCTGGTGGATGGCCGTGCCACTGGCGATTTCCTTGGCGCTGGCGATGGCGGCGATCGGATTTAACATTCAGCACGACGGCTCCCATGCCGCCTACTCGAAGCACCCGTGGATCAACAAGTTAACGGCGCTCTCGCTTGATATGCTCGGCGGCAGCTCGTATGGCTGGGCTTGCAAGCACAATGTGGTCCATCACACTTACTCCAACATCACCGGCCACGACGACGATATCGACATCGGCATCCTGGGCCGGATATCGCCGCACCAGAAGCGATACAACATTCACCGCTGGCAACACATTTATCTGTGGTTGTTGTACGGTTTTGTGGCGATCAAATGGCACTTCTACGACGACTTCCGTGATGTGGCCATCGGCCGGTTCGGCGGGCTGCGACACGCGCGCCCCAAAGGTTGGGATTTAGCGACCTTCATCGGCGGCAAGGCGTTGTTCTGCTCGCTGGCGATCGGAATTCCGTTGCTGGTGCATTCCGCGGGAACGGTGTTGGCGTTTTATGTTGCGGTCTCGTTCATCGAGGGGATTGCACTAAGCATGGTGTTCCAACTGCCGCACTGCGTGGAGAAAGCCGCCTTTCCCATGCCGCAAGCAGACACGGGCCGAATGGAAGCTCCCTGGGCAGTGCATCAGGTCCAAACGACCGTTGACTACGGCCGAAGCAATCGGCTGCTTTCCTGGTATGTCGGCGGACTGAATTTCCAAATCGAACATCATCTGTTCCCGAGAATCTGTCATGTTCATTACGCTGCCATAGCGCCGCTGGTGGAAGAAACGTGCCGCGAATTCGGAGTCAACTATCAGGCCAACGCGACGTTTCGATCAGCCATCGCCTCGCATTTCCGCTGGTTGCGGAAGATGGGGATGTCGGGCATCGTGCAAGAAGAACTGGCACCAACGAGCGAAAACCTCGTTTTGACGTCAGAACATGCACGATTGGCGCTTTCCACGAAAGATAAACGAGATAGATCAACCCAATCGGATGTCCACAGCGTATAATGGAGGTGTGGAAAGAAGTGTCTGGATGATCAGTCGGACACGGCTTTGCCAAAGATCGTGGAAAACTTTTCGGATGACTAGATAAAGAGCAACCCGGCCCGGCCGAGAGGCTCGTTAAAAAGTAAACCGACGTGGCTAATCACCTCAGGGTGGTCGGCCACGTCGGTTTTTTATTTCACCGGTTATGTTTGCGTTTGATCTCTAAGTAAAGGGAGCTGACTACCATGGGTACTACTGAGCTAATCATTTTGATCGTCGTGTTGGTCCTCTTGTTTGGCGGAGGCGGCGGTTACTATTACAGCCGTCGGTAAAGGAACACGGCGCCTGCGCGTGATGCGCGTTTCATTTTGGTTCACCCGCGCGGCTGGTGATAAGATGGGATGTGCAGCGCAGGCTTCGTCGTGCTTGCACACGTCTGAGTTCGTTTCACTCAACGAGCGAAAGCCGCGCTTTGGCGACAAAACATGAATTAAGAACTCTTTCCACGGAAATAAAGAGAGATAATCGCCGGCGAAGCAACAATGGCCCTTGTATTGTTTCAGACAAAGCGTATGCTGTGTGTAGGGGAACTGTTCAAATGAACAGATCGAGACAGTTTCCCCGAAATGGATCGCGGGCATATTTCGGATGACTAGATAAAGAGCAACCCGGCCCCGCCGAGAGGCTCGTTAAAAAGTAAACCGATGTGGTTGATCACCTGCGGGTGGTCGGCCACATCGGTTTTTTGTTGGTGTTCGGTGTTACGCGGCCTTTGAGAGCCGCCAGGAAGAATCCAATGGATACATCTCAGGAAGTCAAATCGAATGTGGCGCAGCAGATCGCACAGGCCGCAATCGCCTTCCAGCAGGAGCGCACGGGCCACGTGCCCACGTCAGTCACCGTAGTTCTCGGTGAAGACACGCTGGTGGTGACGCTGCACGGCGTTTTGTCGCCCGCGGAACAGGTGCTGGCCAAGACCTTGGAAGGCGCTGCCCAGGTGCAGAAATTTCACCGGCAGTTGTTCGCCAATTCTTGTGAACCGCTGCGGCAAGAAATCAAAAGAATCACTGGGGTAGAAGTGCGGGAAGTAACCGCGGAAGTCGAACCAACGACCGGTACCGTGGTGCAGGTATTCACGACCGGAACCATGGTGCAGGTGTTCCAGCTCAGCCGGAGCGTACCGGCGGACAGTTGGAGCGGAAATGGAAAAGGCAAACAAGCTATCAAAGCGGAGGCTTAACCATGTTAGTTCTGTCACGGAAGAATCAGGAATCGGTGGTGGTCGGGGGGGCCAATGGAGCAGATCGCAAGTTTGTGGTCACGGTGCTCGAAATCCGAGGGGCCAAGGTGCGACTGGGTTTCGAGGTTGATGCCGATGTTCCTGTCCATCGGATGGAAGTCTGGGAACGAATCCGATTGAACGCTGCCGAGTAAATCAGTTTTCGAAAAGGACAAAGATCATGAACAGTCGACATTTTTTCCGATTTTGCAGAGTTGCCGCGCTGGCGACCCTGATTGCAGGATTCGGCTTGGGCCAAGCGATGGCCGCGCCGCTCGACGCCGCTGATGGCCAGGAAGGCGTGGAAGTGCTCACCCGCGGACCGGTACATGAGGCATTTGCGGAAACCGTGACATTCGACCCCGAGCCGGGCATCGTGGCCCCCAAAGCGCCGCCGGCCGCGATCGAAGAATTGCCGCCCGATCAAAAACCGGAAGGCGCCAACGTGGCGTGGATCCCCGGCTATTGGGCCTGGGACGACGACCGGAACGATTTTTTGTGGGTTAGCGGCATCTGGCGGGCTCTACCACCTGGTCGCCAATGGGTTCCCGGGTATTGGGGCGAGTCGGCGAAAGGTGTTCAGTGGACTTCCGGGTACTGGGCCGATGCCAAGGCGAGCGAAATTGAATACCTACCCGAGCCGCCGGCAACAGCCGAGGCTGGTCCAAACATCGCTGCGCCGTCGCCAGACCAGAGTTGGTTGCCGGGCTGTTGGGTTTGGCAGCAGGGCCGTTACCTTTGGCGTCCCGGTTACTGGGCGGCTGTGCAGCCGGATTGGGACTGGGTGCCGGCGCATTACGTCTGGGCTCCGCGCGGCTATGTGTACGTCGACGGGTACTGGGATTATTCGGTCGGCCGTCGCGGAGTGCTGTTTGCGCCGGTGTTTTTCGATGCAAGTGTGTACGCGCGACAAGGTTTCTCCTACTCGCCTGCGGTGGTGATCAACCCTGCGGTGTTCGCCAGTCAGCTCTTTCTACGTCCGAACTACCAGCACTATTACTTCGGCGACTACTACGGATCCAATTACGCCGCCGCCGGGTTCTATCCATGGTTTTCCTACAACTCCAGTCGTTACGGCTACGATCCGATTTGCGCTCAGCAACGTTGGCAGCATCGCCAGGATCCCAGATGGGCGCAAACCGTTCAGACGGATTATCAACACCGCGTTGATCACCCCGATGCGCGACCGCCGCGCACCTGGGCTGCTCAGCAAGCGCAGATGACGACCAGCCCCAGCTCAGGAGAAAAGCCCTTCGTAATTGCCGCAACGCTTAACCAGTTGACAAAAAGCAAAGATAGTCCGTTGCGCTTCCAGCCGATCGATCAGACCGAACGACAAAAGCTTGGCCAGAATGGACAAGATGTCCGTAAGTTCGTCGAAGAACGTCAAAAGCTGGAAACCACAGCGCCGGCGGCTCCAGCCGAAACGTCTTCCCGGAAGTTTGAGGCAGCGAGGGTGAAATTTCCCGCGTCGCCGATCATGGCCAAATTGCCCGATCAACCTGAAAAGTCCTACACCCCGCCGAAGGCACATCAACTTCCCCAGCCAGATCTCAAGATCGAGCCACAGCCGAGAACAGTTGCCAAGGTCGAGTCGTCCAAGCTTGAACCAACGGCGATGCCCCACCAAGTCCTAAAGCCGGCGCTGCAATCGCAGCCTCAGCAGCCGCAACCCAACGTCGAACAACCGGCGCTGCAATCGCAGCCCCAACCCAAGGTCGAACAACCCGCGCCGGCAGCTACAGGCAAAGCGGCGGCGCCTTTGAATGGTCCGGCCGGGCCACCGTCGTCGGGTCCGACACAAGATAAACCCAAGGACAAGGTCGAACGGCCGACGCCAGGAACCACAGGCAAACCGGCGGCACCATTAAGTGGACCGGCGGGTCCTCCGTCGGCAGGTCCGACACAAGATAAACCCAAGGACAGGGGTAAACACTGAGCGATTGTGGCGAAGAGAAAGCGATTGTGACCTTGCGGTGATCACCGCCGGGGCCGCAACCGAGAGAGGCATGTTTAGCGAATCGGAAGAAAGTCGCAACGGTGATGAGGAACAGCGAAGAGGCGAAACAGGCGCTGCGGTGTGACTCCGCACCACGGATTCGGCAACACGGAGGCGGCGACACAAGTGCCGCGGGTCATCCGCAGCGTCCGGATTGTCGGCTTCACGTTGAAGCCGACAAAAGCGATACAAGAACTTTCAATCGGGAGACATTGAACATGAAACGCCTGATCGCCGCTGTATTGATGCTAAGCCTGGTTTCGGTGGGCCTGGTCGGCTGCACCAAGAATGAGTCGACGACCACAAAGGAAACAGAAATCAAGACGCCTGCAGGAACAACGACCATCACTACCGAGAAAGACGTCAAAAAGACCGGCGACAATTCGCCGTCCGCGAACCCTTAAATCCGCAAGTCGATGAGTGGGGTGGAAGAACACCCACTGAAAGAGAGTGACCGATTCGAAAGCGGCATGATCGTCTCGAATCACCATCAAGTGAGCTCGAGGCGCACACACGCGAGGACCGACGACTCACTTGCCCGACAAGGTTGGTGGGAGACCGACGCATGTTGCATTGGTCGAATGGTCCGAGCAAATTCGCAACGAAAGGCAACGTAATGTTTTATCGCATGTTTTCAGCAGCAACTCTGGCCGTGGCAATGTTTGTAGTTGCTCCGGCATTGGCTGCCACAGAAACCAATGAAGTCACGCATGACGGCAAAGTCGTCAGCATTGCCAACGACAAGTTGGTGATGTCCAGCCAAGAGGGTCAGGAACATTCTCACTCGTTGACTGGAAACACCAAAGTGACTTGCGACGGCCAAACCTGCCAGGCTAGCGAACTTACGCCGGGCATGAAAGTCCGAGTGACCACGACTCGCAATGATCCGAACGCGGCGATTGAAGTGGAAGCCATTGATAAGAATGCACTGTTCGCCAACACGCACGAGGGCAAGGTCGTCAGTATTAGCGGTAATAAGCTGGTGATGACGAACGAGCAAGGCGGCGAGGAGCATTCCCACATGTTGGCAGCCAATGCCCGCCTGACCTGTGATGGGAAGGCTTGCAAAGCCAGTGACCTGAAGGCTGGCATGTCCATCCGAGTTACCACGCAGAAGAACGACAAAAACGTGGCGATTCGAATTGAGGCGATCGACAAGGATCCCACCTTCGCACAGATCTAAGGAGTCAACGATTTGTTGTGCTATCCGGGTGCTGGCCAGTCGGCTGGCATCCGGGTGGCTTTGAGAGAAACGCAGGGGGTAAATTGAAAATGATTTGCTCCAACACGATTACACGTTCCACGGGAAGGATTTCACATGGCTGCCACACATAATCGGCTTCGCAAACACGCTCGAAGCGGGACGAAGGACGAACGGCACGAACCGGGACGCCATAGATCGCAACAGGTTCAGCGCGGCGTCGTGCAATACGTCCGCCGCCGACCGGTCACCGTCTCGTTGATTGCGGCTGGCATAGGTTTGGCGCTGGGCAGCTTTTGGATCCGTCGCTGGAAGACGACGTTGGCGCGCACAAAAAAACGCCGCCTGAAATTGTTCTTCGTTTGAACCGTTATGAAGGAGAGCTGACATGTTGCTTGTACTTTTAACCTTGCTTCTGGTGTCGCTGCTTGTCGCCGCATTGCCCACGTGGGATTACAGCCGAAACTGGGGCTATTTTCCCAGCGGCGGATTCGGAGTCGTGGTGCTCGTGTTGATTCTCCTGCTGATTACAGGACGCATTTGAAATTCTCTGCCGATCGCTGATTACGGACAACTTTTACAGGCCTGCGAACGATTTCGCGGGAGCAACTTTAGGAGGCATTGGATGCGCACCGTTCGACCCATGTTTGTATCCACCTATCCGCCAGAAGAATGCGGGTTGGCAACTTTCACCCGAGACTCCGCGGACGCGGTGGATATCGCGGCGAAGAATCAAGTGTCATCGCTGGCAGCCATCCGAAAAATTCGCCACGTGAATTACCGCGATCCGCGAGTGGTTCACATCATCGACAACAGCCGCCCGGACGCCTATCGCCGCGCCGCCGACATGGCCAACGATGGCCCGTGCGACGTGGTCAGCCTGCAGCACGAATTCGGATTGTATCCAGGCGAATGGGGCGATCGCGTTTTGGAGTTTGTGCGGGCCTGCCGCAAACCCGTGGTCACCACGCTGCATACGCTTTTGGCCCAACCCGATGCGGTGCCGCGCGGCTTAATCCGCGGCATAGCGGCCCATAGCCAAGGGATTGTGGTGATGACCAACATTGCCGCCAAACTGTTGGCGGAGGTGTATCACGTATCCGGACTCGGCGTGCAGGTCATCCCGCACGGCGTGCCCACCGTTTCTCGCCAGAGCGACGATTTGTTCAAGGCCCGCTTGGGCCTGGCGGGCCGCAGAGTGATTTGCACGTTCGGCCTCATCAATCGCGGCAAGGGTTTGGAGTACATGATCCAGGCGATGCCGCGAATCGTGGCCGAATATCCCGATGCCGTTTATCTAATCGTGGGCGCCACGCATCCTCAGGTGAAGCGCCAAGAGGGTGAGGTCTATCGCGAAAGTCTGGTTCAGATGGCGGAAGCGTTGGGCGTGGGCGCGCACGTGCGATTCGTGAATCAGTATCTGGATTTGCCCGAGCTTCTGGAGCACTTGCAAGCGTGCGATGTCTATGTGACGCCGTACCCGGGCAAAGATCAAATCGCCAGCGGCACGTTGGCGTACGCCCTGGCGGCCGGTCGGGCAGTCGTCAGCACGCCGTATTTGTATGCGGAAGAAGTGCTGGCCGAAGGGCGCGGCCTGTTGGTACCATTTGGCGATAGCAGTGCCATGGCCGACGCCACGCTACGCTATTTGAACGATAATACTTTCAGGCTTGAAACTCAGCGCAAGGCCTACGAATACGCCAAGCCAATGTTTTGGCCCAATGTGGGCCGGCAGTACTTGGAGTTCTTCGGCCAGGTTGTGCATGCGCACGAAGCGACTCGCGAACGCCTCTTCCCGCAAGTTTTAGCGGCATTAAGCGGCACGAATCGACACCCCAAGCTCGTCAAAGGTGGTCTGTAATGCCCGTACACGATTGGCTCTCGCTGGATCACTTGGATCGAATGACCGACTCCACCGGTCTGATCCAACATGCCATCTACAGCATCCCGCGCCGCGAGAGCGGATACACGACCGACGATAATGCGAGGGCGCTGCGTCTGTGCACCCGTCTGTGGTCGCACGATCCGGATGAGCGCATGTTGAATCGGATCACAACGTATCTGAGCTTTTTGGAGCACGCACGCTGTCCGGTGCGCGGCTTTCACAACTTCTTGAGTTACCAGCGCGGCTGGTTGGATGTGGGGGGCACCGGCGACTGCCAAGGCCAGGCTGTCCACGCTCTGGCCGAAGTGCTCGGCAGCGACTTGCCCGTTGGATACCGCTTGCTCGCGCGAGAATTGATCGAAGCAGTTTTGCCGGCCCTAGCCGAACTGCGTAGCCTGCGCGCGCAAGCCTACGTGATCCTGGCATGGGGACATCTGCGGAAGGCAAAGGTGAAGAACGTCGAACCGCTCGAGGCCGTGGCTCGCTTTTCAGCGGATCGCCTGGTGGAATGCTACCGCCGCTCCCAGCGCCCCGATTGGCAATGGTTCGAGTCGCGCCTAACCTACGCCAATGCCGTGTTGCCGCACGCTTTATTCGTCGCCTGCAAGCGCTGGCCCGAAAAAGGCCTGATCGAGGTGGCCGAAGAATCGTTCACCTTCCTGGATCGCGCGACGACGGCTAAAAATGTGTTTTGGCCGGTCGGAAACAGCGATTGGTATCCGCACGGTGAAAGCAAATCGCTGTACGATCAGCAACCCGTGGAAGCTTCCACGATGGCCGATGCCGCGCTCACTGCATTCGAATTGTTGAAAGACCAACGCTATTTAACAACTTTCTGCCGGGCCCACGATTGGTTCCACGGTCAGAACAGCTTGAAAGAGCCGCTCGCCGATTTCCACTGCGGCGCCTGCTTCGACGGCCTGCAACCTTTCGGTGTGAACCGCAACCAGGGCGCGGAATCGACGCTCGCCTTTTTGTGGTCGGAAATCCACAACCTGGAAATGCAGCTCATTTTGAACGATCGGTACGAAGCGACCGCCCCCGCGCCTGATCCCGCTTAGGTTGACAACATAACCCCGTCCCGCCTGGAGAAGGAAATCCAAATGCTGCTCGAATCGAAAACGCCTACCTTGTACACGGAACTGTTTCACCGCCACGAAGCCAACCCGATCCTCACGGCCGCCGACTGGCCCTACCCCGCACACACCGTGTTCAACGCCGGGGCCTGCCAGGTAGGCGATGAAACCGTGTTGCTGGTGCGCGTCGAAGACCGCCGCGGCCATTCGCACCTCACCGTCGCCCGCAGCAACGACGGCATTTCGAACTGGCAGATCGATTCCAAACCCAGCTTCGCCCCCGATCCGGCAAACTACTCGGAAGAAGCGTGGGGCGTCGAAGACCCGCGCTTGACGTGGGTCGAAGACCGCGCCGCCTGGATTATCGCCTACACGGCTTTTTCACCCAGCGGTCCCATGGTCTCGCTGGCCGAAACGAAAGACTTCAAAACCTTCTCGCGTCTCGGCCCAGTCATGCCCCCGGAAGACAAAGATGCTGCCGTATTTCCGCGCAAGTTCGACGGCCGCTATGCCATGATCCATCGCCCGGTTTCCACCGGCAGCTCGGGCGCGCACATCTGGCTTTCGTTCTCACCCGATCTGACGCACTGGGGCGACCACCACATCCTGATGCACGCACGCCGCGGCGCCTGGTGGGATGCCAACAAGATCGGCCTCAGCCCGCCCCCGCTGGAAACTCCCGAAGGCTGGTTGCTGCTGTACCACGGCGTGCGCTCCACAGCCGGCGGCTGCTTGTACCGTTTAGGAATGGCCCTGCTCGATTTGGAAGATCCCTGTCGCGTGCTGCGCCGCACCGACGAGTGGATCATGGCGCCCGAGATGGCCTACGAGCGTCACGGCGATGTCAACGGCGTGGTGTTTCCATGTGGCTGGATTCTGGACAAGCCCAGCGGCGAAATCCGCATGTACTACGGCGGCGCCGACAGTTGCGTGGCGCTGGCCACCGCCCAATTGTCCGAGCTGCTCGACTATCTGCGCACCTGCCCCGCCCCCTCCGTGCGAAAGCGCCCAGGAATGGCCTCTTTGGATTGATCGTCCATCCGGGCGTCTCGCCAGGCCTTTCAGGAATTCCATCGCTTCGAACAGAACAAGGGAGTAATACGCAATGATAAAGCTAATCGGCAGCCCCGGCGAACTAGTCGCCATCCAACCGCTGGCAGCGTCACCGGAGGCGAAGCAGAAAACATCGCTGGTCAAAACGAACGATATGGAAATTGTCCAGCTCTTCATGCCCGCGGGCGCGAATCTGCCGACGTACGAGGCCCACGGCGAAATCATCCTCCACTGCCTGGAAGGCCGCATCTCCTTAACCACTCTCGGCGAAACCTACGACGTGCGCGCCGGCCAATTGCTGTACCTGCTGGTGCAGGAACCGTTTTCCCTGCGGGGAATCGAAAACGCCTCGCTCCTGGTGACCATCCTCCGCCGCCCTCAAGATTTCAACGTCGAACTAATCGGCGTGTAGCCCCGTTGACGCGCTCGCCATCGACGCCATTCTCCACTACTTCGGCCCCGCAAGCACGATCGTGACCACCCTCGACGACGGCTGGCTCATCACCGGTTTCAGCGTGGCCAATCAACCGATCGTGGCGGGCATGCAGGGCCCGACGGAGTTGAGCAGCGCGGGACGGCCGTGATTCAAGTACTGTGTACAGAGTACGCCGTGCTACATCGGCGGCTGGTCGTTGTAAGCTGCCGCCACAACTTCCTCAGCTTGTGTTTCGAACATCTTTGGCCGCGGCTGGCCGGTCACGCGTTCATAGATTTCCCAGACGCGGTTCGACCAACTTACGGGTCGGCCCAGCGTGCGCACGCCGCCGCGCGGCAGGATCATCGAGCGGATGAAGGCGACGGTGAGCTTGCGAATCTCGACCCCTTCACCCCAAAGAGTGCGAAACGGTTCGTTTTCCAAATAGCCGCGGTCATGCGCGGCGCACAAGTGCGACTGGGTTTCGTCGAGGCTTCCCAAAGCGTAGCCCAGGAAGGTGATAAATTCTTCCTGAGTCCCCCGGCCAAAGCCTTCGGCGATGTTCGCCATCACGGATTCGGACGAGTCGTTGATTTGCACAACAAGCCGTAGGTCGGCGCAAACGGAGCGTTTTGCGTTTGGCTGAAAATATCCTTCGGCCACTGCCGGGCGCGCTGCCAGAAGCGAAGTTCAGTAAACGATCGGGCGGCAGGCATGGATGTTCCCAATTAAAGTACTGCGTACCGAGTACTAAGTACTGAGTACGGACTGCAAAGCGCCAGACAGTTTACCCCTTCTTAAACCCATTGAAAGCAGCGTCCCCCCTTGAATTGATTCACTCCGCTCACTCCACCTTCGCCCAAAACGGATGTTTGCGGTCGGCGCGGGTGCGGGCATCTTCCAGCAGCACCAGCGGGTCGGGATGGATGGCGTTCGATGGCGCCAGGCGGGTGCTGCCTTGCGTGACGGTGATGGGGCGGGCGAAGTCGACGATTTCCGGCGAGAGCCAGACGGTCAGCTTGCCGCCGGTCTTCACGTTCACGCTGTTGTTGCCGCCGATGCTGGCGTCGACCGAGATAGATCGCCCTTGGGGCGGCTGGAAATCGCGCAGTTCGACCCACCAGAAGAAATTATCGATCGCCCGCTGCGTGTAAACGCTGAATTCCTTGGGGAAGAAATCGCGCGTTCTTGCGCCCATCCAATCGAAGATGTGGAGGATGTCGTCGGAAAAATTTTCGTGGCCGCGGCCGAGATAATCGACCATGGTGCAATCGTAGGCCAATTGACGATTCATGTAGTACTCGAAGTCGGCGGAGTTTTTCTGCAGCTTGTCTCCGTCGAGCTCGCCGCAGACGAAATACATCGGCAAATGTTCGCCATTCTTTCGGTAGGTGGAAACCGATTGTTCGGCGGTGGCGGTGATGGGAATGATGCCGGCCCAAAGATCGGGATGCGCCAGGCCGATGTCCCAGGCGGCGTTGCCCCCCAACGAGTGCCCGCTTAGGAAAACGCGATCGGTGTCGATGGCAAACCTGCGGCAGGCGTCGCGCAGCACGCCCAGCACCGCGGCATGCTCGCGGGGGGAGCCTTCGTATTGCTGCTGATGCGGCTTAAGCCAAACCGGAGCGATGACGATGTATCCCAACCGCGTGGCCTGGCCGTAACGAAACTGCCGATCGTTTTTTTTGACCCATTCGCCTGCCCACCAGTCGATTTCCAACTGCGGCGAATTGAACAACCCGTTGAGGGCCACGATGCACGGATAAGAGACGTGCGGATCGTACTCCGGCGGGAGCTGAACGTAGTAAGTGACTTCCTGCTCCCCCGGGATGCCTGGAATGTTCAATTCATAAAACCCGGGGAGCTCTTGCGGCGGGGTTTCAACCGGCGGCTTCATGTTTGTAATCAGCGCGCTCAAGAGCTTCATTGACATGGCTTCCTGAGCCTGCATCTTGGCGAAGATGGCGTTACGCTTGGGGATGGTTTCTTCGTTGAAGTAGGCGCGCGCCAAATTGCGCAGTTCGACCATCGACATCGCCGTCTGCAAATTCTCCGTGGCCAGATTGGCCCCCGCGACCCAACCGCTGATGGCCAGCGACAGCCGGTGGTCGGGCGTGGATTGCGGATCGTCGGCGAAGCGGCGGTAGGTGGCCATGCGGTCCATCGTGCCCAGGGCCAGTTCGTCGCTGATTTCCTTGACGATCGGGGCCAGCCGGGTGCGCAGGCCGGCGTCGGTCAGGCCTGCGGCGATTTCGCCGATTTGCTGGATGACCTTCTGGCCTTGAAGCTGCAGTTGGTTGTAGTCGTCGAGCTTGGTGCGCACCTGCTGCAAGATTTCGCCGCTGATGCCTTCGGCGGGAAACTGCTGGAGCATGGTGAGCGCGAGCTGATGCTGGCCTGCCTCGCGGCGCACGTCGATTTCCTTGAGGATTTTCAAAGCGCCCTGCTGCTTGATGTCGCGGGCGACGTCGCGGAGCGATTGGCGATCGGGAAAATCCTGGATGATCTGGTTCAATTCCGCTTCGGCATCCTGATAGCGTTCGGCTTGCAGGTAAAGTCGGACGACTTTCATGCGTTCGTCGGCGTCTTTGGGATCGATCAGATGGTTGAGGATTTGGGAGAGCGTTTGCCGCGGAATCGAACTGGTGGCCAGGCGCATGTCCCACACGAACGAAGGCACGCCCTGTACTTGCAGGCCTTCGACGTGACACCATACCGGCGTGATGCGCGTGATGCCTTGAATCACGTCGACGCGGCCTTGCTTGGTGAGCATGGAGTAGGTGCGGCGGCCGAACTGGTCGAACGGCGTGACTTCCAGGGCGGGGCCTACGCTGCCGACGCGCATGCCGGAATTATCGACGTTCTGCGGAACGTCGATTTGTTCCTGACGCTGGCCCGGCGGGCTGGGATCGATCGCTTCCACATAGCGCCAGGGGAAATAGGTGCGCGAGAGTTCGTTGTCGGACATGACGACGAGCTTGCTGGTGGGTTTGTCGCCGGAATCGTGCGAGCGGATATCGACCAACAACGACGGCAGGCGCGTGAATTTGCCTTCGATGATGCGGCCGTCTTTGAGCGTGATCTTGTCGCCGCCGGCTGCAAAGGCGGCAGTCGCTAGGACTGCGCAGAGCATCGCCGCCGACAATGTTTTGCTGCGAAAGCGCATAACTCCATTCTGACCCGAGGGGTGCGGGGCTGCAAACGCCGCGGTTTCGCGTGCTAAGCCGCCAACCGAAATTGCGTTTAACGCGGCGATCGGACTGGTTGACATTGGCCGATACAACCCGCACAATCCCCATCAACGCACCTGGGAGAAAGCGGCGTGATATCGCAGCGAGCCATCGTGGGGCTGATCGTCGGGGCTTTGGGCCTGCCGATCGTGTTGTGCGTGCTGTACGCGCTGGGGCGGCTGCTGGCGGGCATGCAGGACCAGGTGGGGGCGGCGATCCTGGATCGCATGGGGCTGGTGCTATTTGCGCTGTGGGCGATCGACCTGATCGCGCTGGTGATTGTTTCAGCGATTAATTCGCTGGGGCCGCCGAATAGAAATGACCAATGACCAAGCACGAATGACCAAACGCTGCGCGGAAGCCGCCGACATTGGTTATTGGGATTTGGTCATTGGTCATTCCTTCGCGAGCTATTTCTTTTCCGGGCCGACCAATAGATCGCCGGTTTTGGCGTCGTAGTAGTACTGCTTGCCTGGCGGCAGGTCGGGCAATGTGACGCCGCACGGTTCGAGAATCTCTTTGACGTATTCCTTCTTGTCGCGCGGGTTTCGGTTGTTGTGTTCGGCCTTCCACAACTGGAGTTGATGGGGAACCTGAATTTCGAAGGCGATGCGGTCGCGCTGTTGGAAATATTCGGTGACCGGCTCGGTGAGAATTCCGCCGCCGTAGCCCTGCCCTTGCACGCCGACGCCGGACCGCATTTTCTCCATTTGCGGCGGGAGGTTTTGCACCGCGGGCGATGCACCAGCGGCGGGTGCGGCGGCGGGTGCAGCAGCGGGCGCCGCCGCCGGAGCGGTATTGGGCGCCGGAGTTGATTGCGGCGCTGCGGCCGTTTGTTGCGCCGGGGCGGCTTGCGGAGCGTCGTCCAATTTTGGCGCCGGTCGAGCGTCTTGCGTATGTTCGGCGTCGCGCGTGGCTTTATCCCAGTCTTCACCGCAACCGGCGACAAGAAGCGTCGAGGCGAATACCACAGCGCACGCCGTGATGGAGCGAGAGAAGTAAGTAGTCATCGTATCGCTCTCCAAGTATTTTCGATCGTTATCGCACCAGCGCGCCCCAGTCCCATTGCTGCATTGTATCGAGCATATCGCGCTGGGTCATGTCGTAGTGCAACGGGGTGAGCGTGATGTAGCCCTTTTCCAAGGCCGATAGGTCGGTTTCCTCTTCACCGCGGGACATGGGAGGCTCGCCGGCGGCCCAGTAGTAGTTACGGCCGCGGGGATCGATTCGTTTTTCGAATTTTTCGCCGTATTGTTCCACGGCCATGGGGACGACTTTCAATTCGAAATCGCCGTTCAACGCTCGGGTGGGGATATTCAAATTGTACAGTTGGGCTCGATTGCCCTGGTTGGCGAGAATTTTTTCGATCACCCACAGGGCGATGTCGGCGGCTTTGTCGAACTGCGCATGCTCGTCCCATTCCAGCGACACGGCGACGCTGGTGATGCCGAAAAAGGCGCCTTCGATCGCGGCGGCGACCGTGCCGCTGTAGAGCACGTTGATGCCGGCGTTGAGGCCGCCGTTGATGCCGCTGACGACCAGGCCGGGACGCTTCGGGCAGAACTCGCTGATGCCCAGCTTGACCGAATCGGCGGGGCTGCCTTCGACGGCCCAGCGGCAACTGGAGCCCTGGTAGATTTCCTTAACCACCAGCGGCGTCAGAAAGGTGATGCTGTGGCCGACGCCGCTTTGCTCGGTGGCGGGCGCGACCACGGTCACGTCGCCCAATCGCAACAGGGCCCGTTGCATCGCCGCCAGGCCGGGAGCGTAGATGCCATCGTCGTTCGTAAGCAGAATTTGCACAGTGGGCGGATCAGGTGAGCTTGTCGGCAGATCGTCCGTGAACGTCGCCATTCACTATAACGCCCGTGGGCCGGGCCGACAACGAGCACGCCGCGCACCGCTAGCCTGGTAGGCGGGCAAGTTCTATAATCTCGATTTTCCGCCCGAGATTGCCTCGGGCTTTTTGCATTTAGCGGAAGCAGTTTTGCGATGGCGGCGGCGGTGCCGGCGAAAAAGTCGTCCGTCGGCCTGGCGGACGAAAAGGTGTTGGTGCTGGATTTTGGATCGCAATATGCGCAACTGATCGCCCGGCGGGTGCGGGAGCAAAACGTTTACTGCGAAATTGTGCGGCACGACATCTCGGCGGCGCGGGTGCGCGAGATCGCGCCCAAAGGTTTGATTCTTTCCGGCGGGCCGGCCAGCGTTTATCAGGCGAGCGCGCCAAAGTGCGATCCGCAATTGTTCGATTTGGGAATTCCGGTTTTGGGCATCTGCTACGGGATGCAGTTGGCGTGCGAAGCGCTGGGCGGGAAGGTGCACAGCGCGCCGGCGCGCGAATACGGCCGGGCGCAATGTTCGATCATCACTTCCAACGGTTTGTTTTCCGGAGTGCCGGCGGAAACTGAAGTTTGGATGAGCCACGGCGACCAGGTGAGCAACGTCTCCAGCGACTTCGAGTCGTTGGCGCGGACGGCCACCTGCCCTATCACGGCCGTGAAGCATCAGCGCTTGCCGATTTATGGGTTGCAGTTTCATCCGGAGGTGACGCACACGCCGGCGGGCAAGACAATCCTGGCGAATTTTCTGACCCAAGTCTGCGGCTGCCGTGGCACGTGGAAGTTGGCCGACTTCGCGGCGCACACGATTCAAGCGTTGCGGGAGCTTGTGGGTGACCAGCGAGTGATTTGCGGGCTATCCGGCGGGGTGGATTCGGCGGTGGTGGCGGCGCTTTTGGCGCAAGCCATTGGGCCGCGGCTTTCGTGCATCCTCGTGGACAATGGGCTTTTGCGCAAGGATGAGGAAGCGGCGATCATTCGCGAATTCACGACGCATTTCAAAATTGATCTGCACGTGGTGAAAGCGGAGGTTCAATTCCTCACGGGGCTGGCGGGCGTGACCGATCCCCAGGAGAAGCGCCGCTGCATCGGGCGCATGTTCATCGAGTGCTTCAATGCCGAAGCGGCGCGAATCCAGGGGGCGCGGTTTTTGGCGCAGGGGACGCTGTATCCCGACGTGATCGAAAGCGGGGCCGCCGCCGACGGGCCGGCCGCGACCATCAAGCTGCATCACAACGTGGGCGGGTTGCCGGCGGAGTTGGGCTTCGAATTGATCGAGCCCTTGCGCGATTTGTTCAAGGATGAAGTGCGCCGCTTGGGCAGCCAATTGGGTTTGCCGGATGAAATTGTCTGGCGGCATCCGTTCCCCGGGCCGGGCTTGGCGGTGCGCTGCTTGGGCGAGGTGACCAGGCGACGGCTTGACACTCTGCGCGAGGCCGACGCCATCGTCATCCATGAGATCAAAGCGGCCGGGCTGTATCGCCAGACGGCGCAAGTGTTCGCGGTGCTGTTGCCGGTGCAAAGCGTGGGCGTGATGGGAGACGCGCAGACGTATGAAGATGTGCTGGCCGTGCGGTCGGTGGATACGGAAGATTTTATGACGGCGGATTGGAGCCGATTGCCCTACGATCTGCTAGCGCGGATATCGACGCGGGTCATCAATGAAGTGAAGGGCGTGAACCGCGTGGTGTACGACATCAGCAGCAAACCGCCGGCGACGATCGAGTGGGAGTGAAGGAAGGCAGAAGGCGGAAGGCAGAAAGCAGAAAGCAGAAGGCTAACTTAAGTTCCTAGGGCGGCGACGGCGGCGCGGATCTCGGCCAACGGGGTGTCGGGGGCGAGTGGTTCGCCAATCACCACGTAGGTGTGCCGCTCGGGATGTCGCACGGCATCGTGATGCGCCGGGCGTTCGCCGCAGTAAACCGGCAGAATTGTCGCGGGCACTTTAAGGCGCAGTTCGGAGAGCAAATGCTCGCCGCTGTCTGGTTGACCGGTGACGGGGGTGAAATTGGCGGCGAGGCTGACGCCCAGCACGTTGCCCTGCCCCAGCGTCACGAGCCCGCGCGCCAGGGCATTGTCTTCCGGCGCGAGGCGCACTTTGGGTCCGGCGGCGATCATCACGCCCGTGCTGCGTGCCAGACTGCGCAGCAGCTTGTCGCCGGCGCCGGTGGCGGGCGCGACGAAACGAGCGAAGCGATCGATCGCCGAGATCACGTGCACCCAGTGGTCGAAGTCGTGGGAATTGCTGACCAGGATCACCTGGCCGTTGAAGGGGACGTTGTCGAGCCCCAGGGCTCGCAAGTGGCGCTGGCGTGAGGAGCGCAGCCAGGCGACGGCCCGGAGCGTGAAATCGGGGCGCTGCCAGCGGAGCCAGGCGAGCATCAAGACGGTGATCATGCTGGCCGTCAGAAACAGCAGCTTGGGAATGCGCGCTGCGCGGGAAAGTTGGTGCAGGTACGCGCCGATGAGTTCGGGGGTGTGCTTGACGCTTTCCATGCTCAGATTCAAGCCCATCACCAATTGCAGGCTCCAGGTGACCAGAAAAAACACGATCACGGCGATCAAGCCGCCGGTGACGTTGAAGAAATTGCTGGTGGCGACCAGGCTGCCCTTGCTGTCTTTCGGGGAGCGATGCTGCAAGAGCGTGTACAAGGGCACGATGTAAAACCCCGCGGCGGCGCCGATGGCGATCAGGCAGACCACCATCTTCATTTTGTCGGGGACAAGCACGGCCATCAGCGCAGTATTGACAATCAACAGCGTCAGCCCGATGGGCACGAGCCCCAGTTCCAAGCGGTTGCCGGAGAAATATCCGGCCAGGGCACAGCCGATGCCCACGCCCAGGCCGACGATGCCGATGAGGAAGGCGACTTCGAATTCGGTTTTGGTGGCTTTGCTGGAGGCGTTTGTCGTTTCCTCTACGCCGGTGACCACATCGGTGAGATTGACGCTGCCTTCTTCGGGATTGGCGGTGCCAGTGAGGGCTTCGCGCACGCGCGCCGGCACGGTCCGCGGCATTTTGTTGGCCAGCGCCACCTCTTCGGCCAACTCGCCCTGGAACAGCAGGCTTTGCCTGAGGAAGAGCGTCATGAACAAAAAGAATGCGATGCCGACGGTGGCCAGCACAAGCGATCGGCTGCGGCGGAGCACGCCGACGTTGTGCTTCATGGGGGTCAAGGGTTCCAAGATCAGCTTTTTGTCGGGGGCGGCGGCGGGAATGCGCTCGATCATGAAGGACGCGGCCGCGCCGAGCACCGCCAGCACCAACAATAAAACGCCGACGATCCATTCGTTGCCAGGATGGAGCACGTTGAGATCGGCGGAGATATCGATTTTCGATTTCACCATGCCGTACAACAGGCCGCCGAGCACCGTGCCCAGAATGTTCGCCAGGAAGCTGGTGCCTTCCAGGAGGCCGTTGCCGCGGGAGAGCACCGAGGTATGGAGAATCTCGGGCATCATGCCGTACTTGGCGGGAATGAAAAATGCGCTGTGGGTTCCCATCAGAAAGACGATCGACACCAAAAGGACCGAGCTGGCCACGGCAAGGAAGCGCGGCGAGGCGTGGATGAATCCGGCGGCGTGCGGCAGCAAGAAGCCGACCAGCGCCAGGGTCATGATGCCCACTTCCGCGAGCTTCCAGGCGACGATGATCGAGCGTTTGCTGTATTTGTCGGCCAGCACGCCGGCCAGGGGCGAGAACAGGAAGAACGGCGTGATGAAGCAGGCGGTGACGATCGACACGACGGCTTTGGTGTCGAGATGCGGCAGGTTGACGTAGCGCACCAGCATGTCGGTGGCGTAGAAGAAGGCGACGATGTGGCTGGCCTGATCGTTGAACGCCGCCAGAAATTGCGAGACGACCAGGCCGACGTAGCTGCGCGATTTCAGCGTGGGAGACTGGCGAAACGTTCTGGCCATGCCCCCGGCCGAATCGTGTGGATCGGCCGCGACGTGGCTAGGAATCGAAGGGCTGGAGCGCCCGCTTATGACTTGGTGAGACGATGCCACAGGATAGAGCGTTCGGAGCAGGCGCTCGTTAGAGGATTAATGGATCGAATATAGGGGAGCGATTGGTGGTGGGCAAGGCGGAGGCGGGCGGCCAATGAAAGACTGCCAAAGTATAGGTTGAATTGTTTAGCCGCGACGCGCAGTCTGCGGAGCGGAGAGCTTGTTCCCTTAACCTGTTCTCCGCTAATCCGACAGTCAAAGCGCCACCGCTAGATATTGCATCGCACGCCGCGCTTCACCAGCTCTTGCACCAGGGCGTCGGTGGTGATGTATTGCACGGCGTCGATTCCTGCGCAGCGCGCGCCTTCGACGTGGCCGGGGACGTCGTCGACGTAGAAGATTTTCTCCGCAGGCACGCCGGCCAACTCGATGGCCCGCTGGTAGATTTTCGGGTCGGGCTTGAGCGACTTCACTTCGTAGCTGAGGACGATCGCCTTGAAAGCTCTGGGAATGATGCCGTATCGCCCATCGGCAACCACTCGCCAATGCGATGGGCAGGTGTTCGACAGGATGCCTAGCGGAATGCCAGAATCTTCCAGATGTCCGACCAGTGGGAGCAGACTGCCGTTGAGGGTGAAGATTTCGGAATTGGCGCGGTGGAATGCGGCGGGGTCGGGGCGGCTGTCGGTGGCGCGGCAGAAGGTTTCGTAGAACTGCTGATCGTCGAGCTCGCCGGTTTCGAATTTCCACAGCAGGCCCTGCGAGCCGATCAGGACGTCGGACACTTTCGCTTCCGGGCGCCGGAGACTTCGGCAACCTGCCGCATCTCCAATTGGCGATCGAAATAGCAGAGGACCTGGCCCAGATCGAAATAGATAAATGCGGGAGGCATTGCGAAGGCAGAAAGCAGAAGGCAGAAGGCAGAAATATGGGCGGGTGGAACTTGGCGGGATTATAGCAGGGGGTTTTCTTTACGGCACCCTGGCTGTGAAGTAAACGGAGCGCTAAACTGAACCTTTCATCGGGCGCGCTGGTCAAGACCAGCGGCTAAACGGCGACGCCCATCATATTCCACTCACTAGTGCATCAGTCATGCTCAACAAATTCAGTTCGAAAGTGACGCAGCCCAAAAGTCAGGGGGCTTCGCAGGCCATGCTGTACGGCACCGGCCTGACCGAGGCCGACATGGCGAAGCCGCAAGTGGGCATTGCTTCCATGTGGTACGACGGGAACACGTGCAACATGCACTTGAACCTGCTGGCCGCGCAGGTGAAGGAAGGGGTGAAGGCGGCGGGCATGGTGGGGATGCGATTCAACACGATCGGAGTTAGCGACGGGATTTCGATGGGAACCGAAGGGATGTGCTACTCGCTGCAGTCGCGCGACTTGATCGCCGATTCGATTGAAACCGTAATGCACGCCCAATGGTACGACGCCAACATCAGCATTCCCGGTTGCGACAAGAACATGCCGGGTTGCTTGATGGCGATGGCGCGGGTGAACCGGCCGTCGTTGATGGTGTACGGCGGGACGATCAAGCCGGGGCACATGCCGAAGGCCGGCGGCGGACATGCCGAGGGGGAGACGCTGGACATTGTGTCGGCGTTTCAGTGCTACGGCGAATTCATCAGCGGCAAGATTGATGAAAGCACGCGCAGGACGATCGTGCAAAAATCGTGTCCCGGCGCCGGGGCGTGCGGAGGAATGTACACCGCCAACACGATGGCTTCGGCGATCGAGGCGCTGGGGATGTCGCTGCCGTACAGTGGTTCGACGCCGGCAGAGGATCCGGGGAAAGTGGACGAATGCATGAAAGCCGGCGCGGCGATTCGCAATCTCTTGGAGCGCGACATCAAGCCGCGCGACATCATGACGCGGCGGGCTTTTGAGAACGCCATGGTCGTGGTGATGGCGCTGGGAGGTTCGACCAACGCGGTGCTGCATTTGATTGCCATGGCGCGCGCGGCGAAAGTGGAACTGACGATCGACGATTTTCAAAAGGTCAGCAGCCGCGTGCCGTACCTGGCCGATTTGAAGCCCAGCGGCCGCTATGTGCAGGAAGATTTGCACCATGCCGGCGGCACGCCGGGCGTGATGAAGTATCTGCTCGAGAAAGGCTTGA
This sequence comes from Pirellulales bacterium, assembly GCA_963716135.1. Classification (GTDB taxonomy): domain Bacteria; phylum Planctomycetota; class Planctomycetia; order Pirellulales; family JADZDJ01; genus CAVRAW01. The sequence continues at coordinate 12,511 of OY970289.1, read as the reverse complement.
TGGACGGCGGATGTTTGACGGTCACCGGGAAGACGCTGGGGGAGAATTTGGAGGCGCTGCCGGGACTGAAGGCTGGTCAGAAAGTGGTGATGACGATCGAAAATCCGATCAAGAAGACCGGACACATTCAGATTTTGCGTGGCAACCTGTCGCCCGATGGGGCGGTGGCGAAGATCACAGGCAAGGAAGGACAGCGCTTCGAAGGGCCGGCGAAGGTTTTTGATTCCGAGGAGGACATGCTTCACGCGCTGGAGCAGAAGAAGATTGCCAAGGGGGATGTGGTGGTCATTCGCTTTGAAGGACCCAAGGGCGCACCGGGCATGCCGGAGATGCTCACGCCCACCTCGGCGATTGTCGGCGCGGGTCTGGCGAAAGACGTGGCGCTGTTGACCGACGGACGGTTTTCCGGCGGCTCGCACGGCTTCATCGTGGGCCACATCACGCCGGAGGCGCAGGAAGGGGGCCCTTTGGCGCTGAGTGCGCGACGGAGACAAGATCGTGATCGATTCCGCGGCGAACAAACTTGACGTGCAGCTTTCGGACGATGAACTGAAGAAGCGCCGCGCGGCGTGGAAAGCGCCGCCGTACAAGGTGACGCGCGGCACGCTTTACAAGTACATCAAGAATGTGAAGAGCGCCAGCGAAGGTTGCGTGACGGATGAATAGGAAGTAGGAAGACAGAAAGTCGGCACTACGGCGCGGGGAGTTCTTGCTCGGGGGGCGGTGCGAAAAGCGGGCCGCGGGGGATTTCTTGGGGCTCTGGCGCTGGCGCCATAAAGCCGGAGAGCGCGGCGACTTTGCCGATCGGCGCACCGCACAAACGTGTGCGGATTTTGGCCAGCATTTCTTGCTCCAGCGCCGGGTCGCGCCCGAGATAGATCCAGCCGGCCGTGGGAGTGCGCGGGCCGACGGGGCGCGCCGGGTCGCCGGGGATGCGGTTGGGATCGGGATCAAACTCCGTGTCGCGCTGCAATGACGTATCGTAGCGGAAGGTGGCGGCGCCGGCCGAGGCATGGATCGGCTTGGGCACGTCTTCCAACTCTTTCCACACGCTCACGTCGACCACGTAGCCGGTGGCGTCGGGAATCACGCGGATCGAAGCGCGGCGCTGGATCGATTGCAATGTATCCAGCCAACGCTCCGACCAATTTGCCGCGTCGCGGCGCCAGGGTTCGAAGATCGTTGCCCCGGTGACGGGGAAAGTGTCGATGCGTCCTTCGGTCATCACGTCGCCGACTTGTCGGACGCGTTCTTCTTGCGCGACTTGGAAGTAGTCGTCCACCACGTCGACGATTTGATCCCAGGCCCAATCGCGGTTTGTGACCGGCACCGACACGGTGCTGGGGGGCAGGACGTCGGGAACAACTTCGCCCGGCATCGACCCGGGCGGCCCGGAGGCTTCCCCGGGGACGAAGACGGTCGGCGGCGGCGTGATCGGCTGCGACGATGGGCCGTATCGGCTGAGCGCACTGCAGCCGGCGAGCGCGGCGCACACAAGCGAGACGGAGATTGACAGTAGCCGTGGCATAACCACCGCACTGAGTGCGCGTAAGAGGATTTCGGGGCCGAAGGGCCTGCTAACTGAAAAGATCGGCGAAAAGGAGTGGGAGTGTCCTGAAAACCGGCAATTACCGCAAGCCGGGCCGAGCGACAATGCGTTTTCCCAGATTCACTGGGGGCCTTAGCTTGCCTGGATTCTGCGTGGGCAGGAACTTTTGTGGAAACCGGGGCGTCTCAATGCCAGCAGTCGGCGGGTTTCGGTGCGTGCTATCCGGCGATGCCATCGCCGGCTTAATGGAGAAACGGTCATGAGTTGTTCATTACGCAATTGGATCGGGTTCATCGTTTTGTTCGCGCTTTCGGCCTGGCCGAAGTGGGCCAACGCGCAGGGCGTGTTGGTGAACGTGAATTCGGGGGAGCACGTCGTGCTGCCGCGGCCGCCGGGAATCTGGCCGCCGTATCCGCATCCGATTCCGCGGCCGGAGCCGCCGCCATCGACATATAAGATCAAATCGCTGGATGTGAATGTGGCGCTCGATGAGCAAGTGGCTCGCGTGCAGGTGAGCCAGTCGTTTGTGAACACCGGCAGCCGCGCGATGGAAGTGTGCTTTGTGTTCCCGCTGCCGTACGACGGGGCGGTCGATCAGTTGACGCTGTTGATCGACGGCAAGGAAATGCCGGCCAAGCTGCTAAAGGCCGACGAGGCGCGCAAGTTGTACGAGGAGATTGTGCGCAAGAATCGGGACCCGGCGCTTTTGGAATGGATGGGGGCGGGCTTGTTCAAAACCAGCGTGTTCCCCGTGCCGCCGGGGGAAGAGCGAAAAGTGACGCTGCGGTATTCGCAATTGTGCCGCAAGTGGGACGGGCTCACCGATTTCATCTTCCCGCTTTCGACGGCGAAGTACACGTCGCATCCGGTCGAGGAAGTGAAATTCCAGCTTTCTATCGAGAGCCAGTCGCTGATCAAGAATGTTTACAGCCCGAGCCATTCGGTGGACATCAAGCGGCCCGATGACAAGCATGCCACGATCACGTACACGGCGAAGGCCACGGTGCCGACGGAAGATTTTCGACTGCTCTACGACGTGGGGCCGGGGATCGTGGGTGCGCAGGGCGCTGAGCTATCGGCCCAAGACGGACGAAGATGGTTATTTCGTGCTGTTGGCCAGTCCGCAGATCAAGGCCGACGAGGGACAGCGTCCCAACAAGACCGTCGTGCTGGCGATCGATCGCTCCGGCAGCATGAGCGGCGAGAAGATCGAGCAAGCCAAGGGGGCGGCGAAGTACGTGATTAATAATCTGCGCGAGGGGGACACGTTCAACTTGATCGCCTACGATGACCAGGTGACCGCGTGGCAAAGTGAATTGCAGCGGTTTAACGACGAAACGCGCAAGGCGGCTTTGGGGTTTGTCGAGGGGGTGTTTGCCGGTGGCGGGACGAATATCAATGGGGCGCTGACGACGGCGCTGGCGCAATTGCACGATTCCGGCCGGCCGACGTTTGTGATCTTCCTGACCGATGGGATTCCGACTGTTGGTGAAACGAACGAGGCCAAGATTGTGGCCAACGCCCGATCGAACAACAAAGTGCATGCCCGGATTTTCGATTTCGGCGTGGGCTACGACGTGAATAGCCGGCTGTTGGATAAATTGGCGCGCGAGAATTTTGGCTTGAGCGAATATGTGCGGCCCAATGAGAACATCGAGCGGAGCGTGTCGGCACTGTACGGCCGCATCGGCTCACCGGTGATGAGCGATGTGAAGCTGACGATCGACGTGGACGGCATCAAGCCGGAGGAAGGGGCGGCAGTGAATCGGGTCTATCCCAAGGACGTGGTCGATTTATTTGCTGGCGAGCAATTGGTGATTGTCGGCCGGTATAAGAAACCGGGCGCGGCGAAGGTGACAATCACAGGCAAGCTCGGCGGCGGTTCGGCGAGCGAGCGGAAGTTCGAGTTCCCCGTGCAGTTCGTCGAGCACAGCGCCGACGAATCGCAGGCGTTCGTGGAAAAACTTTGGGCGGTGCGGCGGGTGGGGCAAATTCTGGACGACATTGATCTGAACGGCAAGAACGACGAACTGGTGCAGGAGTTGGTGACGCTGGCGATGAAGCATGGCATTTTGACTCCGTACACGTCGTTCATGGCCGACGAAAGCGCGACCCAACGCGACTTGTCGAGCATGACATCTGCGGCTGGGCAACGGCTGGAGGCGCTAAGCCGGCATGTCGACGGGGCTGGTGGATTCGAGCAGCGCGTGGTGAAACAGATGTTCCGCTCTTCATCGGCCCCCGCGGCGGCGCCAATGCAGAGCGAAGCACAGGTCGGCGCGGTCTATCAAGCTGTGGCGGCCGACAAGAAAGAGGCCGACCAGGCGATTCAGAACGTACGGCAGGTGGGAAGCAAGACGTTCTTCCGCCGGACGGATCGGTGGGTCGATTCCGCCGTGACGGCCGACCAGGAGAAGGTGGCGATCCGCGTGCAGCGATTCTCGCCGGAGTTTTTCCAATTAATTGAGAAAAACGGCGGCGACGTGGCGAAGTATTTGGCCAGCGATGAGCCGATGATCGTGCAGGTCGGGGCGCAGGTGTATCGGATTGAATAAAAAAAGCCGGCGAGACGATCGCCGGCTTCTTCCATCGTATTCACCCTCACCCCGGCCCTCTCCCAGCGGGAGAGGGAGGGATTCATTCGAACATCGAATCCATTCCCAGCCGCGTTTTGAGTTCCTCGAACTGGCGGTGGTATTGATCGCTGGAGGAATGGACGTGCTCGGCCTCGGTGATGAATTTCATCTGGTCGTTGCAGGGCACGCCGCGCCCGCGGAGCACTTGTTCAAAGGCGCCCAGCTCTTGGCCGTAGGCGATCAATAGTTTGTGCTCGTCGAACTGGATTTCCAGCGGCGTATGCGGATTGAGGACCGCGATGCCGGTGCAGCCGTCGTTGAGGAGCAAATCCTCGTAGTCGTATAGTGTGCTCTTCAGGACGGGCAGGTCGATGTGTTCTCGGTAGAGATCGACATGTCCTTTGGTGTCGCGGTTGTGGCTGGTTTCCAAAACCACGTCGACTTCGTTGCCCAAGGGATCCAACAGTTCGAGGAACGTGTCGAACAATTCCTCCTTCGTGGCGGAGGCCATCAGCACGGGCACGCGGACTTTTGTTTCCTCGTCGACGAAGCAATCGTGGCGGAAGCCCTGGCTGGGCACGACCTGCAAATCGAAGGAGGGGCGGACCGCCTCGGTGAGCACGAAGTTGCCGTAGCGGCAAACCTTCAGGTGCGCTTCGAGCTGCTCGTCGCTCAGTTTTTCAAAGCTGCTGGAAGCGTTGTGCGGTCCCGGAGCGCCGGGATCGCGGAACACATTCCCAAAAACTCTTTTCAAAAAACCCATCGGCGATTTATTCCTTGCGAAGTGCTGCCCCACGGGTCTGTGGAAGACGCACCGAATTAACGAACTGAAAGACCGTTTCTGGACACTCAAACTCTGAACTGGCTAACCAAACCTAGGACATCCTGCCGACAGCGGTTGCCCGCATCGGCAGGTTCCGAGCGAATGGCCGAAGGGGGCGTCGGCACGAACGTCAAATCCTGCGTGTTGCATGAAAAACGCCGAAGTGCACGAGCGGCCCTGGAAATGGCTGTTGTAAGTTTACCACTCGCGCCGGTGCGCAAGTCGTTTAGACACCGGGCGGGCGGCACGAATCCCACCGGTGCGCGGCAGTCTGTGCCGAACGCGGAAAGTTTAAGCCGCCAGTGGAGTTGGGCGCGGGGGGACAAAGTGCTGTTGTTTACAGAATGGCATTCGGGTAATGGTAAGGATGGGGACTGGGCGCGAGGCTTATTGCTCGGAGACAACACGTTGCCTTTGCACAACACGCGGAAACGATTGACGTGCACAATTCGGCATAGCGCCGCGGCGATGGCCGCGCTGGCGGCGACGGCGCTGGTTTTGGCGGGTTGCAGCGATCGGCGCACCCCCACTTTAGCGACAACCGCGGCGGCGCCTGCAGCCTCGCAAACGAGCAAAAGTGAAGGAAAAACGGCTCCGCAAGGGGCGGCGTCGGCCGACTTGTTTCCAAAGACCGATAGCGGCGCTGCGCCGACCACGGCTCAAGGTCATCCCAAGGAGTGGTGGGAGTCGGTGTACGCCGGCGGGACGAAAATCGGCTGGGGGCACACCACGCTGGTCGATATCGAGGAAAACGGCAAAAAGCTCGCGCAGGTGGATAGCCAAAACCACTTGGCCGTGGACCGCGACAGGCAGCGCACGACGATCGACATCACCACGCGCAGCATCGAGACGCCCGATGGGAAATTACTGCGATTCGAAACGGAAATGCTGACCGGCGCCAGCCGCACGGTGATGACGGGGCGAGTGGCCGACGGCAAGCTCATCGTCGAAACATCGACCCACGGCAAGACCATTAGCGACACGATCCCCTGCCCCGCGGACACCTTGGGCTTCAGCGCGACCGATCAATCGCTCGCCCGCGCGCCGCTCTTGCCGGGGCAGCGGCGCACCTTGAAGGCGCTGATGCCGGCCACCAACGAGATTGTGACCATCGAGATGGCGGCGTCGAAATACGAGAGCACCCAACTGTTGGATCACAGCGAAGACTTGTTGCGCATCGACAGCACGATCACGCTGCCGATCAATATGCCGGACGACAAGCCGCCGGTGATTCGCTCGGTGTTATGGACCAATCGAGAAGGGCAAGTGCTGAAAACGGCCATCGCGGCGCTGCACCAGGAGACGTTCCGCACCACGCGCGAAATCGCCGTGGCCGAGGCCAGCCCGCGGCGCGTGGATTTGGTGATTGACAACAGCGTGCCGGTGGCGCGGCTGTTGGAAGATCCGCACGCAACGCGGCGGGTCCGCTACCGGGTGTCGCTGGAAACCGACGATCCGGCGAAGGTGTTTTTCTCGGGCCGGCTGCAAGAAGTGCAATCGTTGGATCCGCATACGGCGGAAATCACCGTGCGGCGCGACAGCGGGCGGTCGCAATCCAGCAGCGGCGCCGATCCTTCCCCGCCGCGCCGGCTACCCAGCGACGACGATCGGCAGCCGAACAACCTGGTGCAAAGCGACGATCCGCTGATTGTTTCCATGGCTCGATCGGTGGCGCCGGACGAGACCGATCCGTTGAAAGTCGGCATCGAGTTGGAAAAGCTAGTGCGGCACAGCATCAAACTCAAGGACTTCTCGCAGGCCTTCGCCACGGCGGCCGAAGTGGCCCGAAAGCCCGAGGGGGATTGCACGGAACATTCGGTCTTGTTGGCGGCGCTGGCGCGAGCCCGGGGCATTCCGTCGCGCGTGGCGATCGGACTGGTGTATCAAGACGGCAAGCAAAGTTTCGCGTATCATATGTGGAACGAGATTTGGACGGGCGATCGCTGGGTGCCCCTGGATGCGACGCTGGGCCGCGGCGGCATTGGCGCGGCGCACTTGATGCTGACCGACTCGAATCTTGCCGGCGCAAGCCTACAGTTGCTTCCTGCCGGTGGCCCAAGTGATCGGGCAGTTGAAGATCGAAATCCTGGAAGTGGAGTGACGGAGCTGCCAGAGCGCTGCGACCCCTTCGATTAGTCCCTTCGCGATGTTCAGTCCTTTCCCTTCGACGATTCCTTCTCTTTCACGTTCCGCTCGTCGATGATCTGCTGCCTGATTCGGGCGTGGTCTTCAGGAACCATCGCCTTCTTGTACATCTGGGCCCATTTCTCTTCGTCCTTTTCGGCTTGCTCGAGCGTTTCGCCGTGCTGGGCTAACCAGTCCACCAGCGGGCGGAGCTTCTCGTCCCACTCCTTCTGAAAATCTTCGGTGGTGTACTGTCGCGAATGGACCTTCGCGACCAGCACGTAGTGAATTACTTTGCGTTCACCGTCGGGTTGGTAAAGATGCGGATTGGCGCCGGATTCCAACAGCAAAAGCGCGATGTCGTACCGGTCTTCTTGCACGGCGCGCATCGCGGGATACGCTCGGACCCAGGGGCAATAGTGGTTTAGATCCGCGTGATGTTTCAGCAACAATTCCACGCGCTCTTTCGCGTCGGTGAAATAGCGGTCCAAGACGATGTCCAACGGCGTCTCGCCGGTTTTCTTGTCGACCGAATTCACGTCGCCGCCATGCTTCACAACCAGTTTCAAATAGTCGATCCGCGGGGCACGACTCGCGAGGTGCACCATCGTTTCGCCTGCATGGCAGCCATCATTAAATATAGAAGTAGCGCCTGGGGACGACGGATGAAGCGACTTGTGCTCGACCCCGAAATCCGAATCGAAAACCTTGTTCGGGTCGGCGCCGTGGTTGAGCAAACATTCGAACCGCTCGATTTTCGCATCCGGAAACGCCCACAACAGCGGCGTCATGCCGTCCTTGCCAACGGCGTTAGGGTCGGATCCGCTGGCAATTAGCCGCTCCATTTCTTTCACGTCATCCGCTTCAATTGCCTTGCAGAGCGCGATCACTTTGGGATCTTGAAAATAATCTTCCGCATTCCAATTCATCCGGGCGTGCCAGCGCGATTCGGGCACCAATTCCCACTTAAGTTCGTTCATCCGCTTGGCGGCCGCAGTTGCCTTGGCTGCGGCAGCAGCTTGCTCTTTTTGTTGCGCCGCCGACAGCGGCTTTCCAGCGGACTTGACGAATGTGTCGAACAGCCGATTTTGCTTCTCCGTGGCATCTGTCAAGTCCTTGGCGCACTGGCGATATTCTTGATTGGCGGCCAGAGTGGATTGCTCTTTCAAGGGTTGGAGTATCTTCTTTTGCGTGGCGGCGACGACGGCCGCCGCCGCTTTTTCATCGAGCGCTTTTTGGTACTTCCATCCCGGGTCGTAGCCGCTGGGAAATTTTGGGGTCCAGGTGGACAATCGTTTGAGAACATTTGCCATCGCGACCGGATCGCCTTTTAGTCGAGGCCCGACCGACTGGCCTACTGAAGCACTGAGGGCGGCCATCAGCACGCCGGGGCTGTCGCCCCCCTTTTCCACCGGAGGGTAAACGTGGGTATCGATATCGAACCGCATTTGAGCGGCAAAAAACAAGAAACCTGCCTCCTCCGTCGATTGCGCTGCGGCGGCGGCCATCATTAGCTCGAAAGAATTTTTTCGATCGACTTCCGCGGCGCTCATCCCGCTCCCACAGCCGCTTACCAGCCAGCAGAGCGCCGCCGCCATGAAGCAACGACCAAGAGCTCTCATCGATCACCCAATTGGTTACGTCATTTGCCGACTGTCATGCCCGCGGGCCACAGTCTCCGCCCCAGACAATGCATAATGATACTAAACCCTGGCCTCTGAATCGAATCGCCACTTCACCTCTTCACCCCTTCATCCCATAATTACTCCGGCCAATCTATGAAGATCTACACCAAAACCGGCGATGCGGGGGAGACGGGGCTGTTCGCAGGGCCGCGCGTGCACAAGGACGATCCGCGAATCGAGGCCTATGGCACGGTCGATGAGTTGAACACAATTTTGGGCCTGGCGCGATGCGAATCGCTGCCAGCCGATATCGATGCGCTGTTGGCCCGCGTGCAAAATGAGCTGTTCGATTTGGGCGCCGAATTGGCTACGCCCGATCCGCAAGCGCGGGGGACGCATTTGATCTCCGAGGCGCAAGTGACGGCGTTGGAAAAAGCCATCGACCGTTTCGAAGCCAACTTGCCGATTTTGAAAACGTTCATTTTGCCGGGGGGAAGTCGCGGAGCGGCGTGGCTGCATTTGGCGCGCACCGTGTGCCGGCGGGGGGAACGACGGGTGGTGACGCTTATCGGCCTGCAGGGGCAGAGCATCTCGGCGACCATTCTGGTTTATCTCAATCGCTTGAGCGATTTGCTATTCGTGCTGGCCCGCGCGGTGAATGCGGCGGCGGGGCAGGCGGACGTGAAATGGCGGAAGAGCGAGTAAGCGCCACGCTCACGGCTCTAATAGGCGGCGGAGCAGCACTTGGTTGATGCGGCCGCGGAAGCGCTCTTGGCCGTCGATCATCACCACCGGCACGCATTGGTCGTAGCGCTGGCGAAGTTCGGGGTCGGCGTCGATATCCACTTCGCGCACGGTTAAGCCGTGCTTTTCCAGGAGTAATTTTGCCTCGTCGCAAAGGCAGCAGCCGCGGCGAGTGTAGAGCACGACGTCGATGGGAGACATGGCAGTGAGGTGGAAGTGATGTGCGTTTTTTTGGCAGTGGGACGTATAGCGCGCGGACTGCTAAACCGCAAGCGGACGAAAAGCGTGTAGTTGCTATGGGGGGTGTGTTTTCCCGGGAGAGTGCGCGCTTTTTAGACTGGATTTTCTGGGCGTGGAATCGCCCAAACGCATTTCCGGGTATAAGATTAGCTAGCAAGTTTCGCCACTTGTTGTTACCTTCTAAGAAGTTGGGTAGTTGTGCGCCCGAAGGGGTTCGTGCGCACATAGAACGCGCCGTCGGCTTGGCCGGATGGGGGCCATTACATGGTCGGCACTGATAAATTCCTGGATCTGTTGCGCCAGAGCAGTCTGGTTGAAAGCGACGTTCTAGAGAAGACGCTTACCGAAATCGGTCCGACGGCCGAATCGGAGACCCCCGACGGCGGTTCGGCGTTGGCGGACAAGCTGGTGGAAGCCAAGCTAATCACGTCGTGGCAGCGCAGCAAACTGCTCGAAGGGCGGCATAAAGGGTTCTTTCTCGGCCGCTACAAGCTGCTGGGCCTGTTGGGCACCGGCGGCATGAGCAGCGTGTATTTGGCCGAGCACACGCGCATGCACCATCGGGTGGCGTTGAAAGTATTGCCGCAAAGCCGCGTGAACGATTCATCGTATTTGGCCCGCTTTCAGCGCGAGGCTCAGGCGGCGGCGAGACTGGATCACAAAAACATCGTTCGCGCATATGACATCGACAACGAGGGAAACATCCATTACCTGGTGATGGAGTACGTCGAAGGGCGCGATTTGCAGTCGATGGTCAACGACGACGGCCCGATGGAGTTTGACACCATCGCCGAGTACATCCGGCAGGCTGCCGAGGGTTTGGAGCACGCTCATAACGCGGGATTAATCCACCGCGACATCAAGCCGGCGAATTTGTTGGTCGATCCCAAAGGGGTTGTCAAAGTGCTCGACATGGGATTGGCCCGCTGGGAGCAGGACGACAAGCTGGCGTCGCTGACGATCGCGCATGAAGAGAACGTGCTGGGCACCGCCGATTATCTGGCGCCGGAACAAGCTAAGGACAGCCACTCGGTCGACAAGCGCGCGGACATCTACAGCCTGGGCTGCACGATGTATTTTCTGTTGGTTGGCCATCCGCCGTTTCCGGACGGCACCTTGGCGCAGCGGATTTGGAAGCATCAGAACCAGATGCCCAAGAGCGTGTACGAAGAGCGCGCGGATGCGCCGCCGCCGCTGGTCGATGTTTGCTTGCGGATGATGAGCAAGCAGCCGGAGGCCCGCTATCAAACGGCGGGCGAAGTGGCGCAGGTATTGGCGCGCTGGCTGGAAATGCGGGGCAAACCTGCGGCGACGGGATCGGCTCGATTGATGGGGGGCCGGCCGCCGCGCCGGCAAGCCGCCAGCCCCAAGGCGCCGCCGCGGCGCGGTGAAAAGCCGGGCTCCGACGACACGATTTCCAATCTCAATCGGGAGACCATCGCCGCCAACGAGTCGGACAAAGCGCATCCCGGCCAATCTTCCAAAGCCGGCGGCAGCGATTTGAAGCTGAGCGACAGCAGCATCGTGGGGCGCAGCAACGTGCTTTCGGGGCCCGGACAAAGCGGCAAGGGATCGAGCAAAGGTTCTGGCAGCGGTTCGGCGAAGCCGCTGTTCGTGGCCAAGGCGCTGGAGGCGCAGCCGAAGAAGGATGAAACTCTGACGAACTTGATTGACGACGCGCTGAAAGAGATCGAAGCGCATCCTCGTCCTTCGAAGAAGAGTGGCGGAGGACCGATGTCGTCGGGTGGTCACCGTCTCGATAAGCAACCGACGCTGCCCAAATGGTTTTGGTTGGTGCTGGGCGGCATGGTATTGTTTGCGGTGATCGTTGGCTTCCTGTTGAAGTTGTGACGTGATTTGCGACTTCAATCTTTAGTTTTTCGCCTGACGACGGCCCAAGTTCTCTAAACTTCTGCATCGTTGGCATTCTGCCCAGATTTGCGCGATGTTGGTGCGCAATTGAGTCCGAGTTTTGGCTGCTCTCGCGAACTTTTTTCGCCCGAGGGCCGACAGACATCGAGGATTAGCTGTCATCCCCCGTTTGGGAGCATTTCCCCCCTTATGGAGAAATTGTAACGCGTTGCTGTAAAACGACTTGCGTTGTTCACTTGCTTGTTCAGAAGACATCCGCTTACAGTGAAAGTGTGGTCATTGGCCACGCCTTATCCGACCGATTCAAGACTATGTGCTAGTGCGAACTGATAGCCCTGCAAGCGTTTCATTTGGCAACGCCAGGATTTGTCGTTCGCACGTGAGGAACGAAGCATGGGCCGCCGCATCCAAGCCTTCTTTGGCAACCGCGTCCGAAACCGTGTTGAGCATTTGAATGCCATGGTTCGGGCCAAACACGGTCGAAGCAGTGTACGCTCGAGCAAGCGTGCCCGCGGCGTTCCTCGCAATCTGCAATTGCCATTTGTGCCGCCGGAAGATTGGCACGAGCCGCGTGCGCCCGACGCGGAGGCTGTGAGCGCATCGAAGTATCAGGTTGTGATTCAGGCGCCTGGGGCGGGATATCGGCATATTCTGACGGCTGAGGAAATTCGGGAGCGTCTGGCACAGTTGCCTGCCCATTTCCTCGCGCCTTTGGAAGTTGTGCAGCTTAGCCGCATGACGCGAAAGAAATTGAGCTTCCCCTGCTATGGGATGCAGTGGGGTCCGGCCATTTACTTGTATCCGGTCGAGGAATCGCTGGTCGAGCTGTACAAGTCGCCCCCGAAGCCGGCGCAAATCGTCGAGGCGCGAATGTACGGCGCGCGCTGGGAATCTGAAAGGCGCGGCTCGTGGAAGTTGATTTGGACCGAACGGGCGATCAAGGATTTCTATCTCAACA